>CBDFLL010000006.1:0-1832074 GCA_965249205.1 Vicinamibacterales bacterium | reverse complement strand
GGGCGATGTCGCGACGGCTGTCTCCCAGGCGGCGGTCGACCCCGCTGACAGGACCGCGGAGATCATGCTTGAGTATTGGCTGTGCAACCCGAACACGCACCAGGGCATTGCGGGGCCACTCGGTTGGCGTGGCCGCAACGTGGTCACAGACCGCCTCGTCGAGAGCATCGGTTCCGCCAGGCGGTCGATTCTGATTACGAGCTTCTATTTCAAGCCGATCGAATCGCTCCTCGCGGCGCTGCTTGGCGCGGCCCGCCGAGGCGTACACGTCGAGGTATACCACTCCCATCGCGATGCCCTGCCGGCTACCGACCTCGCCTGGATCGCGGCGGCTGCCAACTACGAGCGCTTGCTGGAGGCGGGCGTGCACCTGTATGAGAACCGGCGCGGCGAGCATTCGAAGATCGTGCTCATCGACGACACGTGGGTGGCGTTTGGCAGCTACAACTTCGAGCATGCCGCCCACGATCGGCTGGCCGAGGCGATGTTGGTGACCACCGATGCTAGGGCGACGGCGCCGGCCGCCGCGATTTTTGCGGAACTGCGGCAGCATCCGGACAACGTGCCGGTCACGGCGCAGGTCCTGAGCGACCTGCCTGCGCGGCTCAAGGTTAGGCGGAGACTGCTCGGTCGGTTCAAGCGATGGATGTGAGCACCGAGCGCGCACAACACAGGAGCCACAGGTGTCGCTAGCGCGGATTTCACTTGTACCGAGTACCCGGTCGTGGTACTCCTGCGGGTGGTGAGGGGACTGATGGCTGCCTACGCCCTGGATCGACGGACGCGGGTACTGTGCGGTTACTCGGGAGCGACGCGCTCATGAAATCCGCGCCCGACACGCTGCGCTTCAAAGAGATCGAGCACAAGTACGTCGTTGGTGATCAGTTCGATCGTGAGGGCTTCAGGCGGTCTGTCGTGGCCCTCGGCCCGACCAGGACCGAGAGCATACATGTCAAGGACCGCTACTACCTGACTGAAGGCGGGCGGGCGCGACGGTTTCTCTTTCGGCATCGCTACGACACCAAACTCCATCACCTGACGATCAAGGCGCTGGAGAGAGATACCGAGGTCCGCCTCGAGGTCAATCTCGACCTTGGTCACCATGCCGGGAGCCAGGAGGCGCAGGTTGATGCGTTTGTCGATCAACTCGGCGTGCTCTGGAGGGGAACGCTGCACAAGGAGCTGGAGGTCTGGTACTTTTCCGACTGCGAGGTGGTCTACTATGAGGCCTCGGCCGCCTCACGCGCTGTGCGGTGCGTCGAATTCGAGGCTACGCAAAAGCACACGCTCAAGGGGGCCCTCGAGACGGTCGAGCGTTTCGAGCGGGCCACCGGCTTCGAGGGCATCTCCCGCTCTCGGCTGTCGCTCCCGCAGCTATTGTTCCCTGAACTTGACGAGAGACTTGATTGGGGGCACGGCAGCGCGCCGAGCGAAGGCCGCTAGTCCGTCAGGCAGCCTTCAGACGCCGAGCGCACAAGGCGCACGTACTTGCCAAGTACGCCGCTCGTCGCGGTTGGTGCGGGTGCCGTCCAACCGGCGCGACGAGCGTTCAGTTCCTGCGTCGTGAGATCCACATGCATCTCGCATGTCGTCGCATCGATCGTGATCCGGTCGCCGTCCCGCACCAGCGCGATCGGTCCGCCCTCCTGCGCCTCTGGCGTAATGTGGCCGATGATGAAGCCGTGGGAACCGCCTGAGAAGCGCCCATCGGTGAGCATCGCCACGTCCTTGCCCAGCCCCGCACCCATGATCGCGGAGGTCGGTGTGAGCATTTCCGGCATGCCAGGTCCGCCCTTCGGACCCTCGTAGCGGATCACCACGACGGAACCCTTGGTGATCTCCTCGTGCTCCAATCCCGCCAGCATGGCTTCCTCGGAGTCGTACACTCTGGCCAGACCTTCGAAGCGCTCCCCTTCCTTGCCGGTAATCTTAGCGACGGCACCATCCGGGGCGAGATTGCCACGCAGAATGCGAATATGGCCGCGCCCGAGTACGGGCTGCTCCACAGGCTGGATCACCTGCTGGCCCACCGTCAGTGGTGCGGCACTCGAGAGGTTCTCGGCGAGTGTTGCGCCCGTGACCGTCATGCAGTCGCCGTGCAGGAATCCGCGCTCGAGGAGATATTTCATCAGGCCCGGCGTGCCCCCGACGGCATGCAGATCCTCCTGGACGTATTGACCGCTCGGCTTCAAGTCTGCAAGCAGCGGCACGCGGTCGCTCGCCTGCTGGAAGTCGTCCAACGTCAGCGGAATGCCTGCCGTCTTGGCGATCGCCAACAGATGCAGCACAGCGTTTGTGGACCCTCCGACCGCCATAACCATGACCAGTGCGTTTTCGAACGAGTTGCGCGTGAGGATATCGAGCGGCTTCAGATCGCGCTCGAGCAGGATCCGGACGGCCGCACCGGCCCGCCGGCATTCGTCCGCCTTCGCGGGGTCTTCCGCGGGGAGCGACGAACTGAACGGCAGTGACAGGCCGAGCGCCTCGATCGCCACGGCCATCGTGTTCGCTGTGTACATGCCGCCGCACGCGCCCGCCCCCGGGCATGAGTGCCGGACGATGTCGAGTCGCTGCTCGTCAGTAATGCTGCCCGCGAGGTACTCGCCGTAGGACTGGAACGCCGAAATGATGTCGCGAGGCTTACCGAGTGCGTGACCTGCCCGAATCGTGCCTCCGTACACCATCAGCGACGGCCGATTGAGCCGGGCCATCGCAATCACGGAACCCGGCATGTTCTTGTCGCAGCCTGGCACCGTGATGAGTCCGTCGTACCACTGCGCCCCCATCACCATCTCGATCGAATCGGCGATGAGGTCGCGTGACGGCAACGAGTAGCTCATGCCCTCGGTCCCCATCGAGATACCGTCGCTCACGCCGATCGTATTGAAGCGGAGTCCGACGAGGCCTGCTGCGTGTACGCCTTCCTTGACCTGAATCGCCAAACGGTCGAGGTGCATATTGCAGGTATTACCCTCGTACCACATGCTGCAGATGCCGACCTGCGGCTTCTGCAAGTCAGCATCCGTCAGACCGGTGCCGTACAGCATCGCCTGCGATGCGCCCTGGCTGCGGGGTTGAGTGACTCGCGAAGAATACTTGTTCATAAAAAACGGCGCCGGGCCCGCTCTGCGGCACCCGGCTCATGTTGGGTGGCCCCCCACGATCGGCGGGCCCGAGCGGTCCCGTCGCGCCTACACGCCTGTCGGCTGCGGCAGTTTCACAGGATCCAGGAACGGCATCATGTCGCGCAGCTTCGATCCGACGATTTCCACGGGATGATTCCGGTCGCGCTCTTGCATCGCCTTGAAGTTGACGCAACCCGCCTCGTTCTCCTGGATCCAGTTCTTGGCAAACGTACCTGCCTGGATTTCCTTGAGAATCTCTCGCATCGTCGCCTTGGTCTCGTCCGTGACGATTCGAGATCCAGCCATGTAGTCGCCGTATTCGGCCGTTTCACTCACTGAATGCCGCATATAGGCCAGGCCGCCTCGGTACATCAGGTCGACGATCAGTTTCAGTTCGTGCATGCACTCGAAGTACGCGACTTCCGGCTGGTATCCCGCTTCGATGAGCGTCTCGAACCCTGCCTTGACTAGAGCGCTCGTGCCGCCACAGAGCACCGCTTGTTCGCCGAACAGATCCGTCTCCGTCTCTTCTGCGAATGTCGTTTCGATGACACCTGCCCGCGTGCACCCGATCGCGCGCGCGTAGGCGAGCGTGGTCGCCCGACCTTTGCCTGTCGCATCCTGATGCACGGCCAACAGCGCTGGCGTGCCTGCGCCTTCTGTGAACACCTCCCGTACACGGTGGCCTGGTGCTTTCGGTGCGACCATCGTGACATCGACGTCTTTGGGCGGAACGATCCAGGAGAATCGGATGGCGAATCCGTGTGCAAACATCAGCATCTTGCCGGCTGTCAGGTGCGGCTTGATATCGGCGTCGTACACTTTCGCCTGATGCTGGTCTGGCAGCAAAATCATGATGACGTCGGCCCACTGGGCCGCCTCGGCGATCGTCTTGACCGTCAGGCCGGCAGCTCGAGCCTTCTCAACCGACTTGCTCGTTGACGGCAGGCCGACCATGACGTCGACGCCGCTGTCCTTTAGGTTGAGCGCATGCGCATGCCCCTGCGACCCGTACCCCATGACTGCGACCTTCCGCCCGCGGATCAACTGAATGTCCGCGTCCTTGTCATAAAACATCGTCGCCATCTTTCCCTCCTATGTATTCGCCTACCTGCGCTCAGCTGACGGCAGACGTGACGGTTCTACTGCGCTGCGGATAGCGCCGTGTCGCCTCGTCGCATGGCGACCTGTCCCGTGCGCACCATCTCGATAATGCCAAACGCGCTCAGCCGTGCGATTACCGCGTCCACATGCGGGGGTTCGCCGGTAATTTCCAGGGTCATGGTCTCTTCCCCGGAATCCACGATATGCGCCCGAGTCTCATCCACGATCTTGAGTAGTTCAGCGCGACCATGGCCGGCGACGGTCACCTTGACGAGCGCAAGATCTCGCGCCACCGCCGGTACCACCCCAAGGTCCTCAACCTGCAGAACGTTAACGAGCTTGTATAGATGGGCCGTGACGCGCTCCGCGCTGGTCTGATCGCTATCGACCACCACCGTCATGCGGGAAACCCCAGACTCAGCTGTCCGACCGACCGTCAGCGACTCGATATTAAAATTCCGGCGGCGAAAGAGCGATGCAACCCGACTGAGCACACCAGGCTTGTCTTCCACGAGTGCGACGAGAGTGTGATGCATGACGGAGACTCAACTATATCGTTGGTAGACGGCCTGTGTCAGTGCCAGGGCGAAGGTTCGAGCGAGGAGCGTGACCACGCCTGATGACAGACCAAGACCCAGGAACCGAGGGACCCGGGATGTGGGACGCTACAGGGGATCAGCCCCCGTTTCCGCCAGCACGGAAGGCTCCGGGCGCTGAATCATCGCGTCGAGATCGGCACCCGCGGGCACCATCGGGTAGACGCTGTCTTCCTGTTCGACGCGGAAGTCGACAAGCACCGTATCCACCGACGCCTGGGCGCGACGTACCGCATCCTCGACTTGTTCGCGGGCATCGACACGAAGGCCTGGGAGGCCGTGGGCCTCGGCGATTTTCACGAAGTCCGGACTGCGGAGCGGCGTAGCGGCGTAGCGGCGTTCGTAAAAGAATTCCTGCCACTGTCGCACCATCCCGAGGTACCCGTTGTTGATGATGGCGATGTTGACCTTAATGCCTTCCTGTGCCGCGGTCGTGAGTTCCGCCTGCGTCATCTGGAATCCGCCGTCGCCGACGATGGCCCATACCTCGGCGTCGGGACACGCCATTTTGGCGCCGATCGCGGCCGGGAGGGCGAAGCCCATCGTGCCAAGTCCACCTGACGTGATCAGCGACCGCGGGGTCTCGTGGTGGTAATACTGCGCCTCCCACATCTGGTGCTGACCGACATCGGTGACCACCACCGCCTTGCCATGGGTGAGGCGCCAGATGTCGTTGATCACGTGTGCGGCATAGAGGTGTCCGCTATCTGGCAGTTTCTGAATGTCGCGGACCGCGGCATTACCTTTCATCGAGTCGATGTACGCGATCCACAACGCATGATCGGCGGGCTTCAGTTCTTGAAGCAGATCTTTGAGCGTTGCCCGCAAGTCGCCAACGATGGCGGCGTCTGTCATGACGTTCTTGTTGATCTCAGAGGGGTCGATATCCACGTGCAGCTTTCGCGCATTCGGGGCGTACGTGCTGGGATTGCCTGTGACCCGATCGTCAAACCGCATCCCAAAGGCCATGAGGAGGTCTGCCTCCTGGATGGCGTGATTCACCCACGTTTCACCGTGCATTCCCATCATGCCCAGGTTGAGACGATGGCTCGCGGGGACGCCACCCAGGCCGAGTAACGTCACAGCGATGGGGATATTCAGGCGTTCGGCGAATTCGATCAGCTCGCTCATCGCGCCACTCTGGATCACGCCCTGCCCCGCCAGAATGATCGGCCGCTGAGCGTTTCGGATCAGCTCCAGCGCCCTGGCGAAGGCCGCGGCCGGAACCGGCATATCCGGGCGGTAGCCGGGCATGATCACCGGACGTGGGTCCCACTCCCATTCGATCGACGCCTGTTGCGCGTCCTTCGTGATGTCGACCAGCACTGGTCCTGGACGTCCAGATGCAGCGAGGTGGAAGGCCTCCTTCATGGCCGGCATGATCTCTTCCACGCGTGTGACCAGGTAATTGTGCTTGGTAATCGGGAGCGTGATCCCGCAGATGTCAGTCTCCTGAAACGCGTCGTAGCCGATCATCTTTCCCGGCACCTGGCCGGTGATGCAGACCATCGGTGACGAGTCCATCATGGCCGTGGCGATACCCGTCACCATATTCGTGGCGCCGGGTCCCGACGTGGCGATCGCAACTCCGACCCGCCCACTCGCACGGGCATAGCCGTCCGCCATATGTGTGGCGCCCTGCTCATGACGCACGAGCACGTGGTGGATCGGGTAGTCGAGCATCGCGTCGTACGCGGGCAGAATTGCGCCCCCGGGATAGCCGAACACTGTCTGAACCCCTTCGTGGACCAGACACTCCCAGATTATCTGCGCGCCAGTGCGTTTGGGCATGTGCGCTAGTTTGCCCGATGGCGGGTCATCAGTCAAATTGATAATCATGCTGAGATCATCATGTTTATTGATGTTTATCCAGGGATCATAAAGGCTCTTAATGCCGCAACTCGGTCTTTCGCGGCCCGGGGTGGCCTGCGTCCGCGCCCACCGCGTGCCGTCCCGCTTTCCTCGCTGCTAAGGTGAACCCCGCTGACGGATCGCGCTCGATCATTCCTCTTCGTACCACGAGCGCAACAACGATGAGCACCCCAACACCTGCGACGAATACTGCCCGAATGCTCTGCGCGCCGAGCAACCCGCTGAGTGCCGGGCTCAGCGCAATGCCGATCAGGGAGGCGCTGGTCAAGAAGCCGAACGCCGTGCATGCACGTCCCTCGGGATCACCACACCGCCTGCGGTGTAGGCTGTCGTGATCGCCGTACCGATGCCCAGGCCGACGACGGCCATCGTACCGGCCATCAGCCACGTCGTGGGGGCGATCGCGAAACCCGTCAGCCCCGCTGCAGCCATCAGCGCCGCCCGCACGATGACGACCCGCGGCGACCGTCGTGTCAAAGCGCGCCCCGAAAGTTGATTGCCGAGAGCAGCTGTGAATGCCAGCACAGAGAACAGCACGCCGGCCACGACCGGTATGTCGTTAACCGCGTATCCGAGCTGGTCGAGATGCAGCGCCAGGACCGGGCCGAAGCTACGGTCAACGAGCTGGAGCCCGAACAGCGCCAGCATGACCAGCAGAAAGTTCTCGAAGGCCAGGATTGAGGCAAAAGGGGTACGCGGGCGCCGGCTCACGGGGAACGACGTCCGATGTCGAGATTGGCGCAGCGGCACGGTAGACCGAGACGTCGGTACTGCGCTTCGTGATCACGTACAGGTTGCCACTCAGCGGGTCGACGAGCAAGGTTTCCGCGTCGGACGGACCGTCGGGATAGCGAAGCGTGATCGTCGACACGCCAGTTAGGGTCGTGTCTGCGGGGGCCTGGTCGGTGTCGACGGCGGGTTCAGCCACGCGGTACACATATTTCAGGTCTTGCTGGGACTCGTTGTCGCCAATGTCGCCAGCATAGAGGTAGTCCACCCCGGCTTCGGGACCAGGGCCGATGGCGAGATCCTCCCAATCGCGCGCCTCGGCACCGCTCAGCGCAAAGACGCCCAGATGTCGGCCGTCGGTCGTGAGGGCGTATAGATATGGACCATCCCCAGAGTCGTTGTGCGCCCAGAGTACGCCTGGGTGCGCGCGGCTGGCGACCAGGCCGGAGGCCTCTTGGAGGGGATCATGCTGAACCACGCCGGCCGGGACGGGACCGCCGAAAAGCGCGGCATCTCCAGGAGTCGACGGCGTGTCGTCTAGGGCCACAGCGTCGGGCGGCCGCGCTTCCTGCGATGCGCGGGCCTCGTAGTCCCAGCCGGTCACACTGAGGGCGAGCAGTACGAGTGCGACGAGGCGCTTGAGCAGCATCAGTCGGGTGCGATCCTCTGAAACGTCCAAGCTCATCGAGCCCGAGCCTGGGCCATGCTCCCAACACCGCTGAAGGGAGCCCCATCATGCGCGGACACGATGAGCAAAGCACTCACATGTTCAGCTACCTGTCGCCGGAACAGCGCGTGCCAGCCGACCATCCGCTCCGCGCGGTTCGCGCGCTGACGGACGAAGCGCTGAGAACGATGTCGCGCAGGTTCGCCGGCCTGTACGCCAACACAGGGCGTCCGTCGATCCCGCCGGAACAGCTGCTGCGCGCGTTGTTGCTGCAGGTGCTCTACACGGTGCGGAGCGAGCGGCTGCTGATGGAAGAGCTCAATTACAACCTGCTGTTCCGCTGGTTCGTGGGCTTGAATTTGGACGACCCGGTTTGGCATCCCACCACGTTTACCAAGAATCGCGACCGGCTGCTGGCGGGCGATATCGCGGCCGCCTTCTTTGATGCGGTGCAGGCCCACGCGCGGGCGGCCGGGCTGCTCTCGGACGAACACTTCACTGTGGATGGGACCCAATTGGAAGCGTGGGCCAGCCTGAAGAGCTTTCGGTGCCGGGACGCGGCGGAGAGCGACCCGCCCGATGACCCCGGGAATCCCACGGTCAACTTCCACGGGGAGCGGCGGCGCAACGACACGCACCAGTCGACGACCGATCCGGAGGCGATGCTGCCTCGGAAGGGCCAGGGGAAGGAAGCCAAGCTGGCGTATCTGGGCCACGTGCTGCTGGACAAGCGACAGGGACTTGTCGCCAACGTCTGCGCGACTCACGCGACGGGGACCGCCGAACGCGAGGCAGCGGCGCTGTTGCTGGAGGCCAGCGCGCCGCCGGGCAGCACGGTCGGGGCGGACAAGGGCTACGATGTGGCAAGCTTTGTGGCCGCTGTCCGTATCCGGGCCGTCACGCCCCACGTTGCTCAGAAGGTCCGCTGGAGTGCGATCGATGGCCGGACCACGCGGCATGCGGGCTATCACGTCAGTCAGCGGAAACGGAAACTCGTAGAACAGGTCTTTGGCTGGATGAAGACCGTCGGCGGCTTGCGCAAACTCCGGCATCGCGGTGTCGCCCTCGTGGATTGGCAGCTTACCTTCGCCGCCACGGTCTATAACTTGGTCCGGCTGCGGAATCTGGAGGCGAGGTGTCCCTGATCACCGGCCGCGCGTGTCGCCGGCCCCTTGATCGGGGCCAGCGCACAGCCGTGCGCACCGTTGTCGGTCGGTGGTGACTCGCATGATCCTTAGAAAACGGCCCGATCACCCGGGTTCTTCAGCAGCCTGCTAGCGCAGGTCCTATGCGTTGGGCGGTCTGCACGGCGCCGATTGCCGCCGGCATCTTGTCGCGCGGAGCCGACAGCGCCGCCATCGACAGGGTCAGCGGCCCGTACCCGGCGAAAAACCCCTGCAGGGCACGCAGTGCAAACAGATGCCAGGGCCTGGTGACGAACGCCATCGACGTCATCACAACGATGAAGCTGACCAATGAGCGCTGGATGAGCAGCTTGTTGCCAAACCGGTCCCCCACGCGGCCCCACAAGGGCCCGGTCAGCGCTGCGATAGCTGGTGAGACGCCGAGAGTGACGCCCGTCCACAGCGAAATGTCTCCGATCTCGGTGACACCCAGTTCCCGGAAGTAGAGCGGTAGGAACGGCATCACGAGCGTGAAGCCCGCGAAACCGACGAACGCGGCTGCGGTGATCGCGATCTGATTCCTCCTCCAGGAGTGCACGACGAGGTTCGAATCGGGGGGTTGTGGCACTCCGATCTGGGTCCATTCCGGACACATGGGTTACAGATCATTCCGGCGACATAGGTAACACTTTCGGACCAAATGGGTTACCGATCGGTTCAAGGCGGCTGGTTTCGTCATCGAAGTAGCCGAGATCGTACTGCATGAAGCTCACGAGCCAGACGCGGTCGCTCACTTGCCGCACGCCGACGTTCTGGCCCGCGAACACCAAGCTCAGATTGATCTTGCGCCGTTTGTAGCAGATGCGGCCGCAGGTCGTCACGGTGGCCGTCCAGTCATGCCACGGATAGTCCAGGTCGCTGAGCCCCTGATACGGTCGAGGTGACGGCCGGTAGACCTCACCAGGGACCTGCATGCCCAGCGCTTGATGGGGGCGTTCGTGGTTGAAGCGTTCGAGGAAGGCATCGAAGCGCGCCTGCTGTTGCAGGACGTTGGCCACGGCCGGCTTGGTGGCTTCGGTTTTCAACGTCAGATGCATCCGCTCGTGGCGGCCGTTCTGCTCGGGGTGCCCGGGCTGGATGCGCTCGATGTCGATCCCCAAGCGTAACCACCAGACCGACAACTTGCTGAGGCCATACAGGGCATTGGGGGACGCAAAGGGCACCCCATTGTCGGTCCGGATAGCGCTGGGGAGCCCGAAGTCCTTGAAGGTGCGCTCAAAGACGGCGAAGGCATACCGCTCCTGCGTCGTCGAGAGGGCGTCGCAGGTAATCAGGTACCGGCTGGCGAAGTCGGTGACGGTCAAGGGATAGCAGTAGCGTCGATTCGCGAGCATGAACTCGCCCTTGTAGTCGGCGCACCACAGGGCGTTGGGCTGCGTCGGCCGGGACAGCGTCGTGCCCTCGGCTCGATGGCGGCGCCGGCGGCGATGCGTCACCAACCCATGCCGATCCAGCACGGCATGGACCGTGCTGATCGCCGGACACTGCACCGCCGGGCACCGGCGGCGAAGGCGCTCGCGGATCTTGGGTGCGCCCCAATTGGGATACTCCCGCTTCAACCTGACGATCCACTGCTCAATAGCCAGCGGGAGCTGGTTGGCGTGTCGGTAGGGCCGCCGGCTCCGATCCGTCAGTCCGTGCACCCCACAGTCCTTGTAGCGGTCGTAAATCTTGTAGCCGGTCTTCCGGGAGATGCCGAACTCTTTACAGAGGGCCGCCATCTTCTCGCCATCGAGCCGGCGGGCTATGAATCGGAGACGCTCGTCCACGACATGACACTCCTTCCAAGGCATGACACCCTCCCATCTCGGGGGAGCGTGTCACCCATGTCTCCGGAATGAAATGTCACCCTTGTCTCAGTAAGGGCAGCTCAGAAGGTCCGCTGGAGTGCGATCGATGGCCGGACCACGCGGCATGCGGGCTATCACGTCAGTCAGCGGAAACGGAAACTCGTAGAACAGGTCTTTGGCTGGATGAAGACCGTCGGCGGCTTGCGCAAACTCCGGCATCGCGGTGTCGCCCTCGTGGATTGGCAGCTTACCTTCGCCGCCACGGTCTATAACTTGGTCCGGCTGCGGAATCTGGAGGCGAGGTGTCCCTGATCACCGGCCGCGCGTGTCGCCGGCCCCTTGATCGGGGCCAGCGCACAGCCGTGCGCACCGTTGTCGGTCGGTGGTGACTCGCATAATCCTTAGAAAACGGCCCGATCACCCGGGTTCTTCAGCAGCCTGCTAGGGCGCCGGAGGTACGACGCGGATGGTTGTGACCTCGATCCGGGTCACCGGCTCTTCTCCGTTGACCGGCACCGCTTCAATTTGCTCCACGACGTCCATCCCCTCCACCACGCGGCCGAACACGGTGTACTGGTTGTCGAGCGCTGGTGCAGGTGCCAGAACGATAAAGAACGATGACGTGGCGCTGGCGGGATCATCGCCGTGCGCCATCGACAAAATGCCCCGCACATGCGGCGTCGTGTTGAACTCGGGCTGCAGCTCACGCACGTAGCTGAACTGTCTTTCGTCGAGCGGTTCCAGCCTGGTCCCGAGAAATCCGCCCTGGATCACAAACCCTGGTGCGACCCGATGCAGCGCGGTGCCGTCATACACACCAGAGCCGGCGAGCCGAAGCAGCGCGCGCACGTGGTTGGGCGCTCGGTCCGCAAACAACTCAATCGTGATGTTGCCCATGGACGTCTCGATCACCGCGCGATGCAGCGACAGCTCGTCAGCGGTTGCATTGACGAACGGCTCCGGTTCCGGGGGCGGCGTATCCCGGATAGTCGCGTGCAGGATCTCGACCCGCTCGTTCGGCATGCCGTCGGCGTCGGCAGCGACCATCGACATCTTCTGCGCGACAAGGATCCCTTCTTTCACGCGCGCGAAGATCGTGTACTGCCCGTCGAGCGCCGGCTGATCGGTAATGCAGATAAAGAACTGGGAGCCGCCGCTATCGCGATCACCAGGGACCAAGACCGCTGCCACCGCACCGCGCGTGGCCTGCTCGGCGTTGGGCTCGAACTGCAGAACACCAAGCCCACCAGTGCCGTAGCGCTCCTGCTGCGAGGGATCGGTCGACAATGGATCGCCGCCCTGGATGATGCCCATCGGGATGACGCGATGAAACACCGTCCCGTCATAGGCGCCCTCATTCACACGCGCGATGAAATGCGCGACGTGTGTGGGCGCCGCATCGGCGAGCAGGTCCAGGACGATCGTCCCGGCGGTCGTCTCGAGGACGGCCTGCTTCTCCCGTAACTCCTCGGCCGTGAGGGCCGTCGTGAAAACGTCTGGCGCCTGCGCAAGGCCCAGCAACATCAGGAGCACGAGCATGGCCGAATTATATGTGCGCGCCGTCTACCGTTCTAGCTTGAGCGATCGCCTCGGCGGCCTGCCCGCCATCCGGCTGCGCCGTTTCTCGTCGAGTGCCGCGCGTTCGTCCCGTTGCCGCGCCAGCACGACGAGCTCCTGCTGAAATCTTAGGTAACTGTCAAGTCGGGCGGGATCGAGTCGACCATCGGCCAAGGCCGCCTTGACGGCGCATCGCGGCTCGCCACTGTGCCGACAGTTCGTGAAATGGCAGCCCTCGGCCAGCGTTTCGATGTCGTCAAAGCTTTCCCGCAGCGCTTCCTCGACATCCCAGAGCTGCAGCTCCCGCATGCCCGGCGTGTCGATGATCAGCCCGCCGGACGGGAGCTGAATCAGCTCGCGGTGCATGGTGGTATGGCGGCCCTTGGAATCGGCGGCCCGGACTTCCCGGGTCTTCTGCACCTCTTCGCCGACAAGGCGATTGATCAGCGTACTCTTGCCGACGCCCGACGATCCCAGCAGCGCGCCCGTGCGCCCCTGAGCAAGGTAGGCCGCCACGGGCTCGACACCGTGACCGCTCTTCGGGCTTACCACATAGGCCGGCAGGTCCCCCGACACCGCACGCACGTCGGTCACCTGTGTAGCCACGGTGGTCGACAGATCAGGCTTGGTTAACAGAATGACCGGGGCAGCGCCGCTTTCCCGGGCCAGCAGCAGATACCGTTCGAGCCGCCCGGTGCTGAAGTTCCCGTCAAGCGCCATGGCCAGAAAGACCACATCAACATTGGCCGCGACAATCTGTTCGTCAGTCACCGTGCCGGCCGTCTTGCGCGAAAACCAGCTCCGGCGCGGCAGCACCGCAATGATCGCTGCCTGGTCGTCGGCCGGTCGTCGGCGGACCATCACCCAGTCGCCAACCGCCGGCAACTCGCTTCGACGCGCCGCATGATGCTTCAACCGGCCGGACACCGTCGCTCCGATCTCGCCCTCCCCGGTCCACACACGGTAGAGATGGTTAAACTCGATGGCGACCCGCGCCGGCTCGACATCGGCGTCCAGCGCCAGGGGCTGACACGCCGCAGCGAAGGTGTCATCCCACCCAAGTCGGGCCAGCCGCTCTGCGCGGCCTGGGGACATGGTGTGTGGTTCGGACATGTGGGGACAGCCTACAATACGCACAGTAACTGGGCGACCACGTGGCGCGCCGCCACATGATAGGAGGGGCTCATGACGTTCGCGTTACTGGCATGCGCGGTCGCTGCGGCGAGCCTCACGCTGCTTGGCGTCGCCGGACCCGCCTATCGCCTCGACATGCTGTCGCTGCCCAACGCCTTCACGCTGTTCCGCTGGGCCGCCTACACCGGCATCGTTGCTGCGTTAGCGGGTCTCGTCGCCGGAAGCCTCGCCTACCGTCGCGGGGCGCGCTTCGCGACATTCGTTGCGGCCACGGCGGTCCTCGGCGGCGTGGCGACCTTCGGAATACCCTTCGAGTGGCAGCGCGGGGCGCGGAACGTCCCGCCGATCCATGACATCACGACGGACCTGGAACGTCCGCCGACATTTGAAGCGATCGTCCCCCTTCGTGCCGGGGCTCCCAATTCGCTCGAGCGCCCAGCCGAACTCTCGGAGCAGCAGCGGCTCGGGTATCCAGATCTAGCGCCGATCACGCTGTCGACACCGCCTGACCAGGCCTTCGATCGCGCACTGGCTGCAGCCTTGCAGGCGGGCTGGGATGTCGTCACCGCCGACAAGAACGCGGGACGCATCGAAGCAACCGACACCACCCGCTGGTTCGGCTTCAAAGATGACGTGGTCGTGCGGCTCACCCCGTTGGGAGCCGGTACGCGCGTCGACGTGCGGTCGGTATCACGCGTGGGCGGCAGCGATGTCGGAACCAATGCGCGGCGCATCCGCCGGTACCTCGCCGCGCTGCAGTCCGGCTAACGCGGATTTCATGAGCGCGTAGCTCCGACTAACCGCGCTCATTACTTGCGTCCGTAGAACCAGGGAGTTCCCAGCCATCAGTCCCCTCCTACCCGCAGAAGCACGACTGAGCACCAGGTACAAGTGCAATCCGCGCTAACGCGACCAGTCTGCCGCACGCCGAACCACCCGCTTCTACTTCACGTAGGGTCGGCGCAGATGAACAGGCTCGGTGCGCGCCCGCACGCGCAGGTTGATCATTTCCACAAACACCGAGAATGCCATCGCGAAGTAGATGTAGCCCTCCGGAATCGGTTGATCGAAACCTTCGGCAATCAGCGACACGCCGATCAGCAGTAGAAAACTCAGCGCCAGCATCTTGACCGTGGGATGTCGGTCAACGAACCCCCCGATGGCGCTGGCCGATACGAGCATCACGCCAACGGCAATGATCACGGCGAGTGCCATCACGGCGACGTCGTCGGCCATGCCGACCGCCGTGATCACCGAGTCGAGTGAAAACACAATGTCGAGAAGCAGAATCTGAACGATCACCGCACCGAACGGCGCCGCCACCCCGGCCGACAGCCGAGCGTCCGCTCCTTCGAGCTTGTCGTGAATCTCGTGCGTGCTCTTGGCAATCAGGAAGAGGCCGCCAATGATCAGAATCAGATCCCGCCCTGAGAGATCCTGGTCCACCATCGAGAACATCGGCGCCGTCAAACGCATCACCCACGTGATCGACAGCAGCAGCCCGATTCGCAAGAACATGGCGAGCGATAGCCCCACGCGTCGCGCCCGCGCACGCTGGCCCGCAGGAAGCTTCCCCGCCAGAATCGAGATAAAGACGATGTTGTCGATGCCGAGGACAATCTCAAGCACGGTCAGCGTGAGCAGCGCGACCCAGCCCTCGGCGCTCGTCATCCATTCCATGGTGGAATTCTCTTAGTGGGGCCCGTAACGTGCGACCATAGGCGCCCCTCCGACGAGGGGCTGCTAGACCTGCGGCGGGCTCACCTCTGGCAGATTCGCCAGACCGCCCCATGTCTCGGGGTCCTGCCAGATCAGCGTCGAGAGATACAGCGAGACATCCTCGGCTGGAAACGCCGACGCGAGGGTGGCGGCTGCCGTGGCGAGGCGCGCCTGCGGAGGCGCCGCAAGTTCCTCGTCCGAGATCATGCCGTCTTCGTGAGCAATCTCCAG
The DNA here is from genome assembly GCA_965249205.1 of Vicinamibacterales bacterium. Taxonomy (GTDB): domain Bacteria; phylum Acidobacteriota; class Vicinamibacteria; order Vicinamibacterales; family UBA2999; genus JAQBVV01. The sequence goes on along the minus strand of CBDFLL010000006.1, from coordinate 1,816,366 downwards.
CGTATCTAGGAACCGTCCCATCATCGGACGCTGATGCGCCACGTGATACACCACCAGCAAACGCGCCGCGACCGCCTCCGATACCGTCGGAAGCGCCACCACGTGGCGCGCCTTCTTCTCGACCGGCATCGCCACCACGCTCTTGATCCTGAACTTGATGCGCTGCGCGATCGTTCCCAGGAGTTCGCCCTGTTCGGCGGTCGCATTCGGGTCACGCCACAACTCTTCGGCCGCCGCGAGCCGCCGCTCCCCGGACAGTTGCTTCCAGAGAGTAGACGGGAGGGGCGGATCAGCGACGTCGGCCATCAGCGCGATACGTTAGCATAGCGATGTGCCAAAACTGACGGTCGAAGGGTTTGAGACAGTGGACGTGGAGCACGGCAAGCGGCTCGTGCTTGGAATCGAGCAGGATGCCGGCGTGGATGTGCTTCACGCCTGCGGCGGCAACGCACGCTGCACGACGTGCCGTGTTGAATTCATCAGCGGTGAACCCGAGCGGATCACGGCTGCCGAGAAAGCCAAACTGGCGGAGCGCGGCTTGACCGGGATACGACTCTCCTGCCAGATCGCGTGCGAGCAGGACATGACGGTGCGCGCCATCAGTCGGCTCGAAGGCAGCGGGCGGCCAGACCCCGGGGGCACGCCGCAGGACACGATTCAGCCACCGCCCGAGTGGACGACGCGATAGCAGGAGTCGGGCGAACGTGACCAAGATGTGGACTGTATACCTTTCGGGCGAGATTCACTCAGACTGGAGGGAGCAGATCGAAGCCGGCGCGAAGCAACGATCACTTCCGGCCCTGTTCACATCACCGGTCACTCATCACGAGTCCAGTGACGATTGTGGAGTCGCGATCCTGGGACCGGAGGATGCGCCGTTCTGGAAGGATCACAAGGGTGCCATGGTCAATGCCATCCGCACTCGGACGCTAATCGGCGCAGCCGATATCGTCGTTGTGCGCTTCGGCGACAAGTACCGGCAGTGGAACGCGGCCTTCGACGCGGGGTTCGCGGCCGCGCTCGGCAAACCGCTCGTCGTGCTGCACCCCGAAGAGTTCACGCACGCGTTAAAGGAGGTGGATGCAGCCGCTCTCGCGGTTGCGAGAGACCCAGCCCAGATCGTCGCCCTGCTCACCTACGTCATCGACGGCCGGCTGGCGAGTAACTGACGGTGGCCGGTGGCATATAGGCCGGGTCAGTTCGAAACCTGGCAGGAGCATCTATGCAGAGACAGTTCTTCGCGCACACGGTAATGGCACTTGGTGCAACTGCGGTGATGACCGCCCAGATCACCGTCAATCCGATCCCCACGCCGGTTCCCACTGGCGGACTGAGCGTCCAGATCGAGGACCTGGCGCGATTGCCCGATTCGCGCGGTATCCGTCCGAGGGACCAGGACGTCAGACAGTCCGGGTACGCGCGTGTCAGTTTCGTACGTGATCTACCGGACGACAGACGCTTCGTGAACGACTCGCGCGGCGTGCTGTATCTGCTCGACGAGACCAACAGGCCAACGGTCTACTGGAACTTCTATCAGGAAGTGCCGTTCGGTGTGTATAACAGGCTCGAGAGCGGCTTCATCGGTTTCGACTTTCATCCGGAGTTCGCGAACAACGGGTTGCTGTACACCGTGCACAGCGAGACCGCGCAGGGTAACCCAGCGACGCCGGACTTTATTCCGCCAGGGTTTACGCCAGAGCAGGTAACGCACCACAACGTATTCACCGAGTGGCGGGTGGACAGTCCGTCCGCCAATACGTTCCAGGGCAATCGGCGTGAGCTGCTGCGCGTCGCCCACATCGTCGACTCGCTGACGCACCCGATGGGGTATGTCGGCTTCAACCCGACCGCGGAGCCCGGTTCAGAAGATTACGGCTTGATCTACACGAGCGGCAGCGACCTCGGCTTCAGCAACGGCGCGGGCGTGCACGCCGAGAATCCTGGGCAGACCCAGCGGCTCGACAGCGTGATCACGGCCATCCTGCGTATCGATCCCCGCAGCCCGTCGCAATCAGGCGGCACCAAGGGGCTTGGCGACTACACGATTCCCCCCGGCAACGCCTTCGCGGCCGATGGGGATTCTGAGACGCTTGGCGAGATTTACGCGTACGGCTTCCGCAACGCCCACCGTCTCTCCTGGGATCAGGCCGACGGTACCCTGTACGCCTCCGACATCGGTATGGACCACATCGAGGAAGTCAATATCGTCCACAACGGCGGCAACTACGGCTGGATGAAGCGCGAAGGGTACTGGGAGAACGGCATCGTCAGACCAGGCGGCGAGCTCGATGAGCTGTTCTCGCTGCCGGATGCGATCCTCGACGGCTCACAGACAGACGAATTTACCTATCCGGTCGCCATCTACGACCATGATGAGGGAATCGCCATCACGGGCGGGTTTGCCTACTACGGACGGATCGAAGCGTTGCGTGGAAAATTCATCTTCGGCGATATCGCGCGAGGCCGGTTGTTTGCCGCCGACGTCGCCGCGATGAAGAACGCCGACGACGGCGTGCCGCGTACGGTCGCGCCGGTTGAGGAGGTTCAACTGTACGTGCGGGACGATACGAACAACCAGAGATTTGTCACACTGCGCGAGCTGATTGACGCCACGCTGGGCTCCACAACACGAGCCGGCGATGCGCGCCGACCTCCACATCAGCCAGAGCCGCGACGGCGAGCTGCTGATCACCTCCCGACAGGACGGAACCGTCCGGATGCTGGTGCCCGACGGCGGACAGTGAGGCCCGAGGCCTAGAACAAGACGCCTAACGCGGATTTCACCTCCATCTAGCAGGCGGTCATGGTGCGCCAGGAGAGGACTACCTGCGGTTCTTCGGGAGCTACGAGCTCATGAAATACGCGCGGCCTACTGGTGCAGAAACCGCTGTACCCGGTTATTCGGATCGACCTCGCCGGTGTACAGGTTGCCGAGTGAGTCGGTGGCGACCATGTGCAACGCGTTGAAGCCGCCGCCGTTCCGTCCGAGATAGCCGATGCGAGCCGTCACCGTGTCGGTGCTTCGGTCCACCAGCCACACGACGTTGTTCATGTGGTCGCCGACGAAGAGGCTACCGCCGTCTCCCGTCAGGGAAAGGCCAACAGCGGAGCCGTCGCCGAGCGTCTCGGGCGCCACTGAAAACTCACGCAAAAACTCGCCCGATTTGGTGAACACCTGGATGCGGTTCGCCTGCCGGTCGGCGACGTAGACGTCGCTGCCCGCCACAAAGATCGTGACGTGCCCGAGGAAGTCCGTGTAAGTGGTGAGCGGTACGTTCGGGTCGTACTCCGGACGCGGCATCTGGCTGATCTCGCTGAGCGGCTTGCCGTACGCGCCCCAGCCGCGCTTGAACGTGTAGGTGTCCATGTCGAACACGAGCACGCGTCCGCCGAGGTAATTGTCGATGACGTAGACCTCGCGCGCCGGCTCGTCGAACGAGGCGCCCTCGACGCCGCGAACCAGCATCTCGGTGCCGGCGGGAATCACGGGCCCGGGCGGGCCGCCCCCACGCGCCGACGCCGGGCGCTGCGGCGAACGCGGGAACTCGGCGACCAGCGTGCCCGGCTTCGTGTAAATACGGAACGTGTCGGACCCCACCCACACCTGGTCCCTCGAGTCGACCATCAACATGTGACCCTGCTGGGTGTCCCACGAGTGCACGAGATCGCCGTTCTGATCGAAGGCCAGGACAGCCGGAGCCTTGACACAGCATTCGGCCTGCGGCGGTTCGACCGCCGCAAAATTCTCGGTGTCATTCAGGTCGTTGGGCCGGTGGAGCACCCACACCAGGTCGTCGTTGTCGACGGCCAGGCCGGTGACGCCGCCAAAGGTCCATTTGTTGGGCAGCGGCAGCGTCGGCCACGAGCCGTCGAACACATAGTTGGAGGCCACAACGCTGGTCTCCCTGGCGGCGAGCGGTGCCAGATTCGCGGCGGCTGCACACGCGGCGCCAAACAGTACCGCAGCGATGAGGTGTCGTTGTGTCATCTGCATAGCCTCAATCCTCTGAGCCTTCCCGGCTCCTTTCCAAGACACACTACTGCCAAGCGGCGTAAATCGGTTTACCGGCCATGAATGCCTCGTTGGCACCCTGACGCGGCGTGAACTTGTTGAAGCGTCCCGAGTTGACGCCCGCGGTGTAGAGGTTGCCTTCCTGGTCCGTGCTGATGCCGTGGATGCCCCAGAGCGAACCCCAGAGGTCGGCGGCCGTCCCCCACGAGTAGATCAAGTGACCCTCAAGGTCCCACTTGAGCATCTTCTGTGTGCCCTGGTCGTAGGCGATGATGTTGCGATCCTGACCGATCTGAATCAAATGAATACTGGACGGCCGCTGCGAAATGCCCCACTCCGACAGGTAGTCTCCGTCCTCGTCGAAGATCTGGACGCGGTGATTGTTGCGATCGTTGACGAACACGCGACCCGTCTCGACATCCACAGCCACGCCGTGCACGTTGTTGAAGTAACCAGGCCGCGTTTCGTTGCCGCCAGGTTCACCCGCCATGCCCCAATCCAGCAGAAAATTGCCGTCCGCATCGAACTTCGCCACGCGGTTGCCGTTGTACCCATCGGCAACGTAGAAGCTGCCATCACCCGCCCAGGCCATGAACGTCGGTCGGTTGAAGTGCGTGCCGTCGGCACCAGGTACGTCCCGCGTGCCGATCGTCTGAACCAGCTCCTGGCCATCGTTGGTGAACTTGTAGATAGCGTGACTGTGGTCGTCGACGACCCAGACGTGCTTCTCGGCATCGTACGGACTGATGTACACCGAATGTGGTCGCTTGAAGATCTCGTCCCACTGTGTCCACTCTTCGATGATGTCCCCCGCGGCGTTCACAACGACGAGGCAGTGCTCCCATCGAGCGTCGACACCAAGTACGCGGCCGCCGACACCGTTTTGCCAGGACTCGAGTCCGCTTGCGGCGTTACCGCCCGCCCCACCGGCACCGGGAATCGCGGTCTGCGTGTGGCTGCGCCATGGCAAGCCACCGATCGGAAACTGCAGGCTCGGTCCGATATCGGAGAGTTTGGTGGTCGATGGTCGGTCGAGGTTCGGCAGCTCACCGCGCGCGAGCAGGTACACGCGATCCGGGCTCTCCGCAAAGATGCCCTGAGCCGCACCGGACGTCCACCCCTCATGCCCGGGCAACGATTGCACACCCTTCGGCCAGTCCTGAACGACGTCGTAGGGACCGAAAAGATCTTCGGCTCCGACCTCTCCGGGCACGGCCGCGAATCCCCCGGGCGCCACTGTCGGGGCCAGTTCCTCGCCGCCCGAGATCAACTGGCCACCCAATGGCACGCCGACAGCAACGCCGGCCACCAGCGCCAACACGACCGTCATCGTTTTACTCATGCAGTCCCTCGCACCAGCACGTGCTGGCAAAGATAGAAAATCGACCCTTTATACACCTAGCAGGCTGCTGAAGAACCCGGGTGATCGGGCCGTTTTCTAAGGATCATGCGAGTCACCACCGACCGACAACGGTGCGCACGGCTGTGCGCTGGCCCCGATCAAGGGGCCGGCGACACGCGCGGCCGGTGATCAGGGACACCTCGCCTCCAGATTCCGCAGCCGGACCAAGTTATAGACCGTGGCGGCGAAGGTAAGCTGCCAATCCACGAGGGCGACACCGCGATGCCGGAGTTTGCGCAAGCCGCCGACGGTCTTCATCCAGCCAAAGACCTGTTCTACGAGTTTCCGTTTCCGCTGACTGACGTGATAGCCCGCATGCCGCGTGGTCCGGCCATCGATCGCACTCCAGCGGACCTTCTGAGCAACGTGGGGCGTGACGGCCCGGATACGGACAGCGGCCACAAAGCTTGCCACATCGTAGCCCTTGTCCGCCCCGACCGTGCTGCCCGGCGGCGCGCTGGCCTCCAGCAACAGCGCCGCTGCCTCGCGTTCGGCGGTCCCCGTCGCGTGAGTCGCGCAGACGTTGGCGACAAGTCCCTGTCGATTGTCCAGCAGCACGTGGCCCAGATACGCCAGCTTGGCTTCCTTCCCCTGGCCCTTCCGAGGCAGCATCGCCTCCGGATCGGTCGTCGACTGGTGCGTGTCGTTGCGCCGCCGCTCCCCGTGGAAGTTGACCGTGGGATTCCCGGGGTCATCGGGCGGGTCGCTCTCCGCCGCGTCCCGGCACCGAAAGCTCTTCAGGCTGGCCCACGCTTCCAATTGGGTCCCATCCACAGTGAAGTGTTCGTCCGAGAGCAGCCCGGCCGCCCGCGCGTGGGCCTGCACCGCATCAAAGAAGGCGGCCGCGATATCGCCCGCCAGCAGCCGGTCGCGATTCTTGGTAAACGTGGTGGGATGCCAAACCGGGTCGTCCAAATTCAAGCCCACGAACCAGCGGAACAGCAGGTTGTAATTGAGCTCTTCCATCAGCAGTCGCTCGCTCCGCACCGTGTAGAGCACCTGCAGCAACAACGCGCGCAGCAGCTGTTCCGGCGGGATCGACGGACGCCCTGTGTTGGCGTACAGGCCGGCGAACCTGCGCGACATCGTTCTCAGCGCTTCGTCCGTCAGCGCGCGAACCGCGCGGAGCGGATGGTCGGCTGGCACGCGCTGTTCCGGCGACAGGTAGCTGAACATGTGAGTGCTTTGCTCATCGTGTCCGCGCATGATGGGGCTCCCTTCAGCGGTGTTGGGAGCATGGTAGTACGCCGGGATCGATCTGTCGATCCCATTTCACGGAGTTTTTCAGCAGCCTGCTAGCGCGGATTTCAGTTCTGTCTAGCGCCTGAAATACGCGCCAGGCGGCTAGCGCGGATTTCACTTGCTACGGGATCATGAAATACGTGCCAGCGCGGATTTCATGAGCGCGTACACGTGAAATCCGCGCTAGCCACCCAACTCTTTCCCCGCAGAGCCGGATGGCGGCGACGAGATGAATCGCCCGCCGCGATCCTGACCAGGTTCGGCGCACGGATGTCGCCTGGACTCTTGGCTGTGGTCTCTGACTGTGCCAGACTCCCCCGGCATGACGTCCTGGAAGACTTGTCTCTGTGCGCTCGCGCTGGGAACGTTCTCGATGGCGTGCGACCGGAGCAACGAGTCGGTGGCCGTCGTCACCCTGGTCACCCACTCGAGTCCGGGCGGCGGCAGTGACGTGTTCCTGCGCGAAATGGTCCCGCACCTCTCGAGGATCATGGATACGACCTTTGTCGTCGACAATCTCCAGGGCGGCAGCGGCGCCAGGGCGATCGCCGCGCTTGCCGGCGCACAGCCGGACGGGCGCATGTTCTACGCGACGACGCCGACGTTTGTCTACACGTCGCTGCTCAGCCGGCCGGCTGCGCGCTACACCGACCTCGACCCGCTGGTGAATCTCTTCTTCGATCCCGAAGTGCTCTACACGGCCTCCGACTCCAGGTTCGAAACACTGCGAGACGTCATCGATCACGCGCGCAGTGGCGGCGGAACATGGGGCGCCGCGAATCCCGCGTCGCTGGAGCGCCAGGTCATGGAGCAGTTGAAGCAGAAGGCCGGTGTCACAGCGGCGGTCACCACCTTCGAGGGTGGCGGCGACATGCTGATCAACGTCCTGAATCACACGCTCGACATGGGCGTTGGCGAGCTGCAGGAGCTCCGGTCGCAGCTCGATGCGGGCACCCTGCGCCTGCTGGCGGTCGTCGGCGACGACCGACTGCAACAGTATCCGGATGTGCCGACCCTCAAGGAGCAAGGGATCGATCTCGCGGTTCGCAAGTTTCGCGGGCTGGCCGGTCCCAAGGGCATGCCGGACGATGTCATCGCGGCGTGGGAGACGGCGATTCCGATTCTGCTCGACGATCCCGAGTACCGCGATCTCTACACGGCGAACGGTCTGCAGCCAGGGTTCATGCCGCACAACGAGTACGTCAGATTCATGGACGCGTTCGGTCGGGAAACCGAGACGTTTCTCAGAGACGCCGGCGTGATCGAACAATGAACAAGGATCTGGCCTTCGGTGGCACGACGCTCGCGCTCAGCGTGGGTTATTACTGGATGGCCGCGGCGATACCGCGAAGCCTGCTCGCCGATGCCGTCGGGCCCCAGGGGCTGCCCCGTGCCTACGCGGTGCTCCTTGGCCTTTTATCGCTGGTGCTGATTGTCAACGCGCTGCGCAGGCGCACGCAGACCAGGGCCTCCGATGCACAACCCCCTGTTTCGGGCTCCCGGTCCTCGGTCCTCCGTCCCCCGTCTCCACTCTGGCGCGTGGCCGGGATGGTCACGATCGGTTTCGTCTACATCCTGGTGGTACCCTGGCTTGGCTACCTGCTCTCGATCGCCGCCGTCATTCTGGCGACAACCTACTACCAGGGTGGCGCCATCAATCGCCACGTCGCTGTGGTCGCGTTGTCAGGCGGGATCCTGTTCTGGCTGCTCTTCGTCGTTCTGATGCGTGTCCAGCAGCCGTAGTGGCCCCCTCTGTTGTGATCGACGCTGTCACGAGTGTCTTCACCACGGCGATCGGGCCGGCCGCTTTCGCCGGCGTGGCGTGGGGCATTCTTGGCGGCTCGCTACCAGGGATTTCGCCATCGATCACCATGGCGCTGCTCCTGCCGTTCACCTACGGCATGGACCCCGCGATTGCCATTGTCCTGCTCGCCTCCACCTACGTCGGCGCGGAGTACGGCGGGTCGATTCCGGCCATTCTCATCCGCACGCCAGGCACGAACGCGGCCGCGGCGACCGTGCTCGATGGCTATGCGATGAAGGAGCAGGGGCAAAGCGGGGAGGCGCTCGGCATCTCCCTGTACTCGGGGGTTCTCGGTGGCATCTTCGGGCTGGCCGTTCTGGTGTTTCTCACCGAGCCGTTATCGAGGATCGCCCTCGCGTTCACGCCGGCGGCCTATTTCGCGCTCGGCGTGCTCGGTCTCAGCGTAATCGCGTCGGTCTCGGGCGAGTCGCCCACGAAAGGGCTGATGGCGGGCCTGCTCGGGCTGATGATCGCGACCGTGGGAACCGATCCGGTCTCCGGCGTCAACCGCTTTACGTTCGGCAGCCCGGAGTTACTGGCGGGCATACCGCCGATCCTGGTCATGGTAGGTCTGTTTGCCGTTGGCGAACTGCTGGCGCAGAGCGGCGAGCCCGGCTGGAAAAAGGCCGCCAGCCGCGCAGCGCGGCTCCGGTTTCCCGGCGCCGCGATGCGCAAACGTATCGCCCGACCGCAGGCGATCGGTTCGGTGATGGGCACGTTCGAAGGCATCATGCCTGGCGCTGGCGGCACGATCTCCGCGTTTCTCGCGTACAACGAGGCGCGACGGTGGTCTTCCCGCAAGGAAGAATTCGGCCACGGCTCTCCCGAGGGTATTGCCGCACCGGAGGCCGCCAACAATACGGTCGCGTGCACCGCGCTCGTGCCGTTGTTGAGCCTTGGCATTCCGGGCTCCAATTCGTCCGCCATTCTCCTCGGCGGGTTTCTGATTCACGGCCTGATTCCTGGACCAACGCTGTTCGTGAATCATCCCGACATCGTCGACAGCCTGTATGCCGGCCTGCTTGCGGCGAACGTGTCGCTGTTGATCCTCGGGGTTGTCGTCATGATTCCGTGTCTCTGGCTCGTGAACCGACCCAAGCCGTACCTGATGGCGTTCATCTATGCGTTTGTCGTCTCGGGCATCTACGCGATCGAAGGCAGTCTGTTCCATGTCGGCGTGGCAATCGGTTTCGGTCTGGTCGGCTACGCGATGCGATACTTCAAGGCGCCGTTTCTGCCCATGGTGCTCGGCGTGGTCCTGGGATTCATGGTGGAATCGAACTACCGACGGGCGCTGGTGCTGGCCTCGGGCGACCACATGACGTTTCTTCGGGATTCCATTTCGGCGGGGCTGCTTGGCCTGGCCTTCGTCTTCGTCGCGGGCTCGCTCGTGCGTCAGGGCGTCGACGCCGCACGCCGCCGCCGTCTCGCCAGGTCCGCTGTATGACGGTGGCGGAGTCGGTGGCGGAGTGGTTGGCCGCCATGAAAGCTGACGATGTCCCGGCTGAGGCTCTTGATGCCGCGCAGAAGCTGTTCCTGGATGTCGCGGGGTTGTGCATCGCGGCGCGCCATGAGCGCTACGTGACCGCCACGCTCGCAGCTACGGATACCGGCACTCCTGGCGGTGGGTGTACGGCGTTGGGCCATGCGGGCGAGTGCGACGGATTCGGTGCCGCGCTGGTAAACGGCACGGCCGCGCATGGCGAAGACTACGACGATACGTTCGAAGGCGGCCCGGTGCATTCGGGAGCCGTGATCGTGCCGGCTGTCCTTGCCGCGTGCGAGCGCGAAAGCCTCGACGGCGAACGGTTCCTCGTCGGTGTGGTCACCGGCGTTGAGCTGCTGTGCCGCCTGAGCCTCGTGGCCCCGATGGCGACGCACAACGCAGGATTTCATCCAACCGCCGTGTTTGGCGCGCTGGCAGCTGCCGGGGCCGTGGGTGCGGCGCTCAGGATGCCACCCGTGGAGATCGCGTCGGCGCTCGGCATCGCCGGGAGCATGGCGTCCGGCATCATCGAGTACCTCGCTGAGGGGACCTGGACCAAGCGCATGCACGCCGGATGGGCCGCCCAGTCCGGTCTGCGCGCAGCGCTGATGGCGCGTGGCGGCTTCGTGGGTCCACGCACGGTGTTCGACGGTACACATGGTGTGTACCGCGCGTTCGCTCCGTCCGTGACCCCGGACTTCGACCCGTTGCTCGACCGGCTCGGGAGCCGGTGGGTCATGCCGTTGGTGGCTTTCAAGCCTTATGCGTGTGGGACGATGACGCAGCCGTTCGTCGATTGCGCGATGAAGCTTGCCGACGACGGTGTGCGTGCCGAAGACGTCCGCGAGATCGTATGCGAAGTAGCCGCGGGCACGGTGCCGCGACTCTGGGAGCCGCTGGCCTCGAAACATCGGCCGCCCACACCCTATGCGGCGAAGTTCAGTACACCGTTTTGCATGGCCGTCGGATTCATCGACGGCGGGGCCGGCTTGAGGCAGTTCACCGACGCTCGTATCAGTGATCCCGCAGTGCTGGCCCTTGCCGCGAAGATTCGCTACGAGGTCGACCCGGCCAACCCGTATCCGCGCAGCTTCACCGGTCACCTTCGCGCCGGGCTGCACGATGGTACCCACACGGAGGTCCGCCAGGCGCACCTCCGTGGCGGGGCCCAGGCGCCACTGTCCACAGAAGAACTCGAGCAGAAGTTCACGGAGAACGCGCGATATGGTGGGTGGACCGCCGCGCTGGCGGAACGCCTGCTGCGTGCCTCGCGCGAGCTGTTTCGTCAACCGACGCTCGACACGCTGAAGGATTTTCGCGCATGACCGTCGGGAACGAGTTGGCGGGCCGCGTCGCCATTGTGACGGGAAGCGGACGGAACATCGGCCGCGCCATCGCGCTGGCACTCGCCGACGGAGGCGCCGCGGTAATGGTGAGTGCGCGTCAGTCGGTGCGCGAGGCGGAAGCGGTGGCGGAGGAAATCCGGAAGATGGGCGGCCAGGCCGGCGTCACGCTCGGCGACGTCGGCGATCCGGCCGCCGCCGCCGGCCTCATCGCCGCAGCCGTCGAGCAGTTTGGCCGGCTCGATATCCTGGTTAACAACGCCAGCGTTCGACGCGAAGTCGCGTTCGCCGATCTGGACTACACCGAATGGCGGGAGATCATGGCGACGACACTTGACGGCGCGTATCTCTGCAGCCGCGCGGCGCTGCCACACCTCACCGCGTCAAGCGCCGGCGCCATCGTCAACATCGGCGGTCTGTCGTCGCATACCGGCGCCGCCGGGCGCGCGCACGTTGTCGCAGCCAAGGCCGGACTGGCCGGGCTGACGCGGGCACTCGCTCACGATCTCGCGCCCCATCGCGTCACGGTCAACTGCGTCGCACCGGGCATGATCGACACGGCACGCACAGGTGCGGAACCCGCGCATCACACGGGCCGGACGCCTCCGGTCGGCCGCAAAGGCACGCCGACGGAGATCGCCTCGCTCGTGCGGTTTCTGTGCGGCCCCGGTGCGCGGTACATCACCGGGCAGACGATTCATGCTAACGGCGGATTGTTCATGGGGTAAGGGCCACGTCTGGCGCGCGTTGGGCCCCGAGGTCATCGGACCCGCACGCTCACATCACCACGGACTGCGCCGCACTTCGGGGGGAGCGCCCAGGATGTTTTCCACGAGGTGGTTGCCCTCCCAAATCGCGGACTCCCAGATCTCGTAATCTTCCTGGCGCCCCATGTTCACAAGAATCTTCCACGGTTGCGTGAACACCTTCGAGTCCTCGATCGTCGCTTCGTAGTCGATTCTCTCGGGGCTGACGAACGTCCAGCGTTCGACTACGTGCAGGGCGTCGCTATGGAAGCTCCCAACGATGTCGAACCAGGTGTGCTCGTTGTTATTGGTCACGTCGACGACCAGCGTATTGCCCTCCCAATGGCCGCGCGAGTCCCCCATCCACAGCTTGATATCTGCGCCGATATGAGGACTTCTGTCGATCGGAATGACACGATAGGTGTGGTTGTACTCGTTGATGACCACCACTTGCCCTGGAGATTGCACAATACGCATCGTGCTTCGATAGTTGATGCGCGGTACACCGTCCAGGAAACTTCGCGAGACCGGATCCACGTACTCCACCTGCGACGGCTGGCGGTGCTGGTCATAGAGAAACTGGGCTCTCTCCGCCGCCCACGGCTGGTAGGGAATCCTTCCGTCCGGCGGGTCAACGATCGGCCTCCCCGTCGCAGCCTCCTGACCCGTAATGCTGATGTGCTCTGCCCGATCGGCTTCACCTTCCTGGATGCTGTACGTCGTGACCCGGTTCTGCTGACTCCAGTGGCCCCCGATGTCCGGCTGGCCATCCGGCGTGAGCGGTGGATTCCAGGTCGTGGCCGGTGTCGGCATCGGCTGGCCAGCAGCGGGTGCCGGCGCCACTGATACGACCGCCGCCACCATCGTCATCGCGATCATCGAGCTCAAAAACCGATTGCCCACCTAAGGCCTCCTTTCGCGATCTGAGCGCGCGCTCATGTCGGGACGTGAGCCAAACATCCATCCTCGCATCAGCCCAACGGGACTACGGCTCGGCCCGGAACAGATCGTCGAACGCGTAACACTCGTATTCCAACAGTCGAAAATTCTCTTCCTTGTGGCGGTAGAGGAGCATTTCCATCGTCCACGGCCTGGAAAACACCTTTGGGTCCTCGACTGTGACTTCGTAGTTGATCGTATCTGGGTCCATGAGCGTGAAGCGCTCGACCAGATGCAGGGCGTCACTATGAAAGTTTCCGGCCTGGTCGAACCAGGTCCGCTCGTCAAAGTGGATGACGTCGACGACGAGCGTATCCCCCTCCCAGCGCCCCCGCGAGTCTCCCATCCACCAGTCGATATGACCCTCCGGATGCGGACTCCCATCCATGAAGATGTGGCGAACGGCATGCACATATTCGTGAAGGATCGCGGTGTAGGTCGGAGTCTGGACGATCTGGAGTGGAAAGGGCATGTACATGCTGCGCGGTACCCCCGGCAGATAGCACTTGCCGTTGGGGTCCGCGGTCATGCGGTTGTCGTAGTTCTCCTGCTTTTGCGCCGCCGCCGACGGCAGGTACGGAATCTCGTTCCCCGCCACGACACCTTGCCCAGCGGGAACGCCCGGCTGCGCAGCATGGTCCTGGATGTCCCACGCCGCCGTGTTGAGAACCTGCCAAATTCCCGAAAAGTCGGGCTTGCCATCCGCCGTGCGTGGCAAAGCCGGGGCCTGAGCCGCGGCGGTGTGACCAGGGATCGGCACCGGCACAAGCCAGAAGATCGCCACGACGGCCGCTGTAGCCGTCGCACATCTCACGACCGAGTTTCGCATTTTGGTCTCCTCCAGGCGCTTCCTTCTCGGCTGTCGTTGCGGGCCACGGGACTACCGACCCGTTGCTGCCGTGCTCGTCGCCGGATACTGCTGGCTGAACCCGTTCCGTGCGTTCGTCACGGTAAAGCTACCGTCGCTTCGAGCGGAAAGCTTGATATGGTGCCCGCCGTCTTCCGAACCCGTGAAGTTTGCGATGAACGGCTCCGGCGAGTTGACGTCTTCGCTGACGTTGTCGGAGTAATGCAACTGCCAGAAATCCTGGATCCCTGGGGAACTCTTCACGATGCGGAACGTGTCGGGCGTGCCGCCCTTGGTCGGGTTGTTGTTCATCACCGCTACTGTCGGCCTCACGGTGTGCACGAGTGCCTGCGCCCCGGAATAGTCGCCGCCGTGGCGTGTCGTGCGGTACACATCGACCGGGCCGATCAGGTCGTTCGGGCAGACCAGGTCAACCTCCTGGTTCCACGTCAGGTCGCCGAAATCGAGAAATCTGAAGTTGCCGTACTGAATGATCACGCCGATGGATTCGTAGTTGTTCGGCGTGTTGTCCTGCTTCTTCCTGTCCGCGCCGGCGCAGAGCGGATTCTCCCCTCCGGCGCCCGGGAGCGCCGCCGTAATCAACTCACCTGCCGAAGCGACGATATGCACGTCGACGCCTGCAAGCGGAATCATCGTGCCGGCCTTCGCAGTGGCCGAGGGAGCGATCTTGCGGACCGGGAGGTAGGACAAAAAGCCCTCGGCACGGTTGCCCTGCTGCTCCACCGTATAGGGGCCGGGATCGAGCATGCGTCGGATCGGGACCTGCCGTGCCAGAGCGGCGACGCCGCCGACATGGTCGCCATGGTAGTGCGTGACCACCAGGGAGTCGATCCGATCGACGTCTGCCTCCTTCATCGCGGCAAGGATGCGCGCAGCATCGCGGCCCACCGGATTCAGATTGCCCGCATCCAGCAACAGTGTTTCCTTGGCGCCAAGGATTCCCTCGGTGGGCGAGACCACAAGCGTGGCCTGCCCCCCCTCGGTGTCGATGAAGTAGATGTCCATCGTGGCCTGCCCTTGGGTCTGGACGACTGCCAGCGGCGCCAGAAGCGCCACCGTCACGACCGAGAGCATCACCTTACGCATGCCGGCCTCCATTCACTCCTGCACACCTCCTGCCTGAGGCAGATCCGCTATTCCGAGCCCCAACCGATTTCTTGCCCGACCAGCAGGGAAGGGTTCACGCCGGGCTTGGGCGCGAACTTCTGCACCCGACCGACATGGACGTCGGAGATATACAGATTGTCCTCGCTATCCACGCTGAACTGGTGGGGGCCCCAAATTGCGCCGGGATAGGTGCCAAACGTCCCCCACGAAAAGAGCAGCTTCCCGTCGAGACCAAACTTCATGATCTTGCTGTGATTGCCGTCGCTCACCCACAGATGCTGGTCGGCCGACATGTACAGGTAGTAGGGACGGTGTTGTGAGAATTCGCTCAAGTAGTTGCCGTTTTCATCAAACACCTGAACCCGGTGGTTCGACCGATCGGACACGTACACGCGCCGCTGATCGTCGACGGCGACCCCGTGAACCGTGTTCATGTAGCCGGGCCGTGTTTCGCTGCCGGACTCGCCAGGCTCGCCCCACTGCATCAGGAACTCACCATCCGCGTTGAACTTCATCACACGGGTGTTCCTGTAACCATCGCTGATAAAGAACGTTCCGTCAGGCAGCCATGCGATGTCGGTAACCCGGTTGAAGTGGGTTTCGTCATCACCGGGCACCCTGAATTCTCCCAGCGTCATCACGAGTTCACCCTCAGGCGTGAACTTGTAGACCGAGTGAGCTCCATCGTCTATGACCCACACGTGGCGTTCGGGATCGTAGGGACTCACTTTGACGCGATGCGGGCGCACGAACAGGTGGTTGTGCTGCTCCCAGGACTCGACCATCTTGCCGTCACGATCGAAGATCACCAGCACGTGATCCCAACGCGGGTGCCGCTCCGGATCCTGCTGCGATAAATCGAATCCCGATGTATTCCGGGTGGGCACCGGCGCCCCCGCGTTCTCCAGGGCCGGCAAACAGCCGCGCTGGAAGACAAACACCCGATCGGGAGTCTCCGCGAACACACCACCGACAGCGCCGCCCTGGTAGCCGTCGCCGCAGACGTTCTCCGGCCAGTTCTCAACGACGTCGTAGGGACCCGATATGTCGTTGCCGCCGCTTGCGTCTTGAGGCAGGCCGACAGCCGACCAGGCGTCCTCGACCGCGACCGCACCGGCATCCGACGCCTGCGCCCCGACGTCTCCTCGCGGCCCACAGGCACTCACCGCGAACACACCCACACAAAGCAGCGTCATTTTCGTCATGCGCATTGGCTGTCTCCTGTACTGAATCGTCGTCAGCATGCGAATGGCCTCGCGCAGACGACGTCGGCGCGAGGCCTGAGCTTTACCATTCAACAAATACGTCGCCAGTCTCACTTCGCCTATCTTGCCGCGCTCGCCGACTGATCGGCCGCCGCCCGGAACTGGAGGCGGACAACCTTGTTCGTGCGGTTGTACGGAGCCCAGATCGTCGGCGGCTCCGTGCTGTTGTCCACCTGCACATGGCGAATCTCGGTGCCACGGGTGGGCAGGAAGTACTCGGTGAACCGCTCAGTCCGGGGATCGAACTTCGTGAGCGCATCGTGGTTCATCGTATTGATCCAGACCACGCCGTTTCTGTCCACGGCCAGCGCATACGGCGCGCTGTACTGCGTGGGCAACTGGTACTCGTTGACCTCATTGGTCTTGGTTTCGATTCTGGCAATACGGTCGGCGGTATACAACGCTGTCCACACCACGTCGGCGTTCGGGTCGGCGGCGGTTCGGCGAGGTGCCTTCTGTCCGGGTGGTGCGGCGTTTTGACTTGCCCGCACGGTCTGCCTCCGCAGCCGGTCGACGTCGGTTTCGTCCGGCGTCACGAGCGGTTCAAGGTTGACCGCGGTGACCTCACCGGTGCGGCTGTCGACCTTCAGGAAACGATCCAGCCCCGGATTGGTGACCCACGCATTGTCGTCGCGGTCGACAGTGACGCCGTAGGTGCCCCAGTTGCCACAGTCGGTCCCACAGAATCCCGCTGGGGCAGGTGGACCTTCGTAGTGCGTATACGTGCCGCTGGCCACATCCAGCTTGATCGCGCCGTTTCGCGACGTACCCCACGGGTTGCCCGCCGAGTCAACGTCCACCGTGCCTCCAACCGTCGCTGTCATACCGGCCGGGCGTTCGAAATGTTTGAGCTCTCCCGTCCCGGGATCGAGCATCACGAAATTACCCTCTTCGCCGCCACCCCAGACGATCCCCGTGTGATCGACGACGATACTGTGCGTACCGATCGTCTTGCCCTCGTGACCCTTGATCGCATAATCGGTGACGGCACCGGTACGTGGGTCCAGCTTGGCGAAGGTACGCCCTGGAACCATGTCGTCAGCCATCCAGACGTTGCCATCGGCATCGACCCACACATCGTGGGCGGCGCGGCCGACAATGCGCGACGGCGTGCCCATGGACCAGTCGCTGCCATTGTCAAAGTGGTTCGGCTGGTCGGTGCGTGGGAGGTCGAACTCGGTAATCACGACCTGGGTGGCCTCTCCCGTCGGCCGCGGTAACAGTTTGAGATCGCTCAGCTCGGTTGCGCCGCGCACGCGGCCGAGGTACTCAGCCAGTTCGTCCCGATAGGCGGCGATCATCCGGTTGCCCGCGCGATCCGCTGTCGGCCGCATCGCGGGGACGGGAACGCCGGAACTCGGGAACACGGTCATCAGGTCGGCGAGGATGCCCCATCCATGTGAATCCCACCGATTCTGCAGTACGTAACTGGCGGTATGACATCCCGTGCAGTTGTTTTTGACGGCGTGCGCCATGCGACGGTCTGCAGGCGTGCTCTGCGGCAGGCTCTGGAGGTATTCGACACCAGACATCTGCTTCACGATGCGGGTGGTGTCGTTGATTGGCGCCAGCGTGAAGTGCCGGTCCACCGGGGCACCGGCCAGGACGAGTTCCGATCGGCCAGCCTCGAAACCTACCGCCTGGGCCCACACGCGGTACTGACCGGCATCAAGCGATGGGAACATGTAGGTTCCCTGCTGGTCAGCGAAAACCGAGGTGGTAAAGCTCCTGTCGGAGGCGCGCGCCGACACGATAACGCCTTCCATCGGAGCGCCGTCGGCAGACGTGATGTTGCCCCGAATGAGACCTGGGGCCGAGGCAGATTGGGCCGCCGGCGAGGTCCAGACCCCGGCCACGACCAGGATTGTCCCGAATATCAACGACAACCATTTCCGATCCGACATCGGACCTCCCGGCGCTAGAGAGTTTTCAGATACGCCACCAGCTCGTCGAACTCTGCCGGCGTGAAATTGTAGCGGAACCCCGGCATCCTCAGCGAACCTCGCTGAATCTGCTCTCGAACTACTCTTTCCCGATCGGGTGGCGCATCCCTGAGCACGCCCTCCAGACTGGGAGCCATGGGCTGATAGGTCTCGTCTTTGACGATGCGTCCTACATGGCACAGGGAACAGCGCTGGTAGAACCAAGCCTCGCCGCGAGTGGCCGCCTCGTCGCCCGAGACCGGCGCCGGCGCCGGCATCTGCGTTGAGACCCCCAGCGGCACCGCCAGCCAGCACGCGGCGATCAATACGAGCGCCGCCACGGTGTGGTGCCAACGTTTGACGCCCATACTCTGTCCCCCGATTCGTCGTCAGTGGTTAATAGTGGAGCGGTCGAATCGGCCGCATCATACTCCCAACGTCCGCGCGTGTCGCCATCTCCGCGCGGATCAGCCCCCGGCTCGCGCGGATTTCATGAGCGCGTAGCTCCGAGTAACCGCAATCAGTACCCGAATCCAGAGGGAGTGGGCACCTGTTCAGCCCCTTCCTACCCGTAGGAGTACCACGACCGAGTCCCTAGCAGGCTGCTGAAAAACTCCGTGAAATGGGATCGACAGATCGATCCCGGCGTACTACCATGCTCCCAACACCGCTGAAGGGAGCCCCATCATGCGCGGACACGATGAGCAAAGCACTCACATGTTCAGCTACCTGTCGCCGGAACAGCGCGTGCCAGCCGACCATCCGCTCCGCGCGGTTCGCGCGCTGACGGACGAAGCGCTGAGAACGATGTCGCGCAGGTTCGCCGGCCTGTACGCCAACACAGGGCGTCCGTCGATCCCGCCGGAACAGCTGCTGCGCGCGTTGTTGCTGCAGGTGCTCTACACGGTGCGGAGCGAGCGACTGCTGATGGAAGAGCTCAATTACAACCTGCTGTTCCGCTGGTTCGTGGGCTTGAATTTGGACGACCCGGTTTGGCATCCCACCACGTTTACCAAGAATCGCGACCGGCTGCTGGCGGGCGATATCGCGGCCGCCTTCTTTGATGCGGTGCAGGCCCACGCGCGGGCGGCCGGGCTGCTCTCGGACGAACACTTCACTGTGGATGGGACCCAATTGGAAGCGTGGGCCAGCCTGAAGAGCTTTCGGTGCCGGGACGCGGCGGAGAGCGACCCGCCCGATGACCCCGGGAATCCCACGGTCAACTTCCACGGGGAGCGGCGGCGCAACGACACGCACCAGTCGACGACCGATCCGGAGGCGATGCTGCCTCGGAAGGGCCAGGGGAAGGAAGCCAAGCTGGCGTATCTGGGCCACGTGCTGCTGGACAATCGACAGGGACTTGTCGCCAACGTCTGCGCGACTCACGCGACGGGGACCGCCGAACGCGAGGCAGCGGCGCTGTTGCTGGAGGCCAGCGCGCCGCCGGGCAGCACGGTCGGGGCGGACAAGGGCTACGATGTGGCAAGCTTTGTGGCCGCTGTCCGTATCCGGGCCGTCACGCCCCACGTTGCTCAGAAGGTCCGCTGGAGTGCGATCGATGGCCGGACCACGCGGCATGCGGGCTATCACGTCAGTCAGCGGAAACGGAAACTCGTAGAACAGGTCTTTGGCTGGATGAAGACCGTCGGCGGCTTGCGCAAACTCCGGCATCGCGGTGTCGCCCTCGTGGATTGGCAGCTTACCTTCGCCGCCACGGTCTATAACTTGGTCCGGCTGCGGAATCTGGAGGCGAGGTGTCCCTGATCACCGGCCGCGCGTGTCGCCGGCCCCTTGATCGGGGCCAGCGCACAGCCGTGCGCACCGTTGTCGGTCGGTGGTGACTCGCATGATCCTTAGAAAACGGCCCGATCACCCGGGTTCTTCAGCAGCCTGCTAGGTACAAGTTGAAATCCGCGCTCGTCGTCCCGGGCGGGGCCTGATCGGCACCTATCGTGGGGCCGGCACGCCACGCTACTTGCGAACAACGCTCACGAACTTGTTCGCTGAGCCGATTCGGAGAGGGGATCAAGCCAAGGGCGCTGGTACGCGTGATCCGTTTGCACGCCCCCAAAACAACGAGAGGACCTGGCTCACCGGCTAGAATGGTCGTCCCGCGTGAAGGACGCGAACCCAACCCATGCCGGAACTCGGACTCCTCCGCGACCTGTTGCTGCTGATCGGCCTTGCCATTCCGATCGTTGCGCTGGCGCACCGCGTCAACGCTCCGCCGCTGGTCGGGTTCTTCGTAGCCGGATTTGTCGTCGGCCCGTACGGTCTTGCGCTGATCGACGGACCTGACCAGATCGAGACGCTGTCTGAACTCGGCGTGGCGCTGTTGCTGTTCGCGGTCGGTCTGGAACTGTCCCTCTCGCATGTGCGCCAATGGGCCCGCTCGGTGTTTATCGGGGGTGGGCTCCAGGTCGGAGCGACACTCGCGTGTATCACAGCCCTCGCACTCGCCGTAGGGATCCAGCTGACCCAGGCGTTGTTCTACGGTGCGCTGGTCGCCATGTCCTCGACGGCCATCGTGACCAAGGCCTATGCCGATCGTGCGGAGCTCGACACGCCACACGGGCGGTCCGTTCTCTCGATTCTGGTGTTTCAGGATCTGTGTGTCCTGCCGCTCATTCTGCTGCTCCCGCTTCTGGCCGAGGCTGGCGATGCGCAATGGACGACCCTGACCCTGGAACTGGGCCGCGGGCTGGCCATCATGACGGTGCTGGTGATGGGGGGGCGCCTGGTCGTCAAGTGGACCCTGGATCGAGTCGTGCTTTTTCGCGATCGCGAACTCTTCACGCTGTGTATCGGCTTCTTCGGTATCGGAGCGACCCTCGTGGCCTCAGCGGCCGGGTTTTCCATCGCGATCGGAGCGTTCATCGCGGGACTCATCATCTCGGAATCGGAGTACGGCCTTCAGGCGCTGTCGGATGTCCTCCCTTTCCGCGCGCTCTTCAGTGGCATCTTCTTTACGTCACTCGGGATGCTGCTCGACATTCCAACGGTGCTCGACCAGTTCTTCATGTTGGTGGCCCTGGCAAGCGTGCTGTTCGTGCTCAAAGTGGTCTTCGTGGCAGGCAGCGTACTTGCGGTCGGCGGAGTCCTGAAAACCGCGCTGATCAGCGGCCTCAGCCTGGCACAGATCGGTGAGTTTTCCTTCGTGCTGGCGGCGGTCGGGTTGCCGCTCGGCTTGTTCCGCACCGGCGACTACCAGGTCTTTCTCACTGCGGCCGTGCTGTCCATGATGGCGACGCCTTTTTTGATCAGGCTCTCCCGTCCTGCTGCCGAGCGGCTCGCGGCATGGCTCGGGAGGACAGAGCCGACCGACCGGTCACCAGTCGTCGAGGCACTCCGCGATCACACGATCATCGTCGGCTACGGCCTGGCGGGTCGGTATCTTGCACGTGTGCTGGAGGCAGCTGGCATCTCGTGCCTGGTCGTCGAGGCGAACGCCGAACTCGTGAGGCGTGCCCGGGAGGACGGTATTTCCGTGGTGTTTGGCGATGGCACGAGACACGCGGTGCTGGAGCACGTGCGGCTGGCGCATGCGCGGATCATCGTGTTCACCATCTCCTCACCGATCGACGAACGACGGGGTGTGGCCCTGGCCCGCGACATCAACCCTTCGGTCCGTATTCTGGTGCGCACCCGCTATGTCCGCGGGCTGGACGAGCTGATGACACTCGGGTCGACCGATGTCGTCGTCGAGGAGTTCGAAGCATCACTGGCGCTGTTCGCCAAGGCGCTCGAGAGCTACGAAATCCCGATCAACCGGATCTGGCGCGAAGTGGAGTCGGTGAGAACGGAGCACTACGGGCTCTTGCGTGGAACGACGCCACCGGACCTCAAGCTTGACGCGCTGAAGCACCTCAGGATTCACGAGGTACTGGAGTTGATCGAGATCGAGGAGGGGGCGGTGGCCGTCGGAGCAAGTCCGACGTCCCTGGAGCTGCGTCGCCGGACCGGTGTGGTGCAGATAGCCGTTGTGCGCGACGGCGAGCCTATCTACCAGCGAGACCCTACTTTTTGCTACGAGGTCGGTGATACGGTCGTACTCGTCGGCGACCCCGACAGCCTGAACCGTGCGATGACGCTGTTCCGCTCCGGAGGAGGCACACCTGGCGTTCCGGATACGATTCCCGCCCTTGGTGGCACCCAGGCGGCGGGCCAACGCGAGTGATACCACTTTCACCGCGTCGAGCACGAAGTCGGTGCGCATCGAAACCAACACGCGCCAGCCCACGATGCGGGAAGCTTGAGCTTTCAAGAATCGTGCAGAATTGCAGGCACGTGGTGCGTCCTTGCAACATCTTCCCGTAAGGGGGTAATATGTAGGTCCCCTCTGAAACGCCGTTGCGCGAGCACCCTTCGTGCAACCAGGCAATTCCAGTACGACGACGACTGTTCGCAACCGTGAGGTAATGACCGATCTTGAACGTCTCCTTTGTGCGGTCGCCTGAATACCATGTCTGCAGACGAACTCGCCTACGCCCCTGCCGACACCCACACCGCTGATCTGCCAACGCCGATCGAGGGCGTTCATGTCGGTCGCCCGCGGGCATGTGGCAAGTTCCTCTGGGTCGGATCGAGCAAGCTCTGGGTACGTGGAGCGACGTATGGTGCGTTTCGTCCGGACGAATTGCAGCGCGAGTATCAGGACGTGGCCGTCATCGATCGCGATTTCGCACAGATGGCCCAGGCCGGTTTCAACACCGTCCGCATTCCGCATACCCTGCCGCCGCGTCACCTCCTCGACGTTGCCGCACGCCACGGGCTGCGCGTCATGGTCGGCTTGTCGGCCGAGCAATACTCGGGATATCTTGCGGATCCCGACGAGGGACCAGACATCGACGAACTCATCAGAACCAAGGTCCGGACCTGCGCCGGGCACCCCGCACTCCTGTGTTATGCGCTGGGCAACGAAATCACGGCTTCGATGGTTCGCTGGCTCGGCCGCGAGACCGTCGAGCGGTATCTCAAACGCCTGTACAACGTCGTGAAGCGTGAGGATCCGGAGGGTCTAGTACCTCGTCGCAGTGGTTCTGACCGGTTCACGCGGCGGCCTTCGCGCGCCTGGCGGGCTGCGGATACACGCGGCCCATCTTCGTGCGGGCCCGGTCGACGGTGAACAACCAGTTGATGCCCGCCTGCTCGGCATTGCGCCGCTGCTCCCAGGCAGCGACCTCGGTGACAAGCGTGGCCTTGTCCGGGATACGCCGATCGAGGCATTGCTGGACCATCACCCCGATCTCGATCTCGACCATGTTGAGCCAGCTGGCGTGTTTCGGCGTGTAGTGGAAGTCGAGCCGCGTAAGGATCCGTCGGGCCTCAGCGGGTGCGAAGGTCTGATAAAGCGCGGCCGCGGAATGGGTCGACAAGTTGTCCAGCACCACCTGGATTCGCTCGGCCTCCGGGTAATGCTCGTCCACGAGATCGCGCATGCACTCGGCAAAGTCGACGCACGTCCGGTGGTCAGTGACCTTGGCGTGGCGCCAGGGGCGGTGCACGTCCACAAACAGGAACACGTTCGCGGTGCCGTTGCGCACGTACTCATAGTCGACCCGTCTGGGCTTCCCCGGCTCGGCCCGGATGGGGACACGCGCGTCCCCGATTAGTTGTCGGGGCGTTTCATCGAAGCAGACCACCGGTCGCCGGGGGGTCGGCGCCTCGGCGTAGAGTGCGAGGACGTCTTCCATGCGCGCCACGTACTCGGCGTTGACCGTCGGAATGCACCACCTCTTCTCCCGCCACGGCTTCAGTTTCATGTCGGCCAGCCGGCGTCCCACCGTGGCGCTCGACAGGGTCTCGTGCGTGGTGAGGCGGACCAATGCGCCGGCCAGCAACTCCAGCGTCCAGTGCGCCCGGCCGGCCGGGGGCGCGGAGCAGGCCACCGCGACCAGGCGGGCTTCATCGCCGGCGCTGAGCTTCCGCGGTGCACCGGGCCGGGCCGTTTCGATGAGCGCGCGCGTCAAGCCGTCTTCGACGAAATGCTGCTTGGTCCGATACACCGTCGAGGTGCCGACCCCGATGTCTGCCGCAATCCGTTCGTCGGGGACCTGGGCGTCGGCGGCGAGGAGAATCTGTGCCCGTTTGATCTGGCGCGCGGCCCGGGTGCCGCCGCGGGTCAGCGCCTGCAGGTGGTGCCCTTCTTCGAGCGTCAGCGTCACGCGATAGCGTATGTTCATGGATATCTTGGATCACACTGCCGATCCCGTGTCCAGTCGTCCGGCCCCACACTTCACGGCGAAGCAAGGCCAGTATCTGGCCTTCATCCACACCTACGCGTTACTCCACCGGGAGCCGCCGGCCGAAGTCGACTTCCAACGGTTCTTTCAGGTCACTCCCCCCACGGTCCACGGCATGATCGTCGCGCTGGAGCGGCGCGGGCTTATCAGCCGCGTCCCACGGCAGCCCCGGACGATCAGGCTGTTACTGGCGGCAGATGAGCTACCCCCCCTCCAACCGATCAAAATCACTGAGACGGGGTACTAGTCACGTACGTCAATTACCCCTCTACCGAGTACCTTCGGCTCCCGTTCCTGGATTTCGTCTCGTTTAACGTCTACCTCGAATCAGAGGATCGGCTTTACGCGTATCTCGGGCGCCTGCAGAATATTGCCAGAGACCGTCCGCTCCTGATGAGCGAGCTCGGTCTCGACAGCTACCGCAACGGTGAAGCTGCACAGGCGAGCGCGCTCGACTGGCAGGTCCGCACGACCTTCGCGTCCGGTTGCTGCGGCGCCTTTGTGTTCTCGTGGACGGACGAGTGGTATCGCGGTGGCGCCGACGTCGACGACTGGGAATTCGGCCTCACCGATCGCGAGCGTCGGCCGAAGGCTGCTCTCACGGCCGTCCAGAAAGCCTTTTCCGACGTCCCGTTCCAAGGTGACCGCGCATGGCCTCGCATCTCGGTTGCGGTGTGCATCTACAACGGTGGAGCGACAGTCCGCGACTGCTGCGAGGGCGTTCGCAGGCTCGACTATCCGGATTTCGAGGTCATCGTCGTCGATGATGGGTCGACCGACGACACCGCAGCCATCGTGGCTGAGTACGATTTCCGCCTGATTCGCACCCCGAACCAGGGGTTGAGCTTGGCACGCAATGTCGGACTCGAGGCGGCAACCGGGGAAATCATTGCGTATACCGACGGCGACGCGCGACCTGACCCGCACTGGCTGAAGTACCTCGCCGCCGAGTTCGAAACAACCTCGCACGCCGGAATCGGCGGGTGGAACATCGCGCCCGCGGGGGATGGCTGGATCGCGGACTGCGTGGCCAACGCTCCTGGCGGACCGGTGCACGTGCTGCTGTCGGATCGTGAGGCAGAGCACATTCCCGGCTGTTCGATGGCGTTCCGCGTCAGTGCCCTGAAGGCGATTGGCGGTTTCGACCCTCAGTTTCTCACTGCCGGCGATGACGTGGACGTCTGCTGGCGGTTGCAGGAGCGGGGTTGGACGCTTGGATTCAGCCACGCCGCGATGGTCTGGCATCATCACAGGGACTCGATCGGTACATATTGGCGTCAGCAGGTCGGCTACGGTCGAGCGGAGGCCCTGCTCGAGCGCAAATGGCCCGGAAGGTACAACGTCGCCGGCCATCTCACATGGGCCGGACGTTTGTACGGCAGAGGCCTCGCGCTGCCGATCGGGGAGGCTGATCGTGTCTATCAGGGCACCTGGGGCCTCGCCCCGTTTCAGGTGCTCGCGGAGTCCCAGCCCGGGATGCTCCGCGCGCTGCCGCTCATGCCGGAGTGGCATCTGGTGGTCGCGATTCTCGGCGTCATCTCCTTGATCGGACTAGCGTGGACGCCGCTCTTCTTGGCCCTGCCGCTTTTCATGCTCGCGCTGGCGGCGCCCGTCGTTCAAGCGTGGTCGAGTACCGCAGACCTCTCGATGGCAAACTCCACGTCAGGCGTGGGGCGTCTCAGGGCCCGGGCCACAGTGGCGCTCTTTCACCTTGTGCAGCCACTGGCACGCCTCCGTGGACGCCTAAAACACGGCCTAACGCTCTGGCGAAAGCGAGGTCCCAGGCGAATGTCATGGCCACTGCCTCGGACGCTGCCCATTTGCGTGACAGACTGGCAGCCCCCGGAGGCACATCTGACGGCATTCGACGAGGCTCTTCGGTCCACCGGCGCCGTGGTGCTCCTCGGTAACGTCTGGGACTCGTGGGATCTCGAAGTGCGCGGCGGGCTCTTTGGCAGTTCCCGTCTTCTCATGGCTTTCGAAGACAGCGGTTCCGGTACGCAGCTGGTGCGGTTGAAGGCGTGGCCCCGCATTGCTCCATTCGCGTGGGCGCCCGCGCTGATTTTCGTCCTGCTTGCGATGCTGGCCGGCTTCAGCGGCACATCGTACGCGGCTGTCGAGTTCGGATTGCTCGGGGATATTCTGGCGTTGGCATCCGTCCAGGAGTGCGCCGCCACCATGGGGGCCATTCTGGACGCGGCGGCAAAGTGTGGGCTCGGCCCACAGGAGGGCAAGAGAGCCGAAATCGTGAACCCCGGGAGTGCGGACGTCTCCGAGCCAGTGCTCTCGACCGCTCCGGAGGATTCGAGGCCGCCACTTTTCACGCGACAGGCTTCGCTCGATCCAGTCGCGCCTCGTGGCCGGGCCTTGCGGGCGACGCTCCAAGCGACCCAGAATCAACGCTCCGGCGGTACCTGGCCATCATGATTCTCAGCCCCCTCTCCTTGGGAGTCCCGGCGCGGACGCCGCTCCTCCCGGCTCTGCCGCTGTTCGTGGTTGTCCTGGCGGCAGCCTCGCGCGGGCTACGGGACGAGGGACGAGCGGTATTTGCGGGTACCCCGAAGCCGAGGCCTGCGCACGAGAAGGTGTGATGGACGCGCCTCGCTACTCGACGCTGGCGCTCTATAGGCGCCTCTTCGACGTGGCTCGTCCGTATCGCTGGCACATCACAGGCGTGATGTTGCTGAGTTTGCTGTCGACCCCCTTGGCACTGCTGACCCCGCTGCCGTTGAAGATCGTCGTCGACAGCGTCATCGGTAGCGACCCGCTTCCTCAGTGGATGACGAGTCTGTTGCCTGTTGGGTTGGGTCCTGGCGGTGCGCTCACAGTCGCGTTAGCTGTGCTGCTTGGCGTCGCGCTGCTCAGCGAGTTACAGGCGATGGCGACCTGGGTGCTTCAAGCCTCCACGACGGAGCGGATGCTCTTGGGGTTCCGCGCGCGACTGTTTGCCCACGTGCAGCGGTTGTCGATGACGTACCACGACACGCGTGGCTCGAGCGACTCGACATACCGCATCCAGTACGACGCACAGGCGGTGCAAAACCTCGCCGTCAACGGTGTCGTGCCGTTCGTCACCGCCGGCCTGACGCTCGCGGCCATGACCGTCGTCATCACGAACCTTGACTGGACCCTGGCCATCGTTGCCCTGGCCATGACGCCGTTCCTCTTCTGGGTGGCGCGCGCTTCGAGCGGACGACTTCGCCAGCAGTGGGCGACCATCAAAGAGTCTGACAGCTCATCGATGGCCGTTGTCCAGGAAGCGCTCGGGGCGTTGCGTGTTGTTCGAGCGTTCGGTCAGGAGCAGCGAGAGGAAGAGCGATTCACCCGGTATTCCACACGCGCGATGTCGGGGCAGATTCGTCTCGCCCGCACGCAGGGCGGTTTTGATCTCGCCGTTGGAATGACGATCGCGGCGGGCACGGCGGTGACCCTCTACCTCGGAACGAGGCACGTCCAGTCAGGCGCGCTCAGCGTGGGCGAGCTCCTGCTCATCATGGCCTACATGGTCCAGTGGTTTTCGCCGGTGCAGACGATTACCAAGCGCATCGGCCAGATTCAGGGTTCGATTGAGGGAGCCGCAAGAGCGTTTGCCCTGCTCGACGAACCCCTCAGTGTGGTCGAGCTGCCGGGTGCGAGGCCCCTTGCCCGCGCATCGGGAGCGGTCAGCTTTCGGAATGTATCGTTCGGATATGAGGCCGATCGGCCGGTGCTCAGAGATATTTCTTTCGACATCTCGCCAGGCTCACGGGTGGGGATCGCTGGGCCAACAGGCGCCGGGAAGACCACACTGGTCAATCTCCTGCCACGTCTGGCCGATCCCGGCAGTGGAGCGATCTTGCTCGACGGCGTGGACCTTCGGGATTACAGGCTGGGAGACCTCCGTAGCCAATTCGCCATCGTCTTGCAGGAACCCGTGTTGTTCTCGACGACGTTGGCCGAGAACATCGCGTACGCGAGGCCCGATGCCAGTTCAGAGCAGATCGTCGCAGCCGCGAAAGCTGCAAGCGCGCACGAGTTCATCACGGCACTCCCCGAAGGGTACGGCACCCTCGTCGGCGAGCGCGGCCTCCAACTCTCTGGCGGCGAGCGTCAGCGTGTCTCGCTCGCGCGCGCGTTTCTCAAGGACGCCCCGGTCCTGATCTTCGACGAGCCGACCAGCTCGGTCGACCTGGGTACCGAAGCCATGATCATACGTGCCATGGATCGCTTGATGGAGGGTCGGACGACGTTCATCATCGCGCATCGGCTGAACACCCTCGCGCAATGCAATGTTCAGCTCGTGTTGCAGCACGGGCGCCTGGTTCCGGCAACCCTGGCGGCGGACGTCG
Organism: Vicinamibacterales bacterium; assembly: GCA_965249205.1. Taxonomy (GTDB): domain Bacteria; phylum Acidobacteriota; class Vicinamibacteria; order Vicinamibacterales; family UBA2999; genus JAQBVV01. Next base: position 1,787,660 of record CBDFLL010000006.1, on the reverse strand, counting down.
CGGTTCGATGACCGAGCGACGACGTCTACTCTTTCGAAGACTCCGACGAGCGACCATTTACATGGTGGACGACCTGCCTCACGTATGGTGCTCTAGAAAAAGCCTCGAAGTCCCGGAATCCTTGATTCATGGATCCGTGTGTGGCGTTACGACCGCCGACTGGGGTGACGGGCGGCGACCTAGATATGACATCTCAAGACGATTTCTTTCCGGATGATCGGACTCTGTCCAACGCGTTGAGAGGGCTTTTGGCGGCGCGTAAAAGTGACACACCGCTTTCCAACGTGCTGGAACGTTTGTCCAATCCTCTCTCGAGCACGTTCGACAGTGAGATCGTGAAGTGTCTTCTGGTAGATGGCCGCACGCTCAAGCTGCTTTGCAAATACGCACCCGCTGAGATGTGGAACACCTGGGGTCATCGACGAGGCGTTTGCTACGAGGCGGATGTTTACGGCCGAGTCCTCAAGCCACTGGGAGTGTCGACCCCGAGGTGCTACGGGTTGCATGTCGATGCAAGAACGGGCAGCAAGATGCTGGTGCTTGAGTACGTGGAGAGCGCCGAATACCTTGATGCGCCGCAGCTTCAGCTCGCCGGGGCATGGCTGGGTGCTTTTCACCGGTGTGCCAAGCGGTTTTCAGCGAAGGCGGGTTCGAGCTTCCTGATTCGCTACGACTCTGATTACTACGCCAGCTGGGCACTCCGAACTCGGGACTACTGCCGGCAGTTCTTGACGGGGCAGGACGCGGAATGGCTTGAACGGCTGTGTGATCGGTTTGTGCAGAATGGGTCGGCTCGACTGTTATCTAGCGCCACCATTATCCATGGGGAGTTCTATAAGAGTAACGTGCTCGTCTCCGGCGACAAAGTGCACGTGGTCGATTGGGAGTCCTGTGCGGTCGCCGCAGGGGAGATTGACCTGGCGATGCTCATCGAGGGCTGGCCGGCCGACGTCGCGAAAGAGACAAAAAAATAGTATCGACATGCCAGATGGCCCGGGGGAACATCCAAGGGGTTCGATGAACGGCTCGGCTTCGCCCAGGTCTATGTTGAACTCCGGTGGCTGGGGGATAACCCACGACGTACGCTGGAGGATGAGTACTGGCGGCTCGGCCCGCTGCGCACAGCTGCCGTGCAAGTGGGCCTTGCCTAATAGATGACTGGACGCACGAGTCAATCCCTTCGGATCGTCGTCACCGGTCTGATTGCGCAGCATCCGTGGCTCGGCGGCGTGGCGTGGGACTACGTGCAGTACCCACTCGGACTTCATCGTCTCGGCCACGATGTCTACTATTTCGAAGACTCTGGTGAGTGGCCGTACACGCTGAATGGCGGTGCCTCGGGCCAGGACTGGGTCGCGCACGACCCCAGCGCGAACGTGAATCACTTATCAACAGTAATGGCGCGATTTGGGCTTGGCGAGCGGTGGGCGTATCGCTTTCCGATCAAACCGCGCTGGTTCGGTATGTCCGGCGCGAAGCGGCGCGATGTGCTCCGGACCGCAGACCTGCTGATTAATCTGTCAGGTACGCTCAAGAGGCCCTCGGACTACCGCAGCATCACACGGCTCGCGTACATCGACTCCGATCCGGTGTTCACACAGATCAAGTTGGCTTTGCCACGTGGTCAGCTGAAGTTTCGAAAGCGCGTTGCGGCCCACGATGTGCACTTCAGCTTCGGCGAGCGCCTGTCGGCACCCGTGCCTGGAACGGCGTACACGTGGCTTCCGACACGTCAGCCGATTATCCTTTCTGAGTGGACGCCCACCCGGGAGCCGAGGCCGGCCTACACGACCGTCATGAGCTGGACGAATTACAAGCCACTGCGACATGGCGGTCAGCAGTACGGACAGAAGGACATCGAGTTCCAGCGGTTCGTCGAGCTTCCGCGCACGCGGCCGGGCATGACGTTCGAGGTTGCGCTCAACGCCACGGAGCACGTGCAGTGGAAATCGGGCGGCGACGCGGCCAGACGGGCTCCGTCGGGCGTACGGCTGAGCGCCTCCGAGCGCCTGACGCAAGCCGGCTGGAAGGTGATTGACGCTCACGCGGCCTGCTCCAATCTCGATCGCTATCGGGCGTACATCCAGTCGTCGAAAGGCGAGTGGAGCGTGGCAAAGAACGGCTACGTGAAGGGGCGCCCGGGTTGGTTCAGCTGCCGATCCGCCTGCTACTTAGCAGCGGGGAGACCTGTCATCGTCGAGGATACGGGGTTCGGCGACGTCATCCCGACGGGTTTGGGCGTACTGGCCTTCTCGTCACTGGATGAGGCCGCGGCTGCGGTTGGCGAGGTCGAGGCGGACTATCCGCGCCAGGCCGTGGCGGCTAGGGAAATTGCCGCCGCGTACTTCGATTCCGATCGTGTGCTGACCGACCTCATCGAACGCGCGATGACCACCGGCCGCCACGCCACGCTCGCACAGGTGAGAGCTTGAAGACACTCGTGGCAGGTTGGTTCAGTTTCCCCCAAATGGGCGCCACCGCGGGCGACCTGTTGACTCGCGATTTGGTCTGTCGATGGCTCGAAGACGCCGGGCGCCCATACGATGTCGCGATCGCGCCGCCGTTTGTGGGTGGCGTCGAGTGGAGCACCGTCGATCCAGCCGGCTATTCGGATGTAGTCTTCGTCTGCGGTCCGTTTGGCAACGGGTGGCCGATCCCGGGGTTTCTAGAGCGCTTTGCGGGACGTCGGCTGGTCGGTGTGAATCTGTCGATGCTGGAACCACTCGAAACGTGGAACCCTTTCGACCTGCTCCTGGAACGGGACAGTTCGGCCACAGTGCGGCCGGACCTCGCGTTTCTGGCGCCAGCACAGCCGGTACCAGTGGTCGGCGTCGTGCTCGCGCACCACCAAAAGGAGTATCGGAACGGCGCGCACGATCTCGCGAACGCCGCCGTGGAGCGCCTTGTGGCGTCGCGGCCGATGGCGCCGGTCAGGATCGACACCCGGCTCGACGTGAACGCGACCGGCCTACGGACTGCCGAAGCAGTTGAGTCACTCATCGCCCGGATGGATGTCGTGGTGACCACGCGCCTTCACGGTCTGGTGCTGGCGCTCAAGCATCGCGTGCCGGTGGTAGCTCTTGACCCGATTGCTGGCGGCGCGAAGCTTCGGCGTCAGTCGAACACGATCGGTTGGCCGGCCTCCTTCGTGGCAGACGCGGTGGATGATGGCGATCTTTCGAGAGCATTTGATTACTGCTTGACTGCGGCAGCACGCGAGCACGCGCGAACCGCTGGCGAGCGAGCGCGAACCCGTCTCTCGGACGTCCACGATCGCTTCATTGAGGCGATGAAATCGCCCGCGCGGGTCGGGTGAATCGATGGCGCGCGTGGTGGTTGGATCGTACATGGTGCGGTATCCGCTTGGCGGGATGATGTCCTACGTCCTCCAGTACCTCCGAGGATTTCAGCGGTTGGGGCACGACGTGTACTTTGTCGAGAAGGCTGGGTACGCGGACGCTTGTTACGACCCGATCCGGAACGTGATGAGCGACGACTGCACCTACGGCGCCAGAACCGTCGGCGCGCTGCTCGAGCGGTTCGGACTTGCGGACCGCTGGTGTTTTGTGGATGCCCGCCAACAGTACTTCGGTTTGTCGCGCGGGCAGATCGAGGATGTGTTCAGAACGGCCGACGTGTTCCTTGACATGGGGACTCACGGTGCGTGGCTTCCCGAAGCCACAGGTGGTGTGCGGATCCTGCTGGACGGAGAGCCCGGCTTTACACAGATGAAAATGGAGAAGCGACTCGCAGGCGGCGAGCCGCTGCCGCAGTACGACTACTACTACACCGTCGGCCGCAACGTCGGGACCGCGAGGAGCTCCGCGCCCACCGCCGGCCGCACATGGGGTCACCTGTGGCACCCGATCGTCATGGACGAACCGGTGCCGATGACGACGAGCGCCTCCAGGCCGTTCACCACGGTGATGAACTGGCAGTCGCACGACCAGATCCAGTTCAACGGGCAGACGTTCGGCCAGAAGGATGTCGAGTTCGAGCACTTTCTCGACTTACCGCGGAGAACAGCGGCGCCGATGGAGATCGCCGTCGCCGGCAAACACGTGCCCAGGCAACGGCTTGCACAGGCGGGTTGGACCCTTCAGGACGCCCACGCCGTCACCGCGTCGTTCGACAGCTTCTGGGAGTACGTTCGTGGCTCGCGAGGCGAGTTCAGCGTCTGCAAACACGTGTTCGTCGCCACCAATAGCGGCTGGTTCAGCGACCGAAGCACCGCGTACCTGGCAGCCGGTCGCCCGGTGGTCATCGAGGACACCGGGTTCAGCGATCACATTCCAAACGGCCGGGGCGTCTTCGCGGTTCGCACGGTGGAGGAAGCGGCTGCGGCCGTGGCTACGATCAACAGCGACTTTCCTCGGCAGTCGGCGTGGGCACGTGAGATCGCCGGCATGTATTTCGATGCTGAAAAGATTCTCGGCCGGTTTCTCGAAGAGATTCTATGAACTCGACGGGAGAACTTGGCGTACGGACGGTCGACGCGCTCGGCGCCTTCGGCGGTCGCCCGCTGTTCGACCGCCCCCTACACGTCGGCCAGCCCAACCTTCCGCCCTACGACCGAGTGGAGGCACGGATGCGGCGGGTCTTCGATCGCGGCTGGCTCACCAACCGCGGACCGGAGGTTCTCGAGTTCGAGCGGGAAGTGGCAGCGGTCGCCGGAGTCAGACACGCCGTGGCTGTGTGCAATGCCACGGTCGGGCTCGAAGTCGCGATACGCGCACTCGAAATGTCCGGAGAGGTCATCGTTCCCGCGTTCACCTTCCCGGCGACGGCCCATGCGCTCGCCTGGCAGGGCATCACCCCCGTCTTTTGCGATATTGATCCTGTCTCGCATGCGATCGATGTGGCACAGGTCGAGGCGCTCATCACCTGTCACACAACCGGGATTCTCGGCGTACACATCTGGGGACGGGCCTGTGACGTCGAAGGCCTGAAGCGCATTGCGGTACGCCACAAGCTCCGTCTCCTCTTCGACGCCGCCCACGCGTTCGGCTGTTCACATCGAGGTCGCGCGGTTGGCGGCTTCGGCGACGCAGAGGTCTTCAGCTTCCACGCCACGAAGTTTCTGAACACGTTCGAGGGCGGCGCCGTAGTGACCGACGATTCCGAACTGGCGGAAGCGATCCGCCTGATGACGAATCTCGGGTTCTGCGACAACGATCACGTCGTCTCCATCGGGACCAACGGAAAGATGTCGGAGGTGTCAGCGGCCATGGGCCTCGCGTCGCTCGAGACGATCGCCGAGGTTGTGGCGTGGAACCGCCGCAACTACGAGCAGTACGTCGAGGAGCTGCGAGGTGTGTCCGGGCTGCGCCTCGTCGAATACACCGGCGACGAACGCTGGAACTTCCAATATGTCGTGGTCGAAGTCGATGAGGCGAAGGCCGGTCTCCACCGCGATGCGCTGCTCGAGGTGCTTCACCGGGACAACGTGCTGGCCCGTCGCTATTTCTATCCTGGCGTTCACAGGATGGAGCCCTATCGCACGACGCAGCCGGATGTCGCAGCACGGCTGCCACGCACAGAAAGGCTGACGCAGCGAGTGCTGGTCCTGCCCACCGGGAAGGGCGGTCTCGCCGCAGAACATCATTGCTATCTGCGATCTGATCAAGTTTGCGCTTGCCAACGGGGCCGAAATCGCCGCGCGGTTGCCGCGCGAGGGATTGGTCATCGCGCGGGATGTGCGCTGACGCGCGACCAGGGCCGACCACAAGAGGTTTTCCAGATTGAGTAAACCGATTGCCGTCGTCGTCGGGTTCATCGGTAAATTGCCGCTGGCGGGCATGGCGCTCGCCAACCTCCACACGATGGCCGGCCTTGAGGGCCTGGGCTATCAGGTGCACTACGTCGAGCGGCAGAACGGTTCAGGGGATTGCTACGACCCGCGTTCGAACGAGATGACCGACGATCCGACAGCCGCACTGGCGTTTCTTCAGGGCGTCCTGCCGCGCTACGGGCTGGCGGCGTCCGACTACAGCTTCGTCGATGTGAACGGAATCTGTCATGGCTCGGGATGGTCGCGCCTGCGCGACGTGTTGAGTCGCGCCAGCTTCGTTCTCGACATGGGTGATGCCACCTGGTTCGACGAGCTCTCGTTGTGTCCCCGTCGCGGATTCATCGACGTCGATCCGATGTTCACGCAGCTGCAATTGCTGGCGGGCGAAGGCCGGAAGGCGGAGTCCACCAAGCACTACGACACAGCGTTCTCGCATGGCGTCCGCATCGGCATGCCGGACTGCTCCATCCCCGCGGCAGGACGGCGCTGGATTCCCGCGCGGACGGCCGTCGCGACACGTTTCTGGAAGGCTGACACGCAGGGTGCCAGCGAGCCGATCACAACCCTGATGAACTGGACGTCTGGAAGGGAGGTCACTCATGAAGGGCGAAGCTACGGGTACAAGAACCGGGAGTTCGACCGCTTCATGACCCTGCCGTCGCGGACGCGCTGGTCGTGCGTTGTCGCCATGGGTGGCGGTGCGCCACGAGATCGGCTCGGCGAGTTGGGCTGGCAGCTGGTCAGCCCCCTGGCGGTCACGGGAACGATCGACGCGTATCAGGCGTTCATCGCGGGTTCGGCGGCCGATTTCGGCGTTGCCAAACATGCGTACGTCGAGTCTCAATGCGGCTGGTTCAGCGATCGAAGCACCTGCTATATGGCAGCGGGTCGACCAGTGCTCCACCAGGACACAGGAATCGGCGACTGGCTCCCGGTCGGCGAGGGAGTGCTGTTGTTCAGTACGCTCGACGAGGCGGTCGAACGACTCCGGGAACTCGAACTCGACTACGCTCGCCATGCACGCGCGGCTCGGGCCATCGCTGAGGAGCACTTCGAAGCGTCAGCCGTCCTCGGAAAGATGCTGAGCGATGCCGGCTGGAGCTAGCGGTCCGTCGTCACACGCACTCACGACCGGGTACTTCCATCCGAGCTACGCCGCGGCGCTCGGTGGACTCGGCGCGCCTCGATTCTTGCCAGCAAGTCGCGCATGGATTCTCGAGCGGCACATTCGCGGCTCTGAGCGCCGAGACGCCATGGGCTGCTACCCGATTTTCTGCTGCCCCAACTGGGCGGGCCTCGAGCAAGATCTTAGCTGGCTCGAGACAAACACCGATCTGGTGGCGTTCTCGGCCGTGATCGACCCGTTCTGCGATCTGGACGGCGCGCAACTGGCCGCGTGTTTTCCGGATCTCGCGGTCCCCTTCAAATCGCACCATGTCGTCGACCTTCATGTTTCGACCGAAACGATGCTTAGCGCCCATCATAGGCGCAACGAGCGAAAAGGTCTGGCGAGCGTCACGGTCGACGCACTGGACCGCGCCGGTGCCTGCGAAGACGACGTCGTCCACCTCTACGGCATCCTCAGTGCGAAGCACGATATCCGGGGCTGGGCGGCATTTTCGGAGGAGTCCCTCAGACGGCAGTGTCGCGTGCCGGGCATGGTGGCGTTCAGAGCCAGGCGCGAGAACGTCACGGTTGGCATGACGGTCTGGTACGTGCAGGGAGAAACGGGATACTACCATCTCGGCGCCTACACAGATGTCGGATACGACGCGCGTGCGTCATACGCGGTGTTCTCGAAGGCCATACGATACTTCGCGGCAGCGGGTGTGCGCTGGCTCGATCTCGGGGCCGCCGCCGGTCTGCGCGAGGAACAGTCTGACGGCCTCGCGCGGTTCAAGCGAGGCTGGTCTACAGGCACGAAAGCCGCGTACTTGTGCGGACGGATATTCGATCGCGGGGCCTACGCGGCACTTGCCAAGCCGTCTGGCCCGACGACAAGCTCGTACTTCCCCGCATATCGTGAAGGTGAGCTGGCGTGAACACGTGGTCGGGCGACCTGCCGCTACTCAACGCGGCGAATCCACCGAGGCCCCGCATTGCGTTTTTCGACGCGGCGGACGTGTTCGAGGACTTCTATCCGCACTACGGGGTCACTCAAGAGCTCTTCGCCACGACCTGGGCGTCGGCATCCGGAAATCACGCATTTGTGGATTCGATTCAACGGGAGGTCGGCGATGTGACCTGGTACCAAGTCTCGCTGAAGCCCACGGTACATCGTGCACGACACCAGATTCTCGGCTGCGAGGTCAGGTTCCTGCGATCGCCAGCGCTTCACCGCTGGCTGTGGCAAGCCTTTTATCTGCCCCGCTGCGCCTGGCGCTGGCGCACGGGCCTCGTGAGGCTGCCGGTCGAGCCATGTCGGGAGCAGTGGACGCCGGTCTCCCTGGGCCGTCGCAGCCTTGAGACATGTGTCTTCGCGCCACGCTGATCGTCGAATCGCCGTATCTCGAATAGGAGATGTTCTTTAGCCTGGCGGATCAGCGTCCCAGCCAGTACGACGCCTTTATCATGAACACGTCGTCGGCCGGCGCGGCGAACAGGCGGCCTGCGTCGGGACCGAATCGTGGGTTCCCGGCGTCGGCGTCGTCGTAGCGCTGCTGAGTCCACACGAAGTAGAACGTGGACCCTGGCCGCCACTCCCAACGAAGGACAGCCTTGGCGGTCAGCGACTTCGCGTTGAAGTCTGGGTTCGTGATGGTGAACGGCGCGACGGGCCCGGGCCCGTCGGGGTCGACCACGTATTCATCCCCTGACTCTTCCGCCACAATCGTGCCTCGCTGCTGACCGTACTTCGCGAACGTGAACGCGCGCGGCCGGAGGAATTCCTTGAAGGTGTCGTAGCGGCCGGTTCCCAGGAAAGGTTCGACGTACAGTTGCATTGACAACCTCGGTGTGAGCGTCAGATCCAGCCGCGTCGTCAGCGAGATGTTCCGTTGATCGATCTCGGCGAAGACATACCGGTGCCCAAACGTGTCGGTGGCCAGCGGGTCAGGCACCGCTGTGAGGAGCAGAGCCGCAGTGCGGTACCGCGAGAAAGATGGCCCCACCGAGGCGGCGAATCTTGGCGATGGCCTGAAGTCCACCCTGGATGAGAAATACGCACCGTTGCCGCCCGCCTCATCGGTAGAGTAGCCGGGTCCGAACCAGACCGAGAGTGTCTTCCGGGAATCGGTGCCGACGGCGAAGTCGATGCCTCGCGTGGCGGGCGATGCTGCGAGTGGGCCACCTCTTGTCAGATGGTCATCGAGCGTGCTGAGGTCAACCGACAGACTCCCGTTCGCATACCAGTAGTTGAGAAAGGTGGCGCTGGCTCCTGCCGCCCACGAGTCCTGCTGCTCCTGGCGGCCAAAGTTCCACTCGTTCGATTTCGAAACCCAGAGCGAGCGATCCCGCGTCCAGCGATCGGGGGTGGCGCGTGTCCAGCTCAACTGGACGTTCGTGCCGATGCGGTCGGCGCGGCGCTGGAATCCGAGGTCGTTCATCTCGAAACCTGGGCTCGTGGCCGAGGCCGTCGCGTCGATTCGCCACGTTCCGCTGTTGCGTTCCAACGCGAGCTCGGTGGTCCATCCGCGTAGGGACGTCGCCGTCGGATCGAGTTCCACGTGGTCGGCGTCGGGGCGCTGGTAGTACCGGCGCGACGACCGCTGCTGTCTCAGGACGACGGATGGGTCACCATCCAGACGGCTCGCTGCCACCTGGCCGGAGAGTATCCAATCTCGCCGTGGATCGAGATACAGATAGCCGTCCCCGCTGACCGTATAGGCCTGGCGCGCCAGTGTGTTCTGCAGCTCTTGTGTTTGAAGCCGGCGATTCGTGGCCGTCGCCATGCTCCCGAATCCTCCGAACCGGCCGTCCCTCCTGATCCGTCCAACAAGATAGTTCGTGAGAGGTTCGACCTCGACTCTCGACTGCACGCCGCCGCTGGAGGTTGCCGCGAGCTCCCGGCTGGTCACCGCGTCCAGCAGTCCGAAGCTCCAGCCAGCGTTGGTGCGCCCCGTCAGTTTCGTCGCACCGAGGATGGTCGTGCCATCGACAGCCTCTGAAAATTCGCCTCCGGCCCTCAGCTGAGGCGCGCGCCCGATCCGACGGGAGTAGAACAAGGTGTCCCCCGCCATCGGGCGGAAGATCTGGGATCCCTCCAGGAAGAACGGGCGCTTCTCCTCGAAGAACGTCTCGAACTCGGTGAGATTCACGACCGATGGATCGACTTCCACCTGCCCGAAATCTGGGCGCGCGGTGGCATCGAGTGTGATGTTGCTCGTGGCGCCCCACTTGAGGTCCAGTCCCGCGCTGCCCAGATAGCGCGACCCGTCGTTGAAGGGATCCCCCCGCCTCGGTGCGACGAAGCTCGCCCGTGAGGTGAAGTAGGGCAGCAGTTCCAGGTTACTACCGGAGCGGATTCCGTCGAGGCCCGTCAGATGCGCCATCCGTGATGCCAGCCAATTGGCGTCCTTGGGGACGAGTTCGAGCCACGGCTCTTCGGCCTTCCGGTGGATGTAGCGGACCACCTGGATCCCCCACGTCTGGCCCGTCGACGTGGCAAAGCGCAGCTGGGAAAACGGGATTCGGAGCTCAACCGTCCAACTCTCCGCATCCTGACCAACAGCCGAGTACCACACGGCATCCCACGTGCTATCGACGCGACTGTCGTCGTAGATCAGCGCGTCGCGCTGTACGCCCGCGGCGCTCACCTCGAACATCACACCCGTACGGTGATCGAGGAAGGGATCGAGGTAGACCTTGAGCGTGTCGGAGTTGGCCCCGGCGTCCCGGCGTGTGAGCCGGCGCACGATGGTGGACGGTTCGCGGTCAAAGAGCCGAACACCGACGTAGAGAGCGTCGTCATCGAACCCGACCCTCACTTCGGTGGCCTCGGTCGCCGGCCGCCCCTCGTCTGGTTCGCGCTGCAGGAAATCGCTGACGGGTGTGAGGCCGGTCCAGGCGTCGTCATCCAGCCTGCCGTCGATCGCCACGGGCATGGTGACGCGAGACGCACGCACGGTCCTGACCTGACCATGGATGGGCGCGGCCGATGTTTGTGCGCCCACCTGAGCAGCTAGTGGGAAGAGCAGCACGACCAGACACACGGCTACCTGGAGCGCTAGAAGCCCCGAGTGCAAACCTGCTCTCCGTCGGGGTCGGAGCAGACTGGAGTGATTGGTAACACTCGTTGATTCAGCCGCATCGTATCTGTCACCCATAGTGCAAGACCGCGTAGCCAAGGCGACTGTCTCGGTTGGAGCACACAATGATCACGACTCTATCTAAGTTTAGGCTAGCTCTCGCGTCTCGGCCGGGCGTTGGCCGCCAGGGTCCGCTTCCGCAGTCGGATGCTCTTGGGTGTGATCTCGACCAGCTCATCGTCGTTGATGAACTCGATCGCCTGTTCGAGGTTGAGGAGACGGGGCGGAATCAGGCGAATCGCTTCATCGGCGCTCGCCGCGCGCATGTTCGTCTGTTTCTTTTCCTTGGTGACGTTGACGTCCATGTCGTTCTGACGCGCGTTCTCGCCGATGATCATGCCTTCGTACACTTTCGTGCCGGGCTCCACGAAGATCTCTCCCCGCTCCTGGAGATTGAAGATGGCGTACGCGGTGGCGACGCCGGTGCGGTCGGCAACCAGCACACCAGCATCGCGTGCGGCGATGGCACCGTGCCATGGCTCCCACCCTGCGAACAGGTGGTTCATGATGCCGGTACCGCGCGTATCGGTCATGAACTGCGATCTGAGGCCAATCAGTCCGCGAGCGGGAATCCTGAAGTCGAGGCGCACGCGTCCGCTGCCGTGGTTGACCATCTTGCTCAGGACGCCCCTCCGCATCCCGGCCTGTGCGATCACGACGCCCTGAAAATCCTCGGGCACGTCGATCACCAGATCCTCGATCGGCTCCATCTTCACGCCGTCGATCTGCTTGGTGACGATGTCCGGGCGCGACACCTGAATCTCGAACCCTTCGCGGCGCATCATCTCGATGAGAATCGAGAGCTGCAGCTCGCCGCGACCGACGACGTTGATCTGTTCAGGAAAGTCCGTGTCCTCCACGCGCAGCGAGACATTGCCGACCAGCTCACGCATCAGGCGGTCCCGAATATTGCGCGACGTGACATACTGCCCGTCCCGACCGGCAGACGGCGACGTGTTCACACCGAACACGATTGAGACGGTTGGCTCGTCGATGGCGATCGGCGGGATGGCGATCCGGTGTTCGGGATTGGCGATCGTCTCCCCGATGGTGATGTCCTCGATGCCGGCCAGGCACACAATGTCCCCCGCGGCGGCCTTCTCGACTTCGACCCGCTTCAATCCGTCGAACGCGAACAGCTTCGTGACTCGTGTCTCCTGCACCTCGCCATCGAGCTTCACGACGGCAACCTGGTCGCCGAGCTGAACCGTGCCGTTGAAAATACGGCCGATCGCGATGCGTCCCAGATAGTCGCTCGCGTCGAGGTTGGCCACCAGTATCTGGAGCGGCGCCTCGGGGTCCCCCAGTGGCGCGGGCACATGCTCGACGATGGCACTAAACAGCACACTCAGATCGGTCCCGGGAACGACCGGATCGGTCGAGGCGGTGCCAGCGCGGGCATTCGTATACAGGACCGGGAACTCGATCTGATCTTCGTTGGCGTCGAGATCGATGAAGAGGTCGTAGACCTCGTTCAGTACGTCTTTGACACGGGCATCGGGGCGGTCGATCTTGTTGAGGACGATAATCGGTGGAAGCCCGCGTTCGAGCGCCTTGCGCAACACAAACCGCGTCTGCGGCAGCGGCCCCTCGGATGCATCGACCAGGACCATCACGCCGTCCACCATCGACAGCGTGCGCTCGACCTCTCCCCCGAAATCGGCGTGACCAGGGGTATCCACGATGTTGATCAGGAAGTCGCGGTAGTGCACCGCCGTGTTCTTGGCCAGGATGGTAATTCCGCGCTCGCGTTCGAGGTCGGTGTTGTCCATGACCCGATCCACGACCTGCTGGTTCTCGCGGTAGACGCCGCTCTGCTGCAGTAGCGCATCGACCAACGTGGTCTTTCCGTGGTCGACGTGCGCGATGATCGCCACGTTGCGACGGAGAGGATTGGCGATCTGCCGCAACTTTTGGTGTGAAGACATCTCACCAGTATAGGTCGTCGCAGGTCAGGCACAGCGCTTTTCGTGACCGTGTGGGTTCGAGTAGCGCGGATTTCATGAGCGCGCAACTCCCGAATGACCGCAATCAATTCCTCCTGCCCGCGGGGGCACTGCGACCCTGCCAGGTAGAAGTGAAATCCGCGCTAGCCGCAATGCCGAAAATCGTTACGGCATTCGTCAGGACCGAAGCGCTCCAGTAGTGCGTAGCGAAGTACCCAGACTCGCCCGGTCAGTACAAGGGCTATCTGAAGAGCGCTCTAGGCGCGTTTTCGAGTTGTCCGTAGTACTCGGATGTGCTACGGCCTCGGGCTACCAGTACGTGCGCCACATGCTGTTCGTTGCTATGAAGAACCCGAAAACGCGCTAGGCGTTCGGAGACGCGATTCAACCGGGCCAGGCCGTTCCCTGCGGGCCCGCGGGGTGCGCCGGTGCGCGGAGGTCGGCTATGATCGTGGTCAACATGCCGCTCTATGAATACGCCTGTCAGACGTGTGAAACGCAGTTTGAAGTGCTGGTGCGCGCAAGCGAGTTGCCGGAGTGCCCCTCCTGCCACGGAACAGCGCTTGAGCGCAGATTCTCGGTGTTTGCTGCGCGAGCTGGGGGTTCAGAGGGCGCGCCGACGATGGGCGCGCCGGGTGGATGCGGCCGCTGCGGTGACCCGCGCGGCCCCGGCGCCTGCTCGATGAACTGAGCGGACGCTTACCGAGACGCCCTGGCCGGGACCGGCAACTGCACGGTCTCAGCCGTCATCGTCTGGCCTTCCTCGACTTCCATCGCACTGACGACGACACGCTGGCCAACCTGCGGGAGCTTCCCGACAACCTTCGTCTTGCCCTGACGATAAATCGTCTTCTCGTCGAGCGCGAACGTGACCACCTTGCCGTCCTTCATTTCGATCTCGATCTGTTCGGCCTGCACAGCTGACACGGTGCCCATAAACCGGTGAGGGTGCCCCGCATGGGCAAACACCACAGACGGCAACGCGAAGGCCACGATCAACGCAATGGCGGCAACCCAAGTCCGTTTCATATCCTTCTCCCTCTCAAGCGTAGTGCGACGCGCTCGAGACACCCCGTTTGGTCTTACCTGTCCCTATTGTACAGAAACCGGCCTGTCCGACCCTGAAGAGATTCTGAATTCTTCGTCAGAAGAGGTCAAGGGTGTCTATGTGTCGGAATGAGCGGTCCCAGAGGCGCCTAATCCTCTCCCCGGAGAAACCGTTCCTCCTCAATCTCCTGCCGAATATCAGCTTCGGAACGCGGAATGAGCGTGTCTATCTCCTCAAGCTCGGCCTGGCTGATCTCGGGAAGGTGCCTGACGAAGTGGACCAGATGCCAGCTGGCTTGCTCACCTGCCGGAGTATTGGTGCCCCACCCAGGCATTCCAGTGAACCGAATGCCGTTTTCGATGATCCAGAACAACTCGCCGTCGGTCAAATCCTGCGTCGCGGCGAGGCGCATGTCGGGGGCCTTCGGCCACATGGTTTGCCCCATCGGGGTCTCGCCGCTGCCGTCATTGGCGTGGCACACCGCGCAGTGGTCCGCGTAGTGGGCGCGAGCGTCGGCCAGGCCTTCAGGACCAGCCGGCACCGGGTTCGGTTGCTCGCGGACATCCTCCGGAACAGCAACCGACCGCACAGCCCGCGCAATCCGCGTCTCAAGGGCGCCTGGCTCCATACGCGCAACCAGACCTGTGCTCCTGACATACAGGAATCCGGCCGCCGCGAGGCCACAGAGGGTCACCAGGACTATCAGGAGCATGGAGGCGATTCTGCTCATGAACCCGGCCCCGGCATCATCAGATGCTCGGAGGATCGCAACGTCAGAAACACACCAAACCCGACGCCGACACCACCATAGCGCGGCTGCAACGCCCGGGGAACGAGTGCTGCCGACACGAATCCGCCGATGCCGGGCTGCACTCCGTGGCGAGCATCGAGATAGCGCGTGTAGCCGGATTGCACCTTGCCAACGGTGAAGACCGACGTGGACTCGTGGATGTGCAGGTCATGCGCCGGTTTGCCGTTCACTTCCACGCGACCGAACCAGACGTCACGATTCGACACGCTGAGCGCCGATTCGAGCAGGACGCCGTGCGTCGTTTCGCCCTCTTCACGGTTGGCGCCCCAGGCAACGGTGGTTGCCCACAGGCGCTGACCTCCGAACATCCGGTGATAGGTCGCCGACGATGTGATGCGCACCACATCCAGCGCGGGACCGCCCGGGAACTCCAGTTCAGCAGCCTCCAGTCGTCCGGCGGACACCTGCAACGCGAGCGCCCTTGTCGGCAGGAACGAGACACGGCCCGCAACCGAGTCCAGTCGTCCGAAATCCATGTCGTACCGCGCCTCATCGGGCTCCCGGCCATTGAAGACCGATGTTTCAGCCTTCCACCGCCCGCCGTACACGCCCGTCGTGACGACACCGAACGAAATGTGCGTGGCGTCGAGCCAGTGATGCGTGATCGGCGCAATCGGATTCGGCATCGCGGACACGCGATGCGGAAACCCCGAGGGGCCTAAGGCGGGCTCACCCACCAGCGCGCCGTATACCTGCCAGCGCAGCCCCTGGGTGAGCGGCCGATCGAACTGCGCGGACACCTCCATGAACAGATCGTGCGGGTGTTGCTTATCGTGGATGTTGTCGCCGTCGCACAACTCACCGGTCGCCAGCAGATCCGGATACCCACAGCCAGGGATGGTCAGCGGCTCGAGGCTGATCATCGAGCGGAAGCCAGCCCACCCACCCGCAAGCGGCCGCCGCGCCATCGCCATCGCCCAGTTGATGCTGCCGGTCTGCGAGGCCCCCCGGTGTTCCGGGGCAGACTCGTGCAGAAACTGGACGAAGGCGTTTCCGTGCAGCATCAGGTCCCACGCACCGAACGTGCGATGGAGGCCGTACATCGGTGTGACATCTGGGAGCCACGAAGTACCCGAGGCCTCGCGCATGCGGATCCCTGATGCGCCAACGGCATCATGCATCTGCGCCGGCAGCACGTGATCGTCCTGCGGCGCTTGTACTGTGTGCTCGTGTGGGTCCGGACTCTCCGGCTGCTGCGGTCCTGCCATCGCACACGGTACAGCTACCACCGTCAACGCCACTACCAGCACGCAGCGTATGTGCCGCGTTATTCGATAGTGAGACGATGCGCCCGACGACTGTGGCTCCTCACGCCTGTGTCCCATGGCGACACGTCCTTATAGCTGCACTCGACGCAGCCTCAGCGCGTTTCCGATCACCGAAACGGAGCTCAGTGTCATCGCCACGCTCGCCCAGATCGGGCTCACGAGCAACCCTAACGGAGGATACAGCACACCTGCGGCAACGGGGACGCCGACGGCATTGTAAACAAACGCGAGAAAGAGATTCTGACGCACATTCCGCATGGTCGCCCGACTCAGTCGGCGCGCTCGAGCGATGCCCCGCAGATCGCCTCTGACCAGCGTAATGCCCGCACTCTCCATCGCGACATCGGTACCGGTGCCCATCGCGATACCGACGTCGGCTGCCGCGAGGGCCGGCGCGTCGTTGATGCCATCGCCCGCCATGGCGACCACACGTCCTTCCTCCTGCAGTTGCCGGACGACATCCCGCTTCTGCGCTGGCAGGACGTCAGCTCGCACGTCATCCAGGCCCAAACGCCGCGCGACGGCGTCGGCGGTTGTCCGATTGTCCCCCGTGAGCATGATGATGCGCAGTCCTTCGTCATGCAGCATCGCGATGGCTTCCGGCGTGGATGCCTTGATCGCGTCGCTCACGCCCACAAATCCGGCGGCACGGCCGTCGATCCCGAGGAACACGACAGTCCAGCCTTCCTGCCGTTGCGCCTCCGCACGCGCCGCCAGCGCGCGTACGTCGATCGCCAGTTCCTGCATCAGTGCCCCGTTCCCGAGCACCACGTTCCGGCCGAGCACGCTCCCGGCGACGCCCCGTCCGGTGTGGGATTGGAACGCTGTCGCGGCTGGCACGTCCACGCCGCGGCCGCGCGCGCCCGCGATGATGGCGCTGGCAAGCGGGTGCTCGCTGCCGAGTTCGAGACCCGCCGCGTATCGAAGAATCTCGTGCTCATCCAAACCCTCGGCCGCTACAACTCCGGCAAGCGTCGGCCTGCCTTCCGACAACGTGCCGGTCTTGTCGATCACGATGGTGTCGACACGCTCCAGACGCTCGAGCGCCTCGGCGTTCTTGATCAGCACGCCCGCCTGCGCGCCCTGGCCGGTCCCGACCATGATCGCCATCGGAGTGGCCAGGCCCAGCGCGCACGGACACGCAATGATGAGCACGGCGACGGCCGACACCAGCGCCAACGCGAAGCGAGGCTCGGGCCCCCATGTGCTCCACGCGACGAATGCCCCGACCGCCACCACGACCACCGCTGGCACGAAGTAGGCTGAGACACGGTCGGCCAGCCTTTGGATCGGTGCACGGCTGCGCTGCGCGTCGCTGACCATGCGCACAATCTGAGCCAGCAACGTGTCGCCGCCGACGCGCTCGGCGCGCATCAGCACCGTACCCGTGCCATTGACCGTGCCACCGGTGACCGGGCTTCCCGCCAACTTCTCCATCGGCACCGGCTCGCCCGTCACCATCGATTCGTCAATTGAGGTGTGCCCTTCAGTGACGACGCCGTCGACCGGAACCCTGGCACCCGGTCGAACACGCAGCAGATCACCAACCCCGACTTCTGCCAGCGGAACATCTGTCTCTACACCGTCTCTGACGCGACGCGCGGTCTTTGGTGCCAGACCGAGTAAGGCTTTGATCGCCGCGCCTGTTCGGCTACGGGCGCGCAGTTCCAGCACCTGCCCGAGTAGCACGAGCACCGTCACGACGACAGCGGTGTCGAAGTACGCCTCGATGACGCCGCCCATGAGGAAGCCGGTCGGAAAGAGTCGCGGGGCGACCGTGGCGATCGCTGAGTAGGTGTACGCGGTGCCCACACCAAGAGCAATGAGCGTGAACATGTTGGGGCTGCGATGCACCAGCGACGCCCACCCGCGTTCAAAGAATGGCCAGCCCGCCCACCAGACCACCGGCGTCGCGAGTGCCAGGCCGAGCCAGTTGGTCCAACGCGGGTCGATGCGACCACCCGCACCTTGGCCAACCACCATGTCGGCCATGGCCATGAGCGTCACCGGCGCCGCGAGCACGCCAGCAATCCAAACCCTCCGTGTCATGTCGATCAGCTCGGGGGTGGGACCCTCGTCGAGCGAGGCCACGCGCGGCTCGAGCGCCATGCCGCACAGCGGGCAGGGGTCAGGGTGGTCCCGAATGACCTCGGGATGCATCGGGCACGTGTATGTGGCGCCTGGTACAGCCGCTACAACTGGACGGGCGGGGCGGAGGAAGGCCCCGGGATCTGCGACAAAGCGATCGCGGCACCCTTTCCCACAGAAGTAGTACGTCCTGCCGTTGTAGTCGAGGGTCGCTGCGGCGCTCGCGGGATCGACCTGCATTCCGCACACGACGTCTTTCTCGCGGACTCCCTCGCTGACATCGCTCATTGCGCCAGGATTCCACGCGCCAACATCGCGGCGCCCAGCACCGCGAGGATGATCGCCACCGTCGGCCGGAATACATGCTCCGGTATGCGCACCAGCAGCCGATTGCCGAGCAGGGTGCCCACCACCACGCCAACCGTCGCAAGCGCGATCCACCCAGCAGCCCCGAGCATCTGCTCATGTAACTGCCACAGATAGACCGGCATCCGCGCACCGTCCACCATCAGCCCGACAGCCGTCGCGGTCCCTACGAAGACGTGCTTCTGGAGATCGACGCCAAGCAATGCGGCGGACCGGATGCCGCCCTGATTCCCGACCAGCCCGCCGAGCAGTCCGGAGGTGCCACCGACCAGCCATGCCATCGCCCCGTCGAAGCGCATGCGCCTCGCCAGTCCGCTCAGTTCCGCACCAGCCGTGAAGAGCAACAGCGCGCCAAACAGCACCATCAACGCCGGGACGCCAGCCCGTGACTGGAGCAACGCGCCGACGAGACCGCCGGCTGCGCTCGTCAAACCGAAACTCACCAGGATCCTGCGATCGACGCGCGCACCGAGCAGCCAGAATCGAAACGCCGTCCCGATAGCGTGTGGAATCGATACCGCGGCCACAGCCAACCTCGCGTCCATCTGCAGCGCAAACGCCGGCGTCAACAGGCTGCCGATCCCGAAACCCGCCACCGCTGCCACTCCACCGCCCGCGATACCGGCGGCAAGGATCAGTCCTTCAGTCCACATCCCGACTCCTGCACTGCTTCAGCCCTCCGCTCAGGCCTTGGCCCCCAGCTGGTAGCCAAGCCAGACCGCCACCAATCCGCCGATCACGTGGGCGGCCACATTGACAGCCGCCGGTCCCACCGAGTGTGTACGCGCGAGCAGGAACGTATCGAGTCCGAAAGTTGAAAAGGTCGTGAACCCACCGAGCAGGCCGACGAACACGAATTCCCGCCAGTGTTCGCGCAGGGCGATGCGCTCGGACGCGAGCATCCCTGCGAGCAACCCGATCACAAAACATCCTGAAAGGTTGATGACAGCGGTGCCGATCGGCACTCTCGTCGTCATCCATCGCACATGCACAAGATGGTTGACGCCGTGCCGGGCTACCGCCCCAAGGGCACCGCCGACGGCAATCGCGAACCAGGTCATCTTGACGATCGTATGCCGGGTGGACACATCGGCGCCCGGCTGCTGCATGGAATCACACCCGCGTTGACTGTTGGGCCCGGTGGTGGTCACATGGGACCCTCGCAGAGAGCAGCGGTTGCTTCAGGCCCCCCAAGGCGGGCCGCCAGCGGCATCGCCATCCAGCGCAGCCTACGATGGTATGCTCTGCCGATATCATCATGCCAATGCCCATATCCGTGCGTACGCTGCTTGTGACCGCCGTCATCGTGGCGACTATCTCATGCGGCAGCCCGGCACCAGCCGAGTGGACGACTACGGTGCAACGTGTCGCGTCGCCGGTCGGCGAATACAGTAGTGAGCCACAACTGTCGGTCTCCGACCGAGGTGTCCTCCTCAGCTGGATCGAGCGCGTCGGCACGACCACGTATCTGAAGTTCGCCGAACAGACGGGGACGGGATGGACCACCCCGATCACCGCTGCTTCCGGACCTGGCTGGTTCCTCAGCTACGCAGACGTGCCCTCGGTCATGCGTCTGTCGAACGGAACGCTTGTCGCACAGTGGCTGGAAACCACCGACGACTTTCGCGAGGCGTACAACCTGCTGCTGTCGTATTCAGTTGACGACGGAGCGACATGGGCGCCGAAGTTCATGCCGCACGACGACGGCACCACGTCACAACATGGTTTTGCCTCCTTGGTCGAGACGGCCTCCGGTGATCTGGGAATCATCTGGTTGGACGGCCGTAACAGCGAGTTTGACTTCGACGATCCGGAAACCGGCACGATGATGCTGCGGTTTACCTCCTTCGACGCGAACTGGAACCAAGCTGAGGATGTCGAAATCGACCATCGGGTGTGCGAGTGCTGCTCGACAACGGCCGTGCTGACCGCGGATGGCATCCTCGCGGGCTTCCGCGATCTCATCGACGAAAGCCAGATCCGTGACATCGGGGTCTCGCGCCTCGAGAACGGCACCTGGACTCCGACAACGACCGTCAGCGAGGACAATTGGGAGATCTATGCCTGTCCCGTCAACGGCCCGATGCTGAGCGCCAGCGGTCAGAACGTCGTGGTCGCGTGGTTCACAGTGCAAGACGATCTGGGCCAGGCTTATGCGGCCTTCAGCAACGACGCAGGCCGCACATGGGGCGCGGCCATCCGCCTCGACGACGACGGGTCGCTGGGACGGGTGGACGTGGAGATGCTTGAAGACGGCACCGCCGTCGCCACCTGGGTGGAGTATGCGGAGGGACGGTCGGATTTCCGGCTGCGACTCGTGGCCCCGTCTGGCGAGCGATCGGCGCCAATCACCGTCATCGACGTCAGCGGCGGTCGCGCAAGTGGCTTTCCTCGCATCGCGCGGAGCGGAGATGAACTGGTCTTTGCGTGGAGCGAGAGCGCGTCGATCGAAGGTGAAGACACCGGCGGTCTTACGGTGCAAACGGCGGTGGCGTCGCTGCCGTAGGCGCCCTTTCCAGACGCCGTCAGCCGTCCCTCGCGCAGGGCGCGGAGCCTTCTAGTTCATGCGACTGTTGGGGCCCATCCCCCATCCGAAACCGTCACTCGGTCGGCGCAGGCTGATTAAACGCACTCTTCGGTCGGAAGGATTCTGTCCAGGATTGCCACTGATGATCAGGTGGTCTCCTAGTTTGAATGTCTCCCTCGTCACGCCCTGCGCGCCAAGCTGCGCCACACCACTCCACTCGATCGCGTATCGCGCCATCGAGCCGTCCGCCTCCATCACCGTCACCTGCATGAACGAGTGAGGGTTGCGAAACAGGAGTTGCACCAGATCACCCTCGATGGTCACCGCCTCGTTTTCCACGTAGGTAGACGCGAACGTGTGGTGGGCATGCACCTGTCCGCCCAATAGACACGCCCAGGCAACAACAAACGCAAACAGCAGATGCTTCATAGTGCCTCTCCAGAGAACAGCTTCCAATGCGCCATCCTAACGCGTCCGTCCGCTTCGGGGATCTGAAGATTTTCTGAATTTTTTGACAGAGAATTGAGCGGTCGCCCGGAGCCCGTTCAGCCTTCGACCCCTGGAGAAATGGTCCCATTTTCAGGACGTCGTCGAGGACGCAGCCCCAGCCAGCTCCTCCTCAGCCAGCAATGCCTCAGCCGTCACAAAAAACCGTGGCTGGATATCGACCGGGATGTCCGTGAGGCGATCGAGTACCAGCTGCACCGCCGGCCGAACATGGCCGAGTCGCTCGATGAGCGCCACTGCCGCGGCATACCCGCCTTCGGCCTGGAGCGTCATGATCTCGGTGGTCAGATCAACCACGTTCTGCCTGATACGCGCGGGGTCGACCGAAAACGTCCCGTCCGGCGACACGCTGACGCCGCCGTTGTCGAGGAAGTAATTGAGTTGAATGGCCACGCCGCGGCCGTGCGCTTCGTGAATTCCGAATCGGAGCGATCGGAAAATCGAGGCCAGGAACGTCGTGTACACTGTCTCGCTGAGCGACGCATTGAGCGTGCCGCGATCCACCAGGAACTGCAGCGCGAACAGGCCAGAGACATCAGCCTTGGCCTCCTCGATGGCGCTGTAGGTCTCCTTCAGTTCCTGCCGCGCGGTCGTCGCGCGCCCGTCAACCGTGATGTGATGCGGCCCGAGGCCGTGCATCAATTCGTGCATGAGAATGTGCGTGAAGAACGCGTCGAATGCCACGTGTGCCTGGTCCCCCTCCCCGAGCGCCACCTTCGCAATCGGCTGGAGAACCATCCGGAACTTGGCTTCCTGATTGTTCTTCAGCATCACGCGCTTGCAGCCCTTCTCGGAGATGACACGCTCGTCGTTGGGCAGGTTGAACGCCGCGGTCTGGACGCCCCGGTTCGCCTCGCCGGACGAGAACACGGTATTGACCACCCGAATCGGCGCCAGTGCGCCGAGTGTTGCATTGCGGTGCCGCGGGGCGATCGGCAGATTGTTCTCGATCTCCTGCAACTCGGCTCCGAACCGTGCCAGCTTCTTGGTCTCTGCCTCATCGCGAATCGTGATGAACGCCTCGAACGCGGCCTTGTAGTTGAACCACTCGTCCTCGTAGACCTCGTACGGTCCGATCGTCGGTTCGATGCTCGCGTCAAGCCCCATCCACGCGACATCGCTCGCGTAGTAGTCGTTGGTCTCGAACGCGTCCGCGCGGCTCGTGAGAAACACTCGCAGCGTCGGCTGGCTGGTCAGCTCGGCGGCCTCGCGCAGGAGCGAGGCCACCTCTGCCAACTCGCCCTGGTACTCCACGGAATAGGGCACCGCCATGAACCCGCCGTCCGCACCACGGCGAATAGTCGTGAAGAAGCCCGTCGCGCTCGCGCGGGAGGCTTGGGGCAGCGTCTGTATCCACGCCTCGATGTCCTGCTTGGTCGCGCCCGACGGATAAAAGTTGGCGGCCCGCGGCTTGGGCGGGGCACCCGGCACAAACGAGGCATTGTCGTCGAGCCTCGACCAGGGGCCTCTGTTGATGAGGAAATAGCGAAGCCGGGCGCGACCCAGATCGGACGTGTCACCCAGCAGTGCGAGCAACATCGCCCCGT
The DNA here is from genome assembly GCA_965249205.1 of Vicinamibacterales bacterium. Lineage (GTDB taxonomy): Bacteria > Acidobacteriota > Vicinamibacteria > Vicinamibacterales > UBA2999 > JAQBVV01. The sequence goes on along the minus strand of CBDFLL010000006.1, from coordinate 1,764,515 downwards.
TGCCGGCCCACACCTGTCGCAGGTACACGGCGTCGAACACGCGCGCCGCTTGTACGAGCAGGGCAAGAACCCGCCGCTCGCTGGCAGGCAGGCCGGTCACGTCCGCGGCAAGATCGACCGGCACGAAGCGCGCCGTCATGTCTCGAAGCTGCTGTAACAACGGATCTCTCTGCCCTCTGTAGCTGGAACCGGTTTCAGAACCTCGCCGGGGGTGGCCGCGGACGGGGCCGCCTCGTTCGCGCCGCAGCCCGGGGCCCTCGCCGCGCACGCCTGTGCGGTGGGGTGGAGGCGCCTCGCCCGTGATATGTGCTTCTGGCGCCGAGCACGAATGGGGCTGTCACCTGTCTGGAGCTTCTGAAGCCGCTTCTAGCAGGCTGCTGAAAAACTCCGTGAAATGGGATCGACAGATCGATCCCGGCGTACTACCATGCTCCCAACACCGCTGAAGGGAGCCCCATCATGCGCGGACACGATGAGCAAAGCACTCACATGTTCAGCTACCTGTCGCCGGAACAGCGCGTGCCAGCCGACCATCCGCTCCGCGCGGTTCGCGCGCTGACGGACGAAGCGCTGAGAACGATGTCGCGCAGGTTCGCCGGCCTGTACGCCAACACAGGGCGTCCGTCGATCCCGCCGGAACAGCTGCTGCGCGCGTTGTTGCTGCAGGTGCTCTACACGGTGCGGAGCGAGCGGCTGCTGATGGAAGAGCTCAATTACAACCTGCTGTTCCGCTGGTTCGTGGGCTTGAATTTGGACGACCCGGTTTGGCATCCCACCACGTTTACCAAGAATCGCGACCGGCTGCTGGCGGGCGATCTCGCGGCCGCCTTCTTTGATGCGGTGCAGGCCCACGCGCGGGCGGCCGGGCTGCTCTCGGACGAACACTTCACTGTGGATGGGACCCAATTGGAAGCGTGGGCCAGCCTGAAGAGCTTTCGGTGCCGGGACGCGGCGGAGAGCGACCCGCCCGATGACCCCGGGAATCCCACGGTCAACTTCCACGGGGAGCGGCGGCGCAACGACACGCACCAGTCGACGACCGATCCGGAGGCGATGCTGCCTCGGAAGGGCCAGGGGAAGGAAGCCAAGCTGGCGTATCTGGGCCACGTGCTGCTGGACAATCGACAGGGACTTGTCGCCAACGTCTGCGCGACTCACGCGACGGGGACCGCCGAACGCGAGGCAGCGGCGCTGTTGCTGGAGGCCAGCGCGCCGCCGGGCAGCACGGTCGGGGCGGACAAGGGCTACGATGTGGCAAGCTTTGTGGCCGCTGTCCGTATCCGGGCCGTCACGCCCCACGTTGCTCAGAAGGTCCGCTGGAGTGCGATCGATGGCCGGACCACGCGGCATGCGGGCTATCACGTCAGTCAGCGGAAACGGAAACTCGTAGAACAGGTCTTTGGCTGGATGAAGACCGTCGGCGGCTTGCAGCAAACTCCGGCATCGCGGTGTCGCCCTCGTGGATTGGCAGCTTACCTTCGCCGCCACGGTCTATAACTTGGTCCGGCTGCGGAATCTGGAGGCGAGGTGTCCCTGATCACCGGCCGCGCGTGTCGCCGGCCCCTTGATCGGGGCCAGCGCACCGTTGTCGGTCGGTGGTGACTCGCATGATCCTTAGAAAACGGCCCGATCACCCGGGTTCTTCAGCAGCCTGCTAGTGAACCCCTGAACTGGCCTGCAGCGCCGCCGGATCGGTCCCGAAATGTCGGATCGCGGTGTCCCACATCTGGTCCGGCTCGACGCCAAAAATCAACGAGGAATCCACCGCGCTCGTCAGCCACGAAGACTCGGCGAGTTCCTTGTCGAGCTGCCCTGGGCCCCAACCGGCGCAGCCGACGATCACTCGCGCGCGAGGTGACGGCGCCTGCAGCAGCGACAGCGTGAGCGTCCGTGACGCCGACAACAGCACACCCGGGCAGATCTCGCGCTGATCCTCTTCAGGTCCTTGCGCGTCGGCCATCAGGACCCAGGTCCGCTGGGGGTCGACCGGCCCGCCCATCCAGAGCCGCAACTCGGGATCGACACGAACGGGAGGGTCCGTTTGCACGAGCTGCCACGCGGGCTCGCTCATCTGCCGATTCACCACGAGGCCGAACGCGCCCTCCTCCGTGTAGTCGCAGAGGAGCACAACGGTTCGCGCGAACCTCGGGTCCGCCATCTGCGGCATGGAGACGAGGAGAATAGGAGCGCTGCCGGTGCTCATGGGCGGATCATCTTCGAGGTCCACTGTAAATCCGAACGGTCGGCTGACTTGGGCGTCGATCCGGGCGCGTCAGCCTCGCCCCACGAGCTGACGTACCACGTACGGCAGGATTCCGCCGTGCTGAAACGCGACGAGCTCCTCCGGTGTATCAATGCGCACTGTCGTGTTGAACGTCTGTGAGGTCCCGTCCTCACGGGTGGCAACAGCGCGCACCTGTCCGCGGGGCTTCAGTCCCTCTGCTACCCCGAGTATGTCGAACACCTCCGTGCCGGCCAGTCCGAGCGACGCCGCCGTCTCGCCAGCCATGAACTCCAATGGCAACACACCCATGTTCACAAGGTTGCTCCGGTGGATGCGTTCAAACGACTCCACGATCACCGCCTTCATACCAAGCAGCAGCGTGCCCTTGGCGGCCCAGTCGCGTGACGAACCAGAGCCGTACTCCTTGCCCGCGATGACGAGTAACGGCACACCCGCCTCCCGATACCGCGCGGACGCATCGTAGATGGTCATCTGCTCCGCACCTGGCTGATAGAGCGTCCACCCGCCTTCAGTGCCCGGTGCGAGCTGATTGCGTAGCCGCACGTTGGCAAACGTGCCGCGCATCATCACTTCGTGGTTGCCGCGCCGCGCGCCGTAGGAATTGAAATCAGACGCCGTGACACCCTGCTCGATGAGATAACGTCCCGCCGGGGTGTCCGCCTTGATCGCGCCCGCCGGCGAAATGTGGTCGGTCGTTATACTGTCGCCTAGCAGCGCCAGCACCCGCGCGCCCGTCACGTCCTTCAGCGGCGGCACGTCCATCGTCATGCCTTGCAGGAACGTTGGCGCACGCACGTAGGTCGACTCCGGATCCCACTGGAAGCGGTTGCCGTCCGCGACGTGAAGCTGCTGCCAGCGTTCGTCACCGGCAAACACTTCCGCGTAGCTCTTCTTATACATGTCCACATTCACCGCACGCAGCATCGTCTCCTGCAGCTCCTGCTCGGTCGGCCAGATGTCCTTCAGGTAGACAGGATTTCCGGTTTTGTCGGTACCGAGTGGCTCAGTGGTGATGTCGGTCGTCATTCTGCCGGCAAGCGCATAGGCCACGACGAGCGGTGGCGATGCGAGGTAGTTGGCGCGTACCTCCTGCTGAATCCGCCCTTCGAAGTTGCGGTTGCCGCTGAGCACCGAACACACCACCAGGTCGTTGTCCCGAATCACCTCGGACACCTCCTCAGGAAGTGGTCCGCTATTCCCGATGCAGGTCGTGCAGCCGTACCCGACCAGGTTGAAGCCGAGGGCGTCGAGGTATTGGCTCAGATCGGCGGCATCGAGGTACTCCGTCACGACCTTCGAGCCCGGCGCGAGGCTGCTCTTCACCCACGGCTTGCGGGTCAAGCCTTTTTCAACAGCCTTCTTTGCCAGTAGACCGGCGCCGATCATCACGCTCGGGTTGGAGGTGTTGGTGCAACTTGTGATCGCGGCGATGACCACGGCGCCATGATCGATCTGCTCGAGCACCGGATCGGCGACCGCCACGGCGGCGCCAGCCTGTGCAGGCTTCGCCTGTACCTGCATCGAAGGTAGGGCCTTGGCGAACGCCGCTTTCGCACTAGACAATGCGACCCGGTCCTGTGGCCGTTTTGGACCAGCCATGCAGGGTTCCACGGTCGACAAGTCGAGCTCCAACGTCTCGGTATAGACCGCCTCTGGGCTGTCGTCCAAGCGGAACATGCCTTGCGCGCGCGCGTAATCCTCGACCAGCTGCACACGGGTCTCATCGCGCCCGGTCAAACGCAGATAGTCGAGCGTCATGTTGTCAATCGGAAACATCGCAACCGTCGCGCCGTACTCCGGACACATGTTTCCGAGCGTAGCCCGATCAGCAATCGTCAGATGCCGAAGGCCTTCACCAAAGAACTCGACGAACTTACCGACGACGCCGTGCTTCCGTAGCGCTTCGGTAATCGTCAGGACGAGGTCGGTGGCTGTGGTGCCTTTCGGCAACCCTCCCGTGAGTCGGAACCCGAGCACTCGTGGTAGCAGCATCGACACGGGTTGACCGAGCATCGCGGCCTCGGCCTCGATCCCTCCAACACCCCAACCAACCACCCCGAGTCCGTTGACCATGGTGGTGTGGGAGTCGGTGCCAACCAGCGTGTCAGGGTACGCCACGGTGTCGCCGTCGACCGACTCCGAAAACACGACACGCGCGAGGTACTCAAGGTTGACCTGATGCACGATGCCGGTATCCGGAGGGACCACTTGAAAATTACGAAACCCGCGCTGACCCCAGCGCAGAAAGGCGTAACGCTCCCGATTTCGCGAGAACTCCAGCCCAGCGTTTAGTGCAAACGCATCCGATCGCCCGAAATAGTCAACCTGCACGGAGTGATCGATCACAAGCTCGACAGGTTGGAGCGGATTGACCCGGTCGGGGTCGGCCCCGAGCGACACAACTGCGTCACGCATCGCAGCAAGGTCGACGACGCAGGGCACACCGGTGAAGTCCTGGAGCAGCACACGCGCCGGCATAAACGAGATCTCCGTCTGGGACGTCCCCGTCGTATCCCATTGCGCGACGGCACGGATGTCGTCGGCCTTGACGAACGCACCATCCTCCCGTCGTAGCAAGTTCTCGAGCAGAATTTTCATCGAGAACGGCAGACGCGACACGCCAGGAAAGCCGGCCTGTTCCAGCGCCGGGAGACTGTAGATGTGCACGGGCTGCCCGCCGCTGCGGATCTCGGTGCGTGCGTCGAAGCTATTCAACGTGGTCATGGATGATCTTCTTGGCCCTGGGCTACCTGCTTGTGAGTCTCTCGCCGTTGGTCCCGGCGCAGAGACCTGGCCACGAACGGCAGACGAGGATGTCCGATCATACCCTGCGTCTGCTGTGCGTGTGCCGAGAAACGCTTAGCGCGGCACCCCGGCTGCCATGTCGAGAATCGCCGCGGCCGCCCGCGCGCTCGCGCCAGGTGCACCGAGACGTTCCCTGACCTGCCTCAGCGCCTCGCTGGTCTGTGCGCATCGCGCAGCGTCAGTGAGCAACCCTACCGCCTCCTCCGCCACGCGACCTGGAGTGAAGTCGCCCTGGATCAGTTCGGGTACGATGCGCCGCCCCGCGACCAGGTTCGGCATCGCAAACGTGTCGACCTTCAAGAAGGATTTGCCAAGCTGGTAGGTCAGAGGCGATACGCGGTACACCACGACCATCGGCCGCTCATGGAGAGCCGCCTGGACCGTGGCCGTCCCTGAGGCGGTGATGACGACGTCTGACGTGGCGAGCACGTCATCGGTCCGGCTGTGCACAAACACAGCCCCATGCGCCATCAGCGGCGCAAACGCGTCCTGCGAAAGGCTCGGCGCTCCTGCCACGAGAAACTGCGCGCGAGGGACGTTCGAGCGAATCAGCGGGATCGCCGCGGCGAGCCCGGGCACGATCCGCCGCACCTCGTTCGGTCGACTGCCCGGGAGCAGAGCCACAGTCGGCGCCTCTGGGGCAAGGCCCAGATCAGTAAGAAACGCCTGCCGTGTCTGCGTGGTTCGCGCGAGATCAACGAGCGGGTGCCCGACATGCTCCACCGGAATACCAGCCCGCTCGTACAACGGTGCCTCGAACGGAAAAATGACGAGCACCTTGTCGACACAACGCCGCATCGTTCGCATGCGCCCAGGCCGCCAGGCCCACAGCTGCGGACTGATGTAATAGACGACCGGCACGCCCAGCCGCCGCATGGCCGCCATCAGGCGAAAGTTGAAGTCTGGAAAATCGATCAGGACGCAGGCGTCCGGCTTCCGCTCGCGCGCACCAGCGACCAGGTGCCGGTACATCCCGTAGGCCCGCGGAAGGACCCGCACGGCCTCGGTCAGGCCCGTGACTGTCAAGCCCGCAAAGTCACCCACCAACGTCGCGCCGGCCGCTCTCAACCGCTCACCCCCGAGGCCGAAGAGTTCGGCCCCGGCCGCCTGGGCCCGCAGCTCCGCGGCCAGTGCACCGGCGTACAGATCACCGGACGCTTCTCCGCAGGAGATCATGATGCGCATGTGAGAGGTTCGTTCAGCTATCGTCGCGCGACCTGCGGTTCGACGACAGGCGTATCGGTCAACACGCCTTACCGGCCCTCTCGACGCAGCGTTGCTGACATCAGATCGAGCTCGTCGATCGGAATGATCTCGAACTCCGAGAAGCCGACGCGCCTGAGCTGGGGCACAAACGCCGCCGCGTTGCCCACGAGCGCAATCGACAGGCGATCGGGCATGACGTAGCGCCGGGTGACGCGCTGAATGTCGACCGGCGTGACTTGCTGCACGCGCTCGCTGAAGGTGCCGATCTCCTCGATCGGCAACTCGTAGAACACCACGTTCAGTACTTGCGCAGCGATATCATCGGGCGTTTCGATCGTCAGCGGAAACGTGCCTGCCAGGTAGGCCTGGGCATCTGTCAGCTCACGTTGCGAGACGCGCTCGCGCCGGAGCGTCGAAAACTCATCCACCATCAGTCGCAGCGCTTCGCCTGTCGTCTCCGTGCGGGTGTCTGTCTCGGCCACGAAGTCGCCCGCCTGCTTCCGGGCGGCCGCATCGGCCGAAGCACCATAGGTGAGCCCCCGCTCCGAGCGCAGGACGCGCTGCAAACGATTGGCACCTTCTCCCCCCAGAATCTTGACGGCGAGATCAAAGGCGAGGTAATCCGGGGAGTTCCTGGGAATACCGAGCTGACCGACCCTGATCCCAGTCTGGACCGCATCGGGCTTGTCGATGATGACAATACGACGGGTGGCCGGCGGCGGATCAGCGATCCTCACCGGCGTCAGCTCTGCTGCCGGCCAGCCGCCGAATACGCGTTCGGCCGCGGCAAAGGCCTCCTCGCCCGTCACGTCACCCACGATCCCGAGAATCATGTTGTTGGGTACGAAGTTACGCGCGTGATACGCCTGGAGGTCGGCCCGCGTGATGGCAGCCAGCGTCTCTGGCGTCCCACTGCTCGGAAGGCCATACGGGTGGAATCCGTACACGAGGCGATCGATGACAACACCCGCAACGTAGGCCGGATCCTCCCGGCTCACTTGCAGGCTCGACATGGCCTGTTGCTTCTGGCGCTCGATCTCCTCCGGTGCGAACGCGGGATGGCGCACGACGTCGGCCAGCATGTCCATGCCCACGTCGAACGAATCTTTCATCACGACGATGTTCGCGAAGCTGACGTCGGACCCGGAACCCGTACCCAGGGCGCCGCCGATGAAATCGATCTGATCGGCGATCTCCTCTGCGCTCTTCGATGTGGTGCCCTGATCCAGCAGCGCCGCGGCGAGCGTCGCAACACCGGCCTTGCCCGGTGGATCCTGCACCGACCCGGCGCGCACCAGCATGCGCATATTGACGGCAGGCTGCTCATGGTGAAGGACTGCAATCACCTGCAAACCGTTGGCGAGCGTGCGCAATTCGTACGGTGGGAACGTCGCCTTTCGCGCCGCGAGCGGTCTCGGCGGACGTTCGGACGGCCAGTCCACCGTCTGCGCACCGGCGACGCTCGCGCACACAGCGAGGCCCAGGATCCTGGACGACGGCCCGACACCCAGCCGCCGACGCGTCACGGTTGGGCTCCCTGCGGCAGCACGTGGAGCACAACCCGATTCGACTCGTTGAAGTAGGTTCGAGCCACCCGCTGCACGTCGGCAGCGGTGGTCGACATGAAGATGTCGAACTCCCCGTCGGCCGTCGTGATGTCGCTGTGGATCACCGCCGCGTGCGCCAGATGCATGGCCTTATCCTCATTGGACTCGCGGCTCAGAATATAGTCGCGCGCAAACTGGTTCTGCGCACGCTGCACTTCCTGCACGGTGACCCCGTCGTCCTTCAATTTCTCGAACTCGCCGATCAGCGCGGCCTCCGCCGCCTCCGGGCTCTGCCCAGGCTGCACGAGACAGACGGCGTAGAAGAGATTCGGGTCTTCGATGAGATTGCCGACCCCAAAGGCGCTCAGACAGAGGCGCCGCGTGTACACCAGCTCGCGGATCAGGCGCGCGCTCTGACCGTCAGACAGGATCTTCGACGTGATGTGCAGAGGGTACGAGTCCGGATGGCCGTCATAGGTGATGTGATACGCGACGACGACCGCGGGGAGCGGCCACGCTTCCTGCACAACCGCGCGACGCTCCTCCGTCATTTGCGGTTCGCGGGGAATTTCGCGGGGCACCGGCCGGGTCGCCTTCGGCACACGGCCAAGATACTGCGTGACGAGCTGCAGGGCCTGCGCCGAATCAAAATCACCGACGATGGTAATCGTCGCGTTCTCCGGCACGTAGTAGGTGCTGTGAAAGTCCCGCACGTCGGCGATCGATGCCGCCTCAAGATCCGCCATGCTGCCGATCGTCGGGTGCTTGTACGGATGCGTCGAAAACGCCGTGTCGTAGATGATCTCCGAGAGCCGGCCGTAGGGCTGGTTCTCGATCCTGAGACGTCGCTCCTCCTTCACGACTTCCCGCTCGCGACGAAACGCCGCTTCGTCAACGCGCAGCGTGGCCATACGATCGGCCTCAAGCCACAGCGCGAGCGGTAGGTGCTGGGACGGTAGCGTTTGCCAGAAGACGGTGACGTCGTCGGTCGTATACGCGTTGCTGCGCCCGCCTACGCCGGACACCAGTGAGATGTGGCCTTCCGGTTCGACGTTCTTCGAACCCTTGAACATCATGTGTTCAAAGAGATGGGCGAAACCTGTACGCCCTTCGCGCTCGTTCTTCGATCCGACGTGATACCACACCGACACGTGCACGATCGGCGTCGAATGATCCTCGGACAGGATGACGCGCAAGCCGTTTGGCAACGTGGTGATCTGGTACTGGAGCTTTGGAGGGGGGACCGCCGCATGGACCGGCGCCAACGCGGCGAGCGCCACCACCGACATCAACAGGCACAGGCGCAGACAGGTGGGCATGAGGTTAGTTCGAATCATGGCACACGCCACGGCCCGATGCCCGAAATACGAAACCCCGTGGTCAGCCAGGTGGCTGTCGACAATTCGAGCTGGTACGGATCGATACGACGTTCGGCGGCAATGAACAGGTCAACCGTCGCACCGCGTCCTTCGAAGCTGAGACTTCCCTCGCCACGATAGCCATACTGGGTGCCACGGTTCGCTTCACCCGTGACGCCGAGCACGCGGACGCCACCCCGCGTGATCGCCGCGAGCCTGGGCCGCAGAGACACGCGCGCGGCGACCTCCGTATTGACTTCCCACCGGTAATCGACGAGCCCCCTCCGGATCACGCCTCGAATATCCGCGCGCCCGTGCAACGCCGTTCTGCCGAGCAGCAGGTCCCTGCTGATGCGCCCGCCGACCATGTTCCAGTCCACGGAACGGCGCTTGGGCCGATCGCTCAAGTGCCGAGACACGTGATCAAACACGGCCGCAAGCTCGAACGCACCGGTGCGAGCGGACGTCGAGGCCTCAAGAATATAGTTGCCCTGGTTGGGATCGAACGGGTGGAATTCGCGTCCCATGACGACCTCGTAGTTGGCCACGATCGACGTGCGGCCAAGGCCGTAGTCCATGACGTCAACATCGACGCCGATGTTCCCGTCCCATACAAAGCGCTCATCTTCATCAAAAAAACGCTCGATGCTGATGTCGGAATCAAATCGGGAAAAAAACTCCACGCTCGACGGCTGTGCGTCGGATAGTGAACCCGGGGTCTGGGCCTCCGCAACCGGGGCGGTCACCAGCGCAGCCAGCACGAGAAGCACGGGGCGCATCAGCGGGTGGGGGCCCTGCGCGTGTCGACCCGCGATGCCAACGCCGCTTCGCGCGCTTCGAGTTCTTCGATACGGCGTTTCAACTCCGGCAGCCGCCTGAAGAGCACTGACGATTTTCGCCACTCCCGGCTGTCGATCGCGGGCGAGCCGGCAACCATCGCGCCAGGCTCCAGCGAGTTTGACACGCCCGCCTGCGCCACGGCCACGCTTCCGCGACCGATCGTCAGATGACCAACCACGCCGACCTGACCACCAAACACGGCGTCATCGCCCACGTCCGTCGATCCGGCTATGCCGACCTGGGCCGCCATCAACACGTTCCGACCAACGGTCACACCATGGCCGACCTGCACAAGGTTATCGACTTTGGTTCCGCACCGGATGCGCGTCTCCCCGACGGCCGGACGATCGACGGCGGTGTTGGCGCCCAATTCCACGTCATCCTCGATGACGACAGCGGCGATCTGTGGAATTTTCTCGTGTGTACCGTCACCGCGCCGCACAAAGCCGTACCCGTCGCTCCCGAGCACGACGCCGTTCTGCAAGATGACACGACTGCCGATCACAACCCGCTCACGAATCGCCACGTTGGAATGGATGACACAGTCGGCACCGATTTCGACGCCTGCACCGACGGTCACGTTCGGGAACACAACTGTGTTGTCACCAACGCCAGCGCCCTCCCCGATCGAGACGAAGGCGCCGATCGAGACACCCTGGCCAATGCGCGCATCGGCGGCCACGACCGCGTGTGCGTGAACCCCCGGCGCAGGTCGCCAGGCCGGCGCAAACAGCGCCACGGCGCGGGCAAAGGCGAGGTACGGATCGGCAGAACGCAAGGCCGCGCACGGTGGCGTGGGCGCGTCGTCTCGCAGCAAGATCGCCGATGCACGCGTGTGCGCGACGGCCGACTCGTATTTGGCGTTTGCGAGAAACGTCAGATCGCCAAGCTCCGCGTGCTGAATGCCCGCAACACGGGAGATCTCAATGTCGCCGTCGCCATCGAGGCTGCAGGCCAGTCGATCGGCCAAGTCCCGTAGTTTCACGATTGTGGGGAAGAATCTATCACGGGCTGCGCCGCCGCATGCCTGAAGAGCCTCGTGAGGTGCGACAGCCGAAGACGAGCCGCCACGTCGGAAATGCGCGCGTCTCTCGCGGGCGACGCCAGCGTGGGCAGGTCGCGGAGATCAGTCAGCGCCGTGCTTGGGCGCCCGGTCCATGAGATCCGGCGTAGGCCCTGTGTAACGCCGCGCATCGACAGCCAATGCCCGACCATGCGAAACGCAAAGAAATACGCCACCAGGTTCGGCCCCGGCACGAACGCGAGCGGACCAGACGCCACGAATCCGAGGAAGTGCACCACGAACCACGTACGGTGACGGTCGCCATCTCGCCGGAGCGCTCGGTGGATCTGCGGGAGGACCTCCTCGAACGTCATGTCCCGCGGGTGCACGGCCACCAAAGATGTCTGACGTCTCAGACTCCACAGGAGCCGCTCTTCAGCGAGGCGCCGCCCGGCCCATCCCAGGATCCGGCGCTGTAAGGACCCAAAGAATCCGACCCGGGGTTCCACGCCGCCACCCTCGGCCTCCGCGCGCGTCCCGCCGCGGCCATGCTGCCGGTCCTCGACCTTACGAAGCGTGGCCACGAAATACTGCCGGATCCTGCCAAGTACACCCGGGGCGGAGACCACGTCCGCGATCTCGGCGTCGCTCGAGACTTCGCTATACAGCTCGTACCGATCCCGACCAGTTGGGATCACGAACACATCCATCAAGACTGACGATAGCAAATTCTTCGGCCGCGGTCTTGAAGCGGAGCGGCGCGCGTAGGTCTCTGAGGGCGATATAGTGGCCGACCATGCTCCGTATCGGCGCACACATGTCCGTGGCGGGGGGGGTCTCAAAAGCGGTGGAGCGCGCACACATCCACGGATGCGAAGCGCTACAGATCTTCTCCAAGAATGCCAGCCGATGGACCGCGAAACCGCTGGATCCGGGCGATGTCACGGCGTTCCGTACGCGCATCGCCGAGACCGGCATCACCCCTGTGGTGTCGCACGCCAGCTATCTGATCAATCTGGCGACGACGTTCAACACGTTGCGTGAACAGTCAATCGCCGCGTTTATCGATGAACTCGACAGAGCGGATGCGCTCGGGCTGATGGGGGTGGTCATCCATCCGGGAACCTGCACGGCCGGCGATGAAGACGACGGTCTACGGTTGATCGCCGACGCGATCGCACAGGCCTTTCGCGAGCGGCCACGCGGCGCGGCACTGGTGCTCCTTGAGCACACGGCTGGGCAAGGCCGAACGCTTGGCTACCGGTTTGAACATCTGGCGACGATCATTGCGCACCTCAAGGGCTCGGCGCGGGTGGGAGTCTGTCTCGACACCTGCCATCTCCTCGCATCCGGCTACGACATCGCCAGTGCGTCAGGCTATCAACAGACCTTTGACGCCTTCGACCGGACCGTCGGCATCAAACGCCTCAGGGTGTTTCACGGGAACGATTCGAAGAAACCGTGCGGGAGCCGCGTCGATCGCCACGAGCACATCGGGCGCGGACACCTGGGCGAAGCGCCGTTCAGCCGTCTCCTGCACGACCCCAGGTTTGCGGGACTGCCACTCTTGATCGAGACCGAAAAAACCAACGCACGTGGTAGACCCGGCACCATCGTGGCCGATCCGTTCGACACGCTGAACCTGGACACGCTTCGCCGACTGCGAACTGACGTCGTGTCGGGATAGTCACAACAACCTCGTGAGAGGCTCACGAGATCGCGGCGGCGCGCTTCGGCTCGCGGCTATCGTCGCCGCTGCTGCTCGGGAAGCGGCGCCGGGTCGGTGGGCACCGCAGGCCGTCCGGCGGCGTCCCATGCGCCAGCGATCACCGCCGCCGTCCGGGCGATGGACTCGTTGAGCCGTCGTTCGAGCACGCGTCGGTTCGCCGCGAACAGCGCGCCGAAATAGTTGTTGTCATAGATATCGCGCGTGCCGATCGCGTCCAGGTCCGCCCGAAGGATTCCCGGCACAAGCGTGGTGCCCTCGGTCAGCACCTCAAACATGAGATCACGCGGATCCCGGATCGGCGGGATTCCAGTCGGCGCGATCGCAAGCCCGTCGCGATATCGCTCGAACAGCGCCGATTCGAAGCGCGCATGGATGCCTTGCTGGCCGGTGAGCTGTCCGTCGTGATTGAGGACCGCGTGAAACGGCACGTGGGCATCCGCCACGTAATGCGCCATGACCGCCGAAAAGAAGAGCAGATCAAAGCGCCCGGACACGCCTCGCCGCCCGTACGATTCGAATGCGCGCCGCAGACGCCCGTGAAGTTCTTCGACGCGCCAAGGCAGCGTCCCGTTCGTGTCGATACGGGCCTGCCCGAATCTCTCGACGGCTGCCGTGTAATCCCTTGGCAGTGCCTCGAACGGGTACGCACCGTAGCCCTCCCAATCGAGGTTCAGGAAGTGATGCTTACCCTCTTCCTCGAATCCCACCGTGCGCCAAGTATCGGGATCGACCACACGCTCGACGAGCGTCGCGCGGTACTCCTCGAACAGCGGACGAAGTTCCGCGGGCAGCAGCGAAATCGCGCGGTCCATGATGAACCGGTGGGCCTCAAAGCCCCAGGCCGCAGCCGGAGTCGGCCAGCTGATCGCAATCGCGACGAGCGCGGCAACGACGGTACGCATCTCTGGATTATAGAGACGTCTTTCGAAAAACTCACCACACCAGGGTCACGAGCCTCTATCACCACCCGAGAACCCGCCCCGAGACGTGCCGTCATCGAACGACGACCGTCTGAACGAACGGGCTTCCCCGTCCGGCAAAGCGCATGTCGCTGACGGTGACGCGGGTGCCGTCGGGCGTGTGCTCGAGGATCCAGAACGGAAATCGCGACCACACGAGAAAGCCACGGATATGTGGCGACTCGCTCGCCCGAATGACTCGAGGGTCGCCATCGTATTTCGGCACCGTTGCTGCATCGAAGGTGACCCGTGACGGAAACCACTCCAGTGTGCCCGTCTCGTAGTGCGTGCCGGCATCAACGATGACCTGACGCCGCAGCGGCGTGACGGCCGCCGGCCCGACCATGAGACTGCGCGGCTCGACGCCGTGCGCCGTCCGCCACGCGTCATGCACGACATCGTGCGCCAGTCGAGCCGTCACACTCATCGCCGCGACGTAGACAGCCGCGACGATGAGTGCGCGGCGCGCACCTGCCGGGTTGCCCCAGCGACGCGTGAGCCACACGCCCGCGCCGAGCACCAGCCAGAGCCACGGATCGACGATGAACACGGCGTCGCCGTAGAACCAGCGGCCATCGAACGGCATCAGCAGCCGTATGCCGTAGGTGTTCAGCAGGTCGAGTCCGACGTGTGAGAGCACCCCCACATACGACAGCAGCAACAACGCCGCCGCGCGCGGCGGCGTCTGGTCGTCACGAGCCGGAAAGGAGCGGCCCACGGCCACCACCACCGCGGTCAGCGCGATGGGCAACAGCAACTGCGCGAGCGTACCGTGCGTCCAACCGCGGCGAAAGGCCACCGATGGAACGTCGGTGGCAAACACCAGGACGTCCAGGTCTGGGAGATTCGCCGCGATCATAAGCGTCGCGCTTCCGAAACGTGCGTGCCGTTTGAGACCAGCCTCCCCGAACGCGGCGCCGACGAGCGTATGACACACGTTATCCATGGCGTCGCTTCGACCGCGGATGATAGCATCGACGACCGTGTCTCCTGCCCTCACGATCGCTGACGTGGAACGCATTGCGGCCCTGGCCCACCTTGAGCTCACCGCAGACGAACGGGTGCTCTTCACCCGCCAGCTCGCCGACATCCTCGCGTACGCGCAGCAGGTACAGGCGATCGACACGAGTGGTGTACCCGCGACAGCGCATGTGCACGCCGCACAACAAACCGAGCGACCGGATGATCCGCGGGATTCGTTGTCGATGCCTGAGGCCCTCGGCAACGCGCCCGACGCAGTGCCGGATGCCGGACTGTTTCGGGTACCGCGCGTGATCGGCGGCTGACATGCTGAACAGCAGCGCGCGCGTCGTACGCGACGAGATCGCGGCCGGCACAGTGTCGGCGGTGGAAGTGTGCCGGGCGTTCCTCGAACGGATAGAGGAGGTCAATCCGTCGCTCAACGCGTTCACCCTCATCACCGCCGATCGCGCGCTCGCCCGCGCCGAGGAGATCGATCGGCAGCAGGCGCTGGGTCAACCCGCCGGTCCGCTGATGGGCGTACCGATCGCAGTCAAGGACAACCTGTGCGTGTGCGGGATGCGTACGACGGCCTCCTCGCGCATCCTGGAACGGTTCGTCCCGCCCTACGACGCTACAGCGGTACGGCGCATGGAGGCGGCTGGCGCCGTCATTGTCGGCAAGGCCAATTGCGATGAGTTCGCCATGGGATCGTCCAATGAGAATTCCGCCTACGGTGTCGTGCACAATCCTTGGGCGAAGGATCGCGCACCCGGGGGATCGAGCGGCGGGTCGGCCGCGGCAGTTGCCTCGGGGTGCGCACCGCTGGCGCTTGGCTCCGACACCGGCGGATCGATCCGCCAACCAGCCGCGTTTTGCGGCGTCGTCGGGCTCAAGCCCACCTACGGCCGCGTGTCACGCTATGGCCTGCTGGCCTTCGCATCCTCGCTCGATCAGATCGGACCAATCAGCAGCACCGTGGCAGACGCGGCGCTCGCCCTCAGTGTGCTCGCCGGACCCGATCCCGCCGACGCCACGTCATCCCCACAACCGGTGCCCGATTTCGTGGCTGCACTCACCAGGAACGTGAAGGGACTGCGTATCGGTGTTCCACGCGCGTTTGTCACCGATGGGGTCGACGTCGGTGTGCGTCGCGCGTATGACGAGGCTCTCGACACGCTCCGGCGCGAGGGCGCGAAGCTTGTGGACATCGACCTGCCCCATGCCAAGTACGCCGTCCCGGTCTACTACCTGGTGGCCACCGCGGAAGCGAGCTCGAACCTGGCGCGCTACGACGGCGTGCGCTACGGGCACCGCACAGCCGACGACGGGCATCTGGGGCTACAGGACATGTACCGACGGACACGCGACGAGGGGTTCGGAGCCGAGGTCAAGCGACGCATCATGCTTGGCACCTACGTCCTGAGCGCCGGCTACTATGACGCGTTTTATCTGAAAGCCCAGCAGGTCCGAACCCTGCTCCGCAAGGATTATGACGCCGCCTTCGAGAAGACGGATGTCGTGGCGATGCCCACCACCCCAACGCCGCCCTTCCGCCTTGGCGAAAAAACTGAAGACCCCCTTCAGATGTACCTGGCTGACGTCTTCACGGTGAGTGCCAATCTGGTCGGCCTGCCGGCTATCAGCGTGCCCTGCGGTTTCGTGAGTCCGTCGGAGGGCCCCGACCCGTCCGCACGCCTCCCTGTGGGGCTGCAATTGACCGGCCGACTCTTCGACGAACCCACCCTGCTCAACGCCGCCGACGCCTACGAGCGGCTCACCGACTGGCACACGCAGCGTCCCGCGTGACAGCGGTTCCAGCGTGACGGGCGCTGCTTATTCGAAGATCGCGCCCAGCGTCTCCAGTTGACCCCGATCAGTTTCGCCAAGCCGCATCGGTGTGACTGACGTATAGCCATGCTCGACCGCCCAGATGTCGGTGCCCTCCGGCTGTGGCGCGTTCTTCGTGCCGTCGAAAACACTCCAGTACACGGTGCGACCCGTCGGGGCCTGCGTTTCTGCGAAGCGTTGGTCGCCGCCCCGTACCGTGCCCTGCACAGTGATCATGTAACCCATATAGCCACCGCTGGGGGCAGCTTCAGGCACGTTGACATTCAGGAACGTGCGAGGCGCCAAGCCGTACTGTTTCACCCGGCGGGCGACACCCAGCACTTCCTCGGCAGCAAAAGCCAGGTCCGCCGCCGTAGCGGTTGCGGGCAAGGACGCAGCGATCGCCGGCACCCCATGGGCTGCGGCCTCGCGCGCGGCAGCCACCGTGCCCGACAGGTACGCGGAAAGCCCAATATTGTGTCCACGGTTGATACCGGCGACGACGAGATCCGGGAGCGGAGTGGCTATATTCCTGAGCGCGATATTCACCGTCGTGGCCGGCGTCGCCGTCAAGCCGATGGCGGTGAGACCGTTGGCAAGCGTCACGTCCTCGCGAACCACTGCGTCAGTCGTCACGATCGCGTGCCCGACTCCGCTCTGATTCTCTGACGGGGCGACGATGACCGGCGTGCCGATTGCCTGGAGAATTTGCGCGAGCGCGGCGATCCCCGGCGTGCGCAGCCCGTCGTCATTCGTCACGAGAATGCGATACGGCGGTGGCTGGCGGAATTGGGCAGCCGCGGGCGTCAGCAGGCAGGCCGCTAGGAGAAGCGCGAGAGGGATGCGGCAGGTGGGCATGCCGCCGAGACTATCAGATGCAGGAGCGGTGTCGTACGACCTTGTCAGTCTTCGTCTTCAGTCGCCGGCACCACGTCATAGAGCACGAGCCCGCGACGGACTTCCTCCATCGCGATCCGCTCGGCCTTGAGAGGGTCGGGGCGGTGTGCCTCGGACGAGTGCGGATCGTCGTCCAGACGTGGCAGAGCGCCGCGCCGCAGCTGCTTGGCCCGCATGGCAGCCACGTCAACAAACAAGAAGCGGCTCAGGATCGGTTCAGCCTTCGGACGGGGCTCTCGCGGCGCGTCCGGCTCAGCAGTGTGCTCTACAACATCGACGGTGTCCATGGATAACGAGACTAGCACAGGGGGCAAGGGGGGCAGACTGAGCAATGTGGTGCCCGGGAGCGGATGGACCGAGGCCGGGGCGCAATCGGTCCCCGATCCCCAGTCCCCGAACCCGCCTGTCACGCCGCGACTTCGACGCGAATTGCCCGTGGCTTGGATTCCTCGCGGAACGGCAATCTCACCGTCAACACGCCATTCTTGTGCTCGGCGCTCACTTTGCTGGCATCGACAGTCTCCGGCAAGGTGAATGAGCGGCTGAACGTGCCATATCGACGCTCGACCCGGCGGAACTGTTCTTCCTTGACGTCGCTCGGTGCCTTGCGGGTCCCCTTCAGGATCAACGCGTGCCGCTCGACGGTGACCTCGATCTCTTCGCGTGTGACGTCCGGCAGGTCAGCTGTAATGACGAGATCGTGGTTGTCGGTTTCGTAGATGTCTACCGGCGGGACCCAGGTACCGCTCGTCCCGCCCTCGTTGGCCGGGAGCACCCCACCAAAAAGACGGTCCACCCGGTCCTGCAAGGTCGCGAATTCATGAAACGGATTCGCTCGAACAATGGCCATTGGTTCTTCTCCTCTTCGCATCGTTGTCTAGTCGACCCGTGCTTATCCGGTTGTTTCAGCAAGCCACCACCGGTAGTGTATCGGCGTGGCGCGCCCGTCGTTTCCGAAGAATCTCCGGGAGTTTCAGCGGCAATTTGCGACCGCCGAGGCCTGTCAGGACTACTTGGCGGCGTGCCGCTGGCCGGACGGCTTTGTGTGTCCCCGGTGCCGGCACGCGCGCGGCTATCGCCTGACCACACACCGGCGCTGGCAATGTGCGGCGTGCCGGTATCAGGTGTCGCTGACCGCCGGGACGATTCTCCACAACACGAAGACGCCGCTCCTGGTGTGGTTCTGGGCGGCCTATTTGACGGTTACCGACAAGCGGGGCCTCTCGGCGCTCCTGCTGCAGCGGCAGTTGGGCCTGCGGCGGTACGAAACGGCGTGGCTGCTGTTGCACAAGCTGCGGCGCGCGATGGTGAACGCGGGGCGGGAGCCCTTGTACGGCGACGTGGAGATCGATGACACCTGGGTGGGCGCGCCCCAGGCCGGCCTGCGCGGCAGTCGCCAACTCAAGGGGCGGAAAGCCGCGCTGGTGCTGGTGGCGGTGGAACGACGCGGGGATCGGTCGGGTCGGGTCCGCATGTCCGTGATCCCGAACTTCAAACAATCGACGATGCTCGCGTTCGTCACTCACCACATTGCGCCGGGGGCGACGGTCTACACCGACGGGCTGAAAAGTTTCGATGGGCTCCAGGCCGCTGACGTGAGACACGTCGCCCGCCCGCAACCGATCCGGAGCGCCCTGCACAGGGGGGTGCCCTCCGTCGTGCCTTTGGCCGACCGCGTCATCGGCAATTGCCAACAGTGGTTGATTGGCACGCACCACGGCGTCAGCAAGGCGCAACTACAGGTCTACCTCGATGAGTTCGTGTTTCGGCACAATCGGCGGCGGCACCCGATGGCCGCCTTTCAGACCCTGCTGGGCCTGGGGACCGGACGGACGCCCACGCCCGCCCGACGGATTCGCGGCGCGCAGGACGTGCGCCCCCCAGGCTGATCGCAAGATATAGGGTTAGCTGAAACAACCGGATAAGCACGAGTCGACCAGGGCTCCATGCCCATCTGAAGACAAATCATAACACTATTTGAGTAGTTATACATCATTTTATCTACTCATATATAACTTTGCTTCTGAACTCCGCGGGCCAACTGACACCAGTCTTTGGAGTCGACTCACAGACGCAACTCCGCGAGCAGTGCGGTCAGAGCCGGCGCTGGACCCGTGTGGCATCATGAAGGCCGCCATTGACCTAGCAGTCCGTGGTGAAAGTCCGGGCGTCGCACCTAACGCGGATTTCACGAGCGGGGCCATGACCCTCTCCCAGGTACTGCTGAAATCCGCGCTAGACGAGCGAAGCGCCTCGCGGACAAGGCGCGACGACTGAAAATACCGCCTGTATTTGAGGGAGGAGTAACGCAGGTCGCGAGGATGCGTCGCTCGTCGAATGCAGACGGACTTTTGCCACGGGCTGCTAGTCCTGAATCCAGGCCCTGCGAAACGTGAAACCACTCTATGAACATTCTCTTCGTCGGAGACATCGTTGGCCGGCCGGGCCGAGAACTCATTCGGAAAGGCCTGAGAGGGCTGATCGACCGCCACAGCATCGATCTCGTCATCGCCAATGCTGAGAACTCCGCGGCGGGTTTCGGTGTCACGAAGGACATCGGCGACACGCTCCTGGAATGGGGCGTGGACGTGATGACCTCCGGAAATCACATCTGGGACAAGAAGGAGGCGATCCCGTACATCGCCACCGAACCGCGACTGATACGCCCTGCGAACTACCCCGCCGGCGTACCTGGTCGTGGCGCGTACGTGGCCCAGACCGGGGACGGTCGCGCCGTCGGCGTCATCAACGTGATGGGTCGGGTCTTCATGCTCAACATCGACGATCCCTTCGCGGTTGTGCTCCAGGAAATCGAACAGATCCGCCACCAGACGAGAATCATCATCGTGGACTTCCACGCGGAGGCCACCAGCGAGAAAATGGCGCTGGGTTGGCATCTGGATGGCAAGGTCACCGCCGTCCTCGGCACCCACACGCATGTGCAAACCGCCGACGAACGGCTCCTGCCGAATGGAACGGCATATCTGACCGACGCTGGCATGACGGGTCCACACGATTCGATCATCGGCATGCAGGTGGATCCGTCGCTCGGGCGTTTTCTCACCGCGATGCCATCGAGATTCGAGCCAGCCACCGGCAACCCCAGACTGAACGGCGCGGTGATCGAAGCCGACGAGCAAACGGGCCGGGCGACGCGGATTACGCGCATTAGCTGCTCGGAACGCGAGTTAACGGAAACGGCGGATGCACATGAACTCTCCGTTTGACCTGCCCTTCGACGAGCCGGATCCACCAGCGGCGACCGCGCCAGGAGCGGCGGTGCCTGCGGCCACACCGGCCGCTGCTGTGCCAACATCGGACATACCCTCGGCACGACGCATTCTGACGGTCTCGGAACTGACGGGACAGATCCGAGCGTTGCTCGAGCATCGGTATATCGAGGTTTGGGTCGAAGGCGAGCTGTCGAACAGTCGCGTCTGGAATACCGGCCACATGTATTTCACGCTCAAGGACGGCGGCGCACAGCTCAGGGGTGTCATGTTCCGATCTGCCGTGCGTGGGCTCCGGTTCGAGCCGCGCGACGGACTACGCGTGGTGGTACGTGGCCGAATCAGCGTGTACGACCCTAAAGGCGAGTATCAAATCGTCTGCGAGCATCTCGAACCGGAAGGACTCGGCGCGCTGCAGCTCGCCTTCGACAAACTCAAGCAACGTCTCTTGGCCGAGGGCCTCTTCGACCCGGCCCGGAAGCGTCCCCTTCCAGCGCTTCCGCGGAAAATCGGGGTCGTCACGTCGCTCGACGGGGCGGCCGTCCGCGACATCATCCAGGTCCTCAGACGGCGATATCCGAACGCGCACATCGTGCTCCGCCCGACCCGCGTTCAGGGTGACGGTGCTGCGCCGGACATCGCGCGAGCCCTGGCAGCGATCGGCCAGGTTCCCGGCGTTGACGTCGTCATTGTCGGACGCGGCGGAGGTTCGATCGAGGACCTCTGGGCCTTCAACGACGAGGTCGTCGCGCGTGCGGTCGCAGGATGTCCGGTGCCGACGATTTCGGCAGTCGGCCACGAGACCGACGTCACGATCGCGGATTTCGTCGCCGACCTCCGCGCACCCACGCCCTCTGCAGCTGCCGAGATGGTCGTCGCCAAGAAGGACGACGTCGAAGCACGTATCGATCGACTGGCACATCGCCTGAACACGAGCCTCGACACGGGCCTGCGCCGCCACGAGTCGCGGCTGCGAGCCCTATTGGCGGGGCCGGGCTACGCGGGCGTACGGGGCCGCGTCGCGATGCGTGGACGCCACGCCGCCGAGCTCAGCCACCAGCTGCGACAGGGTCTTCGCGCGCATGTGGCGACGCGCGAGCGCGCCTACCAGTCACTGCGGTTGGGGCTAGAGACGTTCGACCTTCGTCGACGTCTCGGCCGCGTCCGCGCACGACTCGTGGAAGCTGACGGCAAGCTCGCTGGCGCGAGCGCGCACGTGCGGCACGGCGCTGATAGGCGCCTGCGCGGTGCGGCCGCGCGGCTGCACGCGCTGAGCCCGTTGGCCGTACTCGGCAGGGGCTATGCTGTCTGCTGGAACGCGGACCGTACGGTCGTCATCCGCGACTCGGCGGCGGTTGCCACGGGCGACCGTCTACGCGTCACACTGGCACAAGGTGAATTGGACTGCGATGTCATCAACAGATCCCACGATTAAGGACTTCGAGGCGGCCATCGCCGAACTCGAATCGATCGTCAAGAAACTCGAGGACGGCGACCTACCGCTCGAAACGTCGCTGCAGCTCTACGAGCGTGGCGTACAGCTGTCCCGCTTCTGCCACTCCAGCCTTGAGGAAGCGGAACGCCGCATCGAAGTCCTCAACGAACGCGGGGAACTGACATCGGCTCCCGCGACACTGACAGAAGACGGCGACCGCCCGTCCTCCGCCAAGGAGTAGAGGGTCTGGATTCGCCGTTTCCGGACTACCTCGACGCGAGCCGCGCAGAGATCGAAGCGGCCTTGGCCGACGTCCTCCCTACCCCTCCGGACTGTCCATCAGTGGTCGCTGATGCGATGCGCTACAGCGTCACGGCGGGCGGTAAGCGGCTCCGGCCGGTGCTCTGCCTGGCGAGCGCGGACGCCGTCGGGGGGCGCCGTGAGTTCGCGATGCCCGCTGCCTGCGCTCTGGAGCTGATCCACACCTATTCGCTCGTGCACGACGATTTGCCTGCCATGGATGACGACACGATGCGCCGGGGCAGACCGACCCTGCACGTGGTGGCCGGCGAAGGTATGGCCATCCTCGCAGGTGACGGCCTGCTCACTGAAGCCTTTGCGCTGCTCGCCCGCGCGCCGCACGCGACAGACGCGGCGATGGTCGCGCGCAAGCTCCGCGTCGTTGGCCTCGTTGCGACCGCGGCAGGCCCGATCGGCATGGTCGGGGGACAGGCCATTGACCTTCATTCCAGTGCCTCCGGCCCACACGGCCGAGACACCCCTCCACCCGACGCCGATGACCTGCGCGTCATGCATGCCAAGAAAACTGGCGCGCTCATCCGTGTGTCGGCCGTAGCGGGCGCGATCATGGGCGGCGCCGACGACGGCACCATCGAGCACATTGACGCCGCAGCTGCTGAACTCGGCCTCGCGTTTCAGATCGTCGATGACATTCTCGATGTGGAGGGTGTCTCAGCACATCTGGGCAAGACGGCCGGCAAGGACGTCGCGGCCGGCAAACCGACGTATCCGGCGCTCTACGGTCTTGCGTCTGCACGCCGGATGGCGGCTGAATGTCTGGAGCGCGCGGAAAGCGCGTTGCACCAGGCGAATCTTCCGGAATCGCGGCTCCTGCAGATCGGTCGCTGGATTGTGCACAGGTCGAATTGACGCCCAAGATTCGCCTCGATCAGTTGGTGACACAGAAGGGACTCGCCCCCTCGCGCGAACGCGCACGCGCCTTGATCATGGCGGCGCAAATCAGCGTCGATGGGCAGGTCATCGGCAAGGCAGGCACTCACGTCGAATCGGACGCTGACGTCACCGTCCTCGGCCCCGACCATCCGTACGTCGGGCGCGGCGGCGTGAAGCTCGCGCACGCGCTCGACACGTTCGATATTGCGGTCGATGGGCGGGATGCGCTCGACATCGGTGCATCGACCGGTGGATTCACCGATGTGCTCCTACAACGAGGTGCGCCTCGCGTCGTGGCCCTCGACGTCGGCCACGGCCAGCTCGCCTGGAAGCTCCGCAGCGACCCACGCGTCGTGATCATCGAACACTTCAACGCGCGACGCCTGACGTTGGCCGATCTGCCGGGACCGATAGACCTCGTGTGCATCGACGTCTCGTTCATCTCGCTGCGGCAGATTCTTCCAGTGATCCCGCCGCTGCTGCGCGCAGACCCTGACGTTATCGTCCTTGTGAAGCCGCAGTTCGAGGCCGGCCGCGCGGAGGTGGGCAAGGGCGTCATTCACGATGCGGCAATCCACGCGCGAGTGGTCGAAGAGATCCGAGTCGCGGCTGCTGCAGTAGGATTGACTCGGGCGGCGTCAACGCCTTCGCCGATTACCGGTCAGAAGGGCAACGCCGAGTTCCTCCTCCACTTGCAGCCATGACTATTCAACGCGTTGGCATCGTTGCGAAGCAGGGCCTCGTGGCAGCGTCTGAGCACGTGGCGCGACTCGGTCCGTGGCTGCGCGAGCGCGATATCGAAGCCCTGTACGAACGCGAGACCGCGACACTTGCGGGCGACACCGCGCATGGCGCCACGACCATGTCGCGGGACGCGCTACCACGGGAGGTTGACCTCGTCATCGTGCTCGGCGGCGACGGCACGCTGCTCTCGATGGCGGCCCGGATCGCCCAGTCGGGCCGCGACGTCCCGATCCTCGGTGTGAATTTCGGCAGTCTCGGATTTCTGACGGAGATCCGCATCGACGAACTGACGTCCTCTCTTGAAGGGGTGCTGGCCGGCACAGCCTCGATCGACACGCGGGCGATGCTGGCGGCCGACGCTTACCGACAAGGCCAGCAGGTGGACTCGCGCATCGTCTTGAACGACGTCGTGTTCACCAAGACGGCGCTCTCCCGCGCCATCGAACTCTCTGTCTCGGTGAGCGGAGGATTCGTCACGCGAGTGAAGGCGGACGGGCTGATCATCGCCAGCGCCACTGGCTCGACTGCCTACAACCTCGCGGCGGGCGGCCCAATCGTGCATCCGATGGTGAACGCGCTCGTGCTCACGCCGATCGCGCCGCACACGCTCACAAACCGGCCTGTGGTCATTCCCGGCAGCGCCTTAGTCGAGGTCCGGGCACACGCGGACAGCGGGCCAGACGAGGTCTTCGTGACATACGATGGGCAGTCGGGCTATCCGCTGAACGACGGCGACACCGTGCAGGTGCGAAAGTCCGAACAGGTCCTGCGTCTCGTGAAAGCCCCCGCGCGGGGCTACTTCGAAGTGCTCAGGGAGAAGCTGAAATGGGGCGAGCGTTGACGCGCCTCGCTTTCTCTTGGCGCGCCACGCTTGTATTCTCTGAACCATGCAATTGAGGTTCGGAGCCGGGACCGATCCTGGGCGCGTGCGCACGAAGAACGAAGACCGCTACGTCGCAGATGCCGACCTCGGTTTCTTTGCCGTCGTTGACGGCATGGGTGGGCACGCGGGCGGTGAACTGGCCTCGGCCACAATCGCGGAAGCGGCCACCGAATTCATCCGGGAGTCCGCCAGCGACACCGACAAGACCTGGCCGGTGGGTCTTGATCCCCGTCTGTCAGGGTTGGCGAATCGTCTTCATGTGGCCGTGCTGGTAGCCGAACAGGTTGAGCAGGGGCTCATCGACGCGGAAGCCGCACGCACGCATCCACTTCGCCACGTCGTGACCCGGGCCGTCTCCGGCCAGGCCGACATGGCGGTTGATATCCACGAGATGGAGATCAGCGCAGGCGACCGCTTGGTCCTGTGTTCCGACGGCGTGCACGGGGTCCTCACCGATGCCGAGATCGCCACGCTCGTCTCCGCACACGGGCAATCGCTCGACGAGATCTGCCGCGCCATCCTCGACGAAACCAACTCACGCGGCGGTCCGGACAACGCCACGACAATCGTCGTCGAACTGGTACCGAACGATGCGGGGTAGCTAGTCCGTTTTTTGCCGAACGACATATGGCCAGCCTGCCGTCGCACATCGGAAACTTCGAGGTCCTCCGCCAGCTTGGCTCCGGGGGAATGGCCACCGTCTACCTCGGCCGCGATCCGGAGTTGGGCCGCCAGGTCGCGATCAAGGTCATTCGCGAGGAAATCCGAGCCAAGGAAGTCCTCGACCGATTCCTCAGAGAGGCCCGAGCGGCTGCCGCGCTGCGTCACCCGAACATCATCACGGTCTATGCCAGCGGCGAGCACGACCACCAGCCGTACATGGCGATGGAATTTGTCGACGGCGAATCGCTCGCGGAGATCATCCATTCGCGGCGCGCGCTTCCGCTGTCAGACAAGCGTTCGTACCTCGAGCAGATCTGCGCCGGCCTCGCCTTTGCCCATCGCGCCGGCATCGTACATCGGGACATCAAACCCGCGAACATCATGGTCGACCGAGAGGGCGTCGTGCGGATTCTCGACTTCGGTATCGCCCGTATCGAAGGGTCCGCCATGACGCAGGACGGCTCACTCATGGGATCGCTGAACTACATGTCGCCGGAGCAGATGCTCGGACGGCCCGTGGACCATCGAAGCGACATTTTTTCCTTGGGTTCGGTGGCCTACGAGCTGCTGAGCTACCGGCAGGCGTTCAAGGGGGGCCTCGACGACGGGCTGCTGCATCGGCTACCGCACGAGGACCCGCCCTCGCTCGCCCAGATCTCCCCCGGACTACCGGCCGCGCTGGAGCGGGTGGTCATGCGCGCGCTCGAAAAGGCGCCCGAAAGGCGCTTCCAGGATCTGACTGAAATGCGCACGGCGATCCTCGGCGGGCAGGAGGCCACGCCGGCGGCGGACGACCACACTGTGGTCATCCGGCGGGCGGCACCGGCGGAGGTGTCACCGCCTGAACCGACGATCAACGTCGTGACTGGCGCGGCGCGTTTCGACGAAACGGTCGTCACGCCCACCACGCACGCGCGGAGGTCCCGCACGGCGTCCGGTTCCAGTCCAACCGCCGCGCCAACTCCGGCTGATGAGTCATCTCCGAAGGCCGACGCGCCTGCAGCTTCTCCCCTGAAGTTGAAGTTAAAGAACGAAGCCGCCGGGGGGGGCGCGACCGATCGCGATGGCCGCACGGCCCGCCGCCCCAGAGCGGGTCGCGCGAGAGAGACGACCTGAAACGCCTCGAGCAAGCGCGGCCGACGCGCCGCGGTCACAGGTGCCGCAACGCGCGCCTTCGAACAGATGGGTCTTGATGGGCTCGGCGGCGGGCGCGTTGATCGTCGCGGCGGTGGTCGCAATCCCCTGGCTGACGGCAGAACCGCAGGACACAACGTCACAGGAGGCGGCGAATATCGAGACGGCCATGGAACGGTTCCGCACCGCCTATCGCAACCGTGACCTCCCCGGCGTGAGGGAGGTCTTTCCAACACTGCCACGCGAGACCGAGCTGACCATGCAGCGCTCGTTCGATGACTGTCTCGTCTACGAGGTGATCTTTACCGGTATGCAGATCGAGATGAATCCCACCGACGCCGCGCTGGCTCACGTTGAGCTCCGCAGCGCCCACACCTGCACACCGAACTCAGGGGCGCGCCAAACGACCGCTGAACACCACGACCTGATTACGCAGCGTAAGAACGGCGACACCTGGCAGATCGACGGTGCCACCCCGGCGCCTGCCCCGTCAGTCGATGGGACGCAGTAGCTGCGCCCGCGCCGCTGGCGCGTCGGGGGCCTGATGGAGGGCCGCGAACTCCTGCTCGACGACATCAAACAAGGCGACCGCCGCAGGGTCGAACTGCGTGCCACTGTCGGCCCGCAGGCGTCGCGCCGCCTCCTCTGCTGACAGCGCCGCCCGGTAGGGACGCGCCGACGTCATCGCATCGTAGCTGTCGGCCACCGCCATCAAACGCGCGTGCGGATGAATGCCCAGGCCGGCCAGCCGGTCCGGATAGCCCGCACCGTCCCACCGTTCGTGATGGCCCCTCACCGCCGGGAGCGACGCGCCCAGGAATGGCAGCGTGACCAGCATGTCGTATCCGATAGTGACGTGTGCCTCGATAAGCGTGCGCTCGGCAGCATCCAGCTTACCCGGCTTCAGCAACACCGCATCCGGCACACCGACCTTGCCAATGTCGTGCAGGAGACCCGCGCGGCGGATCGTTTCAAACTCCGTCGCGTGCTGACCGCTCTGGCGCGCAAGCACGAGCGTATACGCCGTCACGCGCTCTGAATGCCCGGCGGTGTAGCGATCCCTGGCGTCAATCGCCTTCGCAAACGCCTGGAGCGTCGCGCGAAAGTGCCGCTCACGATCGTCGTACAACTGAGCCGTCTCCAGCGCCGCCGCCGCGTGCCCAGCGAATGCCGATGCATACTCGGCCAGGTCTGGAGCGAACTGCTCCAGACCGAGCTTGTCCGCATACAGCGCACCAATCGCTCCAGATCGCCCGAGCAGCGGCACGCAAATCACCGAACGAACACCGGCGAGCAATACGCTGGCCGCGTCCTGCAGGCGCGAATCCATTCGCACGTCATGCACGATGAAGGCGTCACGCGCCTCCATCGCCTGACGCACGACCGTCGAGCTGGCAAACTCGGATACTGATGAGTAGGCGCCGGCAGGGCGCACCGCTCGAGGCACGATCGCGCCCGTGTCGGGGTCGACCAGCAGAATCGCGGCGCGGTCGGGTTTCACGATCGACGAGAGGCGGTCTAGCAGGCTGCTGAAAAACTCCGTGAAATGGGATCGACAGATCGATCCCGGCGTACTACCATGCTCCCAACACCGCTGAAGGGAGCCCCATCATGCGCGGACACGATGAGCAAAGCACTCACATGTTCAGCTACCTGTCGCCGGAACAGCGCGTGCCAGCCGACCATCCGCTCCGCGCGGTTCGCGCGCTGACGGACGAAGCGCTGAGAACGATGTCGCGCAGGTTCGCCGGCCTGTACGCCAACACAGGGCGTCCGTCGATCCCGCCGGAACAGCTGCTGCGCGCGTTGTTGCTGCAGGTGCTCTACACGGTGCGGAGCGAGCGGCTGCTGATGGAAGAGCTCAATTACAACCTGCTGTTCCGCTGGTTCGTGGGCTTGAATTTGGACGACCCGGTTTGGCATCCCACCACGTTTACCAAGAATCGCGACCGGCTGCTGGCGGGCGATCTCGCGGCCGCCTTCTTTGATGCGGTGCAGGCCCACGCGCGGGCGGCCGGGCTGCTCTCGGACGAACACTTCACTGTGGATGGGACCCAATTGGAAGCGTGGGCCAGCCTGAAGAGCTTTCGGTGCCGGGACGCGGCGGAGAGCGACCCGCCCGATGACCCCGGGAATCCCACGGTCAACTTCCACGGGGAGCGGCGGCGCAACGACACGCACCAGTCGACGACCGATCCGGAGGCGATGCTGCCTCGGAAGGGCCAGGGGAAGGAAGCCAAGCTGGCGTATCTGGGCCACGTGCTGCTGGACAATCGACAGGGACTTGTCGCCAACGTCTGCGCGACTCACGCGACGGGGACCGCCGAACGCGAGGCAGCGGCGCTGTTGCTGGAGGCCAGCGCGCCGCCGGGCAGCACGGTCGGGGCGGACAAGGGCTACGATGTGGCAAGCTTTGTGGCCGCTGTCCGTATCCGGGCCGTCACGCCCCACGTTGCTCAGAAGGTCCGCTGGAGTGCGATCGATGGCCGGACCACGCGGCATGCGGGCTATCACGTCAGTCAGCGGAAACGGAAACTCGTAGAACAGGTCTTTGGCTGGATGAAGACCGTCGGCGGCTTGCGCAAACTCCGGCATCGCGGTGTCGCCCTCGTGGATTGGCAGCTTACCTTCGCCGCCACGGTCTATAACTTGGTCCGGCTGCGGAATCTGGAGGCGAGGTGTCCCTGATCACCGGCCGCGCGTGTCGCCGGCCCCTTGATCGGGGCCAGCGCACAGCCGTGCGCACCGTTGTCGGTCGGTGGTGACTCGCATGATCCTTAGAAAACGGCCCGATCACCCGGGTTCTTCAGCAGCCTGTTAGATAGGCGAGTGCAAGATCCCGCGGCACGGAGGCGACACCGCCGGCCGGGCGATAGGGAGAGACGATGTGATTGATATGCCGCGGGACGCCGTCGATGTCCCGGCTCAAGATATCCGTATCGGAAAGGGTCATTGCCATGTCGGTCCCCCCATCGGTTCCCGTGCATTGCGCGGCTCCGACTTCTTCGAGTAAGACAGGCGCCGCCGTCACCGTTCCGCGCGAGTATACCGATTATGAAGACCTTTGGATCTCTCCGGAGAGGCCCTAGCAGTTTGTGCTGGCGCACTTCAGTACTTGCTGGACGCATGCCCGAGATGTGCGACCACCTGCCAGCCCTTCTCGGTTTTCCTAAACAGGTACGTCGCTTGCGCCTCACGCAATACGCTGTTGTCTTTCCGGTACCGAACGACTCGGACTCCCAGAAGCGCCGCGTTGTCCGGGATTTACCGGGCGAGCCCATGACGTGGCGCCAGACGGTCAGCGCTTCCTGATCATCGAGGAAGGCGAAGGCACCGAGGACATGTCAGCGCCGGCTGGTGTCGTCCTCGTCGAAAACTGAGTCGAGGAACTGCGGCGGCTGGTGCCGACCAACTGACCCACGCGCGTGGGTTCGGGCTGGCTCGCGACTGATAGCAACTGTCTCGAAAGTCAAGCGTGGTCCGGGTGACTCACTTCCTGCCACCTCGTGTTGGTCCGCACCATCGCGTTGAGGATGGTCAAGAGCTTCCGCATACACGCGACGAGGGCGACCTTCTTGGGTTTGCCCAGGGCCAGGAGCCGCCGGTAGAAGGCGCGAATCACCGGATTGCGGTGGGCCGCGACCAGCGCACCCATATAGAGCACAGCCCGGACCGGCGCGCGACCGCCCCAGATGACGCGCTTGCCGCGGAGCGTGCCGCTATCGCGCGCGAGGGGCGCCACCCCCACGAGCGCCGCGATCTGTTTGCGAGTGAGCTGCCCGAGTTCGGGGAGGTCCGTCAGGAGCGTCCGGCTTACGACGGGCCCGACCCCCGGTGCGCTGCGGAGCAGGTTTTCTTTCGCCCGCCAGATCGGGCTCTGCTGCAGCGTGTCATCGAGATCGCGATCGACTGCCGTGACCCGGCGCTCGAGCCAGTGGATGTGCCGGGTGATCTCTCGGCGCACGGGCGCCGCCGCATGCTCCAGGCGATTGCGCTCCGCGGTCAACATGTCTAAGAGCTGCCGGCGGCGGGTACTGAGCGCTGCGAGCTGCTGCAGCGCCGCATCCGGCACCGGCCGAGGCGCGGGCTGCACCCGTTCGGCAAAGAGCGCGAGCAGCTGCGCATCGAGGCGGTCCGTTTTCGCCTGCTGCCCCGTGGCTTTGCCGAAGTCGTGCACCTGGCGCGGATTCGCCACGACGACGGGGAGAGCCGCTGCGGCGAGCGCCACGACGAGCGCGGTTTCGTAGCCGCCGGTCGCTTCCAGGACGATGAGGCGCGGCGCCAGGGCGCGGAGACGGTCGACAGTGGCCGCGATGCCCGCGGCCGCATTCGGTGTCGTCCACGACGTGCCCGCCGGGCGGCAGGCCACCACGAAGTCGGCCTTCGCGATGTCGATGCCCACGAAAATCGGAGTCGATGTCATGCGAACCTCCAGGTCAGACGAGTCCGTCTTGGCCCGGCCTTGCAGATACGGGGTCGCACCCCCTGGCAACTGTACGGGCTCACGGACGAGCCGCCAACGACGCCCCAGCTATCAGACGGCCTGGGTGGCCAAGGTCCTCTCGAGCTGTCGTCGGCGGGTGGACGGACTCTAGATAGACCGTCCGAAATCAAGATACAAGGTCCTCAGTACTGGGCTGCCCGTGGCGGCTGGGCCAGGAGTTGTCCCGGGTTTCAGCTCTTCGGTGTGAGTTTGAGCAAGCGCCCGGTACTTTCGTCCTCGTCGTCCTCCAGGACCCAGATGGCACCGTCTGGTCCCTCGACGATGCTGCGAATTCGCGCACCCATATCGTAACGATCGACCTCGCGGGCATCCGCGCCGTCGAGCTCGACATGCACGATCGCCTGCGACGAGAGCCCGGCCGCGAATGCATCGCCGCGCCAGTCGGAGAACAGGTCGCCACGATAAATCATCAGGTCACCCGGCGAAATCACGGGATTCCACGAAACGGCCGGTCTCTCGAACTCCGGATGCGTATCGTGGTCCGGTATCTCACGCCCGTCGTAGTGGTCGCCCTCGGAGACGGTCGGATAACCGTAATTCGTTGCAGGCTTGACCAGGTTCAACTCGTCGCCGCCCCTCGGCCCCATTTCGATGTCCCAGATCTGACCCTCGAGATCGAGAGCCAGCCCGAGCACATTGCGGTGGCCCAGCGACCAGATCTCCCCATAGACCCCATCATCGTCGACCAGCGGGTTCACGTCGAAGTAGTCGACGAAAGGATTGTCGTCCGGAACCGAACCATCGTCGTGCAATCGCAGCACCTTGCCGAGGTTCGTCTGCATATCCTGGGCCGGCGTGAATTTCTGGCGGTCTCCGGACGAGATCCACAGGTACCCCTCGTCGTCGAACAACAGCCGGTGCCCGTAGTGGCCGAAGCCGACGACCTTGGGATACTGGCGCCAGATAACTTCGACGTCGGACAGTTCTCCGTCGCCCTCGGTCTGGTTCAGTACTGCCCGGACGACAGCTGCGCCACGCGTATGGCCGCCCACACCCGACTCGACGTAGCTCAGGTAGATCACGTTGTTCTCGATGAAATCCGGATGCAGCGCGACGTCGCCCAGGCCGCCCTGGCCGCCGTAGGCGACGTCCGGCACGCCATCGACGTCCTGGCTCTCACCGTTCTGGGTGACGATGAAGAGGTTGCCCTTTTTTTCCGTCACCAGCATGCGGCCGTCTGGCAGGAAGGCCAGGGCCCATGGCTCGTCGAATGATATAACGGGCTCGACCTCAAACGGCAGGTCCGTTTGTGCGTGCGCGCCAGCCGCCATCAAGAGGCTCGAGATGAGCAGCCCATTCACCCAAAGTCGTCTCGCCATCTAATCTAACCTCCGCTGCTATTGTGTTCTGTCGAGCTACGAATTCGCAAACGCTCGCGCGTTTTCGAGTGCTTCGTAGCACCGAAGAACGCGTGGTCCGCTGGTAGACCGAGGCAGTGGTCCATCCGGGCTCTGCGCCCAAGGCAAGAACGCGCCAGCGGCTCCGCTCTACGAACGCGCGCCTCGAGTGAATCGGAGTCGCAGCGTTTTCCCAGCGTCCCGCTGCCGCCGACCGGCGGATTGGCCCCGATTCGCCACCGATAAGTGATCCTGCGGAGACGACTCGCCGTGCGTGCCGGGTACAACGAGGAAACCTCGCGCCAAAGTGGATGCGCGCTCACTGGCTGCACCAGAACGAAGGGAGTGGCACCGACACGACGTCCGCCCCGTTCCGCGTAGCCTCCTGCACGTCACCCGTCACGGCGCGGCGCAGCTGCCGCAGGCTGTCGGCAGCGCTGCCACGACCGAGCCGCCGCGCGATCGGTTCGATGATCCATCCCAGCATCCTGGGAAAACGGCGGCTGAGCCCTATTGTCTCGAACTCGGTGATGACGCCGCCTTCGTCCTGAACGTAGGTCGACAGTGTGACCGCACGCCACAGATAGCCGCTGCCCGTCCCGACCGGGAGGCGGCGCTCGTTCGGTCGGCCGTCGTTCTCGATCTGCCTGATGCAGTCGGTGGTCGACACGGCCGAGGCGAACTCCGGACTCTGGCGCTGGTATTCGACGACCGTCCAGAGATCAAGAATGCCCTTCACGACGCTGGCGCTTCGTTCGATTCGCAGGAAGATCTCGAACAGGTCGCGAGCCCGCTCCTCGTCGCGCTCGTGGTTGAGTACCCCACCGCCGACGACCCATTCGTAGTTGTCTGCGTAACTGGAGTAGTCCTGGGCGGTGGCGATGACCTCGTCGAGCGAACCGCGCAAGCCATCTGGAGCCAGCTGGGGTTTTCTGGCGAAGTCTCGGAAGTGGCTCTGAGCAGCCTGAGGTGGGGAGTTGAGGCCGTAGGCCAACAGCTTCCGGGAGGTAACGCCTTGTTCCCCAGGATCGATGCGAAGCGTATCTACGCCGTGCTGGAAGCAGCGCTGGAGTCTTCTGGATCCGGCGAAGATTCTCAGTCAGCTACCGAGGTCACCCAGCTGGAGCCGGCGGTTACCGCGGCCGAGTTCGCGAGACTCGACATTCGAGTCGCCACCGTTCTCGAAGCCGAAATGGTCAAAGACACCGACAAGCTGCTTCGGTTGGTGTTGGATCTAGGCTTCGAAACTCGTCAGGTTCTGGCTGGGATCGGAAATGTCTATGAGCCCAGTGCGCTCGTCGGCAGTCAGGTTGCTGTTATAGCCAACCTCAAGCCGCGAAGAATACGCAGACTGCGATCCGAAGGAATGATACTGGCGGCGTCGGTCGGATCCGGCGATGGCTCTGTGCTCGTCGGTTTCAACGGCGATGTTCCGAATGGGGCTCGTGTTCGCTAGCGGTGTCCAAGTTTAACGCCCAGCATGATCGCTAGTCTGTACTGTCAATCGGCGGTGAACGGATCCGAGTTTGCGGCACCCGCACGAAACAGGTGCCTGCGCGTGCCATGTAGCTCTACACTTGAATCGTCCCATCCGACCAGCGTTTGATGGTCTATGCGGGCGGCGTCATTGCTAAAGATACTTCCGCCAGCGCTGCTGTCTCCGCGTATGCGTTGGGTCGACGCGAATCGCCTGAGTGGGGCACCGTTTCTGGCAGTCTTTCGAACATGCGCCGACGTACCTCCCACGATCGGCCGCCCTCTCTGCCAGGACTCGGAGTTGCGTTGCCGCGATATCAGTGTCCGACATAGCGGACGGCGAGCATCACGTGAGCGCCAGACGCATCATCCGATAGCCCAAGTTGTTGAAGGATGAGGGACGCTCAGTTCCCTAAGCGATTTCTCCTATAATCAGGCCCACCTCCGATGGCACCAGCTGCGCTTGCGTGTGGGCCACAAACCGTCGACTGACCGCACTCTTGCTCGTGCCCCGCGTCGTAATCTCCGCGCCGAGCGGTTCGAGACTCCGCGCAGACTGGCGGGTCGCGACGCCAATGAGCATCTGATTGACCACGCGCCGGTTCAGCGGGTCGGCATTCGCGAATGCTTGGGCCGTCGGCAACGGGACCTCCTCGCCATCGCGCCGAACACGGGGCCGACGGATCGCGACTTTGCGCCCGCCCAGCACAATTTCGCTCGGCGCATGGCCGGCGCGAGACGCGTGCCGGTCCGGCGGATGCGCATAGCGGGGTCCACAGACGGCGGTCCGATCTTCTTCCAGCATCGCCTCGAGCACCTTCAGGCCTGACGCCACGACCAACTCCTGGAGCTCGGCCTGGGTATCAACGAGGATATCGACCAACGGCAGGTGGCGCGGGACCGGGGATTCCGATTGGCGGTGACGAGGGACTGTGCGAGACTGCTTCTTCATGGCGGTTCCTTTGCTGTGAGGCTTGCACCTCGGTTTAGTCACCGGAAAGGAACATAGCTTGATGTTAGGATCGACCCCTTGTCGTCAGATTCGCCGGAGGCGTGTGAATGTCCGACCGTGATGCTTTCGCCGACCGCGGACGGTCGCTCGAGGAAGACTACTTCAGGAAGAAAGACCGCGAGCTGATCGAGAAGTTCCGTCAGGCCGCTGCCACCGAGGAGATCCGCAAGAACCTCGGTGACAAGACCGGGCTCGATGACCCGGAGCTCCTCCAGGAGTTGCACGACCTCGGCTTCACACCCGAGACGGTCGGTCTGCTGCCGCTCGTGCCGGTCATCCAGATCGCCTGGGCCGAAGGTGGCATCACGAAGGCGGAGCGCGAATTGATCCTCCGCCTCGCGAGGAGCCGTGGCGTCGAGGTGGGGAGCGCCGCCGATCACCAGCTGACGGCGTGGATGACCAACCGCCCGGGGGAAGCGGTGTTCGCCAGCGCCAGGCGCCTGATTCGAGCGATGTTCGACTCTGACTCCGCACAAACAGCCGATCTGAATGCAAGCGATCTCGTCCAGTACTGCGAAGACATCGCGTCCGCCTCGGGCGGCATCCTCGGCATCGGCCGCATCTCCCCGGAAGAGCGGGCCCTGCTCTTCAGCATTGCCGAGGACCTGAAGGCGCGCCACGGTGCGGCCTGAGAGATCAAGAAGGCAAAAAGGCCGCGCACTGGCCTAGAGGCACTGTCAAGCGCGCCGTCATGCCGTTCGTGGTTCGTGGCACCAGGCAATACGAGAACAACCGAGCCGAGGCCTCGCATCAACCGACGCGGCAACGTGCGACGGTCAGGGCTGTCCGATGGGTGCAACGCTTCTTATCGGTGCACGGTCTCGCACGACCCGGGATGAAAGAGGAGGGTTCTCGTGGTGGACAAGCCCGTCATTCTCACGGTCGACGATGACCCCCAGGTTCTCGGGGCCGTTGCCCGCGACCTTCGCCGCCGCTACGGTGAGGACTACCGTATCGTGCGCGCCGACTCCGGCGCTCGGGGCCAGGACCGTCGCGACCGCGTCCTTCAGCGATGGAAACATCCCTCTTAACCCACAGAAACATCACGTCCTGCAGGGGACACACTACTCGCGGGTCACCGGTTCCAGTCGCACGATCGGCGTCGTCCCACCGCCGCGGCGGTCATCGATCGCAACGTAGACGTAGCCGTCAGGACCCTCGCGTACGTCGCGCACTCGCCCGAAGCCTGGGATCAAGCCTGGCCGTTCGAGCCGCTCCACCTGGAAGCCGCCATCGCCACGCTCCAGCGCCAGGCGCGCGATGACGCGGCCGTCCAGCCCTCCCGCAAACAGATGGCCGCGCCACTCCGGAAAGCGGTCACCCCCGTAGATCATCAGTCCCGACCGAGCGATCGACGGCGTCCAGTGCTAAAGCGGCTGCTCCAGACCATCGCGGTCGGCTCCCACGTGGAACCTGGTGCCGCCGTACTGGACCCCGTAGCCGATGACGGGCCACCCGTAGTTGCGGCCGGGCCGTACCAGGTTCAGTTCGTCTCCCCCTTGCGGGCCGTGCTCGGTGACCCAGACATCACTCGACTCCGGATCGATGGCGAGGCCCTGCATGTTGCGGTGCCCGTAGCTCCAGATCTCGGGCAGCGCGCCCGCGCGCCCGACGAACGGATTGTTCGAGGGCACCCGGCCATCGTCGTGCAAGCGAATGACCGTTCCCTGATGGTTCGACAGATCCTGCGCGGGGTGCTGTTCAACCGGCACCGACAGCGGGTTCACCCCCCGATCGCCCACGGTGACGAACAGGTACCCGTCGCGGTCGAAGGCGAGCCTCGAGCCGAAGTGATTGCCTCCGGTGGACCAGGCTTGTGCTTCGAAAATCTCCTCGAAGTTCGTCAATCTATCGTTCTCCAGTCTGCCTCGGCCGACGGCTGTCGTGCCCTCGCTGGCATCCTCGTTCGGCTTCGAGTAGCTGAGATACAGCAACCGGTTCGAGTTGAACTCCGGGTGAAGCGTCACCTCCAGGAGGCCGCCCTGCCCCTCGTACCGTACGCGTGGCGTGCCGGCGATCGGCTCTGCCCGCAGCACCCCGTCTCGCACGACCCGGAGACGTCCCGGCCTTTCGGTTACCAGCATGTCGCCGTTGGGCAGGAACGCGACGGACCAGGGATCCTGAAGACCGTCAACGACGGGGACGACGCGATACGGGCCGCGCTCGGACTGGAACACGGGCGCGGTATCGGCGGGCAGGATACGGCTCAGCACGGAGGAGGACGGCGGCAGTCCTGGCTGCGTCTGCGCCGCAAGCGTCTGACCGGACGCGGTGTCCGGGGATGCCGCCACGCACAGTGCCGCACCCGCCATTCAGCCCAACGTCATACGTTCTCGTTCGGTCATCTCGCACACTCCTTCCATGGAACTCGCCGTCTTCTGGTCCTTGCCGCGCGCGACGCGGCGCGCTCCGACAGCTCCGATGCGGTCTACCGGCGGCCGGACATCACCTCAAAGGCCTCAACCTCGTGGTTGCGCCTCGTTCACAAAACTGTAACCCTTCCCGCAACCACGCGCCTCTGGTGAGCAGGAGCTTGACTCTGATGAACACTCGTCGCCAACCGTGCCAACGAACACGAACGTCTCGACGCCCCTTTCGCGGCGGCCCACGCGCCTTGGCCCACGATCGACAAGCCGGCGGAGTACTACTCGCTCGACTTTGAGATGGGGTTCATAGATGGGCCAGAGGACGTCATTCAGGTCGAACGGGATCTCCTCACCTACATATTTGACAGGCTGAACGCGGAGCACACCTCAATACTCGGGCGGTATCGGTCAGAGCCGCTCCCGTCGATGCTCAACGTGCCCATTTGGACGTTTGCCGAGTGTCTGGAGCGGCTAGGCCGCACCGACTTGGTCGACGATCTCGATCCGGAGGCGGAACGACAGCTCTGCGGGCTCGCCTAGCAAGACCATGGAATAGGCGCGGTTTTCGTGTTGGGATTCCCGCTTGCTGCGCGGCCGTTCTACACTCACCCGCTCACGGGTGCTTGCGCCGCTCGCTGTTGATCGGTCGGCTTCACTGGCCCCCGGTACACTTGAGCAATGAACGCGATCGAGGGGATGGCGTGCGCCACGCCGGCGTGCGACAACCGTGGAAAACCGGGTCTCCACATCGTGGGCTATGGCTCGTTTGCGACGAAGTCGGGCCGACGGCAGCGTTACCGCTGCACAGTCTGCAGGGGCACGCTCAGCACGAACACGGCGACCGCATACCGCGGTCTTCGCTGCACGCGACTGGAGTTCGAGCAGGTAGCCAGCCTGCGAGTCGAAGGCGTGAGCCTTTCCGCGACTGCCAGAGTCACGGGCCATTCCCGCAACACCATCGCGCGCTGGCTCGAGCGGGCCTCGACGGCCGCGAGGCGCTTCAACTACCTGATGTTGCGCAATTTCGACCTCATTGAGCTGCAGGCTGATGAGCTCTGCACGTTCGTTGGCAACAAGAACAAGACGGTCTGGCTGTTTGCGACCATCGAGGTATCCTCCCGGTTGTGGGCCGGTAGCGTCCTGGGCCGCCGCTCCGATCGAAACGCCTGGGCCATCATCAGCGACGTCATCCGCCGAGGGCGAGTCATGGGCGCTCCCCTGATCGCCACCGATGGCTTCGAGTGCTACGTCGGGGCAATTCGGGGCCTCTTTGGATCAGCGTGCGTCTATGGTCAAGTAATGAAGACTCGGCGGAACAATCGTGTCGTCCGGGTCGAACGCCGCGTGAAGATCGGCACCGCGAATCACCTGAAGACCGCACTCTTGGAGTCGGAGGATTCAGCGACCTTGAACACCTCCTTCATCGAGCGCCTCAACCTCACGATTCGGCAAGGCTCGGCGTACTTGCGTCGGCGCTCGCCCTGCCACGCCCGTGGCGCAGACCAGCTCCGCAGCCACGTGGAGCTCATGCGTTGCCACTACAACTTCGTCCGACCGCACCGGGCGTTGCGCTTCGGGCGCGAAACCCGGACGCCGGCCATCGTCTGTGCAGCCACCGTCCGTCTCCTGGTCCGGTCATGACAGCGCACGTTCGGTCAGCCGCCAGGTACCCGATACGTGCGGTTTCGCATCTGACAGGAATCCAGATCGACACGCTGCGGGCGTGGGAGCGGCGCTACGGGTTGGTCACGCCGGTCCGAGACGGCCGCGGCCGGATGTATACCGACGCCGACGTGGTGCGGTTGCGCCTGCTGCGAGGGGCGCTGGAGCGAGGACACAGCATTGGGCGCCTCGCGCCCCTCGGCAACGCGGAACTGCGGTACCTGTCCGCAAGCACCGACGCGAGAGCGAAGGTGCTCCAGACGCCGGCTGCCGGTGCAGGCACGCTACCCACGATCGACAAGTCAGCCCTCGACGTTGCGCTTCGCACGTTCGACACGGTTGGTCTCGACCAGGAGATCTCCCGCCTCGCTGGCGTCCTTCGCCCGCTTGATTTACTCCAGTACGCGCTCATGCCGCTCCTGGTACGGGTTGGCGATGATTGGCACCACGGTCGCGCGAGCATCGCGCAGGAGCATCTGATCTCTGCTTCCATACGGAGCATCCTTGGTTCATTTCTCCGGCTCTACGCGCGCCCGAACCCGCCTGCTCGTTTGCTCTTTGCGACGCCCTCGGGAGACCGCCATGAAATCGGCACGCTCGGTGCGGCGATGCTCGCGGCGTGCAGCGGGCTTGGCGTCGTCCACCTCGGGTCGGATGTTCCGGCGCGGGACATCGTCCAGAGCGCTTCACTCGCCGACGTGCGGGTGGTGGTGGTGGGTGTGACCTCCTCTCCGGCCGCGGGTGGCGTCGAGCGCAGCCTCCGAACGGTCGTCCGCCAGCTCGAACCGAATATGGAGCTCTGGGTCGGCGGGCGAGGTGTCGAGCATTGCGAGTCGATCCTGACGCCGCGAGACATGGTCTTCCACGATTACACGAGTTATCAGCAGGAACTGGTCCGCATTGGAGGGCGCGTCCTGTGATGCCGATCGCTGCCCTAAGACGGGCGCATCGATCATGCCTTTCGTGTCTGCGCGACCGTGTGGCAGCGGTGCTCGCGTTCGTCGCGGTGATGCTCGTCGCCACGGTCGGGGCAGCACAGGACACGACTGGCGTGGGCGCGGTCTCCGGCAGGGTCGTCAATGCCACCGGCCAGCCCGTCAAGGGAGTCCGCGTGTGCGCGCTCGATACCGCCGCGTGCATGACGACCGACGCCGGGGGCGCGTTTCGCATAGGGGAGATTCGGGCGGGTGCCTACGGCCTTGAGGTCTTGCCGCTTCAAGGGCTGCCGTTCATCAGCGATCCGATGGATGTGCGCGCCGGCGTCGAGACCTCGGTGGATATCACGCTGCCGACGGCCCAGGATTTTCAACAGACCGTCACCGTGACCGCTCCGGCGTTTCAGGCACCAGAGGCGGTGAAGAGTTCCGGATTTCTGGTGGCGCCCCGCGTGATTCTCAAGAGCGCCTCGGCTCTCCAGGATGTGTCGCGCTACGTACAGAGTCTTCCGGGCGTGGCGATCGGCACCAATGATTTCCGGAACGACATCATCGTGCGAGGCGGAAGCCCACTTGAGAATCTATTCGTCGTGGACAACGTGGAGATTCCCAACATCAACGCTTTCGCGAATTTTGCGTCAGGCGGCGGCACGGTGAGCTTGCTCGATTCCGAACTGTTGCAGGATGTCACGTTTATCACGGGCGGTTACCCAGCGGCCTACATCAACCGCACGTCGAGCGTGTTGCAGGTCACCCAGCGCGAGGGGTGTCGGGAAACATTTGGCGGGTGGGCCACGCTTGGCTTCGCCGGCGCTGGCGCCATCCTGGAGGGCCCGATCAACGGGGGTAAGGGGTCGTGGGTGGTGTCCGCGAGGCGGAGCTTTCTGGATCTGTTTACTCAGGACGTGGGCTTCGGCGGGGTGCCGGTCGTGTACTCGTTCAACGCCAAGGCGGTGTACGACCTGACCCCGCGTGATCGGGTCTGGTTTGTCAACATCGCGGGCGTCGACCAGATCCGCCTGGGCCTCACCGAGTCCTCGGACCTCGCCGATGACATTTCCAACTTCGACATCCGCTACAACGGCTGGCGGAGCGCCACGGGCGTCAACTGGCAGCGGGTCTTCGGATCGCGAGGCGTGGGCCTACTGGGGATCACGCATTCAGAGGCCAAGGTCGGCCAGCAGGTGAAGGATCTGGTGGCGGAGGCGTTCACTCCACCGGAAGTGTCCGCCGAGTATCTCATCGCGCGGAGTCCCGTAGTCTATGCCGAAAACTCGCGCGAAGGGGAAACGACCGTCAAGTACGACCTGACTGTACACACGTCATTCTTCGACACGGTGCAGACAGGCGTCAGCGTCAAGGTATTCCGGATCAACTACGCGGCGCGCTCGCCCTTCGGCAGTGACACGCCATACTCGACCGTGTCCGGTACCGATCCATTGTTGCTCGACGCCCGCTTCCGTTCGTATCAGACCGGTGGCTATCTGCAGGGCACCGGGCGGGTGGGCGCGCGAGTCAGTATCACGCTGGGCGGGCGTCTCGACCACTACGAGATTCTCTCGGAGGCCAGAGTCAGTCCCAGAGCGGGC
Organism: Vicinamibacterales bacterium; assembly: GCA_965249205.1. Taxonomy (GTDB): domain Bacteria; phylum Acidobacteriota; class Vicinamibacteria; order Vicinamibacterales; family UBA2999; genus JAQBVV01. The sequence continues at coordinate 1,722,972 of CBDFLL010000006.1, read as the reverse complement.
GTCAGCGTGCGACTGACCGAGGCCCTGTCGTTTAACGCCAGTACCGGGTCGTACTACCAGCAACCGGCGTTTCTCTTCGTGTCGGCCTTTCCGCAGAACGCCTCACTCGTGCCCTGGCGCGCCGATCACTACGTGACGGGTCTTGCCTGGTTGCCCAGTGCGGATCTGCGGCTCACCGCGGAAGCGTATCGCAAGACCTACTCGGATTACCCGGTGGCGAGCAATCTGCCGACTGTGTCACTGGCCAACATCGGCGACACCTTCAACGTGCGCGAGATCTTATTTCCGCTTACCAGTGCCGGCACGGGGTACTCGCAGGGGGTGGAACTCTTCGTGAAGAAGCAGCTGAGCTCGAAGCTGTACGGCCAGGGCAACCTGTCGTTGTCGCGGACGCGCCACGCGGGACGCGATGGCGTGCTCAGGCCAGGGTCGTTTGACTACCCGATCGTGTTCAACCTGCTTGGCGGCTATCGTCTGTCGCCGGCGTGGGAGATTTCGGGCCGGTTGTCGTATCTCTCCGGACGCCCCGTTCACGCCGTACGACGACGCGGTCTCGGCGGCGCAGAGGCGCGGCGTGTACGAGCTCGCACGGGTCAATGCGGAGCGCGCGCCCGCCTACGCGCGTCTCGACATTCGCGTGGATCGTGCCATCTCCGTGGGCGGCCGTCCGCTCAACCTCTTTCTGGGGGTGCAGAATGTGACGAACCGCCGCAACTTCGCCAGCTACAGCTGGAACCGTCGGACCAATGCCCGGCAGTTCGGCGAACAGCAAGGCATCTTCCCGATCCTCGGTTTGGACTGGCGGTTCTGAGTCGTGACGAGACTCCTCTTGCTGGGATTGGTCGTGGTGGTGATTGCGACCCTTCGAGTCGAGCTGTCGGCGGCGCGCCTACAGGTTGGGGATCCGTTTCCGCTGCTCAGGGGGCAGTTTCTCACCGGCAACGACGCCGCGCTCCCGGAGGCGTCGTCCGGTATGACCCGGCTCGTGGCGATGGGGTTCACCTACGAGTCGCGGTACCCGGTTGAAGCGTGGGCCGACTGGTACCGCACGGCACTCGGTTCTAGGACCGATGTCACCTTTTTCGAAGTACCGATAATCAGCGGACTGGCGACGCTCGGTCAGTGGTTTATCGACCGTGGCATGCGAAACGGCACTCCAGTCGCGCTCCATCAGAACGTCATCACTGTCTACGGGGGCACTGGCGTCTGGAAGGCCGCGCTGGATTACGGTCCGAGGCACGAAGACGATGCATACTTGATCGTGCTCGACGGAGATGGCGTCGTGAAGTGGCGACATCACGGCATGTTCGACGACGTGACGGCCGGACAGCTCCGCGATGTCATCGTGTCGTTGGCCGATCTCGACGCCGAGTCGCGTACAGAGGCGAAAAACAAGGCAGGGCCCCGATGATCTCGAGCCCGACGGAAGAGACACACGCCGCGGCGGTACCCCTGACGGGCGCTACCGGGTACATCGGGGGATGTCTGGTGCCCACGCTCGAAGTGTCGGGTGTCCGCTTTTGCTGCCTCGCGCGGCGTCCGAGGTCGGAGCCAGGTCGGGCGTGACCGCCGCCGCCCTGCGGACGTACCCAACGGCGTCGTGGTCATAACCGGCCTGGAAACCGCACTCGTTGGCCTCGTCGCGGCCCTCATGGTGATGACCGTTGTGTGGGCTGTCAGCCTGAGACTGAAAGATGCCAGTGTGGCGGACGTGTGCTGGGGCCTCGGCTGTGTCCTGCTCGCGTGGTTGTACGTCGCCCGCTCGCCAGAGCTCACGCCACGGTCCTGGCTGATCGCTGTCCTGATCACCCTCTGGGGAGGGCGGCTGTCTCGGCATATCTTTCGCCGGAATCACGGCTGGGGTGAGGATCCGCGCTACCGGGCGATGCGCACCTCGCACGGCCAGGCGTTCTGGTGGCGCAGTCTCTTCGTGGTCTTCTGGCTCCAGGGAGCGCTGCTCTGGTTCGTCGCGCTTCCGGTGCTTGTGGCCGTTCGCGCCCCGGAGCCGGCCGGCCTCACCGTCGTGGATCTTGCGGGATTGGTGATCTTTTCGATCGGGTTCGGTTTCGAGGTTGTTGGAGACTATCAACTCGCGCGCTTCAAGCTCGACCCTGTGAATCGAGGCAACGTACTCGACAGCGGACTGTGGCGCTACACGCGCCATCCGAACTACTTCGGCGATGCCATCCTGTGGTGGGGGGGTCTACATCGTGGCGGCGGCAACCCCTGGCGGGTGGCTGGTCTTGTTAAGTCCGCTACTGATGACGCTGTTGCTATTGCGCGTAACCGGGGTCACACTCCTTGAAGACAGCCTGAGGGCCTCCAAGCCCGGTTATGGCGAATACATCGCTCGGACGTCCGCCTTCGTCCCCTGGTTCCCCCACTTACCACGCTCACGGGATCGGACGAATCACTGAATCCCAATCCCCATGTCGTCACGATATCCGCCTGGAGACGTTGCCCGGTCGCAACTTCGCCGCCACGCAGCCACCGTGATCGGTGAACAGAAACAGCGGGTGATAGCAGACCCGACTCGAAGTGCCCGTTGTAGGCGCTGCCAGCCACCGGTGTGTCGGACGATTCCGCGCGGCGAGCTGGACATCTCTCGCCTCTAGCAGGCTGCTGAAGAACCCGGGTGATCGGGCCGTTTTCTAAGGATCATGCGAGTCACCACCGACCGACAACGGTGCTGCACGGCTGTGCGCTGGCCCCGATCAAGGGGCCGGCGACACGCGCGGCCGGTGATCAGGGACACCTCGCCTCCAGATTCCGCAGCCGGACCAAGTTATAGACCGTGGCGGCGAAGGTAAGCTGCCAATCCACGAGGGCGACACCGCGATGCCGGAGTTTGCGCAAGCCGCCGACGGTCTTCATCCAGCCAAAGACCTGTTCTACGAGTTTCCGTTTCCGCTGACTGACGTGATAGCCCGCATGCCGCGTGGTCCGGCCATCGATCGCACTCCAGCGGACCTTCTGAGCAACGTGGGGCGTGACGGCCCGGATACGGACAGCGGCCACAAAGCTTGCCACATCGTAGCCCTTGTCCGCCCCGACCGTGCTGCCCGGCGGCGCGCTGGCCTCCAGCAACAGCGCCGCTGCCTCGCGTTCGGCGGTCCCCGTCGCGTGAGTCGCGCAGACGTTGGCGACAAGTCCCTGTCGATTGTCCAGCAGCACGTGGCCCAGATACGCCAGCTTGGCTTCCTTCCCCTGGCCCTTCCGAGGCAGCATCGCCTCCGGATCGGTCGTCGACTGGTGCGTGTCGTTGCGCCGCCGCTCCCCGTGGAAGTTGACCGTGGGATTCCCGGGGTCATCGGGCGGGTCGCTCTCCGCCGCGTCCCGGCACCGAAAGCTCTTCAGGCTGGCCCACGCTTCCAATTGGGTCCCATCCACAGTGAAGTGTTCGTCCGAGAGCAGCCCGGCCGCCCGCGCGTGGGCCTGCACCGCATCAAAGAAGGCGGCCGCGAGATCGCCCGCCAGCAGCCGGTGCGTCTCGAATTCCCAATTCTCTCGCGGAATCCAGGATTGAGGCAACGTTGCGTGGCGCCTGACGTCTGACCGACGCTGTCTCGCGCAGGAAGGACCTCCTGCTCGAACGCAGGGCAGGTCACTTCATCGGGCTCTCAAGCATGGCGGACACACTGCTCAACCCCGGCACGCCTTCGTTTCGGCCTCCAAAGCAGGATTCAGCAACTTGTGCGGGTTCAGACCGGTTGGCACCATCGAGAGCCTGGAAATAAGAGACACTTCTGAGCCACGGGAGGAGGATCCCGATGGCGAAGGAAAGCAGATCAGAGAAGGTCGTGCAGGCCATTCGGGCGGAAGACGCGCCGGCGGTTCTCGGCCGAGGAAAAAATTCGGATTGTGCTCGAGGGCCTGCGGGGCGAAGCAAGCATCGCCAAGCTGTGTCGGAAGGAGGGTCTGGCGCCGAATCTGTACTACCGCTGGAGTAAGGAGTTTCTGGAGGCCGGCAAGAGGCGGCTCGTCGGCGATACGACGCGGGAAGCGACGTCGAGTGAAGTCGTGGACCTGCGGCAAGAGAACGGCCGCCTGAAACAGCTCGTGGCCGAGACGGTTCTGGAGAATCGGCTGCTCAAAAAAAGCGTGACGGCCTCCGCCTCGGAGGAGGACGAGCGGTGCGACTGACCGCGGCGGACAAGCGCGAGGTCATTCGCCTTGTCGAAGAATCGGACCTGCCCGTGCGGCGGACGCTGCGCGAGCTGCAGGTGTCCCGCACCACGTTCTACCGGTGGTATCGGCGCTATCGGGCGGAGGGGCTGGAGGGCCTGACGCCCCGGTCGTCGACCGGGCAGCGGTACTGGAATCGGATCCCGCCCGATATTCGTGAGCGCGTGGTGGAGCTCGCGCTCGCCGTACCGGAGCGCACGCCGCGCGAACTGGCCTGGCAGTTTACAGACCGTGGGGGCCATTTCCTCTCGGAATCCAGCGTCTATCGCATCTTGAAGGCCTACGACCTGATCACCAGTCCGGCCTTCGTCGTGCTCACCGCGGGGAAAACGTTTCCGCGTCCGACGCATCGGCCCAACGAGCTCTGGCAGACCGACTTCACGTATCTCCATGTCGTCGGCTGGGGCTGGTACTACCTGTCAACAGTGCTCGACGATTACTCACGGTACACCCTGGCGTGGACGCTCCACACGTCCATGGGCGCGACGGACGTGATAGAGACGCTCGACCTCGCGCGGGCCGCCGCCGGGCTCAAGCGCGTGCCGGTCGTCCATCGGCCGCGGCTCCTCAGCGACAACGGGCCCTGCTACCTCTCGGGGCAACTCGCCACCTATCTCACGACACACGGACTCGCACACACGCGGAGCGCTTCGATGCATCCGCTCGTGGGTGCCGTTCTCTTGCGGACTTGCTGGCGTGATGCGCTGATGCACGATGCCAAGCTGTATCCACCAGACGTTCAACGCCGCCAGGCCGTGAATGCCCGTCGAGGCGAACGGCGCGCCGTTGTCGGTGCGGATAGCGTCCGGCAAACCGACCTCGCGGAACAGAGCGCGGAAGATCGGTTTGGCGTCGACGGTCTTCACGGAGCGCAGGCCGTGGCACGTCAGCACCCGACGGCTGAAGTGATCGGTCACGGTGAGCGGATAGCAGTACCGCCCATCGCCCGTGCGAAACTGGCCCTTGAAGTCCGCGGGCCAGATCTGATTTGGACGTTGCGTCGCGACGGGCGCGGCGCCGGGATGTGCCCATTTGTGCCGCCGCCGATGCTTGTGCAACAGTCCGCGCCGCTCGAGGATGGCGTTGACCGTACTGCGCGCGGGCCACGCGCGGCTCGGGTGCCGGGTCCGCAGCACCCGCAGCAGCTTCTTCGCGCCCCAGCCGTACTCCAGACGGGCGGCGATGATCAGCTCCTCCTGCGCGTCACTCGTCCGATGCGGGCACCGCTGCGGCGCGCGACTCCGGTCGGTCCACCCCACGCCCCTGTCAGCCTGATGCCGCTCGAGCCACTTGTACCCCGTGGGGCGGGACACACCATACCGCTCGCACAGCTCGGTCATCGACCAGTGTCCGCTCTCCAGGTCGTGCACAAACGCGAGCCGTTCCTTCACTACATTCCTTTCCATCCAGGGCATCCTCCTGGTGTAAACGATGTGCCAGGACTTGTGTCAACTATGTTCCCGGTCTATACCCCGATGCAGCCTAACCTGGCGCTGGAGTCGTCGCGCCTCACGTCTGTGCTAACGGGTCATCGCGGCGCGGCGCCGAGCGCCGGTCGTTAGGCAGCATTCTTACTGAGATGTTCACAGCATCCGCGGAAATCTACGATGCGTTCTACAGTTTCAAAAACTACGCGGCGGAAGCCGCGCAGGTGTAGCCAGCCGAGATTAAAACGTTGTGATAGAGTGACTATGCATCCAACTGGTGGGTTGGCCTGCACGCGGGAAGAGCCAGTCGACCTTCCTGCAGCGCGCGTCGCATCCACCGACCGTGCGTATCGAGGGTGCTCCGCTCTAATCTGAATTCGCCGAGCAAGCCCAGGAGCTATTTGCAGACATCCCAGTTGAGACCTAGCCAACCCGTTAAAGGAATTCGTCGAGATCGTGGGAGCAGGAACCAACTAAGGGGTAGGTTCCCGTGCCAGGCTTCCAGCCCACATTTTCAAGCTCATCTCTAGCTGTTTTGGGCTGTCAGCTCCGGCCCGTTCACATGGGCCGGAAGGGAACCTGACGGCCCTAAGAAGTGCCTCATCTCTAGCTGTTTTGGGCTGTCACGCGCGGCTGGAAGACCGCGTTGCAGCGCCTGGCCGATGACGTGGGCCTCAGCATCCATGGGCCGGCAAGTGGAACAAGATCGAGCACCGGCTGTTCTGTCACGGCCCGTGAGCCACCGGTCAGACTCGGGCCGGACCGGCCTCGTCGTGCCCTTGACCGAAATGCGAGGCGGCCAACTTGATCGGGCAGCGGGCCGGGGGTGTCACCCGAAGGGCCGGTGCGGCCTCCTGGGGGCATCCTTGCGGCGCTACGCTTGCCCATCGCAGCGCTACCCGATATCCATTGCCACCAAGTAGCACAAGAAAGACGCTCCACTGGCGATGCTACGGACCCAGTGCCTTGGATTCCACTTCCTCAACAAGACCGTCACGTCCTCCGCTTCGAGTGAGCCTTCTGGGCCTAGCAATCGATCGTTTATCGGCTTTATGAAGAGAAGGGTAATCGGAATCACCGAGACCAGGAGCAACGCTCCAATGAGCCAAAGAACCTCGCCCGATGAACGCCACGTGACGACACCAAGAACGGTACCCCCAATAGCCAAGGCGATCTGCATAGTTGAAGCGGCGTGATACATCGGCGGGAAAAACCTACTGGCACACTCACCACCCATCGCAATGGTCGCAGGATGTTGAGCGAGGTTGATGTATATCGCAGCGCCAAAGAAGGTGCCCGCGCAAGCAGTCGCAAGTACGTCAGTCATCCGCCCATGCCTCCGCAGCCATCCGCTCCGGAATCACTTTAGTCTAAACCACTCGTGCTTATCCGGTTGTTTCAGCAAGCCACCACCGGTAGTGTATCGGCGTGGCGCGCCCGTCGTTTCCGAAGAATCTCCGGGAGTTTCAGCGGCAATTTGCGACCGCCGAGGCCTGTCAGGACTACTTGGCGGCGTGCCGCTGGCCGGACGGCTTTGTGTGTCCCCGGTGCCGGCACGCGCGCGGCTATCGCCTGACCACACACCGGCGCTGGCAATGTGCGGCGTGCCGGTATCAGGTGTCGCTGACCGCCGGGACGATTCTCCACAACACGAAGACGCCGCTCCTGGTGTGGTTCTGGGCGGCCTATTTGACGGTTACCGACAAGCGGGGCCTCTCGGCGCTCCTGCTGCAGCGGCAGTTGGGCCTGCGGCGGTACGAAACGGCGTGGCTGCTGTTGCACAAGCTGCGGCGCGCGATGGTGAACGCGGGGCGGGAGCCCTTGTACGGCGACGTGGAGATCGATGACACCTGGGTGGGCGCGCCCCAGGCCGGCCTGCGCGGCAGTCGCCAACTCAAGGGGCGGAAAGCCGCGCTGGTGCTGGTGGCGGTGGAACGACGCGGGGATCGGTCGGGTCGGGTCCGCATGTCCGTGATCCCGAACTTCAAACAATCGACGATGCTCGCGTTCGTCACTCACCACATTGCGCCGGGGGCGACGGTCTACACCGACGGGCTGAAAAGTTTCGATGGGCTCCAGGCCGCTGACGTGAGACACGTCGCCCGCCCGCAACCGATCCGGAGCGCCCTGCACAGGGGGGTGCCCTCCGTCGTGCCTTTGGCCGACCGCGTCATCGGCAATTGCCAACAGTGGTTGATTGGCACGCACCACGGCGTCAGCAAGGCGCAACTACAGGTCTACCTCGATGAGTTCGTGTTTCGGCACAATCGGCGGCGGCACCCGATGGCCGCCTTTCAGACCCTGCTGGGCCTGGGGACCGGACGGACGCCCACGCCCGCCCGACGGATTCGCGGCGCGCAGGACGTGCGCCCCCCAGGCTGATCGCAAGATATAGGGGTTAGCTGAAACAACCGGATAAGCACGAAACCACTAGCGCTCATTCTTTCCGACATGATCATAGCGGACACTGCGTTCCGCCCGTCCGCCGGCGTTCCATCTTGACGCGACATTGCGTGGAACCAGAACAAGATTCCCCTTTGATGGAAAGCATCAGCGTCCCACCGATGAGCCTTCGTTCGTAGAGAGACTCAACCTCGGGCCTTGTGCTTACACCCTAACCTCAATTGATCGTGTCGAAGATCCTCTTCTCGTCGTGCGGTCCGGCGCTAGCAGGCTGCTGAAAAACTCCGTGAAATGGGATCGACAGATCGATCCCGGCGTACTACCATGCTCCCAACACCGCTGAAGGGAGCCCCATCATGCGCGGACACGATGAGCAAAGCACTCACATGTTCAGCTACCTGTCGCCGGAACAGCGCGTGCCAGCCGACCATCCGCTCCGCGCGGTTCGCGCGCTGACGGACGAAGCGCTGAGAACGATGTCGCGCAGGTTCGCCGGCCTGTACGCCAACACAGGGCGTCCGTCGATCCCGCCGGAACAGCTGCTGCGCGCGTTGTTGCTGCAGGTGCTCTACACGGTGCGGAGCGAGCGGCTGCTGATGGAAGAGCTCAATTACAACCTGCTGTTCCGCTGGTTCGTGGGCTTGAATTTGGACGACCCGGTTTGGCATCCCACCACGTTTACCAAGAATCGCGACCGGCTGCTGGCGGGCGATCTCGCGGCCGCCTTCTTTGATGCGGTGCAGGCCCACGCGCGGGCGGCCGGGCTGCTCTCGGACGAACACTTCACTGTGGATGGGACCCAATTGGAAGCGTGGGCCAGCCTGAAGAGCTTTCGGTGCCGGGACGCGGCGGAGAGCGACCCGCCCGATGACCCCGGGAATCCCACGGTCAACTTCCACGGGGAGCGGCGGCGCAACGACACGCACCAGTCGACGACCGATCCGGAGGCGATGCTGCCTCGGAAGGGCCAGGGGAAGGAAGCCAAGCTGGCGTATCTGGGCCACGTGCTGCTGGACAATCGACAGGGACTTGTCGCCAACGTCTGCGCGACTCACGCGACGGGGACCGCCGAACGCGAGGCAGCGGCGCTGTTGCTGGAGGCCAGCGCGCCGCCGGGCAGCACGGTCGGGGCGGACAAGGGCTACGATGTGGCAAGCTTTGTGGCCGCTGTCCGTATCCGGGCCGTCACGCCCCACGTTGCTCAGAAGGTCCGCTGGAGTGCGATCGATGGCCGGACCACGCGGCATGCGGGCTATCACGTCAGTCAGCGGAAACGGAAACTCGTAGAACAGGTCTTTGGCTGGATGAAGACCGTCGGCGGCTTGCGCAAACTCCGGCATCGCGGTGTCGCCCTCGTGGATTGGCAGCTTACCTTCGCCGCCACGGTCTATAACTTGGTCCGGCTGCGGAATCTGGAGGCGAGGTGTCCCTGATCACCGGCCGCGCGTGTCGCCGGCCCCTTGATCGGGGCCAGCGCACAGCCGTGCGCACCGTTGTCGGTCGGTGGTGACTCGCATGATCCTTAGAAAACGGCCCGATCACCCGGGTTCTTCAGCAGCCTGCTAGTAGTCCGTGGTGAAAGTCCGGCGCCGCACCTAACGCGGATTTCACGAGCGCGTATGTAACCGCACTCAGCACCGGCGTCCGCAGTGCCTCGTCCCCTGCTGGCCGCAAGAGACCATGACCCTCTGCCAGGTGCTGCTGAAATCCGCGCTAGACGAGTGAGGCGCCTCCCGGACAAGGCGCGCCGACCGAAAATACCGCCTGTATTTGAGGGAGGAGCAACGCTGGCCGAGAGGATGCATCGCTCGTCGAATGCCGACTGACTTTCACCACGGGCGGCTAGCGCCTACCGGTCAGCATGCGCCGGCCACGGGGTGATATTCGCACGCGAGCAGGGATATCTGCGTGGTCACAGGCGCAGCATCATCGAGAGCGCCATACCGAACCCGATGACGATCACGGCTCTGCGAACGGCTGTGCGTCCGATGTATCTGGCAACGGCAGCCCCCCCCGCACCCCCGACTATGGCGCCGAGGGCCATCATCAGCGCATCGGGCCAGATGACCATGGCAGCGACAGTAAAATACGCGGCCGCAACGCCGTTGATGGACACCGACAGTACGCTCTTCAGGCCGTTCATTCGATGAATGTCGGTATGCCCCATCAACGTCAACGTTGCGAGCATCAGGATACCCATGCCCCCGCCGAAGTAGCCGCCGTACACTGCCACGGCCAACTGAAACAGCATCGTCCACGACAGCCAGTGCGAGCGCTTCGCGTGCGCCGCAGACAGGTTGAATCGGCGTTGCAATGGCTCCTGCGCCATGAACAGACACGTCGCAAACAGAATCAGGAGAGGAACGAGGCGATCAAAGACGGCGGGCGCCGTCCGGTGGAGCAGGAGCGCGCCGGTCATGCTCCCGATCACACTCGGCACGATCAGCGCGTACACGCGTCGATCGACGCCACGAAGCTCGCGGCGGTACCCCCAGACACTGGCGAGGGTGCCAGGCCACAGCGCAGTGGCGTTGGTCGCGTCAGCGAGAATCGGCGGCGCGCCCAGCCAGATCAGTGTTGGGAAGGATACGAGCGAGCCACCGCCAGCGACTGCGTTGACGCCGCCCGCAATGACTCCGGCGACAAACACCAGCAGCGCATGCACGTCACAGGAGGATACACCGTGTGCGAACCGTGCCCGGGCCCAGCGCCACTGCGCGTCCACCCGAAGTCCGGCGCGTCACCGATTCGGCGATTCAGCGGTCTCCGGCCGCGATATCCAGATACCGTGTGGCTGACGCCTTCAGTGTTTGAATCCACGCACGAAACAGCTCCCCGTCGACCATCGGGTTCGCGTCACCCCGCCGCCGCGCCAGGAGTCGGTCTCTCCGATCCCAGAACTCCGGATCCATCGATGGGTGACTGACGACGCGGACTTGAACGCCGTCCTGGAGGCGCTCCACCTTCTCGATGCTCGCGAGGAACTGCTCGACCGCCGGCACGTCGTCGATGGCGGCACCGCCGCCGAAGAGAAACGCCCGGCGCGGCTGTCCGTTGTCGAACACGGTGAAGTCCACCGACATTGCGCCGGGCGTGTGACCCGGGGTGGACCAGAATCTCAGCGTTGTCGTGCCCAGCGTCAGCTTCTCGCCGTCCTGGAGGACTAGATCGCGGCGCGGTGCCCCGGGCCACCTCGCACCGTTCCCGTCACCCGGCGGCGCCTCGACAATCAGCCAATCGGCTGCACTCATGCCGACCTGCGCACCGAACTCGCGCTGAATCCTCGCGGCCCCAGCGTAGTGATCCGGATGGGCGTGGGTGACGATCACGTACCTGATGTTCCGCGGATCGAAGCCCATCCGCCGGACACCATCCAACAGGTGATTGGTGTGCGCCGGTCGATCAAGCGCGTCAATAAGGATCAACCCGTCGGCAGTGGTCACGAGCCATGCCCCCACCCACCCGACACCAACGTAGTAGAGGTTGTCGAAGGCTCTGAACGCGGGTACCTGCTGCAGATCTAGATTGTCGTGCTCGCTCGCCAGCAACGCCGCGCGGTCACTGCCCTGCCCTGCGGCAGGCGCCGTCTGACCCGCGAGATAGGCCCCAATCAGCGCGACAGCCGCAAGGCCAACGGCCATCGCCATCTTCCGTGTCACGTCGTTCACGACTGCCTCCAAAACGCACGATGCGCCTGTCGCCGCCTTGGGCGCGACCGTACGCGTCAGGTGCTACACTTACGTTTTCTGCCTCGTGGTGGGTGTAGCTCAGGGGTAGAGCGCCTGATTGTGGTTCAGGAAGTCGCGGGTTCGAGACCCGTCACCCACCCCATCCAGCCTCTTCGCCTCCAGAGGTGCCTATCGCCCAGCCATCTCCACAATAATTTCCGCGTTGACGGAGAACTCAGAGAGACTACAGCAGACGATTCGCTTCGTCCAACGTTCTCCGAATCGCGTGCCGGGCGTTTTCGACCCGTGTCGCGTCATTCGGGCACGGTTCGCTGACGGCTATACACGATGATAATCTGCGCGTTGCGCTTTCCTCTCAACCCTATGCGCACTTTGCTGCTCTTCGCAGCGTCGCCGGGCGCAGCGCATGAAGCCATCGACGTCGGGTCAGGGCGCCCACCATCTGTGAGGATATGAAGTGAACAACATGATGACGACGCGGGTCGCTGCGGCACTCGGGTTTGCCGTCGCGATCTCGCTGTACGGGTGTAGCACACAGGATGCGACGACGCCTCGCGAGCTGAAGTTCGGCCATGTCGGAGAGCCCGGGTCGCTGTTCACACTATCGGTAGAGGAGTTCGCGCGAAGAGCCAACGAGCGGCTCCCCGACGGATGGGCAGTCGTCAACTACGGGTCGAGCCAGCTCGGCGGCGACGAGCTGCTTCTTCAGAAAATCAGGCTCGGAACGGTGGACTTCGCCCTGCCGTCGAGCATCCTGTCGTCGCAGATCGATGAATTCGGTCTTTTCGAGATGCCGTATCTGGTGCGCGACCGCGCACATATGCGTGCTATCGAAGACGACGTCGTCTGGCCGGAGTTGGCGCCGCTGTCAGAGGCCGCAGGCTACAGGATCATCTCCGTATGGGAAAACGGATTTCGCCACGTCACTAATAACGTCCATCCGATCGAAACACCAGCCGATCTGGCAGGAGTAAAGCTGCGCACGCCGAGCGGCGTGTGGCGCGTAAAGCTGTTCCAGGCGCTCGGAGCAAACCCGACGCCAATGGCGTTCTCGGAGGTCTTCATCGGACTGCAAACTGGCGTCATCGACGGCCAGGAGAATCCCCTGCCCCACATCTGGGGGTCAAAGCTCCACGAAGTACAGGAATATCTTTCGCTCACCAGTCACGTCTACACGCCGGCCTACGTGGTCACATCTCCCACGATGTGGGACGCGCTTCCCGACGACGTGCGGATGATTCTCGAAGACGAGGCACGCGCGACACAGGCATTCGTGTACGACACTGCCGACCGACTCGACTCCGAGCTGATCGATCAGATTCGAGCGAGTGGCGTCGAGGTCAACGCGCCGAAGCGGGGAGCGTTCCTTGACGCAAGCGCGGCGCTCTACGACGAATTCGGGCGGGTCGTCTCAGGCGGACCCGAACTGCTTGCCCGCGCCGCCGCCGCCGGATCCCGCTGATCGGATCGCCGCCATGACGCTAGAGCGCTTTTCAGATAGCCCTTGTGGCGTGTCTCGGCCAAAGAAGGACCGCCTCCCGGGCGGGGCATCCCTGTGGACTGCGTTGCTCCTCCCTCAAATACCACCAGTATTCTCGGTCGTCGCGCCTGGCCCGCCGGGCGCCGCGCTCCGGGATCCGGAGCCAAGACGCGCCACTCGTGCTGACTGGGCGAGCCATGGGACTTCTGCACGCGCCACTGCACGCTTCGGTCCCGCCGAATGCCGTAACCATTCTCGGCATTGCGGCTCGCGCGGATTTCACTTCTACATTAGTGGTCTGGTTGCGAATCAGCTAGCGCGTTTTCGGCTTGTACGTATTGCTCGCATGTGGTACTTCCTCGGGCGGCTAGGAGGTGCCACATCCGATCGAAAACGCGTTAGGCATTCGGCCGCCGATGCCTCCCGTCTGGCGGCGTTGCTTCTCGGTCACATGCGCCCGGCATGCTCCGTCGTCGCGCCTGGCCAGACGGGCGCCTCACCGCCCCCGGTGCACAAGCCAATTCGCAACCAGACCACTAGCAGGGTCGCGGTGCTCCCGCGGGCAGGAGGGAATTGATTGCGGCTATTCGGGAGCTGCGCGCTCATGAAATCCGCGCGACTCGAACGCCACACAGCCATGAAAAGCGCTTTGACGTCCGCCCGCGCTCGACTCCGAGCATTCCTCGAGCTTGTTGTGCTGCTGCTGATGGCGACGCTGGCCCTGGTGGTCGTCGTGGGTGTCGGCTTCCGAAAAGCCGGCGCGTCACTGGTGTGGTACGACGAGGTCGCCTCCATCCTCCTGGCCTGGCTCACATACTACGGTGCCGCGCTCGCTGGCCTGCACCGTTCCCACATCGGCATGCCGACGCTCGTCGATCGCATGCGCGGGAAGCTGCGCCTCGCGACAGTGCTCATCGGCGAGGTCTGCGTGGCGAGCTTCTTCGTCGCCCTCGCGTGGGCCGGCGTGTGGGTGCTCTCGGTACTCGGCGGGACCACGCTCGTGTCGCTTCCGTCTGTGCCGATGTCGCTGGCGCAGTCGGTGATTCCGATTGGGGCTGTCCTCTTCATCGCCGCGCAGCTCCTGTCACTGCCGGACGTGCTGTCAGGGGCGACGAGCGCGGACCATGACGAGGGTTCGACAGACGTATGAGCGTGCTGGCGATCGCGCTCCTGCTTCTGGCGCTGGTGCTGATCAATGTACCGATCGCGGTGGCATTGGGACTGTCCGCGGTGGTGGCAATGGTCGTGGGGCCGGGTGGAGTGGGCTCGCTGCCCAACGCCGCGCTGGTCATGTACGACGGCGCGACTTCCTTCCCGCTGATTGCGATCCCCCTCTTCATTCTTGCCGGGGCGATCATGAATGCGTCGGGCATCAGTCGGCGGCTCATCGCGTTCGCGTCGTCGCTCGTGGGCTTCGTTCGGGGTGGCCTGTCGATGGTCACGATCAGCGCGTCGCTGTTCTTCGCTGAGATCAGCGGATCGGCTGTGGCAGACGTCGCGGCACTGGGCTCGATTCTGATTCCGGCGATGAAGGAGAAGGGCTATTCGCGAGAATTCGCGGCGGCTGTCACGTCATCGTCGGCGACACTCGCCGTGATCATTCCTCCGTCAATCCCGATGATTCTCTATGGCGTGATGTCGGGCTCCTCGATCGTGGAACTGTTTGTCGCTGGCGTCGTTCCGGGCATCGTCGGTGGCGCGCTGATGATACTCGTGGCCTACGGGCTCGCCCGCCGATACAACTTCCCGAGAGAGCAGGCGTTTCAGCGACAGCGGGTGTGGCTGACGCTCAAGGAGGCGGGGTGGGCGCTGCTGCTGCCGGTGATTATCCTCGGCGGCATCTTCTCGGGTTGGGTCACCGCGACGGAGGGGGCCGGCCTCGCGGTTGTCGCCGCGATCGTCATCGGTATTTTTGCCTACAGGGAACTCGATGTGTCGCGTCTCAAGGCGGCGATGCTTGACGGTGGCCGTCAGACCGCGGTGGTGATGCTCCTGGTGGCCGCATCCGCGTTGCTCGGCGACTACCTCACGGAGATGCGCGTCCCGCAGGCCATCGCGTCGGGAATCATCGAACTCACGACCGACCGGTGGGCCATCCTGCTTCTGCTGAACGTCTTTTTTCTGGCGATCGGCCTCTTCCTCCACTCCGCCGCGGCGATCATTCTGGTCGTGCCCATCGTGATGCCGCTCGTACAGGCCGCCGGCATCGATCCCGTACACTTTGGACTGATCGTGACGCTCAATCTCGGCATCGGGCAGCAGACGCCCCCGGTGGCGTCGGTGCTAGTGACCGCGTGTTCGGTGGCAGAGGCCGACATCTGGAAGGTCAGCAAGGCCAACGTCTATTTCGTCGCTGTACTCGTGACGATGCTCGTGACGGTCACCTACGTCCCGATCGTACCGATGGCGCTGGTGGAGTTGTTCTACCGGTGAATGGGAAAAGAGCGTGCTTGGATCGACGCGGAGTTCCGGACCTCCCGGACGGTGGCGGACGACAGATGGTGAGGGAGTAGCGATGGCTGGTGCGTTGACCGGGGTGCGTGTGGTCGAGTTGGCTCACATCATGGCTGGGCCTGTGTGCGGTCTTATGCTCGCCGACATGGGCGCGGATGTCGCCAAAGTCGAAAGACTGCCCGGTGGCGATGGCACGAGGGGGTTTGTCCCGCCCGACCTGGACGGTGAATCTGCGGCGTTCATGATGCTCAACCGGGGGAAGCGCGGAGTCGCACTCGATCTGCGCTCCGCCGCTGGCATACAGGCTGTCGGCCGCCTGCTGATGGCTGCGGATGTCGTCATCGAAAACTTTCGCGTGGGAACGATGGAGCGGTTCGGACTCGGCTGGGACACGCTGTCGGCGGCGAATCCGCGACTGGTCTACTGTCAGATCACCGGGTTCGGTCGCACAGGGCCGTTCGCCAACCAGGGAGGCTTCGACCTCATTGCACAGGGATATTCCGGCCTGATGAGCATCACCGGGGAGGGAGCCGGTCGAGCGCCGGTCAAAGTCGGCGCGCCGGTGACCGACATTACCGCGGGGATTCTGGCCGCCTTCGGCGTCGTGTCCGCGCTCTTCGAGCGGGAACGGAGTGGCGTCGGGCAGCGAGTCGACACGTCGCTTCTAGAGGCTGGTATCACGCACACGTACTGGCAGAGCGCTATCGCGTTGGCATCGGGTCGGTCGCCTGGGCCGATGGGCACCGCGCATCCTCTCGCCGCGCCGTATCAGGCGTTTCCCACGTCCGATGGCTGGGTGAATGTCGGAGCCTCGAACGAGTCGACGTGGATGGGTCTCGTGCGCGCGATTGGCGCCCCGCAGCTCAGCGAGGATTCGCGGTTTGCCACCAACACCGGTCGAATCGAACACCTGGCGGAACTGATCGACGCACTCACGCCCCTCTTCGAGACGCGAACGTCGAACGAGTGGCTGGCCATACTGGAAGCTGAGGGCGTCCCTGCGGGGCCTGTCGCCTCGATCGGTGAGATGCTTGAACATCCGCAGACTCGCGCTCGCGATATGGTCGTCGAGGTCTCGCATGCCCGCCTCGGACGAGTCAGGTCGCTGGGGAGCCCCGTAAAAATGTCGGCGGGATCGGGACCTGCAAGGTCTGGCGCTCCGCTTCTCGGAGAACACACACGAGAGGTACTACTCGAAGCCGGATTCACGTCTCCGGAAATCGACGACCTGGTCGCATCCGGGCACGCGCTCGAGAGCTAGCTTCCGCGACACGACGGGTTCTGCCGCACCGACCCGCGCGCGCAGCCGGGAGACTACGGGGTCCCCTGCGGAGGCGTGGCCGGCCCCTCCTCCACCCGATACGCCCCGCCCGAACCATCGACTCCCCAGGTCTGCCCCGCGAACGGCCCCTCGGTGAAGTGGCGGGTATCACCCATATCTAGTCCCGCCAGATCCGGCGCGGCGGTCTCCTGGCCGTACTGCACACGGGCAGGAGGCGGATACATGTTGGAGTAGGGGCTCTCGTAGCGGACCCTGATCCCCTCCGCGTCGATGAATGAAAGCGACTGCTGAAACAGCCCCGGCGGCGGTGCACCATGAGGCACGGTGCCCTCGAAAATATAGAGACGGTTCTCATGCATGTGGATCGCGGCAAAGGTGCGAGATTGATCGGCGTTGGTGATCTGTAGTCGACGTCCCTCGATTCGCTCGGCGTTGTAGTACGAATAGTCGGTCACCCTGGCGTCCCGTTTCAGGAACGCCGACACCGCATAGTCAAGTGACCCTCGCAGTTCGTTGACCCAGGGGTTCCCGCACAGGTTCTGCTCCGAGCGGGAGGCGCCCTGGCAACCCTCGAGCCGGCTCGCGTGCACTGCCTGGACGTCCGTATAGTCGACAACCGTCACGGAGTAGCGACTCTGACCGTTTTCGACGCTGTGGACACGCGCCGGCAACGTGACGCGGTACTCTGTCGGGTAGGTGATGTCCCGCACCGTGGGTTCACCCGGGAAATTGACGGTGAAAAAATCTTCCTGGCTGGCGTACTCGATCCATTCCTGGGCGAATGTCGGCCCCGACACCAGCAGGACGAAGGCCGCCGACACGAGCGATATCACGCGCATGATCTGTCCTCCCATGCTTCGAATCCCGTCGACCGAAATCCCTTACGGGCGGATTATAGAGGGATTCGGGCCGCTAGAGGGCGCGGCTGAGAAAGAATCTGCTCGGGCCGGCCAAATCGTGAGAGTTTTGCTATGATGCGTTCCTGTTTCAGACTGGTACGAGGAGGATGTATGCGGGTCAAATTGAGCCTGGCGGTGATATGTGCGGTGGCCTTTGCGTTGCCAACATGGGCGCACCATTCCCACGGCAACTACGACGACACCTTCAGGGATATTCAGGGGGTCGTCACGGAGGTCCACTTCGTTGTGCCCCATTCCTGGGTTTACATGGAAGTCGCCGACCCCGCGGGTGGTGAGTCCCAGGTCTGGGCGCTCGAGGCGACCGGTCGGGGAGGGCTTGAACGGCTCGGCGTCGACCGTGAGTACATCAAGCCCGGTGACAACATCACGGTCCGATGCCATCCCCTCAGAGACGGCTCGAACGGCTGTCTGCTCGGGTTCCTGAAGGCGGCAGATGGAACGGTGAAAGACTGGGACGGCGGACGGGCTGCCGTCCCCGACGATCTCTAGACGCTGCGTGCTTATCCGGTTGTTTCAGCTAACCCCTATATCTTGCGATCAGCCTGGGGGGCGCACGTCCTGCGCGCCGCGAATCCGTCGGGCGGGCGTGGGCGTCCGTCCGGTCCCCAGGCCCAGCAGGGTCTGAAAGGCGGCCATCGGGTGCCGCCGCCGATTGTGCCGAAACACGAACTCATCGAGGTAGACCTGTAGTTGCGCCTTGCTGACGCCGTGGTGCGTGCCAATCAACCACTGTTGGCAATTGCCGATGACGCGGTCGGCCAAAGGCACGACGGAGGGCACCCCCCTGTGCAGGGCGCTCCGGATCGGTTGCGGGCGGGCGACGTGTCTCACGTCAGCGGCCTGGAGCCCATCGAAACTTTTCAGCCCGTCGGTGTAGACCGTCGCCCCCGGCGCAATGTGGTGAGTGACGAACGCGAGCATCGTCGATTGTTTGAAGTTCGGGATCACGGACATGCGGACCCGACCCGACCGATCCCCGCGTCGTTCCACCGCCACCAGCACCAGCGCGGCTTTCCGCCCCTTGAGTTGGCGACTGCCGCGCAGGCCGGCCTGGGGCGCGCCCACCCAGGTGTCATCGATCTCCACGTCGCCGTACAAGGGCTCCCGCCCCGCGTTCACCATCGCGCGCCGCAGCTTGTGCAACAGCAGCCACGCCGTTTCGTACCGCCGCAGGCCCAACTGCCGCTGCAGCAGGAGCGCCGAGAGGCCCCGCTTGTCGGTAACCGTCAAATAGGCCGCCCAGAACCACACCAGGAGCGGCGTCTTCGTGTTGTGGAGAATCGTCCCGGCGGTCAGCGACACCTGATACCGGCACGCCGCACATTGCCAGCGCCGGTGTGTGGTCAGGCGATAGCCGCGCGCGTGCCGGCACCGGGGACACACAAAGCCGTCCGGCCAGCGGCACGCCGCCAAGTAGTCCTGACAGGCCTCGGCGGTCGCAAATTGCCGCTGAAACTCCCGGAGATTCTTCGGAAACGACGGGCGCGCCACGCCGATACACTACCGGTGGTGGCTTGCTGAAACAACCGGATAAGCACGAGACGCTGAGACCCGAAGGGGGAAGAGGAGGTTCACTCTTCCCCTTTACCCTTACCTTCGGTCGTTTGCGCCGGTGCTCTTCGCTGCTGGCCAGGTGCTGGCAGCCGCTTCGTCGATCAGCGGGCTTGTGGCTTTCAAATCACCCCGATCGCCCAGAGCGCGTAGACCACGATCCGACCAATGACCGCGTTGATTACCGTCCCGTCCAGTGGGGCCGTCGCTTGGCGAGAAATGCCGCAACGCCTTCGCGAAAGTCGGCACTCGTGTAACAGGCCTGCATCACGTCACTGGCGTCGGCTCCGGCCAGGCGCCGCCTCGCCGCCAGGCGCCGCCCCATCTCTTTGACGCCGCGCACGGTAAGCGGCGCGTTCGCTGCAATCTCGAGCGCAAGATCGCGCACCGTCTCAGAAATCACATCGGCGGGCGCTACCCGGTTCACGAGCCCGATCGACTGCGCCTCCGCGGCGTCGACCAGGCGGCCGGTGAAGAGGATGTCTGTGGCACGACCAGCACCGATCAGTTCGACCAACCGGCTGAATGCTGCCGCCGGCACGCAGTTGCCAAGGGTGCGCGCCACCGGGATCCCGAAGGTGGATTCCGGCGTGGCCACGCGGAGATCACACGTGAGGGCAATGCCGCAGCCAGCGCCCGCTGCCACACCGCTCACCTCGGCGATCGTCGGTTTCGTCACTCGCTCGAGCGTCCCCAGTACCTCGCCGATGCGCTCCTCGTACCGCACGCTGTCCTCAGGCTCCCGAAACTCGAGGAACTGTGAAATATCGGTGCCTGCCGAAAAGGCCCGCCCGCCGGCACCGCGGATGACGAAGACCCGCACGGCGTCGTCCCCCTCGACCGCCCCGCACGCGGCAACGAGCCCCTCATACATCGCCCAGGTCATGGCATTGCGTGCCTTGGGACGATTGAGCGTCAGGACCGCCAGCGGCGGCTCAATCTGAAAGATGGTTTCGGCTGTCGACACGCAAGTACTCCTTGAGAATGTGCGCATAACTCTTATCACGCCAACGCGTACCTGGTGAGCTTCGTGATTGAATAGCGCACATGGCTTCAACCACGGGCGGGGCGCTCAGCGGCCTCAGGGTACTCGACGTCACACCAAGCTCGGCGCCGACTACCCCGCGTTGTCTGCGCGGAACCCGCGGCTCATCTACGCATCGATCTCCGGATATGGGCAGACGGGGCCAGACCGCAATAAAGGTGGCTTGGACCTGATCGCCCAAGGCGTGTCGGGCGTCATGTCGGTGACGGGGCCGCCGGAGGGGCCACCTGCGAAGGCAGGTGTACCGCTCACCGACCTGGGCGCCGCGCTCTTTGCGTTGACGGGCATACTGGCGGCGCTCGAATGCCGCCACCGAACGGGCGTTGGACAGCACGTCGACGCCGCGCTCGTCGACGCCGGCGTCGCACTGTCAGTCTGGGAGGCGACCGAACTGGCTCCGCCCACAGAATGGTGGCCCCCTACCAGGCCTTCCAGTGCTCCGATGGCGCGATCACGGTTGGCGCCTCAACCGACCTCTTGTTCCAGCGCCTGTGCGATGCACTGGGCCACCCCGAATGGCCGGCGATCGCTGAGTTCGCCGACAACCCGAGCCGCGTGCAGCACCGCGCCGCACTGGCTGAGCGGATCGAATCCGTCACGCGCCAACGCCCGAGACACCACTGACTGGCCGCGTTGATGGCCAACGACATCCCCTGTGGGCCGATCAACAGTTATGCCGAGGTGTTTACGGACCCGCAAATTGTGGACCGCGAAATGGTCGTCACCGTGGATCATCCTACGCTGGGGACGATGCAGACGCTCGGTTCGCCGATCAAGCTGAGCGCCACCCCGCCGGAGGTACGACGCTGCGCTCCACATCTTGGCGAGCACACCGAGGAAGTACTGCGCGAGGCGGGATTCGACGCGGCACGCATCGCGGCGCTCGCAGCAACGCGAGAATCAGGCTAGTCCCCTGTAAACGTGATTTGTTGCATAGGTCCCGGAGCGCGGCGCCCGGCTGGCAAGCGCGGATTTCAGCTGTCATGGATTGCGGCTATTCGAGAGCCACGCGCTCGTGAAATCCGCGCAAGGCGCGACGACCGAGAATATCGGGCGTCTGTGAGAAAGGAGCAACGCCGCCAGCCCGGGGGCCCCGCCGCGCGGACTGTGCGCGGTGGGGTGGAGCCGGGATGCTCCGCCCGGGAATTGTGTGACGAATTACGTGTCCAGGGGACTAGAACGTCACACGCACTTCGCCGACGACCTGCCGCTTCAACACATCTCCGAACACGTGCTGTAGCACATCCTCATTGGTCAGATTCGTAACCTTGACACTCGTGACGACGCGTTCGTCTGCCCAGCGGATGCCAAAGGCCCCGTCGATCAGCGTGTGGGCGTCGGTTGTCGCGGCGTACCGCGCGTCGAGCACGTCCTGCCAATAGGCTTCACCCGTGTAACTCAGCGCCAGGTTGCCGAGAAAACGTGACCGGCTGAAGTTGAATCCTGCGTTGAAGCGGTTCTTCGCCGGCCAGTTGATGTCGTTGATGCTGGTCCCAAGCGGGAGATCCTTGGCCACTGGCTTGGCCTGGAACGAGTAGTTCGTAAACACGTTGACGTATGGATTCACCGCCGCATCAACGCCGAGTTCGATCCCTTTGTCCGTGATCGTGCCGAGGTTCAGATACGTGAACTGCGACGGCAGGAGGACCGGCGGGCTGAGGCTGGCGAGCACCCCCACCAACTGCGGCGGCAACCCGCGGGGCGGAGCACTAGTACCTCGTCGCAGTGGTTCTGACCGGTTCACGCGGCGGCCTTCGCGCGCCTGGCGGGCTGCGGATACACGCGGCCCATCTTCGTGCGGGCCCGGTCGACGGTGAACAACCAGTTGATGCCCGCCTGCTCGGCATTGCGCCGCTGCTCCCAGGCAGCGACCTCGGTGACAAGCGTGGCCTTGTCCGGGATACGCCGATCGAGGCATTGCTGGACCATCACCCCGATCTCGATCTCGACCATGTTGAGCCAGCTGGCGTGTTTCGGCGTGTAGTGGAAGTCGAGCCGCGTAAGGATCCGTCGGGCCTCAGCGGGTGCGAAGGTCTGATAAAGCGCGGCCGCGGAATGGGTCGACAAGTTGTCCAGCACCACCTGGATTCGCTCGGCCTCCGGGTAATGCTCGTCCACGAGATCGCGCATGCACTCGGCAAAGTCGACGCACGTCCGGTGGTCAGTGACCTTGGCGTGGCGCCAGGGGCGGTGCACGTCCACAAACAGGAACACGTTCGCGGTGCCGTTGCGCACGTACTCATAGTCGACCCGTCTGGGCTTCCCCGGCTCGGCCCGGATGGGGACACGCGCGTCCCCGATTAGTTGTCGGGGCGTTTCATCGAAGCAGACCACCGGTCGCCGGGGGGTCGGCGCCTCGGCGTAGAGTGCGAGGACGTCTTCCATGCGCGCCACGTACTCGGCGTTGACCGTCGGAATGCACCACCTCTTCTCCCGCCACGGCTTCAGTTTCATGTCGGCCAGCCGGCGTCCCACCGTGGCGCTCGACAGGGTCTCGTGCGTGGTGAGGCGGACCAATGCGCCGGCCAGCAACTCCAGCGTCCAGTGCGCCCGGCCGGCCGGGGGCGCGGAGCAGGCCACCGCGACCAGGCGGGCTTCATCGCCGGCGCTGAGCTTCCGCGGTGCACCGGGCCGGGCCGTTTCGATGAGCGCGCGCGTCAAGCCGTCTTCGACGAAATGCTGCTTGGTCCGATACACCGTCGAGGTGCCGACCCCGATGTCTGCCGCAATCCGTTCGTCGGGGACCTGGGCGTCGGCGGCGAGGAGAATCTGTGCCCGTTTGATCTGGCGCGCGGCCCGGGTGCCGCCGCGGGTCAGCGCCTGCAGGTGGTGCCCTTCTTCGAGCGTCAGCGTCACGCGATAGCGTATGTTCATGGATATCTTGGATCACACTGCCGATCCCGTGTCCAGTCGTCCGGCCCCACACTTCACGGCGAAGCAAGGCCAGTATCTGGCCTTCATCCACACCTACGCGTTACTCCACCGGGAGCCGCCGGCCGAAGTCGACTTCCAACGGTTCTTTCAGGTCACTCCCCCCACGGTCCACGGCATGATCGTCGCGCTGGAGCGGCGCGGGCTTATCAGCCGCGTCCCACGGCAGCCCCGGACGATCAGGCTGTTACTGGCGGCAGATGAGCTACCCCCCCTCCAACCGATCAAAATCACTGAGACGGGGTACTAGGCGAATCGTGCTTATCCGGTTGTTTCAGCTAACCCCTATATCTTGCGATCAGCCTGGGGGGCGCACGTCCTGCGCGCCGCGAATCCGTCGGGCGGGCGTGGGCGTCCGTCCGGTCCCCAGGCCCAGCAGGGTCTGAAAGGCGGCCATCGGGTGCCGCCGCCGATTGTGCCGAAACACGAACTCATCGAGGTAGACCTGTAGTTGCGCCTTGCTGACGCCGTGGTGCGTGCCAATCAACCACTGTTGGCAATTGCCGATGACGCGGTCGGCCAAAGGCACGACGGAGGGCACCCCCCTGTGCAGGGCGCTCCGGATCGGTTGCGGGCGGGCGACGTGTCTCACGTCAGCGGCCTGGAGCCCATCGAAACTTTTCAGCCCGTCGGTGTAGACCGTCGCCCCCGGCGCAATGTGGTGAGTGACGAACGCGAGCATCGTCGATTGTTTGAAGTTCGGGATCACGGACATGCGGACCCGACCCGACCGATCCCCGCGTCGTTCCACCGCCACCAGCACCAGCGCGGCTTTCCGCCCCTTGAGTTGGCGACTGCCGCGCAGGCCGGCCTGGGGCGCGCCCACCCAGGTGTCATCGATCTCCACGTCGCCGTACAAGGGCTCCCGCCCCGCGTTCACCATCGCGCGCCGCAGCTTGTGCAACAGCAGCCACGCCGTTTCGTACCGCCGCAGGCCCAACTGCCGCTGCAGCAGGAGCGCCGAGAGGCCCCGCTTGTCGGTAACCGTCAAATAGGCCGCCCAGAACCACACCAGGAGCGGCGTCTTCGTGTTGTGGAGAATCGTCCCGGCGGTCAGCGACACCTGATACCGGCACGCCGCACATTGCCAGCGCCGGTGTGTGGTCAGGCGATAGCCGCGCGCGTGCCGGCACCGGGGACACACAAAGCCGTCCGGCCAGCGGCACGCCGCCAAGTAGTCCTGACAGGCCTCGGCGGTCGCAAATTGCCGCTGAAACTCCCGGAGATTCTTCGGAAACGACGGGCGCGCCACGCCGATACACTACCGGTGGTGGCTTGCTGAAACAACCGGATAAGCACGAGGCGCGTAGTGTTTACCGATGCCCGCCGAGGGCTTCCAGGGGGTCCGACCCCAACATCGGTCTACACTTGCCCGTGTACGGGGACCTATCCTGCGGCGCGGCGCTCGGCGCGGAATCCCCCTATAATTCAGCCGGTTCCCGGTTTCCTTCCCCAGGAGGGTCATGGCGCTCGCCCCCGGTGTTCGCCTCGGTCCGTATGAGATAGCCGCCCAGATCGGCGAAGGCGGCATGGGCGAGGTCTATCAGGCCACCGACACGAACCTTAAGCGAGCCGTCGCCATCAAGGTACTGCCCGAGTCGCTGGCGTCTGATGCGGAGCGGCTGGCGCGCTTTCAACGCGAAGCCGAAGTCCTCGCCGCGCTGAACCATTCGAACATCGCCCAGATCCACGGCCTCGAAAAGAGCGCGGGCACGATCGCGCTGGTGATGGAGTTAGTCGAGGGGCCGACGCTCGCCGACCGCATCGCGCAGGGCGCTATTCCCATCGACGAAGCCCTCCCCATCGCGAAGCAGATCGCAGAAGCGTTGGAAGCTGCGCACGAGCAAGGGATCATCCATCGCGATCTGAAGCCCGCCAACATCAAGGTACGACCCGACGGGACGGTGAAGGTACTGGACTTCGGGTTGGCAAAAGCACTGGAACCGACGGCGATGTCGCCGGACTCATCGCAGTCGCCGACCATTACGACACCCGCGATGACGCAGGCCGGGATGATCCTCGGCACCGCCGCCTACATGTCGCCGGAGCAGGCCAAGGGCAAGGCCGTCGATAAGCGCAGCGACGTGTGGGCGTTCGGGGCGGTGCTCTACGAGATGCTCACCGGGAGACGGCCGTTCGAGGGCGAGGATGTGTCCGAGACGCTGGCACGCGTCATCGAGCGTGAGCCGGATTGGTCGCGCCTGCCGGCCAAGACCGACGGCCTCGTAGCGCGACTCCTTCGACGTTGCCTCGAAAAGGATCGAAACGAGCGTCTACCCGACATCCGTGTCGCCCGGCTCGACCTCAAGGAAGCGTTGCAGACGACTTCCAACGGCGCAGCGAACCCGTCGCGGATAAGACCGGCGTGGCTGGTGTCGGCCGCGATGCTTGCTGTGCTCGCAGGTCTCGTCGGTTGGAGCTTGGCGCGCCCCGAGCGTGCCTCGCCACCGGTGACGCGCACGTCGATCTTCTTGAACGAGAACACCCAGCTGGCGAACCTGGTCTTCCCGGTTGTCGGGAGTCGCGTATGGAGCACGCCTCTCGCGCTTTCCCAAGACGGCCGCACCGTTTACTTCACTGGAGAACAGGACGGTGTTCGCCGCATCTACCAGCGAGCACTCGGACGAGACGAGGCCGAAGCGGTGCGCGGCACCGAAGGTGCTGATCTCGTCTTTCTCTCGCCCGACGGTGAATCCCTGGGGTTCTCAGTGCAGGGCCAGCTCAAGAGGATGCGACTAGACGGCGAAGCACCGGTCACGTTTTACGAGGGTCGGGTGGGGTACTCCCAGTGGGGCCCGGACAACACCGTCGTCTTCGAACAGAACGGAGACCTGTGGCAGATCGACGCACTCGGCGGTGAACCCAAACGAATTACGTCCGGGGCTTACCTCCAAATACTCTCATTGTTGCCGGGCGGACAGGCGGTACTTGCCGCGAACTCCTCGATGGGGTCTCAGGTCTTGCTCGTACCACTTCCTCAAGGCGAACCTCGAGCGCTCACCGTCGGAACCAACCCACAGTTTGTGCCCAGCGGCCACATCGTGTTTTTGCGTGGAACCTCCCTTTGGGCGATACCGTTCGATCTCGATCGTCTCGAGGTGACGGGGAGCGCCGTGCAGGTTCTCGAGGGCGTGGTGGAGCAAGGCATGTTGCCCAACTACACACTGAGCCCTTCGGGTTCGCTCGTCTATGTACCCGCGCGCACCGCCGCGCGAAGCCAGCAGCTGGTTTGGGTCGATCGCGAAGGGAGGGAGGAGCTGCTCGGCGTCGAACCCGGCGACTATCGCATCCCCCGAGTCTCGCCCGACGGCTCGCGCGTGGTCTTCGACGATTGTTGCCGTCAAGCGATTCCTCTAGCAGGCTGCTGAAAAACTCCGTGAAATGGGATCGACAGATCGATCCCGGCGTACTACCATGCTCCCAACACCGCTGAAGGGAGCCCCATCATGCGCGGACACGATGAGCAAAGCACTCACATGTTCAGCTACCTGTCGCCGGAACAGCGCGTGCCAGCCGACCATCCGCTCCGCGCGGTTCGCGCGCTGACGGACGAAGCGCTGAGAACGATGTCGCGCAGGTTCGCCGGCCTGTACGCCAACACAGGGCGTCCGTCGATCCCGCCGGAACAGCTGCTGCGCGCGTTGTTGCTGCAGGTGCTCTACACGGTGCGGAGCGAGCGGCTGCTGATGGAAGAGCTCAATTACAACCTGCTGTTCCGCTGGTTCGTGGGCTTGAATTTGGACGACCCGGTTTGGCATCCCACCACGTTTACCAAGAATCGCGACCGGCTGCTGGCGGGCGATCTCGCGGCCGCCTTCTTTGATGCGGTGCAGGCCCACGCGCGGGCGGCCGGGCTGCTCTCGGACGAACACTTCACTGTGGATGGGACCCAATTGGAAGCGTGGGCCAGCCTGAAGAGCTTTCGGTGCCGGGACGCGGCGGAGAGCGACCCGCCCGATGACCCCGGGAATCCCACGGTCAACTTCCACGGGGAGCGGCGGCGCAACGACACGCACCAGTCGACGACCGATCCGGAGGCGATGCTGCCTCGGAAGGGCCAGGGGAAGGAAGCCAAGCTGGCGTATCTGGGCCACGTGCTGCTGGACAATCGACAGGGACTTGTCGCCAACGTCTGCGCGACTCACGCGACGGGGACCGCCGAACGCGAGGCAGCGGCGCTGTTGCTGGAGGCCAGCGCGCCGCCGGGCAGCACGGTCGGGGCGGACAAGGGCTACGATGTGGCAAGCTTTGTGGCCGCTGTCCGTATCCGGGCCGTCACGCCCCACGTTGCTCAGAAGGTCCGCTGGAGTGCGATCGATGGCCGGACCACGCGGCATGCGGGCTATCACGTCAGTCAGCGGAAACGGAAACTCGTAGAACAGGTCTTTGGCTGGATGAAGACCGTCGGCGGCTTGCGCAAACTCCGGCATCGCGGTGTCGCCCTCGTGGATTGGCAGCTTACCTTCGCCGCCACGGTCTATAACTTGGTCCGGCTGCGGAATCTGGAGGCGAGGTGTCCCTGATCACCGGCCGCGCGTGTCGCCGGCCCCTTGATCGGGGCCAGCGCACAGCCGTGCGCACCGTTGTCGGTCGGTGGTGACTCGCATGATCCTTAGAAAACGGCCCGATCACCCGGGTTCTTCAGCAGCCTGCTAGGGCTCTTCGACGACGAGCATGTTGCCCTTCACCTCAGCAACCCTAATCGGTGTACCCGTCTTGAGCTCCTCCTTGGTCTTGCTCCTTGCGTCGTAGGTGCGAAGACGATCACGGATCCGAATTTGCGCGCGCCCGATTCCATCGCCGGGGATGGTCAGGTACACGGTCCCTTCCGAGCCAAGCGTGCTCGCCAGGTCGATGTTTCCGCTCGACTGCAGTCGCAGCATCAGGCTCGACAGCTGAGCGACCGCCAGGATCGTGATGCCGGCGGCGACGAGCGCCCATACGCTCGTCAGCAATTCGCTGACGCCCGCTTGAATCAAGGCGAGGCCGACGAGGCCAAACATCAGGAAGAAACTACTAAGCCCCTGGATCGACAGCAACTGAAAGCCAGTATCCGAGTCGACCCCGACGTCACCCAGCGCTCCGTCTCCATCACCTACAAAGAACAGTAGAACGATTTGAACCAGAAACACCAAGCCACCCAGCACGGCGGACACGACGTAGAACATCTCCAGGACGCTGAGTCCGAGGAACCATGAAACGATGTCGAACGACCCCTGCATGTCAGTGCTCCTGACTGTCCGCCTTGCCTCCGAGCGTCGGTCTAGAGCAGACTCGTGCCCTCCCCTGGGCGGTGGAACGGAAAGTAGGATGACTATCCGGCTTTTTCGGTGCCACTACGAAGGTGAGTCTGCGGCGGTTGTCATCGCTCGCTGAGCGTATTCCCGAGGGCTCAGGCCGTTGAGCCGAGATTTCTATTTTGGTCGTCCCGGATCGATACCCTTATACACTGAGGCCCTCCGCGTGGGCCAGCGTCATTCGTTGCCCATTCTTCACGCTCCCGAAACCGTCGCCGCGGCCACTAGCGAGTCGAACGCGTCAGACTCCGCCCTCGCCGATCTGGGCAGCGATCTCATACGGGCCGAGGCGGGTGCCGGGAGTCAGGGCCAAACGGTTGAATTATATGGGCGAGAGGGACTGCGAGCGCGATAGGTCCTGCGTAACGGGCAAGTGTAGACCGATGTTGGGGTCGGACCCCCTGGAAGCCCTCGGCGGACATCGGTAAACACTACGCGACTCGTGCTTATCCGGTTGTTTCAGCTAACCCCTATATCTTGCGATCAGCCTGGGGGGCGCACGTCCTGCGCGCCGCGAATCCGTCGGGCGGGCGTGGGCGTCCGTCCGGTCCCCAGGCCCAGCAGGGTCTGAAAGGCGGCCATCGGGTGCCGCCGCCGATTGTGCCGAAACACGAACTCATCGAGGTAGACCTGTAGTTGCGCCTTGCTGACGCCGTGGTGCGTGCCAATCAACCACTGTTGGCAATTGCCGATGACGCGGTCGGCCAAAGGCACGACGGAGGGCACCCCCCTGTGCAGGGCGCTCCGGATCGGTTGCGGGCGGGCGACGTGTCTCACGTCAGCGGCCTGGAGCCCATCGAAACTTTTCAGCCCGTCGGTGTAGACCGTCGCCCCCGGCGCAATGTGGTGAGTGACGAACGCGAGCATCGTCGATTGTTTGAAGTTCGGGATCACGGACATGCGGACCCGACCCGACCGATCCCCGCGTCGTTCCACCGCCACCAGCACCAGCGCGGCTTTCCGCCCCTTGAGTTGGCGACTGCCGCGCAGGCCGGCCTGGGGCGCGCCCACCCAGGTGTCATCGATCTCCACGTCGCCGTATAAGGGCTCCCGCCCCGCGTTCACCATCGCGCGCCGCAGCTTGTGCAACAGCAGCCACGCCGTTTCGTACCGCCGCAGGCCCAACTGCCGCTGCAGCAGGAGCGCCGAGAGGCCCCGCTTGTCGGTAACCGTCAAATAGGCCGCCCAGAACCACACCAGGAGCGGCGTCTTCGTGTTGTGGAGAATCGTCCCGGCGGTCAGCGACACCTGATACCGGCACGCCGCACATTGCCAGCGCCGGTGTGTGGTCAGGCGATAGCCGCGCGCGTGCCGGCACCGGGGACACACAAAGCCGTCCGGCCAGCGGCACGCCGCCAAGTAGTCCTGACAGGCCTCGGCGGTCGCAAATTGCCGCTGAAACTCCCGGAGATTCTTCGGAAACGACGGGCGCGCCACGCCGATACACTACCGGTGGTGGCTTGCTGAAACAACCGGATAAGCACGAGCCGTCTTCGCGGCCATCACGGCTCTCGCCGCCTGCGGCTCTCCTGCTCCACCGTTTCTCGATATCAGCGACACCCCCCCTGCATTCGGGGCGCACGAAGCCAGCCTGGGTGTCCTGTCCGATGGGTACGCCGTAGCGTGGTACGACACGCGCGACGGGCATCCTGAAATCTACGCACGCACACTCGATGCGTCCGGCCAGCCGTCCGGACCTGCCCAGCGCCTGACCGTAGGCACCGACGCCGCGTACGAAGCTGACTTGGTGTCTGACGGAGAGCGACTGATCGTAGGCTGGTACGAGAAATCGGACACGGACGCGCTTGTGCCGATGCTCGGCGTTTGGAATCGGGATGGAGAGCCGCAGTGGGCAACGACGCTCGCCCAGGCTGGGCGGAACACTGTGGTGGAGGTCCACGAAGACACGATCTTCGCGGCATGGATCGAGGACGACACCGAAACCGAGTCCTCGGTCTGGGCCAGGTGGTGGGACGTGGACGGCAACCCTCGGAGCGTGCCGACACGGCTCGCGCCAGCCGGCCGAACCACGTGGAATCTCAACGCCACGCTAGGTGTTGAAGTCAAACACGTTGTTCATCACGCAGCACTCGTGAGTCGTGACACGGGCGGTTCATAGTGCAAGCTGGCGTGCGGCCGGTCGTGATTGTAGTAGCGCAGCCACGGGCGAAGGGCTCGCCGGCGGTGGCGAGACGTCTGATACGGCTGGACATAGGCCCACTCACGCAGCAGCGTCTGAATGAAGCGCTCAGCCTTGCCGTTGGTCCGCGGCGTATAGGGGCGCGTCCGCAGATGGCGCAGCGCGTGGGCCTGACAGGCTGTCCGAAACCGCCGGGACACGTAGCCGCTGCCGTTATCGCTCATGACGCGATGGACGGTGATCTGCCGCGCCGCGTACCAAGCGACGGCTCGGTCCAAGAAAGCGGCACAGGTGGTCCCCGTCTGGTCGCCCAGGACCTCGACGTAGGCCAGCCGCGTATGGTCGTCCACCGCCACATGCACGTACTCCCAGCCCGCCCCCGGTGACGCCTGCCGGGGATTCCCATGAATCCGATGGCCTACACGCCGAAAGCGCCCCAGCGGCTTGATGTCCACGTGTAGCAGATCGCCAGGGTGCGGCCACTCGTAGCGCTGGATCGGGACGGGCGGCGGGCCTGGGAGCCGGTTGAGTCCCAGCCGCCGCAGCCAGGCCCCCACCGTCGAGCGGGGCATCCGCAAGGCGCGGGCAATGGCCCAGGCCGGCAGGCCGTGTTGCTCGCGGAGCTGCCGGATGAACGTGACCCGGATCGCCGGCGTGACATGCGGAGTCCGCTGCGGCCGGGACGATCGGTCCTCCAGCCCGGCTGCACCCTCTTCGCGGAACCGGCGCACCCATTTCGCAACCGTGCGGACACTTACGCCGTAGCCCTCGGCCACGGCGTCGTGCGCCCACTCATCGAACAGGACACGGCGCACCAATTCCAGGCGCGAAGTCGGGGTCGTCTTGGCATTACGATGAAGCGTCATCCGGGGCCTCCTCTGGTCAGAACGGTGGTCTGGAAACTCCATTCTTTTCAGAGTGCTCCGGATGAACAACGTGTTTAGCAAAGACAGCTAGACGGCGACGGGAACGCCTGGATCGTGTTCGACGCGGCTGTCGAGACGCAGGCAGAGGAACTGTTCCTCCTTCGTACGAGCCTCAACGCTGCGCCGATCGTCCAGCCATTGACGCCTGATGACGGCTTCGCGTCAAAGTATCCGGATCTCGCACTGGCCGATGGACGCGCCGCAGTGACCTGGTATGACGAGCGCGACGGCAATCAAGAAGTCTATCTGGCAGTCGCACCCTCCGGTGAGATGGGAGCGGGCGTTGAGAGTCGTGCGCGCCGTGTGACCAACACGCCGGGACATTCCATCGGCGCCTATCTGGACTGGAACGCCGACCGCCTCGGCCTGGCGTGGAGCGACGACAGTAGCGGACAGCACGAGGTCTTCTTTCAGGCGTTTGATGCGCGTGGAGACAGACTTGGCGAGGAACTGCAGGTCACGACCACGCCGAGCGCATCCTTGGTTCCCGCCATCCGCCCGTGGAACACCGGGTTCATTCTGGCCTGGAACGAAACGGATTTGCCTGCCCAGGCAGCCGGACACACCGGAACCCTCAGCTCACGGATCGTCTCGGCGCTGGTGCCCTGACCGACGCGGGCGTGGGAGTGCCAGTCAGTTCACCGGCACCAGCCGCCGCAGTGCTTCAAGATAGGTCGACAATTGCTGCTGGTCATGCTGGAGCGCCCGGTTGAGAGGGCGAGCGGTCAGCGGGCGAACGCTGTTACCTCGCCTGAAATGTTGTCTCGGGGAAATCCGCTTTCCGGATCAGTGCGTGCACGCCCTTGGTCCGGTCAACCACCTGGGAGACTTCAAAATCAGTGGCGGCGCTCATGTACGCATAGGCGATGGCTCGGTCGATCCCCAGGGACACCGACAGAAACTTGATCCCCTCCCGGACCGCCTGCTTCATCGCCTCATCGAGATCTGGATCCAGGCCGATTGGAATCCAGTAGTCCTCTGACTCGCCGAACGCCTGCGTAAATGGGCTGCCGCCCGGAATCCCGGCATCACCTGCCGCAAGCAGCGTCAGGCGAAACGTGGCTCGGAGCGGAGCTTCCAGCGCCGTCAAGGCCACTTCCCCGTCCCCCTGGGCGTAGTGCGGATCGCCGGCATAAAAGAGCGCCTCCGGGACCTGGACAGGGAGGTACAGCGTCGACCCAACTCCCAACTCATTGATGTCCAAGTTGCCGCCGTAGGCAGCCGGGGGAATCGAGTTCATCGTCTCGCTGGTGTCAGGCGCGACGCCCATGATGCCCATGAACGGAGCGATCGGGAAACGGATCTCCTGGCCACTCGTGTTGTGCAGAATGGCGTCGGGGCTGCCCCCGGTCTCCGCAATCTCGACGAACACCGACGCGTTGTTGTAGAGCTCCGGACGTTCGGCGGAACCGACGCCCTGTGGCCCGGCGTTCTCGGGGAACTCCCCTGGGAGCGCTCCCTTCCCGTGACGGCTCGAAATAACGCCATACGGGACGCGCGGGAGGAGGGTCAGCACCTCGACCTTCAGCACATCGCCGGGGCGAGCGCCCTCGATCGCAACCGGGCCGGTCACGACGTGCGGACCATCCTGGACGAAATCGTGAGTCAAGCCGGAGGCCGCAATCATGCTCGCGTCATCAAGCACCTGATCGGGCGCCACACCGTGCATACCAAAGTACGTCACCGGGTCCCGTCCCTGATCCTCGAGGATGCCTTCGTGCGAGACCGTGTCAAAGGTGACGATCGCCCCTGAGGGGACCGTCAGCAGCGGTTCCGCGTCGCGATTGGGCAGTGCGCCCCACCGGACAGTATCAGGCGTCGATGGCACATAGGTGGCGCCGTCGGGCAGCTCGAACGGCGTTGTGCTGAGCGGCTGCAAGATGCCGCCTTGCGGGCGATCCTGTGAGCCGGCTTCCATTCCAAAGACCAGACTGGTCACCAGAACTGTGACGCACACGATTTTCTTGACCATCGTCTTCCCTCTGTCAGCGAACGAGCGCTACCGCGTGTTGCGCAACGTGTGAGCGCGCCCGTCGCCGGGAACGAGTGGAACGGTGAGTGTCGAGTTGAGCCATCCCGCTACACAGCGTTGGCGGTGGCGTCATACGGGCCGAGGCGGGTGCCGGGTTGCAGAGGCATTAGTTCACCGGCACCAGCCGCCGCAGTTCTTCGTGCCAGTTCTGGACGAGGATCATCTGGGGCGGCGCTGACGCGTCCTCGGCGCCTCCCTCTCCTCCGCCTTCTTTGATCATCAGGAACCGCTGGCCGTCCGGGGACACGTCGTAGGGTCGACCGATTCCTGACGTCACGAGGTCGTCAGTCTCGAAGAGGACCTCGGGTGTCGCGAACGCGAAGCTCGATTCCGTCTGCACCGGTACCGTCATGAGGGCAGCGCCACCCAGATAGAACAACTCGCGTCCGTCGGGCGCCCAGAGGGGATTGGTGCCGCCGCCAGTCGAGATTAGCCACTGCCCGTCATCCACATTGGGAAACGGCCGGACGTAGACTTCCCCCCGGCCGGACTGATCCGACTGGTAGGCCATCCAACGCCCGTCGGGGGAGAGCTCCGCATTGAGCTCTTGGAACTCCGTGGCCACGAGCGTCTCGGTCCCGCGGTCCCCGGTCAGTGAGAGGACGCGGAGGTCGACCCTGGTGTCAGGCCGGCTCTCACGGAAGACCAGCGACTCCCCGTCGGGGGAGAACGAATAGCCCCACTGAATATTGGCGCTCTCCGTCAGGCGTTCGACCGTCCCGGTGCCATCAGCGGCTTGCCAGTACAAATTGGGCTGGCCATCCGCGGTGGAGCCAAAGACCACGCGTGTGCTGTCCGGCGTCCAGACGGGGTATCTATCCTCACCGGGGTCGACAGTGAGCCGGGTCAACGTCTCGCGGGCGAGGTCCCAGACCCAGATGTCCTGCTCCTGATCCCGCACGTCGAGCGCCACGCGCGTCCCATCCGGCGAGAGACGCGGATACGTGTAGGCCCGTGGGGGTGCGGCCAACGGTTCTTCCCGCCCCTGGCGGTCCACCCAGACGAGCGTCCGCGACAGAAAACCCTGCGCATCACCCACGGCATAGAGAAGGGAACCGCTGGCCGACAGGCTGAACTGCACCGCGCCTAAGGGATCGGTCATCACGCCTTCGAGCAACGGCACGGGATCGCCCGTCACTTCCAACCGCGCGAGATCAAACGGCACCGCCCACAACGTGCCATCGGCGCCGTAGACCAGATGGCCCGTGGCCACGTACCGGGCCTGACTCCCGCCGGCCAACAGGATCTTCTGCTCCATGGTCGTGAGATCGAGCACGGCCACCTCCATGTTCTCGGCGCCAGGGCCATGGACCACGGTGAACAGGACGGCCTCGCCGCCGGGCAGAACCTCCGGCCAGGCGTGGCCGATCTCACCCCGCGCGGCGTCCGGGGTGGTCAAGACCGCGGACTCGCCACCCCCGGCTGGTCCACCGAACAGGCCGGCGCTATCCTCCGCAAAGATGATCGTGTCGTCCGGCCCCCAGCTGGCGCCACGGGGCGCGGTGCGGCTGGGACTCGGGAAAAGCGTCTGGGGCGGCCCCCCGAGGATGGACACCCTCCTCCACGTCCTGACAGGACCCTGGTTCGCGAAGACGACCGAGGCGCCATCGGGCGACACGGTAGGAGTGTCGATTTGTCCCACCGCGCCATACAGCGAGTACCCCTCGAGTTGATCGACAGGCCGGACGTAGAGGTGATTGGTGCCGCCCACGATGGCCTGATAGACGATGCGCGTCCCATCGGGTGAGATCGTGATGCTTCCCCGTGGACTAACCGGGCTGAACGGTGCTGCGGTCGGCGTGGTGACCACAAAGCGTTCGACGGGCGCGGGCAACTGCGCCGGACGCACGACGTCCGAGAGCGTGAGGCCGATCACCAGGCCGCCGAGCAGTGCCGCACCGGCGACCCATGGTAGTGCCCGCCGCCAGGCGACCGACTGAATCACCACGGCAGCCTCCGCCGTCTGCGTCACGCCGGTCTCGAACGCGCCCTCCAGCGCCAACCGTGCTTCGCCAACGTCCCGCAGCCGCCGCTTCGAGTCCTTCTCCAGACACCGGCGCAGCACGAAGCTCACAGCGGAAGCGATTGACGGGAGCGCGGCCCAGTCAGGCTCTTTGCTCACCACCGACACGATCGTGTCGGTCACATCCTCGCCGACGAATGCTCGCTTCCCCGCCAGCATCTCGTAGAGCACGCACCCGAACGCCCAGATGTCGGCGCGTTTATCCACGGTCTTGCCGCGTGCCTGTTCCGGCGACATGTAGGCCGCCGTGCCGAGGATCATTCCGGCCATCGTCATGGCCGGCGTGGTGATGGTCGGCGCCTGCGACAGGGCCTGCTCCGCAGAAGCGCGAAGCGCGGAGGCGGGCTCCAGTGCCTTCGCCAAGCCGAAGTCCAGCACCTTCACCGTGCCGTCAGGTCGCACCTTGATGTTGGCAGGCTTCAGATCGCGGTGGATGATCCCTTGCTCGTGCGCGGCTTCCAGCGCCTCGGCGATCTGCTTGGCGATCGGCAGCGCCTCATCGATGGGGATCGCCCCTTGCGCGATGCGATCCGCGAGCGTCGGCCCCTCCACCAGTTCCGTGACCAGCGCAATCGTGCCCGCGCTCTTTTCGAGGCCGTGAATCTGCGCGATGTTGGGGTGGTTCAATGACGCCAGGACTTCGGCTTCGCGTTGAAAACGCGCTAGCCGCTCCCCGTCCAACGCCAGCGACTCCGGCAGCACCTTGATGGCGACGGCTCGCTTCAGGTTGGTGTCCGTCGCCTCATACACCTCCCCCATACCGCCTTCGCCGATCTGGGCAGCGATCGCATACGGGCCGAGGCGGGTACCGGGGGTCAGGGCCATATCAGTTCACCGGCGCCAGCCGCTTCAGCTCTTCAAACCAGTTCTGGACGACGGTGAAGCCGGCCCGCGTTCTGCCCTCGGTGGCGCCTTCCTTGATCATCAGGAACCGCTGACCATCCGGGGACACGTCGTAGGTCCGGAACGCGTACTCAGCGACTGAGGCAAAGTAGGGGCCTTGAAACAGCTGCGTCGGCAACCCAGGCCTGAACGTCGCCGCGCCCTCGGCCGACAGCCGCATCACGGCGCCATCCGGTGCCAGATAGAAGAGTTCCTCGCCGCTTTGCGCCCAGAGCGGCCGGCTCCCGCCACCGGTTGACACCTGCCACTTTCCGGCGTCAACGTCCGGAAACGGGCGCACGTAAATCTCCTCTTCTCCGGACTCGGTCGATTCGTACGCCAGCCACCGGCCATCGGGCGAAATCTCTCCATTGCGCTCGCTAAACGTGGTCTGTATCAGTGGCGCCGTCTGCCGCTCCCCAGCCAGCGTGAGGATCGCGATGTCGTTCGCGGTGTCCCCAACGACGAGCCGGGCCCCATCGGGCGAGAAGGACGTGGGGAACTGATTGTTCGCGCTCTCCTTCAGCCGCTCGACCGCTCCTGTCCCGTCGGCGGCCTGCCAGAAGAGATTGGGGACGCCTTCCCGTTGCGACGAGAAAGCAATACGTTGACCGTCCGGCGTCCAGACCGGACGGCGGTCGAGCCCAGGGTCGAAGGTCAGGCGCGTGAGGAAGGTACGCGTCACGTCCCAGACCCAGATGTCGTTTTCCTGATCCCGGATGTCCAGCGCGATCTTGGTGCCGTCAGGGGACAGGTGCAGATACACGTAGGGCCGCGCCGGTGCCGGGATGGCCTCTTCCCGCCCCTGCCGGTCCACCCACACCAGCGTGCGCGGGGCGGTGAGGATCGATGCGCCCGCTGCGTAGACCAATGTCCCTTGGTCGGACACCCCGTAATTCGCCGTCGCTGTGTTGCCGGCCGTCGACCTCCTGACCCCCTCGACCACGGAGACCGGCCTCCCCTGCACCTCCAGCCGATCCGCGTCAAACGCGACCGCGAACAGTGCGTCCCGCAGCGCGTAGACCAGATGCCCTGTGGGCACGTACCGAGCGTCACTCCCGCCTGACAGCACGACAGTTCGCTCACCCGTGGCCAGCGACTGCACCACAATCTGAGCCTGGTCCCATCGCGTAGTACCGGTGGCGGTGGTGACACTGAACAACACCGACTCCCCGTCGGGCAACAGTTGCGGACCGTCCATCTGCTCGCCTTCGGTGGCCGGGATGGCGAGTGCCGGCGTGCCGCCGTTAGCCGACACGCGCAGGCTGCCGTCAGACTGGCCGAAGAGAATCGTGTCGTCCAGGGCCCAGCTGATGCCAGATGGGTTGGTCGCCGCACAAATGATGACGGGCGCGCCGCCGCTGATGGCGATTCGCTTGAGCTCGCCACCCTGCACATATCCCACAGATTCCCCGTCGGGCGAGAAGAACGGACTGGTCAAGAATTCCTGTGTCCCCAGAATCAGCCGGGCCTCCAGTTCTCCCATCGTGCGGAGATAGAGTCCCCCTCCCGCCTGGGTGTTGTAGACAAAGTGACGGCCGTCAGCCGAGAACGCCATGATCGTCTGACCAGCGATCCTGAAAGGCGTGCCGTCAGGGAGATCGTAGGTAAACCGCGTGACTACGGGCGCGTCTTGGGGCAGAGGATTCCAGGTTAGGAAACCGACGGTGACCGCTCCCAGCGCGGCGGCCAGCGCCAGCGGCAGTGCCCGCCGCCACACGGGCTGAGGCGCTGCAAGAGATTCCCCAGCACGCGACACGCCCGTCTCGAAGGCACCCTCCAGCGCCAAGCGCATATCACGGATGTCACCAACGCGCTGTTTTGAATCCTTGTGCAGGCAGCGACGGAGATACACCCGGAGGGTTGGTGACACCGCGTCGGGCAGCGCATCCCACGACGGCTCACTTCTGACCACCGCCGCCAGTGTGTCGGTGACGTCTTCACCTGCAAACGCGCGCTTCCCCGCCAGCATCTCGTACAGCACGCACCCGAAGGCCCAGATGTCGGCGCGCTTGTCCAGGGGCTTGCCGCGCGCCTGCTCCGGTGACATGTAGGCCGCCGTGCCGAGGATCATCCCGGCCATCGTCATCGCGGGTGTGGTGATGGTCGGCGCCTGCGACAGGGTTTGCCCCGCCGAAGCGCCAAGAGCAGAGGCAGGCTCCAACGCCTTCGCCAACCCGAAGTCCAGCACCTTCACCGTGCCGTCAGCGCGGACTTTGATGTTGGCGGGCTTCAGATCGCGGTGGATGATGCCTTGTTCGTGCGCGGCTTCGAGGGCCTCGGCAATCTGCTTCGCGATGGGCAGCGCTTCGTCAACGGGAATCGCTCCCTGCGCGATGCGGTCGGCGAGCGTCGGCCCCTCGACCAGCTCCATGACGAGGGCGATCGTGCCCGCGCTCTTTTCCAGGCCGTGGATCTGCGCGATGTTCGGATGGTTCAGGGCGGCGAGCGTCTTGGCTTCGCGGTCGAATCGTGCGAAGCGTTCCGGGTCCGCGGCCACGGATGCGGGGAGAACCTTGATGGCGACTTGCCGCGCGAGGTTCGTATCCGTCGCCTGGTACACCTCCCCCATTCCGCCTTCACCGATCTGGGCAGCGATCGCATACGGGCCGAGACGGGTCCCAGGGTGCAGAGGCATCAGTTCACCGGCACTAATCGCTTCAGTTCTTCAAACCAGTTCTGGACGACGATGATCGAGGCCACCGCTGATGTGACTTGGACGTCTCCTCCCGCTGTGAGCATCAGGAATCGCTGGCCGTCCGGCGCCACGTCGTAAGTTCGACCAAACTGTCCCCCAGCGTGATCGCTCTTCTCGAAGAGGACCTCGGGCGTCCCGGGCCTGAAGCTTGCCTCCGTCTGGACGGGCACGGCCATCAACGCAGCACCGCTGCGGAAGAACAGCTCACGTCCGCTGGAAGCCCAGAGCGGTTGCGTACCGCCGCTGGTCGAGATCTGCCACTGCCCGTCATCCACATTGGGGAACGGCCGCACGTAGACTTCCTCCTGGCCGGACTGGGCCGACTCGTAGGCCATCCAGCGACCGTCGGGAGAGATTACCGCGTTACGCTCATTAAACTCCGTGGCCAAGAGCGTTTCGACCTCACGGTCCCCCGCCAGGGAGAGCACGTGCAGGTCGACCCCGGTCTCAGGCTGGTTCTCACGGAACACGAGCGATTCGCCGTCCGGGGAGAACGAATACCCCCACTGCTGATTGGAGCTTTCGGTGAGCCGCTCCACCGCACCCGTACCGTCGGCCGCTTGGTGGTAGAGGTTCTGCACGCCGCCACGTGCCGAGGCAAAGATCAGCCGCCGGCTGTCCGGCGACCAGACGGGATATCGATCTTCCCTTGGGTCGAAGGTGAGGCGGGTCAACGTCTCGCGGGCCAAGTCCCAGATCCAGACGTCGAGTTCTTGGTCCACCACGTCAACCGCGATGCGTGTGCCATCCGGCGAGAGACGCGGAAACTGGTACCTCCGCGGGGGTGCAGCCAGCCGTTCTTCCCGCCCCTGGCGGTCGAGCCACACAAGGCTAGACGTGACTCCGCCGACATCTCCCGGTACATACACCAGCGACCCGGTGGCCGCGATGCTGAACTGCGCGGTGGCCGTGATGGACCCCGCTAGTACCTCGTCGCAGTGGTTCTGACCGGTTCACGCGGCGGCCTTCGCGCGCCTGGCGGGCTGCGGATACACGCGGCCCATCTTCGTGCGGGCCCGGTCGACGGTGAACAACCAGTTGATGCCCGCCTGCTCGGCATTGCGCCGCTGCTCCCAGGCAGCGACCTCGGTGACAAGCGTGGCCTTGTCCGGGATACGCCGATCGAGGCATTGCTGGACCATCACCCCGATCTCGATCTCGACCATGTTGAGCCAGCTGGCGTGTTTCGGCGTGTAGTGGAAGTCGAGCCGCGTAAGGATCCGTCGGGCCTCAGCGGGTGCGAAGGTCTGATAAAGCGCGGCCGCGGAATGGGTCGACAAGTTGTCCAGCACCACCTGGATTCGCTCGGCCTCCGGGTAATGCTCGTCCACGAGATCGCGCATGCACTCGGCAAAGTCGACGCACGTCCGGTGGTCAGTGACCTTGGCGTGGCGCCAGGGGCGGTGCACGTCCACAAACAGGAACACGTTCGCGGTGCCGTTGCGCACGTACTCATAGTCGACCCGTCTGGGCTTCCCCGGCTCGGCCCGGATGGGGACACGCGCGTCCCCGATTAGTTGTCGGGGCGTTTCATCGAAGCAGACCACCGGTCGCCGGGGGGTCGGCGCCTCGGCGTAGAGTGCGAGGACGTCTTCCATGCGCGCCACGTACTCGGCGTTGACCGTCGGAATGCACCACCTCTTCTCCCGCCACGGCTTCAGTTTCATGTCGGCCAGCCGGCGTCCCACCGTGGCGCTCGACAGGGTCTCGTGCGTGGTGAGGCGGACCAATGCGCCGGCCAGCAACTCCAGCGTCCAGTGCGCCCGGCCGGCCGGGGGCGCGGAGCAGGCCACCGCGACCAGGCGGGCTTCATCGCCGGCGCTGAGCTTCCGCGGTGCACCGGGCCGGGCCGTTTCGATGAGCGCGCGCGTCAAGCCGTCTTCGACGAAATGCTGCTTGGTCCGATACACCGTCGAGGTGCCGACCCCGATGTCTGCCGCAATCCGTTCGTCGGGGACCTGGGCGTCGGCGGCGAGGAGAATCTGTGCCCGTTTGATCTGGCGCGCGGCCCGGGTGCCGCCGCGGGTCAGCGCCTGCAGGTGGTGCCCTTCTTCGAGCGTCAGCGTCACGCGATAGCGTATGTTCATGGATATCTTGGATCA
This sequence comes from Vicinamibacterales bacterium, assembly GCA_965249205.1. Taxonomy (GTDB): domain Bacteria; phylum Acidobacteriota; class Vicinamibacteria; order Vicinamibacterales; family UBA2999; genus JAQBVV01. The sequence continues at coordinate 1,681,505 of CBDFLL010000006.1, read as the reverse complement.
CACTGCCGATCCCGTGTCCAGTCGTCCGGCCCCACACTTCACGGCGAAGCAAGGCCAGTATCTGGCCTTCATCCACACCTACGCGTTACTCCACCGGGAGCCGCCGGCCGAAGTCGACTTCCAACGGTTCTTTCAGGTCACTCCCCCCACGGTCCACGGCATGATCGTCGCGCTGGAGCGGCGCGGGCTTATCAGCCGCGTCCCACGGCAGCCCCGGACGATCAGGCTGTTACTGGCGGCAGATGAGCTACCCCCCCTCCAACCGATCAAAATCACTGAGACGGGGTACTAGCGTGATGTCCATTGAATCGACCCGCGTCGAGCCGTTACCCGAGCGGACGACCAAGAGGTAGTTCCCAGGCAAGATACCGGCGGGAAGCGATGCGGTCAGTTCGGTCGGTGAAACAAGGACTTCCGACGTCAGATCGGCGATGCTTCCACCGGGCAGTCCGAGGAACGCATCCGGAGCGGTGTTGCCCAGGTTCTGGCACGTGATGGCTATTACCCCAGCGTCAATCGTCGCCGTGGTAATAACAAGCTGATTCGGACTATTCGTGCCGCCGCCGTTGTTGCCGTCGCCATTTCCCTGTCCGAGAGCGACGCTTGGCAGCGCGTACGGGATAACCAATGAGACACAGAGGCCCAGCGACAAGGCGACGACTTTCCGCCCGCCGTGCGTCAAGACACACCTGACGCGATCTGAACGAAGATTCTTTCGCAATGTTCTACTCCCTTACAGGACAACCTGCAGACGTGGACAAACTACCGATATTTCCGTCCCGGTATGGCCTCGCATTGCGACAGCCAGAAGCACCGACACAGTCTTGCGCGTTGTGTGTTTGAAAACGCCCCGCGGCGAAGGCGGACCTTTGTTCCCGCGAACGGAGGAATAAGAGGGCGTTGAGAGGAAACCGCGATTCTAAGAGGACCTTCGGTTGCCGCGCAAGGAAAATACTGAAGCCCAGCGTGGCACCTAACGCGGATTTCACGAGCGGGGCCATGCCCCCTTGCAAGGTACTGCTGAAATCCGCGCTAGACGAGTGAGGCACCTCGCGCGGATTTCACTTGGTCGTGGTACGCCTGCGGGTAGCGGGCAACTGATCGCTGCGTGTTCGGTGGATCTACGAACGCGGATACCGAATGCGGCGACTCGGGAGCGACGCGCTCATCAAATCCGCGCTCGCGGACAAGGCGGGACGACCGAGAATACCGCCTGTATGTGAGAGAGGAGCAACGGTGGCCCCGAGGAGGCATCGTTCGTCGAATGCCGCCAGACTTCCACCACGGGCTGCGAGCTCCTCATCTGTCGGGCAATTACCTCTCGGGTCGACGGGCTACACTTGCGCCGCGATGAACTACGTTGCGCACGCCATGGGGTCGATCGGGGATCCCTACCGGTTGGCCGGCACCGCGGTTCCCGATTGGCTCCGCGTGAGCGACCGCCGGAGCCGCCTCCAAACAGCCCGGTTGCGCGCCGACGCGACGGACCAGCGCTGGGCTGCGCTCGCGTCGGGCATCCAGCGTCATTTCGACGACGACCGGTGGTTTCACAAGACGTCGGCGTTTCAGGAGTTGTCCGACGAACTCACGACGCGCATCGCCGCGCTGGAGCCGGAGAACCGCCACATGCGTGCGTTCTTTTTCGGGCACGTGCTCTTGGAACTGCTTTTGGATGCTGCGCTCATCGAAGGCGATCCGGAGTTGCTGCCGCGTTACTACGAGTCACTCGCGCAGGTAGACCCGGGTGTGATCGGCCGGGTTGCCGGCGGCTGGACAGAGCCGTCTGCAGAGCGGCTGGCCCTGTTCGCGGAGCGCTTTCGCCAGGAGCGGTTTCTTTTTGACTATCTGGATGATCGGAAGCTGCTGCACCGCCTGACGCAGATCTCCCGCCGGGTACGGCTGGCCCGGTTGCCGGATGGCATGGAGCGGGTGTTACCCAACGCGCGTGAATTGGTCCGAGGCGCGGCTGACGCGCTGATGACGCGAGGGAGCGACGCGGGCCGAGCGGTCAGCGCTTGAGCTCCACGGGCGCGGTGTGGCATCAAAGCAATTCCATTCTCTCTCGTGGATGAGCGTTAGACGCGCTGCGCCACCAGGATGCCGTCTCGGATGGGCACGATACTCGCGATCCATCCTGCGTCGGTGGCGATCAGTCGAGTCAGTTCGCGCACCCCCGTGGTGTCGGCAGCCTGATCCGCGGAGTCGAACACGCGCCCGTGCCACAGCAAGTTGTCGACGAGTAACAGACCGCCGCGCCGCAGCTTTGGCGTGATCACTGGAAGCGACGCCGGATAGTCGGCTTTGTCGATGTCGTTAAAGATGAGATCGAACGGCCCCGGGGCATCGCCCAGCGCCGCCACGGCCTCTCCGACATGAAACTCCACCAGGTCACCCAGCCCAAGTCGTGTCAGATGCTGCCTCGCGCGCGCGGACAGATCGGCATCGTTGACGACGTGGTGGACGACACCGCCTCCGTTCTCCTGCACCGCACGGGCGAACCACGCCGTTGAGTACCCAAAGCCTGACCCGAGTTCGAAGACGCTCTTCGCGCCAAGGAGGCGGGTCATCAGGTAGCAATACTGACCAGCGGCCGGTCCGATGATGGGGAACCGAGTCCGTGCCGCCTCGGTTTCCATGGCTTGCAGTTCCGGGTGTCTCGGAGGCACGAGTGCATCCAGGTACGGACCGACGTCTGGAGCGAGAGGTTCTCGGTGCATTTCACCCGGGATGGTACCCCACCCGTCCGAGCCGGCGGCGAGCGATCAACGGGGCGCTGGCGCTGGCCGACAGTTCATCGGCCACCAGATCAACGTCTTAGAATCCCCCGGCGGGCCTCAGGTATCTGACCTCGGCGTCACCGGCGTAGACGGCCCACGTGCCGGCCAGTGGCACCTGGCCAATCCCAGGCTTGGAATAGTCGCAGACACCTTCCGGAAAAACTTGCCGCAGCGCACCGAGCTGCTCTGTCGACAGCCTCACCGAAAAGTCGTTCGGATCGACGGGCTTCAGCGCGCACTTCAGGGTGTCACTGGCCAATGGTGCCCCGGCGACGATGCGGGCGTCGGTGCCGAACGGGAAGAGTTCGGCGCACCGGTCCATCTTGGTGACCTTGGCGTCAGGCGCGGTGTAGCAGGCATCGATCAGGTCTGCGGGTCGGTGAGAGGCAACCTTCTGGGCTCGCGGCGTATCCGACGTGTCGGACACAACGTCAGTCAGCCATCGGTCAACCTGGGCGACCGCGATCTGCGACACGATCCCCAGGATCGAATCGGGTCCGCGGTGCCCGACTTCATGGGCCACGATTCGGACATGGTTGTCGGCGGTACCGTTGGCCTTCTGCAGACGGGCACGCGCGACCAACGTGTGGTACCCGTCATGCACGTCGGGGTCCGCCGGGTCGCGCGGCGGACAGGGGCCGACCGTGCAGATACCGTCGGTGTATCCACGGATGTCGAGAATCGGAATGTTGCTCAGGCCACCCCCGCCGGTATTGAAACGGCCTGTCTCGTACGCGATTCGCACGGCGTCCGGGTTGGCCTGCGCGCGTTGTCCGGGCACGATGACACCGTCGACGTCATGGCCCCCGATGCGAGCGTTCAGGTCGGCAAACTGATCGAAGGAGATGACGCCGTCGATGAACGCCCGGAGGCCGTACTGAATGCCCGCGTTGTCCCATGGACTGCGGGCATGGCCGGTCTGTGGATCGACGCCGTAGATGTTGACCAGATTGTCCTGATACGTGCACCGGACGTCCCCCCATTTCCGCGGGTCCGACGTCTTGGCATCGAGGACTGATCTGTCGCACTCTTCCGGCACGAGATTCGGGAAACCCGCGGCGGGCCCTGTGCAGTACGCGTAGGTCAGCTTCCCGGAGACCTCCCGCTTCTGCAGGTCCGTCCAGGGTCCGCGCGCTTCGTCGAAGTACTTCACAAGAAGATTGCAGTCATTCGCCGTGGTCTGAAAGGTCATGAAGTCGGAAAAGCTTCGCCACGGCATGATGGCATCGTAGAGCCCGGGATAGCTCTGGGCGATCAGATGCTGCGACATCGAGCCGCCAGAGGTGCCCATGCTGATCGAGAATGTCGGCCGACCGAAGAGCTCGATGAACCGCTCCTTGATCTTGGCTGCGGTCTCGGCCTGGACGACGTGATTCGTGGTTGTCCCGGTGACCATCAGCGAGCCACCGGCCATGGCGAAGCCAGCCCGGATCAGCGACTCGTGGAGGTTGTTGTTCTCACCGCCGACATACCCTCGCTCAGGATCGAGCGTACCGATCGTGCGGCCCTGGTGCCAACCTGCGCTGGCGCCACCACGGTGAGACATGATCAACTTTCCGTTCCAGCCGGTGTTGTTGCTGGTCGGGGTCGGCAGCGCTTCTGCAGCCGGGTCGTGCAGGAGGCTGATGACGTACGCCGCCCGGTTGATGATGCCCTTCTCGTACCAGGTGATGAGCGGAACAGTCTTGCCGTCGATGGTCGTGGTGTCGATGTCAGTTGGCCGCGGCCCACTGGGCTCGAAGGACTGCCAGGTCCCGTCGGTGCTTCGATAGTTGTAGCCGGTCATCGTCGGAGCCGCGCAGGACTCATCAGTTGCTGGTGCCAGTCCATGCGTTTCGTTTTCGCAAATAAACGGCGACTGCTGAGGGCCCGCGAGCAAGGTGCCGTTGGTCGGGTGGTTGGTCAAGGTCAGCGTTGCTCGATCATTGCCCGCCGACGCGGTCAGGGCGTTGGCCCCGTCAACAAGCCCGTCGACCACACCGGTCCAGCGTCCACTTCCGTCGGCAACAAAGGAGGCTGAGACATCTCTGCCGTCGACCGTCACGGTGGGTGCGGTGCTCACTCCGGCGATCTGGACCAGGGCGTCGCCACCCGTCACCAATTCCGGAAACGACGACAGGACGTCGACGGTCACGCTCTGGCCCCAGGCCGGGCCCCCCGTGAGCGAACCAGCGACGACCGCTGACGCGACCGCCAGCCGCATGGCTTTTCTCATTATGAAATCCTCACTTTCAACGACGCGGGCGCTCGAACCCTAATTGGCGAGGAAGCGACTCGTTGTTTCCGGATCGCACTCCGCAAGAAGTATCTCGATGTGTGGCGAATGGATCAACTGCCTGCGATGAGACATCGATTCCGCCAGGTATTCCGGGTCTTCCAGAACGAACTCGAGGTCGATGTGGGTGCCGTCCTCGGTGAGGCGGTATCGCTCCACGACATGCTTTTGCCCGCCAGAGGGCACGCCGATCTGGTAGGGCGAGCGATGATCTGTAAAGTTTGCTGTGTCAACGACCAACGTGTCTCCCTCCCATCGACCGATTGAGTGCCCCGTGGCGAAACGCTCACCGGGATCGGGGTGTCCGCGGCCATCCATATAGATCGTTCGCACCTCGTTGAACCACTCGCTTCGGAACACGATGACTGTCTCCTGCTGCGAGAGGTCGATCTCCATGAGATACAGACCTGTAGACACGAGCGCCGAGGGCGTCGGTCTTCCGACACACGTCGCTTCCGGGTTCTCATCCGAGAGCGCATCGAAGGCGGCCTCAGCGGCGCGGCCCTTCTCGGTCAGTGAGAGTTGCTCACGGAAAAACGTGTCGAAGCTTCCGGCGGGATAGTCGAGAACGGACTGGCGATCGGTGAGCCACCTGCCCGCCAGGGTCGCTGTGGGCGGTGTCACGTCCGGGGCCGGGGCCGCCGGATTCAGCGAGAGGCCACCTTCTTTCTCGACGGACCGTAAGATGCCGTACGCTCGCCCACCCACGGCCGGATTCAGCCGAACCGTCACCTGGTCGCCGGGTGTCAGCGTGTTGCGTGTCCACCCGCGTCGTGACAGACCGTTGAGTGAGCCCATCTGCAGTTTCCACTCCACCGGCGTGCCGCTCTGCTGGGTTTCTACAACGACGTAGACATGGGGATTGCGCCAGGCAAACTCTTGAACCGTGCCTGCGAAGCCCACGACCGACTCGGTGTCGACGCCGGCATCACTGTGGTGCCCCGATACCGGTGAGGCCATGACGATTAGTCCAGTAAGAACTATCACGTGAGTTGTGATACGCATGTCGAGCCAATCTCCCTGGCAGGCCATCGGGTAGACACCGCCGTACACCTACCGCCCGAGACCCGTGCCGGGTATCCGGGCCACCTTGCGTAGATTGTATCGTCGGCGCGGACGGGATTGTGAGGAGTTGTCTAGTTCCGGTCCTGGCCGCGATCCGGCGTGGGAGGACGTGGGCGAATACGACGCGGCGGCAATGCGATTCATGGGAGGATGCGTGACCGTCGCGCCGTGCAAGCTATCGTGAGGAGGACTCAATCGATGGAAAAGATCGTTGTTCGTACAGACAGGGCTGCGTCCGGCAAGGTGCCGCTCTCCCAGGCGATCGCCGTGGGCAAGTGGCTGTACTGTTCCGGGCAACTTCCGCTCCATCCGGCGACGGGCGAACTCGTTGCCGGCGGCGTCGCCGAGCAGACTCGCCAGGTCATCGAAAATCTCAAAGCCGTCTGCGAGGAGGCGGGCACCTCGCTCGCCAACGCGGTCAAGGTCACGATCTTGATGGCCGACCTCGCAGAGCTGCAGGAGATGAACGGCGTGTTCGAGACGTACTTCGGAATTGACAGTCCTCCCGCGCGGACCACGTTTCAGGCCGGAGGGCTAATCGCGGGCGCGAGGCTCGAAATCGAGCTCGTCGCCATCATTCCGTGATGCCCATCCTCCTTCTCTGCCCGTGCCAGTGAAACGCCGCTGCCGCTCCGAGACTCACCTGCGACAACACCACGAACCCGCTGCGATAACCCGCGGTGAGAGCGGCGAGCGTGGCGAACAGCGGGGGCCCCGCCACCACTCCCGCAAACGTGATCACGCTCGCGGCGGCGGTGACCGCGCCCGCGCCGCCCTCAGGTGCGTGCCGTGCCAGTTCGGCGAGTAGCACGCCGTTCCAGCCGATTGCGGTGCCACCGAGCACGGCTACCAGCGCCAGGACCGCGGCCATCGGCCACTCCGGGGTCGCGTACGCCAGGGTGAAAGCACAGGCGCCGGCGATGAGGCCGGTCCATGTGAGCACCCGGCGGGCGTTGAGCACGCGGTCGGCAACGGCCCCCCATCCGATCCGACCGCACACGCCCCCAACCGTGGTGGCCGTCAGCCCCAGGCCTGCTTCGACCAATGACCATTGCAGCGTGTCGTGCAAATAGACGACCAGAAAGCTCATCACGCAGATCTGTACCGACGCATACGCGAAACTGAGCGTGGCTAGCTCGGCGAGTGCCGGGGATCTCGCGACCAGCCTCAGCCACTCGACGACAACACCGACCGAAAGGGCCCGGCCCGGCTGCGTGTCCGTGTCCAGCGCGCGTCGGGTCGGCTCGGCCCCGAGCGCGATGAGGACACCGACGAGCCCGACCGCGATCGCGGCTGCGCGCCAGCCGACCGCGATCGCGGCCGCCGGCAGCAGCGCCCCGGCGAGTGCCGCGCCGACAGGGACGCCGGTTTGTTTGATCGAAAACATCAGCGCCATCTGCGACGGCTGCGTCGTCCGAATGAGGATCTGTGATGACGCGGGCGTAATGGGTCCGTACCCCAGTCCCAGCAGGATGGCCGCGCCGGCCAGCAGCGATGCCCCGGACGCGGGCACGGATCCGACGATCGCGATGCCGGTCGCGCAGAGCATGACGCATGCCTGCGACACGCGGATCGCACCGTAGCGCTCCATGATGCCGATCGACACGATGCTGGAGAGAATCGCTCCTGCGTACACAAGCCCCACGAAGATGCCGATCCAACTGGCAGAGATGCCCATTTCCTCCGCCAGCTCAGGGGCAAGCACGGCAGGTGTCGTGGCCGCCAGGGACGTGAACGCCTGAATCGCCAGCGTCACAACCAGCGCGACAGAGGCGGTACGCGCGTCGCGGTTCACCGCCTCAGTCACTCCCGTGTTTCGTAGCTTTTCGGCCAGGGTGAAGCTCCGCGTATCGTCATGAAGATCATGGGGCGATAAACATTAGCGGGGTCGAGGTCACCGGAAGAGCTGTTCAATAATCCTGGCTATGATGCGGAGCGGTTCAACCACGCGCGCCCTGCTCGTTTCGTTCAGTATTATGCGGGCTCACTCCAGTCGATGGTGGGCACCGCTCGCAGCTGAGCGGCAGCACGCTCGGTCTCGAACGGGTAGACCGTCGGGCCCCCTGCAGCCTGACGTAGAATTCTACCGGGCTGCCCGCGCCGAAGATGGTCGCGGGTGCAGAAGATAGTCCTGGAGAGATGGCCTCGCTGGTCGACAGTAGAAAGCCGATCTTCGAAAACCAGGGCTCATAGGAAGCATTAGTGGGGTCGGTAACGGAAGTCGTGCGAGCCTGACTGGGCACGTCCAACCAAGACCCACGCCACCTTGCGCATCGTGATCGCTGCCTCCGTGGATTCTGGGAGCGCCAAGCGGCGGACCAGGGTCACGCCAATGCGCAGCACCCCCGCACAAAGGTGAGGGCGTGCTTCTCTGACGGGAGGCAAGCCTTACTTAATCAAAGGCGGCAAAACCACCTCGCTGAGCTTAGGCAACTGCCCTGACGCGCCTCATTCCTGCCACCGGTATCGGTTGCGGTAGAGCAATTCTGCCTGAAACTGCCTCGCCACTGTTGTCGCCTAATTGCGCGTCCTGTCGTCGGGGGCCCCTTGGTCCACGCCCGGGACGCCCACGGGGGTGACAAAAGGTACGTTTATAATCGTGTTCCCGTTCGCATCCACCCCTGGGAACTGAGGCTGATTGGGGATAGCCAGGAACGGAAACGTGTCCCTGAAGAGGTCGTCGTTCGCGGGGACCAGGTCGACGTCCGGGACGCCGTTGACCGCGTTTCCGATGTTGATGCCGGTGCCCACTGCATTGGAGCCGACGAACTGCTGGTTGGAGATGATGTTGACGAGCGCGTCGGGGGCGTTGTCCGCGAGGCGCCGACCTCCGCCAAAATTCAGAAACCCCGTGTTGATGGTGTTCCCACCCTGAGGTCCGGGGTTCGGTATCGAGGTATCGAGTAGCAGCTGATCGCCATTCAAGATAAACGCTTGGGCGAGAATTCCAATGTTGGTGAAGTCCGTTCCGAGTTCCTGTAAGCGCCCTACGATCTCGGTAGCAAACATCTGATTCGCATCATCGACTGGCGTTGCCCGATTGTAGTCGCGCTTGCGTTCATAGCCGATCAGGACGACATTGATCACCGGGAAGCCCTGGCGATCTACCTGGAAGAAGTCGTCCGTGGTGCCCTCTCGAAGGCGGTCAGTGAAGCCGCTGACCCCGATCACCGACCCCGCTGGCCCCAGGAGCAGCTCTTTCGGTACGCTGAGCGCGATGGACAGGATGTTGTATCCCGCAAAAGTATCCCGCCCGCGGAGCTCCACATCGGTATTCCCGAATCCTCCCGGGGGGACAGGTGAGCCCGGGCCCCCGGCGGCTGCGACCGCTTCCACGAGCGAGTTACGGAACTGAAGCTCGCCTGACACATCGAAGAAGAACGGATCGTCGGTGTGGCCGGCGAAGAACGAGATGCCGCTGGCCGGGTCGGTGGTCACGACGAAGTCCGCACCCGCGCCGGGGGGAAAGAACGGGTCGGGATTGTCCGACACCGCAATGGTTGTGGGCGCCGTGAACGAGACGACCGGAGGCCCGCCACTAGCCAGATCAACGATATTTATGAACGCCGTCTGTGGGTCCTTGTAGCCGGTGCGATCGGAGAACGTTACTTCGATAGATCGGTCTGCGGCGGTATCGCCTGTGTTCTCGATGTCGAACCGAAAGCGGTTGTTGGCGGGGAAATAGGCAACCTGCTCGGCTAGGCCGGGCAAAATGGACCGTCCAGTGGTTAGGACCTAGATGACATTGTCGACCAAGCCCGAGTCCTGGAAGCCAGGGTCCATGAAGGCGTAGAGGTTCGCGACTTCCGCTCCGGATTCGTCTGAGAGAATCGGAGCCCCGCCCTTCTGGCTCTTCTGGCTCTTCGCGCTCTTGCCGCTCTTGCCGCTCTTGTCGCTCTTGTCGCTGCCCTGCGTGAGCGCCACCGACGTGCCGAAGCACAACACCATCACGGCCATAGCGACGACTGCACTGCTTCGCATGAGACGCATAAGTTGACCCTCCCAACACTGGAGTTCTGTGCGTGACCGATGGAAGGTCACAGGTTGGCGAAAGGTGTACTACGATGCACCTTGCAGGGGCAAGCGCCAATTCTGTAGTCGGGATCGGCGAGTGGGGAGCTTTCCAGCAGATAGGACTCTCTCGCGAGATCAAGTCCCGACGCCACCGTCTTGGACGCCCTACAGCTCATGGCCTATAAGGACATCGGGGCGCTGGTGGTCATGGAGGCGGAAACATTAGCGGTCGAAGGTCAACGGAAGAGCTGTTCAATAGTCCTGGCTATGATGCGGAGCGGTTCAACCATGCGCGCCCTGCTCGTTTCGTTCAGTATTGTGCGGGCTCACTCCAGTCGATGGTGGGCACCGCTCGCGGCTGAGCGGCAGCACGCTCGGTCTCGAACACGATAGACCGTCGAACCTCCTGCAGCCTGACGTAGAATTCTACCGGGCTGCCCGCGCCGAAGACGGTCGCGGTGCAGAAGATAATCCTGGAGAGATGCCGGGGGTAACGCAGATGAAGAAACTCACGTGGACCGGGCTGTTGGCGGGTGTGATGGCGCTGGGCATCGTGTCGCCCGCGTTGCCGCACCACTCGCATGCGATGTTCGATCACGAGGCGCGTGTGACCCTCAGCGGAACGGTGACCGAGTACGTGTTCCGCAATCCGCACGTGTTTCTCTACGTCGACGTCGAGCGCGAGAACGGTGAGACCGTGAACTACTGGGTCGAGATGTCAAACCTTCCGAACATGATCCGCCGCGGCATCGGTCGGTCCTCCTTCAAGCCTGGTGATGCGGTGACCGTACACCTGCATCCGCTGAGGGACGGCCGTCCGGGCGGCAGCTACATTACGATTGTGGCGGCCGACGGGAAGACGTACGAGTAGCTGGTCCGTCCGGCCGACGTGCCCATCACCCTATTTACGCGGGAGGCATGAGCGTGAGCGTAAACGTCAGAGCTACAGTCTCGATGGTCGTGTTGCTTTTCGGTCTGCTGCTGTCGGTGGTGGCGGCCCAACAGACCACCCTCTTCGACACCCCGGACTTTCGTCAGGACCGCGCGCGGTGGACCGACCCGGCCTATTACCGGAACAACACAGTCGGTCAGCTCCGGGGCATGTCATTGAACATCACGTCCTACCAGGGGGGCGGCCAGGTGGGCGCCGCGAGGCTGTACGGATCGCAGGGTACGGGCCGGGTTGGCGCCGTGGATCTCGCGAGTCCGTATCCGTACGCGAACGCGTGGGAGCAGTATCAGGCGTGGCTCAAGGAGGCCGGTGGCGGCACGAGCCACACCGTCGACACGATCCCCGACTGGAGTGGTCGTTGGGATGGCGGTGCCAGTTTCGGCGGACCGAATCCGGCGAGCGACGTGGTCGCGATGCTGACGCCGCCCTATCAGGAACATCTGGTCCAAGAACTAAAGGCCTCGACCGAGGGACGCATCTGGGGAGCCGGCGCCTTCTGTCTTCCGGGTGGTTTCTTCTCCGCGCTGGGCGCCGAGGAGTTCATCGTGGCGCCCGACCGCGTCTGGGCGCTGGCCGCCGGCAACGGCTCCAACACCATTCGTTGGATTTATACCGACGGTAGCGGGCACTCCCCTGAGGACTTCCAGTATGCCAAGTGGCATGGGGAGTCGATCGGTTTTTGGGACGGCGACGCGCTGGTCGTCCACACCAATCAGATCCGAGGGTGGAAGGGCGGGCTGTCCGAGTTCACCGACAACCTGGAGACCGTCGAGCGTTACCGGCGCGTGGGCGACAGGATCGAGGGTGAGATCACGCTGTACGATCCCGAGGTGTTCGTGGGTCCCGTGCACGCGACGCTTGGATTCGAGCTCGACCCGGAAACCCGCCCTGAGCTCAGGCCGCTCTACAACACCTGCACCGATACCAACGGGCCGTCATCCAAGGTGTTCATGGACGATCAGGGCCTGCTCAACGAGCGTCTGCCCGGCGATCCCCTCTATTGGGATTCCACCGATCCCCGCCCCTGGGGTACCTGGCTAACCGAAAGCGAGGAGAGGTACGAACGGTACCGAAGGGCCGAGGGGCGCTAGCTGGAGTAGTCCGTTCATCACGAAGGGAGCCACGATGGATTCGACCAGACGCGACCTACTGAAAGCGGGCGCGGCGGCGGCGGCGGTGGCCGCTGTGCCGCGAGTTCTCGCGCAGCAGCCTGGTGGACAGGGAGACAGTGCCATGTCCTTCTACGAACGAGGCCCCGTTCGCATCAGCTATCAGGAAACCGGTTCCGGCTTTCCACTGTTGCTCATCGCCGGCGGGGGACTGAACTCGACGATGGCCGGATTGATCCGCAGTGCCTTCAACCCGATTGAGGAGTTCCAGGGAGAGTACCGCTGCGTCTACGCGGACCTGCGCAACGCCAACAACGGCCAGTCGTCCGGCCCGCTCGAGATCGATCGGCCATGGGATTCCTATACCGATGACCATCTCGGTCTGATGGATCACCTGGGCATCGACCGCTTTCTGGTGCTCGGTTTTTGCATTGCCGGCCCCTTCATCTGGAACCTTCTGGAGCGGGCGCCGGACCGTGTCGTCGCTGCCGTACTGGCGCAGCCCAGCGGCTTCCGTCCGGAGATGCCCGACCTCTTCTACGAGAACAACATGAAAGGCTGGGGTCCGGCGTTGAGCGCCCGACGGCCAGACATCACGATGGACATGGTCGACGCGTTCCTCACCAGGATGTACCGCAACGGCGACTTCGTCTTCACCGTGACGCGTGATTTCGTGCGCGCCTGCCAGACGCCCGTCCTGATCCTGCCAGACGACATCCCGGCCCACCCGTACGCCGTCGCCATGGAGGCCGCGATGCTTGCGCCCAACTCCGAAGTGAGCATCTTCCCGTGGAAGCAGCCCCCGGAAAGGATTCCACTGGCGGTGCGCCAGATACGCTCGTTCCTGCGGGCGCATCGACCCGCGTGACGGCGGCAATCGGGAGCTTTTAGCGCTTGCCTTTGCCTTTCGATGAGCGGTCCTTCGGTGAGCGTTTCTTCGATGAGCCTACCTTCGACGAGCTGTCCTTCGACGAGCGTTTCTTCGATGAACGGACCTTTGACGAGCTGTCCTTCGATGAGCGTTTCTTTGATGAACGGACCTTCGACGAGCGGTCCTTCGATGAGTCCCTGCCCAACGCAAAGATGCGCGACGTCCCTGGCCTCAGCTCTCTCACCTGTCCCCTCAAGGCTACGATGATGGTTCCGGCTCCCTCCAGATGCCGCACCTCGAATCGATTGCCGCGGACGTCGGCCACTCGAACGGTCACCCCACTGGGAACCGTCACCACGCCAGCGCTTCCAACAAGAATCTCGACCGGTCCGGACCGCACGTGAGTGTTCAGCGAACCGCAGGAGTTGATGACCGCGACGTCGGCAGGGTCGTACAGCATCTCGAAGCCACACGCGTTGACCTGCGCCTGGCCGGAACCGCCGACGGCGCCGATCTCGATCCCGGCGGGCCTTGCGACCGCGAGGGTCATGCCAGGGGGAACCGATGTGATGGTGCCCGCGACCGTGCCGCACAAGTGCTGGTTCGTGAAGCTCATGTTGCCGGCATCCTGGCTCTTGTCGACGAAGACTCCAGCCACGATCTCGCCGTCGACGAAATCCTCGATGAAGTCACCGTCCGCGTCGAAGACCGGAAAGCCGATGAACTGGCCCAGCGCGACGGGACCGTCTCCAACCGCGAGGTCGCCCGCCATGTTGGCGTCCACCGACGTGAAGACGATGCGTGTTCCGTTCGCCGCGTTAATCACCGACACGCTGTCACCGAAGACGTTGGCCACGTAGACGAGTGAACCGTCAGGCGTGACGGCGACGCCGCGCGGGCCGTCGCCCACCGCCACGGTGGTCACGGTGGGGGGCGTGGGCGGGGCCACGCTGAAGGTGAGTACCGAGACGGTGTCGTCGTTGGCGTTCGTCACGTAGACTTTGTTCTGGGTCGGGTGCGCCGCCACGCCGAACGGACCGTTGCCGACCGCGATATCGGTGCTGGCGGTGCTGAAGTTGATCTTGTCGTTCGTGGCGGTGTCGATGACCGAGACCGTGCCGCTGCTGCCGTTGGCCACATAGACCCGTGCGCCGTTTGCGCTCACGGCCACGCCCCGAGGCTGCGTCCCGACGCTCACCGTCTCGCCGAATGTGTAGGTCGCAGGATCAACGGTCGTGTCCACGTTGATCACGCTGACGAAGTTCCCATTGAGGTTCGCGACATACAGCTTCGTGCCGTCGGGGTGAACCGCGATCCCGAACGGCACATTGGCCTGCGAGAGAATGCCCAGGTCGATCTCCCCGGCGAGTGTATTGGTCGCGGTGTCGATGACCGAGATGGTGTGAACAGACTTCTCCGGTGGGACGCCGCTGTTCGCCACGTAGACCCAGGCACCCCCGGGATGGACGGCCACGCCGATGGGATTGCGGCTCGCCCCGAGCGGCACGGTCCCAAGCAGTGTGTTGGCAACGGCGTCGATGACCGACACGGAGCTGCTGACCAGATTCGACACGTAGACCCTCGTGCCATCCGGGTGCACGGCCACGCCCTCCGGCTTCAGCGTGCCGAGCGCGATGGGGTCGCCCACGATGCTATTGGTATGGGTGTCGATGACCGAGACGCCGCCGTCGTCGAACTGGCCAATGTAGGCCCGGAACCCCAGCTGCGCAATCTTGGCGACGACCGCGTCTCCGTTCGTGGCCACGTTGATGTCGTTGGCAGGGTCTGCCGGCAGGGGGTTCACTCGGGGAAAGTCGGTCGAAAATGTCCCCCCCGTGACATAGGCGTTGCACGACGCGTCGAGCGCGACGGCCACGCCACCTTCGGAAGCGCTGCCGCCGACATAGGCCGAGGAGAGGAGCGCGTCGCCCGCGGCATTGAGGGTGGCGACGAACACATCCCCGCTCTGGCCAGGCGTCCCAAACCCCAGCTTCGGGGCCGTTCCGCCGGCGGAGCCCGGAAAGTCTGGCGAACCGGTCTGCCCTGCGACATAGGCGTTGCCTTGGTTGTCCACGGCAATGCCACGGCCAGACTCCGCGCCGGTGCCCCCAAGATAGACGGCGTAGACGAGCGAGGCATCGCCCGAGGCGGACGGGTCGAACTTCGCGACAAACGCGTCGCGGCCCTCCCCTTCGGTCCCGGCGCCCAGCTTGGGGGCCGTGCCTCCCGGGCCCGGAAAGTCCGTCGACGCAGTCCCCCCGGTCACATAGAGGAACCCGGCGCCGTCCACGGCGATCGCGACGTCGTTGGCTTGATCGCCGAGGCTGTCCTGGCCGCCGCCACCGAAATACGAGGAGTAGAGGAGATCGGCGCAGTCGTTGTACACGAAGTCTGGGTCCGAGAAGGTGCAGGGCTGGTTGGTATTCAGGTTGTCCGGCCTCAACTTCAATACAAAAACATCTCGACCGGCGGCCTTGGCGGATTGAAAGGCGTTCTTCGTCGGGAAGCCATCCGCACCGGTCCAACCCGCGATGTACACGTTGCCGAGGCCGTCCACGGCGACACCGAACGCCTCGTCGTCCTGGTCCAGCGCGTTGATGTAAGTGGAATACAGGAGGTCCGCGCAGTCGTTGTACTGGATGCCGGCAAGCGTGCAGGGCACGTTCACATTGGTGTCGTTCGGTGCGAGCTTGGTCATGAATCCGTCGAGGTGGGGGTCGACGGTTTGGAAGGCGCCGGCCGTGACCGGGAACGTGTTGGTGTGATCAATGGTCGTTCCCGCCACGTAGGCGTTGCCCAGCGAATCGACGGCGATGCCGAAGCCGAAGTCGCCTTTGGCGGCGCCGAGATAGGAGGCGTAGAGCAGCGTCCCGGAGGGGCTCAGGGTGGCCACGAAGGCGTCAGATTCGCCGTCGCAGAAGCCGTCGGTCCCACAGGACGTGTCGAACGCGCCGGCGCTGACCGGGAAGGCCTCGTTCACCGCGTCGGACCTGGTCGCGCCCGTCACATAGGCTTGGCCCATCCCATTCACGGCGACCGCGTCGCCACGATCTTCGTCGTTCCCGCCGAAATACGTGGCATAGACGAGCGAGGCGCCCGACGGATCCAGCCGCGCCACGAAGACGTCGCCGGAGCCCCCTTTCGCCAACGTTGGCGGGATGGTCGTCGCAGGGGGAGGAAAATTCGTCGACAAGGTGCTCCCCGTCACATACGCGTGGCCCTGGGCGTCTACCGCGATGCCGCTGCCGGAGTCGTCCATGTCGCCGCCGAGGGGGGTGGAATAGAACAGCACCGGATCGATAACGAGCGGCCTGGTCGTGTCATAGGCGGCCAGCTGAAACCCCACCGTGGTCGACGACGCATCGGGGACAGCAGAACGCGGATCGGGCCCGTCGGCGCCGGGATTGAGGTCATATTCCGCAGGGATAGGCTCTCGGCGGCCCTTCGGTCCCTCCTGATACGCCACCGGCCGGCTCCAACGGACTTCGCCATCACCACTCTTCACCACGAGATCGCCCTGCGGGTTAATCTCGATCGCCTCGGCGCCGGTAAAGGTGACCGTTATCGCGTCGGGGTCCGCGGCCGGGGCGACAATGAAGTCGTGCTCCAGTTGCCGCTGGTTGCCGTAGTAGAGGACGTCGATCCCGGGATACACCTCTTGATACTCGACCCGGGCGTAGATCGGTATGTCGGTGCGCCACCGGTCGCGGTTTCCGACAAAGTAGTTGACCTTGCCAGGGAGCCGATCGCGGCCAACCACCTGCGGATCGGGGTTGGCGCCGACGAGCCTCATGCGGAGCACATTCCGTCCGGGCGCCGCGCCGGTGCCGACGCCGGGTTGCTGCGTGACGAGCACGACCTCGGTGGAGCCTAGCAGCAGCGCGTGGCCGCCAACGCGCGACACGAACCGGACCTGGGGATCGGTCTGGCCCCGATTCGGCTCGAAATGCAGCGGGAGTCGGCCGTAGGCGTTGGCCGCGATGTCCGTTGCTCGAGCCTGTCTTGCCGCCTCCTCCACGAGAATCGGCTGCGAACGCTGGGCGCCCGTACCGGTGGCGACCAGTAGCGCCACCACCAACGCGAGCAACGCTGAGCCGCCAAGCCTCTCAAGACACTGGCGGAAGGGCTTCCGGCGGTGGTGATTCGTGGCCGGTACGAGCACGCTGACGCAGGCTGTCTTATTCATGGCGACTCCTTGCGGCCAAACCGAAACGATCCCACGAGCGTCCGGCGCTTCCGTTTGCCCGCCGACACACCGGAGCATAACCCCCCTCGCCGCGGGCAGGCCAGAACGTCGAACCTGAAAGTCCGGCGCATCAGGTCCGCGCAGAGCCGGCCGCGTGCATGCCGACGATGCGCATCCGACGGCGGCGCGGCTACCACCCCCTGACCAACCGCGCCCGTGAGGTTATCGGTGCGAGCCTCGCCCTCCCCCGGCGACGCTGAGCCGTTCCCGCGCCACGGGTGGCCGCAGCGCGTATCGACACACCCGTTCGAGTTGTTCGCGTTGGCTGGCGGGCACAACGCGACGGGTATGAAGGTCAAAGCCGTTCGATCGCGCCTTACAGCGGCAGGTAGCGGTCAGTCGGGCTGCGCCCCGTTACGGCGCGCAGCGCGCGGCCTTGTTCGATGGATCGATCGTCGTGCCCCCCGGCTTGTCGCGGTAGGCCTCGTGACAGAGCAGGCAGGCATCGGCGATCCGGTTGGTCACCTCGCTCACGGCATCTCGATTTCTCGACTGTGACGCGCGGTAGGCCGCTCTGCCGGCGTCGGCGAGTTCCGCCGTGTACCTCACCCAGTCCTCGCGTTCCACGGGGACCGGCTTGCCGTTTTCGCACCGGCGACCGGGCGCAAGCAGGAGCGGTGCGGATTCGGCGAGCGCGATGGCCGCGTAGTCAACCAGTTCCCATCCTGAATAGATGCCGGCGCCCCAGTCGGCCCATCCAAACGGCGTGGTCCCCGGCTGCCAACCCATTTTCTGCTCGCCGGGATCCGAATTCTGGACGTTGAAGATCAGATTCGAACTGGGAAAGAGTATGCCGCGCATGACCTGCGCCAGATTCCCGGGTGGCCGCGCGTCAGACCGCTGTGCGGTGGCGCCAGCAGCGACAGCGGCACCGGGAGCGCCGGGAGGGCCGACGATCGTAATCTGCGCCAGCGAGTCATCGGCCCTGAGCTCGGCCGGCCCCGAGGAAAACGCGTTCGCGCTGAGAAGGTGTGCGACCAGATCCGTGGCCTGCGCGCGCGACACCGTGCCCGGGTTCGTGGCCGGCATGGTGTACTGGATCTTGTCGACGAGGTCGGCGAGCGAAAGCGCGTCCCAGGCGCCGAGGAACCCCGCGCCGGCCAGCGGCGGGCCAAGCCCGCCCGCCAGCGTCGCTCCGTGACAGGTTT
This sequence comes from Vicinamibacterales bacterium, assembly GCA_965249205.1. Taxonomy (GTDB): domain Bacteria; phylum Acidobacteriota; class Vicinamibacteria; order Vicinamibacterales; family UBA2999; genus JAQBVV01. Next base: position 1,663,048 of record CBDFLL010000006.1, on the reverse strand, counting down.
GGCACAGCTCGCCGTACACTGCCTGCCCGCGCGCCGCTTGCGCCTCCGTGTACACGCCGCCGGCCGCTGTCGATCCCGGCGCCGTCTGCTGCGCCTGCGCGATCGCCACCCAGGACACGCCGACGAAGATGAGCGCGGCGAGCACGAAGGTGAGCGTTCGAAGTGGCTGCATCGCTGCCCTCTGCCAGGTTCCACCGGTGCCGGAAAACGGAAATCTTACCAGGCTTCTCGCACGACGGCGTTCGATCGGCCGAGTCGTCGGCAGATTCTTGCCAAGCTAGGATGACAGCCCGACGCGGGGCACGCCTCGAAGCGTCATCCCGCGATCGACAGGCTTAGCCTCTTAGTCCTTGACGTATTTAGTCACGCCCCTCAGGTTGGCCTCCGCCGTATAGATGTTGCCGGCGGCGTCGATGGCGATGCCTTCTCCCATGGCGCCGTTGGGGTTGTTCGACATGTGTGGCGGGACGAACATCGTCACCCTGCCGTCCGTGACGCTCCCGATCCGGATTCCCCTGCGCCACCCCGGATGGCGTGGCTCGTCCGACTCGGAGTCGGCCGTGTAAATGACGTCGTCGCCGTCGATGGCCAGCCCGCTGGTACGTCCGAACTGGTGGTATTCACGAACGAACTCTCCCTGTTTCGTCAGGATCTGGATGCGATGGTTGTGGCGATCGGCCACGATCAACCGGCCCTGCGAGTCGAACTCTACGGCGTGCGGCGTACGGAATTCGCCAGGCCCCGTGCCGGTGCTGCCGATGATCCTGAGGAAATTACCCGCGCTGTCGAATACTGAGATGCGCCCGATCAGATTGGGATCGGCGACGTTCGTGTGGCTCTCTGCCACGTAGATGTCACCGTTCCCCGGGTCCGTCACGACGTCGGTCGGGTCTGTCAGAGCGTCGGGCGGATTACCCCTGACACCCGGCGTCCCCAGCGTCATCAGCACCTCCCCCTCGGGGCTGAACTTGACGACCACGCTTCCCTTGTCGCCTTCTCCGGGAAACGTCTGGAGCTCGTCGGGGCTTGCCGTTCGCGCGTCGGCCACCCACACGTTGCCGTCTCGATCGACATGAAGGCCATGTGGCCACACGAGCAACCCCGCACCGAAACTTCTGATCTCCTGTCCTGACTCGTCGAACAGGTGAACGGGGTTCGCGTCGGTGCCAATGCACCCCGGGGTCGTGCCCGGCGAACATCGATCGACCGCCCACACGGACATACCGTCCCGGTCGATATCCACACCGTTGGAGCCACCCCACGGCCTTGCCTCTGTCGTGAACTGCGCCCAATCCAGGATGGCGCGATAGGGATTGGCGCCGCTGTTGACGGGCTCAACGCTTTGCGTCTGAGCCGTGCCTCCGCTGGGCTGTTGCGTCTGCACGCTGGTTCCGTGGAACGCAACCCAGACGATGACGATCAGCGCCGTGACCGCCAATCTTGCGAAACGTGAAACGGTCATATCGATGCTCCTTTGTGTGCCGCAGAACTCCTCGATCCATCACCGAGACTGCCGACATCGAAAACAGTTGCTGTCGCCATCGTCAGCGTGTCGAGGTTTCGGGGCTGCCAGTGTCCGCGGCCGGCCGTGCCGGAATCACCGACAGCATGTCCTCTCGCACTTTCATCCCGGTCGATGGTGTGAGCCAGCGATCGGAGATTGCTTTGGCAACGGCCGTCTCAACCTTGGCGGCGTACGCGGCGTAGCTGCCGTGGATCGACTGGAGCCGGACCCAGTCGAAACGCTCCTCCCATCCAAACTGCCGGCACCGCGGCGCGTTGCCGGTGGAGGCATGGTGCATGTGATAGGTCGCATACGGCACGTCGACGTAGGGGGTCCGCATGCCGCCGACGGCGTTGCCGAACTGATCGGTCTTGACCCTGGCCTGTTCCGTTCCGACGTTCTCCAGTTCGAGGCGCGGCGCTCTGGGGGGCGCGATCCCTTTGTCCACCCAGTCGGCCAGCTGCTGGAACGCGGTTTGGATGACGTAGCCGAGGATGGGCTGTTCCTGCGTGGCCTCGGGCACGCACTTGCCCACGCCCTCCTCTGGGAAGGGGGTCAGGAAGGTGTGCGCGGCGAGGCCCGGTGGATAGGTCCGGAACGGCAGGTCGAACCCGGCGTTGGCCATGTCCTTCAGCGACGGGAAGCCCTTGCGGTACGGGGCGCTGTCGAAATGGGCCGTACCAGCGATCTCGTACAGCCGGAACCGGTCGTTTGGCGCGTCGCTATCGGCGCGGCGAGACGCCGCGGAGTTCGGGAAGTCGCCTTCCATCTGCAACTGAATCACCGGCACGTTGACGTTCTGGATGATGATGCGTCCATCCCCATCGGTAATGTTTGGCGCGCACCGCCTGATCCGCGCCGGACGCACGTAACCTTTCACAACATAGCCGTCGTAGACCGGCCGACCACTGGCCAGGTTCGCGTGGTGATGAATGGCGTTGAGATAGGTCAGGATGATCGTGTCCTGCGCGGTCATGAACACGTTCCGGACAGTCAGCGCCGCCAACGGTCTGTTGGGCACGTCGCTCTTCAACAGCGCGGCAATCTGGCTGAACATGTCCCAGCGCAGCCCATCCTCCATGGAGGGATGATTGTTGAAGGCGGCCAGCGGACGAGTCCCAGCCGCCCGGTTCGACACCTCCTCGCACTCATCGACCGGCACCGGATTGGCAAACGAAATTGTGGCGTAGCGGGCGGGATCAAACTTCTTGAGGGCCACCGTTGCCGACGGAAACGACGTGACCCCGATCCAGGCGTCGCCGCGCTCGATCATGCCTTCATAGGACCACCCGAAGATCAGGCCGAAGTCCTGGCCCCAGGGCGCGTGCATGACCTCGACGATGGCGTTGCCGCTGAAGCGCGCCGCGTCGCTCGGGCGCCGCACCAGGATGCGTGTCGTGTACGGCGCGCGCGCCGTTTTCACGGTCAGGTCCCGGTTGGCCGCCCAGTCGTACACATTCGCCATGCCGCTGACGAAGTACTCCTCCTCGACATATCCGATGGCCGCCAGGTCGAGCGGTTCGAGCAACTCGCTCGCCATCATGTATGGATGCGAGGCGTCCGTTACGGGCACCGGGCCGGTGAACCGGGGCACAGGCACCGGCACCGACCCCGGTGCGCCTTGCGCGGACACCAGTCCTACGCCGCACACGAGGGTCCCGAGGATCGCCAGCGCTCCGATCCGTGATGTTTTCTGAAGCCCACTCATCATCGGCATCCTTCCCTTAGCGTGTGGACGCGCCCTGCGGCCCGGGGTCCGACAGCAGATCCGCCTTGACCTTTCGGCCGTCGGTCTCCGAGAGCCAGCGATCCTCCACCGCCGTGTCCACCGCCGCCTCGACCTTCGCCGCGTAGTTCTCGTAGTCCCCGTACACCGATTCCAGGCGGCTCCAGGTAAAGGGCTCCGCGGAGCCGAACTGGCGGCACAACCGGCCGGTGTTTTCGCGAGCGGTGATATACGTCGCGTTGGGCACCTCGACATACGGCGTCCTGACGCCGCCCCGTGCATTGCCGAACTCGTCGCGCACAATCGTCATCTGCTGCGTGCCGGGATTGACGATCTCGAGGCGTGCCGCGCTGGGCGGCGGCGTGCCGCGGCGGACCCACTGATCGAGATTCGCAAACGCGCTGTTGAAAATGTAACCGAGGATCGGCTGCTCGATCGTGATGGCCGGCTCGCACCGCGGCTCGCCTCCCAACTCGATCGGCGTTTCAAACGTGTAGCCGCTCATCTCCGGCGGAATCACGCGGATGTCGGGCGTCAGACCGCCCCGCACCATGTCCGAGACCGTCGGGAAGCCCGTGCGATACCCCGCCGTGTCGAAGTGCGCCGTGCCCGTGACTTCCCATAGACGGAAGCGGTCGTTTTGGTCGTCGCTGTCGGGACGGCGCCCCGCGAACGCATTCGGGAAGTCGCCCTCCATCTGCACGTGAATGACCGGCACGCCGACGTTCTGCATGATGATGCGCGAATCACCGTCGGCGATCGCCGGCGCGCACCGGTTGATGCGCGCGGGCCGCACGCCGCCTTTGACGACGTAGCCGTCGTAGACCGGGCTGCCGCCCTGCAACCTGGCGTGCGGATGGATGGCGTTGATGTAGGTTTGCAGGACCGCGTCCTGCGTCGTCATGTAGAGATGCTCGACCTGCAGCGCCGCCAGCGGACGATCCGGGACGCTGCTCTTCAGCAGGGCGCCAACCTGGCTGATCATGTCCCACCGCAAACCCTCTTCCATCGACCGGTCGCCGACACCGTCGCGCCCATCGGGGCATGGGGCATCCGGCGTGGGATTGGCAAACGAGATCGACGCGTAGCGCTCCGCATCGAACACTTGCAGAGCAAGCGCAGCCACCGGCATCACGGTGACGGCCACGTACGCGTCGCCGTGCTCCAGGAAGTGGTCGTGCGCCCATCCCCACATCAGGCTGAAGTCCTGGCGGTTCGGGGTGTGCATGATCTCAACGGCCACGTTGCCGCTGAAGCGCGCCGCGTCGCTCGGACGGCGCACGAGGATGCGCGTGGTGTACGGCGCGTTCGGCGTCGCCACGGTCAGGTCGCCGTCGGCGGCCCAGTCGTACACGTTGGCGCGGCCGCTGATGAAGTACTCCTCTTCGACGTATCCCAACGCAGACAGATCCATCGGCTCGATCAGCCGGCTGGCCGTCATGTACGGGTACGACTCAGCAGTGACGGGTACCGGACCCGAGAATTGCGGAACCGGCGTGCCCTGCGGCGGACCGGTCTGGGCCGAAGCGGCCACAGCCAGGCACACCACCATCGCGACCGTGGCTCCCAACGTCGTCCTGCTAGTGGCGCGTCTTGGCTGAAGGAGGACCGGATCCCGGAGCGCGGCGCCCGGCGGGCCAGGCGCGACGACCGAGCATACTGGCGGTATTTGAGGGAGGAGCAACGCCGTCTGCCGGGATGCCCCGCCCGGGAGGCGGTCCTCCTTTGGCCGAGACACGCCACTAGCAGGCTGCTGAAGAACCCGGGTGATCGGGCCGTTTTCTAAGGATCATGCGAGTCACCACCGACCGACAACGGTGCGCACGGCTGTGCGCTGGCCCCGATCAAGGGGCCGGCGACACGCGCGGCCGGTGATCAGGGACACCTCGCCTCCAGATTCCGCAGCCGGACCAAGTTATAGACCGTGGCGGCGAAGGTAAGCTGCCAATCCACGAGGGCGACACCGCGATGCCGGAGTTTGCGCAAGCCGCCGACGGTCTTCATCCAGCCAAAGACCTGTTCTACGAGTTTCCGTTTCCGCTGACTGACGTGATAGCCCGCATGCCGCGTGGTCCGGCCATCGATCGCACTCCAGCGGACCTTCTGAGCAACGTGGGGCGTGACGGCCCGGATACGGACAGCGGCCACAAAGCTTGCCACATCGTAGCCCTTGTCCGCCCCGACCGTGCTGCCCGGCGGCGCGCTGGCCTCCAGCAACAGCGCCGCTGCCTCGCGTTCGGCGGTCCCCGTCGCGTGAGTCGCGCAGACGTTGGCGACAAGTCCCTGTCGATTGTCCAGCAGCACGTGGCCCAGATACGCCAGCTTGGCTTCCTTCCCCTGGCCCTTCCGAGGCAGCATCGCCTCCGGATCGGTCGTCGACTGGTGCGTGTCGTTGCGCCGCCGCTCCCCGTGGAAGTTGACCGTGGGATTCCCGGGGTCATCGGGCGGGTCGCTCTCCGCCGCGTCCCGGCACCGAAAGCTCTTCAGGCTGGCCCACGCTTCCAATTGGGTCCCATCCACAGTGAAGTGTTCGTCCGAGAGCAGCCCGGCCGCCCGCGCGTGGGCCTGCACCGCATCAAAGAAGGCGGCCGCGAGATCGCCCGCCAGCAGCCGGTCGCGATTCTTGGTAAACGTGGTGGGATGCCAAACCGGGTCGTCCAAATTCAAGCCCACGAACCAGCGGAACAGCAGGTTGTAATTGAGCTCTTCCATCAGCAGCCGCTCGCTCCGCACCGTGTAGAGCACCTGCAGCAACAACGCGCGCAGCAGCTGTTCCGGCGGGATCGACGGACGCCCTGTGTTGGCGTACAGGCCGGCGAACCTGCGCGACATCGTTCTCAGCGCTTCGTCCGTCAGCGCGCGAACCGCGCGGAGCGGATGGTCGGCTGGCACGCGCTGTTCCGGCGACAGGTAGCTGAACATGTGAGTGCTTTGCTCATCGTGTCCGCGCATGATGGGGCTCCCTTCAGCGGTGTTGGGAGCATGGTAGTACGCCGGGATCGATCTGTCGATCCCATTTCACGGAGTTTTTCAGCAGCCTGCTAGGTCTGCATATCCCGCTCATCATCCTGCTCCCTACTCTCATGCCGTGGCTCCCTTGCTGCCCATTGTCGTCGATCGGTCACAACGCGCTTACGAAAACCCGATCCACCGACCGCCCCAGCCCACCGCGGCCCAGAGCGCCAGCGACACCGCTGCGACGAGCTTGCCCCGCACGGCCCCGATCCGGTCGTCATCCGCCAGCGTGACGCGCCGGTACACGGTGAAGGTAAACGCCAGGACGGCCAGGAGCGCTGACATCTTCACCCAGAACGCGACGCTGTAGTAGCACTTGATCGACTCGGACAGGAAGAGCGGGACGCCAGAGGCAAACATCACCACCAGACCGCCGAGGAACCACGGGTGCGCGTCGCGTGCCAGCTCCGAGACCGGCCGCCCTCGCAGTACCAGGCCGAGCAGGCGCATGTTCACCAGCAGGACGGCGCCGCCGATGAGCGCCAGCGCCACCAGATGGAAACCCTCGATGACCGGAAAGAGCCACACCGAATTCCGGACCGCCTCGCCGATCGCCGTGTTTTCACACCACTCGAAGAACGGCAGCAGAGACATGGCCTCTCAGGGTACGGCGTACGGATCGACGAAGTCGCCGCAGCCTGCCAGCAGGTTCATGAGATCCGACTGCGGGCGGCCGCAGTCGAACCAGTTGTACGCAATCATCCGTCCGGAAAAGATGATCGCGGCCCAGAGTAGGAGCGAGAGCGCCCCCGCGATCCGCGCCCGGCGAGGTGGCCGCACATCGAGATCCCACGTGGTGACCCAGCGGTAGATGCCCGCGTGAAAGAGCCACACGTTGAGCCCGGCCAGCACGAGCAGTACGAGCTTCAGGCGGAAGAAGACGCTGTGATACGACCGGACCGGGATGGCGTAGAACAGCAGGACGCCGGTCACGACCATGACGGCGAAGCCGACTCTTGTCCAGGGCAGTAGCCGGGACGCGAGCTCCGAGACCGGCACACGCCGGAACGTGATGCCCACCAGACGCAAGTCCACCATCGCCGCGAACCCCACAAACAAGCACAGCGCCCACACATGTATGGACTCAACGACGGCATAGGCGTACAGCGACTCGTGGAGTGCGATGTTCCACTCCGTGCGCTCGAGCCACTCGCACAGCGTCAGCAGTGACATCGGTATGCCTTCCGCGCTGGGAATGATCCGTCAATGGGGCTTGACACGGCTCTGCTTCGAAGCTAATCCTAACGCGGGCGCCGCGAGTGGCGAGGGTGCTGAGGCCGGTCGCAGCGAAGGAGAAAACGATGTTGAAAGTACCTGCTCTGGGAATCGCGCTGGTCGTGGGTGCCGGGATGGGCACCACTCTTGCTCCCGCGACGGTGTCGGCGCATCATGCCTTCGCCGCCGAATTCGATGCGAACCAGCCCGTGACGTTCGAGAACGCCACGGTCACCAGAATGGAATGGGTCAATCCGCACGTCTGGATTCATGTGGATGTGGAGCTGCCCGACGGGTCGATTGAGAAGTGGGCGATCGAGGCCGGCACGCCGAACGTGTTGTTCCGCCGAGGTTTCACGAAAGAGGCGCTGTTGCCCGGCACCAGGATCGTGATCGATGGGTACCGCTCGAAGGACGGCTCCCGCCGGGCGAACGGCCGCGACCTCACCCTGCCCGATGGCACGACGCTGTTCCTGGGCTCGTCTGGCACCGGCGCCCCGATACCGTAAAGCCGCGCGCCCGATCTAGAGGCCGAGGTCAGCGCGGATCCCCGGCCGCCTCCGGCGGATTCCCCGAAATCTGGAGCTGGTAGAGTTCTTCCTCTGCCTGGGGGACGCTCCGCGTCACGTCAATGGCCATCGTCTTCCCTTCCCAGCGCTCCACGAGCGGCGTGCGCCGCAGATGCCCCAGAGCGGTTTCCTCCGCCATTTCCATGCACCGGAACGGGATGATTCGCGCGTCTGGTTCGAGACGCCGGTAGAGCGGGAGTCGAATCGTCCACGGTCGCGTAAAGACCTGTGGGTCCTCGATCGTTGCTTCGTACTGGATCGCGTCGCGACCCAGGGGTGTGTACCGCTCCACCACGTGCAGACCGTCGCTGTGGAAGTTGCCGGACCGGTCGAACCAGGTGTAGGGCGTGAACCGTGTCACGTCGACCACCAGCGTGTCGCCCTCCCAGCGCCCGACCGAGTGGCCCATGTAGGCGTCGGCTGGATACAGCGCCACGTCATCCAGATGGATCGTGCGGTCAGCGTTTCTGAACTCGAACGCCATCAACACCTTCGTGGTCCCCTGGATGATCTGGAACTTATGCGGCATGTACATCGCGCGCGGCACGCCCGGCAGGTAGCAACGGATCTCGGGGTCGCGGTCGAGAGCGTTGGCGAGATTCTCCTGTTGTCTGGCGGCTGCCCACGGCAGATAGGGAATTTCGTCGCCCTCGACGACGCCCACATCGGCTCGAACCCACCCGATGGTGCCGAGCGCCACGACGGGTGCGGCAAGCACCGGCACGTCGGGATAGGCGCCTGATTGCCCCACGATCGGGCGCGCGTCGTGACTGAGGAGGTCCCAGTGTGCCGATGAGTTCGCCTGCCAGATACCGCTGAAGTCGGGCTTACCGTCGATCGTACGCGCCATCTGGCCGGGCGATCCGCCAGGGTCGTCGAGCGAGCCAGACCGAAAGACGAACACAGCAGCAATGACCGCAAGCGCGACGACGGTACTCGCGATGTATATGAACGGGCTTCGCATGTCTGGCGCTCCTGTTACGAACACGACCCAATCGGTTCCAGCGACGTTGTACGAGAAGTCGATCGATCAAGTCAAACACGACGTCCGTGCCGTTCAGGTCGGATAAGTTGACAGTCCTGGTTTGAGAGTGTCTACTGGCGTCGATTCCGTCCCTACGAAACCTCGATACACCCGAGACTGCCATGAAGCATCGACGCTTTGCCCTGCCGCTGACGATTGTCGCCGCCTCAGTGCTTGCGATGGTCGCCGTCGTGGCACAACAGACCGAGACGCCCGGGGACACACAGTCGGCGGCCGGCATCCGTACGCCCTGGGGCGAACCCGACTTGCAAGGCATCTGGAATGGCGCGACGCTGACGCCGCTCGAACGTCCTGCCGCGTTCGCCGACCGGCCCGTGCTGACCCCGGAGGAAGCGGCGGCGGTCGAAGCGGACGTGCTCGGGCGCCCGGGTCGAGACGACCGTTCGGAGAGAGGGACGGAGCGGGACGTCGCGCAGGCCTACAACCAGCACTGGCTGGCGCCGCCGGAACAACTGGTTGATGGGCGGACTTCGCTCATCGTTGATCCGCCGGACGGCCGGATCCCGCCACTCACGGCTGAGGGCCAAGAGCGGACGGAAGGTATGCGCGAGTATCTCCAGGCGCTGCTCCAGGGCACATCGGGCGGACGGCCCGGGCCGACCTCTCCGCGCAGGAGCGAGCCGCCGCCGATCTACAACGTCGCGCGAATGAACCGCGCGGACGGCCCCGAGGATCGGCAGACCACCGAACGCTGTTTCGGGTCGACCATGCCGAACCTGGGCGCGACGTATCGCATCGTGCAGTCGCCGGGGCAGGTGGGCATCTATCACGACTCCGGCCAGGGCCAGGGCTTCATCCGCACAATACCGGTTGACGGATCCGCTCACCTGCCGTCGAAGATCCGGCTCCTGCACGGCGATTCCCGCGGGCGTTGGGAAGGGGACACGCTCCGAATCGACACCGCCAATTTCACACAGAAGATGGATTTCCGCGGCTCACGCGAGAACCTGCGCCTCGTCGAACGGCTCACGCGCGTGTCGGACACCCGAATCACGTATCGCGTGACGGTCGAGGATCCCACGACCTGGACACGGCCGTGGACGATCGAGACGGCCCTGCAGAAGCAGCCGGACCAGCCGAACCAGGTCTACGAGTCCACGTGCCACGAGGGCAACTACGGGTTGCTGGGCATGCTGTCGAACATGCGGGCATCAGAACGGTTGTTCCGGGAGGGCCGAGGGCCAGACCCCGCCACGCAGGACAACGCGACCGGCGGCAATAGCGACGGCGGCATCGCACGCGACTAGCGCGTTTTCGAGTTCTTCACAGCAACGGCCAGCGTGTGGCACCTCCTGGTATCTCGACGCAGTCGCACATCCGAGTACTGCCGACAAGCGAAAACGCGCTAGAGCGCTTCCCAGGGAGCCCTTAGTCCTCACTGGGCGAGGCACCGATGGTGTCCGGTGCTGCTCCACCACTCCGCGGCCGTGACGAAGTACCAGTCAATTCCGCGCTAGGGAACTACGACGACGCTTGCGGCGCCTGCGTTGTCGGCATATACGACGACATCGCAGTCGGAGTCTTTGGTCGGGAAGTTGTTGAGGGTCACATCCCACCTGGTGATCGTCGCTCCTTCGATCGCGGTGAACTTCGCGTTCCACCCCATCTTTCCGCCGTCGTTGTCTCCGCCATCTTCGAGTGCCGCGTCCTGTGCGCCGCCACCGAACGCCAGATCCTTGTAGAACATCGGATGCAAGCTGTCGTCCTTGCTGGTGACGACCACTGTGTTGATGATCGTCACCGACCCGGCCGTCACGGATGCATCGTTCGCCATCCAGTACGCGCCGTTCGCGTCCTGGTTGCACCAGATGAGGAGCTTGATGTGCGAGTTCGCTGTCAGGAGTTCCAGGAAGTCGTTCCCTCCACCGGAGTCGTTCCCGGGGATGACGTAGGCAGTTCCGACCGAGCCTGGCCCAGCGGGACCCTGCGCACCCGTGGCGCCCTGGGCGCCCTGCGGGCCGGTGAGCCCGGCAGAACCTTGCGCGCCGGTCGGGCCGGCTGGCCCCTGTGTGCCAGTTGCGCCTGCGGCCCCATCGGCGCCGTCGGCGCCAGCCGTGCCTTGCGGTCCCTGCGCGCCGGTCGCGCCTGCAGCGCCATCAGCACCGTCGGCGCCCGCTGTTCCTTGCGGCCCTTGCGCGCCCTGCGCTCCAGTCGCGCCGGCAGGTCCTTGTGCGCCAGCCGTGCCTTGCGGTCCCTGCGCGCCGGTCGCGCCGGCGGCACCATCGGCACCGTCGGCGCCCGCTGTTCCTTGCGGCCCTTGCGCGCCCTGCGCTCCAGTCGCGCCTGCGGCACCATCAGCACCGTCGGCCCCCGCCGTGCCCTGCACCCCCTGGACGCCCATCTCGCCAGCGTCTCCCTTGGGGCCCTGCTCTCCCTGTGGTCCTTGCGGACCGGCCTGGCCCGTTGCGCCAGCTAGGCCTTCCAGCCCCTGTGGACCGATAGCCCCCGCGATGCCCGCCAGCCCCCGCGGGCCGACTTCACCCTGCTGCCCGCGCTCACCCTGGAGGCCTGTCGGCCCCGGCTGACCCCGTTCGCCAGGGGCTCCCGGGAATCCAAGCATGCCGGGGACGCCCTGGGGTCCCTGTGATCCTGCCGGCCCCGCGGGCCCCTGCAGCCCCGGCGAGCCCGCCGGTCCGGCTGGCCCTTGCGATCCGATCGGCCCCGGGGGGCCCGGGACAAGGCCGCCGGCCGCAACGGATGAAGTTGCGTCGTCGCTGGCGCCGTCATCTTCTTCGGATTCCTCCGGCGTTGGAGCGGGAGTAATCAGCACGAGGTTCTGTTGGGGTGCCTGGGCTTCGGCAAACAACGGAACCGTTCCGTTCGCTGCACCGCCACCGACTGCGTCGCCCGTTTCCTCTTCGTCATCCTCGCTCTCGTCCCCGTCACGCTCCTGGTTCCCGGACGACGGTTGGAGCGGGTCCGGCTCTTGCGCGAAGGCTGCCGGCGCCCCGAGCACAAGAACGAGGGCCAGCCAGAGGGCTATGAACCCGCTAGTTGCGCGTCTTGGCTGCAGAAGGACCGGATCCAGGAGCGCGGTGGAGTGGAGCCGGGGTGCCCGGCCCAGAAGGCGTTTCTCCTCTGGCCGAGACACGCCGCCAGGCAGGAGAGACGCCGGGCTCGCGAGCACCGCATCCATGCGTCGGGAATCACAGAAACGTGGATGGGCGGAGAGATCTGTGATCAGGCGATCGAGACTCGAGGGTACGTCTCTGCCTCTTTCGCTCCGCACTGCTTGAGTTGACTGTTGAGGCTGTTCGGCCCTTTTCCTGGGGAAAAACCACCGGGCCACGACGATGGGCGACTCGCTATGCAGCGATTTGAACGTCACTATCATTGGCTTTCGTGACGCCCGGGGGGAGGCGCGCAGTTGTATGAGCAACGTGCGTGCCACTTGCGCTGGCCTTCGAAATGGAAGGCTCTTCGGCCGTGGGGGAGGGCGCTCCGCCGAGGGACGCGCGTCGGGTGAGGGTAGTTGCACGCCGTTACACGCGGCTGCAGTTGCGGTCCGGCTCTCAGGCCACCGCCGGCGCCGTGGGTGCCGGGATGGGCATCGCTCTTGCTCCCGCGACGGTGTCGGCGCATCATGCCTTCGCCGCCGAAGTCGATGCGAACCAGCCCGTGAGGTTCGAGAACGCCACGATCACCAGAACGGAATGGGTCAATCCGCACGTCTGGATTCATGTGAATGTGGAGCTGGCCGACGGGACGATTGAGAAGTGGGCGATCGAGGCCGGCACGCCGAACGTGTTGTTCCGCCGCGGTTTCACGAAAGAAGCGCTGCTGCCCGGCACCAGGATCGTGGTCGATGGGTACCGCTCGAAGGACGGCTCCCGCCGGGCGAACGGCGGCGACCTCACCCTGCCCGACGGCACGACGCTGTTCCTGGGCTCGTCTGGCACCGGCGCCCCGAGGCCGTAAAGCCGCGCGCCCGATCAAGTCAAACACGACGTCCGTGCCGTTCAGGTCGGATAAGTTGACAGTCCTGGTTTGAGAGTGTCTACTGGCGTCGATTCCGTCCCTACGAAACCTCGATACACCCGAGACTGCCATGAAGCATCGACGCTTTGCCCTGCCGCTGACGATTGTCGCCGCCTCAGTGCTTGCGATGGTCGCCGTCGTGGCACAACAGACCGAGACGCCCGGGGACACACAGTCGGCGGCCGGCATCCGTACGCCCTGGGGCGAACCCGACTTGCAAGGCATCTGGAATGGCGCGACGCTGACGCCGCTCGAACGTCCTGCCGCGTTCGCCGACCGGCCCGTGCTGACCCCGGAGGAAGCGGCGGCGGTCGAAGCGGACGTGCTCGGGCGCCCGGGTCGAGACGACCGTTCGGAGAGAGGGACGGAGCGGGACGTCGCGCAGGCCTACAACCAGCACTGGCTGGCGCCGCCGGAACAACTGGTTGATGGGCGGACTTCGCTCATCGTTGATCCGCCGGACGGCCGGATCCCGCCACTCACGGCTGAGGGCCAAGAGCGGACGGAAGGTATGCGCGAGTATCTCCAGGCGCTGCTCCAGGGCACATCGGGCGGACGGCCCGGGCCGACCTCTCCGCGCAGGAGCGAGCCGCCGCCGATCTACAACGTCGCGCGAATGAACCGCGCGGACGGCCCCGAGGATCGGCAGACCACCGAACGCTGTTTCGGGTCGACCATGCCGAACCTGGGCGCGACGTATCGCATCGTGCAGTCGCCGGGGCAGGTGGGCATCTATCACGACTCCGGCCAGGGCCAGGGCTTGCTGGGCATGCTGTCGAACATGCGTGCATCAGAACGGTTGTTCAGGGAGGGCCGAGGGCCAGACCCCGCCACGCAGGACAATGCGACCGGCGGCAACAGCGACGGCGGCATCGCGCGCGACTAGAGGTGGCTGTCGATCGGACCATCATCAACGCCGTGACGGCGACGAACTGGACGGCCAAGAATGATTGATTCAGGAGCAGCGCGTTGACGAAAGGTCTAGTGTGAGCCGCCGGTCGAAGCGCGGGATGCCCACATCGCGGGATCAGGGCGGCACGAAGGACGCCGGCGCGAAGAACGCCGCGAAGCAGGAGCGCGAAGCCCGGCGCGCAGCGCGGGTGGAGGCGTCGTACCAGAAGAGGAAGCGGGGGGAGCTGAAGCGACGGCTCACGAAGGTCGGTGCGGCGGCCGCCGGGGTCGCGCTGCTCGTCGCTGCGTACGTATTCACTCCCGAGTTTGCGAGTTACTCCCCCGGCAGCGCCGGAACGCTGATCGAGGGGGTGCAACGGTACACGAATGGGACCGGGCACGTCACCGGTTCGGTGACCTACCCACAGACGCCTCCGGCCGGGGGCGAACACAATCCCGTCTGGCTGAACTGCGGCATTTACAGCGAGCCGGTCGCGAACGTGTACGGGGTGCACGCGCTGGAGCACGGTGCGGTTTGGGTCACCTACGACCCAGGGCTGAGCCCAACTGAGCTCGAGGCCCTCCGCATGCACCTGCCGTCCAGCTATGTGATCCTCTCGCCCTTCTCGGGCCTGCCCGCGCCGATCGTACTCAGCGCCTGGAATGTCCAGTTGAGCGTAGACACGGCTGCCGACGAGCGCATCCCGATGTTCTTCGAAGAGTACTGGCGCAGCCAGAACGTTCCAGAACCCGGCGCGTTGTGCAGTGGGGGGATCGATGGTCCCGGACGAGTCTCCTAGCCCGGGGCCGGGCCGGCGAGCCGTCGTCGTCACCGCGCTCGTCACCGCCGTCGCCGTGGGCGCGGTGGCGTACTCGCTCGGCCGCATGAGCACACCCGGCAATCCCTCGCCAGGCAACACGAGCGCTGAAGCGGGGTTCGCTCGTGACATGCAGGTGCACCATATTCAGGGTGTCGAAATGGCACTGATCATCCGCGAAGGCACGGAAGACGAAAGCGTCCGCTTGCTGGCCTACGACATCGCGACGACGCAGGGCCATCAGGCTGGTCAGCTCTATGGCTGGCTGACCGAGTGGGGGTTACGACAGGCTGGCAGCCAGCCGCCGATGACCTGGATGATGGGCCTCGGTCCCGCAGGCGAGGAGGGCGACCCTGCGGCGCACGCCATGGGTGCCCTGATGCCGGGAATGGCGACGCCCGCGCAGATGGCGGAGCTATCCGCGGCGTCAGGCGTCGAGGCCGAGCGCCTCTTTCTCAGCCTGATGATCGCGCACCATCAGGGAGCGCTGGAGATGGCCGAAGCCGTGCTCGACCGTTCCACGCACCCCGGCGTCCGGACGTTTGCCGACGCCGTGCTGCTGAGTCAGGCGTCCGAGATCGACCTCATGACCAGGATGCTCGCCGAACGCGCCGAAATGAGCGCATAACGTCGCTCACGCAGCAGCAGGCCGATGCGCTCGGAGGAACGAACGTACCTGGCGCACCGCCAACGGAATCAGCTCCGTCGGCACCTTCCACGGGAACATGCTCAGTTCGGATTTGGGCGCGAGCATCGCGGCTTCCATGGCGGCGCCGTAGAAATGCGCCGCGGAATCATCCGGCAGGATCAGCACGGGCGTCTGACACGTGCGCACGAAATCGCGTGTCACGGTGAACAGGAAGTCGGCATCAGTGCGGAACATCCTGGTCAGAAACTGTTCGGCCATCTCCATCGTGATCTCCGGCCGGCGCTCGACCAACGTCTGAGCCCAGCCCCGCAAGCTGAGGTCGTACATCACGTCGGGCATATCCGGGTCGAATCCGACCGGCTGCGCAGGCACGGCCGCGACGACACGATCCGGCGCCCTCTTCATGAGGTTCCAGATGAAGGGACCGGCGATGCAAAAGCCCAGCACCATGAATTTATCGATGCCCAGGTGATCCATCAGACCGAGTTGGTCATCGGCATACGAATCCCACGGCCGATCGATCTCCAGCGGACCGGACGACTGGCCGTCATTGGCGTTGCGCAGATCCGCGTAGATGCAGCGGTACTCGTCGCTAAACTCCGCGATCGGGTTGAAGGGGCTGGTGATCAGGCGGGACATCGTTGAGTTCAATCCCCCGCCGGCGATGAGTAACAACGGGAAGCCCGAACCGGATTCCTCGTAGCTGATACGAACGGGACCTCTTTCGTAGACGGACGTGCCAGCGCCTCCCTGTTCAGCCTGCTGAGCCAACACACGCGGAGCTGCCGCCATCGCCGTCGCCACCGCGCCCGCTTTGAGTATCTTGCGTCGGATCGGATCCATAACTGTCCTCCTCGTTGATCATCGCCTGGCCCGTGGGGGCGGGCTGCGTTGCCGCGATTATACGGGCGGACAGTGTTCGCCGCACGTCCCGCTCCCCCGTGGCACTCCCCGTCTTGCGCGTGGGGGGCGACCCATGCCTCTCGGGCTCCTGCGGTACACTGCGGATCCAGACGGACACCCCCGTCCCTTTGGGTTGTTTCGTCGGCCTCAGTTGGAGGGTTTCATGAAAGCACGGTCGCTCGCTCGACGTTTTGCCGCGATTGGCGCCGTCGTCCTGGTGGTCCCGACCTCGGCGTCGGCTGCCGACGTGCACGTGATGATCTCGGCCGGATTCTTCGGGGTCTATGCCGAGCTGGCTGAGCGGTTCGAGCGCGCGACCGGCCACCGCCTGATCACGGCGCGCGGCCCATCGATGGGTGACTCTCCGGAAGCGATTCCCACGCGCCTGGCGCGAGGCGAGACGGCTGATGTCGTGATCATGACCGGAGCCGCCGCCGACCAACTCGCGACCCGAGGGTTGGTGCGCGCGGGCAGCAAGGTTGATCTCGCCCTGTCGCAGATCGGCATGGTGGTGCGCGCCGGGGTCGCGCCTCCGGACATCAGCACGGTCGAGGCGTTTCGGAGGACGCTACTTGCGGCCGAGTCCATAGGCCACTCCGACAGCGCCAGCGGCACGTACCTCTCGACGGTCCTGTTCGCGCAGCTTGGCATCGAAGACCAGGTGGCGGGCAAGAGCCGGAGTGTGCGTGGGCCGCCATCGGGTGAACCCGTGGCCGCAGTTGTCGCGCGAGGTGAGGTGGCGATCGGCTTTCAGCAAGTGAGCGAGTTGATACACGTCCCCGGCGTGACGTTCGTTGGAGCCATTCCGGCCGAACTCCAGCTCGAAACGACCTTTGCCGGCGCGATCACGACCGCAGCCCAGCAGCCGGACGCGGGTCTCGCCCTTCTCCACTTCCTCGCATCGCCCGAGTGGGACTCGATGCTCGTGGAGGCCGGACTGACACCGCCCGAACGACGATAGCGTGCGCCTGGCGCGGATTTCGTAAGCGCGTAGCTCCCTTCCCTCTTCCTCGTCGATCGCGCCACGCGGAATCCCAAGGAGGTGTTCGGATTGCGGCCCGGCGTCGGGGGTGGCCGCGATTCCGCGACCCGACGTGAGGAAGAGCGCCGCGTTCGCGATCACGTCGTCCCGCAGCTGGAACGCAAGTGGCTCGTCGAACTCGAGGCCGAGGCTCATCGTGGCGGCCCCGCCGTGATACGCGATCCGTTCGAGATGCTCCACGAGGTTGTCGCGCGTGTAGTTCTCGGTCCGGTTCGTCCCCGCCTTCACGTTCGGGAGCCCGATGTGCTGGTGCGCGTCGATGAGCGCCGGGATCACGGTCTGGCCGGAGAGATCCACCTGCTCTGCCCCGCCCGGTGGCTCCGCCTCACCCTGTCGCCCAACCCACGTAAAGGTCTCCCCTTCGACGAGGAAAGCGGAGTTCTCGATGAGTGCGCTGCCGTCCCCCACGATCAATCGGGCGCCTTCGAACCACGTCACATCTTCGGATGCGTCCGGGATTTCGGCGCCCGGCGAGCAGGCGACGACCCCACAGAGGAGCAGCCAGAGAATTCCGCCCACGCCGGTCCGGCCAGCGACCTCATGGGTGCCGAGGCGGGCGCCGGGGGGAAGGACCAAGTGTGGCGTGATTATACGGGCGAGAACGTCTCGCGGAGGGGATCGAGGCCTCGATACAGCGGTGTTCGGCTTGTGGCCGTGATACGACAGGGATAGACTCCAGCTGGATTGACCCCACGGCAACCGGATTCGATCCAACAGCAAGGAGAACAGAAATGAGAGCCCGTATACCGGTCGCATTCATGCTGTCCATCACTGTTGTCGCGAGTTCCGGGGCGACTCTACGCGCGCAGGATCGCGTCTACGTCGACCAGTACATGCCGCTACGTTCCGAGCTGTTCGTCGCTGACGCCGACGGGAGCAACCCGCACAAGCTCGTGCCAGGCACGGAAATCGACTACAACGCGTCGTTCTCGTTCGATGGCCAATGGGTCGTGTTTACGTCGGACCGCAGCGGGTCGGCGGATATTTTCCGGGCGCGGGTGGACGGGACCGCGGTGGAGCGGATCACCGATTCGCCAGCTTTCGACGATCAGGCCGCACTGTCCCCCGATGGTCGCTCCGTGGCCTTTGTCTCGAGCCGGGGCGATGGCTCGACGGATATCTACATCAAGGACCTGGAGAGTCGTACGGTTCGGAACCTTACGAACTCCCCGGGCGGGGATTTCCGCCCGAGCTGGTCTCCCGACGGTCAAACGATTGCCTTCAGCTCCGACCGGGGTACCGGACTTCCGCACCAGGCCTACCCGGCCCCCGCTGGCAGGTGGGAACACGTGCAGGCGGCGAGCGTCTACGTAATTGAGGCCGACGGCACGGGACTTCGCAAACTCACGACGGATCCGGCGATGATGGCAGGATCGCCAAGATGGTCCTCGGATGGCAGCCAGGTCGTGTTCTATGAGATGCCGGTGCGGGACACTTTTCGGGCGCACTTCGGGGAAGGGACATCGAGCATCGTCTCGGTTAACGTGGCCTCGGGTGCGCGCATAGTGCACGCCTCGGGTCCCGGGCTCAAGGTGTCGCCGCAGTTCGTTGCGCCGGACCGCATCGCTTATGTGACCAGGTCCAGGACAAGCGCGACCCTCATGTTCACCACCGGCGAAACGGGCTCCCCCGAAGACCTCGCGAATCCCGCATGGTCCCAAGACGGCACACAGGTCGTGTACCACGCCGGCCAGAACGTCACGATGCACCATTACGCCAATACACCGGGTACGAAGCTGCTAGGCACCGTGGACGATCCGGGTTTCGAACTCGTTCACGCCAGCGGCTGGCCGGCCGCGTCGCCCGACGGCCGCACGCTCGTCGTGAGCGAGCGATCGCCGAGCAGCGACCGTATGGCCCTGGTGATGTGGGATGCCGACGGCACCAACCCGCGACGGGTGTACAGCGACGAGGTGACGTTGATGGGACTGGAATGGTCACGCGACGGGCGCTGGCTCACGTTCGGAGCGGGTAGTTTTTTCGAGCAGCGCACCAGCAAGCCCGCCCAGATCACGATCGTCAGGCCTGACGGAACCGACGCGCGTGCTGTGACTAGCGGAACGGGTAATGCCGGGTTCCCGAGCTGGTCTCCCGACGGCACCATGATCGTGTATCGATTCTGGACCGACAACGAGCGCGGCGAGGGTCTGCGCATCGTCGATGTCGCCACCGGCACGTCCCGCGTCCTGACCACGGAATACGATACGCTGCCACACTGGTCGCCCGCGGGAGACGCGATCACGTTCACCCGCTATGCCCCTGATGCGCGCTTTCCCTACGACGAGTTCGACATCTACACCATCGGACCCGACGGTACCGGTTTGAAGCGGCTTACCGACTCGGAGGGAAACGATGCGCATTCCTTCTGGTCGCCGGACGGCAACCAGATCTTGTGGAGCAGTTCGCGCTTTGGCTACAAGGACGAGTCGCCGCTCGTTATCAATCAGCCGCAGCCGTACGCCGAACTGTTCATCATGGACGCGGATGGCGCGAACCAGAGGCCGCTCACCGACAACCACTATGAGGACGGCACGCCTGCGTGGCTACCCGCGGTCGCTGCACCCGAGTAGGACCCAACGCCCAGCGATCAGTCACTCTTCTAGCGGCGGCAGCAACGGTGGCGGCACCTGCTTCCCGCTGGCCTGTTCGTAGGCATAGGCGTACCCGAGGAGGGGCCCCTCATCGTAGGGTTTCCCGAAGAACGCCAGAGCCATTGGCAGGCCCTGGGTCCCGATTCCCATCGGAACCACGATGCACGGGAATCCGACGGAGCTGTAGCCGGCCAGGGTGGCGGGCACGGGTACGTCGGATGCCACGTAGCTGGGGTCCTCCAGTTCGTAGACGGGATTGCTGATCACGCTGGCGAAGGCCGTCAGGTAGGGAAACACCAGCACGTCGACGTCGGCCCGTTCGAAGAGCGCCAGCTTGTCGGCCGTCGCCTGGGGCAGGATCTCGTCGACCAGACGCCGGTAGGCCGGGTCGCTGGTGGAGGTCGTCAAAGAGGTCGTCAGCAGATTCATCGTGTTCTCGCGGGCAGGCAGCGCGGACTCGTTGACGACGGTTCGATACGTCTCCACGAATTCCGCCACCGTTTGGGGCGCATCAGGCAGCGTGGCTAGATACGCCTCCCAGTCCTCGCGGAAGCGGTAGTCGCCAAGGCGTCGAATCTCGAGCTGCCCATCCCCCAGATAGCGAGCCTTGAACGCTTCGTCCAGGCGGACATCAACGAGCGTGGCGCCCAATGCCCTGAGCTGTTCGAGCGCCACGGTGGCCATCGCATCGATCTCAGGGTCGCCGCCGAAGAGATCCCTCACGACTCCAACCCGCGCGCCACTCAGCGCGGCCGCATCCAGGAACGTCGTGTAGTCGATGTGCCCATCGACGACCTCATAGCGGGTCGACACCTCGGACCAGGTCGGCGCGCTCATCGGATCGTCCGGATCGGCCACGGCCATCACACCCAGCATGTGGGCCACATCGGTCACGCGGCGCGCCATCGGTCCGGCGCTGTCGAACTCGAGGTTCTTGGGAGCAATGCCGCTGCGACTCACCAGTCCCGTCGTGGGACGCAAGCCGACGATCCCGTTGTAGGCCGCCGGGCCACGCACCGACGTGCTCGTGTCGGTGCCCACGGCCAGAACGGCGAAGTTCGCCGCAATGGCTGCTGCCGATCCACTGCTCGACCCCCCGGTGTCGCGTGTCGCGTTGTAGGGATTGATCGTCTGTCCAACGACCGAGTTATAGCTCCCGGCCGCAAACTCACCCATTGACGCTTTTCCCAGAATGATGGCGCCTGCCTGGCGAAGCTCCCGGGTCAGTACCGCATCATCTGGCGGAACGATGCCACGCAACACGGCGGAACCATTGGTCGTTGGCAGATCAACGGTATTGATGTTGTCTTTCAGCAGAACCGGGATGCCATGGAGGGGGCCGCGGCTGCCGTTCTGTCGCCGCTCGTCGTCGAGCGTGGCGGCCTGGCTCAACGCCTCAGGGTGTATCGAGATGATGGAGGTGATCGCGGGGCCGCTGCGATCGTAGGCCGCGATTCGGTCGAGATAGGCCTGCACCAGTTCCACCGACGTCAACGTACCGGCCTCGTACGCCGCCTGGATCTCCCCGATCCCAGCTTCGAGAAGCTGAAACGTGGGCCGGCGCCCGTCAACCTCGCCTGGTGTTGCGCACCCCGGCAGCCCGGCGAGCAAGAGCCAGATCATCACGCGACCTGGCGCGTGGGTGACGACAGGTCGCGGTATCGGGTTATTCATACAGACCTGGGTGATGTGGCACGTTTCGGTGCCTCCCCCCTGCGTCTCGTCTGGGCGGCGATCTCATACGGGCCGAGGCGAGTGCCGGAGGTGAGGGCCAAAGCTTGCGTGGATTATAGGGCCGGTCTGGCGCGTCGGAACCGCTGTCGACCTTGAGCCGTAAGGAGCGCCGACCGTCCGGGGCGACGTCGTAGGCCTCGACGAGGTAGTTCCCTCCCGTAGTCAGGACCGAACGCCTTTCATATAACCTAGTGATAGGTTAATATGCCTCCTGCGGTGACCTGGAAGGAAGTTGTTCGAAAACTCAAGAAAGCTGGGTTCGTTGAAGAACGAACTGGCAAAGGTGCTCATCGGCTCTTTGTCCA
Source organism: Vicinamibacterales bacterium (assembly GCA_965249205.1). Lineage (GTDB taxonomy): Bacteria > Acidobacteriota > Vicinamibacteria > Vicinamibacterales > UBA2999 > JAQBVV01. Next base: position 1,641,063 of record CBDFLL010000006.1, on the reverse strand, counting down.
TCCAACGACACGCAAGGAAGTCTGGGTGACAATGCATGGAAACGACGCTGGCCGGCTTGGGAATCGCATTCTTCGTGACGCTGGAGTCGAGTAGATGTCAATACGTTTTCCGATCGTGATTGAACCGGAGGACTCCGGTTCGATCAGTGCGTACGTGCCTGGTGTGCCTGTTTACGCGCAGGGAGCCACGAAAGCCCGCGCGCTCTCGGCCATCCGCCGGACGCTGGCCGCCTACCTCAAGCTGCACCCAGAGGCGACGACCGCGGCTGACGTGAGGGTTGCCACAGTACGTATCTCGGCATCGAGGCCGGCCTCGGCTGAGATTCGAATTGTCGGCCCGGCGGCCCTGGTCGGTGGCCGGACGAGCCGGCGGAAAGCCGCGAGTTCCCGCGCAAACGGCCGGCTTGGTGGGCGGCCGCGCACTGTGGTCTGAAAAACAGTAGGTATCGCCAGCGACTCGAACCGGCCCACAGGTCCTGTCCGAGTAAACGGCTTGACCTATGCCGTGAAGCTCGCCAATGCGCTGGCTTCGTCGTCGAACGTGTCGAACACGGTGAGCAGCTTCGTGACCACGAGCAGATCTTTCAGCCTCTTGGTGACGTTGACCAGCTTGAGCGCGCCGCCGCGGTTCTTGGTGGTGGCATACGCTTGCACGAGTTCTCCGAGGCCGGCGCTGTCGACGTAGGACACACTGGCCAGATCGATGAGGATCTGCCTGCGGTCCTGCTGGAGCAGGCTCTGGACTTTATCCTTCAGCATGGCGTCGCCGCCCTTGTTGAGCGTGATATCACCAGTCACTGTGTGCGCGCCACCTGCGAGCGCAGTTTGCCACGCTCGCGGCTGTCGAGATAGAGCACGCCGATTCTTTCCTCCTCGCCCCCCTCCTCCGCCTTCTCCACATAGTGGACCAGACGCAGCGGCGTGCAGAGGACGTGGCGGATGCCGAGCTCGATGGTGCCCATGTGCTGGCCCGCGTCAGCACCCTCCATCAGGTCCTCGACAATGCGCTGCTTGCCGGTCGCGAAGACGTCTTCGGGGATCTTCCGGCTGGTCTCGAACGTTTGTCCCGACAGGGTCACCCGCCCCAGGGCGCGGCCCAGCCTGAAATCGAGCTGACCCTCCTCGTTGACGAGCATGATGAAGCCGCGTTCGGCACCCGTCACCTCGATTGCCGAGTCGAGCACCATCGCCAGCACGTCATCGACCACACGTCCGGAGCCGAGCGCCCGCAACCCCTCGAGGAGTCCCGCCACGTGGCGCAGCTCGGTGACGGCCGACGCGCCCGTGTCGCTGCGCGACAGTTCCTCGTCGCCGATGAGGAACTCAATCCTGGTGTCGTGCAACTCGCCCAGTCGGATCAGGTCGCCATGCGCCAGCACGTGTTCGGTCGCCCTCACCCCGTTGACGAACGTGCCGAGCTTGGATTCGCAATCAGATAGGCGGCAAACCCCCGCCTCGACGGTGATCTCCGCATGGTGCCTCGACACGCCGAGCCCGACGATCCGCACGTCGCTCTCGGTGCGGCGGCCGACCATGGTGACCGGCTTGTCCAGGGCAACCTGCCGCCGGCCTTGCGCGTCGGTGATGACAAGCCGCGGTATCGGATTACTCATACAGACATGAGTGTTGCGGTGACGTCTTGGTACGTGCCTCTGCGTCGATTCCGCATTCGCCAATCTGGGCAGCGATCGCGTACGGGCCGAGGCTGGTATCGGGAGCGAGAAGCATTTGTATGTGAACCCTGCCCGAGTATAGGGTGTTTTCAAACGAAGCGGCGCCCGCTGGCAGTGCGACAAATGTGGGGAACTGGGCGGTCGGGCTGAGTCACGCAGAGGCAGAGATGGCCGAGAGAAGTCGTGGCACAATGGACGTGTTCACCATGGTCAGGACCGCGTTTCCTCTCCGCTATTGCTGGACGTTCGGGGCCGTCCTGCTGGCCCTTCTGCTGGCCAGCGCTCGTACGGTTCCCGCGGCACAGTCGAGCGACTGGCCGGCCTGCGACATTCGAACGACCGAGCGTGTCGTGGCGGTCGGCGACGTGCACGGCGCGTACGACGGTTTCGTCGACACCTTGCGCGCCGCCGAAGTCGTCGACGCGCGCGCCCGCTGGGCCGGCGGCCGGGCGATTCTCGTGCAAACGGGCGATGTGCTCGATCGGGGATCGGATTCGCGGAAGATTCTCGATCTGCTCCGTCGTCTCGAGCGCGAGGCCATTGATGACGGCGGTCGTGTCTACGTCCTGCTCGGCAACCACGAACTGATGCGCCTCGTTCTCGATTGGCGGTACGTCAGCGCCGAGGAATTCGCAGCCTTTCGCACGTTCAACTCCTCCGCTCTCCGCGAGCGTGCGTACACCAACGTCTCCGAGGAGGTGGCTCGCCTCGCGCGGGAGGAGGATCGACCGCACAACCGGGCGGAGTTTCGTGAGCGATTCATGGCGGCGGTTCCGCTCGGTTACATCGAAATGCGGCAGGCGTTCGCCGCGACAGGCGACTACGGAGAATGGCTGCGCGAACACTACGCGGTCATCAAGATCAACGGCATCGTGTTCGTGCACGGTGGCATGACCGCCGCCACGGCGGCGTTGGGGTGTGAAGGCATCAATGACGCCGTGCGACGCGACGTCACCGTGCCGGACCCGACGGCCGAGCAGCTCAGGGCGATATTGTCCCCGGATGGACCCTTGTGGTACCGCGGTCTGGCCAGGGAGCCTGATCCGGAATTCGCGCCGGCGGTGACGAACATTCTGGGCGCACTTGGAGCGCGCGCGATCGTCGTCGGTCACACCCCGTCTTCGAGCCTCCGGATCGAAACGCGGTTCGGGAGCCGCGTGATCCAGATCGATACCGGTATGCTCGGAGGGAGATCCTTTCCGGGTGGCGTTGGATCCGCCCTCGAGATCACGGGCGACACACTCACGGCGATCTACGAGAACGGCAGCGAACAGCTACCTGGTCTCGTAGGCCAATGATCCGCTCCCTCCTGGCGTCGCCAGCGACCAGTTGCCGCGCCCCGGCCTGCCCCGACCTTTCCTGAACCGTAGAACCGCCCTCACGGGTCAGCGCGGGAGCGCATAGAGGATTGGCACCTCCCCGCGAGCGGCAATCTTGGCTTCGAACAGCTCGACGATCGCGTCGCGCCGCGAGAGTAACGACTGAATCTCGAACCTCGAGAGGCTCCGGCCGACAGCCTGGGTCACGGCGGCGGTCGTGAGCCCTTGGAGGTTTGTAAAAAGCGACCGCTCGATGCGCAGGAGCGTGGCCGGCCGTCGCAGCTCCTCATCGAGCCGAAAGGCGCGCGTGTGGTCGATCATCCACATCTTCCAGTCGGAGGTCCACAGGAGATTGCCGAGGTTCCGATCGCGGTTGGCGATGAGCTCGTCGAAGACACGCATGATGTAAATCTGCATGGCCGTGCGCTCGGGGTCTGGGCCGTCCGGCGCCACTGTCTTCAGACGCGCGCGGTCATCCATCATCACGTCGTCAATCCACCAGGTTACGGCTGCCCGCGTAGCGCCTGAACGGTTGGTGTCGACGGTGCGCTCTACCGACATCGGCACGTTGTCGAGATCCAGCAGCGCGGCCAGCCGGTAGGCGGCCACGTTATAGCGATAGCTGTCCTTGAAGTTGAATTCCTCGGGCCCCTCCGGCGGCTTGAAACGGGCGAGCCTCTGGTCAATGGTCTGAATCTGGGCGTCATGGGTCAGAGTGCCGTCCGACAGTGTCGCAATCTGAGTATTTGTGATGCCGCCCTCCGCATCACGTCTGCTGACGATTCTCGCGCTGCGGAGGAACTCCTCCATCTGCGCCGGCGTCAGGGTGACCACCGGTGCAGGAGCGGCCGCCTCCTGCCCGGCTGCGGGTATCGGTACGTTCCAGACGATGACGAGGAGGGTCAGTGCCGCCGCGCGCGAAGCGTCCTTCATGTCAGCCTCCAGACGGCCGAGGTGTCAGCGGTCGGGCACCAGCCTTATTCGACTGGTGGAACCAATTGTACTTCGCGCATCGGCGACCCTGAACGCAAGAGTGCGCTGAACAGGCCCTGGAGCAGATCCACGTGGTCCGACAGCAGATCAAAAAGATCGCGGCCGTCGATCCGCAGGGCGATCCCGGCCTCCACGACCATCACCGTCGCCTGGGCAGGCACGTCAGCCAGCGTTTCGTAGACACCCACGGCGTCGCCAGCATGCGCGGCCAGCGTCGTGGCGCCAGGCATTTCGACACTGAGCACCCCGCGCGCGACGACGTAGATCGCGCGGTCGGCGATCTCGCGAATCAGAGCTGCTCCCTGCACAAGTGGAACCTCGCGGGCGATGGCTGCCAGTCGCAGCAACTGGGGGCCTGTCGCCCCCGCCATCAGCGGGCTTCCCTGCAGCAGCATCACGCGTTCCATCGGCTGCTGGTCGTCCCTGACGCGTCGGGCACCCGCGTCTGGCGGACGGCCACGCACGACCCCCTTCCAACCAGCCTCGCATTGTCCGTCGATGAGCATCTTGAAGATCCCGTGAGTGATTTCGATGTTGTCGGAGATCAGCGTGAGGAACTCACCGTGCGTCAGCGCCAAGGTAACGGCCACGTCGACGGCGTGAACACCGGTCCGAAGCGGCCTGCCCTCGAGCATCTCCTCGAACGCCAGCGAACCGGGCGCGACGATCCTGGCGCCATCTTCAAACCGGACCTCGCCGGCGATCAGGAATTGCAGGGTATCGGGCTTGAGTCCCGTGTGATACACCGTCCGGCCACTTTCGTAGCGGACCTGGCGCGCGGTGCCAGCAAAGCGAAACAGCTCGTCCACCGACACGTAGTCGAAGAGCGGCACGCGGCGCAACCGGTTCGCGAGTTCGACGGTCGGGAGCGGGTCGATCCAGCGGGCGCGCCGCTCCTCGGCCGGCATGCGGGACGCTGCCAGAGCCCAGGACGCCGCTTCAAACACGTACCAGTCGCGCGCATCACGATGCGTCAGCGCGTATTCGATGTCGCCCACCAGTTCCCAGACGCCGCGCTCGGCCGTCAGGTGAATGGCGGCGGCGGCAATCACCTCGTCGACGTCGTGAATGAGTTGCGCGAGTGTGTCCTCGGGAGAGCGTCGCCGCGTCTTAAACATCACGTTGGTGCGGCGCACGCGCTCATCCGCCGGCATGTCCTCGACCATGAGCACGACGCGTTTCCGTAACGCGCCGCTCAGTACGTTGTCCAGGTATTCGACCGCACTCGCGCGCCGGCGCGTGCCGCCGCGATCGAGCGCAAACCACGCCGCGCTGATGTCGGTCCCCTGGTACATCAGTCCCAGCAACCGGAACACCCGCTCGCGCGTGCGCCGTTGCTTCTCCTCCAGCGCACGAACGAGCAGCGTTTCGGCGCCGAAGGCCTCCGCCTGCGCCAGGTTCGCGTGCAGGGTTAACGCGTCGAAGTACCGCAGGCTCTCCGACATCGCCAGCGCCTCGATCGGTTCCCGGCGCATCACGAGCTTCGGGTGGTCCCGGTGCAGCGTTTCGATGGCGGCGATCACCTTGTACCGAAGAAAGCCATCGCGGTCCGAGAGGGCGTCGATCAGCGCGTCGAGCGCGCGCGCGGCGGGCAACCGCGCCAACGTGGCGGGTAGATGACGGCGTACCCAGATGTCCTCACGCTGGTCCTGCAGGAAGTGGGCGAGCGACTCGATGACGGGCTCTCCGTACCCGACCAGCACCGAGCGGGCCTCATCTTTGAGGAGCCGATGACGGAGCAGTGAGACGAGCGGCGGCACAAAGAGAAACGTCGCCGGCCCTAGCCGGCCGGCGCTCCGGATGGCGGCACGGGCGACATCGACATCGGCGTCCAATATCAGCGGGACCAGCATGTGGCGGACGCGGTCATGCGCAATCTCGCCGAGTGTGCGCGCAACCTCAAGCCGTGCCGACGCGGCGCTCTCCCGCGCGTCGGACGCCAGCCGGCGCAGCGCCGACTCGGCGGCCTCCAGATCGGCGGCATGCGGACTCGCGAGCAGCGCCACGGCCGCGGTCACGACCATCCGGGCATCACTGTCGGTCAGGTGCGGCCGCATGACCGACAACGCCTCCTGGCCGCGGATGGCCGAGATGGCTCGTACCGCGCCCGTGCGCACGGCGACATCCTCGTCTGCCAGCATCCGCTCAGCCATCGGCAGCCACCGAGCCGACACGTCTGGCCTCACCGCCTCAAGCGACTCCAGAGTCCGCGCACGCACCGCGGCAGACGTGTGGTGCAGGAGCAACGGTGTAATCAGATGGCGCTTCTCGAGCGACTCAAGTAGCTCGATCGCGTAGAGGACCCGCCCCTCGTCGGGATGGGCCAGTTCCTCGACCAGCAGTTCGATGGTCTGCAGATCCGCGTGCGGCGCACGGACGTCGGTGACCTTGAGGTCGTGCCGCGCGATCCTGCGCCGAAATGCTGACAGGTACTCGCGCTTGACCCGGCACGCCATCAGGATCCAGATCGCCATCAATCCGAGGCTGGCGTAACTGAGCTGCTGCCACGACAGGCCGAACCCCCACGGCTTGATCAACGCCAGCACCAGCAGCGCGCCCAGCGCCTTCGCGAACCTGTCCATCGTGACGTCAATAAACGCCTTTGCACGGTCCTTGATCGCTGCGGGTAACGGCAGGAACAAGATCTCCCGCGTCGTCTTGTCGACGGTGTACCGGAGCGATGTGTCCAGGACGCGTGCGGATGCGGGTGCCCACAGTCCCGCATTGAAGAGCATCACGACAGCCGTGGTCCCAAGTCCCACGGGGAGAATCAAGAGGGCGAACCCGACACCAAGCAGGCCGTGAATCCGGCTGGTCAGCGTCACTTGAATCAGAAATCCGATCAGCGAGAGGTAGACGGTGACCTGGGCGAGAAACCGGGTGATGCCATCGACATCCTGCCCGAGGCTCGATTCGGCCGCCATGTTGAGCTGCTGTTCGATGATGGTTCCGCCGATGGCGGCGCAGCCGATGATCATGGCAATGAGCTGGAGATGCCGGGATTCCCGAAGAAGCTGGATGGCCTCGGCGCTGCCCACGCCCTCGGCCTCGGTAACGGCCCCAGATTGGCCGGCGCTCTCTTCTCTGCGGACGATGCACACGACCAGGCCGAGACAGGCCAGCATCACGCCCGCGCCGACCAGCAGCAGGTTGACCGTGCCGACTATCGACACCACGACAGCCGTGATCGCCGCGCCCATCGCACCGCCAAGGCTCGCTCCGCCGCCAATGAAGCCGAACAGCCGCTTCGCATGCCGTGCGTCGTAGATGTCATTGGCGAGCGCCCAAAACTGACTGATCAGCAGAATGCCAAGAATCAAGCCGAGCACGTAGAACGCGACGGACGCGGCCTCGTAGCCCGCGGAGAACAGCGCCCAGAACACGATCAGGAGAACAACCAGGCCACCCTGCGTCGCCGGAATCGCCCATCGGCGTGGCACCCGCGCGATCGCACGGGCGTACACGTGCATGATCACGCCGATAAGAAGGCCAGCGCCAAGCTGCACCCACGGGAGATTGTCGGCGCCGATGTCCGCAATCAACGTGGACCGCGTGATTGGTTTGACGATGTTGTAGGCGGTCATCGCCAGGAAGGAGTACGCGAACATGAGCGCGGCGGTCGTGCTCTCACCCTCCCGCAGAGAGACCAGGGGACCCAGCAGTCGGAGGAGCAGGTTGCGCGTGACCACTGGACGTGGCGTGTTACTCACATCGACATGCCCGACGCCAGACCAATCTGGGCGCTGACTTGGTAGACGCTGCGCCGGGTACCGGGGGTGAGAGCCATGCCTGTGTGAACCTGCCCGAGTATAGGGTGTTTCAAGACGGTGGGGCGCCCACCTACAGTGAACAGAGCGTGGGGCACTTGGCGGTCAGGCTGAGACGGCACGCGCCCGATTCCAGACTACTCCAAGGTCGCGGTCCAGACGTCGGATTCGGTTGCCCTCCTGGAAAAGAACGCGTTGCGCCCGTCACGCGCGAGCCGCGGCGGACCGAGCGTGTCGCGAAGCACCGAGAAAATGCGCGTAGTGGTTCGTGTTCGCATGTCGACGACGTGAAACTCTCGACCCTCAGACACCAGGAGCACACGACGGCTGTCCGGGAACCAGACCGGCCACTCACCGAACTCGGTCACCCGATCGTAGGTTTGCGCCTGCAGATCGTAGACGGACAGACCCAGCCTGCTGTACCAGTTCTGACCGGCCAGCCATCGGCCGTCGGGCGACCAGGAATTCGGGACGAAACGCGAGTCAGGTGGAGGCGCTGGCGGCAACGGCACGACCGCGGCATCGGTGTTGTGCGCTTCCATGATGAACGCGCTTGCCGTCCGGGCCGCCGGGTCGAGCGCTGTCGTCGCAAACGCCAGCCGGGCGCCGTCGGGCGACCAGGCAGAGACGGTACCTTCCCCCACCCCTTCCGTCACCTGCTGCAGCTCGCTACCATCCACGCGACTCTTCCACACCTGGAGTTCGCCGCTCCGGTCGGAAAACGAAATGATCCACTCACCGTCCGGCGACCACCGCGGCACGCGATCGGTCGCCTCGTCACTCGTCAGCTGGCGCAGGCCCGTTCCATCAGTGCTGATGGCGTACAGATCGCCCTCGGGCTGCACCTGAGAATAGAACACGACCGATCGGCCATCTGGAGACGGATCGGGGCTCGACCAAAACCGAGTACCTGTCGTCACCTGGACCGGACCGCCCTGTACTTCCCCCGTGGCGGGGTCGAGACCGAGCCGATAAATGTTCTGCGTCTCAAGAATCGAGCTGTATGCCAGCCGTCTACCATCTGCGGAAATCGTCACATGCGCGGCGAAGGGCGCTGGCGTCGTCAACGGCTCGGGGTCACCCAGGACCTCACCACTGGCCTCGTCAATCGCGACACGCCAGACGTTCGTACTGCCACCGCGGTTACTGACGTAGTAGAGATGTCGTCCGTCGGGTGCCCACACCGGGTTCCAGCTCACGTCAGAAGCCGCCGTGACTGGCACGGCCTGCCCGCCCACCGCCAACATCGTCAAGACGTTGGTCTGGCGCACCGTCCCGAGACGCTGGGCGAAGGCGATTCGATGCCCGTTCGGTGACCACTGCGGCAACGTCGCATCACCTTCGTGCACACGCGCCGGGTCACCGCCGGCGGCACTGATGACCCATAGTTCGCTGGTGCCGTCGTCGTTCGCCGGGCGAAGTCCCAGGGGAAGCGTGGCGTAGACGATGCGCGAGCCGTCTGGCGACCACGCGGGGTTGAATCCTTCGCGTGCCACGCGCCGCACGGCCTCCCCGGTGCGCCCCATCACGAAGAGACCGCCACCGTCACGACCGGCGCGGAAGGCGATGCGCTCTCCGTCCGGGGAGAACGCCGGCTGATCGTCATCGTCAGGGGAATCTGCCGTCAGGTTGATGGCCGTCTGACCAGTCACGCTCTGCAGATAGACGTCGCGGTTGCCCGCCGCGTCGCCCGCGAAGACGATCCACTGACCGTCCGGAGAAAGGTTGGGAAACCACTCAATGCCAGGGTTGCTGGTCAACTGGTTGAAGCTCGTGAGAAGCGGCGCTGAAGTCCGCCGGCTATTGATGAGGAGCCAGGACGCTGCGACGAGGACACACGCCACGCCAACGACCACCGCGCCGCGCCGCGCCCAAGTCGGTGCAGGTGACGGGGCCGACGAGATGGTCGTCGGCACCGAATCCGAGGCCCTCATCTGTTCCTGTGCGTCGAGAAGCTCGCTCCGAAGCGCAGACGCGGCGTGGTAGCGTCGACTCGGTTCCTTTGCCAGGCACCGGCGGGTGACGCGGTCGAGGTCCTCTGGCAGGTCAGGGCGGAACTTTCTCAGCGGAGGCGCGGGGTCTCGAAGTATCGATGAAATGGTCGCGGCGGGAGAGCCGGCGTCAAACGGTCGCGTGCCGGTCGCCATCTCGAACAAGACGACGCCCAGCGAAAAGATGTCCGACCGAGCATCGGCCGATCTGCCCTCGGCTTGCTCCGGCGACATATAGGCCGCTGTCCCAAGCACCTGGTGCGGCCGAGTTAATAGAGTGGACGCCGTGTCCGCGTCGGCCGGTGCGTTCGATTCGGATCTCAGTTTCGCCAGACCGAAGTCCAGGACCTTCACCCGGCCTTCGTCGGTCACCATGACGTTGGCCGGTTTGAGATCACGGTGGACGATGCCGCGCTCGTGCGCGGCACTCATAGCGTCGGCGAGCGGAATGGCCAACGTCAAGAGATCGTGAAGAGACAGCCCGCCCGGCGGGATGACCTCGACGAGCGTCTTGCCCTCGACGAGTTCCATCGTCAGGAAGTGCGTCGTATCGGCCTTTTCGACGGAATAGATCGTGACGACGTTGGGGTGGTTGAGGGCGGCAACCGCCTGCGCCTCACGCTGGAAGCGGGCGAGGCGTCCGGGATCAGAGGCCAACGCTGCGGGCAGCACTTTCACCGCCACCTCGCGCTTCAGCTTGGTATCCGTCGCCCGGTAGACCTCACCCATTCCGCCCAGGCCGATCTGGGCGGTGACCTCATACGGGCCGAGGCGGGTGCCGGAAGTCAGAGCCATCGGCGCTGGGCCTGATTATAGGAGGATTCGCTTGGGCAATTTGGCGTCTCTAAAGCACTTTTCGTGACCGTTTGGCGTTCGAGTGGCTGCAATGCCGAAAATGGTTACGGCATCCGGCGGGACCGAAGCGTGCGGCAGCGCGTGCAGAAGTCCCATGACTCGCCCAGTCGACACAAGGGCTATCTGAAAAGCGCTCTAAGCATTCCGAGTTGGAGCGAGATCGCGGGGTTCCTCGCAGGAAATCTTCCGCACCCGATGAGGAACCTTTTCTTATCGACTCCAGCCGATCTGGGCAGCGACTTCATACGGGCCGAGGCGATTGCCGGGGGTCAGGGGCATGGTCTCCAGTCTAGAAGGCTATCGCACCGAGTCTGAACAGATTCGTCAGATAGGCCGCCGCGTTCGTCTTGTTTCTCTTGAAGTAGAACACTCGTCCCTGCCCACTCTCACCGACGTGATAGCAGTCCCATCGGTCCTGCCCCATTTGATTGAGCAGCTCGTCCACCCGTGAGAGATCAGCCTGCGCCACTTCGAGCGACCTGTATTCGATGGCCCAGAGCTCCTGGAGCTCCTCCGCCGAGAGTTCTCGCAATTCGCCGGCTCTGGATCGGGCGCCTTCAATGACCTCCTGCGCATCCCCCCGAAGGTCCGGCATCTGGGCCCCTTGACACCCGACAGAGAGCGTGGCCACAACGACGGTGATCAGCATCGTTCTCATTTCGATTTCACCCTGACAGGTCGATGACGTGGCGCTCCGCGGCGCGATTCGACCGTGAGCGGTTCCAGAATGTGACCATCGGATCGGCAGCTTTCCTTCAGTCTCCAGACCGAGAGGCGAGTGTGTTGTAGAGCCAGGCAAGCACGGCTCCTACGATCGCCCCGTCGAGGGCTCCGTAGAGGCCGCCGATGAGCGCCTGACCGAAACCCGGTTCCGCGGTGTAGCCCGGGTAGACCGACGCCACCACACCGAGGAACGCCTGACCGTATCCTGGCGACACCAGATTGGCCATACCTGTCACGAACATGCCGAGCCCACCCCACACCAGCGCCATCGTGAGAGCCATTGCCTTGACATCGAACTTCATCACCGACCTCCTCTCAGCCTTTGACCGCTTTGCTACTTGTCAGTCCGTCGGTACCAGCCGCCGCCGTTCGTCGAACCAATTCTGGACGATGATGATGCCAGCCGACGCGGATGTACCCTCGGCTCCTCCGGTCGGTGTGATCATGAGGAACCGCTGGCCGTCAGCCGACACGTCGTAGCTTCGATTGCCTCCCAAGAAGAAGTAGGTGCCCTCGGACAGGATCTCCGGTGTACCGGGCGCGAAGCATCGAAGGCCCGCTTCCCGGTCAACATCTCGTAGAACACCGCGCCGAACGCCAACACGTCGCTGCCCCCGAACCGGCCGCTGGGGCGTTGGTCATCGCGGGGGGAACGAGTAGAGCACAGCTCTTACGCCGCGCCCCGCGATCATCTCGTCGAACAGCGCGACGATCTTGTCGCGGCGCTCTAGCAGGCTGCTGAAGAACCCGGGTGATCGGGCCGTTTTCTAAGGATCATGCGAGTCACCACCGACCGACAACGGTGCGCACGGCTGTGCGCTGGCCCCGATCAAGGGGCCGGCGACACGCGCGGCCGGTGATCAGGGACACCTCGCCTCCAGATTCCGCAGCCGGACCAAGTTATAGACCGTGGCGGCGAAGGTAAGCTGCCAATCCACGAGGGCGACACCGCGATGCCGGAGTTTGCGCAAGCCGCCAACGGTCTTCATCCAGCCAAAGACCTGTTCTACGAGTTTCCGTTTCCGCTGACTGACGTGATAGCCCGCATGCCGCGTGGTCCGGCCATCGATCGCACTCCAGCGGACCTTCTGAGCAACGTGGGGCGTGACGGCCCGGATACGGACAGCGGCCACAAAGCTTGCCACATCGTAGCCCTTGTCCGCCCCGACCGTGCTGCCCGGCGGCGCGCTGGCCTCCAGCAACAGCGCCGCTGCCTCGCGTTCGGCGGTCCCCGTCGCGTGAGTCGCGCAGACGTTGGCGACAAGTCCCTGTCGATTGTCCAGCAGCACGTGGCCCAGATACGCCAGCTTGGCTTCCTTCCCCTGGCCCTTCCGAGGCAGCATCGCCTCCGGATCGGTCGTCGACTGGTGCGTGTCGTTGCGCCGCCGCTCCCCGTGGAAGTTGACCGTGGGATTCCCGGGGTCATCGGGCGGGTCGCTCTCCGCCGCGTCCCGGCACCGAAAGCTCTTCAGGCTGGCCCACGCTTCCAATTGGGTCCCATCCACAGTGAAGTGTTCGTCCGAGAGCAGCCCGGCCGCCCGCGCGTGGGCCTGCACCGCATCAAAGAAGGCGGCCGCGAGATCGCCCGCCAGCAGCCGGTCGCGATTCTTGGTAAACGTGGTGGGATGCCAAACCGGGTCGTCCAAATTCAAGCCCACGAACCAGCGGAACAGCAGGTTGTAATTGAGCTCTTCCATCAGCAGCCGCTCGCTCCGCACCGTGTAGAGCACCTGCAGCAACAACGCGCGCAGCAGCTGTTCCGGCGGGATCGACGGACGCCCTGTGTTGGCGTACAGGCCGGCGAACCTGCGCGACATCGTTCTCAGCGCTTCGTCCGTCAGCGCGCGAACCGCGCGGAGCGGATGGTCGGCTGGCACGCGCTGTTCCGGCGACAGGTAGCTGAACATGTGAGTGCTTTGCTCATCGTGTCCGCGCATGATGGGGCTCCCTTCAGCGGTGTTGGGAGCATGGTAGTACGCCGGGATCGATCTGTCGATCCCATTTCACGGAGTTTTTCAGCAGCCTGCTAGTACCTCGTCGCAGTGGTTCTGACCGGTTCACGCGGCGGCCTTCGCGCGCCTGGCGGGCTGCGGATACACGCGGCCCATCTTCGTGCGGGCCCGGTCGACGGTGAACAACCAGTTGATGCCCGCCTGCTCGGCATTGCGCCGCTGCTCCCAGGCAGCGACCTCGGTGACAAGCGTGGCCTTGTCCGGGATACGCCGATCGAGGCATTGCTGGACCATCACCCCGATCTCGATCTCGACCATGTTGAGCCAGCTGGCGTGTTTCGGCGTGTAGTGGAAGTCGAGCCGCGTAAGGATCCGTCGGGCCTCAGCGGGTGCGAAGGTCTGATAAAGCGCGGCCGCGGAATGGGTCGACAAGTTGTCCAGCACCACCTGGATTCGCTCGGCCTCCGGGTAATGCTCGTCCACGAGATCGCGCATGCACTCGGCAAAGTCGACGCACGTCCGGTGGTCAGTGACCTTGGCGTGGCGCCAGGGGCGGTGCACGTCCACAAACAGGAACACGTTCGCGGTGCCGTTGCGCACGTACTCATAGTCGACCCGTCTGGGCTTCCCCGGCTCGGCCCGGATGGGGACACGCGCGTCCCCGATTAGTTGTCGGGGCGTTTCATCGAAGCAGACCACCGGTCGCCGGGGGGTCGGCGCCTCGGCGTAGAGTGCGAGGACGTCTTCCATGCGCGCCACGTACTCGGCGTTGACCGTCGGAATGCACCACCTCTTCTCCCGCCACGGCTTCAGTTTCATGTCGGCCAGCCGGCGTCCCACCGTGGCGCTCGACAGGGTCTCGTGCGTGGTGAGGCGGACCAATGCGCCGGCCAGCAACTCCAGCGTCCAGTGCGCCCGGCCGGCCGGGGGCGCGGAGCAGGCCACCGCGACCAGGCGGGCTTCATCGCCGGCGCTGAGCTTCCGCGGTGCACCGGGCCGGGCCGTTTCGATGAGCGCGCGCGTCAAGCCGTCTTCGACGAAATGCTGCTTGGTCCGATACACCGTCGAGGTGCCGACCCCGATGTCTGCCGCAATCCGTTCGTCGGGGACCTGGGCGTCGGCGGCGAGGAGAATCTGTGCCCGTTTGATCTGGCGCGCGGCCCGGGTGCCGCCGCGGGTCAGCGCCTGCAGGTGGTGCCGTTCTTCGAGCGTCAGCGTCACGCGATAGCGTATGTTCATGGATATCTTGGATCACACTGCCGATCCCGTGTCCAGTCGTCCGGCCCCACACTTCACGGCGAAGCAAGGCCAGTATCTGGCCTTCATCCACACCTACGCGTTACTCCACCGGGAGCCGCCGGCCGAAGTCGACTTCCAACGGTTCTTTCAGGTCACTCCCCCCACGGTCCACGGCATGATCGTCGCGCTGGAGCGGCGCGGGCTTATCAGCCGCGTCCCACGGCAGCCCCGGACGATCAGGCTGTTACTGGCGGCAGATGAGCTACCCCCCCTCCAACCGATCAAAATCACTGAGACGGGGTACTAGCGGGCAACGTATCCCACGTCGGGTCCTCGCGCAGCACCGCCGCGAGCGTCTCGGAGACGTTCCCCGCGTCAAACAGGCGCCGGCCGGTCACCAGCTCGTACAAGACGACGCCAAACGCCCAGATGTCCGCCCGGCTGTCCACGGCTTCGCCACGCGCCTGCTCCGGGCTCATGTAAGCGGCCGTGCCAAGGATCATCCCGACCTGCGTCATCGCGGGCGTCGTGATCGTCGGCGCCTGCGACAGGGCTTGCCCCGCCGAAGCGCCAAGCGCGGAGGCGGGCTCCATCGCCTTCGCCAGACCGAAGTCCAGCACCTTCACCGTGCCGTCGGGTCGGACCTTGATGTTCGCGGGCTTGAGGTCGCGGTGGATAATCCCCTGCTCGTGCGCGGCTTCGAGCGCTTCGGCGATCTGCTTCGCGACCGGGAGCGCCTCATCGACCGGGATCGCTCCTTGCGCGATCCAGTCGGCGAGCGTCGGGCCCTCGACCAGTTCCATGACCAGCGCAATCGTGCCGCCGCTCTTTTCGAGGCCGTGGATCTGCGCGATGTTCGGATGATTCAGGGCGGCGAGTGTTCGAGCTTCGCGATCGAATCGAGCCAGCCGTTCGGGCTCATGAGCGACCGACTCGGGCAGCACTTTGATCGCCACATCGCGACCGAGGTTGGTATCCGTCGCCTGATAGACCTCCCCCATCCCGCCTTCGCCGATCTGGGCAGCGATCGCGTACGGGCCGAGGCGGGTGCCGGGGGTCAAGGGCATCAGAGTTGGGCCTGATTATAGGAGGAATCGCTGGGGCGATTCGGCGTCCGCACGGGGTGCCCAAACGGGTCCCAGAATCATTCGGCCGCCGCCGACGTTGGTTGAACCGCCACCTGAGCAGCGCGGGGCTAGGCTCCGCTACGCGACGTTCTTCCGAACGTGCTCGGCCAACGCCTCGTTGATGAGAGTCTGGTAGCCGACGCGGCGGCGGCGCGCCTCCTTCCGGAACAGATCGAGGACACCCGGATCGACACGAATCGCGATCAACTGACGCGGACGGTCGCCCAGCGGCGGCCGCCCAACGCGACGCATCGCGCGCAGTTGTACCGGCGACGAGTCTGGAATGTCCGAAAAATCAATCTTCGTCGTCTTCGACGTACGCGGCGCGCTCCTGGCGACTCGCGCGGCGCGCGCTGATGAGGCGGATCGTTTCTGCATGGCCTGCTCTCTTCTGCGTACCAAGAGGAACGCCCTTCCGCGGACCTGCCCAAGCGCCGAAAGCGCGCCTCTCGGGCCGAGTGCTGAAGGTCTGGTCCGTCCAGGGCGTCAGCGTCGAGAAACACGGTGACAGCTTCATCGAACTCGACGCCGTGCTTGTCCGCGTTGGCCTTGGCCTTTCGCGGATCCCACTCGAACACCTATTTAGTATATACGGAACTACATACGACTCACAGCGGTCGGAGAGTCCTCGACTGCGACGGTCTGGATCGAGCCGATCGACAACCCTCTCGGACTGAAAGAGGCCCCTCCGTCTACTCCGTCGGCACCAGCTGCCGCAGTTCCTCGAACCAGTTCTGGACCAGAGCCAGTTGCTGACGCTCAGACACTCGGTCGGCAGGTGACGCATCCTTGACCATCAGAAAGCGGCCGTCTCTTGCTACGTCGTAGTTGCGGAGGAAGTGGGTGTCGTACCGACCTTCGAAGAGAGGCTGCGGCGCACCGTGAGTGAACGTCGTGGACGTGTCAACCTGGACAGTCATCATCCAGTCGCCGTTGCGGAAAAACAACTCGCGCCCGTCAAGGGCCCACGACGCCTCGGTGCCCCCATCCGTGCTGAGTTGCCACTGGCCGTCATCGACGTTGGGAAATGGCCGTACGTAGATTTCAAGACGACCTGATTCGTCGGATGAGTAGGCTATCCATCGACCATCCGGGGACAGATAACCGCCCGCCTCAAAGGCCGGGCTCGCGACCAATGGATCTGGCTCTCCACTGCCCCCGACAGGCACGACATAAATACTGCCTTGATCAGCGTATACGAGACTCTCTCCGTCGGCGGAGAACGCCTGCAGAGCCGGATTCACTCCGTCAACGACCCGCCCAACCTCTCCACCGCCCGCGGCTTCCCTCAGATCGATACTTCGACCATAGGAATAAAATGCCACCCGCTCGCCATCAGGCGTCCACAGCGGGTGGAACTCTCCTGTCGCATCAAACGTTAGACGGGTCGTGCTTATCCGGTTGTTTCAGCTAACCCCTATATCTTGCGATCAGCCTGGGGGGCGCACGTCCTGCGCGCCGCGAATCCGTCGGGCGGGCGTGGGCGTCCGTCCGGTCCCCAGGCCCAGCAGGGTCTGAAAGGCG
Source organism: Vicinamibacterales bacterium (assembly GCA_965249205.1). GTDB lineage: Bacteria > Acidobacteriota > Vicinamibacteria > Vicinamibacterales > UBA2999 > JAQBVV01. The sequence continues at coordinate 1,623,900 of CBDFLL010000006.1, read as the reverse complement.
GCCATCGGGTGCCGCCGCCGATTGTGCCGAAACACGAACTCATCGAGGTAGACTTGTAGTTGCGCCTTGCTGACGCCGTGGTGCGTGCCAATCAACCACTGTTGGCAATTGCCGATGACGCGGTCGGCCAAAGGCACGACGGAGGGCACCCCCCTGTGCAGGGCGCTCCGGATCGGTTGCGGGCGGGCGACGTGTCTCACGTCAGCGGCCTGGAGCCCATCGAAACTTTTCAGCCCGTCGGTGTAGACCGTCGCCCCCGGCGCAATGTGGTGAGTGACGAACGCGAGCATCGTCGATTGTTTGAAGTTCGGGATCACGGACATGCGGACCCGACCCGACCGATCCCCGCGTCGTTCCACCGCCACCAGCACCAGCGCGGCTTTCCGCCCCTTGAGTTGGCGACTGCCGCGCAGGCCGGCCTGGGGCGCGCCCACCCAGGTGTCATCGATCTCCACGTCGCCGTACAAGGGCTCCCGCCCCGCGTTCACCATCGCGCGCCGCAGCTTGTGCAACAGCAGCCACGCCGTTTCGTACCGCCGCAGGCCCAACTGCCGCTGCAGCAGGAGCGCCGAGAGGCCCCGCTTGTCGGTAACCGTCAAATAGGCCGCCCAGAACCACACCAGGAGCGGCGTCTTCGTGTTGTGGAGAATCGTCCCGGCGGTCAGCGACACCTGATACCGGCACGGGATGTGTCCCGAGTGTTGTAGAAAAACGTTTTGGCGCGACGCTCCTGCTGACTGGTTGACGACTCTACCGCGTTACGCGGCCTGACACCACTGCTCCTGCGCTAGGAAGCCCGCGAGGTCCTGATGGCCATCGATCTTCCGGAACAGGATCTGCCCCGCGGCGACGAGGCCGAAGAGCACGGTGAGCGCAGCGGCTTCCGTGCTGAAGGACGCCTGGGTCTTCGTACGGCGGCGGAACTCGCGATTGAGATTCTCCAAGGCGTTCGTCGTCCGCAAGGATTTCCACATGGCCGTTGGGAAGGTGTAAAACGTAAGCAGGTCCAGCCCGGCTTCTTCCAGCGACCGCGCAACCGGTGGGCACAACGGCGTCCACTTCTTCAGGAAGACGTCGTAGGCCGCGCGGGCGGCCAGGCCGTCCGTCGCGTAGAGGAGGCGATGGTAATCCCGGCGAAGTTCGGGCCGCGCATGCACCGGACAGGCGTCGTCGAGATTGCGCCCCTTATGCGCCGTACAACGCTGCACGCGGACCGTCGGCCACGCCTCCAGCGCCTTCTTGAGCCCCGCATGCCCATCGGTCACGACCAGCACCGGCGCCGGCAGCCCACGTCGCTGCAGATCGGTGAGCAGGCCACCCCACGACGCCGTGGCTTCCGCCGCGGCCAGCTGCAGCGCCACGAGCTGTTTCTGGCCGGTGGGCGTGACGCCGAGCGCCGCCAAGATCGGCACGACCACCACGCGGCCGGCGAGCCGGACCCGCAGATGGATCCCATCCAGGAACACCACCGCGTAGCGCTCGTCGGCCAAGGACCGTTGCTGCCACACCGCGAACTGCTGCTTCACCCGCGCCACCACGCGCGAGACGGCGCTCTTCGACAGCGGCGCCTCTCCCAAGAGCGGCTGGAGCGCCCGGCGGATGCGGCGGCTATTGACCCCGCCGAAATAGCACCCGAGGAGCGCGTCGTCGACCTCGCGGGTCCGTCGCGCATAGCGCGGCAACACCGTGCTCTGAAACTCCGTGGACGGCCCCGCCGGGTCCCGGAGGCGGGCGCGGGGCACCGTCAGGGTTCGCGTCCCCTCGCGCGTCGTCACCGTCCGGTCGACGGTGCCGTGTCGATACCCACGCCGACCGGTCGTGCGTTCGTGCGCATCGGCCCCGAGCGCGGCGAGCAGCTCCTCCTCGAGGACGGCCTCGATGGCGCGCCGCACGCCGGCGCGCAGCGTGGCCTGGAGATCCTGACGAAATTGAAGAACAGGCGAAAGGGCTATGGTACTGTCCTGCATGGCGTAGTCCTCCGTCGCCGTTACAAGCGGCGATCTGCTGGTTGAAGTCAGCTGGAGGTTACGCCATCTTTAATTTCTACAGGACTCGGGACGGATCCCCGGCACGCCGCACATTGCCAGCGCCGGTGTGTGGTCAGGTGATAGCCGCGCGCGTGCCGGCACCGGGGACACACAAAGCCGTCCGGCCAGCGGCACGCCGCCAAGTAGTCCTGACAGGCCTCGTCGGTCGCAAATTGCCGCTGAAACTCCCGGAGATTCTTCGGAAACGACGGGCGCGCCACGCCGATACACTACCGGTGGTGGCTTGCTGAAACAACCGGATAAGCACGAGCCGGGTAGTGGTCTCAGCGCGAAGGTCGTACACCCAGAGGCCGCCGGTCGGCGGCTGCCGCGACTGGCAGCAGTCGTCAAAGACAATGCGCGACTGATCCGACGACAGACGTGGGGCGCGATAGCTCCCTGGTGCGAGGGCCAACGCCTCCTCGCGCCCATCTCGATCGACCCAGACGAGTTGCTGAACAGGCTCCGTGCTCGATGCGGGCACGTACACCAGCGTGCCCTCTGCACTGACCGCGTAGTTGGGTAGCACCTGACTACTTGCGATAGCCTCCGGTAAGACCTGCACCGCACCACTCGTCGTTTCGCCACGAACGGAATCAAACGGCATCGCCCAGAGCGATTCATCACGCCGAAACAGAAGATGACCAGTGGAAATGAACTGAGCGGCTGTACCTCTTGTGAGATCCTCGGGTTCCCCAGTGAATAGAGGCACCCGGACAACCATCCCCGTGGAGAAATCAGACAACAGCACCTCACGACCGCCGGGCAGGAAGAACGGTTGGCCTCGGTAGACGCCTCCTCCGGCAATCAGTTCAGGCTGGCCACCGTTGGTGTCGATCATCCACAAGCTTCGATCCGCCATAAACGCGACCGTGTCGCCCGTCCCCCAAGCCGCACTCTGTACTCGCCCCTCGTGGAACGTCACAGGCACCCCGCCGTCGGCGGGCATGTGCTTGAGTTGCCGCTCGGCCAGAAACCCGAGCCGCATTCCATCAGGGGACACGAACGCGAACTCCGCTCCTTCGGTGCCTGGGATTGGTTCCGCATCGAAGCCGTCAACCGGACGGCGATAGATGGCGCGCGCTCCGTTCCGCTCCCCGACGAAGAACAGAACGCGCCCATCGGGCGTCAACGCCAATGACGCATTGAATAGTCGGAAACCACCGCTTGTGTCCACGACGGCTGCCAATCGCACGTCCTCGTCAAGCAGAATGACTGCGCGTGACACGCTCGGCACGACATCTGTGCTCGGAGCGACGACCAGCGGGCCAAGGACGGCCACCGCGATCACGCCAACAGCCGCAACGGCCCACCACATCCCCGGCCAGCTCGTCCTGCGAGACGACGGAGGCGAGACGTCCGCGGGCACGCTGGCACCCCCCAGCGCCTCACGGATCTCAAGTCGGGCAACGCCAATGTCTGGCAGGCGCTCCCGAGTATCTCCAGCCAGACACCGGCGGAGCAGTCGCCGAAGGGGCTCCGGTGTCGCTTGAGGAAGCAGCGACCAGTCTGGTTGGCGCTCAATGACACGGGCCAGCGTCTCCGGAACGCTGTCACCGTCGAACGTCCGTTTGCCGGTCAGCATCTCAAAGAGCACGCACCCGAACGCCCAGATGTCGGCCCGCTTGTCCACGGGCTTACCCTTCGCTTGCTCGGGCGACATGTACGCCGCCGTGCCGAGGATCATCCCGGTCTGCGTCATCGCGGGTGTCGTGATCGTCGGCGCCTGCGACAGCGTCTGACCCGCCGAAGCCCCGCCGGCGGGCTCTATCGCCTTCGCCAGCCCGAAGTCCAGCACCTTCACCGTGCCGTCCGGCCGTAGCTTGATGTTCGCGGGTTTCAGATCGCGGTGGATGATGCCCTGCTCGTGCGCTGCCTCTAACGCTTCGGCGATTTGCTTCGCGATGGGCAGGCCTTCGTCGATGGGGATCGCCCCCTGGGCGATGCGGTCGGCAAGCGTCGGCCCCTCGACCAACTCCATCACCAGCGCGATCGCGCCCTCGCTCTTTTCGAGGCCGTGAATCTGCGCGATGTTGGGGTGGTTCAGTGCGGCGAGGGTCTTGGCTTCACGGTCGAAGCGCGCGAGACGTTCCGGGTTCTCGCCCACGGACTCGGGGAGCACCTTAATGGCGACCTGCCGGGCAAGATTGGTGTCGGTGGCCCGATACACCTCGCCCATCCCGCCTTCGCCGATCTGGGCAGCGATTTCATACGGGCCGAGGCGAGCGCCGGGCGTCAGGGGCACAATTGCGTGGATTATACGGCGCGGTCGCCTTTCTGACCGAGCGCTCGCTGCAGGAGGTCGCCCACACCGATCAGTGCGGCGCTTCGTTGGAGATAGTCCTGATCCAGCCGCTCCCCTTGCACGTGTACGATGCCCAGGATGTCGCGCCACTGTCGATCGGAGGTCTCACCGCCCTTGCGAAACCATCGCAGCTTCTGAAGCAAAATGTCCTCCGGCGGGTGCATGTAGAGAAATCGATCCGGGCTGCTCGACACCTGCACGCGCCGGCGACGCGCCAACTGCACCTCGTCGAGCGGCGTCGAGCCCATGACGAAGAGGTCGATCTTGACCGACGTCTCCTGATGAATGAGGTTTGCGCTGGAGCGCTCACGCACCGCCCGTCGGAGCGCCTTTTCGTTGACATAGAAATCGGTCGCCAGTGCGGCAACGAGCGGAGCGACGTCGGCCTCTTGTATGGCCACCACCATGTCCACGTCCAGCGTCGAGCGTGGTTCGCCGCTTAGCGAACTGGCGAGCGATCCGCCGATGGTGTACCGAAGCCCCAGCGTCTCGAACAGGTCAGCGACGCGCAGCGCCACCGCGATCGGATCCGGAATCGCGATCACGGCGCATCCAGCTGTGCGATCTCCGGATAGACCCGTTGGGCCAGGTCGCGACCGAGCTTCAGGCTCGCCAGGCGCAGGAACTGTTCCCGGGCGGGCGCGCCGGGATGACGTAGCCGGATGCCGGCCAGCGCCATCGTGTCCGCGGTGGCGTTCAACGCAACGACGACGCGGAGCTTTTCGGCCGGCGACATCACACGCCAGCGGTCGATTTGATACCGTTCGCTCTCCGGATCCGTGTCCGCGCTGAGGACGCCGGCCGCGTTCGGGAGGGACGACATGCGTGGATTATAGGCGGTCGCGATTCTGGCAGCCTTCTCCTCAGTTCACCGGCACCAGCCGGCGCAGTTCCTCGAACCAGTTCTGGACGATGACGATCTGAGGGCGAGCGGCTTCACCGCCGTCCAGCCGATCGGCGGGAAACGCCATGACCAGTCGCTCGCCGTCAGGTGTGATGTCGTAGTCCCGGTAAAAACCCACCACCGTGAACCCCTCGATGGGCAACGTTTGCTCATTGCTGAACGCAAATGCTGGTTGGGTGGCGATGTCCACCGACGCTAGGGTGTTTCCGAGCGTGGTGGTGTCGGGTCGGTAGAACAGTCGGTCCCCTGCGTGTGACCAAAGCGGCCACGTTCCCCCGCTCTGCGAAATCCTGCGCCTCGATCCGGTCGGCGGGAATGGCTCGACGCTTCCAGGACAGCGGGGGGCCGAAGGCCACACGGGTGCCATCGGGTGTCCACGTCGGGGACAGCCCGAGCACCTCGTCAGACTCAAAGGTGAGACGGGTGCTGGTGTCCCGCACGAGGTCGTAGATCCAGACCGCGGGCGGAGCATCTATGATGCGAACGGCCACGCGCGTTCCATCCGGCGACAACGTGAACTCCGCGTAGGCCGCCGGGGCAGCCGCCACCGGTTCCTCCCGCCCGTCCCGGTCCACCCACACCAATGTGCGCAAGTTCCACGCGCCGCCACGGACATAGACCAACGCCCCGTCATCGGAGACGCCGTAGTTGGCCCCGGCGGTCACAGCCGCCCGCAACACGCCCTGGGCCAGCGGCACCGCGCCGCCTGTGACGGACAAGCTGTCGGCATCGAACGCGATACCGAACAAGCTGTCTCCCAGTGCGTAGACCAGATGGCCCGTCGGCAGATACCGGGCATCGCTGCCGCCCTCAAGGACGATAGTTCGCTCCCCCGAACTAAGCGATTGCGCCACGATCTGCGCGTCGTCCCAACTGCCGCCGGCCCTCACGCTGTACAGCACCGTATCCCCGTCGGGCAGCAACTGCGCGCCGTCCAGTTGCTCCCCGTCTTCGGCGGCGATCACCAGCGTCGGTGTGCCCCCTGTGGCTGGCACATGGTAGAGGCCGTCGGGCTGGCCGAACAAGATCGTCCCGTCCGGTCCCCAGTTCGCGCCATTGAGATTGCCCGACACGTCCGCAATCACGACCGGGGCTCCGCCGCTGATGGCGATGCGTCTCAACTCGTTCGTTCCGGCATCAAGATACGCCACCGATTGCCCGTTTGGCGAGAAGAACGGATGGCGGAGGGGTTCTTCCGTGCCCGCAATGAGCCGCGCCTCCAACTCGTCCATCGTGCGGAGGTAGAGGCCGCCTGACGTGTTGTAGACGAAGGACCGGCCGTCTGGGGCCAGCGCCATCACGGAGCGACCGAGGTTTCTGAACGGATAGTCGTCGGGCACGGCATACGCGAACTGAGTCACCGGTTGTGGCTCGGTCGCTGGCCACAGGCTCCACCCCACCAGGCCAGTGACGAAGACCACCACGACGGCGGTCACCGCCACAGCGGGTAGGGCCTGTCGCCACCCAGGCTGTGTGACCGCCACGGCCTCCGCTGCCTGCGACACGGCGGTCTCAAACGCGCCCTCCAGCGCGAGGCGCATGGCTGCGATGTCGGGAACGCGCTGCTTCGGGTCCTTGTGTAAACACCGTCGGATGTAGGTGCCAAGCACTGGCGAGAGATTCTTGGGTAGCCGCTCCCAGTCAACCTCCGCCCGCAACACGGCGGCTAGCGTCTCCGACACGTCCTCCGCATCGAACGCTCGCTGCCCCGTGAGCATCTCGTAGAGCACCGCACCAAACGCCCACACGTCGCTGCGCTTATCCACCGTGCGGCCTCTGGCTTGCTCGGGCGACATGTACGCGGCGGTGCCGAGAATCATCCCCGCCTGGGTCATCGCGGGCGTGGTGATCGTCGGTGCCTGTGAGAACTCAGGTGACATCGCGCCCGTCGGCTCCATGGCCTTCGCCAGCCCGAAGTCGAGCACCTTCACCGTGCCGTCGGGCCGCACCTTGATGTTGGCGGGTTTCAGATCGCGGTGGATGATCCCCTGCTCATGCGCAGCCTCTAACGCCTCCGCGATCTGCTTCGCGATGGGGAGAGCCTCATCAACCGGAATAGCGCCCTGCGCGATCCGCTGTGACAGGTCGTCCCCCTCGACGAGTTCCATCACGAGCGCGTGGACATCACCCACTTGTTCGAGTCCGTGGATGATCGCGATGTTTGGATGGTTCAGCGAGGCGAGGACTTCGGCCTCACGCTGGAACCGTGCCAGTCGCTCTGCATCAGCGGCGACGGACTCCGGCAACACCTTGATCGCAACCTGCCGCTTTAACTTCGTGTCGGTGGCTTCGTACACCTCCCCCATACCACCTTCGCCGATCTGGGCAGCAATCTCATACGGGCCGAGACGAGTGCCGGGGGTCAGGGCCAATCTTGCGTGGATTATATGACCGTGGCGGCTTTATGACCTCCAGGCGGGTCCTGACGGAGTGGTGAGCGTCTGCTGCGCCGTGTCGTGAGGTTCGGCTTGCACATTACGTACGTTACGTACAAAATGTACACATGCCCAAGATGGCGGCCACCGCCCTCCGTAGCCACGTTGCAGAAACACTGAACCGAGTCGCTTACCAGGGCGAGCGCATCGAACTGGAGCGGCATGGCAAGGCTGTCGCCGCCTTGGTCAGCATCGAAGACCTTGAGCTCCTCGAGGCGCTGGAGGACCGCATCGACCTCGCGGCGGCACGCCGTGCGCTCAAGGAACCAGGCCAGCGGAACTGGAACAAGGTGAGGGCGGCACTCGGCCTCTAGCACCGTGTCTGCGGTCGCCCGTTACGCCGTCTTCCTGAAACCCGCGGCCGAACGGGCACTCAAGAAGCTTGCCCCGCCTGCCCTTCGGCGGATTGTCAAGGCCATCGATAGTCTTGGCACCAACCCGCGCCCCTCAGGTGTGACGGCGCTCCAGGGCGAGTCCGGGCTGCTACGCATCCGCGTCGGCGATTACCGCATCATCTACACCGTCCAAGATGACGTGCTCACCGTCCTGGTGGTCACAGTTGGCCATCGGCGCGACGTCTACCAGCGCCGATAGGTCGCTACTGCGCAACTACGGGCCGAGGCGAGCGCCGGGGGGCAGGGGCATCAGTCCGTCGGCACCAGCCGCCGCAGTTCCTCGAACCAGTTCTGGACGATGATGATCTGAGGGCGAGCGGCTTCACCACCCTCAGTCCGATCGGCGGGAAACACCATGACCAGTCGCTCGCCGTCAGGCGTAATGTCGTAGTCCCGGTAAAAACCCACTACCGTGAACCCGTCGATGGGCAGCGTTTGCTCATTGCTGAACGCAAATGCCGGTTGGGCGGCGATATCCACAGACCTCAGCGTAATTCCGGTCGTGGCGCTGGCGGGTCGGTAGAACAGTCGGTCCCCCGCGCGTGACCAGAGCGGCCAATAGCCGCCCTCTTGTGAAATCCGGCGCCTCGATCCGGTCGGTGGGAATGGCTCGACGTAGATGTCCACGGCGCTAGGGAGAGCGCCCGCGGCGTAGGCCAGCCACTGGCCGTCGGGGGAGAACTCCGCACCCAGATAGATTGTGTCGGGCGTGTCATAGAGACGCTGCGTTTCGCGACCGGTGACCGACAGCGACCAGATGTCCCAGTCGGTAAGGAGTTCCCGTTGCACATTGAACAGCAGCGTCTGGCCGTCCGGCGACCACGACTGCGGCCAATGGCTCGTGCCCGCCTCGGCCGTCGTCAGCCGCTCCGGGGCCCCGCTGCCATCGGCGGGCATCCAGTAGAGGCTCATCGGCCCCTCGCGATCCGAGGCGAACGTGATGCGTTGACCGTTCGGCGTCCAAATGGCCCGATGGTTGTCCCCGTCGAACGTGAGCTGCTGGATCTGGCTGTCGCTCGACAGGTCGTAGGTCCACAGTGTATTCCCCTCGTCCTCCCCGGATTGCACGACCAGCCTGCCGCCGTCAGGTGACAGACGCGGTGACAGATACGGCGCGGGCGGTACCGCCAGCGGTGCAACAACCCCGTCTCGCCCGACCAGCGCCAGCATCAGGTCGCTGGACCCGGCCGTGCCGCTGACGTAGACCAGCGACCCCTGCGCCGACACGCCAAAGTTGGCGGTGCCGGTATTCGCCGCAAACGCCCGCTGCACGCCTGCGACCATTGGCACCGGCCCTCCGCGCACGGTCAGGCTGTCCACATCGAACGCAATGGCGTACAGCCCATCCCGCACGGCATAGACCAGATGGCCCGTGGACACGTAGCGAGCGTCACTCCCACCTTCCCAGATGACCGTGCGCTCGCCCGTGCGGAGCGACTGCACGACGATCCGGGCCTCGTCCCACCGGGTGGTTCCCGTGCTCGTCGTCACGCTGAACAACACCGACTCCCCATCGGGCAACAGTTGCGGGCCGTCCATCTGCTCGCCTGCCTCGGCCGGGATGACAAGGGCCGGCGTGCCGCCGTTGGCCGACACACGCAGGATGCCCTGGGCCTCGCCAAAAAGGATCGCGTCGTCTGGTCCCCAACTCGCGCCAAACGTAAACCCTGTTGCCGTAGAGATAACGACCGGCGCGCCGCGACTGGTGGCGATCCGCTTCAACTCGCCCGTTGCGACATCGAAATACGCCACCGATTGGCCGTCCGGCGAGAAGAACGGCATCAGTGCACCCTCGGTCCCGGGAATCAGCCGAGCCTCCAGGTCCCCCATCGCGCGCAGATACAGGCCTCCCCCGGTGTTGTAGACGAACGCACGGCCATCCGGCGAGAACGCCAAGACGGACCGCCGAATGTTACTGAACTGCTGGCCCTCGGGAAGGTCATAGTCGGATCGAGTGACGACGGGCCTCTCAGCGGAAGGCCACAGGGTCCAGGCGACGAGGCCGACGACGACGGCCGTGAGCAGTGAGGCAGCCAGTGCCGCGGGCACCGGTCGCCGCCACGCGGCAACTTGAGGCACGGCAACCGATGCCGCTGGCAAAGCCGTCGTCTCGAACGCGCCCTCCAGCGCGAGACGCACTGCACCGATGTCGGGAAGCCGCTCTTTCAGCGGCTTCCGCAGACACAGGCGCAGCGTCTGCCGCACATGGGCAGGCACCACAGTAGGAAGCGCACCGAAGTCCGGCTCGCGCTGGAGTACTTTCGAGAGCGTCATCGACACGTCCTCGTCCTCGAACGCGCGACGGCCCACCAGCATTTCAAAAAGAACGCAGCCAAACGCCCAGATGTCACTGCGCTTATCGACGGTCTTGCCTCGCGCTTGTTCGGGGCTCATGTAGGCCGCCGTACCCAGGATCGTCCCCGCCTGCGTCATCGCCGGTGTCGTGATTGTGGGTGCCTGGGACGAGTCCGGCGACATCGCACTCTGCGATTCCATGGCTTTCGCGAGCCCAAAATCGAGCACCTTCACGGTCCCGTCGGGCCGTACCTTGATGTTGGCGGGTTTCAGGTCGCGGTGGATGATGCCTTGTTCGTGCGCGGCTTCGAGCGCCTCGGCAATTTGCTTCGCGATGGGGAGGGCTTCATCAACTGGGATCGCGCCTTGCGCGACCCGATCCGCGAGCGTTGGCCCCTCGACCAGCTCCATGACGAGGGCGATCGTGCCCGCGCTCTTTTCGAGGCCGTGGATCTGCGCGATGTTCGGATGGTTCAGTGCGGCGAGGGTCTTGGCTTCACGGTCGAAGCGCGCGAGACGTTCCGGGTCATCGGCCACGGACGCGGGGAGCACCTCGATGGCGACTTTCCGGGCAAGATTCGTGTCGGTGGCCTGATAGACCTCCCCCATTCCGCCTTCGCCAATCTGGGCAGCGATCGCATACGGGCCGAGGCGGGTGCCGGGGGTCAGAGCCATCGGACTTGCGCCTGATTATAGAGCCCGTTTCATAACCTCGTCGCGGGCGGCCGCGATTCGCGACTTAGTGATCACCACCGGCTGTGAGGCGCGGCACCTCCGGCGCAAACCGTAGGGCTGGCGCCAGCCGCGACGCGAGGCAAGATGTTCCCTCCTGGATCCGTCTGTGATGCGAGCGGAGCCGGTTTGCGGAGGAGGTGCCGCGCCTCATAGCCGGGTGACACATCTGGGCACGAATGGGGCTGTCCGCGGACAGTCGCGGTCGGGACCCGCCTGGAGGTTGTGAAGTGGGAGTCGTGTGTAAGAAGGCGCTGACTAATGCCGCGTGGGGACAAGCGCCCCCACGCGGGTACCGAGATCGAAGTGCGCCGGTCTACGGTGCGGGCGTCGGCGGTGCCACCGGCCCCGGCAGCGGCAGAACCGACGCCAGGTACGCGACGATGTTCGTCATGTCCTCGACGGTCAGGTTCTCGATGATGGGCATCATCAACGCCGCCTGCGGACCATTGCGTGTCCCCTGCTTCATGTCCCAAAGCTGGCGCATCATGTAGCTCGGCGACCGGCCGGCGATACCGGGCATGCTGCCCAGGCCCATGAGGTCCGCGCCGTGGCACACGCCGCACGAGACCGTCTTGCCACCGCCGGTGGTGACGAGTTCCTCACCCTTGGCGAGGCTCCCCACCGGCACGTAGGCGTTCCAGCCCGACCGCGGGCTGCGCAGGTAGTTCGACTCGAGTTGGTTTTCCGGTGTCTCGATGATGCGCCCGGCGAGCGGCACGGTCCGCTCCGTACCGACCGTGATGAACATGTTTCCCTCTTCGAGGTGCATCTCCGGTACCAGGTCCGTCTCGATCACCCGGATCCACGGCGTCCACGGGATCGCCGCGTAGTACTCGGCAATCTCCAACGCTTCTGCGTCGGTCATTCCCTCCGAGAGCCAAATCATCGTGTGGGTGTTTCGCTTGCGGGGGTCGGACGTATACCGCAGGCCGTTGGTGAAATCCTCGATCTGCTGCAGCGTGTAGGCGACCGGCTGTCCACTCGGCGGAGCGTTCTCGGGGCGACCCTTCCCATTGGCGAGATGACACCCGGCGCACGCGCGACCCTGGGTGGCTGACCCCATTGTGTTCATCCGGGGCATTGGCGGGTGGTCGCCGGGAAACCAATCGGGATACGAGTCGGCCTGGCGGAAATCCAGCCGCGAGAACTCCTTATCACTCCCGGTGACACTCCAGAGCTTGGTGAGCTCTTCCGCGTCTTGGTTCGGGCCTACAACCGCTCGCGCGGCCGCTACGGCCCCAAGGCGTGGGACGAAGGCCGGCGGGACGTAGGTTTCGCTGGGCAGGGCTGGCCGGGAATACGCGTAGGCCCAGAGCGGCCCGGTTTCTTCCAGGTTTTGGACGGCGGCCTGCTCGTGCTGGGCCTGCACCGGGCCCCTCACTCCTACAGCTACTGCGAACACAGCGCACACGAAACAGAGAACTCCGAAGCGAAGACGTGGCATATGCTCTCTCCTACGGAAACGAGATATCCGGGCGCCTAGCAGGCTGCTGAAAAACTCCGTGAAATGGGATCGACAGATCGATCCCGGCGTACTACCATGCTCCCAACACCGCTGAAGGGAGCCCCATCATGCGCGGACACGATGAGCAAAGCACTCACATGTTCAGCTACCTGTCGCCGGAACAGCGCGTGCCAGCCGACCATCCGCTCCGCGCGGTTCGCGCGCTGACGGACGAAGCGCTGAGAACGATGTCGCGCAGGTTCGCCGGCCTGTACGCCAACACAGGGCGTCCGTCGATCCCGCCGGAACAGCTGCTGCGCGCGTTGTTGCTGCAGGTGCTCTACACGGTGCGGAGCGAGCGGCTGCTGATGGAAGAGCTCAATTACAACCTGCTGTTCCGCTGGTTCGTGGGCTTGAATTTGGACGACCCGGTTTGGCATCCCACCACGTTTACCAAGAATCGCGACCGGCTGCTGGCGGGCGATCTCGCGGCCGCCTTCTTTGATGCGGTGCAGGCCCACGCGCGGGCGGCCGGGCTGCTCTCGGACGAACACTTCACTGTGGATGGGACCCAATTGGAAGCGTGGGCCAGCCTGAAGAGCTTTCGGTGCCGGGACGCGGCGGAGAGCGACCCGCCCGATGACCCCGGGAATCCCACGGTCAACTTCCACGGGGAGCGGCGGCGCAACGACACGCACCAGTCGACGACCGATCCGGAGGCGATGCTGCCTCGGAAGGGCCAGGGGAAGGAAGCCAAGCTGGCGTATCTGGGCCACGTGCTGCTGGACAATCGACAGGGACTTGTCGCCAACGTCTGCGCGACTCACGCGACGGGGACCGCCGAACGCGAGGCAGCGGCGCTGTTGCTGGAGGCCAGCGCGCCGCCGGGCAGCACGGTCGGGGCGGACAAGGGCTACGATGTGGCAAGCTTTGTGGCCGCTGTCCGTATCCGGGCCGTCACGCCCCACGTTGCTCAGAAGGTCCGCTGGAGTGCGATCGATGGCCGGACCACGCGGCATGCGGGCTATCACGTCAGTCAGCGGAAACGGAAACTCGTAGAACAGGTCTTTGGCTGGATGAAGACCGTTGGCGGCTTGCGCAAACTCCGGCATCGCGGTGTCGCCCTCGTGGATTGGCAGCTTACCTTCGCCGCCACGGTCTATAACTTGGTCCGGCTGCGGAATCTGGAGGCGAGGTGTCCCTGATCACCGGCCGCGCGTGTCGCCGGCCCCTTGATCGGGGCCAGCGCACAGCCGTGCGCACCGTTGTCGGTCGGTGGTGACTCGCATGATCCTTAGAAAACGGCCCGATCACCCGGGTTCTTCAGCAGCCTGCTAGCACGGATTTCATGAGCGCGTAGCTCCTCGGGAGCCGCAATCAGACTCGACCGAGTATTCAGGTACAAGTGAAATCCGCGCCTAACGTATACGAATTGGTTATACACCCGCGCGTCGGGAGATGCACAACTATTCGGTTCCGTGCGCGTGGGTGCCGCGTCGGTGATTCAGGAAGGATGGCTACAGTGGGAAAAAACGCCGCGTGGGGACGGGTGCCCCCACGCGGGTATCGACAGAACCGTGCGCCGGGTTACGGGATGCGCGTCGGCGGCGCCACCGGCCCTGGCAGCGGCATGAGCGAGGCCAGGTACGCCACGATGTTCGTCATGTCCTCGACGGTCAGGTTCTCGATGACCGGCATCATCAACGCGGCCTGCGGGCCCTTGCGTGTCCCCTGCCGCATATCCCACAACTGGCGCATCATGTAGCTCGGCGATCGGCCAGCAATGCCGGGCATCGGCCCGAGCCCCATGAGGTCCGGTCCGTGGCACACGCCGCAGGCCACCGTCTTGCCCCCGCCGGTGGTCACGAGTTCCTCGCCTTTCGCAAGGCTTCCCATCGGCACGTAGACGTTCCAGCCCGATCGTGAGCCGCGAAGGTAGTTCGCGTACAGCTCGTTCTCCGGCGTTTCGATGATGCGCCCCCCGATTGGCACGGTGCGCTCAGTCCCGACCGTGATGAACATGTCGTTCGGGTGCAGCTCCATCTCTGGCACCAGGTCGGTCTCGATGACCCGCATCCAGGGCGTCCAGGGAATCGCGGCAAAATACTCCGCCGACTCCAGCATCTCCTCCTCGGTCATCGCCTGGGTGAGCCGGATCATCGTGTGTGTATTGCTCTTTCTGGGGTCGGAGGTATACCGCAGTCCGTCGGCGAAGTCGCGGAGCTGCTGCATCGTGTAGGCGACTGGCTGCCCCGCGGGCGGCGCGTTCTCCGGGCGACCCTTCCCGTTTGGCAAGTGACACAGGCCGCACGACCACCCGACTTCGCCCAGGCTCTCGGGGCCGATGCTCATAATGTCGGGCATTGGCGGATGGTCGCCGGGAAACCAGTCGTTCTTGGTGAGGTCGAGGCTTCTCAGATCCAGTCGGGTGAACATGAAGTCGCTCCCCGGTATGCTCCAGACCTTCGTGACTTCCTCCATCGTCTCGCCGGGGCGTATGCCCGGGTCGCGGACCAGGGTCTGCGGGACATGGGTGTCACCAGGCTGTGCGGGCTCAGGGTGGGCATAGGCCCACAGGGGCCCCGTTTCCTCCCAATCGTGGATAGCTCCAGCTGAGTGCTGGGCCTGGACTGGTGCCAGCACCATGACCGCGACCGCCACCGTCACGCACGCAAGACAAAGAGACCAGAATCGACGCCGCTGCATAGTGCCTCCTCCTAAGAAACCAAGTGTCGACGGCCCTTCGGCCGGTGCCCCGGTTATACACCTGCCCTCGGTGATCCACAAGGCCGGCGCAAGGACTAGTGGTCTGGTTACGAATCGGCTAGCGCGTTTTCGGCTCCGGTCTACTCTGAAGAACTCGAAAACGCGTTAGGCATTCGGCCGGCTAAAGCGCTTTTCATGACCGTGTGGCGTTCGAGTAGACGCAATGCCGAAAAGCGCTCTATGCCTTCCGTCTGGCGGCGTTGCTCCTCGGTCACATGCGTCCCGCATGCTCCCTCGTCGCCCCTGGCCAGCCGGGCGCCTCACCGCCCTCGGTGCACAAGCCAATTCGCAACCAGACCACTAGCCGGCCGTGGACGCGGGACGGCATGGGTTCGCCGATGTACCATGGCGCCGACCTTGGGAGGGTGACTATGACGCACGTGTGCAAAGGATTGGTTGCGGCGCTGACGTTGGCGGCCGTCGGTTGTTCGGCGGGGCCGAACACCCCCGCTACGACGGAATCGGAAGGGTTGCAAGGGCCGCCGGCGCCGTACAAGCTCGGCATGTTTCGGCAGGGCGCCGACGACTTCGTTGGGCTGGTCGTCAACGACGACCTGGTCGTCGATCTGTCGCGCGCCGACGTCGGTGCTCCCCCCACGCTGCACGAACTCATCGAGATCTGGGATGAGCCGATGGCTGGACGTCTCGGCAGCCTGGCCGGCGCCGCGCTGCAGGAGGCTCCAGAGTCCTCGTACCCCCTCTCTGACCTGAGAACGCTGCCACCCGTCACCGATCCCGATGCCATCGTCAACGCGGCGCGCAATTACGAAGAGCACGCGGCCGAGATGGCCGCGACGGGGCGAACCGCCGGGACCACCGCAGTCGTGGACGACAGCGTGCGCGTGGGTATCCCGAGCATCTGGTCGCGGACGCCAGATGACACGCGAGCCAACCCGTATCTGTTTCCAAAGCTGAAGTCGGCAATCACTGGCAACGGTGACCCGATCGTTCTGCCTCCGGGCCGCACGATGATCGACTGGGAATGCGAGTTGACAGTCGTGATCGGCAGGACCTTGCGGCGTGTCCCCCGCGAGCAGGTCATGGACCACGTCTTCGGCTACACGCTGATGCTCGATGTCTCGGATCGGGAAGATCGCTCGGACCTCCGATACGGTTCGGACTGGCTGCTCGGCAAGAGCCAGGACACATTCGCGCCGCTCGGCCCGTTCGTTGTTCCGGCCGCGTTCGTGCCCGACCCGCAGAACCTCGGCGTTCAGTTCTCGTTGAACGGCGAGCTGATGCAGGATGCGACGACGAGCTTGATGACGCACACTGTCGTCGACCTGCTGACGTTCGCGTCGCACATGGTGACGCTGCGCCCCGGCGACCTCATGGCCACGGGTACGCCGGCTGGCGTGGGCACAGCCCGCGTGCCGCCGATCTACCTCAAGGACGGGGATCGAACGGCGTGCACGGTTGAAGGGATCGGCACGTTGAGCAACAGCGTGGAGGCGCTGAGCAGCGGCGCGTGAGCCGCCCGACGCTTCAGAGAAAGGACTGCCCCGTCACGACGCCTGCGAACAGGTAGAGAGCCACGACGACGGATAGCCCCAATAAGGTTCGCTCGACTCGGGGCGAGGCTGATTCGCGAAACAGCATGAAGAGCGCGAAGACAGGCATGTAGTAGCGCTGCTCGACCAACCACACCGGCATCACCGACAGCGCCGCGAATGGATAGATGAGGTAGTGGGCCGGCTGCCGCAGACGGATCACGCAGAGCGACAAGACGGCAAGCGCGATCGCCACGCTGGTGACCACGCCGGCTACGGGCGACGACGTCATGGTCTCGAGCATCGCGTTGCGTACGTAGTAGTCCTGCCACTGGGTGTTGCCCGAGTGATCCACGCGAAACGTGCCGAAGAAGAGCACGATACTCGCCACCGGCACGCCGACGAGCACCGCGCGATGCAGACGTGCGATCTGCGGGAGCTTGGACACGATGAGCGGCAGGAACATCAAGAAGAAGCAGACGAGCATGAAGAGCAGATTCTCGGTCTGGAGTTCCATGTCGGGGTGGTTGTTGCGATCTCCAACCGCGACGCCGCGGTTGACGATCACGAACACCAGGAAGAGTCCGGCGCCGATGCCGAAGCTCGCGACGCGCGTGAGAAGCTGTCGGAGCGGCTCAGCGAAGTTCACGATCACCGTCCACAGCCCGAGCAGCGCCATCCAGACGATATGGGTCTGTCGCACGACCACGCTCACGATCATCAGGGCGCCGGTGGCGTGAAATCTGCGGCGCGTCAGAGCCACGAGAGCGAGCAGCAGGAACATCAACGCGAAGATGTCGGTGTAGATCAGGAACCAAAAAGGAAACAGCAGAGGAAAGAACACGAACTGGAGCGTGCGCACCGTGCTGGCCTGTGGTTCGAACGATCGCATAAGCGATCGGAACAGCAGAATTGTCGCTCCCGAGATCAGGAACACAAAGAGGCGGACGTCCTCCTTCGCCGAGAGCCCCGTCAGCTTCGCGACGATCGCCGCCGCGGCATGGAAACCGCCGGTCATGGTCGTGTACGTCAGGTAGTTACCCGCGACGTAGCGCTCGATCTGGAGGTAGTGCACCTGCTCGTCTACCCGTAGGTCCATCGACCTCGCAGCGAGGAAGCAGGCTCCCATGACGGCTATGACGAAGAGCAGGCTCAGCCCATGTTGCAACGTCAGCCGCTGCTTCGTGGTCGGGTGTCGGTCAAATTGGCCGGTCGCTGTTTCCGCACCGGCTCGCTCGACAAGCCCAAGGCTGATGCTCGTGAGCCCGACGAACAAACAGAGGACGGTCATGCCCCAGAGGCTGACCGGTATCCACGGCGGCGACGCAGGGTCTGGACGTCTCAGCGCAGACGGGTCAACTCAAAAGGCAGTTCGATCGATGTCCCGCGTATCCTCGATGACCCCGTTGGTGACGAGGGATCTGACATTCGTACGGGAGAGGTCGCTAAGGATGTGCCCCCAGGTGCGCTCCTCCACTTGCTCTCCCAGCGACAGACCGTAGCGCTGTTCTGCCGCCTGCCGCATCGTGTCATCCACGCCTGCCGCCCACGTGACATGGACGAAGGCCGCCTGACGGAGCGTTACCTGCAGCGCTCCATATGCCAAGGCGGCGATCCCCAGGCAGAGGACGCCGGCGGCGATGAAACGGTGCGCCGCGATGCGCGCTCCAGGTGTCGGAGGCATCTGAGGTGGGCCCGATTGTGCTAGCGGTTTCAAGCTTTTGTTGGCGAAGGCGGCGCTACTGAAACACGTCCACGAGGTGGCTGTATTTCACGACCAGGCTGCGGCCAAAGTCCCTCATCGACAGGTCGCTCAGGTCCTGTGTGTCGTTGAGCACGATGAAGAATCCCGTATTCGAGGACTGAAGCCACCCGAATCGCAGGTTCGTTGACCAGACGTCGACCCGGCTGTTGTACTGCAGCAGCGCCTGCGTGAACACGCGGGGTGAGAACGAGTACGACACGCGGGTGGCCATCAGATTCGTGACGAAGTCACCCCACGGCAGGTCGACGTCGTTCCGTTGCCACTCGACTCGCGTGTTGAACGTCTCTCCCACGCGGGCCGTTGCGCCCACGGATGTCGCACGCCGCGTACCGCCGAAGAAACCGCCGAGCGTGAACCGGCTCTGGACCGACAACGGTGCCGCCTGGTTACTGTTCGCCACAATGACCGCTTCCGTATGATCGTAGGTGCCGGTCGGCACGACGACACCAGGAGCGATTGCGAATGGCGTGACAACGCCTTGTCGGGTGACGTTCATACCCGTGTCGATCTGATGGCCCGCGCGCCAGACCCAGTGAGTGTCGAGGTGCAAGAAACCGGTTTCCTGAAGCCCGTCAAAGTTCCAGAACGCGTTGTAGAAGGTGTGCGGCCGAATCTCCAGAAAGCCCAACCGGTTGTCCTGAAGTCGGATTGTGCGGAAGACGAACGCTTCCAGCTTCCGATAGTTCCTCCGTTGCAGAAAGCCGACCTCAGGATTGAAGCCCTCGGCCACCTCGCTGTACCCGCCCCGCACCCAGAGTTCTTCGGATTGCCACTCGCTAAGGAAGCTGAACGCGTGCTCGCGCCCGGTCTCGCCGGGCGTCTCGGTGCGCGCGACGTACCCCTGGACGGTCCCGCGCTGGCCGATGCCGAAGCGCGCGTCCACGGCGTAGGTCTGACCGTTGTCGTCAGCGTCGGCGAAGTCGCCAGTCGCGCGCCGGCTGGTAAACAGCGCACCCACGCTCGAGCGGTTCCGCAGATCGCGGCTCAGGCGGACAACGCCGAAGTTGTTGGCTGGCGTGGACTCACCCACGCGAGCGGTCTGCATGTTGAGCAGCCCGACGTTGACGCCGCCCACCTTTCCGGTCAGCCGTCCTCCGCCGCGAATCGGGACCGGGGAGCCATCACTGCCGATGCCGATCCGCCGGCTGAAGAACAGCTCGACACTGCCGGGTGACCCCACCTGGAACTGGCCGGCGTTCTCCAGGAAGAACGGCCGCTTTTCGGGAAAGAAGAGATTGAAGCGGTCGAGGTTGATCTGCTGCTGGTCGACCTCGACCTGGGCGAAGTCGGTGTTGGCCGTCAGATCCAGTGTAAGGCTCGGGTTGATGCTCCACTTGGCGTCGACGCCGATGTCGAATTCGCCGTCGGCCGCCGAACTTCCTTGGTCCACACCAGACCCGAGGAGGTAGGGAGAAATCTTGAGATTGCGCTGAGCGGGTACGGCAAGACCGGTCAGCGTGCCCGCGTCAACCAATCGATACAGGTTGTACTGCCGGTCCAAGCGTGCCCAGTACGCAATCTCGTTGCGGCGGTTGATGTTCCGCTGGAAGTTCAGGCTCCAGGTGTCCTCTCCCGATCGATACCGCAACGTCCTGAACGGAATGGCGAACTCGGCACTCCACCCAAACTCTCCGACCTGGGTGCGGACCTCCCACGCGCCGTCCCAGTTCAGGTTGAAGCCCCCGCCGGCTCCACCCTGCTGTAATCCGGTCGATGGTGCTCCGAATCCGCCTTGGCCCTCATTGGCGACCTGGCCGTCGTACTCGATGCCGGCGGGGTTTGTCCCGAACACAAATCCACTCTGCCCGTCGCGAAACGTGTCGAGGATGAACTGGAAGCTGTCGGTGGCATCCAGCGGTGAGTCCCGGCGGCTGTCGGCCGCAACCACTGTGTCGGGCGAGCTGTCGTACAAGACGACGCCAATATAAAGCGTCGTGTCGGTGTAGGCGATTCGCACATCGGTCCGTTCCGACGCGGGCACACCGTCGTCTGGCGTCGTTTGCCAGAAGTCTCCAGTCGGGCCAACCTGGTTCCACACCGGATCGGCGAGTACGTCACCGTCGAGCAGGGGCGCTTCGCTGATCTGGCTCGCTGTAGCAACCGGACGCTCCGCAGCCGGACCTTGGGCCGCCGTCGCCGCGCCGGACGCCAGCGTCGCGACGAAGCAAACGCCACACAGAATTCCTAACGAGGATGGGACGATCCGAGTGCGCACAGCGACCTGATTGTACTCGGGGTCATCGAGTCCGGCGGTCGTGTAGAGCGTCGCGGCACGGCCTTGAAGACAAAGTTTGGAAAAACGACACAGGCACCGTCGCCGCGAAAAATCGGCTATCTTAAGAAGGATATGCCTGCAAAACGACACAACATCCGATTTCCATCCGTAGACACCAATCACCTCTCGCAGGACGAGGCCTACTTCACGCTGACCGACTCGGGTGGTGTTGAGGCTGAGATCCGTTTCCACGATTACGACGCGATCTACGCTCACCAGGGCCTGTATGAGCAGCTGTTCTACGATCGCCTGAAATGCCAGTCACCCGAGAAGGTCGTGGGCATCCTGCGCCATGCGATGGCCGAGGAGCCGTGGCTCTTCAACGAACTACGCGTACTCGATCTCGGCGCAGGCAACGGCATGGTCGGCGCGGAACTACAGAAGTTTGGCGTTTCACGCCTCGTCGGTGTCGACATTTCGGCCCCGGGCGTAATGGCAGCGGGGCGCGATCGGCCCGGCGTCTACGACGATTTCCACGCGATGGACATGTCGAAGATGACCGGTGCTCAGCGCGAGTATTTGGCCGGCTGGCGCTTTAACTGCTTGGTCTCAGTGGCGGCACTCGGTTTCGGCGATATCCCCGTGCGCGTGTTCTCCGAAGCTTCAACCTTATTGACGATGGCGGCTGGGTTGCGTTCAACATCAAGGAGACGTTCCTCGACAACCGGGACACGAGCGGCTTCTCCGTCTTCATCAGGACCCTGATCCTGAGCGAGTACCTCGACATTTATCACATGGAACGGTACCGGCATCGGCTATCGATCGACGGCCAGCCGCTCTACTACTTCGGCGTCGCCTGCCGCAAAGCGTGCCCGATTCCGCAGGAAATGCTCGTAGCGATGTAGGATCGCCGCCTACGCGGTGGTCCGCTCCAGCGAGGGGGCAGCAATCGCCCCGGCCTTTCCGACGAGACGACGGCCCAGCGCAATCTGCCCCGCGTGATAGGCCTCATGAAACAGAAATCCCGCCAGTAGTGTACCGACAGTCTCGGCAGGATCGTTGGTAGGAGAAAACGGGGCTTTGGCAGCCAGGGTCTCGGGCGTCACGATGCCCAGCGCTGCGATGAGCGGGTCCTGAAGGCCACGGTACTGTTGTAACAGCACACCCCAATCCTGAGCCTGGCTGCTCCCAGCCACTCCCGTGACCATGCCTCGTCCCTGACCCGCGGTATCCATCACGGCAATGAGAGGGCGCGAGTCGAGTCTGGGCGGGGGATCAGGCCGACACCACCGACTACGTACTCCGTGTGACTCGGAAACCCGTCCATGGAGGAGAACATGAAGCGACTTATCACGGCCATCGCTCTGACCTTGAGCGTGATGGCGATCGGCCCTTCGGCGACGCTGGCGCAATCAACCGGCACGTATCAGGTCAATATCATCAATCTGGTACCGGCCCAGGCCTTCACGCCGGTGCTCGTCGCGACCCACAACTCATCTGCAGCACTCTTTACCGTGGGTACGGCGGCATCGGCCGAGCTCCAGACGTTGGCCGAGACTGGTAACGTCACGCCTATGACGACGCTGCTCAATGCCGACACCAACGTGCTGGACGTGCAGAACTCTGGCGGATTGCACGGCCCAGGCAATACGGGTGGGGTGGTCGTGACGGGGAGCGACACGTTTAACTGGGTGAGCCTCGCCTCCATGCTGATCCCGACCAACGACGCGTTCGTCGGTGTCCGCACGACGCTGCCGGCAGCCGGAGAGGTCAAGGTCCTCTACGCGTATGCCTACGACGCGGGCACGGAGGTGAACGACGAGCGCTGCGCGTCGATTCCAGGGCCGAACTATCCAGAATGCGACGGAGCGGGCGCCGGTGGCTCGCCCGGCGGTGGTGAAGGCATGGTCTTGATTCACAGCGGTATTCGCGGCGATGGAGACTTTGGACGGAACCGCGACTGGAAGAACCCAGTGGCGCGCATCACAATTCAAAAGGTCTCCTGACGAACCCCGCTGGAGGCGATCCTGCGCTACGTTCGCACTCTGCCGCATCCGGCCGTGCCTTGGGCACGGATCGGGTGTGGTAGGGATCTACACATGTGGTTCATCGTCCGCCCTGCGCTCGCGGCAGTCATACTCCTGGCTTTGCTCCCGCGGCCCTCGACCGCACAGGAGTCCGTCTTCTTCGTTGGGGTGATCGGCGGAAGCGTCCAACTCTCTGGCGATCCCACGACGGTCGTCACGCCTACCGGCTTCGCAACCTCGGGCTACAAGCCAGAGACTGGCGTGGCCGTGAACGCCTTCGTCGGGAGGCACATCCGAGAGTACGTCACACTCCAGGCCAACTACACGTGGAATCGTAACGACGTCCGGTTTTTCGCGGCGAGAGGCGCTGCGACCGAAAGCCTGTTCTTCGCACAATCGCACTCGACGAGCCATCACACGTTGATTGCCGACGTGCTGGTGTACTTCAGGGAGCGGTCGAGCCGGATCAGACCCTACCTGTCAGGTGGCCTTGGCCTGTTGCGCCTCAGCGCCGACAAGCAGCCAGGCATGATCGATGGAGGACTGAGGCCACCGCCGGCGATGTTCACGACGATCGAGCTTGCGTCTCGGGTCGCTGTTGGCGTCGACGTACCGGTTGGCGATGGGTGGAGCATCCGCTACTCCTTCAGCGAGAACCTGGGCCCCAACCCACTTAGCCGCCAGCTTGAGCCGCAGGGTACCCGAGGCTTGATGAACTTTCAGAATCTCGTCGGGGTGATGCGCGCGTTCTAGCCACTAGTCCCGTGTCCTGCCCTTAGCCGCGGTGGTATTCGGAATACGGGCAGTGCGGCCAGAAGATCGGCGCGCGGTCGAGGCGCTCCGCGAGATGGCGAGCATGACACACGTAGCAAGGATTCATCGCCTGGATCGCCTCTGGAAGCGGAGTGTGGGCGATGGCCGCTTCGAAGACACACAGCGCCCGGCCCGACTCGCGGGTCTCGGTCAGACTGAGGAGTCGACCTCCGGCTGCCTGTTCGGCCAGGAGCCTTGAGTAAATCCGCGACTGGAGACGGGCAGGCGCCCTGTCAACGTCGGGAACTGGCTCGGTGGCGTTCGCCAGCTTCGAAAAGAAACGCTCTGAATCCACGGGTCCTCTCAGTCGGCTTCCCACAGCCGCTTGAACTGGGCGCGAGCACGAGCAGGTAGCCGCTCCCCTGCCTTCTCAGTACGTCCGGTTTCGGCCGCAATCGCCTTGACGCTTCGGTTTTCCCAGTAGCGCCAGATCAGCGCGTAGCCGTAAGGCTCGGGCAACTGGGACAGCACGCGCCGTGTCTTCACTTGGCGTTTCGCGTGGTCCATCTGCTCATCAAGTTCCGGCATCTCCAACGGAATCAGGGGGGACTCGTCGTCGAGTTCGGCCGGCGTCGGCCGGCGGAGCTGCGCGCGGTAGAAATCCTCGACCTTGTGGCGCGCAATGCCGACCAGCCAGGTCTTCAGCGACGACCGCCCTGCAAACGACGGCAACCCCTTGAGCGCCGCGACGAACACATCCTGCACCAGGTCGTCGACCAGGTCGGCTCGCGGCGCGAGCCGGTGTCGAACGTAGACGTACACGGGGTCCGAGAATCGCCCGACGAATTCGGCGGTGGCCTTTCGGTCCCTGCGAACCACGGCTGCGACCAGTTCCTGCTCGTCTGGGTCGGGCGTGGCCGCCTGCGGCGGCGCACTTGGCTCGAGCACGGCCTCCTGCGTCATCTAGTAGTCAGAGTCGCTCGGTACGGGGCGTCCCCCCTCCGGCAGCGATTCGCGTCTACGGCGCCACGATTTCTGGCAGAACGAGGCCGATTCGTCATAAAGGAGGACACGCGACGTGCATGACCCTACTCGTTTTCGCATTGTTTATGTCGGTGTTCGGTTCGACGGTCGCACCGGAGTGGGTGGAGACGTCAGCAGGTCGAGCGCTCGGGTCTTGCGGAACGAGGCGACGACGGCCGGGAGCCGCTAATGCAATACCAGCCAGATTGACGCGCGCGCGCTCGTTGCCGTGCGGGCCTCGGCCCGTTCGACCGGTGCATCAAATTGGAAACGGACCGCGCTCGAATCGGTCACTCGCACATCGACGCCGGCGCCGGGCAGCACGGCCCAATCCGCCTCGCTCGAGCGAATGAGCGCGCCGGCCAGGACCTGCACGAAGAAATCAGACCGTGCAGTGGTGCCCAGCGTGAACCGCGGCCCCCCGACTACGCGCCAGTCGTTGTGCCCGTGACGTCGCGTGCCGCCGGCTTCCAAGACGGCTGCAATCGTCTGGAATCGGCGCGCGACGGTGAGGCCGCCCCCGCTGTGCGCCGTCGAATCCTCGCGAAGCACGACATGGGGGCTGATGCCGAACTCCCACGTGTCCGTTGAAGCCTGAGCGCTCGCCGGCGCGGCGCACGCCACGCTGATCAGTAGAACGAATAGAGCGACGCGCATTCGAGTACGGTACCACGGCCTGCCTGAATCGGACTCGCGCATACAGTGGTGCCGACTCGACCCCGTGGCCCCACCCTTCAAAATCACCTCACAAGAAACCGACGCGCTGCTTCCGGATCACATGCGGAAAGAAACATCTCGAGATGTGGCGAATGAATTAACTGCCTGCTGTGAGACATGGGTTCTGTCAGGTACTCCGGATCCTCGAGCACAAAGTCGAAGTCGATATGGGTGCCATCCTCGGTCAGGCGATATCGTTCTACGACATGTTTCTGGCCTCCCGACGGCACGCCGATCTGATAGGGCGACCGGTGATCTGCAAAATTCGTCGTATCCACCACCAGCGTGTCCCCGTCCCAGCGACCGATTGAGTGGCCCGTGGTCAAACGCTCGCTCGGGGCGGGATGATCGCGGCCATCCATATAGATCGTGCGCACCTCACTAAACCGTTCGCTCCGGAAGACGATCATCGTCTCCTGTTGCGAGAGGTCGATCTCCATGACATAGCCGCCGCTGGAAATCACCCCGGCGGGCGTCGGTCTCCCCACGCACGTCGATTCCGGGTTCTGGACGGACAGGGCATCGAAGGCGGCCTCGGCCGCTGTCCCCTTCTCGTTCAACGAGAGCGACGCGCGAAAGAACGCGTCAAAGCTACCGAATGGAAAGTCCACAACTGACGCGCGGTCGGTCAGCCATTTTCCCGCTAGGCTGGTGGCGGGGGGCGTGACGTTCGGGGCCGTGGTCGCCGCCGCCAGCGCGAGTCCACCATCCTTCTCGACGGATCGCAGGATGCCGTATGGCCGCCCATCCATTGCCGGACTCGCACGCACCGTGACGTGGTCGCCAGGCGATAGCGTGTCGCGCGTCCAACCCCTGCGCGAAAGACCACCGACCGCGCCCATCTGCAGTTCCCACTCCACCGGCTCACCGCTCTGCTCGGTTTCTACAACAACGTAGACATGCGGATTCCGCCAAGCGAATTCTCGAACCGTTCCTTCAATCGCCACGACCGACTCGGTGTCCACACCGGCATCGCTGTGGTGTCCGAATACGGGTGCGGCCATAACAAGCGCCGCAGCACACACAGTCGCGCATTTTGTCATCGTCATCGTGCTCTCCTCTGAGTTTCCCTCTTGCCCACGACACAGACGAAGTTTATAGCGGAACGCTTCCCCTATACCGCCTTGGCCACACTTGGCGGCGATTCATACGGGCCAAGGTGGGCGGCGGCTGTCGGGCGATCGGAGGTGGATGCTCCTGCTCCGGTTTGATACGATCCGTCCTTTCCGACCGATGAGTGCATAGTCGTAGAAACGGTCGCTTCCCACCGGCGATGCCGTAGACGTGTAAGAGATTTCCATCGCGACGCCAGGAGAGTTCGATCGTGGAAGGGATGAAGAAGGAAGAATGGGTCGCCGAGTTTGGTGAGCCCGGTGTGGAGAACCCGAACACTGTGGACCTCATCGAGGTGGATCCGGCGTCGGGACAGGTGGTACTCGTGATGATCGAGCGACGCGAGTGGGATAGCGGTCCGCAGCAGTTCATCCAGATCGAAGAGAAGATCAACCGTTACATGGGGTACGTGCTTGATGGCCATCTGACGACGCACTACCCCCAGTACCAGGGTAAAGCCGTGCAGATCCGTCTGAATTGCGCCCAGGAGCCTTCCGGCAAGGCCGTGGCCTTCGTCACCGCTGCGGAGCGCGCGATTCGCGCCCATGGCCTCGGGTTTGTCGTGAACGTCACGCCGACTCACGCAGCGCGCTGATCACCGCCAGAAAGACGCCTCGTCTTGGACTCTCCGTAAGACATCATCCCAGGCCATTGCAGAAAACGGGCGCGGGCGGGTCGCCGTTATACTCGTCGACGAACAGACAACCGTGATTGGAGGGATTATTCCGATGGGCTATCGCAAGCAGTACGAACGCAGGAGTCGAATTCGACGTGTCGCCGGGCTCGTCGTCCTACTGTCGATTTTCTCTGTGAGTGCACAGGCTCAGAATCGCATGCCGCCCATTGCGGACGAGGAGATGACGCCGGCACAGAAAGAGGCCGTGGCGGAGTTCAGGGCCGAGCGCGGCGAACCCGGGGGGCCGTGGAGCGTCATCATGCGCAGCCCTGAGCTGCTCAACCGCTTGCGGAATGTGAGCGACTACCTGCGGTTCGACAGCTCGCTTCCGCCACGCTTGTCCGAGTTCGTGATTCTGATCACCGCACGCGAGTGGAGCCAGAATTACGAATGGGCCGCGCACCATCCCCTGGCGTTGGAGGGCGGCCTGAGTCCGGAGATCGCGGCGGCGGTCGCCGACGGGCGTCGCCCGGAAGGTATGGCCGACGACGAGGCGGCCCTCTACGATTTTTGCACAGCGCTGCACCGAGACGGCAGGGTGAGCGATGCGACCTACGCCAGAGCGCTCGCTGTGTTCGGCGAGCAGGGGATCGTCGACATGACCGGACTCAGCGGCTACTACACGCTGATTGCGATGATGCTGAACACGGCGCGCATACCGCTCCAGCCGGGCGCGACTCCGGGGCTCGAGCCGTTTTCGCGCTGACCGTTCAGAGTGGCGGCTGGTCTGAGGGTCGCACCACTCTGCGGACAGAGGAAATTCCATGGGCCCAGCCCCCCGCATCGCCCGGGCGAATACGTGTGGGCGCGCTACGCCAATGGCAGTGTCCGATCGTGCCAGTCGGTCGCCTGTTCATATGCGTGCGCGAGCGCGAGTACCTCTAGTTCGCCCAAGGCTCGGCCACTGATCTGCAACCCAATCGGTAAACCTTCGCGGCTAAATCCGCACGGGATTGAAATCGTCGGAATCCCGTAGAAATTAAATGGCCCCGGGTTACGGATCAGAATCTGGGTGCTCTCCAGCGGCGACTCCAGCGCCGTCTCGATACTGACTGGAAGTTGCGCCAGCGTCGGCGTGATCAAGATATCGACTTCCTCGAAAACTCCGGCGATAGCTTTTCTCCCCAGCTTGAGTTGATACAGCACTTCGGCGTAGTCGGCCGCCGGGACATCGGCGCCGCCCATGATGCGCTCCAACGTACTCGCGGCATAGAGCTCACGCCTCTCCTCGAGATATTCAGCGTGGTATCCGTAGGCTTCTACGGAAACGGGGCGGGCCTGTGGCCGCGTCGGCAATTCGACTTCTTGCGTGCTGGCCGTCAATTCACGCAGGACGTTGAGTGCCCGCTCGACGGCGTCGAGTATCTGGGGGTCGACGTCGTCATAAAACAGCGTGCGCGGCACGCCCAGGCGCAGCGTTGATGTGCTGCGCTGCAGCGCGCTCGAATAATTCGGTACGTTCGCGCGAATGCTTGCGATGTCGCGCGGGTCATACCCAGCAAGCGCCTGAAGCATTAGCGCTGCATCGGCCACGGTGCGACACATCGGGCCTACATGATCGAGCGAAACGCTGAGCGGAATGATGCCGCGTACGCTAGCAAGCCCATACGTCGGTTTGAAACCGACGATTCCACAGTGTGCCGCCGGTATACGAATCGACCCTCCCGTGTCGGTGCCCAGGGCACCGGCGCAGAGCCGTGCGGCGACCGCCGCACCAGAGCCGCCGGACGACCCCCCGGGGATCCGAGTCAAGTCCCAGGGATTGCGCACTGGGCCGAAATGACTGACCGCCGACGTTCCGCCATAGGCAAACTCGTGCATATTGAGTTTGCCCAGAATGATCGCGCCGGCGTCCGTGAGCCGTGTGACGACTTCGGCATCTTCATCCGGCATGCGCTCCGCAAACACCGCGCTCGCTGCCGTCGTGCGTACGCCCGCCGTATCAATGTTGTCTTTCAGCGCAATCGGGATGCCGTGCAACGGGCCACGCCAATTACCGTTCGCAAGCTCAGCCTCCAGCGCTCGCGCGCGCGCGACGGCACGCTCTTCGGTCAACGTGACAAAGGCGTTGAGCCGGCCGTCGAAGTGCCTGATGCGCTCGAAGTACGCGCCGACAAGATCAATCGGCGACAGCGCACCGGAGCGAATGAGCCGGTACGCCTGGGCGATACTCAGGTCGGTCGGATCGGTAGATTGTGCGAACGAACGACCGGGCAACATGTACGCGGCCGCAGCGGCGCTGGTGATGATGAATTGTCGCCGATTGAAGGTTGTCATGAGCTGGAGTCTAGTGGAAAACCTACGAGGCGGAGTGCGGCGAGCGAGAGGTCACGGCTATATCCCAGCCAAAATACGCGGCCCGTCCCCGAAGTGGCGTCCCCAGGCGTTCCGATTTGGAGCCAGACCGCTCGCGGGGCTCCTTGAATCGACGCGCCAGTACCCCGACTGATCACCCTGTTCTGAAGGTCTCGTCACGTCGTGATATGCTCCCGGCGCGTTCATCTCGGCCGTACTCGACTCCCGCACGAATAGAACACGCCGTGACTGGATATCGAACCGGAACAGCATGCGCGTTACATGCTGACCGGGGAAACGAGAACCTATGAGCATTTCGCGAATGCGAGTGATTGCGACCGTCGGCAGTCTGGGCGTCCTGGTGATGACCGGTTGCACAGGCGGTTCCGTCGCCGCCTCGATCTCCGGAGCCGAGTTGTACGAGGCGTGCGCTCCCTGCCACGGTGCCGTCGGCGAGGGTAACGCGACCCTTCGTGCGCCGGCGATCGCGGGTCTGCCCGCCTCGTATGTCTCGACCCAGCTCCAGCGTTCCGGAGTCCACGTCACTATGACGGCGTCAGCCGGAAGACACGCTGCGACGGCAGCCGCACCAGTTCTACGTCCACGACCGTGGTTCGAAATGTTTGCAGGACACGCCGAACTTGCTGCGGCGTGAGGCGTACCGACAATGGTACATAGGCAATGTCTTCTGAGTCGGTCTCATGCCCCGTGATCTCGAAGTCCACTGTGGCCGTGCTCAACAGCTGGTCGGTCCACGCCTCGTTGTCGCTCTCGAATTTTTGAGTGCGCAAGTAATAGGTGGTGACACTAGCAGGCTGCTGAAAAACTCCGTGAAATGGGATCGACAGATCGATCCCGGCGTACTACCATGCTCCCAACACCGCTGAAGGGAGCCCCATCATGCGCGGACACGATGAGCAAAGCACTCACATGTTCAGCTACCTGTCGCCGGAACAGCGCGTGCCAGCCGACCATCCGCTCCGCGCGGTTCGCGCGCTGACGGACGAAGCGCTGAGAACGATGTCGCGCAGGTTCGCCGGCCTGTACGCCAACACAGGGCGTCCGTCGATCCCGCCGGAACAGCTGCTGCGCGCGTTGTTGCTGCAGGTGCTCTACACGGTGCGGAGCGAGCGGCTGCTGATGGAAGAGCTCAATTACAACCTGCTGTTCCGCTGGTTCGTGGGCTTGAATTTGGACGACCCGGTTTGGCATCCCACCACGTTTACCAAGAATCGCGACCGGCTGCTGGCGGGCGATCTCGCGGCCGCCTTCTTTGATGCGGTGCAGGCCCACGCGCGGGCGGCCGGGCTGCTCTCGGACGAACACTTCACTGTGGATGGGACCCAATTGGAAGCGTGGGCCAGCCTGAAGAGCTTTCGGTGCCGGGACGCGGCGGAGAGCGACCCGCCCGATGACCCCGGGAATCCCACGGTCAACTTCCACGGGGAGCGGCGGCGCAACGACACGCACCAGTCGACGACCGATCCGGAGGCGATGCTGCCTCGGAAGGGCCAGGGGAAGGAAGCCAAGCTGGCGTATCTGGGCCACGTGCTGCTGGACAATCGACAGGGACTTGTCGCCAACGTCTGCGCGACTCACGCGACGGGGACCGCCGAACGCGAGGCAGCGGCGCTGTTGCTGGAGGCCAGCGCGCCGCCGGGCAGCACGGTCGGGGCGGACAAGGGCTACGATGTGGCAAGCTTTGTGGCCGCTGTCCGTATCCGGGCCGTCACGCCCCACGTTGCTCAGAAGGTCCGCTGGAGTGCGATCGATGGCCGGACCACGCGGCATGCGGGCTATCACGTCAGTCAGCGGAAACGGAAACTCGTAGAACAGGTCTTTGGCTGGATGAAGACCGTCGGCGGCTTGCGCAAACTCCGGCATCGCGGTGTCGCCCTCGTGGATTGGCAGCTTACCTTCGCCGCCACGGTCTATAACTTGGTCCGGCTGCGGAATCTGGAGGCGAGGTGTCCCTGATCACCGGCCGCGCGTGTCGCCGGCCCCTTGATCGGGGCCAGCGCACAGCCGTGCGCACCGTTGTCGGTCGGTGGTGACTCGCATGATCCTTAGAAAACGGCCCGATCACCCGGGTTCTTCAGCAGCCTGCTAGGATTCTTAGTGTTGACGTGTTTGTCTTCGATCATGCGTTCGATGCGGTTGGCAGACCCGCTGCGCGTGGAACGGAACGTAATATCGTAGTCAGTGACCTCCTCTCCGTACTGATCGCGCAGGCGGAAGATAAGCTGCGCGTGGCCCTCATACTGCTCCTGCTTGTTCCATTCCGTGAGACCGCCTTTGAGCTTTGCGGCACGGCGGAAGGTACGCTCCGTGACTTTGTCAAACTCTGCCGCCACCTTGCCATACTCGCCCGGGTCATAGGGGGTAGACAGGGCTTTCGCGATCAGTGCGATGATGGGTTTACGGTTCTTTGTACCCATGACGATACCGATGTCCGCACCGAAGTGAGCCGTTTCGAACGCGATCGCGTAGGGAACAGGCCGTCGCGCTTCCGCCAGGCCGGAGAGGTTCGGCGCGTAGTAGTTGCTCGACAGGGGTCGGTTGTTCACGTTTCCCATGACGACGCGATCGCGTAGGGAACAGGCCGTCGCGCTTCCGCCAGGCCGGAGAGGTTCGGCGCGTAGTAGTTGCTCGACAGCCAAGCGTTCGCGCATTAGTTTTCGAAGTTGAGCAACCGACAAAGCTTTGGCCTCATCCGTCGGAGCGACCTGCAGATAGTTAAAGTTAAGGTTCCCCGCGCTGGTGCGAACGGTGTTGTCGGCGGAGTCTTCTTTGACATAGCGAATCGGCACGGCGCGCAGGAAGCCCAAGGTCTGAGAGCCGACGATGCAAAATTCTTGAACCTGGTAATCGTCGTACATGTCATTGCCAGCGGACAGGAAATGCATGTGCATGTCCAAGGTCTTCAATGCACCGAACTCCAGCTCGTGCAGGACCCGTACGCCGCGACCAACGCCCTGGAAAATTAGGCGCCCCCAGCGCGCCGCCTGGCCTTTGCCGATATGGGCAAGGCCGCTGCCAAAGTTAGCGCCCGCCAGATGCACCAAGTTGTGCAGCGGACACGGCTTTCCGCCGTAAGACTTGACCCAATTGCGTACGACCAATGCCCCCGTGCTATGAATGATGGCGTTGAAGCCCGTGCTTAACAGGGATTGAAATCGCGTGGATTTCAGGGCCCGGTTCATCGCAAAACTAATGTCGTCGATGCTTACTCCATCGCTCAAGGAAATCCACCGGCTCAAGTTGACTTCCACCACGGCGTCGTCGCCGAAAGCCAGGCGCAGGCGTTTGGGTAAATCACCGTAAATGGCGGCCGCGGTGGTGTCGGCACCTTCCGAGCTATAGCCATGGATGAGGACAATAGGCAGCATCTGCGTTCTCTCCATTTCGAGTGGGCGTCAGTTGGACCAGCGCGCTTCCTCAGGACGAAGAGGGTCCAGCCGCCGCATCGGCGCCTCGCGACTCTGGCCGGAACTCGGCCCGGTCCACAAGCAGCGCCGAGGTCGGACGATCGCTGCGGTAGTCACGGAGCGGGGCCGGGGCCGGGGCCGGCGCCCCGACGGTGCTCAGCGTGCGTCTTCCTCCAGAGAGGCGAGTCGCGACCTGCCGCACTCCGCCATGATGTCCATGTACCGGCCAAACTTTTCCGGGCCGAAGAGGAGCGGGTGGGCGCCGGTCGGATACTGCGCGCCCAGAGCTTCCATCTGTTGAAGCGAGTTCATCAGGATGCCGGGGTGGCCACCCAGCATGGTCTCGGCGTTCTGTACCTTGGCGAAGTCGTTGAAGACGTGCACGAACGCGGCGAGGGCGGGACGGTCCCGCATCTGCGAGCCGCTCATGATCAACACCGTATGCGTCTCACCCTGATGCTTGACCGGGAGGAGCATCGCGATTGTGCCCGGCGTATGGCCAGGAGTCAGCATCAACGTCACCGTGGTGTCGCCAACCGTGATCGTCTGACCGTCGGTCGCGTCCAGGCCACGTTTCATCGGCGGTCGGTCCGCCCGTGTCGAGGCCAGGACAGTGTCCCAGTCCGGGCCGCCCATCACGACCGTCGGACCATAGGTATCCTGCAGATACTTGCCGCCGCCGGTGTGATCGTTGTGGCCATGACCGACGATGATGTACTTGATTTGCGCGGGGTCGAGGCCCACCTTCTGCAGGCCGGGCACGATGATGTCGCGCGCCTCATCCGCACTGTTCAGCGCATCGAAGAGAATGACCCCGTCGCTGGTGGCGACGGCCCAGGCGCCAACGTCGCTGAAGCCAAGGTAATAGAGATTCTCGAACACGCGGATCGGCTCAAACTGCCGATCCGGCTCTGGCGTCAACCCGGCCGCCCGCGCTGCCAGCGCCGGCCGCTGCGGACCCGTTGCCGTGCAGAAGGCTTCCGCCTCGGCGACGAGATCGGTCCCGGCCATCCTCATGGCCTCGGCGATATGCTCCTTCGCCCGCGCCGACGCGGCATACTGCTCGGCGGTCGGGAACGGTGCGGGCCCGCTCCGTACCGTCGCGGCGACTTCCTGCTGCGCCTGTCCGGCAACCTGGAGCGGTAGCATGGCCATCGCGGCCACCGCACACGCGGCACAAATCATTCGGGCTAGCAATTTCTTCACCTTGACCCCCAATCTCATTTTGAGGGCACATCATATACCGGTCCCGAGAGCCTGCGAGCGGGCCCCCGGAAGTTCATGCCCGGCCGGTCGCTCAGGTGAGCAGTAAGATTGGCGCAGGTCAAATGAATGTCCAAGAACGCGGCGTCTCGTGCCTCCATGAGGTCATGGGCGAAGGTTGGGTCATGCACGCCCGGTTCCTGCTGCTCCTGCTCGTAGCGGCGGCAGCGTCGGCCTGCACGACCGCGCAAGCGCCCGAGGCCACGGGCGCCGTGCTGTATGAAGGCGCGCGCCTGATTACCGGCGATGGCAGCGCACCGATCGAGCGATCAGCCTTCCTGGTTGAGAATGGCCGCTTCACGCATGTGGGTCAGCAGGGTGAGCGACAGCCGGCGGCGGTCACCGTGCCCGTGAGCTTGGCCGGCAAGACGGTGATCCCAGCCCTGGTCGATGCCCATTCGCACATCGGGTACATGCGGGATCTCAGCAGCGGACCACAGAACTACACCCGCGAGAACATCCTCGACCACATGCACCGGTTCGCCTACTTCGGCGTCGCCGCCAGCCAGGCGATGGGAAGCGACTTTGGAGAACTGCCCTATCAGCTCAGGGACGAACTGCGGGAAGGGACTGATCCCGATGCGGCGCGGTTCCTCACGGCAGGGCGCGGGCTTTCGCCGCTTGAGGAAATCACTCCCGGCAACATGCGCCACGCCGCCTATGTCGTCACAACGGTCGAGGGAGCGCGCGCAGATGTGCAGGAACTGGCGCGACGACAGGTGCGGCTCGTCAAGACGTGGGTGGACACCAGGGGCGGCACGATCCAAACGCTGACGCCAAACCTGGACGAGGCACATGCACAGGGCATGCGCGTCGCCGCGCATGCCACGGCACTGGAGGATGCAAAGGCGCTGCTGCGGGCAGGAGTCGACGTCTTCGCACACATGATCAGCGACGTCGACGACGAGTTGATCGCCCTGTTCACAGAACGCCCGAACACCGCGGTCCTGCTCGCGCTCAGCGGGCCGCGCCGCATCGTGTCGGCACCATGGCTCGACCCGGTGCATCCGCTCATACAAGAAACCGTCTCGCCTGCCCAGATTGCGCGGCTGCAGGACCGGCTAAGCGGTCAGGCGCCAGAGACCCTCGAGCAGGGACGCCTCGTCTGGGAGCGGCTGGCACGCGGCGTGCGACTGCTCGCGGCGGCCGGCGTGAAGATAGGTGTGGGTACTGACGGCGGCGGTCAGACCGGTGATCAGTTCATCGGCTGGACCATGCACGCCGAGCTTGAAAACATGGTCGCGGCCGGCATGACACCAACCCAGGTGCTGGTCGCCGCCACTCGGAACTCCGCGGAAATCCTCGGGCTCGACGATCTGGGCATGGTGGCCGAAGGGAAGAGTGCCGACTTCATCGTCCTCGACGCCAATCCCCTTGACGACATCACCAACACGCGTCGGATCTCGCAGGTCTTCCTGCGGGGCCACGCCGTCGACCGGGGCAGGCTCAAAGCCGCCTAGGCGACGAGCGGCTCCCTGAACTAGAGGCGAAGCGCACGTGCGAACCACGATCCGTCAGGACGATTTCATTGGCAGCATCGCCGACGCGCTGCAGCATATTTCCTATTTCCATCCGCTCGACTACATCACCGCGCTCGGCGCGGCATACCGCAAAGAGGCATCGCCGGCCGCGCGCGACGCGATCGCGCAGATTCTCACCAATTCCAGAATGTGCGCGGAAGGGCATCGGCCTATCTGCCAGGACACCGGCATCGTCGTGGTGTTTCTCAAGATCGGCATGCAGGTGCAGTGGGACGCCGACCTGAGTGTCGACGACATGGTGAACGAGGCCGTGCGGCGCGCGTACCGTCATCCTGACAACCTGCTGAGAGCGTCGATCGTTGCCGACCCGGCGGGCGCCAGGAGTAATACGCGCGACAACACGCCGGCGGTGATCCACACGCAGGTGGTGCCAGGGGATATGGTTGAGGTGAAGCTCGCGGCGAAGGGCTTCGGCTCGGAAAACAAGGCGATGCTCGCGATGCTGAACCCATCCGACGATGTCGCTGACTGGGTCCTCGACGCTGTTCCGGCGATGGGCGCGGGCTGGTGCCCGCCCGGTATGCTGGGGGTTGGCATCGGCGGCACAGCGGAAAAGGCCATGCTCCTCGCGAAAGAGGCGTTGCTGGATCCGATCGACATGCACGAGCTGAAGGCGCGGCACGCCGCAACCCGGCTCGAGGCGCTGCGCATCGAGATCTACGACCGAGTCAATGCCCTGGGCATCGGGGCGCAGGGGCTCGGCGGGTTCACGACCGTGCTGGACGTGAAAATCCTTGATTACCCCACGCATGCGGGCGCCCTGCCGGTGGCCATCATCCCAAACTGCGCAGCGACCCGCCACGCCCGCTTTACGCTCGACGGCAGCGGGCCGGCACATCTTCCGGTCCCGGCGCCAGGCGACTGGCCGCAGGTGGCCTGGACGCCCGCTGCGACCGCCCGACGAGTGAACCTGGACACCGTGACTCGCGAGGAGATCCTCGACTGGAAGTCTGGAGAGAGGCTGCTGCTCTCGGGCAGGGTGCTGACAGGCCGCGACGCGGCCCATAAGCGCATCGCCGATCTCGTCGCCAGCGGGACCGCATTACCAGAGGGTGTCGACTTCACCAACCGATTCATCTACTACGTCGGCCCCGTCGATCCGGTCAGGGACGAGGTGGTGGGTCCCGCGGGTCCAACAACCGCAACCCGTATGGACTCGTTCACCGACATGATGCTCGAGAAAACGGGCTTGCTCGGCATGATTGGAAAAGCCGAGCGCGGACCGGTCGCGATTGACGCGATCAGGCGCCACAAGGCGGTCTATCTGATTGCCGTTGGAGGCGCGGCCTATCTGGTGTCGAGGGCGATCAGGTCCTCGCGCGTGGTGGCATTTCCTGATCTCGGCATGGAGGCCATCCACGAATTCGACGTGGAGCACATGCCAGTGACCGTTGCTGTCGATGCGGAGGGCACGTCGATTCACAGCACCGGCCCCGCCCAGTGGCGTCAACGGATCGCAAACCTCACCGTCATCCCCTGACGCTAACCCGGAGCCGGTCGATTCAGGCCTCCGCCGCGCTTTCCCTTTCGGGCTCAGCCCTCGACGATAAAGGTCGCGTTATGCGTAAGCGTCTGGCCGGTGATCGAATCCGTCAACGTGATTTCAAGCCGATATTCTCCGGCCGGAAAGCTCGCCAGCGGCACGAAGAGCATGCCCGGCAGCTGGTCGGTCGTGACGTCGAACTGCGGCGGCAGCGTGGACGTGTTCAGTAATTGCGGCGGTGTCTTGTTGAAGTAGACCTCGCCGTCAGCCGTCTGCCGATAGAAGCTGTAGTCAATTTGCACATCCGGTTTGTCGTTCGACTCCCCAGTCCCATAGATCCAAAACAGCGCCTGCAGCTCCTCGCTCGTATTGACCGTCAGATCGGCTGCTACCGCGACACTCATTTGCCCGAAGGTGTACGGGTTTTCAGCTTGCTGTTCGGCATCCAGCGGGGCCGCCAGCGGCTCGATGGTGCCGATCAATACGGAACTCACGGTGAGGTCCGGGCCGCTGAAGTCGGGCACGGTAATGTCTTGGCGCAAGAGGGCAGCCTTGGCGGGTTCGCTGGGAATGGCATTACCCAGGGGGTCCTGGAGAGCCAGCGGGCCCTGTTCCTTCATGGCAACGAACACTTCGTAGTCGCCCGGCTCGAGCACCATCGCGCGCGAGAGCCTCCCGTCAGGCCCGACGTTCACGACGTTGACGTCATCCCACGCATACTCGGGGACGGCTCCCGGTTCGGCCGGTTCCGCCGCTGTCGGTTCGGCCGCAGCCTTGCTGACGGCCCGCACGTAGAGGGCGACATCAGGCGCGGCGAGTTGCGCGGCATCAATCGCGAGCGTGAACGGGATGTAGGTCCCCCCGCTAGCGGCCTTCACGAAGTGATTGCCGTCCCACTCCAGGCCGAAATCCGCGGGCCCCGGCTGCGTCCCATCGGCGGCGCCATCGACCATCCCGACCAGCGCTTGTACGTCCTGCGCCTCCCGCTGCGCAATCTGCTGATCGGTCTGCGCGACCAGTGTCGGCGCAGTAGTGAGCGCGGCCACCGCGGCGGTCAGTGTAAGAACACGGCGAATATGCATCATCCCTCTCCGAACCAAAAGGCCCCCACGGATCGGGAGCCATGGAAAAATCAAGGTGCCATTATGCGCGATGGGGATGCCATTTGAGAAGCGCCGACCGGCTCGCCAGTGACAACAGCCTGGCTCCTCCCCCGCCCGGAAGGCGGTCCTCCTTTGGCCGAGACACGCCACTAGTTCTCCACCAGTCGGACTGGCATCGTCATCGCGCCGTTGCCGGCCGAATCCCACGCGGCGAAGCGCACCCAGGCCTGCCCTGTCGCGTCGAACGGAATGGTGAACGTGTGGCTGCCGAAGGGCGGCAGATCCTTGGTCGAGACCATCTGCGTCTCGGTGGTGTCGCCGTTGCCGTGCACAACCTCGACGAAATCAAGTGGAAAGGTCCACTGGACGGTCGCCGTGAGTGTGGCGTTGGCCCCCGCGCCCTCGTACGCATGGGACGGGATGAGCACCTCGCCGGACGTCACGAAGTAGTTTCCGTTCTTCAAGGCGTCAATGACCGGCGAGTAGTCGCCCGGCTCCGGCAGATCTCCGATCCGCAAGTAGCTCACCGGGCCGTTCGCGTAGATGTCGTCGCCCGGGGCCTTGTCATAGGTCTCGGTGATGGCCAACAGATACTTCGGCCGAAGCGCAGAGTCGGCGATCCAATTGTTCATTTCGTCGAGCAACGGAATCACGCGAAACTCAGAGAGTCGAATCTCGGACAGGTCAGACCCCATACCCCACCGCCAGCCCACGCCGCGGTAACGGTCGCTAAGAAACTGAGGTGTGTCCGCGACGGCGTCCGGGAAGCCAGTGGAGCCTTTCGTCCGTGGGTGAGGCATGTAGACGAGCATGTCCTCGGCCTCGATCATGGTCATGAGGTCCTCGGCGCTCCCGACGTTGTACATCCGACCGTAATCAGGGTGTTCGGTCACCAGAGGCGTGCCCGGGGCGCGCTCATCGACGTAGTAGACGGGGTGCGAGAAGAGCAGGTCCCAGTGGCCGCCGAGGAGATTGGTATTCTCCATCTCCGGCATCACCATGAAGGCGTCGTCCGAGTGACGCGGCGCTCCCTCGAACAGCCAGTGGAGCTCCTCGAGCTGGGTGGCGTCGCGGGGTCGATCGACCGGGCCCGCGATGTTGATGCCGGCCGCGCGCAGCACCTCGAAGTCTGACAACCGGGTGTCGAGGCTGCCTGACGCAAGAAGATCCCGACCCAGATCGGTGTGGTAGTGGCTGCCCAGCACCTGATACCCCGGCAGTGGTCTGTAGACGTCTCCGTTGGTAAAGGCGAGCGCGCTGTCGAACGCGACCGATGCTGCGCCGAGCGTCGGGTAGAAATAGCCCGCCATATGCTGCTCGGACCCGGGCGGCGCACTGTAGAGGGACCAGTTCGCCAGGTATCTCTCGACGACCTCTGCTTCACCCTGGCGGATGCCGAAACTGAACGACGACTCGTCATCCTTCCGGTACCAGTTGTTGCCGACATTGATCTCGACCTCGCGCGCCCAGAAGAACGTGTGCGGCGGCGGAAACGCGGCGATGGCACCGCCGTTGGTCTCGGCGACTACCACTCGATTGGCGGCTCGCAGGGCCACGTGATCGGTGTTGGCTGGACCTTGAAGCGAATAGACGTGGCCCTCGTTGGCGATGTCCCGCCACGCCACCGTGCTCCCCTCGACGTCAAGGCCGGTAAGGCCGAGGTCGTACTTGTAGGCCACCGAAGGGAGATCCGTCGACGCCACAGCCTCCACGCGAATGAGGTTGGTCCCCTCGTATACGGTCAGCACCAGCTCCCCGGAGAAAGAGCCGAGCCGCATGCCAGGGAACGTGACCTCCAGCCGCGCGCCGTCCGTCATCACCGAGCAGCCAGAGGCGTTGTAGACGGCGTCGGCGCGTCGGATCTCGTCGGGCGATCGAGGCAGGCCGGGCTGCTCGGCCACGCCCTCTGCCGGCGGTGGGTTGCCCCGCCAATTTCTGTGCGGAGGTCGAGCGGCGCGTCCCAGAAGACATCCCACTTGTACTTGTCGATGACGTCTTGGGTCAGTTCTACGCCCAGATCACGCAACGGCCTGAGCTGCTGGTTGCTGATCCGTCGAAGCCCTTCGGTGACCGTGAACTCGATCTTCGCATCGGTGGCGAGGGTCGCCCAGGCGTCGCTGTCGCCTTGGACGGCCAACTCGGCGATGGTCGGCGTGCCATCGACGATGCTGAGTCCGAGGCGTAACCGCTCCTCCCCTGCTCCTGGCCACTGGACTAGCAGCACATCACCGGACAGCCGGGCGGTGATGGCGCTCGTCGGTGCATAGCCTGCGAGGTCGCACATGAGCGGGGACACGGCGTTCGGGGCCTGTGCCAGAGTCGGAGTCTGTGTCAGCGCAGTCGCGGTGGCGGCTGCGAGGAGGCCTGCGGCCCCAAGGCCGCCTAGGGAGACATTCATCAGGAACTACCTCTGTTGTGGGACGCGACCGGCAAGCAATTCCGGCCGTCCGATACATCCGCGACGAGCGACGACAAGACTCTCGTATCTTCGTTCCGATGCCTCCCGAGGCGCACACTGGCCCATCGCGACGAGGGGGCCGGCCTCCGCGCTAGTAGACGGGCGCCACCTAGCGCGGATTTCACTTGTACCTGGCGGACGGTTCTGGTACTTCCGAGATTCCATGGAGTACGCAGCCATCTATCCCCTCTTGCTCGACGGACGCGGGCACCCATTTCGGTTCCTCAGGAGCCACGCGATAATGAAATTCGCGTTAACCGGTCGCGCCTGCCAGAAACCGGCGCACGTGCTGCGCGGCGAGTAGGCGGCGGCCTTGTTCTCGACCACGGTTGAACGTGCGCATGATCACGGCAGGGTCGAAGCACAGGAACCCCGCTTCGACAACATGGTCGGGATGAACAACCAGCAGCGTGTTGTTCGCGATGGCACGAGTGACGGCGGGATGGTCGTTCAAGGCGCGCTGTCGCATGCTCGTTTCCCAGAGTCGCCCGTCGGGATCGCAACAGAAGATGACGGTGCGAGGCGTGGCCGCCCAGCGGGCCAGGTCGCGGAATCGCGGGTCCTCCTCGAAGATCGCCATCGGCATCTTCAAGGCGAATCCCCCGTCGACGAACACGGCCCGCGTGTCGTCCGGATAGGCGCGATCGGGCGAGAGCAGCGCGGGTTGGAGCGCGGGGCCCATCGCAAGGGGCACCAGACACGAGGCCTCGATGGCGCAGTGGTAGTTGTCCTTCGTGAGCGGGCGCACGAACTCGGAGTGCAGCGTCTCGGGAAGGTTGGTGCCAAACACGACCGGGTCCACGTGGTAGCGAGGTATGTACTTCAGTGGCCCAGGGAGTTTGCGGGTGGCAGCCATCGCAAACAGTTTCGCCAGATCCGCCCGCCCGGTGACGCGTCCGTCGCGACGCCCGATGCGCGACGTAAAGATGAGCAACGTCCTCGGGGCGGACCCGTCGAAGACGCCATCAACTTCGGCATCCTCCATGACGTAGCGGATGGAGGCGTGCAGATGCCGGCGAAAACGGCTACGTGGCCACTCGCTGGCCACCAACGCAGACAGCGGGTAGCGCCCCAGGATGTCGGGAGATCCCCACGCGGTCCAGCCCTTGAGGACGGTCGCCTCGGTGCCGGTAGCGACATCGGCGGCGGCATAGCCTCCCGCGGAGGCGCCCATCGCGATCGTGGGATAGCCCCCATGCCGGCGAGCCGATCGCATCATTTCGTAGATGACGCCACCTTGCCACGCGCCGCGACCCGCGCCACCCGAATCGAGAATCCACGCGCAGGGCGGGTTGGCGGGATTTACCACAGCTCGTCCATACCTGACCACCGTGCGCTGGCCGAACGGGCCGGACATGT
The DNA here is from genome assembly GCA_965249205.1 of Vicinamibacterales bacterium. Lineage (GTDB taxonomy): Bacteria > Acidobacteriota > Vicinamibacteria > Vicinamibacterales > UBA2999 > JAQBVV01. Next base: position 1,581,885 of record CBDFLL010000006.1, on the reverse strand, counting down.
GTGTTGGTGTGTGCAGTGGCAGGAGTATGGCAACAGATTTATCTTCGGTTCGATCTTGACACCATTCGGTAAGGGCCTACCGTACGCGTCCGCGGGGCCCGTCCGTTGTCGCGGTCGCGGTACGCGTCCGCAGTGCGTGTCCTCGGCGCGCGTCCGCGGCATGTGCCCGACGTACGCGTCCAGGACGAGAGCCGACGCGAGCGGCCTCCAGGTCGTCGCCTCCACGGATCAGGGCGCGACGGCAATGACCGCCCCGTCACTTGTCGTAATATCAGGGAACCGTCGTGTCTCGATACCTTCCTTCCTTACCTAGCGCACTTGGTCGAATACCAGTCTTGGGCAGCACACATCATGGCAACTAACTCTTCTACCCCGGGTGACGGATCCGGCTCGGGTCAACCTCCGCCGGTGCGGCTGAACGGCGCGATTGACAAGCTGGCGCGTGGCGAATCGATCGCCGGCGCGATCATCTATGACTTCTCGTTGTTTGCGGCCCGACAGTTCGCGACCTCCGATCTCGACTTCATCATCCTGGACATGGAGCATCAGGCGATGGATTTCGAGCGGTTGCAGATGTTCCTGCTTGGGATGACGGACAAGGCGGCCATCGCGCAGCAAGGCAACTTGGCGGTGCGCGTGCCAGCCCTGGTCCGGATCCCCACCTACGGACGCGATCTGAACGAGTCGATCGTCAAGCAGGTGCTCGACCTCGGTGCGTTCGGCGTTATGTTTCCTACGATCGAAACCAAAGAGCAGGCGCTGCAGGCCGTGCGATCGGCACGCTTCCCGCCGCGGGGAGGGGCTCCCCATCCTGAACCAAGAGGCCTCAGGGGTAATGGCAACATGCCGACGGCCTGGCTCTGGGGCCTGTCGAGACCGGAATACAGCAGGCGCGCAGACCTGTGGCCGGTCGAGCCCGACGGTGAACTACTCCTGCTGTTGCAGGTCGAAACGGCGGAAGGGGTGCGAAACATCGACGAGATCCTCTCGGTTCCCGGGATCGGCGTCCTGTTCGTTGGGCCCAACGACCTCTCCTATTCGCTGGGAGTTCCGAGCGGGGCACCCGAGCACGAAGCGGCGATTCAGACGGTCCTCAAGGCCTGCCAGGCTCACGACGTGCCGTGTGCCATCACGGTCAAGACCGCGGATGTGGTCAAGCGACTGCAGCAGGGGTTTCGAGTGGTAGGTCTGGGTGGCGGAGGGCTCCAGGTGCAGATGGACGAGGCGCTGAGGGCGGCTCGCGCCCAGATGCAGGCCGGTAACTAGCAGGCTGCTGAAAAACTCCGTGAAATGGGATCGACAGATCGATCCCGGCGTACTACCATGCTCCCAACACCGCTGAAGGGAGCCCCATCATGCGCGGACACGATGAGCAAAGCACTCACATGTTCAGCTACCTGTCGCCGGAACAGCGCGTGCCAGCCGACCATCCGCTCCGCGCGGTTCGCGCGCTGACGGACGAAGCGCTGAGAACGATGTCGCGCAGGTTCGCCGGCCTGTACGCCAACACAGGGCGTCCGTCGATCCCGCCGGAACAGCTGCTGCGCGCGTTGTTGCTGCAGGTGCTCTACACGGTGCGGAGCGAGCGGCTGCTGATGGAAGAGCTCAATTACAACCTGCTGTTCCGCTGGTTCGTGGGCTTGAATTTGGACGACCCGGTTTGGCATCCCACCACGTTTACCAAGAATCGCGACCGGCTGCTGGCGGGCGATCTCGCGGCCGCCTTCTTTGATGCGGTGCAGGCCCACGCGCGGGCGGCCGGGCTGCTCTCGGACGAACACTTCACTGTGGATGGGACCCAATTGGAAGCGTGGGCCAGCCTGAAGAGCTTTCGGTGCCGGGACGCGGCGGAGAGCGACCCGCCCGATGACCCCGGGAATCCCACGGTCAACTTCCACGGGGAGCGGCGGCGCAACGACACGCACCAGTCGACGACCGATCCGGAGGCGATGCTGCCTCGGAAGGGCCAGGGGAAGGAAGCCAAGCTGGCGTATCTGGGCCACGTGCTGCTGGACAATCGACAGGGACTTGTCGCCAACGTCTGCGCGACTCACGCGACGGGGACCGCCGAACGCGAGGCAGCGGCGCTGTTGCTGGAGGCCAGCGCGCCGCCGGGCAGCACGGTCGGGGCGGACAAGGGCTACGATGTGGCAAGCTTTGTGGCCGCTGTCCGTATCCGGGCCGTCACGCCCCACGTTGCTCAGAAGGTCCGCTGGAGTGCGATCGATGGCCGGACCACGCGGCATGCGGGCTATCACGTCAGTCAGCGGAAACGGAAACTCGTAGAACAGGTCTTTGGCTGGATGAAGACCGTCGGCGGCTTGCGCAAACTCCGGCATCGCGGTGTCGCCCTCGTGGATTGGCAGCTTACCTTCGCCGCCACGGTCTATAACTTGGTCCGGCTGCGGAATCTGGAGGCGAGGTGTCCCTGATCACCGGCCGCGCGTGTCGCCGGCCCCTTGATCGGGGCCAGCGCACAGCCGTGCGCACCGTTGTCGGTCGGTGGTGACTCGCATGATCCTTAGAAAACGGCCCGATCACCCGGGTTCTTCAGCAGCCTGCTAGAGGCGGTTTCATAACCCCGCTGCGGGTGGCGGCGGACGGGGCCGCCCCGTTCGCGCCGCAGGCGCCTTCCACGTGACAGATGTTGTTGGCGCCGAGCACGAATGGGGCTGTCCGCGGTCAGGACCCGTCTTGAGGTTATGAAACCGTCTCTAGTTCTAATTGCCCACGTCGCCGGCTAACGTTCGAGGGAGAGAGCGCGACCGCGGCCGTCAAAGCGCTTTTCATTCTCTTGAAAAGCGCTCTAGAATTCCCAGCCGCTCGCCGCGAATGTCTGTCGCGCCGGCGGCGCCCCAATGACACGGACAAACGCGCGCGCGGTGTCAGGCGCCTGCGACCCGGACATCACCACGGCGTCGTACACCGTGTAGCGCTGGAAGGCGGTGGGGAGTGGACCGACCAGCGATCCGCCATGGGCTTCCCCGAGCCTGATCTCGCTGACCATCGTGAACCCGATCTCGTTGCCGAGGCTCGTCCCGAGCCGCTCCATGACCGCGGCACCGCTCGGTAGCCGTACGGTCGTCGTCGAGATCCGGTCGGCGATGCCGATGTCGCGCAGCATTTGCTCGACGTGCACGCCCGACGCTCCCCCGCTACATACAACCGCATCGGCCTGCAGCAGCGCTGCCTTCAGCGCCTCGGCTGTCGAGATATCCGGGCGTACGCCTCCGCGGCTGATCGCCACGCCGACGCCGATCTTTCCGATGGGTGCGCGGCTGTCAGCGAACGCCCGACTCTCGGCGATCAGCTGATCGACGGTTGTCGTCTGCGCGATGAGGATGTCAGCAATTTCGCCGGCCGCCAGGCGACGCGTGATATTCGGCGAGGTATCGACCTGCACGTGCACATGGTGCCCGGACTGCTCGGCGAACGCCTGCGTCAGCACGCGGAGCGGCGCCCCCACGGCCATAGTGGCCAGGGCGGTGAGGTTCATCTCACGCTGGTGTCGGTGCGGCGGCGACGACAACGCCGTCTTTCACGATCGCCTGCCCGTCGAGCAGCAGCGTCGGCTCGAACATCATGCCGTCGAAGTGCATGGGCGACTGCGTGCTCCCACCAAGGGCAGCGCTGGTGCCGATGCCGATGTGCACGGTCCCGTTGGCGCCATGGTCGTTCAGGAAGACACCGGTAAACGCCGTGCACTCCGGATTGAGGCCGACGGCCAGCTGCGCGATGTTGTACACACTCGGGTCCGCCTGCCGCTCCCACAGGGTTCGAAGAATCGTAGCGTGCCGACCGCCCGTGATCTTGCCGATGCTGCCGTCGCGCACTTCGATCGTCACGGGCGCATCGACGACGCCCATGCGGAGGTTGGGAATGCTCCCGTCGAACACGATCACGCCTTCAGCGTCCACCGGTGAGATGTTCGCCTCGATGTTGGGGATCGCCGTGTACTTCCCTGGTTGATCGACGACACAGGAGTGTGAGTTTCCTGGTCGCCCTGCCAGATTCATCCGCACGTCGGTTCCGGCCGGTGTGGTCAGGACCGCTTTCTGTGCCGCTCCCATCGCCGCTGCGACCGCGTCACAGACCGGGCGCAGCGCCGGGAAGTCTGCTTCGATACCGCCCCGCACCATCATCTCCTCGGTGAACCCGGAGAGGGCCGCTATCCGTGTTCCGCTCGCGAGCGCCTCGCGCATGCCTTCGCTATGGCTGATGGAATAACTGACAGGCATGATCGCGACATCGGCGGCCTTCATCGCCTCGACGACCGCGCGCGGCGCCTCGGCACCATCGATCCGGGCCGGCGCCATCACCGTGATCACGACTTCGGCGCTGCGCTCATGGGCCGCCGCCGCCAGGACGTCCGCGATCCCGATCAAGCTGCTGTCGGTGACAATGACGACCTTCTCGCCGGGCGTGACCGCGGTACACACCTCCACGATTTTCCTGGCGCCGGCTATCATGCGAAACGCGTCCATAAAACTCCTCTACCGAGTGTTTACCTCAAACGGGTGATGTCGCTTCAATTTTCGATTGTCAGTGGAACATCCCCGCACAACTTTCGGCGCAGTATACTGCCGGGTATCCGGCTAGCCCCTTCAAATCCCACTCGCTGTCGAGGATGTTATGACCGTTACGGAAGTCCTGGCTACCAGTGTAGTCATTCCGCTTCAGACCCCCACGTCGTTCTCCACCCGCACGATCAACGAACGTCACTACACACTCGTGAAGGTCCGGACCGACACGGGCGTGGAGGGGCTCGGATTCTGCTACTGCGGCAACGGCGCCGGCCACATCGTCACCCACGCCGTTCGCGACCTGCTCGCACCCATCGTGGTTGGGCGTGACGCGCATCAGGTCGAGGGTGTGTGGGACGCGATGTACCGGGAATCTCTACTCATGGGGCGCCGGGGTGCGGTGCTTCGCGCCATCAGTGCCGTCGATACCGCGCTGTGGGACGCATCAGCCAAGGCCGCGGAGCTGCCGCTGTACAAATATCTCGGAGCCTACCACCAGGACACGGTGCCCGCCTACGCCAGTGGTGGGTACTACCTGCCCGGCAAGGGCGTCGACGGCCTGGCCCGCGAGGTCGAGGGCTACGTCGAGACGGGGCTGCGCGCGGTAAAGATCAAGGTTGGCGGCGTCAGCGCACGCGAGGATGCGGCACGCATCGCAGCGGTTCGACAGGCGGTCGGCGACGACGTCGAGGTGATGACCGACGCCAACAACGCGTGGAAGGATGCCACCTCGGCGATCAGGGCTATCCGGCAGTGGGAGGACTTTGACCTCGCATGGGTCGAGGAGCCGACCATGCCCGACGAGATGGAGGCCAGCGCCGCCATCGCCAGAGGCGTGGACGTGCCAATCGCCACCGGTGAAATTCACCAGACGCGATGGGATTTCCTGGACATCCTTCAGAAGGAGGCGGCCTCCATCATCCAGCCGGACGCCGGCGTGTGCGGCGGGATCACCGAGTTCCGACGCATCGCCGCGCTAGCGGCCGCCCACAGCATCACCGTGGCGCCGCACTGGTTGGCCGACCTGCACGTACACCTCGTGGCGGCTACGCCGAATGCGACCTGGGTGGAGTTTTTCACCGGGACCGACGTGCTCAATCTGATGGAGGTCTTCAAGACGCGGTTGCACGTGAAGAACGGTGGCCTGGAAATCCCGCAGGAGCCGGGCCTCGGCGTGGTGCTGGACGACGCAGCCGTGGAACGGTTCTCGAAGGACGGCTGGCGCTGATGTCGCGCTGCACATCGCTCATGATCGTGGGCGGCGGTGTGATGGGACAGGGCATCGCCCGACTCTTCTCGGGTGTTGGGATCGATGTCACGCTCGTCGAACCACGGGACATCAGCTTTTCGCATCCCGGTGTCACCGTCGTCCATCAGGCGCCGTCAGCTCCCGTCCCTGAGCTCGTCATCGAAGCGGTCTTCGAGGAGCGCGATGTCAAACAGGCGGTCTACGCAGACATCGAACGGCTGTACGAGGGGCGCCCGGTCCTGGCCACCAACACATCCGGTCTGCCGCTGGACGAACTGGCCGCACCGCTGCACTATCCGCAACGATTCCTGGCAATGCACTTCTTCATGCCCGCCGACGTCTTTCCGATGATCGAGGTCGTTCGCGGGGAGAGAACGGAAGAGGATGCGGTCACAACAGCCGTCGCGGCGGTTACACAGGCGGGGCGGGAGCCGATTGTTCTCCAGCGAGCCGTGACGGGCTATCTGATCAACCGGCTGCAGTATTCGATTCTGCACGAGGCGTATCACCTGCTTGCCGATGGCATTGCCACACCGGAGATGATCGACAGCGTTGCCAAGCGGCTCCTGGGTCCCCGTCTGTGCGTCACCGGTCTGCTCGAACAGAAGGACATGGCCGGACTCGGGATGCACGCGCAGGCACAGCGCTCCATCGTGCCGTCGCTGTCTCACACCGGCATCCCGTCGCCGTTGCTGCAGGACATGGTCGCGCGTGGCGATATCGGCGTTCGCAGCGGCAAGGGTTTCTACGAGTGGGGCGGCCAGGACGTGGCCGACATGCAGCGCCGGGCCAACCAGCGCCTGCAGCGCCTGCTCGACTTCCTCGAACGCGAGGCGCAGGCGGACGAGGGGAACGGGTCATCGGGCGGAGAGGGCGCACGATGAGCGGACGACGCGGGTTGACCAAGGGGCTGACCAACTACGGCGACCCGGAATTCGCCGCGTACCTGCGCCGCTCATTCGCCAAGTCGATGGGGTACTCGAAGGAGATGCTCGATCGCCCCATCATCGGCATCGCCACCAGCGCCAGCGGCTTCAACAATTGCCATCGTTCGGTCCCCGACCTGGTTGACGCCGTTAAACGCGGCGTGCTGGGTGCGGGCGGATTACCCATCGAGTTCCCCACCATCTCGCTGGGCGAGGTCTTCCTCAGCCCGACGAGCTTCGTCTTCCGCAATCTGATGGCGATGGACGTCGAGGAAATGATTCGGGCGCAACCGATGAGCGCAGTGGTACTCGTCGGCGGATGCGACAAGACGGGGCCCGCACAGCTGATGGGCGCCATCTCAGCGGGGGTCCCGGCGATTCAGCTCGTCGTCGGGCCCATGATGACCGGCCGGTACAGGGGCGAACGACTCGGCGCCTGCACCGACTGCCGACGATTCTGGGCTCGGCACCGCGCCGGCGATATGGCGGATGGGGAAATCGGCATCGTTGAGGACAATCTCGCGGTGACGGCGGGCACCTGTGCCGTGATGGGCACGGCGAGCACGATGGCCTGCCTGTCGGAGGTGCTCGGACTCTGTTTGCCGGGTAGCGCCGCGGTCCCGGCTGTGCACGCCGATCGCCTGCGAATGGCCGAGGCCACCGGTGTCGAGGCGATACGACTGGCCGAATCCGGTACTGCCCCAGGCACGCTCGTCACGCGTCAGTCGCTCGACAACGCGCTCAGGGTTCTGGTCGCGATCGGTGGATCGACCAACGCCATCATTCACCTGGCCGCGATTGCGGGCCGCGTCGGCCTTACGATCGACCTGCGCCATCTGAACGCGACAAGCGAGTCCACACCGGTTCTCGTGAATCTCAAACCCACGGGCGAGCACTACATGGAAGATCTCCATGCCGCCGGCGGCGTAGGTGCGGTGCTCGATGAACTCAAGCCCCTCCTGCACCTGGAGTGTCGTGATGTCACCGGGCAGACGCTGGAGCAACGCCTGCAGCATCGACCGAGGTTTGTCGACCCTGCCGTGATCCGACCAACCAGCGAACCGTTTCACGGCACCGGGAGCCTCGTGGCGCTGTTCGGCAACCTTGCACCGAACGGGTCGATTCTCAAGTGCGCCGCAGCCGACGCCCGCCTGTTCGAACACGTCGGGCGCGCGGTCGTGTTCGAGAACCTCGAAGATCTGTCCGCCAGGATCGATGATCCGAATCTGGACGTGCAACCCGACGACGTGCTGGTCTTGCAGCATGCGGGTCCAATCGGTGCCGGCATGCCCGAAGCTGGGTATCTGCCGATCCCCGCGAAGCTAGCCCGGGCCGGTGTCAAGGACATGGTCCGGATCTCCGACGCCCGCATGAGCGGCACAGCGTTCGGTACCGTGATCCTGCACGCGTCGCCCGAATGCGCGACCGGCGGTCCACTCGGACTCGTCCGCTCGGGCGACAGGATTCGTGTCAGCGTGAAGGCGCGAACGGTGGACGTGCTGCTGACAGAACAGGAACTGGAAAGCCGGCGCCACGACATGGCTCCGCCGAAGCCGCAGCCAGTTCGAGGCTACGCCCGGTTGTACGCGCAGCACGTGCTCGGACCGGAACTCGGATGCGACTTCGACTTCCTGCGGCAGCCGCGGTAGCTGGAACCGGTTTCACAGCCCCCAGGCGCGTCCTGACCGCGGAAGTCCGCGGACAAGCCCATTCGTGCCTAGATGTGTTGCCGGCCATGAGGCGCGGCACGTCCTCTGCAAACCGGCTCCGGCAGCTATGCTAGTGGCTGCCGGGCGTTAGACGCTAAATTGACGGAGGTGCGACAGGCCTGAAGCGTCTGACGATGGCGGGCGCCACGATGACGGCGACCGTCAGCAGCAGGAACGTCAGCGCGATCGGTCGCTCGGTAAAGACAGAGAGATCGCCTTCCGACAGGATGAGCGTGCGTCGCATGCCGCGCTCGACGAGCGGCCCGAGCACGAGTCCCAACACCAGCGGCACCGGCGCGTAGTCAAGCTTCAGCATGATGTAGCCGACGATGCCCGCGATGAGCGCGATCGTCACGTCGCCCATCGAGTAGTTGATCGAGTAGACACCGAAGGCGACGAGTCCGAACACGATCGGGTACAGAAACGCGGTGGACACAAAGACGATCCTGGCGAGGAACGGGATCAGGAGCGACGTCAGCACGACGAGCATGAGGTTCCCGATCCAGAACGTGCCGAAGACCGTCCAGACAAAGTCGGCGTTGTCCACGAAGAGCCGCGGCCCCGGTTGCAGCCCGATCATCAACAAACCGCCGAACAGGACCGCCGTGGTCGCGGACCCCGGAATGCCCAGCGTGAACAGCGGGATCATCGCGCCGTAGGAGGCACCGTTGTTGGCAGCCTCCGGCGCCGCGACTCCTTGAATCGCCCCCTGGCCGAACTCATCCGGGTTCCGCGATGACTTCTTGGCCATCGCGTAGGTCAGCATCGTCGCGGCCGTCCCGCCCAACCCTGGCAGGACGCCGACGAAGAAGCCGGACACCGCGCTCCAGACGAGCACCCACCGGGACTTGATCAAGTCGGGCATGTTCGGCAGCAAAGAGCGAAGGCTGGGCCTTTCGGCTCGCCCGCTAACGTGCCGCGACAGACTGAGGAACATTTCAGACAGGCCGAAGAGCCCGACGGCCACGATGGGGAAATCGACACCCTGGAACAACTCGATAAAGCCGAACGTATAGCGCGCTGGACCGACGATCGGATCGAGACCGATCATGCCCAGCCACACGCCGATCAGGAGGGCCGTGAAGCCTTTTATCAGGTTCCGGCCACCGAGCACTGTGACAAACGAGAGCGCGAAGCACATGAGTGCCGTCATTTCCGTCGGCCCGAAGGCCAACGCGGCCCGCGCGACGGGTGTGGCAAGCGCCACGAGCAGCACGAGACCGATGGCCCCACCGAGGAACGACGCATAAACGCTCATGCCGAGCGCCCGCCCCGCCTGGCCTCGCTTGGCCAGCGCGTGGCCGTCGATGACCGTCATGACAGACGGGGCGTCACCGGGGATACCGAGCAGGATGGACGTGACCGCGCCACCGAACATGGCGCCGTAATAGATCCCCGCCAGAGCGGCTATCGCCGCGGTCCCGCCAAATCCGACCGCAACAGGCAGCATGATGGCGACGCCGGCCGTGGGGCCGAGGCCGGGAAGCGCGCCAACGATGAGCCCGATGACAACTCCGGTCAGCGTCGCGGCGAGCAGCTGTGGTGCCGTCGCCTGCCAGATACCGTCACCAAGCAGGGCAAATGCGTCCAGCACGTTGTTTCGTGAGGGGAGGCTAGCAGTCCGTGTTGAAAGTCGGGCGCGCCACCGAGACGAGCGAGGCGCCTCGCGCGGAGTTTTCAGGAATCCGCGCTCGCGGACAAGGCGCGACGACTAACGCGGATTTCACTCGTACCTGGCGCCTGCTCATGAAATCCGCGCTGAGAACCGAGAATACCGCCTGTATTTGAGGGAGGAGCAACGCAGACCGCGAGGATGCATCGCTTGTCGAATGCCGGCTGACTTCCAACACGGGCTGCTACGGCCTCAAAATCCGAAGACGCCTTGCACCAGAGGCACCCTCAGATACACCGCGAACAGGATGTGACAGAAGATGGGGAAGACGATGGCGATGGCCACGATTCTGGAGGCGAACCCGGCGGTCCAGCGAGGACGGATCACGAACGCGGTGGCGAGAATGAAGAGGCCGCTGCCGAGAAGCAGCCCAAAAAAGGGAGCCGTGAGGATGAAGGCGACGGTGACCACGACGATCCCCAGCGCCTTCAGCGATCCTGCCAGGTCGAAGGCAGCGTCGAGGACCTCGATGCCGCGCACACTTCGCAGGAGGTTCACGATGCTGAGCCCGATTAACCCTACACCGACCCAGAACGGAAAAAACCCCGCCCCAGGGACCACGCCGCGCATGTATCCGTAGTTGAGCGCGTTCCAGACAACGTAGATGCCAAGGACGCCGGTGCCGGCGGCGAATATTCTGTCGAGCGTCTTGGTTGCCATGGCTGCTCGGCCGAAGGCGCTGTTACTGGAGCAGGCCCAGCTCGGTCAGGATGTCCGAGTAGAGATCGTTGGTGTCCTCGATAATCTGAGCGAACTCCTCACCCTCCGCGAAACGAGGCTCCTCCTTGAACCGGTCGAGGTAGGCTCGGTTCCACGCGTCGCTGGTGGCGACCTGCCGCAGGATGTCCTCCCAATAGGCCACGACCTCCGCCGGCATCTCCAGCGGCATGAGCACTCCCCGCACCTGCGCATGCTCGATGTCGAAGCCGAGTTCATTGAAGGAAGGGACGTCGGGCAGCGTCTGCAGGCGCTCGCCGGTGCTGACCGCAATGGCTCGCAAGGTCCCGGCCTGGATGTTCGGCAGAATCTCCACCGGGTTGCCGAAGATGAAATCCAGATGCCCGCCCAGCATGCCGGCCATGATTTCTCCCTCGCCATCGAAGGGTACGGCGTCGATGGTCACCCCACTTTGGTTCTGGAGCATATTGGCAAGCAGCGCGGCGTCCGAGGCCACGCCGGTCGTGCCGGTCGTGAGCCGCGTGGCTGCCTTGACATCGTCGATCGACTGGATAGGTGACTCGGCTCGAACCGCCATGATGTACGGCGACATGGCAATGGCGGCAATCGGTGTGAAGTCGTTGTAGTTCACCGGCGAGGCGCCCAGCAGCGGCGTCGTGAAGAAGCTGACACTCAGACTCGCCAGCATGTATGGATTACCGGCCTGTTTGGCGACGTAGTCGTAGCCGATGGCGCCGCTGCCCCCCGTGCGATTCTCAATCACGATCTCGACCGGCACGAGATCGAGTTCCTGAATGACGCTCGCGATCGTGCGGCTGAGGATGTCGCTTCCGCCGCCGGCCCCGAAGGGCACGACGATCGTGATGTCTTGGTCCGGGTAGGACGAGGCATCGAAACCGGAGCCGGTTCCCTCTTCGGCTCCGCCACACCCCTGGACTCCGAGACCGAGTGCGACGAGCGCGACGGCAGTGATCGCCGTGACCGGCGACAGGAGACGATGTGTGATCATGCGGCCCATTGTAGTGCCCCCGGAACGAATGTGATTTACGACCGATTCGCGATCGTGTCGCGAAGCAGATACCCGTGGCTGTCGCGGCCCTCGAACAAGCTCTTGGCCGGGTCGGTGATCCTGGTGTCGCGAAGCGCCTCGTAGTTCGGCGTAAAGCCCAGGCCCGGCTCACCGGAGATCGTCAGCACGCCGTCAACGGGATCCGGGGTCCCATGGAAGAAGTGCTTGCCTGTCTGCCACATGCCGTAATGGAACTCGACCGGGCCGCCGTTCATGAGGCCGCAGAGATGGTGCATGTTGAAGATCGGCCAGCCGCCCCCGTTGGACATCGGCAAATTGAACGCCTGGGCCATATGAGCAACCTTGAGGGTTTCGGTGAAGCCGCCGTTGTAGAGCACATTCGGCTGGATCACGTCGACCGCATGGTGCACGATCAGCTCGCGATAGCGCCAGCGATGGCCTTCCATTTGGCCCGCGGCCACCGGAATCGACGTCTTCCCGCGGAAGTCGGCAAGCGCCCGCGCGTCGTTCTGCTGGATCGGTTCCTCGAACCACAGCAGATTGCACTCTTCAACGCCGCGAGCCAGGAGCCGCGCCTCGTGGGGGTTGAACCAGCAGTTGGCGTCGATCATCAGTTCGATGTCCGGGCCGGCGGCGTCGCGGGCCGCCTGCACGCGGCGAATATCATCTTTCCACGTCCGGGTCGGCTCCCCGCCGACGACCATCTTCAGCATGCGATGGCCATCGGCGATGAATTTCTTCGCGTACTCAGCCAGCTGCACCTCGTCGAAGAACGGGTACCCGAAGGTGGCGTAGGTCGGCGCCCAGTTCCGGAAACCGCCGAGCAGCTCGTGAATCGAACGGTCCTCCTTCTTGCCGCGGATGTCCCAGAGCGCGATATCGATCGCCGAGAGCGCATTGGACACCACACCTGTATACGCACGGCTATTGAGCTTCCTCCACACGTGCGAGTGGATGTCCTCGGTGTGGAGCACATCGCGGCCCTTGAGCGCGGGCGCCAGATGGTTCTCGATGCAGGCGATGATCGCCCACGGCAAAATCGACCCCGTGATTCCGAAGCCTTTCATGCCGTCGTCGGTCTCGACTTCGACAAAGACGAACATGCGGCTTTCGATCGATTCCCCGATGCCGGGCAGGTCGATCTCGTGCCGGTGCAGCGTCGCTGTGATGTTGTCGATCTTCATAAGGTGTTTACTCGCAGGCATCGAAACGAACGGGATCCTCGCCGATGACTGCGCGTACCCGACCGGATCGCAGATTGGTGGACGGCTAAGGCGCTTTTCAGCGAGCCGATCATAACCCGGCTTGCGGACCGTGAGGGAAGACCGGCGACGGATGTACCAGGTTCAGACGCGATTCGCCAGCAGCAGGCTCAGGCTCGGGAAGAGCACGATCAGGAAGAGCCCAACGATCATGACGAGCAGAAACGGAATCACGCCACGAACCGCGTCGCCGAGCGGCGCGTTCGAGACGCCGGACACGACAAACAGATTGAGGCCGACGGGCGGGGTGATCATCGCGATCTCCATGTTGATGACCATCGCCACGGCGAAGTGCACGAGGTTGATGTCGAGCGCCTGGATGATCGGCAAGAGAATCGGCAGCATGATGAGCACGATTGCAACGGCATCGAGAAAGGTGCCCATCACGAAGAACATCGCCATCACGACCATCCAGAATCCCGCCACACCAAGACCCTGGCTACCGACCCACTCGGCGACGTGCTGCGGCACCTGCTCACTCGTCAGGTACATGGCGAACGTCATGGCCGCCGGGATGATGAGGAAGATCATCGACGTCAGGCCAATCGCCTCGCGCATGACGATCCGCATGGTCGCCCAGTTCATTTCGCGGTACACGAAGATGGCGACTGCCAGCGCGTAGAAGACCGACAGGACCGCGGCCTCGGTGGGCGTCGTGATCCCGCCGTAGATGCTGCCCAGCACGACCACGGGTAGCAGTACTCCCGGAATCGCCTGCCACGAGGTGACCCACCGTTCCCGCCACGTGGCGCGCGCTTCGCTGCGGTAGCCGTTGACCTTGGCCATGACGATGGCGACCAGCGCCAGTAACGCGCCAACGATCAGACCGGGCACAATGCCCGCCATGAACAACCTGCCGATCGACTCGCCGCTGGTGACACCGATCAAGACAAACGTGATGCTCGGCGGAATCAGGATCCCGAGCGTACCTGATGCCGCCACGACGCCCATCGCGTACCGCTTGTCGTACCCGTTGGCGACCATCGCCGGGATCAGCGTGCCGCCAACAGCCGCGGCCGTTGCCGGGCTCGATCCAGACATCGCCGCAAACAGCGAGCAGGAGGCCACCGTGACGAGCGACAGCCCACCCGGGAGGTGCCCGACCCACGCGCGCAGCGCCGCGATGATGCGCGGGGAGATCCCGCCGTGCGCCATGATCGCGCCGGCGAGCACGAAACCGGGAATTGCGACGAGCGCGGAGGAGGCGAGTGACGAGAACATGCGCTGGGCGATCAGGTACAGCGTGAAGTCCGTCGTGGCGGCCAGTACTCCGATGCTCGCCAGGGCCAGGGCGATCGCAATCGGTACCCCGAGCAGGAGGAGCACGACGAAGAGTCCGAATAACGCGACCAGGGTCATCGGGAGGCGATGTCAGTCGGATCAGGCGGGCGTGCACCGGAGGTCGCAGGGGTCGCGCGAAGTAGGTCGACGCACTTGACGACATAGCGCCCACCGAGCATGAGCGCGGCCACAGGCACCGACGAGTAGACGATCCACAGTGGTGACTGCGTGTTGAGCGTGAGCTGCCCCGACGCGAAGTAGCGCAACTCGAGCACCACCGCCATGTAGGTCAGCATCAGACAAAAACCCGCGCTGATCGCGCTCGCTGCGATCTCTGCCGCCCGGCGTGCGCGCGGCTGCAGCCTGTCGAAGAGGAGTGTGACGCGAATGTGGCGCCGGTCGCGCTCGGCGACGGCCCAGCCGAGAATGGCTGCCCAGACCACGAGATACGTCGAGATCTCGTCGACCCAGTAGACCGGGCTGGAGAGGAGGTAGCGCATGATCACGCCGTAGAGGATCAGCGTCAGGCCCAGGACCAGGCAGGTCCCGGTCACGAGGTCCTCGAAGGCCGCGTAACGACGCGACCACGCGCCGAGCCGATCCGGCGCTGTGCCGGCCTGTATCACTCGTTGACGCTCTGCGCCGCGTCCAGCAGGTCCTGACCGAAGATCGGCCCGTACTTCGTCCAGACCTCCTCCGAGGCGTCGACGAATAGCTGGCGCTCATCTGGCGTCAGCTCCACCACGTTGATACTCGCCGTCAGCGAGGTCATCGCCTTTTCGTCAAGCTCGGTCGCCAGCGTGCGCGCCAGCGCCGTTGCCTCGTCCATCGCATCCGAGAGGATCTGTCGCAGTTCTGGCGGGAGGCCATCCCAGAACGTCCTATTGACCAGCACGCCGTACGAGAGGCTGTTGACGTTCGCCACCGTGAGGTAGTCGAGCACCTCGGCGTACTTCTCCACTTCGATGTTGTCGAAGGTCGCGATCGTGCCGTCCACGACGCCCTGTTGCAGCGCCGTATAGACGTCGGTGAACGGAATGACCGACGCGCCCGCTCCGAACGCCTCCAGCGTGTCGACCAGGACACCGCCGCTCGGAATTCGCATCTTCAGGCCGTTGGTGTCCGCGGGTGTGTGGATCGGCCCCCGCCTGTTCATGAGCTGGCGCATGCCGTTGGGCCACGTCGTCAGACCGAGAATATCCTGCTGCTCGAGTGACCGCAGGAGCGCGCGTCCGTCCTCGCCCTCCCAGAAGCGACTCTCTGCGGCGTTATCGGAAAACAGGAACGGCAGGTCGCCGATCTGAAAGCGCGGATCGAAGGAGATGAGCTTCCCTATCGACGGGGCGATGAACTGGACGTTGTTCGCCTGCAGGGCTTCGATCTCGTCCCTGTCGCCGAAGAGCTGGCCCGATGGAAAGACTTGCACGTCGAGGCGCCCTTCCGATCGCCCGTTGACCAGTTCGGCAAACGTTCGAGCCGCCTGACCCTTCGGCGTGAAATCGGCGGCGACGTGTGTGAAGCGGACGACAATCGGCGGCCCACCCGGCGTTCCCGGTGCCACCCCGGATCCGCCACATGCGGCGGAGACGACGAGGCTGACGCTACATGCCAGCCATAACACGCGCCGCATAAACCCTCCCTGGAAAGACCCCGAAGTGTACTAACATTGGTGCACATCACCAATCTGTTTCAGCCCACGCACTGCGCTGTGTGGCGAAGCCGCCGATGGTGGATCACAATGACACAGAATAGGATCGCGGCGGAGCCCGAGATCGCCGTTCCCTGCACACTGTACCGTGGCGGCACGAGCCGCGGGCTGCTCTTTCTGGAAGAGCACATCCCGCTTGATCGGGACGCCGCGTCGGCACTCTTGCTGCGCGCGTTTGGTTCACCCGACGCGCGACAGATCGACGGCGTTGGAGGTGCGACCTCGCTCACGAGCAAGGCCATGATTGTCGGCGGCGACCCAGCGACCGACGCCGATGTCCGGATGCTGTTCGCGCAGGTCGGCGTCACCGTGCCCACCGTTGACTGGGGCGGCAACTGCGGCAACATGACGTCGGCCGTCGGACCGTTCGCCATCGAGTCGGGACTTGTGCCCATCGTCGAGCCGGTCACCACCGTTCGGATCCGAAGCGTCAACACTGGCTCTCTCGTACACGCGCATGTGCCGGTACGTGGCGGTCGTGTGTTGACCGAGGGCGACTGCGCCATCGCGGGCGTCCCTGGAACGGGTGCCGGCATCGATCTCGAGTGGCTCGAGCCGGGCGGGTCGACGACGGGCCGCCTGCTGCCGACCGGCCACGCGCGCGATCGGTTCGTGCTCTCGGATGGGCGCGAGATAGAGGTCTCGATCGTGGATGCCGCCAATCCCATGGTGTTTTGCGCAGCCGCGTCCATCGGTCTTACTGGAACCGAATCACCCGCGGCGTTGGAGGCAAGCCACCAGGCGATGCAGTGGCTCGAGGAAATCCGGTCGATCGCAGCCGAGGTCCTGGCGATCGTGCCCGACCGTGCGGCGGCCACGCGTGTCAACCCCGGCCTGCCCAAGGTCGCTTTTGTGGCGCCCCCCTCCGCCTACCAGACCGCGAGCGGTGACATCTGTGCGGCCGACACCCACGACTTTCACGCGCGGTACCTCTCGATGCAGACGGCCCATCGCTCGTATGCGGCCGCTGGGAGCATCTGCACGGCCGTGGCGGCGCGCCTTCCTGGCACCGTCGTGCATGCATGCGCCACGCGCGATACTGGGCAACCAGACGTCGTGCGGTTCGCCCATCCCGCCGGCGTGATGACGATCCAGGTCCGCATGCGGGGTACTGGTCCGGGCGTGGAGGCCGAGAGCGCGACGGTCCAGCGAACCGCACGCCGAATCATGAGTGGCGCCGTATGGGTGCCCACGAGCGTCACGGCATCCGCCTCGCATCTGGCCAGATAGATCAGAGGAAAGGCACAGAGACGAGGGGCTTGCTGGCAGCCCGTGGCTAAGGTTCGAGCAGCGGGGCCAGCAGTAGGATCGTGTCGATGGCCGGCGGCTGGGTCCGCGCTCGCAGGAACGCGTACACGTCCGCCATGTCCTGGTCCGAGAACACCTTGTCCGTATACGGTGGCATGCTGCCGGTCGGGTTCTTCACGTATCGCTGGAAGCGGTCGAACGGGATCGGGTCGGGTCCGATTCGCGGTCCATTGGCTCCCCCTTGCGCTTCGTTCGCATGGCACTGGTAGCAGCCCACCGTGCGGAACAGCTCCGCTCCCGTCTCTGCGTTGCCTGCCGGCGCCGAGTCAGCCTGGGCCGGCTCCAATGCCAGCGGTGAACGGAGGAACGCGTAGATATCGGCAAGCCCTTCATCGGAGACGACCGGCACGCCCTGCGCCGGCATGCCGAGGGCCGGATCCCGAACGTAGGCGAGAAACGCGGAAAGCTCGTCGGCGCTCTCGGCGAGTCTCGGGGCCGCCGCCGTGCCCTGACCGTTCGGACCGTGACACGCCGCGCAGCCGACGCTGTCATACAACGTCTGCCCCGTTGCGGCGTCGCCGCCGGCTGGCGTCTGCGCGCTGGCGGCGGTTGCATCTATCGCGACGGCGACGGCCAGCATAGCGGTTGCCACCGTGAGAACCCGTGCTGTCATCATGCTCATCCTGATCCCCCAGCGATGCTCAGCGAACCTGTGTCACGACGTCGACCAGCGCCGGCTCGCCGCGCTTGACCACCTCGATGGCGCGCTGCAGCGCAGGCGCCAGATCGTTCGGATTCTCGATCGGACCCTCGGAATAGACACCCATCGATCGCGCCAGCGTCGCGAAGTCGATGTTGGGGTCGGTCAACTCGCTCCCGATGGCCCCTCTATCGATGCCGCGGTTGCGCGCGTTGCACATGCGCTGCACGTGCATGACCTCCATGTGGTACGCGCGGTTGTTGTGCATGACGCTCAGGAGGGGGATGTTGTGGTGCGCTGCCGTCCAGAGGGCGCCTGGTGCGTACATGAGATCGCCGTCTGTCTGGATCGCCACCGAGAGTCGCCCATGGCGGCGGTTGGCGAGCGCGGCGCCGACCGACGCCGGCAGGCCGTAACCGATGCCGCCGCCACCGGCGTGGCCGAGCCACTGATAGGTCTTGTCGAAGTTCCAGAGCTTTCGCGCCCACCCGCCGACATCCGGGCTGTAGTAACTGGATACCAGCGCCCAGTCTTCGCTCTTGATCTGCGCCCAGACCTCGGCGCAGAGCCGCGCCGTACTCACCGGGGTTGCGTCGAATCCGTAGCTGGCGTCGGTGCGCGAGCGCTCCGCCGCCGCGCGGCTCGCTGCGGCCAGTTGCGCGCCTCGCTCGTCGAACACGCGCTGCCGGTCCCCAGTCGTGAGCCGCCGGACTGCTTCGATCAGCGACGGGAGCGTGGCCTCGGCGTCGGCGGCGATGGCGAGATCGACGTCCTGCATCCTGCGGAAGTCCTGGTAGTTGGCCCGGATGTAGAGGTCGCCTGTCGTGATCGTGACCAGCTTCGCGGTCTGCCTCGCGAAGCGTCGGGTTGACCGATGCAACTGGTCGCGCAGCCTGTTGATCGTGCTCCAGAAGTCCATGACCTCGAGGCCGACGATGACGTCGGCGTCGGCGACCGCAGCGCCGCCGCGCTGCGTCTGGTTCAGCGGATGATGAGAGGGGAAATTCATACGGCTGCCGTAATCGACAACGCCGGCCTGCAATGCCTCGGCCAGCTCCACAAGGAGCGCCATACCCTGTGGCGTCCGCGCGACGCGATCGGCGACCAGCAAGGGGGATTCGGCCGCCACGAGCATCCGCGCCGCTTCCTCGACGGCAGCCGACTCTCCTTGTGGAGGGGCGGGAATCGTCAGCCTGGGGATAGACAGGTGTTCGCCCGCCGGAATGGCATGCTCCTGCAGGCCGCCGTCAAGCGTCATGACGACCGGCCCCATCGGAGGGGTCATCGCGACTTTGTACGCCCGGACCGCCGACTCGGCGAAATGACCCAGCGACCACGGGTTGTCGTCCCACTTGGTGTAGTCGCGCACCATATGCGCCGCGTCCTGCACGCCGTGGTACCACTCCGCGGCCCGTCGGATCGCCGCATCGCTGTGGTTGCCCAGGATGACGTAGACAGGCACGCGGTCGCACCAGGCGTTGTAGATGGCCATCGCCGCATGCTGGATGCCGACTGTGCCATGGGCCATGATCGGTAGCGGCTTGCCCTCTGTCTTGAAATATCCGTGCGCCATGCCCACCGACGACTCTTCGTGGGTGCAGGTGATCAGTTCAGGACGCGTGTTGCCCCCGTAGTTGATGATCGATTCATGCAGCCCCCTGAAGCTCGAGCCCGGGTTCGCACAGATGTAGTCGAAATCGAGCGACTTGAACACGTCGACCATATAGTCGGAGCCGCTGCGCTCGAGAGTGCCGAGGACCTGGACGTCGCCGGGCGGCGTGGCTTCAGCCGCAGCCGTCATGACCGGTGTCGTCCCGGGGGGCTGGCCTGCCGTGGGTGGCGCGGGCGCCTGGGGTTGCGCATTGGCAACCCCGGTCGATCCCACGAGCGCGGCGGCACCAGCCATCGCTCCGCTTTGCAAGAACTGTCGACGCTGGACGGACGTGGGTTTCGAACCTCGGGATCGAGCCATGGCGCGTGCTCCTCTAAAACTGGCGAAGACAACCCGATGAAGGACAACAACCCGATGCGGGGTGCGTCGCGCGGGCGGGCGGCAACGTGACGCCAGAGGGTACAACAGGCCGCGGGAATAAGGGAACCTGTGGCGCGAGGTCTACCGCGCGGCGGTGGCTGGTTCAGTCGCCGCGTCGAATACCACACGGCCACCCACCATCGTCATCACCGGCCGAATGTCCTTGATCTCGTCGGCCGGCACCGTCAGGTAGTCTCGGTCGAGTACGACCAGATCGGCGAAGCGGCCACTCTGAATCGAACCCAGATCGTTTTCGCGGAAGAAGAGGTACGCGTTGCTGCGCGTGTGGGCGATCAGGGCTTCTTCGCGGGTGACCGGGTGCGTATTGACCACCGTGCCGCCCACCATCTTGCCGGTTACAGCCCAGTACAACGTCTGGAACGGGCGGTACTGGTTGACCTCGAACGCGTCGGTCCCGAGCCCCCACTGGATGCCGCTGTCCTGGATCTCCCTCAACGGAGGCATGGCGAACGCCTTGTCGCCGTGGACGCGATGAAGGAGTCCGCCCGTGACGATCTCTCTGGGATGTATGGCGATGAACACGTTGAGGTCCCGCAGACGTTCGAGTTGCGGCGGCGTGACGCCTTCCATGTGCATCAGGGCCCATCGCAGAGGCCGAATGGAGACGTCCTGTTCAACCCTCTCGAGCTGCTGGATCCGTCCATCAACGGCCTCTTCCGTTTGCGTATGGATAAGGGCCTGGATGCCTGCGCCCGCCACGACCCGGGCGAAATCGCCCCACTGGTCCCACGCTTCCTGCGTGACCGGCTCCTGGATTGCCGAGTAGAGATCGTCCGCCCCTCCGCCGGAAAAGCCCTCGCCCCAGTTCGTGTGGTCCTGCCACTCATCACCATCGTGATAGGTGAGCGCGGGAATGGCGGCCAGTCGTTTCGCAAGCGCACGGGGCCCCGCGCCGCGTCCTCCTCCCGGTTCCGTGCGGAAACAGAAGAACCGCATGCTGGCCAGCCCCTCGCGTTGAAAGTCCCGGTACAGGTCTTCCCACTGGCACGCGCCGCCGGACGTCGTGAGACCGGCCCGATTGAGGTCGCGGAGCATGGCCAGGCTACTGGCGCGGCTGATCTCCGGCGGGAGGTTGGCTCTCGCGCCATTCGGGTGTCAACGCAAAGTAGAAATGTCGGGTTCTCCGCAAAGTAGAAATGTCGGGTAGGCCACTCGCTATGGGCTGGTCGGCGTCGCGTCCGCCCGCGCTCGGGCGGTTCTGATCCGTTGCTTCTCGCGCAGCGTGCGGTGCGGGCCGGCCAGGAGGCGCTCGTCTCGCGTGCGCTGATCGGCCTGGATTGTGGCCAGGACCGCCCCCAGCCGCTTGTTCGACACGATGTCCCCGTGGGTGACCCGCCGTTGCTCTTCGAAGGCCGTGAAAGGGAGGCGCTGGCCCGCGTGACGAATCTCGAGGCGACCGTCGGCGTCCGCATGCACGCGACAGCGCTGCCCACGCAGTCGCCGGGTGAGCGGGCCTGGGGTGATGAGGTAGACCCCGCGTCGATAGTGGAGCGTCAGGGCTTGGGAGATGGTCCGATCTTCCTGCCACGTGAAGATCAGCGCGAGGTCCTCATCATCGCGGACGGGGCGATGCGCGTCATGCGCACTCCTCGGCGGCTTGCCGAATCGGGCGTTGTAGTCGGCCATGAAGGCGGGCGCATAGGCATTGGCGGCCTCGGGCGTCGAGATCTCGCGGAGGCGCAACTCCTTCACGAGCCGATCTTGCAGCGTCAGGTGCGCCCGCTCAACGCGCCCCTTGGCCTGGGGTGCGTTCGCGCACACGATGTCGATGTTGAGGTCCGCCAGCGCCCGGCTGAACTGCGTGGGGCCTCCCGCGCGGCGCCGTGCTGCGCCCGTCGCCCGAAAGATGCTGGCCCGGTCGCTGTAGAAGGCCACCGGTTTGCCGTGGCGCTTGAGATACGTCTGCGTCGAGGCGAAGTAGTCGAACGTCGATTCCGAGGCGACGAACCGCAGCTCCATCAGCTGACTCGTCGCATCGTCCACATAGACGAGCAGCGTGCAGGTCGGGCCTCGATCCTCGAACCAGGCGTGGTCGCAGCCGTCGATCTGAATCAGCTCGCCGACGCAGGCGCGCTGGTGGCGCGGTTGGTAGACGCGGCGCGATCGGGCGGTGCGCGGCACCCACAGCGCCGCGTCGATCATCCAGCGCCGCAGGGTCTCGACCGACACGAGGATGTCGTCACGTTCACGGAGTTTCTCGGCCGCGAGGGTCGGCCCAAAGTCGCGGTAGCCAGACCGCACTAACTCCAAGACGTGGTCACGCAGCGCGCGCGGGAAGCGTCGGTGGCTCGGCCGGCCGCGCTTCTTGGACACCAGTCCGCCAGGGCCGTCGAGACGCAGGGTCCGGCACAGACGCTCGACCTGGCGCACCCCGAGCCCCAGTTGTGCGGCCGCGTGGGCCTGGGTCAGGCGCCGTTCCCGCACACGCTCCAGAATCTCCAGGCGGTGCAGTTCCTTCGTACTCATCGTCAGGTAGCCCTCGTTGTCCATGTCGGCCTCCAGGCCATACACGGTGCCCGAAACCCGACATTTCTAATGTGGAGAAACCCGACATTTACATTTTGTGTCTACATTCGGGGCGTCAAGAAAGTCCGCCGCCCTTCTGACGGCGCCGGCTCCTGCAGCGCGGATGAGACCAGTTGGGCGTCGGTTGGCGTCGCGAACGATCCAGGGCTCATCCATCGTGTCGAGACCGATGGCTTCGATTGCCTTGCTGTTGATATAGGCGTCAGAGCGCGAGAACACCAGGTACACCGGATTGTCGGGTGCGTATTCGTCCAGCTCATCGCGTGTGAACGGGCTCTTGTCCTCAACGAACTGGTCGGGCGACCACCCACCGAGGTTGAACACCCACTGACCAGGCCCTATAGCCTCCGCCTTGGCGCGGATCAGCTCGAGCGCTCGGGTGCGTGAATCAACGCCGTCCAGGCGGAGTTCGAGCATCCAGTACGCGCCCTCTTCCTGGAAGTGCGCGTGGTTGTCGATGAGCCCGGGAACAACGGACTGCCCCTGCAGGTCGATGCGCCGTGTGCCAGCGCCCGCCAGCGCCGTGATGTCCTGGCTGGTGCCAACGGCGACAATGCGGTCGCCTCGGATCGCCACGCCTTGTGCGATCGAGAACTGCGCGTCAACCGTGATGATCTTTCCGTTTGTCAGGACGATGTCCGGCGGCGGCTGCTGCGCGTCGAGGATCACCGCGGCCCCGGAGAGCCCGACCGCGAGCCCCATGAAAACGAGTCGTGTCATGCTCAATGCTCCATACCATTGCGACCCGAACCTGGGGCCATGTGCACTATACGGCCAGCCCTTCTTGAACGCCATGAAGGCGCTCAGAGTCGCCCCAGCCAGGCCGAGTTGTCTCTCGTCGACCGGGTGCATCGGCCGGCGCTATTTGAGCCTGCAAGAGAGGCCGAATTCTGTTGCATCAGGCATGTTTTCCGGGCAGGATCCGTCTGGAAAACTTGACCTCCGGACATTCCAACCAATTGAGTTGAGTTTTCTCGCCCCGCGGAGCGGGGCAAGAAGATACTGCCACTAGCGAGGCGGAGCCACATGCTCGGCGGTCTGAGGTGCAGCCTCGCTAGTTTCAGAGACGCGAGCCAAGGGAGGCGACAAGCATGCGGTTGATTACATTGATGTCTGCGGCGGTGATCCTGTGTAGTACGGGGACAGCCTTCGGCCAGGGCTGGGCGCCATACTTCAGCGTCGAAGACGGCTTCAGCGCCACGTTTCCAGGCGAGCCGACAGTGGAAGAGATTACGTACGACACCGAATATCGCATGACGTTGCGGGGGCGGGTCCATCGCTCCTCCGATAGGCGGGGCAGCTATTCGACCACCGTGATCGATTACCGCAACATCCTGAACATGCACAACGAAGCGGTCGAGAAGTGTCGGGCCGCCAACGGGGCGAACGGTCTGGATGGGGACTCCTGCCAGAACGACGGTCGCGTTGAGGTCCTCGGCGCGATGGATTTTGCGGCCTGGAATTACATGAAACGCGAAGGCGTCGAGACGACCCATTTCATGTGGTACTTCCTGGAAGTCGTGGCCGGCAAGCTCCTGCACTTGGACAACCCAGATGGGTCACGCACGTATGCCGTGATTCATCAGCACGAAGGCCGCCTCTATATCCATGAAGCCGTGGTGCAGCCGGGCCAGCCGGAGCCGGTGCTGTTCATGCAGAACCTGGGCTTCCTGAACGAGGCTGGAGAGTCGGTACGGTATCGGACCATGTATACCGAGGGCTACGGGGAGTGGGAGTTTCCCAGCCCGAATCCGCCGGAGCGCAGGGTGCGTGAACGCCGGGCCCTTGAGTACTAGGAGCGAGTCTTTCGGATAATGAGGAGCATGACGATGCAGTTGAAAGCTTTCGGCCTCGCGACCATCTGCGCGATTATCCTGACGGCGCCTACGCTGGCGCACCATTCGCACGGCAACTATGACCTGTCGCAATGGGTGGAGATGGAGGGCACGGTCAGTGAGCTGGTCTTGATTGTCCCGCACTCGATCATGTACCTCGATGTCGTGGACGAGGACGGTGAGACAAGGACGTGGGCCCTCGAGGCGACCGGCGTTCAGGGAATCCTGGCCAACGGCGTCAAGCGTGAGGACGTCACGGCTGGAGACCGCATCAAAGTGCGGTGTCGTGCGATCAGAGACGGATCCGCCGCATGCCTGCTGGGGTTTGTGACGCCCGACCACGGTGACATGGCGCGCGGCCATGGGGTCGAACTGGAGTGGGACTGACACGACCAAGCGAATTGACGACTGCCCAGGCGAGTAGGTGACGCCGGGCGTTCGTCGATGAACCCTGTCTGGCGTCGCGCGTAGGCGCGGCGCCAGCGCCCCTGCCACCGCGCGGACGGGCGAGCCGACTGTCCGCGACCCAATCCCATCCTCACAGACGACAGATAGTCTCGGTTAGCGCACTGCTCCCCCGCCGCCGCACGCGCGCTGTGTGCTGCTAGGGCGCCAGAGCAGCCAGGCGATCTCTGTAGGCAGCCTCGGAGTTGTCGAGCAGCTCGGTCCATGCGCCCGGCTCCAGCATCAGCGGGCTCGGGCGCTCTCCTGCCCACAGCGCCTCCAGCTTGCCCGCGAACAGATTCTGCGGGTGCCCGTTGATCCGGATGTCCGGATTCATCTCGCGCAGCGCGGCGTAAGACGCCAAGGCGTCCTCCGGATTCGTGTCGTACCTGAGATTGCCGGTGACCGCTCCGGGCGCCCCGCCGTAGACGATCTGATAGGTTTCCCCATCCTCCTCGGTCGTGATGAAGTACGCCGTGGCGCCGAGGGTATGGCCAGGTGTCCAGATCGCCTTGACCGTGGATCCTCCCAGGTGGATCTCTTCCCCGCTCTGGAGAACACGGCCCACCTGGACCGGCTCGTGGCCCCAGGTCTCGTTGGGCCCCATGTCGTGGCCACTGACCAGGGACGGGACCTCAGCTTCCATGGCGGCCACCGTTGCGCCGGTCAGCCGACGGATGGTCTCGATCGTTTCCATGTGATCGTAGTGGGCGTGAGAGATCAGCAGCACCTTGATGTCGGCCGGCTTGAACCCAAGACTCACGATGTTGGGGAAGACGACCGCTGCCATCTTCTGCGTGCCGGTGTCGAGCAGGATGTGACCGTGCGGGGTTTCGACCAGGATCGAAGAAATATTGTTGGAGCCGACGTAGTAGACGTTGCCCATGATCTTGAATGGGGCCTGCGGTTCGCTGTCGACATCCGGACGTCCGACGCGACTCATGAACCACTCGGTGTCCTTGCCGCCAATCGCCAGCGGATCGAACGCCGCCGGCATCTGGGCCGAAATGGTCGCGATCAACTCGACAGCGATGACACCTGAGGCGAATAGGACCTTACGCATGGAGGGTTCCTTTCCAGTTCCAGCGGCTGACCGCTCTCTTCTTGTGAAAAGCTGCCAAACCTTAACTCAGAAGCACGACCGGAACAACGATGCTCTTGAGGTTGGAGGTACAATCCGCGCTTCCGCGTACAGTCCTCGACTCGAACTCACTTGATTGGCAAGGAGGCGGTATGACGATGCACCAGGCATTCGGGAGCCTCGCGGCGGCGGCACTGGTTGCGCTGGCGGCACCGGCGCAGGCGCACCGCCCACGCCCGGCCCGACACCAGGCGCCGGCCAGATGATCGTGGGCACCTGGAGGCTGGTCGGCGCGCAGACGCAGGCTGTCGACGGTAGCGGCGAGATCACCTACCCGCGCGGAACTCGTCCGAGCGGCTACATCATCTACGACGCTGGCGGGATGATGTACGTGCAGATCATGAATAGCGACGAGGTGCGCCCCCCGAAAATTGGCCCGCGCCAGTTGTCGGCGGAAGAGCAGGCCAAGGCGTTTTCGAGCTACACCGCCTACTTCGGCACCTACGCGATCGATGAGGAAGAAGGGTCGGTCGTTCACGACCCTCAGGCGAATACGAACCCGCGCCTGGTGGGCGATGCGCGGAAGCGCTTCCTCGAGATCGCACCCAACACGCTCGAACTGAACACCTTCAACACGGGCGCCGACGGCGTCGAGCGCATCACGCGCCGGATGTGGGAGCGCGCGAACTAGCGGCGTTCGAGCCCCGCAGCGGGTTATGGAGACAGTCATGAAACCGAGCATGCCAGCCTACGTAGGTATCGTCGTCCTCATTGTCGCCGTGGGACAGGTAGCGTGCAGCACAGCACCGGCCGACGAGGACACGACGCCGCAAGGCCAGGCCGCGGCCCCGGAGGCTGGCTTTCCCCTACTGTTCCAGGCCGATCCTGCCTGGCAGGGCCCTGTTCCCAGATTCGACATCGACCCATCGTGGCCTCGGCCCCACGAGGACTGGCTCATCGGGCACACCACCGCCATCTATGGCGCGCGGGATGGGCACATGTGGATGCTCCAGCGCCCGCAGAGCATCGTCGATGACGAGATTGCCACCGACTGGGGCGCGGGCGTGGAGTGCTGCGTGCCCGCTCCGCCCGTGATCGAGTTCGATCAGACCGGGACGGTCGTGCAGGCCTGGGGCAGCCCGGATAGCGCCGAACGGGTACCCGACTGGCCACAGAACGAGCATGGCCTTTTCATCGACTACAACGACAACGTGTGGCTGGCAGGCAACGGGCGTCTCGATGGCCAGGTGCTCAAGTTCTCAAAGACCGGAGAACTTCTCCTGAAAATCGGCCGCCGCCGCCACGAAGACGAGCCGCCCAACAGTAACGATCCGACGGTGTTGTTCACCGCGACCAACGCTTTTGTGCATCAACCGACCAACGAAGTCTTTATCTCCAATGGCTACGGCCACCGACGGGTCATCGTCTACGACGCGGACACGGGCGAGTACAAACGGCACTGGGGCGCCTACGGAAAGGCGCCGGACGATGAAGTGCCCGGTACGGCGAGCGGTGAGGCCACTGCCCCGCCGCAGCAGTTCTCGACAGTGCACAGCGTGCGGATCTCGAACGACGACCTGGTCTACGTGGCCGACCGAGTCAACAACCGGATGCAGGTATTTCAACTGGACGGGACGTTCGTCGCCGAACAGTTCATCGAGCCGCAGACGGGCGGCCAGGGCACGGTGTCGGATTTTGCGTTTTCACCGGACCCCGAACAGCAGTTCCTCTACAGCGCCGACGGCAGCAATCAACATATCTGGGTCCTGGACCGCAGGACGCTTCAGATCGTCGGCAAGTTCGGCCGCCGCGGCCGAAACGCCGGGCAGTTCCACTGGCTGCACACGCTGGCGTCGGACGCTGAGGGGAACCTGTACACGGGCGAGGGGAACAACGCGAAGCGCGGCCAGCGGTTCTTGTTCAGAGGCGTATCGCCTCAGGAATGAGGTTGAGGCCCGCGGCATAGCCGCGGTTGAGGCCCGCGGCACAGCCCCGGTTAGTGCCCGCGGCATAGCCCCGGTTAGTGCCCGCGGCATAGCCCCGGTTAGTGCCCGCGGCATAGCCCCGGTTAGCGCCCGCGGCATAGCCCCGGTTAGCGCCCGCGGCATAGCCCCGGTTAGCGCCCGCGGCATAGCCCCGGTTAGCGCCCGGGCATAGCCGGAAGCCCCCCGCCGGATAGATAAACACGGCGCGACTAGGGAGGAGTTATCTGGCTAAGGTAAAATCCCGCCGAACGAGGTCCGCCAAACGTCAAACGCGTCCGCAGAAACTCAGGCCCGAAGGAGAAGAACCATGGCATCCGCGCGCACCGTCGGCACCATCGAAGCGTCAGCCAGTGAAGTCTGGGAGTACGTCAGGAATTTTGCTGCAATCGATCAGTTCATGCCACCGATTGCCCGTTCTGTCGGAACTGGGGACGGCGTGGGAATGCAGCGTCAGTGCACCTTCCAGGACGGCGCTCAAATCACCGAAACGCTGCTGGCTCTCGATGATCAGAAACGGTCGCTGCAGTACAACGTCCACGATCCGAACCATGCCCTGGGGCTCGAACTCGGCTGACCAATCCACTTCGCAGCGTCCGGCCCCTAGCAGGCTGCTGAAAAACTCCGTGAAATGGGATCGACAGATCGATCCCGGCGTACTACCATGCTCCCAACACCGCTGAAGGGAGCCCCATCATGCGCGGACACGATGAGCAAAGCACTCACATGTTCAGCTACCTGTCGCCGGAACAGCGCGTGCCAGCCGACCATCCGCTCCGCGCGGTTCGCGCGCTGACGGACGAAGCGCTGAGAACGATGTCGCGCAGGTTCGCCGGCCTGTACGCCAACACAGGGCGTCCGTCGATCCCGCCGGAACAGCTGCTGCGCGCGTTGTTGCTGCAGGTGCTCTACACGGTGCGGAGCGAGCGGCTGCTGATGGAAGAGCTCAATTACAACCTGCTGTTCCGCTGGTTCGTGGGCTTGAATTTGGACGACCCGGTTTGGCATCCCACCACGTTTACCAAGAATCGCGACCGGCTGCTGGCGGGCGATCTCGCGGCCGCCTTCTTTGATGCGGTGCAGGCCCACGCGCGGGCGGCCGGGCTGCTCTCGGACGAACACTTCACTGTGGATGGGACCCAATTGGAAGCGTGGGCCAGCCTGAAGAGCTTTCGGTGCCGGGACGCGGCGGAGAGCGACCCGCCCGATGACCCCGGGAATCCCACGGTCAACTTCCACGGGGAGCGGCGGCGCAACGACACGCACCAGTCGACGACCGATCCGGAGGCGATGCTGCCTCGGAAGGGCCAGGGGAAGGAAGCCAAGCTGGCGTATCTGGGCCACGTGCTGCTGGACAATCGACAGGGACTTGTCGCCAACGTCTGCGCGACTCACGCGACGGGGACCGCCGAACGCGAGGCAGCGGCGCTGTTGCTGGAGGCCAGCGCGCCGCCGGGCAGCACGGTCGGGGCGGACAAGGGCTACGATGTGGCAAGCTTTGTGGCCGCTGTCCGTATCCGGGCCGTCACGCCCCACGTTGCTCAGAAGGTCCGCTGGAGTGCGATCGATGGCCGGACCACGCGGCATGCGGGCTATCACGTCAGTCAGCGGAAACGGAAACTCGTAGAACAGGTCTTTGGCTGGATGAAGACCGTCGGCGGCTTGCGCAAACTCCGGCATCGCGGTGTCGCCCTCGTGGATTGGCAGCTTACCTTCGCCGCCACGGTCTATAACTTGGTCCGGCTGCGGAATCTGGAGGCGAGGTGTCCCTGATCACCGGCCGCGCGTGTCGCCGGCCCCTTGATCGGGGCCAGCGCACAGCCGTGCGCACCGTTGTCGGTCGGTGGTGACTCGCATGATCCTTAGAAAACGGCCCGATCACCCGGGTTCTTCAGCAGCCTGCTAGCTGATCAGTTGGGAAACGAAAGCGAGACCAACGTCGTCGAAGCAACGTTTACCAAGAGCACAATTGACCGCATCAGCTTTGAGAACTTTATGACGGATAACGTGTACGCGATAGCTGAGGATACAGACATTCATCCCACATTTAGGTGAGCAATGGCTGGCAGCTCGTGAGCAACAACCCGGCGTACAAGCCGGTGCCGTGGCCGGGCGGGGCCGTGGTCCTCGGGCAAGTCATGTGGACGGGGAGGACGTTATGAACAGGAATTGCGGCCGACAAGAGGTCATCGTAATTGCGGCGCTCTGTGTTGTGGTTGGGATCGGATGCACCGAGGCACCCGAGGAGGAACCCGCGCCGTCGGCAGACGTCGAGGAGAGCACGCCCGGCGACGATGCGGATCGCGCACTGCAGGAAATGCGTGAGCGCAGCGAATCCGATGACGCCGCATCTTTCGAGGAGGCGATCTTTCACGGCATGGCACGCGCAGCTGTAATTCAGAACGTAGAGCCGAACACACTCCGCGTCGGCGGGAGGGAGTTCCGCGTCAAACGCAATCCCGCGGCGCTCGTCGGGGCGTTTGTCTACGATCCCCGCGACGATTTCCAGGGGGTAACTCGAAATCTGGTCTGGTGGGTGCCTCTGGGGGACGTGGGTGCGCTCACGGCGTATCCGTTAAACGGTCCGAGCCAGCTGGTCACACCGGCGTTGGAGTTTCCCGCGCGGGCAGGTCTTCTCGAAGTGCCTGATACCACAGACGTGGTGGCCTACGTCTTCCGCGGCGAGCCGATGTCGCTGGAGCCTTGATCTCCGTACCCCCGGGTGGCGATTTGCTAGTCGTGCGTCGAACCGGAACGCCAGCGCACCGAGGACGGCTGGTGGCTCACCAGCGACAACACAGCCTCTAAGCCGATTCCGTGGCCCCGCGACGCTCAGGTGCTGGGGCAGGTGATGTGGACGGGGCGGACGTTGTGAGGCTCGGCACGCCTTAGACCTGAATTCCGAGGGTAAGGTCGTCACCGCAAACGTGCCGCGAACATTTCACGACGGAGGAACGGAGGCAACATGACCAGCACTGACAATACGGGTGAACAGGACTGCGGCCCAGTCGATCCTTCGATGATCAGCGCAGAGATGCGCAAGATCTATGTCTACATTAGTAATACCCTGCTGGAGGAAGGCAGGCGGCCGTCGCTTGAGGAAGTCGCTGAGAAGACGGTACAGCCGCTGGAGGTGGTCAACCAGGTGCTCAACGCATTTGAGGGCGTTGCCGGAATCTATCGCGATCCGGTCTTCAAGAACATCATCGCCTTCTATCCGGTAGCGGCTATCCCAACCATCCATCGGATCGTACGGGGAGACAGTGGACGCATCGCATATTCGCCCTGCGCCATGGACGCGCTGACGTTGGCACCGACCTTGGGGCGTATGTTGACCATCCGATCGGCGTGCAGATACTGTGACCGTGAAATCTCGATTAGCTACAATGACGATGGTAGCAAGATTACCGAGCACACGCCTGAGGATACCTGGATCTGGATCGAGGATCGCATCCCGAGCGATGCGCCTTACTACTTGATCGTGTGCATCAACACAAATTTCTTCTGTTGCCGGGACCACCTTGACAAATGGCGGGCAGCAGAGACCGTCATCCACAGCGGCAAACCGTACAGTCTGAGCGAGGCATTTGCCGCAGCTGACCGATGGTGTACATACAAGATGTACAAGCTGGTCGTCGAGGGTCGGCCCTGGGGTGGCAAGGCCCTCGATCAGATCTGAGAAACGTGGTCGACTCAGGTTGCGAAGCCCTGCTCGCGCAGTTTGCTCCAGGCCCGCCGTAGCCGAGCTGCTGACCCGCGAACAACTCGCCGAGGCCCAGCGCCGCGCCCGCGAGTGGGACGCGGCGCACCCGCGCGAACCGTAGGCGGCGCGACGGCTGGCAATTGGTGAGCGACAACCCGGACAAGCAGGAATGGCCAACGCTGCCCTGGCCAGCCGACGCCGAAGTCACCGGCGAGGTGAAGTGGGCGGCGCGGACGTTTTGAGGGCTGCGGAACGATTGCAATTTCAGGGCGACGCTCTTGGTATCTGACAGGAGGAAAGCATGGACAGGAAGACCTTTCTTATCGCTGCGGTCGCGGTATTTGTCGTCTATCAGATTCTGAACTTTCTGGTCTATGAGGTCTTGCTCGCGGATGCCTGGACAGCCTCAGGCGTCTTGCGACCTGACGCGGACATGATGTCCAAGATGTGGATCATGTGGCTGACCGGGCTGCTGTGGTCCTTTATCTTTGTCTACCTCTTCCACTCGGTTCGCCAAGGACCGGGCGTCATGGAGGGCGTGCGGTATGGCTTCTGCATCGGTCTCTTCGTCATGGTCCCGACGGCCTACAATTCGTATGCGACCCTTCCGATTGCCCACTCTTTGGCGCTCACCTGGTTCGTGTATGGAATGCTGCAGGTCATCCTGTGCGGTGTAGTCCTTTCACTTGTATACAAGCCCGAAAAGGCGGCCTCGGGTGGAGCGCCTCAAGAGGCGTCGCAGCCCGCATCCACCCCGGACACGGCCGCCTGACGACGGCCCCGTGGTGAAGCGGCTCCAGCACGCGGATGGCCAAGGCTGGCGGCTGGTCAGCGACAACCCGGCGAATGACGCTCCGCTGGCCGGTCGACGCCGACGTCATCGGCGAAGTGAAGTGGGCGGCGCGGACGTTCGCATAGGAGGGAAGACACTGACATGAGTGCAGAACTGATCGCGATTCTGGCCGTGGGCGTCGCGCTGGCTGGGTTACTCACCTCGTCGCAACGGCAACTACGGAACGACCTCCGTGCCGACCTCCAGCAGATTCGCGCCGAGGTCCAGCAAGTCCGCGCCGAGGTCCGTGCCCTTGAAACACGGGTGGCGTCTGTTGAGCAGGGCCAAGCCAAGCTCGAAGGCTTGCTCGAAGGGCTACGCGAAGCGATCACCGGCCGACGAACATCCGGCGACGCCGCCTGAGGCCCATGGCGCCGCCCCCGTCCACTCGCCGCCGCACCCGTGTCGCCGAAGGGATCTACAAGGACAGGTATGGCCTGGCCGCCACCGTGAAGGTCCACGGCGTCCAGCGTGAGATCCGCTTTCCGCGCGGCACGCCGCTCAAGACGATCCGGGCGCGGCGCGACCAGCTGCGCGCGAGCCTGCGCACGCTGCCGCACGGCGCCCGGCACACGCTGGCGCATGACGCCGGGCGGTATCTCGAGCAGGTGCGGACCGAGTTGGTGAGCATCGCCGACCGACAACGGCACCTCGACGCCTGGATCCCGAAGTTCGGCCACGTGCGAACGCTGAACCTGTCCCAGGACGTGTCTGGGCTCAATGCCCAGCTGCGCGCGTGGCGCCAGACGCTCTCCGCCTCGTCGTGCAACCAGCGCCGGTACGCCCTCACGAATCTGGTCAAGGTGCTCTACGGCCGTCGCGCGAGCGTCGACCTGATCGATCTGGTCCACTTCCCCAAGCCCGATCCCATGCCGCGATGGATCCCGCGTGCTACCATCGAGTCCGTGCTGGCACAGCTGGCCCCGCGCACGAAGACGGAGGCCCGATTGCGCCTGCTGCATTGGACCGGGATGCGCCCGTCCCAGATGGGCCGCCTGCGCCGGGACGACTTCCGGCTGGATGCGCCGATCCCGTACGTCGCCGTCCCGCGCGGCAAGGGTGGTCGGCTCGCCGCCGTGCCGCTCGTCGGCGACGGGCTCGCGGCGGCGCGAGACTTTATCGCGCGCGAGGCGTGGGGAGCGTGGTCGTGTCCGAGTGCGAACAAGCTGATCGCCGCCGCCGCTGCACGGGCCGGCGCCGAGCCGTTCACGGTCTACCAGATCCGGCATGCGTTCGCCGCCGGCCTGCGGCAGACCGGCTCGGACGTCGCCGACATTCAGGATCTCTATGGGCATACCGACGCCGCCACGACGACCATCTACGCGCCGCCGCAGCTGGCCAAACACGCGGCGGCCATCAAACGCCTTCAAAGCGACCAGGAGGGCGAGCCGACGCCGCCAGTCCCGCGTCGCCGCTCACGGATGCAGTTGGTCAAAACGGCTGGCAGTACCGGCTGGCAGTCAACAAAAGTAGGATCGATATGATGTGATAAGCCACGTTATTACAGATAGTTACATGCCTGCGCCCGTAGCTCAGCTGGATAGAGCGCCGGACTTCGAATCCGTAGGTCGCAGGTTCGAGTCCTGCCGGGCGCACCAACGCCTTTTCCTACACGCGAGGAGATGGCAGCGTGTTGGTCGCGGACGACTGGATCATCGAGCGCGAATCACGAGTCGCACAATCCAGGCGCCCGTAGCTCAGCTGGATAGAGCGTCGGCCTCCGAAGCCGAAGGCCACAGGTTCGAATCCTGTCGGGCGCACCAACACCATTCGGGTCCATTCCGGACACATGGGTTACAGATCATTCCGGCGACATAGGTAACACTTTCGGACCAAATGGGTTACCGATCGGTTCAAGGCGGCTGGTTTCGTCATCGAAGTAGCCGAGATCGTACTGCATGAAGCTCACGAGCCAGACGCGGTCGCTCACTTGCCGCACGCCGACGTTCTGGCCCGCGAACACCAAGCTCAGATTGATCTTGCGCCGTTTGTAGCAGATGCGGCCGCAGGTCGTCACGGTGGCCGTCCAGTCATGCCACGGATAGTCCAGGTCGCTGAGCCCCTGATACGGTCGAGGTGACGGCCGGTAGACCTCACCAGGGACCTGCATGCCCAGCGCTTGATGGGGGCGTTCGTGGTTGAAGCGTTCGAGGAAGGCATCGAAGCGCGCCTGCTGTTGCAGGACGTTGCCACGGCCGGCTTGGTGGCTTCGGTTTTCAACGTCAGATGCATCCGCTCGTGGCGGCCGTTCTGCTCGGGGTGCCCGGGCTGGATGCGCTCGATGTCGATCCCCAAGCGTAACCACCAGACCGACAACTTGCTGAGGCCATACAGGGCATTGGGGGACGCAAAGGGCACCCCATTGTCGGTCCGGATAGCGCTGGGGAGCCCGAAGTCCTTGAAGGTGCGCTCAAAGACGGCGAAGGCATACCGCTCCTGCGTCGTCGAGAGGGCGTCGCAGGTAATCAGGTACCGGCTGGCGAAGTCGGTGACGGTCAAGGGATAGCAGTAGCGTCGATTCGCGAGCATGAACTCGCCCTTGTAGTCGGCGCACCACAGGGCGTTGGGCTGCGTCGGCCGGGACAGCGTCGTGCCCTCGGCTCGATGGCGGCGCCGGCGGCGATGCGTCACCAACCCATGCCGATCCAGCACGGCATGGACCGTGCTGATCGCCGGACACTGCACCGCCGGGCACCGGCGGCGGAGGCGCTCGCGGATCTTGGGTGCGCCCCAATTGGGATACTCCCGCTTCAACCTGACGATCCACTGCTCAATAGCCAGCGGGAGCTGGTTGGCGTGTCGGTAGGGCCGCCGGCTCCGATCCGTCAGTCCGTGCACCCCACAGTCCTTGTAGCGGTCGTAAATCTTGTAGCCGGTCTTCCGGGAGATGCCGAACTCTTTACAGAGGGCCGCCATCTTCTCGCCATCGAGCCGGCGGGCTATGAATCGGAGACGCTCGTCCACGACATGACACTCCTTCCAAGGCATGACACCCTCCCATCTCGGGGGAGCGTGTCACCCATGTCTCCGGAATGAAATGTCACCCTTGTCTCAGTAAGGGCATCGCGTGGGATACAATCCGTTTTCGCGGGCCGGTAGCTCAATTGGCAGAGCAGCAGACTCTTAATCTGCGGGTTGGGGGTTCGATTCCCCCCCGGCTCACCACGAATTCCTAGACTAGGGAACCGAGCCCTTCCGGGCTCGGCAGCGAGCCCGCTGACACACTATTTGACACACTAACGAGGCCATGGCCGCACCCTCGTCTTCTGGTGCCCTGCTTGCGATCATCGGTGGTCGGCGGATGAACCGGGCGCTCCGAAGCAGGGCACTGTTCATGTCATCTGTGCTCATCGGATGAATGATCCGAATGCGGTTCTCTCTCAATGCGCAAGGCACGTCATTTATGGCGCCGTAACTTACAAGCGTTCAGACGGGATTTTTTTCAGGAAACGTCGCTTTACAGAAGGCGACAAATGAGGGCGAGAGCCACCTGAGGGAGTTCTGCGAAGGATGGTCTACATGGATGCGTACCACGAGAAGTGATCCAGACAACGCTCGTTCAGGGACTAGCGTGACGACATCCTCGTGTCGGTCGAGACCCTGCGGCGCTGGATGATCGACGCGGCGCTGTGGGTGCCGCGCACCGCCCGATCGCGCCGCGTCTACCAACCGCGCCACCAGCGCGCCTGCGTCGGCGAGCTGATTCAGATCGACGGCTGCGACCACGCCTGGTTCGAGGATCGAGGCCCGACCTGCACGCTGCTCGTCTATGTGGACGATGCGACGAGTCAGCTGATGGAGCTGCGGTTCGTCGCCTCGGAATCGACGTTCGACTACTTCGCCTCGACGCAGACGTATCTCAAGCGCCACGGCAAACCGGTGGCCTTCTACAGCGACCGGGCCAGCATCTTTCGGGCGACGGGCGCGGCACGGCGCCGCGCGGGAGGCCCCACGCAGTTCAGCCGGGCGCTGGCGGACCTCAACATCGACATCGTGTGCGCGAACGCACCCCAGGCCAAGGGGCGCGTTGAGCGGGCGCACCTGACGCTGCAAGATCGGCTCGTGAAGGAGTTGCGCCTCCGCGAGATCTCGACGCCCGAGGCCGCCAATGCCTATGCGCCCGCCTTCATGGCCGACTACAACGCCCGATTCGGCAAGCCGCCGAGGAGTGCGCATGACGCGCATCGCCCCGTCCGCGATGATGAGGACCTCGCGCTGATCTTCACGTGGCAGGAAGATCGGACCATCTCCCAAGCCCTGACGCTCCACTATCGACGCGGGGTCTACCTCATCACCCCAGGCCCGCTCACCCGGCGACTGCGCGGGCAGCGCTGTCGCGTGCATGCGGACGCCGACGGTCGCCTCGAGATTCGTCACGCGGGCCAGCGCCTCCCTTTCACGGCCTTCGAAGAGCAACGGCGGGTCACCCACGGGGACATCGTGTCGAACAAGCGGCTGGGGGCGGTCCTGGCCACAATCCAGGCCGATCAGCGCACGCGAGACGAGCGCCTCCTGGCCGGCCCGCACCGCACGCTGCGCGAGAAGCAACGGATCAGAACCGCCCGAGCGCGGGCGGACGCGACGCCGACCAGCCCATAGCGAGTGGCCTACCCGACATTTCTACTTTGCGGAGAACCCGACATTTCTACTTTGCGTTGACATAGGGCTTCCCCCTTCAAGAAGGCGCCGACGGCCCACCAGTTCCGGACACCGCGGCTGCGGACGTGGCGATTTTCGCCTATCCCGAACGCCGTGTTGTTAGCAGATCCTCACCACGGGGCCGCATCGCCGCCGGCGTGGTCATGTGCGGAGAAAAACCCGTTCATCAAGAACGGCACGGATCGAGGGTGGCCCCATGTGGGAGAGCCAGGGTCGCGTCACCGGTCTCCGGTTGACTTGCGCCCCCCACTAATACTGCCTATTCCCTACGGGCTGTCCCGATGAGCGGCAAGTTCGTGAAGCTCAACTACCTGCACGACATCGGCGTGCGGTCGAGCGGGGCCGCACCCAGAGGGCGCCTCAACCTGATCCGAGTGCTCTTGCGATGCGTAGGAATTACCCCGATCGGGGCCCGGGTCACGCAAGAAGTCCGAATTGGGGTACTGAGCCTTCTTGGTGGCCATGCTGAAGCGCCTTTGACGTTCGAGCCGAAAGACGTACCGGACGTAGAACTTTCCCCAAATCCTGCTCATGCGGAGCAGCCCGCGCCAAGGCGTCGGGGCAACAATCACCTTGTAGCCATAGAACGCGAAGAACATCCAGGTGTACAAGGGGGTCAAGGGCAGGCTGATCAGCAGTCGGGTGTACCGGCGCAGGAACGGGAACTGCACGACGATCCCGAATATCTTGTGGAGGTTCACAAGCTTCCGCTTGAGTCCCGGCTCCTCGAACTTCAGGGCCGACGTGGTCTTATTGGAGACGTGGATCTTCTCGTAACTTGCGTCGAACATGCCGCGATCAATCGCGACCTTTGCGATCTCAGTCTCGGGATACGGATAGAGGATGGATGACCAGGCGAAGTACGGCTTGCACAAGATATTGAAATCCAGCGTCTCGAGATCGATCTCCAGCGGATTGTCCACGGGCAGGCCGATCAGGTTCTGCGAATTCAGCTTGATCTTGTGCTTGCGTAGCTGCGCCACGGCCTCGAGGAGCCTGTCGTTTGACAGATGACGTTTCAGAATCTTCGTGGCGACCTCGTTGTTGCCGCACTCGATGCCCATCCACACCGACCGGCAGCCCGCGCGCGCCATGTTTCCTGCTACCTCATCGTCATCGAGCTTATTAGGGCGAGCCGTACAGCTGAACGGCAGGCCGACTTCTTTCGGAAGGCGATCCGCGAGTTCCCTCAGCCAGCCTTTCGGCTTGAGTTGGAAGGTGTCGTCCTGAAGCCAGAGCGAATCGACAGGGTACTTCTCCTGGACGTCTTTGATCTCGGCGATCAGCCGGTCGACAGGCACAACCCTCAACATCTCGCCCTTGTCCGCGGTCATCTTGTTGTAGGCGTGGTTGAAGCAGTAGGTACATTCGTACGGACAGCCCCGCATGGCCATGAAGACCTTGTTCCCCTTCTGTCGCAGCGCCGGGTCAGCCCGGTACATAATCTCCCGGTCTGGAAAGGGAAGGTGCTCTAGCTCGGGCAACGGACCCAACTCATTCTTGATGATTTCGCCGTCGGGCCCTTTGAACCAGAAGTTGGATACGTCGAAGTAGCCCTGCCCCCGATCGAGCCTGTTCACTAAGTCAGGAAAACACACGTCCGCTTCGCCCCGGCAGATCGCGTCTACGAAAGGGTACTGGACCATGTTCGGCTCGTAGGTCGGATGCGGCCCCCCGAAGACCGAGAAGCAGTCGATGCCGCTACTCCGGACCATCTGGTTGAGTTCCATATGGTACCGATGCTCTCCGGTCATGATGGAGTAGGCCAGCACATCGGGCTCATACGAGGCGACCTCTCGCAGAATCTGCTCGTCGCTAAGGCTTTCCGTGACGACCAGTTTCGTGTCATGGCCATCGCGCTTCAGAAGGGCCGACAGGCCCATGAGACCCAGGCGTTCGGACATGCCCGTGTTCTTCATCAGAAACAGGACGTTCATCACGACACTATCCCCCTGCCCATCTCGTTCACTAAATTCGCCAGACGCATAAGCGCACCAAATTATATAGCCGTTAGGGAACGTAGCGCCCCAAAGGGCGTAGGCGATCTTCCTCGGTTCGACCAACCTGCTCAAGGCGATTCGGACACTCGCCGCTGACTAGTGGCGCGTCTTGGCTGAAGAAGGACCGGATCCCGGAGCGCGGCGCCCGGCGGGCCAGGCGCGACGACTAGCGCGGATTTCACTTGTACCTGGCACTCGCTCGTGGTACTCCATGCGGGTAGAGAGGGGCCGATGGCTGCGTGCTCTCTGGATCTGCACACACGGGTATTGATTGCGGTTACTCGGGCGCTGCGCGCTCATAAAATCCGCGCCGAGAACACTGGTGGTATTTAAGGGAGGAGTAACGCCGTCCGTCGGGATGCCCCGTCCGGGAGGCGGTCCTCCTTTGGCCGAGACACGCCACTAGGCTACAGTTACCCCGATGCGCTTCGCCCTCGCCGTCGTGCTCCTGGCGGCTGCGTTGTTCGGAATGCGGACCGAGGCGGCGCTGGCTGTCGATGTGCTCCGCTCTGTCGGCGGCCTTCCTCCCCATATCGTCGGACTGTTCGAAGAGCCCCTGGGATTTCAACAGACCCCAGATGGTCTGTACTACGTGTTCGACCGGCGTGGCCACAGCGTCTACGTGATCGACGCGGACAAGAAGGCCGCACGGAAGGTCGTGGAGATCGGGCAGGAGTTGGGTCGCATCATCCAGCCTCGAGGGTTCGATACCTCTGCGGACGGCTCGTTCGTCGTCGCCGACTCGCCGAGAAACGTCGACCGCGTGCAGATGTTCGGAGCGGGCGGTATTCGGCTCCGCGGATTCACGCTGCCGGCGCAACAGCGAACCACGGCGATCACATTCGGCTCCGTCGTCATGAGCGGCATCGCGTCCATCCAGTACGCCGGCACCAATTTGCTCGTCAGTCATCCCGCAGGCGGCGCACTGTTTACGGAGTATCGCCGGTCAGGCTTCCCCGTTCGCAGCATCGGCCGCCTGCGCGACACAGGCTACGAACAGGACCGCGATCTTCATCTGGCGCTCAACGTCGGCTTCCCGGTGGTCGATCCAACTGGCGGCTTCTATTTCGTGTTCGTGGGTGGGCGTCCCATGTTCCGCAAGTACGACAGCAATGGAACGTTCCTGTTCGAACGCCACGTCGAGGGGACCGAACTGGACGACTATCTCGGTTCGCTGCCGACACGCTGGGCGACGCGGCAAGTCGCGGACGGCGAACTGCCGCTCGTGCTGCCCGCGATCCGAGCGGCGGCGGTCGACCACATGGGGCAGCTCTGGATCTCGCTGAGCCAGCCGTACACCTACGTCTACGACGCGCACGGGGACAAAGTCCGCACCGTCCAGTTCAGCGCCGCTGGCCTCGTCAGTCCGACCAACCTCTTCTTCACCCGGAACGGCCGGCTGCTGGTCACGCCAGGGTGCTACGAGTTCGACCCGACCGCGCGCTAGCAGCCCGTTGTGAAAGTCCGGCGGCATTCGGCGAGCGATGCATGCTCGAGGCCAGCGTTGCTCCTCCCTCAAGTACAGGCGGTATTCTCGTCGCGGATTTCATGAGCGCGCAGCGCCCGAGTAACCGCAATCAATACCCGCGTGTCCAGATCCAGCGAGCACGCAGCCATCAGCCCCTCTCTACCCGCAGGAGTACCACGAGCGAGTGCCAGGTACGGGTGAAATCCGCGTTCGGTGCCACGCCGGACTTTCACCACGGACTGCTAGATTATCTCCTGCGTCGAAGCGCCTGGTTCATCGTCGTTCATCATCGTCCACGGCGCTGAAGTGCCGGCCCCGCGTCTCCGGCCCGAGCCAGATCATGCCGGCCACCAGCAAGCCCGAGATGGCGATGCTCACCGTCATCGCGCCGCCGATGGTCATGCCACCATCCTGTAACTGCCCCAACACCAGCGGCGTCGCCGATCCGATCGCCGCGCCGACGTGATACGACAACCCCGGTCCAACGCCGCGCACGGCGGTCGGGAACCGCTCCGTGAGATAGGCCGGCGCCATGCCCCAGATGCCACCGCCGGTCGCGCCCATCACAAGCGCACCCACAAGCAACAGGGACGAGCTCGATGTGGTCAGGAAGAGCGGCACCGACGCCACACCGATCAGCGCGGCCACCGTGACGGCGCCACGGCGACCGAGCACACCTTCAGACGCGCGTCCCCACAAGGCAATCCCTAGAATCGCCGCTCCGTTGAACGCGACCAGATACCGGAGCGTGTCAACTCCCTGCTCCCTGAGGAACGTCGGATACCAGAACGAGATCGAGTAGTAAGAGAACATGAACGCCGACATCACCAGCGAGCTCTGGATCGTGACCCAGAGCAGGTCCGGCTTGAGCAACCGCACGAGGGACACCCGGTCGGCGAGTGCCTTCTGTCCGGTCTCTTTCAGGTGCCGTTGTCGCTCGAGCCACACCGGACTCTCATGGACACCGGTCCTGATCCACAACACCAGGAGCGCTGGAATCACCCCGGTCCAGAACATGACGCGCCAGCCGAGCGTCGACTCGGGCGACTCGCTGAATGGATCCGGCATCGCTGCGAAGACCGGGTAGACGTAGGAAAAGGTCAGCGCCGAGAGGATGTAGCCCCAGTACCAGCCCCCCTGCAGGAGCCCCGACGCCAGCCCGCGCAACTTGGTCGGCCAGTGCTCGAGCGCCAACGGCATTCCCGCCGCCCACTCCCCACCCATGCCGATACCGAAGAGCGCGCGGAACGCGAACAGCATCGCGTAGGAGGTGGAGAACCCACTAAGAAACGCGAACAGCGAGAACCAGAGAATCGACAGCATCAGCGGGAGCTTGCGACCGTAGCGATCGGCCATCATCCCGGCGCCGAGTCCGCCGACCAACCGGAACAAGAGCGTGACGGAGCCCAGCGCGCCCGCAAGCGCCGCATCCACCGTGAAGCTCTCCTGAATATCGATCAGGATGAACGTCATGATGGTGAAGTCGAACCCGTCAAGGAGCCAGCCGAGGAAGGTGGCAAGAAACGCGCGCCACTGCTGGGCGTCGAGTTGCCGGAACCAGGGGATGGGGGAGTCGCTCACGCTTTGCTCCGAGCGTATCGGCTGCAGGCTACACGTGCTCGGGCCAACGGCCAGGGGTTCGGCGCGGGGCTGTCCGAATGGACACCGGATCGGCAGGGCGGATCCGGCAGGTGCGCAAACTCGGTTGTCACGTGGACCAAGCCTACCTAAAAAGAGAGCGACAGGTGGAGACGCCTCCGTGCGGCCTACCGACTGCCGCCGCCGTCGGGCGACTTACCCGGCTGGTGAGTGGACGTTTGTGGACAGCTGCCCGTCGTTGTCTTCATCTGGGGTTGAAGGCTTCCGATTCCGCCACGGCTCAGCACGCCAAACGTAGCCCAACATCAAACCCGCAGAACCCTGAGACAACACTGCTTGCCAAGCCGGGGCAGCCCGCAGATCGCCCGCCGTGACACTGATCGGCACGTGGTACAATCCGCAGTCCTGCCCACGAAGATTGTCACCATATCGCGGAAGTGGCGGAATTGGCAGACGCGCTAGCCTCAGGAGCTAGTGATCGCAAGGTCATGGGGGTTCGAGTCCCCCCTTCCGCACCAACACTTTACATAAATATAGGGGTAATAAAAGCTTGTGGTGTAGGGTGATTTACAGGAGCCTCAAGACGGCGCCACGTGCGCAAGGTGAGGTGTCATACGGCGACACCCGGCGACCGCCAGCGCCACCAAAGCGACGCTCAGGACGCTGCTCCTGCACCGAGGCCTCGCGCTTGACCTTGGGCGGTAGGTCACCGGCCCACCGCCTGCGGCTCGGCCTGCGACTGCCTGCCGTGGCGCCGCTCCCATGCACGCAGGATCTCGATGCCATCTGCTTCTGACGCCGACATGACGGCCTCCAACAACGGCGTCAACTCGCCGCGCACAATCAGGGTACGCAGGCGGCGTTCGATCAGGGGCAGCCGCGTGTGCAGCTCCGCCGGTTTGTCCCAATAGAGGTTGCCGGCGATCTCCCCGGCCAGGGCACGAATTTGCGCAGGCGTCCGCGCTGAGGCGGGCAGGTCATGGAATCGATCGAAGGCCTCACGTACGCTACCCCGCTCCGCAATCCGCTGCCGAGCCTTGGTCGCGTCAATACTTCGTTTGTTCAGCTCGCGTTGTCGGATTTTCGCGCAATTCTCGCGATGCGGTCGAGCCGGTTCAGTGACTCAGCCGCGTACGCCTGCGCCGATTGCGCGCGGTCGTTCGGGTGGAGCCGGCTCAACTCCCGCAGCGTCTGTTCCTGAATCACGGTTGGCGGTATTGGCGTCGTGAGGTAGTGCTGTTTCTCTCTGGTTGTTGTCATTACTCTCTCGGGCATCACTTCCGAGGAACTCTGGCGTGGCGACAGTGACTTCGTCGTTCAAAAAGGCTATCAGAGGTTCTCGTGGATAAGCAATAGGAGCGAGCGCGGCGTCGCCCAACTGGGCCGCCAAGGTGACCTCGTTCGAGTTTGGGCCACGCACGTGCCGAAACAGGCCTCTGGCCTGCATGTGATCTATAACAAACCCGTGCGACGGGTAGTCCGCCGTTAGACCATCGAGCGCACCGGGCTTTAAGTTCTGCCCTTGCGTCGTTAGCAGTTCGCCATACTTCGACGAGATCCCCAATGAACGACCGGCCTCACCCACGTGCATCGCATCGACGTGGTTATAGATGGGGGCGAAGAGCTTTCCCGTGAGCTCCGAGGCGACCTGAATCGCGGTTCGGGTCGTGATCGTACCACCTCGATGCTTCGTCTGAAGCAGGAAGTACTCGAAGGCAGCGAAAGCCTGCTTGTGAAGCGTTGAGAGTGCCGCCAGCACCGTGAGACCAGAGCGCGTCTCGCCGAGTTCGTCTTCTTTTGAAAGCTGCACGTCGAGTGGCCCGAGCTCGCCACCGTCAGCAATAACGAGCTCGTGGGCACCGGTCGCGACGAGGGTACCAGCGCTCTTACAATACCCGCTCACGAAGAAGCAGAAGTGTTCATAGGTCTGTTGGAGGCAGCGGGCGATCCGGTAGGCTGCGTCCGCATCTCCCCCTTTGGTGACGAGCACGAACAGCAAATTTCTGCGCCGGCGCCGGGTGGCGCAAAGGTTGGCCACAGTGACATCGTGTGGGCGGACGATGGGACCATTGAGAAGCAGAATGTCGCGGTCGGCCTCCGCGGCGATCGCGTTCGCCGCCTGCTTGTACGAGTCGTCAGCCACCGCCTCCACCGTATCACAACGTTAAGGCCCTCGCGGAGATGGTAGTGACCCCGCGAGCCGGGTAACCCGTTCTTGCTTCGGCGACTCTTCCACGGCAGGCACCGCGCCGTAGCACCGTGGCCCCTCGCCTGGCGCCCCCACATCACCACGAGGCCGACGGCCAGCGCCGGAGAGAGACGGCCGCAAGAGCGCTGTGCACCAACGATTGGAGCATGGGGGCCACACAGGTCAGTAGCAGCCAGCCGCTACGCATGAGCAGTAGCATACGCCTTGTTGGGGGAGCATTGGGCTGTCGCAACACACCGTCGCCGCTCCCGCTCCCGTCCCCCGTCGCCCAGCGACTCACCCTCTCGGCCTCGATAACCTTCGTGGCGTCGGCCATTAGATGTGGCGGCGGCTCGGTGAACGCGACGCCTTTCACGCGGCCTTCCGATCGAGCGTCCTGACGCGATGACCAACCGGCGCCGCCTGCGGCATGAACGCTTGTCGGTTGAGCATGCCTGAATGCCCGCCCGTGATGTTCGTGTTCCGGTCCGCCCACGGCATCGCGCGCATCGGGCGGCCGCGTTGCGCGATGAACCGAATCCGTGACCCCCACCCTTTGGAGAACAGATGCTCGTGAT
Source organism: Vicinamibacterales bacterium (assembly GCA_965249205.1). Taxonomy (GTDB): domain Bacteria; phylum Acidobacteriota; class Vicinamibacteria; order Vicinamibacterales; family UBA2999; genus JAQBVV01. Next base: position 1,536,951 of record CBDFLL010000006.1, on the reverse strand, counting down.
AGTCGCGGTTGTGCTTCCCGGCGTACCACACCGGGTCGAGCCTGCGCTGTAGCGGCGTGTCGATCGTCACGACCGACCGCACCCGCTCGGTCTTTGGGTCCGCCAGGAGATACGCCACGACCGCCCCGCCCCATGAGTGCGCCCAGATGTTGCGGTCCTCGTGGTCAAGAGCATTGACGTGGGCCTGCAGCTGCTTCGCGCCGAACTGCCAGGCCAGATGCCCGCTCCCGGTAAAGAAGGTGCCCGCCAAGGCCGTGCTCCAGAACCCGAACGCTGCGCCGCACCACTCGAAGCCGTGATCTCGCATGAACAGTGCAAACAGCGAGCCCTCGCGATTCCACGCGTGCTCTTGCATGCCGGCATTCGTGCCGGCCACCGGCACGTACTTCGTCACGCCAGCCTCCGCACTCCAAGCACACGGTCGGCGTCGAAGTCGGCGATCGTGACGGCATTCGCCTGGTTTCCGGCCAACACTGACACCTTCCCCGCCGTCGCGTCATAGCCAGCAAAGACCCCGACATGACCTGGCGCGCCAGACGTCACCTCCGGACCCGGTTGATTGCCGCCGCCACGCATCAGAATCACCACGTCATTTTCTGCACGCGCCTCGGCGAGGGCGACTGGACGCCCGACCGTGAGCCAGGACCGGGCCGCGGCCGACTTCGAGCGCGGGAGGCGGAGGAGCCACGCGATCCGATTCACGAAGGCGCTACACCAGGGGGTTTCGTCCGGCGTATCAGGGCCATAACCACAGCACTCGAAGCACCATTGAATAAACGGGGCATGCTCAGCGCCGCGAAGCTCCTGGACCTCGCCCACGAACCGTTGCGCCTGCTCAAAGATCGTCATTCGTTCCCTCCTCTCTCTTCAACCACCACCAGACTCGCGCTCCATGAGCCGGTCCAGCTTCTTCGAGATCGCCTTCATCCATTCGCGGTCTTCACGGCGGTGACCCTCGGCAAGGTCCCTGTCCTCCGTTCGCTGCGTGGCCATTTCTGCGTAGCGGGCCGCGCACCCCTCCTCATGTTTCTTCAGATCCGTCGCGGTCGACGCCGTCCGGTTTTGCAGCCGCATCAGCCAAATGATCGCGCCCCCGTACGCCCCGAAGAGCGCGCCGGCCTGCCAGAGTTCGAGGGTCAACGTCACGGCGTTATCCCCCCTGCTCCACGCGTGCCCATCGCAGCAGGTCCTCCAGCGAGAATTTGACCGGACACCGCGCGTTCCAGTCCGACGAGCAATTCCAATCGCAGCAGAACTTTCTGAAAGGCCTGCTCGTTTTTGGCCGACGCCGCCACCATGTGCTGATGCAGCTCGGCCAAGGTCGATGTCACCGTCGAGAGCGTGGCCGAGAGCTGCGCCAAGGTCTGCACGATGTGAGTCACGAACCGCGTGACGCTGACGAGCATCATCCCGACCGCGAAGACGATCGACAGGAGCGTGAGCACGTTCACCGTGGTGTACTCGAACACGGGCCGCCCCCTAGGTCCCTGGCACCAACGCGATGACCAGCACCCCAATCCCGCCGATACCGCCGCCGCTCCCACCACCAGATTCGGCGCCGCCGCCCCCGCCGCCGCCGCCGCCGTAGTAGTCCGTGCCGGCGATGCCCAGCTGCGCGGGTGCGATCCCACCGCCCGCGCCGCCGCTGCCGCCGACAGTACTGATGGATTGCCCTCCGCCCGGATCCGCCGAGTTGGTGGTGTCGGGTGTCGGCGGATGGCCGCTATTCCCGCCGCCGCCGGCGTCCCCACCGCTCGCCTGTCCCCCGGTTACGTTGGAGCCACGGCCCCCGCCCGCGCCGGAGCCACCCCCGCCCGAGGCGGCGCCACCCCCCCCGCCGCCGCCGCCGGGCCAGACGCCCGCCGCCCCGCCGTTGCCTCCACCGCTGCCACGCGTGCCGCCGTTTCCACCAGATGCGCCGCTGACCCCACCGCCCACCAGCGGTGCGCCGCTGGCCCCACCGGCCCCGCGTTGACTACTCTCTCCTCCTGAGTCATCAGGGGCCCTTCTGCCAGTGCCCCCGCCGTCCAGCTGCATAATGAACGCGCTGGTCGGGTTCTTGCACCAGGTCATCTGATCGGCGGTGTCATCCCCGCGGGCACCGACCCGCGCCGTGAACTCCCCGGCGACCACTGGGACCTCGACGCCGGCCAGATTCGCCGCGCCGCCGCCGCCGCCGCCGCCACCGCCGTATCCTGATGCACCCCTCCCACCTACCCCGCCCCCGGCCACGCCCTTCACCAGGACCCGGCACCCGCCGCGGCCGAACGTCAGGATGTAGGTGCCGGGCGTGGTCAGCGCAAGCGGCCCGGCCTGTAAGTCATGGGTGCCACTGGCCGCGCCACTGTAGGTGACGATGGTCGGCTGCGCCGGCGCGTGCCCGCGCAGGAACCGCCCCATCAGTAGTCCTGCCCCACGACGGAACCGAACCAGGTCGTCCCGCCATCGTCGGTCCAGAGAACAAACCAATCCCGCTGCCCAGCCGTGCTCGTGAGCGTCGGCGCCACCCCGCCCGGCCACCGGACGGTGCCCGTCAACCAGACGAACGTCCGCGCCGTGCCGTCGCCGGTCAGCTGCACCTCGATGATGGCCCGCCGGGTCGCGTCCGGCACGTGCGCCAGCGTGAGCGTCGTGATGTCGGCATCCAGCGAGACCCGGAACACCCGCGACACGTCGAGATCCAGCGTCAGCGTGCCGGCGCTGATCGACGGCGCGCTGTGGGTTTCGTCGGTCGTGTCGTTCGCGGGCACGATCGCGTGCCACCTCGTCCCGTCCGATTCCATCCACACCACGTCATAGGGCTGGGAGAGGGTGACGGTGCGCGCCCCATCGATCGTGTCCTCGCTCGATCCGTCGATTATCACGGCATGCGCGGAGCGATCGGTTTTCTTGATACAGACACGGCGGCCCGCATTCCCGGCCGCCGTGTACAGCGTGATCGTGAACGCCCCGCCCGACGCATCGGCGGCAATCAGCACGTCGCTGCCGTCACTTGTCGTGACGGCGTAGGTGCCCGTCTTGAACAGCGACGTCGGCCCCACCGGCGTAGCGGTGTAGCTGTCCCGCGTCCCGATCGTGACGCCTGCGCTGTCGGTCAGGACCAACCGGTACGCCCCCGTGGCGAGAAAGATGTCCGCGAAAGACCCGCCACTGTCGGCCACCACGGGATGGGCGTGTGGCGTGGCCAGCGCCGCGTCGCGATACGTGTTCTTCGGCGTGGACGTCCCGGCCGCGTACGCGTACAACCGCGCCCCGGACAGCGTCTCGCTATTGGCGTCCGTCGCGCGGCCGAACAACTGTGGCAGGAGCGGGGCGACCGCCATTACAGATCAAAGAACAGGCGCTCGAACGCCCGTCGTAATACGTGCCATTCGTCCAACGCCTCACCGTCCACCAAGAGCCGACACGTCCCCGCATCCGTGAGCGTGAGCGTGCCCGCAAACTGCACGTCGATCCCAGAGCCCTCCACGCGGAGGCACTGGCCATCGATCCGGACGCGGACGACGACATGGGTATCGGTCTCGCTGAGCCAGCGAGAGACCGCAAAGCCCCCCGGCACGTCCGTGCATTCGATCGGGCCGGTGTCACGGAGTTCGTGACGAAGCGCCATGCGCGTCTCGACGTTCCGCCGCGCGCCGGCATACAGTCGTTCCAGCCAGGCGCCGAGCGAACACGCGTGGCGCGCCATCACCCAGTCGAAATCTGGTGGCCGCGCTCCCTGGCGATTGCTCCCGTCAGGCGCCGACCCAGCGGAAGACGTCCGGTGCCGATCTCTGGCTGATCCCATCTACCAACGCTCCATCTGGGGAAGCCGACGTGCCCTGACAACCAGGGCAGACGGTGATACGCTGCGACATGTGGCCTGGCTCGCTCGTCTCGATGCCCGCATGGCGCGCCGTGCGCGTCCGCTGTTCTGGGGGTATCTGTTCGTCAAGTGGTGGCTCACGATCGTGCTCACCATCTCCCTGTTCGGGGTTTGGGCGCAGAACCAATTCGCGCCAGCGTGGCTGCAATCCTTCGCTGATGCGCTTGAGCAGGCCCTCGACACGCGACCAGTTGAATATGGCATCATCACGGCCGCGCTTCTGCTGGCAGTGGTAAACGCGATCCGAGCGCGGCCGACAGCCGAGACACCTGCCCCGTAATCCGCTCGATATTCCCGCTCGCGATCGCGTCGGCGAGGTCGTTCTTCATCCTTGTCGGGCTAGCTGTATTCGTTGGCATGTTTGCTTTCATCTACGACCTCACACTTGGGCCTATCGTTGATGCCTTCATTTCACCTGGCTGGCAGTACGTCTTGTACGGGGCGCTCGTTTTGTGGTGGATTCGACGCCCCTGACTCCCGCTCTATAAACCCAGACAACACAATATTGGCGTTGGCGACCGCCAGGGCGTTGGTGGTAAAGGTGTCCTTTTTCGTGCTGGTGCCGGCGTCGTAGTAAAAGAGACGGGCCGAGGGGATCGGCTTGCCGTTCCCATCCACCGCCTGCCGGCGCGTCAGAGGAGCCAGTGTGGCGCTCATTGATTGCCGTCCTCGCCGGAGACCGCTGGTGGTACACTTTCGACTGTGAGCTTTGAGGTAGCCATAGGACTCCCGTTGTCCATTGCAGTTCTGCTAAGGTTCGTCATCTTTCGTCTCGTAGCCCTGCCGCCCTGGCTTGATCGCATCTGGCTCTGGATCATCGGAATCGCCTTCGCGTTCATCACGCCGATTTGGGTAACGCTTTGGTACGAGCGGCACCCCTCATTGGGACTCATCCAGGCGATGCTCATCGCGTGGCTCCTATGGCACTGGATAGCTGCCCCGGCATCGCCGCCGAGATCCGAGACAAAGCCGCCATAAGATTTCCCGTGCGTCCAGACGCCAACGCGTCTGCCAGTTGCTTTTTCAGTGGGGCCGAGACGGACGTGCGGAAATGCGGCGACTGCACGATCTTGACCAGGTGCTTCGCGGCCAACCCACCCAGCGCCCCCTTCTCCAGACGATCCAAGAGGCTGTCCCCACTCGCGACCCCAGCCGCCATGCCAGCGGCCCCGAACCCAGCCGCCACCAGACCACTCGACTGCGATTGCGTCCTACTCACGGTGGCCTTGAGCACCTTCTTGAGTCCGATCTGAAAACTCAACTCTTTATTCAGGGCAGCCAAGGTCGGATTGGTGTTGAGCAACGTCCGGAAACTGTCAGACGCCGCCTTGAACGCACGGGCCGCGGCCTTATCTGTCGCGCTGGCCAAGTCGGACCCAAACAGCCCAGCCGATGAGGCGATGTCGTCCCATGTGCGCTTGAGGTGCGCCGCGTGATTGACCGGGATGTCGTCTCCGAGGGTGCCGATAAACTCGTCTAATGCCTGCAGACGTTGCACGATGGGTTCGGCGCCTGGGATCACCACACGAGACCCCGCCGCGTTGGGCACCCGAAACGTCTCGGCCGCCCGCGTGACCGTGCGTCGCACCGTGGCACCAGACACGGCTTCGCCAGAAGCCGCCGCAGCGTCATAGGCGGCGTTGAGTTCGTCGCCGAGCGTTGACACCGCCTTCTCTGCTTGATCCAGCATCGTGCGACGTGTCCCGCGCGTGCCACGCGCCAACATTTGAGGGGCCAGCGTGGCAGCCTGAGCTTTGAGTGGGCGCGTGGTGGCCCCGAGCGCCTGCGTCATACTCTTCTCGGCACTCGCCTGAAGATTTCGCGAGAATGTTCGTGCCGCCCCAACACCAGGAACGACCGCGGTAATGCCGGCCGACACGCCGGCTGTCGCCGGATCGCCAGTCTGTGCCAGCGTCAAAGCACCAGCCTTCACGATCTCCGCGCCTTGCCTAACCTTCCCAACAGCACCAGTCGGCAAGAAAAACTGCGCGACGTCACCAACGGCTGAAGCGACGCGCCCAGCCGTACTGTCCGGCGCCGTCATCCAAGCCTGCACTTCTGGCCGGTCGATCACGCGCTCCATTCCAAGCCCTTGCCTGACGAGATCGCCGCCGCCAAAGACCGTGCGCGCCACAGTGGATCGCAACCCGCCGACGACGTCCCTTGCCGTCTCACCCACCGAGGCGCGGGGCTGCGAAGGCGACATCAGCCACTCCGGGCGCAGTCCAGCTCCAGTCGTCCGCGGCAGATCGTCGTAGGTGCCGGGATACTTCGCGATCACCGCCTGCTCGAGCGCCTGATCACTCAAGTCGTCATACGCGCCGGGATGCCGTGATCGCACGCGTTGCGCGAGGGTCTGCTGCGCCATCAGCGAATCCCCAACGGATCAGACAGGCCGTTCCCGCCCGTCTCGCGCACGCGCGGCGGGGCCGGCGGTGGCGGCATCGTGCGTTCGCCGGTCTCCACGTCCATCGTCGGCTGCGCCCGGTCGTAGAGGTTGGTCGGCGTGCCCGCGACACCCGTGGTCGCCAGCGAGTTCACCCGCACGCGCAACTGCCGACGCAACAGGCCCACCATGTTCCGCATCACGGGGGCGCTCCAGTCGGATTCGAGGTTGTCGCGCGCCAGCTCAATCGAGGAGTCGGTGGGACTCAGCCCCCCGCGATAGACCACCGCAAGCTCCGAAATCAGATCCGTAAACAGGCCGTCCAACTCCGTGGCGATCGTTTGGGCTTCGGGGCCGAGCACGCCCTGTTTCGCCGCCGCCAAGCGGGCCTTGTTCAGCACCGGAAACTGGCCGGCGTCCCACTTGTCGATCAGGCTATCGACGAGATCGAGTGACTCGGCCGCGAAACTGGTGGCCTGGCGGAGCCGCACCTGTGTCGCGCTATTGAGCGTGCGGAGGTGCGTGGACATCGCCGTCCAGTCCTGCGTCGCGGCCGTCAGGTCGTACCCGCGCTCGGCGAGCTCGTTCCGCACCCCGGCGGTGTGCTGCCGCAGGCCGGTCAAGGTGGGCTGTTGCTCGCCTCGCTCGATCGCCTCGGCAATGCCCGCCGCAATCTCGTCGTCGCGCTGCCGGCCGAGCACGGCCGCCTGTGACGCGCCGGCATCGGTGAACTGCCGCCGAAAGTCGAGCTCGTCTTCCGAGGTCAGCGGGCGACCCAGGAGCTCCGCATACCGCGCCAACGCTTTCCCGTACGCGTCGTCGCTGTAGGGGTCGTCCGCGGCGGCGGCCGGCGGGTCCCCCCATTGCGCGATCTGTTCCAACCACGGCTGCGACAGGGCCTCGGGAATCGACGCGTCATGGCCCAGCCCCGCATCAATGGCGGCCTGCCGGATGAGCGCCCACGAGTCCGCCTGCAGGTCCGTCGGGAGCGCCATCACACCCTGCGCGAGTCTCCCCGAGAAGTACCGCTTCACCTCGTCATTGGCGAGCCGCACCTCGTCGCCCTGCGCCTGCAACACGTCCAAGGTTGCAAACCCGTTCATGATCTTCTGGGCACGCTCCGGCCCAGCTATGTCTGTCAGGACCTCCAGGGACGGCCGCTGCCCGCCAGTGAACACCTTCCGCAGGCCCTCCTCCACGTTGATCTGGGCGCGGCGCGCGCGCCCCGTCTCGTCCATCGCCTGCTGGGTGGCGGCCGTCGCGTTGAGCGTCGCCGCCGTGTTGGCGTCGACGTTGCCGATCTGCGCGGTCCGCACGTCCCGCAGCTGCTCGCGGTCGCGTTGCGCCTGCCCGTCGTCCCGGATCTGCTGATACTGCGCGAGGGCCTGGCCGGGGATCTGGCCGAGTTGCCCGATGGCCTGTCCCCAGATCTGCCCGCTGGCGCGGTGCCGGTTCGCCTCGATCGCGCCCTTCCGGGCCAGGAGTTCGCCAATGGTGCTCATGTCGGCTCCTAGCCGCTCGGATACGGGGGCCGCTCCAGTGCCTTGCCCCGGTAGTAGCGATCCCATTCGTCGTTGGTGTCCGTCCGGTCCATGTTCCAGACATCGGTGCCCCGCCCCCACTGATCGGTGGTCAGCGCACGGCCGAAGTTCCGGTTCCTATCCATCACGTCAAAGTCGAAGCGGCGATTCGCATCGGCGATGCCAACATCGTCCATCCGGTTGGTGCGCTGGCTGCCGTACCGCCCGTCCTCATTGCGGAAATGCGTGTAGCGGTTCGTCTCATAGCCCGCGAGCTGTTGCCCGAACAGGTTGTGGTATTCGTCCGCGGCGAGATCGGCCGCGCGGCCCTGGAGCGCCCGCGCGGTCTGGCCCGTAAAGTACGTGCCCTTGGCGAGCCCGCTCCGCTCGATCGCCTGCAGCGCTTCGCCGAGCCGGAATTGGAAGCCGGGACTGGCCCGCACGTCCGCCAGCGTGGGGGCCGCGAACGTCTGCCCGTAGGGGCGGATTGGCGGCGGCCCGCCCCCCGGCCCCCGCGCGTCACCCAGGCGCATCGGGGGATCACCGCCGGCCTCGCCGCCACCCGGTGTCTGGGCCCCCCGCTGCGCGTAGTTCCCGATCTGGTGCTGGATGAAGTCCGCGGGGTCGCGCCCCGCGTTCCTGGCGTAGCTGACCTGCCGTATCACGCCCTCCAGATCGGAGGGGTCGTAGGTCACGCCCGCCGTCTCGGCTTCTTCCCGGAGCCGCTGTTCCCAGGACGCGCGGTCACGATCAATCATGACGGCCTGATCGAGGTCGAGCTTGTCGCGCTGGCCCGCGTTCACCTCATCCCGGTACTGGGACGCCAGGTCGCCGTACTCGCCGATCGCCTCGCGGTATTCGTCGTCGGTGAGGTAGACGCCATCCACGGTGGGCATGTCAGTTGACCACCTGCGCGCCACGCGCTTTCCACGTGTCGACAAAGGCCGCCGGGACCTCCCGCGCGGCGCCCGCGATCAGCATCCGTACGCCGCCCTGGCCGCCGCCGCGCGACGATCCGAGCGCATCCCCGAGGCGCATCGGCGGCGGACCGCCGCCCGGCATCGACCCGCCAGACATCGACCGGTTCGACGGCTGTCGTGCCTGCCCCAGCGTCATCGGCGGCCGCTGGCCCACGAGGGCGCCCGCCCCGAACACGTCGCCCACCGACGACGGCGCCCGCCGCTCCGGGCGCGCCGTGTTGAGGCCCGCGCGCCACTGGTCGTAGCGGTCGCGTTCCTGCTCGTACCGGTCCCGTTCAAACGCCAACGCCTCGCGATTGGCCCGAAGCTGCGCCTCCGTGGCCCGGTCGTTGCTGTTCGACGCCTTCTTCGCGCCGTAGATCGTGGAGCCGGCCACTGCGCCGCCGGTAATGAGTGCGCCGACGACGGCTGCTGGCATCTATCTCCCCTCCACAAGCGAGACCACATAGTGATCCCCGGGTAGTTTGGTGGCGTGCACGCGGGCCAAGAGGCGACGCACGTCATCGGTCACGGCGGCGGTGGCGACCGTCCGCGCGCCGAGGGATCCCAGCACGCGGCGCATGCTGGCGAGTAACCGGCGGGCCACCCCGGACCGCCCACGGTGCGCCGGGGCAATCCAGAGGCCCTCGACATGGACCTGCCAGAACGCCGCCCAACACCCGACGATGGCGCCGGCCTCGTCCTCCACCACGACGACGCGCGCCGAGGACGCCAGATGGGGCCAGACCTCTGCCAGCTCGGTGCCGCATAGCCGCGGCCACTCGTCGCGCGGGAGCACGCGTGCGGTCACTGCACCTCCACGGCGATCTGCCCCGCCACGCTGGTGGCGTGCGTGGCGGCGGCAAAGGGCGCGGCGTCGACGCGCTGCACGGTGATCATCCGGCCGCCGGCCGCCACGGCCGCCACCCCTATCGCTTGCGTGCCGTGGTGGTCGATCCAGACCGACGCGCGCATGTCCGTCGCCGCGACCAGCGCCTGCCCCTGCCGATCCGTCCCCGGGATCGCGATCTGGAGCGCGGGGCCCGGCGTCCCCCCGACCGTGCTGCGTGCGATGACGAAGGCCACCTCCAGCCGTTTCCCCATCAGGCAGTAGGCGAACGTGACCTGATCGGCCGCCGCCACGGTCCAGGTCATCGCGCCCGTGCCGGTAAACGACGCGGCGACGAACGGGACGGGCACCCAGGTGCCATAGCTCTGGCCAATGCGCTGAAAGAAATCGAGCCAGGTCGCGACCAGCCGGCCGGTCCGTGGCTCCGCAATCACGCGTTCGCGCACCGGGACGTGTTCAGCCACTCACGCCACCCCCGCCCGTCGGTCGACATCCGGCGCCACCTCAACGTCGGCGTCCACGATGGCCCGCACCACGGGATCCGTGATCACGAGTTCATAGACGCGCCCCCCGACCCCGGCCAATCCCAGCCGGCGGAGTGTCGCCTGCGTACGGAATCTGCCAATCGCGCCCAGGTCGACGTCGCGCGTGGGGCTCCACGTCTGGCCCCCGTCATCGGAGGAGCGCACGAGGCCAACGGGGGCGCGGCCCTGCCCGGTCGTCAGGCCCACGCCGGTGTGCATGTCGAACCACAGCCGCGTATGCACCAGGCGATGCGGCCCGTCACTGAGATACGGCGATCGCCGCACGCACCGGATCGCGTCCCCGGCGTCGTCGTAGGCCGTCTCGGAGAGCTGATACACGCTCCCGTCGGCGCGCGAGCCCAGCAGATGCGTCCCGAACGCGAACATGTGCGTGGCGCCGAGAAACGGCTCCGCCGTGGCGGTGGCCGTATTCCAGTACGTCCATCGGCTCCAGAATCCGGTCGTCTCGTCATAGATCCAGGTCGCCTGATTCGGGATCGTGAGCGCGTAGATCCGATGGCCCTGCCAGTCCAGCGCGCACGCCGTCGCCGCGGCCACGTCCGCCGTCGAATAGGACTGGATCGCGGCCTCGATCGGATGCGTCGAGAGGCGTTCCGGGGTATAGCCGGCCTGCATGCGCACGACCCGCACCCCGCCTTCGACGCTCTGTCCCAGCCCATAGACGGCCCCACCCACCGGGATCCAGGCGTACCCCGCCGCGCCGCCCGTCGGCACGATCAGGTTTGGCACCGGCTCGAGCGGGAAACCCGCCGCGCCGCTGTACCACCACACTTCCGTGCGCTGGTGCCCGATCAACCACAGCTCACTGGCGTCCTGATCGACCAGGCACCCGACCAGGTTGTCCGTCGTCTTCGACTTCTCGCTGATGTCCAGCGCCGCCCAGGCCGTGCCGTCGAACGGGGCGGAGATCGCGAACGTCCGCGAGGCGCGCGCGATGACGCCGAAGTGGCCGTTGAGGTAAAAGCCCTGCACCACATCCGCAGGGAAGCCCGCGTCGACGATCGGCGCCAGCGCATTCGTGGCCAGGGTCAAGATGTAGCCCCGCCCCCCGGAGATGATCAGGAGCTGGCCGCCACCAGTGCCGTTCCCGTGGAGCGTGCCGGGCTCGCCCGTGCGGTACGCCACCCGGCCCCGTGACGTCGCCGTGCCGTCGGTGAACAGTTCGTACAGCGTGTCGCCGCTCAGGACGAATGCCCGCCCGTTCTCCCAGAGCGCCGCCCTGTGCGGGCCCGCGCCCGCCGTGGCGAACCGGGTCAGCCCCGGCCGCGCCTTGAGCACCACGCGCGCCTTGGCCGTTGGGGTGGCCACGACTTCCGGGAGCCAGTTTTCACACGCATCCACCGCCACCGTCGGTGACGTATCCACGTACGAGCCGCCGCAGAAGCCCCAGCGCGTCACCGGAATCTCCCCGCGTGCATCGCGAAGGACCCGCCGCGCCCGACGAGGGCGGGGTCATTGCGGCGGGATGCCCCGCGCGTGTTCTCACGCCGGATAGTGGCCATCGCCTCCTGCAGTAGCCCTTCCAAGAGCGCGCTCCACGGCTGCCGGAACACCGGTGCCAGGCGCTTGGCGAGCGCATACTGCAACGCCTCTTCGTAGCCCTGGGCATAGCTGAGCGGTGTCGCCAACGTCACCGCGGTCGTGAGCGGCACGGGCGCATAGACCACCAACGTGGACGCGGTGGTCGGGACCGGATACACCGTGACCGTGCCGTTGGGGAACGTGGGCTCGTAGTGGTAGCGCGTGAACGACGGCCCGGCCGTCGTCTTGTCGGGAATCTCCGCGTACGCCCGCCGCGTCAGCGGCCGGCCCATCGGCATCTCATCGGTCTGACCGGCCGGGATCACGCTGGCGCCCGCGAGCCACAGGGGCCGCGTCCCGACGAGATCACCGGTCGGCCCCAGCGTGCGCGCACGCGTCGCCGCCGGCCAGGGGTACGTGGACCGGGCTTCGGCCCCCACGCACAGCCGGTTCGCGTTGCACGTGTCCAGGAGCCGCCGCGCGGCGGTGAGGCCATCGGCCGCGTCGGCCGCGGTCGCCGTCCCACCGGCCTCGATGACGCCGATCGTCTTCAGGCTATCCGTGAGGAGATCGCGGATCGTCGCCACGGCGACCCACTATCCCGCCGCGCGTTTCGCGGCGCGTGCCGTCTTTGGCGGATCCGTCGCCACAGGCGGCGCGGCCACCCGCGTCGCGGCGCGTGCCGTCTGTGCCGTCTTTGGCGAATCACACCAGCCCGCTCCGAGCGCCGATGCCTCGGCCTCGTTCACGACGCGGCGCCGAGGCTCGGTCGCGTGATACCGCCAGCACGGAAATCCCATGAGCCACACTCCTGGACAACACGGTTGGGGGCCGCAGGGTCGTCCTGCCACCCCCAGCCCACACGGATGACTACGACCCCGACTGCACGCGCAGCGTCCACTCGGGGCGAATCAGCTTGACCCCCATGAACACGTCCCACCGCAGTTTCCAGACCGCGTCGTCGATGTCCCACGCGCGGGTATAGCGAATCGAGATCCCGCTTTTCGTGTCGGTGACCGTGCGGCCCTTGGCGCCTTCGCCGTTGGGGTTTTCCAGCTGCTGAAACGCCGTGGCGATGGCCAGCGGGTGCCACATCAGGCCCTGCCGCGCCGTCGTCGAGGCGTGGTCCGTCTCCTTCCCGAACTGATAGACCTTGCCGTCGTCATCCGGGGCGGCGGTCACATTCTTATTCGGTCCCGTCAGCACAATGGCCGGCTCGATCGGGATCGTCGCGTCCCCCGTGGCGTCACTGCTCACCGCCGCGATGACCCGGAACGTCTTGAGCCGTCCCGTGGAGGCCTTCGTGACGGGATTGACGGCGTAGCAGCCATCGAAGGCCACGATGTCATCCTGCGTCAGCACGCCGGTCTGCGTCACGGTATAGTCGTCAACGACGACCGACGCGCCCGACTGGGCCGCGCCCTTGACCAACCCGCCGCCCGCCGCCGAGCCGGTGGCGTGCGTCCGGGTCTGCTGCGTCCGCGCCCACGTGAGCCCGGCCGCCTTGCGCATCGTGCCCTGGAGGTACTGCCGCTTCAGGGACGTGTCGTCGTGGTAGAGCCCCTTCAAGGCGTCCACAATGTCCACGTCCATCTGCGGGCTCACCGCCACCGTGATCTCATCGTCGATGGGGCAGCCGTAGTCACTCAGCAGGGCTTGGCCATCCAGGTACGTGCTCAACATGCTCGGGGTCGTGCCTGGCGTGCCCACGTAGTTCGGGGACCGGCCAAGCTCCTGGACGCAGTACAGGTCCACCTGGCTTGCCAGGTGGTTCAAGACCGGCTTCATGATCTGGACCCCCTGGTTCGTGAGGTCCATCGCCATTTCCTTGTCGGTGAGCTTGATGTCCACGCCCAAGGGCTTATCGATGACGAGGTTGACGTACTGCTCGTCGAGGTCTTGCCAAGACGCCGTCCACCCCGTGCGCACCGTGACGAAGTTTGGCTGCCGGACGCGGATCGTGTCGCTGCGGTTGGACCCGCCATGCGGCCCAAAGATGCCCTCGAACCGCCGATTGGTCCGCTTGAGGACCGCCAGCGCGTTCTCGAATAAGTCCAGCGACTTCCACGAGACCACGTCGTCTGTGAGGAAGCTATGTGCCATCGCGCTATCTCCGGCCGGTCATGATCGCGTCCTCGAACGCGCGGAACTCGTCGAGCGAGCCCACGTCCGAGACGCGTTTCCCAGCGAGACTTGCCGCCGCGCCCGTGGGGGTATGGGGGTGCGGGGCGTGGGATACGGGCGCGGCTGTCTCCACGGGAGCCGCCGCAAATTGCGCGGTGATCGCGCCCACGGCCAAGAGCGCACGCGGCAGGGGCATGGCTTCCAACTCGCGGTGTCGCTCCGGATGTTTCGCGAGGTGGTAGGCCAACTGCGGCCCGTGTTCGGCGCCCAGAATCTCCACCACCAGAGGTGTCATGGGCAGATCGCTGACGATCGCGTCGAAATCGCTATGGCTCGCGCGGAGGGCTGCCGCACGCGTATCGAACGTGCTCAGATCACGCGTGAACCGGTCATCGGCCTGCTGACGCTGACGCGTCGCGTCAACCTGCCGGTCTCGTTGTCGCAGTTTCCAATCCAACCGCGCCTCGATCACGCCGGCATACGGATCCGGATGATCCGGGTGGGCCGCCTGGAAGGACGCGAGGGTGGGTTCGGGATCGCTGGGATCACCAGCGGGACGCTCAGTGGAGGGCTTAACGTCGGCCACCGCCGACGGCGGCACACGTGGCGCGCGTGCCAGTTCATCACGTATCCGGTTGCGCTGGGCCACCAGCTCGTTGATCTCGCCTTGAATCCTGGCCTTGCGCTCCTCCACGCGGTTCTTCCGCAGGGTGCGCGCGGCCTCCGAGACCTCCGCATCCGGGATGACACTGTTCGCCTCCGCCGCGGCGGTGGCCGCCTGCGCCGCGGGAGCGGGTGCGGTGGGCGTCATTGCGTCGATCGGCGGTGCTGGCGCCGCCGACGCGGGCGACGCGGCATCCAGATTCGGTCTCGCCTCTTCCGTGGCCCGGAAGGCGTCGAGCGTGTCGACGACAGCGGCTGGAGCCGGCGTCTGGGCCGGCGTCTCGATCTGTGGGTCAGCCATGTCGCCTTTCGGACATAAAAAAAGACCGGCCCCTGCAGTCCGTGCACTGCTGAGAGTCGGCCTTGATCCCGTTGCCGGAACCATCGAGGCTCTTGAGTTCCGCGTCTGTCGTCGCGGCTCGCCATCACGCGGGGCGAGCGTCGTTCAGCGTATCAAGTCTGCTTGACGGAGGGCGCGTTGTCAAGTCGTACGCACTCGGCGAACACCTCCACGCACTTCGGGCGCCCGTGGAGGAAATGCACAAGGACGGGCCCGGTAAACTGGTCCAGGTGCAGGCGGGCCAGCCAGTCAGGGAACGTCTCGTGCGCGCGAGGCTCCATGGGCACCGCCGTCTGCGCCCGTGGCCTCATCGCCCGAGCACCAGCCAGCGCCACCGTTCCCACCAGGTGCGAGACATGAACGTCTGCGCCCACTGTTCCAACGCGGTCACCCGCTGCCGGGTCAACTGCTCATTCTGGAGCGCGGCATCGACGGCTGGCACGACCTGTCGGGCCAGCGTGCGGCGTGAGTGGACGCCGGTCGGGGTCATCGCTGGTCCTCGGCTCGGGCCGCCTGTGCCGTCGCCGCCTCGGCCGCCAGGCGCGCCTTCTCACGGTCTGCGTGGATCTGCATCCGCTGCATCGTCATCTCCGCCTCCAGCTTCGCTTGGGCGATGGCGATCTCCGCCTGCAGCTTGGCCTGCTCGATCTGGAGCCGCGTGGCCTGCTCCTGCTGCGCGGCGTGGGCCTTCTGCTGCAGCGCCGCCTGCTGGCGCTCCGCCTGCTGCCTCAGCTCCGTGATCGTCGCGGTGAGCTGGTCAATGACCTGCTGGGCCTGCTCCGCCTGGGCACGGGGCACCATGCCGCTGTCCTCACCAGGATCCATCTTCGACGCCAACTCCAGCGCGCCGGGGAAGTCGCTGTGCTTCAGGATGACCGGGATCGCCTTGGGCGCCATCGGCGGAAACGCCTGCACCAGCGCCGTGACCTGCTCCACGGTCTCCTGACGCGCGCTGCCGTAGCCCCGCCCGGCCGACACGGACACGTCAAAGTCGCCCGCGGACACATCCAGCATGTGCGCCATCTGGGCCTGCGGCCCCTGCTGGCCCTGCGGCGCCTGCCCGTCCTGCGGCTGGCCCTGGTGGGCCATCGCGGCCGCCTGCGGCTGCTGGCCCGGCCCGCTGTAGGCGACCAGCTCCATCGGCTGCTCATCCACGCCGTTGATCCGGAGGATCCGGGGCACGTCGTAGATCTCGCGGCCCATCGACAGGATGATCCGGCCCGTGAGGCGAATCCCCGAGGCCGTGCTCTCCGCGTAGTGGCTGGTCGTCTGCTCCTGCTCCTGCTGCCGGGCCCGGATCGCCCGCCCGCTCTGCTCGGGCTTCAACTCGTCCGGCGTCACGTCCGGCACGCCCAGTACATGCCGCAACGCCATCGACGCCCGCTGTGACGCCAACGCAATGCCCTGCACGGCTGGCGCCACGGTCACATGCTCCGGCCTGGGGTTCGGGTCACCGGCCGCGCCCTTGTTCCACGGCAGCCGGGACGGGCGGTCCTGATGCGCGGTATCCCAGATCTCTTCGAAGCCCTGCGTCGACTCCACCGCGACGACCCACGAGTCATACGCCGCCAGGTCCACGATCTCGGCTAGGCGCGACTCCATGAAGTCCACGAGCCGCTGCGGCCCCTTCGCCATGCGCACCATGCCGCGGAAGTCCTGCTGGCCCTCGATCATCCGGCGCTCGCCCGTGATCATGACGACGGGAATAAACCGCCCTGGCACGTCCGCCGTCTCCAACACCTCGGCCGCCGTGTACTTCATCCACTTCACCGTCGGCACGTGGAAGGTGTGCTCCTTGAGCACGGTGGCGGTGGGATAGTCCTTCTTCTCGTCTGCGCGAATCACGTTCCGCACGACATGTTGGCGGAGGTCGCGCGCCGCCGTGTATTCCACCACGCACAGCGTGACCCGTTCGTCGGTGACGTAGTAGCGCTCGGCCACGCGGATGGTCTTCTCGGTCGCCCACGTCGGGAGCCCCGCGGCCACCGTCTCGAACGTACTGCTCAGCAGCGAGGCGTGGCTGGTGTGCGTCGCCTGAGGATAGAGCCGTTCAAACTCCGGCCAGTGGAGGTCTTCCGTCAGGATGCAGAAGCGCTGGTCCGAGTAGTCGAGCATGCGGCAGCGCGGGTCGGGATGGACGTTGTGCTGATAGAGGATGGGCTCGATGCGGAGATCCTGCTCGAAGGCGGACAGATCGTACTTGCCGTCCGGCCGCATCGCCGTCTGCCCGAAGTAGTCGGCCCGCACGCGCCAGAAGCCGCGGCCCATCTTGATCGCGTGCATCCGTGCCCACTTGTAGACCGCCTCCGCGCCCGACAGGTTCTCCACGCGCCGGCAGATGCCCTGCCAGTACTCCGCGCTTTTGGGATCCGCCCCGCCGCCGTTTGGCGTGACGACAATGCGATGCACGGGCTGGTTGGTGACTTTCGCCACCTGCTGGCTGATCTGGTCCATGACAAAGGCGGGCTTGTGCTGCTCCTTCCGGAAGGCCAGGTCGGCCTCGGTCCAGTGCTCGCCGGACTCAAAGGCCAGATCCTCCAACTCCTTGCCGCGCTGCTCCGCAAAGGCCTGCTCCGACAGACGCCAGTCATCCTTTGCGGCCTGGAGCAAGGCCTCGTCGCCGGTGAGCCGGGCCCCGTCCGTTCGATCGGTTACGCCATCCATGTCCGCCCCCCCTGTGGCCGCCGATGCACCAGTGGTGGTGTCGCGGCCACCGCGTGCGCAAACGTCAGCGCCAGGGCATCTCCATCATCCGGTGAGTCCATGCCGCGTTTCTTCATCTGTTCCTTGCTTTCGAGCAGTACCCGGTCCTGCTTGTCGTGAAAGTAGCCAGGACCCGTCAGGTCCATCTCCAACGCGGCCGTGGCATTGATCGCACCGCCAGCCCTGAGCCAGTCACGCATCTTCGACCACATGTACGCGCGCATATTGGCGATCGTCGCGTCTGGGCTCTGACCGCCAAACTGCACGTCCACCACGTTCCGGTGTCCCAACTGACGCAACCGATCCGCGATCGGCCCGCCGACACTGCCCCCGGTGGCATCCACGAACACCATCGCCACCTTGCGGCCGTCGTAGTGCCGATCAAGGACATCTGCGGCCAGCGTGACCAGGTGCATGGAGTCGCGGGCGTGCTCTCCAGGGACACGGATCGGCGCAATCGAGCGAGCATCAGCGCCTCGGCGAAAATAGAACACGCATTCGTCTGCTCCGCCACGGGCAAGGTCGAGGCCGCAAACCAGCGGCTCATCACCAAGGGCCGCGACGGGCCGTTGTTGCGCGGCCCGCACCGTCGCACTATCAATGAACTGGAGATCGGAGGCGGTCGGTGGGAGACCGCGCACCCGCACCCGCACGAAATCCGACTCCTCGCCATAGTCCTGTATCCACTCCGCAATCTGGCCTTTGTTGGTAAACCGGGACGCGCGGCTATCGACCACGGTCGGCGTCCACCGGTCCCGCTGGGATCCAAAGACCGCCCGATGAAAGGCCCCCGTCGTGCGCGTCGCGTTGCCGAACAGGAAGATGAACGGCTCGCCGTCCGTGAGCCCGCCCTCTTCCACCTCATGAATGCGATCGGCGATCGCGGCGTCCTCATCGTTGATGTAGAAGCTCGACGAGTCGGCGGCGTGCTGCCCGGCAAAGGCTTCCGAGTTCTCCTCTTTGCACGTTTGCGGGGTGCAGAACCACGACGTGGGGTGAGCCGGGTGGTACATGCGGGCGTTATTGATGACGAACCAATGCCCCGTGAGGCAGAGCGTGAGCCACCGCTGAATGGACGCCCAGGTCTTGGTCACCAACTGCGCCGACGTATTGGCCGTGACGACGCCCTGGCAGTGCGGCCGTGTCGACATCAGCCAATGCACCAACCAGGCCACCATGACCGACTTCCCGACCCCATGCCCACTGGAGACCGCCCGCCGAATCGGCATCACGGTATGGATGCCGTCGAAGTTGCGGGCACGCACCTCCTCACCGAGCGCGGTCAGGAAGTCGGTTTGCCACACGTCGGGGCCGGCGTGATGCTGCAACGCCCCCGGCGCGCCCCAGGGATACATCGTGAGCACGAAGCCGAGCGGATCCACGGCCAGCGGCCCCATGAGGTCCTGCAGGGCGGCGTGCTCGGCGGCTGAGGGGACCGCGACCGTGGCCGACGCCATTACGCCCGTCCCATCAGTGACGCGAGCCGTTGCTGTACCACGGTCCGCGCCTGGCGAATACGCACGTCGACGGTGAGATCGCCAGCGATCTCCACCGCGACAGACTCGTGCGCCTTCCCCGCTGTCCGATCGAGCACGTCTTTCACGGCCTGATACGCCGTGGAGGGAAACTCCGTCTGCCGCATGAGCTGTTCCAGGCGATCAATCGCGGGATACTGCAGTTTGCGTAGCCGCGCCATCGCCGCATCCCGGACCTGTGGCGCCGCGCCACCGTGGAGCCGGCAGACCGTCCCCCCTGGGATGCCGGGCTTGCCACACCGACGCCCTTGGCGATTGGTGGCGGTACAACGGGCCTCCATGGGGTCGCGAACCTGCACGGGGTCACGCTTCCCACGCTTCGCCTTGAGCGGGCCTTTGGGGGCATGGGCGCGTGCCCTGACAGGACCGTCCGTCATCGGCGAGTCACCCAAGCGCGACGGACCGGTGCGCTGCTCAAACGGCGTGTCGGTCTGTCGTGGCATGCACCCTCCCGTGCGTGACATGCGCGCCCTGAAACGACAAAAGCCCCGCACCCTGCGGTCAGGCAGGATGCCGGGCTTCTCCACTTCGGCCGGCGCGAACACGTCTTCGATTGTCGCTAGTTATCCTAGCACGCGCGGCGGGCCGAGCTTCCGAATGTCTTTACATCTATGCGGGGGCTGTATCGACCGACGTTGTCCTTCTGTGTCGAGCGCCCACTCTCTAGAGAACTTCTCTGACGTGGCATAGTCCGCGACCGCCGCGCTCCGCATGGACAGCTGCCCCGACAGGTGCTACATTGATAGCGACTGAGTCGATCGGGAGAGAGCACGACGCAAGTCCTCCTTGCTCCAGATCGTCGAGGTCACCGACGACACCGGCCTGCGGGCCGCATTCGAAGGAGGTACACATGTTTCGCGTCGCGAACGCAGACTTCATCGCTGACAAGCTCGCGGCCGAGCTACTTCCCAACCAAGAATTCCGCGAAGTCCTGAAGAACGCCTTGGAGGCGGTCGAGCGCCGTATGCGCGCCGACGGCTCCACGAGCAGTGGTCGTATCGAGTTCGATGTCGACTGGAGCCTGCACGGTCAGACTGGGCTGTGGTACACATGCTGCTCCGACAACGGCGACGGCATGAACCGGTCGGAGCTGGACCGTTACACGACCACGCTTGCCGTGGTCGGCGCTGGTGGAAACCAGTCCCTCCGGGGCAACCAGGGGATGGGACTGAAGATCAGCGGTCCCACCCGGCACAAGAAGGGCATCCTAATTCGCTCGTGCAAGGGCGACGAGCGCACGATGGTGCAGGTTGGCTGGAACGGGGCCGAGTACGGCCTCATCCCCCTCGGTCCCGCGGACGAGATCGTCGTGAGCGCTGAGGAATCGACTTACCCTGAGCTCGTGAATCAGCAGAGGTCCGGGACGGTCGTGACGTTCCTCGGCAACATCGACGGCGACAACACCTTCGTACCATCGGGCCGACCGAGAGGCTGGCTGTTTCGGTACCTGAACACCCGGTTCTTCCGATTGTCCAAGAACGGGATCGATGTCTTGGTGCGCGTTCCCGCCGGTGAGGAAGACGACTGGCCGAGCACCGCGGAAAAGGCCGCTGAGCGGATGCGCAAGCGCGGCGGCAAGTCTTTCAACCTCTCTGTCGTCAACGGCACGGGAGAGATCTGGGACAAAGCCGCCGACAATCAGGGCGAGGGCTGGCGTGGGGTAGTGCCGCTAGCGGGCAACTCGCTTGAGTCCATCCCGCCCGCAGATCTTCACTGGTGGGTACTTCCGACGGGTCCTGGTTCGGACGTGTCAAGCCGGACTGCCAGTGGCGGCAGCTTCGCCATCCTACACGACAACGAGCTTCACGACTGGCGGACGAGTAACCAAGCCAACCCCCTCTTCGCGCGTCTCGGTGTGCTCTACGGAAAGACGCGCATCGGCTTCGTGCTGGAGCCGAAGGGAACCACGGTGACCTCGGACTTCGCTCGAGCGCATGTACTCGTCTCTGGACTCCCCGCGCTCGAGAGCGTTGCCTGGCTGCTGTGGGCCGAGCAGTTTCGAGTAGCACTGCCCGACCGGATTCGGCAGACGATGGCGGAGGAGCAGGCTCGTTTGGAGACCGAGGATCCCGATCGCGCGAAGAGGATTCGGGATCGACTCCGAGCAGTGATGAACTTGCTACGTCCCCGTCGATTCCGTCAGAATCCCGAAGGAGCAGTCAAAGCAAGGGGAGAGGCGATCGGGGCTGGTCCGGGCAAGGGACCAGTCACCGAGCCTACTCCGGGGAAGGAGCCGAAGCGCGGGACCAGGACGGGGCAGGGGCGTGGAATCGGTGCGCTATTGTCCCACGTGGACGAGCAGGCTGGCGAGCCTGCCGAGGAGACGACCACAATCCTGAAGCTCGACCCCCGCTGGGTGACCGAGACGGAGTCCGAAGACTTCGCCATCGTCAAGGGCAACCGCAACGGGCTACACGACCGCGCGGCGGCCCTTGCGGGCACCGATGGCCGCACGGCCGATATACTGCTCCTCAACCGGGACTTCCGCGGCTACCAGGCGATTCTGGCCACGACCAACGCTTGGGCCAACCCCGAGGGCGACGATACGAAGGCGGCGAAGATCGAGTCGTCGACTCGAGAGTGGGTCGAGCAGAAGATGGTCGAGACGGTCCTCGGACTGCGTCAGCTTGAGAACGGAAAGACCTGGATCACCGAACATTACGACGAGGCGATGAGCCCCGTGGCTATGACGGCAGCTTTCATGTCCGACCGATACCACACCCTGGCGGAGGTCCGACGAGCTGTGGGGTCGCTACGTCAAGCCCGCGCGCAAGGCGGCCGCTGAGACAGCCTTCCTCGCTGCTTAGCGTTCGACGGCGAAGGCGTGCCCGCACGATCCTCGCGATGCGGGCCGCCGCCGCTGCTGGTGCTTCGTGCTCCCAGACCCGCTCCACGTGCCAGCCCGCCTTGCGGAGCTCACGATTGGCCCGGGCGTCACGGCGCCGGTTCGCCGCGAGCTTCTCCGACCACCACTTGGCATTAGCCGTCGGCCTTGTCCGATGGATCGGGCAGGAGTGCCAGAAGCACCCGTCGACGAAGACCGCCACCATGGCTCTGACGAACACGACATCGGCTCGCGTACGCAGTAGCCCTGGGAGCACCTGGCGGTCGACGCGGTAGCGGAGTCCACGCCTATGGAGCAGTCGCCTAATTTGCATCTCCGCCTTGGTGTCCCGACGGCGCATCACCAGCATGCGCCGGAGTGCACCAGGGGATGACGCTGGTGGCGTCTGGGACGGGCTCACGTCGTCTTCCGTCGTGGGGTCGCTTCGACTGCCTCCAGCCCCTGGATGATGGCAGTGCCGAGAACCACCATGAGCAAAGGAGGCACCGCATTGCCGATCATCTTGCTGAGCACAATGCGGCGGTGTGGACCGTCGCCGAAGCGGAACCAGTCCGGGAACGTCTGCAACCGGGCAGCCTCGTGGGGGGTGAGCGTTCGCTGTCGTCCTGGATGGACGTACCGTCCCTGACCCATGGAGCCAAATCCGGTGGTGATGGTCTGAGCGGGCCGGTCCCAGTCGAGTCGCCCGTACATCGACCTGTAGGTATGCCTCTCGTTCTGGTGGCAGCGCGGGCGCCTCACATTGGGAAGGTCATACCGCCCCCTGGCGAACAAGTACGCCATGCGCTTGGCGTTCTCCGTACTCGGCCGGCTCGCGGTGTCATAAACCGCGCTGGAATCCACGTCGATCAGATCCTCGATAGCCCAACGGATCGTCCGATCTTGATGGTCCTTGATGCCCGTGGCCAGTCTCTCGAGCATCGACATGGGTTCGATCTCGTCAACCTTAGAGGCCACTAACAGGAACCGGTGACGGCACTGTGGCACTCCTACTCGGCGCAGGTCGATCACTCGGCCAGCCACCTGATAGCCGGCTCGCTCTAAGGCATCCCTCGTGACTCCGACGACGTCGGACCTGTCACGCTGGACCGGCACGACGTTCTCCACGACGACCACCTTCGGGGCGAGGATCTCGGCGGCGCGTGCCATGCGGAGGTAGAGGGCATTCTTGGGATCGGTGTGTCGTGTGCGGTTGTTTAGGTCCGAATGACCCTGACAAGGCGGCCCGCCGAGGAGAACGTCGATTCGACCAAGTCCCTTGGAGATCTTGTACTCCTCACTCGTCCTGCTCGCACCCAGGTCTCCCTCGAAGAGAGAGGCGATGTCACCCACCCGGGTAACCGCTTCCGGGAAATTCATCTGGTAGACCTTGAGAACGTCCTCGTCGTCATCCATGGCAAACGGGATCTCGAGAAAGCGCCTCGCCCGACGCGCAGCCTCCTCCAATCCCACGCTCATTCCCCCGCAGCCCGCGAAGAGATCCACAGCTCTCACCGAACGGCCGGTGTTCGCCGGGGCGGGCCGTCGCTTTCGTTTCAGGAAGGCCTTGTCTTGTCGACACCGATAGCAACTGCCGTCCTTGCAGGGCTTACTTCGACCAATATGGGAGCGATCAGTATTGGTCTCGATCGTCGACTTCGCACCGTGGGCGTTCTTGTGCCGTCGCGTGTGGTTAGGATTGAGGTGCGTCATTTGCTTTGGCTGGACTGCGAAACTCCGGATATACCACGACCTCGACAGGTGCCCACGCGTCACCTTCGAAATAGCACATCAGCTTGAGCGACCGAACCTGGCCACCTTCTAGCGCCTGCGAATACTGCTCTAATTCGTCACGAATGCGCATGGCCCTGATCCTACTTCGTGCGCGCACGCCGACGAGGCGGCGTGTTGAACTCGGGGCGGACGACAACCCGTCTCGGCGTCCAGGTGTCCCCCTCGAAGTAGCACGTCAGCAGCAGCGCCGACATGCCGCCCTCCAGGGCCTGCGGTCGCTTCAGGAGCTCGCGGCGGATGCCGTTGAGAATCGCGTCGATGCGCGTCATCGGCTCACCGGACACGCAGCACCCCGCGCACGGTGCCTACCACCCCAGCGCCAGCCAGGCCAGCGTGAGCGCCATGCCCCAGAGGCCGACGACACACACGAGGCCCACAACACACGCGAGGACCCGCCCGCGCGACGTCAGCACGCGACCTCCAGGCGAGTATCCGGGGCACGCTGACTGCCAGGGCGCCGCCCTGGCCCCCGGTCCCGCGCGGACATCGATGCCGACCGCGCCTGGGCCTCGGCCATGAAGCCTTCTCGTGGGTGCCCGACCCACCAGCTGTCCGTGCTGGCCGGCGGCGTCACGGGCGTCCCGTAGAGCAGGGCCTCGGGGCGCTGGGGGTTGGGCTGACGTGTGGTCATGGCATGGCCGGCCTGAACACCACGATCACGCTGGGGAAGGGGGCGCCGTGCGCCGCGCCGACAAACCGCAGCCGCCCCTTGAGGAACCGCACCTCCACACCTTGGCGCGGGCAATGCTGATCCCTGTCCCAGACGTGATCGTGCCACCAGCGAGTATCGGTGCGCGCGGGCACCAAGCAGACCACCGTACAGCCCTTCCGGGCTTCCTCGGCAGCTTTGGCGATAAACGCACGCACGCGCGAATAGGGCGGGTTGAGCCAGCAGATCGGGGCGGGCACTCCGGCGGCGCGAGTGATCCGCGCGATCTCACGGTCGCCGTCCCAGAACGCCTCAGACCAATCAACCGCGAGCGCGTCCTGCTCAGGCGTGAGACAGGGCTGCATCTTGGCGTTGTCCAGCCTGGCGGCGGCATCCATCTCGAATCCGAACTCCTGGTCGAGCGCGTCAAAGACCGCAGGCGGGGTTTCCCAGTCGTCCGAGGCCCGGCTAAATAGCGCGGCGCGGTTCACTCGGCGACTCCTGCCGGGTCCGTCACGCAGGCGTCGACGCTGTCGGGCTCGAGCGTGGCGAGCACGGCGCGGCAGTCGCCGGTGAGGAGGCGACTCGTCATGCGCCGAGGTCCAGAATGCGTTGCTCCAAGCGCCTGGCCGCGATCTCGCAATAGCGTTCTTCGATCTCGATACCGATCGCAGCTCTGTTCTCAAGGCGCGCAGCACACAGCACTGAGCCGCCCCCCATGAACGGGTCCAACACCACATCGCCGTCTTGGGTCGTCGGCTTCAGTAGTTGACGTAACAGATCGGTCGGCTTATCAACTGGATGGCTACGCAAGGATGACGGCACGTTCTTTACGCGCAGCACGTCCGACAGTTTTGCACCGCCGTACCATGCGCTATCCTTCCATCGTGCCGACACGATCAGTTCGTGACCATGCCTCCACTCAGAACCCATACCAATACCGCCCTTGTCCCAGATCAGTGACGCCATCGTGTCGAACCGTCGATACAATTCCGGGTAGAACACTGGGTAGCTTTCGTCGTCGCAGAAACAGAGCACTCGTGCTGTTGGATTCATGCGAGGCACGACGGCATCGAGTGCTTGGGCAAACCAGCGGCCGAGAATTGAAGTGTCCCCCCATGACCGCTGCCACTTCGCCCGAGAGGCGTAGTGTTGTGCCGGCATAAAGAACGGAGGATCGGTAAGCACAAGGTCGCAGAGAGGCAACGCGCCCATTAGGTCAAGTGCGTCTCCGTGGTAGATAGCGATCTCGCCACACGCGTAGTACGGCGTCATCCGAGTTCATCCAGGGACGTGATGACCGGCGTGCCGATGCGCAGCGCATAGTCCCGCTCGACCCTCGCGCCCGTGCTCGTCTCCCAGCGCGGCAGCAGCAGGACGTGCGTGCAGCGATCGATCACGGCGCAGTCATACGCCAACCACTGCGCCCACGAGATGGTGGACGGGACCGCCCCGCTCAGGTGCGGGCTATACGCCGGGATGCCTCGCGAGACGCACGCAAAGAACACCCGCAGGCCCGCCGCCACGTTGTCGGCGACGCGGTATCCGTGCGCCGCGGTCAGCGGCCCTGAGAGATACACGAACAGATCGCGCCGGACCCGTAGGTCACTGGCCATCGTTCATCTCACGACCTCCCGTGCGGCCCGGATGAAGACGGCCGCGACCTGCGGGACGCTTCCTTCATGGGTTCGTGCTCGTTGTAGTAGGCGCGCATCAGCCATCAGTCCTTCGCCGGTCCACACAGCACCTGCGCTCCGTGCGCACCACAGCGCGGACAACCCGCCGCGACACATCCGGTGATGGCTGTCACGAAACGGTCGAGATCCATCGGGATCGTGATCGGTAGGTCCCATTCATGGCCGCACGTCGCACAATGCACCGTGATCATCCGCGCCCCTCCGGCGGCGGCGTGGGGGCGGCCCCGCGCGCCGTGGCAATGGCAGCGCGGGCATCCTTGGTCGCTTCGTGCGCAAAATCGGGATCAGACCCCGCGTGCACCATGCACCGCTCGAGTCTCGTGACCGTCTCGTCAAGCGCCGCCAGCAGCTCGGGCGCGGCCTCATCCTCGTCTAGCTTGATCAACACCGAACACAGGTGCGCCAGCGCCCCGACCGGCGTGTTGGCGTGATCGCCAGCACAGCCGACCGTTCCATCGCCGGACGTCCACCCCGCGTAGAACTCGTCACCGACCGTCCGCACCTCGATGGTGCCGACCAGCGCGTCCTCACCCAAGGGCTCGGTCATTCGCTCGCTGTCTCCCCTCGCGCCTTGGCGATCAGCGCACGGATCTCCGCCACGTTCACCGTCGGGCCGCCATAGGGCATCCCGTGGATCTGAGCCACCTGGCACGCCCCTTTTAGCTCGTCGCTGTCAATGACGGCCACGGCCTGCTCCAGCGCGGCCAGCAGCTCGGGCGCGGCAGCGATCAGCCGAGTGTTCGCCTCGCACTCGTCATCGGAGAAAGACTGGTCGCAGTCCGCCACGATCGTCCGGTGCTCACCGGACGGCGCCGAGACATACGGGCTCTCCGATCGCCACGGCCCCGGGGTGTGCGCCGTCCTCATCGCCCTCCCTCCTGCGCCTCGTACGCCACGCGGCAGGCGCAGCGCACGAGCGCGGGCAGCGGAATCGCACTCCCCGATCTCGGCGCCCGATAGACCGTCTGCCACCCGCTGCTGTTGCAGCCGTCCCGCCGGCACGGGGTGAAGCGCGGGCCGGACGGAGCCGGCGCGGCACGCGGGGATCGCCCGCGCCTCATGCGCCCGCCCCCAGCGCGCGCCGGAGCCAGTCCCAGGTGGCTGGCGCGTGGATCTGGGCCGGCGTGACGTGGATCACCCGCCAGCCTTGCGCCGCGCCCTCGCTCCACTTCTCGAAGTCCCGCAGCTGCCCCGCGCCGCGCGAGTGCTTCCCCCGCGTCCAGACGCCGCCATTGACTTCGAGCGCGATCCGTCGGTCGGGCCACGCCCAGTCCCAGCGCCAGCGCCGCGGCGGGCTGAAGCGATGCTCGGCCACCGGCGCCGGCAGGCCGTGCACCACGCAAAGCCGATCCACCGTGAGGCCCCGCGTCATGCCGCCTCGTACCACGCGCGCCCGGTCACGCTGACACGCCTGCCGGCGTCTGGGCGCGGCGCTCCTCCTCAAGGACCGCTGCCCGTGCGTCGTGCAGCTCCCGTCGGACGTCGGCCTCAAGCGCCCGCATGTTGGCGTGCGCCGCCTCCACGGACCGCCGCACGCGCTGCACTTCATGCGCCCAGCGCACCGCCCGGTCGAGTCGCTGCCCCGCATCGGTCATCGACGGGCCTCCAGTTCCCCGAAGCGGTACTGCTCGCCCCGCCACACCAGGTCCACGCTGGCCGTCGGGCCGTTGCGCTGCTTGGCGATGATGAGTTCGGCCGGCGGGGATGTGACCACGACCCCATCGCGCTTCGGCGGCGGGCGATGAATCAGGAGCACCAGGTCCGCGTCTTGCTCGAGCGCCCCGGATTCCCGGAGATCGCTCAGCTGCGGCCGCTTGTCGGCGCGCTCCTCCACCTTCCGGGACAGCTGGCAGAGCGCCACCAGCGGCACGTCCAGTTCGCGGGCGACCTGTTTCAGGAGCCGCGCCGTCTGGGCCACCGCCTGTTCCCGGGACTCGGCCCGCCCGTGCTGCACCAACTGGAGGTAGTCGACGAGGATGAGCCCCAATCCGTGTTGCGCCTTGAGGCGCCGGGCGCGGCTCCGGACCTGCAGCGGGCTCACGGCGCCGCTGTCGTCGAGCCAGAAGTGCCGCTGGCCGAACGCGGTAAGCGCGAGGCCGACCTGCGTCTGGTCGCCCGTCGAGAGCTGCCCGCACTGCAGGTGATGGCCGTCGACGCGGGCGAGCGTCGCCAGCACCCGGAAGGCCTGCTCCTGCTGGCTCATCTCGACCGAGAAGAACGCGACCGGCTGCGTCTGGGCGACGTGCAGCGCCCATTGCAGGGCGAGACTCGACTTCCCGGTGCTGGGCCGCCCCGCGAGGATGACGAGCGAGCCGGGCTGCAGGCCGCGGGTGTAGTGATCCAGATCCGCGAGGCCGGTGGACACCCCGGTCACCGGCTGCCGCGCCGCGGTCAACGCCTCGAGGACCGGATAAATCTCGCGCGACATCTGCGCCGCCGAGACCAGGTCGCCGGGCACCGCTTGGTGGCTGAGGTCCAGGAGTGCACGCTCGGCTTGGTCGATGAGCGCCACCGGGTCCTCCAGGTCGTAGGCGGCCGTCAACAGTTTGTTGGCGACGTCGATCACGTCCCGGCTGGTGGCCTTCTCGCGCACGATGCGCGCGTAGTAGGCGATGTTGGTGGAGACGGGCACGCCGTCGGCCAGCGCGGTGATGTAGGCCGGGCCGCCCACCTCTTCGAGGTCGCCGGTCGTGGTGAGTGCCTCGCGCAGCGTGACCAAGTCGATCGCCTCCCCGCGGCGAAACAGCGTCACCATCGTGCGGAAGATGCGCCGGTGCGCCTCGCGGTAGAACTCCTCTGGTCGCAACTGGTCGGCGACCGTGTCGAGCACCCGGCCATGGGTGACCAACACCGTCCCGAGCACCGCGCGTTCGGCCTCCAGATTGCTCGGCAGCGTCCGCTCGGCAAGGCCGGTCATGGCCCGGACCTCGCGTACTTCGTGGTGTTCCGGCGCTGTTCGAGTTCCGCCGCGCTGGGCGCCGAGGGCGGCACGGGGGCGGTGGCGGGCCACTGCTCGGCGTACCGCGCCTTCCAAAACGCGAACGGATCCCCGGGTTCCTCGCGCGCGCGCGGCCCGGCCGGCCCCCACTCGCGCTCCACCGTGAGCGCCCAGTCGCGGATCTCCCGGTCGGCGTCGGGGTGGTTCCGACGACGAACGAATTCGTCGAACTGACTGGCGTGCAAGCACACGCGGCCGCAATGGGCGTGCGTCCGGTGGGATCGGTCGTGAAGCGGGGCGTGGTCGCGCGCGGGCGCGCGCGCCTCTCCCGCTGTAGTTGTAGTTGTAGCTGTAGCTGTAGCTGTAGATGGGTTCGCGGTTTGCTTCGTTTGCTTCAAGCAATCCAACACACTTTGGTTCGCGGGTTGCTTCGAGCGATCCGAAGCACTTTGCTTCACTGGTTGCTTCGAGTCATCCGAAGCAAGGTGCTTCGGGTTTGCTTCCCCCGTGCGCTTGGACCGTGCTTCCCCGGATGCCACGCCGCCGCGCGCACCCGCGGCCCGCCGCTCGGACCGAATCCGCTGCACCTCGTCGGCCGGCTTGTTGTGGTCCAGGTAGTCGTGCACCCGCCACCCGCCGTCCACTTCGTCCCAGAGGGCCGCCTTGACGAGCGCCGGGACGAAACGGCGGGGCTGCTTCACCCCGAGATACTCCAGCGCCTCGCACGGAATGAAGCCGTCCGTGAGGCCTTCCTGGCAATAGGCGTTGCCGCACAGCCAGAGCCAGGACGCCGCCGGCCCCGCCTGGACGAACTTCCGATGGCGGGCCACAGACGATTCCACCTTCATCCACGCCACGAACACCTCTCCTTCCGTCGCCAGCACGTCACCGGCAGCCCGTAGGGGCTCACCCCTACCCGCGCGGACGGTGCCACCAGTCCGGCCCGGACCGCGCCGTTGCGAATCGAACACACCGACGACAGCGGCCACCCCGTCAGCCGCACCGTCTCGTGATCGCTCAGCCCGGCCTCCCCCGCCTCCGCGAGCAACGCCACGTAGTGCCGCGTCTTCGTCACCCGGCCCCGCGAGGCCGCCTGCGCGGCCTGGGCCGACCGGTGGCGGCTGATGGGCGTGACGCCGGCAAACGGCAGCGACAACGCCTCGGCCACTACGCGGCCACCAGTCCGCCGCTCAGGGCACGCTGTCGGTCGTTGAGCAGCCCGTCCAGGCCTTTGGCCGTGACGTAGTCGGCAAACTGCTGGACCAGGGCCTCGCAGTCGCGCCTCAGCGCGGCATACGGATAGAGGTTGAAGCGCTCGATGCCGCGGAGGGAGATGACCCCGGTCGACCGCTCTTCGTGCAGACACGCAACGTGGTACGTCACCAGCGACGGCTGGAAGATGTCCGCCATGAAGCGCCACTGGCAGGACTGCGCGTACTTGTCGAAGTTGAAGGTCGAGAGCGTGGCCTTGGTTTCGATCAGGGTCGCCCCCACCAGCTGGTCGGCCTTGGCGACGACGTCGTGCGCGCCATAGCGCCTGAGGGCCTTGGCCTCAAAGACCGTGTGCGGCCGGTCGATCAAGGCGAGCGCGGGGGCCATCACGTCATCCCCGAGGGCGATGCCGTCGCACCGATACCCGCCGGCCACCCGGTAGCGCTCGGGCGTTTCGAGAATCTTCCCGAACGCCCTGCCGACCCGCACTTTGTGAGTCGGCACGAACACCCCGCGAATCGTCGCGAGCAGTTCGTCCTCGGTCATCCATTCCTGATCCATGAACAACCGGTAGGATTCGAGGGTCGTGGTCGAGATGCGCATGGCCCTTACCCGAGCAGGCCGACCGGCTCACCCGTCTGCTGCGCGGCGGCGGCTTTCGGCGCCGGCGCGACAAAGGCCTTCGCCGTGGTGTCGAAGGTGAACCCTTTGGCCTTCCCGTGGTCGACCAGGAGCTTGGCGACCTGGGGCTGCAGGAGCGGCCCGAGCGTCTTGATGCGCGGGATCGCGTCCGTGCACGCCTTCGCGGTCTCGAGCTTCGCGATCTCGGCGCGCCAGGTCGCGACCTGCTGTGTCACCTGGGCGCTCGCTTCGCTGATGGCCCCCAGTGCCTCGCGCCCACGGTCGAAGAGCTCGGCCATGAAGCTCTGCGCCTTGCCTGGGGCTGGCACCGTGAACGGCGCCCACCCGCCCGGGTTCTTCCCGATCCACCGGTCAGTCGGGTTGAAGTCCAGGATGCGGTCCTTGCCGCTCATGTAGCCGTAAGCGACGAAGTCGGCGACCTTCATGACCTCGCCGTAGGACCCGCCCGTAATGTCCGGCCGCACGACGCGGGTGTCCCCGTCCTTGTCTTCCTTGTCGTGGGCGATGAGCAGGACATCCTTGCCGAGGGTGCGCAGCTGCGCCGTCCACGCGCGGAAGCGTGTCTTGAGCAGCCCGTAGCCCTGCAACGTCGGATTGCCACCGGGAGCCTTCTTGGGATCGGTGGCGGCGATGTCCGCCACGATGATGTCCAGGCACCGGCCGGTCGTGTCCACAACGATCGTCGCGTAGGGGTCGAGCGCCGACTGGTCTGCCGTAAGTTCGACGACGTCCTTCCAGGCGTCAATGACGAGCGTGTCGCGGCGGTTCACGGCCCGATGCGCGCCCTTGTCGAAATCGAGCAGCAGCGGGTCCTTGCAGGAATAGCCGAGCGAGGTTTTGAAGATCCCCGGCTGTCCGAAGATCATGAAGATCGGATGCTCGACGCGAATCGCGTCAGTCGCCGGTATAATGCGCATGATGTCAGCGCCTCCTTTGCGCTGGTGTTACAGGGCCCGATGCGCGGACACGCATCGGGCCTGTCGGTCTTTTACACACCGTCAATGTCGAACAGCGGCAGTTCGCCGTCATCGCGCGCCGCCGTCCGGATGCGCGCCATCAAGCCGTCAGCCTCCTCCTGCAGTTCCTTTGTGTGGGCCTTGGCCTGCGCGACTTCGCCCAGCTTGAGACACAGGTGCCGTTCCAAGGTGGCGATCTGCGCGAACCGTTGGGCCGCGCGCTCTTGTGTGATGTTTGCTACGTCGCTCATATCGCTCCTCTCCTACGCCGCGGCGGCCGAGTGCCGTGCTGGCTCGGCCCTCTCCGCGTCCGGCGTCACAATCCCGTACTGCGTCACCGCCCAGTGCCGGACGTCCTCGAGGTATTCGCGCACCTGCTCGTGACTCATGTCCGCGAGTGACACCCGCAGCTTGAGCGGATTCGGTTCGGGCTTGAGCCCGCGCAGCTCGCGCATGATCGCGTCATGTACATCCTCCACTTCGTAGTGCCGGTAGCCCAGCTCGTCCGCGATCACCGGGTAGAGCACGCCGAACAGATACCCGAGCTGCGAGGAGGACTTCCGCCGCGTGGCGAGTTTCACCGTGATCCGCACCGGCCGGCCCTTCAGCCGACGGAGCCAGCCGCGAAACAGATCAATCGAGGTCAGGTGCAGGGCGCCGTGCGCGTCCACGACGCCGGACCAGACCGGGATGGGGGCGCTCATGGCACCTCCTGCGAGCTGGACGCCGACGCGCGTGCGCGCTGGCGCCGCCACCGGGCCGACATCCGATCGCGCCGCGTCACGCGGGCGTGCCAGCCGCGCGTGATCCACCGGCGCAGCCCGTCAGCCAGGACTAGCCCGCCGAGCCCCGCGGCCCAGAGCAGCCCCACCACGTCGAGCGGTTCCGCCTGCAGCCAGGACGGAGGCACTACCAACCCCTCCCCCACGCCACCAGCGGCCAGACCCGCCAGACGCACGCGAGGATCACCGCGATCGACACCGCCAGGACGATCCGCACGGGCGTCATGCCGGCGCCTCGCCCTGATCGCGTTGCCGCTGCACGTCCAGCACCAGCTGCGTGCCGACGGCGACGACGTCGTGCCACTCCTGGGCGATCCGATGCACCTCGTCGTCGTCGTACCGGGCGTCGGCGCGGCCCTCGACGACCGCCGTGACAAATTCGGCGAACTCCCTGAACACGCGCGCCAGCTGCGTGTCGGTCGGCGCGGACCGGCGCACCGGGCGGACAAACGTGCCACCGAGCACGCGGGCCAAATACTCGAGGACGACGTAGTGCCGGGTGTCCGGACAGTCGCCACTTGCCAGCGTCTGCGGCACGATCAGGTCGCCGCGGTACGGGTGGGCATCGTCGAATTGGCTACACGCCTTCCGGAGATAGTTCGGGTCGCGGCCGATCCGCTCGGCCTGCACCGCCAAGGGCGTGCCGCTCCGATGCGCGAGGGCATCCACCGCCTCGGCGAACGTGCGGGGCACGCACCGCGGCGCAGGGCCAGCGGCGTGGCGGGGGCTCATCGCGTCCTTTCGCGGGACATTTCGTCCGCAGACTTCCGTGGACCACGCACGGCGGGCTCGGTACCCTGTGGCGCATGCCGGTCCCCGAGCAGGTACTGCCCGACCACCACCCCGAGCGCGTAGCGGTCGAGCGCCGACTGCCCGTCGACGCCCGCGATGCGCTGGCACAGGACGTCGCCCTCGTGCTCGCCAGACGCCAGGCTCCGGTGGACGCGGTGCTGGCGTGACATCTCCGTCAGCACGACGCCCTCCGCAGCCGCCCGCCGTAGACGGCCGGCTCGTCACGGGCTGCCGTCGGCGGCTCAACCGCCGACCGCTGCATCCGCGAGGTGATCCAGGCGTCGAGATCGCGGCTGTCGAACACGTAGGCGGCGCGCGAGCTGTCCGTTGCCCGGAGCGTCGGCACCGCGCCCGTGTGGGCCAATACGCGCATCCGGTAGGGGCTCACCCCGCAATACGCGGCGGCGGCCTTGAGCGGCAGCATGCGGCGTTCTGTCACGGTGCCCCTCCGAGTTCCTTCGGTGCCCGCTTGAGCACCTTCTGGCGGGCTGTGTCCGCGGCCTGCTCAGCCTCCCCTAGCCGGTCCAGCGCAGCCGTCGCGCGCCGTTCGAAGTCGGCGGGGGGCGTGCGACGGCCCTTGAGGATGTGATTCAACAGCGTCGGATTAATACCCATGGCGTTGGCCAAATCCTGCTGCGTGACGCCCAGTTCGGCGAGGCGGCCTCGGAGGTGTTTCGTCAACATCGGTATACCGATTATCGGCATACCGATTGTCTTTGTCAATACAATTTTTTCTTGTGACTCAGGCTTCGAAGATCGCTGCCAATCTCCGGCGGACTCGAGGCAGGCTGACGCAAGCGGCGCTCAGCCGTGCCGCCAACACGCCACAAGCCTCGATCAGCAACTTCGAGAAAGGTGTTCATGAACCAGTAGCGAGCACGCTGGCACGGCTGGCTGCTGCGCTTCGAGTCTCCACGGACTACCTCACCGGCCTCACGGACGACCCTACGCCAGCGGCCAAACTCGCCAAGGCGCTCGCCCACGAGCGGGTCAACAAGGTGAGCGAGCTGGACGACGCCGGGGCGCTGGCCACCGCAGACAGCCACGAGTTCAGGCCGGTTCTACTCACCCAGGGGACGGGAATCGCGGCGGGCGCCGGAGCCAACGCCGACGAGGAGCGCGTGCTGGGCAGCCTCGCCTTCCGGGACGACTGGCTGAAACGGCACGGCCTGAATCCGAAACGCTGCCGCGTCATCGAGGTCACGGGCGATTCGATGGAGCCGACGCTGCAGCACCGCGCGATGATCCTCGTGGATTTTCAGCGCACCACGCGGCGACGAGACAAAATCTTCGCGGTGCGCACTGAAGACGGGCCGGTCGTCAAGCGGCTTCAGCGCGACGAGGACGGCTGGCGGCTGGTCAGCGACAACCCGGCCTACAAGCCGGTACCGTGGCCGGAGGAGGCCGCCGTGCTGGGGCAGGTCATGTGGACGGGGAGGACGCTGTGAGGATCGGCCGGGCGGTGCGGACGGTTCGCGCGTGGGGGTAAGGCGGTGGAGATCATATCCATAATTAGGGACCTGGCCGTGGCTGGTGCGGCAGTGGCTACGGCGTACTTCGCATCCAGAGGCATTAAGAACTGGATCGTGGAGCTCAGGGGACGAACCAGCTTTGAGGTTGCCCATGGGCTCATGCTTGCCACATACAAGCTACGAGACGCCATTGGGTTTTGTAGATTCCCCCTGAGTCGACCTCCGGGTAATTATCCTGCTTTAAACGCGACACCCGAGCAAGAACACGACAGACGGACACACATGTATAAGAATCGTTGGGTGCCTGTATTTGAAGCACTGCAAGATTTCGACGCAAGGGGTTTGGAGGCGGAGGCTCTATGGGGCTCTGAGTTCCGCAACAGTACGGAGAAGCTTCGGAAACCAATTAAAAAACTGTATCTTGCATTCGAGTCTAGTCTTGAGAAGGACTTTCGTGAAGACTCAGAAACAGAAACAATGTCAACCATGTTCGCGCGATCCGGCGCGGCAGCAGATCCGCTATCGCAGTCAATCACCGAGGCCATTGACGAGATCGAAAAGAAGGTCAGGCCCCATATAGGTCGGTGAGGTCGTCTGGCTCGGGCGCACGGTCGCCGACGGCAACGTGCGACAGCGGCTCGTGGGATGACTCCCTGACGCGAACCGCGATCAGGGGATGCGGGCAGACCGATCGACGCGGCGGGCATGCCGCCTGAGGCGTAAAAGGAGGTGCGATGAAGAATCCGGTGCGGCACTCCTCGCTCGCCGCCGTCGTGGTGACCCTGGGCCTTGTGGGGAGCATGCCGACGCACGCGCAGACGCCGGACGAAACGATTGCCGAGCTACGCGCGCGCGCCGAGCAGGGTGACGCCGAGGCGCAGGTCAACCTCGGGGTCATGTACGCGAACGGCGAGGGCGTGCCGGAGGACGATGCCGAGGCCGTGAGATGGTTACGCCTCGCCGCCGAGCAGGGAAATTACCTCGCCCTATCCACGCTCGAAAACATGGCGCTGCAGGGCAATGCCGAAGCCGTGCAGTGGTACCGGCTGGTTGCCGAGCAGGGTGAAACCTTGGCGCAGTACAACCTCGGGCTCATGTACGCCAATGGCGAAGGCGTGCCGCAGGACGACGCCGAAGCCGTGCGCTGGTACCGGTTGGCTGCCGACCAGGGCCTCGTCGGGGCGCAGTTCAACCTCGGGGTCATGTACGCCAGTGGCGAGGGCGTGCCCGAGGACGACGCCGAAGCCGCGCGGTGGTTCCGGCTGGCTGCCGACCAGGGGCACGCCAACGCCCAGTTCAACCTCGGGGCCATGTACGCCAACGGCAGCTACGTGCCGCAGGACGACGCCGAAGCTGTGCGGTGGTACCGGCTGGCCGCCGACCAGGGTGACGCCAACGCCCAGTTCAACCTCGGGGTCATGTACGGCAACGGCGAGGGCGTGCCCCAGGACGATGCCGAGGCCGTGCGGTGGTACCGGCTGGCCGCCGAGCAGGGTGACGCAGGGGCGCAGCACATCCTCGGGGTGATGTACGGCAACGGTACGGGCGTGCCCGAGGACGACGCTGAAGCCGTGCGCTGGTATCAGCTGGCTGCCGAGCAGGGCCTCGCCTTGGCGCAGTTCAACCTCGGGGCCATGTACGCCAACGGCAGCTACGTGCCGCAGGACGACGCCGAAGCTGTGCGGTGGTACCGGCTGGCCGCCGACCAGGGTGACGCCAACGCCCAGTTCAACCTCGGGGTCATGTACGGCAACGGCGAGGGCGTGCCCCAGGACGATGCCGAGGCCGTGCGGTGGTACCGGCTGGCCGCCGAGCAGGGTGACGCAGGGGCGCAGCACATCCTCGGGGTGATGTACGGCAACGGTACGGGCGTGCCCGAGGACGACGCTGAAGCCGTGCGCTGGTATCAGCTGGCTGCCGAGCAGGGCCTCGCCTTGGCGCAGTTCAACCTCGGGTTCATGTACGCCAACGGGACCGGCGTGCCGCAGGACGACGCTGAAGCCGTGCGCTGGTATCAGCTGGCTGCCGAGCAGGGCCACGCCGGGGCGCAGTACAACCTCGGGCTCATGTACGCCAATGGCGAAGGCGTGCCACAGGACGACGCTGAAGCCGTGCGCTGGTACCGGTTGGCTGCCGACCAGGGCCTCGCCTTGGCGCAGCACAACCTCGGGTTCATGTACGGCAACGGACGCGGCGTGCCGCAGGACGACGTGACAGCCCACATGTGGCTCAATCTGGCCGCCTCCCGGTCAACGGGTGAGCAGCGCGAGGATGCGGCAAAGGCCCGCGACGCCGTGGCCGAGCGGCTGACGCCCGAGGGCCGGAGCGAGGCCCAGCGCCGCGCCCGCGAGTGGGACGCGGCGCACCCGCGCGAGCCGTAGGCGGATGCCATGACCGTCTCGCTCGAACCGCGCTATCGGCACTACCGCTACGACTTCCGGTATCGCGGCACCCGCTACCGTGGCTCGACCGGCCAGACCACGAAAGCCGAAGCCAAACAGGTCGAAGACCAGATCCGGGCTCGCATTCGCCGCACCAGTTTCGGCCTCGTGAATCCGCGCGACGCGCCCACGTTCAATGCGTGGGCCGGCACGTACCTCGCGTGGATTCAATCACCGACGAACCCTCGTCGTATTCGGCGGCCTGATCACGTCGAGCATGTCTTGAACGTGGTGCTCCGGTTCTGGGGTCGGCGTCCGCCGGCCAGTGCCAGCGTCGAGCCGGTTGACGGCGAACCGTACCACGGGCTCACACTCGCCGATCCGGTGCTCGACCCCGACTGGTTGATCCGATTCGAGGACTGGATGCATCGACGGCCGATTGGCGCACAAACACGGAACCACTACCGCTCCATCATGAGCCGGATGTATCGCGCGGCGATGCTCCCGCGCTTTCGCAAGCAGACCGGCGTCACGCAGAACCCCTTCGTCGGCATGCCGCGCGACCAGACGTTCCCGCGCGTCGTCACGGTGACCATCGACGAACTCCGGCGCTGGGTGCAGCACGCGCCGTACCACGTCCAGCTGGCCGTGGCGATTGGCGCACTGGCCCCGAAGCTCCGGCTGTCCAACGTCCTGGCGCTTCGCTTCGGTGAGCACATCGACGCCGACCTCCAATTCATTACGGTGTACGAGCACAAGAGCGCGGGCCGCGGTCACCCACTCGTCACGCCGATCGTCGCGCAGCTGCGTGCCATTCTGGATGACCGCCGCGGCCGAAATCCGCACCCGCAGGTCGTCCTGTATCGGGGAAAGCCTGTCCGCACGATCCGTGGCGGGGTGCGCCTGGCGGCGACACGGGCCGGATTGACCTACGGCGTGCGAGACGGCGTGACGTTTCACACGCTCCGGCACGTCGCGCAAACCGAAATGGCGGCGATGGGCGTCACGGAGACGAAGCGCAGCGGCGCCATGGGCCACGCCGGTCTCTCGATCACGCAGCAGTACACGCACCTCCGCCCGGTGCATGAACTCGAAACACTCGAACGCTTATCGCAGCGGGTGCCACTGTCCGACCTGCTGATCGCTGGGGGGGGAAAGTAGGGGGACTGCTCTGCGGAGCACCCGAGAAACTTCAATGAAACTGGGCGGTTCTCAACAAGGACAGATTCCTCATTAATTGAGCCTTTGTCATTAGAATCAGTGGGTTACGCGATTCTTATGAAGCCTCAGGAGCTAGTGATCGCAAGGTCATGGGGGTTCGAGTCCCCCCTTCCGCACCAGACCTATA
This sequence comes from Vicinamibacterales bacterium, assembly GCA_965249205.1. Classification (GTDB taxonomy): domain Bacteria; phylum Acidobacteriota; class Vicinamibacteria; order Vicinamibacterales; family UBA2999; genus JAQBVV01. The sequence continues at coordinate 1,498,453 of CBDFLL010000006.1, read as the reverse complement.
ACTCATAGTAAACAGAATAGGTTACTACCTATACCAGCGTGGCCGCCCGTCGTAATCTGTTCCACGTGAAACTAGTCTGTCTGGTCTATTTTCTGTGCTACTCTCCAGACTTCGACGCTGGCTTCCGCGCACATGACGCGCGCCTGCGTCCACAAACCGGACCTCGGCCGTGGTTGACGCCACGACCGGGGCCCTAAGCGACGTCCGACGCTGTAGCGCAGCGCCGTCCCCCGCCTAATCGTGCTTCTCGGTGCACGACGACCTGCGGTGTAGGGGCTGCCTCATGGCCACGGGCAAACGTGTTCCAGCGCGAGCCACTGCCCATGCCTCCAGAACACGCCGACTCGACCAACTGGTCCAGGACCCGAAGAGCGCACGGCGCCACCCCGCGCGCAACCTGCAGATGATCACGGAGTCCCTGCGGGCGTTCGGTCCGGCCCGCAGCATCGTCATCGACGAGACCGACAGGATCCTCGCTGGGAACGCCGTTGTTCGCGCGGCCAGGGCCGAAGGGTTGTCTCAGGTGCGGTGTGTCGACGCCAATCGCCAGACGGTGATCGCCGTTCGCGTCTCAGGACTCTCGGAGGCCGAAAAAATCCACCTCGCGGTCGTCGACAATCGCACCAGCGAGCTTGCGGACTGGGATCCGGCCGTGCTCGAGCAGCTGCGTGCCGATGACCTGGTGCTCGAGAGCCTGTGGGATACAGACGAACTCGAGCGGCTCTTCACCCAGTCACAAACGCCTGTCGCCGGCCACACGGATCCCGATGTCGTTCCGGCGCCGCGGCGCACGTCGATTCGCGAAGGCGACCTCTTCGCACTCGGCGGACATCGCCTGATGTGCGGCGATTCTACGAATGCGCGTGTCGTGGCACAGGTCATGGGCACCGTGACTCCGGTACTGATGGTCACTGACCCGCCCTACGGCGTGAGCTACGACCCCACCTGGCGCGCGACGGCAGGCGTGAACAAGAACACCAAGAAGCTGGGCGGCGTCGCGAATGACGATCGGGCCGACTGGTCAGACGCCTGGCGGCTCTTCCCCGGCGCCGTGGCGTACGTCTGGCATGCGGGTCTCAAGTCCTCTATCGTCCAAGCCTCGCTCGAGCGATCGGCGTTCACGCTGCGTGCACAGATCATCTGGGCGAAGGATCGCCTCGCGCTCTCACGCGGTGATTATCACTGGCAGCACGAGCCGTGTTGGTACGGCGTGCGCGAGGGGCAACAGGGGCGTCGTACCGGCGATCGCTCGCAGTCGACACTCTGGCGCATCGACACGCCATCGACCGTGAAGGACATGTCGCCGCCCCACACGAGCACCGTCTGGGAGATTCCCTCGCGCGACGACGACGGACACGGGCACGGGACCCAGAAGCCGGTGGAATGCATGGCCCGGCCCATGCGCAACCATCATGCCGCCGCCGTGTACGACCCCTTTTGCGGATCCGGATCGAGTCTCATCGCGGCCGAGCAGCTCGGTCGACGCTGTATCGCCGTTGAGCTGTCGCCGGTCTACTGCCAGATCGAGATCGATCGCTGGGAAACCTTCACCGGGAAGAAGGCGAAGAAGGTCGGCGCTGTCACAAGAAAGAAGGCCCACTGATGGCGAAGACGCGCAAAGCCGCTACACCCCCACGCGCGCGCACGCGAACGCCAAAAGGGCCGAAGACAAAGGCGGCGCTCAAACGCGCTGCGCAGGCAGCTCGCGCCGCCACGCTGGCGCAGCAGAAGCTGTTTCTCGAACACTACTCCGGGCTGGGCGTGATCACCGCAGCGGCGAAGCTGGCCGGGATCGATCGCAAGCGTCACTACGAGTGGCTGGAGGACACCAAGAAGTATCCGGACTATCAAGCGAGCTTCGACGACGCCCACGAACAGGCCTGTGACCGACTCGAAGCCGAGATGGTGCGACGCGGGGCGATTGGTTGGGACGAGCCGGTGTTCGGCAAGCTCCCGTCCAACAACGGCGCGAACGCGGGGAACGGCATCATCGGTCACATCCGGAAGTACTCCGATCGGATGCTGGAGCTTGCGTTGAAGGCCCGCCGCCCGGCGGTGTTCCGTGAGCGGTTTGAGCACAGCGGGCCCGAGGGCGGTCCGATCCCGTCGAACTTCACCATCACGATTGATCGCAGCAACGATGCGTAATGACCACCACGACGTACACGCGGCCGTGGATTACCGGCTATCAGAAGAAGGCGATCTTCACCCGGAAGCGGTACGCCCTCGTCGAGGCGACGACCAAGTGCGGCAAGACAGCCGGCTCGATGATCTGGTTGACCGAACAGGCCATGCGCGGGCGCTCGGGGCAGCACTATTGGTGGGTCTCGCCGGTGCTGTCGCAGTCGGTGATCGTCTATCGCCGGCTCAAGCGCTCGCTGCCGAGAAGTCTTTACGCCTTCCACGACACCGAACACCGGATCACGCTGCTGAACGGCGCGGTGATCTGGTTCAAGGGCGCGGACAAACCGGACACGCTCTACGGCGAGGATGTCCACGCGGCCGTGATCGACGAGGCGACACGCTGCAAGGAGGAGGCGTGGCACGCGGTTCGCACCACGCTGACGGCGACTCGAGGCCCGATTCGCATCATCGGCAACGTCAAGGGACGCCGGAACTGGGCGTATCACCTGGCCAGACGGGCCGAGTCCGGCGAGCCCGATATGCATTACGCCCGGATCACGGCGCACCATGCGGTGGCCGCCGGGATCCTCAAGGCCGCGGAAATCGCGGACGCCAAGCGGCAGCTGCCCGCCGCGGTGTTCCGCGAACTCTACGAGGCCGAGCCCTCCGACGATCAGGGGAACCCGTTCGGCTACGACGCCATCCAGGCCTGCGTGGTCGACCAGCTCAGCGACCGGCGAACGGTCTGCTGGGGCTGGGACCTCGCCAAGAGCCACGACTGGACGGTCGGGATCGGCCTCGATCAGGCCGGAGCGGTGTCCGAGTTCCTCCGGTTCCAGAAGCCGTGGCCAGCAACCCTCGAGTCGATCCTGGTGTCGTCATCAGCTCGGGCGCTGGTGGATGCCACCGGCGTGGGCGATCCGATTGTCGATGGCTTGCAGCGCCGCGCGCCAGACCGGTTCGAAGGTTTCAAGTTCACGTCCGCGTCCAAGCAACAGCTCATGGAGGGTCTGGCGATGGCGATTCAGCATCGGCAGGTCCGCTACCCGGAGGGCCCGATCGTCAACGAGCTGCGCGCGTTCGAGTATGTCTATTCGCGGACCGGCGTCACGTACTCGGCGCCCGAGGGGCTGCACGACGACTGCGTCTGCGCGCTGGCGCTGGCGGTGCGGGCCACGCGTTCGGTCCGCGCCCCAGGGGACCTGGGGATCACGTTCTGAAGGAGAAGCGCTGACATGCACATCCCTCGCTGGCTCTCGCCCCGAGAATGGTTTGCGGCCACCACCCGCCCCGCGGGCGTGCCGGTCGTCGCGCGCCTGCTGCCGCAGTGGCAACAGGGCAAGCCGCTCCCACTCCCCTTCGATGTGCAGGCGTTCGCGACGGAGGGCTATCGCCAGAACATCATCGTCGCCGCGTGCCTCTGGGAGATCATCGGGAGCGCGTCGGAGCCCGAGCTGCGCGCGGTCAAGATCGCGGCAGACGGCTCCGAGACGATCCTGCCCACGACCCACCCGCTTGCGCAGATCGTGGCGCGCCCCAACCCAGAAATGTCCATGACGGACCTGCTCGAGCGGTTGCTCCTGCATCAGCACATCGGCGGGCAGTGGTTCTTGCACAAGGCGCGGAGTCAGCGCGGGCGCGTGGCGGAGCTGTGGCCGTTGCGGCCGGACCGGGTGTCCATTATTACGCCAGGCGCCAGCGGACTCATCGACGCGTTTGCCTATCGCGTCGAGGGCGGGAGTCTGGCCGGGCAACGCTACCCGGCCGCGGACATCATTCAAGGGATCCTGCGACCCGACTACCTGGATGACTTCAACGGCCTGCCGGTGCTCGCGTCTGTGGCGCGCTGGATCGATCTCGACAACCGGGCCGGCGAGTATCTGCGCGCCTTCTTCACCAACGGCGGGCAGCCGGCCGGCCTGCTGAAATTCAAGCACCAGGCCGACCCGCACGAGCGCGAGCGCCTGCGCGACCAGTGGCGTGAGACGTACGGCCTGGACACCGCGCGCCACATCACCAACTTTCACAATCTGGCCATTCTTGATGCCGATGTCGAGTATCAGGAGCTGGGATCCCGCCCGTCGAAACTCGGCATGCAACCCATCTTCGATCAGACGGAGTCCCGCATCTGCGCGACGTTCAACATCCCCCCGGTCGTGATCGCGGTGCGCGTCGGGTTGCAGTACTCGACATTCGCCAACTACGAAGAAGCGCGGGCCTCGCTCTGGGACGAAACCCTGAAGCCGCTCTACCGTAAGGTGGCCACCAAGCTCACGGTCGGGCTCGCGCGCGAGTTCGGGCCGGATCTGGCGCTGCGGTTCAACTTCGACGAGGTGCAGGCGCTGCAGGAGGCGAACGACAGCCGCCGAGCCTTCGCGCTGGACGGGTATACGGGCGGCATCCTGACGCTCAACGAGGCGCGGGAGATTTTGGGGAAGCCGCCCATCGAAGGCGACGAGGGGACCCAGCGCGCGCCGAGTGGCGGCGGACCCAGCCTCGGTGATCTCTTCGGGCGCCGACGCCGCCGGGAGCAGCACACGGCCACCCGGAGCCAACGGACCGCGATCACGCAGTTGATGGCTGGGCACTTCCAGGCGCAAGGCGAGGCGCTGCTCGATCACCTGCGGACGGAACTGGACCAGGAGGCGTAACCACCATGCGCGGCCACCATCTCTTTCGCCCCGTCCATGGCTGACTCCAGCGACGCCCCCTTGATCACCGCTGAGCAGGTGCTCCAGATCCTGGAACGCTTCCCCTGGGACGAGTGGAACGCCCGCCTCGGGCCCGGCCTCGCGCAGCACTACCGGGACATCGTGACGCGCCACGGCGCGGCCGCCGCAACGGCCGCCGGCGGGACGTGGAATCCCTCCGATCCGTTCCTGGCCAAGTTCGCCACGGGCTACGTCGGAGAGCGCATCACGCAGCTCGACGCCACGACCAAGGCGGAAGTCGCCCTGGCGCTCCGGTCCGCACTCGATGGCGCCGGAGGGGTCAGCATCCAGGACCTGAACACGTTGGTGCTCGAGACGGTCCGGGAGAAGTTCACGGGCTACGAACAGTACCGCGCCCTGCGGATTGCGCGGTCCGAGTCGGCCATTGCGTCGAACCACGGGAACATCTTCGGCTTCGCCCAGGCGGGCGTCAGCGAAGTCGACGTGCTCGACGGCACCAACGACGAGTTGTGCGCGGCCGCGAGCGGGCAACGGTGGACGCTCCGGCAGTCGCTCGAGGAGCCGATCGCGCACCCCAATTGCCAGAGAGGATTTTCCCCTGTCCTGCCCGACCTGGATCAGCACGCGCGCGGGCAGATGTACGAGCTAGTGCAGGTCGACATCGACGCCGGCGACGTAGCTGTGCGAAGTGCCAGGGAGGCGGAGCGAATCACCGCCATCGATGATCCGATGGCGCGCGCGCTGGATCCGGCGGACACGAACGAGGACTGACGAATGGCCGTGCATCTTCCAGACCCGGAGTACTGTCGTCCCTGCCACGTGCGCGCGAACGTGATCTCGAGTCGCAGCCTTCCCGGGTACCGCCGCCGGCGCCATCGCTGCCCTACCTGTGGACGTCGCTGGACCAGTTACCAGTCGCTGATCAACCCGCGCCGCGTACGCTTCCGCACGCGGCGCGTCGCATCCGAGACACCATCTAGATAGTGCCTTCGCTGCAGTAGGCCCCGCGTGCCTCTAACATCAGGCCGTGGCTTCGACCGCGCATCCACCGCCATCCGATGAGCACCGGCTGCCGTTGTTCCCAGACACGCCGCACCGCCACAACCCGGCCGTGCGGTTCGCCCTCGAGGAGGCCAACGCCGAAACGGGCACGTTCAAGGGCATGGCGTCGGTCTTCGGTACGCTGGTCGACGACTACTACCACACCCGCATCATGCCGGGTGCGTTCGCGCGCACGCTGCGCGAGGACCTGGCCCGGGTCCGTATCCTCTATCAGCACGACACCTGGCAGCCGGTCGGCAAGCCAACCACGCTCGAAGAGACGTCACAGGGGCTCTACATTGAGGGCGAGATCGTCGACACCGCCGTCGGCGTGGACGCGATGAAGCTGATGCGGCGCGGCATCATCGACGAACTCAGCATCGGGTTCGATCCGGTCCGCTGGGAGATGGTCCGCGACGGCACGGACGAAGAACGGCACATTTACGAGCTGACGCTGTGGGAGGTCAGCCTCGTCACCTTCGGCGCGAACCGCGACGCCAAGATCATGTCGGTCCACGCGATGGTAGGCGAGCTGCCGTCCGACGTGCAGGCGATCGTGCGGCCCATCATGGCGTGCCTGCTCGCGCGGCCGGCGGGCACCACCATGCCCGCGCCGGTCTCGCTGCTGGCTCAGGCGCTGGCGATTCACGAACTCCACGAGGGCAAGACCCTCTCCACCAAGAACAAGACGCTGGTCAAGAACGCCGTCGCAGCGCTGAAAGCGTTGCTCGACGCGGCGGGCGGCGACGAGGACGCGGCCGCGGGCCTCGCCGGTGACTGCTACGGCGCTGCCACGCTCGACCTCTTGGCACTGGAGCACGACCTGGCCCTCTGCCAGTAACCCCTGAAGCGAAGGAGCACGGAACCGATGCGTGACTTTCAGCAACTGATCAAGGTCGCCGGCGAACAGTCGAACACGGCAATGACGGCTGCCCGTGCGCTCGGCCTCAAGATCACCGAGGCCCAGGCGAAGGGCGAGTCCACGGCCGACCTCCGGGTCACCTTCGAGAAGGCCAAGACCGACGCGGTGGCGGCCATCCAGGCGGTCAACGACCTCCGAGCGGAGGAGAAGCTCGAACTGCAGGCCGCCGAGAGCCAGCGGGCCCAGGAGGAGCACGATCGCGAGATGTCCAGCCTCCGTGGCGCCAGGCCAGCGCGCGCGATCGACACCGGATCCCACCCCGCGGACACGCAGCAGGCCAGCCCTGGGGCCCATGCGCCGTCGGACCGGAGTGCCCGCGGCATCGAGCGTATGGCTCGGCGTCTGGAGGAACGCGCGTCGCGCATGACGCTACAGCAGCGACAGGGCACGTCGGAGGCCCTGCGCGGCTACATCAAGGGGGACTTGGAGGGCATGCGCCTGGCGATCGGTGCCTACGCCGAGCGCGAGCACATCACGCCTGACGAGCTGCACGCCCTGATGACCGGCAACGAGACGCTGGGCGGGGCGCTGGTGCGGGACGACCAGCTCGCCGAGGTCATCCGCGACCTGCCCGGGATCGCCGTGTTCGCCAAGTACGCCAGGGTGCAGCCGACGTCGCGGGATGCGCTCTCGTTCCCGTCAATCGCGGCCAAGTCGGCCGGTGAGACGAGCTACCCCAGCGGGTTTACCGGCAGCTTCAAGAAGTCGCCGTCCAAGACCGGCGGCGCGGCGCCGAATGTTCAGCAGCAGCCGACGTTCCAACGGAACCGTGTGCCGGTGCACGACTGGCGGCCGGACGCCATCGAGATCGAGCTCAATCTGCTCGAGGACGCCGATGCCGACGTGGAGGGCATGCTCAACGAGATCATCGGGCAGACGATGGCGCAGGACATGGACGACAAGTGCACGCTCGGTACGGGCAACACGGAACCGCTGGGCCTCCTGACGGAGCACGCCGACTTCGCCCTGCCGACGGTGCACTCGGGGCACGCGAGCCAGCTCACGTATGCGGGGCTGACCAACCTGTTCGCGGGACTCCCGGCGCAGTACCGGCAGGGTGCGGTCTGGATGATGAACACCGCCGGTGCGTTTGCGGCCATCCTGCAGCTGCAGGACAGCAACGGGCGGCCGATCCTCGAGCCGAACATGCTCCCCGGCACGCTCTGGGGCAAACCGATCGCGTTCAACGAGCGGATGGCGAACCCGGCCGCGAACGCCTACCCCATCGTGTTCGGAGACTTCCGGTACTACATCATCGCGATGCGCGCGCAGCTGCGGGTCCAGCGCCTGCTTGAGCGGTTCACGCCGAACATCGGCCTACAGCCGTGGTCGCGGTTCGGCGGCCAGACCCTGCGACCGAACGCATTCCGACGCCAGAAATGCGCGGCCTGAGTCGCCGGCACTGATGACGAGGCCCTGACGATCACGCGAACCTGAACGAGGGAGAGACCCACATGCGAGACGTACAGCACCAGTCGAAGGCGACCGCGTCGCTGGATCCGGCGGTCCGGACCGCCGATGCCACCGGCACGGGCGTGGACCTGCAGGGAGTTGAGGGCGCGCTGGTGCAGGTCCAGGTGGGCGCCGAAGGCGACACGCTGACCGGCGAGCTCTTCATCGAATTCGAGCTGGAGGAGTCGGACGACAACGTGACCTTCACGGACGTCGCCGACGCCGACGTGGTGGGCACTGTCAGCGGCACCAACAGCGGCACCATCGCCAAGATCGATGCCGTGGCGGAGGCCCCGTCACTCCACACCGCGGCCTACATCGGCACGAAGCGCTACCTGCGTGTGGTGGACAGCCGCACCGGCACGCACACGACCGGCACGGCGACCGCCGCGTCGGTGATCGGCATGCTGGCGAGGATGTCGCCGGCCTCGTAGGCGGCGCCGCCCAGATGCGGGGCCCGCAGGAGACACCCGGGGGCGGCCAGCGCCGCGAGCGGCCCCCCGCGGGGCCCACGGAGTGCCCGACCAGCCGGCCGCGCGAGCGCGCCGCGCCGGCGGCCGGGGCGCCCACGCCCGACGTCGACGCATTCGAGGAGGCACACCGCGTTCATGGCCATCGCCGCGACAACGCTCTGGTCCCTGAACACCGTGCGCGCGTGGGTAGGTGCCACCGCGACGGGCAAGGACACGCAGCTCGAACAGATCGCCAACGGTGTGACGGCGTTGATCGAACGGGAAACCGGTCGGATCTACGTGCAGCGGGCGATCACCGAGAAACGGGATGGCGACGGGTCGTCGCGCCTGTGGCTGCGTCGCGCGCCTGTCGTCAGTATCGCCAGTATCACGGTGCTGCGCCAGCCCACCGACAGCGCGGCCGAGACGTTCGATGCGGGCGACTACCGGTTCAACATGGAGACCGGGAAGATCGAAGCGCACGACGAGTGGTTTACCCGGGGCTTGGAGAACGTGACGGTGACGTACACGGCCGGCCTGGCGACGCAGGACGGCGCCGCGTTCACGGCTGTGCCGGACGCCGAGCAGCTGTGGCATGCGGCGTTCGGGATTGGGCTGGACATGATCACGTACATCCAGCAGGAAACCATGAGCGGCTCGACCGGCGCGACCTCGGTCCAGATCGGGCCGGCCTCCTTTTCGGTCAAGCCGGACTGGCCCAAGGCCGTCAAGGCTGGCCTTCGGGCGCTCAAGCGCCCCGTGGTGTAGCGGCCCCATGATTGATATTCGCATCGACGCCGAGGGCACCCAGCGCGTCACGCAGCGACTGGCGAAGGCCCCGAGGGTTGTGCATGCCGCCTCCGTGGAAGGCATGCGGCGTGTCGGCCTTGGGCTCCAGCGGCACCTCAACGGCAACGTCCTGAGCGGCCAGCTGCTCAGGGTGCGCACGGGGAACCTGCGGCGCGCCACGTTCTACCGGGTCGAGGAAGCGCGGGACACGGTGTCGGCCGTACTCGGGATCGACCACCGGAAGGCGCCGTACGGCCGGATCCACGAGACGGGCGGCACGATTCGACCGAAGCGCGCACGGCACCTGACGATCCCGCTCCCGGCCGCCCTGACCGGCGCCGGCGTGGCACGCTTCACGGCCCGCCAGGTGATCGCGAATCCGGGATCGTTCGGATACACAGGCACGTTCACCCGGAACAAGGTCATCGTCGGCACGCGTGGTGAGGGTGTCGTCGAGCCGCTGTTCGCGCTGAAGACGCAGGTGACCATCAAAGCGGTCGGCTACTTGGAACACACCGTCGACGACAAGCGGTCCTGGATTCACGCGGAGCTGCAGGCGGCGGTGGATCGCGGCGTCCGGGAGCTGAACCGGTAAGGGGAGATGCGTGGCCACCACCAGTCAACGGCAGCTGATCATCGAGGCCTTGCAGGCCGCGTTGCGGGCGATCAGCGGGGGCGACTATCACTACCCGCTGACCGACGCGTCTCAGGTGACCGTCGATCCGGGCATGCAGCTGCTCGGTCCGGTGCTCAGCGACTTGCCGCTCTACGTGCTCGAGACCACGCCGGACGGATCGAAAACGTACCAGCCGGCCAAGCAGATCCTCGAAGTGGTGCGCGTGAATATCCACGCCCGCTACGACGCCGACCCGGTGCATCCGGCCAGCAAGCTGGCGGTGTTCGAGAACCTGAAGGCCGACATGGAGCGCGCGCTGACGGTCGACATCACCTTGGGTGGCCTGGTCTGCGACGTGCGGCTCCTGACGGCCGCCGAGTTCGTGGGGATGGGATCGCCGGTCGTGATCGTGACGCAGCCGGTCGAAGCCCGGTTCTCTCGCACATATGGGAGCCCGTAGCGCCATGACCAAACGTCGACCCGCCGCGTCAGCGTCCGCACCCGCACCGCCGCCGGTGCTGCGTCGGTGTCGTGTGCATACGAGCGTCCATGCCCCACGTTATGAGTACGGCCGAACGCTCGCGCCGGACCAGCTCGTGAACTTGGACGACCCCATTGCCGAGGGGGTGACCCTTCGCGCGTTTGTCCGCGATGAATGGTTTGATCCGCCGCCGGCCGCCGAGGCACCGGCGCCGTCGGCCGTGACTGAGGACGAGGAGACAAGCGATGGCATTGCAAGTCGGACGTAGGGGACAACTCTACGCGAAGAAGGAGGCGGCGTACGGGGTGTCTGAATCGCTCGCAGCCGCGAACGCCATTCGACACATCGATGTCGGCATGGGCTTCGACCCCTTCGCGCGGGTTACCAGCCCCGAGAAGAAGCAGTCCCCGGGTCCGGTCTCGAGGTTCAATCGGAAGCAGAGCGCGGAGTTGGGAACGCTCGTGGCGCTGCTACGTCCGTCCGGGACTATCGGCACCGTCCCAGAAGTCGACCCGATCCTCGAGGCGGCCTTCGGGAGCGTGGCGGCCCGCACCGCCGATACCACCGTCGCGTCGTCGCCGGCGGTGGGCGGGGCGACACTCACGGCGGCTGGCGATCTGGCCAAGGGCGATTTTGTGCTGATCACGGTCACCGGCGAGTCAACGGGTCCCTTCGCGCGGAAGCTCACGAGTGTGAGCGGCAACGACGTCACGTGGGCGCCGGATCTGCCGTCGGCGCAGACGACGGGCGACGCGGTCAAGGGCGGGGTCACCTACTCGCTCACCAGCGCGCTCGCGGTGTCGCTGACGATCGCGCACTATCTCGACACGTTCACGCGCGAGCTGCTCAGTGCCGGCGTTGACACGCTGGAGCTGGCCTTTGATGCGAACGAAGAGCCGCGCCTGACGGCGTCTGGTCCGGCGGCCAACCACCTCACCGGGACCGCGCAGTCCAAGCCCGCGGGCTTTACCACGGTCGGTGGCAATCCGCCCTCGGGCTTGATCGGCGACCTGTACATCGGGAACACGATCTATCTCTTCAAGAACCTGTCGGTGTCGCTCGCTAACGCCCTGGCTGTGCGGAACCAGGAATACGGCGTCAACGTGCCGACGGAGCTGTATCGCCAGGGTCGACGCGAAGTCTCCCTGAGCCTGGAGGCGTTCGTGGAGACCGAGGCCACGCTGTATGACCTCGCGGAGGCTGGGACGAACGTGTCGCTGCTGAATCAGACGGGCCGCACGGAGGGCAACATCGTGGCGCTGTATGCGCCGCTGGTGGAATGGAAAGTGCCCGAGACCGACGACCCCGACGAGGAAACGAACTGGTCGTTCGAAGGGATGGCGCTGGAATCCGCGGACGACGAGAACGACGAGCTGACCGTCGGACTGCTCTGACGGTATCGCGTACGACCGGTCGAGGCGATTCGCGGCTCCCCGCCGCCCGCGTCGGCCGACGGATCTCTGGGCCACGCTGACCGGGGCGGGAGTGAGATCGGGCGCCTTGCCGCCCCCACGTCACGGACGCTCAATCCACCGCCGAAGGAGGCATCGTGAAGGTCAAGCAGTATTACCCGGTCACCCTCACCATCGACGACGAACCGGTCAAGTTGCGCATCAAGCGCATGACCGATGACGAGTTCGCCGCGTATAGTGCGCGCTACGCGCGCGTGGCTACGCCCACCATCACGCAGTTTGTCTCCCGCGCCAACAATGCACGCGAACAGGCGCGCAATGAGGTCACCGGCGACTATGTCGTGCCCTTCGAACAGCTCTGCACGGAGCGGCTCGAGCAGATGGGCGACGAGGAGCGGGACAAGTTCCTGGCGGCCGCGGCCGCGGACGAAGACGAAGCCCGCGCGTTTCTCAAGGACTCCTTCGAGCAGTTCGTCACGGTCGCCGGCGGCCTGACCGAAGAAACGCTCGACGGCGTTGAAGAGTCCGTCACGAAGGGGCTCGACTTCCTCCGCTTGTTCGGTGCGCGGCGCGACGTCCTGCAGGAGGTCACCGAGGCTATCCGGGCGGAGAACACGCTGAATGCCCGCCAAAAAAAAGTCTTGCGATCGCCGTCCGCTTCGCGCGATGGCTTCCGACAGCCAGCGAAGGCTCGAGCTGGGCGGAGACGGGCGACGACTGCCTCGCGTGCCGAAACCGTGGGCTCTGCGACGAGCGCGGCTGCAACACCGACAACGCCGGGCGTCGCGTCTGGCTCTCCGGAGACATCGGGGTCGTCCGGTGCCCCGTCCTTGAACTGACCACCGAGCATCGAGCATGGATCCGACTCTTCGATCAGACGTACCGCATGCGGCCGGATGGGGCATCTGGCACGGTGGTCCTCGAGCGAACCGCGCTCCCGCACGCGGGTGGGGTCGGAGACCAGGACGCTCGGACGCTCGCGGCGCTGACGGTAATCGAAGGCACGACCCGCACGATCCTCGCCGAGGCGCATCGCGACGCGCGCACGCGAGCCGCCCGCTCGCGACGGACACAGGCGACGCAACGGCAACGTGCGCCACGGCCGAGCCGGCGAAGAGTGAGGGCCCGATAGATGGCTGACGACGTCGTCATACGGATCTCGGCGAAGGACCTCGCACAGCAGGGCTTCCGGAAGGCCGAGAAGCGCGTGGAGCGGCTCGGCAAACGGCTGGACGGCTTCTCGACCAAGGCGAAGTCCATGGGCGCCGGCATGACCAAGTGGGTCACCGGGCCCATCGCGCTCTTCGGCGCCGGCGTCTTCAAGGTCGGCGTCGATTACGACAACGCCCTCAAGAGCATGAGCACGAGTACCGGCGCGGTAGGCGCCGACCTCGACGCGCTCGGGCAGACGTTCAAGGGGGTGTTCGGCGCCGTCCCGGATGACGCGGCGACGGTGGCCACGGCGATCGGGGACATCAACACCATCACCGGCGCGACCGGCCCCGCGCTGCAGGCGATGACGCAGCAGGTCCTGGACGCCTCCCGCGTCCTCGGGGAAGAGGCGACCCCGAACGCGAAGGGCTTCGCCAATGCCTTGGTGCAATTCGAGCGCCCGGCCGAAGAGGGCGCCGCCATCCTGGACCGGCTCTTTACCGTTAGCCAGAACACCGGCGCCGGCCTGGGTGCCCTCATCAGTCAGACCAACACCTACGGCAGCGTCCTCAAGAATGCGGGCTTCTCGATGGAGGAATCGGCCCAGCTGTTCGGTGCCCTCAGTAAGACCGGCATCGAGGTGAGCCGGCTGATGCCGGGGCTGAACGCCGCCTTCCGCAATTGGTCGAAGGAGGGGCTGAACTCGCGCGACATGCTCCAGCGCACCATCGAGGCGATGCGGGCGGCGAAGACCGACACAGAGGCGCTGTCGATCGCGACGGACGCCTTCGGGGCGGAGGGCGCGCAGCGGATGACGACCGCCGTGCGCAACGGCAGCTTCGCCCTCGAGGACCTGGGCGACTCCCTGGTCGGCGCCGAAGGCAAGATTCAAGACACCGTCGACGCCAATCGCCCGCTGCGCGAGGAGTTCCAGCTGCTCTGGCGCGAGGTCCAGACCCAACTCATCCCCGCCGGTAAGTCGCTGGTCGACACGCTGCGCGAGATGAAGCCGACGTTTCGGGCGATCAGCGAGCGTGTCGCCGGGGTCGTCCAGTGGTTCTCGGAACTGTCGCCGCAGATGCAGAGCACGATCGGTGTGGCCGCCCTGCTCTTCGCCGGGCTCGGTCCGCTGATCGGTGGGCTCGGCTTCCTGGCCGCCGGCATCAGTGCGGCCCTGCCGCTGTTCGGCGCGCTGAAGATTGCGGCCCTGGCGCTCACCGGTCCCTTCGGATTGGTCGTGGCCGCGGTCTCGGCGGCGGTGCTGATCTGGCAGAACTGGGACACGGTCAAGGCGATGTTCGGCGCGGCGAAGGACTTCATCGTCAAGACGGCGCGCGGGCTGTACACCGGCGTCAAGGATTGGCTCGTCGGGCGCTTCCAGTCGATCGTCGACGGCGTTAAGGCCAAGATCGACATGGTCACCGGGTTCTTCAAGGGCATGTTCGATGCCGTCGTGGGGAACTCATTCGTGCCGGACATGGCCGCTGCCGTCAAGGCCGAATTCGCGTCGATGGGCCAGGCGATGGTCGACGACACCGGGAAGGCCACCTCGGTGGTCAAAGCCCGGATGTCGGAGCTGCAGGGCATCGCCGACAACCTCTTCGGTGCGACGACGATCTCGCGCGCCCAGGACATGGTGACCGCGCTCGACGGGGTGGAGAACGTGTCGCGGCTGACGACCACGGCCAAACGGCAGTTGCACTCGGCCCTCACCGCCGCTCTCGATGCCTACCGGGCGCTGGGCCAGGAGGCCCCGCCGACCATGGTGGCCGTGGAGCAGTCGACCGCGGCGCATCTGCGGACGGTCGACATGCTGGTGCTGGGCTACTCGGCCCTGCCACCCGTGGTGAATTCGGCAGGTGTCTCGTTCCTCAAGTTGAGCGACGCGTCGGATGGCGCACAGCAGCGCCTCTTCAATTTCGCAACGCAGGCCGTCCCGGGCGTGGTGCACAGCACCGCGGCCACCGTGGGCGAGACACAGAGTCTCTGGTCGGGGTTCGGCGGGTTCATGCAGGGGCAACTCGGCAGCCTGAACAACATCTTCCAGGCGGCCTTCACGGGCGGTGGCGGTGCGCTGGGTGCTGTGCAGTCGTTCGCCACGCAGGGGATCGCGGCCCTGATGAACATGATCCCGATGGTCGGCCCGATCATCAGCCAGTTCTCCGGAGCCTTCGTGGCTGGCTTCAAAAAGATCGGCAGCGCGATTGCGGGCGCGTTCGGGTTCGGCGGCCCCTCCGCCGCCGAGCAAGAGGGGCGGCGGGTGGCCGGCACCTTCCGTCAAGGCCTCCTCGCCGAGCTGAACCCGGAACAGATGGCGGAGGTGCAAGAAGCTATCAAAGGCGCGTGGAAGGGCAACGAGATTGGCGCCGCGACGGTCATCGCGATCCGCGATGCATACATCGCCGCCGGCGCCAGCGCGGAGGACGCCCTCGACGTCGTCAACCGGCTCTGGCAGGCGGAGCAGGAGGGCGGCGCGGCGGTCCAGGAGGTCATTGACGAGATCACGACCACCATCGAGAAGGAGACAGTGCCGGGCCTCGACGCGCTGGCCGAGACGGGACGCGGGACGTTCGAGGAGCTGACGGGGACGATCGACATCATGCAGGCCACGATCGCGAACACGGACTCCCTGGATCGGATGGCTGCCGAGTTCCGGAAAGCCAGTGACGGGAGCACCTACGACCTGGGCACCATTCTGCGCGAGGCCGAGTCGCTGACCGACTCGCTGGGCAGCACGCATCCGGCGGTGGTGCAGATGCAGGGCCTCATCCGAGACGCCAGCGAGACGGGCGTCTGGGACTTTCAGCAGATGGCGCTCGCGATTGGCGCCATCAAGGACGAGATGGCGACGCCGATCGTGATCCCGGTCACGCCGGTGCTGACGGGCATGATCGATCCGGACCGGGAGGGCAACGACCGGTTGTCCCCGTCGAATTTCCGCACGCGGGAGGCGTGGGAGGCGAACTGGCTGGCGCGGAACCCGGGCGACGCGCATCGGGCCGACGAGGCCCTGGGCGGGCACCAGTTCGCGGCCGGGACGGGTGGCCTCCGGCAGTTCAGTCCGTTCGGGACGCCCGCGTGGCTCCACGGCGAGGAAGAGGTCCTCACGCGCCAGCAGGGCGAAGGCGTGGCCTCGATGACGGCGCGCGCGATTCAGGCCGCAGAGATGCGTGCGGTCACGACGTCGAGCGATGGCCGACTCCTCGCGGAGGCTGTGAATGGCATCGCCGCGAAGGTGGCGCAGGGCGTGGCAAAGGTCCTCAGTGGCCATCGAGTGCCCGTCACGATCACGCTCAATGGAACGCGCCTAGCCGAAGAGCTGGTGCCCATCTTGCCCGGCGAGCTGAGTCGAGCGGGATTCCGCGTGTGAGGAGTACTCGACATGGCTGAACTGAGTCTCGAGATCGGCGGGACGCCTCGGACGTTCGAGGAGCACACGCTCTCGTTCGATGACTCGTTGAACGGTCGCGACAGGCTCCGCGTCAGCATTCGGAGCGCGACCGCTGAGTTCGAACCCTCGGAGGGACAAAGCCTCACGCTGCTGGACGGCGCGACCCTGATTTTCGACGGCATCATTCAGAAGATCGCGGTCGAGCAAGAGGGCGACTCCGACTTCCTCATCCATGAGGTCGACGCCGAGGATTATTCCGGGCTCTTCGATCGGCGCCTGGTCGCACGCGTGTACGATAACCAGACCGTCGGCGCGATCGTGAGTGACATCGTGGCGCAGGATGTCACGGGCGAGGGCCTCACGACCACCGGTGTCGAGACCGGCCCGACGATTGACAAGGCGGTCTTTAACTACCTCACCGCCGCAGAAGCCCTCAACGAGCTGGCGGAGAAGACCGGGATGGCCTGGTGGGTCGCGCCGGACAAGGTCCTGAACTTCCGGGCGCGCGCGTCTCTGTCCGGCACCGCGATCACGGCCACGAACATCGCGCGCATTCGCGTTACGACGCAACGGGAACACTATCGCAACCGGCAGACGCTCAGGGCGGGGACGGACCTGACCGCGGCGCTTCCGGAGGTGCTGGTGGGGGACGGCGATCGGCAGGTCTTCAACGTGTCGCTGCCCGTGGGGAAGGCGCCCACCGTCGAAGAGAACATCGCCGGCGGTGGCTACGTCGCCAAGACTGTCGGGATTGCAGGTATGGACACCGGGAAGGACTGGTACTGGAACAAGTCCCACACGGAGATCACCCAGGACACCGGTGGGACGGTGCTGACGACGGCTGACAAACTCCGCGTCACCTTCCAGGGACGGGTCCCGATCATCGTGCAAGGCGAGCTCAACGCGGAGATCGTCGCCAGGGCGGCGGTCGAGGGCGGCAGCGGCATTCACGAAGCCCGCGACGATCGCCCGGACATCGACGACTTAGACCTCGCCACCGACACCACGAATGCACTCCTGGCACGGCACGGGTCCATCGGGCGCACGATCACCGTGGAGACGTTGGTCTCAGGGTATCGGGCGGGCCAGCTCGTCGCGATCACGCACGCGCGGCACGGGTTGGCCGGCGAGACGTTTCTCGTCAGTGCGGTCCGCGGCCGTGACTGGCTCGGCCTCGATCAAAGTGGGTCGGCAACACTCCTGTATTCGCTCACGCTCATCGAGGGCGACCCCGTCATCGGCTGGCGTGACTTCTACCGCCGGCTGTTGAGTTCGCGACGCGAGTTCGTGATCCGTGACACCGAGATCCTCAACCTGCTGAAGGTGTTCATGGAAACGGTCTCTGTGACCGAGGCGCTGGTCACGGCCACGGCGGCGGGCGAATCCCGGATCAACCATGCGCGGATTGGGTCCTCGGAGATCGCCGCATGATGCCCGTGCTGCAGCAGCGACGTGTCGACGAGTGGATCCGGCTGCGCGGGCGCCTGTCGGTGCTGGTGGAGAACGTCCAGACAGGGGCACGATCGGAGGTCATCCAAGACAACCTGGTCGTCGATGCCGGCCGAAACCTCGTCCGCGATTTTCTCGCCAACGATGCCCCGACCGGCCTCACGCACATCGCCATCGGCACCGATGCGACGGCGGCCGCCGCGGGCGACACGGCACTCGGGACCGAGGTCCATCGCGCCGCCTTCACCAGCACCCCGGTCAAGAACAACCTGGAACTGGTGTTGCGGCTCTACGTCGGGACCGGCACCGCGAACGGGAACACGATCACCGAGGCGGGGCTCTTCAACGATCCCAGCGCCGGCACCATGTTGGCGCGGGCCATCCTGTCGACGCCGATTGTCAAAACGTCGTCGATCGCAGCCACCTTCACCTGGACGCTCTCGCTGTAACGAGAAAGGACATAGACGAGTGGGCACCTTGTGGGTTGACGACGACAACATGACCGCCAAGCGACGGAACCGCGAAGCGATCATTGGTCGTCTCTTGTTGCCGGCGTTCGATGCGGATGAAGGCGGCACGACCACGTGGACCGTGGCCGCTGTGGATGGCAACGACGTGGACAGTGGTGAGACGACCCACTACACCGCGGGTGCGGGCCTCAACAAGGCGGTCGTTCATCGCATCGTCCTGACCGGTAACTCAGGGTCTGATCGCAACGCGCAGGTACACATCATCGCAAGCGGCGGGTCGCGCACGGTGGCGAATCGCATTTTCAGCGGCACCGTCTTTGCCGGCGAGACCATCGTCCTCGAGGGACCGTGGTTCCTGGACCCGTCGGATACCGTGCGGTCCATTTCTAGTGACGCTGCGGCCGACGAGGTGGCGCTCCGCCTCGATGTGTCGGAAGCCGACGACGCGATCACTGGCGTGACGCTGGCGGTCGTCGACGGGGTCGCCCTGACCGCGACCCTCGTGTCGCAGTACGCCTGTCCCGGGAGTGGCGTCGAACATGCCGAGACGATGGCCGTCACGATCTGCAATACCGACTCGGTGGCCCGGACCGTGACCGTAGAGGTCCGCCCGAGTGGCGGGTCGCAGACCGACAAACAGAACGTCATGGCCGCGAGCGTGGGTGCGGGCGAAACCGTCATCTTCGGCGGCATCACGCTCGAGCCAGGGGACGCGATCTTTGCCAAGGCGTCGTCGGCGGCGGTGGTGAGTTGTCGCGTATCGCCCGTGGAGTTCGCAACGACCGCATAGGAATGACGTAAATGCCTGGAGTCTTTAGATCGCAACTCAACATCCAGCGGTGGCGCGGTGCCGTGCCGAATGTCCTCGTCTCGGGTCGCACCGACGCCAGTGTGGGCGCGATGGGTGCAAACGTCGTGACGGCGGCGGCGGTGGCGGCGGCAGCCCTGAACGGCAAGGGCAACTGGAACATTGGTAAGACCGGCTACGGCATCGTGAAGTCCCTGCAGCACGTCAATGGATCTGGTACGTGGGAATACGATGACGACACGATCGACGTGACGATCTCAGCGGTCACGATCGCCAACGCCATCATCATTCCGCGGTTCTTTGGCGGGAGCTCGGGGAGGGCTGCTGAATTCACCTGGGAGATCACGACCACGACCAACGTCAAGTTCACCATTCGCGGTGGAATCCCTGCCTCGGACACCGCTGACTTGTCATTCGACGTCGTGGAGTTTGAGAGTGTGACTACATGAGAACCGTCATCGTCAACGACCTCACGAGCATCGTGATCGGCGAGATCGTCACCAGTAACCCTACGCCGATCGCGACGCGGCCAAGTCACACGAACATCGTACTGCCGACCGATGGTCCGAGCGTCTGGAGACACACCTGGACGGGCGGGACCACGTTCGTGCCAACGCCGAGGGCGCCGATCCGCACCATCCCGTACAGCCAGTTTATCGATCGCTTCAACCAGCGTGCCGTCGTTGGCAGCGAGGCCGAAGTCTTCGAACGCATGGGTGGCACCTCAGACGCCATTCAATCGTTCAACCGCCGCGGGCAGGCGAGCGGCTTGGTCAACCTCGATGCCACCGAAACAATCGCCATGCTCGACGAACTGAAGGCCAACGGCGTACCGACGCCGATGTGGGCGACCGATGTGATCGCAGACGTGCGCATCGCGGCGTTGTTGGCGGACGGATGACATGACACGCATGAAGGCGATCCTGACGAACCCCCGCGCCGAGTGGATGTTGTTCGCGCTCTGGGTGGCTCTGAGCGCGGTGACGTGGGTGCTGTGAATGGATGCCTGGGTCCACATCGCACAGACGGCGATCATCGCGCTGCTCTTCGTTGGGCGGTGGCTGCAAGCCCGCGAGGGCGGGGAGCGGGTCACGGCGGAAGCGCTCGAGGCACTCAAGGTGTCGGTAACCAAAGACGTCGACAGCCTGACGGCCGCGCTCGACGAGAAGGCGGACTGTGACCATGTCTCCGGGCTCAAGCGCCGCCTCGAGCACGGGGATAAGCAGCTCGGTGATCTTCGTGAAGCCTTCGCCCGCCAGGATGAGCGGCTCAATAGCATGCACGACAAGGTCGAACGGCTCCACGACAGGGTGTTCAACGGCGGTGCGCGATGACCACCACCGTGGTTGCCATCATCGATGACATCCTGCGGCGAGAGTTGCCGGCTGGGGTCACGTGGGCGGAGTCGAAGGCGCGCCTGCACCCCGCCGATCGCGGCGGCCTCACCAGAGGCGGTATCACGAGCGCGAGCTGGGGCACGTACGCCCAGTTAGGACGCCCAGCCACGCGTGCCGAGCTGAACGCGATCACCGAACCGCAGGCGCGCCAGTTCTATCGCCAGCGTCACGTCGCGCCGTTCGATACCTATCCGGACCCGTTACGCGTGCTCCTGGTGGACTTCGGCGTGATGTCGTCACACCGCGCCGTCTTCAGGGCGCTCCAAAAAGCGCTCCGTGATCAAGGGCTCTATCGGGGCCAGATCGACGGGCGTATCGGCCCGCAGTCGCGCGCGGCTATCAAGGCACCGCAACTCGATCATCGACAGCTCTACAACGACACCTTGAACTATCGGCAGCAGTACTACATCACGCTCGCGTTCGATCGGCAGGCGCGCGCCTTCCTCAAGTCGCACCCCACGAGTCAGTTGGCCTTTCTGCGTGGCTGGCTGGCGCGGTGCTGGGAGTTCGTTCGCCCATGAACAGGGAACGCCTCCGCTGGATTCCCGTGGGTGGGACAGGTGCGCGGAGCCGCCACAACGCGTTCATCTGGGAAGGCTCACTGTTCGACCACTTCATGATGGCGCGCGGCTTCGACCGCCTGGCGCTGCCGGAGAACCGCATGTTCTGGTCGGGCGCGGTCGACGGGACGTTCTATTCGATCCCCGGACATCCTATTTGGAAGCACGGCGCAGACGCGCTCCTGGACTTCATCCTGTCCCAGCCGTATCGAGATCGCATCCTGATCATGCACTCGCACGGCGGCCAGGTCGGTGCGTACACCTTTCGGGGGCTCGCGGAACGGTACCGTGGCGAACGCATCCGGGCGGCGGTCACGTACGACAGCCCGATCCGGCGCGACATGGACGAGACATGGGCCATCGCGGAAACGGTCATCGACCTCCATATCCATCTGCACGGCACTGGCTGGGGGTCGCGCATGCGGTTCCTTGGGCAGCGCGCGCGCTTCACTCGCACGTTCCCGCCGCCGGCACTGAACAACGGAGTCAAGGGCGGGCACAGCGGCGGCCTACGCAAGCCCAAGTTCATGGGGCAACTCGAATCGAAGATCCTCATCCCGGTCCGCGCGACGCCAGAGGTCCCGGGGTTACGGCCGGGTTCCGCGCCCGTTAGTCGAGCGCGACGTCAAGGTGTGGTGATCGACGACCCGTAGGCTACTCGGACAGTATCACCACCGATCCGGTGCGTCCGTCGTACGCCATCCTGAAGGCACGCAGGAAGGTGCGCCCCAGGAGCGCTTTATGCTCCTGTCCTCCGGCGACGAGATGCACGCCGCAGAACTGCCCGTAGATCGTGTAATTGAGCGACGGCACGTGTATTTGGGTAATTGTGCCTTTGGCAAACCCAACTCCCTGGCATTTCCGAGCTACTTGGCTTCGGTTACAATTCAAGCAGGTTGACGCTACTCGAATTCAGTCAGAATCTCCGCGCCATTGAGAGACGCAAGGTAAGACACGGCCTGATTCTCGCCGCACTGATCTTGCTGTCTCTCTTGTGGCGCAGCCTCTAGCCCGTTCACCGCTTCTTCACCTTCCCGCCCCGCCGCCCTTCCTTCAGTACGGAAGCCTTCTCGTACTCGTACTGCACGCCAGCAGCCTTCGACTTCCGCTTTGCGATGTGGTCTTTCCCTGCCTAGTTTGAAGGATCGACGTTAGATATAAGCACGTCCACGTCCCGCATCGACAAGACAAGCGGTGCCGCGCTCCGAACTTGATCGATGTTCCGGAGAGGGGCTCGCGGGAACGTGTTGTCCCCAGCCGGTGCCGCGTACAGCGCAAAATCGCCGTGGAACTCCCAGCGCCCAGCGGTGAACGAGGTGGGATTCTGTTCGTCGTAGGAGGCGATCAAGAGAGTGCCCTGGGGAATCTGGAGGGAGGCCAACAGCACACCGCTTCGCGTGGCAGTCACTGTGCGGGCGGAGTTAGGCGCGAACAGGATACCACCCTGCAACCCAGCACCGCCGCCGGTCTGACCGTACGTCACACCTATCGCCAACAGCACAACAACGACGAGAGAAATGGTGAGTGTTCTCATGTGCCCCTGCATCTTGTCTTGTTGCCGTAAGCCGCAGTCTACTTCTTCCCCGCCCTCTTCTTCGCCCGCTGGCCCTCTTTCAGCACTGGAGCCGCCTCGTAGGCGTACGTGCCTGCCTTGGCCCGATGCCCCTTGCCGACATGGATGGAACGTGCCGACGATGCCGCGCTTCATGAGCGACACGAAAGCCCGACCTTCACCAGCAGCGGCAAGTCGTCGGCCTGATGGAGAAAGCGCTCGAGGTTGCCGAGGGCTGCCGGAACCGCCTCGGCTGGCGGAGGCACGAACGTGGCGTCCGCGAGCGTTGCCCCAACGGGGCCAATCCAGTTCTGGCTGCTGCGCAGCTCGCCCGGCGTGAGTCGGGCGCCGCGAACGCCCTGCAGCAGGCGCGCGTGGATCTCCCGGATCAGGCGCATCGACGTTGGCAGCTCGGCCAGCCGGTCGAGGCCGTGATGCATGGCCGCGACGTAGTTGACGACCTCGGCCACGTCGCGCGGAACCGCGGCGCCTACGTGCGCTTCGGCGGCCAGCAGATCCTGGAGGGAACTCTGCGTGCCCTCGATCTGGCTCGACAGCACGGCTTCCTTCCGGACGTACATGTAGACGAACAGGTCAGTGTTCGGCAGTGTCTGGACCGATCCGTCGAGCACGCCCAGCGCGCGGTCGGCATCAGAGAGACGTCGCTGCAGCTCGCCTTCGATTCGAATCTTTGGATTCGGAGGCAGATCGGCAGGAACGAAGGCTCGGTAGCCAGTGGACTGCCGGACGTATCGTCCAGCTCGACCCTGCTCTTTGGGACTATCGTCTCCGTTTACCATGGAGATAACACCCCAATATGTTATACGCAGCGTTTCGTATGGACTTCAGACGCGGAAATGCGCTTGACTAACGCGCGAGCCATCTCAAGGGGACCAAGACGCGGCACAGCGTCAGCCTGGCCGATGGGTGGATCAGCGGCCTCGCTACCTCGTGTCGCGCCCAGAAATGACAAAAGCCCGGCACCCTGCGGTCAGGCAGGATGCCGGGCTTCTCCACTTCGGCCGGCGCGAACACGTATGTAGTTGTGCTGTCTAGTCTACCTCCGGCGTCCTCCTGCGCTCAAGTTCTGAAGGTCGCGTTTCAGGGATCCGCGCGTTACGTCGGACGCCGGGCTTGAGGGGCCACGAACACATCCGGCCCACGCGGAAGGTGTATAACGGTGCCGACCGGGACGGCCAAAATGGAAATCCCGGCTTGAGCCGGCGAGCGTATACCGAACCGGAACGTGAGATACCACGGCCGGATCGTTTCGTAGGACACCGTGATGCCGCGTTGGGTCAGGAGCTCTTCTGCATGAGTTGGGTGCTAAACCTTAGTGTCGAAGATCAGTAGGGAGGCGCACCTGTGAGCATTGAGCGGCGCTTTGATGTTTCCCTGGTTGCCGCGATGGCACTTCGGGAAAAGCAGATCCAGCAGAACTACCGCCCGATCATCGGCGTTCACAAATGGTTCGCCCGCCGGCCGGGGACCTTGTTTCGCGGTTTGATCCTCGCGGAATTCGGCGAGGGTCGACTGGAGGACATGTTTTTTCGACTGAACGACTTCCCGGGACTCCGGATCGCCGACCCATTCATCGGCGGCGGAACGCCGCTGATCGAGGCAAACCGCGTTGGATGCGACGTGGAAGGCTTTGACATCAACCCGATGTCGGCGTGGATCGTCCGAGAGGAAATTGAGTACCTCGACATCGCGGCCTACGAACGGGCCGCCTACGATCTCACCGCTGCGCTCCGTGCCGAGATCGACCGATATTACCGGACATCCTGTCCGCTTTACGGCGATCTAAGCGTCCCCGTGAAGTCCTTTCTGTGGGTCAAGGTGCTCAATTGCGAAGCCTGCGGGACGCCTTTCGATCTGTTTCCTGGCTACCTTCTCGCCCAGGACCGGCGGCACCCGAGGAACATCCTCGTCTGCCCGATGTGCGGCGACCTCAACGAAGTCGAAGATCGCAAGAACCCGAGGAGTTGTGCCACATGCGGAAGCGCGCTTCACGAAGCCGGGCCCGCGCGGCAGGGGTGTTGCGAGTGCCCGCACTGTAGGCACTCCAACGCCTATCCCGGTGAAGCCAAGCGACCGCCCACGCACCGTCTTTTCGCCATCGAGTACTACAACCCGGCACGCAAGACAGCGCACAAGGGCCGTTTCTTCAAGAAGCCCGACGCGGAGGACCTAGCGCGCGTGGCCGAAGCGACCAGACGATGGGAACAACTCTCGTCCCGCTTTGTGCCCGACCAGCATATCCCGCCAGGCGATGAAACCGACCGATTACATCGCTGGGGCTATATCCGCTACCGAGACATGTTCAACCCGCGCCAACTCCTCGGCCTGGAACTGAGCTGCCGGCTCATTGCGGACACGGAAGACCAGCGCATGCGCCATGCGCTCGCGACGAATCTTTCCGACCTACTGCGCTATCAGAACATGTTGTGCCGCTACGACACGATGGCGCTTAAGTCCCTGGACATCTTCTCCATGCACGGCTTTCCGGTCGGGCTGGTGCAGTGCGAATCCAACTTTATGGGCATAGTTAACGGCGCCCGATCTAATGTCGGCTCGGGCGGCTGGTCGAACATCGTGGACAAGTACGTCAAGGCGAAGCGCTATTGCGAGGCGCCATTCGAGGTCCGCCGCATCGGCTCGCGCAACGCCCGCGTGCCGATCGAAGGTGAATGGATCGGCGAGAAGCGGGGCGGTGGCGGCCGGAGCGTCTCCATCAGATGCAGGAGCGCGACCGAAAGCGCACTTGCTCCAGCCAGCCTCGATGCCGTGTTCACGGACCCGCCCTATTTCGGCAACGTGCAATACGCCGAGTTAATGGATTTCTGCTATGTCTGGCTGCGGCGTCTTGTCGGGAACCAGGCCGAGGGGTTCGACCGCCCGTCAACGCGATCGCCGGACGAGCTGACGGGCAACGTCACGCAGGATCGCGGCCTGGAACATTTCACCGGAGGGCTATCCAAGGTTTTTACGCGCATGGCTGATGCCTTGAAACCGGGGGCGCCGTTGGTGTTCACCTACCATCACAACAAACTCGACGCCTATTGTGCCGTCGGCGTTGCGATCCTGGACGCCGGTCTCGTCTGCTCGGCGTCTCTACCATGCCCCGCCGAGATGGGTGGCTCGATCCACATTCACGGCACGGCGTCGTCGATCGTCGACACCGTGTTCGTGTGCCGGGCGTCCGGCGAGACGCCGCAGAACTGGCTGTTCAAATCGCCCGAGAAGCTTGTCGAGATCGTCGGCGAGGACTTGGCGCACCTGGCGACCACCGGCAGAACGCCTACTCACGGCGACACGCGATGCATCGTTTTTGGTCACCTGACTCGAATGGCGGTCTGGGAACTCCGCAGTGTTTGGGACCGTGCTCGCTCCACGGCGGGCAAGATCGCGGCCTTCCGCGATAGGGTGACCGGTTACGGAGACGTCGATCAGCTAGCACGACGGGCATCGCTCCCAGCATCGGCGGCAGACTTGCCATTGACCGAACCTGAAATGGAGGCGCCTGGTGCCATTTCCTTTTGAAGTCGAGTTCGATGAGGTCCGGTCCGATCTCGACGCTCACGTCGATGCTGTGTTCGGGTGCCTCGAGTCCGAGTTTCTAGTCATGCCCAAAGGCGACGGATTCGTGGAGTTCCCGGTATTCGAGCACGCGTATGAAGCCTTGAAACGTGCCACAGAGAGTTTTCAGCATGTCACGCCGGACACGGTTGCGCCGATCGTCTTCGAGACGCCGATTGCCCTGATCGTCCTTCGCTGCATGCTGGGGTTCACGCCGCCGGAGTGGGCCTACTACGCCAGCCGGCACACCGGCGTCGAGGTGACCCAAGGCGCTGCGCGCACACTCGACCGAAACATCCGTATGAAGCCCGAGGCAGCTTTGCCGAAAACGGGAGGCGTGACGGAACGGCGCATACGCGCGCTGATCGCCGCCGCGTGTCATGCCCTCGAATCCGGTATCCCCGGAGGCTCCCCCGGCACCCTCCACAGGCTCGACAAGGCTGACACCATGGCTGGCCTAGTCAGCGTTCGATCATCAGCGGAATTGGGTGTTCCCTACTCTATCTTGCTTTACGAGCGCTTTCTGGGCCGTCCGTTTGCCGGCCATCGGGATTCCATCAGCGAACTCATCGGTAACATCGTCGAGAACGCCATTGAGGACGTTCTGTCCCGCGGGGGCATCAGCTTTCGCAAGACCAGGCGGGCAGAGCGTCTGCCCGA
Source organism: Vicinamibacterales bacterium (assembly GCA_965249205.1). GTDB lineage: Bacteria > Acidobacteriota > Vicinamibacteria > Vicinamibacterales > UBA2999 > JAQBVV01. Next base: position 1,471,474 of record CBDFLL010000006.1, on the reverse strand, counting down.
CTTCGACCAGGCGCCCGATTTCGTGATCCCGAACGAGTTCAACCCACAAGTCGTCATCGAAGCGAAGCTCACCGAGGACGACGGCACGGCGCGCGATAAGGTGACGCGCGTTCAGCACCTCGGCTCGCTCAGTATGGAAGGCCGGCCATCGGACCAGCCGAAGTTCGAGGTGATCGCCTGTATTGCCGGACGAGGATTCGGCGTGCGGCGCGAGGACATGAAAAAGCTGCTGCTTTCGACTCGGGGCAAGGTGTTCACTCTGCAAAATATGAAGCAGCTCGTCGAATATACTCGGCTGAAGCAGTTCCGTTCACGCTAGCTAGCCGCCCGCGTCCAACTCACCGATGGAGCGCGGCGAGAGCGGGTGGGGGCGACCCTGTGCGACACGCTGGGGACTCAGCCCTGAGCGCGGCACGGTGCGGGACCGGCCCGACGTGGCTTGTCAGCGAGATGAAGACATCCAATCCGGCGGGAATGGACTGTGACCGGCTGCGATTCGTTGCTTTTCGGGTTCGGCTTGGCTACCGCTTCGGCGCTTTCGTGGAGTGCCGGACAACGTCACGACGCCGCCCGCGAACCACCACCCCTGCGCGTTGAGCCACGCGGTCTGACGCTCGATGCTGGCGCGGCGCTCATCCTACGCGCGAGCCATCTAAGGGGACCAAGACGCGGCACAGCGGCGTCAGCCCGGCTGATGGGTGAATCAGCGGCTTCGCTACATCCTGCGCGCACGCCGCCGAGGCGGCGTGTTGAACTCGGGCCGCACGACGACGTGTCTCGGCGTCCAGGTATCCCCCTCGAAGTAGCACGTCAGCAGCAGCGCCGACATGCCGCCCTCCAGGGCCTGCGGTCGCTTCAGGAGCTCGCGGCGGATGCCGTCGAGAATCGCGTCGATGCGCGTCATCGGCTCACCGGACACGCATCACCCCGCGCACGGTGCCTACCACCCCAGCGCCAGCCAGGCCAGCGTGAGCGCCATGCTCCAGAGGCCGACGACATACACGAGGCCCACGACACACGCGAGCACCCGCCCGCGCGACGTCAGCACGCGACCTCCAGGCGAGTATCCGGGGCACGCTGACTGCCAGGGCGCCGCCCTGGCCCCCGGTCCCGCGCGGACATCGATGCCGACCGCGCCTGGGCCTCGGCCATGAAGCCTTCTCGTGGGTGCCCGACCCACCAGCTGTCCGTGCTGGCCGGCGGCGTGACGGGCGTCCCGTACAGCAGGGCCTCGGGGCGGTGGCTGGCCGGGGTCACGCGCATGGCGTGGGCTCCGCTGGGACGAGGCTGAGTGCACCGGGCGTGTCGGGCGTGTCGAGCGCCGCGAAGAGCGGTCCGCCGGTCTGGAACTGCACCACGGCCGCCCCGATCCGCGCCTCGGCGATCCGGACGTACTCGGCCTCGCGCTCCATGCCGAGGAAACGCATCTGCTCATGGACGCAGGCGATCCCGGTCGTGCCCGAGCCGGCAAAGGGGTCGAGCACGAGGCCACCGGGCGGCGTGACGAGGCGCACGAGCCAGCGCATCAGCGCCACGGGCTTCACCGTCGGATGGTGGTTGCGAGCGCCCTGCGTCCGACTCGCTCCTGCGCGTGGACTGTTGAGGCCAGCACTCCCGTCTTGGCGGTCAGTGGCCTCGCCGGCCGTCTTGCGCGGCAGATCCTCGCAGCCGCGCTCGCGCTCCTCGCGCGACGCCTTCGGGCAGTAGAAGAAGCGGGAGGGCCCGCCGACATCGGTTGTCCGACCCACCGTGGCTTCATGTCCTAGAAATCCCCATCCCTGTCCGCCAGGACCACGTCGGCGTGGTGCGCCAACCGTCCCGCTGCGTTCACCTACTTCGGCATCCAGCGTCGCCGCCGCCGCCTCGTCCATGGCGACGTTCGGCGGCCAGCGGCCGAGGCCGCCTGGCTTGGCCCCCTCAAGCCGGCACCCATCGATGTTGAGTGCGCCGGTACCGAACTCGGCGACGCACTGCGCCACCGTGCGGCCGCCCAGCGGCTTGCGGGCAAGAATGACGGGCTCGTAGGCGGGCTTGAGCGCGGTTCCCCAACCGTCCCATTGGTGGGCCAGATCGGTCGCGGGCGTCGTGATGTCACGTGAGACTTTAGGATACGAGCCTTGACCTGGAGCAAACCCCGACGTGCGCTGCTGTGTGCCAGCAACCTTACGGTCGGTTTCCTCTAACACGATGCCCCAGTGCTCGTCTAACTCCAGCAGATCACGCAATGCCGGCCACCATATAGACTCAGGGAATTGATGATGCTCCCAATTCCAGCAAGCCCCTGACCGAGTGCCAACAATTCGTTCTGCCACATCGCTGGTCGACAACCCGAGCGCTTCTCGACGTGCCTTTAAGTGCGCGGCGAACTCCGCATGCTGCGAGGCTCCAGGACGTCGGTCGAGCTGCTTCCCCACGTTAATCGACTTCGGGAAGCCCGAGCCGTACAGCCAGAGTACCGACTCGCGAATCTCGAATCCGGCGTCTTCGAGACCGCACGTCACTCGATGGGCCATGCGCGGCGACGCGCACACGACCGCATGCGCGCCGGGTTTCAGGACGCGCAAGACGGCCTCGGCCCATTGCTGTGTCCAAGCTTGGAATTTGCGCGACGCGGCGGCGGAGCGGTCGTATTCAACTGGGGCATGCCCCTGCCACCCAGATCGACCCTGAAGGTTTGGATTGTTAGAGAGAAACGGGTCCGTGAAGTTGCGGGGCTTTGATCGCTTGGCCACCTCACTCGGCTCGAAGACGTCCCACTCACGCCCCAGAAACCCGATGCCGTAGGGTGGATCTGTTGCGCAGGCGTCGATGCTGGCGGACTCGAGCGTGGCGAGCACGGCGCGGCAGTCGCCGGTGAGGAGGCGACTCGTCATGCGCCGATGTCCAGAATGCGTTGCTCCAAGCGCCTGGCCGCGATCTCGCAATAGCGTTCTTCGATCTCGATACCGATCGCAGCTCTGTTCTCAAGGCGCGCAGCACACAGCACTGAGCCGCCCCCCATGAACGGGTCCAACACCACATCGCCGTCTTGGGTCGTCGGCTTCAGTAGTTGACGTAACAGATCGGTCGGCTTATCAACTGGATGGCTACGCAAGGATGACGGCACGTTCTTTACGCGCAGCACGTCCGACAGTTTTGCACCGCCGTACCACGCGCTATCCTTCCATCGTGCCGACACGATCAGTTCGTGACCATGCCTCCACTCAGAACCCATACCAATACCGCCCTTGTCCCAGATCAGTGACGCCATCGTGTCGAACCGTCGATACAATTCCGGGTAGAACACTGGGTAGCTTTCGTCGTCGCAGAAACAGAGCACTCGTGCTGTTGGATTCATGCGAGGCACGACGGCATCGAGTGCTTGGGCAAACCAACGGCCGAGAATTGAAGTGTCCCCCCATGACCGCTGCCACTTCGACCGAGAGGCGTAGTGTTGTGCCGGCATAAAGAACGGAGGATCGGTAAGCACAAGGTCGCAGAGAGGCAACGCGCCCATTAGCTCAAGTGCGTCTCCGTGGTAGATCGCGATCTCGCCACACTCGTAGTACGGCGTCATCCGAGTTCCTCCAGGGACGTGATCACCGGTTTGCCGATCTGCTCGGCATAGGCCCGCTCGGCCCGCGCGCCCGGACTCGTCTCCCAGCGCGGCAGCAGCAGGACGTGCGTGCAGCGATCGATCACGGCGCAGTCGTACGCCAACCACTGTTGCCGATCGATCGCCCACGTCGTGGGGAACGCGCCGATCGCGTGTGGGCTAAACGCCGGGATGCCCCGCGCCACGCAGTCGAAGAACACCCGCAGGCCCGCTGCCACGTTGTCTTCGACGCTGTACCCGTGCGCCGCCGTCATCGGCCCCGAGAGATACACGAACAGGTCGCGCCGTATCGTCGTACTCATCTCACGACCTCCCGCGCGGCCCTGATGAAGACGGCCGCGATCTGCGGCGTGATGGCATTCCCGTAGGCGCGCAGCTGCCCCACGCGGGCGGGTACCCCATGAGCCAGCGGGAAAATACCGGATTGAGGGACCCGCCGCGCTCTGCCGTCGGCGCAGGGGATAAGGCGGCTGTCGTCCCAAGGTCGTTGTTGCCGCCCTTGCGCATGGCTTCCTTCAGCGCGCCGTCCAGTGTCCGCACATTCTTCGACCCGTCCGTGTGGCGCGGCGTCGCCCAGCCCGCCATCTTCGCCACCGCTTCTAGCCCGACCTGCACTTTCTTCCCCTGGTGGTAGGCCGTGGCCCCTCGCATTTCCGCGTGCGTGATCGACCGGCCCCCGTTCGGCACGTTCGGCGTCGGCCAGCCCACCGTCTGCTCCGCGACCTTCGCGAGGCTCGGGCTGTACTGGCCTGGCCCCTCGGTGTGGTGATCGCGCTGCTTCGGCGTCGGCCAGCCGTTCGGCGACCCACCAGAGCCGCTGCCGGATGTGCGGCGCGCCGACGCTCGCAGCCGGCAGATCGGCACACCCGCAGGCATATCCCAGGTGCTCCAGGTCAGCGCGTACTCCGGCGAGCCATTCACGCCCATCGCGGCTTGCAACCTGTTCTCCAAAGACCGTTGTAGGTCGGCACTCGGCGATGAGAGATTGAAAAGCGGGCCAGAGATGGCGTCGATCGGCATGGCCGTGTCGCTGTCCCGCGCTCGAAAGCGGCTGACAGGGACAGGAGCCGGTCCAGACGGGCCGATCGTCGGGCCACCCGGCGAGTCGGAGGGCATAGTTCCAGCCACCGATCCCGGCGAAGAAGTGGCACTGCGCGTAGCCGGCGAGGTCATCGGGTGTCACGTCCTGGATGTCGCGCACGTCCACGTCGCCCGGCGCGATGTGGCCCGCCGCGATCAGGTTGCGGAGCCACTGCGCGGCATACGGCTCGTGCTCGTTGTAGTAGGCGCGCATCAGCCATCAGTCCTTCGCCGGTCCACACAGCACCTGCGCTCCGTGCGCACCACCCGCCGCGACACATCCGGTGATGGCTGTCACGAAACGGTCGAGATCCATCGGGATCGTGATCGGTAGGTCCCATTCATGGCCGCACGTCGCACAATGCACCGTGATCATCCGCGCCCCTCCGGCGGCGGCGTGGGGGCGGCCCCGCGCGCCGTGGCAATGGCAGCGCGGGCATCCCTGGTCGCTTCGTGCGCAAATTCGGGATCAGAGCCCGCGTGCACCAGGCACCGCTCGAATCTCGTGACCGTCTCGTCAAGCGCCGCCAGCAGCTCGGGCGCGGCAGCGATCAGCCGAGTGTTCGCCTCGCACTCGTCATCAGAGAAAGCCTGGTCGCAGTCCGCCACGATCGTCCGGTGCTCACCGGACGGCGCCGAGACATACGGACTATCCGATCGCCACGGTCCCGGCGTGTGCGCCGTCATCGCGACGGATCAACCGGCCGTGCGGGACCGCCACCGGTGGCCGGCGTCGTGGCGGCGAGGCTCGTGTCTTCGAGTCGCGCTTCGTCGAACCACTCTTCGTCGACCATTGTTCCGTTGTGGAGCGAGCGGGGCTGCACGCACAGCCTGACGCATCCGTGGAGGTACTCGGAGCGGCACGTGACGATGCCGGTAAAGCCCGTGAGGGGATCGATGACGTGTTGTCCCAGTGTGATCATGCGTCTCTCCTGTTCGCTGTGGCGCTCCGCCCAGGCCCTGTGCCATTGCCGTCGTCCGTGCCCTGCGCCTCGTGCGCCACGCGGCAGGCGCAGCGCACGAGCGCGGGCAGCGGCATCGCACTCCCCGATCTCGGCGCCCGATAGACCGTCTTCCACCCGCTGCTGTTGCAGCCGTCCCGCCGGCACGGGGTGAAGCGCGGGCCGGACGGAGCCGGCGCGGCACGCGGGGATCGCCCGCGCCTCATGCGCATGCCCCCAGCGCGCGCCGGAGCCAGTCCCAGGTGGCCGGCGCGTGGATCTGGGCCGGCGTGACGTGGATCACTCGCCAGCCTTGCGCCGCGCCCTCGCTCCACTTCTCGAAGTCCCGCAGTTGCCCCGCCCCGCGCGAGTGCTTCCCCCGCATCCAGACGCCGCCGTTGACTTCGAGCGCGATCCGTCGGTCGGGCCACGCCCAGTCCCAGCGCCAGCGCCGAGGCGGGCTGAAGCGATGCTCGGCCACCGGCAGGGGTATCCCGTGGAGCGCGCAGAGCCGATCCACCGTGAGGCCCCGCGTCATGCCGACTCGTGCCACGCGCGCCCGGTCACGCTGACACGCCCGCCGGCGTCTGGGCGCGGCGCTCCTCCTCAAGGACCGCCGCCCGTGCGTCGTGCAGCTCCCGTCGGACGTCGGCCTCGAGCGCCAGCATGTCGGCGTGCGCCGCCTCCACGGACCGCCGCACGCGCTGCACCGCCTGCGCCCAGCGCACCGCCCGGTCGAGTCGCTGCCCCGCGTCGGTCATCGACGGGCCTCCAGTTCCGCGAAGCGGTACTGCTCGCCCCGCCACACCAGGTCCACGCTGGCCGTCGGCCCGTTGCGCTGCTTGGCGATGATGAGTTCGGCCGGCGCCGTGGCGACGACGACCCCATCGTTCTTCGGTGGCGGGCGATGAATCAGGAGCACCAGGTCCGCGTCCTGCTCGAGCGCCCCGGATTCCCGGAGGTCGCTCAGCTGCGGCCGCTTGTCGGCGCGCTCCTCCACCTTCCGCGACAGTTGGCAGAGCGCCACCAGCGGCACGTCCAGTTCGCGGGCGACCTGTTTCAGGAGCCGCGCGGTCGCGGCCACCGCCTGTTCCCGGGACTCGGCCCGCCCGTGCTGCACCAACTGGAGGTAGTCGACGAGGATGAGCCCCAGTCCGTGTTGCGCCTTGAGGCGCCGGGCGCGGCTCCGGACCTGCAGCGGGCTCACGGCGCCGCTGTCGTCGAGCCAGAAGTGCCGCTGGCTGAAGGCGGTGAGCGCGAGACCGACCTGCGTCTGGTCGCCCGTCGAGAGCTGCCCGCACTGCAGGTGATGGCCGTCGACGTGGGCGAGCGTCGCCAGGACCCGGAAGGCCTGCTCCTGCTGGCTCATCTCGACCGAGAAGAACGCGACCGGCTGCGTCTGGGCGACATGCAGCGCCCACTGCAGGGCGAGACTCGACTTCCCGGTGCTGGGCCGCCCCGCGAGGATGACGAGCGAGCCGGGCTGCAGGCCGCGGGTGTAGTGATCCAGATCCGCGAGGCCAGTCGACACCCCGGTCACCGGCTGCCGCGCCGCGGTCAACGCCTCGAGGACCGGATAGATCTCGCGCGACATCTGCGCGGCCGATACCAGGTCGCCGGGCACCGCCTGGTGGCTGACGGCGAGCAGCGCGCGCTCGGCCTGGTCGATGAGCGCCACCGGGTCCTCCAGGTCGTAGGCGGCCGTCAGGAGGCGGTTCGCAACAGCGATGACGTCCCGGCCGGTGGCCTTCTCGCGCACGATGCGCGCGTAGTACGCGACGTTGGTGGAGACGGGCACGCCGTCGGCCAGGGCCGTGATGTAGGCCGGGCCGCCCACCTCCTCGAGGTCGCCGGTCGTGGTGAGTGCCTCGCGCAGCGTGACGAAGTCGATCGCCTCCCCGCGCCTGAACAACGCGAGCATCGCGCTGAAGATGCGCCGGTGCGCCTCGCGGTAGAAGTGCGCTGCGCTCAGCTGGTCGGCGACCGTGTCGAGCACTCGGCCATGCGTGACCAGCACGGTCCCGAGCACCGCGCGTTCGGCCTCCAGATTGCTCGGCAGCGTCCGCTCGGCAAGGCCGGTCATGGCCCGGACCTCGCGTACTTCGTGGTGTTCCGGCGCTGTTCAAGTTCCGCCGCGCTGGGCGCCGACACGGGAGGGCGTATGGTGGGTGGCCACTCCGCGTCATACCGGGCCTTCCAGAAGCGGAACATGTCCGCGCCTGGGTTGTCGGTCCGATGTGCACCGTGGGTCCAGTCCTCGCAGATTCGCGCGTAGAACGCGAACAATTCCGTCTCGGCCGTGGGCCGATTCCGGAGGGCGACCATGTCCGTATGGGCCCGTTGTGGCACGTAGAGCCGACCGCCTTCGAAGGCCGCATCGAGTCGTCGACGGGCACTCAACGGTGTCGCGCGCGTCTCTGCAGATGCAGATGCAGATGCAGACTGCAGAGCATGAGGTTGGGATGGTTTCGGCGTATGCCGCTGCGATGCCACGGCATCAGACGGCTTATGCCACCGCGATGCCGCGGCATCAGACTGCCTATGCCGGAATGCGGCTTGCTTCTTCCGTTCGTCTTCCAGCCTGGCGTTCAGAAGCCGTCCCTCGCGCTCCTCAAAACAACGTGCCAGATTCGCCGGCCAGAGGCGTTTGAAGGTCGCCGTTGGCAGACCCACGAGCCGCGCCAACACCGACAGGTCGGTCGGGAGGCTGCCGTCCAACCACTGCATCGAGAGGAGGGTGATATACGCTCCGCGCTCGGCAGGCGTCATCGCGATCACCTTGGACGAGCTCAGAAATTCCTTCGGGTAGAACTGAAACGCGGGCGCCTTCTCAACCACCACCGAATGACGTCCTTTCGCCTGCTCTCATGTACGTGGGATGACCGAACCCGGCAGCGGTACCGCGTGGACGTTCTCCTCGGCGGAGCGTCATCGCCGTCTCCAGCACGTCACCTGCAACCCATAGGGGCTGACCCCCACCCGCGACGCTGGGACGACCAGTCCGGCCCGCACCGCCCCGTTGCGAATCGAACACACCGACGACAGCGGCCACCCCGTGAGCCGCACCGTCTCGTGATCGCTCAACCCGGCCTCCCCCGCCTGCTCGAGCCACTCCAGATACCGGCGCGTCTTTGTCACCCGTGTGCTGGAGGCCGCCTGTGCCGCCTCGGCCGACCGATGGCGACTGATCGGCGTCGCGCCAGAGAACGGGAGACTGAGGGGCTCAGTCATCACTTAGCCGCGCACCGCCAGTGTTCCGACGTCATAGGGTTGGATGCCCGGGATCTGTGTCCCGCTCTTCATGGCCTTCACGACTTTTCCGATGGCTGACTCGTCCGGCACGAGGAACTCGCGGGGAAGCAACGGAAGGACACGCTTGCGCTCCTCGTCGGTCAGGTCCCTCCACTTCTGGCCAGGGGAGGCGCCCATGTAGACCGGCTGCCAGTTCTCCCTGCGGCTCACGCCGGCCACCGCGACCTCGCGAGTGGGCGTCACGACGACGGGGGCCGGCGCCGCAGCGGCTTCCTCGATCACCTGTGCAGCCATCTCCGGCGCGCCTTGGGCACTTAAGGCTTCGGCGTCGGCCAGTGCAGCCTCATCCCGACGTGCCTGCTCCTCCTGCCGGAGCACGCGTTCCCGCTCGCGGCGCTGGCGCTCCTGCTCGCGCTCGTAGCCGTAGATCAGGTTCGACAACTGCTGCCGGGCTGACCGAATGGGTTTGAGCTGATCCGCTTCTTTGGTCGTGATGGCCTTGTGGGCCCGGTGTGCCGCCTCCTTGATCTCTCGGAAGAACCCCACCACTTTGTCTTCGACCCGCTTCAACTCCGGGAGGGATTCCTTCACGCGCCGGTAGCTTGCGTCGTCGACGATCACGGTGGGGAGTCTGCCGAGCTGGACCGTGATGTCATCGCTGAGTGCCTGGGCTTCGTCCTCCGGCACCTGTGCGGGCAGAAGGGTTGCTGTTGGGGTCATAGCGAATGTCCTTTCCTTTTCAGCGCTCGTCGTCCCACGCCAGCGGCGCCGGCAGCGCGCGCTGGTCGTTGACCACTGAGAGGGCTGTCAGAAACCGCCCGAAGTCACGGGCGGCGGGATACAGGGTTTCGCGAGCCTCGCGGCCGTCACCGAAGAGCCGAATCGATCGCCGATGAACAACTGGCTGGGTGGCTATCCAGGCGTGGGGACTCCCATTCGTGCCGTCCCCGGCCATCTCGCGCAGAAATCCAAGGTACGCGGCCGTCTGCAGGTCGGCGGCGACGTCGTCTGGCTGCCCCGTCTTGAAGTCGTCGATCGACAGCACACCGTCGTCGTGGTCGGCCAGAAGATCCAACGTGCCGGCGCAGCCGTAGCGCGTCGACCAGACACGGAGTTCAGCCGCGTGCACTCGTCGGACGCGGTGCGCGATGTAAAGCAGGGCTGATTCCATGTAGCCGCGGTCAAGCTCGTCGACGGTTGACGGGTCGAGGTCGCCTTCCGCCAGGAAGTGGAGCGCCTGGTGCACGCGGCGCCCCCGCTCACGGGCCGTCTCGAGGACATGCTCTGGCACGCCGTCGAATCGGATATAGCCGGTGCACCGAAGCACCTGCGTGACTGACGGCACCACCACGCCGTTGAGCGTGTAGCGGTGTGTCCCTCGGTCGAACTCAAGCGCCGAGGGCGAGGGTGCGGCGGCGGTCGTCATCCGTCCGCTCCTGGCTCCCGGTCAGCGATGAAGGGGTTCCAGTTCTCAGCCGGCTCCGCGATCGCCAGCGACACAAGGTTGTAGAACGTCCGATCTCCGACCGTGGCCTCCTGGTAGGAGATGCGCACCCGGTAGTCTGTGTTTGCGAAACCTTCCGCCTCCTTGGCGCGATCCGGTGTGAACACGGTGAACCGCCGGTCGCCGTCCCCCTTGGTGAAGATCGCGAAGTAGGCCTTCTTCCCGGCCGGCGTCTCGTGTGTCACGCGCTCGATCGCGACGGGCTCGGAGACCTTGACCGGGGTGTTCGTCGGGTCCGGCGTGGCGGTCCTGGCACCGTTGGCCTGGGAGCGGCGCTGTGGCTCCAGCGGCTGCTGCCCGGCCCGCTCGTCGCCAGCCACTTGATTGCGCACTTCCTCCGGCAGGTCCTCGAGGTCCTGCGCGAAGATGTCGGAGGCCGCCAGCGCTGCAAGCGTCATCGCAATCAGCCCGCGCTTGGTGGCCATCTTCAGCACGGTGTTGGCGATGTCGGCTGGCGATGTCCGGACCTGCTGCTGCTTGTAGGCACCGTTCCGCCCGCGCGCCCACTTCTCGCGGCGCCGATCTTCTGGGGTGTCGTCGAACTCCTCTCGACAGACGGGCTTGCGCCAGCGGTACTTTTCTTCGTTCGACGAGCACTCCCCCACCATCTCGGCGATCACCTCGCCGCTGACCTGATGCGTGCCGCGCACGGTCACCCGGTAGCGGATCTCGTCATCGGTGCTCAGGTCTTCGATGCGTTCGGGCGTTGGTGCGATGCGGAAGGTCGTGAGCAGTAACTCCGCACCAGGTTTGTAGAGGGTTGGCTTCTGGGTGCCAGGAATGGTCCCGTAGTGCGTGCCGTCCTTCATGACCGCCCGCATCACCTCCTGAATGCGCCGCACTCTCGCAACCACATCGTTGGTCTCGCGCGCGCCGCGATCGATGACGAGGCTGGATCTCGACGTCATGGTGCCAGCGTCTGGCTGTGCTATACTCGTTGGCATCGTTCGTCCTTTCTGGGCCGCGCTTGCACCGCGGCCCTTCGTTTGTCTACGCTGTTCTCCGGTCGTAGAGCGCCATCGCGTTCAAACAGGCATCCCACGCCTCAGCCGGGAACTCTTCGCGGATGCACTGCTCCACGCTGCGGTTGAACTCGTCGAACTGCTCCGCGTTCATATCGGTCAACGACGTCATCCCATCCGGCAGAAAAAGCGCCTTCATGTCGCCTTTCAACTCGGTGACGCTGTAGCCCGTGTAGTCAGACACCGGCTTGAGGTAGTGACCGAACAGATGCTTGTGATGGCGATGCTGCGCGGCCGCTTCCTCTGGTTCGATCCGCACTTTCAGCGCGGTGCCAACACCCCACCGCTTCGCGGCTTTGAGTCGGCGCGCCTTGTAGAAGTCGTCGACGACATGCACGTCGAGCACACCATCGGGTCGTTCGCTGACGACGGCACTGGCGGCGACAGCGCTCATGTCGCCCGATCGCGCCGCAGGTCCGCGACCAGACGCGTCCCCTCGGCGTAGCCGGACTCCGTGCGAAGCTGCCGTCCCCGCGTCACGACGGCTGGCCGTGCGGCCATCCGCTCAAGCTCCGTCTGCGTCTCGCGGCGAATCTGATCGGCCTTCCGCGCATGCCAGGCCTTCAGGCGACGCCGCTCTGCACGACGATGCAACGACGCGCGCACACCAGCAATGGCCAACGCCACGACGATCGAACCGACGATCCAAGAGAGTGCGTCCATCACCCCTCCTTTGTCAGATCCACTAGAAGCGCCTCCCGGAAGCGGGCATGAGATCAGAGATGTCGCCTCCCGGCCGTGGCTGCCCGACAGACCTACGAGCCGTAGGCGGCGGCGTGGTCATATGGGCAGCGATGAAGGCGCGCAGGTCGTCGACCGCGATCCGAATCGCGCCGCGGGCGACGGGACGAAAGGCGCGCAGTTTGCCACTCTTCACCCACCGGTAGATCTGCTGCGTCGTGACGCTCGGACCGAGGCGTTCGGCTGCCGTTCGCGGGGTGAGCAGTTCGCCGGCGATGGGCAGCACCTGAGCGGTCATCGCGCAACACTCCGCAGCGCAGGCGGCGGCTGCTCGCCAGCTGCGGCGCGTTCGGCGTACTTCGCCTCCACGTACGCGACTTGCTGGAGGATGGCCGTGATGGCTTCGTAGGCCTCGCGTTTGTAGCCCGCGCATTCCTGGGCACTGACCTGGTGATCTTCGAGGACTTCGACGAACGTGGCCGCCTGCTCGCCGTACTCCTTCAACGATCGCATCGCGTGCTTGAGGTCGTCGCCGCGGTCGAGATGCACCACCGGGAGCTGGATGGCGACCCGGCCCACCTTCCGCTCAAGCAGGTCGAGAACGACGGTGTTGGCTTCCCCGCTCACCGCGGACGTCGCGTGGATGAGGGCCGGAATCTCCTCGGCGCGCAAGCGCCGCTGGCGAAACGGGTCGGCGATTTCGAGGATGTCGCGATGCCGCAACCCCATCAGCTCGGCCAGGGCCTTCGGCTCGGCGCCACGGGTGTTGTGGACGGTCTCGTAGACGGCGTCTTGCACCGTCTGGACGGTCCCCGGAATTTCGCCCCGGTGTGCGCGCTTCCGCGGCGTGGTCATCGGCGGTACCCTCGATTCGTCATGGCGGTCCTACTGCCTCTCACGACGTGGTCCGTCGAGGACGGCCCGCGCGACACTCACGCCGAGCGCGAACTGGTCGATGGCGTCTGGACGGTGGACCTCGGGCGTCGGCTGGGGCTCGACGCCGTGCTGCTCCGGCGCGTCGAGGTGTGGCGAGCCAAGCTCGTGGCGGGGGTGCAACGCCGGCTCCTGCGGGTGCAGGGGCGCCCTCACGGTGCCCCTCCGAGTTCCTTCGGTGCCCGCTTGAGCACCTTCTGGCGGGCTGTGTCCGCCTCTTCCATGTTGTCGAGTACGTCCGTGAGCTGTTGAGGGAAATTCTCTGGCGGCTTTCGGTGGCCCCTCAGGTAGGCGCTGAGCACCGCTGGATCTACCCCCAGCCTTCGCGCCACGTCGAATTGGCGCACGCCAAGTTCGGCGATCCGGCCTCTGAGCTTCGGAAGGTTGGTAGATATATCAACCACTCTGGGGATGGTAGATATTTCAACCACCGATGTCAATAAGATATTTACGTGGGCTATCCAGAGCGTCTGAAGATAGGCGCGAACCTGAAACGGGCTAGAGGCAACAGGAGCCTACGGGCACTTGGAAAATCCGTTGGAATATCTCATGTGTCTCTCTCACAATTCGAGCACGCTCTCCACGAACCGGCCGCTGGGACGCTCGGTCGTCTAGCCAGGAAGCTGGAGGTCAGCTCGGACTACCTACTCGGCCTCACAGACGATCCCACGCCCTCGGACCGGCTCGCCGAAGTCGCCTCACGGGTGAGCGAGCTGGAAGACGCCGGGGCACTGGCGCACACGGGCCACGAGTTCAGGCCCGTACTGCTCACCCAGGGGACAGGAATCGCGGCGGGCGCCGGAGCCAACGCCGACGAGGAGCGCGTGCTCGGGAGCCTCGCCTTTCGCGACGACTGGTTGAGACGGCACAGCCTGAATCCGAAGCGCTGCCGGGTGATCGAGGTCACGGGCGATTCGATGGAACCGACGCTGCAGCACCGCGCGATGATCCTCGTGGACTTTCAGCGCACCGCGCGGCGGCACAACAAGATCTTCGCGGTGCGCGTCGACGATGGGCCGGTGGTCAAGCGGCTCCAGCGCACCGAGGACGGCTGGTGTCTCACCAGCGACAACACAGCCTACACGCCGATCCCGTGGCCACGAGACGCTCAGGTGCGCGGGCAGGTGATGTGGACGGGGCGGACACTGTGAGGGACGGCCCGGGCGGTGCGGACGAAATATCGGTTTCAAGGAGACAGCCATGTCTTACGCCACCCTTCGCCAAGCGATTCTAGATAGAAACATCGTTACGGCTACCTACGACGGTTACCATCGAGAAGTTTGCCCGCACGCTATCGGCCGCGAGGGTGATAGAGAGAAGCTGTTCTGCTATCAGTTCGCGGGCGACACTTCAAAGGGTCCAGTTCAGAGAGAAACTAAGCGGTGGCGATGTTTCTTCATCGACCGCATGCAGAACGTGACGATCCGAAACGCCAACGGTGAGTGGTACACCGAAGACAATCACTCAAAGGCCCAGACCTGTATCATGCCCGAGAACATCGACATTGAGGTTCCCTAGCGGGACCGGTGTCCCAGCGCCCATAGAACGGGTGCGGCTTGAAAGCTTCCGATGAAATCTCTAAAGTCTCCGAAATCCAGGTCGCCCGGACACTGCACCAGAATGTGTCGACATTCGAGCCGTGCGAACCTTGAAGCGAATGATTTTCGCAGTGCGCGCCGAGGACGGCCCGGTCGTCAAGCGGCTCCAGCACGCGGATGGCAAAGGCTGGCGATTGGTCAGCGACAACAGGGCCTACAAGCCGGTGCCGTGGCCACGAGAAACCGTGGTGCTCGGGCAGGTGATGTGGACGGGGCGGACATTGTGAGAGAAATAGCGGAAGACGGAGAATGACAACGTACGAATGGTCAAACCTTGCGGTCGGTATTTCTACTTTTGTAGTGCTTTCTTTCACGTTGTTTTTCTTGATCCGAAATACAAACGCCACGATCACACTCGCACGCACGTCCGTCGAGCAATTGCCGCGACCATGCGTTGTCCTGAAACAATCAGCTGACTCTTCAGTTGAGGCGGTGAGTGATGGAACAGCTTGTTCTCTCTCCAACGAGAGCAACTGCCTGATCTTTATGAACGTTGGTACCGGGCCAGCCGTGAATTGCCGATACCGCGTCATTAAGGACACAGAGGGAAAATGGTACCAGCTGCCTGCGATTGCCCCGGGTTGTGACTTCCAATCCGATCATCTTCTCAATGGGCTGCAGTCTGAGGATGCCGTCATCATCGAATACGAGAGCGTTGCGAGTTCCCATTACCAAACTGAGCTGTCGATTGGGAACCTTAAGAACCGAATGTGGGTCCAGGAAACAAGATTCGTATCCCCGTTCGCGTCAAAGGAGGTGCGATGAAGAATCTGGTGCGGTACCCAGCGATCGCCGCAGTTGTCGTGACGCTGGGCCTTGCGGGGAGCCTGCCAGCGCAGGCGCAGACGCCGGATGAAACGATCGGTGACCTACGCGCGCGCGCCAAGCAGGGCGATGCCGACGCGCAATTCAACCTTGGCACCATGTACGACGAGGGCCGCGGCATCGCGGCGGATGATGTCGAAGCCGTGCGCTGGTACCGCTTGGCAGCGGAGCAGGGCCTCGCCGACGCGCAATTCAACCTCGGTTACGCGTACAGAAGGGGTCGTGGCGTACCTCAAGACGGCCCTGAAGCGGTGGCCTGGTTTCGTCGCGCCTACGAGCAGGGGGGCACAATCTCAATCCAATCTGCTCAAGAGCTTGGTTTCATATACCGGGACGGCGATGGCGTGCCGGTGGACTACACGGAGGCGGCGGCTTGGTACCGCCTGGCCGCCGAGCAGGGCGATGCCTCCTCTCAGGTCAACCTTGGGATCATGTACAGGGTCGGCGTGGGCGTACCGCAAGACCATGTGGAGGCCGTGAGATGGTTACGCCTCGCCGCCGAGCAGGGAAATTACCTCGCCGTATCCACGCTCGAAAACATGGTGCAGCAGGGCAATGCCGAAGCCGTGCAGTGGTACCGGCTGGTTGCTGAGCAGGGCGACGCCGTGGCGCAGTACAACCTAGGAAACATGTACGCCGGCGGTAGGGGCGTGCCTCAGGACGATGTGGAAGCGGTGCGGTGGTTCCGGTTAGCCGCCGAGCAGGGGTACGCCGAGGCCCAGTACAACCTAGGAAACATGTACGCCGGCGGTAGGGGCGTGCCTCAGGACGATGTGGAAGCGGTGCGGTGGTTCCGGTTAGCCGCCGAGCAGGGGTACGCCCGTGCGCAGTACAACCTCGGGCTCATGTACGCCAACGGTATGGGCGTGCCCGAGGACGACACTGAAGCCATTCGGTGGTACCGCCTGGCCGCCGAGCAGGGCCTCGCCTTGGCGCAGTACAACCTCGGGTTCATGTACGCCAACGGCCGTGGCGTGCCGCAGGACGACGTGACAGCGCACATGTGGCTCAACCTGGCCGCCTCCCGTTCAACGGGTGAGCAGCACGAGGATGCGGTGAAGAACCGCGACCTTGTCGCCGAGCGGCTGACGCCCGAGGGCCGGAGCGAGGCCCAGCGCCGCGCGCGCGAGTGGGACGCGGCGCACCCGCGCGAGCCGTAGCGACAACACGGCCTACAAGCCGGTGCCGTGGCCGCGAGACGCGGTCGTGCTCGGGCAGGTGATGTGGACGGGGCGGACGCTGTGAGGATCGGCCGGGCGGTGCGGACGGTTCGCGCGTGGGGGTAAGGCGGTGGAGATCATATCCATAATTAGGGACCTGGCCGTGGCTGGTGCGGCAGTGGCTACGGCGTACTTCGCATCCAGAGGCATTAAGAACTGGATCGTGGAGCTCAGGGGACGAACCAGCTTTGAGGTTGCCCATGGGCTCATGCTTGCCACATACAAGCTACGAGACGCCATTGGGTTTTGTAGATTCCCCCTGAGTCGACCTCCGGGTAATTATCCTGCTTTAAACGCGACACCCGAGCAAGAACACGACAGACGGACACACATGTATAAGAATCGTTGGGTGCCTGTATTTGAAGCACTGCAAGATTTCGACGCAAGGGGTTTGGAGGCGGAGGCTCTATGGGGCTCTGAGTTCCGCAACAGTACGGAGAAGCTTCGGAAACCAATTAAAAAACTGTGTCTTGCATTCGAGTCTAGTCTTGAGAAGGACTTTCGTGAAGACTCAGAAACAGAAACAATGTCAACCATGTTCGCGCGATCCGGCGCGGCAGCAGATCCGCTATCGCAGTCAATCACCGAGGCCATTGACGAGATCGAAAAGAAGGTCAGGCCCCATATAGGTCGGTGAGGTCGTCTGGCTCGGGCGCACGGTCGCCGACGGCAACGTGCGACAGCGGCTCGTGGGATGACTCCGTGACGCAGGGCCACGCGGACGTTCACGTGAAGAACACACGGCGCGCCATCGCCACCATTACTCGATTGGTACAGGAAGAAAAGGAAGGTAGTTCATGCATCGTCTCATCGGCATCAGTCTCGTGACCGTCTGGGTACTCGCGCCATCGCCGGCGCAGGCGCAGGAGCAACGTTGGAGCGATCTAGAAGACGCCCTCGAAGGCCGCGAGCTCGTCATGCGCCCTACAGTCGAGGGCCGACGGAAGCTCTACATCGACATCGGGGAAAACCGTGAGGCATTCGTGCTGCATCGTGGCGACCGCCTTTTCCCCCTACGCGACAGCGAAACCGTCCGCATCACCGACGCAGATCCCGAAGACGACCACATCGAACTCGAACTTCAGAGCAGCCGTCTCGGTAACGGTCGCGTGGACTTTTATGGGCCGGTCCCGACAGCGGAGAACTTCGAGCAGTGGCTCGACGAGGTCTTCGAAATCACCACGAGCGATGCCGATTTCCACCGCTATATCGGGAATCGGCAGAGCCACGTGTTACATGTGCGAGGGGCGAACCACCTGCCACCGCTGGCGGAACATGAGCCGTTTTACACAGAACGCGCCGCGCTCGAGGGCGGTTATCGCCCATGCGGCGTCTGTTTTGTCCCAACGCCCGACGTGTCGGACTACGAGACCGAGCGCGCGCTGGCGCTATTCTCGCTGCAGCAGGTACAGGCTACATACGCCCCCTTTGCTGCGAGTGGGCCGCAGGACGAGGTGGACCGCGTAGGAGGGCGCGTCCTGGACGGCTGGCCAATGCCGCTTAAGGGCTACCGGTATCGGTTTCGGGTGGTCGACGCCGACGACATCAACGCCTTCGCGGTGCCGACCGGCCATATCTTCGTGACGCGCGGCCTTCTGGAATCCCTCGAAACGGAAGACGAGCTGGCAGCGATTCTTGCCCACGAAATCGCCCATGTGGAGGGTCGCCACAGCTACCGGAGTTGGCGCAACGCCCAGACAGTATCGGCGTTTGCCGGAATCGCGGCGGCCCTCGCCGGTGCCACGAGCAACGCCGTTGACGACATCGTCACCACCATGACGTCCTTCGCCGCACAGCTGTTCATGGCTGGGCATGGGCGGGACCGTGAACGGGAAGCCGACCTCTTGGCGAGCTTCTACCTCAACAATGCGGACATCGGCGACCAGCCGCTCATAAGTTCGTTCAGCAAGCTCAAGTTCGCGCGCGATGCCCACGATCCGTTCGGCGGCGGCGGCGGGTTGTTTGCGTCCCATCCCAACATTGAGGAACGCCTGGAAAGAGCACGCACGACCGTGACGCAGGCCTTCCCTAATGACGAGGTCTTTCACGGGGTCACGGACGACGGGGCGCGCATCGCCACCCTGCGTTTCGACGTGCAGCGGTTGTTCGAGCAGGAGTTGGACGTGGTCGCCACGCTGTCGACAACGGCTGAGCTTGGAGATGACGATAACGTCAACACACTCAGCGTCCGCGTCGGTGGACAGCAGCTTCGACTCCGGGAGCGCACGGCGGAGAAGATCTTCCCAAGCGACGAGGTCTCGGCGGTGTTTGGCAATGACGAGGCGAGCGGACTGATTCAGGTGCCGATTGAGCAGGTGGAGCTGGATCTCAGAAACGTCGATCGGTGGGAGCGCCTGGTAGCACCGTAACGAAGCATGTTGAAACGCGTGTGGGAAAGCAAAGGGCGGGCACCTGGCAGCTCGTCAGCGACAACCTGGACAAGCACACCTGGCCCACGCGGCCCTGGCCGGATACCGCCGTGGTGCGGGGCGAGGTGACGTGGGCGGCGCGGGCGTTCTAATCCAGCGGGAGGCTAGGCGAGGTGAGAAGAATGGACAGCGTGGAACTGACCGGCACGGTCAACAAGTTGAAAGAGCGAATCATCAAAATCGAGGCGGGTAAGAATGAACTCAGCGAAACGGGACACGAGGCAAGGCCTCATCAACCCGCTCTTCCGCTCCCTCGGGTGGGACTGCGGTTTGTCGGTGATCCATAAGGGGTTTTTTCGCCCGGTCGTTTCACGAGATCAGTACCCCGATGCCGGCTAACTGGGCGCTGGGGACGGTGCAGACGTTGTGAAGCGGCGAGGTGACGCGGGCGGCCAGGAACAGACTCAGAGCGATGACCGCATGACGCCGCGGGCGCCAGTCGTGCCTCGGCTCACCCTTGTGGAGATGGCCTGGCGGATGCGTAGCCTCCGGACGTCCACGCGCATCCTGGAGTGCGGGGTCTACCGCATAGACACGGGATGGGAAGTGCGCGCGGGCTACAGCCCTGACATCCTCCTCCGCTCACAGCTGTGCGCCACGATCGACATCGCCCGCGCCTGCGCGGACGCGTGGCGTCAGACCGTGGTCGCGAAGGGCGGCTTCGAAGACGTGATGAGTCCAGGAGATCCAGCAGCGTGACGGATTCACTCATGGCGGTCATCCTCGACGCCCCTCGTACGCCTGAGACCCGGATGGCGGCAAGCTGATGGGCGTCTTCCAGCCTCCGGACTGTCGCACCTGGCGCTTCAAGTTCCGCTGGCGCGGCCGCGCGTACAACGGCAACACCGGCTGCAGTCGTCGGGAGGACGCCGAGCGCTGGCTTCGGCAGTACCGCGTCAGTCTCGAGCAACGCCGCGCCGGCCTGGCCCTGGCGGTCAAGGACTCCCCGCTCTTCTCCGATTGGGCGACCGTGTATTTCGCGTACGCGGGCCCGCGGCTGACACGCCCCGACGCGATCGAATTCCTCCTGCGGGTCGTGCTGCGCTTCTGGGGCGAGGCGCCGGCGGGCGTCACCCCCACGCCGGAGGCCCCGTACCACGGGCTCCGCCTGCTCGACCCGATCGAAGATTCCGACTGGCTGCTTCGGTTCGAGGACTGGATGGCCGCCCGGCAGATCGGCCCACAGAGCCGAAACCACTACCGCTCGGCGATGTCCCGCATGTACCGCGTGGCGCTGCTGCCGCAGTACCGGAAGCGCACCGGCGTGTCCATCAACCCGTTCGCCGGTATGCCGCGCGAGGCCACGCCCGGACGAGAGGTCACCTTAACCCCGGCCCAGGTGGCGACGTGGATCTCCCACATGTCGTATCACACGCGGGTCGCGGTGGCGATCGCGGCCCTGGCGCCGAAGCTTCGCAAGCGGAACATTCTGCAGCTGCGCTTCGGCTACGAGATCGACGATGCCGTCCAGACGATTACCGTCGCGCAACACAAGACCGTGCATCGCACCAAGCGCCCGCTCGTCACGCCGATCGTGTCACAGCTCCGACGGATCCTTCTGGACGCGAAGGCGCGCAACCGCAGCGCGTACGCCGTCGAATACCGTGGTCGACCGGTCGGCGACATCGTCAACGGCGTGCGACTCGCGGCCGGGCGGGCGGGTATCGCGTACGGCCGTGAGCGCGACGGCGGCGCGACGTTCCACACGCTGCGACATACCATGAGTACAATGCTCGCGGCCGACGCGGCGACCAGCGATGCGCTTCGCGCGTCGGTCATGGGCCACGCCGATCCGGCGACGACGGCGAAGTACACGCACCTCGGTCGCGAACTTCGCGCGCAGAAGACCGTCCTCGAGCGGCACTCGCGAAGGCTCAAGATCGCGGACCTGGTGACGCGCCCTGGGCGACGGGCTGTGCGACAGGGATGAATTGGATCCGCCGTGGATGACCGACACCTGATAGCCCGATCTGGCCCGTTGCTCCCGCTCCTCCTCCCCCCTAGTCATACGGTGCGGACAACGAGTATGCTGTGCCTCCGGAAACCCCGCCCCTGTGGCACGGAGCGTGCTTTCACGCTTGACTGGCGGTCGTGGGCTATCTTGAAAAGGAACCCACCAGCTGACTGGGATAGACTACCGATAGGAATGAGGCATGGAACAGACTCTCGACCGTGAAGCCGCAGTTTTCGCCGCGCACATCGAGGAATGGCGCACAAGCCATCTCGGCGAAGTTGTGCTCATCAAGGGCGATGACATCGTCGGTTTCTATCCGTCGCTTGATCAAGCCTTTACAGATGGCACTACCAGATTCGGCCTGGAGCCGTTCCTGGTCAGGCAGATCGTGCCTACGGATGTCGTCAACGTCTCGTTCTACGGGCAACGCATTCACGTCGCCTAGATGTCCTCCAGCGCCAGCCGACGCGAGCGTGCGGCGCGCGCGAAGGCCGAGCGTAAGCTCAATCGAGAAGACATCGTTCTTCAATTCGACTTCCAACGCGGCCGGCTGGCGTACCACGGTCCGGTCATTACGACTGCGATCACGATTACACGGTCGCATCGAGACGCCCTCGCAGCCGTTGGCGCTCCGATTCCTCAACCGGTGTCGTGTCGGTTCTTACTCGACACTGGGGCCGATGGCTGCGTGGTCAAGCATGACATCGCCATCCAAGCAGGCCTAAAGTTGATCAACGCGAACGCTCCACTTCATGGCGTAGGCGTAGACACATCAGGCAAGGCCTACCTGGGCCGCGTCCTGTTCGGGGTGCCGTCAAAGTTGGTGGCTGGTGTGCAACACGAGATCTATGTGGACACACAGGTTCTGGGCGGAGACTTGAAGACCACGCTCATTGACGGACTGATCGGCCGTGACGTGCTACAACACTTCACGATGACCTACGACGGGAGAGCGGGACACGTGACGATGCGATACCATCGGCCGCCGTCGAGACGCGCCGAGGGATCGTGAACCTGTGCCAGAACCTGTTCCACCCTCGATGGCAACGATGAAAAACACTAGCGAAATCGCGCACCCTTGACACAACGCCGCACGGCCCCAGATGCTGTAACTCCTTTGTTGTCAGTGTTTAAGACTTCTAACCGGCATCGCCTCAGGAGCTAGTGATCGCAAGGTCATGGGGGTTCGAGTCCCCCCTTCCGCACCACCGTCAATTCGCCTGTGTTGAGCCAGTTACAGGCATTGACCCTGCCGAGACGTCTTGTCGCACTCGTCCGTTGGGTGAATGCTTCCCGAGCACCTTCGTAAGCAATACAGGCTCGCTCTTCTTGCCGTCGCCAGGGGTTGACGACAGCTGGCAGTCTCTGAAGCGCAACGACCGAAACCGCCGTGAGTGAGCGCGTGACGTCCTCCGGTGCGGTGCATGGTGCCAGAATGCGCCGCGTGACGGTAGCCCTCCGCCATTGTCGGTACGCCCGTATAATCCACCTGAGTTGGCCCCTACTCCCGGCACCCGTTTGGGTGTCTACGAAATTGAGGCCCAGGCCCGTTCGGAAGAAGGTCTCTCCGTCCATTGGGGCGATTTACGAGGGTGCGTGGGCCGTATTCTCTGGAGCGATAGCATGACAAGCACACGGACCGGATCGCACGGTCGGCACTCCCGGGACGCCGGTATTCGAGCCGCCCTGCTCGTAGCGGCCATGGCTACTGGTGTCTGGGGAGTGACTGGAAGCGCGCAGTCGCCGAACACGTTCGGCACGCCGTCTGCAGGCACGCCACAACCTGGCGCAGGCATCACCACCGTGCCCGGGTCGCGCGCGCAGGGATGGCTGGCGCAGGGGCGTTCCGAAGTACTCGCGCGCCACGGCATCGTCGCCACGAGCGATCCACTGGCGGCGCAGGCGGGCCTCGACATTCTCCGCCAGGGTGGGAACGCGATCGACGCCGCCGTTGCCGCCGGGGCCGTGCTCGATGTGACTTCACAGAACGACACAGGCATTGGCGGAGACCTCTTCGCGCTCGTCTACGTAGCCAGAGACAAGAAGCTGTACGCCCTGAACTCCGGCGGATGGGCGCCGGCGGGATGGACGCCCGAGTTTTTCACCGACACGCTTGGCGTGAGGGCCGTGCCGAGCTTCGGCGTGAACGCGACAACCGTGCCTGGTGCGATCTCCGGCTACGACGCACTGCTCGAGCGCTTCGGCACGATGCATTTCAGGGAAACGTTTGAGCGTGCCGCGAGCATCGCGGAAGAAGGCTGGGGCCAGGCCGAGCGCCGCCATCGCGACTTGCGCGGCGCCGTGCGCGGGCTGCTTGGTGACGCCGATTCGCGGTCAGCGTTCCTCGTCGGCGACCGGGCTCCGGACCTTTACAGCATCATCCGCAATCCGGGGCTCGCAAGAGCGTTTCGCGCGATGCAGCAGCAGGGCCGCGACGCGTTCTACAAGGGCGAGATCGCGTCGGCGATCGTCGAGAAAGTCCGGGCGAACGGCGGCGTGATGAGCGCGAGCGACCTTGCGGAGTTCCAGTCTGAATGGGTCGAGCCGATCTCGACCAACTACCACGGCTACGACGTGTTCCAGCTGCCGCCGCCCGGGCAGGGCTTTGCCGCACTCGAGATGCTGAACATCCTCGAGGTGTGCGTGCCGAAGCTCGGCATGACGCTGTCGGCGCTTGGACCGTCGGATCCGATGTACTGGCACCTGATAATCGAAGCGAAGAAGCTAGCGTATGCGGATCTTCTGGCCAAGAACGCCGATCCCAAGTTTGCGACGGTACCCGTCGAGGATCTGCTCTCCAAGACCTACGCGGCGACCTTGTGCAGCAGGATCAGCCCGGACGTTGCGTCGCCGACGTCGGCCGCTCCGGGCGCCGATGGCGGAACCATCTACCTGACGACGGCCGATCGCTGGGGCAACATGGTGTCGCTCATCCACAGCGTGTTCAGTGTGTACGGCAGCCGTGCGACGGTGGCACCGTACGGCTTCGTGCTGCAGAATCGCGGCACGGCCTTCTCGCTCGATCCGGCGAGTCCGAACGTCGTGGCGCCGCACAAACGGCCGTTTCACACAATCATCGCCGGCTTCGTGATGAAGGACGGCCAACCGTTGATGACGTTCGGCAACATGGGCGGCAGTGTTCAGCCCGAGACCCACGCGCAGCACATGGTGAACCTGATTGATCTCGGCATGAACGTGCAAATGACTACGGATGCGGCGCGGATAACGCACAACCAGATTTCCAACGTGGTGTCGCTCGAGAGCAATCTGTTCGACCTGGTGGGCGCCGCACTCGCGGCTAAAGGCCACCAGGTGCGTGCCGTCAATGGCGGAGCGGTGGGCGGTTATCAGGGCATCCTGTTCACGCGGGATCCAGACCTACCAGAGCCGACCTTCGATCGGCGAAGTATCACCCTGGATCTGCCCGTGAACGGCGTGTATCGAGCGGGATCGGACCATCGGAAGGACGGTCAGGCCGTAGGCTGGTAAGGTGCCCCCCACACCCTCGCACCGTCTTGGGTTCTTCTTGCTGAGTGTCCGCAGCGACGATGAGCGCAACCAGGGTGGAGCAGGGCACCCAGACGTCAGTTCAATTTTTCCGATCAGCACGCGGCGCATTCAGCTAACCAACGACGTGAGACGAAGCAGTACGAGCGGATACGAACGAGGACCGAGAGTCTGACATTTCCGAATGAAACCGCAGGACGAGACGAGCTGAAAGGAGCCGATAGCCGTCCTACGGAATCCCCCCTTCCGCACCATTGACTGCCTGCCGGGACGTACCGGAGGCCCGAAGGGGCCGCGCGCAGAGGACGTTCAGCCGGAGTAGCGGGATTCTCCGGCCGAGGCTCGTCCAGAGAGCGCGACTCAGGAGCCGCTGCGGCGCAGGCGTGCGAGCAGCTCAGACAGATCCGCCGGTAACGCGGCTTCGAAGTGACGCAGCCGGTCATCAGCGGGATGCCTAAACGACAAGCGGTGCGCGTGCAGCGCCTGCCGCGAAAACACGATCGGACGGATCGATTCGGGCCCGACGACGTATCGGCGCTCACCGATGAGTGTGTGACCGCGAAGTTGCGCCTGAAGCCTGATCTGGTTTCGCTTGCCCGTCACGAGGCACACCTCCACAAGCGACGCGCCCGGGAGCGTTTCCAGCACGCGATAGCGGCTGATCGCTTCCTTGCCGTGCGGATCGCCTTCCAGCGTCTGCTTCTGAATCAGCGTCTTCGCATCCCAGGCGAGGTGGTCGCGCCACGTGCCGTCCACGGGCTGCGGATGGCCGTAGACAACGGCGAGATACACCCGCTCCGGCTCACGCCGCCTGAACTGTGTCTTCAGGAACTCCTGCGCGCGTAAGTTCTTGGCAAAGACGACGAGACCAGACGTGTCGCGATCGATTCGATGCACCACGAGCGGACGCCGCTTACCGTGGGGCCTCAGGTGGGTCTCGATGTGCTCGTAGACGGAGGGTGCATCGCTCTTACGTTCAAGCGGCACAGCGAGCAGCCCGGCAGGCTTGTTCACAACGATGAGCGCGTCGTCCTCGCACAGGATCTCAAGTTCGCCCACTGCGGTGGGCCTGCGCGGACGCCGTGCACTCCCCGGCCTGTCCATCCAGACGCGAACCAGGTCACCGCCGCGCAAGCGCGCTCCAGCATCGGCTCGCCCCGCTTCGGCACCGTTGAGGAAGACCTTGCCCTTGTCGATTGACGTCGCAACGCGACCTCGCGACCCGAGTCGCTGCTCATCTGCGAGAAACTTGTCGAGTCTCACCCCGGCTGCGTCACCAGCCACGGTCCATGATGCGCTCGCGGGCCGCCCGTCCGCCTTCACGCGTGGAATTGTACCGCTCGGCGGGATGTCAGGAGAGACACCTCCGTACGATCGACCGTGATCGATCGCTGATCGTGGTCTGTGCGATGGGGTACGACGGAGCCCGGCAGAGGCCGCGCCTATTCTTCGATTGCCTCTTCTGACGACTCTTCGACGGGATCTTCGATCTGCCAGTCGTGGAGCGGCTGGGGGCCCGGAACGATATCCGCGATATCAGGATCAACGCCCGGCGGCGGCGGCGGTTCTGACGCCTTCCGCTGCTTGACGTCCTGGCGCTTCGCCGCCTTGTCCTGACGCCGTACGTTCAGATTCTTTTCCCGTTCGCGCTTTGCCGCTGTCGGTCGTGCATTGCGTGCCATGCTCGAACTCCACTACTCAAGGCTCAAAGGCCCCACTGGGCCGCGGGCTTCAGCCTGGGGCCTGAACCTGAGGACTCAATGTTACCAGCGCGGGTCTGTGCGGCGCCCACCTCTACCCTGGCCTCCGCGACCGCGTGCGCCGGCACCCCCACCAAAACCGCCGCCCTGACGTACTTCCTGCGGGCGCGCCTCATTAACGGTTAATGCACGCCCACCAAGTTGATGGCCGTTGAGCTGCGTCACCGCCTTTTGCGCCTCCTCGTCGGTCGCCATTTCAACGAACGCGAATCCCCGCGCGCGGCCAGTCATGCGATCGCGCATGACGGACACGGTCTCCACCTGCCCGGCCTCCCCGAACAGCGTTTTGAGATCCTGCTCCACCGTTTCATACGGAAGATTCCCCACGAACAGCTTGCGACTCATGTCCCTCTCCTGCGTCAGCGCGGAACGCGTCATGCCCAGTAGCCCGAGGCCTCACTGCTGGCTCACGTGCGCAGAAGACGCGAGTCAGTCGAGCCCGAATCCGATAGGTGCGGCAGGCGGGCTCAGCTCCAGGCGGTCCGATCAGGATACACCATTACGCGACGTCATTCCTCACACACGCATGCTACGATCACGCCACGCGCGTACGCGTACCAGTATCGCAGAGACGTTCGACGCCACGCCTCGAACGTTTACGTCCGGCGCCCCGGTCGATCTCGGCACGTTCGCGACTATTGACAGTCCGGGTCGCAGAGGGACCGACATTGACCGACCTTCCTGAACGCATCCATCGAATCGACGAACTGGCCCACGATCTATGGTGGAGTTGGACGCCAAGCGGCCGCGACGTCTTTCGTCGCCTTGACTATCCTCTCTGGCGTCTTACGTGGCACAACCCGGTGCGCATGTTGGAACGCATCGCGCCTGACGTGGTGGCCCGCGCGATCACGACACCCGAATGGCTCGACACGTATGACCGCGCCCTCGAACAACTCGACGCCGCACGCGCTGCGCGCGACACCTGGTACGAACGGGAGTGCCAGGGTCGAAACGGCGAGACGTTCGCGTACTTCTCGGCAGAGTTCGCGCTGCACCAGTCGCTGCCGATCTACGCCGGAGGACTGGGCGTGCTCGCGGGCGATCACTGCAAGGAGGCCAGCGATCTCGGCGTGCCACTGATCGGCGTAGGGTTCATGTACCCCCAGGGCTATTTCCGTCAGAACATGTCGGTCGACGGCTGGCAGGAAGAAATCTACGAACAGCTGGACTGGACAGACGCACCCATCGCGCCGGCGCTCACGCCAGACGCCCGACCGTGTGTCGTTGCGGTGCCACTGGGTCACCGCACCGTCCTGGCTGCCGTCTGGCGTGTCCGCGCCGGACGGGTCAGTCTGTACCTCCTCGACACAAGCCTCAAGGAGAATGCTCCGTGGGACCGCAGTCTTTCGGCGCGTCTGTACGGGGGGAACCGCGATACGCGTGTGCAGCAGGAGATTGTGCTGGGCATCGGTGGCGTGCTGGCGCTGCAGGCGCTCGGCATCGAGCCAACCGTCTACCACCTCAATGAGGGACACGCCGCTTTCGCGGTGCTCCAGCGCATTCGCGATCTGTGCAGCGGCGGCGCGTCGTTTCACGAGGCGCTTGAGCACGTGCGGAACACGACGGTCTTCACCACCCACACGCCGGTCACAGCCGGACATGACGCGTTCCCGTTCGACCTCGTGGACACACACCTTGCCGGCGCGTGGGGGGACCTCGAAGGGCACCGCGAGGAGTTTTTTGATTTGGCCCGCTACGACAACGGCGGCGGTCCCATGTTCAACATGACGGCGCTGGCCATGCGAACGGCGGGGGGCATCAACGGCGTCAGCCAGCTACACGGCGAAGTCACCAGACAGATGTGGCATTCGATCTGGCCAGCAACGCCGATCGAACAGCTGCCCGTGAGATCGCTGACCAACGGCGTACACGTGCCGACATGGATGTCGTCCGAGATCGCCGCCCTCCTCGAAGAACACCTCGGCGCTGACTGGCTCGACCACCACGACGACCCGGCCTTCTGCGACGGCGTGCTGCAGATTCCTGATGAGGAGCTATGGGCTGTGCGCCAGTCGCTCCGGGGCTTCCTGTTCACCTTCATCCGTGAGCGCGCACGCCACCAGTGGACGACCCAGGGCATCGCCACCGCGCGGATCGTCGCGGCGGGCACGATGCTCGATCGTCATACGCTCACAATCGGCTTTGCGCGCCGCTTTACGAGCTACAAGCGACCAGAGCTCATCTTCTCGGATCCGGAGCGATTGGCTGCGATCCTGAACGCGCCCGGCCGACCTGTACAGATCCTGTTTGCCGGCAAGGCGCATCCAGCCGACGAGGCCGGTAAACACCACCTGCAGGGCATCTACAGCCGAGCGCTGGACCCGAAATTCGGTGGCCGCATCGCGTTTGTTGAAGACTATGACCTGCACATCGCGCACTTTCTTGTCCAAGGCTGCGATGTCTGGATGAACACGCCGAGGAAGCCACTCGAAGCCAGCGGCACGAGCGGCATGAAAGCGGCGATCAACGGCACGCCTCACATGTCAATCGGCGATGGCTGGTGGGCCGAAGGCTATACCGGCGACAACGGGTGGCTCATCGAGGGACATACCGACTCGAGCGACCCGCGCGCACAGGACTGGGCTGACGCCCAGGCCCTCTACGACGTCATCGAGCAGCGACTGGTGCCAACGTTCCTGGATCGCGACGCCCAGGGGGTCCCGCACCGCTGGCTTCAGTTTGTGAAGCAGTCGATCCGTACGATCCTGCCGCGATTCAGCGCGCGCCGAATGGTGAAAGAATACGTGCGCACGATGTACATGCCGGCACTTGAGCAGCGGGTCGGTAAATAGGACATCCCTGGATTGGGAGGCGTGCGCCCACGCCGATAGGGGTGCGACAGACTAGCAGCCCGTGTTGAAAGTCCGGCGTCGCACCTAACGTGGCTTTCACGAGCGCGTAGCGCTCAAGTAACCGCAACCAGTACCCGCGCCCGTAGTTCCCAGCCTACTAGTCCCCTGCTGGCCGCAAGAGG
Organism: Vicinamibacterales bacterium; assembly: GCA_965249205.1. Lineage (GTDB taxonomy): Bacteria > Acidobacteriota > Vicinamibacteria > Vicinamibacterales > UBA2999 > JAQBVV01. Next base: position 1,442,196 of record CBDFLL010000006.1, on the reverse strand, counting down.
CCATGACCGTCTGCTAGGTACAGCTGAAATCCGCGCTAGACGGGCGAGGTGCCTCGCGCGGATTCTGCTCGGTCGTGGCGCGCCTGCGGAATCCGCGCTCGCGGACAAGGGCGCGACGACTGAACATACCGCCTGTATTTGAGGGAGGAGCAACGCAGATCGCGAGGATGCGTCTCTCGTCGAATGCAGACGGACTTTTGCCACGGGCCGCTAGGGCTGACCGGAACATTCGAGCGACGGGGGCTGTAAGATCGAGCGCATGCCCAGAAAGTCAGGCGTTGCAAAATCCCGGTGCGCACTCTGCGCCGCCAAAGACGTGTCGGAGCCGCGTGGTGACGAGCGGTACTGTCGCGACTGCTGGGAAAAAAAGATCGCCATCGAGGAGATCGTCGCGCGCGAGTTCGCACTCAAACGCTATATCCGCGCGCATAGCGCCGAGAAGTACCTCATTTACCATTCCACAATCAAGCGCCCCTGTGGCCAGATCATCGTCGTCGATGATGGTTACGACCTGTTCCTGACCATGCTCCTGTACCCGAACTTCAGCTGGGAAGAAGAGGCGTATCACCTTGAGGGCGATCCGGAAGGTCGGAGCTTCGGAGAAATCCTGGTCGACGTCGTCGCCACCGAAGTGATTGAGCCGTGGGGAGGCGGCAAGTGGCATCTTGAGATCTTCAGAGCCGCCAATCCAGATCCGGAGGATTGGAACGGCGAGATGTAGGCGTATAATCTTCCGGCTTGCTGAATTCGACGCGTTCCTCTGGAGGTCATGATGAATAACTATCGGATGCTCGCATGCGCCAGCGCCATCGCTGCCTTTGCGGCGGCCGGTTGCGCCGGCACACCTGAGACCGCCGAGGAGGCGGCACCCGCCGCCGCTGCGGAAGCGCCAGCGCCCGTTGAGGCCGCTGAGGCCGCCGGCGAGGAAGCCGCCGCTCCACGACTCGCCCCGGCAGTCCGCGGTGACGCGCAGCTCGGCTATACCCAGCCGGTTGTCAGGAATGCCACGATCGATGGCAGGGAGTTCGTCGTCACGACCATCGAGGTCAAGAACATGGCGACCGGCGCGATCGCCGGCCTTCTGGTTGATGAATTCTGGTACGACAGGGCCGGCAACCCAGTGACTGGCGCCAATTTCCGCCATCCGAGGCCGCTTCAGCCGGACGAAGTCATCACCGTCACGCTGGAAACACCGCGAAACGCGCAGATGGACCGGAACCAGTACAGCTTCACGCACGCGAACGGCGACATCATCGCCACGCTGCAGTCGGAATTGTAGACATCGTTTGGGCTCGACCGGGCGGCATCGCTCCGCCCGATCGGGCCTCGAGCGGTCACACCAGCGGCACCCGCACCCGACGACGCGACACACGAGTCCTCCCGGCGCCGCGTCACCTCAGCGCCGTCGTCATTCACGACACCGACACCCACAGTCCGACTTTCGACTCCAGTTCAGCGTCTGAGATCACATGAGGACGCGCATCTATACTGGACGGCATGGCGCTTGACATTGCGGCCATCCAGCGGGCACTGCGCTCCGATCACCTGGACGGGTGGCTGCTTTACGACTTTCACGGCTCAAACCCGATCGCCGCTGGCCTGGCCGGACTGATGCACGGGCCACACATGACGACCCGCCGGTGGTACTACCTCATCCCCGCTGCGGGTGAACCACGCGGGGTCGTACACGCGATCGAGCGCAACACCCTCGACGGCTTACCAGGCGACACGCTCGAGTATGCGGGACGGGAGCAGCTCGAAGCCGCGCTGACGACGTTGCTCGACGGCCTCTCTCGCGTCGCGATGGAATATTCGCCGGACTGCGCGATTCCCTACCTGTCGCGCGTCGATGCGGGTACCGTCGAAGCCATTCGGCGGCGCGGCATTAACGTCGTGTCGTCGGGTGACCTGGTCCAGCAATTTGAAGCGGCGTGGAGTGCCGACCAGCTGAAGTCCCATCAGGCTGCCTCCGACGCCCTGTACCGAATCAAAGACCGCGCTTTCCAGGCCGCCGCGGCGGCGCTACGCGATCGCTCACCGCTCACAGAGTACGATCTGCAGCAGCGCATGGTTGTGTGGTTTGAAGAGGAGGGACTCGTCAGCGATTCGGCCCCAGTCGTCGCGGCCGGCGCCAACGCGGGAAATCCGCACTACCTGCCTATGGCGGACGCCTGTCGGTCGCTTGTCGCCGACGAGGTACTGCTCCTGGACTTGTGGGGCAAGCGGACAGCGCCCGGCGCCGTGTTCGCCGATATTACGTGGGTGGGCGTGACGAGCGCGACGGTGCCGCCGAGGCCGGCTCAAGCCTTCAGCGCCATTGCGCAGGCTCGCGATGCCGCGGTTGACCTCGTCGAGGCCGCGGCCCGGGAAGGGCGCGACCTGCGGGGATGGGAAGTCGATCGGGCGGCGCGAGCCGTGCTGCAGAGCGCGGGGTTCGGCGACTTCATCCTTCATCGGACGGGGCACAACCTCGGCGAGAGCGTGCATGGCAACGGCGCTCACCTTGACGATTTCGAGACACACGATGACCGCAGACTGGTCCCGGGCACCGGCTTCACCATAGAGCCGGGCTTGTATTTCGACACGTTTGGCGTACGCACGGAGATCAATATGTTCCGCGGCGAACGGGATGCCCGCGTGACGGGGGCGCGTCAGATGGAGATAATGACGTTATAGCTGGAGTTCTTGTTGTCAGTGAGGATGCACATGGCCAACCGCAAAACGACCTTCTTCTACTCCGCGCTGATTGCTGTCGCCTCTCTCGCCGTTGGCATGGTGATCGCGTCCAGGCTCGGGATGTCACCCACGTCGACGGCCCAGACGGCAGCGCCGCCGATGAACAGCGCGCCGATCACCGGGCCGCTCACCGCCACCACGTTCCGGGATGTCGCCCAGGCGGTCTCCCCCGCCGTGGTGAACATCAGAACCGAGTCGCGCCAGCGCGCCCAGGACCTCAGCGATTTCTTCGGCGGGGGCGGCGAGGGCGGCGGGGGCGGCAACGATCTCTTCGAGCGTTTTTTCGGCCCCAACCCTAACCAGCGCGCGCCCCAGGAACCGCGCGACCAACTTGTCCAGGCAGCCGGAACGGGCTTCATCATCGACGAGGCGGGTTTTATCCTGACGAACAATCACGTGGTCGAGGGCGCCACAAAGATCGCTGTGACGCTTTTCGAGGACGGTGAACAGGAATACGCGGCGCGCATCGTGGGGCGCGACCCCCTGACTGACAGTGCCTTGATCGAGCTGACCGAAAAACCCAGCTACACACTTCCGGCGGCCACGTTCGGCGACTCATCCCAGATTCAGCCCGGAGATTTCGTGGTCGCGATTGGCAACCCGTTCGGTCTGGCGCACACGGTCAGTGTGGGTATTATCAGCGCCGTCGAGCGTCCGTACCCAGTCTCCGAAGGCCGGTCCGCCCAAGTCCTGCAGACCGACGCGGCCATCAATCCCGGCAACTCGGGTGGGCCCCTTCTGAATCTCCGGGGCGAAGTCGTCGGCATCAACACCGCGATTGTCAGCGGTGGCCAGCAGTCCGGCAACGTCGGTATCGGCTTCGCGATCCCGAGCAACGTCGTCCGTGAACTCCTACCGCAACTGCACACCGGCAAGGTGACCCGGGGTCGCATCGGCGTCGGTATCGGCGCGGTGCCGGCCGACGCGGTGGACGAGTTCGGGCTGGAGAACCGCAACGGCGCCGTGGTGCTGAACGTCGCACCGGATGGGGCCGCCTCGCGTGCCGGCGTCGAGCCGGGTGATGTAATCGTGGGGTACAACGGTACACCAATCAGGAATCGCGACGAGCTGGTCGCGATGGTGACGGCCACCAGGCCGGGCACAACCGTGCCGCTCAGCATCGTGCGGGACCAGCAGGAGCAAACGCTCAGCATAACCGTTGAGGAGCTTGACATCGAGGCTGAGACGTTGGCGTTACGCGGTCCCAACAGCGGGAGAGGCGACGACCCGCGCCAGGAGACGACCACCGGTTTCGGCCTCACGCTCGGCAACATCACACCGCAGATTGCGCAGCAGCTCCGACTCGATCGGGACACGCAAGGTGCCGTCGTCACCGATGTCGAGCCTGGTAGTCCGGCAGCGCGGGTGGGCCTCAGGGGCGGCGACGTCATCGTGCGCGTCGGGCAGGAAGCGATTGAGACGGCAGCCCAAGCAGGACAGCAGCTCGATCGGATTCCGTCCGGCGGCACGGCGTTCCTCCGCGTGCTCCGGGACGGTCGTGAATCGTTTGTGGCGGTGACCAAAGAGTAGGACCTCTCCGCTCAGATCTCAGGCCTCGGGCCGATGTTCGGGACACCCGGACGACGGCCTGAGGCCTTTTTTCTTGTGGTACAAAGATCGCCTGTGCCAAGTTCAACACAACGCCGATGATCGAACGCGAAGTCAAACTGCGATTCGACAGCCCGGAGGAGGCCCGATCGGCGATCGTGTCGGGCGGCGCGACACTGCTACGGCATCGCCGCCTCCAGGAAGACGCACTGCTCGACACCCACGACGAATCACTCCAGGCTCGACGGTCCGCCCTTAGACTCCGCACCGATGCCGGTAGGAGTCTCCTCACGTTCAAAGGGGCCGTGGAGAACGGAACCATGAAGGTCCGCGACGAGTACGAAACCGAGATCGGTAACCGCGAGGTCATGATGCATGTGCTCGAGGCACTCGGGTTACACGTCTGGTTCCGCTATGAGAAGTATCGCGAGGAATACACCGCCGAAGGCGTGACGGTGGCCCTCGACGAGACCCCGGTCGGGACGTTTGTCGAGATCGAAGGCGACGAGCATGGCATCCTGGCGGTGACCCGCGCGCTTGGACGAACCCCCGACGATTTCATCCTCTCGTCATATCGGCGGCTGTTCGTCCGGCACCGGGCGGAGTACGGTCTGGGTACCGATATGCTCTTTCGCGCACGATGATCCCAGCCCTGATACTGACAGCGGGGCTCGGCACGCGCCTTCGCCCTCTCTCGCTGGTCCGGGCCAAGCCGGCCGTGCCTGTGGCGGGACTGCCGCTGGTCGCGCGAATTCTCAGACAGCTCCACGCCGCCGGCGTCGAGAATGCGGTGCTCAACCTTCATCATCTACCGCACACGATCACCCGGAAGGTTGGAGACGGCTCCGACCTCGGCATACGCGTTCGGTACTCATGGGAGACGCCGGTCCTGGGCTCGGCGGGTGGACCGCGCCAGGCCTTGTCGCTGCTTGACGCGCCGACGTTTCTCATCGCCAATGGCGACACACTGACCGACGTGGATGTGTCCGCGCTGATTTCGGCACACCGACGTTCCGGCGCGCTGGTGACGATGGCCGTCACACCGCACACCGAGCCCCAGAAGTACGGCGGCGTGGTTGTGGCCCCAGATGGCGCGGTGACTGGTTTCGCCACACGCGGGTCATCACAGGGATCGTGTCACTTCCTCGGCCTGCAAGTGGCAGACTCGGCGGTCTTCACGGCGCTGCAGGTAGGCACTCCGTGTGAATCCGTTGGCGCCGTCTACCCCGCCCTGCTCGACTCGCGCCCTGGATCGATTCGCGCGCACATGTGTCGGGCGGAGTTTCTGGACATCGGCACCCCGAAAGATTATCTGCATGCGTCGCTGCAGCTCGCGCACCGAGAGGATGGCGCGCCGCTACGTGGCGAACGCGTGCATCTCGACCCGACCGCGCGAGTGGACACGTCGATCCTGTGGGACGATGTGCACGTGGGTGCCAGGTCCCGGCTTCGCGGGTGCATCGTGACTGACGGCTCACGCGTGCCCGAGGGAACGTCGTGGACGAACGTGACGCTTCGGCCAGCGGTGGGCGAGCTGGCGCGCGGCGAACGCCGCATTGGCGATCTGGCGATAGCCGCGATCTGAGCCTGGGACATGGCTGAGTCTTCGACGCCCCGTGATGTGCGTGCGCGCATCGACCGATTCCTGGACACCGCGGGACCCGGGCGGCATAGCGCCGCCATCGTGCCCCTCACCGGCGACGCAGGGGACCGACAGTATTTCCGTGTCCTGCGAGACGACGCGCCCCCGCAGGTGATAGCGGTGTACCCAGGCCCCCTCACGTTTGCCACGTTGCCATTCACGAACGTGGCCAGACTTCTGGCAGCGATGCCGGTCCCGATCCCCAGGATCCTGGCCCATTCCGACGCGCTCGGTATCATCGCGCTCGAAGATCTTGGCGACGTCACACTTCAGGCCCACGTCGCCGTCACATCGTTCGAGGCTCGAGCGGCGCTCTACCGGCAGGCGGTCTCGTTTATCAACACCATCCAGCGCCGCGGCCGAGAACTGGCGTCCCCAGACTACGTGTCATACGACATCGCCTTTGACGAAGAGAAGCTCGTTTGGGAACTGCAGTTCTTCACAACGCATTTTCTTGAGGCTCACCGCGGTGCCGCGTTGACCGGCAAGGCCCAGGAGGCTCTGGCGCGTGAGTACGCGGCAATCGCCGGAGACTTGGCCGCCGAGCCCCGGGTGCTGTGTCATCGCGACTACCACAGCCGCAATCTGATGGTGCACGACGCGAGCCTGCACATCATCGACTTTCAGGACGCGCGTATGGGGCCAGACACCTACGATTTGGTGTCATTGCTGCGCGACTCGTACGTGGACATCGACAAGGGCGAAGTGGATGCGCTCATTGACCACTTTCTGGCAGGGCGTGCCGCACCCGACGAAAATGCGCGAACGTTCCGGCGTCGATTCGACCTCATGGCGCTGCAGCGCAACTTGAAGGCACTCGGCACATTCGGATTTCAGGCGACGTCGAGAGGCGCCTCCGCCTACACGGCGTTTGTTCCCAGGACGCTCGGCCACGTCCGCGCGAATCTGACCACACATACGCGCTTTGGCCGGCTCCACACCCTGCTCGCCGAGTACCTACCTGAACTGCGGTAGCCAGGCCTCTGGCGAAACGCTCCCCCAAAAGCCTAAATCCTTATAAACTAGCGGTTTGGCTGACTACCGCTTCGGCGTTTCGACCCATCTCTTCCACGAGTCTCGGCTCACGCGAGAGCACCTTGTACATATCGCGGCTCACGGATTCGAGACGGTCGAGCTGTTCGCGACGCGCACCCATTTCGATTACCACGACGTCCGAGCCGTGGAGCAATTGGCGGAGTGGCTGTCGGACACCCGCGTGGAACTCCACTCGTTGCACGCGCCGATCTGCGAGGGCCTGACGGACGGTCAGTGGGTCGGCCCGTTCTCGAACGCGTCAGGCGATGCCACGCGCCGAGCCGCCGCTCTGGCCGAGACGCGGGCGGCGCTCCAGGTCGCGCGTCGTGTCCCCTTCCGTTTCCTCGTCGTGCACCTCGGAGTGCCCTCCTCGGCGCCGCGGCCATCTGGCGACAATCAACCGGACGCCGCACGACGGAGTCTTGAGGACATCGTCACCATGGCCGCCGACGTGGGCGTGCGAGTCGCGGCGGAAGTCATTCCGAACCAGCTCTCCAGCGCCGCCGATCTCGTCCGCCTGATCGAGGACCACCTCGACGGACTCGACGTCGGTATCTGTCTCGATTACGGGCACGCGCACCTGATGGGCGACCTCGGCGAAGCGATCGAGACTGTCTCGGGCTATCTCTGGACAACCCACCTGCACGACAACCGCGGCAAACGTGACGATCACCTCGTACCATTTGCTGGCACGATCGACTGGCCCGCCGCGACCGTGGAGACGCAGAAGATCGGCTACGACGATGTGCTGATGTTTGAAGTGGCCAACACCGGCAACCCGGTCGAAGTCCTTCAACGGTCGGCCAAAGCGCGGGAGCGACTCGACGCGACCTTCGTGAGGCTGTAGAACCCCGCGACGGTGTAGACCTATGCACACACCTATTGCCGACATCGCCACCTACGACGGTCAACAGGTCACCCTTCGGGGCTGGCTGCACAACCGCCGGTCGAGCGGAAAAATCCATTTCCTGATCGTGCGCGACGGCACCGGCTTCATTCAGGCCGTGATGTCAAGAGCTGCCGTTGGCGAACACGCCTTCACTGAGGCCGGTCACCTTTCCCAGGAAACGTCGTTGTCAGTCACGGGGACTGTGCGCGCAGATTCGCGCGCGAAGGGCGGCTATGAACTCGATGTTGCCCAGGTCGAGGTCCTCGGTGCGTCGCACGACTACCCCATCACGCCCAAGGAACATGGCGTTGACTACCTGCTGGATCGTCGGCATCTCTGGATCCGCGCTGAGCGCCAGACCGCGATTCTTCGCATTCGCCACGAGGTCATCGACGCCGTTCGCGACTTCTTCAACTCCAGGGGTTTCATTCTGTGCGACACGCCGATCTTTACGCCGGCCGCGTGCGAAGGCACAACCACGCTGTTTCCGGTGCAGTATTTCGACGACACGACGGCATTTCTCACGCAGAGCGGACAGCTGTACAACGAGGCCAACGCCATGGCGCTCGGCAAAGTGTACTGTTTTGGACCGACCTTCCGAGCCGAGAAATCGAAGACCCGACGCCACCTCACCGAGTTCTGGATGGTCGAACCTGAGATGGCGTATGCGGATCTCAACGATGTCATCGGGCTGGCTGAAGGGCTGATCGTGAGCATCGTCTCCAGGGTGCTGGACAAGCGCAGCCAGGAGTTGCAGGTGCTCGAGCGCGACACCTCACCACTGGAACGTATTCAGTCGCCGTTTCCCCGGCTGACCTACGATGCCGCGGCGCAGCTCCTGAAGGACAAAGGGCAGCCGTTCGAATACGGCACGGATTTCGGCGGCACAGACGAGACGGTGCTCTCTGAGCAGTTCGACCGCCCGGTCTGCATCACCCACTACCCGGGAGCCATCAAAGCCTTCTATATGCAGCCAGACCCGCAACAATCAGACAAGGCGCTCTGTGTCGACATGCTGGCTCCGGAAGGCTACGGCGAGATCATCGGCGGCGGCCAGCGACTCGACGACCTCGAACTCCTGCTTGAACGAATTCAGGCACACGACCTCCCGAAGGAGGCGTTCGAGTGGTATCTCGACCTCCGCCGCTACGGCACCGTGCCCCACGGTGGATTTGGCATGGGAATCGAACGCTGTGTGGCGTGGATCTGCAAGCTCGAACACGTGCGCGAGACCATCCCGTACCCGCGCATGCTGCATAGGCTGTATCCCTGATGAAGATAGGCTTGATCTCTCTCGGGTGTCCGAAAAACCTCGTCGACTCCGAGATCATGCTCGGCCTTGCGCAACAAGCGGGCCACCAGTTGACACGTGATGCTTCCGAGGCTGACGTACTGGTCGTCAACACCTGCGCGTTCATCGACAAAGCCAAACAGGAGTCCGTTGACACCATCCTGGAAATGGCCGAACACAAGAAGTCTGGCCGCTGCCAAACGCTCGTCGTGGCCGGGTGTCTGGCCGAACGCTACCGCGCAGAACTGCAGGAGCAGATTCCAGAGATCGACGCGATTATCGGTACCGGTGAGGTGCCGGAGATCGTCACCGTGCTCGGAGGAGCGACGCGGCGCGCCGATGGGCCGACGGTCGTCCCGCTGTTACGCGCAAATGGCGAACCCATCGGAAGAACGACGCCCCGTCACGCGGCCGCGGCGCTACCTACCTACATCTATGACGCCGATACCCCCCGGTTGCTGGCGACGCCGCGGCACTATGCGTACGTGAAGATCGCCGAAGGGTGCGACTACAAGTGCGCCTTCTGCATCATCCCCACGTTACGCGGTCACTATCGAAGCCGGACGGCCGAATCGATTCTTCAGGAGGCCGACACGCTGGCAGCCAGCGGCGTCAAGGAACTGCTGCTCATTTCTCAGGATACGAGCTTCTATGGCGTCGACCGTGGAGAGCGCGGAGCGCTCGCGCGGCTGCTCCGCTCACTCAATCGCGTTGATGGCCTCGAATGGATCCGAATGCTGTATCTCTACCCGACAACGATCGGAGATGACGTACTGGAGGCGATGGCGGAGAGCGCGAAGGTGTGCAAGTACATCGACCTCCCGCTCCAGCATGCGTCCGATTCTGTGCTAAAGCGTATGAAACGTCCAGGCACACGTGCCGGCTACGAGCGCCTCCTGGATCGGATTCGTCGGCGGGTGCCAGGCGTCGCGCTCAGAACGACGTTCATCGTCGGCTTCCCGGGCGAGACCGAAGATGACTTTCTGGAATTGCGAAGCTTCGTGGACGCCGTGCAATTCGATCACGTCGGGGTCTTCACCTACTCGCACGAGGGAGGCACATCAGCCCACAGCCTGCCCGACAACGTGCCGACGGTCACGAAACAAGACCGTCACTCGCGTCTGATGGAAGCACAAGAGCGCCATGTGGCCAGCGCACAGGCCGGACGCGTCGGTCGCCACGTCCGGGTGCTCGTGGACGGCCCTTCTGACGAGCACGAACTGGTCCTGCGCGGCAGGCTGGAGAGTCAGGCGCCGGAAATCGATGCCGTCGTGTATCTGACCGATTGCAACCCCGCAGACATATCACCAGGGACGTTCATCGACGCTGCAATTGTCGGCAGTCAGAGCTACGATCTCGTCGCCCGTCCGTTGTCCGTAACTACATCTGTGTGATAGGCTTACAGGTCGTTACCTAGGCGGAGTAGTACTCCAAGTGGGCTGGTGCCCACTTTTTTTATTTGGGAACAGGTTAACTGGTTTTCCGACAGAAAGATGGAGCCAATCGCGCAGATTCGGGCCGTTGCGGAGCGGGTTGCCGCGTCGCGCGGGCTGGACGTGTGGGACATTCAGAGTCGTCGCGAAGCGGTCGGACATGTCATCCGCGTCGTGATCGATCGGCCAGGGCCGGCGGCGTCGCCGAACGAAAGCGTCGGCATCGAGGACTGCGAGCAGGTCAACCGCGAGATCGGGACGGTTCTGGATGTCGAAGACCCGCTTCCGTTCGCCTACACACTTGAGGTTTCGTCGCCTGGCCTCGACCGTCCCCTGCGGGGCTCCGGCGACTACAGCCGCTTCGCGGGTCGACTCGCGAAAGTGGTCGTGAGCGAGGAAGTTGACCACCAGAAGGCCTTTGAGGGGCGACTGCGAGGTGTCGATCAGGGTGACGTGCTGCTCGAAGCGTCGAATGGTCGGCTACATCGGCTGCCCTGGCGATTGATCACGCGAGGCCGGTTGGACGTTGAATTCTGAGAATGTTGAGATAGTCGGGGACTTTCGAGTGTCCGGGAACGAGAGAAATGCAAAACCCGCTACTGCAAACGATCGAAGCGCTCGCCAAGGAAAAAGGGATCGAGGCTGACACGATCATCGCCGCGATCGAGGACGCCGTCCTCACTGCGTCGCGCAAGTTTTATAAGACCACCGAAGACCTCAAGACGCGGTTCAATCATGAAACCGGCCAGGTCGACCTGTTTGCGATCAAGCACATCGTCGCCGACGTCGACGACCCCACTACGCAGATCTCACTGACCGACGCCCAGGCGATTTACGGCGACGAAGCGGAAGTCGATATGGAAATCGAGTTTCCGAAGCGCACCGACGTCCTGGGCCGCATCGCCGCGCAGACTGCTAAGCAGGTCATCTTTCAAAAAGTCCGCGAAGCCGAGCGCGAGAACATCTTCGCGGAATACAACGACCGGGTCGGCGAGGTGGTCAGTACCACCGTGAAACGGTTCGAGAACGGGGACTTGGTCGTCGAAGTCGACCGTGTTGAGGCGGTGCTGCCCCGCAAGGAGCAGTCGCGGGCCGAGAGCTACACGCCCGGCGAGCGTATTCGCGCCGTGATCAAAGGGGTGAATCTCGGTGCGAAGGGTGCACAAATTCTGATGTCGCGCACCGACCCGGCGCTGCTCATTAAGCTCTTCGAGCAGGAGGTGCCTGAAATCTACGACGGCACCGTCATCATTCGCGGGGCTGTGCGTGAAGCGGGTGATCGCGCGAAGGTCGCGGTCTATTCGCGTGAGCGGGATATCGACCCGGTCGGCGCGTGCGTCGGTATGAAGGGCACCCGCGTGCAAGGCATCATTCGTGAACTCCGCGGTGAGAAGATCGACATCGTCGAGTGGTCCGACGACCCGATCCTTTTTGTGACGAAGGCGCTGAGCCCGGCGAAGGTGCAGCGTGTGTCCATTGTCGACGAGCAGGACCGCATCATGGAGGTCGTCGTCGAGGACATGCAGCTCTCGCTCGCGATCGGCAAGAAGGGGCAGAACGTCCGGCTGGCGGCGAAACTGACGGGCTGGCGCATTGATATCAAGAGCGAGGAAGAGAAGCGACGCGAAGTCGAAGAACAGTTCGGCACACTGGAGATCGAGGAGGGTGCGGACACCGAGGGCGACGTGACCCAGGGTGAGCCGCCGAGCGCCACCCCAGACGAAAGCGAGGCGGTCATCGCTAGTGATGACGCACCTGCGGAGGTGATCCAAGAGGCCACGGCCGAGGTGATCCCAGAGGCGACGGCTGATGTCGCTGCGGAAGCCGTCGGCGAAGCGGAAGTCGGCGAGAAACAGGGCTAGTTCTCGGGACTAGGTCACAGGACTCGAACAAAGGCAGGGACTCACATTTGGCAACGGTTCGGATCTACAAGGTCGCGGAGCTGCTCGGCGTGCCGAGCCAGGAAGTGCTGGCGGTGCTCAAGAGCGACCACGGCATCGAGCTGAAGAGCGCATCCAGCACGCTCGAAGAAGTGGTAGCGCGTTCGTTCATCGAGCGCACCGCGCGAGAGCGCAAGATCAGCCTGCCCTCCGGTGACATGTTCTCCGGCAAAGCAGCACCCAAAGGAACGAAGGGCAAAAAGGCGGCGCTCGCGAAGAAGACCGAGCCGCCTCGACCGGTCGTGCCAGTGCTGGGTCCGCCTCGTCTCGTCAAAACCATCCGGCCCGCAGCCCCGCCCCCAGATGAGGATGCGGCGAGCCCCGCGACCGCCGTCGATGCCTCAGCCGCGCCGACCGATGCGCCGGAAGCCGGCACCGAGTCCGCCGACGCCGTGACAGCGGAGGCTGCCGTAGAGGAGACGGCGCTGAGCGCCGCCGAAGCCGACGCCGAGACTGTCACGCAATCCGAGGCTGACACTGAAGGCCCCGACGCTGAAACGCCGGCGCCGGGGCGGTTCATCCCGCCCACACTTCGTCTTCGCATCGAGGAACCGGGCCAGATCCTCAAGCCGTCGCGCCCGCGCGTACCGGCGAAACGACCGCAGGTGACCCAGCCGCGTCTGGTGAAGCCGGCGGCGCCACCGGCTGCCGCGCCCCCGGTGCCAGGCGGCGCGCGGCCTGGCGGGCACCGCCCAGGGTATCCGCCTCCTCTGCGCCCGACCACGCCCAGCATGCTCGGCGGGCCCCGACCGCTCCCCTCTCAGCCGGTGCGTCCGCCGGCGCGCCCGGGCATGCCCGCACGCCCGTTGTTTGGGAACCGTCCGCCTTTTCATCGCCCGGGACAGCGGCCTGTCCAGGGCCGTCGCCGCGCGCGACCGACCGCCCCGGTCATCGCGGCGGCACCAGCCGCGCCGCCTCCGATCACGCGCAGCATCACGCTGGCCGAGGGCATGACGGTCAAGGACCTGGCCGACAAGCTTGAGGTGCGCGTCAAAGACGTGCTGGCCAAGTTGCTGATGAAGCGCATCATGCTGACGATCAACAGCACGCTCGACATCGAGACCGCCCGCGACATCGCCGCGGACTTCGGCGCCGAGATCGAAATGCGGAGCTTCGAGGAAGAGCTTGTCTCTGCCGAGGTTGAAGAGGCCAAGGCAGAAGATCTCGAGCCTCGTGCGCCGGTCGTCACCGTGATGGGCCACGTTGATCACGGGAAGACGTCGCTGCTTGACGCCATTCGGGAAACACGGGTCGCCGAACGCGAAGCCGGCGGTATCACTCAGCATATCGGCGCGTATCACGTCGACGTGGGCGCCGGCCGTAGCGTAGTCTTTCTCGATACGCCGGGTCATGAGGCGTTTACGCTCATGCGCGCCAGAGGCGCCAAGGTGACCGACGTGGTCGTGCTCGTCGTGGCCGCTGACGATGGTGTCATGCCGCAGACGCGTGAAGCGATCGACCACGCGAAGGCCGCGAACGTGCCGCTGGTCGTCGCCATCAACAAAACCGACAAGCCGGGGGCCAATCCTGAGAACGTCAAGCGCGAACTCGGCGAGCTGAACCTCGTGCCGGAAGACTGGGGGGGCGACACGGTCATGGTGCCGGTCTCCGCGAAGAAGCGGGAGAACCTCGACCAGTTGCTCGAGATGATCCTGCTCTCCAGCGACATCCTCGAATTGAAGGCGAATCCGCAACGACCAGCATCGGGAACAGTCCTAGAGGCAAAGCTCGATCGCGGGCGAGGTCCAGTGGCGACAGTGCTGGTGCAGGATGGCACCCTCAGAGTGGGCGACAATTTGATCGCGGGCCCCGTCGTCGGCAAGGTGCGCGCACTGATTGACGATCGTGGCCGACCGACAAAATCCGCTGGCCCGTCCACGCCCGTCGAAGTACTCGGCCTGACGAGTCTTCCCCAGAACGGCGACCCGTTTCAGACAGTGGCCGACCCAGCGAAGGCCCGTCAGATCGCGACGTTCCGACAGACGCGGGCCAAGGAGCTCGCGCTCGGTGCGAGGGGAGGCCGCCTCACCCTCGAGTCACTCAAAGAGCAGATTGCCGAAGGGAGCGTCAAGGATCTCCCTATCATCGTCAAGGCCGACGTGCAGGGTTCAGCGGAAGTACTCGCCGACACGCTCACCAAACTGTCCGATGAGAAAGTCAGGATTCGAATCGTCCGATCGGGGGCTGGCGCGATCACCGAATCGGATGTCCTGCTCGGATCCGCCTCCAATGCGATCGTGATCGGATTCAACGTGCGTCCTGATCGCAATGCCGCCGGCGTGGCGGAACGCGAAGGCGTCGACGTCCGCATGCACTCCATCATCTACAACGTCACTGACGAGATAAAGAAGGGCATGGCCGGCATGCTCGATCCGACGTTCAAAGAGATTCGAGTCGGGGCCGCCGAAGTACGCGAGGTGTTCAAGGTGCCAAAGATCGGCGCGATTGCCGGCTGCATCGTCACCGAGGGGCGTATCACACGCTCCGGCGATACGGTGGCGCGACTGCTTCGCGACAACGAGGTCATCAACGAAGGAAAGATCGGCTCGCTTCGACGCTTCAAGGATGACGTGTCAGAGGTCAAATCCGGCGTCGAGTGCGGTATCGGCCTCGACCGATTCAACGACATCAAGGTCGGCGACGTGATCGAGGTCTTCACCATGGAGCGCGTGGCGGTCACAGCCTGAGCGCCGCCGCGCGGCAACCGATCGCGACAACAGAAAATGGCCCCGGGACATCGCCCTGACCGCGTCGGCGACCAGATCCGTCAAGACTTGAGCGAGATGCTGACCCGTGGCGATGCCCGCGACCCCGGCATCGGCTTCATCACGCTCACCAGCGTGAAGGTCTCCCCGGACCTCCAGGTCGCACGCGTCTTTTACACGTCACTCGGCGACGCCAAGGCACGAGACGGGACCGCCAGAGCGCTCGAGCGGGCCACGCCGTTCTTTCGTCGACAGATCGGCTCCCGTCTCCGTCTTCGGCGCGTGCCGCAGATCGAGTTCCGATTCGACGAGACGATTCAACATCAGGACCGGATCGAGCAGATCCTGCGTGACCTCCGCGAGGAGGAAGCGAACCGCCCGTCTCCGGCAGACGTAGACCCGGACCCAACCGACGCACCGCACGATGACGACAAAGACTGACACTGCCACCGACTCCGGGACCTGCGCCGAGGTCGCCGAGGAGATTCGAAAGCGCCAGCGGTTTGTGATCGCGGCACACATGCGCCCGGACGGCGACGCCATCGGCTCTCAACTCGCGATGGCCTATGCGCTACGACACCTCGGCAAGGAGGTACGGGTCGTCAGTCGGGACCCCGCCCCGCCCCCGTTGCTCGTGTTTCCTGGGGTGCTGGACATCGACATCACGGACCGCGTGCACGATGCTGGGGACGCAGTGATTGTGATGGAGTCCGGCAGTCTGGCGCGCACGGGCGTCGATGGCCTCGAGCAAGGTTTCGTCATCAACATTGACCACCACGTCGGCAATACGATGTTTGGTGCCATCAACTGGCTGGACACGTCGGCAGCGGCATGCGGGGAGATGATCTTCGACATCGTGCGGGAACTCGGCGTGCCGCTCACGTACGACATCGCGCTGCACGTCTACATCGCGATCCTGACGGACACGGGTTCGTTCCACTATTCCAACATCACGCCACGAACCTTCGACATCTGTCGCCAGTGCATACTCGCGGGCGTGAAGCCGGGGGGCGTGGCCAGCAGTATCTTTGACAGCAGCACGATGGGACGCCTGAGACTGTTTGGGGCGGTGCTGAACCAGATGCAGGTTGACGAGACCGGACGGCTGGCGACCGTCTTGATCGATCAGCAGCTTGCCGAGGAGTGCGGCGCGAGCTACGAAGATGCGGACGGGCTCATCAATCTGCCGCTTACCGCCAAGGACATCAAAGCGGTGGTGTTCTTCAAGGAGGCCGGCCCCGATGACTGGCGTGTCAGCCTGCGTTCCAAGGGCAGCATCGACATCAACGCGGTGGCACGGGAATTCGGCGGGGGCGGCCATAAAAACGCCTCCGGGTGCAGCGCGACAGGGTCGATCGACGAACTCAAAGACATCTTTCGAGAGAAGATCACGGCCCAGCTCGACGCGGCGCTTCGTCACGCCTAACTCCCCATGGTGAAGGGCCCAGACTGCGAGCCGCCTGTGGTGAACGTTAGTCGGCATTCGACACTCTCTCGGCCAGCGTTGCTCCTCCGTCAGATACAGGCGGTATTTTCGGTCGTCGCGCCTTGTCCGAGAGCGCGGATTCCATGGGCGCGTCGCTCCCGAGTCGCCGCACTCACTACCCGCGTTCGTAGATCCAGCGAACACGCAGCGATCAGTTCCCTTACCACCCGGGCGTGCCACGACCGAGTGAAATCCGCGCTGGGCGCCTCACTCGTCTCGGTGCAACGCCAGACTTTCCCCTGGACCGCTAGTGGATGGCGTACTCGTCATTGACAAGCCGCAGGGCCTGACATCACACGACGTGGTCGCGACGGCGCGACGCACGCTCGAAGAGGCGCGCGTTGGCCACACCGGAACGCTCGACCCACTTGCCACGGGCGTCCTCCCACTGGCCATCGGGCGCGCGACGCGCCTCGTCAGATTCCTGACGGCATCCGACAAGGACTACGAGGCGACGATACGGTTTGGGGTGACGACAGACTCCTACGATGCGACGGGCGCCGAGACGGGTCGCACCAATCGCGCGCCAGCCCACGATGACGTGTTGGCCGCGATTGAGACCTTGACCGGTGACTACCTGCAGTCACCGCCCGCCTTCTCAGCCAAGAAGATTGAGGGCCGTCGGGCGTATCGCCTGGCCCGGCTCGGTCAGACGGTCACGCTGACGCCCGTGCCGGTACGCGTGTCCCGCGGCGACCTTCTCGACTATACCGAAGGTACCGCAAGGGTGGCGCTCACGTGCTCGGCCGGGTTCTATGTACGGTCCTTTGCACACGCACTTGGCGAGCTCGCGGGCACGGGCGCATACCTCGACGCGCTACGGCGAACCCGAAGCGGCGAGTTCGGTCTCGACGTCGCCGTATCGATGGACGGCCTGCGCGATGCTTCCGCACCCGGGCAAAGCCTCATCGCACTCGAGGGCCTACTCGGGGGCTTCCCCGCCGTGACCCTCACCGATCGGGGGCGTGCCCACGTCTCTCACGGCCGAGAGCTCGGCCCCGAGGACTATGTCAACGGGACGCTGAACTCGGCGTGGGTGCGCCTGTTGGACGGCACCGGAGCGCTGGTCGCCCTGGCCACGCCGGGGCAGACACGTGGCTCGTTGCATCCGTCTGTCGTGCTGGTATAAGATCTAAGTCTTTTCGTGACTCGTATTTAGCAGCAGTACGGCGGCTTGGTGGATCCGTGCAGTGGATCAGGTCTGGGCCGTTCGTGGAGGACAGCGTCGTGGCGTTTACCAAGGACAGTAAGATCGGGATCATAGGGACCTACAAGACACACGACGGCGATACCGGGTCTCCAGAAGTACAAGTGGCGCTCCTGAGCGAGCGAATCAACTATCTCACCGAGCATTTCAAGGTCCACGCAAAGGACCATCACTCTCGACGCGGTCTGCTGAAGCTCGTGGGCCAGCGGCGGAGGCTGCTCGACTACCTGAAAAGCAAGAATTCAGCGAGGTACGCGGAACTGATTCGCCGCCTCGGCATCCGAAAGTAACCCGGACTCGGGAATCGCGCGGTCCGGGAACGTACAATTCCCCGCCCTGGTTCCCCGGACCATCGACGACAGACAACATATGCACAACGTCAATTTTCAACGGCGCGAGATCCAGGTTGGTGCGCGCACCATTTCGTTCGAAACCGGCAAGCTCGCCAAACAAGCTGACGGGGCGGTGCTCGTTCGCTCCGGCGATACCGTCGTGCTGGTCACCGCCTGCCGAGCGTCCAGCGCACGCGAGGGGATCGATTTCCTCCCCCTGACAGTCGACTACCGCGAATATACGTACGCCTCAGGCCGGATTCCAGGCGGATTCTTCAAGCGCGAGAGCAAGCCCTCGCTCAAGGAGGTGCTGACAAGCCGGCTGATCGATCGGCCGATCCGTCCGCTCTTCCCATCAGGGTGGAGGTTCGAGACGCAGATTATCGCGTTCCTCGTCTCGGCTGATACCGAGAACGACGCGGACGTACTGGCGATTACCGGCTCGTCCGCGGCGCTGGCGCTGTCGGGAATTCCGGTCGAAAAGACGACCGCGGCTGTACGAGTTGGCCTCGTTGACGGCCAATACGTGATCAATCCGACCTTCGCGGAGCGGAAATCCGGCCTCTTGGACCTGATCGTGGCGGGCACGAAAGACGGCATCGTGATGGTGGAGGCTGGCGCGAAGGAAGTCAGCGAAGTCCAGGTGGTGGCCGCGCTTGAGGCCGCCCACGCGGCCATCAAACAGCTTGTGGATGCGATCGACGAGTTGCGGAAGGCTGCCGGCAAGAACAAGGTGCAGGCGCAGCAGCAGGAGGACACCGGCAGCGACTTCTCCTCCGAGGTTGAGCAGAAGCTCTACAGTCCCCTCGCCGACGCGATGCGGGTTGCCGATAAGCTTGAGAGCTATGCGCGCGTCGATCAGGTCATCAAGGATTTCGTCGATGCGCTCCCCGAAGGCGAGTCCGACCAAAAGGCCGAAGCGAAGAAGGTCTTTGGTGGGCTAAAAGAGAAGGTGCTGCGCGACGAGGTACTTGAACGAGGCGTCCGGCTCGATGGGCGCAAGTTTGATGAGGTCCGACCGATCTGGACCGAAGCCACCGTACTGCCCAGGACCCACGGCTCGGTTGTGTTCACTCGCGGCGAAACACAGGCGCTCGTCACGTGTACCCTCGGGACGGCCGACGACGAGCAGAAGATCGAACATGTGGCCGGCGAGTTCTATAAGGGCTTCATGCTGCACTACAACTTCCCACCTTTCTCGGTGGGAGAGGTGAAGTTTCTGCGTGGCCCAGGCCGGCGCGAAGAAGGCCACGGCGCGCTGGCGGAACGGGCGCTGGCTCCCGTCGTTCCAGCGAAGGACGACTTCGCCTACACGATCCGGCTGGTGTCGGACATCCTGGAATCGAACGGTTCGTCGTCCATGGCTTCCGTGTGCGGCGGGTCGATGGCGATGATGGATGCGGGCGTGCCCGTCAAGTCAGCGGTCGCCGGCATCGCGATGGGACTCATCATGGACGAGGCGTCCGGCCGGTCCGTTGTGCTCTCCGACATCGCGGGCGCCGAGGACCACTACGGCGACATGGACTTCAAGGTTGCCGGCACGGCGGAGGGCATCACCGCGCTCCAAATGGATATCAAGGTCTCCGGCATCACGTCTGAGGTCATGAGCAAGGCCCTCGACCAGGCGCGGGCTGGACGCCTGCACATTCTGGGCGAGATGGCTAGGACCCTCAGTGCACCGCGCAGCAACATGTCCGACTTTGCACCCCGAATCATCACGATCAAGATTCCCGTCGATAAGATCCGCGACGTCATCGGCCCAGGCGGCAAGATGATCCGCAGTATCATCGAGCGGACTGGCGTGAAGATCGACGTCGAAGACAGCGGCACCGTCAACGTGGCCTCTGCCGACGGCGAATCGGCGGCCAAGGCGATCGGAATCATCCAGGAACTCACGGCCACACCCGAACTCCACAAGAGTTACATGGGCAAGGTCCAGAGGATCACAGACTTTGGCGCGTTCGTGGAAATCATGCCTGGCACCGACGGCCTCCTGCACGTCTCCGAGATCGCGAACCATCGCGTTAAGGACGTGCGCGACGAGTTGAAGGAGGGGCAGGAGCTGCTGGTGAAGGTCATCAACATCGACCCGACCGGAAAGATCCGCCTCAGCCGGAAGGCGTTGCTGCAGGAAGAGGCGGGCGCCACAGCGGGCGCGTCGGCACCTGTCGGCAAGCAGTAGCGTTATCGCTGGCGGAGTTGGCCTGGGTACAGCGTCCACTTCGCCAGCCAGAGTTATGGCACTGACCCGACGGCAGGCCGGCCTGCTCCTGCTCGGCGCAGGCGTGCTCCTGCTGACGCGCCCATTCGGCCCAAGGTTACTCGCCCAGGATCTGGCGCCCAACCGGCCTGAGTTGACCCTGGTGGCCGCCAACTTCCAGTACGTGCCGGACCGGCTAGAGGTCAGTCAGGATGACCTCGTCAGGATCACCATCCGGAGCGAGGACAACACCTACAGTTTTGCGATTGACGAGTACCGCATCATCCGCCGAGTGCCAGCCGGCGGCTCCACCACCTTCGAGTTTCACGCCGATCGGCCCGGCACGTTCCGTTTCTATAGCAACCTGACGAGCGACAGCCGCCACGCGGAGATGCAGGGTCAGCTCGTCGTCCGCCCCCAATAACTCCCATAACTCCCGCGTCTTGGCTGGCGCAGTGGGGCTCACCGGCCCGACGACCAGACACGGGCCGCCTCGAGCCTCGCGGCCACCGGGGGATGCGAGCAAAACAGAATCTCAACGAGCCTCGACGGCCGTTCCTCTGCGAGGTTCTGTACGGCGAGCCTTCGCATCGCGCTCATGAAGGCCTGCGGGTTTCCCGTCATCTTCAGCGCATACCGATCAGCGCGCCGCTCATGTGCACGCGACAACGCGTTCGCCAGCGGCACGAGCGCGAGCGAAACCGCGCCACCCGCCAGGACCAGCAGCGGCAAACCGGCGATGTCATCGGCGCTCGATAGCCCGAAATACCCCACGGCAGCGCCGAGCGCCAGGTTAGCCAGATAAAAACCGACGACGATCAGGCCCCCGTCCAGCGCAATCGCTTTCCAGATGTCGTGATGCACATGGTGGGCGAGCTCGTGCGCCAGCACGACCTCGATCTCGTCGTCCGAGTGCTCAGCCAGCAAGGTATCGGATAGGAGGATCCGGCGGGTCCGCCCGATGCCCGCGAAGACGGCGTTTGCCCTGGGCGTGTGGTTTCCAAGCTGCCACTCGAAGACACCGACCCCCCCCGCACCAGCCCGCTCGGCGAGCCGCGCGAGCCGCAGGCCAAGCGCCGGCCGCCGTACCGGCTTCAGCGTGTAGAACGCGGGGAGCAACAGCACCGGGCCGATCTGCACGAGGAGTACCAGGGCCGCCACAAAGCACGCTGAGGCAGCCACCCACCAGTACACCGGGCTCCATCGCAAGAGGGGCCAGACGATCAACGCGCCCGCGACCGCCAGCCCGACCGCGACACCACCGGTTTTCAGACGATCCAGCCACCATCCCATCGCAGGTTGCGCCGACAGCCCGTACCTCCGCTCAAGGACCACGCCTTGATAGAACGCGACCGGCAACTGCACGGTTTCGGTCAGCACCGCCACCAGCGTGACGTAGTAGATGATCGTCGGCACGAAGGCATGTCCGGCAGCAGCCGCGGCAACGTCCCGCAGCCACATGGACCAACCCGTGATCAGCAGTAGCAGAAGCCACACCGCGGCCAGGGCCGCTCCAGACACCGAGGCCCGGCGGCGCAATCGATGATACCGGCTGGCTTTGTCTTCGTTCACGGGGAACGATCTGCAGATGTCTAGTTCAACTGCACGGAGATCAGCTTCGACACGCCCGGTTCTTCCATGGTGATGCCGTACAGCCGGTTCGCTATCTCCATCGTCCGCCGGTTGTGGGTGATCAGGATGAACTGTGTTCGATCGAGCATGCCCCGCAGCATGTCCACGAATCGTCCGACATTGGCGTCATCGAGTGGCGCGTCGATTTCATCGAGCAGGCAGAAGGGACTCGGCTTGAACCTGAAAATCGCAAACATCAGCGCGATCGCCGTCAGCGCCTTCTCGCCTCCTGAGAGGAGTTGTACGCTTTGGAGCCGCTTACCTGGCGGCGAGGCCACGATATCGATCCCGCTCTCCAGCGGATCATCCTCGTCGATGAGCGCCAGGCCCGCGCGGCCGCCACCAAACAGCGTACTGAACGTCAGCTGGAAGTTCTCCTGAATCGCCGCGAATGCCTCACGAAAGCGCACCTTCGACGTCTCGTCGATACGTTTGATGGCCTGTGACGTCTGGGCGATGGAATCGACCAGATCCGTGCGCTGCGTGGTTAGGAACACGTGACGGCTTTCGAGTTCGTCGAACTGCTCGATGGCCATCATGTTGACCGGACCCAGGCGCTCTATTTTCGCCTTGAGCGCGTCAATCGCCTCTGTGGCGGTCATCTCGCCACTCTGGCTGGCGGCGACTGCGACGTCGGACAGGGGTGCCTCACCGCCGTCGCCATCCACATGCAGAGCCGGCTCGGAATCGAGCTCTGGATCAGACTCGTCCGCGGTGATCGCCGCCGCGTCCGGTGTCGCCTCTCCGGCCAGCTCCATCGCCTCGACATCGCTCAGCACCTGATCCAGCGAGCACTGGACCGTCTCAGTGCACAGCTGCGCCAGATGGCTCAAGTCACTCTCCGCCGTGGCGCGTGCCACGGCGAGCTCACCGGCGCGTACGCGTATCTCTTCGACCACTCCGCGCGCCTCACGGATCACGACATCTTGCGCGTCCACCGCCTCCCGGGTCGTTGCTGCGGCTTGGTCCGCCGTTCGCACCTCTACTCTGAAATCCTCGAGAAGGCGAAGATCGTTGTCGAGTGTGCGCACCTCGTCTTCCATAGACTGCAGCAGGTGTGCCCGCTGCACACGCGCCTGTTCGAGCTCGCCTGCTCGCGCTGCGGCGCGGCCTTCGACATCCCGGGCAACCTCCTCGAGCCGTGACACTTCAGCTTCGAGGCCCGATGCGCGCTCGATCATCGCGGCGTGTACCGCCCGCGCATCTGCAGCCTTCATACTCAGCGTGTCCACGGCATCGCGAGCTGTGGTCAGGAGGCGCTGCGCCTCAGACAACTGCGCCTCGGCTCCCTGCTGCTCCTCCAGGAGCCGCTCGATGGAGGCCTCAGCCTCCGCATGTCGAGCGTTCAGCAGCGCCTGCTCCGCCTCGACCTGCTGGCGCTCCAGCGCAATCACCTCGGTCTTCCGAGCCAGCCTGTCCGCCTCCTCGACTGCGTGCGCGACGGCTGACTCGTGACCGACAACGGCCATCTGCTGCCGGTGCTGTTCTGCTGTGAGCGCACCCAGTGCGCTGGTGGCCTCCGTGATGGCTATGTCAAGTCGCGCGGCATGCTCCGTCAGGCGGGCAAGCCCATCGCGGTCCTCCACGATGCGTGTCTGTAGTTCCTTGATTTCGCGCTTGGTCGCCAGGATGCCTCTGGATTCGGCCTTGGCTCCGCCTGACACGATGTGGGGCCCTCTCAGGACATCACCGTCAAGCGTGGCGACCGGGGCCGCCGTCCGGCGCGACATGGCGACCGCCTGCTCGAACGTGTCCGCGACGTAGGCTTCCGGCACCACTTTCATGATCGTGGCGACATGTGGTCCGCTGACGCGCAGCACATCAGAGACGGGCACAACGCCGGCCATGCGAATCATCTCGCTCGGATGGAAGCCGTTGGACCCAGGATCGATCACGACGAAACCGCACCGCCCGGCGTCCTGTTCGCGCACAAGCGCGAGACCCGCCGCCGCCTGGTCATGGCGTTCCACGATCACGTGTTGGAGGAGATCGCCGAGGCACGCCTCAACCGCTCGTTCGTAGCGTCGGTCGACGTTGAGGTAGTCCGCAACAGCACCCAGCTGGCTTACCCGACCGTTGGCCTGGACAAGCACCATCCGAGCCGCGTCGCCGAACTCGCCGCGACTCGCCTCAAGTTCCACGAGCGATGCCAGTCTCGCCTCGCTGCGCGCCAGTACCTGTTCGTGCGACCGCACGGTGCCGAGCAGCGCTTCGTGTTTCGTCCGTGTGACGTCCAGCTCCGATTCCCGTTTCACCGTTTCAAGTCCGAGCTGCTCCAGCGTCGCGTGCGCCCGGGACAGCGACTCGGCGACCGACGTCCTGGACGTCTCGGCTGTCTCGGTCTCGCGCCGCACATCGTCGTTCTCGATATCCAGCTTGGCCAGCGTTTCGCCCACGCGCTCTCGCTGCGATGCCGCGTGCTCCATCGCGTGGCGCACCGCCGTTGCGGAATTCAGGGCGGCAAACACTCGCGCGCGCGCAGACGCGACATCCGACTCCAGACGCTCGATTTGCTGCTGCGACCGGGCGTGCGCATCACTCGCCTCGGAGAGGGCCTGAGCCGCCGCATCCCGTGCCTCGCCAGCGTCGGCGGCCGCCTGCACGCCGCTGGCGACAGCGAGCCGAGCCGGCTCGCGCCGCGCTTCCAGCTCCGTCAGCTCAGCCGCAATCTCCCCGGCGCGGACCGCCAGCGACTCCGCCTGGTGACGATTGAATTCCTGCTGCTGTTCCCGACGGTGAATATCGAGTTCCCGCGCGTGCGCCTCTTCCCGAACCTGCGCCGCGCGGCTGTCCACCTCCGCCTGCTCGATTCGCAAACGGGCCAGGTCGGCCTCCGTCTCCGCCAACCGTGCGGCAGCGGCCGTCTCGCGTTCGCGCGCCTCTGCCAACCGGGCGCGTGCCAATTCGATCGTGCGTGCCAACTCGCGGTAGCGACGAGCGAACAGAACCTTCTCCCACCGTCGCAGTTCCTCTCGGAGTCGCCTGTAGCGGCGGGCCTTTGCCGACTGGCGTTTCAGCGCGCCCCGCTGCTTCTCCACCTCAAAGACAATGTCGTCGATCCGGGTGAGGTTGTGCTGAGCCGCCTCAAGCTTCAACTCAGCCGCCCGGCGACGCGCTTTGTACTTCGTGATGCCGGCAGCTTCCTCGATCAGTTGGCGACGGTCAGCCGGCCGAGAGCTCAGAATCATGCCGATCTTGCCCTGCTCGATGATGGCGTAGGCTTTGGCGCCAAGGCCCGTGTCCATCAAGAGTTCGTGCACGTCGCGAAGGCGACACACCTCACCGTCGATCAGATACTCGCTCTCGCCGGATCGATACAGTCGTCGCGTCACCTCGACGTCCCGCGTGAACAGCGCTGCGGCTGCCGTAAGCTCCTCGTCGCCGATGCTGTCGGAAGGAACCGCCCCAAGCTCGGCGAGTTCGGGGGTGCCGTCGTCCGGCGGAGCTGGCAGTCCGGTCAGATGGAGCCGTACCTCGGCAGTTGCACCGGGCTTGCGGGCGTCGCTTCCGCTGAAGATGACGTCCTCCATGCGGTCGCCCCGAAGACTCTTCGCGCTCTGCTCACCGAGCACCCAGGTGATCGCGTCTGCCACGTTGCTTTTGCCGCACCCATTCGGGCCCACGATGGCCGTCACCCCGTGGTCGAATGCCAATTCGGCACGATCGGAGAAAGATTTGAAACCGTTGATATGAAGACGATCTAGGCGCATATGGGCACAAGAAAACTGAGGGCGGCCACAGTCTAAACACAGCTAGCCGTAGTGGCAAGGCCAAAGTGACACCACTACATTTTGGGCTATGGGCCCAACCGGAGGGGCTCGGCGGGGGGCGAAAGTAGGCTGTCGGGCGGGCGAAATTATCGTTGCGCTTGCTGCGTCGGCGACTCTGTCAGCCGCATCAGTGCTTCGGCCTCAGGGAACAGCGTCAGCGCGTAGCTCAGCTGGGGGTCCTGCCCGGCCAGATTCTTGCGGGCGACCTCGGCGCTAAAGAGATCGACGTCGATCCCGAAGCGAAGCATGGCCCGAATGAATGGCTGGTCTTGCTGCCACGCCTCCTCATCAATACGGACCTCCGAGGCCAGCACGTGCTCCCTGAACTCGGCGAGCATCGCGTCGGTAACCTCAAAATCCACCGACAACTCACGAGCCGGTCCCGACGGACTGACGCTGACACGCTCGTCGCCAGCACGGGTAAACCGCTGGGCGAACGTATTGAACAGGTTCCGAGCAGAAAGGGTTCGGGAGAAACGCGACGGATCGAACCCCTCAGTGGGTCCGTCAAACCGGCGGTCGGGCTCGACGCCACCACCGCCGTAGACCCGGCGACCACCGTCGGTGAACTTCAAACGGTCCGGTTCGTGCGCCGTGCTCGGCTCCTGCTCACGTAGCGCATACGTCAGGTACTCGTCGAAGGCTCCGTCCCACGGACGCTGGATGAGACGACCGCTCGGCGTGTAGTAGCGCGCGGTGGTCACGGCCACCCCGGCGCCGCCGCTTACGCGATACACGGACTGGACCAGGGCCTTCCCGAACGTGGTTTCGCCGACGATGAGGGAACGGTCGTGATCCTGCAGCGCGCCCGACACAATTTCCGATGCGCTGGCGCTGCTGCGATTGACCAGTGTAATCATCGGCAGTTCCAGATATTCGCTCTCCTCGGTCGCGCGATAGTCCTGATCCGAGTTCGACACGCGCCCGCGCGTGTACACGATGAGATCGCCACGCGGCAGAAACCGGTTACTGATACTGATAGCCTGATCCAGCGCGCCGCCCGGGTTGTTTCGGAGGTCGAGCACGATACGCTGCATCCCCTGCTCGCTCAGGGTACGTAACGCGATGCCGATCTCTTCGTTGGAGTTCTCACCGAAATCGGACAGCCGGATGTAGCCCGTCGTCTCATCCAGCATGAAGGCCGCGCGCACCGTGGGGATGTGGATCTCGTCTCGCAGTACATCGAGGTCGATCAACTGCGCGTAGCCGGCACGTCTAATCGATATCCGCACGGACGTGCCACGCGGCCCCCGCAACTGTCCGACCGCCTGATCGCTGGTCCAGCCCAGGGTGTCCTCCCCCTCGATCCGCGCGATGATGTCGCCGCGACGGAGGCCCTGCCGGTATGCCGGAGACCCCTCGAATATGGAGAACACGGTGATCCCGCCCTCGACCACGTTGATGGAGATACCGAGGCCGTAGTACCGGCCTTCCTGCCGCTCCCGCATCTGCGCGTAGCTGCGGGGGTCCATGAAACTGGAGTGCGGATCGAGCGTCTGCAGCATCCCGGAGATGGCGCCGTAGATGAGGCGGTCGGATTCAACCTCCCCGACGAAACCGGTCTCGACCGCATCCAACGCGGCGGTAAACACCCTGTACTGGTCGGCAATCTGGTCCTGGGCGACCAGCGCGCCCCGTCCGAAAAAGCCTCCCAACAGGGCGCACAGCACGACGGCCACAGCCGCCGCGGACAGCGATCGGTAGGTACGCATATGTAAAAACTATAGTCCGTTCGCTTGACCCCGTCCAGATCCCATTTCTATAATCCAATGAACCGTTTGCGGGGAATTAAGGCATCCATCCGAACCTTGTGATGTCGCCGCCCTGCAGAAGCAATCCCGGCCCGATAGCCGGCTGGAGCACGTCTATGTTTGGTTCCCTCGGCATGCCAGAGCTGGTCATCATTCTGGTGATCGCGCTCATCATCTTCGGGCCGCGCAAGCTCCCGGAACTCGGCCGCTCTCTCGGCAAGAGCATCGGCGAGTTCAAAAAGGCCTCGAACGAGCTCCGCAGCACGCTCGAAGAGGAGATCCGCATCGAGGAGAAGGATGAGCAGAACACGGCCATCCGCGCCGAGCAGGACACGGCAATCGCAGCCGCGGCGCAGCCCTTGGCCACGCCGCCCGCTGTGACACCCGCCCCTCCGGCCGAGCAGACCGTCAACCGCACGACGGGCACCGACCCCGTGGCGTAACCGCGCGTGGCCGGCGAGCTCGAGCCACGCCATCTCGGCACCCCGGACGACGCAGATGCCGCGGGCAAGATGTCGTTCCTGGACCACCTGGATGAACTGCGGCGACGCATCGTCTATGCGGTGCTCTCTATCACCGTCGGCTTCGTCATCGCGTTTCTGTTCATCACCAGAATTTTCAACTTCATCATGCGACCGCTGCAGGAGCTGCTGCCGGCCGGTGGCACGTTGATCTTCACGGAACCGTCGGAAGCCTTCATCCTCTACATCAAGATTGCGCTGATGGCGGGGCTGATTCTGGCGTCGCCAGCGGTGATGGCGCAGGTATGGCTGTTCATCGCGCCCGGCCTGTACTCGAAGGAGAAGAAGTGGGCCATCCCGTTCGTCCTGATGTCGTCGTTCTTCTTCATTGCCGGGGCGGCGTTCTCGCACTACGTGGTGTTCCCGCTCACATGGCGGTTCTTTGTCAGCTTCACAACCGACATCGTGACCTTCATGCCGCGCATCCAGCCGGCATTCTCGCTCTACCTGCGCCTGACGCTGGCCTTCGGTCTCGTCTTTCAGATGCCGACGATTGTCCTGTTTCTGGCGCGAATGGGCTTGGTCACACCGCGGTTCATGATGAAGAACTTCAAGTACGCGGTACTCGCGATCGCGGTCATCGCCGCTGTCGCCACGCCGGGCGGTGACGTCGTGCCGCAGATCGCGATGGCCCTTCCGATGATTCTCCTCTACGGCCTCAGCATCTGCCTGGCCTGGATCTTCGGCAAAAAGAAGAGGGAAGAGGACTAGAAGCGGTCCTAGCAGGCTGCTGAAGAACCCGGGTGATCGGGCCGTTTTCTAAGGATCATGCGAGTCACCACCGACCGACAACGGTGCGCACGGCTGTGCGCTGGCCCCGATCAAGGGGCCGGCGACACGCGCGGCCGGTGATCAGGGACACCTCGCCTCCAGATTCCGCAGCCGGACCAAGTTATAGACCGTGGCGGCGAAGGTAAGCTGCCAATCCACGAGGGCGACACCGCGATGCCGGAGTTTGCGCAAGCCGCCGACGGTCTTCATCCAGCCAAAGACCTGTTCTACGAGTTTCCGTTTCCGCTGACTGACGTGATAGCCCGCATGCCGCGTGGTCCGGCCATCGATCGCACTCCAGCGGACCTTCTGAGCAACGTGGGGCGTGACGGCCCGGATACGGACAGCGGCCACAAAGCTTGCCACATCGTAGCCCTTGTCCGCCCCGACCGTGCTGCCCGGCGGCGCGCTGGCCTCCAGCAACAGCGCCGCTGCCTCGCGTTCGGCGGTCCCCGTCGCGTGAGTCGCGCAGACGTTGGCGACAAGTCCCTGTCGATTGTCCAGCAGCACGTGGCCCAGATACGCCAGCTTGGCTTCCTTCCCCTGGCCCTTCCGAGGCAGCATCGCCTCCGGATCGGTCGTCGACTGGTGCGTGTCGTTGCGCCGCCGCTCCCCGTGGAAGTTGACCGTGGGATTCCCGGGGTCATCGGGCGGGTCGCTCTCCGCCGCGTCCCGGCACCGAAAGCTCTTCAGGCTGGCCCACGCTTCCAATTGGGTCCCATCCACAGTGAAGTGTTCGTCCGAGAGCAGCCCGGCCGCCCGCGCGTGGGCCTGCACCGCATCAAAGAAGGCGGCCGCGAGATCGCCCGCCAGCAGCCGGTCGCGATTCTTGGTAAACGTGGTGGGATGCCAAACCGGGTCGTCCAAATTCAAGCCCACGAACCAGCGGAACAGCAGGTTGTAATTGAGCTCTTCCATCAGCAGCCGCTCGCTCCGCACCGTGTAGAGCACCTGCAGCAACAACGCGCGCAGCAGCTGTTCCGGCGGGATCGACGGACGCCCTGTGTTGGCGTACAGGCCGGCGAACCTGCGCGACATCGTTCTCAGCGCTTCGTCCGTCAGCGCGCGAACCGCGCGGAGCGGATGGTCGGCTGGCACGCGCTGTTCCGGCGACAGGTAGCTGAACATGTGAGTGCTTTGCTCATCGTGTCCGCGCATGATGGGGCTCCCTTCAGCGGTGTTGGGAGCATGGTAGTACGCCGGGATCGATCTGTCGATCCCATTTCACGGAGTTTTTCAGCAGCCTGCTAGTACCTCGTCGCAGTGGTTCTGACCGGTTCACGCGGCGGCCTTCGCGCGCCTGGCGGGCTGCGGATACACGCGGCCCATCTTCGTGCGGGCCCGGTCGACGGTGAACAACCAGTTGATGCCCGCCTGCTCGGCATTGCGCCGCTGCTCCCAGGCAGCGACCTCGGTGACAAGCGTGGCCTTGTCCGGGATACGCCGATCGAGGCATTGCTGGACCATCACCCCGATCTCGATCTCGACCATGTTGAGCCAGCTGGCGTGTTTCGGCGTGTAGTGGAAGTCGAGCCGCGTAAGGATCCGTCGGGCCTCAGCGGGTGCGAAGGTCTGATAAAGCGCGGCCGCGGAATGGGTCGACAAGTTGTCCAGCACCACCTGGATTCGCTCGGCCTCCGGGTAATGCTCGTCCACGAGATCGCGCATGCACTCGGCAAAGTCGACGCACGTCCGGTGGTCAGTGACCTTGGCGTGGCGCCAGGGGCGGTGCACGTCCACAAACAGGAACACGTTCGCGGTGCCGTTGCGCACGTACTCATAGTCGACCCGTCTGGGCTTCCCCGGCTCGGCCCGGATGGGGACACGCGCGTCCCCGATTAGTTGTCGGGGCGTTTCATCGAAGCAGACCACCGGTCGCCGGGGGGTCGGCGCCTCGGCGTAGAGTGCGAGGACGTCTTCCATGCGCGCCACGTACTCGGCGTTGACCGTCGGAATGCACCACCTCTTCTCCCGCCACGGCTTCAGTTTCATGTCGGCCAGCCGGCGTCCCACCGTGGCGCTCGACAGGGTCTCGTGCGTGGTGAGGCGGACCAATGCGCCGGCCAGCAACTCCAGCGTCCAGTGCGCCCGGCCGGCCGGGGGCGCGGAGCAGGCCACCGCGACCAGGCGGGCTTCATCGCCGGCGCTGAGCTTCCGCGGTGCACCGGGCCGGGCCGTTTCGATGAGCGCGCGCGTCAAGCCGTCTTCGACGAAATGCTGCTTGGTCCGATACACCGTCGAGGTGCCGACCCCGATGTCTGCCGCAATCCGTTCGTCGGGGACCTGGGCGTCGGCGGCGAGGAGAATCTGTGCCCGTTTGATCTGGCGCGCGGCCCGGGTGCCGCCGCGGGTCAGCGCCTGCAGGTGGTGCCCTTCTTCGAGCGTCAGCGTCACGCGATAGCGTATGTTCATGGATATCTTGGATCACACTGCCGATCCCGTGTCCAGTCGTCCGGCCCCACACTTCACGGCGAAGCAAGGCCAGTATCTGGCCTTCATCCACACCTACGCGTTACTCCACCGGGAGCCGCCGGCCGAAGTCGACTTCCAACGGTTCTTTCAGGTCACTCCCCCCACGGTCCACGGCATGATCGTCGCGCTGGAGCGGCGCGGGCTTATCAGCCGCGTCCCACGGCAGCCCCGGACGATCAGGCTGTTACTGGCGGCAGATGAGCTACCCCCCCTCCAACCGATCAAAATCACTGAGACGGGGTACTAGTAGGACTTGGCGAACCAGGCGTGCGCGGTTGCGGGAGCATCGCACGCAACGCATGACTTACCAGCCACAGGCGCGCTGGCGAAAGGGATGTTCCGAATCGTCGCCTGCGTCTCGGTCTTGATCGACGCCTCGCACGCTGCGGATCCGCACCAGGGCGAGATCACGAAACCGGGTCTACCGGCCATGACCGACTTGAAGTCCGCGTAGGTATCGGCCTCCACCGTGTGCTCATCCCGGAAGGCGAGGGCTCGAGCGTAGAGATCGCGCTGGATCGTCGCGAGCAGTTCCTCAACATGAGCGGCGAGGCCATCCATCGGGACGAAGGTTTTCTCCCGGGTGTCGCGCCTCGCGAGCACAACCTGGGATTTCTCAAGGTCCTTGGGCCCAATTTCCAGGCGAAGCGGCACGCCACGAAGTTCCCATTCGTTGAACTTCCAGCCCGGCGTCTGAGAATCGCGATCGTCGAGCTTGACGCGCACACCGTGTGCGACCAACGCATCGCGAATCTCCTCCGCTTTCGGCAGCACGGTTTCCCGCCAATTGCCCCGGGGAATCGGCACGATCACGACCTGATGCGGTGCGATCCGTGGAGGCAGAATCAGTCCACCGTCGTCGCCGTGCGTCATGATGACGCCGCCGATCATGCGTGTGGATACGCCCCACGACGAACCATGCACGAACTGGACGGACTTGTCGCGTGCCTGGAACGTGATATTGAAACCCTTGGCGAAGTTCTGTCCAAGATTGTGCGACGTGCCTGCCTGGAGCGCCCGGCCGTCGCGCATTAGCGCCTCGATCGAATACGTGCGATCAGCGCCGGCGAACTTCTCGCTCTCGGTCTTCTCGCCGTCCACGACGGGCATCGCCAGTTCGGTCTCGGCAAACTCTTTGTAGACCGCGAGCATGCGCAGCGTTTCCGCCTGCGCTTCCTCGGCGGTCTCATGCGCGGTATGCCCTTCCTGCCACAGAAACTCAGTCGTGCGAAGAAACAGTCGCGTCACCTTCTCCCAGCGCACGACGTTGGCCCACTGGTTGATCAGGAGCGGCAGATCCCGCCACGACTGGATCCATTTCGCGTACATCGTACCGATGATCGTCTCGGAGGTCGGGCGGATGACGAGCCGCTCTTCAAGGACCTCAGCTCCGCCTTGCGTGACCCACGCGACTTGCGGCGCAAATCCTTCCACGTGGTCCGCCTCGCGCGCCATCAGGCTTTCTGGAATCAGCAACGGGAAGTACGCGTTGACGTGACCAGTCGCCTTGAAGCGACGATCGAGCCCCTGTTGGATTAATTCCCAGATGGCGTAACCGTACGGCCTGATCACCATGCACCCCTTGACCGGGGAGTAGTCGGCCAGCTCGGCTCGCCGGACGACATCGATATACCAGCGGCCGAAGTCCTCGGACTGCGGCGTAATCTTGGTTGGAAAATCTGGGATTTCAGTCGACATGCAGACGGTCAGTGATTCGCGTGTTCCAGTGTAGATCGTCGCGCGACGGAAAATCCTCGCGAAAGTGCGTGCCGCGGCTCTCGGTCCGGCGCCACGCGGCCCTGGCCATCAGCAGGCCCGTCGTGACGATGCTCCCGATCCGGCGCCGCTCCCCCGGGTCGTGGCCGGACGACCGGCTATCCCGAAGGGCGCCCGCCCACGCGTGCAGGTGTTCAACGGCATGCTCCAGCGAGTGTCGATCCCGCACCACGCCTACCTGGCGCCACATCAGATCCCGCACGTCGTCAGCCGCCGGAATTGTCACCCGGGCTGCGACTGGCAGGGAATCCGCTGTCACGGCAGGCAAAGCCGCGGTCGATGCAACGGCCGCAGCTTCCGCGACGACAGGTGCCGCAACGCTAGATGCCGCGACGGTGTCTGTGGTGACCGAGTCTTCCGCGAGACTGCCTCGGAGGATGCCGGCGGGGCGGGGCAACGATGATGGCGCCGTGCCTTTCATCACAGCGGCCGCGCGCGCCCCGAAGACCAGGCCTTCGAGCAGAGAGTTGCTGGCGAGCCGGTTGGCGCCATGCACCCCCGTGCATGCGACCTCCCCGGCCGCGAAAAGCCCCGGCAGCGACGTGCCTCCGTCGAGATCGGTCTCGACACCGCCCATCACGTAGTGCGCCGCCGGACTCACCGGGACCCGATCATGTGCCAGGTCGAGGCCGGCTTGCGCGCACGCGTGCGCGATCGTCGGGAACCGCTGCCGCACAAACGCCGAGTCCAGATGGGCCAGCGACAGGTACACGGACGAGCCCGTACGTTCAGCCTCACGGACGATGGCGCGCGACACCAGATCGCGTGACGCCAGATCGCCTGCGGGTTCGTATCGCTCGACGAACGCCTCGCCCGCGTTGTTGATGAGCCGAGCCCCTTCACCGCGCAGCGCCTCCGACAGCAGAAACCGCGGCACGCCGTCGACGTTGAGCACCGTCGGATGAAACTGCACGAACTCGAGATCAACGACCCGCGCTCCGGCGCGCGCCGCCATCGCAACACCGTCTCCAGTAGCAATGGCCGGATTCGTGGTCTCGCAGAACACTTGCCCAGCGCCGCCAGTCGCCAGCAGCGTGCACTCGGCGAGCACGGTGCCTAGGGATTCGCCGGCTGTGACACACGTCGCACCGGCGCAGACATCTCCGGTCACCACGAGATCGGTGGCCAGTGCATCGTCAACGATACGAATGCGCCGATGACCGCTCACGCGCGACCACAGCACCCGGGCAATCTCCCTCCCCGTGGCATCACTGGCATACAGCACCCGACGCACGCTATGCGCACCCTCGCGAGCGAGCTCGGGCCGGCCGTCGGGTGCACGGTCGAATGCGGCGCCCCAGTCGAGCAATTCGCCGACGTAGTGCGGGCCTTCGCGCACGAGCACGTTCACGGCCTCGGGCACACAGAGTCCGTCGCCGGCCGCCATGGTGTCTCGGGCGTGTAACTCGGGCGAATCATCTGGTCCGATCGCCGCGGCGATGCCGCCTTGTGCGTAGCCGGTGTTGCTCTCACTCCGATCGGCCTTCGTGAGAATCACGACGTCGCCGACATCCGCCAACGACAGAGCTGCGCGTAATCCGGCGATGCCACTGCCGATGACAAGAAAGTCGCCGCGCAGATTCACGGGTGCTATCCTATCAACCCTTGAACCCCAACGCGGTGAGCGAACCGGTCCGAATCG
Organism: Vicinamibacterales bacterium; assembly: GCA_965249205.1. GTDB lineage: Bacteria > Acidobacteriota > Vicinamibacteria > Vicinamibacterales > UBA2999 > JAQBVV01. Next base: position 1,407,417 of record CBDFLL010000006.1, on the reverse strand, counting down.
ACGTGCATGCGGGCCAGCATCCGTCGACGATCTGGATCGGTGGTGGTGTCGCTGAGCGCGCGGGCGCGCTGCTCGACGCCAACAACATCGGCCGCAAACGTTTCGTTGTCTCAAGCCCGGTCGTGTGGCGCTTGCATGGCGAACAGATCACACGCGCGCTCGGTGGTGCCGACCCGATCCTTGTGCCAGACGGCGAGCGGTTCAAGAGCCTGCAATCCGTCTCGCGTATCTACGACTCGCTGGTGCGCGCCGGTGCCGATCGCGGCAGCGTGATCGTCGCGGTGGGCGGCGGTGTCATCGGTGACACAGCTGGCTTCGCGGCCGCGACATTCCTCCGAGGTGTGACACTCGCACACATTCCGACGACGCTACTGGCGCAGGTAGACAGTTCGGTCGGCGGCAAGGTCGGCGTGAACCTGCCGCTCGGGAAAAACCTTGTCGGCGCGTTTCACCAGCCGGCCATCGTGCTCGTTGACCCGCTGTTGCTGGCCACGTTGCCGCGGCGCGAGTTCCGCTCGGGGCTCTACGAGGTCGTGAAATACGGGATGATCGCCAGCTCTGCGCTGTTTGAGCGCGTGGCCGATCAGACAAAGGCGGTGTTTGCGCGCGAGCCAGACGTACTCGTGCCCGCCATCGTCGAATCCTGCCGCATCAAAGCAGATGTGGTCTCCCGTGATGAGCGCGAGGGTGGCCTCCGGCGCATTCTGAACTTCGGACACACGGTCGGTCACGGACTTGAGGCGGTGACGAAGTACCGCCGATTCCGCCACGGCGAGGCGATCGCCTACGGCATGCTCGCGGCTGCGGATCTCGCCGTCGCGCGCGGAGCGCTTGCCGACCGCGAACGACAGGCGCTCGCGAGCCTCATCGCGCAGCTGGGTCCACTGCCGCCCGTCGTCGATTTACCGGCTGGCGACGTGCTTGAGGCGATGCGACGCGACAAGAAGGTCGTCAATGGCACGTTGCATTTTGTCATCGCGACCCAGGTGGGCGCGACGATGACGATCGATGACGTGACCGAGGACGAATTGGAGGCGGTCCTGGAGCGCCTCGGACTCACACGATAGAGCTGACCGTCCAGGCCACGGCATCAGCTACTGATTCCGTGCTTGCGTTGTTTTTTTAGCAGAGTCTTGTAGCTGACGTGCAACGCTTCCGCTGCACGCTCCTTGTCCCCGTCAGCCTCTCTGAGCGCTTCTTCAAGCTTCAGGCGCTCGACGACGGCAGTCACCCGGCTGACCACCGCGGTCATGGTGCCGGTGAGGTCGAGTTGCGCGAGAGGACTCTTCCGCGCAGGCACCGCGCCAGCCACCCTCTCAGCCCGATCGTCGTTCGCGCGCTCACGCCGGCCCGGACCCACTGGACTGTTGGCGGACAGTTTTAGGTGACGCCGCTCGATCGTGTCGTCGTCGCACAGGATGACCGCGCGCTCCATGCTGTTTTGGAGCTCGCGCACGTTACCCGGCCAGCTGTGGGTCTCCAGCGCCTCAACCGCTGACGACGACAGACGCACGGTCTGCTTCTTCAGATCCCGGCAGAACCGATCGATGAAGTGGCGCGCCAGGACCAGCACATCGCCTGTGCGCTCGCGTAGCGGTGGAATCGTGATCGGAAAGACCGAGAGTCGGAAATAGAGATCCTCACGGAAGTGATGCGCCGCCACGCGCGCTTTGAGGTCGCGATTCGTGGCGGCGACGACACGGACATCGACGTGAGACGTGCTGGTGCCCCCCACACGCTCAAAGGTCTTCTCCTCGAGGGCCCGCAGAATCTTGGCTTGCAGCGCGAGGGGCATGTCGCCGATCTCGTCCAAAAAGAGCGTGCCCTGGTTGGCCATTTCGAATCGTCCAGATTTTCTGCCAACCGCGCCAGTGAATGCGCCCTTCTCGTAGCCGAACAGTTCTGTTTCAAGAAGCCCCTCGGGAATCGCCGCACAGTTGATGGCGACAAACGGTCCGCCGGATCTCGGACTCAGGGCATGCAGCGCGCGCGCGAACAGCTCCTTCCCGGTGCCACTCTCCCCTTCGAGCAGCACCGTGGCGCCGGCCCCGGCCGCCCGGCCCGCCTGGATCGACCGCCATCACGACGACCTCCAGTTCCGGATCGACGGCTTTCGCGGCGCGAAGCACACCGATTCCATCGCCAGTCTGCAGTGTGAGGTCGGTCAGCACGAGCGCCAGCCGCGAGCGCTGCACGTGGTCCGCGGCCTCTGGCTCGTCGCGCGCCTCGACCACGCTAAGCCCGTGCGCTTCGAGCGCCAGGCGCAGTCCACTGGATGGCGAGTCCGTGTTTTCGACGATCAGTTACGGGAAGGGACATCTGTTCAGGAACGCACCGCTCTCGCGGTCGTTTACCTGACCCAACCGGCGGGGACACCAGCGCGGCGAGCCTCCTCCTGGATCTCGATCACCATCTGCTGATGCTGTTCGATCTCTTCGGTGACGCGAGCCAGTTCCGCAAGCGCCTTCTCTCGATCGGCGGCGACCGCGCTCCGCTGCACCGGATCGTCGCGATTGACGAAGTCCGCCGCGAGCACATTGATACGGCTCTGTAACGCATCCGCGAGAATCTGCGCGCGCGATCCCGCTTCGCGTGCATCGGCGATCCGCGTGCGCCAGTCGGCCTCGGTTGCCGCCGCCCCGTCAGGCGCCTCCTCCGGATCGACGGGCGTCGAATCTTCGGCCGCCGGCTCGCCGTCCTCTGGAGTCGAGGGGTCGGCTGCCGGTTCGGATGGTGTTGGCAACGGGACCGCCTCCGCCCCGTCACCGGCCGGGGCGACCTCCGGACGCAGCATCTCGTTTGTGTATACCTTGCTCCCCGTCGGGATGGTCTTCCGTCGCTCCTCTTCCTGACGGGCCAGATCTCCCAGCGACTGCGCTGAGACCGTCGCGGCACAGACCAACACCACTACCCCTGCCGAATATCTGGCGGCCAATGACTTCATAACTTGCATTCTCCGGCCGCTAGCAGCAGTCGTCAAGGCTTACCGCCATTCGCGCCACAAGCGCGTCTGCACCAGCCCCGCGCCATCCCGCTCAACGACCACCTCGACCGTCCGGCGGCTCCCCCGCCCACCGTAGGCCTGGCCAAGAATGGACAGGGCGTCAGGAACAGACATCTCCTCGTCGGGCGCGCTCGAACGGTCGGCCACCCACACCACCACATAGATCTGTGAACGACGCGGACTCGATGGCACCAGGTCCCGAAAACGACCGTAGGCGTACAACAACCAATCCGTGTCAGAGGATCCAGATGCGCCGGCGCCGGCGGCGTTGACATCCGTTGTGGCGTCGCCAAGGTCGAGCGTCACCGCCCCTACGGCCCGCGCGCCCGCGGCCGGACCGTCCACGAACGCCGACCGCCCGGGCGCAGTAACGACGTCGCCCCAATCCGACACCACGGCCAGTTCCTGCATTGCAAACTCGACGGCGCCCTCGGCCGCGTAGAACGTCTCGGTCGCGTCACGGTAGTTGGCGGCGACCGCAGTCTCGGCGATGGTCGCAAGCGTGAGTGCGGACCCCAGCGCGGTCAGGAGCGTCACCGTCATCATCACGATCACGAGTGCCACGCCGCTGTCTCTGCGGTCACTCACGATTGATGTTCCGTGGCATGACGTCGAACCGGATCTCGCGGTCCGGCAGGTAGCGCTCCCTGGAGACCGCTGTGCCCCCGTGCGCGAACAGCGCTCCAGCCGGGCCACGCAGAGCCGCCCTCGCCGGCTGCACGCGCAACGTCACCCTGACTAGGCGGATATGCAACAGGTCCGAGTCAACCAGCGGTCGCAGGTGCAGGCACGGGCGGCAGCCGAGGCTGGCCTCAGCCATGCCGTGCAGGTCGTCACCGCACACATCGGGCAATGGCAGGCCAATGGCTTCCCGACTCCGGCCGACGCGATGGACGGGCTGCTCCTGGGCCCGGATGGGCTCGGCGGCACGCCAGCGGACGACGTGGACAACTTCAGCCTCGAGGGGGTGGCTGGATGGGGCGTCGCTCCGGGCGTGCGGATTCCGCTGCAAGGCGTCTCAAACGCCGAGTACGACGTCATGCTCCTGGACGACGACGATGACGGCCCGAACGAGGATGGCGACGCGCTCAACGATCAGAACGGCACGCTGACCCTTCGGGCCACGGGCTACGCATCCGACAACACTACGACCGTCCTGGAGGTCAGTATCAGCAGCTCCGAAATGCCGGCGATGCTCATCGACGGTGATCTCGAGATTTCCAACAAAGTGATCATCGGGGGCACAGCGGGTAGCATCCATGCGAACGGCGATCTCACGATAAAGGATGACGACGTCCAGGTATCCGGTGCGATCACGGCGGGGGGCGAATATGACGGGCACCTGCCCGGCACCGGCGGCGTTCCCCAGATCCCCGTGCCCGACATCCGAGCCAGCGATCATCGGAACCGCGCCGACTTCGTTCTCACGTCAACCGGAGCGATGACCGATCTGGACGGGAACGTGCTGTGCGCGTCATCCGAGGACACATGCAACGGGTGGGAGTTCAACGGCGACAAATGGGAGAGCAAGCATATCACGCCACCGGCGGGAACCTACTACGTCGAAGGGGATGCCAAAGTTAACGGGAAGATGGGAGATCCGTCGAGTCCAGCGCAGATCTCGATCATTGCCGAAGGCTCGATCGAGATCGACGGCAAGTCGATCATCGTGTCGAACGACCCGGAGGTCCTCTTCGTCACGGATGGCGATCTGCGCATCAAGGGCGGCGGCAGTATTTCGCCCGGTAATAGCGGCAAGGTCGATAAGGATGCTCAGCTTTTCGTCGGGCAGATACTCGTGCACGAACAGTTGGATATGGAGGGCAAACCGACCGTGACCGGGCAATTCATCGTCGAGAACGCGGAAAGCCTCGATGGCCTCGTGAAGGACAACGAGATCTCCAACGACGTGGTCATCAACTACTCTGGCGAACTCGGCAGTTCCGGCGGCTTTTCCGTCAGCGGATGGCGGGACGTTCGCCAGCCCGGCTAGGCTGATGTGACACGGGAAGGGCCAGGACAATGACGACGAATCGCGGTTGGCTTCGCACGTATGCAGCGGGAGGTGCCCTGCTTTTCCTGCTGGCCGTGTCCCCCCACCTCGCGTCGACGCAGTCCCTCGGGGACATTGCCCGGCAGGACGCCGAGCGCCGGGCGCAGGCCGCCCCTGGCCGCATGTACACGAACGCGGACCTCGTGCTTCTCGGCGCACCGGTGCCGTCACCGGTCCCGGCTCCCGTGGAGGCTCCCGTGGAGCCCGACGCGGCGGCGCCCGGCACCGCCACGCCCGGCGAGGGGCGGAGCCGGACGACGAACTCGCCGCCGACGCGATCATCGTAGAGGCGCCGGACAGGTACGTAGAGCAACGTCGAGCAAGGCTGCGGGATTTTCAGGGGCGCCTGGCAAAGGCAGAGGCCGGCATCGCCGCCGCGGAAGCGCGGCTCAGTCGGCTCGATGCGGCACCTGAAACACCGACAACGGTCCGCGAGGGAGAGGTCGTCACCGCAACGCTTCGCCGGCTTCAACGGGACGCCAACGCCCTCAGGGACACACTCGCGCCGCTGGTGGCGAACGCAGAAGGCGAACCGATTCCCGCGGAGTAAACCGCCGGTGGCGAGCGCTTATCGAAAGAAAGCCGAATACCAGGTAAGGCAGGTAAGGACCGGGGCACCCGCCGCGGCCGCATAAGATAGCCCCACTGCCATTAGAGCGCTTTTCAGATAGCCCTTGTATCGACTGGGCGAGTCATGGGACTTCTGCACGCGCTGCCGCACGCTTCGGTCCCGCCGAATGCCGTAACCATTCTCGGCATTGCAGTCACTCGAACGCCAAACGGTCATGAAAAGCGCTCTAAGCGTCCCGAACGGGAGCGCTGCCTGCTGATTGCCCCGTCCCGGTGCAATCAGCAACACCCCGACAGTCGAGCCGGCACACGACGCGAACACCAGCGTCAGGTTCGTGAGCGGCCAGCCCAGAAACGCGCCGACCATCGCCAGGCTCCCCTCAGGTCCTCCTGACAGGCGCACCTCCCGCCGCTCGGCACTCCCGGCACGCCCCCCCGTACCCAGGCGCAGTCACCCGCGTCTCGAATCTATGTGCGATACTGGCGGACGGACTCGTGGTCGCCAACGAGACTGGTCGACGGGGCAAACGGTCATGACCATCACACGCAACGGGATCCTGAAACGGCTGGACCAGCGAGGGTCAGCACTGATCGGCGTAACCCTCCTCCTCATGATGATATCAGCGCTCGCGGCCGCGCTGGTTGTGAACGGGTATACCGAAACGCTCATCTCCCACAACGAACGAGTGGGCACGCAGGCAGGCGCAGCCGCCGAAGCAGGCCTGAACCATGCCGTCGAACTGGCGACCACGTTCATCGCTGACTGGAACACCAACGGGTTTGCCAGCCCCGATGCAGCGATTGACGCGCTGCTGCTTGGCCCGGATGGGATGACCGGCACGGTCGCGACCGACGCAGACAACGGTAGCCTGGGCACTCGAACCGGCATCACCGCGGCCGAGCAGATTCCCCTTGGTACCCAGCTGACGATTGCCAGCGGACTCGACGCACGGTATGAAGCGTTCGTCATGGACGACGACGCGACGGCGCCCAACGAGCCAACTGGCGATCTGTTCGACGACGAAAACGCAACGATCCTCGTCCGCGCCACAGGCTATGCGGAGGACGACACCAAGGTGGTGCTCGAGGCGATGATCGGCGAGATCGGCCTGGGGGCGGTGGTCGCCAACGGCGATCTCACCATATCGGGCAACGTGACGATCGATGGCACGGCAGGGAGCGTCCATACCAACGGGGACCTGGAGATCAACGGCGGATCAACGACGGTCACAGGCACCATCACGGCAACAGGTTCGTATGCCGGCAGCAACCCCGGCAGCGGCGGGGGCGCCGAAGTAGCCCTGCCCGAGGTCAGCGCCAGCGACTACCTGAGCGACGCGGACTTTATCCTGACGTCGGCGGGAACGATGACGGACCAGGCTGGGACGGTACTGTGCGACACGGCCTCCGGAGGCAAAGGCAAAGGCAAGAAAGGTACGAAGTGCAACGACTGGAGCTTCGATAGCGGCAGCGGTGAGTGGAGTATCGGGAACAACGATACGCCTTCGGACGGCACCTACTACGTCGAAGGCCCTGTCAAGATCACGGGCAGCCCCGGCACAGGCGGTAAGAGCGGCAAGGGCGGAAAGAGCGGCAAAGCGCCCGATCCAGTCCAGCTCTCGATCATCGCGGAAGGCTCGATCGACATCAGCGGCAGCCCCACGATCGCGGCGGACACACCGGAGCTGCTGTTGGTGACCGATGGCGATCTGGAGATTTCCGGCTCGCTCGATACGACCTTCGGTAGCGGACAGATGCTCGTGCACGAACAGGCGAAGGTCACCGGGAACCTCTCGCACAGCGGGCAGCTCATCGTCGAGGACGCCACGAGCGTCGATGATCTGGTGACGACCAACGACATCGGCGGCAGCGTGACAATCTCATACGACGGCGGTCTCGTGACCGGCACCCTCACCGTGACGGGTTGGCGCGACGTTCGGAACTAGTGGTCTGCGGCCGCCGAACGAATGTGACGGCATAGCTCCCGACAACGGGCGCGACGGCGGGCGCGAAACCAGTGGCTTCAGCGTGCAGGGACGGCGCGACGTTCGGGATGTCGACGAGTCTCCGTGTCTCCCGCGAGACCGCGGCGACAGGCTCCGAAGGTGGAGAACCGCAGGGTGTTTGCCGAATAGCGCACGGGAAGACGCCAGCGACCTCAATGACGCGCTCACGCTGCTGATGACAAGGGCGGCAGGGCTCCCGCCGAATGAACCTCGGCCGGAGTCGGGTTGTCCCGCGCGCGGCGCGTCGTTATCGATAGAACGCGAGATACCAGTCGAGGATCGGGGCGCCCGCCGCCGCCGCGACGATCGCGCCCACTGCCAGAAACGTCCCGAACGGCAGCGCCGCCTGCAGATTGCCCCGCCCCGAGGCGATCAGCGACACTCCGACAATCGACCCGGCAAACGACGCGAACACCAGTGTCAATAACACGAGCTGCCAGCCCAGAAACGCGCCGATCATCGCCAGCATCTTGACGTCTCCCATCCCGAGGCCTTGCTGGCCGCGCACACGGTAGTACGCCTCAGCGATGGCGAACAGTATACCGCCGCCGGCACTGATGCCGATCACCGACGAAAGCCACCCCGGGGGCAAGAAGCAACTCGCCGCAAACCCGATGACGATGCCTGGGAGCGTGATCACGTCAGGCAACACGCGGTGCCGAAGGTCAATGGCGAACAGCACGATGAGCGCGCACCCGAAGACGAGGCGCACGGCCAGCAGCCCGGATGGCCCGTACAGCATCGCGCCAGCGGCAAACAGCACCGCCGTCGTCAGCTCCACGAGCGGATACATCGAGGAGATCCCAGCTCCGCACGTACGGCAGCGACCGCGGCGCACGAGCCAGCTCAGTACCGGTACGTTCTCGTACCAGGCGAGATGCCTGCCGCATCCGGTGCAGCGCGACGCGGGCCAGACGATCGATTCGTGTCGCGGTACACGATAGATGCAGACGTTGAGAAAGCTGCCCACCAGCAGGCCGAACGCAGCGAGGACAATGACAAACGGTAGTGTCGTCACTGGAGCTGGGCGGGCCCCGTCGGCAGCGGGCTGAGCGGCGACTCGGGGCCGAGACTCACAACACCCGACTCGAGACTATACGGAATACCCGCCGGATCAACGGGCACGCCTGGCAGGTATCCCGCGCTCCAGAGTTCGTCCCATCCAGACGGCGTTCGTCCCGTGCTTTGCTCAAACGTCGATACGACGTCGCCGAGCGAATCGAGATGATCCATGGCGTCAAGCTGCCGAAGCCGCCTCGCCGCTTCGGCGCGAAACCACTCATCCTCCACTCCAAGCGCGATCTCTCGCCAGAGCAGGCGCGACGACTCCCGGCTGCCGCCCTCGGCCAGCGTCACGGCGGCCAACGGGGCCATCCAGATCGGGGCGTTCGGAAACTCCGAGGCTTTGGCAAACCACGCGGCGGCCTCCTCGTAGTCTTGCCGCCACCAGTAGTGCACGAACCCGATCGATTGCGCCAGCTCCCACCGATCCGGCAGGGCTTCCAGCCCCTTCTCGAGTAAGGCGATCGCCTGATCCGGCCGCCCCGGCCCACCGGGAGGCGGTTCTGCAAGGAACAGCGACCCGAAGTAGTAGGCGACGGTGAAGTGCGGGTCCAGCGACGTGGTGAGATCCAACAAGGGATACAGCAAATCAAACTGCGTCCCGGGTTCGGTCGAGAGCCTCGTCGTGCCGTAGTGCTGAATCGCCCGAACCCAATAGAGATCAGCCAACAGCGCGTCGTATGACAGTGCGAGTCGCTTCATGGCGTCGGGGGACCGCACATACAACAGATTCGCGGTCGTCGACGCGGGCCTGCCTCCGTTCTGCTCGTGCACCGCCTGGAGCCCGACCACGGCCGCCAGCAACGCGCCGATAAGTACGACGCTACGCACGCTCATTTGAAGTCGCGCCTCGAGAAAATCGCGACCGCGCCAGCCAGCAGCAACGCGATGTACGCCACCCCGTACGCCGACGTCGTCACCACGTAGGACCACTGCACCGGCAGCGCGTACACCACCTGCGTTTTGATGTCGAACGCACCGAAGTTGGGCAGCACGTAATACAACGCGCGCGCGAGATATGCGGCAGCGGGCGACTCCACCACCGTCTCGAAGCTGCGCAGATCGTCGTTGAAATGGCCAATCACCCAGAGCCCGAGCGTCAGCGCCGCCGACAGAAACGGGCTCGAGAAGGTGGAGAAAAACAGCGCGACAGCAGTGATCAACAGGAGCTCCATGAAGATCAGCAGGATGGCCCGCAGCATGCCGGGATCGGTGGCAGGCGCCGGCCACGTGACCTGGACCGACTCGGGATACAGCGTGTTCAGATAGGCCAGGATGGCGTAGAACGCCACCGTCATCACCACGACGTTGACCAAGAGCGTCAGCGCCAGGCCGGCGTATTTGCCAAGCACAAACTCGTGCCGACGGATGGGCTTGGACAGCAGGCTATAGATACTGCGCCGCTCGACTTCCTTCCACACAAGGCCGATCCCTATGAACACGGCGATCAACCGGCCGAAACTGGCAATGGCGGCCAGCCCGAGGTCCTTGATGATCTTCATGTCCTGCCCGGCCGTCAGTTGGCCGAGCAGATAGGACACCGCAATCATCAGCACGGCGAACGCGACCAGGTTGTACAGCACCTTGTCGCGAACCGACTCTTTAAAAACGTTTACAGCAATCTGGCCGATGAGTCGCATAACCGTTCACATTCAGGGTGCCAGTCTCGACACTCGAGCATGTGCCGACGTCGAGCGCTGGGACTCAGGAGGTTCTATACTGCCGCCAGGCCCCGATCGCGCGGGACGGCACCTATCTGCCGCATATAAAAATCTTCAAGCGTTTCTCGGACCGGATTGACCGAGACGAGTTCGGCACCCTGGGACACGAGATCGGCCACCAGGCGATCGGGCGCGACCGACAGCGGTAAATGAAGAGCATAGCGGCGCCCGCCCAATGGGGTCGCGCGATCGATGTGGCCTGACGCCTTCGCGGTCTCGAGTACGGCGTCGTCGAGGCCGCCCACGACCAGCTCCCACCCGAGTGCCTTGAAGGCCAATATCTCGGACAACTCACCCACCGCCGCGAGTCTGCCCGCCGCCAGAATCGCCACACGACTGCAGAGCGCCTCGGCGTCGGAGAGCACGTGGGAGCTAAAGAACACGGTGCAACCACGATCGCGCAGCCGGAGAATCAGCTCCCGAATCTCGCGGCGCCCCATCGGGTCGAGTCCTGACATCGGCTCGTCGAAAAAGACAATCTCTGGGTCGTTGATGATCGCCTGGGCGATGCCTACCCGTTGCAGCATGCCCTTGGAAAACTTGCGAAGCTGGAGGCGCCGCTCGGCGCCGATCCCGACCTCGTCGAGCAAGGCGGCCACCCGACGACGGCGATCCGCAGCGGCATAGCCAAACAAGCCAGCAAAGTATTGCAGCAGCTCCTCGGCTGTGAGGTAGTCGTAGAAATAGGGGTTCTCCGGCAAGTAGCCGATGCGGCGCTTCACCGCCACGTCGCCGACGGGCCGCCCCAGAATTTCGGCGCGCCCTGACGACGGATACGTCAGTTGCATGAGTAGCTTGAGCGTCGTGGTCTTTCCGGCGCCGTTGGGCCCGAGAAAGCCGAAGACTTCTCCCTGGTGGACGTCGAGGGTCAGGGAGTCGAGTGCGACGTGCCAACGCCGGCGCCAAAAGCCAACGGGGTAATGTTTGGTGAGTGCTTCTGTCCGGATTGCGTCCATCACGGCTCAGGCGTCTCGCCCATAGGTTAGGACTGATCCTGGCCCTGGGCTGGGCTCACGGGCCCGGGCTCCGATGTGTTCTTCAACTCGTAGGCGATCGCGGCGTCGAAGTACGCCGGGCGCAGCGTCGACGCGATGCGGATGCCGTTGATGAAGAACGTCGGTGTGCCGGTGATCTGGACTTTCTGCCCAAGCGCGGCATCAGCTCGAACATCCTCCAGCGTCTCCTCGTACCTGTCGTCAAAGTCGGTGACCTGAGCTACTTCGGCAAGCCCCTCTTTCACACGATCGCGCGAGAGTGACTCCTGATTGGCAAACAACCAGTCGGCCATCTCCGCCTCCCGGCCTTCTACACGCGCGAGACGCACCGCGACCGCCGCTTCACAGGCTGAGGAGTGAATGCCTCCCGTATTGCACTCCGCCTCGAGCGGATAGTCCAGACTGACAAACGCCACCTGCCCTGGAAACTGCTCGTCGTACTTCCGCTCGATCCCCCTGTACGCGAGATACGCCTGACGGCACGCCGGGCACTGGTAGTCGTTGAACTTCACCACCACCACACTCGCCCCATCGGCCGGCACGCCAAGGTCCACCCTCGGCTGCGCGTCGAGCCACGCCTCGAACTGCGCGACTTCAACCTCGCCGAGCGTCTCGGTCGGCGCTGCAACCGGCGTCGACGCGAGGGCCGCGGCGGTGTCCTCACGAGGGAAGAACGCCACCAGCGACACTGATGCCACCACCCAGACGGCCGCGAGCGTCGCGGCGAGCGGACTGGCCATGACGGCCCGCAGGTCCCGACCAAGCCTCGCCGGGATCGCGGTCAACTCCGACGCTACAGCACCCGACACGACAAAGAGCCCGATAACGGCCACGTACATCGCGATGCACAGCGGACACATCTGACGGAGGATGAACAACGACGCATACCCGAGATACAGCACCCCGGCCAGCCCGACCGTCGCGAGCAGGAAGATGTATCCAGTAATTCGCCCGGCATCGTCGGAAAGCGACGCCGCCCGTGACGCTGACGTCGGCGCGGTGCGGGACGACGGCATCGCGACGAGACCCAGCAACAGCACCAGAGCGGACCAGACCGCGCCACCGACCGCGACCTGGACGCCGTAGACGCTGCCGTACTGGCTGGTCATCACCGCCTCGCAGCTGACGGTTTCACTGATGTCACAGAAACTCGTGTACGAGGGATCCGCGAGTATCTGATAGTGAACGTACAGCGAGGCTACCGAGGCGCCGAGCGCCAGGAGGCCAAGGGCCACGATGAGAGTGCGGGCATGTGTTTTCATATGTATCGATCCTGCCGCATCCTACAACAAACAACGGCCCCAGGCCCACTGGGCCTGAGACCGTCATTCGAACGAGAACGCAGCAGGCGCCGAGCGACCCCTACTGGAGGCTCGTGGCTCCCGCCATCGTCGCCGGAATCACCGCACCGGTGGCGAGCTGGAAGATCGTACCGCGATTGTCAGTGGCGAATGACCGCTGACCCGTGCTACCCACCGTGACCGGCTCGGCATGCGCGTAGAAGGAGGCGACCGTCGCCGCCCCACCGTTACACGTGGCCGCCGTCGCTGCCACGACCGTCGCATCGGTGCCTGTGGCCACGGTCATGGTGTAGCCGCTCTTGGTGATGCCCGTCGTGCCCAGATCCGGGCTAATAAACGCCACACCACCGGCCGGCGCCAGCGCGAGATTCTCCAGCGTCGACGCGTACCCGCCGCCGCCGCAACTTGCCGCGTAGGTGGCCTCAGCGCTACCGATGGTCCGCATCGACGCGATGGCGGATGCTTCATTGCCAGACTGCCGCGCGCGGAGTAGACCGGGGACCGCAATTGCCGCGATGATGCCGATGATCGCCACAACGATCAGCAGTTCGATCAGCGTAAATCCCTTGTCGTCGTGAACCATGTTCTGAGTCTTCATCTGTCCGCTCCTCGAGAGTGATAATGAACCCGCAGTCCTAAAACTCTATCTCAAAAACCTCGGCCATGGCTCGCCGCCCAGCGTTGGCGGCAAGTTCGTCCTGGCCTCTGTCAAACTCCGTCAATGTCGTCCGTCAATCCTTGGTAGGCGTCTGCGGAACCGTGTGGGGTCGCAGCCACCCACAAGGGCCGCCACCCAGAAAAGCACCCATTAAAACACGAATGAGGAGGCGTTCAACAGAACGCCTCCTCATCGTTGACTCTAGAAGTCCCCGACGGCTGTGCCGCCGTCAGACTGCCGCTGCGCCGGTTCTTACTGGAGGCTCGTGGCTCCCGCCATCGTCGCCGGAATCACCGCACCGGTGGCGAGCTGGAAGATCGTGCCGCGGTTGTCCGAGGCGAACGACCGCTGCCCCGTGCTGCCCACCGTGACCGGCTCCGCATGCGCGTAGAAGGAGGCGACCGTTGCCGCTCCACCGTTACACGTGGCCGCCGTCGCTGCCACGACCGTCGCGTCGGTCCCCGTGGCCACGGTCACCGTGTAGCCGCTCTTGGTCACACCCGTCGTGCCCAGGTCCGGGCTGATGAAGCCCACACCGCCGGCCGGCGCCAGCGCCAGATTCTCCAACGTCGACGCATACCCGCCGCCGCCGCAGCTGGCCGCATAGGTGGCCTCGGCGCCACCGATGGTCCGCATCGACGCGATCGCCGACGCCTCGTTACCCGACTGGCGGGCGCGGAGCAGACCGGGCACCGCAATCGCGGCGATGATGCCGATGATCGCCACGACGATCAACAGCTCGATAAGCGTGAATCCCTTCTCGTTGTGAACCCTATTCTGAATCTTCATCCGTCTACTCCTCGAAAGGTGAAATGAACGCACTGTCAATCAACCCGTGATCAACGCCGTGGTGAGGCACCGCCAACAACCCCTGCCGTCCAATGCCTACCGGGGGACTTGCCACCCACCCGGTTGGCAGCGCGTCCGTGGATAGCTGTAGCAATCGGCGTGCCGACGTCCAGATCGACAGGAGCAGCGCCTCATAACGTTTTGTTTATGTGTGTCTTAGAGGGATCTATCGGTCGTGAACAGGTGCCACACAGTCGGCAATTCTTTGCGTTCAGACAAAATATGTCACTTTGATCTGCCAATTAGCGGCATGTCTTTGCAGAACCGTGCAGGAGACTCAACCGCTCCCCACCGTGACAGTGCCCGTCAGCGCAGCTTGTACTTCTTGGCGTAGTAGCGGAACGATCGGAAGCTCATGCCGAGCAGTTCCGCCGCCTTCACCTGCACGCCGCCCGCCCGATCCAGCGCCAGCGCCAGGTAATGACGATAGAAGGCCTCGCCTTGCGCGTCCAGGTCGAACCCCTCGGCCAGCGCGGGCAACTCGACCGCGGCCGGTCCAATAGCTGACCGGCCGATGCGCACGTCGTCCGGGAGGGTTTCGGGCAGAATCGCCTCAGTCTGCTCAAGCGCCACCGCGCGCTCGATGGCGTTTTGCAGCTCACGGACGTTGCCGCGCCATTGATGGCCCAGCAACAACTGCATGGCGGGGGCAGAGATCGTCCGAACGCGCTTGTCCATCTGCTCGGCAAACTGCGCGAGGAAGTGCTCGGCCAGCAGGGGGATATCCTCGACCCTGTCCCGCAGCGGCGGCACCGCGATTGGCAGCACGTTCAGGCGGTAGTACAGGTCCTCGCGAAACCGTCCGTCAGCCACCATCTTCGGGAGATCCTGGTTGGTGGCCGCGATAACCCGAAGGTCCGCTTGTATTTCATCGGTGCCACCCACCGGTCTAAAGCGGCGATCCTGCAGGACGCGCAGCAGCTTGACCTGCATCGACGTGGCCATCTCGCCGATTTCGTCGAGGAAGATCGTGCCCCCCTCTGCAGCCGCCATCAGGCCCTTCTTGTTGGCGTGCGCGCCGGTAAACGCGCCGCGCACGTGTCCGAACAGCTCGGACTCAAGCAACGCTTCCGGCAGCGCGCCGCAGTTGACGGCGACAAACGGGCAGTCACGCCGCAACGAGTTGAAGTGGATCGCGCGGGCCACGAGTTCTTTGCCGGTTCCCGATTCCCCGCTGATCAGCACGGTGCTTCCGGTATTGGCGACCGTCTCAATGGTGGTAAACACTGCCTGCATGGCGTCGCTGCGCCCGAGAATGCTCGAAAACTGATGGCGAGTGTTGAGCGCGCGCTTGAGCAGGAGATTCTCCTGCTTTAATCGGCGTGTCTCCAGGTGCTGGCGGATCTTCAGGCGAAGCTCATCCATGCTGAACGGCTTGGTGAAATAGTCCAGCGCGCCGAGTCGCATGGCCTCCACCGCCGTGTCGGTGGACGCGAAGGCGGTCATCATGAACGCGACGACGTCGGGGTTGATTTCTTTGGCTGCCCGCAACACATCGACGCCCTCAGGTCCGGCATGCGGATATCCGTCAGGAGCATGTCGAACGGCTCGACCTGCAACCGCTCGATGGCCTCGGTACCGTTCTTGGCGACGACGACGTCGTAGTGATCTCGCTGAAGGACGATGCGTAGCATCTCGCGCATAGAGGGTTCGTCATCAACCACCAGAATGCGCGGCTTGGCGGTAGTGGGAAGCACAGGAGGGGGCGACCCCGCACGCTCGGGTACACCCGCCGCGGCATCATGACGCCCCGCGGGATGTTCTGTCACGACCTGACGCTCCCATCTCTACCGTGCACCTCGGCGATCACATCTGCCGCGTCCCGAACCGGCAGGCGGACACGTACGGTAGTGCCGACGCCTATCGTTGACGACAACCGGATCACGCCGCCGTAGTCACTCACAATGCGATGCACGATGGCGAGGCCGAGGCCGGTGCCGCCTTCGAACGTGCTTCGAAATGGCTGAAACATGTTGTCAAGCTCCTCGGCCGGAATCCCGCGGCCCTCGTCCGCCACGCTGAGCACGACCTCGGGGTGGGCGCCACTGGTGTCGGTCTCGACCGAGAGGATCAACCGCCCTCCCCCCGGCATCGCGCGCAGGCCGTTACTCGCAAGATTCCAGACGATCTGACGCACCTGGCTCTCGTCGGCTTCGTACCAGACCGGCTGCGGTGAACTCCGGACGTCGACGACGTGGGAGTCCCGTGCTTCCGGACTATTCCGTAAGAGCCTCGCGGCGTCCTGCACCACTTTGGCAACATCCAGACGGGCGATGAAAAACGTCTGAGGACGAGCGTAGGCGAGGAACGAGCGAATCGTGTCGTTGAGGCGCTCCGACTCGCGCAGCACGATATCCATCAACTGCCCTTGCTCTTCGTTAAGCGTGAGATCCTGCCGGAGAACCTCGATCGAGCCCGACATCGAGGCAAGCGGGTTGCGAATCTCGTGCGCGATGCCGGCGGCCATCTCCCCGACCGCGGCAAGCCGTTGCTGCAACCGTGACTCGCGCTCGAGTCGCCTCAATTCAGTGACGTCCTGGAAGGTATGAAGGAACCCGGTGCTCCCCTCAGGAAACGCCATCAATCTCACCATCAAACCGACGTCACGGTGGGAGCCGGCCGCGGTGCGGTAGACGATGTCAGCCCGAAGGCTGCGACTGTGGTCGAGCTCGGCCAGCTGCGCTCGAACGTCAGCCGACAACTGGAGCACATCACGCGCGTCACGACCGATGGCCTGCGTCGACGGAACACCAAGGATCGAGGCCGCCCCGCGATTGAACGTCAGCACGCGGCTATCGGCGTCGGTCGTGACCAGGCCGCTCTGCAAGCCATCGATGACGTACTCATTAAACGCGCGGAGGTCCTCAATTTCGTGCGAGGCGTCCACCAGGCTGGCGTCTGCCTCCCGAAGGCGCTCCGCCAGGGATCCGGACAGCAGCGCCACCGCGGCGAAGCCCACCACGTTGATGGCCACGGTGTAGAACGCGAACTGCCCCGTCGGTCGCTCGAGGCCGATCCAGCCAGGGGCAACGTCGAGGTACTGGACTGCGACGAGCAAGACATAGAACAGGACACTGAGCGCCGCCACCTGCAGCGCGCCACGTCGCAGGCGGATCGTACTGGCAGCGATAATTGGCAGCACATACAGCCACGAGAAGAAGCTCGCGACGCCGCCAGTGAGGCCGATGAGGCCGGACACCAACACCGCATCGGCGCCGAGCTGCACATCCACGAGCCACGGATGACGGTTCACGAGTCCGAGCGTCGCGCTAGACACGGCGCTCAACCCGAAGATCAGCGCGCTGAGGAGGAAGAATGGACTGACGGGAAACTCACCAGGCTGGGTAAGCTGAACCAGAATCGCCGAGCCGAGCAGCACTGTGCCGACGACCACCCGAACGGCAATCAGCACAACGAGTCGTGATCTCAGATCCATCTGTCTATGGGAGCCCGGCCTCGCCGACTGCGCGAGCGCTGGCAATCGGTGGCGAAAGTCCGGCATGGCACCGAGACGAGTGAGGCGCCTCGTGCCGATTTCAGTCGCACCCGTGGAATCCGCGCTCGCGGGTCAGGCGCGACGACCGAGAATACCGCCAGCATGTGAGCGAGGAGCAACGCTGGCCTCGAGGGTGTCTCGCTCGCCGAATGCCGACGGACTTTCACCACGGGCTGCTAGGTCCCTCCGGTCAGCTGACCGATCAAGGCGAAGATCGGTAGGTACATCGCAATGACGATGCCGCCAACGACACCCCCGAGCAGCGCGATCATGATCGGCTCCATGAGCGTCAACATGCCGGCGACGGCGACGTCGACCTCGTCCTCGTAGAAGTCGGCGATCTTGGCGAGCATGACGTCGAGTGCGCCGGTGGCCTCGCCTACACCGATCATCTGGACGACCATCGGCGGAAACACCGCCGTCTGCCTCAACAGCGCGGCAATCGTTTCACCGCCCTCGATGCTCTTTCGTGTCGACTGCACGGCTTCCTCGACGACCGCATTGCCGGCCGTTTTTCCCGTGATATCAAGCGCCTCGAGGATCGACACCCCTGCCGCCATCAGCGTCGACAACGTACGGCAGAACCGTGCCACGGCGATCTTGCGAATCAGGAGACCCAGCACCGGAAGCTTGAGCATGGTGCGGTCAACGACCATGCGCCCCGCCACGCTCGCGTAGTACTGGCGGAACGCGAAGACGATCCCGGCGATACCAAGGAGAATCACCGGCATGTAGCTCACCAGGAAGTTGCTCATCGCGATAACGATTTGAGTTGGGAGCGGGAGCTCGGCACCAAGGCCTTCAAACAGTGTGGCAAAGGTCGGGATGACCTTCCACAGGATGGCCCCGACCACCACTGACGCAATCACCACGACGGCGATGGGATACACCATCGCAGACTTCACCTGACTTTGAAGCTTGACGGCCTTTTCGATGTATGTCGCGAGACGCTGAAGGATGGCGTCCAGAATACCGCCGGCTTCACCGGCCGCAATCATATTCGTGAAGAGTGCATCGAACACCTTCGGGTGCTGGCTCATCGCGTCGGCCAGCGAGGCGCCGCTCTCGACAGCGGTGCGCGTCTCAAGAATCACAGCGCCGAAGTCCTTGTCTTCCGCCTGGTTGCCAAGAATATCGAGGCACTGCACGAGCGGAAGCCCCGCACCGATCATCACGGAAAACTGCCGCGTGAACACCGCGAGGTCCTTCGCGGTCGCGGCCTTTTCTTTCCGCTTCTTGACAGCCTTCGCCTTCGTCTTCGCCGGATTGATGCTCGTAACCTGGATCTGCTCGCGCCGCAGCGCCGCGACGGCCGCGTCCATCGAATCAGCGATGTGCTCCCCTGTCACCGTTTTTCCGGCGCGTGTGCGCCCCGCGTATGCAAATGTCGCCATCGGTCTGCCTCGAGTGAATCGTTCGCTCTGCTATCTCCCTAGTCCCGACCTCGGTGGCATGCCCTGCCGGCCCAGACCGGCGCCAGCCACCACACCAACGCCACGCTTGATCATGTCCTGCAATTCGTCCCGGTTCGAGGATTTCTCCAACGCACTCTCGCGCGTGATCAACTTTTTCTGGTACAGCGAGGCGAGGGACTGATTTGCCGTCTGCATGCCCAGCTTCTCCTGACCGGTCTGCATCGCCGAATAGATTTGGTGCACCTTGTCGTCCCGAATCAAGTTCCTGATCGCCGGCGTTGGAATCATGATCTCAAGCGACGCGACGCGGCCGCCGCCGATTCGTGGGCACAGCGACTGACACACGATGGCTTCGAGTACGAGAGAGAGTTGCGTCCGAATCTGCCCCTGCTGAGACGACGGAAAGATATCGATGATGCGGTTGATGGTCTGCGCGGCCGAATTGGTGTGCAACGTACCGAACGTCAAGTGACCCGTTTCAGCGATGCGTAACGCCGCCTCTATCGTCTCCAGATCGCGCATCTCTCCGATGAGCACCACATCGGGATCCTCACGAAGCGCAGCGCGCAACGCGTCGGCAAAGCTCCGGGTGTCTTCATGAACCTCACGCTGGTTCACCAGACATCTCTGATGCGGATGCACGAACTCGATCGGATCCTCGATGGTCAGGATATGGTCCTGCCGCTCCTTGTTGATCTTGTCGATCATCGCGGCCAGCGTCGTCGACTTCCCGCTGCCGGTAGGGCCCGTGACGAGGATGAGACCGCGCGGTTTTTCCGCCAACGTCGACATGACCTCCGGGAGGCCCAGCTCCTGGAAGGTCCGTATCGTCTTGGGAATCAGGCGGTAGACCGCCGCGATGGCCCCGCGCTAGAAGAACAGGTTGCAGCGAAACCGCGCGCCATCGCCAACGCCAAACGAGAAGTCAAGCTCGAGCGCCTGCTCGAATCGCTTCTTCTGCTCATCCGTCAGCACGCTGTAGGCAAGCTCCTTCGTGTCGGCGGGCGACAATTCTTCCAGATCGAGGCGCTCGAGACTCCCATGTACGCGAATCTGGGGCGGTGTGCGCGTCGTGATATGCAGATCGGAACCGTCGACCTCGATCACCTTCTGCAAAAGTTCGAGTAGTCCTACCATTCTCTCCTCAACCGCGAACGGAAGTTCGCCGTCTCGTGCTTATCCGGTTGTTTCAGCAAGCCACCACCGGTAGTGTATCGGCGTGGCGCGCCCGTCGTTTCCGAAGAATCTCCGGGAGTTTCAGCGGCAATTTGCGACCGCCGAGGCCTGTCAGGACTACTTGGCGGCGTGCCGCTGGCCGGACGGCTTTGTGTGTCCCCGGTGCCGGCACGCGCGCGGCTATCACCTGACCACACACCGGCGCTGGCAATGTGCGGCGTGCCGGTATCAGGTGTCGCTGACCGCCGGGACGATTCTCCACAACACGAAGACGCCGCTCCTGGTGTGGTTCTGGGCGGCCTATTTGACGGTTACCGACAAGCGGGGCCTCTCGGCGCTCCTGCTGCAGCGGCAGTTGGGCCTGCGGCGGTACGAAACGGCGTGGCTGCTGTTGCACAAGCTGCGGCGCGCGATGGTGAACGCGGGGCGGGAGCCCTTGTACGGCGACGTGGAGATCGATGACACCTGGGTGGGCGCGCCCCAGGCCGGCCTGCGCGGCAGTCGCCAACTCAAGGGGCGGAAAGCCGCGCTGGTGCTGGTGGCGGTGGAACGACGCGGGGATCGGTCGGGTCGGGTCCGCATGTCCGTGATCCCGAACTTCAAACAATCGACGATGCTCGCGTTCGTCACTCACCACATTGCGCCGGGGGCGACGGTCTACACCGACGGGCTGAAAAGTTTCGATGGGCTCCAGGCCGCTGACGTGAGACACGTCGCCCGCCCGCAACCGATCCGGAGCGCCCTGCACAGGGGGGTGCCCTCCGTCGTGCCTTTGGCCGACCGCGTCATCGGCAATTGCCAACAGTGGTTGATTGGCACGCACCACGGCGTCAGCAAGGCGCAACTACAGGTCTGCCTCGATGAGTTCGTGTTTCGGCACAATCGGCGGCGGCACCCGATGGCCGCCTTTCAGACCCTGCTGGGCCTGGGGACCGGACGGACGCCCACGCCCGCCCGACGGATTCGCGGCGCGCAGGACGTGCGCCCCCCAGGCTGATCGCAAGATATAGGGGTTAGCTGAAACAACCGGATAAGCACGCGCCGTCTAGCCCGCCGTTTCCTTGACGACCTCGTCCACCGTGGTCACACCATCTTTCACCTTGCGAAGCCCGCTTCCCCGAAGCGTGATCATGCCTTCCTCGATCGCCTTACGGCGCATGTCCATCGATGATGCCCCGACGAGAATCAGCTCTCTGAGGGCCTCGGTCACTTCCATCACCTCGTACAACCCGACCCGCCCCTTGAAACCCGTCTTGTTACACCTGTCGCAGCCCCGACCGCGGCGCGGAACGACAGCATTCGCGTCCTCCGACGAAAACCCCGCCTTCTCCAAGGCCTGCGGCGGCACAGGATGCTCTTCCGCGCAGCTCTTGCAGATGCGGCGCACCAGCCGCTGCGCGCACACCAGATTCAGTGAGCTGGCCACCAGGAACGGCTCGATGCCCATGTTGATCAGTCGACTGACCGTACTCGGCGCATCGTTGGTGTGCAACGTCGACAGCACCAGGTGTCCGGTGAGCGCCGCCTTGACCGCCACTTCCGCCGTCTCAAAGTCACGCACCTCCCCGACGAGGATGATGTTGGGGTCCTGGCGCAGGAAGCTACGCAGCGCCGCCGCGAAGGAGAGACCGATGCTCTCGCGGACCTGCACCTGGTTCACACCCATCAGGTTGAACTCCACTGGATCCTCGGCGGTCATGATGTTTGTCTCGGACGTGTTGATCCGCGAGATTGCCGAGTACAGCGTATTGGTCTTGCCGGATCCGGTCGGGCCGGTCACCAACGCCATGCCCCAGGGCTTCAGGATCGCCGTCTCGAACTTGCCCAGTGATTCCTTCTCGAATCCCAGCTTGGTCATGTCGAGCATCAACTTGTCCTTGTCGAGCAGCCGCATCACGATCTTCTCGCCAAAGAGCGTTGGGAGGCAGGAGACGCGAAAATCGATCTCTTTGGGCGTGCCCTTGTCCTGGAACCGGATCTTGATCCGGCCGTCCTGGGGCAGGCGTTTCTCTGAGATGTCCAGCTTCGCCATGATCTTGATGCGAGACGTCATGGCATCACGAAACCTCATCGGAGGCGACATGATGTTGTAAAGAATGCCGTCGATCCTGTACCGAACCCGCATGTCCTTCTCGTACGGCTCCACGTGGATGTCACTCGCGCCCTTGTGAATCGCCGACATCAACAACACGTTGACCAGCCGTATAATCGGCGTCTCCGCTCCCTGTCGCTCAAGCGCCTCCGCGCTGATTTCCTCCAGCTCCTCGAGCACCTCGACGTCCTCTGCGTCGGACATCTCGGGCATGAGATCAAGCGCCTGGCTGGCGAGATCGAGCGCGTTCGATCCATCGTCCCCACCCTCGGTCGGGACTGCCGATCCGTAGTACCTCTCGAGCGCCTCGATGACGGCCACCTCCGAGGCGACGACCGCCTCGACGCTGTAGCCCGTCATGAATCGCACGTCGTCCAGGGCAAAGACATTGGTCGGATCGGTCATCGCGATCGTCAGCGTGGCGCCCGCGCGCGACAACGGAATGATGTGGTATTTCTGCGCGGTCTCGGCGGGTATCACCTTAATGACGGCCGGGTCGATCTCGAAGGTGCCAAGCGCAATCGAGGGCACACCGTACTGCTTGCTGAGCAGAGAAGTGATGTCCTCGTCCTTGACGAAGCCAAGCGTGACCAGATTGAAGCCGAGCTTGCCTCCGTGCTCGCGCTGATGCTTGAGCGCCTCCTCCAGTTGAGCCGGAGTGATGCGATCGTCTTTCAGGAGGAGCTCGCCTAATCGAACAGCCATGTCGCCCTTACTGTCCTCAGAAACCCGGTGCGTCTGTCAGGTGTCGGACCACGTCGCGCGCGCCCGCGCAGTCTGGCGGGTCGGGCGCAGAGTCCGCCGGCGGGCTTGGACGGCATCTGCCCGTCAAAACGAAATGCGAGTCGCAAGGCCCCAACCGCGTTCGTCCTCGACCCCGCCTCGTACCACGTGTCCATCCAGAAAGAGGCCCCCGCCCGCCGCAACCGTGACCCCCCCCGTCGCGGCGCTCTCGCGAGCGCCTCGGGTGTTGACACGCCCGCCCACTCGCACGCCAACGCGCCTGCCGAGGATCCACTGTTCGGCGCCGAGAGCTATCATGCGACGCTCACCCGAGGCCGTCAGGTACGTGCGTACATCAGCATCAAGGGCCACGGTCAACGGGATACTCCCGATCGCGGCACCGTCGAACGCCGCCCCCACCCTGACTTGCCTCGGCAATCGCATGCCGGTCGCGGGCACGCCAGACGCGCCACCCGCTGTGAAAAACTCCGGCTCACGGACATTGCGCACCGCCGCGCCGAGGCGCAGCGGACCGGCAACCGCGATGATGCCGACGTCCAAATCGAACCGGCCCTCGGCATCACCGCCTTCAAGGGCCTCCCCCTGCTCCAGCGCCGCCGTCAGCGACGCGGCGCTGTCCGAGGCGGCACTGTCCAGGGGGCCAGTGCGCACGGTCCCTCGCACGAGCTTCAGCGTCGTGCCCACATGCACCCCAGAAATCAGGGTTCGCACGATCGTGGCGCCAAGCTGGCTCACCGCCACTGATCGCACGGGCGCGTCTCCGCGCTCCAGTTGTCGGCTATCGGGCACCGGTGCCGCAGAGGCGACGGGCTGGACGTCCGTGATCCGGAAGCGGTAGTAGCTCAACCCGAGCGCTGGGGTTCCGAGCGCAAACCATGAGGTCTTGTGGCGCCAGGCGGGGGACTGCTCCGTCACCTCGACTCGATCCCGCCCCCAGCCGATGTCGACGAAGGGCCCGGCGGCGAGACCGGCAGGGTTCCACCACGTGGCGGTGCTGTCGGAGGCGACCGCGACAAATGCGCCGCCCATCCCCAACGCGCGGCTTCCGACGGACTCGATAATCTGCGCGTCCGCAACCGTCGGCGCAAGCAGCAGGACAGCCACGCCGAACAACCGACGGCAGCCCACAACGTTATAATTTTGACTAATCAAAACATGACAATCGTATCAGGAGCACAGTTGCCCACTCCGTCAGGATTCAGGGCGAGTCCACTGCTCGCTCGTGTCAGCGGAGTCCTATATGCCCCTCGAACCACGTTCGAAGCGCTCTCCCTCGCACCACGCGCGTTCGGAATCATCACACTGACTCTTTTCGTCACTTTGGGGTGCTCGGCAATAGTGCTGGAGACCGAAGTGGGGCAACTGGCGCTACTCGACCGATGGGATCGCACGGCGTCCGCGCTCGGCCAGCGGGTGGATGACGGGCAGTACCTGGCGATGTCGGAAGCGAGCCAGCACGGTGTGACCTACGCAGCCGTCATTGCCGTCCTGACTGGACCACTACTCACTGTGGGCCTGTCGGTGTTGCTCTTCGTGATTTTCGGGGCGCCGGCGGCGACTGCCGTCACGTACCGGCAGGTATTGGCCGTCGTCGGCCACGCCGGCGTCATTCTGGCACTGCGACAGGTCGTCTCCGCGCCGCTGACCTACGTACGCGAAACACTGTCGAGTCCGCTGACTATGGGCGCCTTCTTTCCGATGCTGGACGAGGCCTCGCCTGCGGCTCGCGTGCTCGTCGCGATAGACCTCTTCGTGATCTGGTGGATCGTTGTGCTCGCGGTTGGCGTGTCTGTGCTGTACCGAAGGCCCGCGCGCCGCGTGGCGTACGTCTTCGTGGGTGCGTATGTCACACTGTCGATTGCGATGGCCATGGTGACGGCGGTGGTCGGGGGAGCGGCATGACAAGAACAACGAAGGTCGGGATCACCGGCGCGGTCGTGCTCGCCGTCGCCGGCGCTGGTGCCAGTCTGTGGTGGCGCGGTCCGGATCTTCCAACTGTCGCAGCGGAGACACTCCGAAGGCGGGACCTTGACGCCGTCGTGTCAGCGTCTGGCAAGATTCAGCCGAAGCGACAAGTCAACGTCTCAGCGAACACCATGGGCCGCGTCACACGGCTGGCCGTGCAGGAAGGTGAACGCGTTCGCGAAGGCCAGTTCCTGCTCGAGATCGATCCGCAATCACTCGAAGGCCAGCTGCAACGAGGCGAGGCGAGTGTCGCGGCCGCACGCTCCGCGCTGCTTCAGACAGGGGCCGGCGTTGAACAGGCGCGCGCGATCCTCGAGCTCGCCCTCCAGAACCTCAGGCGGCAGGAGGAGCTCTGGGCGGAGGGACTCACGACCCGTGAGTCCATCGAACGCGCGCAGAACGAGGTCGCGGTGCGCGAGGCGGAGTTGCGAACGCGCGAGCAGGAGATCCGGACCCGCGAGGAACAGATCAAGCAGGAACAGGCCAGCCTGGCGACGACGCAGTACAACATGAGCCAGGTCACGATTTCGTCTCCGATGGACGGCATGATCACGCGTCGCAATATCGAGGAAGGCGAGAACGTGATGGTCGGCACAATGAACAACGCCGGAACCGTGCTGCTCACCATCGCCGACATGTCGGTCATCGAGAGCGAAATCGAGGTCGACGAGACGGATATCCCGTCAGTGACGCTCGCGCAGGAAGCGCGCGTCACGATTGACGCCGTGCCAAACCGAACGTTCCGCGGCCTCGTGACCGAGATCGGAAACAGCCCGATTCAGACCGGGACCGGAGTCATGGGCACACCGCAGGCGACCAACTTCAAGGTGGTGATCACCCTGAACGAGGAAGTGCCGGGTGTACGGCCTGGATTCACGTGCACGGCGGAAATCACGACGGCGACCCGAGGGAACGTGGTATCGGTGCCCATCCAGGCGGTGACCGTGCGCGAAATGCTTTACGACGAAACAGGCACCCTGGTGCACGAACCACCACCACCGCCACCCAGCCGGTTCCGACTGTTCCGCCAACCGGCGACCGAGGCGCTCGTGACGGTTGCCGAACCACCCCCCGGCCACACCCGGATGGAAACCGAAGGCGTGTTCGTCCTGCGCGAAGGGCGGGCGGTGTTCGCGCCGATCACGGTGGGCATTGCCGGCGAACGCTATTTCGAAGTCCTCTCTGGTGTCACCGAGACCGATCAGGTCATCACGGGACCCTTCGCGATCGTGCGCGAGATGGCCGACGGTGCGCAGGTCAAGCTCCAGGACGTGCCCGACCAACCCTAGTTGCCAGTCACGCGATGCAGCAGATTCTCGAATCAATCGCGATCGCCCTCGAGTCCATCTGGGCTAACAAGCTGCGATCCTTGATGACCGTGCTCGGCAATATCGTGGCCGTCACCTCGATCGTGACGGTCGTGTCGCTGATTCAGGGCATGAACGCAATGGTCTCCAGGGTCATCGTGACTGACGTGGGCGCCGATTCCTTTACGATCCAGCGACGGCCGGCGGTGCGCACGGCTGACGACGAAGAGCAGACACGAAACAATCCGCGAGTGACGCTCGCCGAGGCGGACGCCATCAGGAGATTCAGTCCGACCATCGACTCAGTCGTGGCCCAGGCCCAGAACCGCGGAACCATCACGTATCGCGAGCAGGTGCTGGAGAACGTGCAGATCCAAGGCGTGACGAGCGACTACGTCGACTTCTCGACGTTTGACGCCGAACGCGGCCGCATGATGAGCTCGAGTGAAGTCGCTCGGAGCCGCCCGGTCGTGCTGCTGGGATGGGATGTGGCCGCGCAACTGTTCGGCGAGGCGAACCCACTTGATGGGATCATCAAGATCCAAGGTGTGCACTTCCGCGTCGTCGGCGTCAGCGCACGGAAGGGCGGCATGTTCGGCGCCTCTATGGACGGTTTCGCGGTGATCCCCCTCGGGAGCCACGTCAAGCTTTTTGGCGCGAGACAGTCGCTGTCGCTCATGGTGAAGCCAACGTCGCCCGCGTTGCTTCCAGTGGCTATGGACGACGCGACCGTGGCGCTGCGCGTGGCCAGGCGGCTGAGCCCGCGCGACCCGGACAACTTCGGTATCTTTACGTCGGATACGCTCCTGGGCATCTACCGCCAGGCGACGACCGGCATCTTTGCTGTACTCGTCGGAGTCGTCGCCTTGTCGCTGCTTGTCGGCGGACTCGTGATCATGAACATCATGCTGATGGTGGTCAGTGACCGAACCCGAGAGATCGGCCTCCGCAAGGCTCTTGGGGCTCGTCGACGAGACATCATGTCTCAAGTCCTCACCGAGTCGGTCACGCTGTCGACCGTCGGCGGTGTGACCGGGATCCTGCTGGGATTTCTCGCGGCCAGGGGCATCGCGGCCGCCACGCCACTGCCCGCGCAACTCGAACTCTGGTCGGTGGTGTTGGGCATCGGCATTACAGCTGGGGTAGGTCTGTTCTTCGGCGCGTACCCGGCATCGCGCGCGGCCAGGCTTGACCCGATCGAGGCGCTTGGACGCGAGTGAGAATTGCGCTCCTCCGGGAAGTCGTGCTCCTGGCGCTCGATTCGTTGCGCGCCAACATGCTGCGCTCGGCTCTGACCATCCTGGGGGTCGTGATCGGCATCACGGCGATTGTCGGCATGACCTCGCTGATCCGAGGGTTTGATCAGTCGTTACGCGACAGTATTCGTGAACTCGGGCCGAACACGGTCTTTGTCGCGAAGTTCAGCGGCGTCAGTCTGGCCGCCGGCAACGACTTCACCGACCTGCTTCGCCGGCCCAATCTGACGGTGGACGATGCCACGGCCATCGAGAAACTGGCGCCCTCGGCCGGACTCGTCGACATCTGGCTTGGTGCGGGCGGGCCGCCAACGCAGACACGTGTGTTCTATCGAAGCGATCGCACCAAGTTGCTTGGCGTGCTCGGTGCGACGGAACACTTCGCCAACATCAACTTCCTTGATCTTCGGGCTGGCCGCTTCTTCACCGAAGGCGAGCTGTCGCGACGAAGGAACGTCGTTGTACTCGGACAGACTCCGTTCCAGGCGCTGTTCGGTGAAAGTGGGATCGACCCGGTCGGCAAGAAGGTCCGAATTGGCGCCGCACAATACACAGTCGTCGGCGTCGTTGGCGAGCGGCCGTCAGCCGGGGGGGTTGACCTCGGTCAGGATGACTTCGTGGTTATCCCGGAGACGACCTATCGCAAGCAGTTTGGCATTCAGATCTTCACACGCGGCGGACAGATGCACCAAAGCGTGATGATCGCTGTTGCGCCTCGTGTGGACGGAGCCCGGCAGTCACTCCTGACAGAGGTCGAGGAGATCATGCGCATCCGTCATGGCCTCACGCTGGACGAAGCCAATGATTTCGACCTCGTGACCCAGGACGCAGCGCTGGAAGTGTGGGAACAGGTGAGCCAGGCAACGCTGCTGGCGCTCGTCACGATCTCGTCGATCGCGTTGATGGTCGGCGGGATCGGCGTCATGGCCATCATGACGATCTCGGTCACCGAGCGCACACGCGAGATCGGCCTGCGAAAGGCCCTCGGTGCCCGACGGCGAGAGATCCTGTTTCAGTTTCTGGCCGAAGCCGTCGTCCTGACTTCGCTCGGGGGAATCCTCGGCATAGCCCTCGGCAGTGCGATCGGAGTGATCATCAGTCTCGCAACGGGGTTTCCTGTGTCACTGCCCTGGTGGTCATTCGCACTTGGCCTGGGATTCTCCGCAGCCGTCGGCATCTTCTTCGGCATGGTGCCGGCGTTTCGTGCCGCACGTCTCGATCCGATCGAGGCCCTGCGGCACGAATAAGCTCGACACCTCCCGCCCTCGAAATTAGCTCTCTTTCTCCCCCGTTCGGATGCGATGGCTCTCCAGCACCGGCAGTACGAAGACCCTCCCATCGCCGATTTCGCCTGTCCGGGCTGCCGCCACGATAGCCTTGATGGCCTCATCCGCGATTGAGTCTGGCACCACGACGTCGATCTCCATCTTCGGCAGCAGGCTGACGTTATATTCCTTGCCGCGGTAGATGGCGGTGTGCCCCTTCTGCTTGCCGTGCCCACGCACTTCGGTCACGGTCATACCGGAAATGTTCAGCCCGGCCAGCGCGTCCTTCACGTCGTCCACCTTGTTCGGGCGAACGATCGTCTTGATGAGCTTCATACAGTCCCCTCCACCTGCAGAAATAGACAGTCCGCGTGCGTCACCCGTTGTGACCGCGCGTTAACGTCCCGCCGACGTGCAGGTACGCCTCTTCGCCGTGCTGGTTAATATCGAGGCCGGTCGCTTCCTCCGTGTCGCTCGCGCGCAGCGGAATCACCAGACCGATCACCTTCAGAAGGATGAAGCTCATGGCGCCGCTGTAGACGATCACCGCCGCAACGGCGATCACCTGTGTCACGACCTGACCCGGGTTGCCAAACAGCAGGCCGTCCGCAACGCCGTTCAGACTCTGCTGCGCGAACACGCCCGTGAGCACGGCACCGGTCGCGCCCCCAACGCCGTGGGCCGCCACCACGTCCAGAGAGTCGTCCAATGAGGTTCTCGCGCGCAGCATCATGACGAAGTAGCTGGGTAACGCCGCGATTCCGCCAAGCAGAATCGCGCTCATCGGGCTGATGAACCCAGCGGCGGGCGTCACAGCGACAAGGCCCACGACGATCGCCGTCGCACAGCCCACCGCTGTCGGCCGGCCCGACCGGATCTTGTCGAGGAAACACCAGACGATAAGCGTGGCCCCAGGGGCCAACATCGTCGTCACAAACGCCAGACTGGCGATTTCGTCGGCGGCCAGCGCGCTTCCCGCGTTGAACCCAAACCAGCCGAACCACAATAGGCCGGCGCCCAGCAGCGCGAACGGGACGTTGTGCGGCAACAGTGATGATGATGGATATCCCTGACGCTTGCCGACGACGACCGCTGCCACCAGGGCGGCAATACCCGCGTTGACGTGCACGACAGTGCCGCCAGCGAAATCCAGCGCACCCAGATCCGCCAGCCACCCGCCGCCCCACACCCAGTGAGCCACAGGCGCGTACACCACGACGGCCCACAGACAGATGAACGCCAGATAGGCGGAAAATCGCATTCGCTCAACGATCGCGCCAGAGATTAGAGCGGCCGTGATGATGCAGAAGGTGCCCTGAAAGGCCATGAAGAGCAGGTGCGGAATCGAACCCGACGCTTCCAGGCCGACCCCCGCCAGGAAGGCGTTCGATACCCCCCCCACCCAGTTGCTCCCCTCCGAAAAGGCAAGCGAGTAACCAATGACGGCCCACAGCACGCCCACAAACCCCAGCGAGATGAAACTCATCATCAGGGTATTGAGAACATTCTTCGAACGGACCAAGCCACCGTAGAAGAAGGCCAGTGCCGGGGTCATGAGCAGCACCAGCGCTGTGGCCATCAACATCCATGCGGTGTCAGCTTGATTCATCGCTCCTCCTCCATCTGTGAAATCGCCGCGCCGACCGTGCACCGTCCGGTGTCCCGGAGGCGCATGACGGACTGCACATAAGTACGCGTATCTTACACTCTCACCCTGGTAATCCTTGACTCGTGGCAGAATGACGAGCCGGCCGTACCAGACCGCTAAGATTCCTTCTCGCCCGTACGGATTCGGTAGCTCTCCAGCACGGGAAGGACGAACACGCGCCCATCGCCAATCTCCCCGGTCCGTGCCGCGCCGACAATCGCCTTGATCGCGTCGTCCGCGCTCGAATCCGATACGACCACATCGATCTCCATCTTGGGCAACAGACTGACGTTGTACTCCTTGCCGCGATAGATCGCGGTGTGCCCCTTCTGCTTGCCGTGGCCGCGCACCTCAGTGACCGTCATGCCAGAGATATTCAGTGCGGCCAACGCGTCCTTGACGTCGTCCACCTTGTTGGGGCGAATGATGCTCTTGATTAGCTTCATACAGTTCCTTCCAGTGTATTTTGCAGGTCTGAAATCAGCCGGTGCTGCTCCGCCTCGGTCAGTTTGATTCCGGCCTTCGTGATGTGAAACACGTCTATTGCCCGCTCCCCTTCTGTGGACATGAGCACCAGGTCCACTTCGCAGCCGTGCGCGGAGATGACACGGCTGATCCGATACAACAAACCAACGGCGTTCCCCGCAACGATGTCCAGAATCGTGTAACGCCCGGATGCCTCGTTGTCCGCGTGCACGACTGGCGACACGCGCGCCGTTCCGTGCCACTGCTGCGTGCTCTGCTCGCGCCCTCGCAGCAGTGTGTCCACATCCGAGTGTGCGGATACGACGTCTCGCAGAACCTGCAGCACCTGGTCGTGGGCTCCTGGATTCATCTCCAGAAAGCGTTCATCGTCCGAGCACTGAAAGACATCCAGGACCAGACCGTTCGGGTTGGTCAACGCGTTCCCGCGGAGAATGTTGATGCCGAATGACGAGAGCACGCCGCAGATATTTGAGAATACGAACGGTTTGTCGAGTGTGACAACGGCCACGGTCCAGGCCGAATCGGAGGATTCCAGGGAGGCATGCACCTCGTCTGGGCCAATGTCGCGTGCCAGCCTCACGTGGCGGTAGACCGCCTCGCGGGGGAACAACTGGAGGTACCGTTGCGGCAACCCTTCGGCGAACCCGCGAATCTCCACTTCGGGAAGATCGTCTGGCCGCCCAGCCAGCAGTTCGACGAGACCCGGCTGATCCTGTCCGATCAGCTCGTCACCGTACCGCTGCGTCAAATGGTTGTAGGTGTCGACATAGAGGCGCCAGATCAGCTCTTCTTTCCAGGGAGTGAGCGTGTCGGGACTGACGGCTTCGATGTCGGCCAGGGTCATGAGACACAGCATCTTCAAGCGATCTTCGGTGCCCACAAGAGCCGCGAATTCCTTCACGATCTTCGGGTCGTCGGTGTCGCGCCGAAACGCAGCCAATGACATTCGAAGGTGATTCCCGATGAGAAAGAGTACGGTGTCGTGGGCCTCCTCGGTCACCTGCAACCGATCGAGCACATCGACCGCCATGCGTACGCTCTCCGGTGCGTGCTCATCGTCGCGCCACTTACCCACGTCATGCAGCAGCAGGGCCAGTACCAGGAGCTCAAGCGACGGTACAGCGGCGGCCACCGATTTGAAACGCTGGCGGTACGGCGCGTCGGTATGCACCAGTCGCTCAAGGTTGCGGATAGTCAGCAGCGTGTGCTCGTCTACCGTGTACTTGTGATAGAAGTCACGCACGACCCGCCACGAAATAGCCTGAAATTCCGGCAACAGTCGGCCGAGCAACCCGCAATCGTGCATCTGCGACAGTGCCGCGTACAGGCGTGGCTGCGGCTTGAGCACCCGAAGCACCGCCGCGCGATCCGCGGGCTCTGGAATGAAGTCCTCCGGACTGTAGCTGTCGACCTGCCGCTCGATGCACGACAGCGTGTCTTCGGTCACCTCGACGTCTGCGTCGATCGCGGCCTGAAACGCGCCAATCCACGATGCTGGGTTACGCTCCGCCTCGACCGGGTCCAAAAACCGGATGCCGTCACGCGAGAGGCCAAGATTGGGGCCAACCGGCACAGGCGCGGTGCGACGCGCCCACTCCAGTAAACGGCTGACCGTGCGCGCGTGCCGGAAATAGTCGCTCATGAGGCGCTCGACCTGCTGCCGCGGCTCCACCCCCGGATAGTCCAGCAACTCGGCCGCACGCTCCTGGAGTTCGTGGCTCAGGACATTCTGGTTGCGCCCACACTCGAGGTGGAGGATCGACCGCACGCGCAGCATGAAGTCCTCGGCCTCGTCGAGCCGCTCGGGATCCGCCGGGACGCGCCGAAGCAGGAGCGGGTCGGTGAGCACGGCGAGCGTACGGGCGGCCATGAGATCGCGGAGTGAACCCGGCGCCTCCTTCACATCAGGTTCAAGCTGATAGAGCGTGTCGTTGAACTTCGCGTGTCGCTCCTCAATGAGCTGCAGCAGCGAGCGCTGGATATACGCGTGCGTGCTCGCCGTATGAAACATGGCCCCAAGTCGGTCGAGCAGATCCGCTGCGCCCGCCACCGGCCGCGCGTCAAGCAGCGCAAGCAGAAACTCTGGGTTGTCGATCTCGAGATCGGCGAATTCGTCAATCTCACGAACCTGGTGGCCGACCACCACGCCGAGATCCCACAACGGATTCAGGAATGCGCGCAAGAACCGCTCGCCAGATCGCCCGATGCGCCCACCGAACAAGACAAGGAGATCGATGTCTGAATGCAGGCCGAGATGCCGTCGGCCGTAGCCACCTAGCGCGATGATCGCCACCGGCCGGTCTGGAACGCCGGCATCCGAAAAGAGCTGGCGCAGGACTCCATCTACACGGTCGGCGTGACGCTCAAGCGAGGCTCGGCCCCCGGTACCCCGTGCGGTGTCAGCGCGTAATTCATCACGCGCGGCGTCAAGCGCCGCCCTGGTCGTGACGCCCGCGCCTGACTGCGTCTTAGGCATGAAGCGAACATCTCCTGTTTCCGGTTCGGGTGCAAGCGTGTCAGGAGGCGCGGGCGGTGGAGCCGCCCGCGCGTATTGACATGAATCGGGAGCCGCGCACCAGCCTCGCCGGCCACCTATCGCGCGCCCCGGGGACAGTTACTCGCCTCAGAACGAAAACGACTTACTGACGCCAAACACGAGGGTGACGCCTTCTGTCGGATTCCCGCTGCCGTCCACCGCGCCAGACAGATCCTTGTCGTTGACGATTCCCGAGATTGTTAAGTCGAGGTCCGCCGCCGAGAAGCCGTACCCTACTTCCCCATAGTTGCCGGTGAAATCGTTACCGAAGCCCCCGACCGTGCCAAAGAATCCCATATGCTCCGCCGTGACCGCGGCGAACCAATAGTCCTGAGTAGGGCCATCGAAGTTTTCGTACTGTCCGACCGAGAACTCCACGCTCAGCGGTCCGTATCCCGCGCCGAAATTGGCCTCAAGATACGTGTCGTCGAACTGCCCAGTGTAGAGGTAGGCGATCCCTCCGACACTCAGGCTCCCGCCTCCCACGTCGACGCCGACACTGCCGTAGAGATCGACCTCGGCGCCGTCTCCGACGTCCGCAGCCCACGCACCAACACCCACAGGGCCGATGCCCACATCCACGCCTGCACTGGCCGACGATGTTTTCTGCAGAATCCCGCGGTAGAAGTACTGACTCACCCAGCCTGCATTCGCAGACACCTCGGCCTCTTGAGCACTGGCTCCGATAGGCGCAAGCAGCACGAACGCGATCGCCGCTATGCCGATTGTCCTCATCGCTGTTCCCGCCTTCCTCATCCCTGTTCTGGGCATACGATTCATCGAGAGTCCCCCAACGGATACCACTTCCGCTCCAACCCGCCCCAGCGTTCGCATCAACGACATGTCATCCTCCGTATCCGGTTGTCGAGCACCAACTGCCAGCTGGTGCTGTCTAGGTTGGGCGGCGCACAAACGCGCCGCCACTGTTTCTACTTGCGCCATTGACTGCATCAGTTCCGAGCGGACTGGAAGTGCGGGTACGCCTGCATGGCGTGCTCGCCGAAGTCAAGGCCTTCGACTTCCTCTTCTTGGCTGACCCGAACACCCATCGTGGCTTTGAGCGCGCCGAACACCACGAGCGAGAACACGAAGGCGGTGCCGCCGACCGCAAGCACGCCGATGAACTGACCAAACAGCGTGAAACCCGAGCCGGTGACGTCGAACAGCGCGCACGCCAGGATGCCCCAGATGCCGCAGACGCCATGAACTGAGATGGCACCCACGGGATCGTCGATCTTGATGCTGTCGAAAAAGAGCACCGCGGCGAAGACCAGGGCGCCCGCGATGAGCCCGATCGCGATCGCGCCCATGGGACTCACGATGTCCGCGTTCGCGGTAATGCCGACCAGCCCGCCGAGAATGCCGTTCAAGCCCATCGAGAGGTCAGGCTTCTTCAGGAAGATCCACGAGACGACCGCCGCGCTGACGCCTCCGGCTGCCGCCGCCAGCGACGTCGTCGTGAACACCAGGCCGAGCGGCCCGGGACTGGCCGACAGCACCGAGCCGCCGTTGAATCCGTACCAGCCGAACCAGAGCAGAAACACACCGATTGTGGCCAGCGCCATGTTGTGCCCCTGAATCGGCCGGACCTCCCCGTCGACGTACTTGCCGAGGCGCGGCCCGAGCAGGAGCGCGCAGGCAAGCCCCGCGAAGCCGCCAAACGCGTGGACGACCGCGGAACCGGCGAAATCCTTGAAGCCGTTGCCGCCGTTGAGCGCGCTCATCCAGCCGCCGCCCCAGTGCCACGACCCCACCCACGGATACGCGAGGCCAACCAGCAGCGTGGCGAAGATGAGAAACGGCAGCAGCTTCACGCGTTCGGCGACCACTCCCGAGACGATGGTGGCCGCCGTGGCGGCGAACATGGCCTGGAAGATGAAGTCGCCGTAACCGGTCATCGCCAGCCCCACACCACCGTAGCCGAAGGTGCCGCCACCATCCGCGTTGAGGTCGCCAATCGGTGAGCCCATCGCAAAGAACCCGTTGAAGTCACCCGGATAGTGGCTCACGAATCCCCACAGCGCGTAGGTCAACAGCCCGATGCAGATGATGAACATGTTCTTGAAGAGGATGTTCACCGTGTTCTTCGACTGCGTCAGCCCGGACTCCACCGAGGCGAATCCGAGGTGCATGATGAAGACGAGCGCCGCCGCGAGCACCGTCCACAGCATGCTGACGCTGAAAAAATCGAATGCGTAGGCGTATTCGCCTTGCTCGGCTAGGAGCGCGTCATAGCCAGCTCGGGTTTCGTCCGGTTCAGCCTCCGGCTCCTCGATGGGAACCGCGGCTGCCGGCTCAGCGGGCGCGGCCGTCGCATCAGGCGCAACGGTCACCGGATCGCCTGCCGGCTCCTGCCCTGGTTCCTGCGCCGCTGCGCCCGCAGGCAGACCCAGGAAAACGCATAGCGCCACCGCGGCCACGCCGCGCACAAGACTCACGCACCAACGACCACGTGCCCGTGGGGTCTGCGCCGCACCAATCGAAACCATGTATTCCCTCCACTTATTGGCAGCCGCACCCCGTGGTGCCACCGCGCCACTGTCCCAGTCCGTCCGTGCCGGCGCTCGCCGGACATCGCTCCGGCCGTCGGCCACTACCTAGCAAGATGGGAGCCATGGGCGACGAACCCCCTCAGGTCGCAAAACAGGCCACTTCTAAAGGGGATAACTGGTCTTTCAGTCTGTTACAGACACAATCAACATAAAGACAATATTGTCTCCTTTGAGATTAGAAGACACATGAATGTCGATATATCGGTGGTGGTCGCCGTCCGAAGCCAGCGCAACGCCGACCCTCATGCCCACGGCTGGAATCAGCGAGTCGGCCGCTGAACCTCGTAAACGGACATATATGGCCTACGCGAACTTTTTCGCACGTTTTCGTAGGTATGAGAATCTCGCCAGCCCACCAGCGCAGGCAAGCGCAGCTTGCACCTGCCGGTCGCGGTGCTTATGATCCGCAGACGCGTTCAAGGCCGCTCGCACGATCCGCAAGTGCTCCGGTCAGGAGGTTTGTCCATGAAGGTGTATGACGCCGCGCACATCCGCAACGTGGCCCTCGCAGGCCACAGTGGATGCGGTAAGACTCAGCTTGCGTCCGCGATGCTGTTCGCGGCCGGCGCGGTCACCCGACTCGGTCGTGTTGACGATGGCTCCACGGTCACGGATTTCGACGACGAGGCCATCGCGCGCAAACACACCCTCGCAGCCAGCCTGGCCCATGCTGAATGGCAGCAGACCAAGATCAACATCATCGATACTCCTGGCGTTGCCAACTTCCTGAGCGACGCACGATCCGCGCTACGTGTTGTCGAGTGTGCGCTGGTCGTCGTGGATGCCGTGGCGGGCGTTGAGGTTCAGACCGAGAAACTGTGGTCCGAAGCCGGCGCTCTCCAAATTCCCCGCATCGTCATCGTCAACCGTCTCGACCGTGACCGCGCGAGCGCGGAACGCACGCTCGACTCGCTACGACGCTCCTGCGCCAGAGAGATCGTTCCGATCCAGCTACCCATCGGCGAGGAGCGAAGCTGGACCGGGGTCGTCGACCTTGTCCGCATGCGGGCGCTCACGTTCGCCGGGGATGGAAGCGGAAAGATGACCGAAGCCGATGTACCCGCGGCGCTTGTCGACCAGGCGGCCGAGGCCCGGGAGCGGTTGGTCGAGATGGTCGCCGAGGGCGATGAACAGCTCATGGAAGCCTACTTTTCGGATGGCACATTGACGCAGGAGCAACTCGAGGGCGGCCTGCAAGCCGGCACCGCCGCTGGTCGTCTGTATCCGATGATTTGCTCCGCGGGCTTGCACGTCGTGGGGATCCAGCCCTTACTCGACGCCATCGTGAGCTATGTGCCCTCACCACGGGAGCGCGACTTCCCTGCTGTGTCGAAGGCAGGCGAAGCCACGGTCGTGAAGGCGTCCGACGATGCCCTTCCCATCGCGCTCGTCTGGAAAACGATTGCCGATCCCTTTGCCGGGCGTATCACGCTGCTGCGCACCGTCTCCGGAACGGTGAAATCGGATACCACCGTCGACAACCTCACACGTAACTCATCCGAGCGACTTGGCCACTTGCTCGTGTTGCAGGGAAAGACCCAGACCCACGTTCCCGAGTTGAAAGCTGGAGACCTGGGCGCGGTGGCCAAACTGAAAGATACGCACACAGGCGACGTGCTGGCCGACAAGGCGACCGTCGTCTCATTTACGGGCATGGCGTTTCCGGAGCCGGTACTCTCCTATGCCATCGAGCCGAAAACCCGAGGCGATGAGGACAAGATCAGCACCTCGATGCATCGCCTCCTGGAAGAGGATCCCAGCATCGGCTACTCGCGCGATCCACAGACCCACGAGCTGTTGCTCGCCGGGCAGGGCCAACTACACATCGAAGTGACGGTGGCCAAGCTGAAGCGGCGATTCGGCGTCGAGGTGAACCTGAAACCGCCGCGCATTCCCTATCGGGAAACGATCACGGCAGGGACGGAGGCCCACGGCCGGCACAAGAAGCAAACGGGAGGGCACGGCCAATACGGAGACTGCAAGATTCGCGTCGAGCCGTTAGCCCGCGGTGGCGGCTTCACGTTCGAGAACGACATTTTCGGAGGCTCCATCCCAAGACAATACGTGCCAGCGGTCGAAAAGGGCATTCAGGATGCCCGCATGCGAGGGTTCCTGGCGGGCTACCCGATGGTGGACTTCAAAGCGACCGTTTTCGACGGATCGTTCCATCCGGTCGACTCCAATGAGCTGTCGTTCAAGATGGCCGGCACGCTCGCATTCAAGGACGCCATGACGCGCGCTCGTCCCACGATCCTGGAGCCCGTCATGCACGTGGAGGTGTACACGCCGAGCGACTTCGCGGGTGATCTCATGGGCGACCTCAACAGCCGACGGGGCCGCATCGCAGGTATGGATGCACAGGACACGACAACGGTTATCCGTGCACAGGTGCCGATGGCGGAGATGCTGACCTACGAACAGCATTTGACCTCGGCCACCGGCGGTCGCGGCTCGTATCACATGGAATACTCGCACTACGAAGAAGTGCCCCACGCGCAACAGGCCAAGATCATCGCCGCGGCCAAATCCGCGCGTAGCCACGATGGCGCCGAATAGATCACGAGTAGGGCGTTTCCGGGCCAGACGCGCGATGTAGCGGGCTCCGAGGCAAGCGCCCGGCGTACACAGAAGAGGCCAGCCCGAAGGCTGGCCTTTCCTTGCGGTGTGGTAAGAGGTTACGAACCGCCGACTTTGCGTGGCGTGGTGGACTTGCGAGCGGCGCCGGTGGTCTGCCCCTTGGCCTGCGCCTTGGACGTGGCCTGGTGGCCTTTGGATCCTCGCAGCCGCCGTGCGGTGGCCTTCAGTCTCTCGCCGACGCCTGTTTTCGGCTTGGCATCTTCCTTGTCGCCAGTTTTTGCCTCTGCCGTGCTCGGATCGTACTCGCTACCCACGAGCTCTATTTGGGCGACCTCCGCGGCGTCGCCGCGACGAAATCCCACGCGAAGTATCCGAGTATAGCCACCAGGCCTATCGGCGAAGCGCGGAGCGATCGTCTCGAACAGCTTGCCGACCACGTCCTTGTCCGGCAGGTCCGCCAGCACCATCCTTCGTGCCTGCAGTGTCTTGCCGGCGGCGTCGTCGGCCGCCACGCCCCGAATGGCGACGGTGATCAAACGCTCGACAAACGGCCGGAGTTCCTTCGCCTTTGGCATCGTCGTCTCGATCCGCTCGTGCCGTAACAACGCGATGGCCTGATTGCGGAGCAAGGCAAGGCGATGCTCCGTGACGCGCCCGAGTTTTCGATGTGCAACGTTGTGTCTCATTGTGGACTCTATGCCGTCTC
Organism: Vicinamibacterales bacterium; assembly: GCA_965249205.1. GTDB lineage: Bacteria > Acidobacteriota > Vicinamibacteria > Vicinamibacterales > UBA2999 > JAQBVV01. The sequence continues at coordinate 1,367,977 of CBDFLL010000006.1, read as the reverse complement.
TGATCTTCGCCCAAGTCTCTGGTGTCGCTGGCGTCTCTGCCCTCCGGCCGCAATCGCCGGCACGAGACCAGCGCCCGGAACGAAAGACTAGAGACTGAACTGCGCCGCCACTATTCGTCGTGCGCCAGCGCCTCTTGCACCGGCGGGTCGAGCCGCATTCCGAGACCAAGCCCCATCGTGTGGAGGATTTCCCTGATCTCGTTGAGCGACTTCCGGCCGAAGTTCTTGGTCCGAAGCATCTCCGCTTCCGTCTTCTGAACCAGTTCTCTAATCGTCCGGATATTCGCGTTCTTCAAACAGTTATACGACCGCACCGACAGCTCAAGCTCTTCAACGCTCTTGTCGAGGTTGTCGTTCGCTGTGCCCACAGACACCTGATCGGCAGGGGCCTCCTGAGCCGGATCGACCACCTCCTCCAGGTTGATAAAAATGTTCAGATGGTCACGAATCAGCTTCGCGGCAAGCGACACGGAGTCCTGCGCCGTGACCGAGCCGTTGGTCCAGACGTCAAGAGTCAGCTTGTCATAGTCGGTCGTCTGGCCGAGCCGCGCGGCTTCCACAAGGTAATTCACCTTCTTGACCGGCGAATGCACCGAGTCCACTGGCACCCAACCGATACCCAGGTCCTCGTCGAAATTCTTGTCCGCCGAGACATAGCCGCGACCACGCTTCATGCGCAGCTCCATGTGGAGCTTTCCACCCTCTGACACCGTGGCAATGTGCGCTTCCGGCTCCAGGATCTCCACATCCGCATCGCCCTCGATGTCCTTCGCCCTGACGATGCCCGCCTTGTCGACGCGCACGTAGAGCGTTTTGGTGTGGTCCACGTGCAGCTTCAGTGGAATCTGCTTGAGGTTCAGGATGATGTCGGTGGCATCCTCGACGACGCCGGGAATCGGCGAGAACTCATGCAGCACCCCGTCGATCTTGACCGCCGTAATCGCCGCCCCTTCGATCGACGACAGCAACGCCCGTCGAAGCGCGTTACCGATCGTGGTGCCGAACCCACGTTCGAAGGGCTGTGCATAGAATCGGCCGAATCGGTCAGTAAGCGTATCGCGCTCGAACTCAAGTCGCTTCGGACGCTGAAAACTCTTCCAGAGCATGTGCGTATACCTTTCGCTAACGGGCCGGCAGCCCCGGCCTCCAGACCTGCGAGTCTTGTCCGCCAGCCTCCCGCTGCAGGTCCGAAAAGCTGCGGGCTGACGGGTGCGATGCCGGGCCGTCGGAGCCGCCCGGACTGCGCTGGTTCGACGGCCGCCTCGACAGCGGCGCCGTCAGACCACTACTTCGAATAGAGCTCGACGATGAGCTGTTCCTGCACTGGCAGGTTGATCTGCTCCCTGGTCGGAATCGACCCGATCTTTCCAGACAACGCCTCGGCATCGAACTCCAGCCAGCCAGGGACACCGCGGCCCTTCACTTCCTCAAGCGCGTGAAGAACCGATGCGGTCTCCCGACTGCTCTGCCGGATCGCCACAACATCACCAGGCTTCACCGAAAACGACGGAATATTTACCTTGCGACCGTTGACGGTGAAATGCCCGTGTCGCACCAGCTGCCGCGCCTGCGGCCGTGACGTCGCAAAACCAAGGCGGTATGTCACGTTGTCGAGCCGGCGCTCGAGCAACTGCAGCAGCGTCTCACCCGTGATGCCCCGCGTGCGCTCGGCCTGGCCGAAATAACGACGGAACTGGTCTTCGAGGACGCCGTAGATACGCTTCACCTTCTGCTTCTCGCGCAGCTGCACCCCGTAGCCAGCCATCTTTGGCCGCCGCGACTTGCCGTGCTGTCCAGGGGGGAAGTTACGCTTTTCAATCGCACATCTTTCGGTGTAACAGCGCTCGCCTTTGAGGAACAACTTCATTCCTTCGCGACGGCACAGCCGGCAGACAGGTCCGATGTATCGAGCCATTCGTTCAATCCTCTCCTAGACGCGACGACGCTTGGTGGGGCGGCAGCCGTTGTGGGGAATCGGGGTGACGTCGCGAATCGACTTTACATCGATGCCGACGGTCTGCAGTGCCCGAATCGCTGACTCGCGCCCCGAACCCGGCCCCTTGACCAGCACCTCCACCGACCGCAAACCGTAGGTCTTGGCTGCATTGCCGGCGTTGATGGCAGCCTGAGTCGCCGCAAACGGCGTCCCCTTCCGCGACCCCTTGAAGCCGATGCCGCCCGCGCTTGACCACGCGATCACGTTGCCCTCGGTATCGGTAATCGTGATATGCGTGTTATTGAACGAGGCCCTGATGTGCACGAACCCATGATGCACCACCCGCTTCTCGCCGCGTTTCTTAAACGCTTTCCGGGGCGCCTTTTTGCCCCCGTCGCCCTTTTTTCCGCCGTCCGCGTCAGTCTTGGCCATGCATCACACCGTCTTCTTCCTTGCGACCGCGCCCCTGCGCGGCCCTTTTCGGGTACGCGCGTTGGTCTTGGTGCGTTGGCCGTGAACCGGCAGGTTCCGGCGATGGCGCAGGCCACGATAGCAGCCGATCTCCATCAATCTCTTAATGTTCATCGTGACCTCCTTCCGGAGATCTCCCTCGATGCCGCCCGCATCCTCCAGGACGCGACTGATCTTACGAACGTCGTCTTCCGACAGATCCTTCACACGGATATCGGGGCTCACCCCTGCCGCGCCCAGGACGTCATTGGATCGTTTCCGTCCGATGCCGTAAATGTATGTGAGGCCAACCTCAACCCGCTTCGTGCGCGGAAGGTCGACACCTGCAATTCGTGCCATCGCTTATCCCTGCCTCTGCTTGTGCTTGGGGTTGGTGCAAATAACCCGGACCACCCCTTCGCGGCGGACAATCTTGCATTTGACGCACATGCGTTTCACTGATGCTCTGACCTTCATGACCTACGCCTTCCCGATGATCCTGCCGCGCGTCAGATCCCGCGGCGTCAGTTCCACTACGACTCGGTCACCAACCAGGAGTCGCACAAAATTTCTCTCAAGACCGCCACCAACATGCGCCGTGATCTGCCCACTCCCCTCAATGCCCACGCGATACAGACCACTCGGCAACTGTGCAACCACGATCCCCTCTTGCGTCAGCGACTCGTGACCCGCGAGTGACGATTCATCCACAGCGGCACTTCATCCTTAAACAACACATCCCGCACCACTAGCCGTTGATCGCCAGCAACTCCCGCGTCCTCGCCGCGTCCGCGTCCAGCAGCGTCAAAATCTCGACTCCGCCATCCGCCACCACGATCGTGTGCTCGAAGTGAGCGGACAGCGAGCCATCGCGCGTCACGGCCGTCCAACCGTCACTCAAGACCTTCACTGCCGCCGCCCCGGCGTTCACCATCGGCTCGATCGCCAGAGCCATACCCTCGGCCAAACGCGGCCCTCGGTCCGCTGGACCGTAGTTCGCGATCTGCGGCTCCTCGTGCAGCGAGGTCCCAATGCCGTGACCGACGAACTCGCGGACCACGGAAAATCCGTGCGCCTCAACATGCGCCTGAACAGCGGCACCGATGTCCGAGACTCGAGCCCCTGGCTTCACGGCCTCGATTCCGTGAAACAAGGCGGTCTCCGTGACCTGCAATAGCCGCGCGGCATCCGTCGACACACCCCCAACCGGCACCGTCACGGCGCAGTCTCCATAGAATCCGTCAAGCTTCGCACCCATGTCGAGCGAGAGCACATCGCCCTCAACCAACTGGCGCGCCGATGGAATCCCATGGACGACTTGCTCGTTCACCGACGCGCACACGGTCGCGGGAAACCCGTGATATCCCTTGAACGCGGGCTCGGCGCCGGCCTTACGTACCAACGCTTCGGCAGACGCATCGATCTCTTCGGTCGTCACACCGGGCACAACCATCTGCCGAAGCTCGGTGAGAATCCTGCCGACAAGCTGGTTGACCCGTCGAAGCTTCTGAATCTCGGCCTTCGACCGGCACACGATCATCGACCTTCTGCTCCCCTCGCCTCCACCACCGAGCCAGATCGAGACGCCGCAGCATCGATCATCGCACTCAGCTCCTGCGCCACCTGTTCGGGTGTCTGCTTCCCGTTGACCGCGCAGAATGTGGGCCGCGCGCTGTAATACTCGACCAACGGCTTGGTCTCGTGCGCGTAGATCCGGAGTCGCTCGAGTACGACCGCCTCCTTATCGTCCGCACGATGGACAAGGGTGCCACCACAACGCCGGCACGCAGCTTCCTCATCCTCTGACGGTTCGGCGTTCGTGCCGCACTTCGAGCAAATTCGGCGACCTGACAACCGACGCACCAGATCACCGTCCGGCACCACGATGTCAACGACGAGCAGCGGGCCCTTTCCCCTTTCGTCCATGATGGCATCGAGGGCACGCGCCTGAGGGACAGTGCGTGGAAACCCATCTAGAATAAATCCCGCGTCGGTGTCTGAACGTACCAGTCGATCTCGGACGATGGCGACTATCGTGTCATCGTCAACGAGTTCGCCGCGATCCATCTTCTCTTTCGCCAGAAGTGCCACCGGCAGGCGATCTTTCACCCCCTGGCGAAGAATGTCACCCGTCGAAATCTTCGGCAGGCCGCGTGCCTGCGCTAACCGCTCCGCCTGCGTGCCCTTGCCTGCCCCTGGGGCTCCCAACATGACGACGTTCAGTACCATACTCCGCTACCCGCGACGCCCTCGAATCCGAGTCTTCTTCATGAAGCCATCGTAATGGCGCATGATGAGCTGCGATTCCACCTGATTCACAGTGTCCATCGCCACACCGACAACGATCAGGAGCGACGTGCCACCAAAGAAGAACGTAATGCCCACGCCTTGCGTCACCCAGAGCGGCAACAGCGCGTCAAGCTGCTCTCCTACAAACGGAATCGGCGCGACTCTGAAACCGGTCAACAGGAACTCTGGCAGAATCGCGACAGCCGACAAGTAGAGCGCGCCAACCAGAGTCAGGCGAGCCAGAATCGTATCGATGTACTCAGCCGTACGCTTGCCAGGTCGGATACCAGGAATAAACCCGCCATACTTCCGCATGTTCTCAGCCACGTCGTCTGGGTTGAAAATAATGGCTGTATAGAAGTAGCAGAAGAAAATAATGCCGCCGACGTACATCAGATTGTAGAGCGGCATGCCGTATGCGAGCTGATCGGCGACCGTACGCCCCACAGAGCCACTCTCGAACATCGCGGCGATTGTCGCCGGGAACGCCAGAATGGACGAGGCGAAAATCACCGGTATGACGCCCCCGGTGTTCACCTTCAGTGGAATGTGCGTACTCGAGCCACCGTACTGCCGGCGCCCCACGACGCGCTTCGCGTACTGCACCGTAATACGTCGGTGACCGCGCTCGACGAAAATAATGGCGCTGACGACCGCCACCATCATCACGACCAGAAACACGATCCGCAGCAGGCTGATCTGTCCGGTACGCATCTGGTCAAATGTGGTCAACACCGCCGACGGTAGTCCGACGACGATGCCTGCGAAGATCAGCAGCGACATACCATTGCCGATACCGCGCTCGGTGATCTGTTCGCCCAGCCACATGATGAACATCGTCCCAGTCGTGAGCGTGAGGACGCACATGAACCGGAAGCCCCAGCCCGGGACGTATACGAGCGGAAGACCACCAGCAATCTCGGTTTGACGCTCCAGGAAGAACGAGATCCCGAGTGATTGCACGAACGCCAGCGCCAACGTCAGGTACCGTGTGTACTGGGTGATCTTTCGCCGCCCCAGCTCACCTTCCTTCGAGATGCGCTCAAGCGTCGGCCAGACAACGGTCAGAAGCTGAAGAATGATCGACGCGCTGATGTACGGCATGACACCGAGTGCAAAAATCGTGACCTGCGACAGGTTCCCACCGGAGAACATGTCATACAGACCGAACATCGTGTTCGCGGTCTGCTCAGCCAGAATGGCGAGCGCCTCGGTATTGACGCCAGGAGTCGGGATATGGCTGCCCACGCGGTACACGCCGAGAAGCGCCAGTGTAAAGAGCACACGGTTACGCAGGTCAGCGACGGCGAATAGATTCTTTAGCGCGTTATCCATCGTTGATCAACTCAGCCAGCCCCTCGAATCGGCTCTCAGGAGGACAATACCTCGGTGGCCCCACCGGCCGCGGCAATCTTCTCCGCAGCCTTGCCACTGAACTTGTGGGCTCGCACAGTCAGTTTCTTGGCAATGTCGCCGCGCCCCAGCACCTTCACAGGCTGGCGGCTACTGCGAACCACGCCCCGCTCACGGAGCAGCTCTGGCGTGACGACCGTACCGGCCTCGAACCGATCGCCCAACGTATCGAGGTTGACGACGGCGTACTCGATGCGAAATGGGTTATGAAACCCGCGCTTCGGGAGCCGCCGGTGCAGCGGCATCTGGCCGCCCTCGAAGCCTCGCTTGAACTTGAAGCCCGACCGGGATTGCGCGCCCTTGTGGCCACGCCCCGCCTGCGTGCCGGTGCCCGATCCTTGGCCGCGACCTACACGCTTCTTCGAAAACTTCGACCGATCGGCCGGCTTCAGATTACTGAGGTCCATTCTTTTCCTCACCCGTGACGGCGAACTCGTACCGCAAACAACCCATCCCGTATCGCAAATCGCTAACCTCGCTCCGTCACCGTGACGAGGTGGCGCACTTTGAGCAGCATGCCACGTGTCTCGGGCGTATCCAGCAATTCGACGGTGTGGCGAATTCGGCGGAGGCCCATGCCCTCCACCGTCTTACCCTGTGTCTTGTTGAAACCGATAGGACTACGAACCAGCGTAACCTTCAGACGCTTCAACGCCGCCTTCCGTCCAGATTTCTTCGCCATGTAATGCCCCGACTACGCCCCGACCAAATCGGATTCTTCCTTGCCGCGGAACCGTGCCACTTGAGCGGGATCCTTCAGGTCCATCAATCCAGAAAAGGTGGCGCGCACGACATTGTGCGGGTTCGCCGACCCGAGCGACTTCGTCATGAGGTTCTGAATCCCTGCCGCCTCCACCACCGCGCGTACGGCGCCGCCGGCAATGAGACCAGTGCCCTCCGGGGCCGGCTTCAGCAGTACGCTTCCTGCCCCGAATCGCCCGACGACCTGGTGCGGAATGGTTGTGCCCCTGAACGGCACCTGGATCAGATTCTTCTTGGCCGCCTCGATACCCTTCTTGATCGCCGACGGTACTTCCTTGGCCTTGCCAACGCCGAATCCCACGACACCCAGCCCGTCGCCAACGATCACGAGCGCGCTGAAACTCAGGTTCTTGCCGCCCTTGACCACCTTGGTCACGCGGTTAATCGACACCACCGTGTCCTTGATGTCCAGCTGTGTCGCGTCGATCTTTTCGCGATCGCGATTCATCATTGCCACACTAAAACTCCAGACCTGCTTCGCGCGCCGCGTCGGCCACTGCCTTCACGCGCCCGTGATAGAGGAATCCGTTGCGATCGAAGACCACCCGCGTCACACCCTTCTCCCGCAACCGCTCGGCGATGGTCTTACCAATGGCCTGGGCTCCGGCGATATTGCCACCCTTGGCCTGCGTTTTAAACACGCCCTTCACGGACGGCTCGACGCTCGATGCCGACGCAATCGTCCGGCCGGTCATGTCGTCGATGACCTGCACGTAGATGTGCGCAACGCTGCGGTACACCGTGAGACGCGGACGGTCCCCGACCCCACGGACGCGCCTGCGAATCCGGTACTTAATCCGGTCACGCCGATCTTCTCTGGTCTTGATCCTCATATCGATCCTTGTCGGCTCCCGACCCCTCGCTCCTGGTTCACCCCGGGCTCGAGACCTGCGGCCTCACTACGCACCGGTCTTGCCGACCTTCTTCTTCAGTACTTCGCCGGTGTAGCGCACGCCCTTCTGCTTGTACGGGTCTGGCTTGCGCATCTGCCGGATATCCGCTGCGACCTGACCAACTCTCTGGCAGTCGGCGCCGGTGACCGTAATGTGCGTCTGCTTTTCGATCGCAATATCAATCCCCGTGGGGATGTCGAGCACGATCGGATGCGAGTACCCCAGCGCGAAGTGCACCTGGGTACCCTTCACTTCGGCCCGGTAACCGATACCAACGATGTCCAACTCTTTCTTGAACCCTTCGGCGACACCAGTCACCGCGTTGGCGACGAGACTGCGTGCCAGCCCGTGGAACTTTCGCAATTCCTCGTTCTGCAACTTCGCCACCAGCGTGCCGTCCTCCATCGCAAAGGCGACGCCAGGAGGTAACACCTGCCGCAGCTTGCCCTTCGGGCCCTGCACTTCGACCGCATCGGGCCCGACCGTCACGGTCACGCCCTTCGGAATCGGGATCGGCTTCTTACCAATTCGAGACATGTTGAACCCTGTTGGCTTTGGGTTCCGGCCAGCGCCAGGAACCTAAAGCGCTACCACACGTTACAGAGGACCTCTCCACCGACGCCGGCCTTCCGTGCCGCCCGTCCGGTCATCACCCCGCGCGAGGTCGTCAAAATATTCGTGCCCAGCCCACCGAGCACGGTGGGTACGTCCTCAACACCGAGGTAGACGCGCCGACCGGGGCGGCTGATTCGCTGAATCCCGCTGATGACCTTCTCGCCGCGGGGACCGTACTTCAAGAAGACCCGGATCACGTGCCGGGGCTGGCGGCCGACTCTATCAGCCGGCTCTTCACCGAGCCGAAAGCCCTGAATGTATCCCTCGTCCTGGAGGATCCGCGCGATCTCCACCTTGAGCTTGCTGGCCGGCATGTCAACACGTGTGTGTTTAGCGGACACCGCGTTACGGATGCGCGTGAGCATGTCAGAAATCGGATCGGTCATCTTTTTGTTCTCTCTCGCTAACGTCGAGCTCCCGCTCCAATCCCCGACGTTGAGGTCCGGGATTGTGTCGCCGGGAGTGTTACCAGGAGCTTTTCGTCACGCCCGTTACGTCGCCGTCGAGCGCCAGCTTACGGAAGCACAGGCGGCACAGCGAGAACTTGCGCATGAAGGCCCGCGGCCGGCCGCACAACTTACAGCGGTTACGGAGGCGAACCTGATACTTCGGCGGTTTAGCTTCCCTGGCGATCTTTGCAGTCGTGGCCATAGTTAGTTTGTCCTGAAAGGCATTCCGAGCAACTGCAGCAGCTTGCGGGCCTCTTCATCGGTCCGCGCCGTAGTCACCACGGACACGTTCATACCGCGAGCTTTGTCAGCCTTCATGTAATCGATTTCCGGAAAGAGCAACTGGTCCCGCAGACCGAGCGTATAGTTTCCTCGGCCATCGAACCCCTTCGGTGACAGCCCCCGAAAGTCGCGGACACGCGGCAACGCGATACTCATGAGGCGATCAAGAAACTCGTACATCTGCTCGCCGCGCAGCGTCACCATGGCACCCACCGGCATGCCTTGTCGGAGCTTGAACTGTGCGATCGCCTTCGTCGCCATCCGAATCACAGCCTTCTGACCCGTAATGCGGCCAAGCTCATCGGCCCCGACATCAGCCAGCTTCGCGTTCTGCGCCGCCTCGCCAAGACCCATGTTGACGACAATTTTCTCGATCTTCGGAATTGCCATCACATTCGTGTAGCCGAACTCTTTCTTGAGTGTCGGGGCAACGTCTGTCTGGTACCGGTCCTTCAAGCGGTTCATTTGTCGACTACTCCCTCGCACTTGCGGCAGAACCGCACTTTTCGCCCGTCGTTCAGGATTCGGTGACCGACGCGGGTCATCGTGCTGCACTCGGGGCACACCAGCTGGACGTTGCTCGCGTGCAATGAGGCTTCACGCTCGACGACGCCGCCCTTGATATTCTTCTGAGGATTCGGGCGCGTGTGGCGCTTGATGATGTTCACACCCTCCACGATCAGGCGATTCCTCGCCGGAAGCACCTTCAGTACGCGTCCCCGCTTCCCGTTGTCTTTACCTACCGTCACGACAACGGTATCGTTGCGCCGGATCGGTGTTTGCAGTTTCGCCATCGTCCTAGAGCACCTCTGGTGCGAGCGAAATAATCTTCATGAATCGGCGTTGGCGCAGCTCCCGCGCGACCGGCCCGAAGACGCGAGTCCCGATCGGCTCATTCTGATCGTTGACCAGCACAGCTGCGTTCCGATCGAAGCGTATATACGTGCCATCAGTCCGACGCTGTTCCTTGGCTGTCCGCACGATCACCGCCTTGACGACCTGCCCCTTCTTGACCGTGCCATCCGGTGTGGCCTCCTTGACCGACGCCGTGACGAGATCGCCTAGTCGCGCATAACGCCCTGTTGAGCCGCCGAGTGCGCTGATCACTTTGATCTTCCGCGCGCCGGAGTTGTCGGCAACGTCGAGGACGGTTTGCATCTGGATCATGGCGGTCTCCTAAACTACTGGCGCCTTGGCGACCACTCGCATCACGATCCAACGCTTACGACGACTCAGCGGCCTGGTCTCGGCGATGGCGACGGTATCGCCGACCCTGGCCTCGTTGTCCTCGTTGTGCGCAACGAACTTCGAGGTCTTGCGCTGGCTCTTACCGTAGAGTCCGTGCCGTACCTGCCGCTCGACAGCCACCAGCACGGTTTTTTCCATCTTGTCGCTGACCACAGTGCCGGTCAGTTGTGCTTTCACGCTCATATCAGTCCTATGGGAGACTCGGGGTCCGTCTCTATGTCGCTGCTGCCTGGAGTTCCTTCTCCCGAAGAATCGTATTCATGCGGGCCAAGTCGCGTCGAAGATCTCGAGCTTTGCCAGGCGCCTCAAGCTGCCCCATCGACTTCTGGATCCGAAACCGGAAGATCTGATCCTCCAGCTCTTTCACACGCCCGCGCAGGTCGTCCACCGTGAGTTCGCGAATATCTGTCGCCTTCATGACGCGTGCTCCTGCGCAAAGCGCGTGGCGAACTTCGTCTTGATCGGCAGCTTCGCCGAGGCCAGCTGCATCGCACGGCGCGCATCTGCTTCGCCGACGCCCTCCATCTCGAACATGATGCAGCCAGGGCGAACCACACACACCCACTGGTCAGGTGCTCCCTTGCCCTTACCCATGCGCGTTTCCTGCGGCTTCTTCGTAATCGGCTTCGACGGGAACACGCGCACCCAAATCTTGCCGCCGCGTTTGATGAAGCGGGTCATCGCCACGCGCGCTGCCTCAATCTGGCGGGCGGTCAGCCAGCATGGCTCCATCGCCTTCAGGCCGTAGTCACCGAACGACACGTCCGATCCGCGCCACGCCTTCCCGGCCATACGTCCACGCTGTACCTTGCGGAACTTGACCTTTTTCGGCATCAACATCTTCGTTTACCCCTCGTTGCGCGGCGGATCGCTCTACGCGCGAGCCGGGCGACGCGGCGCCCTGTCGCGATACTCTTCATCTCGGCCCACGCGCGGCACCAAGCGCTCGCCCTTGTAGAGCCACACCTTGACGCCAATCTTTCCGTAGGTCGTACCTGCCTCGGCAAAGCCGTAATCGATATCCGCCCGCAGCGTCTGCAGCGGCAGCTGACCGTGCAGATACCACTCTGAGCGCGCGATCTCCGCGCCGTTCAACCGCCCGGACACGCGCACCTTGATACCGCGCGCGCCAAAACGGAGCGCTGACTCCACCGCCTTACGCATCGCGCGTCGGAAGGCCACACGCTTCTCCAGCTGCACAGCCACGGATTCCGAAATCAGTTGTGCCTCAAGCTCTGGCTTCTGGATTTCCTGAATATTGATGAAGACCTCGCGGCTCGTATCCTTCTGGATCTCCTGTTTCAGTTTGTCGACTTCCGTGCCCTTACGGCCAATGATGATCCCAGGCCGGGACGTGTAAATGTCGATCTTCAACTTGTTCGCGGCGCGCTCGGTCTCGATGCGAGACACGCCGGCGTGGGCGAACCGCGTCTTCAAGTCCCGCCTAAGCGCGAGATCCTCATGAAGCAACTTCGCGTAGTCACGATCCGAGAACCAGCGCGAGCGCCAGGTCTTGTTGAAGCCAAGCCGAAACCCGTAGGGGTGAACCTTCTGGCCCACTATGTCGTCTCCTTCGTGGAGGCCCCGGGCCTCCGTCCACCGTTTACGCTTTCGCTGACGCGGCCTTCCGCGCCGTCGTCTTCTTCGCGCGCGTTGCGCCACCAGCCTTCGTTCTGCGTGCGCGCGCCGGCCGGGCGCCCGCCTTCACCTCGCTATCCTCAATCACACGCGCCACTTTGAGTGGCCGCTCCGCCACACGCACCGTCAGATGGGCCGTGCGCTTCACGATACGAAACGCGCGTCCCATCGGAGCTGGACGCACGCGCTTCATAGACGGTCCCTGGTTGGCGTAACACGCCACCACGTACAAGCGCTCAACGTCCCCACCGAACCCATCTTTCTGCTGTGCGTTGGCGACCGCGGAGCGCAGCACCTTGGCAATCTCACGCGCGATCGCCTTGCGCGTGAACTGCAAGGTGGCCAGCGCCTGATTCACATCCTTCCCGCGAATCAGTTCGAGCACCAGGCCCGCCTTCTGGGCCGACGTCCGAATGCCGCGCGCAATCGCCTGCGCTTCGATCATTTTCTCGTCCCCGGACCCGCCGCCTTCTCGGTCTTCGTCGTGTGCCCCTTGAATGTGCGAGTTGGCGCAAACTCTCCGAGTTTGTGCCCCACCATGTTCTCGGTCACGTAGACGGGAATAAACTTCTTCCCGTTGTGAACGGCCATCGTGTGCCCGACCATCTCCGGAGTCACGGTCGAGCGGCGCGACCACGTCTTGATGATCTTCTTCTCATTGGCCCGGTTCAGCGACTCGAGCTTCTCGAGCAGCGCCGTGTCGACAAACGGACCCTTCTTTACTGATCTACTCATAGCGTTCCGTGGTGAAGGCCTTCAGGCCTCCTCTACTTCGTTCTCCGCTTGACAATGAACCGATCCGTTTCTTTGCGATGACGCGTCTTGAAACCTTTCGCTGGCTGCCCCCACGGCGACACCGGGTGGCGTCCGCCCGACGACCTGCCCTCGCCGCCACCAAGCGGGTGATCAACTGGATTCATCGCAACGCCACGCACGTGTGGCCGCCGTCCGAGCCAGCGATTCCGACCGGCCTTCCCCATCGACACGTTCTCATGATCAAGATTCCCGACCTGGCCAATCGTCGCGACGCACTGAACGAGGATTTTACGAATTTCGCGCGACGGCATTTTGACGGAGGCGTACTCCCCTTCGCGAGCGACGAGCTGTACGGACGACCCTGCGCTACGCGCGATCTGTCCGCCCTTTCCTGGCCGAAGCTCCACGTTGTGGATCTGTGTGCCGAGCGGAATATTCTTGAGCGGCAGGCAATTGCCAGGCAGGATGTCGACGCCCTCGCCCGCGATCACCGTATCGCCAACTTTGACGCCTGCCGGCTGCAAGATGTACCGCTTCTCACCGTCTGCGTAGGCAATCAGCGCAATCCGCGCTGAGCGATTCGGATCGTACTCGATGGTCGACACCGTCCCGGGCACGTCCTTCTTATCTCGCTTGAAGTCGATAATCCGATAGAGCCGCTTGTGCCCGCCTCCGCGCCACCACGATGTCAGGCGACCTCGATTATTTCGGCCACCAGAACGATTCAGCTTTTCGGTCAACGGACGATAGGGCTCGCTCGCCGTAATCTCTCCGGTGATCTGCGCTGTCCGGAACCGCGTGCCGGGCGAGGTCGGATTAAATTTTCGAATTGGCATTTCTGACTACGCCCCTTGCAGGAATTCCGGAAGCTTCTCGCCTTCCCGCAGCTTCACGTACGCCTTCTTCCAGTCCGAGCGCTGTCCCACGTACCTGCCCTGGCGCTTCATCTTGCCGTGCGCTATCGAGGTTCGCACGCTCGCCACCTTGGACCCGAACAGCGTCTCTACAGCCCGCCTCACGTCGATCTTGTTGGCCTCTTTCGCGACCTGGAACACGAGTGTCTGGCCATCCTCGCGGATGACGGTCGTCTTCTCGGTGATAATCGGCCGCCGGATGACTTCAGTCAGTTTCATGATCACCCCAACGCGTCCTGAAGCTTCTCGATGGCGGCCCGCGTCAGCACGACGCGCCGCGTGTTCATAACGTCCCTGGCGCTCACGCGATTACTCGGCAGCACCCGGACGCCTTCGATATTGCGCACAGACAACGACAGCTTGTCTTCCGGCTTCAAATCCACAAGCAACGCCCTGCCGTCGATACCCAGCTGCTGCAGCATCTCTGCTGCGGCCTTGGTCCTGATCTCGTTCACGCTCAACGCATCGACGACGATGACCTGCCCATCTCGCAGTTTCTGCGAGAGTGCTGCACGGAGCGCTCCTTTCTCGACTTTCCTCGGGAGATGGTAGTCATAGCTTCGCGGCTGCGGACCAAACACCACGCCGCCCTTCCGCCATAGCGGATTCCGCGCCTCACCCACCTGGGCACGACCGGTCCCCTTCTGCCGCCAAGGCTTCTTGCCGGTGCCGCTCACCATGGCTCGTGTCTTCGTCGCGTGGGTGCCTCGCCGGTCAGCGGCATTGGCGCGCACAACCGACTCATGAATCAGGTCCGTCTTAATCCGACCGCCAAACACCTCATCACGCAGGTCGACAGACCCGACCTTTTCGTTCTGCTGATTGACGACGTCAACCGTCATGGCTATCTCCTGCCCTTTTTCTTCACCGGATCCACCTGGGCCACGCGGACCTGCTTCGCCGCGATTGCCTTTCGGATCATCAGGATGCCGTTCGGCCCGCCAGGCACCGCGCCCTCGACGAGCAGGAGGTGGTTCTCCGGGTCGACGCGAATCACCTTCAGGTTGCGCACCGTCGCCCGGGCATTACCCATGTGGCCACCCATGCGCATCCCCTTCAGGACACGTGACGGGTAGGACGATTGCCCAATGGAACCTGGCGCCCTGTGATGCATCGAGCCATGCGAGCTCTTCCCACCCGCGAAATGGTGCCGCCTGACGACGCCCTGAAAACCTTTACCTCGGCTCGTCCCGATGACGTCGACACGGTCACCGTCGGCGAATATCGATACGTTTACCGGATCGCCAGCCTTCAGTGGATCACCACCCGCCACAAGCTTGAGTTCGCGGCGCACGCGCGTGGCAGGCACGCCAGCGTTCTTGAAGTGGCCCTGTGACGGCTTGTTCTCTTTCGTCGGCTTGGCCTCGACGAGCCCGAGCTGAACCGCCTCGTACCCGTCATGCTCAAGCGTCTTGGCCTGCACGACGACGCATGGTCCCGCCTTGAGCACCGTCGCCGGCTGGACGGTCCCGTCCGCGGCGAAGAGCTGCGTCATCCCGACCTTCTTACCAATCAGTCCTGTCACCATGTCAGTTTCCTGCGGATCGAAACACTTACTTCCCGTGTTCCTTTCCAAACGCCTTGATCTCCACATCCACGCCGGCCGGAAGGTCCAGCTTCATGAGCGCATCCACCGTCTGAGGCGTCGGCTCAAAGATGTCGATCAACCGCTTATGCGTCCGAATCTCGAACTGCTCACGCGATTTCTTGTCGACGTGCGGTGAACGAAGTACCGTCCACTTGTTCTTCGATGTCGGCAGTGGAATCGGTCCCGCCAATCGCGTGCCAGTGCGCTTGGCCGTCTCGACGATCTCACCAGTGGACTGGTCGAGAATGCGCGAGTCGTAGGCCTTGAGGCGGATCCGAATCTTGTCGCTGAACATTGCCATTGCTGAATCCTGTGGGCTCTGGAATCGAGTCTACTCAGTGATCTCGGTGATGGTGCCAGCGCCGACCGTGCGCCCACCCTCACGAATGGCGAACTTGCTGCCCTTCTCGATCGCCACCGGGGTAATCAATTCGCCCGTGATCGCCGTGTTGTCCCCCGGCATCACCATCTCCACCCCTTCCGGCAACTTCAGGATGCCCGTCACATCTGTCGTCCGGATGTAGAACTGCGGCCGGTAGCCGTTGAAAAACGGGGTGTGCCGCCCCCCCTCTTCCTTCGACAGGATGTACACCTCGCCCTTGAACTTCGTGTGCGCTTGCATCGACCCGGGCTTGGCCAGCACCTGGCCGCGCTCCACGTCCGTCTTCTCCACCCCGCGCAACAGCACGCCGACGTTGTCCCCCGCGACCCCGGCATCCAGCAGCTTCCGGAACATCTCGACGCCCGTCACCACCTTCTTCGCCGTCGGCTTGAATCCCACAATCTCGATGTCTTCCCCGACCTTCACCGTGCCCCGCTCAATCCGCCCCGTCACCACCGTGCCGCGGCCCGAAATCGAGAACACGTCCTCAATCGGCATCATGAACGGCTTGTCCACGTCCCGCTCCGGCAACGGCACCGCCGTGTCCAGCGCCTCCATCAGCTTCACGATGCTCTCGACCCCGTCCCCTTCCCCCTCCAACGCCTGCAGCGCGCTCACCCGCACGACCGGGATGTCATCCCCAGGGAACCCGTAGCTCGACAGCAGCTCCCGCACCTCCAACTCCACCAGGTCCAGCAGCTCCGGGTCGTCCACCGCGTCCACCTTGTTCAGCGCCACCACCAGATGCGGCACGTTCACCTGCCGCGCCAGCAGCACGTGCTCCCGCGTCTGCGGCATCGGCCCGTCGGTCGCACTCACCACCAGAATCGCCCCGTCCATCTGCGCCGCGCCCGTGATCATGTTCTTGATGTAGTCGGCGTGCCCCGGACAGTCCACGTGCGCGTAGTGCCGGTTCTCCGTCGCATACTCCACGTGGCTCGACGCAATCGTCAGAATCTTCGTCGCGTCCCGACGCCCCTGGGACTCCGACGCTTTCGCCACCTCGTCATACGGCACATACTTCGCCCACCCCCGGTCCGCCGCCACCTTGGTCAGGGCCGCCGTCAAGGTCGTCTTCCCGTGGTCGATGTGCCCGATTGTCCCCACGTTGACGTGCGGCTTCGAACGGTCAAATTTCTCTTTCGCCATCGCGATGTGCTCCGTTACTTGGTGCCCTGAATACGGGCGATCACTTCTTCACTGACGTTCCGAGGCGCCTGTTCGTAGCGTTCGAAATGCATCGAATAGGTGGCGCGACCCTGCGTGCGCGAGCGGAGATCCGTCGCGTACCCGAACATCTCTGACAGGGGCACCCGCGCATTGATGATCTGTGTGCCACCACGATCTTCCTGCGACTGAATGCGCCCACGGCGGCCCGTAAGATCACCCATCACGTCGCCCATGTTGTCCTTCGGCACAACGACCTCAACCTTCATGATCGGCTCAAGCAGGACCGGCTTCGCTTTCTTCGCCGCGACCTGGAACGCCATCGAACCGGCGATCTTGAAGGCCATCTCCGACGAGTCGACGTCATGAAATGAGCCGTCGTACAGCTCGATCCGCACGTCGTCAATCGGATATCCCGCGACCACGCCGCGCGTGAGCGCTTCCTTAATTCCCTCGTCGACCGGCTTGATGAACTCCTTCGGAATCGAGCCCTGAGTGACGTGGTTCTCGAAGATGTAGCCGGTGCCAGGCTCGCCAGGGAAGAGATGAATCTTGACGTGCCCGTACTGGCCCCGGCCGCCCGTCTGCTTGGCGTATTTCATTTCACCGTCGGCGGGCCGCGTCAGCGTTTCCTTGTAGGCAACCTGCGGCTTCCCGACGCTCGCCTCGACGCTGAACTCGCGCTTCAAACGGTCGACGATGATCTCAAGATGCAACTCGCCCATGCCAGCGATCACCACCTGTCCCGTCTGTTCATCGGTGTTCACGCGGAAGGTCGGATCCTCACCCATCAGCTTCGCCAGGCCGATGCCAAGTTTTTCCTGATCGCTCTTCGTCTTTGGCTCGATCGCGAGAGAAATGACAGGCTCCGGAAAGTCCATCGACTCGAGGATGACCGGCTGTTTGTCGTCACACAGCGTGTCACCCGTACTGACGTGCTTCAGACCCACGGCCGCTGCAATGTCACCCGCGTAGACCTCCTTGATCTCCTCACGCTTATTCGCGTGCATCTTCAAGAGGCGACCCACGCGCTCCGTACGTTGCTTCATTGAGTTGTAGACCGACGAACCCGACTTGAGCACACCCGAATACACCCGAATGAACGTGAGCTGGCCGACAAACGGGTCGGTCATCAGCTTGAAGGCCAGCGCCGAGAAGGGCGCGTCGTCAGCTGCCGGGCGCTCGAGAAGCGTCTCTTCCTTTGCGTCAGGATCCAGCCCAGTAATAGGGGGCACGTCGATGGGCGACGGCAGATAGTCGACGACAGCGTCGAGCAGCGGTTGCACACCCTTGTTCTTGAACGCCGAGCCACACACGACCACCACAAACGGCGCGGACTCATGCCGCACCGACTCGATCAGCCGCCGGCGCAGAACCGCCTTGATCTCATCCTCGGTAATCTCTTCACCGTGAAGATATTTCTCAAGGAGTCCATCGTCGTGTTCGCTGACTTTCTCGATCAGTTTCTCGCGGAACACCTTCACCTCGGCAAGCATGTCCGCGGGAATCCCTTCGACGACGTAGTCGGCGCCCATCGTTTCATCCGCGTAGGTGAACGCCTTCATCTGCACGAGGTCAACCACCCCGCGGAACTTATCTTCACTCCCAATGGGGAGCTGAACGGCGATCGGGTTACCCCCGAGCTTCGTCTCGATCTGCTCCAGTGTCCGCCTGAAGTCGGCACCGACGCGATCCATCTTGTTGACGAAACAAATGCGCGGGACGCGGTACTTGTCAGCCTGACGCCATACCGTCTCTGACTGGGGCTCAACCCCAGACACGGCGTCGAACACGGCGCAAGCGCCGTCCAGGACCCGAAGGGAGCGCTCGACCTCGGCAGTGAAGTCGACGTGGCCAGGCGTATCGATGATGTTGATGCGGATGTCCCGCCAAAAACAGGTGGTCGCGGCAGACGTGATCGTGATGCCGCGTTCCTGCTCCTGCGCCATCCAGTCCATGACGGCCGTGCCGTCGTGGACTTCTCCAATCTTGTACGTAATTCCGGTGTAGAAGAGAATCCTCTCTGTCGCCGTGGTCTTACCTGCATCAATGTGAGCCATGATGCCGATATTCCGCGTCTGGGCGAGCGATGTTTGCCGTGCCATTGCAATACGGTTGTTCGGTGTAGACGCCCTGGACTACCAGCGATAGTGCGCGAAGGCCTTGTTGGCCTCCGCCATGCGGTGCGTGTCTTCGCGCTTCTTCACGGCTCCGCCACGCAGGTTTGACGCATCGAGCAGCTCGCTCGCAAGCTTCTCCTGCATCGTTTTTCCGTCGCCGCGGTTCCGCGCATGACTGACCAGCCACCGAATACTCAGAGACAGGCGGCGGTTCGGATTTACTTCGATCGGCACCTGGTAATTCGAACCGCCCACGCGCCGCGACTTCACTTCCAGACTGGGCTTCACGTTATCGAGTGCCTTCTTGAACACCTTGAGCGGATCGTCACCCGATCGCTCCTTGATGATGTCGAAGCTCTGATAGAGAATGCGCTCCGCAGTACTGCGCTTACCGCCGCTCATCACCGTGTTAATGAACTTGCTGAGCAGTATGCTTCCGTAGAGCGGATCGGCCGCCAGTTCGCGCTTCTGAATTTCTCGTCTGCGTGGCATGTCGTTGAACCTTCGCCTGCTACTAACCTGCCGGCCTATTGTTTCGGGCGCTTCGCGCCATACTTCGACCGCCCCTGCTTGCGGCCCTGCACACCGACGGCATCCAGCGTGCCTCGCACCACGTGATAGCGCACGCCCGGAAGGTCTTTGACCCGCCCACCCCGAATGAGCACGAGCGAGTGCTCCTGCAGGTTGTGCCCGACGCCAGGGATATAGGTCGTAACTTCGATGCCATTGGTCAGCCGCACGCGCGCCACCTTACGGAGCGCAGAGTTCGGCTTCTTCGGCGTCTGAGTGAACACGCGCACACAGACCCCCCGTTTCTGCGGGCTGACCTGGAGCGCCGGACTCTTCGTCTTCGTGACGATTTTCTTGCGCCCGTGGCGAACGAGCTGACTGATAGTCGGCATATATTTACAAACCCGCGCACAGGCACAAACAGCGCCTATCCGCTCATGTCACGTCGCGACCGGCTGCGAGCCCACAAGTCGAGTCGCACGGCGACTCGACCAGCCAGCATTGGCCGGACGGTCCGGCTACCCGGACCGTTCCGCGTCGTTCCAGGCCTGGAGACCACCCCGCCTCCTGGGAGGCGCGGTGCATCTGGCACCTGAAACAGCTAACCCTACCTGTGTGATACGCGAGGACAACCCGGCCAATCTCGGCCTGATCTACCCGCGGACGGTACGCCTATTTCGACCATCCGACCAATACTGGCCGCCAGATCGCAACGCGGTGCGACCTCGGTCAGCATGTGGTCTCGTGCGGTTGTGGCTAGATAGGGTGTCCTAGCCCCAAGAGAACCTGACGAATATAGCATGCGCACCCTGAGGGTGCAACCGACTGATCAAACAGTCTTTACTGCGTCTTCACGACCGCGCCGGGGGGGGCGCCGAGGCTCCGCTCAAGGTCTGACACCGAGCCCTCGGGTGGGTTCTCCACGCCGACGAGTATCTTGCCCTCGACGGTCACGGCCGGGTCGTACAGCGCCCCTCCCTTGCCTGGAAGCAGCGCAGACACCACCAACGTAGCGGCCGTCGCCAGAATTGAGCCGAGCATTGTCAACTCGAAGATGATGATGAGATTCGGCCACCAGGCGAAGGTGGGCAGCCCACCCACATTCATCGGCCATGACGTTTCCGTGATCCACGCGAGGCCGAAGCCCACCGCCATGCCGATCAAGCCGCCCAGACACGCCAACCACCACATCCACGTAGCCTTGTCCACGTGGCCGAACTCGTGCTCCTCCATCGGCTGCCCGGAAATGACCGTGATGTCGCGATCGACGACACCGGCCGCCCGCAGGCGATTCACCGCCTGCTGAGCCGCGTCGCCGTCCGCATAGAGTCCGTACACGGCCTTCATGGGCGCAGGTCCCCAACCGCGTGCCCTTCTGTCGCGCGCGTCTCCAACGGGGCCGACGGATGCTCGCCGGCCTTGAGTTCCCAGATCGAGATAATCGGCACGAATTTGGCGAACAGCATGTACATGAGACACATTGCCGCGAACGTTGCGACAGTAATTGTCACCTCAACGGGCTGGGGCGCATACGTTCCGAAACTATAGGGTAGATTCTTGGCCCCAAGGGACGGCACGATGATCAGGTACCGCTCGAGCCACATGCCGATCACGACGCCGAACGACGCGATCACGCACCCGGTGATCGTGCGGAACCGACGAATGCCCAGCAGAATCAACGGCAGCACGAAATTACAGACGACCATCGTCCAGTACAGCGGCGCGAAGGACAGGCGCTGCGTGCGCCAGAATACCGCCATCTCAGCCGGTCCGTTGCCGTAATAAGTCACCAAACGCTCGTTGAACACGAAGTAGCCCCACAGCAGCGCCATGACGAGCATCAGCTTTCCGAGATTCTCGAAGTGCAGCGGCCGAAGATAATCCTCCAGGTGCAACAAGCGGCGAAGCAGGGCCATCGCGATGATGAGCCCAGCGATACCGCTGAAGATCGCCCCGGCCACGAAATAGGGACCGAAAATCGTCGTTTGCCACATCGGCACCGGCGCCATCGAGAAATCGAACGACACAATCGTATGAACGGATACGGCGACCGGAATAATCGCGATCGCCATGATCTGCATCGCTGTCTCGAGGCGATGCCACTGCTTCGGCGTTCCCCGCCACCCAAGCGCAAGCACCCGGTAAATACGACGACGCAATCCGGTCGTACCGTCGCGAACGACCGCGAAGTCCGGAATCATCGGCAACAGCAGAAACAGCAGACTGCCAATCAGGTAGGTATTGATGGCGAAGAAGTCCCACACGAGCGGAGAGCGAAAATTCGGCCAGATGAGCCGATCGCTCGGATAGGGAAACAGCCAGAACGCCAGCCAGGGACGCCCGAGATGGATGAGGGGAAACATCGCGCCGATCATCAGCGCAAAGGTGGTGATCGCCTCTGCACAACGCGTCACGGGCCGGCGCCATCCGGCATTGACCAGACGTAGAATCGCGGAAATCAGCGTGCCGGCATGGCTGATCCCGATCCAGAACACGAAGTTGGTGACGTAGAAGCCCCAATAGACCGGCCAGTTGATCCCAGAGAGACCGAATCCGAAATAGACCTGGCTGAGCCACGCCACCAGTCCCGCCACGACGAACGCGCCAAAGAACGCGATCATCACGTAGAACCGCCACGACGTCAGCAGCAGCGGCCGCAACAGATCGTGATTCACGCGGTGTCCAGTCGGATACGTCATACCTGGGTCAGCCGGGAAAGATATGTCACCGAGGGTTGGGCACCAGTGTCTTCGAGGAGTTTGCTCCCGCGCGGGGACCGCGACAGGTGGGACACCTCGCTGGACGGATCCTCCAGATCGCCGAACACCAGCGCGCGTGCCGCGCATGACTGCACACAGGCCGGCTGAATCTCACCGTCCACCACTTCGCGCTCCTCAGCCTTGGCCTGGGTCCCAGCCGCCCTGATTCGCTGCACGCAGAACGTGCACTTCTCCATCACGCCGACTTCACGCAGCGAGACGTCAGGATTGAGTTGAAGCTGGAGCGGCTTGTCCCATGACGGATTGAAGAAGTCGTAGAACCGCACATTGTAAGGGCATGCGTTGGCACAATATCGCGTGCCAATGCAGCGATTGTAGACCTGGGCGTTGAGTCCGTCTTCGGTATGGTGACTGGCGTAGGTCGGACACACCGGCTCACAGGGTGCGTTGTCGCACTGCTGGCACATCACGGGCCGAAACTTCAATCTCGCGTCAGGAAAGTCACCCTCCCAGTAGCGCTCGATCCGGAGCCAGTGCTTGGCGCGACCGACAGCCGCCTGCTCGTCGCCGACCGTCGAAATATTGTTCTCTGCGTGGCAGGCCACGACACAGCCGCCGCAGCCCGTGCAGCGGTCCAAGTCGACAGCCATTCCCCATTGCGGCATTCAGTAGCTCCCGTTCGACGACAGTCGACGCCCAGCGCCTCTGCGCGCACCTTGGCAGCGCGCGGCCCGCGAGTTCACGATCCTCACCGGTGCTCCTCGATATGCTCACGTAAGCTGCCCGCGAACAGAATCAGTCGGCCGTCCGGCGGGCCCACACGCGTGACGCGCACGCGCGTCGCTGCCCACGCAAGCGCCCCGGTCTCGGATTCCGTAACCGGGGCGAGCAAATCCACCGGACTCTCGCCACGTCCACTGGCATATCTCGTAAAGGTGCGGTGCCCCTGGCCGGCTGGCATGGCAACAAGGTCCGGAGCGATTCCCGGAGAAACGACGACACCGGTGCGCAACGTGCCATGTGCCGATGCCACCTCCACAACATCGCCGGCACCGATACCGAGACGTTCGGCGGTGGTCGGATTGATCTCGATCCAACTGCTCCACATGGCCGATGTGAGCGGGTCAGGCATCTCCTGTAGCCACGGCAGGTGGGCAAGTGAACCATCCAGGAACGCGTTGGACGCATACGGGAGGAAATGAAACGGATACTCGTCTGCGTCACCGTCAAACGTCGGAGCGCTGTACGCCACGGGCGCTGGCGCCGGATTCTCGACCTCGGCGACAGTCAGGTCTTCCGGCAACCCACCGGACCAGACACCAGTCTCCTGAACATCGAACCACGCGCCAAAGCGCGATACCGAAGGGAGACTCTCAAACGACGCGGCGAGCATCTCGTCGAACGTCTGCCACGGCAGCTCCAGCGGCCGTCCCATCTGCCGCCCCACCTCAAGCAGGACGTCGGGTGCGGACCGCGTCTGATGCAGCGGCCGCATGACAGGGGGTGCGACACTCACCACGACTGTGAACGCTCCAGACTCGGCGAGCGCCTCGGTCCACGACTCCAGCGACGAATGATCCGGCAGAAGCAGGTCAGCCAGCATGCTGGTTTCGTCCAGAAACTGACCGAAACTTACGATGTACGGGACCTGCTCCAGCCAGTCACGAACGCGCCACGCCGGCGGCGTGTTGTAGACCGGGTTCGCGCCATCGACGAACACAAGCTCCGGCGACGCCCCGCCGGACAACCCCTCGGTCACCAGGCTTTCAATCGTTGCAGCGGGCTGAGCCGGAGTACTGCTCAGCACTGCGGCAGCCGCGTCAAACTGCGGCGTGAAGAAGAGGCCACCGTTCTGGTCCGGCGCACCGACGAGCGCATTCAGCGCATTGACCGCGAGCGCGGTAAACAGACCGTTGGAATGCGCCAGCGGCGCCGTCCTGGGGACCCAGGCTCCGAAGGTAGTTGATGATGTGCCACAGGTCGTCGTCTGGCATCCTGCCCCTGATGGGGATCATGACGGAGCCATCGAGGCCATCCGCCATCACTGAGAATATCTCGCCATCGGTCGACCCGTAGGTCCACGTCTCGTCCGTCAAATCGGGGGGATTCGAGCCTTCCGGCGCAAGCGGGCCGTTCCCCTTGGCGTCGACACCATGGCAGAACGCGCAGTCCTTCTTGAAAGCCGCCTCACCAGCCGTGATCGACGTGGCTACCGGAGGTACAGGGTTTTCGATTGCCTGCGCGCCCCCGCCGCCCTGGGCATGCACAGCCACGGCGAGCAACGCCGTCGCTGCAACCACGACTCCCCCAACGAACAACCTGGACATCCGACGCATTTCCCTGACTCCAGATCCTTGTACGACACGACCACCGACGAAACACACTACCCTGCCTTCACTAGCGTTATACGTCTCTGTCCAATGGGCTGTTTACGCGATCCCCGGCGGGTTCGATGTGTCATCGCAGCGTGACATACGCGTCCTACACCGCGCAGTCACGACTGTAACTGTCGTAGTTGAATCGTGGCGAACACGAACCATCGAACGTTGGTAGTCTAGAGTTTTAGGAGTTCAGACACATGCCCCTCGTCGAGCCCGGTAAGAAAGCCCCGTCGTTCGCGCTGAAAGATCAGCACGGCCGCACCCATCGCCTGGCGGACTACGCTGGGCGCTCGTTGATCGTCTATTTCTACCCGAAGGACAACACGCCCGGCTGCACTCAGGAGTCCTGCGACTTCCAGTCGACACTTCGTACGATTACCCGCCGAAAGGCCGCCGTCCTCGGCGTCAGCATCCTCGACGAGAAGAGCAAGGCGAAATTCGCGGACAAACACGGACTCACATTTGCTCTACTCGCCGACGCGGACCACGCGATGGCCGAACGATACGGTGTCTGGCAGAAGAAGATGCGCTACGGCCGCACGTACATGGGCATCGTCCGCACGACGTACCTGATTGGGCCTGACGGGAAGGTGATCCAGCGATGGGACAACGTCAAGGTTGACGGGCACGCGGACGCCGTGGGCGCCGCGCTTCCGTAGGGACCGGATCAGCGCCGGCGGCTCTACTCTCGCCTAGTCTGTCGCAGGAGTGTCGCCCCTGCTGAGGCGCTCGCGTGCGTTCTCGACGTCACGATGAAACACAAAGAGGCGGTCGGCATCACCATCGGGGTCGGTAAAGTTGAGCTGGCGCCCCTCTGACAACCGAACGCGCAAATTCGTGTCCAGATAATCCACCTCGAACGTTTCTAGGTCGAGCAGCGGCGTCGTGAAGCCATCATTCTCGTTGCTGGTATCGTATCGAAGCCCCTGAGGGGTCGCCACAAGACGCCCACTGCACGAACCGAAACGGTGTTTGTGCACCACCTCGATCGACGCGTCGAGCCTCACCTCCCGGAATTTGACCAGAATCGTGCGTTCCCCGGGGGTGACGTCGACGGAGGAAACGACGTTATCGAATCCCTGAGCGGATACGTTCAACTGGTGCGGTCCCAGGGTGACATCTTCGGCGACCACCGGCGCTAACCCGATGAATTGCCGATCGATGAACACCTGCGCTCCTGGCACGTCGCTGTCGATGAACAGCAGACCGACGGTGGGTGGCGCATCGACAGTGGGCGGCGCCGGCTCCACGATGGGAACCTCCGCGACAGGCGCCGCAGGAACGGGCCGAGGCTCCGGAGCCGCAGGCTCTGGTGCAGCAACGGCAGGTGCCGCCGCTGGCGCCTCTACCGGAGCGGCGACAGCTACAGCCGGCTCTTCGGGCTCCGCCGGGTCCATTCGGAGGACGAAGACCGCGGTCGCGGTCGCAAACGCGGCCGCAGCCAGACCAATAACAGCGACTTGACGATTCACGCCGAGTTTCTATCTGGACAGGGCTGCATATCCGTCACCGGCGCAGACGAACCCGCCGATCTCTGGTCGCGGCACCTGGCAAGACGGCGGGGCAAGATCCTGGACCGGATAGTCGAGCGAGTAGAACACGCGGAACGTATCGCCCGCCTTCCCATTGAAGTCGTACACGACGGCCGGATCCCGGCGCGCCATGTCACCCGGCGCCATGCCGTAGTTCATCGAGATAGCCGCGGCCGAATACTGACCGACCGCGGCACCAGCCAGCGATTCGAACCGGCTGTTGCGTATGACCACTGCTTTCTTGATCTTGGCCGCGGTCGCCGATTGCGTGTACGTGGTGGCGACGGCCACACCGACATAGTCACGGAAATAGCTGTCCTCGATCGTAGCCACCCCGTCACCCCTGCCGGGCTCAGTCGTGGTGCGGTGAATGAACGGACTTGCCACGCCGACGCGTAAACCCTGAATGTTGGCGTTACGCACGAGCACACTTTTGGCGGCGTAATCGCCGAACCAGATACCGGTGGGGTTCTCCAGAACATCGCCGAGCAACGCGGCGTCTCCGCGCCCGATGAAGCCATCGATTGTCAACCGGTCCAGCGGGAACGCCGTCACGGCGTAGCGGGAGGCGTGCCAGACACGAGAGTCACTCAGCGTGCCGTTCCAGCCAATCGCCACGCCGGTCTGAATCGCGCCGTATGCTTCGTTGCCCGTAAACTCCAGCAGCGGTAGATCGTTCGAATGAACCAGTTTGAATTCACCGTCCTTGCTCGTGTCGGCACCCTTGAACGCCGGAATCCGCACCTCGCCGAGCGGGCCGGCCGCAATGCCGAATCCCACCGCGTCGACGTCGGCGGCCACGTTGTTCCGCACCACGTTGTTTGGTCCGCGCAACCAGAGTCCTACTCCCTCCCCACCAGGGTCGGCCTGGGCGCCGCCGTACCCGCTACGCGGCGCGAAATCGCCGGAACCCTCCGAACGCATCGAGAAGTTGTGCTCAAAGACATTGAAGCTCTCGGTGCCATCCTCGGCCACGATGCCGGCGCCGCGCGAGTTGTAGACGACGTTGTCCTGGATCAGTCCGTAGTGACTGTTGTGAACCGTAATGCCCCATTTCGACGCATCGTCAATGGCATTCCCGATGATCGTGAACTGATGGCCGTTGGCCTGCGGCGTCGTCGGCCCGAACGTGTGGTGAAAGTGCAGCGAGTAGCGACCGATCTGGTTCGTACCCGTTCGGCGCACGGTTCCATCCGCGCCGTACTCGACGTTGTCCAACACTCCCATTCGAGTGCGGCCCAGACCCTTGAAGAGGGCGTAGCGAATGTCCACGTCCGCACGATTGTTGAAGAGCACGTGTCCCCGCGTGCCGTCGGGGTTCTCAGAGCGCACGATCACGTTGCGGCTGACATTTCCGACGTGGGGCAGGAACTCGATGGCCCCCGCCCCATCGCTGGCGCCATGGTGATCGAATTCCAGCGGATCAACCACGGTGATGGTGGAGCCAGAGATAGCCGCCACCCGATGCTCTTCCCATTGCGGCAGATAATTCTCGCCGCGTTCGCCCTGCGAGAGCTGCCGGGTATCCGGTAGCACGAGTGTGTCGCCCACGCTCCAGCCAGAAACGGGCTGCTCGAGCCGCAGGGCCGTCTGCCCCGCCAGCGGCTCGGCGATGACTCGACTGAACGTCGGTGTTCTTACGGCGCCATGAATGCGGACCGTGCCCAGGCCGACGACGCCCCTCGTCAGCTGGTCCGGATCGCGAACAGTATCGACCGGCTGATCCAGGATCACGATCTCGGCCGTGACGTCGGCCGCAACCGGCGCGTCAACAGTGCCGATCTCAAGGCGTCCTGCTTCCAGCACGGTCAACGTTCCGACCCTGATCCGCGTCGAGCGATCGGAACGAAACGCCAGTACGCCTTCCACATCAACACACTGAACGCGGGCATCGCTCACAACGTCGTACGACACACGAGTGTCCGCCTTGACGAGCACACCGTCGCCCGCGGCAGGCACCTTCCCCGTTGACCATGTCGACGCGCTGGACCAAGCACCGCTGGCCACCGACGCGACGTCGATATCGGCACAGATGCGGGGTACCCCGCGGGGAACACCGCTGGCGGGTGCCAGATGGAGGTGATCCTGAGCCTGGACGCTGGTGGCCGGTCCGACCAGCACCACCACGATCACCGCAAATCCGGAACGTGTCATGACGCCTCCTGGCGCGAAAGAGGCAACGGAGCCTCAAGTATTCTGAGCAAACGATCCGTGTTTACACGCTTCGAGATTTGAACCGCGTCGTGAAGCCGCCGTTGACGACTCACGCAGAGATTCTATCTCGGCAGGGTTAACCGCCGCCATGCCGAGTCTCCTCCCTATGGTCTCTTTCGACGCGAGGCGATGGCAGCCAGTGCCCCACCGGCGACGACGCCACACACCAGCACGCCAATCGTGTCGATGACGCGAAGGCCTTGAAGACACACAACCATGCCGGCCAGTGACGCACCCAGGACTACTACATTCGATGCTGGTTTCATCGGTCGATGACGTCACGGTCGGCTGCACGCAGACCAAGCGTATGCCGATCCTACCACCGCGCGAGAAGCAGACGCTCCCATCCGCACGTCAGCGGCCCACGGGCCAGACGTACAAAGGATACGGATACGCGTCACTCGCCAAGGGCGCGTGGTCGGCGCCGACCTGTGCTTCAACGTCGAGACGTTGCCCGGCGGACCACGCATGACCCAGCAGGTTTGCGTACGTCGGCACCTCAAGGATTGGTGCGTAAAACCTCTCCAGGATTCGATTCTCACGCCACGCGTCCGTCAAGTCGCCCGCACTCAACGCCTGGTTGCGCCGCTGAACATGCCAGAGGCCTTCGGTCAGGTACTGGTCCTCCCGTGACAGTCGGCGCTGCACGCGTGGCGGTCGGACCCGCCAGCGCTCCGCGCGGTCACGGGCCAATCCAGACAACTCAGTTGCCGTATAGCGGGATCGGAAGGCACCGATCTCCGCGTCGTACACGTCGTGACCAACATGCACGGTCAGGAAAAATAACGCGAAGAGTGCCATCGCCACGGCTCCGCTCGCGAGCAACCGAATCACCGACTCGCGGTGGCGCCCGGTCACGCGGCCGGCGGGTGGATCGACGGCGATCGCGAACAGCAAGCCACAGCCGCTGGCAACGCCGTTGAGCACAATGTCTCTCGCCTCACCTGCGCGAATTGGAATGAACCACTGGAACCACTCGTCCAGTGTTCCGACGACAACCCCGGCCACCAGTGGCAGTAGGGCCGATGCACCGTCACTCCGTGTGCCGCGCGAGCGATGAAAGAGCCACGCCAGTAGGCCATACTCGACAAAGTGAAATGCCTCAGCAAAGCTGAGTGCATTGATCAGCACGTAGCACGTGCCGACGGCGAGACTTATGGCGAGGGCGCAGTATCGCGCCAAGCGGCGGTCGCGGATGCGTGTCGCCGCAACGAGCAGGGCGGCGCCAACCGGCAACGCCGTGGCGGCCATGCCGACCGTGCTGAAGTATGGACCCCACGCGTTGCTGGCTGCAGTGAATGCCTGCTGAACAAACGGCGCGGACAAGATCACGATCGCCGCCGCCGTCAGCGGGACCGCAGGCCGAAGCGGCGTCGACGTCTGGTTTCGCCTCAGAGTGTGCTCTTACCTTGCGGTCCCGCGGTGTGCCCGCAGGCCGAAAAAGACAAAAGCCGGGGAGAACCCCCGGCCCTTGCGCGCCATCTGGTCCGATGACCAGATCCAGAACGACTTACGAACTCTCCGCACTTCTGGCTGCCGACGCCATGAGAGGCGCCGCCGCAGATAACGCCGCCGCTTTTACTTCAGGTGCTTGCTGACCAGCTTGGTCATTTCGAACATGTTCACGGTCGCCTTGCCGCCGAAGACGGGCTTCAAGGCCGCGTCGGCCTTAATCATGCGCTTGTTCTTCGGATCTTGAAGACTGTTCTTCTTGATGTACGCCCACAGCTTCTTCGTCACTTCAGTCCTGGGAATCGGCTTGGATCCAACTACCGCCGCCAGAGTGGCGCTGGGAGTGACTGGCTTCATGAAGGCAGCATTGGGTTTGCGGGAGGCTTTCTTCGCGGTCTTGGCCATCTGTGTCCTTTCGAGACGTAGGAAATATGCAGCCCACATAGTAACGCCGAATCGGCGCATCTGTTCCGAATCGGGAAACAAGCCGCTATCCGGGGGGCCAGGCACCTGGGCCGGCGCCGCACCCGTGGTCGGTATCGCGTTGTTTCGTCAGTTCCTAACCGGCACGGCCCCGGACGTCATGTTGCCGAGAGTTGCGAGGCGCCTCTGCACGGGAAGCCCCTGCTGTTTCCAGCGCGGCTCCGCGACTGTCACACACATCGCGTGTTTACACCGCGTCAACACTCCTCGCATGATTCGTGTCCGCCTTATTCAAGGGAAACCTCATACGTGACTTCGCAGGGACTCAGGTGTGTCTGCTCGACAATCGCCGTCGTGTCCCCCTTCTGAATGTCGAAGGTCAAAGGCTTAACCTCGTCTGGCAACCCTTCGACGCGCGCCTGTCCGTCAGAATTGGTGCCGACCTCCAGGTCCATCCGCTTGATACCCAGAAAGCCGTAACGGATCCTGACGTGAACGATGGCGGCATAGACGGGCTGGTCATCCGCATTTGTCACGGTGAAATCAGCGGCGCAGCCCCCGAGCCGCGCACTGATGACAGCGAGGTCAGGCTCAACCGCCTCGGTGGCGGGCTGCTGCACGAGAGCGGCGGCCAGAGCGATCGTGGCGATGATCATGATGTTTCCGAGTGTACCGAAACGGTGACCGGTAAACCAGCACACATGCGCATGGCGTCCGGTCCACGAGAAAAGTCAACCTGGGCAGACCCGTGCCGGTCCGTTCGACGAGTCCGATCGCACGTATGCCCGGCGCCCGATGCCGGTTCTGGCTGCGAGGTGATCGAGGATGCGCCGAACACGGCTAGTGTTACAAAGAAGCAACCATGCTATCAAAAGAGCTCGCGGGCATTTCCTCACGAATCACGCCCAGGACCCGATTGACAAACTCTTCCGGGGCGTTCGCTTTGAAACCCGAGAGGATGATGTTGCGCTCCATTGGGTTTAAGGCGGGCACAATATATTTGAACCAGAGAACAATCTGTTCTGGAGCAAGTTTAGACATGATAGCGCCATGAATTCCCATCAGTTCTTCATCGGTGAAGTGACTCCAAATGAGAGAATTCATCTTGGATTCTTCCATAGCCATATGGTCTAGCAGGCTGCTGAAGAACCCGGGTGATCGGGCCGTTTTCTAAGGATCATGCGAGTCACCACCGACCGACAACGGTGCGCACGGCTGTGCGCTGGCCCCGATCAAGGGGCCGGCGACACGCGCGGCCGGTGATCAGGGACACCTCGCCTCCAGATTCCGCAGCCGGACCAAGTTATAGACCGTGGCGGCGAAGGTAAGCTGCCAATCCACGAGGGCGACACCGCGATGCCGGAGTTTGCGCAAGCCGCCGACGGTCTTCATCCAGCCAAAGACCTGTTCTACGAGTTTCCGTTTCCGCTGACTGACGTGATAGCCCGCATGCCGCGTGGTCCGGCCATCGATCGCACTCCAGCGGACCTTCTGAGCAACGTGGGGCGTGACGGCCCGGATACGGACAGCGGCCACAAAGCTTGCCACATCGTAGCCCTTGTCCGCCCCGACCGTGCTGCCCGGCGGCGCGCTGGCCTCCAGCAACAGCGCCGCTGCCTCGCGTTCGGCGGTCCCCGTCGCGTGAGTCGCGCAGACGTTGGCGACAAGTCCCTGTCGATTGTCCAGCAGCACGTGGCCCAGATACGCCAGCTTGGCTTCCTTCCCCTGGCCCTTCCGAGGCAGCATCGCCTCCGGATCGGTCGTCGACTGGTGCGTGTCGTTGCGCCGCCGCTCCCCGTGGAAGTTGACCGTGGGATTCCCGGGGTCATCGGGCGGGTCGCTCTCCGCCGCGTCCCGGCACCGAAAGCTCTTCAGGCTGGCCCACGCTTCCAATTGGGTCCCATCCACAGTGAAGTGTTCGTCCGAGAGCAGCCCGGCCGCCCGCGCGTGGGCCTGCACCGCATCAAAGAAGGCGGCCGCGAGATCGCCCGCCAGCAGCCGGTCGCGATTCTTGGTAAACGTGGTGGGATGCCAAACCGGGTCGTCCAAATTCAAGCCCACGAACCAGCGGAACAGCAGGTTGTAATTGAGCTCTTCCATCAGCAGCCGCTCGCTCCGCACCGTGTAGAGCACCTGCAGCAATAACGCGCGCAGCAGCTGTTCCGGCGGGATCGACGGACGCCCTGTGTTGGCGTACAGGCCGGCGAACCTGCGCGACATCGTTCTCAGCGCTTCGTCCGTCAGCGCGCGAACCGCGCGGAGCGGATGGTCGGCTGGCACGCGCTGTTCCGGCGACAGGTAGCTGAACATGTGAGTGCTTTGCTCATCGTGTCCGCGCATGATGGGGCTCCCTTCAGCGGTGTTGGGAGCATGGTAGTACGCCGGGATCGATCTGTCGATCCCATTTCACGGAGTTTTTCAGCAGCCTGCTAGGTACTTGGCCTGAAATCCGTTCAGCATAGAAGAAAACTGAATCCCCTCAGCCGGGGAATCCCCCACGGTAAGCTTTTCTACGAAATCGCCGATCTGATCCACCGCACTCTCGAGAAGTTCATGTTCTTCCACGTTTTCCCGAGTACTTCCTGGTAGCTTTGCCTCTAAAGCAGGTAACAAGTCATCTTCTTCAGACTGACGGTGAAGATTCAATAGTAAAACCAACTCCGCTGTTTTCTTTTTCAACTCGTCCAGGGCTCGCTGATTCGACTGGTCGGTATTTCCGGCCACAAAGGAGACTTGGGATAGAAGATTTCGTAATCCTTTGTGTGGGAAATTGTAGATGTCTACTCTCGGTTGACTCATGGCTTCACCTCGGCGCCGCATGGCACCCCGCTCGGCTGAACATCCTAGTTGATATCAGCGTCCACCACCTCTGCCCCCAGTGTCGCGCGCGCCTTGGTCTTCTCGGAACTGACGTCCCGCGTGATCGCGCGCGCCACGAACTCGCCGCTCGGATCGTTCAGAATCGCCCGCACCAGCCCTCCGCCTTGGGCCCCTGTTGCACCCACAACGGCGATGATCTTCTTGTCGGACATCGCGGTCTCCCTGAAACGTGACGAAAGGACACCAATCCTAGCACTCGGCTTCGTCGGCAACGCTAGGAGGACCCCGAACCGCCCACGATAAGGATGATCGCGATCAGCGCGCACGCCAAGCCAACAGCCTGCCACGCGTTGAGGCGCTCGCCGGGTACAGCGACGACAGCGTGACGACAACGCTGAGTGGACCGTATCGTGTCGCCACCAGGTACAGCGCGTTGGCGCACACGTCGATGACTCCCGCGGCTACGGCGATGCGGGTCACGGATGCCGCCATGCGCAGCGGTTGTCCACTGACCAGCGTCATCGCGCCGAAGAATGTGACCGAAGCCGCGCGGGCCGCCACAAGCGGCCACATGCCCGCTCGTGCGTCGGTTTCGGCAAGCGCCAGAAAGAACAGCCCAATCGCCACGCCCGATACCAGCGCAAGTCCGACGCCGCGCGGTACCGCACCGGTGCGCCTCCCCACCGGCGCCGTGGCACCCTGCTGACTCACGAGCACAATGGCCACGATGGCCAGCCCCACGCCGATCACGGTCAGCCACGCCAGTCGTTCGCCCAGGAACACGCCGACGGTGACCGGAATGACCACCGCGCACACGGCGGTGACCGGTGCGACGACCGCCATGCGCCCAATGGCGAGCGCCCGATACAGCAGGGCCACCCCAATGCCCCCGGACAACCCGGCCAGACCTCCCCAGAACAGATCCCACGGTAGCGGCGTCGCCTCCGGCAACAGTGGCAGTACCAGCGCCAACAACACGAAGCCGACTCCTTGAGACGTCAACACAATCGCGATCGTGCTCGCCTGCCGCGAGGCGAGACCGCCAAGAAAGTCAGCGGCGCCGTACAGCGCCGCTGAACTCAACGCAAAGATGTAGGCCATGAACACAGTGACGGTGACACGTCGAGCCGCTGAAGCACCCGCACACGTGTCGTACGCGCATCAACGCACAGCCTCGGCGCGATTGCACACCTGCTAGAGGCCCAAGAGTACGTTGGATCCCGCGGCTGTGGAATTCTGACTGTCTGTGTTCCATGGACCGCCGCTATCGCGCTCGTGCTTATCCGGTTGTTTCAGCAAGCCACCACCGGTAGTGTATCGGCGTGGCGCGCCCGTCGTTTCCGAAGAATCTCCGGGAGTTTCAGCGGCAATTTGCGACCGCCGAGGCCTGTCAGGACTACTTGGCGGCGTGCCGCTGGCCGGACGGCTTTGTGTGTCCCCGGTGCCGGCACGCGCGCGGCTATCGCCTGACCACACACCGGCGCTGGCAATGTGCGGCGTGCCGGTATCAGGTGTCGCTGACCGCCGGGACGATTCTCCACAACACGAAGACGCCGCTCCTGGTGTGGTTCTGGGCGGCCTATTTGACGGTTACCGACAAGCGGGGCCTCTCGGCGCTCCTGCTGCAGCGGCAGTTGGGCCTGCGGCGGTACGAAACGGCGTGGCTGCTGTTGCACAAGCTGCGGCGCGCGATGGTGAACGCGGGGCGGGAGCCCTTGTACGGCGACGTGGAGATCGATGACACCTGGGTGGGCGCGCCCCAGGCCGGCCTGCGCGGCAGTCGCCAACTCAAGGGGCGGAAAGCCGCGCTGGTGCTGGTGGCGGTGGAACGACGCGGGGATCGGTCGGGTCGGGTCCGCATGTCCGTGATCCCGAACTTCAAACAATCGACGATGCTCGCGTTCGTCACTCACCACATTGCGCCGGGGGCGACGGTCTACACCGACGGGCTGAAAAGTTTCGATGGGCTCCAGGCCGCTGACGTGAGACACGTCGCCCGCCCGCAACCGATCCGGAGCGCCCTGCACAGGGGGGTGCCCTCCGTCGTGCCTTTGGCCGACCGCGTCATCGGCAATTGCCAACAGTGGTTGATTGGCACGCACCACGGCGTCAGCAAGGCGCAACTACAGGTCTACCTCGATGAGTTCGTGTTTCGGCACAATCGGCGGCGGCACCCGATGGCCGCCTTTCAGACCCTGCTGGGCCTGGGGACCGGACGGACGCCCACGCCCGCCCGACGGATTCGCGGCGCGCAGGACGTGCGCCCCCCAGGCTGATCGCAAGATATAGGGGTTAGCTGAAACAACCGGATAAGCACGAGTCGCGCTAGACTATGCTAGCTATGTTTGTTGCGCGCGTCCTGCTCCTCCTAGCCGTTCTGTTCGTAGCGGTCGTAAGTGTCGCCGAAGGACAGTTCGGGCGGCGTTTCTTCCAGCCACAGGTCGCCACCGACCTCGACTTTGACGGCCAGTTTCACTACTGCCGCATGGTGTACGGCTCCGCCCTGAACGGGCGCGGCGGGGGATGGACGACCGACTACCCAAACGCCGACATCAATATGTCAATTCGCCTGTCGGAGTTGACCAAGATTGTTGTCAGCAGGGACGGCACAGGGCAACCCAATCACCTGCTTGTGCGGATAGATGGCGACGAACTGTTTCAGTGCCCACTGGTGATCATGTCCGCACCGGGGCGCGCATTCATCGCCGACGCCGAAGCTCCACGACTGCGAGAGTACCTCCTCAAGGGCGGCATGTTGTGGAC
This sequence comes from Vicinamibacterales bacterium, assembly GCA_965249205.1. Classification (GTDB taxonomy): domain Bacteria; phylum Acidobacteriota; class Vicinamibacteria; order Vicinamibacterales; family UBA2999; genus JAQBVV01. The sequence continues at coordinate 1,332,260 of CBDFLL010000006.1, read as the reverse complement.
GGACGACTCCTGGGGGACCTATCAATGGCAGCACTGGGTTGGACAGCTCCGGAAAGTGCTCCCTCCAGGTGAGTACCCCATCTTCGACGTGCCGCTTGATCACGTGCTCTTTCGCACACAGTTCGAGGTCACTGAGATCCCACAGATTCCCAACATCGGCTTCTTTATGAGGTCTGGGGGAGACACATCCGAACAGGGGGCCGACAGCGCGGTGCCGGTCGTTCGGGCGGTCGCCGACACCGAGGGGCGACTCATGGTGCTGATGACGCACAACACCGACATCCAGGACTCCTGGGAGCGCGAGGGGGACGACGCCTCGTACTTCTACGCGTTCAGCCCGCGTGGTTACGCGTTCGGGATCAACGCCTTCCTGTACGCACTGACGCACTGAACGCTTCCCGTTACGACACCTCAGGCCACTTCGACCAGCGTATGTGCGGTGAGGAAATTCCGGTAAGAGTGGGTCGGGTACACAACAACGGCGGGCCAGGGCCCGCCGTTGTTCCATAGATGCGCCGTGCCGCCAGACGCGGCACGCCTCAATGGCTAGCGAGTGCCGGCGTTTCCTCCGACCTCGACCAGCGTGACGCGATTGCGAGCGCTTTCCGCCAGAACCAGGTTCCCTTCGTCGCTCGCCATCATGTTCCGAACGACGCCTCCGCCCGCTGGGATCACCCACGTCTGGAATGTCTCGGTGTTCGAATCAAATCGCACGAGCGTATTCGGCTTCAACGCCGACTCGCTGTACCAGATCACATCTCCCACTGTCGCGATTCCGTAGGGCCGGGAGTCGGGGCCACCAGGAGACGCCCATTCCTGAGTCTCGCCGGTCGCCGGATCGTAGCGGCCAAGATACCCGCGGGAGTAGTCCGAGTACCACACGGCGTCGTCAGGCGTCAGCGCGATGCGCCGGGGACGCGTGTCCGGATTAGGCAGCGTGTATTCCGTGATCTCCATCGTGTCGGGATCGACGCTGCCGACCCGGTTGCCGCGGAAGTCGACGTACCAGGGCACACCCTGCGAGTTCACCTGAATACCGTAGGGATAGGTGCCATCAGTGGGCGTCTTGGCCACGGTCATCTCGCCCGTCGAGGGCACGAGTCTCCCAACATGGCCTGACTGCAGCGTGAAGAACAGCGTGCCGTCCTGGTCGAAGATTGGCGTATGCGGGCCGCGAACTCCAGGCTCAGTGATCTTGTATTCGGTGACCGCCCCCGTGCTCGGGTCCAGCGCTCCGATTTCCTGGACATTTATTCCCGTGTACCAGATCTTGCCGTCCGCGTCCTCCACCAGACCATGCGGCCCGGAATCCGCCGTCTCGAGCGGATACTCCTTGATCTCGCCGCTCGCCGGATCGACGCGCCCGAGCAGGCTCTGGTGTTGGCCGGTCCACCAAATAGACCCGTCACGCGCGGCGAGCGGATCGTGTGGACGCTGCCCAAGGGTGGGCGCGACCCAGTCTCTGAAATTCACGTTCACCGGACCGTCAACAACGACCGCTTGCAGCGCGTCGGGCTTCTCCGGAAAATGCTCGGCCAAGTACCCGGCCATCACATCGCGCTGATCGTTGGGCACCTCCACCATCGAACTGAAGACGTGTACCCACTCCTCCTGCGTGTAACCAGGCGAATTGGCGATGAGATTAAGCCCGTGACAGGCTGCGCAGGTTGTCGACACCAGTTCCATGCCGCTCCCCGCAGGCAACTGAACCTGGCCCCCACGCTGGCCCTGAACCGGAGCCGATTGGGCGACCAAGAGGAATACGGCGACCGCCGGTCCCAGTAGCAATGTTCCCTTTCGCATCGTTTCTCCCTCACGAAAAAGCGTGGCCGGCGAGGACCACGAATCGGGTACGTAGCCAGACTCCTGCGCACAGGAAGCATCGAGCGTACACGAAGCGTTCCCAAAAACAAAGAGGCGTAGCGCCTCATGCGCTGTGCCTCTCCGGGTCGGCGTCCGCCCCCCCGCAGGCCCCCTATTCCAGCCTTACTCGCCAGGGACAACAGCCCGTGGCGTGCCTCGCTACTCTGTGTCGCCGACCGGACCGAGACCTGGCGCGATCGGCTCGTCGACATCGATCGAATAGTCGATGTCACGATCCATGTCGAGCTCCTCATCCGACGGCTGCGGCAGCACCGGCGGTGGCGGTGGCTCGTCCACCGGAATCCTCACGTGCCGGTAGTACTCGAAGCCCGTGCCCGCGGGAATCAGCCGGCCCATCGTGACGTTTTCCTTGAGCCCCCGCAGATGGTCGATCTTGCCGGAAATCGACGCCTCTGTCAGCACCCGCGTCGTCTCCTGGAAGGACGCCGCAGAAATAAAGGAGTCGGTAGACAGCGACGCTTTCGTGATTCCAAGCAACAGCGGCTGTGCGGTAGCCGGACGTCCACCATCGCCAATGATCCGCTCGTTCTCCTCAAGGAATCGGAACTTGTCGACCTGCTCTTCAATCAGGAACTCAGTGTCGCCAACATCCTCGATCTTTACCCACCGCATCATCTGCCGCGCGATGACCTCGATGTGCTTGTCGTTAATGTTCACGCCCTGGAGTCGATAGACTTCCTGGATCTCGTTCACGAGATACTTCTGCAGCTCCTTCTCGCCCAAGACACGAAGGATATCGTGCGGATTGCTCGGCCCGTCCATGAGCTGCTCGCCGGCCCGTACGCGCTCACCCTCGTGCACGTTAACGTGCACGCCCCGTGGCAGCGAGTACTCCCGCTGCTCGGTACCGTCGTCGGGAACGATGATCACTTTACGCAGCCCCTTGGCGACACCGCCCTCCTTGACGATGCCGTCGATCTCCGAAATGACCGCCGGATCCTTTGGCTTCCTCGCCTCGAAGAGCTCCACCACGCGAGGCAGACCACCCGTGATGTCCTTGGTCTTGGTCGTCTCGCGAGGAATCTTCGCCAACACATCACCAGCCTCGACGGCCTCGCCGTCCTGCACCATCAGATGCGCATGGGAAGGCATGTGGTACCGGCGCACGACCTTGCCCGACTTGTCGCGAACCTCGATCGTCGGCTGCTTCTTCTCGTCCGCCGAATCGATGATGATGAAGCGCGAAAGGCCAGTGACTTCGTCCACCTCCTCGTGAACCGTCGTGCCTTCAACGATGTCCTTGAAGCGGACCACGCCCAGATCCTCAGTCAGGATAGAGAACGTGTACGGATCCCACTCCACCAGCGTCTGTCCCTGCTCGACATTCTGACCATCACGCACCTTGAGGCGCGCACCGTACACGATCGGGTAGCGCTCACGATCGCGCCCCTTCTGATCGGCCACAACCAGCGAGCCGCTCCGGTTCATGACGATGAGCTGGCCGCTCGCGCCATCGGCACCTTTGTGGGTCTCGACGAACTGCAAACCCTGATAACGCACGGTCCCGGAATGCTTCGCATCGAGGGTGTTCTGATCGGACACGCGCGACGCCGTGCCACCGATGTGGAACGTGCGCATCGTGAGCTGCGTGCCCGGCTCCCCGATCGACTGCGCGGCGATGACACCAGCAGCCTGGCCCAGCTCCACGAGCCGCCCAGTCGACAGGTCGCGCCCGTAGCAACTGGCACACACGCCACGCCGCGCCGCACACGTCAGCACGGACCGAATCCTGACCTTTTCGATGCCGCCCTCCTGCACCGCAGACGCCTTGTCTTCGTCGATCTCGCCATTGATATCGACGATCATCTCTGCGGTGAACGGGTCGACGATTTTCTCGAGCGTGACGCGCCCGACAATCCGGTCGCGGAGCGGCTCGATGATTTCGCCGGACTCGACGATCGCCCTGGCCTCAATGCCGTCGAGGGTCCCGCAATCGATCTCCGAGATGATGACGTCCTGTGCAACGTCCACCAGACGGCGGGTGAGATATCCCGAGTCCGCCGTCTTGAGCGCGGTGTCCGCCAGGCCCTTGCGAGCGCCGTGCGTCGAAATGAAGTACTGCAACACCGTGAGGCCTTCGCGGAAATTCGACGTAATAGGCGTCTCGATGATCTCGCCCGAGGGTTTGGCCATGAGACCGCGCATTCCAGCAAGCTGTCGAATCTGCTGCTTGGAGCCCCGAGCGCCAGAGTCCGCCATGATGTACACGGGGTTGAAATACTTGCCCGTGTGGTCCATCTCGGCCATCTCCGTAAACATTTCGTCGGCGATCTCCTCGGTCACCTCCGACCATACAGCGATGATCTTGTTGTATCGCTCACCATTGGTGATCGCGCCTTCGAGGTACTGCTGTTCGATCTTGATGACCTCGTTCCGCGCGTCTTCGACCAACTGCGCCTTGTTCCCTGGAATCACCAGGTCGTCGATGCCGATCGACAGGCCCGACCGCGTGGCGTAGGTGAACCCAAGGTTCTTCAGCGCATCGAGCATGCTCACGGTCATTTCAAGACCGTTGTCCAGGTAGCACTTCTGCACGAGCTGCTGCAGCCCCTTCTTCTTGAGCAAGCCGTTCACGAAGGGCATTGTTGCCGGGAGCGCCGCATTGAAAATCACACGACCGACGGTCGTGTTGATGATCTTGTTCGTGACCTCCTGCACTTCCGTGTGCAGCACATCCTGATCGTCGCGCGCCGTCGTCAGGTCTTGGAGCAACCCCGTGTGGCGCAGACGAATCGGCGTCAGCGTTTCAATCTCTCCACACTCAAGCGCCAGCTGGACGTCATCGCTGTTACCAAACGCCCGTCCCTCGCCCTTTGACCCGACCTTGGCCTTGGTCAGGTAGTAGCAACCCAGCACGATATCCTGCGACGGCACCGTGATCGGCGCGCCGTTGGCTGGTGAGAGCACATTATTGGACGACATCATCAACACCGACGCCTCGATCTGAGCCTCGGGCGAGAGCGGGATGTGCACGGCCATCTGGTCGCCGTCGAAATCGGCATTGAACGCAGTGCAGACGAGCGGGTGAATACGAATGGCCTTGCCTTCAACCAACACCGGCTCAAACGCCTGAATACCAAGACGATGGAGGGTCGGCGCGCGGTTCAGCAATACCGGGTGCTCGCGAATCACTTCCTCAAGGATGTCCCACACCTCTGGACGCTGCTGCTCCACCATCTCTTTTGCCTGCTTGATGGTGGCAACCAGCTCACGCTGCTCCAGCTTGTTGTAGATGAACGGCTTGAACAGCTCGAGCGCCATCTTCTTCGGCAGACCGCACTGATGGAGCTTGAGCTCGGGTCCGACCACGATGACTGAACGACCCGAATAATCCACGCGCTTTCCGAGCAGGTTTTGACGGAAACGTCCCTGCTTACCCTTGAGCGTGTCTGAGAGCGATTTCAACGGACGGTTATTGGCCCCCCGAAGCACGCGGCCTCGACGCCCGTTATCGAACAGCGCGTCCACCGCCTCCTGCAACATCCGTTTCTCGTTGCGGATGATCACGTCTGGCGCCTTGAGCTCCATCAGCTTCTTCAGGCGGTTGTTGCGATTGATCACGCGGCGATAGAGATCGTTCAGATCAGAGGTGGCGAAGCGACCGCCATCAAGCGGCACCAGCGGACGAAGCTCAGGCGGAATCACCGGAACGATGTCCAGGATCATCCAGTTCGGCTGGTTGTTCGATCGCCGGAAACTGTCGACCACCTTCAGACGCTTGGCGAACTTCAGTTTCTTCTGAACCGACACCTCACTGCGCATCTTCACGCGCAGCTCCTCGGCCAGCCCTTCGATATCGACGCGCTTGAGCAACTCCTTGATCGCCTCCGCGCCCATTTGGGCCCGGAACTTCTGGCCGTAGTCCTCGCGTGCCTTGCGAAACTGCTCCTCATTGAGGAGCTGGTTCTGCTTCAGCTCGGTCTCGGCTGGATCGATGACGACGTAGCCCTCGAAGTAGAGAATGCGCTCAAGGTCACGGAGCGAGATATCGAGAAGGTGACCGATCCGGCTAGGCAGCCCCTTGAAGAACCAGACATGGCTCACAGGCGTGGCGAGCGTGATGTGCCCCAACCGCTCCCGGCGGACCTTGGCCTGGGTCACCTCGACGCCGCACTTATCGCAGATGACTCCACGGTGCTTCATCCGCTTGTACTTGCCGCAGAGGCACTCCCAGTCCGTGATCGGGCCGAAGATCTTCGCGCAGAACAAGCCGTCGCGCTCAGGTTTGAACGTGCGGTAGTTGATCGTCTCGGGCTTGGTGACCTCGCCGAAGGACCAGGACAGAATCTTGTCCGGTGACGCGAGCGAAATGCGGATCGCGTCGAAATCTGCGCGCAGCGTGGTCTTGCTATCGTGGAAGCTTGGTCTCATTTATACCTGCTCCAGTACCGGTTCATCCTCGACCGGCAGCGGTTCCGTCGGTGGCTTCTTCGTGGTGATCAGCTCCACGTCGAGACAAAGCGACTGCAACTCTCGGATCAACACGTTGAATGACTCAGGCAGGCCCGGCGTGAACACCGCATCGCCTTTGACGATCGCCTCGTAGATCTTCGCACGGCCGGTCACATCGTCCGACTTCGCCGTCAGCAACTCCTGAAGGATGTGCGCTGATCCGTAGGCCTCCAGCGCCCAGACCTCCATCTCGCCGAAGCGCTGGCCGCCAAACTGCGCCTTGCCCCCAAGCGGCTGCTGCGTAATCAGCGAGTACGGCCCAATCGATCGCGCGTGAATCTTGTCGTCGACCAGATGCGAGAGCTTCAACATGTAGATGTAGCCAACCGTCACCCGGTTCTCGAACTCAGTCCCCGTCATACCGTCGTACAGCAGCGTCTTGCCGCCGTTCGGCAGACCGGCCTGCTCGAGCCAGTTCTTGATCTCGTTCTCCCGTGCGCCATCGAAGACCGGCGTCGCGAAATACAGGCCCAGGGCATGTGCTGCCCATCCGAGGTGGGTCTCCAAAATCTGACCGACGTTCATGCGCGATGGCACACCGAGCGGGTTGAGCACAATCTCAACCGGTGTCCCATCCGGCAGGTACGGCATGTCCTCTTCCGGCAGGATCCGCGCGATGACACCCTTATTGCCGTGGCGGCCGGCCATCTTGTCGCCGACAGACAGCTTGCGCTTCATCGCGACGTAGGCCTTCACGAGCTTGATGACACCAGGAGGCAGCTCGTCTCCGCGGCGCACCTTGTCCTTCTTTTCCTCAAAGAGCTGGCGGACCACGTCAACCTGCCGCTCGGTCCGCTCCTCAAGCAGCCGCAACTCGCCTTCAAGCCTCGGGTCGTCGGCCTGAATCTTGAGCCGCACCATCTGCTCGTAGGGAATCTGCTGAAGCACATCCTGGGTGAGCACCTCACCCTTCTTCAGGATTCGCTCGCGTCCGTACTCGTCGAACGCATCCGCGCGCAGTGTCTGATTGTTCAACATCTGCATGACGCGCTTCTTGACTTCGTCGTGCAGAATGCGGATCTCGTCCGCCTGATTCCGCTCCATCATCTCCAGCTCTTCAGCCTCGATGGCCTTAGCTCGATCGTCCTTCTCGATGCCCTTGCGTGAAAAGATCTTCACGCCCACGACGATGCCCTCAATCCCGGGCGGGCAAATCAGCGAAGCGTCCCGGACATCGCCGGCTTTTTCGCCGAAGATCGCGCGCAAGAGCTTCTCTTCAGGCGTGAGCTGCGTCTCACCCTTCGGCGTGACCTTGCCGACCAGAATGTCTCCCGGCTTCACGTTCGCGCCGATGCGGATGATCCCGCTCTCATCGAGGTCGTTCAGGTAGCTCTCGGACACGTTCGGGATGTCTCGGGTGATCTCCTCCGGCCCGAGCTTGGTGTCACGCGCCTCGATCTCGAACTCCTCGATATGGATGGAGGTGTAGTAATCCTCCTTGACCATTTTCTCGGAGACCAGAATCGCGTCTTCGAAGTTGTAGCCTCGCCACGGCATGAATGCGACGAGCACATTCCGTCCCAGGGCCAGCTCGCCAAGCTCGGTGCAGGGCCCGTCCGCAAGCACCTGCCCTTTCTGAACCCGCTGCCCTTCGCGAACGATGGGCTTCTGGTTGATGCAGGTGTTCTGGTTCGAACGCTTGAACTTGGTCATCGGGTAGATGTCGGCGCCCATCTCCTTGCTGATCCCATCGGCGTCCGTCTTGCCTTCGACGCGAACCACGATGCGCTGACTGTCCACGTAGTCCACCGTGCCCGTACGGCGCGTCACGACGACGGCACCAGAGTCGTGCGCCGTCACGTACTCCATGCCCGTGCCCACGTACGGACTCCGCGCCCTCAGCAGCGGCACCGCCTGACGCTGCATGTTCGAACCCATCAGCGCGCGATTCGCGTCGTCATTCTCAAGGAACGGCACGAGCGACGCGGCCACCGAGACGAGCTGCTTCGGAGACACGTCGATGAATTGCACTTCGTTGCGAGGCGCGAGGATGAAGTTTCCTGCGCGGCGGGCGTTCACGCGGTCCTGCTTGAAACGCCCGTTCTCGTCGAGCGGCGCGTTGGCCTGCGCCACGACATAGTGATCTTCCTCCCATGCAGACAGGTAGTACGAGTACGGCTCGAACTCGACACCCTTCTTCTTCGACCGGCCATCGGCACCGACCAGTTCATCAGCCTCGACGACATCGCCCACCTTGTACTTCGGGTTTCCACCCCCGTTCTGGACGATCACGTAGTCGATGACGCGACCATCCTTCACCTTTCGGTAGGGCGACTCGATGAAGCCAAATTCGTTGATGCGCGCATAACAACTCAACGATGAAATGAGGCCGATGTTCGGACCTTCCGGCGTCTCGATCGGGCAGATGCGACCGTAATGGGTGGGGTGCACGTCGCGTACCTCGAAGCCCGCGCGCTCACGAGAAAGCCCACCAGGCCCGAGCGCTGAGAGTCGCCGCTTATGCGTGATCTCGGAGAGCGGATTCGTCTGGTCCATGAACTGAGAGAGCTGCGAGGATCCGAAGAACTCTCGGATCGCGGCCATCACCGGCTTCGCGTTGATCAGGTCATGCGGCATGGCGGTGGCCATTTCCTGATACACCGACATCTTTTCCTTGATCGCCCGTTCCATCCGGACGAGCCCGATGCGGAACTGGTTTTCCAACAACTCCCCGACCGAGCGCACGCGACGATTGCCCAGGTGGTCGATATCGTCCACATTCTGCGGATTCTTCCGCAGCTTCAACTGGTACTTCAGCACTTCGTAGAAGTCCTGCGGATGCAGAATCTTTTCGTCGAGTGGCGTCTTGAGACCAAGTTTGGTATTCAGCTTGAGTCGACCAACCCGAGAGAAATCGTATTTCTGGGGGTTGAAAAACATGTTCTCGAACAGCGTCCGCGAGCTGTCGAGCGTCGGCGGATCACCGGGGCGAAGGCGGCGGTAGATTTCAATCAACGCCTCTTCATGGGTTCGGATGGGATCCTTCTTCAGCGTCTGGCTGATGATGGGTCCAACCTCGTCGCGCTCTGGAAAGAAGACTTCGACTTTTTCGACTTTCTTCTCCTGCGCCATCGAGATCACGCGCGGCGTGAGCTCCTCGTTCGCCTCGAGGATCACCTCGCCGGTCTCCGGGTCCACGATGTCGGCGGCGACAAACGCGCCCTCAAGCGCCTCATCCACGACGCCGATCGTTTCAACGCCAGCTTTGCGGAGCGCGGCCAGAGCGTTGGAGCTAATCTTCTTACCGCCCTGGATCGAAAAGTCGCCAGCCTTGACATCGGCCGAGGCGCGCAACCCTACGAGGCTGTCATTGACCGCCCACATCAGGGACGACCCTTTGTTCAAGAACACCTGGTCGACGGTATGGAACGTGCAAACGATCTCGTCCGCGCCACGCAAACCAAGCGCTCGCAAAAACACCGACGCCAGAAACTTACGCTTCCGATCGATGCGCACGTACAGCAGGTTCTTCTGGTCGTACTCGAACTCGACCCACGAACCGCGGTACGGGATGATCTGCGCCACGAACAGCGCCTTATCCTCCGAGTGAAAGAACGCTCCGGGCGACCGGTGGAGCTGAGACACGATCACGCGCTCAGTGCCATTGATGATGAACGTGCCATTGTCCGTCATCAGCGGAACATCGCCGAAGTAGACCTCCTGCTCCTTGATGTCGCGGATCGTCTTGACGCCGGTATCCGGATCCTTGTTCCACACGACAAGACGGATCGTGACCTTGAGTGGGACCGCGTAGGTCATGCCCCGCTCCTGGCACTCGTCAACGTCGTACTTGAGCTTCATGGCAACCGTGTGACCGCAGATGTCACACACGTCGCCGCGAGCCTCGTTCTCCGTGCCGCAGCTCCCGCAGAGCACCTCGTGGTCGCCGTACGGATCAGCGATGAGCGTGGTCCCGCAGTGGCTACACGGCTTACGTAGGTGCTGGAGTCCGGCAAGCTTTCCACACTTGCACTCCCAGTTCCCTATCGAGTATTCGATGAACTCGAGCGACGAATTCTCGCGGAAGTCACTGATCGGAAAGACCGACTTGAACACGGACTGCAGCCCCGCATCCTCCCGCTCGGCGGACATGCGGCTCATCTGCAGGAATCGCTCGTACGATTTCCGCTGGATCTCGATCAGGTTCGGAATCGGAACCGTGGTCTTGATCTTGGAGAAATCCTTGCGTTCGCGGTAGACGTTCTTGGGAAGGCTGTACACAGATGGACCTCTCATCAACGCTGCGTGCGTGGTGCGTGGTGCTCAGAAACGCCTAGGCATCCATGCCCAGGCCAGACGTCGTGTGTGATGCGCTGGCCGCGCACCCCGCACCTGCCTGGGATCCCATACGAATCCCGGCCACGCGCGAAGCGCGACACACCAAGCACCTACTTGATTTCCACCTTCGCGCCGACGTCCTCGAACTTCTTCTTGACCGCCTCCGCTTCATCCTTAGCGACGCCTTCCTTGAGCGCCTTCGGCGCACTCTCGACGAGATCCTTGGCTTCTTTCAGCCCAAGGCTGGTGACTTCGCGAACGGCCTTGATCACCTTGATTTTCTGCGAGCCGATGTCGGTGAGCGTCACGGTAAACTCGGTCTGCTCCTCGGCCGGTGCCGCAGCGCCACCCGCGGCGCCCGCGCCAGGCATCGCCATCGGCATGGCTGCCGCCGCCGACACGCCCAACTCCGATTCGAGCGCCTTCACAAGCTCCGAAAGCTCCATGACGCTAATGCCTTTGATGTAGTCGATCACCTGCTGCTGATTCACTTCGGCCATGTCCATCTCCTCAAGGGCGGACCCTACGGTCCGCCGTCTCCGTCGGCCCGCCGAGGGCCGCTCCATCCGCGGCGGTGTCCCGCCCTACGATTCCTTCCGCTTCTGCTCCGCCTGCACCAGTACCGACATCAGGTCACGTGGCGCAGCCGCCAGCACTGAAACGAACTGCTGCATCGGCGCCTGCAGCACAAAGAGCAGCTTTGCATACAGCTCCGGCCGGCCTGGCAGCGTCGCCAGTTCGCCGACCTCCGCCGGCCCCAGCGCCTGGCCTTCCAACACCGCCGCCTTAATCGACAGCGTCGGCGCATCCTTCATGAACGTGGTCAGCACTTTGGCCAGTGCCACGGCATCGTCGCTCGTGTAGGCGATCGCCGTCGTGCCCGTGAAGTGCGACTCGAGCACCCCCAGCGTCGTCCCCTGACACGCCCTTCGGGCCACCGTGTTCTTGATGACCCGGTACTGCCCTTGCGCGGCCCGGAGCCGCCGACGCAGATCCGTCGCCTGTGGGACGTTCAGTCCCTTGTAGTCCACGAGGATCGCCGTGCCGACCGACGCGAATACGGCCGACAGATCCTTGAGTTGTGCTTCCTTCTCCGCTCTGGTAACAGCCATCGGTTCCTCTAGTGCCTCGTCCGCTCATCGACGTGGGCAGCATCGATCATGACCCCAGGCCCCATCGTGGAAGACACGGTGACTGATTTGACGTACTTGCCCTTGGCGGCCGGCGGCTTCGCCCGGATAACACTATCGATCAGGGCGTAGGCGTTCGCCACCAGGTTTGCTACTGAGAACGAGACCTTACCGACGGGCGCGTGAATGATGCCAGTCTTGTCGACCCTGAACTCCACCTTACCCGCTTTGATCTCCGTGATTGCCTGGGCAACGTTCGGCGTCACCGTGCCGGTCTTAGGGTTGGGCATCAGGCCGCGCGGTCCGAGCACCTTCCCGAGGCGACCGACGGCGCGCATCATGTCCGGCGTGGCCACGACCGCGTCGAAATCGACCCACCCCCCGAACACCTTCTCAACGAGCTCGTCACCGCCGACAAACTCGGCTCCGGCCTCGGTCGCTTCCTTCTGCTTATCCGTGCCCGCGATCACCAGCACACGCTTGCTCTTTCCAAGTCCATGCGGCAACACCACCGTGCCACGAACCATCTGATCCGCGTGCCTCGGATCCACGCCCAGCCGCATCGACAGTTCCACCGTCTCGTCGAACTTGGCGTACTTCAACTTCTGGATCAGAGGAATCGCCTCATCGACCGTGTACGACCGATCTTCGACCTGCGCTTCGGCGGCTGTAAACTTTTTGCCGTGCCTTGCCATGTGCCCCCTCGTGGTACCGACGGGCCGCTCTCGCGCCCCTCCCACTTCTCTACTCATCCCGCCGCTGATGGCTCACTCGGAGCCAAGCGGTGCCTACGCCCTATCCGACGACGTCGATACCCATCGACCGCGCTGTGCCACGAACGGTCGCAATCGCCGCATCGATACTCTGACAATTCAGATCGGGCATCTTGAGCTTCGCAATGTCCTCGATCTGACTGGCGGTCACCGTGCCGACCTTGTCTCGGTTGGGCTCGGCGGATCCCTTCGCCAGATTTGCTGTTTTCTTGAGCAGCACCGAGGCGGGCGGCGTCTTGGTGATAAAGCTGTAGCTTCGATCGGCGTAGATCGTGATCACGACCGGAATGATCAGCCCCTCATCCTTCGCCGTCTTGGCGTTGTAGTTCTTGCAGAAATCCATGATGTTCACGCCGTGCGGGCCGAGCGCGGTTCCCACCGGCGGAGCGGGCGTGGCCTTACCCGCGGGAATCTGCAACTTCACCATCGCCTGAACTTTTTTCGACATAGACCTAGATCTTCTCTACCTGCAGAAAGTCCAATTCGACCGGCGTTGCGCGACCGAAAATCGTCACCATCACCTTCAGCGTGTTCTTGTCGACATTCACTTCATCGACCACGCCGTTAAAGCTGGTGAAGGGACCCTCGTTGATGCGTACGTGATCGCCCTTCTCAAAACTGTATTTCGGCTTCGGTTGCTCCGCCGCGGTCTTCACTTGGTCGAGAATCTGCTCGACCTCCTCCTGGCTGAGCGGCGTCGGCTTGCTGCCTGCACCCACGAACCCGGTCACTTTGGGCGTGTTCTTCACAACGTGCCAGGCGTTGTCCGACATGTGCATCTCAACCAGGATGTAGCCTGGAAAGAAACGCTTCGGCGTCACGACCTTGCGGCCGCTCCGCATCTCGACGACGTCCTCGGTCGGGATCAAAATGTCGCCGATTTCGTCCTGCAGTCCGTATGCCTGCACCCGCTGTGCGAGCGAATCGGAGACCTTCTTCTCGAAGCCCGAGTAGGTGTGAACGATGTACCAGCTCTTCGTGGCGACGTCGGTCATTACGCTCCAAACTGCCTGAAGATCCAGTTCACGATTCGATCAAACGCCAGGTCCAATCCCCAGAGATACAGCCCAAAAAACGCCGACGTCAGAATCACCACGATCGTCGTTGCGTACACTTCAGTCCGCGTGGGCCACGTGACGCGGCGAGTCTCGTTCTGCACCTCGGCGACGAAGCTTCGACCATTGCCCCACCACGCTCGGATACCGCGCGCGCCGCCATCAGGGGTGCGCACAGACGTCGGCTTGACTTGCTCTAACGTGCTCATACTGCCGTTCCTGGCAGGTCAGGAGGGACTCGAACCCCCAGCCCCCGGTTTTGGAGACCGGTGCTCTACCAATTGAGCTACTGACCTAAACCCGTCGTTGGGGTCCTAGGCTTTCGGCTACGGGCTTGGCCGGCCAAGATCCCAGAGCCGAAAACCAAGAGTCTCTACTTCGTTTCCTTATGCGCCGTGTGCTTGCGACAGAAGCGGCAATACTTGCTGAACTCAAGCCGCCCGGTCGTTCTCTTCTTGTTCTTCGTCGTGCTGTAGTTCCGACGTTTGCAGTCCCCGCATGCGAGATGAACGATGTCTCTCATTGCGGCTACTCAGTGATCTCGGTGATAGTGCCAGCGCCGACCGTGCGCCCACCCTCACGAATGGCGAACTTGCTGCCCTTCTCGATCGCCACCGGGGTAATCAATTCGCCCGTGATCGCCGTGTTGTCCCCCGGCATCACCATCTCCACCCCTTCCGGCAACTTCAGGATGCCCGTCACATCTGTCGTCCGGATGTAGAACTGCGGCCGGTAGCCGTTGAAAAACGGGGTGTGCCGCCCCCCCTCTTCCTTCGACAGGATGTACACCTCGCCCTTGAACTTCGTGTGCGCTTGCATCGACCCGGGCTTGGCCAGCACCTGGCCGCGCTCCACGTCCGTCTTCTCCACCCCGCGCAACAGCACGCCGACGTTGTCCCCCGCGACCCCGGCATCCAGCAGCTTCCGGAACATCTCGACGCCCGTCACCACCTTCTTCGCCGTCGGCTTGAATCCCACAATCTCGATGTCTTCCCCGACCTTCACCGTGCCCCGCTCAATCCGCCCCGTCACCACCGTGCCGCGGCCCGAAATCGAGAACACGTCCTCAATCGGCATCATGAACGGCTTGTCCACGTCCCGCTCCGGCAACGGCACCGCCGTGTCCAGCGCCTCCATCAGCTTCACGATGCTCTCGACCCCGTCCCCTTCCCCCTCCAACGCCTGCAGCGCGCTCACCCGCACGACCGGGATGTCATCCCCAGGGAACCCGTAGCTCGACAGCAGCTCCCGCACCTCCAACTCCACCAGGTCCAGCAGCTCCGGGTCGTCCACCGCGTCCACCTTGTTCAGCGCCACCACCAGATGCGGCACGTTCACCTGCCGCGCCAGCAGCACGTGCTCCCGCGTCTGCGGCATCGGCCCGTCGGTCGCACTCACCACCAGAATCGCCCCGTCCATCTGCGCCGCGCCCGTGATCATGTTCTTGATGTAGTCGGCGTGCCCCGGACAGTCCACGTGCGCGTAGTGCCGGTTCTCCGTCGCATACTCCACGTGGCTCGACGCAATCGTCAGAATCTTCGTCGCGTCCCGACGCCCCTGGGACTCCGACGCTTTCGCCACCTCGTCATACGGCACATACTTCGCCCACCCCCGGTCCGCCGCCACCTTGGTCAGGGCCGCCGTCAAGGTCGTCTTCCCGTGGTCGATGTGCCCGATTGTCCCCACGTTGACGTGCGGCTTCGAACGGTCAAATTTCTCTTTCGCCATGACTTGTGCGCTCGCTCTTATGAGTTAACTACCTGCATCGATTGCCTCTGGAGCCGATGACCAGGATTGAACTGGTGACCTCGTCCTTACCAAGGACGCGCTCTGCCAACTGAGCTACATCGGCGTGCTCGCTACGCTCGCCCGGCGCCTCCTGCCCCGTGCGTCATGCACAGCGGCACCATCTGCGTGACACCATCTGCGCCCCAGACGCGACCCACGAAACACCGGCCACTTCGCGCGGCAGGTCTATGGAGCGGGAGACGGGGATCGAACCCGCGACCAACAGCTTGGAAGGCTGTGACTCTACCACTGAGTTACTCCCGCCTTCGCGCCTCCACGGCGCCTTGTTTCGGCGCTTCGGCGGCCAAGCCCGCCTGAACACCCACGCGCTGCCCGACCTATCCGTTCCACTTCGCCGCACGACACGCCGGGCAGCTCCAGGCCGAACGCCGCCGTGCGCCAGCGCGGCGGCCAACACAAGCAGAGCGAGGGGAGGCCCCTCCCCACCAACCTTCTTCACCCGGCGCGCCAACCCTCAGCGCGCAGGCGCAAGAAGGTTGGTGGGGAGGGGAGGGTTCGAACCTCCGTAGCCACTAGGACGGCAGATTTACAGTCTGCTGCGATTGACCGCTCCGCCACCTCCCCTAAACTTCGTACCGTCCGGGCCATGAGCGTCCTCGCGTCGTCCTCAACTCGATGCAACTGAGGCACGCACCAGCTCTGGGTCCTGACATGTCCTGGAAATTCGTGTATCCGCGCTTCTATGAAAGACGCGGCGAGCGGCGCCGGTGGAGCTGGCGGAGGGATTTGAACCCCCGACCGGCTGATTACAAATCAGCTGCTCTACCGGACTGAGCTACGCCAGCCAGACAAAGGGCAAATAGTAGCACTTTCCGTACCAGTCCGGCAAGACGCCCACGCTGACCCCGAAGTGCCCCTGTCGGCCTCGCCCGTCGGCCTCGCCCGACGCCCGGCAACCTCCGAGGCTACTCTCTCCGGCTCTTCGAAAACCCTTCGCCAGCACCCGCCGCGGTGCGTTGCCGGACAGCCTCAAAGAGTGCCACCCCCGCCGCCACCGAGACATTCAGACTATTGACGTGCCCCCGCATCGGGATGGCAGCGAGGAAATCACACCGCTCGCGAACCAGACGCCGCAATCCCGCGCCCTCCCCGCCGAGGACGATGGCTGCTGGACCGGTGAAGTCGATCGCATCGTAGCGAGCGGCGGCCTCAGCCACGAGTCCAACCGTCCACACGCCCAGCGCTTTTAGGTCCTCCAAAGCCCTCGCGAGGTTGACCACGTCTGCGATCTTCACGTGAACCATGGCACCGGCTGACGCCTTTGCCGCTGCACCGCCGAGCGCTGCGGCCCGACGCGTCTGCCGCACGAGCCCATGCACGCCGGCCGCATCAGCGGTGCGCAGGATCGCGCCTAGATTCTGGGGATCTTCGACGCCGTCCAGCACGATCAGCAGCGGCGGCCCTTCGGCCCCCAGGACCAGGTCATCAACGCTGTAACTCGGCGCAGCCCCAAGATCAGCCACCACGCCCTGATGAACACCGCGCAGCGAATCTCGCTCAAGCGCCTCCTCCGGCACGGGACGGACGGGCACGCCACGTTGGCCCGCCAGCGCTACCACCTCCGGCACGCGCCCTGCACCTCGACCCCCGACGCGCACTTCTTTGACGCGGCCAGCGCGCAGCGCCTCCAAGACGGGGTTCACACCGTAGATGATCATCCGTGCAGTTCGGAAAGCGCCTGGTGAAACGCCATGGCACGCTCGGCCGCACTCAGAATCGGCGTGAGACTCGACGGACCCAGGGCGGCGCCGCGTTCGATGGCCGGCACGGCCAGGTCCAACTCAAGGCCCTCCCCCTCCCCCGTGAGGGCAAGCCGAATCGGATGCAGCAATGACTTCCCCTTTTGTCCGGTCCGTTCGCGCACCTGGCCGACCGCCGCCCGAAACGCGTCGCGATCGATGAGCGAGGCGGAAGCTGTGAGCACGTCCGCCAGCGCGGCGATCACTGGTCGCGACGCATCTGCCTCCGCCCTGACCGAGGGATCCGCAAGCGCCCGCGCGACGGAAAAGTCGAACAGGAACCGAAGCCGCGCCGGCATCTGATCCAGTCGATCGACCGACGCGGCTACCAGTGGCACGACCGCGGCCAGAAACTCCAGCCCAGCGCCGGTTGGAGCGAGTTCCCATCCCTCGCCCTGGAGATACGGGATGCACAGTCGCGCAAGCCGTTCTGGCGCGGCCAGCTTCAGATAGTGCCGATTCACCCACGCGAGCTTTTCGACGTCAAACACACCGGCACTGTGGCCCACGTCTTTCAGCTGAAAGCGATGCGCCAGTTCGTCCAGCGGCAAGAGTTCCTGTCCCTCCCCCGGAGACCACCCGATGAGCGCGAGGTAATTCGTGAGGGCCTCAGGCAAGTAGCCACGCGCGCGGAACTCGGCCACCGATGTCGCGCCGTGCCGCTTGGACAGCGGGCTGTGATCGGGCCCCATGACCATCGAGACATGCGCAAACGCGGGTGGGGCCCACCCCAACGCCTCATACAACAGCAACTGCCGCGGTGTGTTCGACAGATGATCCTCGCCACGAATCACATGGCTGATTTCCATCAACGCGTCGTCGATCACGACAGCGTAGTTGTAGGCTGGAATCCCGTCGGACCGTACAAGGATTGGATCGCCCAACACCTCGGTATGAAACCGCACCTCTCCACGCACGAGGTCGTTGAAGACCACCTCGCGATCACGAGGGATCCGAAAACGGATCGTGGCAGCCTCGCCGCCTTCCACACGTTGGCGCGCCTCGGCCCTTGACACGTCGCGGCACCGCCCAACGTACTTGGGAGGCCGCCGCTCCAGGAAGGCTGCGGCGCGATCCGCCTCGAGTTGTTCCGGTGGGCAAAAGCATCGGTACGCCTGGCCGCGCGCCAACAGTTCGACAGCGTGCGCACGATAGATGTGCAGGCGCTCGGACTGGCGATAGGGGCCACGGTCGCCACCCTTGTCGATGCCCTCATCCCACGCCAGCCCCATCCACTGGAGGTCCTCGAGGATCGCGCGCTCGGACTCGCGTGTGGACCGCACGGCGTCGGTGTCCTCAACCCGCAACACAAAGGTCCCTCCCAATCGGCGCGCAAGCAACCAATTAAAGAGGGCAGTGCGCACGTTGCCAACGTGCAGCTGGCCGGTTGGACTGGGCGCGAAGCGGACTCTCACAATGACGTCCCAGTGACAAGTTCTCTATGCACGCGACAGCAGCGCAGCGGCATGCACCGCAATCGATGCCCCGGCACCGATCGAGTCCACGCCCTCGTTCGTCTTGCCCTTGACGCCGACCCTATCGACCGTCACACCCAGGACACGCGCCAGGCTCGTTCTCATATCGTCGATGTATGGCAACAGTTTCGGACGCTCTGCAATGACCACAACGTCGACGTTGACGACGGAGAACCCCGCCGCGCCGATGATCTGTACGGCACGCGCGAGCAGCGTAAGGCTGTCGGCGTCTTTCCACGCGACATCGGTATCTGGGAAATGGCGCCCGATGTCGCCCTCACCGGCGCCGCCAAGAATGGCATCAGTGACGGCGTGGCAGACTGCGTCAGCGTCCGAGTGCCCCACCAAGCCCTTGTCGAACGGAATCACGACCCCACCCAGCATCAGTGGCCGACCTTCGACCAGTCGATGCAGATCGTATCCATTGCCGATACGTAGCGCGGTTGCGCCAGACGGTTCCGGGGCAGGCGGCCCGATCACCCGCTCGGCCAGGGCGAGGTCATCAGACGTCGTAATCTTCATATTCTGCGCATCGCCCGCGACCAGCTGCACGCGATGCCCCGCCCGCTCGGCCAGAGCTGCCTCGTCGGTGGCCTCAACCGACCCAACTGCCAGCGCCAGCGCGTCCCGCAGCACCGCCACGTGAAACGCTTGCGGCGTCTGAGCCAGGAATATCTCGCCGCGTGGGAGCGTGCCGACAATTGCGCCGTCGGCATCGCCTCGCTTCACGGTATCGGTCGCCGGTTGGGCCGCGATGGCCGCCCCGTGTTCGACGGCAGCGTCCAGGGTGCGCCGAATTAAATCGGCGCTCACGAATGGCCTCGCCGCGTCGTGAATCACCACGACGTCTGCGCGATCAGCGACGAGCGCGAAAGCATTGGCCACCGAATCCTGCCGCCGCGCGCCGCCATCGATGACCGCGATGGGCTTACGGCCGGTCTTCAGATAATCAGGGACGTCGGCAACCAGGTCGGGTGGCAGTGCCACGATAACCTCGGCGATCCGGTCGTGCAGCGCGAACGCCTCGACGCTTCGCTGAAGAATGGGTCGTCCGCCGAGTGGGAGAAACTGCTTCGGTCGGTCGCCGCCAAAGCGCGCGCCTCGGCCTCCGGCAGCAATGATGGCGCTGACATGCACGAGGCTGCCATCTTACCCGAGACCATCGGCGAGACGACCGCTCAGGTCGTCAGCCGGAGCGTGTTGCCCCGGTGAAATTGTGCATCCGCGTTGCCGTGAGATCGAGCACACGATCGAGACGACGCGCGTCCACTTCCCGTGGCGCAAAGACCACCACCAGAGCGCGCGTGGTGGTTGTGGTGACCATGGTCCGCGCTGAGTCGGATGTGGGATTGCCAAACGCGCCCAGGCCGTCGGCCAGTGTGATTCGGCCGGTCACATGTACGTCATCTTTCCGGATGCCCGGGTATGACTCGCCGTGCGCGCCGAGCCTCAGGACGACAGCACCTGAGATGTGTGAGGCATCGTACAGACCAAACGGTAATTGAGACTCCAGTGAGCACCAATTGCACACGTCGACCATGGCGTTGATGCGGGGGAGCGGCTCGCCCTTGCGAACACGCCGCAGCAGGGCCTCCGACGACGGGCGCCGCCTCGTGGGGTCGATGCCAACGCGCTTGTACATCGTTCGCACCGCCGCGAGAGCTTCGGGGGGATTGACTCGCGCCGCCACCTCAGCCCGCGCCAGCGGATCATCGAGGCGCGGGTCCCGGTCGACCACAACGGCACCCTCCAGCCAGAGGACGCCGGGTCGAACAATCGCCTCGAGATCAGCCGCGAGCGTGAACATCATCGGATTCGGCGTCAGGCGCAATGACCTGGCGGACCCGTTCCCCAAAGGCTCGCGGATCAGTACCCGACGACGCGCTGGTGTCTATCGGGTCGTGAACGACGAGCCGGACGTGTCCGGGATAGGTGGCCAGCCGACCTTTCAGCATCACACGCCGGCTGCCGATGACCGACAGCGGAACCACGGGCATGCCGGCCTCGAGCGCCAGATAAAAGCTCCCCCTCTTGAACCGCCCCACTCGACCACCGCGACTCCTCGTGCCTTCGGGAAACACGATGAGCGATAACCCGGCGGATGTCAGCCGAGACGCCCACGAGAAAATTGCGGCCCGGTCCGGCCGTCGACGGTCGACCAACATGTGTCCCGTCCGCCGCAGGTGCCAGCCAAGAAAGGGAAAGCGGCCCAGCGACTCCTTCGCGATGATGCGAAGTTGATACGGCAGCGACCAGAACAAAATCGGAATGTCGTAGATGCTCTGGTGGTTCGCGACAAACAGGTAGGTACGGCCCGGGACCAGACGCTCAAGCCCGTCGATGTCCACGTGCACCCCGGTGGTACGCAGAATCAAACGGGACCAGGTGCGCGCGCACCAGTGCGCGAAGTACCCGCGCTTCTCGAACAGGCTCGACCCGATCGACAGCGTGCCTAGCACGACCGTGTACAGGCTGATCGCGGGAATCAGAAAGAACACGGTCCGCCACCAGTGATACGGAGGAATCACGATCCCTCTGACACTCAGCTCATGAGCTGATCAAGCGCGTCGCCGACCGTACGCACACCCACCAACTCGCAGCCGGCGACGTGCAGTCCATCGACGTTGGCTGCCGGCATGACCACTCGCCCAAACCCCATCTGCGCCGCTTCACGTACCCTTAGCGCCGCCTGAGGAATCCCGCGTATCTCGCCGCTCAGACCGACTTCGCCGAACACAGCTGTGGATGCCGCCATGCTGCGGTTACGAACGCTCGATGCAACGGCTGCGACAACGCTCAAGTCGGCCGCAGGCTCCTCGATACTCATGCCACCGGCGATGTTTACATACACGTCGTCGCCGGCCAGGCTGAGTCCGGCGCGTTTTTCGAGGACGGCGAGCAGCAACGCCACGCGATTCTGGTCGATGCCGATCGCCATGCGCCTGGCGTTGCCGTAGGTGCTGGTGCTGACAAGGGCCTGTACTTCGACAAGAATCGGCCGCGACCCTTCGACACAGCACAGCACCGCCGATCCCGGGGTCCCCGACGAACGCTCGGACAGAAAGAGCTTTGATGGATTGGGCACAGGGATGAGGCCAGTGCTCGTCATTTCAAACACGCCGAGCTCGCTCACGGCGCCGAAACGGTTTTTTACAGCCCGGACGACCCGGTGCGCGTGATGGCGCTCGCCTTCAAAGGAGAGGACAGTGTCGACCACATGCTCGAGCACCTTCGGCCCGGCCAGACTGCCGTCCTTGGTGACATGTCCCACGAGCACCGTCGGAATATTCTGTCCCTTTGCGGCAAACAGGAACTGCGTGGCCGCTTCACGCACCTGACCGATGCTGCCCGGTGCGGACTGAAACTTCATCGAAAACACCGTCTGCACTGAATCGATGATGACCAGCGCCGGCTTCAAACGGGCCATCTCCTCGAGGATGCGCTCGATACAGGTCTCGGAGAGCAAATAGAGTGGCGCCTCGCCAACGCCGAGGCGATCGCCACGGCTCTTGATCTGGTGCTCCGATTCCTCACCGGAGGCGTAGAGCACCGCACCTGCCTCACGGGCAAAGTGCGCCGCCGCCTGCAACAGCAGCGTTGACTTGCCGATGCCGGGCTCCCCGCCCAGCAGCACCAGGGACCCTGGGACGAATCCTCCGCCAAGGACCCGATCGAACTCATCGATCCCGGTCGACAGACGCGCCGCGTCGGTGACATCCACCTCGGCGTAGAGCTGTGCCGCCGCAGCCGCGCCGAAATTCGCGTACCGGTTCGCACCAGCGGCCGCCGCAAGCGCTTCCACGGCGCGCTCTTCAACAAACGAGTTCCACGCGCCACATTCGCCGCATCGCCCCAACCACTTGGGCGACTGCACCCCACACTCCTGGCAGACGAAGACAGCTTTGGGTGTCTTCATCTCAGCAGCTGGTGGGGCCGCGCGCCGTGTTGTCCGTTGTGCGCATTGGGATCCGGTGCTTCAGCGGCTGTGGCAACGTGGACGCCGCCGACTCCGCTTCTATCCTAGCAGTCCGTGGTAAGAGTCCGGCGTCGCGCCTAACGCGGATTTCACGAGCGGGGCCATGACCCCCTGCCAGGTGCTGCTGAAATCCGCGCCAGACGAGCGAGGCGCCTCGCGCGGATTTCGCTAGGTCGCGGCGCGCCTGCAGACGGACTCTTACCGCGGGCTGCTAACCCCGATGCAGGGATGGAGACTGGTGCTCGACACACTCAATCGATTCGGATGTCGAGAATGTGTGAATTACTCAGGTAGGGAGTCGACCGATACTCGCTGAGGGTCTGCAACTGGCGCAGCAGGCTTCGCACTTCTTCAGCCCATTCGAGAATGTCGCTGATCTTGTCTCTCGTATCAGCATCGTGGGGCCCCAACGACTCCTGCAGGAGCCCCAGATTCCCCATGACGCTCGTCATCGGCTGAGAGATATGGTGACACGCGGCGCCAAGACTCTCAATCATGACCCGCTGCCGCTCGGCCTGCAGGAGGTCCTCGATGCTCTGCTTCACGGCTATCTGTGTCTTGATCCTCGCCTCCAACACGGGAAACGCGATCGGTTTCGTCACGTAGTCGTTCGCACCAACGTCAAGTCCGCCGATCACATCCGCCGCACTCACCTTCCCGGTCACGACGATCACAGGCAACTGATAAAGCGAGTGTGCTTTCCGGATTTCCGTGAGCACCTCAAGCCCGCCCATCGCCGGCATGACGAGATCCAGGAGAATCAGATCGGGTAGCGGTTCGGTCAGCCGCTCCAAACACGCCTCGCCACTCTCGAGCGGCTCGGCCTCGTACCCGCGCTTCCGCAACCTGCGGACGAGCAGTTCCCGGCTGGCCTCGTCGTCCTCCACGACATAGATGAGCGGGGTGCGCGTCATCGACTGATCAAGAAGTGCGTGACGGGTCTGGCGAGTCCGGGCGCGCAACTGGGTCGCGACGACCGACGTCCAGCGCGCCTCCCGGAAGACCAGACGCCGCACTCTCGAGGAACGCGTACGCCATGGCCGAATCGAACGGCTTGGCGAACAGAAAGCCTTGCCCGAACTGGCAACCGAGTTCTTTCAGCCGGGCGACCTGCGTTGGAGTCTCGATACCCTCTGCGATCACCTGCAGGTTCATGTCGTGCCCCAGCATCAGAATCGACCTGATGATCTCTTCGTTCTTGCCCGATGCCTCCAGCGTACTGATGAACCCTCGATCGATCTTCAACGCATCAAACGGGAACCGATGCAGGTAGCTCAGTGACGAGTACCCTGTGCCAAAGTCGTCGAGGTTAATCGACACACCCAGGGCACGAAGCTCCCCCACCCTCCCGATCACTTCGGGAGAACAGTCGAGAATCGTCTGCTCGATGATCTCGACGTGCAGACTCTCGCCAGGCAGATCGCATGCTGCCAGGCATTCGCGAATCGTGTCAGAGAGATCGGAATAATCAGCCCAGTTTCCTCCGCCAGGGGCAAGAACTGTCCTGGCTGCAACGTCCCGTCGCGTGGGTGCTCCCAGCGAATCAGCGCCTCGAAGCCGGATATCTGCGCGAGCTTCAGATCGACGATCGGCTGGTAGTGGACTGCCCATTCATCGGACTCAATCGCCCGACGCAGGTCTTCTTCCAGCCTCAGACGGTCGAGCGCCGACGACCGCATGTGCGCGTCGAACACTTGCCGAAGATTGCCGCCGCGCTTCTTGGCCGCGGACATCGCCATATCGGCGTTCGCCAGGAGGTCCTCGGGCGACTGCTCCCCGGCCTCACAAAAGGCCAGACCCACGCTGGCGGTCGCGACGAGTTCGCGCCCTTCCACCGAAAACGGATCTTGTAGCGCCGCGCGAATCCGGTCGGCGATACGAACAGCATCCTCGTGATCCTGAAGATCCTCCACAAGAACCGCGAACTCATCGCCTCCCAGGCGCGCCAGGCTGCAGTACGCGCCACTGAGGGTCGCGTCACCAGAGTTCAGCTCGCGCTCGAGCCGGCGCGCAACCTCCACGAGCAGTCGGTCACCGGCCGCATGACCCAGGCTCTCATTGACGACTTTGAACCGATCGAGATCAAGGCACAGAAGGGCGAACGTGTACCCGCCGCGTCGACGCCCCCGCTCTATCGCACGAGTGATACGGTCGAGCACGAGTACGCGATTCGGAAGCCCTGTCAGCGGGTCTGCTTCCTTCCTCACTGTGATATCGGTCAACGATCCAGCCATGCGGACAGCGATAGCCTTGTCGAGGCGCTCGGCCTGGGCGCCAACGACTACATCACCAAGCCGATAAATTTTCCGGCGGCGTTCGCACGGATCGAGGGGCAACTGTCTCGGCGACGCGCGGAGCTGGCGCTGAGGGAGAGTGAAGAGCGGTACGCGGTCATTTGCGGTGGTAATCCCACGGCCGGGCGACCGGTCTTGGGAGTTTTCCGGAGGTGTCTTATTAATTTGACGTAGTCTATTGCGCAGCTATGGTTCGCAGGGTGGCCGTTTTTGGCCTCGCGTTGGCCGCAATTGGCTTGCTTCCGGAGACGTCCGCGTCGCAGACGCGATCTGCTACTGAGTCGACCCTACACGCCGCCTTCACCTTTAACTTCGCAAAATTTACGCAGTGGCCTGACAGCCGCGCGCAGGCGGGTCCGCTGACCTTCTGCGTGCTCAATGACGAAGTAGTCGAGGATGCGCTCGAAGAGTTGATCCGTGGCAGCTCTATCCAGGGCAGAGAGGTCGCTATCGTACGGGGGATCGATCGTGAACAGATCCCACTCTGTCATGTGCTGTATCTCCCGGAGATCGCCGCGGTAGGACCTGACTTCCTAGCCGACGCGTTGGGCGCGTCAGCACTGATCGTAGGCGACGGACGAGAGTTCGCCCAGCGGGGGGGGTCATCGGGCTGTTCGTCGAGGATGGGCATATGCAGTTCGCAGTCAACCTTGCCCTGGCGAGGCGCGCAGGCTTGACTTTGAGTTCGCAGATGTTGAGCCTCGCAACGATTGTTGGAGATGAATAAGCCGGGGGGACGTCGCGACCCCGGCGCGGCTCTGTGTTTCGGACCAGCGCGCACGAGGCCTGGAGCGCGTGTTTGGTACCGGTGGCTGCCGCCGATGCAGGGCGGTGGAGGGCAGTAGTGCGGACCACGACGGCATTTCTTGCAGCGGGATGGCTTCTCCTGGGTAGGCGGCCAACGGGCGAGAAGCCCTTGAGTGCGTCGCGGCGACCGCCCCGGACGTGATCCTCCTCGACTGGATGATGCCGGAACTCGATGGACCGAGCACGTGCGCGCGGCTGAAGTCGAACCCGGCCACGAAGGACATTCCAGTGATCTTCCTCACCTCGCGGTCGGGGGAAGAGGACCGACAGCACTGCCTCGCGCTCGGTGCCGCCGGCGTCATTACAAAGCCGTTCGATCCACGGACGCTGGGAGACGACGCTCGTGAGTTGCTGAGCGGCACAGCCTAAAACACGCGTCGAAAGCACAGCCAGGCCTCTGTGTCAGGCGTTCGGCACCTCGCCTCTGCTACGTGGGATCTGTGGCTTCCGGCACAAGTCGTCGAAGCTCCGCCATCGTGTCCCGGAGTGAGGCTTCAAGAGCCTCCAACTCCAGTGCCGCAGCATCAACGTCGCCGTCTCTCGATAGCGATTCGACTCGGGACACTGAGTCATACGCCATGCCGGGACCAAACAGGCCGAGCGAACCCTTCAGCGAGTGCGCCAGCTTGTACATCGCTGCGGTGTCGCGAGCAGCCGAGGCCGCGCGCATGGAGTCAAGCTCTGGCGGCAGCCGCGCCAACAGCCGAGTCACCATCTCACTCAGGAGCGCCTCATCGTCGAGGAAACGGGCCAGTAGCGTCGCGCGGGCCATTGGTCCACCATGATACAAGTGCTCCACACCGCTGACCCGCACACTGGAAACCCGACTCCTTGAACCGAATCCTTGTCGTTCGCGTCGGCGCCTTGGGCGATACCGTGATGGTGACGCCGACACTTCGCGCACTCCGACGTGATCACCCGCAGGCCGAGATCGATTTCCTCTGCTCCGAGACGGCGGGGGCGATACTGGAAGGCAACCCGCACGTCACGCGCATCATTCGGCTTCGGCGGCGCAATCTCCCCTACGCCATCTCCGTCGAGAAGCAGCGGCTTGCCAGGGCGCTGCGCTCCAGACGCTATGACCTGGCGGTCTTGCTCGAGAATGCGCCGCGATACCGTGACCTGCTGACGCGCGCGGCCATTCCGCAGATTCGCAGCTTCGCGGAATCCCCGTTCGATCCGCTTCAGCATTGCATCGTGAACTACTCACGCGTGGCTGGAGCCCATGACCTCACGGCTGACGATCTGAATATGGAACTGCATCTTTCCGAGATCGAGACCGAAGCCGCACAGCGCTTCCTGCACGATCTGCCTCAACCGCGCGTTGGCATACAGATAGGCTATGGCCCGCGTCGAGGAAAGCAGAACCAGAGCCAGCGACTGAGAGGGTGGAATCCTGAGCACTTCGCTCAACTCATCCGCGATCTGCTGGAGCGGGGGGCGAGCATCGTGCTGACCGGGTCGGCTGAAGATAGATCTGAGACACAGCGCCTGGCGCAGAGCCTGCCGAGCGATCGCATCCGTTCCATCGCGGGACAGACCAGCGTTCGAGAACTGGCCGCGGTCGTGGGTA
Organism: Vicinamibacterales bacterium; assembly: GCA_965249205.1. GTDB lineage: Bacteria > Acidobacteriota > Vicinamibacteria > Vicinamibacterales > UBA2999 > JAQBVV01. The sequence goes on along the minus strand of CBDFLL010000006.1, from coordinate 1,305,015 downwards.
GCCTGGATGTCCTTGTGTCGGTAGACACGGGAGCTGCGCACATCGCGGCCGCGCTTGGCACTCCGTTGGCGGTACTGTGGGGCCCAGCGATCTACGAACAGACCCGGCCTGTATCCACGTCTTCGCCCATCCGAATCGTGCGGGTGTCTGTACCGTGCGCCCCGTGCTACGGCACGCCGCTGATGAAGTCCTGTTCTCGCAACATCTGCATGGAAGGTATTTCGCCCGCCTTGGCGCTGGAAGCCGTCGAAGACCTGCTCACGGACAAAGGGCGCTAGTCCCGCGAGATCAGGTAGGCGACGCACTGTACTGTCTCTCTATCCTTGCGCCAATGCGGCACGCAATCTCATACGGGATGGTGCCGATCGCAGCCGCCATTTCGCGCATGTCGATCTGCTGCCACGTCTCGCGACCCTGGCGCCCGATCAGTGTCACCGCATCGCCCGGCTGCACGATGTCCACCCCGGTCACGTCCACGGTGATCATATCCATCGACACCGCGCCCACGATCGGCACCCGACGACCGCGGATGAGTACCTGTCCTCGCCCGGCAAGACGGAAGTCGAGACCGTCCGCATACCCCGCCGGTATGACAGCGATCGTCATCGGGGCGTCCGCTCGGAACCGTCCCCCATATCCCACCAATTCGCCAGGCCGCAGCCCCTTCACAGCGACAACCCGGCTCGTCAGCGACATGACCGGCTGCAAGTCCAGCGTCGACGCCAGCGGCGGCGGCACGATACCGAAAAGCAGCAGACCGGGGCGCACGAGGTCGTACCACACGCGGGAATCGCGCAACAGCGCGGCGCTGTTGGCCGCGTGTCGCAGCAGCATCTTCGGGGCGCCGAGTGCCTGGACCATTCGCATTGCCTCGTCGAACCGCACCCGCTGCTGGTCAAACAGCGTGTGCTCGGGATCGTCCGCCGTGGCGAAGTGCGTATAGATCGCGTCGAGGCGCAAATTCGGGCTGCTGAGTACATCGGGGAGCATCCGACGCAGGTTGTCGTGGCGAAATCCGAGCCTGTTCATGCCGGTGTCGACTTTGAGGTGGTAGCCCACGGTCGTCTTGCGCGACGCGGCCGCGCCCTGCACGGCGCGCGCCGCTGAGGGCGTGGAGATCGTGGGCGTCAGAGAAAACTCAAAGAGACCGCCGAGATCGCTGACACTCAGGGCACCGAACACCAGAATCGGCACCGTCACGCCGGCGCGGCGCAGCACGATACCTTCCTCGATATCGGCACACGCGAGCATCGTGGCGCCCGCCTGCTCCAGCGCCACTGCGACGCGCCCATCCCCGTGACCATAGGCGTTCGCCTTCACGACCGCGATGATGGAGGGCTGGGCGGTGACATCGGAGGGGGGCGACACCACGCGCGATGGCGCCGGGACGGACCCCACGTCCTGCGGTAACGACGTTGGCTCGGCGACGAGCGTGCGGATGGCACGAAAGTTCGACTGGAGCGCGGCCAGATCCACACGCGCGACCGTGCTGCGGATCACGCGCCTTGAGCGAGGTTGGCGAATCGCGTCTGCTCGCGAAGAAAGGCGAGCCGTACGACGCCGGTCGGACCATTGCGCTGCTTGCCGACGATCACTTCCGCAGTGCCGGCATCGGGATGATTCGGGTCCCGATTGTAGGCATCCTCTCGGTACAACAACAGCACGACATCCGCATCCTGCTCGAGCGCGCCAGACTCGCGGAGGTCCGAGAGCTGCGGCCGGTGGTCGGCACGTGCCTCGGGGGCACGGCTCAGCTGCGACAATATGACAACCGGCACGTTGAGTTCTTTGGCAAGCCCCTTCATCGACCGCGAGATTGAGGCCAACTCGAGCGTCCTGTTTTCGAATCGTCCGCGCCCGCTCATCAACTGGATGTAGTCGATGACCAGCAGGCTCAGCCGTTTCTGCTCGGCTTGCAGGCGCCGAGCCTTGGCTCGCATTTCGAGCACACCAAGACTGGCCGTATCGTCGATGTGCAACCGCATGGCACTCAACGTCTCAAGCGCATGCGAGATTCGCGAATAGTCCTTCTGCCCGATCGCTCCGCTCATGAGGCGATGGCCATCGATCTGCGCCTCTGACGTCAGCAGGCGCAGGAACAGCGACTCCTTCGACATTTCCAGGCTGAACACGCCTACCGTGTGCTCCGGCTGCAGCGCCACGTACTGCGCGATGTTCAGTGCCAGACTCGTCTTGCCCATCGACGGCCGGGCCGCGACGATAATCAGGTCGCCTGGCTGAAACCCTCGGGTCATCGAGTCGAGGTCGACAAACCCGGTAGGCACCCCGGTGATCAGCCGCTTTTGCTCGAACAGCAACTCGATCTTCGGGAAGCTCTCCTTCACCAGGTCGCGCATCGGCACGAAACCGGCCTTGAGCCGGTCGTCGGCCACCGAGAAAATGGCGCTCTCTGCTTCGTCCAGGATCAGGTCGGATTCCTGATCCGCTTCGTACGCGTTCGTCAGAATCCTGTTTGCCGCGTAAATCAGATTCCGCAGCGTCGACTTTTCCTTGACGATCCGCGCGTAGTACTCGACGTTGGTCGCCCTCGGTACACCGTCGGCCAACGATGCGACGTACGCCGGCCCGCCGACCTCGTCGAGGTCGCCGCCTCGTGACAATTCCTCCTTGAGCGTGACAAAGTCGATCGCCTGATGACGCTCGTTCAGCGCGACCATCCTGTCGAAGATCCGACGATGCGCGTCGCGATAGAAATCCTGCGCGTCGATGACTTGCGCAGCCTCGTTGAACGCGTCGTTGTGCACGAGGATTGCACCGAGCACAGATCGCTCGGCCTCAAGATTGTGCGGAAGCGTGCGTTCCGCGGCAGCAACAGCGGTGTCGGCCATGAACAGATGAAACTGGCGAATGGAAGATCAGGAGTGTAACAGAAACACTCCCGCGTGTGGCCTCACTCTAACAGCGCCGACCGCCGGTGGCTGCTCGACGCACCACGTGCACACCAGGGTCGGATATTCCGTCCTGATATCGAACCGGTTCGAGCGGCGCCGTCGAGTGCTCATGCCGCTCAGACGACCTGCGTCCGAACCGCGCGCGCTGTCCTGCCTGAATATTCGCAGAGGCTCATGACATGTCTGATGCGAGAATGGATCCACGAGACGCGCATGCGCAGCAACCAGACGAGCGACGCCCAGACTCGCCGGAACGGGGGCTTCGTCATCATGACCCGATACCTGCTGATCGCCGCGGCGGCCAGCGTGATGGCGACACCAGCCGGCGTGTCTGCCCACCACTCGTTCACCGGCGCGTTCGATGCGAACGCGCCGGTCGTCCTGACGGGCGTCGTCACCAGGGTCGAGTGGGCGAATCCGCACGTGCTGTTTTCTATCGACGAGGCCGCGCCCAGCGGCGCTGTCACAACGTGGCGGTTCGAACTGGGAGCACCGAGCGTACTGCTGCAACGAGGTTGGATGCGAACGTCGCTCACGCTGGGAGACACCGTGACGGTTAACGGGTGGCGCGCCAGGGACGGCACGCACTACGCCAGGGTCGTCTCAGTCAGGCTGGGAAACGGCAAGACGGTCTTTGCCAACGACGCGACCAACCGAGGATCGACACGATAGTCTGCGATCCGTCTCATCGCGAGTAGGAAGAGAACCGGCTCACGCTCCGATGTCGCCGGATGCGCAACCGGCCTTCCTGATCAACAACACCCCGTCACGTGCGCCACATGGACTCCCCAACAGAAGAACCCGCCGATTCTGGCGGCCTCGGTCTCGCTACTCCGACGCTGGTTCGTCGGCGGGTGACGGCTTCTCTGCCGACGGCGTCTCGTCAGCCGGTGGCGCTTCAAGTCTCGCGCCACCCTCTCTGACGACATGCACCACGAGCGGGACCGTGACCGCTCGATGCAGCTTGAGCGGTACATCGTGATCACCAATCGCCTTAATCGGCTCGGGCAGGATCAGTTTCCGTCGATCCACCTCGAAGCCGTTCTCTTTCAACAACTGGACAATGTCGGTCGCTGTGACCGATCCGTACAGCTGATTGGTGTCACCTACGCGACGGGCGATCGTCAGGTCGACGGCAGCCATGCGCGCTGCCATGGCCTCGGCCTGCCCCTTGGCCTCCGCCTCACGCGCCTCTACGATGCGACGCTCCCGCTCGACGTGCTTCTTGTTGCCGACGGTGGCCGGCAGTGCCAGTTTGCGGGGCAGCAGATAGTTGCGAGCGTAGCCGGGGGCGACGTTCACGATCTCGCCTCGCTCGCCCAGGTGCTCAACGTGCTGTCGCAGAATGATTTCCATACCTATTCCGCCGTGTACGGGATGAGCGCGAGCACGCGCGCACGCATGATGGCCACGCGCAGCTTGCGCTGGTGACGTGCGCACGTACCGGAGATGCGTCGGGGAAGAATCTTCGCGCGCTCGGGCACGAACGGCATCAGCAGCCTGGCGTCCTTATAGTTGATGTCATCGATTTTGTCAGCGCAGAACTTGCACACCTTCCGCCGTCGGAACATCGGTCGGCGCTGCTGGCCATCTCTCCCCTGCGTCTGGCCCGCGCGGCCGCGACCCCCGCTCGAGCCGCCTCCTCCGAACGTCTTTCTCCCGTTCATCGACGATCCTCCGTCATGTCAAAACGATCATCTCGATCGTCGTCCTGATCACCGCGTTGACCTTCTCCCGGTTGCCGCTCTGGCGACAGACCGCGAGCCGTCCGACGCCGGCGTGACGCGTCGCCGCGCTTGGCCTGCGTGCGCTCGATCACCTCTTGATCCTCATCCACTCGCACGATGAGATGTCGGATCACGAGCTCAGATACCTTTAATCGTCGATCGATTTCCTTCAGTAGCTCGCCCGTACCCATGATGGTCTCCAGCACGTAGGTTGCCTCTTTGTGCCGGCCGATTTCATAGGCGAGTCTGCGACGACCCCAATTGTCAGTTTTTTCAAGCTGGCCGCCCAACCGTTGGACGATATCGTCGACCTGCGTGTGCAGGTCCGCCACCTGTTCGTCGCTCGCATCGGGCGACACGAGGTAGACAAGTTCGTACTTCCTACTCATAAGTCTCCTTCTGGACTATGGCTGCCAGCATCTCCGGCGAGCGCCGCGCGCTCCCTGGCAGCAAGGAGTTAATCGACGTCCGGACCCGCAGCGTCCGGGTTGTACACGTTCATCACCGTTTCCATGCCCTCTGCGGCGAACACCTCAGCGGCGTCAGCCGCCCGGGTGATAAACGCGTCGAGTTCGGCACGTTCGCCAGGCTCGAATGTCGCGAGCACGTGATCCGCGAGATCGCGCCGCAGATCACCGCGCCCCACCCCCAACCGAAGCCGGGCAAACTCAGCGGTCCCAAGCCGCTCAATCATCGACTTGAGACCATTGTGGCCCCCCGCCGATCCGCGCATCCGTGCGCGTAGTCGTCCAAACGGCAGCGCAGCCTCATCGACCACCACCAGCAGATCGGCCGCGCCGACCGCGTAGTACCGCATCAAGGCCGCCACGGCGTCGCCGCTGCGGTTCATAAACGTCAGCGGCTTGGCAACCAGCAAGGGCGCGGCCCCGTACCTTTTCGCCACCAGCGTCTCGGGGACCTGCGAGGGCCCCCTCGTCAGCTCCAGCCGATGCCGCCTCGCCAGTTCGTCGACAACCAGAAAGCCGACATTATGCCGCGTCTCCCGATATTCTCGTCCGGGATTGCCCAAACCAACAATCAGCTTCACGTCGTTCGGACGGGCGTACGGGTCGGCCCCTACTTCTTCGGAGCCGGGTCGGCGCTATCCTTCTCCGCCTTGCCCTTCTTCGCCACATCCGGCTCCGGCTCTGCTGGTGCGGCGGTGTCCGCCTCCTCCTCCTCGTCACTCTCGGCTGCGGCCTCAGCCTTTGGCAGCACCACGTGAACCAGCATTGTCTCCGGCTCGTTCAGAATTTTCCAGCTCGCGTTCTCCGGCAGCTCGCGCAGCCGGATGGACTGGTTCAGCCTCAGCTCAGACACATCAACGTCGATACGCTCCGGAATATCGGTTGGCAGGCACTCAACCTGGATCTCCCGAGTCAGGAAGTCGATCATGCCCCCGTCGAGCTTGACACCCTGAGCCTCGCCTCTGAGGACAATGGGCACCGTCACAGTAATGGCACGGTCCATCGCGAGCTGATAGAAGTCGGCGTGCAGCAGCTGACGCGTCACCGGGTCAAGTTGATAGTCCTTGACCATCACGCGGGACTCGCGGCCATCCAGCTTCAACCTGATGAGCGTGTTGGCTCCAGACTCAGAGTGGAGGATGCGAAGCACTTCTTTCGGGTCAGTGACGACGGCCACCCCCTCCGGGGCCTTGCCCTTCTTCCGAGCGCCGTACACCACAGCCGGAATCTGGCCTCCGACCCGGAGGCGCCTCGCTTCGTTCTTGCCCCTGCCGGTTCGCTTCACGACATCGAGAGTTGCGTCCATTACCATTCCTCGTTGGCGGAGACATCCGTCCCCGGTCCGCTCAGACGAACAATGAAGAGACCGAGGTCTCCTCGTGAATGTTCCGAATCGCCTGCCCCAGCAACCGAGCCACTGAGAGCACAACAATCTTCTTGCACTTCTGCGCTTCACCGTGCGGCGGAATCGTATTGGTCACATACAAGTGATCAAGCGGCGCCTGTTCGATACGCTTAATCGCTGGCCCCGACAGCACGCCATGCACGGCACACGCCGAGACCCGCAGTGCCCCGGCATTCTTCAACGCGGTCGCCGCCTTCTGAATCGTACCCGCCGTATCGATCAGGTCATCTTGCAAAATGCAGGTTCGCCCTTCGACATCACCGATCACGTTCATGACTTCCGCCGTGCCGTCCTCGGTCCTCCGCTTATCGACCACGGCCAGCTCCGCGCCGAGCCGCTTGGCATAGGCCCGAGCGCGCTCCGCGCCGCCGGCATCCGGCGACACGATCGTCAACTTCGGGCTGTCGAGCTGCACCAACGTCTCGATGATGACAGGCGCCGCGAACAAATGGTCGACCGGAATATCGAAAAACCCTTGAATCTGCGCCTTGTGGAGATCCATGGTCAACACCCGATTCGTACCGGCCGCGCTGAGCAGATTCGCCACCAGCTTCGCCGAAATCGGCACGCGGGGCTTGTCCTTGCGGTCTTGCCGAGCGTACCCGTAGTACGGCACCACCGCGGTGATTCGCGCTGCGGAGGAGCGCCGGAACGCGTCGATCATCACCAGCAGCTCCATCAGGTGCTGATCGACCGGATTGCACGTCGGCTGGACGATGAACACGTCGGCGCCCCGGATGTTCTCGTCGATCTGGAATGAAACTTCGCTGTCGGGGAATCGTCGCAGCTTCGACTGGCCGACGGGAATTCCCAGCACGTCGGCGATCTCCTTGGTCAACGACGGATGGGCGCTGCCCGAAAACAGCTTCAGCCCACCAAACCCGGTCGAAGTCAATCCGTCGCCGCTGAGAGGTCGTTTCATCTCGGTACTAACGTCGCCTAGTTGCCTGAAGATTGGTTGGGGCGGAAGGATTCGAACCTTCGAATACGGGATCCAAAGACCCGCGCCTTACCACTTGGCCACGCCCCACCATGGCACACTGCTCAGCAGGCACGACGGAGACTCCGATGCCGTCGAAGTGCCACACGGAGCCCGTCCGCTTGGGTCGTGCAAACGCCAAGTGTAGTCGAGACTGCGGGTTGCGGGCAAGGCAACCCTCGCGAACCCGATCGGGACGCCGGCGGGCGCCACGGCGAGGACGTCCGGCGCGGCATGGGCACCTCCTCTGTTAGGTGGAAGTGTCTACTTTATCGAGCTTGCTCTCTCACGGTGAACGCAACACCAGGGACACTTGAACACGGAGGTGTTGCGGTGGCAGTGAAACGTATCCGGGGTGTCCGGCTGACTCGAGAAGAACGGCTGGCTGTGCGCCGGCTCATCAACGAAGGACATAGTTTCGAGACGGCCGCGGCCGTCGTCCGCTGTTCGACAAAAACGGTTCAACGCGTGTTGAATGCCGTTGGCGGGATGCTGGCACGGCCGGCCAGTCGGTCTGCGCGGCAACTGGCGTTGGCTGAGCGGGAAGAGGTGTCGCGGGGGCTACGGGGTGGTGCGTCGTATCGGGCGATTGCGCGCAGTCTTGGACGAGCCGCCTCCAGCGTGTCTCGCGAGGTCAATCGCAACGGCGGACGAGGCCGATATCGGGCCTGTCGCGCCGACGAGGCCGCATACCGGAAAGGGCGGCGGCCGAAAGTCACGAAGTTTCGACGTTGTCCAGGGCTCCGCGCCCAGGTGGAATCGATGTTACACACGTGGTGGTCTCCTCAACAGATCAGTGCGAGACTGCGGGTGGAGCACCCACGCAATCCCGAGATGCACGTGTCCCACGAGACCATCTATCGGTCGCTCTTTGTGCAGTCCAGGGGGGCACTGCGCAAAGAACTCACCGCGTGTCTACGTTCGGGGCGCACCCGCCGCCGCCCGCATGGTCGCAAAGATCCCGGGGGCTACATCAGAGACATGGTCCTCATCGCCGACCGACCGGCCGAGATTGCCGATCGCGCCGTCCCCGGTCATTGGGAAGGCGACCTCATGCTGGGGGCACGAGGACAATCCGCGATTGCGACGCTGGTGGAGCGCCAGACCCGCTATGTGATGCTCCTGGCCATCGGCCGCGACAAGACCAGTCAGCATGTGTGTGGACTCCTCGCCAAGAAGATTCGTACGCTACCGCGGCATCTTGTGCGGTCCTTGACGTGGGATCGTGGCAAGGAGTTGGCCGGGCACCTGCAGTTCAGCATTGCCACCGGCGTGCAGGTCTACTTCTGCGATCCGTCCAGTCCCTGGCAACGCGGCAGCAACGAAAATACCAACGGGTTGCTCCGCCAGTATTTTCCACGAGGCAGTGACTTATCAGCGCATACTCAACGGCATCTTGATCGAGTAGCGCACACGCTCAACGACCGGCCTCGACAAACCCTCGGCTGGATGAAACCAGCCGAAAAACTGGCCGAACTGTTGCGATGACCAGATGAGACCGCCGAGGGAAGATCTGACGCCTGGTGCAGCGCCTGTTAGGCGGCATCGCCCAGCACAACTGCTGCGGTCCTCCGGCGGCCTACATCGATAGGTACGTCGAATAGACGCGAGGACTGAAATCAGCCAAGGCGTCGAGCAACTCGTTGGTTGGCGCGCCGAACACGTCAATATCCCCGTGGGCGTCGCGGGCTGTCTGGTATCTGTGGGGTGTCGCCGCCACGCTGCCCTCGTCCGGCGGCCGTTCGGAGCCCGACGACACACTGCGAAGCCGGACATTGACCGAAGCGATTCCTCACCGCGAGTTCGGCCTGCGCGATCCGTGACCCGCGAATCAGCTCTGCCGGTGCATGCCGCGGCGGCTGTAGTCGGCAATGCGTACTACTCGCGGTGAGAGCGGAGGGGTACGAACGGAGGTTGATGTCCCGCCGGGTGGAGCCGGGCGCCTTGACGAGGGCAGCGTGGCGGGGACTAATGACCCTCGGTCACCGCCCCGGTCCTATTGCTGGAGTCGTCCTGCACGTTGGTGGCTGGCTGACGATGTCGCCTCGTCACCGGCCGGCTGTACCGGGCGTACTCGCCGCGCGTCAGCGACTCGGTCAGGATCACCCGCCAGTCCGATCCTGACAACACGTCAACCGCTGCCTGGGCGTCCCGACGGCCTCGAAACAGGCCGAAGACCGCGGACCCGCTCCCGGACATCGCGGAGGCCACGGCTCCTGCACTGCGTAGCGCCGCCTTCATCTGAACGATTTCCGGATGGCGCACGGCGATGGCACTCTCCAGATCGTTCGTCATCCGGACCGTCCGAGACGGCCACGGGCCCGACACGTACAGTGGTTCACCTTCAGGTGCCTCTGTCCCGAGGTCGCTCTCGGCGTCGTACCACTCGTAGGCCTGGCGGCTCGACACGCCGAAATCTGGAACCAGTAGTACCACCCAGTGACGGGGCCAGTCAGCCAGGGGATAGATCTCATCGCCGCGTCCAAGACCGAGCGCAGTACCGCCGAACAGAAAAAACGGCACATCGGCGCCCAGCGTCGCCGCCACGTCTGACAGCTGATCCGGACTCACCACCACTCGCCACATCCGCGCAAGCGCTACGAGCGTAGCAGCAGCATCCGCGCTCCCCCCGCCCAGGCCTGCCTGCAGAGGAACCTGCTTGTCGAGCCGCACCATCACGTCCCGAACCGGCCCCGTCCGTCCCAACGAGCGCCACAGCGCGTCGGCTGCCCGCCAGACGAGATTCGATTCGTCCAACGGCATCGAAGCGGTCGAGCACTCGATCGCGAACGGGCCCTTATGTGGCACACACTCGATTGTGTCGTGCAGCGCGATCGCCTGGAAGACAGTACGCAGATCGTGAAATCCGTCGGCCCGTATGCCGACTACCTTCAGATCGAGGTTGAGTTTCGCGCACGCACGTCCGGTCACCGGGACCAACCTACTGCCCACGCAATGGCCCCGCTTCGCGAAGCTCCGCCAACGTGAGCGGGCGCGCGTCGACCGGCACCGTCACCGCGAACGCCGCCGGATTGATCGCGATATTCGCCTCAATCTGCGAGACCCCTGCCGTGAGATCGACGCCGATCGCCGAGTCCACGGAGCGAAAACGGACTTCCAGGGGAAATGCGCCCTGCCACACCGGATAGTCGATCTGCCAGCCGGGCCTCCTCGCCGCGCGCGGTCGCCATCCGTCACCGACCCGCTCCAGGTAGAGCGTCGCTCCGCTCGGTAGGTCGATTGACGCCAACCCGCGCTGATGAAGGCGCCCGCCTAGGGCCCCAGGCATCGACGCCACACACCCCGTCAGGATGGCCTGTAGATCGGCCGGGGCCAGCGCAATCCCCGTCAGAGCCGCTAGGATGTCCGCCGCCCGCCCGTCACGCAGTACACGGTTCTCTCGCGGCAGCAGGAGTGTGGCCCCATCACCCCCGTCCGCAAGAATGAACCCAGGCGCGCCGAACGGCGCGAGACCCTCCAGCCGCAATGACGCTGGGCGCGCGAAGCCAGCAATGGCACGCCCACGCAGCGGCTGCCCACCCGCCCGACCCGAGAGTGACAGTTCCGCTGTGAACGTCCGTACCCCGGCGCAGGCTGAGGTCGCCTGACGGTGTATCTCTGCAAAATCTGGAAGAGGATTCCCAGGGTCGGTTGGCAGTGACATGAACCTGGGCGCACAACCTGAGAGAAGCACGCTGAGGCCCAATGCCCACGGCCCAAGGGTGGAGGCCCCACGCCTGGCACCCTGCAACGCCGTCATCGACTAGTCCCCTGGAGACGTGAGTCGTTGCATACGTCCCGCAGCTCGGCACCCGGATGGCGCGGCGCGACGACCGAGAATATTGGCCATATGTGAGGAAGACGCAACGCTGCCAGGCGGTTATGCCCCCCTTGGGAGTGCTCTGACGAATAGAGGTGTCCAGGGGACTAGCGGGGTATTCTGCTCCGCGCGTCCCGTACTTTCTGTTCAATGGCGGCCGTATCGATACCGCCCTCGCCCGCCAGCGCCCGCGTCCACGCCGCAATCGCGTCTAGCCAGCGACCCTGCCCAGCCAGCGCATCGCCGAGGTGATCCTGCACTACGGAGTTGCCCGGCAGCTGCTCGGCGGCGGGCGCCAGGTATTTTTCCGCTTCGCCGAAATCCCCGCGACGGAAGTGAGCCCAGCCCAGACTGTCGAGGTACGACGGATTGCCTGGCTCGGCGTCGAGTGCGCGCTCGACCAGCCGGATCGCCTCGTCAAGCGCCCTGCCGCGGTCGGCCAGCAGGTAGCCAAGATGGTTCAGGGCCTGGGAGTCGGCCGGCGTCGTGGCGAGATACTGCCGCAGCGTCCGCTCAGCCTCGTCATCACGACCCGCGTCGTTGTACAAGTCCGCGAGCGCCAATTGCGTGGCCGCATCGGTCGGATTCGAGCTCGCCGTCGACTCGAGAATGATCAAGGCCCGTGCCTGGTCGCCGTTCTCGAACACGGCACGCGCCCGCAACCTCGCGAAGCGGAGGTCGCCTGGATGTTGCGCCTGTGCTTCGGCCGCGAATTCCGCCGCCTGCGCGAAATCCCGATTGTTGAACACCGCCGCGACCCGCCGGAACTTCAGCCCGCGACTTGTCGGCTCCAGCGCCAGGGCACGGGTGTAGCTCTCCGCGGCCTCCGCAAGAAGTCCTGCCCGTACCTGGTACTGTGCCAGCGTCGACGCTACGCGTGGCTCATCGTCGACGATCACCTCAAGGGTCTCGATGGCGCTGGGCAAGTCGTCAGCCGACACGTATGCCCGCGCCAGCGACAGCCGCCCCTGCGCTGAGCCCGGGTTCTGGTCGACGACCTCTCGAAACGCGTCAACCGCCTTCGCCGCGTCGCCGGTACGCATATAGAGCTGGCCGAGCGAGTAGTAGATCTGAATGCCCACGCCCAGAACTCCGTCGCCGGTGGCCTGCTCGAGGTGAGAGATTGCCCGCCGGGCGAGCGCCTCGGCCTCCACTCGCTGCGTGCGGGCGTTCATAGCTTCGACATTAGCCGCGTACACCACTCCAAGTACGCGGTGCGCCACTGCGTTCGCGTCGTCGAGCCTGAGCGCTCGGAGGGCCTCGCGCTCTGCGTCGTCCCGCTCATTCCTCCGGAGCTGAAACGACGCGATCTCCGCTCGAACCGCCGCTGACGCGGGATCCGCAGCGGCAGCGCGCTCGAGCGCCTCGCGCGCGCCCGCGTGCTCACCCTGCGCCTCGAGGCGCCTTGCCATCAGGAATTCGAAGTATGCGTCCCCTGTCTGCGCTTCCGCCGGGCCGCCGAGCGACAGCAACAGCACGACCGCCGAAACCGATCGACGCAGAGCACGAGTGGGTGTGACGCTGGACGGCATACCGATAAGGGAATTCTAACGCAATGTTATAGTCCGTGGGAGTGGCTGCATCACGCCGCGACCCGAAACTCATGAGGCCCTCACCATGCCCGTCGATCCTGAACTGCTCGAAATACTTGCGTGCCCGAACTGTAAGACACCCGTCACACTGGTCAGGGAGGGTGCGGCGCTCAAGTGCGACCAATGCCACCGGGTGTACCCAATCAAAGACGACATCCCCGTGATGTTGATCGATGAGGCCACAATCGAGCCTTAGCAGCCCGTGAGGACGCTCCTCATCCGATCATGACTACTGTTGCGACGAGCGTTGCCGACCCGCGCACGACGCCCGTCCTGGAGCGGGCGACTGGATGGCTGCTGCTCGGTTTCGTGGGCGCCTTGCAGATATCCATCGCGGTCGCGCAGATCCTGCTCGCGGCGATGTTCCTCTGCTGGATCGCGCTGCGCATTCAGGATCGAACCCGCCCCAGCGCCCCTCCCTTCTTCGTCCCGCTCCTGGCATTCGGTGGGCTGACACTCGTCTCGGCTGCGTTCTCGGTTGATCCGATGGCCAGCCTCATCGACAGTAGACAGCTGTTGCTCCTGGCGATCGTGCCGGCCGTGTACGATGTCGCGCGTGGCTCCCGCGCCTCCACGGTCGTGGATGTGATCATCTCCGTTGGCGCCGCCAGCGCCGTGTACGGGATCGTGCAATACGGTCTCCTGCACTATGACAACCTGGGCCAGCGCCCTCAGGGCACGCTCACGCACTACATGACCTACTCGGGTGTGCTGATGCTGGCGATCTGCGTCGCCACGTCTCGGCTCGTCTTCGGGACGCGTGATCGGATTTGGCCGGCGCTCATCATGCCGGCGCTGGTCGTCGCACTGGCCCTAACCTTCACCCGCAACGCCTGGATCGGTGGATGCGTCGCGGTTGGGCTGCTTTTCGTGCTGAAGGACTTCCGACTCACGGCACTGCTGCCGGTGATTCTCGCGGCCCTTTTCGTGTTCGCCCCGGACGGCCTCGTCAACCGTCTGACTTCGACCTTTGACGCACAGGATCCGGCGAATCAGGATCGGTTCGCGATGATTGAGATTGGCGCGCGGATCGTCGCGGACCGACCGCTCACCGGCGTCGGGCCCAACATGGTGCCTGTGGTGTACGACCAGTACCGCCCGGACTACGCCGTCAATACGGTCAACCCACACCTGCACAACGTCGCACTGCAAATTGCCGCCGAGCGCGGACTGCCAGCTCTCGCTGCGTGGGTCTGGTTCGTGCTCGCACTCGTGGGGGCGTTGTTTCGCATGTTCCGAGGGGCACCAGCGAGTCAGGAAGGCACGAGCCCCGACCAGCGACACGTGCTCACGGCCGCTGCGCTCGCATCAACGGCCGCCATGCTCGCCGCCGGACTGTTCGAGTACAACTTCGGCGACTCCGAGTTCCTCATGCTCTTCCTTGTGTTGATCACCCTGCCATTCGCGGCTCTGCGCCAGGTCGATGCTCCCGCCGCTCACGCCTGAGCAGGCACGGGCCATCGTCGCCAGCCTCGACCGTACACACGTCCTGGTTGTCGGCGACGCGATGCTGGACACCTTCATCACGGGGCACGTCTCGCGGCTCTCTCCTGAAGCGCCTGTTCCGGTGGTGATCTTCGATCATGAAAGCCATCGAATCGGTGGCGCTGCCAACGTGGCTCACAATGTCGCCGCCCTTGGCGGCCGTGCGACGCTCGTCGCGGTTGCCGGCCACGACGAGGCGGCGGCCACGCTCGCAAGTGCCTGCCGCGAGGCGGGCGTTACACCCGCGCTCGTTGGGGACGCGGACCGGCGAACCACCACCAAGATGCGAATCGTCACTGAGCGCAATCAGCAGGTCGCCCGTGTGGACTACGAGGACGACGCCGAAATCGCCGGTGAGATCGAGCGCCACGTCGTGGCGGCAGTACAACAGCACGCCGCCGACGCCGCCGCGATCGTGATCTCGGACTACCTGAAGGGATGCGTAACCGCGAGTGTGATGGGCGCCGCGATCGCCGCGAGCCGCGCACAGGGAATCCCGGTGCTGGTGGATCCCAAAATCCCGCACATCGGCACCTACGCTGGGGCTACGGTCATCACTCCGAATCACCACGAAGCGGAGATGGCTACGCATATGCGCGTGCGAACCGACGGCCACGCCCGTGACGCCGCGCGCCTGTTTCGCGAGCAATCGGCGTGCGAAGCGGTGCTGATGACACGCGGCGATCAGGGTATGTGGCTGCTGGGCCCTGGCGTGGACGGGGCCCTGCAGGTTGCTGCGCGAGAAGTCGCCGACGTGACGGGCGCCGGCGATACCGTCATCGCCACGATGGCACTGGCGCTTGCTGCTGGGGCTACGCTCGCCGAAGCAGCTCGGCTAGCAAACGAGGCTGCTGGCATCTCCGTCGCCAAGTTCGGGCCCGCCGTCGTCTCGCCGTCTGAACTGCTCCGCGCGATCGACGCATCCGCGAACGGCTGATCCCGTTACCTGGATACCAGCGCGACATCTCACGCGACGTGCGGCCTCGTGCTCCGATGCATCTGGACGGGCGCGGGGCGCCTCGTTCCACGTGGGCCGACTGTGAGCGGCGCGATCAGCGAAGGACAAAAACGCCGCGTAGGCTTTCCAGACCCAGCCGTTGCACGCTCCGTCGGCTGCATCTTCGCTCACGACGCGGCGGTCACCGTGCCGACACGAGCGTTTTTTCGCGCTGCGAACCGGAGGCTGAGTGGAACGAGGCGTTCCGCGCACGGCCGCGGATCGGCTCAGTGTCGGAAGTGGCGTCGGCCCGTGAACACCATCGCCAGGCCATGCGCATCGGCCGCCTCAATGACTTCCACGTCGCGCACCGACCCACCAGGCTGAACGACAGCGGTCGCCCCTGCCGCAGCCACGGCGTCAAGTCCGTCTCGGAATGGGAAGAATGCGTCGGATGCGGCAACGGACCCAGTCAGCACACTCGGCCCGAGACCCTCCGCCTTCATGCGCGCCACTTGCACCGCGTCGACGCGGCTCATCTGTCCGGCACCAATCGCGAGCGTGCGATCGGCGGAGGCGAACATGACCGTATTGGACTTCACGTGCGCGCAGACACGCCAGGCGAAACGCAGCGCCTGCCACTCGTTCTGGGTCGGCTGTCGTTGCGTGACGATCCGAAGATCCGTATCACCTGGCCACTCCGCGTGCGCCTCGCGCACAACATCGCGCGCCTGGACGAGCACGCCCCCAACAATCGAACGCAGTTCAAGACCCTCGACCGAGCCGCCCTCGTCGTGCCTCTCGTCGGCGGCAGGCACCACCACCCGCAGGTTGACCTTTGTGGCCAGGATGGCGCGAGCGTCCCCATTCACTGACGGAGCCGTCACCGCTTCAATGAAGGTCGAGACGATCGCGCGCGCTGTCTCAGCGTCGATCGACCGATTGAGTCCAACGATTCCGCCAAACGCTGCGACCGCGTCAGCCTCGCGCGCCCGTACGTACGCATCCGCCGGTCCCTCGCCGGTCGCCGCGCCGCACGGATTGGTATGCTTGACCACCACGGCGGCCGGCTCGCGAAACTCCGCTGCGATACGCGCCGCCGCATCCAGATCGAGCAGGTTCGTGTACGACAGCGCCTTGCCCTGCAGTACCGCGAATCCAGGGTGGTTGCCGAATCCCTCATACAGCGCGGCAGGCTGGTGGGGATTCTCTCCGTACCGCAGGTCCCGCACTTTGCGTAGATTCACCGACAGCGCGTCAGGCAGCGGTGTCGGCGCGGCCCGACGAAAACCCTCCGGCGCTACTGTGACGGTCCCAAGCGTGGCGGCGATCGCGGTGTCATAGCGGCCGGTGTGTTCAAACGCCGCGCATGCGAGGCCAAAGCGGAACTCACGGGACGGTCCGTCGCTCCGATCGAGCTGCGCGATCACCGCTGTGTAGTCGGCCGGCGACACCACCACCAAGACGTCCGTGAAGTTCTTGGCGGCCGCGCGGATGAGGCTGGGGCCACCGATGTCGATCTCCTCGATCAGCGCATCGAACGGCGTGTCGGGGTTGGACGCGGCATTGACGAACGGATAGAGATTCACAACGACCAGATCGATCAGCGTGATCTGCTGCGCGGCAGCTGCGGCCAGGTCGTCCGCTCTGTCGCGGCGCGCGAGAATGCCACCGTGCACGAGCGGATGCAGCGTCTTCACACGGCCGTCCATCATTTCTGGAAAACCGGTGACGTCCGAGATTCCGATCACGTCCAGACCGGCCTCTCGCAGCGCTCGTGCCGTTCCACCAGTGGACACAAGCTCGAGGTCGCGCGCCGTGAGCGCGCGCGCGAAGTCGACAAGACCAGTTTTATCAGAAACGCTCAGCAGGGCTCGGGGCATAGAGATACAGGCTCACAGGAATCAAAGAGGTTGATGGACTCGCAGGCGTTGCTCCGCTTGACACCCCTTCGGGGCGGCGCCTAGGATAGCTCTGCGTTTGAGGGTGCTCCCTCAACGTTGTAGTCGAGACCGCGCAAGCACTTGCGGTCTTTTTTTGTTTGTCGACGCTCACGTGCAGAGCAAGCAGGGAAGAAGAACGATGCGCATTACAGGCAAGGTCAAGTGGTTCAACAACGCCAAGGGCTACGGGTTTATCGAGCGCGAGGGTGGGAGCGACGTATTCGTGCATTATTCCGCCATCGGTGGCGCTGGCTTTCGGTCCCTTGAGGAGGGCCAGGCCGTCGAATTTGAGATCGTCGATGGCCCCAAGGGACCCCAGGCTGGAAACGTCAGCAAGCCTTAGAACCGCGACACGACCTGCCCGGTGCCGCCCGACGGTGCCGGGCGCACTTTCTCTGCCGCTCCCGTCGCTCACTCCCGCGATTCCCTGTCGCCGTGTGCCGCGCGCGCGGTCAATGACACCTTTCCGTCTTTCACGCCGACCCGAAACGCGACCTCGTCGCACCCCTTGGCTCTGAAGGCGCCCACCTGCTTGCTGATCAGCTCGACAAACCGTTCAAACGGGATGACATCCTGCCCAACCGCACGCCGCGCACTGGTCACGCCGTCAAACAGGCTGTGGAGTTTCTCCGGCTCGAGCGCTGGATCACGAAGGATGGCGGCCGCCAGTACCCTGCCCGGCGACGGTGGCGGCGGGGGCTCGTCGGCGAGCACACTGGGTCGCGCCGCGAACGGCCCTGCTCGGCCTTCTTCGCGGGCTCTGAGTCCACGGTCCCAGAGGTCGATAAACGCCCGGAAGCGCGACTGCACCGAAGAGAAGCGGAAGCGCTCGGCATAATTCGAGGGTGGCTGGCGGTCAAGCCGAGTGACGAGAGCCTCCACCCGGCTACGCGTCTCCCATGGTGGACGCGGCAGACGACCAGCGAAGAACATCTGGTACTCGCCCTCGAGCCGCTTCAGTTCCGCCTCGAGCAGGTCGATGTCGTGCGCAGCGTCAGGAGTCAGATCGGCCACGCGGATCATTCTCCCACACCGCTCTCACCGAGACATGAGGCCCGCCACCGAGGACGGCTGGGCACATCTAGAAGATAGTTGCGATCGACGCAGCTGCTAAGTCCAGCACGCGAGTCGGCAGAATGCCCAGGTAGAAAATCACGACAATCGATGCGACAAGGGCCGCCATGCCGACCCCACCGACCTGCGTCGGCGCTGCGAGGGCCGGATCCCGATCCGCCATGTACATCATCACGACCACGCGCAGATAGAAGAAGACCGACACGACGCTCGTGAGCACGCCGATGATCGCCAGTCCGTAATAGCCGGCACTAACGGCTGCGCTGAAAATGTACCACTTGCCGATGAAACCGGCTGTTGGTGGGAGACCGCCTAACGACAACAAGCACACGGTCATCAGCGCAGCGAGCGCCGGCCGCGAATGCCCAAGGCCGGTGAAGTCACGCAGCTCGTCGTTGGCGCTCTCGCGGGCACCAAGCAGCGCAATCACGCCGAACGCCGCAACGTTGGTCACCGCATACGCGAGCAGGTAGAACAAGATGGCGGCCTTACCCACCTGATTGGCGGCGATCAAACCCACGAGCAGATAGCCACCATGGGCGATGCTCGAGTACGCCAGCATGCGCTTGACGTTGGTCTGTGCCACACCGACGACCGTGCCGAGGATCATCGTGGCAACCGCCAGCACCCAAATTATCGGCGCCCAATCCACACTGAAGGGCTCGAACGCGGAGAGAAAGACGCGCATAAACGCGGCAAACGCGGCCGCCTTCACACCGGTGGACATGAAGCCGGTCACAACCGCCGGGGCGCCCTCGTAGGCGTCAGGCGTCCACATGTGAAACGGGACCGCGGAAATCTTGAAGGCGAAGCCAACCAGGAGCAGGCCGACGGCCACGAGGATCAGTGGGCTATCGCTCATCGACTGTGCCGCGAGGAACGCACCGACACGATCGAGACGGGTACTCCCGCTCAGCCCGTAGGTAAACGCGATACCGTAGAGAAAGAACGCGCTGGAAAACGCGCCAAGAAGAAAGTACTTGAAGGCTGCCTCGGTGGCGCGCGGATCGTCGCGTCGGATCCCGGTCAACACGTACACGGCCAGCGACAGAATCTCGAGCGCGATGAATATCACCAGCAGGTCGTTTGCCGTCGCCATCATGATCATGCCGGCTATGGCGAACAGCACCAGCGCGTAGTACTCGCCTGCTGGCAAGGCATCTCGGCGAACCACAACCGACGAAAACATGATTGTCAGAATGCCCACGATCACGAGCGTCATCGTGACGAACAGCCCGAAGTTATCGGCAACGATCACACCGAAACTCGAGGCGCCCCCATTCCAGAGCAGCACCGATGACACGGCCGCGCCAACGAGGCCAACGATGCCGAGACCTCCGAGTGCCATCTGTTCGTCACGATCGCGGAACGCCTCCGCCGCCATGACGGCGAGCGCCGCCAGCACGACGCACAGCATCGGCACGATCGCGTTAAAGGGGGAATCCATCATTGGCGTGCGACCCGCCGTGGCTCGATCGCCATCCGATTGATGACCACCGGCCGACGATCCGTCGGGTTCTCCACTCGCAGCGTCTGAGTGGTTTGCATCCGCGATACGAGCGCATCGACCGACGCCTCCATCGGCTTGAGGAACAGCGTCGGGAACACACCCATCACGACTGCCATCGCGCACAGCGGCAGCACCCCGGCCCACTCACGCGGCTGAAGATCAGGTAGGGCCGCGTTCGCATCATGCGTCACCGGACCCAAAAACACGCGCTGGAACATCCACAGCATATAGACGGCCGAGAGGATAACGCCCAAACCCGCGGCGATCACGAAGCCGGGAGCCCAGCGGAAGGCGCCGAGCATGATCAGGAACTCACCAACAAAGCCGTTCAAGCCCGGGAGTCCGATGGAGGCAAGCGTGATGATCAGAAATGCGGCCGTGAAGCGCG
Organism: Vicinamibacterales bacterium; assembly: GCA_965249205.1. Lineage (GTDB taxonomy): Bacteria > Acidobacteriota > Vicinamibacteria > Vicinamibacterales > UBA2999 > JAQBVV01. Next base: position 1,284,776 of record CBDFLL010000006.1, on the reverse strand, counting down.
GCATCACCGCCTTCAGCCCCCCGAATTCAGCGATCAGGCGCGTGTGACGCCGGTCCGACAACATGCCCACCATCAAGAACAAACCGCCGGTGCTAATCCCGTGTGCGAGCATCTGATAGACCGCACCCTGCATGCCCTGTGTATTCATCGCGCAGATACCGAGAACCACAAAGCCGAGGTGGCTGACCGAGGAGTACGCCACCAGTTTCTTCATGTCCGGCTGCACCATCGCCACGAGGGCACCGTAGATGATCCCGATCACGGCCAGCAGTGCCAACCACGGCGCGAAATACGCCGCCGCCTGCGGAAACAACGGGAACGAGAACCGTAGAAGGCCGTAGGTGCCCATCTTCAGCAGCACACCGGCCAGGATCACGGAACCCGCCGTCGGCGCCTGCACGTGCGCGTCCGGCAGCCAGGTGTGGAACGGGAACAATGGCACCTTGATCGCGAACGCGATCGTGAACGCCAGGAAGAACCACATCTGGGTCTGCGGCGCGACGTCGAGGCTGTACAGCTTGAGCAGATCAAACGTGTAGCTCCCCGTCGCTTCGCTATGGAGGTAGGCCAGGCCCAGGATGGCCACGAGCATCAGGACGCTTCCGGCCATCGTGTAGAGCATGAACTTGATGGCCGCGTACACACGACGGTCGTAGCCCCATATCCCAATGAGGAAATACATCGGGATGAGCATCGCATCCCAAAAGACGTAAAACAGAAACAGGTCCAGCGAGATGAAGACGCCAACCATCGCCGCCTCGAGGGCGAGGATAAATATGGAGAATTCCTTCACCTTCCGCTCGATCGATCCCCAGGACGAGAGCAGCGCGATCGGCGTCAGAAATCCTGTGAGCACCACGAGCAAGAGACTGATGCCGTCGATGCCGACGAAATAGTCGATGCCGAACTGCGGAATCCACTGGTGCCGCTCGACGAACTGAAAGTCAGCCGAGGCGGCATCAAAACCAACCCACAGCCCGAGTGTCACGGCGAGGGTCGCCATGGACACACCGAGCGCGATCCAGCGAATCATGCTGTCCCTGCGCCCATTCGCATTGCCAACCAGCAGCAGGAACAGGGCCCCAACGAGCGGCACCAGCCAGGACAGGGTCAGTAACACGTCAACTCCGCACTCCCAGGCCCTATCTCCACACGTAATAGCCCAGGATGACGACGACACCGATCAGCATCGAACCCGCATAGGTGCGCACCAAGCCGGTCTGGAACCGGCGCAACACGCCTGCACTGCCAGCCACGATGGCTCCGGCCCCGTTGACCGCGCCGTCAATCAACCGCACGTCGAACCCACGCCAGAGCGCCTGCGCCGACCCCACCCGAATCGGCTGAACGACCGCGGCGTCATACGCCTCGTCCACGAAATACTTGTTCAGCAGCAACCGGTGGAGGCCTGGATGACGCATGGCCATAGACGCCGCGATCTGCGGCCGTCTGAGCCAGATCAGCACCGCGATGCCGATGCCTCCCAGCGCGATGGCCGTCGACACGCCCATCAACGACAACTCCAGTGCCGCTTCGTCCGCTCCGACGACATGCAGGCCTTCAGCCACCGCGCCTGGCGCCGCGAACGACGGCGCGAGCCACGCTGCGAGCTGATTGTGCCCACCCAGGGCGTGCGGCACACCGACGTAACCAGCCAGCACCGAACCCACCGCCAGCACGATCAGCGCAAACGCCATCGCCGGCGGCGCGTCATGCGGGCGTGAGCCGGCGCCGTGGGAATCGTGGTGCGTCTGCGCCGCGGATTCATCTTCACGCTGATGCGCCGGCGCCGGCGCGTCGTGGCGTCGTTCGCCGTGGAACGTCAGGAAGACAAGCCGGAACATGTAGGCGGCGGTCATCAGCGACGCGACCGCGCCGATCAGCCACAGCACGGTGTGGCCCTCGCGAAACGCCTCGAACAGGAGTTCGTCTTTACTGAAGAACCCTGAAAGCAGCGGCACACCGGCTATCGCCAGCGCACCGATCAGAAACGTCCAATATGTGATCGGCAGATCGCGCTTGAGGCCACCCATGTTGCGGATATCCTGCTCCCCGTGCAGCGCGTGGATCACCGCGCCCGAACCGAGGAACAGCAACGCCTTGAAGAACGCGTGCGTATACAAGTGAAAGATGCCGGCGCCGAACGCCCCCACACCCATCGCCAGGAACATGAGGCCGAGCTGCGACACCGTGGAGTACGCCAGCACGCGCTTCATGTCGTTTTGCACAAGGCCGATCGTCGCGGCCATCAACGCGGTCAAGGCCCCCACCACTGCCACAATCATCAGCGTCTCAGGTGCGTGGCTGAAGAGCACCGCATTCCGGCCGATCATGTATACGCCAGCGGTCACCATCGTCGCGGCGTGAATGAGCGCCGACACCGGTGTCGGACCTTCCATCGCATCGGGCAGCCATACATGCAGCGGAATCTGCGCTGACTTCCCGGTCGCCCCGACAAACAGGAGCAGAGACGCGATCGACAGGACACCGAACACCCCTACCTCCGGTGGAATGCCCGCAACCAGTGCGGCGAGTTGCTGGAAGTCCAGCGTGCCGAAGCGCGCAAACAGCAGCAGCATGCCGAGGATGAAGGCATAGTCGCCAATCCTGTTGACCACAAACGCCTTCTTACCAGCGTCGATGGCCGACGGCTTCTTGAACCAAAAGCCGATGAGCAGGTAGGAGCACAACCCGACGCCTTCCCACCCCACAAACATCACCAGGAAGTTCGCGCCGAGCACCAGCACGAGCATGAAGGCGGCGAACAGATTCAGATACGAGAAATAGCGAGCGTACTCACTGTCTCCTTCGTCGTGCATGTAAGCCGTGGAGTAGACGTGAATCAGCGATCCGATGCCGGTAATCACGAGAATCATCACGGCGGAGAGCGGGTCGACCCGCAACGCCAGGTCGAGCACGAAATCACCTGAGGCAATCCACGTGTATATCGTCTGCTCGATCGCGCGCTCCTCCACGGGAAGGCCTGCCAGCCCCCAGACCGTCACCACCGACACGACGAATGACGCCACCATGACGGCCGACGCCACGCCGCCAGAGATCATCTTCGGCAGGCGGCGCCCGTATGACGCATTGACGAGGAAACCGAGCAGCGGGAAAAGCGGAATCAGCGCGAGCACGAGGAGTTCATCACCATTTGAGGGACGCGAAGGCGTCAGGGTTCAGCGACTCGCGGTGCCGGAAGAGACCGATCACAATTGCCAGGCCAACAGCTGCCTCGGCAGCGGCCACGGTGATCACGAAGAACACGATGATCTGGCCGTCAACACTGCCCAGCTGCCGGCCAAACGCGACAAACGTCAGATTCACGGCGTTCAGCATGATCTCGATCGACAGCAAGATCGTGATGAGATTGCGACGCAGCATCACACCCGTCGTGCCGATGGCAAACAGCATCGCCGACACGATCAGGTAGTGATTCAGCGGAATCACGACCCCTCGCCTTCCCGCCGAGCGAGCACAACAGCGCCAACCATCGCCACCAGGATCAGGACAGAGGTTGCCTCGAATGCGAAGACATAGTCGGTGAAAAGTACGCGCCCGAGCACGCGTACCGAACTCACTGTCTCGGCGTCCCCGAGGGCTGCAACCGGGCCACCGAGGCCGCGCCCGCTCAACAGCGCCCATCCGAGCTGCACGACAAGCAGCAACGCCAGGAGCCCACCAAATCTGACGACGGCGGGCTGGCGGAGCGGATGCGAACGATCCCACTCGGAACCATCCTCCTTGGGCGCGTTCAGCAGCATCACCACGAAGAGAAAGAGCACCATGATGGCGCCCGCGTAAATGATGATCTGCACCACGGCGACAAAGGGGGCATCCAGCTGCACGTAGAGCCCCGCAAGCGCGCCGAACGACGCGATGAGCATCATGACGCTGTACATCGGGTTGCGCTGACCGATCACCAAGGCGGAGGCACCGATCGCCAGCCCCGAGAGCGCGTAGAAGATGAGCGTTTCAGGCATTGAAATACAGCACCAGGGCCGCGGTCGCGACCAGGTTGATGACCGACGCCGGGAACAGCCACTTCCAGCCGAACCGCATCAGCTGGTCATATCGATAGCGGGGCACCGTCCAGCGCACCCAGATATAGGTGAACAGAATCGCGCCAACCTTCAGCAGAAACCAGATCCACCCGTACTCCGGCGGCAGAAACGGACCATGCCATCCGCCCAGGTACAGGTCGGTCGCCACCGCCGCCATTGTCGTCATGTTGATGTATTCCGCCTGGGGAAACAGGGCGAACCGCACCGAGCTGTATTCGGTGTTGTAGCCGGCGACGAGCTCCTGCTCCGCCTCCGGAAAATCGAACGGCGCACGGTTGGTTTCGGCGACTCCGGCGACCATGTAGATGATGAAGCCGACCGGCTGGAGGAAGATATACCAGCTCGGGATGAATCCGAGCCACACCCCGCTCTGCCCGTCGACAACTTCTCGAAGCGACAACGAACCGGCAAGAAGAATCACGGCCGCCAGCGAGGTCGCGTAGGACAATTCGTAGCTGATCATCTGCGCCGACGCGCGCAACCCGCCAAACAGCGAGTACTTGCTGTTGGACGCCCAGCCGGCCAGCACGATCCCATAGACACCCATCGAGGTGATCGCAAACACCACGAGGATGCCGACGTTGATGTCCGCGACCCCGAGCTTGACCGGCGTATCAAGAAGGCCGAACAGCGTTGTTTCGGCGCCCCATGGGACCGCGGCAAACGCGGCGAACGCAGCGGTGATCGACAAAACCGGAGCGAGCGTGAACAGCCACTTGTCGGCTCCCTTAGGCCGCAGCTCCTCCTTCATCAACAGCTTGAGAATGTCGGCAAGCGGCTGCAGTATTCCGTGCGGCCCGACGAGATACGGACCGTACCGCTGCTGCATGAACCCCATGATCTTTCGCTCGGCGAGCACCAGAATCGCCGACGCGTTGATCAGCATGAAGAACGTCAGCCCGATGATGCCGAGTTGCGCGATCAGTGTGAGATCCATGTCTAGTGCGCCGCCATCACCGGATGTGTCGCGCGCCAGTCAGCGGTCAGTGTGCAGCGACCCTCTCGTACGTGTGTCTCATACTCCTCGCGAAACAGCTTCATCGTCGACAGCACGGGCGTGGCCGCCGCGTCACCGAAGGCGCAGAGCGTCTTGCCGACGATGTTGCTCGAGACCCCGAACAACAGATCCAGATCCTTGGGCTGTCCCTCACCGGCCTCGATCCGCGCGAGCAACCTGTAGAGCCAATCGCACCCCTCGCGGCACGGCGTGCACTTGCCGCACGATTCGTGACGATAAAAGTGGAGCAGGTTCATCGCCAACCAGACCATACACACCGAGTCATTCAGCACGATCAGTCCGGCCGACCCCAGCATGGAGCCCGCCTTCTGGATGCCATCGAAACTGGCCGGCGTGTCGAGGTGCTCGGGCAGCAGGAGCGGCACAGACGAGCCGCCGGGAATGATGGCCTTGAACGGACGACCGTCGATCATTCCGCCCGCGTGGTCGTAAATCAGCTCGCGCAGGGTCGTGTGCATCGATGCCTCGTACACGCCCGGCTTCTTCACGTGCCCGCTGATGCAAAACAACTTCGGTCCGCCGTTCTTCTCGGGCCCTATCGCGGAAAACCACTCCGGGCCGTCGAGCACGATGAGCGGCACGTTGCAGAGCGTCTCAACGTTGTTGACCGCCGTGGGGCACTGGTACAAACCGGCCACAGCTGGAAACGGCGGCTTGATTCGAGGTTGTGCGCGCTTGCCCTCGAGCGATTCGATGAGTGCCGTCTCCTCTCCCGCTTCATAGGCGCCCGCACCGCGGTGCATGTAAACGTCGCAATCGAAACCCGTCCCAAAGATGTTCTTGCCGAGCACACCCGCGGCGTACGCCTTCGCGATCTCGGCTTCCAGGATCTCCTGGACGTGAAAGAACTCGCCCCGAATGTAGATATAGGCGATCTTGGCGCCGATGGCGTAGGCGGCGACCGCACACCCCTCGATGAGCAGGTGCGGATTGCGCTCCATCAGCACGTGATCCTTGAACGTGCCGGGCTCACTCTCGTCGGCGTTGCAACAGATGTACTTGGGCTTGGGCGTGTCCTTGAGCACAAACTGCCACTTCAGACCGGTCGGAAACCCGGCACCACCACGACCGCGCAATCCCGAGGCCTTCACCTGGTCGATGATGTCGCCCGGTTTGAGCATCAGCGCCTTGCGCAGCCCCTCATAGCCCCGCTGATGCTTGATGTAGTAGTCGAGGGTGTACGAGTCCGGCTCGCCAACGTGCTGTGTCAGGACGGGTGCGTACGGGGTCACGATATCGTCCCCTCGGCCTTCTCTTTGTGCAGGTGGCAGCCGGTAAATGCCGCCCGCCCCCGCGCGCGGATGTCCCCCACGAACCGCCGCACGTCCTCTGGCGCGAGACACTCATGCCAGTCGTCATTCACCATCACGACGGGCGCGCGATCACACGCCCCCAGGCACTCAACCTCGATCAGCGTGAAGGTGCCGGTCGGGTCTGTCTCTCCGGGCCTGATCCCGAGCGCGGCGCTCAACTCCTCCGTCACACGCTCAGCGCCGCGTAGCGCGCAGGACAGCGTGCGACAGACGTTCACGACGTAGGTACCGACCGGTCTCGTGAAAAACATCGTGTAGTACGACACGACATCCTCCACGTCCGCCGCGGTGCAACCGATTTGCTCCGCGACGTGGCTCATCGCCGCCGCGGTGAGATAGCCCTGCTGGCGCTGCGCGAGATATAGCGCGTACAGAATGGTCGACTTCCGCTGATCAGCCGGATAGCGTTTCACGTTCGCATCGAACATGGCCTGATGCTCTGGCGTGTACGCAAAGTCGCCGCCCGGCTCCGCCAGTTGTCGTTCCGATTTGTGGAACCTCGCCGGCGCGTATTCCATCGATGGATGAAAGCTCACCGATCGCAGTCCCCCATCACAACGTCGTTGGAACCGATGACGGCCACCACATCAGCAATGAGCCCACCCTGGACCAACGTCGGTAGCGCCTGAATCGCCATGAACGACGGCGCCCGCATTTTTACGCGCCACGGCCGATTCGTGCCGTCCGATACCACGTATGTGCCATGCTCCCCGCGTGGCCCCTCCACCGGCACGTACGCATCGCCGGCCGGTACCGTGAACCCCTGCGAGTAGATCAGGAAGTGCTGAATCAGCGCTTCCATCTCGGTGTAGACCTTGTCCTTCGGCGGTGGCACGACTCGCGTGTCGTCGCACGCCCAGGCGCCAAACGGCGTGATCCGATCGATGGCCTGCCGGCAAATCTTCACGCTCTCGCGCATCTCCTGCATACGCACTCGATATCGCGCGAACGCGTCGCCTTCCTTTGCCGTCGGTACGTCGAATTCATAGGTCTCGTAGCCGGTATATGGAAAATACGTGCGCACGTCGTAGTCGGAACCGGCAGCACGGGCTATCGGTCCCACCAACCCCCAGGCCAGCGCGTCCTCCTCCGAGACCACGCCGACACCCTCCGTCCGCCGCAAAAATATGTCGTTTTTTGTGAGCAGTCCTTCGTACTCATCGAGCTTCGCCGGGAACCGATCCAGGAACGCATTCACCGCCTCGTGGAACCCCCGCGGCAAGTCCTCACGGAGACCTCCGATACGAATGTAGCTCGGGAAGAACCGGAAACCGGCGATGAGCTCGTTGATATTGAGGAGCAGCTCTCGCTCGCGGATCGCGTAGAAGAGCATCGACACGGCACCGATTTCCATCGAATGCGTTCCGAGCCAGATGAGGTGACTGGACATGCGCTGCAACTCAGCAAGGAGCACCCGGATGTCCCTGACCCGCTGCGGCATCTCGAGCCCCAGCAGTGTCTCCACGCACAGCGCGTAGGCCAGACTGTTCGACTGCGCGCCCAGGTAGTCCATGCGCTCCACGAGCGGGACAACCTGCTGCCACTTCTTCTGCTCAGCGGTTTTTTCGATGCCGGTATGCAGGTAGCCGATCGTGGGAATCATCGACTGGATAAGCTCGCCATCGAGCTCCAGCACCAGGCGCAGCACACCATGCGTGCTGGGGTGCTGCGGCCCCATGTTCACCGTCATCGTTTCGGTACGAAGCTCGGCCATTGGTCTGTTAGTCTCTCGTCCCCGCGGGCGTTCCCACCTTGGGCGTCATCACTGCGTGCGTTTCACGCGATCGCGCACCAGATTCGCCTTGAATTCCGCTTCGCTGATCTGCAGCGGCTCATAGGTCTGGGCGTCCTTCTGAATCTGCACCGGGTAGTCCTTGCGCTGCGGATGACCTTCCCAGTCCTCAGGCATCAGCAAGCGGCGAAGGTCAGGATGTCCGTCGAACACAATGCCGAACATGTCCCACACCTCCCGCTCCAGCCACCCCGCCGAGGGCCACACTGCCTGCATCGTCGGCACGTACCCGCCGTCACCCACGCGCACCTTCAGGCGCAGCCGGTGGCGGAATGACACCGACAGCAGGTGATAGACGACCTCGAAGCGCGGATCCCGCGGCAGATAGTCGGCGGCGGTTACCTCAATGAGCACATTGAAGCGGAGCGAAGGGGTGTCTCGGAGCGCGGTACACGTCTCCACGAGGCGGTCAACCGGCACGTAAATCGTCGGACTATCGACACTCGTACCAGCCTCGTAGGCCACACCCGTTACGAGCGGGCTCAATACGTCAAGAATTGCCGGAGTATCCATCCGCCGGACGTCCGTTACGCGCGAGACCGCGAAATCTTTTGTTGAAGCTGCACGATGCCGTAAATGAGCGACTCGGGACGAGGGGGGCAGCCAGGGACATACACGTCCACCGGGACAACCTGGTCTACGCCCTGCACGATGGCGTAATTGTCGAAGACGCCGCCGACCGACGCGCAGGCACCCATAGAGATCACCCACTTCGGCTCCGGCATCTGGTCGTAGACCCGCCTCATGGCTGGCGCCATCTTGCGAGAGAGCCGACCCGCCACGATCATCAGGTCGGACTGGCGCGGAGATCCTCTAAACACCTCGGCTCCAAACCGGGCGATATCGTAGCGGCTGGCCGCCATCGCCATCATTTCGATGGCACAGCACGCCAACCCGAACTGCGCTGGCCAGATAGCGGACTTGCGCGCCCATTGCACGATGCGCTCCACGGTCGTGGTGAGAATAGGCAGCTCGGGATCGAGTCCGTGGTCATGGGCGTCGGGATGGGCCATCTGCTATGCCGCCTTCCGATCCGTAGTGTGACGCACACGTGTGGCCGGGCCCCAATCGAGGACACCCTTACGCCACACATACAGATAGCCGACCGACAGGACCATGAAAAAAGTGACCAACTGCGCGAAGCCGACCCAGCCTAGGTCACGCAGTGCGACGGCCCACGGGTAGAGAAACGCAACCTCGATGTCGAACAGCAGAAAGATCATCGCGACCAGGTAGAACTTGACCGAGTGGCGCTCCCGCGCATCGCCTACCGCCGGCATGCCGCACTCGTACGGGGCAAGCTTTTCAGGAGTCGGATTCTTCGGGCCTAAAAGGAGAGACAAGCCGATCATGACGCCAGCAAAGCCGGCACCCAACACGACCATGATTACGACACCAAGCCAGCCGTCCATCTATCCGACCATCCGTACGGAGTGAGTGCCGATCAGGAGCGCCATCGCGAGAAGATTGGCGCGGAGATCAGGGCCGAAGAACCCAGGCTTCCGGCCACACGCGCCCACGTTTGGCTGCGCTTGTGAAGAGTTTCTCAAACCAGTTCATGCTATAGAACCACCGTGCAAAGGTCAATTCGTCTCGCCGTGCCGAACACCCTATGAAACTTGCCTGGTTTCGACCCGACGGGCCGCCGCTCCCACCTTCGCTCGACGACAGCGCCGCGCTCATCGCCGAGTTGCGAACGACGCATGAGATCGCTCTGTTCAGTGGCACCAACGCGCATGATTTCGCCGGGACGCACGCTCGGGCCGCCTACGATCTGTCCGTGTACGAACTGGACGACACGCCGGCCCACGCGTTCATCTGGCCCTATCTCTTGCGCTACGGTGGTGTCCTTCAGCTTCGCGCGCTGACCCTGCATCAGAGCCGGGCATCGTCGCTCTTCGGCGCACAGCGCGCGCAGGACTACGCAGCCGAATTCACGTTCAACCATGGAGCCTGGTCTGGACAACCACCCGTCGCGCCACCCGCCTACCCCGGCGACTGGCCGATGCTCCGCGTGCCGGTCTTGGCGGCCCAGGTCGTCGTCGTACAGCAGGCATCCACCGTTGACGCGCTCCAACGCGCGCACCCGGAAGCGCGGGTACGCTTGGCGCGGACGGGAGTGTATGCGACTCCGGATACACAAGATGACCGCCGCGGACCTCCGGCCGCACCCGAGAATCCTGAGGCGCCCGTGATGTTTGGGTGCGTCCAAGGAGATCGCCTCGACCTCGTGCGTCGCGCCATGGCGCGCGCGCGCCACGCGGGTGCCGAGGCAGAACTCATGACCGACGCCTCTCCCGAACGTGTCCTGCGGAACGCCGACGTCGTCGTCTCGCTGCCGTGGCCACCACTTGGTCAGCCCCAGATGCCCGCCCTGGCGGCCATGGCGGCAGGCAAGCCCGTCATCGTGTTCGAGTCGGCCGGCAGCAGTGCGTGGCCGGCTCTCGATCCGCAGACGTGGCAAACGCGCGTCCACATGACGGGAGCCCCGATCGCCGTCTCGATCGATCCGAGGGACGAAGAGCACTCACTGGTGCTGGCGATTCGGAGACTCTCCGCTGAAGCGACGCTGAGGGCCAAACTCGGCCGGTCGGCACACAACTGGTGGCAAAGACACGCAACGCCCGAGCTCGCGGCTGACGACTGGCAAGGCATTCTCGAAGAAGCGGCGTCGCTCGCCACCCCTTCGCGCCCGGTTGACTGGCCCGCTCACCTCACTGCGGAGTTCATGAGCGTGTAGCTCTTGAGTAACCGCAATCAGTACCCGCGCCCGTTAGTTCCCAGAGGTACGCAGCCATCAGGTCCCTCCTTGCCGCAGGGCCCGCTTGGTACAAGTGAAATCCGCGCTCGCCGCGAACGGCTCTGCACGCGAGCGATGGTCCCTGAACGACGTGTAATCGGTGGTCACGTCGCCTCCCATGGGTACCCAGGTTCGGTGGTGAGTCGCCCGTCCTCGATCGGCATGCCCATCGAGAAGTGATACAGGCTCTGCCATGCGTGTCCGGTCAGACCGAGCGTCTCGTGAACTGGATCGTCGTAGAAGCAACCGATACCCGTGGCCCGGCCCCCCGCGGCTTCCGCGTCCAGGTAGAGCACCTGCCCAATCAAGCCGCATTCCCAGAACAATCGCCGATAGAACCACTCGCCCCGCTCGCGCAACGATGCCTCCATGCGCGCGACCATCGCGAGGCTGAAGAATCCGTCCGCAGCAATCTCCTGATCACACGACAGGCGACTGGCGGCGTGACGACAATCGATCGGCACCAGGAGAAACAGGCCGTTCGGCTCGCGCCGCGCATGCGGGGCGGGTTGATCTGACGCATCGATGGGCTCCCACAGGAAGTTCGACCGCATGGCCTTCTGCCACTCTGTGCGCACCGCCTCGTCGCGGAGATAGGTGTAGACACCTGGAACGAGACCCTCGACGCGATGCACAAACAGCACGAGGTGCACGTGCGGCGGCCAATCGATCGCGTCCCAGGGAGGGGCGGGAGGACGCAGCCGGTCCAGCATCGAAAAGAACGTGTCTCGGCCCAAGAAGCTGTGGCCGTCAAAGGCCAGGGCGCTGCGTCGAGCCAGCATCACCGAACGAGCGTGCAGAGGTCCGGGCCTCTTCGCCGCCTGGCGCTGGCCAGTCCGGGCTGGCTGCGACCACGTGTGTGCAGTCGTGTTTGCCTGTCCTGGATACCTCGTCGCCGCGGAGACGTCGTCGATGGCGGTCCACTCCGTGTGGTCTGGACTCAGCTGGTTCGCCACTCCACGCCAAGTACCACACGCCGCAGCCTCGACGATGGGTACCGGGTCGCGCTCGAGCCAGTGCAGGGGATCGCCGGCGGTGACGACGGCCACGCACTCGGGCTCCTCCCGCTCTGCCCCCTGGTAGTCCGCGTCGCGGTCCAGCCCAAGCAGCGTCGAGGTCTGCGAGTCGGACCACCGGGGTAACAATGCGAGGCGCCATCCCAGCAGGGCTGCGGCGAGTCGAAGAGCTCCAATCGCGTGCCCAGCGTCGTGCTGGCAGTACCGGAACGCCCGCTCGCCGTATTTCCACGACTCACGCCAGGAGATTGACGTCAGCGCCACGAGGAAGCTGGAGTCGGCGTCGCCAGCGGCCTGGTCAGCGGCAAGCTCAGCGCCACGGTCGGCAACATTGGCAGGTGGCTCGAAGACGCACCGATCTTCGAGTGCGTGGTGACGGGGCGCGTAGTGATACACATGCCCCTGTCGGATCAGGTACGCCTCCGTCGGATGCAGGTTGCCGCTCGACGGGTTGACCCGCAGAGCCCACCGAGAGGCGCCGTGCTGTTTCCATGCCGACAGCCCCATCGAGCAGCGGAGAAACTCACCGATTGAGTGCTCGGTGATCGGTGAGGGAGGCTGACTGCCGTCAAACAGCGCGTCGTACGGCACGTCGACGGCCAGCGCGTCGCGCGGCAACTCGATCGTCGGCGCATCGCGGTACCGTCGGAAAGGATCCGGTTGGCTCGCCCAGTCGAGGTAGCCGAGCGACCGCGCGAAGCGGTGGAAATGATGCTTGGTCTGATCGTGATAGCGAGAAACGGACACCCAGCTACGTCGACAGCTGGGTCATTCTTCGATCGAGTTCCGCGATCGCGTCGCTGAGCTGTTTCTTTCGGGTCTTGTTCGCGGTCAGCTCCAGCTGGCGTTGCATCTCAGTCCGCGCCAGCCGGCACGACTCGATCTGATGAGCGCGCTCAGGGTCGCCGCCCCCGACCGCCTTCCGCGCCAACTGTCGTTCCTGCTCGATTTCGTCCATGCGTTCGGCGAGGCGGGATTCTGCGTCGACGAGTCCTTCTCCAGCGTCACCCATATCTCTTGATTATACGGATCTCGACTGGAAATGTGGCGCGTTGAACACATCGAACCGTGCGAGACGAATGGTGCAGCGTTCCCAGGCACGCGGAGATCATGGTTTATTATTCGAGAATGGCAGCGCCAAATTCCTTCGATGTCACGTCCACAGTCGACCTCCAGGAGGTCGACAACGCGCTCAACCAGGCGCGCAAGGAAGTTGCGCAGCGCTACGACTTCAAAGGCTCGAAGGCCTCTATCGACTTTGAGCCGGCGGCGTCGAAGCTGGTGCTCGTGGCCGACGACAACTTCAAGCTGGACGCCCTGTGGGAGATTCTGCAGACGCGGCTTGTGCGGCGCAACGTGCCCACGAAGAACCTCACGCGAGGCGTCGCGCAACCGGCTGCCAACAGCACCGTGCGTCAGGAGGTGGCCATGCAGCAGGGCATCACCTCGGAGGCCGCCAGAGATATCGTGAAGTTCATCAAGGACGCGAAGCTGCGAAAGGTGCAGGCCACGATCCAGGGCGATCAGCTCCGCATCACGTCATCGTCGAAGGATGAACTGCAAAACGTGATGGCGCTTCTGCGCGAGCAGGATTTCGGGTTGGCGTTGCAGTTCGGGAATTATCGGGGGTAGGGCGCCGCCCCTCCCTACCCCCGATCCTCACGATCGGCGCGGGCCGGAGCTAGGGACGCTGCCGCCCTTGCCGGCGCTGCTCTGCACGATCCTGACGCTGCGCCTGCCTCGCCTCTCGCCCGGCCTGCATCCGCACCACCTGCTGCTGCTGATCCGGCGTCAGGAGCGCGTGGATATCGCTCCGCAGGCGCGCCTGCTGAACCGCCATTTCTGTTCGAGCCTCCGCAAACGCCTGCGCAGCGGCACGAATCTGCTGTTCGTTGAACGACGTCCCCTCCATCGCCTCACGTTGCGCTTCCGCCGCTGCACGGACCCGCTCGGCCAGCGTGCGCGTCTGCTCGCGATGCTGCTCGGTGAGCTGCCGCACCTGTTCTCGCTGCGCCTCGGTCAGGTCCAACGCGCGCAGCGCAATGCCCGCACCTCGCCCCCCGGGACCCGCGCCAGGACCGCCTGGCCCGCGTCCACGCATCCCGCCCGGCCCCGGCCCCTGCGCGGCCATCACCGTACTGCCCAACACCGTCCCAGCGAGAAGGGCCAGAGCCGCAATCGCACTTACCGTCGGAAGATGAAATCGTCGAATCATCGTGATACCTCCGTCATGCCAAGAAATAGTCGCGCGCAGCACCATCGCTCTGTCGCGCCCAGTCCATCCGTCGCGCTTGATGCCTCACGATACGGACCGGACACAGCGTTTTCATGACTCGACCGTGACAAATTGACGGCAGCGGAGCTTTCGTCGCCTGCCATCCTTTTTTCACATTTCTGTCACAGGCGCACCGCCGAGCCCGTGTGCAATGACGTCATGCCTACTCCATCAGCGACGAGTTACACTGGCGACTCGGGACTGCCAGTGCAATCCACCCCCGCTCCCCGGCCGACGATCCTCGTTGTCGAAGACGAGCCCCACATTCGCGAACTCGTCTGTCTGCACCTGGATCTGGAAGACCTGTCGTATGTGCAGGCTGCGGAGGGCGACGCCGGACTCAAGCTCGCTCGGGAGCAGCACTTCGATCTGGTGATTCTCGACCTGATGCTCCCGGGCCTAGACGGCGTGACGGTGTGTCGCGCCATCCGCAAGGACTCGGTCAACAGCCGCGTCCCGGTCCTGATGCTCACCGCACGGCGTGAGGAATCCGACAAGGTCGTCGGCCTGGATAGCGGCGCCGATGACTACCTGACGAAACCGTTTGGCGTACGCGAACTCATGGCGCGCGTGCGCGCGCTGCTGCGACGGGCCGCGCCTGCGCCCGTATCCCCCACCGTTGATGCGGGTCGCTCGATCGTCCACCAGCACATCGAGGTCGACCCCGCGCGCCGCAAGGTCCTCGTGGGTGGCCGCAATGTCGAGCTGACGACGAACGAGTTTCAACTCCTCTACGTGCTCCTGGCCAATGCCGGGATCGTGTTCGGCCGTGAAGCATTGCTGAACAAAGTATGGAAAGACGAAGCGTTCGTCACCGTGCGCAGCGTTGACACCCTCGTCAAGCGACTGCGGAAGAAAATCGAAACGACTCCCGCGGAACCATCCGTGATCCTGACGGTATGGGGCGCTGGGTATAAGGCCGCTGATGTCGCAGATGCCTAGGCCGCGGTGGCATCGCAGCTTGTACTGGCGCATCGGGCTGGGCCTGTTCGCCTTCCTTGCGCTGATGCTGACCGCGCAAGGCGCGCTCCTGCTGTGGCTGACCGACCGCATGGCGGGCTCGATGCCGGCGACCAGTCCACAGCGGTTGGCGGATCTTGTCGCGTCCGACATCGGGACGGCGCTCGCCGAGAACCCGGCGCTCGACCTGTCGCAATATGTGCGTGAGCACTACGACAACGTGTTCCAGTCGTTTGTCGTGATCATGAGAGACGGCCGCATGGTTACCAATCACGACGATCTGCCGCAGAACGTGCGGGAACTGCTCCGTGCCGAGGCGCAGCGTCGTCCACCACCTGACAGACGATTTCCGGCACGTAGTCTCGGAGCAGGACGAGGTCGGCCAGAGCCAGGCGCCGCCCGCGGGAGAATCGGCCAGGGCCGAGGGGCCAACGCGCGCGCGAACTTTGCGTCCATGGGAAACTTCTCGCCCATCGCGGTCGGCAACGTGTTGGTGGGTCGCGTGGCGGTGCTTGCTGGACGGCCGCCATTCTCACGCATCGTCCGCGCGCTTGGTCCGACGATGGGCGGCGTGGGTGGCGGCGTGTTGGCAGTGGGTGGAGCGCTGATCGCATTCGTCGTGTTCGGCCCGGTACGCCGCCGGCTACGCGAAGTGCAGAACGCCACCGAACGACTGGGACAGGGTGACCAGACCGCTCGCGCGCCAGAACACGGCGGAGATGAGGTGGCTGCGGTCGCCCGCTCGTTCAACCGCATGGCCGAAGAACTCGGCGCGAGGGCGGAAGCGCTCCAGGCCTCTGACCGGGCCAGGCGGCAGCTGCTTGCCGACGTCTCGCACGAATTGAATACGCCGCTCACCGCCATGCGCGGCTATCTCGAAACGATCGCCATGCCGAACGCCGCGCTCGACGCGGAAACGCGAAACCGGTATTTCGGCATCGTCATGGAAGAAACACATCGACTCGAGCAGATCATCGGGGACCTGCTTGATCTGGCTCGCCTCGAAGGCTCAGGAACCGCAATGCAGCACGCCGTGGTGTCGGTGCCGGCGCTGTTTGACCGCGTGGCGATGCGGCATGAGCGAGACCTGGAGACTCACGGCGTCACACTCGTGCGCACGATCGGGCCGGACGCGGACTCAGTTGCGGGAGACGCCAATCGCCTGGAGCAGGCGCTGCAGAATCTGGCCGCCAACGCCCTCCGCCATACGCCGACAGGCGGCACCATCACACTGTCGGCCGAGCGCGTCGATGCCCATCTCCGCTTGAGCGTCGAAGACACTGGTCCCGGCATCGCGCCGCAACACCTTCCGGTCATCTTCGACCGGTTCTATAAGGCTGACAACTCCAGAACCTCTGGCGGCAGCGGGCTCGGCTTGTCGATCGTCAAAGCGATCGTGGAGCGCCACGGCGGGACCGTGACCGCCCACAACGGGCATGGCGCCCGGTTCGAGATTCTGCTCCCCGCCACTCCCGCTTCCTAGCCGCGAGCCGGCCCACCGCGCCCGCCGCAGACCCACCTCACATCTGCCGCCCGGAACGGCGGACGACTGGCCGCATGGTACGCTGATCTGATGGGTGCACACGATGTCGCACGCCCTGTGAGCCTGAACCGACGCCGTGCCATCACGGGCGGTCTGTTGCTCGGGATGGGCCTCGCGGCGATGGAAGCCACAGTCGTCGGCACGGCTATGCCGACCGTCATCGCGACGCTCGGCGGCCTCGCCCACTACAGCTGGGTATTCTCCGCGTACCTCCTCACGTCCACCGCCTCGGTGCCGATCTGGGGACGACTCTCCGACCTGTACGGACGCCGGCGCATGTATCTCGGCGGTATCGCCGTCTTTCTGGTGGGTTCGGCACTGTCAGGCGCCGCCACGTCGATGACCATGCTTATTGCCGCGCGTGCCATACAGGGTCTCGGAGCGGGGGCCGTCGTGCCTCTGAGCATGACCATCGTCGGCGAGCTGTACTCGCTCGCCGAACGCGCACGCACGCAAGCGTTCTTCAGCGGCGTCTGGGGTGTGGCGTCCATCGCGGGACCACTCGCCGGCGGATACATCACCGATGCGCTGTCCTGGCGGTGGGTCTTCTATCTCAATCTCCCGCTCGGGCTCCTCGGGGGGCTCGTCATCCTGCTGGCGTACCCGGCAGCTCGGCGAGCCACGGCTGTCCGGGTTGACTGGCTTGGCGCTGCGCTCCTTTTCGGTGGTATCAGCGCCTTGCTCATCGCGGTGGGTGCCGACGGCGGCGGACCTGCATGGGCGGTTTCGGCCTCAGCCATAGCGCTGCTGATCGGCTTTGTGATCGTCGAGCAGCGCGCGTCGGATCCGATTCTTCCGCTCGACCTGCTCAAAAGTCCGCTGATCGCCCGCTCCTTCATCGTGGTCTTTCTTTCGGGCATGGCGTTGTTTGGCGGCATCGCGTTCATCCCGCTGTTTGCGCAGAGTTGTGATGGGCGCGACGGCCACCGAGGCTGGCCAGATGCTCACACCGCTGTTTCTCGGATGGGTGTTCACGTCCGTGGCTGCCGCGCGCCTCACCGTGAAGCTCGGATATCGGACCCTCGCCGTGACCGGCAGCGTGCTCATGACCGTCGGATTCGTCGGACTGGTGCTCGTCGGAGCCGACTCCCCCCGCAGCGCCGTGGGTGCGTCGGGCCTGATCCTCGGCTCGGGTATGGGTCTGTCGATGCTGTCGCTGCTACTCGCCGTCCAGCATGGAGTGCCTCGAACCCATCTCGGCCTGGCCACGTCGCTCAGTCAGTTCTCGCGCAGCATCGGTGCGGCCATCGGGGTCGCCGCGATGGGCGCCCTGATGACACGCCAATTGGTGGGCGTCACGTTGACCGGCGGGACCGAGACAATGGCGACAACCGGCGCCATGCTCACCGGGGCGGCGCGGGTGCAATTCGCCGCCGCCCTTCACAACGTGTTTATCGCCGGTGCGGTGGCCGCGACGGCGTCCCTCATCGCAACGTTCTTTCTTCCGCCCGTTGACTTCTCCCAGGGAGTCGACGCGTCCGCCGGCGAGCGAATGCTGGAGGCAGAAATGACGACACTGGAACCAGACGACGAACCGGTCTCGGTGTCGACCGGCTGAACAGCGCCCGACTACCGTCGCCGCTCCCTCCCAAGCGAAGAGTTCCTGAAGTTTGTGTCAGAAAGGTCGGAACGATCCCGGACCGGTATAGGATTTGAGTTGAGGCCACCCATGAAGAACCGGACCCGCGTGATTGTCGTGCTCGCTGCCTGCATCCTCGTCACCGCACTGTTCCCGGATGCAGCCGCGGCTCATGGCGTCTCGCAGCGCGACGCGGACTTCGTACAGACGATCACGGGCGTGGCCATCGGACCGTTTCTCTACCTCGGCGCCAAGCACATGGTCACCGGCTACGACCATCTGCTCTTCCTGGTCGGCGTCATCTTCTTTCTCTACCGCCTGCGGGATGTACTGCTCTACGTCAGCCTGTTCACCCTCGGCCACAGCATCACGCTGCTTGGTGGTGTGCTCGGCAACGTACCAGCCAACGCGCACCTCATTGATGCCATCATCGGGCTGTCGGTCGTCTACAAGGCTTTTGAGAATATGGGCGGCTTTGATCGCCTCGGCTTTCATCCCAATACCCGCGGGGCGGTGATGGTGTTCGGCCTGTTCCACGGGTTCGGTCTCGCCACCAAACTGCAGGAGCTATCACTGCCGCAGAACGGGCTGGTGGCAAACATCATCAGCTTCAATATCGGCGTCGAATTCGGACAGTTCCTGGCGCTCACCGCGATCCTGATCGCCCTGACCTACTGGCGCACGCGCATCGGTTTTCTCGCGCACGCCTTTGCGACAAACACCGCGTTGATGATGGGCGGCTTCATCTTGATGGGGTATCAGCTCACGGGGTACTTCGTCGAATGAGCGACATGCACGACTCGCCATCTCCCGCGCCCGGCACGATCCCCTCAATGGGGGCGCTCGGGAAAGCGACGGCAATCGCGTTGGTCGTGGCTGTGGTGATTCTGGTCACACTCGTGCTGCCGGCCGAGTACGGGATCGACCCGCTGGGTACAGGCGAGACCACTGGGCTGATCGGCCTGTCGCAGGCACAGCCCCCGCCGATCGTGGCCTCCGAATCCGGGCCAGTCCGCCCGCAACCGGCCGACTACAGGGTCGACACCAGACAGTTCACGCTCGAGCCGTTCGGCGGCTATGTTGAGTACAAGTACGAGCTTGAGCCAGGCGCGGCGATGCTCTACAGATGGAGTGCCACCGGAGTCGTCAACTTCGACTTTCACACCGAACCGACCGCGGGGCCGCCAGGAGCCTCCGACAGCTTCGAGCGCGGCACGGCTAGCGAAGGTCGCGGCTCCTACGTTTCCCCCTATGCCGGCATTCATGGTTGGTTCTGGGAGAACGACGAGGAAGATCTGGTGACGGTCACTGTCACCACCGCAGGCTTCTACACCGGCGCCAAGGAATTCCGCGATGACGGGACCACCGACGACTACCCCGTCCAGGAGCTTGTCCCTCCATCCCAGGCAGCCTCCGCTCCCTGAGGAACGTCTCGCACGCCTTCACGAGGACCGCCTGACGAAGGGCTCTGAACATTCTGAGGATCGACACGACTGGGGTGTACGCCGCTGGCGTGCCCTCGTCCGGCGGCCGGCTCCGCCCGGCGGGAAATCGGCCTCCGCTCAAGCCCTCCCGCTCCCGCCGCGAGTAGCGCCCACTTCCAACGTCCGCCGACGCGGCATGCACCGACAGAGCTAGCTCATGCCTCATGGATCGCGCAGAACGAACTCGCGGCGATGAATCGCTACAATCGATTTCCGGCAACGCGCTGAAACGCCGGGCTCCGAACGGCCGCCAGCCGAAGACACGCCAGCGGCTCGTGTCCCGACATCGGCGAACGGACGGCCTGACTAGACCCTTCGGACGCCGTTCCGAAAACCTGTCGTTTTCGCCCTCCAGAAACATTGGAAAGAATCGCGCTTCCACCCCTTGCTAGAGCTGTCCCGGAAACAGTGGTGGGTTCAACCGATCGATGCAACAGTGGCCGCCAGGAGGCCCTTCTGGGGGCGGCCGGAGCCGGGATTCGTAAACAGCACGGACGTGTCGATGGTGCTGATGTCCATAGTGTTTCCGAGGGTTCTCCACCTTGCCCGCGGTGCCGCCGGCCTGACGGATCTGATCGCCGCGTGGTTACGCGGGCGGCGCGGGAACCTCCCGTGCGATCGCCCAGATGGCCTGCCTCCGTTGGTGTGTGGCTCTGGGCGGCGCCCTCATCGGCGCCGCGTAACCCACGATAACAACGTGAGGCAGGTCTCTTCGTCCGACCGCTGCGCATCACACAGCCATACTGTCTAGCCCGTGTACGGGGACCTATCTGCTCAGAGCCCCCTTTCCGCCCCGAATAATCCACGTCACAGTGGCCCTGACTCCCGGCACCCGACTCGGCCCGTATGAAATCGCTGCCCAGATCGGCGTTGGCGGGATGGGGGCGGTGTATCGGGCGACGGATACGAAGCCTCACTTATCGTCCTTCAGACTTTTTCAGCCGTCCCTTCAGGACTTCGCCTCGGTTCGTCGCCTACGCTCACCCCTCGACGCATTTTGGGGCGCGTGGAACCAACCCTTTTCGATCGGTAGTGAACAGAGAGGGAGACATGGCGTCATTCACAGCAGGGAGGTGTTTCATGGGTCTGGGTCGTCGAATCGTGACGCTCGCGTTCGTGGTTGCTGTCTCGTTCATCGGCATACCGCTTCCCGCACACGCTGCTTCAGGCGAGGAAGCGCCCCCCCTCACGTTTAATGGCCGTCCGCTGTCCGAGCTGCTCCATGGCCGAGCCACCGGCGCTCCGTTTCCTCTATCAGCTCTGCTCCAACAGGACGACGGCCAGATCAGCGGCGTGGTGGTGGATGAGGATGGGCGACCACTGGTGGAACATGCGGTCCAGCTTACGAGGGTCTTTTCGATACGCGGAAACCGTGCCGAACAGATCAGCGGCACGGGCATGACCAACGTGGAGGGCGGTTTCTCATTCTCTGGGCTGCAGCCGAGCGGCTATGAGATCGAAGCATTGGTGGCCGATGCAGTGATTGCCAGTGCGACGGTGACTCTGGTACCGGGTGCGATGCAGGTGCGTGGCGTCACCATCACGCGACCTCCCACGCCGGCTGTGTGGGACGGCACGGTGCTGAGTTCCTTCGAGGCATTGCAGCCAGCTCTCTCTGTCGGTCAAGAGATCGGGGTAACTGACGACGCGGGTCGAACGGAAGGGAAGGTGGTGTCCATCTCAGCAAATCAACTCGTGATCGAGAGGCGACGGTTTTTCCGGCGTACAGAGGAACTGGCGTTTCCAGAAGACGTCGTCAGAAGCATCGACATCGTGGATTCCGATTGGGAAGGCCTCTTCATTGGGACGGCTGCGGGATTTGGAATGGCCTATTTGACGTTGTTGGGCAACTCTATTTTTGGAGGATGTGACATTTGCGTAGTTGTGGCACTGTCTGGCTTTATTGGCGCAGGGCCGGCGGTGGGTAGCTTGATTGACCGCTCAATAACCCAGCCCATCTATGAGCAGCAGTCTCAGACGCCTCGGATCACGATCGCTCCATCGCTTGGCCGAGATCGGAAAGCCATCGTGGCTCACGTAGGCTTCTGAACGGCGGCAGCCAAGTGCTAGGCGCTCTTGGTTCTCTCCACCAGATGGAGAGACGGCTCAGAGGAAATAGCTATGAAGGGAATGCTAGCGGAACCGTTACTGTCACCTACAACCCGTTGTGAGGCCACGAAAGCGACCTCATGGCTGTTGGCTCAGGGTGCGGCCTCAGTCACTAGTTCCAATCAGGGTTGGGGCGTTACGCGAGCGCCAGCCCTGTCGGCCTGTGGCCGGCCCCGTCAGGGCAAGGGGGAGGTCTCACGCTGACCATCGCGTCCTAGATCGATCTACGCGGCGCGGCTGCGCAGAAGCGCCAGCACGGGCTCCCATTCGGCCGGGTGCGCTGGGACGTTCAGAAACGGATCGACCGCCAGCATCCAGCCCGAGCTGCCTGCAGGTGCGTCCTGCAGGGCTGCATGTACCAAGGAGGCAGCCGCCGCGTGACGGCCTACGAGCGCCTCGCCGGTTGCTTCCACGATCGCGGCCTCGACGCTGCCGCCCCGCGCGTGGAGATGTTCGAGGCGCGCGGCCAGGGCGGCGCCCTCGCCCTCCGCCGCAACACGGCCCCGCTGCTGCGTTCGCCCGCTCCCAGCTTCATTACCCCAGGAACTCCGGATACTTCGATCCGACAACGAGCCGGTGGTGACACCGCGGACGACGAGCCCTGCCGCCAGTGCCAGCGGGTAGCCGGCGATGTTGACCAGCGCACGGTCAAAGGCCTCCAGCGCGGCGACGGGATCACCCTGCCGCAGCCGAAGGGCGCCGAGCGCGCACCACGTGTGGGCGCACACCTCACGGGTGTAAATGTGAGTCGCGTCTTCGAGGGAAAGTTCCCGCTCGAACTCCTGCAGGGCCGCCGCGTCCTCACCGTGCGCCAGGTGGACGAGCCCCAACAGGAAGTGCAGGCCGGATGTACCGAACCTCGATCCCCGCTGCTGCAGGTCCTGAGCAACGGCGCCAGCCTCAAGCTCCTGATCGGCCTCCTCGATCGCCCCGCGCGCGACGTGCACGGTGGCAACCAGCCAATGGCCGAACGCAAAGCCTGGGAGCAACTTCAGCGCCCGCCGGGCGGCGCGCAGTCGTTCCTCGCCCCAGCTCACGTACGCGAGCCGCATGTGATGGCGCCAGTTTCTCCCTTCGAGGCTGATGGAACGACGCGCGGCAGCGATGCCCTCGGACGTCAGTCGGGCCTGCGACGACGCCGTACCCAGCGCAGCCCAGGCCTCCCCGGATGAGGGAGCCAGACGGCACGCCTCACGCGCGTGATGGAGGGCCTTCGCAAGCGCGTCTCGATCCGGCGCGTCCTCGGCACGCGTCGACTCGAACCGCAGGGAGTGAGCATTGGCGAGGCCTACGTGCGCCGGGCCGAAATCCGGCGTCTCGACCAGGACGCTCTCGAACGCGTCCTGTGCGCGAATGATCGCGCCGCGCTCGAAGGCTTCCAGCGCCGTCAGCCCATCGATGAACGCCCGGTGCGGCGCGAGCACCGCGTCCAGCGCGGCGTCTCCCGCTCGCACGGTCGCGCGAATCACTGGCGTACGAAAACGATAGCCGCGCCTAGCGAGAGTCTCGATGTACGGTTCGCCGTCAGGCGCGGGGCCGAGCGCGCGCCGGAGACTGGAAATGGCCTGCTCCAGGCTGTTGTCGCCGACCGCGACATCCTTCCACCCGACATCGAGTAACGCCGCTTTTGGGACAATTTTCCCGGCCTTCGCGACGAGCAGCAGAAGAATGGCGGTGTGGCGGTCAGGGAGCGCCAGCGGCTCGCCGTCGCGCGTCAACCGGCACCCCGAAGTGTCGAGGCGGTAAGGCCCGAATGTGTACGACGTCCCAGGCACGCGCGGATTGTACGCCGTGGTCAGTTCATCGTTCAGCGTTTTTCAGCGTTTTCGTCAGGACTCTCCGGACCGTTCGCAGGCACCATTCGGTCTCAGATGGAGGAAGGGATGCGAATGATTGCGACCCGGGAAATTACCACGTTTGTCGCCCTTGGCCTGCTGCAGACAGCGGCTGTCCTGCCGGCCGCCGCCGAGGAACAAGCGTCAGATGTGGCGCCAGCTGTCGTTACGGACCTTCGCGGGCAGTTCGGCGCCTCCATCAACAACGCTGGTGCGCAACTGTCGTTCGACCTGTCGCGCCGACGGCCGCTCTCCAGTTCTCGTCATCCCCTGCTGTCGGAGGCGCACGTCAGCGTGGGTGGATCGACCGCGTTCACCCCCGCGCATCTGCGCGCCGGGGTTTGGTTGGAGGCCGCGCCGGTGTCGGTCTTCGTGCTCCGGGTTGGCGCCGAGCCGGCGTATTACTTCGGCACGTTCGACTCGTTGGCCAGCTTCGACAGTCGGCGTGACGCCTTCGACCCCGACAGCCGTCGCGAACGGGGCGGGACGGCATCCGGCACCGCGGTACGCGTCTACGTGACGCCGACCCTTCGCCTTCGGGCCGGGCGGTTCATTGGCCTGGCGAGCGCCGACGTCGAATGGTGGTCATCGGACGCCTCCGGGCCGTTCTTCTATGAGCCGACCCGCGACACGCTGCTCGATGTCAGAGGCGACCGACTGACGACGGTCAGCAGTGCACTGCTGTACGATCATCCGCTCGCCACGGGGCGGGTCACCGCCGGTGTCACGCACTCCCGCCTGCGCGTGCGGGGCGGGTCGCTCAACGAGATACAGCGTCTCGGCGTCGTGGTCGTCAGGCAGTCCGAAGGCCGCTTCCTCTCGCTCGACAGGCCGAGCGTCACGATCACCGCCTCTCGCTATATCGACGATCCATCCAAGAAGGGCGAGTGGACCGCCTCCATGGCCATCGGCTTCTCGCTGCGCCGCTGAGTGGCGATGGGGAAGACGGTTACAGCCATAAGTGAGCCAGTTGGGGGACTCGCGAGGGTTGTCCGGTTGGTCGTGGTTGGCGGTGAGCGTCATGCGCGCCGGTGGCCGTCCCCCGGTGACGAGCGACACTTTCATCGGTCGTCATCCTTTGAACAAAATTGTGGAAACGCAACAGGAGCGCCAACGCGCGTGGACGGACATGATGCGTGACCCTTGGTGCCGACGAACTGACGATTGTTCGCATTCCGCATCAAGCGCCGCACGCCAGGATTAGTCCCCCCACTAGTCGCGCAGTGTTTACTGATGTCCGGGCCGGCCGGACCGACCACCAGCTTAGTTGGATGAGGATCGTTGGGTTCTTGGCCCAGAGACGCCTCCGGCTAGACGACAGGCTCACTGAACCTTCCGCAGCTCCTCCAGCACGGTCTCGATGGTTGGCCGTTCCGAAGCGCTCATCCCGACGAACCGCCACCGAATCACACCCTCACGATCGACGACGAACATCGAGGGTCTGGCGATGCCTTCCTGCGGGTGTAGGACGTCGTATTGGCGGATGTAGGTACGCGATGAATCCGAAAGCACGGGATACGTGATGCCGAGTTCCGAGACGGTCATCCGCGCGGTGTCCGGCGTGTCTGCACTGAGTGCGATCATCGCAGCGCCGAGGGACTGAATCTTCGGGTAGTTGTCTTGCAGCTCACCTAGCAGGCTGCTGAAAAACTCCGTGAAATGGGATCGACAGATCGATCCCGGCGTACTACCATGCTCCCAACACCGCTGAAGGGAGCCCCATCATGCGCGGACACGATGAGCAAAGCACTCACATGTTCAGCTACCTGTCGCCGGAACAGCGCGTGCCAGCCGACCATCCGCTCCGCGCGGTTCGCGCGCTGACGGACGAAGCGCTGAGAACGATGTCGCGCAGGTTCGCCGGCCTGTACGCCAACACAGGGCGTCCGTCGATCCCGCCGGAACAGCTGCTGCGCGCGTTGTTGCTGCAGGTGCTCTACACGGTGCGGAGCGAGCGGCTGCTGATGGAAGAGCTCAATTACAACCTGCTGTTCCGCTGGTTCGTGGGCTTGAATTTGGACGACCCGGTTTGGCATCCCACCACGTTTACCAAGAATCGCGACCGGCTGCTGGCGGGCGATCTCGCGGCCGCCTTCTTTGATGCGGTGCAGGCCCACGCGCGGGCGGCCGGGCTGCTCTCGGACGAACACTTCACTGTGGATGGGACCCAATTGGAAGCGTGGGCCAGCCTGAAGAGCTTTCGGTGCCGGGACGCGGCGGAGAGCGACCCGCCCGATGACCCCGGGAATCCCACGGTCAACTTCCACGGGGAGCGGCGGCGCAACGACACGCACCAGTCGACGACCGATCCGGAGGCGATGCTGCCTCGGAAGGGCCAGGGGAAGGAAGCCAAGCTGGCGTATCTGGGCCACGTGCTGCTGGACAATCGACAGGGACTTGTCGCCAACGTCTGCGCGACTCACGCGACGGGGACCGCCGAACGCGAGGCAGCGGCGCTGTTGCTGGAGGCCAGCGCGCCGCCGGGCAGCACGGTCGGGGCGGACAAGGGCTACGATGTGGCAAGCTTTGTGGCCGCTGTCCGTATCCGGGCCGTCACGCCCCACGTTGCTCAGAAGGTCCGCTGGAGTGCGATCGATGGCCGGACCACGCGGCATGCGGGCTATCACGTCAGTCAGCGGAAACGGAAACTCGTAGAACAGGTCTTTGGCTGGATGAAGACCGTCGGCGGCTTGCGCAAACTCCGGCATCGCGGTGTCGCCCTCGTGGATTGGCAGCTTACCTTCGCCGCCACGGTCTATAACTTGGTCCGGCTGCGGAATCTGGAGGCGAGGTGTCCCTGATCACCGGCCGCGCGTGTCGCCGGCCCCTTGATCGGGGCCAGCGCACAGCCGTGCGCACCGTTGTCGGTCGGTGGTGACTCGCATGATCCTTAGAAAACGGCCCGATCACCCGGGTTCTTCAGCAGCCTGCTAGGGCCACACGACTCGGGCACACGGCGATGTCCACCGATCCATCGAGGTACGGTAAGGGCGAAGAGGGATCTGGCGGGGAAAAGACGGCATGGTCCGGGAACAGGGCGGCGAGATCGAGGCCGGAATCCCAGTCGAGCAGTGCCGGCTGGCGGCCAAACCGCTCCTCGAACGTCGCGAGCGCCACGCGGAGGCGCCGCTGCCAGACCGGTTCCCTCATATCAATGACCAGTCCGGTGTCTTCACCATAGAACACGGTCCGATAACGCCGGATGTGCGTCCTCAACTCAGGGTAGCGCTCGAGCCACCACCGTGCGGGATCGGGCACTACCAGATGCGACGCCCCCTTCGCCCTGAGCACCTCGAGGTGTGCGACCGCCGATGCGCCATTCGCCGGAATGTGATCGCTCCAGGCCCCATCATCGGTTTGGGGAAACGGCCGCACGCTCCAGTCGGTGACACGCCCGAAATGCTCGTCGCCGCCGCTGACCATGAGCACCGTCGCGTTGCGGGGAATCGCGTCACCCATCGACTCAAGCAGGCGCCGCCTCATCTGCTCGTAACCGCGGTCGACGACCTCGCCAAGACTCCGTCTGGCGTCACGCTCCGCACCCAGGTCCATCTCCAGCCGCCTTGCCGCCTCGCGAGCAGCAGCCAGTTCCTCTTCAACCGCCGCCAACTGATCTCGAAGCAACGACACTTCTTCACCCTGCTGCCGAAACGCCTCGGACAGCTGCCGCGGTTCAACGGCAACGGCTGTATCGACTCGCGACGTGGACAGAGGGACCTCGCGCTCGGTCTCGTCGCCTGCCCGGTTCGCGTGCATCTGAATGAAGCCTTCGACCATACGGAACGCCCAGGAGGACCGCTCGGCGAGCTGAAGCTGCAGGTCACGTACCAGGCCAGCGTCGGGTCCGCCGGATCCCGTCGACCGCTCCAACTGCTGTTCGAGCAGACTGATCATTCGGTCTCGGCTCGCGATTTCGGTGGCAGCATGGTGCATGTCCTTGGCCTGGCTATCGAACGCGGCCTGGAGCGCGCTTCGCTCGCCTTCGGATTCTGCGAGTCTCGCCGCCAGAACTCCCTGTTCGCGGAGCAGTTCCTCCCGCCGTGACTCCGCCTCTCGCATCTCAAGGTCTCGCTCGCGTGCCTCCCCGATCGCACGCTGATTCTCCGCAGCGCGCTCGTCGAGCGCCGCCTGAACCGCGCGCGTCGCGGACTCGCTCCTCGCAAGCCCGGCCGCCAACTCGTTCTGTCTCATCAGCAGCTCTCCCTGGCGCGATTCCAGATCAGCCACAATCTGATCGCGCGTCGCGATCTCATCGCGGTACCTGGACAACGTAGCCTCTTTGTCGTCGATCACCGTTTTCAAGCTCGCGATAACCTCGTCTCGTTTCTGCACTTCCCTATCACGCTGCCCGAGCGTCAATGTGGCTTGCTCATTCTCGGTGATCAATGCCCCTATCCGAACATCGCGCTGGACCACGAGGGCCTCCGCCTCGCGCAATCGCCCCTCCTTCGAGGTCAGACGTGCGTTCAGTTCCCGCAGGGCGTCGTCACGAGCCTCAAGCTCGACGCGCATTGCCTTGGCATCGAAGCTGCGATCCCCGGCTGCCAGTGCAGGATTTCTCACCCCTGAGGTGGTGTTCAGCAGAAGGCGACCCTCGACGACGGACACATCAACCCGGCCGAGACGGGCGCCATCGGAGTTGCTGGTGCGGCCGGCGACTTCTACGGGTTCGTCGGTTGCCGCCTCGTCGACGGTTTCGATAAACTCCGCCTCAGCGCACAACCGCGCGTACATCTCGAGCACTCTGGTCGACACGCCGGCGGCCCGCAGATCGCCGACCGTCCAGCAGGTGTGGCGAAGGTCCTGCCGAAGAGACCCGCACCCGGCTTCGAGCCGGTCGTCGGACACCGAAACTCCCAGCCGGCTGGTGACTCTCCTGGTCTCCGCAACGGGATTAGTGAAATACGTCGCGTAATGTGTGACAACGCGCTCACCGGCCTCGGTCGCCTGAAGCAGGTGTTCGTTATATGCCACCCACAGGGACAGGCCGAGTGCGTATGACGAAAATCCACGACGCCGCAGCGAGACCGCTACCTCGAGAGGATTCCTCACGCACACCAGCACGCGGAACCCGCCGACGAGTGGGCGCCAGAATGGCACGGTCAGGCTGTTTCTCTGGTCCTTCCATCCCCAGAAATCATGCCCCTCGAATTTCTGAATGAGCCCCCCCGCCTCCTGGCTCGAGTGACGCAAACCCTCTCCGATCGCGGCTGAAACACGACAGGGCAGGTGGATGGTCCCAGCCCGCGCCACATGCCGCGAGAACCGCATCGTTGACGCCGACAAACCTGGCGTGCTCCCAGTGCCCGTCGGGGTTGTCTCGACTCGGCCCGAGCATCTCTTCGTCAGGGCCGAGATAGAGACCGCAGCGATTCAGTATCCTCGTGACCAGTGAGGTACCGGATCGATGCATTCCGGCTATACACACCGTCATGTCAGTGCTCGCCAGGCCGGGACGCCTCCGGCGGGGCACCCTTGAACTCAGCAAAACTCGGCAGGCGCCGATCGCGCTCCGATACCACAGGCCGGTCGATGGGCCAGTGAATCGACAGGTCCCCGTCGTCCCAACGCAGGCCCGCTTCCGTCGCGGGGTTGTACGGGACGTCCACCTTATAGAGAATATCGGCCGGTTCTTCTCCAAGGACACAGAAGCCATGCGCGAATCCCGCCGGTATCCACAGGAGCCTGCCGTTGGTGCCGCTGAGCTCGAGTCCGACGTGCCGTCCAAAGGTGGGCGAATCCGGCCTGATGTCCACGATCACATCCCAAACGCAACCCCGGACGACGCCGACAAGCTTCCGCTGCCACGGTGAGTGCTGATAGTGGAGTCCGCGCATCACACCCGGAGCCGAGCGCGAGTGGTTGTCCTGCGCGAAATTGGTCGGCAACCCGTGCGCCTCAAACGCCGCCGCCCGAAATCGCTCGACGAAGAATCCGCGCTCGTCTCCCCAGACCTTGAGTTCGATCAGGCGCACACCATCAAGACCGAGCGACGTGACCCGAATCCCGCCGGGGGGGCTCTCGTCCTCTGAAGGGACCGTGCCTCGCGACTTCTTAGCGACTCCCATGTCTAGTCTCTCCGTTGCTGCTCCCTGTCATCCCCGGACATCGCGCTGCCCTCGCGCTTCGCTCGGTCGGGCCGCAGGTCGAAGAGCGCGCAGGTATCCTCCTCGCGCACCAGGGGCTCGTATCGGGTGCGCAGATGGTCGCCAAACGCCGCGTAGTACTCCAGCCACCAGAGCACAGTCGATGGCAGCAGCAGAAAGTCCGCGCCCCTCGCGCGCAACCGCTCCATCTCGGCGATGCACACCTCGGCGTCCGCCGGATGATACCCAGCGTAGCCTCCGTCCTCGCCTTGCGGGAAGTGCCACGCCCGTCGCCCGAGATCCAGCAAATCGTCGTCACCCTTGCTCACCACCAGCACGGTGGCATCCACCGGAACCACACCCGACACGGTCCGTCGAATCCGCTCGACCAGCGCCGCATACCCGGATCTGGGCCGCCGCTGATAAGAGTGCCACGGTCCGCCCCACTTCTGTTCCCAGCGGCTGCGGTTGGTGTGAAATAACTCGCCGTACCGCCCCGTTGGCCCGAGGCGCCCGATCGAGGCTTGGCCGAAGTGGTGGACGAAGACGTCCTCCGCGCACAACGCGATACCCGGACTGCCGCACGCGCATGGCGCAGTCGTCGTCCTCGAAGAGGCCGACTTCGAAGCGCTCGTCAAGGGGCCCAACCTGGTCCCAGACCTCGCGCCGCAGGGCCGCACAATACATGATGGCTGTACGGATGTCGAAAAGTTGACCCCCGTGAGCCACCCGCCGTTCGCCTGCGAACCGGTAGAGGCTCCCGTATGTGCGGTACGGCACCTCAATTTCCGCCTCGTTGCCAGCCCGGTTCGTCACCGCGCCGACGAGGCCGACCGTGACGTCCGCGACATGGTCGACCAAGCGGTCGAGTGAGTCGCCGGGCACAATGGTGTCGTTGTTAAGCAGCACCAACACCCGACCGCGGGCAAGCGCCACGCCCTGATTGGTCGCGACGCTGAACCCGGCATTACACTCGTTGACCTCCATCAGGACGCGCCGGTCCCGCTTGGACACCTCGCGCAGGTAGTCGACCGTCCCGTCAGTTGACCCGTTGTCCACCACGATGACCTCGAAATCGGCATGGCCAGCCGACGGGACGGCCAGCAGGCTCTCAATGCACAGGCGCGTAAACAGCAGGCCGTCGAAGGTTACGATGATGATGCTCGCGCGCGGCGCGAAGCTGGGGCCCGGATCATATGCGCGGACCGCTCGGTCGACGGGCCTCTGGAGCACGGCACTGACCGTCTCTTCGGGCAGCGTGGTCGGCCAACGCGAAACGGGCTCTACGACGAGATCCTCGAGAAACGGAAGGGCATCGCGCCCTCCACCAGATCGTTGGCCCGTCCTCGCCGCGCCACGTCCGCCAGCCGGCGGCCTGATGCCGAGGTGATCCAACATCGCCCCGAGCACCACTCGGTAGTCGAAACACTCTCGTGCTACCGTGGCAGCGCCACGACAGTGCCGATCGTAATCGCCGTCAATCTGATCGAGCGCCTCGACGATGTCCTCCATCGTCGAGAATCCGAACAGGCCTTCGCCAGTCGGCAGCACGTTGCTGAATCCGGTTTCCTGGGTAATCACCGGTCGGCCGCACGCGAGGTACCCGGCTGCTCGATCGCTGAACCAGCCACTTCGCAGCCGCACGTTCTGATCCTTGGCCACGGTGAACTCACCGCGGGACGTACCGATGTATTCCCTGTACGAGTCAATGTCCTTCGAGAATTCGAGCGACGCCCGGATGACCCAGCCATGCAATTCGAGCATGTGGCGATCCGTATCCTCGAGACTAGCCAGCGCGAGTTCGAACCGTCGACCGGACTGACGTGGCAAATCGAGAAACTTCAGGAACTCGAGGTGCTTACTCCAGAAGTACTGCTCGCCGTTGAGCTTTACCGAGCGCCACGGCTGGCGCCAGTTGCCGATCGTCGTGAAAGTATCGGCAGGCGGGCGCTGGTACGACTCCCATAGATCCATGACGATCGGCTGCCGCGTTGGAACGAACGGAAACCGCGCGGACATCGGCACACCACAATCGGGGTTTCCAAAGTTTTCTCCCCAAGTAAAGAACGCGAAGTGTGGCTCCAGATACTCGATCGTCTCCTGCACGCCGTTGAACACATCGACTTCGTGCTCCACAGGATCGGTGCCCAGGTACACCAGCCGGCCGGTCTGATAATGCTCGGGGAGCGGAATCGTGCCGCCATGGACGTTGAAGATGAGTACCGCGTCCAGATACAACTGCTTCAACTCCACGTCGGACAGACCGTAGCAGCGGCCGTCGCCATGAAGCGCGTGAAAGGCCCAGCGGTCACCGCCAAGGCCGAACGCTCGCATCGTGCGATCAATAAAGGCCGAGGCGAGCGCCGAGCCATCGTCTTCAGGGCGCTCCATGAACATGGACGGCGTCCTGGCGTGCGCCTCCACGTAGTACGCGTCGAAGCCCAGCCGCTTGAGCCCTACCAGATACTGCATCGTGATGAAGACGATGCCCGCCACCGGCTGCTTGCTCATCGTACCGAGCACGATCACTTTCGGCGGTCTCGAGATATTCATGGCCGCTATTCCGACTCTTTCGACCGCAAGTGAAGCGCTGCCTGCAACCTGCGCCGCGTGACACCCGTCTGCATGGCGTGCAATTGCCGATACAGCCCACCGAGCGCGAGAAGCTCATCGTGCGTTCCCTGCTCGACGAGCCGACCGCGGTCCATGACCAGGATCAGATCCGCGAGCCGCAGGGTGGACAACCGATGCGCCACCATGAACGTCGTGCGACCAACCATGAGACGATCCAAGGCATCGAGAATCACCGCCTCGGTCTTCGAGTCGATGGCTGACGTCGGCTCGTCAAGGATGAGGACCGGCGCCTCTTTCAGAAACGCTCGCGCGACGCTGATCCGCTGGCGCTCTCCACCAGAAAAGCTGAGCCCCCCGCTCACCGATGTCTGTCTCGTACTGCTTCGGCAGTCGTTCGATAAAGTCGTGCGCGTTCACCGATTGTGCGGCTTCGATCACCTCGTCGTCCGTGGCATCCAACCGACCGTAGCGGATGTTGTCGATGATCGTTCCAGAGAACAGCAGCGGCTCCTGCAGCACCAGGCTCACCTGGTCTCGTAGCGATTTCAGCTTTATGTCGCGAATGTCCATCCCATCAAGGAGAATTCGGCCCGACACACCCTCGTAAAATCGAGGGATCAAACTGATGAGCGTCGTCTTTCCCGCGCCTGTCGGCCCAACGATGCCGACAACCCCTCCGACTGGCGCGTCGAACGACACATCCTTGAGCGTGTCGGTGCGCGTCTCGTAGCTGAAGTCGACGTGTTCAAAGGTGACGCGCCCCTCGGACCGCCCGATCGCGACGGCGCCTGGACGGTCCACAATGTCGGGGACACGATCCAGAAGCTCAAACGCCATGTCCACTCTGATCAACTGCTCTTGCAGTGACGTGACGGTGCCGCTGATCGCCTCGAGCGGCGCATAGACGGACCCGATGTATGCCATCACAATGAGCAGTTCGCCAATCGTCAGGCTACCCTGTAGCACGTGATACGCACCAAAGCCGAGAACCAAGGCCGTGCCGGCGGCTGTCGTGGTGTCTACGCCTAGCGAGAACAGCGACTGACGAATTGTGAGTCCCAGTCGTGCCGCATTGGCACGCAGCCCTTGAGCGTACATCCGTCCGTGCTCGTGATCCTCCCGTCCAAACGCGACGATGACACGCAGCATGCCCATCGCCTCGTGGATGATTACCAGCGTCTGACCCTCCATGTTCCGAACCTGGTAAAGCCGAGACTGGACATTTGTCACGTAGTACCCAATCGAGTAGTACAAGACCGGCACGACCGTCAGCGACAACAGGGCAAGCTGGGGGTCGAGCTGGTAGGTGATCCAGAGCATGCCCACCAGCGTGAGCAGATTCTGTCCGAGTGGGAGAATCGTCATCAAAATGCTTGTTGGAATGCTGTCGATCGAGTTGACGATGTACATCAACCTCCCAGCGCGCCGCTGATCGTGGAAGGCGAGCGACAGGTGCTGCACGTGTCGAAACATTTCGCTTCGGAAGTCGAGCGTCATGCCGAGATCAAATCGGGTCGATACGTAGCTTGAAATCACCGACAGGCCATTGATGACGAGCGTCAGGCCCAATTGCGAGACGACGATGAGCAGAAGCAACGTGACGCGATTTTCTCCGGCACTGCCCAGCAGGCTCGCGATCGGAGCCGGCAAAGGTTCATTACCGAACACGCTGTCGATCAAGAACTTCATCGGCCACGGGGTCAACAAGCCCACCAGCGTGACGAGCGTCGTCGTGACGATTGCCACGACCGTGAACTGCCAGTAAGGCCAGGCGTACCTGAGCACCCTCGGCAAGTACCTGGCCAAGCGCTGTACGCCCTCAACCCGCCAGGGGCGCGCCAGCGATCCAAGCAGCTGACCGAGACGTTGGAGACTTTCTTTCACGAAATGCTCATTCACCGGTGACGCAGCCGTCGAGGCCGCCTTAGAGGGGTCGAGACCGCCGTCAACAGGAGGGCACCGACACGCTACAGCTGACCTAGCAGGCTGCTGAAAAACTCCGTGAAATGGGATCGACAGATCGATCCCGGCGTACTACCATGCTCCCAACACCGCTGAAGGGAGCCCCATCATGCGCGGACACGATGAGCAAAGCACTCACATGTTCAGCTACCTGTCGCCGGAACAGCGCGTACCAGCCGACCATCCGCTCCGCGCGGTTCGCGCGCTGACGGACGAAGCGCTGAGAACGATGTCGCGCAGGTTCGCCGGCCTGTACGCCAACACAGGGCGTCCGTCGATCCCGCCGGAACAGCTGCTGCGCGCGTTGTTGCTGCAGGTGCTCTACACGGTGCGGAGCGAGCGGCTGCTGATGGAAGAGCTCAATTACAACCTGCTGTTCCGCTGGTTCGTGGGCTTGAATTTGGACGACCCGGTTTGGCATCCCACCACGTTTACCAAGAATCGCGACCGGCTGCTGGCGGGCGATCTCGCGGCCGCCTTCTTTGATGCGGTGCAGGCCCACGCGCGGGCGGCCGGGCTGCTCTCGGACGAACACTTCACTGTGGATGGGACCCAATTGGAAGCGTGGGCCAGCCTGAAGAGCTTTCGGTGCCGGGACGCGGCGGAGAGCGACCCGCCCGATGACCCCGGGAATCCCACGGTCAACTTCCACGGGGAGCGGCGGCGCAACGACACGCACCAGTCGACGACCGATCCGGAGGCGATGCTGCCTCGGAAGGGCCAGGGGAAGGAAGCCAAGCTGGCGTATCTGGGCCACGTGCTGCTGGACAATCGACAGGGACTTGTCGCCAACGTCTGCGCGACTCACGCGACGGGGACCGCCGAACGCGAGGCAGCGGCGCTGTTGCTGGAGGCCAGCGCGCCGCCGGGCAGCACGGTCGGGGCGGACAAGGGCTACGATGTGGCAAGCTTTGTGGCCGCTGTCCGTATCCGGGCCGTCACGCCCCACGTTGCTCAGAAGGTCCGCTGGAGTGCGATCGATGGCCGGACCACGCGGCATGCGGGCTATCACGTCAGTCAGCGGAAACGGAAACTCGTAGAACAGGTCTTTGGCTGGATGAAGACCGTCGGCGGCTTGCGCAAACTCCGGCATCGCGGTGTCGCCCTCGTGGATTGGCAGCTTACCTTCGCCGCCACGGTCTATAACTTGGTCCGGCTGCGGAATCTGGAGGCGAGGTGTCCCTGATCACCGGCCGCGCGTGTCGCCGGCCCCTTGATCGGGGCCAGCGCACAGCCGTGCGCACCGTTGTCGGTCGGTGGTGACTCGCATGATCCTTAGAAAACGGCCCGATCACCCGGGTTCTTCAGCAGCCTGCTAGTCGCTCCGTGCTTATCCGGTTGTTTCAGCTAACCCCTATATCTTGCGATCAGCCTGGGGGGCGCACGTCCTGCGCGCCGCGAATCCGTCGGGCGGGCGTGGGCGTCCGTCCGGTCCCCAGGCCCAGCAGGGTCTGAAAGGCGGCCATCGGGTGCCGCCGCCGATTGTGCCGAAACACGAACTCATCGAGGTAGACCTGTAGTTGCGCCTTGCTGACGCCGTGGTGCGTGCCAATCAACCACTGTTGGCAATTGCCGATGACGCGGTCGGCCAAAGGCACGACGGAGGGCACCCCCCTGTGCAGGGCGCTCCGGATCGGTTGCGGGCGGGCGACGTGTCTCACGTCAGCGGCCTGGAGCCCATCGAAACTTTTCAGCCCGTCGGTGTAGACCGTCGCCCCCGGCGCAATGTGGTGAGTGACGAACGCGAGCATCGTCGATTGTTTGAAGTTCGGGATCACGGACATGCGGACCCGACCCGACCGATCCCCGCGTCGTTCCACCGCCACCAGCACCAGCGCGGCTTTCCGCCCCTTGAGTTGGCGACTGCCGCGCAGGCCGGCCTGGGGCGCGCCCACCCAGGTGTCATCGATCTCCACGTCGCCGTACAAGGGCTCCCGCCCCGCGTTCACCATCGCGCGCCGCAGCTTGTGCAACAGCAGCCACGCCGTTTCGTACCGCCGCAGGCCCAACTGCCGCTGCAGCAGGAGCGCCGAGAGGCCCCGCTTGTCGGTAACCGTCAAATAGGCCGCCCAGAACCACACCAGGAGCGGCGTCTTCGTGTTGTGGAGAATCGTCCCGGCGGTCAGCGACACCTGATACCGGCACGCCGCACATTGCCAGCGCCGGTGTGTGGTCAGGTGATAGCCGCGCGCGTGCCGGCACCGGGGACACACAAAGCCGTCCGGCCAGCGGCACGCCGCCAAGTAGTCCTGACAGGCCTCGTCGGTCGCAAATTGCCGCTGAAACTCCCGGAGATTCTTCGGAAACGACGGGCGCGCCACGCCGATACACTACCGGTGGTGGCTTGCTGAAACAACCGGATAAGCACGAGTCGCTCAGCGGACTGACGGAGCAAGTCGACGCGCCAACGGCGCGTCGCTCGATTCGGCCACCCGCGCGCTTCCCCGAGCAGCCGTAGAAGCACGTAGACGCGCGCAGCCTCGAGCGTCTCCGGGAAGGAGGCGGGCGCACCGCTTGGCCAGCGCGCGCGGCAGTAAGCCCCCTCTGCGGCCTGCACGACTTCATCGTGCCAGCCGTTTGTCAAACTTGCGAGATCGATCTCTCCAGGGGCAATGCCGGTCTGCTCCCAATCGAATACCGAGATTCTGCCATCCACGCACATCGTGTTGTCGGGGTAGTAGTCACCGTGAATCAGCGTTTGAGGCACCCGCTGCAATATGTCGCTCACCCGGTCGATCCGATCGCAAAACGCCATCAGCCACGCGCGGCCCGCAATCGTGCGCCGCTCAAAATCCCTTGTCCTGGCAGCCCAGTATCGATAGAGGCCCGCGTCATAGACGTTGAGCGGAGGCAATGTTCCAGCCGCGGCCGCCGGCTCCGCAAGAGCGTGCAGATGGCCGATCCAGCGGGCCGCCATGGACATGCCTTCTACCCGATCCGTCGTGCGATCGGCATAGACTCCATCCAGGAACTCCAACACGAGGACATCGATACCCTCAGTTGGTTCACGCCAGCTTCCGAAACATCGTGGCACATTCATTCCGAGGGGTACGAGCACCTCCTGGTAGACGAGTGCCTCATACGCGGGTCCGGCTCTCAGCCCGGACCCCATCGTGTCGTTGTCGTCACCGTCGCCGTACTTGACCAGCAGACGGACCGTTCGTCCTTCTGGCCACCCACACGTCACAACCTCGCTCGCGTAGTGGCTCTCTG
Source organism: Vicinamibacterales bacterium (assembly GCA_965249205.1). Classification (GTDB taxonomy): domain Bacteria; phylum Acidobacteriota; class Vicinamibacteria; order Vicinamibacterales; family UBA2999; genus JAQBVV01. The sequence continues at coordinate 1,247,153 of CBDFLL010000006.1, read as the reverse complement.
CGGCGTTGCGCTCCCTCGCAACAAGCGTGACGCCACCGTGTCCGGACCCTAGAAGCGACCGCAGATGCCCCATCAGAGCCTCTGAACCGGGCAATGGGCGGCTCTTAGCAAGCGCGCTCAGGGTGCAGCCTCCACAGCGTCCGCCAGCTCGTCGGCCGACTCCGGAAAGAGCTTCCAGGTCTCGACGTAGTTCATGTCGGTCGCGTACTGCAACTTGTAGGGATGATCACCGGCACCGAACTCGTAGCGAGCGAGTCCATCCTGGATCGTCGCCAGCACGATCTTGCTCTGCAACACCTGACCGGGTGAGCGCGACGCCAACGACACATCAAAACACGACGCTTCGGCGAAGTATGCATCCCGGTACGTCCAGCCAAACTCGCACGCAATGGGTCGGTCGTCCCACTCCAGCCACGTCAACCGTGGCCAGCCGACACGTCCCGTGCGGCGCGTCAACTGATGCAAGAAACGTCGGCGAGCCTCGCTAACGAAGAGACTCTTGCCCCCTGCCCTCTCCCACCGCTCGATGTGCTGCGCGAAAAAGAGGTCAAGGCGCTGCGTAATCGAAGCTGTCCGATCAAACTGCCGCAGCATCAATCGTCCGCGACGAGAGAGATATCGCTCGCGCTTCGACACGCGTCGACCATTCGCCTTCGCCATGGCGTGACTGCGCCCGTTGATCAGATCGATTCGAGGCGACACCCAGCGGCCCTTTTCGTAACACATCCAGCGCATCCGCTTGGCTGCGGCCTTCAGGCGGGGCCCGGTCATGGACGCTTCCGGCACGCCATACAACCAGAAACCGTGGAAGTCGGCAGCCGCGCGCGCCGCCGCATCGAGTATCCCGTCAAGCGCGGCCGGGTCGCTCGTATCGCCGATGAAGTCCATGAAGTCCCCATCGCCGGAGCCCACAAAGAAAATCATCCCCTGCTCGACGAACAGCGGCGCGAGCGCCACGATGTGGCCGTTCCGCTCAGCGGCAACCAGCAGCAGCTGTCCCCGGCCGAGCGTTTCCCACCACGTCCGCTGCCAGTCATACGTGAGGTACACCACGTCGGTGTCGCCAACCCGCAGCAACGCGTCCCATTGCCCAGCGCCGAGCGCTGGATCGTCAAAGCCATCGAGCAGGAAGGCGCGTGCCGTCGTCACGCGGCACCGTCCTGATCCGCTGTCTCACTCGCCGGAAACAGTCGTATGCCCTGAACGTAGTTCACGTGCGTCGCCACGCGCATTTTGAACGCCTGGTCCAGGGTCCCGAAGTCGAACAGCCGCGCCCCTTCGTCGATCGCAGCCAGGAGCAGGTGGCGGAGTAGGAGTTGCCCGGGTGAGTGCCGGGCCATGTCCATCGCAAAGCTCGGTTCGTTCCAGAAGTATCGCCCACGGAAGCAATAGCCGAAATGAAAACCGATCGGCTGTCCATTCCAATCGATGCGCGTGAACCGCAACCACCCGGTGCGACCCGCCAACTCGGTCAGACGGCGGACAAACACGCGCTGTTCTTCTTCCACAAACGCGCTCGGAATCGGCTTGCCTCGAAAGCGCTCAACGTGCTGTTCGAAGAACGGGTCCAGCGCGCCGCGTATCCTGTCGCCGTCGCTTGTGTGCTCCACGTTGAGGCGCCCTCGCCTTTGCAGGGAGCGCTCACGTTTTCTGGCATGGTGCCCGTTGATCACTGCCATGGCCGCATCACAGTGCTGGTGCAGGTCGAGTGCCGGCGCCGGCATGTCCCATTGCTTGCCACAGACCATCCCGAGCCGACCGGCAGCCTGTTCAAGCCGCGCCCTCGTGCCTGCACTGGCAGGCGTGTAATCGAACTCGAAGCCCTGAAACCCGTCCGTCTCCTGTTGCGCTGTCTGCAGGAGTGCGTCGAGGACCTCCGGATCGGTCACGTCGCCGATGAAATCAAGGTTGTCTCCCTCGTCGCCCCAGCCGATGAAGTAAACATACCCCTCTTCAGCGTAGAGCGATGCGAGCGCCACGGCCTCAGCGCCGCGCGTGGCGAGGACCAGCAGCAACTCGCCGCGGCCGAATGTCTCCCACCAGGCGCGTTGCCACTGCCAGGTGAGATACACGACGTCAGTGGCGAGTAGTCGGTTCCACGCGTCTGGGCCAAACGTGGGATCGTCGAACCCGGACAACCTATGCGCGCTGACCCCAACACCCTTGCCCAGGTACACAGGCAATGTCACGTCAGGCTCTGTTCATGTAATGCCAAGCTCGCTCAGGAGCGAGCCAAGAACCGGGGTCGCGTCGAGATGCTCACGCGCGAGCTCGCGCGCCCAACGTGAATGCCGGTCGTAGTCGCCGGACACCGTGTCGATGGCCGACGCGGCTTCCTCGACCGTGCTGACGGCGAACAGTCCGCGGCCGCACGGCAGATGATGGCTGAAGCCGGTGTCCTGCATCACCACAGGCCTTCCACTAGCCAGATAGGCGGCACTGCGGTCGCTGAAGAATGCGCTATTGGTCGCCACGTAGAATTGCTTGTTCACACTGAACTCGCCACGCGAGGAGGCGATAAAGCTCCGAAAGCTCTCAACGCTGCGCGTCACGGCCAGCGGATTTCTCAGCCTCCAGCCGGCGCGGCGGAGGCGTCGCTCCGGTACCCGGTGACCGCCCACGGCCAGCTCCAATGGCGCACTGGTCAGTTGCGGAAGATCGATGAACTTCTCGAACTCCTGATCCTTCGAACCGTACGTCACACCTTCGAACTCGACAGGGCGGTAGGACTGCCACGCCATCACGGTCGAAAATGGCGCGTTGTCTTTAATTGGCCGAGTAGGAAACAGATCGACGACGACCGGGTCGAACATCGGACGCCACGTGAGCCCCATCGTCGGCACTGTGCAACCGTCCGCTCCGACATTTCGTCCAACACTGTAGTAGTGGTGGTAGTCGCCGAGGTCTTCCTCGTTGGCAAGAGCCCGCATCTGTGTGTAGCCCGGATCTCCGTCGACAAGAACGCGGAGTCGCGCGCGCGCGGCTTCCTCCAGCCAATTCCCGTGCGACCCCATGTCGACAAAGAGATCGGCTGAGTCGAAGACCGTCTCGACGCGCTTGCGAGAAAGTCCGCGATACTCGCCACCCGCGTCCACGTAACACCAGGACTCCTGCAGGCCAAACGGCTCGAGATGCGCGACGAGCGTCTCGATCCCGTAGGTGCAATCGTCGCTCTGTGTATCGTTGGTCGGGTCGTAACAGGAATTCGGCCACCCGCTCTTCTCGACGAAGTACACCTCATGCCCCAGGCGTTGAAACCCGACGAGCCATTGAAGCGCCCAGGACAGATAGCCCGCCAGCGGAAACCGGACGACGTACGAACCAACGACGATCCGTGCCATGTCAGGCTGAGGCGACCGGGACCCGCTCTAGTAATGGGCGCGCGTTCAGGAGCGCCCACTCGCTCGCGAGACGGCCCAGATAGTGCGCCCGGCCCTCCTTGGTGCTCCATGCCCTCGGCGCGCCCGTCCATCTCAACAGCAGGTACAAGCGAGCTGCCCACAAGCGGTACCCAAACGCCGCGTCGGCTCCGCCAGCGGGCCAGCGCGCGCGGAGGTAGGCCTGCTGACAACGCTCGGCGACCTCCGCCGGCCAATGTTCGGTGAGCGCAGCCAGGTCAATCTCACCCGCCGCCGTCGCCGCAGACTCCCAGTCGACGGGATGGACATTGCCAGCGCGCAACAGCACGTTCGCCGGGTAGTACTCGCCATGAATGACGGTCAGCGGCGGCTCGAGCAGCGCCACGATGCCCTGCTCGAACGCCTCGCACAGCGCCTCAATCCGTGAACAGTCACGACGGTACTTCCGTGCGTAGGCGAGCGTGCGATGCGCCCATCCACGGTAATAGTCAGCGGAGTAGGTTCCCAAGAACTTCAGCGCTGACTCCCGGAGGCGACCCTGATTCCGAGCGTGGAACTGACCAATCCAGTCTGCGGCCAGCTCGATGTCTTCTGGCGCGGACTTTACCCGAATGCAGTCGGCCAGGTACTCAATCGCCAGCCAGTGCCTGCCGCCCACGCCTTCGTACGTGCCCCATAGCCGCGGAGTGGTCATTTGCAATGGTTCAAGCACGTGCCGGTACACGAAGCCCTCGTAGCCGACGCCGTGGCGATGGCCATGGGCCACATGCCATGCCGGCAACTGACACCTCTGCGGGCGCGAGTACTTGCATAGCAAGGCCACCGGTTCTCGACCACCCACGCGACAGGTGACGATCTCGACCGGAAACGTGCTGGCGTTCGGCTCTGGTGCCCGAGCGACAATCTCAACACTTTCAGCGATCGATCGGTCAGCCTCGAGCATCCGGCTCAGCCGAGAGGCCAGCGTCCCGAATGTTCCCGGTCCCCCCGCTCCAGACCATATTCTGTAGGTTGAAGGACGGAGGTGTGCCCAGAGCATGAGATCGCCCTATCCAACCACCATCAAGGGGTCGTCGGCGGGAACGACGTTCGGCCCGCCAACGCCAACGGCATCCGACGACACGAATGGCTGCACCAGATAGGTCAGCCAATCGAGATCCACACGAACGTCAGCATCTGTGTAGGCCACAATTTCACCACTCGCCTGACCCAGACCGAGGTTCCTCGCGGCACTCAATCCACAGTGCGAGACCTCTATCAGAGACACGGACGGGTGCCCCCGGATGATGTCGCGAGTGGCATCGCGTGAACCGTCATCAACGACGATGAGCTCGACATCTGGATACCGCAGCTGCTCAAGCGCCGCGAGGCATTCCTCCATCGTGTCTGCCGCGTCATGCGCGCAGACGACAACCGAGACCTTCGGCCAGCTCCGCCGCCGCTCGTCGTCGAACGGCGCGGCTCCGAACGCTCCCGCGACCGCAGCAAGGGCGGGCTTCGGGTGTCGATCCGCGTCAACCAACCCGAACGCCCAGTCAGTGATCGCTGCGCCACCCCGCCACCACTCGTCCGTCCAGCTGAACGCCACGGCACCGCAGAGGCCTTCTTCAAACGCCGCCCGCACCTGCATGGCGGTCAACGCCTCCTGTCCGTGCTCTCCCTCGCGAATACTGTCTACGCCAGCTTCGGTCAGTAGCAGCGGCCTGTGTCCCGCAACGTGCTGCAATCGAGCCAGATACGCGCGCAGCTGTCCTTCCTTGTGCAGGTAGACGTTGAACGCACAAACGTCGAAGAACTCGAGATTGAGATACTCAGTGGGCGGATAGTTGACGTACGCGTAGAGGCTGTCCGGGGAAATCGCCTTGGCCTCATCGTACAGCTCCCGGAGAAACCGCTCTATCCGGCGTTGCCCGTGCCACCGCACAACCCCCGGCGGAATTTCGTTCCCGAGAGCAAAGAGCAGTACGGCCGGGTGGCTTCCGAGAGACCGTGCGGCCTCGGCAACGGTTCGGTGAATATCCCGAGAGAGTTGACGATCGTCGAGAAAGGCGAGGTGTTGCGCCCAGGGAATGCCCACGATCGCGCGGAGGCTATGCCGCGCCATCTCATCGAGCAGGTCCACTGGAGGAAGCGAATAAAGCCGAACGGTGTTGATGCCGGCCCGCGCCATGTGGGCAAAGTCCTGAGCCACTCGCTCTGCAGCTGGAAACTGACCACGGTCCCCGTTCGGCGCAAAGGTGCCGTATGCGACTCCCTTGACGAGGAAGCGTTGTTCGCCGCAGCGCAAGAACTTCCCGTCAGGGACAACGCGTGTGGCAGAAGGACCAACAAGGGCAACGGACGACAAAATGCGGATGATCCTCTCTTCTCACGCCGGGGGGAGACACGTGAGGCTTATGTCCTACAAAGTCCTAGAAGAATACCTAAGTGTGCAAGCCTGCCGAGTATCTGTCAATGGCACGAAAGTGTAACCTCGCTGACGATTCTCGCGCGACCGTTTCATCTATATCGTTTCCCCCAACATGTCAGCGCTACACTCGTTGAGGGGGCAATGAGCGAAGACTTTCAAGCACCTTCGTCACCTGTCGGTCGGTCTCCTCGTGGGTGCCATCGGTCAAAATCACGTAGTTGGCGCGGCTCACCTTGTGATCGATGGGCAATTGCGCGCTGATGCGCTGACGTGCTTCTGCATCAGACATGCCATCCCGCTCTTTCAGGCGGCGTCGCTGCGTGTCCGAATCACACGCGACAACGATGACCGCATCGAAATCACGATCCCGGCTCACTTCGTACAAAAGCGGAATATCGGCGATCGCGTAGGGAACTCTCTCGACGTCCAGCGCCGCGAACCACTGATCGGTGGCGCGTCGGACCTGGGGGTGCACAATCGCCTCCAGCGCTCGCCGCGCCTCGGGGTCGGCAAAGACGATTCGCGCGAGGTGCTGACGGTCGAGCGTCCCGTCTGCTTGCAGCACCTTTTGGCCAAAGCGGGCAACCACCGCTGCCAGGCCGGCCGTGCCGGGAGCGACGGCGTCACGGGCAAGTTTGTCAGCATCGATCGTGGGAACGCCAAGTGCCTCCAATCGGGCTCGCACGTAGCTCTTGCCTGAGGCAATGCCGCCCGTCAGGGCGACGCGTCGGACACCAGAGCGCTCTACGTCACGCATCCCAGCGCCTGGTCCTTGGAGACCTAGTGGTCTGGTTGCGAATCAGCTCGGCATTCGGCCGGCGATGCCGCCCGTCTGGCGGCGTTGCTCCTCCGTCACATGCGCCCGGCATGCTCCCTCGTCGCGCCTGGCGCGGATTTCACGAGCGCGTGGCTCTCAAATAGCCGCAATCCGTGACAGGTGAAATCCGCGCTGGCCAGCCGGGCGCCTCACCGCCCTCGGTGCACAAGCCAATTCGCAGCCAGACCACTAGAGGCCTCCCACCGGCGCCATGCGCGCGTGCGCGGCCCGGAGCGTGTTCATCATGAGCATCGCAATCGTTAGCGGGCCGACGCCCCCGGGAACCGGAGTGAGCGCGCCAGCCACCTCAGCGACTTCGGGGTGCACGTCGCCCACGAGCATCGTGCCGCGCTCACGGAATCGCGCCAGTCGTGGATGTCCTTCCGGGAACAACGAGGCCGCGAGAGCCGCATCCGTGACGGTGTTCGTCCCGACATCAACGACGGTCGCGCCAGGCTTGACGAAGTCCCTGGTCACAAGCCCTGCCCTGCCGACGGCGGCGACGAGGATGTCTGACTCCCGGCTCACCGCCGCGAGGTCTGGTGTCTTCGAGTGGCAGACCGTCACGGTTGCGTCGCGCTGGAGCAGCAGAAGCGCCATGGGCTTGCCCACGATCTCACTGCGCCCGATAACGCACGCGCGGCGTCCGGCGATCGGCATGTCCTCGCGAGTCAGGAGCTCGATGATCCCCAAAGGCGTGCATGCCACGAGCGCTGGACGGCCCTGGACAAGCCTGCCGACGTTGCCAGGCGTAAACCCGTCAACGTCCTTCTCCGGCGCGATGGCGTCAAACACGCGTGAGGCGACATCGCCACCAAGGGTGCTCGGCAGTGGCGCCTGCACCAGGATGCCGTCATGCACGTCGCTCGCGTTGAGCCGCTCCACCAGTCCAAGGACATCCGCAACCGTCGCACTCTCGGGGAGTCGCTCGAGATCGGCGCGGAAACCGACTTCGCGGCCGGTCTGTAGCTTGTTGCGAACGTAGACTTCCGACGCGGCATTCTGCCCGACCAGGACAATTGTGAGCCCCGGCGGACGCCGGTACTGCCTGGCAAAGGCCACCACGTCCGGCGTGATCTCCTCTCGCAGCCGGCCAGCCAGTGCCTTGCCATCAAGGAGACGTGCCGTCATCGGACCATGCTCTCCACACTGCCCATCGTGATGAGCGTACCTCACTCGCGGAAGCCCGGCGCGCTGGGAGGTTTGACTTTCCGCGCGAGTTCCCGGATTCTCCAACTGCTCGTCGATCACCATAGACAACACGCACCGGAGGGTTAGAGACAGATGTTCTCCCGCGTCAGCACCGTTACCCGCGCGGCACTGCTGCTGTGCGTTGTCGCAGCCGCGGGCGCCGTCGCCGCGTTCGCGCCACGCGATAACACCACTCCACAAGGGATCGCCGGTGGTCCTGCTGTGTTCTTGGCGCCGTCGGCGGCCTCGTCGCCAACCCAGCCGTCGTTCTCATCACCAGTGACGCCAACGGTCATACCTCCAACGCTGCTCCGCGGGTCGGCGTCTGCGTACCTGGCCCTCCAGCAGTCGACGCTCCCCGAGCCCGAGCCGGGCGGATTCATGGATGGGGCCGACCGCCTGATGGGCGTCGTCAACGGCTGGATCGCCGCGGCGTTCTTCTTCGATCTGATCTTCTGGAACGATGGGATGCGACTGCCGTTTATCGTGCTCTGGCTGGTCATCGGCGCGATCTTCCTGACGCTGCGCATGGGATTTATCAACGTCCGCGCGTTCCGCCACGCCATGCACGTGACGACAGGGCGTTACACCGACCCTAACGAGCCAGGCGACGTGTCCCACTTCGAGGCGCTGAGCACGGCGCTCTCAGCCACCGTTGGACTGGGAAACATCGCCGGCGTCGCGATCGCCATCACCGTCGGCGGACCAGGGGCCACCTTTTGGATGATCGTCGCCGGCCTCATCGGCATGACCACCAAGTTCACCGAGTGCACGCTGGGCCAGATGTACCGCGAAGTGCGCCATGACGGTCATGTCCTTGGCGGGCCCGTGCAATACCTGTCCAAGGGATTCGCCGAGCGGGAAATGCCGGGCACCGGCCGACTACTCGCCATATTCTTTGCGCTGCTGTGCATTGGTGGGTCCCTCGGCGGCGGAAACGCCTTCCAGGTTAACCAGTCGATGAATGCGATTCAGGAGACCGTTCCCTGGCTCGCGTCCGCGCCCTGGGCCTACGGCTTGGGCATGACAGCGCTGGTCGGCATCGTGATCATCGGCGGTATCCGACGAATCGCCCGTGTGGCAGACAAGATCGTCCCGCTGATGGCGTTTGTGTACATGGCGGCCGCGCTGTCCGTCATCCTGTCGAGCCTCGATCAGGTCCCCGCCGCGCTGGGCGCGATATTTACCCAGGCCTTCGCTCCGGATGCGGTCTATGGCGGATTCGTAGGCACCTTGGTCACCGGGTTTCAGCGCGCTGCGTTCTCCAATGAAGCCGGCGCCGGCTCGGCGTCCATTGCCCACGCGGCCGCGAAGACGAAGTATCCCGTGCGCGAGGGCATCGTCGCGCTGCTCGAACCGTTTATCGACACTGTTGTCATCTGCACGATGACGGCGTTGGTCATCAATATCTCCGGCGCCTACAACAATCCCGCCTACGCGGATCTGATCACCAGCGCAAGAGGCGCGGCGCTCACGTCGCGCGCGTTCGGCGAGCACATCGCCTGGTTCCCCTACGTGCTATCAGCGTCCGTGTTTCTGTTCGCGTTCTCGACCATGATTTCCTGGTCGTACTACGGCGAGCGGTGTTCCGTCTGGCTGTTTGGCGACGCCTCGTCGACCTACTTCAAAGCCCTCTTCCTCCTGTTCGTGTTTCTTGGCTCGGTCATCACGTCCACCAACGTGCTCGATTTTGGCGACTTGATGATCCTGGGCATGGCGCTGCCGAATCTTGTCGGTGTCTATCTGTTGCACGACAAAGTACGCGCGGCGCTTGGGACTTACTGGGATAGCTACAAGGCGGGGGAACTTCAGTCCTTCAGGTGAGGACCCGGGTTACGCGAGCGCGTCGAGAAACGCCCGCACGCGATGCCCTGGATCCGTGGTCGCCAGAAGATCCCCGATAATCGCGACCGCGGAAGCGCCCGCCTCGATAACGGCGGGGGCGGTGTCAAGCGTGATGCCTCCGATGGCCACCACCGGCACACCCCGTGACAGACCAACCACCTCTGACACCCGCGCCAATCCGACAGGCTCGTACCCGGTAGCCTTGGTCCTGGTACCGAATACGGGACCAATCGCGATGTAGGTGACCGGCTCGACGGCCGCCGCGTGGATCTGCGCCACGGTGTGTGTCGAGTAGCCGACCACAGCATCAGGGCCCAGCACAAGGCGCGCAGCACTCGGCGCTAGATCATCCTGTCCGACGTGCACACCCGTCGCACCGGACATCCGCGCCACGTCAGCGCGGTCGTTGACGATGACGCTGCAACCATAGGACTCCGCGGCAGCGACCAGTGCGTCACAAAGGGCGAGCAGCGGCGCCGAACTCAGACGCTTCGCCCGAAGCTGGATCAGCGGTGCCCCGCCGTCGAGAAATGCCCGGGCCAGATCAACGCTGTCCCAGTTCGCCGTCGCTGCAGCGTCGACGTCGAGAATGGCGTGAAGGGAGGGAGGCCTATCGCGTAAGGAGTCCATGCGGCACCGTCGTGAGCACCTCGCACCCTGTTTCGGTCACCACCACGTCGTCCTCGATGCGTACGCCTCCGAAGCCCGGGACATAGGCGCCCGGTTCGACCGTGAAGACCATTCCCGGCTCTAGTGACACGGAGGCAACATCCGCCCGGACGCGCGTAATGCGGGGCAGCTCGTGCGCGTCGAGCCCGAGGCCGTGGCCGGTGCCGTGACCGAACGCCTGACCCAACCCGCGTGCTTCCAGGAGGCTGCGTGCGGCGGTATCCACAGCGGTCGACTCCACGCCTGGCCGGATGGTGGCGATGGCAGCCTGATGCGCGTCGTACACGGCCTCGTACAGCCGTCGGGCCTCTGGGGACACCGAGCCGATCGACACCATGCGCGTCAGGTCGCAGCAGTACCCGTCCAGCACGCCGCCGAAATCCAGCACGACGAGGTCACCGTCGGCAAGGACCCGGTCGCCAGGGTGATGGTGTGGCAAGGCGGCGTTCGGCCCCGACGCAACGATCGTGTCAAAGGCCGATCGGTCGTATCCCGCATGACGGATCGCGGATTCGACCATGACCGCGACCGCCCGCTCGGTCGCGCCAGCCTGTACGGCGTCAAACACCGACGCGGCCACAGCGGTGAGCCGTGCCGCTGCCTCGCGCAGCGTCGAAATCTCGAACGAATCTTTGACGGCCCGCGCCTCCTCCACCACCGCTTCCGTCGACCTGAACGTGACGTCGAGCTGTCGCGCCTCAGCCATCCGCCTCCACCGTTCATGCGTCGCGACAGGTACATGGGCGGCCTCGAAGCCCACGACCGACGCGCCAAGATCGCGCAGACAGTCCAGCAGGGCCTCGTCGTAACTGGCGGGCACATCCCGCACAACCAGGCCGGGGCACGCGGCTGGCGACTGCTGCAGGAGTTGCACCGCTTCGCGGTACCTGAAATCCACCAACACGTGCACGCTGTCCGACGTCGTGACGAGCACGCCGGAGGAACCGGTATGGTTGCTGAGGTAACGGATATTCGGCCCGCAGGTCACCACGAGCGCATCGAGGCTCAACGTGCTGAGACGCTGACGGAGGCGCGCCTGTCGAGCCGCCAGAAGGCTGGACGCCGGCAGGCGCGTATGAGTCGGAAGCACACCCTCGGCCACTAGGCCGAGAGTCTATCGCAGCTCGAGGGCGCCGACGGCCTTCCCTACGGGCCGCTAGCAGTCCGTGGTAAAAGTCCGGCGTCGCACCTAACGCGGATTTCACGAGCGGGGCCATGACCCTCTGCCAGGTACCGCTGAAATCCGCGCTAGACGAGTGAGGCGCCTCGCGGACAAGGCGCGACAACCGAAAATACCGCCTGTATTTGAGGGAGGAGCGACGCAGGTCGCGAGGGTGCGTCGCTCGTCGAATGCAGGCGGACTTTCACCACGGGCCGCTAGAGCACCGTGACGCTCACCGTGACGGTGCCGGTCCGGCCAGCGCTGTCTTCCACTGTCAGTCGGACGACATAGATGCGCGCCAGGAGGAACGTGTGTTCCGTGGTCGGATCGTCTGTCGTCACCACATCGGTTCCGTCGCCGAAGTCCCACACCCAGGATGTGATCGTCTCGCCTGCCGACGCCGTCGACGCAACGCCGTTGAACTGCACCGCGTTGGCCGTTGTCGAATTCGTGGGCGATACGGTGAAACTAGCCGTTACCCCGCTGGCAACGATGGTGAACTGCAGAGAATCCGTGGCGGTCTGGCCCAGGTCGTCGGTCACCCTGACCGACGGGACGTAGGTGCCCACCTCCGCATAGGCCTTGGTCACCGTCGGCACAAAGGTGGTTTGTACATTGCCGTCGCCCCAGGTCCAGAAGTAACTGCTGATGCCGTGGCCGGTCGCCACGGTCGTCGTCGCGGTGAACGTCGCAGGCTGCTCCGCAATCGGCGGACTCGGATCCACGGCCAGCGTCACCGTCGGCGCTGCGACATTGGATACCGTCACCGTGCTGGCGGTCGACGCTGTGGTGCCGGCGCCGTCAGTCACCGTCAGTGTCACCGTACGGGAACCGGGTGTGGCAAAGGCGTGACTCACGATTCGCCCGGTACCGCTGGACCCGTCACCGAAGTTCCAGCTGTATGTGCACGCGTCAAGACACACGGCGCCCTCGTCGGTCGTCGTCGACCCGTCGAATCGCACAGACGCGTCCTTCTCCGGTGTGGTCGGCGTGAAGGTGAACGCCGGAGTCGGCACCGTCGTGTTCGAGACGCCGGTCAATATGATCGTCAGCACACGCGGAAGTGACCTCTCATTGCCGTCGCTGATGGGAGCGACCTGAATTTGCGCCTCGTTCGCGACCGCCGTCGCTGCGGGCGCGACGAACGCAAAGCTGGCGCGGCCCTCAACATCGGTCACGATCTCATCTTCTGAGAGGGTGCCGACGCTCGCCGTGACGGTCAAGCGCTGCCCTTGGGCCGGCGTATTCGTGGAGTCTCGCATGGTCACGATGACAACCGACTGTGCGCTGCCGTTCCTCGGCAGCCTGTCGGGAAATGCCGACAGCGTCACGGCCGCACCGAACCCCGAGGGTGATGTCAACGCCGGGATACCCGGATCCTCGACCGAGCAGCCCGCCCAGACGCTGGTGACCAGGGCCACGACAACGGGCACGACAAGACGACAGGCGCGACAGTGCATGAGCATGGTTCTCATTTAACTAGTTGAAATTCGCAAAATTGATCTGCACGGTTCCGACGACCGACACATCGTTACCGGCCTGATCGCGCCCGTAGAACGTCACCTCGGCGAGCATCGTCAGTACTTCAGGACTGCTGACCAGTACAAACAGCGGAGCCTCCAGCTTCGCCACGTGCCGGACCAGCTCCACGACACCCACGGTCGGCTCGGGCTCAAGCGCCGGAATCGTGAGCGTCAGCGCCCCCTCGATCGGGTGTGGCACGTCCACCCCCGGCGTGTTCTGCCCGTTCGGGCCACCGGAGCGGGTATAAGTGACGGTGTAGCGCGTGATCGTCACGTCGTTGAGACTGCTCGGAGTCGTCGGCGTCGCAAGCGTGCCCGGATTTCTCAGAATCACGCGAAAACTCGCCTGGCCGAAGTCATCGAAGACGATTCCATTCGTCGACACGTCCGACAACAGGGGGCCGCTTAGGAACTGATCCGTATCCGGCACGGCACCAGCGGCGCCTGAAGCTGTCAGGAGGCTCGTGACCACGAGCTGCGACGGCGACTGACTTTGACGCACGAAATCACTGCAACCTGAAGACAGCACGGCAACGACCAACGCCGCCGCGCCACCGCGTGTCAACCAAATCGATCTCACAGCTTCGTCTCCTACAGCCTGATGATTCGTGGCGTGATGAAGATCAGCAGCTCACGGCTCTCGTCCGTGACCTCGTTGCGCTGGAACAACCACCCCAGTAGCGGAATCCGTGACAAACCAGGCGTGCGGTCCTGGCTGGCCTGCTCGCGGCTCACGTAAATGCCGCCGATGACCGTCGTCTCGCCGTCGTTGACGAGCAACTGCGTGATGGCCCGTTGCGTATCAATTGGCGGGATGTTGTTGACCGACCGGCTGAAGTCGGGCGACGCGTTTTCCACCGTGATGCTCATGATCACCGTGTTGGCCGCTGTAATCTGCGGCTTCACGAGCAGTGTGAGCGCGGCATCCTGGAACGTCACGGTGACGGTGTTATTTGCGACGGTCTGGATCGGAATCTGTACGCCCTGCGTGATCTGCGCTTCGATGTTGTTCTGCGTCGTCACACGCGGGGTCGAAAGGATCCGTCCCTGCCCCGTCCCTTCGAGCGCTGAGAGGGCAATATCAAGATTCAGTGCCCCGTTGATCGCGCCCAGCGCGATGCCGACTGAGGATGTTGGCGGCGTGACGCCCAGATCCACAGTGCCGGTGGCAGCCGCCGCATTGGGAAACGCCAGGGGCAACGTGTTCCCCAGATCCGGGGCAGCGCGCCCGCCGGCTCCCCACGTGACGCCCAACTGCCGTGCGAAATCGCGGGTCGTTTGAACGATACGTGCTTCGATCTCGACCTGCGGCTCCGGTCGGTCGAGTGTCACAATGAGTTCGGTCGCGCGCGTCAAGCGCTCAGCCAGGTCCGTCATGATGAGCGTGTTCGTGCGGATGTCGGTCGAAATGGACCCGCGCTGCGACAAGACCGTCGCCGTGAGCAACGGTTGTACCTGTTCGGCACGTGCGTAGCTCAACGTCCGAGTGATCGTCAGAAGTTCGCCCGCCAGCGCCTGCTGCTCGGCGAGCGTCCGACGAGCCTCCTCCTCGCTCGCCAGCACCGCGAGCGGCACGATCCGGACGATCGTGCCTTCTATCGCGTAGCCCAGACCGTTGGAGCGAAGAATGATGTCGAGTGCCTGATCCCACGGGACATCGCGCAGCGCCACGTCGACCGTGCCCTGAATCGTCGGGTCGATCACGACGTTCAGACCGCTGATCTCGGAAAACGTGCGCAGCACCGCGCGCAGGTCGGCGGCCAGAAAATCAAGGCTGACGGGAAAGCCTGTAAAACGAAGCGGAGCGATGTCCGGCTGGGGAGCAGCTGGCAACTGCACGGCCGGCGCCGCGGTCTGCGCTGGTGCGGGCGCTGGTGCGGGCTCCGGTGCCGGCTGCGGCGCCTGTGCCTGCGGTGCCGCGGCGGCCTGCTGCATCACTGGTGCCTGGAGTGGCACCGGCAACGATGTACCTGGCACCGGTGGCTCGTCGAAGATCACCGTCAGGTTATGGCTATCGTCCGACGCCTCGAGCGTGTATGCCGCGTGCCGCGTGAGATCCATCGAGACGCGGGTCACCAACGGCGACTCCGGGTTCAGTGCAATCCTCACCGCCTCCACTGGTCCGGCGCCCACCGGCATCGTGCCCGGCAGCGCGGACGTGGCATTGGGCACGTCGATCATCAGGCGCGGGGGCCCCTCCGTCGATGCAACGACGGAAGAGGCCGTAAGGGGGCCCGTGGCGTACAGCGTGACGGCGGTGGCCGTTCCGCGTCGCGCCACGCGCACATCGTGGATGGCGCTCGACGCGCCAGCGGCGGGTATCGTGCCCGCGGAGCGGACGGCGCGATCCAGGCGATCCGCCTCCACATAGATAATGTTGCGGGCGCTGCGAACCCGCGGCCGCATCGGCTGCGCGAGCTGTATTCGGACCCGCGCCACGCGGGCGCCATCAGCGGCTTGCCCGGCCTGCACCTCCACCGCCACGAAGGGGTGCCGGGGGTCGGGCGTGAAATGGTCGGCAAAACCGAGGGAGTCGATGTCGCGCAACTCGATGACAAACAGACGTGGATCAGGCTGCGACGCAACGTACGCCACCGGATCGGACGCCTCGATCGAAATCACGCCGGCGCGACCGTCTACCCGCGAGGCGATGTTGGTGAGAGTCGCCGTGTCGACCCGAGCACCACCCGCCGCGAGGGAGGCTCTGGCTCCAATCGTGATGGCCACGCTGAGCACGAGCAAAATCAGATATCGATACATGCCAGATCTCATTGGTTAGTCTCGGTCTGTCGCAGTAATTTCCGCACCTCACGCTGGCTCTCAAGCGAGAGCGGATCGTTCACTTCCTGCATGATCACCATGTCATCCAGCGAGATTGACTGCACGACGCCGTCCAGTAAGGTGTCGCCAGCCCGTACGATATAGGTTTGCTGATCCACGCCCCGGACCATTGCCACGAACCCGTCACGACCCGCCAGCGTCCCGCGCAACGTGACCTCGGCAACCGCGAGACCTGCCAGCCCGGCCGGCCGCACCCCAGTGCTCGCCCCTGTGCCCTGCCCCACCAAGCTGACGAACGGATCGCGCCGACCCTCAGAATTGTAGGTAAACCCTGCGGGTTCCTGCGGCGACAACTCGCTATCCGCGGTGGTTGCGGGCACGGCATCGGCCGCTGCCACGGGGTCGGTCCCGCTCGGCGCCTGATTCGCTGAAGGCTCCTGCGCCGAAGGCAGACGAGCCGACAGGGGATTCGACACGAGCAGCATCGCCAACACTGTGAAGATGATCCGTGACAGTGTCCTCATCCTTCTCGTCGTCATCCCTGCCCGCCCCCGGCCCCCGCGGCGAGTTCCCCGGGCACCTCCTGCGGATCGAGGAGGACGAAGGTCGTCGCGACGCATTGCACCGTGATCGTCGCAGCTGCCGTGGCATCCGCGCTCGCGACGATCGTGATGTCGCTGACGTTGATAATGCGCGGGAACTTGCTGATCCGATCGAGGAACACCCCGAGATCGTGATAGGTGCCGGCAAGCTGCAGCCCGATCGGCCACTCGGCATGCAGTTCCTGCGTCGTCACCGCCTGTGGCGTGAACCCGAGAATCGTGAGATTGGACTGGGTTGCGGTCGCCTGAACGCTGCGCAGCAAATCGGCCACGTCGCGCTCTTCCGGCAACTCCCTGCGACGCCCATCGAGCTGAACCTGTAAATCCGCCAGCTCGGCGCGGAACTCGGGCAACCGACGCGCTGTGGCCAGACCGCGGTCGATTTCCCCACGCAGCATCTGTAGCTCGGACCGGCGCGCCGTCAGACTCTCCTCCGTCGGGCTCGCGTAGACGTACCAAAAGACGCCCGTGGCGGCGAGCGAGAGCCCTACAAAGGCGCCGAGCTGCCCGTACCACGGGAGCTTGTTGATACTGAAGTTCATGTCCATGACTAGGTGTCCGGCACATCTGCCCCGGCGCTACGGAGCTCCTTCCGGCGCCTCATCCGACGGAGGCGCATTCATCTGGGCCGCGACGGTGAACTCGACCAACTCGGGAACGGCCTGCGCCCCCGTACCCGTCCCGGGCACAACCTGGCTATCCACGATCTCGATCGGCCGCTGCAACAGTTCGCTATCGGCCAGATTACCCACGAAGTCCGAGAGGGCGATCAGCGAGATGCTGCGACCTTCAATCGTCACCTGCACGTCTTGCTGCTGCATTCCGGTGAGCCACAACGCGTCTGGAAGGCTGCGGCTCACATGATCCAGGAGCTGCACCGGCCTGCTCTGACCGCTCCGGAGCTGCTCGATCAGCGAGACACGCGCCTGGAGCCGCGCCCGCTCCGCCTCAAACTCCGCTACCTCCGCGAGCAACACCTGCAGGCGGGCAGCTTCCTGCCGCCCGGCCGCGAGCTCCGCGTCTAGCTGCAACGATTCCCCGCGAAGCGACCAATACCACCAGCCGACGAGCACCACGGCCGCCACCAGCACCAAACTGCAGGCAACCGTCACGATCTGGCCGAAATCAAACGTCCTGGCCGCCCTGACACTCTGCTTCTCGGTGCCAAGCAGGTTGATACGAATCATCGGTCGCCCACCCGTCTGAGCGCGAGCCCGACCGCCACAGCCGCCGCGGATCCCACATCCGCGGGATCGGCATCAGTGGCCTTCACATCCCAGGTCACGGCATGGAAGGGATCAAACTCTTCAACGGGTGTGCCGAATCGCTCCAAGAGCATCTGGCGGAAACCGTCGACGCGCGACGCTCCGCCGCTGACCACTATCCGATCGAACTGATCGGACGAGGCCGCCGCAAAAAAATCGAAGGTCTTCTGGATCTCGAGAAGCACGCTCTCAGTGACCGCACGAATAACCGGCTGCGCCTCTTCGAACGTAGCCCCGTCGACTGGCACACCTTTCTTCAGTTCGTCGGCAGCATCGAACCCCAGATCCAGATCCTTCTGCACAGCTTCCGTGTAGGCATTGCCACCCATTGGGATGTCGCGAGTGAAGACCGACTGATCCCCTTGCAGAATGTTCACGTTGATCGCGCTGGCTCCGGCATTCAGGAGCACAACGACCTCCCCGAGTCCCAGGCCATAGTTGACTTCGTAGGCATTTTGCAGCGCGAACGCGTCGACATCGACGATGACCGGCGTCCGCCCCGCCAACGCGATGACGCCACTATAGTCCCCGATTTTCTCCTTCTTCACGGCCACGAGCAGCACCTCCATGGTGCCCCTGGACTCCGGCCCGGTACCAGGGTCAAGAATCTGGTAGTCGAGGTTCACGTCGTGAATTTCGAACGGGATGTACTGCTCGGCCTCCCAATAAATCGATTCGTCCAGCTCGGACTTGCTCATCACGGGGAGCGTGATCTTCTTCACAATCACCGCGCTGCCCGACAGTGACGCACAGACATCCTTGGTGGTGAACGCCTTGTTGCCCTCGAAGACGTCGCGGATTGCATCGGCGACGGCGCTGGCGTCGATAATCGCGCCATCGACGATCGAGTCCGGTGGCACCGGCTGCATGCCGAATGCCGATACACGGAACCCTTTCCCCGCGGACTTCAGCTCGACGGCCTTGACCGCGCTCGACCCAATATCAAGGCCCACGAGCGCTCTCGATTTGCGAAACACGGACACCCCCGCTACCGAAACGACCACCTCAATGGTCGGTGCTTCTTACAGTTTACGTAAGCGCCGCACATCCGAAATGGCCGCATAGACACGTCGAACCTGTTTATCGGACGTCGCAGCCAAAGCAACACGGGCAGACCCCCGGCAGCGGTCAGGGACCTTGAGGAACCTCCAGCCGCGCCTGCCATCAGCAGCTTGACAGTGGCGACAACCCTCAGTAGAATCGGGGATTGCGGCTATAGGTCTTGTGCATACAGGTCGGGGATATCACCCGGTCGGGACCCGTCCGCGAAGGATTCCCTTATCTGATGCGTACGTTTGTAGCGAGCGCCAAGAGCGTGGACAGCCGGTGGCATGTCATCGACGCCGGTGACCAGGTCCTTGGCCGGATAGCGACCCGCGCGGCGAAGTTACTGCAAGGCAAGCACAAGCCCGTGTACACCCCGTATATAAACACAGGGGATCATGTCGTCGTAGTCAACGCGGCAAAGGTCAAACTCACGGGCCAAAAAGAAGACCAGAAGCTGTATCGGCGGCATAGCGGCTACGAGGGTGGCCTCCGTGAGGAGCGGGCTACGGTCGTCCGGCAGCGGCAACCTATCCGCATGGTCGAGCAGGCGATTCGCGGAATGCTGCCAAAGACGAAAATGGGCAATGCCATGTACCGGAAGCTGAAAGTATACGCCGGACCCGATCATCCGCACGTCGCCCAGCAACCCACCAAGATCGAGATCGCGTAATTTGGACAGCATCGAATACTACGCAACAGGACGCCGCAAAACATCTGCTGCCCGCGTCTTCCTTCGACCAGGCACCGGCACCATCACCATCAACAAGAGAGAATTCGAGCAGTTCTTCCCGACCGCTGCCATGCGCATGCAGGTACGCCGTCCGCTGACGCTGACGGAGACCGCTGAAAAGTTCGACATCCTTGCAACGGTGGCTGGCGGAGGAGTGAACGGCCAGGCTGGCGCCATGCGGTTGGGCATCGCCCGAGCGCTGGTGGCATCCGATGCGGAACTACGTCGACAGCTGAAGAAAGATGGGCTCCTGACGTCGGATTCGCGTATCAAAGAACGCAAGAAATACGGTCTTGCTGGTGCCCGCAAACGGTTCCAGTTCAGCAAACGCTAGAGAAAGAGGGAGGACGCTTGCCCGGGATTGCGATTAAGGATCTGCTGGAGGCCGGAGTGCACTTCGGCCACCAGACGAAGCGCTGGAACCCGAAGATGAAGGAATTCATCTTTGGAGAGCGGAACGGCATCTACATCATCGATCTGAACAAGACGGTGAGTAAGTTCCACGACGCCGAGGAATTCCTGACGAGTCTGGCAACGGACGGCAGAACGGTCCTTTTCGTGGGCACGAAGCGGCAGGCCCAGGACGTAATCTCCGAAGAAGCGCAGCGATGCGGGATGTTCTACATCAACCAGCGCTGGCTTGGCGGCCTCCTGACGAACTTCGCCACCATTCAGCGCAGCCTGGGCCGCCTTCGCGACCTTGAGGCGATGGTCACCGACGGTCGATACGACACCCTGTCGAAGAAAGAGATCGCCCGGAGCGAAAAGGAAAAGCGGAAGCTGCTCAAGAATCTTGAGGGGATTCGGCATATGTCCAGGCTGCCGGACGCGATCTTTGTCGTCGACACCCGCAAAGAGAAGATTGCCGTCGACGAGGCGCGTAAGCTGAAGATTCCAGTAGTCGGCGTTGTCGACACCAATTGTGATCCGGACGAGATCGACTACGTGATTCCAGGCAATGACGACGCCTTGCGCGCCATCCGGCTCTTCGCTTCGAAGATCGCCGACGCCGTGCTGAGCGGTCGAGGCCTTCGTGAATCCAGAATCGCAGAAGAGGCCAGCGCACAAGCTGAAGAGGCAGCGGCGGCTGATGAGGCCGCTCGCCTGACGCGCGCGACGCGGCCCCAGCGAAGCGCCGAAGTCACCCCCGCCGGCGTCTAGCAGCCGATCAGGACACGCAGTGATCGCGCCGGCCTTCCGCCGGCGCGTTGTCTGTACATCACACGCGGCATTTCGTCGTGGGCCATCTGTGTTACGCGAGGCCTGGAGACGAAGAGCCATTCGAGAGAGCCTTACGGGGCGGAGACAGAAATGGCAACAATCAGCGCAGTTCAGGTGAAACAGCTCCGCGACCAGACGGGCGCAGGCATGATGGAATGCAAGGCGGCGCTCGTCGAAGCGGACGGCAACATGGAGGAGGCGGTCACGCTTCTTCGCAAACGCGGGTTGGCCCTGGCCGCCAAACGAGCCGGACGCGCCACGGCCCAAGGGCTCATCAGCAGCTACATTCATCTGGGCGGCCGCATAGGCGTGCTCCTGGAAGTCAACTGCGAATCCGACTTCGTGGCACGCACCGACGCCTTTCAGGCCCTTCTCAAAGAGGTGGGGATGCACATCGCCGCGGCGGATCCCAAATGGGTCCGACGAGAGGATGTGCCGTCGGACGCGATCGAGAAAGAACGGAGCATTTACAGAGCACAGATGGAAAGCGCTGGTAAACCGGCGAACGTGATCGACAAGATCATCGACGGCAAGCTGACCAGCTTCTATTCGCAGTTCGTGCTGCTCGACCAGCCCTCGATTCGCGACCCCAATGTCACCGTCGCGCAGCTCGTGGCCGAGACATCCGCCAAGACCGGCGAGAACATCACCGTCGGGCGATTCACGCGTTATCTCGTCGGCGCGGGAAACGACTAAAGCGCTTTTCATGACCGTGTGGCGTTCGAGTAGCCGCAATGCCGAAAGGGTGCCGGCATTCGGCGGGACCGACGCGTCGCAGTGGTGCGTGCAGAAGTAACATGGCTCGCCCAGTCAGTACAAGGGCTATTTGAAAAGCGCTCCTAGCGCGGATTTCATGAGCGCGTACCTCCCGAATAACCCCAATCAGTACCCGCGTCCGTAGATCCAGGGCGTGCGCAGCCATCAGTCCTCACCCGCGGGAGTACCACGACCGAGTACTTAGGTACACGTGAAATCCGCGCGAGGTCACGCGAACCGATATAATCGCCGTCGATGTCTGCTCCGTCGCCATCAAAGCCCATCTATACGCGCGTCCTGCTCAAGCTGTCTGGCGAAGCGCTGATGGGCGCCCAGCAGTTTGGTGTCGATCCAGCCGTGGTCACGCGAATCGCGCGCGATGTCGGCGAGATTCAAGGGCTCGGTGTACAGACGGCCATCGTAATCGGTGGTGGCAATATCTTTCGCGGCCTGGCCGCCAGCGTACGCGGCATGGACCGCGCGACCGCCGACTACATGGGCATGCTGGCGACGGTCATTAACGGGCTGGCGCTGCAGGACGCACTTGAACGGCAGAACGTCTTGACCCGCGTCGTGACGGCCATCGAGATGCGCACGGTGGCCGAGCCGTTCATCCGCCGTCGCGCTATGCGTCACTTGGAAAAAGGCCGCGTCGTCATTTTCGCCGCCGGCACCGGAAATCCGTACTTCACTACAGACACTGCGGCGGCGCTTCGGGCCATGGAGATCAAGGCCGAAGTCATTCTGAAGGGCACGAAGGTTGACGGAGTCTACTCCGCAGATCCCGTCCTGGACCCCGCCGCGAAAAAATATTCTTCGATCTCCTATTTGCAGGTCTTGGAGAGACAGCTCAAAGTCATGGACGCGACGGCGATTTCGCTGTGCATGGACAATGACCTGCCGATTGTCGTCTTTAACCTGGTCGAGCCGGGCAACATCCGACGCGTCGTGCTCGGCGAGTCGGTCGGAACCACAGTTGGGGGCTAGCTAACGATGGACTTCAGTGATTTAGGCGGGATGTTTGCGGAAGTCAAGACCCGTATGGACAATGCCATCGATCGGGTCCGACGAGAAATGGCTGGCGTTCGCACTGGCCGTGCGGCGGTTACCCTTCTGGACGGGATCCAGGTCGAGGCATACGGAGCACGCGTGCCGATCAACCAGATCGCAACGCTCTCGGTCCCCGAACCCGCGATGATTATCGCGCAGCCGTTCGACCCATCAATGCTGAAAGCCATTGAGAAGGCGATCGGTTCGGCCGACCTCGGACTGAACCCGGGCAACGACGGCAAGGTCATACGAATTCCGATCCCCTCGCTCACCGACGAACGTCGCAAGGAGCTGTCACGCCACGTGCACAAGCTGGCGGAAGAGGGCCGCAACGTGGTGCGGCAGATCAGACGCGATGCGAACGACCGCCTCAAGAGGCTGCTCAAGAATCACGAGATCCCGGAAGACGACGAGCGCAAGGGTCTTGAGCAGGTGCAAAAAGTCACCGACGCTCACGTCACGCTTATCGACGAGCTCCAGAAGAAGAAAGACCAGGAACTTCTGGAGCGGTAGCTCAGTCGCCGAACGAGACGTTCAGGGCGCGTGCGGTTCGGACGAGATCCAGATCAGCAGGGACCGTCTTGAGCCGCCCCACGACCTCTCCCAACGGTACCGACACGACGTCGGGCGGACGATTGGCCACCATCGTCCAAAAATGGCCGTCCTTGATCAGTTCCGCGGCCTCGCCGCCGACGCGATTTTCTGGGTAGACGAGCCCGTCAAAGCTCTCCTCGAGACCGACCACGGTAACGCCCGAGTTGTGCGCCGCTTTGATGACCGCGCGAATGACCGCGTTCAGTCCACGAGCGTCGCCGCCGGGTCAACACACCGATTTTTTCGACAGTCGGACATCTGTGGGGAGGGGTCGGTGCCGTCCGACGAGATACCTACATGTTACACTGGCGTTCCTTCCCTACCTTGATCGACACGGGCGGCTAGCTCAGCTGGGAGAGCGCTGCGTTCGCAATGCAGAGGTCAGGGGTTCGAGCCCCCTGCCGTCCACCAACTTTCTTTAATAATTCAGCGAGTTCCGAATCCGTCGCAAGCTCGTCCGCGACGTCGTGTGCTCGTTTTGTGCTCAACCACGGTACGTTCAGCGCACCGATCTTCCGCTCTTCGGTGGGATGCGTGTACCGCGCCAACATGCGGGTCGACGAGTGTCCGGAGATCGCCATCACGAGAGGTTCTGTACTCTGGATTGGGCTTCGGATAGATCCCGATCCCGTGGGGTTTCGCCGCTGATCCGTCTGCCACAGCTTCTGCTCGTACGCTGTGCGGCGCCCTGCGACATGCTGCGGTTTTCCGCATGCTCACGCGGGTTTCACTACGGGTTGCTAGTGTCCCGGTTCAGAAGTCCGCCGACATATTCCTGGCGGGGCATCCCGTCTGGCTGCGTTGCTCCTTCCTCGAATATTCTCGATATTCTCGGTCGTCACGCCTCGCCATCCGGGCGCCGCGCTCCGGAATATTTGTCACCGAACCTCTGACTCAGGACACTAGAAACGTGACGCCGTGATCCACGTATCGGACCTGGCCGTGCTTACAGCGAAGTCCTCGTCTACCGCCGGATCCACCTTGCCCTGTGCCTCCAGCGCGGCTTTCAAGCCGTGGAGCGACCAGACATTGTGGGGATGGTCTTGCAATTCGGTCCGATACTCCGCTTCTGCATCCGCGTATCGGCCGGCTTCCATCAGCGCGGCACCGAGCCAGTGGCGCGCGGCAAACGGAATGGGTTCCGGTTCGTCGTATTGCTGCTGGTCGTCAAAGGTCGCCGCCGCCTGAAACGCGGCGATCGCGCCGTCCAGATCCCCGCTCCCTCTGAGCACTTCTCCCTCGAGCAGAGATCCAGCGAGACCCATCAGCTGACTGGCTTGGTGATAACGGAAGGTCGCATCGGAGTGCTCGGCCAGGTCCTTGACCTTCTCGAGATACTCGTTGGCAGCCGTGGCGTCCCCCATCCGCAGGTGTGCGTACCCCTGCGCAAAATCCCAGAACCCACCGTCCACCTCATCGGAGGGCCTGTCTTCAATCTCGAGAATCTCATCGAACCGACCGAACCGAAGCAAGGTCAGCACCTGGTGCATCGTACTCCCGCTCAACTTCGCGAGATCCTTCCCTGCCTGCATCGCCACCGCTCCCTGGCCATCCATCGATGCGGCAAAGAGCAACATGTGCAGATTATGGGTCGGGTATATGGCCACGCCTGTGCCGACGGCAGCTTTCAGATCTGAATGCCACGCGTTGATGTTGGCCACCACGGAATCTCCCCAGCGGCCAACCTCATTCCAGGTGTGCGAGGGCATGTGCTGAATATGGCTGGCACCAGGGATGCCGTCACTGATGAATTCGGCGCAAGGCTCAGCCAGGTTCGGACGCACGGTCGATTCGGTCGCGTGAATATACAGATGACACAGGCCAGGGTGGGTGATGTCCCTGGCCAGCCCCTGCTCGAGCACCGCATGGAGGGCCATCACGCCCGGATCATCCATGTCGCGGGTTCCTCGGCGCGGTTCCATGACGAACAGAGCGCTCGCATAGATCGTGGTGATGTTCAGCTCGTCGGGGTACTTCTCGTGCACCTGACGCATGGCATCGGCAAAGGCTTCGTCAAGCGAGCCCCGCATATCGGGGTCGTAGTTCTCGACGTAGCGCACCGCCGTCGCGTCTATCAGATCTCTCTCTAATGGTGTCGCATTCGTTTCGGCAAGCTCGGTGGCCCTGCGAATCGCGACGAGCGCATGCGGCGCCTGCTCGACCGTGATGGCACCGTTCAAGTATGAGCCGAGTGCAAACGCTTCCCCCCAGTAGCACATCGCGCAGCTGGGGTCAGCCGTGTGCGCCTCTCGAAAGCTCCTGGCGGCGGCGTCGACGCCGTAGGCGTATCGCAATTGGAAGCCCTGATCGAAATACGCTTGCGCCGTTTCATTCTGTGTCGTGATCTTCCAGGACAGTGTTCCCGTAACGTCCGGTAGTAGGTCAATGGGCTCCTGGAAGCTCGGGGCCGGGCTGGGATCCGGGCTGACGTCGCCCGCAGCACGACCGGCTTGAGTGCCGGTCGTCGCGCACGCCGAAAGACAGACTCCAAGACTGATGAGAATCAGACGGTGCTTCATCGTGTCCTCGCTTCCTTGTATCTGTCACACCATATGAAAAGACCGACTATCGCGTGCCGTGGCGCGGGTGACGGGGCAAGGCTTTACTGGAGCGCGACGCGTTCGACACTCGGTGGATCCTCGTCCGCAAAGTGTGGATGGACCACGTAGATCTCACCGTCGACCACCGCGGCCGTGGTGGCCTGGACCTCGTACGCTCCGACACCGGCGAGTTCCGCCGTCGCCCATTCGTCCATGCTCCTCAACGCGACGACGCGGTTATCCGAGTTACTGACAATGGCCAGCAGGCCATCAGCCGTCCACACCATTCCGTCCTGTCCCGATATGGCCTCCGGCAGGACCACTTGCGTCGTGCCAGTCGGATCATCAACCGGTACTTTCCACAGCGTGGCGCCGCCTGCCACGAGCAGATAGCCGGACGCGTGGTACACGATCCCGTTGAGCCCGAGGCCCTCCATGGGCTCGAATCGAGACAGCACTGAGGCGTCGTAGTCCGTGCCGACCCGATAGATCACATTCATCCGCGTGTCGGTGACATAGGCCGTTCCGTCGTCGCCAACCGCTACATCATTCGCGAAATACACCGAATCAGCAGGTGCGTCGGCCAGGACGGCCGCCAAATCGACCATCGAGATCCGTTCGCCGGTTGCGAGGTCATACACACCCAATTTCGCCTGACCAGCGCCACCGCCCGCGAACACGGACCGATCCGAATTGGCCACCAGCAAGCGTCCTCTCGGTTCGTCAGCCTCAATGCCGACAGACGAGACCAATTCAGGATCGCTCACCAACGTCGTCAGTCGTCCGTCGCTGTGGATCTGAAAGATCGAGCCTTCAGAGAGTGACCCGGTCAGGAGGCGCCCGTTCGCGGTGTCGTACTCCACACCTTCCGGAATGAACCCACCCCGCTCGGCGACAATCATTGCGGGGAGCGGCCCGGGCGTCGACGCCGCTGCCTCGGGTTCCGTGGCCGCTGCTGGCGGTTGCGGCTCCGCCGCACATCCCACACATGTCGCAGCGGTAAGAATTATCGCGAGAAACGAGTTACGCATGGCAAGGTTCTCCAAAGCTCTTGTTGGCTGACGTGAGGAGCGAGAAATCGGGAACCGGCTGATTATAGGCCGCTCAGGGATTTTCGCCGCTCGTCCTCGTGTCACATTTTCTGGAGAGTCGTTCCCGGGTGTCTCTGCTGGTCGGTCGAACCTAGCAGGCTGCTGAAGAACCCGGGTGATCGGGCCGTTTTCTAAGGATCATGCGAGTCACCACCGACCGACAACGGTGCGCACGGCTGTGCGCTGGCCCCGATCAAGGGGCCGGCGACACGCGCGGCCGGTGATCAGGGACACCTCGCCTCCAGATTCCGCAGCCGGACCAAGTTATAGACCGTGGCGGCGAAGGTAAGCTGCCAATCCACGAGGGCGACACCGCGATGCCGGAGTTTGCGCAAGCCGCCGACGGTCTTCATCCAGCCAAAGACCTGTTCTACGAGTTTCCGTTTCCGCTGACTGACGTGATAGCCCGCATGCCGCGTGGTCCGGCCATCGATCGCACTCCAGCGGACCTTCTGAGCAACGTGGGGCGTGACGGCCCGGATACGGACAGCGGCCACAAAGCTTGCCACATCGTAGCCCTTGTCCGCCCCGACCGTGCTGCCCGGCGGCGCGCTGGCCTCCAGCAACAGCGCCGCTGCCTCGCGTTCGGCGGTCCCCGTCGCGTGAGTCGCGCAGACGTTGGCGACAAGTCCCTGTCGATTGTCCAGCAGCACGTGGCCCAGATACGCCAGCTTGGCTTCCTTCCCCTGGCCCTTCCGAGGCAGCATCGCCTCCGGATCGGTCGTCGACTGGTGCGTGTCGTTGCGCCGCCGCTCCCCGTGGAAGTTGACCGTGGGATTCCCGGGGTCATCGGGCGGGTCGCTCTCCGCCGCGTCCCGGCACCGAAAGCTCTTCAGGCTGGCCCACGCTTCCAATTGGGTCCCATCCACAGTGAAGTGTTCGTCCGAGAGCAGCCCGGCCGCCCGCGCGTGGGCCTGCACCGCATCAAAGAAGGCGGCCGCGAGATCGCCCGCCAGCAGCCGGTCGCGA
Source organism: Vicinamibacterales bacterium (assembly GCA_965249205.1). Taxonomy (GTDB): domain Bacteria; phylum Acidobacteriota; class Vicinamibacteria; order Vicinamibacterales; family UBA2999; genus JAQBVV01. Next base: position 1,219,531 of record CBDFLL010000006.1, on the reverse strand, counting down.
TTCTTGGTAAACGTGGTGGGATGCCAAACCGGGTCGTCCAAATTCAAGCCCACGAACCAGCGGAACAGCAGGTTGTAATTGAGCTCTTCCATCAGCAGCCGCTCGCTCCGCACCGTGTAGAGCACCTGCAGCAACAACGCGCGCAGCAGCTGTTCCGGCGGGATCGACGGACGCCCTGTGTTGGCGTACAGGCCGGCGAACCTGCGCGACATCGTTCTCAGCGCTTCGTCCGTCAGCGCGCGAACCGCGCGGAGCGGATGGTCGGCTGGCACGCGCTGTTCCGGCGACAGGTAGCTGAACATGTGAGTGCTTTGCTCATCGTGTCCGCGCATGATGGGGCTCCCTTCAGCGGTGTTGGGAGCATGGTAGTACGCCGGGATCGATCTGTCGATCCCATTTCACGGAGTTTTTCAGCAGCCTGCTAGAGGTCTGGTTGCGAATTGGCTCAGCATTCGGCCGGGGATGCCTCCGGTCTGGCGGCGTTGCTCCTCGGTCACATGCGCCCAGCATGCTCCCTCGTCGCGCCTAGCCAGCCGGGCGCCTCACCGCCCTCGGTGCACAAGCCAATTCGCAACCAGACCGCTAGCCCTCGCATTTGAGAGCGCTACGCATCTACTCTTTCCGAGTGGAGGTCGCGGTGATGACGAATAGCCGGTCGCCGGTGGGAGCCGAGGAGCGATAGCATAGCGATCATGACCATGGCCCGTCGCCGATACGCCTTGGTTGCGCTCGCGCTCGGTGTCGTGGGATCGGCGCTCGTGCTCTGGCCCGATCCCGGAGGAGTGACGCCGGGGGACACCCTCGCGCCCAGCCTTATCTCACGCGGGTCGGCGTGTCGTCAGGTCCCAGGGGTCGCGATCGCGGATCCGGACGAACGGCTGTTGCACCACGTGCTCAGCCGTGCAGCCTATGGTCCGCGACCGGGCGATGTCGAACGACTCCGACAGGTCGGGTTGGCGGCGTATCTGGAACAGCAGCTCACCCCCGAGACGATCCCAGACGCCGCGCTTCAGGAGAGGCTCGCTGCGTTCGGGACCCAGCGCATGAGCACGCCCGAGCTAGCCCAGACGTTCTACGAGCCGCTGATCGTGGTCCGTCGAACCGACCAGTTTCTACCTCGCTCGCTTTCCAGCGACACGCCGGGCAACGAAGCGCCAGACCCCGGAGGGGTGCGACAGCACGCCTCCCTCCCCTACGACGAGCTCCGGCAACAGAAACTACTTCGCGCGATCGCCAGCGAACGGCAGCTACAGGAAGTGCTGGTCGACTTCTGGTTCAACCACTTCAACGTCACCGCCAGAAAGGGGCCTGTCTGGCTGTATCTGACCGCGTACGAGCGCGACGCGATCCGGCCGCACGTGCTGGGTCGGTTCCGTGATCTTCTTGGCGCAGTCGCAGAGAGTCCAGCGATGATGTTCTACCTGGACAACTGGTTGAGCTCGAATCCAGATGGGCCGGACCTGTTCACCGTGGCGCGTGATCGCGATCTTGGATGGTCATCACGTGTGATCCGCAATGTGCTCGACCTGCTGTCTCCTGATTCCACCGCGGTGTCCGATCAGCTGCGAGTCGCGATCTACGAGCGCCGGCGCGCACCCGGTCTCAACGAGAACTATGCCCGTGAGTTACTGGAGCTCCACACCCTCGGTGTCGACGGAGGATATTCGCAGTCAGACGTCGTCGAAGTCGCGAGGGCCTTCACCGGGTGGACTCTCGACGATCCCCAGGGGCAGGCGGGCGGATTCGTCTTCGAGCCTCGAATCCACGCGCCGGGCCAGAAACTGGTGATGGGTACCGTGGTACCAGGTGGGGGACAGGATGAGGGTCTGGCGATCCTTGATTTTCTGGCAGGTCATCCTTCGACGGCCCGCTACGTCGCCACCAAGCTGGCCAGGCGTTTCGTCGCCGACGATCCGCCGCAATCTGTCATCGACCGAGCCGCTGCCTGCTTTCTCGAGAGCGATGGCCAGATCCGAGCGGTGGCTCGCACTCTCCTCCTGTCACCCGAATTCCTCGGTCCCAGCGCGTACGGAACCAAAGTCAAGACGCCGCTCGAGTTCGTGGCCAGTGCTGTGCGGGCGATCGACGCAGACGTAGAGAATGTTGCATCGCTGGACCAGGTGTTGCGCCGACTCAATATGCCACCGTACGAGTTCCAGCCGCCGACTGGTTATCCTGACGGTGCCGAACACTGGATCAACGCTGGTGCGTTGCTGGCGCGATTGGACTTCGCCGTGGCGATGGCCGCCAACCAGGTCGACGGCGTCACTGTGGACGTCGCCGGGCGATCCGACACTGTGCCAGCAGGGACACCTGAACAACTCGCGCTGATGCTCGGCGCGCCTAACTTTCAGCGACGATGACCATGATGACTGGAATGACTCGGCGAGTGCTGCTCAAGCAGGGAGGAGTCGCCCTGGTTGGCCTCGGCCTGGCGCCGTCATTTCTGACGCGCACGGCGGCGGCACAGGGCCGGCGGCGGCGTGTGCTGGTCGTGGTGTTCCAGCGGGGCGCAGTCGATGGACTGAACATGGTCGTACCGTTCGGCGAACGCGACTACTACTTTGCCAGACCGAGTATCGCCATCCCACAACCGGGCCAAGAGGAGGGATCGGCGCTTCCACTTGACGATGTCTTCGGCCTGCATCCGCGCTTGGCGCCGCTGGCACCACTGTACCGACGCCGGCAACTGGCGGTGGTGCATGCGTGTGGATCCCCCATGAGTACCCGGTCCCACTTCGACGCGCAAGACTACCTGGAGAGCGGAACGCCGGGGGTCAAGAGCACCAGAGATGGGTGGCTGAATCGCTATCTGGCGGAACAGGCTGATTCCGTGGGGTCCCCGTTTCGAGGTGTGGCGATGACCGCGCAACGACCGCGGGCGCTGCAGGGCGAGGCGGGCACCCTCGTTGTCCCTGACATCGCCCGCCTTGGTATTCGTAATATTCCGGGCAGTGCCAGCATCCGCGCGGCGTTTCAAGACCAATACCGCGCCGAAGCTGGCGACTTGCTCGGTGCCTCCGCCCGTGAGGCATTCGAAGCGATCGACCTGCTGGATTCGGTGCGACCACAGGACGCGGCCCCAGCCAACGGAGCCGTATACCCGGCCTCGTCCTATGGCCGTGCACTCCGGCAGGTCGCCCAGCTCATCAAGGCGGATATCGGACTCGAAGTGGCGTTCGCCGAGTCGCAGGGGTGGGACCACCATGCGAACGAAGGCGGCGCGACGGGGCAATTGGCTACTGGACTCGACGACTTTGCCCGCGGGTTGGCAGCGTTGAACACCGATCTGGGTGACCGAATGGAAGACGTGCTCATCCTGACGATGTCCGAGTTCGGGCGATCGGTCGGTGAGAACGGCAGCCGCGGCACCGACCACGGCCACGGGAACGTGATGCTGCTGCTCGGCGGCGGCGTGCGAGGCGGAGCAATCCACGGACGGTGGCCTGGCTTGAGCCTGGAGCAACTGTTCGAAGGACGCGACTTGGCCGTGACGACTGACTTCCGCGATCTGTTTGGCGAGGTACTGGTACGACACCTCGGCCTGACGCTCGACGGTGCCAACAACGTGTTTCCCGGCTACGACATCTCGCCCGACAGATTCCCCGGCGCGCTCACGTGACCCAGCCCTGCGAAAGACTGGCGCCCACCGGGAACTCGACCGGAGAGCCAGCAGCATCCGACGTGACATGGCCCTACGCCTTGTGCCGTGAGTAGGACACGCATTCCCCTTGGGCGAGCCCACGCACTCGCGTCCTCCGTCATCGCCGATGCGCAACACGCTGGCATCGGTGTGGAACGGCTCACGGCTGTTGGAGCACTGCGCAGATTCGCACCCGACATGGGCGAGGTGGCGCTACTTGGCGTCGCGCCCGAGTCCGAGCGGGACCAGGTTCACACGGCGTTCGCTCGTCTGCCCATGGTGAGGGGAACACGAGCCACGCATAACTCCAGCATCACGGCTGACACGGAGCGGGGAGCGGTCACGCTACATCTCTCGCCACCCTCACAGATCGGCGCGGCACTCGTCTGGCACACAGGCTCAGCGGCCCATCTCGACCAACTCACGGCGCGTGCCGGCCGCATGGGACTTCGATTCGGCTCTGGAGCGCTGGGGCGTATGTTCAGCCCCACGCCACCGTGCGATTCGGAAGAAGCCCTGTATGCAAGGCTCGGACTCCCCTTCATCGCCCCGGAGCTGCGTGACGGCAGCGGGGAAATTGAGACGGCAGAACGCGGCGACCTGCCTCGCCTCGTGTCTGACCCCGATATTCGTGGTGATCTACACACGCACAGCAACTGGAGCGACGGCCAAAGCACCATCGCCGACGTCGTCGGCGCGGCCAGCCAGCTCGGCTATGAATACATCGCGATCACGGATCACTCTGAGCGAGCCCCAGCGTCGCGCACGCTCAGAGCACGCGACGTATCGAAGCAGCGCAACGAGATCGACACGCTGCGCCACGCGATGCCAGGCATCGATATCCTCCACGGCGTGGAGGTGGACATCATGTCGGACGGCAGTCTCGACTTTGACAACGAGACGCTTGCCGGATTCGATATTGTGTTGGCATCGCTGCATGATGACCGGGGGGACGCTCGGGCGCGATTGACGGAGCGCTACCTCAGTGCCATCCGTCACCCTTTGGTGAACGTCATTACGCATCCGACCAACCGGGCGCCCGGCCGATTCGAGGGCTACGCGCTGGATCTCGATCGTCTCTTCACCGCCGCCGTCGAGACCGGCACCGCGATGGAAGTCGACGGTGCACCGGGTCACCTCGATATGGACGGCCGGGTGGCGCGTCGAGCAGCCGCCGCCGGGGTCACCATCGCCGTCGACAGCGATTGTCATCGTCTCAAGTCCCTCGGCCTGCAGATGCGATTTGGCGTTGGGACGGCCAGACGTGGATGGGTCGAACCCCAGCAGGTGCTGAACACGCGGGACGCCGCCGCCGTACGGACGTTCGTGGCGCGTAAGCGCTCACGCCGTTGACAGGGCCAGTGCCGGCGCACGCGGTCCGAAAGCTACATCCTGAGGTCAAACCGACACGGTCTGCGCCTCCGACTAATAGCCTTGTCCAAGGTCTTGTGGCCTAATATCGTCAGTACGGGTTGGCCCAAGGCTTGAAGGGCATCAGTCGCAGTCGCAGGTAGCCATGTTTCGAATTGCCACATCCACAAGCCAGGCGGCCGTCACCACGGCCGCGATACTCGCCCTGTGTCTGCCCACGGCCGTTCCACGAGCCCAAACCCAGACCGGGGCCGAGATTCAGGCCCAAAGTCTCGATCAAAACTCTGCAACACCCGAGCGCCTGGCCCGCGCCCTTCAAGACCGCTATCAGGGCATTCGCGATTTCTCAGCCGATTTCGTGCACACGTACCGGGGCGGCGTGCTCCGCACGCAGACGACCGAGCGCGGAACCGTCGTTGTCAAAAAGCCTGGCCAGATGCGATGGGTGTACACCGCGCCGGAGCGAAAGGAATTTGTCTCCGATGGCATCAGGATGTACGCCTACCTACCGGAGGATCGGCAAGTCATGGTCACCACCCTGCCGTCAGACGAACAGGCGACGACCCCGGCGGCGTTCCTGGCCGGGCGCGGAGATATTGTGAGGGATTTTTCAGCGGCCTTCGACGAGACGTCGTCTCCCGGTGCGACCGCCCTGAGGTTGACACCCTACCGAGCCGAGCCGGAGTTCGAGTACCTGGTCGTGGCGGTGGATCCAACCTCCCTGCAGATCCTGGCCCTGACCACGCGGGACCGGCAGGGGGGGGTTTCAACGCTGTCCTTTACCGACCTGAAGGAGAACCAGGGAGTGGCCGATAAAGACTTCGTGTTTCGTATCCCTAGCGGCGTCGACATCATCACCGATGGCATCGCCAATTAGTCGGGTCCCGCTGCTCGTCCTGCTGACGTGTGCCCTGTCGGGGTGCGCAACAGCCGCTGCGCTTCGGTCTGGCGAACGCGCCGAACTCGACCGGGACTACGACCAGGCGGTGATGGAGTACACGCGTGCGCTGCAGGCGGACCCCTCCAACGCGAGCGCTCAGCAGGGGCTCGAACGCGCCAGGTTGAGAGGCGCGCAAAATCACTTCGCACGCGGGAGGCAATTCTACGCAGACGGCCTGCTGAACGAAGCCCTCTTCGAGCTCCAGCTCGCCGAGGAGCTCAATCCCGACGACTCGAACGTGCTCACACTGCTCACCACCGTTCAGGCGCAACTGCGCGCCGGGGTCGAGGCCGCCCGGACACGGAAGACCGATCTGGAAACACTCATCGAGCGCTCGCAGACGCTGCGCCCCTCCGGACTGGACCTGCCGGCGGACGTGCAGCTTCCGGCATCGCTGACGTTCCGTGACGCAGACAGTCGGGACGTGTACACGGCACTCGCCAGAATGGCCGATCTCAACGTCGTGTTCGATCCGCAGTTCAACGCGCAGCCGGTCACGATCGACCTTCAGAACGCGACGCTGGAGGGCGCGCTGGTGTCACTCTCGACGGCTACACGCAGCTTCTATCAAGTTACCGCGCAGCGTACGATCACCGTGATTCCCGATACGCCGGCCAAGCGCACGGAGTACCAAGACGAGGTCGTCCGAACGTTCTACCTGAGCAACGCCGACGTCGCCGAAACGCTCGACCTGTTGCGAATCGTGATCGACAACCGACGGCTTGCTCCAATCACTGCGACCAATGCTCTCGCGATGAAGGACACGCCAGAGCGAGTAGCCGCCGCAGCCAGCCTGATCACCGCCATCGACAAGGCCCGTCCGGAGGTCGTGATCGACGTTGAACTGCTCGAATTCGATCGCACGCGGCTACGCGAGTACGGACTGAAACTCGCGTCGGCCGGGTCCCTGGGGATCGACGGGGGAGTGGATGTCAATCGGGAGGGCCTGACGCTGAGAGACCTCGACAGTTTGACGACGTCCGACGTCTTCCTGACGAATCTTCCCGGCCTGTTCTATCGTCTGTTAAAGACCGACAGCAACACACGCACACTCGCCAACACGCAGTTGCGCACGTCGGAAGGCATCTCAGCACAGGCGAGATTCGGCGAGCGGGTGCCAGTGCCCGTGACGACCTTCACGCCCTTTGCCAGCGGTGGCGTCGCACAACAGCCGATCACCTCGTTCAACTACGAAAACATCGGGGTGAACATCGACATCACGCCTCGCACTCACCATGACGGCCAGGTGTCGCTTGCGCTGAGTATTCTCGTCAGCAGCATTTCGGGAACCGGGTTCGGAGGGCTGCCGACATTCGGCAACCGTGAGATCAACACCGTGATCCGCCTGCAGGACGGAGAGACGAACCTGCTTGCCGGCCTGATTCGGGACGACGAGCGTGACGTACTTGAAGGCATTCCTGGACTCAGCGATATTCCGCTCGTGGGCCGGTTGTTCGCTCACACCCGCCGCCAGACGCAGGAATCCGACATCGTGCTGACGCTGACTCCGAGAATCGTGAGGGTGCTGGACTTGAGCGAAGAAGATCTACGGCCATTCCGCGTTGGACGCGCGGGGACAGCCGTGTCCGGGATCATCGACCTCCCCATCCTCGACGAACCGCCAGCCGCGGCACAGCCAGCCGCGCCAGCGCCGGCCAACGCACCAGGTTCGGCTCTGCCGATTCAACTGCCGGAATAACTAAAGCGCTTTTCATGACCGTGTGGCGTTCGAGTAGCCGCAATGCCGAAAGGGTTCCGGCATTCGGCTGGACCGACGCGTCGCAGTGGCGCGTGCAGAAGTAACATGGCTCGTCCAGTCAGTACAAGGGCTATTTGAAAAGCGCTCTGAACCGGCTGCGACCGCGCCGGGCCCGATGCGGACCGAAGGGGCGCTACTCTACTCGCTCCACGTGGGCACCCAGTCCCAGTAACCGTTCAACCAGCACACTGTATCCCCGCTCTACCGTCTCGAGCGGCTGCACTCGAGTCTCTCCGTCGGCTGCCAAACCCGCGGCGATCAAAGACATGCCCGACCTCAGATCGCGACTGTCCAGCACCCGTCCGGCGCGGAGCCGCGTCGGGCCTGTCACGATGATGCGATGCGCGTCAGCGAGAAAGAGGTCTGCACCCATGCCACTCAGCTGCTCCAAGGCGAACAGGCGTAGCTCATACATCCAGTCATGCACGAGCGTTCGACCCTCGGCCTGAGTCGCCAGCACGGTCACGAGGCTCACAAGATCGCTGGGAAACGATGGCCACAAACCTGTGGCAATACGGCGGATTGCCCGCGGCTTCGAGGGTTTGACCTCGAAGACCCCGTCCCGCATTCCGCACCGCACATGCATCCGATCGAGCACGGCCGCGACGACTTCGATGTCCTCCTCACGTGCGCCCTCGATATCGACCTCGCCACCGGTGATGGCCCCGACGGCGGCCCAGCTACCGGCCTCGATGTAGTCGCCGCAGAGTCGATGTGCGGCACCGCCCAAGCGGGGCACGCCTTCCACCCTAATCTTCGAGCTACCGATTCCTGAGACACCCGCACCCATCTTCTTGAGAAATTCGCAGAGTTCCACCACATGCGGCTCTGTGGCTGCGTGTCGGATCTCGGTCACGCCGTCAGCGCGAGCCGCCGCAAGAAGAGCCGTTTCCGTGCCGGTGACCGAGGCCTCGAACAAATACATCGAGGCTCCCTTCAACCCGTCAGGAGCCTCCAGCATGTGGTCCTCGCCCACACCCTGCACGGCGCCCATCGCGGCTAGCGCGTCCAGGTGTGTTGCGATCGACCGACGCGCCGGGAAGTCGCCTCCGGGTGGCGCCAAGTGTGCGCGGCCAACTCGAGCCAGCAGCGGACCAAGCAGCAACACCGAGCCACGGAGCCTGCCGACAAGCGTGCGAGCCGGCGCATGCTTGCGCACGCGGGCGGCTTTGACACGGAGCGTCGTCGTACCGATGCCGTCAACCTCAGCACCCAGGTCCACCAGCAGTCGCGCCATGACCTCCACGTCACCGATACGTGGCACATTCGTCAGGACACACTCGTCCTCAGTCAACAGGCACGCCGCCAGCAATGGCAGTGCGGAATTCTTGTTGCCCTCCACCGCCACCCGACCCCGCAGCCGGTGCCCGCCTTCAATCAACAATGTCGACATGTACTCGACCGCCCCTAGGAGCGAGCCTCCTTCAGAAATGCCACATCGGCATCGTCTCCAAATCCGAGAAACGCTGGCTCCGCACGGAGCCAGATACCAAAACGGTCGATCACGCGTCGCTTGATGGCTCCGGCCAGCGCCACGATCTCGCGTGATGCGGCGGCTCCCCGGTTGACGATGGCTAGCGGATGTTTCGCAGAGAGACCAACGGATCCAGCTCGGTAGCCTCGCGCGAACCCAGACTGTTCGATGAGCCACGCCGCCGGAATCTTGACCCGGCCGTCAGGGCGCACAAACGCGGGAACCTTGCCGGCCGCGCTCGAATCAAGGTCGGCATGTCGGGCCGAGTCGACCACCGGATTCATGAAAAACGACCCGACACTCCGCGTGTCGGGATCCGCCGGGTCGATCACCATGCCCTTGCCTCGTCGAATGGCCAACACCGCGTTGCGGACATCCACGAGGGCTGGCTCAGAAACACCGTGATGTGTCAGGTGGCCGATCACATCCGGATAGACGACTGTTGGCGGCCCCGCGCTCAGCGTGAAGCGTACCTCGCAAACGATGAACCTCCCAGCATCCTCGCCCTTGAAGCGGCTGGTCCGGTATCCGAACCCACACTCGCCGCCACCGAGCGTGACGACCTCCCCTGACTCACGATCGAGCACAGTGACCTCGGCAATGGTCTGCGCGACGTCCTGCCCGTACGCCCCGACGTTTTGCACCGGAGTCCCTCCGACGCTTCCCGGAATGCCAGACAGACACTCAAGACCGGCCAGGCCTCTCGACACCGCAGCCAATACGGCATCATCCCATGGCTCGCCGGCACCGAGCCGAAGCGAGGTCGACGCTCCCCGCTGGGAGAAGTCGACGGCACGAATGGCCACCTGCAGTACCAGCGCGTCCACTCCCGCATCGGCGACAACCATGTTGGTGCCCCCGCCCAGTACATACAGCGGCACGCCCGCATCGCCACACCATCGACGAGCCGCTGCGACGTCGTCAATGGTTGTCGCCCGTACAAACCAGCGTGCGGAGCCCCCGACCCCGAGAGATGTCATCGGAGCCATCGGCACTCCCGGCGTCGGCCTGAGCGTGCTGTCAGCCAACGATACGCAACGCCTCATCCACCTCGCGGAGCGCCGCTATGGCGTCCGTCCGACTGCACGTTTCGAACTCGATCCAATCGCCCGGGCCAAGCTGCCCGGCGAGCGGAAGATCAGCTGTGATGACGACAGCGATTTGGGGATAACCACCGCTGGTTTGTCGGTCGGCCATCAAGAGAATAGGGTCTCCAGACGGTGGAAGCTGGACGCCACCAACCACCGTGGACTCAGAAATCATGTCGCCTCGTGAGGCGCCGGGTATCTGCGCGCCACCCGTCAAGCGGTACCCCATCCTGTTGGATTGGGGCGAAACGGTATATCGCTCTCGTTGAAGCGCCTCCAGCGCGGATGACCCAGACTCGGCCGCCTGTGGACCGGGCAACACACGAAGACGTGCACCGCCCGCCGAGCGAACCCGCTGGGCGGGCACCTCGGCGGCGGCAGTGCCGGAGCGCGCCTCCGGAGGCCCCCCGGAGTGGGCTGCGACGTCGCTGTGCGGATCGCCAAGAGACACACAATCCCCGGCCGCCAGCTGCCGTCCCCCGATACCGCCGAGACGACTCGGAAGATGCGTGGCACGGCTCCCGAGCACACGCGGTACCACGATGCCACCATCAAACGCCACGTAGGCACGTGCGCCACCCCTCCTTTCGCCGAAGCGCAGCACACTCCCCGCGCGCCCTCGCAATGGCACGCCCAGTGGCACATCGGCGCTGTCGAGCGTCACCTGAAGGTCGGCGCCGGTCACGGCGAATCGCGTCTCATGTTCGATCCTCAGCTCCGGACCGAGCCAGGTCACTTCGAGCGTGGCCGCATTCTGCCCGTTGCCTACCAGGGCATTTGCCAGCCGATGTGCGACGTAGTCCATGGGCCCGGCCACTGACACACCAACGTGCTGATGTCCCCACCGACCGGCGTCCTGAACCGTCGTCAGCAATCCAGGCTGAAGAACCGTGACGCAGCGGGTGGTAGAGGCGTTCGGCTTCGAGCCGGTCTCGGTTCGACTAGACCCGAGGTCAGGGACGGCATCGGCCGGCACGAACCGCACCCGATCGCCTGGTGAGAACAGCGCTGGCGACGTACGGGCGGGATCGAAGAGATTCACGGCCGACCGTCCGATGATCTGCCAGCCCCCCGGAGCCTCCGTGGGATAGATCCCAGTCTGGAGACCAGCAATGCCGACCGAGCCGGCTGGCACGCGCACGCGCGGGGTCCCGCGTCTCGGCGCGGCGATGGTCTCGTCGACAGACGCCATGTAGGCGAACCCGGGCAGAAAGCCGAGCATACAGACGCGGTAGATCCTCGCAGCATGGCGCGCGATCACTGTGTCCGGACTGCAGCGCGCAAACGCTGCAACGTCAGCGAGGTCGGGCCCGTCGTCACCCCCGTACACCACCGGCACATCGATGGTCTTCTCAGAAGAGCCCGATGGCGTGGCGATCATGTGCTCACGCAGCGCTGCAGCCACCGCGAACACATCCGTTCCCAACGGATCAAAGAACACTGTCACCGAACGGAACGTCGGCACCACGTCGCGAACCCCCGCTATCGCGCGCTGTCTGACGGCAGCGGCAATCGCGATGGCGCGCGCATTGACGTCCACATCAACGCGCGGCACCGCGGCGCGCTCCACGCCTAGCTCACAGATAACGGCGGAATCACCCGCGTCGATAATCCGCGCGTCTGGCACCGTCACGCCGCGCTCACTCGCCGAGTGCCTGGAGGAGCTTCTGGTGAATCCCGCCGAAACCACCATTGGACATCAGGACGACGATATCGCCATCGCGATGCTCGTTCACGATGGTCTCGACGATATCCTGAGCGCCAGGCACGTGTCGGGCACGCTGGTCCTGTCTGCGCAGGTCATCGACTAGGTGCTCGACCGACAAACGCTCCGATTCCGGCACAGACGACCGGAACACATCCGCGATCACAACCTCGTCAGCCGCGCCAAACGACGCGGCAAAATCATTCTGAAACACGCGGCGGCACGACGAGGCCGACCGCGGTTCAAACACCGCCCACAATCGACGCGCGGGATATCCCGTTCGCAGCGCCACAAGGGTCTCGCGAACGGCTGTCGGATGATGCGCGAAATCATCGATGACGGTCACACCGCGACGGACACCGATAATCTCCAACCGGCGCCTGATGCCCCTGAACGCGCGCAGGCCGTCACCGAGTTGCGAGGCTCCAAGCCCAACGTGACTGCCGACGGCGATAGCCGCCAGCGCATTCCTGACGTTGTGGAGACCGAGCAGCGGCGATTCAAACCGGCCGAATGATTCGCCGCGCCGGCGCACGGTGAACCGGGTCGCACCTTCACCGTGCTCGATGGCGTCCGCCCGCCACGTTGCTTCGGCCGCCATGCCGAACGTTTCAACTGGACTCACCGCATGCATCGACAAACCTGCGGCGTGCGGACTGTCTGCACCCAGCAATAGGAGTCCGTTGCGAGGCACGAGATTTACGAGGCGCCGAAATTCCAGACGAACGGCGTCAATGTCGGAGTAAATGTCAGCATGATCGAACTCGATGTTGCCAATGACGGCGACCTCGGGCAGGTACTTGAGAAACTTCGCGGTCTTATCGAAGTACGCGCTGTCGTATTCGTCCCCCTCGATCACGAAGTCGCCGCCAACTCCCAGTCGGTAGCTGGAGCCACGATCCCCGAAATTCAGGGCGATGCCGCCCACTAAGACCGTGGGGTCACGCTGACCATGCGTCAACAGCCACCCCGTCAACGACGTCGTTGTTGTCTTGCCGTGAGTTCCTGCGAGAACGATCGAGCGCGAGCCCCACAGAAAATGGTCCCGAATCGCCTCCGGCAGAGAGCAGTGTCGGATCTTCCGTTCCAGCACCGCTTCGAGTTCAACATTACCCCTGGAAATCGTGTTGCCAACAACGACGAGATCGACGTCGGAGCTGATATGGTCCGCCGAAAACCCGACCATCGTCGGGATGCTCTCGGTCACGAGAAAATCGCTCATCGGCGGATAGACATGCTGATCGGACCCGCGCACATCGTGTCCGCCCTGTCTTAGCAGCGCCGCCACGGTCGCCATGGCGGTGCCACACACCCCGATGAAATGGATGCGCTGAGGGTCACGCAACGGGCGATTCCTCAATAACGAGACGCGGGCGCGGCGTCGTCTCCACGCGGACTCGGACCCCGAGCGGAAGCGTCCATGCCGGGCCACGCGTGTGCCCGGAGGGAAACCCGATCAACACCGGCCCCGCGAAGTCAGACATGAGAGCCTCAATCGCGTCGCGCGCGGACGGCGTTCCAGATGGCTCGTCGCAGCCGCGCATCTCGCCGAACACCAGACCGCTGGCTCGCGCCAACACGCCGCTCAGGCGCAGATGGGTCATCAGGCGATCGATGCAATACGGACGTTCGTCGACATCTTCGATGAACAAGATGCTCCCGTGCGGCGGGTCGAACGCGAAGGGTGTGCCCAGCGATCCAGCCAGCTGCGTGAGCGTGCCGCCGAAGAGCCTCCCCTTGGCCTTGCCCGCCCTGACGACGGCTACGCCCTCAGACTGCAGCTCAAGACCCGCGCCCCTTCCCTGCATCAAGTGCTGGAAGGACATCTCGTCGTACCCTTCAGCGCCCCGCGAGAGGGAACCTTCGACCATCGGTCCATGCAGTGCCGTGATGCCGCACTGACACGTCAACCAGGACAACAGCGAGGTGTTGTCGCTGTAGCCAATAAACAGTTTCGGAGTCTCGTGCAGGCGCAACGCACCCAAGGCCGGGAGAAGCTGCACGCTGCCGTATCCTCCGCGAACCGCCATCAGCGCCGCCACGCGTGGATCCTGCCAAGACCGTGTGAACGCTGCCGCGCGCACGGTCTCGGTTCCAGACGTAAACATCGACCGGTCGAACACGGAGTCGTCGTAGACCGGCTCGTAGCCGAGGCGCTGTAATTCGGCCACGCCACGTTCGAACGCCTCGCGCGTGAACGGGCTGGCAGGCGACACAAGAGCGATTCGATCGCCGGACTTGAGGGCGGGAGGTTTGATCACAGATGACGTGCCATTTCCTCGGCGACGCGGCGATGTTCATCACAACCGAGCACCGCGGAGAGCTGGCCACCGCCGCCAGGTCTGGCAGGCCGCGCCCGCACCGTGTCCGCCAGGAATCGCTCCTTGGCTCTGCGATGACGCCTCAGGGCGTCCTCAAGCCGCTTGTAGGGAATGCGGCCGTCCTCGACCGCATGGACGAGCGCCTCGAGAACAGCGGCCAGAACCTCTATGTCCCCGCTCCGGTCTTGAACGCGAGCGCGACACACAAGCACACCGTCGCAACCGGCAGCGATCGCCCTGACTGCGGCCTCCGGTGCTGTGTGAGTCCTGGCCAACGCCTCCATCTCCAAGTCATCGCTCAGGATGACACCGTCGAAACCCAGTTCCTCTCGAAGCAGGCCGCACACAATGCGCCTCGACAGCGTCGCGGGCGCGTCTTCGTCCAGCGCCGGCACGAGTAGATGCGCCGTCATCATGAAGGCCACGCCCGCGCGAATCGCGTCGCGAAACGGCACGCACTCGACCCGCCGGATGCGATCCGGCGCATGCTCGACGACTGGCAGATCGTCGTGCGAGTCAACGGACGTATCGCCGTGACCCGGAAAATGCTTGCCGCAGGCCGCGACGCCATGGTCCTGCAACCCGCGCACGATCGCCGAACCCAGCGCACCCACCATCGCCGCGTCGGCGGCCAGTGCGCGGTCGCCGATGACAGGGTTGTGCGGATTCGTGTGAATGTCGAGGACCGGCGCATAGTCCAGGCTGATGCCGACCGCCTGCAGCTCCGCGGCCAGCGCCACCGCGAATCGCGTCGCCAGGGCCGAGTCACCGCATCGACCCAACACCGCCATGGGCGGCCACTCCGTAAACGGCGCCCGCAGCCGAGCCACCCGGCCACCTTCTTGATCGATGCTGACCCAGAGCGGCATACCAGATGCGAGCGACTGCACATCGTGCGAGAGTTCCGCGACATGCTCCGGGGCCTCGATGTTGCGTGAAAACAGGATGACGCCCCCGAGCTGAAAGTCGCGAGCGAGCGAGCGGAGTTCGCCAGGGATCGTCGTCCCAGGCAAGCTGCCGATAAGCAACTGACCAATGTCGCGGCGAATACTCAACGGCACTCGCCAATTATATGGGCGACGCTGACACGCGCCCGTGCCTCCGTGCCACACAGGCGCAGTATCTATAATGCCGTGTGCGCATCGAGACGTCCGCCCCCACCCGCATCGACCTCGCCGGGGGTACGCTGGATATCTGGCCTCTGTATCTATTCCATCCGGGTGCGCAGACGATCAATGCCGCGATCGATCTCAGGGCGCACGCGACGGTCGAGACCCGGTCGGACGACCGGATCGTGATCCACTCCAAGGATACCGGCGTCACGATCGACGCAGATGACTGGCAAGAGCTTCGAGAGCGCCAGGAGCTCCGGCTCCTTTCGTTGCTCGCGCATTTCTTTCACGCGCGTGGCATCACGCTGACGACACACTGTGCGTCTCCTGCCGGCGCAGGCATTGCCGGTTCATCCGCGCTCAACGTCGCCGCGTGTGCTGCACTGGCGCAGTGGAGCGGCACGCACTATGAGCCAGAGGCGCTTCTACGCGTCGCGCTGAACATCGAGGCGCAGGCCATTGGGGTTCCGACAGGACTGCAGGACTACCGCCCGGCGCTCTACGGCGGCCTTGCCGCACTCGAGCTCGGCACCGACGACATCCGTCGTGTCCCGTTGGACGTCGACCCCACCGAATTGGAGCGTCGACTCGTGCTGTGCTACACCGGACAGCCGCGCGATTCAGGGACGAACAACTGGGACATCATGAAAAGGCACATCGATGGTGACCGCCCTGTCTTCGACTGCTTCGAGGCCATTCGGGACACCGCCGTGGCGATGCGTGACGCGATGGACAGAGGCGATTGGGACGCAGTCGGGCGGGCCATTGGCACTGAGTGGGAGCACCGGAAGCGTTTGTCACCGGGCGTGTCGACACCAGCGATCGACGCGTTGATTGCTCGTGGGATACGCGCAGGCGGCTCCGCAGCCAAGGTGTGCGGCGCGGGAGGCGGAGGATGCCTGTTCTGCTATGGCCCCCCGGAGCGCCAAGACGAAATTCGACGGGCCCTCGTCGCCGGGGGTGCCCGCCTCCTTGACTTCCGTCTCGACCAGCAGGGTCTCGTGAACGGATGACTCCGCGGCGCTCAGCGAACGGGCAACCGCGCCAGGACAGGAAGGGACGCGGCACGAGGGACGTGGGCAAGAGACGGAGCGCGGCACAGAACGTCGCCGGATTCGTCCCGCTCATCTCCATCACACAGGGGACCCCCGATCCGGCGGCGGCATTTGATCACATCCGAACGATCTACTTCACGACGACCAAGCGCACAATTCACGCGGATCTCGCCCAGGCGATCAAACTCCTCAAGAGCTTACCATCCGAGGAAGCTCGCGAGAAGGCCACGGTGTACATGGAAGGACTCGCGCAGATGAGACGGGAGTGGGCGCGCAAAGATCGGAAGGATCTACCGTAGCGAGGTCAGTGCGAACGCAGCGATCGCGCCGATCGCCAGCAGAACGACGATGATCCAGACAGGCCGCCGGCGCCGCACAGTGCTAGGCGGGCGTCTCAGTTCGGCCGCGTGCGGGCTTCCGGCGATCAGCGTCTCGTGGGGAAACTGCGACAGGAAATCACGGACCGTCTGCTCGGGATCGAGTCCCACCTCGATAGCGTAGGACCGTACGAAGGCTCGGCTAAAGATGCCGCCGGGCAGCCGAGTGATGTCATTCCGCTCGAGCGCCTCAAGGACACTGACCGAAATCCTGGTGACGTCCGCGATCTGGCGCAGTGACCCCCCGCGCTCTTCGCGTAGGCGCCTCATCTTTATTCCGAAATCAGGCGCCGCCAGTTCCTCCGTCGCCATGCGCGCACTCATGGTAGGGGAGGTCCCCGGGTGAGTCAAACGCCGAGGCAGCCTGCACGATGACTGAAGGTAGCGTGTCAACTGGGCAGTCGGCGAAAAGTCCGATGGCCGCCCAGCCAGCCGCCCCCGAACGGTGTACGGAACCGAGACGCTGCGGTCCCATACCACCCACAGCCAGCACCGGAACAGCTACGCCCGCGCACGCGGCGGCGAGGGCACTGGTCCCCACGGCGACTGTTCCAGGTTTTGACGGCGTCGCGAAGACGGTTCCGAAGAGCATATAGTCGAGTCCTCCTCCCAGAGCGACGCGCGTGCTCTCCTCGGCCGAGTGTACCGAACGCCCAATCAGAAACCCCACCGGAACAATGGCCCTCACGCGCTCGGCGGACATCGAACCGCCCCGCAGATGCACACCGTGGGCTCCGGCGGCGAGCGCCACGTCCAGGCGTTCGTTGACGACGATGCGCGCAGCCGTGCCAACGACGGCCTGCACCGATCGCGTGACAAGGCTGTGCAGTGAGCGAGCGTCAAATGCTGACTGCCTGATCTGAACCAGGTGCACACCGGCACGGGCCGCGACGGCCACCCGATCGACCAGCGCATCCTCGTGGCGGGTACCAGCATGTACCGACGGCGTGATCAGGCAAACAATCGGGCGCACGTGATTGTGACTCTCGGTGCTGCGTTCACGGATCCGGACGACGTGCAAGGCCAGGCGCGACAAGCGACGCATCGAACGCCGCCCGTCGCATGGCCAGACTAGCAGCCCGTGGTTAAAGTCCGTCTGCATTCGACGAGCGACGCATCCTCGCGACCTGCGTTGCTCCTCCGTCAAATACAGGCGGTATTTTCAGTCGTCGCGCCTTGTCCGCGAGGCGCCTCGCTCGTCTAGCGCGGATTTCAGCAGTACCTGGGAGAGGGTCATGGCCCCGCTCGTGAAATCCGCGTTAGGTGCGACGCCGGACTTTTACCACGGACTGCTAGGGCGATGTGATGGACGCGTGACGATTTGCGGATCGCGCCAACAGCATCGAGCCCAGTTCCACGCAACCTGCGATGATGTTGATCACACCAAGCCCGGACACTGCGCCGCGGACGAAGTTGTTCGTCATGAACGCTCCAAGCGGTGGCATCAGCTGGCCAAAGTAGTTCCGATCCCAGAACGCCAGCCACGGAATCACGACCAGCACGAGGCCGATCTCAAAAAAGAACACGACCAGCAACAGACGCCTCACGAATCATCGCTCCTGGTCTGCGCCATCATGAGCCGGTCGATGCGGGCGCGCCCATCCCGATATCCGCCGGAGTCGAGATCAAGATCGATCAGCACGGCGAGCGCGCGCGACGCTTCGCCAAGACGCTCGAATGCGTCGGCCAACTCGTACAGAGCGGAAAAGGCTTCCTCTTGGCTCGATGGTGTCGCCTCCACTGCGCACTCCAGCCACCGAATCCCCGCGCGCACATCACCCTGACTGATGTAATGGCGACCAAGTGACGTCGCCGCAGCAAATCGGGTCCCGGCGTCGCGCGCGGCCAATTCCAACGCACCGACATCGACTCCCTCGCTCTCTGGCGCGCTCCCCTCCGGCGCCTGCTCACGAGCACGCGGAGTGGAATCGACCGGCGCATCGAGGGTTTCGGGCGGCGCTGATGCGATCTCGTCAAGTGCGTCACCGAGTTCAACCTCAAGCGGCACGTCGACCTCCGACGGCACGTCAACTCGGAGCGGCGCCTGAGCCTGAGACGGTACCTCGTCCTTCGTCGACGCGTCGCGCTCGGTCCTCGGCTGTGCCTCGGACGACCCGCGCTCACCCGACTCCTCCGTCGTCGACGCGTCGAGAGATTCGCGCGGAGCGGCGACCAGCGGGGACACGACAAGAGGGGCGACCAAGTCGCCCGCCGTGTCGTCGGCGACAATGCCGTCGGCCGAGTCACTGCCGGCAGTAGCTCTTAGAGGAGCGACGACGGGGTGCGCATCGCCGACCGCCTTGACGGCCTTCGCGGCTGCAATGCGAGACTGGGTCTGCGTTTCCTTCAGGGCGCTCAGGCGCGCCAGTGACTCCGCCGCGCCGTGATCATCACCGCGGCGCTGACGCTGCTCCGCCAGCCGCTGGAGGTACACCTCGGCATCGGCCTGAAGTCCTTGTCGCACCGCGATCTCGCCCAGCTGCTGAAGCGCAGGCTCGTGATCATCCTGCGCTCTCAGCGCCTTCTTGTAGAGTGCCGCGGCCTTCTGGAGGGAACCGTCCGAGAAGAACTGGTCCGCGACTCGGGTGAACTGGGTGATCGCCCGCTCAACATCGCCAGCGCGCAGGCACAAATCGCCAAGGGCGTTGATGGAACTCCAATCGGATGGCCGATCCTCGACAAGGCGTACATACGCCTCAATAGCCCCGTCGAGTTCTCCCTGGCGGAGCAGTTGCTCCGCCTCCCTGAGCGCGGCGTCGCGATCTATAGGCACAGATCAATCAGTGTGCGTTAGCACGTGTCGTCCATCGTATCAAACAGCGACGACGGTCTAAACGAGCGCCGGTGAATCGGCGAGTAGCCGTGGAGCGCCAAGGCCGCCAGGTGCACTGTGGTCGCATAGCCCTTGTGGCGATCGTAGCCGTAGCGGGGATCAACGGTGTGGTGCTGCAGCATCTCTCGATCACGCGTCACCTTCGCGATGATTGACGCGGCCGCGATGGCGCTGCATCGCCGGTCTCCGTGCGGCACGGCCCGTTGGGGAATTGTCAGCGACGGAATCCGAAAGGCGTCGACGAGCACCAGATCGGGCAGCGGCGCGATGGCCAGCACCGCTCGGCGCATGGCCAGCAACGACGCCTGGTGAATGTTGATGTCGTCGATTTCCCTGACCGAGGCCGACGCGACCGCCCACGCCAGCGCCGTCCGCGTGATCGCATCGTAGAGGCGCTCCCGCTGGGACGGCGTGGTCATCTTCGAATCCCGCACGCCGGGAATCGACCGGTCCGGAGCCAGGATGACCGCGGCAGCCACCACCGGGCCTGCCAGACAGCCGCGTCCCACCTCGTCGCACCCCGCGACACGATAGAAGCCCCACCGCCGCATGGCGTTTTCCAGGGTTCGCATCGCGCGCGTTCGAGCCATAGCCGCCCCTGATACTAGTCCCCTGGAAACGTGATTCGCGGCGTGCAGCCCGGCCCGCGGCGCCCGGGTGGCGACGCGACGACCGAGCATGACCGACCGCCGGCCGTTGGGGCATGGCCGTCTCAGAACTGACGCGCTACCGCGCTCGCTTCGTTTCTTTCATCCTGGCCGCCTTGCCGCGCAGGCCGCGCAGGTAGTACAGCTTGGCACGCCGCACGCGGGCCGACCGAACCAGGTCGATCTTGGCGATCGTCGGCGAATGCAGTGGGAAGATTCGCTCGACACCTTGCCCGAACGACACCTTGCGCACCGTGAACGAGGCACGTGAGCCGCCCCGGTGCATCCCGATCACGATGCCTTCGAAGATCTGGACCCGTTCCTTTTCGCCTTCGCGGACTTTGACGTGCACACGAACCGTGTCGCCGGATTTCATCTCCGGTCGGGTCGTCAGCTGCCCTTCCTCCACCAGCTCGATCGCGGTCATTGTTCTCTCTCCTGTTCGCATGCGGGCCACACACCCGCCATCTGTCTGCCGGCCGCCTCGTTACGAGGTGCCGCGTTCCTTCCGTAGCTCGTTGAGCATCGCCTGTTCCTCGTCGTCCAGCGCTGCCGTCTCCAACAGCTCCGGTCGATGCTCAAGCGTTCGCTGAAGTGCCGTCTTCCTGCGCCACCGACGCACCTCTTCGTGATGACCCGACAAGAGCACCTCCGGCACTTTGCGCCCAGCGAACTCCGACGGGCGCGTGTAGTGCGGGTAGTCGAGCAAGCCACGCGAAAACGAATCCTCTTCCACCGACCGGCTGTCACCGACGACTCCCGGCACCAGCCGGCTGACGGCATCGACGATCACGAGAGCCGGTAACTCGCCTCCGCTGAGCACATAGTCGCCGACTGACAACTCCTCGGTCGCGACCAGCGCACGGACCCGGTCGTCGATGCCCTCGTATCGGCCGCACAGCAGCACGACATGCCCCAATGCGCTCAGCCTGACGGCCTCTGCCTGCGTGAAGATCCGGCCCTGCGGCGACAACAGGACGACAGCATCGGCGCTCCCTCGCCGGCGACGAATATCGTCGACCGCCCGGACCAGCGGCTCGGACTTCATCACCATTCCTGGCCCGCCACCGTACGGCACATCGTCCACGCTGCGGTGCCGATCGGTCGCGAACCCTCGAAGATCGTGGACCTGAACGTCCAATACCCCGCGCTCGATGCCTCGACTCACGACGCCCTCGGCGAGTCCGGCCTCCACCATCCGCGGAAAAATCGTGACGATGTCGAATTTCATCTCAGTAGGCCGACACCGCCAATGCGCTCACGGCCGTGTCGTGTCTGCCTCCAGTGTCCTATCGTGTGATGCGCTTCGTCTCATTCAATTCAAGCAGACCCTCTGGCGGGTCGATCTGCACTCTCTTGCCTTCAAGGTCCACTTCGATACAGATGCGTGGCACCAGCGGCACCAGGATCTCGCCGCGCTGTCCAAGGACGACGAGGCGACTACCGCCCGGCCCGCTTTCCACCCTGGCCACCGTGCCTACCCTGCGTCCCTTCGCCGTCTCCACGGTGCAGCCAACGAGCTGATATTCGTAGTACTGACCAGGCTCAAGCGGCTGAAGCCACGCCTCGGGGACCCGTAGCTCCAACCCTGCCAACCGTTCAACTGCCTCGATGCTCTCCAACCCCCTGAATGCGACCACCGGTCGACCGTTCTGAATTCTCGCAGACGTGATAGTCAGCGTCTCCTCACCGCCACCTGACCGCGTCCACAGCATGCCTCCGATTCGAAAGCGCTCGGCAACGAAGTCCGTCTCCGGCGTGACGACGAGCTGCCCCCGGAGCCCGTGTGGTCTGGCGATGCGCCCGACAACCACCATGTCGTCCCAGTCAGCCATCTGCCGTGCGCTGCTAATCCTTAATATCGAGCTGTGCCCGCGCCCCGTGCCTCTCTGCCGTCACCGCCAGCAGCGTCCGGAGTGCCGACGCCGTGCGCCCCTGCCGACCGATGATCTTGCCCATGTCTCCAGGGGCCGTCCTCAGCTCCAGCACGCTCATCCCCCGTCGTTGGGTCTCGGTGACACTCACCGCGCCCGGCTGATCCACCAACGCGCGGACCACCACCTCAATGACCGAACGACAGGGACTGGCGACGGCATCGTCGGGAGTCGTCTCCGACATCACTCGACAACGGCCGCGTCGGCCTTGACCGAGAGATCGTTCGACAGGTGCTTACTCAGCAGCGTCCGCACCGAGTTGGACGGCCGCGCGCCCTGCTTGATCCAGTACTCGACCCGGTCCTTGTTGATATTGACCTGAGCCGGCGTAGCCCTGGGATTGTACGTGCCCAGGTTCTCGACAACGTCTCCCAGAAGCCCCGACCGCGCTTCGGTCAGCACCACACGGAAAAAGGGCTTCTTCTTCGAGCCCATCCGCGTCATTCGAATCGATAGCATCTATCCTCCTGTCACCGCGTCCTCATGAGGCCCCATGGCCCACCCTTCTTCCGTTTCTTTCCCGATCGAAATGCGCTCGGCGCAGAGCCAGGGCGAAGGCCCTGCGGCATCTTCATACCCTTGCCAATGCCAGGCATGCCGCCCTGCCCCATCATCTGCAGCATGCGGCGCATTTCCGTGAACTGCTTCAGGAGCCGATTCACCTCCTCGACCGACGTGCCGCTCCCCGCAGCAATCCGCTTGCGCCGGCTGCCGTTCATCACCTTGTAATCGCGCCGCTCGTCCGCCGTCATCGAGGAGAGAATCGCCTCGGTGCGACTCATCTGCTTCTCGTCCGGCTTGTTCTCGGCCGCCTGCTTCAGATCACCAAGACCCGGGATCATGCCGAGCACACTTTCCAGTGGCCCCATGCGCCGCAGCGCCTTCAGCTGACTGCGAAAATCGTCGAGCGTAAACTCATTCTTCCGCAGCTTCTCTTCAAGCTGCGCGGCCTCGTCCTTGTCGATCGCCTGCTCAGCCTTTTCGATGAGCGACAACATATCGCCCATCCCGAGCATCCGCGACACGATTCGGTCGGGATGAAACAGCTCGAGATCCTCAAGTTGCTCACCGCTCCCGACAAACGCGATGGGAACGCCAACGACCGAAACCACCGACAATGCCGCGCCGCCCCGCGCATCGCCATCGAGCTTGGTCAGCACCACACCGGTCACGCCGACACGCCGGTGAAACTCACCCGCGCTTTTGATGGCATCCTGGCCCGTCATCGCGTCGGCGACGTACAGCAGATCCGACGGTTGCACCGCGTTCTTGATGGCCTGTAACTCCGCCATCAGATCGTCGTCGATGTGCAGGCGACCAGCCGTGTCGACAATCACCGTATCGAACCCCGTGGCCTTCGCCTCGGCAACCGCGCCGCTCGCACGCACGACGGGGTCCATAGTCTCAGGAGCGTGGACCCGAATATCCGCCCTGCGACCCAGCACGGAAAGCTGCTCGATCGCTGCCGGCCGCCGCACGTCAGTCGACACCATCAACGGGTGCCGTCCCTGCCGCGTGAGCCACCGGCCTAGCTTTCCAGACGTCGTGGTCTTGCCCGACCCCTGCAACCCGAGCAGCAACACAACACGGGGCGTTGGTGCGTCTTTCCTGAGACCGCCCTCGGTCTCTCCGAACAACGCCAGCAGCTCGTCGCGGACGAGCTTGATCACCTGCTGCCCCGGCGTCAGACTGTGCAGGACAGCCTGGTCCATCGCCCGATCGCGAACCCGGTCGATGAACGCCTTGACGACCTTGAAGTTGACGTCGGCTTCAAGCAGCGCCAGCCGGATCTCGCGCAGAGCCGCCTCGACATGTTCGGGCGTCAGCCGAACTTCGCCGCGCAGCGTCTTAAAGGCGCCCTGGATGCGGGTACTGAGCGATTCGAACATGAAAACTGGGGCCGCGGCCCCATGAGGCCGCCTATCCTCTGCGACGCTAACCCTAACTAGCGCAAACCCTTACTTTAGTTGAGGCTTGGGCACCGTGGCAAGCGAAAGGCCCGTCTGTCAGGTCCTCGCGTCGAGCGTCAGTCGGCTCATGCGATCGCGCCCGGCCGTCGACGTGAGCCAGGCTGACGGCAGCACGACGGGACGTTAGGATTGACTGGGCATGCCAAACGACTACTATATTAGTATGCCAGCGACTACCATAAAACTAGAATCTGAACTGGTGAAGAAGGTGACGAGGTTGAAACCGAAGGACGAGAGCATCTCCAGCTATGTGCGCGGTCTGATCGAGAAAGAGCACCGGGCGCGTGAGCACCGGGCCGCGGCGAGCGCCTACCAGCAGTTCCTGGATGAGAAGCCTGAGGAGCGCGCGGCCATGGAGGTCTGGGAAGCGGCTCCGTTGGTGGACGACATTGAGCCCAGGAAGCCATGAAGCGTGGCACGGTGGTCTGGGTGGATTTGAGCGACGCGAGCCCGCCGGAAATGGGCAAAGTAAGGCCGGGGATCGTGGTATCAGGCACGGCCCACAACGATGTGCTCAACACGGTTGTGATTGTGCCGACGTCGAGTATCGAGCCCGAGATTCGACCCTTGCGCGTGGCGGTCGGTAGCTTTGCCGGCAAGGACAGTTATGCCGTGATTCCGGGAATCCGGCAGGTGCGAAAAGGCCGTGTGCGCGGGACGCTGGGTGAGCTGTCGCGCGAGCACCTCACGACGCTCGACGAGTGTCTTGATGCCTATCTGCGGTGATAACCGTGCGCAGGACGATAGCAACTGCCTTGGAAGTCAAGCGTTCTCTGGCTGACTGATCTGCCGCCACGCCGTGTCCGTTCGCATCATCGCGCTCAGAATCGTGGACGGAGAGACGATAAGAAATATTAGCAGGATCGAAAGTTAACCGAAGGCCGATTATGGGTCAGTCCACTGTAGACACAAAATGTAAATGTCGGGTTTCTCCACATTAGAAATGTCGGGTTTCGGGCACCGTGTATGGCCTGGAGGCCGACATGGACAACGAGGGCTACCTGACGATGAGTACGAAGGAACTGCACCGCCTGGAGATTCTGGAGCGTGTGCGGGAACGGCGCCTGACCCAGGCCCACGCGGCCGCACAACTGGGGCTCGGGGTGCGCCAGGTCGAGCGTCTGTGCCGGACCCTGCGTCTCGACGGCCCTGGCGGACTGGTGTCCAAGAAGCGCGGCCGGCCGAGCCACCGACGCTTCCCGCGCGCGCTGCGTGACCACGTCTTGGAGTTAGTGCGGTCTGGCTACCGCGACTTTGGGCCGACCCTCGCGGCCGAGAAACTCCGTGAACGTGACGACATCCTCGTGTCGGTCGAGACCCTGCGGCGCTGGATGATCGACGCGGCGCTGTGGGTGCCGCGCACCGCCCGATCGCGCCGCGTCTACCAACCGCGCCACCAGCGCGCCTGCGTCGGCGAGCTGATTCAGATCGACGGCTGCGACCACGCCTGGTTCGAGGATCGAGGCCCGACCTGCACGCTGCTCGTCTATGTGGACGATGCGACGAGTCAGCTGATGGAGCTGCGGTTCGTCGCCTCGGAATCGACGTTCGACTACTTCGCCTCGACGCAGACGTATCTCAAGCGCCACGGCAAACCGGTGGCCTTCTACAGCGACCGGGCCAGCATCTTTCGGGCGACGGGCGCGGCACGGCGCCGCGCGGGAGGCCCCACGCAGTTCAGCCGGGCGCTGGCGGACCTCAACATCGACATCGTGTGCGCGAACGCACCCCAGGCCAAGGGGCGCGTTGAGCGGGCGCACCTGACGCTGCAAGATCGGCTCGTGAAGGAGTTGCGCCTCCGCGAGATCTCGACGCCCGAGGCCGCCAATGCCTATGCGCCCGCCTTCATGGCCGACTACAACGCCCGATTCGGCAAGCCGCCGAGGAGTGCGCATGACGCGCATCGCCCCGTCCGCGATGATGAGGACCTCGCGCTGATCTTCACGTGGCAGGAAGATCGGACCATCTCCCAAGCCCTGACGCTCCACTATCGACGCGGGGTCTACCTCATCACCCCAGGCCCGCTCACCCGGCGACTGCGTGGGCAGCGCTGTCGCGTGCATGCGGACGCCGACGGTCGCCTCGAGATTCGTCACGCGGGCCAGCGCCTCCCTTTCACGGCCTTCGAAGAGCAACGGCGGGTCACCCACGGGGACATCGTGTCGAACAAGCGGCTGGGGGCGGTCCTGGCCACAATCCAGGCCGATCAGCGCACGCGAGACGAGCGCCTCCTGGCCGGCCCGCACCGCACGCTGCGCGAGAAGCAACGGATCAGAACCGCCCGAGCGCGGGCGGACGCGACGCCGACCAGCCCATAGCGAGTGGCCTACCCGACATTTCTACTTTGCGGAGAACCCGACATTTCTACTTTGCGTTGACATCCACCGCTTCGACAGCGCCCATTGTGCAAGATAGCTTCCGGTCACAGCTCGCGACCGGCCGATCCCCGGCACGAACGAGCGATGCAGAACGCAGATCTGTCTGATGCTAAGCGGCGACACTCGGATCGGCGGCGGAATCGAGCGCTGGGTCGGCGTGGGCCTGCTCATGCATTTCGCCGTGGTCTGCGCGATCAAGATCGCGCGGGGCGTGGGCGAGGAGATCCTCTGGTTCTCACACGTCGCGCTGATGCTCGCGGGCATCGGGCTTGTGCGGCGCAGTGCTCTGTTGCCGGCCGTCTCCCTCACGCTGGTGCTGGTCCTCGAGGGACTGTTTCTCCTCGACTGGGTTAGCGGTCTCCTGTTCCAGGTCTACCCACTGAACGCGACGGGACACCTCAAGGACGAAAACCTCTGGGGTTGGATCGCCACCGCACATCACTTCTACCTGGTACCCCTCCTGCTCGTCCTGGTGACAAGGTCTGGGCGGTATCCAGCGCGGTCTCTTTCGTTCGCGCTCTCCCTGGCTGTTTCCTTGATAGTGGTAAGCCGTCTGTGGCTGCCCCCTTCGATCAATGTGAACTACGCGTACGGTCTTCTCCTGGGAGTGAACCACCCGGTTTTGCTGTGGGTGAACGGACTCTCCGAGGGGCCGTACTTACTCGCCATCAGCGTCATCGCCCTGATCCTGCTGTTTCCGTCGTCCGTCCTGTTGCGGCGCCTTGCCAGGACTAACGCGGGCAGCTCCACCAACGTCAGGTCCGAGAGCTGAACGTCAAGCGCCCTACTCGATCGAAAGCCACCCCGAACCCAACCCGACTCACACTGGTACGAAACTCCAGGCTGTAGTAGTCCTGACCTCGGTAGTAGCCGAGGAGGAATCTGGCCCTGTCGCGAAGCTGCTCAAGGTCGGAGAGAAATACCGAGACCATATGAAGCCGCTCAAAGTCTGGCACCCAGCAGAATGACAGTTGCGGTGGGCAGAATTACTGCACGGCTCGCTTGACAGCATAGCCACATGGCCGGCCGCAACGCTGTCGCCTGTCCTTTACGTGGTGTGCTCGGCCTTCTTCGAGTGGCCGCGGAAACATCCGCCAACTGAAGACAATGTGCTGTGCGCGCTTCGGCGATACACTCGAAAATTCTAGAAGTTCGAAGCAAGTCCTACTTGCTCTCGGACCTCCTCGAGCCTGCCAGCCTCTCGAAGCATGCGACGTAGCGCTTTGGTCAGAGGGTGGGCGCCAATCGACAGAATCAAGAACGGATCTCGCTCCCGAATGGAGTGCCTAGTCAAGGTGACGACGTCATCCATGAGCCCTGCAGTCGCTGCTGTACACGCCCGCGCAGCCGGTGAGACCCACTGGCTCTCGGCTCTAGTCATCAGTTCGTTGTGTAACGCAAGGGCCTCGGTACGCTTACCCCAGCCCTCATAGGCGGCGGCCATGGTGACGATCGGCCACGGATGTCGTCCCGAAGTTGCCAACGCTGCTTGTCCCGCGGCGACCGCCTCCGGGTACCGCCCAGCGAGCGTGTAGTTACCCTCCAAGATCCAGTGCGGGACAAACGACTCTGGGTCGAGTTCGACCGCAGCGAGAGCCTCCGCGATGCTTTCGTCGTATCGACCGCCAAACGCCATCAACCACGACCGCACCGCACGGTTGTAGCTCGACAGTGGGTCCTGTTCCACGATGGGCGTCATGATCGCAACCCCCTCCTCGAACCGCCCGTCGATGCTCGAGAGAATGAACAAAGCGTACCAGGCTGCAGCCTGTGGATACCTGGGGTTGAGCTTCATCGCCCGCTGGAACTCCCGCCTCGCCATCGTCACATCAAAGTCGCACAACAGCGCGGCCATCGCGAGGGCGCCGTGGGCCTCCGCAAGCGAGTCGTCTATCTCGACCGCACGCATGGCGGCTGCCTTCCCCTGCGGCATCGTCTCATGGGGCGCCGCCATGCCGTAGTAGCCCAGAGAGAGCCGACCGTCGGCCAACCCTGCCCACGGCAACCCATACGATGGGTCGAATTCGACTGAGGTCTTGAAACAACTCAATGCATCGAGGATGAACCGTCCGCGCCTGTAGAGCAGCGCACGACCCTTCAAGTAAGCCTCGTAAGCCCCAAGGTTGTTGGTTGCGCGGGTAGCCAGCGCCACGTGTTCCTCTCGGGCAATGGTCACCTCCAGCCGATTCGCGATAGTGCGGGCAATCTCGTCCTGAATATCGAAGATGTCCTCAAGCTCACGGTCATAACGCTCGGCCCAGAGCTGATATCCGTTCTCTGCGCTGACGAGCTCCGCCGTGATCCTGAGGCGCTTTCCTGCACGCCGAACGCTCCCTTCCAGGACGGTGCGGACGCGGAGCTTCCGACCGACGTCGCGGAGATCGACGTTCTTGCCTTTGAAGACAAACGCTGAGCCCCGTGCCGCTACTCGGAGTCCGTCGATTTGCCCGAGCATGTTGATGATCTCCTCGGAGATTCCATCGGCGAAGAGGCCGTCGTCGGGGTCGGTACTGATGCTGGTGAACGGGAGCACGGCGATCGACTCTTCGTCTACCTCCCCCGCAGTCGACCCGGCCATCCGGTGGGTTGGGCCTAGCAGGCTGCTGAAAAACTCCGTGAAATGGGATCGACAGATCGATCCCGGCGTACTACCATGCTCCCAACACCGCTGAAGGGAGCCCCATCATGCGCGGACACGATGAGCAAAGCACTCACATGTTCAGCTACCTGTCGCCGGAACAGCGCGTGCCAGCCGACCATCCGCTCCGCGCGGTTCGCGCGCTGACGGACGAAGCGCTGAGAACGATGTCGCGCAGGTTCGCCGGCCTGTACGCCAACACAGGGCGTCCGTCGATCCCGCCGGAACAGCTGCTGCGCGCGTTGTTGCTGCAGGTGCTCTACACGGTGCGGAGCGAGCGGCTGCTGATGGAAGAGCTCAATTACAACCTGCTGTTCCGCTGGTTCGTGGGCTTGAATTTGGACGACCCGGTTTGGCATCCCACCACGTTTACCAAGAATCGCGACCGGCTGCTGGCGGGCGATCTCGCGGCCGCCTTCTTTGATGCGGTGCAGGCCCACGCGCGGGCGGCCGGGCTGCTCTCGGACGAACACTTCACTGTGGATGGGACCCAATTGGAAGCGTGGGCCAGCCTGAAGAGCTTTCGGTGCCGGGACGCGGCGGAGAGCGACCCGCCCGATGACCCCGGGAATCCCACGGTCAACTTCCACGGGGAGCGGCGGCGCAACGACACGCACCAGTCGACGACCGATCCGGAGGCGATGCTGCCTCGGAAGGGCCAGGGGAAGGAAGCCAAGCTGGCGTATCTGGGCCACGTGCTGCTGGACAATCGACAGGGACTTGTCGCCAACGTCTGCGCGACTCACGCGACGGGGACCGCCGAACGCGAGGCAGCGGCGCTGTTGCTGGAGGCCAGCGCGCCGCCGGGCAGCACGGTCGGGGCGGACAAGGGCTACGATGTGGCAAGCTTTGTGGCCGCTGTCCGTATCCGGGCCGTCACGCCCCACGTTGCTCAGAAGGTCCGCTGGAGTGCGATCGATGGCCGGACCACGCGGCATGCGGGCTATCACGTCAGTCAGCGGAAACGGAAACTCGTAGAACAGGTCTTTGGCTGGATGAAGACCGTCGGCGGCTTGCGCAAACTCCGGCATCGCGGTGTCGCCCTCGTGGATTGGCAGCTTACCTTCGCCGCCACGGTCTATAACTTGGTCCGGCTGCGGAATCTGGAGGCGAGGTGTCCCTGATCACCGGCCGCGCGTGTCGCCGGCCCCTTGATCGGGGCCAGCGCACAGCCGTGCGCACCGTTGTCGGTCGGTGGTGACTCGCATGATCCTTAGAAAACGGCCCGATCACCCGGGTTCTTCAGCAGCCTGCTAGTGGTCCTGCCATCCCGCGTAGCTCCCGCAGTATCGCGGCGGCACTTTGATACCGATCCCCAAGCGCCTTCTCCAGGCAGCGTTCGATGAGTTGCACCACTTGAGTCGGGAATTCGGGACGGACGTCTGACACGCTCGGCGGCGTGCCGTGAAGGATCGCGGAAATCAGCGCTGGACCGTTGTCGCCGCGAAACGGGCGGCGTCCGGTCACAGCCTCGTACATCACGACACCAAGTGAGAAGATATCCGACCGATGGTCGACAAGTTTTCCCTCAACCTGCTCGGGCGACATGTACGGGAGCGTTCCGACCATGACTCCGCTCTGCGTCGACGCCGTGCTAACCGCCTCAGCGAGCGCGCCGTGGATGCCCGCGAACGTAGCGAGCCCGAAGTCGAGTACCTTCAGCCGCCCGTCTTGGGAAATCATGACGTTGGACGGCTTGAGGTCGCGGTGCGTAATGCCTCGTGCGTGTGCCGCGTTCAACGCGTCGACCAGCGGAGTCATCACACCGAAGAAGCGCTCGATGGTCAGCGGTCCCTTCGCGAACAGCTCGCTTAAGGGCCGCCCGTCCACCAATTCCATCGAGATGAAGTGAACACCGTTCGCCTCTCCAATCGCGTAAATGGTAACGACATTCGGGTGGCTGAGAGCTGCCACCGCCTTGGCCTCGCGCCGGAACCGTCGAAGCGTCTCGGACTCAGCGGCCAGCTTCGCACGCAGGATCTTGATGGCGACGTCGCGCTCCAGGCTCGGGTCGTGGGCTTGATACACCTCGCCCATGCCCCCAGCCCCAAGGGGGGCGACGATCCGATATGGGCCGAGAGAGGTGCCGATGGTAAGGGGCATGATCAGGGCGCCGACACGCCTGCCTTCAGCTCTCGCTGAGAACGGTGTTGATCTGGCGGCTGTGAGGCCATGAATGCCGTCTTGTTCTCTGGGAACAGCAACGCTAAGACTGAGAGCGGAACGTCAAGAGCCCGTCCTGCTCGAAAGCCACCCCAAACTGAAAGCGGCTGATGCTGTCGCGAAACCCCAGGTTGTAGTAGTCCTGACCTCGGTAGTAGCCGATGAGGAAGCCCCATTGACCGTACCGGCCGGGAACGGTGAGAAGTTCGGTATGCCAACCATACGCCCGCACGCCGGGAGCGACGTTGGCGATCTTCGTGAAGGAGGTTCTGACGCTCTCGAAGTTCCAGTGCAGTTGACGGTGACTGGGCAAGACAAGATTGATCACGCGAGTCAGCCAGGATCCCTTGTGCCCGTATGCGAAGGAGGCACGGAGCCGATGTCCGCCGTACAGGGCGCGCAACTCGGACGAAATTCCAGCCCTCCCCAGAAAGCCGACGGGATGCGATTCGAATTCTCCGCCAACCGTGAGCTGTCCCACCGTTCGATGAATCGTCTGCCCACAGCACTGTTCATCGGTTGACGTGTCGAGCCACATCCATCGGTGCCGCACGCCGACGAGCCAATAACTCGTGGAAAAATCGCCGTTCTGCTCGTTGATGCTCCCTGTTTGTCGTCCGCCTTCCGGTGGCACACACGCATCGTCGACCAGGGTGTCCTCAGCGAACAGGCAGCCCTCCTGACCATTCGAGTGGTGGCCAACGGTACCGCGCACAGAGAACATCCCCAGACGGTGCGTGGCATCGTTCCGGACTTTGGAATCCAGAACTGGCGTCGCGGCGTTCTTGAACCAGAAACCTTGAAAGTCCAACCGCGGCATATACGAGGGCGTCCTGACGGGGTCGGAAGGCCCGTGCAGCATACGAAGCCTCACCGCTGGCGAAGCCGAGAACGACGGTGAGAAGAGAAACTCCGATGCCGCCGCCCGCGAACTCGGAAACCGCACTTGAACGAGTTCGTCGCTCAGGTGCTGGTAAATCACAAGATTCGGTTGGATATGGGCTTCAAACAGTATCCCTGCGCTGGGACGCTGAGCCAAGACCCGTGTGCCTCCGAGGAACGGAACCACACGATCGCGGTCGGTCGGTGGTCCGGCGTTGGTCTGAGGAAACGCTACGCTCGCATTCACGAGGAGGGCAGCCACGATAAGAGGTAGGGAGTGACGAAATGTTCGATCCATGACCTAGCAGGCTGCTGAAAAACTCCGTGAAATGGGATCGACAGATCGATCCCGGCGTACTACCATGCTCCCAACACCGCTGAAGGGAGCCCCATCATGCGCGGACACGATGAGCAAAGCACTCACATGTTCAGCTACCTGTCGCCGGAACAGCGCGTGCCAGCCGACCATCCGCTCCGCGCGGTTCGCGCGCTGACGGACGAAGCGCTGAGAACGATGTCGCGCAGGTTCGCCGGCCTGTACGCCAACACAGGGCGTCCGTCGATCCCGCCGGAACAGCTGCTGCGCGCGTTGTTGCTGCAGGTGCTCTACACGGTGCGGAGCGAGCGGCTGCTGATGGAAGAGCTCAATTACAACCTGCTGTTCCGCTGGTTCGTGGGCTTGAATTTGGACGACCCGGTTTGGCATCCCACCACGTTTACCAAGAATCGCGACCGGCTGCTGGCGGGCGATCTCGCGGCCGCCTTCTTTGATGCGGTGCAGGCCCACGCGCGGGCGGCCGGGCTGCTCTCGGACGAACACTTCACTGTGGATGGGACCCAATTGGAAGCGTGGGCCAGCCTGAAGAGCTTTCGGTGCCGGGACGCGGCGGAGAGCGACCCGCCCGATGACCCCGGGAATCCCACGGTCAACTTCCACGGGGAGCGGCGGCGCAACGACACGCACCAGTCGACGACCGATCCGGAGGCGATGCTGCCTCGGAAGGGCCAGGGGAAGGAAGCCAAGCTGGCGTATCTGGGCCACGTGCTGCTGGACAATCGACAGGGACTTGTCGCCAACGTCTGCGCGACTCACGCGACGGGGACCGCCGAACGCGAGGCAGCGGCGCTGTTGCTGGAGGCCAGCGCGCCGCCGGGCAGCACGGTCGGGGCGGACAAGGGCTACGATGTGGCAAGCTTTGTGGCCGCTGTCCGTATCCGGGCCGTCACGCCCCACGTTGCTCAGAAGGTCCGCTGGAGTGCGATCGATGGCCGGACCACGCGGCATGCGGGCTATCACGTCAGTCAGCGGAAACGGAAACTCGTAGAACAGGTCTTTGGCTGGATGAAGACCGTCGGCGGCTTGCGCAAACTCCGGCATCGCGGTGTCGCCCTCGTGGATTGGCAGCTTACCTTCGCCGCCACGGTCTATAACTTGGTCCGGCTGCGGAATCTGGAGGCGAGGTGTCCCTGATCACCGGCCGCGCGTGTCGCCGGCCCCTTGATCGGGGCCAGCGCACAGCCGTGCGCACCGTTGTCGGTCGGTGGTGACTCGCATGATCCTTAGAAAACGGCCCGATCACCCGGGTTCTTCAGCAGCCTGCTAGATCGCGCGGAAGCGACGCTCGCAAGCCTCCGAGAGTGGTCGAGGCTGTTTCGATCCGACCCGAAGCGCGCTCTGCGCGAGCTGTCCCGGGAGATCTTCAATCTCCGGACACTTGTTCCCGCCGAAGCCTATCTGGCCGCGAATGCCACACTATTGTTCAGCACTCTGGCGAACGTATCGCCACAGCTAAATACTCCTTGGGCAATCCTCACGGCATGCATCCTCGTCCACGTGGCGTGGTTCATCGCCGATACAGCGAGCTACATGATCCACACGAACAGCGATGGCTGGGGCGAGAGCATGGGCGACAGAGTGTTCCAGGACCACCACACCTACGAGGACGAGGCGGCCAGGTGGACTTGGCTGCGCGCGATCGACACCACGGCCCCGAAGGTGCTGCCCCTCATGCTGCTGCTGGCTATCAGTCGAGCGCACTTCACGGTTGCCATATTCGGAACGGTTTTTCTACAGGGGCTCCTGGTCACGCCGAAGACTCACGGGATGGCCCATCAGAAGGGTCTGAACGCTTGGCTTCGGGCTCTGCAGAAGCGCGGGGTAATCCTCGCGCCGGGTGAGCACGTGACGCACCACGCCGCCCTCAACAGAGGGTTCGCCGGGCTGAGTGGACGGTCGAATAGGTTCATGGACGCCATAGCGTATCCAGACTTGCACGCTGCGGTCAGGACGTGGATGGGGTCGGGGCCACCTAGGTGGATCCAGGAGAGGGCCGCCCGGGCTCGTCACGACGCTTCCCTCTCCACTGACGTCACGCCGCGCTCATGAGACATCACTCTCTACGCGTGCACTCAGCGAGCCCCAGCACTACTTCTACGCCACCGCTTTCCCGCGTGGCACGAATCGCGTTGAGCACCCGAAGGAACTTCGCTGTGGCTGGATTGCTGGCGATGCACATGGCTCCACCCATCGCCCTGGTACTCGGGCCGACGACTAGAGACTGGATCGGATTCGGCATCATGTTCGCGATCGTGTCGTTCGGATTAACGGCTGGATTCCATCGGTATTATGCTCATCGCTCGTTTCGTACCAGTCGCTTTTTTCAGTTCGTTCTTGGCCTCATGGGTGCTCTCGCTTTCGGGGATCCGGTCGCGTTCAGCGCCCGTCACCGGGCTCATCACAGGTATTCGGACTCGGACCAAGACATCCACAGCCCGACTCAGGGTTTCTGGAAGTGTTGGCTTGGAACCCTCGTGGATTACAGCGCAGACGAGGCTGACCAACTACGCGGTGTGCCGGACCTGGCGAAGTATCCTGAGGTCATGTGGCTACACCATTACTTTTTCGTTCCGGGATTCGTCGCGGTCTTCGTCGCGTTCGCGCTCGGAGGTTTCACGATGCTGGCGATCAGCTATTGCCTCGCCTGTGTGATGGTGATTCATACCGCGTGTGCGGTCAACTACTTTTGCCACATCGGCTGGCCGAGGCGATTTCGTACCACAGACAGATCCGCAAACAATCCGCTCATTGCCTTGATCAGCCTCGGAGAGGGCTGGCACAACAACCACCACTACTACCCGCACGCCTGCAGGGCGGGGTTTCGATGGTGGGAGATCGACGTGCTGTACTACCAGATCAAGCTTCTATCGTGGTGCGGTGTCGTGTGGGATTTGCACGAGGTTTCCGACCGCGTCCGGTACGGGGTCGCCCGCGACCGGTCCCCTATTTTAGAACGCCACGCGAACCTCAGTCTGGACTCGCCGTTTGATGATGTCGCCAAAGATATGCTGCTGCGAATGCGTGTTGGTGAGATTCGTGGCTTGCACGATGGTCGTCAGCCGACCATCACGCCAGCGCACACCAAATCCAGCGTTCAATAATGTGTATGACTCGGTTGTACCGTGAAACCGGATGTCGAGGACGTCCTGCCAGAAGGCGCGGTCCGTGAAGTGCGTCGTAACGTTTTCGAAATAGGGGTCGTAGTCGAAGTCGACGCCAAGGTTGACCCGGTGTCGTGCGGGGAGATTGAGCTCGCTGAGGTCGAAACCTTTGGGTTCAGGCTCGGCCTGCCAGGAGTAGTTGGCGTGAGTAGCGAGACTCGCTGTTGGCCTTACTTGTAGGCCCAACTCCACACCTTTGTCACGAATGCGTCCAAAGTTTCGATAACTGAAGACGGATGGCAGGCCCAGGCTGGCTCCGAAAGCATTGTTCGCCACCAGCAGGTCGAGCACAGGAGGAGGCAACGGCCAGCCAGGGGGCGGATTGGATGACGTGTAGGACTCAATCTGCGTGAAGAAGACGTCGTCCCGCGTGTCGTTCACATAGAACACCGCGCTGACCGTCGCGAGGTCGTTGAAAGTCCCGGTGTAGCCGACTTCATACGCCGTGAGCGACACTTCCCTGAGCTGCTCGTTACCAACCCCGAGGACCGGAAACGGGAACGCAACACCAGAGAGCTGCGGGGTGATGAGACCCAAGTCGATGTTGTTGAGGATGCCGATGTCCAAGTACGTGTTGACCAGCGACGGAGCACGGTAGCCACGATTGAACGACACCCGAAACGCGTGGCTCGGCGATGGAGTGACCATGAACGCCGTGCGGGGCGAAAACACGGCGTGGTCAAGAATGTCAAATTTATCAACTCGTCCACCGATCGTCCACCGAAACAGATCGGACAGGAAGATTTCATCCTGAACGTACACGCCACCCTCACTTCGCTGGCTGCCGCCGGGCGCCATAGAGAGACGAAACCGATTTAGACGTGCGTTGGCCCCGTAGCTGATCACGTGTCTGTCGCCCACTGTGTTGAGGTTTCCGAACTCCAAATCGTAGGTCTGGTTCTCGAACACGAACGGGAGTAGCTCGCCGTCGGCTCCACGGCTCAGCAGGTTGACCGCATCGCCGTCCAGGGCATTGACGAAGAAGTTCAGCTTCATCGGGCCCCGACTGTAGTTGACCCTGGCGTAGCTGTCTTTGCTAAACACGTTGTTCATCCGGAGCACTCTGAAAAGAATGGAGTTTCCAGACCACCGTTCTGACCAGAGGAGGCCCCGGATGACGCTTCATCGTAATGCCAAGACGACCCCGACTTCGCGCCTGGAATTGGTGCGCCGTGTCCTGTTCGATGAGTGGGCGCACGACGCCGTGGCCGAGGGCTACGACGTAAGTGTCCGCACGGTTGCGAAATGGGTGCGCCGGTTCCGCGAAGAGGGTGCAGCCGGGCTGGAGGACCGATCGTCCCGGCCGCAGCGGACTCCGCATGTCACGCCGGCGATCCGGGTCACGTTCATCCGGCAGCTCCGCGAGCAACACGGCCTGCCGGCCTGGGCCATTGCCCGCGCCTTGCGGATGCCCCGCTCGACGGTGGGGGCCTGGCTGCGGCGGCTGGGACTCAACCGGCTCCCAGGCCCGCCGCCCGTCCCGATCCAGCGCTACGAGTGGCCGCACCCTGGCGATCTGCTACACGTGGACATCAAGCCGCTGGGGCGCTTTCGGCGTGTAGGCCATCGGATTCATGGGAATCCCCGGCAGGCGTCACCGGGGGCGGGCTGGGAGTACGTGCATGTGGCGGTGGACGACCATACGCGGCTGGCCTACGTCGAGGTCCTGGGCGACCAGACGGGGACCACCTGTGCCGCTTTCTTGGACCGAGCCGTCGCTTGGTACGCGGCGCGGCAGATCACCGTCCATCGCGTCATGAGCGATAACGGCAGCGGCTACGTGTCCCGGCGGTTTCGGACAGCCTGTCAGGCCCACGCGCTGCGCCATCTGCGGACGCGCCCCTATACGCCGCGGACCAACGGCAAGGCTGAGCGCTTCATTCAGACGCTGCTGCGTGAGTGGGCCTATGTCCAGCCGTATCAGACGTCTCGCCACCGCCGGCGAGCCCTTCGCCCGTGGCTGCGCTACTACAATCACGACCGGCCGCACGCCAGCTTGCACTATGAACCGCCCGTGTCGCGACTCACGAGTGCTGCGTGATGAACAACGTGTTTGACTTCAACACGTAGCCGAGGACGCTGCCACGCTGAACGTCAAACGGACCAAGTCCGGTATGGAAGATGCCGTCGGTGCCCGCAAAGCCGCCCGCGACGCTCAAGCTCTCAGCGTCGCCTAGCTCGTAGTCGACTCTGCCGTCGACTTTCGGCTGTGTCGTTCCCCGGTTCTCAAACGCCGGATACGGCGTCTGAAACACGTTGTTGATGACACCGGTCGGGCGAGGAAGCGCTTCCTGGGTGTACGCGCCTGCCGAGATCTTGTAGGACCACCGGTCGTTCACGGCCTCCGCGTGAGTACCGTTCATATAGAAGAGGGCCCCGGTCCCCAGATCCGAACCGCCGATCGATCGGTCGAAGACGCCGAATCCAAACGTGGCCGTCGTGCCCTCAATTTCGCGCGGCGGCTTGGTAAGCACGTTCACGACGCCGTGCAGCGCGTTGGGACCCCAGACGGCTGAGGCTGGCCCTCGAATCACTTCGATCTGCTTGATTTCACCCAACTGCACCGGTAGGAAATCCCACATGACGGAACCGAAGAAGTCCTGGTAGATGCTCCGGCCATCGAGGAGCACCAGCTGTCCGGTCGCCGCCGTGCCGGTGGCACCGCGACTCGTTAGATTGATGTCTCGCGCGGACGTCTGTGAGACGTTGAGCCTGGGTGTTTGGCGAAGGAGATCGGCGTAGCTGAGTCGTGCCGAACGCTCGATCGCCGGACTCTGGATGACGTCCATCGTGGCGGCGGCGTTTATGAGTCACTGCTCTACCTTCGCCCCGGTCACCACCACGACTTCCTCGAACCGAAGGACTTCGTCGGCTTCCTCCTGTTCTTGAGAGTCGGGAGAGGTCTGGGTCTGGGACTGATCAGCAGCCCCTCCGACCGCCCTGGTCAGGGACAGCACACACACAACAAGAGGAACACATCGACCGAAGATCATGGCTGCCTCCCTGTCAAAGCCGACGACGTAGCCTAAGGATACGGTCTACGTCCACGGTAGTTCAGGAATCGGCAAGACGGTCCTCGTCCGTCGTTTTCTTGAGAAGCTCCGAGCCGACGAAGACGACGTGATGATTTTTTCAGGGCGGTGTTACGAACGAGAGTCGGTGCCCTACAAGGCGCTAGACAGCATCGTAGATGCGATCAGCCGTCATCTCTTGCTGCTGTCAAAACTGGAGGTCGAAGCCATCCTGCCGAGAAATACGACCGCCCTCGCGCGATTGTTCCCAGTCCTTCGGCAGGTCCAGGCGATCGCGGGCGGGCGACAGCGCGTCTCGTCTATCCCGGAAACGCAGGAAACACGACGACGAGGCTTCGCGGCCCTCCGAGAGCTCATCGGCAGGATGAGTGATCGAAACCCGCTTGTGTTTTTCATTGACGACCTCCAATGGGGTGACGAGGACAGCGCGGAGCTCCTCGCGCATCTGCTGCGTCCTCCCGACGCGCCGGCGCTGCTTCTGATCGTGTGTTATCGGTCCGAGGAACCAGCGAAGGTTCAGCTCCTAACCCGGCTCCTGCACCACGCATCGCTCACCGACACCGGTGAGGCGCGAGAGCTCGTGGTCGAGGAGTTCGACGACTCGGAAGCGGGCGAGTTCGCCGAAGCCCTTATGGCTGGCCACGCCTCGGCGGCCTCCGCGACGCCGGGCGACATCGTTCGTGCGTCTGGAGGGAATCCTTTTCTTATCGACCAGCTCGCTCGTTTTGCGCAAGCGGGAAGCGAGCTGGCGGCCGCACGCGAGCCGGGGGACTTCGCGGCCATTGCATCAGGCCCCTCAAAAATCTCCGTTGACGCCCTCGTACGTGCGCGTGTCTCGGGTCTGGGTGAAGAGGCGCGGCGTTTCCTTGAGACCATCGCCGTCCTCGGAGG
The DNA here is from genome assembly GCA_965249205.1 of Vicinamibacterales bacterium. Classification (GTDB taxonomy): domain Bacteria; phylum Acidobacteriota; class Vicinamibacteria; order Vicinamibacterales; family UBA2999; genus JAQBVV01. The sequence continues at coordinate 1,179,820 of CBDFLL010000006.1, read as the reverse complement.
CCCGCTTGAGCTCAAAGTGGCGACCAAAGCCAGCCAGACGGAATCGGGGGAAATCAGCCTGGTCGCCCGGCTCCGCGCAGCTCGGCTCATCCGCATCCGGCTCGAGGGAGAGCGCGAGGAGGTGGAGATCTATCACGATGGCATCAGGGCCGCTCTCGTCCACGACCTGGCTCCGCCGGCGCTGCGTTCACGTCATCTGGAAGTGGCCCTCGCCCTCGAAGCGTCTACGCATTCCGACCCCGAAACCCTGGCGACACACTTCGAGGGCGCCGGCGAGAACGCACGTGCGGCGAAGTACGCAGCCAAGGCGGCCATACAAGCCTCGGCGGCCTTGGCGTTCGATCGGGCCGCGCGTTTGTACGAGGCTGCGCTGAGGCTCCAGCAGCCTGGCCACATCGGCCGCGAGCAATTGTACGGCGGGCTGGGTGACGTACTTGCGAACGCCGGGCGTGGGCACGAGGCTGGGTACGCCTACCTTTCGGCAGCTGAACACCATGAAGGTCTCGACCGGCTCGAACTCAAACAGCGTGCGTCGGTGCAATTCCTCCGCAGTGGCCATCTCGACTTGGCTTTTCGAACAATGGACGTCGTGCTCAAGGCCGTGGGGTTGAAGCTCCCCCGCCGCCCATCATACGCGCTGGTCTCCTCTCTCCTGGGACGAATATGGATCCGCATTAGAGGCCTTCGTTTCCGCGAGCGGGACCGCACGCAGATCCCGCCGAAGGATCTCTTTCGTATCGACGTTTGCTGGTCCGTGGCCATGCACGTCGGCACCGTCGACAACGTGCGGGCCGCCGCGTTTCAGGCCCGTCAGCTCTTGTTTGCCCTTCGGGCCGGCGATCCCTACCGTGTGGGGCGAGCGGTGGCGATTGAGGTCGCGTACTCCTCGATCGGCGGACTCAAGTCACAACGACGAACACAGCAACTGACCGCTATCGCCGACGATCTCGCAGCACGTGTCGGCGACCTTCAGCTCAACGGCCTAGTCGAACTCGTGAAGGGGATGGCTGCCTATTTCGAGGGACGCTGGAAACCCGCGCTTGCCTTGCTCCAGTCGGCAGAGCGCAGGTTGAGAGAGAGCCGGTCGGGCATCGCGTGGGAGCTCGACATCGTCCATTTCTACATGCTCTGTTCGCTACTCTACACGGGTGAGTGGCGAGAGCTGCGGTATCGCCTGCCCAGCATGCTCAAAGAAGCGACCGAGCGGGATGATATTACCGCGACGACCAACTTGCGAACCCGCCTCGGCCATCTCACCTGTCTGGCGGCTAACGACGTCGGGGGAGCTCGAGCTGAAGTGGAAGAGGGGATCAACGCGTGGTCTCGTGACGGTTTCCACGCACAGCACTATTTCGAGTTGCGGGCACGGGTGGAAATCGCGCTCTACAACGGTGAGGCCTGGACCGCCTGGCGTCACTTTCAGGCGGGCTGGGCGCGACTCCGCCGGTCTCTGTGGCTTCGCGTACAGCTGATCCTCATCGAAACGTTGAGTCTTCGGGCAAGTGCTGCTGTCGCGGTGGCTGCGATCAGCCACTCTCCTCGAGAGCGTTTCCTGCGCATCGCGCATCGTGACGCCCGTCGACTCCAACGGACGCGTGTCGCCTGGGTGGTCGGCACGGCCGGTCTCATCGAAGCCGGGATCGCCTCGGTCCGCGGCGACATCGCGTCGGCGATTCGACTCCTGGATTCTGCGAGCCTCCAGTTCGACGGGGCTGACATGGCCCTCTATGCCGCAATGGCACGTCGGCGAAAGGGATTGCTCGTCGGCGGCGGAGTCGGCCGTGATCTGGTTGAAGCCGCCAATCAGTACCTGGCGCGCGAGATGGTCGCCGATCCGGATCGGTTGGAGGCGATGCTGCTGCCTGGCTTCCAGTCAAGTACGGATCCAACAGACTGATTTCAAGGCCTCAGGCAGCGCCGTCTTGGCCGTTTCCCTTGAACGCGCGGTTGCACACCCGGCACTCCCTTCACGGCCTTCGAGCAGCAGCGGCGCGTGACCCAGGGCGACATCGTGTCGAACAAGCGGCTGGGTGCCATCCTGGCCAAGATTCAGGCCGACCAACGCACGCAAGACGAGCGTTTCCTGGCCAGCACGCACCGCACCCTGCGCGAGAAGCAGCGAATCAGAAACGGCCCGAGCGCAGGCGGATGCACCGCCGGCCAGCCCATAGCGAGTGGCCTACCCGACATTGCTACTTTGCGGAGAACCCGACATTTCTACTTTGCGTTGACATCCACCGCTCCGACAGCGCCCATTGTGCGCGATAGCTGCCGGTTACAGCGATTCTGGACAGGCCGGCCGACTAGAGAGGGCGTTCCGCCGGCTCAGTCGCGCGAATCATCCGCGTACCTTGGGTGTCGCCCTCGCCATCCCTCAGGCTCGCGGCCTGTGTGCGAAAGGTCTCGAAATGAGCCTGGACGATCCTGTAGAGGACGTCCTCGGCTGGACACGGGATACACGTCTGCCCAGGATCACAGAGCGAGCAACGTCACGCGTACGCAGGCGTGGCTCACTACGAGGCGCGGGCACGTCCGGAGCGAAACCGTAGTCAGCGTAAGCGCGAAGCGAGCCCGGACGATCGATAGCAGCCGAGAGTTTCGGCGAGCTGAGCCGGTTTCGCGGAGGACATGCCCGTGCCTCGCGACAATCGGCGGGCCGTCACCCGCCGACCTACTCGATACGTCCTTATGCATGACCGCGATCTGGTGTGACAGGGGGAGCGCCTCGCTGAGAAGCGGCCTAAGAGTGAAGAAGACGGAGGGTGGCGTGCCCTACACCGACGACAGCCGGTGGCCCAGCTTGTCCTTCTTGGTCTTCAGATAGCGGCGGGTGGAGTCGGAGGCCGGAATTTCCAGAGGCACAGCCTCTGAAATAGCCAAGCCATAGCCCTGCAACCCGACGAACTTTCGGGGATTGTTCGTCAGCAGCCGCATGGTCTTGACGCCCAGGTCGTTCAGGATCTGGGCGCCGATGCCGTAATCACGCTGATCGGGCTTGAATCCCAGCTGCTCGTTGGCCTCCACGGTGTCCAACCCCTGGTCCTGCAACGCATAGGCACGAATCTTATTCGCGAGGCCGATGCCGCGCCCCTCCTGATTCAAATAAAGCAACACGCCGCGTCCCTCATGACCGATCCGGGCCAGCGCCTTCTCGAGCTGGGCGCCACAATCGCACCGCCCTGAGTGAAAGACATCTCCTGTAAGACACTTCGAATGCACGCGAACCAGAACGTCTTTGCCGTCGCCGATATCGCCACGCACGAGCGCGATGTGCGTGTCGCTGTCGACCTGATTCTCGAATGCCACAATGTGAAAGAGTCCATGCTTGGTAGGGAGCTCGGCTGAGGCAGCGCGCTTCACGAGCCGCTCGGTCCGCATCCTGTACTTGATCAGATCCGCGATCGTAATCATGAGCAGGCCGTGCTTCTTCGCGAACTTCGACAATTCCGGCACGCGGGACATCGTGCCATCCTCGTTCATGATTTCGCAGATCACGGCGGCTGGGTAGAGACCGGCGATCCTCGCAAGATCGACGGCTGCCTCGGTCTGGCCCGCTCGCACCATCACGCCGCCGTCACGGGCACGCAACGGGAACATGTGCCCCGGCCGCGCCAGGTCGGATGGCTTCGTCTTCGGGTCGATCGCGGCGCGCACCGTCGCCGCCCGATCAGAGGCCGAAATACCAGTGCTTACGGCGTGCTTGGCCTCAATGGTCACGCAGAATGCGGTCTTCAGAGCTGTGGTGTTTTGATTCACCATCAGCGGCAGCTCAAGCTGGTCGAGCCGCTCGGCCGTCATCGGCATGCAGATGAGGCCGCGGCCGAGTCTGGCCATGAAGTTGACGGCCTCGGGCGTAATCTTCTCCGCAGCAATCGTGAGGTCACCCTCGTTCTCGCGGTCCTCGTCATCAACCACGATGATCATGCGACCGCGCGCGATCGCCTCGATGGCTTCCTCGATCGGAGCGAACGGACCCTTACGCCGGGCTATGCGAATTCTTGACTTCTTTGTTGTCATCTGTCTGCCAGGGCAATCTCCGTGGCTCGAACAACGTACTTCCCCACCATATCGCATTCGAGGTTAACCCGGTCGCCCGGTTGCAGCGCCCGAACATTCGTGTATTGCCAGGTGAACGGCACGATCATGACATCGAATTCGCCGCGCCTCAGCGCCGCGACGGTGAGGCTGACGCCGTCCACCGCGATCGAGCCCTTCACGATGACACAGGCAGCGAGTGCTTCGTCGAAACGGAACGTCAGCCAGTGCGCATCCCCGTCGGCGCGGGCGCCCGTCAGCTCGGCGGTACCGTCCACATGTCCCTGAACGAAGTGCCCGCCGAAGCGACTGTCCGCCCGCAGCGCGCGCTCCAGATTTACTGGGCGACCGGTCGGCAGACCACCGAGTGTGGTCAGTCGCACGGTTTCCGGCCCCAGGTCGGCGAGCACCGTCTCGGTGTCCGCGGTGACGACCGTCAGACACACGCCATTGACCGCGAGGCTGTCTCCCGGGCGCATCTCCGCGGCCAGCGACGTGCGAACGCGCAGCCGAACACCGCCATCGGCGATCGTCGCGTCCTCCACGTGACCAACTGATTCAATCAGGCCTGTGAACATACCCTTCGATCAACACATCGGGTCCAAGCTGGTGGACCCGCCGGTCAAGCAGCGACGCAGGTCCGAATGCGTTGCCTGGGAGGAGTGCCGGTCCACCAGAACCGAGCAATGTCGGCGCGACATACAAGTGGGCGTAGTCGACGATGCCCGCATCCCAGGCAGCTTGATGCAAGGTGGCGCCTCCCTCGACCAGGAGACTCTGAATCCCGCACCGCCCCAGTGCGCGCACCGCCACCGCGATGTTCGGCGATTCGATGGCCAATAGCGTCGCCCCCCCTCTCCTCCAGCGCGCGAGCCCGCTCGCCGTGCTGGCGCACCGCGTCGCGAGACGTGAGTATTATCACGGGTCCATCGGCCAGCGTAGAAAAGATCCGCGCTTCCGGGGCCGCACGCAGTCGCCGGTCAAAGACGACACGGGTGAGCGGCCGCGCACGATAGACCAGGCGTGCGGTGAGCAGCGGGTCGTCAACAAGCAGCGTGCCTGACCCGATGGCGATCGCGTCCACCTGCGCGCGCTGATAGTGCGCATGCCGTAGCGCGGCTGCTGACGTCAACTGCGTGCGCACTCCGGCCATCTCCGCGAGGCGCCCGTCGAGGCTGGTCGCCGCTTTCAGGATGACAAACGGTCGGCGCTCACGCAGGATTGTCAGGAACGGCTGATTCAACCGTATGGCGTCGTCGCGCTCAACACCGATATCCACCGAAACGCCCTGTTCGCGGAGCGCGGCGAACCCACGTCCGCGAACACGCGGGAAAGGATCCTCCATCGCCGCGACAACCCGCGTGATACCTGCGGCGACGATGCGCGTGGTGCATGGCCCTGTCCGTCCCGTGTGCACGCACGGCTCAAGCGTGCAGTACAGCGTCGAGCCCAGCGCGCGCGCGCCGGCCTCTTCGAGCGCAACGACCTCTGCGTGCGGACCTCCCGCACTCTCATGACAGCCGTCGCCGACCACCACGCCGTCGCTGGTCACGACGCAGGCACCGACCACAGGATTGGGCGCCGTGCGACCGAGTCCCCGCCTTGCGTGGTCGAGCGCCCGCCGCATCCATTTCGCGCCGTCTACCACTGTTGCTGAAACAAGGCGTCGACGTAGTCCTCAGCCGAGAACGGCAGGAGATCGTCCATGCCCTCACCAACGCCCACGTAATGGATAGGCAACTTGAGGTCGTGGGCAATCGCCACGGCAATGCCACCCTTCGCGGTGCCGTCAAGCTTCGTGAGAACGACGCCAGTGACACCGGCCACACTCGTGAACTCGCGCGCTTGTGTCAGACCGTTCTGTCCCACGGTCGCGTCCAACACGAGCAGTACCTCGTGTGGCGCGCCTTCAGCGGCGCGCCCCGCCACGCGTCGAATCTTGTCGAGCTCGCTCATCAGGTTCGCACGCGTATGCAGGCGCCCGGCGGTATCCACCAGAATCGGATCGCAGCCACGGGCCTTCCCGGACTGAATCGCGTCAAACACCACGGCCGCGGGGTCCGACCCCTCTTCGGACCGGACGATCTCCACGTGCGCGCGCTCGGCCCAGATCGCGAGCTGCTCGACGGCCGCCGCACGAAAGGTATCGGCAGCACAGACCAGGGGCCGTTTGCCTGAGGACGTGAGAAGGCCCGCCAGCTTGCCAACGGTCGTGGTCTTGCCCGTGCCATTGACGCCGACCACCAGCACCACATGTGACACATGTCCGCTCGACTGGTCGCTGCGAGCCGGCTGGCGCTGGTCAGACCGACCGCTTTCGCCGACCTCATGACCGGTTGGGTCCACCGCGTCGAAGATGTGGCGTATCTCGTTCTTCACGAGATCGCGAAGGCTTTCGCCGCGGCGCGCGCGGGCGGCAACGGCGCCCACGATCCGACCAGTGGCGGCCACCCCCACATCGGCCGAAAGCAATAGCTCCTCAAGAGCTTCAACCGTCTCGACGTCTATCTCTGGGTTGCCGGGCAGCTGGGCATCAGCGCGGCGCACGATCTCGTCGAACCGGCCGACGATCTGGTGCTTCGTACGACTCAGGCCGTCGCGCAGGCGGTCAAGAAACGCCACGTCCCTCCCTGGGGTCTCGCATCTACCCCGCCTCGGTGCGCTGCGGTCGCAGCATCAAGTCGTACAGGGCCGTTCGCGCGTCTGTTCTCCCGGCCAGGAGTTCGGCCACTTGGGCGGTGATCGGCAACTCGACTCCGTGGCGCGCGCCGAGGGCCAGCGCGGCGTTCGCGGAACGGACACCCTCGGCCACCATTTTCATTCCCGAGAGCACATCCTCAACGGAACGACCACGCGCCAGCTCAATACCAACGTGCCGATTGCGGCTCAGGGCCCCGGTACAGGTCAGCACAAGGTCCCCGAGACCCGCCAGCCCCGCTAGCGTATCGCGCTGCGCGCCAGCGGCACACGCGAGCCGCGTAATCTCGGCGAGCCCTCGCGTAATGAGCCCAGCCATGGCGTTGTGCCCGAGTGCCAGTCCCTCGGTCACACCGGCCGCGATTGCAATGATGTTCTTCAGCGCACCGCCGATCTCCACGCCAATAACATCTGTCGTGCCATAGAGTCGAAAATATCCGGTCCGGAAGTCGGCCTGCACCCGCTCGACGCAGTCCACGTCATCCGACGCCACCGACACCGCCGTCGGCAGCTGGCGCGCAAGCTCCGCGGCGAAGCTCGGACCCGAGAGCGCCGCGACAAGGACCTCGCTGCCAAGCTCTTGCCTAATCACTTCGGACATGCGGAACAACGTCTCCTGCTCCAGCCCCTTTGTGGCGCTCACCACTGTCGCGCCAGGGCGAACCAGCGGCGCAGCGCGTTTCACAATCGCGCGCGTGCCGTGGGAGGGCACCGCCGCGACAACGAGTTCTGCGTCACGCAGCGCGTCCTCAAGGTTTCCGGTCACCCGCAATCCAGCAGGAAACCGGATGTCCGGAAGATAGACGGCGTTCGCCCCCCGCGCAGACATGTCGGCAACGAGCGCAGGATCACGCGCCCACAAGCAGGCGTCGTGGCCCGCGTGCGCGAGATGGACGGCAAGAGCCGTTCCCCATCCGCCGGCGCCGAGTATTGCGACCTGACGAATGAAAGCCTCCTAGCAGGCTGCTGAAGAACCCGGGTGATCGGGCCGTTTTCTAAGGATCATGCGAGTCACCACCGACCGACAACGGTGCGCACGGCTGTGCGCTGGCCCCGATCAAGGGGCCGGCGACACGCGCGGCCGGTGATCAGGGACACCTCGCCTCCAGATTCCGCAGCCGGACCAAGTTATAGACCGTGGCGGCGAAGGTAAGCTGCCAATCCACGAGGGCGACACCGCGATGCCGGAGTTTGCGCAAGCCGCCGACGGTCTTCATCCAGCCAAAGACCTGTTCTACGAGTTTCCGTTTCCGCTGACTGACGTGATAGCCCGCATGCCGCGTGGTCCGGCCATCGATCGCACTCCAGCGGACCTTCTGAGCAACGTGGGGCGTGACGGCCCGGATACGGACAGCGGCCACAAAGCTTGCCACATCGTAGCCCTTGTCCGCCCCGACCGTGCTGCCCGGCGGCGCGCTGGCCTCCAGCAACAGCGCCGCTGCCTCGCGTTCGGCGGTCCCCGTCGCGTGAGTCGCGCAGACGTTGGCGACAAGTCCCTGTCGATTGTCCAGCAGCACGTGGCCCAGATACGCCAGCTTGGCTTCCTTCCCCTGGCCCTTCCGAGGCAGCATCGCCTCCGGATCGGTCGTCGACTGGTGCGTGTCGTTGCGCCGCCGCTCCCCGTGGAAGTTGACCGTGGGATTCCCGGGGTCATCGGGCGGGTCGCTCTCCGCCGCGTCCCGGCACCGAAAGCTCTTCAGGCTGGCCCACGCTTCCAATTGGGTCCCATCCACAGTGAAGTGTTCGTCCGAGAGCAGCCCGGCCGCCCGCGCGTGGGCCTGCACCGCATCAAAGAAGGCGGCCGCGAGATCGCCCGCCAGCAGCCGGTCGCGATTCTTGGTAAACGTGGTGGGATGCCAAACCGGGTCGTCCAAATTCAAGCCCACGAACCAGCGGAACAGCAGGTTGTAATTGAGCTCTTCCATCAGCAGCCGCTCGCTCCGCACCGTGTAGAGCACCTGCAGCAACAACGCGCGCAGCAGCTGTTCCGGCGGGATCGACGGACGCCCTGTGTTGGCGTACAGGCCGGCGAACCTGCGCGACATCGTTCTCAGCGCTTCGTCCGTCAGCGCGCGAACCGCGCGGAGCGGATGGTCGGCTGGCACGCGCTGTTCCGGCGACAGGTAGCTGAACATGTGAGTGCTTTGCTCATCGTGTCCGCGCATGATGGGGCTCCCTTCAGCGGTGTTGGGAGCATGGTAGTACGCCGGGATCGATCTGTCGATCCCATTTCACGGAGTTTTTCAGCAGCCTGCTAAGCTAGAGTTGTCCGCTTCCCCCCACATGCTTCTTGTGCCTTCTCCACCTAGTGACGGGGCTTTTAGGATTACAGTTCGCAACAACGGGACAGCACCAACCACACTAACGCACGTCTCATTCCAGGAACACAATCCCAGATGGAATAGATTAAAGAAGAAATGGATTGGGATTAAATACCCCTCCCTCCTCATCAAGCATGAAAAGATTCAAGGCTCACCATTACCTTTTTGCTTAGAGGTTGGTAGAGAATGGACTGGCTTCATCCTAAAAAATCCTGATTTTGTAGAACTGCTCAAAACAAGAACGCTCTGGTGCATTATCGATCACTCATTTTCGAAAAACCCTGCACAAGTGAAGATCACCGGAACGCGGAAGCAGCGTTAGGGTCGTGTTAGCGTCCTGACAGATGACTCACGACTTCACCTTCGGCGCCACGGACTGTCTCGTCGCGGTGCGCACCCGCGGGAGCCGTAGCGGCACGACGGCTGGCAATTGGTGAGCGACAACCCGAACAAGCAGGAATGGCCCACGCTGCGGTGGCCCGCCGACGCTGAAGTTATCGGCGAGGTAAAGTAGGCGGCGCGGACGTTCGATAGGAAGTACACCATGGTTCGCATGACAGCAGCGCTCTTAGCCGTGACCGCTGGGGTTGTCGTCGGCGGCCTCGCGGTCCTCCTCCCTGGGGCCTACCACGTGGACCCGGCCGGGATCCGCGCCATCCATGGGATGGTGGACACCGATGGGCGCGGCTTGCCGAAGGACGCCATGTCGGCGTACGTGTCGTTCGGCCTCGCCGCCTCCAGGTCCGCGGGAGACATTCGCGAGCGCGCCATCGCGTTGCGCGACGCTCTGGCCGAGCAGTTGACCCCCGAGCAACTCGCCGAGGCGCAGCGCCGCGTGCGCGAGTGGGCCGCGGCGCACACGCGGGAGCCGTAGCGATACCCTGGCCGACACGCCGCTGGCCGGATGACGCCGAGGTCATCGGCGAGGTGACGTGGGCGGCACGGACGTTTTGGAAAGAAGGAGAAGAGGAGCGATGGGACGTCATTGTTGTCGTACTGTACTCGCGGGCGTCGCCCTCAGCCTTGCGGCACTCACTGCATCATTCTCGACGATCGTCGCGCAGACCTCGTGGCGAGGCTTGGTGGTCGCGCCGGAAGTGCGCTGCTCACCCTACGATGCCGACGACTATCGTTACCCGCAGTCGGTCGAAGACCAGATTGTCGCCCAACTCGGTGGCGTCTACGGTCCGTACACGGGACGGTGGTTCGCCAGCGACAGAGAGACGGACATCGAGCACATGGTCGCCCGATCTGAGGCTCACGACAGCGGGTTGTGTGCGGCCGACGGCGCGACGCGGCGGCGCTTCGCAAGCGATCTGCTAAACCTGACGCTGGCGGCTCCAAGTGTGAATCGTAACCAGAAGCGCGACCGCGACGGTGCGGAGTGGTTGCCCGACCAGAACCGGTGCTGGTTCGCCCAGCGCGTCGTGGAGGTCCGCCGTAAGTACGGGCTCACCATCGACCGCCGCGAGACCGAAGCACTTGACGCCGTGCTCGCCGGCTGCGGGTCGACCGACCTCATCGTCTTCGCTCGTGCCGGCGCCCTTCCACCCGTCGCCGACCCGGTAGACGCTCAAGACGGCGAGGCGCTCACCCAATGGGACGACAACCGCAACGGGACGATCAGTTGCGCCGAGGCGTGGGCGCACGGGATCGCCCCCGTGAGCCGCAGTCACCCAGCATACCGTCACATGCGCGATGGGGACAGCGATGGCGTCGTCTGCGAATCTGGGGGCTCTGCTCGCAGCTTAGCGACACCCTCGGCACCACGGCCAGCCGTGCGGGCCGCCTGCGGCCCGTACCGGAACTGCACCGCGCTCCGCCGAGACCACCCGAATGGAGTGCCGCGCGGTCACTGTGCCTACACGCGGCGCATGGACCGGGACAATGACGGACGCGCGTGTGAGCGGTAGGCGCGTCGGGCAGGTGATGTGGACGGGGCGGACATTGTGAGAAGGGGTTTTGGAATGAGAGAGAACATGATGCGCGCTGGTGCGCTGGGTCTTACTTTGGGGAACATCCGGACGCTCGCCGTCGTCGGAGTCGTCCTGTTCGCTCTGCAATCTGCCGCCGCGCAACAGCCGACCGTGCCGTCCGCGCTCGATTTCACTTGTCATGGATATGACGAAGGCGCCACGCGGGCGTACAACTGCATTCCCGCAGCCGGACAAGAATCCATGATGCCGACGTTTGTCCCTCCTGTGGGATCGACCTGCAACGGCGGGCGCATCGATGAGTTTCCAGCGGGGCGTCTCGTCTTCCAGATCCGGTGCCAAGAGGCGGGCGGCGGATTCCCGGCACCCGGGACACCCGGGGGCGCTTGGTCGAGGTCGGGAACCGGTTCGGAGGTATTCCGCAAGCCGGTTGGGGTCGTGCGTGTTCGCGCCCGATCGTCGTACTCGGGCGAAGCGGCTATCTTCGTCGTATATTGCCGTAGTATGCCGGAGCTAGGCAGCGGCAGCCCCAAAACGCCCATCGTCAACGAAGTGCTCGGAAGCGGGGTCGGCAACGATGGCTCCGAGGGCATCTACCAGATGGCGAACTGCCCCGAAATCGAACTAGTTACCGTTCCTCAGAACGTCCGGTGGTGGATCTCGCAGGAGTCCGGCTCGACGGCGTACACGCCGTCGCGGTCGTGGGCCAACGTGACCGGCGCCGGTGGAGGGCTGTCCGCTGAAGCGCTGGCGGCGCTCGCGAGGGCGACCGAAGTCGAACGGTCCGCGCAGGGTCAGTGAAAACTGCCCGGGCGCGCGCGTGGGTCGCCCTAGCGACGGAGACTTGTCGTGTGGGGCCAAGACGGCGTTGCAGGTGAGCGGTAGGCGTGGAGCGGAGGTTGTAGCCTCGAGTTCATGTACGCCAACGGCCGCGGCGTTGTCCCAGGACTACGTCCAAGCGCACATGTGGTTCAACCTTGCCGCCTCTCGGTCACCGGGTGAGCAGCGCGAGCAGGCGGCAAAGGCCCGCGACGGCGTGGCCGAGCGGCTGACGCCTGAGGACCGGAGCCAGGCACAGCGCCGCGCCCGCGAGTGGGACGCCGCGCACCCGCGCGAGCCGTAGCGATACTCTGGCCGACACGCCGCTGGCCGGATGACGCCGAGGTCATCGGCGAGGTGAAGTGGGCGGCCAGGACGTTCTGAAGAAACGGAGCGGTGCGCGGATGGCAGATGTCAAGGAAGTCAGGGCCACATGTCAGTCATGCCAACACGTCTGGCACTATCTCCCCGGTCAAAAGATGCAACAAGCCGGAGAGACCATGCAAAGAGCAGGATGCGCAATCATGACTTGCGGATTAGCAACGCTCTTCATGAAGAAGCCGACGGACCTCGGCCAGTGCCCTAAGTGTGGGTCGCGTGCAGTAAAGGCCGAAGACGTGGTTCACGAAGTATAGGGAACTCCTGCCATGACTCACTGGGCCGTCGCCGCTATTCGGATCTATCAATCCTGGCTGTCACCGTATCTCCAGCGTCGAGGCGTGACGTGTAGATTCTGGCCATCGTGTTCAAAGTACGGGATTCTCGCGTTCTCGAAACACGGGTTCGTAATCGGACTCATCAAGACTCTCGGCCGACTAGGACGTTGCCGTCCAAACAACTATGGATCGTGTGTCGACTTGCCATGACTTCACAAGCGTCAGGCGGCTCCACCGCACCGACGACGGCTGGCGGTTGGTCAGCGACAACCCGGCGTACAAGCCGGTGCCGTGGCCACGAGACGCCGTGGTGTTGGGGCAGGTGATGTGGACGGGGCGGACGCTGTGAGGAACGGCGAGGTGAAGTGGGGCGGCGCGGACGTTCTAAATCTAGATCAGTCGGCGGTATATTCTCCGACTCCGGTTGGAGCACTCTCCAGTCTTAATACTCGCCAACTGCGCGTAGCCCAGGCCGGAACCCTGCGGACACGCGATGAGAAGCAGCGATGAGAGGACTCCAGAAAAATCTCACCGGTCCGCCACGTTCGCCGGTGGGTCTGCTGCTAGTGCTGACAGCGCTGGTGATGGCCGCCGCCACTGGCTGCGGCGGTGGACCAACCACGCCAACCAGTCCTACTCTGCCAACGACTCCTCCGCCTCCGCCTCCCCCGACGCCGGCCGCGTACTACGATGATGCGTACTGGAAGGAGTTCGCGTTCAACGACTACGACTGCCCGAGCGCAACGTGCGGAGAGCCAATAGATCAACGCATCCTGTGGCGGTTGCCGACCACGTCGCCGAACGTGTTCATCCTCACGACAAGCATGCCTGCAAATTATGTCACTCAAATCGAAGACATTGCGCCCCGGGCAATAGCGGAGTTGACAGGCGTTCCCTATGCCGGCCGTGTTGTCACGGGTGACCTCGATCGCCAGCGTAGCGAGCGTGGCTGGATCACGTTTGAAGGAGGGGAACAGGAGTCGGGGGTCGCTGGCAAAACTAAGGCGTGCGAAGGTTTGATCCCGGGCGATTACCTTGGGCAAGCTAAACTGGGCGCCGAAATTGGGTGCATCGTCTTGGCCTTCGGCGGACGTATAAGGGCAGACTTGAATATCGACTTCTTGATTGCGCACGAATTGACCCACGCACTCGGATTTTGGCATACCGCGGTGGGAGAATCGAGTCAGGTTGAGCCGCCGCCGAACAGGCAGTACACGGTGCAAGAGAAGCACCATGGGAACTTCGCCTACACACGCGAACGCGGGGAGACATATGCCGACATCGCCTTGCCAGCAAACACGCGTCGCGTCTCCGGTCCATCCCTGGTTCCTCCATCGCCGTTTGCGCATGGCGGGGTGATCGTTGATTGAACAGGGTTCAGCGGTGCTCATAGAAAACTCGCCACCGATCCAGGTAGTCAATATGAGATATTGGTGAAACCGAGTAGCCGCCGACCAGCCCTTGGGGCCGTGGTGCTCGGGCAGGTGATGTGGACAGGGAGGACGCTGTGAGGATCGGTGAGAGGAGGTGGATGGTGCGGGAGTTGTGTAAGTCGACGATGGAGGTTTTCAACCGATGTTGAAGCTCGTGTGGGACACATCCGCCCTCATGAACATCAAAGAGCCGAACGAACGGGGATATTCTCCAGGCCACAGCCTATGGAAAGACCTTGCTGATGGCTGCATAGTAGGCCCCTACGAGAACATCATTCCCACTATCGCGGTATTTGAAATTAACGCGGCAGTGTCGCGACTTCACCGAGAGGACGGGCGAATGGTACGTGACTTTCGGCTTATCGGTCCTAATGAAAGGCTCTACGATATTGATGTGAAATTCATGAGGGAAAGCGCCGAATTAGTCAGAATGGGTGGCTTCGACCGACTAAGAGGCGCAGATTTGATATTTGCCTGTATTGCTAGTCTCGAAAAGGCGTGGTTAGTAACACTCGATCGGAACTTCGAACATGTTGCCGAGAAGATAAAGGTTATAGACCTGAAGTTGAGCATAAACGAGCCCGAATATCTCCACCAGTTTCCGATGCAAGACGAGGGCGAGGCGCGGTATGACCTCGGAGTCGCGTACGCCACCGGCCGGGACCTGCCGCAGGACTACGTACAGGCGTACATGTGTTTCAACGTTGCCGCCTCCCGTTCAACTGGTGAGGTTCGAGAGACCAGGGTGAAGGCACGCGACGACCTCGCCGCCGAGATGACCCGCGAGCAACTCGCCGAGGCCCAGCGCTTAGCGCGCGAGTGGGACGCCGCGCACCCGCGCGAGCCGTGACCAGCGAGGTGAAGTGGGCGGCGCGGGCGTTCGCGTAGGAGGGAGAGACTGACATGAGCGCTGAACTGATTGCGATTCTGGCCGTGGGCGTCGCGCTGGCTGGTTTGCTGGCCACGTCGCAGCGGAACCTGCGGAACGACCTCCGCACCGACATCCAGCAGGTCCGCACCGACATCCAGCAGGTCCGCACCGACGTGCGTGCCCTCGAAACGCGCGTGGCGGCCGTCGAGCAGGGTCAAGCCAAACTCGAAGGCTTACTCGAAGGGCTGCGCGAGGCGATTGCGGGCCGGCGCGTCTCCGGCGACGCCGCCTGAGAGAGTGAGCGAAGTCACGTAGGTGGCCGCGCGGATGTTCGCGTACCGGGAGATGCGATGAAGAATCTGGTGCGACACCCAGCAGTGCTAGTGCTCGCCGCCGTCGTGGTGGCGCTGGGCCTTGCGGGGAGCCTGCCGGCGCAGGCGCAGACGCCGCCAGACGAAGCGATCGCCGATGTACGCGTGCGCGCCGAGCAGGGTGACGCCAACGCGCAGCACGGCCTCGGGTTAATGTACGCCACCGGTCTGGGCGTGCCGCAAGACGATGCCGAGGCCATGCGGTGGTTCCGGCTGGTCGCCGAGCAGGGGAACGCCACTGCGCAGTACACACAGTGGTCTGGCACGCCGATGCGGCCTCTGGCATATTTTCATAAACGCTTCATTACACTTCACCCATTCGCCGCCGCCCATACGGCCGAACAAGGAGAAAACGAGATGTTCAATAGGATCACACCCGTGCCCGCTGCCGGCACTTCAAGCACGCTGCCAACAACGTCGCGCCGAGCCTTTGGACGACGTCTTGGCCTATCGGCCGCCGGACTGGCCCTGGCGGGATGCTCCGCGTCTGAACCCTCGGCCGATTCGGCGCCCGCCGAGGCGGCAGTCGACCAGGGGTTCGTGCCGGCCCAGGATGCTGCGTCACAGGCTGCCCTCACTCCTGACGCCGCCCTCACGCTCCTTACCGACGGCAACGCGAGATTCGTCGCCGGGACTCCTGTCAGTCGCGACTACAGCGATCAGATTCGAGCGACCGCCGCCGGGCAGTACCCGTTCGCTGTTGTGCTCGGGTGTATCGATTCTCGAGTCCCCATCGAGACGGTCTTCGATCAGGGGATCGGGGATATCTTTGCGGCCAGGATCGCCGGCAACATCGTGAACACCGAAGTACTCGGCAGCCTAGAATTCGCCTGTCAACTCGCTGAAGCGAAGCTCGTGGTCGTCCTCGGACACACTTCGTGCGGTGCCGTGAAGGGGGCCATCAGCAGCGCCCGGCTCGGCAATCTCACGCAGCTCGTGCAAAAGATCGACCCAGCCGTGGAGGCGATCGAAGGCGAGCGCGATGTCAACAACGCCGACTACGTCGACGGGGTTGCCGAAGAGAACGTGCGCATGGTGATCGCGGAGATTCGCCGAGAAAGCTCCGTACTGGCCACGATGGAGCAGGAACGAGAGGTCCGAATCGTGGGCGGGATGTATGACGTCTCCACCGGCGTCGTGCGCTTCATCTGACCGATGCTGCGCGTGTTGATCGGCGCCCTTGTTCTCGCCGACGCGATGCTGTTGCCCGGTGCGGCCCTGGCGCAGACGCCGGTCGATAGGGACGAGCTCGGCGCCTGGTACATGCTGTTCTGGTCGACTCGCTTCGCCGCCGCGTCGGTGGGATTACAGGGTGACGTGCAGCACCGCAACTGGAATCTGGGAAGCGACCTGGAGCAGTTGCTGATCCGGGCTGGCCTGACCTACGACTTGCCCGAATCTCCTGTGCGAGTAACTGGTGGTGTGGCGCACATCACGAGCGGGGCCTTCGGCGACAGCGACGAGACCAGCGCAGAGCGACGCCTGTATCAGGAGGCGTTGCTTCGCCAGCCTTTGGGACGGGTCGTTTCTCTGCGCCACCGCTACCGGTACGAACAGCGTTGGGTTGACGGCCAGGACTTCCGGACACGGTTTCGCTACGCCCTGTTCGGCGATGTCGCGCTGAATGGACGAGGGACCGGAAACAGGTCTATTTACCTGGCGCTGTACAACGAAGTCTTCATAAACGGGGAACTCGAAATCGGGCGAGGCAGGACTGCAGAGCGCTTCGACCGCAACCGGTTCTACACCGCACTTGGCTTCGGAGTCAGCGACCAGTCCCAAGTCCAGGCCGGCTACATGATCCAGACGTTACCAGGTGGCTCGAAGGGGCAGATCCAGGTCAGTCTCCACACATCCTTCTGAATTGGCTAGGACTAGGTGGAGTGCTACGGTTCCGGCGAGCCAATCCGCCGTCGGAGACGTGGCGCTTCTGCAACGCTGGCTTGGGACTCCTTCCCGAATGGGAAAACTGCAGTACAACCTGGGGCTCATGTATATGAACGGGGAAGGCGTTCCGCAGGACGACGTGACAGCCCATATCTGGCTCAATCTGGCCGCCTCCCGGTTGACTGGTGAGCTGCGCGAGCCGGCGGTGGAGGCTCGCGACGACCTGGCCGAGCGGCTGACGCCTGAGGGCCGGAGCGAGGCGCAGCGCCGCGCGCGCGAGTGGGACGCGGCGCACCCGCGGGAGCCGTAGGGCGGCGCGATGGCTCAAGGACGCCGTGGTGCGCGGGCGGGTGATGTGGACGGGGCGGACACTGTGAGGCTGCCTGCCAGCCGACGGCGGCCACCGCCGAAGCCACCGCCTAAGAAGTAGCGGTCGACTCCAGACCGATCAAGCTTTTCGTGCGCTCATCGTAGCGGTGGATGGCGTCTCGGGCGGCGAGCGTGAGGATGACACTGGTGACCAGGGCCACGCCGAAGACCGCGAGCGTCGTGTTGAGAGCCGGAGTCTCGGCTGCCAGGAACCGCCACGCGGCCGCACCCAGCAGGAGGGCGACCGCAGTGTTCGCGTAGGCGAGGTAGTGGTAGTAGAACTGGTGCCGCAGGTCGATGAATTGCGCTTCGTGGTCTTTCCGATTCTTCTGATCGAACGCCGGCGATGCGGGAATGATGGAGCAGCCGACGAACGGCCATGAGATGTATTCGAAGAGGAACCAGCGCACAGCCGTGATGACCAGGTTCAACGCAAACGCGGCTAGGAGCACGAACAGCAGGCCCACGAACGCCGGGCCGGTCTGGGCGCCGCTGAACCATGCCCGTACCGTCGTATCCACGGTGGCGACGCCGAACAACGCGATCAGGCCTGGCAGCAGGAACGCGATGATGAGCGAGAACCCGCGGTCCAAGAGCGTCACAGACTGTTCACTCATCGTTCTGCTTCCGTCTCTGCCGAGTCTAACACCGTGAGCCTCTACGAGAAGAGCGACAGCCCGTTCTGGTGGATGCTGCTCGAAGGCACTGAACGCCGTCGCGAGTCCACCGGGATCCGGCGCGACGCGCCCACATCAGAGAAGCGGCTGCTGGCCCGCGCCCAGGCCGAAGAGGTGTACCACGCGCGCATGGTGCAACTCGCTCGGCAGCGCGTCGGGCTCCCGGTCAGCACGGGTGCCACCTTCGCGACGGTCTCCGCATGGTACGAGACGCACCACACCGCGCGACATCGCAGCGCCCCACGCGAGCGCGTCATCCTCGCCACGCTCCGCTCGCACTTCTCCGCGCTGACGCTTCCGGAGATTCGGCCGGCACGGTGGAAGGAATACGAGACCGCCCGGCTGAACGATGGCGTCTCGATCAGCACGATCGGGCGCGAGCTGGCCGTGATGAAAGCCATCCTCAACGCAGCCGTCGGCGAACACGTCGAAGTGAATCCGCTGGCGCACGTGAAACGGAAGACAGCCCGCATCGCCCCGAAGCGCACGATGACCCACGCCGACGAGGTGAAGCTGCTCACGGAGCTCGGCGATGACGAGATTCGAGATCTGTATCTCGTCGGCGTGGGCACCCTGCTCCGGCAGATGAATCTCGTGATGCTCCGCCGACACGAGCACCACGGGGCACGCCTGGTCATCGACACGAAGACGGGACCGCACCAAGTGCCACTCACCGGACCCACGGTCCTCCAGACGCGCGCCGCCAAGGTCTTGCAGGCACGGATGCCGAAGACGCCCGGCGGCTACTTCTTCCCGACGTGGCAGTCGCGCTTCCATCCCAATAGGGACAGCGGCAACGCGTGGTTTCTCAAGATCGTGCGACGGGCGGCGTTACGCGCTGGGCTGCCGTGGGGACTCAAGGACCACGGCTTCGTCTGGCACACCCTGACCAGGGCCAGCGGCGCCACGCGCATGCTGACGGAACACGGCCAGAGTATTCGCACGGTCCAGATCATCGGCGGCTGGCGGTCGCTGGATCAGATGTCCGGCTACCTCGGCGTCGATCTGGCCGACGTGGCAGGACTGCCAGTACGACCCCAGACACGGTGATTTACCGTGAACCCACAGTGAACGAGATACCCCGATCTGAGGGGCTTCACGGGTTCAATAGGGGCCTCATGGGAAGTGGGGCCGTTCACCTGACATCGAAAAAACCCCAATGAATACGGGCTAAAACTGCAAAAACACCTGTAATGCCCTTACTGAGACAAGGGTGACATTTCATTCCGGAGACATGGGTGACACGCTCCCCCGAGATGGGAGGGTGTCATGCCTTGGAAGGAGTGTCATGTCGTGGACGAGCGTCTCCGATTCATAGCCCGCCGGCTCGATGGCGAGAAGATGGCGGCCCTCTGTAAAGAGTTCGGCATCTCCCGGAAGACCGGCTACAAGATTTACGACCGCTACAAGGACTGTGGGGTGCACGGACTGACGGATCGGAGCCGGCGGCCCTACCGACACGCCAACCAGCTCCCGCTGGCTATTGAGCAGTGGATCGTCAGGTTGAAGCGGGAGTATCCCAATTGGGGCGCACCCAAGATCCGCGAGCGCCTTCGCCGCCGGTGCCCGGCGGTGCAGTGTCCGGCGATCAGCACGGTCCATGCCGTGCTGGATCGGCATGGGTTGGTGACGCATCGCCGCCGGCGCCGCCATCGAGCCGAGGGCACGACGCTGTCCCGGCCGACGCAGCCCAACGCCCTGTGGTGCGCCGACTACAAGGGCGAGTTCATGCTCGCGAATCGACGCTACTGCTATCCCTTGACCGTCACCGACTTCGCCAGCCGGTACCTGATTACCTGCGACGCCCTCTCGACGACGCAGGAGCGGTATGCCTTCGCCGTCTTTGAGCGCACCTTCAAGGACTTCGGGCTCCCCAGCGCTATCCGGACCGACAATGGGGTGCCCTTTGCGTCCCCCAATGCCCTGTATGGCCTCAGCAAGTTGTCGGTCTGGTGGTTACGCTTGGGGATCGACATCGAGCGCATCCAGCCCGGGCACCCCGAGCAGAACGGCCGCCACGAGCGGATGCATCTGACGTTGAAAACCGAAGCCACCAAGCCGGCCGTGGCCAACGTCCTGCAACAGCAGGCGCGCTTCGATGCCTTCCTCGAACGCTTCAACCACGAACGCCCCCATCAAGCGCTGGGCATGCAGGTCCCTGGTGAGGTCTACCGGCCGTCACCTCGACCGTATCAGGGGCTCAGCGACCTGGACTATCCGTGGCATGACTGGACGGCCACCGTGACGACCTGCGGCCGCATCTGCTACAAACGGCGCAAGATCAATCTGAGCTTGGTGTTCGCGGGCCAGAACGTCGGCGTGCGGCAAGTGAGCGACCGCGTCTGGCTCGTGAGCTTCATGCAGTACGATCTCGGCTACTTCGATGACGAAACCAGCCGCCTTGAACCGATCGGTAACCCATTTGGTCCGAAAGTGTTACCTATGTCGCCGGAATGATCTGTAACCCATGTGTCCGGAATGGACCCCCTCTCGACGACGCAGGAGCGGTATGCCTTCGCCGTCTTTGAGCGCACCTTCAAGGACTTCGGGCTCCCCAGCGCTATCCGGACCGACAATGGGGTGCCCTTTGCGTCCCCCAATGCCCTGTATGGCCTCAGCAAGTTGTCGGTCTGGTGGTTACGCTTGGGGATCGACATCGAGCGCATCCAGCCCGGGCACCCCGAGCAGAACGGCCGCCACGAGCGGATGCATCTGACGTTGAAAACCGAAGCCACCAAGCCGGCCGTGGCCAACGTCCTGCAACAGCAGGCGCGCTTCGATGCCTTCCTCGAACGCTTCAACCACGAACGCCCCCATCAAGCGCTGGGCCTGCAGGTCCCTGGTGAGGTCTACCGGCCGTCACCTCGACCGTATCAGGGGCTCAGCGACCTGGACTATCCGTGGCATGACTGGACGGCCACCGTGACGACCTGCGGCCGCATCTGCTACAAACGGCGCAAGATCAATCTGAGCTTGGTGTTCGCGGGCCAGAACGTCGGCGTGCGGCAAGTGAGCGACCGCGTCTGGCTCGTGAGCTTCATGCAGTACGATCTCGGCTACTTCGATGACGAAACCAGCCGCCTTGAACCGATCGGTAACCCATTTGGTCCGAAAGTGTTACCTATGTCGCCGGAATGATCTGTAACCCATGTGTCCGGAATGGACCTAAACATTGGTGGCGTCCCCACCGGGATTCGAACCCGGGTTTCAGCCTTGAAAGAGCCGCGTCTCTATTAACTATCTAATAGATATAAAACGATTTATATTAGAACGTAAACTTTTGGGTAAACTCTTCGCCTGCCTTTCCGGCGAACGCGGTCCCGCGCCCTCCACGCCTAGCGTCCCCACATCACCACGAGGCCGACGGCCAGCGCCATCCGCGCCTGCCAGCCCTGGCCCGTGCTGCGGTACGTCTCCACCACGTCACGGCTCAGCCTGAGCGCGATCACGATGGAGTAGAGACGTGGCTAACGCCCTATGCAACACTGGCCACCTGACTGCCGGTCTTGCGACGGGCGATATGAGGCGCCAGCAGGCCAACGTTAATTCGGTATCGTCCATCCTCGGACCTGAGGATGAGTTCCAAGGCCCGTAGCTCGTCAAGATCTCGAAGCAATGTCCGTTGCGTTAGATGCGCATACTGTCGCGTCAACTCCGATGTTCGCATCATGATTTCATCTGGTAGCAGCGCCTTGTCTGGCGATGGCATCGCTAGCGCCAAATTTCGACGTCTCTTGAACACGCTCTTCTTGTGGTACGACTTGTCGGCGAATCTGGTATGGACCAAGTAGCGCCATGAGACCTCGAACTGGCTGGCCGAAATCTCACTCAGCACTTCCTTTAGGCCGTCGTGATAGCCCTCAATGGCATAGTCCAAGAATGCGGTGAGATCACGGGTCTCGCTGGCGTTGTGCAATTGTCGATAGTACTCCGCTCGTGTCTGGTTGTAGTGATTGGAGAGGATGTGAGACACGAGGTCGGGGTTGCCTGCGCGTAGCAAGATGTAGAACTCAAGAAGTCGGCCAGTTCTGCCGTTCCCGTCACCGAAGGGGTGAATCCATTCGAGATAGACGTGAGTCACAATGGCCTGCACAACGGCATCAGCGAAAAACTGTGGCTGCTTGATGCCATAGCCAAACTCGTTCTGAAGCCAGTCACACAAGCGTCGCACGAGCTCTTCAACGTGTTCTGGTCTAGGGCATTTGTACGGACCAACAACGCGCGCGTCTGTGCGAAATCGCCCGGGAATAGCATCAAAGTGTTCCCCAAGTTCAGCGCCAACAAGACCGTGAAACCGTTTGATCAGGTCCGCAGTGATGAGCGCACTCTGACCGTCATGTGCGACCACCTCCCGAAAGATCTGGTTCATCGCATCAAGGATGTTCTTGACCTCTCGCTCCTGATACTCCTTGCTTTGCGGGAGCGATTTGCCTCCGGCGACTTGCTCGATTTCGGCTCGAGTGAGGGTATTGCCTTCGATAGCGGTGGTAGCCTGCGCCCCCTTAATTAGCGAAACAGCAAGAAGCTCTTTTCGACGTTCCGGCTGCAAAAGGCTCTGGCCAATCGAGTCAACCATGGCGTCACATCGGCCGAGTAGATAGTTGCATGATTCCGACAAAGACCAATGTTTACCGAATCGAATATGGGAATACCGATTGCCTATTTTGTCGTCATATGGCATGTCAAATATATACGACATTTTGACGGCCATGTCAAATAGATGTTGTATTTTGACACACGATATGACTGGGTGACCTTGTGGCCGGTGCCGGATCCGCCCTCGACCGCGATCCGCTTGCTGATCGCACGGTCGTCCTGCGCTTGCACGATGACGGGAAACAAGCCTCGATAGGTGACTGCCGGTAGTGGATCAAGATAGGTTGGGGGCTGAAGGGTGGCCACTCCCGACACGACCAGGCCTCTCCTCTAGCGTCCCCACATCACCACGAGACCGACCGCGAGCGCCGTCAAGATAGGTTGGGGGCACGGGAGAGGCCGCCGCCGCCGATCGGATTGACGCCCGCCGCCGCGCCCGGCCCCCGCGATGGCTCGGCTGACTCGCGCTGCTGGCTGAACCTGAAAGAAGACCCTAGGCTCCGCGCTACAATCGGCCGCGATGAACACGCTCTACTACGGGGACAACCTGGACGTGCTGCGGCGCTACATCCCCGACGAGAGCGTGGACCTCGTCTACCTGGACCCGCCGTTCAAGAGCAATCAGAACTACAACGTGCTGTTCGCCGAGCGCGACGGCACACAGGATACCGGAAGATCTCGCCCGGAACTATGTGTCGGTTCTGTCGATTTAGCGGTGGGACGTGGAACAGTCAGGAGGGCGAGCCCCGCCGCTTGGTGAACGTTGCGAGACTCGCAGCCTAGGATGCCGCGCGATGCTTCTTGTACGTCCTTCGAGGCTTGGCCTTAGCCATCGCTGGCTCGATCGGAGGGATTTGCTGAGGCGCGTTTCGCGCTCTGGATCAGTTCATCCACGGTTGGTCGTGAATCAGATGGCCTCGGTTCGGGCATGGGCACTTCATCGAATAGACCGCCGACTGCAGGTGTTACAAGATCCTTCTTGTCCGTCAATAGATTCGCGACAGTAACGAGATCGATAGTGACACCAACTCTCTTGATGCGTGCGACCTCTTCGTGTGCTCCCCGCGTAAAGCTAAATGCCACGACGTAGCCGCGCTTCTTTCCCGTTCGCTGGATAGCCGTCTCGAAGCCATCGATCACTTCGCGGCCGATTCTTGCCGATTGCTTCACCTGGATCGGTAGGTGCTCAAAGAACGAAACTCCATCGATGCCCATGTCGCCTGACTTGCGTGACGAATGGGTGCCGTTGAATCGCTGAATAACCCAATTCTGGAACTCGAACGGCTTGAGGGCGTGGAGCTGTTCTTCGGTGACCGGTAGTCCGACGGCCTTCACCGACAGTACTCCGGCCGCCGAGAGTTGCCGCTTCATCAACTCCACAGCCGTAGGGCTGATGTCGATGCCGATCCACTTTCGCTTCTGTTCATGCGCTGACAGAAGCGACATACCGCAACCAGCGAAGGGGTCAAGTACGATGTCGCCTGGATTTGATGACGCCAGGATGAGTCGGTCCATGAGCTTTGGAGGCTTCTGCGTTGGATACCCGAGCCTCGCCTTTGAAGATGGCATGATCGGCTGAATCTCGAACACGTCGTCAGGGTGCTTCCCGAGAGGATGAGGCTCGTAGGTCTCGTACACTCGGTCTCCACGGAACGCACGCGCCTTGTACTGCAGGCGCTCCATCGATTCGGGAGAGTACTCCGTGCGGACGGGGTCCACATTAAAGGTCCATTTACGGCCCTTGGCGTAGAAAAAGATCGTGTCGTGCCGGCGGCCCCATCGACGCGGTGAGACGCCACCGCCCCGGTACCACCAGACAATCTCGTTTTGGAAGTGGTTTGCGCCGAACACCTCGTCCAGCATAACCCTGAGATAGTGCGAGGCATGCCAGTCGCAGTGAAGATACAAAGATCCGGTGGGCTTAAGGATCCGGTGCATCTCGATGATGCGCTCACGTATCCAGTTGACGTAGACGTTAATGCCGCCCTGCCAGCGATCTTCGAATGACCGGACTTCGGCCTCGTCGCCCCAAATAACTTCGTACGAGCGATTCGAGAAGAACGGGGGGTCTAGGTAGATCAGGTCTACGCACTCAGATGGGAACTCGGCCAGGCGATGCATGTTGTCATCGCAGTAAAGGACGGATGTCTCTAGGTAGCTGACGGGGGTCATGCTGCCCGGCTTTTCGGCGGATGCCCGATCCGCCAGCATAGGCGTCCGCTCAGCCTGTCGCGTAGCCCCTAGATCTTGGGGCTGGTTGATTCCGGCCATTGCACCGAAACCGTGGGGGGGCAGGCACAAACGGTCGGTGTCGTGTCCCACATCCAGCCGCTTGCGGCGACACACACAACACTCTGGACCGTCAACTGGACATCGTTCGCTTCCGTTCGCGGTCGCCGTTGGATGGCCTGACGCCGTTGGGGCGTACCAGGGCGCCGCCATGTTTTCCTGATCCGGTCTTAGCGTCCCCACATCACCACCAGGCCAACCGCGAGCGCCGGCGAGAGACGGCCGCCGCCGAGCGGATTAACCCCCGCCGCCGCGCCCCTGGTGCCGCCGACTACCCCGTTCGGGCATGCGGAGTCCGCCTGCGTGGTAGTTGGTAGTGTCTCAATCTGAAATTGACGCTTTACCGGCCGGGAAGGGCGCCACCAGTGTGAACGTGGTGGTGGCGGCTCGGTGAACGCGACGCCTTTCACGCGGCCTTCCGATCGAGCGTCCTGACGCGATGACCAACCGGCGCCGCCTGCGGCATGAACTGCTGCCGGTTGAGCATGCCTGAATGCCCGCCCGTGATGTTCGTGTTCCGGTCCGCCCACGGCATCGCGCGCATCGTGCGGCCGCGCTGGGCGATAAACCGAATCCGTGAGCCCCACCCTTTGGAGAACAGATGCTCGTGATAGTCGCGGTTGTGCTTCCCGGCGTACCACACCGGGTCGAGCCTGCGCTGCAGCGGCGTGTCGATCGTCACGACCGACCGCACCCGCTCGGTCTTTGGGTCCGCCAGGAGATACGCCACGACCGCCCCGCCCCATGAGTGCGCCCAGATGTTGCGGTCCTCGTGGTCAAGAGCATTGACGTGGGCCTGCAGCTGCTTCGCGCCGAACTGCCACGCCAGGTGACCGCTGCCCGTGAAGAACGTGCCGGCCAGGGCCGTGCTCCAGAACCCGAACGCTGCGCCGCACCACTCGAAGCCGTGATCTCGCATGAACAGTGCAAACAGCGAGCCCTCGCGATTCCACGCGTGCTCTTGCATGCCGGCATTCGTGCCGGCCACCGGCACATACTTCGTCATGCCAGCCTCCGCACTCCAAGCACACGGTCGGCGTCGAAGTCGGCGATCGTGACGGCATTCGCCTGGTTTCCGGCCAACACTGACACCTTCCCCGTCGTCGCGTCATAGCCAGCAAAGACCCCGACATGGCCTGGTGCGCCAGATGTCACCTCCGGGCCCGGTTGATTGCCGCCGCCACGCATCAGAATCACCACGTCATTTTCTGCACGCGCCTCGGCGAGGGCGACTGGACGCCCGACCGTGAGCCAGGACCGAGCCGCGGCCGACTTCGAGCGCGGGAGGCGGAGGAGCCACGCGATCCGATTCACGAAGGCGCTACACCAGGGGGTTTCGTCCGGCGTCTCAGGGCCATAACCACAGCACTCGAAGCACCATTGAATAAACGGGGCATGCTCAGCGCCGCGAAGCTCCTGGACCTCGCCCACGAACCGTTGCGCCTGCTCAAAGATCGTCATTCGTTCCCTCCTCTCTCTTCAACCACCACCAGACTCGCGCTCCATGAGCCGGTCCAGTTTCTTGGAGATCGCCTTCATCCATTCGCGGTCTTCACGGCGGTGACCCTCGGCAAGGTCCCTGTCCTCCGTTCGCTGCGTGGCCATTTCTGCGTAGCGGGCCGCGCACCCCTCCTCATGTTTCCTCAGATCCGTCGCGGTCGATGCCGTCCGGTTCTGCAGCCGCATCAGCCAGATGATCGCGCCCCCGTACGCCCCGAAGAGCGCGCCGGCCTGCCAGAGTTCGAGGGTCAACGTCACGGCGTTATCCCCCCTGCTCCACGCGTGCCCATCGCAGCAGGTCCTCCAGCGAGAATTTGACCGGACACCGCGCGTTCCAGTCCGACGAGCAATTCCAATCGCAGCAGAACTTTCTGAAAGGCTTGCTCGTTTTTGGCCGACGCCGCCACCATGTGCTGATGCAGCTCGGCCAAGGTCGCCGTCACCGTCGAGAGCGTGGCCGAGAGTTGCGCCAAGGTCTGCACGATGTGAGTCACGAACCGCGTGACGCTGACGAGCATCATCCCGACCGCGAAGACGATCGACAGGAGCGTCAGCACGTTCACCGTGGTGTACTCAAACATCGGGATTCTCTGCCCTGCGTGTCATCGTCGTGCCCCCCTCCCGCTCGCGCCTCAGGGTTCGAGGGGGATCGGGCAACGCCGGCCCCGTGTGCAGACGACGCCCTGCCGTCGAGCGTCGCCAGACTCACGCGACCGTAATCTCCAGCACGCCTTGTGCCCCGGTCCCACCGCTGCCGCCATTGCCACCCCCGCCGCCACCCCCGCCCCCGTAGTAGCTGCCGCCGACGAGGATGCCGCCCCCGCCGCCGCCGCCGCCCCCGCCGTCATCGTACGGCGTTGCTGTGCCGCCTGTGCCACCCGATCCCGAGGCGGACGCGCCAGAGGCGCCAGGACCATCTTCTTGCCAGGTCCCGCCGGCTCCTCCGGACTGATCGACCGTCGTCGCGCCGTTCCCACCGCTGCCAGCCGCCGCGGCACGCCCGCCCCCACCGCCGCCGCCCCCAGCCCCACCAGTCGCCGGCGCACTACTCGATCCCCCAATCCCACCGGTGTCGGTCCCGCCAGCCCCACCCGCGCTCCCGGCGACCGCATTCGCGCCCACGCCGACCGTGCCACCGCTGCCGGCGGTCCCAGGTGCGTTATCTCCGGGCGTTGTGCCGTTCCCCCCCCCATTCAGTTGCAGGTGCACCGTCCCGCCGCTCTCCCGGAATTCCGTCACGGCATTCGCCCCGGCCCCATTCGTGCCCACCTTGGCGGTGTACGTGATGCCAGGAAAGAGGGTGACCACCTCGCCCGTATCGTCGCCCGCCCCCCCGCCGCCGCCGGGGCCACCATTCGCGGGGTTGCTGTCCGATTCCGCTCCACTCCCATTGCCGCCGCCGGCCGTGCCACGAAGCCGTACCGTGAGGGGACGGCCCGCGACGGTGATCGCGGTGTACGATCCGGTCGTCGTCAGCACCAGGGGGCCGTCGACCGGGAACCGGTGCGTCCCACTCGCGGCACCGGCATAGGTCAGCGCCACCATGCCGCTCCCGGCGCGCCGCTGATGCCGGGCGCCCATCTCAGTAGTCCTGCCCCAGCACGGCGCCGTACCACGTCGTCCCCGCGTCCGGGGTCCAGAACGTGTACCAGTCGTCCTTGCCGCTCGTGCTCGTCGGCGTCGGCGCGACGTTGCCCGGCCACTTCACCGCCGCTGGCCACGCGATCGCGCGCGCCGTCCCATCCCCCCGGAACCGCACCGTGCAGTACCCCAGGCGTGTTGACCCTGGGGCGTTGCTGATCGTCAATGTCGTGATGTTGGCGTTCAGCGACACCAAGAACACCCGCGCCGCCGAGAGATCCAGCGTCAGCGTGCCGGCGCTGATCGTGGGGGCGCTGTGCGTTTCGTCGGTCCCCTCCTGGAATTGCCTCTCGAGGTGGTCGAGCCTGTCAGCCAAAATCGTGTCGCCGGTCGACCAGTCGTACGGCGTGTACATTCAGACCTCCTCGGCCAGGCCACTACTCCACGACAGTGTCCACCCGAAGGTGACCGCGATCGAGATCGTTTTCACGATCGGACTCATCAACACGACCCGCGCGTACAGGGTGCCCAGACTCGCGGCATTCAACAGGCCCACCTCCGCCAGCGTGTTCCCATTTGCGTCGTTCGGGCCCAGGAAATAGCGATAGAGAATCCGTCCGGTCGCCGGCGTGGTCTGCGTGAACACGTCCCGGAACACTTCCGCTCCGAGCGCCGTATCGCCGTGCGTCGGCGCCGCGAGCCCCGTGCCGACCGCCACGTGCGACAACGCGTCCCCGGACCCAGACAACCGATCGCGGATGAGGTTCAGGCCGGCCGTCGTCACCAGGTTGTGCCGCCGGTCCCACACCGTCCAGTGGCCGTGCACCAGGTCGTGCACAATGACCTCGACGTTGCACGTCGCCATCGCCGGTGCCGCCATGATCACGTTCCGGCTCTGCTCGGCGGCCCGGATGAGGCCCAGATCCCGGCCCTCCAGTCGCATCACCCCGCCACGCTGAAGCCGGCCAGCGCATAGCCGGCGCGCGTCTCCGGCACGGCGGACACGGCCGTCAGACGCGCCGCGGCGGTGACCTCGTCCGCCAGACTCCGCAGGATCACCACGATCTCATCGTCGTGGAGGACAAACTGCCGGCCCGCCTGGGCGAGCCGCCGGAAGTACGCCTGCCACCCGCCGTACGGGTCGCCCGCGATGGCGTTCACCGTGTACCAGATCTCGTCCAGCTCCTCGTTCACCGCGGCCGACAGGGAGTCGATCAGGTACAGCTCGCCGGTGATGCCATGCGCCGGGAATGTCGCCGCCACCAGTTGCCCGGCGGCGAAGCCCGGGATGCGCGTCCGGCACGTCAGCACTCGAGCAATGGATCCGTAGCGCGTCAGCAGCGCGTGGGCGACCTCCGTCGCCATGGCCGCGGAGTCGATGCTCGGGCGGTTCTCCACCCGCGCGTAGATACCGCTGCCGCCTTCGATCGCCTGCCTGGCCGTCACCTCGGTCTCGAAGCGTGAATCCACGATGATTTGGAACATGCCCTGGTAGGTCACCTCCACCACGTCGCTCGCGGAGAGCACGCCGCCGACCGTGTCCTGAGAGATTTCCGTCGTCCCCTTGGACCAGTACCAGTCCTTGCCCGTGTCCACGCCGCGGATGCCTACCGTCTTGCTGACGCTGTTGACCTCCACCGTGGGCACCTTGCCGACCTTGAAACTGGTGGTGAACGTGCGGCGCTTGCTGTCTCCGACGAACGACTCCGTCCGCGCGTCGGTCAGGTCGGTGCCGCCCCGCACGATCTGGCGATTCCGGTACTGCTCCCGGTTCGGTCGCACCCGGACCGTCCCGAGCAGGGCCGTGGAGCCATCGAGCGGCGCCGGGGCCGCGATCGACGTCCGTTCGCGGACGTGCAGCACCTTGGAGGCATCGACCCACCACGCCATCCCGGCGAGCTCGCTCAGCTCGTTGAACGCCTGCGAGGCCGGCACCCAGTTGAAGACCGCCTTGTCAATCGTGGGGCCCGTCTCCACGCCGCTCGTGTCGAGTCCTTCGCCCGCCAAGTCTTGCGCCACGATGTCGAGCACGATCGCCTTGAGCGTCTGGTGCTCGTACACCCGTGCCACCAAATGCCGGTCCGCGATCGCCGAGAAGTCCACGGCCGATGTGTCGAACCTCAGGACCCCGGTGCCGGGTTCTTCGTATTCCTCCGGCTCGACGAGCATGCCGCCGAAGCGCCGCGTGCCGTCTTCCAGCACGATCACCTCTTGCCCGTCCTCCGGTCGGAACCCGCCGACCCGGTCGAACAGCCGCACGCGCAGCGTGTTGCGGCCGTTCAGCAGGTCCTCGTAGCTCAACTCGCCCGTGCGGTCCCACGCGGCCGTGCGGTCGACACCGTTCACCGTGATCGTGACCGCCATCAGGCCACCCCGTGCACCGCCAGCACGCCGGGAATCCGGCGCACGACCGCCTCTGCGGCCCGCCGACCGTCAATGTGGGTGTGCAGGTGGACGACGATGGGCGCCCCCAGACCCGCCGCGCCGGCCATCCCTGCCCCGGCCGTCTCCATGTGCCTGGACGCCACCGCGAACTGCGCCCGCGCGTTCTCGAGCTGGGCGCCCACCATCGTGGCCACGCCTTGGCCCTGCTGGCGGGTCAGCACCTCTTCCTCGCCGTGCAGCCACGCGGGCGTCCCGAACGGACTGAACTGCCGGAGGCCGCCCGTCCCGGCCGCGAACTGGTGCCCGCCCAGGGCCTCGTCGGCCCGATGCGCGTCGCCCGGGTTCCGCGCCAGCCAGTTCGCCTCCCACGCCTCCCGTGTGCTGAAATTCGACGGGGACAACCGGTCGTTGCCCTCCCGGCCCGGATCGATCATGCCCGTCAGCACCGGCGTGACCGGGATCACGATCGGCGTCGCCATCTCGTCCTTCATGGCGCCAATCGCGAGCGCCATCTGCGCAAAGTCCCAGACGCCCGTCTCGCTGGCGTCTCGGATGAGGCCCTGCATCTGCACCACCGCCGGATGCGTGCTGCCCAGCGAGTCGGTCAGCGACTCGGCCTCGCGCAGAATGGTGCCCAGGTTGTAGGTGCTCCCCTCACTGGCCTTCCGGAACTCGGCAGCCATCCGATCCAGGGAGTCGGTGTTCGCGATCTTGGCCTGCATGATGTCGATCGTTCCCGTCAGCTCCGCGAACGCCCCACGCCCGGCCGCAGTGACCTCCTCGAACGCCTCGCCGCTCGCCTCGACCGTCGGCGTCACCTCGGTCGCGATGGTCTGGGTGATCTCGTCAATGACCTGCTGGACCGCCGCGCCGCCCTGCTGCTCCGCCTGCCAGAGCCGGTTGACGACGTTGAGGGCGTCCTCGGCGCTCGCGCCGGCGGCGATGTACGCATCGCGGATCGCGATGACCGTCGCCGCCCCGATTTCGTTGCCCTTCCACGCGCCCTGAATCGCCTGCTGCACCTCCGCCATCTGCGCCGGGTTCAGCTCGGCGAGGAGGCCTTGGCGGAAGCGGCCAGCCACCTGTCGGCCCGCCAGCTCCGCCTCCGAGGGGCCACCGAGACTGAAGAGCTTGCCGACGAGCGACCCGATCACCGGTCCAATCAGCGGGATCGCCATCCCGGCCGCGTCGCCGAGCACCTTGCCGAGGCCTGTCGCGAGGAAGCCCGTCTTCGCGGCCATCTTCGTGCTCAATCCCTCGGACAGGGACGTCCCGAGCCGGTCGCCCGCCTGCACGCCGAGCGACTGGGTCGCCCCGAGGAACCCGCCGCCGCCTTCCAGCGCCCGCGCGAACGTCTGGCCGATCTGCTGCCCGAAGCCCGCGAACGACTCGCCCATGCCGGACAGAAACCCGTCGGCCGCCGCGGTCCCAGCCGGGGTCGCCGCGGCTGGCAGATCCTGCAGCGTGCCGATGAACCCCATCAGCGCGTTCCGCGAGTTCGACGTGCCGCCGGTGAAACGGTCGAAGCTCGTGTCGAGGGCGTCGACGGCCATCGCCGCTTCGATGCCGAGTTGCGGGAGGGGCTGCAGCGTGCCGATGAACCCCATCAGCGCGTTCCGCGAGTTCAACGTGCCGCCGGTGAAACGGTCGACGCTGGTGTCGAGGGCGTCGACGGCGGCGGTCGAGCCTTCCATCGAGGCGGTGAAGTCGTCATTCGTTTTGGTGGCCCGCATCGAGGCCACGGCGGCGTCCCAGATGGCTTGCTGCGAGGCCTCGATGGCCGCCGCCTCCTCTCGGATGGCTGTGACTTGCTCCTCCCGGTCGGCGAGGAGTTGCCGGTTCTCTGCGATCTCTCGCTGTTTGGCGCGGACCAAGTTGTCGTAGTTGCGGGAGAGTGTGGGGAGCGCCTCGATCTCGGCCTCGAGGCGGGCGATCTCGGCCGGCGCGTTGCGGACGGCGGCCGCGGCGGCGGCGTTCGCGGCGGTGAGCGCGGCCTCCTCGTCGCGCAGCGCGGCGGTGAGGTGCTGCTTCATCCTCGTGGCGCGAGCACCCGTGTCGCTGATGTTCGCGATGCGCTCGCTGAGGCTGGCGATCCGCGCTTCGACGCTGGCGACCTCCTTCCGCGCTGTGGCCCACTGGAACACCTTCCAGGCGGCCCACATCCCGGTGATCGCGATGCCGACGGGGCCGGCGGCCAGGGTGAGGGCGCGGAGGCTGCCGCCGAGCAGGCCGACGCCCGCGGCGGCGGCGGGGGCCGCGGTGCCCGCCGCCGCCATGGCCGTGGTCGTGCCCGCCAGCGCACCGCTCAGCGTCCCGAGCGAGGTCACCGTCAGTCCGGCCAGGCTGATCAGCGTCCCGAGGCCGATCAGGACCGGTGCCGCCGCCACCATGAGCACCCCGAGCGCCACCCCGGTCGTCTGCAGCGCCGCCGGCAACCGCCCGAACACGTCGACGCCCCACGTGACCGCGTCCCACAGCGGGCGCATGACTTCGCCCGCGCGCTGCAGATGTGGAATCAGGTCGTCCCCGAACCGCTGCGCCGTGGTGACGACCTCCTGCTTGAATTGGTTCCACGCGAAGCCGGCGGCGTTCACGCCCTGCGTCTGCTCCCGGAACGCCTCGGCGGAGGCGCCCGAAACCTGATTCGTCGCGGCCATCTTCGTCGCGAACGTATCGGCCTGCCCCCCGGTCAGCGCGAAGACGGCGTTCAGCCCTTCAACCTGCCCGAACAGCTCGCCGATGGCCTGCTTGCTGCCGTCCGTCTTGGCGATGAGCGCCTGCATGGCCCCCACCATCCCGAGTTCCTGAATCATCGCGCTCGCCGACGCATATTCGAGCCCCGCGATCGCGGCCTCCATCTCCGTCGTCGGTTTGAGCATCGACGCCAGCACCGCCCGCAGTTGCGTCGACACCATGGCCGCGTTCCCGGTCACGCCGGTGAGCGTGGCGAAGGCGGCGGCCAGCTCCTCCTGCCGCACGTTCAGCGTCGCCGCGAACGGCGCGACATTCCCAATCGACGCCGACAGTTCCGGGAACGTCGTCTGGCCGAGTTTCGTGACTATGAACGCCAGATCGGACGCCTGCTGCACGGCCTCCGCGCTCGTGTCGCCGTAAGCCTTGGTCACCGCCGAGGTGAAATTGATCGCGTCGGTGGTCGTCGCCAGGCCAGCGGTCGCCGCTCTCGCGTTGATGTCGAGAATCTTCACGGTGTCGGTGGTGTCCCCGAACGCCGACACCACCTGGTAGAGCCCGTCGGTCAGGTCCGTCGTGCTTTTCCCGACCGCGACCGCCATGTCCTGCACGGAGCCCTTCAGCTCCTTCACCCGCTGGGTGTTGCCCGGGATGAGGGTGGCGACGTTCGCCATGCCGGCGTTGAAGTCCCTCGCCATGGTGACGGCGCCGAGCCCCAACGCCCCGACCGCGGCCGAGAGGGGCAGCATCGCCCGACCCGCCGCGGACGTCTGTTGCCCCAGCTCGTTGAGGCGCTTTCCGGTGGTGGTGAGCTTGGCGGAGGCGCGCGTCAGCGCCGGCGTGAGGGTGTCCTCAAGCAGCAGGTATCCCTTGAGCGTGCCGATGCTGACCGTGCTCATCTCGTCATCGCGTCTACGTGGTCGGGCGCTCCGTGGCGCCCGGTGCCTGCTGCGCGAACGCCTCCGCAATGGCCCGCGCCCGCGCCTTGATTCCCTGCCACTGCGTCACCGCCGTCATCGGCGCCTGCGTCGACCGCGGTGCTTCGAACCGCAGTACGAAGTCGCTCAGCGGGTAGAGCGACTGTCCCGTGCGCCGCGCGAAGATGTTGTAGAGCGCCCGCTCAATCTGCGCCGCGCGCAGATCCGCCCGCACTTCCCCAAACGGCTCGAGCTCGTCGTAGGCGCGCCACTCCCGAAACTCATGCACCGTCAGCTGCCGCAGCCAGCGCCGCGCGCTCGGCTGCTTCAGTTCTTTCGCCGCCCGGTAGGCGAAGCGGAGATGCCCGCTTCGCCTGAGGCGTTTTTTACCTGCTCCTGGACCGGGGCAAACGTCTCCGCGACCGCCAGCACCCGCTCCGCCACTGCGTCCGGCGCGTCCTCGGCCGCCGCCTTCAGGCGCCGCACGACCGCCTGATGCACGAGCTGGACGACGTCCGTCTCCTGGCGGTTGAGTCTCATCGCGCGCTCCTGCAACAGCAGCAGGGGCTTGACGCTTTTCTGCTTCAGCCGCTCCAGATCCTTCGCCGTGAACAACGGCGCGCCCGTCTCGCCGTGGATCGCGCAGATCTGAATCATCCGGACCATGGCGTTCTTCCGCGCCGGGGTGCTGTTCCCCTCCTCGAAGTCGATCGCCTCTTCCGCCGTCATCGCGCGCAAGGTGACCGTGCCCCGCCACTCAGGCACGAACACCTCGTCGC
Organism: Vicinamibacterales bacterium; assembly: GCA_965249205.1. Lineage (GTDB taxonomy): Bacteria > Acidobacteriota > Vicinamibacteria > Vicinamibacterales > UBA2999 > JAQBVV01. Next base: position 1,145,012 of record CBDFLL010000006.1, on the reverse strand, counting down.
GCTCGCAGTCCTCTGCGGCGAAGATCTCCTCCGCCGACAGGTGCTTCGTCTTCGCCTTTGCCATTCGACGCCCCCCGTGTGCCGTCCGTGCCACTGCCCTACGTGCCGATCAGCACCCCGTCGATCCACATCGGCCCGTCCGGCCGAATCGTGACGTCCGCGCTGATGGCGCCCTCGCGCACCGGCGACACCTTCGAGATCGCCGTGATCGCGCCCGAGAAAATCCACTCGTCGTCGCCGGGGCTGCCGCCCGGCCCGCGCAGCCGCCACCCGTCGAACGCTTTGTCAGCCATCGACTGGTAGATCCCCGTCAGATGGTTGTGCGTCGGGTCGTCATGGATGAAGTTCAACCGGAACGTGAACTCCCCGCGCTGCAGCAAGTTGCTGACAACGTGCCGGTCAATCGTCGCGTTGTGCGGCGACGTCTCCGTCGCGGCCCGCGTCAGCTCCGGCCAGGTGATGTCGCCGTCGAGTTCGGCGATCGTGGTGAAGAGGGCCGGCGTGGCGTTCGGCGCGCGCGCGACCAGTGTGCCGTGTCCCGACTTGGCATCGCTCATGACTACGTTCTCCTTGTGAACCGTTCCCTACGTGTCGCTCAGCTCAAGGTTCCGTATCTGCAACGCGGCGTAGGCCGCCAGCGCCATCCCGCGCGCCGCCGCGTGCGTCTTCGCGCGGGCCGTAATCTGGGCGCCCGGGTGCTGATAGCCCGGCGCCGGCGCCGCGTTGTGCGTGCGATCCGGGGCCGTCCCGCCGGTCTCGATCACCTGCAGGTACGGCCCGTCTCCATCCGGCACCCTCGCCTGCGTCGACGCGAAGAGGGAGGTCCCGAACGTCCCGACGCCCTGGGTCGCCAGCCGCGTCACGATCTCCTGGATGAAGGTCGTCGACGGCCGCTTGACCGCGAGGATGTTGAACTTGAACATCAGTCGCCCATTGCCATCGAGGCCCGCATCAAACGGCTCCTGCCCGACGTCGATGTCCCGGTACCACGCCATCACCCCGCCAGCGGGTTCAGGTCGATCCGTCTCACGATCCGGGTCGCCAGATGCGGCGCCGACTCGAAGATCACCGCCTCGATGAACTTCGCCTGCCCCGTGGGGTGCTGCGCCTCCAGGTCTTCATGGACCGCCACCGCGTACGGCGCCGCCGGCCCGCCCGCGACGATCGCCGTCACGATGCGCCGGCTGCGCCGGTGCGGCCCTTCGACGTGAATCGAGCCGCGCAGGTTGCCGGTGTCCACCGGCGTCAGGCGCTTCGCTTCGGCCGCCTCGATTTCCGTCTCCTGCGTCAGGGCCAGCGCCACTGCATCCGGGATCTCCGTCGCCAGCCGATCCAGCGTGCGGCGCATCGCGCCCACGCCCTGCACTCGCGGCATCGCGCTACCCGGCCACCGCCGCCACCCGCGTCCGCTCCCCCAGCTGGACCGCCTGCGGATAGAGCGCGGTCTCCAGCGCCGCTGTGAACGCCGCCCCGATCGCCGGCCACCGGTACTGCGGCCGTGACACCAGCGCCCGCCCACGCCCCGCGTAGTCCGCGCGCAGCGCCCGGTCCCGATAGAGCCGGTCGAGCGCCTCGATCGTGGCCTGCCGATCGGGAATCCCCCCGATAACGTTGATCTGATGCGGCGTGCACGACGTCGTCGAGCACGGCACCGTGATCGCCGCATCCTCGGGCCATTCGCTCAGCGCCGCCCACTTCGGCACGACGCATGGAATCCCACAGGCCATCGCCTCCATCGTCGGGAGCGACCACCCCTCGTTCTGCGACGTCGAGAGCAACACGTCGAACACGGGGTAGGTCGCCGCCATCGCCGCCTCGGTCGCGCCGTTCCGGCTCGTCAACCGCGGTTCGATGAGCCGATTCGCAATGCCGTAGTACTGCGCGAGCTGGCTCAGCGTGTACGCCTTGTCCCCGGTGGGTGCTGAGTGGATGTAGAGCGCCGCGTCATCAACTCCGCGCGTCTTGACCCACTCGGCGAAGTACTGCACCAGCAGGTCGAACCGCTTGCGGTCCTGATTCCGGTTCACCGTGCCGACAATGAACGTGTCCCGCGGCAGCCCACGATGCGTGAATACGCGATCGAGCCCCATCCGTTCCCGCGCCGCCTCGCGGTCCCCCGGCTGGTACACGTCGACGTCGACGCCCAGCGGCACGACGGCCGCCGGCCCGGCGTACCCGCCCTGCCGCGCCTCGTGCAAGCCGAATTGCGTCCAGAACACCGCGAGCGCCAGCCCGGACAGCCATTCCGCGCCCCGGCAGTTCTTCCCGTCCACGGCCAGGAACGCCACGACGGGCGTGTCCCCCGCCCGCTGCCGGTACGCCGGCACGTTCCACGGGTCGTTCAGGAGGCACACGCAATCCGGGCCCAGCCGCTCGACCAGTTCGGCCGTACGGCCCACGCCCAAGCTGTCACCCCCGGAGGCCGCCGGGTAGATGGGGTACGGGTAATCGTGCGGGTCGCCGCGATAGTTGATGCCGAGCACATGCACGTCCCACGTGCGCGCCAGCACGTCGAGCACGCCATGGGTCACCCGCGCAAAGCCCGAGTGCACGCCCGCGTCCCCAATCCACAGCACCCGCCTCATGCCCTCACCACCTCGGCGGCCCGGTTCACATACGACCAGTCGCGGCCCGGCCACGACTGGAACCAGTGCGTCGTTTGACCTGGACTGATGACGCTCTCGCGCCCGGTGTGCTGCACGAAACTCGGCGCCGACGCCAGAAAGAACCGCAGCGTCGGGTAGCGCGCCGCCGACCACCGGTGTATCGCGAGGTCATAGCAGGCATCAGGCCCGACACCGTCGTCCCCGAGATAGCGCGGGTGGTCGAACAGCCACTCCGCCAGCGACCGTGCATCCGCATGCCTGACGGCGAATGCCTGCGTCCCATAGAACGCCGACACCGGGTAATCCCATGACGTCCCGCCGCGCGTCACCACGTCCAGGATCTGCTGGTAGGCCGCGCCGAACGCATACACGCGCCGGTCGTCGCGCGCATGCGCATCGAGCCACGCCCCGACGCTGTCAAGAAACCATCCGCACACGTCGATGTCGTCCTCGAGGAACAGCACCCATGGCGTCCGTGTGTCCGCGCCCACAGCCAAGGCCGTGGCCACATTCAGGTTCGGCGTACGCCGCTGACCCTCAGTCGCGCGGTGCACGTGCACGCGGTCGGGCGGCCAGTCCGCTGTCACGTGGCGGTCGGTGTAGGCGCAGCACAGAATCTGCCTGTCGGGCCAGTCTGCTCCCCCACCGGAATCCACCAGGTGCAAGCTGTGAAGACGCGGTGATCCCCACACGCCGCCTCGTGCGAGGTTCTCCAGCGTCTCGCCCAGGTAGTTGCGCCGAGGCGCACGATCGACCGTGACGATCACCCCCGTGATGTCTCGCATGCGGTGTCTCGCCGTCATGCGGCCCTCCGCATCCCGAAGACCTCGCTGAGTTCATCCGACGTCGTCAGTACGGTGTTCGTGTACTTCGTCCGGAGCGCTGTCAGGCACGCGGTGTCCGCCGGCACGTGCGGTCGTTCTGCGGTATCCCAGGCCAAGCCGGCGTGTCCGCCCTGGAGCGAGATCCCCGCGAGCACCACCGCCGCCGCACCACCGGCGAACGCCAGGCACGCCGCAAACACCCCGGTCGACACCCGCTGGTCCCTCGGTCCGGCGCCCAGCGCCTCTCCGCACGCGACCTGCACAATGGCATTCCGCTCGGCCTTCGACACCCCGATCAGCGTGTCGTAGTCCACGTCGGCGTCCGCCAGCGTGGCGCGCACCCGCTCGAGCGGGCCATCCGTCAGATCCGCCCAGACCTGCCGCACGCGCAACCCGTGCCACCGGTCGATCGTCTCGCGCTGCTGCCGGGAGCTGCGCCCGCAGAAATGCGCGGTCGTCGCCAGCACATCGACCTGCTGCCCGCCGTCCCGCGCCACGTAGGCGCCGCCGTTGGCCGCGATGATCACGGCACTCGGCCGCACCACGACCGAGGGGGCCGATCCCACCACGGAGACGACCTTCCCCCCGAACACCCGGAGGCCATGCGTCGCGACATCGGTCAACATCATTGGAAATACACCGTCTCGTGATGGGGGCCGTTCTCGTCGGACGCCTCCTTCACGGCAATCGGGAGCGGCTGCGTCGGCACGAAACGCGGCGGCAGCGTGAACCGGTCCTTGACCGTCACGCCGAACGCGCCCGCCAACGTCACCTGCACCGTGCTCACCGTCTCCTGTCCGCCCTGGTCGCGCACCGTCATGATCTTCCCGGACACACGCGCGGGCCGCGTGACGCCGGGGCCGTACGTGGTGTCACCGAACCCGTCCGCACCCACCACGGGCTCGACCGTCACCGTGTCGGTAAAGAGGTCCGCCAGGTCGTCAACAATCGGATCGGCCATCCGACTACACCACCCGGAACACCGCTGCTCGTGGGCCCGCCTTCAAGAGCACCTCGGCCCCGCGCGTCCGCAATCCCTCCAGATGCGCCCGATAGGCCGAGTCTGGCGAATCGCCCCACGCCAGCCGCAGGTCCTCGACCTGCTTGCTCACCAGGCCCTTCGTCTGCGCCAGGAGCACCTCGCCGCACCGCGCCGCCGCGAGGTACTTGACGTGGTCCCCCGCGCCGGCGCGGGTCTGTTCTTCCGCAATGACGGCGACGATCTCCTCGTCCTGCAAGGCGGCCTTCGTGACGTCGCGGTCCCCAATGAAGAACCGCACCCAATCCCGCTCCGACGCCAGCGACGCATCGTAGGTCGCCGCCATCAACGCCTACACCGACTTCTTCGGCGCTCTCGCCTTCACCGGCTCGACCCGGTCGCCGAGCGCCTCGGCGTCCTTTGGCGTCAGGTCGACTTCCACGCCGGGGACGCATCGGACGGTCTGACCGTCGACGCGCCACCCGAACTTCCCTTTCACCACGCGATACGTCGGCATGTGTCCCCGTGCCCTCTCTGGCCCGCGTGACCGCCTAGACCGTCGTGTGGCCAACGCAGATGCCCGACTTCCCGTCGTAGTCGTCGCGCACGCGCGGCACGATGATCGCCATGACCATCCAGAACAGGACGAAGCCGTCCGGCGACGTCCACGGCACGACCACGGGCCGCTGCCCGTCGATGATGTCGATGACATCCGACGTCATCTGCACCATCGCGGTCCGGTTGGTCGGGAGCAGGTCCGCCGTCTTGACCATCAGGGTCCGGCCGCCCACCTGAATCTCCTGGAGCCGCTGGAGGATGGTCTTGTCCGAGTGCGCCTTGAAGTCCTCGTTGAGCTTGTTGCCGTACGAGGTCGGCACGTAGAGGTGGTAGGGCCCGTACCGCTTGTCCGCCTGCAGCAGGTCGATCATGCCCTGCACGTCGCCCAGGATGTCCTCGCCGTTGTGGCCCGCCGCATCCCACGCCTCGTTCGAGCTGTAGGCGTACGCATTCACGTTCGGCGCATTCAGGAGCCCCGGCGTGCTGCTGCCGGCCACCGTCACCGCGGCCCCGTTGATCACCGAGTCCTCGATCGCTTCATTGACCCGACGCGTCGCCTGCTCGACGAGTGCCGTATCAATGGGGGCGCCGTTCCGTTCCGACGCGAGCAGCAGTCGCCGGTTGACGCTGAAATCCTCCGTCGTCAGATAGATCGGGATCTTCCGGACATCGCGGCCCTGCAACTGGTTCTCCCCGCGCGCCCGCGGCAGCATCGTGCGCTGCGCCCCGCCGGCTTCCGACACGACCTCCCACTGGAGCTCCATGACGCTCATCGGATTCGCCAAGGGGAACGTCAGCCCGGCCGCCATCACGTCGGCCGCGATGGTCAGCCGGTCCAGCCCGACGCGGACCACCGCCTGGTCAACGAGCTTCTGCGCGTCCTCTTCGAGCGGCGAATTTGCCCGCATCTCGGCGACACTCAACCCGCTGGTCAACAGCGCGCGCATATGCGCTGGCGCCCGGTCGACCAGGTAGCGAGCGGCCGCCGGCGTGAGGCCCGGCACCGCAACCAGGAGCCCCATGTCTGCCTCACCGCACAGCACCATGGCGCCCATCGCGGCCGCGGCCAGCGCCGGCCCGCGCCACGGATGACCCCACGCGCACTGTAGGCCCGCCCTCATGCGCGCGATCGCGTCACGGAGGGCCATCGCCCCTCTTGTCACGACGTTGGCCAACGTCCCGCGCCAGGCCTGGACGTTGACCACCTTCGTTGGCATCGCGACGACCGCGAGCAGCATCGCCACCACACACGGCAGCACGGTACGGGTGCGTTCTCTCGTCATGATTCGGTTCTCCTCAACCTCTGTCCGTTGGCGTGGCCTAGACCACTTCGACGCGCATCCGCGCGTCTCCCGGGCCGGCCGAGTTGTCCTTCGCCTCGATCGCCTTGGCGACGATCGTGCCCGTGCTGTGCGCGATCAGCCGGCCCGCCCCGTCATGCTCGAGTCCGGCACCGTCCGCGAGGTTCTGCCCCGAGGGCACAAACGCCAAGAACGTCGTGCCCGGCACGCCGACACCGGCCTTGACGAGATCGCCGTCCGCATACGCGTCGTCGAGGCCCTTGTTCATCTCGGACTGGTCGAGCGCGATCGTCGAGCCCGCCACGCCGGCCGAGGCGTGTTTGATGTATTTCCCGGCACTCCGATCGAGGAAGTGCCCGGGCGTGATCGCCCCGCTGGCGTGCAGGTCGTTGACCTCCGTGACCGGCCCGCCCAGGTGAATCGTGCGCGGGGTGAACTTGGTGATTGCCATGCTCTCGTCTCCTTCGCTGCCGTACGGTTCGCGCGTGCTGTGGGTGGGGCGGCCTCCTACGCCGTCCGCTGCTCGAGCGCCGCCTGGTACGGGTCCGGCGGCATCGCGTACACGTCCTCCTCCGCCGCGGCGCTCCGCGGTACGCCTCGCCCGCTGAAGTTCGGCTGATCCACCGGGGCCTGGGCGACCCGCGCCATCCGCTCCAGGTCGTCGACCTCCATTTCGTTCAGCTCCGCTTCGCTGTACTCCGTCTGCGCCGTCGTGAGCACCGATACCAGCGCCGTCTTCCGCTCGGCACGCTGCGCCTTGTCCCGCGCCACCAGATCCTTGATGGACTTCGGGGCCGTCTTCAGGTACTCCTCCTCGGACTGCTCACCCGACGCCGCCGGGCTCGGCTGTGCGCCCTGCGCCGGGGCGGCCGGTGGATCCGCCACCTTCTCATCTGCCGCCTCGAGCGTCGTCAGCTGCTCGTCCGTCAACGACTCCAGGAACGCCTGATGCTCCGCCGAAAACGTGTGCTGCTTACTCGCGATGAGCGCCGAAATGCGCTGCGACTTCTCCATGACTGCTCCTCCTGCCGTTCTGTTCGTGTTGTCGCCGCCACAGCCGCAGGCGGCTTTCGGCGCTGCTGGTGCCGCGCTCACAGACACGAACGCCGTCTCTGCGCGCACCTCGGTTTTGTCGTCCTTGACCGCCACCGTGCCCTTGGCCTTCGCCGTGAACGACCGCTGATACAGCCGCAGTCCGCCACCGCCATCCGCGAACGCGTGGTAGATGACGCGCTCGGCATCATCGACGGCCAGAATGCCGACAAACCCCGGCTCGGCGTCGCGCAACGCAATCTCCAAGGCCCCGCGCAGGTCCGTATCCGTCAGCGCCGCCCGCAACCCCAGCGAGTCCAGCCCTTCGACCGTGGCCGCGTAGGTCAGTCGGTCACTCTCCGACACCGTGCCGCGACCAAACAACGTCTTGAGACTGTGCTTCAGCGCATCGAGCGTCGACTGGTTCATTGCGTTCCCTTCTCTGGCCGCCACCCGTGGTGCCCCGCACCCCATTTCAATCGAGCACGCGCCCACCTCGCCCTTCCGCAGCATCGCGAGGTGATCCGGGCCGACGTGGCGCCACACGTAGCGATACGCCTGGCCGTCGTGCTCTCCTTCGTGTTCCTCGAGATCGAGCAACACGCCCACGGAGACTTCCACTTGTTCGTCGTCGAGGAGCCGCTCGACGAGCTCTTTCGCGTCGCCGCCCAACTCCTTGGCGCGCGTCTCGTCAATCCACGCTTCCACCGTCAGCCGGCGGTCGTCCAGTGCGGCACTGAAGATTGCGCCCACCGAGCCCGCTTCAAGGATCGCTACATCGTTTGCGCTGACGTGCTCGCCGTGGCGTGTGGGATGGCCGACCATGACCGGCCGACCGTTCCAGGTGCGCGGGTGATGGCCGAATTCAGACGCGAGCGCCAGCTCGGGGCCGCTCGAATTGGCCGGACGCACCACCCCCTCGACGAGGGCGATGACCGGCACGACCAGATGCGGTGCCCCGAGGAACTCCGCCGTGCGGATCGTGCCGGTCTTGCCGGCGAGATGGCGCACCGTCGGCACGGCGGCCGCCTGGCAGGCGCGCAGTTGCTGTATCCTCACCGCTGCCCATGGTAGGGGCGCGGCCCAGACACCGCATATTTTGGTTAACACAATTCAGAACGACCGGGGGGATGTCCCACTGACTGTTGAAAATTGAAGCGGCGGCTCCGTCACTGCTCGTGGTACACGAGTGGTGACCAAACCGAGGCAACACGCCTCTCAGCAAAGGAGCCGCCATGAAGAAGTCTCGCACAGCCAGTCCGTCCCTCGTTGTTGAATCTCTCACCGTCCGAACCCTGCCGCTCGTTGAACTGTTGGTCGACACGAACGCCGAGCTCTTCGAGTTGATGGTACGGTCGGGCCTCCAGGTGCTCGGCGCGTTGCTCGAGGAAGACCGGGCCGCGCTGTGTGGGCCACGGTATGCACATCAGCCGGAGCGCACCGCCTCCCGCGCGGGCACCGTACCCAGCGAGGTCGTCCTCGGGGGCAGGAAGGTCGCTGTGCAGCGGCCCCGCGTGCGGGCTAAGGGCCGCGAGGTCCCGCTGCCCACCTTCCAGGCGCTGGCCCAGGCCGATCCGCTGAATCGTCGCGTGGTCGAACAGATGCTGGTGGGCGTCGCGACCCGCCAGTATGCGCGGAGTCTGGAGCCGGTGCCGGCCGGGGTGGTGAGCCGCGGTACGAGCAAGAGCAGCGTCAGTCGACGGTTCGTGGCGAAGACGACGGCGCAGCTGCGGGCGTGGCAATCGGCGCCGCTGGACGGCCTCGACCTCGTGGCGGTGCTCCTCGACGGCGTACACATCGGGGAGCACTGCCTCGTGGTGGCGCTCGGGATCACGGCCGATGGCCAGAAACATGCGCTCGGCCTGTGGGAGGGCGCCACCGAGAACGCGACCGTGTGTCAGAGCTTGCTGGCGAATCTCCAGAGCCGGGGCCTGCGCACCGACCGCAGCCTGCTCGTGATTCTTGATGGCGCCCTGGCCTTGCACAAGGCCGTGCGTGCGGTCTTCGGCGAGGCGGCCCTCCTCCAGCGGTGCCAAGTCCACAAGCTCCGCAACATTCTCGACCACCTACCGGAGCGGCAGCGCCCGTGGGTGCAGGCGATCGTCCGGCGCGCCTATCAGGCCACCGACGTGACGACGGCGACACGCCTACTCACCGACCTTGCGAAGCGCTTGGACGACGAACACCCCAGTGCGGCCGGGAGTGTGCGCGAAGGACTCGACGAGACCCTGACGGTCCTCACGCTGCACCTCTCAGCGCGACTCCAGCGGTCCCTCGCGACGACCAACGCGGCCGAGAGCCTCCTGAGTCGCACGCGTCACGTGAAGCGGCATGTGAAGCGGTGGCGCGGCGGGCAGATGATGCTGCGGTGGGTGGCCGCTGGTGTGCTCGAAGCCGTGAAGGGCTTTCGGCGTTTGAAGGGATGCTCCGATATGCCCCGCCTGGTTACGGCCCTTCGTGCGCGCGATCAACGCCTCGGCCTTGGAGGCTCAGTGGCGAACGTCGCGTAGAATCTCAACTGAGCCGCCGCCGAGTTTCAACAGCGGACGGGACATCCCCACGACCGGTGACAATCGCTCTAGGGAAGGGAGCGAGGCGAGAAGTACCAAGTGAGCATGCCTATCAATGGGCGCGTGCAGTGCATCGACTACTGCCTTCATCATATTGTCGCGGCGCTAAATGCCGGTGGTATACGAACCGTTGCGAGTTGCTGTGGTCACGGCAAAGCGAGGGGCAACATTATTCTTGAAGATGGGCGCGTGCTAATAATTCAGCCGATGCCAGAATCTGATACTGCATGGAGGCGGGCGACTGATCCCTAGCCCGTGTGGCAGCCTAGCGAGCAGTGGGCACATCCGTTCACCTGTACATAGTGCTTACGCGCTGCCGTAACTGCTGGAACGCAGGAAGAAAAATCGCCGAGATATAACCGGGATTTCTATTTTTGCCTGCCCCAGATGGATCTTCTTCATCGCACAATCGTCCAGGTTCTGAGGCCGTCACTCAGCCCGCACTGCCGTCTTGCGGGCTGAATCCCGGGCTTTTAGGGCATCCCTTCGACACCGCTCCGCACTCTTGTGTCCTCGCTTTGCCAAGCCGGCGTTCTTGCACTCGCCACGCGTCAATCTGCCGGTACGGGCAGCGCCAAGATCCGCTGGAGCATTGCCCCGAACAGCCGGGCCTCACTCTCACACGGACCTCCAGCCCGGTACAGGTCAGCGCGGGCTGGAGTGACGGCCTTTTGACCTGGACGATGGTGCGACGAACACAATCTCGTGGGCTCGGCGCTCTCCCAGGGCGACGGTGACGGCTTGAACGCCCCGTCACGGTAGGCGGTGTGTAACGTTTATCGTCCAATCGTCGAGCGCCGTCGGTAATCCTCGATCAGGTGATCAGCCTCCAAGGCGCTGTCGGTTGCCAGTGGCGAGATGGCGCTGCCATACGGGAGCTCGTGTGCAGGATACACTACGCCGCATCCTGCGCACGTCAGGTTCGCTGGTTGCACGAACTCGACGGCCGTCCACGGCACGTCTTGTGCGCAGAGGTTGGGCATGAGGAGCATTTCCCTGATCTGTCCGGGTTCCATGGCGCGCACGGCCTCACTGCAGAGTCGAAAGGTTCCGTCTGGAGAGTAGAGCCTCACCCGAAGCGTAAACCGGCTATAACGGGTACGAGCGACGATGTCGAAATACAGCCAATCCGAGCTGGAGACAATTGCGTCGTACCTGCGCACGTCTTGAATCGTGAAGTCCGCACTCCCGGTCGTCGGTGGTGGCGGCGGCGTCTGCGTCTCTTGACATCTGATCTGGAAAACAAGCCGTCCCGCCGGGAACTCGTCGATGCGCCCGCCGTTGCAGGTCGATCCGACAGGCGGGACAAACGTCGGCATCGCGTGCTCTTGTCCGGCGGCGGGAATGCAGTTGTACGCCCGAGTGGCACCTTCGTCATATCCATGGCAGGTGAAATCGAGCATGGACGGCATCGTCGGCTGTTGCGCGGTGGCAGATTGCAGAGAGAACAGGACGACTCCGACGACGACGAGAGTTCGCATTGGCACTTCCTCCTGTGTCCGTTGACTGGAAGTGGTCACCCGGTCGGTTGCCACACAAGCTGCACGCGGTATCGTGCGGCAGAAGCGGAAGCTACGTAGCGGCGTCAGGTTGTGCACTTCCGAACAGCTGGCGTACAAAGCGCATCGATTAGGTCGTACAGGGCACACTATCTATCGGCTGACTTCGTATTTCGCCGCGACACTTTCGGCGTCCATCCCGCCGTCCCACGCTCGCACGACCCGTTTCCGCAGATCCATCGAATACGCCGCCATGGCTCCTCCTGTGGGAGAAGTACCATGACGCGGGTACTACGTGCAAGCAGAAAACGCTCTAGACGCTGAGCATCGCACGCGGCGCCATCTAGTCTCAGAGTGGCACGCACTGCGGGCCGACCGTTCATCGAATACACTGCAGTCGTCCTATTGCACTGCTGGAGCCTCGCAAGCTCACGGCTTCCACAATAGCTCTCCACGTTCGGCTGTATGTATACGCCGATGTTCAGGCGATTGCGGGTGCGGAGGCTTGAGATGAACTCATCTGAGGCGAGTCCTAGCGACCGGCCGTCTTCGAGCACGCGGGCATTATAGATTTGAACCTCACCGCCTCCGTCCCACTCCGCAAGGACTGTTCCAGTTTCGAACAGACCGTTATCCACAGTTATAGTGACGGCCGCCAAGTTCACCTGTGGGCATGTGACTACCAGGTTTATTCGTCCCAGTCCCGGATAGAACGCCCTACCATCAGATAAGTACGTCCATTGGCCAAGCTGCCGTACACCGGCCTGTCCGGCCTGTATGGTCGTCATCGAGAAGCCGACGAGAACCAAGGCGATAGTGGCGAAAACTGTTCTACGCATTTCTACCTACTCCGCCGACCCGCACCCTGCCACCATCGCCGCCAGAGCGAGGCTGAAGGCCGCCGACATCGTCATCATCATGGGCTGCATACCTGCGATGGGCTTTTGAGTCGGACGGACGATAACATCGCCGCGCCTTAAGACCAGCGTTGACTCGCTGGCGGGCCATTGGACCGGGGGAAATCCGTGCAGGTATCCGTCCGTGCTGGCTGTCCGCCAGAATCATCGAAAGGTTCCTCCCCGCTGAACGCTGAAATCCGATCTCGACCCTCGAATCTAGCAGTCACGCTGCCTTCTTCAACTCATCGTCCGTAAACCAGATTCATCTGTCCAGCTCGCGCTCCGCCATCCATTGCTTGATTCGCTCGGCAACCTCTGTGTTATTCGTATCCGCCATTATTCGGTGTGTGTTTCCGAGTATGCCCTCCTGCGGAAGATACAGATTCACGGCGTCGCCACCATACTTGTTGAGTGCCGCTGCCATGAGCTTGAAGCGCTCAGCTCGGACACTGAGAACCGGCTCGGTGGTACTGTCCGGATCAACCTCTGACGGGATATTGTCGCCCCAGACGAACAACTGAGGGTACGTGGCGAGCTTCCTGAATTCTTCCACGGGAAGGCTCGAACCAGCGGAGATCTGCGTGCCATCAGCAAGCGTGATCATCGGCACCTCGCCTTCCGGGAAAAGGGCGGCTGAGCCCCCTGGCTCAAAGGAGACATAGCCGGCGATTTTGTCGGTGTTCAGGCCGGCGTGGAAAGCGCTCACGCTGCCTGAGGAGTGGTTGAACACGACCGCATTTCCCCTGCCCTCCGCGGAAAGCTCGTCGAGCAGGACGGCGAGCCCAGCGCCTTCGAGCGCCCTGTGCGCACCCGTGTCCATGAAACTATCGGGGTACTGGACGCGCAGGTTCTGGTTCAACGCCTCCGGATCCTGCGAGAACGCCACACCCGGAAAATACGTCGGTTCCGGCTGCCCTTCCGGCCACGTACCGACGCGGTTTTCGAACACACGATTGGCGTTGCGATTAGGTGTGTATGCGTATGCCTCGCAGCCCTGACCTGCACGCCCGATGCCGGGGTAGTCGACCAGGTACACAGCGTATCCTTCCCCCAGGAAGAGGCTCTGAAAGCCAGGCCGGCCATCCATCGTGGTTTGGTAGACCCTGATGCCGGAGCCATGGGTAAACACCAACGGTGTGTTGCGCGCTCCGGGCGGGATCTGCCAATCGACGATGCCATGGTCGCACGCCAGAAAACGGGAGCCGCTCGGATCTTCGGGATTGTGCACAACGGTGCCTGCGAACGCCCGCGAGCCCTGACTTTCGATCTGGAGAATCCCTTGGACATCCGGCTCGGCCTGTGCCTGAGCCTGATCGGGCGGGGCCCCGCATGTGACGGCGCTCGTGGCGACGGCGAGCAGGAGGGCAGCCGACAGGCAATTGCTGGCGGACCGCAAAAGGTTGCGAGTATTCATTCCATAGTCTCCTTTTAATTGGATATACGGATAGACGACAAGAAACATTAGCCGGGATTTCCGTTTTGCCCGCCCCAGATGGACCTTTTATACACCCGAAAGCCGCCGCGCCCAGGAGAGTCGTCTTCATCGCACAATCGTCGCTTTGCCAAGCCGGCGTTCTTGCACTCGCCACGCGTCAACCTGCCGGGACCGGTAGCGCCCAGATCCGCTGGAGCATCGCCCCGAACAGGCGCCGAGTCAGGTGACTCTCCAGCAGCAGCCAGTAGTAGCGCGCGTGTTTCACCAACCGCGCGCCAGTCTTGACGAGGCGCTGCTGCAGGCTGGTCAACGACCAGCGCTCGATGCGCGTGGGCAGTACCAGCCGCCGCCACAGGTTGCCAAGGTTGTAGGCGAGCACTCTCAGCTGCAGCCGGACTTCCGTTTGCCCCGAAACGGTGACACAACAGGCGCGTCTACTGCGCGGCCTGCTTGCCTTCCTTGATCCATAGCTCAGCGGTCCCGCGTTTAGAACCGAACGACGGCGCGATTGGAGAAAACCGCTCTAAGCAGCACGCGACGTTCGGAGGACGACGATGCCCTGCGAACACCGGCACCCGACATGAAACGGCGCGTGCATCTTCGTCGTCCCGTCCGGCAGCGTGAACGGCTCGGTCAGCCCGCGCCGCTGTCCCTCCAGGGCCGCACAGATCGGGCACAGCCGCTCGTCCGGCGTAATGATCGGCTCCCGCTGCTCCTCGCCGGTCAGATGCCCCGTCTCGACCGCCTGCCGCCACAACTGCTGCTGACCCGCGTTGCTGGCCTCGAGCGTCTCATGCGCCGCGATCGTCAGCGCCCGCTGCCGCAACAACCGCTCCGCATAGCTCGTCACGGACCGCTGCATCAACGTCTGCGTCACGCCCGTCGTCGGCACGCGGATCCGCACCTTCCCGGCCTTCACCAGCGACCCAGGCGCTGCCGTCGCCAACCGCGCGCGCAGCTTCGTAACCGCAGTCGCCTGTCCATCCGTCAGGCCGATCACCGACCGGACGAGCTTGGCCGCCTGTCGTGGCGGCAACTCCTCCGCAAACGCCTGGGTCACGATGCCGCGAATCGCCTGCCGCGCGTTGTCCGTGACCTGCGTCACCAGCGTCGCCGCGCGCTCCTCGGCCCACCGCTGTGCCTCCGGGTTGGTCCGATCGAACGACAACCCGATGTCTGCCGCGCGCAGTCCTTCCGCCCCGACCACCCGCGTGGTCGCCGTGGCCGCCACGCCGCCTGCGATGAGCGCGGCCGTCAGCGCCGGTGGCAACGTCTCCGCCAGCGTCGATCCCGCCGTCTCGACCGCCGCCTGCAGGAGCTGTGTCAGCGCCTCGCGGTCCCGATCGCGGCAGGCACTCTCAATCGCCGCCAGCGTCACCGCGCCTCGGGCATCCCGGAACGCCGTCTCCACAACCCGCCGCGTCCGAGCCCGATGCCGCGAGGCCGCGCGCCATATCGCCATGAGCGATGCCGGCAGCCCTGCCGCCGCGCGCGCCTCCGCGTCGTCATCTTCTGCCGCAGCCTCGTCCGCCGGGTCCGTTTCTGCCTCGCCGGTTCCCTCTCCCTCGGCGTCCGGTTCCTCGTCAAGCTCGTCGGTTTCCTCGAGCGGCTCCCAGGAAAACACCCGATCCCGAATCTCGTCCGAACTGATGACCGTCTCACCCTGCGCCTGATTCACCTCGGCGTACCGCTTGGCGAGGTTCGCTTTGTCCAGATCGTCCAGGTTCTTGACTTCCGGCCACCGCACCTCATACTCGACGGGCGTCGGGAGCGCGTTGGCCTGCAGTAGTCGCTCGATGAACGGATGCACGATCTGCGACGCGCACTCGCCTGTGCGGCGATCTGACACCCGCTCGTTCCAGTTCGTCTTGTCCTGCGTGGACGCCAGTTCGCCGCGCTCCGATCCCGTCAGGATGCGATGCGGGATCCGCGTAATCGCGCTGATCTGCAGCAGGATCGCGTCCGCTGGCTGGTAGAAGTTCGCCACGTCGGCGCCGAGCGCGTGGACCTTCACGCCCCTGGTCCGCAGGATGCGTCGCATCCCATGGACGTACTCATCCACCTCGTCGGAGAGCTTTATCTCGTCCCCAGTGGCCATCTGCACGGCCGGGTCCAGGTCGACCTGGAGGCCCTGGTCTGCGCGCCGCCAGAACGCCTCGGCCCCGCCGCCGGTCACTTTGTCCAGGTCGTCCAGCTTGTTCCAGGGCCGCATCAGTCTCGGCTGACCGTAGACGCCGTCATCGAGCACGCCATCGGCGAAGTGCAACACCCGCGACCAGTGCACGAGCTTCGTCTGGTTCGCGCTCGCGCCCACGCCGATCCGCCTGATGCTGTACCGCTCCGGCTCGCCGAATCGCCGATTGGTCGCATCCTCGACCAGGCGGTCGACCTTCGCGTCCTGCTCACCGAACGGGCTGAGAAACCAAATGTCCTGTGGCCCGCGGAGGCTCGGCAGCTCCGTGTCCAGCTCGCCCGGTGCCCCGATCAGCAGCACGGCATATCGGCCGAGCCCGGCCAAGATGTCGAGACGGCGGAACGCCTCCCAGATATGGAGCCGATCGTCCAGGGCCGTGAACGCCGCTTCGAACGGTGTCTCGACGTCGGGGTCATCGTCCTCGACCAGCTCGCCCCCGCCGCGCCAACAGGCCACGGGCATCGCCTCGACAATCGTGCCGGCGATTCCGCCGCGTTCGAACCGGTCGCGGTAATCCTTGGGGGTGAGATTCTTCTTGTAGCCGAGCGCGGCCGTGAGGCTGCGCTTCCCGTCAAACGTGAGGTCGAGTTCCTGGGCCAGCAGCGAACGCCCGATCAGATCTGAGGCCGCCGCCCGCATCGCGGCAGTTCGCAGACCGGCCGCCGCTGCTGCACGCGTGGACCTCGCCGCGGCCGACCTGGCACGCGACCGCGTGCGGGTGGTGATGCGACTCACCGTGCTAGGGTAAGCGCCACCTACGCCCTCGCATATTTTGGTTAACGTAAATTACCGGCCCCAGGTTCCCCCTCGACTCGGCTTGCTGCTCGTCGTGCGGATGGGGCTGTCCACTGGGTCATCCGTGGTCGCCAACATGCGGCGGAGTACCTGCCGGAGGAGTTCGGCCAGATCCATCCGGCGCGCCTGCGCAATTCGATAGAGTCGATCAACCTCGTCGGGATGGAGCTTCGTCCCGACGCAGACGCCGCGCGTGCCATCCGGCGAGAGCGGCGGCCGTCCACGCTTGTGGCTCTCGCTGTGGCTCTCGCGCGGTGGGGGCGGTGGCGGCCTCTCTCGACGGCGACTGCCAGCCACGCGAAGAAGATGCGTCATCGGTACGTTCGCTGACCGATCAGCTTCACGACCCCTGTCACCCACAACAATGCCGCGAGCATCTCCGGAGTCCGCGTCAGTTCGCGCATCGTCACCGTCCCCACGTGCCTCCCCAGCGGCCCCACGTGCCTCCCTGGCCCGTGCCTGACGGGTCGGGCGGCCGGTCGTCCTGCGTCGACACGACGACACCGCGTGATCCGTCGCGCGACAACGACGATCGTCCGCGCGCGTGCGATGCTCGCGTGTCCACCTCGTCGACCGCTACCCGCAGCTCGCTCACGCAGCCTCTAGTTCACGGGTTCCAGCGCCATCGTGTCTTCAGGCCCCACAATCTCCGGCGCGATCGGTTGGAACGGCTGCCCCTTGGTCAGCGTCCACAGCCGCACGCGTCCGCCCGCGAGAAGCTGCGCCATCTCTTCCGTGGTCAGTGCCCATTCCGTGCAGACCCACCCGCTCTGGCGGTCCACGATGGCCGGTATCGGCGTGTACTCCGGCTGGTGCTCCGCGATGATGACCTTGAACTGGCCACTCGCCGGCGGTGGGGCCTTCATGTTGACGGGGTACATTCGCCCTCCTCGCTCACGCTCGCGTCCGTCGATCACGCGCGACACGCGCCGGCCGTCGGAATGTGTCCAGCACCGCGAGTGCGCAGGCCAGCGTGTCGACGCGTACGACGTGGTGCCACACCACCCGAATCAGCCAGCACGTCAGCAGGTGAAGGACCCCAGACACCGCCAGCGCCGCCACCCACACCACCCTGATCTGTTCGTCTGTCACCGTCCCCATGTGCCTCCTCGTGGCTTCTTTTTCCCCAACGTCAGCTCGTTGAACGCCGTCGCACTCGCGTCCACCTGGTCATCGTGGCGCCCGTTCGGGAACAGAATCAGCTCGTCGATGTATTCGGTGTTCCAGTCCCCCTCGAGTAGCCAGACATTGTCGTTGTCCACCTGCACCGCAAACGGCTTCGCCCGAACCTGCTTGCTCCCCGTCGACGACTCCCCGGCGTAGTCCAGCCCCTGCAGGAGATTCACGTGCGACGCGATGACCTTCTTCCCTGACGAGCCGCCTTCCTGTTCCTCCCGCTGCCGACAGGCGCGGCCATCGGCCACGGCCGTGTTGCGGAGCACGGCATCGCCCTCGGCGGGTCCGTAGCGACCTCTCACCACGTGCATCACCACGAATAGCGACCGCTTCGGGTAGTGCCGAATCTTTACGCCGGCCGTGAAGTCTGGATCTCGCCCCGGCGCCTCCTCGGTGGCCGCGGCATCCCAGCCGCGGCACTCCTCGACATCGGTGTCGACCGGCAGCTCCTCGCGCGTGACCACCCGCAACTTGTCCCGCTTGAACGTCGAGCCCCCGTCCGGCACCGGTCGTTGCTGATGCTGCGTGGCAAACCCGGTGGCGCCCAGGTCGCGCGTCGCCTGCCTGACCTCGGCCGCTCCGAACCGCTCCGGGCAGAGCAACTCGCCGTCCGTCGTGCGTGGATCGCGCCACCCGATCGCCGACACTTGTGCCTGGTCCTCGATCACGCACCCGCGCGGCTGACGCGCCCGCACCGTCTCGATGAAGGCGTCCCGCTCCGCGTCGGTCGCCGCATGGCCCATGACCTTCACCGTGTTCCCGTGTACCTCGATAAACGGCGTCGGCTCGTACTCGGTGGGCAAGGTGAGGTGTTCGAGGCCGCCTTGCTCCAGGAGGTACCCGGCCAGATCCCCCTCGTGCCCGCGCTGCATGATCGTCACGTGGCACCCGGTCTTCGGGTCGTTGAACCGCGTCGACCAGACACTCCGTCGCCACTCGAGGACGCCCAGCCGCTCCGGGTCGCTGTGAATGTTTTTCAGGTTGTGCGGGTCGTCGGCGACGAGGAAATCGCCGCCGCGTCCCGTCGCCGTGCCACCCACCGACGTCGAGATGCGATAGCCGCGCCGCGTGTTCTCGTAGTGCGTTTTGACGTTCTGATCGGTTTGCAGCTGGACCCGGTCGCCCCAGTGCTCCTGATAGCGATCGCTCTCGATCACGCGCCGGCTCAGGACGGCGTGCTCCGTCGACAGGTCCGCCGAGAAACTCGTATACAGGAACCGGAACTCGGGGTGGTCGATCCACGCCCACGTCGGCCAGCTAATCGAGGTGCAGATGGACTTCGTGTGTCGTGGCGGGACCGTGATGAGCAGGTTTCGGATCATCCGCGTCGTCACCGCCTCGAGGTGCTCGCAGATCGCGTCGATGTGCCAGCCGCCCACATACGGCGTCGACGGCTCGATCACCGGCCAACAAATCAGCCGCACGTAGTCGCGCAGGCGCCGCCGCGCTTTCTCGGCTTGGACCTCGTTCAAGCTGGGGAGCGCGAGGCTGCTCATCCATGCGCTCCACCCGCTTCAGCCGGCCGTGCCTTCGACAACAGCCGCTCGAGCTGGTCGAGCTCCTTGTCGCTCAGCCCCGACAGGTCGAGGTCCGGCGCCAGCCCGTCCTGGTGCTTCACGATCGCCGTCGCCTCGCCCCGCGCCCGTCGCTCGATGGCCGTGGCCTTGTCCACCCACATCGGCACCTGCCCGACCGACAGTTGCTGCGGATTGGTCGGATCCTGCATCGCGTTGAGCTTCAACACCACCTGGTTGGTCATCGCCGCCGCGAGATTCGCGTGGCGCTCGTTCATGTCCAGAATCTCCGCAACGTGCTCAAGTCGTGACTGCTCAGCAATTTCCGCGTCGTGGGCCGCCACCCGAGACGCCCACTCCCACCGCTTCTTCCATTGCTTCCAGCTCTTGGTCGCCTCGAACGCCGGTCGGCGAACCTCGTCCGGGGGGATCTTTTCGGGATCTTTTCCGGTCCCACAGCCACGTCGATGGATGGAATATGCGCGGTCCAGGCTGCGCTCGCTGACGGGCAAATCGCGGTAGTGACAGAAGGCGTGATACGCCTTCGGCGGCTCCTCCGGCTGACAGTCCCATGGGCGGAGGTCGCTCATCCAGTGACCCCGTCGCCACGGAACTGCGCTTCGAGCATGCGCTCCATCTCCTCGAACCGCTCAAACGTCGCCGGCCACGCTGCCGGAATCCGCACCGTAAAGTCCACTTCCGCCGCCCTCCTGCGGCTCACGCCTGCAGCTCAGCGCCCGCCAGGAACTCCGCCGCGATACACTCCAACGCCTTCCAGCGCGTCTCGATGGACACGTCACCCTCACCGGCGAGCTTGTCGACGGCCTGCTTCAACACCAGCGCCACGTCGGGCGGCACGTTCGGCGTCCCGAAGATGCTCGACAGCGGCACCCACCCCTTGTGCCGTACGGCCTGTGTCTCAGCGTCGTACCACCCGGCCTGCAGCTCCGTCCGGTGGCTTTCGAAGATGTCCAGCAGAATTAGGAGCCCCGTGGCCCCGTTGCTGATGTTGTGCGCCTTGTTCGCCTCCTGAGCGCGTCGAGTAGCCGGTCGTACTCGCCCATGCGCGCCAGGTGCACGGTGTGAGCCTTGGTCATCTTCCGGGCGTCCTCGAACGTCGTGCGGATGCGGTCGACTTCTGTAGGGAGGAACAGGAACGTGGTCGTGCGGAAGTCCAGCCGGACATCGCTCAGGGCCGGCATGGGCGCCTGCAGGAGCGTGCCGAGCGCCTTATCGTCGAGCCCCGAATACATCTTCGACTCGACGCGACTGAGTGTGTCCCACAATTCCTTCAAGACCACCGGGTCGTCTTCACCGGCGATCGCGTTGTGCGAGAGCTGAATCGCCAGCTCCTGCTCCTCGGTCAGCGGCTCCGTGGGATAGATGATGGGAATATCCGCGAGGTCGGCGGCGCGGGCACCTTTCACGCGGTGGTTGCCGGAGAGCACCAGGAACCGCCCGGTGTCCCGCTTCACGCAAAACGGCAGCTGTGAAATCTGGCCGTCCGCCCGGATGTTCTCGACGAGACGTGTGAACGTCTCCGACCGCATGAACCGGGCGTTCTTCTCGAGTAGATCCAGCTTCTCCAGCGGGACCACCTCGATGACGAACGACCCGTAGACGATGCGCTGCGTCATTCGGAACGACACGCCTCGGGCGCGATCTGCGTGTTCACGTCCCCGCCTGGCCCTGCGCGTCCATCGCGGCCTGCATTTCCACGAACACCGGCACCGGCAACACCACCACCGCCGGCTTGTTCTCGCTGTCCATCACCATCGAGGTCTGCTCCCGCAACTGCGCCACGTCGAGCTTGCGCATCTGCCCGAGCGTGAGGTGCCGTATGCCCAAGTCGATCATCGGTATCGCCATCGTGTCCTTCTCCTTCGTGGGTTGCCCTGGCCGGACTCGAACCGGCGACCCCCAGGTTCTGGGCCTGGCGTCAGTTCCGTCGTGCACACCGCCGAACGTGGAGCGGAGGCATGGACTTGAACCACATTGCACCGCGGGTCGCGGCTGCATCACCGGCAATGCTTCCTCCGCGTCGTCAGGCGCGTGCTGCCCGCACGCACCGCGCCAGCGCACCAGCGAGCCACCGTGACGGGACGGGCACCAGCCCTCACAGGCCGGGGTCGCCCTGTGTTCCCAGCGGCTGGCCCCCGCCCCGCTCACCGGCTGCTGTCCCGAGTACTCGATCGAGTACCCATGGGTGAGGATGCGCCCACCCGATCAGAACGCGGTAGCGACTATGTCGGTTATGTCGATTTAGCGGTGGTACGTGGAACAGTCAGGAGCCGAGGCCCCGTTGTCAGGCACGTGCTGCCCGCCCGCACCGCGCCGACCCGTGCTGCGTCTCCCACCACGCCAGTGCACCAGCGACATCCCATCGACCGGTCTGCGCCACGTAGTTGAGCGCCCTGCCGTCCTTTTTCCTGTTGTGGAGACGGAACAGTCCGCGATACTTCATGCTCACCGGCTTCCGCGTGAATGCGGTGGTCCCAAGCGTGTCGACCCGCCGATTCATGGCCTGCTCCAGCACGGCTTTCATGTCCGTCGAGAGCATCGCCGCGAGCACGAGCTTCGACAGCCGGCCATAGACGGTCGGCCGCACCGCCAGGTCCGTCATGACGTAGATGTCACACCACCCACTCCCGAGCACCGCTGGATGCGTGAAGCCGCAGGCGCCAACAAGCTTCTCGCCCCACACGATCCCGACGTTCACCTGCACGGCCGCCGGCGCAATCCCGACCGCCAGGTATTGGCTCCGGAGCGAGTTCATCTGCCCGGCCGTGAGCGTCACGAGTCGGAGTGGACCCTCGCCCACCCCGTTCAAGCGACCCATCGGCACCGCGTCGATCGTTTGTGCCGGGATGCTGACGCGAGCGCGGCCCTCCCCCGCGTACACGTAGACCGTCTTGGCGCGTGGCGTCGGCTGAAACGACCCGATGCACGACGGCTCGAGATCCTCCACCGCCTCGTCCCGCAGCGTCACCCACGACGCCTTCTCCTGCATGAGCGCCGTCAGCTCGGCGAAGCGGTCCGTGTCGAACGTCACGTACTCGGGCGGCGTCCACTCGAAGATGTCCGAGAACTGTGCGTAGAGTCTTTCGTACCCTTCGCGGTAGGTGGGCGGAAAGCTGATGCACACCGCGTCCCGGGGAATCGCGCGCACGAAGTCGATCACGTCGCCCGCAAAGAACGACTCGAGACGCAGGTCGGCGAGCGCCGTCTCCACCCGCGTCACCGTCTTCGCGTGCAGCGCCGGCCAGGCCTGCTCATAGGCGGCCGCCATCCGGCGGTGGTACGCCTCACCACGGCCGGTGAACTTCACGTATTCCATGGTGAGCAGCAGGTGGGCGATGAGCGAAGGCCCGGGGGACAGGTAGGGCTCCATCCACGAGTACTCGCTGTCGGTCTTGAGGCCCACCTGGCAGGGGTTCCCCGCCAAGTAGTGACCAACGACGCACGAATACAAGCTGACGTCGTTGCCGTGGAGGGCGGTCACACCCTCATGGGCGAGGATGCGCTCGACGGTGAAGTTTCCGGAACAGCCGACGAAGACACGGCGACCCCGCCAGCGTGGCGCGAGCTCGGCAAGAAGTCCCCTGAGATCCTGGTTGATGCTGCCGATGAACACGGTCGATCTGATCAACCCTACCAGAGCTGTCTCGAACCTGTGAACATTATTTCATGATGTGAGACTGCCTAGCGGGTCCGTGACGACCATCGGAGGACCGAGATCGATCTATAGGACGAAAACGAGCAATCGCGCTCATGGGCATCAGAAGAGCATCGGCGCCTCGGCGGGAACGAGCGGCGGCAGTGGGAGCACACGAACTCCCGCGGCCTCGAGCTGCGTGGTCACCACCGTCCGATGGCAAATCGCCGGGTCGGCGCACACACACAGCACCACCACCGGCTGCTCACGGTTCAGCAACGTCCACAACGTCGCCATGCCCGTCGCCTCGTCCTTGAGCACGATCGGCCCGCCCTTGTAGTTCAGGTTCCCCAACTCCTCGATCCACACGTAGCGGTCACCCAACAGCGTGGTCAGGGCGTTCTTGTTCCATTTGAAATTGCGGCTGACCGGCTTCAGCCGGACGTCCGCCACCGTGAGGTCCTCTCGCTGCACGAAGGCCACAAACGCCGCGAGATCGAGACGTTGGTAGCCGGCCGAATAGAGCACCGTCTGCATCAGCGCGCCCCCTTCTTGGCCTGCTGGGCAGCGAGCGCGTGTGGCATGGCCCCCTTGCGAATCAAGCTCTCTGTCGCCGCTCCGTCTGTGGCCGAGGTCCCATGCTCCGGCTCAAGCCTGGCTCGCTCCTCCTTCACCAGCGCGTAGGCCTCCTCCGTCACCGTGACGGCGAGTTTGAGGCGCTTTCCCTCAAACAATGTCGGACGACCGGCCCGGGCTCGCCTCCCACCACGACCCGACGGCTTCTTTCGCGCCATGGCGGCAAGCATAGTTGGTCTGAACAATTAAGTCACGCGGGTTCGGCCCAGTAGCCTTGTTTTCTGAGCAAACATCTCGCACCTCCACCCTAGAACGCCCGTGCGGTCGTGCCACTCGGGGGAATAATGGGCACTGGCCTCCGCAGCCTCGCTTTCGTGCCGCCCTCCGGCGGCGCGTCTTGTGCGCCCAACAGCAATTGCATCGCGTTCCGCAGCACCTCGACAATCAGGGCATTCGGGTCGGATGGCGTCTCCGGCGCGGGCTGTTCAGGCTCAACAAGGGCACCTGCGGCATCCCCGAGCGGAAGGGCCATCCCGTGCGTGATGGGGTCGTGCCCCGCACACGCATCGACACACCCGAACAGCTTGTGCCGAGCACCGAGCACCGAATCATCGCGGCACCCGCGCACGTAGCAGGAGTAGGTCGCCATCACGCCGCGACCAGCCGCTCCGCTTGCAGCAACGCCAGACGTTTCACCTCGGATGACGCCCCGAACAACGCCGACACGTTGCGGCTCCGCGTGGACTTCGCCGACGCCGCAGACCGAGGCGCCACGTGGTCAAAGTACTCCGTGACCGCGTTGTAGCAGGCCCACGGATTCGGCTCACCGTTCGTCTCGGACATCGCCAATTCCGCGCCCACGCCCGCAAACACCAGCTCGGACACGGTCTTCCGCTTCGTCGCCAGTGGTGTGCTGACGTCGCCGTTGTCCGCCGACGGGAACACGGTCTCGATGAACGCGACCACCTCCGCTGCGGTCATGCGCGTCCGCGCCATCTTCGTAAACGTCTCCCCCGTCGCCTGCATCGCCGCCAGCACGTTGGTCACGAGCGTTTTCGCGCCATCGACCTGCGCCGCGACATCGTTGCCGACGTGCGGAATACCGAAGATGCGACCCTTCCGACCACCGTGGCCGACTGCGGCGTCAAGAGTGTTCTGGCAGACCACACGCACCGGCGTCGGCCGGAACTCGTAGAGCGTCCTCCCGTCGTGGCCGGTAATCGCCACGCCGTAGCCCCGTACCTCGTCGCCGGGCACCGGCGCCATGGTCGCCGGCAGCTTGAAGAGCATCCATGCCTTCTCACCCTTGCCGAGCGCACCGGCCGCCTCCACCGTCAGCCCGAACTCGTCGACCGCCGGCTGAAAGACGCCAAACGCGTCCTGGTACTGGATGGGCTGATACCACTCCGACACGACGCTCAACACCTCGCCGTCGCTCTCGCGCTGCACCGCGCGCTTCATCGGCACCGTCGTCCCGTCCTCAAGACACAGCGACCGCAGACCCACGCGCCAGTTCAGCGAGGCCGCGTCAAGGCCTGCTTCGATGCTGTGGATGCCCTCCGGCAGCCGTGTCCCTAACGCATGCCACGGCGTCTCACCTTGATACGCCATCGCAACGCGCCCACCGATCTCCGCTAAATTGTGTGACATCGCTCCTCCTGTGTTTGATTGATCAGCACCTTGCCCGTCGTCGGTTTCGCCTTCTTGCGCGCCGGAAGAGAGGGGGGTAACACCACCACCGCGCCGATCGCGGGCACGCCAGCAGCGCGGTCGGCGGCGTTCCGTTCGCCGCGCCACGCGGCCTGCAGAAGCACCAGCGCCTTGTAGACATTGGTCCGAGTCATCGTTGGTGCCGCATCGGCCAGTGCCTGTACTCGCTCGCGCAGACCATCGGACAGGGTCACGCGAAGCATGAACCGCACGTCTTCTACCGGTGCCGTGCGCTTGTAGTACGCGAACAGTTCCTTCTGTGACAGCGTCGCCAAATCGACCGCAGCGACCACCTTCACCGCCTTGGGTTTAGGGTAGGCCCGATGACAGGACGGGCAGCAGCGGCCCACCTGCGCCGTCGAGACCGCCGTGGCGATCTGTTGACTGAGATCCGGTTGAGAAACCGCCGCTGTCGGCTGCGCTGGCTCCGTAACCGAAGGTGTGTAGGCCGTCCCGTCCATGCGGACCACCTTGGCCCCGTTCGGCACCCACTTCAGTTGGTGCTTCTCTCGAATCAACTTGCGCGCCCTGGCGGCGCTCAGTGCATCGACCGAACCCGTGACGCCGGACCAACTGTAGGCCCATCGTTTCGCTGCCATCATGTCCTCCTCTCGCCCGCGCCTCGAGCACGGACAATGCCGCTGTGACCCACGTCAACGCGGCCGTTTGCGTGGCCGACTCTGCTTGATTCATCTGAACAACTCGACGGCAGACAAGGTCGACCATGCACACCGCTCAGGCCTCGACGTAGTCGACTTCGGAACTCGGTGCCGGCACCGGCTGCCCATCTTCGCGCAGGCCGGCGACGTGCAGTCGGATGGCGCCCTGCATCAGCGCCAGCACCTCGTCGACTGTCTTACCGGCCGCCACGCATCCTGGCAGGTCAGGCACGAAGGCGCTGACCCCAGTGTCGTCCCGCTCGATGACCACGGCATATCGCATGTCGCTCATTTTAGACCTGCCTGTCTCCACACACTGTTGAGGGTTTTCGGCTTCATCTCCGCCGACGCATGACCCGCCACCGTGACGCGGCCCCGCTTCACGGGATGCGTGAACTGCCGATGACTCCCCTCCTGCGTCACCCGCACCCATCCGTCCGCTCTCAACCGACGAAGGACATCGCGCACCTTCACGACTGCGCCTCGTTTGATTCATCTGATGAATCCATGAGGTCATCATAGTGGACCAGCCACCTAAGTCAACTAAATAGCGATGGTGCTCGAAGATTTTTGAAAACGAAGCGAAGACATCACCCGTCCAGTGCAGCGGTGCAACAGCGACTTCGCCAGCTCGCTCATATACACAGCGTTAGCCCACTCCCCGCCCGCCGCTCGGCATCGTAGGCGGCCAACGCGGCGACGCTGATGCGCCAGGCCTTGCCATCACGAAAGGCCGTGAGCCGCCCCGCGTCGATGCGGGCGACCACGGTCCGCGCGTCGAGCCCGAGGAACTCGGCGGCCACGCACAGGGACACGTGGGAGCGGGGATGCGTGCGCAGGTCTCGGATGCGGGGCTCGGCCCGACGTCCCGTGCGGCAGCGCGCGCCTCCGTGTGCATTATGCATCTGACAATAGACCCGCGCCGTGGCGGACATCCTGGCTATCGAACCGTTCGTCGCCGCCGGCCAGGTCGCGGGCGAGTAACCGCATCGCCTCTCGCCTGCTTCGGTGCCTCCCAGTCACGGTCACGGTGTCAGCGCCAGCCAGACCAGCGTGAGCGCCATGCTCCAGAGTCCGACGATATACACGGCGCCCACGACACACGCGAGGACCCGCCCGCGCGACGTCAGCACGCGACCTCCAGGCGCGTATCCGGGGCACGCCGACCGCCAGGACGCCGACCTGGCCCCCGATCCCGCGCCGACATCGCCGCTGACCGCGCCTGGGCCTCGGCCGTAAACCCTTCCCGTGGGTGCCCGACCCACCAGCTGTCCGTGCTGGCCGGCGGCGTGACGGGCGTCCCGTACAGCAGGGCCTCGGGGCGGTGGCTGGCCGGGGTCACGCGCATGGCGTGGGCTCCGCTGGGACGAGGCTGAGTGCACCGGGCGTGTCGGGCGTGTCGAGCGCCGCGAAGAGCGGTCCGCCGGTCTGGAACTGCGCCATGGCCGCCCCGATCCGCGCCTCGGCGATCCGGACGTACTCGGCCTCGCGCTCCATGCCGAGGAAACGCATCTGCTCATGGACGCAGGCGATCCCGGTCGTACCCGAGCCAGTAAAGGGGTCGAGCACGAGGCCACCGGGCGGCGTGACGAGGCGCACGAGCCAGCGCATGAGCGCCACGGGCTTCACGGTCGGATGATGGTTGCGCCGCCCCTGGGACGTGCGACCCGCTCCGGCGCGAGGGTTGTTCAGCCCCGCTGAGCCCGCCTTCCGCCCGCCTGTCAGCTCGCCGGCGGTTTTCAGCGGGAGGTGGTCGCAGCCGGCCTCGCGTTCCGCCGTTGACGTTTTGGGGCAGTAGAAGAAACGCGAGACGGCATGGCCCACCTGGACGTCAAGGTCGGTGGCCACGTCTTCATCCAGGGCCACGTTGGGGGGCCAGCGGTGCCCCTCGGTACGACAGTCGTCAATATGCAGCCCACTCGTCCCGTGCGCGGCGTGACACGCGAGCGTCGTGCCCTGACACGGGGCGCGCGCCAGCAGGATCGGTTCATACATCGGCTTGAGCGCGGTGCCGACGGTCTTGTCCGCATCCAGCCACATCGACTTCGGCACCCCTTTGCCATGGAGCCACAGGAGCTGGTCCCGGATCTCAAAGCCCGCGTCCTCAACGCCCAGGACCACACGATGCGCGGTGCGGGGGCTCATGCAGACCAAGAGGTACCCCCCAGGCTTGAGCACGCGCAGGACCGCAGACGCCCAGGCGTGTGTCCACGCGTGAAACCGTCGATTCGCCGCCGCTGAGCGGTCATACTCGACCGCCGCCCCTCCACACCAGTGTCCGCGCCCGACCATGTTGGGGTTCGGGTGGGTGAGGGCGTTCGTGTCCATGTGCGTGCGGTGCTGTGCGACGACCGACGGGGCGAACGTGTCCCACTCACGCCCCAGAAACCCGATGCCGTAGGGTGGATCTGTTGCGCAGGCGTCGATGCTGGCGGACTCGAGCGTGGCGAGCACGTCGAGGCAGTCGCCGGTGAGGAGGCGACTCGTCATGCGCCGATGTCCAGAATGCGTTGCTCCAAGCGCCTGGCCGCGATCTCGCAATAGCGTTCTTCGATCTCGATACCGATCGCAGCTCTGTTCTCAAGGCGCGCAGCACACAGCACTGAGCCGCCCCCCATGAACGGGTCCAACACCACATCGCCGTCTTGGGTCGTCGGCTTCAGTAGTTGACGTAACAGATCGGTCGGCTTATCAACTGGATGGCTACGCAAGGATGACGGCACGTTCTTTACGCGCAGCACGTCCGACAGTTTTGCACCGCCGTACCACGCGCTATCCTTCCATCGTGCCGACACGATCAGTTCGTGACCATGCCTCCACTCAGAACCCATACCAATACCGCCCTTGTCCCAGATCAGTGACGCCATCGTGTCGAACCGTCGATACAATTCCGGGTAGAACACTGGGTAGCTTTCGTCGTCGCAGAAACAGAGCACTCGTGCTGTTGGATTCATGCGAGGCACGACGGCATCGAGTGCTTGGGCAAACCAGCGGCCGAGAATTGAAGTGTCCCCCCATGACCGCTGCCACTTCGCCCGAGAGGCGTAGTGTTGTGCCGGCATAAAGAACGGAGGATCGGTAAGCACAAGGTCGCAGAGAGGCAACGCGCCCATTAGGTCAAGTGCGTCTCCGTGGTAGATCGCGATCTCGCCACACGCGTAGTACGGCGTCATCCGAGTTCATCCAGGGACGTGATGACCGGCGTGCCGATGCGCAGCGCATAGTCCCGCTCGACCCTCGCGCCCGTGCTCGTCTCCCAGCGCGGCAGCAGCAGGACGTGCGTGCAGCGATCGATCACGGCGCAGTCATACGCCAACCACTGCGCCCACGAGATGGTGGACGGGACCGCCCCGCTCAGGTGCGGGCTATACGCCGGGATGCCCCGCGCCACGCAGTCAAAGAAAACCCGGAGGCCCGCCGCCACGTTGTCTTCGCCGCGGTAGCCGTGCGCCGCGGTCAGCGGCCCTGAGAGATACACGAACAGATCGCGCCGGACCCGTAGGTCACTGGCCATCGTTCATCTCACGACCTCCCGTGCGGCCCGGATGAAGACGGCCGCGACCTGCGGGACGCTTCCTTCATGGGTTCGTGCTCGTTGTAGTAGGCGCGCATCAGCCATCAGTCCTTCGCCGGTCCACACAGCACCTGCGCTCCGTGCGCACCACAGCGCGGACAACCCGCCGCGACACATCCGGTGATGGCTGTCACGAAACGGTCGAGATCCATCGGGATCGTGATCGGTAGGTCCCATTCATGGCCGCACGTCGCACAATGCACCGTGATCATCCGCGCCCCTCCGGCGGCGGCGTGGGGGCGGCCCCGCGCGCCGTGGCAATGGCAGCGCGGGCATCCTTGGTCGCTTCGTGCGCAAAATCGGGATCAGACCCCGCGTGCACCATGCACCGCTCGAGTCTCGTGACCGTCTCGTCAAGCGCCGCCAGCAGCTCGGGCGCGGCCTCATCCTCGTCTAGCTTGATCAACACCGAACACAGGTGCGCCAGCGCCCCGACCGGCGTGTTGGCGTGATCGCCAGCACAGCCGACCGTTCCATCGCCGGACGTCCACCCCGCGTAGAACTCGTCACCGACCGTCCGCACCTCGATGGTGCCGACCAGCGCGTCCTCACCCAAGGGCTCGGTCATTCGCTCGCTGTCTCCCCTCGCGCCTTGGCGATCAGCGCACGGATCTCCGCCACGTTCACCGTCGGGCCGCCATAGGGCATCCCGTGGATCTGCGCCACCTGGCACGCCCCTTTTAGCTCGTCGCTGGCAATGACGGCCACGGCCTGCTCCAGCGCGGCCAGCAGCTCGGGCGCGGCAGCGATCAGCCGAGTGTTCGCCTCGCACTCGTCATCGGAGAAAGACTGGTCGCAGTCCGCCACGATCGTCCGGTGCTCACCGGACGGCGCCGAGACATACGGACTCTCCGATCGCCACGGCCCCGGGGTGTGCGCCGTCCTCATCGCCCTCCCTCCTGCGCCTCGTACGCCACGCGGCAGGCGCAGCGCACGAGCGTGGGCAGCGGAATCGCACTGCCCGACCTCGGCGCCCGATAGACCGTCTGCCACCCGCTGCTGTTGCCGCCGTCCCGCCGGCACGGGGTGAAGCGCGGGCCGGACGGAGCCGGCGCGGCACGCGGGGATCGCCCGCGCCTCATGCGACCCGCCCGCGCCGCGCCGGGAGCTGAGGCGCCTCCCGAGGCTCCGACGGGAGAAAGCCTGTGCCGCGCGCCGCGCCAGTGACCTCCAGGAACCGCACCTCCACCTTCGCGCTCTCGACAATGACCTTCCCCACCTCAGCAATGGCCTTGGCGCGATCGATGTCCATGGGCTGCTCGTCGTCCTTCAACGCTTCGAGCGTTTCGAACAGGTGATTACGCAGATCGTCGATCTTGTTTTTCACGGCTCTGGGTCCTTCGTCGAATCTTGCGGTTCAGCGCCCCGAGCAACTGAATCGTCTCGGGGAGCGGTGCCGGCAGGTGGTGGACTGTGTTGCGCGCCATCAGCTCGCGGCGCGAGATGCACTCCAGGTTCTCGAGTTGGATGTCGGTCTTGTGGCCGTTCCTGAAGACAATCACGTGACCCGGTGGCACGGGCCCCTGCTGCGACGTCCACAGGAGGACGTGGTCCGGCTTCCAGTTCACCGTGTACGGCACGTTCGGGATCGCCGACACCTTGCGGTACACGTAGCCGTCGATCCCCCGCGTGCTGCCGATGGGCCGGTAGTGCTCGGCGGCCGTGCCGTTGCGCGTGCCCTTCCGGAATTGCGTGTGCTTCATCCGGCCTGGACCCCACCCCGGTCGTCGCAGGCCCTTGTTCGCCGGCACGTGACCTTTAGGGAACCGAAAGGCGGCTCCGACGTGGTCGCCGCGGCGCAAGCGACAGGCCGCCGGACTCGCGAGGTATTCGGGGCTCTTGCTCAACCCCAGGACCGCAGCGCGGGCGTACACCGCCGTGGCCGTTCGTCGCAATGCCGTCGCGATCACGGGCGTCGGTTCATGGGGATACCGCGTCGCCATCACGGCGTCGTCCTCGGCGCTCCAGAGCCGTTTGCCGGCGCGAAACCGATCCCCCAGTCGTCGGGTGGTCACCGGCGCATCCCTCAGTCGGCCCACCGTTGAGCCCCGCTTCTTGCCGGCGCACGGGGCGGCGGGCGCGGTCACGCTGACACTCCGGCCGGCGTCTGTGCGCAGCGCTCCTCCTGGAGGACCGCTGCCCGTGCGTCGTGCAGCTCCCGTCGGACGTCGGCCTCGAGCGCCCGCATGTCGGCGTGCGCCGCCTCCACGGACCGCCGCACGCGCTGCACCGCCTGCGCCCAGCGCACCGCCCGTTCGAGTCGCTGCCCCGCCGCGGTCATCGACGGGCCGCCAGTTCCCCGAAGCGGTACTGCTCGCCCCGCCACACCAGGTCCACGCTGGCCGTCGGCCCGTTGCGCTGCTTGGCGATGATGAGTTCGGCCGGCGCCGTGGCGACCACGACCCCATCGCGCTTCGGCGGCGGGCGATGAATCAGGAGCACCAGGTCCGCGTCCTGTTCGAGCGCCCCGGATTCCCGGAGGTCGCTCAGCTGCGGCCGCTTGTCGGCGCGCTCCTCCACCTTCCGGGACAGTTGGCAGAGCGCCACCAGCGGCACGTCCAGTTCGCGGGCGACCTGTTTCAGGAGCCGCGCGGTCGCGGCCACCGCCTGTTCCCGGGACTCGGCCCGCCCGTGCTGCACCAACTGCAGGTAGTCGACGAGGATGAGCCCTAATCCGTGTTGCGCCTTGAGGCGCCGGGCGCGGCTCCGGACCTGCAGCGGGCTCACGGCGCCGCTGTCGTCGAGCCAGAAGTACCGCTGGCTGAAGGCGGTGAGCGCGAGGCCGACCTGCGTCTGGTCGCCCGTCGAGAGCTGCCCGCACTGCAGGTGATGGCCGTCGACGTGGGCGAGGGTCGCCAGGACCCGGAAGACCTGCTCCTGCTGGCTCATCTCGACCGAGAAGAACGCGACCGGCTGTGTCTGGGCGACATGCAGCGCCCACTGCAGGGCGAGACTCGATTTCCCGGTGCTGGGCCGCCCCGCGAGGATGACGAGCGAGCCGGGCTGCAGGCCGCGGGTGTAGTGATCCAGATCCGCGAGGCCGGTGGACACCCCGGTCACCGGCTGCCGCGCCGCGGTCAACGCCTCGAGGACCGGATAGATCTCGCGCGACATCTGCGCGGCCGATACCAGGTCGCCGGGCACCGCCTGGTGGCTGACGGCGAGCAGCGCGCGCTCGGCCTGGTCGATGAGCGCCACCGGGTCCTCCAGGTCGTAGGCGGCCGTCAGGAGGCGATTCGCAACAGCGATGACGTCCCGGCCGGTGGCCTTCTCGCGCACGATGCGCGCGTAGTACGCGACGTTGGTGGAGACGGGCACGCCGTCGGCCAGGGCCGTGATGTAGGCCGGGCCGCCCACCTCCTCGAGGTCGCCGGTCGTGGTGAGTGCCTCGCGCAGCGTGACGAAGTCGATCGCTTCCCCACGGCGAAACAGCGTCACCATCGTGCGGAAGATGCGCCGGTGCGCCTCGCGGTAGAACTCCTCTGGTCGCAACTGGTCGGCGACCGTGTCGAGCACCCGGCCATGGGTGACCAACACCGTCCCGAGCACCGCGCGTTCGGCCTCCAGATTGCTCGGCAGCGTCCGCTCGGCAAGGCCGGTCATGGCCCGGGCCTCGCGTACTTCGCGGTGTTCCGGCGTTGTTCGCGCTCCGCCGCGCTGGGCGCCGAGGGCGGCACGGGGGCGGTGGCGGGCCACTGCTCGGCGTACCGCGCCTTCCAAAACGCGAACGGATCGCCGGGTTCCTCGCGCGCGCGCGGCCCGGCCGGCCCCCACTCGCGCTCCACCGTGAGCGCCCAGTCGCGGATCTCCCGGTCGGCGTCGGGGTGGTTCCGACGCCGGACGAATTCGCTGAACTGACTGGCGTGCAAGCACACGCGGCCGCAATGGGCGTGCGTCCGGTGGGATCGGTCGTGAAGCGGGGCGTGGTCGCGCGCGGGCGCGCGCGCCTCTCCCGCTGTAGTTGTAGTTGTAGCTGTAGCTGTAGCTGTAGATGGGTTCGCGGTTTGCTTCGTTTGCTTCAAGCAATCCAACACACTTTGGTTCGCGGGTTGCTTCGAGCGATCCGAAGCACTTTGCTTCACTGGTTGCTTCGAGTCATCCGAAGCAAGGTGCTTCGGGTTTGCTTCCCCCGTGCGCTTGGACCGTGCTTCCCCGGATGCCACGCCGCCGCGCGCACCCGCGGCCCGCCGCTCGGACCGAATCCGCTGCACCTCGTCGGCCGTCTTGTTGTGGTCGAGGTAGTCGTGCACCCGCCACCCGCCGTCCACGTCGTCCCAGAGGGCCGCCTTAACGAGCGCCGGGACGAGACGGCGGGGCTGCTTCACCCCGAGATACTCCAGCGCCTCGCACGGAATGAAGCCGTCCGTGAGGCCTTCCTGGCAATAGGCGTTGCCGCACAGCCAGAGCCAGGACGCCGCCGGCCCCGCCTGGACGAACTTCCGATGGCGGGCCACAGACGATTCCACCTTCATCCACGCCACGAACACCTCTCCTTCCGCCGCCAGCACGTCACCTGCAGCCCGTAGGGGCTCACCCCGACCCGCGCGGACGGCGCCACCAAGCCGGCCCGCACCGCCCCGTTGCGAATCGAACACACCGACGACAGCGGCCACCCCGTCAGCCGCACCGTCTCGTGATCGCTCAGCCCGGCCTCCCCCGCCTCCGCGAGCAACGCCACGTAGTGCCGCGTCTTCGTCACCCGGCCCCGCGAGGCCGCCTGCGCGGCCTGGGCCGACCGGTGGCGGCTGATCGGCGTGACGCCGGCAAACGGCAGCGACAACGCCTCGGCCACTACGCGGCCACCAGTCCGCCGCTCAGGGCACGCTGTCGGTCGTTGAGCAGCCCGTCCAGCCCTTTGGCCGTGACGTAGTCGGCAAACTGCTGGACCAGGGCCTCGCAGTCGCGCCTCAGCGCGGCATACGGATAGAGGTTGAAGCGCTCGATGCCGCGGAGGGAGATGACCCCGGTCGACCGCTCGTCGTGGAGACACGCAACGTGGTACGTCACGACCGCTGGCTGGAAGATGTCCGCCATGAAGCGCCACTGGCAGGACTGCGCGTACTTGTCGAAGGTGAAGGTCGAGAGCGTCGTCTTGGTTTCGATGAGGTGGCCGCCGACCAGCTGATCCGCCTTGGCGACGACGTCGTGCGCGCCATAGCGCCCGACGGCCTTGGCCTCAAAGACCGTGTGCGGCCGGTCGATCAAGGCGAGCGCGAGGCCCATCACGTCATCCCCGAGGGCGATGCCGTCGCATCGATACCCGCCGGCCACCCGGTAGCGCTCGGGCGTTTCGAGAATCTTCCCGAACGCCCTGCCGACCCGGACTTTGTGCGTCGGGACGAACACCCCGCGAATCGTCGCCAGCAGGTCGTCCTCGGTCATCCATTCCTGATCCGGCTCCATGAACAGCCGGAAGGATTCGAGAGTGGTGGTCGAAATGCGCATCGCCGCTACCCGAGCGCGCCGACCGGGTCCTCGGTCGCCGCCGGGGCCGGCGCGACGAAGGCCTTCGCCGTGGTGTCGAAGGTGAACCCTTTGGCCTTCCCGTGGTCGACCAGGAGCTTGGCGACCTGGGGCTGCAGGAGTGGCCCGAGCGTCTTCACACGCGGGATCGCGTCCGTGCACGCCTTCGCGGTCTCGAGCTTCGCGATCTCGGCGCGCCAGGTCGCGACCTGCTGTGTCACCTGGGCGCTGGCCTCGCTGATGGCCCCGAGCGCGTCGCGCCCCCGGTCGAACAGGTCCGCCATGAAGGCCTGGGCCTTGCCGGCGGGCGGCACCTTGAACGGCGCCCAGCCCCCCGGGTTCTTCCCGATCCACCGGTCGGTCGGGTTGAAGTCCAGGATGCGGTCCTTCCCGCTCATGTAGCCGTAGCCGACGAAGTCGGCCACCTTCATGACCTCGCCGTAGGACCCGCCCGTGATGTCCGGTCGCACGACGCGGGTGTCGCCGTCCTTGTCTTCCTTGTCGTGCGCGATGAGCAGGATGTCCTTGCCCAGCGTCCGCAGCTGCGCGGTCCACGCCCGGAACCGCGTCTTGAGCAGCCCGTAGCCCTGCAACGTCGGATTGCCACCGGGAGCCTTCTTGGGATCGGTGACGGCGATGTCCGCCACGATGATGTCCAGGCACCGGCCGGTCGTGTCCACAACGATCGTCGCGTAGGGGTCGAGCGCCGACTGGTCTGCCGTAAGTTCGACGACGTCCTTCCAGGCGTCAATGACGAGCGTGTCGCGGCGGTTCACGGCCCGATGCGCGCCCTTGTCGAAATCGAGCAGCAGCGGGTCCTTGCAGGAATAGCCGAGCGAGGTTTTGAAGATCCCCGGCTGTCCGAAGATCATGAAGATCGGATGCTCGACGCGAATCGCGTCAGTCGCCGGTATAATGTGCATGATGTCAGCGCCTCCTTCGCGCTGGTGTCCGGGCCCGGTGCGCTCCACCCGCATGCGGGCCCTTCGTGTGTTTACTGCCCATCCAGATCGAACAGCGGCAGTTCGCCGTCATCGCGCGCCGCCGTCCGGATGCGCGCCATCAAGCCGTCAGCCTCCTCCTGCAGTTCCTTTGTGTGGGCCTTGGCCTGCGCGACTTCGCCCAGCTTGAGACACAGGTGCCGTTCCAAGGTGGCGATCTGCGCGAACCGTTGGGCCGCGCGCTCTTGCGTGATGTTTGCTACGTCAGCCATGTCGCTCCTCTCCTACGCCGCGGCGGCCGAGTGCCGTGCTGACTCGGCCCTCTCCGCGTCCGGCGTCACAATCCCGTACTGCGTCACCGCCCAGTGCCGGACGTCCTCGAGGTATTCGCGCACCTGCTCGTGACTCATGTCCGCGAGTGACACCCGCAGCTTGAGCGGATTCGGTTCGGGCTTGAGCCCGCGCAGCTCGCGCATGATCGCGTCATGTACATCCTCCACTTCGTAGTGCCGGTAGCCCAGCTCGTCCGCGATCACCGGGTAGAGCACGCCGAACAGGTACCCGAGCTGCGACGAGGACTTCCGGCGCGTGGCGAGTTTCACCGTGATCCGCACCGGCCGGCCCTTCAGCCGACGGAGCCAGCCGCGAAACAGATCAATCGAGGTCAGGTGCAGGGCGCCGCGCGCGTCCACGACGCCGGACCAGACCGGGATCGGGGCGCTCATGGCACCTCCTGCGGGCTGGACGCAGACGCGCGTGCGCGCTGGCGGCGCCACCGGGCCGACATCTGATCGCGCCGCGTCACGCGGGCCTGCCAGCCGCGCGTGATCCACCGGCGCAGCCCGTCGGCCAGCACCAGCCCGCCGAGCCCGGCGGCCCACAGCAGGACCACGACATCGAGCGGCTCCGCGTGCAGCCAGGACGGGGGCATTACCACCCCCTCCCCCACGCCACCAGCGGCCAGATCCGCCAGACGCACGCGAAGATCACCACGAGGCACACCAGCAGGACGAGCCGCACGGGCGTCATGCCGGCGCCTCGCCCTGATCGCGTTGCCGCTGCACGTCCAGCACCAGCTGCGTGCCGATGGCGACGACCATCCCGAGAGCCGCTCGCATCGCGTCCTCGACGACGTGACTCACGCACTCCTCCGCAACGCTTCCTCCGTGTCGCGCTCCATGATCAGATCCAGGTGTTCAGCGCGAAACAACCGCACGCGCCCATTGAGGCGATACGGCACACCGCTGCTCTTCACCCAACGATTGAAGCCCTTCACGCTCTTGCGGACGTAGTCTGCGGCTTCATGCGCTCGCAAGTAAGGCGAGCCGGACTTCGGGCGCGGAAGTTTCGGCGCCGTCATGCCGCCACCTTCCGCCGCTGCACCTTCTGGCGGACCGTAGCGTCAGGCCCCCACACCTGGGCGGTCATCGCGCGACACTCCGCAGCGCAGGCGGCGGCTGCTCGCCAGCCGCGGCGCGTTCGGCGTACTTCGCCTCCACGTACGCGACTTGCTGGAGGATGGCCGTGATGGCTTCGTAGGCCTCGCGTGTGTAGCCCGCGCATTCCTGGGCGCTGACCTGGTGGTCTTCGAGAACCTCGACGAACGTGGCCGCCTGCTCGCCGTACTCCTTCAACGACCGCATCGCGTGCTTGTGGTCGTCGGCGCGATCGGGCTGGATCGCCGGGAGGGCAATCGCGACGCGGCCCACCTTGCGCTCGAGCAGGTCGAGCACGAGGGTGGTCGCCTCCCCACCCGCGGCGCGCGTCGCGTGGATGAGCGCCGGAATCTCCTCGGCGCGCAAGCGCCGCTGGCGAAACGGGTCGGCGATCTCAAGAATGTCCCGATGCCGCAACCCCATCAGTTCCGCCAGGGCCTTCGGCTCGACGCCGCGGGTGTTGTGGATCGTCTCGTAGACGGCGTCCTGCACCGTCTGGACGGTCCCCGGAATTTCGCCCCGACGTGCGCGCTTCCGCGGCGTCGTCATCGGCGGTAGCCTCTGGTGGTCATGGCTGTGTTACCGCCTCTCTCGACGTGGCCCAGCAAGGACGGCCTGTGCGGCACTCACGCCGAGCGCGAACTGGTCGATCGCGTCCGGACGGTGGACCTCAGGCGTCGGCTGGAGCGCGACGCCGTGCTGCTCCGGCGCGTCGCGGTGTGGCGAGCCAAGCTCGTGGCAGGGGTGCAACGCCGGCTTCGGCAGGCGCAGGGGCGCCCTCACGCTGCCCCTCCCAGTTCCTTCGGTGCCCGCTTGAGCACCTTCTGGCGGGCTGTGTCCGCCGCCCGCTCAGCCTCTTCCAGCCGGTCCAGGGCGGCCGTGACGCGCTGCGCGAAGTCGGCAGGCTCGGGCCGAAGGCCCCGCAGAATGCGGCTGAACAGCGACGGCTCGTAGCCCGCCTTTAGAGCGATCTGCTCCTGGCTGAGGGGGAAGCTAGCGATTCTGGTCTTGAGTTCGTCGTAGGGCATGTCAACTGAATTGAATTATTACGCCAACTCAGTTGAATTGTCAACTGTATTGATGTTGCTAGGCTAGAGGCATGCTCGGTAGACGCTTGGCTGAATCTCGACATCGCGCGGGATTGAAGCAGGTCGAACTAGCTGTTGCGCTTGGTGATCGCTACACCGCATCAATGATTTCTATGGTTGAAACCGGCCGCTCGGCCTTGCTCTTTGACGGCGCGACGAAGGCCGCTCGGGAACTCAACATTTCGCTCGACTACCTGGCGGGCCTCACGGACCACCCCGAGCCCGCTGCCCGGCTCGCCGCTGAGCTGGCCCAGGAGCGGGCCAAGGTGAGCGAGCTGGAGGACGCCGGGGCTCTGGCGCCCGCCGACAGCCGCGAGTTCAGGCCCGTGCTGCTCACCCACGGGGCGGGAATCGCGGCGGGCTCAGGGGCCAACCCCGACGACGAGCGCGTCCTGGGCAGCCTCGCCTTCCGGGACGACTGGCTGAAACGGCACAGCCTGAATCCGACGCGCTGCCGCGTCATCGAGGTCACGGGCGATTCGATGGAGCCGACGCTGCAGCACCGCGCGATGATCCTCGTGGACTTTCAGCGCACCGTCCGGCGGCGGGACAAGATTTTTGCTGTGCGCACGGACGATGGGCCGGTGGTCAAGCGGCTCCAGCGGGACGAGGACGGCTGGCAATTGGCGAGCGACAACCCGGCGTACAAGCCGGTACCGTGGCCGCGAGAGGCCGTGGTCTTGGGACAGGTGATGTGGACAGGGAGGACGTTGTGAACAGGAATCGCGGCAGACGAGAGGTCATCGGAATTCTGGTCCTCTGTGTTGTGGTTGGGATCGGATGCGCCGAGGCGCCCGAGGAGGAACCCGCGCCGGGAGCGGGAGAGCCGGCGTCGGCGCGCTACACGGAGATCGCGCCGGTGGTCTACATGGGCGCGGGTAGCGAGTGCGTGCTGCGCCTAGATGACGAGTTCGACGGCGCGCTCAAGGCGGTAGTCGGAGGTCCAGGTGGCCGGCCGGCGCTGGCGGTGTGCGCTCGGGTCCCGGAATCCGGCGAGTGGGTCGTTGTCGATGGCGTGCTCGGTGTGGAGAACGTAGCAGGCGAGGCTCGCGTGTTGCCGATTCCACCTGACAACGCATCGATGTTCGCCGATGCGCCGGCATCGTTGGAGGCTCTAGTGGTTGGCCATGTGCGGGTGACGGCCACCTTCGGCGGCATGACCGGCTCGGGGGTAATTGAGATCGTCGCGGAGTAAACCTGGGGCGGGTCGGCCAGCCGACGGCCCTTTCGGCTCCGGAATATCCGTGGCCCCGCGCCGCCCAGGTGCTGGGGCAAGTCATGTGGAGGGGACGTTGTGAACAGGAATCGCGCATGGGTTGGGACGTTCGCAGTGAGCATCCTAACCTCGACGGCGTGTAGTGCGCCTGACAGTGAACCAGAACGAATTAGCGCAGCCGTGATTGTGCCCAACGAGGTTGTGAGCGATCGATTCGAGCTGCAATGGGAGCTGGACGGTGAGGATCTGTTGCTGGCGATCGATACCGACTTGCCGGATGAGGGGGGGCTGTCGGTCTCCGTGCGGCGGTCGTACTACGAAGTCGGCAATGACACCGCGTACTCGCGGGACTACTTCAGCGTGTTCGAGCCGGTGTCCCGGTGGCGCGAGCCGCGGCGTATTCCGCTTGATTCCGAGGCGTGGCGGGCAAATCTCGCGGCGTTCCAGAATGAAATGGCAGAGTTAGCGGCGGCGGAACGGGAGGCAGGCGTCACGGCTGAAGATACTGTGGCCTTCGAGGTTGCCAGCATCGACGACGACGTGACGATTCGCGCGGTACTACATCTGAATCAAGACGATCCGCGATTCGGCGGGAGGGGCAACCCGACTCTTTCCGGCGATGCCACCTCACGCCCGGGAAGCGGCGTGCTCGTGGAGGCAGAAGCGAACTTTGAGTTCCCCTTAGAGTGAACCGCGCCAAGTCGCCTTCTATGTCGTGCGCACCGAGGACGGCCTGATCGTGAAGCGCGCGGGGAAGAGTCGCGCGGGCACCTGGCAGCTCGTCAGCGACCACCCGGACAAGCGGGAGTGGCCCACGCGACCCTGGCCAGCCGACGCTGAAGTCATCGGCGAGGTGAAGTGGGCGGGACGGACGTTCGCGTGACGGGGGCGATGACATCGTTGAGAGCGGCGAGAATCGCGGGCAGCCTACTCCGTCGAAGAGGCTGGGACTGAACCCGTGAAGCACGTCACCAAGACCCCGGCGGGGCTGATGGCGCATCGGCGCCTCGACGGCCATCTCTATGCGAAACGCTTTCCGCGTGACACCCCACCCGCCATCATTCGCCGCTGGCTCACGTCCGTCGAATTCACGCACCGCACTCGCCCGCGCACGGGCACGTTCGCGGCCGACGCGAAGAAGTACCTGCGGGCGGTCACGCCCATGCCCACGTACGACCAGCGCGCGCGACACATCGCCGCGTGGGTCGAGGCGTTCGGGCCGCTCAATCGTGTCCAGATCACACCCGCCATGATCCGAACGAAGTTGGCCGAGTGGCGCACCACCCCGAAGCAAGTCCGACAGCGGCACAAGCTCGGCGAGCCCGAACGCACGCGCACGGTGACGCTGTCGGCGGCGAGTTGCAACAAACTCCGAACCGCGCTGGTTCACCTCTACACCGTGCTCGACGGCAAGGCCGCGTACAACCCCGCCCGCGAGGTGCCGAAGTTCCCCGAACCCGCCCCGCTACCACTGGCCGTCACCTACGACGTGATCGCGAAGCTCTTCGAGGCCATGCCCGCCAGCAAGGCGAAGGCGCGGTTGAAGGTCCTCGCCTACACGGGGATCCCGCACGCCGAGATCATGCGGATCCAGCCGGGCGATGTGAACCTGGAAACGCGGCTCGTCGCGGTCCACGGCCGGCGAAAGGGCGCCGGCACGGCGGCGCGCATCGTGCCGCTCTCTGACGAGGGGGTGCAGGCATTCGACGCGATGGCCACGGAAGGGGCCTGGGGCGCCTTCAGTCAGTCCGCACTGCGCCGCGTGCTACTGCGGGCGTGCCAGCGTGTCGGCGTACCTCCTGTGACCCCGTACGCGCTCAGGCATAGCTTCGGCACGGAAATCTATCTGAGGTCCGGCGACATCCGAGCCACGCAAGTCCTCATGGGGCATAGCACGCCACAGCTCACCCACCGGTACACCCTGGGTGCGGTCGACCCGCGCGTGCTGACCGCGATCCGGGCATGGAAAAAACCGTAAACTCATTTGTAAACTTTCGCCCGGTTTAATGGCGCGTTTATGGCACCTGTGTCTATCGAATAAAACAGCGAAACATATCTAAAACACCTGTAATAGGTGGCGTCCCCACCGGGATTCGAACCCGGGTTTCAGCCTTGAAAGGGCCGCGTCCTAGGCCTCTGGACGATGGGGACACATAGAGGGAGCGCGCCGCGTGACTGCGAACTACTTATCTTAACAGCAGCCAATCCTTACCAGTAGCCGATCATCCTCCCTGCGGTGATGGCGGTGAGCCAGCAACCAAGCGACACGCCCCCGGCGATCGCCAGATGGCGATGCTCTCTGGCTGTCGGTTCCCTTTGATCGCGCTCGCGCCAGGCCGGAAGCCGACTGAGCACCCATACGTTGACCAGGCCTAGACCGATGGCGGGAAACTTGATCGCGAGAAACGGATTGCCGATGTACTCGGTTGCGTTCGCGCTCAGCATGCTGATACCGCTGAGCGCGGCGAGCGCAAACCCGACTTGTGCCACCGGGACCGTCGCGCGCGAGAGCGCGGCCAACGGTACCCGGCCCCACAGACCCAACAGGTGCAGGTCAAGAATGAGCAGTGAACCGAACAGCGATGAGATCCCGAGGATGTGCCCCAGGTTGACGATGCCGTACGTCCAGACGCCGGACTCCCGCATCAGTACACCCAGCGCAGATGCTTCGATCCACGCCAGGAACTCGGGCACACCAGCTACCGGACGCGATCAGCTCAGTGCCGGTTGGGATAGACGTCGAATACCTTCGCGTCCCACGTCACCCGCTCGGACTTCATCTCGAAACGACCGGCCGTCTCGTTCCTATGGCCCACAACGGTGACCGTCGCGCCGATCGGGATAGAGTCCGTCCTGAGACCCGCGCGCTGAGTCCGCGCCGGTGGCGCCAGCGTGATGTCCCAGACCTGGCCGCCCACGCGCACCTTCATCGTGGCGTGCGGGCCGGCGAGGCTCACCATTTCGACCGTGCCGGTGACCTCGGTTTCTTCACTCGCGTTGCCGCCCCAACCGTGATGTGCGGACGCGGGGACGAAGAGGGCTGCAACCAGCGCGATGGCCGCAGCAGTCGCAAAAACGAGGCGGGTTGACTGCTTCTTCATGAGATATCCTCCGTAACTTCCGTTCGAAGCATTCTACCCGATGTGCCGGGCGCGTCGGGGCATCTCTCGGCCGGTTGGACAGGTGCACACACGTTGTGTATTCTCGCTCGCGGAAGGCATCGGCACCGGTGGCCGCGTGGCACGTTATCCGTCATTGAGAGGGTCGCATCATGCAACCGAACAGATATTCCCGATTGATCGTGGCATCGGCCTCGGTGGCCGTCCTCGTGCTAGGCGGCCTGGCCGCATCATGCGCCCAGCAGCCGGCGATTGAGATCGACGCCGACGATATCGGCGGCGTGGTAGCCGGACCCAACGGGCCCGAGGCTGGCGTCTGGGTGATCGCCGAAACCAACGACCTGGATGTCCGATACATCAAGAGCGTTGTCACCGACGACGAGGGCCGCTACGTGGTGCCCGACCTGCCGTCGGCCACTTACGATATCTGGGCGCGTGGCTACGGCCTCGTCGACAGCGCCAAGAGCGCGGCGTCACCGGGCGAGCTCGTGAACATCACGGCCACGCCGGCGCCAACCGAAGCCGACGCGGCCGAGTACTATCCGGCCATCCACTGGTACTCGATGCTGAAGATCCCCGCCGAGGAAGAGTTCGGCGGCGGCAACCCGCGCATTCAAGCCGGCGTCACGCAGACGACCTGGCTGAACGCCATGCGGAGCAACGGCTGCATCGGGTGTCATCAGATCGGCCAGGCGTCGACCCGTACTGTTCCCGAAGAGCTCGGCACATTCGAGTCGGGTGAGCAGGCATGGACACGTCGCATCCAGTCGGGACAGTCCGGCGGGCAGATGCTCGGGGCGCTCACGAGGCTCGGCGGTCAGAGCGTGGCCAATTACGGCGACTGGCTGGACCGCATCGCGGACGGCGAGTTGCCCCGCACCGCGCCGGAGCGCCCGCAGGGCGTCGAGCGCAACATCGTCGTCACGGTCCGCGACTGGATGAAT
Source organism: Vicinamibacterales bacterium (assembly GCA_965249205.1). Lineage (GTDB taxonomy): Bacteria > Acidobacteriota > Vicinamibacteria > Vicinamibacterales > UBA2999 > JAQBVV01. The sequence continues at coordinate 1,101,249 of CBDFLL010000006.1, read as the reverse complement.
GAGAAGCAGTATCTGCACGACCTGATCTCGACCGACAAGCGCAATCCGACGGTCAACGGATACGGCGCGCTGTACGGCTCGCCTGAGTACAGCTCGGATGTGATGCCGATCCTCGATCCGGCCAGCAACACCATGACAACGTTCAACATGCCCGTGCGAGACGCAGACATGGCGCTCAGTCTTGGGCCCGGCCACGCCGCGGCGCTCGATCCGTTGCAGCCGTCGCCGTACTGGGGCAACGAGCGGATCTGGGATACCAGAGCCAACAACCACAACTCCATGCTCGACTCGAGAGGTCGGGTGTGGCTGACCGCCGCGATCCGAGAGTCAGAGAATCCGGACTTCTGCAGGGAGGGCTCCGATCATCCGTCCGCCATGTTGACCCCACGCGATAACGCGACGCGTCACCTCGCGATGTTCGATCCCGAAACGCAGGAGTACACGTTTATCGACACCTGTTTCGGCAATCATCATCCGCAGTTCGGGTTCGACGAGAACGAGACGCTCTGGACCAGCGGAGGTGGTCCGGTGGTCGGCTGGCTCGACACCAAAAAGTTCGACGAGACGGGTGATGCGGCGCAGTCGCAAGGATGGACGGCGCTTATTCTCGACACCAACGGCAACGGACAACGGGACGACTATGTCGAGGCCGATCAGCCGATCGATCCCACTAAGGACAAGCGACTGATTGCCGGTTTCTACGCCGTGATGCCGAGTCCGGTGGACGGGTCGATCTGGGGTTCGCGTGCGTTCGGGACGCCTGGTTCCGTGACTCGGCTGGATCCCGGCGACAATCCGCCGAGCACGGCGCTGGCCGAGTTCTACAATGTGCCGTCGCCAGGATTCGGGCCGCGTGGCGCCGACATCGACGGCGAGGGAGTGGTCTGGGTGTCGCTGGCCAGTGGGCATCTGGCAAGCTTCGACCGGCGCAAATGCACCGGGCCGCTCAACGGACCGGAGGCCGCCACCGGCGACCACTGCCCCGAGGGGTGGACCTTCCACCAGTACCCAGGTCCTGGATTCGAGGGGATCGGCGACAATAGCGCGGAGTCGAGCTATTACACGTGGGTCGACCAGCACAACACGTTCGGCCTCGGCGACGACGTGCCGATCTCGACGGGCAATCTCAACGACGGCCTGATCGCCTTCTCGGATGGCGCGATGGTGACCCTGCGCGTGCCGTACCCGATGGGCTTTTACGCCAAAGGGCTTGACGGGCGCATCGACGACCCAGACGCCGGCTGGAAAGGGCGCGGGCTGTGGTCGTCCAGCGGCGACCGCACACCGTGGCTCATGGAGGGCGGCAAGGGTAGCAAGCCGCTCGCCGTGCACTTTCAGCTACGCCCGGACCCCTTGGCGAAGTAGGGTCGCGGTAAGAAGTTAGGGTCGCGGTAAGAGGTTCATGGAGGACTGACAATGAAATATGCATTCGTCGCCACGCTGGCCGTGCTGCTGCTTGCGGGTCAGCAGACCGCCGCACAGGGTCCGATCACGCTGTTGGACGGCAGTAGCCTCGATGGCTGGACGAGGTCCGGAGACGCGAACTGGAGTTTGGGCGATGGTGGCGTGGAAGCCAACAGCGGAAACGGCCACTTGATCACCGAGAACTCGTACTCCGACTTCGTGCTGACCCTCGAGTTCTGGGTCGATGATCCGGCCAACAGCGGAGTGTTTATTCGCTGCGCGGATCGGGACGCGATCGGTGCAAACTCGTGCTACGAGGTCAACATCTACGACCAGCGGCCGGATCCCACGTACCGCACGGGCGGCATCGTCAACTTCGCGGCGCCGTCGGCCCAGATCAATGCGGGTGGGCAGTGGAACACGTACGAGATCAGGGCCGAAGGCACGAGGCTGCTGATCACGTTGAACGGCACGGTCACGGTAGACATCGAGGACAGCACGTATTCCGAAGGTCCCTTCACACTGCAGTACGGCGCGGGCGTCGTGAAGTTCCGGAACGTGCAGATTCAGCCGCTCTGAGGTAGTCGCGCTCGAAGCGATTCTCAGCGGGATCGGCGCGGGCGCCAGTGGTGTGCGCGGTGCGCGGCCAGTCGGTCTTGCCGCTCGAAGATCTTGATCAGGACCACGCCGGCGAGAAATCCGCCGACGTGCGCCCAGAACGCGACGCCACCAGACTGCTCCGCCGCCAGACTGGTCACGCCGCCGGCCACCTGCAGGAAGGCCCAGTAGATCAGCATCACCCAGGCCGGCAACGCCATCGAGTAGAAGAAAAATCCAAGCGGGATCATCGTCCAGACGCGTACCCGCGGAAACAGCACGAAATAGGCGCCCATCACGCCGCTGATGGCGCCGGATGCGCCGACCATCGGTACTCCTGAAGCGGGGTTCGCCCAGACCTGCGCCATCGCCGCCGCCAGCCCGCACAGCAGGTAGAACGCGATGAACCGCGGGCGCGTCATCGAGTCCTCGATGTTGTTGCCGAAGAGCCACAGGAACCACATGTTGCCCAGCAGATGCATCCACGAGCCGTGCAGAAACATCGACGTCACGACGCTGGACGTCTGCCGGCCGGGGTCGGTGACACAGGCGAGGCCCTCGCCCAGATCGAAGGCGGTGCCTGCCGGCAGCGAGAGCGTCAGTTCACCTGGAATCAGACCCAGGTTGCACACCGACTGCGCGAGCGGCAGTGCGGCTCCCCCACCCTGGACGGCCAGCCAGGTGTACGTCGTGCCGGCAATCAGCGCCAGCGTCACGAACGGCGTGCGCTGTGTTTCGTTTTCATCGCGATAGGGGAACACTAGATGTCAGGATAGCGCGCTTCGCGCTGTTCGCTGGTCGGCACGGCCCAGCGGCTATGTGGGCGGCGCTCGTCGGCGCTAGCAGTCCGTGGCACAAGTCCGGCGTCGCACCGAGACGAGCGAGGCGCCTCGCGGACAAGGCGCGACGACTGAAAATACCGCCTGTATTTGACGGAGGAGCAACGTAGGTCGCGAGGATGCGTCGCTCGTCGAATGCAGACGGACTTGTACCGCGGGCTGCTAGTTCGCCGCTATGGCCTGGGCGATGGCCGAGCGCAAGCGCGGGTCTTCGGGGGTCACGTTGCTCGGGAAGAACGCGACGACGCTTCCCTGTTTGTCGATCACGTATTTACTGAAATTCCACGCTGGCAGGTCGCCCGACGATCCAAGCCACCCGTAAATGGATGACTGGTCCGCGCCACGCCTCGTGACGACCTTCTCAAACATCGGGAACGTCACGTCGTAGGTGAGTCGGCAGAAGTCGGCGATCTCCTGCGCAGTGCCTGGTTCCTGCCCACCGAAGTCATTGCTCGGAAAGCCGAGCACGTTGAAGCCCTGCCCCTGCATCTCGCGATGCAGCTGTTCGAGGCCCTCGTACTGCGGTGTGTAGGCGCACCTGCTGGCGACATTGACCACCAGGCTCACACTGCCTCGGTACTCCCCAAGGTCCGCGGGCGCACCGCCGAGCGTCGTGGTCGTCAGATCGTAAAAGGACATAGCCGCGTTGCCAGGGGCGGCACTCGACTGTGGAGCAGCCTCGGGGACAAGACTCGCGATGCCAATCGCGACCAGCGCGACTCCGCCGACAGCGAGCGTGGTTCGGATGGCAGTGCTCATGACGGCTCTCTGGGCTGACCGCGTCAGGCCGGCAGCGGCGGCATCGGCAGGCCTGGCGTCGCGAACACCATTTCCGTGATCGCCTTGACGCTCCGGTTGCCGTACCGGAACGGAACGATCAGGCGCAGCGGGGCGCCATGTCGCGGCGGAATCGGTTCGCCGTTCATCAACCACGCAAGCATGACTTGTGGATGCCGTAGCGTGGCCATCGGCTCATCCGCATAAAATCCATCGGACGCGACGAAGCGGCCGTAGTGCACGGTCGGCAGAAGCCCCAGCATGTCGGCAACGTCACTGAAGCGAACGCCGGTCCACGTGACGATGCCCCGCGGATTCGGCGCACCGCACTGCAGCAGAAAGGTCTGGGTGACACGCGGCAGTGCCTCGAGATCGGCGAAGCGCAGTGTTCCGGAGAGCCTCGCGAGCCGACGCGTATCAACCTTGATCGCCATCTCCCGGTAGTCGGACTCGCCCGCCGGAGTCTCGCGGTTGGGAGTGCGCCACATCAGCGGATCACTAATCGGCCCCGCCGCGCTCGCGGGGTGCTCCGGCGCAGACCCATCGGGGTTGAGCGGAAGCGGCGCGGGAAATCCCTCCCGCATAGGCGTCTCGACAAGACGATCCGGCCAGGCCGGCTCGGGTGTCTGTGACGCCTGGGCCTTCACATCGGCAGGTCTGACGCCGACCAGCGATAAGCCCGCCAGTGTCGAACCCGAGATCCGGATCGCATCGCGTCTTGAGATGGTCATGGGCACTATCCTACTCGAAGCAACGCGTGGGTTTACGAGCCCCTGTTAGCGTGCCTGACGGGGGGCACCTCGGACGAGCCCCTCCATGGCGACGCTCCAGGAGAGTGGCACCGACACAGGGTTGTAGCAGAGCGCATCGTCGCAGGCCTGGTAGTCCAGTGTGCCCGTGATCACCAGCTCGTCCCTCCCCGCAAAGGCCTGCCGCGCGTCGGCCGTGGCCTCCGCCACCACTTCCGTCAACAACGTAAACGGCTGCTGAAACACCGGGACCCGCTCATCCAGCGGCGCGAAGTAGTAGATCTCTGATGCCGGATACTGGACCGCCGCGGTGCGCACGTGCGGTTGCGGATCAATAGTCAGCGCCACAATACGATAGTCGGCCGCACCTGGAGCGTAGACGTGCATGCCGTTGTTCGGCGTGATGTCCACCGCGAGCGAGAACCGGGTGCCCAGCGCCACACTCGCGTCACTCGGGTACGTGTTGACGTCCAGATGCGCCGTCGAGACCTGGGTCGCCTGGACAGGCGTGCCCGCCGATCCCACCCGCAGCATCACGTTGGCGACGGTATTCCGCTCCCAGTAGTAGTCCTCGAAATAGCGGGACGTCACCCGACCCTCTGGGTCGACGACGAAGGTCCCTGGGAACGGGATCCCTCGGAATCGCTCGTGCGCCGACGTGACGCTTACGTACCGCTCGAAATCCGCCAGCACGGCGGCGTCGGCGCCGTTGGGGCCGAGCGCCTCCTCGGCCACGGTATTGAGAATGCCGTACCCCCTGATGGTGGCTGAACCGACATCCGACAGCAGCGGAAACATGATGCCATTCCGCTCGCTGAAATCAGCGAGCGTCTGCTGAGAGTCGTAGCTGATGCCGACCAATTCGATGCCGTCGGCTTGAAGCCGGCTCACGCGACTTTGCAGCTCCACGAGCTGCGTGCGGCAGAACGGTCACCAATCCGCCGATCGAAAAAACACCACCATCGCGCCGCGCGGTCCCATGATCGATTGCAGATCGCGCATGCGGCCAGCCTGATCGGCCAGGTTGAAGTCGGGCACCTGCTCCCCGACCTGGGGACCAAGCGCGGAGACATCGATCGTTTCTCGCACGGGCTCAGCCCCCTGCCCGGCCTCCGCCAGGCGTCCCGACAGACACAGGCACAGCACGAACGCAAGCAGCAGCGTTGTTCCCCGTAACGTCACCGAAGATGTTTTCATGGACACCTCAGCTCGCTTCCTCTGCCGCATTCGGCTCAAGAATGACGTAGGTCGGCAGTCCGATTGCCCCGAAGCGCTGCATGACTTCCCGCACGGTGGGCTCCTCCGGATCCTCGGCCTGGAACTTCACCCGCACGTAATCATCGAGCGCCGCTACGACCGTCGGATCAGCAAGCGTTGTCGCGTCCATCGTCAGGCAGTTCTTGCACCATGTCGCCCACATGTCGACGAGTACCGGCTTCTGCTCCCGCTGCGCCACAGCAAGCCCCTCTGCCAGCGACGCGTGCCAACCTTCATTGAGCTTCTGTTCCACACTCGCCGCCACCTCGGACGGGTCGACCCAGCGATCCGCAAACAAGGTGTAGCCGAGATACCCGTAGTACAGCGACGTGCCGAGAATCAACACACCGAAGGCATGCTTGACGTGGACCATCCATGCGCCGGGTTTCGGCATCGCGCTGATGCCTGCGCCGGCCACGGGCCACGGCAGCGCCATGCCGATCCCGAGCAGAAACGGCAGCGCGAGCGCAGCGGTCGTGCCCGCCGCATACAGACTGCTGGAGAACAGCACAACCTGGATCACGACCGGCGCCACGCATGCTCCGGCCAGCAACGCCGCCACCGACCCCATGCCGAACGCGACGAAGAAGGACCCCCGGCCCCCTTCGCTGGTGTTGAACTGGGTTGACCATCGTGAGAAGTCGATCGTGAACACATCGAACATCGCCAGGCCGAGCACCACGAACACGCCGGCTATGGACACGTTGAACCAGGGCGACGCGTTGATCGTTCCGAACGTGCCGGCCGTCAGAATCACCACGAGGCCAAGCACGCCGTAGACCAGCGCCATGGCGGCACCATACGCGCTCCCGAGGAAGAACCCGCGACGCCGAGAGCCCGCTTGTGCGCCCGCGCCGATGATGGCCAGATTGATCGGGATCATCGGCAGCACACACGGCGTCAGATTGAGTGCCAGCCCACCCAGCACCACGATGAAGAGGATGGCTAGCAGGCTACGGCCCTCAAACCACCCCTGCTGCACCACGCCCGATTCGGCATCGGAAATAAATCCGAGGAAGGCATCGCTGCCGAGATAGCCGCCAGTACCCGCAAGTATGGTGAAGTCATCGATCAGGGCGAGCGGGTCGCTCGTGGCGGTCGTTGCGGGAGGCGGCGACGCCGGTCCAGCCACGACAATCGCTGGCGCCGGTGGTGCCATGCCGGTCCCGAACGCGATGCTGGCAAACGCTTCCTGGTTCCGCTCAGCCGCCGCCTCGCCATCAGGGATGACGGCGACTGTCCAGCCGGTCGCGACGGTCGCCGGAAGGTAACAGAGGCGTTCATCGCAGGCCTGGTAGCGGAGGCTGGCTGGAATCACGATCGAGCCAGGCGGCACGTCGTCCGCCGCTCGAAGTTGCACACCGATCAGAAACTCCTGCTCGTAGACTGCGAGCAACTCCTCGATGCCTTCCTGCGCGAAATCGGTCGCCTCCGGATACACGATCTCTTCGACCGAAACACCCGCAGGCGCATCGATCGTCAGTACGAGCGGAATCAGCGAGGGATCACGGGGCTGGTTGGCATTGGTGTGAAGGCCATCCGGAAGCGTGACCTGAAGCGCCGCCCGCATCACGGTTCCTTGCCGTACGCCCTCAGCCGCCAGCAGCGGTGTAACCTCAGCGGTCGGGGGCCGCATGAGCTGCGCCTGGGCAACGCCTCCCCCGAGCAGGACAGCGACCGCGAATCCCAGGTAGGCAGATGGACGGCGCCGTGAGACGTGCGAGATAGGCATAAGTGAATACGTCAGTCTACCAAGGAAGCGGTCAGCAGCGTGTGTTCTTGCAGGGCTCATGCCCCTGTATCTCTTACGACCCGCATCGGTTCCGTGTTGCAGCCACCCAATGGCCCGGAGCGGCGCGGCTGCAACGCTGTAGCACTCAGGTCCCCGTACGTCGTAGAACCACTTATATTAGAGTGTGACGAGGGACGCTCGCGCAGCCGTCGACGAGTCGGAACGGCGAGGCGTACACGCGGAACGTGATGCCGATCAGGAGGACGCGGAATGTCGAAGTCTTGGATGCGAACGGCGATGGGCGTGGCACTGTTGGCGATCACCGCCACACCGGTTCACGGACAAGCGGGCCTGGCGGCGATCTGCAACCCGGACGGGCGCGTCGCCGATCTCAGTTTCACTCTCAAGGACCTGCACGGAGAAGATGTGTCCTTCAGCGACTTCAAAGGGAAAGTCATCCTGCTGGATTTCTGGGCCACCTGGTGCGGCCCGTGCAAGGTGGAGATCCCCTACTTCATCGATTTCTACACACGGTACCAGGCACAGGGACTTCAGGTGCTCGGATTCGATGTCGACGATGAGATTCCGGCGCTCACGGCGTATGTGGAAAGCATGGGGATGAACTACCCCGTGCTGATCGGCGCGGGCCGCGACGACGTGCTCGAAGCCTATGGCCCGATGCCGGGTCTGCCCACCACCGTCATCATCGGGCGCGACGGCAAGGTGTGCACGAGCCACACCGGACTCACCGAGAAAGAGACGTTCGAGGAGGCGATCAAGGCACTGCTTTGAGTCGTCCCTGTCGGCGATCTCACGCATCCCGCGCGTCAACGACGCGCTTGGCCTTGAGTTCCCAGCGCGGAAGCGACTCCGCTGGCACAACCCGCGTCGGGATCCGCACGCCAAGGCGCTCCCGGAATGCGCCGCTCAGGCCCTCAGCAACAGCATCGTTCGCTTCAACCTCAACGGTCAGCGCGTCCATTGCTCCCTCGCGGGTACGGACCATGCGAAACTCCCCGACGTCGAACGTGCGTACGATCGCCTCGATGGCGGACGGATACACGTTCACACCCCGCAGGATGATGAGATCGTCGGTGCGACCGATGATGCCGCCTGGCAGCATCAGGAACGTTCGTCCGCAGGAGCACGCGCGGGTGCCCACGGCAACGATGTCCCCCGTCCGGTAACGAATCGCGGGCCATCCCGCGCGCCCCAGATTCGTGATGACCAGCTCCCCTGTCGAGCCCTCGGCACACGGTCGGCCCGTGTCGGGCTCGAGCACCTCGGCAATAAACTCCGCCTCATTGACGTGCAGACCCGTGCGCGCCTCGCAGGAGAAGCCGTACGCACCGACTTCGGTACCCCCTGCATGATCGAACGAGGTTGCCCCCCATTCCGCTTCGATGCGGGAACGCACCGACGGGATCGACGCGCCCGGCTCACCGGCGTGCGCCGTCACACGCACGGCGCCGTCGTGCAGCGACACACCCTCCGCCTCCGCCACCTCGGCCAGGCGTAGCGCGTACGTCGGTGTGCAGAGCAGCACGGTGGCGCCGCTGCGCTCCATGAGCTTGAGCCGAGCCCGTGAGTCGAGACCACCGCCAGGAATCGACATGGCACCGAGGCGGCACGCTGCCGCATACGCGCTCCAGAACCCGATGAACGGCCCGAACGAAAACGCAAAGAAGATTCGGTCGCGAGCGGTGACCCCGGCAGCCGCGTAGACGTATCGCCAGCACTCGGCCCACCAGTCCCAGCTCTCCTGCGTGTCGACGATCGCGAGGGGTCGTCCCGTCGTACCAGATGTCTGGTGAAACGCCACGTACTCGTGTGCGGGAAATGTGGCGATCGCGCCGAATGGCGGCGTGGCGGCCTGGTCGCTGACGAGATCGGCCTTTGTGGTGAACGGGAGCGCGTAAAATTTGTCCCAGGAAAGCGGTGACCCGAGCGCGCCATATTTCCGTCCGTAGAACGCATTGCTGGGTAGGACGCGGGACAGCAGCACGTTCAGTCGCGCGAGCTGGCGCTCGCGGATCATGTCAGGCGCAGCGGTCTCGAGGTCGGGTCGATACATCGGTTCGTGCTCCAGGTCGGCCACCCTATGCGGGCGTCTCCTCAGATGCGAGTGCTGTCGGCGTCCGTGCTCTGCGCGTGCGTGCATCGAACGCAAAGAGGGCCAGCGCCGTGAACACCACCATGAGCGACGACAGCTCGAGTGACAGTTGAATACCGATGTACGCGCCCAGGACACCCACCGTGAGACCGCTGCCGGCCCGGAGGCCCAGCATGGCGGTGATAAAGAGTCCAACGACGGTGCCGCGCATGCCCGCCGGCGCCAGCATCTGCACGAGCGTCTGGGCCATTGACGTGAACGTGATGCTGAACATGCCCGCGAGCACAAGCAGCGCCACCGCCATCTGGTAACTCTGCGCCATGGGAAACAACCCCATCGTCGCTCCCCACAGACCGGCGCACACAATCGCGGTCCGCACGCTCGGACGCAGGATGTTGGCGCCCTCGAGCAGCAGCACGCCGACGATGGCGCCTGCGGCGTTGGCCGCAAGCAGAATGCTGTAGCGCATGCCGGTATCGTCAGTGCCGAGGATTTCCGCGTAGCCCGGCATCTGCGCTTGAAACGCGTTGCCGACGAAGAACGACGAGGCTCCCGCAAGCGTGATCATCGTCACAATCCGCGGCTCCAGTCCGGCCTTGAAGGCGGCTCGTGCGATCGCTGTTAGGCTGGTCGACCGTACCCGACTTGGTGCCCCGCTATGTCCAGTGTAGGGCGTGCGCCGCACGAACACGGTGAATGGCACGTAGATCAGCACGTTGACCAGCAGCCCCCACGCCGGGCCGAGCAGCACCATCAGTCCGCCACCAATCGCGGGCCCCATCAGAATCGCAAGATAACGACTCGTCGCATTGAGACGAATCGCGCTGGCCAGTTCCTCACCCGGCACCATGTCGTGAATGATGAGCTGGGACGCCGGCGCGCCCACGACACCTGCCGCGCCATGCACCATCAGGATCACCGCCGCGTGCCACATCTGGAGCGTGCCGGTCAGAATCAGGACGGCCCACGCCAATGACGCCGACATGAACAAGGCTTGCGAGATCTGGATGAGCTTCCGGCAGTCATACCGATCGGCGAGCGCTCCCGCATACAGCGAGAACAGCAGAAACGGCACCCAGTGGCTGATAACGGCGAACCCGGCGAGCGTCGGAGAACGAAAGACCTGGAAAATCACCCAGTAACTGATCACGTGCTCGATGTTGTCGGCGGTCATTGAGAGCAGATTGACCGCGAAGTACCGACGGTAGGCCGGCACATGCAGCGCGGCAAACCTCTGCGCCGGCGACTGTGCGCCGGGCACCGCGCGCATCCCGTCTTCCATGATTGGAAATAGTAGTTGAAGCCCAGGGCTCACACGATGCCCACTAGATGTTGAAGTCAAACACGTTGTTCATCACGCAGCACTCGTGAGTCGTGACACGGGCGGTTCATAGTGCAAGCTGGCGTGCGGCCGGTCGTGATTGTAGTAGCGCAGCCACGGGCGAAGGGCTCGCCGGCGGTGGCGAGACGTCTGATACGGCTGGACATAGGCCCACTCACGCAGCAGCGTCTGAATGAAGCGCTCAGCCTTGCCGTTGGTCCGCGGCGTATAGGGGCGCGTCCGCAGATGGCGCAGCGCGTGGGCCTGACAGGCTGTCCGAAACCGCCGGGACACGTAGCCGCTGCCGTTATCGCTCATGACGCGATGGACGGTGATCTGCCGCGCCGCGTACCAAGCGACGGCTCGGTCCAAGAAAGCGGCACAGGTGGTCCCCGTCTGGTCGCCCAGGACCTCGACGTAGGCCAGCCGCGTATGGTCGTCCACCGCCACATGCACGTACTCCCAGCCCGCCCCCGGTGACGCCTGCCGGGGATTCCCATGAATCCGATGGCCTACACGCCGAAAGCGCCCCAGCGGCTTGATGTCCACGTGTAGCAGATCGCCAGGGTGCGGCCACTCGTAGCGCTGGATCGGGACGGGCGGCGGGCCTGGGAGCCGGTTGAGTCCCAGCCGCCGCAGCCAGGCCCCCACCGTCGAGCGGGGCATCCGCAAGGCGCGGGCAATGGCCCAGGCCGGCAGGCCGTGTTGCTCGCGGAGCTGCCGGATGAACGTGACCCGGATCGCCGGCGTGACATGCGGAGTCCGCTGCGGCCGGGACGATCGGTCCTCCAGCCCGGCTGCACCCTCTTCGCGGAACCGGCGCACCCATTTCGCAACCGTGCGGACACTTACGCCGTAGCCCTCGGCCACGGCGTCGTGCGCCCACTCATCGAACAGGACACGGCGCACCAATTCCAGGCGCGAAGTCGGGGTCGTCTTGGCATTACGATGAAGCGTCATCCGGGGCCTCCTCTGGTCAGAACGGTGGTCTGGAAACTCCATTCTTTTCAGAGTGCTCCGGATGAACAACGTGTTTAGCAAAGACACCTAGACGGTGACGGCTAAACGGTGACGGTGCGCGCGGCGTAGACCCGACTGTGAGGACGCATGTCACGGTATCGTGTCTTGGCGCCCTGATCGTCGCAGCGAGTGTGGTCTGGCTCGCCGACACTGCGGAGGCCCAGACGGGCCCAGCTGTCGAGCGCGCTGCCTCGACGACGCTGGAAGAACTCGGGCGGCTCCTGTTCTGGGACCCAGTGCTGTCCGGTGCGCGCGATGTCGCATGCGCGACATGTCACCATCCCGATTTTGCGTACGCCGACGGGCGGGACCTTTCGCTCGGCGTCGGGGCCATGGGGCTGGGGCCGACGCGCGTTGACAAGTCGGGCGGCCGCATCCCGGTCGTCAAGCGCAATTCACAAACGATCCTCAACACCGGCTTCAACGGGATGGACGGCCGACGTCGGCGACGCGGGTTCGGCGACGCAGCCGCTCGGGTTGACCCGGCGACCGCACCGATGTTTTGGGACAGTCGGGTCAGAAGCCTGGAGACCCAGGCGCTCGAACCGATCAAAGCGCTGGAAGAGATGCGAGGCACGTCGTACCCGGAGGACGAGGCGGTCGGCATCGTTGTGGAACGACTCCGCAGCATTCCCGAGTACGTGACACGGTTCGAGGACGTGTTCGGTCCCGGCACATCGATCGACGCTGCGCGCCTCGGCCAGGCGATCGCCGCGTTTGAGCGGTCGCTGGTGGCGATGGATAGTCCCTTCGACCGCTTTCGCGCCGGGGACACCCAAGCGCTGACACTCCAGCAGCGGCGTGGGTTCGAGACATTCGATGACGTCGGCTGTGACCGCTGTCATCGGGGCACGATGTTCTCTGATTTCGACCTGGAGGCGGAGGGCGTCGCCGAGCACCCGCTCCTCTCTGTCCCCGACGCAGGCGACGGACGGTTCCGCTTCCGCACGCCGTCGCTACGCAACGTTGCGCTGACCGCGCCCTACATGCACAACGGCACACTGGCCACGCTCGAAGACGTGCTCAGGTTCTACGACAACGGCCGCTCCGAGAATCCCAACGTGTTGAACAGGCGGGGACAAGGCGGCGACGGCGTGGCACGCCTGTCCGGGAGCTTCAGACGCGTCGACAACATGAGCGACCGGGAGATGCGGGACATCACAGCGTTTCTCGAATCGCTGACCGACACCAATTTCGACCGCACGATTCCCACCAGCGTGCCCAGCGGCCTTCCGGTCGGCGGCTTCATCGACAGCCACTAGCAGGCTGCTGAAAAACTCCGTGAAATGGGATCGACAGATCGATCCCGGCGTACTACCATGCTCCCAACACCGCTGAAGGGAGCCCCATCATGCGCGGACACGATGAGCAAAGCACTCACATGTTCAGCTACCTGTCGCCGGAACAGCGCGTGCCAGCCGACCATCCGCTCCGCGCGGTTCGCGCGCTGACGGACGAAGCGCTGAGAACGATGTCGCGCAGGTTCGCCGGCCTGTACGCCAACACAGGGCGTCCGTCGATCCCGCCGGAACAGCTGCTGCGCGCGTTGTTGCTGCAGGTGCTCTACACGGTGCGGAGCGAGCGGCTGCTGATGGAAGAGCTCAATTACAACCTGCTGTTCCGCTGGTTCGTGGGCTTGAATTTGGACGACCCGGTTTGGCATCCCACCACGTTTACCAAGAATCGCGACCGGCTGCTGGCGGGCGATCTCGCGGCCGCCTTCTTTGATGCGGTGCAGGCCCACGCGCGGGCGGCCGGGCTGCTCTCGGACGAACACTTCACTGTGGATGGGACCAATTGGAAGCGTGGGCCAGCCTGAAGAGCTTTCGGTGCCGGGACGCGGCGGAGAGCGACCCGCCCGATGACCCCGGGAATCCCACGGTCAACTTCCACGGGGAGCGGCGGCGCAACGACACGCACCAGTCGACGACCGATCCGGAGGCGATGCTGCCTCGGAAGGGCCAGGGGAAGGAAGCCAAGCTGGCGTATCTGGGCCACGTGCTGCTGGACAATCGACAGGGACTTGTCGCCAACGTCTGCGCGACTCACGCGACGGGGACCGCCGAACGCGAGGCAGCGGCGCTGTTGCTGGAGGCCAGCGCGCCGCCGGGCAGCACGGTCGGGGCGGACAAGGGCTACGATGTGGCAAGCTTTGTGGCCGCTGTCCGTATCCGGGCCGTCACGCCCCACGTTGCTGGTCCATTCCGGACACATGGGTTACAGATCATTCCGGCGACATAGGTAACACTTTCGGACCAAATGGGTTACCGATCGGTTCAAGGCGGCTGGTTTCGTCATCGAAGTAGCCGAGATCGTACTGCATGAAGCTCACGAGCCAGACGCGGTCGCTCACTTGCCGCACGCCGACGTTCTGGCCCGCGAACACCAAGCTCAGATTGATCTTGCGCCGTTTGTAGCAGATGCGGCCGCAGGTCGTCACGGTGGCCGTCCAGTCATGCCACGGATAGTCCAGGTCGCTGAGCCCCTGATACGGTCGAGGTGACGGCCGGTAGACCTCACCAGGGACCTGCATGCCCAGCGCTTGATGGGGGCGTTCGTGGTTGAAGCGTTCGAGGAAGGCATCGAAGCGCGCCTGCTGTTGCAGGACGTTGGCCACGGCCGGCTTGGTGGCTTCGGTTTTCAACGTCAGATGCATCCGCTCGTGGCGGCCGTTCTGCTCGGGGTGCCCGGGCTGGATGCGCTCGATGTCGATCCCCAAGCGTAACCACCAGACCGACAACTTGCTGAGGCCATACAGGGCATTGGGGGACGCAAAGGGCACCCCATTGTCGGTCCGGATAGCGCTGGGGAGCCCGAAGTCCTTGAAGGTGCGCTCAAAGACGGCGAAGGCATACCGCTCCTGCGTCGTCGAGAGGGCGTCGCAGGTAATCAGGTACCGGCTGGCGAAGTCGGTGACGGTCAAGGGATAGCAGTAGCGTCGATTCGCGAGCATGAACTCGCCCTTGTAGTCGGCGCACCACAGGGCGTTGGGCTGCGTCGGCCGGGACAGCGTCGTGCCCTCGGCTCGATGGCGGCGCCGGCGGCGATGCGTCACCAACCCATGCCGATCCAGCACGGCATGGACCGTGCTGATCGCCGGACACTGCACCGCCGGGCACCGGCGGCGAAGGCGCTCGCGGATCTTGGGTGCGCCCCAATTGGGATACTCCCGCTTCAACCTGACGATCCACTGCTCAATAGCCAGCGGGAGCTGGTTGGCGTGTCGGTAGGGCCGCCGGCTCCGATCCGTCAGTCCGTGCACCCCACAGTCCTTGTAGCGGTCGTAAATCTTGTAGCCGGTCTTCCGGGAGATGCCGAACTCTTTACAGAGGGCCGCCATCTTCTCGCCATCGAGCCGGCGGGCTATGAATCGGAGACGCTCGTCCACGACATGACACTCCTTCCAAGGCATGACACCCTCCCATCTCGGGGGAGCGTGTCACCCATGTCTCCGGAATGAAATGTCACCCTTGTCTCAGTAAGGGCAGCTCAGAAGGTCCGCTGGAGTGCGATCGATGGCCGGACCACGCGGCATGCGGGCTATCACGTCAGTCAGCGGAAACGGAAACTCGTAGAACAGGTCTTTGGCTGGATGAAGACCGTCGGCGGCTTGCGCAAACTCCGGCATCGCGGTGTCGCCCTCGTGGATTGGCAGCTTACCTTCGCCGCCACGGTCTATAACTTGGTCCGGCTGCGGAATCTGGAGGCGAGGTGTCCCTGATCACCGGCCGCGCGTGTCGCCGGCCCCTTGATCGGGGCCAGCGCACAGCCGTGCGCACCGTTGTCGGTCGGTGGTGACTCGCATGATCCTTAGAAAACGGCCCGATCACCCGGGTTCTTCAGCAGCCTGCTAGGTGTGGGTGCCTCCAGCTGTGAAGCAGACGCGGCGGTGAGTGCGCCGATGAGCTCTCTCGACAGCGCCTGCCAGCTCTCCATGAGGTCTTGCAGGCTCGGGTAGTTGCTGCCGTCGGTGGCTGCGGCACTCTCGAACCGCGTCGAGAACGGGTTGTCCTTGGAGTGGCCGAGTGTACGTCGTCAGATCTTCTGGGACCGTTGGGCCGGTTTTTTTAGAGAGGATTCTCGCTCCCATTTGCGGCGAGGCCGCATTGCGTAGATTCTCTTTCTTCCTTCGTTCCAACGTCAAGCGCTTGATCTTCTCTCTGCGGCTCAGGATCGCGCGCTGGCGACCGTGGTACATGTCGTCCGGCGTCACGCTGCCGATGGCTTCGTGCAGCCGCTCGTGGTTGTAGTACTCGACGAAGCGAACGAGGGCCCGCTCCAGCTCCCAAGGGCTGTAATGGTTCTCGAGGCGCACCACGTTCTTCATCGAGCGGTGATAACGCTCGATCTTGCCCTGCGTCATCGGGTGGTAGGGTCGCCCCCTCGTGTGCCCGAGCCCGTGTTGCTTCAGGTAGGCGGCCAGGTCCTTCGCCACGTAGCAGGGGCCGTTGTCGCTGAGCAAGCGCGGCTTGTGCTCGACTCGGACCCGATCCACCCCCGTGGCTGCGCGCGCGAGGTCCAGCGTCTCGGTCACGTCCTCCACCCGCATCGTGTCGCTCAGCGTCCAGGCCAGGATCTTGCGTGAGTAGTCGTCGAGCACGGTCGAGAGGTAGTACCAGCCCCAGCCCACCACCGGCAGAGACGTGAAGTCCGTCTGCCACAGCTCGTTGCGCCCACGCGTCGGGTGTTGGACACGGTCGGCCGCCTGCAGCAGGATGTAGGCGGGGCTCTCGATCAGGTCGGCGGCCTTCAGGATCCGGGAGCCGGTCGAAGTAGCCATCCCGTATGGCGATAAAGCGGCCGAGGGTGGCGACCCCGTCGTGTCCGAACGCTCAGCCGCCGATTCCTTTCGCGAGGTGGTCCCGGCAGCCCGACCAGCTGTCGCCCGATGAGCCGCCTCTCGGCGCTCCCGACAGATTCGACTGGACTTCGGGCGGGAGCAGAGCGTCCATGGGCGTGCGGGGCCGGGAGCCCCGCCGTCCTGGAGGTGTCATGCCCGAGTCGGTCAAGCCGATGCGTCGCCCGCTCCGCGAGGACGGTTCGTCATTTCGCCCGCTCCCCGACGGACCCACGTTCGCCGAGGTTGCGACGCGGTATCTCGAACGCCACGTCCGCCGGCACCTGGTGCCGCGCGCCTATCAGCTCGCGTTGTACGCCCATGCCTTCTTGGCGACCGTCGAGGTCCCAGCCCCGACCGGCGGTACGATCTCGTTTCCCGAGAAGCCGTTTCACTTGATTACGACCGACGATGTCGAAGAGGCCATCGAGCAGAAGGCGCGGCCCGGGGTGACGACCGTCCGGCGCCCTGGCCGGAGGACCTGGACACGAAGAGTCGGGGGCGGGCCCACGGCCAACCGGCTCCATGCCCACCTCCGCGGGCTCTGGCGCTGGGCGATTGCCAAGGGCTATACCGACAGGACCCCGTTCGCCCGGGCCGGGCTCCCTACGTTGCGGATGCGGCCCGAACACGCAAGGGAGCGTCGGTTCGTAGGCGATGAGGCGGCCCGCCTCCGGGCGGCCTGTCGTCCCCATCTCCGCGATGTGGTGGTGGCCGCCCTGGAGACGGGGTGCCGGAAGCAGGAGGTACTGAGCCTTCAGTGGTCGCAGGTGTACTGGGAGCGGAACGAGCTGTTCCTGCCGGGGACGAAGACGAAGACCAAGCGCCCACGCCGCATTCCGATCTCGGAGGCGCTGTATGCCGTCCTCGCAAAGCGCTCGGCCAGACCGACGGGGGAGCCGTACGGCCCGCAGGACTACGTGTTCGGGACGGTCGAAGGTACCCGGATCAAGGACATCAAGACCGCCTGGAGAGCCACCTGTCGACGGGCGGGCATCGCGCATCTCCGGTTTCATGACCTGCGGCACGAAGCCGGGTCCAGGAAACTTGAAGCCGGTTATCCGATGCACGCCGTGTCGCTGTGGTTGGGCCACACAGACCTGACGACGACGGCTCGTTATCTGAATGCGGATGTGGGGCAACTCCATGCGCTGAACGATCGGCCTGTGCCGGCCGCCGTGCGCGCGACCGCCTGACCTCTCCATCGATCCCGAGAACAACTTCTTGAGCCCCTCTCTCCTATCATCAAGCGTGGGGCTGCTTGGGATGCAATGTGCGAGGAGCGCCACACTCCCACAACGCCTTGGGCACATCGACTGACCCGTCTGCTCGTTGAAAGTTTTCGAGGATCGCGATCATCGCGCGCGCCGTGACCGCGGTGCCGTTCAGCGTGTGCACGTGCTCGCGCCTGCTGTCCAGCCGGAAGCGAATATTGAGCCGTCGTGACTGGAAGTCCGTGGTATTCGAGGTTGACGTGATCTCCCGATAGCGTTCCTGACCTGGAAACCAGGCCTCGATGTCGTAATTCTTGACGGCTGGTGCCCCGAGATCCTTGGCCGCGATGTTGACGACGCGATATGGCAGACGGAGTTCCTGGACGATGCTCTCTTCAATCGCGAGCAAGCGATCGTGCTCTTCACGCGACGCCTCAGGGAGGCAGCAGACGAACATCTCGACCTTGTCGAACTGGTGAACCCGAAACATGCCTCGCGTGTCCTTGCCGGCGGCAACCTGCCTCACGGCGAAAACACGTCGAGTGGGCAACGTAGCGGAGTGGCAGCGCGTCGAGAACCTCGCCGGTGTGGAACGCCGCCAGCGGAACTTCGGACGTCCCGACGAGGTAGAGTTCGTCGCGCTCGATTTCGTAGATGTTAGCGGCTTCGGTTGGAAAAAACCCCGTACCGTACATCGCCTCTTTTCGCACCAGCACGGGAGGCAACATCGGGACATGCCCTCTCTCGACGACACGCTGAAGCGCAAAGCGGTAGAGCGCAAGTTCCAGCAGGGCGACGTCGGCGATCCGGTAGGCGAAGCGTGATCCCGACACCTTGGATCCTCGCGCAACGTCTATCCAACCGGAAGCCTCGGCCAATTCGAGGTGATCACGGGTGGGGAAGTCGAAAGCGGGTTTCGCGCCGACCTCTCTGAGCACAGTGAAATCGTTCTCGCCCCCGTCGGGGACGTCGTCAGCCGGCAGGTTCGGCACGGCGTCGAGCAAATCCTGCCGCCGACGCTCGAGCTCAGTCAGTTCAGCCTGGGCCTTCTGGAACTCTTTCTTCCGGCGCGCAAGCTTCTCGACAAGCTCACGATCCGATGGCCTGCCGGTTTGCTGCTTCTGTTGGGCTCGAAGCGTCTCCACGCTGGCGGTGGCGGTTCTCCATGCAGCATCAGCATGGAGAAGCTCGCGCTCAGGCTCTCGACGCAGATCTCGAATGTCGATCATCGAGATGAGATCCTAGTCCAACACGACTTCCAAGGAAGCCACGAGGGCGCTCATCAGTGAAACCATTGTGCTCAGCGGCCGTCGTTCCATCGCGATCCGCAGATGCGCAAACGGCGACCTTCCCGACTGGGTCGCAGCCACTTCCTCCCTTGGCAACCTGACTGTCGCCGAAGCGAAGGGGAGCCATGATCCGTCCGGCCCGGACAAAGCCCTCGACAGGGCTTGGGCCCAGGCGGGGCGATCAACATTCTATTGAACGGGCGTCCGGCGACGGTTAAGCGTATTGCTATCGTGACGCGCTGGGGGGTGTCTAGGGACGGGCCAGACAAGCCTTGGATCGCTGTGCGAGATCCGATCGACGAGGGAGATTCGATGGAGACCGTATCGGTCAGGTTGTGGCCCAGCACGAAGGACGCCCCATCGGCGAGGTCGTCCAGTTTCGCCAACGCTGCCGCCAGCTCGCCGCCGCTGAATACGACGCGCTTGCCGGTATCCGCCCGCACCCCGGCAAAGGCATGAATGCGACTGTCTTCCTTACCGACTTCGAGGTCAAGCGAGAGGCAACAAGTCAAGCGCGGACAACTGAACGACCCGGAGCTCGACGCTCGCCCTGCGCTGGAGGTCTTTGAAGGAGATCGGGAAGGTCGAGACGCAAGCCGCCAAGACGCAGGCGGCCATCGACCGCTACTTCGAGGCCTTCGAGCCGGTCGGCTTGCTCCACCGACTGCGCCAACGGTGGCTCGCCATCAAGATCGAGGACGCCACGCGCGACCTGAGGGCATGGGCCGCTCAATCGGACCTATGCCAGCGGGTCGCGACGGTCCCCGAACTGATGATCTCGGATCTCGGGGGGAAAGCGGTAGCCGTGGTAGCTGGGCGACGGGCTCGTTATCCACCGACTGCCAGCCACCCTCTCAACTTGACTGTGAGCATGATCCCCCCGCTTGACGGGGTCGCTCCATGACACCGGTGGGTGCCGGTGGGTTGTTCAGATTGCCCTTGACCGACTGAAATAGTCGGATATAGAATCACGAACTAAGAATGAGACTCAGTCTCAATAACGACGCCGACACGCCCGTGCGCACACTCTACGAGAAATGTCGCGTGTGCCCAACGGTGGAGAGGCTGATGCAGTAATCGGAACCTGAGGCAGAAAAGCGCTCGCCGGATGTTGCCACACCCGGCGAGCTTGAACGAACGCACGGTTCACAGACCTGTCACACGCAACACGCGCGACGACGCTCGCCCACTACTATTCTAGCGAGAAGTGTTGTGGCGCGCAATTTAGGAGGTGCCATGACTCACAGCGCTCGGCTTCTGTTGTTCTCGACCCTCATTCTCTCATTCGTCGGCTCGACGCTCGCGGCGGCGGCTGATGAGCCACTCGGCGTGCTAGTCGTGGCCCACGGCTCGACGGCGGCGTGGAACGCCAATGTAGAGGCTGCCGTGACGATCATTCGGCAGCACACGCCAACCACAGCGGCGTACCTGATGGGTGCGAAAAACCGCACGCCGCAGGAAGCGTACGACAACCTGGTCGCGGCGGGCGTCCAGCGAGTGGTTATCGTGCCGCTCCTGGTGTCTTCCTATAGCTCCCATTACGAGCAGGTCCGCTTCATTGGGGGCCTTCGGGACGATTACCCGGGTTCCGAATGGATGAAACTCACGCAGCTGCACGGGCCTGCTGACGTGGTCGGCGTCACGCCAGCGCTGGATGCCCATCCGATCCTCGCGGACATCCTGTCCGACCGGGCGCGGGCGCTCAGCCGCGACCCGTCCCGAGAGAGCCTCGTCATCGTGGCACACGGGCCGAACGGTGACGCGGACGCAGACCGGTGGATGGGCGTGATCCGAGACCTTGGCGTCCAGATCCGGTCCCGTGTACCGTTTCGGGAGATCGACGTCCGCCTCTTGCGGGACGATGCGCCAACGCCGGTCAAAGACCAGGCGCTCGCGGAGTTCAGACACTCGGTGGCCAGCCGGGCCGCGTCGGGCCGCGTCGTCGTCGTGCCGCTCCTGCTCGGGCCGGGCCGCGTCGTCGACCAGATCCCCACCGTACTCACAGAATTGGAGTACCGCTGGGACGGTCGCCCTGTGCTCCCGGACAACCGGATCGCTGACTGGGTCCTGTCTCAGGTCGAGCGTGTCTCGGCGCCGCAGGCGGTGGCCGGCCAGCCGTCGCCCGATCAGCGGGGGTCCTCCCCGGACGCCGCTCCAGCACCCGGTACTGCACAGTCGACTGACGATCCGCTGACGTTTTTCGAATCCGTGACCGTCACGGCGACGCTCCGGCCGACACCGGTGCGGGAGACCCCAGGCACGGTGACGGTCATCGACAGCGACGTCATTCAGGGGAGGCAGCTGGAGACCTTCGCCGACCTCGTCAAGTACGAACCGGGGGTGTACGTCGAGAACCACGTGACCCGTCTGGGCCTCAACGGCTTCAATATCCGCGGCATCGGCGGGAATCGTGTCATGACGCAGGTGGACGGCGTGCAGACATCGGAGCAGTTTGACTTCGGCCCGTTCAATGTCCATCAAGTGGGACTCGATCTCGACGCGCTGCAGTCGGTCGAGGTGGTGCGGAGCGCGAACTCGGCGCTCTACGGGAGTGATGCCCTCGGGGGCGTCGTGTCGCTGTTCACGAAAGATCCCGCGGACTACCTCCGCGGCCAGCGATTCTACATCGGCGCCAAGACGACGTGGGATGGTCGCGCGGGTGATATCAGTGGGAACCTCACGCTAGCCGGGGGCACCGAGCGGCTCCAAGCATCGCTCTTTGCCAGCGTCAACCGCGGGAACGAAATCCGCACCAAAGGGACCGTCACGACCACGGATGTCACCCGGACCGCGGCGAATCCACAAGACATCCACAGCCAGCAACTCCTGGGCAAGGTCGTCTTTGCCGCCACGCCCGGCAACATCTGGCGCGTGGCCACGGAGGTTTACGACACCCGCGTCGACACGGCCTGGTTCTCCGACATGGGCGTGACGCGCCTCGGCCCGTTTACCTATGACACGTTGGATTCGATGGCGGTCGACACGCAGGCCCGCTTGCGTCTGTCGCTCGATCACACGCTCGTCGACCGGGCCGGCCTCGATCAGCTGTCGTGGCGTGTCTACGGGCAGCGCAACGACACGTCGCAGGTCGTCGACCGGGAGCGTCTGACGTTCGCCTTCGGCCCGCCGACGCACTCGACGCGCCATGAGACGGTCGACTACGAGCAGGTTGGTTATGGCGGCTCGGCCCAGGGTCAGACGTGGTTGGGCAATCCGGACAACGGCGTGCTGGTCACGTTCGGCGCCAGCTACAAGACCGACCGATTTGACATCCTGCGCGACCGGAGCGAGACCAACCTGCAAACCGGGGCGCCTGTGCCAACAAGCTTGATCTTCCCGACCAAGTACTTTCCCGAGAGCCACGGCGCCGAAGCCGGGACGTACGCTCAAGCGGAGATCCGGTTCGGCCGTGTCACGCTCGTGCCCGGGGTGCGGTATGACCACTTCACGCTCGACGCCAACCAGCGTGACCCGGTCTTCATTGCAAGCCTCAACCCGGAGCCAGTCGACTTCTCCAACGGCGCCGTCTCACCGAAGGTGGGCCTGGCGGCGCAGGTGACGGACGTGGTGACCATCCATGCCCAGTACGCGAGCGGATTTCGGGCGCCGGCCTACAGCGCCATCAACACCGGCTTCACCAATCCGCGCGGCGGCTACACGACGCTGCCGAATGCGCATCTCAGGGCCGAGACCAGCGACAACATCGAGGTCGGCGTGCGCACCGCGTTCGACCGCGCGAGCGTCGGCGTGACCGCCTTCTCGAACCGGTACGATGACTTCATCGAGTCGACCCGCATCGGGTTCAATCCGCGTACCCGGCTGCTTGAATTCCAGAGCCAGAACCTCCAAGAAGCAGAGATCAGGGGCGTTGAGCTGCGCGGTGAAGCGTACGTGACCGACAGCGTGATGATTCGCGGGAGCTACGCGCGCATCGACGGCGTCGAGATCGTGAAGGACGCCACCGTCCCGCCCCTCGCCGCCGAGACCCCGCTGGGGTCTATCGCTCCGACCGAAGGCGTGCTCGGCATCCGGTACATCCACCCCGCCGGCCGCTGGGGCGCCGAGCTGTCGGTCCGATTGGTCGAGTCGTACCAGGCTGCCTCTGACGAGAACCAGTTCGAGCCGGGCGCCTACCAGGTCGTCGACCTGGTGAGCCATGTCTCGCTTGCGGAGGCGCTCACGCTTCGTCTCGGCCTGCTCAACCTGACGGACGCGACGTACTTCGAGTGGTGGAACGTGCGGGGACGCCAGGCGAACGACCCAGTGATCGATCGGTACTCAAGCCCGGGGATCGGCATCGTTGCCTCCCTGGGGTACGACTGGTAGTGGCGAACAACGAACCAGGTGGGGATTGAGACTTAGTCTCGTGCCGATAAAGCGTCTCTTGCGTGCGTGCTCGGCGTCGGCGAACGTCCTGATTCGGTGGGCACGGAGACAGACTCATCCACCGCACGGGAGCGTGCGCCCCTCGGTACCATCTCGTGCGCTCCTGCTTTCGCTCCTCTCCGTCGGCATCGTCGGCACGGGGGTTGAGTTGACGCTCCTGGGGCACTACGAGGACGCCGTGCAGCTCTCACCACTGCTGCTGCTCGTGGCCGGCCTGGTCGTGGCGGTCTGGCAGGCCGTGCTGCCCGGCGCGGCGAGCGTGCGCGTGCTGCAGTTCCTAATGGTGCTGTTCGTCGCGAGCGGCTTCATCGGTGTCGGCTACCACTACGCCGGCAACGAGGAGTTCGAGCGCGAGCTCTATCCGGGCATGGAGGGGCTCACGTTGTTCCGCGAGTCGCTCAGCGGTGCCACGCCCACGCTGGCACCCGGGTCGATGATGCTGTTGGGGTTCGTGGGGCTGATCTACGCGCATCGCCACCCGGGGCTGTCCGGACACGGCATCGGAGTCCGAGCGTCCCGTTCACCAGAAGTTTGATCATGAAACATCACGTTGAGGAGTTCGAGCGCGAGCTGTATCCGGGTATGGAGGGGCTCACGCTGTTCCGCGAGTCGCTCAGCGGTGCCACGCCCACGCTGGCACCGGGCCGATGAGGCTGTTGGGGTTCGTGGGGCTGACCGACGCACATCGCCATCCAGGGCTGTCCGGACACGGCATCGGAGTCCGAGCGTCCCGTTTACAAGGAGTTAGATCATGAAACACCACGTTGCTGTGCTTGTCTACGTTTCGGTCGTTGTACTGGCTCTCGGGCTCGGCGCGCCAGCGCGCGCCCAGGTCGGCGCGCCGGTCACGATCGTCGATGCCAACACGGTGCCGGAGAGCGAGCTGGCCGAACTGCCGCGCATGACCCCGGCACTCGCCGCCGCGCTCGTCGCCGAGCGGCCGTTCCTGCGCATGGCTGACCTCGACGCCTTCCTCGCGGGTAGGTCGCTGGACGCCGCCCAGCGGACCGCGCTCTACGGCCGCATGTTCGTGCACCTCAACCTCAACACCGCGTCGGACGAGGAGATCCAGATGATCCCCAACGTGGGCGCCCGGATGCTGCGGGAGTTCAAGGAATACCGCCCCTACGTGGCGCTCGCGCAGTTCGACCGTGAGATCGCTAAGTACGTGGACGACACGGAGCTAGCACGGCTCGCGCAGTACGTGTTCGTGCCGATGGACCTCAACACCGCGAGCGACGATGCCATCCTGTCAATTCCCGGCCTCGGTAACCGAATGCTCCGTGAGTTCAAGGAGTACCGTCCCTACGTGGCGATGGAACAGTTTCGCCGCGAGATCGGCAAGTATGTTGACGACGATGAGGTGACCCGCCTCGAGCGGTTCGTGACCCTCGGAACACCCCCGGCGTCGCGTCAGGCTGACCCTACACGACTTGGTCGGTGAGTGCCTCGAACGTGGCCTTCTGGTCGGTGACGTTTTCCAGTTGCGCGATAGGCCGCAAGACGCGCTCGGTGATCGCCGGCCGGCGGACCATGTCGGGGAGAGACAGGACGCGCGCCTGGATCTCGGGCGCGAGGCGGAGCAGGCCCATGACCTGCTGGGTCACCCGGGCGCGGGTGACCCCCTCTTGGCGGGCGATGGCTCTAGTACACACAGGGGGGTGGTGTGTGTACTCCTATAGTGAGAGGGTCAGGGTTCACGCCGGGTCGGCACCCAGTAGTTCCCGTCGCGACGGTGCGTCGATTCCCACCCCGCGTGCTCCAGGGCGGCGACGAGTCGTGCGCGGGTCGAGCCTCGCCGCCGTGTGCTCGTTGCCCAACCCACACAGCTGGACAATGCGGGCCAGCTTCAGACCGCCCGGGTCACAGGGCAGCTGCGCGACGACTTCTTCGACCAAGAGCTGCTAAGTGTTTGACGAATTGACGGTGCCCTTCCTGAGAGAAGGGTGACATTTCATTCCGGAGACATGGGTGACACTTTCCCGCGAACGGGAGGGTGTGATGCCTTGGAAGGAGTGTCATGTCGTGGACGAACGTCTCCGATTCATTGCCCGGCTGCTGGACGGCGAGAAGATGACGGCGTTGTGCGCCGAGTTCGGGATTTCTCGAAAGACCGGCTACAAGATCTATGAGCGGTACAAGGACTGCGGGGCACATGGGCTGACTGATGCGGCGAACGGACCTGAAAAGAGTGGAGCCGGCGAGTGGACTCGAACCACCGACCTGCTGATTACGAATCAGCTGCTCTACCAACTGAGCTACACCGGCAAGGTTGGACCGGACATCGTAGCACACCGACGGCAGACTCCAGCGGCAGCCCGCTGGGTCCAGACGGCCGTTGTCCGCGCTGGCGTCCGACATAAAATAAAAGGCGGAAAGGCTCTCGGGGGCTCGGTTACGAGGGTCGCAACGCGTGGCCGTCGGCGCTGCCGGCGCACGACGCGTACCTAC
Organism: Vicinamibacterales bacterium; assembly: GCA_965249205.1. Lineage (GTDB taxonomy): Bacteria > Acidobacteriota > Vicinamibacteria > Vicinamibacterales > UBA2999 > JAQBVV01. Next base: position 1,075,263 of record CBDFLL010000006.1, on the reverse strand, counting down.
GATACTCACGCATATTTCTGGTAGAGGTCACGAAGAGATGATTCGTAACGCATCACATCGTCGCACCCCCACTCACAGCGCCGCCTGTTACGGCCTCGCAGTCACGTGCCTTGTACTCGCGGCATCCACCGCGTTTGCGCAACAGGAGCCGCCGAGTTCAGTCACGAGTCTTGGTGGCGCGACTCGCTTCGTTGACCCCGTCAACGATATCGCCGCCCTCGCGCGGACCATGGGGCGCGCAACAATTCAGGCCGATCTCGCCACAGTACTTGAACAAGCGGGTATGCCGGCCTTGACGGAGCAGGTGCAACACAATCTGGCGGTGGGTCAGGTGACTGTGGCGACGCTGCCACAGGGTTCGGTGATGCAGTGGATGGCGCTCCGAAGGGGGGAACCTGATGTGAGCCGCAACCTCCGTTGGGACGGAGATGCCCCGCTAGCAGGCTGCTGAAAAACTCCGTGAAATGGGATCGACAGATCGATCCCGGCGTACTACCATGCTCCCAACACCGCTGAAGGGAGCCCCATCATGCGCGGACACGATGAGCAAAGCACTCACATGTTCAGCTACCTGTCGCCGGAACAGCGCGTGCCAGCCGACCATCCGCTCCGCGCGGTTCGCGCGCTGACGGACGAAGCGCTGAGAACGATGTCGCGCAGGTTCGCCGGCCTGTACGCCAACACAGGGCGTCCGTCGATCCCGCCGGAACAGCTGCTGCGCGCGTTGTTGCTGCAGGTGCTCTACACGGTGCGGAGCGAGCGGCTGCTGATGGAAGAGCTCAATTACAACCTGCTGTTCCGCTGGTTCGTGGGCTTGAATTTGGACGACCCGGTTTGGCATCCCACCACGTTTACCAAGAATCGCGACCGGCTGCTGGCGGGCGATCTCGCGGCCGCCTTCTTTGATGCGGTGCAGGCCCACGCGCGGGCGGCCGGGCTGCTCTCGGACGAACACTTCACTGTGGATGGGACCCAATTGGAAGCGTGGGCCAGCCTGAAGAGCTTTCGGTGCCGGGACGCGGCGGAGAGCGACCCGCCCGATGACCCCGGGAATCCCACGGTCAACTTCCACGGGGAGCGGCGGCGCAACGACACGCACCAGTCGACGACCGATCCGGAGGCGATGCTGCCTCGGAAGGGCCAGGGGAAGGAAGCCAAGCTGGCGTATCTGGGCCACGTGCTGCTGGACAATCGACAGGGACTTGTCGCCAACGTCTGCGCGACTCACGCGACGGGGACCGCCGAACGCGAGGCAGCGGCGCTGTTGCTGGAGGCCAGCGCGCCGCCGGGCAGCACGGTCGGGGCGGACAAGGGCTACGATGTGGCAAGCTTTGTGGCCGCTGTCCGTATCCGGGCCGTCACGCCCCACGTTGCTCAGAAGGTCCGCTGGAGTGCGATCGATGGCCGGACCACGCGGCATGCGGGCTATCACGTCAGTCAGCGGAAACGGAAACTCGTAGAACAGGTCATGAAGACCGTCGGCGGCTTGCGCAAACTCCGGCATCGCGGTGTCGCCCTCGTGGATTGGCAGCTTACCTTCGCCGCCACGGTCTATAACTTGGTCCGGCTGCGGAATCTGGAGGCGAGGTCAGCGGAAACGGAAACTCGTAGAACAGGTCTTTGGCTGGATGAAGACCGTCGGCGGCTTGCGCAAACTCCGGCATCGCGGTGTCGCCCTCGTCGGCTGCGGAATCTGGAGGCGAGGTGTCCCTGATCACCGGCCGCGCGTGTCGCCGGCCCCTTGATCGGGGCCAGCGCACAGCCGTGCGCACCGTTGTCGGTCGGTGGTGACTCGCATGATCCTTAGAAAACGGCCCGATCACCCGGGTTCTTCAGCAGCCTGCTAGTAGGCCTCAAGGGAGGCGTGGCGCTGAAGATGGCCGAGCATGTGTCGTTTGCGCCTGCGATTGGTGTGGCGGTGAACGTCGATAAGAGCGATCGCACGAGTTTGTTTGCCGACGCTGAAATCGACTTCCTGTTTGGTCCGGGAGCCTACGTCGGCACGGGCATCACGTTCTGGGATCTCACGCACACCGACAGCGTGACGCCGGGCTGGCTCGGCACCTTTGGAGTGCCCTTGTGGACAAGCGATGAGCGGCTGAATCAGGCCTTGCTCAGCGTGGAGTACCGCCAGATGTTTGATCGCATGAGCGATCCTGACGTGAACTACCAGTTCTGGGGTGGGTTGAAGTATCTCTTCCGGTAGGTCTGAGCGGTTGCCCCCGCTTCCGCCCTGGGCGGAGGCGGGGGCGCACTCACTTGTTACCTCATCGCCACGTTGATCTCGGCGAGTTTGATAACCATGTCCTCAGCAGACCTATCGGGTTGCACCATCTTGTCGATGGCGGCAATCCGACCGTCCTTGTCTATATAGAACGTCCACCGGCTCGCGACACCGCGCGCGTTCAGCACCCCGTACTTCGTCGCGACCTCCTTGGTCGGGTCGCTGAGCATCGGGAAGTCGGCCTCCTCTTTTTCGACGACCCGCGCGTTCGCGCCCTCGCCGAGCGTCACCGACGTCGCGTTGGCGAACCGGATGTTGTCCTCAAGGGAGTCAACACTCGCCATGAAGTACGCCACCTCGAACTTCCTGATCTCGTCGCCGTTTTCCGCCAGCGACTTGCACTCGATCGTGCAGCCCGTTGTGAACGCACGCGGGAACCAGGCGACAACAACAGCCTGCTGGCCGCGGTATTCAGACAGCACGTGTGTCATGCCGTCAGTGCCCTGTAGCGAGAATTCCGGCGCCATGTCGCCGACCTTCAGTTCGGCCGCGCCCTGCGCCATCGCGCTTCCCGTCAACGCCATCACCAGTCCTACTGTCATCAGTACACGCATCGACCACTCCTCCTGTGTTTTCGATTCTTCCAGGCACCAGACCTGAACGGAAAACGCCGACCGGAAAGGTCTGAGTATAACCTCTGTGCCGGCTACCTGACCACGTCTGCGCCCGGGTGTTTCCCCGGGGCGCGCAGTTCCTCATGCGGACGCCGGCGTTCCCGAACCATTTGGTCTGGTGTGGCCCCGAGCCGGCGCAACACCGCCTCGGTCGGTAGTGGGTCAGTTTGAAAATAGCTGACCGCTCCGTGGCGCTAGTTTCGTGCGATGATGAGCCATGCCTAGCCGCTCAAGCAAGCCCAAGCGCGAAGGAACGCCACACGATTTCACGGTCACCGCCCGCCGCGTCGTCGAGCAGGCCATAGGGGAAAAACTGGACGGCTCGCCACTCGACGATCCTGGAAAGGGGAAGAACCCGGCTGCCGTGGCGCTTGGGCGGCTCGGTGGGGCGAAGGGTGGTCAAGCTAGAGCAAAGAAGCTGCCCCCTTCGAAACGGGTCGCCATCGCGAAGAAGGCAGCTCGGGCACGATGGAGCAAGGAACGCTAGTCTCGCGGAAGTGGGATCGTGCCGAACTTATCTTCGTAGTCCTTCAGTTGCGTTTCGATGAGACGTAGAACCCTCTTAACGATCTGTGGGGACAGGCGAACCTCGGCCATCAGTTCGATCGTGGCTCGGTTGGCCTCCTTGTCAACTTCTTGGATTAGCCCAAACTGCAGTCGAACATCCCAAGGGGACACTTGACTCTGAACATCGTTCGAGTAGTACGAGGCGAACGTTGGTGAGCGGACCACGCTTCTTGTCGCGTTGGCCCGGACAATTTCTTGATCGTTCTCTTTTTCAGTGATTGTGGCGTCTTCGTTAGCCATGGGCTGTCATTTCTCCATAAACGGCGTGTGCAGCAACGTGCCCGCTATAGTAAGCCTGGGGCGTTGATGCTTCAGATGGCAGTTGAACCGGTTCCGGAACAGGGAATATCAGGATCTTGCCAGAACCAACCGACGTGATTTCGTGAACCCCTGTGCCGGCGCTATCTGGTGCTTCTGTAGCTGCTGCGGGATTAAACACAGGATCGTCCTCAAACTTCGGACGCTCCAGGGAGGCGCGGCCAAATCTCTCTACTTCAGGCAGCAAATTTCCAAAACTCTCGAAGCGAACGACCAGGGCAAGATCGAAAGCGCGTGCTACTTTCGCAAGAGTGCTGATCTTCCAACTGTTGTTATTGACATCCTCCAGCTTGGAAATCTGCGACTGCCTCATGCTCGCCATTTCGGCGAGTACTGTTTGTGACAACTGACGCTGCTCACGCAAAGCCTTGATCTGTGTTGCGATAAACGAGTCCAAGAATGACTCAGCGTACGCATGTCTGTAGCCTGGTGTTCGGAAGCGCTCAACAAGCTTAGTTAGTAGTGTCATCGTCTTCCCAAAGCAATCGTCTGCGGCTCGGATCGGCTTGAATCTTCTGCCGTCTCGCTTCCGCGATGTCTGCAGCGTTGGTAGGTTCTGTTTTTCTGTCCCGTTCTTTAGCCGGCACCAAAATCGTCCATTCCGCGTCGCGATCTATCGGGCCAAGCGTAAGCATCAGACGCAACGCCACGTTCCCTTTCAGCCTCAGCTTGTAGATCCACTCCTGGCCGTACACGTTCGGGCCTACCAGGAGGCCCGGAGGGAGTTTTACGCAGCCCGCCTGGTCAACTTCGGCCCGGCGAAGCATTTGAAGCTTGTTGTCGAGCTTCGCTTGCTGCTGGACTTGAAGCCCCCAGTCCGTAATAACACCCCTCCCCGCCGCGTCGATCCACTCATAAATCTTCCTCATGCTATCACGTTTTTAAGATATAATCCTACGCCCCGCTATCAAGTTTTCATGATACAAGATGTTGTGGGCGTAAAAGTGGCGAAAACACGAGCAGTAATCTTGCCATATCCACACTTGACTATGCCTAAACGTGTAAGTATAATGGTCAGTATGAATCGACTGACCACGGCGAAACAGACGGCGGTTGTCGCAGCGCTCTGTGAGGGTAACAGCATCCGGGCAACGGTCCGTATGACGGGCGTGGCGAAGAACACCATCGTCAAGCTGCTCAATGACATCGGCGCAGCTTGCTCGAAGTATCAGGACGAGACGATTCGCGGTATCCGCTCGAAGCGCGTCCAGTGCGATGAGATTTGGTCCTTTGTCGGCTCGAAGGAGAAGAACACGACTGACGAGAAAAAGGCAGAAGGGTGGGGTGACTGCTGGACGTGGACGGCGCTTGATGCCGACACAAAGCTGATGATCTCGTTCCGCCTTGGTGACCGGACGCTGGCGACGGCCTACGACTTCATGCACGACGTGGCCGAGAGGCTGGCGAACCGTATTCAACTGACGACAGACGGCCACAGGGTCTACCTGGAGGCCGTGGAAAGCGCCTTCGGGATGGACATCGACTACGCGATGCTGAACAAGGTGTACCGCTCAAACCCGGAGGGTCAGACGCGCTACAGCCCGGCCAAGTGCATCGGGTGCGAGATGAAGGTCATCAGTGGAGATCCCAACCCCAAGCACGTCTCGACGAGCTACGTCGAGCGAGCCAATTTAACGATGCGGATGTCGATGCGGCGGTACACTCGGCTCACGAATGCGTTCTCGAAGAAGCTGGAGAACCACGCGGCGATGGTGGCCCTATACTTCATGTACTACAACTTCGGGCGTATTCATCAGACGCTCCGCGTGACGCCAGCGATGGAAGCCGGAATCTCAGGTCACGTCTGGTCTATTGAAGAAATCGTCGGGCTACTGGAGGGTAACTGATGGCAGACACAAAGCCACCAGCGGGGCGCAAACCCTGCGAATGCGGATGCGGCATGTGCGCGCGACCGCAACAGCCGCAGCGCGTCCGAAAGGCACGGCTGCTCGATTTCTACCCAGGGCATGACTTACGAAAGGCCTATAAAGATCAAGGCAGACTCAAGAAATCAAACTGACCCACTACCCCTCGGTCAGGTTGCTTGAAGCGTCCGGACGCGCGGGAGTAACATTGTTCGCTTGCGGTGTGCAGGAAACAGGAAGCAGAGTGCCTAACGCGAGATCCCCGGCTCGCCGCCCGCTGGTCGTCTGCGGTGCCCGTACGCACAATCTGAAGGACGTCGACGTCACGCTGCCATCCGGCACGCTGATCGTCATTACCGGCGTGAGTGGGTCGGGGAAGTCCTCGCTCGCCTTTGACACGATCTACGCCGAGGGGCAGCGGCGTTACGTCGAGTCGCTGTCGGCGTACGCGCGGCAATTCCTCGAGCGGATGGAGAAGCCCGACGTGGATCGCATTGAGGGAATCTGCCCTGCCATTGCGATTCGCCAAAAAAACAGCATCCGCAGCCCACGGTCGACGGTCGGGACGATGACCGAGATCCACGACTACATGCGGCTGCTGTACGCGCGTGTGGGCCGCACCCGCTGTCGGCAGTGCGGCCAGGAGATTACGCGCGAGACAGCCGAGTTGGTAGCCGCACGGTTGGCAGCCCTCCCTGCCGGCACGCGGGTGTTGGTCGGGTTTGAGATACCAGTCGTCTCGTTGCGCAAGGCCTCGGCCCTCACGGGGGAGGCAGAGGCTCGCACCGAAGCAGACACCGGGGCAGACACTGAGGCAGACATTGAGGCGGACGCTGAGGCAGACATTGAGGCGGACGCTGAGGCAGACACTGGGGCGGACACAGCGCTGGACCGGCAACGTGGCAGGGGCCAGCAGGGTCTTAAGAGCGCCAAGCCGGTCACGGGTACACCCCGTAGGAAGGGCGCGACATCGCAGCGCGACACAGACACCGACCCCATCGTGGACATGCTCAACGCGTTGCGTCGCCGGGGTTTTGGTCGCCTGCTGGTCGACGGGCGCGCATGCAGGCTTGACGAGATCGACCCGGGCACGCTGCATGGTCGTGGTTCGCTTGCGGTCGTGGTCGACCGTGTGCAGCTTGACGGCGATGTACGGAGTCGGTTGACCGGCTCCATTGAGACGTCCTATCAGGAAGGCGGGGGCGCAGCGTTCGCCGTTGTGCTCCCGAGTGTCGGCGAAGCGGACTCGCGTGCGCACGGTACACAGGTCCCGGAGCGGCTCGAATTCTCCGAGCGCTTTGAGTGCCGCGGTTGCGACTTGGTCTATGAGACACCGCAGCCCCGGCTGTTCTCGTTCAACAATCCGTTCGGCGCGTGCCCGACCTGTCACGGCTTCGGCAACATCATCGAATTGGATATGGAGTTGGTTGTCCCTGACTCGTCCAAGTCGATCGATCAGGGCGCCATAGAGCCGTGGAGCAAGCCGCACTATCGTACGCACCTCGCACAGCTCAAGCGGGCGGCGCGCAAGGCCGCGATTCGCCTCGATGTGCCGTGGGAGGAGTTGACGGCGGACGAGCGGCAGTTCGTGGTGGACGGCGGCGAGGGCTACGATGGCATTCGCGGTTTCTTCAGAGGGCTCGAACGCAAGAAGTACAAAGTGCACGTCCGAGTGTTCTTGAGCCGCTATCGCGGGTACCTGTCGTGCCCCGACTGCGGCGGCTCTCGGTTGCGCCGCGAGGCACGCGACGTCAGTGTGGCCGGACAGCCGATCGACGCTGTGTCCGCGCTGACGGTGCACGATGCACACCTCTTTTTCGGCGGTCTACAGCTCAGCGAGAAGGAGTCGGTGGTCGCTGAGACGATCCTGCGCGAGATTCGCCGTCGGTTGTCGTTTCTGCGAGATGTGGGGCTCGATTACCTGACACTCGATCGACTGTCATCCACGTTGTCTGGCGGAGAGTCTCAGCGAATCAACCTGGCGACGTCGCTCGGGTCGGCGTTGGTGGGCACGCTCTACGTGTTGGACGAGCCGTCCATCGGCCTGCACACACGGGACAATCAGCGGCTGATCAAGATTCTTCAGAAGCTTCGCGACCAGGGGAACACCGTTGTCGTGGTTGAGCATGACGAAGACATGATCCGAGTCGCGGACCACATCGTCGACATCGGACTCGGCGCGGGGGAGCAGGGCGGACGGGTGGTGTACTCCGGCGACGTGCCGGGTCTCCTGCAAGAGCCGCAGTCGCTCACGGCGAAGTACCTGCGCAACGAACTGGCCATCCCGGTGCCGAGCGCGCGCCGACGGGGTGTCGGACAAAAGATTCGACTCTTCGGGGCTACCGAACACAATCTGAAGGCCATCGACGTCGAGATTCCGCTCAATACCTTCACGTGTGTGACCGGCGTGAGTGGCTCGGGTAAATCGACGCTGGTCCACGACGTGCTGTACGCCGCGATCAAACGGGCCAAGAAGGACTGGGATCGGCGCGTCGGGCTCTTTCGCGGACTCGAGGGCATCGAGTTCATCACCAACGTCGTGCTGGTGGATCAGGCCCCGATCGGGCGCACCCCGCGTTCGAACCCGGTCACGTACCTCAAAGCCTTCGATCCGATTCGAGCGCTGTTCGCGTCGACGAAAGACGCGCGGACTCGAGGGCTCGTGCCGAGCCACTTCTCCTTCAACGTTCCCGGCGGCCGGTGCGAAGTCTGCCAGGGCGCCGGCGTCGTGCGTGTCGAGATGCAGTTTCTCGCCGACGTGTTCGTGCCGTGCGACCAGTGCGACGGCATGCGGTTCAAGTCGGAGGTGCTCGACGTGCGGTACCGAGGCAGGAACGTGCATGATGTTCTCGAGATGACCGTGCGGGAGGCCCTGTCGTTTTTCGCCACCTCACCCAAGGTACTCCGCCGGTTGCAAGTGCTCGACGAGGTCGGGCTGGGGTACCTGCGGCTCGGGCAGCCGGCCACGACGTTGTCGGGTGGGGAGGCGCAGCGGATCAAGATCGGCGCACACCTGGCGTCCTTCGGCGGCGAGCGAGTGCTCTACGTGCTCGACGAGCCTACGACCGGCCTGCACTTTGACGACATCGCGAAGCTGCTGGCAGCGTTCAGAAAGCTGGTTGAGGCGGGTCACACGCTGCTGGTCATCGAACACAACCTCGACGTGATCAAGACCGCGGACTACCTCATTGACCTGGGGCCAGAAGGTGGCGACGCTGGCGGTCAGGTCGTGGCGACGGGTACGCCGGAGCGGGTCGCGGAGTGCGAGGCGTCGCACACCGGGCGAGCGCTGCGCCGGGTACTTGCGTCCAGTCGCACCCATGCGTACGCCGCGCAGTGACCATGGTCAGATCGGTCTGAGCTGTTCAGCCGTTCGTGGTGCGTTCGCCGCGAGGTCGACGCTGGCTGCCGGGCGGTAGCACGGTGTTACGATAGGCGTTCGTCACATGGGACAGACACTGCTCCAGAAAGTGTGGGACCTGCATACGGTTCGCACACTCCAGTCAGGTCAGACGCAGCTCTTTATCGGGTTGCATCTGATTCACGAAGTCACCACACCACAGGCCTTTGACGGGCTGCGCGCGCGCGGGTGGCCGGTGGCACGACCCGATCGCACATTCGGGACGGTGGACCACATCATCCCTACCCGTGAGCGGACGCGGCCGTTTCTCGATGTGCTCGCGGAGGACATGATCGGGTCGCTCGAGCGGAATTGCCGCGACTTCGGCGTGCGCCTGGCGGGGCTGGATGACGATCGTCAGGGCATTGTGCATGTGATTGGGCCAGAGCTTGGGCTGACACAGCCGGGCATGACGATTGCCTGCGGCGACAGCCACACGTCGACGCACGGCGCCTTCGGCGCGGTGGCCTTTGGTATCGGCACTTCGCAGGTCCGTGACGTGCTCGCGTCGCAGTGCCTGGCAATGGAGCCGCTGAAGGTACGCCGTATCGAGGTGAACGGCGCGCTGCCGCCCGGTGTGTACGCAAAGGACGTCGTTCTGACGATCATCCACCAGTTGGGCGTCAGCGGCGGCGTCGGCTACGCGTACGAGTACGCGGGCGACGCCATCGAGCGCATGTCGATGGATGAACGGATGACCATTTGCAACATGTCGATCGAAGGGGGCGCACGAGTTGGGTATGTGAACCCCGATCAGACCACCTTCGAGTATCTCAAGGGGCGGCCGTTCGCGCCCGCCGGCGAGGCATTCGAGAACGCGCGAATCTGGTGGTCGTCCATGGCCTCTGACCGCGACGCGCAGTACGACGATACGGTCGTCATTCGGGCCGATGAGCTGGCTCCGGTGGTGACATGGGGCGTGAATCCCGGGCAGTCGGTGGCGGTCGATGGCCTCATTCCATCCGGCCAGGACGTGGGCGACGGCGCAGCGGTCGCCGAGGCGCTCGATTTCATGGGGCTTGAGGGCGGACAGGCGATCGCGGGATTGCGCGTTGACGTGGCGTTCATTGGGTCGTGCACCAACTCGCGTCTCTCAGATCTTCACGAGGCGGCTCGCATTGTTCGCGGTCACCACGTCGCACCGCATGTCAAGGCGCTGGTCGTACCCGGCTCGGCCTCGATCAAGCGCGCCGCCGAGCAGGAAGGCCTGGATGAGGTGTTCCGAGCCGCCGGATTCGAGTGGCGGGAGGCGGGCTGCTCGATGTGTCTGGGCATGAATCCCGACAAGCTGGAAGGAAACCAGGTGTGCGCGGCGTCGTCGAACAGGAATTTCAAGGGGCGGCAGGGCAGTCCCACCGGGCGAACACTGCTCATGAGTCCGGCGATGGTGGCCGCGGCGGCCGTCGCAGGCGAAGTGGCCGATGTGCGGAGGCTCGCGTGACCGAACCGCAGCGCATCACCAGCGTCGAGGGGACCGCGTTGCCGATGCGTGGCGACGATATCGACACCGATCGCATCATGCCCGCACGGTTCCTGCGTGCGGTCACGTTCGAGGGACTTGAGCAGCATCTGTTCGAGGACGAGCGCGCTGGATCCGCAGCGGGCGATCGGGCGCAGGCTGCACTGCATCCGTTCGACGACGTGCGCTTTTCCGGCGCGTCCATCTTGCTCGTCAACGGCAATTTTGGATGCGGGTCATCTCGCGAGCATGCGCCGCAGGGATTGCGTCGGGCCGGGATTCGTGCCCTGATCGGCGAATCGTTCTCGGAGATCTTCTTCGGCAATGCCTTGATCATCGGGTTACCCTGCATGACCGCGACACCGGAGACGGTGAGGGCGCTGATGGAGAGGGTTGATACCCGTCCTGATGCGGTGCTACAGATCGATCTCGAGGCGGGCACATGCGAGGTTGGCGACTTCAGCTGTCCAGTCGCCCTGCCCCCGAACGCGCGGGACGCGCTGACTACCGGCGCGTGGGACACCACCAGTCTGCTGCTGGAGCGATACGAGGAGGTGGATGCGGCCGCAGCCAGGCTGCCCTACGTCGGGGGTTGGTCGGCCTGACGCGGTGTGCGCTTCGCTTTCCGCCCGCCGACAATGTTCCGACCCTCTCCGAGCTGACGTTCAACGACGGCGAGGAACGCGGCCGAGGCGTGCGAGCGCTTCGTGGCCTTGCGGTAGACCAGGCGCACTTGCCTGCGCAGCCGAATATCCGGCATGGCCAGCGCCACCAATTCCCCGCGGGAAATCTCTGATTCGGCGCATCGCCGTGGCAACAGCGCCACGCCCATTCGCATCGCAACCGCGCGTTTGATGCCTTCGAGACTAGGCAGCGATATGAGGATTTTGGCCGGAATGTGGTGCTGGTCGAACAGACGCAGCACGCGGTCGCGCATGTGGGATGGATCGTTGTGTGCGATGACGGTCTGCCGGGCGCACTCCGACAAGGTGACCTCCTCGACCGTGGCGAGCTCATGCTCCGGGTGAACGAGCATGACGAGTTCGTCCTGACCCAGCACGATGGCGCCCAGCCGAGGCTCAGCCGGCTGGAACGTGAGTACGCCGAAGTCGAGACTGCCCTGAGCAACCTCGGCGCCGACCTGGCGGGCGGGGACGCGGCGCACGTCGACGTGGACCAGCGGATGAGCCGTGCGAAACTCCTGGATGAGCGGCAACGCCGCGTGTACGGAGGCCTCGTTTGCGCCGAGTAGCACACGCCCGCGTCTGAGGTCTCGGAGGTCCTTGACCGCCGCGTCCGCCTCTTCAGAGAGGCGCAGCAACCGCTCGGCGTATTCGCGAACCAGATGCCCGGCGTCGGTCAGCGTGGCATCCTTCGTGGCCCGGTCGAACAGCCGCTCTCCGATACCCTCTTCCAGTCGCCGGACAGCCTGACTGACCGCAGGCTGCGTGCGATGCAGCTTCAGGGCGGCCTTCGAAAAGCTCCGTTCCACGGCCACCGTCAGAAAGACCCGTAGCTCGCTCAATTCCATATGTCAGCCCGGTGTTTCCAGGTTCGTGCGGGCGCCGCTGGCGCGTAGCATCGAAAAACCTCAATGAATCTTCGCGGACGATGGCTTGACGCCAGCGTTGGCTGCCTGGAAGATTATAAACATTTATGATTCAAACAGAATAATTATCATTTTGACATTATCGTGTCCTGTCGCGTCTACTGGTCGGGGAGGCCACATGGACCAGCAACGGATACAGATTTTCGACACGACGCTCCGGGATGGCGAACAGGCGCCCGGGTTCTCGCTGCGCACGGAGGAGAAGCTCCAGCTGGCCCGTCAGATCGATGCCCTCGGCGTCGATATCATTGAAGCGGGCTTCCCGATTGCTTCGCCCGCAGATGCGGAAGCGGTTCGGCGCATTGCTACCGATATCCGCCGCCCGATCATCGCTGGGTTGGCGCGATGCCATAAGGCCGACCTCGATAAGGCAGCCTGGTCGCTGGAGCCCGCGGCGCGGAGCCGTATTCACACGTTCATCGCGACATCCGATCTGCACCTGCAGGCGAAACTGCGGCTCACGCGCGAACAGTGCTTGGAAATGGCGGTCGAGGCGGTTCGCTACGCACGACAGAAGACCGATGACGTGCAGTTCTCGGCGGAGGACGCCACACGAAGCGACCTGGAATTTCTCTGCCGGGTGGTCGAAGGGGTCATCGATGCCGGTGCGACCACGGTCAACCTGCCGGATACGGTGGGCTTCAGCACGCCTGACGAGCTGCACGACTTTTTCGTGAGTATTCGCGAACGGGTACCGAATGCTGGGAAGGCGATATTTAGCGCGCACTGTCATGACGACCTTGGTCTTGCCGTGGCCAACTCAATTGCGGCAGTGCACGGCGGTGTGCGTCAGGTCGAGTGCACGGTGAACGGGATTGGTGAGCGCGCCGGCAACGCGGCGCTCGAGGAAATTGTCATGGCGATGCACGTGCGGCGCGATCGCATGCCCTATACCGTCGGCATCGTGCACAAGGAGATCTATCCCTCCAGCGAACTACTCACGCGACTGACGGGGGAGCGCGTGCAGGCGAACAAGGCTATCGTCGGGCGCAACGCGTTCGCGCACGAAGCTGGTATTCATCAGGATGGGATACTGAAGGACCGTCGCACGTACGAGATCATGCGCGCCGAGGATGTGGGCGCCCCGTGGAACCCACTTGTGCTCGGCAAGCACTCGGGTCGCCACGCCGTGCAGAAACGCTGCAGCGACCTCGGACTGGATGTGGCGGCCGACGAACTCCGCGAGGTCTATCGCGCGCTGATGGCGATTGCCGACGAGCGCAAGGTTCTGACCGACAGCGATATCGTGGAGGTCGTCAACGGGGTTCGCGCACACCAGCCCGCGACGGCTGAGCCGGTTGGCCGTCGGGCCTGACAGACGAGAGCCGATTGGGGCTCGGGGCGTTGCCGCACCCGACCGTACGTCACGGTCAGATCACCTGAGCGGAGAGAACCGCGGGTTTCGGCCTAGTCGAGATATCCTCAACTGATGTTCACACGTCTCACCGGGCAACTGTCACGTCTGACCGCGGCCCTGAGCATGTTACGGCCGCGAACGCTGGCGCGGCTGGCGAGGTCCCACCAGGACCTTCAGCGTCAGGTCGAGACGCTCGCAGAGCACGTGCACGAGTTGAGGACCGCGGCCCTGCGCGAGCAACAGCGGCAGGCGATCGCGAGGACCGATACCGCTCAGGTCGCCGATCGGGCATCGCTCGACACGGTGCTGGCCGACCCACGTCTTCCGGGTCACGTCGCGGCGGCCATTGCCGCGGCGCCGATCGAACTCGAGCCTTTTCCACATTGCGTCGTCGATGGGCTGCTGCCCGCGGCGTACTACGACGCGCTCATCGCCGGGTTACCTCCGGTGGAGCTGTTTGCGGACCGGCCCATCAACAAGCAGCAACTCACGGTGCCGTTCGAACGTGCTCCTCAGTACTCGGAACGTGTCTGGGAGCACATGTCGCGGTACGTCGCTGATCAGGTCATCGCGCCGCCGGTCGCCGACAAGTTTCGGGCACTTCTCGAGCGGTGGTTGCACGAAGTGCTTCCGGAGGGCCACAAGGCTGCCCTCGACGGCCTGGAGCTGAGCTGTTCGGACGGTCGCATTTTGTTGCGGCGGCGCGGCTATCGCATTGCCCCACATCGCGACCCGAAGTGGGGGTTCATCACGTGCCTTCTGTACCTGGCGAGGCCTGGCGATGACGAGCGATGGGGGACGCAGCTCTACGCCGTGGATCACGACGCGGAGGCGCGCGACGCGAGCCCCCACTGGATCGAGGAAACGCAGTGCCGGCTGGTGCGGGACGTGACATTTCTTCCGAACCGCGCGCTCATCTTCCTGAATTCACGTGGTGCGCACGGCGCCATCATTCCGGAGGACGCGAAGCCGGAGGATCTTGAGCGCTACGCCTACCAGTTTAGGGTCGGCGCGGAGCGCCGCTCCATCGACCGTCTACTGAGCGGATTGTCTCCAGAGCATCGAGCGCCCTGGACCGGCAAGGGTAGCTACTGATTCCGCAGCGCCGGTGCGTCCAATGACTATTCCCTTCGACAACACCTACGCCCGTCTGCCGGAACGTTTCTTCGCCAGACAGGCGCCTGCCCATGTTCCCGAACCGATGCTCGTGCGTGTCAATCGTGAGCTTGCGGCGACGCTGTCGATCGACCGCGACTGGCTGGGATCGGCTGACGGCGTCGCGATGCTCGCTGGAAACGAGACGCCGGAGGGCACTGAGCCGATCGCACAGGCGTACGCAGGCCACCAATTCGGTGGATTCGTGCCGCAACTTGGCGACGGTCGCGCGATCTTGCTCGGCGAGGTTGTTGACACCTCTGGCGCGCGTCACGACGTGCAGCTGAAGGGGTCAGGCCGCACACCATTTTCCCGCGGCGGCGATGGCAAAGCGGCGCTCGGTCCCGTGATTCGCGAGTACATCGTCAGCGAAGCGATGGCCGGGTTCGGGGTGCCCACAACCCGGGCGCTCGCGGCCGTGACCACCGGCGAAGTCGTCATGCGGCAGGAAGGCCCGCTCGCAGGCGGGGTATTGACCCGCGTGGCTGCCAGTCACATTCGGGTTGGCACGTTTCAGTATTTTCTCGCACGCAACGACATCGATGCGTTACGAGTGCTCGCCGATCACGTCATCGCCAGGCACTACCCAGGGGCTGCCGACACGGCGAATCCGTATCTCGCACTGTTGGAGTCGGTCGTCGAGGCGCAGGCGGGTCTGATTGCCCAGTGGATGTCTCTTGGCTTCATCCATGGCGTGATGAACACCGACAATATGGCCGTTTCCGGGGAGACGATCGACTACGGCCCATGCGCGTTCATGGATGTCTTCCACCCGCAGTGCGTGTTCAGTTCGATCGACCGGGGTGCCCGGTATGCTTACGGCAACCAGCCCGACATCGGACTGTGGAACCTCACCCGTTTCGCCGAAACGCTGCTGCCGTTGCTGTCAGAGGACCCTGACAAGGCAAAGCAGCTCGCTGAAACTGCGCTGTCTGGATATCCGGAACGATTCAGCGCCCACGCGACCGCCCGATTCCGCGCCAAGCTGGGCCTCCCTGAAGGGGCGCCAACCGAGTTGATTCAAGGGTGCCTCGATCTACTGGCCGCGGAAGAGGCGGATTTCACGCTCTTCTTTCGTCACCTCACGCGTGTCGCCGGCGGAGACACCTCCGACGCGATCACAGCCATGGGTGCCAGGAGTGAGGCGTTGACGGTGTGGCTCGCCGCGTGGCGTCGCGAAGCCGACCCCGCCACGTACCTCGCCGACATGCGCGCCGCCAATCCGATTCTGATCCCGCGTAATCACCGCGTCGAGCACGCCATCCAGCGCGCCTATGGAGGCGACTTTGCCCCATTCCACCGCCTCGTCGACGCGCTAGCCACCCCCTATGCGGAGCAGAGCGAATTCGCTGATCTCGAAGCGCCGCCTCAACCAGACGAAATCGTTCACGAAACGTTCTGCGGCACCTGAGTTAACCTGGTCGCGGGACTGCCCGCGGACAGATCTATTGCAGACCACTAGCGCCAGGTCGTTTCCATCGCGAAGAAGTGGTCGAAGATTTCCCGACTCGGGTGATTCGCGTCGTTGGTCTCCGGGCTGCGGATGTAGAAGTCCACCTGGACGGCCGCGGGGTTGACGGCGCCGGCACCGGTGGCGCCCGTTTGATCTTGATGCACCGCGAGCGTCTCCCGGTCCCGCATGCCCTGGGTCACCATGAAGTGAATCTGGCCGTCCGAGCGAAGCGGTTCGCCGTCGAGGGTCGCGTGGCCCCATCCCCAACCGGCCACGTAGAGGATGCTCTTCGGCCAGTTCATGTCCCCGCACCCAGAGTCGCCGTGTTCGAACAGCCATGCCGCAATGCCGCCATCCTGACACGGCGAGAATTCTTCGAACCGTTCAAGCTCGACGATGTAGTTGCCCTCGGGCAGCATCAGATCGGCCCTGAACGTGCCGGTGTTGGCTCGCTCGTCCACGTCGATCTCGATCGTGCCGTCGACCGCACGAAGATTCGTACCGTCGTCACCCATATGGTCCCAGGGCGATGCATCGGACAGCGTGCCCGCCTGGTGGACCCGGCTTCCCGTCACGACGAACCGGCCGTCATAGAGCGGGTGTTGACCCAACGCGTAGACACCCAACGTAGTACCCGGCTGACCTTCGGGCGCAGTCGCCGCGGTCGCGACGGTCGTTGATTCAGGCTGCGGCTCGCCGGCGGCACACCCAGATAAGACGCCGGTGACAGCGAGAAGACCAAAGACGTGGACGTGCCGTAGCATCAGCAGACCTCCCCTCGAAAGCGATTCAACATCAAACTAGCTGCGGCCGACCGAGGTATCTTGGCTAAGCAGCGAAGTTCTCAGCATAGCGCCAAACCCACCAGACCCGGGAACAGCGAGTCATCTGGGCTCTGCGCGACCCGGGTTCCGTGTAGGTACCTGATCGCGGGTCCTGTCGCCCGGAGTCGCCCGGCAGCCCCACCCGTGCTCGGCCCCAAGAGCGCCCGTCACGTGGGAGGTGCCTGTGGCGCGGCCGGGGCGGCCCCGCCGTGCGTCACCCGCTTCGTCGTGGTCGAACTTGAGCTCTTCACCCTCAGGCGAGGGTGTCCCGCAATCCTGTTCGGCAGGCCGACCTGATTCCGCAGGTTTTGAAGTGGGTCAGTCGGCCCGGTGAGCGCGGATTTCACCTGCACCTAGTGCTCGGTCGTGGTACTCGTGCGGGTGGTGGGAGGGGCTGATGGGTGCGAACGCCCTGGATCTACGGAGCGAGTACTGATTGCGGTTACTCGGGAGCTACGCGTTCATGAAATCCGCGCTAGCCGTTCCGCAGACCGGTGTTAGTGGGGGGGCTGGCCCTGGGGGCTGAGTCCAATTCTGCCCGGGCTCTCCCCCTTCTGCCCGAACCCACCAGAACGTCGCATTCATTGTTCAGCGGGAAAGGAAGCCACTGTGGTTGCCGTATCTGAACCAGCCCCCCCAGCCGACGGGCGTATACTCCGTGTGAAACCGGTGTCGCACGCTTCAGCGCGGCGCACGGCGACGGCCCAGGTTCTCCCGACGTGGAACTCGGCGACGGATCTGATAGGTCAATGGGCCCGGTTCTCGATATCGATCGCGGCGGAGGGAAAGAGATGGCTCAACCGGCCGGACTGCCCCGTGTCAGAACAGAAGGACTCCTCGTACAGGACGTATTGGACGAAATCGTCGTTTACGATCTCGACCGGGAGAAGGCACACTCTCTCAATCCGACCGCCGCGTCGGTCTGGACGCAGTGCGTGCGTCAGACGCCTCGTGCCGAGGCGGTGGAACTCTTGTCGCAGAAGCTGGGGTCTGGAAAGGGTGAGACCGCTCTCGACTTTGCGCTTGCCCAGTTTCACCGGGCCAAGCTGCTGCAGGAGCCGATCCCGCGAGTCGAGGATATGTCGCGCCGCGCCGTGATGCAGAGAATCGGTCTGGCTGTGGCTGCCGGGTTGCCCATCGTGACAAGCCTGATGGCGCCCCCCGCCGCGCACGCCCAGAGTTGTATAGCAGACGGCCAACCGTGCGTGGCGGATGCCGAATGCTGTAGCGGCATATGCTTGGGGGGCATTCTTATCTGCAGGCCAGGCGAGATGCTTCCACCATAGGAGCCGTCGGGAAGTATCAGTCTGGCACAAGTGAGAGGCGGGGCGACGGCCGGGTAGCGCCCCGGATGACGGGAAAGGTGTGGTGTCACACGTTGCCGATCGTGTGGGTGTAGCGACGCCGTCGAGCGCGCAAGATCTACCGCGTCTGCGGTGGACGAACACGTGACTGGAGAAGATGCACCGCCTGGGCTGGGCGGTAGGACTCTCGTACCTCGCACACGGCGTGCGCGTCGGGCTTCGTGCCACAACTACTGAGGCCCTGTCTCTAGTGCAGGCACGATTGCCGTGTGGCTGGCGGCCGGCCCGGTCTCCCGTCGTCGATCGCCTCTACTCGTTCGTGATTCCCACCAAGGCCGCCCAGTCGCGGGTCCGCCACTTCAACCTGGTCTATCGCGACAGTGCCCGCCTTACCCGAACCCTGGATCTGGAGGATCTGCTCCAGGCCTGGGAGGCGGATGCTCGGCTGTACGTGGCCGAACACGCCCCGCGTCGGGTGTTTGTGCATGCGGGGGTGGTTGCCTGGCGGGGTAGGGCGATTCTTTTGCCGGGACCGAGCTACGTCGGCAAGTCGACCCTGGTGATGGAGTTGGTACGGGCCGGAGCGGTCTATTATTCGGACGAGTATGCGGTACTCGATGCCCGAGGCCGCGTGCATCCCTTCGCACAACCAGTGGCTCTGCGTGAGCCTGGAGAAGCCACCCAGCGGATGGTAACCGTCGAGTCCTTCGGCGGCGTGAGCGGCCGGAGCGCGTTGCCGGTCGGGTTGGTGGTCCTGTCACGGTACGCGCATGGGAAACGATGGCGCCCGCGCACGCTGTCGCCCGGCCAGGGCGTCCTGGCACTCCTAGCGAATACTGTGTCTGCCCAACGGGCTCCGCAGGCGGCCGTCCAGGCGCTGGGACAGGTCGTGGCGTCGGCGCGCGTCATCAAGACGTATCGAGGAGAGGCGTCCGAGGCCGCCCAACACGTGCTCGGGGCGATGGGCTCATGACAACCATCCCGCTCTCTGGAAACTCACCGCCGCATGCCGCGGGCGCTGCGACGTCACAGCATGCCAATCACACGGGCCACATGCCGATCGCTTTAGCCGACACGCGTGAGTTTGCGTTGCTGCTGTGCCTGGCACGTCGAACCATGGATCCGGACACGGCGGCCAAAGTCGATGCCGCGCTGCAGCAACCCATGAACTGGGAAGCCCTGCTCGCTCTGGTTCTTCGACACGGGACGGCGTCGCTGGCGTACCGACATCTGAACAGCCGCTGGCCGCAGGCTGTTCTTGAAAACATCCTGGAGCAGCTGCGGACCACCTACCGCGAGACCGCGCTGCGCAACCTGGTCCTGGCGGGTCGACTCTGTGGAATCGTCGACCAGCTCGCGAGCGGTGGGATTCCGGTGATCTCGTTCAAGGGGCCGGCGCTTGGACTGTCGGTGTACGGGAATCTCTCACTGCGCGTGTCCCATGACCTCGACATTCTGGTGCGAAGCGAGGATGTGTTGCGGGCGAAGGCCCTGTTGCTGGCGCAGGGCTTCGACTTCGAGTACCGAATGACCACGAGGCAGGAGGCCCGCTATCTCCGCTCCAACTACCACTTAGCAATGAACCGCGACCGGGACACCACCCGTCTCGAGCTTCACTGGGCACTCCCGCGTCGGTGGTCCTCCGGGCAGGTGGACCTGGCCACAGCGTGGCGCCAGCCGTGGCACACAGCATTCGGCAGCCAGCAGATTCCAGTCCTGCCGCCGGAGGAAGGGCTGCTGGCGCTTTGCCTCCATGGAGGCATGCATTTCTGGGATCGGCTACTCCACGTGTGCGACGTCGCTGAGCTACTGCGGACCCATCAGGCACTGGACTGGCATCGGACCTTGGCGCTTGCTGACGGCAGCAGCAGCAGGCGCAGACTCTTTCTCGGGTTGTTTCTGGCGAGTGAATGGCTGAGCGCGCCCCTGCCCGAGGACATTCACCGGTCTGTGCACGGCGACCGGGCGGTCCAGAACCTCGCCGAAGCCGTGCGACGTCGTGCACTCGCTGACCGAAGACCAGCCGAGGACACAGTCGCGGCCTTCCGGTTTCAGATGCAGCTGAGGGAGTCCTGGTCTGACCGTATAAGGCTGATCGGGGGGCTCTGTGCGCCGCAGCCGAATAACTGGGAAGGGAGCCCGCTGCCTGACGTTCTTCTCTGGCTCCTGTATCCGGTCAAAGCGGCTGGGATCGCGGGGCGGAAGTTGGCTGTGGCGTTGTCAAAGTCGTCGACGTAATTTCGAGTGTCTTAGGGCTTGGGTCGAAATAAGGTTGCCACCTTGACCACCGATACATCCCGCCGGGCCGCGTTGCTCGTCGCTTACATGCGCCCGGCATGCGCGCTCCTCGCGCCTTGCCGGGCGGGCGCCTCGGCGCCCAAGCTGACAACCTTATTTTGACCCGAGCCCTTAGTTCAGTGAGGGTCACGAATCGTTGCCGTGAGCCGGGTCTACTGAACGCTGCTTTGAATCGTAATTTCCAACTCGATCCGCTGTCCCGCACGGATCACTGTCGCGGTCGCGGTGCTGCCGATGGCCGTGTCCTGAATCTGGCGTGAGAGCTGGGCGCTGTCGATGACGTCGGTGCCGTTGAACGCGACGATGACATCGCCGGGACGTAGCCCCGCCCGGTACGCGGAGGTGTCGCGGCGCATGCCCTGGACGAGTACGCCGCTCGCGTTAGGCACGCCAAGTTCGTCGGCGACGAATGTCGACACCGGGGCGATCTCGACGTACCCGATCGATCCACGGCGGACTTCGCCGAATTGGGTCAGGTCGCTCACGATGCGGCGCGCCAGATTGCTCGGCACAGCGAACCCGATTCCCTGATAGCCGCCGCTCTGGCTGAAGATGGCGGTGTTGATGCCAATCAGTTCGCCACGTGTGTTCACGAGCGCGCCTCCCGAGTTCCCGGGATTGATCGCGGCATCCGTCTGGATGAAATCTTCGTACGCGGAAATGCCGACGTTGGTGCGCCCCAGTGCCGAGACGATGCCGAGCGTGACGGTCTGGCTGAGCTGAAACGGATTGCCGATCGCAAGCACCCACTCCGCCACCTTGAGCTCGTCCGAATCACCCCAGGGAATGGTCGGCAGTGTTCCCGCGTCGATCCGAAGCAGCGCCAGATCCGTTGCCGGATCGACGCCGACGATCGTCGCCTCGACCTCCCGATTGTCGCCGAGCCCAACCGACACCGCGGGGAGTTGACCCAAGGAAAGCCGCCCCGACTCGCCGGCGACGACATGGTTGTTTGTCAGCACCAGGCCGTCGGCGCTCACAATCACACCCGAACCAAGGCTGCGTTCGACGCCGCGTCGCGACCCGAAAATGTCGTCCTGGTTGCCGTAGAAGAATTGAAAAAATGGATCGTTGGCGAATGGGGAGTTCTGGCGTCGCACGATCTGCTGCGACGAGATATTGGCGACGGCGGGAACGGTGAACTCGGCGACCCGCGAGAAGTCAGGGAGCATGCCCGTGACGCCTTCGGGCGAGGTGAACAGAGGCGCCCGAGCACCCTCCGAGGCGGCTTCCTGCGAGGTCGCGTTCGGAGCGGCGGTGCCCGAGGGAGCGGTGCTGGACGCGGCGCCGTCTGAGAGGGCGGCGTTCCCTGCGGCGGTGGTCTGCGTGGAGACTCCGTCGACGCGTGGCGAGTTACCAGCGTCGGAGTCTGGTGTGCGTCCAGTAATCACAAGGCCAGCGGCAAATCCGCAGGCGACGAGCGCGAGGGAGAGAAGTAGCCGTGGAGTGCTCATTGTGGCCCTAACCAACAGGGGGTCTGAAGTGTAGGCTAGCACACCGTACGCTGTGCTAGCATCGGTGGCGTCAACGCCAGTGCGGCCCGTCCACGGTGGACTCCGCGCTCGTGGTGACGGCCACGCGGCCGACGCCATTCGGCATCTTCGAGAGCAATCTCGCATCAATTCGGACGACCCACGGAATGGCTTCGATACAAGCGACGCGACTCAGGAAGGGCATGCTCATTAAGGTGGGCGAGGATCTATTGCGGATCCTGGAACTCCAGCACGTCACGCCCGGCAACCTGCGCGGCTTTGTGCGCGTGAAGTTGCGCAACATTCGCAATGGGGGTGTATCGGACCGGAAGCTACGCTCGGACGACACACTCGACCGGGCCACGCTTGAGCAGCGTGAGATGCAGTACCTGTACAAAGACGGCGACGCCTATTGCTTCATGGATACCAGCTCGTACGAGCAGGTTAGCCTCTCAAGCGACATGCTGAGCGATTCGATCAGCTACATCAAAGCTGAGATGACGATCCAGGTCGAGTTCTACGGCAGCGAGGCGGTGGGCGTCGAGTTGCCATCCGCCGTCGATCTGGAGGTTCTGGATACCGCCCCTGGCATCAAGGGCGCCACTGCCAGCGCTCAGGTCAAGCCCGCGACGCTGGAGACGGGGATCGTTGTGCAGGTGCCGCCGTTTGTGAACCCGGGGGACACTGTGCGGGTGAACACGGACACGGGGGAGTACCTCTCGCGCGCGTAGAGGTATGGCGCAATGAGGCCCGGGTTCTTGCTCTCGCAGGTGCTGTTCGTCTTCGGGGTCGGGTTTCTTGCGGCCAACATCAAAGTCATCGCGGATCTGGTACGCTTTCGCCTTCGGCGGACGTCGTCGCTCCTGGTCTGGGAGAACCCGAAGCCCCGCTTTTACGGATTCGCGCTCGCGCTCGGCGCCATTCTAGGCTTCCTTGTCGCCGTGAGGGTGTTCGTGCTCGGACACCCGCTGAACCAGCTGTTCGGCGAGGTCATGATGCTTGTCTATTACGGTTATGCCTTCCCGATGAGCACTCGGATCACCCGCGGGTTCTATCGTGACGGGGTCTGGGCGGATCGCGGGTTCATACCGTGGGGACAGATCTCGGCCGTGTCCTGGAAGGAAGGTACAGCGGTGACGCTGTTCCTCATCCCGCACGTCCGCCAAGTCGTCAAGCGCCTCGAGGTGCCGGGCCCTCTCTACGGCGAGGCTCGTCGTCTGCTGCTGGATAAGATCAAGGCGCACGACATTCACATGGGCGGGGCGGGCCTGGACCTCGGTAGTCGGGACGAAGCAGACGCCGTCTGACTGGCTGGGCGCCGCCTGGCCGCCGGACGCGACGAGGGACGGGCGCCCCGGTCGATGCGATGTAAGTAACTTAGATGACACGGTTTACGCCCACGAACTCCTGAATAGTCGTGCGGCGCCGATAAGGGATGCATGCCACGTCCAACTTGGAGAGGGTTTCTCAAGGTCAGCCTCGTCAACATCCCGGTCAAGGTGTTTCCGGCTACCGAGTCGGCCGCCACGCTCTCTTTCAATCAGCTGCACGCCGAGTGCCAGACGCGTATCCAGCAGAAGCGCTGGTGCCCGCACTGCGAGCGGGACGTCACAAGCGCGGAACTGGCCAAGGGCTACGAGTTCGAGAAGGGCCGCTACGTGATCGTGAGCGAGGAAGACATCAAGAAGGTCCGTGTGGAGTCGACCCGAGTGATCAACCTCGTACAGTTCGCCAACGCGAGCGAGATCGACCCGATTTACGTGGACCGCGCATACTACCTGGCCCCGGACGGTCCGATGGCCGCCGACGCGTTTGCCGTGATGCGCGAAGGCATGGCGGGCAAGGCCGGCATCGGCAAGGTCGCGCTCTACGGCCGCGAGTACCTCGTGGCAGTGCGTCCGCAGAAGAAGGGGCTCGTGATGTACACGATGCACCACGACGCCGAGATCCGAAGCATCGACCAGATCGATGAACTGTCGTCGTTGCCCTCGAAGATCCGCCCCGATGAAATGAAGCTTGCCAAGCAGGTGGTCGCCACCTTCGACGCCGATCTGAATCTGAAGGACTACAAAGACGAGTATCGGGACGGATTGCGGCGGATCATCGACGCCAAGATCGCCGGCGAGGAAATCGTGGCGCCGGAAATCCAGGACCCGCCGAAGGTGGTGGACCTGATGGAGGCGCTGCGCCGCAGCCTTGATTCAGTGAGTAAGACCAAAAAGAAGCCAGCGAAGGTGACACTGGCGACAGCGCGTCGATCAAAGGCCAAAGGTCAGAAATCGTCGTCCGCCAGAAAGGCTGCTGCGGGCTGATCGCGCACGACGGGATCGGAGCGAGCCGCTCACGACGCACGAGGCGCAGCGCTCAAGAGCCTTCGGCGCTCCGCAAGAATCAAGCTGAATTCCGTTGCTCGTTTCCAGACACGCGTGGACATCCCGGTGAGTTGGACCGCCTTGAGACCATAGTAGAGAAAGACCGCGCCCAGCACGCTCAGTACGGCGTACCGGAGGGCGTTCACGCCGCCTTCGCCCAGGCGCGTTGTAAACAATTCCAATACCTGAAAGCTGATCACGCCGGCGGCAGCCAATATGGGCGTCGTCACGGTGCGCACGGCCCACGAGGCGACGCGTGACTGCTTCTCCATCAGCGAGCTGATCGTCCGCAATCGTTCGATATCCCGCGCGACGGCATCCATATCTGTGCCGAGCAGCACGTCCCGCAGAGACACGTGCGCGCGGCACGCCTCCGCCACCCGCCGATCGCCCCGCCAGCGCGATGCGCGCTGGACCCTCACGTGATCGTCGGGCATCCGCTCAGCCAGAAACGCGATGAGTCGTTTTCGCGATTCCCCAGAGGTCTCTTTGAACGTCGACACGGTATCGATCTCGATGCGTCGTTCGGCGGGAACGAACACGACCTCGTGAAGATCGCCAGACGCCGACTCCTGCACGTAGGCGGCCGCATGTGGCGCGACGGTCTGGTGCAGCATCGCCTCGTGGTCGAGGCAGGGAATAATCGGCAGGGCAGGGGTTGGATCGAGCTTGAGGCGGTACACTTTCATCGAGAGCACCGGGCCGAACGCAGCCAGCGCGTCGAGTGCGGTCTGAACGGCTGCCTGGTCGCTAGTGGCCATAGTGGCTGTTTGAGTAGTGGTCCACGCTATCGGAGAAACTCCCAGAGCCCGACGCCGAACGCCGTTGGATCACGCAGCCAGTCCGGTGGGACGAGCCAGACGAACGCCAGAATCGCGACGACCCACCCGTCGTAGGGGAGCGTCATGCGTGCGTCTCGCCAGAAAAACGCCCGCCAGAACGCGCGGGTGACGACATTCGACCCGGTTGGCAGCGGCCGGTCATTGAGTGCCAGGTAGGTGAAGTGGATGCGGTTGGCCACTGCCAGAATCGACAGGATCAGGATGACCCACAGGACCCCGGCCATCCGGTCGGTGAAGGCGCCGATCATGAACAACACGATACGTTCGGGGCGCTCCATGAAGCCGACTTTACACTTCTCAATCAGCGACTCGGCCCTGGCGCGCGCGTAGCTCGTCATGATTGAAAACATCATCGCCAGTGCCGCCACCATGACGTAGTCGGTCCGGTGCAGACTTGAGTAGAGGTATATCAGGCCAAGGAACAGCGCGATATCTGACAACCGGTCAAGCGTTGAGTCCCAGAACGCGCCGAATCGAGACCCGGTGTTCGTGAGGGCCGCCACCTTCCCGTCGATGAAGTCGAAAATGTTGGCGACGACCATGATGAGACCGCCGAGCAGAAAGCGGTCGAGCGCGAGGGCCCACGCCGCGGCGATATTGATCAGCAGCCCGATGAGCGTCAACGTGTTGGGATGGATGCGGAGCGCCACGCTGGCAGCGATGATGGCGCGCATCGGGAACATGCACACGGTTCCCACGAACCCGGTAAACGTCATCTCTTCATATAATTAGGGGTACGCCTCGCTCGAACTAGACTCGACATAGTACTGCATGGCCATTCAGGACCTCAAGGCACAGATCGTTCGCCTGCCGGAGCAGCCCGGCGTCTATCTCTGGTGTAACCAGGCTGGCGACACGATCTACGTCGGCAAAGCCCGCGTGCTGCGGGATCGGGTGCGCAGCTATCTGAGCGCCGCCGGTCTCAGCCCTCGCCACGCCGCGCTCCTTGAGGAGATCGCGTCAGTGGAGGTGATCGTCACCGATTCGGTGATGGAGGCGCTCGCACTTGAAAACAATCTGATCAAACAACGTACGCCCAAGTACAACATCCTGCTTCGCGACGACAAGAACTATCCGTATCTCCAGCTCACCACGACAGAGACGTTTCCCCGAGTGCTCGTGGCGCGCCGCGTCGAGCGCGGAGGAGACGTCTACGCAGGGCCCTTCCTGCCGGCCAAGCTGGCCCGTCGGACGATGGGCGTGGCGCACCGATTGTTCGGGATTCGATCGTGCAACGAGGTGATCACCGGCAACCGGGGACGCCCGTGCCTCGAGTACGACATCAAGCGTTGCATCGCGCCGTGTGTCTCGGAGATTTGCAGCGAGGAGCGCTACGGCGAGGCCGTTGCCAGTACCAGACTGCTGTTGGAAGGTCGTAACGACGAGCTGCTGCTGACGCTGCGCGACCGCATGACTGACGCCGCGGCGTCGGAGCGGTACGAGGAGGCGGCGCAGATGCGCGACGCACTGCGCACCGTACAGGTGTTGCGCGACCGGCATCAGAAAGTGGCGACGCCTGGGCTCGGGAATCGCGACGTGTTTGGTTTGAAGGTCGGGCCGAGTGGTAGTGCCATCCAGGTGTTCGCGATGCGCGGTGGGCGCGTCGTCGAACGCGTCGAATTGGCAGCGGATCCAGGTGGACTGGCGGGCTCGGACGCCGATGTGTTGCAGGCAGCGCTCCAGCAGTTCTACGAAGATCGGGTGCCGCCGTCGGAGATCAACCTGCCGATCGAGATCGAGGACCCGGCGGAGACCGAAGCGTGGTTGTCAGCACGTGCTGAGCGTCGAGTCCGGATTGGTGTCCCGCGTCGCGGCGACAAGCGGGCTCTCGTGGATCTGGCCACGCGCAATGCGGAGCTGGCGTATCGCACGCGGTTCAACGAGATCACGGCCGCGCACTTTGACGCGCTCGAGAACCTGCGCTCGTCGATCGCGCTACCGGTTGTTCCGCGCCGCATCGAGTGCATCGACATTTCCACGCTGCAGGGAAGCGATACCGTCGCCTCGATGGTGGTCTGCGAAGACGGCCGGATGAAAAAACGTGAGTATCGGAAGTACCGGGTCGAGGGATCCGTGGCGCCGAGCCAAGAGTCACGGTCCAAGCCGGACGATTTCGCGGCGATGCGGGAAGTTGTGCAGCGCCGGTACCAGAAAGCGATGAGCGATGGCGGGCCGTTTCCGGATCTGGTCCTGGTTGACGGTGGCCGCGGACAGCTCTCTGCGGCCTACGACGCTCTGGAGTTGATCGGCTTGAGCCATCTCGTCGTGGTCGGCATCGCCAAGCGCGAGGAACTGCTGTACACACGCGACCGACCGGAGCCGATTGTGTTGCCAACACACGATCCGGGGCTGCTGCTGCTGCAGCGCATCCGTGACGAAGCGCACCGGTTCGCCGTGACGTTTCACCGGAAGGCGAGGACGATGCGCGACTTTGAATCAGCGCTCGACGGGGTGTCCGGGGTCGGGCCGCGACGGCGCCGCGCTCTGCTGACGGCCTTCGGGAGTCTTGCGGAGGTTCGACGAGCCACACGCGAAGAACTCAGCGCCGTCGTTGGCGCGAAGACCGCGTCCGCGGTGCTTGACTACTTCAGTCGCCAATAGGCAGCGGGCAATAGCCGGTCGCTCCACAGACACCGGATGTCGTCAGCGCACGATCGGTGGCGGGAAGCTGTCCGCGCCCAACGCCGGCACGTGATACACCGTGCCCCAGTACCACAGACCACTCGAGAGCCCTGGCGTTCCGCGCTAGCAGGCTGCTGAAAAACTCCGTGAAATGGGATCGACAGATCGATCCCGGCGTACTACCATGCTCCCAACACCGCTGAAGGGAGCCCCATCATGCGCGGACACGATGAGCAAAGCACTCACATGTTCAGCTACCTGTCGCCGGAACAGCGCGTGCCAGCCGACCATCCGCTCCGCGCGGTTCGCGCGCTGACGGACGAAGCGCTGAGAACGATGTCGCGCAGGTTCGCCGGCCTGTACGCCAACACAGGGCGTCCGTCGATCCCGCCGGAACAGCTGCTGCGCGCGTTGTTGCTGCAGGTGCTCTACACGGTGCGGAGCGAGCGGCTGCTGATGGAAGAGCTCAATTACAACCTGCTGTTCCGCTGGTTCGTGGGCTTGAATTTGGACGACCCGGTTTGGCATCCCACCACGTTTACCAAGAATCGCGACCGGCTGCTGGCGGGCGATCTCGCGGCCGCCTTCTTTGATGCGGTGCAGGCCCACGCGCGGGCGGCCGGGCTGCTCTCGGACGAACACTTCACTGTGGATGGGACCCAATTGGAAGCGTGGGCCAGCCTGAAGAGCTTTCGGTGCCGGGACGCGGCGGAGAGCGACCCGCCCGATGACCCCGGGAATCCCACGGTCAACTTCCACGGGGAGCGGCGGCGCAACGACACGCACCAGTCGACGACCGATCCGGAGGCGATGCTGCCTCGGAAGGGCCAGGGGAAGGAAGCCAAGCTGGCGTATCTGGGCCACGTGCTGCTGGACAATCGACAGGGACTTGTCGCCAACGTCTGCGCGACTCACGCGACGGGGACCGCCGAACGCGAGGCAGCGGCGCTGTTGCTGGAGGCCAGCGCGCCGCCGGGCAGCACGGTCGGGGCGGACAAGGGCTACGATGTGGCAAGCTTTGTGGCCGCTGTCCGTATCCGGGCCGTCACGCCCCACGTTGCTCAGAAGGTCCGCTGGAGTGCGATCGATGGCCGGACCACGCGGCATGCGGGCTATCACGTCAGTCAGCGGAAACGGAAACTCGTAGAACAGGTCTTTGGCTGGATGAAGACCGTCGGCGGCTTGCGCAAACTCCGGCATCGCGGTGTCGCCCTCGTGGATTGGCAGCTTACCTTCGCCGCCACGGTCTATAACTTGGTCCGGCTGCGGAATCTGGAGGCGAGGTGTCCCTGATCACCGGCCGCGCGTGTCGCCGGCCCCTTGATCGGGGCCAGCGCACAGCCGTGCGCACCGTTGTCGGTCGGTGGTGACTCGCATGATCCTTAGAAAACGGCCCGATCACCCGGGTTCTTCAGCAGCCTGCTAGTCGGCGAGCTCGGGCTCGAGTACGTCCGGCGTTTGGCGGGGACCGATGCGCCTCAGGATGAGGATCTCGGTCTAATGGAGGTCGTCGTGCCCCAGGGGGCGCGTATCGAAGGGCGCTCGGCGCGATCGTTGCGACTGCTGAATCGTCATGACGTGACGCTCTTGGGAGTGTCCAGACAGGGACGGCCGTTCCGGGAGCAGATTCGCGACGTCGAGATAGAGGCCGGGGATGTATTGCTACTGCTGGGTCCAAACGAGCAGCTGGCCGATATTGCGAGTTGGCTCGATTGTCTGCCGCTTGCCGAGCGCGGACTGCACATCGTACAGAGAAGCAAGGCGCCGTTGGCGGTGGGCATCTTTGCCAGCGCTGTGCTGTTGGCAAGCCTCGGTCTGGTCTATCTCCCCGCGGCACTGGCTGGGGCGGTTGTGCTCCTCGTGGCGACGAAGATCGTCCCAGTGCGCCAGCTCTATGAGTCCGTCGAGTGGCCGGTCATCGTCCTGCTCGGCTCGATGATCCCGATTGGCGCCGCGCTGGAAACCAGTGGAGGCACGCAACTAATTGCGGAATCCATCATCGGGTTGACTGCGGGGTCATCGCCAGCGGTTGTGCTCACAATCCTGATGATCGTGACCATGACACTGTCCGATGTCATGAACAACACCGCCACGGCGGTGATTGCGGCGCCGATCGCCATCGATATCGCCGGCAGCCTGGGCGTGAATGCCGATCCGTTTCTGATGTGCGTCGCGGTGGCGGCGTCTTGCGCGTTCCTGACGCCCATCGGGCACAAGAACAACACGTTGATCATGGGGCCCGGCGGGTACCGCTCATAGATCTTGTAGCCGGTCTTTCGAGAAATCCCGAACTCGGCGCACAACGCCGTCATCTTCTCGCCGTCCAGCAGCCGGGCAATGAATCGGAGACGTTCGTCCACGACATGACACTTGTGCGTCTCGAATTCCCCATTCTCTCGCTGAATCCAGGGTTGAGGCAACGTTGCGTGGCGCCTGATCTCTGACCTACGCTGTCTCGCGCATGAAGGACCCCCTGCTCACCCTGCTTCACCTGACCGTCATGACCGCGAAGCTGTGCGGCCCCGGTGGCGTGCGCGCGGTGATCGCGGAGAATCTCCTGCTCAAGCAGCAACTGATCGTCCTGCGCCGTGCTCGCCAGCGGGCGCCGAACCTGACAGTGCATGACCGGCTGCTGTGCGGATTCGGGTCACTCTTCCTCAGTCCAGGACGAATCCGAAAGGTCGCCATCGGCGTACGCCCCTCGACGCTCCTGGCGTTTCATCAGGCATTGGTGCGTCGCAAGTACCGCCGACTGTTCTCGTCGAGCCCGTGCCCGAAGAAGCCTGGACCGAAGGGGCCGAGCGAGGCACTCATCCAAGCCATCGTCGAGCTCAAGTCCCGCAATCCTCGGTTCGGCTGTCCACGGATTGCGCGCATCATCTCGCGAACGTTCGGGGTCGACATCGACAAGAACGTCGTGTACCGCGTGCTGTCGACACACTATCGCCCCAGCCCGGGCGGAACCGGGCCCTCGTGGTTGTCGTTTCTCGGACACACGACAGACAGCCTGTGGAGCGTGGACCTCTTTCGATGCGAGTCCATCGTGCTCCGGAGCTACTGGGTACTTGTGGTCATGGACCAATTCACGCGTCGCCTCGTCGGAGTCGGCGTGCACCGCGGTCCGGTCAATGGCGCCGACCTCTGCCGCATGTTCAACGCCGCTATTCATGGTCAGGGCGCACCGCGACATCTCAGCACCGATCATGATCCGCTATTCGAGGCGCACCGGTGGACGGCGACCCTTCGGATTCTGGAGATCGACGAAATCAAGACCGTGCCGCATGTGCCCCGGTCACACCCATTCGTGGAGCGCCTGATCGGGACGACGCGGCGAGAATTTCTCGACCATGTGCTGTTCTGGAATGCCTGTGATCTTGAACGGAAGCTCGCCGACTTCCAGGCCTACTACAACGCGACACGCAGCCACGCGTCGTTGGAGGGCCACACGCCGTTGACCTTCGCGAGCGGGCACACAATGGCCCGGGCCGAACTCAATAATGTGCGTTGGATCTCCCACTGCCGGGACCTGGTCCAGCTCCCGGTGGCGGCCTGACAACGAATTCGAGACGCACACCATCTGGGCCTATCTGGGCACGATCCCGCCGGTCCTGAATCACGTACCGGATCCAGTTCCGCCAACGGCAACCGCAGCACCGTAGGCGTTGGCGGCGAGACGATGTCGGTCGCTACGGCACGCAGCGTTCTTGAAGCGTGTGCGCTCGTGACCCGTCGGTACCCAAGTCGGTGGACAGACCGGGAGAGCTGGCCTACGGCGACGCCGCCCTGGCCTGCGCGATGAGCGCCTCAAGCATGCTCGTGTATTCCGTGTCGCTCACTCGGAAAGCTTCCAGGTATTCCTGCTCCGACAGGCCGGCGTTACCCCACTCCCCATCGAAGACATAGCTTCTGCTACCGATGTCTACGGTGTCCAGAGGACCGTCAGCGCTACGGCTGGCCTGGAGTCCATCGGCGCCCCCATCGGACACCAGGGTCATTGAATCCGGAATCGAGGCACTGTTCAGATCGATGTAGACGCTTCGATAGTCGCGCTCGGCCACTCGCGCATCCATGCTCTGGGGAGCCACATACCGGGCCTTGACGACGAGGAGCTGACTGCCAGAAAAATACAGCGCCGCCGCATACTCATCGCCTTCGACCTTCGCGGCGATGCTGTCGAGCTGCGCGGCGTCCAGCAGCGCGGCCAGGTCGGCGGCGGGTTGTGATGATCTGGATTCCTGAGCCGCCGCGAACGGTGGCGCGACCAGAAGAAGGGACACGGCGACGACACGACGCAGAGCGCGCGAGTAATCAGTCATGGGTCTCTCCCTGTTACGACATGAACGAGTGGCACCGAACGATCGATCCGCACTGGCGCGGACGCCGCGAGCGTGGCGCTCAGTCGACTAGAGCGCTTTTCAAATGGCCTTCGGGCTGGCTGCGCGATCGGTCCCGCCGAATGCCGTCACCATCTTCGGCATTGCAGCTACTCCAACGCCGCACGGTCATGAAAAAGCGCTTCAGTGTCCCCGAATCAGAAGTTCGCTGACATCCGAAATATTTGTCAGCGCACTTCTGGTTCGAGTCCCTAGAACAGGCTGACCCGGATGTTGAGATACCTCCTGGGATCGGCCCGGATGTCCTCAATGAGCTGCCTCAACTCGGACATGGTGGCATTCATGTTCTCGTACAGCTGCCGGTCATTCAGAAGCTGGCCAGCGGTGCCCTGCCCTTCCTGGAGCCCAGTCATCACGCCGTCCAGACGCTCCGACATGGAGTTGAGCCGATCGTACAGCTCCGGCTCGTTGATCAACTTACCCGCGGTGCCTTCCCCTCGACTGATCTGCCTCGTGATCAAGTCGAGGTTCGTCGTGGTCGACGACAGACTCTCCGCAAGCGTATCTTCGCTGAGTAACTTGCCAAGGCTACCCTTGCCCGCTCGTATCCCCGCGGTGACCGCCTCGAGGTTCTGCAACGATGCCTCCAGCGCCTCGGCCGCCGCCGGATCGTTGGCGAGCCGCCCCAACGTGCCTTCTCCCTCTCCCACGTTGGCGACAACTTGTTCAACCGCCCCCACCACGGCTGTCAGCTGAGAGTAGAGCGAGTCGTCGGTGAGCAGCTGACCCGCCGTGCCGCGGCCGGACCGGATGTCCTGCAACAGTCCGGCCAGCGTCTCGATCCCCTCGCCCGCCCGCGTGGTGATCCCGGCCAGCGACCCAGCAGCCACCCCCGAGGGGATATAACCCCACTCAGGAACAGGGGTGCCACTACTCGACGCGGTAATGTCGATCGCCGGCTCGCCAACAAGCGAGACTGACCCCAGCGCCGCCATGGATGTTGAGGTGACACGTGACTGCATGTCGCGGCTGATCTCCATGACGACTTCAACCCGATCACCCGCAAACGCGACAGCGGTCACCGAGCCCACCTCAACACCGGCCACGCGTACCGGCGCCCCCGGCTTGATCCCCGCCACCGACGGGAAGACCGTTTTCACCGCGTAGCGCTGCCAGAAGAATCCCCCCTCCCCACTGAGGAGAAAAATCAACATCGTCGCCATAACGATCGCTAAGACCGTCAGCGCGCCGATTTTCAGTTCAGACCAGGCGAGTGAACGCGTACGTGGCATAAAGCAGCCTCTCGACACAGCGGACAGAAGGCCCGCTCATACACTACGACAAAAACGTCCGAAGATAGTCATCCGACGCCCCGCGAAGGTCGGCAGCATGTCCCTCAAACGCGATACAGCCGTCCCTCAACATCATGAACTCCGCCTCTTCGACCTTCTCCTCATCTGCGTGGACGATCTCCAGTCGCCCGTCGTTTCTGTGCTCCGCTTCGTGCGTTGCAACGTAAAACGCATCACGCAGTTGGTGCGTTACCAGAATCGAGCTGACATTCTCCAGGTCGCGCAGCTTGACGATCTCATCGTCAACAGTCACCGCCGTGATCGGATCAAGTCCCGTCGTCGGTTCGTCGTAGAGGAGAAGCTGGGGCTTGGCCGCCATCGCGCGCGCGATCGCCACGCGTCGGCGCTGCCCGCCGGAGAGTTCCGACGGCATCCGGTCGGCCAGCTCTGCCAGGCCGATGAATCCAAGCACCTCCGCCACGCGGGACCGAACCAAGTCAGGCGCAATCCGCATCTCTTCGCTGAGCTTGTACCCGACGTTCTCCGCGACGCTCAGCGAATCGAAGAGCGCGCCCTCTTGAAACACCATGCCCAGATCGGCTCTGACCTTCATCATCTGCCGCTCCGTCATCTGGTCGACCCGCTCACCGTTGACCCACACGACACCCGCATCGGGCTTCAACAGCCCGAGTATCAGCTTGAGAATCGTCGACTTCCCGGACCCGCTCGCACCGAGAATGATCTTGGTATGACCGGTGATGACGGTAAAACTGATGTTTCTGAGAATCACTGCGTCGTCGAAGGCCAGCGACACCCTGTCGAACACCACGATCGGCGCTCCTGGACCGAGTGCTTCCGCGAGCTCGGGCGAACGTGGCGTGGACAGTTCCATCAATAAAACAGCGAAATCAGCGCCCGCGTCACAAAGAAGTCGACGGCGATCACCGCGACCGATGAGGCCACAACCGCGTTGGTCGTCGCCCGGCCGACGCCCTGCGTCCCACCGCTTGTGCGTAGGCCAACGTGGCAGCCGATCGTGACAATCGCGAAGCCGAGGAAGAACGGCTTGATCAGCCCCATCCAGGCATCCTCAATAAACAGGCCCTCAACCACCGACAACCAGTACAGGCTCGACGCCACGCGGAGCTCGTACACCGCGATGAGCCAGCCACCGACGATCCCGACCGCATCGGCCACCACGGTCAGTACCGGTGCCATGAAGAATCCTGCCAGCACACGCGGCACCACCAGTTTGCGCACGGGATCGGTCCCGAGCGCACGGAGCGCGTTGATCTGATCCGTGACGACCATGGACCCCAACTCCGCGGCGATACCCGAGCCAACACGCCCCGCGAGCATCAACCCAGTGAGCACCGGCCCGAGTTCCTTGATCATGGACGCACTGATCAGACGACCGACGAAAGGACGTGCGCCGAACTGGTCGAGTGTCACACCACTCTGCAGCGCCAGCACGGCACCGGTAAAGAATCCTGTCAACACCACAACCGTGAGCGACCCGATCCCGATCACCTCGAACTGCTCGACGACATCTCGAAAATAGAACGGGCGCGTCACACTCGCACGTAGAGTCGCGCCGACAAGGCGCACGTATTCCTGCGTCTCCTGTAGCGCGGACTTGATCCAACTTTCGACGAGTGTCAGCATTCAGCTACTGTCCGCTTGGTCCCGCGAGACCGAGATCGTGGGTCCGCAAGTCCTTCAGCCTGTCGCGCAGCGCCGCCGCGCGCTCAAACTCCATGTTCGCCGCCGCGGATTTCATCTCAACCTCCAGCCGTCCCAGTTCGGCATCGAGTTCGGCCCTCGTGCGGAATATCTCGGGTGAATCGCCGAACGCCGGACCCGCTCCATAGTCACGCTCGTACACGCTCGACAGCACGTCGTCGATCTCTCGGATCACTGATGCCGGCGTAATGCCGTGCTCAGCGTTATAGGCGGCTTGCCGCACACGCCGGCGCTCCATCTCGCCAAGGGCCGCCTTCATCGAGTCGGTCACCTTATCGGCATACATGATCACGCGCCCGTTCACGTTGCGAGCCGCGCGGCCGGATGTCTGAATCAGCGCTCCAGCCGAGCGGAGAAACCCTTCCTTGTCCGCGTCAAGGATCGCCACGAGCGACACTTCAGGGAGGTCGAGTCCCTCACGGAGCAGATTGATACCGACCAGCACGTCGAAGGCACCGCGACGCAGGTCTCGAAGAATCTCGACGCGCTCAAGCGTGTCGATGTCCGAATGCAGGTATCGAACCTTGACACCTAGCCCCTGATAGTAGGTCGTCAGGTCCTCCGCCATGCGTTTGGTCAGCGTCGTGACAAGGACCCGCTCCCGCCGAGCGGTGCGCTCGCGAATCTCCGCCAGCAGATCGTCAACCTGCCCTCGCACCGGCCGTACCTCAATCGGTGGGTCCATCAGGCCGGTCGGCCGGATGACCTGCTCGACGACCACGCCGCCCGCCTGCGAGAGCTCGTACGGGCCGGGTGTGGCAGACACGAACACCACCTGGTTCACCCGCTCCTCCCACTCGGCGAAGGTGAGCGGCCGGTTGTCCATCGCCGACGGCAGTCGGAACCCGTAGGACACCAGCACGTCCTTACGCGATCGATCCCCATGATACATGCCGCGAACTTGCGGGACCGTCTGATGGCTTTCGTCGACAATCACGAGGGCATCGTCCGGCAAGTAGTCGAGCAAGGTCGGCGGCGGCTCTCCCGGCGCCCTCCCTGTCAGATGACGCGCGTAGTTCTCGATGCCATGGCAGTATCCGATCTCCCGAATCATTTCGAGATCGAACATCGTTCGTTGGTGGAGCCGCTGCGCCTCAAGGAGCCTGCCCTCGGATTCGAGCTGGCCACGACGCTCCGCGAGCTCCAGCTTGATCGACTCCACCGCGAGCTTTGTACGGTCGCCGGGCGTGACGAAGTGTGACTTCGGATACACCGCAATCTTGTTCAACCGCCGGATCACGTGCCCTGTCAGCGGATCAAACCACGCGAGTTCGTCGACCTCGTCCCCGAACAGCCCAATGCGAAGCGCATGCTCTTCGTACGACGGTACGACCTCTACGATATCGCCGCGCACACGGAACGTGCCGCGGCCGAACTCCGTGTCGTTGCGCTCGTACTGAATTTCGACCAGCTTGCGAAGAATCTCGTCGCGATCGATCCGCTGACCCACCTGAAGGGGCAGCAGCATCCCGTAGTACGCCTCCGGCGAACCAAGCCCATAGATGC
Organism: Vicinamibacterales bacterium; assembly: GCA_965249205.1. GTDB lineage: Bacteria > Acidobacteriota > Vicinamibacteria > Vicinamibacterales > UBA2999 > JAQBVV01. The sequence continues at coordinate 1,038,573 of CBDFLL010000006.1, read as the reverse complement.
ACGACACGCTCGACACGATGATCACGTCGCGTCGTTCGAAGAGCGACCGCGTCGCCGAGAGGCGCATGCGGTCGATCTCGTCGTTGATCGTCGCCTCTTTCTCGATATAGGAGTCGGTGGCCGGCACGTAGGCCTCAGGCTGGTAGTAGTCGTAGTAGCTCACGAAGTACTCGACGGCCGCCCTCGGAAAGAACCGCCGAAACTCCTGATAGAGCTGAGCGGCCAGGGTCTTGTTGTGGGCCATCACGAGCGTTGGTCGGTTCACGGATGCCACGACGTGCGCCATCGTGAACGTCTTGCCCGATCCAGTGACGCCGAGCAGCACCTGGCGCGGATCCCCGCGGTTCAGCCCAGCGATAAGCTCCGGGACCGCACGGACCTGATCGCCGCGCACCTCGAAATCGCTGACAAGCGTGAACTGATCGTCTAGTGAAGGCATGGACAGCAGCTCGGCGAGGCCGTACAACAAACGGCCAACGTACGATTCTACTGTCCTTCGCTGTAGAGGGCGAAGTACCCCTTACGGGATTGCACGCGCGCGTCCTCGAGGTCGGGGCGCGTCAGCTTGATCTCAACATCTCGCCAGCCGCCGTCCCGAGCCGTGTCGGTAGAGACATACCCAAGGCTGTACTGTGCGCGAATTTGCGCAACGACCTCGTCATAGGCCCGCTCAATGTCCCTCATCGCGGATGGAAAGAATGCCTGCCCACCGGTCGTTTCCGCGATCTGCGTGAGTCGCATTCGCTGATTCAACTGCGTCGAAGGCCTCCGGTGATCCAGAAAGCCCACGGTGTGAATCGTGACGTCGGATGCGCGAACGAGCGTCATGAGATCGCCTAGTGCGATCGCGCTTCGGGTATCGGCGCCATCGGTGTACAGGAGCAGGATGGTCCGCCCCTCGTTCTCCGCGGCCCCGTGGAGATACACCCCGAGTGCGTCGTACATCGCGGTCCAACCACCGGGCTCGCGTCCGCGAATCCGCTCCACGAGCCGCGGGAAATCGTCCTGGCCGTACGTCGCCACCCGAACCTCGCTATCGAAGTCGACCAGCGTCATGTCGACGGCGTCGCTCAGTGTATTGAGGAACCGGATGGCGGCGGTACGCGCCAAGTTGATGTCTTCACCCATGCTGCCGCTGGTGTCGAACAACAGGCCAACATGCATGGGCGGCCCGGCATCGGATTGATCGCCTGGCGCGAAATACGAAATGGCCTGCGGCTGCCCCTCCTCGACGATCTCGAAATCGTCTTGGGTCAGGTCGGTGATGAACTCGCCATCTCCGTCGGTCACGGTCACGCCCATCTGCACCAGGTCAATACTGGCCCTGAACTCGGCCTGCTGTCCCTGGGGGAGCGCCGGAGCCCCCGCCACGAGGGCGGCGACCGCCAACATGCCTCCCCGGTGCCTGCGCATCCTCACGATAAACCGATCCTACACCGGCAGCCGCGTCGGCGAGCCCCCGAGGCTCACTTCGAAAGGGCCGCCCCGTCGGTCGAGAAGGAGCGTTATAATCGGCGTTTCGTGTCATGGCACATGCTCTCCTCCCAGGCGGCCGGGTGACCCGATGAGGTGCCTCGCGGTCTGCCAGAACGAACTGGTCGTCAGGATGCTTGACGAAATTCTGCTACCCAATCTCGAGGTGGATTTCGTTGTCGAGAGCAAACCGCTCGCCCGCCGGCTTCACGACACCGGCGTGCGCGTCACGGCCGCAGACCCACGTCGCACCGACACCTATCTCAAGGCCGACGTGATGCCGGGCACCTGCGTCATCGTCGAAGACGACGGCCGCCGGAGCCTCAAAAAAATCATTGAATCCATTCGCAATGCAGGCGCCTCCCTCGTCTACGTGGTCGGCGTCGGCATCTCGCACGCCAAGACGAGGGAAGACGAGCTCAAGTCGCAGTTCCCTGACCTGTACTACCTGACCCTCTCCGAGCTTTTCGGCGGGCCGCTCCTGACCGAATTCAGCCGGTCAATCACGCGGCTGAAGGTGCAGCAGTATCAGCGCTTTTTGAGCGACGCGGACCGTGTGTTGATCCTGCTGCACAACGACCCCGACCCCGACGCCCTGGCGAGCGGCTTGGCGCTCAGAAACGTGCTTCGCCGTACGAAGCAGACGGCGATCATCGGAGCCATCGGAGGCGTGACGCGGCCCGAAAACTTGCGGATGGTCAATTTGCTTGATCTCCATGTCGAACTCGTCACGCCAGCGCAGGTCGCCGACTACGACCGCGTGGCCATGGTCGACGTACAACCCCACTACTTCGGTGGCGCGATCGACCATGTTGATCTCGTCATCGACCACCACCCAGAGCAGCCCGGCTACAGCGCCCTCTTCAAGGACATCCGAGCGGACTACGGGTCAACGTCCACCATCCTGACCGAGCACCTGCGCGCCGTGGACGCAAGTATCTCTGAACGCACCGCAACCGCGCTGCTCTATGCCATCAAGTCCGATACCCAGTTCTTCAACCGGCAGGCCAGCCACGTTGACGTGGAGGCGTTCTCGTATCTCTATCCGCTCGCGGATGCCGCACTGATTGGCAAGATGGAGGGTGCCGAAATCACGATGGAGCGTCTCGAATACGTGGTCAAGGCGCGGCAGCAAGGGCGAATGGTCGAACAGGTGTTCTGCGCGTTCCTCGGCAACTCACCCCGGGACGACTTCATTCCGTACGTGGCCGACTTCTACCTCCAGCTTGAGAATGTCAGATGGACGATCGTGTCGGGCATCGTCAACGACTCGCTGGTGATGTCAGTCAGAAATCTTGGGTATTCGCGTAACGCCGGCGAGTTTGTTCGGAAGTACTTCGGCGACATCGGAAGCGCCGGCGGCCACCGAGCAATGGCCAAGGCTGTCGTACCGCTCCACGCCTTTCGCAGCAAGTTCGGCAATCTGCAAGCCGACGGCCTCACCGACCACATCCTCGCGCTGGCGCTCGAATTCCTCCACGAGCACCAGACCGCGGATAAGAAGCTCATCAAGGCCTAAACAACTGCGTCGCGACGGTGTTGGGCCACAGATGAGGCGACCGTTACGCCGACGAACGCGTCGGATCGACTGCGACGGCGTTGGTGAGGTGCTCGCCGCTAGCACCCACGATGGGCTCGATGAACTGCCGGTAGGCGTCCTCGTACGCGCGGTCTATCAGTTCCGCCAGGTCCTGCCGCCGGTCGGAGGCTTCGTCATGCGCACCGGCAAAGTCAAAGGCCCCAACGGGGTTGTGCGCCGGACAAATCAGATACACGGAGTCGAAGCGGAGGCGCGCCATCTCGATCGCGTCTCGCAATGCCGCGGACTCAGCCACCGCCAGAAACTCTCCGAGCCGGCGTCGAATATCCATCCCAGGCACGCTCAACCGATGCGGAGGCGGCGGCTCCGCCACCGCGCTGACGATGAGGACCTGCGACACCCCAGCAGCGGCAAGCTCCTCCAGGAGCCGCGACACCGCGCCAGGGCGATCGCACAAGCGGTGAGTTTCACCCCGCCAGTAACTGTCAGCGCCGAATGTCAGCATGTGCGGGTCGCAGCCCACCGGCGGCGAGAGTCCGGCCGCAATGAGATCAAACGCGTGCTCCCGACCGGTGTCGCCCAGGTCAATGGCTTCTGATCTCCGCTCGCGGCCCTGGCGCGGCGCGACAAACTCCTGCCGATAGGGCTCGCGCAGCAGCGCTCCGACCACGTCGCGACGCCCGTCCAGATCTGTCGCGATGATCATCAGCTCGCAAAATCCAGGCTGCCCAAGATTGTCAGCGAGCACCTCGGCGTAGCGACGCCCGACCCCCGCCAGACCTGGCCGAGCCGCATGGGAGGCGCCACGGATCAACTGCCACATCGCGTCGGCAATACGGTCCCGAGCGCCAGAGGCGTCAAGTGGCGCCCCCAGGAGACGCCACCACCACGCTCCGCCGGCTCTTCGGCTGGCCTGGGCCGTCCGACGTACGATCACGGCGCCTACGACAAGTACAAGCAGCAGCAGAACGGTCACCGCCAGCGCCCCCGACAGGATCATGTCCGGATAGCTCGGTAGTCTCAGTGCGAGAAGCAGAGCGGGGAGCGCGAGTATCGCGGCGAGCAGCAGAGTTAGCCAACCCGCCGCGCGGAGTGGCCACCTCCAGCCATACAACGTCCTGGCTGCGGCGCTGCGCCACACCCCGTCGGCGTCGAACAGACGTGAGGCACCGTCAATAGCCGCCAGGGCCGCCGCCCCGGCTCCGACGCCCTGTCCCGCCATGACGTCGATCTTGACGCCCGCCTCCTGCAGCGCGCGTAGCACCCCTGCCTGATACGCCCCGTGCGCGCCGGTACCGCAGAGGACGAGCGCTGTGCGACGCGCAGGTGAGTACGGCTGCACGCCTCATTCTTCGTCGTGAATCGTGATGACTTTGAGCAATTCGAAGCGGCGCGGACCCGCCGGGGTTGTGACTTTGATCTCGTCGCCAACTTCCTTGTTCAGAATGGCGCGGCCGATGGGTGAGGACGTCGAAATCATGCCCTTCTCAACGTCGGCGTCCTCAGGCATCACGAGCTGGTAGACGATGGTCTCTCCGGCCTCGATGCGAAGATGCACCGTCGATCCGAAACCTGCGCGGTCGTGCGGAATTCGATCAAGGTTGATCATGGCGATTTCGCCGACGCGCTTCTTGAGCATCGCAAGCTGCGCGTTGACGATTCCCTGGCGCTCCTTCGCGGCCTTGTACTCCGCATTCTCGCGCAGGTCACCCAGCTCGCGGGCGATCTGAATCTCGCGTGGCAACTCAAGATGCAACTCCCGCTCGAGTGCGGCGATCTGATCACTAAAACGCTTGATGATGCGATCTTTCACGGCGGATTCAGACTAGCACAGTCTGTTATGCTCGCAGCTATTCGTGCTGTGCGATTCACGATTCGCGACGTGAATGCGCGGCACGGATTCATGCATCGATGAAGACAATTTCCAGTCGCCAGAACGCCCTCGTGCGCACGTTTCGAGAACTCGCGGATGCTGCTGAGTTCAACGATGCACGCATCCTGCTTGACGGTGTGCACCTGGTGCGTGAGGCGAGCATGGCCGCTCTGGACTTCGAGGCAATCGCGGTCGCCTCGTCGCACCTGACCGGCCACTCGGAGGCCGGCGACCTGGCACGCGCGCTGGACTCGGCGGGAGCGCCAGTCTTCAGCGTCAGCGATACGGCCTTCAGGGCCGTGAGCCCCGTGCGGTCGCCCTCCGGCATCGTCGCCATTGCCCGACGGGCGTCCTCAGATGCCATCATCGGCCTCACGAGCGCCGGCTTCACGCTCGTGGCCACTGACGTTCAGGATCCTGGCAACCTTGGCGGGCTCATCCGCGCAGCCGAAGCGAGCGGGGCGACCGGCGTACTTGTCACAGGCTCGTCAGCGAACCCGTTCTCGTGGAAGGCACTCAGGGGAAGCATGGGGAGTGCGCTGCGAATGCCGATCGCGGCCGGCAACAGGCTCGACGCGATCGTCGGCGGTGCCAAGGCGTCGGGAACTCGGACGGTCGCCGCGGTACCGCGAGACGGACGCGCGCCGGAGGACATCGACTGGCGCGGCTCGGTGATGCTGATTCTTGGCGGGGAAGGGCACGGACTTCCGGCCGGCGTGCTGACGGAATGCGACAACCTCGTGACGATTCCGATGACGCCGCCCGTGGAGTCACTCAATGTGGCTGTCGCGGGCGCGATCCTCATGTACGCGGCTCGGAGGCAGCGGTCATGACCGATACGCTCTTCGACGACGAAGCCACCCCCGGGGCCGCCGGAGTACACGGCCGGCCGGAGGCGCCACTCGCGGACAGCGTGCGACCTCGCACGCTGGACGAGATCGTCGGACAGGGCCATATCCTCGCGCCTGGCCGGCCGCTGCGCAATGTGATCGAGCGCGACATGCTGCGCTCGGTCATTCTGTGGGGACCACCCGGCACCGGCAAGACCACGCTTGCGCGCATTGTAGCCGACACGACTAAAGCCCACTTCGTCCAGTTCAGCGCCGTGCTCTCAGGCATCAAGGAGATCAAGGACGTCATGGCAGCGGCCGAAGTCCGACGCCGCACAACCAACCGACGCACGATCGTGTTCATCGACGAGATTCACCGCTTCAACAAGGCTCAGCAGGATGCGTTCCTGCCCAGGGTGGAGAGTGGCGACATCGTACTGATCGGCGCGACGACGGAGAACCCATCATTCGAGGTCAACGCCGCTCTTCTCTCCCGGTCGAGAGTGTTCGTGCTGCAGCCCCTGACCTCGGGAGGCATCGAGACTGTGCTCCGCCGCGCACTCGAGGACGCCGAGGTCGGCCTCGGCAGAAAGCACATCACGGCCACCGACCGCGCGATCACGGCGATCGCGCAGTTTGCTAACGGAGACGCGAGGACCGCGCTGAATCTGCTGGAGTTTTCCACAGCGGCCGCTCCAGTCGGGACCGACGGAGTCAGCCGCCGCCTCGATCTGCCTGAGCTTGAAGACGCGATTCAGCGCCGAGCGCTGCTCTACGACAAGAGCGGTGAGGAGCATTACAACCTCATGTCGGCCCTGCACAAGTCTATGCGAAACAGCGACCCGAACGCGGCCGTGTACTGGGTCGCTCGGATGCTCGAGGCAGGCGAAGACCCACTGTATGTCGCGCGGCGTCTGATTCGCTTCGCGTCCGAGGATGTTGGCAACGCTGATCCACAGGCGCTGGCCGTGGCTGTGGCCGCCAAGGACGCCGCGCACTTTATCGGTATGCCGGAAGGCGATACAGCTCTCGCGCAGGCTGCGGTCTATCTCGCCACTGCGCCGAAGAGCAACGCGGTGTACGCCGCGTATGAGGCCGCCAAGGCTGACGCGCACACCCACGCCGCCGACCCGGTGCCGCTGCATCTGCGCAACGCGCCGACGCGGCTGATGAAAGCACTCGACTACGGCGCGCACTACCGGTACGCGCACGACGAGCCAGATGGGATCGCCGCGATGGAATGTCTGCCAGCCTCCGTGGCGGACAGGCAGTATTACGTGCCGGTCGACCGCGGATATGAGAAGGAGATTGCGCAACGCCTTCGCACGTGGACACGGCTCAAGCAGGATCGGCGATCGGGGGGCTGACGGGCTCGTCAGATCCGCTGGAAGTTTTTCTCGACTTCGCGACGGGTCAAACGAAGCATCACCGGGCGGCCGTGCGGACAAATGGTGGAATAGGCGGTCTGCCGCAGCTCCTCCAGGATGTGCGCCATCTTTTCAGGGGTGAGCGGGTCATTCGCCTTCACCGCCGCATGGCACGCCATCGTCGCCGCGATGCGCTTGAGCGCCTCGTCCACGGGAGATCCGCCATCCAAGCCTTCCAGATCTTCCGCCAGCGCCAGAATCGCCGCTTCGCACTCTTCGCGGCGCAGCAACACAGGCACTGCCACGACACGCACCGTCTCGCCGCCGAACTCCTCCAGCTCGAATCCCATTCGCGCGAGCTCCGCGACGCGAGTCGCCAGGGCCTGGCGTGCCGCGGCCGACATGTCGACAAGCATCGGCTCGAGTAGGCGCTGACTGTCCAATCCACCGCCCGTCAACCGCTCCACGATTCGCTCAAACAGGATGCGCTCGTGCGCCACGTGCTGGTCGACGATCGCGATGCCTTCGTCGTCGACGGCGATGATGAAGGTGTCACGGAACTGACCCAGGGCGATCATGGGACGGATCGTTGACGTCGCCGCTGACGGCGAAGGCGCGAACCCCTGAACATGTGCGAGCGCTTCGGCGACGACACCGGCGCCCCCACCTGCGCTCCCGGCACCACCGGACCCCGTTCTCCACCGACTCGGAAACGTGCCGGGGTACACCGACGGTAGCGAGAGCGCGCTTGGCGCCGTCGGGGACGGCTGGGCAGACTCCAGGTGCAATGCCGGCGCCGGACCGCGACCCAGCGCGTCGCCAAGGGTCCGCCGGATGACCTCATGTATGTGCGATTGGTCGCGAAAACGCACCTCCGCCTTTGTCGGGTGCACATTGACGTCCACTGCCGTCGGTGGCATCGAGATGAACAGGTGTACCTCGGGGCTGCGCTCTTTGATGGAGGCGACACTGTACGCGTCGATGATGGCGTGGGCGATCGTGCGGTCCTTCACGATCCGCCGGTTGACGAAGACGTTCTGCGGACCCCGCTTGGGCCCCTGCTCGGCGAGCGCTGCGATGTAGCCCAGCACCTCGACGTCGCCCTCGCGCCGTACCTCGACCAGATCGGAACGCTCGCCGTACAACTGGTAGAGCCGGTCACGCAACGTGGGCACCGGTGGGCACTGCACGACCGTGCGCTTGGCGTTGGTGAGTGTGAATCCGACTTCCGGATAACACAGGGCGAGCTGGGTCACGACGCGTGAGATCTGCCCCGACTCCGCCCCATCGGACTTCAGAAACTTGCGACGGGCCGGCAGATTATAGAACAGGTCGGTGATCTCGAGAGAGGTCCCTTCGCCCATCCCGACTTCGGTCACCGAAGCCACAGTACCGCCGTTGATGCGAATCTCGGTACCAGAGTCGGCACCACGCGGTCGACTGCGCAACACGAAGTGTGAGACGGACGCGATACTCGGAAGCGCCTCGCCACGGAACCCCAGCGTGGCAATGCCTTCGAGGTCCTCTGACCGTCGCACCTTGCTCGTGGCGTGACGCTCAACGGCAAGCCGGACGTCCTCCGGCCCCATGCCTTCACCATCGTCTTCGACGTGAATGCGCCGCTTCCCACCAAACTCGATCGCGACGGAGATACGCCGCGCGGCAGCGTCGATCGAGTTCTCGACCAGTTCCTTGATCACCGAGGCCGGACGCTCAACAACCTCCCCGGCGGCGATTTGATTGGCGAGATCGGTCGGCAGGATCTGGATGCGAGTCACGGCCGCTCCCCGCCAAGCCGCGATCCACCGAGGGGGAGACTAGTCGCCACCCTTGACCGCGAGCGCGGCCTGCGCCGCCGCGAGACGTGCCACGGGCACGCGATACGGCGAGCAACTCACATAGTTGAGACCGACCGACTCGAAGAAGTGAATCGATGCCGCGTCTCCCCCGTGCTCGCCGCACACGCCGAGTTTGATGCCGGGACGCGCCCGACGCCCCAGTTCCACGGCCGTTCGCACGACTGGACCAACGCCCTCGACATCAAAGGTCGCGAACGGATCCTTGTCGAGAATCTTCTTGTCCTGATATACCCGCAGGAACTTTCCGATATCGTCTCGCGAGAATCCAAAAGTGAGCTGCGTGAGGTCGTTGGTCCCGAACGAGAAGAACTGCGCCTCACCCGCGATCTGATCCGCCGTCATTGCTCCACGCGGGACCTCGATCATGGTGCCCACCAGATACCTGACCTTGACGCCACGCTCCTTCATCACTGCCTTCGCCACGCGGTCAACGACCGCCTTCTGGTCGCGCAGCTCCTTCACGTGCCCGACGAGCGGGATCATGATTTCGGGCGTAACCTTGCCGCCCTCCGTCGCGAGCTGACACGCGGCTTCGATAATCGCCCTGGTCTGCATCTCGGTGATTTCAGGGTACGTAATGCCGAGCCGAACGCCCCGGTGGCCAAGCATCGGATTGAACTCGTGAAGCTGCTCCACCCGGCGCAGCAGAACGAGCTTCTCTTCCAACTCGGCTTCTGAGACACCCCCCGCCTCAAGCTTGGCGAAGTCCACCATCAACTCCTCCCGCTTTGGCAGGAATTCATGCAGCGGCGGGTCAATCATGCGAATGGTGACCGGCTCCCCGTGCATGGCCTTGAAGACACCGTAGAAGTCCTTGCGCTGGAGTGGCAGCAGCTCCGCGAGCGCTGCCCGTCGATCAGCCTCGGTGTCGGCCAGGATCATGCGTTGCACGATGGGGATCCGCCCTTCGCCGAAAAACATGTGCTCGGTCCGGCACAGCCCAATTCCCCGGCCGCCAAACGCATAGGCCAGCTCCGCCTGGTCTGGCTGGTCAGCGTTGGCGCGGACGCCCATCCGGCGATACCTGTCGGACCACGTCAGCATCAGCATGAACCGACGACAGATGTCCGACTTCGCCGCCTTCAGCTCCCCCGTCACCACTTGCAGAATTTCGCTGGGCTTCGACGCCACCTTGGCCAGCTTCACGTCACCGGTCAGGCCGTCGAACGAGACGAAGTTGCCCTCGCGCACGGTCTGGCCGCCTATCGAGCACCACTTCGCGTCCTCGTCGATCTCGATCTCGGACGCTCCAACAACCGATGGCTTACCCATCTGCCGACCCACCACCGCAGCATGCGACGTCATACCTCCGGTCGCCGTGAGGATGCCCTGCGAGACGAACATGCCGGCAATATCGTCTGGCGCGGTCTCGCGCCGTACGAGAATGACCGGGGTCCCTTCGTCGGACCACTTGACGGCATCTTCGGCCGTAAACACCACTTGTCCGCTCGCGGCGCCCGGAGACGCCGGCAGACCCGTGGTGGCCACGGGGATCGCATTCCATTCTGCAAGGTCGAAGCCAGGCGCCAGCAGCTGAGAGAGGGACTCGGGATCAACCTGGAGTACGGCCTCTTTCTGAGTGATCAATCGCTCCGCCACGAAATCTGTGGCGATCACGACCGCGGCGTACCCGGTCCGCTTGCCGTTCCTGGTCTGCAACATGAACAGTCGCTCGTCCTCGATCGTGAACTCGAAATCCTGCACGTCCTTGTAGTTGCGCTCAAGCCGACTCGTGATGTCGCGCAACTGGGCGTACGCCTTGGGCATGACCTTCTTGAGCTGGGTGATCGGCTGCGGTGTCCGGATGCCGGCCACGACGTCCTCGCCCTGCGCGTTGATCAGAAACTCCCCGTAGAACTCCTTGGCGCCGGTCGCCGGATTGCGGGTGAACCCAACGCCTGTGGCCGACCGATCACCGGTATTGCCAAACACCATCATCTGCACGTTCACCGCAGTCCCGATGTGATCAGGAATGTCGTAGATGCGACGGTACTCCTGCGCACGTGGGTTCATCCACGAGCGGAAGACCGCATCTCGGGCCATCGCCAATTGCTCATGCGGCTCCTGCGGGAAGTCGCGCTTCGTCTTGCTCCGCACGACCCGCTTGTAGCGGCTCACAACGTCGCGTAACGCCTGCTCATCCAGATCCGTATCCAGCGACACCCCACGCTCTTGCTTCACGGCCTCGAACTCGTGCTCGAACACCGCCTTGGGAATCTCCAGCACGACGCTGCCGAACATCTGCACGAAGCGGCGGTAACTGTCGAAGGCAAACCGACCGTTGGATGTCCGCGCCTTCAGCCCCTCGACGGCGGCGTCGTTGAGGCCAAGGTTGAGAATCGTATCCATCATGCCGGGCATGGAAAACTTCGATCCCGAACGAACAGAGACCAGCAACGGGTTCGTCACCGAGCCAAGCGTCGCGCCCGCGGCCTTTTCCAGTTTTCTGACGTGTCCCGCGATTTCCGCTTCGACCGTCGCGGGTGTGCGTCCCTTGTTCGCGTAGTACAACGAACACACATCAGTGGAAATCGTGAAGCCGGGTGGCACGGGCAAGCCGGCATTGGTCATTTCGGCGAGTCCGGCGCCCTTGCCGCCCAGCGTATCCCGCATACTCCGCTCGCCATCGGCTTTGCCGTTGCCGAAAAAATAAACGTATTTCCTGGCGCGGGTGGTCCGTCTCGCGACTCGACGAACGCTCGTCGTCTTCGTCTTCACCTTTGTCTTCGTCTTGGTCTTGGTCTTTGTCGTCGCTCGGACCGGCTGTCCCGCTCGCTTGTTCGCCATCGTCCACTCAGTTCCTTCAGCCCTCTGTAACAATCTCGGAAATATCAGCAATTCCCAGAATCAGATCTCGCAACGTGGCCACCAGTGCCAATCGGGCGTGACGAAGCGTCTCGTCGTCCGTCATGACCAGCACGTCGTCAAAAAACTTCGCCACTGCCGGCTGAAGTCCCGCAACGCCGGCGAAGGCCTCTCGATAGTCCCCACGCGACGCCGCAGCCCTGATCCCCGGCGCCGATGCATCGACCTGTGACCACAGCGCCTGCTCGGCCGGGTCGACAAGTCGTCCCTGAACCGCCGCCCAGTCTGCGCCACTGTCGACACCCTTCGTGATGTTCTTCACCCGCTTCAACAACGTCGCCACCCCCATCAGGGCCGCCGACCCACTCATCTCCGCGAGCGCCTCGAGCTTGAGTCGAGCTTCCAAGGGGCTGACGCCTTCGATGCCGCCATGCAGCACCGCTCGCACGTTGCGCACGTCGTAGCCGCGTTGATCGAGCAGGTATGCCAGGCGATCCGCGATGAAAGCGCACAGGGGCGCCGACGAATCTCCGTGCCCATCGAACGGCTCAGCCGCGCGAGCCAACAGGGACCCAAGAGTCAGCCGTGTCTGAAGACCAGTCATCTCAGGCAAGTCGGCGAGAATCCTCACGACACCCTGCGCCTGCCGCCGTAAGCCGAGCGGGTCACGCGAGCCGGTTGGCCGCTCGCCCGCCGTGAACATGCCCACCACGGAGTCGAGTTTGTCGGCCAGCGAGACCGCCGCCCACGTCACGGCTGCGGCGCCGAGTTGCGCGCGCGAGGGGGGTGCATCGGCCTCGACCCCAATCGGCAGATAGTGAAAATAGATCGCCTTCCAGACCGATTCAGACTGCCCTTCCTCGCGGGCGTAGATCCCGCCCATCGTGCCCTGCAGCTCAGTGAGTTCGCGCACCATGTCTGTGCCGAGATCCGCCTTGCACAGTCGGCCAGCCTGCTCGGCATCGCGGGCGATCGTCTCGGGTTGCTCGAGCGCGACAAGGGCGATCCAGCGCGCGAGCGCCGCGATCCGGTCCGCCTTCTCGAGATAGCTCCCTAGCTTCTTGTGAAACAGGATGGTTGAGAGGCGCGCGGTCCTCGACTCAAGCGTGCCCTTGCGATCTTCGTCCCAGAAGAACCGCGCATCTCGCAGCCGTGCCGCGAGTACGCGCTCCGCGTTTCGAGCGATGATCTCCGGCTTCTCCGGCTCCGTGTTGACCACCGCCAGGAATGCCGGCTTCAATGTCCCCGCCTCGTCGACGACCGGAAAGTAGTGCTGATGATGAATCATCGTCGTCGTCAACACTTCCTCGGGTAGTTCGAGGAACTCGACCGAATAGTGGCCGGCCACGACCGACGGGTACTCCACCAGATCCGGCACTTCCTGCAGGAGCGACGAGTGCGCGGCGACCAGACCACTGACCCGGCCTCCCAGCCTGCGGGCATGCGACTCCAACTCGCGACGAATCCTTGATTCCCGCTCGCTGCGGTCAAGAATCACGAAGTTTTCGAGCAACCGTGCCTGATAGTCCTCGAAGGTTTTGATCTTGATGGCGCGGCCCGCCCGTCCGCTCGTGGTGAGAAAGCGATGGCCGTACGTTTGGGAGCCCGACCGAATGTCCTGCACGTTTCGGCTCTGGGCACCTTCGGCTCGGCGAATCACAAACGGTACGACTCGCGCTCCGTACAACAACACCAGCCACCGGATCGGCCGCGCGAACAGGAGCTCGCCCTTCCCGTCTTCAAGATGGGCGTCCCACCGCATCTGCTTCGGGAACGTCATGTCTCGTAGGAGTCCAGCGGCAACGCTGGCGATTACATCGACGGTCGCCTTGCCCCGCTCCCGAACACGGTGCGCCAGATACGTGCCCTTGGGCGTCTCAAGCTGTTCGAGGGCGCCGACCTCAACGCCGTGCTTCTTCGCGAATCCAGCCGCTGCAGGTGTCGGTTCGCCATCGGACGTGAACGCCTTCGTGACCGGAGGCCCCGTGACCACCTCTTCGAAATCCGTCTGATGGTCGGCCAGCTTCGCCACACGCGCCGCCAACCGCCTGGGCGTACTGAAACTCTCCGCTGGGGCCTGCGGCGTGAGCCTGGCGCCTTTCAGACGGGCATCGAGATGCCGGGCAAGCTGCGCCGTGAGTCCGGGAAGCCATCCCGCCGGAAGCTCCTCGCAGCCGATCTCAATCAACAGTTCGCGGTCCATACCCTAGAGACCCTCTGACGCCGCGGCTGTTCCGGTAGACGATCCGGCGTACGCCGCTGCGATGCCAACGGCGAGCTGCCGGACGCGAAGAATGTACGTGGTGCGCTCGGTGACGCCGATACTGCCGCTGGAATCAAGCAGGTTAAACAAATGTGAACACTTGAGACAGTGCTCGAGAGCCGGCCCGATCAGGCCAGACGCCAGCAGGCGCTCGGAGAAACCGTAGTTCTTGTCGAACAGGTCCCGATGAAGTGCGGCGAACTCCTCAGGCGGCATGTCCACCTGACCAAAGGCATATTTCGACTGTTCGATCTCTTCCTGCAATCGCACCTCGCCGTATTTCACGCCTCCACCCCATTCGAGATCGAAGACGCTATCAACACGTTGCAGAAACATCGCGATCCGCTCGAGGCCGTACGTGATCTCGCACGAGATCGGCGCAAGATCGATACCGCCCACCTGCTGGAAGTAGGTGAACTGCGTAATCTCCAGACCATCAAGCATGACCTGCCAGCCGATCCCCCAGGCGCCAAGCGTTGGCGACTCCCAGTTGTCCTCTTCGAACCGGATGTCGTGCTGCCGCGGGTTGATCCCGCAGGCTTCGAGACTGTCGAGATAAATCTGCTGCACGTCATCCGGCGACGGCTTGAGGATGACCTGATACTGATGATGCTTGAACAGGCGGTTCGGGTTCTGGCCAAACCGACCGTCGTCTGGCCGTCGCGACGGTTGCACGTACGCCACGCTCCAGGGCTGCGGCCCGAGCACGCGGAACAAGGTCTCGGGATGCGACGTGCCGGCGCCCACTTCGAGATCGAGTGACTGCTGCAGCAGACAGCCGTGCGACGCCCAATAGGCCGAGAGCTTGAGAATGAGGTCCTGAAATGTCACAACGGCGGCTGCCCTAGGTGTCTAAGTGTGGCGGCGGAGTTCGCGAAGCACGCGCTCCGATTTCAATGTTTTTTCCAGATGCGTAGCGATGAGGCCACGGTGCACCTGCTCCAGTTCCCTCAAGGTGCGACGCTCGGCCGGCAACTCACCCACCCGCTTCGGCCCCAGGCCACGCGAGGCGGCCAGAAATGCCATCGCCGCATCCGAGAGCGTTCCCTGCGTCTCCGGGTACACCCCCTGCAATCTGAGGAGCCAATACTCGAAGTATCGCGCAAGCGGATCAGCCGGCGCGCCGGCCCCCAGCGCATGGAGCATCGATGCACCGAGTCGATAGAGACGTTCGTCGGCGTCGGCGTCCTGGGCCCACTCGTCGAGTAGTTCTGCGAAATACCCAACGTATCCTAACGCGTCGCCGTCGATGCCGTGCGCGGCCTCCCGTGCGGACTCGCCAGCAACAGATTCGCCTGGAGTTCGATCGCCCCTGTCCTCGCGGCTCGATGTCACCGGACCAATCAGCCCCAGCGGCGAACGAATGGTCTCGGCGAAGTTCAGCCCTACCAACTCGCGTCGCTCCTTCTCGAAGTAGGCCACACGAGCTTCCGTGAGCGGCTCCAGCGCGCCGGCAAAGGGCGAACGTGCGCGACGGGCCCCTTTGGCGACGCCTCGCTTCTTTCCCCGGTCGCGGGTAAGAAACACCACGATACAATCGGATTCCCCGAGCCTGTATGTACGGAGGATGAGCGCATCGGCGGTGTACAGAGGCACGGACCTTGTCTAGTTTACTGCGTTGGGCCCGTCACGCGAGCGGCACCAGATATCGCAGGAACACCGTGGCCAGACCCAGAAACGTGAAGAACCCGAACACGTCGGTCAATGTCGTGATGAACACCGACGACGCGAGCGCCGGATCGACGTTGGCGGCTCGCAGGCCCAGCGGGACGAGCGTGCCTGCGGTCGCCGCCACGACCATGTTGATGATCATCGCGGCGCACAGAATCAAGCCCAGCGCCGGACTGCCTCGAGTGGCCCAGGCCACGGTGGCCGCGACCAGCCCAAGGGCGACGCCGTTACCGAGGCCAACGACGGCCTCCTTGATCAGCGCCTTTCGGGAGTTGCCCCAGGTGACCTCGCCTAGCGCAATGCCACGGACGATGACCGTGAGCGTCTGTGTCGCGGCGTTGCCGCCCATGCCGGCCACGATTGGCATGAACACGGCCAGCGCCGTGATGCGCTCGATCGTGCCCTCGAACAGGGCCACGACAGAGGCCGCCATGAACGCCGTGACCAGGTTCACCCCCAGCCAGGGCAGCCGCTTGCGCAGTGATTCAGCGGCCGGCGTAAACGCGCTTTCATCGCCGACGACACCAGCCAGCCGATAAATATCTTCGGTGGCCTCGTCCTTGATGACGTCAATAATGTCATCCACCGTGATCACACCGACGAGTTTGTTCTCCTCGTCAACGACCGGAATCGCCAGCAGGTTGTAGGACGCGACCTGTTGCGCCACCTCTTCCTGGTCGGTGTCGACTCGCGAGCTAATCAAGTCGGCTGTCATGATCCGCTTGAGCGGCGTCTCTGGCGACACAAGCAACAACCGGCGAAGTGAGGTCACCCCGACCAGATGGCGGCGCTCATCGACGACGTAGAGATAGAAGACCATCTCGACGTCGCGGTTCGTCTGGAGTTCGGTGATGGCCTCGCCGACCGTCATGTCTTCATTGAGTGCGAAGACATGCGGGTTCATGATGCGGCCCGCCGTCTGCTCGTGATATTCGAGCAGGTGCTCGACGACGCCCGACTCGTCGGGACGCATCAGATCGAGGACCGCAGCCGATAGCAACTGTCTCGAAAGTCAAGCGTGGTCCGGGTGACTCACTTCCTGCCACCTCGTGTTGGTCCGCACCATCGCGTTGAGGATGGTCAAGAGCTTCCGCATACACGCGACGAGGGCGACCTTCTTGGGTTTGCCCAGGGCCAGGAGCCGCCGGTAGAAGGCGCGAATCACCGGATTGCGGTGGGCCGCGACCAGCGCACCCATATAGAGCACAGCCCGGACCGGCGCGCGACCGCCCCAGATGACGCGCTTGCCGCGGAGCGTGCCGCTATCGCGCGCGAGGGGCGCCACCCCCACGAGCGCCGCGATCTGTTTGCGAGTGAGCTGCCCGAGTTCGGGGAGGTCCGTCAGGAGCGTCCGGCTCACGACGGGCCCGACCCCCGGTGCGCTGCGGAGCAGGTTTTCTTTCGCCCGCCAGATCGGGCTCTGCTGCAGCGTGTCATCGAGATCGCGATCGACTGCCGTGACCCGGCGCTCGAGCCAGTGGATGTGCCGGGTGATCTCTCGGCGCACGGGCGCCGCCGCATGCTCCAGGCGATTGCGCTCCGCGGTCAACATGTCTAAGAGCTGCCGGCGGCGGGTACTGAGCGCTGCGAGCTGCTGCAGCGCCGCATCCGGCACCGGCCGAGGCGCGGGCTGCACCCGTTCGGCAAAGAGCGCGAGCAGCTGCGCATCGAGGCGGTCCGTTTTCGCCTGCTGCCCCGTGGCTTTGCCGAAGTCGTGCACCTGGCGCGGATTCGCCACGACGACGGGGAGAGCCGCTGCGGCGAGCGCCACGACGAGCGCGGTTTCGTAGCCGCCGGTCGCTTCCAGGACGATGAGGCGCGGCGCCAGGGCGCGGAGACGGTCGACAGTGGCCGCGATGCCCGCGGCCGCATTCGGTGTCGTCCACGACGTGCCCGCCGGGCGGCAGGCCACCACGAAGTCGGCCTTCGCGATGTCGATGCCCACGAAAATCGGAGTCGATGTCATGCGAACCTCCAGGTCAGACGAGTCCGTCTTGGCCCGGCCTTGCAGATACGGGGTCGCACCCCCTGGCAACTGTACGGGCTCACGGACGAGCCGCCAACGACGCCCCAGCTATCAGACGGCCTGGGTGGCCAAGGTCCTCTCGAGCTGTCGTCGGCGGGTGGACGGACTCTAGATAGACCGTCCGAAATCAAGATACAAGGTCCTTCGGGAGATGGTCGATCAGCGCTGCGGCATCGTCCGACGGAATCTCCTGAGCCAGTTTGGCGATCTCTTCCGCTGGGCGGGTGGCCAGCAGCACGGCACCCGCCTCCGGACCGAGCTCGGACACCGCTTCCATCGCGAGCCGGCCGTTCCGCTCGGCCAGCAGCCTGAACGTGGCCTGGCGATCCTTGTCGGGGAATTCGCTGAAGATCTGGGCGAGGTCGGCGGGATGCTGCTTCTGCAGCAGATTCAGCAGGTTAGCGGTCGCACCAATGCGCAGCAGTCGCTTGACCGAGTCGAGTACGAGATCGATTCTTCGCTGCGACGCCATTGTAAAGGTCCGTCAGGCACAGGTGAACAGGTCAATTTAGCACGCTCGACAGCTCGCTCGAAAATCTTTCGCCCAGGCTCGGCCTCCGCTCTACGAGCGTGCCCTGTCTTGCAGGCCCATCTCGTCGAGGACACGATCGTTGTCGCGCCATTCCGACTTCACCTTCACGTGCAGATCCAGGTAGACCCGCGAATCAAGAAACCGCTCAAGCTCGATCCGCGCGGAGGTCCCGATCTGCTTGATCATGGCGCCGCCCTTGCCAATCACGATCGGCTTCTGCGACTCCCGCTCCACAAGAATGGTGCAGTACAGCGTCACGACCTTGTCCGCGTCAGGCTCGCCGAATCGGTCAATGACGACAGCGGTTGAGAACGGCAACTCTGCATGCGTGAGCTGCAGCACCTGCTCGCGAATGATTTCGCTCACAAAGAAACGATCCGGCTGGTCCGTCACGTAGTCGGGCGGATAGAGTGGATCGCCGTCAGGAAGACACTTGAGAAACAATGTCTCAAGCACGTCGACGTTCGTGCCGCCAGCCGCCGAAATCGGCACGAACTCCACGAAAGGGTGCGCCTGTCGATACCGGTCGATGATCGGGAGCAATCTGACCTTCGCGACTAGATCGACCTTGTTGAGCGCCAGGATGACCGGCACCTTCACATCTCTGAGCAGCCCGACCAGGTGACGGTCACCCGGACCCTCCTTCACAGACACGTCGACAACGAGTGTGAGCACATCCACGTCACGCATAGCATCGAGCGCCACGTCGACCATGCGTACGTTCATGCGATGCGTCGGTTTGTGCACCCCCGGTGTATCGACAAACACCACCTGCCCGTCGGCATAGTTCTTCACGCCGAGGATCCGCGTCCGTGTGGTCTGTGGCTTGTTCGACACGATGGCCAGCTTGTGGCCAACGATACGGTTCAGGAGTGTGGACTTGCCGGCGTTTGGACGGCCGATGAAAGAGACGAAGCCAGCTTTCACGAACGGCTCTAGCCTGGGGACTGCACGGCGCCGACGCGCCGCACCCGCACTTTCGTGATCCGCCGGCGCTCAACCTCGACGACCTCGACCGCAAGATCGTCGACTTCGAACGTCTCACCCACGTACGGCATCCGGCCAAGATGCGACAGAAGATACCCGCCCACAGTCTCGAACCCCTCGCGCTCGATCCTCACGCCCAGACGGTCCTTGACCTCATCAACCGCGACTTTGCCGTTGAAAACGAATACCCCTTGCCCCTCATCGCTGACCGTGTCGGCCTCGACGTCATACTCATCACGAATTTCGCCGACGATCTCCTCCAGCAGATCTTCCACCGTCACCAGGCCGGCGGTACCACCGTGCTCGTCGACGACGATGGCCGTCTGCGCCTGTTGACGCTGCATCTCCTTCAGCAGCTCGGCCCCCCGCTTGCTCTCGGGGACCATATACGCCGACCGCATCAACGTCGTGAGCGGTGGCTCGGCACCTGGCGGCAACGCAGCCAGATCCTTCACGAACACGATTCCGATGATGTTGTCGAGGTTGCCGCGATACACCGGTATGCGTGAGTACTGCTCTTCACGAAACAGCGCACGCAGATCAGCAAGGGAGGCATCAGCCCGAATCGAGATGATATCTGGGCGCGGCGTCATGACCTCGCGCACGACGGTCTCGGTGAAATCAACGATCGAGTGCAGTAATTCGCGACCTTCGGCCTCAGAAATCGCCCCCTCCTCTCCCTGATCGTCTGGCACACCAGGTGCTTTCGATGGCGCGTCCACGTCGGCCTCGGCCCCCCGGGTGTCCCGGTCGCCACGGGCACCGGACATGTCGCAGAGCAAGCGGGTCAGCGGACGCATGGCCCGTGCGACAGGATGGAACGCCAACAGGAGCACATCGAGGGTCTTCTCTGGACTACGACGCGTCAGAAACATCGGAAGCAGGTGCTCACAGACCATGACGAAGGCAATCAGCGATACACAGAACGTCGCGACCGCCAGGGCATCATCCACCGTGCTGAGCCTGGCAATCAGTACACCCGCTAGCACGGTGCACAACCCAATCAGAATACGAACGGGTATGAACAGCTGAAGAGGGTCGTCCAGGTACTGACCGAGGCGATCGTCGCGGCCGCCGCGTTCGGCCATCAGTCGGAGCGACAAGCGCATGAGCGCGCTGAAGGCCGCTTGTACCGACCCCAGGAACACCGTCGCACAGGCGATGAGGAACAGCGAAAGTGGCGTCACTAGTGTCTCTCGATCAAACCCTCACGCAACCCGCCGCGCCGCCGAAGCCTGGCTTCGGTGCGGGCCATGCGACCGTCGTCATGCTCGTGATCATACCCAAGCAGGTGGAGGAGGCCGTGCAGCGCCAAGACGCGCAGCTCGGTCTGGATGGAGTGCCCCGCGGTGCGGGCCTGGCGCCGAGCCACGCCAGCCGCGATTACGATGTCGCCCAGACAACCGGGGTCTTCCGAGGGAAACGACAGCACATCGGTCGGCCGGTCTTGCCTTCGGTACACGCGATTCAGGCGACGAGCACGAGCATCAGAAACAATCGCGACCGCCACCGTGCCACGTGCGCGGGCTGGCGCGATGGTGCGCAGCCACGTGGCGAGTCCCGGCGAACGGGCCGTGCCCGCCGTCACCACCTCGACCTGCATACGCGTGGGCATCGCCTGTCGAACGGGTCGACGCGGCCGTCCGCGGGTCCGCTCAGTCATGCGTCCTTCGGCGGGCCACCGTTGGTAAACGTCTCGTACGCTCTGACGATCTGCTGCACAAGCTTGTGGCGCACGACGTCGGTATCGTCGAAGTGCACGAATCCGATGCCCTCGACGGCCGCGACGATGTTCAGCGCCTCCACGAGCCCGGACATGCGCGCGCTGGGCAGATCGATCTGCGTGATGTCGCCGGTCACGACGGCCTTGGAGCCGAACCCAAGCCGCGTGAGAAACATCTTCATCTGTTCGGAGGTGGTGTTCTGGGCCTCGTCAAGAATCACGAAAGCGTCATTCAGCGTCCGACCCCGCATAAACGCGATCGGCGCCACCTCGATGACGCCGCGCTCGATCAACCGGCCGGCCTTCTCCGCGTCCATCATGTCGAACAGCGCATCGTACAACGGCCGCAGATACGGATTGACCTTCTCTTGCAGGTCTCCGGGTAGAAAGCCGAGCTTCTCACCAGCCTCGACGGCAGGCCTCGCCAGAATGATGCGACTGACCTTCTTGGCAACCAGGTAGTGCACTGCCTGCGCCATCGCCAGATACGTCTTGCCCGTGCCTGCGGGACCGACGCCGAACACGATATCGAATCTCTCGATCGCGTCGAGATACTTGCGCTGATTCACGCTTTTCGGGTTCACCCGGCGACGGGTACCCTGGCGCTGCCCTTCCTTGACGAAGTAGTCACGCAGATCCAGATCCGCGTTCCCAGCCAGGAGCTGCGCCGCCGTCTGGACATCGCCATTGGCGAGGGCATAACCCTCATCCAGTAGCGCGCCTAGCTGGTCGAAAATGAGCTGCGTCCGCTGCTCGCTGTCAGGATTGCCCCGAACCGTCAGTTCCGATCCCTGGGTGCTGATTTGCACGCGCAGTAGCGATTCGATTTGTCTGAGATTAACGTCGCGGGCGCCGTAGAGCGTCTCGATCCCTTCCGCGGGCAGGGCAATCTTTCTCATACTTTCGGCACGAGATGCAGTTCCCTGAGCTGTTTGGAGTCCACCGGCGACGGGGCCGAGCACATCAGGTCCACAGCGGCGGTCGTCTTGGGGAACGCAATGACCTCCCGGATGGACTGTTCGCCCGCCAGCGCCTGGATAATCCGGTCGAGCCCGAGCGCAATGCCGCCGTGAGGTGGCGTACCGTAATCCAGCGCCTCCAGGAAGAAACCGAATCGTAACTTGGCCTCCTCTGGGCCGATATTGAGCAGCGAAAAAATCCGTTGCTGCACCGCCGCGTCGTGGATTCTGATGCTCCCTCCGCCCAGTTCGCTGCCATTCAGCACCAGGTCGTACGCCTTGGCTCGTGCCCGCCCAGGCTCACGGTCAAGCAACTCGACATCGTCCTCGTGCGGAGACGTGAACGGGTGGTGCATCGAGTTAAACCGACGCGCCTCCGGATCCCACTCGAGCAGCGGAAAGTCCACCACCCACACGAACGCTGATGCGTCCGGATCGAGCAGGTTTTTTTGCCGAGCCAACGCCAACCTGATCTGTCCGAGCAGCTTCGAGGTTGCGTCAGCCTCACCGGCTGCCACGAGCAGCAGTTCGCCCGGTCCCGCGGACGCCGCGTCGAGCATGCCCACGACTTCAGCCTCGCCCAGAGCCTTCATCACCGAGCTGGTGATGGCGCCGTCTTCCGCGCGACGTGCCCAAACCAAACCGGCGGCGCCCATCTGCTTCGCTCGATCGACGATGCCGTCCACCTCGCTTCTGGAGTATCCGCCCGCGTTCTTCACGACGAAGCCGCGAACCGTGCCGCCGCCCGCGACGATTTCACGGAAGACCCGAAAGCTCGATTCACTGAACAACCCGCTCAAATCCTGGATCGGCATACCGCACCGGAGGTCGGGCTTGTCGGAACCGTAGGTGGCCATCGCCTCCGCATAGGGCATGCGCGGAAACGGCGTGTCGATCTGCCTGCCGACAACGGCGCAGACGTCGCGCATCAGGGGCTCGATGATGTCGTAGATCGTGTCCGGTCGCGCGAACGACACCTCCACGTCAACCTGCGTGAACTCCGGCTGCCGGTCAGCTCTGAGATCCTCATCGCGGAAGCAGCGACAGATCTGCACGTAGCGATCGACGCCAGACATCATCAGCAACTGCTTGAAGAGCTGCGGCGACTGCGGAAGCGCAAAGAACTCTCCTGCGTGCACGCGGCTCGGCACCAGATAGTCGCGCGCACCCTCGGGGGTCGATTTGGTGAGGATCGGCGTCTCGATCTCCCAGAACCCGTTGTCGTCGAAATACCGGCGGGTGGCTGCGGTGACGCGGTGCCGGAGCCGCATGTTGGCCTGCAGCCGCGGGCGCCGCAGGTCGAGGTAGCGGTACTTGAGTCGCACGTCCTCGGAGACCGCCGTATCGTCGGCGATCGGAAACGGCGGTGTCTTCGCCTCGTTGAGCAGCGTCAGCCGGCGAACAACGACTTCGACTTCCCCGGTTCCGAGCTTCGTATTCACGGTCTCCGCCGACCGCCGCCGTACCTGCCCCTCCACGCCGATGACGAACTCGGACCGAAGGCGTTTGGCCTTGGTCATCAGCGTCTCGTCATCCTTGTCGAACACCACCTGCGTGATACCGGCGCGGTCCCGCACATCGACAAACAGCACTCCGCCCAGATCGCGCACGCGGTGTACCCAGCCGAGGAGGACCACATCCGCCCCGACGTCCTCAAGACACAGATCACCTCCGGTGTGCGTGCGCGTCAGTTCGCCAAGCTGCTCAGCCACGTTGTTTCAACGCCTCAAGAATCGCGGGCCCCGCCGTTGCCTGTTCGTATGTGTGCTGCGTCTGCGCAGCCAGATCCTTCACCGTCACAGTGCTCGCCTGTATCTCGTCGTCGCCCAATAGCGCGACAAAAGGAACCCCCTGTCCGTCAGCGTACTTGATCTGTTTCCCAAGCTTCTCGGCCTCCGGATACACGAGCACCCGCAGGCCGCAGGCCCGCAACTGGTCGGCGACGCGCAGGGCGTCAGGCGCGGTTGAGGCGTCAAACATGGCCACCATGACGTCAGCGGGCGAACTCGCAAGTGCGGGGGGAAACATGCCGCGCTCGGCCATGACGACCAGAACGCGCTCGAGACCGAGCGAAAACCCACAGGCAGGAATATCCTGTCCGGAGAACATGCCGATGAGATGATCGTAGCGTCCGCCGCCGCCAAGGCTGCCTGCCAGATCGGCAACGGCAACCTCCATGATCGCCCCCGTATAGTACGACAGTCCGCGTGCCAAGCTCGGATCGACACGCAGCCTGCTCGCCGCTCGCGTGCCACCGACCAGTCTGACGATCGCGCGCAGGTTCTCCAGCGCTGCCCGCCCGGACTCATCGCGAATATGGCTCCCCAGCCTGTTCAACGCTTCGTCGCAGCTGTGCGCTGCCGGGGCCGCTCCGACCTGCACGTCGAAATAGGACAGCAGCGCCGCGCTCACCTCCGAGCCGATGCCCCTTGCAGCAAGCTCCTCGCCCACACCATCGGCGCCGATCTTGTCGAGCTTGTCGAGGGCCACCAACGCCTGGCCATGCAGCGCCTCGTCGACACCGGCGGCACCGAGCAGCGCGGTCAACACTCTTCGATCGTTGAGCCGGATGACGAAGTCGCCAAATCCGAGCTCTGTCAACACGTCAGAGACGGCCGTGCAGAGCTCGGCCTCGACCACGGGTGACGTCGATCCCAGCAGGTCCACATCGCACTGATAGAACTCGCGGAAGCGGCCACGCGCCGGACGATCGGCACGCCAGACCGGCTGAATCTGATAGCGCCTGAACAATCGCGGCAGCTTCGACTGGTGCTGCGCCATCACCCGCGCAAGCGGCACCGTCAGGTCATACCGAAGCGCGAGGTCCGCCTCTCCGGTCTTTTCGTGCTCGCCGCGCTTGAGGATCTTGAAGATGAGCTTGCTGCCTTCGTCTCCGTACTTGCCGCCAAGCGTGGCGAGATTCTCGACCGCGGGCGTCTCCAGCGGCTCAAACCCGTACCGCTGGTAGACACGTGTAATGACGCCAATGACGTACTCACGGCGCCGCACGTCCTCCGGCAGGAAGTCGCGCATGCCACGCGCCGGTTCGGTTCGAGGTGAGTTGCCGCTAGACAGAAGCCTGCTCAGTCTGAAAATCGAGGCGATCGCGCACGTAGCTGTCCGCGTAACGCACGATGGATGCGTCTTCCTCGTGCGTCAGCGCGCGCCGGACCCTGCCGGGCAGCCCCATCACCATCGACCCGGGCGGAACGACACAGCCCTCGGGGACACGCGTACCCGCCGCGACAATCGTCCCCGTCCCGGTGTGGCTCCCGTTCAACAAGATCGCTCCCATCCCGATGAGGCACCGGTCCTCGATGGTGCACCCATGGATTACGGCACCGTGTCCCACCGTCACCCCGTCGCCGATCACCGTCGGATGGGTGTCGCGCATCACATGCACGAGCGTCAGATCCTGGATATTGCTGCGCGAGCCCACGCGCACGTGGTTGACATCGCCGCGGACAACGACGTTCATCCACACGCTGCTCTCCGGGCCGAGCACCACGTCGCCAAGCACCTGGGCACTGGCGTCCACAAAGGCCGAAGCGTCGACCCGTGGGAAAATGGCGCGGTACGAGCGAAGCATGACTCGATTATAGAGGTCGTTACAGCTTCGGGAGTGTCAGCCCGCGCTGTCCCTGGTACTTGCCCTTCTTGTCCGCATAGGAGACCTCGCACGCCTCGTCGCTCTGGAAAAACAGCACCTGGGCGATACCCTCGTTCGAGTAGACCTTGGCGGGCAGCGGCGTCGTGTTCGAGATCTCCAGGGTCACGAACCCCTCCCACTCGGGCTCGAACGGCGTGACATTCACGATCAAGCCACACCGCGCGTACGTGGACTTTCCGACACACACGGTCAGCACATCGCGAGGAATACGAAAATACTCGATGGTCTTGGCCAGCGCGAACGAATTCGGCGGAATGATGCACACGTCCGCCTGCACATCCACAAACGAGCGCGCGTCAAACTGCTTGGGATCAACGACCGTGCTGTTGATATTCGTGAAGACCTTGAATTCGTCGGCGACGCGAATGTCGTAGCCGTAGGACGACAGTCCATACGAAATCACCCCAGCACGCACCTGTCGATCTTCGAACGGCTCGATCATTCGGTGCTCGAGCGCCATCCTCTTGATCCACTTGTCCGCTTTGATCGAAGGCATGGCAAAGGCTCTCGGTTGTTGGGGCTCAGCCGGGCGCTAACGTCTCCCGAAGAACGTGAACAGGAGTGTCAGCACAATGCTCGCGATGATCGACGTCGCCAGCGGAAAGTAGAACGAGACACTCCCCCGCCTGATCGTGAAATCTCCTGGCAACCGACCGATCGGCGCTCCAACATGCACCAGCACGCCCACGACCGCGAGGACCAGACCGGTCACAATCAGGAAACGACCCATAGTTGTCCAGCCCAACCGAGTGTGAGCGGCGGAGCGCCCCAGACCCTCCAGGCCCCAGCAGCCCGTGGTAAAAGTCCGTCTGCATTCGACGAGCGACGCATGCTCGCGACCTGCATTGCTCCTCCGTCACATACAGGCGGTATGTTCAGTCGTCGCGCCTTGTCCGCGTAGGCGCTTTTCATGACTATGCGGCGTACAGGGCCTATCTGAAAAGCGCTCTGGGCGCCTCGCTCGTCTAGCGCGGATTTCAGCAGTACCTGGCAGAGGGTCATGGCCCCGCTCGTGAAATCCGCGTTAGGTGCGACGCCGAACTTTTGCCACGAACTGCTAGAGCAGCTCGAGGCCGCGAAAGAAATAGCCCAACTCGAACGCCGCCGTTTCAGGCGCGTCGGAGCCATGCGTAGCGTTTCGCTCGATCGAACTGCCAAATTCCTTGCGAAGCGTACCAGCGTCAGCCATCCCCGGGTCGGTCGCACCCATCAGGGTGCGCCATTTCGCGATGGCGTCCGGGGCTTCAAGACCGAGCAAGACACAGGGACCCGACGACATGAAATCGGTGAGCCCGCTGAAAAACAGTCTTTCGCGGTGCACCGCGTAGAAGCCTTCGGCTTCCTTCTTCGTAAGATGGTGCAGGCGCATCGCGCGTACCGTGAATCCAGCCGCCTCGACGCGCGCCAGAATCTGCCCGGCGAGCCCACGCTCAACAGCGTCGGGTTTGATAATCGCAAACGTTCGTTCCATAAGCTCCATCGATCGGCCCCGCGCGGTGACGCCGAGTGCCCGAGTGCCCCGAATTAGAAGTTCGCCGACATATTCCGGGCGGGGCGTCCCGTCTGCCAGCGTTGCTCCTCCCTCGTATATTCCCGATATTCTCGGTCGTCGCGCCTAGTCGGCCGGGCGCCGCGCTCCGGAATATTTGTCACCGAGCTTCTAATTCGGGACACTACTGTCCGAGTACCTCGCGCATTTTGACGCCCATGTCCGCCGGGCTGGTCACAACGTGTACACCGGCTCTGGTGAGCGCCGCCATCTTCTCCGCGGCGGTGCCTTTACCTCCCGCGATAATCGCGCCCGCGTGGCCCATCCGGCGTCCCGGTGGCGCGGTCTGGCCGGCAATGAAACCAACCACCGGCTTTGTGAACTCGCGCGTGATGAAATCCGCCGCCTCTTCCTCTGCGGTCCCACCGATCTCCCCGATCATTATGACCGCGTCGGTCTCATCGTCAGCCCCGAACAATCGCAACGCGTCGATAAAGCTGGTGCCTATGAGGGGATCGCCGCCAATGCCGATGCAGGTCGTCTGCCCCATTCCCCGCAGCGTCAACTGGTGAATCGCCTCGTAGGTCAGCGTGCCGCTCTTGGAGACGATCCCGATACGGCCTTCGGTGCAAATGTGACCAGGGATGATGCCGGCCTTCGCCTTTCCAGCCGAGATGACACCCGGGCAGTTCGGGCCTACCAGGCGCGTGGACTTGCCCTTCATGAATGTCATGGCCCGCAGCATGTCGACAGTCGGAATACCCTCGGTGATACAGACAGCCAACGGCATGTCCGCGTCGGTCGCTTCCATGATCGCGTCGGCGGCAAACGGCGGCGGCACGAAGATGACCGAGGCATTCGCGCCGGTGTCCCGCATCGCATCGTGCACGCTGTTGAAAATCGGCCAGCCTTCGTGCGTCGTGCCGCCCTTGCCGGGCGTCACCCCGCCCACAACCGTGGTGCCGTACGCGGCGGCCTGCTTCGCGTGAAAGGTGCCCTCACGCCCCGTGAGTCCCTGCACGATTAGCCTGGTATTGTTGTCGAGTAAGACAGCCATCTGTGACCTACTGTCCTACGCTTGTTTCGCAAGAGCCACGACGTGCTCCGCGGCCTCACCCATCGAATCGGCTGTCGTGAAATTCAATCCGCTTTCCTTCAGCAACCGCTTGCCCTCTTCGACGTTGGTGCCCTCCATGCGAATCACGATCGGCACCGGAACCCCGAGCTCCTTCACCGCCGCGATGACGCCCTGCGCCAACACGTCGCACCGCAGAATGCCGCCGAAAATGTTGATCAGTACGGCGCGGACGTTCTGGTCGGAGGTCAAAATTTTGAACGCGTTCCGGATTTGCTCGGCGCTGGCCCCGCCGCCGACATCGAGAAAATTCGCCGGCTCGCCGCCCGCCAGCTTGATGATGTCCATCGTCGCCATCGCGAGGCCGGCGCCGTTGACCATGCACCCGATGTTGCCATCCAGACGAATGTAGTTCAGCGAGAAGTTGGACGCCTCCACCTCAAGCGGATCCTCCTCCGACAGATCTCGCAACTCCTGCAGGTCCGCATGGCGGTACAACGCGCTGTCATCCAAGGTAACCTTGGCGTCGAGCGCCAACAGATCACCGTCCTTCGTGAGGATCAGAGGATTGATCTCGATCATCGACGCGTCAGTCTCGATGAACGCTGCGTAGATGGACTGAAGCACCTTGACCAACTTCTGGGCTGGTCCAGCCGAGAGGCCCATCCCGAACGCCAGCTTGCGCGCCTGAAACGGCGCGATGCCGGTCCCGGGGTCGATCATCTCCCTGAGAATCTTCTCCGGCTCCGATGCGGCGACCTCCTCGATGTCCATGCCACCGGCTGCGCTCGCAATGACCACCGGGCAGGTCGTCGCCCGATCGATGACGATGCTAAGGTACAGTTCGCGCTCGATCTGCAACCCTTCTTCGATGAGCACGCGGCCGACCTTCCGGCCTTCGGGACCCGTTTGGTGGGTCACCAGCGTCATGCCGAGCAGTTGCTTCGCGATCTGCTCGGCCTCCTCCGGCGACTTCGCCAGTTTGACACCGCCACCCTTGCCGCGGCCTCCCGCATGGATCTGGGCTTTGACCACGACGACGTTTCCGCCAAGGCGACGCGCGATATCGCCCACCTCGCCGGACGAAAACGCCACCTCCCCGCGCGGCACGGGTACACCGAACCCCGCGAGGACCGACTTACCTTGATGTTCGTGAATCTTCACTGGACGAAGCGCAAAAGTGTATCGTTCAGACGCCGATCACGTCGACCAGTTCTTTCACGGCCCCCGAGGATTTCTTCAGCGCGGCATCTTCTTCGGGCGACAGCTTGATCTCGATGATCTGCTCGACACCCCTGGCGCCCAGCTTGACGGGCACGCCCACGAACAGGTCCTGGACACCGTACTCGCCCTGCAAGAAGACCGAGCACGGCAGAATCTTCTTCTTGTCCTTGAGGATCGCGTCGACCATCTCCGCGACCGCCGCACCGGGGGCATACCAGGCGCTGGTCCCGACCAATTTGGTGATCTCTGCCCCGCCATTGGCGGTGCGTGTCGCAATCGCGTCGATCCGGTCCTTCGACAGCAGTTCCGTGATCGGCACGCCCGCCACTGTCGAGTACCGAGGCAGCGGCACCATCGTGTCGCCATGTCCTCCGAGGACGAACGAGTGCACGTTCTCCACCGACACGTTCAACTCCATCGCGATGAACGTGCTCATCCGGGCCGAGTCCAGTACGCCAGCCATCCCGATGACCCGCTCACGTGGAAACTTGGTCAAACGATAGAGCGCCTGCGCCATCGCGTCGAGCGGATTGGCCACAGGAATCACGATGCTGTCGGGGCAATGCTTGACGACCAGCGGCGCGATGCTCTGCATGATCGCGAAATTGTCACGCACGAGATCGTCGCGGCTCATACCGGGCTTCCGCGGTTTCCCCGACGTGATGACGACAATGTCGGACCCAGCCGCGGCCTCCCAGTCGTTGCCGCCAATGATCCGGGAATCAGAACCGAGAATCGGACATGTTTCGTAGATGTCCAGCGCAATGCCCGCCGCCTTCTGGTCAGCGATATCGATGACGACAACGTCAGCCAGTTCCTTTTCCGCGATGGCGCGCACCACTGTCGCACCAACGTTGCCCGCCCCACCTACCACCGTGACTTTGCGTTTCATGAACTTTGTCCTCAGCTCGCTCGGACCCTCAGGTCCTACTTACAGTTTTCAGTCAGTCTTAGGGCGATGTCCCACACACCTATTCCCGGTTACGCACAGTTTCTGTTGAAAACCCTGTTGAAAAATATCGGCCGCAGCGGCGAATCCGGTACGAATCCGAACGTTCTAGCGATTTGCACCATCGTAGTGCGGCCCACATCGGCGCGGCACAAATTCGAGAGCGGCAAACCCAGATTATACTTGCGGAAGTCGCACTCCGGTGCCACCTTTTCAACCACACACTCTACAGATTTCATATTTCTTGGGAACGCCATTGAACATTGTTATCGCTGACGGTCTTGTTGCCCCAGCGCAGGAGTTGCTCACAGCCGAAGGTTGGGACATCGATGCCCGCAGCGGTCGCACGCCCGACCAGCTCGCCGGTGATCTTGCCGACGCCGACGGACTCATCGTGCGCAGCGCCACCAAGGTCACCGCCGCGCTCATCGCCGCTGCGCCGCGCCTACGCGTCGTGGCCCGAGCGGGCACGGGTGTCGACAACGTCGACATCGCCGCCGCCAGCGCGCGCGGCATCGTTGTCATGAACGCCCCTGGCGCCAACAGCATCAGCGTGGCTGAGCTGGCCCTGGGCTTGATCCTCTCGCTGGCCCGCCACGTGCCTGCGGCCGACGCGGCCATGAAGCAGGGCAAATGGGAGAAAAAGAGGTTCCTTGGCGAGGAGATTCGAAACAAGACCCTGGGCCTCGCCGGGCTCGGGCGCATTGGCCAGGAGGTGGCCCGCCGAGCCTCCGCGTTCGGGATGCGTCTCGTCGCCCACGACCCGTTCATCTCCGAACAGGTCGCTGCCGATCTGGGTGTTGAGCTGGTGACGCTGGATGAACTCTTCGCGCGCGCCGACTACGTCTCACTGCACATGCCCTCGAACGACAAAACCCGTCAGATGGTGAACGCGGATCGACTGGCACGGGCGCGAAAAGGCATCCGGATCGTCAACACCGCACGGGGCGATCTGATCGACGAAACGGCGTTGGCCGACGCGATCGAGGCCGGTCAGGTGGCTGGTGCGGCACTCGACGTGTTTCAGAGGGAGCCGCCACCCGATGCCCGCCTGCAGAGCCTCCCGCAGGTCGTCGCGACTCCGCATATCGCGGCCTCGACGCGCGAAGGGCAGGAACTGGTGGGCGTCGAGACGGCGGCCGCGCTACGTGACTTCCTTCGCGACGGCATCATTCGTAACGCCGTCAACTTTCCGTCGCTGTCCGCCGAGGAGTTCAGCCGGCTACGACCCTTTATCGAACTGGGCGAACGACTCGGCGCCTTTCTGTCCCAGATGAACGACGACCGGGCGCACACGCTGAGTGTCCGCTACTACGGTGGACTGGCGGAGGGGCGGAACGACGTGATCGTGAACGCCGTGCTCGTCGGCGTGTTCACTCCCATCCTCTCGTCCGGCGTCACGCTCGTGAACGCGCGCAGCGTCGCGGCCGACCGCGGCATCGAGATCGTCGAATCGCGCAGTTCCAGGGCGCGGAACTACACGAATCTCCTCTCGGTCAAACTGCACACAAGCGAAGGCGAGCACTGGGTGGAAGGCGCGGTGTTCGAGCGCACCAGCCCACGGCTTGTACAGGTAGACGGGATCGGTGTGGAAGCTCCGCTGGATGGCACGATGATCGTGATTCGCAACACCGATCAGCCCGGAGTCATCGGCGAGATCGGCACATCGCTGGGGCGGCACGGAGTGAACATTGCCAACTTCGCACTGGGCCGGGACGGCGCCAATGCTGTTGGCGTCGTCATCGTCGACGAGACGTCCCCGATTCCCGAGTCAGTGCTCGACGATCTGCGCAAGGTGACGGCGATTCGAGACGCGCGAATCGTCCGGGTCTGAATCGGCTGGGGGATCGGCTGTCGGCACTCAGCGTGTGAAGCCAAGACGGAGCGTGGTGCCGTCGGCACGCTCAAGCTGGATGGCTCCGCTCTCGATCGTGACGACGCGATACAGTCCAAGGACATCGTCACCTTCGCGGACCAGCAGGACGCCGTCGGGTGCACTTAGGACAGCCGTTCGCTCGACCCGCTGCCCACTCGGATCATCGATGTAGTCCTCGGCGACCCCTGCCAGTGACACCAGCGGCGCCGGCGCCGAGGCGGCGACGGTCACGGGCGCGCCCGAATCGGCCGGCAGGGTTATACCCGCCGGGTCGGCCGCAGCGCGTACGCGAGGCCCGGCGGCGCCGAAGCGAAACGGGTCCCGTCGCGGTTCTGAAAAGGCCTTCTCACGCCACATGCGTGCCTCGAGCCGCGCCGCCTGTCGCTCGATCTCTGATGACGGTGCGGCTATCGGTTGCGCCGGAGGGCTGGACGCCGTTGTGCCGGTGCCCTGCACACTGGACAGAGGAGGCGCGGACACGACCCAGCCGGCCAGCACGGTGGCCCCAGACACTGCAGCGTAGGCTTTCCAAGTCATTGTGAATGCTATCGATACAGTAACATTGTCGGCTTTTCAGGTGTGTCCCAACAGCCTGGCCTCCCGAACAGCCCGCACGACAGTGCCGCACCGTCGGGACGGATCGGGCGATGCGTTTGCGCATGCTATGATTCGTCGTGCTACCCTCCACGTTCCAAGATCCCTTCGAACGCACGGGCCATCCGCCACATCTCGTCGTCGTTATTCCCGCCCGCTATGAATCGACCCGCTTTCCAGGAAAACCGCTCGCGGACATCGGGGGCCGTCCGATGATCGAGCACGTCTACACGCGGGCGGTAGAGGTGCCCGGCGTGTCGGCGGTAGTCGTTGCGACCGATGACACGCGGATTTCGGAGGCCGTGACACAGTTTGGTGGCCTCGTGCGTATGACACGATCGACGCACCGCACCGGTCTTGAACGTGTTGCCGAGGTCGCTGCCGACCTGGATTGCGACATCGTGGTCAACGTCCAGGGGGATGAACCGTTGCTGGAGCCGCGAATGGTGACCGAGGCCGTCGGCGCCCTTGAGGTGGACGACACGGTGCGCATGTCGACACTGTGCAGGCAGATCAGCAGCGCGGCCGATACCGGCAACCCCAACGTGGTCAAAGTCGTCGTCGATCGGCACGGTGACGCATTGTATTTTTCGCGCGCGGCTGTGCCCTTTGTGCCCGATGCCACGCAACCCGCCTTCCGGCACATCGGGCTGTACGCCTACCGCCGGGCGTTTGTGTGTGAGCTGGCCGCGCTGCCGCAGACACCACTTGAAATCGCGGAATCACTCGAACAACTGCGGGCCCTCGAACACGGCTTCAGGATTCGGGTAGTTGAAACCCACTACGACTCCATCGGGGTGGATACCCCCGAGGATCTTGAGCGTGTTCGGCGGCAGATGATGATCGAGACACGCGCGTGAGGCGGCACGATGCAGGGAGCTGACAAGCGTCCGGTGAAATACATCTTCGTCACCGGTGGTGTGGTGTCGTCGTTGGGCAAGGGGCTGGCTGCAGCCTCAATCGGGCGACTGCTCGAGGACCATGGGTATTCCGTAGCGCTGCAGAAGTTCGACCCCTACATCAACGTCGACCCGGGCACGATGAGCCCGTTCCAGCACGGCGAGGTGTATGTCACCGACGACGGCGCCGAAACCGACCTGGACATGGGCCACTACGAGCGCTTCACGAGCATGGTGGGCACGCGCAACAGTAACTGGACTACCGGCAAGATCTACCTCTCTGTGATCCAGAAGGAACGGCGAGGCGACTACCTCGGCGGCACTGTACAGGTCATTCCGCACATCACGAACGAAATCAAGGACGCGATCCGCACAGCGGGCAACGATGTGGACGTCGTACTGGTGGAAATCGGTGGCACGGTTGGCGACATAGAGAGCATGCCGTTTCTCGAAGCGATCCGGCAGTTTCGCTTGGACGTGGGCCGTGAAAACGCCATCTACGTGCATCTGACGCTGGTGCCCTATATCGGCGCAGCCGGCGAACTCAAGACCAAACCGACGCAGCACAGCGTGCGTGACCTGCGATCGATCGGAATTCAGCCAGACGTCCTGCTGTGCCGCACAGATCGGTTCCTGGACGCCGACATCAAGCGCAAGATCTCGCTCTTCTGCGACGTCGATCAGGAGGCCGTCATTACCGCCAAGGACGTCGACACGATCTACGACGTCCCGCTGGTGCTCGCCACCGAGGGCCTCGACCGGATCGTGCTCAGGCTGCTGAACCTGCCGCTGACGGAGGCCCGCAACCAGGCGTGGCAGGACCTCGTGCAGCGGATCAAGAACCCGGTCGACGAACTCACCATCCACGTCGTCGGCAAGTACACGGGCTACGAGGATTCGTACAAGAGCCTGAACGAGGCGACCGTGCACGGGGGGTTCCCGAGCGGAGTCAAGGTGCACCTCAACTGGATCGAGGCCGAGGCGCTCGAATCAGACGACAGCGGGTCGCTGCTGGAAGGGGCGCACGGCATCCTCGTGCCTGGTGGCTTCGGACTGCGCGGCACGCGGGGCATGATGAAGGCGGCCGAGTTCGCGCGGGTGCACGGCGTGCCTTACTTCGGGATTTGCTATGGCTTCCAGTGGGCGACCGTTGAATTCGCACGCCACGTGTGTGACCTCGAAGGCGCCGACTCGACGGAGGTCGACGAGAACACCGAGCACAGGGTGATCTACAAGCTGCGCGACCTCCTCGGCGTCGACGACCTCGGAGGCACCATGCGGCTTGGACGATATGCCTGCGCACTCACACCGGGCTCCGTGGCGGAGCGGGTCTACGGCACGTCGCTCGTGCACGAGCGCCATCGCCACCGCTTCGAATTTAATCCTCAGTACGAAGCAGCCCTTTCAGGGCAGGGCATGCACATCTCCGGTCGCTCGCCAGACGGCAAGTTCGTCGAGATCGCGGAGATCCCGTCGCACCCATGGTTCGTCGCGGTGCAGTTTCATCCGGAGTTCCAGTCAAAGCCGCTCAGGCCGCATCCGCTATTCCAAAGCTTCGTGGAGGCAGCCCATCGCCACGCGAGCGGCGTATCGGATACCGCGCAGGTCGCGGCAGGCAGTCACTCATAACTCCTGCTCGCCTGGCGACCCAACCGGTAAGATAGGCTCGTGAATCCAGTCCAGATCGGGTCACTTTCGGTCGGCACCGGACGACCGTTGGTCTTTATCGCCGGTCCCTGCATCATCGAAAGCACCCAGCACGCGGTCGACACCGCGATCAGGCTCCGCGACATGGCCAGCCGCTGTGGCGTGCCCCTGATCTTCAAGGCCTCGTACGACAAGGCGAACAGGACCTCCCGCACATCGTTCCGTGGTCCGGGTCTCGACGCCGGATTGACAGTCCTGGCCGAGGTCCGCGACAAGTCGGGGCTGCCGGTGGTGACTGACATTCATGAACCCTCCCACGCCGCACCTGCGGCGGCCGTGGTCGACGTCCTGCAGATTCCCGCGTTTCTGTCACGCCAGACCGACCTCCTCGTCGCCGCCGCGCGCACAGGCAAGCCGGTCAATGTCAAGAAGGGCCAGTTCCTCGCGCCATCCGACATGCGGCACGTCATCGCCAAGGTGACGGCGGAAGGCAATGAGGCGGTCCTAGTCACCGAGCGCGGCGTCAGCTTCGGGTATCACGATCTGGTCGTCGATATGCGCGCACTCCCGATGCTCCAGGAACTGGGTTGCCCCGTCGTGTTCGACGTCACGCACAGCCTGCAGCTACCTGGTGCCGGCAACGGCGTGACTGCAGGGCTTGCGCAATACATCGAACCGCTGGCGTCGGCCGGCGTGGCGGCCGGCGCCGACGCCGTATTCATGGAAGTACACGAAGAGCCATCGCGCGCGAAAAGCGACGCCTCCACCGCACTTCGATTGGACGAGCTCGAGGAGCTCATGCGAAAGCTGGCCAGGATCGACGCCGCGGCCAAGCGAACGGAGTCGTTCTAGGGCAAGGCCCGTCGAGACCCGTGACCGCTATGACCACCGAGTTCTACCTGCTCGCTGTGCTTGGCGCCCTCCTGCTCGGGCTGGCCGTCGGCAAAGCGTGGGAGCGGTACAAGCTGCGTGACGGCCGCTGGATCGACCGTCGGCGACTTCGCGAAACCCCCCATTACATGCTTGGCCTCAATTTTCTGGTCGACAACCAGGTCGATCAGGCCGTCGAGGAACTCACGCACGCCGCAAGCACCGAACCCGAGGCGCTCGAGATCCAGATGATCCTGGGCAACCTGTACCGCGAGAAGGGGCAGGTGGGCCGCTCGGTGGCGGTTCACCAGGCTCTGCTGAAGCGACCCGACCTCACCGAACTGGAGCACGCCTACGTGTTGCTCTGCCTGGGCCTCGATTTTCGGCACGGAGGATTCGTGGACCGGGCACTCGAGGCGTTCCAGGAGGTGTTGCAACTCGATCCACTGAACCGCTACGCCCTCATCAATCTGCAAAAGCTCTACGAAGACCAGCATCAATGGGCCGACGCGTTAGGGGTCCGAGAGCAAATCGCGAAAATCGACGCGGGGCGCCATCCCGACGATCAGCAGATTCTCGGCTTCCTGCGCAACGAGATCGGGAGCGCGCAGAAGCGCGCGGGCGACCGGGCGGCAGCGGCGCACACGTTTTCGGAAGCGATCGATGCCGACGCGCGAACGACGCCTGCGTACTTGAATCTGGGAGATGCCCGCGAGCAGGAAGGGCGACTCGCAGCAGCCGTCGAGGTCTGGGAGCAACTTGTCGAGGCAGTGCCGCACCACGCGCATTTCGCATTCGACCGGCTGGAACGCGCGTACCGAACACTCGGCACGCCGCATCGCTTCGTTGACCTGTGTGAAGGGTTGATCGAAAGGGATCCTCTGGGGTGGCGCGCGCGATTAGCGCTCTCAAGACACTTCTCGGCCGCTGGGCAACACCGCGACGCGTTCGAGCGACTGCTCGACGCGCTGCCCCATCATCCCCATGGGCTCGCCATTCATCAGCAAGTATGGGAAACGTTGGCCTCCCTCGACTTCGACACGAAGCTGATTCGCCGGTACGTTGAACTGACACGCGAGGCCGTGTTCTACCTCGATCCCCACATCTGCCGGAGGTGTCGCTACCGGAGCACTGAACTGCTCTGGCAGTGCCCGCAGTGCCGCGAGTGGAACACCTTCGTGCACGAGCGCATGGTGCCGGCCAAAGAAGCGACTGACCCGGAATGAAATCACGACCAGAGACCTCCACCCGCGGCCACCTGCCGCAGCTCGAAAGCGAAGGCGTCTCCGTTCTTCGCGAAGTGGCCGCGCAGTTCGAGCGGCCGGCGCTGCTCTTCTCCGGCGGCAAGGACTCGATCGTCGTTGCGTGGCTCGCACGTAAGGCCTTCGCACCCGCTCGCGTTCCCTTTCCGCTGCTGCACATCGACACCGGGCACAACTTTCCAGAGACGCTTCGCTTCCGGGACGCATTTGCCAAGAAGGTCGACTGCACGCTGCTTGTCCGGCGTGTGCAGGACTCGATTGATCAGGGACGGGTGCAAGAAGAGACCGGCGCGTCCGCCAGCCGCAACGCCCTGCAGACGGTGACGCTGCTCGACGCCATCAAGGAACTTGGCCTTGACGCGGCGATAGGCGGCGCGCGACGCGATGAGGAAAAGGCCAGAGCGAAGGAGCGGATCTTTTCCCACCGTGACGTGTTCGGTCAGTGGGACCCGAGGAATCAGCGCCCGGAACTGTGGAACCTGTACAACGGGCGAAAGAACCACGGCGAGCATTTCCGCGTGTTTCCCCTGTCGAACTGGACCGAGCTCGACGTCTGGCAGTACATCGCTGCGGAAGACATCCCGCTGCCTGAGCTGTACTTCGCCCATCGGCGCGAGATCGTGGAGCGGGACGGCACGTTGCTCGCCACGACCAAACATCTCCATCTCGGGTCGAACGAACCGGTGTCGACGCGCATGGTGCGCTTCCGCACGGTGGGAGACGCCACGTGTACCGGCGCCGTGGAATCCAGCGCGTCGACCGTGGCGGACATCATCCTGGAGACAGCCGCCGCCCGGGTCACCGAGCGCGGAGGCCGGGCCGACGACAGGCGGTCGGACACAGCTATGGAAGACCGCAAACGTCAGGGCTATTTCTGATGCCGCCCGAACGACAGCCGGGCGAAAAGCGTGGCGAGAGACACGGACAGTCAGACTCAGCGCCGACGATGGACCTGCTGCGCTTCACCACAGCCGGGAGCGTCGACGACGGCAAGAGCACGCTTATCGGCCGGTTGCTCTACGACACCAAGTCGATCTTCGAGGATCAGCTGGAGGCCGTCGAAGGCGCCAGCCGCAAACTCGGGGAGGATCATATGAACCTCGCCCTGCTCACCGACGGGTTGCGAGCCGAGCGAGAGCAAAAGATCACCATCGACGTGGCCTACCGTTACTTCGCCACGCCGCGCCGTAAGTTCATCATTGCCGACACACCTGGCCACGTGCAGTACACACGCAACATGGTCACCGGTGCATCCACGGCGGATCTGGCGGTCGTGCTCGTGGATGCCACCAAGGGCGTACTCACTCAATCCAGACGGCACGCATTCATCACATCGCTGCTGGGTATCCCCCACATGATCGTGGCGGTGAACAAAATGGACCTGGTGGACTTTGCGCAGTCGGTCTACGACGAGATCGTCCGTGACTTTGGCCTGTTTGCCGCGAGACTCACCGTCAAGGACATCACCTATATCCCAATCTCCGCGCTCGAAGGCGACAACGTCGTTGATCGGTCGGCGCGCATGTCGTGGTACCAGGGTGGGCCGCTGCTCAGCAGGCTGGAAACAGTGACGGTTGGCGCGCGCACCAACAGCATCGACTTCCGTTTTCCGGTGCAGTACGTGATTCGCCCGAATCAGGCATTCCGCGGCTACGCCGGCGTGGCGGTGTCCGGATCGGTGGGCGCCGGCGACGAAATCGTCGTGCTGCCGTCCGGCCTGGCTACACGCATCAGAGCGATCGAGACCTTCGACGGACGGCGAGACCTGGCCGACGTCGGCGAGTCGGTGGTACTGACCACGACTGACGAGATCGACATCTCGCGCGGGGACATGATTGTCCGGCCCCGAAACCTCCCTTCCGTCGCGCGCCGGCTCGACGCCTACCTCTGCTGGATGGACGCCACTGATCTGGCCGTCGGTCGACCGTATCTGCTGGCCCACACCACCAGACGCGTGCAGGCCGTCGTTAAAGGCGTCGACTACCGCGTCAATGTGGACACCCTGCACCGCGATCCGGCGCCGACGTTGACGATGAACGAGATTGGGCGCGTCGAGATTGAAACCGCCGACCCGATCTTCTTCGATTCCTACCGCCTGAATTCCGCGACGGGATCCTTTGTCCTGATTGACCTGCAGACCAACGCCACCGTCGCGGCCGGCATGATTCGCGGAGAAACCCACGACGTGGCAGCCGCGACCCACCCGACGCCCGCCGCGGCCACCACTGTGTCTGCCGGGGTGGTGTGGGAGGGCTGGAATATTCCGCGCGAGGCCCGCGAGGCCAGACAGGGACACCGGGCCGCGGTGCTCTGGCTTACCGGCATGTCGGGCGCCGGCAAGACCACCATTGCGAGAATCGTGGAGCGGCGCCTCTACGAACAGGGCTGCCGTACGATGCTGCTCGACGGCGACAACTTGCGTCACGGCCTCTGCGGAGACCTTGGTTTTTCTCCCGCCGACCGCGACGAGAACATCCGACGCGCCGGCCATGTCGCCCATCTCTTCTTTGAGCAGGGCGCTATCGTGCTCTGTGCCTTTGTCTCGCCGTATGCCGCCGGGCGTGCGAATGTTCGGGTGCTCATGCCCGCCGGCCGATTCATCGAGGTGTTCGTGCAGGCCGACGTGGAAACCTGCCGGGCACGCGATCCGAAGGGGCTGTACGCCAAGGCCTCCACCGGCGGCCTCGATCAATTCACAGGCGTGTCCGCCCCCTACGAGGAACCAATCGAGCCGGAGTTGCCCATCGACACGCGCACGATGACGGCCGATGCCGCCGCCGAGATGGTGATCGACTTCCTACGCCGGAGCCGTCTCATCGACGTCTAGTAAATGCGACCACGGGACCGTCATCTCGACTCCGCCAACCGCACGGCGCACCCACCCCGGGGCGCGAGGCCTGGAACCGGTTTCGAATCGGCCCTGCTCCGGCGACCGTGTCGGCCGGCTGCGCGAGACACCGGCCTCCGCGTCCGTTCGTCGCCGCGACCGTCGCGTCAGGCCTGGTGGTCTGGTTGCGAATTGGCTTGTGCACCGAGGGCGGTGAGGCGCCCGGCTGGCCAGCGCGGATTTCACCTGTCATGGATTGCGACTATTTGAGAGCCACGCGCTCTCGAAACCCGCACCTGGCGCGACGAGGGAGCATGCCGGGCGTATGTGACGGAGGAGCAACACCGCCAGACGGGAGGCGTAGAGCGCTTTTCGAATAGCCTTGTGTTTCGGCATTGCGTCTACTCAAACGCCACACGGTCATGAAAAGCGCTTTCGCCGGCCGAATGCTTAACGCGTTTTCGATCGGATGTGGCACCTCGTAGCCGCCCGAGGATGTACCACATGCGAGCAATACGTACAGGCCGAAAACGCGCTAGCTAATTCGCAACCAGACCACTAGCTCTCCGGTGATTCAGCCTTAGGTTCACCGAGCAGGCTGAGCAGGTATTTGCCGTAGCCGTTCTGTTTGTAGGGCCTGGTGAGCGCCAACAGCGCGTCAGCATCGATCCACTGCTTGCGGAACGCGATTTCCTCGGGACACGCGATCTTGAGCCCCTGCCTGCGTTCCACGGTCTGAACGAACTGATTCGCCTCGATCAGACTCTCATGGGTGCCAGTGTCGAGCCACGCGAAGCCCCTGCCCATCACCTCAACCAAAAGCGCCCCCGCCCCGAGGTAGATCCGATTGAGGTCTGTGATCTCCAGTTCGCCACGGGGAGATCGCTCAAGGCTCTTCACATGGTCCACGACGTGCTGATCGTAGAAGTACAGACCCGTGACCGCGTAGTTCGACCTGGGCTTCTGGGGCTTCTCTTCGAGGCTGATCACCTGACCTTCCCTGTCGAACTCGGCAACGCCGTAGCGCTCCGGATCGTGCACGTGATACGCAAATATCGTGGCGCCAGCCGTCCTTGACGCCGCCGAGGCCAATCGCGTCGGCAGGTCATGCCCATAAAAGATGTTGTCACCCAAGATCAGTGCGGACGAATCGGCTCCGACGAACGAGTCCCCTATAACGAAGGCCTCCGCCAAGCCCCCCGGGGATGGCTGCACGCGGTAGCTCAGGCTGAGTCCCCATTGGGAGCCGTCCTTGAGGAGCTCTTCAAACATCGGAAGATCGCGGGGCGTGGAGATGATCAGGATCTCGCGGATATCGGCCAGCATCAGGGTCGACAGCGGGTAGTAGACCATCGGTTTGTCGAAGACTGGCAACAACTGCTTCGACACGGCGAGCGTCGCTGGATGGAGCCGTGTGCCGGCTCCCCCAGCCAGAATGATGCCCTTGCGTGTCATGTCGCCATCTCCGAAACCATCTCTCTCATCACCCGTGCTACGCCTGTCCGCATCGGGCGATAGCGCGATTCCCAGCGGGGCCTCAATCTTAGACGCGTTGAACCGGGAATTGCGCGGCCGACCTGGATCACGCCGAGGGAGGAGTCCTAGTCGACCTCGTAGCCAAGCTCCCGCAACATGGCCCCAGCCACGCCTTCGAACGGCTTCCGGTCTGCGGCGCTCATTTCGACCCGCCAGCGTTCCAAGCGGTCGGTTCTTGGCGGCTCAAGAACCAGAGAAAAGATATCAACCCTATCTTCCGCACGGATGATGCCACTGTGATCATGCGTCGGCGCATCGTGCCGAATCTCCGCCAGCCGATCCGCCGCATGCTGATGGTAATCGAGCATGATCGGGTTCCAGGGAATCTCGATGAACGCGCACACGTCACGCAAGACGCGTTCAGGGTCACGCACCAGCTCCTCGTAGCGTATCTCGAGGTACCAGGCCAACTCGTGCACTTGGCTCCGCGCCGCTCTGATCCTCGACACCCACCATCCCGCTATTTCCTGGATCGAATCAGGCCCGAACCAGAGGTCCTTGATTGACAGGGCCACATCACGCCCGTCACGTATCACATGGATGAATCGTGCTTCGGGAAGCACGCGTTGAACAAGACCCATACTAGCGAAGTACATCGGCGTCTTGTCGCCCCCTCGAGACTTTCCGCACTTCTCCGCGTAGAGCCGATAGAACGTGCGAAGCGCATGGGTGAGATCGAACGGCCCCGCCGACCGGAGCGCGTCGCCAAGTGCGCCAACTTCGATTCCGAAGTCGCTCCAGGTGTGAAAGCTGGAGATTATATGCAGAAAATCGTCTCGATCCTTCGATCGGTCGCTGAAGGCACTGGCCAGTGTCGGTATGAAATGTGTCTCCGGAGGGATGGCTACGGCTGGATGGGCATCCAGCATCATGCGAAGGAGCGTCGTGCCACAGCGACCGGAACCCACGATGAATGGCATCGGGGGCGGCGACGCATGGGGGCCGGCGGCCAGCCCTTCCTTCTTCACGAGCAACATGACCTGCTCAGTGCTCCTCCGGCGGCGCGCCCGCGTCGAGCATCTCCTCGAGATAGTGACGGTGCCTGGGGTCGGACGCGTCCAGCAAGTCGTCACCCCGATAGGGCCGCAACTCCACGCCAGGGGGAAGCGCTATCTGGGCCGCCTGGATCTGCACGCGCCACGTGTGCCACCCAGATTCGACTTCCGCCGCATCGTAGTGCTTCATCACGTACTTCCGCTCAGCGTGGGAAACGCTCAGAAACAGGTAATGGCGCATTCGAAACAGATTGGGACACGAGCGTAAACCGGGGAAGCGAATCTCGTGCCCACCCGACGTTGCCAGGTCGACCGGTGCTGTCTGCTTCTTCCAGGCTCGCCGCAGGTGCGGAAACGGCGGCGCGAACGGATAATAGAATCGCATCGTCTGCTGGAAGTGCGTGTGCTCGTGGTCGGGTGATTCGCGCGTGGGAATGAACGTGAATTCCTGGAACTTCACGGCGTTGTACCCTTGGCGGTCGGCTTCGGCAAAGGCCTCGGCAAGCGTTCGGGCCGTGGGCGGAGCAAGATGAATCTCGTCCGCGTCTACGTGCATGAGCCAGTCGGCGTCGAGCGTGCCGGCAATCTGTTCTTTTCGCTCCAGGATCCGTCGCCAGCTATACACACCCTCTCGCGGAAAGGTTTCGATGTCGATCAGGCCACGACCCCGGTATCGCTCGGCTATCGCAAGAGTGGTATCAGTGGAACAGTTGTCAATGAGGTACACCTCAACTCCCTGGCCGAAGAGGTGCTCCAGACAACC
This sequence comes from Vicinamibacterales bacterium, assembly GCA_965249205.1. GTDB lineage: Bacteria > Acidobacteriota > Vicinamibacteria > Vicinamibacterales > UBA2999 > JAQBVV01. Next base: position 994,989 of record CBDFLL010000006.1, on the reverse strand, counting down.
CGCGATGAACAGTTCTTCGTTGTATGTGGCAAGCACCGCGACAACGCGCATGAGTCCCGCATTATTCATCACCTGACTCGGGGAGTCTATGCAAGCTAGCCGAACAACGACCTCGGAGCCACGTCCGCCAACGCGGATGTCACAGGGTGCGCACAAGGAGTCGCACGCATGACTGATACTCGACCCAATATCCTCTTGATTCTCACTGACCAGCAGCGAGGTGATTGTCTCGGAATCGAGGGCCATCCGGTGTTGCAGACACCCAACCTCGATTGGCTTGCGCGCTCAGGTACGCGCTTCCGTCGCGGCTATTCTGAATGCCCGAGTTGTATCCCCGCGCGGCGAGTCCTGATGAGTGGTCAGGCGCCGGCAGCCAACGGCATGGTGGGATACAAAGGCGGGGCCGCCTGGCACCCATCCCATACGCTCGCCGGAGAATTGTCGCGGGCCGGCTATCAAACTGAGATGGTCGGCAAACTCCACCTCTACCCCCGCAGAAGGCGCTACGGCTTCGACCACCTTCACCTGGCGGAGTCCACGCGAGGCCCGGACAACGAATACGCGGATTGGCTCTTTGAGGGGGGAGCCGTGCCACTTGAGGCGGGAGTGGCGCACGGTGCCTCCTCCAACGCATGGATCGGACGCCCTCACTTACCCTGGCGCGTTCGCCTCGCGGACATCCTCAAGGACCGGCCCGAAGGATTCAGTGACGGCACGCGCCTGATTTCCGGCAGACCACACGATGAACTGGTCCCCAGGAAAGACTAGCGTGCGGTGGGCACGATGAATCCAGTCTTCATTCACATACCTAAGAACGCCGGCACGAGCATCCGTGCCGCGTTGGGCATCACTCATTACGACGCCAAGGCTCGCACCTCTCATGTCCCGTGGGGCTACGCGGCGATGTCCGAATGGTACGATTCGACATCGGAACCGTATCTGTTCGCTTGTGTACGGCACCCGTGCGACCGCGCCGTGAGTATCCATGGACAGTTCGCCCGCCGCATGCGACGCGAGAACGGCGTCAACGCGGTCCTTGAGGAGCTTTGCCAACACGTCGATGTCAATGACTTCTGGACGCGATGTGACATCGAGCGACTACGGCCGTACGTCCCTCATCTTCGGCCGCAGCACAGCTTTCTCGACGGAGCGCCGTGCAACATGCTCGTGAGATTCGAACAGCTCGCATCCGATTGGGTGACGCTGACCGATGCAATCGGTCGCCCCGGACTGCAGCTCCCGCATCACCGTCGATCAGAGCATGGCCTTTGGGAGAATCTCCTGTCACCGCGCGCTGCGAGGAGAATCCACACGCTGTTCGAGAACGACTTCGAGACCTACGGGTACGATCTCTCGTGAACATCAGCCGCATGCCCCTGCCGGCAGCGACCGTATTCTGGCCCACGTAGATCAGCCGCCAGGGTCACGTAGTCACTTGTGGCCCCAGAACGTCCGGTAGTCGCCTATTCGTGCGTGAAGCGCGCGGTGCGCTGGAACGTAATACGTGTGCCGTTCGACTCGGACTCCGAGCCTGTGGCAAGCATTGCGTACGGCGGCCGCGCGATCACTCACCCGCCGGAGTAGTACAACGGGCCCGTATGAGCGTTACCTCCGACTCGGGGAGCCGTATGTCCAGAGGAGGCGCGGGCGGTGGTCGCAGGTCTTCGAGCGTTGGCATCCCGAGGAAGTTCGTGACACGCGCCAGCTGTGCCAGCCCATCGTCGTACCACGCCTCGTGCCGAATGATGCACACCCTTGGATCGGCGATGTGCGGCGCCAAGAGCCCCATCAGATACTGGTACAGCTCCGCCCGTTGTTCCGCCGGATCTGACAGATCAGAGACAAACAGATCGCAGCGGCCCTGAACCAAATTGCGCGCCCGGTCTGGAGCGGCATGCACCCATGAGTTCACCACCGCCACCGGGTCGCGCATGCTGACGACGACCTTCAACCCCGCGTCAAGGAAGACCGGCAGCATGCCGAGAAAAATCTCCGGGTTCTTCATCCCTAGAAAGAACCCGGGCATCACGCGCACCGAACGCATTTCCTTCGCTAGGCTCCAGGTATCGACGCGCACCGGTGTTTCCCCGAGCGTCGGTTCGGGCAGCAGCGGGACCGCTTCTTCGGCCTCGATGCGTCGGCGCCACGCCTCGATCTCCGACAGCACCTCAGGCCCCGCTCCGTGCTTGGCATAGTGCCGCCGCCAGGCTCCGAATGGATCCGAGATCGTGATGGACGTCGGCGGCCGGTGCAGCAGAGCGCTGAGGTACGTCGTGCCGCTGCGCGGCACCCCGGTGATCACATAAGTTCGATCGTTCAAACCGGCACGATCCAATCGTCGGGTATGATTTCGCACTTATGAGGCATGTTCTGGTAGACGGCTATGAAATGCTAGAGGGCACGCAAAGTGACCATCAACACTTCGACGTGCCTTCCGACGAAATGCGTGTCCTCAAGGGAGTACTGCTCGACACTCTGTCAGTGTTCCACGAATTCTCGAACAAGTGGCACATAGGCTATTCGCTCAGTGGCGGAAGCCTCATCGGCTACTACTGCGGCTCAGACCTGATCCCCTGGGATGACGATATCGATGTGGAGATACACCCGTCTGGCGTACCACCCCTGCTCGACCTCTGGGAGTCCGGAACAGCCGCCACAAACATCCAGAAGTATTCCAGGGGGTTTAACAATCAGTACACGCGGATCATTGAACTCTCGAGTCGGTCGTTCGAAATCATCGTCAACACGCCGGCATTTCGAGACGGTAAACCGTGGTTAATGAAACTGCGACCCGTCGACCACGACTGTTTTCACAACGTGACGGGTGGTTTCGATATCACCACGGTGTTTGACGTGAACGGCACCATTCTCAACGGGTGGGACGTCAAGACCCTGGGTGTCGATCCCAAGCACATGAATGACGTCGACAGTCCCCTCGTCCGGCTTGGAGGCGTGCAGACACGGGCGCTGACGCCCGAACGAGGTAGACCCTACCTGCTGAGCAAGTATGGCGACCAATGGGCCGTCAAACAGCACCCGTCCATCAAGCTGCCGCCCTCTCCGAGGTCGGCTCTCGCTGCCACACCCTAAATCGATCCGCGACTGAAGATGGGAGAACGTCAGGAGGCAACAACGAGCAACCTCTCATCGTTCGAGCATGAAAGCAGCCTCCGGGCAATATCTTAAGAACTTGGCCAGCTCCGCTTCTCCTAGGCTCTGAACTTGATGCGCCCCAAAACTCATGCGCTTGAAGCGCTTATGAGTGGCAAACTTCTCGCAGTCGTCGGGTCCACCCACTTTTCCGCCAACAATTTCTCCGTGAAACGCGAAGTATCCGTCTTCACCACCTGACCATAAGTCGGGCGGAAAGCGCCTCAGACAGTCCGTTGACACATGCCAGTCGCGCAGGCTCAGGCCACCGTTTCCACCGTGAATGACCAGCCCCACCGGGCGCCTTGGATTCCAGGTTGCGCCAATATAGTCAAAGTCCATGAACTCTTCGAGGGAGTACTCTGAGTTGGCGCACAGGACCGTGTCAGTCTGAAATATCAGGATCTTCTTTCTTCCGTTGAGAGAATTCCAAAACGCCTCGCTCAAGAGCAAGGCGTTATAGGTCTTCTCAGAAAAGTGTGATTCGCGAAGGCAGGTGAGCGAAATTATACCGTCCGAAATTTCTTTCTTTAGCGGTGAACCCAAGATGAGTTCGCGGTTTTCAGCGCTGTGAAAGAGCTGGATTCGGATATCCAATCTGTCTCGAAATCTCCGAATAACCGACGCCAATGCGGGGTGCTGCCTGGTTTCCACGATGACGCCCCACACCGATGCACCATCGATATTCTTCGCGGCGGGCAAGTCACGTAAGAAGTCGCCGGAGTGTTGGGCAGTATCTTTGGTAGCGACTAGCAGGCTGCTGAAAAACTCCGTGAAATGGGATCGACAGATCGATCCCGGCGTACTACCATGCTCCCAACACCGCTGAAGGGAGCCCCATCATGCGCGGACACGATGAGCAAAGCACTCACATGTTCAGCTACCTGTCGCCGGAACAGCGCGTGCCAGCCGACCATCCGCTCCGCGCGGTTCGCGCGCTGACGGACGAAGCGCTGAGAACGATGTCGCGCAGGTTCGCCGGCCTGTACGCCAACACAGGGCGTCCGTCGATCCCGCCGGAACAGCTGCTGCGCGCGTTGTTGCTGCAGGTGCTCTACACGGTGCGGAGCGAGCGGCTGCTGATGGAAGAGCTCAATTACAACCTGCTGTTCCGCTGGTTCGTGGGCTTGAATTTGGACGACCCGGTTTGGCATCCCACCACGTTTACCAAGAATCGCGACCGGCTGCTGGCGGGCGATCTCGCGGCCGCCTTCTTTGATGCGGTGCAGGCCCACGCGCGGGCGGCCGGGCTGCTCTCGGACGAACACTTCACTGTGGATGGGACCCAATTGGAAGCGTGGGCCAGCCTGAAGAGCTTTCGGTGCCGGGACGCGGCGGAGAGCGACCCGCCCGATGACCCCGGGAATCCCACGGTCAACTTCCACGGGGAGCGGCGGCGCAACGACACGCACCAGTCGACGACCGATCCGGAGGCGATGCTGCCTCGGAAGGGCCAGGGGAAGGAAGCCAAGCTGGCGTATCTGGGCCACGTGCTGCTGGACAATCGACAGGGACTTGTCGCCAACGTCTGCGCGACTCACGCGACGGGGACCGCCGAACGCGAGGCAGCGGCGCTGTTGCTGGAGGCCAGCGCGCCGCCGGGCAGCACGGTCGGGGCGGACAAGGGCTACGATGTGGCAAGCTTTGTGGCCGCTGTCCGTATCCGGGCCGTCACGCCCCACGTTGCTCAGAAGGTCCGCTGGAGTGCGATCGATGGCCGGACCACGCGGCATGCGGGCTATCACGTCAGTCAGCGGAAACGGAAACTCGTAGAACAGGTCTTTGGCTGGATGAAGACCGTCGGCGGCTTGCGCAAACTCCGGCATCGCGGTGTCGCCCTCGTGGATTGGCAGCTTACCTTCGCCGCCACGGTCTATAACTTGGTCCGGCTGCGGAATCTGGAGGCGAGGTGTCCCTGATCACCGGCCGCGCGTGTCGCCGGCCCCTTGATCGGGGCCAGCGCACAGCCGTGCGCACCGTTGTCGGTCGGTGGTGACTCGCATGATCCTTAGAAAACGGCCCGATCACCCGGGTTCTTCAGCAGCCTGCTAGGTCCGGCTCCTCGTCGGAGTGGCGACGGGTGATTCGTCCAGCAGTGGCACATCGGGGTTCTGTCGCTCGAAGTATTCCAGCGCCCACTGCGATCCGAACAACAGCACGGTTCGTCCCTGTCTGTCCGCAGCAACGACACCCTGTAGTCCAGGTGTAGGCGTTGCCTCAGTGAGCGTCCCCAGCCATCGCGCTGCTTCATACCCGGCAGGCTCGATGTCGGCCTCGACACCGTACTCGGCTCGAAGACGGCTGACGACGACGTCGTACTGCAGCGCACCTACCACGCCAACAATCGGCTCGCGATGGCGCGCGGCGACGTAGAACACTTGCATCAGCCCTTCTTCCTCGAGCTGTTTCAGGCCGTCATCGAATTGCTTGTAGCGGGTGTCTCGCAGACGGATGCGACCGAAGTGTTCAGCGGGGAAGCGCGGCAGATCAGAAAACTGGACTGGTGCCCCAGAGTGCAGTGTGTCGCCGATAGCGAAGTGCCCGGGGTTGACGAGGCCGATGATGTCACCAGCATAGGCTTCCGCTATTGTTTCCCGCTCACGGCCGAAGAATCGGTACGCGCGCGAGGCTCTGAGCACGCTACCCAGTCGGCTGTTGGACATCACCATGTCTTTGGTGAACCGGCCGGAGCAGACACGTACAAACGCGACACGATCCCGGTGCCGCGGATCCATGTTCGCCTGAATCTTGAATACGAAGCCGGTAAAGCGTTCGTCGGTCGGGGCCACGGGCCCTGCATCACTCAAACGAGGCTGCGGAGACGGCGCGAGCTCGACGAGCGCCTGCAGGAAGGGTTCGAGCCCGAAGTTCGTCAGCGCGCTGCCAAAGAAGACCGGCGTTTGCCGCCCCGCGAGATATGCCGACAGGTCGAACGCGGTGCCGGCCTCGCCGATGATATGCAGCGATTCGCGGAACTGCGCGTAGGCATGTTCGCCGATCATCGCGCTGGCTTCCGGATCGTCGAGCGATGAGACCTCCACCGGTGCCTGGTACTGGCCCTGCGCCTCGCGTTCGTAACGATGTAGCGTCTGGTGCTGGATGTCGTAGACGCCTCGAAACCTGTCGGCGCTGCCAATCGGCCAGTTCACTGGCGCCGCGGCGATTCCAAGTGTCTGTTCCAGATCGTCGAGTAATTCCAGCGGGTCCCGTGATGGGCGGTCCAGCTTGTTGACGAACGTAAGAATCGGCAGCCGATGGCGTTTGCAGACCTCAAATAGTTTTCGCGTCTGATCCTCGACGCCGTTGGCTGCGTCGATCACCATGACGACACTGTCGGCGGCAATCAACGCTCGATAGGTGTCCTCGCTGAAATCCATGTGACCGGGCGTGTCGAGCAACGACATGCGCCGTCCTTGCAATTCGAAATCGAGCGCGGCCGATGTGATCGAGATGCCGCGCTTCTGCTCCAGCTCCATCCAGTCGGACGTGGCGTGGCGACGGGCGCCGCGTCCGCGCACGGCGCCAGCGAGTTCGATCGCCCCGGCATACAGCAGCAGTTTCTCCGTCAGCGTCGTCTTACCGGCGTCCGGGTGAGAAATGATCGCGAAGGTACGCCGTCGCGACACCTCTCGCTCAAGCTCGTGGGATGCGGGCGATGCGCCGAGAGCCAGCGTGGGCGCTGGTGTCGAATCTGAGACAGGGCTCATCCGTTAACTGTACTCCATGACCCCGGCGGTGCAGGTCCGCAGCCCGGAAGAGGTCCGGTGAGCACAGTTACACAGCGGGGCGAGGATGTTCCACCCGGCGTGAGAAGATCCACGAGCCATGCTCTGATCCCTGTCGGCGAAAGCCGAGCAGGTGAAAGATCTGGACGACAAGCCAGCGCGCGACTCTTGGATTGACGCGTAGCGTATCTCTGGCTTTGGTCTGGCGCTCGACTCCTGGCAGCAGAGGCAGCAACCGGTCCATGCGGAGACGCCGCATCCATGCAGAGACCTCCAGCCAAAATGGCCACACCTGACGGACCAGGAAGTACCCGTCGTCCCCGAGCGTTTGATACAGGGGCATCAAGACAAGTCCGGATTCTGCGGACTCGATAGGGCCTTGCTGATCGTGAGCGAGCACATCCCCTTGCCGGACTCGTGTCAGGTTCTCGAATCCTGGTTCCATGACGAAGGCGTCGCCGGGCTGGACGCCGTGACGATGCCGTATTTCGAGGACGCTGGGACTGCCTTGGAAACGGCGACGGACGCGCAGCGTGATCCGACCCGCTCCTGGGACTTGTACGGGGTCCACGGAGCCGGCCAGCCGGAGCGTCTGCCAGATACCAAGTTCAAGCATCGCGACCGACGCAGCTGAATCGTGCTGCCCGCCTTCAAAGCCCACTGCGACATGGCCGAGGTCGTTGACGAAGTTCAGTAGCGTGCCGCTGAGATATTCTTCGAGGCCGAGCACCATCGGGGCCGGCAGCGCCTGCGCGAGCCGGCGGTTCAGTAGTGTGTCGGCGACAACAACAAACGGGCTCCCTGACGCCGACGTCGTGTGGAGATCGATGAAATAGGCTTCGTCGGAGCAGCGCCCAACAGCGACGCGGATTTCGGCCAACAGGGCGCGCAATTCGGCCTCTTCGACAGACCCCGGTTCTGGCGATGCCGATTCGGCCCGACGGATCAGGTCCCTCCGCCAGATGCGGTTCAGATCTTCGTCGACGTACCGCACGCCGAGTCTCAGCGCCGACAGATTGCCGGCCAACGCCACATACTCGCCGCGAAAACACGTTCGGAGACTGGCAAGCTGCTGGAGTACGTTGCGGCTGGCGAAGATGCCGGCCGGTTCGTTGCCGTGCTGCCCTCCGACAGAGACGACCAGTGGCCCTGGGTGCTGGCCCCCGAACCGGCCAATGACGCGCGTAGAGAACTTCGCGGGGATCTCAGTGATCATCCACTCCCGGGTCCATGCCGTCGTCGGTCTCGTTGAGCAGGTCGGCGACCAGATCCAGGACATCGTGCTCGGTGACCAGGCCTACCAGCCGATCGTCCTTGACCACGAGGAGACACTCCGCGTGTTGCTCCTTCATCAATGTCATCGCTTGTCGGACAGGCGTTTCTGGCGCCACGGTAGAAGGGGCGCGATTCATGATCGACCGAACAGGGGAGGGGGCGCTGTCTTCGTCGTGGCGGCGATTGAAATACGCGAGTACTTCAAAATACGACACCAGACCAACCGGCCGACCCTGGCGGTCCTCCACAGGAATGTGGCGTACGCGTTTCCAGTCCATGAGGTTGGTGACCAGCTCGATCGATTCATCAGGATCTGCCGTGACCAGGTCGGTCGTCATGGCTTCTTCAACCCGAAGCTCGTGGCTCTTCATTCTTCGGTACCCCACTTCTCCCGCAAGCTCCCATTCATGGACGCCGCGCGGATCCGTCCACTGTCGCTGACTCGTTTCCTCGGTCAGTGTTGTCAAGGCTCTGTGGCCTCCTGCAGGCGCCACCTTCGCGAAAGACTTCAACAACCAGTCTGCACCCGTGCCTTCGCTAGCGACGCGCGCCTCGATGAGGTCCAGATAGCGGGTGATGTCTGCGCTCCGGATCCCCGCTAGAGCCAAACCCTCCCGCGCGATCGGCAGGAGTTCGTGAACGATGAGATCCTTGGCTGTCAGTGTCCGACCCGCCATCCATCGGAAATGCGCCTGGAGTCCTGATTCAGCGGCTGCAATGAAGTTGAGCTGTGCGTCGTCAAAGTCCAGGTCTCGGGCGATGTCGCTGTGAGTCTGAGGCATGCCACGCATGAGGCCCCAGAAAAATGCGGCGTTCGCGACCTCGTCGAGCACCGTCGGCCCGGCCGGCAGCACCCGGTTCTCGATGCGCAAATGAGGTTTCCCCTCGGTCATCCCGTAGCAGACGCGATTCCATCTGTAGATCGTGCCGTTGTGGACTTGCAGTGCCCTAAGCCTGGGTATGCCTCCACGCTGGAGTATTCGCATGGAGTCTTCGTTGATCGTCGAGCCGAGCAGCACTCGGAAGCGGGCAATGTCCTCTTGAAAAAGTTCAACGACCGAGCGCTCCATCCACTGGCGGCCGAAACTTACCCTCGGCGATCGCTCGCGTAACGATGACGACGCGCGCCGCGTATCGATACCTTGCTGAAACAGAGGAATTCGCGTTTCCTTCCAGAGCCGCCGCCCGAAGAGCAGCGGCGAATTGACGGCAGCGGCCAACACGGGCGCCGCAATAGCCTGGGCAACGTTGTAGAGGTTGACGACGTCTTCCGGATCGGCCTGGTAGTGCACCTGGAAGCTGGTGCAGCAGGACTCCAGCATGACCGAGTCGTGCCGTACGATCAGCTCGTCAGCGCCTCGCAGCCGAAACTCGAAATCTCCCCCGCTGAGTTCGGTCATCGCCTCGTTCAGGCCGTGGTAGCGCTGCTTCGGACTGAGGTTGTCGAGCCCGAGGTCCGACTTTCTCAACGTGGGCAGGATCCCGGTCAGGACCACCTCTGCGTGCATCTCGTGCGCAACCGCCCGTACTTTTGAGAGCTTCGAGCCGAGTGCCTCTTCTGTCTGTGACAGGCAGTCGCCTTCGAGTCGCCTAGGGGCCACATTGGTTTCAAGGTTGAATCTCCCAAGCTCGGTCGCGAAACTCGGATCGTCAAGTCGTTCGAGGAGCTCCATCGCGATGGGGGTTGGCTTGCTGGCGCGATCGACGAGGAACATTTCCTGCTCGCATCCGACACGGCACTGGCCGGACTCGATCATGCCCGTTGCCAGCATGCGCTCCAGCGCGTGCACGTCTCCGAGGAGCGCCTGTATAAAAGCCCGAAGCTCCGTGGGATTGAGCCGGGCCACGTCCATCTGTCCCATCTCGGTTATCGCCTTGCCGGTGAGCCCCCTTTGCCGCCGTCTCGTGCTGTGTGGATGGTACCTTGGGACGCGGGCGAGACGCGTGATCGTCCAGCCTGGCCGGTGTGCGTGCTGAACCTAGCAGGCTGCTGAAAAACTCCGTGAAATGGGATCGACAGATCGATCCCGGCGTACTACCATGCTCCCAACACCGCTGAAGGGAGCCCCATCATGCGCGGACACGATGAGCAAAGCACTCACATGTTCAGCTACCTGTCGCCGGAACAGCGCGTGCCAGCCGACCATCCGCTCCGCGCGGTTCGCGCGCTGACGGACGAAGCGCTGAGAACGATGTCGCGCAGGTTCGCCGGCCTGTACGCCAACACAGGGCGTCCGTCGATCCCGCCGGAACAGCTGCTGCGCGCGTTGTTGCTGCAGGTGCTCTACACGGTGCGGAGCGAGCGGCTGCTGATGGAAGAGCTCAATTACAACCTGCTGTTCCGCTGGTTCGTGGGCTTGAATTTGGACGACCCGGTTTGGCATCCCACCACGTTTACCAAGAATCGCGACCGGCTGCTGGCGGGCGATCTCGCGGCCGCCTTCTTTGATGCGGTGCAGGCCCACGCGCGGGCGGCCGGGCTGCTCTCGGACGAACACTTCACTGTGGATGGGACCCAATTGGAAGCGTGGGCCAGCCTGAAGAGCTTTCGGTGCCGGGACGCGGCGGAGAGCGACCCGCCCGATGACCCCGGGAATCCCACGGTCAACTTCCACGGGGAGCGGCGGCGCAACGACACGCACCAGTCGACGACCGATCCGGAGGCGATGCTGCCTCGGAAGGGCCAGGGGAAGGAAGCCAAGCTGGCGTATCTGGGCCACGTGCTGCTGGACAATCGACAGGGACTTGTCGCCAACGTCTGCGCGACTCACGCGACGGGGACCGCCGAACGCGAGGCAGCGGCGCTGTTGCTGGAGGCCAGCGCGCCGCCGGGCAGCACGGTCGGGGCGGACAAGGGCTACGATGTGGCAAGCTTTGTGGCCGCTGTCCGTATCCGGGCCGTCACGCCCCACGTTGCTCAGAAGGTCCGCTGGAGTGCGATCGATGGCCGGACCACGCGGCATGCGGGCTATCACGTCAGTCAGCGGAAACGGAAACTCGTAGAACAGGTCTTTGGCTGGATGAAGACCGTCGGCGGCTTGCGCAAACTCCGGCATCGCGGTGTCGCCCTCGTGGATTGGCAGCTTACCTTCGCCGCCACGGTCTATAACTTGGTCCGGCTGCGGAATCTGGAGGCGAGGTGTCCCTGATCACCGGCCGCGCGTGTCGCCGGCCCCTTGATCGGGGCCAGCGCACAGCCGTGCGCACCGTTGTCGGTCGGTGGTGACTCGCATGATCCTTAGAAAACGGCCCGATCACCCGGGTTCTTCAGCAGCCTGCTAGTGGTCTGGTTGCGAATTGGCTTGTGCACCGAGGGCGGTGAGGCGCCAGGCGCGACGACGGAGCATGCCGGGTGCATGTGACCGAGAAGCAACGCCGCCAGACGGGAGGCATAGAGCGCTTTTCGAATAGCCTTGTGTTTCGGCATTGCGTCTACTCAGACGCCACACGGTCATGAAAAGCGCTTTAGCCGGCCGAATGCCGAGCTGATTCGCAACCAGACCACTACCCGGATCACGTGCGATCGCTCACTCGGCTTCGCATACACGTGGAGATGTGGCAGAGTTATCCGTCTGTTGCGTGGCGACGCGATCGCTATCGGCTGATCGGTACATCTAGCCGCGGAGTTCCCCAAGATGCAGCACACCCACGAACCTGGTCCCCATCAGTCTCCTCAATCGGTCGATTGGCGGCGTGCGCTGCCGTGGATCGCGGGGATTGCTCTCGGTATCGCGGTCGCCGGTGTCGGCGTGCAGTTGCAGCCGGCAGCCACGCCGCCGGCGCTTCTTCGGCTGACGGCCGTGCATCCTGGTGGGGAGGTCGTCGGTAGCCCGATTGATGCGGATGTTGTGTTCTCGAGCGATGGCACACACATCGTGTACGTCGCCGGCTCGGGCGGTGCGACGGTCGGGCGCATGTACTCGCGCGCGCTGGATGAGTTGGAGCCCACGTTGCTGGCTGAGTCAGCACGCTCACCTTTTCTGTCACCCGATGACCAATGGGTCGGCTTCATGTCCGGCGACGCGGGGACATGGATGAAGGTGCCCATCACGGGAGGACCGGCCGTGCGAATCGGCGGACCGGGCGGGGGAACACGAGGCGCGACCTGGGGAACCGACAACACGATCATTTTCTCAGCGATTGAAGCCTCAACCGGTCTGCTCCGGATTTCTGCGACGGGCGGCGAGGCCGACGTCTTGACGACGCCAAGTGAGCAAGACGGAGAACTCACACACGTCTTTCCTGAATTTCTTCCGGGCGGAGATGCCATTCTGTTCACGATCACGAGCAACCAGGGGTCTGGCGCCTCCCAGATCGCCCTGCTCGAGCTGGAGACAGGCGAATACCGCACGTTGGTTCCGGGGGCGGGCCAGGCGCGGTACGCGTCTTCGGGGCACATCGTGTACGGCGTCAGTGGGGCGTTGCGAGCGGTGGCCTTTGACCTCGATACGCTCGAAGTACATGGCGCGCCGACTCCAGTCGTGGAAGGCGTGAGGACGAAGCCGTCGGGCGCCGCCAGTTTCAGTGTCTCTGCGGAGGGGGCGCTCGCCTACCTGACGGGCGGTGCGTCAACGACCCCGATTCGACGGCTGATCTGGGTTGGTCGCGATGGAACGGAAGAAGTCATCGCGATCGAGCCTCAGGGCTACGAATATGTCCGCGTCTCTCACGACGGACGGCGAGTGGCCGTAGACGAAGCCAACCTGGGCGGGGATATTTGGGTGTGGGACTTCGCGAGCGAAACATCTGTCAGGATGACCGTTGCCGACGGGTCGGAACAATATGCGGTCTGGACATCGGACGACGCGCGCATCGCGTCCTCCAAGTCAGGTTCGAATATCGTCTCGTGGAAGGCCTCGGACAACTCGGGCGTCGCCGAGGCCATCACTCCCCCCATGGGAAAAGGCACACAGAGTGTCAGTCCGTACTTCTTTGCGGATGCGGATCGCATGCTCGTGTTCAGGGGAACAGGCGCATCCAGAGACGGGGGACAACATCGGCATGATTTCGCTGGACGCCGGTTCCGAGCCGGTGTGGCTGTTGGCCGGCGAGGGCAACGAGAGAAATGCCGAGCTGTCGCCAGACGGCAAGTGGATGGCCTATCAGTCGGACGAGTCCGGCGAATTTGAGGTCTACGTGCGGCCGTTTCCCAACGTGGACGATGACCAGTGGACGGTGTCGACAGCCGGTGGGTTGAAACCTCTTTGGGCACGAAACGGGCGAGAGCTGTTCTACCTTAAACCTGGCACCCCCGCGCGCATGATGGCCGTGCCTGTCCAGACCGCGACAGCGTTTGAGCATCAGGCTCCGCGTGAACTGCTCGAGTGGCCCTACTTCGGAGGAACCGAGGGCCGAGCCTACGATGCCTCGTTCGACGGTGAACGGTTCCTCACCGTCGTGCCGATCGAAGCCGCCGAAGATGCACCTCCACCCCAGATCAACGTCGTCCTGAACTGGTTTGAAGAGCTCAATCAGCAGGTACCGGGCCCCTAGTCCATGTCAACGATCCCGGCTTGCGCAGTGTCAGCGGGAAGCGCGGAGCCTCGCTGAAGCCGCTGGACACGCGTGATGGATGTCTATCTGTGGATCGAAGGGCTCGCGGTGTCGACATGGGTACGCGAGGCGCCCACGGTCTGGGGCTATCCGACCATCCTGACTCTTCATACGGTCGCTATGGCCGTACTTGTCGGGGCGAGCGCGGTGCTGAGTCTGCGCATACTTGGCCTGGGTAGCACCATTCCGCTCGCGCCGTTGCGCGGTCTATTTCGGATGGTATGGGTCGGCTGGTGGGTCAGCCTGGTGACCGGCGCGATGCTGTTTGGCGCGGCCGCGAGTACGCGGGGCACGCAGGGGCTGTTTCTGGCCAAGCTCCTGGTCGTGGCGGCGGGTATCGCGATCGTCGTGCTGATCAAGCGCCACGGGTACGGCCCGAGCGCCGACCAAGTCGTGGTGAGCCGAACCGCACGGCGCCTAGCCCTCCTGTCGCTCCTGGCCTGGGTTGTGGCGATTACGGCTGGGCGACTCCTGGCCTATGTCCCGTAACGTGGGGAACCGCTCATGCCCGTCGTAAATACGCCGCATTTGCACCTCCTGATGAACCATGTGCCGACGGTCGGTACAGTGATTGGTCTGGGCCTGCTTCTTCTGGCATTCATGCGGCGCAGCGATCATCTGATGCGTGCGAGCCTCGAGCTGCTCTTTCTCATCGCGCTCGCGTCGCTCCCGGTATATCTCACCGGGCTCGCCGCACAAGAAGCTATTTCGGGTCTCCCGGATGTGTCGGCGGCGGCGATCGCCGCACACCACAATGGCGTGCTGCTGGCCTTTACATTCGTGGAGATCACCGGCGCTGTCGCATGGCTCGCACTCTGGCAGTCTCGTCGGCTGGCAAGGCCTCCGGGCTGGACGTCGTCTGCGGTCCTGCTCCTGGCCCTTGTGACGGTCGTGCTGATGGCGGGGGCCGCCACGGTGGGCGGCGAAATTCGCCATCCGGAGATCAGGATGGACGAGGCCGCTATCGCAACCACCGGATGGGTCCCCGTTGATGCGATTCAGGACTTCGTAATCGGCCGTGCGTGGGTCTGGCCGGCGGCCGAGGTGCTGCATTTCATCGGACTCTCGCTGCTATTCGGTGTGCTCGTGGTGGTGAATCTGCGAGTGCTGGGCGGGCTTCGAGCAGCTTCATATGCGTCGCTGCACCGGCTGCTGCCCTGGGCCATGCTTGGCTTCGGCGTCAATCTCGTGACCGGGATGCTGTTTGTCATCGCCAGTCCCGAACAGTACGTGTCCAGTGACCCGTTCTACTGGAAGATCGCCTGCCTGATGGTGGCAGGTGCCGATCTGCTGTATCTCACGGTGTTCGACCGGCTGTGGGGACTAGAGGCGGGAGATGACGCGGGGCTGCTGGACAAGGCGATCGCCGTGTCGGCTGTTGCCGCGTGGGTCGGCGTCATCTATTCCGGTCGAATGCTGCCGTTCCTGGGGGACTCTTTCTGATGGGTTTCATGCTGACGGTCGGTCTGGTCGTGGCCCTTGTTGTCGGCCTGGTGGGAGTCGTCGGCGTCCTGATCGACCGCAACATCGAGTAGTCGGCCTACTGTGCGAACCTCGTGAAATGGCTGCCGCAACGCCCGCCAGTATCGCGCGCTTCCCGCGCGCACGAATGGTGGCGGTCAATACGGTCGCCGGACTAAAATCCGGACATGCGAAGGTGGACGATAGCGGTTGCCGCGACGTTGATGGTGGCTGGAGCGGTGGCGCAGGCACATCACTCTGTGGCTGGGCAATTCGACGAGACTCGGGAAGCCACGATCGACGGCACGATCACCGAGTTTCGCTTCATCAACCCACACCCGTTCGTCACGGTCACCGAGGTCGGTAGCGAGCAATCGTGGCGCTTCGACTTTGATAACCTGTCGGAATTCAGTGCGGTCGGATTTACGGCCGATGACCTCAAGCTAGGCGATCGAATCGTCGTCCTCGGGTGGCTCGCTCGTCGGGAAGCCAACCGTCTGTACGTCATGCGGCTGGAGCGTCCCGCCGATCACCCGGGTTCTTCAGCAGCCTGCTAGTACGTCAGCGGTCCGGCCCTCGCTGAACGACTGGGACAGCGTGCGGTACGCGGTTTCCACCAGCACATAGAGAGGGGTGTGCTGCCGGCGGTGAAGCCAGCGTGCGGCCGCAGCGAGAAACACCAGGCCAATCTCTCGCTCGACCCGGGGAGACAAGGAATAGAGAGCGGACCCGAGACGCCGCAGCCGGTCTTCCATGGGGATGGTGACGTTGTACAGGTCGTGGACGATTCGGGTCACTCGGTGCGCCTCGGTCACTCCGTCCGGGGCAGTGAACATTCGCGCCTCCGTTGTCGCGGGTACGGCGCGAGCGTAGAGCGCCAGCAGGCACGCGGCGTGCTCCTGACCCCCCTCTTCCCGTCGCCGCCACCGTCGGAGCGGTTCCGTGGACGCACAGAGATGAACCTCGCACAACGCGTGTTCCCAGCGCAGGGTCGGGTTGGCCTCGGACGCAATGAGCGCGCGATCCGCGTATGCGAGCGCTTCCAGATGGTCGCCACGCAGGCGCAGATCCCGCACTCGCGCGGCGTCGTCGTCCGAGACCTTCCGAGGTCCCTCCATGGTGCTGGCCAACGCCAGCGCCCCCGCGTCGATGTCGACGTGTCTGGGCGGGCGTCGCCGGACGTCGAACGAAATCGCGATCAATGAGTCCCACGCCGCTTGCCACCGGTTTCCGGTGACGCGATGGTACTGGCCTGTGGCGTGGAAGATATCGGTAAATAGCTCTGCCGCGCGGGACTCGCGTGGCTTGATGCCGAGACGTTGGGTCAGTGAAATCGCCAGACACTCCGCTTCCTCGACTACCGACCGCCACACGGCGGGGTCGGCCGCGCTCGACGCCTGGTGTATGGCCTCGATCGCATGAGCTAACGCACGAATCTCGTCCGCGGCGTCCTGTGAGCTGGAGAAACCACGCGCTGTCACCAGGAACGCGTCAGGACACTCAGAAGAGTCGCCAGACGGCCTGTGTCGCGCGGCCTCTCGTCTGGCGACGCGGTAGCGACTCGCGATCCATGGCCCGGTGCCTGACCGGCGGTCTTTTGACATCTGTTCCGCAGTGTACCCGCTGGTGCGGGGCCTCGAAATGGCTGCCATCACCTGTGGAAACCGTGTTCCACGAGGCCATTTCGGGGTCGCAGCAACCTGTCTCCGCCTACGGCAAGTGACTCCCGCAACATTCGTGCGCACTCGTCCCCTGTGCGCCAGCCATCTCGGTAGAGTTGCCGCCATGCATGAAGACATGCATCGCGCCACCGGTGTCCCTTGACAAGAGGGCATGAGGCGAAATGCTGTTCAGCTCCTGCCCCCCCGCGCTGAACTTTCACCGAAGTCATCGAGGAGGTCACAGTGAAACACCATAGTTATCGACATCTAATTCGGTTCACGCCGGGGGCGCTGCTGCTCAGGAGAGAGGAAATACGATGAGTACAAGAATATCGAACTGGAGCCGGGCGAGTCTCGCCTTGTTGCTATGTCTTGTTGTTGTCCTGTTGGCGACGCCACGCGTCGTTCTCGGACAGGGAAATGGCAACGGAAATAACGGCGGCGGCACGAATAGTCCAGGACAGCTGGTCATCACCGCGGCGACGGTTGACGTCTCTTCTACGGTCATCACCATTACGGGGCAAAACTTGGGCAATACCGCTCCGGCTGCGTTCCTCGGACTGCCCGACGGGACCATCGTTGACCTCTTGTTTGAAACACTTGTGACACCGAACACCTTCGACGCAGATCTTCCCGCCAGCATTTTGCCTGGCAACTATCTCTTGATCGTCCGCTCCGGTAATGGTTCGAACCGGATCGACTCAATGGACATCACGATCGGCATCCAGGGCGAGCAGGGCATCCAGGGCGACCAGGGCGACCAGGGTATTCAGGGGATCCAGGGTGACCAGGGCGACCAGGGCGACCAGGGGATCCAAGGGATTCAGGGTATTCAGGGCGTGACGGGCCCGACCGGGGCTGCCGGCACGAACGGCACGAACGGCATCAACGGTGCGCCAGGGGCGCAGGGTGACCCAGGTGTCAGCAACTACGTGGTCAAAACTTGTCTTGACCCGGGAACCGACCTCCTCAATGAAAGAAGGGATTTAAGTTGCGCATGCGATGGCGGCCGAAAGCCTCTGGGGGGAGGCTTCGACGTAAGTAGCGGATCGCTTCCAGCCCCACTCCCTGACGGCAGCACGCCCGACGCGGGTGAGTTTGTCTTTGCCTCGACCAACAGCCCGTCGGCGACCGGATGGCGGGTGATATCCCGGATGACCGGAGCTGGCATAGGGCAACCATGGCAACTGGTCATCCGCGTCGTCTGCGGCGACGTGTTGTAGGAAGAATGAAGAGGTCGATACGGACTGATTAGCTCTTGGAGTCGCAGCGGGGACAGGCGGGGGGGATACCTCCTCGCCTTCCTCACGCCGCATGGGCACCGCGTCGCACGGGTCGGCACCGGGGAGGGCGACACAACGCGACCTGAGAGCTCCAGGAACTGCGGCGAATGCCGACGAGCGGGCCGTGGATGACGACTTCGGCGGCACCGCGACTGACACTGTGGTTGTGCACGTCCAGAATGCCAATGCCCCACCGCTCGTGTCCGCGGCACGGTCGTCGATCGCCTGTCTCTGGCCGCCGAATCACGAGCTCGTGGAGGTCGGTATTGTCGGCGTGAGCGATCCGGACGACAACGCAACCATCACCATCGACCGTGTCACCCAGGATGAGCCGACGAGCGGCCTGCGCGGTGGCGATACGGCGGTTGACGCAATCATCAATCCCGACGGCACCGTGTTGCTTCGCGCCGAGCGGTGGGGCAAGGGCGACAGGCGCGTGTATCACGTCCACTTCAGCGCGTCGGACCTTGAATGCAGCGCTCTGGCGTGGTGACCGTGTGCGTGCCGCGCAGCAAGCCAAAAAGTAACGAGAGCGACAAGAGCAACAAGAGTATCAAGGTCGACAAAGAGCACCGCCGTCGACGGCGGTGAGCTCTTCGACTCAACGATCTAACGCCGCCGCTGGGTGGTCGGTGCGGAGGGCACGACAGCCCCGCTTGGCCCCCGGCAATCTGAAGAGCGGGACTCGCGAGGGTCCCGCTCTTTTCGCCTGCAGAGTCCGATGGTTGCCAGGGCCCGCACGCGGCCGCAGTTCAGGCTATCCTGGCGTCGTGGTGGTACCGATCATTCCGGCGAACGTCTTCAGGCAGCGACATGGAGCAGGATCAGAACACGATTCAGCCACCTCCACCCGGTTGGCGATTTGCCGCAGGCGTGGTCTTGTTTGTCCTGGCGTGGGTGCTGCCGATTTTCATTCCGCTCGTGGCGCTCTCGGGGTTGTCGACCACTTGGAAAGCCGCGTTCTCGGGACTGCTGATTGTCGGTGGACCCGAGTTGCTCGGCTTGGTCTCCGTCCTGCTCGTGGGTCGATCCGGTTTCAGATATCTGACGGCAAAGGCGCGAGAACGCTTGAGGAGGTTCTGGCCGTCGTGCAACCTGCCAGTAGCCCCTGCGTTACCGTCACACCGGCCCAGGCAGTCCCACCCAAGTCGTATCGGACCTCGCCAAGACGAGTGAATTGGCTTGGCGTTTGAAGTCGTAGACTCTCGGAACTCAGCGCTGAGGAAAGTTGGTGGACGGCGGGGGATTGAACTCCTGACCTCTGCATTGCGAACGCAACGGTGATGGCCTTGATTTCTTTTCGTAAGAGCTGAGCCAATGCAACCGCGCGACCCTGTCCAACACATCATCGGAACCTGTGCCGCGCAAATCGGAGCAATTTCAACGCCTATTATTTCTCCGCTGATCATAGGCGGACTGATTGTCGGTGTAGGTATTGGTGAGATTGAGGCTGGCGGCCTTATTACTGTCGAACTTCTGATGATAGGTGTGACCAGCCTGGTGCTTGCGCCGTTGATGGTCAGGATACCGCACCATCTGTTAGCCATAACAGGTGCTTTAACAATGATACTCGCTCATACGCTATCCACCCAGGTGACTGATATGAGTGGATTGTATCCATGGCGTATTCTTTCCGGGCTTGGTTGTGGTTGTCTTGTGGCAACGGTTAACGCTTCTATCGCGCAAGCGCGATCACCTGTTCGACTTTACGGTCTGGCGTGGGCGGCAGGATATGGATGTGTCCCGAGTGTTGTAGAAAAACGTTTTGGCGCGACGCTCCTGCTGACTGGTTGACGACTCTACCGCGTTACGCGGCCTGACACCACTGCTCCTGCGCTAGGAAGCCCGCGAGGTCCTGATGGCCATCGATCTTCCGGAACAGGATCTGCCCCGCGGCGACGAGGCCGAAGAGCACGGTGAGCGCAGCGGCTTCCGTGCTGAAGGACGCCTGGGTCTTCGTACGGCGGCGGAACTCGCGATTGAGATTCTCCAAGGCGTTCGTCGTCCGCAAGGATTTCCACATGGCCGTTGGGAAGGTGTAAAACGTAAGCAGGTCCAGCCCGGCTTCTTCCAGCGACCGCGCAACCGGTGGGCACAACGGCGTCCACTTCTTCAGGAAGACGTCGTAGGCCGCGCGGGCGGCCAGGCCGTCCGTCGCGTAGAGGAGGCGATGGTAATCCCGGCGAAGTTCGGGCCGCGCATGCACCGGACAGGCGTCGTCGAGATTGCGCCCCTTATGCGCCGTACAACGCTGCACGCGGACCGTCGGCCACGCCTCCAGCGCCTTCTTGAGCCCCGCATGCCCATCGGTCACGACCAGCACCGGCGCCGGCAGCCCACGTCGCTGCAGATCGGTGAGCAGGCCACCCCACGACGCCGTGGCTTCCGCCGCGGCCAGCTGCAGCGCCACGAGCTGTTTCTGGCCGGTGGGCGTGACGCCGAGCGCCGCCAAGATCGGCACGACCACCACGCGGCCGGCGAGCCGGACCCGCAGATGGATCCCATCCAGGAACACCACCGCGTAGCGCTCGTCGGCCAAGGACCGTTGCTGCCACACCGCGAACTGCTGCTTCACCCGCGCCACCACGCGCGAGACGGCGCTCTTCGACAGCGGCGCCTCTCCCAAGAGCGGCTGGAGCGCCCGGCGGATGCGGCGGCTATTGACCCCGCCGAAATAGCACCCGAGGAGCGCGTCGTCGACCTCGCGGGTCCGTCGCGCATAGCGCGGCAACACCGTGCTCTGAAACTCCGTGGACGGCCCCGCCGGGTCCCGGAGGCGGGCGCGGGGCACCGTCAGGGTTCGCGTCCCCTCGCGCGTCGTCACCGTCCGGTCGACGGTGCCGTGTCGATACCCACGCCGACCGGTCGTGCGTTCGTGCGCATCGGCCCCGAGCGCGGCGAGCAGCTCCTCCTCGAGGACGGCCTCGATGGCGCGCCGCACGCCGGCGCGCAGCGTGGCCTGGAGATCCTGACGAAATTGAAGAACAGGCGAAAGGGCTATGGTACTGTCCTGCATGGCGTAGTCCTCCGTCGCCGTTACAAGCGGCGATCTGCTGGTTGAAGTCAGCTGGAGGTTACGCCATCTTTAATTTCTACAGGACTCGGGACGGATCCCAGGATATACCGTTACTGCACTATTGGCAGTGTTGATGACAGAAACCAACGATGTCATTACCTACGACATCGTCTATGGCTGGTTAGCCGTGGCTCTGTTGCTGTTCCTGCCCTTTCTCTGGTTCGTCCCAGGACACGGTGGAGAGGCGAAGCCTGCCCCCGTTCCTCGAGATAGCATCAGTACCGGTTGTCTTCTAATGCTGGGCATCATGATGATCGGTATCAGTGTGATGGCCTATTACGCCTTTCTTGAACGACTGGCGGTACTGATCGGTGCCAGCCCGGTGCAGACTGGCCGGATTGTCGCCGCCGCCCAGTTGGCCGGCATCATCGGCGGACTATCTGCTGCGCCGGTGGCAAAGAGGTTCGGGTTGATACCGGCACTTGTCGTTATCACTTTTCTACACGTTGCGGCAATTGCCCTTGCAATCAGGACAGAGCAGGTCATTGTATTGGGTCTTGCTGCTTTTTGTGAGGCGCTGCTGTTCATTATGATGATGCCGTTGATGATGACCCTGGCTGCCGATATTGATAAAAAAGGTAGGTGGGCTGCAGCTGTGGGCGGCACGTTCGTCAAGAGCAGCGCTCTTGGCCCTCTGACCGGTGCAGCACTTATAGAGGTGACAGGTTATGCGGCCATCGCCTGGCTACAGTTGGTAGCAGCCGTACCTGCTATATTTATTTTTATCCGCGTAAATCGGATGACGATCCTTAGCAAATAAACGAATACTGCTAAGTCATTGTCGCTGTTGAATCATTCAATCACCAGACGACAGTGAACCCGTGTGCTCCGTGTGCCGTCGCTGACGTTGGCGACGTATCACTACACGGCTTCAGTCCGAAAAAAGGTATTCAAACTCTCGAAGAGTATTTTCACAAGGTTGTTGATGCTCGTTGCAACACTATGAGGGCGGAGGATCACAAGTGTCGCGCACGGTCACTGTCATGGTTGCCGGGACCTCGGAGGGGTACATGAGAGGGGTACTTCAGTTGTGTCGCGCCTTCCTGTTGTCGGTCGCGCTCATCGTCATTGCCTCGTGTTCTGATGCGCCAAGTGGTCCGCAGGGCGCTTCTGAGGTTGAGGATGCAGGAGTCACGCCACCGGGCTGGGTATTTTCGCGCGAGCGTGTCATCGCGACGTATGCCGATGGCGGCATGGCGTCGACAACCGACCGCGTGGCGAGCGAGATCGGCGCGGAGGTGCTCCGACGTGGTGGCAATGCGGTTGACGCGGCCGTGGCGGTACATTTCGCCCTGGCCGTCGTGACCCCGGAAGCTGGCAACGTCGGTGGTGGCGGATTCATGATCGTGCGCATGGCCGACGGCGAGTCTGCTGCACTCGATTTTCGAGAAAAGGCTCCGCTCGCAGCGACACGAGACATGTTTCTTGATGACCGTGGACAACTGACGGACCGTTCACAGGTCGGTCACCTTGCGGCAGGAGTACCGGGATCAGTGGCGGGCATGTGGGAAGCACACGACCGTTTCGGTTCGTTGCCGTGGGCCGAACTCGTCGAGCCATCGGTGCGCCTCGCGGATGGCATCGTCGTGCACGAACGGTTGGCAAGTTCACTCGCGATTTATCGGCCGCGTCTTGAGGGGTTCCCGTCGACGGCCTCCGTGTTCCTGCCCAACGGGCAAGCGCCGCGCGTGGGCGACCGATTCGTTCAGGCGGACCTGGCCGCCACGCTGCGCCGCATTTCGAGCGACGGCAAAGATGGCTTCTACCGAGGACGGACCGCCGAACTGATTGAGGCCGAGATGCGGCGAGGCGGAGGGGCGATCACCCGCGAAGACCTTGACCGCTACGCCGCCGTGTGGCGTGACCCGATCGTGTTTCAGTATCGAGATCACACGGTCGTGTCGATGCCACCGCCTTCGTCTGGCGGCGTCGCCATCGCGGAGCTACTCAATATTCTTGAAGGCTACGAGCTGCGTGAGCTTGGTTTTCTCACGCCCGAACATGCCCATGTGTGGACGGAAGCCGCCAAACGGGCCTTTGCTGATCGCAATACGTATCTCGCGGATCCCGATTTCGTGGTACAGCCCGTGGACAGGCTCATCTCCGATGCGTACGCGGCGGAACGCCGCATGGACATCGATGCTGGTCGGGCGACGCGATTCGAACAGGTACTCCCCGGACTGACGAATGAGACGAGTGGCGCGCCACCGCGCGAGGGCGGAGACACGACGCACTACTCAATCGTGGACGGCAGCGGCAACGCCGTCGCCGTGACGACGACACTCAATTCGCTGTACGGAAGCGGCGTCATGGTGGCGGGCGCGGGTTTCCTGTTGAACAACGAGATGGACGATTTTGCGGCGAGCCCCGGCACGCCGAATCAGTTCGGCCTCGTGCAGGGAGAGGGCAACGCCATCGAGCCGGAGAAGCGGATGCTGTCGTCGATGAGCCCGACGATATTGCTCGATGCGGCCGGACGCGTGAAGATGGTCACCGGATCGCCTGGCGGTCCCACGATCATTTCCAGCGTAGCACAGATGATCTCGAACGTCGTCGATTTCGATATGGATATCGGCGGTGCGACAGCCGCTCCACGACTTCACCATCAGCACGTTCCCGACGTGCTGTCCTACGAGCGCGACGGGCTGACGACTGAAGTCGAGGCCGCCTTGCGCGGGCTGGGACATAACGTCGAGGCGCTAGCCGGGTATCAGGGAGACACCCAGTCGATCCAGGTGCTACCGGACGGAACACTGACCGGCGTCGCCGACCCACGCCGAGGTGGGGCAGCACTCGGCGTTCGGCAGACGATCGAGGTCGTGCAGTAGCGTTTCACGCGGATTTCAGTTGTACGTATTGCTCGGTCGTCGTAACCCACGCCCTTCCGAAATCCGCGCTACGCGTCCGGCCACTCCCGGTAGGCGTTCGGTCGGCCGAGTGCCTCCGCGACGGCGCGGTATCGAAGGTGTCCGTCTGACGTGTTCAGACCCCTGGCAAAGCCTGGATCATTTCGAAGGGCTTCAAGCCCCTGATCGGCGAGCCGGCGCACGTAAGGGCCTGTGGCGGTGGTCAGCGCCAGCGTCGATGTGCGCGGGTACGCGCCGGGCATATTCGTAACGCAGTAGTGCACCACGCCGTGCGCCACGTACACCGGATCCGTGTGAGATGTCGGCCGCGCCGTTTCCACGCAGCCACCCTGGTCGATGCTGACGTCGACGATCACCGCGCCCCCCGGCATCTCGGTGACCATGGCCTCCGTCACCACGTAGGGCGCGCGGGCGCCTCGGCGAAGCACGGCGCCCACCACGAGGTCAGACTCGCGCACGTGCTCAGCAATCGTGCTGGGCTCGGACAGGACGAACTCGATGTCGTCGGAGATAGCGCGCTTGAGATCGCGCAAGCGATCGGGATGGCGCCCGGCTATCGCGACACGCGTGCCGAGGCCAGCCGCCGCTCGGGCGGCGTGGCGGCCCACCACGCCGTCGCCGATGACCAGCACCCGGCCGTACGACTGATCCAGCACCCGTCCGAGGAGCGTGCCGCGGCCACCGCGTGCCTTCGCGAGGTAGTGGGCGCCCATCAGCGTCGCCATGTGCCCGGCCACGCCGCTCATCGGCGCGAGAAGTGGGAGCGAGCCCGCGGTGTCCTCGACCGTCTCGTAGGCGATTGCCGTCGTGCGCGAGTCGAGCAGCGTCTCGGTCAGCCCCAATGGCACGCCGGCGAGGTGGAGATAGGTGAACAGGATCTGATCGCGGAGAAAGCGATATTCCGGCTCCAGCGGTTCCTTGACCTTCACGACCAGATCGGCTCCCCAGGCTTCCTCGGTCCTACCCAGTCGCGCCCCGGCATGTATGTACTCGGAGTCAGCGAATCCCGATCCCATGCCGGCGTGCGCTTCGACGATGACCTCGTGCCCGGCCGCCACAAGCTCGGCGACACCGGCCGGCACCATGCTGACCCTTCCTTCCTGGTCCTTGGTTTCTTTCGGTACACCGATCCGCATCACTGGCTCCTCCTGGGTTTCACGGGAGACGAATCTTCCCCACATGCCGTATCGTACGCCTTCGATGATCGAAGAGGCCACCTTCTCTATGCAACACACGTCACGAAAGCAGGCGCGACGATGACAGACGCAGATGCGGTTCCTTTGACGTTTACCGGCTGGGTCTCCGATCTGGCCCGGCGCCACACCGCCGCCTTGGCGCGCGTCGCGCGCGGAGAGGGGCTACAGGCGGAAGATGCGCTCGATGCTGTGCAGGAGGCCTTCCATACGTTCCTGCTTCTACCGCAGGCGCGCGCGTTGGTCGGCTCCGATGACGACAGCCGCGCGTTGATGAGCGCGGTGGTCCGCAACGCCGCGAGGAATATGCGACGCCGGCACCACCGATCACAACCACATGAGCCGATCGACGATGATCGCGCGCTGGTCGACTCTGGACCAGGGGTGGACGAGATGCTGGTGAGCGCCGAACAGCACGTCCAGTTGCTCGGCTGCATGCACACGCTGAGCGAGGTACAGCGTCACGTGGTCACGCTTCGCATGCTCGAGGAAGCCAGCGGTGGTGAGGTGGCCTCAAGGCTCGGCCTGGAGCCAGGCCACGTGGCCGTCCTGCTGCATCGCGCCAAGAAGGCACTGCAGCGGTGCATGGCGGCGTAATGCCCGGGTGAGTCGGGACCTTTCCTAGTGAGCCACACAGAAGACGGCTCAGGACAAAGGAGAGGGTGATGTCGAACATCAGAACAATCGAGCTGAATCCGTCGAATTTTGATGCCACGGTACTTCAGGGTGATCAGCCCGTACTCGTGGACTTCTGGGCCGCCTGGTGCGGGCCGTGTCGCGCCGTCGCGCCAGCCGTAGACGCGGTCGCCGAACAGTTTGACGGTCGGGTGCGTGTCGGCAAGGTCGACATTGAGGCACACGGAGAAATCGCGGAGCGGTATCACGTGCGATCGATCCCCACGCTGGCGGTGTTCAAGGGCGGCGTCGAGGTCGAACGTGTGGTTGGGTCGGTGTCTGCCGCAGAGCTGGCGACGGTGCTCGACCACCATCTTGCGCATGCCGCCACCCCGGAACAACTGACCCTGGCGTGACCGGATCGCGACCCAGCTGAGCCTCGGAACTCGACCGGTCTTACGCGTCGCCCCCCGTCGAATCGGGACGCTCCGTGGAGGCCAGCCGGCCGGGGCCGGGAAGCGGCGCCTTCCGTCGTGCGGAGCATTCTTCCGCGATCAACTGGGAGATGTCGGCGTACGGATAGACCACCGGAGCATGGTGTTGCATCAAGCCGCCGGTGTCGGCCGTCGGGCCGTACGTGCTGTGCAGGTCGCGGTTGAGCGCTCGCAGCAGAGTGCTTTGCTGACCGCGGTGATGGGCGGTGTGTGTCAGGCGCCGGGTCATGATCCAGGCGCGAGACCGCCGCACCTCGAAGAAGTCGGTCTCTCCGGCCCACCACTCGTTGTGCTTCGACCGAAGGGCCTCGAGCCGCTCCTCTGCGCACGCAGCGTAGCGCTTGATGAACTCATGTCGAGTTTCCCGCGTGGGCAGAGGGTTGAGCGTGACGGTAATGCCGAGCATCTTGTCGAACCAGAGATGCTCGCTGACACACTGGTGCACCATCTGTTCGTGGACGCTGCGTCCCCGCGCGTCAGTGGGATGCGGTCTATGCGGCAGGTCGCCGTCGTCGAACATGCTCCAGACGCTGAGGACCTTGACGATCTCTGTTTCGTACGCGTCGACGAGGAAATGGTACTGGGCTGAACCGTTGCCCGATGCATCGACGATGTTGGTCATGTGTGCCTCTACCTGCTGAAGTTGACGGAGTCTACCACCCAGGTCGCAGCCGTGACGCCAGCAACATGCGAAGGCGAACGGGGCACTCGAAAGGGACCAGGAAGAGTGGAGTCGATGCTGTATAACTCGTTCGTGCGTCTGACAACACATCGACGAGGCTGTGTGATCCGGAACATCTGATGGATTTGACAACCCTTGCGGTCATGACCGGTGGGCTGTTGCTGTACTCGCTCGTCTCGGGACGGCTCAACGGCACCATCGTGACAGCCCCGATGGTGTTTATCGTGGCAGGCTTCGTCATAGGCGCGGGAGGGCTGGGTGTGGCCAGCTTCGACGTCGGGCATTCCGGCATTCACCTGATCGCCGAGTTGACGCTCATCCTGGTGCTCTTCACCGACGCCGCACGTATCGACCTGGGTCAGGTGCGACGGGACCACAACCTGCCGGTCCGGATGTTGATGGTTGGATTGCCGCTGACGATCGCTGCAGGTGCCCTGGTCGGCTCACAGCTGTTCCCTGCATTCTCGATATGGGAGGTCGCGCTGTTGGCGGCGCTCCTCGCGCCCACGGACGCGGCGCTTGGACAATCGGTGGTCTCCGCGCAGGCGGTGCCGGTGCGGATTCGCCAGGCCATCAACGTCGAGAGTGGGCTCAACGACGGGATCGCCTTGCCGGCTGTACTGCTGCTGGCGTCTCTTGCGAGCGTCGCGGGCGGAACGACAGAGGCGAGTGAGTGGATCCGATTTGGTCTACTCCAGGTCACGCTCGGGCCGATCGGTGGAATCGTGCTTGGCTACGCGGGCGCACGCCTGCTGGATTCCGCGGTCGAACGGGGCTGGGCGAACGACTCATTTCAAGGCATCGGGATTCTCTCCCTGGCCCTATTCACCTATGTGGTCACCGAACTGATCGGCGGCAACGGGTTCATCGGTGCGTTTGTCGGCGGCATGGTGTTCGGCAACACGCTCCGTCATCCCTGCATGTTTCTGTTCGAGTTCATGGAGACCGAAGGTCAGCTCCTCATGCTGATTACGTTCCTGGTGTTCGGCGCAGCACTGCTCCCGGAGGGTTTGGCCCATCTCAGCGTTGCCAACATGGTCTACGCAGTCCTAAGCCTAACGGTGGTTCGCATGATTCCGATTGCCGTGTCGCTTGTCGGTTCTGGGGTGCGATTGCGGACACAGCTCTTTCTTGGCTGGTTTGGACCGAGGGGCCTCGCGTCCATCCTGTTCGTCTTGCTGATTCTTGAAGATATGGCGATTATTCACGGCGGTGAACTGCTGGCGATCACCGTGCTGACGGTGGCGTTGAGCGCGCTCGTGCATGGTGTCAGCGCCGCGCCGCTGGCCACGTGGTACGGACGGCGCGCTGAACGCATGGGTGAATGCGCGGAAAATAAGATCGTGGCCGAGTTGCCCCTTCGTGATGGGCATATGCGTTTCGACAACAGTTGAGAGAGGACAGAGGTCGCATGAAGCCAGTTGCCGTTAAAGAGTGGAATGAGTTGGCCGATCGGGTGCCGGTGCACGCCCTGGTCGCAAACGTGGACCTGGTCGTCGTCCGCGTCGACGACGCGGTGAGTGTGTTGTACGGCCGGTGCGCGCACCGGGGCGCTCTCATGGCCGACGGCTACGTTGACGGCGACAATCTCGTCTGTGGCGTCCACTATTGGGACTATCGACTCGACAGCGGCGTCAGTGAGTACAGGAATAGCGAGACACTCGCAAAGTTCACGGGTTGGGTCGAGCATGGACACGTACTCGTCGACGAGGACGAGATCAGCGCGTGGGCGACGAAGCACCCGCAGCCGTACAACCGTGATGCGTACCAAGGCGCATTCCAGGACCCGACGGGCACCCCCGACGAGCCCCACGTCAAGTTCATCCGAGCGCTTGCCACCGACGGTCTGACCAAGGTCGGACACCACGGTCCCGCTGCGGCCATGGGCGTGCCGCGTCGCAGCCTTCCGACGTGGGACGACCTGCAGTTCGTCGTCGGACAACTCCACACGTTGCCTCTGCTTGACGACGAACCCGTCGGCAGCGATCTCGTGATCGGACCGAGTGCGAATAAGCCGCTGCGTCTCGATATTCCGCTGTTCGTCTCAGACATGAGCTTCGGCGCGCTGTCGGAGGAAGCCAAGGTGGCCCTCGCCAGAGGTGCCGAGTTGGCGGGGACCGGCATCTGTTCAGGAGAAGGCGGCATGCTTCCCGAGGAACAGGCGAGTAACTCACGGTATTTCTACGAACTGGCCTCCGCTCGTTTCGGGTT
This sequence comes from Vicinamibacterales bacterium, assembly GCA_965249205.1. Classification (GTDB taxonomy): domain Bacteria; phylum Acidobacteriota; class Vicinamibacteria; order Vicinamibacterales; family UBA2999; genus JAQBVV01. The sequence continues at coordinate 965,743 of CBDFLL010000006.1, read as the reverse complement.
CTCCTGGGACAAGGTTCAACGCACGCAGGCGTTTCATTTCAAGAGCGGGCAGGGCGCCAAGACCGGTACTGGTGGGCACTTGCCCGGCGACAAGGTGAGGGGAAAGATTGCCACGGTGCGCGGATTGCCTGAGGGCCAGGCCGCGATTTCACCCGCGCGCTTTCCTGAATGGACGAGCGTGACCCAGTTCCGTGATTTCGCCGCCGAAGTGCGCGAGAAGACCGGCGGGATCCCGGTGGGCTTCAAGCTGTCGGCCCAACATATCGAAAAGGATATCGATGCCGCGCTCGAGGTGGGCGTGGACTACATCATTCTCGATGGGCGCGGTGGTGGCACCGGCGCGGCGCCGCTGATTTTTCGCGACAATATTTCCGTCCCAACAATTCCAGCGCTGGCTCGGGCGCGACGCCATCTCGACCGGAGCGACGCCGCCGATACGACGCTGATCATTACCGGGGGCCTCAGGCATCCGGCCGACTTTGCCAAAGCGATGGCTCTGGGGGCTGACGGTGTTGCGGTATCCAATGCCGCGATTCAGGCCATCGGGTGCGTGGGCATGCGAGCCTGCCACACGAATAACTGCCCCGTCGGTATCGCGACGCAAAAGCCGCATCTCCGTGCCCGATTGCCGGTGGACATCGCCGCCGAACGCCTGGCGCGATTCTTCTCGGCGGCGGTGGAGCTGATGACGGTGCTTGCACGCGCGGCCGGACATCGACACCTGAACCAGCTGACGATCGACGACCTGACGACCTACAAGACGGACATGGCGCAGCTGACCGGCGTCGCTTATGGAGGCGTCGGAGCGGTATGAGCGTGTTTCCGGAGCTTCACGACAGCGAACTCGCGGCTACGCGTGACACGCTGCACGGCTATGCTCGCGTCCTGGGTCACTGGGTGACATCGTGTCGCGCTCCGCGCAAGCATTGGTGGCAGGGCAGTCTTCGCCCCTCGTTGCGAGGCCTCACGAGCGGCGTGCTACACGCGGGACCGGGTTTTGAGTTGGAGCTAAATCTCGTCGACAGCCAGCTCCACGTGCGAACGGCGGATGGTGATGAGTTGCTTCAGGATCTGCACGGACAGCCAGCCGCGGCGCTCGCCCAGGAAATTGAGGGGTTTCTGACCAGGCACGGCCTCGACGATCGTTTTGTGCCCAAGGACGGAGCAGAGTCCGAGCAAGGGGAGATTTCGCCGTACTCCGCGGAATGCGCCCAGCGAGTAAGGCAGGCGTGGAGTGGCGTGACGAGTGCGATGGAGGACTTCCGCGCGGGAATCCGGGAAGAAACGAGCGCGATTCAGGTCTGGCCGCATCACTTCGATCTGGCCATGACGTGGATACCTGGCGACAAGATCGCCGGTCAGGATTCTGACAGTGTTGAGAAGGCCGACTACGCCGACAAGCAGATGGCCTTCGGCTTCACGCTCGGCGACGAAACGATCGAAGAACCGTATTTCTACGTGAGTGCGTACCCGCTGCCGGACGCCTTCCCGACACTGCCGCTGCCGGATGGTACGCGGTGGCACACGACGGGATTTCACGCCGCCGTTCTCCGATATCGATTCCTGAGTGACAGCCGTGATCCGCGGGGGTACTTGCTTGACCTCTGGCGGGGACTGCTGTCGGCCGGACGCGCGCACCTGCCGACAACGAGTTAATGGTCTGGTTGCGAATCAGCTCGGCATTCGGTCGGCGATGCCTCCCGCCTGGCGGCGTTGCCCCTCGCTCACATGCGCTCGGCATGCTCCCTCGTCGCGCCTGGCGCGGATTTCACGAGCGCGTGGCTCTCAAATAGCCCCAATCCATGACATGAAATCCGCGCTGGCCAGCCGGGCGCCTCACCGCCCTCAGTGCACAAGCCAATTCGCAACCTGATCACTAGCAGGCTGCTGAAGAACCCGGGTGATCGGGCCGTTTTCTAAGGATCATGCGAGTCACCACCGACCGACAACGGTGCGCACGGCTGTGCGCTGGCCCCGATCAAGGGGCCGGCGACACGCGCGGCCGGTGATCAGGGACACCTCGCCTCCAGATTCCGCAGCCGGACCAAGTTATAGACCGTGGCGGCGAAGGTAAGCTGCCAATCCACGAGGGCGACACCGCGATGCCGGAGTTTGCGCAAGCCGCCGACGGTCTTCATCCAGCCAAAGACCTGTTCTACGAGTTTCCGTTTCCGCTGACTGACGTGATAGCCCGCATGCCGCGTGGTCCGGCCATCGATCGCACTCCAGCGGACCTTCTGAGCAACGTGGGGCGTGACGGCCCGGATACGGACAGCGGCCACAAAGCTTGCCACATCGTAGCCCTTGTCCGCCCCGACCGTGCTGCCCGGCGGCGCGCTGGCCTCCAGCAACAGCGCCGCTGCCTCGCGTTCGGCGGTCCCCGTCGCGTGAGTCGCGCAGACGTTGGCGACAAGTCCCTGTCGATTGTCCAGCAGCACGTGGCCCAGATACGCCAGCTTGGCTTCCTTCCCCTGGCCCTTCCGAGGCAGCATCGCCTCCGGATCGGTCGTCGACTGGTGCGTGTCGTTGCGCCGCCGCTCCCCGTGGAAGTTGACCGTGGGATTCCCGGGGTCATCGGGCGGGTCGCTCTCCGCCGCGTCCCGGCACCGAAAGCTCTTCAGGCTGGCCCACGCTTCCAATTGGGTCCCATCCACAGTGAAGTGTTCGTCCGAGAGCAGCCCGGCCGCCCGCGCGTGGGCCTGCACCGCATCAAAGAAGGCGGCCGCGAGATCGCCCGCCAGCAGCCGGTCGCGATTCTTGGTAAACGTGGTGGGATGCCAAACCGGGTCGTCCAAATTCAAGCCCACGAACCAGCGGAACAGCAGGTTGTAATTGAGCTCTTCCATCAGCAGCCGCTCGCTCCGCACCGTGTAGAGCACCTGCAGCAACAACGCGCGCAGCAGCTGTTCCGGCGGGATCGACGGACGCCCTGTGTTGGCGTACAGGCCGGCGAACCTGCGCGACATCGTTCTCAGCGCTTCGTCCGTCAGCGCGCGAACCGCGCGGAGCGGATGGTCGGCTGGCACGCGCTGTTCCGGCGACAGGTAGCTGAACATGTGAGTGCTTTGCTCATCGTGTCCGCGCATGATGGGGCTCCCTTCAGCGGTGTTGGGAGCATGGTAGTACGCCGGGATCGATCTGTCGATCCCATTTCACGGAGTTTTTCAGCAGCCTGCTAGAGGTGCCATTCGTGTCGGTGCGTGGTTCGAGCGGAGCCGGTTTGCAGAGGAGGTGCCCTGCCTCATGGCCGGTCATACGCGCGTATGCGGCTGAATTGATTTAGCCCAGGAAAAGGCGCACCACCTGGCAGCAAATCGATCAACCAGAGCACGCTTGACTTCGATGACAGTCATTATCATCTGCCGTCGTGGTCGGACCCTGCTCACACCGCTTGTCCGTACCGCCCGGGTATTTTCAGTGAATCTGAATCCGCCCGCTACAGCAATTGCGATCAATCAAACACGTCTGTTTCCTTTGGTTCTTACCTTATCCATCGATCTGTAAAGTTGGAATTTCGAAAATTCCAAGCGCCGTGAAACTCGGTGTTCCAGATTGCGATATCTTCCTTGACCTCCAGGAACGGACTGTTATCCACACTGAATTGTCCTAGCAACGGATGATCCATGGCTATTATCAGAAAAATCATCAGCCCGAACATCAGCGACATCATCCCCACCAGGTAGTAATGCGCACGCGCACTCCTGGTGTTGTAAAACCAGGCCATGCCAATAGTGATTAATGCACCCATAGCCACCACTATCCAGGTTACGGGCCCGACACCATCCACGCCGAGATGTAAGCGTTCCCGGCGGTAATCAAGCATTTCATTGATCCCTCCCAGCATCTCGGCATAGATGATCAACTCCTTGTCGCCCTGCGGTTCATATTCGATAATGCGATAGGCCAGATCATCCACGGCTTCGTGAGATGGCAACTCCAGAATATTGTCCTGAGAAATCGTCTCCCATTCATCGACCACGGTATCGACATAGTCGATTACCAGTTACTGGATCTCGTTACTCGCAGAACCTCGCAAACCTTCCGAATCGATATACAGATCTTCAGCGAGAGAGGCTTCCTTCATAACCACCATTTCGACTTCGGTGTAATCTGACTGCACGTTGACCACCATCAAACCGAGGGCAACCGCGTAGAGCACACCGGCGAAAGCATGGGTGAGGGAGATGATCTCGTTGTCATCCGCGTCGAGCATCCAGTTATTGCGACGCGTTAACCACACTCCCGATAGCCCCAACAACATGCAAGGGATAAGAACCAGCACGAATAGCAGAACCAGCGGGACCGAGTAAATTATCGCCATTCTTTGTTCTTCTACTTCTGCCGACGGGAGAGGGTCGCATAATCGAAACTTCCGTTCACGTCGGACCCGGCTAGTGTTTCCTGTCGTCCCGGCCTTAGCAGCCCGTGGTTAAAGTCCGTCGGCATTCGGCGAGCGATGCATCCTCGGGGCCGGCGTTGCTTCTCCCTCAAATACAGGCGGTATTCTCGGTCGTCGCTGCTAGCCCTCCGAGGTCGAGTTCAACCACCACGACGGCGTGCTGGCCGACGTGCGCTAGCCGTCAGCAAAATGCGTCAGGGGGTCAGTCGGGAGTGGCCGCCGATGGCGGCACTGTCGGTGCGACAGCGCCGTCACCGGCGAACACACGAAAGAGCCTCTCTAATCAGCAGCGAAGCAGTAGAACAGGCCGTCCCCACCGGACGCCCGCAATTCCTCCTGGCTGCACCCACGGCTGTCGTGGGCCGAATTCCACGCCGCGCGGTCGTGGTGACCGATCCGGGCCTTGCCGGTGCTGCTGCTCGACCAGTTGCCGCACGTCATGTCTTCACCACCCGGGAACGCAGTGCCGTCCGGCCCCGAGCCAGTCAGAACATCGTGCCGGTTTGGCGCGTATCCCCCACCTGGGATCATCCTTCCCGCCTCATCGAGCATCGTCATGGACGTAAACCGATGCCCCATGCCGTGTATTTCATCGACGTTCTGCCCCACCAGGGCGCCCCTCGCGTTATGCCACGGGCCCGTGCCGATGCGGTCGCGCGCATTCACCGGGTTGGCACCCTGGGTGCTCAGATAGGCGCGCCACGTGTGATCGCCTGCCCCCCTGCCGTCGGCAAGCATCTGACAGTGCGCGTCGGCTCCGGCCAACCCACCTAAATCGGCCCCTTCTCCGGACCCCACGCTCGCCAGAAAGAAGGTCATCGGAGGCGTTTCCGCGGCCCCCTGCGCGAATCCGAGTCCCGTACTGAGCATGCTGACTGCTATTACACCGAACGTAAGGTTCATTAGGCGCACTGTAGATCCTCCTCTTTCCTGAAAAAGTCCAGCGACCGGACGGCCTCGCCGAGAACACCGGCTCATTGTATAGTCCGTATTGTCCAAACCCGGACCTCAAAGGAGCTCTGCATGCGTTTATCGATACTCGGCGCCGCGTCAGTCGTGATGGTTGGACTCCTCGCGAGCCCGATCTTCGGCCAGGAGGTTGTTCGCGAAGAGGTGGAAGGAATCCGAAACTTCGCTCGCATCGGCACGACCATCGCTTGTGCGGGGGCGATCACGCCCACCGCGATCCCAGAGATCGAGGAGATGGGATTCGCTTCGATCATCAACCTGCGGCGTGCCACCGAGGAGGGTGCGAACGTTGAGCAGGAGGCCGCCGCCGTCGCAGCGACCGGGATGAAGTACTTCCATATTCCGTACGACGGGTCGGCTGATCCAGTCGTGGCCGAGCAGTTTCTCGACGCCATCACGTCGGAAGGTGCCGAGCCCGCCTTCGTGCACTGCGCCGGCGGCGGCCGAGCGGCGACGATGTGGCTGGTGAAGCGGATCGCTGTGGACCACTGGGACGTGGACCGCGCTACCGAGGAAGCCACTGCGCTCGGTCAGGGCAACCCGGACCGGCAACGCTTCGCCATCGAATACGGGCAGGCCAACCCGCGTTAGGCGGGGCGGAAACACGCTCGGACACACGCTACGATCAGCGCATTGGTCGGGTCGCGGCTGGAACAGCTAGGGCGGATTTCACTTCTGCCTAGCAGGCGATCGCGGCGCTCCCCCTGGCAGGAGAGGACCGCCTGGGGTTCTTCGGGAGCTACGCGCTCACGAAATCCGCGCCATGTTCCGGCCGCCCGGCCCGGCCCTATATCAGGTCGACATCGGTGATGATCTCGACCAGTGCTGGGCCCTTCCGAGCCAGCGCCTCGTCGAGCGCCGGGCGCAACTGCTCGATCTTGGTCACGCGTATGCCGTGGCCGCCACACAGCTTGGCGTAGGCCGAGAAACTCGGATTGTGCAGGCTGGTCTGCCACACCGGCCACTCCCCGGCGCGCTGCTCCTTGGAGATCTTGCCAAGCTCTGAGTTGTTCAGCAGCACGCTAGGCTCGCGTCGCGGCTGGCGCCTGACTACGGTTTGCGCCGGAGGTGCCCTGCCTCATGGCCGGTGGCGGAGCTGACAGTCGCACCAAGCGGCCTGTCTCATCGAGTCATGAGGTGCACGCGAGCCATGTGTTAGCGCACGTCGGCGAGCACGCCGTGGTGGTAGTTGAACTCGACCTCGGCAGGCTCGGCGGGAAGCGAAATCTCCACGTCGACGGTATCGGCGCCAACCCACACGCGGTGCGCGATGGGTGGCCGGTCGTCGAACCGAAAGAGGATCGGGACCGGCATGCCAAACCCATCGGGCACATCCTCTTGCTCGATGGTGCCCTGGAGCACGAACGGGTGCTCCGGATCGGAAGAACGCGATACCTCTAGATCAGGCCGGTAGGTGGGCACATCCACGCCGTAGACCCACTGGTCGAAGAACCAGTCCATCGGTTCTCCAAGCGCCTCCGTGACAGCGGCTTCGAAGGTGTCGGTGCTCGCGGGTTCGTCACGATGGTCGGCGACGAAGGTGCGCATCAGGTCGCGAAAGCGCGTGTCGTCGCCGGTCTCGAGATCGATCAACAGCATGCGGAGCATGTGGAGCACGAAGGCGCCCTTTTCATAGACGATCAGCCGGTAGTCGAAAGGCGTCTGCCCGGAACTTAATCGATAGCCAACCGCGAGCGGCCCGGAGTCATGGCCGTCGCTCTCGCGCATTGCTGCGGGGTCGAAGCCGTAGTGCCGTCCGAGCGCTTGCCCCAGGTCGATCTTTCCGAGCACGTCGTTCTGCCAGGCATCGAGCACCTCCAGGAACTGGTCTTCCCCGTTCAAGCCGTTCAGGGCGAAGAGGGCCGCCGAGTATTCCGCGAATCCCTCCGACAGCCACTGGTCCCGGTAGTCCTTATAAGCGGTGGCGATGCCCCACCACTGGTGAGCCACTTCGTGCGCGCGGAAGAGTGCCGCCTCGCCGGTATGCAGCTCGCCAAACGCCTGAAATGACAGGAGCACGAGCCCTGGGAATGCGATGCCGTTGTACGTAGGGGTTTCGGTCACGAGGAGCGAATCGAACGGATACGGGCCGAAGTAGTCGGTAAAGGTTTGCATCGCGCCCGTCAGGTCGGCAAGCGTCTTGGCGCGGTTCCCAGGGGCAAACCCTCGCCGGCGACTGTCGCCATACACCGTGATCGCGGTTGGACCGTCGTAGTCAGCCTCCGTGATGTTGAACCGCCCAAAGTTAAACGACATGCTGGGCACCGGGTTGTCAGACACCCACCGCATGACACGCGTGCCATCGACGACCTGCTCATCGACGAGCGTCGAGCCGCTCGCGACACGAAATCCTTCAGGCACGCGATAGGTCAGGTTCGTGCGCCCCCCTGGCGTGCCGCGGGTGTGGACGTGCCGTGGCAACCAGTTCTGGGCATCTTTGAGGATGTAGTTCAGGCCGTCGTTGAGGTACTCGAGCAGTTCGCCCTCGTACGCCAACTCGACCACGAAACGTTCACCTGGCGCGAATCGTCTGGGAAGCTCGACGGTCACCCACGGCTCGTGGGTGTCGTCGTCCAGGCGCCGACGGTGTATCTCCTGCACGTAGTGCACCGGTTGGCCGGTGAGCCCAACCGGCTCGTCAGCGTCGTCGGAGCGTCCCGTGAGCAGGGTCACGTCGCGTACGTTCTCCAGATTGTCCGGCAGCGCGAGTTGCAGGCGGACATCAGTGACCTTGAGTGCAGACGCGATGCGCAGGCGAAGCGTGGTGAGCGATTCGAGCGGCTCAATGACGAGGGCGGCACTGGCCTTGGCATCGCCGCTCCCGTTCAGGGCGAGATCAACATCGGTGCGGGAGACCGTTACCTGTCGAGTCCACCCTTCGTGGTCCGGGGTGCGCGGCCTGGGTGCGAGCCCCAGATCCCGAGCATTCCAGTCGTCGTCATCGTCATCGTCATCGCCCGTGTCGAACTTCCCAGCGGTCTCGGGGTCTCGCGGAAACCCGTCGAACGCTGTCGCTTGCACGTCGTCGTCGAAGTCCGACAAGGCGTGGAATGCCATCCAGACATCGGTAATCCTGCGTCTGCGGTCGAACTGCGTGAGCGTGACCTCTTCCCGCTCGTGCGGTTCGATTTCAATCGACACCCATCCGTGGTCGTCGGTGTCAAGTTCCGCGTAAAAAAACGGTCGGGGCCCCGGTCCGGGATTCGTGTCATCCACCGACAACAGATCAGCGAGCACTCGGGCATCCGGGTTCTTCCGCTCGTGTTCGAGCAGCGCCTCTCGGCGATCCTCAAGCAGGTCCTGCGCGTCGTCGGCTTCCCGTCCCAAGGTGGCGTCCGCGAGTGCGAGGAGGCGAACGCCGACGTCGTCGGTCAGCCAGAAGATCAGTCGGTCGAACGGCTCCTCGAGCCGATCCTCGTCGTCGAGAAACTTCTCGAGCTGTTGATGCTCTACGCCGTCAGGCGGGTAGGACGTCACCACGCCGTCGCCGAGAAACACCGCGATCGAGGGTCGGTCGGCGATAGGCGAGAGCACATACAGGTCGCCATCGGTGAATGCGAACTCGAAGCGGTCGACAGTGATCCTCTGGTCCTGGATGTGTCCAGCCGGCTGCACCTCGCCCTCGACGAGGGTGGTGTACAGCGCGGGCGGTCCCAGGGCATCGAGGGCCGCCTGGCCCGTGGGCGCAGCCACGTACACGCCGGCCACGGCCACCGTGACGAGTGACACCACCGCGAGTATCCGGCCTGGTCGACGAGCAGGTTGCGTCATCAGGGAATGCAACGGATCAGTACTCGGAATTGAGGAGTCTGTCCAGAGAAGCGGTTCGACTCGCGGAGCAGTTGGCCGAGGCCGTGCGGACGCTGGTGACTCGAGCTGTCTTGATCCGTCTCTGTGCACGGCAACACACAAGGCGATGCCGGATATGATGCGCGCTGATGACCGATGAGCAGGTGTCGCCGGCCCACGTCTCCGCGACGATCGACCGCAAGTTCGTGCCGCTCATCGGGGCGCTTGTGCTGCTGGTCGGAATCTGTTTGCTGCCCGAGCCGGCGCCACTCGAGCGCGCCGGCCTGTCGATCCCGCTGACGACGGGGGGAAAGGCCTGCCTCGCGATCATGGCTTTTGCCGTGACGCTATGGGTGAGTGAGGCTGTACCGTTCGCCGTTACGTCTCTGCTGGTCGTCATGCTCATCCCGCTTCTGCAGCTGGCGACATACCGGGAGGTGGTCAGGGCTGGCTTCGGCGATCCGATCATCACGTTCTTTATCGGTGTGCTGATTTTGTCAGCGGCGTTCACCCGCTCCGGGCTCGGCACGCGGCTCGTCTACCAGATTCTCTATCGCGTCGGCTCCCGTACGGACCGCGTCCTGCTCGGCGTGCTTGCGTCGGGCTGTTTTCTTTCATGGTGGATCACTGACATGGCGGCGGCGGCGATGCTACTGCCACTCGGTGTCGGCCTGCTGCGTGACGCAAACATGCGACCGGGGGAGAGTTCGTTCGGACGAGCCCTCATGATCGCGGTCGCGTTCGGCCCGTTGATCGGCGGCATTGCCACGCCGGCTGGCACCGGCGCGAACCTGGTTGCGATTGCGCAGCTTGGCCAGCTCGCCCAGGTGGACGTGTCGTTCACCCACTGGATGGCCTATGGCGTGCCCGCGAGCATTCTCATGGTGCCGTTTGGCTGGCGTTTGCTTCTGTGGCTCTTTCCGCCGGAAGTTGAGCGGCTGCCGATAGACGCCAACGACATCCGGCGCCGTCTCGACACGCTCGGACGCCTCCGACCAATCGAGCGGCGCACGCTGCTGGTGTTCGGTGTCGTCATTGCCACATGGCTCGTGACCCCAATGCTGTCGGTATGGACCGGCGGTCGGATCGCACCACCGATCGAGGCGGTGGCGCTGGCGGGTGGTCTCGCGCTCTTCATGCCGGGCATGCGCGTCCTAAGCTGGACAGAGGCGGAGCAGGACATCAACTGGGGTGGAATCATGTTGATCGTGGCAGGGCTTTCGCTCGGTCTCGCGGTCTTCGACACCGGCGCGGCCCGCTGGCTGGCGTGGCTCCTGCTGGGTGAGATCACGGTCGTGCCAATGCTGCTCCGGCCGTTTGTAATCGTGTTGGCCGTGGCGGGCCTCCATATGATGTTTTCGAGCAACACGGTGACCGCGAGCATTATCATTCCGATTCTCGTCGCGCTGTCGCTCGATCTGGGTCTCGACGCCTGGTCTATCGTGGCGCCGGCCGCCTTCACCTCGTCGCTGGCGTTCATTCTCGTGAGTGAGGGGCCGACAACGGTCATTCCGTACTCGGCAGGCTATTTTTCGATCAAGGACATGGCTCGGGCCGGTGTGTACATGACGGTGATCGCTGCCGCGTGCGTTTCCGTGTCCGTGGCGCTCAATGAGTGGCTGCGGCTCTGAGCCGGCGCTGAGCCGCCACGGAGCCGCCAGAATCGCAGGTGGAAGGAGGGAGCGATGCGTGCTGACCCCATAGCGGCCATACCCACGGGGGCCGCGCTCGGCGCCGAGGTCACAGGAGTGGATCTACGGGACGTCGATTCGGACGTGTTTGGGGAACTGCGCCGTGTCTGGCTCGACCACGAGGTGCTGCTGTTGCGGAACCAGCAGCTCGGCGACGCGGATTTGGTCGCGTTCAGCCAGCGGGTCGGCACGCTTGAGCAAGCGCCGATTCAGGAGAACGGGAGGCGCTTCGTTCCCGGGCATCCCGAGATCTATGTCGTGTCAAACGTGGTCGAAGATGGTGTAGCGATCGGCAGCCTCGGCTCTGGCGAAGCCGCGTGGCATACCGACATGTCGTACCTTCCCGAGCCGCCGATGGCCAGCGTGTTGTACGCGCTTGAGACCCCTGCCAGTGGCGGAGAGACCGGCTTCACGACCATGACCGGCGCGTACGCTGCGCTCCCGGACGCGTTGAAGCACAGGGTCGTGGGCCTTCGCGTTAAACACGACGGTACCTATAACAGTGGTGGTTACCTCCGCGCCGGCGTCGCGCCCACAGATGATCCCAGAACCTCGCCAGGCACGCTGCATCCGCTGGTGTGTTTTCACCCCGAAACGGGCAAGAAGGGGCTGTATCTGGGCCGACGGCGCAACGCGTACATCGACGGCCTCTCGATCGAGGCATCCGACGCGCTGCTGGATGAGATCTGGGCAGTCGCCACACAGGACCGTTTGACGTGGTATCACCAATGGTGTCCGGGCGATCTGGTCATGTGGGATAACCGGACGACGATGCATCGGCGCTACGCGTTCGACGCGGGCGCGCGGCGCATCATGCACCGTACGCAGATCAAGGGCGCGACATCACCGACGGCCGTTTAGGCTGGGAAGAAGGCGCGCGCGTGCCAGGCGTTGGCGAGCCGCGTTTCCCATCGACCAGCCCTGACATCGCCGACTGAGGTCAGTGTGTTGTCAAAGACGGTCGTGTCGAGATCCACCGAGCCCGCTGCAGCCAGTGTGGCGAACTGGTCACGCGGCACCCGCTCGATAGCGGGTCCCCGTCGGAACAGCACAGGCGCAGGGTCCGACAACTCGACCCCTATCTCCTGTTCGAGGGCTGTCGTCTGACGGAAGAGCGCGTCAATCGAACAGCCAGAGGGCCCAGCCTGGCGCTGGTCGACGGCGACGAATAGAAATCGGTCGTATCGCATCTCACGCCCAGCGGTCAGCGGAACGGTGTGCGCCCCCCACTGGTCGATGAATCGGTCGACGATTGCCAGCAATTGGCCCTGTTCGGATTCGTTCAGCGGGCGCGCTGCCGAAAAGATCCAAAGCCGGGCATCATCGGGAAGCTGATCGAACTCGACGCGCGGCATGCAGAAACCCTTTCGTGTGCGCGTGTTGCTGTGACACCGTCGCAGGCGCGCTACTGAACCGTGTGTCGCAGGGTATAGCGCCCCTCGTGAAACTCGCCACACAACTCGGCGACCAAGGGATGTGTGATCGGCCGACCGTATTCGTCGGACTCAAGATGCCGCTCGGCCACGTACGTCGTGTGCTCCGCCCCATCGACAAGCACGTGGTACCACGGCATGTTCCTCGGGGGACGAGATCGCGCGACGGCGTCGTACCACTCATTGGTGCCCTGAAACGTGGCATCGACATCAAAGACGACACCCCGATAGCCGAACACCTTGTGGTGGACGATTTGGCCTACGAAAAATTCGGCTGTGCGCTCCATGGGATCAGCATATCCGACTCGGATTATTTGTGTCGTGACGGCCAGAGGTTGCCCGTCGCGGGCAGTCCGTAGGGCGAAATATTCGCATCCTTCGCCCGCCTCCTGACGCGCCAGTATGCCGCTCAGAGCGGATACTGTGCGATCGTGCACAGTCGTATTGTGAGCGTCACCAGAAGTATCCTGCAGCGTTTTCGACATGCAAGACCGAACCGAGCATAGGGAGCGGCGACACCCGTACGCTATATTGATCTGATGGCACTCAAGAGCGGTAGACACTTTCTGCAGGTACCTGGACCGACGAACGTACCTGAGCGCGTGCTCCGGGCGATGGCCGCACCGACCATCGATCACCGCGGACCGACGTTTCAAGCGCTGACGTTCGACGTCCTTCGTGGGCTCGCGTCCGTGCTTCGAACCACCCATCCGGTTGTGCTCTTTCCTGCATCTGGCACTGGCGCCTGGGAAGCGGCGCTCGCCAATACCCTGTCTCCTGGCGACCGGGTTCTGATGTATGAGACCGGGCATTTCTCCACGCTCTGGAAGAAGATTGCGGACAGCCTGGGGCTCACGCCACAGTTTCTCCCTGGCGACTGGCGCCACGGTGTCAACGCGGCAGAGATTGAAGCCGAGCTTGCGGCAGACGCCCAGCATGCGATCAAGGCGGTGTGCGTTGTCCACAATGAGACCTCGACAGGCGTCACCAGTGACATCGCGGCGGTGCGTCGGGCGATCGATGCAGCGCACCATCCCGCGCTGCTGCTGGTCGATACGATCTCCTCGCTGGGTTCGATCGACTATCGCCACGATGAGTGGGGTGTTGATGTCACGGTCGGGGCATCACAGAAGGGGTTGATGTTGCCACCGGGGCTGAGCTTCAACGCCGTGAGCGATAAGGCGCGTGCGGCGCGGGGCAGCGCGCGACTGCCGGTCAGCTACTGGGATTGGGAACCGATCCTCGCCGCGAACCAGAAAGGTTTCTTTCCGTACACACCGGCGACCAACCTCCTGTTCGGGCTGCAGGAAGCGCTCGTGATGCTTGAGGCCGAGGGGCTTGAGAACGTATTCGCCCGTCACACGCGCCACGCCGAGGCCACGAGGCGTGCTGTGCGTGCCTGGCAGTTCGAGGTCCTTTGTGCGAATCCTGCGGAGTACAGCTCGGCGCTGACGGCGGTCATGATGCCGCAGGGGCACGACTCATCCTTGGTGCTCGAGACGGCGCTCGGGCGGTTTGACCTCTCGCTTGGCGTTGGACTGGGCCAGCTGAGTGGCAAGGTCTTTCGCATCGGGCATCTTGGCGACTTCAATGATCTGACGCTGCTCGGAACGTTGGGAGGCGTGGAGATGGCGCTGGCGGTCGCCGGTATCCCGCATCAGGACGGGGGCGTCGACGCGGCCATGCGATATCTAGCAGAATGCGCGCGCGTTGCCAAGCTAGCGCGGGTTTCATGAGCGCGTAGCTCCCGAGAAACCGCAATCGGAACCCGCGTCGGTCGATCCAAGGCGTACACAACCACCAGTCCCCTCACCACCCCGCAGGAGTACCACGACCGAGTACTAGCAGGCTGCTGAAGAACCCGGGTGATCGGGCCGTTTTCTAAGGATCATGCGAGTCACCACCGACCGACAACGGTGCGCACGGCTGTGCGCTGGCCCCGATCAAGGGGCCGGCGACACGCGCGGCCGGTGATCAGGGACACCTCGCCTCCAGATTCCGCAGCCGGACCAAGTTATAGACCGTGGCGGCGAAGGTAAGCTGCCAATCCACGAGGGCGACACCGCGATGCCGGAGTTTGCGCAAGCCGCCGACGGTCTTCATCCAGCCAAAGACCTGTTCTACGAGTTTCCGTTTCCGCTGACTGACGTGATAGCCCGCATGCCGCGTGGTCCGGCCATCGATCGCACTCCAGCGGACCTTCTGAGCAACGTGGGGCGTGACGGCCCGGATACGGACAGCGGCCACAAAGCTTGCCACATCGTAGCCCTTGTCCGCCCCGACCGTGCTGCCCGGCGGCGCGCTGGCCTCCAGCAACAGCGCCGCTGCCTCGCGTTCGGCGGTCCCCGTCGCGTGAGTCGCGCAGACGTTGGCGACAAGTCCCTGTCGATTGTCCAGCAGCACGTGGCCCAGATACGCCAGCTTGGCTTCCTTCCCCTGGCCCTTCCGAGGCAGCATCGCCTCCGGATCGGTCGTCGACTGGTGCGTGTCGTTGCGCCGCCGCTCCCCGTGGAAGTTGACCGTGGGATTCCCGGGGTCATCGGGCGGGTCGCTCTCCGCCGCGTCCCGGCACCGAAAGCTCTTCAGGCTGGCCCACGCTTCCAATTGGGTCCCATCCACAGTGAAGTGTTCGTCCGAGAGCAGCCCGGCCGCCCGCGCGTGGGCCTGCACCGCATCAAAGAAGGCGGCCGCGAGATCGCCCGCCAGCAGCCGGTCGCGATTCTTGGTAAACGTGGTGGGATGCCAAACCGGGTCGTCCAAATTCAAGCCCACGAACCAGCGGAACAGCAGGTTGTAATTGAGCTCTTCCATCAGCAGCCGCTCGCTCCGCACCGTGTAGAGCACCTGCAGCAACAACGCGCGCAGCAGCTGTTCCGGCGGGATCGACGGACGCCCTGTGTTGGCGTACAGGCCGGCGAACCTGCGCGACATCGTTCTCAGCGCTTCGTCCGTCAGCGCGCGAACCGCGCGGAGCGGATGGTCGGCTGGCACGCGCTGTTCCGGCGACAGGTAGCTGAACATGTGAGTGCTTTGCTCATCGTGTCCGCGCATGATGGGGCTCCCTTCAGCGGTGTTGGGAGCATGGTAGTACGCCGGGATCGATCTGTCGATCCCATTTCACGGAGTTTTTCAGCAGCCTGCTAGGCACGCATGATAGGGTCGCAGGCTGAGATCGTCGTCAACGCGAGCACGTCGGAAGGAGCACTACGTGGAACACCGCCAACTCGGTACGAACGGACCTCAGATCTCGTCAATCGGCCTTGGCTGCATGGGCATGTCCGACTTCTACGTCGGTCGTGACGACGAAGAGTCGGTTGCCACTATCCACCGCGCTCTCGACCTGGGTGTGAATTTTCTCGACACCGCGGATATCTACGGGCCGTTCACGAACGAGCAGCTTGTGGGCCGCGCGATCAAGGACCGACGCGACCGGGTTGTGCTCGCCACCAAGTTCGGCAACATGCGCAGTGACGATGGGGCCTTCCTCGGCATCAACGGTTCGCCCGAGTACGTACGACGTGCCTGTGACGCGTCGCTGGCCAGACTCGGCGTCGACACGATCGACCTGTATTACCAGCACCGCGTCGACACGACAGTCCCCATTGAAGACACCGTGGGCGCCATGGCTGAACTCGTCCGGGCTGGCAAGGTGCGCTATCTCGGGTTGTCGGAGGCCGCGCCGAGCACTATCCGGAGGGCCGTGGCGGTACACCCGATTGCGGCACTGCAAACCGAGTACTCGCTGTGGTCGCGCGATCCGGAATCCGAGCTGCTCCCGCTGTGCGCGGAGCGTGGAATCACGTTCGTCGCCTACAGTCCCTTGGGGCGGGGGTTCCTGACCGGACGCTTTCGCTCACACAACGACATCCCCGCTGATGACTGGCGTCACAAACAACCGCGCTTTCAAGGCGAGAACTTTCAGCAGAACCTCACACTCGTGCACAAGATCGAGGCAATCGCGGCGCGCAAGGGCTGCACACCCGCACAACTCGCGCTGGCCTGGCTGCTGACCCACCCCGACGTGGTCGTCATTCCTGGCTCGAAACATCGGTCGCGTGTCGAAGAGAATTCCACCGCCGACGCCGTGCGCCTCGAAGCCGACGACATCGCGGAGATCGAAGCCACCGCCCCCCTTGGCGTGGCCGCCGGCACCAGATATCCGGCCGCGGGCATGGCCATGGTGCATCAATAGGCGGCCGTGCCACGGAGGGACACGACGCATCGTGCGGGAGAAGCACTAAACCGCCACAGGTTCGACCGGTCTTCACCAGAATCCCAAGGACGGGTAAGCTGAAGGGGTGTCCGACGCCCGCGCGCCCAAGTCCGCCGTCGAACTGGCCATGGAGCGCCTTCGCAAGAAAGATGCGGAGGAAGGTGTCTCCACACGACCGGTGACTGACGAGCAGAAGGCTGCCATCGCTGAAGTGCGCAGCCTCTATGATTCGAAGATTGCCGAGCAGGAGATCCTGCAGCAGTCCGCAATGAACAGACTTCTTGGAGCCGACCCTGCCGAACTCGACGTGATGTCGAGTCAGTTCCGCCGCGAGCGCGAGCGCCTCGCGTCGGAACGGGACGCCAAGGTCGAGAAGCTTCGCCAAGGTACCGACTGACCGTTCCCCAGAGCGCGCCCAATGATTGATCTGCTGCCGTTTTCCGTCGTGTTTGGGACTAGCGTCTGGGTACTGATCGATTCCAGAAATATCGGGATCAAGAAAGGCAGCACGACGGGCTTCTTCAACATGGGCCCCACCGGGTGGTTCCTGGCGTGCTTGCTGTGCTGGATCGCGGCCTTTCCGGTGTACCTCATCAAGCGCCGGGAGCACTTGCTCGCAGTGGCATCCGGCGAGCAGTCCGACGGCACCAACGATGGCAGCCACGATACGGACTTCGTGTCCCAGCTCAACGCCCTTACCGACAAGTCCAATCGCGGGCTTCTGACCGCCGACGAATTTCGGACGCACCGACTCGCGCTGGCGTCGAAGGCATTGCAACAGGCGCCCCAGGGCGAACTCATCTCCCAGCTTGGATCCCTGGCCGATCTGTCGACGCAGGGTTTCCTCACCAGCGAGGAATTTCAGGCGCGAAAGAAGGAGCTTGTACGCCGCATGCTGGAGGAGTCATCCGACGACGACGGCACGCCAGCGGGTCAGGAGTAGATGGCCCTGTCGCCGATCGCGCTCGTGGCCGATCCGCATAGCCTCGATCAGCTCGCGCGCGCGCTTGCCCGCGCCTCGGTTGTCGCGGTCGACACCGAATCCAACAGCTTGCACGCGTACCGAGAGCGTATCTGCCTCATCCAGATCTCCACGTCAGTGGCTGACTACATCGTTGACCCGATTGCGCTCCCGGATCTGCGCGCGCTCGCGCCCGTCTTCGCCAATCCTCACCAGCAGAAGATCTTTCATGCGGCAGAGAACGACCTCGTCTGCCTCCGGCGCGACTACCAGTTCGAGTTCGCAAACGTCTTCGACACCATGACCGCCGCCCGCACGCTCGGCTGGCCGCAGGTCGGCCTCGCCCCGATTCTCAGCACCCACTTCGGCGTGACGATGAACAAGAAATACCAGCGGGCCGACTGGAAGCGTCGCCCCCTGACGCTAGAGCAGCTGGAGTACGCGCGCCTCGACACGCACTATCTCGCGGCCTTGCGCGACAAACAATTCGACGAGCTCACTGGCTCCGGGTGCTGGCCAGAGGCCCACGAAGAATTCGAGCGGCTGGCACGGGGGCGTGACGAAGAGCACGCCGTACAGTCATCATCGCCGACGTTCTGGCGCGCGAAGGGGGCGCGAGACCTGTCGCCGCAGCAGGCGGCGGTGCTTGACGTACTCTTCAGCTACCGCGAAGGTGAAGCCGAGCGGCTGGACCGCCCTCCTTTTAAGGTGATGGCAGAGGCAACGCTACTGGAACTCGCGCGCCGCGCGCCGCGGCGCGTGGAAGATTTGCAGAGTGTGCCGGGCTTGGCACCAGAGCAGGTGCGTCGACACGGGCGGGCGCTGCTGCACGCCGTTGCGCAGGGCCTCCAGGCTCCGGCCCAGTACCCCCCTCGAGAGGCACGCGAACCCGAAGCCGTGCGCGATCGCTACGATCGCCTGCACACATGGCGGAAGGAGCGTGCACGCGCCCGTGGCGTGGAGTCTGACGTGATTGTGCCGCGGACGGCGCTGCAGGACCTGGCCCGCCGTGCACCCAGGACGCGCACCGAACTGGCGACAATCAAAGACTTCGGCCCTTGGCGCCGGAACACCTACGGGGACGAGATCCTGGCGCTCTTGACCAGTTCGACATCGCCCCCGGAACCTGCCTGAGACGCGGTCGGTCTTCGTCTGCGGCCACCGGGCCTGGCATACGGGCCGCAGGATGTGACCTGCGACCCGCGACGTCCTCGGCGGGTCCCGCCGACTCGTCTCCGGAATCTAGTGAACCGGCACGAGTGGCGCCGGAGGGATGTTCGCCGTGTCGTTCGGACCTGCCTTCAGCACGGGACTTGTCCACCGTATTGAGCCTCGCACATTGTCTTCCGCCGTCCCCGCCTGCGACAGCGTGAGCGTGTAGGCCTGCTGGTCCGTTACGGCCATGCGCGGCAGTTGCCATACGGCGACATTGGCCTTGGCCTGCTCGCCAACGCTGACACCTTGATAGCCATCTCCGGTCGTGCTGACGATGGTCGCGCCTGCCGGCACCACGAGCGACACCCTCACATCCTCCGCTGTCAGGCCCTTCTCCGGAAGGCCGACGTTCTCCACATTCAAGGTGTACGTCACGCCCGTCGGCCCGGCTGCGCCGGCGCTGAGCCGTCCGATCATTTTGACGCGGAATCCCAGATCGCGAGCCCAGTCGTAGATCTCCCGCAGCGTGGACTCGGGCACGCGCGAGGGTGAGAAGTTACCCATACGCCCGCGTACGGCTGGTGGCTGTTCGAGCAGTTCCCAGTGCCGCGGCATCGCGGAGGTATGGCCGTACACCATGCCCCTGAACCATTCGTAACTCGCACCAACCGCGCCCATGTCATCCCGCGGCCCGTTCAGCAGGGGGCCGTGACACTGCAAGCATCCGACAGTGGCCAGCGCCAACTGCTGCCCGCTGGGCGCTCCGGCCGGCATCTCAATCCTCCATGAACCCGGTTCATCGCGGGCCGGGAGGGTGCCGAAGTAGGCTCTCAGATCGGCGATCTCCTGATCGGTGATCTGCGACTCGATGAAGGAAGGCATCACGCCCCAGGGCTTACGAACAGCCCGGGTAAACTGCGCCGCGGTCAACGCGCGACCGGCAAGATCCGGCCCGAAGCCGCCTTCCCCGTTCACGCCGTGACACTGCCGGCAGCGGCTGGCGTCCCCTGCCCAGAATGCCTCGCCGGCCTGGGGGTCCCCGGTCTGCGCGGCTGCGCTGCCGACGGTGAGCGGGATCAACAAGAGCGCGACGCGGAGCGTTCTCATACGCACCTCATTTCTGTGTGGCTCATATGTGCTGTGCGACGGACGTGTGCCTACCGTATACCACAGAGCTAGCCCGGAGGAGCACGTGGCTGCTCACCGCACAGTGCATGCCTATTCTGCATGCCTATTCCGCGTGCTGGCCAGCTCGAACGGCACGCTCCACGAACTGACGGATGTCAGTTTGGGTCGGTGGCTGCGGGTATTTCGTCCTCATCGTAGTAGTCGATCTTGTGGAGCGGCATGACAATACTCGACAGCACGTTCAGCACGTGCCCGCCGACCCGTTTGTAGTACCGGGTGCCCAGCACGATCACTGTGGCTGTGCGGGCGTCGTAGTCACTCCGGGCGACGCGGCCGATCAAGGCGTCGCAACGGTGGGCGGTGTCCCGGCCCTGCCGTATCAGCTCGACGGCCCGCTCGCGGTCAGACCTTCCAAGCACCGCGGACAACGCCTTGAACGACGCCTCCACGTCCCCGCGAATCTGCTGCAGCTCACGTGTGATGTCGTCCTCGCCGAGTGCGGCTGATCGAATGTCGTCGAGTTCGGCGAGATTCTTCGCGTAGTCACCGATTCGCTCAACGTCCTTGACAAGGCTGACCAGTAGCAACGAATACGGCACGTCTGAGGGATTGCCAGAGACAGACAGATGCGCGACGACCTGTTTGCGAATGTTCCGCTGGAGCTTGTTCACACGCACGTCACGACGATACAGCTCCGTGCGCTTCTCGGGCGTCGCGTTGCCGGTGAAGAACATCTCACCCGCCGACATGACCATCTCGTAGCCGATGACCAACATTTCCGAGAAATCCTTCTCCATGGCCCGCAGGGGGTTGCTGCTCCGAAACACACTCAAGAGTTCCTTTAACATGGGCGCCTCCCGCTCAATTCAGCCAGCGGCTGACAACCAGCACGATGGTCGGAATGCCGTAAAACAAAACCATGACCCACACCACGACCATGCGCCTGGACCGCAACGCCACGGCGGTCAACGCCTCCGCCGCGCGGAGCGGCAGCCGCCGGATACGCGGCACCGGATAGACGAGCAGGATCCCCGTGAGGTTGAACAACAGGTGCACCAGCGCGATCTCAAGGCCGGCCGCGGCGTTCGGTCCTGAGACCGCGAGCGCCGCGAGAAACGCCGTCACCGTAGTGCCGATATTGGCGCCGAGTGTCACCGGAAATGCCTGCTCAAGTCGCAATACGCCAGCGGCGGCCAGCGGTACCAGCAAGGACGTGGTGATTGAGCTCGACTGGACCATGACAGTCACGGCCACACCGATGAGCATCGCCAGCAACGCGCTTGAGCCGAGCAGGCTGGTCACCATGACCTCCACACGACCGTGTGCGGCTGTTCGCATCGTCCTGACCAGAAGGTAGAGCGCTGCGAAGATGAGGAATCCGCTCAGAATAAGCAGAAAGACGGCTTGTCCGACCTGAATCTGAAAGAGGGACGTCGCCGCAGCCTCCATCGGGGCGAAGCCACCGTCGAGTGCCGCCCGGATTGGACTTTGGTACGTGACGCCTGCCGTGCCCTCAACCATCGACCCAATCGCGACGGCCGCACTTTGAAGATAGCCGGTCACCAGTTCCAGCGGCAGGAGTATGACGACCGCAAGATAGTTGAAGAGGTCGTGACAAATTGCGACTGGGAATGCCCGCCGGAACTCGTCCACGCGCCCCACGTGCCCGAGCGACACGATCGTCGCCGTCACAGTTGTCCCGATATTGGCCCCCATGATCATGGGGACTGCGTTCGCCAGCGGAAGGGGGGTCTCGGGAGCCGCCACGAGCGCCACCACCATCGATGTGGTCACCGACGAGCTCTGCATGAGCGTGGTGGCCAGCAGGCCGATCATCAGCCCGACAAACGGATTCTCGGTGGTCCGGAAGAAGCTGTCGAGCAGGTCGCTGCCGAGCAGCTCGAATCCCTCTCCCAGCCCTTTGATGCCAAGCAGAAAGACGAACAGTAAAAATACGATGCTGCCGACGCGTACTGCGGGAGGCACTGATCGCTGATCAGGGACGGATACTGCCCCCGTCACGTTCCCGCCTCGGCTGGCCGCGCCCATGTCGCGCGATTCAACAAGCGCCCTTCCAGCACGAACCGATCGCCGAATAGCTACGCACCGGGTGTCCAGATCCGGGACACAGGCCCGCCGCTAAGTGCCAGCATCAGTTCGTTCAGTCGCTTCACAAACGTCGCGGGATCGTCGAGCTGGCCGCCCTCCGCCAGCGTCGCCTGGTCGAACAAGATCTGACTCCAGTCGGAGAACCGACTCTCGTCCGACTCGCTCTTCAGGCGCTCGACGATCGGATGGCTCGGATTGATCTCAAGGATCGGCTTGGTGGTTGGCACCTGCTGCCCCGAGGCTTTGAGCAGCCGCTCCAAGTTGGTGCTCATCCCGTGTGCCTCGCTGATCAGGCACGCTGGGGAGTCAGTCAGTCGATGCGTCACGCGCACGTCGCCAGCACGATCCGTGAGCGCACCTTTGATACGTGCAAGCAGATCTGTGTGTTCATCGTCCGCCGCCGCAGGCGCCTCTTGCTCACCCGCCGCACCGAGCGTGCCAAGGTCCAGGTCACCGCGAGAAACCGACTGCAACGCCTTCCCTTCGAACTCGGTGACCGTCGACACGACCCACTCATCGATCCGGTCGTACATCAGCAGCACCTCGACACCAGTCTTGCGAAAGATCTCGAGATGGGGGCTATTCTTCGCAGCGGGATAGCCATCGGCGGTGATGTAGTAGATAGCGCTCTGCCCGTCCTTCATGCGGCCAACGTAGTCGGACAGCGAGACAGACTGTTCCTCAGAATCCACTTGGGTCGAGGCGAAGCGCACCAACTTCGCGATGCGGTCATGATTGTCTCCCGGCTGGGCCACACCTTCCTTGAACGCCCGGCCGAATTCCTTCCAAAAGGTGGCGTACTTGTCCGGGTGGTGCTCGGCTAGGTCATCGAGGAGACTGAGCACGCGCTTGGTCGACGCCGCCCGAATCGTCTCCACGTCCCGAGACTCCTGCAGGATTTCACGCGAGACGTTGAGCGGCAAATCGCTGGAGTCGATGACGCCCCGGACAAAGCGCAGGTAGGCCGGCATCAATTGCTCCGCGTCGTCCATGATGAACACCCGCCGGACGTACAACTTGATACCGTGTCGATGATCGCGGTCCCATAAATCATAGGGCGCCCGCTGTGGGATAAAGAGCAGCTGCGTGTACTCCTGGCGGCCCTCCACCTTCGCATGGGTATAGGCCAGCGGCGGTTCGATGTCGTGCGCCACGTACTTGTAGAACTCGTGATACTGCTCTTCGGTAATTTCCGACTTAGGCCTCGCCCACAGCGCCGACGCCTGATTGATCTGCTCGTCCTCGTCCGTGAGCACGTTGGTCTTGGTCGTCTCGTCCCACTTCGATTTCCGCATCAGGATGGGCACCGTAATGTGGTCCGAGTACTTACGAAGAATCTGGCGCAGCTTCGAGCTGGACAACAGTTCGTCCTCGCCCAGTCTCAGGTGCAAGATGACATCGGTGCCGCGTGACGCCTTCTCCGCCGTCTCGATGCCGTATTCGCCTTGCCCTGCGCTCTCCCAGCGCACACCCTCACCGGCCTCCAGGCCTGCCCGGCGGGTGACCAGCGTCACTCGGTCGGCCACGATAAACGAGGCATAGAACCCGACGCCGAACTGCCCAATGAGCTGTGCATCCTTGGCGGCGTCAGCACCCAGGTTCTGAAGAAACTCGTGGGTGCCGGATTTGGCGATGGTGCCGATCTGCTCGATCACCTCCTGACGCGACATGCCGACACCGTTGTCGGACACGGTGATCGTGCGGGCCACCTCGTCGTAGCTCACACGGATCGTCAACGCAGCATCGCCGTCGAGCAGCCCCGGCTCCGCAATCGCATCGAAGCGCAACCTGTCGCAGGCGTCCGATGCGTTCGACACCAACTCGCGAAGAAAAATCTCCTTGTGTCCGTACAACGAGTGAATCATCAAGTCCAGGAGCTGCTTTACTTCAGCCTGGAAACCAAGTGTCTCTTTCACGGGCGCCTCGTTCATCGTGTGTCCTCTATCATCGACCGTCGCCGGTCATCTTACGTGACCCGGAGTGCGCCGCCTACGGTGTCTCGGCGGAACGACCAGCATACACGCGCACGCCGCCCACCGGCGACACCGACACCACGAAGATGAGAAACTGGCGGTATGTGTCGAAACATCAGAACTCTGGCCAATTTCGAACCGCCCGCGACCGACGCGGAGATCCATGCCTCGGCGCTGCAGTTCGTCCGCAAGGTGAGCGGGATGACCAGACCGTCACAGGCGAACCAGGTGCCGTTTGACCGCGCGATCGACGAGGTCGCCGCGGCCGCTCGTCGTCTGGTGCACACGATCGTCATCAAGGCGCCGCCGCGCAACCGCGAAGACGAGGCGCGCAAAGCCCGCGACCGTACACAGCAGCGGTTCGCCTCAGCGTGAGCGCCCGCTACCCGCGCTGACCGCACGAAAGGCCGCGACCCGGCGTGGACTACGCGAGGGCTGTCTCGAACAGCGCCAACATGCGGCTCCAGGCTCTCTCGGCCTGCGCCTCGTGGTACACGGCCGAATCCGGCGGACACCAGCCGTGCATCGTGCCGGCATACACCTCGATCTCCGCCGAAAGGCCAGCACTGGAAAACGCCTCCCGCAGTACATTCTTGGCCTCGGGATCGCTCGCGTCGTCGTTCTCAGCAATCGCGAACAGATAGCTCGCCCGCATCTTCGGAACCAGCAGATGCGGGCTGTCGGCGGCGTCGGTCACAAGCCCGCCACCGTGGAAGGACGCTGCGGCGCCAATCCGGTCCGGAACGGCCGCGGCCGTGCGCATGGTGATGGGGCCGCCCATGCAGTAGCCTGTCGTGCCGATCTTCCGGTTCGTGTCGACCGACGACTGGCCGTCAAGAAACTGCACGAGCGCGTTCGCGTCGGTGACATGCGTGGAAGCGCTCAATGAACTCATCAGCGGACCGAGCACGTCACGCGTCTCCTGATCCTGAAAGCTTGCACCCTCTGGAAGAATCGGCGCAGGCCTATTGCGATAATACTGATTGACGACCAGGACCGAGTACCCGGATTCGGCAAGTCGACGACCCATTTGCTCAAAGGCCGGGCGCAAGCCCAGCGCATCGGGCCAGATCACGACACCGGGATGGGCACCGCTCGCCGGGTGCACAAAATAGCAGTCCGCCCTGCCGTCCGGTGTGTCCACCGTGACGTCGGCTCCGGTGATGATCTGCGCATTGGCGACCCGTGGCCAGAACATCGCCAGTCCTGTTCCCACCGACAGCGCGCCGAATTCGCGTCGTGTCAGAGCTCCGGAACGCCGCAGATAGTCCTTGGCCTCACCCACCGTTCTTTCGTCGCACATATCTTCCCCTCCGGTTGCGTGTCGCCGCATGTCGCGCTGGCGTGCGTCAAAGGCGTCATTGTAGCGGCAGCATGCGCCTCGTGTGTAGACCGGCGAATGACTCCAAGCCGGACGGTGGTCGTCGATACCATGCCATTTAGGGGGAGGGTGTGTGTCTGGGACAGTAGTATCATAGTGATACTACGTCTACCACCGGGCCGTGGTTAGCCGACCCCGACGCCGCTCGCGATGATCTTGGCGGAGGAGAACAGTGAACATTCCACGCGTACTCACCGGGCTGCTCGTCATACTGACCCCACTCGTGGCGACCATGCCACAGCGCGCTTTGGCCAGCCAGCGGAGCACGGCCAGCTTTTCGCTGGACGTCAGCGCCGTTGCGCTAGACGTCGTGGTCACCGATACGCGGGGTCGCTTCGTGCGAGGACTCTCGCCGGACGATTTCCGGGTCCTGGAGGATGGCGTTCCCCAGGAGTTGACGTTCTTCACGTCCGAGGGCACCCCGGCCACAACGCTGGTGCTTCTCGACAGTTCCTCGAGTGTGCGGGCGAACCTGAAGAACGTGCAGAACGCCGCGAACCGATTCATTGACAGGCTGCCCCGCGGGGACGCCGCTCGCATCGGCTTCTTTCATGACCGTGTCGTCTTCGGCCCCGCGTTCACCGCCGACATGCGACAGCACGTAGCGATGATTAATCAGATGCGGCCACAGAGAAGCACGCACCTGTACGACGCGCTGATTGCGTCTCTCCGCGAACTGTCAGGGGTGCGGGACCGGAAAGCTCTCGTGCTCTTTACCGACGGCGACGATGAGGGAAGTCGGGCGACCATGGAGGATGCGCTCGAAGCCGCGCGACGATCGCGCGTCTCGATCTACACGGTTGGGCTCCGCGGATGGAGCGCGAGCGACGGCATGGGGATCAATGAGGATCTCCTTACACAGATAGCCAACTACACCGGGGGGCGGGCTTTCTTTCCGGAGGACGAGAAGGATATGCGCGAGGCCTTCGACGATATCGCGGAGGAACTGCATCAGCAATATCGCATGGCCTACTTCCCACCGAACAGCGAGAACGTGGACGGGTGGCGCGACATCGACGTCAGCATGACGAGCCGTAGAGGCCTGATCGTGCGGACCCGTCTCGGTTACCATCGCGCCGAAGACCCGTCGGAATAGATCCATGTCCATGACAGGGAGATCGCGTCGCCGGCGCGCCCCGACAGCGCTCGGCTTCGTCGCGCTACTGCTCATGTGGTCCGCTGCGGCGACACCGACCGCTCAGGACCTGGTCCAGCGTCTCCAGGATTGGGCCGCCGCCGGAGAGATTGAGTCCATTCGCACGCTCCTCGCCGGAGAGGATCCGATTGCCGTCGACTCGACGGATGCCGTCGGGTGGACCGCTCTGCTGTATGCGGCCGATGCTGGGCACAACGACGTCGTCGGGCTCCTGCTGGACGCCGGCGCCAGCCCCCAATCACAGAATCTGGCACAGGAGACGGCCCTGCATCTTGCGGCGCGACAGGGCTGGTCGGGCGTCGCACAGCTCCTTCTGGGAGCCGGGGCCGACTTCGAGGCCCGCGACGCGGAGGGCCGCACCCCCCTCTTCATGGCGATCGACGGGGGCCACGCCGAGGTGATCGGACTGCTTCATGGCGCCGCGCGTTCGACCGCCCGTCGGCGGTCGCCGGCACTGGCCCTGGCGGTTGAGAGTGAGACAGCCCCCCCGGTCATTATTCAGTGGACCGACCCCCCGTACACGGACGACGCGCTGGCGCGCGCCATCGAGGGCACCGTCATGCTGATGGCGCTCATCGGGCACGATGGTACGGTCGGCGCCGTGAACGTGTCAGAGGGGCTCGGCGGGAGTCTTGATCAGAGCGCCGTGCGGGCTGTCAGAGATTGGAAGTTCGCGCCAGCGACGCGTGACGGAAGACCGGTGGACGTCGTCGTCGAGATCAACGTGAACTTCGCCCTCCCCCAGCAACCCTGAGCGGACTGCGCTGGCGGCATCGCCGGGAATCGGCAAAGCGCTGACGTGGAGGCTCGGGGAGAGCTCAGTTGCGACCGAGACCGTCGCTCGTCAGCAAGTCCAGTTTGGCACGCGCGGACTCATGGTTCGGATCGATATCGAGCGCGGCGACGTACTCTTCCATCGCCCTGTCTGAATCGCCCTTCTTCAGATAGCTCTCGCCAAGAAAGTAGCGCGCCTGGGCCATGTCGGGCTCCTTCGACAGCGCCCGCCTGAACTCCCTGATGGCGTCGTCGTAGAGGCCCAACCGGTACTGCACCACGCCCAGATGGTGATGGAAGTAGCCGTTATCCCCGGATCGATCCGCAGCCACCTGTAACGATGCGAGCGCGTCATCGATCCGCCCCAACGAATAGTAGGCGGCGCCCAGATTGGCGTGCGCGTCCGCGAAACTGGGATCCTGCTCGATCGCCATTTTGTACTGCTCAATCGCCTCGTCCACGTGTCCTCGCCGCCTCAGCCCGACGCCGAGGTTGTTGCGGGCGCGCTGAAACGTGGGCATTACCTCAAGGGCGAGCCGGTACATCTCCATCTCTTTTTCGAGCGGATCGAAATCCAGGTCTCCGGTCTCGGTGAAGAAGCCGTACAGAAAGCCCTGGTTGTTGTAGTAATTGGCGATCGCCTCAAGGTCGTCGATAACTTCGAACCCGATGTACTCACGCTCCGGAGTCTTGGTGAAGTCGATCACCATGATGTCCGACCCCTGGTTAAGGCCGGCCGTCACGTGGCCATTATTGACAATGATCTCGGCTTCCTTCGTCTGCCGCTCGATGCTGACCACGTCGATATACACGGCGTCCAGACCGACGTGTCTCGCCATCCCGACAAACAGATTGCTGTAGGCCAGGCAATTGCCGCGGCCCTCCCTGAACACTTCCCTGGCGGTCTTATTGGAAAGTGAATCGTAGGAGATTGAGAACTGCGTCAGCCCGATGATCGCCTCGACGATCACCCGCACTTTCTCTCGATCACTGGTAAGGCCGGAGGTGATGTCCTCCGCCAGCGTCCGAATCTCGTCGTCAATTTCGTAGGGGACCACGATCTGATCCCGCATCTCCGCAGACACCCGCGCCTCCATCTGGGCGAGCGCTTCCGCTTCGGTGTAAATCGTCTTGGGGATAGCACCGCAGGCGGCCGTCAGGAACAGGCAGGCGCCGACGGCGATGAGGGGCCGGATTCGGTTCGACATGTCAACACCTCTGGGTCAGCAATTTAGCACGGTACGGCCGTGCCGCCAACCAGGGTCTGTCAGCGGCCGGACGGGCTTTGGCCTTGGTTGCCCGGCGCGGATTCCCCTTGTACCTAGTGATCTGGTTGCGAATTGGCTTGTGCACCGAGGGCGGTGAGGCGCCCGTCACAGGGCAAAGCCCGCGCGGCGGTGCTCTTCGGTCTGCCCACCCGCCAGGTGCGGGAGGCTGCCGCCGCTGGACAACCTGTTTCCGCGACGATCACGATTCCGGCCGCTGGCGCATGGGAACTCACCGTGTAGCAGGCGCGTTTCCGATCATCGTCGATGGGAAGGTTGTGGCGGGGATTGGTGTCGGCGGCGCCAGGGTAGACGAACCGGTCGCTCAGGCTGGCCTCGACGCGTTCGCGGAGAGGTGAGGTAGCGGATGTAGAAAGGTCGAACCCCGATGGCCCCTTGGCCATCGGGGTTCGATAGAGTCGATTTAGGCGGGTGCGACGTTCTCGGCGCGGGGTCCCTTGGGGCCCTGTCCGAGTGTGAACGTCACGCTGTCGCCTTCGCGCAGCGAGTCAAACGGCGTGGTCGTGCAAGCCGACTGGTGGAAGAAATATTCGACACCGTCCGGCGCGGCGATGAAGCCGAATCCACGGTCCGTGATGCGCTTGATAACTCCGGTAGTAGATGACATAGCGTAGTTCCTTTGAGTCTGATTGGCCGAAATAGGCCGTAAACGTGCCGAGTGCGTTCGTGCCTATGCTCAGCCGCGTCGTAAACATGGACTGTGAGGGGTCCGGCAGGTGTTTGTCAAGTCGGGAATTGTCGCTGGACTCGAGCCGCCCAGGACGACCGCCGGGCCCACAGGCCTGCCCGGCGACGATTTCGACCGTTTTTTCCTCAATATTCCGCGATATCTAGCGCCGATTTCACTTGTACCTAGTACCCCGTCTCAGTGATTTTGATCGGTTGGAGGGGGGGTAGCTCATCTGCCGCCAGTAACAGCCTGATCGTCCGGGGCTGCCGTGGGACGCGGCTGATAAGCCCGCGCCGCTCCAGCGCGACGATCATGCCGTGGACCGTGGGGGGAGTGACCTGAAAGAACCGTTGGAAGTCGACTTCGGCCGGCGGCTCCCGGTGGAGTAACGCGTAGGTGTGGATGAAGGCCAGATACTGGCCTTGCTTCGCCGTGAAGTGTGGGGCCGGACGACTGGACACGGGATCGGCAGTGTGATCCAAGATATCCATGAACATACGCTATCGCGTGACGCTGACGCTCGAAGAAGGGCACCACCTGCAGGCGCTGACCCGCGGCGGCACCCGGGCCGCGCGCCAGATCAAACGGGCACAGATTCTCCTCGCCGCCGACGCCCAGGTCCCCGACGAACGGATTGCGGCAGACATCGGGGTCGGCACCTCGACGGTGTATCGGACCAAGCAGCATTTCGTCGAAGACGGCTTGACGCGCGCGCTCATCGAAACGGCCCGGCCCGGTGCACCGCGGAAGCTCAGCGCCGGCGATGAAGCCCGCCTGGTCGCGGTGGCCTGCTCCGCGCCCCCGGCCGGCCGGGCGCACTGGACGCTGGAGTTGCTGGCCGGCGCATTGGTCCGCCTCACCACGCACGAGACCCTGTCGAGCGCCACGGTGGGACGCCGGCTGGCCGACATGAAACTGAAGCCGTGGCGGGAGAAGAGGTGGTGCATTCCGACGGTCAACGCCGAGTACGTGGCGCGCATGGAAGACGTCCTCGCACTCTACGCCGAGGCGCCGACCCCCCGGCGACCGGTGGTCTGCTTCGATGAAACGCCCCGACAACTAATCGGGGACGCGCGTGTCCCCATCCGGGCCGAGCCGGGGAAGCCCAGACGGGTCGACTATGAGTACGTGCGCAACGGCACCGCGAACGTGTTCCTGTTTGTGGACGTGCACCGCCCCTGGCGCCACGCCAAGGTCACTGACCACCGGACGTGCGTCGACTTTGCCGAGTGCATGCGCGATCTCGTGGACGAGCATTACCCGGAGGCCGAGCGAATCCAGGTGGTGCTGGACAACTTGTCGACCCATTCCGCGGCCGCGCTTTATCAGACCTTCGCACCCGCTGAGGCCCGACGGATCCTTACGCGGCTCGACTTCCACTACACGCCGAAACACGCCAGCTGGCTCAACATGGTCGAGATCGAGATCGGGGTGATGGTCCAGCAATGCCTCGATCGGCGTATCCCGGACAAGGCCACGCTTGTCACCGAGGTCGCTGCCTGGGAGCAGCGGCGCAATGCCGAGCAGGCGGGCATCAACTGGTTGTTCACCGTCGACCGGGCCCGCACGAAGATGGGCCGCGTGTATCCGCAGCCCGCCAGGCGCGCGAAGGCCGCCGCGTGAACCGGTCAGAACCACTGCGACGAGGTACTAGTGGTCTGGTTGCGAATTGGCTTGTGCACCGAGGGCGGTGAGGCGCCCGGCTGGCTAGGCGCGACGAGGGAGCATGCTGGGCGCATGTGACGGAGGAGCAACGCCGCCAGACCGGAGGCATCCCCGGCCGAATGCTGAGCCAATTCGCAACCAGACCACTAGCAGGCTGCTGAAAAACTCCGTGAAATGGGATCGACAGATCGATCCCGGCGTACTACCATGCTCCCAACACCGCTGAAGGGAGCCCCATCATGCGCGGACACGATGAGCAAAGCACTCACATGTTCAGCTACCTGTCGCCGGAACAGCGCGTGCCAGCCGACCATCCGCTCCGCGCGGTTCGCGCGCTGACGGACGAAGCGCTGAGAACGATGTCGCGCAGGTTCGCCGGCCTGTACGCCAACACAGGGCGTCCGTCGATCCCGCCGGAACAGCTGCTGCGCGCGTTGTTGCTGCAGGTGCTCTACACGGTGCGGAGCGAGCGGCTGCTGATGGAAGAGCTCAATTACAACCTGCTGTTCCGCTGGTTCGTGGGCTTGAATTTGGACGACCCGGTTTGGCATCCCACCACGTTTACCAAGAATCGCGACCGGCTGCTGGCGGGCGATCTCGCGGCCGCCTTCTTTGATGCGGTGCAGGCCCACGCGCGGGCGGCCGGGCTGCTCTCGGACGAACACTTCACTGTGGATGGGACCCAATTGGAAGCGTGGGCCAGCCTGAAGAGCTTTCGGTGCCGGGACGCGGCGGAGAGCGACCCGCCCGATGACCCCGGGAATCCCACGGT
Organism: Vicinamibacterales bacterium; assembly: GCA_965249205.1. Lineage (GTDB taxonomy): Bacteria > Acidobacteriota > Vicinamibacteria > Vicinamibacterales > UBA2999 > JAQBVV01. The sequence goes on along the minus strand of CBDFLL010000006.1, from coordinate 934,219 downwards.
CAACTTCCACGGGGAGCGGCGGCGCAACGACACGCACCAGTCGACGACCGATCCGGAGGCGATGCTGCCTCGGAAGGGCCAGGGGAAGGAAGCCAAGCTGGCGTATCTGGGCCACGTGCTGCTGGACAATCGACAGGGACTTGTCGCCAACGTCTGCGCGACTCACGCGACGGGGACCGCCGAACGCGAGGCAGCGGCGCTGTTGCTGGAAGCCAGCGCGCCGCCGGGCAGCACGGTCGGGGCGGACAAGGGCTACGATGTGGCAAGCTTTGTGGCCGCTGTCCGTATCCGGGCCGTCACGCCCCACGTTGCTCAGAAGGTCCGCTGGAGTGCGATCGATGGCCGGACCACGCGGCATGCGGGCTATCACGTCAGTCAGCGGAAACGGAAACTCGTAGAACAGGTCTTTGGCTGGATGAAGACCGTCGGCGGCTTGCGCAAACTCCGGCATCGCGGTGTCGCCCTCGTGGATTGGCAGCTTACCTTCGCCGCCACGGTCTATAACTTGGTCCGGCTGCGGAATCTGGAGGCGAGGTGTCCCTGATCACCGGCCGCGCGTGTCGCCGGCCCCTTGATCGGGGCCAGCGCACAGCCGTGCGCACCGTTGTCGGTCGGTGGTGACTCGCATGATCCTTAGAAAACGGCCCGATCACCCGGGTTCTTCAGCAGCCTGCTAGAACCCATCTCATAAACCGGCCGCAGCACCGAGGACGCCGCGGCGCCCGTCGGGCAAGGCGCGACGACCGAAAATACCGGGAGTATTTGAGAGAGGAGCAACGCTGCTCGCCGGGATGCCTAGAGCGCTTTTCGAACAGCCGAACGACACCACAGTCATGGAAAGCGCTTTAGGAGGCCGAATGCAGGCGGGTTTATGGGATGGGTTCTAGCGCTTCGTAGTACTCCTCGATCGGAGGAAATGGGCCGAAGCGATGCTGCTCGAGCGGGAAATCGTCAGCAAACGGGCCGTAGGGGCTGTCGATGCGCTTGACCGTTAGATCGGGATAGTCCTGATCCAGGTTCGGCATCGCCGGACGCGGCTGGTCGTTGATATACGCCGCCACGTCAAACGCCTGGTCGTCAGTGAGATCGGGTTCGCCGAGCGGCATGCGTGCCTTGATGAAACGTGCGGCGGTCAACACCCGGTGCATACCGGCTCCGTTGTTGAAACTGTCCGGGCCCCAGAGCGGCGGAAACAGATAACCCTTGCTTGGATCCGTGGTCGCAAGCAGCCCCTCCCCATCGTCGCCGTGACAGATACGGCACTTCTCGGCGAACACCTCCCGCCCAGCCGCGACGTCAGCCTTGCGCGACGGCGCAGTGAAGGCCGGCGGCTCCTCTGGTTCCTTCTGCGCGGCGCCCATCGCCTGATACTGCGCGCCGAGCGACCGTAGGTACGCCGCCATCGCGATCATCTCTACGCTGTCCATCGGGAGTGCTTCGCCGTTCATGCTGCGCTGCATACACTCGTTGATGCGATCTTCGATATCGGTCATGGCGCCGACGCGGCCCGAAAACCGTGGGTAGTGTTCGGTGACTTGCAGGAGTGTCAGCGTGCCCGGTTCGTTGCCGGTGGCGAGGTGGCAGGAGCCACAATTGAGCCGGCTCTTGATGTAGCGTCGATCGGCGTCCGGCTGATCCGGGCCGAGAAGTTCCGCGGTCTGGGCGATCAGGCGCCGGCCATAGTCCTCGGTGGCGATCGCAGGCACGGACAGGCTCGGCGGGAGCGTCGATGGGCGTTCGGCCCCGTACCGGAGCGCGGCGCCAACCACGACGATGCCGACCACACAACACACCGCGATCACGGCGGTTAGCTCGGATTTCATGAACGCGCAGCTCCCGAGGCACCGCAGGGAGTCCTCTCCTGCCAGGGGGAGCACCATGACGGGCTGCCAGCCAGAAGTGAAATACGCGCCAACGAGCCGCGCGGCTCCGGGGCTTGAGTCTCAGTCACACCGTCGACTTCCCTTCTGGTTGAGTGGGAGCGTGCTGGGCGCGATCATACCCCTGCACGGCATCCTGGAACTGGTACTTGGGGCGCTCGAGCCACGCCCGCAACTCTGGTCTGACGATCCACGCAGCCACGAACACGGCGGCAAGCGCGAGCGATCCGAAGACGATGATATCGGCGATCATCGCGTAGGGCCCTCGTAGAAGCTTCGTACATAGTGGGTCACCGCCAGCATCTCGGCATCGCTCAACCTCGATGTCCAGGGTGCCATCGACGTGCCCTCGACACCATTTCGAAGCGCGCGGATCCCCTCGGCCAGGCTCGGCCGCTGGCGGCGAAAGTTCGTCGGGTCCATCGGCAACTCGGCGGCCGCCGATCCGTCGCCTTCGCCGCGTTCGCCGTGGCACTGCACACAGTTGGCTCCGTAGATACGCTCCCCCACATCCCCTCCGTCATCCTGCAGTGCGGGGTCAGCGGGGACCGCTGTATCGCTCAGGCTCTGGGAGCGGTCGCCGAACCCTTTGACCACCTCCGAGAGCGCGGCAAGATCCTCCAGCGGCCAGTCTCTCCAGGCCGGCATGGCCGTGCCCCACACGCCGTTCCACAGCGCGTCGGCCAGGCGCACATCTGTGTACTCGTGCTCCACGAAGTTGGTCGGTCTGGGGCGCAACGTTTGCGCGCCCGGCCCGTCGCCTCCGCCCTGATCGCCGTGACAGCTCGCGCAGTGATCCGCGTAGAGACGTCGACCGCGGGCGGGTGCGGCCGGTGCTGGCAGCACCGGCGCCTCGTGTACGCGGCGGCTCCTGGCGGGGTGCGTGTTCAGTACGCCACCGAAGGCCATCTGCCGCAGTTGATCGTCGGGACACTGGCACCCCTCGAGCGCCGCTGCTTCGCCCTCCGGCCCCGCGATCTCACGGGCGTGGCCGAGCGAATCCAGGTACGCCACCAGATCCTCCGCCTCCTGCGCCGGGCGGTCTGGTGCGCCGTCGAACAACCATGGATAGGCTGGCATCACCGACGTCGCCACGACCGCGCGCGGCGAGAACAGGTGCACGAACTGCCAGTCGCGCGAACGTGCGGCCCCCTCACGTGAGAGATCGGAACCGATACGTCGAGTGCCCCACAGTTGCGGATAGTCCAGGCGCGTCTCCCAGGCAAGCGTGGGCGCGCCGAAGCGAGCCATGTCGGAAGCCGAACGCCGTGGCAGAGTGTCTGAGGATCACGACCATCGCGGTCTCCGCCTCCTCGAGACCGTACGTGCCAGCATTCCCATTAAAGATGTTCCCGGCGAATCGAATAGCGTCGGGGACCCCGGCGGCCGAGGTGACATCAAGGACTACACGATGTTTACCCGGGATCGCATCGAGCCACCCGTCCTGCGCGTGCCGTGCCGGCTCGAATGTCGACGCGGCCGGCGTCTGGGCGGCCGCTGGGCGCGAGCCTAGCGCAAATGCGGCGGCAAACACCCCGATACCCGACATCAGTGACCGACGTCCTTGCCTATCGTTCGTCATCTCGATACCTCCCTGTGCATCCGCTGAGTGTGCACCCGATCCTGCACACGAAATGGCACCCGCGGCGTCACCCGCCCGACGCGCCGCCACCGACCGTCCACTTCGTATCCAGATCGCGCAGGTAGTACAGCGCGAAGCAGGCTGCCAGCATCGGCCAGGCTGCGAAGAAGAGCAGGTTATTGAACCCATCGATGTACTGCCGATAGGACGACAACGTTGAGACGCCATGGAGGATCAGCACCAGTCCATAGGACACGCGTTTCTGATACCCGACCACGAATGCGAGGATCAGGGCCAGTTCGGCGACACCAATGACCAGAAACGCAGTCTGCTCCAGGCCTCCTATCGAGTAGAAGTTCGCGAAGATCCGTCCCGCGTGGTCGGCGTTGATGAACTTGTCGAGTGTCCACATCAACATCACCAGAAAGACGCCTCGTGCTTATCCGGTTGTTTCAGCAAGCCACCACCGGTAGTGTATCGGCGTGGCGCGCCCGTCGTTTCCGAAGAATCTCCGGGAGTTTCAGCGGCAATTTGCGACCGCCGAGGCCTGTCAGGACTACTTGGCGGCGTGCCGCTGGCCGGACGGCTTTGTGTGTCCCCGGTGCCGGCACGCGCGCGGCTATCGCCTGACCACACACCGGCGCTGGCAATGTGCGGCGTGCCGGTATCAGGTGTCGCTGACCGCCGGGACGATTCTCCACAACACGAAGACGCCGCTCCTGGTGTGGTTCTGGGCGGCCTATTTGACGGTTACCGACAAGCGGGGCCTCTCGGCGCTCCTGCTGCAGCGGCAGTTGGGCCTGCGGCGGTACGAAACGGCGTGGCTGCTGTTGCACAAGCTGCGGCGCGCGATGGTGAACGCGGGGCGGGAGCCCTTGTACGGCGACGTGGAGATCGATGACACCTGGGTGGGCGCGCCCCAGGCCGGCCTGCGCGGCAGTCGCCAACTCAAGGGGCGGAAAGCCGCGCTGGTGCTGGTGGCGGTGGAACGACGCGGGGATCGGTCGGGTCGGGTCCGCATGTCCGTGATCCCGAACTTCAAACAATCGACGATGCTCGCGTTCGTCACTCACCACATTGCGCCGGGGGCGACGGTCTACACCGACGGGCTGAAAAGTTTCGATGGGCTCCAGGCCGCTGACGTGAGACACGTCGCCCGCCCGCAACCGATCCGGAGCGCCCTGCACAGGGGGGTGCCCTCCGTCGTGCCTTTGGCCGACCGCGTCATCGGCAATTGCCAACAGTGGTTGATTGGCACGCACCACGGCGTCAGCAAGGCGCAACTACAAGTCTACCTCGATGAGTTCGTGTTTCGGCACAATCGGCGGCGGCACCCGATGGCCGCCTTTCAGACCCTGCTGGGCCTGGGGACCGGACGGACGCCCACGCCCGCCCGACGGATTCGCGGCGCGCAGGACGTGCGCCCCCCAGGCTGATCGCAAGATATAGGGGTTAGCTGAAACAACCGGATAAGCACGAGACGCCTAGCAGGCTGCTGAAGAACCCGGGTGATCGGGCCGTTTTCTAAGGATCATGCGAGTCACCACCGACCGACAACGGTGCGCACGGCTGTGCGCTGGCCCCGATCAAGGGGCCGGCGACACGCGCGGCCGGTGATCAGGGACACCTCGCCTCCAGATTCCGCAGCCGGACCAAGTTATAGACCGTGGCGGCGAAGGTAAGCTGCCAATCCACGAGGGCGACACCGCGATGCCGGAGTTTGCGCAAGCCGCCGACGGTCTTCATCCAGCCAAAGACCTGTTCTACGAGTTTCCGTTTCCGCTGACTGACGTGATAGCCCGCATGCCGCGTGGTCCGGCCATCGATCGCACTCCAGCGGACCTTCTGAGCAACGTGGGGCGTGACGGCCCGGATACGGACAGCGGCCACAAAGCTTGCCACATCGTAGCCCTTGTCCGCCCCGACCGTGCTGCCCGGCGGCGCGCTGGCTTCCAGCAACAGCGCCGCTGCCTCGCGTTCGGCGGTCCCCGTCGCGTGAGTCGCGCAGACGTTGGCGACAAGTCCCTGTCGATTGTCCAGCAGCACGTGGCCCAGATACGCCAGCTTGGCTTCCTTCCCCTGGCCCTTCCGAGGCAGCATCGCCTCCGGATCGGTCGTCGACTGGTGCGTGTCGTTGCGCCGCCGCTCCCCGTGGAAGTTGACCGTGGGATTCCCGGGGTCATCGGGCGGGTCGCTCTCCGCCGCGTCCCGGCACCGAAAGCTCTTCAGGCTGGCCCACGCTTCCAATTGGGTCCCATCCACAGTGAAGTGTTCGTCCGAGAGCAGCCCGGCCGCCCGCGCGTGGGCCTGCACCGCATCAAAGAAGGCGGCCGCGAGATCGCCCGCCAGCAGCCGGTCGCGATTCTTGGTAAACGTGGTGGGATGCCAAACCGGGTCGTCCAAATTCAAGCCCACGAACCAGCGGAACAGCAGGTTGTAATTGAGCTCTTCCATCAGCAGCCGCTCGCTCCGCACCGTGTAGAGCACCTGCAGCAACAACGCGCGCAGCAGCTGTTCCGGCGGGATCGACGGACGCCCTGTGTTGGCGTACAGGCCGGCGAACCTGCGCGACATCGTTCTCAGCGCTTCGTCCGTCAGCGCGCGAACCGCGCGGAGCGGATGGTCGGCTGGCACGCGCTGTTCCGGCGACAGGTAGCTGAACATGTGAGTGCTTTGCTCATCGTGTCCGCGCATGATGGGGCTCCCTTCAGCGGTGTTGGGAGCATGGTAGTACGCCGGGATCGATCTGTCGATCCCATTTCACGGAGTTTTTCAGCAGCCTGCTAGACGAAGCGGCAGCAGCGCGGTTGCGACGCGGTCTCGATCGTTCACGGTGCTCTCCTTTATGGATCCTCGTGGCCGTTCCCCGCCAGCCAAGCATGGCTTCCGATCACCTGCGCACAATATCGCATCCGGCCCGAGCCTGCCCAGGTCTCTCTGATTCCTCCATGCGACGCTCCGGACGATTCTCCGAGCCCCCCTTGCGGCGGGTCGAAAGCAGTTGGCGACGGCCGCAGCTCACGCACGGGCCTCAACATTTCGGCGCGGGCTTGTTAGAATATTTGGTGCGCGACGTCGCGCATCGTCACTTGTACCGTTTCCGGAGGCTGTCTCGTCTATGCGGCGATCTGCACCACGTGCACACTTGCGCGGACTACTGCTGATAGTGGCCGCCTCGGCACTGCCGATGGCCGCGCCCATGGCGTCCGCCCAGACCAACACCGCTCAGATCACCGGCGTCGTGAACGACACGACCGGCGGTGTCCTACCAGGCGCAACCGTGACCGCCGTTCAGGCGGCGACGGGCACCGTCGTTGAGCGCGTCACGGACGGTGAAGGACGCTTTTTCCTACCTGAGCTTCGAATTGGGGAATGGGATGTCACTGCGGTGCTGCCGGGGTTCGGCGCACAGACCCACCCCGGCGTCGTGCTGCAGATCGGCCGGACAGTGGCGCTGGACTTTGTGCTCGGCCTGGCAGGCTTGTCGGAGCAGATCACGGTCGCAGCCTCAGCAGTGCCTCTGCTGCAGTCGACCACGGCCGAGATCAGCGACGTGATCGGCAACCGTGAGGTGGTGCAGATCCCGCTGAGTCAGCGCAACTTTCTGGCGTTGGCCCAGCTCAGTGACTCCGTGATCATCCCCCCGGGCGGCACCCGCGGCGCCGCGCTTGGGCAAGCCGGTCCACTGCCGAACATCGGGGGGCAGCGCGCCGGACACAATATCTACCTGCTCGACGGCAGCATGGTCACCGACCAGCTGTTCAACAACCTCGTGCTCAATCCATCCATCGATCTGATCCAGGAGTTCCGGCTGCAGAAGTCGATGTATCCGGCCGAGTTCGGCGGCAAGGCCTCGGCGCTCGTCAACGTGGCCACCAAAGCGGGGTCCAATCAGTTTCACGGAAGTCTCTTCGGGTTCGTGCGCAACGACCGATTCAACGCCCGCAACTATTTCGCCCCGCGCGACGAGCCCAAGCCGCCCCTGAACCAGAATCAGTTTGGCGGTGCGCTCGGCGGGCGCATCAGAGAAAACCAGACCTTTTTCTTCGTAAGCTATGAGGGCGAGCGTGTCCGTCGATCTAGCACCAAGACCTTCACGGTGCCCACAGCCGCGCTGCGCAGAGGTGACTTCTCAGGATCGGCGCCGATCTGCGATCCGTTGTCGATTCCCTCCGCCGGCGTCTGCACACCGTTCCCGAACGGCCAGATTCCCGCGGACCGGATCGACCCGGTCGCCGAGGCATTTCTGCAGAACATTCCGCTGCCAACATCCGACGCAGCGTTTCAAAACCTGACCTCCGTGGAGAAGGAGGATCGGGACATGAATCAGTTCAGTGTTCGTCTCGATCACCGCCTCACGGACAACGATCAGCTCTTCGGTCGCTTCAGCACCTACGACGTCGACGAGGTGCAGCCGTTCGGCACGAGCGTGCAGCAGGAGGCACTGGTCCCCGGGTTCGGTCGAACGCTCGACACCAGTACGCGCAACCTGGTGGCCAGCCATACCCATGTGTTCGGCACGACGACGATTAACGAGCTGCGCGTCGGGTGGATGCGGGTACGAGGTGGACAGGCGAGCCTGAACCGCGGCACGGACTTCGCTGGACAGGTGGGATTGCAGGGCGTGACGCGCGACCTGCGGGATGTCGGTTTCCCGCAGATCTCTACACGCAATTTGTACAGCACGATGGGAGATCCGACGTCGTTCATCTTCCGCGATAACCAGCACTTCGAGCTGTACGAAAACGTCACCATCGACCGCGGGGCGCATCGATGGAAATTTGGTGGCTACTGGTACCACCTGCAGCTCCGGCCTGAGCAGCCAGACAATGCCCGCGGCGCCTTCACCTACACCGGGCAGTTCTCGGGCAACGCCCTTGCAGACTTCCTGCTTGGCTACCCGACGTCAGCCACGTCCGGCATCGGTCGCGGCGACGAAGACGGCCGCACGAACTGGTTCCACATCTATGCGCAGGACGATTGGCGCGTGCGAAACAACCTGACGCTGAACGTCGGCTTGCGCTACGAGTACAACCAGCACATGACGGATACCGGGAACCGGCTGTCGTCCATCGACCTCTCAACACCCGGCGGTCGGTTCGTCATTGCGAGTGACGACAGTGGCAACATCAACCCCGATGCCCAGGCGCTTCTCCCGTTGATTCCACTCCCCTACGTGACGTCCAAGGACGCAGGCTGGGGCCGCGGACTGCTCGACCCCAGCAAAGTCCGTTTGGCGCCACGCGTAGGGTTCGCCCTGGCGCTGGACGACTCTCGCGCTGTCATTCGCGGCGGATACGGCATCTTCCTGAATCAGTGGGCCTACAGCGTGCAGACGGCATTCGCCCGTAACCTGCCCTTCTTCTCCACCAAGCAGGTCGACGTTGCGTCGGATGTCTCAGTCCCGACGCTCTCGACGCGAGACATCCTTGCCAGCACCAGGACCGGCACCGTGGGTGCCAGTGTGATGGACCACGCCTTCAACGTGGAGTACACGCAAACGTGGAGCGGTGGCATCCAGTACGAACTGCTGCCGGCGACGATGGTCGAGGTGTCCTACATGGGGTCCTGGACGCTGGCCGCGGACAACGCGACCGTCCGCAATGTCCCAGAACCTGGACCGGGCTCAATCCAGGCACGGCGGCCGATTCCCCAGCTGAGCAACATCAACGCGATTCGATTCGACGGGAAGTCGATTTACCACGGCCTTACCCTCAAGACGCAACGGCAGTTGCGCAACAACTACGCGTTTACCGTCAGCTACACACTGTCGACGTCGAAGGACGATGCCTCGAGCCCTGGGCCGACCGAGGCCGAATTCAATCGACCGCAGAACGTGCGCGACATCTTCGATGGTGAGTGGGCACACTCGAGCTTTGACCACCGACATCAGTTCGTCGCGAGCGGCACGTATGAGCTGCCATTCTTTGCCGGTGCCGGTGGCCTCAAGGAAGCGCTCCTCGCAGGGTGGCGGTTCAACACGATTATTGCCGTGCGATCGGGGTCGCCATTCACGGTAAACCTGGGCGTCGACCAGGCAAACGTCGGCGCCGGTCCCGCGCAGCGGCCGGATCAGATCCGCGATGCCAGCCTGCCACGCGGGGAGTCGACGCCCGAGCGGTGGTTCGACACGGAGGCGTTCGCGCTTCCGGAGCGGTTTACGTTCGGCAGCGCTTCGCGGAACAGTGTGACCGGGCCCGCATACGCCAACGTGGACATATCGATCGCCAAGACGTGGCCCCTGCAGGAGGGCCAACAGCTGGAGCTCCGGCTGGAGACGTTCAATCTGCTCAACCGCGCCAACTTCAACCTGCCAAACCGCATCTTCGGGACGCCGAATTTCGGGCGCATCTTTAGCGCCGGTGCGCCCAGGGAGATGCAGTTCGGTCTACGCTTCAGCTTTTAGAGCTCTCGCGCCGACGGGCGCACTGATCGGTCTCCCTTGCTGTTCAGCCGGCTGTGGTTTCGACCTGAAGCGTGACGTGCGCGATCTGAAAACGCTCCCAGAGCACGTCGCAGATCGACTCTCGAAGACGGGTCGTCTCCGATACACGAATATCGTCCACGACGACGTGCGCGGTCACGCAGACGTAACCGCTCGTGATCTCCCAGATATGCATATCATGGACGTCGCGCACGCCCGCTTCGGCGCGCACGGCGCCCCGCACGTCCTCAGGGTCGATACCCTCAGGTGCCCGCTCAAGCAGGATGCTGCACGACGACCGCAAGAGACCGACCGCCCACCAGAAGACCACGAGCGCAACAACCAAACTCAAGACCGGATCGATCCAGTCCCATCCGGTCTGCAGCAGCACCACGCCTCCCACGACGATCACGACGGAGGAGAACAGGTCGCCCAGCATGTGCAGCAACGCGCTCCTCGTATTGAGATCCTCGGCCCCCGAACGCCCAAGGATCCAGGCCGTAGCGACGTTGACAACGAGACCGATGATTGCGACGACGACCATCGCCGGGCCCACGATGTGCACGGGCGACTGCAATCGCTCGATCGACTCGTACACGATCCATCCGGTGAGCGCGAACAGGCCAAGCGCATTGAACAGCGATGCGAGAATCTCCGCCCGAAACAGGCCGTAGTGCGACCGCGGCGTGCGCGGCCGGTTTGCCATCCAGATCGCGACATAGCTCACGCCGAGCGCGACGGTGTGGCTGAGCATATGCACCGCGTCCGACAGGAGCATCAGGCTGCCCGTCAGCCATCCGCCGATAGCCTCGCCCACCGTTGCGACCAACGTGATGCCCAGGCACCACACCAGCGCACGGCGCTGTGTCGGTCGATGCCCATCCACGCCATGCACCGAGTGCGTATGCGGGGCGGGGTGCGTGTGATCGGGAGTGTGATTCCCGTGCTGGTGCGCGTTGCGCGCCGCGACGGGCGCGTGGTGCGTCCTACAATCGACGGTGTCCATCTGGAGCGCTTCGCCAGGCATGGAGTTCAATTCTGGAACGCGCGCACCACGTCCAGGAGCTCCTCGGCAAACTCGTCGAGCGTCTCACGCTCGGCGGCCATCTTGACGTGATCTCGGACGAACCCTTCCATGTAGGCCGACATCAGACCGCGAGTCGCACCTTTGATCGACGCGAGCTGGCGCATGACCTCGTAGCACCGCGCCTCATCCTCACCCTCCTGCTCAAGTAGCAGGCGAACAGCCTCAAGTTGTCCCACGATGCGATTCACACGCGTGGCGAGCCGTCGACGATCACGTTGAAAGTGAGCTGTCATGTAAATAGTATAGTCCACCTCATTATCTACGGCTAGTGCGTCGCGAGTAGCGAGCGTCACCAACGGGATGTCTCGTGCGGCATGTGCGCGAACGATCGCCGCCGCCCTAGACTGGCGTGCGCTGGACGCCGTCGTGACCGGTCATCTCGCCGGTGATGCTCGTGGGGCGCGCCCCAGAGTACTGTGCCGCACGTGACAGTGCTCGCTAGACACCAGGGTAGATGGCAACTTGCCCTCCCCGCGCAGCGCGCTACCGACCGAGCAACCTCAGCGCCAGACTGCTACAATCGCGCCCGGCGCGCACCTTCAACCAGGGAGGCTGTCGATGAATGAAATCACTGCAGGCGTAAACTGGCTCGCAGTTGGGGTGGGAACCGTGCTGGGATTCCTGCTCGGCTGGTTGTGGTACTCGCCGAAACTGTTCGGCAAAGCCTGGGCAACGGGCGTCGGTCTGGATCTGGGCTCGGCGTCCGGCATGCCGGCCACGGCGATGACACTGCAGCTCCTCGCTACCTTCTTACTGGCCTGGGTAGTTGGTGTGACAGCGGCTCAGAACGCACTGCTCACGATCCTGCTGATCATCGCGATGGTCGCGGTCCTCATTGCCGCCAACGGGGCTTTCGCGAAAAAGAGCAATCAGGCGATCAGTATCGAGGCCGGGTTCGTCGTGGCAATGTCGGCGGTCATGATCATCGTGCAGGGAATCTTCTAGCGGCCCTCGGACCCTCGGCCTGTCGATCCTGTCACGCGCGCCGACTCTCCGGCTTCGCGAACCGCTCTCACCCAGGCGACGGGGCCGTGAGCGCTCCATCGGCCGCCTCGCGCGCCCCGACAAGTCTTGGCCCTGGCTGACTACCGGTCGTGGCCAGGCGTGTGTACTCCCGCCCGACAAAGAACGCCAACACCAACCAGCCTGTCACGATCAGGATGTTGAGCCTGGCGAAGCCGCTGCCACCGAGCGCGAAATAGGTGGTTCCCACGAAGACGAGCGCGGCCGACAAGACATCGCCTATGCGCACAAAAAATGAATCGATGGCCTGCTTGCCGCCATATTTCTGGTCACGCGTACACGGCAGGAAGAGCATGTTCCGCACCGTGTTGTTGAGCGAGTAGTCCGTGGCATTCTCAGCCGTCTTCGCCCACCGTACGACGGCGAGCACCGGGAAGAACGCGCGCGCGCCAGAGTGTTGGCCCCAATACTCGCTGATGTTCTGGTTGTTCCGTTGCTCCCCCATAACGAAATAGTGGCCCTCAGGGACCACGACCGGTATCCGTTCTGGACGGCTGACCACGCGCGCCACAAAGTCCTGCGAAAACCCATCAATGGCTCGGTCGTTGACGTAGATCGCAGGGGCGTTATCACCAACGCGGACTCGGTCGCCAGGAGCGGCAACAACTCTTAGGGTCAGTTCAGTTACAGGAGGGTCTGACCGACTCACGGGTGGCCTTACGGTCACCTGCTCACCAGGCTCGTACGGCGCTACCTGCTGGGCGTGTAGGGCTCCGGATGCGACGATAGCCACGGTTACCGCGAATACGCGCATGGTAATTCTCCTTTCGCGATCGGGAGCTTACACCTACTCGCATCGGCCTGGCCATTGAAACTTGACCACTACCCGCGGCTTTGATCGGTTGTTTCACAATCAAGTTGGATCTACCCTTGGCCATCCTGTCGCCTTAAAACGAAAGGAGTGCCCATGCAGACGATGGTCCAACTACTCGCAAGTAAGGACGCCCAGATCTGGTCGATCTCCCCAGACGACACCGTCTTCGATGCCCTGCGCTTGATGGCCGAAAAGGACATCGGATCGCTGGTCGTCATGGAGCAGGGTCGGCCGGTCGGCCTCGTGTCGGAGCGCGACTACACCCGGAAGGTGATTCTGAAGGGCCGATCGTCGCACTACACAACCGTCAGCACCATCATGACCACGGCGTTCGCCACGGCCGAGCCCCACGTCGACGTCGACACCTGCATGACGCTGATGACGAGCCAGCGCACTCGGCACGTACTGATAGCGGATGAGGATGAGCTGCTCGGCGTCGTGTCGATCGGCGATCTCATCAAGGCGACGATTCAGGAGCAGGAGTTCACGATCGCCCAGCTGGAGCAGTACATCCAGTCCTGATCCAGTGGCGGCGCAGCGCCGCTCAGCGACGACCGACGCGGCGAGTACGCCGCGCCCTTACGGCCCGTTACGCGATCATGACTGTGCGCGGGTATTGCGAGTTGTCTTCGAGGAACGTCTTCTTGTTGACCAGCTCCGCCTCAGTCGGTTGAATCTTCCCTGTGGCGTCGGTCACGCGCGACACGATGGTGTGCTCGCCCCGCGTGGCACCGTTCCACACGTAGTTGAAGAACTTCCAGGAATACTGCTGCTGCATCGACGAATCGAGCGTGGCGGGTTGCCACGGTCCGTCATCCACGCGTACCTCAACCGACCGCAGCGGCGTTCCGTCGTTGAGCACGACACCGAACACGTTGTGGCGGTTTCCGTCGCGACTGACCCGTGCAACGAACGACTTGAGCTGCATCTGGGTCACGGCGGACTCCTTCCATTTCATCTCGCCGTCGATCACTTCGCCACGTAAGGTGCGGTACCAGCGCGCCTGGAACTTGCCGAGATACTGATCCTCCTGCGCGTAGATCTCGGAGAGGTACTTCACGTTGGCCACGCCGTACCATCCGGGCACCACGAGCCGTACGGGAAAGCCCTGGTGTTTGGTCAACGGTTCGCCATTGAGCGCGTAGACCAGCAGCGGCTCGGGTGACAGCGCCTTCTCGCGAGACAGGCTCCGGCCAAACTGCTGCTCCACCCTTATGGTCCGCCCGCGGAAGTCCACCTCTTCTTCGCCGTGATCGGCGCCGAAGAACACCAGCTCCCGCACCGCGGCCTTGACGCCCGCCTGCGCCAGCACCACGTGCAACGGAACACCGGTCCAGCGTCCGTTGCTGGAAAGCCCTTGCAGCGGACGCCGATTGCCCGAGCACTCGAATCCGGCGACGAGTTCGGTACTGGGCATCGACCTCAACTCGGCCAGGGAGAGCGAGACCAGGCGATCCACCAATCCTGAGACGCGCAGACGAAAGGTGGCAGGGTCGATGTCAGGGTGGCCGTAATGCTGCGTGGTGAAGAACTGATCGCGTGGCGTGATCGGGCCATCGATGTGACGAATGTCGATGATGCGCCTGTCCGGCGTCCGTGCCAGGGTAATCGTATCCGGCAGGTCTGTGAACGGTACAAGCGTCTCGCCCTGCGCGAGGATCGGAAAGGCCCACTCCGGGATGCCAAAGATCCCCAACCCCGCTACGGCGAGGCCGCCCTTGAGCAACTCTCGGCGCGTGCTGTATGTCGTCATGTTCGAACCCTTTCCAGGTGACGGATGGCCATGAGGAATTATGACTTGAAACAGTCGTACTGAAGGCCTGGTTTCCCTCTCTGCTCCCTCCCCCTATTCACGGGCGTATACTCCGGAGGATCCTAGCCAATCACCGTGCTCAGTGCGGAGTGGTTCACAAGATGGTGACGTGAGAGACGCAATGACGATGAATCTCAAGGTGACTCGCCGGCAGTTCGGAGCCAGCCTCGCAACAGCGGGAGGACTGACGCTTATCTCCCGTCGGGCGCGCGCGGCCGACTTCCCTATGCGCCAGCACCACAACCAGCCTCCCGAGAGCCCGCTGCACAAGCGGCTCGTCGAGATGTGGACCACGATCAACACCGAAACAGCCGGACGGGTCGAGGTCGAGGTCTTCCCCGGCAGCATCCGTGCTTCGGGCGCGCCCGCAGGCCCAGGCGCGACGCAGATGCTGCGCGACGGACAGATCGAGTTCTCCATGGTGAGCGCCAGTGGGCTTTCGTCGTTCGCGCCTGTCGCCCAGGTGCAGGCAACGCCGTACGCCTTCCAAACGCAGGCCCAGGTCTATCAAGCGATGGACGGCGACCTCGGCGACTATCTTCGCGGGGAACTAAGAACCCTTGGCCTCTACGCTGTGCCACGGGGGTGTTTCGAGAACGGCTTCCATCAGATCACGACCGCGACAAGACCCATCCGTACCCCCGATGACATGCAGGGCCTCAGGCTTCGCTCGCCGGGGTCCCCGCTGTACCTGGAGTTCTTCGAAAGGCTGGGGGCCGTCACCACCTCCATGAATATCACGACACTCCATGCGGCACTCGAGAGCGACCTCGTGGAGGCCCAAGCGGACCCGATCAGCATCGTCGAATTGTTCAAGCTGTACGAGGTGCAGAAGTACGTGAACATGACCAACCACGCATGGTCCGGATTTAGCCTCATTGCCAACCTGCAAGCGTGGCAGCGGCTACCGGCCGACGTGCAAGGCGTCATTGAACGCAATACCAGCACGTTTGCGGCTCGGCAGCGGGCCGACAATGCCGTACTCAACGGCCCGCAAGGGCGGGCGCGCCTGATCGAACGAGGGATGAGCTTTACCGATCCGGACACGGCGCCGTTTCGAGCGGGACTGGGCCCCTTCTACGCGCGCTGGAAGCAAGAGATTGGACAGCGGGCGACGAGTCTGCTCGAGGCGCATGTCGGCCGCCTCGGGTAGCGGAGGCGAGGTTCGCTCGCTCCGCTCCTACGACGCCGGCACCCGCGGGTCTGTGCCCCGGGGGTAGCAGAGCTGGGCGCCGTTGGGATATTTCTCGGTATTGAGGAGTTCGCGAAACACGAACAAGCCCTCCTGCACGATCGTCTGCCAGGAGCTGATAAAACGCGGGTCGGTGCGGAGTACGTTGTTGAAGTGGTCCTCGAATCGGGCTCGATCGCCGGCCTCGAGCTGCGGCACCCAACATGTCTGATTCCGGGTAAAGCCCTGCTCGGTGAACACCTCAGACAGCTCCAGATGATTGGTGCGGGCCGCCGATGTCGAACTCGTGCCGATGACCTGGCCGCGTGACACCTGGCTGCCGACGCCGAGCGACACTTCCAGAGTCAGGTGCTCATATTCGAATATCCATCCCGTGCCCTCGGTCGCCCCTGGCGACAGGAGCACCTGCACGTCGTCGCCGGGAAAACCGTCGGTCGCGGGCTGGACCGACAAGATCCTGCCGTCACCCGCGGCGACGAACGGGGTCCCCGCGTCAACCGGGATGTCGATACCGGGGTGGCCGACTTCGGGCCTGTCGAGCGACCAACGCACGACGCCGAATGGATTGACAACGCCTCGGAGATTCACGGCCTCCGGCGCCACCGGCAGTGCAAGACCGCTGGGCAGGCCGCCGACAGGCGTCGGCGTCGTGTCTCCGCCCCCGCCTCCGGTGCCGGTACCTGTACCCGGCACTGGACTCGGGCCGGCCGTCGGCGCCGTAGAAGCTGACCCTCCCCCCGACCCTCCGCCGCAGGCGGCGACCAGGGCCGTCGCCGCGATCAGAGCCAGAGCACGGCTAGCCATATCGGCTCACTCCGTTCATCGGCGCACGTGCTTCGCCACGGGCTCGTCGTTGCCTGCCGTGTAGACGTTTCCCGCGGCGTCAATTACGACGCCCTCGGCCGCCGGAGAGGCCGGATCAGGGTTGGGATGAGGAATAAAGGCAGCGACGGACCCGTCTCTGGCGCTCCCAATTCGTAGGCCGCGCGTGAAGCCGGGGTTCAGCGTTATATCGGACTGGGAATCGGCCACGTAGATCACGTCGTCCCGATCGATCCACATCCCGCTTGGCCGGCCGAACTGCTTCCATTCGTCGAGGAACACTCCATCCTGATCGAAAATCTGAATCCGATTGTTCTCGCGGTCCCCGACAAACAGCCGGCCCCTGGAATCGAACGCAAGCGAGTGGGGCGTGGCGAAGTGGCCCGGGCCCACACCTTTCTGTCCCCACGCTTTGATAAACGTGCCGTCCTTCGAGAACTTCACGACGCGTGCGTTGGTCCCGGCGTCGTGTCCGTCGCCGACGAAGACATCGCCGTTGGGAGCGATGGCAACATCGGACGGTCCATTGAGGGTGTTCGGACCTTCGCCGGCCGCCCCGGCCGTGCCCAGCCGCATCAGGATCTCTCCGTCGGGACTGAACTTGATGACCTGATGCCCTTTGCCGTCCGCGGCTCGACCGTCGGTGACCCACACGTTGTCGTCGCTGTCGATGGCGATGCCATGCGGAAAAACGAAGATGCCTGCTCCCAAGGTCTTGACGACCTCGCCTGCCGGGCCGAACGCGAGCACCGGCGCTTCGGGCCGACCGTGGCACGTAATGCCGCCGCATCGCTCGACTGCCCAGATATTGCCGTGGCTATCGATGTCGAGCGCGGCCATTTGTCCCCAGGTCCTTCCCTCAGGGAGCATGGCCCAGTCGAGAATCGACGAGTAGGGATTGGGCAGCGAACTCGACTGAGCGATCGCCGTGCCCCCGGACACCGCGGCCATCAAGACAACGGCTCCGAACGCGACGACTCCCACACGAACGACATGAAACACTACAGGCTCTCCTTCTCCCCCCATGCCCACGGGGATGTGGGCAGGGAGTGCGTACGCCGCCGCGGTTACAGACCGACCAAACCCAACAATTCGCGACTGTACCGAGTGTCAGCGTCGGTATAGATCGGCGCGACGGCAGCTACGAACTGTGCACGCTGCTCCGCCGTGAGTTCCACTATCTCACCGCCCGACTGGCGGATGATAGCCGCCGAATCGATTTCCGCCTGGTCATGAAGTTGACGCTGATGGATCACAGCGTCCTGCACGGCAGTCCGCGTTTCCATCTGAAGATCTTCCGGCCAGGCGTCGAACGACTGCCGATTCACGAAGATCGGTCGCGATAGATAGGAGTGAAACGTCGCCGTGTGATAGCGCTGGAACCGATAGGGTCCGTAGCTGACGGTGTTTTCGAACGGATTCTCCTGACCATCAATCGTGCCGGCCTCGAGTTCCGGAATCGCCGCCCCCAAGCTCATCGTGCGCGGCTCGGCTCCCAACAATTCGAACGTGCGGGCCTGGCTACCAAGGCAGCGAATCGAAAGGCCATTCAGATCGGTCGGTGTACGCACGGGCCGAACGCTGTTCGACACGTGGCGAAAGCCATTCTCGAAATAGCCGAGTATGCGGAAGTTCGAGTCCGCTTCGATCCTGATCGTCGCCGCCTGTCCCAGTGGCCCATCCATTGCGGCCCGCGCCTCGCCGGTATCGGAGAACACGAACGGTAGTGCGGCGACTTCCAGTTCGGGAATGCCGTCCGACATCGTCAGGTACGCAAGCGCCAGTACGCCCGAGTCAACCCAGCCAACGAAGATCTCCCCCACCTCTGTAACCGACGTCCATGACGTTGTAGACGTATCGGACGTCGACATCATCGCCGAATCGTGATTCCAGTCGATCGCCAATGAACTTCAGACCGCGGCTAAAACTCGTCGTCGACGGCCCATAGCCTCCCAGGATGATGCGAATGGGTCCGCTGGCCCTCGTTTGCCTCGCCGGCTGCGCCCTTGCGCCCAGGACGCCTGGAGCCCCCGCAACAAGGCCCACTCCAATCAGCGTGGAAGCTTTGAGAAAACGTCGTCGTGACATCGCTCTACTCCTGAGTAAGGCTCCAGAATGCGGCCCAGCACCTTCGCCACTCCAGGCTGCGCATTATGCCCGACTCCCCGCAGTCGCAGCCAGCGCCGCACGCCTCATGCCATCTTCGAACCCAGCGCAGCAGCGATGCGCGGGATTATCTCGACGGCGCTGCCACGCGCATGCAGGCCGTGCGGCGCCGACTCGGCCGCTGCCGTGAATACAGTGTCCCCCGGATCAACCACCAGCAACGGAATCCCTGTCCGGACCGACGTCTGCACCAGTAGCGTTGGCAGTGTCGTGGCCCCACTAGTGCCAACGACGACCAACGCGTCCGCGCCGGTCATCGCGTCCATCGATGACTCGAACCGATAGCGCGTCTCGTCGTACGCCTCGTCGAACCACAGCACATGCGGTCGCGCACGCCACCCGCACGCCGGGCACGTCAGGTGGCCACGCAGGCGGTCGTCAACCGTGTCAGTGTTCCCGAAGCGTTCGCCAACTGCGGCCGGCAATGGGTAGATCGCCGCGTCGCATGCCTTTCCGCAACGCATGTAATCGATGTTGCCGTGGATCTGCCATGTGCGACCGGCGGATTGCCCGGCGCGGAGGTGCAGGCCATCGACGTTCTGGGTGATGAGCTGAAAGCGGGCGCCAAGATGCCGTTCCATACGGACGAGCGCCTCGTGTGCGGCATTGGGCAACGCCGCGCGACAGACTGACCGGCGATACAGATACCACGCCCACACCTCGTCCGGCATCCGCTGGAACGCCTCGAAGGTGGCCATGTCATGTGGGTGGTAGTTCCGCGACCCCACTCGCCAGTAGCCCTCCTCGCCTCGAAACGTCGGGATACCACTTTCGGCGGAAATGCCGGCGCCGGTCAGCACAACGATTCGCCCACTGGTCTGGGCATACCCGCCGACATGACGTTCAAGGGCCTCGTCGATCGATTGCGGCATCATGCGGGAAGTATGCCCACGCCGTCTCAGGACAGGGAAAAGTCCATCGCCCAGCAGCCGCCCTGGAACACATGCCGACCGGGGATCAGCGCGAGCGGCGACGAGAACCTCGGGCAGTCGGTCACCACCGTGTGGTACTCGCCGAACTCCCCGCAAGGATCGACGCCCAGGCCCTCGATCCGCGTCAGGACGTCGTTTGTCAGTCTGGTCCCGAGCCACGACTCGTCCAACGCCGGAGGCCGGACGGTGACGAGCATCGCGTCACCGCCGCTTGTGACGAACTCGCGCGCCAGGCCGCCCGTCGGCTCGCCCCAGAGCGGCATGACCGGTGTGAGCCCATGGTGCGCACACACCCGCTGGTTCCAGGCGCGATGCGCGTCGCCCATGATGTCGCCGAAGACGACGTGGCTGACATCTCGCGATCGCAGCTCTCCCAGGAGCCTGATGTAGCGTTCCGTGTAGGAGTGCCAACTGCCGCGAGCGGTGAGCGACTCGACGCCAAGCCGATTGGCGTGCGCAGCGATCACGTCTGGCCGAAGACCATGCGAACGGCTTCGCTCCCCATCTTCGCCAAACATGGTCAGCATCGCCACCACATCAAGCTCGGCGCCTATGCGAAGGAGTGCGGTGCAGCAGTCCTTGCCGCCGCTCCACGAAATCGCCGCGCGCGGCTTGTTCATCAGATTCTCCCAGTCGCTGAGACACCGCCCCGTTGGTGTCCCTCACCGCGTACGATACTAGGACGAGGTCGAAAAGGGGGGGCATGGCGGACGCACGGACAACCACGCGAGGCCCTGTTCCGATCGCACTGGGATCGGCAGGGGGCGACACTGAGGAGGGTCGGGAATTTTTTCAGGCCCGGCTCGCGCTCTTCGGCAAGTGCGTGTTCCTGATCTCTGGCAGCTTCTTGACGCTGTCGTTGCTGGGCACACTTGGGACCGGCTCCGCCTTGCCCACGCGGGATATCTTGCCCACTTTCTATCATCTGTTCGGCACTCTTGTGCCCGGCGCCCTGTGGCTGATCGCTCGCCGCCGCGGCAGGCTGTCGACGCGGACCCTCGAATGGCTCGACTGCACCAGCTCGCTGCTTATGTGCGCGTGCTTTGCCCTCATGGGCGTCGGCTTCTCGCAATCACTCCTCGCCAGGGCGCAGGACCCCGTAGGCGGCCTGCTTGTCGGGCTGC
The DNA here is from genome assembly GCA_965249205.1 of Vicinamibacterales bacterium. Classification (GTDB taxonomy): domain Bacteria; phylum Acidobacteriota; class Vicinamibacteria; order Vicinamibacterales; family UBA2999; genus JAQBVV01. Next base: position 913,360 of record CBDFLL010000006.1, on the reverse strand, counting down.
TGGCTTGCACCTACGTAGTGCTGTCGCGCGCCATCGCCCTACCCAGCACGCCGGGCCGCACGTTCGCCGTCAGCAGCGCGGCCATGGCCGTCCTCCCGATAATCGTGGTTGCGAGCGGCCAGCTGAACGCCGTCTCTGGTGTTGTTGAGTGGTCCATCGCCGCGGTGGCACTAGCGGTCGTCGCGTCGCGTGTCATCTTCGGGCTACGTGCGGAGGTTGGCCAGGTTCGTCGGCTGGGCCAATATACGCTTGAAGGCAAGCTCGGAGAGGGCGGCATGGGTGTCGTTTATCGAGCCAGCCACGCCATGCTCCGTCGGCCTACCGCGATCAAGATGCTGCGACCCGAGGCGGCCGGTGAGGACACGCTCCGCCGGTTCGAGCGTGAGGTGCAGTTGACCGCCAGCCTAAGTCACCCAAGTACCATCGCGATCTTCGACTACGGCAGGACGCCGCAGGGCGTGTTCTACTACGCGATGGAATACCTGGACGGACTGAACCTCGAAGAGTTTGTACGCCTCGACGGTCCACAGCCTCCGGCGCGCGTGGTCCACATTCTGCGGCAGGTCTGCGGCGCTCTGGCCGAGGCACACAAGGTGGGACTTATCCACCGCGACATCAAACCGGCCAACATTATTCTGTCGGAGCGCGGCGGGCTGCCCGACGTTGCCAAAGTAGTCGATTTCGGCCTGGTGAAATCGTTCGCAGCAACCGGATCGCCGCTTGAGATCGACGTGACCTCGACACATGTCCTGGTCGGCACGCCCCTCTACATGTCACCGGAGGCTATTAGCGGAGACGCAACGCTCGACGGCCGCAGCGACCTCTACGCCCTCGGGGCGGTGGGCTACTTTCTGCTGACCGGCACGCCGGTGTTCACGGCCAAAAGCCTCGTGGAGGTGTTCGCCCATCACCTCCACACCCCGCCTGATTCCCCGTCAGTCCGTACCGGCGATCAGTTTCCGAAAGATCTTGAGCGGATTATCCTGAGATGCTTGGCCAAACGGCCTGATGAACGTTACGACGACGCACGAGCTCTCCAGTGCGTGCTCGACGAATGCGCGAAGGATTTGCCCTGGGCGGATGACCTTGCGCTGCAATGGTGGGCGACATTCCGATCGGCCCGAGGTAAGGAATCGGCAGCACCGCCGTCAACTACGGGACGACAGACCATTACGGCTGACGTTCTTCAACGCATCAGTCAGTCGGAGGCCCGATAGTTCGATTCAGCGCGGATCTCCGCTCCCAGGCGATGCCTACGAAGCGCTAAAAAGGAACGAATGGCGGACACACGGACAACGACGCGAGGGCCTGTTCCGATCGCGCTGGGATCGGCAGCCGGCGACACAGAAGAAGGCCGCGGATTTTTCCAGGACAGACTCGCGCTCTTCGGCAGGTGGATATTCCTGGTCTCCGGAACCTTCTACATCGTGTACCGGATCACGAATTTCTTGATACCGCCTCAACTGGATGTCACCCAGGTCCCGGTCGGGGACCCCAACCGCTACCACCTGTATGCGACACTGGTTGCCGGTGCTCTGTGGGCGGTAGCGCGATCGCGCAAGAGGCTATCAACCCAAGTGGTCGGATGGCTCGACGCCACGAGTTCGCTGCTGATGTGCGCGCTCTTCGCAGTGATGAGCGTCGGATTCGGACAGACGCATCTGGCAGTCGCGCAGGATCCGATGCACGGCCTGCTCACCGGCGTTATGGCCTGCGGCTACGTCCTGTTGTCTCGCGCAGTGGCCGTCCCGAGCACCCCTCGCCGGACGCTCGCGGTCAGCAGCGTCGCGATTCTCCCGATGGCCATAGCCGGCTGGTATGTCCTGGTCGGCGCCGAAGTGCCGGGCATAGACCTCTCCCCTACGGTGATCGATGTGATCACGTGGTGCCTGGCGGCTATCGCCATGGCCGTGATCGCGTCGCGCGTCACCTTCGGTCTGCGTGCGGAAGCTGATCAAGTGCGTCGCCTGGGACAGTACACCCTCGAAGGCAAACTCGGAGAGGGGGGCATGGGTGTCGTGTATCGAGCTAGCCACGCCATGCTCCGTCGGCCTACCGCGATCAAGATGCTGCGACCCGAGGTGGCCGGTGAGGACACGCTCCGCCGCTTCGAGCGCGAGGTGCAGTTGACGTCGAGCCTGAGCCACCCAAGCACGGTCGTCATCTTCGACTACGGCCGTACACCGCAGGGCATGTTCTACTACGCGATGGAGTACCTGGACGGACTGAGTCTGGAAGAGCTCGTGCGCCTCGACGGTCCACAACCCCCGGCGCGCGTGGTCCACATCCTGCGCCAGGTTGCCGGGGCTCTTGCCGAGGCGCACGATGTCGGTCTTATCCACCGCGACATCAAACCCGCGAACATCATCGTGTCGAAGCGCGGCGGGATGGCCGACGTTGCCAAGGTGGTCGATTTCGGACTCGTGAAATCGTTCGAGCCGGCTGCTCCCGCCGCTGAGATCGACGTGACCTCGGCGAATGTCCTGGTCGGCACCCCTCTCTACATGTCGCCGGAGGCTATCAGCGAAGACGCGACACTCGACGGGCGCAGCGACCTCTACGCCCTCGGGGCCGTAGGCTACTTTCTGCTGACCGGCACGCCCGTGTTCACGGCCAGGAGCCTGGTGGAGGTATTCGCGCATCACCTCCATACCCTGCCGGAGTCTCCGTCCGTCCGCGCTGGCGACCAGTTTCCCGAAGAGGTAGAGGGGATCATCCTGAGGTGCCTGGCCAAGCGGCCCGATGAACGGTACGACGACGCGCGAGCCCTCCAGCGCGCCCTCAACACATGCGCGGAGCGTCTGCCGTGGGCCGATGACCTCGCGCTCCAATGGTGGGCAACGCTGAAGATTGGGCGTCGCGCCGCGTCGGGCGCCCCGCCCGGACCTAGCGCCGGACCCCAGACGATCACGGTCGACGTCTCGCAACGAGTCAGCAACTGATGAGCCCCGTCCGGGACCGGCCTGGGCCAGCAGTACTGGCGGCCATGGCCTGCTCCGGAGTCATCGCCGCCCAGTTCATCGCGGGCAAGGCGGCCCGAGACGCATTCTTTCTCACGCAGTTCGACGTCACCTCACTTCCGACGATGGTCGTGGCCACCTCCCTGACGTCGATCGGCATCGCCGTCCTCGGGGCCAGACTGCTGAGGGCGTTTTCTCCCTCGAGTCTGATTCCGTTGGGCTTCGTGGCGAGCGCGGCGTTCTTCATCGCTGCCTGGTTCGTGACTCCGATCGTGCCGCGCGGGTCGGCCGTCGCGCTCTACCTGCAGATCTCCGGCGTTGGGCCGATGCTTGGCTCCGGTTTCTGGTTGATCGCAACGGAGCGCTTCGATCCACGAACGGCGAAGCGTCACTTCGGTCAGATTGCTGGCGCGGGCACACTCGGAGGACTGTTGGGCGGTGTCCTCGCTGAACGCGTCGCCGGGGTCATGGGCCTGACCGCGACGCTACTCTTGCTCGCTGTGCTCAATGTCGTCTGCGCGTGGCAGGTTAGGCGCGTGGCGACCCATTCCGACGCCGCGGACGCGCCGCGGACGCAGGGCGCGACGCTCGCGACGCCGGAGGCATCGCGCCCGGGCCTCACGGTCTTGGCCCGCTCTCCCTACCTCCGGAACCTGGCCGCGTTAGTCCTGCTGGGCACGATGGCGGCCACGTTCTTCGACTATCTGTTTCAGGTGCAAGCCGTCGAGACGCTCGGCCGCGGGGACGATCTCCTGCGATTCTTTGCGGCGTATTACGCGGCGGTAAGCGTTCTGGCGTTCGGCATCCAGATCTCGGTCAACCGCCTGGCACTGGAAAAGCTGGGCCTCGCGCTCACGGTTGGCACTCCGTCACTGGCCATGATGGTCGCCAGCGTCGGCGCGTGGTTGGCCCCTGGGCTCGCGAGCGCGACCACCGCGCGAGGTAGCGAGGCGGCTCTTCGGGGATCGCTGTTTCGGTCGAGCTACGAGATCTTCTACACGCCCGTACCGTCGGCCGACAAACGCGCGGCCAAGTCGATCATCGACGTTGGATTCGATCGACTCGGAGACGCCTGTGGCGGAGGTGCGATCACCCTCATCCTGCTGCTTCCGCTGGCATTTCAGTACAACGCGATCCTGGGCCTCGCGGCGGTGATCGCGGCCGGCACGTTCCTCTGCGCCCGACGTCTCAATCACGGGTACGTCCAGATGCTGGAGCGCAGCCTCCGTAGCCGGGCGGTGGAACTGGACCTTGGCGAGATTGAAGATCTGACAACGCGGACGACGATGCTCCGTACGCTGGCAACCGTCGCTACCCTCGATCGAGCGCACGTCGAGCCGCCGTCCGAACAGCCCCAACCGACTGCGGTCGCCAGGGCCGAGGCCGAATCGATGGCGTCGTTTGGCCCCGACACCGAGCACATCCTGACGCTCCGTTCCCGGGACCGGCACCGCATCCGGGCCCTTCTTCGATCCGAACAGGACTGGTCAGCCACGCTCGTGCCGCATGTGGTCCCACTTCTTGCCTGGGACGCAGCCGCCGCCGACGCCGCGTTCGCGTTGGGAAGAGTCGCCGAGGTACGCGTCGGCCAGCTCATCGACGTGCTGACGGACCGGAACACGGAGTTGGCCGTTCGGAGACGTCTGGCGCGCATCCTTGCGCGCTGTACGTCGCAACGAGCTGCCGACGGGCTCCTCCTGGGTCTCAACGACGCCCGCTTCGACGTCCGCTACCAGTGCGCGCGCTCGTTGGCGACGATTGTCCAGAAGAATCCGTCCGTCACGGTCGATCGAGACCGGGTACTTAAGATCATCCGGCGTGAGACCACTGTCGGCCGAGCGGTCTGGAGAAGCGAGCGTCTGCTCCAGACTCCCGAAGACAGCGAGGGACAGGAGGCCGTCTTCGTCGACGAGTTTGTCAAAGACCGCGCGAGCCGCAGCCTCGGGCACGTCTTTACGCTGCTCTCGTTGGTGCTGCCTGCGGAGCCGCTGAGCATCGCCTTCAGGGGTTTGCACACCGATGACGCCCGGCTTCGGGGAACGGCGCTCGAGTACCTGGAGGGCATGCTGCCGCCCGTCATACGTGAGCTGTTGTGGCCCTTCCTTGAGGATCCTCGACCCACAAGTCAGTCCGCACGGCCCCGCGAGGAGGTCCTGGACGAACTGCTTCGATCGAACCAGTCCATTGCCATCAACATCGCGGAGATCAGACGACGTTCGCGCACCACGTAGCAGCCGCGCCGCGAATCGTGAAATCTGGCCTTCTCCAGTACCGCACTGACGACGTATTCGTCCCAAGCCCGAAGGACCTGAGGCAGTCGGGAGTCACTCGTGGGCCCTTACCGCGGGTTCATCGGACGCTCCATACCAACCGCCGGCACCGGCTCCTCTTGCCAGCCGCTCGAACATCATGACGTGCGTAACCAGGAGCAGCGGCACGAGCATCGTTGGGATGTACCACGCTGATCCGAATCCCGACACAACATCGACATGCCGTAGCGCATTCGCGAGATCCAGCGTGCCCACGATATTGAACAGCCACACGAGGACGATCGCCCCAGACCATTGCGCCCCGAGCAGCAGCACCGCGACGAGGGCCAGTACTCCAGTCGTGAGGTCGCCGTAAGCGGCCGGTATGGAGAAGGCCTCCGGAAGCTCGTGCGCCACCACGCCGGGGACGACGAATACCATCCCGATGTGACGGAACGCGTGCGGCAGGGCCAGCCAGTACAGTGCCGTCGCCGGGGCCATTTGCGCGAGCCCCGGAGCGAACGTCCACTTCGCAACCGCCCCCCAGGCCACGAGACTCAACACGAACTGGAGAACGAAGATCTGCTGGGTGTCCATCACTTACTCCTTTGTGCCTCAGTTGGATCAAAGCTCCCGCCCCGGGGGCGTCAACCGAACCACGTCAATCGGTATGCCCAACCCCGTGTCCTGCTCTGCCGGCGGCGACCACTGCTGTCAGCTCCTCGACGGTGTATCGAGGGGTGATGTGTTGTGGACAGTTGAGATCCCACGCGGTCACGGTGAACACAATGGCACGCTCGGGGCGGGCTTTGTACCCCGGATCGAGGAGGCGGGTCAGGAGCTCCGTGTCGCCTTCGGCGTACCGCGCGGTGCCCCAGATCTTGATCCGCTTGCGATTCGCATAGTCCATCAAGAAGATGAAGGCTTTGTTGTTTTCCGTCAGGTTGCCAATCGAAATGTACTGGGCGTTCCCAGAAAAGTCGACAAAGCCGAGCGTCTCGTCGTCGAGCACCTTGAGGAATCCTTTTGGACCGCCGCGATGCTGAATGTACGGTTGGCCGTCCGCACTGACAGTGCCGAGATAGAAGAAATCCCGCTCCCCGATGAACTGGGCCAGTTCGGGAGTCACCCGGTTCGACCATCCTCCCCGCTCCTCCACGCGCGCATAGGCATCACGGGAGCCCAGCCGCGTCTGCTGCGCTTTGACGGCCGGTGTAAATGCCACGTCGCTGATGTGTGAAGTCATTTGCCCTCCCCCTCCACTGTCGTGCGCCAGCCCATGACTCCACAAAGCACAGCCTGTCCGCGCCTCCTACGCTTTACCGATGGTCGCGATCGCTTCGTCGGCGGCAACCACGCCATTCCGTTCGCTTTCACGGGTCCCCCACCGTTCACTCCTTGGCGGGAGGTAGTTCTGGCAGGGCGTCCGACGGATCGCCCCAGTAGACACGCGTCAGATAGTCAAGCGCCACGCAGAACCCGTAGCGGTGCGGCGTCGTGAGGACAAAGAACCCGATCAGCAACGCCGTGAACGCGAGGAACACTGTTATGCCACTGTTGAAGAATCCGAAGTAGATCGCCGCGATGATCGGGAAGACGACGACGACTCGATCGGTGAGGATCAGAAACGCCCACGGGTCGCCAGGATTCCGCTGAAACTTCAGACCGCAGGCCGAGCAGTGCGAGTGAAGAGTGGCTCCCTTCACGAAGAGAGGCCCCTCGCCACAGTGCGGGCAACGCTTCGAGAGGCCTCGAAGCAGAGCTTCGTGTTTCCTGGTTGGCACTCGCCCGGTAGTCACAGGCTGTCGTTCACGCGTGGAAGTCGGTAGTGTCGCTCCTATACGCAGGTTGTACTCGGCTCCCCCACGGGCCGGCGTCGTGCTCGTCGAGGTGAGCGCCATTCCTAGGTCGACCACCTGTCGTTGTTGGATCGTTGCCATCGTTACGCTGTGCCCATGGCCGCGATGGCTTCGTCGGTGGTGACGACACCGTTCGCGAGGAACTTGAAGTTCGTCAGGGCTGACGCGTAGCCGTCACCCAGGTCCGGCGTCCTGGCAGCCGCTGTCGCGTCCTTGACCACAACAACTTCGAACCCTTGCTCCAGCAGCTCGCGCAGGTGCGACTCCACGCACAGGTTGGCCGACATGCCCCCGAGGATGACGCGACCGATGCCGCGCTTGCGAAGCTGCAACACCAAATCGTTGGTCTCGGGCCCGTATACCTTGTGGGGACTGACGACCACCGTCACACCGTCATCGATGTACGGCTTGTAGCGCTCGAGCCAATCCGCACCAGAGCCTGAGAAGCCATCGAGGTCCAGGGGGCCGACCCTGTCGAACATATTGATGTCGTGCATCACTTTCTCGAGCGCGCCCTCGAACTTCCAACGGTGGTCGCTCGGGTAGTAGTAGTGGGGCGAGATGAACGTGGAGAGCCCGCGCGCTTTCGCCGCGGTGAGCAGGGCCTCGATGTTCTCGACTGTCCTGTTCTCTGTCACGCTCTCCCCAACGAGGCTCCAGGTCGCGCCCTGGGGGCTCAGAAAGTCATTTTGAGGATCGGTGATGACGAGGGCGGTATTTTCTGTGGTGACGTCAAACATGGCGTAATCCTTTCGTCGTTATTGACGTTCGCTAGCCACGACACAGAGCAACGCCCGTTCCAAGATGCACCAGGCTCTCAAATGACTGCATCTAATGGACTTCTATGGTCTTGGCGCTAGGATGACGAACCACGGGATTTCGTAAATCACGAGAGTTCGTTGTGAACGACCACAAAGAATTGGGGTAGGCTGCCGCGTGGACAACCTCGCTCTAGTGCTCGCCGCAGCCGGTGAAGGGATCTATGGCCTGGATACCGATGGTCGAACGACGTTCGTCCCGGCAGCCGCCCGGATGCTCGGTTGGGAGGCCGACGAGTTGATCGGCCAGCCGATGCACACCCTCCTGCACCACTCATACCCTGACGGCACCCACTACCCTCGGGAGCGGTGCCCCATTTACGCAGCGTTCAAGGATGGCCACGTCCACAGGGTCGAAGACGAAGTATTTTTCCGCAAGGACGGCTCAGCCTTCCCGGTGGAGTACACCTCGACGCCGATTCGAGAGTACGGCCGGCTGGTTGGAGCCGTTCTTGTGTTCTGGGACATCACCAGGCGCAAACAAGCAGAGGACCGTTTGCAGGAGGCCCTCGTCGAGGTCGAAACCCTCAAGAACCAGCTCGAAGAGGAGAACACCTACCTGCAGGAGGAAATCGAGAGCCGAGACCACTTCGGCGAGATCATCGGCACGTCACCGGCCGTTGCCACGATGACGAGGGCCATCGAGACGGTGGCGCCAACGGACGCTCACGTCCTCATCACGGGCGAAAGCGGAACGGGAAAGGAGCTCGTCGCGCGCGCCGTGCATCGACTGAGTCACAGACACGCTCGGCCGCTTATCAAAGTGAACTGCGCATCGGTCCCGCGGGAGCTGTTCGAGAGCGAGTTTTTCGGCCACGTCCGGGGATCGTTTACAGGCGCGGTCAGGGACCGCGTTGGGCGCTTTCAGCTCGCCGATCGAGGGTCGCTGTTTCTTGATGAAATCGGCGAAATTCCTCTCGAGCTTCAGGCGAAGTTGCTTCGTGTGCTCCAGGAGGGCGAATTCGAACAGGTAGGGGCCGAACGGACCCACCGTGTTGACGTCCGGATCATCACAGCCACGAACCGTGACCTCCGACTGGATGTCGAGGCCGGGCGATTTCGCGAGGACCTGTTCTATCGCCTGAATGTGTTTCCCATCCACGTCCCGCCACTTCGCGATCGATTAGGGGACATTCGACTGCTGGCGACCTACTACCTCGAGCAGGCCGCTCGCCAGTTCAATCGACGCGACCTCCGATTAAGCCGCGCCAACCTGAGCGCGCTTGAAGCCTATGACTGGCCGGGCAATGTCCGAGAGTTACGTCACGTCCTCGAACGCGAGGTCATTACCGCACGCGATGGAAAAGTCCGATTCGATCTCCCCGCGGGCCGGACGCGGCGGGGTGCGGAACGCGCAGCAACGCCGGGCGCGACGCCGACCACGTCACCACCCTCGCACGCAAAACCGGACGCCGCTGTGCGACGTGCCCTGGTGGACAATCTGCGTACCGCCCTCGACCAGGCAAGCTGGAAGGTGTACGGCCCAGGCGGCGCTGCCGAACTACTGGGCGTCAAACCAACCACACTCGCGGCCCGGATCAAGAAAGCCGGTTTAAAGCGGCCTGACAAATAGGGATCGGCATGTGCCGCGGGCGCGCTGATTCCCCGCCGCGACTTCGACTCGTCATTCATCATGTCGTGCCTCCGCCAGTCAGTACGAAAAATCGGTGAACTTCACGCGAAAGAGTACTGAATAAAGAATCGGGACCACACCGAGTGTCAGCAGTGTCGCGAACAGCAGCCCGAAGATGATCGTGATCGCCATCGGCTCATACATCGGCCCGCCGCCGAACCACAACGGCAGCAGTCCGGCGACCGTCGTGGCCGTCGTCAGCAGGATTGGGCGGAAGCGCCTCTGGGCCGCTTCGACGATGGCTCTGGGAGCCTCGAGTCCATTCCGATCCTGTTCGATGCCGATGCGATCGATCAGCACGATGGCGTTGTTGATGACGATTCCCGCCAACGCGATGATCCCGAGCAACGTCATGAAACCGAAATACGAGTTCGCGACCAAGAGCCCGATGACGACACCGACCAGTCCCAAGGGAATCGTCATCAGGATGATGGCCGTGCGACGCACCGAATTGAATTGGAGGATGAGCAGCAGCAGAATGATCAACCCGCCGATCGGCATCTTCTCGCCGATCGCCTGATTCGCACGCACGGAGGACTCTTCCTCGCCCCCGAACTCCGACAAGTAGCCGAGCGGCCACGCCTCTTCCTCAGCGACCAGCCACGGTCGGAGTTCGGCGACGACCTGCGTGGCGGTCACGCCCGCCTCGAGCTCCGAGGAGACGGTCACCGTCTTGAGGCGGTTCCGCCTCAGCACCTGTGCCGGTTCCCACACAACCCGGGTGTCGGCCACCTGGCTGAGTGGCACCGAGAGCCCGGTCGCCTGCGCGTAGACATTCAGGCTCTCCAGCTTGGTCAAGTCAGTGCGGCTCGCCGCTGACGATCGCAACGTCACCGGGATGATCTCGTCCCCTTCGCGGTACTGCGTCGTCTCAAAGCCACTCAGCGCGGTCTGCAGCGAGATCGCAATGTCCTGGTTCGTCACGCCGGCCCGACGCGCCCGTGGCTGGTCGACGTCGACCATGAGCTTCTTTCCGCGCACACCCCAGTCGTCGCCGATATTCTTCGTTCCAGGGATGCCACGCAATCGAGCCTTCACCGTGTCGACGATGTCGAACAACATGTCTTCGTCTCGACCAGAGAGACGCACCTGAATCGGGGCGACAACCGGTGGGCCAAGCTGGAGTGGGTTCAGCTTGGCCTCGAGGTCGGGAAACTCTTCCGCGCAGAATGCTTCGAGACGAGGGATCACCTCGTCGGTGATCACTGCGCGGGAGGTGGCGTTCACGATCGCGAGGGCGTAGTTGGGGCTGGCCGGCTTGGGGTTGTGTGAGAGATAGAAACGAGGACCGCCATTGCCGACGAAGGTCGCCCAGTTCGTGACGCCGGCCACCCGCTCATCGCCGACGGTGAGCTCGTCCCGCACGAAGCGATCCACCGCCGCGACGACGTCGGTCGTCCGCTCGATCGAGGTACCAGACGGAAGCTCGTACTCAATCGTAAAGATCGCTTTGTCGGACGGAGGAAAAAAGATATTGGGGATGAACGCGAAGCCCTGCATCGCCAACACAAAGACCGCGACCACGCCCACCAGCGACGCGGATCGGTGGCGCAGCCCCGCGAGCAGCGCGCGTCGATACGACCGATAGAAGAACGTGTTGAAACTCTCCTCGGTCGCGCTGGCCTTCACCTTCAGAAAGAGCACAGATAGCAGCGGCGTCAGCGTCAGCGCCAGCAACCACGATGACAGCAGCGTGATCGTGACGACCTTGAACAGCGGCGCGGTGTATTCGCCCGTGTCCGACTCTGACAGAAAGAACGGCAGAAATGCCGCGGCGGTGGTGAGCGACGAGATGAACAACGGGCCGCGGAGCTCGCGCGCCGAGTCAACCGCCGCATCGAGCCTGGGCTTTCCTTCCGTAATCTGAACCAAGATCGACTCCGCCATCACGATTGAGTTGTCGACCAGTAGCCCCAGCGAGATGATCAGAGCGGCCAGCGACATCTGATCCAGGCCGATGCCGAGAAACGACATCACCAACAACGCCATGATCATCGCCATGGGCACGAGGCTGGCCACGACCAATCCCGTCCGAAGCCCCAGAAAGAGCAGCATGATGGCCAGGACGATCCCGACCGCCTGGAGGAGATTGACCACAAAGTCGGCCACTTTGCCCTCGACGATGTCCGGCTGGAACGCGACAACGTCGAACTCGACCCCAATCGGATACACAGACTGCAACCGGGCAAGCTCGTCCCTCACGCCGGCGCCAAGCGTGATGATGTTGCCGCCTTCCCGCATCGAGATCGCCAGCGCGAGTGCCGGCGCGCCCGACGCACGGACCATGCTGCCCGGAGGATCGATGTAATCACGTGAGATGGTCGCGAGATCCTCGAGGTACAAGATTTCAGGCCTTCCAGGCAGCGTCACCACCGCCTGCCGCAAGTCGTCCACCGACTCAAAGTTGCCGCTGGGTTCCAGCGCGATCCGCTCCACGCCGGTGCTGACAGCGCCTCCAGGGATGATGATGTTGGCGCTCGCGAGAATCTGCTGAAGCTGAATCGGCGAGAGTCCGAGCTCGGCGAGGCGCGCGTTGTCGTAGTCAACGAAGACACGCTCGTCCTGCACTCCGTGAATCTCGACCTTGGCCACGTCAGCGACACGAAGCAACTCGTCCCGCACGTCGTCAGCAACCGTCTCCAGCTCGGCGTAGGAGTATCCTTCCCCTGTCAGCATCACGACGACGCCAAACACGTCCCCGAACTCGTCATTGACGGTCGGGCCCACGATGTCCGCGGGCAGCTCCGGTCTCAGCTTGTCCACCTTCCGCCTGAGGTCGTCCCAGATCGGCCGCATGTCGGTGAACTGCTGGCGTATCGACACCATGACGATCGACACGCCGGTCTTGGATGTCGATGTCACGAAGTCAAGCTCGGGGATCTCCTGAATGACCGCCTCGAGCTTGTCTGACACCAGGTTTTCAACGCGCTCCGGGCTCGCCCCGGGAAAGATCGTCATCACCTGTGCGACTCGAATGGTGAACCCTGGGTCCTCCGCCCGGGACATGCCGCTATAGGCCGACAATCCCCCGATCAGAATGACCAGGAGCACGACCCCGGTGATCCGGCTTTTTTCGATCGCGGCTCGTGTGATGTCCATCGATCAACCCTCCGTCGCCGAGATCAGGCGGACATCCGCGCCATCCTGAACTCGGCTCACACCTGCCGTGATGACGCGGTCACCCTGCGCCAGTCCGTCGAGTACCTCGAGGCCATCGGGCACAAACTCCCCGACGGTCACCGCGCGCCGTCGCACAACTGCCAAGCCTTCACCGGATGGCTCGGCGACAAAGACGAACCGCCCCTGGCGGTCCTTGCCCACGGCCTCGGGCGGCACGACAAACCGCGCGCCCCGGCCGTCGTCCGGGAACTCGAACGTCACCTCAGCGGCCATGCCCGGCCGCACCTCGCCCTCACCCTCGTCCAGGGCCACCGTGACCAGGAACGTCGTGCCGGTCGCCGCGACACCGACCTCGGTCACAACACCACCAAGCGTACGCCCCGGAATCGCGCCGAACACCACCGTCACTGCCGTGTCCTGCTGAATCTGTTGAATCAATCCTTCCGGCACCGCCACCTCAACCTCTGGCGCAGTTGTCCCAGACGTCAGCACCACGATCGGAGTTCCAGGATTGACGTTCTCGTTCACCTCGGCTGGCACTTCGGCGATCGCACCAGCCGTTGGCGCGAGGAGCCTCGCGTAGTCGACCTGCCGAAGGGCCAGTTCCAGGCGTTTGCTCACCGACTCAACCTGCGCGCCCGCGGATGCCGCGCCCGCGACCGCCGCATCGAGATCAGCCCGGGAGGCGTTGTCGTTCTCATACATCCCGCGCACACGCCGAAGCCCCGCGTCGGCGTTCTGTGCCTGCGCCTGCGTCTGCGACAGCGCGGCCTCGGTCTCTTTCACCTGAAGTTCGAAGTCGACCGCATCGAGGCGCGCGATCAACTCACCCGCACGGACGCGGTCGCCGACGCGCGCCGGCAATTCCGCGATCGTTCCAGGCACACGGAAACTCAACGTCGACTCGACCCCGGCTCGAGCCACGCCAGAGAACGCGCGGGCTCGGCCGCCACCGGTGGCGTACACATCGGTCGTGCGCACCGGGCGGATCGTAGGCTCAGGCGTCGGTGGTGGTTCGGCACAGGAGACACAGACGCCGAGTCCCGCTACCAGCACGCTCGAAAAGTAACGTTTGCACATGATGCGCTCCTGCGGTCAGTCAGCGGGCCCGGGGGTAAAGCCGACCCGTTCGAAAAACAATCTGAGGCGCTCCAGGAACGCCTGGTACTCCTCGGGAGCGGAAAAGAAGTCGAACTGTCCCACCGCTCGCTGCACGTTCATGAAATCGATCAAGTAGTCGAATCCGGCGCTCGCAGCCACCTCCTCGGCCACCAGCGCCTGGGTCTGCGCATCCAGCAGGTCCAAGATCGATGCGGCGCCCTGCTGATACGCGTCGGTGACGAGGGCGAGGCTTCGTCGTGCCGCGTCGGCTGACGCCTCAGAAAGTTCGATCCCCGCTTACGATGCACCGGCCGCGTGCAAGGCCGACCGTACCCGTTGCTCAACCTGCTGCGCCACCGACCGGCGCGTCAGTCGAAGCTCCTCAAGCTGCTCGGAGGTGCGGACCCTCTCGGCGCGCCGTGCGCCCCCTTCGAACAACGGCAGGGACGCGGACACATTCATCGTCCAGTTGACAGCGTTGGGCCGGGCTAACCCGCCCGGCACAGGGAACCCAAGATCGAAACTCGTCCCCGCACCACCGGCCTTGACCGCGCTGACATCGCCGGTGAACGACACCGTCGGTGCCCAGAACACCCGGCCCGCCGCGATCAGGGCGCGTTCCTGGGCGCGAATCGCCGCGTCGATCTGCTGTAGCTCCGGCGCGGCCATCAGGGCCTCGCCGGTCATAAAGTCCCGAAAGACATCAAACGCGAACGGATTCCCCAGGTACGGTTCAAGCTGCGCCGCGCCGGTGCGGAACGCCGGATCATCCAACCGGGTTTCCTCGGTGTCGAAGGGTTCCTCGGCAGGGCGACTGAGCAGTTGGTTCACCCTGATCTCGGCGACGTTGCGCCGAGCACTCGCGTCGATCACGTTTCGGCGGTTGTTGGCGATCTGATTCTCCCAGCGAATCACCTCGGCCGGTCCCGCGACGCCGAGCCCCTGCCGCACCTGCGCCAGGTCGAGATTCGAACGCGTGACACTGAGATTCTCGCGCTGGATGTCTTCAAACGCCTTGGCGCGGAGTACATCAAGGTAGGCCGCCGTCGCATCGAGCACAATGTCGAGTCGCGTCTGCTCCAATTCCTGCACGCGCGACAACTGCAACTCGTCCTGAATCTCGACGTTGGCTCGCGCGCCATCCGAGTAGAGCAACTGCGATACCGACGCCGATCCCACAGTCAGACGCTGTGGCCCCCCGCCAAACGACGCCGCCCGATCGCGGTCAATCACCTCGCCGACGCCGGCCACCGACACCCTCGGGTACAACACGGAACGGGCGATGCGCCGTTCTTGATCGGCGGCCGCCACGAAACGGCGCGTTGCGAGCAACGCGAGGTTGGCGCGCACCGCCTCCTGAGCCACCATCGACAGGTTCAACTGACGCGAGGGGGCGCTCGCCTCGTCTCCGAGAAGCTCGGCCTCGGTCCAGATGCTCCACGACGGGTGGACACCGACCAGTTCCGCGGTGCGGACGTTGAGTGAAAATCGGACGCGCCGCTCGAAATCGACAGCTAAACCGCCGGCATCCTCACCAAGTAGAATCCGTTGGACATTCAACGCGATCCGTCGGCCAAGGCGCCCGAACTCATCCGAGGTATAGAGGCTTGCCAGCAACCCCATCTCGACTTCTCGACGTCCCCAGTACGAGAAGCTTGGCAGCCGGCGCTCGATGAGCCCTTCGACGAGGCGACCGAACTCTCCGGGCGGCAACTGCATGAGCGGATAGACGTACACGGCGTCGGCACTCTCCGGAATCGCCCCGATCGCCGCACTCGCCGACGTTCCTACTCTGACGATCGACAGATCGAGGTCGAGACTCTGGGCCTGGTTCAACAGATTCGCCTCGAGTTCGGGGACCGCCGCGGCCAGCCCCTCGCTGGTCAGCAACGTGAGCCGACCGAGTGGTGTGAGTTCCCGAAGGCGACGGACATCCTGCTCGATATCTGAGGGAAAGGTGACGTAGTTGAGGTTGGGCACACCGCTGACGCGGTCGCCCTGATCGCTAGCGACCACCGGTATTCCCTGCACCTCCGGGTCAATGACGAAGACCGCGACAAGCGGCTTGGGAAACATGCCCAGTCTCGCGGCGTATGTCGAGGCAACGGGCCCCAACGTCAGGATCAGATCCACATCTGGATCGGCGATGAGGCCATCAACCGCCGATGCCACGCCGGCAAGCGACCAGTCGGCAAGGCGCCGCTTATCGGCGGGGAACTGGACATTGAAGCTGTCGCTCGCAAGATCGAGTACCTCGGCTTCAATAACACCCCGCACCTCGTCGTTCCGCTCCCATGGACCATCTAGCACGACGCCTACCGTGCAGGGGTCGCACTGCATCTGGGCTACCGCGATTCCAGGAGCCGCAAGCGCCGCACCGCACACCACCGCGGTCAACGTCCACCTACATCCAAGGGTCATCCGTACCTCCTGTACCGACGCGTGTTCAGCCCAGCGACGTCGCCACGCCACCGTCACGACTGGTGAATGTTCAGACAGTACCTCACCCAGAGCGGGCTCGAAGCCCCCTGAAGAGACTGCGCCTGCTCGGCAGATCGCCTTGGGGGCTTCGCTATAGCGCTAGCTCCGCACTCGCACAGTTTCTTGTCCCCCAAGGCACGTGACCACTGATCCAACGACGACCAAGGCGGCAGCCGTCACACTCACCCAGTTCAGGCGTTCCGTGGGCAGCACGCCAGGATGGAACCTATCCATCAACCAGACGAATACGACTGTGCCCAGTGGCGTCAACGCGAGAACCGCGCTCACCCGCGAAGCTTCCCAGTGATTCAGTGATTCAGCGAAGGAGCCATACGCGACCAGCGTGTTGAGCGCGCAGTAGGACACAAGCGCCCAGGAAACCGGCGACAGAGCCCAAAGCTGATCAGGCGCGATGGAGGGGAACAGGACAATCGTTGCGAACACGTAGATGAACCACATGACCGACGTGGAGGAATAGTGGTTGAGCATCTGCTTCTGAGCGAGCGCGTACACCGCCCAGGCGAGCGCTCCCAACAGGACGAGCAGGCCTCCCTGCCATAGTTGCGTCGCCTGCTCTGCGAACGCCCCCAGCTGGTCGCGAAAAAACACGACCAGCCCAGCGACGAGAACCGCGAAACCCGCCCATTGGCTTCTTGAATACCGCTCTCCGAACAACCAGATGGCACCCAGTCCGAGCAGCATCGGCGCCACTTGCGTCAGCACCTGGGTTATGGCCGGGGTAGTCATGTCCAAGCCAATGATGTAGAGCATGTAGTTGGCCGTCAGCGCGATAGCGGCCACCGTCAGCAAGACGCGTCCGCTGAAACCGCCCCGGCCGGGCCAGGTCAAGGTCCCCGGCCATAAGCCGATCGATAGCGTCGCGACCAGGAAGCGGAACCAGGTCAGTGTCCAGGGATCCACATGGGCGAGCGCCAGGGTGAGCGCAATCGGGAGCGTCGCCCACGTGAGCATGGCCAAGGCGGCGAGAAAGAATCCCACCTTCCAACGACCGCTGACGTGGTGCCGGTGTGACATGCAGCTTCATGATACGAGTTGGCTCGCTTTCAGGATAAACACCTTGAGGCGCGGCTCCGCTCCGCGACGTAACCTTTCCGCCCTCCGGCCCGAATCTGTCTCTTAGGGAGGGTACACATGACCAGCAACGAGGGCCCGAGTAGGCGCGACTTCACAACTGCCGGTTTGATGGCGTTGTTCGGCGGCATGGTGATCACCGTGGGCGCCTGTAGTGACGATTCGTCCGGCGGGTCTCCAACAGCACCCAGTGCGACGGACCGAACTGGATCCATCTCGGCCAACCATAGCCACGCGGCTGTGCTCACCGCGGCGCGTCTGGCAGCGGGAGGTGCCGTCGTGCTTGATATCCGCGGGGGCTCCAACCATCCGCACACGGTTGAGCTATCAGCCGGCGAGTTAACGCAAGCTCGGGACGGCCAGCGAGTGGCGAAAACGGCCAGCACAGACTTCGGGAACGACTTCGGGAATCACAGCCATATCGTCACGTTCAACGCGTAGCGGCACCGGACCAACCGTCGAAAACACAGGGATGCAACCGCAACCGGGGAACATGAAGGCCAAGCTGAAGTCCTTGAAGAGACCCGACCTTACGCTGGTTCTGCTAACGCTCGTTGGCATGACCATGCTGTTCATGGTGACCTTCGAACTCTGGCTATCGCACGGAGGTACACGCTAGCGCGGATTTCACCTGTACCGGGTACTCGGTTGTGGCACTCCTGCGGGTCGTGAGGAAACTGATGGCGGCGTACGCCCTGGCCCTACGGACGCAGGTACTGATTGCGAGTACTCGGGAGCTACGCGCTCATGAAATCCGCGCGAGACGCCCACGATGGCGCTTACCACTCGGCTAAACCCGGCTCGACCACGCTATGATCGGGGCTGCGTCCGAGGCGCCTTCGAGAATGGCGCGCCGCCGAGTTTAGTCACGCCAATGCCACGCCCGTTACTTGTCTTGCTTGTCGCGGCCCTCGGCGCGTCGTTTGCCGATGCCCAGGACCAAAGCCTGACTGGCGTCGAAAGCGTGAGTGTCCTGGTTGATGATCTCGATCCGGACAACGTTGGTTGCGGCTTGTCTGAGGACGCCATTCGGCTCGCGGTCACCAACGCGTTCCAGGCTGGCAATATCACGGTCAGTAGCGCAACGGAGTCGGTCATCGCGTATGTCAGGATCGCCACGACCACTCCGGAGAATTCCGATCGATGCACGTCTGACTACGAAATCAGTCTCATGGCGCGCGTTGAAGTTGCGCCGCCTCTTGTGGCGGAGTCAGTTTCGGGGCTGCTTGCACTACGACGCGAAGCGGGCACCGAGTCTTCCGCTCACGGCGACCATGCCGCTCGTGTCACAGCCGGGCTGTCTGGACTCGCACGAAATCTCGCGCTCCAGATGCATCGGGCGAACGAGCCAACCGCGTCGACGGTGGTTGAGCCCGTTGCGACCACGCCAGCAGAAGAGAATGCCTATCGCGTCGCGAGATGCCAGGAGCTACTGAGCTCGCCGAGACTGGTGCCCGTCGAAACGCGTGTGCGCGACCTTGAAGAATTGAAGTGTCAGGAGCTTGTCGTCGCGCCCTAGTGCTAACTGCAGGTCGTCGCAGGTGTCCACCTCGCGCTCCGTTTCTGGATTGCCGCCAAGCGCGCCACCCTGTGTCAGGTCAAGGAAGCAGGGAGCCTGAAGATCGCGCAGAACCGATCCTGCCAAAAACAGCCTCCATCGGCGGCCAGGCGTCGGGAGAAGTCGTCGTAGTGATCCAGCCACCAGAAAGCGGTGTTTGGGACGAGCAGATACGCGGCGCCTCGCGCCAACACTGCGTCGAGGTGTTCCAGGGCCTCACGGCTGTCCGCGGGATGGTACCCGGTGTACACGCCGTCATCGGTCTGCGGAAAGTGCATCGCGCCGCGCCCTGCGGCCCGCAGAAGTGCATCATCGCCCCTGGAGATGACCGCCATCCGGCGCCGGACGGGCAGGATGCGATCAGCCACCTGACGGATCCGATCGAAGTGCACCGTGGATACAGTGGGGCGAGGCCGGCGTCGGCCGCGAGTCGACGTCCGAAGCCGCGGCAACGATGACCCGACGGGCACCCCGAGGCGATAGACCAGGCAGTGGCGATCGGCCCAAACCCTGGGGTAGCAGGATTCCAGATGCCACCGCAGCGCGTCGAACCGGGCCTCGCCTGCCGCCCGCGGCCACACGAGAAAGTTATAGCGACCACCGATCAGCCTGGCATCGATGTCTCTCGGATCGTCCGACGCGGCGACGGTTCCCTCGCTCCGGCTCGGAGCGAAGGATTGCTCCGACAGGCGGAGCACGAGTAGCGACGCGCGCCCCTTGGCGCCGTGCCGCATCATCACGGCGTCTGCTGTCCTTGGTAGCACCCTGGAAACCACCGCTCGCACTCGCCCGAGCGTCTTGGCGGTCGTGCCGACCCGTCTGCGGACCTTACGACCCGGAACCGCGAGTGCTGTCTTCACGGTCAGGCCTACCGCAGGGTCGGGCGGGGGGGGGACCAAGTTGGTAGATCAGGCCGATCTTGTCTCGCAACATACGTGGATGGTTGTCCTCGATCTGGCGCCAAAAGCCCGGAAAGTGGTGACACCAGAAGAAACCCTGCCGGGGAATGAAGGCGAAATTCGCGCCGGCATCTTCGCGCTCTTCCAGGTGCGCGATCAGATCCGCCTCGCGAAGCCGAGGCCGAATCGACTCCTGGATGCCCTCGGCCGCCAAGACGTTTGACGTCTCGAACACCTCGACGTCGTGAGTCGTCCACGGCCATCCGTGCACCACGGTCACGCGTGCCCCGCGTGGAAGCAGTCGCGGGATGACACTCGAGATGCGCTCTTGCGCCGACGTTTCGTCACCGGGGCCGTGCGGGTGGGAAATCGCGAAGGTCGCAGCGTCATCGGGAGGCGTCAGCCAGCGGGACCGGATCTCGGGATGGTCCCTGAGCGGAATGTTGAGCCGCTCGCATGCCCAGGCGTGGATGAAGTCAAAGCTGACCTGCGCGTCGTCGGCGACGCGCATCAGTAGAAACGGGTTGTCGCCAGCCCAGGTTCGGTCGGGATCCCGCAGCGTCCGCGCGGCGAGCAATCCGCTGCGGAGCATCGCCTCGGCCGCCGCCCTACTCCCACCGATGCACCCGCCCTGGAGGGACGCGCGCGGACGCCCCCCCTGGTTGAGCGTGCCGAAAAAGCACAGCTCGTCGGGAAGGTCCAGGAAAGGCCTGTTGATACGGGTGTCCGGGTCTATTTTGAACCACCACTTCGCGGACGTGTGAAGGAACAACCGCAGGTGCTCAGCCACCACAAGGCCGCCATTCTCGAGCGCGTAGAGACGTGTCCGACAGGGCACGACCTGCGTGTTGTACAGGCCCCCGCCGAACGCCCGAGCGAAGACATCGGCCTCTGATCTGTCCGCCTGGTCAACAAGAATCACGATGGGCGCGTGCGGATACACACGGTTGATCCGCTCGCAGCATTCCAGCACCAGCGTCACCTCGTCAAACACGCTGAGGGTAAAGCAGACGTCGCCGTCGGCCGGAATAGGCATCCGTGGGGTCTACTCGTCGAAATAATGCGCCCAGGGGGAGCCGCTGAAGTGGGCCTTCAGTTCGTGGTAGTTCGCCACGAGCTCGACCTTTGTCTTGCGAGTGCGCTTCAAATACGCTGGTGGGCAGTCCGTCACGGGAAGCTGCAGAAACTCGTACACCCGCTTCATCGTCGCCGAATAATCATCGCGGAGATCCTCGTAGTCAATCGTCAGCTTGTCGGCCAACTGGAAGAACGTCTCGAAATGCTCGAACAGGCGGTGATTGAAAGCGAAACTATTCTCGAGCGTTGCCGCGTCCAGCGTGACCTGCGGCTCGGGCGGACACTCCGACTCATGCTGCCGGTGCCAGACACTTGTCTGTTGGGCGACCAGGAATGAGATCTGTCTCTCCAGATCGTTGCGCCGGGTCAGGTGGACAACCTTCAGACGTTTGGAGCGGAGGTACTCCCACGCCGCATCGCCGAGGCCGACCTGGTAGTACAGGATTTTGAAACCATCGTACCGGTCGAGGAGGTGGTCGATCAGGCGCTTCAGATCATCAGTGGTCTTGGCCAGCACGTCCTTCCCGTACACCTCGCGCATCACCGGAGCAAGCTCCCGCGCGAGGTCTGGATCTTCCGTATTGAACGGCTCCATGAGCGTTCGTTCCACGTCTGGATGACTCTCCAGCGCCGACATCAGCAGCGTGGAGCCGGATCGCGCCGGGCAGACGACGAAGAACTTCCTGGGATCCTCTTCCCGCCTGCGGCCGAAGTAGGTGCGTGACCACTCGCGCAATTCAGGGTTGGCCTGCGCCCACCCGTACAGACCGGTTGCTGGATCCGCGCTGAGATCTGTGTCCGGATCGAAGCCCTCCATCACCGCTATGCTCTTGTCATACAGCCGATCCTTCACGTCGCCATGCCATAGGTGAAGCAGTGCTCCACCGACGAATCCCACACTGCTCCGCACGTCCTCGTGAAACGGCTCGGCCCAGCGCTCCAGATGGGCTTGTACCTTGGGGCCGAGCTTCTTCTTGGACCAATAATCGCCGTTGCCGTACATGGCGTGGCCGACGTCGGTATCTCCGTTCGCGAGCAGGTTGTGCTCGAACAGACCGTGCTTGGCGAGCACGTCTCGACGAATCGCCCAGGCGAAACCGGTATGTCCATGATGAAAGAAGTTCGCCAACGCCTCCCGCCCGTATGCCGCCACGCCAAACGCCAATCCGTAGAAGAGCTCGTCCTCCCGGTGACCGAATGGGAGCATCGCCGGGTTACAACTGGTCTCTCCTGGCCCCAGGCGGACGCAGTGCGAAAACGGCTGCACGACGCGGTGCTCCTCCAGCAAGGCAGCGGTCTCGGTCACCCACTGTGTGTTCTGAAGCAATACGTCGCAATCGATCCAGACAACCTTGTCGCAGCCGTCGGGAAGGCGATCCAGGCTCAGGTTCAGTAGCCGTTCTTTGTGCCAGAGCACATCCGCCGTTCGCAACTGGATCAGCACATCCGCGTCGTCGTCGGTCAACACGTGTGAGGTCGAGCCGAAGGCCAACTCGCTGGTCAGCAGAGGAATGCCCGCGCGGCGCAAGGCTTCTCGAAAGAGCCTGTAGTTCCGGTACTTGTTCCGATAATCGTGGGGATTGAAGAAGCACGTGATCGCCCAGATGCTGCCCGGCAGGCGCATCGGGTCGCGAGGAGTAGGTGGGAACGGACCTGGCATGAAGGCCCGCTCGTTGCCCGGCTCGAGCAGCTGCGTCCGGCCCTTGGACGCTGTCAGCCCGGATCGAGCGGCTGCGCTCTCGAACTTTCGCTCTGACGGAACGAAGCAAAGCGAGTGCCCGTGGACCGGCACGAGTGCGAAGAGCAGGCACGCCTCCTCCACGAAGGCAACGATCGGATAAGTGTCGCCGAGGAAGGTGGCGAGACCCTCATAGTGATCCAGCCACCAGAAGCTACTCTCGGGAATCAGCAGATACTCCGCCCCTCCGACCCGGAGCGCCTCGAGGCGTGCCACGACGTCGGCGGTGTCCGCTGGATGATATCCGGCGTACACGCCGTCGGCATCCTGCGGAAAGTGCGTGCCTCTGCAGTCACCCAGCTCGAGCAGCGCGTCATCACCGCGACTGACGACGGCGACCTCCGCGCGAGGGGGCAGGTAGAGGGCCGCGACGTCACGAATTCGCTGCGTCACCGAGCCGGGGGAGGATTGACGCCTGGCGCAACGCTCGAGAAACGACGCTTTCAAGGCCAGGATGCTGTCCTGATTCTTGTGGTAGCGGGGTTCACCCTCTTTCGCGAGATCTCGAGAGAGCCGCTTGGCACGCTCGCGCAGATCCCTGTCGGCCACATGATAGGTGTCGCCCAGGCGTGGCTCGCTGCAGAGCAGTTGGAGCGGCCACAGCAACTGATCCTTGGATGGCGATTCTCCTATGAACTGAAGGCAGCGGTGCATCGCGCCTGTCGGATCATCCACGAGATCCCGATAGCGCACGCGAAGCACGACGTCCGATCCGAAGGCTCGCTCAGTCCGGACGCAGGCATCCACATCTTCGAGCCACGCCCGGTAGGCCTCGTGCTCCGTCTGCTCGATCCCGGCGACCCGACAGAAGTTCGTCAGGCTGTGGACCACCTCCTGCACATCTCTGACCAGATGAATGAACCGTGCCTCGGGAAACATCTGCCAGAGTCCGAACGCATAGCGTCCGCACTCCGCGCCAGCGGCAACCCATCGGCGGTTCCCGATCCCCTCTCCGCCATGAGTCGCCGAGAGCATGGTGTGCACGGCTTCACCGATAGGGCGGTACATCTGGCCGCGGTTGATCCCGAGCTGCCCAAGCTGGGTGCCACCTCCGGACACGGTCTCCATCGAGAAGACCGACTCGAGAGTCGTGCTCAGCAAGTTCAGCCACCCGGATTCGGGTAGCGCCGCGATGGCCGGGTGCTGGGCCAGAGCCCACATGAGGACGTTGCAGCCGGAAAACGGGCCGCCGATCACAAAGACCGGCCGGGCAGACCGATCGGCGACGTGGGTCACCATCTGTCACTGCATAGTGAAATGCTCAACATGCCCCCGGCAGGTTCCCTACGCCCTCACCATCATGCGCGGCTACAGGAAACATTCGCGGCCTCCCGAAAAGTTGACGGAGAAATACTGGCTCTTCAGGTAATCGAGTGGGTGATTTCGGGGCATTTTAGAGCGCGGGTAACATGCAGGAAAGGATCTTGAGCCGCAGGTATTCCTCATCGCGCAGTCCGTACGCGCGGCGCTGGATGACGCGGATCTTGTTATTGAGCCCCTCGACGAACCCGAGCGACACCTTGTTTTCGGGCTTGCAATAGGCGGCGATGCCATCCCAATGGCGATCGATCATCTCGGCGAACTTCTGGTAGGGCGCAAGGCGCTGCCACTTCAGACTCGCCCGCCAGTTCTCGAAGAAACGCCGTGCCCACGCTTCCCGCTCGTAGCTCCACATCTGGGCGAACGATTCCTTGAGCAGGTAGGCGGTGTTCAATCGCTTGTTGGCCGCGAGCAGGGTCTTGAGATTCTGTCGACCCTCCACGGTCAGGTGCTCGCGGCGCGACAGCAGCGTGTACTTCTGGCCCTTGATGAAGCGACGATCCTTGCCGCTGAGCCGTGCGTACTCGGCCTTGCGCACCGTGTCGAGCGCCTTCCCCAGGTGGCGCAGGATATGGAACTTGTCGAACAGGATCGCCGCCTGGGGCGCGTGCGTGTTCGCCGCGTTGCGAAACGGCTTCCACATATCCATCACCGCCAGGCGAACGCTTCGGCTCTTCTTGTCTCCGAGCCACTCGTAGAACTGCGCCATGCTCGCCTGCGAGCGATCCGCCCCTCCAAACCAGATCGGACGCTCGCGGATTAGATCGCTTACCACGATGCGATAGGTGTGTCCCTTGCGAATCGAGATCTCATCGATGCCGATGACCTTCGGCCCCGGGGTGCCCGCCTTGGCCAGCTGCGCCTGCATGTAATGCTTCTCGAGCGTCTTGACCGTGTCCCAGTCGAGGTTGAGCTCCGCGGCCATGTCCTTGATCGTCGTCGAGCGGCAGCGCCGGCCCACGTACTGGGCAAAGCGCTTGGTATAAAACGGATTGTCGGCGAGGAAGTCGAGCCGCTCGCGCTTCACCTTGCCGCAGCGCCGGCATTGCACGCGCCGCACCTCGACTTCCAGGTAGATGCGTAGCTCGCCGCAAGGGAGATCGCGTACGTGACGCACGCGCCGGTCGTACCAGCCCATGTGCGCGCGACCGCAACAGCCGCAGCGCGTTTTTTTGAGCGCCGGACAAGCGTGATGACGCGCGCCTTCGGGTCGCCGAAGACACCGCGCACCGCGTGTCGCGGACGCACACCAGGGAACGCGTATGCGTCCCACAGCCGCCGCTGTCGCTTCCGGGAATTAGCCATCGGGACATCATCGCAGTTGGAGCAGCCCTGGACACGCTTCTCGCCACTCGGAGCAAGCTCGTTTTATCCACTCAATTTACCCACACGACTTCCTGAAGAGCCGAAATACTGAGACCCTTCCCCTCCCGTATAGCGCCCATTATGTCGTGAACAACGCCAGGCACGTCACCCGCGTTCGCGCAGTCCGATGGTCTATGCTGGCCGAAAGATCCGGCAGATGGTCTGCCGACAGGTTTTGCCAGGGCTACGACTGCCGTTCCTCCAGGTGAAAGACAGGATTCGACGAGTATCCATAGTCCTGGCAAAACCTGGCATAGTGCGGTGATTCCAGAACAGCATCGACGAATGATGCTTCTACAGGGCGGCGGTCTCGCGGCGCGATCGTATTTCCCGTACGACCAGAATCGCCGGTCAAGGTAACCGATGCAAACTCAGTGACGAACCCAGGCTCGAATCGAACCTCTAAGATCTTGCAGATTTCCTCCATTCGCTTCTCCGGCTCCAGACAAAACTCTTCATAGCGAATGTAGGGAATCCCGTCATAGCTCTCCATAAACCTCAAATATGCCTCACAGTAACCGTCGAACGTGTCGGAGAATCTCCCCAACCAGCCCCTCAAAGAACAGCCCAAAAAGGAATCAATGGGATCCCTAATGGTTACCAGCGAAAGCAGGTCGTAATCCCCCAAGAACTCCAGGAGTGATCGACGAAAAACCATATTGGAATTCTTCTTCTGGAATTGGGTTTGCGCGTGGTCACGAATGACTAACATCTTCTCGTCTGCCTTGCACAATTCGTAGACGAGTTTGATTTGAGCCAAGAAATACCTTCTATGGGTATCTTCTCCTTCAATCCCATACTGGTTTCGGTACTGCCGAAACAGTTCACGAGGCTGGAAGCCCACCCCCCCAGTACTGCCCAGCGGGTCAATCTCACTCAACAAGCGAACCTGACTCAGCGCTGCAATGCACTTCGAAACAAGTGTGCCGCCCGTGGCCGGTAGATGATGGACCGTTCTAATCTTCATAAAGAGTCAATTCCAGTGGACCGCTTTGACCGAAATGCGGCGCACCAGAAAAGAACATATTGGGTATGAATGACGGCTCCATCAGCCCCAGGTGCTCGTCCGTCGGGCACCCCTAACGCTAACAATAGACTGCCGGGATGCCGCCCAGCTTCGCCGCGAAACCGCTGAAGGCAGACCCGCGGGTGCCTATGAGCATGCGGCACCTGGAAAGAATGACCAGTTCCTTCACTGCATCGACCACAGGGTCCAGCCGTTGTTTTTCGGGACTTGGCCCACGGTCCGCTTGCGGAGTAAATGCTCTATCCAGGCGCGAAATTCTGCCCGGAAACTGCCGTTCGGCATGGCGGATGGCGTCCGGATCGTCGGTAGCGAAGAAGAATGCCTGCGTTGAATCCTGGCGAACGCAGTCTCGCATCCTGGCCCAGATTACGTCGGGGTACGAGCATGCCCCCTCACCCTTTTTCTTGATGTAGAAATCGCCAAGGCGCATGTGAACGCCGACGCGGAGCGAGTGACCAGGATCCTCGCTGACGGCCGCTATGTCCGCGGCAATCGGCGCCAGAGGAACGAACCCACGGTAGTGCACGTGGGCACGTGCGCAGAACTCCTCTTCGGAAATCAGCCGACGGCAAAAGAGCGCCCAGAAACGGTTCGGCGAGAACCCCGCCTTCACGTCTGGAAACGTGCCCCCTTTGCCGACGATGAGAGGATCTCTGAATCGACCTATTGACTGTTCCGAACCGACAGCCGGCTCTGCGCGAAACAGATCTTCGAATCGTGCGGGGCACGCCCAGTTCGGCTCCCACAACTGCACAAAGGGGACGCCCAACAGTTCGCTGACCACCCGGAGACTCGCGCTGCCCCGCAATCGGTTGCACAGTCCGCTCATGTAGTGGTGCGCAATCACGGCGTCACAACTCTGACATTGCGCGAGGAGACTCTGGCCCTCAGTCATGGGCTGGGCACAGCGGGCTATCAAGGCGCCCCTCATAGACACGCGCATCCCCGACCTTATATTGATACTGCTGACGGTCGTCGGGGTGACGATCGGTATTCATGGTGACGTTTCGAACTCTGGGCACGCTGTACTCGCACTCGATCAGTCGAGCCCGGGGCGATAGCGCCGTTCGGCCGCGCGCTCGACGTCCTGCAGTGTGAAGGCCACCTCCTTCATCTCCCCGCGCGCAAACATCGCCGCCTGATCCGCGTGATTGGGGGACGCTTCGCGGCTGCTCTGACCGTAGGCCAGCACTGAGAAGGCACGCGGGGGGCTCGTGAACTCGACGCCCAGCACCCAGCCATCGCCGCCCACCGCGCGTCGGCGGCCGTCGTCGTCCTCGCGGAAGTTGATCACCCGATAGCAGCCCAGCCGGCCCGGGCAGCCCCCGACCGGCACATCGACGTCTCCGCGCCGGACTCGATGCACGTCGCCCCAGGCGACGTCCCATGCACCAAAACGCTCCGCCGTCGCAGCGACCGCCCCGGGGAAGACACGCACCGCCAGCCCGGGATCCGCCAGGCCTCGCGGCGTCTCGGTCGGCGCCTCGCTCGACCAGGGAATCGCGAAAAACTCCACCTCTTCATCGTCGGTCGCCGGATCGGCGTCAGCCTCGAGCGCTTCTGTGTAGCGCGTCCACCACTCCTCGAAGAGCACGCCGCCACGGCTCTCCGGCGCCGCCGTGTTGTCCCAGCGCTCGAGCAGCGTCAGCGCCGCCGCCACCGAAGCCGGATCGACGTCACCAGCGCCCAGCGCCGCCGAGTCGATCGCGCTGCGGGCCGCCACCAGCAGCTCGTCCTTGACGCGATCGGCGAGCAACATCCGGTAGCTGTGCTTGCGCAGCATCACATCTTCCAGCGAGAGCCGTTCATCACCGCCAATCAGTTGCTCGGCATGCTGACTGCGCAAACTGAACTCGTGCGCTTCGAAGTAGTCGGGGTAGTCGTCCGGGTCGAGCGGCGCACGAAGATTGGTGAGCCAGGGCCCGTCGTTTTCGTTTCGCAGGTACCCACCGACTGGGTTCAACAGTTGCGGCAGGTCGTCCAGTTCGTGCAGCTCGGTCCAGACCTGATCACGACGCGTCACCGGCACCGCCAGCGCATCGTCGTACGGGTGTGGAAACCGGGGGATCGCCGCGTTCCAGAGAAAGAAGATGTTGCCCTCCGCGTCGGCGTACG
Source organism: Vicinamibacterales bacterium (assembly GCA_965249205.1). Classification (GTDB taxonomy): domain Bacteria; phylum Acidobacteriota; class Vicinamibacteria; order Vicinamibacterales; family UBA2999; genus JAQBVV01. The sequence continues at coordinate 884,948 of CBDFLL010000006.1, read as the reverse complement.
TGAGGTTGGAACGCGGGTGGGCGCGGAGCCGCATCGCCTCGGTCCATTCCGCCAGCGTCGTGGCCTGCATCATCCGGAGGAACTGCTCTCCCCCCCGGAACTCTCCATCTTCCGGCGCCCGCAACACATAGATCCGACCGTGGTCGCGGTGAATCACGGGCCCCACGCTGGTGAGCAGGCGCTCACGCGTTTCGAGGCCGTAGCCGTCTCCGTTACGGAATCGCAACGTGAGCGGCTCGCGACCGATCGGGATCGACGCACCATCGAGCAGGTAGTGGTCGGCGCGATCCGGATCAACGTCCAGCGCGTAGACCTGCGCGTTATCGACGTCGTTGTTCGTGGTCGCGAAGCCCAGGTGCCCGTTGAACCCGCCGATGATGCCCAGCGGAGCGCCGATCCGAAAGTCGCCGTAGAAGTCCAGCCGGCCCGGCACCACCACGTGGGCCTCCCAGTAGCCCGCCTCCCACGACAGGTGTGGGTTCCGGAGCAGGATGGCCGCACCCGATACGGTTCGACTCGGCGCGAGCGCCCATGCGCTGGAGCCCTCTTCGATGGAGCCTGCCGCGGCTATCCCGTCGATGTCGACAAGCGGCGCCTCCGCCACGCCCTCCAGCACGCGGATCCACCGGCGCGCCTGACCCGCGCTCGGACGATAGACGTACAGCGCCGCAACGTCATGCCCCGTAAACGCCGACACCGTCCAGTCGGCGAATTCTTCCGGATGCTGAGCCATGTAGCGGTTCACGCCGGCGGCGAACCCTTCGTACACGGCCCGGGTGTCCTGTTGGAGTCGCGGGTAGATTTCCACGGCACGGGTGAAGGAGGGGCGACTCGCGAAGTCCGAGTCAAGCGCGCCGCGCCCCTGGTGCGCCGCAAGCTGCCCGCGTGCGCGAAGCAGACCAAGCGGCACGCGGTCTCCGTAGTCCTCAACCTGCAGATAGGCCAGCGCGTACCCGAGCGCTCTCAGGTTGTCGGCGTAGATGTGTGGCACCCCGTAGGCAGTCCGGATGACCTCGACCTGCCGCGGCAACGCGGCATCGGATCCGTCCTGGCCGTGCGCCGATGCCGCCCAGAGAACCGAGGTGGTGGCGACCAGGGCGAACGCGACCACCCGGAACCGGAGCGTTCCACGACACCCGACCTCGCCCAGGCTCAACGATAGTACGTGCGGCGCGCGCGGGCGCCGGAGGGGAATCGTGAGAGGCACAATCGTCATTTGTCGATCGCGGCGATTTTACGTCAGCCCGAGAACGAACCGTACGCCGGGGAGAGTGCGAACCTGCGGCTCACCCCCTATGAACCGACTACCGGGTCGAGCAACAATACGGGTAGGTCGCGTCAGCCACGAGGTAGAGACCGAGGGAAACAATGACGCCCGAGGCGAACACACAGGCGCCACAACCGGGGCGGAAGTCACACGTGGGCGTCCGGGTCGCCATCGTCGTGCTCTGCCTGGTTGCCGTTGCTGTCGGTGGATACGGTGTCAATCGCATGTTCGGTGACATCGAGCGCCTGAATACCCAGGTTCAAACCCTGGAGGACGGTCTGCAACAATCCGTCGAGGACGCGGACGCGGCCACCGAGCGTGCGGTCGAAGCCGAACAATCCGCACGCGACGCGGCCGTCGCACGCGCACGCGCGGAGGAGGCCGCCGAACTGGCCCGGCGGCTGGCGATCGACGCCGAGCAACGAGCCGCAACCGCAGAGGACACGTCGAACGAGGCGCGGGCAGAGGCGAGGCAGGCTCGCGAGCGAGCTGAGGAAATCCGTCGCGTCGCCGAGGCCGAAATGGATCGGCTCACCGAAGCGCTGGGACGAATCGCCGAGACTCGGCGAACAGCGCTCGGACTCGTCATGAGTCTGGACGACGGCTATCTAAAATTCGATTTCGACCGGGCGGAGCTCAGACCGGAGAGCCGGGAGGTCCTGTCCCGGATTGCCGGCATCCTGTTCACCGCCGACGACTTCGTCATTACCGTCAGCGGTCACACCGACGCCACGGGCACCGCCGAGTACAACCAGGAGCTGTCGGAGCGGAGGGCTCAGGCAGTGGCCGACTACCTGGTCGCCACTGGACTCTCGACCGACATCTTCACGGTCCAGGGCCTCGGAGAGTCGCAGTTGCTCGACCAGGGAAATACGAACGAGGCTCACGCCAACAACCGCCGGGTAGAACTCGGTCTGGTCAGCGCGCGAATCGTCGAATCGACCGGACTCGAACGCCTCCCGTAGTCGCCGCCGTTCCCACGTCCTCGGCGGAAGGCCCTTGGTCAGGCCTCCCTCCACTATGTGCTACGGCACCTGCGCGAGCCCCATATACGAGAGCTTCTGCACGCCCGCAGCCGTTTGCGCAATGTAGATATTGCCTTCGGCATCGCTCGCAATCTGGTGACCCCCGCCGATGATTCCTGGAATGTCGACCGCGCCAACGATCTCGACCGTCGACCGGTCGACGATGGCGATGTCGTCGCCGTTGCCAACGTACAGGAACTCCTGCGCCGGATCCGCGGAGAATGCCAGGCCGCGCGCGAACGCTGTATCGGTTTTGATCACCTCGTCAATAAACGTGCCGTCCGTCGAGAACACCTGCACCCGCCGGTTCTCTCGGTCGGCGGCGTACACCGTTCCGTCGTCAGCGACGGCTACAGCATGGACGAGGTTGAACGCGTCGAGGCCCGGCCCAGCAGGATCATCGAAGTAGATAACCTCGCAACTATCGTTGTCGACGGGCACCTCACCAAACGCGCCCCACGTGCGCTTGAACGCGCCCGTGTCGGCATCGAATACCACGACGCGATTGTTGCCGTAGCCATCAGCAACGAAGACTTCGTTGGTCGCAGGATGCACCCATGCATCAGCCGCACGATGCACGTTTTCGGTGTCGGCGTTGCTTGCCGTCCCATCCCCGACGTGACCAATCTGCAGCACGAAGCTTCCGTCCGGGGCGAACTTGAGCACCTGATCATCGGCCACCGGCTCGCGTGGCAGACCATTGGTCGGACAGTTGTTCCCGGTCACCCAGACGAAGTCCTCTGAGTCGATATGAAGGCCATGCTCTCGCTGAACCCAGTCATAGCCTTCCCCGGGGCCGCCCAGCGCTTTGACGAAGTTGCCGCCGCTGTCGAAAACCATGATCGGGGGAGCAGCCATCGCGGCGTCTTCCTCAGGTAGCGTCCACGGGCGATGCAGCAACCACACGTTGCCCCCGGAATCGACCGCGAAGCTCGATGCGTCGCCGAGTTTCCACTGCTCCGGCACCTTCATCCAACCGTCGTCGACTTCGAACGTGGGAAGGCTACGCGCCTCCGGCTGATCAGCTTCGCTCGCCATCTCCTCTGGCGCGCACGCCTGAGCGGCCACCCCCGCCGTCACACACGTCACCCCCACCACCAGCGTTCGCCACGTACTCATTCGCATCCCTCCACGACCATGGAAATGAAAGACAGTACCAGATTCCTGCTGACTCTAGCGCAGCTTGGCGTTTCTGCCCACCCTGCCAGGGACACAAGACGTCACGGCGCCACCTGCGCCAGTTCGAAGTCAACCAGCGCTACCCGGTGATCGAGCGCCGCCCGCAACTCGTTGGTCTCCGCTGTAGCGAGATCACGCTGCGCCTGCAGCACCAGAAACGTCGTCGACAGACCGACGTCGAGACGGGCATCCTCGGCCTCGAGCCGCTGGCTTGCCAGTTCCCGTGCGACCGCGGCCGCCTGCACCTGCTGTTCGGCGCTGCGCACGCGCTCGCCGGCTCGCGTGATATCAGCCGCCACCTGCAGCTCCAGCGTTCGGATGCGACTGTCCACCTGCCGCTGTTGCACGCCCGCACTGGCTGCGGCGATATCGGCGCTGCTTGTGCCTAGCGGCACGCTGACGTTGAGTCCGACGCGCCACGCTGGATAGTCCAGACCCGCCACCGATGCCAGCGCATCCAGATAGCCGCCAGGGATGGTCTCGACGACGTTGCCGCCAAGGCTGGATCCGCGAACCAGCTCGGGGCCACCGATGCCGCTCGCGGTGTAACTGGCGACGAGGTCCACGGCCCACAGCCGCTCGTCGTCCGCCAGCTTCAACGAAAGAGCCGCGCTCTCTCGATCGCGCTCGGCCTCCTGGATGTCCGTTCTATTCGACAGCGCCAACTGAATCGCCGCGCTGACGTCGATCGCTTGCGACCTAGGTGCCGGACGATCCACCGGTATCACGTCGGCGCTCCAGATCGGGTCCTCGGTGTTGGCGACGATCAGTTGCTTCAGCGTGACCATCGCGGTCCGCCAGGTGCCCTCCGCCTGCACGCTGGCCTGCACTCTGGTCGCCACTTCCGCTTCTGACTGCAGCACGTCAATCTGTGCCAGCGCGCCGATTGCCACCCGAAGGCGATTCTCTTCGAGCTGCTGTTGGGCAAGCGCCTCCGACCGGCGTGCGTTTTCGAGGGCATCACTGGCATAGACCAGCTCCCAGTACGCCCGCCGAACAGCGGCAAGCGTTGTGGCCTCTTGTCGGTCGAGCCGAATCGCGGCGACCTCCTGTCCGATTTCGGCCTGCTCGATCTGCGCGCGTATCGGATCGAGCGTGAAGCCGCGGAGCAACGGTTGGGTAACGGTTGCCTCGATCGACGACGAAAAGCGTGGGTTGAACGTCGAGAAGACGTTGGTGCTCGCATTCCGGCCGCTCGTAAAATCGAGCGAGACCCGGCTCCCCCACGGGAACAGCTGGGTCACACCTGACTGGTACGACGTGTTGTCGGTGACGACTTCGGTGCCGCCAGTGAGCTGACTGGTCCCGGCCGCGGTCTGCGACCGCTGCTCGAACGAAGTGCTGAAGATCGGCGTGAAGGGGGTTTGCGACTGCAGCAGGCTGTAGTCGGCGAGTTCGATACTGAGCCGCGCCTGCGTGAGCGTCGGGTTGCGGCCAAGCGCCCGCGCTTCGGCATCGGCGAGCGTGAGGAAGACGGACGGGACGTCGTCAGTGGTTCGCTGCGCTGCGGCTTGTGTGGCCAGGCAGACCACGCCGACGAACAGGATGATGAGGTGCCATCGTGCTGTCTTCATCTGATCGCTCCTGGAACGATGGTAGACAGCAGCGATGGCAGCGCTGCGGCGGGGATGTGAAGAAACGATGGCGACTCTACGTCAGCGTGCCTCACGCGGATTTCACGTGTAACTAGCAGGCTGCTGAAAAACTCCGTGAAATGGGATCGACAGATCGATCCCGGCGTACTACCATGCTCCCAACACCGCTGAAGGGAGCCCCATCATGCGCGGACACGATGAGCAAAGCACTCACATGTTCAGCTACCTGTCGCCGGAACAGCGCGTGCCAGCCGACCATCCGCTCCGCGCGGTTCGCGCGCTGACGGACGAAGCGCTGAGAACGATGTCGCGCAGGTTCGCCGGCCTGTACGCCAACACAGGGCGTCCGTCGATCCCGCCGGAACAGCTGCTGCGCGCGTTGTTGCTGCAGGTGCTCTACACGGTGCGGAGCGAGCGGCTGCTGATGGAAGAGCTCAATTACAACCTGCTGTTCCGCTGGTTCGTGGGCTTGAATTTGGACGACCCGGTTTGGCATCCCACCACGTTTACCAAGAATCGCGACCGGCTGCTGGCGGGCGATCTCGCGGCCGCCTTCTTTGATGCGGTGCAGGCCCACGCGCGGGCGGCCGGGCTGCTCTCGGACGAACACTTCACTGTGGATGGGACCCAATTGGAAGCGTGGGCCAGCCTGAAGAGCTTTCGGTGCCGGGACGCGGCGGAGAGCGACCCGCCCGATGACCCCGGGAATCCCACGGTCAACTTCCACGGGGAGCGGCGGCGCAACGACACGCACCAGTCGACGACCGATCCGGAGGCGATGCTGCCTCGGAAGGGCCAGGGGAAGGAAGCCAAGCTGGCGTATCTGGGCCACGTGCTGCTGGACAATCGACAGGGACTTGTCGCCAACGTCTGCGCGACTCACGCGACGGGGACCGCCGAACGCGAGGCAGCGGCGCTGTTGCTGGAGGCCAGCGCGCCGCCGGGCAGCACGGTCGGGGCGGACAAGGGCTACGATGTGGCAAGCTTTGTGGCCGCTGTCCGTATCCGGGCCGTCACGCCCCACGTTGCTCAGAAGGTCCGCTGGAGTGCGATCGATGGCCGGACCACGCGGCATGCGGGCTATCACGTCAGTCAGCGGAAACGGAAACTCGTAGAACAGGTCTTTGGCTGGATGAAGACCGTCGGCGGCTTGCGCAAACTCCGGCATCGCGGTGTCGCCCTCGTGGATTGGCAGCTTACCTTCGCCGCCACGGTCTATAACTTGGTCCGGCTGCGGAATCTGGAGGCGAGGTGTCCCTGATCACCGGCCGCGCGTGTCGCCGGCCCCTTGATCGGGGCCAGCGCACAGCCGTGCGCACCGTTGTCGGTCGGTGGTGACTCGCATGATCCTTAGAAAACGGCCCGATCACCCGGGTTCTTCAGCAGCCTGCTAGCAGCCCGCGGTGGAAGTCCCGCGGCATTCGACCAGCGATGCATCCTCGCGATCTGCGTTGCTCCTTCCTCAAATACAGGCGGTATTCTCGGTCGTCGCGCCTTGTTCGCGAGGCGCCTCACTTGCCTCGGTGCCCGCCGGGCTTTCACCACGGGCTGCTAGCTGGAACCACTACTCGAACCGCAGCGCGTTGATCGGATCGAGCCCAGCAGCTTTCCGCGCCGGATAGAAGCCGAAGAATATGCCAATCGCGGCGGCGCACCCGAACGAGAGCAGCACGGCCGACGGGGTAATCACCGCGGACCACTGCATCATGTTACTGACGCCGTAGGACGCCGCGATACCAAGCGCCACACCAATGGCACCCCCGGCCAGGCTGAGTACGACCGCCTCCACGAGAAACTGCATCAGCACGTCGATGTCGCGCGCACCCACCGACAGGCGGAGCCCGATCTCACGCGTCCGCTCGGTGACAGACACCAACATGATGTTCATGATGCCGATGCCCCCCACCAGCAGAGAAACGGCCGCAATGCTCGCCAGCAGCCATGTCATGGTGGTCGTCGTCGCGGTCAGCACGCTCGCGATCTCGTCGAGACTACGCACTGAGAAGTCGTCAGGCTCGCCAGGTGTCAGGCTATGGCGATCCCTGAGCAGCGCGGTGATCTCCTCAGCGATAGCGTTGAATTCCACGCCATCGGCCGTCGAGATCGTAATGTTCTGAACGTGGGTGATGCCGAGCATCTTCTTTTGCACCGTCGTGTAGGGGACGATGACGGTATCGTCCTGGTCGGGGCCCATAGCCGCCTGGCCCTTGCTGGTCAGCACGCCGACTACACGGAATGGCTGGTTCTTGATCCGAATGCTGGCACCGGTCGGGTCCGTGCCAGGGCCGAACAACTCGTCGCGAACCACGGAGCCAAGCACAACGACCTTACTGGCGCGTGCGACATCGAGTTCAGTGAAAAATGTCCCGTACTCCAGCGGCCACGCCCGAATCATCGGCAGATCGGCGCTGGCGCCGCTCACTGTCGTGTTCCAGTTCGACGATTCCGCCACAACCTGCTCGCGGGTTGTGGCGCCTGGCGACACGTAACGAACTCCCGCCACATTGAGCGCGATCGCGTCGGCATCACCGGCTATCAGCGTCGTCGTGGTGCCGCTCGTGCGGACAGGGCCGAAGCTGTTCGCCCCGGCGCTGACCGTCACGATGTTGGTCCCCGCGCTTCGAATCTGATCCTCGATCGACGCCTGCGCACCGTTACCAATGGCCACCATGACGATCACAGCGGCGACGCCGATGATCATGCCGAGCGCGGTCAGCGCGGTACGCATCGCGTTGCGGCGAAGTGCCTTGACGGCGACAATCAACGTAATCCACGTGGACATGACTGGCTCCTGAATGACCTGACGGTTATGCCGACAGCGCCTCCGCACTGGCGTCAAGATGACTCAACTCCTCCACCGCGTCACGCGGATCCACAACCGCTTGATCGAGCCTGACCCGGCCGTCGCGGAAGCCGATGACTCGCGTGGCGTACTCGGCGATGTCGGCCTCGTGAGTGACGAGCACAATCGTGATCTCGCGTTCGCGGTTCAGCTTCTGAAACAGCTCCATCACCTCGACGCTCGTCCGCGAGTCGAGGTTGCCGGTAGGCTCATCAGCCAGCAGCAGGGCGGGGCCATTGACTAGAGCGCGCGCGATAGCGACCCGCTGCTGCTGACCACCGGAGAGCTGGTTCGGGTGGTGATCGATGCGATCCCCGAGGCCGACCGATTCCAGCGCCGCAGATGCACGGCGGCGACGCTCCTGTGCGGGCACTGGCGGGCCGTACAACATTGGCAACTCGACGTTCTCAAGTGCGGTCGTCCGCGGCAGCAGGTTAAAGCCCTGAAAGACGAAGCCTATCTCGTGATTGCGAACCCGCGAGAGCTCACGTTTCGACAGCAGTGACACGTCGCGGCCATGGAGGTGACAGGTGCCACTGGTCACCCGGTCCAGGCATCCGACCAGATGCATGAATGTGGACTTCCCCGATCCTGACGGACCCGTCAGGGCGACGAACTCGCCGCGCTGGACATCCAGCGAGACACCCCGCAGCGCCCGCACCTCGACCTCACCAACGACGTAGGTTTTGATCAAGTCGCGTACGGCGATCAGAGGACCTTCTCCGGTCATCGGAGACCTCCGCGCCGGCCCGTGGGCAATAGCGGCGAACCCGTCGTCGCGGCGGCCGCGGTGGTGCCTGTCAGCACGCCCGTCACAACCTGCGAGCCGGGCTCCAACGCCCCACCAACGACGGCGGTCTGCGTGCCATCGCTGATACCCGTTCGAACCGCGACGCGGGCAAGCGCCCCCTCTTCGATTACCCACACGACCGCTCGATCGCCCTGGTCCGCGACGGCGGACGGTGCCTGGCCGCGCCCTGATTCGGTGGAGCCGGTGCGCATCTGCTGGCGCTCCTCCGGCGACATCTGTTGCAACCGCTCTCGCAAAGCCGCCCGCTGCTCGGGGGCCATGTCGGTGATGCCTCGCCCACCCTCCCGACCGCTCGCTGCCGGCTCGCGGAGGTCTTCCGCGACGGCGGCCGACCCGCCCGGCAGCGCCTGGCCAAGTGCGGTGAATACCTCCTCGGTCGGCCGGAAGCGCAGGGCCGCGTTCGGTACACGCACTACGCCGCCAGCGCGTGCGGTTTCGATCGTCACCGCTGCCGTCATGCCGGGCTTCAGTCTGAGGTCCGGATTCGGCACGTCTATGATCGTCACGTAGCTCACGACGTTCTGCACAACCTCAGGCTCCAGACGCACCTGCGACACAGCGCCGGAGAAGGTCTCGTTCGGATACGCGTCCACGCGGAAACGCACCGACTGTCCTGGCTGGATGTTGCCGATGTCAGACTCGTCGATGCTGGCGTTGACGCGCATCTGCGCCAGGTTTTGCGCGATCACGTAGAGCGTCGGCGCCGACATGCTGGCGGCGACCGTCTGGCCAACGTCTACGTTGCGAGCGATCACGACGCCGTCGATGGGCGCGCGGATGACCGTGTGGCTGAGATTGACCTGCGCCTGGTTCAGTGAAGCGCGCGCCTGTTCCACCTGCGCTTCGGCCGCCGTCACGCTCGAACCGGCCATGCGGGCGTCACTCTCGGCCGTCTCGAGGTCGTTTTCTGGAACAAGTTGCTTCTCAAACAGCTCGCGAGCCCGGCGCAGCTTGATCTGGGCATCTGCGGCCTGGATCTTGGCGCGTTCGACCTCGGCCTCCAACCGCGCCACCGTCGCTTCAGCCTGCTCCACCTGCGTCGCAAACAGTGATGGATCCAGCTCGGCGATGATCTGGCCTTGGTTGACGGTCGAATTGAAGTCCGCGAACAGGGACTTGATGGAGCCGGACACCTGGCTCCCGACCTGGACGGTGACCACTGCCTCAAGTCTCCCGGTCGCCTCGACCGTAGAGACGACGGCTCCGCGCGTCGCCTCGACGCTCCTGAGGGTCGGCGCCTCCGCCTCAACGGCCCCGAACTGGTAATACGAGACCGCAGAGGCACCAAGTGCCAGCGCGGTGATGCTCAGCCACAAGCGTTTGGTCATTCTGGTCCTCCCTGTCTCCACGATGAGCATGACCACCGCACGTGACGCGAGCGTGGCCGATCTGTGACAAGTCGATGAAAGCGGACCCTGGTAAGACCTCTCGCCCGGACAAGGTTCGGAGGTGCGGAGCCCTCCTGCCCTCAGCACCTTTCTGCCCAAGCACTCTGCACGCGGTACAATGCGTCCTTTGAAAATTCCGGTCTGAACACCCACGCTGGGGAGAACGCCATGACTCTTCTCTGGTCCCGCGTATTTCGTCCTGCCGCTCGCCTGGCAGTCATCACGGCTGCGGCCCTCTTCACCGGCGTGGACGTGCTCGCCCAGGTGCCGATCGTGCAGCCCGGCGCACCCGGGGAACCGAGCCGGCGGATCTCGGCGGAGGAGGCCTCCAACCTGGCGAGCCTCGAATTCACGGCTGCCGACGTGATGTTCATGCAAGGCATGATCTCCCATCACGCCCAGGCGCTCGAGATGACGGTGCTTGTCGAGACGCGGAGCAACCGCGAGGCTATGGAACTCATGGCTGAGCGCATCACGCTCTCGCAGGAGGACGAGATCGCCATGATGCAGGGCTGGCTACGGGACCGCGCTCTCGTGGTCCCTGACCTCGAGACGCATCATGCGCCTGATTTTGAATTGATGCCTGGCATGCTGACCGCTGAGGAACTGGAGCAACTCGAGCAGGCCGAGGGCTTTGAGTTCGACACGTTGTTCCTCGAACTCATGATCAAGCACCATGCCGGCGCCGTGACCATGGTCGACAACCTCCTGGACCAGCCCGGGTCAGCGCAGGACTCGGTACTGTTCGCGTTCACATCGGACGTCACGTCAGACCAGAGCAGTGAAATCGATCGCATGAACGCCATGCTCAGGGGCTTCTCCCCCGACCCGAGGGTCAATCTCAGCGCTGGATTCGACGACGCTGGACAGGCGTCGCTGAACATGCAGCTCATCGCCGCCTTGCCGAAGCCCGATGGTTTTTTCGATCCGGACAACCCGCAAGGCCTCCCGATGAACAGAGAGCCGGAGCCGGAGCCCAATCTGGCTGAAGAAGCCCCTGAACCTCAGGCTCCCGAGGCGGCTGCCGAGGACGGAGCTTCAACCGAAGAGGCAGCGGTCAACGCTGAAGCTGAGACACCGGCCGCGGAAGAAGAGGCGGAAGAAGACGACGACGAGCAAAGGGAACCTCGACGTGGTCTCATGAATTTCAGCAACAGTGACATTGCCTTCGCCGGCGATGTGCTGATCGCCGGGAGCTACCACGGATTCAATGCCTACGATCTGAGCGATCCCCGTTCACCGCAGCACCTGAGTTCTGTGGTGTGTCCGGGCGGTCAAGGAGATGTGTCGGTCGTCGGGAATCTCCTGATCTACTCGGTCGAGCAAACCCGAGGGCGGCTCGACTGTGGCCTTCAGGGAGTCGCGGAACCCGAGAGCGACGAGCGTTTCCGGGGTATCCGCATATTCGATATCAGCGACTTCAGCGAGCCGAGGCAGGTTGGTGCGGTGCAGACCTGCCGAGGATCTCACACGCACACTGTCGTGACCGATCCTGATGACGATGGAAACATTTACGTGTATGGGTCGGGGACGGGTTCTGTCCGTTCGGGCGACGAACTCGATGGGTGTTCGAACGACTCCCCTTTCGAGGATCCTGAATCGGCGCTGTTCAGCATCGACGTGATCCAGATTCCGCTTGCACGACCCCAGGACGCGCGCATCGTCAATCGCCCTCGCATTTTCTCGGACCCTGCGTCGGGGGTCATAGCGGGCTTGTGGGACGGCGGCGATCACGGGGATGGCACCCAGAACACGCGAGAAACCCGTCAGTGCCACGACATCACGACGTTCCCCGAGATCGGCCTGGCCGCCGGGGCGTGTTCCGGTAATGGCATCCTGCTCGACATCAGCGACCCGGTGAATCCGGTCCGCCTGGATCAGGTCGTTGACACGGGCTTTGCCTATTGGCATTCGGCGACGTTCAACAATGACGGCACCAAGGTGATCTTCACCGATGAATGGGGCGGAGGTGGCCGCCCGCGCTGCCGCGCGTTCGATCCGAAGAACTGGGGCGCCGATGCGATCTACGACATCGTCGACGGCAAGATGCAGTTCCGCAGCCACTTCAAGATGCCCGCGCCACAGACCGACGAGGAAAACTGCGTGGCACACAATGGCTCGCTGGTGCCGGTTCCCGGCCGGGACATTTTCGTGCAGGCCTGGTACCAGGGGGGGATCTCTGTCTTCGACTTCACCGACTCGTCGAACCCGACCGAGATTGCTTTCTTCGATCGTGGACCAATCGATGCCGAGGATCTCATCATGGGTGGGTACTGGTCGGCGTACTGGTTCGGCGGCCTCATCTATGGCACTGAGATCGCGCGCGGTCTCGATGTGTTCGCCCTGACGCCAAGCGAGCACCTGACGGCGAACGAGATAACCGCGGCGTCGTTCAGAAGCCCCGGCGCCGTCGTCAACGCCCAGACGCAGCGACGGTACACGTGGCCGGCTGAGCCAGTCATCGCGCAGGCGTATCTCGACCAGCTTCGTCGCAGCGACGCCATACCGGCCGCGCAAGCCGAGGCGCTGACGACCACGCTCGGTCGTGCCGCAGACCTGCTGGCTGGCGGCACAAGCGACGCCACGGTGGCCACCGAGCTCGAAATGCTAGCCTCGACACTCGCCCGTGACGGGGCCGAGCGGAGCGGCACGACGCGAACCAGGTTCATCGCGCTGGCCGCGACAGTGGAGGACATCGCCGGTCGCCTGCGGTAGTCCCTGGCTGTCGGTTAAGGCCTCGGAAGTCTCGACCCGTCAATCGAACATCGACGGTTGCGTAGCTAGAGCGCTTTTCAAATAGCCCCTGTACTGACTGGGCGAGTCATGGTACTTCTGCACGCACTACTGCAACGCTTCGGTCCCGCCGAATGCCGTAACCATTTTCGGCATTGCTGCTACTCGAACGCCACTCGGTCATGAAAAGCGCTTTAGTGTCCCGAATCAGACTCGGGACGGTTGTACGGAAGCCGTGAGACAGCTAGCGCGGATTTCATGAGCGCGTAGCGCCCAGGGAACCGTAGGCAGTCCTCGCCTACCAGGGCGGAGCACCACGACCGCCTGCGAGAGCGAAGTGAAATCCGCGCCGGGCTCAGGTCACGGCAGCGCCAACGCCACCAGCGCGGCCGGAAAATCGGTGTGCACACTCCCGACCTGCACCACGATGTACTGCTTGCCCTCGTGCAGGTAGGTCATCATTCCATACTGACCTGGAGCTGGCAGCTCGACGCTTCCCAGAATCTCGCCCGTGAACTTGTCGCGGGCGTGGAGCTCCAGTGGGGCATCCGGGACGGTCTGCGTGCTGCCTCCGCTGAGCGCCCGGGTCTGGACCAGAAGATCCCCCGCGATCAACTGGATCGACAAACCAGCGCCTCCCGTGTTGGGGATCTCCACGCCTTGCAAACGAGGGTTGTTCCTGATCGCCGCCGGCGTCTCGCCCACCGGCAACGCCCAGACCCGCTCGCCGGTGTTCATCTGGAAGGCGGAGAGCTGGTTGTTCAGCGGCTTGAAGAGTGGCAGGCCATCGATGGTCGGCAGTCCGGTAGCCGAGACGAACGGCGCCTGCGCCTCGGTCGGGCGTCGGGAGCCACCCGGCAACCACGCGGCCACGGTGGTGCCAGTGGTGGGAGTCCTGTTGGGTGTCGCACCGGTCTCACTGCGTGCGGCATACGTCGGGTCATCAGTGTCGACGCCGCCGGTGGATGCCATGAAGGAGGGGGCGGTGCATGTGCGTCGATTCGACGTGAACAGGAGTCCTGTACTGGGATCTGCCACCGGAGGATGCATGATGATGTGCCCTGCCCCGAAACAGCCGACGTTGTTGTAGAAGTCGTTGTCGTGGTTCTCGGGAAGCGGCGGCACGTAGAGGCCCCCGATCCGATAGTGACTCAGGATCTCCAGGGCTTGCTCCTTCAGTTCTGGCGTGTAATCAATGACAAATTCATCCGTGATCCCATCCCAGACGATGGGGTCTGCCGGCTCGGGTCTGGTGGGGTACGGCTGCGTCGGCGACGTGTAGTTGCCGGGGACCTCCGTCTGCATCACCGGACGATCCTCGATTGGCCAGATCGGCTCCCCGGTCTCGCGATTGAAGGCGAAAATGAGCCCCTGTTTGGTGAACTGGATGAGCGCGGGGATTTCCTGCCCGTCCACCGTCAGGTCCATCAGCATGGGGGCGGTCGGAAGGTCGTAATTCCACTGGTCGCTGCGGTGGATCTGGAAGTGCCACCTCCGCTCGCCGGTCCTGACATCCAGCGCGAGTACGCAGCCACCGAAGAGATTGTCGCCCGGCCGATGGCCCGTGTAGGTCTGGACGGTCGAGGCGTTTGTCACCAGATAGACGAGTCCAAGGTCCGGGTCAGCAGCCGCTGGCGCCCAGGTGGACATGTCGCCGGACCACTGCCATGCTTCGTTGTGCCACGTGTCGTGACCGAACTCGCCGGGCCGAGGGATCATGTGGAATTTCCACAGGAACTCCCCAGTCGCGGCATCGAATCCCATGATGTCGCCAGGGACGTTTTCAATGCGGGTCTGGCCGTAGCTCGCCTGGTGACCGACGAGGACCACTACCACACCGTTGACCACGATCGGTGGCGACGAACTCGTGACCATCCCCAGCTCTCTCGGAATCCCGTAGTCGGCATCGTACGGGTCCGATCGGTCTTGCCATCCTCCCCAGTCCTCCACGAGCGGCGGGATCAGATCGAGGACGCCGGTGTCAGAGAAGCCATCGACTGGGACCGAGGCACCCCAGTTCTCGAGCGGCCGGCCGGTCTTCGCGTCGAGTGCCCACAGGAAAAAGGCGGGGCTCGTGACGTAGATCACGCCGCGACCGTCCACCTCCCCGTAGGCGACGCCCTTCCCATAGGCCTGCCTGGGAGAGCGCAAGTGCCTGATGGTCTCGGGCTCGCGAAAGCTCCAGAGCGTCTCGCCGGTGGCGGGATCGATCGCCAGCACCTGTCGCCGCGTCGTGGCCACCGTGTAGAGCATGCCATCGACGTAGATCGGGGTCGACCGCGAAAAGTACTCGAGGTTGGGGCCGAAGTTATCGGTGCGCCAGATCCACGCCACTTCGAGGTCTTCGAAGTTGTCGCCATTGATCTGGTCAAGCGTCGAGGAGCGCGTCTGTCCGGCATCGCCGCCGATATACCGCCACTCGCCGTTTTCGGTCCCGGACAGGCGCTGCGCGGATGCCTCCTCCGTCGGCATCAACACGGCACAGGCCAAGCCAAACATCAGTGTTCGCGACAGCAACGATCTTCGTGCAGTTATCATTCTCAGCCTCCGCGCTATAACTATGCCCGTCAGGCCCCTGCCGAGCGGCAGTGGGGCAGCGCTCACTCCATCATGGTCTCCGGCACAACGTCAAGGACGCGGTCCAACCCAAGGTGTACACTGGCGCTACTCCGGCAACGTCAGCGCCGTGGGGGGACTCGTGTTCAGAGGCAACGTCCCGGGTAATTGGAGTTTCAATATGAGCAAACAGACCGGGCATCCAACGATCGCCGCATCCTCGAGCCGTCCGTGGCAGCTGACCTTGATTGGCGGCGCACTCGGACTGGTGGCCGTGCTCGGAATCGTCGTCGCGGTGTTTGCGGGACGCTCTGCCGAGGCCGCGAGGCAGTCGGTCATCGACGTTTACAAGGATCCGGCCTGCGGCTGCTGCTCCCTGTGGGTGGACCATCTGCGAGAACACGGATTTGCGGTCAGCACAACCGACACGCGAGACCTTGCGGCAGTGAAAACGAGGAACGGCGTGCCGCGTCAGATGCAGTCCTGCCACACCGCACTGGTGGACGGCTATGTGATCGAGGGACACGTGCCTGCCGCCGATGTGCAGCGGCTGCTGAGGGACCGCCCTGCGATCGCTGGCCTGGCCGTCGCCGGCATGCCGATTGGATCACCCGGCATGGAGGTCGCGGGTGTTCCGGCGCAGCCCTACGACGTCATGGCGTTTGAAGAGGGCGGGGGCGCATTCGTCTTCGCGAGTCACGGCAACTGACACAACAAAACGTACCGAGAGGATCCCACACGAGCGTGCGGGATCACTACTCTCGGTACAGGCGGTTTCAGTAGCCTCCAGGCGGGTGCTGACCGCAGACAGCCCCATTCGTGCCCACCACCCCACCGCACAGGCGGGCGCGGCGTGGACCCAGGGCCTGCGGCGCGAACGGGGCGGCCCCGTCTGCGGTCACCCGCGACGAGGCTATGAAACCACTTCCAGGTAGGGGTCGCGGGGTGAGAAGTGTCGCCTTCGTCGCCCTCCTGGTCGGAGGACTGGTGAGCCACGTCAGTGGTCAGGAGCCAACAGGAAACATTCGAGTAGAGGTTCACACCGGCCCGGATGAACCTGTGGCAGCCGCGGAGGTTGTGGTGACGGGAGTCACACAGCTGACCGATGAGCAAGGAGTTGTGCTCTTCAGCGTGCCGGCTGGCAACGTGCGGGTGACGGTCGTGCCGGAGGGATTTATTCCGGTCACCGTTCCGGTAGATGTCGTGGCGGGTCAGGAGCACTTGGTCAGCATCGAGGTCGTGCAGCAGCTCACGCTCGAGGAGGAGGTCACCGTCGTGGCCAGCACGCGGACCGAGCGGCGCATTGAAGACCAGGCGATGCGGGTCGAGGTACTCAATCGCGAAGAGATCGAAGAAAAGATCCTCATGACCCCGGGCGATATCGGCATGATGCTGAACGAAACGGGTGGCCTTCGCGTGCAAACGACGTCGCCTTCGCTTGGTGGTGCCAGCGTTCGCATTCAGGGGATGCGCGGCCGCTACACGCGCTTCCTCTCTGACGGACTGCCGCTCTTTGGCAGTCAGCCAGGTGGCCTCGGGTTGCTCCAGATTCCGCCCATGGACCTGGGTCAAGTGGAGGTCATCAAGGGTGTGGCCTCCGCACTCTATGGCGCTGGCGCGCTCGGTGGAGTCGTGAACCTCATCTCTCGTCGCCCCGGCGACGAACCCGAACACGAATTCCTCGTGAATCAATCAACGCGCGGCGCCACAGACGGCGTGCTCTGGTTGTCCGCACCACTCTCGAACTCGTGGGGTATCACCTTCCTTGGGGGCGGTCACTGGCAGGATCAGACGGACGTCGATGGAGACGCGTGGACAGACCTGGCCCACTATCAACGCGGCGTCGCCAGGCCGCGGCTGTTCTGGAATGACGGGCTGGGTCAGTCGTTCTTTGTCACCGTTGGCACGACGCTCGAAAACCGAACCGGCGGAACGCAGCCAGACGCTGTCTTACCTGCGACGGGAGTGCCCCACACGGAGAGCCTTGAGACGCGGCGCTTCGACGTCGGGATGTTGTGGCAGATGCTGCCAGCTGAACGCTACGTGTTGACCACACGGGCCACGGCGTCCCGCCAGTGGCACGACCATCGGTTTGGCGAAGTCCTTGAGCGTGACCGCCACAGCACGTACTTCGGTGAGGTCACGCTTCGGGGTTCAAGCGGAGGGCACACATGGGTCGGCGGTGTCGCCGTCGAACAAGACACCTACGACCCGTCCGATCTGCCGGGCTTCGCTTATACGTTTACGACGCCGGGCATCTTTATCCAGGACGACATCGATATCAGGCCGTGGCTGGCTCTGTCGATGAGCGGACGACTAGATCATCACAGCGAATACGGCACGTTCTTCAGTCCGCGCGTATCCGCGCTGTTTCGGTCGGGCGACTGGTCGACGCGCATGTCGGCCGGGAGCGGATTCTTCGGTCCCTCCCCTCTCACTGAAGAAACGGAAGCGGCCGGTTTGACCCGGCTCACGGTGGAAGGCCCACTGCGAGCTGAACAGGGGCGCAGTCTCTCGATAGACCTCACCCGAACTCAAGGTCCGCTGTCGTATACCGCCACGTTCTTTGGGTCGCGCATCGCCGACCCGGTGAAAGTGGACCGGGAGGCCTATGTCCTCCGGAACCTTACCGAACCCACCACGAGCGTGGGTGTGGAGCTGCTGGGGATGCTGCGGCAGTCGCCGTTGGCGCTGACGGCCAGCTACACCTATGTTCGCTCACGTGAGAAAGTTGGGGAGGTCACGAACGACGTCGAGCTGACGCCACGTCACAGCGTCGGCCTGGTGGCGATGGTGGAGAACGAAGACGCGCGTCTCGGTTTCGAGTGGTATTACACGGGCCGCCAACGGCTCGAGGAAAACCCCTACCGCGACACGGGCAATTCATACACGGTCATGGGTCTCCTGGTCGAGCGGCGTATTGGTCCCCTGCGCTTATTCGTCAATGCCGAGAACCTGACGGACGCGCGGCAAAGTCGATGGGACCCTCTTCTCCGCCCCGACCGAGCGACAGATGGCCGCTGGACTGTCGACGCCTGGGCACCCCTCGACGGCCGAGTCATCAATGGCGGGGTGAGAGTCCAGTTCTGATGAGGCGTCGGGCTCTTCGATCGGACTGTTAACCAGTCTGCCCCCGCGAACGTTATGGACATGAGATTACTTGCTGATTGATTCAGTCGGTCTGGTCGAGCAGCCCATCCAGGGGTGCACGAAACACTGTCGTGAACATGAGAAGGACTGTCTATGAACCTATCCCCTTTGCTCATCCCGATACTCGTCCCGATGGCTGCGTTCGTGATGGTCGTGTTCATCGTGTGGTTTAAGACTCGCGAGAAGCAGACGAGAACGCAGGCGCGAACCGAGCTTCACAAACACCTGATTGACAAGTTCGCTTCGGGTGTTGAACTGGCGCAGTTTCTTGAGACCGAGGGCGGCAAGAAGATCATCGAGGACCTCGGAAGGGCTGAGAGCAGCGTGAAGACGCGTGCCCTGGCTCCCATGGTCGCTGGAAGTGTGCTGGCTTGCCTGGGGGTAGCCTTTCTACTTCTAGCACTTCGGGACCCAAGCCTTCTCATAGCAGGCGGACTCTTCCTGGCCGTCGGGATTGGCTTTCTGATCGCGGCGCTCCTCACGCTACGACTGTCAAAGACCTGGGACGCGGAGAGGAAGCGTGACGTGCTGGACGGGTCGATGCCACCGGGGCGCCCGACGTGAGCGGTTCCAACATAACCTGACAACCCAGTTGCCAATGCCAGTCCAGCGGTCACTCAGCAGCCTGCGGTCGACCGAATGAGGGATGAGGCAGCGTTCCGTGCCTTTTATCAAAGAACGGCTCCGGCGTTGCGGTCCTACATTCATCGTGCCGCAGGCAGTGCAGACGTGGCGGACGATATCCTGCAAGATGCCTTCGTACGGTTTCTACGAGTTGAGCCGGAGCGCCTCGAACCCGCACAGGAGAAGGGCTACGTGTACAGGATCGCCAGTAACCTCCTGGTGGACCACTGGCGTCGGGTGAATCGCGAACAGCGATGGGACTGGAAGACCTTCATCGGCGTGCGCAGGGCAACCAACATCCACCCAGAACGTGACCATGACGTGTCAGTCGTCTTCCGCACTCTGGCACCGCAGCAGCGATCGTTGCTGTGGCTAGCCTATGTCGAAGGATTCGAACATCGCGAGATCGCCTCGATCCTCGGCCTGCGGGAAAAGAGCATACGAGTGCTCCTGTTTCGCGCAAGGCGGAAGATGGCGAACTCGCTGCGAGAAAAGGGTCTCGGCCCGAAGATAAACCCTGCGGAGGCAAGGTCATGAATCGAACTCTTTCCTCGGAAGAGTGTCCCCACAACGCGCGCGCGTTGACTGCTGCACGGACAGGCCAAGTGGACGAGGCGCTCGAAGCGCACGCCATGATGTGCCAGGCATGCGGTGAGGTCGCGCGCGTCGGCGGCAGTCTGCGTACGCTCGCCCTTGAGACCCAGGACAACAGTCCCCTGCCCGATCCCTACCTTGTATGGCTCAAGGCAAGACTCATCGAACAGCAGGTTGCCAGCCACCGGGCATCGAAGCCATGGGACCTTGTGGAGGTGGTTGCCCCATGTGTTGTGGGCGCTGTCTCGGCCAGCTGGCTGATGGTTGAATCCTCTCCATCGTCCCCGGTCTATTGGACGCTCATCGGAGTGGTCTCACTCGTGACCCTGCTGGTCGCGGAACCGCTGCTATCCCAAGAGTGACGGGCTATGGACACTTGCATCGGGCGGAGCCGGGGCTCAACCTCGGCTCCTCTGGCGAGCCCGTCCGATGATCACCGGTCTCCTCGGCCGGTGATCCATCGGCACTCAGAAGCCCACACTGGCCACATGGCTCGGAGAACCAAGCACGGGCGAGGGCGCCTGTTTATCTGAAGCGCTCTTCCATGTACCGCTCGAAAGCGAGGTCGAACTCGTCAGGCTCCACCTGAAACGCCGCCTGATAGGGATCACCAGTATCGTCGACGACACTTCTGCCGACTTCGAGTAAGAACTGCCGAATGCGCCCCACTCCGTACTCTGCTTCGATGAAATCAAAGACCGCATGACCCAGGTTGTAGGGCAACCTGGGCCCAGGGCCCCAGTTGCCGTTCAGGGTTGAGATCTTCGGTACTCCGTCAGCCCCCACGATGTCCCCCAGCTGCGCCAAGGCCTCACGATCCCATTCGCCAGCCATGTAGTTTGCCAATCCTTCGTCCAGCCAGGCTGGTACGGTGGCGTTGTTCTGAGACCGCGGGATGATGGCGAATGAGAAAATATGGGTAAGCTCGTGCGTGACCTGCCAATACCAACGGTCCGGGTTCTCGTCGATGAGAATCACGATGCGATTGCGCCTAGCAGGCTGCTGAAGAACCCGGGTGATCGGGCCGTTTTCTAAGGATCATGCGAGTCACCACCGACACCGCACGATGGGCGAGAGACTCGGAATCGGCGAACCAATCGGCCGTGCGCTCGGCCCTTGGCTCACCGCGTTCGCGGTTGCGCTCGTTGGGACCACGACGGTTGGGACGAACGCTGCTGCAGCCCAGCCTGTGTCTCGAAACTTCGACCAACAGGCGCCCGCGGTCGGCGAGCTCATGCCGGACGCGGTCGTGCACGACCGGGACGGACGGGCTCTGTCGCTTCGAACGGTGCTCGACGGGCGCCACACGGTCCTGATTCTCGGCTGCCTGACTTGACCGCCCTTCCTGAATAACGTCTCCCGTGTGGAGACGATCGAACGCGACTACGCACCGCAAGGGGTCCAGTTTTACTATCTGTACAAGCAGTTGGCCCATCCCGAACTCAGTAACTATGTCGACCCGTTCACCCTCGAAGAGCGCCTCATGCACGTCGCGCAGGCCGAGGTACAACTGGGATCTCGCATACCCTGGCTGGCCGACGCGATGACCAACGATCTGAAGCATGCCCTGGGCGACATGCCGAATGCCGAATTCATCATCGACCCTGACGGGCGCGTGATCGAGCGACGGGCGTGGAGCGATCCTGGCGCACTGCGACGGGATCTCGGGCGACTGATCGGATCGGTCGAGACTCCTACGCAGGTGAGCGACCTCGACATGGTCACCCAACCGCCCGTCCCGACGGTGGCCAAAGGCGTCGTGCCGCGCATCGCACTCCCGGGTCGAATGTCGACGCTCCGGCTCGAGCCCGGGCTCGACGACTCGCCGATCCCGTTCTATACGAAGCTGCGGGCTGACGTCAGCCAGGACTTCCTCCGGACAGGTGCGGGAAAGCTGTACCTCGGATTCTTCATCGATCCGCTGTATCACATGCACTGGAACAACGACGCGCCTCCCCTCGAGTACGAGATCACAACTCCGGTTGGTGTGCGCGTCACGCCGGCAACCGGTGTATTCCAAGACATCGAAGAGCCGGCCGACGCCGTCCATCTGACGGTTGATGCGGACGCTGGCCGCGTCTTTGGCGCAGGCCGCGGAGGGCGGGGCGCCGGTAACGGCCGATTCGGTGCACGTGGGCGGGGCGGCCGAGGAGGTGGGAGCGCGGAATTCGCCGATCGAGTGATGGGGTGGGATGCAAACGGCGATGGCGTTGTCACCCGCGACGAGGCTCCGGAACCGCTCAAGGCCCGATTCGATCAGATTGATGCCAATGCCGACGGCATGCTCGAAGCCGACGAGCTCAGAGGCCTGGGGGGTGGGCGCCAAGGCGGCGGCGCTGCTGCCGTGAGCCCGATCACCCGGCTCCTGCAGTTCGACTCCAATGACGACGGCCTGATCGGCGCCGATGAGGTGCCCGAGCGCATGGCGCAGATGTTTGCCAGGTTCGATACCAACGGCGACGGTGTCATCGACGAGAAGGAGTTGGCATCAATGGCCGACCGCATGCCCGAGCGAGAGCGTTGAGGACCAGCGGATACGGATGCAAACTTGCGCCCTGCTGTCCCGCCCGAGAGCTGATCTGTGAACCGGAAGGTCTCTGGCTCGATTGAGTTGTAGAGATGCACGACCGGTAGGTCATTCGACGGTCTGGGCTTGGCTGGATTTCGATTTGAATAACCAAGCTGCTGATTGATTGACCAGCCGATCACGAGAAAGACTGCGGCCATCCCTCGATCAGATCGAGTGCGCGGATTGAATTCCCTGCTTGAGTCTCCACGCCCTCACTGGCTGCTGTTGAAAGATGGACGGGCGCTGACCACGGTTAAACGCCTCGAGAAGATGAAACCGTAGGGTGGGGGCAGGAGCGAGCGGGTTGCAATCCGTGCAACAACGCCGCTCACAGGTAGAGGTGCAACTGGGCGAGCAACGTCCTGCTCTGCAGATCGAAGAACGGCACACGGTCCCGGTAGTACGACACGTTGACGTGCCAGTGGGTGCGGGGGAAGGCGTCGAGGCCCAGCGCCAATCGGCGGACCTCGGCCTGCGGGTCGCCGCTCGCCCAGCCGACTTGCGGCGAAACCCTGAACCACAGGCCGGGGATGGCCTCGACCGATGTCTGGTGGACAAAGACGTACCGCCGGTCGCTCGCGAACTGCTCCTGAGCCACCAGGTCCAGCTGGGTCCAGGTGGTGAGGCGGGTGTGAGGCGAAAAGCCGAGGGCGCCGCCGACCGCCGTGCTGCGTGGTTCGAAGCCCGATTCGTCGCGGTACAGCGCCGACGCGACCGCAACCGTACGCGGGTCAAGATCGAACTGGAAGCGACCGCTGGCGGTGAATCCGCGGCGGCCGTCGTCGTCGATGAGCGCATCGGCGAGTCCGGGGCCAGCCGACAACTGGAGGAGCGATCGGTCGCCGGTAAAGCTCACCTCGAGGCCGTAGACCTGGTCGTACTGGGCCAGGCCGAGCGATGAGCGCGAGAACGTCGTATGGTCTGCGAGCCGAACACCATAGGCCGGCAAGAAGCGGCCGGCTCGGACGCCGACACCGTTTTCGGCCTGGTAGCCCACCCAATGTTCGTAACTGTCGATCTTTCCGCCATCCGCCTCCGGCTGACGCCCGATCTGGCCGTAGAGCGTCCAGCCGCCCCGCTGGTAGGCCGCCAGGAGATCCGCGTTCATGAAGAAGTTCCGGTCGTCGAGGGTCCTGTCACCCACCGAGACTTCCAGATGCGATGGGCGCAGCTCGATACCGAGCTGCACCGGACCCAGCGCGTTGCGCAGCGCGCCGCCGAGGAACGCTTCCTCGCCGGCGATTCCTGCGTCTTCAGAAGTGGCGTCCTCGCCACGGGCTCCGAACATCGAGATCTCCTCCCGGGAGAGGGATCGCCCGTACGGCGTCAGCAGGCCACCGCCAGTTGGAGAGTAATGGCACGTTGTACAGCGGGCGTACTGTTTCGACAGGAGGATCGGTTCGGCCGACGCGCTCCCGAGGCTCGCCAGCAGACCGATCGAAACCAGGACCAGGACCAGGAGCACTGGGGCAGAGGGCCCAGAAGCGGATGCTGTCACGGTGCCTCCGGCGCGGATGATTGGCTGGCTGTGGCATCGAAGGCCACCGTGGCCTCGACCGCGTCGCGAACCCCGACGCCGAGGTAGCGCGGAGGCGGAATCGAAAACTCGTCGAGGCTCAGGGGAAAGCGCGCGACCACGCTGACCCGTCCGTTCGCCTGACGGAACTCCGCTTCGCCCCGCACGGGAAGGGTGACACCGTGGAGGAGAAGCTCTGCGGAGAAGTCGGTCTCGTGTCGCGCCGTGTCCGGGAGCAGGGGCAGGTCCAGCGTGATGCCGGTGAGCACCGCCCGGTCGAAGCCCAGGCCGCGGTCGACCTCCAGATAGTTGGTCCGCAGGTGACGGTTGCGGAGCGCTATGCCCGTCTCCAGCGTCGCCAGCTCCACCTCGAGCCGCCCCTCGAACGCGGCGCCGGCCCCCTCACCTGCGAGCTGCCCCTGGATCGCGGATGTCGTGATGTCGAAGCCGCCCCCGACCGTCATTCGCGCGCGAACCGTTACCTCTCCCTGTGTCACGGTCCAGGTGGTCGAACTCGGGGCCTGCGAGCCCAGAGCCAAACCCGGCGCGCCCAGCAAACTCGCTAGCAGACAAGCTAGTAACCCGGCTGGGGGGCCCCATCCAGGGCCGGGGAGTCGAAGCCAACGTATTCCAGGCACCATAGGGATCCAATTCTTTGGTTTTCGTATACTGAACACTCTTGCAGGTCGCGAAACCCCATGGACGCGGTCTGTTCGAGCCGATGCAGCCAAGCGGCAGAGACCAAAGCAAGCACTATGCCACCCTTACTCGGTCCAGGGACGCTCCGATGCCGGGGCCTCACCAAAAGCGCCAGCCGACATGAGCCTTGGAATTGCGCCACGGGACCGCTCCGACGAGCGCGGCAGGTCAGTCGCGTTTTCGAGTTCTTCATAGCACCGATAAACAGCGACTACCGGTAGCCCGAGGTAGTGGCCCATCCGAGTACTACGGACAAGGCGAAAACGCGTTACCGCGCTTTTCACGACACCGTAGCGCGCCCCTGGGTTGCTACGACTCGCGCAGGCTTCGGCCGCCGCGCTACGGATCAACGAAAAACGCTCTAGCAGGCTGCTGAAGAACCCGGGTGATCGGGCCGTTTTCTAAGGATCATGCGAGTCACCACCGACCGACAACGGTGCGCACGGCTGTGCGCTGGCCCCGATCAAGGGGCCGGCGACACGCGCGGCCGGTGATCAGGGACACCTCGCCTCCAGATTCCGCAGCCGGACCAAGTTATAGACCGTGGCGGCGAAGGTAAGCTGCCAATCCACGAGGGCGACACCGCGATGCCGGAGTTTGCGCAAGCCGCCGACGGTCTTCATCCAGCCAAAGACCTGTTCTACGAGTTTCCGTTTCCGCTGACTGACGTGATAGCCCGCATGCCGCGTGGTCCGGCCATCGATCGCACTCCAGCGGACCTTCTGAGCAACGTGGGGCGTGACGGCCCGGATACGGACAGCGGCCACAAAGCTTGCCACATCGTAGCCCTTGTCCGCCCCGACCGTGCTGCCCGGCGGCGCGCTGGCCTCCAGCAACAGCGCCGCTGCCTCGCGTTCGGCGGTCCCCGTCGCGTGAGTCGCGCAGACGTTGGCGACAAGTCCCTGTCGATTGTCCAGCAGCACGTGGCCCAGATACGCCAGCTTGGCTTCCTTCCCCTGGCCCTTCCGAGGCAGCATCGCCTCCGGATCGGTCGTCGACTGGTGCGTGTCGTTGCGCCGCCGCTCCCCGTGGAAGTTGACCGTGGGATTCCCGGGGTCATCGGGCGGGTCGCTCTCCGCCGCGTCCCGGCACCGAAAGCTCTTCAGGCTGGCCCACGCTTCCAATTGGGTCCCATCCACAGTGAAGTGTTCGTCCGAGAGCAGCCCGGCCGCCCGCGCGTGGGCCTGCACCGCATCAAAGAAGGCGGCCGCGAGATCGCCCGCCAGCAGCCGGTCGCGATTCTTGGTAAACGTGGTGGGATGCCAAACCGGGTCGTCCAAATTCAAGCCCACGAACCAGCGGAACAGCAGGTTGTAATTGAGCTCTTCCATCAGCAGCCGCTCGCTCCGCACCGTGTAGAGCACCTGCAGCAACAACGCGCGCAGCAGCTGTTCCGGCGGGATCGACGGACGCCCTGTGTTGGCGTACAGGCCGGCGAACCTGCGCGACATCGTTCTCAGCGCTTCGTCCGTCAGCGCGCGAACCGCGCGGAGCGGATGGTCGGCTGGCACGCGCTGTTCCGGCGACAGGTAGCTGAACATGTGAGTGCTTTGCTCATCGTGTCCGCGCATGATGGGGCTCCCTTCAGCGGTGTTGGGAGCATGGTAGTACGCCGGGATCGATCTGTCGATCCCATTTCACGGAGTTTTTCAGCAGCCTGCTAGTCGTTCTGCGCGCCGGCCAGGATCCAGGAGCGAACAAGCGCGATTTGCGTGTCGCTGAGAGGCCCGCCCTGCGGCATTTGCGTGCCGACGATCGAGGGGCCGCCGTCGAGCTTGTGGATGAGATAACTCTGGTCGGGGGCGCCCGGCAGGACCCGCATCAGGTTGCCCTGAGAGCTCCGCCTGTTCACGAGGTTGTCGAACGCCCTCCCCGGGCGGACATCGAGGCCCGCACTCGGGCTAAACCCGCCGTGACAGACCACGCAGAACGGAGTGAAAAGCTCCGTCTGGATCTGCGACAACGTCGCCGCCTCCGGCGTCACCGGTTCGTCGGGACCGGCGTCGACCGGCCCGGTCCGCGCCGGGCACGGCTGAACGAACAGCATGCCATCGCCGTCGGTCCGGCGCGTACGAAAGACCCCGCCGACGGGGTCGATCTGCCACAGCAGCGAACGCGCTGCACCCAGGTTCTGCGCGCTCACGGTCTGCGGACTTCCAGGCGTGAGGGTCAGCGCGGTCGGGCCGTTGACAACCGTGCCGTCCGACCCGTCGACGAGCGTGACGGAGGCCGACGTTGCCATCGTCAGCCCCGCGATCGGTGGGTCGGTCGCCAGCTCCAGCGTCACCGTTTCGCCGGCCCCGGCGTTGACCGCCCAATCCTGGCTCCGGCCGGAGAGGTAGCGCTGGTCGGCCTGCCCCAAGCGGAGCGCCGAGTGGCTCGTACCGAGCCGATAGTAGCGCCCGCTGCCGCCGGAATGACTGACGGTGAACCGGTACTCCGTTTGCGGCCGGACAGTCAGGGCGACCATCGCGCTCGCCTCGCCCTTGGCGGTGGGAAATGGCACGTCGAGCACGACGCCGCGAGTTGGCGCGCTGTCGTCGAAGATCGTGACCGTAATCCGGCCTGGCCCAGGTGTCGCTGAGGCCAGCGCGGGCGTCACGGCGACCACCTTGAGCTGGAGTGCGCCGTTGGTCGGCAGCGCCGCCTCGGGCCACATCAACGTCCAGTCGTGGGTCAGGTCGGTGTCGTGAATCCCGATATCGCAGGAGCATGGGGCGTCGACCTCGAGACGTCCTGTCGCGGCTTCGAGGAACGCCCCGGTGCGCCCAGACGCGCCAATGGCCGCTCCGGTCGATACGAGTGCGTCGGAGACGAGACGCAAGCCGTTGTCCGCCAGGTCGCTGACCAAGGCAGCCGCGACCGCTTGCACCGGCGCCGAACTGGTCGTTGCACTGTTCTCCAGGAGCAGGACTCCCGTTGACAGCGTGACCGTGTCATCGGCGCAGTCCGAGAGGACGTTGTACGTCGTCGTCAGGGTTGTCGTCGGCATCGGTCCGCTCGCGAGCGGTTCGCCCCGGAGCTGGACCGTCATCTGACCGCCTGTGTAGTACCTCGTCTCGACGCCGCTCGTCTGGTCGAACAGCCAGTCGTCCCCTTCCACATCGTCGCCGAGCGTCTGTGGAGTCCAGCCGATGATCAAGTCGGTCGTGGCGAAGCCGTTCACCGTCAGAGCGCTGAGGAACTCCGGAAGTCCTTCGATGACCGGCGCGCCGCGAAACCCCGCCGTCGAGCCCGCATCGATCGTCGAATGATCGCGGGTCGCAAGGTAGTAGGGTGCCGCGGTCGAGCAGGTGGTCCAGAGCGTGGAGTGACCGTCCCTGGCGGTCTCTGCAGCCCCAGCCGCCGCGTTCCAGAGCGCCAGGCCATGCTGATTGGCGGCGAGCCCCGTCAGCGGGACCCGATCACCGAGGCTGGCCGAATTGGTCGTGGATTGCCCCTGCAACTGCACGGCGGCCGTGCCTGCTAGCGCCAACCCGGCGAGGATCGCGATCCGCGGCAGTTTCACAACCTCATATTTTACGCCTAAGCGGGCGAAAGCCGCCTGAACACCTCGCTGATTCCATCAGTTCTTAGACGAAGGGGCGGCATGTACCCTCTTTCGCTCCTGGTGGTCAAACGTCGGTTCGACCACTCATGGCAGCGCCGCCGCGACCGCGGCGGACATCAATCTGACGGAGGCCTCAGTTGAGGATGACGACCAACCAACCTTTTCCCCGAACGGACTGCAGATCGCCTTTCGATCGAATCGAGACGGTGGCGGTATTTTCGTCGTGGGGCGCGCCGGCGAAGCCGCCAGGAGGGTGACCACCGTTGGATTCAACCCGGCATGGTCAACGGACGGTCAGCAGCTCGTCTACGCCACCGGCGGTATGGAACTCCGGCCGGCGAACTCTGACGCTGTGAGCGAGCTGTGGATTGTCAGCGCGGAGGGAGGCGAACAAACACGGGTGTACGAAGGCGATGCGACGCTGCCCGCATGGTCACCACATGGGCACCGGATTTCGTTTAGCCAGCGGCTGGGAGACACGAGCCAGTCCAACGTCTTGACGGTTCCAGTGGGTGGTGGTCCTGCCGTGCCGGTGACCTCCGATACGGCTGTGAACTGGAATCCGATCTGGTCGCCAGACGGAAACTACCTGTATTTTGTGAGCAACCGGGGAGGCAGTACCAATATCTGGCGAGTGGCAATTGACGAGCAATCGGGCGACGTCTCTGGCGAGCCTACGTCCGTAACGACGCCGTCTCCCTTCGCGGCCCATTTGACGATCTCAGGAGACGGGCAGCACATCGCGTACAGCTCGGTTCTCGAGACACAGAACATCTACCGGATAGAACTGGATCCAGTCACGGGGGAGGTCCTCGGCGACCCGGTCGCCGTGACACAGGGAAGCCGATTCTGGTCGTCACCCGATCCGTCTCCCGATGGCGAAGCGGTGGTCTTCTATTCCCAGGTTCAGCCGGAAGGGGACCTCTACATATCTGCTGCAGATGGGACGGGCCTGCGCCAACTCACCGGCGATGACGCGACGGATCGCGTGCCGCGTTGGTCACCGGACGGCGAGTGGATCGCCGCCTTCTCTGACCGGAGCCAGGAGCTGCAGGTGTGGAAGGTACGCGTCGACGGCAGTGGTCTCCAGCAGGTCACGACGATGGGAGCCGGCGTCAGTAGCTGGTCGCCCGATGGCTCTCGCCTGGCGTTCGAGGACACGAGCCCTGACAGGACGGTCGGAAATACGTTCGTCATTGACGCGCACGCGGCGAACGCCCGCCCGATGGAGATTCCCCCTGCGCCGACTCCGGACGCCAGATTCGTACCCAATGCGTGGTCACAGGATGGCCGGTGGCTGACTGGTCAACACTGGTACGATCGCCAAGGCGTACTCATATACGACCTCTTGACGCAGACCTATGATGCGCTGACCGACGTTGGCGAATGGCCCGTGTGGTTTCCCGACAGTCGCCGCGTGCTCTACGTCGCCGACGGCCGCGAGTTTCATATCGTGGATCGCATCTCACGGTCTACGACGCGCATCTTTGACGTGCTTCGGGACACGCTCGGCCCGCCTCGCCTGACGCGCGACGGTCGCCATGCGTTCTTCTCTCGGCGGGCAACCCAGTCCGACATCTGGATTGCCACGATGCCAGACGCGCCATGACTACGTCTAGACGATGCCTCGGACATTGTCGCGATCGGTTGTCTACGCGGCAGCGGGAAGCTGCTTGTCGGCCTTGGCGGCGAAGACGAAGTCGCTCTCGGTGAGGCCATCGATCTTGTGCGTCCAGACTGTCAGGCGCACTTTGCCCCAGGCGATGTACATGTCCGGATGATGCCCCTGCTCCTCGGCGAGTTCGCCGACTCGAATCGCGAAATCCATGGCCGAACGGAAATCTCCGAACCGGTACTCCTTCTCCAGGTGATGTCCGTCTCGGACACGCCAGTCACCACCCAGTTCGCGGGCCAGTGTTTCCAGTTCGGGACCGTCCAAGGCGGGCGTCCCGCCCTTGCACGGCACACATTCCTTCGACGCCAGATCACCCATGTGCTCCTCCTTTCGCCCGCGCATGCGCACGGCTTACCATGCCGCGCTCCGGATGCCTGCTCAACTCACAGCCTCTACTGCCACCGTCGGTCCCGGCGACGAATTCATTTCAGTAGCTTACTGCGATCAACGACCGGTGACGCTCCGGTGACCTTCGGCAACGACAGTCGGCGCGCCCGGCTGGGGTTCCCCGGGCGTTCGACACGCGTCTTGAACAGGCGCGATGATGGGCGCCGTGCAGAGTGGGCGATCCGCTCTGTGCCGAGGGGAGCGGGCAGGGGCGGTCGCATGACGGTCTTCCGATGACCGCCTTCATGCTGCCTATCCTGTTGCCTTGACCTGTCCACGACCCGATCACAATCTGCGCTCCGCCGGCGAGCTACGAAGTCAAGATACGCAAGGAAAGAGAGGACGCAATGACACTGCGGTTTGCTGTGGGTCTTGTTCTGGCAGCCGGATTCGGCATGACGAGCGCTTGCGCGGCTCCCCCGCCGCCGACAACTGATGCGGTGAATACCTCGAGTGATGCGGTCAATCTACATCTGACGGCGGCACAAGAAGCGGCCGGCACGGATTATCCCGGCCTTCTCTCGCGGGTCTGCATCGTTCCGCCGACCGGTCGCGACGCAGCGGCGGGCATCCGGCGAGCCGGCGGCGTCAACTGGCTGACCCCTGCAGCCACGGCGCCGCGAGAGGAAGTCGTGCCTCCGCGTGCCGGATGGTATCAGGAGCCGCGCCAGATCTTCGACAATCTCTATTGGGTCGGCAGCCGGAGAAACAATTCCTGGGTGATCACGACCACCGACGGCCTCATCGTCGTCGATACGCTTTCCCACTACGCGGTCGAGGCGGAGATCGTGGACGGCATCACGAAGCTGGGGATGGATCCGCATGACGTCAAGTACGTCCTTATCGCCCACGGCCATGGCGACCATAGCGGAGGCGCCAAGATCTTGCAGGACCTTGGCGCGCAAATCATCATGGGCGGACCGGATTGGGATTTGATGCTGAACGGGACTCCGTTATTCGGCGGTAATCCAACGCGCGACATGGTCGGCACCGACGGCCAGCAGCTCACGCTCGGCGACACCACCGTGACGATGTACCTGACGCCCGGTCACACGGACGGTACGCTCTCGTTCATTTTCCCGGTGCAGGATCGCGGCCAGACGCGGGTCGTCGCCTATTCAGGCGGCACGGCCTACAATTTCCCGCGTAGCGTCGAAAGGTTCCAGCAATACATCGATTCCCAGAAGAGGTTTGCCCAGATCTCGGCGGATGCGGGCGCCACGATCATGCTTTCGAACCATTCGGAGTTCGATGCGGGCTATTTGAAGGCGCGGATGATCTCCACGATGATGCCCGGCGAAGACAACCCCTTCGCGGTCACGGACGGCGTGCAGCGGTATCACACCGTCCTCATCGAATGCGCCGAGGCGGAGAAGGCGCGGCTGATGGAGGGTGAAGACGTTCCTTCCACGTAGTGAAGCATCCCAGCAACCGAGCTACGGATACGTCAGCATCGGTGGCGAAACGGCGTGCTCGCGTGAGGCACCAACCCGTTCGATCTTGCCTGGTCCAATGCGCGCCAAGGTCTCTCAGAGCGAGCTGACGGGCAGAGCCTCGCGTCCGAGCGAACCCTAGCAGGCTGCTGAAGAACCCGGGTGATCGGGCCGTTTTCTAAGGATCATGCGAGTCACCACCGACCGACAACGGTGCGCACGGCTGTGCGCTGGCCCCGATCAAGGGGCCGGCGACACGCGCGGCCGGTGATCAGGGACACCTCGCCTCCAGATTCCGCAGCCGGACCAAGTTATAGACCGTGGCGGCGAAGGTAAGCTGCCAATCCACGAGGGCGACACCGCGATGCCGGAGTTTGCGCAAGCCGCCGACGGTCTTCATCCAGCCAAAGACCTGTTCTACGAGTTTCCGTTTCCGCTGACTGACGTGATAGCCCGCATGCCGCGTGGTCCGGCCATCGATCGCACTCCAGCGGACCTTCTGAGCAACGTGGGGCGTGACGGCCCGGATACGGACAGCGGCCACAAAGCTTGCCACATCGTAGCCCTTGTCCGCCCCGACCGTGCTGCCCGGCGGCGCGCTGGCCTCCAGCAACAGCGCCGCTGCCTCGCGTTCGGCGGTCCCCGTCGCGTGAGTCGCGCAGACGTTGGCGACAAGTCCCTGTCGATTGTCCAGCAGCACGTGGCCCAGATACGCCAGCTTGGCTTCCTTCCCCTGGCCCTTCCGAGGCAGCATCGCCTCCGGATCGGTCGTCGACTGGTGCGTGTCGTTGCGCCGCCGCTCCCCGTGGAAGTTGACCGTGGGATTCCCGGGGTCATCGGGCGGGTCGCTCTCCGCCGCGTCCCGGCACCGAAAGCTCTTCAGGCTGGCCCACGCTTCCAATTGGGTCCCATCCACAGTGAAGTGTTCGTCCGAGAGCAGCCCGGCCGCCCGTGCGTGGGCCTGCACCGCATCAAAGAAGGCGGCCGCGAGATCGCCCGCCAGCAGCCGGTCGCGATTCTTGGTAAACGTGGTGGGATGCCAAACCGGGTCGTCCAAATTCAAGCCCACGAACCAGCGGAACAGTAGGTTGTAATTGAGCTCTTCCATCAGCAGCCGCTCGCTCCGCACCGTGTAGAGCACCTGCAGCAACAACGCGCGCAGCAGCTGTTCCGGCGGGATCGACGGACGCCCTGTGTTGGCGTACAGGCCGGCGAACCTGCGCGACATCGTTCTCAGCGCTTCGTCCGTCAGCGCGCGAACCGCGCGGAGCGGATGGTCGGCTGGCACGCGCTGTTCCGGCGACAGGTAGCTGAACATGTGAGTGCTTTGCTCATCGTGTCCGCGCATGATGGGGCTCCCTTCAGCGGTGTTGGGAGCATGGTAGTACGCCGGGATCGATCTGTCGATCCCATTTCACGGAGTTTTTCAGCAGCCTGCTAGTTGATCGATCGCCTTTGGTCTGGCCTGGATAACCACGATGTCGCCAGCCCTGACCGCTTCTCGCCTGGCCGCGCCAGGCAGGCGCCGCCGTTGGCGGATGAGTCCGACGATGATCGCCTCCTTCTTCTCGGCGATCGGGTCGAGTTCGGCGACGCGCTTGCCGATGATGGGCGCACCGTCTGAGACCTTGAGCTCAGCGATGTATTCGCCCAGCTCATGTAACTCCTTACCCGAGTCATGTAGAGCGCGATCTCCAGGAATCAGGCGCCAACCGAGCGTCGCGACGAACAGGACGCCCGCCATCGCGCACGCCAACCCCACCGGCGCGAAATCGAACATCCCGAAGGGCTCGCCCAACGCGTCGTTTCTGTATTCGGCGATGATGATATTGGGCGGTGTGCCTATCAGCGTGATCATGCCGCCCAGGATCGATGCGAACGAGAGCGGCATCAGCGTCAATGCAGGGCTTCGGTTCGCCTTGGCAGCGGCCTGAAGATCTACCGGCATCAACACTGCGAGCGCGGCTACATTGTTTATGACCGCGGAAAGGCCGGCAGCGACGGCCGACATGATACCGATGTGGGCGCCGAGGCCTCTGGTAGCGGACACGAGATGCCGTCCAAGTAACTCGATTACGCCAGAATTGATCAGGGCGCGACTCACGATGAGCACCAGGGCGATGATCACCGTCGCCGAATGACCGAATCCCGAAAAGGCATCGGCCGCTGGCACGACACCGGTCATCACCGCCATGACGAGGGCGGCGAACGCAACCAGATCGTATCGCCACCGGCCCCAGATCAATGACGCGAAAACGCCGACCAGCAGTGTGAATAGAATAATTTGATGAAGAGTCATACTGGAGCACTCTCGAGCGGGAGGCTACTATAGCAGGGGAGGAAAGTAGACCCGAGCACTTGCACTCGCCTCGGGGGGCGCGAACTCGCAACTGCCTTGCAAGATCTTCAGAGAACCGCGGCCTCAAGCCACCGGGACGGAGCCGCGTCGCGGGTATGCTCTCTCCAACACCGCGCTCTGTGTCATTCTATCGTCGTGCGTTTCCATTGGCTCCGCCTGAAGGCACTCTATGTCGTGTGCTGCGCGGCATCTATCTTCGGATGGCCGGGTGTCACCACCGCGGCGGAACTGGCGCCGGAGACGGCTGAGGCCTACGAGCGCTACGTTGCCGAGCTTCGGGAGCGCTTCGGGGCCGAGGTCCTCGCGCGAATTCCGCCCGAGAATGCCTCGCAGGACGCGCTCGTGCGCCTGCGCGCCGGAGAGATCATTGCCGAACCCGGCAACGGAGACGGTATCCTCGACGTGCCTGGCGGGCTCGTCCACCACTGGCGGGGCGCCGCCTTCATTCCCGACGTCTCGCTCGACGAGGTCATTGCGACCGCCCAGGACTACTCCAGTTACGCCGACAACTACGAATGGGTCGTCGGCGGTGGGGTACTCAACCACGAGCGCGACGAGGAGCGGGCTCGCGACCTGTTCGAGATCTTCCTGCGAATCGAAAGAAGCGCCAGCGTCGTGAAGGGCATACTCGATCTCTGGACGGTCGTCGAATACCAGCGCCAGAGTCCGGAGTTCGCCTCGGCCGTGTCGACCACCGACTGCATCAGGCAGATCGAGAACGAAGGCCGACCGAACGAGCGCCGCCTCCCGGTCGGGACGGGTAGCGGCTATCTGTGGCGTGCGGTCACGCTGTCGACCTATTTCCAGGGCGAACGCGGCGTCATCACCGAGTTCGAGACAATAGGGCTCAGCCGCCGTTTTCCCAGGATGCTGGGATGGATCATCGAACCGATCGCGCGGCGGCTCGGTCGTGGCAGCGCTGCCGACAGCCTGCGGCAGCTGCGCCGCGCTGTGACGGGTGACGTGCAGGAGGCTACGCGGAACGGGGCGGACGTCGTGTCGGTGCCACTCCCTTCGTTCTGGTGCAGCCAGTGAGCGCGCATCCACTTTGGCGCGAGGTTTCCTCGCTGTACCCGGCACGCACGGCGACCCGTCTCCGCAGGATCACTTATCGGTGGCGAATCGGGGCCAATCCGCCGGTCGGCGGCAGCGGGGCGCTGGGATTACGCTGCGACTCCGATTCAATCGAGGCGAGCGTTCGTAAAGCGGAGCCGCTAGCGCTTGCTGATTCTTGGCACGACAGAACACAATAGCAACGGAGGTTAGTGGATTAGATGGCTCGTGCTTATCCGGTTGTTTCAGCTAACCCCTATATCTTGCGATCAGCCTGGGGGGCGCACGTCCTGCGCGCCGCGAATCCGTCGGGCGGGCGTGGGCGTCCGTCCGGTCCCCAGGCCCAGCAGGGTCTGAAAGGCGGCCATCGGGTGCCGCCGCCGATTGTGCCGAAACACGAACTCATCGAGGTAGACCTGTAGTTGCGCCTTGCTGACGCCGTGGTGCGTGCCAATCAACCACTGTTGGCAATTGCCGATGACGCGGTCGGCCAAAGGCACGACGGAGGGCACCCCCCTGTGCAGGGCGCTCCGGATCGGTTGCGGGCGGGCGACGTGTCTCACGTCAGCGGCCTGGAGCCCATCGAAACTTTTCAGCCCGTCGGTGTAGACCGTCGCCCCCGGCGCAATGTGGTGAGTGACGAACGCGAGCATCGTCGATTGTTTGAAGTTCGGGATCACGGACATGCGGACCCGACCCGACCGATCCCCGCGTCGTTCCACCGCCACCAGCACCAGCGCGGCTTTCCGCCCCTTGAGTTGGCGACTGCCGCGCAGGCCGGCCTGGGGCGCGCCCACCCAGGTGTCATCGATCTCCACGTCGCCGTACAAGGGCTCCCGCCCCGCGTTCACCATCGCGCGCCGCAGCTTGTGCAACAGCAGCCACGCCGTTTCGTACCGCCGCAGGCCCAACTGCCGCTGCAGCAGGAGCGCCGAGAGGCCCCGCTTGTCGGTAACCGTCAAATAGGCCGCCCAGAACCACACCAGGAGCGGCGTCTTCGTGTTGTGGAGAATCGTCCCGGCGGTCAGCGACACCTGATACCGGCACGCCGCACATTGCCAGCGCCGGTGTGTGGTCAGGCGATAGCCGCGCGCGTGCCGGCACCGGGGACACACAAAGCCGTCCGGCCAGCGGCACGCCGCCAAGTAGTCCTGACAGGCCTCGGCGGTCGCAAATTGCCGCTGAAACTCCCGGAGATTCTTCGGAAACGACGGGCGCGCCACGCCGATACACTACCGGTGGTGGCTTGCTGAAACAACCGGATAAGCACGAGATGGCTAGACGACTTTTCGTGAATGGACTGATCATCTCGAGCCTCTTGATGGGGGCCGACGCGCAAGCACAAACGGACCTGCCGTTTGAGGTCGAGTCCATTACATCATTCGACGAGCCATGGGCCTTGGCCTTCCTGCCAGACGGCCGCATGCTGGTGACGGAAAAAAAGGGCAACCTCTTCATCGTCACCCAGAACGGTGAGAGCCAGGACGTCGATGGCGTGCCGGACGTCGCCTACGGCGGCCAGGGCGGCCTGGGCGACGTCGCGCTGCATCCGGATTTCATCGAGAACAACGTGATCTACCTGAGCTACGTCGAGTCGGGTGTGGGCGGCCATACGCGTGGCGCAGCTGTCGTCCGGGCAGTACTGAACCAGACCGAGGGCGACGGAGAACTGTCCGACGTCGAAGTTATCTGGCGCCAGTATCCCAAGGTCGTCGGCTTCGGCCACTACGGGCACCGGCTGTTGTTCGACGACGAGGGGTACCTGTGGATCTCGTCCGGAGACCGCCAGAAATTCACGCCGGCCCAGGATATGCAGACGAACCTCGGCAAGGTGCTGCGATTGCACGACGATGGTTCGGTTCCGGACGACAATCCTTTCGTCGACTACTTCGACGTGAACCCGCTGGTCGACGATGATGGGGTCTATGGGGAGATCTGGTCGCTGGGCCACCGCAATGTGCTCGGGCTGGCTCTCGATCTCGAGGGTCAGATCTGGGACATCGAAATGGGGCCGAGGGGCGGCGACGAGTTGAACCTGGTCAAGCCTGCAACGAATTACGGTTATCCGACCGTCTCCGAGGGCGACCACTACGACGGGCGTGAGATACCGGACCACGATACGCATCCGGAGTTCGAGAGACCGGCCGTTTCGTGGAATCCCGTGATTTCGCCGGGTGACCTGATGATTTATCGTGGCGACCTGTTCTCCGACTGGCGCGGCGATGCATTCGCGGCCGGGCTCTCGTCGCAGGCGATCGTGCATGTCGAGCTCGACGGCGCGGATGCCCGCGAGGTCGATCGTTACGATATGGGTGCGCGAATTCGCAGCATCGTCGAGGGACCAGACGGTGCCATCTGGGTGCTGGAGGACGACGAGGACGAAAGTACCGGGCGCTTGCTCAAACTCACACCGAAGAGCTGAAACCCGGGAACACTCCTGGCCGGGCCGGTTCGGCGAGCAGGTGCACGTTGTCAATTGCTCGGAGCGCGCGATTTTAGCGCCTGCCTTGCAGGTTTTTCCGGAGACGTGACAGCGCGTCAGCGCCGGCCCCGCTCTCGTCGGCGTGACAGTCCCCGCCTACCGCGCTTTTCAGATTGCCTTTGCACTGACTGGGCGAGTCATGGTGCCTCCGCACGAAGTGTTGCAGGAGGTCTGAGCCCGCTGAATGCCGCAACTACTTTCGGCATCGCGCTACTCGAACGCCACACGGTCATGAAAAGCGCTTTACCGTGGCCCACCCTGCACGCCAGGGCGGGCGCCCACGACCATGTTGGAGGTTGGCGAGGCTGTTGCGGTTGACGGCACGCGGGGTCGCATCCCGTGCGCCCTTTGGTCGGCCACGACCTTTCGTCGGTTTCCGGTCGGTTGTTTGTCGAACAAGCGCTCGACGCTGTTCCGCCATATTGATCTTGCCCTCCACCGGTCTACCGCTCTAAGGTGAAACCCGCCTGAAGCATCGCGAGGAGGCCTCGTTGTTCCCGCTGTTGCGCGACACGTGGGGCGTACGGCCTTCGCGCAGGTCACGGATGACCTCTCGGCGTTCTGTGTCCGGGAGCGCGACGACGGCCGCGGGGAGCCCTGCCCGTCCCAGGTGCGGAACGTTGGCTCGACGCTGGTCTTTTGACAGGCGAGATACCGATTACGCCCGTCAAGGATCGATCCGTCAGCGTGCAACCAGATCGACTCGCGCAACCCGTTCTCGGCGATGTCGCCGGCGAGGTCGAGTAATTCCGCCTCGCTCATCATCGGAAAGAGGCTGGCGGCCGTGTGGAACAGCAGCGACGTGGGAAGGATTCGGCTCACACCGTCAGCTCCCGCTATCGCGGCGGCCTGTCTTCGCGAGGCCGGCCGGTGCGATGCGTCGCCTACTGCTGACGTCATGCCAGCACTCGGGCGCCATCGAGCGCGTCGGAGAGGTCCGATGAAATCGGCACCTGGACGGCGAGCCGCCAGGCCAGGGCGCACCGCCAGCAACGCCCGACGCGGAACCGCGGCAGGGCGTCGCCGCAACTGAAGCAGTGACCCTCGACGTAGGGAACTGGACGAAACAACAGCGCGGGCACGCGACCGGCTGGCGCCGCGCTGAACTGACCGCGCATCACGTCGCGGCGCGCACAGACGCCCGCGTCGCAGCAGCGAAGCAACATGGCTAAGCCCTGCGCGTGGGTTCGCACGGACGCCTGCTCCTCGGGGGTCAGGCGCGACGCGGGCTCGATAATCAGGGTGTGGGTGTCTGGCGTCAGCTCTAAGTGGCAGCCACGGGCCCGCAGGGTGATCAGAAGCGGCAGAGCTGGCGATTCGAAGACGTCGGGAGTAGGTGTCATCGGACCGGCACCTCCAGGCGGTCCCTGGCGTCTCTCGAAGAGAGGGGTTTCTGTTCGTCACATGCGTCACCTACGTCACGCGGGCCCAAAACAGGGGTCTCTGCGCGTGACGCACCCGGTGACGCGACACGGTCTGCGTCACGGACGTTCCTCTCCAACTCTGCGGCTTGTGACGCGCGTGACGCATGTGACGCAGCCGGACCCGTCTTCTCGGGTTCGGTCCTGCCCAGCGTGATGACCCGTCGTCCGGTCCCCGGCTCCCGATTGTTCCTGTCCGGCAACGTCACCTCGACCCTGGTCCGGCGCAGGCTGGGTGCTAGGCGCCGCAGGGCATCCGAGATCTGCCGGGGTCGCGAGAACCAGTCCTTCCGCCGCTTCACCTCCTCATGAGTCCGTTGGTTCAGCAGGGCCAGGAGGTCGCTCGCGGTCCCCTTCCACGTGTGAGGCGCCTCTTTCACAAGCGCCCGAACGACATCCACCACCGGATCACCCTCGAAGTGGCCTCGATAGCGCCCTGGCGGTTGCCGGTGTAGGCCCGCAGGAACATCCCCTCCGGCCACGGACAAGCAGGCTCGGCGGCCACGCCCCAGACCGCGAAGTCGGCCATTCGAGGTTTACGCTCAAGGTGGACGTCGCCTACTCGACGAAGCCCAACCGAAACGGCATCCAGCAGAGTCCCGAGAATCCCTGGACGCGCGATCTCATACTCCTGCCAGAACGTAGCCTCGTCCTTCCGGTTCTCCTCGGGGATGGGCGGCAACGTGACGACGATGGCACGGTCGAGCAGGTCACCTCTGGTCACGACGGCGCTGATGCCGTTGAGGATAATGGGCCGCTGCGCCTGGAAGATCTGCTCCTCGGCGTTTGTGTACAAGCTGTCTGACGGCGAAGCCGCCGCCGGTCGCCAGCACGGACAAATTGTCCGAGAGATCTTCAGGGAGCCGGGATAAGTTATCGAACGCCACGTCACGCCGGATCAGGCCCGGACGTTTCTGGCCGCGGTAGCGGAGCATCACCTCTACGCACTGATCGTGGTGGCCGTGAGCTGTGGACTTCGGGAAGGGGGGTTGCTCGGCTTGCGGTGGCCGGATCTCGATCTCGATCGCGGCGTGCTGCGCGTGCGTCACGCACTCGAGCGCCTCGGGAAAGGCTGGCGCCTCATTGAGCCGAAGTCCGAAGGGAGCCGTCGCACGATTCGCCTGCCTGCGCCCGTCGTGCCGATTCTCCGCGCGCACCGCGTCCGCCAACTCGAACGGCGCCTCGCCGCGGGCGCGCGCTGGCGCGAGCACGAGTTCGTGTTTACGACGCGAGACGGGCAACCGCTCGACGGGTGCCGGCTGAATCGCCAGACGAAAACACTGCTCCACGCGGCCGGGCTCCCGCGGTTGAAGTTTCACAGCTTGCGACACTCGTGCGCGACGTTCCTGCTCGTGCAGCGGGTGGCACCGCGCGTCGTCATGGACATCCTCGGCCACTCACAGATCAGCCTCACGATGAACACTTACAGCCACGTGATCGAGCAATTGCAGGACGACGCCGCACAGGAGATGACGGCGCTCTTGTGGGCCGATCAGAAAGCGTGAGCGTCCACCCGTGTCCAGTCCTGTGGGTGTCAGTTAGGGTGTCAAACGAAGAACGCCGAGGGCGAAAGGTCGCGGATTGTCTAAGAAAAGAGTGGAGCCGGCGAGTGGACTCGAACCACCGACCTGCTGATTACGAACAAGCTGCTGCGAGGGTCCGTTGTGGTTGCCCTCAAGAACAGGCCCAGTTTTTGCTTATCTATGACGCTTATATTGGGGGCGGCTGCGGCATGTGCACATGGCCACGATTCCGGCCTGTTTCGGCCGATGTGGGCTCTACACGCAGCACGTGTGATAAGCGATCGACCGCAAGGCGCCCCGCTGGAGTCCGAATTACTCAGCGTTTTGGCGAGTCCCACGTTTACCGCCCTGGCGGATCGGACCCGATCCGCCACCCGATAAGCGATCGTGCCGAGACGGGTCGGCTGAGTGTTGGGACACTCCGGCGCGCACCCGCCGCCGGTGATCCGCCTGCGCGTGTCGCTGCGGCACACCTGCGCGGGCGCAGTCGCGACAGTAACTGCGCCGCCGCGCTGGTGGCCGCCGCCTCGGCGAATGAAAGCACCCGCAGCCGGCACAGACCGCCACGCTCGCCACACGCGCGACGGCCACCAGCAGCTGACACGCCAGGGCCCCGAACAGATCGAGCGAGCCGCCGCCCCGGCTCCCAAACGTGAGCGTGGGGGCCGTGCCGTGCCAGACCAGCATCGGCTCGACCGCGCCGAGGGTCATCCACTCGGTGACAACGCTCGCGAGCTGGAGCCGGTCGGCGTTCACGGTCCGCTTCCACCAGGGGGCCTGGCGCGCGGATTCCTGAAAGATGGCGTGCCAGTCCTCCGGTCGTCCAGGCTCCCCGGCGTGCAGGTGGGCGGCGACCCGGAGGATGGCCGCGGCTTGCTGCGCGAAATGGCGCCAGCGATCCAGCGGACTCGCGGCGATGAACACTGAGTGGGTGCGGTAGCCCACCGGGTCACACCCGACCACGCCGCCGTCCGAGCCCACCCGTGGGGCGTGGCGACACGGGAGTTGGTGGATGCACGTATGCAGCACGCCCCAGCGCCGGGCGTAGTCGAGGATGCGTGCATCGGGGCGTTCGTGGAGCGTGACGAACTCGGCCAGCATCCCGGGCCCCGTTCGGGTCTCCCTCGCCGCTGACGTCGCGGCGAGCGCTCTTCGTGGACGAGGGCCGCCGTGTGCTCGTCTGCGAGTGAACCACTAGCTGCACGCACAGCTGGCGAGCGGTGAGGAGCCGCCAGCGTTCGAGCAGGCGGGCACGCCATGAGACGGCCACCGTGGGCGAGTGGGACGATGTGATCGACGTCGACACCAGCGACGGTCAGCCCCTGGGCGCATTGAGGACAGACGGGGTTGGGGGGGAGAAAAGTCTCCGAGTCGCCCGAGCGCGGAAACCGTCTGCCCGGGGTTTCAGTTGCAAGTAAAGGTTAATGTGACGGAGAGGACACCACCTCATTCCGGGGGTTCGGAGGGACGGGTAGTGTTCGGCGAACTCCGGTACAAAGCCGCTTGAGGTAGAAGAATGCTGCGACAAGGGATGGGGTAGGGGGCAAAGTGACGAAAAAGAAGACTGGATAGCGACATTGGACATGGAAGGTGGAAACATACGCGTGGTCGTCCGGTGTATGCAAGACGAAATGAGGTAGCTCCAGGCTTTCAACATTGCGACGGGCGGCGCTTGGTGAAACACGCGCGCTACTACTGGCTGTTCCTGGCGGAGAGTCACTGGACTCGACGCCTGTTCGGGGCGATGCCCAACGTGAGGCCCACCGCCGGCACACGGCGCGAGGTCGGCCAGGGTCTTCTGGCAGATCACGCCCACGGCTGGCGACGGCTGCCGTAGAATGGCCCGATGGTCCTGCTCTTCAGCGCGCTCGGGCTCCTGGCCGCCATCGTCGTGTACGACTTGTTGCAGCGCAAACACGCGATCCTCAGAAACTTCCCGATCATCGGGCACGTCCGTTACTGGCTCGAGGCCGTCGGCCCGGAGCTCCGTCAATACATCGTGACGAACAACAACGAGGAGCGACCGTTCAGCCGCGACCAGCGGCGGTGGGTGTATGCGTCCTCGAAGCAGGCGAACACCTCCTTCGGGTTCGGCTCCGACCAGGACATGGAGCGACAGTCCAATTACCTCGTCATCAAGCACGAGATGTTTCCGTTGCAGACGCCCGGTCCCGGCGACCCGGCGTACAACCCGCAGAGCACGATTGCGTGCGCGAAAGTGCTCGGCGCGGCGCGCGGACGCGCAAAGGCGTTCCGCCCGGCGTCGGTCGTCAACGTCTCGGGCATGAGCTTCGGATCGCTGAGCGGCCCGGCGGTCGAAGCGCTCAACCGCGGGGCGCAGATCGCCGGCTGCCTGCACAACACCGGCGAAGGGGGCGTCTCGCCATATCACCTCAACGGAGGGGAGCTGGTCTGGCAGGTCGGCACTGGCTACTTCGGCTGCCGTGAGGCCGACGGCCGCTTCAGCATGGCGCGGCTGCAAGAGACCGTCGCGCGGTGTCCACAGATTCGCGCGATCGAGATCAAACTGAGTCAAGGCGCCAAGCCGGGCGCCGGCGGCCTGCTGCCGCGGGTGAAGATCAGCGCGGAGATCGCGGAGGCTCGCGGCATCAGTCGCGATCGCGACTGCGCCAGCCCAGCCGCGCACAGCGCTTTCAGGGACGCCGACGAGCTGCTCGATTTCGTCGAGTCCATCGCGGCGGCGACCGGGCTGCCGGTCGGCATCAAGGCCGCGGTCGGCGACGCTACCTTCTGGACCGACCTCGCGCAGCTGATGGCGACCGGCACCCGCGGCGTCGACTGCATCGCCATTGATGGGGGCGAAGGCGGCACGGGCGCCGGTCCGCTCGTGTTCACGGATCATGTGGCGCTGCCGTTCAAGATCGGGTTCAGCCGCGTGCAGCAGATCTTTCATGCCGGCGGGCTGCACCAGCGGATTGTGTTCGTCGGCTCCGGCCGGCTCGGGTTCCCCGAGGCCGCCGTCTTTGCGTTCGGTCTGGGGTGTGACGTGATCAACGTGGGCCGGGAAGCGCTGCTCGCCATCGGCTGCATTCAGGCCCAGCGCTGCCACACGAACCATTGCCCGACCGGCATCACGACCCAGCATCCCTGGCTCATTCGCGGCCTGGACCCAACCTTGAAGGCCGCGCGGCTCGCTAACTACATTGTGGCGCTCAGGAAAGAGTTACTCGCCGTGAGCCGTGCGTGCGGGGTGCCACACCCTGCGCTCATCACGGCGGATCATCTGGAGCTGCTCGACAGCCGCTTCGGCTCAACGACGGTCGCGGACTTGTTCGGGTACGGCCGCGGGTTCGGCCTCCCCTCGGACGTGGATACGGAGGCCGTCCGTCGCCTGCTGTAGAGGCGGATGACGCCGCGAACATTCCGAGCATTGGAGGCCGACGGCTGGTCACGGAGTCACCGGCCGAGACCAGCCCGCCCATGAGATGTCCTCGGCTCGTCCTCCCAGCGGGCCGCACACGCCTGACCAGTCCGCCGGCTAGGCCCGGATCACCGCACGACCTGGGGGGAACAGGGGTCTCGTCCAGCCAGGGTGATGACCTGGCCCGGAAGTACTTCGCATGAGGATTGAGCAGCGCGCCGGCCTGTCCGTTGAGCTCGGCAACGAGCCTGGGCCGCCACGGTTCGGCGACCTGGTCCAGCGCCTCCGCGAGATCAACGAGGCAGCCCGCAGGCCATGCCAGCGGTCGTGTCGGCTGGGACACCGTCGCTCCCTA
Source organism: Vicinamibacterales bacterium (assembly GCA_965249205.1). Classification (GTDB taxonomy): domain Bacteria; phylum Acidobacteriota; class Vicinamibacteria; order Vicinamibacterales; family UBA2999; genus JAQBVV01. The sequence continues at coordinate 840,780 of CBDFLL010000006.1, read as the reverse complement.
GATAGCGCGCGAGTCCCGCGGAGCCGGACGGTCGGCCTTGGCCTCGGGAAGCCGGTCAGTTCTCCGCTCTGCGCCCGTTTCTCAGTCACCTGCTAAATGTCAGACCAACCCACGACATCCCAAACTCGGACGTTTCAGTCTTGCCCGTCGTCGATTAGCCCGAATTCCCATAGCGGTTCCAAGACGCCGTTCTCCAGCTTGCTCTTGTCGCGCTGATGGCGACTTCACGCACAATGTCCGCGAGGTTGGGCTGGTACAACCCCGCAGGAGACCGAGAGTAAATTCACTTGGAGCCCAGCCCTCGTTGTCACCGGGCCACTCGGGTTCCTCATCCTCATCGTTCAATTGTTGGGCAACGAGCAAGGCGGCCCCCCCCCCCGGGTGACCTGCCCCCAGTTGGTGATCCAGTTCTTATGAGAGAGCCCAGCTAGGCTGGGACCCTCCCACGGGCACCGGCCGCACCGCCTCAGGCGCGGGTAGGCGATAGCCCAGCGCACTGTGCGGACGCACGGTGTTGTACTGCCGACGCCACCGTTCGATCAAGATCCGCGCTTCGGTCAGGGTGAAGAACGTCTCCCGCGCCAGCAGCTCGTCCCGCAGCTTCCCGTTGAACGATTCGACGTAGCCGTTCTCCCATGGGCTGCCGCGCTCGATAAACAGCGTCTGCACCGCGAGCGCCTGTAGCCACGACCGCACGACCTGCGCCGTAAACTCCGGCCCGTTGTCCGACCGCAGGTAGGCTGGCGCCCCGTGCGTGAGGAACAGGTCCGCCAACGTCTCGATCACGTCGGTGGCGCAGCACTGCCGGGCCACGCGCAGCGTCAAGCACTCCCGAGAGTACTCATCGACCACCGCCAGGATCTTCAGCGGCCGCCCCTCGTGCGTCCGGTCGCTGACGAAATCATACACCCAGACGTGGTGGCGATGCGTCGGTCGCAGCCGGAGGCAGGAGCCGTCGGCGAGCCAGAGCCGGCCCCGTTTCGGCTGTTTCTGAGGCACTTTCAGCCCCTCCCGCCGCCACAACCGCGCCACCCGCTTGTGATTCACTGGCCAGCCTTCGCCTCCGAGGAGCGCCGTGATGCGCCGATACCCGTAGCGCCCATACTGACTGGCCAGCGCCACCACCCGCTGCACCAGCGGGGCCTCATCCGCTGGCGCGCCTCGGGCTTGGCGCTGCGTCCCGCGAGGTTGGCCCAGGACTCGGCACGCCCGCCGCTCGGAGACGCCCAGCCGCTGCTGCGCCCGCTCGACGGCGGCCCGTCGCCGCGGCGGGCTCAGAAGTTTCCCGACGCCACCTCCTTCAGGATGGCGTTGTCCAGCGCCTGGTCGGCCACCAGCCGCTTCAGTCGCGCGTTCTCGCGCTCGAGTTCCTTCAACCGCTTGGCCTGGTCGAGCCGCAGGCCCCCGTATTCCTTCCGCCAGCGGTAGTACGTCTGTTCACTGATGCCCAGCTTCTTGCACACCTGCGGCGTCCGCAGCCCGCGGCCCAGCTCGACCTCCGCCTGCCGCAACTTCGTCACGATTTGCTCGGTGCTGTAGCCCTTCCGTGGCATCCCTGCCTCCAATCTCGCCCAAATCCTAACGCTCAGACTGGATCGGTTTCAGGGGGCAAGGTCAGGTCGGCTGAGTGTTCGGACACTCCGGCACGCACCCGCCGCCGGTGATCCGCCTGCGCGTGTCGCTGCGGCACACCTGCGCGGGCGCAGTCGCGACAGTAACTGCGCCGCCGCGCTGGTGGCCGCCGCCTCGGCGAATGAAAGCACCCGCAGCCGGCACAGACCGCCACGCTCGCCACACGCGCGACGGCCACCAGCAGCTGACACGCCAGGGCCCCGAACAGATCGAGCGAGCCGCCGCCCCGGCTCCCAAACGTGAGCGTGGGGGCCGTGCCGTGCCAGACCAGCATCGGCTCGACCGCGCCGAGGGTCATCCACTCGGTGACAACGCTCGCGAGCTGGAGCCGGTCGGCGTTCACGGTCCGCTTCCACCAGGGGGCCTGGCGCGCGGATTCCTGAAAGATGGCGTGCCAGTCCTCCGGTCGTCCAGGCTCCCCGGCGTGCAGGTGGGCGGCGACCCGGAGGATGGCCGCGGCTTGCTGCGCGAAATGGCGCCAGCGATCCAGCGGACTCGCGGCGATGAACACTGAGTGGGTGCGGTAGCCCACCGGGTCACACCCGACCACGCCGCCGTCCGAGCCCACCCGTGGGGCGTGGCGACACGGGAGTTGGTGGATGCACGTATGCAGCACGCCCCAGCGCCGGGCGTAGTCGAGGATGCGTGCATCGGGGCGTTCGTGGAGCGTGACGAACTCGGCCAGCATCCCGGGCCCCGGCGTGGGCTCAGATATCGGCCGATCGACATCGACATCCCACCAGAGGGCACCCTTGAGAAGTTCGATGTGATTGGGCACAAAGAGGCCCCGCGTCAGCACCGGCCGACCCAGGTGGCCGGCCTCGGTGTACAGCCCGCCCAGCTCCCAATCCCGACGCCCTCGCGATGTCATTACAGCGTTATATTGTAGCTATTCCCTTCTCTGGGCCTTCGCCCCATCCTTACTACATACAGTCGAGCGACCACTTTGGCCCCCTCCCGCAAGCGCCCGCCGCCCCGTTCGCCCGATCCATGGGACGGAGTCACCCCGGATCCGCACAACGCCAATCGCGGCACGGCCCGAGGGCGACGCCTCCTCGAAGCGTCCTTGCGCGACTACGGCGCTGGCCGGTCGGTACTGGCCGACTGCGCCGGACGGCTCATCGCCGGGAACAAAACGGCCGAGATCGCGCGCCGCCTCGGGCTGCCGATTCGGGTCATCGAGACCGACGGCCAAGCCCTCATCATGGTGCGGCGCACGGACCTCGACCTGGCCACCGATCCACGGGCGCGCGCCTTAGCCGTGGCCGATAACCGGATCGGCGAACTGGACCTCGACTGGGACCCGGCCCTGCTGCAACAGCTGCGCACCGAGGGCCTCGACCTCGACGCTTTCTGGACCCCGGACGAGTTCGAGCGGCTCTGCGGCGAAGGCCGGTACACGGGGGACACCGACGAGAACGCCGTGCTTGCTCCGGGCACGACCACCATCGTCCGGGGCGATCATTTCACCCTGGGACGACATCGCCTGCTGTGTGGCGATGCGACCAATCCCGACGATGTCCAGCAGCTCCTCGATCGGCAGCGACCGGTGCTCATGGTCACGGATCCGCCGTACGGTGTGGCGTACGATCCGGCGTGGCGCCACCGCGTGTATCCCGGCCAGGGCACCGCGGTGGGTCGCGTGGCCAACGACACCTGCGCCGACTGGCGGGAGGCCTGGGCCCTGTTCCCCGGCGACGTCGCGTACGTGTGGCATGCCGGGCTCCACGCCGCGACCGTCGCCGCCGGCCTCGAGGCCGCGGGCTTCACGCTCCGCGGCCAGATCATCTGGGTCAAACAGCACTTCGCGCTCAGCCGGGGTGATTACCACTGGGCGCACGAGCCCTGCTGGTACGCGGTGCGCACGGGGGGCCGGTCCCACTGGCGGGGCGACCGGACCCAGACCACGGTGTGGGAGGTGCCCAACCTGAATCCGATGGGCGGTGCGCGCACGGGCGACAACGTCGCCACCGGTCACGCCACGCAGAAGCCGGTCACCCTCGTGGAACGCCCGCTCCTGCTCCACACCACCACGACGGACGCGGTGTACGATCCCTTCTGCGGCAGCGGTACCGCCGTCATCGCCGCCGAGAAGACCGGCCGGACCTGTTTCGCGATGGACCTGGATCCCCAGTACGTCCAGATCACGCTGACCCGGTGGGAGCACGTCACGGGCCAGCGGGCACGCCCCGTGAACCCGCGCCGCCGACGCGCCCGGAGGGCTCGGTGACGCACGCGACGCGGGACGCTCTGTCGAGGGCCACACGGCCACGTCGCCGGGCCCGTGGCGGAAAGGGGGGGGCGGAACCCCGCCTCCGCCTCCGGCGACGAGAGCACGAGGTCCTCGACCTCACGACCGCCGGTTTCGATCAGTACGCCGTCGCCCGCCGGCTCGGGATCAGCCAATCCGCTGTGTCACAGATTCTCACGCGCGTCGACCAGCGCTGGGCCACGGAGAACCTGGACTACGTCCATCGGCAGAAGATGGCCGCCACACGCAAACTCGACCGCCTGTACCGCGAGGCCATGCACGCCTGGGAGGCCAGCAAGACCCACAAGACGCGCCGCCGGCAGCGCAAGACCGACGGCACGGGAGGCCGGCAAGGCCACGCGATGGCCGAGGTCGTCGTCGAGGACTCCCATGGCGATCCGCGCTACCTCGACGCCGCGCGACGCGCCCTGGCTGACCGCGACCGCCTCTGGGATGCACTGACGCCGGCCCCGACGGCTGCCATCGCGCCAGACGTCCCCACGGTCTTCACCCTCAAGATCGGCGATGACGACGCCCTCGACCGGGACGGGACGTAGACCGCCGGCACTTCATCCCTGCCGCGTCCCGAATCTGGTCGAGGTGGCGGGCGTTCAGCTCGGTCGAGTAGATCCGGCCGGAGGCCCCCACCTGCCTTGCCATCTCAACGGTCAAACCAGCCGGTTCCGGCGCCGATTTCCGCCAGCTGCGATCTATCGCGCGGTTGAAGCAGGCCGATGAGCCGGTCGACTTCCTGGTCGTTGGACCTGCCGATCATCAGGACGAGTGGTGTCAGGACGACCGTAAGGGCCCCGGCGATGAGAAGCGCTCGGGTACGCCAGCCTCGCGACCGAGCGGGCTGTGAATCTGGATTGCACCTCATACGATTCCCTCCGCTGGCTTGCTGAGCACCGCCTCATAGTTCCCACGACGAGGCCGATGAATCGACGGGTTGGAGACCGAGCCGGTCGAAGTAGCCATCCCGTATGGTGATAAAGCGGCCGAGGGTGGCGACCCCGTCGTGTCCGAACGCTCAGCCGACTATTCCTTCAGCGATGCGGCCCCGGCAGCCCGACCAGCTGACTCCCAATGAGCTGCCTCGTCCTGCCGCCGGCAGATTCGACTGGACTTCGGGCGGGAGCAGAGCGTCCATGGGCGTGCGGGGCCGGGAGCCCCGCCGTCCTGGAGGTGTCATGCCCGAGTCGGTCAAGCCGATGCGTCGCCCGCTCCGCGAGGACGGTTCGTCATTTCGCTCGCTCCCCGACGGACCTACGTTCGCCGAGGTTGCGACGCGGTATCTCGAACGCCACGTCCGCCGGCACCTGGTGCCGCGCGCCTATCAGCTCGCGTTGTACGCCCATGCCTTCTTGGCGACCGTCGAGGTCCCAGCCCCGACCGGCGGTACGATCTCGTTTCCCGAGAAGCCGTTTCACTTGATTACGACCGACGATGTCGAAGAGGCCATCGAGCAGAAGGCGCGGCCCGGGGTGACGACCGTCCGGCGCCCTGGCCGGAGGACCTGGACACGAAGAGTCGGGGGCGGGCCCACGGCCAACCGGCTCCATGCCCACCTCCGCGGGCTCTGGCGCTGGGCGATTGCCAAGGGCTATACCGACAGGACCCCGTTCGCCCGGGCCGGGCTCCGGTTCGAGACTCCGCGCAGACTGGCGGGTCGCGACGCCAATGAGCATCTGATTGACCACGCGCCGGTTCAGCGGGTCGGCATTCGCGAATGCTTGGGCCGTCGGCAACGGGACCTCCTCGCCATCGCGCCGAACACGGGGCCGACGGATCGCGACTTTGCGCCCGCCCAGCACAATTTCGCTCGGCGCATGGCCGGCGCGAGACGCGTGCCGGTCCGGCGGATGCGCATAGCGGGGTCCACAGACGGCGGTCCGATCTTCTTCCAGCATCGCCTCGAGCACCTTCAGGCCTGACGCCACGACCAACTCCTGGAGCTCGGCCTGGGTATCAACGAGGATATCGACCAACGGCAGGTGGCGCGGGACCGGGGATTCCGATTGGCGGTGACGAGGGACTGTGCGAGACTGCTTCCTCATGGCGGCTCCTTTGCTGTGAGGCTTGCACCTCGGTTTAGTCACCGGTCGTATAGCACGACCAGTGAAGGAGCCGCCGCTTCAAATTTCAACAGCCGTTAGGACATCCCCGGCCATGCATCCATTGGTGCTCGCCGACGTGAAGACGCCGCGAACGGTGCCCGTCCGGCCCGTCTGACGAGCCGGAAACGGCTCTAGGTTCGAGCTGAAGAACAGCCTCACCAAGCAGACCGTTAACGATGCGGTGTGGCAGTACCAGAAGGACCGCAACCCCCGCGAGAAGCTGTTCGAGTTCGGCCGCTGCGTCGCCCACTTCGCGGTGGACGAGAGCGACGTGCGCTTCTGCACCCACCTCAAGGGGAAGGCGTCCTGGTTCCTGCCGTTCAACCGGGGCTGGAACGACGGCGCCGGCAATCCGCCCAACCCGAGCGGCATCAAGACCGACTACCTGTGGCGAGACGTGCTGACCCGCGAAAGCCTGACCGACATCCTGGAGAACTACGCCCAGGTGGTCGAGGCGAAGGACGAGAAGACCGGCCGAACGAAGCGGACGCAGATCTGGCCACGCTACCACCAGCTCGATGTCGTGCGCCGGCTGCTGGCCGACGCCGCGACGCACAGGACGGGACGGCGCTACTTGATCCAGCACTCGGCGGGTAGCGGCAAGAGCAACTCTATCGCCTGGCTGGCCCACCAACTGATCGGGCTCGCGAAGGACGACGCGCCGGTCTTCGACTCGATCATCGTTGTCACCGACCGGGTCATCCTTGACAAACAGATCAACGACACGATCAGGCAGTACGCCCAGGTCCGTGCCACCGTAGGGCACGCGGAGCGTTCCGGCAGCCTGCGAAAGTTCATCGAGGAGGGCAAGAAGATCATCATCTCGACGGTTCAGAAGTTCCCGTTCATCCTCGACGAGATCGGCAACGAGCAGCGCGGGCAGCGCTTCGCCATCATCATCGACGAGGCCCACTCCAGCCAGGGTGGGCGCACCTCGGCGTCCATCCCGGCCGCGCTGGGGACAGCCGGTGAAGAGGCCGAGGAGGAAACCACCGAGGACCACATCAACCGCCTGATGGAGTCGCGCAAGCTGCTCCCGAACGCCAGCTACTTCGCGTTCACCGCCACCCCGAAGAACAAGACGCTGGAGATCTTCGGCGAGCCAGACCCGCAGCCCGGCGGCGCTGTCAGGAACCACGCCTTCCACAGCTACACCATGAAGCAGGCAATACAGGAGGGGTTCATCCTGGACGTGCTGGCGCACTACACGCCGGCGTCCAGCTACTACCGGCTTGCCAAGACGGTGGAGGACGACCCGGAGTTCGAAGTCAAGAAAGCGCAGAAGAAGCTCCGTCGCTACGTCGAGGGCCACGACCACGCGATCCGCCTCAAGGCCGAGATCATGGTCGATCACTTCCACGAGCAGGTCATCGCCAAGAACAAGATCGGCGGCGAGGCGCGGGCGATGGTGGTCACCACGGCATCGAGCGCGCCATCCAGTACTTCCACGCCATCCGCGACTACCTGCAGGAGCGCAAGAGCCAGTACCGGGCCGTCGTGGCCTTCTCCGGCGAGCCCGAGTTCGGCGGCGAGAAGGTGACCGAGACGTCGCTGAACGGCTTCCCATCCGGCCAGATCGCCCAGAAGATCCAGGCGGATCCGTACCGATTCCTCGTCTGCGCCGACAAGTTCCAGACCGGCTACGACGAGCCGTTGCTGCACACGATGTACGTGGACAAGACGTTGTCCGGCGTCAAGGCGGTGCAGACCCTCTCGCGCCTCAACCGGGCGCATCCGAAGAAGCACGATGTCTTCGTGCTCGACTTCCTCAACGACGCCGACACCATCTGTGACGCCTTCACCGCCTACTACCGCGCGACGATCCTGGCCGGCGAGACCGACCCCGACAAGCTCCACGACCTGCAGGCGGACCTGGATGCCGCCCAGGTCTACTCACCTGAGCAGATCGACGACTTCGTCGAGCGTTACCTCGACGGGGCCGAGCGCGACCAACTGGATCCGATCCTCGACGCCTGCGTGGCGGTCTATCGGAACAACTTGGATGAGGACGGGCAGGTGGATTTCAAGGGCAAGGCCAAGGCATTCGTGCGGACCTACGGCTTCCTGTCGTGCGTCCTGCCGTACACCTACGCCCCGTGGGAGAAGCGCTCCATCTTCCTGAACTTCCTGATCTCGAAGCTGCCGGCGCCCAAGGAGGAGGACCTCTCCAAGGGCATCCTCGACGCCATCGACATGGACAGCTATCGGGTCGAGAAGCGCGCAGTGCAGCAGATCCTGCTGCCCGACGAGAATGCCGAGATCGCACCCGTGCCACCGAGCGGCGGCGGCCACGTGCCGGAGCCGGAGCTGGAGCGGCTCTCGAGCATCTTGAGAGAGTTCAATGACCTGTTCGGTGCCATCGCGTGGCAGGACACTGACCGGGTGAAGGAGATGATCACGGAGACCATTCCTTTTCGAGTCGCCCAGGACGCTGCGTTCAAGAACGCTCGCCAGAACTCCGATCAGGACAATGCTCGCATTGAGCACGGCAAGGCGCTCACTCGTGTCATGACGGCGCTAATCAAGGATGATGCTGAACTGTTTAAGCAATTCATGGACAACGACAGCTTCAAGCGTTGGATGACTGAAAACGTGTTCACCTTGGCCTGTAAGCAGGCCAGTTGACGGCTGGCCGTGCGGGATGCCCCCGTGCTGGCCGTGATGCGCCGTTTGGCGGCCGAATACCCCCGCTACGGGTATCGGCGGATTCGGACGTAGCCGATCAGCCGGCCTGGGCCAGTCGCACCTGGGCTTTCGACAGCGCGAACTTCCTGCCGCCGGAGTGACTCGCGTTGGCCGTGTCGTTGAGAGAGCCTCGCGTGTATTTGCCGGGTGGTCGGAGATCGTGCACCGCACAGGAGTGTTGACGAATAGGACGAGTGAAGGGAGGCTGACCAGCACGGAGGACCGACGTCGCGCGGTGCGGGTTGCGCTGCTGTACCGGCCCGCCAGCGAGGTCCCCATTCCCGGCGCGCCGCAACGACTCCTGTGGAGCCGCGCGCGGCGAGCGTAGCGCCTGCGTTCTCGCCTCGGGCGTGATCCACTCGCCGGGCAGGCGTAGGGTCCACCGTTAATCTGCGACCTTACGGTCCAGCGCGCGCCGATTCGGCGAGGACCTTCGCGCCGTGCGCGCGCAACTGGCCCTGCGGCCCGACGTACCGGTAGAGGGTCACGGGTTTGATGCCGAGTTCCCGGCAGAGTGCGGCCACGGAGGTGTCGCGGTGGGCCATGGCAGCCTGGGCCAGCCGCACCTGGGCTTTCGACAGCGCGAAGGTCCGGCCGCCTTTGCGGCCGCGCGCCCGCGCGGCCGTGAGCCCGGCCCGGGTGCGTTCGCGGATCAGCTCCCGCTCGAACTCGGCCAGGGCCGCGAAGATGCCGAACACGAGGCGGCCGCCGGCGGTGGTGGTGTCGATCCTGCGGTCGGTCCTGGCTTTGATGGGCGCCGATCTGGACGCGCCGGACCACACGACGCTCTCGCGGCGGAGTCAGCCGCTCGCTGTGATGCTCCGTCGTATCCCGGCTATGGGACCCATCCATCTCATCGTCGATAGCACCGGCTTGTCGATCGTGGGCCAAGGCGCGTGGGCCGCCGCGAAACACGGGGGACACGGCAAGCGTGGATGGAAGAAGCTCCATCTCGGCGTCGACCGGTCGGGTGTGATCGTGGCGCAGGCCCTAACCGATGCGCATGTCGACGACGCCACGACTGCCGTCGATCTGATCCCCGCCGTCGATGGCGACATCTCAAGCGTCACAGCCGACGCCGCCTACGACACGATCGCGGTCTACGAGGCGGCGGGCGCGCGCGGTGCTAGGGTTGTCGTTCCACCGCAGCGGACCGCCGCCGTGTCTCGCCGAAGTGGGTCTGCACAAAGATACGACATGGCTGTCGATGACGTTTTCTCTTCATGAAACCGTAGCCTGGAATTCTCCACGCCACGACTGCCGTCGATCTGATCCCCGCCGTCCTTCATGAAACCGTAGCCTGGAATTCTCTTCCGCGGGCTCTACCGGAACGTCGGAGATTAGATCGCTAAGCGCTGTTTCCGGAATTTCGTAAAGTGCCGCCACGTCACTTAGCAGGCTGCTGAAAAACTCCGTGAAATGGGATCGACAGATCGATCCCGGCGTACTACCATGCTCCCAACACCGCTGAAGGGAGCCCCATCATGCGCGGACACGATGAGCAAAGCACTCACATGTTCAGCTACCTGTCGCCGGAACAGCGCGTGCCAGCCGACCATCCGCTCCGCGCGGTTCGCGCGCTGACGGACGAAGCGCTGAGAACGATGTCGCGCAGGTTCGCCGGCCTGTACGCCAACACAGGGCGTCCGTCGATCCCGCCGGAACAGCTGCTGCGCGCGTTGTTGCTGCAGGTGCTCTACACGGTGCGGAGCGAGCGGCTGCTGATGGAAGAGCTCAATTACAACCTGCTGTTCCGCTGGTTCGTGGGCTTGAATTTGGACGACCCGGTTTGGCATCCCACCACGTTTACCAAGAATCGCGACCGGCTGCTGGCGGGCGATATCGCGGCCGCCTTCTTTGATGCGGTGCAGGCCCACGCGCGGGCGGCCGGGCTGCTCTCGGACGAACACTTCACTGTGGATGGGACCCAATTGGAAGCGTGGGCCAGCCTGAAGAGCTTTCGGTGCCGGGACGCGGCGGAGAGCGACCCGCCCGATGACCCCGGGAATCCCACGGTCAACTTCCACGGGGAGCGGCGGCGCAACGACACGCACCAGTCGACGACCGATCCGGAGGCGATGCTGCCTCGGAAGGGCCAGGGGAAGGAAGCCAAGCTGGCGTATCTGGGCCACGTGCTGCTGGACAATCGACAGGGACTTGTCGCCAACGTCTGCGCGACTCACGCGACGGGGACCGCCGAACGCGAGGCAGCGGCGCTGTTGCTGGAGGCCAGCGCGCCGCCGGGCAGCACGGTCGGGGCGGACAAGGGCTACGATGTGGCAAGCTTTGTGGCCGCTGTCCGTATCCGGGCCGTCACGCCCCACGTTGCTCAGAAGGTCCGCTGGAGTGCGATCGATGGCCGGACCACGCGGCATGCGGGCTATCACGTCAGTCAGCGGAAACGGAAACTCGTAGAACAGGTCTTTGGCTGGATGAAGACCGTCGGCGGCTTGCGCAAACTCCGGCATCGCGGTGTCGCCCTCGTGGATTGGCAGCTTACCTTCGCCGCCACGGTCTATAACTTGGTCCGGCTGCGGAATCTGGAGGCGAGGTGTCCCTGATCACCGGCCGCGCGTGTCGCCGGCCCCTTGATCGGGGCCAGCGCACAGCCGTGCGCACCGTTGTCGGTCGGTGGTGACTCGCATGATCCTTAGAAAACGGCCCGATCACCCGGGTTCTTCAGCAGCCTGCTAGTACTCGCTCGAGCAGAACGGGCAGGTCCTCGAAGGCCATCATTTCCCGACTCGTCGCAAGCAGCGCCTCGAGCACCAGGCGATCCACCTTCGGCGCCTCGCTCAGCGTCATGCGCCGCATGATGGTCTGCGAGGCGATCGGCGCGTCCGCCCCAGGCTGGCTGTCATCGCCGTGACCGACGAGGTATTCGACGCGCCCGAATCGCACGCTTTCGCCCACCATGAGGTACGCGCTCAGCTGTTCGGTGCCGTTGACGAAGACGCCGTTCGTACTGCCCAAGTCGTCCACGCTGATCTGCCCGTCCTGATCCACGGCCAGACGCGCGTGCAGACGAGACAGGCTAGAGTCGTCGACGATCACCTCCGCCTGCTGCCCTCGGCCAACGGTCATCGACGCGCCGGCGTCGAGTTCGATCGTGGGGACCTTCGGTCCTGGGATCACAGGAGTGAGACGAAGCATCGCCATAACGGGAGCCCTAATATACCGCCAGTACCGACGGCACGGGCACTGAGGTCGTGGTGCTACCGACGGAAATACAGAACCTGAAACTCTCGGACATTGCGATTGTGCTCGGCAAGAGTCCTGGCAAACGCGTGCGTGCCGTCATTGCGGCTGACAAAGTACAGGTAGTTGACGTCCGCCGGCGTGAGTACCGCCGCCAACGCCGCCGCTCCCGGCGCGGCGATCGGGCCAGGGGGCAAACCGGCGTACCGATAGGTGTTGTACGGGGAGTCCATGGCCAAATCAGTGCGCCGGATATTGCCGGCGTACGTTCCAGCGAGGCGCATGGCATACACCACGGTCGGATCTGCCTGAAGAAGCATGCCGATCCGGAGTCGGTTCCGATACACAGCCGCAACAACGGGCCGCTCCTCAGGGGCGCCTGTCTCCTCCTCGACGAGCGCCGCAAGGGTCACCACTTGCCGTACGGTCAGCCCCTGCTCCACCGCGGCGCGCCGCCACTGATCGACAAACGTGGCGAGGAAACGGTCCACCATCATCGCGACCAGACGAGACGCGGGCGTGTCCCTTGGAAGCGAGTAGGTTTCCGGAAAGAGGTACCCCTCTAAGTCCACGGCCTCGTCATCGACGGCCCGCACCAGAGATGGATTCGCGGCCGCTGCCTCAAAGTCCGCCGCCGCGCCGAACCCTCGCGACTCGAAAATCTCAGCCATCTCCTCGATCGTCAGCCCCTCCGGAAACGTGATCGGACGGGTGAAGACGTCACCGCTCGCGATGCGTTCGACGACGTCGACGGCACCGAGCGGTCGGTCGAAGCGGTACTCGCCAGCCTGCAAATCGAGCGCGCGGCCCGTCCACCAGAGAGCGGCCCGGAATGTCAATTCGTCGCGAACAATGCCGGACTCCACGAGGCTGCGCCGAATGGCCCCCGTCCCCGTGCCGAGCGCGATCACGACGAATTGTTCGGAACCCGCGAATCCCCGATACGGGTCGTACACGCGATCACGCACGGCAACGCCGGCGAGGGTGGCCCCGGCGGCCAGGACGAGCAATACCAAACCCGCAGCAATCGCAAACTTACGCATTACATCCCGGGATCGGTGACGGCCGGGACGGGGCGTCGGGGGCGAACGTCAAGGTAGTCCTGCAGGATGATGGACGCGGCGACCTCATCCAGCCGTTTCTTTCGCGCACGCCAGTCTTTCTCTGTGGTCGCAAGTCGGCTCTCCGCTTCATGGCTCGTGAGCCGTTCATCCTGTAGGGTGACTGGGAGCCCCGTCAAGCGTCCCAGTTCTGCCGCAAAGGTGGTGACGCGGGCCGTCATGCGATTCGGCGACCCATCGAGATGCCGCGGCAGACCGACCACGATGGCGGACACACCGTCCGCCTCCGCGTCCTCCGCCGACGCCAGACGTTTGATCTCGGCCGCTGCGAGCCGAGGCGCGTCGCCCAGCAGATCCGCAGGGCACAGCCGGCCTACGGGCCGCGCAAGCGTGCCACTCGCGTCGCTGATCGCCACGCCAATCCGCCGGTCTCCTACATCGAAGCCAACGATACGCACGGTATAATTCTCTCATCCTTCTCCAACATGACTCCTCGCATGTTCTCCGTCGTCATGGTGGTCACGCTCAGCGTGGGGCTCGCGGGCCAGGCGCCCGACCGAAGTCCCGCGGAGGCTGAGGCCCGTCGTGTCAACGATCGCATCCGCGCGCTGCAGAACGAAGCCGATGAGTTGGTCGGCCAGGCGCGCACCCTGCTTGGCGACCTGCGGAAGCTTGAGATCGACCGCCAGATCGAGGTCGAGCGTGTGCGCCAGACGGAGGCCGCTGTGGCCGAAAGCCAAGCCGCGGTCGCGCAGGCCACCGAGGATCTCGCGCGACTGGAAGCGCAGCGAGTGGCGCAACTCCCGGACCTGCAGACGCAACTGGTGGATATCTACAAGCGTGGACGAGCCGGGTACGCCCAGTTGATCCTTGGCGGCAACGGAGGCAAAGAGTTCGGCAGGGCAACCCGGGCCGTCTCGGCCCTGATGCGCCTGAACCGGCAGCGCATCTCCGAACACGTTGAAACGCTCGACGCGGTGCGACGGGAACGCCAGCGACTCGACGCCGAGATACCAGTGATGCAGGCCAGTGAGACCGCCGCACGGCAGGCGCAAGCCGCTGCCGCACGGGCGCTCGCGGCCAGGACCGCGCTGGTGGAACAGATCGACGCCCGGCGCGATCTCAACGCCCAGCTCGCCGGCGAACTACAACTGGCGTACGAGCGACTGCAACAGCAGGTGGCGAACCTCGGGACCGGCGGGCTCGTGTCGTCGGTTGCCGTCCCGCTGGCGCCGTTTCGTGGTGCGCTTGACTGGCCCGTCGCCGGCCGCATGTCCACGCTCTTCGGACAGCCTTCTGCCCGCCTTGGCGATTCGGCCATCAGCAACGGAGTCGAAATCGCAGCCCTCGAGGGCACCCCGGTCCGCGCGATCCATCCAGGGACCGTCTCGTTTGCCGATACCTTCACCGGCTTCGGTAACCTGGTCATCATCGACCACGGTGCCGACGCCTATACGCTGTACGGCTACCTCGAGGCGGTCTCGGTCAGTCGAGGTGACGCGGTCGAGAGCGGGAGAGAGATCGCACGCGTAGGTGCGGCGCCTGCCGGCCCGGCTGTCCTCTACCTGGAAATCCGTGTCGACGGCCGTTCAGTCGATCCCGTAGAATGGCTGAAGCCGCGCTGATACCCAGCGTCGGCGGCTGGCCTCTGGGCGGGACGCGCCGATGGCCACACGTCAGGAACTAACTGGTTCAAAAGGCACGACGCATGACATCTCGCAGCCGCACGATTGTCCTGGCGATTTCGACGCCCATCATTGCGTTCGCGTTCATCGGCGGCTACCTCAGCCGGGCGCTGGCGAAGGACGGCACCTACCAGGGTCTGCAAATATTCGAAGATGTCGTCTCGCTGGTTCTTAGCAACTACGTGGAACCGGTCGACGTCAGCGAGGCCATGAAGGGCGCGATGAAGGGGCTGGCAGATGGGCTCGACCCTGAGAGCGCGTATCTGACGCCCGAACTGGTGAGCAGTCGCGAGGCCAACGATCCCGGTGGTCCTGCGGGGATCGGAGTCGATCTGACGCGGCAGTACTACCTACGTGTCGTGTCCGCCCGCGACGACTCACCCGCCGCCAGGGCCGGCATTCGCGCCGGCGACTTTATTCGCGCCATCAACAACCGGCCCACTCGCGACATGTCGGCGTATGAAGGCGAGCGCCTGCTCCGCGGGGCGGCTGGAACGACCGTGTCACTGCTGATCATCCGCGGCAATGCTGCCGATCCCCATGTCGTGGATCTCGTGCGAAAGGCGACGACGGGAGATGACCTCACGTCCCGAATGGCTGATACCACGACCGGGTACATCCGGGTCGTGCAGTTTTCCGCCGATTCCGCATCCCGACTTGAGCAGACGATCAGCGTAATGGCCGGGCGCGGCGCGGCAGGGTACATCATCGACCTGCGCGGCACGTCGATGGGAGATCTGGACGACGGCGTCGCCGCCGCGCGCCTGTTTGTGAAGGGTGCCACGCTCGCGATCCGTCTCGGCCGCGAGGATGCCCGTGAGCCGATCGTCGGCGAACCGTCCGACGGCGCGATCACCGCGCCATTGGCGCTCCTGGTCGACAGCGGCACAGCGGGCGCGGCGGAAGTGTTCGCCGCCGCGCTCGATGGCAACGATCGCGCCGAGCTGATCGGCACAAACACACTCGGGCGCGCCTCTCGTCAGCGTCTCGTCAAGCTGCCGGACCAGAGCGGGCTGTGGCTCACCTATCTCCGTTACCTCACGCCCACTGGCGATCCCATTCATGAAACGGGACTCACGCCTGACGTCAATGTCGAGCAGCCGGAAGTCGAGTTCGGCGATGACGCTCCAGCGCCAGACGAAACGCTGCAGCGCGCGCTCGAGCATCTCGCCGCCCGCCGCGCCGCCTGAATCGGTCGTGTCCTCTTGACACCTCACTACCCGCGGCGTATAACCGCACGCGACCATCGTATTGCGCGCTCGGCTCCGGTCGGTCGCTTGGTGCATCTCAAGGAGAGTCCATGAACAAGCAAGAGTTGATTGCAAAGATTGCCAAAGACACCGGCACCTCGAAAGCTGGAGCGGCCGCCGCTGTCGCCTCGTTGCTCGAGGGCATCACGAAGTCGCTGAAGAAGGGTGACCCGGTGACGTTCGTGGGCTTCGGCACCTTCAAAACATCGCAACGGAAAGCACGGACCGCGCGCAACCCACAGACCGGTGCACCGATCAAGATTTCAAAGCGGCGGGTCGTGAAGTTTACGGCAGGCAAGGCGCTGAAGCAGACCGTCCGCTAACGCACACCCACATTCGAAGGCGCACCGCCGTGCGCCTTCCTCCTTTCGCGAGCCTGGCGCCTCCTGGTGGCCCTCCCGAGTTTGTTATACTGGGGGGTCGTTAGCGTCTGATTTTGCAACAGATAGGCGCGTAGCTCAGTTGGTTAGAGCGCCTCCCTGACACGGAGGAGGTCAGTGGTTCGAGTCCACCCGCGCCTACCATTTTTCGTATCTCAGCTCTCGATCTCTGTCGCGAGTTCGTAGACCTCGGCCCAACATCCCGGCATTCTCATGAGTGACGTCTCCATTACGCTTCCGGACGGATCGAACCGTGCCGTGCCGCCAGGCACGTCGGTGCATGACGTCGCCGCCGCGATCTCGCCACGACTCGCCAAGGCGGCCGTGGCAGGAGTGGTGGACGATCGCCTCGTCGATCTGTCGTTTCCGCTCGAACATGACGCGAGCGTCCGGGTGGTGACGCCCGACAGTCCGGAAGCGCTCGGCCTGTACCGACACAGCACCGCACACCTGATGGCAGCCGCGGTCACGAATCTGTTTCCGGACGTGCAGTGCGGCATCGGACCCGCCATTGAGGACGGCTTCTACTACGACTTCATCGTGCCCCGTCCGTTTGTGCCAGAGGATCTTGACGCGATTGAAAAAAAGATGCGCGAACTCGCTCAGCAAAATCTCCCGTACGAACGACAGATCTGGCCGCGCGAGGAGGCGAAGCAGTTTTTCGGGAATCGCGGCGAGCCGCTCAAAGTGCAGCTGATCGACGAGAAGACAGAAGGTCAGGACGAAGTGTCCTGTTACACCATCAAGGATCGAGACACGTTCGTCGATTTCTGTACGGGGCCGCACGTGCCCTCGACGGGCAAGCTCAAGGCGTTCAAGCTGCTGAGCACTTCCAACGCCTACTGGAAGGGCGACGCGCGCAACCAGCCGATGCAGCGAATCTACGGCACGGCCTTCGTTGCCGAGAAGGAGCTGCAGGCGCACCTCCACCGCCTGGAGGAGGCGAAGAAGCGCGACCACCGCAAGATCGGTCGCGATCAGAAGCTGTTCATGTTTCACGCCTGGGCACCTGGCGCCACGTTCTGGCTCGCGAAGGGCACGACGCTGTACAACACGCTGACCGACTACATGCGCGAGGTGCTGGCCCCGGCAGGCTACGAAGAGGTCAAGGCCCCCATCGTGTTCAACAAGGCGCTCTGGGAAACCTCCGGGCACTGGCAGCACTACCGCGAGAACATGTTCCTGGTCGACAGCGAAGGCGAGCAACTCGGACTGAAGGCCATGAACTGTCCCGGGCATTTTCTGATGTACGCCAGCGAGGTCAGAAGTTATCGCGAGCTCCCGTTGCGTCTCCACGAGCAGACGCCGCTCCATCGCAACGAGGCGTCCGGCGTCCTGTCGGGCCTGACGCGAGTGCGCCAGTTCAGCCAGGACGATGCCCATTGCTTTGTCATGGAGTCGCAGATCGCCGAGGAGGTCGAACGCCTGCTTCGGCTGGTCACGCGGGTCTATGGCGACTTCGGCATGACGCCGGAGATGAAGCTCTCGACCCGCCCTCCGGAGTTTCTCGGAACCGTCGAGACGTGGGACAGAGCGGAGGCTGATCTGAAGCGGGCTCTGGATGCGGCGGGCGCGCGCTACACGATTAACGAGGGCGACGGTGCGTTCTATGGTCCCAAGATCGACTTCGACGTGACTGACGCGATCGGGCGCCAGTGGCAGTGCGCGACCATCCAGCTCGACTATATGCAGGCGGAGCGATTCGACCTGACCTACGTCGGGCCGGACAACGCCGAGCACCGCCCCGTGATCATTCATCGCGCGATCTTCGGGAGCTTCGAGCGGTTTATCGCGCTCCTGATCGAGCACTTCGCTGGTGCGTGGCCTCTCTGGCTGGCGCCGGTGCAGGCGGTCGTGTTGCCAATCGCCGACCGTCACGCGGCATATGCTGGCGCGGTGCGCGACCAACTGGACGCAGCGGGGCTCAGGGTCGAACTGGACCAGCGCCAGGAGAAAATTGGCTATAAAATCCGAGAGGCTCAACTGCAGAAGGTCCCCTATATGCTCGTGATCGGAGACCGGGAAGCGGCCGACGGCACCGTGTCGGTCCGCAGCCGATCGCTGGGCGACCTCGGGGCCAGGCCGGTTCAGGAATTCGCCGAGACCACACGAGAAGAGGTCCGGACCCGGTCGCTGGGCACCAGCGTGTCCGCCGAGCAGGCCCCACCCGGCGTAGAATAGAGTGGTAATTAACAGGGCGCTGGTCGTCTGGCTGCGGTCTGCGGTGACCGCGACGTAGAAACTAGAGACCGCAGACCACAGACAAATCGGAGGACGATATAGCTTACGACCGCTCGCCCCGACGTGACGATCGTGTGCGCACCAACGAGCGCATCCGGGTGCGCGAAATCCGCGTCATTGATGACACCGGCGAACAGCTCGGCGTCATGGCGCCCCCACAGGCATTGGTCATCGCGAGACAGAAAGGTCTCGATCTGGTGGAGATTTCTCCAACGGCGGTGCCTCCTGTCTGCAAGATCATGGATTTCGGCCAGTACCAGTATCAGGAACAGAAGCGAACTCGCGAGGCCAAGAAGCACCAGCGGATTATCGAGGTCAAGGAGATCAAGTTCCGGCCGAAAGTTGATGTGCACGATTACGACTTCAAGAAGAAGCACATTGAGCGCTTCCTCGCTGAAGGCGACAAGGTGAAGGCGACCATCTTTTTCCGTGGCCGTGAGATGGCGCATCCAGAGATCGGGCGCCGTATTCTGGAACGCCTAATCGAAGAACTGGCCGAGATTGCCATTGCCGAGACGATACCGCGGCAGGAAGGTAATCAGATGCACGTGATTCTGAGCCAGCGCGCCGGACGGAAAACCGCGAAGCCGAAGCCGCCGGAAGCGGCTCCCGCACCGGCCGCTGCCGCGCAAAAGTAGCGCCGGGTCACCGCGCGGACGCTAGAGAGACGAGAGATAGACAACATGCCCAAGTTGAAGACACATCGAGGCGCAGCGAAGCGCTTCAACAAGACCGGAACCGGCAAGATCGTTCGTTCGAGTGCGTTCAGGCGTCACATCCTGACAAGCAAGACCACGAAATCGAAGCGACAGATGCGCGGCAGTCGGGAAGTGTCCCCCGCGGACGCGCCGAAGCTTCAGCGGATGCTGCCGTACAAATAGGCACGATAGGGACCAGAGTAGAGAGAGCAAGATGCCCAGAGTGAAGCGAGGAACAGTTCGTCGCGCAAAACGGAAGAAGCTGCTCACGCGCGCGAAAGGCTACTTCCAGACCAAGAGCAAGCTGTACCGCTCGGCGAAAGAGGCGGTCGACACCGCCGGCAAGTACGCCTATGTTGGCCGTAAGGACAAGAAGCGCGACTTCCGCCGCTTGTGGGTCGTGCGGATCAACGCGGCCGCGCGGGAAAACGGGATCACATACTCGCAGCTGATGCGCGGGCTCAGAACGGCAGGCATCGTGCTCGACCGTAAGATGCTGGCCGACATGGCCGTCAGAGAGACCGCAGCGTTCGCCCGGGTGGCAGAGCAGGCCAAGGCCGCGCTTCCCGCCCCAGCGAATGCCTGAACCCGTCGATCACTCCGCCATCGAGACGCTGCGCGCGGCTTTCCGCGCGCGGCTCTCCTCCGCCGCTACCGACCGCGACCTCCAAACCCTCAACGACGACTTCCTGGGCCGACGCAACGGCGCGGTAACAGCGCTGCTGAAGCGCCTCGGTACCGTGCCCGCGGAGGCGCGGCGCGAGGTGGGCCAGCTCGTCAATGCCCTGAAGCGCGAGATCGAATCGGCCATCCATGATCAGCGTGCCGCGATCGAGTCCACGCGCCCGCCCGCCGGTGCCGTCGATGTCACGCTCCCCGCACGCGAGATCCCGGTCGGGCGCGTCCATCCGCTGATGCGCGTGCGCCAACAGGTCGAGGACATCTTTGCCCGCATGGGCTATGAGATCCTCGAGGGCCCCGAAGTCGAAGACGACTATCACAACTTCGAAGCGCTCAATATGCCGCCCGACCATCCCGCGCGCGACATGCAGGACACGCTGTACCTCGGTACCCCGATTGCCGGCGGCACATGGGGGGCGCATATGGAGCGCGTGCCCGACGCGCAGGTCCGAGCCGCCACGCTGCTGCGCACGCACACGTCGGCGATGCAGATTCGCTACATGAAGACGTTTCCCCCGCCGATCCGGATCATCGTGCCGGGCCGTGTGTACAGACGCGACAACCTCGATCTGAGTCATACACCGATGTTCCAGCAGTTTGAAGGCCTCGTCGTCGGACCCGGCATCACGCTTGCCGATCTGAAGGGCACGTTCGAGGCCATGCTGCGTGAACTCTTTGGCAAAGTGCGCGTGCGTCTGCGCCCGAGTTTCTTTCCCTATACCGAGCCCAGCGCGGAGATCGATATCAGCTGCCAGAGCTGCGACGGCGCCGGATGCGGCACATGCAAGCGGACCGGCTGGATCGAAATCCTCGGCAGCGGCATGGTGCACCCGGCGGTGTTCGAGGCCGTCGGCTACGACCCGGAACAGGTCACAGGCTTCGCCTTCGGCATGGGCATGGAGCGTGTCGCGATGCTGAAGTACGGCGTTGACGACATCCGGCTCTTCTACGAGAACGATCTCCGCTTTCTGGAACAGTTCCCCATATGAGACACCCGTCGTGAGAATTCTTGTGTCATGGCTGCGGGAATACGTCAACGTCTCCGACGCGCCGGAGCATCTCGCGCGCACGATGTCGGTGCGCGGCTTTTCCGTGGAAGGCATCGAGCCGCTCGGAGACGGCGACGCGGTGCTGGATTTCGAGGTCACAGCGAACCGACCGGACTGCATGTCGGTGGTGGGCATGGCCCGCGAGGTCGCCACCGCGTACCGCCGACCGCTGCAGCTGACAGACGCACCCGCCGCTGAGGTCGGTGCCGAGACCGGCACAGCTGCCGACGCCGTTCTGGACATTCACATCGACAACGCCGACCTGTGCCCTCGGTATGTCGGCGCGGTGGTGGACGTGCGCGTGGAACCGTCTCCGTCCTGGATGCAGGCACGCCTGCAGGCGGCGGGCGTGCGTCCTCTCAGCAACATCGTTGACGTCACCAACTACGTGCTGCTGGAACTCGGCCAGCCGATGCATGCATTCGACTTGACGGCGCTGGCTGGTGGGCAGATTCGTGTCAGAACGGCCCGGCCTGGCGAAACGCTGCGCACATTGGATGGGCAAACCCGCGCGTTGACGACCGACATGCTTGTGATCGCCGACGCGGAACGGGCCACCGCGGTGGCCGGCGTCATGGGCGGCGCCGACTCGGAGGTCACGGCGGGAACCACGGCGATCGTCCTTGAAAGCGCGTGCTTCGACGCCCTGTCCGTGCGGCGAACCAGCAAGGCCCTGGGATTGAAGACCGAAGCCAGTATGCGGTTCGAGCGTGGCGCGGATCCGAATCTGCCACTGGTGGCGATGACGCGCGCCCTGGCGCTGCTCGAATCGATGGGCACTGGTCACCTGCGAGGCATCGTCGTTGATCGCTATCCCGCCATCGTTGAGCCGCGCTCACTGCGGCTGCGGCGCGCCAGGCTCGCGGGTGTGCTCGGTGCCGCGATCCCTGACAGCGACGTGCGCCGTATCCTTGAAAGCCTCGGCTGCACGCTGCAGGACACCGCAGACGGCTGGCATGCCGGCATCCCCACCGGCCGGGTCGACGTGACCCGTGAAGTTGATGTGATCGAAGAGGTCGCCCGACACTATGGGTTCGACCGCCTGCCGGTCACGTTCCCTCCGCCGGCCGCCGCGCCGAAACCGCTCGACCCGAGAATCATGCGGACCCGACAGCTGCGCAGCGTGCTGACGGCGGCGGGTTTCTCCGAAGCGGTGACTTTTGGCTTCGTGGCCGCCGATGCGGCGGCGCCGTTCGCCGCCGAGGACGATATCGTCCCGATCGCCAATCCGCTCTCGGAGAACTTCGCCGTGCTGCGTCCCTCAGCCCTTCCCGGCCTGATCGACGGTGTGGCGCACAACCGCCGCCGCGAGCGCCGTGACGTCAGGCTCTTCGAAATCGGCGCGCGCTTTCTCCGGACGGGCGGCGAGTGTCAGGCCGTGGCCTGCGCATGGACCGGGCTCGCGGCCCCCACGCACGTGAGCGGCACCGGCCGCGACGTTGATTTTTTTGACATGAAGGCCATCGTAGAGCGCGTCTGCGAGACCGCGGGCGTGGCGATCGACGTGACGCCCCATACAGAGACATGGCTGGTGCCGGGCCGCTCCGCCGTCGCCAGCGTCGGCGACACCCGCGTCGCGACGCTCGGCCAGCTCACTCGCGAGGTGGCGCACGCACACGGACTGCCGGACGATCCGGTCTACGTCGCCGACATCGACCTCGACGCAGTCGCGCGGCTTGGCGCGGGGCGTCACATCCGGATTGAGCCGCTCCCTAAATATCCCGGGATCACCCGTGACCTGTCCGTGCTCCTTGACGAGACGCTGGCTGCGGCCGATGTGCGGCGCACGATCCGTGACGTCGCCCCATCGACGCTCCTCAACATCGTGGAGTTCGATCGCTACCAGGGCAAAGGCGTTCCGGAGACGAAGGTCAGCTTGTCACTGCGGCTCATCTTCCGATCCGCTGATAGAACGCTGACCGACGCCGAAGCGCAGGCCGCGATGGACCAGGTTATGGCCGCGCTGACCACCGCTCACGGCGCCGTGCAGCGATAGAGCCGGCGTGCCGGACGTGCTACCATTCGGCGCAACAACACCCTCACATACCCCTTAGCGAGGCGGCACGGATGGCAAAGCAGGCAACAGCGACGACGACAGAGATCGATCCGATCGATCGGCTCGAAGAAAAGATCAATCTGCTGGTCCAGATGGTGACCCGACTTCGCGGGGAGCAGGCGCAGGCCGCCGAAGAGCACGCGCGGCTCGTCCAGGAAAACGATGCACTCCGCGGGCGACTCGGAAGCGCAGAAGGTGCCCAGCAGGAACTGGACGCGCTGCAGGGAGAACGCGACGCGATACGCAGTCAGGTGTCCGACATGCTGTCCCAACTCGAGTCCATCTAGTGTCCCGAATCAGCAGTTCGGTGACAAGTATTCCGGAGCGCGGCGCCCGGACTGGCCAGGCGCGACGACCGAGAATATCGACAATATGCGAGGAAGGAGCAACGCCGCCAGACGGGATGCCCCGCTCGGAATATGTCGACGAACTTCTGATTCGGGGCACTAGCCTCAAGCGCGTGTGATGAAGGGCCCCGTCACCGTTGAGATCGCCGGCCAGCGGTATCCCATCCGCAGCGGCCTCGACCCGGCCTATGTCGCGGAACTGGCCGCGTATGTCGATACCAAGATGCGCGCCGCCTCCGACGCGGCTCCCTCAACCGACATGCTCGGCCTCGCGGTTCTGGTCGCGCTGAATCTCGCTGATGAGTGCTTCCGAGCCCGTCAGCAGGAGTCCTCTGTGCACGGCAACCTCCATCAGCGGGCGCTGAAGCTCGAACAACTGGTCGACACGGTCCTCGATGCCGGGGAGCCTGCTGGCAAACAGAACGTCGGCGTCTGAGGCTTGCCCCGCGCGATCGATAACGTCCACATTTAGAGCCATTTAGAACGCTTGACCGCCCCCTGGACGGGGACTACTATTGCCGAGGCTCCTGCTTTGCTCGTGACGGTTTCGGAGGCTCGGTTGAGCCAACGTTCAAACTAAGAGAGCCGCGAGGTCGCGTGTTGTGCATGCCTCTGTTGCGAGGAAGCCTGAATCGCGATTAACAACAGCGGCTCCACCTGCTATGCAGGTTCACTCGACCTCCCCCACGGCAAAGCGGGGCTGTTCATTCCCGCCTTGTGTTCGCCCGGCCGCCCGCAGTTGATTGATGACCACACCCACGTTGCTTCCCGCGCACACAGTGGCTAACCTCGGCGAGCGCGCGCTCGTCGCACGCATCACCAGTCGCCTGGCCATGCCGGCGTGGGTCGCTGTCGGCCCCGGCGACGACGCAGCGGTCATTGCGCCAGAACGCGGCGCCCTCGACGTTTTCACGACCGACGCACACGTCGAAGGCGTGCACTTTGATCGCCGGTTCGTGCCGCCAGACGCGATCGGCCACCGCGCACTCGCCGTCAATCTCAGTGATCTTGCCGCGATGGGCGCGACGCCCCGCGCCGTGCTCCTCTCGCTCGTGCTCCCGGACGCCCTCGAAGTCGCGGTTGTCGACGGCATGGTTGACGGCCTGCTCGCGCTCGCCGCCGAGCATCACGTCGCGATCATCGGCGGCAACATTTCGCGCACGCCGGGACCGATGGTCGTGGACATCTCGGCGATCGGATCGGTGAAGCCGCGTCGGATCATGACGCGAACAGGTGCGCGGCCAGGCGACGGCGTGTACATCACGGGCAGCGTCGGCGACGGATCCGTGGGCCTGCACTCGCTGACGGCACCACGTGCGCCAGCGCCGCTGGTGTGTCAAGAGCGGTACCTGCGCCCACAGCCGCGCGTACGGGCGGGCATGCTGCTTGGCCGGAATCGCGCGGCATCCGCGTGCATGGACACCAGCGACGGATTCGCCGACGCGGTGCGCCAGATTGCGGACGCGTCGCATGTCGGTATCGCGCTCGATGCGAGTGCCCTGCCCATTGGCGACGACGTGCGTCGGTGGCACGATGCGCAAGGCGGGAGCGCGCTGGCTGCCGCCATCAGTGGCGGAGACGACTACGAGCTGCTGTTCACCGTGCGGCCGGTGCACCGGGGGCGCCTTCGTAACGTTCGGCGCACCCTTGGCGACCTCCCGATCACGCAAGTCGGCGTGATCACCAAGGAACGCGCGCTGTCGCTGCGCACCGACAGCGGCGAACAGCCGCTGCCCGACGGCTTCGACCATTTTCGCTGATGCGACCGCTGATCTCGCGATCACTCTGGCGCAAACTCCTCGTGGCGGGTATCGCCGTCATCGGCTTCGTGCTGGTGTACGAAGTCGGCACGTTCGACTCCCAGGACGCGGCGCCTGAGCAACCAGGAGACCTGACCGCACCAGTCCCTAGCATCCCGCTGCAGTTCTCGGCAACCGCGTACTGTAAAGGCACGACTACGGCGGCCGGTGTCCGTGTGCGCAGCGGGATCGCCGCCGCTGACCCCACGTTGCTGCCACTGGGCAGCGTCGTCACCATCACTACAGCGGACGAGAAGTACACGGGCATCTACACGATCCTTGACACCGGCCCGGCCGTGCAGGGGCGCGTGCTCGATCTGTACATGTGGAGCTGCTACGAGGCGTTGGACTTCGGGCGGCAGCAAATCGAGGTGACGGTGCTCCGCCTCGGGTGGGATCCGGCAGCCAGCGAACCGAGCGTGATCGATCCCGCGTTCGCGCGCCGAGAGGCGGCACGTCGCGCGAACCCGCCTGCCCCACGCCCGGAACCCGCGGAGCCGCCGGGCACCGATGAACCGCAATCCGATCCCGCGACTGATGAGACCGGTGAGACCGCGCCGAGCGCTCAGCCTGAAGAGGAACCCGAGCCTACGCTGGACTGATCGCTGGTGTCGGTGGTCCCAAGCCGGGACCGGACCCAGTGGAGGCGAACTGCAACCGATAGAGGCGATGGTAGATACCGCGCGCCGCGAGCAGCTCCTGATGCGTTCCCGACTCTCGGAGCTGCCCCTTGTGCAACACCAGGATGCAGTCCATCCGCTGAATCGTCGACAGACGGTGCGCGATGGCGATCGTCGTTCGTCCGCGCATAACCACTTGCAACGCCTCGCGGATCAGCAGCTCCGTCTCGGTGTCGATGCTGGACGTTGCCTCGTCGAGAATCAGCACCGGCGGGTCGAACGCGAGCGCACGGGCAAACGACAGCAACTGCTTCTGTCCGACCGACAACGTGGCGCCGCGCTCGGCCACCGGCGTGTCCAGGCCCTTCGGCAGCCGATCGATGAACGTGTCGGCGTTGACGGCCGCGACGGCGCGCCGCACGCCGTCATCGTCGATTGCCTCGTGGCCAAGCCGGACGTTGCTGGCGATCGTGCCCGAGAACAAGTGCACGTCCTGCAGCACCAGGCCGAATCTTGCTCGGAGGCTGGCCAGATCCATGGTTCGGATGTCGACGCCGTCGACCGTAATGCGCCCCTCCTGCACGTCGTAGAACCGCAGCAACAAGCTGGCGATCGTCGATTTGCCTGCGCCCGTCGCACCCACGATCGCCACGCGTTGACCCGGCTCCACACGGAACGACACGTCTCTGAGCACCGGCTCTCCGTCCACGTACGCGAAGGTGACGTGTTCGAACGCGATCGCGCCGGCGGCGCCCGCGGGCGCTGGACTGACCTGTCCAGACCCAACGCCGGACGCAGCACCGTCCGGCGCGAGCCGTTCGAGCGGTGGCGCCGGCAGGCTGACTCGCGTGGTAGCGGCCTCGCTCTGCCCAATCTCTACGGGGGTGTCCAGCAGCGTAAAGATGCGCTCGGATGAGGCCATCGCCCCCTGCAGCACGTTGAATTTCTCTGACATGTCGCTGATCGGCCGAAAAAACCGCTGCGCATACAGGAGAAACGCGACAAGCGAGCCGAGCGTCACCGTGCCGTCGATGACCCAGCCGCCACCGACCCACAAAATCATCGCAGCCGCCATCGCGCCCACCAGCTCGATGGCCGGGTAGAACACCGCGTAGTAGAAGATCGACTGCACGTTGGCGTCGCGGTGCTTCCGGTCGATACGGTCGAAGTCCGCAAAGTCGCGCGCCTCTCGCCGGAATAGATGCACCGTCGTCATGCCGGTGATCCGCTCCTGCAGAAACGCATTGATCCGCGCGATCAAGACGCGCACATTCCGGTACGACTCACGGACGTTGGCGCGAAACCACTGCGTGATCAGCACAATGAGCGGCAAGACGGCGAACACCACCAGCGCCAGACGCCAGTCGAGCCAGATGAGCACGCCCATGATGCCCACGAGCGTAAACAGGTCGCCGACAACCGACACGACGCCCGAGGTGAACAGTTCGTTCAGCACATCCACATCGGTCGTCACCCGCGTCATCAGGCGTCCAACCGGGTTGCGATCGTAGAACCGCAGGTCGAGGCGATGCAGATGGCGGTGCAACTGCATCCGCATGTCGAACATGATCCGCTGCCCGATCATCTGCAGGGTCGACGTCTGCAGGTACTGAAGGGCGAACGATCCTGTGAGCGTGCCGAGCAGCAGCACGGCCACGAAGCCGAGACCCGACAGATCTTCGGCCGGGATGTAGGTGTCGATGACCACCTTGGTCAGATAGGGCGGCGCCAGTTCAAGGATGGAGTGCGCGACGATCGCCGCCGCCGCAAGCGAGGCCTTGCCTCGGTACGGGTACAGATACGTCAGCAGCCGACGCATCAAACGGGCGTCGTACGCCTTGCCCAGGATGTCTTCGTCGTGCGTCACGACGCGGCGAGCTCCTCTTCGAGCAACTGCTTCCGGTACAGATCGGCGTAGATACCGCCGCCGGCTACAAGCGTGTCGTGTGTGCCGCGCTCCACGATACGGCCCTCGACGCAGACCAGAATCTGGTCGGCGGAGCGCACCGTCGACACACGATGCGACACGATGAGCGACGTGCGCTGCCGCATCACGCCGGACAGGCGCCCGAGAATCTCCTCCTCTGTATAGGTATCCACGGCGGACAGCGCGTCGTCCAGGATGAGGATCGTCGGATCGACCATCAGCGCACGCGCGATGGCCGCGCGCTGCTTCTGCCCGCCAGACAACGTGATGCCGCGCTCACCGATGACCGTGTCGAACCCGGCCGGAAACGTCGCCAGGTCTTTGTCGAGACGAGCCACCGCGGACACTTCTTCGACGCGTGGCCGGTGGTCTTGGTCGCCACGCGCCCCGAACGCGATGTTCTCGGCAATCGTCGAACCGAACAGAAACGGCTCCTGCGGCACAAAGCCGATGGCGCCGCGCAACACCGGCAACGGAATCTCCCGCACGTCAACCCCGTCAAAGAACACCGTGCCCTTTGGAGGCTCGTGGAGCCGCGCGAGAAGATTCAGCAGCGTCGACTTGCCGGACCCGGTCGGGCCCACGATGGCGGTTGTCGTCCCGGCCGGCAACACGGCGGAGATATCGTGCAGGACGACATGGTCACCATAGGCGAACGTGAGATTGCGAAACTCAAGACGACCGCTGATCGCGCCGACTGCACCGGCGAGGGGCTCCGCGGCATCGGTCCCCTCCGTAGCCGCGTCTACCGCAGCGTCCGCAGGCGCGTCCGCCACACCCGGCTGCGTGTCCAGCACTTCAAGAATGCGCTTCCACGACGCCATGCCGCGCTGCAGGAGATTCGTCACCCACCCAAACGCGATCATCGGCCAGGTCAGCATCATCAGGTAGGCGTTGAAGGCGACCAAATCGCCGACCGACATCTCCCCGGCGACCACGTCCAGGCTCCCGAGCCACAGGACGAGGAGCCCGCCGATGCCCATCAGAAAGCCCATGCTCGGGAAATACATCGCCTGCACCCGGATCAACGCCCGGTTACGCCGTACGTATTCCTCGTTCGCAAGCCGGAACCGCTCGATCTCGAATGGTTCCTGGCGGTAGGCCCGCACCACGCGCACGCCGCTCAACGTCTCCTGCGTCATCGCGCTGACTTCGGACAACTGCTCTTGGATGTGTGTGAACCTCCGGTGGATGATCGAGCCGAAGTACGCGACAAACACGGAGACACACGGCAACGGCACCAGTGCATAGAACGTCAGCCGAACGTTGATGGACAGCATGAGCCCGATGGCCACGATAAAGGTCAGCGCCGTGGTGGTCGAATACATCACGGCGGGACCGATCAGCATGCGCACGGCGGCCAGGTCGTTGGTTGCCCGCGACATGAGGTCCCCCGTTCGATGGCGCTGAAAGTACGCCAGGTCGAGCCGCTGCAGGTGCGCGAAGAAATCGTTGCGGAGGTCGTACTCGATGTCGCGCGAGGCGCCGACAATGATCCGGCGCATCATGAAGCGAAAGCATCCCCCGACGGCGGCCAGCGCGACCAGCGCCACCGCATAGAAGTGGATGGTGTCGGCATCCACCGCGAGCATGAGGTCGTCGATCGCGTACTTCAGCACCCAGGGCCCGGCCAGTCCCACGGCCGCAGTGATGACGACGCAGATGAAGCCGACCAGAAACGAGCCGCGATACTTGAGGGCGTAGTCGAGGAGTCGTCGGCCAGGTGTCAATGTTGTGGTCACGCGGCTGCCCTACGGCTTTCTGGCCACAACAAGCAGTGAACTGCCAAACGGCATCGGCAGTTGGCGCGCAACCGCCGCTTCCCCGCGCACCAGACCAGTGAGCATCGCGTTGATCGGTGCGGGAGGTACGGTTAGATCGGTATCACCACTCGGTTCGCGAAAGGGCCGCTGCATCCGCTGGAGCAGACGCACGGCCAGCATCATCGGCACGAGTGACGCGAAGAGGTAGGCGACCCGCACGACCTCCAGGCCGGCCTCTTCGATCAGCTGGCCACCGCTCTTACGCGTGTAGCGGCGCTGCTCGCGCCACACGTCGCTATGGTCGCCGCGCAGGAGCTCCAGCGCTGTCACGTTCATCACCAGGTAGCCGCCTGGCTTGAGCACGCGCGTCATCTCGCGTACGGCCACGCGGTCGTCGGCCACGCTTTGCACGACGTCGAACGATGTAGCCAGATCGAACGTGCCCGTCCGGAACGGAATCTGTTCCATGCCGGCGCGCACCACTGGGCACCCGGTCGTCTGCGCGCGCCCAAGCGCGTCTGGCGTCGTGTCGAACGCGAACGCCCGCCCGTATGGCTGCAGCAGCGTCTTGACGTTGTAGCCGGTGCCGCAGCCGCAATCGACCATGCACAGGTCGCGCCGACCCGCGGCGATCTCGCGAATCACCGGCACGACGTAGGCGCGAAACCCGTGGAACCAGAAGTGTCTCGGCTCGGCCAGAGCCGTCAGGGCGAGGTCGTAGCTCACGAGCGAGCGACCTACCGCGGCATCGGGGCGGTGCGGAGCGTGCCGCCGTCGTAGAGGCGCCGGTAGTCGTCGGCAGTGCCAAGGATCCGCTTCACGTAGTTCTGCGTTTCGAGAAACGGGATGTCATCGATGAACTCGTCCTGCGTAAACCCGGGTCGCTCCCTGATCCAGCCAGACACGCGATTCTCTCCCGCGTTGTAGCCGGCCAGCGCGAAATGCGCGCCGCCGAATCGGTTCATCAGGTCCTTGAAGTAGCGCATGCCGAGTCGGATGTTGGTTTCCGCCTGCGTCAGGATCCCGCTCGAGTAGCGGATGCCAAGCCTGGCAGCATAGTTCCGCGCCGTCCCCGGAATCAGTTGCATCAGGCCCACGGCATCGGCCGACGAGCGGACATCCACCGTGAAGGTGGACTCCTGCGCGACCAGCGCGGTGATCAGATAGGGATCCAGCTCGTGCGCGTCTGAATACTTCTTGATCAGCGGCCAGTACTCGAGCGGAAAGATCACCTGGAGGACCTCCGGCGGCAACCGTTCTCCGCCGGCCGCCATGAACTGCGGGTACGCACGGCGCATCGTCGTGATCGCGCCCCGCAGATCCGCAAAATGGTCCTCGGCCTGCGGTTGTGCGGCACGCTGGTAGCGCAGCCAGGCCTGCGTGGCCTGCAGCGCCGCCGAATCTCCCCACGCGAGGCCCGCATACCGCGCTTCCTGGAGCGCCTGGTCGTACAACTCGACCGACGCCAGCGCGCGAATGACCGCGGCGTTCGGCACGGCCACGGTCGGATCCGGCAGCGCCGACGACGCACCCGCCGGAGCCATCACGACCATCGGAGCCACCGTCGACTCCCCGCGCTCGTCCAGCAGCGTCGATGCCAGACGGCCGTAGTAGGAGTTCAGGTAGTCACTCGCGACAACGCGGTAGAGCGCGTTGGCGGCCGACTGGTTGCCAAGCCGACCGTGCGATCGGGCCGCCCAGTAGAGCCACGACGGCCGGTAGTTGGCCCGCGGTGAGGCGACAGCAGCGGCCTCGAATGTCGAGGCGGCCTCCGCAAACTGATCTTGCTTATATGCGAACCACCCGATCTTCCATGCGGCACGGTCCGCATAGCGTCCGCCCGGAAAACGGCGGACCAGTTCGCGGAACACCTCATCCGCCTGCTCTTCGTCATCGACGGTGATGTAGTGCGAGGCCAGGTCGTTGAGCGTGTCCTCCGCCCACGTGCTGTCCGGGTGGTCGGCGACCAGCCCCCGCGCCAGCCCGACGAAGCGCGTGTGCTGGCGCAGCGCGCGGGTGGCCGTCAGGTGGACATATCGCACCTCCGCCTCGCGCGTCGCGGTCTCCAGCAGCGGCGTCAGCGCGTTGCGCGCGGCCGTGCGCCGGTTGAGATAGTTGTCGCATTCGGCCAGCCGCAGCGTCACCAGTTCCCGATCATCGCCGGTCACCCGAGAGAGCAGCGGCGCGAAGCCTGCGCGAGCCTCCGTCCACTGACGGGCGGCGAACAGCCGCTCAGCCCGCGCCAGCAGCGCCTGCACCCGATCCGCCGAAATGCCGGGCTCCGACTTCAATCCTTCGATCAGGTCTTCGGCGGCCGAGGCCTGCTCGCTCCTCGGATACTCGTCGTAGACGCGCCGATAGGCGCGGAGTGCGCGGTCGGTCTCTCCCGCCGCCTCCATGGCGGCACCGAGGTGAAACAACACCTCTTCGGGCGCGGTCAGCGTGTAGATGGTCGCCTTTTCCAGAACGTTCACAGCCACGGCCGGGACCTCACGCGCCAGCGCGGCCTCGGCGAGCCGCGGCGGCACGGCATCCTGGAGATATCCCGCGACCTTCCCTTCCAGCGGCGCCAGCAACGCCGCCGCCTCGTCCGCGCGCTCGACACCGAGCAGCGCGACAGCCGCGTAATAGCGCGCGTACTGCGCCAGCGGTGTCGCCTCCAGCGCGGGGTTACTCACCAACGGCAGCGCGCCTTCGAAATCTTCCTCAGCGATCAGCGCCACCCCGCGCGCCAACCCCGCAAGACTCGCAGCCGGCGGAGAGTTTGGGTTCGGAGTCAGCCAGTAGTGCGACGAATCGGCAGGCACCGGCGGATGCGCTGTCGTGGTGACCTGGGCGCTGAGCGTGGAAACAATACCTGTGACGACGCCCGTGCTGGTCTCAGTGCTGGTCCCGGTACCGACCAACACCGCCAACGCGATCACGCCGACCGCGACCATAGCCAGACGCTTCCTCATCAGTCGAAGACCGGCACCGGGAACAGAATCCCACCAAACAGCAGGTACGCCACCAGCAACGTCACCACGATGTTGAAAGCCTGAGCCCCGAGAAACGCGTAGGCCGGCCGGCCGCCGCCGGTCTTGACCAGGTCGCCCAACGATGTTTCCAAGCCGATCGAGACGAAGGCCATCGCGAACCAGGCCGTGCGCGCGGCACCCAGCACATCGCGAGTGTCGGCAACAGCGCGCTCAGACAGGACGAACGAGAACACTAACGACGCCGCGAGAAACCCGAGCACGAACTTGGGAAACCGTTCCCAGATGACGGCCAGGCTGGCCTGCTCCCTCGCCGCTCCCCCGCGACGTACCGACCACCAGACCGTCACGATGAACGCAGCAATGCCGATCAGCACGTTCTGCGACAGCTTCACGACCACCGCCGCGTTTCTGGCCTGTTCGCTGACCAGCTCGCCCGCCGCCACCACCGACGCGCTGTTGTCGAGCGTGCCGCCGAGCCACGCGCCCGCGACCGCGTCGGGCATGCCGGCCAGCCGGGCCGCCCACGGCATCACGAGGATCATCGGCACTGCGACGACCAACACCAGCGACGTGACATACGACAGTTTCTTCCGGTCGCCCTGTATCGCGCCGCAGGTGGCAATCGCGGCCGAGACCCCGCAAATCGACACCGCCGACGACAGCATCGTCGCCATTTCGTCGTCCACACGAAAACGCTTTGCGAGCCAGAAGCAGAACGTCCAGACGCTGAGCACCACCAGCAGCGCCTGGCTGACCCCGAGCAGGCCGGCGTCGACCAGCTGCGGGAAGAGCACGCGCGTGCCAAGAATGACCAGCCCGATCTTGATGTAGTACTCGGTCCGCACCGCCTCCGAAAACCAGCGGCGCAGCGGTGTCGTGTGCCCGAGCAGGAGCCCGATGACGAGGGCGTAGATCACGTATTCCAGCCCGACGGCGGTCGATCCCGAGTAGCCGGCCAGGATCAGCGAGACACACGCCAGCCCGTACAACACCACGAATCCGACCATGAAGTGGACGAGTCGCGCGCCCATCAGCCGCGCGCCGACGGCGGCGGGAATGAGTATGAGCAGACCAAGCTGCAGGCAGCGCCACACGTTGGCCGCGGTGAAGACCGTGCCGCTGAGATCCGTTGCGCCGCTCCAGCCAAATTGGGATGCATCTGGACGGACGCCGCCGACAGCGAGAGCGATGATGGCGGCCGCGATCCAGGCCGCCACCCAGTCTTCGTTGAGACGGACCTGGGCATGCGGCGTCTCAACGTCCGGGAGAGCCACCGTGGGCATGCGCATCATGTTGACATCTTTCGGCGCAACGCAGTAGCCTCGCCCGGTACGCAGATCCTCACCCGTTGACGTTGCTCGATTGGGACAGGTCCTCTGACGCCGAGTCAGGGTGCCTCTAACCCCCCAATCAGAATCGGGAGGCCCCAATGGCCCATGCTCTGCTTTCCCGCTTGGCTCGATCACGAATGACCCGTTTTCTATCGGTAGTGCTTGCATTAGGCTTTCCGCTGAACGCCCCGCTGCTGGGACAGACGACGACGCCCGACACCATCAGCATCGTCTCGGGGCTCATCTGCGAAGGGAGCAGCGAAACGTTCCCCGTCTCGATCACCCTTCCCCCCGACACCACCGTCGACAAGGTGGACGTGTTCTTTCTTTTCGATGACACGGGCAGCTTCGCCGGGGTTGCCCCGACCGTCATTGGCATCTTCAGCGGTCTCGTGACGTCGCTCGAAACCGCGTTGCCTGCGGTGAGCTTCGGCTTCGGCGTGGGGCGATTCGAGGACTACGGCGGCCCCGGCACTGGATTTTCGGGTGAATTTGATACGGGCCGGCCGTTTACCTTGAATCAGCCGATCGTGACGGCCCCAACGGCCGGCGGTGCTGCGGCCCGGGACGCGCTCGTCGCCACCGCACTCGGCAACACCGCACCGGGCTTCGGCGGCGACGGCCCGGAGACAGCTGTCGAGGCGCTGTCGCAGGTGGCGACCGGCGCCGGGTTCGACGGCAACGGCAACGTGTCCAACTTCGACAGCTGGCCTGCCGGGGGGCTGTTGACGCAGACGGCCCCCGGGACGAGCGGAGATGTCCCGGCGTTTTCATCCAACGTATTGCCGACCTCTGGAACGCTGGGAGGCGCTGGCTGGCGATCCGATGCGCTGCACCTTGTCATTCTGGCCACCGATATCTGTTCGGTTTCGGCGTTCCCGGCAAGCTCCCCCATCCCCGCGACGATTACAGGCGCTGGCAGTTCAGTAGAGCCCGTCACAGCGTTCGCCTGTTCCTCGACAACCCCGGGCTTGAGCCGGTTCGGATTCGTGAGCGATTCCAAGACGTCGCCTGGCACCGTTGCTGGAGAGGTCGCCCCATCGGAGTCGGCGACAGTTCAGGCAGCGGTGACTGCCCTGAATGACCTGGGCATCCGCGTCTTGGGCATGGGCCCTGGATCGACCCCGACAGTATCCCCGGGTCCGAGCTTTGGCCCAGACGTCCTCCTGTCAGCGCTCGCCCGGCTCACCGGGGCGGTTGACGGGCTAGGTGTTGAAGTCAAACACGTTGTTCATCACGCAGCACTCGTGAGTCGTGACACGGGCGGTTCATAGTGCAAGCTGGCGTGCGGCCGGTCGTGATTGTAGTAGCGCAGCCACGGGCGAAGGGCTCGCCGGCGGTGGCGAGACGTCTGATACGGCTGGACATAGGCCCACTCACGCAGCAGCGTCTGAATGAAGCGCTCAGCCTTGCCGTTGGTCCGCGGCGTATAGGGGCGCGTCCGCAGATGGCGCAGCGCGTGGGCCTGACAGGCTGTCCGAAACCGCCGGGACACGTAGCCGCTGCCGTTATCGCTCATGACGCGATGGACGGTGATCTGCCGCGCCGCGTACCAAGCGACGGCTCGGTCCAAGAAAGCGGCACAGGTGGTCCCCGTCTGGTCGCCCAGGACCTCGACGTAGGCCAGCCGCGTATGGTCGTCCACCGCCACATGCACGTACTCCCAGCCCGCCCCCGGTGACGCCTGCCGGGGATTCCCATGAATCCGATGGCCTACACGCCGAAAGCGCCCCCGCGGCTTGATGTCCACGTGTAGCAGATCGCCAGGGTGCGGCCACTCGTAGCGCTGGATCGGGACGGGCGGCGGGCCTGGGAGCCGGTTGAGTCCCAGCCGCCGCAGCCAGGCCCCCACCGTCGAGCGGGGCATCCGCAAGGCGCGGGCAATGGCCCAGGCCGGCAGGCCGTGTTGCTCGCGGAGCTGCCGGATGAACGTGACCCGGATCGCCGGCGTGACATGCGGAGTCCGCTGCGGCCGGGACGATCGGTCCTCCAGCCCGGCTGCACCCTCTTCGCGGAACCGGCGCACCCATTTCGCAACCGTGCGGACACTTACGCCGTAGCCCTCGGCCACGGCGTCGTGCGCCCACTCATCGAACAGGACACGGCGCACCAATTCCAGGCGCGAAGTCGGGGTCGTCTTGGCATTACGATGAAGCGTCATCCGGGGCCTCCTCTGGTCAGAACGGTGGTCTGGAAACTCCATTCTTTTCAGAGTGCTCCGGATGAACAACGTGTTTAGCAAAGACAGCTAGCAGGCTGCTGAAAAACTCCGTGAAATGGGATCGACAGATCGATCCCGGCGTACTACCATGCTCCCAACACCGCTGAAGGGAGCCCCATCATGCGCGGACACGATGAGCAAAGCACTCACATGTTCAGCTACCTGTCGCCGGAACAGCGCGTGCCAGCCGACCATCCGCTCCGCGCGGTTCGCGCGCTGACGGACGAAGCGCTGAGAACGATGTCGCGCAGGTTCGCCGGCCTGTACGCCAACACAGGGCGTCCGTCGATCCCGCCGGAACAGCTGCTGCGCGCGTTGTTGCTGCAGGTGCTCTACACGGTGCGGAGCGAGCGGCTGCTGATGGAAGAGCTCAATTACAACCTGCTGTTCCGCTGGTTCGTGGGCTTGAATTTGGACGACCCGGTTTGGCATCCCACCACGTTTACCAAGAATCGCGACCGGCTGCTGGCGGGCGATCTCGCGGCCGCCTTCTTTGATGCGGTGCAGGCCCACGCGCGGGCGGCCGGGCTGCTCTCGGACGAACACTTCACTGTGGATGGGACCCAATTGGAAGCGTGGGCCAGCCTGAAGAGCTTTCGGTGCCGGGACGCGGCGGAGAGCGACCCGCCCGATGACCCCGGGAATCCCACGGTCAACTTCCACGGGGAGCGGCGGCGCAACGACACGCACCAGTCGACGACCGATCCGGAGGCGATGCTGCCTCGGAAGGGCCAGGGGAAGGAAGCCAAGCTGGCGTATCTGGGCCACGTGCTGCTGGACAATCGACAGGGACTTGTCGCCAACGTCTGCGCGACTCACGCGACGGGGACCGCCGAACGCGAGGCAGCGGCGCTGTTGCTGGAGGCCAGCGCGCCGCCGGGCAGCACGGTCGGGGCGGACAAGGGCTACGATGTGGCAAGCTTTGTGGCCGCTGTCCGTATCCGGGCCGTCACGCCCCACGTTGCTCAGAAGGTCCGCTGGAGTGCGATCGATGGCCGGACCACGCGGCATGCGGGCTATCACGTCAGTCAGCGGAAACGGAAACTCGTAGAACAGGTCTTTGGCTGGATGAAGACCGTCGGCGGCTTGCGCAAACTCCGGCATCGCGGTGTCGCCCTCGTGGATTGGCAGCTTACCTTCGCCGCCACGGTCTATAACTTGGTCCGGCTGCGGAATCTGGAGGCGAGGTGTCCCTGATCACCGGCCGCGCGTGTCGCCGGCCCCTTGATCGGGGCCAGCGCACAGCCGTGCGCACCGTTGTCGGTCGGTGGTGACTCGCATGATCCTTAGAAAACGGCCCGATCACCCGGGTTCTTCAGCAGCCTGCTAGGCTCCCCGCTG
The DNA here is from genome assembly GCA_965249205.1 of Vicinamibacterales bacterium. GTDB lineage: Bacteria > Acidobacteriota > Vicinamibacteria > Vicinamibacterales > UBA2999 > JAQBVV01. The sequence continues at coordinate 803,469 of CBDFLL010000006.1, read as the reverse complement.
GTCTTTAGCACGTCCGGTTCTCTTGCGGCGTTGGCCGCTGCCATCGAGGACGCCATCACGACGGCCGCTTCGGTCCCCGTGGACATCACCTTGACGAACACCGCCTTGCCGGCTGGTCTGTCGATGTCGTTTACCCCGAGCCAGGTGGATGACGTGCCGCCCGGCGGAACAGCGTCGTTCGACGTCACCCTGACCGGGGATGGCACACCGATCAACGGCACGTTCGATCTGAACTTTGTCGATGTGAACGGCGGCGCGGTGCTCGGATCGATTCCGGTGACGGTGTCGTGCCCGACCGCACCCCCGCCACCGCCCCCGGACGACGACGAGAGCGACAAGAGCGAGAAGAGCGGCAAGAGTGACAAGAGCGACAAGAGTGACAAGAGCGGGAAGAGTGGTAAGAGCGGTAAGAGTGGTAAGTAGCGCCAAGACGTAGCCTTCCGGTCTCGGCGGGTTGTTGTGTTCGGGGGCGCTCCGAAGGGGGCGCCCCCTTTTTGTGTCATGAAGCCACGCCGTAGGCTGAGTCGATGAGTTTCATGCACTGGACCGTGTGGGCGTTGGCGGCGACGCGTCCCGGTCAATGTCTGCTTTTTGTCGCGATCGCGGCGCTTGCCGTTTCGGGCGGCGCGAGGGCGCAGAGCGAGACCGACATCCTCATCGCCGCCATGCAGGATGGCGACAAGGTCATCTACTTGCGGCACGCGGCGACCAATGCCAACGAGATCGATACCGGCCGACTGGGCGACCGCGCCGGTCAGCGCAACCTCTCGGCCGCCGGCCTCGAACAGGCGCGAGCCCTCGGGGCTGCGTTTCTTAGACTTGGCATCCCGCTCGACGACATCCTGACCAGTCCCGTGTTCCGCGCGCGCGACACCGCTGAACTTGCCTTCGGCGCAGACCGCATCACCGAAACGATGGATCTCGTGGCCGACGACTACGCCGGCTCCGCACTGCAAGCGATGCTCGTTGCTTCCGCGCGGCTGCTCCGCACCCCGCCGCCGCCTGGGACCAACCGCCTGCTCATCGGCCACCGCACGCCGCTCCAGATGGTGACCGGAGCCCGCTTCCCCGACAGCGTTCTGCCTGAAGGCGCGATGGCCGTTTTTCGGCCTGGCGACACACCCACCTTGCTGGGCACCGTTTCCGCCGAGCAGTTGATCGAATCCACTGCGGCCCGCCGATGACTGCCGCGGCTGGCCGCAGGCTGCCGCGCCCGAAGGGCCTACAGACGGCGCCGGAATCCCGTACAATAGAAGGTGCGCTACCGAACCACTGTCGAGGGGGCGAATTTGGCTTCGACGGGGGTGTTGAAGCGCGGGATGCATGCCGAGCTCCATTGACTCGTTAATCCGATGGAAACATCCGTTAACTGCGGATGCTAACTACGCTCTCGCAGCTTAATAACCTGTGAGCGTCTGCCCTGACCTCGCCTGGTGGTTGGGGGCCAGATGTCATTAAACAGGCTGGCGGTCAGACGGCGACTCGGCGCCTGACCGTAAGACAAACCGGGTCTGGGTCCCGGCGGTTTTCGCCGCTATCTTGCGCTGGGATTGAGACATTGAAAGCGGACACGCATGTAGAGTCCTGCGGGGACGCACTTTCGGACGCGGGTTCGACTCCCGCCGCCTCCACCAACCTTCGCGCCTGATCAGGCGAAGGTTGCCCCGACGTAGCCTTGGCGAAGTCGGGCCAACTCCATCAGTTACGCGCTTCGGCTAGGCAAGCCACGTTCGCGACCCCGCGTCGAGCAGCCGGATTGCGGCGTCGATGTACCGCTGCGTTTGCCAGGTCGCGGTGTCCGGCCAGTTCCAGGATGGCCCGCGCAGGCGCGCCACGCATCGCCAGATGCGAACAGAACGTGTGCCGCAGGATGTGAACCGGAGGGGGTTATCCCACACGGGCGCGATATTTCTGTCGTTGTGACACCATCTAGTCCTGCACCGCAATACGCACGTGCGATCGGAAACGGGAGAAGCCTCATGGCAAAGAAGGTGATGGGAAGAACACCAGCAACGGGAGAAGCAATAAAAGTTCCGGCGAAGAAAGTCATCAAGTTTCGAGTTTCACCGGGTGCCAAAGACCCGAGTACCCCTCAGAAATCGAAGCCGGCAAAAAAGCAGCGGAAAGAGAAATAGCGTTCCATTCCCTCTCCAAGAATCCGCTAGTCATCGGGTGACTACCTCTACACGCCAGGCCCCTGCACCGAGATACGAAACTGGTGCCTGCCTCCCAAGTCTCAGGAATCTTCACCTCCAGCTCACGCGCAATCCATCACCCTGAAGCGTCTAGGCGGGCGCTGGCGGGGCGGGGCGCAACCGCCATACCAGGGCGGGGGTCTCGCGGCCCTCCCCCTAGCAGGCTGCTGAAGAACCCGGGTGATCGGGCCGTTTTCTAAGGATCATGCGAGTCACCACCGACCGACAACGGTGCGCACGGCTGTGCGCTGGCCCCGATCAAGGGGCCGGCGACACGCGCGGCCGGTGATCAGGGACACCTCGCCTCCAGATTCCGCAGCCGGACCAAGTTATAGACCGTGGCGGCGAAGGTAAGCTGCCAATCCACGAGGGCGACACCGCGATGCCGGAGTTTGCGCAAGCCGCCGACGGTCTTCATCCAGCCAAAGACCTGTTCTACGAGTTTCCGTTTCCGCTGACTGACGTGATAGCCCGCATGCCGCGTGGTCCGGCCATCGATCGCACTCCAGCGGACCTTCTGAGCAACGTGGGGCGTGACGGCCCGGATACGGACAGCGGCCACAAAGCTTGCCACATCGTAGCCCTTGTCCGCCCCGACCGTGCTGCCCGGCGGCGCGCTGGCCTCCAGCAACAGCGCCGCTGCCTCGCGTTCGGCGGTCCCCGTCGCGTGAGTCGCGCAGACGTTGGCGACAAGTCCCTGTCGATTGTCCAGCAGCACGTGGCCCAGATACGCCAGCTTGGCTTCCTTCCCCTGGCCCTTCCGAGGCAGCATCGCCTCCGGATCGGTCGTCGACTGGTGCGTGTCGTTGCGCCGCCGCTCCCCGTGGAAGTTGACCGTGGGATTCCCGGGGTCATCGGGCGGGTCGCTCTCCGCCGCGTCCCGGCACCGAAAGCTCTTCAGGCTGGCCCACGCTTCCAATTGGGTCCCATCCACAGTGAAGTGTTCGTCCGAGAGCAGCCCGGCCGCCCGCGCGTGGGCCTGCACCGCATCAAAGAAGGCGGCCGCGAGATCGCCCGCCAGCAGCCGGTCGCGATTCTTGGTAAACGTGGTGGGATGCCAAACCGGGTCGTCCAAATTCAAGCCCACGAACCAGCGGAACAGCAGGTTGTAATTGAGCTCTTCCATCAGCAGCCGCTCGCTCCGCACCGTGTAGAGCACCTGCAGCAACAACGCGCGCAGCAGCTGTTCCGGCGGGATCGACGGACGCCCTGTGTTGGCGTACAGGCCGGCGAACCTGCGCGACATCGTTCTCAGCGCTTCGTCCGTCAGCGCGCGAACCGCGCGGAGCGGATGGTCGGCTGGCACGCGCTGTTCCGGCGACAGGTAGCTGAACATGTGAGTGCTTTGCTCATCGTGTCCGCGCATGATGGGGCTCCCTTCAGCGGTGTTGGGAGCATGGTAGTACGCCGGGATCGATCTGTCGATCCCATTTCACGGAGTTTTTCAGCAGCCTGCTAGTCTTGTGATCGCGACTCAGGGGAGCCAGTACGAATAACCAATCGGGGCATCGGTGTCGTCTTCGATTAGGCCGACGGGTTGCCATTTTCGCCGCCGGGCAGCATGCTTTGTCGGCTGCGGAACCGATGATGAATGGGGGAACGATGCGTACCGTGATCGGGAGCTGGCTTGGTGTGTCGTTGCTGCTGCTTGCGGCCTGCAGTGCGGGCTCCGAGGAGCCGGCGAGCTCGGAGACGCCGTTTGGCGTGGAGGCGTCGGCGGCCGCGAACGGGCAGGGGACCGACGCGCCGACTGGCACCGCGCCAGTGGAGGCGCCGCTGTTCATGGGGCGGCCACCGGAATTCTATGTGGCGCAGCTGGCGGATTCCGAGGACTCTGGTGAGCGCGTCCAAGCCGTCGCTGCTCTCGCCAGCTTTGGCCCGGCGGTGCCGGGTGTCGTTCCGGCGCTGATCGATGCTCTTGCCGACAGTGAGACGCTGGTGCGTACGGCCGCCAATCGGACTCTCGCCGAGCTTGGCCCCGAAGCGGCTCCGGCGCTGGTGCAGGCGCTGGGTAACGACCCTAGATCGGAAGTTCGCGCCGGCGCCGCACTCGTGCTCGGCAGCCTGGTGGGCACTGACGACCGTGCGGTTTCCGCTCTTGCTGCCGCGCTCGATGGAGATGCTGCCCTCGATGTCCGAATCTCCGCGGCTCGTGGCCTGAGCGTTGGCGGACCAGAGTCGGTGGCGGCCCTGCCGTCTCTGGTGGAGGCGCTGGAGGCTCCGGAGCCTGAGCTGGCGCAGTGGGCTGCCCTTGCGCTGGGGCGCATGGGGCCTGCGGCCGCGAGCGCGGTCGAGGCGCTGGAGCGGGCCTCCGAGTCGGCTGAGCGGTTGGTGGCGAACGCTGCGAATCAGGCTCTGCGACGGGTTCAGCAGTAGTCACCGACGATATCAGCCGGTCCAGCCCGGCAACATACCTATAGTGCCCGACACCCGCGTCGGACCGAATCATCGCGGCCAGCTGGTCTGAAGACCGGGCGCACGTTCTATCGGGTCGCCGCTCGTCTGAGGCCTTACACTGGTGCCGACTTCCCCAAGACGCTAACTCCGGAATCATTGAAGGACGGGAATGATGAAGACTCATTTCGATCAAGTGGTTGTGGGTGCGGTGGTTGCGGCCGCCGCATTGTTCATCGCGCCGATCGCGGTCGCCCAGGCGCCGCCGGCCGCTCAGCCGGTCATGCCCCCCTCTCTCCCGGTGTTACATGTCGTCGACCTGATGACGGCGCAGGGGGCGTCCGTGTTGGGAGCACAGTGGAAGACGATGGAAGCGAAGATTGTCGAACGGGAGCCGATCGACGCAGCGCTACCCGGATACACCACCGCCTACGACATTTCGCCGCACGCCGGCGAGGCGGGCTTCGACGATTCGGCATGGCCAGCGATCGAAGCCGAGGATCTCGCGGCGCGACGGAGCGGCGGATATGTTGCCTTCATCTGGTACCGCGTCAACCTGACGATCCCCGAACGCATCGGCGATTTCGAGACGGCAGGCCGGACGGCTGTGCTGACGGCATTGGTAGACGATTACGGCGAGGTCTGGGTCGATGGGCAGATGCCGCGGCGGGCCGGCTACCCCAGCCCGGCGACGATTCAGGGCTTCAACATGCCGAACCGCGTCGTCCTGTCCGACGACGTGCAGCCGGGCGACCAGTTCCAGATCGCCATCTTCGGCATCAACGGACCAATCTCGGTCGCGCCCGCGAACACCGTCTGGTTCCGCGAAGCACGGCTTGAGTTCTACCCGTAGGATTCGCCGCCGTCGGTGCCCCTAATCAGCGTTGCCGGCCAGAGCAGAGGCTTTGAGTCGCTGACCCCAGGCTGAAAACGGTCCCTGCGGTTCGACGAGGATGAGGTCACGCCCGCGCTGGCGACACCTGCGCCGGGGTCTGACTGGGCTCGCTCTGGTAGAAGTGACCGCGGCCTAAGAACAACCCGAGAAGCGGCAAGCCAGCCTGGATGTAGTGGTTCCAGTCCGCCACGCTCCCGAAGCCACCGGGAGGATACAGCTCCTCCATGAACGGTGCGCCAACCCAGTAGGGAGCGTAGTAGCCGAGCATGAGCACCAGCGCGATCCACCACGTGGCGGGCGTGCGGACCTTCGGGGCTCCAAACAAAATGATCAGCAAGGCGGAGAGGACGCCGATGTCGAGGCCCACTTCGCGCAAAAAGTGGTACCAGGTGTGTGCGGGGCCCATCGCCTCGCTCCCGATATGGGTGAACGTGGCCCAGAGGCTCGACTGGATTCCGTAGAGGAACCCGCACACCGCCAGCACCCGAACCGTGGTCATGCTCCTGAACTTTTCCATCGAACGCTTCCCTCCTGTATTACGTGATCCGGACTTCCCGCTTGAGAAGGCCCGCATTATTGCCCCATCAGCCGCACAAGCCAAGCAGGTGACGGCGCGGGCGCTACAACCTTGCGGTCCACCCGGTCAGTCGCCGAATGTCTCCAGGTCTTCCTCGTCGGCGCCCGGCAGGATGTCGAAGAACGCGTCGAGGCTCCGATCAAGGGAGCGCCGCAACTGCGGAATCGTGCCGTCCAACGTGTGCAACGTCAGACCGGACGTGGTGCCACGCTTCAGCGTCAGCGTGGCTTCGGCGACGTTGGTGACCGATCCCTCAGGGACGAGCCGGAGGCCGTAAACAAGGGTGTAGCGAGCCATGCGTCTGATTCTACTCGCGGATGGAGAGATAGCTGTCCGATTCGTCAGTGTGGTCGTGGACCTGCGGTCCGGTCCGCGGTCGACTGGCGCCGGTTGACGCGCTCAGAATGCTCTCTTACAGTTCTCAAAAGCTTAGACGCACGCTGGCGAGAGCGTCCTCAATGATCAGAAGGGATGAGATGCCTGGCTTCCTGCTGCGACAGACACTCGCTATCCTCGGCATGGTGTTCAGCTCATCGGCGCTGATCGGCGTTGGTGTGGTTCACACGCAGGAAATCGATCGCCGGCCGGTCGTCGAGATTCGTGAGATCACTGACATCTCGCCGCAGCCTGTGGGGTGGGCCGGACAGATCGCGGACGAGCTGGCTCGAAATGGGATCCGGGTCAAGTACTATCCGTCGGGCTCCGTGGAAGCCCTTGAGCAAGAGCGGGAGCGGCGGCGCCTGGGGACGATCGATGCGCCAGCAGATGCGGTCTATTTCGGCCCGGAGTCTGACTTCATCCTGCAGGGAACGGCGAACACCGAACTCCGCCCGAGATTCACCGACCGGGATATCTCGTACGGAGCGTGGCAAACCAACACGATCGACATCGAGATCATCGACGCTCGAACGGGGGAAGCGGTCCTGCGAACGAGCTACTCATCGGAGGGGCCGATTACACAGGATGTCGATCAGTTCGGAGGCAACTTCGGAAGCAGGACAAGCTTTCCACTGGCCGTAGGCCTTGTCGAGCAATTGCTGAGACTACCGGAGGCCAAGGCTCTCGGGCCCGAGCCCGGTCCGGAGCCGCCGGCCGATACGGCCGTCCGGCCGCCTCGTTCCCCCGCGCCTGAGCCGCCGACGAGAAACCTCGGAGAGCTGAACAGAGCCTACGAGGACCCTCCAGATATTTCCGACCTGCCGGAGCCTCCGCCTCTCAGATAGCAAGGCTGGGCTGCTGCCTTCGCCCTTGGCGGGTCTCCGCAGACGCCGCCATCGCCACTCTATCGAGTTCTACTCGGGATGGGACTCAAGGGGAGCGCGGCAAGCCGCTTGGCTGAGTGGTGCTGTTCAGACCTACCTGGCCGTGGCCCGGCGCTCAGCGCAGGCCGAGGAGTTCGGCGGGGTTGTGTTTCGACATCCGGTCCACATCCTGTTCGCTGAAACCAGCGTCGCGCATGGCGACGAGGAAGGTCCCGAAGCCGTCGGCGGGGAGGGCGTTCTCCGCCTGGCCGAGGTCTGACGACAGAATGCAAAACTCCGGACCCACCTGTCGGATGGCGTCGGCAAAGCGAGCGTATCGATCCGGGGCATCCGCCGCGGTGGGGGAACTGCCGACAAATTCGATGAAGGCACCAAGCCGTGCCGCCTCCTGCATCTGAGGCACGGTCATAAGAATCGGCTCGTTCATGGCGTGTGTCACCACCATGTGCTGCACGCCCTGGCGCCGGCCTTCGCGGAGCAGCATGAGCCCTTCCTCGGCGGTGGAGTGGCCGGTGGCGAGCACGAGGTCGTGTGTCGCGATGAGCGCAATGACGTCTCTTACCTGAGGCAACAGTTCGCCGTCGCGCGACACGCTGACAGACGGCCGGTTCTCCTTCGAGTACCGGACCTGGTTTTCAGAGTCGAAGGTTGGCATCCAGACAATGCGACCCCATCCACCAGTGACGCGCGTCATGTGCTCAACCGCGGCCGGGTTTATCCCGCCGACCGTCAGGTTCAGATCGATGCCGCCGATGACCTCGATGTCCGGCACCACCCCGCGCACGAGAGACACCAGTCCGGCCGTCGATTCGTAGTGGTTCTTGAGCACGATCGCACGCATGCCATGCGCGCTGGCCTGCCGCGCCGCCTCGATCGCATCGAGCGAGCGGGGCCGGTCGTCGGGCAAGCTGTGCACATGGATGTCGACGGCGTCTCTGAGTGCCGCGGCGACCTCGGCCGGACGCTGACCGGCGCTGACCTGTATCGTCGTCGCCCCGAGACCGATCGCGGTCAAGGCAGCTCGTGCTTATCCGGTTGTTTCAGCTAACCCCTATATCTTGCGATCAGCCTGGGGGGCGCACGTCCTGCGCGCCGCGAATCCGTCGGGCGGGCGTGGGCGTCCGTCCGGTCCCCAGGCCCAGCAGGGTCTGAAAGGCGGCCATCGGGTGCCGCCGCCGATTGTGCCGAAACACGAACTCATCGAGGTAGACCTGTAGTTGCGCCTTGCTGACGCCGTGGTGCGTGCCAATCAACCACTGTTGGCAATTGCCGATGACGCGGTCGGCCAAAGGCACGACGGAGGGCACCCCCCTGTGCAGGGCGCTCCGGATCGGTTGCGGGCGGGCGACGTGTCTCACGTCAGCGGCCTGGAGCCCATCGAAACTTTTCAGCCCGTCGGTGTAGACCGTCGCCCCCGGCGCAATGTGGTGAGTGACGAACGCGAGCATCGTCGATTGTTTGAAGTTCGGGATCACGGACATGCGGACCCGACCCGACCGATCCCCGCGTCGTTCCACCGCCACCAGCACCAGCGCGGCTTTCCGCCCCTTGAGTTGGCGACTGCCGCGCAGGCCGGCCTGGGGCGCGCCCACCCAGGTGTCATCGATCTCCACGTCGCCGTACAAGGGCTCCCGCCCCGCGTTCACCATCGCGCGCCGCAGCTTGTGCAACAGCAGCCACGCCGTTTCGTACCGCCGCAGGCCCAACTGCCGCTGCAGCAGGAGCGCCGAGAGGCCCCGCTTGTCGGTAACCGTCAAATAGGCCGCCCAGAACCACACCAGGAGCGGCGTCTTCGTGTTGTGGAGAATCGTCCCGGCGGTCAGCGACACCTGATACCGGCACGCCGCACATTGCCAGCGCCGGTGTGTGGTCAGGCGATAGCCGCGCGCGTGCCGGCACCGGGGACACACAAAGCCGTCCGGCCAGCGGCACGCCGCCAAGTAGTCCTGACAGGCCTCGGCGGTCGCAAATTGCCGCTGAAACTCCCGGAGATTCTTCGGAAACGACGGGCGCGCCACGCCGATACACTACCGGTGGTGGCTTGCTGAAACAACCGGATAAGCACGAGGCAGCTAGCGCGGATTTCATGAGCGTGTAGCTCCCGAGGAACCGCAGAAGTGAAATCCGCGCGACGCGGGCCCACCGTGTGGAGCAGTCTACGCCGGTGCTCATGACATCTCGTCCTTCTTCCGAGGCAGCAAGCGTTCTAACGCCTTACAGCATGTGCAACCCGCGACGGGTTTTCTCGTTTTTCGCGTCGGCGGCGCTAGTCCGAATCGACCGGCTCGAGCCGAACGACGGTTGTTGGCGCGCCGCCGCGGTCTTCGATCGATACGTAGACGTAGCCGTCCGGGCCCACGCGAACATCGCGAACCCTGCCCATGCCCTGCAGGATCGTTTCCTTCCTGACGACTTCCTTACCGTCTGGGCTCATGGTCAGGCGGTCAACCTGCTCGCCGGCCAGGCCGCCCACAAACAGGTTCCCCTGCCAGTCAGGAAAGCGATCGCCGGTGTAAAACGCGAGACCCGAAGTGGCAATCGACGGCACCCAGACGTGCAGCGGAGATTCCATGCCCTCGCGCTGCGTGCCCTCATGAATCGCCAGTCCCGACCGGTAGTTGACACCGTAGCCCACCACCGGCCATCCGTAGTTCAAGCCAGGCTGAATCAGATTCAACTCATCGCCGCCCTGGGGACCATGCTCGGTGATCCACACGTCGCCGGTCTCGGGGTGGATGGCCAGGCCCTGCGGATTCCGGTACCCGTAGCTCCAGATCTCCGGTAACTTGCCGACCTGACCGACGAAAGGATTGTCATCGGGCACGCGACCGTCATCATGCAGCCGGATGACTGTCCCGTGATGGTTCGACACATCCTGCGCCGGGTGGGCCTCCAGATCGCCGGTTGCCGGCGCCTGGCGCTCGCCGACGGTGATGTACAGGGAGCCGTCCGGGTGAAACGCGAGCCGGGAACCATAATGTCCGCGCCCACGCGTCTGCGCCACGAAAATCTCCTCGACGTTGTCGAGGCGGTCGTTCTCGAAGCGACCGCGCGCAATTGTGGTCGTGGACTCCCCGCCGTTGGGCCCCGCGTAGCTGAGGTAGAGAAGACGATTGGACGCGAAGTCCGGATGCGGGCGCACATCCAGCAGGCCGCCCTGCCCTTCCGCGAAGACTTCCGGCACGCCCGCCACCGGGTCCGGCATCAGGCTTCCGTTCCGCACGACCCGAAGCCGGCCTGGGCGCTCGGTGATCAGGATGTCCCCGTCCGGGAGAAAGGCCACCGACCACGGGGTCACCAGGTTCTCGGCCACCGGCACGACGTGAAAGTCGTGGAGGGCCGAACGCACCGTTCGTGTCTGACCGGACACGTGGGTTCCCAGGATTCCGAAGGCCACACCCGCCACAACGAGCCCGGTGGCCGCCACCTTCGATAATGTCCGAATCATGTCACTCCCCTTGCTTGAATGTGCACGCGCGATTGCAACGCTGAGTATCGCACGGGAGCCATTCGGCAGACACCCCCGACCTGCCGCGCGCCGCCCTCCAGCGGCGCTGCCCAGGCCCAGGTCGGTCGGCACTCCCTGACGTCATAGAATGAGCCTTCGATTCACTTGTGACGCCTGATCCGCGCCCAAGAGCCACCGGGAGAAACGCAATGAAGAAGATCGTGACCGTCCTGCTCGCGCTCATCGCGGCTGTTAGCTCAGCACACGCGCAAACCGTCCCTCAAATCCCGGTGGAGTCCGTGCCGAACTTCTTCCAGCTACCCGCTGGCGTGAACTTCGGTGAGGTGCCGGCTGTCGCCGTCAACTCTCAAGGGCGTGTCTTCGTGTTCAGCCGGTCCAGTCCGACCGGCGGTGGTCCGGCCTACGGCATCCACGCGGCCCAGTTGTTCGAGTTCGGACCGTCGGGCGTCTTCATCGCTGAGCACGGGCGGGGGTTGTACGCATGGGCGTTTGCGCACGGGCTCGCGATCGATGCCAACGACGACATCTGGACCGTGGACAAGGGCTCGAACATGGTGGTCCGCATGAACCCGGAAGGGCGCGTCGTCTGGGTGTTCGGCCGCAAGCCGGAGTCAAGCTCTGAGGCCGCGCGCCCGTTCGAGCATCACGATCCTCCGCTTCCCCCTCAAGATGGGCGCTTTCGCGAACCCACCGACGTCGCGTTCGACTCGCAGGGCAACATCTACATCACCGACGGATATGTGAACTCACGAGTCGCGAAGTACGACATGAACGGCGATTGGGTAATGTCGTGGGGTGAGCCTGGCGCGGGCCCCGGCCAATTCGAGACTCCACACGCCATCGCGATCGACAGAAACGACAACGTCTACGTCGGCGATCGCTCGAACGCGCGGATTCAGGTCTTCGATGCGGAGGGTAATTTCCAGCGGATGTTCAGCGTCGCCACGCCGATCACGCCTGGCTCGAAAGCGGTAAATGGCACCACGCCGGCTGACCTGACCAACGTGGCCGCCAACGGCGCACCCAACGCGCTCTGCATCCCGCCCGGGAGCGACGTCATCTACGTCGGCGAAACCACGTTCCCTGGGCGGATCATCAAGGCGACACTCCAGGGCCAGGTGATCGGGATCGTCGGCAACTCCGGGCGAAACCTTGGAGAGTTCTCCGGGGGCCACGGACTCGCCTGCCCGTCCGAGGACGTGCTTTTTGTCGCGGAGACGTCGAACTCACGAGTGCAGAAGCTGATCCTGAATCCGTAGAGGACAGGAGAACCCGGCGCGACACCTCGCGATGGCAGGTGAGGTCTGGGGACCGGTGAGCTGATACTCAAGAAAGCGACGATCGGGCATGAGTAACCTCCGCTGCGCGCATTCACGGGTCTCTGGTCTGTCCCGAGCCTGGCGTTCAACCACCGTCGGACAGGCACATATACTGTCATCGATGAGCGCCGCCACGTAGCACGGTGTGACGGTCGGGCAGCGACCGCCCTGCGAGACTCGGGAGTACAAACGGATGTGTGGATTCGCCTGCCTCTGGAACATCGATGACGAGCCGCTCGCGAGGCGGATGATCGAGAAGATCAGCCACCGCGGTCCCGACCAGACGCGCGTCTACCGTACCGACAACGTCCCGGCCGTCATGGCCCATTGCCGGCTCTCGATCATCGGACCCTCTGACGGGTCGCAGCCGATCTTCAGCGCGAATGACATCCTGGTCGCCAACGGTGAGATCTACAACTACGCCGATCTGCGTGCCATCCTGGGCGAAAGCGCGTTTGAAACCCGCAGCGACTCCGAGAGCATCCTGCACCTCTTCCGCTCCGGCCAGATGCGGTGGGTATCGCGGCTCGACGGCATGTTCGCGTTTGTGCTCGCAACGCCGGAGCGCGTGATCGCGGCGCGCGACCCACTGGGGATCAAGCCGCTGTACGTGGCCACGCTCGGCAAAGGGCTGGCTTTTGCGTCCGAGCTCAAGGCCTACGATGGACTGGGATTCAGCGAGATTCGGTCGATCGATCCCGGCACGCTGTTCGACAGCATTGACGGGATGCGGCGCTGGTACCGGATCCCGCAAGGCGCCGCCGAACCCGAGCCCGGTTTCGACCTCGATGCCGTCATTCGCGAGCTGAGGCTGGTGCTCGAAGACGCCGTTCGAAAGTGGATGGTCGCCGATGTTGAAGTGGGGTCATTCCTGTCGGGTGGACTCGATTCGTCGCTGATCGCGGCGCTGGCGACACAAGCAACATCGCACCGGCTCAAGACGTTCTCGGTCGGCCTCAAAGGCAGCCCCGATCTGGCCGCCGCCAGACGGGTGGCCGAACACATCGACTCGAACCACTTCGAACTGGAATTCACGGCGCAGGATCTGGCCGACGCGCTGCCGATGGTGATTTATCACCTGGAGAGCGCGGATGTGGACCTGGTCCGTAGCGCGGTGCCGACGCACTTCGCCACAACGCTCGCCCGCCAGCACGTCAAGGCCGTTCTCACGGGAGAGGGCGCCGACGAGCTCTTTGCCGGATACGGCTATCACCACGCATATGCGTCGTCGCCGCGCCAGTTGGCCGACGAGCTGACGCGGTCGCTGATGTCGATGCACAACATCAACCTGCAGCGCGTGGACCGCATCACGATGGCGCAGGGGCTCGAAGCCAGAACGCCGTTCCTCGATCGTGATCTGATCGACTTCGCGCAGTCGATTCCAGCCTCACTGAAGCTGCACGCGGGTCCAGACGCCACCACCACGGAGAAATGGATCTTGCGAAAGGCCTGCGAAGACCTCCTGCCTGCGGATCTCGTCTGGCGCAAGAAGGCGCAGTTTGACGAAGGTACTGGCACGGTGGACGTGCTCGACGAGGCCCTGGCGTTGGCGTCGGGCGAGCGTGGCCCCTTCACGCGCGCGCAGGAGCACGCGATCTACGAGCGAATCCTGTGCGGCCAGTTTGAAGACCCCGACACGATTCTCGCCCATGCCGGTACGTGGGCCGACGATCGGGTCACCTCCGGCACGTAGGGTTGGGGTGTCCGGCGATCGGGTGACTGTTCGGTAGGAGGCCGTTGATGGATTCGCATCAGATCAAGACGTCCATGCTTCGTGTGGCGGCGGCGCAGATCGACCCGACCGAGGCCGATATCGCCGAGAACCTCGGCAAGCACATGCACTACATCGAGCTGGCCCGGCAGCGTGATGTCGATGTGCTCGTGTTTCCTGAGCTCTCGCTGACGGGATATCAGGTCAGGTCGCGCACGCCGGACCTGGCGATCACCCGCCACGACCCACGTTTGCTGACGCTGGCGGAGGCGGCGGGTGACATGACTGTCGTGGCCGGCTTCGTCGAGGAGGGCTGGGCTGTCCAATTTCACAACGCCGCCGTTGCGATGCGACGAGGCAAGATCACGTTCGTGCATCGCAAGCTCAACCTTGCGACCTACGGCAACCTCGAAGAGGCCAAGTACTTTGCGAACGGCCGCTTCATGGACGTATTCACCCACGAAACGCCCTGGATCGCGAGCATCCTCATCTGCGCCGATGCCTGGAATCCGGCGCTGGTCTATCTCGCGGCACTCGCCGGGGCGACATTCTTGATCGTACCGATCGCGTCAGCGCGCGGGGCGGTCGGCACCGAATTCTCCAACCCGCGTGGCTGGGAGACGGCGCTCGCCTTCTACGGCATGATGTACGGGATGCCGGTGGTGATGGCGAATCACTGCGGGAGCCGGGACGGCGAGGACTACTGGGGCCAAAGCCGTATCGTAGATGCGCATGGCAAGGTGCTGTCGATGGCCGGCGGGGACGAAGAGCTGGTCGTCGCCGAGTTGAGCTACGAAGAAATCCGGCAGGCGCGGTTCCAACTGCCGACGGTACGCGACTCCAACCTCGATCTGATCCACCGCGAGATCGAACGGCTGGACAACCGGATCGGAGTCTTGCGCAATCTACCGGGTACGTAGCGCGGATTTCACAAGCGCATAGCACCCGCGCAACCGCAATCGCGGCAGTAGTGCCGGCACTCAGCGATCAGCCCTCTCCTGCCTGCGGGAGCACACGACAGAGCAACTAGCAGGCTGCTGAAGAACCCGGGTGATCGGGCCGTTTTCTAAGGATCATGCGAGTCACCACCGACCGACAACGGTGCGCACGGCTGTGCGCTGGCCCCGATCAAGGGGCCGGCGACACGCGCGGCCGGTGATCAGGGACACCTCGCCTCCAGATTCCGCAGCCGGACCAAGTTATAGACCGTGGCGGCGAAGGTAAGCTGCCAATCCACGAGGGCGACACCGCGATGCCGGAGTTTGCGCAAGCCGCCGACGGTCTTCATCCAGCCAAAGACCTGTTCTACGAGTTTCCGTTTCCGCTGACTGACGTGATAGCCCGCATGCCGCGTGGTCCGGCCATCGATCGCACTCCAGCGGACCTTCTGAGCAACGTGGGGCGTGACGGCCCGGATACGGACAGCGGCCACAAAGCTTGCCACATCGTAGCCCTTGTCCGCCCCGACCGTGCTGCCCGGCGGCGCGCTGGCCTCCAGCAACAGCGCCGCTGCCTCGCGTTCGGCGGTCCCCGTCGCGTGAGTCGCGCAGACGTTGGCGACAAGTCCCTGTCGATTGTCCAGCAGCACGTGGCCCAGATACGCCAGCTTGGCTTCCTTCCCCTGGCCCTTCCGAGGCAGCATCGCCTCCGGATCGGTCGTCGACTGGTGCGTGTCGTTGCGCCGCCGCTCCCCGTGGAAGTTGACCGTGGGATTCCCGGGGTCATCGGGCGGGTCGCTCTCCGCCGCGTCCCGGCACCGAAAGCTCTTCAGGCTGGCCCACGCTTCCAATTGGGTCCCATCCACAGTGAAGTGTTCGTCCGAGAGCAGCCCGGCCGCCCGCGCGTGGGCCTGCACCGCATCAAAGAAGGCGGCCGCGAGATCGCCCGCCAGCAGCCGGTCGCGATTCTTGGTAAACGTGGTGGGATGCCAAACCGGGTCGTCCAAATTCAAGCCCACGAACCAGCGGAACAGCAGGTTGTAATTGAGCTCTTCCATCAGCAGCCGCTCGCTCCGCACCGTGTAGAGCACCTGCAGCAACAACGCGCGCAGCAGCTGTTCCGGCGGGATCGACGGACGCCCTGTGTTGGCGTACAGGCCGGCGAACCTGCGCGACATCGTTCTCAGCGCTTCGTCCGTCAGCGCGCGAACCGCGCGGAGCGGATGGTCGGCTGGCACGCGCTGTTCCGGCGACAGGTAGCTGAACATGTGAGTGCTTTGCTCATCGTGTCCGCGCATGATGGGGCTCCCTTCAGCGGTGTTGGGAGCATGGTAGTACGCCGGGATCGATCTGTCGATCCCATTTCACGGAGTTTTTCAGCAGCCTGCTAGTGGTCTGGTTGCGAATTGGCTTGTGCACCGAGGGCGGTGAGGCGCCCGGCTGGCCAGGCGCGACGAGGGAGCATGCCGGGCGCATGTGACGGAGGAGCAACGCCGCCAGACGGGAGGCATAGAGCGCTTTTCCAATAGCCTTGTGTTTCGGCATTGCGTCTACTCAGACGCCACACGGTCATGAAAAGCACTTGAGCCGGCCGAATGCCTAACGCGTTTTCGATCGGATGTGGCACCTCCTAGCCGCCCGAGGAAGTACCACATGCGAGCAATACGTACAAGCCAAAAACGCGGTGGCTGATTCGCAACCAGACCACTAGGGACAAGTGAAATCCGCGCCAGCTGACCACGCTCGCTCGAGATTCATTCACAGCGCGCCTGCCGCACCGGCAGCGACGAACTAGCGGCGGGTCTGCCGAGGGTCAGGGCAAGGCCGGCGTCGTGGCCGGCGGCTCGCGGCGCTCGGTGCCCTGCTCGTAGCCGTAGCCTAGCTGCAGCAACGTCGCCTCGGTGAAGGGCCTCCCGAGAAACTCGAGTCCGACCGGCAGTCCATCCGTGGTGAAACCGGCGGGCACCGTCAGCGCCGGGAATCCGGTCACCGGACTCAGACGCCGATTGTTACCCAGGGCATATCCGTCTTCGGTGTCCGCGTTGGTGAGAGCATCTGGCGCGATCGTCGTCGTCTGGTGATCGAACGTGGCGTACACCAGTGCGTCGAGTTCGTGCTCGGCCATGACGGTCAGTACGTTTCTTCGTATCCGCTCGTTGGCCTCAAGGATGGAGAGATACTCGTGGTCATCGGTCGTCAGACCCACCACGTTGATCAGTCCAGTCGCCCGCCATGGCATCACGACGCCGGACACGAGAATGTCCCTGAGTGTCTTCACGGGAGCATTGGCGTGCTGTTCCAGATACGCATTCACCGCCTGCTCGGTCTCAAAGTTGTTCTCGACATAGGCCCGCTCCACGGCATCGAGGTCGGGCACGACAACCGGGTCCACGACCACGGCGCCGCGCGCGCGCAGATCGGCGATCGCCCGATCGATGACGGCCTGCACCTGTTTATAGTCGTCAGAGTCCGGGTCGGCCTCGGAGTGCATCGGTTCGCGGATCACGCCGACCCGCGCGCCGCGAAGGCTCTCGGCGTCGAGACCGTCGACGTACGAGTCGGGCACGTGGCCGATGGCGTACGCGGTGATCGGGTCGTTGGGGTCATAGCCGGCCAGCACGTCGAGTAGTCTGGCCGCATCGGTCACGGTGCGGGTGATCGGTCCGAGCGTATCCGTGGATGGTTTGCCGGGCAGCATGCCGTGGCGACTGACCAGCGGCACTGTGGGTCGCAGCCCGACCAGGCTGTGGACCGCGGCAGGGCCACGGACGGACCCGCCGGTGTCTTCGCCGATGCCCACGAGCCCGAAGTTCGCAGCAATCCCTGCGGCCGTGCCGCCGGAGGAGCCGCTCGGATTGCGCGTCGGATCGTAGGCGTTCCTGATCGCGCCGAACGCCGACCCGACGTAGCCGTTGGCGAACTCTCCCATGTTGGTCTTCGCCAGGATGAGCGCTCCCGCGTCCTGCAGGCGGCTGACGATGGTCGCATCGCGCCCAGAAACGAATCCCTCGAACAGCGCCGATCCGTACGTGGTCGGCATGTCACGGGTCTCGACCTGGTCTTTGAGCAACACCGGGACACAGTGCAGCGGCCCGACCAACCCCGATGCGCTAAACGACTCGTCGAGCGCCTCGGCCGCCTGCAGTGCGCCGGCATTGACGTGCTGAATCGCGTTGAGCGATGGACCGGTCTCGTCGTACGCGTCGATACGGTCGAGATACTGCTGGACCAGCGCTCGGCACGTGATCTGCCCCGAGGCGAGCGCCGCATGCACATCCCCGATTGTTGCTTCGATCACCTGGAACGTCTGCGCATTGGCCACGCTTGAGGCCAACATGAACACCACGACACTGGTCGCACACCACCATCTGAAACGCATCGTGACCTTCCTACTCATTTTCGAACACCGGTCGACCAATGGGCGAACCCCACACCGGGATGCCATCGTCGAAAGAGCGTGTCTTCTGGTCACACTATCTGACACACACTCGCTGGTCGCAAGTGGAAAGCGGACCGGCTACTCGCCCGCCAGCAGCGTCAACGCGGCGGCATCCATCTTGTGCGGGCCTGTGAAGGTGTGCAGTCGATAGGGAATCTTGTGCGCAGTCAGCAGCGCCTCCTGGGCCACCAGGCGTGCCGGCGTGAGGAATTCGTCTTCGGTGCCGACAACGAACGTCAGCTGGCGGCGACGGAGCGTATCGGCGTGCGCGGTCAAGTCGACGCCGTGGGCCAGTTCGCTGGCCCAGAGGGTCACACGATCGGCATCGACGCGGCCCAGCGTCGCCCAGCGGGTGGCCGTGGCACCACCCTGCGAGAAGCCGAGCACGTGTACTGTGACGCGGCTTCGGTCCACTCGCTCGAAGATCTGATCGTGGAGCGTATCGAGATAGGCCAGGTAGTCGTCAATCTCGGTGAGACGGTCTTCCTTGGTCATCCACGAGGCGCCCACACGCTTGTGGCCTGGCAGGTAGTACCGCGACAGGGCTTCGGGTGCGACGATGAGACGCCGTCCGTTCTGGATCGCTTCAAAGTGTCTGATGAAATACTGTGCGAGTTGGCCGTAGCCATGGAGCACAAACCAGACCTCCTCCGGCGCCTCGGCCGGGTCGAGCGTGTAGTAGCGTGCCGTGCGACGCACGTCGATGTGATGTTCCTGCATGACGGGTCTGGTGTCCTGCTGCTCGCTTACAATCCGCGACGGAGAAACTCGAGGAACCGGCTCTCGAGATAGTCGTTGGGCGTCGGACCGCTGCACGAATATCCACCCATACTCTGGTCCTCACACACCGGCGTTCCCTGTCGTCCCGTCAACCGGGCACCCCTGAAGAACAGATGGCCTGTGTTGGGAATCGCGATGTCCGTCACGTCGGCACCGGCGTCCCTGAGCGCCCGTACCAGTGCGACCGACTGACTGGCCGGCGGCACCACCTCGTCAAGTACGCCCCACGCCACGAACCACGGGATCGACGTCCCCGCATTGGGTACCGACACCGCGCCCAGGCTGGTCGCAGCCTCGCGCAGGTAGGCCAGCGGCGACGCCTCAAAATATGCGCCCGGCATCTCGTCCGGGGTTCCGCCGATGAACTGTTCCAGCGAGCCTTTATTGCCGGTACCCAGCGTGTATCGCCGCCACGACATCATGTCGTAGACGCCGTAGATCGGCACGACGACCTTGATTGTGGTGGACGCTGCGGCATAGGCGTCATCCGGGTACTTGTTGGC
Organism: Vicinamibacterales bacterium; assembly: GCA_965249205.1. Taxonomy (GTDB): domain Bacteria; phylum Acidobacteriota; class Vicinamibacteria; order Vicinamibacterales; family UBA2999; genus JAQBVV01. The sequence continues at coordinate 783,987 of CBDFLL010000006.1, read as the reverse complement.
AAACGCCGGCATGTCCTGGGTCAGCGCCACCAGCGCAGCCAAGGTTCCGCCGGCTGAATCGCCGCCGACACCGATGCGCTCCGGATCGACGCCCAACGCCGTGGCATTGCCGCGCAGGAATTGCACGGCAGCTTTGCAGTCGAGCAGCGCCTGCGGCCAAGTTGTCTGCTCCGAAGTAGACAACCGATAGTCGATCGCAAACACGACATAGCCGCGTGCCGCCAGGTACGCGGCCCAGGATCGACCGTATTGCGCCTTGGATCCTCCGCGGAACGAACCACCGTGGATCAGGATGAGGGCGGGGTGCGGTCCTGCGGATGCGGGCGAGTACAGGTCACCTTTCAGGGACACGCCATCGTGCACCGCGTACTCGACGTCGGTCCGGAGGTTGGTCTCCACAACGCCCTGAGCCGACGCGTTCACTACCGTCAGCGCCGCCGTCAACATCACTGTGACCACCATCGCCGCGAGCACTGATGCTATCGCCGTTCGCTTCATGACACCTCCTCCTCTTCCCTGCTCTTCGTCCAGCCATCCCCGCGCCAGCAGGTCAGACCGGAGCATCTCCGCTTTCCGCGCGCCGCGTCGATCGATCCGTGGATCTCTTCCGTCTGGATCTCGTCGTCGTGCCAGACGACAAACCGATACCCGCCCTCCGCATGCTCAATCGCGCAGCTCATCTCACCGCCTTCGAACTCCCCGTCGGGGTCGGTGTAACCACGCATGTGCCAGACGATCATGTCGCGGAAAGAGCGGTGCCTCTGCTATTACGGCAAACGGTGGTCGCTGAAGAATCGCCACATCTCTTCAGTCGTGTCGACTTCCCGCCTGGTCCATGTGTGGCCGAGGCCGTCAATACGAATCATCCGCACGTCGGCGCCGCCGTCGCACCCTTCGTAACGCATCGTGGACAGCGGGCCGTCGGGGTCGTCCAGGATCACGTCGGGGTCGCAGCCGTTATGCCCCGCCCAGCCAGCGAGGGCTTCGGGCACGCTCTCCAACCATGCATCAGCTCTCCCTGCGGCGTGCCCACCGTACGGGTTTTGTGGGTCCGCCAGTCCGTGGAAGGTCAGCACCGGAATGGCACGCCCCTCGCAGGGGGCCGGCCACCGGAGTCCCGACACCGGCGCCATGGCCGCGATGCGCGCACCGAGCTTGCACCCCACCAGTGACGTCATGCGTCCGCCTCCCGAGAACCCGGTGACGTAGATTCTGGTGAGATCGACGCACACACCAACAGCCACGTGATCGATCACGTCGGCCACGTACGCGATGTCGTCGGGGCGATCGTCGCGGACAGGAACATTCCAGATGGCGCCCTCGGCCTCCAGTGTCGCCACGGCAAAGCCTTCTCGCGCGGCCACGGCCTCGAAGCCACTGGTCCTCGCCTGCCCGGCCGACGACCCGCCGCTCCCGTGCAAGTCGAGCACGAGGGGCAGCCGCGTGTGGCCGTCGTAGCTCGCGGGTACGAACAGTCGATACGTCCGCTGCCGCTGACCGGATACAATCCGCGGCTCCACGACACCCGTGGTGTGGGGCAACTCGCAGGCCGCCGGCTCGGCCGAGACGCTCTGCGCTTCCGAGGCCGAAGACACCGCGCCAACCAGAAACGCTGCCAGAGCCATCTGCGCAGTACGCATCGTCATCTCCCTGGGGTTCGGGTGGAAATAGGATTGCCAGCTTGGGCGTCGAGGCGCCCGCCCGAGCCCTTCATAACCACGCCGTCAGTCAGACCACCCGGGAGGCAACTCGGATTCGCCGTCGTCACCATCGTCATCATCGTCATCCTCGTCCTGACCATCGTCGTCATCGCCGAGGTCATCCTCGTCGTCATCATCCTGCGCTGAAATGACCCGACCGTCGTCGAGGCGGAACGGGTGAGGCGCGACCGCGCGGTGGAAGCGGATCTTGTGGATGTGGGTCATGCAATGTGGTAGATGCTAGCCGATTCCGCGGGCGCCGCCGCATCCGTTTCGACCCGCACCCACATTCAAAACCGTGCGTGCGGATTTCCCGCACACGGCTTCCCGGTGATCGCTCAGGCCGCCGGTTTCCGCGTAGCGCGACGACCGGTGAAAAGCCATATGCTGTGAGGACCGATGACACGTCTCTCTTCGCGATCCGTTTTCTCCGCCGTCACGTCAATGGGCCGGTCGTTTCTCAGCGACGGCCTGGGCGTTCAGCCGCGGACCACTGGTTCGTAGCCCCGATGTGTACGGTCAGCGTTGTTCCCCGGGACGACGGCTTCCGCCTCGTGTGCAACCGCGACGAAGTGGTGAGCCGCGCCGTTGCTCTTGCCCCCCAGCGCTACGATCTGGGCTCGACATCAGCGGTGTTTCCAATCGATCCCGACGGTGGAGGCACCTGGATCGGCGTGAACGACGACGGGCTGGTCATGGCCATCCTGAACAGATCGGCCGCTCAACACTCCAAACAGAGCAGACCTGACCTCCGTAGCAGAGGCGCCATCATTCCGGAGTTGCTTCGACACAGCAGCGTACCGGCGGCGGTTCGCGCGGCCGGCGAGCTGGAGCCGACCGAGTTCGCGCCGTTCCAGCTTGTCGCGATCCAGGGCCGCGCCGTGAGTATCGTGACCTGGGACGGGGCCTTCCGAGCGACCAGGGACGTGCTGATGACGGCACCGCTGCTGTTTACGTCATCGTCGTTCGGTGACACACCGGTCGAACCGCCACGACGACAACTGTTCGTCGCCTCGGTCATCAACGCGCCGGACTCGTGGCTGGAGGGTCAGCGGCGGTTTCACTTGCACCGCTGGCCGGATCGTCCAGACGTCAGCGTCTGTATGGAACGCCCGGGCGCGCGAACTGTCAGTCGCTCGGCGATCGACGTCACCACGGACAGATCAACCTTCGAGTACGAGCCGCTTTTCGCCCAGGGAGCGGAGACCACCCCCGCGCGGCACCAGTTTCTAGACCTTCGGACCCACGAGCACACGACGCGGCTCAACTGACAACGTCTCAGGGACGACCTTCCTCCCGATCCGAGGGCCACTGCGCCACAAGCACCAGGCCAGCCCAAACATCCCCGCGACGATCACCAGCACACCGAGACGGTGTGCGATGAGGCCAAGCAGGCGATCGAGGTGAAGCCATCCCATCGACGCCAGCAGAAATTCCCAATCGTGGCCCTCGACCTCGGCGCCTGTGCGGCCGCCGAGCAACACGAGCTGGAGCGCCCGCGCGTCGGCGATATACGGCGCCAGGTCGAGCAGGTTCTCACCGAACCACCACAGGCAGCAGGCAGCACCAAATGGGTCGCGTGTTTGGAGGAGCAACGTGCCAGCGCATACGGCCGGGATCAGCAATTGCGTCAGACTTCCGCCCAGCACCGACATGAAGCGGCCCAGCGGTGCGAAGATCAGGTGACCGGCTTCGTGGAACGGCAGGTTCACGAGATGGAGAAACGAATCGGCGATTGCCGGGCCAATCGGCAGGCGCGCCAGTCGCCAGCCGTAGACGACGAGTCCGAGCAGCAGGAGCGCTCGGCCGATGACGGCCGCGCGTGAGTGGCGTTCGGTCGACCCGAGTAGCAGGTCTCGCACCGAAATACCATAGCAGGAAGCGTCTCCGCCGCAGGTCACCGACACACGGTTGAGCGGGCGTACAATCTGGCGGGCTCGGTTCACGGTGAGTGATCTGTCCGTCGGTCGACCACACAGAGAAAGGTCCAGTGGGCTACTACCCGATTTTCGTCGAAATGCAGGGGCGGGCGGTGCTGCTCGTCGGCGGCGGACGCGTCGCGCTCGAAAAGATCGGGAAACTGGCAGACGTCGGCGCGCGTGTGACGGTGATCGCACCAACGCTCATCGACGACGTGCATGCGTTCGTCCAGAGCGGTCAGGCAATCTGGAAACCGAGACCGTTCGTGCCCGGCGACACAGTAGGGTTCGACATGGTCATGGTTGCCACCGATGACGGCGCGGTCAACAAGATCGTCGCGGACGAAGCGCGCGCGGCGGGCATCTGGGTGAACGCCGCAGATGACCTCGCCAACTGCGACTTTGTTCTGCCGTCACTGGCGACACGCGGGACGATCGCCATCGCGGTATCCACCGGTGGCACCAGTCCGGCGCTGGCGCGGTGGCTACGCGGCCGTATGGAGGAGTTTCTTAGCGAGGAGGTGGAGCGTCTGGGCGACCTGCTGGCTGAGGTTCGCCTGGAGGCTCGCGAGCGGGATCGCCAGTGTGCCGCGACGTGCGTCCACACGCAGCCACCACCGCCACTGCTCTGCCAGGACTGTCCCAATCGCATTCCTCCGGACCGCTGGCAAGACGCGATCACCGACGAGATCGTGGCGCTGTTGCGTGGCGGCGATTACACGGGCGCGCGCACGCGACTCATCGCGGCGCTCGGCCTCGACCAGCCGCTCCGCGAGCGGGTCTGACGTTGATGGGGTTCTGTCAGCACAACGGCACGCCGTTCGGACCCGGCGCCTCGGATTGACCGTCTGCCTCGTGCCACTTATCTCGTGTGCCGGCACTCGACCAACAAACCTGGGCGTACATAACGGCCGCCTGGGGGCGTGTCAGAGGTGGCCCAATTGCGTCTCAAGCGACGCCACCGACGCGCCGCACGCGATTTCGCCGCTCGTGCTGAAGGTCCCCGCGGCTGAGGGCTGGGCTGCCGTACGAAGCGCTGTAGCCGGGCTCGCGCGCACCCGTTTGATCACCGACACCCCCAACTACCTGCATGCCGAGTGTCGGAGCGCGCTGCTGGGATTCGTCGACGACGTGGAGCTGCATCTTCGTGCCTCGGATGGCGTCATCGCCGTACGCTCAGCCTCGTGAGTCGGTTTTACAGATCTGGGTGTCAATCGTCGTCGCATCGAAGATCTCCGCGCAGTGCTCGCACGACGCGGCGTCGTCGAGTCGGTGCCGCTCTAGAGGCAGTAGTCGCTCATCGGTCCAGACCCGCCGTCTCCTGCCGGCAGGCTCCGGACCGTGCCCGCGTCCCCGGGCGAGAGGTTGTCGAACCAGCAGATTGCCCACGCCGCAAACTCGCCTGGGTGGGTCGCCTGCCATGCTGGACTTTGGCCGACGGTGTTGCGCTGCCGCAGGTCGTACACACCCCAGTCGAAGAAGAAGTTGCCAGCCACGGGGAACCCAACGCTTGTTGCGACAACCTCGCCAGCCCTCACGGTGAATCCGGGCGGGATATCCGTGGTTCGCGAGTCGCCATCGGTTGCCGGCGGCAGCATACTCACGATTTGTTGCAACGGTGGTGCGAGACCCAGCAGATGGTCGAATCGATACATGATGCCGCAGTCGTTGACGAACTCGAACAGATACTGCAATTCCCCGACGCCGAGGTAACGCGACGCGCGCGTGATCGTCGCGTCCATCGGCGCGATGACGTTGATAACACCTGTTTCACCCGGCCCGTCAAGGCGGAAGCCGCCGTGCGGCTTGTAGTCGCCCCCGCGCGACTGCCCCGGATAGAGAATCGACGTGACGCGGGAAAGATCGACCGGTGTCGTGAACGTCAGCGGCTCCGGGCAGGCTGGAGGCGTGCCGGTCGCCCTCCACTCCGAGCCGTCGAACTGCCACCTCAGACCCACGGTCGGAGTGGGGGACATCGTCGGCGACGTCGTCGGATCGGGCGTGGCGCCACCGGGCGTTGCCGAGGGTGCCGTTGGACTCGATGAGTCTCCCCCACCGCATCCCACGAGCGGGATGCCGGCAAGCAGGACGACGACAACGAGCGCTGGTGATGTTCGTATCAAAGCGGCCTCCCGATGTGCAGGCTCGGTCCCGTACGTCGCGCCGACGCTCCCGGGCACGTGCCATAGACGCACATCGCCCGATGCTACACTGTCGGATCGCGTCATCCCCATGTTACGAGCAGGAATCGTCGGTCTCCCCAACGTCGGCAAATCAACGCTATTCAACGCCGTGACCCGCACCAGAAAGGCGGAGGCCGCAAACTACCCATTCTGCACGATCGATCCCAATGTCGGGATGGTGACCGTGCCCGATGCACGACTGTCGACACTGCGGGAGATTGCTGGCACGACCGTCGTGATACCGGCAGCTATCGAGTTCGTCGACATCGCCGGGCTCGTCCAGGGCGCAAGCCAGGGTGAGGGCCTCGGCAACAAGTTTTTGACGCACGTGCGCGAAGTGGACGCGGTCGTGCAGGTGGTGCGCTGCTTCGAGGACGGCGACATCCACCACGTCGCGACCACGATCGATCCGGTACGCGACATCGAGACGATCAACACCGAGCTGTTGCTTGCCGACCTCGACTCGGTGAAGAAGCGGCGTGAGCGCGTGGCCAAGGACATCAAGCGCGGCGACAAGGGAGCCGCGGTCGAAGAGGCGATCCTGGCCAGGATCGAGCCGTGGCTCGACGCCGGCAAGCCGGCGATCACGCTCGAGCTCTCGCCTGAGGAGCGCGCCCTGGCATCTTCGTTCTTCCTACTCACCGACAAACCCACCATCTTCGCCTGCAACGTCAAAGAGTCTGATCTCGCCGCCGCCGACACCAATCCGCATGTCCCGCAGGTGCGCGACTACGTGCGGACGCACCTCTCGTGCGAGGCGGTGGTCATCAGCGCGCAGATCGAGAGCGACCTGGTGGACCTCCCTCCCGACGAGGCAGATGCCTTCCTCAAGGAACTCGGCGTACAGGAAAGCGGCATCGGCGCACTGATCCGCGCCACGTATCATCTGCTCGGATTGCAGACGTACTTCACCGCCAGCGAAAAGGAAGTGCGCGCCTGGACGATTCACGTCGGCGACACGGCGCCGAAGGCCGCCGGCGTCATCCACTCCGACTTCGAGCGTGGCTTCATCAAGGCCGAGACCGTCGCCTACGGCGACCTCGTCGATTGCGGCTCGGTCGCCGCAGCGCGCGAAAAGGGGCTCTACCGGATGGAAGGCAAGGACTACGTCGTCACCGAAGGCGACGTGATTCTCTTCAAATTCAACGTGTAGTGCGGTGGTGAGGTCCGGCAGAGCCCTCTGGTGAGGACCCCACCGGATGACACATGAAGCGGAAGACTACTGCGCGGCCGCCCGCACAGAGTCCGGGACCGGCATGATCACGTACGGGTTGTACGTGTTCGTGCGCTCGATCGTCAGCTCATACGCGGTCTGGCCGTCGATCGTCTGCATGACGTTGGCAGGCAGCAGGATGTCTGCCTGATAGTCGCTCTCGTTCAGGTCGGCGTAGCCGGAATAGGTGGAGACGTACTGCCGGCCACCGTGCTCGACCTCCACGGTGGCAGGACGGTACCGATCGTCAAGCGTGATGGTCATCTCCGTGCCTTCCAGCGGCCCGGCCGTCAGGTTGGTTGTCGCGGTCATGCCACCGTTGACCAACGGGAACGTCACGACAACCGCCCCGCCCTCCATCGAGACCTCGGCCTGATCGCCAGCCGCGACGGCCATCTTGACGGCGCCGTGCGGCGTCATCCAGAGTTGGAGCAGCCGACCAGCCACGGCCTCCATCGCCGGTTCGGCACTGCCGTACCCCTCGACCAGCCCGCCTCCACGCTCGTCGATCTCGTTCCAGGCGTACAACCCGCTGACAACGTGAATCTCGCGCTCCCCCGACGCTCGCGTCCTGTCGACGCGCATGCCCGGGAAATCGTACCCGATCTCGGCGTAGAAGCTCTCGAGATCGGCCAGCGGCCCCACGGTCGTGGGCGTGATCTCGGCCATGCTCCCGCTGCCGTAGATCTCGACCGACATCATCTGATCGATTTCCTGGGGCGTGCGAAGCATCCCCAGGGCGTCGGCCATGTTGTAGCGGACGTCTTCGAGGCTAGGTGTCTGTGCATGGACGGTCGGCACAGTGACCGCGGCGACGGCCAACGCGGCCGCCACGACCAGACCGGTCCACATCCCCGCCCGGGCTCTTACATGTGCGCGCATTCGCATGCTGTCAACTCCCCTAGCCGCGTTCCCGCGTCGCCATTCTTTCAATGTCCCGCTCCAGACACGGCAGCGGCTCCTCGAGTTCGCCCTGCGGGTCCGTGTTGAACTCTGCGGTGTCGAAGACCTTCGACCATGGCTGCAGCAACTGGGAATCGTCGGTCACCGTCGCCTCGAGCGTCAGCGTGTTGCCCGCTCGGGTGAACCGTTCGATGACGGTCTTGTCCGGACTCGTGATATACCCGGGCCAGCCCATCCATTCCTGACCGTTGAAGTCCACCGTGGACACGACCAGCGTGTCGCCTTCCCAGTGCCCGATCGAGTGGCCGAACCACGTGCCGAGCCAGGTTTCAAGCGGAGGATGCGGGCGGCCGTCGACGTAGATGCGCCGCATGTGCCGCTGGTACAGCAGGTAGATGGTCGAATCGGTGACCACGATCTCCTGCGGCAGGCCGACACGGGGCACGCCAGCCGGCATGCACTGGAACGTCGGGTCGGGCGCCAGGATGTTGTGGCCATGCACGTCGTTGAACTTCACCCGCTCCCAGTACTGCGGGCTGTACCAGGGCTTCTCCTCATACGGCAGGACGCGCTGACGAATCCCGGAGTCGCGCTCGAAATTCACCGTCCGGTCGAACTGCGTGGAGTACTCTCCACCCAGCCGGCCACGAAGCCTGCTCGCGTAGTTCTCCGGCACGGCGTCACGGCGATTCAGCGTGTTCGCCCAGATCCCGCCGAGCACCGGATGCCCGTCCGCGTCACGTGGTGTTTCCACCGCGGTCGGCTCTTCCGCACCGCCCTGAGCCGAGACGGGCGCCGACGCGAGCCACGCGGCCCCGACGACCGCACACATGCTGCCGATAATGAATCGCTTCATGGTCAGATCTCCTCGTTGTGCCTCAGCGTGCCCACCGGCGCTCACGCCCTCTTGTGGCCTATCCAGCAGGGTGGTAGGAAGTCATAAAGTCGCGCCTCTCCGTGTTACCAGGAACCTCAGCCTGGACACGACACCACGATCAAGGCGCACGGTAGCCCAGGGCCGAGCCCGGTGTCAAGATCCTGGGGCGCTAGAACGGTGATTTCACGACGCCGCCGTCCACCCGCAGTGCCGCGCCGTTGGTTGCCGACGCCAGCGGGCTGCAGACGAAGGCCACCATCGCCGCGACTTCGCTGGTGGTGGCAAACCGCTTGAGCAGCGACGTCGGCCGGACGTTCAGGAAGAAGTCCGCTTCGACGTCGGTCTCACTCTTGCCGCTCTGTCTTGCGATCGAGCCGACGAAATCTTTGACGCCTTCCGAGGCAGTTGGCCCGGGCAGGACTGCATTGCACGTGACGCCGGTGCCGGCGCACGTCTCGGCGATCCCTCGCGCCACGGCGATCTGCGCGGTCTTGGTGACGCCGTAGTGCACCATCTCTGGCGGGATGTGCAGGCCCGACTCGCTGGAAATGAACACGATACGACCCCAGTCCTTCTTGCGCATCGTCGGCAGATACGCCCGGCTCAACCGCACGCCGCTCATGACGTTTATCTCGAAGAAGCGCAGCCAGTCCGCATCGGGAATGTCGTCGAACGGCTTCGGCTCGAAGATGCCGAGGTTGTTGACCAGTACGTCTACGTCGGGAAAGCGCGCGACCGCGTCGGCCGCGCCCGCTGCGGCGGACAGATCCAGCGGCATCGCGTCGAGACTGGCCTCAGGGTGCCGGCATTGGACTGGCGATCGCCGCGTCCACGCGCTGGGCCGTGCGACCGTTGATGATGACCCTCGCGCCTTCCCCAGCCAGTGCGCTGGCGATCGCCAGTCCAATGCCGGCGGTCGAGCCGGTCACCAGTGCGGTCTTGCCGTTGAGTTGTAGATCCATAGTGATTGGTGTCGCTCCCTGAAAAGTTGACTGGCCGCCCGGTGCCCGGACGCTACGCATCTCGCACTCGATTCGTTCCCAGACGTGCGCGGTCTGCGCGTATCCGCCGTCTGGCGGAACGACGATGATATCTGCCCGCCAAGGTGCGGCGCTTCGCTAGTCCAGCGCTTAGCGATTGTCGTGCCGGTACCGGTCCACCGCGCGACTGGCGGCCTCGGCGCGCGAGATCCCCGGAGCCCGAGCCATCTCGCCGCTGATGAGCCGCTCCGCCTGCCCGTCATCTCCAAGGCAGATGCGGCGCAGCCGGGTTTCCGACTGGCGCGACGCGCCGGCGCCGCGACGCAGCCACAGCCATACCCCGAGCGCCACCACCGCCAGGATCACAAGGGCGTTCGGCTCTCCCATCAATGCTGTCAGGATCGCACATCCCCATGCTTGAAGCATCCGGTGCGTCGGACGTCCACAGGCCCGAGCAGATCACTTAGGATGGCTAGCGCGGATTTCAGTTCTGCCTAGCAGGCGGTCGTGGTGCTCCCCGTGGCAGGATGGGAGTGCTTGTGGTTTGTCGGGAGCATGTGCCTATGAAATCCGCGGCAGAGCGCTTTTCAGCGTTGCGACTACTCGAACGCCACACGGTCATGAAAAGCGCTTTAGGGACGCGACCAGCAGCGGCGACTTGGCGGCCGCATCGCTGACGACATCAGAGGGACGACACACGACGCAACGACATATCGGGACTCACACGCCAAACGCGGCGCGCTGCCTCGGCGCGACACGCTGGCTCGGCGCACTCGGCGTGATGGCCGTGCTGGCAGCCGTGGCCAGCCTGGGCACGACACACGCAGCCCAACCCCCGATGGCGGCTGGGCAAATGGCGGGTCGAGGTCATGAGTACCGTGAACTCAGGACGCCAGACGGACTCCTTCGGTACGCGCTCGCGCTGCCGGATGACTTCGATCCATCTCGAACGTACCCGGCCTTGCTGGCATTCCCGCCGGGACCGCAGACCGAGCCCATGGTGGACGCGGGCTTCGACCGCTACTGGGGCCGGCAGGCATCCAGGCGCGGATGGATCGTCGTCAGTCCCGCGGCTCCCGACGGACAGATTCTCCATCGCGGGGGCTTCGCGCTCATCCCGGCATTGCTGGATCAGATCGTCTCCGAGTTTCAGATCGAGGGCAACGGGTTCCATGTCGCCGGCTGGAGCAACGGAGGCCGAACGGCCTTTCACGTCGCGCTGACGCACCCGTCGCGCGTCAAGTCGCTGGTTGTCCTTCCGGGCGGGCCGCCGACCGAGGCCGATATCGACAGGCTTGCCAATCTGGACGGGATCCCGGTCCGGATGTTTGCCGGTGGTCGCGACACCGAATGGGTCCGCCGGATGCAGGAGACCGAAGAGCGGTTACACGCGCTAGGCATCTCTGTGGAAACGACGGTTCTGCCTGGCGAAGGGCATGTCCCCCCCAGCCTGGACGGCGAGCCGATCATGCGGTTGCTCGAGAGTCTCCGCCAGGACGGCGTGAGGTAGTCCGAAGGCGCCCCTGCACCAGCAGCCAGCCCGGCGCGCAACTGTGTTCCAACAGGCGCTACTATTGGCTCTCGTCAATCGGGCGCGTCACCGACGCGCCCAAAGGAGCAGATGTATGACTTCACGACTGGGTCGGCTCGCACTAGGTATCGCGGCATCGGTAGCCGTCGCCGCATCACTTGTCGCCGTACAGCCAAGGCTATCCGCACAGACGGGCACCGGCGACCATTGGATCAGTACCTGGGGCACCGCGGTTGTTCCGCGAAACCAGGGACCACAAGGACCCGGGCGAGGCGGCGGTCCTCCGAGGCCTCGGTTGCAGTTCGACAACCAGACGATCCGCCAGACGGTGCGAGTCAGCCTCGGTGGCGACCAGATTCGCGTGGTGCTCAGCAACGTCTACGGCACCGAGACGCTGGTCGTCGGAGCAGCGCACGTGGCGCTTCGCGACACGGGACCCACGATCGTGCCGAACTCGAATCGTCCGCTGCTGTTTGACGGCAAGACGACAGCACGGATCGCGAGCGGCGCCATCATGCTTAGCGACCCGGTTGCGCTGACCGTGCCGTCGCTGGCGGATCTCGCCATCGACCTCTATCTGCCCGGCAATACCACCGAGTCGATGTCGCCGCTCACGACAGACGGCGCGCGGCAAACCAACTATGTCTCGACGACCGGCAACCACGCGGGCGCGGCCATGTTTCCGGTCGCGACCGACACCGGAGCCTGGTGGTTTCTCTCGCGCGTGGAAGTCATGGCGCCGGCCGAGGCCGCGACCATCGTCGCCCTGGGTGACTCGATCACCGACGGCAACGGTTCCACGACCGACGAATACGGCCGCTGGCCGGATCTGCTGGCCAAGGGTCTCGCCGACGCGAACATACAGATGGGCGTCGTCAATGTCGGCATTCCCGGCAACCGGGTTATCGGTGATCGGCCGAACAGCGCGTCCAACCGCTTCGATCGCGACGTGCTCGCCCAGACTGGTGTGGCCTACGTGATCTTCACCGAAGGCATCAACGATCTCCGGAACGCCGGGGCCCCGCCCGTTGAGGAACTGATCATGGGACACAAACAGATCATCGAGCGCGCACATGCGCAAGGGCTGACGATCTTCGGCGGCACGATCCTCCCGCTCGAGCGCGACGAGGAAGGCGGCAATGGTTTCAATCCGACGAGTGAGGCCGCGCGGGTGGCGCTCAACGAGTGGATCCGGACCAGCGGCGCCTACGACGGCGTGATCGACTTTGAAGCGGTCATGAGGGATCCGGCGCGTCCGTCGAAGTTGCAGGAGGCGCTCCAGGCGGGCGACTGGCTGCACCCGAACGATGCCGGCTACGAAAAGATGGCCGGCACGATTGACTTGTCGTTGTTCAAACCTCTCACGGCGGGTACGAACTAACATCCACCGACCGCTACACATTGGAACCAGCCGCCCGGATGGGGCTGGTTCCTTTTTTTTCGCGCGAGCCGGCCGCAGCGCCGTGACAGTCAAGAGGCGATACCGTGAGTGACCACTACTCGAAACTGACGCGCCGGCTGCGCGAGACAGTCACGCTCGGCTCGGTCGGGGAACTCCTGGGCTGGGATCAGGAAACGATGATGCCCCGCAGCGCTGCGCGGTTCCGGGCAGAGCAGCTTGCCGTGGTCTCGTCCTTGGTCCATCAGAAAGCCACCGACAGTGCCGTCGGCGATTTGATCGCCGAATGTGAGGCCGACACGACGCTCTTCGCCGATCCAGCCATCGCAGCGAATCTCCGCGACATCCGACGCGACTACGATCGCGCGCGCACGTTGCCAACTGAGTTGGTGGCCGAGATCAGCGAGACAAGCTCGCTCGCAATGGAGGCGTGGAAGTTGGCGCGAGAGAACAGCGCGTTCAGCGACTTTGCCCCATGGCTCGAGAAACAGTTGACCCTTCAGCGCCGGAAGGCCGAGTGCTATGGCGCCCCCGCAGGCGGCGAGTTGTACGACGCGCTGGTCGAGGACTACGAGCCGAGCATGCGCAGCGCCGACATCGAGGGCCTGTTCGGACCGTTGCGGGAAGGATTACAGCCACTGATCGCGGAGATCCTTGCGGCCACCGCCCGTATCGACCCCACGCTTGAACGAATCCCGCTGCCACCGGCCAGGCAGCACGTGTTCAACCACACCGTACTCACGCAAATTGGCTTCGACCTGACCGCTGGCCGGATCGACGTCTCGACGCATCCGTTCTCAAGCGGGCTGGGACCTGGGGATACGCGGATCACCACGCGATACCGCGACGACGGTTTCCTCGACTCGCTTGGATCGACGATGCATGAAGGCGGGCACGGCCTCTACGAGCAAGGGTTACCCAAGGCCGAACGCCTCGGTCAGCCGGCAGCCGAGGCGCTGAGTCTCGGCTGGCACGAAAGTCAGTCGCGACTGTGGGAGAACCAGGTCGGGCGCTCCCGCGCCTTCTGGACGTGGGCTGGACCGGTCGCACGGGGGATCTTTGGCGATGCCGTGTCACGGTTCGCTGACGAGGATTTCTATCGTGCCGTCAACATCGTGCGTCCGAACCTGATCCGCGTCGAAAGTGACGAGGCCACCTACAACCTGCACGTCATGCTGCGCTTCGACCTGGAGCGAGCGATGATTCGAGGTGATCTCGCCGTGGCCGATCTTCCGGGTGCATGGAACGATAGAATCAAGCGCGACCTTGGTCTCGACGTGCCAAACGATGCGCTCGGGTGCTTACAGGACGTGCACTGGTCGATGGGGTCGATCGGCTACTTCCCGACCTACACGCTCGGCAATCTGTACTCTGCCCAACTGTGGGACGCCGTTGTCACCGCGCTGCCCGACATTGATCGACAGATGCAAGGCGGCGACTTCTCGGCGCTGCTGGAATGGCTGCGGAACAACGTCCACATCCACGGGCGCCGGTTTCCGGCCACGGAACTGTCGACGCGCGCAACCGGCCATCCGCTCGGATCGACGTCGCTCCTGCGCTATCTGGGCGCCAAGCTCCGTCCGCTGTACAACATCTAGCGAAACACGCTGCTTCGGGCTCGGGGCCGCTATCGACCCGCGCCGATGGACGTGCAGGCCACACAGAGAACGGCCTCGGGCTTCGCCCTGAGTCGTGCCTCGGCGATGCCTTCCTTGCAGCGACGGCAGACGCCGTAGTCGCCCGCCGCGATCGCCTTGAGCGCACGCTCGACGTTCTGGAGCTCGAGATCGTGATCGCGTGCGACCGCCCGCCGCATCGATATCGCCTGCATGGCGTCCAGACGAGTTAAGCGACCAATAGCGTTGTTCGGCGAGACGGGCGCAGTTGTGCCATCGATCCTGCTGATCGTGTCGCGCAGTTCCGCTGCCCGCGACTGAAGCCGCTCGCGCATCTCGTTCGAAAACGTCTCATCCACGCCGTGCTCCTGACCAAGATCGCCGCCCGGGAGGGACATCACAGGGACACCGACCGTTCGGTTCCCTCCCGGCTATCTTTCCCTGCTCAGCCGTCGTTCCCTAATAGAATAGGGCCGTCGAGTGCCAAAATGGCCCAACGTTCGCGTCGATCGCTGGTACCCGTGGCCAGTCGCGCACATAGGACGCGTCCGTCACGACAGAGAAAGGTGAAAGGTCATCATGAGCGTCTGTGAGCACTGCGAAGGTCAACGCTTTGATCGGGCGCAGGTCCTCCGTGTCCTTCGTGCGATGCGCACACGCCTGCGCGAGCAAAATCTGCCGGACGGTGCCGACCTCACCCTCGCGATGGTCATCGACGCGGTCCGCACGCTGGAGATTCCCCATCTGGAACATCTCGAAGAGATGGAAGACGGCGGATTGATTCACTGACGACGATTCCAGCAGTGGTCGCTGTTCCGTGGATCTCGGTCTCCAACCCCTGTATAGTCCGCTGCACGGAGGAGTGCCATGAGTAAAACGATGAGTATGGTGTTGGTGCTGGTCGTGGGTCTGGCAATCGGTATCCCGCTGGGAGGTCGGATGATGCCGTCGATGGACGAGGCGGCCGACGCGACGATGAGCGCGGTCTATTCCGCGGTGCCGGGTGCCATCGGCGCGCAGGATATCTCGGGCCCGTACGAGATCGTCGAGGGATGGCCGCAAGACATCAGCGAGCTGCCCGACCACGAGGATTGGACCTGGGGCGCGGCCAGGGGCGTTTTCGCCGAAAGCCCGGACCGAGTGTACCTGCTCGGCAGCGGCGAGCTCCCAAATATCCAGCGTCCGCGGGGGACACGGTATCCAGAGGTGGGAGCCAACGTGCAGTTTCCGATCAACGGACTTCCGTGGCGAAACGCGAATTCCGCCGCCCCACCGAGTGGTGGCGGGTCGGGCCAGGACCCGGCAGCGGGCATGGACGGCTGGAGAGGCGCATCGCCTCCGTATCGCGAACTCGGCGTGGACGCGCGGATGGAGCACCATCTTGTCGTCGTCAACGCGACGGGCGAGATCATCGAGGGATGGACACAGTGGGACGATCGATTCAGGCGGCCGCACTCCGTTTACGTCAGCCCCTACGATCCGGAGAAGCATGTCTGGGTTGTCGATGACCACATGCACGCCATCTACAAGTTCACCAACGATGGGTCCGAGCTCGTCCAGACGCTGGGGACACCAACGGTCCCCGGCGCCGACGCGACCCACTTCAATCGGCCGACCTTCATGGCCTGGGGGCCGGACGGCAGCATCTATGTGGCCGACGGGTACAACGGCACGCGCGTAGCGAAGTTCGACGCGGACGGCACGTTCCTCATGGACTTCGGCATGGCGGGCGAGCCTGGCACGGAAACGCGACCGGGGTACATGAACAACGTACACGGTGTCGCCGTTGATGCGGAGACGGGCCGCGTGTTCGTCAACGATCGCGCCAATCACCGCATCCAGATCTTCGACGAGAACGGCACCTACGAGTCCGAGTGGAAGATCAACGTCAGTCCGTCGAGCCTGCACCTGGTCCAGATTGGCGAAGACAGGACGCTGGTCACGTTCGACCGCAACACCCACAAGATGTTGAAGTACGACCTGGAAGGCCATCTCCTCTATTCATGGGGAACGGTGGCCAACTTCCCGGGTACACTGTGGGGCGTGCACGGCATCAGCACGGACCAGGAAGGCAACCTGTATGTCGCCGAGGTTGATGCCGGGCGCTATCAGAAGTTCAGCCCCCGAGCCGGTGCCAACCCGGATTACCTGATCGGCGGGCCGGTGTACTCGGCCTGGCAGTAGGTAAAAACGACACGGTCGCAGCCCTCTGGATCCGGAAACGGATGCAGACGGCTGCGCCCACGCCAACCCCATTCCGGGGCACCAGGCGACTCCCCCACGGTCTCCGCCAACCCCTCGCGCCTGGCTCCCTTGTCGACGGCGCGCCCGGTAAGTAGGCAGCAAGTGCGCGCCACTGTCCTCTTGTGTCGTAACTGGCACCATCCTTGCTCCACTCCTAATCAACCGTCAGAAACGCCCCGATTCACCAGTGTTTCAGGGCTATTTGATAACGAAACCGTTAGGAGTCAGACAAAATGGAACTCAACAGCCGCGCCCCACTCGCAGCCGGGGTAGCACTGCTGGCGCTGGGTTTGTGGCCAAGCCCGACGCTGCTGGCCCAGACGCCGTCCTATCTGCCCCCCGGGCAACCCGTGATCAGCGGCTATGACGGATACGTCGTCGGTCCCAACGATGTGCTGACGATCGCCTACGACGGCGAGCCAAGCATGTCGGGTAAGTTCACGGTCGGTGGTGATCACACCATCACCTACCCCCTTATAGGGCGTGTTCAGGCGGCCGGTAAGACTCTCTCGGAGATCCGGGCGGAGGTGAGGACCAAGCTCACCACCCAGGGGTTCTACCTCGACCCGCAGATCGCGGTGAGCGTCGAAGAGTTCCGACCCCAGAACATCGCTATCGTTGGCGAGGTGCACACGCCTGGCACCTACTCGTTGTCGGGAGCCCCACGACTGGTTGACGCGCTGGCGATGGCTGGGTCCACGCTGCCAACCGCCGGCCGCGAGGCGGTCATCGTGCCGGCCGGGAGCCAGGGCGTGGTTGTGCACTCGGCGGCGGCGATCGAACGCGAGGCCCTGGAACCCCAGGGCCCATCGGCTGTCACGAGGATCGCCCTGGAAGGCGGCCTGCCGACCGAGAACATTCAGCTTCACGATGGCGATACCGTGTTCATCCTCCGAGCCGAGAGCATCTATCTGGCTGGCGAAGTCGAAAGGCCGGGCGCCTACACGCTGCGGCAGGACACCAAGACCATCCTGCAGGGAATCGCACTCGGCGGCGGGGTCACCAGAGGTGGCGCCGAAAAGGTTCGGATCATCCGCGTCGTCAATGGCGAACGGAAGAAGATGAAGGTCAGCATCTACGATGAGGTGATGCCGGGCGACACCATCATCGTTCCGCGACGGTTCTTCTTCTAGTCCCACATGCCCGCCGCGTGACCCGGTCTCCGGGGCCCGCGGCTGCCCCCCGACCCCACCCCCTGAGCGCCTTCGTGTTCGTGCGATGATGGACACGTGCGAGGCTTGGCTACCTTCTCCCTCGCCGCCCTCGTGCTGCTGCTGGCGCCGACGCCGCACGCGCAGGAGGGGACGGCACCCGCGACACCCCTGACGCTCCTGTCTCCGGATGGCCGAGGTCCTGTTCCCACTGTCGTGCTCAATGGTGCTGAACTGATCGCCCTGGATGACATGGCGGCACGGTTCCGAATCACGGTGCGAGAAGACACCCTCGCGGGTGGGATCACGCTGACCCACGACGGCCAGACCGTCGTTGTCTCGACCGATCAGCCGATGGCGTCGGTGAGCGGGCGTATCGTCGCACTTCCCTCGGCGGCCCGCCGACTCGGCAACCGCTGGTTTGTACCGCTGGAGTTGCTCCCCCGCGCGGTGGCCCCCATCTACGACGAGCGGATCGATCTCCGGCGCACTTCCCGGCTGCTGGTGGTAGGAGACCTGGTCGTGCCGCGTGTCACGGCACGCATCGACTCGGTGGGCCCGCCGACGCGCGCCACGCTCGAAATCGCTCCAGCCGTCCCCATTTCGGTGACGACAGAGGCTGGACGACTGACCGTGCACATCGACGCGGATGCACTCGATCTGCTGCTGCCGGCGACTGGCGGAGGACTCATCGAGCAGATCCGTCAGGGGGATGCGCCGATGACGGTGGCACTGGTCCTCGATGGCGAGGCGGGCGTCGCCAGCGGCATCCCGACGGAGGTCGATGGCGTCACGCGCGTCGCGGTTGACATCGCCGGGCCCGCGCTTGCCACCGGCACTGGGACGGCGGCTGGCGCGGCCCCTGGGACGCCCAACTCCCCGGCCACAGCGTCTGCTGTTGCGCCGGACGGGACAGCCGCGCCGCTCGTCACCGGATCGAGGGCCCGACTCGAGACCATCGTCATTGACCCTGGTCACGGCGGCACCGATACGGGGGCACTGAGTGGCGACGCCACAGCGGAAAAAACGATCACGCTGGCCGTCGCGCAGCGGTTGCGCGCCCTGATCGAAGCGCGTCTCGGCATCCGCGTGATCCTGACCAGGAGCGACGACCGGAATGTCAGTCTGGACGAACGCTCGGCTGTCGCCAACAACAGTAAGGCGGACCTGTTTCTCAGTCTCCATATGAACGCCGCCCCGGCGACCAGCGTCTCGGGAGCGGCAGTGCTATCGCTTCGACTCGACCGCGAGGGCGAAGACGCCAGGCGAGCCGCCGCGAGTGAAGCGGTAGCCCTTCCCGTGCTAGGTGGCGCCTTGCGTACGATCGACCTTATCCAGTGGGACCTCGCGCAGGCGCGCCATGTGGACAGGTCGGCAGTGCTCGCCGAGATGCTCGAGGAGCAGCTGCGCGCTTACGTCATGATGAGCAGCCAACCGCGACAAAGTGCGCCGCTCCGCGTACTGGCTGGGGTCGACATGCCGGCCGCTTTGATCGAGATGGCCTATCTCACCAATCCTGAGCAGGCACAACTCGCGCGCTCCGAACCCTTCCAGATCTCGCTAACGCAGGCGATCTACGACGCGGTGGTCACGTTTCGTGCCTATCTCGAGGCGCAGGGCACTCCGTGACCGTGCGTCGCGTCGTCCCGCTGGGCGCGGGTGTGTTGCTGGTCGGCCTCCTGGTCTGGGTTCTCAACGGCGGGCTCCAACGAGCTGGTAGCGGCCCGGCCGAATCACCCGTGGCCGCGTCGGAACCGGCCATGTCATCTGAGGTGGCGCGCATCGCAGCCACGCTGTTTTTCGCCTCTGCCGATGGCCTCGCCCTGGTCCCGGTCCTGCAAGAGGTTGCACTCGCGGAGGGACCTGTGGCCCAAGGCCGAGCCATCCTAACCGCGCAACTACAACACCCTCCGCCGCCGTACGGGTCCGTCATTCCAGAAGGCACGCAGCTCCGCGCGTTTTACGTGACCGAACGAGGCGATGCCTTCGTGGATCTGAGCTTCGAGACCAGCGCACGTCACATGGGGGGCACCTCCGCGGAGCTGCTCGCGGTCTATGCCATCGTGCACGCCGTGACCGCGAACCTGGCGACCATTCAGCGAGTGCAAATTCTGATCGATGGCCGCGAAGCCGACACCCTGGCAGGGCACGTCGACCTGCGGCGACCGCTGGAGTCGGACATGTCGATGGTGCGTCGAGCGAGCAGTGCGCGGTAAGTACGCGGTTATGCACTAGAGTGGAGCGATGCGCGTTGATGGTCGTCTCCTTGAACAGCTCCGCCCGACCCGCCTGACTCCCGATTACTTGGTACACGCCGAAGGATCCGTTCTTATCGAAGCGGGCCAGACGAAGGTTATTTGCACTGCCAGCGTGGAAGACCGGGTACCTCCGTTTCGACGCAACACTGGCAAAGGATGGGTCACCGCCGAATACGGCATGCTCCCACGCGCCACCAACACTCGCTCCCAGCGTGAGTCGACGCGGGGCAAAGTGGGTGGTCGCACCCAGGAAATCCAGCGTCTGATCGGTCGATCCCTGCGGACCGTGACACGCCTCGAGGCATTGGGAGAGCGCACCATCACCCTGGACTGCGACGTCATCCAGGCAGACGGGGGCACGCGGACAGCGTCGATCACCGGCGCGTTCGTGGCGCTTGTTCTGGCGCTTCAAAAAATGCGCGAGCGGGACCAAATTCGTACGATGCCGGTACAGGATTACGTCGCGGCCACGAGCGTGGGCATCGTCGGTGGCGAAGCGATGCTCGATCTGGCGTACGCCGAAGACTCGAAGGCCGACGTCGACATGAACATCGTGAAGACTGGTAGCGGACAGTACATCGAGCTCCAGGGCACGGCCGAGGCGGTGCCCTTTGGACGCGAAGGACTGAACCGCCTGCTGGACCTCGGCGACACGGGTGTCCGCCAGCTCTTCGCGCTCCAGCGCGAATTTGTCGGACAGATTCTGAACAAGTAACCGCTCCCTCGATGGCACGCCTCCTGGTCGCCACGTCCAATCCGGAGAAGCTAGCCGAGATTCGACGGATCCTCCAACACCTGCCAGTCGAGATCAGCACACTGCGAGACCTGAGGCCTGCTCCGGAACCGGAGGAGACCGCCGCGACGTTCGCCGGCAACGCGCGCCTCAAGGCGCTGTACTACGACGCTGCGGCGCAGGCTGATCCGGCAGCCGACCGTCCGCAATATTCGGTGGCCGAGGACTCAGGGCTGGTAATCGACGCGTTGGCCGGCGAGCCAGGGGTGCACTCGGCGCGGTTCCTGCGACCCGATGCGACGTATCCAGAGCGTCTCTCAGACATCTACGGGCGACTCGATGAGGCGCACCCGCGCGCGTGGGACGCGCGATTCGTCTGTGCGCTGGCCGTGGTTCGTACGGGAACGGTGGTGTATGAAACGACGGGCACGGTTGAGGGCCGCATCGCCGACGCCCCGAGCGGTGCGGGCGGTTTCGGCTATGACCCGATCTTCTACCACCCTCCCTCCGGATGCACGCTCGCCGAGGTCGGCGAAGACACCAAGGCGCGCATCTCGCACCGTGGCGAGGCGTTCAGACGCTTCGCGGCCTGGCTGGAGCCGCAGTTCCAGGCACGTCCGGTCAGCCGAGCCTAGCAGCCCACTAGAGTTTCCGCAGCTTCACGCGGCGCACCGCGTGGTCACGCCCTTTCTCGAGGATGAGGTGCGCACGCTCGCGTGTTGGCTGCACGTTCTCACGCAGATTGACCAGATTGATTGTCTGCCACACCCCTCGCGCGACGTCGGTCGCCTCGTCCGTCGTCAGCATGGCGTACCGATGGAAGTACGAGGACGGGTCGCGGAAGACGGTGTCGTGCAGAGTCAGAAAGCGCTCGACGTACCACTGTTCGATGTCGGCCTCGTGTGCATCCACGTAGATCGAGAAGTCGAAAAAATCGGAAACGAACATCGGTGCGCGACCCGAGCCTGTCTGCAGCACATTGAGCCCTTCGACGATGACGATGTCAGGCTGACGAATGCAGTGTGTCTCACCATCGACGAGGTCATACAACAAGTGTGAGTACACCGGCGCGCAGACTTCCGACACACCCGATTTCAGGTCGGCCATGAACTGCACGAGGCGCCGCACATCGTAGCTCTCCGGAAAACCCTTTCGCTCCATGAGTCCGCGCGCGTCGAGCTCTCGCCTCGGCCAGAGAAAGCCGTCGGTCGTGATCAGATCAACCTGAGGGTGACTGGGCCACCGCGCCAGCAGCGCCTGCAAGATGCGCGACGTGGTGCTCTTCCCCACCGCCACGCTCCCGGCGAGTCCGATCACAAACGGTACGCGCCGTCCCGTCGATCCCAGGAAGGTCGCCGTCGCGTCATGCAGGGTTTGCGTCGCGCCAACGTACAGATTGAGAAGACGCGACAACGGTAGATAGACGTCGGCGACCTCATCGAGCGAGACCCGCTCGTTGAGACCCACGAGGCCGCTCAGCTGGGCCTCGGACAAGGGCAACGGAGTGGACGCCCGCAAACGAGCCCACTGCGCGCGATTGAACTCCACGAAACGCGGCAGAGCCTGCGGCATGGCCTTGGCGGTCACGGAGCCATCCTAGCAGGCTGCTGAAAAACTCCGTGAAATGGGATCGACAGATCGATCCCGGCGTACTACCATGCTCCCAACACCGCTGAAGGGAGCCCCATCATGCGCGGACACGATGAGCAAAGCACTCACATGTTCAGCTACCTGTCGCCGGAACAGCGCGTGCCAGCCGACCATCCGCTCCGCGCGGTTCGCGCGCTGACGGACGAAGCGCTGAGAACGATGTCGCGCAGGTTCGCCGGCCTGTACGCCAACACAGGGCGTCCGTCGATCCCGCCGGAACAGCTGCTGCGCGCGTTGTTGCTGCAGGTGCTCTACACGGTGCGGAGCGAGCGGCTGCTGATGGAAGAGCTCAATTACAACCTGCTGTTCCGCTGGTTCGTGGGCTTGAATTTGGACGACCCGGTTTGGCATCCCACCACGTTTGCCAAGAATCGCGACCGGCTGCTGGCGGGCGATCTCGCGGCCGCCTTCTTTGATGCGGTGCAGGCCCACGCGCGGGCGGCCGGGCTGCTCTCGGACGAACACTTCACTGTGGATGGGACCCAATTGGAAGCGTGGGCCAGCCTGAAGAGCTTTCGGTGCCGGGACGCGGCGGAGAGCGACCCGCCCGATGACCCCGGGAATCCCACGGTCAACTTCCACGGGGAGCGGCGGCGCAACGACACGCACCAGTCGACGACCGATCCGGAGGCGATGCTGCCTCGGAAGGGCCAGGGGAAGGAAGCCAAGCTGGCGTATCTGGGCCACGTGCTGCTGGACAATCGACAGGGACTTGTCGCCAACGTCTGCGCGACTCACGCGACGGGGACCGCCGAACGCGAGGCAGCGGCGCTGTTGCTGGAGGCCAGCGCGCCGCCGGGCAGCACGGTCGGGGCGGACAAGGGCTACGATGTGGCAAGCTTTGTGGCCGCTGTCCGTATCCGGGCCGTCACGCCCCACGTTGCTCAGAAGGTCCGCTGGAGTGCGATCGATGGCCGGACCACGCGGCATGCGGGCTATCACGTCAGTCAGCGGAAACGGAAACTCGTAGAACAGGTCTTTGGCTGGATGAAGACCGTCGGCGGCTTGCGCAAACTCCGGCATCGCGGTGTCGCCCTCGTGGATTGGCAGCTTACCTTCGCCGCCACGGTCTATAACTTGGTCCGGCTGCGGAATCTGGAGGCGAGGTGTCCCTGATCACCGGCCGCGCGTGTCGCCGGCCCCTTGATCGGGGCCAGCGCACAGCCGTGCGCACCGTTGTCGGTCGGTGGTGACTCGCATGATCCTTAGAAAACGGCCCGATCACCCGGGTTCTTCAGCAGCCTGCTAGGGTTCAACAGCCAGAACGGGTGGGTGATCACCACCAGCGACGGCATCATTCTGCTCGACACCCTCAATAACACCGAGGAAGCTCGGGACGTGATCGTGCCGGGCCTCGAAACACTCGGGCTCGACCCCGCCGATATCAAGTACATCATCCTGTCGCATGGACATCCAGGACAGACCGATCATACCGGTGGCGCGGCGTATCTTCAGGAGACGTACGGCGCGAAGGTGATGATGGGCGGGCCGGACTGGGATCTGACGCTGCCGGCACAGACGCCGGAGCGACCGCTCGCCAAGCGTGGCATGGACGCGACCACGGGTCAGGAGCTGACGCTGGGTGATACAACGCTGACGCTGGCGCTCCTGCCGGGCCACACGCCTGGTGCCCTTGGGGTCCTTGTCCCAGTGACGCATGAAGGACAGCAGTACTCGGCTATCTTCTTTGGCGGAACACAGATGCCCACACGTGAGTCCGCCGCGGCGTTCGAACACGTCTTCAACGCGATCGCCAAGCCGCTCAAGGCAGCCGTGGCGATCAACGCGCACGCTGGCATTCTGGGCGACACCCTGACGTGGCTGGAGGAACGGCGACGGAACCCCGACGGCCCCAACCCGTTCTTCTACGGGGCAGAGCGATTCGACCGGTACCTGTCGATCATGCTCGGATGCGGCAAGGCACGCGTAGCTGCACTGGAAGACGCCAGCCGTCCCTGACAAACGTAACGGGCGGCGTGGTCGTTTACTTCCCGACGAACAGGTCCTTCGTCTTGGTGTCGAAGCAGAGCGCCGACAGGTAGAGCGGATCGATCGTCCGCGCGTCAGGGAATGCTTCGCGCACGGCCATGCCCAGTCCGTACACCGGCATGTCGAAGTGCGCGCCAACACCCGTTTCGTCCTCGTGATGGCTGGGCAGCACCACCCGCGGCTTGTACGTGTGCACGTAGGGCATCGAGTCCTGGTTTTGCCTCGCGGCGTTGAACCGGCCCGCGTACGGCACGATCGTGATGTCGGTCCTCGGAATGTTCGCCATTACTGCCTTCGCTTCATCGGTGATGGCGCCGTTGGTATCCGCGTAGACGATCCGAAAACCGTCGTCGAACGTAATCAGATAGTTGAGCGTTCCTTCAGCGCCAATTCTGGGACCGCGCGCACCCCGCGACCTTAGCTCTTTCAGCCGCCCTTCCTCTTCCGCGGTTTGCGGCCGGACTAGCTCGTCGATCGACTCGCCGTAGAGCGACATGAGCCTCCCCACTGCCGGCGGGCGGGAGCCGCTGTGCTGACCGTGAATGGCCCGGACCGTGAAGCCGTCGAATTGTTTCGTCTCGCCCCCCGTCCACGTCATCAACTGGCCTTCGGGAACGCCCATCGTCGCCAGCCACTCGGTCGACGGCGGGCCACCGTACACCATGGCGCCGGTTTGCTCGGCCACCTCCGGCGCGTCGGCGATGTGATCCCAGTGGCCGTGTCCGATGAAGATCGCATCGGCTTGCGTGAGTTCGCTCGGCAGCACGCCGAGCGGCCGCGCCGGGGGCACGCGCGAGTAGAACGCGTCGAAGAGCAGAATCTGTCCGCGGTAGGACAGTTCGTAGTTCGCCGTGCCAAGCCACCGCAGGACGGCCACGTCCTGGCCCGTTGGCATCGCCGCCCCGGCGGCCGCCGCCCCCACCGCCTGGCAGGCCGGATCCTGCGCCAGCGCCGACTGGCTGTTCTGCGCCCGAGCCGTCAGCGGACTGGCCAGGAGGATCCCGGCGGTGACGGCTGACACCGCGCCCAGCGCCAGCAGACGACCCATCTCGATACGGTTGGTGCGGCGAGCTGTCATTGACGACCCCCTGTAAATCTCATGTTGAATGTCCTGCCGCACGTCGTGGCAAGCTCCTCTGTCCGTGATGTCCGCACGCGACCACCAGCGTCGGTAATCGTGGCAGCCCGACCGCGCGTGCGCCATAGTAAGCGGAAATGCGCGCGAGTCGCAACGAGAGGCTGGGCCGCCGCGGCGCAGACCCGACTTGCGGATAGGATCGTCGCCGAGCGGTGTCGTCGCGACGGCGGCGGGACGTCTCGTGGTCAGCTAGCAGGAGATCGAAGGAGCCAAACATGAGTGGACTGCCGAGGAAATATCGGACTGCTCTTCTCGCTTCCGTCGTCGGCCTCATCTGGGGCACGGGTGTGGCGGGCGCGCAAAGCCAGCCCTCTGGTACGACGCCGGTTCCGGACGTGACCGGGCCGATCCCGGTCACCGCGACGTCGTATCCGTTTCTGGCAGCCGATCGACTGACCGAACCCATGGACTTGGCGAGCGTGGGCTACATGGAACAGGAGTACTTCGTCAGCGGCTCTGCCAACGTGTACGACTGGGCGGCCGACGGCTCACTGAGCGTGAAGACACCGAACGCCCCGTACTCCACCCGCATCCTGGTCAGACGCCCGGTTGACGGGGCGCGTTTCAGCGGCAACGTCATCGTGGAACTGGGTCATGCGCCGCGCGGCATCGATTTCCCGCTGATGTGGGGTTGGTCTCATCAGTACGTCCTGGAGCACGGCGACGCCTACGTGCTCGTCACCATGAGCCCTGAGGCGACCAAGGCGCTGCAGCAGTTCAATCCTGCTCGGTACGCGTCGCTCTCGTGGGACAACCCGAACCCGAGCGAGGCGTGTGCCCCCGGTGGAAACGACGCCAACGCCAACGCACCGCGGACCTCCGACGTGGAAGAGGGCCTGCGCTGGGACATGATCAGCCAGGTCGGCGCGTTGCTCAAGAGCGCGATGCCTTCCCGACCCCTCGCCGACCTGACCGTGGAGTACGTGTATCTCACGACACAGGACGCTGGCCATCAGACCTACATCCACGCGATTCAACCCCACTCGATGCTGGCAGACGGCGGGCCGGTCTATGACGGCCACCTGACCAAGAGCGCCAACCGGGCCGGCCGCATCCGTCGGTGTGCGGCCGCACCCGCCACCGGCGATCCCAGGAACGTCACGAATGATGCCGGCGTGCCCGTGATCAATGTGTTGCAGGAAAACGATGTCCTGGGCCGGCTTGCCGTCAGGCGTCCCGACAGCGATGAGCCGGGCGACCAGTACCGTTTGTACGAAGTTCCAGGCACGGCGCACTCAGGCGATGCACCGTATCGGTGGTCGACAGCGATGATGGACGACCATGTGGCGGTCGGCGGACAAGTAGTGACACGACGATTCTCAGCCGCCATCGCTCCCTACACACTGGCGGCGCCATTGAACGAACCGGGCCGGTGTAAGCCCACCGAGATCGTAAGCGGACAGCCGTTGCTCAGCGATATCTTCCACAGCTCGTTTGCGAACCTCGACCGGTGGGTACGACAGGGCACGCCAGCTCCCCGCGCCGCTCGCATCGAGGTCAGAGATGCTGGAAGTCCGGAGGCACGCCTGGCCACCGACGAGTTCGGTATTGCGGTGGGCGGCGTCCGCACACCCTACGTGGACGTGCCGACCGCTACCTACCATGCGGGGCATGGCACGAGTCCGGGGTGCGGCGGGAACTTCGGATACAGCGAGCCCTTTGATTGGGCGCGCCTCGAGGCGCTGTACGGGTCCTATTCGAACTTCCTGAGTGGGTTGAGCGACTCACTGGACCGGGCAGTGGCCGAGCGGTGGCTGACAGAGACCGACGCGCAGAAGATCCGAGACACGCCGGTGCTAACCTCCCCCTAACCTTCGTCGGGAAACTCGATCGGGACCTCGTCGAGTACGAAGCCGTAGCATTCATAGTCCAGCAACTGGGCGTTCGGCTCCTTCTGCCGGTAGAGGGTGAGTTCCATCGTCCACGGGCGCGTGAAGACGTTCGGGTCTTCGACGGTGGCCGTGTAGCGGATGTGGTCTGGTCCAATCGGCGTGTAGCGTTCGACCAGATGCATGGCCTCGCTATGAAAGTTGCCGGCGCGATCGAACCACGTCTAGTTGGTGAAGTGCACGACATCAACGACGAGCGTATCGCCTTCCCAGTGGCCCTGCGAGTCGCCCATCCACCATTCGATCGGCCCTTCCGGATGCGGCTTGTCCATGAAGATGTTGCGGGTGGCATGCGCGTACTCGAACAACATCAGGATGTGGTCAGAGGTCTGCACCACCTGAAAGGGGAACGGCATGTACATGATGCGCGGGACGCCAGGCAAAAAGCACTTCGCTTCGGTGTCCATCGTCGCGCGGTTGGCATAGTTCTCCTGCTGTGTGGCCAGCGCCTCCGGGAGGTACGGCAGCTCGTGGCCGTCCACGACACCGAGACTCGCGGGTAGGTCACGTCCCGCGGAATGAGGGCGAATGTCGTCGTTGGCCCGGCTCATGGCTTGCCACAGCCCGGACAGATCGGGTTTCCCGTCCACCATCCGCTGGATCGTGCCAGCAGTCGGAGGGGTCTGACCTGCGACAGGCACGGCAAGCGAGAGCAGCACGGCTGCGCCCACCACCCACCGCATCTTCATCAAGCGATTCCCCATCATGCCCATCAGTCTCCTGCCTGCGGTACGGTGCGATCGCCTGCGGCTACCTCGGATCCTGGCCGAGCAACGACTCGACCCCGCGTTCGCCCTCGACGCACGCAGACTCCCAGAGCTCGTAGCTCTCGGGCCGCGTAGCGCGCGTGAGCTGGATCGCCACCGTCCACGGGCGCGTGAACACCCGCGGATCGGTAACGGTGTACTGGTAGTCCAGGGTGTCGGCATCAACGACGGTGAAACGTTCAGCGACAGTCATCGCGTCGCTATGGAACGAGCCCGTGTAGTCGAACCAGTCCCAGTCGTTGACGTTCGTCGTGTCCACAACCAGAGTATTGCCTTCCCACCGCCCTCTGGAATCTCCCATGACGAGCTTGATATTCGGCGCAATGTGCGGCCGGTCTGTCAACGGGATGACGCGATACGCATGGCTGAACTCCCACGCCAGAATGACGTAGCCAGGTATTTGCGTGATCTGAAAGTCGTACAACCCGCTGCGCGGCATGCCGTGAAGGCAAAACGTCCGCGGGCGTACATCCCGTACGGTTTCGGTCACTCCGGTGCTGCTGGGGCCTCTTCGATGTGACGGGATCGCGACCCGTTTCGCCGCCGCCCACGGCTGATAGGGGATGCGGCCGTCGGGTGGATCGACCACGATGCTGACCGCGTCAGCCGGATTCGGAGCGGGTTGCCCCTGAAGCTGGGCCGTCACCGGGTCGGTGAGTCCTGTCTCGAGGTCCGGGGTGTACGCATCGCTGTCCCACCACCCCTGGATGTCGGGTTGGCCGTCCGGGGTGCGCGGCACGTTCGACGCTGCCGCTGCGCCAGCGGTCGCCTGAGCAACTGCGACGCCCGGTGACAGGGCCAGGAACGCCGCCATGCCGGCCGCAACCACAGCGCCGAAGTTCCGGCCGTTCGTTCGCTTGCCCATGTGCAACTTCTCCTCGCCGTTCGTCACTGCGACCCCGGTTTGCCACGCATCATACCCGCGTTACAGGAGAAGCGGTGTGAGAGTCAGACCTGCCGCTACCGACTGCCAGCCGGCGCCGGGGGTGGCGTGATAGCGACGAGCTCGGCCCTGATCTTCTGCCCATCTGATTCGGTCACCCAGCCATCCCGTACGTACCGATCGACGGCCTCCTCCACCTGTTGCCTGTAGCCGGCGTAGCCCCCGTAGACGGCCTCCAGGCGCGCCCAATCGAACGGATCGCGGTAGCCGTACTGACGACACGTGGCCCCCGCCGGGCCGGTATGGTGGACGGAGTAAGTGGCCGTCGGGACGTCGACGTACGGCGTCCGAACGCCTCCCTTCGCGTGACCGAACTCGTCGACAGCGAAACTGGCTTGAGCCGTGCCGGCGTCCTTGACCTCGAGCCGGTCGGCACGTGCCGGCGGCGTGCCGGTCCGCACCCAGCGATCCAGGCTCGCGAACGCGCCGTTGAACAGGTAGCGGAGCACAGGCTGCTCTGTGAGCACGGGCGGATCGCACTGCATGTCGCGATCAAACGGGACGGCCATCTGGTATCCGGCAAGCGGCGTGTCGAGCGTCAGCACGTTGCCGCCCACGGCACGCATGTCCGCGACCGAGGGCACGCCGCCTCCGCGAAACGGAGAGCTGTCGAAGTGCGCCACGCCGGCAATCTCGTAGAGCCTAAACAGATCGCCCGGCTCATCGCTGTCTGGGCGCCTGGCGCCGAGGGCGTTGAGGACATCCCCTTCCATCTGCAGGTTGATCACCGGCACGTCGATGTCGCGCGGCGCCTGCCGCGGGTCGCCATTCCTGATCGCCTCGCTGCAACGACGAATGCGCGTGGGCACTCGTCCACTCTTGACGAGGTAGCCATCGTAGACCGGCCGATCGTCGGCGAGACGGGCCAGCGAGTGGATCGCATTGATGTAGGTCAGCTGCGCCGGGTTCTACGTCGTCTGATACACGTACTCCACGTCGAGATCGGCCAGTGGCCTGGACGGAACGTCGCTCTTGAGCAGCGCGCTGACCTGGCTGATCATGTCCCACCGCAAGCCGTCCTCCACCTCCGACGTCACCGGCGTGTTGGCGTTCGGGCCGTTGCCGCCCGGAGCACACGCCTCGGTCGGCGTCGGATTCGCGAACGAGATCGACGCGTACCGCTCAGGGTCGAAGCGCTGTAAAGCCTGCGCCGCGGCGCCAACCATCGTCACGCCCACCCAGGCATCGCCATGGTCGAGGAAGTAGTCGTGCGACCACCCCCACATCAGCGCCCAATCGTGGCCGCGCGGCGCGTGGAGGATCTCGACGATGACGTTGCCGCTGAAACGTGTTGGATCGACCGGCCGCCGCACAAGCACGCGGGTGGTGTACGGCGCATCAGGCGTCCGCACACTCACCGTTCCGGTGGAAGCCCAGTCGTACACATTGGCGGTGCCGCTCACGAAGAACTCTTCCTCCACGTATCCGAGGGAAGCCAGATCGATCGGCTGGAACGCATGGTCCAGACCCATGAACGGACGCGAATCGCTCGTCACCGCGGCGGGACCTTCGACCCGAGGCACGGGCACGATCACCGTCTGGGCCTCCACGACCGCCTGAGCGCTGGCAAGAGCGGCCACCATCGAGAGTACACACCACACCTTCTTCGACACATCAGTCATTGTTCACCTCGTGCATACACCGTGACCTCCGACGCGCCGGCTCGCGCCGCGCAGGTGACTTCTCACCTGAAACGACACATGATACCGGGGTCTGGGGGCCTGGGAGATCGATATCCTTGCTCTGGACGAGAGCGTGGGATGTGTGCGGCCCAGGGCCAACATGGAGACAGTGATGAACACGAAGGGTGCATTGATCGGAATAACCGTCCTCCTGGTACTAGCAGGCTGCTGAAGAACCCGGGTGATCGGGCCGTTTTCTAAGGATCATGCGAGTCACCACCGACCGACAACGGTGCGCACGGCTGTGCGCTGGCCCCGATCAAGGGGCCGGCGACACGCGCGGCCGGTGATCAGGGACACCTCGCCTCCAGATTCCGCAGCCGGACCAAGTTATAGACCGTGGCGGCGAAGGTAAGCTGCCAATCCACGAGGGCGACACCGCGATGCCGGAGTTTGCGCAAGCCGCCGACGGTCTTCATCCAGCCAAAGACCTGTTCTACGAGTTTCCGTTTCCGCTGACTGACGTGATAGCCCGCATGCCGCGTGGTCCGGCCATCGATCGCACTCCAGCGGACCTTCTGAGCAACGTGGGGCGTGACGGCCCGGATACGGACAGCGGCCACAAAGCTTGCCACATCGTAGCCCTTGTCCGCCCCGACCGTGCTGCCCGGCGGCGCGCTGGCCTCCAGCAACAGCGCCGCTGCCTCGCGTTCGGCGGTCCCCGTCGCGTGAGTCGCGCAGACGTTGGCGACAAGTCCCTGTCGATTGTCCAGCAGCACGTGGCCCAGATACGCCAGCTTGGCTTCCTTCCCCTGGCCCTTCCGAGGCAGCATCGCCTCCGGATCGGTCGTCGACTGGTGCGTGTCGTTGCGCCGCCGCTCCCCGTGGAAGTTGACCGTGGGATTCCCGGGGTCATCGGGCGGGTCGCTCTCCGCCGCGTCCCGGCACCGAAAGCTCTTCAGGCTGGCCCACGCTTCCAATTGGGTCCCATCCACAGTGAAGTGTTCGTCCGAGAGCAGCCCGGCCGCCCGCGCGTGGGCCTGCACCGCATCAAAGAAGGCGGCCGCGAGATCGCCCGCCAGCAGCCGGTCGCGATTCTTGGTAAACGTGGTGGGATGCCAAACCGGGTCGTCCAAATTCAAGCCCACGAACCAGCGGAACAGCAGGTTGTAATTGAGCTCTTCCATCAGCAGCCGCTCGCTCCGCACCGTGTAGAGCACCTGCAGCAACAACGCGCGCAGCAGCTGTTCCGGCGGGATCGACGGACGCCCTGTGTTGGCGTACAGGCCGGCGAACCTGCGCGACATCGTTCTCAGCGCTTCGTCCGTCAGCGCGCGAACCGCGCGGAGCGGATGGTCGGCTGGCACGCGCTGTTCCGGCGACAGGTAGCTGAACATGTGAGTGCTTTGCTCATCGTGTCCGCGCATGATGGGGCTCCCTTCAGCGGTGTTGGGAGCATGGTAGTACGCCGGGATCGATCTGTCGATCCCATTTCACGGAGTTTTTCAGCAGCCTGCTAGAGCGACTCAGAGCCGAAGCTGGTAAGAAGCTTGAAGAAATCAACGCCGCGTACGAAGTCTTGAAGTCTCCGCAAGCGCGAACTGTCTACGATGCAAAGCTCACGGCGCTGCGAGCCGAACGGCAGGGCACATCTCGCCGCCCTCACAGGGCCACTACTGCGCCGCCATCACCGCCGCCACCTTCTGCAACTGCTCCATCCGCTGCGCCCGGCGGGGCCGGGCCGCCGCCCGCACAGAGTGTACAGTCCTCCCGCTCGACACCAAGGGTAGGACTTCTGCTCGTATTCGCAGCGATCGCCCTCCTTACGTTGGTGATTCAGATTCAGCGTCCCGGGTGGTTTGTCACAACCAACCGGCTGCCGTCTGCCTCTACTGAATCGGTGGGTAACATGTTGACCGATCTCGAAGTGCCCCCTGATAGTGCCCGGAGTACGCCGACGATCCTTCCCTATCCTGCAGCTCCCCAGGTATTTCGTCAGGTCGATCAGTACTACGTCGGTACAACAGAGGTAATGGACTTAGCAATCAGTCCAAGCGGCAGCAGTATCGCAATCGTTCGAGGGCAGAGGGACGGCTCTATCTCCGGTTTGCGCGCAGATATTGATCTTTGGGATCTGCCAACGGACATCCACACACGTTTTCTTGACTACCCGGGGGGGGGAGGCATTGGACTATCCACCCGTGGTGCCTCACGGAGGTTTCTTCCGCGCTTCGCTCAGGATGGGGACTGGCTCGTCACTCCTGCGAGGTTTGAAATTCTCCTCTGGAACCTAGGAGAGACGGAAGGAAGTAGTGGGATGGAGGTCAGTCTTCTCGAAGTGATGTCAGACGAGGCCCGGCGGAGAAGGGCACCGAGGGGGGGCTATCTTGTCGAGAGAGTCCTCTCTGACGGTGCCGCAGAGCGGGCCAGAATACAGGTGGACGACGTCATTGGACAAGTGTCTGGAAACTCGGCGACTGGCGACCTAGCCGACCTGGGTGGTCAACCCGGCAGGCGGTTGCCACTTCTCATCGTGCGAGACGGGGAAGAGGTGAGTGTAACTCTAGTTTTACAACCAGTTCCTCGTCGGCAGGTGATGATCGAGCCGGGTTACCTACGGAGCATGAGCAATATTTCGAATACCAATGCGGGCAACGTCCACGCCTTCGATCTGTCTCCAGTGTCGATGAACGCCGCCGTGGGCATACCTGCGAATCACCCGTTGCACTTCTTTCACTTGGCTCCACCCGATTTCGTGAAGTTGTCGTCCTGGCGGCATAGGGACTCGTGGAGAAGGTCCTCACCCAATGTGATCCGCTTTTTCCCTGACGGCCGCCGTGTGGCGGTAGCTTCACGCGAGATTCAGATCTTGGATGCAGAATCTGGTGCTGAAGAGACCGTCCTGCCAGGGCACGTTGCGCGGCGGTCCTACTTGGCACAACCAGCTATCCTGTCACTCGCCGCGAGTGGTGACGGAACCTTGCTGGCATCTGGGGACGACGCCGGGAGCGTCGTTTTGTGGGATCTGCCCTTACTGAGACAAGGGTGACATTTCATTCCGGAGACATGGGTGACACGCTCCCCCGAGATGGGAGGGTGTCATGCCTTGGAAGGAGTGTCATGTCGTGGACGAGCGTCTCCGATTCATAGCCCGCCGGCTCGATGGCGAGAAGATGGCGGCCCTCTGTAAAGAGTTCGGCATCTCCCGGAAGACCGGCTACAAGATTTACGACCGCTACAAGGACTGTGGGGTGCACGGACTGACGGATCGGAGCCGGCGGCCCTACCGACACGCCAACCAGCTCCCGCTGGCTATTGAGCAGTGGATCGTCAGGTTGAAGCGGGAGTATCCCAATTGGGGCGCACCCAAGATCCGCGAGCGCCTTCGCCGCCGGTGCCCGGCGGTGCAGTGTCCGGCGATCAGCACGGTCCATGCCGTGCTGGATCGGCATGGGTTGGTGACGCATCGCCGCCGGCGCCGCCATCGAGCCGAGGGCACGACGCTG
Organism: Vicinamibacterales bacterium; assembly: GCA_965249205.1. Taxonomy (GTDB): domain Bacteria; phylum Acidobacteriota; class Vicinamibacteria; order Vicinamibacterales; family UBA2999; genus JAQBVV01. The sequence goes on along the minus strand of CBDFLL010000006.1, from coordinate 749,776 downwards.
TCCCGGCCGACGCAGCCCAACGCCCTGTGGTGCGCCGACTACAAGGGCGAGTTCATGCTCGCGAATCGACGCTACTGCTATCCCTTGACCGTCACCGACTTCGCCAGCCGGTACCTGATTACCTGCGACGCCCTCTCGACGACGCAGGAGCGGTATGCCTTCGCCGTCTTTGAGCGCACCTTCAAGGACTTCGGGCTCCCCAGCGCTATCCGGACCGACAATGGGGTGCCCTTTGCGTCCCCCAATGCCCTGTATGGCCTCAGCAAGTTGTCGGTCTGGTGGTTACGCTTGGGGATCGACATCGAGCGCATCCAGCCCGGGCACCCCGAGCAGAACGGCCGCCACGAGCGGATGCATCTGACGTTGAAAACCGAAGCCACCAAGCCGGCCGTGGCCAACGTCCTGCAACAGCAGGCGCGCTTCGATGCCTTCCTCGAACGCTTCAACCACGAACGCCCCCATCAAGCGCTGGGCATGCAGGTCCCTGGTGAGGTCTACCGGCCGTCACCTCGACCGTATCAGGGGCTCAGCGACCTGGACTATCCGTGGCATGACTGGACGGCCACCGTGACGACCTGCGGCCGCATCTGCTACAAACGGCGCAAGATCAATCTGAGCTTGGTGTTCGCGGGCCAGAACGTCGGCGTGCGGCAAGTGAGCGACCGCGTCTGGCTCGTGAGCTTCATGCAGTACGATCTCGGCTACTTCGATGACGAAACCAGCCGCCTTGAACCGATCGGTAACCCATTTGGTCCGAAAGTGTTACCTATGTCGCCGGAATGATCTGTAACCCATGTGTCCGGAATGGACCATCTCACGAACGAATTCGAACTGCGCACTCTAGAAGTGCCGGGGAACCGTTCAGTTTTTGGCGGGCGCGGGCGACAGATCGAGCTTGCATTCAGCGGCGACCGGGAACACTTGCTGACGGGCGGCCTTGACGAAACGATCCGAGTATGGGAAGTGAGGACGGGGCGCTTGGTTGGTGAATTGACTGGCCATGATGGCTTGGTCACCACGCTAGCTATGAGCCCAGATGGTGGCTGGTTGGCTTCCGGTGGCAACGACGGTACCGTTCGCATCTGGAGCACTAGCAGGCTGCTGAAGAACCCGGGTGATCGGGCCGTTTTCTAAGGATCATGCGAGTCACCACCGACCGACAACGGTGCGCACGGCTGTGCGCTGGCCCCGATCAAGGGGCCGGCGACACGCGCGGCCGGTGATCAGGGACACCTCGCCTCCAGATTCCGCAGCCGGACCAAGTTATAGACCGTGGCGGCGAAGGTAAGCTGCCAATCCACGAGGGCGACACCGCGATGCCGGAGTTTGCGCAAGCCGCCGACGGTCTTCATCCAGCCAAAGACCTGTTCTACGAGTTTCCGTTTCCGCTGACTGACGTGATAGCCCGCATGCCGCGTGGTCCGGCCATCGATCGCACTCCAGCGGACCTTCTGAGCAACGTGGGGCGTGACGGCCCGGATACGGACAGCGGCCACAAAGCTTGCCACATCGTAGCCCTTGTCCGCCCCGACCGTGCTGCCCGGCGGCGCGCTGGCCTCCAGCAACAGCGCCGCTGCCTCGCGTTCGGCGGTCCCCGTCGCGTGAGTCGCGCAGACGTTGGCGACAAGTCCCTGTCGATTGTCCAGCAGCACGTGGCCCAGATACGCCAGCTTGGCTTCCTTCCCCTGGCCCTTCCGAGGCAGCATCGCCTCCGGATCGGTCGTCGACTGGTGCGTGTCGTTGCGCCGCCGCTCCCCGTGGAAGTTGACCGTGGGATTCCCGGGGTCATCGGGCGGGTCGCTCTCCGCCGCGTCCCGGCACCGAAAGCTCTTCAGGCTGGCCCACGCTTCCAATTGGGTCCCATCCACAGTGAAGTGTTCGTCCGAGAGCAGCCCGGCCGCCCGCGCGTGGGCCTGCACCGCATCAAAGAAGGCGGCCGCGAGATCGCCCGCCAGCAGCCGGTCGCGATTCTTGGTAAACGTGGTGGGATGCCAAACCGGGTCGTCCAAATTCAAGCCCACGAACCAGCGGAACAGCAGGTTGTAATTGAGCTCTTCCATCAGCAGCCGCTCGCTCCGCACCGTGTAGAGCACCTGCAGCAACAACGCGCGCAGCAGCTGTTCCGGCGGGATCGACGGACGCCCTGTGTTGGCGTACAGGCCGGCGAACCTGCGCGACATCGTTCTCAGCGCTTCGTCCGTCAGCGCGCGAACCGCGCGGAGCGGATGGTCGGCTGGCACGCGCTGTTCCGGCGACAGGTAGCTGAACATGTGAGTGCTTTGCTCATCGTGTCCGCGCATGATGGGGCTCCCTTCAGCGGTGTTGGGAGCATGGTAGTACGCCGGGATCGATCTGTCGATCCCATTTCACGGAGTTTTTCAGCAGCCTGCTAGGCCAATCGTCAAATCCCAGCCACCAACGCAACGGTGATGAAGTTTGCGTAAGGCCCTGCTGCCCCTTATCACCCATGGTGCGGGGGACGCACAGACCACGCTCACCGGCCAGTCTCAGTGCGGATCGACGACCTGGAGTCGCCTCCGGGTCATCGGCTAAAACCGCTGAAGGGCCAGCTGAGGGGTCGCTACAGCATTCGCGTGAACGAGCAATATCGGGTCACGTTTCGATGGGAGAACGGACATGCCTTCGAAGTCGCGGTCGAAGACTATCACTAGGGATCCGACCTGGCTTGGGCCAGCGATCACTCCCGGTGAAATTCTGCTCGAGGAATTCTTGAAGCCCATGCAACTTGGTCAGGTGGAAGCTGCTCGCCGACTGGAGATCTCGCTCAACCGAATGAACGAAATCGTACTGGGCAAGCGCGGCATCACCGCAGACACGGCACTGCGGCTCGCGCGCCTCCTGAAGACATCGCCGCAGTTCTGGATGCGCCTTCAGGCAGACTGGGACCTGCATCGGGCCGTGGCGCGGGCGGCCAAAGCGTCGTGATGGCGGGAGCGAGCGGTCCGGCGACGTGTGCGAATTTGTGCGAATAGAGTCGTCGCCGGCGTGCGCGTGAGTCCACTCCAGCTCACGACCCGTCCGCAGGATACGCGTCAGTCCCCATCAGCACAGCAAATCAGCCAGCTTGAGGGGCTGGCGATCGCAAGATCGTGAAGGTTCGAGTCCTTTCTTCCGCACCAAAATTACTCAGCAAATTGACTGATTCAAGTGACCCCGCTTTCTCTTATGAATTGCGGTATCCCAGAAGCTGAACGCCACGTCCATGGGCCGGTGCTCAGGTTCGCTGAACGACAGTTAGTACTCGACCGGCGCTTGGGCCAGACGGACGGTATCCGTCCTACGGAATCCCCCCTTCCGCACCAACTCATCGAGTCCCGAACGTTCGGGCTTTCCCGAACATCCATACTTGCTGGAACCGCTTGCGATGCGGGCGACGCCTCGTCGCCGAAATGCGCAAGATGCCGAAGGATCCTGGGGCAAGATTAGGGCCGGCATAGCGTCAACGGCTGACACACGAATGTCTGATCACCCCGCCTGTCTGATTGTCACGGCCGCTGCGGGCGAATTCACCGAGGAGACCGCCCGCCAGGACCCGCGGATACCCGTCAAGTGCTGTCCGTCGGCCGAGTCGGCGCTACACGCATACGCCGACGAAAAGGTCGTTCTTGGTGACCCTTCGATGATCGTCGAGATATTGCAGAAGATGCCCGCCGTCGAGTGGGTGCAGTCCTCCTGGGCGGGCGTCACACCGCTCATCAGGCATCCGCGCCGCGGTTACGTGCTCACGGGAATCAAGGATGTCTTCGGACCACAGATGTCGGCATACGTGCTCGGCTACCTGCTCGCGCACGAACTGAATATTCTCGAGCGCAAGGCGGCACAGCATAAACGCACCTGGTTCACGGAGTCGTCAGGCGTGCTCGCAGGCAAGCGTCTTGGCATCATGGGCACCGGCTCCATCGGCCAGCACATCGCCACATCAGCAGCCGTCTTCGGCATCACATCGATCGGTCTCAGCCGGTCTGGCGCCGCAACAGAGGGTTTCGAGAAAGTATTCGCTGTCGCGCGACTCCATGAGTTTCTCAAGCAGTGCGACTACCTGGTTTCGACGCTGCCACAAACGCCCGCAACCGATCAGCTGCTCGACAGCGCAGCTCTGCGAGTACTCCCGCCACACGCGTACTTCGTGAATGTTGGTCGCAGCAACGTGGTCAACGATGCCGCACTGATTGATGCGTTGCGACATGGGAGGCTGTCGGGTGCGGCGGTCGATGTCTTCGATCAGGAACCCGTGCCGCAGGATAGTCCGCTATGGCACACACCGGGCCTGTCCATGACCGCGCACGTTGCGGCGGTCAGCCATCCGCGACTGATTGTGCCGATCTTCATCGACAACTATCGCCGCTATACGAAGAAGCAAGCGCTCAAGTACGTCGTCGACTTTGACGCCGGTTACTGAGAGCGACGAACGAGGACGGCCGCATCGGATAAGAGATTCGGGCTTGGGGGTTTACCTCAGCACGTTGCTGTTCTCGGCCTCGTCGATATAGCGCTGCACATCCCGTTCGAGTAACAAGCGCTCCGACATCAGTTCGCGCGCAGCATCAGCGACCGCCCGCACGTAGCCAGCGTGCGTCCCGTAGCGCTCCTCCAGCGATGGGCGTGGGTCATTGGCCTGCCTTCGATCCTGCTCGGTGCGCGCCAGGGGGATGCTTTGGCCAGCGCCCTCGCACCCGTCGTCGAGGCCGAATTCTGCCCGACGGAGAGCCCAACCCGTCGTCGTGGCCACCGGTGCCGCCACCTGTGGAAGCCTGATGCCGGCGACCTCATTCCCGTCTTCATCGGTCTTCGACACGAAGGACGGATAGGTTGGCCGACCGACGAACGTGGGCGACACGCGCGTCACGACGCCTTCGTCGAACGAAGGGCCGAAGTCGAAGAGGTGTCGGGTCGTGACGACGCCCGTGTACGTGACGCCGGGAATGCTCGGAAACCCGAGTTTGGACTGAGGCACGACCCCCGTGACCGTCGTTGGGCGTGGCTCGGCGAATACCGCCGTTCCATCCGATACCCGTGGTACGCGACTCGCCGGGGGTTCAACACCTTCAGCGACCCACTCATCCAGTGCCACGAACAGCGCGCGCATCGCGGGCGACGCATCCGTCGGGTTTCGGGGCTGCTGACACACGCCCCGAGTGCTCGAGCCACGCCCGTGCTGTGCACCAGTAATCAGGAAAAAACGCACGTGTTCTGGATCGGGCAGATCGTTGCCCGCTGTGTCTGTGTGGAGCAATGACGCAGCCTTTACCCAGTACTCGTTCGCCGAGTTGATCTCGAAGACCTTCGGGCATGTATCCGATGCCAGGCAGCGTTCCGCGCGACCACCGGATCGGCCGGATACCGGATCGCGCATCACCGGATAGGCGAAGGGGAACACGCCTTCCGGATAGAAATGATTCTGGCGATTGCGTTCGGTTCGAGCGGTCTGCGCGAACCGATAATTGAGCGCCACGCCGCTGCTGCCGGCCACCCAGTTCTGTACGCCGTCGAGCACGCGCCGGCCGCTCTCATCCTCGTTGAAGCCGAGCGTCTGGAAATCATTCAAGTAGCGCCCCGGCTGCGACACCGTCCAGCTGAACGTATGCTGTATTTCCTCCGCCAGCGGGTTCGCAGAACCACGATCGTCGGCTGCCGCATACCGAAGGAAGGAGATGAAGTCCCGCGTCGCCGCCAGCCCAAGCCCGGCCACGAGCGGATCCTTCGCGGTGTAGGTGAACTCGTAGATATGGCTCTGCGCGAACGCGGTTCCGACCGGCAGCGGGCGGATCGTCCTGTCATCGACAAACTCCCAGCCACTCGCTTCGATGGTCGTCGGCACGTCGTTGAGAAGCCGCTTGACGGTAAGCTTCGCCTGATTCTTGCCCAACGTCGCCGCTGGATACGCCAGCCTGTAGGTCATCGTCGTGGCGTTGTTGGCGGTGATGTACTCGTACGATGGCCCCGTGAGCGCCGACCCGTCAGGATTGCTCGCCACGGGCACGGAGATCGTCAGACGATCGTCCCCGGTCGTTGCCGAGATGTCCCAGCCGTTCCACGCGAGCGTGTAGCCTCGCTCCATAAAGAACGCTTCTCCAGCGTCGGCCGCGGTGGTCGGATCGTTCATGAAAGGGCTGTTGTTCAGCTGCGCGAATCGCTTGTTGCCACGATTGTTCACGTCGATGACGAGCTTGTGGTTGCCGCGACGCAGCTCCACGGGCTTCAGGATGTAGACATCCATCGAGTACTCGACCATGCCGTTCGCATTACGCGGCGCAAGCTCGATGTCCGTGATGACCGCATTGCGGGGATCCTCGGGATCGACCTCTCCGTAGGCCCTGCCACGCAGTTTCTCGTAGGGGCCGACGTCACCAAACGACCGTCCCTCGAAGGTCGGAGACTCAGTACTGGTGATCTCGATTCTGGTGATATGTGCGTCTGCGACGGCGACGTTCAGAATCGCCGCGCACGCCAGCGCGAACAGGTGGGGTCGAAGCACGTGTTGCCTCCTCCAATGCGGCCCAGTAGACAGTCCTGGATGCCGCCTGCACGGACCGGCTGAGTCATGGGTCCGACCGATCGTCTTCTTCTGGCGGATTATATGAGAACCGGTCGCGAGGCGTCAGTTCCCTTCGGCACAGCTAGTCCCCTGGAAACGTAATTCGTCGCACAATTCCTGGGCGGGGCATCCCGGCTGGCGGCGTTGCTCCTTCCTCAAATATGCCCAATATTCTCGGTCGTCGCGCCTTGCCAGCCGGGCGCCGCGCTCCGGGACTTACGTAACAAATCACGTTGCAGGGGACTAGCGCGGATTTCGTGAGCGCGTAGCTCCAGAGGAACCGCAGGCAGTCGACTTCTGCCAGGGGGACCACCTCGACCGTCTGCTAGGCAGAAGTGAAATGCGCGCGAACGAGCCCGCCTGAGGTGCTCCCGGGATCGACAAGAAAAGTGCCTTCTCTCAGCGCGACCACGGCGCGGCGATCACGCCGACACCATGTTCGTACACGAGGCGCGCGCCACGCTCGGCGGTCTGCTGAACGAGAAATATCCCGAGCGCTCCGCCCCCCAGACACAGCAGCGCCCCGATCATGCCCGCTCGTCGGGCGCGAGGCCTGGCGGCGATGCGCGCAGCGGTGAAGAGACCGAAGTACGCCGTGGTGCTCAGCGCCCACCGCTGGTGCTCTTGCACGATGATGTGGGCTGCTCCGCGCATCAGCACGTCTGCCCCGGCATCCAGCCCGCTCCAGTACGCAAGACCGGCGGTCGCCGCCGCCGCCGCACCGTACAGACCGAGGGCGGCGTCGCCAAGCCAGACAGGACGCGAGAGCCCCACAGCGGCCAGATCGCAGACAAATGCCGTGATGATCAACACGATCGGAAAATGGATGACCAGTGGGTGCAGGTTCGGCGCCCAGTCAGGAATCAGAGACATCGCATCTCACACGACGCCGGTAGGGGCGTTGTGTCGTGGTCGTTCATGGCATGGCCGGTACGAGCGGCATCACCCACACGTACGACAGCGACCACGGGCTTGCGTTATCGAGAAATCGTTCGCCGTGCAGCACATCGCCCGCTTTCGGCAGCCCGGTTGCCACGTAGTCAAGCGACAGCTCCGCCTCCACATTGCGCAGCCAACGACCATCGGGTAGCCAATTGAAGATATGAAACGCCGTATCCAGCTCAAAGTTCAGCTTATGCGTGTACACGCTCGTGGCGCGTGGTGTATCGGCCGGGCTGAACTTGTCCACGATGTCGAAATGCGAAGAGACCCACCTTCCCGCCTGGTCCTCGCTGAACAGCTCCAGATTGAGTTCCGCTTCGATCTCTATCCCGTTGTCACGGATGTCTGACCGTCCAATCTGCGCGGCCGCTACGCCCGTGAACGGACTCACGGACGTGCCGCCGAATGGCACAAAGATAGCCTCGAGCGTGAACCCCACGCGCGGGATTTCAGTCGGGATGTCGAGCGCGAATATCAACTCGAACAGTGTTCGCGCGCGGCGCGCTCGACGCGTCCATCCGCCTCGACCCGAGGCCGGCCAAAAAGATTTTCGACCGTGACCGTCGGTTCGATCTTCAACTCGGGTGCGCAGACGAACGCGCATCGCGGAGCCTGCTGTGCTGCGGCCTGCGCCGGAGCCAGCCACGGCGCAACGGCGCTGACTACGACACCCGCGCTCAGTCTGAGATACATGGTCTACGGCTCCTGCGGTGCGGCGCGACGTGCCGGGCTACTCCGTGACGCGCCAGGGGGACGTGCCAGGCCATTGCCTCAACTCGTCGAGGGCCCACTCCGTGGTGCGGTCCGCATGACACGACGTGCACGGGTTCGGTACGCCGTAGCGTGCTGTGGCCACCGGCGACAAGAATTTGAACGTGTGGCTGCGCACGTTCACGTCCCCCACCGTGCGGTCGATGGCAGGCATGTGGCAGGCAACGCAGTGGCTCCCGGTACTCTCCGGCGCGTGCTGCGTATGTTGCTCAATGGTTCCCACGGGGCCAGCCTGACGCTGAGGGCCGTGACACTCAAAACACAGGGTATCGCCGGGTAGCCGTAGGTCGGCGTCGTTCGTCGTGCCGTGCACATCGTGACACGAGGAACAGCGGACGCCTCTGGTGTACATGGCACTCTGCACGTAGTCGTTGCCCTGCATTCGAACGACCGACCGAGGCGCCCGAGAGCACTTCGACCGGACGATGGCGGCAGGCTCTATCATTTACCGTGATGACGCGCAGCCCGATGCGCCCGCCGATTCGACCGGGTGAGCCGCTGCCGTGGGTCATCGCCCACCGCGGACACTCGGCGGAGGCGCCGGAAAACACAGCCTCCGCATTCGATGCCGCGCTCCAGGCCCCCATCGATGGCATCGAACTGGACCTGCAGATGAGCGCGGACGGGGTTCCGGTGATCCACCACGACTCCACGGTGATGAAGCTGGGCGGAGGCCGGCGCCGGGTCTCCGCGCTGCCTTGGAGCGAGTTGCGCGCGCTGGACGCGGGCGGGTGGAAGTCCGAGCGATTTCGCGGCGAGCGCCTTCTATCACTGTCGGAGTTTCTGGACCGATGGGGCGGTCGTACGTGGCTCCTGCTGGAGATCAAAGCGCGAGCGGGAGATCGAGGTCCGGCCTGGCATCGTAGGTTGACGGAACGGACCATCGATGAAGTGCGCCGACGGACGCTCGGAACGAGCGTCCTATTGCTCTGCTTCGACGAGGATGTCCTGGCCGCCGCCCGCCGGTACGACTCGCAGATCCGGACAGTGCGAAACATGGATCGGCTGCCAACTCGACAGTCACACATGCGCGAGGCACTGGCCCCGCTCTTCGCCGCTTCGGTGAACGTGCGCGCCCTGCGCTCACGGTTCGTCGATCTGGCCCATCAAATGGGAAAGCCGGTGCTGACCTACACCTGCAACCATCGCGGCTCGGTCCGGCACGCGATGACCGCCGGCGCAGACGCCATCATGGCGAACGACCCGGGACAGCTCGCGCGGCTCGTGCACGAAGGTAGGACGTCCGAGTGATGCATCGAAACGTTTCTGCGCTTTCGTCGGGCCCCTTCGACCTGCTGGTCGTCGGCGGGGGGATCTACGGCGCGTGGGCGGCGTACGACGCGGCACGCCGGGGCCTTAGCGTTGCCCTTATCGACCGAACCGACTGGGGCGCAGGCACGTCGTCCGCTTCGTCCAAGCTGATTCACGGTGGGCTGCGCTACCTGGAGCATGGATGGATCCGGCTGGTTCGGAAGACGCTGAAAGAGCGCGAGCTTCTCACTCAACTGGGCCCACACCGCATCCGCCCGCTGCGCGTCGTGCTCCCGGTCGATCGCGCAGGACGCCGAAGCGCCTTCCAGCTACGCCTCGGGCTGGCGATGTACGACTGGCTGGCACCGCGGGAGTCGGCCTGGGCGTTCCATCGCAGAATCGATTCGGGCGAACTGGCAGGGAAGTACGGCTTCCTGTCGGCGCAGGATCTGAACGGCGCATTCGAGTACGGCGATGCCTTGACCGACGATGCGCGGTTCGTCCTCGAAGTCGTGGATGGGAGTATTCGCGCGGGTGCCGTAACCGCCAACCACGTGGAGGCGGTGGAACTGCTTCGATCCACTGGTGGCGTCGAGGGCGTCGTGGTGGAAGATCGGCTCACTGGGCAACGGTTCGACGTCCGAGCGCGACTGACCCTGGCTGCAGCGGGTCCGTGGCTCGCCGGACCGCCGTTCCGGGACGAGGCCGAGCACGCTCCCATCTCACGGGCCAAGGGCGTCCATCTGGTGCTTCCAGCGCTTCCCACCGACCGCGCCGTGCTCCTGACAGCGCGATCGGATGGGCGCCCCGTCTTTCTCATACCGTGGCTGGGTCGAACGCTCGTCGGCACCACGGACACGCCATTCGAAGGACCGGCCGGCAGCGAGCGGGTCGAGGGCCGGGACATCGACTACCTGTTGACCGAATCCCGGCGGGCACTGGTCGATCAGCCGTGGAGCGAATCGGACATCGTTGGGAGTTTTGCCGGCGTTCGCGCCATGGTCTCGTCACGCGCCAAGAATCCCGCAGCGGTGCCGCGTGAGTGGAAGCTCGGCGAACCGGCACGTGGCCTGATGCTTTCGTTGGGAGGAAAACTCACCTCGGCGCGGGTGGACGCGGCCCGGGCGGTTGATGCCGTCGCCCGCCGGCTCGGGCGCGGCCTCGCTTCATCGACGACCGGCTCGCACCCGTTTCCGTGGGCACCGGACGGTGTCTTCGCAGACTGGCTCGACGACGCCGTCGGTCGAGGCGAGCAGTTGGGACTCGACCCTGAAGCGGCGCGCTCGATGGCACTTCGGCATGGACGGAACACGGGCCGGCTGCACACGCTACTGGCTGTCGAGCCTGCTCTGGCCGCGCGGATCTCAGCCGCCTGCCCGCTGGTGATGGCCGAGGTGGTGCATGCCGTACGCGACGAGATGGCACCGACCGTGGACGACGTCCTCCGCCGCCGTGTCCCCGTTTCGTTGCCATTCTCGCGAGCACAGACAGCGCCGCGTTGGCTGCGGCAACCAGACTCGCCGAGCGCGAGCTAGAACCGGGACCGACGCTCGCCGAAGCGACAACCAGCCATCCCTGAGGGAATCACTGCCGTGACCTAGTGAGGAAGGAGCGACGCAGATCGCGAGGATGCATCGCTCGTCGAATGCCGCTGGACTTCCACCACGGGCTGCTAAGCCGAGGGGTCGAATCGCGCGGGCGCACGGCACAACTCTGTGCCGCGCGCCGCGTCTTTTTCGCCGCTTCCGCTTAGTTCTTTCTTACTGCCCGCCGGCGGCAGGCCGCACGAACCGTGCGTCGTCAACCTCAGCCGCCTGCACGTTCTGCATCGCGTAGGTATATTCCCGACCTCGGCTCTGGGAGACGATCCACGAGTACGGGACTTTCCTTCCATCAACGTCCCGGAAGTCGGCGTAGTCGATCTGCGTCGGGTAGGGGCCAAACGATGTGTCGATAAAGTGCACGAGACGCACCAACATCCCGGTGTCCTTTTCGAAGTAGAGCTTCACTCGAGGCAAGTTCTCGGTGCGCCCACTAACGACGTAGAGCTCGCGATTGCCCACCACCTCCGGGTGGTCCACCTGCGGGTTGCTGACGAGCTCGGTGAGCTGTGCGGGCAGGTTGAACGCGTCTTCGAGCCGCGTCGCATCGAGTTCCTCCGGGCGGAGATCGCGGACGTTCCCGTTGCCACCTCGGGCCCAACCGTTGCCGCCACTGTAGGCGGCCAGATTCTGGTTCTGGCCAGCCTGAGTCGCCGTCAGCTTCATCGCCGGGGCCTTCGTTGAGATCTCAAGCCGCTGCGCCGCAAAGTTGCGCCCAGGCCTCCGCTGCGTCACGGTGCCCGCGGCCGTCAGGCTGGACACGTTCTGCACAGCGCTGGAGCCGCCGACCGCTGCGATGTACTTGTCGAAGATCTGGGCCACTGTCACCGAAGGGATGGCAGGTGGGGCCGGCACCGGCACCGTGTACTCAAGCTTTGGCGGCACGTCAGCATTGATGACCACCGGCACACTGCTCGGAATCGCCTGTCCCTGATGGCACGTAAAGCAGGTGACCTGTTGCTCCCCATCAAAGTTGTTCGCGTTGAGCGTGTTGACCATGGCGATCATCTGTCGCGCAACGCCCTTCCTCTCATTCGTGTCCAGATCGCGGCTCTGGTTGTTGCCGTCATGGCAATACGGACAGCCGACGCCGAGCGCTGCCTCGAAGTAGAGCATCGTCGGGAGCATCAGGTGCGCGGGCTCACCGTTGAGCGCCGTGATGTTTTGGAAGGCATCTTCCATCAGGGGCTCGCCGCCCTGTTGAGCCGACACCGCGCGATAGTCCACACCGATCGCCAGAACAATCCCCAGCACCACCGTCGCGACCGCCCAGCCGCCTTGCGTTGACTTTAAGTTCATGTCCTACCTCCCACTGTCCTTACTGAAACGTTCGGCGATGGTCACCGCTCAGCCTCATAGGTCCTACTGAACCCATTGCGTGCGTTGGTGACCGAGAATGTGCCGTCCTGTTGTGCCGAGAGCTTGATCCAGTGCGCCTCCCCATCGTGGGCGGGCTGCGGAGTACCCGGCTGCACTGGCCCCGCCGGGGCGATCGGCATCGTGGGTCCCTGACCATCGGCCATGTTCGCGATGAACAGTCCGGGCACCGTGTACTCCTGGCCGCTTATGACCGAGAAGTGCGCCAGCCAGAGATCCTGGAAGCCGGGCGAGGTATATAGCGTCGTCATCACCTCAGGGTCGCCCCCCTTCCGAGTCCCGTTGTTCATGAGCCCCACGCGAGGGCGAACCGCATGCACGAGCACTTCCGAACTGGAGGTCTGCTGCCCGTGGTGAATGCCCAGCAGAACGTCGATCGTGCCGAGCTGGTTGTTGGGGCACATCAGCTCGAATTCCTTGTTCTTGGTCAGGTCACCGAGGTGCAGCGTCCGAAACTCGCCGAACGTGACGTGAATCCCCACCGACAGCGGATCTTCAAGATTGTTCGTCCCTGGTCTGAAATTTGCGCAATAGGGATTCGGACCGCCGGCGCCAGCCAGAGGAGTCGTGATCGTCTCGCCGGCCGAGGTCACCACGCGCAATTCAAGACCGGCCATCGGAATCGTGTCGCCGGCTTGCACCGCCGTGTGCCTCACCTGTGCGTAGATGGCCTTGTAACCCTCCTCGAACCCAGCGCCGGAGCCCTCGGGATCCTGGTTGGGTCCATGATCGATGAAGTGGGCGACGGGAAACCGCTCCGTCAGTTCGGCGAGGCCACCGATGTGATCGCGATGATAGTGCGTGGTGATCAGGTGATCGATCCGCGTCAGGCCCGCGTCCTGGGCCGCGGCGATGATCCTGCCCGCGTCACGGCCCTCACTCGGGTAGCCTGTATCAATGAGCAGTGATTCCCCGGTCGGCGAGACAAACAGCGTCGCGTTACCGCCCTCTACGTCGATCAGGTAGATGTCGAGCGTGTTCGACGTCTGACCCTGGGCTGCCAGGGGCAACGAGACAAGCGCCGCCATGGCGAGAACCGGCAAAAGAACCCGTGATGCGCGCATCCTCTACCTCCCCTAATCCCCCAACTGTCCGTGACGCCGGTGTGGTCTCAAGACCAGCCTCACCTGTCAACAAGGCGCCCCTCGGAGGCTGTCAAGGGTACATGACCTGGACGTCGTTGACCATCCTTTACCAGAGGCCAGAGACACCGACCGGCAAGGAGACGGATCTATCGGACAGGAACGGCTTTACCGTACTATCAGGGCTCATCTCAGCGTCGGATAGCTGGTCGGTGACGGTTTAGGGGGGGTCGATTATGAACAGGACGAAGTGGTGGGCTGGATTCATCTCAGTCGTGATGGTGGCGACGAGCGTCGCGTGCGCCGGAGACGGCGACGCGCCTGACGTGGACAGCGCAGATACGGCCGAGGCGCAACCCGGCTTTCAGTTGAGCGACGGTCAAGTCCCACAGTTCGAGCCCGACCCTCTGCACTTCGAGTTGCTCCCGAACCTGTGGGTCAACGGACAGGTCGGCGGGCTCGCGGTGGACTCCCACGACAACGTCTGGGTACTCCACCGCCCGGCCACTATCCCGCCGGGTGAGATGGCGGCCGCACTCGACCCGCCGGAAGCCGATTGCTGCATCCCCGCGCCGTCGGTCCTCCAGTACGACGCCAACGGCGAGTTCGTCCAGGCCTGGGGCGGCCCGGGAGAGGGTTACGAGTGGTTCGCCAACGAGCACGCGATCTGGGTCGACCACCAGGACAACGTCTGGCTGGGCGGCAGCGCCGAGTCGGACAATCACCTCCTCAAGTTCTCGAGCTCCGGCGAGTTTCTCCTGCAAATCGGGGCCGCGGGCATGAACACCGGCAGCAACGACACAGAGAACGTTGGTGGCCCCGCGGACCTCTTCGTCTATGCGCCAACGAACGAGGTGTTCGTGGCCGATGGGTACGGCAACAGGAGAATCATCGTCTTCGACGCCGACACCGGCGCCTACAAGCGCCACTGGGGGGCCTACGGCAATCAGCCCGACGACGCCCTCGAGCTGCCAAGCCGGGCGGACTACGTGCGGCAACTCGCGGCAGGCGAAGCGGCGCCGCAGCAATTCAACAATCCGGTGCATGGTGTCTACGTCACCAACGACGGCCTCGTCTACGTGGCGGACCGTAGCCATCTGCGCATTCAGGTCTTCAACCTCGATGGCACGTTCGTCCAGGAGAAGTTCATCAGGCCGGGCACGCTCAACAGCGTTGGCTCGGTCCACGGGCTCGCCACATCACCCGATCCCGATCAGACGTTCCTCTATGTCGCGGATGGCGCCAACGCCTGGGTACACACCCTCGACAGAGTCACACTCGACGTCGTCTCGCGCGTCGGCGGGCGCAAGGGTCACAACGCCCGTGAGTTCTTCCATCTGCACAGCTTCGCCTCCGACTCGAGAGGGAATTTGTTTATCGGGGAAGTGAACGATGGACACCGGTACTACAGGTGGCGCTTCACGGGCATGGGTGCGCCGCAGAACACGGCGCTGCCCGACTGACATGTTTCTTTTTCGCCAAAGCCGCTTCCGCTCCGGCGTCGTCGGCAGCAGCGTCGGCGGCGGAGTCGCAGCGCTGGTCGTCGGTCTGGCCGCGCTGACCACCGTGCTGACCGCTGTGCCTGCACTCGCTCAGCAGTCCGTCACGCCGGGGGACAACGGGTTGCCCCCCGACCGGAGGACGATGACAGCACTGCGGCTCGACGCCGACGAGCAGATCGCCCTCGATGGCGTGCTCGACGAGACGGCGTGGCAGCGGGCGGTGCCGGCAACCAACTTCGTCCAGCAGGATCCGGACCTCGGCGGGACGCCGACCGAACGGACGGAGGTGCGCATCCTCTTCGACGGCGAGCGGCTGTACATGGGCGTCACCTGCTTCGACTCCGAGCCGGATCTGCTGCTTGGAAACACGATGAAGCGCGACGCGTTCCTCTCGGCCGACGACCGATTCATGTGGACGATGGACACCTTCCTGGACCAGCAGACGGGCTACTTCTTCGAGATGAATCCGTCCGGGCTCATGGCGGATTCGCTCATGGGTGCCGGCTCCAACGACCGTGCCTGGGACGGCATCTGGAACTCACGCGTCCGCAAGAGCGAGATCGGCTGGACGATCGAAATCGAGATTCCCTTTCGAACGCTGAACTTCGACCCCGACGCCCCGGCCTGGGGGATCAACTTTCAGCGCACGGTTCGGCGCAAGAACGAAGAGAACCTCTGGACCGGCCACGAGCGCAATCAAGGGCTGCGGCGCATGGCCAACGCGGGCCTGCTCGTCGGCATCGCGGACGTGACGCAGGGGCATGGGCTCGACATCAAACCGTACGTGGCCTCCACGGCGTTCGACACGCCCGGTGTCGATCCTTCTTCCTCGGTCGAGACCAGCGGCGACGTGGGCGTCGATCTCATCTATAACCTCACACCTGATCTGCGTGCCAATCTGACGGTGAACACCGACTTCGCCCAGACCGAGGTCGACCAACGCCTCGTCAACCTCACGCGCTTCCCGCTCTTCTTTCCAGAGAAACGAGATTTCTTCCTGGACGGCTCGACGTTCTTCCGGCCGGAGCAGATGTCGGGCCTCGTGCAACCGTTCTTCAGTCGTCGCATCGGGCTTGGCGCCGATGGGACGCCGCAGAAGATCGACCTCGGCGTCAAGCTGACTGGCCGCGTGGGGGCGCAGGACGTGGGGCTCCTGCAGGTGCGCACGGCTGGCGAGAACGACGTGCTGGGCGAGGATTTCACCGTGTTTCGCCTGAAACGACGGGTCTCGACACAATCGTACGTCGGCACGTTCTTCAGTCGTCGCCACGCCCGGGGGGCTCTCGCACCGGACGACCTCCACACGGCGGGTGTCGATATGCACCTGGAGACCTCCACGTTCCGCGGCTCGGAAAATCTCGAGGTGTCGGGTTTCTTCTTGTGGGCGACCAATCCACTCGACACAGGAGACAACCTGTCCTACGGCGCGCAGATCGCTTACCCGAACGACCTGTGGAACGGGCGACTGTGGTTTACCGAAGTACAGGCCAACCATCGTCCGGCGCTCGGGTTCGTTCGGCGGCGCGGGTTCAGAGAATACAGTCAGATGCTGCTCTTTGGTCCTCGACCAGCAGCGCACCCCTGGATTCGCCAACTGCGCTTCGGCTTCGACAGCCGCCTCAAGACAGACATGGACAACCGCCAGTTGACGCGGGAGATCAATATAACAGCGCTTCGCGTGGAACTGCAGTCTCAAGATACGGTCGAGGTGCACATCCTCCCGAGTTACGAACGACTCGAGCGCAACTTCGAGATCAGCGACAACATAGTGCTGCCAATCGGCGGGCAGCACACCTTTACCCGCTACAGATTCCAGGCCAGCACTGCCGCCCGCCGGATCCTCGCCACACAGTCCAGCGTCGAGTTCGGCAATTTCTTCTCAGGTGATCGACGGGAAGTGAGCGTCAACCTGTCTGTGAGGCCCCGCCCCGGCGTGCTGGTCACGCTGGAGGGCGAATGGAACACGGTGAACCTCCCAGAAGGCGACTTCGACACGCGCGTGTACCGCGTACTCGCCGACACGCAGTTCAGTCCGTGGACCTACCTCGTGAACAACGTGCAGTTCGATTCAGTGAGCGGAAACATCGGCTGGCAGTCCCGGCTTCGCTGGACGCTGACACCAGGCAACGACGTGTACCTCGTCTACACCCAGAACTGGCACGACGACGCGGTGCTGGATCGCTTCGTCACGCTCGAGCGACGGGGCGCGGCGAAATTCGTCTACACCTACCGCTACTAGCGGCCCAGCAGCCCGTGGTGAAAGTCAGTCGGCATTCGACGAGGCGATGCATCCTCGCGGACCGCGTTGCTCCTCCCTCAAATACGGGCGGTATTCTCGGTCGTCGCGCCTTGTTCGCGAACGCGGATTCCGCAGGCGTGCCACGACCGAGGAGAATCCGCGCGAGGCGCCTCACTCGTCTAGCGCGGATTTCAGTAGTACCTCGCAGAAGGTCATGGCCCCACTCGTGAAATCCGCGTTAGGTGCCACGCCAGACTTTCACCACGGACTGCTGGGAGATACGGTGGCGAATATGGCCCGGGGCCTTCTCGTCGGTGTCATCGCAACGCTCATCGCGGTGCCGGCAGCCGCGCAGCAGGCCGCAGGGGGCAACGCCTTGCCGCCAGACCGGCGCACGATGACGGCGGTTCGCCTCGCCGCGAATGAGCAGATCGCCCTCGATGGCGTGCTCGACGAAGCCGCGTGGCAGCGAGCGGTCCCGGCATCCGACTTCACCCAGCAGGACCCGGTCCTGGGTGGCACGCCGACCGAGCGGACGGAGGTGCGAATCCTGTTCGACGGGGTCCATTCCGGACACATGGGTTACAGATCATTCCGGCGACATAGGTAACACTTTCGGACCAAATGGGTTACCGATCGGTTCAAGGCGGCTGGTTTCGTCATCGAAGTAGCCGAGATCGTACTGCATGAAGCTCACGAGCCAGACGCGGTCGCTCACTTGCCGCACGCCGACGTTCTGGCCCGCGAACACCAAGCTCAGATTGATCTTGCGCCGTTTGTAGCAGATGCGGCCGCAGGTCGTCACGGTGGCCGTCCAGTCATGCCACGGATAGTCCAGGTCGCTGAGCCCCTGATACGGTCGAGGTGACGGCCGGTAGACCTCACCAGGGACCTGCATGCCCAGCGCTTGATGGGGGCGTTCGTGGTTGAAGCGTTCGAGGAAGGCATCGAAGCGCGCCTGCTGTTGCAGGACGTTGGCCACGGCCGGCTTGGTGGCTTCGGTTTTCAACGTCAGATGCATCCGCTCGTGGCGGCCGTTCTGCTCGGGGTGCCCGGGCTGGATGCGCTCGATGTCGATCCCCAAGCGTAACCACCAGACCGACAACTTGCTGAGGCCATACAGGGCATTGGGGGACGCAAAGGGCACCCCATTGTCGGTCCGGATAGCGCTGGGGAGCCCGAAGTCCTTGAAGGTGCGCTCAAAGACGGCGAAGGCATACCGCTCCTGCGTCGTCGAGAGGGCGTCGCAGGTAATCAGGTACCGGCTGGCGAAGTCGGTGACGGTCAAGGGATAGCAGTAGCGTCGATTCGCGAGCATGAACTCGCCCTTGTAGTCGGCGCACCACAGGGCGTTGGGCTGCGTCGGCCGGGACAGCGTCGTGCCCTCGGCTCGATGGCGGCGCCGGCGGCGATGCGTCACCAACCCATGCCGATCCAGCACGGCATGGACCGTGCTGATCGCCGGACACTGCACCGCCGGGCACCGGCGGCGAAGGCGCTCGCGGATCTTGGGTGCGCCCCAATTGGGATACTCCCGCTTCAACCTGACGATCCACTGCTCAATAGCCAGCGGGAGCTGGTTGGCGTGTCGGTAGGGCCGCCGGCTCCGATCCGTCAGTCCGTGCACCCCACAGTCCTTGTAGCGGTCGTAAATCTTGTAGCCGGTCTTCCGGGAGATGCCGAACTCTTTACAGAGGGCCGCCATCTTCTCGCCATCGAGCCGGCGGGCTATGAATCGGAGACGCTCGTCCACGACATGACACTCCTTCCAAGGCATGACACCCTCCCATCTCGGGGGAGCGTGTCACCCATGTCTCCGGAATGAAATGTCACCCTTGTCTCAGTAAGGGCACGGTGAGCGGCTCTACATGGGTGTCACCTGCTTCGACTCGGAGCCGGACCTTCTCCTCGGCAACACGATGAAACGCGACGCGTTCCTGTCGGCGGACGACCGCTTCATGTGGACGCTCGACACGTTCCTGGACCAGCAGACGGGCTACTACTTCGAGATGAATCCGTCCGGCCTCATGGCGGATTCCCTCATGGGGACCGGCAGCAACGACCGGGCCTGGGACGGTATCTGGAACGCGCGCGTCCGCAAGGGCGACATCGGTTGGGCGATCGAGATCGAGATTCCGTTTCGTACGCTGAACTTCGACCCCGACGCCCCGGCCTGGGGCATCAACTTTCAACGCACAGTTCGACGGAAGAACGAAGAGAACCTCTGGACCGGTCACGAGCGCAATCAGGGCGTCCGACGCATGGCGAACGCGGGCCTGCTGATGGGCATCGTCGACGCGACACAGGGGCACGGGCTCGACATCAAGCCGTACGTCGCCTCGAGAACGTTTGATGCTCCAGGCGCCAATCCCGCCACCGCGCTCGACACGAACGCCGACGTCGGTCTCGACCTCGTCTACAACCTCACGCCGGATCTACGCGCCAACCTGACGCTCAACACCGACTTCGCGCAGACCGAGGTCGACCAGCGGCTCGTCAACCTGACGCGCTTTCCGCTCTTCTTTCCCGAGAAGCGCGACTTCTTCCTGGACGGCTCGACCTTCTTTCGCCCGGAACAGTTAGCGGGAGAGGTGCAACCGTTCTTCAGTCGCCGCATCGGGCTCGATGAAAACGGGGCGCCGCAGAAAATCGATCTCGGCGTCAAGCTGACAGGGCGAGTGGGCGGACAGGACGTTGGGTTTCTGCAAGTACGGACTGCCGGAGCGCTCGATATCGTGGGGGAGGACTTCACCGTGCTTCGCGTCAAGCGCCGAATCTCGACACAGTCGTATGTCGGCACCTTCTTCAGTCGCCGCCACGCCCGTGGCCCTCTCGCAGCGGACGACCGCCACACCGCGGGTGTCGATGCACACTACGAGACCTCCAGCTTTCGCGGCTCGCAGAACCTCGAGGTGTCGGGCTACGTGTTGTGGGCAACCAACCCGCTCAATACAGGTGACAATCTTGCTTACGGCGCGCTCGTCAACTACCCGAACGACCGGTGGAGAGCGCGGGCGTGGTTTACCGAGGTGCAGGCGAACCATCGTCCCGCAGTCGGGTTCGTCCGGCGGCGCGGATTCCGGGACTACAACTCCGAGATCCTGTTTGGCCCTCGACCAGCCGAGCACCCTTGGATTCGCCAGCTGCGTTTCGGTTTCCGTAGCCTCGTGAAGACGGACATGGACAACCGTCAATTAACACAGACCTTGGACATCACGGCGTTTCGCGCCGAGTTGCATTCTCAGGAAGTGTTCAAGGTGCACGTCCTCCCGAGCTACGAACGACTCGAGCGCGATTTCGAGATCAGCGACGGCGTCGTGCTGCCGTTCGGCGGGGAGCACACATTCACCCGCTACAGGTTTCAGGCGAGTACCGCAGCGCGCCGGATTCTTGCCACACAGTCCAGGGTCGAGTTCGGAAATTTCTTCTCAGGCGACCGACGGGAAGTCGTCGTCAACCTGTCCGTGCGGCCCCGACCTGGCGTGCTGGTCAACCTCCAGAGCGAGTGGAACCGCGTCGATCTTCCCGAGGGTGGTTTCGACACGCGCGTGTATCGCGTGATCGCGGACACGCAGTTCAGCCCGTGGACCTATCTCGTCAACAACGTGCAGTTCGACTCGGTGAGCGGCAACATCGGCTGGCAGTCCAGGTTGCGCTGGATTCTCAAGCCAGGCAACGACCTGTACCTCGTCTACACCCAGAACTGGCATGACGATGCGGTATTGGATCGCTTCGTCACGCTCGAGCGACGGGGCGCGGCGAAGTTCGTCTACACCTACCGCTACTAGTGGTCTGGTTGCGAATTGGCTTGGCATTCGGCCGGCGATGCCACCCGTCTGGCGGCGTTGCTCCTCCGTCACATGCGCCCGGCATGCTCCCTCGTCGCTCCTGGCCAACCGGGCGCCTCACCGCCCTCGGTGCGCAAGCCATTTCGCAACCAGACCACTAGACGGTCGCTCCCGGGAGCCGCAGCGGCAGTCACATCGGATCGAAACCTCCATGCCGACGCACGCTGGCCATCGCAGCCAGGCTTGCCGTCACCATCACGGCGCCGACGACCAGCAGCACGATGTGCTGACCGTATCCGTCGATCGCGAATCCGATCAGTGGGCCCAGCACGAGGAAGCTGCCGCGGAAGGTCAGGCTTCTCAGGGAGAGAAAGCCAGCGCGGTCTGCGCTGGGAATCAGTCGTTGCTCTTCATGACCGAGCGGCGGAGCGAAGAGGCCGCGCATCGTCGTCAGGACCAGATAAAAGCCTACGCCCCAGAGGCTGTGCACAAGCCCCATGCCGGCGTAGCCAACGGCGATCAGGACGACGCACACGATCACCAGCCTCAACAACCCAATCCGATCGAAGAGGCGCGTCGCGAACAGTGACGACAGGGCGACGCTGTAGTTCGCCACGGCCCACACGACGCGTCGTGCTTATCCGGTTGTTTCAGCAAGCCACCACCGGTAGTGTATCGGCGTGGCGCGCCCGTCGTTTCCGAAGAATCTCCGGGAGTTTCAGCGGCAATTTGCGACCGCCGAGGCCTGTCAGGACTACTTGGCGGCGTGCCGCTGGCCGGACGGCTTTGTGTGTCCCCGGTGCCGGCACGCGCGCGGCTATCGCCTGACCACACACCGGCGCTGGCAATGTGCGGCGTGCCGGTATCAGGTGTCGCTGACCGCCGGGACGATTCTCCACAACACGAAGACGCCGCTCCTGGTGTGGTTCTGGGCGGCCTATTTGACGGTTACCGACAAGCGGGGCCTCTCGGCGCTCCTGCTGCAGCGGCAGTTGGGCCTGCGGCGGTACGAAACGGCGTGGCTGCTGTTGCACAAGCTGCGGCGCGCGATGGTGAACGCGGGGCGGGAGCCCTTGTACGGCGACGTGGAGATCGATGACACCTGGGTGGGCGCGCCCCAGGCCGGCCTGCGCGGCAGTCGCCAACTCAAGGGGCGGAAAGCCGCGCTGGTGCTGGTGGCGGTGGAACGACGCGGGGATCGGTCGGGTCGGGTCCGCATGTCCGTGATCCCGAACTTCAAACAATCGACGATGCTCGCGTTCGTCACTCACCACATTGCGCCGGGGGCGACGGTCTACACCGACGGGCTGAAAAGTTTCGATGGGCTCCAGGCCGCTGACGTGAGACACGTCGCCCGCCCGCAACCGATCCGGAGCGCCCTGCACAGGGGGGTGCCCTCCGTCGTGCCTTTGGCCGACCGCGTCATCGGCAATTGCCAACAGTGGTTGATTGGCACGCACCACGGCGTCAGTAAGGCGCAACTACAGGTCTACCTCGATGAGTTCGTGTTTCGGCACAATCGGCGGCGGCACCCGATGGCCGCCTTTCAGACCCTGCTGGGCCTGGGGACCGGACGGACGCCCACGCCCGCCCGACGGATTCGCGGCGCGCAGGACGTGCGCCCCCCAGGCTGATCGCAAGATATAGGGGTTAGCTGAAACAACCGGATAAGCACGCGACGCCTAGCCAGGCGGCGTCCATGCCCGCATCGGTCGCATAGAGCTGCACGGTCCAAACGGGGATAAACGAAGACATCCCCAGCGCGATGGTGAGCATCATCACAGCGCGCAACCTGGGCGCTTCGCGCGAGACGTGGCGCACCATCTGTTTGACCTGGCTCCAGTTCCCTCCCAGCGGAGGGCGGTGGCGCGCGGGCTCGACCAGCAGCCACGCCACAAGGAGATTGACGACCCAGATCACCGCTTCGGTCACGAAGGGCAGGCGCGCCCAATAGGCGAACATCACGCCCGCTATGAGCGCCGCGGACCCTTCGCCCAGCTGCCCCCAGAACCGCACACGCCCGCTCCACCTGCCGTAGTCGAACTCGCGGCCAGTCTCTGTCAACGACTCGTAGAGCAGGGCCGCATCGCAGCCCGAAATCAACGAGAGGCCGACGCCCAGCACAGCCTCACCGAGGATCACTCCACCGATCCCGTCCGCACGCGCGTAGAGCGACCAACCGACGGCCTCCAAGATCGCGCCGATCACCAACGTGCGTCGATAGCCGATCCGATCGGCGAGATATCCCGACGGGAACTCGAAGAGCGCCATCGCGAGCCCAAAGCCCCCTTGCACCAGCATGATCTCCGCCATGCTCATCCCAAGGTTCTGGCGGTAGAACACCGTCAGAATCGCCATCGGAAAGAGGCTCATCTGGAGCGCGTGAAAGACGCAGAGCAGGCGCGGGTTGCGGTGCAGCACGGACAGGAACACCTTATACGGAGTGTGGCGCGCGTCGACGCCCGGTCGATACCTGCACACTGCGTCTACACTGATTCACCATGGTTCCGTTGTCGGTGCTAGACCTTTCGCCGGTGGGTGTCTCGTCCACACCGTGCCAGGCGATCCTCGATTCGACGGCGCTGGCGTGCCGATGTGACGCGCTCGGCTATACGCGTTATTGGGTGGCCGAACACCACGGCATGCCGAACATCGCGGCGTCAGCCCCCGAAGTGCTGGTCGCGCACATCGCCGCGACGACCTCCCGTATGCGCATCGGCTCCGGCGGTATCATGCTGCCAAACCACAACCCGCTCAGGGTGGTGGAAATCTTCCGCACGCTGGAGGCGCTGCACCCCGGCCGCATCGACCTCGGCCTTGGCCGCGCCCCAGGCACCGATCCGGTGACCGCCGCCGCGCTGCAACGCGGACACGGCGACGATCCCAACAGCCGACTCGCGGAAGTCCTCGCCTTTGCCGGTGCGACGTTCCCGGACGAGCATCCGTTTCGAGGCATCGTACCGATGCCCTCTGGTGTCGCCTTGCCTCCGATTTGGATGCTCGGCTCGACCCGCGGCGGCGCGTCGATCGCCGCCTCGCTCGGTCTGCGCTACGCGTTTGCGGGCCACTTCGCGATGCGAAACGCGACTGCCGCTATCAGGTGGTACCGAGATCAATTCAGACCTTCGGCCGATCTCCAGACGCCGTACGCGATGCTGGCGGTCACGGTCGTGTGCGGCCCAGACGATGAACAGGCGGAGCGTATGGCCGCCCCGGTCCGTCTGGCGGTCGTGAGAAACAGGACAGGACGCCGCGCGCCGATCGCCAGCGTCGAGGAAGCTCTGGCCTATCGCTTCACGAAGGAGGAAAGGGCCATTGCCGACGACTTTCTCCTGGGCGCCATCATCGGCGGGCCTGAGCTCGTCCTGGAAGGATTGACCGCGCTGGCGCGCGAGAGCGGTGCCGACGAACTCATGCTGTCAACGCTGCTGCCCGATCGAGAGGACCGCCTGCAGTCGTACGAACGAGCATCGGCGGCGGCCGGGCTCTAGTGTCCGAGGCACTATACTTCGCACATGCCGCAATCTTCCTGGTTATTCGTCAAAGACGGACAGAGCATCTGGGTTGAACGGGTGCCCGAGAACACAATGGTCGTGGTCGGCCCGGCCGCGGCGCGTGAGGAACGTCGCTTTCCAGACGAGGAATCGCTCCAGGCGTTTCAGATCAGTCTCGGCGAACGGCTCACCAATGACGGGTGGTTTCTTTGGGGGTTCGATCGGGAGCGTCGCGAGACGTCTGAGCGCCGTGCCACCGCCAGGCCGGGAAGCGACCGACGGCGGAGCACCGGACGCTGAAGACGAGGCCCGAGCACCCGGATCACAGAACGCCCGGCAGTTCGTCGCCGACAGCGGCGACGAACTGACAAGGAATCATCGGCACGCCCAAGCGCCGCGGGACGCGCGCAACGTGAGCGACGCACGCTAGCGCCCGCTCTACCGGGCACCATCGCACGCTTGCAATCACATACCTGCCCTGCCTACGATGCGCAGTCCATGGGCTCGCAAAAACGGCGGGGGATCGTCGTGTACCACGTCGCGTTTGTGCTGCTGCTGTCGGTGGCCGCGTTGACGCGACTGCACAACCTGGACTCGCACTTCACTCACATCGACGATATCGGAGTCGCCAAGACGATTCTGGATGCGCGAACGCCCGGCTACTTTGGGCAACGGCTGTCAGACGAGAGTTCGCCGACCTACAACAACCCCATCAAGCGCGCGCTGCGATCCGCGATGGGCGATCGCGGACTGTCGATCGCGGATCGAGTGGCTCCATGGATCGCCGTGCCGATGTCCTGGACCTACGCTCCGGCCCAGTTCGTACTGACCAACGCCATGCTTCCGTCCGGGGGGGACTACCGACGCACGCTGTTCCTTGGGCGGCTGCCGTCCGCGCTCTTCTCCATCGCCAGCCTGCTCGCCATGCTGTGGGTGTCTCGCCGAGTGCACGGTCCGTACTGGCGACCCTGGGCGCTGCTGGCGGTGGTCCTGCTCGCCTGCTCATGGGAACACGTGCTCCTGTCCCAACAGATGCACAACTACGCGGCTGGCACCTTCGCCGTGTTACTCGCGATCGGCTGGTCGCTGGCGATCACCCCTGAGCGCGTCCGCCTGGCGTCTTACGCGAGTCTGGCGCTTCTTGGCGCCGCCCTCGGATCACTCGTCTACGTGCAGTACCAGCTCATCTTCGTCGGCACCGCCTGCCTACTGGCGCTCGCCTGGGCCACGCTCGCGCAGGGGCGGGGCGAACGCGCCCCGCTTCTTCGTCTAGCAGCGATCGGAGCGGCGTTCGCATTGGTGTGCCTGCCCGGCGTCGTGTACATCGCGCTGAAGGACCTGGCCGGCGTGAGCTGGAACGCGGGGCCCACGCAGCAGTTTCTGTTCTCTTGGGATCGACCGGCCGCCGACGCGCTCTACCTGTCACGCTTCTTCGTTGGCGGACTGCACACCGTCATCTCTCGAATGATGGCCTTTGTCCCGGAACACGCGCCCGTCGCAGCGCTGCTGTTTCCCGTGACGACTCTGGGTTGCGTTGCGGGTGTGGTGCTTGCGTTGCGCTCGCAGACTGCAGAGAGGCGCAGGATAGGGATGCTCGCCCTGTGTCTATTCGCTGTCTGGGCGAGTCTGTGTGTGGCTGGTCGCATCACGCTGAGTCCGACGCGCCACTCCGTCGTCCTATTGCCTCTCTTTGTACTGCTGTTCTGCGAGGCCGTACGCAGCGCGACGGACTGGCTCATGGCCCGTTTCGGTCCGCGATTTCTTGAGTGGCAGCGAGCCGCGTACATACTGCCCCCTCTGCTCGTACTGGCACTCTTTTACAAGGATTACTCCGCCACGCTAGGCGACCGCCAGGACCCATTCGACGAAGTCGCCCTAGCGACAGCGCTCTCGCTCCACGGCGTTGACGACGTCGTCGCGTACGGCGCGACACTGAACCCGTATCTGATGCCTGCCTTAGGCGGGCTCCACCTTCACGACACCACCGTTCCGCCGGAAGATATGGGCCGCATCGAGCAGGCGTCGACACCAGTCGCCTTCGTCAGTGCCCGAACCAGCATCGAGGAGGATCCGAGTGACGCGGCGGCGGCGATGGCGCATCTCGTCGCCCGCGGCTGGGAAGTTGTGCTCACGCAGGAGCGCCGAACGCCCGTGGAGCTTGAGTACTCTCGGTTGACGCAGAACGGACAGAACAACTTCTTCCTCTATGTCCTGAAGCCGGCGACACCCTCGACCGCCGGCCAGTGACGGCGAAAACGATCCGGTGCACGCTGACGAAACCCGCGCGGGCCAGCGCCAGACACGCCGTCACTCTTGGCGACGCTCCTGGATGGGCTGCACGGCCCGGCGGTGTTTCTCGGCGTCCCAGTCGACCAGTTCGCTGACCTCAGCCGGCGAGAGGGCGACAGGCGTACAGTCACGTGGGAGACGATCCAGAACCATTCGCCAACACAGCAGCATCGCATCGACCGTCGGACCGGACGCTCGATTCACGGCCACACCTCGCCCCGGCACGATCGCATAGGGCGGAGCCTGGCCCCAGCGCTGCTGATACGCCGCGAGGGCAGCCGGTGCGGCCTCGCGCGATGTCATGAAGGTGTCGACGCCAAGAAACACCGTGTGATCAGGGTATAAGGCGCCCATCTGCAGCCACGTCCGATAGTCCTGACGCAGGGCCAAGGCGTGCACGCGCGGATCGACCGGCGCCCGCCAGTGTTCGCCGAGAGAGTCGCGCGGCTCGTACGCCGCGCCGACTCCGCCGTCGACGCCCTCGTCTGTCGTACGGTCACCGGATCCGCCCTGCTGTTCGATCGCACGCGCCATCGTTCGCTCGGTCTGGTCGAGCAACGATGACAATCCATCTGCCGTATCGGCGCCCAGTACGACACCGTGATTCGCCAACACGAGGTAGTCGGACCGGCCCCGATTCAACGCCGCCTGCGCACAACGGGTCAGAGGCACCCCTGGCTTCGCATACGGGACCCACGCCCACGGCACATCGTCGCCGAACACCTGTGCGAGCAAAGCCGCCCCCTCTTTTCGAATCGCGAAGCTGAGGGCATTGACTGAGTGGACGTGCAGCACATAACGATGCGGCATGACCGCGTGGAGCGTCGTCTCGATACTCGGGCGCAGACGGCGGTTGTCAAGAACGGGAAGCGACGTAGGGGAGGCGCTCTTCTCGATCGACGCACGCGCGCGGCCGAGATCGACCGGCACCAGGATCTCCTCGTCCAGGGCGCGGCTGAGCCAGGTTCCGGACGCCTTGACCCACAGCACGTCGCCCAGCTTGACCGACGCGTTGCCGCCTGGTCCTTGGACCCACTCTGGAACGTTGCCAACGTCGGCGCAGAGCGTCCGGAGTGATCGCAGCGCCGTTTCGTGATCGAATACGGACGCGTCCACCTCAATCGCCAGATGCCAACAGTTGGGTGAACAGCTGGGAGAAATCCGAGAACACCACGTCGGCGCGTCGCTCGCCCTCCCCGACCTCGACGCCCGGGTGAACCTTCTGCAAGGTGACCATGCCCATTCGCCTGGCACCCTCGATATCGTGTGCCGCGTTGTCCCCGATCATCCAGATCCGTTCTGGCGGCAGCTTCAGTTTCTCAAGCACCAGATCGAAGGGAGCGCGCGCCGGCTTGTCGGCGCCGGCCTCCTCCGAGGTGACCACGTAGTCGAAGAGGTTATCCAGGTCGAAATAGACCAGCTTGCGGAACTGTATCTGGGCTGTCAGGTCTGTAATGATCGCGGTCGCGATGTCATTGCGCCGCACAGCTTCGAGAAATTCCCGGACGCCGGGGAACAGCGCACTACGCGCCAGGAATCGCCGCCAGTAAGTCTGCTCGAGGTCGAGCGCCACCAGAATTTGCGTGCCCAATCCGAGCAGCTCGATTGTTCGCTGGAAATACAGCAGCCGGCTGTGGGAGCTGGCGGTCGGCCCCAGACGCTGCTTGACTTCCGTGCGTGCGCGCGCAAACGCCTCGCGAAAGACCTCAGCGCTGACTCCCAACAATTCCACGGTCTTACTCTCGACGGCGCGAGTGGCCTCCTCATGACAAGGGGCATAGGCGTACAACGTGTCGTCCGTATCGAGCACGATCGCCGAGGGCCTGACCTTCACGACGTCCGGGTTGTGAATCTGCCACCGACTCATGCGGCGCTCC
The DNA here is from genome assembly GCA_965249205.1 of Vicinamibacterales bacterium. Lineage (GTDB taxonomy): Bacteria > Acidobacteriota > Vicinamibacteria > Vicinamibacterales > UBA2999 > JAQBVV01. Next base: position 721,007 of record CBDFLL010000006.1, on the reverse strand, counting down.
TGCGACGGAGGGCCTCGCTGGCCTGGCTCAACACGACAAGCTGCATCAAGCCCAGAATACCTCCGCGCCACTGGGGCTCAAGGTCAAGCAGTTCGTCCACGCGTTCCAGCAGCTTGTTCGCGGCCAGGCTGATGTCCTGAGCGTCCACGTCGCCTTCGATCACCATGATGCACCTGCTATCCTCCACCAGCTGCCGGTCCAGGTGGAGGCCGCAGATGCCGATCAGGACCTTCGCCAGGCGTTCCATGTGCAGGTCTTCCTTGAACTCCACCTGCAGTCGAAGCCCGCTCGGTGGGGTGGGCACCTTCTCCGGGTCGCCGTACGCGAACGGTTGCACCGGCAGCACCTTCAAAACGATGTCCGCGTGCTTCCTCTGCGGATGAATAAAGCGCTTCGCCTCCATCATGCGCGACTCGATCGACAGCCAGGCCTTCTTGGGCGACGAATCGCGCCTCTCGGTATCTCGCAGGACCTTCCAGGCCCGGCGCAGGTCCTCGTCGGGATCCAGAAAAACGGCGACATCGGCCCTCGTGTAGATCTCTCGCACATACAACGCGTGAAGGCCGGAGACGATCAAGACGTCATTGGCTGGAACGCGCTTCCCGGAATCGAAGCGGCCCGTCTCGTGATCGTAGTGGTAGCTCATGATCGATCGCCCACCGAGAAGCGCCTGTACGTCGCGAGCGAATCGCAGCAAATCATTGGCCCGAGGGTTCAGGTGCGTCATCGCCTTCCAGAGCCGACCCTTGCGGTCCCAGGCGTGATAATCATCACCCGAAAGCGGAACCACGGAGTGGGTGCCAAACAGTCCGGTCAGCGCCGTTGAGAGCGTGTCCTTTCCCGCGCTCGAGTCCCCACCGATACACACCGCCAGCGGCTTTCGGCTCAAGCGGTAGTGGTCGTTGTTGGCGACACCGTCGCGAAGAATCCTCAGCACCACGATAATGCCCGTCGCCGTGACAAGGGTCATCCACAGAGACCGCAGGTGCGGCGTGACTGGCGGGTCGAGATACGACCAGGGCAACAGTTGCACATCGGGCGACACGGCAAGCGCGGCGCCCTGGGACACAAACAGGTGCATGCCGGTCACAAGCAGAAAGAACGTGGCCATGAGGAGATAGCCCGGCCAACGCTCCTCGGAGGTCTGGGACGGGAAGAAGGGCAGCAGCCACAGGTGCCAGCCCACAGACGCCGGTGTCAGCAACACGACCACGGAAAAGGCGATCCCGGTGACGGCCAGGAGCAGACTGAAGCTGATGCGGCGAATCCGCCAGAGGAAATACAGCAGCAACAAGTACGACAAGGGGGTGACATAGAGGCTGTAGCCGGCGCTGAACGCGATCGCGACCTCGTAGAGCTTGGCCGCCTCAGGGGTCGCCACGACCATGCGTAGGAAGCCCGGCGAGGCAAGGTAGGGCAGCAGCAGGACCGCAGCCAGACACGAGAAGACTGTCGCGAAGCGAAGGAAGTGCGGGGCGAGTCGACGATTTCGCCACATGTACACGAGCACGAACGGAAAGGCGATGATCATGCTCAGCTTCGCGGCCGCGGCGACGGCCAGCAGTGCGCTGGCCTGAGTGAAGCGATGGCGCTTGAGTTGCTCGAGGCTGGCGACCAGGAAGAAGACCGGTACGATATCGGTCTGGCCGTGAACGTACGTGACGTAAAGCGCGATCGGCGAAATCCAGAACAACAGCACGACCCCGTGAGGCCGCGTCGGGAATAGTCGACGCAGCAGCTGGTACGTGCCGAGATCGACCAGCAGCAGAGTCAGGCGAAACGCCAGACCAGACGCGTACGTCCCGCCAAGTAGCGCGTCGACTCCGACGCCGATGGCGACCAACGGAGCGTGGACCAGCAACATGACCGGCCCGTACGGGTAGGCCATGAAATCGCCGCCAGCCTCCATGAAGGTCGTCCATGGATCGATGGAGGGTTGCGCGACAAAATGCCGGAGGAAGGTCAGAAACCACTCGCTCTGGATGTTCGGAAGCACGAGCAGCAGCAAGCAGACACGCACCGCGAGCCCGATGCCAAAGAGCAACGGAACGCTCGGAACCCCGGCACTCACTCCCACAGGCTGGGCTCCTTCGTGCAGACGGCATCGGCGCGCAACGGAAGCGCGCTCAACAGCCCCCGCAGGGCCGGGACCTCGCGTCCGGCGGGACGGCCGTGAAGCTCCGGGGACACCAGGCAGCACCGAAAGCCGGCGTCGGTCAGCTGTCGCGCCTGCACTCCGGTCAAGGGAAAGTGCGTCAAGCAGTCGATCCAGACCCACCGTACCAGGCCCTCCAACGAGAGCGCGGTCTGCACCGACTCGTACTCGGAGACGCGCACGGCGCAGCGTGACTCGCCGGCCCGCGCCGTTTTCACGAGAAAGGGAAAAGACTGGTCAAGGAAGAAGAAGTTCTCGATCGCGGCCCGCTCCATCAGTTCCAGCAGGCGCACTTCCAACCCCTCTTCTTTGATGTTGAGAATCAGCGTCCCGTGCGCGTAGTGCTCGAGCCAGCGTGTAAAGTTCACGCCCTGCTCATAGGGCTCGTGATGAATCACGAGTCGATCGCCCCGGCTTCGAATGTCGACTTCGACGCCGAACCGCCGAGGCGTGCCGACCAGCTCTTCGATGGTGTTGCGACGGTGGCTGATTATCTCCATGTCTGGCCTGCAATGACGCGCTGGCGACGCGCGACGGCGCCCGAGGCGCTCCGCGAAGACGCCGCGACGGCCAAGCGTACCATCTGCGTTTGGAGGACGCGTACCCTCGGCGACACCGAGCCGGCGCGCGCTGAGTGCAGCGGAGTGTCGGTCACGGCCTGCGGGACACGGGCTCGGCGTCCAGCTGGCGCCGCAGCTTGACGCTGAACTCGACCGTCCGCTTGATGAACCTGTATTTGCTGCCCAGGTCCACGTTCCAGTGGGATACGCCGTGTGCCCGTTCGCCGAATCGCACGTTGAAGCGCTCGATCGTCAGCCCCTCCTCCAGAGCCCGGTAGTAGGCGTAGAGGTCCAACGAAAAGTCGCTGGGTGGTGAGCTCCATCGCTCAAAGAAGTTCCGACCAAAGATCGTCGGCTGGGCGTTGATATCCCACATGGCCCGGCGCAGCAGCATCGTCTCGAAGATACTCATGCCCACCGTGAACACCCGATCCCCGATCGGGCGCCCACAACGCCTCCCCTTCACAAACATCGGCGTATCCGCCCTGGAGTCAATAATCGACAGCGCTTCAAGCGCGTCGCAAGGGTCAGTCTGCAAGTCTGCATGGGTCCAGCCGAGGTAATCGCCCTCGGCGGCCATCAGCCCCTGAACAATGCCGTGGCCGTAGCCCAGATTTTTCTCGATCCGGATCGATCGCGCACAGGGGTACTCCGGAAGCAGCGTCGCGAGCACGTTGGGGGTGTCGTCCGACGAGCCGTTGTCGACCAGGAGCAGGCAGACATCGGCGGCGTCGAAGCGGGCTGCACAGCGCCGCAGCACCAAGGGGATGTTCTTGGCTTCGTTGAAGCAGGGAACCACGAGGGTGAGCCGGGGCATGGCGCGTACGAGCTGACCGTCAGCGCGCTGGCGGAGACGGCGCAGTGGCCGGCCACTGCTCTGCGCGTGCAGCCAGAGCCGACAGCCCGCTGGCCGCGACCATCGGATCCTCCTCGAGCCTGTAGGGGTGGGCCTGCCATTTGTGGAAACAGGACTGCCAATACTCAAAGGTTCGTAGTTCGTCGGGCGTGCCCCAGCAGAGATAGTGATCGACTTCGAAGAGACGACAGCGCTGCCCCAGCGCGATCGCATCGTTGATCAGCATGTCGACGTAGTACTCCCCGTTGACGCGCGCACCCCGCTCCATCATTCGCGCGGCAGCGCGCTCGAAGACCGCCGAATCCTTGAAGGTGAAAGCACCGACCACCACGGCGTCATGCTCCGGATCGCCCAACGGAACTTTGACCGACACCCGAGTCACCACATCGCGATCGTCTGTCTCGATCCATCCATACATCTCCGGCCGCCGACGCGCGCCAGGATACCCCCGCGCGCCCCACACACAGACGTCCACCTCCGGATCGTCGAGCAATCGGTCCAGGGCCGCACGGTCGTACAGCAGGCCGGTGTCACAGGCTGCGATCGTAACTGATTGCGTGACGACCTCTCGCAGACCGATCACGCAAGTCGTGGCCTGACCATCGGTTGGGCCGTCGAGCATCACCATGGCGGAGCCTGGGTGGGCGTCGCGAAGCATGCGCACCGTCGCCTCGGCGTGGCGCAAGTCCCGTCGCACGACAAACACCTGATGCTCAGCCGCGGGTAGGGCGGCGACGGCCTGCAAGGTCATGGGTGCCCCTGACACGGGTATCAGCGGCTTGGGCTCCGGGTAGGACGCCTCGTGGAAGCGACTGCCCTCCCCAGCTATCGGTAGGAGCACACTGCCCCGCGTGACCTGAGGTGAGGCGACTTGAGGCCGCAACCGTCGGAACGCGTCCGACCAGTAGCGATACTCGTCCAGATCCTGCGGAGTGCCCCATTGCATGAAATGCTGCAGCGGATACACGGCGACGGAGTTCCCCCGCTCGATCATCGGCTTGTACACCAGACTGACGTAGTACTCCCCGGAAACGTGTCGCTCGCGCGCAACGCTCGTCCGCATCGCGTCCTTCATCAGCGCACCGGTCCGAAAATAGTAGGTGCCGCTGGAGGCGAACTCGTGCGCGGGTACGTCGGTGAAGGGAACTTTCTCTTGAATGTCTGTGATCCAGCCGCCCCGCTCCGAAACGTAGGCGTAATAATTGGACCAAAGGGAATGCGGATGAAAACCACGGTAGCAGGGGATGGCGCCGTCGCAGCCAGACTCTTCCACCATGCGCTTGAAATCCGCAAAGTTCCAGTAGCACGCGAAATCGCTGTAGCTGACAATCGTCGGCAGCGTGTCGTCGATCTCGTCAAGGGCCTGCAGCACCGAGTGGACCGGGCCCAATCGGTGAGCGCTGATGGCGACGATAGCTGCCCTCGGCGCGATCCCGGCAAGCGTCTCCCGCATTCGGTAGCGATCGTGCTCCAGGTGCTCGCGGTTGCAGATGAAGACGACGCGGCTCACGCCAGGGTAGAGATCAACCACATGGCCGACGATCGGGCGACCCTCCACTTCGATGAGCGGCTTGGGAACCTGGTAACCCGCCTCCCGGAACCGATCGCCGAAGCCGGACATTGGAATCACGAGTTGCATTGATCTGAGCGTCTCCCTCCACGGCAAGACAACTGCAGTTATAACGCAGCGGCCAACCTTCGGTGTGCGCAAATGCACGCACCCCCCGGGCGACGCCGCTGAACCAGACTGCGGAGGTCTCCTGTTTCGTGCGCCGCTGTAGGGACGCGCTCACAAGCCTGATATCGTCTGCACCTGCGCGATCATCATCGCGACCTGCCCGTCGGGGCTAGACACCAAATACGTACTGGGGGATGGCACACCCTGCCCAAGAGCCGCGCACGAGTGAAAGACAGCAGCAACCAACCGACGCAGGACCGACCCCAGCCGCTGTCCGCCTCGGGACGCACCTGGACCACGGGGGACTACCTTACGCATCGTTTCAATCCTGAACTGGGGGTCGGCTGCGTTACGGCCCTCGACGGTCGCGCGCTGGTCGTCGCATTCCCCCGCTCGGACACGCAGCTGCGGCTGGCAGCCAACACGGACGCCTTGGTCCCAGTGGATTTGTCCCCAGGGCGACCAGTCCGGATCACCGCCACCGAGGAAGAAACAACCGTTGTGGCCACACTGTCCGACGGCACGCTGCGGCTCGCAAACGGGCGCACGGAGCCCTCCCACGCACTGTGGCCACTGGAGCTGGAAGGCGCGCTGCTCGAGCGCCTCGCGCTTGGCGACTTGGATGAGGTCGATGATTTCGTGACCCGACTCGACATCCTGCACCTGCTAAGCCTTCGCGAAGCCGACGGCCTGGGCTCCTTCCTTGGGGGACGCGTCCGGCTCTTCCCGCATCAGCTCCACGTCGCGGAGCGGGCGAGCACGAGCGACCCCGTGCGTTGGCTGCTCGCAGACGAGGTTGGCCTCGGCAAGACTATCGAGGCGTCGCTGATCCTGAATCGGCTTGTACATACGGGCAGGGTCGAGCGCTGTCTCGTCGTCGCACCTGATGCCCTGACCGTGCAGTGGTTGGGCGAGTTGTGGCGGAAGTATCACCAGGTCTTCACGCTGCTCGACGCGCAGCGGCTCGCCGACGTGGCCCGCGACTTCGGCGCTGACTTCAACCCGTTCGACCTCCACCGCCGCGCCGTGATCGCGCTGGAGATGCTGACCGCGCGCCCGAAGCTGACCAAGCAAGCAGCCAACGCAGGCATCGACCTTCTGGTGGTCGATGAGGCGCAGCGGCTCCGCCGCCCGAAAGGCCATCCGGGGGAGCCTCCCTGGCGAGCGGTTGCTCCGATCGCCGTGTTGGGTCGTCACGTGCTGCTACTCAGCGCAACCCCGCTCGAAGACGACGCCCACGGGTTCTTTCGCCTGCTCCAGCTCCTGCGTCCGCAGGAGTTTCCCGAACACATCAGTTTCGAGGAGCGCCTCGCACAGGGCACGCCGCTGCCTCCGTGCACCAGCTCGACCCGTCGCGCCGACATTGGAGGCCTCCCCCCGCGAGTGGACCTCCCCACTACTCCAGACTATGCACGTGGCTGGCAACTCCGGAGCACGGTCGAAGCAGTCGTGCGAAATGCCCCCGCGCCTCGGGCCGTGGCTCAAAGGCACAAGGTCGATCGCATCCGTCGCGCGCTCGCATCAGGAGCTGCGCTTAGCGCCGTACTAGGACCCAACGAACGGAAGCTGCGCCAGCAGGCGGAGGCGATGGACGCTGGCGACCCGCGCCTCCTGTGGCTCCTGTCGCAGGCACCCCGCTGGCGGGACGCCAAGGACAAGACACTCGTCTTTGTCGCGCACCGCGAGACGCTGGAGATGCTGCGTACCGCGCTCAGCCACCGCGCGCAGGTGGCCAGCGGCGTCTTCCACGAAGAACTCTCCCCGGCACGCCGCGACACGGAAGTCGCGCGGTTCCGGGAGCCCAAGGGTCCAAGCCTGCTGGTGTCCACGGAATGCGGAGGCGAGGGCCGCAACTTCGAATTCTGCCGCCGCCTGGTGCTCTTCGACCTGCCATGGAAACCGTCGGTCGTCGAGCAACGGATCGGTCGCCTCGACCGGATCGGCCGGCGGATCCCGGTGGACATCGTGTACTTCCGCCCTCCCAGCGGGATCGGTGCCGACGTGGTGCGGCTCTTTGAGGCGCTGGGCCTCTTCCGCGAGCCGGTGGCGGGCCTGGAACCGCAACTCGCGCACGTGGAGGGCGCGTTGGAGAGGATCGCGCTCGATCCTCTGGCGTCGCTCACGGACGCAGATTTTGAGTCGCTGCTCAGCGAGGCCCGCGCAGCACGAACGCGCATTGGCGAAGCGGCGTACCAGCAGCTTCATCGCGACCCGTACCGATCGGACATGGCCGCAGGCATCCTCGCGCGCGTCCCAGCTGAACTCGACGCGCTCAACCAAGAGGCGGTAGTCACAGCGAGCATCGGACTGGGGTTTACCGTCGAGCGGCCGCGCGGCGAGCGGATCTTCTCGATCGAGCTTGGTAACGGCGCGCTGGTCGATGGTCTGCCCGGTGTGCCCGGCGGGTCGAGCTACATCGGCTCTTTTGATCGCGAGGAGGCAGTCGAAAGCGAGACCGTTGACTTCTTCGCGTCCGGGCATCCGCTTATCGAGGGCATTTTCGCTCACTACGAGGAAGGCGCCCTGGGACGCGTCGCAAGGTTCGAAGTCGACATCGGCGCGGAACGCGGTGAAGGGTTGGTAGCCGTCTATAAGGACGGCGTCAGTGACACCCCAGGGTTCGAAATGGCAGTGTTCGACTCGACGGGTAGGACCAGGCGGGACTGGGCAGCAGCGCTCTGTCGCCGACCGCTCAACGCGCGTCGTGTTACCGCAGAACCGGCTGGGAACGCCGAGTGGACAAAGATGGTGCGCCGTTTGGGCGCCGGGCTCGACCCAGCGCGCCGCCCGCACGCGTTAGCAGCAATCGTGGTGCGACCAGCCCGATCAACGCGCTGAAGGCCGGCTGCCGTGCGGCCTTTCCGCGAGGCCGCCGGTCACTCGGCGCTGAGTACCTCGACCTCAAAGATCAACGTGGAGGAGGCAGGGATATTCGGCTGCGCCGCCGAACCGAAGCCAAGCGCCGGGGGAATCACAATGCGCCTGCGACCGCCCACCCGCATCCCTGTGATCCCTCGATTCCAACCATCGATGACACTGGCGCTCCCGAGAACGAAACTGAAGTCGGATGCCTGGTCGAAGATAGCGCCCTTGTTATCACCGACGTTCGGATCGTAGACCCACCCGGTGTAGGCCATCGTCAGCGTCTGCCCACTGACGACCGCGTTACCCGTGCCGACCACCAGGTCGGTCGTCACCAACAGTGACGGCGAGGCTGTCAGCAGCTCGAATTCCAGGACCACCGCACCTGCGAAGCCGAGGCCCGGCGGAACGACAACCCGCCGACGGCCGCCAACCCGCATGCCCTCGAGCCCCACTAGTCCAGCCTTCCGGGAACGACGGATCTCCATGCACATGCTCAACGCTGGCTTGCTGATCGAGGACCGCCCCTTTCCCGTCCGTACCCTGAGCGTCGTAGTCCCAAATCGTGACGGCCACCGCCACCGGCTGGCCAGCGGTCACAGGGTCGGTCACAGGGTCACCCGTGCCCACCACAAGGTCAGTGGTGCTGAATGCCGCAGGTATCGCTGACGGCCCTGTCGGATTGTCCCCGCCGCCCCCGCAGGCAGCGGCGGAGAACATTACGAGAAACGCGCCCAGAGGGGCTACACGTGTGGCCAAGACAGCCTTCATCGATACACCTTTCGTTCCGCAAACTCTGCACTACAGCGTCCCGGATACATCAATCCGAAAGCGGGGGCGCACATTCGCTTCGCATCCCTCGTGCCGCGTGCGCGTCGCCCAGGATGGACCTGGCGTTCTGTGTCAAATAGAGGATGCCGCGTACCAAGACCTTGCGGGGTGCAAGGCGTACGCCATTTGGTTTTGTCCTTTTTTTGCCCTTCCCTACGCTTCACCCCTCGACCGGCAGCACGTCTGGGGGTGCCGGCTTACCGAGGCCAGCTTCACCCGCCTGCACAAGAGCGAAGCGCGTGCTCATCGGTCCAACCATCTCGAACACGGCGGCTGACGCAAGCACAACAGTGGTCACTACCGGCGCGAACTGCGGATAGCGGCCGTTAACGGCCAAGGTCAGGCCCACGGCCAGGCCAGCCTGCGCCTGCAGCGCAAACCCCAGAAATTTCCGCACCTTCATATCCAGACCAAGTCGCCAGGTCGCAATGCCCGCACCCGCAAACTTCCCGGTCGCCCGGCCGATGATATACACCAACCCGAGCGCGCCCATGGCTGGGATGCGAGCCACGTCGAGCCCGGCACCTGCAATGACGAAGAACATCGCGTAGAAGGGGGGGTCAGTATTCGACAGCGTGTCGAACAGTTGGCGACTCCGCCCGGCCAGGTTCACCATCGTGGCGCCCACGGCCAGACTGGCGACAAGCGGCGAGAGGTTCAGCCCGCGTGACACACCCACGCACAGGAGAATCGAACCGGCAAGCAGGATCAGGATCTCTCCGCCTTCGGTCACCTGCGACGACCACCCCGCGAGCATGAGACCGACCAGGTATCCGAGCGCCACCGAACCGATCATCTGCCAGACGAACCAGAAGGCGGAACGATAGAGCGCCTCGAGCGTGGACACGCCCTCGAGGCCGATAGTCAGATCGATCGACGCCGCCACGAGCCCGTACATCATGATGCACAACAGGTTGTTGACCGCGATGATCCCAAGCAGGTTCTCAGTGAGCGGACCCGCGCTGTCGCATTCGCGAATCACCATCAGCGTGGAAGCGGGCGCTGTGGCCGTGGCAATGACGCCAAGCAGGAGTGCGACCGGCCACGGTTGACCGAGCCACAACGCACCTACCGCAACGATGACCGCGGCCAGCGCTGACTCGACAAGCGTGATCAGGAGTACCTGGCGACCAAACTTGCGAAATCGCGAAAACTCGAAAACTGAACCGACGGAAAACAGAATCAGTCCCAACGCCACTTCGCTCAGCACGCCGAGGGCAACGAGGTTTTCCTGACTCAGCCAGCCGAGCATCGACGGCCCGAGCGCGACGCCCGCAAGGATGTAGCCAGTCACCTCAGGTATACGCAGCACCTTCACGAGGTGCCCGGCCAGCAACGCGAGAAGCAGGATCAGACCGATCGAGGTGAGTTCGTTCACGGCAGCCCTAGCAGTCCGTGATGAAAGTCCGGCGTCGCACCGAGACGAGCCGGTCGGTCCGCGGACGCGGACCGACAAAAGCTGCACTGGCCTCGTCGGGTCGCGGAACGACCCGACCGTCGTGGACAAGGCGCAACGACTGAGAATACCGGCTGTATTTGATGGAGGAGCAACGCCGGCCGCGAGGATGCATCGCTCGTCGAATGCAGATGGACTTTCACCACGGGCTGCTCACTACCGGACGAGTACCGCGAGACGGCGGTTGCCGCGCTCGATGTCGAGCAGCACAGGCAGTGTCTGGGTGTCGGCGAAGATCTGCTGGACCTGGGCGAGGCTGCGGGGTTCGGCGTGGTCGATTCTGATGAGACGGTCGCCGGGCTCAATTCCTGCCGCCGCCGCGCGGCTGTCTGGTACCACCGCGTCGATCCGATACGGCTCAGGAGGCGCCTCCCAAACGAGACCTGCGGCGGACGTGGCCGCCACGTCGAGGGTCTCCTCGATGTCATTGCGCGGAAGCGCAACAGTCAACGTCGTCGGACCGCGGCCCACCGACAACTCCAAGGATTGTTCACCGGCCGGCTCGCCGAGCGCCTCCAGGTCGACTGGCGCCACGACTACAGCACCGTCGAGCGCCTCAATGATGTCCCCTGGCAGCAGGCCGGCCTCTTGGCCTCGATATCCCGTCCAGACCTCACGCACCATCACGCCGTCGCTCAGATCGAAGTACGCGGCCTCCTCTTCGGATAGCGCGCCGAGCACCAACCCGTACTGTGCCAACACACGCTGCTCAGTTGTGTCCGCTTGCGTGAGAATCGCCGCGACGCTCGATGTAGCGATCGCGGCAACGCGGTCGCCGCACGGCAGAATGACAGCCAGCAGCCCCCCGTCGATGTCGAACAATCCACCCCCAATCATCATGTGATTCAGCGCGAGACTCGACACCACTTCCTGTAGACGCCGTTCGCCGCAGGTCACGGGCGCCGACTGCAGATGGGTCCCGGGAGCAAACCCACGATCCCGACTAGTGCGCCATACGGCCAGGACCCATATGCCGGCTTCCGGAATCGATGTGTCGGCCCTCGCCGTGCTCAGTCCGGCCAACCCGGCACCGAGCGCCACTGCCGCCAACGGCACGCGCGGACCCCAGATCGTCGGCTGCCCGCGGTCCTGCCCCGACCTCGATTGCACGGTGACGGTGCCGGCCACCTGCTGCAGCAAGGGGGCCGTGACGATCGTTCCTTCGCCCCAGACCACACCGCTGGTGCCTACGCCTGGCAGGTACACGATTGACGATTCAACGTCGCTGGCGGTAACGGCGAAGTACGTCACCATGCTGTCGAGCGAGCGCCGTTCAGCGCGCCTGGCCAACTGGGCCAGTTCACTCTCAGTCGGCAACGGCGCGGGGCTGTTGGGGATTTCGCGTGGGCGAAGCAGCCACCCCACACCCAGAATGAGACAGGCGGCCAACGCCAGCACCGCGATGTATTTCTGCCGCTGCATCTGGTGAAAATCCACGGCCCAAGGATAGCCCGGAACCCCCCCGGTGTCAGATCACCCTGCCAGGGGCGCGAATTGTCGTATTATCAGCCCGCACATAGCGACGGCGACCGGTCGCCGCGCTGCGAGGGACCCCGCCGAGTGGGGTCCCGGAATCCGTCCACCGGTCAGTCACCCCGTGGAGCCACGCAGTGGAGCCACATAGTGGAGATACACGTCATGCCGAACCTGTCTGCCCATCAGCCAGCCATCGCGCGACCGACAACGCACAAGGCCAGACTCCCGATCGGACTGGGACTGGCGCTGGCACTGGTCGGCGGTGGCGCCGTCGCCATCGGGGCCCAGGGCCCGCTCACGATCGCCGAGCAGGGTGGACGCCCATTCGGCGGCAGGGTTATGGGAGACCCTGGCACCGGTTCGATTCGCTGCGACCATGGCTACGTCGAGTGGCAGATTCCGGAGAATCCTCGCAGCGTGCCGCTGTTGATGATTCACGCCAGCAGCACCAAGACGTGGGACACCACGTTCGACGGTCGGGAGGGCTTCCGGACGATCTTTCTCCGCCGTGGCTTTCCTGTGTATATGACGGACCTGCCCCGCACCGGTCGAGCAGGACAGGGCTGCGCGCCAACAAGTTATACGCCCAGGCCCGACAACGATCAGCGTTCGCTGACGAGCTGGCGCATCGGGACCTGGTTTGCCGGCGATCTCACGCCGGACTACTACCCCGGCGTTCAGTTCGCCGTCAACGACCCTGACGCGATGGACGAGTTCTACCGGATCCAGTACCCGGAATTCAATTCGCCGGAAAATGAGCAAGTCGAAACCGACGCCCTCGCCACGCTGCTCGAAGAGATGGGTGCGGGAGTACTCCTCACACATTCATCGACCGGCATCCGGGGCTGGGTCACTGGCATCAAGAGTCCGAACGTAAGAGGCATCGTGTCGTACGAACCCGGCGCCACCGTCTTGCCTGAAAACGAGATGCCGCCACCGATCCGCAGGGCGGATGGCATGATGCTGCCGGCCGGCCGGCCCGTCCCGATGGAAGACTTCATGAAGCTCACGCAGATACCGATCCAGATAATCTGGGGCGACTATATTCCGACCGAATTGGACGACACCAACGTTGGGCCCAGATCCACGCTGGATGGGCGGCGTATCAATGTGCTCCGGGGCCAGCTCATGGCAGACGCGATCAATCGGCACGGCGGCGATGCGACCAACGTGGTGCTGCCGGCGGATCTGGACATCCATGGGAACACGCACTTCCCGATGTCCGATCTGAATAACGTGGAAATCGCCGACCTGCTGTCGGAGTTTCTGGCGGAAAAAGGGCTCGACGCCCGCTAGAAGTTGCTTATGATGCTTGCCATGAGAGTTTTTCTTACATGCGTCGTCCTGCTCGCGCTGGCTTGCTCAGCGCCGGCTCAACAGACCCCCGCCACGCAGTCGACCGCCGCCCCGAGCGAGTCCGACGTTGCCGCCCAGATTGGTGACCTGACGATCACGGTCGGGGAACTCGACGACCGGTGGCAGCAGACCGACCCCGGAAGTCGCGCGCAGGCTGTGCAGCAGCTCTACGACGGCCGCAAGCAAGCCCTCGACGCGATCGTCGCCGAGATGCTGATCGCGGACGCGGCGGCGGAACAAGACATCGAGGCCGGGGCGTTCACCAGCGCTGAAATCGCGCGCCGCACCAATCCGGTGACCGACGGACAAATACTCGCCTTCTTCCAGGCCAACCAGGCCGATATGCAGGGTCGTGGCATGGACGTCATGGGGCCACTTATTCGTCAGTATCTGGAAGAACAGGCACGCACGAGTGCCTACGAAACGTTCGTTGCTGAGCTGCGCGCCGAGGGGCCGCCGTTCCGTCTGGTCCTGGATGCGCCGAGGCAACAGATCGACCTTTCTGCAGACGATCCAGCCCAGGGCGGTGCAAGCGCCCCGGTGACGCTGGTCGAGTTCTCCGACTTTCAGTGTCCGTTCTGCGCACAGGTGATGCCGACGCTCAAACGTGTCCAGCAGACCTACGGAGACCAGGTGCGCATCGTCTGGAAGGATTTCCCGCTGACAGCGATTCACCCACAGGCCTTCGGAGCTGCCCAGGCGGGACGGTGCGCCCAGGAGCAAGGGAGGTTCTGGGAACTGCACGATCTCCTGTTCGCCAACCAGCAGGCCCTCCAGCCGGAGTCCCTCAAGACGCACGCCGTCGCCGCGGGCCTCGACGCGGCAGCGTTCGACACGTGCCTCGACAGCGGGAAACACGCGGATGCGGTGCAGGCGCAAATGGACATGGCGACTGCGCTCGGCGTGGTCTCAACCCCCACGGTGTTCGTCAACGGACGACTTGTGAGCGGAGCCCAGCCGTACGATGTCTTTGCGGAAATCATCGACGAAGAGCTGGAACGCGCGGCACAGCCGTAAGTAACAGCCTCGCAGTCAGATTCGACGTCGGCGATGCGACGTCGGCCGCGCGGCCCTACGAGGGGTAGCGGTCGAAAAAGCGGTCCTCGGCTTCCCTGTCGCCGATCAGGATCAACTCTCCACCGTCGGGGAGCGGCATCGACCCGTCAACCTGGGCTGTGGCGTCATGGCCCGTTCGCATGGCAAGCACGGTACATCCCGTTTCCTGACGTAGATTGCTGTCCGACAGCGTCCGACCGGCCAGCGCCTGCGGCACTGGCACGGTGAAGACGTCCAGCCCGACAGCGACAAAAAGCATGCGGTGCCCGCGGAGCAAGTTGAACACGACATTTGCGCCCATCGACGCGTACGAGAAGACGTAGTCGGCACCCACGCGATGGAGCGTCGTCGCATTCCGGGGGAGCGTTGAACGGCTGAGGATCAACATGTCGGGCCGCAACCGACGGCAGTAGAGCGTGAGATAGACATTGATCGCATCGTCATGTGAGGTGACGAGCACGCTGGTCGCGTCCTTAAGACCGGCGTCGTTCAATACCTCAAGATCCGCGGCATCGCCGACCACCGTCCTGGCGGGATCGAGCGAGCGTCCTGGAACTTTTTCGACGATGCGATAGTCCACGCCGCGCTCCGCAAGTGCGGCGGCAGCCGTCCGGCCAACGCGACCACCGCCGATAATGATTGCCGACGCTGCCGGGGTGCCCGGCACGGCAAACTCGGCATCGTAGGCCTCGAGCTGTTCCCGGGTGCCCGCCAGCAGTAGTACGGTGTCTCGCGTGACGGTGGTGTCCGGCGTCGCCGGCGTGAAGTGCCCTCTCTGCCACAAACCGGCAATGTTGAGTCTGAAACGTTCGCGTAGGCGCGCGTCTCGCAGCGTCTGCCCGACCAGACGCGTGCCGGCTGCGGCTGCTTCAGCAATAGCAAGCTCGTCGAGCTGCCCGATGATATGGCTCCGGCCATCGCGACCGAATACGCGACGCGCCATGGCGTTGCCAAGCAGCCGGCCAAGCTGCACGACGTGTTGGCAACCAGCAAGCTCAAGAATGTCCACCGATGCCGGTGACGACGCAAGAGCAACAATCGGCACGCTGCTGGATCGCTCGCGAACCGTGGCGGCGATACTGGTATTGAGCGGATCCGACTGCGTCGCCACGACAAGCGTGGCCTGATCCACCCGCGCTCGGTCGTACGTATCCGGGTCGTCGAGCTCGCCAACCAGCACGGGCACACCCTCGGCATCGAGTTCGAGCGCGGCCTTGAGGTCCGGCACGATCAGTGCGAACGGCATACGGAACTGGCGAAGCCGCAGGATGAGCGCCTGTCCGACCGATCCGTAGTTGGTGAGCAACACATGCCCCGTCATCGCCGACGGGAGCTGCCGAGGCGCCCGCGCCGCGTCGCGCGCCTCAAGCCAGGGTGCGTAAAAAAACTGAATGAAGCTGAACGGCAGGATGATCAGCATCAACACAGTGCCTGTGACAACGACGAGGAGCGAAAAGATCCGACCCAGATCTGACGTGAACGTGACATCCCCGAAGCCAAGCGTGGACATCGTCACGATGGTCCAGTAGAACCCCGTCAACAGGCTGTGCTCCTGGCCCTCCCTCGCCATGATCACGTGGAAGATCACACTGAACAGGATGACGATGACCGCAAGGATACCGATGAGCCCCAGCAACACGCGCAGATTGGCGCGTTGCCGCCCCCTGGCCAGCAGGGCTGAAACGAGAATGGCGACGTGCTTCACAGGCGTGTGGTCGGCTGCCCCCGGCGAGACGCCGGTCGTCGATATGGCGCACACGCGCTCCTGTCTCCTCGCCGACTCATCTCAGACGCACGATACCATCTTGTGGGACGCTCACCTGCAGGAGACTCAGCCATGACTGACATCGACACACCTCGCGCCTACGGCGCCTACGACCTCGACGCGATCGTGAAGCGCTTCCCCCCGACGTCGGACACGATGCTGATCGACACGCGTCTGACTGATGAGACGGACGCGAGTTCACGAGTGTTCCGAATCTACACGGACGTACCCGCGCACTATCACAAGACGTGCGACGAGTACCTGGTGGTACTCAGCGGACGTGGCACAATCGCTATCAGTGATTCCGATCCGTTCGAGGTCGCGCCAGGACGACTGGCGTTCTTCAAGAAAGGAACGGTCCATCGACTGACCATCATCGAAGAGCCATTCGTGTTTCTCGCCGTCGACACCCCTCGCCGCGATCCGAAAGACATCACGTTCGTGAATCCCGCTGACGGAACGCCCGAGACATTCATCAAGAGTCGCGCGCTGTACTGACGGGCCGCTGGCCAACTAGAACACGCGAGAGGGTCAACGACGACCGGCGGCATGGCGACTGTCTTGTTCGCGATTCCGGACGGTCCTGGCCTCGCCGGTGCCCTCTCGTGGGGACTCCGGCTCCTCTGCCGTAGACGTCCGCCCCGGGATCGGCTCTGCTATCGCTGAGAATCGATACATCGAGCACCGGGGCGCGTTGGCGTCGGATTTGCACAGTCGTTTGACATGTCCCGTCCCTCGACCATCGGCGGCCTGCTCGCGTTTCTGCTGATCGCCGGTCTGTCCGAGCCTGGTTTGGCTGGAGCGCAGCCTCAGGGCGATCCCGATTTTCTCTTCGAACGCCCCAGCGGGTCGGTCGGTGTTCGCGGGGGATGGCTGTTCGAGCGGGAAGGCAGCGACCTGTTCACCTTCGTCCAGGAGCAGCTCACCGTCGAGCCGAATGATTTCGATGCCCCGACGCTCGCGTTCGACGTTGGCATCGCCGTCGCGCCGCGGACAGAGGCGGTCTTCGGCGTCGAGTTCGGCGGCGGAACTGTCCGCTCCGAGTACCGCGATCTCGTCGACAACGATCGGCTGCCGATTACCCAGGCGACCCGCCTTCGCCAGGCAAACCTGAGCGCCAGCCTGAAACTCGCGCTGACACCGCGCGGCCGGGAAATAGGTAATCTTGCGTGGGTTCCGAGCGCTGCCACCCCGTACATCGGAGCCGGGGCAGGAGCCCTGTGGTACGAATTCCATCAGACTGGCGACTTCGTCGATTTCCTCGATTCGTCGGTGTTCAGCGACACGTTCCAGTCGAACGGCTGGGCCCCGAGCGCGCACGTTTTCGCCGGTGTCGACGTGAAGCTTGCGCGGCGGTTGTTTCTCACCGGAGAAGGCCGATACTTGTGGTCACAGGCGGAACTCGGCCCCGACTTTGCCAGCTTCAAGCCGATCGACCTCACAGGGTTCAAGCTGACGGCCGGAATCAATTACCTCTTTTGACGGGCGCAGGAGAAACCATGATGACCTACGCGCTGACAATCGCACTCGCGCTCCTGGCGGCAGCGGCGCCAGCGCGTGCACAGGACACGACGCTCGGCGACGCGCGGTGGGCGCCGTGGCTGGGATGCTGGCATCTTGTCCACGACGATCGTGGGTCGCGTGCTCCAGCCGCCACGAACTCGGAAGACGTGCTCGTCTGCGTGCTTCCGGAGTCCGGGAATCGCGGCGTCGGCATGACGACATACGTTGGCGGCCAGTCGGTCCTGCAGCAGACGATCGTGGCCGATGGAGCCAGCTACCCGGTCAGCGAACCAGAGTGCAACGGCAGTCAGAGAAGCGAATGGTCGCTCACGGGGCGACGGCTCCTCACACGCGCCGACATCACATGCATCGACCAGCCCGCGCGTACGGTGTCCGCGATCACGCTCATGGCAGCAGGGCCGACGTGGGTGGATATCCAGGCCGTCGGCACCGATCAGGACGCCCAGGTACGCGTTCGCCGCTACCAACAAACCGACCGACTCCCTCAGGGCGTGGTCTTGCCGGCCGGCCTCCAGGGACGCGCGATGGCCGCCTCCGCGCGACTGGCAGGTCCAACGGCGATGACACTCGCAGAAGTCGTCGACGCAGCCGAGAAACTCTCAGCGCCCACGGTGGAAGCCGCACTCTTTGAAACCGGTTCGCGCTTCGATCTGAGCGGCCGCACGCTCAAGGAACTCGACGCTGCCAGCGTGCCCGACGGCGTGGTTGACGTGATGGTTGCGCTGTCGTTCCCTGGTCACGTCACGATCGATCGTCCATTCCGTGGACCGGTGCAGACGCGGGGAGCAACAGCGGCCTCGGTTCGACGGTCGACGAGACTGCCCTCGTACTCCTACTCGCCGTACTACCCGACCTCTTCGTACTACCCGTACTACGCTTTCGACCCGTACTACGGCTACCGTCCGTACTCTCCGTACTACTTCCACTACTCGCCGTTCGGCTACTCGAACTGGTGGGGTGATCCCTATCGGCCGTATTACTCCAATGGCCGGCGTCCCGTCATCGTTCGCCCTGGAGGGTCAGCTCGACCAAGTGGCGGCGACACGGACAGGGGCCAAGTGGTGCAGGGGCGTGGCTACACGCGGGGTGGATCTGCTGCCGTATCGGATGCTCCGCGCACGCGCCGCGAGGCGGCGGCCGACGGGGAGACACGATCGAGTAACGGCGCGACGTCAGGCACATCGTCACGGCGCGCGGTCTCGCGAGGAGGCTACACGAGCGGCCGGTCGAGTGCCGGCGGCGGATCGCGCTCCGGCGGTAGCACCAGTTCGAGCGGATCCGGCTCTAGCTCGGGCGGCTCCCGTTCCGGACGGACGGCACAGCCGCGCTAGCGCGCCGCGACCTCCGAACCTGGACGATCACTGCGGGTCGAGGTCGTTGAGACGCTCGGCGGTTTCGGCGGTCGTGCACAGGGTCCCGAACCGAAAGCCCCGCTGCTGGAGTAACGGCACGAGCTGGCTGGTCGCGTCCACGGTCTGCTGCCGATCGGCACGCGGGTTCTCATGATGCCCGTCGTGCATGACGACGATGTCCCCGTCCGATGCGCGTTCGGCCAGCCGCCGGGCCAGCTGTCCCGGCTGTGCCGGTCGCCACCAGTTCCAGTCCCACATGCCGAAGCTCCAGCCGGCCAGCGTGTACCCCGCCCGATCGAGCCCCTGGTACATCTCTCCTCCGCGCCAGCCGGCGTGGGGGCGGAAGAGCCGACACGCCGTCCAGCCCGTAAGACGCGTGAGATCGCTGGCCTGTTCATCGAGCAGCCGTGCGAACTCGTCCGGCCTCCGGAGCATCAGCGTGCGCGTGTGCGAGTGCAGTGCGACCCTATGCCCCTCCTCAAACATCCGAGTCACGATCGGCGCCGTGAGCTCGTTGACGTGACGCGGAATCACGAAGAAGGTCGCCGACACCCGCTGCGCGGCCAGCACATCGAGCAGCGCCGGCGTGGCCGCTGGGTTGGGGCCGTCGTCATACGTGAGGTAGATCGTCGGCGCGCCGTCGGCCTCCGGCATGTGCCAGACGGAGCGCTCCGGCCCGAGGAACTCCAGCAGAAACGGAAACGGTGCGGTGTGCGCGAGCACGAATGCCGCGACACCTGAAACGATGAAAATCCACATCGGCGGACCGTTCTGAATCGCGCGCAACCCAGAGTCGCGCTGCCTCTACCACAGGATTCACGGGCCAGACCGACCGTATGTCGATCTGGCCCGTGTTCGGTACCTCGTCGCGCACGAGGGCATCGCCCGCGGCGCGGTGCGACGCGACCCGCTCGAACCGGCGGGGCGCGCCCGTTGGGTCGCCGAGCTCGCGGAGAGCCCTAGAAGATGGCCAGCGGGTTCAGCGGCGACCCGGTACCGCCTTCAACGGGCAGCGGCGCAAACGTAATCATAAACTCGTAGCGGTCGAGTTCCCTCGCCGTCGTGACGGCCGCCTCCAGGTCGAGGCACTCGACGATATTGATACCCATCCAGTTGAGCGCTGCGATGTGAACAGGGTTTCTCATGCCC
Organism: Vicinamibacterales bacterium; assembly: GCA_965249205.1. Classification (GTDB taxonomy): domain Bacteria; phylum Acidobacteriota; class Vicinamibacteria; order Vicinamibacterales; family UBA2999; genus JAQBVV01. The sequence continues at coordinate 700,931 of CBDFLL010000006.1, read as the reverse complement.
TCCCAGCCTGGTCTCGGATTCCAGTCGATGTTGAAGTCGTGGCCGAGAAACGCCGGCATCCGCTCATGCATCCAGGGGATCGTGTCGGCGTAGTACCCGGCCACGTCGCCTCTCCACGCCCCTTCGGCGGCGCGCCGCTTCCAACGGCCGATGTACAGCAACACCACATCGCCCGGACCCGCCTGGACCCCTGACATCTCCTCCCACGCTTCGAGGTCGGCACGCGTAATCGGCGTACCCGGATCGACCCACTCAACGCCCTTCAGCTGGGCAATGTCGTAAAGGACCGCGCGAGTCGTCACACCGTCCTTCCAGTTCATGACGCTGCCCTGTTTACAGCCCTCTTCCTCGTTCAGGTTCCCTTCGACCGGCACGCCGTTGTACATCTGGCCGTTTTCGAAGAAATGACACCAGGTATCCATGTGCGCGACGGTGAGTCCGTGGAAGCTAACCTGGTAGTTGTCCGCCGTGCCACCGTCGGTGATTCTGAGCGTCGTCCGGTTGAACAGGCCGTTCTCGTTCACGTCTGCTGCGGCAACCTGCGGCACCGGCGCCGCGAGGGACACGACGCGCCCGCTCTGCACCAGTCTGGCGGCACTGAGCACCTTTTCCGGCGTGATCAGGTTCGACGCGCCCTTGTTGTCCCCGGTGCCCCACCTGCCCCAGGTCTTGAAGTCCTGCCGCCACTGCTCGTACTGCGCGCGGAGCTCGGCGGTGTCCGCGGGAGCCTCGGGCGCCGCCTGGGGGGCAGCCCCTGCCTGGGCCTGCGCCCTGAGCTGAAACCCGCCGGCCGCGCCGGCAAACACGAATCCAAAGCACACGGCGATCACCGTTACTGAGCGTCTCATGGGTCCTCCAATCAATGTTTCGTGTCAGATTCTACCCGCCGCCGGGCGAAAATCGCCGGTTCCAAGTCCCGAGCCGCGCAAACAGGATGCGCTTGTCCCCGGGAAGATGCGGTGGTACCCTGTGCGGCTACCGATTTCAATCCAAGGAGATAAACGTGCGCAAACAAATTCTTATCACTCTTGTGAGTGTCGTAGTGGGCAGCGGGCTGCTGTCGGCGCAGGCGCGCGAGACGCTCGACGTCTACGTCGTCGATACTGAGGGTGGAAACGCAACCCTCTTCGTCACGCCATCGGGCGGGTCTGTGCTCATCGACGCTGGCAACGGCGGCGCAAACGCAGCACGCGACGTCGGACGCATCATGGAAGCTGTGCAGGATGCCGGGTTGACGCAGATTGACCATCACATAACGACCCACTGGCACGGCGATCACTACGGCGGCCTCGCCGAACTCGCCAGCAGGATTCCGATTGGGGCCTACTACGACGCCGGCCCGTCGGTGCAGGGGCAGGCGAACACCGAGGCGTTCCTCGCTGATGTGTATCCTGGGCTCGTCGCCGAGGCGTCACGAACCATCGTCGATCCGGGCGACACCATCTCGGTTGATGGCATGGAATGGACCATCATCACCGCGGGTGGCGACGCCATTGAGTCCGATCTGGCGGGCGGCGGAGGCCAGAATCCTTACTGCGCGAGCTGGGAGCAAATGGGCCCCGATACCGGTGAGAACGCGCAGTCGGTCGGCAGCCACATCAGGTTCGGCGAGTTTACGGCCGTACACCCCGGTGACATCACCTGGAACGTCGAAGGAGCGTTGATGTGCCCGGAGAACCACATCGGTGAGGTCGACGTCTTGTTTTCCGGACATCACGGGCAAGGGCCACCCTCGCCTGTGGGGTCGAACACGCCACAGCTTGTCAATGGGCTTGCGCCGCGCGTGACGATCATCAATAACGGCACCCGCAAGGGTGGCCAGCCGGAGTCGATGAGCGTCATTCTGAATTCGCCGGGTCTCGAAGATGTCTGGATGTCGCACTTCTCGCTTCTGAGTGGTCAGGAGTACACGGTCCCAGGCATGTACATCGCGAATACGATTGACCAGGAGCTCGACGCCATGCCTGTCGCCCCGCTGTCGGGGCCGCGCGACACGTGGCCGGACGCCCCGGTGCACAGCGGACCGGCGAACTGGATCAAGGTCAGCGCGAATCAGGACGGCTCGTTCAGCGTCACCAATCCGCGGAACGACTTCACCAAGATGTATCAGGCTGAAGACTAGCGATCAGGCTGGTAGCTGGCTCGGTGGCCGGTCCCTGTGGGGAACCTGTAGGGGCCGGCCGCCGCCCACCATCTCGCCGGCGGTCGGCGCCTCCGCTGTCCGACTCTCCCACTGCGCCAACACGACCAATCGTAGCTACGACGCCAGCACCTGGTCAGCTCACGCGCTCAGCTCAGGCGGCCGGTGCACGCCGTCCGACGCTCAGTGTGTGCGTCGATGATCGCGGAAGAACGACACGATCCGCTCGGATGTGTCGCGCGGGTAGACGTGGCCGCCCGGATGGATCCAGCTCATGACCGGAGCGGCCGTCTCCGATCCGAACAGCGTGCAACCGTCTCCGCACGACGACGTTGCGTCGCCAATCCCGTTCACGTCAACTGCGCTGGCGATCGCGGCTTCCTGATCCGAGAACTCTACCTGCCGATCGCGACGACCTGCCACGTGAAACACCGGTCGCGGTTGAGTGAGTTCCACCGACTCACGGAGGCGACCTGCCACGGGTGCATACGCCGCGAATACGCCAGGGCGCTCTGCCCACAACAGGTAGGTAAACACCCCGCCATTCGAGAAACCGGTCGCATAGATGCGATCATCATCGACGTTGTACGTCTCTCGCAACGATGCGAGGGCCGCATCGACGAGTTTCAGGTCGCGGTCGTCGTCCGCCCCTCGTCCCGCCTGCCAGCCGGCAAGGCCTCCGCCAGCTGAGAGTCCCTGAAAGTAGACGACGATCGCCTCGGGCCACGCGACGTGCACATCGGTGTACTGAAAGTTCACCATGTTGTCACCACGCCCGTGGAACGAGAACACGAGCGGGACCTGCTCGTCCCCCTGTGGCGCGGCCGGCGCGTAGACGATGGCTTCGCGTGTCTCGCCCTCAACCTGCCATCTCATGACTTGCGCCGACGCACTACACGCGCTGAGGATGAGTATCAGCCCGATGGGAACCACAGGTGCGATGTGGATTCTCATGGTGTCTTCTTCGTTTTCCTAGCTTCCGTCAGCGGCCGCCCAACCCGCGCGTAGCCCGTCGCGGTCCACAGCGACACCGCGCATGTAGACGGCATTGATGAGCCGGGTGTTCGTGATGTCGTCCAACGGATTCGCATCGAGCACGATGAAATCCGCACTCTTGCCCGCCTCCACGGTCCCGAGATCCTGAAAACGCATGAACTCCGCAGAATTACGCGTCGCCGCGACGATGACCTCCTGCGGCGACATACCCGCGGCCACCATGTCCTCCATCTCGATGTGGGGCGCGTACGGCGTATTCCCGTCGGTGCCAAGGCCGATACGCATGCCGGACTCGTTGAGCCTGGCCAGGTTGCGCGCCTGAATCCCAAACGTCTCCTGCGCCTCGGGCCGGTCGATCGCCGCAGCCTGCAACTCCTCCAGGGCGTCGGCAGCCACGGTCTCGCCCACCCAGCTTAGATCCGTGGCGACGCCTCGATTCGGCAGATTCGGCACGAGCACAAGGTTGGGACGCTCCTCGACAAGCGTGACGAACTCGTCGTCGATATCGCGATCACGCACCCCGTGCGCGAACCCGTCGACACCTGCACGCACCAGGCCTTTGGCATCCGCCAGCTCGAAAATGTGCGCCGTCACGCGAAGGTCGTTCATGTGCGCCTCGTCGATGATCGCGCCGTAGATCTCCGGCGTCAGCTTCTCGTACATCTCGTCGCGATCGTCAACCCAGATCTTGACGATGTCGACATTCAGCGCGGCCAGCTCCTGGATCGCCGTCCTCGCCTCCGCTTCGGTGGTCACCCAGTAGGGCACGTCACTTCTGCCCGGCTCCGGCCCGGTGATCCCGCGCCCGGCCAGACGGAATCGGGAGGCATCGGGAATCACCTCGTCGCGAACCTGGTATGGCACGTCGCCGACTTCCCGTCCCATGCTCGTGGTCCCGACCACGCCGTAGTAGGCCCGGCGCTGCAGATCCTCCACGAGCGTATCGCGCTCGTCGGTACGGAGGTGCGTGTGCGTGTCGATGATGGCCGGCATCACCGTCTTGCCGCTCAGATCAACGCGTGCAGCGCCAGCCGGTACCTCCACATCGGCGCTCGCACCGCTCTGCATGATTTGCCCGTCTCTGACCAGAACCGTCGCGTTCTCAATCGGCGCGCTCTCGTCGCCTACGATGAGCCGTGCGCCTTCGAACGCAGTGACGTCTGCCCCCTCGGCAGGCTGGTCGTCATTTGCGCCGGCACAGGCCGCGCCCAGGGGCAGACTCACACACAACAGAGCCGCGAGGACGCGAGTGGAACGTTCTGTGATAATTCGCATTCGTCTCTCCTCCGTATATCTACCGTCGCCGTCACCGGGACGCACTTGCGTCTGGCACGAGCAGACGGATCGTGCCGTCGTGCTTGTTGAGCAGAAACACCTGATCGTCGGGGCCGGCGGCGAACCGAAGGTCCGCGCGAGAGGCCGGCGCTCGACCTTGCTCGACGTTCTTCTCCCGGATTAAATCGAGCACTGTCTTCGGTTCCCCGTCGTCGTTGAGCAGAATCCTGCGAATGGCATCCTGTCCGCCATTCGGCGGCGCGTCAGCCTGAACGTAAAAGATCTCACCGCTGGGGAAGTCGCCGAACAGCAGCAGGTTCGCCAGGTGCGGGATCGCGCCGCCTCGGTACGCGTGCACGCCGGTCACGGCGACCCGCGTCTGGAACAACGGGTCAACCTGCCCGTACTCGACCACAGGATACGTAGCCGACGAGTCACCCCGCGGGTTGGTCAAACTGACCCCTCGACGGTCAAGGTAGCCGAAGCTGCCTTCCCACGTGTTCCAGCCCAGATTCGCGCCGGCGGTGACGAGGCTGACCTCTTCGACAGTGTTCTGTCCGATGTCAGCGAGGTACATGTTCCCGTTCTGCGAATCCCATCCAAAACGCTGAGGGTTGCGCACGCCGTAGGCGTAGATCTCGTCGAGCGTCGCGTCGTCGCCGTCGCTCGCGAACGGGTTGACGGCGGGAATGCCGTACTGCCCGTTCGCGCTGTTGGTGCCCAGAGGATCAAGGCGCAGAATCTTGCCGTAGGGCAGGCTCAGGTTCTGGCCAACGCCGAGCGGGTCGCCGCCGCTGCCGCCATCGGCGGCACCGATGTAGAGCAGCCCAAAGTCGGCGTCCCCAGGTTGGGCAAGCGGATTGAAGCTGATGTGGCCGCCGTTGTGGTTGCCGAACGGCTGCTCGAGCCTGAGTAGTTCACGGGGCGGACCGCCATCGTAGACCGCCGCGCTAGGCGTCCGGGCCGCCCACTCGAGCAGGACCGTCGCGTGAGTATTGCGTCCCCCGCCAGGTGCGAAGTCGGGTACCGGTGTCGTGTTGCTGGTATCGGCCCAGGTATACAGCTTGCCAAAGCCGGAGGTGCCGGGCTGGCTGAACTGCGGATGGATCGCGAAGCTCTGCACGCCACGCTCGCGACCCGACGACTCCACGCTGACTCCCCAGTTGGCGGCGTTGACATCCAGGTACCGCGTCACAGCGCTGCCGTCATAGCTGACGGTGAACAACGGACCGCGCATATCGTTGACGAAGAGACGGCGCGTCCCCGGCTCGTCCACGAGCAGCATCATGCGTGCGGCCTCGCCGTCCGTATCTGGAATCGACGCGAATTCCACGAACCTGACCTGGATCACACCCTCGGTGGTGGGGATCGGCGTCGGAAAGGGGTCAGCAGTCCTCTGGGCGAACACGGGGACCGACATGAGACATGCCACCAGCACTACTCGCGTTACAGACATCGTCGTTCTTATACCGCAACCACTCCCGGCACGCCAGCACCGCGCTCGATGCGCCGCAATCCCGGTTTGACGAGGACGCGTCCCGATGACAGACTCGTCAGGGCCTTATGCCAACCCCCAAGTCGTCCTCCGGTAGCTCCCATTACGTTGTCGTGAGACCCGCCTAAGCATGTCCGCCGTGCCGGACATGGAACTCGGCGCCGTGCGCCTTGGAACCGACGTACTGCTCGCCTCCTCACGCCTTCGCGGCGCGCGTGTGGGCATCGTCTGCAATCATGCGTCGGTTGACCGAGGCTACCGACATATCGTCGATCGCCTCGCGGACGCCAAGGACGTGCAGATCACCGCCATCTTCGGCCCTCAGCACGGCTTCCACTCCGACGTGCAGGACAACATGATCGAAACGCCGGACTCGGCCGACGTGATCCGACGCATACCGGTCTATTCCCTCTACAGCGGCACCCGCGAACCCACGGCTGGCATGCTCGAGGGGATCGACGTCCTGGTCATAGACCTCCAGGACGTCGGGGCTCGGATCTACACCTTTATCTACACGATGGCGAACTGTCTGCGCGCAGCCGCGCGTCACGGCGTGCCCGTGATCGTGTGCGACCGGCCCAACCCAATTGGCGGTCTTCAGGTAGAGGGCTCGGTGCTGTCGGCAGGATTCGAATCATTCGTCGGTCAGTTCCAGATCCCGATGCGACACGGCATGACGATCGGTGAACTGGCCGGGTTCTTCAACGAGCAAGGGCGCATCGGGGCCGCTCTCGAGATCGCCCCAATGGAACGGTGGAACCGGCGGCTCTACGCGGACCAGACAGGGCTGCCATGGGTCCTGCCGTCGCCAAACATGCCGACCCTCGACACGGCGATTGTGTATCCCGGCACGGTGCTGTTTGAGGGCACCCTTTTGTCAGAGGGCCGCGGAACGACGCGCCCGTTTGAACTGGTCGGCGCGCCTGGCATCGATGCAGAGGCGTTCGCGGCCGGGGTGAACAAGCTCGAGCTCCCAGGCGTGTATTTCAGGCCGGCGGTGTTTCAACCAACGTTTCAGAAACACGCGCAACAGGCATGCGGCGGCTGCCAGATCCACGTGACGGATCGAGACGCCTTTCGACCGGTGATCACTGGGCTGGCGCTGATCGGCATGTTTCGTCGGCATGGTCCGGCTGCGTTCGCCTGGAGGCCGCCTCCCTACGAATACGAGCACCGCCTGCTGCCCATCGATATCCTGGCAGGCACCGACGCGCTTCGTACCGACGTCGAGTCCGACACACCCCTGCAAGGCGTGGCGTCACGCTGGCGTGTCGATGAGGACGAGTTCCGACGAAGACGCACACCCTACCTGCTGTACTAGGGGCTCGGGTCGAAATACGGTTGTCAGCTTGGGCGCCGAGGCGCCCGCCCGGCAAGGCGCGAGAAGTGCGCATGCCAGGCGCATGTAAGCGACGAGCAACGCGGCCCGGCGGGATGTATCGGTGGTCAAGGTGGCGACCGTATTTCGACCCGAGCCCTAACCAGGCTCGGGCGCACCGTCTCAGTATCTGGTCTGGGCGATCTCAGGCTCGAGGCGTCCTTCTCGTCCCGCAGGCGCCAGATGGTGGTTGGTCAGATGGGTTTTCAGCAGCGCGAACGCCTGCTGCGGCGTATCCCCACGTTCGAGGAGACCAACGTCGCCCACTGAGATCGCCCCAGCGTCGCGCAACGCGTCCAGGCTCAGCACGCGATCCCAATACTCGGAGCCGTAGAGGATGATCTGGATGTTCTCCGCGAGCTTGTCGGTCTGCATCAACGTCAGGATGTCGAACATCTCGTCCAGCGTGCCAAAGCCGCCGGGAAAGATGACCAGCGACTTAGCGAGATAGGCGAACCAGAACTTCCGCATGAAGAAGTACCGGAACTCGAAGTGAAGACCCTTCGTGATGTACGGATTCGGCCCCTGCTCGAACGGAAGTCTGATATTCAGGCCGATCGTTTTGCCCCCGGCCTCAGTCGCTCCCCTGTTGGCCGCTTCCATGATGCCCGGGCCACCGCCGGAGGTCACCACGAAGCGCTGGTGAGCGGGCTCGAGCGTCAGCGACCACGCCGTCAACAGCTTCGCCAGGTCGCGCGCCTCCTCGTAGTACCGCGACCACTCCACCGCCGTCTGAGCCTTCGCCACGTCCTCGTCCGAGGGTGCGCCGGTGCCATCAGCTGCACCGGCCCTCAGGCGCTCCAGCGCTGCTTTCGAATCCTCGCGACTCAGGGTCCGCGCCGAGCCGAAGAACACGACGGTGTCCTGGATATGCTGCGCCGTAAATCGCGCTAGCGGCTCGTGGTATTCGGCCAGAATCCGGAGTGGTCTGGCTTCGTCGCTGTCGAGGAATTCATCATCGCGATAGGCGAGTGGCTGCATCCAGCGATTATCGGTGCCGACCCCGCTAAATGTGAAATGCTAAGGGTTCGGGTCGGAATAAGGCTTCTGTGACATCCTCCTGCGGTCTGTAGTCTGTATGCGTGAGTGCACTCATAGCCTTGTCATCCAAGCCCCGCCAGCCGCGGTGCTGGATGCGTTCTTCGATGCCGAAGCGTTAAGTGTCTGGTGGGACGTGTCACACGCGGTCTGCACCCCTCGACCGCTTGGCAGCTATGCGGTCGGATGGGACACGACCGAGTGGCGGGACGAGGTCCTGGGACCACTCGGGGGAGCGCTCCACGGCACCGTGATGGAGTTCAAGGTCGGGCAGGAGTTCTTCGTCGCCGACACGTACTGGATCCCGCCCGAAGGCGATCCGATCGGCCCGATGGCGCTTGAAGCCACCTGCTGGCCGACGGGGGCCCGTACCCATTTGCTCGTGCGCCAGTCAGGATTTGATGAGAGCAACCCCCGATGGGCGCGGTATTACGACATCGTGGCAAGCGGGTGGGTGCCCACGCTCAACTCGCTGAAGAAGTACCTCGAAGATCGCTGGGCGAACTAAAGCGCTTTTCATAACCGTGTGACGTTCGAGTAGCCGCAATGCCGAAAAATCGTTGCGGCATTCGGCGGGACCGAAGTGTTGTGGGAGTGCGTGCGGAAGTACGATGACTCGCCCAGGCGGTACAGAGCCTACTTGAAAAGCGCTCTCGCTAGCGCGGAGCGCGACGCGCTGGTCAGATCCTTTGGAGCTTGAGCACGTTTGACGAGCCATGGGCGAGATCAGGTGCGATGCTCACCAGCACAATCATCGACGAGGCAGGAATCGCCCCTCTGGAGACGAGCATCTCGCCAATGCGGATCGCCGCGGCCGTCACGTCGCCGCTGAGGTCCACCTGCACTGGTACCACGCCCCTGGCCAGCGCGAGTCGACGCGACATCTCGAGATCGTCGGTCGCCGCGTAGATCGGAACGCGCGGCCTCAACGCTGACAACAGCCTGGCTGTCTTGCCTCCGCGGGTCATCGCGACGATCGCGCTGGCATCCGCGCGCTCTGCCAGCGTGATGGCGGCTTCGCACATGGCGCGCCCGTGGCCGCCGAGCACGCGCGCCTCTTCGAGCCCGACAAGCCCCGCCGGAGGCATCGCCTCCGCGTCACGAATGATGGCGTCGAGCGTTTGCACCACCCGAACCGGATGCGACCCAATGGCTGTCTCCCCCGCGAGCATGATGGCGTCCACGCCCGTGTCGACGGCGTAGGCGGCATCACTGGCCTCGGCACGCGTCGGACGGGGCTCGGTGCGCATCGACTCCAACACCTGAGTGGCAACGATGACCGGGATCCCGAGCGCCGCAGCCCTGCGTGTCACCATCTTCTGCACGTGTGGAACATGCTCAAGCGGCAGTTCGAGCCCCAGGTCGCCGCGCGCCACCATGACGGCGTCGGCCTCCGCCAGGATCTTCTCGAGAGCCTCCACCGCCTCCGGACGTTCGAGCTTGGCCACCAGTGGTAAATGGGGTGCTCCCGCCTCGCGAAGCTTCTGGCGAGCGAGCGTGAGATCAGCGGCACTGCGCACGAAACTCAACGCGACCATATCCACACCAGCGCGAACACCAAAGTCGAGGTCCACCAGGTCCTTCGGCGTGAGTCCTCCTGACGGCAACCGGACGCCGGGTGCATTGATGCCCTTGTGTTCGCCAAGCATCCCGCCGAATACCACTGTGGTTCGAATGCCCGACGCGTCGGTCTCCTCCACCCGCAGCTGTAACCTGCCGTCGTCCAGTAGCAGGGTGTCGCCAGGCTGCACCACCGATGGGAGGTCCACGTAGCGCGTTGACACGCGACCCGGCCCACCGGCGAGATCACTAACCACAATCTGCAGTGCCTCTCCTTCGTGTAGTTGGATGGGCTCGCCGTCGGCCAGCAGACCCGTGCGAATCTTCGGGCCAGAGAGATCCTGCAGCACGGCAACGCACCGCTGCTGCCGCTCGGCGGCTGCACGAATGCGCCCGAGCACCTCACCGTGGATCTCGTGGGTGCCGTGCGAAAAATTGAGCCGAAACACGTCCACGCCGGCGGCGATCAACTCGCTGATCGCCGAGTCAGTGCTCGTCGCTGGACCGACGGTCGCGATGATTTTCGTGTGCCTCACGGGAGCCAGCTTACAATACCGATCGGTGGCGCTATGCAGGTGACGTCGTGGCTGGAGCATGCCGGGCTGGACGCGGAGCGGCGAGCACTGCCGGCCCTGCGGCCGCTGCTGGAGTCGCTCGCGCGCGCGACGACCGCACTCAGAGCCGCCGACTGGAACCTCGACGCGGCCGGCCCACACCGTACGCACGCGGGCCAGGATGAACGCTGACGCCGGTACCATCGCGCAGATCGCCCCAGCGTTGCGCTCCCGAACCCTGACATCCCGATCGATCACAGCCCGATGCCTCAGGGCGATCGCCGAGCACAACCCAGCGCTGAGCGCATTCATCACCTTGCTCGGGGACGAGGCGCGCGAGCAGGCCGAAGCGGCTGACGCGGAGATGGACGCCGGGCGTTATCGCGGACCGTTGCACGGCGTGCCGATCTCACTAAAGGACCTGATCGACGTCCGTGATCAGACAACGAGCGCGGCCTCTCGCGTCCGTCAGGGCCACATCGCCGCGGCAAACGCAACGGTCGTCACACGCCTGCGCGACGCGGGCGCCGTCATTGTCGGCAAGACGAACCTCCACGAGTTTGCCTTCGGCACCACGAACGAGGACTCAGCGTTCGGACCGGCACGACATCCGCTCGACCCCAGCCGGTCGCCGGGAGGTTCCTCGGGCGGTTCGGCAGTATCTGTCCTCGCCGACATGGCCTATGCGTCGATCGGCACCGACACCGGCGGCTCCGTTCGAATACCGTCGGCGGTCTGCGGCCTCGTGGGACTCAAGCCAACCCTCGGCGAGATCCCGGTCGACGGCGTGGTCCCACTCAGTGGCACCATGGATCATGTCGGCCCGCTATGCCGGTCGGTCGAGGACGCCGGAATTCTGTTTGACGCGCTCCGTGGCAGGACGCCAGTGCTGGGAAGACACGCGCCAGACGTGCGCGGACTTCGCCTCGGCGTACTGCGCGGCTATTTCATGTCGGTCATCGACCCTGAGGTGGCCGAACGCTTCGAGCAGGCCCGCGAGCGTCTGCAGGCCGCAGGGGTGGAGCTGCACGATGCGCACGTCTCCCATGCCGATGACATCGCTCCGATCTACCTCCATATCGTTCTGTCGGAAGCTGCGGCGTACCACGCGGCAACACTGGAGAGCCACGCCGACGACTACACGCCGAATGTGCGACTCAGGCTTGAAATGGGCCGCTATATCCTGGCGGAAGACTACGTTCGCGCACTGCGTGGACGGGACGTGCTGATCCGCGAAGTGGACGCGGCGCTGACGAACTGCGACGGCCTGTTGCTACCGACGCTACCGATACCGGCGCCCACGATCGGCTCGGGCACCGTTCGCATCGGCGGAGCAGAAGAGTCGGTTCGGAACATCACTCTGCGCCTCACGCAGCTCTTCAATCTGACCGGCCACCCAGCGGTCTCGATTCCCTGCGGCCGCACGAGCGAAGGGTGGCCAGTTGGAGCCCAGGTTGTCGGCCACCGCCATGGCACGGCAACCCTGCTCGACACGGCCCTGGCCGTCGAGCCCCACCTCTCCTGAGCCGATGATCGCCTCCTTCTTTCACGCGTGGGAACAGTACCTTGCCTCCGTGAGCAAGGACCGTACGGTGCGACCGTTCGACTGGGGACTCGACTGGATTGCCGACCACTCGGACGACATCGACAGTCCGGCGGAACGCCTCGGCGCCTGGGTCACCGAACAAATGTCCGACACCACGGCCTTCTTCGACACGCCGCCCACGCGTGACTACGCCTTCGAGCAGGCCCCACCGAACATGCGACGTCAGGGCGAGGCCGGTACGCTCCGATTTCCGAGCGCGCTCGTCACGCCTCACCCGGAGAACAACACCGTCGAGGCGCGATGGTTTCCCTCTCCCGGCGAACCGGCCGTCGGCGGACGGGGACCGCGGGGACGCGCGGTGATCGTCCTGCCGCAGTGGAATTCTGACCCGGAGGGACACGTCGGGCTGTCACGTCTGCTGGCTCGCTTCGGCGTGTCGGCCTTGCGTATGAGCCTGCCATACCATGACGCGCGCATGCCCGCCGAGCTGACCCGGGCCGACTACATCGTGAGTCCGAATATCGCGCGGACCATTCAGGCGTGCCGCCAGGCGGTCCTTGACGCGCGTCGGGGGATCGCCTGGTTGGCGCAGGCTGGATACGAGCGTATCGGCATTCTCGGCTCCAGCCTCGGTTCTTGCCTGGCGCTCCTGACCACGGCTCACGAGCCCCTCATCCGCGTGCAAGCGCTCAACCACGTGTCGCCCTGGTTCGCCGATGTCGTCTGGCGGGGTCTGTCCACGCGCCATGTGCGAGAGGGGCTCAATGGGCACATCGACCTTGAGCAGCTCCGCACCCTCTGGCGCCCCATCAGCCCGTTTTCGTATCTCGACCGGGTGGGTCATGCGCAGACGCTCCTAGTCTACGCACGCTACGATCTGACGTTTCCTGTGGACCTCTCCAGACTGCTGGTCGGCGAGTTTCGCGCTCGCGAGTTACCGCACGAGATCGCGGTGCTGCCGTGTGGTCACTACAGCATGGGACACGCGCCGTTCAAGTTTATTGACGGATATGTCCTGACGCGTTTCCTGCGGCGGAACTTGTAGTGCTAGGTGTCGTTGCGTGCGCTGTGCTCGATCTCAAGGACGCCGTCGAGCGTCTGCCGAATGCCGTCAGGCTTGGCCTTTTCCGCCGCGCTGATCGGTTGGCGCAGTCGGACCCGCGCACTCACTGGCACCGAAGCCGTAATAACGGGTGACGATAGCAACTGTCTTCAAAGTCAAGCGTTCTCTGGTTGAGGGAGCTGCTGCCACGTCGTATTCGTCCGCACCATCGCATTCAGGATCGTCAGGAGCTTTCGCATGCAGGCGATGAGCGCCACCTTCTTCGGCTTGCCGGCGGCGACGAGGCGCAGGTAGAAGACGCGAATGATCGCGTTGCGTCGGGTGGCGACGAGCGCGCCCTTGTATAACACGGCGCGGACCGGCGCGCGGCCTCCCCAGACGACGCGCTTCCCTCGGTGGGTGCCGCTGTCACGCGCGAGCGGTGCGACGCCGACAAGCGCCGCGATTTGCTTGCGATTCAGCCGGCCGAGTTCGGGCAGGTCGGCAAGGAGCGTGCGGCTGACCACGGGACCGATGCCGGGGACGGTGCGGAGCAGGTTCTCCCTCCCCCGCCAGGCGGGGCTCTTCTGGATCGTGTCGTCGAGATCGCGATCGACGGCCGCGACCCGGCGCTCGAGCCAGCGGATATGGCGGGTGATCTCTCGGCGAATGGGCGCCCCGGCATGCTCGAGTCGATGGCCCTCGGCGGTCAGCATGTCCAAGAGTTGCCGGCGGCGGGTCATGAGGGCCTCCAGGTGCTGGAGCACCGCATCCGGCAACGGACGAGGCGTGGGGTGCACCCGGTCCGCAAAGAGCGCGAGCAGATGCGCGTCCAGGCGGTCGGTCTTGGCGAGCTGCCCGGTGGCTGTGGCGAAGTCGCGGACCTGGCGCGGATTCGCCACCACCAGCGGGAGTCCCGCGGCGGCCAAGGCCGCGACGAGCGCGGTTTCGCAGCCGCCGGTGGCTTCGAGGACGACGAGCGTCGGCGCCCGGGCACGCGGTCGACGGTGGCGGCGATACCCGCCGGATCGTTTGTCGCCGTCCACGACGCGCCATCGGGACGACAGGCCACGACGAAATCGGCTTTGGCAATATCAACGCCTACGAAGGTCGCGGTCGGTGTCATGCGGGCCTCCACGTCACACGAATCCGTCTTGGCCCGGCCTTGCGGATGCGGGTCACACCCCCACGCAACTGTTCGGGCTCACGACGAGACGCCGACGACGCCCATGCTATCGTGCGGTCTGTTTCGACCGTAGGAAATATCGAGCTGTCGTCGGCGGATGGACGTTCTACGAAATAGACCGTTCGAAAGCAAGACACAAGGAAACGTGAGTGGCCTCCCGACAGTCAACGGAAGACCTGTTCGATGACCTCGGCCTTCTGACAGCACGCACAGACCTACTTCCGACTCTACCCGGATGAGTCCTTCCGGAGGGCCCTGATTGGCGCGCCGATCAGCATCGTGGATGACGATGAGCAACGTGTCTAGCCAAAACAATCAGGACTAGGGATGCCGGAACCTCTCAGTTTTGGCGCCGAAGATCCTGAAGGCCCGCAAGAAGCTTAGCCCGTACTGCTGGGTCGGTAGCCGTCGTCAACTAATGCTTCAGCCGATTCCTCTCGGCAGTGAAGCGTCTACGCTCGACTGCGTCCCCTCCCTGGCGCTGAAGAGCCCTGCGAGCGCACGGCACGCCGTCATCCAGATTCACGTCTACATAGAAACTCATCCGGCCGCCCCAATCCGTAGTGGCGTCCTCCTTTCGAGCCACAAGGAACACTTGTCTTCGTCCCCCGTCGCGCCACCAAGCATGGTCAACTTGACTGTGAGCATGATCCTCCTACCTGCCGGGGTCGCTCAGTGACACCGATGGGCGCCGGTGGGTGGTGGCCTGACCCGCAACTTGACTGACCGACGGTCCTCGCTATTGATCTGTCGGCCACCACCCGCCGGTAAACCGTACGGCAGCCAGCTGACCGGATGGGCCGTGACCCAATAGGGGCCTGCTGCAACGACGGCCCGTCACAGTCCTGTCCGCCCACCCGGGCCAGCCTGCGGTCGCACCTGAGGAGGTACCCGGTGACCAACAACATGACCACCCAGCCCGATGCGCAGAAGGTGATCGTCGGGGTCGATACCCACAAGCATGTCCACGTCGCGGTGGCGATCGACACCAGGGGGATCCGCTTGGGCGCTCAATCGTTCGTCGCTGATTCGGGCGGCTATCGGTCCCTGCTCATGTGGGCCGACACCCACGGACGGATCGAAGCGTTCGGCATCGAGGGCACCGGCAGTTATGGCGCAGGCCTGGTGCGTGCGGTCCGCCGAGCGGGGCATCGCGTCGCGGAAGTGAACCGAGGCGACCGGCGCCTGCGCCGAGCCGCCGGCAAGTCCGACACCATCGACGCCGAGGCCGCCGCCCGGTCGGTGTTGGCGGGCCAATCGACGGCGACTCCCAAGACCGCGGACGGCGCCGTCGAGATGATGCGCCAACTCAAAATCGCCCGGGATACCGCGGTGAAGGCGCGCACCACGGCGATGATCACGCTGAAGCAGATCGTCGTGAACGCGCCGCCCGGGCTGCGAGAAGTCCTCCAAGGCCTTCCTGATCACGGCTTGCTCACGCGCTGCGCCGGAC
This sequence comes from Vicinamibacterales bacterium, assembly GCA_965249205.1. Classification (GTDB taxonomy): domain Bacteria; phylum Acidobacteriota; class Vicinamibacteria; order Vicinamibacterales; family UBA2999; genus JAQBVV01. The sequence continues at coordinate 685,268 of CBDFLL010000006.1, read as the reverse complement.
TCCGACCGGGCCCCCTCGACACGCCCACCGCCTCCGGCAAGCACACGCTCCGGGCGCTGGCCCGTCGCTGGATCGCTCTCGCCGAGGAAATCGCGACGCACGACCAGTACCTCGACCGACTCACGACTGAGACGTCGCCCACCCTCCGTGAGGGCTTCGGGGTCGGCGCCGGTACCGCGGCCCAGCTGCTCATCCTCTTCGGCGACAACCCCGACCGGATTCGCTCGGAAGCTGCCTTCGCGAAGCTCTGCGGCGCGTGTCCGATCCCGGCCTCGTCCGGAAGGACCACCGGCCGGCACCGCCTCAATCGTGGCGGCCACCGACAGGCGAACGCCGCCCTCTATCGAGCCGTCATCGTCCGGATGCGGTTCCACCAGCCGACCGTCGCCTACGTCGCACGACGCACCACTGACGGCCGGACCAAACGCGAGATCATCCGGTGCCTCAAACGCTTTCTCGCCCGCGAGATTTACCAACGGGTTATGACAGACTTCCGCATGCGCCAACACGTCACCCAGGCCGCCTAAAGGAATGTCTTGACACATAGGGGCGTCAATGTTGCGGACGATCGTCAAGCTCTCCCGGCGAAGCGCCGGGCGGCGACATCGATGCCATACAAAGTGTTCATCTCCTACAGCAGAGCCGACACGGTCGCGGTCAGGGCGATTACCGATCGGCTCCAGAAGGCGGCCCCGGAGTTGGACCTCTGGCTGGACCACTTGGACTTGTCGTTCGGGGAAAACTGGTTCGACGGAGCTCTGAAGGGCCTGGAACAGTCGAACGCCGTTGCTATCTTTGTTGGACCGGACGGCGTAGGAAAGTGGGAGAAGAAGGAGATCGAGATCGCGCAGATCGCGGCAAACGGACCCGAGGGCAAGAAGAACAAGAAGAAGCTGATCCCTGTGCTGCTGCCGGGCGCGACACAGGAGCAGGTTCCGGCGTGGTTGCGAATGCTCACCTGGTTGCCCTTTCGCCGCGTCGAGGATGACGCGGCCCTCGCCAACCTTCGTGGCAGCGTCAAGGGCCAGACACCGCGTGAAATCGCCCTATTGGGATCCACCCGGGGCCCCCAAACGGGGAGCGATCGGGCTGACCCAGAGCCAGAGGGGACGTTGAAGGACTCGGCGCTCGAGGCCCTCTCCGTGACGGTGTCCTCAGGCGACAGAGTAACTTTCTTTGTTGGTCCTCAGGCTTCGGAGCCGCCCGCTCCGTTCACGATCGCCAGGAAGCTCCTAGCAGGCTGCTGAAGAACCCGGGTGATCGGGCCGTTTTCTAAGGATCATGCGAGTCACCACCGACCGACAACGGTGCGCACGGCTGTGCGCTGGCCCCGATCAAGGGGCCGGCGACACGCGCGGCCGGTGATCAGGGACACCTCGCCTCCAGATTCCGCAGCCGGACCAAGTTATAGACCGTGGCGGCGAAGGTAAGCTGCCAATCCACGAGGGCGACACCGCGATGCCGGAGTTTGCGCAAGCCGCCGACGGTCTTCATCCAGCCAAAGACCTGTTCTACGAGTTTCCGTTTCCGCTGACTGACGTGATAGCCCGCATGCCGCGTGGTCCGGCCATCGATCGCACTCCAGCGGACCTTCTGAGCAACGTGGGGCGTGACGGCCCGGATACGGACAGCGGCCACAAAGCTTGCCACATCGTAGCCCTTGTCCGCCCCGACCGTGCTGCCCGGCGGCGCGCTGGCCTCCAGCAACAGCGCCGCTGCCTCGCGTTCGGCGGTCCCCGTCGCGTGAGTCGCGCAGACGTTGGCGACAAGTCCCTGTCGATTGTCCAGCAGCACGTGGCCCAGATACGCCAGCTTGGCTTCCTTCCCCTGGCCCTTCCGAGGCAGCATCGCCTCCGGATCGGTCGTCGACTGGTGCGTGTCGTTGCGCCGCCGCTCCCCGTGGAAGTTGACCGTGGGATTCCCGGGGTCATCGGGCGGGTCGCTCTCCGCCGCGTCCCGGCACCGAAAGCTCTTCAGGCTGGCCCACGCTTCCAATTGGGTCCCATCCACAGTGAAGTGTTCGTCCGAGAGCAGCCCGGCCGCCCGCGCGTGGGCCTGCACCGCATCAAAGAAGGCGGCCGCGAGATCGCCCGCCAGCAGCCGGTCGCGATTCTTGGTAAACGTGGTGGGATGCCAAACCGGGTCGTCCAAATTCAAGCCCACGAACCAGCGGAACAGCAGGTTGTAATTGAGCTCTTCCATCAGCAGCCGCTCGCTCCGCACCGTGTAGAGCACCTGCAGCAATAACGCGCGCAGCAGCTGTTCCGGCGGGATCGACGGACGCCCTGTGTTGGCGTACAGGCCGGCGAACCTGCGCGACATCGTTCTCAGCGCTTCGTCCGTCAGCGCGCGAACCGCGCGGAGCGGATGGTCGGCTGGTACGCGCTGTTCCGGCGACAGGTAGCTGAACATGTGAGTGCTTTGCTCATCGTGTCCGCGCATGATGGGGCTCCCTTCAGCGGTGTTGGGAGCATGGTAGTACGCCGGGATCGATCTGTCGATCCCATTTCACGGAGTTTTTCAGCAGCCTGCTAGAGGAGCTTGACCTCAAAATCCCAGAGTCGAGCATCATTCCGCCCATAGACGTAGCCGGGTCCTACTACTCCGCTAAGTTCGACACGCTCGAAAGCAGGGTTCGCGAATTGATCAGCAACGAAGGCCCGTCGGTTGGGCCGATTCACCGCCAGCTCGCAGCGGTCCTGAAGTGTCTGGAAGAGGCCGATGCTCGGGATGGCTCTCTGGAGAAACAGCTCATCGTCACGACCAATTTCGACCTCATGCTCGAGCGCGCGATAGCCGCCCAGGGAATCCCCTTCTCCCGCGTCATCCAGCACAAGTTGATGAAGGCGCTGGACGTTTTTGAATACAAGCTAGAGCAGCAAGGTGCGGAGATCGTCTTCAGCCACGGCAACAGAGAAGCAGCCAGGATCGCAAAACCGGCTGAGGGTGAAGGCGCCGACCTCAGCGCCTACGCGGCGTTTGACAAGGAGATCATCCATCGGCGCTATGCCTGGAAAGACAGGCCGACCGCCGACAAAATGGCACGCGGTGGCAGCAATGCGATCGAGACGCTGGACATCCAAGAGCTAACCGGGATTGTCATTTACAAGTGTCACGGGTCACAGGACATTAAGGGCAGCTGCGCCATTTCCTCTGAGGACTATCTGGGAACAATCGGCACCTCTAGCATTCCGTCCACAATCACCACGATCATCTCCAACACACCTCTGGTGTTCCTCGGGTATAGCGTACTGGACCCGGAGTTTCAGTTGATCAGGCGAAACTTCCTGAAGGAAGTCACTGGGAAAATCTATATCGCGGGAAGGCGGCCCGGCGACCGAGCTGGCAGAGAAATCGAGGCGCGCCTTTGGCCCGTTCTGCAGAGTAGGGCTGGCGGCGCACTCATCGACTACGACCCGATCGAGTTCCTCAAAGAGTTCGAAACGACAATATGACCGCCGAGAGCTTGAGCCGTGACACCGAGGCTGAAGAGCGCCGGGAGCGTCCGTATCCCGGTCTCGCCTACTTCGAGGCTGAGGATCGGCATCTGTTCTTCGGCCGGGACAAAGACGTCTCCCAGGTGGTGGCGAGAATCCGTTCGGCCCGCGTCAGCGTGCTGCACGCGCCGTCCGGCGTTGGCAAGACCTCGCTGGTGAACGCCGAGGTCATTCCTACTCTCGAGATGAAGGGGGTGTCCACGGTCCGGATCGAGCTGCAGAACAACCCTCTCCACTCGACCAAGGTGGCGTCTCTGGAGTACCTGCTGCCACCGCCGAGCCTGGAGTGCTCGGCGCTGCAACAGGCACGATCCTCGCTTGATCTCGACGGGTCCGCCACGCTCGCCGATCTGGTCGCCGTCCACGGCAAATTAGACAAGGGGGACAGGAGGTTTCGCCAGCTGATTCGCAGCATCCCCTGCCCTTCGGAGGCTACCGACGGCGTGCTGCCGGAGGGCGGAAGGTGACGCCGTGGGTCGCGCGTCTCTTGAGAGGCAGCGTGCGCCCGGCTGCCTTCGAAAGCCATTTGCGGTTTCTCATCGGGGGAGGGGTCACAACGTCGGAGCCTGCACTTACTCTGAACGTCAAGCATCTTGAAGAGGAACTCGACGGAGCTCGTGAGCGTTACCGAGATCTCCTATTTAGCCTGTACGAGGCCCGAGACCGGGAAGAACCGCTGCGCCCGTTCTTCGAGAACCTCCTCTCCACCTGGGTTGCCGCTGGGATCGACTTGTCCCTTGTCCTCATATTCGATCAGTTCGAGGAGATTTTCACCCGCTTCGTGCCTCCACGGAGGTTTACCGAGGCCGAGCGCCATGACAGCCTCCCCGATTATCGACTGGGGCGGAGATTGTTTGGCGAGTTGGCTGACCTTGTGTCGGCCGGACCAGACGACGATGCTTCGAACGCGGGGACCCTGATTACACCACGTAAGTTACCGGTTCGGATCGTGTTCTCGCTGCGGAAAGAGTACCTGGCGGATCTCAGAACGCAGATCGATACGTTCTCACCGGTCTCGGACACGAGCCTCTACGGTCTGATGCCGCTGGACCGGGAGGCCGCCGGCCAGGCCATCAGAAATCCCGCCTGGATCTTTCATAGGGACTCCGAGGGCACAGATGACCTGTTGGACCAGCTGGTCGAGGAAGAGGGTTGGATCGAGCCGACGGTCTTGCAGATCACCTGCTCCAGACTCTGGGAGCTGGCTGAGTCGTCGGATACGCCCATCAGCGCTTCACTGCTCGGAGGGCGTGGGGTACCGGGCGTCGTGGAGTCGTTTTTCGAGCTGCTACTAACGAGGCTGGAAGATGACGAGCGCGTCGAGCTCCTCGATAGCGACACGCGCGGCCGGTGATCAGGGACACCTCGCCTCCAGATTCCGCAGCCGGACCAAGTTATAGACCGTGGCGGCGAAGGTAAGCTGCCAATCCACGAGGGCGACACCGCGATGCCGGAGTTTGCGCAAGCCGCCGACGGTCTTCATCCAGCCAAAGACCTGTTCTACGAGTTTCCGTTTCCGCTGACTGACGTGATAGCCCGCATGCCGCGTGGTCCGGCCATCGATCGCACTCCAGCGGACCTTCTGAGCAACGTGGGGCGTGACGGCCCGGATACGGACAGCGGCCACAAAGCTTGCCACATCGTAGCCCTTGTCCGCCCCGACCGTGCTGCCCGGCGGCGCGCTGGCCTCCAGCAACAGCGCCGCTGCCTCGCGTTCGGCGGTCCCCGTCGCGTGAGTCGCGCAGACGTTGGCGACAAGTCCCTGTCGATTGTCCAGCAGCACGTGGCCCAGATACGCCAGCTTGGCTTCCTTCCCCTGGCCCTTCCGAGGCAGCATCGCCTCCGGATCGGTCGTCGACTGGTGCGTGTCGTTGCGCCGCCGCTCCCCGTGGAAGTTGACCGTGGGATTCCCGGGGTCATCGGGCGGGTCGCTCTCCGCCGCGTCCCGGCACCGAAAGCTCTTCAGGCTGGCCCACGCTTCCAATTGGGTCCCATCCACAGTGAAGTGTTCGTCCGAGAGCAGCCCGGCCGCCCGCGCGTGGGCCTGCACCGCATCAAAGAAGGCGGCCGCGAGATCGCCCGCCAGCAGCCGGTCGCGATTCTTGGTAAACGTGGTGGGATGCCAAACCGGGTCGTCCAAATTCAAGCCCACGAACCAGCGGAACAGCAGGTTGTAATTGAGCTCTTCCATCAGCAGCCGCTCGCTCCGCACCGTGTAGAGCACCTGCAGCAACAACGCGCGCAGCAGCTGTTCCGGCGGGATCGACGGACGCCCTGTGTTGGCGTACAGGCCGGCGAACCTGCGCGACATCGTTCTCAGCGCTTCGTCCGTCAGCGCGCGAACCGCGCGGAGCGGATGGTCGGCTGGCACGCGCTGTTCCGGCGACAGGTAGCTGAACATGTGAGTGCTTTGCTCATCGTGTCCGCGCATGATGGGGCTCCCTTCAGCGGTGTTGGGAGCATGGTAGTACGCCGGGATCGATCTGTCGATCCCATTTCACGGAGTTTTTCAGCAGCCTGCTAGAAGAATCCGCCGAAGTCCGCTGTCGTGCCGAGGACGAACTGTCAGCCCTACAGGGTGCTGACGCCGAGTACGTCGTGAATCACCTCTCGGCGCTACTCAGGGAGACGAACAAGGACAGGCGGCAGCGGGCATATCGCTTGCTCGGGCGGCTCCGGCTGCGGGGCTATCCGCAGGCCCACACCTGGCCGTCGATTGCCTCCCTGCTGCGCCTCGCCTGGTCCACCCGACTGTCGGATGTTCCGGACCGCAGCGTGATGCGCGCCGTCCAGGGGGGGGCACCGCGCTTCGTGGTTCGCTCATCGGGTTGGTGATCGGGTATCTCCTCACCACCGTGCTGCGCAGCGACGAGCTGACTCAGGACAACGTCGCCTATCTCGTCCTGGCCTCGCTGCTGGCCATGGGCCTGGGCATCGCGACGGGCCTGCTGGCGTCGCGAACTGCCAACCCAATCATCCTGCACTACAACCGAGCTGTCGGCATTATCGTAGAGGCGGCGCGCACCGCAGGCCTCACCCTGCTGGCGACCGTCCTGCTCATCGCGCTTGCCGTCGGGACCGAGTTAGTGTCGTCCGGTTCAGCCTTACTCTTGTGTCTGTTGGTGTTCGCCGTTGGCGGGGCCATCAGGCTGGGCACGGCGGCACCCCTGGGGCTCCTCCGCGGCGATGCTCCGGAGCAGTGGCTGCGAGCAGCTGCTGGCTGCGCGCTTGGGGTGTCTGTGTTCTGGTTTGTGGCGGCGATCAGCCGGCAGATCGCCGGCGCTTCGCTCTTGGTCGCCCCGTCCGCGGTGACATGGCTTTGCCTGCTCGCATTCTCGGGCGGCCTGACGGCTGTGCTGACCACGGTCGATGGTTCGACCGAGGAGATACTTCCCGCATTCGGCGGTTTGACTCGGGCCGCGACCGCGTTGATCCTCGCCGGGATCGGCGCGTTCGGCCTGGATGTTGTCGGCGTCAGGGGGACCCAACTTACCAGCGTCGAGGGGGCAGCAACGCGCGTGTTCGACATCACACGGATCCCGTTTGAAGCGCAGGTCTCGCTCTCGTCTACGGCAGCGGTGTGGGCCACACTGATGAGGCCGGACGCAACGTCCGCGCCCCAGGATGAGCCCATGCCTAGCAACGCTCCTCTCCTGTCGGTTGTCGATAACGACGCACAGGTCGTTCCCTGGGCGCAGACGGCTCAAGTAAGGGGCCAGCCGGACGGTGCGCTCGAGACCGAGTTGTCCGAAGGCCTCTATTCGCTACGGGTCGTGCCGCCGAGGCCGGTCGGTCGCGGCATGACGGATACCCTGGCCCATCTCGCGTCCGACGTGATCCAACTCCTTGAGGGTGCAACGACGGGGCAGCGGCTGGCTATACACGTGGACCCGGCGGGGATGACCGCAGGCGGAGATAGGACAGAGCGGGATTTCGAGCCGCTGGCGGATCTCGGGACACTGGTGGTCGAACCGACTACACGCCGTCGGGTGAGGGTGCCAACGACGGCACTGCCGGCCAGCGTCGAAATCGAGGTAGAGAGTCAGACCGAGGCTGTGCTGACGGCTTCCGTAGACGAGACCATAGGAGACTTTGTGCTCGAGCTCCGCAAGGACGGCCAGGAATTCAGTTTCGCAGATGATCCTGCCATGCTGACCGACATTGTTCTAGCTGAAGGCAACTTCGTCCTAGAGGCTCGACCTTGGGGGGGCGGTACGTCCGTTGTAGCCCCGGACTTCACGATCCAGCTGGACGGACGTGAACCCGACGCAGGTGAGGTGACCGAGTCGACCAGAGAAGAGATACACACAATCGAAGTCGTCCCGTGGATGCACTCTTTTCGCCTTGATCAGCTCTCCGAGGTCAGGGCGCGGGCTACACAACGAGACGAAGACATCGTCGTCTCGTTGCTCCAGGACGGTCGTCCGGTGAGTCGAGGTGACGATCCCCCGGAGTTGGTTTATCTTGCTGAGGAGGGCAACTACCAGCTCAGAGCTAGCCTCTTTGGCAGCGAAGCTGACGACGAAACGACGGTGCTGCCGCGGCCCGAGACGATCCGCTTTTCCCACGCCCCCGCCCCAGCGGCTTTTCTAGCGGAGGGGGAGTGGCCACAGCTTCTCACCGCCCGATCCGAACAGGTGGTCGAGGGCTACCTGCGGCACGATGGGCGCGATACACCGATATCTCTTCGGGTCGACTTTCCTCAGCGGCTAAGACTGGAAGCGGTTGAGGGGAGATTTGAGCTGTGGTCCGGCGAGAGGCTGGGGCTTGTATCGTCAGACGCCGAGCAACATTTCGACGGAATCCTAACGCCAGGAGAATACGAGCTCCGCAGCTTGGGGGACCGTGGCGTCGTCCGCATCGAGCTCAACAGCAGCGCCACGGAATGGCTCGATGCCCCCGAGGGTCAGTAGACCAAACGGCGGTGGGGCCTCAGCCACGACGAACGAGCTTTCGGAGCCGTGGGGCAGGACCCGACCGACCTGAAAGCCGGCAGGAATACGCGAACGACGCTCGGCGGGCGTCCCCGTGCTTCCTGCGACCACAATTCTCATCAACCGACGCGCTCTAATCCAGCGTCGCTTCACGAACAACCGTTCAGTTCGGTGAGCGTGGAGCCATCGCACACACAATGGGCGCTGTCGGAGAGGAACGAGGGGAGGCCTAAGGTCGCAGAACAGATTTTCGGCTGACGTGCGGCCCGGCGAACGTTGCCTCTCGTCTTGAGCCGGTGTTCGGCTATCGCACAGTAAGGAATCGGGGGGCCTCATCGAGGTGCAAATGCTGCAATCAGTGAGTCCAGCTGACCGCTCGCGCATTTGAGAGGGAGAATCGGCAATGCCGCACGTTACGTTCATCCATGGAATCGCGAACAAGCCCGCCAAGGGAAAGCTCCTGGAAAACTGGGAGAGTGAGCTCGAACTGGGAGGCCTGAGTCTCGCGTCGGAAGGCGTTGCCACCTCGATGGTGTATTGGGCCGACGTGATGTACCCCCAGCCACTGGCTCCGGAAGCGAACTTCGAGGCGGTCGAATCGAGCTTGGGGACCGGCAGCGAGGACGAAGAGCTCGCGTGGATCGAGGATCTCCCGGAAGAGCAGAGGAAGGCCGTCGAAGCCTTGCGTGAGAGGCTTGGACTCGACATGGAGTCTCCGGAAGGGGAGGACTTCGAGGCGGAGGCGCCCGATGACGACGACGACAGGCCGCCGACGTTCGAGGCCATCCCGCTACCATGGTTCATCAAGCGTCGCGTCATGAAGCGTCTCTTGAAGGACGTCCACCACTACTTGTTCAACATGAAGTTCTCGCCGCGGCCCGGCGAGGAGTACCGGGTTCAGGATCACATCCGCCGGCTCTTTATCGACCAGCTGAAAGCCGACGCCGCCGCGAACCAGGACGGACCTCACGTCGTCGTCGCCCACAGCATGGGCACGGTGATCTCCTACGATTGTCTGAAGAACGTACCCGATTGCCCATCGGTCAGCGCCTACCTGACACTCGGCTGTCCGCTGGGCATCAGCGAAGTTCACGACAACTTCAATCCGAAGTACAAGAAGAATGACGCATTCCCGTCGGCGAGAGTGGAGGGGCAATGGGTGAACGTCTACGACCGGCTCGATCCCGTCGCGTTGGACGCACAACTTGCGAACGACTATCTGAGGGGCCGCGAGGAAGTCATCATCGACCAAAGGGTGCGCAACAGCGGCAAGTGGCGGCACAGCAGCCACAAGTACTACGGCCAACCCAAGCTCACCGAGCATTTGAGGACACTGCTCGACCTCTGAATCGTTCGGTGCCGTCATGCCGCGCAGGATCGAAGGACGTGCCGACGAAACTCGCAGAGCCTCGACGGCCAGTCTCTCGGGTGACCTCGTGAACCAAACTCGGGACGACATCGCCGCCAACCCGAAGGGCTTCGTCCAGGAGCTCAGGCAGGCCGTTCGTGAGTTCGACCGACCGCGAGCGCTGGAGCTCTGCGAGATGCTCGTCCGGCATCTGCGAACACGGGCCAAACCGTATCCACTCGATCCGGCCAAGAAGCTCCTCGGCTCCTTGCGGCGGAAGCGCTACTTCGACCTGATCTCGATGGTCGCGGACGCCCTGATCCAGACGGGGCAGGACGCACCGAACGTACGTCGGCAGTATGCGCAGGCGCTGCTTGACCAGCGGTATCTGACGGCCGGCCACGATGTCCTGTTGATCCTGGAGAAGGACTGCGTTGCTCAGAAGGACGAGAAGGAGCTGGCCGAGACGCGGGGCCTGTTGGGCCGCGCCAAGAAGCAGATGTACATGGACGCCGCGGCCGAGAAACGCCCCGGCGCCGTGCTGCGCAAGTCCTTGAACGAGGCCATCACAGCGTACGCGGGCGAATACGAGCGGAAGAAGAGCCTGATCTGGCACGGAATCAACACCGTGGCGCTTCTCGATCGTGCGAAGCGCGACAAAGTCCCGGTCGGCAAGTCACTGCCGGACGTCGTGGCGTCGGCACAAGGGATCCTGAGGCAGATCACGGCCAAGAAGGACGCGAATCTCTGGGACTTCGCCACGGCCGGCGAAGCGTGTCTTGCGCTCAGGGACTACTCCAGGGCCCTTGAGTGGATCGTCAAGTACACGAAGGAGAACGACGCGGACGCGTTCGAGTTCGCCAGCACGTTGCGTCAATTCGAAGAGGTGTGGAGACTCGACGGCTCCAAGTCGGACCAGTCGAAGATCCTCAACGTGCTGCGATCGGCGCTCCTGCGTCAGGAGGGCGGCCACGTCGAAATCGACTATCCACGTAAGGAGCTCGAGGCGGCGCGTGAGTTGGAGACGGATAAGAAGTTCGAGCAGGTGCTCGGCGCCGACCGTTACAAGACGTTCCAGTGGTACAAGAGGGGCCTGGACCGCGCCGCGGCAGTCGCCAAGATCGTCGACCGCAACGGCGAGGGACACGGGACGGGCTTCTTGCTGCGGAGCGCCGACGTCAGCGAGAACATCGCCGCGCGATGGGTGCTGGTAACCAACGCCCACGTGATTAGCGACGACCCGGAGGAGCAACGAGCCACCCCGTCGTCCCTACGTCACGACGAAGTGCGGATTCGGTTCGAAGGAGGTGACACCCCGGACGACGAATTCGAAGTCGACGAGTTGCTGTTCACTTCACCCCGGAACGAGTTGGACTGCGCCATCGTGACCCTCCGATCCGATGTGGAGTTGGACAAGCCGATTCCGATCGCCAAGCGACTCCCCCTCGTGGACAAGAACCAACGCGTCTACGTGATCGGTCATCCCAAGGGCGCCGGGCTGTCGTATTCCATCGACGACAACCTGCTGCTCGATCACGAGCGACCCAGGCTGCACTACCGCGCGCCGACGGAAGGCGGAAGCTCGGGCAGCCCGGTGTTCAATCAGTCCTGGGACCTGATCGCGTTGCACCACGCGGGAGGGATGGAGATGAAGAAGCTCAACGGCAAGCCGGGCACCTATCCGGCCAACGAGGGGCTTGCCTTCCAGAGCATCCTGGGCGCAGTGCGGGCAAAACTCGGCTGAGTGGATCGACCGTACTACCGCTAATGGACAGGGCCTCGGACTTAGAGAGCTCAGTCGTCAGCCGCCAGCAACTGCGGTTCGCCGAGACCGAGTGGCTGCAATGATCCCTTAATCGCGTCATAGTCTCCGACGACCAGCGCGACCGCTCGCGCTGGATCGATGTAGTGAGCAGCCACTCTCACGACGTCAGCTGCTTGGACCGCCTGCACGAGTGGCACAAACTCCTCGAAATAGGTATCGGGGAGACCGTACAGCGCGACTCGCGCGACAGACCGGGCCACTTGCTGTGCCGTTTCGAATCCACGTGGGTAGCCGCGCGTGAGCGAGGCCTTCGCAAGCAGCATCTCGTGCTCCGACGGTGGGCGTGCCCCTCTGATGCCGTCAAGTTCGGCCAGGCAGTCGCTGACGGCGTCAGCGGTCGCCGCAGTGTGCACGCTGGCCCTCAGCGCGAACGGTGCAATGCCGCGGCGCCAGTCGAACCCGCTGCGTGCGCCATAGGTGTATCCCTTTTCTTCCCGAAGCTTCAGATTGAGCCGGCTGACAAACTCGCCGCCGAGCACCGCGTTCATCACGAGCAATGCCGGGTAGTCAGGCGAATCCCGCCGGGCCGAGAGGTGCCCGATCCGCAACTCCGACTGCGGCGCGCCCTCGCGCGACACGACTGTCAGACGGCTCGCCCCCGCCGGCTGCCAGGCCGCCACAGGCGCCGGCGCATCAGGAAGGGTCGAAGCATCCGACCAACCTGAAAAAGCCCGCGTAATGAGCTGCAGAAGGCCGTCGTGTGTCTCGGGGCCAGCGACGGTGACCGTTGTGCGCGAAGGGAGGAACCGGGCTGTGTGAAAGGCTGTCACATCCTCAAGGGTCGTGGCACCAAGGGCCACAGCATCACCGATCGCCAGGTGTCCGTAGGGATGCTCGCCGTACATCAGCCGAACGAACGCGCGCTCAGCCACGGCGGAAGGGAGATCGTTCAGCTGCCGAAGACGATCGAGTCGCATCTGCCGGACACGGTCGAAATCACTGGCGCGCAGACTCGGCCGCGTCAGAAGCTCTGTGAGCCATTGCACACCGCGATCCGCAAACCGCGAGAGCATCGTCAAGGACAGATGAGTGGCATCAGCTCCCACGTCGACGCCGTATTGGGCGCCGATCCGGGCGAAGCCTTCCGAGACGTCAATCGCACTCAGCGAGCCGGTGCCCTCGTCGAGCATGTCGGCGGTGATCGCGGCAAGCCCTTCCCGCCCAGGTGGATCCGCCACGGCGCCGCCGTCAACCTGCACAACCATGGAGACAACCGGCACCGTGGGGTGCTCGACGGTCCGCACCTGCAACCCGTTGTGCAGGGTGTGCCTGGCAATGCGGGGAAATCGAAAGGCCGGGTCCGGCCCGACCTCCGGCATTCGAGAGCGATCTGCCCGCATCACGACACAGACACGGGCATCGAGCCCGCAAGCGCGAGCTCCGGCTCTCCAGTAGGCACGACGCTGAGCATGACGCGCCGATCGGACGCAAGGACGCGGGCTGCGGCATGTTGCACACCGGCAGTCGTGGCCTCGAGGTACCGAGACAAGTCCGCCGCAAAGAACCCGGGATCGCCACGAAGCACGTTGTAGGCGTTCAACTGGTCGGACTTTCCGCCGAACCCTCCTACCGTCTGCAGGCGGTACATGAAATGTGCCTCGACCTGCGCACGGGCGCGCTCCATTTCGCCCGGAGAAGGCCCTTCCTCGATCAACCGCTGCAACTCAGCATCGATGTGTTCTGCGAGGTCGGCCAGGGACCCTCCTGGCGCCGCTGTGGCGACCAGGAAAAAAGACCCCCCAAGCTCCTGTGATCTCTGGAACGCCGACACATCGAGCGCCAGACGGCGTTCGTACACCAGAGTGCGATACAGGCGCGAGGTCTTGCCGTTAGCGAGCAGATCTCCGAGGAGATCAAGCTCCGCGTCACCCTCCTCGAACATCGCAGGCGACAGCCACGCGATGTAGAGCCGCGGCAACTCGACGCGATCCTCGAGCACGAGCCGCACCTCGCTGTTGAGCTCGGCGGCGCAATGCACCGTGGCGGGCCGCGGGCCGGGCGGCAATTCTCCGAAATAGGCTCCGGCCAGATCGAACGCCCGCTCGGTTTCGATGTCGCCGGCCAGAGTCAAAGACGCGTTGGCCGGGTGGTAAAAGGCGCGGAAAAACGCCTGCACGTCTTCCAGCCGCATCGCCCTGATGTCTTCTACGGACCCGATCGTGGGCCAGTGGTAGGGATGCGCTTCAGGAAACAACGCGGCCGAGATCGCCATAACCGCGAGCCCATAGGGTCGATTCTCGTAGTTCTGCCGCCGTTCGTTGAGCACAACGTCGCGCTGGGTCTCGAGGCGCGCCGGCGTAACCGCCGGCAGCAGGAAGCCCATGCGATCCGACTCCATCCAAAGCGCCAGGTCGACGGCGCTTGTCGGCACCACCTCCCAGTAGTTGGTACGGTCGGTGCCGGTCGATCCGTTTAGGACCCCGCCTGCCTGCTGGATCGGCGGAAAGAATCCCGTGTCGTGATGCTCCGACCCTTCGAACATCAGATGCTCAAACAGGTGCGCGAAACCGGTCCGGCCGGGCCGCTCGTCCTTCGACCCAACGTGATACCAGATGTTGACCGCGACGATCGGGACGTGATGGTCCTCGTGAACGATGACGTCGAGACCATTGCCGAGCGTGCGTTTGGTGAATGGAAGCGAGAGCGAATCCACACCGAGCATCCTACCTAATACTCGCGCTACCCACCTCTCTCGACCCGCGTCATCGGTTGCATTTGTGTCTCAACCTCTTGGACGAACTACGGATTTGAGACTGCGGGCGACGCGTGGAGGAACGCCGCGGCCGCGTCGACGTGTCGAGTGGCGCGCACGTCGACCGTTGTGAACGGCGCCGCACCTGTCAGCCGGTAGGCGTGCCGGGAAAAATACAGGTGTGATGTGAGCAACCGGTCGTCTGCGTACACCGCAACAGTGGGCACGCCCAGCATCGGAGCGAGCCATGCCACACTGCCGCACGTCCCGACAAAGAGCGAGGCCCGCTGAATGACGTCTGCCTGAATGGCCAGATTGTCGCGCGGCGTCATCGCGCCGCGGAAGCTCGTCACGCCCGTGAGCCCCTGGAAGGCGTAGTCGCTGTGCTCGTCGAGTTCCAGGCCAGTGTCAAGGACAACGACCGGCATCCGCCGAGCGAGACGCTGGACGAGGTCGGTGAGCGCATGTCGGATGTCGGGGGTATCCGGTAACGCGCGACCGGAATAGAACTTGACCGCGACAAATTCGCGCGGCAAGTCGGCAGGCTCGGGACGCTGGAGTCGAACAGGCAGGCATCGCGTGCGATGGAGCACGAACTCGAGCGAGCGATTGCCCAGCCAGAACTGCTTGAAGAGACGAAACATCAGGGACGGATGGATCACGTAATCCGGACGCACCCCGCGATCACGCCCAATCCGGTCGAGAATCTCCCGATCGAGCGCCGAGTGGCCCGTATGCTTCTGGCCGCCCCCTTCAACCTGCTCCCGGCGCTCCTCGTTGAGCCGGGCGAAATCTGTCGGTGCCAGATGGTCGAAGATCTCCACGCAGTTCCGGGTAACTTCGCCGTACCACGCGCCAGCCCCGCCTCGCGTGACCACGACCAGCTGGTCCGAGGTCAGCTGGTATCGGTCCTTGAGCCAGTTGAGGAACGGAATCCAGTAGAGGACTTCGTACCCGACTTCGCCCAGCCACGGGCCGACGACGATTGTTCCACCGGCGCTTGTCCCACCGGCGCCGCGAGCGATGTCCCGTGTGACCTGCCATTCCTGCCGACGGTGCCCGAACTGCTCCGCCACGCGGCCGCAACGCCTCCAATTGCGCACAAAGGGCTTGTGGACTCTGAGCACACGGCCAGCAATCTTCCGGCCGATGTTCACAGTCGCCGCATGCCACCCCATCGTTTCTCTGTCCTCTCACTGCACCGACCGCACGCGGAAGCTGCGCTGGCCGTCCTGGTCGGCACGCTATCTACCCCCGAGCGCCCGGGTGTGTCGCGCGCAGCGAAAAGGGCGTACGGATCCCGTCCCGCCAGCGGGATTAGGGTACTACCCATGGAAGTGGATTCGCTGATGGACACGCTGCCGGCGGGCTGAGCCACCCGTCATCGCATCACACAGGCTCGAAACGTTGGCGCCCTGCAAAAACTCCCACAGGCCGACGGCGACGCCCAGGGGGCGCATACCGGTCGCGCTGACGTCGGTCTAGCGTTTCATATCCGCTAGCTGCCGCGTGCTTATCCGGTTGTTTCAGCAAGCCACCACCGGTAGTGTATCGGCGTGGCGCGCCCGTCGTTTCCGAAGAATCTCCGGGAGTTTCAGCGGCAATTTGCGACCGCCGAGGCCTGTCAGGACTACTTGGCGGCGTGCCGCTGGCCGGACGGCTTTGTGTGTCCCCGGTGCCGGCACGCGCGCGGCTATCGCCTGACCACACACCGGCGCTGGCAATGTGCGGCGTGCCGGTATCAGGTGTCGCTGACCGCCGGGACGATTCTCCACAACACGAAGACGCCGCTCCTGGTGTGGTTCTGGGCGGCCTATTTGACGGTTACCGACAAGCGGGGCCTCTCGGCGCTCCTGCTGCAGCGGCAGTTGGGCCTGCGGCGGTACGAAACGGCGTGGCTGCTGTTGCACAAGCTGCGGCGCGCGATGGTGAACGCGGGGCGGGAGCCCTTGTACGGCGACGTGGAGATCGATGACACCTGGGTGGGCGCGCCCCAGGCCGGCCTGCGCGGCAGTCGCCAACTCAAGGGGCGGAAAGCCGCGCTGGTGCTGGTGGCGGTGGAACGACGCGGGGATCGGTCGGGTCGGGTCCGCATGTCCGTGATCCCGAACTTCAAACAATCGACGATGCTCGCGTTCGTCACTCACCACATTGCGCCGGGGGCGACGGTCTACACCGACGGGCTGAAAAGTTTCGATGGGCTCCAGGCCGCTGACGTGAGACACGTCGCCCGCCCGCAACCGATCCGGAGCGCCCTGCACAGGGGGGTGCCCTCCGTCGTGCCTTTGGCCGACCGCGTCATCGGCAATTGCCAACAGTGGTTGATTGGCACGCACCACGGCGTCAGCAAGGCGCAACTACAGGTCTACCTCGATGAGTTCGTGTTTCGGCACAATCGGCGGCGGCACCCGATGGCCGCCTTTCAGACCCTGCTGGGCCTGGGGACCGGACGGACGCCCACGCCCGCCCGACGGATTCGCGGCGCGCAGGACGTGCGCCCCCCAGGCTGATCGCAAGATATAGGGGTTAGCTGAAACAACCGGATAAGCACGAGCTGCCGTCCCCTAAACCTCTTGACCGACCAATATCGTCGGATATAGACTCCTAATTGAAAGTGAGACTCAGTCTCATCATATTTACCCAGGAAGTCCTTGAGTCATGCGCCTCCGTGAAACTGTCGTCGCCGCGGTCCTGTTCGCTCTGCTCACGCTGCCCGCCGCTGCCCAACGGCCCCCCGCAGAACCGGTTCAGGTACCGGAGGTGGCCCCGATTGAACAGATCGACACCTCGTCCGAGGCCCAGATCCAGGAACTGCGCCGGCGCATCGATCTTCTGGCTGCCGAACTCGAACTACTTCGAAGCGGTGAAGCCCCTCAGGCAGAGGTCACGGCGGCGAGGCGTGAAAGCCTCGGTCTGGCCCCGTCAGCCGCCGCCACCTATCGCCGCACGACGCAGGGCGTGTCCCTGGCTGGCTACGGCGAGATGCTGCTGGAGAACTTCGATGAGACGGACGAATCAGGCGCGGGACGTGCGCCGACCACGCGGCTCGATTTCCTGAGAGCCATTCTCTACGCAGGCTACAGGTTCAACGACAAGTTTCTGTTCAATTCGGAGATCGAAATTGAACACTCGAACGAAATCTCGGTCGAATTCGCCTATGTGGATTACCTGGCGACTGACAACCTGACACTGCGTGGCGGCATGGTCCTGTTGCCGCTCGGTCTCGTGAACGAGTTCCACGAACCCACTGTCTTTGCCGGCGCAAAGCGCCCGGAGACCGAGCAACGGATCCTCCCGACCACGTGGCGTGAGAATGGAGCCGGCGTTCTCGGATCCGTCGGTATTGTGAACTTTCGTGCCTATGTCACGAACGGATTGCGGGGCGCCGGGTTTTCCGCAGCAGGCCTGCGCGGAGGCCGCCAAAAGGGAGGGAGGGCGCTCGCGGCACATCTCGCCTTCTCGGGACGCCTGGACGTCACCCCGATTCCTGGCGTTGTGGCTGGACTGGGGCTGTACAAGGGTGGTTCCGGACAGGAACAGGTCGTGCTCGACAGCACGCGCCTCGACGTAGGCACCACAGTCATTGAATTGCACGGCCAGGCACAAATGCGCGGCTTCGACGTTCGAGCGCTGTTTGCGCAGGGGTCGGTCGACCAGGCTGGGCCAGCAAGCCGCGCCCTGAATCTTCCGGCCGACTCTCCCATCGCCGACACGATGCGGGGCGGCTACCTTCAAGCCAGCTACAACGTCTTGTCCCAGACCACCACACTACTCGCGCTGTCGCCGTACGTCCGGTACGAGCACATCGACACACAGCACAAGGTTCCAGCGGGCTTTACGCGAGACCTCAGGCGCGACGGGGTTTTCAAAACGCTCGGAATAGAAGTGAAACCGATTCCGAACGTGGCGATCAAGACCGACTATCAGTGGATCGCAAACGAGGCTGGAAGCGGCCGCAACCAGTTCAACGTCAACCTCGGGTACGCGTTCTAGTCATGCGCCACGCCACGACTGTCCGACTCGCGGCTATCTGGCTTGGGCTCTGGGTCTCAGGACTCGGACCCCTCGCCGCGCAGGGCCTCAGCCGTGAGGAGGCGTTGGCGGCGGTATACGGCAATGCGCAAGTCACGGCGGAGCGAGTGTTTCTGACGCCGGAACAGGTGCAGCAAGTCGCAGCGCAGGCAGGGGCGGACCCGGCGTCTCCTCTGGTGGCCAGGTATCTTGCCACCAGAAATGGGGAGACGATCGGCCGCGCCTACGTAGACACGCACACCGTCCGTACCAAGAGGGAGAGCCTGCTCATCTCCCTCGACACACAGGGCCGCGTGATGCGGGTCGATGTCACCGCCTTTCTGGAACCCACAGAGTTCATGGCGCCAGAGGCGTGGCTGGGCCAGTACAGCGGTCACGCGCTTGACGACGACCTCGGCATCGACCGGGCCATCCGCCCGATCGCAGGCGCCACGCTCACGGCCAGGGCCACCAACGGCGCGGTCCGCCGCGTACTCGCGATTGACCAGGTGCTGCGCGGTACCGGAGGCGCGCGATGAAGCGCTGGGAACGTTGGACGTTCAACGCCCTGTCGCTGGCTGTGGTTGCCACCGGGTTCGCCTACCTGTGGATGAGATACGTCGTGCAGACTGACGACCCGTTCGCGGTCGTGAACCATCCCTGGCAGACGTCGATGCTGAGTCTGCACGTGGTGGCATCGCCTGCATTCATCCTGATGTTTGGCATCATTTTCAACTCACACGTCATGAAGAAGCTTGGTGCGCCGCGCCTGCCAAACCGGCGATCCGGTCTTGTTTCGCTCGGCACATTCGCGACGATGATCGTCTCCGGCTATCTGCTCCAGGTCGCGGCAAGCGAAGCCTGGCTCCAAGCCCTGGTCGTCGTGCACGTTGCAAGTGGTGCTGTGTTCGCCATCGTCTACGCCGCGCATCTGGTCGTGAGCGCGAAGCTCGCCCGTATCCGCCCGCTCCCAGCCGTCCCCGGGAAGCGAAGAAGAAGGCGGCGCCGAAGGAATCGCCTCCTCGCTCGTATCCGTCCTCGTCCCGCCGTCAGCGAAGCCGCATGACCCGGGGTGCGCTGAGGACTGTCGCGCTGCCCATACTGGTGGGCTGCGTGGCACTCTCCGCCGACAACACCCCGCAGGTCCTCGTATCCCGAGACGTCTACCTGATGGGAACCCGTGCGCGATTGTCAGCCTATGCCGAGACGTATGACCGGGGGCACGCACTGCTCGAGTCAGCGTTGGAAGCCATCGAGGCCACCGAAGAAGAACTCAGCACGTGGCGCCAGTCGAGTCAGCTCTCGGCGCTCAACCGGCACCCAGTCGGCGAAGCCTGGACAGCAACGCCACGTGTGTGCCGCATGTTTGTCGACGTGTGGGAATGGCATCGCGCCACTCGCGGGGCGTTTGATCCCGCGATCGGACGACTGCTCGCCGCGTGGGATGTGCACGGCGACGGGACTGTGCCCACAGATGATGCCCGCTTGACGGCGCTTGGGTCATCCGGTCTGGCGCTGTTGGGATTCGACGACAACGACTGCACGGTGACACGGCGCGCCGACGTCGCCATCGACGCGGGAGCCTTCGGTAAGGGCGAGGCATTGGATCGAGTGGCCGACGTGCTCGGTGACGGTCCGTGGATGATCGATATCGGCGGCCAGATTGCTGCTGGAGGCCGCCCGCCACGGGGTGCCGGGTGGGCCGTAGGGATCGCCCACCCGCGCCAGCGGGATGTGCCTGTTCTTCAGATAGAGATAACGACGGGCTCGATCTCCACAACCGCAGGATCCGAGCGGGACCTTACCGTCGCCGGGACCCGGGTTGGGCATGTGCTCGACCCTCGCACCGGTCGTCCCGCCCAGTTCTCCGGGTCCGTTTCCGTCTGGCACGAGCGCGGCCTGGCGGCCGATCTCCTGTCTACAGCGTTGTTCGTGATGGGACCCGAGGCAGGGATCGAGTGGGCCGAGAATCGAGATGTCGCGGCCTGCTACCTAATACAAGAGCAGGGAACGCTGCGCATCGACATGACCGATGCGTTTCGTCGACTTCTACCGACGCCGGCTATCGCACCTGCATAAGGGGAATCTTGCCCTTGTTGGCCTCGGCCACTCTGTGCGCCGCGATCGAAATCTGGGCACCAGTACCCTCGGCAACCTGCACAAACGCACGACCGGCCGGTGAACCGGGTTCGCTGATGATCAATGGTACGCCGGAGTCGCTCCCCTCCCGAATCGGCTGATACGTCGGCAACCGCCCCAGGAACGGCACATCCATCTCCGCGGCGAGCTTTTCGCCCCCTCCGTGCCCGAAGATGTCTGCTTCGTGGTGGCAATTCGTGCACGCGTAGTAGCTCATATTCTCAACCAGTCCGATCGGCTGAATGTTGAGCTTCTGATACATCCGGATCGCGCGTCTTGTGTCCGCCAGCGAGACCTGCTGAGGCGTGGTGACCAGGATGGCGCCGGCGACCGGAACCGTCTGGCTGAGGCTCAACGCCACATCACCGGTCCCAGGCGGCATGTCCACAATCAGGTAGTCGAGATCCTTCCACGCCACGTCGCGAAAAAACTGCTGCACAGCACCGTGCAGCATCGGTCCGCGCCACACCACCGCTGCGTCATCCTTCGTGAGAAACCCCATCGAGACCACCTGAATCCCGTGCTTCTCTGCTGGCACGATCTGCTTCCCATCGGTCTCCAGTTGCGTGTTCAGCCCGAGCATGATCGGCACGTTGGGTCCGTACATGTCTCCATCGAGAATGCCCACACGGCTGCCACACCGGGCGAGCGCCAGCGCCAGGTTGACCGACACGGTCGTCTTGCCAACACCGCCTTTGCCCGCACCCACCGCGATGACGTTCTTGACCCCGGGTAGGGGTGTGCGGCCCGTTTCCGGCATGGATACCGACCGAACGTTGGCGGTCATCTGGACGTCGACGTCCGCGACGCCTGGCAGGGCACTGACGGCGGCGGCCGCCTGGTCGCGGAGTTGATCTTTCACCGGGCAGGCCGGCGTTGTCAGCTCGATGGTAAAAGAGACATGCTCGGATTCGATCGCGATGTCTTTCACGAAACCAAGCGAGACAATGTCTCGACGTAGATCGGGGTCGACGACAACTTTCAGTGCCTCGAGCACTGCCGCATGATCAGGCGTCACAGCCATAGCTAATCTACTATCTTATCGCGGTCTCGGACTGCGGCACACCCGCCAACTCGAACAACTGACGCCCTTCGTGCGTCAGCAACACCCAGAACGCGTAAGCGCCGAGCCCTGTGCCGAACGGAAACACGAGAAGGTTGACGAGCCCGAGGCCTAGCATCAGGATTCGCCCGAATGCGGCACGGCGACGCAGCAAGACCGACGACCACATGTGAACCAGGCCCCACAGCAGCGTGAACGTGCCAACTGCGACAAACACCGCCGCGGAGATCCCGGCTGCGGGCACCACGTTCTCGCCGTCGTGACCCACCGAGAGCGCGAAGGCTCCGGCCCCGAGTAGGAGCATCGAGACGCCGGTCAACGTCCCCAACCCCCCCCACAGCCAGACAAGAACGCCAAGAAGCCTGACGTGACGATCCACCGCGGCCTCTTTAGGAGCCCGTGGTGAAAGTCCGGCGTCGCACCGAGACGGGCGAGGCGCCTCGCGCGGATTCCGCTCGGTCGTCGCACGCCTGCGGAATCCGCGCTCGCGGACAAGGCGCGACGACTGAAAATACCGGCCGTATTTGACGGAGGAGCAACGCAGGCCGCGAGGATGCGTCGCTCATCGAATGCAGACGGACTTTTACCACGGGTTGCTAGGCGACCAGGACGCGAAGCTCGACGCTGGTAGGCGGGTTGTGACGGGGGGTGACGGTAAAATTGAAACAGGCACCGTCGAGGACGCCCGCGGGCACTGCAACCTGAAGCTGCTGGGGCCGGAACTCAAGGCCGCTGCCCCGGCATCGACCACAACGTTCAGACCACGCTTCGCCGCGACCACCGCACTCGGGGCATGTGCAGCGCACCGACACCTTCAGCGGGACCATGGCACCGTCATGCGCTTCGCGACGCGTGAGTCGGATCGCCGTCCTGAGCGCCCTGCCCCGCTCGTCCACGAGAAAGGCGCTCCGCATGCGATCGACGGCAAGCGCCACCGACGGAAAGTCGACGACCACTTCATCGGCGAAACAACGCGCTTCCAGACCGGCGTCCGTGCCGACGCCGACGGTCACCGATCCCTCGCTGAACGGACGAAAAATCCTAGCCAACATGAGCAGTCGTAACGATAGGAGCCGTCCACGCAGAAGTCAATGGCTGCTCGGCAACGATCGCGCGGCGAGACCGAACGACCCCGGTGTGATGAGTTGGAAAGAACGGAGAAATGAACAGGCCGGCGTATGGCTAGCGAGCGCCAAGCGTAAGCATCAGCTCCTTACGAATACCCGCATCCATATCTTCAAGGTGCAGCGGGTTCTCGCATTCGTCACACAAGACCTCAAGCACCGCCGGCCGACCCTCTTCGGAAACCTCGACCCTGGAGTCGTCCAGGTGCACGACGTGCATTTGGAGCGTCTTCACGAGAAAGTTCTGGTCGTTCCCGCAGCTTGCGCAAGTCAGCGCCACGCGCGTCTCCTCTTCTATCGCCAAAAGCCACTCCCTAACTGAACGCCGACACGTTCTGACCGTTTGATTGTAGGGGATGGATTCCGGGCGGCGCAATGCAGAAGTCGCGCGAAGCAGCTCTTTTGACCCTTCTATTGCGCGGAAAACGGTCTGGCCGAGCGTACGGGGCACCCGCCCGACGCATTTCGGGCGAACGGGGCAGCGTTTGGGTCGGCGGGGGGACTCAGAAGCGACGGTCGCTCGCCACGGTCACACGGTTTCTGGCGTGGCGGCGTACACGAGACGCGCGTCGATGGACAGGCCAGGAAACAGACGCTCGGCGGCCCGATGATAGACGTGCAATTGGGCTTCGTGTTCTGGGCGCGGTTGGCCGGTCTTGAACTCAAGGATGGTGATCTGATTGGGAACCGCCTGAACAAGACAATCGATCGTGCCACGCACCACCACCCCCTCGAGGCGCGTCGTGAAGGGAACCTCATGCATTCGCGGGCCGGCCGAGTACAGCGCGCGGACATCGGTTCGTTCGCAGATCAACCGATAGAACTCCACAGCCGCATCGGCCACCTCCGTAGACGTCCGCTCCACCGACGCCGCCAGCGCCTCGTCTGAACGCAGAATGCTCAATGCCGCCTGTCGCATCATCGTGGCGCCACCCGCAAGGTCCAGGCCGAAGCGCTGCATCATTCGGTGAACTAGGGTGCCCACGACGCGGTCAGAGTGACCATGCTCGGCAACGGGCACTCGACGCGCGGCTGGGCCCCCAAGGCCGGCCACGGTCACAGGCACGGGCCGCACCCTCGACGCCGCGCGAACCTCGGGTGTAACAATCCCCGGTGTCGCCGCTCCTGGTGCACCCTCACCTGGGGCACTCGCACCGAGCACACCGACCTCCGCCGTACGCTCCAGCGCTGAGAAATCATCCGAGCGACCCTCAGGGCTGGCAGCCACAGCGCCGCGGTTGCGGTCAGCGTGAGACGCGGGTGTATCCTCAAAGGAGCCAGCCACACACCTGCGGAAACGATGCACGCGCCCCGACGACGCTCGCCACTCGACGCCGTCGACCAGCGCTTCGAACTGGCTCAGCAGCGACGGCGGCAGCACCTCGCCGAGACTCCCTCGCGTCGGGAGCATTCGCGCGTCCTTGAGCACCGTGCCGAGGTACAGACGATCGCGGGCGCGTGACAGCGCCACGTACAGCAGCCGCTTGGTTTCCTCCAGTTCCTTCGTGACCAGGTCGTCATCCGCCTCCGACTGAAAATCGCCGATGGCGACCGAGCCTCCCTCTCCCGACGGATCGGCCGTCACACGCACCGGGGCCCGCCTGCCGCCGGTGCCACGAGCCAGGTTGACGACAAAGACCACGGGGAACTCAAGTCCTTTCGCTGCGTGAACCGTCATGAGATTTACCGCATCGAGCGCATCGATGGCCGCATTGGCTTCGTCGCCGACGGCAAGACGACTCAGGTGCGCCGCCATGCGCGCAAGCGTCCCGAAACCTCGGTTCTGCGTGCGCCGCATCAGTGACCGGATCTTCTTGAGATTCTCTCGTGCCTGGTCGAATCTGGGCCCCCGGAGCTCGAATGCGTAAGCCGACTCGCTGAGGATCAGGTCGACGAGTTCGGCAGCTGGCAGGCGATCGACGAGACTGCGCCACCTTCTCGTCGCTTGACGAGCCTCCGCGAGAGCGTCGCGATCATCAGAATCGAGCGCCGACAGCACCAGAGGAGGGGTGTTGGCCGTAAGCGTTTCTGATAGATTCGGCGCGAGACGCCGGAGCGCTTCGTCAGACACACCGAAGAACCGCGACCGCATAAGCGCGGCGGCACACAGGTCCGATACCGGATCCGCCAGGTAGGAGACGAGCGCCAGCACGTCCTTAATTTCGTCGGCGTCGAAAAATCCCAATCCTTTGTAGACGTATGAGCGGATGTTCAACCTGGCGAGCGCGGTCTCAAACTCCCTGTGGCTCTCCCGTGTGCGAAACAGAATACCGATGTCACCCGCGCGTATGGCGCGCGCGACGCCGCTATCACGGTCCCTCACCGTCGCCCCAGTCGCCAGAAGTCTCGCGATCTCCGACGCGGTGATCGCCGCGCACGCGTCCGCAGTCTCGCCGACCACCACGCCAAGCGCCTCATCCGCGTTCGCGACGGGTGCGGCATCAACCGGAAAGCGGTCTGCGTCGGCGTACTCGAACGCATCAGCTCGATTGGGGACCTTGTCGATGTCGTGGCACACATCGTTGATGAAGGCCAGCAGTGGCGCGACGGCCCGAAAGCTGCGCGAAATCGTGTGCCGGACATCGCTGTGGGGACGCAGCCCGGCAAGATGACGCGCCGCCTCGCGCAGCACCGACACATCGGCATCGCGAAAGGCATAGATCGACTGCTTGCGATCTCCCACGATGAAGATGGAGGGCTGGAGTGGACCAGTGTGAGCCAGGCCCGCTCCCTCACCCCAGGACTGGATGAGCAGCGACACCAGCTCCCACTGCGCGCGGCTCGTATCCTGAAACTCATCGACAAGCACGTGGTGATAGCGAGATTCGAGTCTGTATCGGCTTTGGGCGAAATCGTCCATTCGCCGCAACAGCTCAAGGGCGCGCAACAACAGGTCTGAGAAATCAAGCGTGGTGTGCGCGTCGAGGGTCTGCCGATACTCCGCGTCAGCGATGCGAAACATTCGCCAGATTCCACGCGATACGAGCACATTGAGATCCCGCCGCGCCGCAGCCGACGCTCGCCTGACGGCTTCGGCGTGGTCTACGACCAGGTCCTTGTGCGTCCGCCAGTCCGCCTCGGCCGCAAACGCGAGCTTCGCATAGGGCGACCTGGCGCGGGGGGTTCCGTCCTGCGTCAGAAAATGTTCCCGGGCGCGGGACCACACGGCCTGCACGGCAGCCGGGTCGAGCGCCGCCTCACTGGCGACTGACGCGCGCAGCTGGCGCAGGCCGCGCGCGAAAAGCAGGAAGGCGGGATCGAGAGGCCCGGACTCCAGGAAGCCATCGAGCCCCACGGGCATCGACTCGCAGACCCCGATCAACGCTGTGGCGGCGCGCCGGCTGGCGCTCGAAACATCCAGATCAACGGCTTCTGTGGACGCGAGGTACCTCGACAGAATGCCAGGGGCGACCAGTCGCCGATGTAACAGGCTCGCCAGCCCAGCGCGCGCGCGCCGCTCACCCAATTGAGAGAACGCGAGCGCGACGTTGTCGTCATCGCGGGCCACCGTCCGGCAGGTGCGCAGCGCACGATCGAGGGCCTCGTCGACCAACCGCGGGAGTTCTGTTTCATCGGCTACCGAAAACGCAGGATCGAGATCGGCCTCGAGAGGGAACTCACGCAGCAACGACAAACAGAAAGCATCGATCGTACTGATCGCGATGTCTGCTGTACGGTCGCGCAGATCCCGCCACAGCGCTGGCGTGATATCACCCCGGTCCACCGCGGTCCGGAGCGTCCCCATGATCCGCTCACGCATCTCGGCCGCAGCCTTACGGGTAAAAGTGATGGCCAGAATGTTCGATGGGTCCACGCCCGCTCGCAGGAGGTTGATGTAGCGGTTGACCAGGACCCGGGTTTTCCCAGTACCAGCCGAGGCCTCCAGCGCGACGTTGAAGCGCGGATCCACCGCACGAGCGCGTGCGGCATCGTCAACCGCACGGATCCTCGCTGCGTCATCGTCGGGATCGTCAAACGGCAGCGTCAGGCTAGTCGTCTCCAACGTAGTCCTTCCGGCAAACGGACGGGTATGCGCAGTAACTACAGATCCTCGTCTCGTACGGCCTTGGCGGGAACGCGCCCTGTTCGATGCCGTCGATCAATCCGATCGCACGGGCGCGCGCACCCTCCAGGGCGGCATCCCGACCGGAGGTGCCGGATCGCACTACCGGCACAAGCGGCCGCTTTCCGGCAAACGCGACGTAAGCCGCTTCGTCGATCTCCCACCCACGCCCGTCTCGCTCAACCAGGCGCTGCTGCGCGCACAGCGCGTAAATGGGAGCTTGCAAGGCACGCTTCGGATTGGGGGCGTACCCCGACTTGTAATCGATGACACGGAGTCGATCGCCTTCCAGCAGATCGATCCTGTCGGCGACGCCCCTCAGTGGGACCTGCCGCCCATCGGGCACCCCCAGAAAAAAGTCGCCTTCCAGGCGATATTCAAGCAACCGCTCCCGGATTGGCACCGTCCGTGAGGCCTCGAGACCAATGACCACATCAACGATGCCGACCGACACGGCAGTGCCGAACAACCGCGCGCGCTCAAGCGTCGCCTCTGCCTCGGAGAAGCGCGCAAGCAATGGCCCCGCCACCTCCTCAAACAGCGCACGCGCCTCATCCACGCGGTCGACCGTGATCGTCCGGCAGCCTCGTCTGTCCCAGGCCTCGAAGAAACGCTGAAAGACCTCGTGTACAAACCTGCCCCGCGCACGCGGCGAGAGCATCGGCTCGTCCTCGGGCGGTTCTTCCAGCTTGAGCACGTCAGCAGCGAAATACTTGAAGGGACAATCTTGGTACCGCTCCAGGGCACTGAGGGAATACGACGACGTCGGTTGACCGCCTGTCTGCCCAGCCCGCCGCCTGCTCACCGCGCCGACACGACGCGTCGCGGCAGCCAGCGCAAATGAACCGAGATGACTCGCCTCGACAGGATCAAGGCCGAGCGCTTCGACCTCAAATATTCGTGCTGTGGGCACGACCTCCACACGCGTGTCGAGTCCGGCGACCGGCAGCGTGTCAACCAGCGTCGATGCAGCCACGACCGCGTCATCCTCCAGCGTGAAACTCGACACGACGAGGCGCGAGGATGGCAATCGGAGCAGATCTCCAAACGATGCCCGGACTCCGTCGAGCCGATCACTTTCGGCTGGCCAACCAAGCTCGCGAAGTAGCGAGGGCGGGTAGAAGATGTTTCGGTGAGGAGTGCCGGGCCACTCCCCATCGACGAGGCCGGCCAGTTGCACACCGTCGAAGTCTCCGAACCTGGCGCTTTCGGCGTCCACAACGTGCACCCCCTCCTCACCTGTGCGCGGCGCGAACGTGTGGGCTTCGATCCATCGCTTGATGACCGCGCCGACGGCATTAAACTCGACGTCGATCGGATCGAATTGCGCGTATGCGTGGTTGAGGCTCGTCAGCACCTCCAGCACCGCGGCGCGGCCCCGCAACAGCCGAGGCCGAAGCGGGTCATGCAGTAGCGGGAGGCGTTCGTGCCGCCGAAGAAACGCTATCAATGTATCGAGATGCCCGGCGCACGGTGCGGGCGCCCGTAGTGAAGCAAGGTCACTGGCGACCTGGGCCAACACCTCACCCGCACGTAAGGCCCGCCGGTGTCGTGAGCGTGATTCTGGATCGCGCCATCCGGTCACCAGGCGCTCGAGCGCATCCAGTCCCCCCAGGTAGCCTGCGTCACTCAGCGCGCGATCGAGGGCGGCAATATCGCGGGCCGAGAGCGGTGCGGCTTTCGAACCGAAGCCGAAATGTGGCGACCGCAGGAGCGCGATCGCTGGATTCCGCCCCCCCTGGCCCCTGACAAAGTCGATCACCAGGTCCAGCGCGGCCGCGTAAGGCTCAGACGCCAGCGGCATCGCGTCAAACATTTGCGAGGGAATGCCCGCGGATCGAAGCACCTCGCGCGCCAGGTAGACATACGGCAGTGGACGGTGAACCACCAGTGCCATGCGATCCGCTGCTGGAATGGCACCTGCGTCCTCACTGCGCATCTCCCGGCGGACCCAACGAGCGAACCCGGCAATCTCCTCTTCGCGATCGCGCGCCGTGTGCGTCAGTGCATCGCCAGACGGGACGAGCAATACCGGCGGCTGCCGCGGGTCGTCGGTCTTGGCGCGCGTCTCCTCGATACCCGGCAACCTCTGGTGGATGCGCTCGTGAAACGAACCGGCCACCGTCGCGTCGGTTGCCACGACATCGATGCGTTCGACACCGGGTATCCGCGTCAGCAGGTCCCAGTCCGCCGGAAACAGGCCGTGGCGATCGATCGTGTAGTCACCCACGGCCAGGACAATGTGCCGCCACGGATCCGCTGCCGGTTCACTGATGAGTTGGCGCCGAAGTGCGTGGGCGTCCAACCGATCTGTCGTCGAAACGAGGCGCTCGAAATACCTGAACGCGTTTGCGAGAAAGTGGGTCTGTCGCACGAGTCGCTCGGCACCCCGGTCCTCGGCGGCGCCCGGCTCCAATGCCCCGAGGGCAAGGCGCTCAAACGTGTCCACGCTTTTCAGATGCCGCTGTAGCGCGTCATAAAATTGCACAACCTCGGCGATTAGGCCCGCCCGCAGACGAAACGGGGGCTCGCGTCCCTCCTCGATGGCCGCTCGGCTCGCCACGCCCGCGAGTACTTCGCGTTCGGTATCAGTCAGCATCCCGGCGTGCTGAGGCAGTCGTTCGCCCAGCCGTGCGATCAGGTCCCCTGGTGTGATCAGGTCGGGCAGCACGAGCGCCGAATCGCCGAGCAGGAGTCGGTCTTCGATCGACCGGAGGAGATAGGCACCCGCCGCACGGGTGGGTACCACAACCAACCGATTGCGAATCTCGAAAGGCGTCCCGTGGCAGGCGAGGGTCGCCAGTGAATACCGGAATGCGCGAAGGTCGGGTACTCGCACGAGCCGGGTCGTGCGAGGCGTGATCACTGCAAGCGTGGGGGTTCTAGAAGATCGCGAATCTCGCGCTGCGCGTCGGCGAGCAGCAGAAGAGCGCCCGCTGCGGCGGAGGAGGCTTCCCGTGCGGTCGCGTCGCTCGCGACCCGGGCCGCCTCGTACCGCCCGTTCACGGCACTCTCCGCAAAGCGCCACGCGGCCACCAGCAGATCGTGCATCGTCCGCAGGTCGCCCGAGGGTCGGCGCCGAGCCAGCTGCTCGGCTCCACCACTTAGCCTCGACTGCAGTGTTCGGAGCGCGTCCGGATCCGGACCCTCCTGTTGCCGAATTGCTTCAAGCGCGGGCTGCAGCTTCGCAAGCTGAAGCAACTTCCCCCCGGTAGCCCGTTGGTACTCCCGGTACAACGAACGCCGAATGGTCCATTGATCCTGCAAGAGGCGAAGCCGCCGGGCGGCGTTCAGCAGTGACCGGACTGAGGCACGGAGCGCATCCACGATCTCCGGCCGCCGGCCGCCCAGCCGCACGTCCTCCCGAGGAATCCGCAAGAGGACGCGTTGCACATCGCCGATCTTCGCCCGCTCCGCCCCACGCCTCGCGTCACGCATCAGACGGTGGGCCAGCGCTGTGTACTTGGCGTCGATGGCCTGCTCTTCCCGAACGCGGGTTTCGGCAATCCGACGCAACATGGCCGCGTCCCGAGCTCCGATCACTGCGCCCGCCTCGTCCAACAACAGCAGCACGGTCTGGAGCAACGCGACGCGCTCGGACGACCGTGTAGTGAGCAATGCGACGCGCAAGACCTGGTCGATCTGCTCTCGGGACGACGGCATCGTCGCCATCGGCTCCAGCATGATCTCGGGTGCCATCGACACCAGCGCCACATCAAACGACGTCATTCCGGCAGCCGCTCGCAGGTCGGAGATCACTTCGTCGAGAAACGACAGGATCTCCCGGACATCGCGCTGGCGATACCCATAGTGCTGTCGCGGCCACTCCGCCAGCGTTGCCCGAGCCTGCTGCGCAACTTCAATCGCCCGGCCGCGATCGGTCGTCAACAGCACTTCGCCAAGTACGCCGGCTACTCCGTCGCTCAACCGCTGAAAATCCTCCTCCGCCCTCGTCTGCACATACCGCTGGTATCGGGTAGAAGTGGCGTGTTGATCGGTGCGCACCCAATCGATAACATCTGACGGCAGCGTCGCGACGTGCAAGCGGGGCTCCGCATCGCCCCCCGTGACCATCGAAAACACAACGCGATCCTCAAGGCGCGCGAACTCACCATAGCTCACGACGCTGGTGCCATCCTCGAGGAATAGGCGGAGCAGCAGGTCGTCAGCTGACGCGACGCCGAGGCTCGACGCCAGGGACCAGCACACCGCGAGCACGCCTATTCTGATAGTCACAGCCCTCACAAACATCCTGCGGAACGCCTCATTGTACCCTCGCCTCAGGCTACAAAATGGCGCAGTGTACCGGGCCTGTGGAAAACATGTGGATGACACGTGCAAAAACTGTTGAGAAACTGCTACACAAAATTTTTTTCCTAGGCGTAGTGTGGGTACCTAGCCGCGTGCATGCTGTCTTCGCGTGGCGCTTCGCTTGATCTACCGCGGGTGAAGCGTAAGATCACTGCCGTTCCCCCTTCACGAATCTACACATCGATACTGTGACCGTTCATCGCTTCGAAGAGACTATCGGCGGGCGCGCGTACCTCATCGAGGTCATGCATGTCGGCAACCGTTGGCGCGCCCAGCTCCTGCGATCACCTGGAATACCGACGGCGATGATGCCATTCTACGGGCCCACCCCCGATGAGGCCGCGCGACAGCTCACCGAGTGGCTGACGCTTGCCCACCGACGCCGGGCTTCCAGCGTCGCCTAGTCCCCTGGTCTAGCAGGCTGCTGAAAACTCCGTGAAATGGGATCGACAGATCGATCCCGGCGTACTACCATGCTCCCAACACCGCTGAAGGGAGCCCCATCATGCGCGGACACGATGAGCAAAGCACTCACATGTTCAGCTACCTGTCGCCGGAACAGCGCGTGCCAGCCGACCATCCGCTCCGCGCGGTTCGCGCGCTGACGGACGAAGCGCTGAGAACGATGTCGCGCAGGTTCGCCGGCCTGTACGCCAACACAGGGCGTCCGTCGATCCCGCCGGAACAGCTGCTGCGCGCGTTGTTGCTGCAGGTGCTCTACACGGTGCGGAGCGAGCGGCTGCTGATGGAAGAGCTCAATTACAACCTGCTGTTCCGCTGGTTCGTGGGCTTGAATTTGGACGACCCGGTTTGGCATCCCACCACGTTTACCAAGAATCGCGACCGGCTGCTGGCGGGCGATCTCGCGGCCGCCTTCTTTGATGCGGTGCAGGCCCACGCGCGGGCGGCCGGGCTGCTCTCGGACGAACACTTCACTGTGGATGGGACCCAATTGGAAGCGTGGGCCAGCCTGAAGAGCTTTCGGTGCCGGGACGCGGCGGAGAGCGACCCGCCCGATGACCCCGGGAATCCCACGGTCAACTTCCACGGGGAGCGGCGGCGCAACGACACGCACCAGTCGACGACCGATCCGGAGGCGATGCTGCCTCGGAAGGGCCAGGGGAAGGAAGCCAAGCTGGCGTATCTGGGCCACGTGCTGCTGGACAATCGACAGGGACTTGTCGCCAACGTCTGCGCGACTCACGCGACGGGGACCGCCGAACGCGAGGCAGCGGCGCTGTTGCTGGAGGCCAGCGCGCCGCCGGGCAGCACGGTCGGGGCGGACAAGGGCTACGATGTGGCAAGCTTTGTGGCCGCTGTCCGTATCCGGGCCGTCACGCCCCACGTTGCTCAGAAGGTCCGCTGGAGTGCGATCGATGGCCGGACCACGCGGCATGCGGGCTATCACGTCAGTCAGCGGAAACGGAAACTCGTAGAACAGGTCTTTGGCTGGATGAAGACCGTCGGCGGCTTGCGCAAACTCCGGCATCGCGGTGTCGCCCTCGTGGATTGGCAGCTTACCTTCGCCGCCACGGTCTATAACTTGGTCCGGCTGCGGAATCTGGAGGCGAGGTGTCCCTGATCACCGGCCGCGCGTGTCGCCGGCCCCTTGATCGGGGCCAGCGCACAGCCGTGCGCACCGTTGTCGGTCGGTGGTGACTCGCATGATCCTTAGAAAACGGCCCGATCACCCGGGTTCTTCAGCAGCCTGCTAGAGGTTCTCGCCATGAGGGGAGCGGACCCCGCGGGCACCGAAAGATTACAGAGCACAGTCCTCAGGCGAACAACCACCTTCTCAGGCGGGTCGTTCCTTGCCGCGTTTTTGTCCCGGGTGAGACAACGCCAAGATGATAATGGTGCTGTATTGCAGTTCATTACGTCTGGTGGGCCGTTTACGGGAACCTACGTGCAGACCGGAAACAGGTTGGATGTGACGGCCAGTGGCGGGAGGCAATTCACCTGGTACGTGAGCAAAGACGGCAGTGTTATTTACGGAACGGAAATTAACCAACCGCCATCTGGTGTGGACGGTGCTGGCAACGTCATAACGCGTGGAACGACACGTAACTGGATACTGATTGAGAATGACGACTGCGCCATGGAGATCATCCAGTAGTCGCTGTCGCTGACGAGTTGACGGCCAACGCGTCTGTGACGTGAGCCGGCCACGGGTGGCCGCGAAGGGTCGAAGAGAGGTGTCGCGCTCATGGCTGACCAGGAACGGTATGCAAACGGAATGGCGGTGCGCCGCCAGGTCCTCGGCGACGCGTACGTCGACAAGGCCACGGCCCACGTCGACGACTTCAACCGAGACTTCCAGCGCATCGTCACGGAGTACTGCTGGGGCGAGGTCTGGACGAGGCAAGTCCTGACCAACAAGCAACGGAGCTTGAACAACCTCTGCATCATCGCCGCGCTGAACCGAGCGGCGGAGTTCGAGATTCACCTGCGCGGCGCGCTCAAGAACGGCTGCACGCCAGATGAGATCCGCGACACGCTCATTCAGGTCGCAGTGTACGCGGGAATCCCGGCAGGAGTGGAGGCCTTTCGCATTGCGCGTAAGGTGCTCACCGAGGAAGGCGCGCTCACGTAATGGAGCTGTTCTCGGACGCGTGGCTGGCACGCTTCCGGGACCGCGTCAACACGGATCCCGAGCTCGAGACGATTGGTCGATGGTTCACGACGGCCTTCTCGATCTCGTGCGGCGATCGCCGGGTGATCGTGCGGTTCGACCGAGGCAAGCTGGTGGAGGTCAATGCCGCGCCTCGCATCGACGTGCGCGCCGTGTTCGGCTTCCGAGCCGCACCTGAGGTGTGGGCGAAGTTTCTCAGCCGCGATCCGGAGCCGCTCTACCACGACTTCTTCGCGATGCTCATGCGCGTCCCGGCATTCGTACTCGAAGGCGACACGCTCGTCGCGATGCAGAACGCGCGCGCGCTGCATCGGGCGATGAACGTCATGCGCTCGGTCGAGCCCTGACACGTGCCGGCACTCGAACCCATCGTCGGACGTTACATGGCAGTCGAGCTCGAGGGCCGGTCGCATCGGATCTATTTCGAGGAGGCAGGCGAGGGTATCCCGCTGCTCTGCCTGCACACCGCCGGCGCCGACAGCCGGCAGTACCGGCATCTCTTCAACGACGTGTCGATCACGTCACGATACCGAGTCATCGCGTTCGACATGCCGTACCACGGACGGTCGAATCCTCCAGACCAGTGGTGGCTGCGCCGCTATCTTCTGACCACGGTCGGCTACATGGCCCTCATCCGCGCGGTGTGGCGGGCGCTCGACTTGCAGCGGCCGGTCGTCCTCGGTTGTTCGATGGGCGGTGCCATCCTGCTGCGGCTGGCGGCTGATCACGGGGCTGAACTGCGCGGCGTGGTCGCGCTCGAGAGCACCGCGTACGCTCCGGGCCGGGACAACGACTTCCTCCATCACCCAGCCATTCACGGCGGGGAACTGGTCGCAAGCTACACCTACGGGTTGTGCGCGCCGCAAAGCCCCGAAGCCAACGCGCGTGAGAACTGGTGGTACTACAGCCAGTCGGGCCCCGGTGTCTATGCCGGCGACGTGCACTACTACAGCGTCGATTGGGACGCGCGGAAGGACGTCACGCGTATCGACACGTCGCAGTGCAAGGTGTCGCTGCTGACGGGCGAATACGACTATTCCTGCACGCCGGACATGACCCGCGAGGTGGCCAAAGCCATCCCGGGCTCGCGGCTCGTGATCATGCGTGGAATCGGTCACTTCCCCATGATCGAGAACTACCCGCTCTTCCGGACGTTCTTACTGCCGGAACTCCAGTTCATGCTCGGCTGACCTCGAATGAGCGCGCCCTCTGTCCCGGCGGGAGGGCGTGGCGACACATCTACGAGGTCTCTCCCAGGGGTGGCGTTCGCCACGGCACGTACTCCCGCCACAAAATGACTTGACAGTGTGGTCGAACGGCGCCACATTACGCCCCGTCACGCTGGGCTCTTAACCCTGGTGGGCTCAATTCCCATGGCCGTCGATCACGCCTGTCACGAAATCTACGCCATCCGTTACGGCTTCCACGATCGCCCTGCGCGGGAGAACTTCGTAGGCGGCGATCCGCATGATGTCTCGATGCCGCTCGACTTCTTCGTATGGGCGATCGTCGGAGGTGGCCACACGATCGTCGTCGACACAGGATTTCATCCCGACACGGCGCGGCGACGGGGCCGGCAACTGCTCCGCCCTGTCGGAGAGGGCCTGAGAGCCGTCGGGATCGACGCGGGCGAGGTCGAGTCCGTGATCATCACCCACATGCACTACGACCATGCGGAGAACCTCGACCTGTTTCCGCGCGCACGGTATCACCTGCAGGAGAAGGAGATGCACTTCTGCACGGGGCCGTGCATGGGCCATCAATGGATGCGGGCGCCGTTCGAGGTGGACGATGTCACCGCGATGGTGCGTCGCGTCTTCGAAGGACGTGTGCAATTCCATGACGGCGAGGACGAGATCGTCCCTGGAGTCGTCGTTCACCTGGTCGGCGGCCATTCGATGGGGCTGCAGATCGTGCGCGTGAGGACGGCCCGTGGGTGGGTGGTACTCGCCTCCGACGCCTCTCACCTCTACGCCAACATGGACCAGGGACGTCCCTTCCCGGTCGTCTACAACGTAGGCGACATGTTGCGTGGATTCGACACGGTGAGGCGACTAGCCGAGTCGCCGGGCCATATCATCCCTGGTCACGACCCGCTCGTCTTGAAACGATTTCCCGCGGTGCATCCGAACCTTGAGGGCGTCGCGCGGGTGGACCTCGCTCCGATCGCCTGACGCGAGGCGCATGGGTCAGACGTCACCGTAGCCGCCCACGCGAGGGTTTGTGACCACATCCACAGTCGCCGCCAACCGACGCCCGTCCCGAGCCGTCACCGTGAGCGACGTGATCGAGGTGCTTCCGCTCACCCGGGTGCACGGGACGATTCTCGCGGCCGCGGCGCTGGGATTCGCCTTCGATTCTTTCGATACCTATATCGTCTCCTACGCCATGCCCTCGATCGTGACGGATTGGGACATCGACCCGGTGACCAACGGCCTGCTGACCTCGGCTGGGATGTGGGGCATGCTCCTCGGCGCGCTCGTCTGGGGCCCCTTCAGCGATCGATTCGGCAGGCGCCTGGCGTTCAGCGCCACCGTACTTGGATTCGCGGCGCTCACTGGCTTCACGGCCCTGGCGGGCGGAGTGCTCCAATTCGGGATGCTTCGCGTCGTAACCGGGATGTGCCTCGGGGGCATGATCCCGGTCGACACAGCCCTGGTATCGGAGTTCATCGGGGCTCGCCATCGTGGCCGATTCGTCGCCTTCCTCACCGTCTTGTGGCCGTTTGGGCTTCTGGCCGCTGCCGTGTGTTCGCTGTGGCTCGTCCCGACGTACGGGTGGCGGGTGTTGTTCGTCGTGGGCGTGACCCCGGCGTTTCTCAGCGTGTGGGTGCGATGGAAGGTGCCCGAGTCGCCACGCTGGCTGGCCACGAAAGGACGGCTGGCGGAGGCCACGACCGTGCTGTCATTGCTCGGCGCCTCCGACGATCAGGTCCGTGACGTGCAACCTGACGAGGTCGTCGAGACGCTTCGCCTGAGGACGCTGCTCCAGCCGCCTTACCTGAAGCGATTCATCCTCACGGCCGGATACTACTTCTTCTCGTACTTCGGCTACTACGGATTCGTGCTCTGGTTGCCGTCGATCCTCGCGACGATTTTCAATCTGAGCCTGGTCACGACCTTCACATACACGCTGTACGTCGCCTTGGCGGCCATTGCCGGTCGGGTCTTCGCGTTCTGGACGATCGACCGCTTCGGTCGCAAGCAACTCTTTTACGTGGGATTCGGCATCGGGGGGATCGCAGCCCTGCTGTTTGGCACGATCCAGGACCCTACGCTGCTCGTCGCGTGTGCGTGCCTCATGTCGTTCCTATACGAGCAAGGCGTGGCCGGCACGGTCGTCTGGACCGCAGAACTCTACCCGTCGCACGTTCGCGCCACCGCGGTGTCGTGGTCGACAGGGTTCGGCCGGATCAGTTCGGCACTGAGTCCCATCGTGTTTGGATGGTTTGTCAGCCACCAGATGTACTACGGGGTGTACATCACGATGGCTGTCTCTTTCTGGATCGCCGTCGGGCTCGTCTACTTCCTGGGCGTCGAAACGAAAGGCAAGTCGCTGCACGCCCTTCAGGCCGCGTGAAGGCTGTCGGCTGCCGGCGTCCGCCCCATCCGACACCACCCGCTCGCATCCGTTCGCGACGCGCGTGGCGCGCTTCACGCCGGCCCTGTCGAAGGGAGGGGCTAGCGCGGATTTCATTGGTACCTAGGACTCGGTCGTGCTACGCGCGCATGAAATCCGCGCTATTCGTCCTGCTTGAGGACGTCTTGAAGGCGCGCGGGATCGAGCTTGATCGCCACACCGGCGCGTTCCTCCTGCAAGAGCATCGCGACGCGTGAATCACGCGCACTCCAGCCTCGACCGACAGCCTCGGTCAGCTCCTCCAGCGTGAGGTTCGCCAGGCGCATGGGTACCCCCAACTCTCGCCCGACGGACGTCGCAAGCCCGACATCCTTGTGGGCGAGCTCGAGCCTGAAACTGGCCGGGTCGAACACCGCCGGAAGAAACTGTTCGGCGAGTCGATCGAACACGCGCGCGCGGCCCACGTACCCCTGCCGGATGACGCGCCACAGGATGAGCGGATCGACGCCACCCTTCACGCCCATGGTGAAGACTTCGGCCAACGCGGTCTGCACGGCATATCCCGCACAGTTGTGTACCAGCTTGGCCACCGACGCCACCCCAATAGGGCCGATGTAGTCGGGATGGCTACCGATGTCACGTAACAGTGTTTCGAACCGATCGTAGATCGTCCGGTCGCCGCCAACCCAGATCGCGAGCGTCTGGGTCTTCGCGCCTTTCGGTCCGCCGCTGACCGGCGCATCGAGCAGATGTAATCCCTTCTCGAGGAACGACGGATGCAGGGCACGAATAGTCGACGGCGCATTCGTCGTCAGGTCGAAGAGCACCGAGCCTGGCCTCATCCCGTGGATCAGCCCATGCGGCCCCACGGTCACGTCTTCGAACTCGACCGGGCCTGGTAGTGATGTGAAGACCACATCCGATGCTTCGCCAACGTCGCGCGCCGTCGGCTTCGCGACAGCCCCTGCCGAAACGGCAGGGGTCATCGCCTCGGGCCGGACGTCGTTGACGAACAACTCATGTCCTGCCGCCTGGAGGCTGGCCGCTATTGGGCCGCCCATGGTGCCGAGTCCGATGAATCCGATCTTCATACGGCGCATATTGTGTCATGACCTCGTGCCACCGGCGGGTGATCACGTCGCGCGTGACCCCCACGGATGTCCAGTCCTCCACCTCCCATCGACGTACCAGTGGAGAGGATGTTCGTGTTCGGGGTCAATCGTTGACGATTCAACGAACCAGGTTCCGATTGACCTCTTCTTCAAACCCCTGGTACACGGCCATGGCGTCGTCGCTGTAAAACGGTAGTTGCTGCATCAGGATTACGGAGACGATTTCGCGTTCCGGGTCGCCCCAGAAATGCGTGTTGAAGATCCCGGCCCAACTGTAACTGCCGGTCGCCCTCAGATCAGGGTTGGCCGCATTCGAAGCTGTAATCTGGAAACCGAGGCCGAACTTGTCGACGCCGGCGCCGATCGGGAAGTTTGAAGATCTCGCCGGATTGGTTGTTCGTTGGGTGTCGACGCTGATCGAGCCGATCTGGTTCGCGATCATTGCATCGACCGATGCTTCAGACAGCAGCCGATTGCCCTCGAATTCTCCCCTGTTGAGAAGCATCCGCAGGAATCGGATGTAGTTCGGCGCGGTTGAGTGCAGCCCGCCGTCTCCCCGTACCGCGGATTCCACGGCTTCCGGAGTGGGAGCCTCGACAAGCTCACCATCGACCCGGCTGTGAATGGTGACGACACGGCCGGTCTTCTCGGCCGGCACGGAATACGACGTGTCATCCATCGCCAACGGGTCAAAGATGCGCGCCTTGAGGAACTCGTCCAGCGGCATACCGCTGACCTCCGCAACCAGATTGCCGAGGACCGCCGTACTCGCCGAGTAGTTCCACATCGTCCCCGGTTGACTGACCAGGGGCAGGCCCAACGTGTTTCCCACACCCGATACGTCGATCAGGCTCTGCATCGTCGGGTTTGAAAAGGCGTACGCCAGCCCAGAAGAATGCGTCAGCAACTGCCTGATCGTGATTTCGCTTTCGGCCGGTTCAGTCTCGTAGGTGCCTGCGGACTCGTCAATCGACGTGACCACGACACGATCCGCCATGTCGAGCAGGTACGTCGACACGGGATCGTCGAGCTCGAACGCGCCTTCCTCGAGCAGCATCATCGTTGCAACGGACGTAATCGGTTTGGTCATCGACGCCATGTTGAATATCGAATCCAGCTGAACGTCGATGTCGTTCGCAACATCTTTCTTACCGAACGCGCCCTCGTAGAGGATCCCCTCGCGGTTCGCGACCATGGCGACCGCCTTCGGAACGTGACCGTTGCCGATAGAGAAACCAAGAAACTGGTCTATCGCGGCAGCACCTTCTGCTGAGATCTCCGGCAACGTCGGTTCGCCAGCCGGTTCAGGAATCGGTTCAGCGGCACAGGACAGCACGAACAGACTCAAGACTAGCGTCAACGACAGCCCAGCCTTCGTCACGGTCGAACTCCTCTCGATCGATTCAGTATGAATGGGCCGACACACCGGCCAGGCGCCACAATCCACCAACGACTCGTCGGGGCCTGGGCGGGTACCGAGAAATAGAAACATGGCTTGCCTAGACCGGCCGATTATAGGGGCAATGGCTCAGGAGACGGCGTACGAACTTGGATGGCGCTGTGTGAGTGCGCTCGCCGCCCGCGGTGATCCTCGGCGGACTGCACCATTAATATGTGCGGATGAGATTCCTGATAGGAGCGGCCGCAAACAGTCAAGACTTCTGGTAGTTTGGAACGGCACAACGTTGATCTTTGGGGAGCTGCAATGCTAGCGACGGAAGGAACCATCGCGGCGACGGTCGAAAACTGGTTGGAGCAGTTCGAACGAGCGCTAGCGGAGACAGACGACGCAAATCTAAAGGCGTTGTTTCATGCCGACAGTCATTGGCGTGATCTCCTGGCGCTGACCTGGGGCATTGTTACCATCGACGGTACCGACGCGATTGTCCGGGAGTTGAAAGCCCATGCTGGCCGCGCCCTGCCTTGCGGGTTCACGATCAATCCGGAGCGAACCCCGCCGCGCCAAGTGACACGCGTCGGCAGGGCCGCGATCGAGACGATATTCACATTCGAGACCAAGGACGGCCGTGGCAGCGGCGTACTGCGGCTCACGCCCGATGCCGGCGACCCCAACACCATGAAAGCCTGGACGCTACACACATCGCTCGGCGAACTGCGGGGCCATGAAGAGCGCTTCCGCCGTTCGCAGCCTGGAAGCAAAGTGTACTCGCGCGACTTTCGTGGTCCCAACTGGCTCGATCAGCGCAAGGCCGAGGCCGAATATGTCGACCACGATCCGACGGTGCTGGTTGTCGGCGGCGGGCAAGCTGGGCTTTCGATCGCAGCGTGCCTTAGTCAGTTGCAGGTCGACACGCTCGTCGTAGACCGCGAAGCACGCATCGGCGACAACTGGCGCAACCGCTACCACGCGTTGGTGCTGCACAATCAAGCTCATGTCAATCACCTGCCGTACATGCCGTTCCCGCAGAACTGGCCGGCCTACATCCCCAAGGATAAGATTGCCGGTTGGTTCGAGGCGTATGTCGAAAGTATGGAGATCAACTACTGGACGGGCACCGAATTTGAGGGCGGCCGTTACAACGAAAGCGCCCGGCAGTGGTCAGTGACGCTGCGTCGCCGCGATGGCAGCACGTACCAGATGCATCCGCGGCACGTCGTGATGGCGACCGGCGCGAGTAGCGTTCCGATCACTCCGGTGATTCCGACATTGCAAAAGTTTCGCGGCCCGGTGCTCCATTCCAGCCAATATAGCGACGGCGAGCCGTGGCGGGGCAAAAGCGTCCTGATCATCGGTACGGGAAACAGCGGCCACGACATCGCGCAGGATCTGCATTCCGCAGGGGCCTCGGCTACTCTGGTTCAGCGTAGTCCGACCATGGTCGTCAACGTCGAGCCAAGCGCGCAATTGCCCTATGCTCTGTACGACGAAGGGCTGCCGCTCGAAGATTGCGACCTGATCACGACATCGATGCCGTTGTCACTTGCCAGGAAAAGCCACATTGCCATTACGCAACAGGCGCGAAAGCTCGATCGGAAGTTGCTTGATGGTCTTGAGCGTATCGGATTTAAGTTAGATTTTGGTGAGGACGGTACCGGCTGGCAGTTCAAGTATCTGACCCGCGGCGGCGGATATTACTTCAATGTTGGTTGCTCCGATCTGATCGTAAACGGCGAGGTCGGACTGGTACAGTATTCCGACATTGTTGCGTTCGTCTCTGACGGTGTTCAGCTGCGCAACAGCAAGAAGCTGCATGCCGACCTGATCGTTTTGGCAACCGGATTCCAAGGTCAAGAATACATGGTCCGCCAATTGTTTGGCGATGAGGTGGCTCAGCGCGTCGGGCCGATCTGGGGCTTCGGCAATAACCAGGAGCTGCGCAACATGTTCACGCGAACGGCGCAGCCTGGGCTCTGGTTCCTCGCCGGCAGCTTTGCCCAGTGTCGGATCTATTCAAAGGTACTCAGTCTTCAGATCAAGGCTGCCGAGGTCGGTCTCATCTAGTGACCGTTCTTAAGAGCGAGATGCATCAGGCTCCCAAAACTGTAGGTGGGATCCACAGAGATGGAAGAGGTGTCTGAGAAACGTCCCAGCGATGAAGATACGCGGCCCCCGCAGAAGGTACTGGGTG
Organism: Vicinamibacterales bacterium; assembly: GCA_965249205.1. Taxonomy (GTDB): domain Bacteria; phylum Acidobacteriota; class Vicinamibacteria; order Vicinamibacterales; family UBA2999; genus JAQBVV01. The sequence goes on along the minus strand of CBDFLL010000006.1, from coordinate 643,348 downwards.
TATAAGTGGGCTGGGGCCGGGACGAACGAAATGGAAATCCCGGCATAGTTAACGTCCTCGTCCACGATACCGGCGTGGGTGGTTGTGCGCTGTATCGCTTCGGCTCAATGCATAAGAGCCCATGAGGTTCCGAGATGAGTGGGAACGGGTCAGCAATGCTTCGCGAGTCCCAATACCGCCGGGTGACCATCATTCTGGCCGCTCTTGTGTTCGGGGCACTCCTGATGTCGGCCGGCCTCCCCGCACAAGGGGTCGCTCCAGAGGTGTCGATCCTGTCCCCTGTCGACGGCCTCGCCACTAATCAAGACACGCTCTCGGTGGAGGTGGCCTTCGGGGCCAGCGCCAACCCCAACGGTAAGGGCAAGCCCACCAGCAACGTGTCGACCGTGCTGCTCAAGCTCGACGGCGTCGAGGTGAACAGCTACGACAACCCCCCCGGCCATGAAGCGGGGCACCCACACGTTCGTGGTCGACGTCTCCTCCCACGCCGAGGGCCCTATCGCCATCGAGGCGTGCGCCCATCAGGGCAGCGTGAGGGCGGGACTCGTGATGTGCACGGACATCGTGACGGTGGTGATCGACCGCACGCCGCCGGAGATCACCGCGACGGTCACGCCTGAGCCCAACTTCGACGGTTGGCACAACACGGACGTGACCGTCACCTTCGAGGCGACGGATGTGGGCTCGGGCATCGCCAGCGTCACACCCGACGTCGTCCTCACCGAGGACGGTGCAGGCCAGGTGGTGGTCGGCACCGCCATCGACCGGGCCGGTAACATCGCCAGCACGTCGGTTACGGTCGATATCGACCCCACGCAGCCCTCACCTCAGACGCTTTTCGTCGACACCGCCGCCGAGCGCCACCGGGACAAAATGTCCATACGCCGGGCGCTTTTCCTTGCAGAGCCGGGTGGCGTCATCATTTTTGATCCAAGTGTCTTCCCCCCCCAACAACCCCACGACCATCACACTGACGAGGACGCTCCCAAGACTGAACAAGGGCAGCGTGGCGATCGACGCCAGTAACGCCGGGGTGATCTTGGATGGAAGCGAGATTCCAGGTTCTACGTATGGCCTTCACCTGTTATCGAACAACAACACCATCCGCGGTTTGCAGATCGTTGGGTTTTCCGTAGCGGGGATTGCTCTGGAAGGTGGTGCAAGCCACAACGTCATCGGCGGCGACCGGGGGATCGGCACCGGACCTCTGGGTCAGGGCAACCTGATCAGCGGTAATGGCGACTTTGGCGTCGGGGTGTGGGACGAGGGCACATCTTATAACACCGTTCAGGGTAACTACATCGGTATAAACCTGGATGGCACGGAGACGTGGGGGCATGCCCGAGTCGGCATCCATCACAATGGCGCCGACCATAGCCTGATTACCGACAACGTCATTGGTGGTAACGGGTCGGCGGGTATATACCTGAGTTTTGTTGCTGACGGCCATAATACGGTCACCGGGAATACCATCGGCACTGACCCGAGCGGAGAGACCCGCTTGGGCAACCATCAAGGCATTCTCGTTGACCACAGCGGTCACAACGTGATCGGCCCCGGCAATATCATCGCCTTCAATCGTGGGGGAATCACGTTTTGGGAGGACACTCCCAACAATACCGTTACCCAGAACAGTATCCATGACAACCGCGGGCCGGGTAGTGCCTTCGACCTCGGCGGGCTGGGCATTAACGCAATTGACCCCAGTGATGTCAGACGGGTCAGCCCGCGCATCCTGGGTTTCGACCTGCCGGCTGGCAGCCTGACAGGTCTGGCCTGCGCGAGCTGCATCGTGGAGGTCTTCTCCGATAGCGACGATGAAGGACGAACCTACGAAGGCCAGACCGAAGCAGACGGGACCGGTTTCTTTACGTTCAGCAACGGCGGCGCCTTCACTGGCCCTCACGTGACGACGTATGCCACGGACCCTGGTGGAAGTACGACCGAGTTCTCGAGACCCGCCCAGGGTGGCAGCCGGGTTTTGACATTCCAGGAGGGTAATGCGCTCGCGAGGCTTCGGTTGCAGACCAAGCCGTCCGGAGACCTTGCCGACAACCGGATAAGTGTCAACGTTAGTGATTTGTGGGAGCTCGACGGTGAAACGACGCAGCGGATATTGAAGGAAGTGTGAACCGCCCCGGGTTTCCGAGAGGCTCCATTCCTTGGGAGGATGGAGTCCATGGGAAGACCGAGAAAATATTCACCGGAAGTCCGGGAGCGGGCTGTTCGGTTAGTGTTCGACCACGCGCACCAGCACGAGTCGCAGTGGGCGGCGATTCGGTCGGTGGCCGAGAAGATCGGCTGCACGTCCGAAACGCTGCGCCATTGGGTGCGGCAGGCCGAGCGTGACACCGGACGCCGACCGGGCCTGACGACCGAGGAGCGGGACCGGCTAAAGACGCTCGAGCGGGAGAATCGGGAGCTCAAGCGGGCGAACGAGATCCTACGGAAGGCCTCAGCGTTTTTCGCGCAGGCGGAGCTCGACCGCCGACCGAAGTAATGGTGGCCTTCATCGACACGGAGCGGGAGCGGTACGGGGTCGAGCCGATGTGTGCAGTCCTGCCCATCGCCCCCGCGACCTACTTTCGGCACAGGCGGTGCCAGGCGGATCCCTCCCGGCTGTCCCGGCGCACCCAACGGGATGCGTGGCTCACAACGCAGATCCAGCGGGTCTGGGACGAGAACTTCGCTGTCTACGGGCCCCGCAAAGTCTGGCAGCAGCTGGGCCGGGAAGGCATCGTCGTGGCTCGCTGCACAGTCGAGCGCTTGATGCGGCAGATGAGGCTCCAAGGGGCCGTCCGTGGGCGCACGTTCAAGACGACGGTGCCGGACGAGGCGGCGACACGACCCGCGGACCTGGTCAACCGTGCGTTCGTTGCCACGCGTCCCAATCAGCTGTGGGTCGCCGATCTGACCTACGTCGCGACCTGGCGCGGCTTCGTCTACGTCGCCTTCGTCATCGACGTCTTTGCGCGCCGCCTCGTCGGCTGGCGTGTGTCGAGTTCGCTGCGTACCGATCTGGCCCTCGACGCGCTTGAGCAAGCCCTCTATGCGCGACCAACGAACGATGACCTCGTCCATCACAGTGACCGCGGCTCCCAGGGTGAATTCAACTGGTCGTCGCAACGCCTCGATGATGAGGTACTGCGATGCAGAAACGGAAACGAAGAAGGTCAGACCGAGCGGGCCGGCCTGCGATGCGTTCGCCTGGTCGGCCGCCGGTCGCGGGGCGCGAGGAGCAGCGCCGGTTCTGGAAGGCGATCGCCCGGGGGCTGTCGAGTGAGGATGCCGCGGTGTCATGTGGTGTGTCGGCGCCCGTGGGCGGTCGTTGGTTCCGTGAGAGCGGTGGTATGCCGTCGATCAGTGTGGCGCCCCGATCGGCTTGTTACCTGTCGTTCGCGGAGCGAGAAGAGATTGCGATCCTGAGCGCTCAGGGTGCCGGGGTGCGCGACATAGCCGGTCGGCTCCGTAGAGCCCCGTCGACGGTTTCGCGAGAGCTGCATCGCAATGCGGCGACTCGGAGCGGTGGTCTGGAGTATCGGGCGTCGACAGCGCAGTGGCACAGCGACCGACGTGCCAGGCGCCCGAAGACCGCCAAGCTGGCCGCGAATGATCGGCTGAGGATCTACGTGCAGGACCGCCTCGCGGGCACGGTCATGGCTGAGGACGGGACGCCCGTGCTTGGCCCACGCGTGGGCTCCTGGGGTGGTCGACGTCATGGCCGCCGCCAGGACCGACATTGGGCGACGGCGTGGAGCCCGCAGCAGATCGCCCGTCGGCTCCGGCTAGAGTATCCCGACGATGCATCGATGAGGGTCTCGCACGAAGCCATTTACCAAGCGCTGTACATCCAGGGGCGGGGGGCACTGCGCCGCGACCTGACGGCATGCCTGCGCACCGGACGGGCGTTGCGCGTGCCGAGGGCCCGCCGCCGGAGTCGTGGCAAGGCGTTTGTCGGCCCCGCGATCATGATCAGCGAGCGGCCCGCCGAGGCCGCGGACCGAGCGGTTCCTGGACACTGGGAAGGCGACCTGATCATCGGACTTGGCAGCTCCGCGATCGGCACATTGGTTGAACGCACCACCCGATTCACGATGTTGCTCCACCTGCCCCGCATGGCCGAACGTGGCCGACGCAGGGTCAGGAACGGTCCGGCGCTTGCCGGGCATGGCGCCGAAGCCGTACGGGATGCGATCACGTCGACGATCGCGACGCTCCCTGATCAGCTTCGTCGGTCACTGACCTGGGACCAAGGCGCGGAGATGGCCCAGCACGCCCAACTGCGTATCGACACGGGGCTGCAGGTATTCTTCTGCGACCCCCGCAGTCCGTGGCAGCGCGGCACGAACGAGAACACCAACGGCCTCCTGAGCCAGTACTTCCCCAAAGGGACTGACCTCAGTCGGTACAACGCTCGCGACAGCGCGGCTGTCGCGGCCACACTCAACCGCCGACCGCGGAAGACTCTCAGTTGGAGAACTCCATCCGAAGCCTTCAACGAACTGCTACGCTCACACCAGTGAGGACGTGTTGCGACGACCCCTTGAAATCACCCAGTATCTCTCGATCCGATACACGGAGCGGCTCGCCCAGGCGGGCCTGGAGTTGTCGGTCGGCAGTCGCGGGGACTCCTATGACAACGCCCTCGCCGAGTCGGTGATCGGCCTGTACAAGACCGAAGTCATCCGTCGGCGCGGCCCATGGCGAGACCTCGAGATCGTCGAGTTCGCGACGCTTGAATGGGTGGACTGGTTCAATCATCGACGGCTCCTGGGGCCCATCGGCCACATGCCGCCAGCGGAGTTTGAGCAGCAGTACTATCTCACGCAGGAGGTGCCAGCCATGGCGGCTGGAATCAAGTAACCGAGCCTCTCAAGAACCCGGGGCGGTTCAGTGACGACGTTAGGCACGAAAGGCTTTGAAACCAGTTTCTACGAGATCGAGCCCCCGATCGATTGGAATATCGGGCCTGACACTGTTGTTCCCGCAGTTGCCGACCAGTTGATCGATGACTTGGGCGCGCACGGTATCGCGGTGAATTATGGGCTCCTTTTTTGGGACAAAGTTGGTCACGCCGCGGGAGAGGAGCTATCTACGCCACGATTCAAGACTGAGGAGCAAATCCAAGACTTCTTGGACTACGTTCGCGTCATCGTAGGTCAGCTTAAGGGCCGAGTCAGCTACTACACGATCTGGAGCGAGCCGGACAACTGCGGCGGCACACCCCAAAGCGGCGGCGATATCAAGTGTATAGAACCACTCGACTATATAAACCTTGCGAGGCGAGTGATTCCCGTGATTCGCGAGGAGGACCCGCAGGCCAAGGTTGTCTTGGCTCCGGTCGTTCTGTTTTTCGGCAGCGAGTGGCTTTTCACTGTTCTCGATTCCGATGTTGTCCAACTATTCGATGTGATCGCTTGGCACCCCTTCTATGATGCGGCTCCCGACGTCCCGTTTTTCGGAAGTTACTATTACGATTACCCGTCAATAATCGGACAAATCAAGCAAATGGCCTCCGCCCAAGGATTCGAAGGGGAATACTGGGGCCATGACTTGGACTGGATGGTTATAGGGGACCCGAATAGGCCTCCGGAGTTTTTCATCTGGGAGGCCCATACCGAGATACAGTCAGCCAAGTACTACGCTCGAGTGACCGTCATACAGCTCGGCTTAGACGTCGGTGTAGGACTGGAGAATATTTGGTCCCATATACCTGTGAGCTACGCAACGATGAGCAATCTCAATACAGTCATGGACCAGGCCAGCCCTATCAGTCTCGATGTGAAAATCCAGAGTGCAGCTACGAATATCACGAGCTACGGGTTCTCGCTGCCTAACGGTGACAGACTGCTCGCACTGTGGAACGATGACGCGGCGGTTGACGACGACCCCGGCGTAGGAGCCACCCTGATCTTTCCTGGCCTGTCTGCCTCAAGAGTGGTGGGGATAGACGTATTCAATGGCGTCGAGCAGGAACTGATTACTGACGGCAACCTGGTGATCCGCAACCTGTTGGTCAAGGACTACCCCCTCATCCTGCGTTTGATCGACTAAATGCCAGCGGGGGTTCCCGTGCGCGTGCCCTTCATCGTGTGGGGTCCACGGCAGTCGAACCGACCGGAAACGGCCTGGTTCTTAGCGCGCCAGAGACACTGGAACCGGTTTCCTCACTTACGGGCATCAGGCGTGGCATGTCCGGAAGGCAGCTCACCTCCAACCGTAAGGACCCGGACACAGCGCTTCACTGCTTGCGGCGGCAACCACTGGGACCGATCGAGGGGCAGCTATGCCTAGAACAATCAAGACGCTCAAGAGCCATGTCTTCAGGACCGAGTCTCTGACGCATGCAACGACGCGACGCATATCGGCCTCCTTAGCTAGGGCTCCATGGCGGCCTTGGAACGCGGCAGCGGGTTCGACCAGTTGGGGTCATACTCCGTGTCCAGCACCTCACCGTCCATAATGACCATCTGGATGTTTCTCGTTGCGGCGATGTCGGCGAGAGGATCTCCCTCGACGATGAGGAAGTCCGCGACTTTACCCACTTCCACGCTGCCGTAATCCTGTTCGCGTCCCAGTGCTTCGGCGCCCCAGAGCGTCGCACCCTGAATCGCTTTCATGGCAGGGATTCCCATGTCGGTCATCATCTGCATTTCAATATGCATGCTGAAACCAGGGCCGCTCGCTCTTTCGTGGGCATCGCTCGACACCAGAATCTTGCCGCCAGCCTCAGCATATTGCGTCAGAAACTCCACCACGTTTTCATAACCCTGGCGCGGCGTGTCCCGGCCCTGCACCCAGCGCTCTTTGATGAAGGTGGGCACGAACGCCAAGCCCAGGTCGTTCGCAAGAGGTTCAACCACCTGTCGGGCATAGAGCCATTGCTCCGGCCGCATCCAACCATAGAGGGTCGGGTCGATAGACACGTCCTGGAGTTCCATGTACTCGATCAGTGCCGGGAAGAGCTCCGGATTGACAGCCCCTTCGACTGCCGTTCCCTCCGGCAGCGTCGCCAGCCTCCCTTCCTGCTCGAGCAGTGCCCGCGCCATGGTGTTCATATGCTCCATGTGCCTCATGCCCAAGTCCACCGCGGTCTTGATGTTCTGGGTGTGACCAAACACCCGTAGCCCGAGTTTGCGCGATTCATCGAGCACCGCCGCCAGTTGCTCATCAGTGATGGTGAGGTCGATCTTCACGTGATCCACGCCAATCGCATCCAGATACCGGACGTACGCACGCGCTTCCTCCGCATCCTCGACGTAGCTCGGATCCTGGAGGATCTCTCCAGCGACATTGGTCACCGGCCGCCCCAGGGGACCGGTGACCCGCGCGCCCGACACAAAGAGACGCGGCCCCTGCATCAGGCCACCCTCCAGCAAGGCACGCTGGGCGATGCTCCATAGCGTGTCGTTATGGGTGTCGGCAATCGTCGTCACGCCATGTGCCAGGAACATCGGCAAATGCCAGTCACGCAGGTGCACATGGGTGTCCACCAGGCCTGGGAGGATCGTCTGCCCATCGGTCTGGATGACGGTCGCGCCATCTGGCACCTCCACCTGTCCCCGTCGAGCCACCGTCGTAATGCGGTTTCCCGTGACGATGACCAGCGCGTCCTCGACAGGGGGGCGGCCGGTGCCATCGATCAGCGTACCGCCCTCAAGCACGAGCACGGGCTCCTGGGCCACGGCGATCCCGGTGAACAATACGACGAATGCCGCGAGCATTAGTGATTTCACGATGTTCTCTTTAATTCTTGAGAGTCGACAGGACACATTAGAGGCCTCTTGAAGGTTAGCGCAAGGCCCATTCTGCGATGCTGGTCCCTCCGAGAGCCATACTGCCCGATGAATCTCGGTCTGTCAGGTGGGAGGGCTTCTATCCCAAACTTTCTGAGGTTTGTCGTACGGTTGAGGGTTTCGGCCTCCCCTGATATTGCCTAAATCTGCCTTTCGTCAGGATGTCGTCTTCGACGACGACATCTGGCAGGGCATCCGGTGGCAACGACCGCTACGGCGACGGAACCACGAAGGGCTGCTCGAGGGTGCCCATCACGAACGGGATCGCCACAACAGGGTCGGCGCTGTTGGTCACTAGGCGGACGGCCTCGGACCGTTGGTGGGACGACGTCGGGATGGTCAGCACGCCGCGCACTTCGTTGCAGGTCGCCGCCGGGCCTTGCAGGTCGATCTCGGCTCGCAGGAACTTTCCCAGCGCCTGTTGCACCGCGCTAACTCGATCGACGTTTCCTGTCACGGCGTCCTTGCGAGCAGCTTCGAGTGCGTCGTAGGCCGATGGAGGGAGTGAGATCACGACCTGTCCGACGCGGTTACGGCGACAGCCGGCCTCGATTCGAACGAACGCTGGCGGGAACTCCGTGCTCGGAACGACATCCTTCGGGTAGCCCGGTAGGCCTGCCCGGAGTACGGCGACTCGCTCGCTGTGGCCGCCCGCTGATTGCTCGGGGTCGAGGACGCGCCCGAAGATCTCGCAGTCGACGGTGTCCCGCAAGACGAGGCCGGCGCTTATGCGCTTGGCCGCTTCGACCGCCTTGGCCGGCCATGCGTTCAGGATGAACGTCGGCGGCGTGCTCGGAGTGCCTATGCCGAAGCTCGTGAAGCGAAGGCCGATCGATCCCTCGATCAGGATCATCGGGTCATCCGTGGTCCCCTCGCTATGGATCTGGCTGAAGTCGCTGTCCGAGGCGTCGATCAAGTGCATCGACGGGCCGAACAGCGCGCGGTTCATGAAGACCCGATTGATCTGTGAGCCGGCCACACGCCCGCGCAAGAAACAGTTGTGCCCTCCCCCCGACCAGGCAACCCCCACGTCTTCGATGACCCCAGACTGGAAGCCCGTGGAGTCGCCCGCGGAGAGGGTTGTGCGATGCCGGTGCTCGAAGAGAAAGGCGACGGTGTCGTACTCGCGGGTCCGCCCGTGTCCGGGCTCTCTGTCGGGATAGACCGTCAGTGTCCGGCTCTTCGAGCCAGTATTGGTGCTGGCGTAAACCGTGATGTGCTTGAACGACGATCGATAAACGCTGCCGTCGAATCGAAACACCGCGGGGTGGGACGTGTCATTCGCCTGTACCTGAATGCGCTCGAGCTGGAGCTCCACGCGCGAGATCTCCCCGGAGAGCTTGGCCGGCTCGTCCCAGTCGGCCGCGAGCTGGGTCGCCCGGGTTCGCCACGGCGTCGGGTCTACGCTGATCTGCCCGGCCGCGTGAAGCCTGGTCCACTCGTCCAGATACCGCCGCAGATAGACCAGCGCGTCGGGGGAAAAGGCGGGGAACGGCCAGGGTCGGTTGACCGCGTAACAATCGGAGTGCTGGGGCATGTAGAGCCGCAGCCCCTCGATGCGCTGGCCCAGGTGCCTCGAGTTCGTGGCCCCAAGCTGCCGGCAGAGCGCGAGCCAGTCCGAGAGGCCGTCCATCAAGGCGTTGAGGCCGCTGAAATCTGCGGCCACGACGGTCGCGCTCGTGAACGCCGCCAGGTCCGGCACAGGATCGATCGGGTCCAGGAGCGGGCCAGGCAGCGGGTCGAGGAAGATGCCGAATTCGGCGTGACCCAGTCCTACCGCTTCCAGCAGGAGTCGGACCCGAGCCTGGGCCTTCATTGCCAGCTCCCCGAGCATCTGCAAACGGGGCTCTGCGCCCGCGCCGAGCCAGGGCGTCACCGCGAATTCGATCATGCCGCGCCGAATCGGGAAACCGTTGTCCACGCCGTGGATCACCGACCCATCCCGGTGGCCGATCAGGTGGACCGCGCCGCCGGTCTCGGCTACCCCACCCCGACCTGCGGGAAGGATCAGCGGCTGCGAGATCAGATAGGTGCCGGGCGGGATGATCACCCGTGCCCCGCCGCGGGAAAGACTGACCCCTTCGGGCCGGGGCAGCTCTGCGGCCCTGTCGATGGCTCGCTGGATCGCAGCTGTGTCGTCTTTTTGGTCGTCGCCTACGGCGCCGAAATCACGAATGTCGAAGTCAGGCACGGTCCATCCCCCCCGAGATCACTTGTTTGGACAATCTTGCCTAGCAGGCTGCTGAAGAACCCGGGTGATCGGGCCGTTTTCTAAGGATCATGCGAGTCACCACCGACCGACAACGGTGCGCACGGCTGTGCGCTGGCCCCGATCAAGGGGCCGGCGACACGCGCGGCCGGTGATCAGGGACACCTCGCCTCCAGATTCCGCAGCCGGACCAAGTTATAGACCGTGGCGGCGAAGGTAAGCTGCCAATCCACGAGGGCGACACCGCGATGCCGGAGTTTGCGCAAGCCGCCGACGGTCTTCATCCAGCCAAAGACCTGTTCTACGAGTTTCCGTTTCCGCTGACTGACGTGATAGCCCGCATGCCGCGTGGTCCGGCCATCGATCGCACTCCAGCGGACCTTCTGAGCAACGTGGGGCGTGACGGCCCGGATACGGACAGCGGCCACAAAGCTTGCCACATCGTAGCCCTTGTCCGCCCCGACCGTGCTGCCCGGCGGCGCGCTGGCCTCCAGCAACAGCGCCGCTGCCTCGCGTTCGGCGGTCCCCGTCGCGTGAGTCGCGCAGACGTTGGCGACAAGTCCCTGTCGATTGTCCAGCAGCACGTGGCCCAGATACGCCAGCTTGGCTTCCTTCCCCTGGCCCTTCCGAGGCAGCATCGCCTCCGGATCGGTCGTCGACTGGTGCGTGTCGTTGCGCCGCCGCTCCCCGTGGAAGTTGACCGTGGGATTCCCGGGGTCATCGGGCGGGTCGCTCTCCGCCGCGTCCCGGCACCGAAAGCTCTTCAGGCTGGCCCACGCTTCCAATTGGGTCCCATCCACAGTGAAGTGTTCGTCCGAGAGCAGCCCGGCCGCCCGCGCGTGGGCCTGCACCGCATCAAAGAAGGCGGCCGCGAGATCGCCCGCCAGCAGCCGGTCGCGATTCTTGGTAAACGTGGTGGGATGCCAAACCGGGTCGTCCAAATTCAAGCCCACGAACCAGCGGAACAGCAGGTTGTAATTGAGCTCTTCCATCAGCAGCCGCTCGCTCCGCACCGTGTAGAGCACCTGCAGCAACAACGCGCGCAGCAGCTGTTCCGGCGGGATCGACGGACGCCCTGTGTTGGCGTACAGGCCGGCGAACCTGCGCGACATCGTTCTCAGCGCTTCGTCCGTCAGCGCGCGAACCGCGCGGAGCGGATGGTCGGCTGGCACGCGCTGTTCCGGCGACAGGTAGCTGAACATGTGAGTGCTTTGCTCATCGTGTCCGCGCATGATGGGGCTCCCTTCAGCGGTGTTGGGAGCATGGTAGTACGCCGGGATCGATCTGTCGATCCCATTTCACGGAGTTTTTCAGCAGCCTGCTAGACGATACCAGGGACCCCCTGCACTGCTGAAGCGGAGCTGTTCGCGTCGGTTCACACGAGAACCGATGCGCTTGCGTCGATGCTGCACCAATTGCCATCGCGGCGACTTCAGGAGCGCGCCGCCGATCCCCCGGCGGTCGAGCAGATCGAACCCCCAACCCGCAGATTGAGAATCTACTCGGCCTGCCGCTTCCCAAAGGCCGCTTGCCAGTCGGTTGCCCGCTTTTGCGCTTCGGCGAGCTGCACGGGCGTCATCCGCCTTGCCGTTCCGTCGCGGTAATCTGCGTATCCTTCCTGCGTGTCACCTGTGAGGCCTGATGCCGCGAGACTGAGCCACTTGTGAGCCTCTACGTCGTCCTGCGGAACGCCAGTCCCGTTGCTGTACATGACACCGAGGTTGGCCTGCGCGGGCGCGTAGCCCTGGTCCGCCGATTTTAGAAGCCACGCCGCCGCTTGCGGGAAGTTCTGCGGGACGCCAGTCCCGTTGCTGTACATGACGCCGAGGTTGGCCTGCGCGGGTGCGTAGCCCTGATCAGCCGCGATGCGATACCAGACCACCGCTTGCATGAAGTCCTCCGGCACGCCGTCCCCGCTCTGGTATATGAAACCGAGTGCGGTCTGCGCGAGGGCGTCGCCCTGATTCGCGCGCTGTTGAGTTTCAGCCAGCGTCTGCGCGCTCGTCGTGTTCTGGCTGATCAGTCCCACCAACGAGAGGATCAAGCCCAGTGCCAGCCGCCGAGTCACGGAATGTCGCTGCCTCATCAGAAGCCTCCTCGCTACGTTTGCTAGACTGCACACACTATCTGACACACAAGCGGGGCGGCTGCAAGGGGAAACGAGGGGTGCGCTAGAATCGCATCGGGGGTGCTTTATGAAAGACGGCGTGAGCCAGACCGTGGAACTGGAAAAGGAAAAGATCGACTTCTTGAAGGAAATGGTCAAGGCCCATAACCTTCCCGACGCAGCGAAGGCCATCCGATGTTTGATCAACTACGCGCGCGACAATCCTGACAAGCAGGAGGCCATTTTCGCCGAGGTCCGTTGCCTTGATTGCTAGTGTTGCCTGTCCCGCAACGTCGCCTGTCGGGGCGACCACAGCCGTCTCGACAAGCTCGGTCAGCGTGCAGCGAGGAATATGGTGCCGCCGAAGGTAAAGAAGGTCACGATGAAGATCACGAAGGTGTAGCCCATCATCTGTCTGAGATGCAGGCCCGCAACGGCCAGCAGGGGAATCGCCCAGAACGGCTGAATCAGATTGCTCCACTGGTCGCCGTATGCTACGCCCATGACGATCAACGCCGGATCGGTCCCCAGGGTCTTGGCGGCCTCGATGAAGATCGGCCCCTGAACCGCCCACTGTCCGCCTCCGGACGGGACGAAGAAGTTCACGATGCCGCCAGATACGAATGCCCAGAAAGGCAACGATTGGGCGGTGGCGATCCGGGCGAACCAGTCGGACAGCAACGCAACCAGTCCCGTGCCCGCCATCATGCCCATGATGCCCGCGTAAAACGGATACTGAATGAGCACGGGCGAGACGGCGGTTCCGGCATTCCTGACCAGGCGAATGTAGTGAACCGGAGAGCGAGCGAGCCACAGGCCCAGGCACAGGAAGGTCCAGTTGACGACATCCAGGGTCAGCTCAAGGCCCCGTGTCCAGAACCAATGTGCCAGATAACCACCCAGTAGCAGCGCGAGTATCATCGACAAGGACCGGCTGTTATCCACGCGCTCGGCAACGGAATCGACGGAGGCCTGTTCTTCGTCGCGAGTTTCTGCAGCCTTGAGTTTGTCCACCGGCGCCTCGATCACCTCTTCTTCGTTTGGATGCATCAGCGCACAGGTAGCCGCGATCACAACCAGGCTGAAGGAAGCGCCCAGGATGTTCCAACGGGTGAACATGGTTTCCTGTACCGGAATCAGCCGGCCGATGGCGTCCTCCATGGCGTTGCCTGGGGTGGCAACGAACAGGGGCGCAGAGCCGGAGTACCCCATGTGCCAGATCGAGAAACCGGCGTAGGCGCAGGCCACTAGGAGAGGGTAATGGACACGAATGCCGCGCTCGCTCGCCTGCACTGCGACCTGGCGGGCAATGATCGCGCCGGCGATCAAGCCGATGCCCCAGGACAGCAGGCTAGCGATGCCGCTGACGAGCGTAACGAGGACGTAGCATTGAAGGGGGTGTCGAGGTTGTCTGCCCAGCCAGGTGAGTAAACGACCTACAGTGTCTGTCTGCGCAAGCGCGTGTGCGGTAATGAGGGTCACGGCGATCTGCGCCATGAAAGCGAGCAGCAAGGGGAGTCCGTCTCCCCAGCTCGTCAGCGCCAGCGTGATGGAGGAGCCAGTGAGCAAGACCGCGGCAACGAGCGTGACCGCGGTCAGCGCGATCACGAAGACGAATGGATCCGGATAATATCGCTCGACGAAGATGACGAAAGGTCTGGCGATCCGCTTTAGTGCGCCCATTGACTACCCCCTAATGCCAGTGGGCTGAAAACTACTTCGTCAGCGACTGGGTTCCGCTGAGAGCGCCCTGCCCGGTTGTGGGCGGGAAGTTCGCCCCGCGTAATTCCTTCATCGTCATCCCGTTTACCCGATCGACTGCTGCAGCGAATGCGCGGGTGGTGCGCTCAAGGCCGCTGGCGGGGACGAGTTCGGGCACATCGAGCGAGGTGTGGTAGATCACGTGATCGATGATGTGGAAGGATGGCGCATAGTTGCCGTTCTTGGGCCCATCCTCGTGCGCATATACAGACACGCCGAACTCGCGGAAGGTGTCGAACACCATCTGCTCGAATTCGGGGCTGCCGAGCGCGTTCCAACGGAAGGCGCCCACGGCGTTGGTTGTCGTCAGGCCGTCGGCATACATATAGAGCAGCGTCTGGGAGGGATGCTCCATCGTCAACTTCAGGGCGACGTTGTCCCAGGGATAACTATCGTTGATGCCGACACCGTCACGACCGCGGGCGACCTCTCCGTGATGGTGATCGGGGAATTGAATGAACTTCATCGTGCGTGGGCGTTCCTGAAGAGGCCTCTGCGCATAGAAGCGTGCGATTTCCAGCGCGCTCGCCATTCCCGCCGCGTTGTCCATTGCCGCCTGAAAGTAACCATCGGTGTGCGTCATGACGACGATTTCTTCGTCGGACACGCCTGGGAGCGTGGCGATCGTGTACTCGGTTGCCACATCACGCAGTACCGGCACTTCAAGTCGGAAGGTCAATTCGACGTCTTCGCCTTTATCGAGCCGGTCCCTTAGCGCGAAGCCTTCGTCCATACTCAATGTGAATTGAGGAACCTCGGACACGCCACCCTCGGGTTGAAACTGGGCGTTGCCAGGAACTCCCATGACATTGACCACGATCGCCGCGCCCAATTCGACGGCCCTGGTGTTGGCATTGAAGAGGCCCGCGCGATTACTGGCCGAATGGCTGCGCCCTCCGGGGACGAACACGCTGTAGATAATGACCGCCTTACCTTGAACATCCCTTCCGATGAAATCGGCCCCAGCACCGATGCCCACCCACACCGCCTCCGCTGTTATCGCCTGAGGGCCCGTGGCCTTCGTGCGAGCAACGGGGAACGCGGTCGTCAGTTGGATCCTCGATCCGTCAGCCGTCGTGTAGCTCGCGGCCCAATCCGTCGGTCTCCAATCGGTGGGCATCACGTAAGGGAAGCGTTCGACCGTCAGTCCGAGGTCCTCGAACGCGCGCGTCATGTATGACATGCCTTCACGGTCGGCGCTGGTGCCAGGCAAACGACCCCACCACTTGTTTCCGGCATCACGATAGCGGACGGCGATCTGGGAGAGGTCGATGACCTGGCGCTTCATCCGAGCACCATCGATGCTGGCGTACTGCCTCTGCTCCGGCGTCAGCGGCCAGAACGGGTATTGATCGTCAGCAAAGACCAGCAGATCGCGGTCTCTTGGCAGCCCTTCGCCGTAGGTCGTTTCCACCTGTGGGCCAAGATCCATTTGAGCGTAGGCAATAGCAGGACTCCAAAGCACCACCCCGAGTGCCGCCACCGAAGCGGAAACGTATACGAGCGATCTATTCACGTTCCTTCTCCCCATGTCGCCTTGAGTTGAGCGATGGCTGGCACGGCTGCTCATGCATGCGCGCTACTACTACTAGAACGGCACGGTACCTCACGGCTTCCGTAACGCCCATTCCCGGAGACGAAAGACAGTCGGTGTTTTGAATGCGTAGTTGATGAGCGTAGTCTATCCCGCCCACGCCGATCTCGGCAGCGACTTCATGCGGTCGAGGCGAGTGCCGGGAGTCAGAGACCATCAGCGGTGCCGGGAGTCAGAGACCATCAGCGGTGGGCCTGATTACAGCGGGCTCGCTGGGGCAATTTGGCGTCCATGCGGGAGGCCCACACGGGTCCCGGCATCATTCGGCTGGCGCCGACGCTGGTTCCCGCCACCTGAGCAGCGCGGGGCTAGACGGCCTTCGTCAGGTACGGAATGGTGCCAGCGGCATCCGTGTCATCGATGATGAACAGGGAGCTGATGGTGCCCGCCTGCCTGGCCTTGGCGAACGGCGCGTAGGCCGGGTCATTCGCGAAGGCCTGAACCGCCGCCACAGTCGGAAATTGCAGAATGGCGACCAGCGTCAAATCCGGCGTCTTACCCTCAAGCGGTGTGATGTTGGCGCTGCGAGACAGATACTTGCCGCCGTGCTTGTGAACGATTTCGTGCACTTTGGCAGCGTAGTCCGGAATCCAGCTATCGTCGGTCACCTTGACCTCAGCGATCATAAATACGGCCATAACTTGGTTCCTCCGTTAAAGGAAGCGGCGAGGATGTGTCGTACTCACACCGATCCGGGCAGCGACTCCATACGGGCGATGCGGGTGCCGGGAGCGAGAGACATGTGTTCGGTCTAGACCGGCTGATTATAGGAGGAGCTCGCTCACGAGAGCCGACACGCGTCGCAGTAGCCTCAGCGTTGCGGCCTCACGGCGCTGGTACTGCGCGCACCGTCAGCCTTGTGAGCATCTGTACCGTGACCCACCATGCCACTACGTGCATCACCATCAACGCGCTCACAGCCGGCCACGTGGCGCCAGGCTCTGAGCCTGGCAGCAGGAAGTCTGGAACCAGCGAGAGCACCAGGATCACGAAGGCCATGCGCCGATAGGTGCGGAGCGGAGTCGTCGCCAGGCTGGCAACGACCGCAAATACGAGCACCGCAGCCGTCACCAGGACAGCCGTGAGCACGATGGGCGGTTCCCAGTCCAGCGGCGCGAATTCAGATGGCCCCAATATTGAAACTGCGGTGATCCGCACGACAAGAACGGCAGCGATCGAGGCCAGCACTGTGAGCGGCCCCACTACCCAAAGGCGACGAAGGTTAATTTCTACTGCTGGCATAGTCTCCTTCGACGGGGCACTGACAAGGTGGCGAACACTGAGTCATCGCCGAGGCGGGTGCCGGAAGCTCGCGCCATCAGTTCGTCGGCACCAGCCGCCGCAGTCCCCGAACCAGTTCGTGCTACCCAGATCCCGGCGACGAGCAGAAGGCGCTACTCCGGGAGCGGCGTTTGGGACACTGAGGTCCCGACAGTCACCTTGAACTGCTGGAAGTTCGAGTAGCTGGCTGTGGCGTCGAAACGTCGCCCGTCGCGGCTCTCGTACCGCTCCTGCATGTCGTATGGCACCCAGATGCCAAGGTCGCCGTCGGGTCGATATCGAACGGTGGTCTGAGAGCGCATCGGGCTATCGCCGTCGCCGGTCAGCACCTCGGTCCGCACGAGGCGTCCTTCAAGGGGATCGATCCACATGCTTCCGTGAGCAGATACGTCTCCACCGCGGAGGTCGCTGATCAGGGTGGGGCTGGCCCACTCCCGGAACTGAATCACCCAGACGTTCAGGCCCTCGACTCGCTCCTCGTCAACACGCTCAAAGTCGAAACGGTGCCGATGCTCATCGCGGAGGATGGTCAGCGCAAACGTCGGTACATTCGTGCTGCGAAGGAAGCTCCCGATGTTGTACCGGGCGCTCTCCTCGGCGAGCTTCCGCCACCGTGAGACCACTGTCTCCGTCGAGCCCTCGAGCGCTTCCTGCAACCGTTCCAGCCGATCGCGCACCGGACGACCGTCCACGTCGACGACGGCCCGAAACCCCATCCACTGGTCGCCTTGGCTCGCGAGGCGAATCATCAGGAAATCCGACAGCAAGCGCCGTCGCTGATACCGAAACGACACCGAGCCCGCTCCCCTCGCGCCACCGTTGCGCTGCAGGTCCGGCACCCGGTCGTTCTGCGAATAAACCTCTTCGGCGATCACCGTGCCAAGGGCGGGCTCGTAGCGCGCGACGTACTCGCCGGCCCGTGACAGCACGGTCTCCAGGTCGGGCGTCTGCGCCGACGCCGGAGTCACACTCCCGGTCGCCAGGACTGCAAGAGCAAAGAGAAGGGCAACACGGATCATGACGGTGCCTCTCTTTCCGAGCGACAGCCTGCCTGGAGTCAGCGCCATCGGCGTCGGGGCCTATGCTCGAGGAATCGGCTTGCCACCAAGCACGGTGCCGCTCGGGAACAATCGTCGCCGGCCCTGTATCGTATTTCCGTAGTTGTCGAGGAATTCAAAGTTTCCGTCACGCAATTCGAGTAGCGCGAGATCGGCCACCGCGCCTACATTCAACGTGCCGCGGTCGCGGAACACATCGAAGATGCGCGAGGCGTTGACGGTGGCGCGCTCGACCGCCTCCGGCACCGTCATGCCGAAGCCCAATAATTTTGACATGCAGTTGGGAAAGTCAACGACTCCCGTCGAGGGACTATTGACGTTCCAGTCGGTGGAGAAGGTATCTGGCCAAAAGCCGGCCTGCATGATGCGCTCGACGACGTCCCACCTCATATGGCCGTTTCGCCCGTTGCCGACGTCGAACCAGACGCCGCGGCGGCGGGCGGCCAGCACTTCGGGAAGGATACGGCCGTCGTCGTCGATGATGCTGTTGGGCGGCGGCGCGAACATGTGCGTGACGATGTCACCGGGCTTGAGCCGATCGAAGAGCAGGGAGAGCGGTGAGTGCGACTGCCCCATGTGGATCATCAGCGGTATGTTGAAGAAGGTGGCCACCTCCTGCGCCCGACGCAGCACCTCATCGTCGTTCTCGCCCGTCACCGCTCCCGACAGCCTCGCCTTGACGCCGACAACGAACTCGCGGTTCTTCTCGATCGCATCGCGAAGCGCGCCGGTATCGGCACGCTCGATATTCATGGTGTCGCCATCGGGCAGAATACCCGCGCGCCCGATATTGATCAGCACGCGGCCTTGCTGCGGCGACGTCCTGGCCACGGCGACCGTATCGCCGATGCGGTCGGCTCCTTGCGAGCCTGCATCGATCCACCCGGTCACACCGTCCGAGAGGACCAGCCCAGGCCCCTCGGGGGTGCGGGCGGCGTGGGTGTGGATGTCGATGAGTCCCGGCACGACGAGCTTCCCACGCGCATCGATCGTTTCCGCCGCATCGCCAGTGATCCCGGCCTCGACGGCCGCGATACGACCTCCCGTGATCGCGACATCGCGGATCGCATCGATCCGAAGCGAGGGATCGATGACGCGCCCCCCTCTGATAATCAGATCGTATTGCGCGGCCTGGGCAAAGACGTTCGGAACGCGGGCGACCAGCGCCGCGCCCGCGGCCGCTGTGTAGAGAAACCGGCGCCGGTTCATCATGGTGAATCTTCTCCCGTAACGTGCTATCAATCGGACCGACCGAGGGGGTGCTGCGTGTCAGGACCACCGACGTCGAACTCGATCAGAGAAAGAATCGCTCGGGCAATTTACGCCATCGATGCAATGGAAGCAACGTTCGGTCCGACGTCGAGGCGCTCACGAGTTCGCCTTCATCGTCGAGCCGCTTGAAGCTCAGGGGCGCAACCGGCCCCTCGGTGGCCCCTGTGGCTGTGCGGTGACCGTTTTGCGCTCGGACTCAGTAACGTAGAATCCTCAGGGAGTGGCCCTCATCTCCGGTAGAGGCACGGTGTCTCCGCGTTGGAGGGCCGCCGCGGCAACACGACATTTGATCAGGAAGGGACTTCATGATGCAACGGCAGGACGCTGACAGCAGGCAGTTGAGTCGTCGGGAGGTGATCGGGCGCCTGGCGGCAGGGCTTGGGGCCGTCTCGGTATTACGGGGGGACTTGGCGTTTGCGGGCGGCGCCGCACAAGGTCCAGCCTCCGCGACCGGCACGGTCCAGACGGTGCTGGGACCCATCGATACCAGCAACCTGGGTTTCACGCTCTCCCACGAGCACATTACCGCGACCTCGCCGGGCCTCCGACGGGCGTGGCCGGAGCTTTTCGGCGACCGCGCGCAGTTTGTGAACGACACGGTCGAGACGCTCAAGCAGGCCAAGGATGAAGGCGTCGATTCCTTTGTTGACGTCACGACATTCGACCTGGGGCGCGATATCCGCCTGATGGAGGAGATCTCGCGTCAGTCGGGCGTGCAGGTCGTCGCCAGCACGGGGCATTGGGTCGATGGCTCCTTCTCGATGAACGCCCGCACGGTCGAAGAGCTTGTAGAGTTCTTTACCCGCGAAATCGAGGTCGGCATCGAAGACACCGACATCAAGGCCGGCATCATCAAGGTGGCCAACGGAGGCGAGATCAGCGAGTTTGGCGAGAAGGTGCTCAGCGCCGCCGCTCGGGTCAGCAGGGCGACAGGCGTACCAATCACCACGCACGCGCCGGCGGGAAACCGAATCGGTGAGCAGCAGGCCGCCATCTTCGAGGCCGAAGGGCTCAGCCCATCAAAGGCCTGCATCGGCCACAGCGATGACAGCCGAGACCAGAGCTACACCCTCGGGCTTGCGCGGCGCGGATACCACATCTCGATGGACCACGTGTCGCGGAGTGCGCCAGCGCCGGGCGCGCCGGATGGCCCGCCGACCTTGGAGGAGCGCATGACGGTCGTCAAGGCTCACGTCGATGCCGGGTGGCCTGAGCGCATCATGCTCGGCAACGACTGGTTGTTTGCTGCGACCCTGTTCCCCACGGCCGCGATTCCGGACCAGATGGCTCAGAATCCCGACGGGATCCTTTTCGTCACGCGGAAGGCGCTGCCAGCGCTCAGGGCACTCGGTGTGACAGACCAGGCGATTCGAGCCATGACGGTGGACGGGCCGAAACGCTTCTTCGACGGCGTCTGACATGCCCGGGCCTGGGCTGCATGGGTCGGGCCGAATGCCGCTGGACTGTCACCACGGGCTGCTAGTGTCCCGAATCAGAAGTTCGCCGACATATTCCGGGCGGGGCATCCCGTCCGGCGGCGTTGCTCCTTCCTCGAATATTCTCGATATTCTCGGTCGTCGCGCCTGGCCAGGCCGGGCGCCGCGCTCCGGAATATTTGTCAACGAACTTCTGATTCGGGACACTACGGCTCGAGCGAGGCCAGATAGGCTGAGAGGTTGAGAATGTCCTCGTCGGTCAGGTTGGCAACCGCGCCCTGCATGAGGGCCGCGTTCTCACCACCGCGGACACCGTGTTTGATGTCGAACATCTGGCGCGCGAGATAGATGGGCGAACGTCCGGCGATGCTGGGAATCTGCGCGAGACCCTTCAGGTCCGGGCCGTGACACAGCGAACACTGAACGGAACGCCCGCCACCGGCCATCGCAAGCTCCTGGCCTGCCGCGACGCTTCCACGAGGCACATAGGCCACGAACGGGCTGTGCGAATCTCGTAACTCGGCCAATTCGAAGTTTTCGGGAATCTCGATAATGCGATTTCCGATGGGCTCCATCCCGCCACCGGGTTCGGCATGGCGCATGTTGCCGGCGCCCACATAGGTTTCGGGAACCATGTCCGCCTCCATGACGATTATCCACTGCACCGGCGGCAACGATGCAAAATATTCTGCGGCGATCCGCATTTCCTCTTCGGTCATCGCAGCGGAGATAGCGATCATGCTCCGTGAACGCGCGGCGACAAGACTCTTGCGGGTGCCGTTCTGATAGGCCATCGTCTGCGCCGCGATGTAGTCGGCCGGTAAGCCGGCAAGGCCCGCCGATTCCGGATGTCCGGCTCCGTGCGGCATGTGGCACTGGGCGCAGGCGCGGACGAGCGGTTGGCGCCCATGCGCCACCACTTCGGGCATCGGCGGATGCTCGTCCGGATACCAATCGGGCGGCGCGAACGAATTGTTGATCTCGGTCTGGGTGAGTTGAAGGTCGCTCCCCTCCACGCTGTGCAGCGTCCCGTCGTCGGGACCACGCCCGCGGCCCTCATCCATGACCGGATACGCCCAGGCAGGAGGGGTCCAGGCGTCGGTCTCCTGCCGATCGGCGGCCTTGGCGCCGAGCGCCGGAAGAAGCGCGATGCACGAGATCGCGACGAACCACGAGGACTTGAATTTCCGCATGTGCGACTCCACGGTTGTGAGTTTCAGCGATTCAGGGTTGCGTGGGGAAATTCTACGATACCGGACGCCGTATACGGTATTGAGTGCCGGGGGCGGGAATCGAACCCGAAGGTCGCTTGCGCAACTCGGGGCCCGGCGGATCGAACCGAGAATCTGTCCCAGACACGACTGAACGTGTCAGTCTTAAAGTGCGGCCTCCAACTGGAGACTTTTCATGACTAAGAAAGAATTGATCGGAGAGGTGCAGTCGCAACTCGGCGGCGGTTTTACAAAGAAGAAGGTCGAAGAGCTCGTCGACGGTCTTTTCGGCGCCATCGGCCAGGCCGTCAAGGCTGACGGGCGCTACTCGCACCCCGGCTTCGGAATCTTCGCGATTAAGGACCGCGCCGCCCGTACCGGCCGCAACCCGAAAAGCGGCAAGCCCATCCAGATTCTCGCCAGTAAGACCGTCGGATTCAAGCCCTCCAGCGACCTCAAGAAGAGCCTGAACGGCTGATTAGGAGGTGAGAATGACCAAGCAGGAGTTGGTGGAGCAGATTCACAAGGCCAGCGGTAGCGGCCTGTCCCGTCGCGCCACTGCAAGAGCCGTTGACTCGATTTTCGACGCAGTGACGAAGAGCATTCTCCAGGGTGGCAAGTTCTACATGCCGAGCTTCGGCACCTTCACCGTGAAGGACCGCTCTGCGCGTGCCGGCCGTAACCCGCAGACCGGCAAGCCCATCGAGATTTCCGCCAGGAAGACGTGCATCTTCAAGGCCGCTTCGGCTCTCAAGGCCTCGCTTTAAGGTCGACGGGGCTCGTGTGCCCACACTCCCGCCAACCCGTCGGCGTGATCGAGAACCGATGAGCGCGACCACGCGCCAGAGATACGCGAGTGAAATGGCCGAAAGAAGTTGGCTCAACTAGTGCAGTGTCCAGGAAATAGCTGGGCATTCGGCCGCCGCTGCATCCCGCCCGGCGGCGTCGTTCCTCCCTCACATATGTCCAATATTCTCGGTCGTCGCGCCTTGCCAGCCGGGCGCATCGACGCCCTCGGTGCACCAGCTATTTCCTGGACACTGCACTAGCAGGCTGCTGAAGAACCCGGGTGATCGGGCCGTTTTCTAAGGATCATGCGAGTCACCACCGACCGACAACGGTGCGCACGGCTGTGCGCTGGCCCCGATCAAGGGGCCGGCGACACGCGCGGCCGGTGATCAGGGACACCTCGCCTCCAGATTCCGCAGCCGGACCAAGTTATAGACCGTGGCGGCGAAGGTAAGCTGCCAATCCACGAGGGCGACACCGCGATGCCGGAGTTTGCGCAAGCCGCCGACGGTCTTCATCCAGCCAAAGACCTGTTCTACGAGTTTCCGTTTCCGCTGACTGACGTGATAGCCCGCATGCCGCGTGGTCCGGCCATCGATCGCACTCCAGCGGACCTTCTGAGCAACGTGGGGCGTGACGGCCCGGATACGGACAGCGGCCACAAAGCTTGCCACATCGTAGCCCTTGTCCGCCCCGACCGTGCTGCCCGGCGGCGCGCTGGCCTCCAGCAACAGCGCCGCTGCCTCGCGTTCGGCGGTCCCCGTCGCGTGAGTCGCGCAGACGTTGGCGACAAGTCCCTGTCGATTGTCCAGCAGCACGTGGCCCAGATACGCCAGCTTGGCTTCCTTCCCCTGGCCCTTCCGAGGCAGCATCGCCTCCGGATCGGTCGTCGACTGGTGCGTGTCGTTGCGCCGCCGCTCCCCGTGGAAGTTGACCGTGGGATTCCCGGGGTCATCGGGCGGGTCGCTCTCCGCCGCGTCCCGGCACCGAAAGCTCTTCAGGCTGGCCCACGCTTCCAATTGGGTCCCATCCACAGTGAAGTGTTCGTCCGAGAGCAGCCCGGCCGCCCGCGCGTGGGCCTGCACCGCATCAAAGAAGGCGGCCGCGAGATCGCCCGCCAGCAGCCGGTCGCGATTCTTGGTAAACGTGGTGGGATGCCAAACCGGGTCGTCCAAATTCAAGCCCACGAACCAGCGGAACAGCAGGTTGTAATTGAGCTCTTCCATCAGCAGCCGCTCGCTCCGCACCGTGTAGAGCACCTGCAGCAACAACGCGCGCAGCAGCTGTTCCGGCGGGATCGACGGACGCCCTGTGTTGGCGTACAGGCCGGCGAACCTGCGCGACATCGTTCTCAGCGCTTCGTCCGTCAGCGCGCGAACCGCGCGGAGCGGATGGTCGGCTGGCACGCGCTGTTCCGGCGACAGGTAGCTGAACATGTGAGTGCTTTGCTCATCGTGTCCGCGCATGATGGGGCTCCCTTCAGCGGTGTTGGGAGCATGGTAGTACGCCGGGATCGATCTGTCGATCCCATTTCACGGAGTTTTTCAGCAGCCTGCTAGATCGATCTCTGTAGCACTCAGTCAACAGGCGTAGAAACCGACGACGATCGGGGAAGCGTCAGTGCGTCAGCGCGTACAGGAATGCATTGATCCCAAACGCGTAGCCGCGCGGGCTGAACGCATAGAAGTACGACGCATCGTCCCCCTCGCGCTCCCACGAGTCCTGGATGTCGGTGTTGTGCGTCATCAGGACCATGATTCGACCGTCGTCATCGGCAACCGCGCGAACGACCGGCACCGCGCTGTCGACTCCTCGCTCGGACGTGCCTCCGCCAGAGCGCATGAAGAAATTGATGCTCGGGATCTGTGGGATCTCGGTGACTTCAAACTGCGTGCGGAAGAGCACGTGATCGAGTGGAAGATCGAAGATGGGGTACTCGCCTGCGGGGAGCACCTTTCGGAGCTGTCCGACCCAGTCGTACCAATCGTAGGAGCCCCAGGAGTCATCCGTCCACAACATGCCGCCTTTGAGGAGGTACTCCCGCAGTCGTAGGGCATCGTCGCCGGTGAAGAACGCGCGTTCTGGCGCAGACATGATCACCAGGGGGCATTGAAACAGTTCGTCGCCTTCTACTCGCACGAGCAGGTGATTGGGCTGTCCGGTCCCGTCCTTGCTGACATCGATGTTGGTCAACTCCGACAGCCGAATCGACATGTTGATATCGGCGTTCGGGTAGTCGGTCGTCCATCCCCCTCCCCCGCCGCGTCGGTTCAAGGAGGAGCCGTACACCAGCCGGCAGTAGTGAAACTGGCCGTCAAAGTCGAGGTTGGTGGCGACCTGGGGCTGGAAGAAACGGCGCCCGAACTGTCCCTGGGCGACACCTGCGGCGGCTATGGAAACGACGGCCACGACGATCAGGACGCGCGAAATAGCCATGAATGGCACAGTCTAACGCGATAGCGGCACCTCTGGTTCCGTGCGTCCAGTAGATCCGCTCGCGCGGTCAACGTGACCTGTCGAGCAGCCGCATGCTGTGTAGTCGACCAGACAATCCGCGGCTTGCTGCGTCAAGGCCGCGACCTCGGCGACCTGTGCTGGCGTCGCGCCGAAACCGGCGCGCTCGATCAGATGCGCTGCGCCGGCGTAGGTCCAATCAACCGGCACGATGCCCATGACGGATAACACCGGGCGCAGACGAAGGGTTCGGCAGGACCATTGCGTCTCCCGCGACGAGAACGAGGGGATCGCATCTCAGATCTCGCGATCTCGGATGCTCACCCCTCTTCTCGTCTTCTCATCAACCTGACGCTACCGGTATGAACGCCGACTACCGTGCAAGCGCGTCAGGCCGCACCTGGAACTTCACGACCTGCGGGACCGTGCCCTGGCCGCCTTCGGCATGGAACGGGGACCGGGTGCCCCAGGTTGTCCAGATCGCCTTTCCCTTCCAGCCGGCATCGGGATCATCGATGCGCCCGTCCAGGGCCTTCGCGTGGAACCCACCCAGCGGGTAGGGTACCCGGAAAGTCTTGAACTCGCCGTCGACCAGGGCTTGAAGGGACTGCGACTCGTTCCCCGTCGACAGCGGCACGTTCTCGCCGACTCCCAACAGGTCGAACCGATCGACGAAGGTGTAGTAGGCGGATTCGGCGCTGCCCGAAGCAATCGAGCCCTTGTAGTTCGGCCCTGGGAACGAATGAAGCGTCCAGCCTTCGCTGCAGTGCTGACCAGTAGCGTCTGGCCCGTTCAACGGAGCCTGGCACTGGGTGCGGTCGAAGCTCGCCAAGTGTCCGCTCGACAACACGGTCCAGACGACGCCATTGCTGTCAACGTCCATGCCGCGCGGGGCGAACCCCTGAACCGAGGCATCTGCGTCGTTCCACGGCACCTCATAGAACTCCGTCAGCCCGGTGTTCACCGGATCATCACCTGGCACGAACCGCACGACCCCGCCCGGGAACCCCGTGCTCGAGCCCCAGATCGAGCCATCGAGCGGACTTGGCGCCACGCCGTAAAAGCCTCGCTCGATCCGCGTGTCCTTGGTGGGATCCATCGGCTCGCCAGGCTCGACATACTCATCTCGCCTGCCGTTACCGTTGGTATCCAGCACCTGCACTGACCAGCCCTGCGCCGCCTCCTCGTCGCCGGTCTCGTCGAACACCTTGCTGTCGAACCACGCGACCACCGGGCCACTGCCGCAGAACCACAGTTTGTCATCGTTTGCGAAATTCAGGTGGTGCGTTCCGAAGCAGGTGTTGATCGTCGTGATTTCCTTGGTCTGGGGGTCGTACACCTCAACCTGTCGGTTGCTTCGATCGATCGGAAACGCCTGAGCCGACGGATGGCTCGATCCGACCTGACAGAAAGCCGGGGTCTCGCCAGGACGCACCCTCGCCGCGACCCACACGCGCGACTGACTATCCATGGCGAAGCTGTGCGCGTTGACCTGGCTATCCCAGATGACCTCGTCGCCCCAGTACCTCGACGGCATCATCGGCGGATTCGAACCCGTGGTCGGGGTCAGGGGGTCGCGCACCTCCAACGTCACCATGCTCGACATGTTCGTGTTCGGATCGAGGACCGGCATGTAGTCCTTGCTTGCCTCGGTTGCTCCGTACAACGGCCCATTGGCGTTGACCGTTGGGTTTCGCTTATCGGCAGAAATCAAGTCGTGCATGTAGGCCGTTGGGTCGGCCCAATCCCACTGGCTGATCACCACGTTCCGCTCGACACCCTCTGGGCGTGAAGGGGCCACCGTCGGATACTCGCCCGCTTCGATGCGACTCGTCCAATCGCTGTACATCTCGAGTGCGGCTCTGCGGCCAACCTGCGCGAACCGGCTGTCCATCGAGCCCCCGGACTGACCGGACTGGATGCGACGCTCCCACGCGTCGACATGCGACCCCAAGTCCCCGAACTCCTCGGGAATCTCGCGCGTCACCTTGTTGCCGATTACGTGGCATCCCGTGCAGCCGTCTGTGTTCACGATCGATCGGATCCACTCGCCCTGGCTCCCGATGTTCGGCGAGATGCCGTTGCCCTCGGGCCCCGTGCCGGGGAACTCGCCCGGAGCCGGCATCTGGAGCAGAGCGAACCAGGACTGGGCCGGGTAGTACTCGGCTGCGGCCCGCTGGCTGGGTGCGATGACCGCCGTCAGGTTGAGCGCATCACCGGGCTCGGCCTGCACTCTCTCGGAATCCACGAGCCCAAAGCCGCGCACCCACACGTCGTAGGTGGCGTCCGGCAGATCAGGGATGAGGTAGCGGCCCTCGTCATCCGTCACCACGATCTTGCTGTGCTTGGTGGGGAGAGCCTGTGTTTCCGCAATCACCCAGACGCCCGCTTCCGGGCCGTTGGGACCGGTGACCACACCTGCGATGTCGTTACCGTCCATTGGAACCGCCGCACCGGGTGCCTGACCACCACGCAGGCCGACGACCGCGACGACCATGATCGCGACGACCGCAATCCCGATATTTCCGCGAGAGTATGCTTTTCGGGCCATTCCTTACCTCCTTCCGCGCTACGACTTGTGACGATCCCCGACATCATCCAGAGCGGGAAACCCGAACACCGAGCGACAGCCTATTATTCGCCTCTACTTCAATACTTTGACCTCGACGCGCGCATCGGCGAGCAGAGTGCATTCCACGAGCCGCGAGGCCGCACGACAGATTCTACCCCGTGTCGACACTGGCGGCGTTAGTCAAGTGGGGATTCCGCCCCCTTTTTGACCGGCCGTCGCGCCCCACGTCGAAGCCGGTGTGATTGGCCGCCTTGCGGCCATACCGATCCTCGAAGACGGGCTCGGCAATGCCCGCCTCGAAGGTCTCCCCCGGCTCGACCGACACCGTCCACCTGGTGGCGCCGCTCCGATCCGGCGCGTCTGCATCCTCGACCGGTCAGACGCTTGGGACACTACTGGCCGACAACTCTATCGGCTTTCCGTGAGGCGTGTTCAGATACGCCCTACGCCAGTCTTCTTTGCGCTGGTCCATGTCGGGTGGCGAGACGAGCGCCTTTTCCGAACACAGCCGCTCGAGCGCCTGGACCCAGTGATGATAGTACGTGTCGCCCAGGTCAGGATCGCCACCCTCCTGCGCTCGGGTGATTTCCGTACTCAGGACGGTAGCCCACTCCTGCCACGTGAAATGGCCCTGCTCTGAAAGTCGGACCGCGAGTGCGAACGCCGACGCCTCCCATGGCGCGTTGAACACCGGACCATCGTCATCTCGTGGGATCTGCCCCAGCTCGCTGATCAACTCGCGCTGGTCTGTCATTCGGCAGGCTCCAGGTAGTCCTCGAAGAGATCGACATAGACCGCGCTATTCGCGTTGGCCGACTCGCCCCACAGCTCTCCGCCTTCGAAGCGAACGTTGTAGAGATGCCGACCCTCGTCGATACCCTCGGCGCTGAGGTCGGGAAACACCTGGGCGCCATAGTGTTCATGGATCCTGCCCAGGTGGCCGCGAACGTAGCGCGGCTCACGCGTGTGGCCGTTCGGGTGCCGATTGACCGCACGAACCCGGTCGCCCGGGCGAAACCGGGGAGGCGCATCGACGTCTCGACGGTAGTTCGCGATTCGGAGCGGCGTCTTGCCCACCTGCTCGGGCTTCAGCGTCCTCGCCCGGACCTCCTCCGGAACAAGGCCGGCCGATGTGCCGGTGCGCAGCTCTTCCTCCGTGACGAGTCCAGACTCCTTGAGCAGGGTTTCGAGACCCGCCATCCAGTTCTCGTAGTAACTGTGCCGCAGGTAGTCAACCGGGAGCTGCCGCTCGCGGGCGTGGCGACCCATGTCGATGTTCCACCGCCGATGGAAGCCTGCCGCCAGATTCATCCCGAAGACGCGCCCCTCCCACTTTGCGTGGAAGAAGGGTTCTTGCGACTCAGGCTCGGCTCTTACGGGGCCGAATCCTTCCATGCCACCCATGTCGTGTGCGCCGTTCATCGATCGGTACCCAACGATCCTGGGCTGGCTACCTTTTCGACGCCAACCATGGAGTTGCGAGTCACGATCTCCGCCAACTGCTCCTCGCTCCAACCTTCGGTGCCCTCTGGGCGCTGAGGCAGGACCAGGAACCGCATCTCGGACGTCGAGTCCCAGACGCGGATTTCGATCGTGTCGGGGAGTTTGGTTCCGAACCCCTGAAGAACACCCCGAGGATCTTTGACCGCCTGGGAGCGATACGGTGCCGACTTGTACCACACCGGCGGGAGGCCAAGCACAGGCCACGGGTAGCACGAGCACAGCGTACACACCACGAGGTTGTGGATGTCGTCGGTGTTTTCGATCACCCGCATCTGCTCGCCTTGGCCACCGATGTACCCCATGGACGCGATTGCAGCCGTGGAGTCTTCGAGTAGCCAGCGTTTGTACTCGGGGTCACTCCACGCCTTGGCGACAACGCGCGCGCCGTTGCGCGGGCCAACTTTGTGCTCGAACCTGTCGACGATGGCATCAATCGCGGCAGGGTCAGCGAGACCCTTTTCCACCAGAAGTGACTCCAGCGCTTTGACTCGCAATTCGATGTCCGAGGGTGGCTCGGTGAACTCCGCATGATGATCGTGCTCGTGGTGCTCTGACACGCCGACCTCCGGATGAAAGACGACTCCAGCTACGCGCACTGTGACTGTAGCGCCGCGTCCGATGAGGGTCAACGATTCTGCGCACCGGCCTGAACGGTCGAAATGAGCCACCTCGGAAACCTGGTGCCTCCTGCCAAGGCTAGGTGTCTTTGCTAAACACGTTGTTCATCCGGAGCACTCTGAAAAGAATGGAGTTTCCAGACCACCGTTCTGACCAGAGGAGGCCCCGGATGACGCTTCATCGTAATGCCAAGACGACCCCGACTTCGCGCCTGGAATTGGTGCGCCGTGTCCTGTTCGATGAGTGGGCGCACGACGCCGTGGCCGAGGGCTACGGCGTAAGTGTCCGCACGGTTGCGAAATGGGTGCGCCGGTTCCGCGAAGAGGGTGCAGCCGGGCTGGAGGACCGATCGTCCCGGCCGCAGCGGACTCCGCATGTCACGCCGGCGATCCGGGTCACGTTCATCCGGCAGCTCCGCGAGCAACACGGCCTGCCGGCCTGGGCCATTGCCCGCGCCTTGCGGATGCCCCGCTCGACGGTGGGGGCCTGGCTGCGGCGGCTGGGACTCAACCGGCTCCCAGGCCCGCCGCCCGTCCCGATCCAGCGCTACGAGTGGCCGCACCCTGGCGATCTGCTACACGTGGACATCAAGCCGCTGGGGCGCTTTCGGCGTGTAGGCCATCGGATTCATGGGAATCCCCGGCAGGCGTCACCGGGGGCGGGCTGGGAGTACGTGCATGTGGCGGTGGACGACCATACGCGGCTGGCCTACGTCGAGGTCCTGGGCGACCAGACGGGGACCACCTGTGCCGCTTTCTTGGACCGAGCCGTCGCTTGGTACGCGGCGCGGCAGATCACCGTCCATCGCGTCATGAGCGATAACGGCAGCGGCTACGTGTCCCGGCGGTTTCGGACAGCCTGTCAGGCCCACGCGCTGCGCCATCTGCGGACGCGCCCCTATACGCCGCGGACCAACGGCAAGGCTGAGCGCTTCATTCAGACGCTGCTGCGTGAGTGGGCCTATGTCCAGCCGTATCAGACGTCTCGCCACCGCCGGCGAGCCCTTCGCCCGTGGCTGCGCTACTACAATCACGACCGGCCGCACGCCAGCTTGCACTATGAACCGCCCGTGTCACGACTCACGAGTGCTGCGTGATGAACAACGTGTTTGACTTCAACATCTAGCGCAGCGCGTCGCACCGCATCGGCAGCACGGGCGTCCGTCGCTCACCAGGTGCCCGCGACGGGAGCCGACCACGCTCGAGCCACGAGGCGAGCTCAGGGCCGCAGCCGTCGTTGGGAGGGGGCTCCGCCTGCGCGATGCAGTCGGCGCTCGAGGCTGGGCAATCGAGGCGGACATGCATGTGGTCTCCGTGCCCGAACCACGGTCGCAGCCTGCGCAGGAAGCGGCGGTCCGGCCACGGCCGCTCGCACATTGCCCGCTTGATGAGCGGGTTGACGAAGATGCGCGCCACATCGGGGTCGCTGGCGGCCAGCCGAAGCAACTCAACCTGTGGTTCACCGAAGCGCACGTCGAGTTCTGGCTGTTGGCCCTGGACCAGCGACGGCAACTCGAGGTCTTCACGCTCCGCAGGCGGCAGCCTGGGCAGATCGAGTCGAAAGTAAATATCGACGTCCAGGCCAACCTGGTGACTTGCGTGGTCCTCGATCATCGGGCCGCCGCGCGGCTGGCTCATATCGCCGACCGGCAGCAAGCCGAGCCCGGCATCCTCGGCGCGCTGCGCGAGCGACTCGACGAAGCGGACCAGGTCGGGGTGACCGTGGTGGCGGTTGCGCTCGATGTGAATCGCCTGGTAGCCGGGGCCATTGGGGGGTAGACGTGCGGCGCCGACCAAACAGCCGGCCGCGTACCGGCCGATCGACTCGGGCTCGCCGGCGGCTGGGCCGTCCACGTCATCCCAGGCCTGCCCATGAAGCGCGGAGGTGAACCACAGGCATACGATCACCGGAACGAGACCAAGCGCTGCGCGAGACCAGACGATCATCTGAAGACACCCTCCAAACGCCTGTGACACTCAGTCTGTGAAAATGTGTTCTTCATACCGTGGGCTGTTTGAACCGGCAGTGTAGATCGTCACCCGTCGTAATAGTCCATAGGTCCTACTACGATAAGATTCGGCTCGCTCCTCACGATCTATTTCAACATACGACCTGCGGTGGCCGCCGCTCTCTCACCCATCATTTCTAGCGACCACGCGGGTGTGCGTGTGTCGGTCGGGCGTCTAGCGCGGATTTCATGAGCGCGTAGCGCCCAAGGAACCGTAGGCAGTCCTCGCCTACCAGGGCGGAGCACCACGACCGCCTGCTAGGGAGAAGTGAAATCCGCGCTAGTTGGCTGGCTCATTTACAAGACTCACGAGCCTTGGCTGTGGCGGCTGGTGCCGACGGACTAAGCCGATTTTCCTGTC
This sequence comes from Vicinamibacterales bacterium, assembly GCA_965249205.1. Classification (GTDB taxonomy): domain Bacteria; phylum Acidobacteriota; class Vicinamibacteria; order Vicinamibacterales; family UBA2999; genus JAQBVV01. The sequence goes on along the minus strand of CBDFLL010000006.1, from coordinate 611,318 downwards.
GCAAGGTGTGCCCGAAAGTGTGCGATAGCTTAGACTTGGTATACGTCGGTACGGCCAGCGTAATTTTTGTGACGGAATGTCACGAAACCGTCGTTCGGCCGCGAACGGATTCCTGAACATCAGGGCTGACGAGCGCGATGCCACCTCGCATAACGTCAAGACGAGTGACGCGTGGAACCCCGAACACGTCAACGAGAACAGGCACTCGGGGCGTCACACGGCCTTGTGGCTACAGCTCGCTCGCGCCGACCTTCAACCAGGTACCGCCCAATTCTTGCTGTTCGACGCCCGGCTTCGACCAGTCGCACACGCCATCCGGAAATGCCCTATTCAGGCGCACTGTTTCTTCTGCGGTAAACGTCACCGCGTAATCGCTCCACGCGATCGGTTTCAACTGGCACTTGACGATGTCATTAGCAATCGACCCGCCAGCGACCTCGCGGGGAAACGACGCGGAGGGATACAGCTGCTCGCAGCGGCCCGACGCGGCGCGCGTCGGCGTCTCCACCACCTTTTCCGGCTCCGCGTCCCGATTCCAGCAGGCATCGACGAGATCGGCCGGCTTCGCGCGACGGATCTTCACGATCGGCGGATCGCCAGAGGCGTCCTCGCCTAGCGCCGTCAGCCATCGATCCATCTGGCTCAGGGCTTCCCGGTACACGGGGCTCGACGTATTGCCACGGTGCCGATTGTCCTCCACGAGAATGATGTAGTTGTCCGCGGTCCCGTTGGCCTCCTTCAAACGCTCGCGCACTGAGAACGAGTGAAACCGGATGTGCACGTCTCCGTCCGGAACATCATCCAGGTAGTTGCGGTAGTCGATGACAGGCACCGACGCCAAACCTCCGCCGCCGTTTAGCACCCGACCCGTCCGGTAGGCCGCGCGGACGGCGGTGAGATCGGCCACCGCTCGCGAACTGACGACATTCCCGTCAAGGTCGAACCCGCCAATCCGTTCGTTCAGATCGAGAAATTGCGCCTTGCTGATCTGCCCCGCGTTCAGCGCCAAGAGGCCGTACTGCACCCCAACGTTGTCGAGCGGCCGCAGGGCGAAACCCGTCTGCGGATCGCGCCCAAAGACATTCGCGGCATGGGCGTACACGTCACAGCGTGTGCCCATCGGATTGGTCGACGGATCGTACCGAAGATTCTCTGCCAACACGTCAGGACAGAACTCCGACACATGAACGCGCCCGGCGCCGTCACGATCGATTTCCAGCATCGTGGCGAGACTGAGGAATCCCCCGACGCCGCGCTTCTGCTCGTCGGTGAACGGAACCGTGGCCTGCGAGGCGAAGTAGGTATTGAGGAGACGGGCGTCGGTGATCGTCATGACCGTTGCAAACGTCATGTCTGGAAAGGTCCGACACGGAATGAGGCCGTCGAGCAAGCCCGGGTAGTTGTCCGCCGTCTGCAGCTGCGGATACGAACCGCCCGAACAGCCCCACCCGATCGTGAACCTTGGCTCACCGTAAGCCTCGATGAAGTGCTCCTTGACCATCATGGTGGTCTCGGACCCCAGCAGGTCGCTACAGTTATTGCGGGAGACGTTCAACGACGACGAGGCGACGGCGTAGCCCTGCCGCAACATCACGTCGTTGTCGACGCCGCCCGTGTTGTTGCCCTGGCGATACCAGCCCCTGACGCACCCGCCGCCGTGCGTGTAGATCAGCCGGCGATTCCACCCGGCGGGCGGACTCCAGGGGTCCGGGGTCTGGTCGGATGCCGGATCATGCAGCATCGCAATCTGATAGATCGCGCGATTGATCGTGCCCGTCTCGATCCGAACGACGTAGGGCACCGTGGTCCCGTCGAGGATCGACGCCTGGGCGAGGTCAGGCGGTGTCACGCCCGAGGGCAGTGACTTCAGCGCCCCCCCGGCTGTCGATCGATAGTAGTAGTCGACGCGGCGCTCGATGGAGCAGTTGGCGTCGACTGGCTCGCCAAGCGTCTCGCCGGATTGCAGCGTGAAGGTCTCCGTCTGGCAGACAAACGGCTGCTCGTTTGGTCCGGAGAAAACGGGACCGATAATCGGATGATTGACGACGGTTAACCGCGTGGCACCGGTCTCGCCCCGACGCCCAACCGCTGTGGACACCGTGTTGCGCCCGAGGACAAGACCCGTGACCAGGCCCGTCAGGGTGTGGCTTGTTTCGTCGTGTCGAAACACGCTCGTGACGTCGGTGCCGTTCAGCGCAACGCGCGGCTCACCCAGGGAAATCGTTGGGGGCACCTGCACGCGGACCAGGACGTCGCCGCCGCTCACAAACTCGGGCCTTGCCGAAAGCGTGGCGATCGCCAATTCCCCGTCGATCGACTGCGCCGACGGTCCAGTCACGAACGACATGAGGAACAAGGTTCCCACGAGGATCATTCCACCTGCGCCAGTGGCGCGGGCGGTACTCCCAAGTAACGTGCTGCCAATGACTCCGTCCATGACGACTCCCTTTCCGACCTCCGTCACATGCGTGTGGAGCGACTATACAGCACGGGCGATTGCCTCGTCTGTGATCCGACTCCCCGTCACGCAGCCCTTCATTTACACTACCCGCAACGATTCATGGACGGCCGACCTCCTCGCGAGGTTCACGCGCCCTCTCAGCGTTCGCGAATGGGAAGGACGACACCGGAACGGCCGCTTGTTTCGCGTGCTGACGGTCCAGATTCCGGGCTTCGAATCACCGGAGGTGCCACGAGAGGCTCCATGAGCAAGACCAGGATTGAGCGGAAGCTTCGGGTCGGCGTCACCGGCGTCGCTTTCGCCTGGAATTGGTTTCATCACCTCCAGGCGGCCCCGTCCGCGGCCACCCGCGACGAGGCGCTGAAACCGCCCCGGCCGTATAATCCACGCAAGTTTGGCCCTGACCTCTGGTACTCGCCTCGGCCCGTATGAGATCACCGCCCAGATCGGCGAAGGCGGCATGGGGGAGGTCTACCAGGCCACCGACACCAACCTGAAGCGCCAGGTTGCGATCAAGGTGCTCCCCGAGTCGGTTGCCGGTGATGCGGAGCGCCTCGCTCGCTTCCAACGCGAAGCTGAAGTCCTCGCCGTGCTGAATCACCCGAACATCGCGCAGATCCACGGGCTGGAAAAGAGCGCGGGTACGATCGCGCTGGTGATGGAACTGGTGGAGGGGCCGACGCTCGCCGACCGCATCGCGCAGGGTGCCATACGCGCACGAGCAAGGCATCATTCACCGCGATCTGAAGCCCGCCAACGTCAAGGTCAGGCCGGACGGCACGGTGAAGGTGCTGGACTTCGGCCTCGCGAAGGCGCTGGAGCCGACCGGTGCGATGTCGCCGGGAATGTCGCAGGCGCCGACGATCACGACACCCGCGATGACGCAGGCCGGGATGATCCTGGGCACGGCGGCCTACATGTCACCGGAACAAGCCAAAGGCCGCACGGTGGACAAGCGCAGCGACGTGTGGGCGTTTGGGGTGTTGCTCTACGAGATGCTCACGGGGCAGCGGGCGTTTCCGGGCGACGACATGTCCGAAGTCTTGGCGGGCGTGATCAAGTCTGAGCCGGATTGGGATGTGGTGCCGCTTGACACGCCGCCCCTGCTAACGATGTTTCTCAAGCAGTGCCTGCAGAAGAACCCGAAGCAGCGCGTTCCCGACATCGCCGCCATGCGACTGGCGCTGGAAGGCTCGTTCGAGACGACCACGTTTCAGGCGGCGGCGTCGGGTCCAGGGCCTCAGCCTGCCGCGTGGCGGCGAGCGTTGCCACTGGCACTCACATCACTGGCCACGGCAGTCGTCGTCGGCCTCGCCGCCTGGAGCCTGTGGCCTTCGGCCGAGCCGCCCGCAGTCACTCGATCCGACTATGACCTTCCCGGGGGGCGGCAGTTCTTCAATACGCAGCGGTCGGTCTTGGCGCTCTCCCCGGGTGGCCGTGCGTTCGTCTACAGCACCGGGGAGGGCCTGTCTCTGCGCGCGATGGGGGACCTGGAGGCCCGGCTGATTTCCGGGACCGAGGGTAGCTCCATGCCGTTCTTCTTGCCGGACGGCCAATCGGTGGCGTATTTCGATGTCGGAACGAGGGAGTTGAAGCGGGTCGCCACCAGCGTTGGCGCCCCGGTGGCCATCTGTGCGGCGGGGCTTCCGTTTGGCGCGAGTTGGGGACCGGACGACACAATCCTCTTTGGCCAGAACCAGGGCATCATGCGTGTGTCGGCCAACGGCGGCACGCCGGAACTCGTCATCCCGGCCGAGGCAGGCGAGCAGATGGATGGCCCGCAACTACTGCCCGACGGAGACTCCGTGTTGTTCAGCGTGACGGCGAGCACGGGGGGCCTGCGGTGGGACGAGGCCCAGATCGTGGTGCAGTCGCTCCGGACGGGCGAACGCACGGTCGTCTGGGACGGTGGGAGTGCCGCCCGCTACGTGCCCACGGGCCATCTGGTCTATGCCGTGCGGGACGGGCTGTACGCCATTGCATTCGATGTAGACAGCCTGACCGTGCGCGGAGGGCCGGTGCCAATGGTCGCAGGCGTGCAGCGGGCGGCTAACCCCGCGGCGAATACAGGCACAGCCAACTTTGGCGTGTCGGCGCAGGGGTCGCTGGTCTACGTCAGCGCCACGGCCGGGTCCAGCGACCGGATGGTGGCGTTGGTCGGGCGAGACGGCATCGTCGCACCGCTGGGGGTGCCGCCCGCGGCGTATCTGTCGCCGCGTCTGTCACCCGACGGCGGCAGGCTGGTCGTCCAATCCGCGGAGGCCGATGGGAATATGTTGTGGACCTACGACCTGTCGAGCGACAGCCAGATCCAGCAGCTCACGTTCGACGGGGACAACCATCGCCCCGTCTGGACACCGGACGGCCAACGCATCACGTTCGCCTCGGATCGCGACGGGCCGATGAGCCTCTACTGGATGCCCGCCGATGGCAGCGGGGCCCCGGAGCGGCTGACGACGGCCGACGCGGGCACGAGCCATTGGCCGCAGTCCTGGTCGCCGGACGGCCAGACGCTGCTGTTCAATGTGCAAGGAGGGCTCAACATCCGCTGGGACATCTGGACGCTGTCGGTCACCGGTCGAGAAACGCAGCGTCTCTATGACACGCCCGACGCGACCTATCTGGGTGCGGAACTCTCTCCCGACGGCCAGTGGCTGGCCTACGGTGCGGGCCCTAGCAGGCTGCTGAAAAACTCCGTGAAATGGGATCGACAGATCGATCCCGGCGTACTACCATGCTCCCAACACCGCTGAAGGGAGCCCCATCATGCGCGGACACGATGAGCAAAGCACTCACATGTTCAGCTACCTGTCGCCGGAACAGCGCGTGCCAGCCGACCATCCGCTCCGCGCGGTTCGCGCGCTGACGGACGAAGCGCTGAGAACGATGTCGCGCAGGTTCGCCGGCCTGTACGCCAACACAGGGCGTCCGTCGATCCCGCCGGAACAGCTGCTGCGCGCGTTGTTGCTGCAGGTGCTCTACACGGTGCGGAGCGAGCGGCTGCTGATGGAAGAGCTCAATTACAACCTGCTGTTCCGCTGGTTCGTGGGCTTGAATTTGGACGACCCGGTTTGGCATCCCACCACGTTTACCAAGAATCGCGACCGGCTGCTGGCGGGCGATCTCGCGGCCGCCTTCTTTGATGCGGTGCAGGCCCACGCGCGGGCGGCCGGGCTGCTCTCGGACGAACACTTCACTGTGGATGGGACCCAATTGGAAGCGTGGGCCAGCCTGAAGAGCTTTCGGTGCCGGGACGCGGCGGAGAGCGACCCGCCCGATGACCCCGGGAATCCCACGGTCAACTTCCACGGGGAGCGGCGGCGCAACGACACGCACCAGTCGACGACCGATCCGGAGGCGATGCTGCCTCGGAAGGGCCAGGGGAAGGAAGCCAAGCTGGCGTATCTGGGCCACGTGCTGCTGGACAATCGACAGGGACTTGTCGCCAACGTCTGCGCGACTCACGCGACGGGGACCGCCGAACGCGAGGCAGCGGCGCTGTTGCTGGAGGCCAGCGCGCCGCCGGGCAGCACGGTCGGGGCGGACAAGGGCTACGATGTGGCAAGCTTTGTGGCCGCTGTCCGTATCCGGGCCGTCACGCCCCACGTTGCTCAGAAGGTCCGCTGGAGTGCGATCGATGGCCGGACCACGCGGCATGCGGGCTATCACGTCAGTCAGCGGAAACGGAAACTCGTAGAACAGGTCTTTGGCTGGATGAAGACCGTCGGCGGCTTGCGCAAACTCCGGCATCGCGGTGTCGCCCTCGTGGATTGGCAGCTTACCTTCGCCGCCACGGTCTATAACTTGGTCCGGCTGCGGAATCTGGAGGCGAGGTGTCCCTGATCACCGGCCGCGCGTGTCGCCGGCCCCTTGATCGGGGCCAGCGCACAGCCGTGCGCACCGTTGTCGGTCGGTGGTGACTCGCATGATCCTTAGAAAACGGCCCGATCACCCGGGTTCTTCAGCAGCCTGCTAGAGGCGCACTTGGCGCGGACATCTACGTCGAGCCATTCCCGCCGACCGGATCGAGGCGCAGGATTTCGCAGAGCGGGGGGCTGTGGCCGCTCTGGTCACGCGCAGGGGACCGATTGTTCTACCGACCCAACGCCGCCATGTCCGGAATCACGCTGGAGTCCGTGGACATCGTCACCCAACCGGCATTTGCGCTCAGCAATGAGCAAACGCTGCCCATCGACGGGTTCTCGGTGGTGCCTTTTTACAGGGACTACGACATCACGCCTGACGGCGAGCGACTGCTGATGGTCTTTCCCGCTGATCGGACCGACGGCGGTGAAGCCGCTCGCCCACAGATCATCGTCGTCCAGAACTGGTTCGAGGAACTGCGGCGGCTGGTGCCGGTGAACTGAGCCGCTTTCCCGTCGCAGGGTGTGCCCGAAAGTGTGCCCAACGCGCACCCATACTCAGTCCAACGCCAACCAAGATAGCGCGCCGAACCCTTCAGCAAATTGTGAAAGACTCGGCGTGTCTTTCTATCGCGCTGTGCTCTTGAAATTCCGAGTTGGAGGTCAGACCGATGGTCCACCGTCGGGCGTAGGGTAGCTGTCTACGGTTTGAACCGGACGTACTTGCTGACGTGCTCCCGGCCGAGATCGTTCGCGTAGATGTTGCCCTCGAAATCCACGCCAAGAAACTCGATCCCGGCACCAGCTACCCGTTCGCGGTTCGGAATGAAGGCCCTCACCCAACCCGTGTCGGCGTCTCCGATTCGGATGCCCTGTTCCCATCCGGGATTGTCACGCCAATCGGGCCGCTCCAGACCAGAAAGTCCGTCCACGGCGTAGAGGACGTCATCGCGGTCGATGAAAAGGCCACTCGGCTTGCCGAATTGGGTCCAGATTGCCAGAAGATCGCCCTCCTGATCGAAGATCTGGATCCGGCTGTTGCCTCGGTCGGCAACGAAGAGCCGCCCCTGCGAATCCATGGCCAGTCCGTGCGGATCATCGAACCTGCCGGCCTCCTTGCTTTCCTCTCCGACACAACCCCCTGTTGCCAGGAGGAAGCGCCCGTCGGCCGAGAACTTCACGATGCGATTGTTGCCGCCGCGATGCCCGTCGGCGACCCAGATCTCGCCGCTGGGAGTCACCAGCACATCTGCGGGACCGTTGAAGTGGCTCTCATCGCAGCCGTGGACCCCTGCCTCGCCGAGGCTCATCACGATCCTTCCCTGCTGGTCGACCTTGTGAACCTGGTGTCCCAGCCCTCGTGCGTACCCGGGCTCCGCCCGGTTGTCACCGTCAGGCGCCCCTTCCGTTATCCAGAAATATCCCTCGTGGTCGAGGTAGAAGCCGTGAGTGAACGCGAACAGGCCTGCACCGAAGCTGTCGACCAGATTCCCTTCGAGGTCGAACTTCAGTATCGAATCCCGGTCGCTGTCAGCACAGTTGTTCGTTCCACACCGACCCAACAGCCACATGTGCTCGCCGTCAGGATCAGGGAATGCCCCGGTCAGCGGCCCGAATACGGTTCCGTCCGGGAGCGTGTCCCACTGTTCAACCTCGTGATACGGGCTGTAGGCGGCCTGGGCCCTCAGTTCCCCGGACAACATCACCAGGAAGAGCATGGAAAGGCCAAAAACCACAGTGGCTCGAATTTGGACGGAGCACGACATCGCTGACCTCCTATGTTTTCTCGACAAAGACAGACCGATTATGGCGCGGAAGCAGCAGGCCGCCAAAGCCTACAGGAAACGGAAGCGGCCTACCAGCCCAACCGCAAGGCGTCCGATGGTCTGTCTGGAGCGTTCGGCGGGGTGTGGTGGCGGCATCGGCGCGCCGGCGGCGCCAGGACCTCGGCGTACCCGGGCGCGGCAGCCCGCTCAGCAATTCCTCCTATGATCAGGCCCGACGCCGATCGTGAGCCAAGCGTTCGTGAACGGCGTAACTACCGATATGAAACACGCAGTCGTGCTCGTCGCTCTTCTCGTGGCCGCGCCGGTTAAAGCGCAGGAACCGACGCCGCTGGACTGGCCACCACAACACCGTGCGCTCGCGGGGCACATCTCCGACGCCTTAGTCGGCATTAATCTGACGATGGATACGATTGACAGCCTCCGTCAACCGGACAAGTGGAAGGCATTTCGCTGTCAGGCTGTGCGGTACGGGGCGATTCTCGCGTCTACAGTCACTATGAAGCGACTGGTGCATCGTCTTCGACCGGATGCCAGCGATGATGAGTCGTTCTTCTCGGGGCACGCGGCCCTCTCATTCGGAGCGAGCGGGTGGAAGCTCGGAATAGGGGTACCGTTTGCGGCTGGTGCGGCCTATGGACGGATGGCCGCAAACAAGCACTATCTCTCGGACGTACTGGTGGGTGCCGCTGCGGGGATCGGGGCGATGCAACTCTGCGAGAAGTGACGGCCATGGTCGATGTGTGCGCGAAAGTGTGCCCAACGCGTACCCATACTCGGTCCAACGCCACCCAAGGCCAACCAAGATAGCGCGCCGAACCCTTCAACAAAACGTGAAGGATTCGGCGTGTTTTCGCATGGCGCCGTGCCCTTAGAAGGCGCCTAGCTGTTGAAGTCAAACACGTTGTTCATCACGCAGCACTCGTGAGTCGTGACACGGGCGGTTCATAGTGCAAGCTGGCGTGCGGCCGGTCGTGATTGTAGTAGCGCAGCCACGGGCGAAGGGCTCGCCGGCGGTGGCGAGACGTCTGATACGGCTGGACATAGGCCCACTCACGCAGCAGCGTCTGAATGAAGCGCTCAGCCTTGCCGTTGGTCCGCGGCGTATAGGGGCGCGTCCGCAGATGGCGCAGCGCGTGGGCCTGACAGGCTGTCCGAAACCGCCGGGACACGTAGCCGCTGCCGTTATCGCTCATGACGCGATGGACGGTGATCTGCCGCGCCGCGTACCAAGCGACGGCTCGGTCCAAGAAAGCGGCACAGGTGGTCCCCGTCTGGTCGCCCAGGACCTCGACGTAGGCCAGCCGCGTATGGTCGTCCACCGCCACATGCACGTACTCCCAGCCCGCCCCCGGTGACGCCTGCCGGGGATTCCCATGAATCCGATGGCCTACACGCCGAAAGCGCCCCAGCGGCTTGATGTCCACGTGTAGCAGATCGCCAGGGTGCGGCCACTCGTAGCGCTGGATCGGGACGGGCGGCGGGCCTGGGAGCCGGTTGAGTCCCAGCCGCCGCAGCCAGGCCCCCACCGTCGAGCGGGGCATCCGCAAGGCGCGGGCAATGGCCCAGGCCGGCAGGCCGTGTTGCTCGCGGAGCTGCCGGATGAACGTGACCCGGATCGCCGGCGTGACATGCGGAGTCCGCTGCGGCCGGGACGATCGGTCCTCCAGCCCGGCTGCACCCTCTTCGCGGAACCGGCGCACCCATTTCGCAACCGTGCGGACACTTACGCCGTAGCCCTCGGCCACGGCGTCGTGCGCCCACTCATCGAACAGGACACGGCGCACCAATTCCAGGCGCGAAGTCGGGGTCGTCTTGGCATTACGATGAAGCGTCATCCGGGGCCTCCTCTGGTCAGAACGGTGGTCTGGAAACTCCATTCTTTTCAGAGTGCTCCGGATGAACAACGTGTTTAGCAAAGACACCTAGCCTGTCAGACGGACATTCCGATAAACGTGCGTTCCCGCTCGTCGGGGCGGTGACGGATGCGCCAAATTCCTGGCTTTTGCTAGCATGCGCCCCGCTGACAAGGCAGCAAAGAGTGTGCTGTTACTCTGGTGACTGCGCCCAATCCTTCAGGATGAACACTACGTTACGGGTCTAAAGCCAAGTCAGCATGGGTGTCGAGTAAACTCAGGGCGAATTCCCGGAGGGCGCAATGGCTTCGACACAACGAAGAGGGCAACACTTGGGTCTGGCGACGGTCTTTTGCGCCGTTGTTTCTACGGTGACACCTGTTATCGGTGCCCAGGACCGGTATCCCGTAGACTGGCAAGCCGTTGAAGCGGAGTCGCTGGAACATTTTTCCAATCTGATTCGCAGGGACACCAGTAATCCCCCGGGCAACGAAACGGAAGCGGCGACGTATCTTCAAGGCGTGCTGGAGCAGGCTGGTATTACGGCGGATCTGTTCTCGCTCGATCCTGCGCGCGCCAATCTCGTCGCGCGCATTCCCGGTAACGGGAGCAAGCAGCCGATTCTGGTCATGGGTCACACGGATGTGGTCGGCGTGCAGCGGGAGAACTGGACCGTCGATCCGTTCGGCGCCGTCGTGAAAGACGGGTACGTGTACGGTCGTGGAACGCTCGATGACAAAGACAATGTGACGGCCGCCTTGATGCTGATGTTGTTGTTGGACCGCGCCGAGGTCGAACTCGACAGGGACGTGATCTTTCTCGCCGAGGCTGGCGAGGAGGGGACCACGAGATTCGGTATCGACTACATGGTCGAGAATCATTGGGATGAGATCGCGGCCGAGTATTGTCTGGCCGAAGGTGGCGGCACGGTCTCGCGCGACGGCGATGTGCGTTACGTCGCGATCGCGACAACTGAGAAATTCCCGATGCGGGTACGGCTCGTGGCTCACGGAACGGCCGGCCATGGCTCGGTTCCGCGAATCGACAATGCCGTCACCGCGCTCGCCAAAGCCGTCGATCGAGTGGCAGCCTGGCAGACCCCGCTACGCTTGAACGAGACGACACGCGCCTACTTCGACCGTCTCGCAGAGACCAGTTCGCCAGAGCAGGCCGCGCGCTTCAGCGGCATCGCCGACCCGGCGCAGCAGCCGCGCATCGAGCGCTATTTCGCAGAGTTCGAACCGCAGCATTATTCGTTGCTGAGAACCTCCGTTGTGCCGACGATGATGAGCGCCGGCTTCCGCCGCAATGTCATTCCATCCGAGGCGGAGGCCACGTTCGATATTCGCGGGCTACCGGACGAGGATCCAGAGGCTTTCTACCGCCGTCTCATCGAAGTTATCAACGATCCGAATGTCGAACTGATACCCGAAGGCGTCTACCGGCCGGCCAGTCCGCCGTCGAGTCTTGACAATGAGATGTTCAACGCATTGGAGCGCGTGACCGCACGGCTGTTTCCGGCCGCGGTCACCTTGCCGACGATGCTGACGGGCGCCACGGACATGGCACAGGTTCGCGCGCAGGGAACGCAGTGCTACGGCTTCGGCCCGATCCGCACGGAAGAGGACATCGCCGGGCCGGGCGGCTCGCATGGCGACGACGAGCGCATCCCGGAGGGTTCGCTATTGGCACTGATCCAATTTCTCTGGTACGCCGTGCTCGAAGTAGCCGCCAGTAACGGTTAGCCGAGACTCGCGACGGGGCCATGGGTCTGGTGCGTGCCCAACCGCATACACCCGCAGACGTAGCGCGCACGCTCCTCTCCTACCTATCTACCTTCGTCCATTTCTCACCACAGATTTTGTCTTGGTCGGGACCGGCAAGCGAGGTTGGACCATATACGGGTCTCCGACCCGAACGGTTTCAGTCTTCAGCGACACGAACGCTACCTCGCCGTCATTGGCGGGCTCCCGAGAGCTAATGGAGACCGGTGAGCCGTCGAATTCACTGACTTCGCGACTTGTGCCGCGCATGCGAGATGCGTGTCACAAACTATTGCACCGGCGCGATGAACTCGGCCATGCCGAGCTCCAGCAAGGGCGCCACGCCTTCGGGATCGAATCGCACGACCGCATAGGTCGTGAACTCTTCGGAATAATCCCATTTGTGCGGAGTGCCCGCTGGAATGATCAGCATATCGCCCTTCTCGATGGTCATGTCTTCGGACCCGACTGCGACCGTGCCGCGGCTACCCTGTCCGTTTTCAATGCTGACCGGCCGGCGGTTCCAGTCGGTGATCGTACCGCCCAACTTCATGCGCCCCTTGCCTTCGATCACGTAATAGACTTCCGCCACGTCGTCATGGACCGCGTAGTTCGCAATCACTTGTCCTTGGGGCCGAACAACCAAGCTGACTCCCGCCTGATATTCCTCGGAGCCGCCACCACTTTTCACCATGGTCATCGCCACATCGATCTCGCCGACCGCGACCATGCTCTGCTTGTGCTCTTCTATTTGTGCAGCGGTGATCAGCGTGGCCGGGAGATCGTAGCGGTGGCCGGGCAGCACCAATGGCGAGTCGTCGATTGGCGGCTCCTGTGCCTGTGTCCCGACAATAGCGCTCAAGCCAAGCGCGGTCATCACGAGGCCCGCTAATGCCGTCTTTCCGTTCCAAAGTGCCCTGTTCATGTTTTCTCCCTTCGCGTGTGATCGTTACGATGTGGCCACCCGGCTTGCGTGTGGCGACTGCCCTCGAAGCGGACCTTTTGGCGTGCCGGGCGTGACGCCCGGCTCCGTCTGTACCGGCACGCTCATCAGCGCGGTTCCGCGCCGGTATAACAGTTCGCGCCCACCGGACTATTTCCTCTTTCAGTCGATGAATCGCGTGCGCTCGAAGCTTTCCAGAATACTGCTTGATGCGATGGTCGCTGGCCCCGGCCTTCCAGTCCGTGCCCAGCCTGGCGAAAAGCCTGCACCCGCGGTCAATGATGTTTAGGTTGGGGATCAGGCGTACATCACTGAAGTCAGGTCCGGAGGCGGTCAGGTAGCGCATGTCACCCGCGTGCCGGTAACCCCGAAAACCGGTCAAGACCTTGACGACAACGCCACGGAGCCAGGGAATAGGGATAAGTTTGCCAAGCAGGATGATCAGTTCGACGATCCACGTCGGAGGTAACCGTGGCACCATATCTGCGGCGTTGACGATCCGGTAGATGGGCGGTTTGATGCTTTCGCCGAACTCGCTGTTGCCAACTCTGGGCCCGCCGAACGTGTAGCACGCCGCGAGCTTGTCCGAGTTGAGTCCGCGCGCCGCGATAATCGCCAGCGCTCCTCCCAGCGAATGCCCCGTGATGTAGACCTTGTAGGTATCAGGAATCGATTCAACCGCCCTGATAATCTGCGGCTTCACAGCCTCGAAGGCGTTCAGGAATCCGGTGTGGACCCCTGTATCGCCTTGATGATAGAACCGCGCGTCCAGGTCTGTCTTGATGTCGCCGAAGTGTTTCTCAGTTCCGCGGAAGGCCAGTACGGCCATCTCGTCGGCCTGTCGAGTGGCAAGGTAAGCCTGAGTGTCCTTGCTGTTGAATGTGGCCGTGAGATCAAAGCCTCCTTGGGTCAGCTGTAGCTCTAGCAGGCTGCTGAAGAACCCGGGTGATCGGGCCGTTTTCTAAGGATCATGCGAGTCACCACCGACCGACAACGGTGCGCACGGCTGTGCGCTGGCCCCGATCAAGGGGCCGGCGACACGCGCGGCCGGTGATCAGGGACACCTCGCCTCCAGATTCCGCAGCCGGACCAAGTTATAGACCGTGGCGGCGAAGGTAAGCTGCCAATCCACGAGGGCGACACCGCGATGCCGGAGTTTGCGCAAGCCGCCGACGGTCTTCATCCAGCCAAAGACCTGTTCTACGAGTTTCCGTTTCCGCTGACTGACGTGATAGCCCGCATGCCGCGTGGTCCGGCCATCGATCGCACTCCAGCGGACCTTCTGAGCAACGTGGGGCGTGACGGCCCGGATACGGACAGCGGCCACAAAGCTTGCCACATCGTAGCCCTTGTCCGCCCCGACCGTGCTGCCCGGCGGCGCGCTGGCCTCCAGCAACAGCGCCGCTGCCTCGCGTTCGGCGGTCCCCGTCGCGTGAGTCGCGCAGACGTTGGCGACAAGTCCCTGTCGATTGTCCAGCAGCACGTGGCCCAGATACGCCAGCTTGGCTTCCTTCCCCTGGCCCTTCCGAGGCAGCATCGCCTCCGGATCGGTCGTCGACTGGTGCGTGTCGTTGCGCCGCCGCTCCCCGTGGAAGTTGACCGTGGGATTCCCGGGGTCATCGGGCGGGTCGCTCTCCGCCGCGTCCCGGCACCGAAAGCTCTTCAGGCTGGCCCACGCTTCCAATTGGGTCCCATCCACAGTGAAGTGTTCGTCCGAGAGCAGCCCGGCCGCCCGCGCGTGGGCCTGCACCGCATCAAAGAAGGCGGCCGCGAGATCGCCCGCCAGCAGCCGGTCGCGATTCTTGGTAAACGTGGTGGGATGCCAAACCGGGTCGTCCAAATTCAAGCCCACGAACCAGCGGAACAGCAGGTTGTAATTGAGCTCTTCCATCAGCAGCCGCTCGCTCCGCACCGTGTAGAGCACCTGCAGCAACAACGCGCGCAGCAGCTGTTCCGGCGGGATCGACGGACGCCCTGTGTTGGCGTACAGGCCGGCGAACCTGCGCGACATCGTTCTCAGCGCTTCGTCCGTCAGCGCGCGAACCGCGCGGAGCGGATGGTCGGCTGGCACGCGCTGTTCCGGCGACAGGTAGCTGAACATGTGAGTGCTTTGCTCATCGTGTCCGCGCATGATGGGGCTCCCTTCAGCGGTGTTGGGAGCATGGTAGTACGCCGGGATCGATCTGTCGATCCCATTTCACGGAGTTTTTCAGCAGCCTGCTAGTTCTTGTCGTTCGCTTCCGGAAGCCGTCAACGCGACTTCGAATCTCTGTAGTTCTTTCTTAATAGCCTCTGTGTCGGTAAGACCGGCAAGCGTTTCGACAATATTGCTGAAGACGGCGTCACGTCCTTCGAACTTCAAATAGGCCATGTCGGATAGTTCGGCCATGAGCCACGCGGTTCGATCACTGTAGGCAGCTCGATTGACGGGAGGGTTGAGCAGGTCAGGAGAATCGAGTGCCATTGGCTCCTCCATTGAGATGGCAGGGTTATCAGGGTGTTGCCACGTTGCCTGGAGCGCGCACATTCATGTATTCGTCGTGTTCAAAGCCACTCCAAGGAGACAATCTCAGGGGGACCACGTCGAACGCCGCCTTACATGACCAGCAGCGGACCTTACCACCACGGCTATCGCTTCCCGCCCGAGATCATCAGCCACGCCGTCTGGCTCTATCATCGTTTCTGTCTCAGCTTCCGCGATGCGGAGGAACTGCTGGCCCAGCGGGGTGTCGCGGTGACTTACGGGCGTTGCCAAGTTGAGGCCCTGGCTGACAGAGTAGGCTGAGCCAGGGTGCCATGTCGATAGCCGTGATAGCTGGGGGATGGCTCGTCATCACCCTACGCTGCCAGCTCCGCCTCAACTTGACTGTGAGCATGATCCTCCTACCTGCCGGGGTCGCTCAGTGACACCGATGGGCGCCGGTGGGTGGTGGCCTGACCCGCAACTTGACTGACCGACGGTCCTCGCTATTGATCTGTCGGCCACCACCCGCCGGTAAACCGTACGGCAGCCAGCTGACCGGATGGGCCGTGACCCAATAGGGGCCTGCTGCAACGACGGCCCGTCACAGTCCTGTCCGCCCACCCGGGCCAGCCTGCGGTCGCACCTGAGGAGGTACCCGGTGACCAACAACATGACCACCCAGCCCGATGCGCAGAAGGTGATCGTCGGGGTCGATACCCACAAGCATGTCCACGTCGCGGTGGCGATCGACACCAGGGGGATCCGCTTGGGCGCTCAATCGTTCGTCGCTGATTCGGGCGGCTATCGGTCCCTGCTCATGTGGGCCGACACCCACGGACGGATCGAAGCGTTCGGCATCGAGGGCACCGGCAGTTATGGCGCAGGCCTGGTGCGTGCGGTCCGCCGAGCGGGGCATCGCGTCGCGGAAGTGAACCGAGGCGACCGGCGCCTGCGCCGAGCCGCCGGCAAGTCCGACACCATCGACGCCGAGGCCGCCGCCCGGTCGGTGTTGGCGGGCCAATCGACGGCGACTCCCAAGACCGCGGACGGCGCCGTCGAGATGATGCGCCAACTCAAAATCGCCCGGGATACCGCGGTGAAGGCGCGCACCACGGCGATGATCACGCTGAAGCAGATCGTCGTGAACGCGCCGCCCGGGCTGCGAGAAGTCCTCCAAGGCCTTCCTGATCACGGCTTGCTCACGCGCTGCGCCGGACTCCGACCGGGCCCCCTCGACACGCCCACCGCCTCCGGCAAGCACACGCTCCGGGCGCTGGCCCGTCGCTGGATCGCTCTCGCCGAGGAAATCGCGACGCACGACCAGTACCTCGACCGACTCACGACTGAGACGTCGCCCACCCTCCGTGAGGGCTTCGGGGTCGGCGCCGGTACCGCGGCCCAGCTGCTCATCCTCTTCGGCGACAACCCCGACCGGATTCGCTCGGAAGCTGCCTTCGCGAAGCTCTGCGGCGCGTGTCCGATCCCGGCCTCGTCCGGAAGGACCACCGGCCGGCACCGCCTCAATCGTGGCGGCCACCGACAGGCGAACGCCGCCCTCTATCGAGCCGTCATCGTCCGGATGCGGTTCCACCAGCCGACCGTCGCCTACGTCGCACGACGCACCACTGACGGCCGGACCAAACGCGAGATCATCCGGTGCCTCAAACGCTTTCTCGCCCGCGAGATTTACCAACGGGTTATGACAGACTTCCGCATGCGCCAACACGTCACCCAGGCCGCCTAAAGGAATGTCTTGACACATAGGGGCGTCAGTGCCGCGCAGGGCTTCATGCAACAACGCGCAGGGTCGCAGAACAGGGCGTTAACTTTCGAGAGCCCGCTAATACAGTTGCTATAGGCACCCTTCGAAAGCGGTACTCGACACGCAAAGCATGACGCTGCCTTCCGCCGTCTGCACCAGAGCCTTGGGGTGTAAGATGGCGCCTCTCTTTACACCGGGAGCGGTGCCACGGACTCCGGAGAATTCAGGAGGCACGCGTGAGCGACCAGTTCGAGATCACGAAAACGCTCGGTGCGGGCGGCAGGCAAGCCAAGATCAGCTTCGAGACAGCCCAGGATTCCGACGTTGCGCTGGCGTTGGCGCAGAACACGCCGTTCCCGCCCCGCCAGATCGACATCGGTGAGGTGTCGGCCAGCGCGTCGGCCGGGAAGGTTCAACTCGGTGAGGTGAGCTTCACCAACAGTGCGTCGGCGTCGTGGGGCATTGGGGTGTATCCGGACCCGAGCAAACTGCTCGCCGCGCTGAGCCCGAACGAGAATCTGACCACCGCGCTGAGCTTCCCCACCGACGCGCAGCACAGCTACCTCATGCTGTCGTGGGGCTACGACCTGAAAGGCGCCGCGAGCGGCGCGCTGGGCCTGGGCGCCGGCGGCTCGGTCACGATCGGCGCCGATGGCCAGAAGTCGGGCGCATTCGGGGTGGTGCGTCGGCTACCCAAGGACCTGGGCGCCCGCACTGCCGTGACCAATGTCGTCGATTCCTGGAAGCTGCCGCGACAGGTCGAGACGGCGGGCGACCTCGAGCCGGGCACCTGGCTCGTCGCCGAGATCAACGGGTCGGTGGCCGCCAACCTCGGGGTGACGTTCGGCTACGACTTCAACTGGGTGCGCGAGGCGAAGCTGGGCGGCCTGACTGGTGACATCGGCCTCCGGCTCCAATTGGGAGTCAACGCTGCCCTGGGCTTTCGGGCCAGCGGCAAGTATGCACTGGCCCTCAGTCGTCAGTCGCTCCTGCCTTCAGAACAGCTCGTCCGGCTCCGCATCTTCAGGCTGTCGACGAAAGGCTGGAACTTCGCGTTCGATGCCGGCGCGTCCGTCCAGGCCGACTTCACGAAGTTCCTGCCCGACACGGCCGACGACTTCATCAAAGCGGTGTTCGGCGTCCATGGCGCCCAGATCGTTCAGGACCTGCAGACGATCGACAAGTGGACCGACCCACAGACCGACCTTTCGAACGCCCTTGCCGGGCTCAGTGCCGACTACGTGCAGGAGCTCGTCACGACGCTCACCGGTGTGAGTCCGGAGGCGGCATTCACTCAGGGGGTCTCGCAGGTCAAGGGCTTCGTCAAGCAGTGGGACGCCCTTGGCCATCAAACCTCGACGCTGCTGTGGAAATTCGTGGACGACAGGACCGATCTCGCGCCGATTCGAGATCTGGCCGGCAGGATCGCCGGGACCGACCAGGACGCCGTCGCGGCCCTGCTTCGCGCTCAGCTCGCCAAGACCGACTTTCCGACCAGTCCTGAAGGCCAGCTGGTTGAGTCGATGGCGGCCGAGGGCATTCTCGCCGCGCTGAACAGCTCGGCCGAGTTCGCGAAGCTCCAGACAAACGCAGCCCGGGTGCATCAGTTCCTGGACCCCGACACGACCGGCGCGTTGCTGGGCAAGCTCCAGCAGTTCGTGGAGGACCGGCTCAACCTCGACGTCGCGCGGCGCGTCCTGTCACAGGCCGATTTCGACAAGCTCGATGACCTGCTGAAATCGAAGCTGTCTGCGTTCCTGGACGCGCGGTTCAAGCTGCAGAGCCTCGACAAGGTACGGAAGACGATCAACCTGCTGCTCGCCAAGCGGAAGGAGTTCTACGAGAAGGCGCTGGCGGCCCTCAAACGCAAGTATGAATTCAGCGTCGCTGCCACCTACCAGAAGACGACGACGAAGAGCGCGCTGTTCGACGTCACCTTCGACTTCTCACAGACGCCGGCCGCGGCGGTCCAGTCGATGTTGCAGAAGGCGCTGAACGGTGACTTCAACACCCTGCTCGTCAAGCAGGTGCCGGGTGTGGCCTTGGGCGAGGGCACGCTGAGCCACGGCATTGACCGGCAGAGCCACGTGTCGCTGTCGATGCCATTCTTCTCGCGGGATGTGACCCATCTGAACCAGGCCTTGGGCAAGGTCACCGCCGTCGAGGACGACGGACGGATCCTGCTCTACGATGGCCAGGCGAAGGATGCCGTCACCGTCGCCCAACGCAAGATGCAGCTCAACAGCGCGCTGACCATCGGCGTCGGGTGGAAGACCGGGCTGGGCAACGCGGTGCGAACGCATTCTCAAGCCGGCCTCAGCTACGCCTATGCCTTCAAACAGGCGGTTGCGCAGATGAGCACGGACGAAGTCCGAGACCGGCTCATTCCGTATGTCGACGCCTACTTCCCGACGCACTTCGGAGCCACGCGAGAGGCCCCGTCGACGCCGTCGTTTGACGTGTGGCTGAACAGCCTGGATGCGGCCATCGAGGCGAAGACGTCCAACGGTTCGGGCGTGTTTGGCAATACGTTGATCTCTCTCGACCTCAGTGTCGCCGAGGCGGTGACGTCAGCGTGGGTGAACGCACCGGGTAAGAAGGACCCTCGTTATCTGGAGATGTCGCTGCGCCTCCAGCGTGCGCTGAAGCGCCTCGTCCTCTTCTACTACTTCCAGGCGCGCAAGAAGTACAAGGACACAGTCCAGGCCGAACCAACTTCTCGTCTATGCTGCGATCCCTCCGTCAAACGGCTTCAGGATCACCAGGGGAAAGATGCGACCGACCAGGGACGTGTACTGGAATTGGCCGGATCTCGCCTCACAGAAGGCGATGATGGGGCTGGGGCGGACGACCGCCGCTTTGGCGGCGCAACTCCAGCAGATTCGGGATCGGTTGCGCAACACCGCCGGGTTCCAGAAACTGGCCCCCTACTACGAGCCGGGCAAGGCGGCCCAGATAATCGGGCGTGTCAGCAGCAACAAGAACAACCGACGGGACTTCATCCGTCACCTGCTGATCGTGGAAAACGAAATCGTCAAGGGTGCGTATGAGGCGGGCACGCGCATGAACGCGTTCCGCACGGCGCAGAGTGCCGAGCCAGAAAAGGCGGTCAAGGAGCTCGCGAAGTTCGGGGCCGCGCTCACCAGCACGTTCAACGGCAAAATCGGCGACATCTTCGGTGGTGACGTGCTTCGCCCGCTGGGAACGATGCTGTTCGTGGAGGCCGCGGCGGCGCTGAGCGCCAAGCCGTCGATCCAGAATGCGACACCCGACGCCGTGCTGTCGGTCACCGTTGTCCGGGACGAGTCCAGCTACAAGCTCCTGGACTTCCTGACGGGCAGCCTGCCGCCCCCGGATGAGGTCGTCGCCACCGAGCGACTTACGAACGTCTAACGGCCGTCGGTTCGGGTGCCAACTGCCTCGCTATACAAGAAGTGTAAGAGCTTCTCCGACAGCCTCAAGCTCGCCAAGGAGTGACGCATCGTCCGCCCCCGCCACGACGTCGTACACGAAGGCGTCGTTCAACATCAAGGTATTGGACGTTCTGAGGAGAACCTCGGCCTGGTCGATGATGCCTTGAGCCTCACTGCCCCCGACCTCGGTCAGCCAGCTTTCTACACCTCCCCAGCCACCTCTCATCGCGGTTGCAAGAGCCCTGGCACCAGCCTCGCCTTCGGGAATAGTCATTATCTGCGGCTCGGCGACCGATAAGATGGCCTGCCATTCCTCTCCCGTCCAATAAATATTCAGAGTCACCGCTGCTGCTGCCATGATGGGTACTCCAGGTTCTGCTGAAGTCGTTGCTCCTACACGCCGGTTCTCGAGCGTTGCGGCGCCATGGAGATCGGCCCGGGCGCCGAAACGCAGCCGGCTGCAACGATCAAGTGTCGCTAAGGGTCACGAGGATCGAGAGGTCATCGTGCTTCGACGTAGGCACGGCCGTGATCTTGTATCCCGCAACCGTGTACTCCAATCCCGGCGCGCTGCCTTGGATTGTGAGTGGCGTCGCCAGCGTCCAGCTCCAGTTGTACGGCGCCGACACATCACCTCCCTGCGTGTGAAAGATCGGCGTACCGGGCGTACCGGTCGGCGCGTCGTGCATGGTCTGCCAGTAAGGAGCCTTACCCACCGTGAAGACGTGTACCGGGTAGATCGCCTTGACACCGAACCGCCACCCGGTCTGGTCGATCCACGTACAGTAGATATCCATATCCCCGGACGCCACCAACTTCAGGGCGTTCTGACTGACCGAGATGCTCGTGGAGCCGCCATAAGGCAAAGACTCGGCCGGCGACGTTTCCAGGTTCTGCAAAACAGCGTCGGTCGTGCTCCCGGACGCAGACCGGGTCCACGTCGAGTGGGAATAGCTGAGGAACTGGATGCTAAGGCCCATGTCACGCTTCCTTTTCGGCTGGATTGAAGGGCACACGCTACCACACAAGTGACGCCCGCGGCGCTGCTTCGATTCCTCCTGCGGGACCCTGCCTCGCCAATTTCACTTCGGACCCCACTAATGTTTCCTATCGTCCCTCGGCCCTGTTCGGAATCGCTGAGTCTTCAGTCTCGATCAAGCCCAGCCCGCTTGACGAGACGAGAGCAGTTGATTGAGCCCAGCGAAAACTGTCGTCCAGACCCGCCAACGCGCCCGACCCGCGCCCCGACAGGCGGACTGACGGTCCCGCTCACCTGACGAGGGATCTGCCGGCGCTCCATTTCACGCACGGCGCTCCGTCGTAAATCGTGAGGAATGAGCCCCGCAAACACCCGCGGCCTCGCATGCCATCCGCCAACGCGTATAAAACCGCCGAGGCGCAATCGGGGTGAAGCAAAAATACTTAGTAAATAGGTGCCGGGGGCGGGAATCGAACCCGCACGTCGCTTGCGCAACTCGGGATTTTAAGTCCCGTGCGTCTGCCAGTTCCGCCACCCCGGCATGTTGTTCAGTGCGTGGAACTTACTGATTCTATCGAATCGACGGCAGAGTCCGATCTTGAAAGATTCTTGAAAGTTGGTGACCAAACCATTTTGGATCAACACCCCGCCACACACCGCCCCTGCCCGTCGAACTCCATCGTGCGCCCGCTAATGGCGAGGTGCGCCGGTGGCTCCAGCTGCTCGATGAGCGCGGCCGTGCGCGACTGTGGCCGCAGCCTCCCGCCTTCCGTCGCGGGCTCGTTGGCGTGCGTGAGAATCACCGACGCCGGTTGGACGAGCTCGTTGATCACATGTGCTCCGGAGGCATAAATGCCCGGGTTGTTCCCGAGATTGAGCACGGCGAGGTTGGCGTGGTGGTATTCGTTGACGACTGTTCTCATCTCGGAATGGATGCCGGTATCGCCAGAGAGATAGGCTGTGAGCCCGTTGGTGAACTTGACGACATATCCAGTGGGAGGGCCGTACTCGAGAACGGCGCCATCGGCCTCGAGCGCCGTTCGGTGCGCCTCGGAAAGAAGCGCGGGCGGGGCGTTGTTCACGTGCGACGCGTACACGATCGTGATCTCCACGCCCTGCGCCGCATCAGCCGCCTTCGCGACAAACACCCCGCCGATATCCATGCTGGACCTGCAGGGCGCCTCGACAGGAACCGTCGCGGCTACGGGCTGCGGGCAGACGCTCAGGGGTTGGCCGAGCATCCCTTGAACCTTGCTGGCCACGAACCCGGCCATGGCGCGGGTCGTGACGAGCACGGCGTCTTTGGCAACGACGACTTCGGCAGTCATGGAGTTCGGCGCCGGCACGCGCTCCGAGTTTGCGCAGGTGCCCGCGCCCACGGCTCGAAGCCTGCGATCGCCCAGATGGTCCCCATGCATGTGGGTGAGCAGCACGACGTGAATGTCGCCGAGCCTTGGGTCGTCTCCGGCGGTAAGGCTGTGAGCCGGGTCGTAGAGCAGGCGTACCCCGGTTGGGTCCTCGAACACGGTCGCTCGGTCGTTCGCACACAGTTCGCCTGCGTGAGAGCCGAGCGGCGTGATCTTCACGTTCTGGGCAAACGCCGGCGCAGCGGTGAGCGTGAGGACGAGGGTTGCACAGGCCGTTTTCATGTTTCTCCTCCAGACATCCAGCAGTCGGTATTCGGGCCTCCGTCTAGTGGTCTGGTTGCGAATCAGCTAGCGTGTTTTCGGCTCCGGTCTACTATGAAGAACTCGAAAACGCGTTAGGCATTCGGCCGGCTAAAGCGCTTTTCATGACCGTGTGGCGTTCGAGTAGACGCAGTGCCGAAACACAAGGCTATTCGAAAAGCGCTCTATGCCT
Organism: Vicinamibacterales bacterium; assembly: GCA_965249205.1. GTDB lineage: Bacteria > Acidobacteriota > Vicinamibacteria > Vicinamibacterales > UBA2999 > JAQBVV01. Next base: position 588,170 of record CBDFLL010000006.1, on the reverse strand, counting down.
CCCGTCTGGCGGCGTTGCTCCTCGGTCACATGCGCCCGGCATGCTCCGTCGTCGCGCCTGGCGCGGATTTCACGAGCGCGTGGCTCTCAAATAACCGCAATCCATGACAGGTGAAATCCGCGCTGGCCAGCCGGGCGCCTCACCGCCCTCGGTGCACAAGCCAATTCACAACCAGACCACTAGCAGGCTGCTGAAGAACCCGGGTGATCGGGCCGTTTTCTAAGGATCATGCGAGTCACCACCGACCGACAACGGTGCGCACGGCTGTGCGCTGGCCCCGATCAAGGGGCCGGCGACACGCGCGGCCGGTGATCAGGGACACCTCGCCTCCAGATTCCGCAGCCGGACCAAGTTATAGACCGTGGCGGCGAAGGTAAGCTGCCAATCCACGAGGGCGACACCGCGATGCCGGAGTTTGCGCAAGCCGCCGACGGTCTTCATCCAGCCAAAGACCTGTTCTACGAGTTTCCGTTTCCGCTGACTGACGTGATAGCCCGCATGCCGCGTGGTCCGGCCATCGATCGCACTCCAGCGGACCTTCTGAGCAACGTGGGGCGTGACGGCCCGGATACGGACAGCGGCCACAAAGCTTGCCACATCGTAGCCCTTGTCCGCCCCGACCGTGCTGCCCGGCGGCGCGCTGGCCTCCAGCAACAGCGCCGCTGCCTCGCGTTCGGCGGTCCCCGTCGCGTGAGTCGCGCAGACGTTGGCGACAAGTCCCTGTCGATTGTCCAGCAGCACGTGGCCCAGATACGCCAGCTCGGCTTCCTTCCCCTGGCCCTTCCGAGGCAGCATCGCCTCCGGATCGGTCGTCGACTGGTGCGTGTCGTTGCGCCGCCGCTCCCCGTGGAAGTTGACCGTGGGATTCCCGGGGTCATCGGGCGGGTCGCTCTCCGCCGCGTCCCGGCACCGAAAGCTCTTCAGGCTGGCCCACGCTTCCAATTGGGTCCCATCCACAGTGAAGTGTTCGTCCGAGAGCAGCCCGGCCGCCCGCGCGTGGGCCTGCACCGCATCAAAGAAGGCGGCCGCGAGATCGCCCGCCAGCAGCCGGTCGCGATTCTTGGTAAACGTGGTGGGATGCCAAACCGGGTCGTCCAAATTCAAGCCCACGAACCAGCGGAACAGCAGGTTGTAATTGAGCTCTTCCATCAGCAGCCGCTCGCTCCGCACCGTGTAGAGCACCTGCAGCAACAACGCGCGCAGCAGCTGTTCCGGCGGGATCGACGGACGCCCTGTGTTGGCGTACAGGCCGGCGAACCTGCGCGACATCGTTCTCAGCGCTTCGTCCGTCAGCGCGCGAACCGCGCGGAGCGGATGGTCGGCTGGCACGCGCTGTTCCGGCGACAGGTAGCTGAACATGTGAGTGCTTTGCTCATCGTGTCCGCGCATGATGGGGCTCCCTTCAGCGGTGTTGGGAGCATGGTAGTACGCCGGGATCGATCTGTCGATCCCATTTCACGGAGTTTTTCAGCAGCCTGCTAGCTCCCACCAACGAGTCGAAGGTCGATCGTCACGCCGGCTACGCCCGGCGCCAGGATCGGTGAAACCGCCGCTCGTCGGCTCGGCTGATTGACCGCCAAGCCTGCGGCGATACCGAGCCCGGCACCGAAGGCCACGTCGCTCAGGTAGTGGTTGCGGTGCAACCGCGAAAGACCCACATAGCTCGCCAGCACGTACGCCGGCACCCCTGCTCGCCATCCGAACCGACGCTGAACCACGGTGGCGGTCGCAAACGACGCCGACGTATGGCCCGACGGAAACGAACCGTGCCAGGTGCTTGCCTTCTCCTGGAACGGACGCGCTCGCGGTATCAGCTTCAGTGACCGGGTCACGACGCCGTTGGCGACTTGCGCGCGGAGCAAGGTGACGGCGAACCCCGCGGTATCGGAGTGACCGGTCGCGCGCGCTACGACATAGAGCGCGATCGGTGCGCCAAAATGCAACCCCGCCTGACCCAACTGATCGCCGACCTTTGGAAACACGTCCGGATCGCCGTCCTTGAGGGCCCGGTCGATCTCGTCGTCCAGCAGCGCACTACCCGCCGCTGCACCAGCTCCTACCCCAAGCCAGGCCAGCGACGGGCCCCGGGCCATGTTTCGGAGATCGTGAGGAATGCACGTGAAGATTGTCGAGAAGCCCTGGCCATCGCAGCGCGCGTCGGTATCTTCGCTCTGCTCCAGCGGTGATGCTGCGTCGGGCGTGTCCTGCGCCGAGGCGGCGGCACCGGGTAGCAATACCGCGAGCAACGCCAGCCACACGATCGACGTGGCAACTCGCCAGCGTGTCTTGCGCTGCCCCATTCGGGGGGCCGGCACGCGTTGATCCCTCCGCTGATTCACCGACTGGAGCCGTTGGCTCCGGCGCGTGGCAGGCATCAGAATCGATAGGCGAGGCCGCCGACGACATGGTGGCTGCGAGCCGGCACGGTGATGGTCCCACCGTCCAGCTCGAGCTGAGGTGTGGCCCGGGTGAACTTGTATTCGCCGAGGATGGCAAGCCGCTTCCATACCATGGCTTCGAAGCCGCCTGCGACCTGCGCTCCAAGGCCCCCGCTTTCGTACTGATCGCGGTTGACGTTCTCGACGGTGGTTTCGGCGTGGGGGACCGTCGGACCGGCGCCCACGCGAGCAACGATCGCGAACCGCCGTGTGCCAGACGCATCGACGGGACCCAATTCACGTCGCAGGACGACGTTCGCGAAAATGAAGTTCAGGCCGTGCGACATCGCGAGGCGCTGGACAACGGATGACAGAGGCATTGCCGCATCGATGTTGGCCCCATTGAGCATCCCCCTGAAGCGAACCCGGCGATCCCCCTCGGCAAACACCTTGGCGTGGATGACCTCGGCCTCAACACCTATCCACGAATGCGCGGCGGGAATCCACGTGACGCGGTACCCGTAGTACTGGGGCGACCGAAACGACTCCCCCCGATAATCAACGCCGGCGATCTCCACGGCCGTCTGGCGGTCAGGGAGCCCCAGCGTGACGGTGCTCGAACGCGTCCACGCGTGGCCCAGATACGCACTCGCGATCCAGTCGGCGTGCGCTACCGACGGCAAACCCAGCAGCAGCCCAGCCAATAGGGCGGCGACCGACGCCCTGCTGGAGCCAGTTTCATGATCTCGTCGCGGGTGGCCGCGGACGGGGCCGTCCCGTTCGCGCCGCAGGCGCCACAAACATGACAAGTGGTTTGGGCGCCGAGCACGAATGGGGCTGTCCGCGGTCAGGACCCGCCTGGAGGTCAGGAAAACCACACTAGAACCCATAGCCGACCTTAAACGTCAACGGAACCTTCACGCCAGCGTTCTCCAGTTGGATGTTGCCGTTGGAATAGTGATTGAGATTGATCTCGAGATTGATCTGCCGCCGCGATCCCATGAACATGCCGATCCCCATGAAGTCCTGGAATGTAAAGTGGCTCCCTGTGTCAAGGCCGTCGATGACGGTTCGTGAGATATAGGTGGGGCCCGCGACGGAGTACAACGCGTAGAAATCGGCTGGCCTCGAGCGCACGACGGTGAACCGCATCACCGGGAACACGGAGAACGTGCGAAACGTGTCTCCGTTCCTGTCGCTCGTCCACTGCCCGTAGCTGGCTCCGAAGTCGAGCGCAAAGATTCGCTTCGTGTAGAACACATTGCGGTGGTACTGCACGTTCACCACGCTGTGTTGCACTTCAACTTTGCCACGCCAGAAGATCGGGACTTGCTTTGACAGGACGTTATTTGCGCCGTAGCCGAGCGCGTTGGTCGCGTATCCCACCTGAAGGAGGTTCGCTGGCACAATACGGCCCGCATCCTGCGTTTCCTTGACGCGCTCGGCCGGGAGCGGACGCAAATTGATGCGAAAACCGGCTGACGCAAACACGGTGTGCGGCTGACGATGTTCATCGTTCGCAGGGATGTATGTCGCGCTCGACATGAGATCCCACGACTGGTTCATGCGGTATTCGAGGCCCGCCCCGACCAGTGGAGCCCAGAACTGCGCGTCCTTCACGACCACATCGGCGCCGTCGGCGAAGCCGCGTCGGCTCGTGACCGCCAGCCCGCCCTCTCCGAAGACAGACAGACGTTCGCCAAGCGGCGCGCGCGCCAGGAGGGTCAGGGTGCCGAAATGCATCCAGGCCGAACGCGAGTTTTCCGCTCCGTCCACGTTCTGATACTTCGCGTACTCGACCGGTCGCATGTAGCTCACCTGTCCGGAGAAGTACTGACCGAAGTGCCGACCGAAGAGCACTGCTCGCACGGATGCATGCGGCACCTGAATCGATTCGGCCCGATGTCCCGGCTCTAACTGCAGGGCTGAGAAGGGGTAGTCGATGTAGCCAATATTCACGTTGACGAACGCATTGGCCAGGAATGTCGGATATTGGGCCCGCCCGCCACCAGAGGCTGGCGCCTCTGTCACCTCTCCCTGAGCGGCGCTTTCGACCGCGTCTTGAGCTTGGGGCTCGGCGGCAGCGTCCTGCGCCGACGCGACGCTGCCTCCGCAACACATCAACAGCCACGCGATCAGCGCAATCGACGCACGGCGGTTCAACACCACCGTCAGTGCACCGTCTGCGCCGCTGACTGTGTCGGTGTGCGCTCCGCCGCCATGACCCGCTCGATCTTTGCGCTCAAATCACTCTCGCTCACATCGAAAGGACCGGCGACCACGGCGCCGAGGGTCAATTCCAATGCGATCACGACGCCGCCGGTTTCGAAGGGGTTCACGATCCAGCTGAACCCGCGCAGCGACACCGGCCGGTCCGGACTTGCATCGGGATCGTTTGCGCGTTCCAACGCGCGCAGCATACCTTCGAGCACCATCACGATATCCTCGTCGGTCCAGCCGCTCGGCTCCCGAGGTATCGGTCCAATCGCCTGAGTGGTCGCGTGATGCTCGCCGCGGACCCAGATATCAGCCTGAAATTCCATATAACTAGCGCGTTTTCGAGTTCTTCATAGCAACGAATAGCATGTGGCACCTCCTGGTAGCCTGAGTTAGCAGCACATCCAAGTACTACGGACAGGGCGAAAACGCGCCCGATGCCGCCATGTCCGGGACGTCGGACTCTGGCTACGTGTGCGTGATCCCTTCGAGCTGTGCGTCCAGCTCATCCACCGACGTCGTTGGGGTCTGGCAGGCAAAGTCACGGCACACGAAGGCCGTTGCCCGTCCCTCCCGCTGACGCAGGCTGCTCGTCCACGGCAGGAGTCGCGACAGCGGCCCACGTTGCGCCTCGCTGACCGGAACCACCACAGCCGTGGGTATGTAATGCCGCCGCACGACCTCCGACAGCGCCCGCGTGTCGGCCGCATCCGGCTCTCCCACAATCGCAATCTGCGGGACTCCCGCATGATACGTCGAGAGCGCGGCCAGCATCATCGGCACGCCTCGCCCACGCATGGAGGCACTTGCGCCGAGCGTGCCGAACGTCGTCGTCACCCGCTCGGCTATCGCGGTATCACCGGTGAGATGCGACAGGGCGAGCAGATTCAGCACCGCCACCGACGTAGCCGCGGGTTCGGCGCCGTCGTACTCCTCCTTGAGCCGCAGCAGGATCGACGTGTCTTCCCCCGTCGTGCTGAACCACCCTCCATCGACGGGATCCCAGAACGCCGCGTCAAGACGCCCCTGCAGCGTCACCGCCCAGTCAAGCCAGGCCGCGTCCCCATCGGCCTGAAACAGTTCCAACAGGCCAAATATCAGATAGGCATAGTCTTCGGCATACGCCTCGACGCCTGCCGTAGCCTGGCGGTACCGTCGAAGCAGCGTGCCCTCGTCATCGTTCCAGAGGTTCGTGCGCACAAACGCGGCGGCCCGCTCGGCCACGTCGACGTAGTCGCCTCTCCCCTCGAGCACCCGACCCGCCCGCGCGAACGCCGCGATCATCAGCCCATTCCAGGCAGTGAGCACTTTGTCATCGAGTTGAGGCCGGGGCCTGGTTGAGCGCACAGCCAGCAGCGCGGCGCGACCACGTGACAGGGACGTGCCCGTCTCGTCCACCGTACGACCAGTGGCAGCGGCGACCTCCTCGAGCGATCTCGCCGCATACAGAATGTTCTGGTGTGTAAATTCGTTCTGAGGATCAGAGGGCGCGTTGCCGTCGGGAAGAATGCCGTATCGCAGCCGTACGACATCGGCGTCCTCCCCGGTCACCGTGGCAACCTCCTCGTCGCGCCAGATGTAGAACGCCCCTTCGCTCTTGTGCGGCGACGGCTCTGTCGCCAGCTCCGGCGGCACGCTATCGGCGTCCTCAGCTGAGTAGAAGCCGCCTTCCTTGTGCATGAGGTCCCGCTGGACGTACGCCAGCGTGTCGATCGCGACCTCGGCGAAGAACGCGTCGTTGGTGAGTTGGGCGGCGTCGGTGAACGCGAGTACGAGCTGCGCCTGGTCGTACAGCATCTTTTCGAAATGGGGAACACGCCAGTCGCCATCCACCGAATAGCGATGAAACCCGCCGCCGACATGGTCTCGCATGCCGCCGGCCGCCATCGCTCGCAGCGTGAGCAATGCCATGTCCAGCGGGGCATCAACGCCGGTGCGCCGATGTTCCCGAAACAGAAACAGCAACTCGCTCGGGCGGGGAAACTTCGGCGCATCTCCGAATCCCCCGCGCGCGCGGTCAAACGCCGAGGCAAACTCCTGGACGGCGGTGTCCAGCACGCCGGTCCCTGGCATCACGGGGTTACCGGAGCGACCGCCCAGCGACCGCAAGCGTTCGACAATCGACGAGGCCGACTGCAGCACCTTGTCGGGCTCCTCTCGCCACACCCGCGCCACTTCCTCAAGGATTTCGGTGAACCCCGGCCTCCCCCAGCGCGCGGTTGGCGGGAAATAGGTTCCTCCGTAGAACGGTTCGAGCGACGGCGTCAGCCACACGCTCATCGGCCATCCCCCGGCTCCGGTCGTCGCCTGTACGAACGTCATGTACACGCGGTCCACGTCCGGCCGCTCCTCGCGATCAACCTTGACCGACACGTAGTGCTGATTGAGCACGGCGGCAATGCCGGCATCTTCGAAGCTCTCGTGCTCCATCACGTGGCACCAGTGGCACGTTGAATAGCCGACCGACAGAAAGATCAGCTTGTTCTCCCGTCGAGCGATCTCGAACGCCGCGTCACCCCACGGGTACCAGTCGACTGGGTTGTCCTTGTGCTGGAGCAGATACGGGCTCTGCTCCTCGGCGAGGCGGTTCGGCATCGGTGGGGTTCAACTCCGAGGTATCGCAGGCGGTACCGGCATGCGCCGAGGCCTGGCGTCAGTGGACGGGACTGGGCCGAAAGACCCGAATGCACATCATGATCTCGGCGTCGGCCCGGCCGGCATCTCGTCCAGGCGCCGCCCGCGCAGGCGGGCGTGCGCGGCAGTGAATTCCACGCCGTACATCAGGATGACCGAGGACACGTAGATCCACAGCAAGAATACAACGACCGCTGTGATCGACCCGTGAATCATGGTCAGCCGCCCACTGCCGCCGACGAGCCACGAGAACACGCCCAGCGTCACGCGCCAGAGCACGCCCGTGAGAATGGCCCCCACCCACACATCACGAAACCGAATCTTGACGTTGGGAACAAAGTAGAAAAGGAGACCGACAGCTAGAACGAGCAGGATGGTGGCCGCGTATCTGAAGGTGAGCGTCTGCAGGGCCTGCACCCACTGGAACTGTGCGAACACCACGCCGAACCAGGACGTCTCGGCCATTTGGGCGGTGCTGACGAGCAGCAGCGCCGCGACCATGGCGCCGCCTCCTGCCACGAGCATCAGAAACGACACCAGGCGGTGCTTCAGGAAGCTCCGCTGGGTTTCGGCCCCCCACGCCTCATTGACGGCGCTCGTGATCGCGCCGAACACGCCAAGCGAGGCCCACACCAGCGCCAGTCCGCCGACCACGCCAACCTGCACACGCGTCTGCCGGAACGCGTCCAGCTGCGTGGTCACGAAATCCAAACGCGTGGGGAAATACCGAAACACGAATTCCAGCACCGCCCGCCGATCGGCTTCGTCGGCGGTGATCGCCCCCAGCAGCGAGATGATCAGCAGTAGGAATGGGAAAAACGACAGTAGTGCGTAGAAGGAGATCGCGGCGGCGTGCGTCAGGTCGTGTCCGTTGACGAGCCGCACGAGCGCACGCCACGCGGCAAGACCGGACAGGCGAAGCCCCACGCGAAGACGGAGCAGGAACCGAGCCGGGGTCACGCGACAATTATCGCGCGTGAACACCCGAGCGCCCGCCGAAGGGCGCCGCGCCTACCGCTTTCCACTAGGAACGGAAGGTGTCGCCGTCGTCGGTCGCCGGTTCGCCATGAGACGAGTCGTCCGCGTCCGCCGAGCTGTCGCTGCGGCCAGCAAAGCCGCGCAGTTCCTCAGCGCCGCCCTTCACGGCCTCGCGCGCGTGGCTCACCACGTTCCGGCCACGGTCGGCCAGATCGGCGGCCACCTCGGACGCTCTCGGATACCGTTCTGATGCGTTCGCACTAAATTTGCGGGCCCGTTCACCAAAGTGCCGGGCCTGCTCCTCGAGGTCCTCCCGCAACTCCTCACCAGGCTTCGGCGCGAGCAGCATGCCCAGCGCCACGCCCAACACAGAGCCCGTCAGGAGGCCGAGAATGAACCCGGCACCTCCAGCTTCACTGTTGCCTCGACTATTGTCTGACATCTTCTTGTTCTCCCGACTTCTTGGTCGATCGCGCGCGCGGGCCCCGACCTTTGAATAGATCCTGAAGTGCGCACGTGACGCCGAACGCCAGCTTGGCGATCCGCAGCACGCGCGGCGCGGCCGAGCCGAACGCGCGGCGCGCCGTGTTCTCGGCGGCATGCATGGTGTGGTGTACCGCCTCGTCGACGCGCTCGGTCTGCCGCGCGACACGGGTTGTCACATCCTTCACGTCCGCCAGTATCCCGTCGACCGTGCCCATGAGCGCGGACACGGCGGCCGTGAGCGGCGCAATCTGCCGCTCCTCGATATCGGTGATCGTCTTGAGCGTCTGTCGGTACAATCGGAGGGCAACAACGCACACGCCGACGAGCACGAGCGCCTGCACCACACTGACGGCAGCCATGATGCCCAGCAGGACGTTGGTCGTGTTCAAGCTTCCCTCAATCATGGTCGTCACTGAGCCGTCACGGAACTCACATCGTGCTCCGCTGGCACGCCCCCTGTTACCTTCACGATACTGCGAATCGACGACCAGCACCACAGCGGACCGCGTCTCGTGCGCCCGTCACACCTGCATGACACCCATCGGCACCGCGGGCACGATACGCTATCCTTGAACCCGCTTGGCCACACTTACTGTCGAGCGAAAGGGTGCGGCAGCGCATGAATCCTGACGAGGCTGCGAGACTGACCGAACTGGTCGAGAAGATCGGTCTGTTACGCCGCGATATGCAGCACAAGGGCGACCTCGACAGGTACGAGGCACGCCTGGCGCGCATCGACCAGAAGTTCATCGCGCTCGCGGAAGCCATTGCCGCACAGGACCCCGAACTTGCAGCGTCGCTGCGTACGGTGTGGCGCCTACCGGCGCGCAGCCTGGCATTCCGGAACGCCGAGCATCGCAAGACGGACAGCGACACCCGTTGATGGTAGTGGTCAAAGCTTGACCACTACCCCGTTGACGTCGGCACTCCCAACGCGGATTTCACTTCTGCCTAGCGGAGGGTGAGGCGCTCCCCCTGGCAGGAGTGAACTGCCTGCGGTTTCCTCGGGAGCTACGCGCTCATGAAATCCGCGCTAGGTGTGCAATACTCGGATTTCTGACGCACACTCGGTGACTCACCCCCTCCGGCCTGCACCGCAGATCCGGATTTCCCTGGAGTACACGTAATGGCAACGTTTGCGCGGCATGTTGATCTGGAATGGACTGGAACGCTGAAGGACGGCAAGGGCACGGCCACGGCCGGCACGGGGGCGTTTACGCTACCGGTGACCTTCCCAAGCCGCATCGACTCAACAGGTGACAATGGCACGACACCCGAGGAAATGATGGCCGCGTCCCACGCCGTCTGCTTCGGCATGGTCCTTACCAACACGATCGGCACGAAAGGCGGCTCCGCACGCCGCGTGCGTGTAACCGCGACGATAACCGCCGACTTGAGTGACGCGGGTATCAAGGTCGTCTCGTCGCACCTGGCCGCGACGGTCGAGGGCCTGGAGGGCATCGACCCGTCCACGCTGAGCGAACTGGCTACTGGCGCCGAGAAGGGTTGCCCGATCTCGAACGCCATTCGAGGCAACGTCGCGATCACCGTCGAAGCCAACGCTGTCTAGCGTACGCTCACCGTCGGCCCGCTAATCGCTATTCGCTCTGGCCGCCGATCTGGAGAGACAGGTACTGCTCGTACCCGATTTCCTTGATAAGGTGGAGTTGCGCCTCAAGCCAGTCGACGTGCTGTTCCTCATCCTTGAGGAGCGTCGAGAACAGTTCGCGCGACTGGTCGTCGCCAGCGTCGCGCGCCATCTGGATGGACTTGTTGTACATCGCGACGGCATTTACCTCGAGCTTGCAGTCGGCCTCGAGCTGCTCGCGGACATTGCCGCCAATGTTCAGGTCGAGGTACTCCATCTTCGGGGTGCCATCAAGAAACAGGATCCGCTCGATGAGCTGTTCGGCATGCTTCATCTCATCGATCGATTGCTTGCGAACGTAGGCGCCCAGCGCGTGATAGCCCCAGCTATGGCACATCTCCGCATGTATGAAGTACTGATTGATGGCCGTCAACTCCTCGCGCAGCGCCTCGTTGAGCCCAGCAATCACCGTGTCGTTTCCGCGCATCCCGCTACCTCCTTCGCGCCGCCGGTCCTGGCGACGCGTACACGCTTCATGGTACAGCTTCTCCCTGTCTTTCGCGGCGGGCACAGCAGCGGACGAGGGCTCCCGCCAGTCGGATCGTCGCGGTACAATTGCAGCATGACAACGATGCTTCGACTGGTGCTGCTTGTCGCGGGATTCACGACCGCGATGCCGTTGAGTACGCTGGCGCAGGACGACGCGGTTCGTCTGCTGTTTGAAGCGGGGCAGTACCAGCAGGCGATCGACGCGACATCCGATGCAGCGGATCCCCAGGCACTGTACGTCGCGGCGCAGAGCCGACAGAAGCTTGGTGCCACCGACGAAGCCCGCGACACCTACGGTCAGCTTGCCGCCAGGCCGGAAGCCGATGTCTGGCACTTCATCGGCCTGTCTGGACTACAACTGCTCGACGACCAAACGGATGCCGCGCTCGAGGCCGCGCAGCAGGCCGCCGCCATGGCCGGCGATCTGTCAGCCGCGCACTACCAGGTGGGTCTCGTGCTGGCACGTCGCCGGGACTGGCGCGGAGCTGCCGACGCTTTCGACCGCGCCGCCGAGATGGCACCTAGTCACGCCTACGCCCACTACTACAGTGGGCTCATGCACTACCAGGCGGGTCGCCCCGACCGCATGGCGATTCAGTTTGAACAGTTTCTCAAGCTCGCGCCAGACGCACCGGAGCGTCCAGAGGTACTGCAGATCATGCGGACTGTGCGGGGCGATAGGCCGCGCCTTCGTGCGCCAGCGGTGGAGGGCTCCCTTCCGCGATGGACTAAAAGGCGTGCCCGATGCCGAACGTCCACCGACCGGACACACCAGCAGGCTCACCCCAGATCGACCGCGCATAGTCCGCGCGCAGCAGGGCGAATGGCGAGTTCAAGCGAAGTCCGAAGCCAAGCGAGCCAACGAGGTCACCGAAGCTGGCGTCACGCGACGTGGCAAACACGTTGCCCGCATCCAGGAACCCCACGCCCCTCAGCCATCGATAGATCGGCACGCGCACTTCCTGGTTGAACACGGCCAGTACTTCACCACCGGCGGGATCCCCGAAAAAGTCACGCGCGCCAAGACCACCTTCTGCGACCCCGCGTAAGGTGCGCGCGCCGCCGGCGAAGAATCTTTCTGAGGGGATCAGGTCCTGCCCGCCAAGTGGTACGACCAGCCCCGCGCGCGCGGCTGACGCGAACACCAGGCCCCTCCATGGAAGAAAGTGATACGCCTGCGCAACCGACCGCACGAATCGGATGTCTGACCCGGCCGCTTCCGGCGCGTACTCGAGACTGAATGAGGTTAAGGTCCCGCGCGTGGTGTCGACCGGGTCATCTCGGGAGTCCCAGGCCGCCGCTACGTTCAGCCTGGCGATGTTGATCGTGATGTCGAACGCCAGAAAGTCTGGATCGGCGGGCCTGGTGTCGAAGGTGTGGTTCCGCTCGAAGGTGTACGCGTACGAGAGGCTGAGACTTCCGACCCGGGTGCGCTGCCCCCACGTCAGACTGCTCCGGTCCGAGACCAGCGTCACCCCCGTGAAGTCCCGACGCGACCGCTCGGCCACCAGCGATGAACCGATGGGCAATCCGAAGAGCGAACTGGTATCGAGGAACACGCGGCCGAGTCGCTCCCGGCGCTGCCATTCGACGGCTCCACCAACGGCGATGGCTCGGCCGAAGAGCGTGCGCCTCGTGAGATCGGCCGATAGGCCCGGCACCAGGTCGCGGCGCTCGATCTCGGACTCCGGGTGCTCCTCCTTCACCTGCACTCCGTAGCGCACGCGCAGAGCCGGCCACTCCTCGACGGTCACCCTCAGCCGCACGGGCACCTGACCGCCGTCGGTGGACGCGGGCGCCCCCGGTTCCGATTGGACGTCGACATGGCGAAAGAGGCCCGTCTCAAAGACCCGGGCACGCGCCTGCAACAGATCGTCCACGCTGAGCGGAGCGCCAATAGGCAGGCTAGCGGCCCGAACGATGACGTCGGCATCGATCGCGCGATTGCCGATCACCACGACCTCTCCCAGTACCTGCTGCCCGCCCTCGGCGATGGCGAATGTCACCTCCACCGGTCCATCGGGACCGATCTCGGCCCGGCCGCTGACCGTGGCGGACGGAAAGCCTTCCCGCCGGTACATCGCTGCCAGCCGATCCCGAGCCGCATCGACCGCCGCCGGGTCGTAGCGGCTCCCTTCGACCAGCCCAGCCGTACCGCGCAGCGCAGCATCGGTCGTGCGTTCCGCACCCTCGAACGCCACGCGCGCAATGGTGAACACCGGCCCTGTCTCGACGATGACGGGCACCACGGCCGTGCCTGCCTCGAATAGCGGCGCACCGGCCGACGCCTGAGCGCGCACATAGCCGATCGCCCGAAGATACGCGGCAACTTCTTGCTCGACCGCCGCAGAGCCCAAGACAGCGCTCTCGACCACACCGCCCGTCGCCAGCTGGCGAGTGATGTCATCGACCAACGACGCGCCGACGCCATCGATCCGCACGACGGTCCGCTCGAACCGATCACCAGGTTCGACGTCAACCGACAAGACGCGGATACTGCCCTCCTCGGTGATCCTGACGTCGACCGCCGGATCCAGATAGCGGTCTCCGGCGAGTTCGCCCCGCACGATCTCCGAGACCTCATCGACGAGAAAATCGTCGAACACCGATTGAGCCCACGCCGTCGCCAACCGGGTACGGAGCGAAGACGTCAGGGCGATCCCAACCACGCGAATCTCGGTGGCCAGCCCTGACACGACTCGATACTCCAGATCGACACCGTCTGGACCATCAGCACGGATCGGCGTGACGCGCGCCGTCAGGTAACCCTCCTCGTGGTACTCCTGCTCAACGCGGTCCCGATCCACCTGCCAGTCAGCAACATCAAACCTGTCGCCAGGCCGCAGCCGCAGCACCTCGAGAAGCTGCGCCTCCGAGAGGGCCATCTCCCCGGAAAATCTGACTGTGCCGACGCGAGCATCCCGGTCCTGGTCCGAGTTGCTGGCCGGCCGCGTGGCCCGGTCAGGACCGCCAAACGCCAAGTCGTGCCGAAAGCTATAGGCCCGCAGATCGTCATCACCCGACAGCAGCCGCAGTTCAACCGCCCGCGCCGCCCGGTAGTCGACGATCCACGTCTGCGCCTCACTCTCTCGGAGACTCTGCGAGAATGTCACGTCCACGTTTGGGCCAAGCGTCTTACCGAACGTCAGCCGGGTCGTCGGATCGATCTCGGTCGCCACCGCGGTCGGATCGCGCCGGATGGCCCCTTCGTCCACGCCGCCAAGCCTGATCGTATCGAGGCCAACCGCGCGACTGGCGAACCCCAGCACCTCGCCGGAAAAGTTCCCGATGACCTGCGTGCCGACGAAGGCGGCGTCACCAGGTGCCAGGTTCTCGAGCCGTCTACCCGTCAGGAGCAGCGACGCGACCTCTGCGCGCCCAAGATCCGGCTCGGTGAGCGACCGCTGATCCACGCTCGGACTGGTCGATGTCCCCGTAATCGTGACCTGGATATCCTGCCCGGCCGCGCGGGTCCGAAGGTCGATATTCAAATTGGGATCGATCGTGACGGGATTCGCGAAATCGAAGGTTCCCGACTCGACGGAATAGATGTTGCGGCCAACGAACAGCCGCCCTCCTTCTCGCAAGTCGGATCGACCTGCGAGCAACGGCGCTGCGGCCGTGCCGATAATGCGGAGGTCCGCCCCGAGCTGGAATCGTCCGTAATTGTTGTCGACGGAAATGTCCTCATCGGTCAGGAGTCGCACGTCCAGCGTCAGCGCGTCGAGAAACGGGGATGCTTCGACGATCGTGCCGCCCCCCGCAGACGAACGGTCGGCTTGCATGCTTGCCAGCAGGCCGGTGAAGACCGCGAGTGGCTCGCGGTACGTGCCCTGCGTCACGCTGATTGTTCCTGTGAGACGTCCCGTCGGGCGCAGTAATTCGAGGTCGAGATCGGCATCGACTGCACTGCGCAACCCTTCGGGGAACTCCATCGCCATCCCGCGGATGCTGGTCGAGAGCTGCGCCGCGATCTCGCCAACCGTTCCGTAGTCGAGCGCGCCGCCGCCGCTCAGCGTGCCGCCGTTGACCGCACCGGTCAGCGACGTAATGCGGGCGGACGTGCGCGTGAGCACGGCGCGCATCGCCAGCTCAGACACGATCGTCCGCGGGTCTGCGAGACGGATCTCGCCGTCGGTCAGCGTCAGGTCGCCGTCGATTCTGGGACTGTCAAGCACACCGGTCACCGACAGCCTCGGGACGAGCCGACCGGCGGCCGTCATGCCCGCGTCTCGAATGAACGGCGTCAGCATGCGCATGTCCACCACGCCGTCGGCCAGAATGGCGGCCTGCCGATCCTCCAGGCGCACCTGTCCCTGGACCGCCAGAGTCGCACCCTGCCCCACCCAGTCCCAGTCCGCCACGCGCGCAAAGCCGCCGGCGGCGACGATGCGCGTCGGCACACGCTGGGTCACCGGAAGATCCGCAATCCGGATGTCGAGGCGATCGACTCGCAACTCACCCGTCACGGCCGAGAGATCGAGCGCCGCGCTCGCCGCGTCCATGCTGACGTCTACCGAACCGGTCACTTGCTCCCGTGTCGCCGCATCCAGAAACGGTGCAAGTACGGCCGGTGTCATGTTCGTTGCGCGCGCGTGCACGCTCGCCTCGCCGGCTCCAGCCGCCGATCCGGCTCCAGGCAGAAGCCACGACAGCGGCGCCCCAGCCGTCACCGACACAGTCGCGTCCTGATAGGTGGCCGTCCCCTCGCGCAGTTCGATCCAGCCATCCCCGGCATGCGCGCGCAACTGCACGCCGGTCACCGTCGGGAGGCCCTCCAGCGTGATCACCCCAGGTCCCATTTCCAGGTCGGCAACAACGGTCGGTGCCTGCACAGCGCCGGTGACGCGGGCAAGCAAGGCAACTGGGCCGCTGCCGCCAGTCAGCGGAAGCTCCGTGAGACCCGCAGCCGCCACGGCGCGCGCAACGTCGTCAACGCCACCTGTGACTGAGATGAGAAGACCGGATGTATCGGGCATGGACGACGCGAACGCGGGCAGCGAGCCGGATACCGACAACGTCGTGCCGCCCGCGTCTGCCTTGAACCCGTCGACGACGACACGCCCGGCCTCGTACCGCAGGCGAGACGGTTGAATGAGGCGAATCGGAAGATCGCCGGCTGTAGCCTCAAGTGATGCGATATCCAACTTCGCCGCGCCGGTACGCCATTCGCTGAGCGGCCCCTCGAATCCCAACGCGAGACTGGCGTACCCGGCAAGCGGCAGAGGCACCTCCACGTCCTGCAGCACGCGCGCCAGGCCGAGGCGTGTGCTGCGCGCGTTGACGCGGGCGTTGTACGGCTCGTCGAGCTGCACGCGCGCGGTTGCCGTGACGTCAAAGTCGGGAGCCTGCGCCTCGATGTCCGCCGCCTTACCATCGAGTCGTACCGACGCGGCGAAGTCGCCTCGTGCTTATCCGGTTGTTTCAGCAAGCCACCACCGGTAGTGTATCGGCGTGGCGCGCCCGTCGTTTCCGAAGAATCTCCGGGAGTTTCAGCGGCAATTTGCGACCGCCGAGGCCTGTCAGGACTACTTGGCGGCGTGCCGCTGGCCGGACGGCTTTGTGTGTCCCCGGTGCCGGCACGCGCGCGGCTATCGCCTGACCACACACCGGCGCTGGCAATGTGCGGCGTGCCGGTATCAGGTGTCGCTGACCGCCGGGACGATTCTCCACAACACGAAGACGCCGCTCCTGGTGTGGTTCTGGGCGGCCTATTTGACGGTTACCGACAAGCGGGGCCTCTCGGCGCTCCTGCTGCAGCGGCAGTTGGGCCTGCGGCGGTACGAAACGGCGTGGCTGCTGTTGCACAAGCTGCGGCGCGCGATGGTGAACGCGGGGCGGGAGCCCTTATACGGCGACGTGGAGATCGATGACACCTGGGTGGGCGCGCCCCAGGCCGGCCTGCGCGGCAGTCGCCAACTCAAGGGGCGGAAAGCCGCGCTGGTGCTGGTGGCGGTGGAACGACGCGGGGATCGGTCGGGTCGGGTCCGCATGTCCGTGATCCCGAACTTCAAACAATCGACGATGCTCGCGTTCGTCACTCACCACATTGCGCCGGGGGCGACGGTCTACACCGACGGGCTGAAAAGTTTCGATGGGCTCCAGGCCGCTGACGTGAGACACGTCGCCCGCCCGCAACCGATCCGGAGCGCCCTGCACAGGGGGGTGCCCTCCGTCGTGCCTTTGGCCGACCGCGTCATCGGCAATTGCCAACAGTGGTTGATTGGCACGCACCACGGCGTCAGCAAGGCGCAACTACAGGTCTACCTCGATGAGTTCGTGTTTCGGCACAATCGGCGGCGGCACCCGATGGCCGCCTTTCAGACCCTGCTGGGCCTGGGGACCGGACGGACGCCCACGCCCGCCCGACGGATTCGCGGCGCGCAGGACGTGCGCCCCCCAGGCTGATCGCAAGATATAGGGGTTAGCTGAAACAACCGGATAAGCACGAGTCGCCTAGCGGCGTGCCCTGCCAATCCGCATTCGTCAGCGTGACGTGACCGGTACCACTCAGATTCATGACGGTGCCGACGACGACGAAACCGCCGCTCAGACTGCCGGTCAGCGGCTGCTCAGCCGTCGGCGTCAGGGCCCAGTCCGCCCCTTCAATTGAAGCGGAGTACTCGGCCGAATTCAGGTCGTACGCGCCGCTGCCGGTCACAAGGCCAGACCCGGGCTGCCTCGCCGACAGCTCGTCGAGAACGATTGACGTATCGGTCAAACGCCCGGCCGCGAGCAGACGGTCCAGAGGCTGCCCGGCCAGGGTAGCGCCGGGCGCCTCAGCACTGAACACGAGACGCGGCTGCAGGGGCCGACCTTCGACATGCGCGACAAGCGATGGCAGTACGACCTGCGCTCCGACGAGATCGCGCACGATGACCGACGTACCGACTACCGGATCGGCCACCCGGCCGCTCACGTCCATGTTGGCTTCAACGGTCCCAGCCGTCAGCATCTCCTCAGCGGTCGTCGTGATAATGCCCACCGTCCTGAGCGCGGCCAGCAATCCGGGCACTTCCGTACCCAGCAGTCGAAGCGTGCCAGCGATTGGCCCGGCCGCTATCGATGTCTCAGATCCCTCGCCGAGAGGCCCACCGACAGCTATCTGGATCGACGCGATCCCGCCCACTGTGGGCTCACCCCCCAAACGCCAGGTCCCGTCCCGCACGTCGAGCGTCATCTCGCCGGCGGCGCTAATCCGCCCCCGTGCGTTCCGGCCAGGCACCATCGGCAGTCGCGACGAAGCAGTCCACGTTGTCGGGTCCGTCAGCACGCCCGCGATCTCAAGGTCACCCGACAGCCGCGCCGACGGCACCAGACCCAGATCGGGAACAACCGCGGACACTGCGGACCCGAAATCCACATCCGACCACGACGCGGCGACGTGACCGGCACCATCACCAGCGACCGGCACCATCGCAGTCGCGGTCACCACGCCTTCGGCGAACCGCGCTCGCAACTCCTGAATCTCTGCCGCTGCGGGATCCACGTGAACCCGGGCAAAGACGTCCTCCGTCACAACGTCACGCCATGTCACCCGTTCGGCGCTCAGCTCGATCTGGGCGTCAAGATCGTCGGTTGGGCCCGCAACCGACCCGCTGAAT
Organism: Vicinamibacterales bacterium; assembly: GCA_965249205.1. GTDB lineage: Bacteria > Acidobacteriota > Vicinamibacteria > Vicinamibacterales > UBA2999 > JAQBVV01. Next base: position 569,736 of record CBDFLL010000006.1, on the reverse strand, counting down.
GCGAGAGTTCCCTGCGGCAGATCCGTGTCCGTCAGTCCCCAGCCAGCGAGCCGCGCGATGTCGCCCGTCCCCCCGAGGCGCAGGTCCAGTCGTGGCGTGCCGGTGAGGACCTCGAACGCGCCGTCCACTGTCACTGCGGCTTCATCTGTCGCGAGGTCAACTTCTGCGACACGAAGGACGCGACCGTCGAACTGCGCGTGTCCACGCAGCTGAGACACGTACGTCTGGCGTCTCCCCACGCGAACCTCGGCCGGCATGTCCAGCGACACGCTTCCGTCATCCGGCGTTAAAAGAAGCGCAAGCGCCGGAATCTGCAACGAGGCCTCCGCCTGATCGTCGCGCAGCTCGATCGCCAGATTCGGGACATCCAGTCTCCCGATGCGAAGCGCCGCGGGCTCCGCGTCCGTCCCGCCCCCGGCGGGAAGGTTGACCGTACCGTCGAGCCGACGGCGCACGACCACGCGCGCGTCGGTGAGCGTAATGTCGGCGAAGGCGATGTCGCTAACGAGCGCGCCGAATGGCAGCGTGGCGGAGACGTAGTCGGCTCGTGCTTATCCGGTTGTTTCAGCTAACCCCTATATCTTGCGATCAGCCTGGGGGGCGCACGTCCTGCGCGCCGCGAATCCGTCGGGCGGGCGTGGGCGTCCGTCCGGTCCCCAGGCCCAGCAGGGTCTGAAAGGCGGCCATCGGGTGCCGCCGCCGATTGTGCCGAAACACGAACTCATCGAGGTAGACCTGTAGTTGCGCCTTGCTGACGCCGTGGTGCGTGCCAATCAACCACTGTTGGCAATTGCCGATGACGCGGTCGGCCAAAGGCACGACGGAGGGCACCCCCCTGTGCAGGGCGCTCCGGATCGGTTGCGGGCGGGCGACGTGTCTCACGTCAGCGGCCTGGAGCCCATCGAAACTTTTCAGCCCGTCGGTGTAGACCGTCGCCCCCGGCGCAATGTGGTGAGTGACGAACGCGAGCATCGTCGATTGTTTGAAGTTCGGGATCACGGACATGCGGACCCGACCCGACCGATCCCCGCGTCGTTCCACCGCCACCAGCACCAGCGCGGCTTTCCGCCCCTTGAGTTGGCGACTGCCGCGCAGGCCGGCCTGGGGCGCGCCCACCCAGGTGTCATCGATCTCCACGTCGCCGTACAAGGGCTCCCGCCCCGCGTTCACCATCGCGCGCCGCAGCTTGTGCAACAGCAGCCACGCCGTTTCGTACCGCCGCAGGCCCAACTGCCGCTGCAGCAGGAGCGCCGAGAGGCCCCGCTTGTCGGTAACCGTCAAATAGGCCGCCCAGAACCACACCAGGAGCGGCGTCTTCGTGTTGTGGAGAATCGTCCCGGCGGTCAGCGACACCTGATACCGGCACGCCGCACATTGCCAGCGCCGGTGTGTGGTCAGGCGATAGCCGCGCGCGTGCCGGCACCGGGGACACACAAAGCCGTCCGGCCAGCGGCACGCCGCCAAGTAGTCCTGACAGGCCTCGGCGGTCGCAAATTGCCGCTGAAACTCCCGGAGATTCTTCGGAAACGACGGGCGCGCCACGCCGATACACTACCGGTGGTGGCTTGCTGAAACAACCGGATAAGCACGAGGCGGCTTCGAAGAACGGCTCGCTCTCGAAGCCGGGCGCCGAGAGCCGAATGGAGGCCAGCCCTATCCGCAATGTGGCCAGGTTGTAATCGAGGCGACCTGCCTCCAGCGTGACGCCAACATCACGCGCCACGACTGCCTGCGCGTAGCGGAGTGCGGTGCTCCTGACGATCGGAAGATGCAGCGCGAACACGGCCAGCAACACGCCTGCAACGAGGATTGCTCCGATCTTCAACTTCACGCGGTCGCCAATCCCATCCGGTTCCGTACGACTGGCGAGGATTTCATGAGCGCGTAGCTCCAGAGGAACAGCAGGCAGTCCACGGGTGCCAGAGGGAGCATCTCGACCGTCTGCTACGCAGAAGTGAAATCCGCGCTGGCGAGGCGGGTCGGCCACGCATAACGGGTCTATCGTACGATGGGCGATCGCGACTCGCACGAGTCATTCGTCCCCTCGCGGCAGGATCGCCGGGCGCATTCACCTCAAACCGCGTGAATTGCAGGAAAAAGGCCCCTGTCGGGCCGCGCAGGTGTGTTACGCTAACTCACGTAGTCGTGCATACTTAGAGACTTGATGACGTCACAGCCGCTCGACGTTACGCTTGAGCTTCTTCCGAAAGCTCGATTCGACGTGGTCGAGTTGAGATCCCATTTCGCGGCGGAACACGAAGCTTTCGCCGCCTATCCGCACTGCCTCTACTGGTCGTCGCATACGACGGCGGGCTTTCTCGATCGCAGCCTGACCGCGCGACTCCGCCAGGAGCATCTGCCGAACTACCTCGAGGCATTTCGTGCGCTGTTCCCGGAAGGTGCCGGATACGAACATGACCGGCTTGAGCGGCGTGACGATCTCGATCCCAAGCAGCGCGAGGTCGAGCCCAGGAACGCCGACTCACACCTGGCGTTTATCGCCGGCGGTCTGCGTCCATGTGTCACGCATCCGAATCGCCCTGGCGAGTCTGTCTTTTTCGTCGATCTTGACGGCATCGTTGATGGCCGCCCCCGGCGACGACTGACGCGCATGGTCGGCTTCCACGACGAGCGCGTTGTACGGACAACTCGTATCGAAGTGCCTGTCTCGACGCATCCGATCGATTCCGTGAACTTGAAGGATGCGCGCCTGGGCCTCTACCAACGTCTGTCGGAGTTCGTCGAGAGCGCGGGTGTCGGCAAGGGACAGTTACGGATCGTGCTCGACCCGGCTGAGCGCCACTCTGCACTCACCGTGAATGAGTACGAAACGCTGCTGATGAAGCACGATCTAGCCGAGGTGCTTCGGAACCCGCTGCGATTCTTCGCCGAAAAGAGTCGTCACGCGCTGGCGAATCCCCGCGCAGTACCCGCCAAGACCCTCGGTTACGCCAAGTACGATTTCGTCCGCGTGCTGAACAAGAGTCTCGATACGCTTGGCTTGCGCGGATCCATCGTCGAGAAGGTGCTCGCGAACAGTCTCGCGGTGCCGGCCGCCCGTTTCTTCCGGATGCGGCGGTCGGTCAGTCTGCTCGTCTCGGAACGCGACGACGGCACGCACGGCCTGATTGAAGGCACGTACCAGAGCCCGATCCTGGTGCAGTGGCAGCGAGCCCCTCGCGACACCAGAAGCCTCGAAGTCACGCTGACCGAACTCCGCTAGCCGCTGTCCAGGACTCGCCTGGACTTCGCTTTCGCGCGCGTCAGCGCGGAAGCCGATCCGGCATCTCGGCCACCACGTACGCGATGACCGCGAGCGCCGCCGCCGCTTTCGATACTTCGTCCGGCGCGATGCGCTCGACCGTGTCGGCCGGCGTATGGTGAATAGCGAAGTAGCGCGCGGGGTTGCCAAGATACGCCAGCATCGGCACACTGCCCGCCCGCGCGATCGGAGCGATGTCCGCGCCGCCCCCTCCCCCGTCGATCTGTTCCAGCCCGAGCGGCGTCAGCAGCGTGCCGATGTCGTGGACCAGCGATCGGGCAGCTCCGCCACCGGAAAACCCGATACTGGCTGGCGCGAACACGCCGGAATCAGATTCAATCGCCAGCACGTGGTTGGCCGCCTGCTCGGCGTACCGGGCAGCATACTCGGTGGCGCCACGGAGACCGTTCTCCTCGTTGGTCCAGAGCACGATACGGACAGTGCGGCGCGGCCGGATGCCAAGCGACACCATCAGGCGCGCGGCTTCCCACGTGACGATACAGCCTACGGCGTCGTCCGACGCACCGGCGCCAACGTCCCACGAATCGAGATGGCCGCCGAGCAGTACGACCTCCTCGGGTCGCTCCCTGCCGCGGATCTCACCGATGACGTTCGCCGACGCCACGTCCGCTGCCATCCGGGCATCCATGGTGAGGCGAACACGAACGGGTGCGCCTCGCGCCTGAAGGCGCGCAATCCGATCTGCGTCCTCCGTGGCGACCGCCGCCGCCGGAATCGGCGGAGCCCCCGGCTCGTACTGCAAACTGCCGGTGTGGGGCGTGCGGAGGCCCGTTGGCCCGACGCTGCGCACCAGCGCCGCGACGGCGCCAAACTGCGACGCCGCGGACGCACCGTCGGTCCGGTACACCACCGAGTCTCCATAGGTCGTGAACGGCGCATTGAAGAGGACGATCTTCCCCGCCACGTCCGCGGCACGCGCGCGAAGTTCAGCGAAACTGTTCACGACGACGACGTCGCCCTCGACGCCCCCGGGTGGCGTCCCAATCGAGCCACCAAGGCCGAGGATCGTCAAGGCCTGCTGGGGTCGAGACACGAACTCGGCGTGCTCATCACCGCGCACCCACCGAGGCACCATGACCGGCTCCGCGCGCACATGCTCAAGGCCATCGCTGGTCATCGTCTCGACCGCCCACGCGATCGCGTGTTCCAGGTTCTCCGAGCCACTGAGGCGATGGCCGTAGGTATCGGTCAGCTCCGCCAGGCGCTCCCACGCGAAGTCGTCGCTGGTTGACGCGTCGATAAGGCTGGTCGCCACGTCCCGATAGGGTTCGAGCCAAGCGGCTGGGTCAGCGCTCTGCGTGTACGCGGGCGACACGGCTAACGCGCCACCCAACAGGGTCGCAACCGCCAGTCGCGCGAGTGCACTCGATCGACGCCACACCATGCCCGATACTTTAGCAGCAGCCCGTGCTGTTATGCGGACAGTTGGAGGGCGCGCGCGCATTCGTGAGAAGCCTCGCGAGCGAAAAGCGCCGGTATATAGTGTGCGGCACAGATGCGAACGCGGACAGGCAAGCCCACTATCGCCATCGTCGGCGCCGGCCTCGGCGGTCTGACTGTCGCGGCCACACTTCGGCGCGCGGGATTCGGCCTACGCCTATACGAGCAGGCAAGCCGCTTCGCGCGTGTCGGCGCAGGCATCCAGATGATGCCCAACTCGGTGAAGGTGCTGCGCACGATCGGCATCGAGGCCCGCGTCCGTGGCACGTCGTTTCAACCGTACTCACATCTGAACCGCGTCTGGAATACGGGCGAGGTCCTCCGTGAGCTACCCATGCCCGAGGAGCTCTTCGGCGCGCCGTATCTGTGTATGCACCGCGGTGATCTCCACGAGGCGCTGGTCTCCAGTCTCCCTTCGGACATCATCGAGCTGCAGAAGACCCTGGTGGGACTCCACGAGAGCGACGGGCAGGTGACGCTGGCGTTTGAGGACGGTTCCTCAGCCCAGGCCGACCTAGTGATCGGCGCCGATGGCGTGCACTCGACCGCTCGTCACCTGATCATCGGTCCTGACGAACCGATTCATCGGGGCCGCATCGCCTACCGCGCCATCTTTCCGTCGGCGCAGATGGGCGACGTCGATGTGGGACCCTCGCGGACGAAATGGTGGGGTATCGACCGGCATCTCGTCATCTACTATACGAAGCCCGATCGGAGCGAGATCTACCTGATCACGAGCGTGCCCGAACCATCTGAATGGCTGACGCGCGAGTCCTGGTCGACAACCGGAGATGTGCGCGCGGCGCTGGACGCCTGCCCAAGCTGTCATAAGTGGGCCATCCTCGAACGCGAGCCACTCCCGACGTGGAGTGCGGGCCGGGTCGTCCTGCTCGGCGACGCGTGCCATCCGATGACGCCCTACATGGCGCAGGGTGCGGCGACGGCTATGGAAGATGCCGCCGTGCTGACGCGTTGCCTTGCGGAGAGCGAGGGGCAAGATATTGAAGGGGCTTTCACACGGTACGAAGCCCACCGTAAGCCACGGACCTCGCGCATCCAACGCATCTCGAGCGCCAATACCTGGATGAAGGGCGGCAACGAAGACACGTCCTGGCTCTACGGCTATGACGCATGGCAGGTGCCGCTGACTGCGCCGCCTCCAGAACCTGTCGCCCTTCCCGAACAGACACGTCGTGCCTGACCAATCTCCTATGATCGACACCACACCGCACGACGACACCGTCACCCTCGCCGACGGCACCACCTTGGCCTACACGCAGCACGCCGCGCCGGTGGCTGGCGCACCGAGGCTCGTGCTGATCCATTCCCTGGCCCTGGACCGCGGCGTCTGGAACGCCACGGTTGTGCAGCTCTCGAAGGAAGCGGAGATCCTGGCCTACGACTGCCGTGGACATGGCCGGTCGGACCGAAGGGCCGGGCCGTTCACCGCGGACCTCTTCGCGCAGGATCTGGCAGAGTTGCTCGACCATATCGGCTGGAACGGCGCGAGCCTCGCCGGATGCTCGATGGGCGGATGCGTCGCGCTGGCGTTCGCCGGCCTCTACCCCGACAGAGTCGAGTCGCTTGGCCTGATCGATACCACGGCCTGGTACGGCAAGGATGCCGCGGCCAAGTTCCAGGAGCGGGCCGACGCGGCGCGCGCCAAGGGTATGGCCGCGCTCTTCGACTTTCAGTCGACGCGGTGGTTCTCGGACGACTTTCGTGCCCGTCACCCAGAGGCGCTCCAACAGGCGCTGTCAGTCTTTGTGGCCAACGACCTTGACTGCTATGCCGCCACATGTATGTTGCTGGGCACCGTCGACGTCCGCGCGCACTTGCCAGCGTTCCGAATGCCAGTCGCGATCGTTGTCGGCGAACAGGACTACGCGACTCCAGTCGCAATGGCGCGCCAACTGCACGATGCGATACCCCAGTCGACGCTCACCGTGCTTCAGAACGGTCGGCATCTCACGCCAATCGAACATCCCGACGCCATCGCCTCTGAGCTGCGCGCGCTGATGGGGCGCGATCGCGCGGACCGCGTGTGATCGCACCTCCCTCCAGTTCGGATCTGATCGCCCGGCTCGAGCGGGCTCCGATCACGCGATGGCACCTGCGGGCGCGCATCATCATGGGCAGCGCGACGTTTTTCGATGCGTTTGACGCGCTCTCACTGGCGTTTGTGCTCCCTGTGCTCGTCGGGCTGTGGGACATCTCGGCCGTGCAAATCGGATGGTTGATCGCTGCCGGCTACTTTGGGCAGTTTGCCGGTGCACTCTTTTTCGGCGCCATCGCAGAACGGTATGGCCGCATCATCAGCGCGGCGGGCGCGACCGCGCTGATGTCGCTGATGAGTCTCGCGTGCGCACTGGCCGGGAACTTCCCGGCGCTGCTGGCGCTCCGCCTCGTACAGGGCATCGGCGTTGGCGGCGAAGTACCCGTGGCGGCCGTCTACATCAACGAGCTATCGAAGGCACGGGGCCGTGGCCGCTTCTTCCTGCTGTACGAAATGATCTTCCCGGTCGGACTCATGGTCACCGGACAAATCGGCGCGCTCGTGGTGCCGCTGTTCGGCTGGCAAATGATGTTCCTGATCGGCGGCGTCCCGGGTCTGGTCATCACCGGGCTGCTCCTCAGGCTCCGCGAATCGCCGCGCTGGCTAATCGGCAAGGGGCGGATGGAGGAAGCTGAAGCCATCATCGAGGAAATCGAAGGCTCAGCCCCACTCGGCACGCAGGCAGCCCAAAATGAAGCGCCAAGCGAGGAGCCGCGGGTCGCTCGGACCGACACACAAGCCGTCCCCCCCGGCGACAACCGCACCCGTTGGGCCGAGCTGCTCTCCCCCTTCTACCGTCGCCGTACGGTGGTGGTCTGGACGCTCTGGGCGAGCGCGTTCTTCATCACCAATGGACTGAATAACTGGATGCCCACGCTGTACAACCAGGTGTACGGCTTGACCATCGCACAGTCGCTGCGGGCGGGCACACTCAACAACATCGCGCAAGTGGCGATCCTGCTCGGATGCGCATTCGCGATCGACCGGATCGGACGCCGCCGCTGGGCGACGGCCTGCTTTGTCGCGGGGGCGGTGCTCCTGGCCGCGCTCGGCTCCTTTGCCTCGGGTGCCGTCACCGCCGTGATTGTGCTCGTCACGCTCAGTTACGGCATCGTCGGTTCGGTCAACGCCGTGCTGTATCTCTATACTCCGGAGGTCTATCCAACCCGCATGCGCGCCATTGGCACCGGGTCGGCGACCTGCTGGCTGCGGCTGGCCTCAGCCGCCGGGCCCCTGCTCGTGGGCTACTTCGTAGCGGGCCAGGGCACCGGCGCCGTCTTCCTGATGTTCGCAGTCGTAGGCGTCGTCGGGGCCGTGGCCGCAACGTTCATGCTCGAAACGCGCAACCGGCGCCTGGAAGACATCGCGCCGTAGACTCAGAGACCAGACTCCCGCGTTTGGGGGTACACTGCGCGTCAGATTTCGAGGAGATGCCATGTCAGACAAACGTGCCGTAGATCGTCGAGACTTTCTCAAGGGCGCCGCCGTCACGGGCGCTGCCGCGCTCGTACCAGATGTCGCTGCGGGTGCCGCGCCGCAAGCGCCGGCGACGCCAGCTCAGGCTCCCGCCGCCCAGGGTGGCGGATCCGCCACCGCGCCGGTGGCCGCGCGCGAGGTCGACCCGGTGGTCGGAGGCGAGGAGCTTACAACCGACCTCCCTGGCGGCGACTTCATGGTGGATGTCATCAAGTCACTCGATATCGAATACATCGCCTCAAACCCCGGTTCGAGCTTCCGCGGCATCCACGAATCGATCATCAACTACGGCAACAACCAGGCACCGGAGTTCCTCACGTGCTTGCACGAGGAATCGTCGGTGGCGATGGCCCACGGCTACTTCAAGGTCGAAGGCAAGCCGATGGGCGTGCTGTGCCATGGCACCGTCGGCCTCCAGCATGCGGCGATGGCCATCTACAACGCCTACTGCGACCGCGTACCGGTGTACATCCTCGCGGGCAACCACCTGGATGCCACGATGCGACGGCCGGGTGTGGAGTGGGCGCACAGCGTGCAGGACGCGGCCGCCATGGTCCGCGACTTCGTCAAGTGGGACGACGTCCCGCACTCGCTGCCGCACTTCGCTGAGTCCGCCGTGCGCGCCTACAAGATCGCGATGACGCCGCCGATGATGCCGGTCGTCGTGGTCATCGACGGTGAGCTCCAGGAAGACCCGATCACGCCGGAGATTTCGTCGCGGCTGCGCGTCCCGAAGCTGACGGTGGCGACGCCGCCCCAGGGCGATTCAGGCGCCGTCGCCGAAGCCGCCCAGCTACTCATCAACGCGGAGAACCCGGTCATCGTGGCGGATCGCGCGGCGCGGACGCCGGCCGGCATCGCGCTGCTGGTCGAGCTCGCAGAGACGCTGCAGGCACCGGTCATCGACCGGCGAGGCCGCATGAACTTCCCGTCGCACCATCCCTTGAACCAGACCGAGAGTGCGAACCAGCTGATCGCGGGCGCCGACGTGATCCTGGGGCTCGAGTTGTTTGACTTCTGGGGCACGGTGTCCGCGATGCGCGATGCGTTGCACCGAACATCCAGGTCTCGCATCAGACCGGGCACACGGCTCATCAGCATCACCGCGTCGGACCTGTTCACCAAGAGCAACTTCCAGGACTTTCAGCGGTATCCGGAAGTGGACGTCGCGATGGCCGCCGACGCCGAGGCCACGCTCCCGGCACTCACCGAAGCGTGCCGCAGGCTCGTCACCGCCGATCGGCGAAGCGCATTCGGCGAACGACGGCAACGACTGGAAGCGACGCATGCCCGCGGCCGGGAGGCTGCGCGAGCCGCGGCAGCTTACGCCTGGAACGCCTCGCCGATCAGCACGGCTCGCCTGGCTGCCGAAGTCTGGGATCAGCTCAAGGACGAAGACTGGTCGCTCGTGTCCGAGAGCGGCAACAGTAGCGGCTGGGTATGGCGGCTGTGGGACTTCCAGCAGTACTACCACCACATCGGTGACTCCGGAGGCGCTGGGGTCGGCTACGGCGCGCCGGCGGCGGTCGGCGGGGCGTTGGCCAACAAGAAGCACGGGCGCATCTCGGTCAACATTCAGGGCGACGGCGACTTTCTCTATGCGCCCGGCGTCTGGTGGACAGCGGCGCATCACCAGATTCCGCTGCTCACGCTGATGCACAACAACCGCAGCTACCACCAGGAGGTCATGCACATCCAGCGGATGGCCAATCGCCACAACCGCGGCGTCACGCGAGCACGCATCGGATCGGCGATCGACGAACCGAACGTCGACTTTGCGAAGATCGCGGAAGGCATGGGCGTGCACGCTCAGGGACCGATCACCAACCCGAACGAGCTGGGCCCGGCGATCCGCCGCGCGCTCGACGTCGTGAAACGCGGCGAGCCGTCGCTGATCGACGTGGTCACGCAGCCCCGATAGGAGGCCACACGATGAAGACCTGGACTTTCTTCTCGGTGGCGGTGCTCGTCGCGGCGATCGCCGCCGCTCAGGCGCCCTCATCGACCCAGGCGGCGGCGCCTCAGACGCAAGCCGAGGGACAGGCGGCCCAGACACCCGCCGGCAATCCGGAGACGGGCAAGACGTTGTATGACAGCCACGGGTGTTATGCGTGCCACGGCTTCGAAGGGCAAGGCGGCGCGGCAGGTCCTCGCATCGCCCCGCGCACGCTTCCACTCGCGGCGTTCATTCGATTCATCCGACGGCCAGTGAACCAGATGCCGCTGTACACGGAACGGGTTGTGTCGGATGAGAACATCGGACACATCCACGCGTATCTGGAATCGCGTCCGACGCCGCCGCCGGTCGAGAGCATCCCGCTGCTCCAGGAGTAGAAGCGGTTTCATAACCTCCAGGCGGGTCCTGACCGCGGAGGCGAGGGGGGCGTCGGCGCTGCGTCTGGCGCGGCGTGAGGCGCTACTCCGTCGGCACCAGCCGCTTCAGCTCTTCGGTCCAGTTCAGGATCACGGTCATCGTCTCGTTCTGCGGCGAGTCGTCACCGATGACGAGGAACCGGCCGTCGCGGCCCACGTCGTAGCCGGTGTGACTGGCCGCCTTGCGGGCGTACCGATCCTCGAAGAGGGGCTCGGGAACGCCCGCTTCGAACGTCTCCCCCGGCTCGACCGACACCGCCCACATGGTCGTGTCACTCCGATAGAACAGACGCCGGCCATCGCGCGCCCATACCGCCTCACTGCCTCCAGAGGTAGAGATCGGAAATCGCGCATCGAGATCGGGGAACGGCTGCACGTAGACTTGGCTGATGCCCGATTCGTCCGACGTGTAGGCCAGCCAACGGCCGTCGGGTGAGAGCCGCGCGTCGTACTCGTTGAACGCTGACCCGACGACGAGCCGCTCGGTGCCCGAGCCGTCCAGCGACACAAGCCAGATGTCGGTGCTCGTCTCGACGGTCTGCTTCTCAAACAGCAGCCACTGCCCGTCGGGCGCATACATCGACACATGCACATGCTCCGGCCCGGACCACAGCGTGTCCTCGGGGCCACTCCCGTCGGCACGCCTCCGCAGGATCACCCGCTGCCCGTCCCGGTTGGTCGACCAGGCGACCCACGCACCGTCCGGCGACCAGGCCGGCGTCTCGTCCTCGTCGGCACCCAGACTGAGCTTGGTCTGCGTGGCGCGGCCCAAGTCGAGCACCCAGATATCGTCTCCCTCTCCGAGCACCTCCACCGCTACGGCGCGACCATCCGGCGACAGACGCGGGTCGTAGTAAACATGCTCATCGGGAAACGCCTGAAGCGCACCGCGTACGTCAGCCCACAGCAGACTGGTCCCCGGCGGCAACCCGCTCTGGTAAACGAGTGTTCCGCTACCGGCAATGGCATACTGCGCCGTACCGGAGGAGAGGTCGTACTGAATCCCATCGAGCACTTGGCGCGGCGTGCCGCTCACCTGGAGGCGATCCTGGTCGAACGACGCAGCGAGGAGGTTTCCGCCCCGCACGAACAGGAGGTGTCCGCTCGCCGTCACCATTGGCCTCGCGCCTCCCGCCTCTACCAGGACGCGCGTGCTCCGGGTCTGTGTGTCCAGTAGCATGATGCGCGCGCCGTCCCAACCGGTTCCGGACCCTGGCACCGTCGAACTGAAGAGCACGAAACGGCCGTCGCCAATCGCCTGAGGCCATCCGACTGTAGCCCCTTCGATCGGCACAACCCGCTCCGGCTCACCGCCGCTCGCATGCACGCGGAACAGGCCACCGCTGCCAGTCTGACCGACACTCTCGGCGTAGTAGATCCAGTCATCCTCGCTCCAGGAGAGCCCCGGACTCACGAAGACGTTCTCGAGGAGCCCGAGGGACGTGGGCCGTCCGCCACTCATCGGCACTTTGAAGACTTCCTGCCGTGTTCGGTAGGCGATCCACGCGCCATCGGGCGAGAACACCGGATTATAGACAGCGCGGTTTTCGTCTCTAGTCCCGGGCATCTCCGCCGCCTGCTGCTCATCCAGCGGCCGCACGAAGATCCGGCCGCCTCCCGTGCCCGGCCGTCGAGTGGCGAACGCAATCGTGCGCCCGTCGGCCGAGATGGCTATTTGGGGCTGCGCCGGGTTGCCAAGCGACGGCGCGTCCGGCCCGCGGGCCAGTTCGAGGCGAGTCACCAGGGCCGGCGCCGGCGCCTGGGTTCCCAGCTGAAGGAACACAGCCGTCGCAACGGCACCTAGCAGGCTGCTGAAGAACCCGGGTGATCGGGCCGTTTTCTAAGGATCATGCGAGTCACCACCGACCGACAACGGTGCGCACGGCTGTGCGCTGGCCCCGATCAAGGGGCCGGCGACACGCGCGGCCGGTGATCAGGGACACCTCGCCTCCAGATTCCGCAGCCGGACCAAGTTATAGACCGTGGCGGCGAAGGTAAGCTGCCAATCCACGAGGGCGACACCGCGATGCCGGAGTTTGCGCAAGCCGCCGACGGTCTTCATCCAGCCAAAGACCTGTTCTACGAGTTTCCGTTTCCGCTGACTGACGTGATAGCCCGCATGCCGCGTGGTCCGGCCATCGATCGCACTCCAGCGGACCTTCTGAGCAACGTGGGGCGTGACGGCCCGGATACGGACAGCGGCCACAAAGCTTGCCACATCGTAGCCCTTGTCCGCCCCGACCGTGCTGCCCGGCGGCGCGCTGGCCTCCAGCAACAGCGCCGCTGCCTCGCGTTCGGCGGTCCCCGTCGCGTGAGTCGCGCAGACGTTGGCGACAAGTCCCTGTCGATTGTCCAGCAGCACGTGGCCCAGATACGCCAGCTTGGCTTCCTTCCCCTGGCCCTTCCGAGGCAGCATCGCCTCCGGATCGGTCGTCGACTGGTGCGTGTCGTTGCGCCGCCGCTCCCCGTGGAAGTTGACCGTGGGATTCCCGGGGTCATCGGGCGGGTCGCTCTCCGCCGCGTCCCGGCACCGAAAGCTCTTCAGGCTGGCCCACGCTTCCAATTGGGTCCCATCCACAGTGAAGTGTTCGTCCGAGAGCAGCCCGGCCGCCCGCGCGTGGGCCTGCACCGCATCAAAGAAGGCGGCCGCGAGATCGCCCGCCAGCAGCCGGTCGCGATTCTTGGTAAACGTGGTGGGATGCCAAACCGGGTCGTCCAAATTCAAGCCCACGAACCAGCGGAACAGCAGGTTGTAATTGAGCTCTTCCATCAGCAGCCGCTCGCTCCGCACCGTGTAGAGCACCTGCAGCAACAACGCGCGCAGCAGCTGTTCCGGCGGGATCGACGGACGCCCTGTGTTGGCGTACAGGCCGGCGAACCTGCGCGACATCGTTCTCAGCGCTTCGTCCGTCAGCGCGCGAACCGCGCGGAGCGGATGGTCGGCTGGCACGCGCTGTTCCGGCGACAGGTAGCTGAACATGTGAGTGCTTTGCTCATCGTGTCCGCGCATGATGGGGCTCCCTTCAGCGGTGTTGGGAGCATGGTAGTACGCCGGGATCGATCTGTCGATCCCATTTTACGGAGTTTTTCAGCAGCCTGCTAGGTGTTGAAGTCAAACACGTTGTTCATCACGCAGCACTCGTGAGTCGTGACACGGGCGGTTCATAGTGCAAGCTGGCGTGCGGCCGGTCGTGATTGTAGTAGCGCAGCCACGGGCGAAGGGCTCGCCGGCGGTGGCGAGACGTCTGATACGGCTGGACATAGGCCCACTCACGCAGCAGCGTCTGAATGAAGCGCTCAGCCTTGCCGTTGGTCCGCGGCGTATAGGGGCGCGTCCGCAGATGGCGCAGCGCGTGGGCCTGACAGGCTGTCCGAAACCGCCGGGACACGTAGCCGCTGCCGTTATCGCTCATGACGCGATGGACGGTGATCTGCCGCGCCGCGTACCAAGCGACGGCTCGGTCCAAGAAAGCGGCACAGGTGGTCCCCGTCTGGTCGCCCAGGACCTCGACGTAGGCCAGCCGCGTATGGTCGTCCACCGCCACATGCACGTACTCCCAGCCCGCCCCCGGTGACGCCTGCCGGGGATTCCCATGAATCCGATGGCCTACACGCCGAAAGCGCCCCAGCGGCTTGATGTCCACGTGTAGCAGATCGCCAGGGTGCGGCCACTCGTAGCGCTGGATCGGGACGGGCGGCGGGCCTGGGAGCCGGTTGAGTCCCAGCCGCCGCAGCCAGGCCCCCACCGTCGAGCGGGGCATCCGCAAGGCGCGGGCAATGGCCCAGGCCGGCAGGCCGTGTTGCTCGCGGAGCTGCCGGATGAACGTGACCCGGATCGCCGGCGTGACATGCGGAGTCCGCTGCGGCCGGGACGATCGGTCCTCCAGCCCGGCTGCACCCTCTTCGCGGAACCGGCGCACCCATTTCGCAACCGTGCGGACACTTACGCCGTAGCCCTCGGCCACGGCGTCGTGCGCCCACTCATCGAACAGGACACGGCGCACCAATTCCAGGCGCGAAGTCGGGGTCGTCTTGGCATTACGATGAAGCGTCATCCGGGGCCTCCTCTGGTCAGAACGGTGGTCTGGAAACTCCATTCTTTTCAGAGTGCTCCGGATGAACAACGTGTTTAGCAAAGACACCTAGGCAGCTCGTGCTTATCCGGTTGTTTCAGCAAGCCACCACCGGTAGTGTATCGGCGTGGCGCGCCCGTCGTTTCCGAAGAATCTCCGGGAGTTTCAGCGGCAATTTGCGACCGCCGAGGCCTGTCAGGACTACTTGGCGGCGTGCCGCTGGCCGGACGGCTTTGTGTGTCCCCGGTGCCGGCACGCGCGCGGCTATCACCTGACCACACACCGGCGCTGGCAATGTGCGGCGTGCCGGTATCAGGTGTCGCTGACCGCCGGGACGATTCTCCACAACACGAAGACGCCGCTCCTGGTGTGGTTCTGGGCGGCCTATTTGACGGTTACCGACAAGCGGGGCCTCTCGGCGCTCCTGCTGCAGCGGCAGTTGGGCCTGCGGCGGTACGAAACGGCGTGGCTGCTGTTGCACAAGCTGCGGCGCGCGATGGTGAACGCGGGGCGGGAGCCCTTGTACGGCGACGTGGAGATCGATGACACCTGGGTGGGCGCGCCCCAGGCCGGCCTGCGCGGCAGTCGCCAACTCAAGGGGCGGAAAGCCGCGCTGGTGCTGGTGGCGGTGGAACGACGCGGGGATCGGTCGGGTCGGGTCCGCATGTCCGTGATCCCGAACTTCAAACAATCGACGATGCTCGCGTTCGTCACTCACCACATTGCGCCGGGGGCGACGGTCTACACCGACGGGCTGAAAAGTTTCGATGGGCTCCAGGCCGCTGACGTGAGACACGTCGCCCGCCCGCAACCGATCCGGAGCGCCCTGCACAGGGGGGTGCCCTCCGTCGTGCCTTTGGCCGACCGCGTCATCGGCAATTGCCAACAGTGGTTGATTGGCACGCACCACGGCGTCAGTAAGGCGCAACTACAGGTCTACCTCGATGAGTTCGTGTTTCGGCACAATCGGCGGCGGCACCCGATGGCCGCCTTTCAGACCCTGCTGGGCCTGGGGACCGGACGGACGCCCACGCCCGCCCGACGGATTCGCGGCGCGCAGGACGTGCGCCCCCCAGGCTGATCGCAAGATATAGGGGTTAGCTGAAACAACCGGATAAGCACGAGACACCTAGCACCAGGGCCACAAGCGCGGCCGGTCCGGCCGTCCGCCAGTTCGCCGTAGGACGCGCAGCCGACACTGACAACGCCCCGACTGGAAGTACTGGCTGGTCGAGCACCCAACGCAGTTCACGGTGGACGTCGCGAGCCGTCTGCCAACGGTCGTCCGGCACCTTCGCCAGACACACGCCGACAAGCCTGTCGAGCGCAGGGGGCGTCACCGTCTGAAGCTGGCCCATCGGCTGCGGCTCGCTCGACATGATCGCGCTGATCAGACTCGCCTGACTCTTCCCCTCAAAGGCCCTCTTTCCGGTCACCATCTCGTACACCATCGCACCGAACGCGAAGATGTCCGTCCGCGCGTCCGCCTCCTGACCTTCGAGCTGCTCCGGGGCCATGTACTGGAAGGTGCCGAGGATGCTTCCCGCGCCAGTGAGCGGCGCGCTGACGGTGGGCGCAGCACTCACGTTCACACCACCGGTCGTACCGGTCGGCCGCAGCTTTGCCAACCCGAAGTCGAGCAGCTTCGCGCCGCTCTTGGTCAGCATGATGTTGCCCGGCTTGAGATCCCGATGGACGATGCCTTTGCGGTGCGCCTTGTCGAGCGCGTCGGCGATCTGAATAGCGACCTGGAGCGCCTGATCGAGCGGTAGCGCGCCGTTCGCGAGCCGCTGCGCCAGCGTCTCGCCCTCCAGGTGTTCCATGACCAGGAAGTCGATCCCCGCTTGCTGGCCGACATCGAAGACGGGGCAGATGTGCGGATGGCTCAGCGCGGCAAGGCTTTTCGCCTCCCGCTCGAACCGCTGCTTGAGTGCAGGGTCAGAAGCGACGTGCTCGGGCAGCACCTTGATGGCAACCGTACGGTCGAGGCGGGTGTCCCGGGCTTTGTACACCTCGCCCATGCCTCCGGCCCCGAGGGGGGAGACGATCTCATACGGGCCGAGGCGAGTGCCGGGAGTCAAGGCCAACGTGCGTGAATTATACGGCCGGGGCGGCCGCCTGAGCGGGATCGGACCGGCATGGGACTTCTTGCCCAGGAGTCCCGTAGCGTTGCGCCGGAAGCACGAGGCGGCCTGAGCGCACGACGCTTGGCAAAGAGACGCCTTCACACCATGTGAAGCCGCTCGCACCCATCGCAGTTGGCCTGCCCTCGTCCAGCGGCCGTTCGGAGCCCCAGCGCTTCATTGCGGAGCCGGTCATACTGCGAAGCCGGAAATCGGCCGCGGCGATTCCTCGCCGCGAGTTCGGTCCGCGCGATCCGCGACCTCCGAATGAGCAATGTCGGTGCATGCCGCGGTGGCTGGCGTTCGACCAGAAGGACTACTCGCGGCGGGAGCGGCAGAGCGCGAGCGGCGGCAGATTTCCCGCCGGGCGTAGCCGGACGCTGGACGAGGGCAGGCCAGCGGCGGTGGCTAGTACCGCAGTATCAACTCAAGAACGGCTCGAAACTATGTTCCTGGACTGTCATTGACGAACGACCCATGACGTCCTACACTGATGTAGGACATCACCCATGCCATTCAGTCTTCGCCTGGATCCCGAGACCGAAGCTAAGATCCGCCAGCTCACCGCCGCCACGGGGCGCTCGAAATCAGAGGTCGTGCGAGAGGCGGTCGCACAATACGCACCTGACCGCGACGGGGCGCCTGCGCCTGGCGAGTCCGCTTTCGACCGCCTGAAGCCTTTCATCGGCGTCGTCGGCACGGGCGGGGCGAATCGCTCCGCGCAGAACCACGTCAAGTACCGAGATCTGCTCCGACGAAAGCACCGTGTCCGACGTCCTCGTTGACGCGAGCGCGCTGATCGCCCTCCTGGACAGAGACGACGCGGCACACGCGCGATGTGTCGACACGCTGAAAACAATTCGTGGTCCCCTTGCCACAGTCTGGCCGGCGCTGACCGAGGCCATGCACCTGCTCGCCGACACGCCACGCGGGCCGGACGCCCTGTGCGACATGGTGTCCGATGGAGCCCTGAACCTGATCCCGCTGGACGCAGCCGATCTGGCACGCATGAAACAGCTGATGCAAAAGTACCGCGACCTGCCGATGGATTTCGCCGATGCCGCGCTCGTCCGCGCGGCCGAACGCGAGCGGATCACCTGCATCGTCACTTTCGATCACCACTTCGAGATTTACCGGCTGCCGCGCCGTTCCAGATTCACCGTACTGCCCGCGCGCCGGTTGCCATAGCCCCTTGCAGGACCTCAAACGAAAGTGCGAGAGCGTCAGAGCACTTCTTGCGCACCGCGGCACGCCGAGCCGCGGTTTCTCGAAGCATTCCGGCCGATCGGACATGGCATGGTACTCGCGTGGACGGCGCTAGTGTCCTGGACCAGCGGTTCGCTGACATATTCCGGGCGGGGCAACCCGTTTGACAGCGTTGCTCCTCCCTCGCATATTCGCGATATTCTCGGTCGTCGCGCCTCGTCAACCGGGCGCCGCGCTCCGGAATATCTGTCACCCAACCGCTGGTCCCGGACACTAGAATGAGCGCATGGCCGGGATGGATCAGATGAGAGCCTCCAGTTCCGCCGCCGTGAAGCTCACCTACGACGACTTCGTGCTCTTCCCCGACGATGGGAAGAGACACGAGTTGATCGACGGGGAGCACTACGTGACGCCGTCGCCGAACACCAGACATCAGCGGCTCGTGGGAAGCCTGCACCTGCTGATCGGAACATGGCTTGAGGCGCGGCCCATCGGCCAGATCTTCCTGGCTCCCTACGACGTCGTGTTTTCCGACTTCGATGTCGTGGAACCGGACCTCCTGTATCTCTCGAACGAACGGGCGGCCAGCGTGATCACGCCGCTGCATGCCCGTGGTGTCCCCGAGTTGGTCATCGAGATTGCATCGAAAGGCACGCGCAAGCGCGACGAGACCATCAAGCGGCGGTTGTACGAGAAGGCGGGCGTCTCGGAGTATTGGGTCGTCGATCCCGAGATCGACGCCGTGCGCGTTTACCGGTGGGAGGGCGATCGCTTCGGCCGGCCCGCCGAACACTCGCGGGAAGCGGGCGACGTGCTCACGACGCCGCTCCTGCCAGGTCTCGAGATCCCTCTCGCGCGCGTCTTCAGGAACTGACCGCCCCACCGCCGGACTGCAAGCCGTTCCGGATCCCTTCGATGAACGTGTCGATGTTCTTCCGGGCGATCCGATCCAGGAGGCCCTGAGGACCAAACGCCGCCAGCTTTCCTGAGATGGTGACGTCTCCGCGCCAGCGGACGATCGTCTCCCCTGCCTCGGCAGGTTCGAGCGTAAAGCTGGTCACCATATCCACGGCGCTGGCCAACCCGGTGCCCTTCCCCACGACGGTCGTGCTGATCGGCGGCTGCCGATCCTTGATCGCCAGCTTCATCACAACGTCGCCTTTGATGTGCGAGATCCCGACACGCGCGGTCACGGTGAAATGGTCGGCATCCTCGATGACGACGTTCTTCACATCGGGCATGTGCTGGCTGACGGTCGTCGGATCGGTCAGAAAGGCGTAGACATCGGTCTGCGCCGCGTTGACAGTGAATGTTCCGTCTAACCGCATCCTGATCTCCTCGCGTCCGTTAAGTGTAGATACTGGCGCGGCACCAATCCAACCGGGGCGCTCCGCTGCAAATCACACGCGTCTGGGTCAATCACGACGGCACGTGGCTGTCAGCTCTCAGCTACCGGACGACGATCGGCACTGCCGCTGCGGCCGGCCGCTGAACACTCACGGCGCCAGCCGAAGGAACCCCGACAGAATGTCGTACGTGAGCCCCCACACCACGTACTCCTCGAAGCGCCACGCCGGGAGCACGCGTTCCTCGCCCTCGCGGTGGTAGCGGTAGGTCCAGAGCAACTCGCCGGCGCGGGCACGAGCGAGGGGGAACCAGAAGGCCGCAGTGGCCTCGGAGCCGAGCACGGGCTCGGCGCCAGTCTCGAGCGCGAAGACATACGGCGTGATCCACAGCGGGAGAAGCCGACCGCGAGCCCTGGCCTGGACCGGCAGCAAGTGTCCCAGCGGACGCGCGTCGCGGCCAAGCTCGAGGCCGACCTCCTCGCGGGCCTCGCGCAGAGCGGTCGCGAGAAGGTCCGGATCGCCGGGCTCCGCGTGGCCGCCCGGGAGCCCGATCTGGCCCGACCAGCGGTCGTCCGTGCGCTCGGCGCGTTGCATGAGGAGAACCTCGGGCTGGCCGGAGCGATTCCGCAGTACGAGCGCGACGGCCGCGCGACGGGTTCGCTCGAGAGCCGGATCGGGCTCCGCGTGGGGGTCCAGGAGGCGTCGCGCGAGCTCTTCGAAGTCCATGACGAGAGGAGCGGGGGCTTCCAGACTAGCTGCTACGTGCTTATCCGGTTGTTTCAGCTAACCCCTATATCTTGCGATCAGCCTGGGGGGCGCACGTCCTGCGCGCCGCGAATCCGTCGGGCGGGCGTGGGCGTCCGTCCGGTCCCCAGGCCCAGCAGGGTCTGAAAGGCGGCCATCGGGTGCCGCCGCCGATTGTGCCGAAACACGAACTCATCGAGGTAGACCTGTAGTTGCGCCTTGCTGACGCCGTGGTGCGTGCCAATCAACCACTGTTGGCAATTGCCGATGACGCGGTCGGCCAAAGGCACGACGGAGGGCACCCCCCTGTGCAGGGCGCTCCGGATCGGTTGCGGGCGGGCGACGTGTCTCACGTCAGCGGCCTGGAGCCCATCGAAACTTTTCAGCCCGTCGGTGTAGACCGTCGCCCCCGGCGCAATGTGGTGAGTGACGAACGCGAGCATCGTCGATTGTTTGAAGTTCGGGATCACGGACATGCGGACCCGACCCGACCGATCCCCGCGTCGTTCCACCGCCACCAGCACCAGCGCGGCTTTCCGCCCCTTGAGTTGGCGACTGCCGCGCAGGCCGGCCTGGGGCGCGCCCACCCAGGTGTCATCGATCTCCACGTCGCCGTACAAGGGCTCCCGCCCCGCGTTCACCATCGCGCGCCGCAGCTTGTGCAACAGCAGCCACGCCGTTTCGTACCGCCGCAGGCCCAACTGCCGCTGCAGCAGGAGCGCCGAGAGGCCCCGCTTGTCGGTAACCGTCAAATAGGCCGCCCAGAACCACACCAGGAGCGGCGTCTTCGTGTTGTGGAGAATCGTCCCGGCGGTCAGCGACACCTGATACCGGCACGCCGCACATTGCCAGCGCCGGTGTGTGGTCAGGCGATAGCCGCGCGCGTGCCGGCACCGGGGACACACAAAGCCGTCCGGCCAGCGGCACGCCGCCAAGTAGTCCTGACAGGCCTCGGCGGTCGCAAATTGCCGCTGAAACTCCCGGAGATTCTTCGGAAACGACGGGCGCGCCACGCCGATACACTACCGGTGGTGGCTTGCTGAAACAACCGGATAAGCACGAGTTGCTAAGGACGCAGCGTCGCGACGTCTCGGCCGCGAGCGCGATCCATCGCCACGGCGAACGCGCGCTGGAAGAGTACGCCAGCGAGATGGCGCTTGTAAGCGACCGAGCCTCGCGAATCGGCAAACGGCTCCGCCGACTCACGGACGAGCCGCTCGGCTTCGCCAAGCAACTCGTTCGAAACCCTCTGCCCTCGCAGCATCGACTCCGCCGCAGCCGCCCGCAGCGGTCTCGCCCCCAGGGCACCCAACGTCACCACCGCCGACCGACAGTGCTCACGGTCGTCCAACTCGATCTGCACGCCGACGCTCGCCACGGCGAAGTCGCCAGCGCGCTTCTCGAACTTGACGTAGGCGCCCCCGTTCGGCTTCGGCGGAATCGCCACGGAGACCTCGGTCACCATCTCGTTGACGCCAAGCTGCGTGGTGTACGCGTCGACGATGAACCCACTCAGCGGCGTCACCCGAATGCCGTCCGGGCCGGCGATCGTGACGGTCGTGTCGAGCGCCAGAAGCGCAGCTGGCCAGTCGCCCGCCGGGTCGGCATGTGCCAGGCTGCCGGCGACGGTGCCGCGGTTGCGAACCTGCACGTCAGCGGTCTGGTTTGCGGCATCCCACATGATCGGCAGCTGCTCGCGGACGAGCGGCGACGCCGCGATGTCCGCATGCCGGCAGAGCGCGCCCATCACCAGACGTTCGCCCACGCGCTTGAGGCCAGTCAACGCCTCGATGCCGTTCACGTCCACCAGGTATCGGGGGCTGGCGATGCGCAGCTTCATCATCGGCAGCAGGCTCTGCCCTCCCGCCAGGATCTTCGCCTCGTCGCGGTGCTGAGCCAGCAACTCCAACGCCTCGTCCACGGTCTCGGGTGAGAAGTATTCGAATTCAGCGGGGTACACTCAACGCTCCCAATGAAAATTGACGTCTTCAACCATATCGTCACACCGCGGTACCGCGAGGCCCGGCTGAAGGTCGCCTCCCCGAAGATGCGGTTGGGGGATCAGGAGCGCGTGATGCCCGCGCTCTTCGACCTCGACGCCCGGTTCAGCGCGATGGACATCGCCGGCGACGGCTACGTGCAGATCATCAACACGGCCAATCCGCCCGTCGAACTTGTTGCTGAACCGGCTAACGCGCTGGAGCTCTCGAGAATTGCCAACGACGAAATGGCGGAACTCGTCGCGCGCTATCCCGACCGATTCGTCGGTGCCGCCGCCTGCGTGCCGATGCACGACATCGACGCCGCGATCGGCGAGCTTGATCGCGCGGTCGAGCAGCTGGGATTCCGCGGCGTCCAGATCTATACCGATGTCCAGGGACGCCCCCTTGACGACCCCGCCATCGCCCCGATTTTCGACCGCGCCGCGGCGCTCGACATTCCGGTCTTGCTGCATCCGGTGCGAGGGCCTAACCGGCCGGACTACCCCTCGGAGGACGGAAGCCACTTCGACTCCTGGCGGGTCATCGGATGGCTCTACGACACCGTGTCCGCGATGACGCGACTCATCTTCTCCGGCGTGTTCGACCGGCACCCGGACATCAAGATCGTCACACACCACCTTGGCGGCTTTGCACCCTACGCGTCCGAGCGCATTCGCGAGGGGTTCGACAAGTGGCTCAAGGCCGCGCACGCCCGCAACGAGCCGGTTCCTGTGGCCAGACATCCGCACGACTACTTCCATCAGTTCTACGCCGACACGATCACGATCGGCTCCGTTCCGGCGTTGCGGTGCGGCCTCGACTTCTTCGGCACCGACCGCGTGATGTTCGCCACCGACATGCCGTTCGACACACAGGGTGGACGCAAGTACGTCGAGGTTGCGCTCAAGGCCATGCAAGAGATTGATCTGCCCGCAGCCAACAAAGCCGCGATCTTCGAACACAACGCGCGTCGAGTGTTTCGGCTGCTGTAGCGAGAGTCCTCCAACGTCAACAGGTGCGATCCAGATCTGGTGACGAGGAGGGACGTGTCCTCCGCAAGACCGGCTCAGCTCGTCGGACTCTTGTCTAAATGCACACACTCGGGCTCGCTTCGGACTTACGCTGTCTACGGTCTTGCTCCGGATACATCCCCCCTCGTCACCGGCGGTCACCGCCGGACATGGGGCGTTGTACCTCCGGCGCAAACCGTAGTCAGGCGCCAGCCGCGACGCGAGGCAAGAGGTGCCCCTCTTATCTGTGTGTAGCTCGAGCGGAGCCGGTTTGCAGAGGAGGTGCCACGCCTCATGTCCGGTGCCGACGGGGTCACCCACTCGCGCCGCCCGTCTACGCACTGCGCGCCCCACGGATCAACTGCCATACGCGCTCCGGGGACAGCGGCAGATGCCGGACCTTGACGCCAAGGGGCGACAGCGCATCCTCCACCGCGCTTGCAATCGCTGCGGGAGACGGAATCGCGGCGCCTTCTCCCGCCGCCTTCTGACCGAGCGTCGTGAAGGGATCGGGAACCGGGTAGTGCTCTATTTCGATCCGTGGCGTTTCCAGCGTCGTCGACTTGCCGTAGTCGAGCAGCGTCAGCGTCAGGAGCTGCGCGTCGTCGCCGTAGACAAAGCCTTCGCCGAGCGCCACCGAAATGCCGTGTGCCGCCGAACCATAGATCTGTCCGTCCACGACTGACGGGTTGATGAGCGTCCCGTTGTCGCTCACGATGACGTAACGCTGCACGCGCACACGCCCGGTCTCGCGATCGACCTCCACGACCGCGGCATGCGCGGCCGATGAGAACGTGTACTGGGCACGGACCCGGCCCTGCATATCGGGCAGCATCAGCGGATTCGCGTGAGGGTGGCTGTGATAGTAGGTCGCCTCGAGCCCGCCCTCGAAGCCGACCGGCATCTGCGCCTGGTTCGCGTAGGCGATCTTCCCAAGCTCGGCGAAGGTGACGCTGGTTCTGTTGGCAGGCACAGCGTCGGCGGGCACAGCGCCCTCCGCATATACGCCGTCTGCATGCACAGCGCCGCCCGCATACACAACGCCATCCTCAATCCGCAGGGAGCGCTGCTCCACCCCGAGGACGTGGGCGGCCAGCGTGCAGATCCTGTCCCGCAGACGCGTTGCGGCGCCGTGGATGGCCCCGACATCGTACAGATGAAAATTGTTGCCGCTGTTGGAGGACGAGACGCCCCACGGCGACAGTGCGGAGTCAAACGTCCCTGACATCCCGACCCGCTCCGGTCGCACGCCCAGGACATCGGCAATGATCTGAGACGCCGTCGTCTCGTGCGACTGCCCACAACTCGGCGACCCGAGCGTGAACACGACCGACCCGTTCTTCTCCAGCTTGACCTTCGCGCCCTCCACACCGCCCGCGCCAGGCATCTGCTTCGACTCGGGAAAGATCGCCATGTCGCGCGCCGCGTTTCTGCCGCCAGGCTCTATGCCGATCACCACGCCGATACCGAGCAGCGTGCCGTTCTTGCGCTCAGCAGTCTGTCGGCGCCGAACCTCGTCATAGCCCACGTTGGTGACCACCTTGCTGAGCAGCGTCTGATAGTCGCCACTGCCGTGGATATTGCCGTTGGGCGTCGTGTACGGAAACTGGTCCACCCCGATCAGGTTCCGGCGACGGACTTCAATGAGATCCAGCGCAAGTTCCTGTGCGATACGGTCCATCATGCGCTCCCAGACGAAGCACATCCCTGGTTTGCCTATGCCACGGTTCGGGACAACAGGGCACTTGTTGGTGATAACAGACCGTCCTTCCAGCCGCAGGTGCTGCACTTTGTAGGTATTGAACAGATTGTTCAGCTTGTTGGTGAAGTGGATCGTCAGCGTACTGATCGCCCCGCCGACGTCGTCGGTGTCGAGAATCTTGAGTCCCAGCACTTCGCCATCCGACGCGACCGCCGCTTCGACGTCGAACTCCTGCTCACAGGCATGTCCGCCAGCCATCATGTGCTCGCTGCGATCTTCAATCCATTTCACTGGGCGGCCGGTCTGGACAGCCATCAGCGCGGTCAGGACCGCGTACTTCCGAATGAGATGAATCTTCTGACCGAATCCGCCGCCAACGTCAGGCACGATGACGCGCACGTTCTCGACGCCAAGCGCTTCGGTAATGGCTTCGTAAATGACATCTGGCGACTGGGAGTTGCACCAGATGGTCAGCCGCTCGGGAGTGTGCTCTACCAGACACCCGAACGGCTCCAGTGGCGTCGAACTGTACCGGTGGATCTGCAGGTTCTCGCGCACGATCCGGTCGGCACGCTGAAACGCCCCGTCGACGTCTCCGTATGCGACATGGCCCTGCCAGGCGACATTGCTGTCCAGTTCCTCGTAGATGAGTGGCGCTGACGTCGCTGTCGCCGCCTTGGTGCTGGCGACGGCGGGCAGCGCCTCATAGTCCACCTCGATCGCATCCAAAGCGTCTTCCGCCCTGGCGGGCGTGTTCGCAGCGACGATCGCCACCGGTTCACCGACGTACCGCGCCTTGTCGACGGCGCCGGCGTATTCGGGGATCGGCACCCGCAGCCCAGCGGCGTACCGCCCGGGCTTGAACGGACGGGTCAGGCGCTTGACATCGTCCGGCGTTACGACGCCATAGACGCCCTGAAGCTGGACGGCGGCCTCCGCATCGACGGACGTGATGCGGGCGTGCGCATACGGACTCCGTAGGATGCATGCGTGCAGCATCCGTGGCCGCACGAGGTCGTCCACAAAATGCCCGCGCCCGGTCGCGTGGCGCGGAGCCTCCTTGCTGCGCGTGCTCCGTCCAACGAATGTGTCCTGCGTCATTACCGAAGTCGCTCGGCCGCCTGCTTCACGGCTTCGACAATTTGTACGTATCCCGTGCACATGCACAGATTGCTCGATAGGTCGTGCCGGATCTCCTCCTCGGTCGGATCAGGGTTTCGCGTGAGCAGTGCATGACTCGCCATCACGAAGCCCGGCGTGCAAAAACCGCATTGCAGCGCAAAACCGTTCACGAATGCCTCCTGAACGGGATGAAGCGCGCCGTCGGTCGCCAATCCCTCGATCGTCGTCACATCGCATCCGCTCGCCTGCACGGCCAGCATGAGGCACGACTTGACGAGCGTGCCATCAACCAGCACTGAGCAGGCCCCACACTCGCCGACGACGCAGCCAACGTGTGTACCCGTGAGCCCGAGGTGTTCGCGCAGGAAATGCACCAGCAGCGTACGCGGCTCCACCTCACCTTCACACGACTCTCCGTTGACCGTCAGGCTGACGGCTTTCTTCATCACAGTCCTCCCAGGCGTGTTATCAACGCACCAGCCGGCAACGGGATGTGCAGCACACGATCAAACAGTCCGTAGATAAACATCCAGGACACCAGAGCATAGCTGCCCGCCAGCAGCGGCGATCGTCGTGCGACGATCAGCAGATACGCCACGGCAAACAGCGGCACGGTCACGACGGCACCGAGCATCCACAGCATCAGGAAGAAACCAGCCATCCACCCGACTGCCGCCGTCCACTCCTCCCGAGAGGCCGTCACAAACACCTCCGGGAGGTCGGCGGGGGCCGATTGATCCGTGTCCTGTGTGCCGTGCCTGACGTGTCCAACCGACGCGCCGAGCTTCAACAACGCCAGCCCAATCAGCAGCGATCCTGTCACAACGGGAAACAGGCTGGTCCGAAACGGCCACTCGAACGCCTGCACAACCACCCAGCCTCCAGCCACGAGGAAGCCGAGGGTAATGGCGAGGTCCGCCCGCACCGGCAACGCGCGCGCCGAGTCGAGACCAGCACGACGGTCTCGCACCAGCGGCCACACCACACCAGCAACCGTGACCAGCGCAAACACCAGCACGAGCGGCCTCGCCAGCCAGCTCCACTCGTACAGCGAATAGGACAGAAAGAGGTACCGCTCGGCGATACCGCCGAGGACCAGGGCGAGCAACAGCGGCGCGCGCGGCCAGTCCCACCGGATCGCGGCAACGCCGACGACGGTGGCCCCCAGCATCAGCAGAATGTCGGCCAGGCTGTTGTGCGCCGTGTACGCGCCGAACGCGGTCAGCACCATCAAGAACGGCACGAGGATTCTGGCCTGCACATATGTGAGGCGCACAAGCTGGTTGAGAAACAGGAACGACACCGCAACGGCGATGAGGTTGGAGAGCACGATTATCCAGACCATGCCGTAGGTCACGTCCAGGTTCCGCGTCAGCATGTCCGGCCCGGGCACGAGTCCCTTGAGCAGGAAGACGCTCAGGAGGATCGCCATCGAGATGCTGCCAGGAATGCCAAACGCAACGGTCGGAATGAGGTTGCCGCCTTCCCTCGAGTTGTTCACCGCGCCAGTCGCAATCACGCCTTCGACATTGCCCTTTCCGAACGTCTCGGGATGGCTCGACGTGTGCTGCGCGTGCGCGTAGGCCACAAACTGCGAGACCGCTCCGCCCATCCCTGGGATCACACCGATGCCCAGCCCGATCGCGCTCGCGCGAAGCGTCAACCCCCAGTGGTGGATCGTATCGCGCACCCCCTGCATCACGCCGGCGATTCGGTCGCCGGTGCGGGGCTCGGCGATACTCCGCTCGGTCATCATCAACTGGAGCACTTCGGCGCCCCCGAACAGTCCCACTACCACCGGCACCACGCTGATGCCCTCCCACAGGTACAACTGTCCGAAGGTGAACCTCGGGATGCTGCTCTGGGGATCGAGACCGACCAGCGCGAGCAGGAGCCCGAAGGCCGCCATGATGAATCCCTTCACCAGGTTCCGACCCGCCAGGGCAACGATGAAGCTCAGACCAAGGACCGTGAGCATCAGAAACTCTGGCGGCCCCAACTGCAGCACCACGGGACGAATCACGGGCACGGATAACGCGAGCACGACGGCGCCCACCAGCGCACCGATAAGCGAGGAGAACAGCACGGCGCCAAGCGCGCGTCCGGCTTCGCCGCGACGCGTCATCGGATAACCGTCCAGTACCGTCGCCGCCGACGTCGCCTCACCGGGAATGCCGAACAGCACCGATGTGATATCCCCCGTCGTCGCGGTCACGGCGTGCATCCCGAGCAGAAACGCAAACGCCGAGATCGCGTCCATCGGGTAGACAAACGGCAGCATCATCGCGAGCGTGGCGGCGCCGCCGAGTCCGGGCAGAATGCCCACCACGAGACCAACGGCGATGCCCAGGAGCATGACGGCCAGCGTGTGGGGCGCCAGCACCTGCAACAGCGCGGAGAAGAAGACGTCCACTTAGCGCACGACGAACGGGCCGCTCGTCACTAGTCCTTCTTGTCGAGGGGAGTGATGCCTGCGCCCAATGGTTCCTCGTCGACCGATCCGGACGGGATCACGGTGTCGGGCAGGGGAAAGCGTGGATCGGCGAACAGCTCCTTCCACTTGGCGACCGTGTCGCGGACGCGTGCTGGGCTCGATTGCGCCACCCTGGGGAACGTCTCACGCTTCTCGAACGGCCGACATGCATCGATGAGTGCGCGGCTGTTGTAGGGCACCGTGGGATCCGCGAGCATCGGGTCCACCTTGCTGCCCCACGACTTCCGCATGATCTCGATGTCCTCCGATGGCTCGCACCGGGTACTCATGGCCCACAGCACCTCCTCGAGGTTCATGGGATCCACATCATCATCGACGACGATGACAAAGCGGTTCATGTAGGCAGCGGCCTGGCACTGGGCGGCGATGTACCCCGCCTGGCGCGAATGACCGCAAAAACGCTGCTTGATCGCAACCACCACCAGCAGCCGCCCGCCGCCCGTCTCGTGCGCCCACACGCCGCGCACGTCGCGAACGCCGACCTTGGCGAGTTCGTCCTGAATCATCGCGGACTTCAGCAGCGCACGCATGTAGGAATAGTCGTTGGGTGGCTTTCCTGGAGGCGTCCCGAGAATGATCGGATTGTTGCGGAAGTACAGCCGCTCGATGTCGAGCGTCGGCACGGGCCGAAGAGACCCCGAGTAGTAGCCGGTCCACTCGCCGAAGGGGCCCTCCTGGAGCACGCGATCGGGACGAATCCATCCTTCCACGACGATCTCGGCGCCGGCGGGCATCGGTAAACCCGTCACCTCACCGCGGATGACCGGCACCTTTTCCCCCACCATCGCTCCGGCGTAGGCGTACTCGCTTATGGTGTTGGGCACCTCTGTGCCGGCGACCATCAGGAGCAACGGGTCGTGACCAAACGACGCCAGCACCGGTGCCTTGCCCTCCTTGGCGAACCAGCGGTCGTACTGGGCCCGCCCCTGCTTGCCAGCCTCGGCGTTAATGGTCGCGGACCGGCCGTCCTCCTGGATCATCATTCGGTACGCACCGAGGTTGATGCGCCCGGTGTCTGGATCGCTGGTCACGACCGCCACGCCGGTGCCAATGTACCGGCCGCCGTCGTGCTCGTGCCAGCGTGGTGCCGGAAAGTGTGTGAGGTCGACATCGGGCCCAGCGACCACGTTTTCCAGAATCGGTCCGGACTTCACAAACGTCGGTTCGAAGCGTGGCGAGGCCGCCTCCCATTGCATCGGTTTTCCCCGGAGCGCCTGCACCAGCGCTGGGGTGTCGAGGGTGTCATCAAGCCCAAGCGTGACCGCCATGCGGCGTGCGTTACTCAGCGCGCCTGTCAACACCCGGTGACCGCTCGGGTAGCCGACGATGTCATCGAACAACAGCGCCGCGGACGGTTTGCGGCGATAGTTGATCTCGGAGATCGTCCCGATCTCCATATCCCAGTGGGCGCCCGCAACGTGCTGGAGCTCCCCCAAGCTTTCGATGTGCGCGATCCACGCACGCAGGTCGACCGGTCTGCTCATATGCGCTACTCCGTGTGTGCGGACATCAGGGTTGGATGATGTGGCGGTACTGTGCCGCGATCTCAGGTGGTGTGGCCAGTACCTCGTCGAGGATCTGCTGAATCTCGTCGGCACCCTTCGGCTGAAACGCGAGGTTCATGGCGCCGGCTTCCTCGAGAAACGACGGATCGCGGTAAGTGGCCTGAAGCGCCGCGCGCATGACCTCGACGCGATCGGGAGCCACACCCGGTGGGAGCGCAAACGGCTTGGCCATGGCGCCTGGCGCGTCTACCAGCCGCAATAGCGTCCGGCTGTCGTCGTCCTTCGCGAACTCCATCGCCAGCGGCACGTCCTGCAGATCCGCGTGCCGCTGGGTCCCGTTCTGGACGAACACGCGGGCGTACCCATCCGCCAGCCACGGCCCCGACGCCGACCGCACCGACTCCCAGCCCAGGCACATCCCTTGTATCTCTCCGCGTTCGACGCCGATGCGCACATCGTTCGTCGTCGGATAGCCGGCCACCGCCCTCAGGTTCGCGCCGGTCGCCGCCGCCAGCACGCGCGGCGCGTCGTAGGTGTTCGAACCTGGTCCTGTCCCGCCGACCGCGATCGGCATCTCGCGACCGACCAGGTCCTCGAAGGCCGTCACCGGCGCGTCCGTGCGAACAATGCAGACATTCGGGTCGTCGTAGGAGCTGCCCAGCCAGTTGAACGCGCGCAGGTCGAAGTTGACGCCTTCGCTGTCGGTCAGCTGGTTCATCATCTGTGCCTCGTGAAAGAGACCCACGACGGTGCCATCCTTCGCCGCCGCGCTGAACACATGATTGGCCGCGACCAGACCGCCGCCGCCAGGCATGTTGACGACGATGATGGTGGGTGCGCCAGGAATATGCCTGGCGATGTGGCGCGCGACCAGGCGGGCCGTCGTGTCGAAACCACCGCCCGCCCCGGATCCGACAATGATGCTGACGGTTTTCCCTTGGTAGAACTCGCCGTCCTCAGCCTGCGCGGTGTCGCCCCCTGCCTGACCACACGCCGCGGCACACCCGGCCACGCACAACGCAGCGCATAACCCGACCGGCAGCCCGACACGCGCACGACCGACCGCTTCCAACACGCGGTCTAGGGTATCTCAATCCGATCCGTCACCACGTTCAGCTCCGCCCGGGATCGCCCTCCTGGCGCCACAGGCGGCACGTTGAAGTTCCGGAGTCTGCAGATCAGATAAGCCCGACAGCCGTCGCGACTGTCACAGCCCGAGCAGGTTTGGTGTGATCTTCTCGAGCCCCTGCTCCTCCGCCCAGAGGTCGAGCTCTGGGGTGGCCAGATCGTCGACGAGCGGCTCCGCCAGACCAAGCACCCGGAGATCCACCGACTTCAGATAGCGGTTGCAATGTGAGCACGCCTCGACGCGCACGTGGGGCGTCGTGTCGCCGACATGGAGTGCGAGACCTTTCTCGTCCGTGGTGGAACAGCCAGGACAGGACGACCGGGGAAACACCCAGGACACAGCGCAAAATGCGCAGACAAGCCGGCGGATGCCCTGCGTCTCCGTCTCGTCCCTGAGCAGCGAGACCTGCGGCGGCCACCCGCAGCAGGAGCACGACGGTGAGCGTTCTGCGTCGCCAGGAATATCGACGAGCTCGGACAGCGCCTCGGCGACCGGCGACAGAAACCCGCGCGCCAGGAACGCCAGCGGCACGGGCTCGCTCCCCAAGGCCGCCGCGGCGGCATCAAAGTCGGCCCCCGTCAGCAGCGCCAACAACAGCTCCGCTCGCCGCGCCGCGTCGCCACCTGACACTGCCTGAGCCGCAAGCCTGATCGGCTCTGGCGCCGACGCCGGTACGCCCTGGCAGAACCGACGAAACCGCGGAGATAGCACGTCGAGCGGGAGACGCTCGAGCCGCAGCCGTGGCTGCTCCGACGCCGGCGCCTCGACAGCCGGAAACCATCGGGCCGCGTCGTTCCGGTCGCACACGGCGGCTTGCAAATCGAGTAGCGACACGTAGAAACCGAGGAGCGGTTCGGTATGGGGGCGTTCGGTGAGCAGCGCGCGCGCCCGCGTGGCGCGGGCCGCCCGGCGGGTCGCCACCGCCGACGGGCGATTCAACCGTCGACTCGGTCGCCGGACCAGCGCGGGTGATGGTGCCGCGCCCACGCCTCGGTGACCTTGCCGTCAATCATGCTGCGGGCAGTGCCAGGGTAGGCCACGGTACCGAGATACACGTGGACGATCAGCAACAACCCGCCTCCCAGTGTGGCAACGTAATGGACCAGCCGCGCCGTGTTGAGCAACCCGGCACCGAAATACTCCGGGAACCACAGCAACACGCCCGTGACGACAAACAGCACGCCGAGCACGCTCTGGAGCCAGAAGAACATCTTCTGCCCGGCGTTGTACTTGCCAGCCGGCGGCACCTTGTCACGCTCGTGCATGGCGTAGTGCTTGACGGCTCCCAGCCACTGCTTGTCCAACGCGTCGAGGAACATATCCTTGACCCACAGCAGAAACATCACGCAGAGCCCGACGCCGAACACCGCGCCCACCTGCGGGTGCAGGACCCGCGCGGCCGGCCCTCCCCCGACGAATGTCGTGAGCCAGAACAACGACGGGTATGAGAACGCTAGGCCCGTGAGCAGAAGCACCACGAAGGTCACACCCACGACCCAATGGACGACGCGCTCCAGAAACGAAAAACGAGGCAGGAGGCGAGGCCTCACGCGTCCGGGCCCTCGTCGCTGTCCGGACTCTCCGGGCCAAAGGCCAGCAGGTGCCCCAGCGCACCCAGAACGCCGAAGCCGAGGAGATACGAGCCGACGCGTTGCAGCACGTTGAGCCCACTGAGCGGTGTGGGACTCGCCACGGGGTGCGCCGGCAGGCTGTAGTCCTCCAACCGGTCTCCGTGCGGCACGACATACATCATGTGTGTGCCGCCGACGCCACCAGGGTTATAGAGCGCCGCGTGCTCGAACCCGCGCCGCTGCATTGTTTCGACCTTCTTCTCGGCCAGCGCCAGCATGTCCTCCTTGAGGCCCCACTGGATAGCGTTGGTCGGACAGGTCTTGACGCAGGCCGGTTCGAGCCCGGCCTCGACGCGGTCGATGCACATGTTGCACTTCGCGACGGTCTTGCTTTCCTTGTCGAATCGCGGAATGTCGAACGGGCAGCCCGAGACACAGTACTGACACCCGATGCACTGATCCTGATTGAAGTCGACGATGCCGTTTTGATACTGGACGATCGCGCCTGGCGCCGGACACGCAAACAAACAGCCTGGGTCCTCGCAGTGCAGACAGGCGTCCTTCTTGATCAGCCAGTCGACGTCGTCGTCGCCAACGGCCACCTCGTTGAACCGCATCAGCAACCAGGTGTTCGATGTCAGATCCCGATGGCTCTGCATGCTCCCGAAGTTGGAGGTCTGCTCCACCTTCAGGTCATTCCATTCCTTGCAGGCAACCTCACACCCCTTGCACCCGATGCACTTGGAAATATCGACCAGCTTCGAGTACACCGGTCCGCTCGACCGCAAGGACGACAACGGAATCATGGCGCTTGGAGTGGCCGAGATCCGTTTGATGGCGAGGGTATCTGGCATGGGGATTCAGATGCGCTACGTCGACAGCGGTTCCGCCCTTTCCACGTTCACGAGGAACGCCTTGAACTCCGGGCAACGGGTGTTGGCGTCGCCAATATACGGCGTCAGCAGATTCGCCATCGCTCCACGCGTGACGCCGACGAAGCCCCAGTGCACGGGAATGCCGACGGTCCAGACCGTCCTGCCATTGACCAGGAGCGGCTTGATGCGCTTGGTCACGATGGCGACGCCCTCGACCTCGCCCCGCTTGGACCAGACCCGCGCGCGACCACCGTTCTCGATCCCCTTCTCCGCCGCCAACCCCTCGGGGATCTCAACGAAGAAATCGGGCATGGCCTCCACGAGTAGCGGCACGTTGAAGGTGACAAAGTGCTCGTGCTCAACGACCCGGTACACCGTGCACGCATAGGGGAAATCGTCGCCCTCGGCAGCCAGCGTCTCGCGCACGCCGTCGTACCAGTTGATAACCGGATTCACCGCGACCGATTCGTGCAGCGGGTTAGTCGTGGGGCTCTCGACCGGCTCGTAGTGCTCGGAGAACGGGCCATCGGCCAGGGCGCTGCTGAACAGGCGCGCGACGCCTTCCTCGGTCATGATGAACGCGCCGGCACCGTCCGGCGGAGTCGTGCGGCCGTAGTCCGGCACATCACCGATCCACTCGCGGCCATTCCACGCGATGCCAGATCGCGTCTGATCCCACGGCCGTCCCTCTGCGTCAGCCGACGCCCGGTTGTAGAGCACACGCCGGTTCAGTGGCCAGCTCCATGCCCAGTCGTGGTGCATGCCCAGCCCCGTGGGGTCATCGGTGCCACGCCGCGCCATCATGTTGCCAGCCTCGGTGTAACTGCCTGCGTAAATCCAGTTACCTGAGCTGGTGGCGCCGTCCGCCGTGAGCTGCGCGAACGACGTGAGCAGCTGCCCGGTCGCGCGGTCGTATCCGTTAATCTCCTTGGCCAGCTCGGTCAGCGTCGGCTCGCGCGGATTCAAGTAGCTCCAGGCCAGGTTCTGGATCGGCTCGTTGTAGGCGCCGCCTTCCTGCTGGTACAGCTCCTTCACCCGCCAGAACAACTCCGACAGAACCCAGGTGTCGGACTGCACGCCCTCGGGCGGGTCGATCGCCTTCTCTTTCCACTGGGCCCACCGGCCACTGTTGGTGAACGAGCCATCGCGCTCGATCCAGTGCGTGGTCGGCATGTACATCACCTCGGTGTCGATCTCGGCTGGGTCCATGCCTGGCGCGCGCCAGAACTCGGCACTGTCGAGCAGGAACGGATCGATGACCGCCATCCACTTCAGCTTCGACATCGATTCCAGCAGCCGCGGCACATCGGGTCCGGCCAGCAACGGGTTGAACCCGAGCGTGACGAAGCCTTCGAGGCGCCCCTGATGCGCTTCGTCCCAGATCGACAGCCACGTCGCGTCGCCGTCCTGCTTGCCCAGGTACTGGTAGCCAAACTCGTTGGCGGCCGTCGCGTTGTCTCCGAACCATGCCTTGAGTTGCGATACGAGGAACTTTGGATAGTTGCCCCAGTAATTCACCGTGTTCGGCACGAGCGGCCTCGGCGTCGACGCGGCCAGATGATCCTGAAGCGTGGCCTGTTCGGGCGTCGGCACCCTCAGGTAACCAGGCAGAATGCCGGCCACGATCGCGTGGTCCGTGGCACCCTGAACGTTCGCGTGCCCGCGCAGGGCGTTGATGCCGCCGCCCGGTCTGCCGATGTTGCCCAGCAGCAACTGCAGGATCGCCCCGGTGCGGATGATCTGGCTGCCCACTGTGTGCATGGTCCAGCCAACCGCATACATGATCGTGCCGACGCGATCCGCCCGGCCCGTCGAGCAGATGATGTCGGCCATCTCGAGGAACTTTTCCTCGGAGCAGCCGGCAATCTGCGCCACCATCGCGGGCGTATAGCGTTCGTAGTGGTTCTTGAGGAGCTGGAACACGCTGCTCGGGTGCTCAAGCGTCGGGTCGCGACGCACGAAACCATCGGGGCCCATCTCGTAGCTCCACGAGGTCTTGTCGTAGCGGCTCGCCGCCTCGTCGAACCCAGAGAACAGCCCATCTTCGAACCCGAAATCGCCGCTGACGATGAATGACGCGTTGGTGTGCGCCCGCACGTAGTCCGCGTGGTGCAAGTCGTTGGCGAGCATGTACCGGATCAATCCGCCGAGAATGGCGATGTCGGAACCAGGCCGAATCTGCAGATGCTTGTCGGCGACCGCAGACGTCCGCGTGTACCGCGGGTCGATCGTAACGAGCGTGGCACCGTTTTCGTCGCGCGCCTCAAGCGCCCACTTGAAACCGCACGGATGATTCTCAGCCGGATTGGCCCCCATCACCAGAACAACATCGGCGTTCTTGATGTCCTTCCAGTGGTTGGTCATCGCGCCTCGACCGAACGTGGCGGCCAAACTGGCCACCGTGGGGCTGTGTCATATGCGGGCCTGATGGTCTATATACGTCAGCCCCATCGCGCGCATCGTCTTCGTGATCAGATACGCGTCCTCGTTGGCCACCGTCGCGCTACCGACCCACGCGATGCCGTTGGTGCGATTGACCGTGCGGCCCTGCGTATCCTGCTCGATGAAGGTGTTGTCGCGCGACTCCTTGAACTTGCGCGCAAACCACTCCATCGCGAAGTCCCAATCAACCTCGCGCCACTCGCTGCCGCCTGCTTCGCGGTACATGGGACTCTTGCGCAGACGCGGGCTGATCGCCAACTGCATCTGCGAGGCGCCCTTCGGGCACAGCGTCCCTCCGTTGATCGGGCTGTCCGGATCGCCCTCGACATGGATGATGGTGTTGGTCGTGTTGAGTCCACCGCTGCCGTGCACGTAGGCGATCGTGCCGCAGCCAACAGCGCAGTACGGACAGACCGTCTTGTACTCGCGCGCGTTACGAATCTTGAGTTGTCGAACCGCCGCGTAGGCCGGCCGCAGATCGAAGCCGAGCGCGCTGATGCCGACCCCGCCCGCGACGGAGGCCTTTAGAAACGTGCGCCGGGACATCGACATATTGGCGCCTAGATTAGCACAGGGAAGTGGGGCACGCTACGAGATCTAACGCACGCTCGCCCGCACAAGCCGGTCGGCCAGAACGATCGTGCGAGCCACGTCCAGGCCTGAGATCACCTTGCCGATGACCGGATGTTTGCCATCGAGCTGAGGCTGAGCAGTCAGGCAGATGAAGAACTGACTGTCCACCGTGCTCGCGTCACCGAGGTGCGCCAACGAGACCGCGCCGGCCACGTGCTTCCGGCCCCCAGACAGCTCCGACACCCCCACCGGATTTCCACTGGAGTAACTGCCCCAGTACTGCTGCCTGGTGAAATCGCGCGTCGTCGGATCGCCGATCTGGATGACGAAGTCAGGCACGACGCGGTGGAAGCGGAGCCCCCTGTAGAAGTTCCTCCCCACGAGCGCCACGATGTGCGCGACCGCCTTGGGCGCCGTGTCGGGATACGTCTCGAACTCGATAATGCCCTTCGACGTTTCGAGCACGATGATTGGGGCTGCCGCTGCGACGCCCGCCTGCCCGCGCAGAGGCAACTGGAGCGCGGCACACGCCACAAGCACGCCAATCACACCCGCTAGTCGCAACATCATGCTTAGTCAGGTAGGTCAGGTTCGGATTCTATCGCGATCCACGCAGGCTCGAGCAGGCAACCGCCTGCATCAGTGGCTCTCTACCAGGTCATTTCGTGCGGCGCGTCCGGCGGCGGCGCGATCTGGACGGGCTGTGCGAGCTCATAGGTGCCGGGGAACTCGATGGGCTCGGATTTCTTCTTCATGAGGGAATGCTCCCCGCACGTCAGCTCTCCGCTCGCCACGCAGGTGTCAACCGACAGCGCCCAGATCTTTCCGTCACGGATCGTCAGGACGGCGCCGTCGACGTCGATGGTCATGTCAAGCTCGAAGTCAACGCGGCTCACTTGCATGTCGCGAATCATAAAGTCTAGGTGAGGCGCGTGCGAGGAACGGATCGAGTGCTGGATGAGCTCGACGAGAACGGTCTCGTCCGGAGGGTACTGTTCGGGGTCGGCGTAGCGTCGGAGCTCCTCGCTCTTTTTCCACCCTCCGACCAGCACCTTGCCGACGTCGATCCGCAGCAGGTCCGGAACCTTCTTGGCGATCTCCTGGAGGGTTGCGGGCCAGCTCATCATATCGGTCCGCCCGGCGAGGGTGGCGGCGAGCCCCTCAAAGATCGGACTTGATTCGAGCCGCGCACGCCATCTTTCCGTGTCGGCCGCGGCGAAGGTATCGCTTAGGGTGACGCTACTCATGAGCTCTCCGTTCAGAGGCGATCAAATCGCCGTCGGCGTGGACTTCTTGGGTGCCGGCGTCGGCGACGGCCCTGAATTGAAGTTCGAGCCGCGTGAGCGGCTTCGCCGGCGTCTCCATTCGCTGGGTTCCATCATCGGCATCGGGCCGGATCCGTAGCTGGGGCAGCTCCGCCAGGTCCCTGGTCTCCCTCGGGGGGGTCGGGCGCTCGTCAGGGAGCGCGGTTTCAGCTCGACGCGCTTTCCGCAAACGCACCAGCGTAGCCATCGCCAGCAACAACAGGGTGCCCGGCACCATCCAGACAGTCCGCGGGCGCGCTACCTGCAGCGCGATCGGCGTGTCGAATGCAACTTGAGTGTTTGCCGCCTGTCCCTGCGCCAGCACCGTGCCGCCCGCTTGCAGCGAGAACCGCTCAGTAAGTACGCCCACCACCAGGCCGGTATCGGTGATGGCGCCGGCGGCCTGGGCATCGCTCAGGCTGACGACGTTCGGCACGGTGATCATTTCCGGCGTGGCAATCACCAGGTTGATCGGCGTACCGACCGCTGCGACGGTTCCCGCCTGGCGGCCCTGTTGGAGAACGGTGTTCTCTTCTTCGATGCGGGTCTCGAGCAACCCCTCGCTACCCACGCCGAGCCGCGCGATCACCAGATCTCGCCTCGCCGCTTCCACGGAGAGCCCGACGACGTCCGGGATCTCCACGGTCTCGACGACCGCGACCAGCATGGGGACCGCCGTGCCAATCTCCACGAGACTGCCCGGGTTGAGCGACTGGGCCAGTACGGTTCCGGGTTGCGCTGCCGACTCTTGATGCTGGATGTTGCCGGCGACCAACTCGGTGGCCTCGAGCAAGCTCCTGGCCGCGCTCTCGTTCCGGCCGACGAGGTCTGGAACGAGCACGGTGACCGGCCGAGCGATGATCACGTCGACGCCACGGCCGATCTCGACGGGAGTGCCGGCCGTGATCGACTGGACCAGCACCGTCCCCGGAGGTTCTCTCGACTCACTGCTTGTCGTGTCACCAGCCAGGAGCTCGGCAGCGTCGAGCAAACTCCTGGCCGCGCTCTCGTTCCGGCCGACGAGGTCTGGAACGAGTACGGTCACCGGACGGGCGACGGTCACGTCGACGTCACGGCCGATCTCGACGCGGGTGCCCGCCTGGATCGACTGGACCAGCACCGTCCCAGGCGGTAATCGCGACTCGCGGCTCGTCGTGCTACCGGCCAGGAGCTCGGCAGCGAAAAGGAGCACTCGGGCCTCCGCCTCGGTGCGGCCGACCAGGTCGGGCACAGGGACCGTTATCAGCGTCGCCACTGTGAAGTCCACGCCTGCCCCGACCTCGAGCTGCGTGCCGCGGACCGGCGCTTGTGACAGAACGGTGCCCGGTCGCCGGCGTGACTCGGCCTCCTCCACGGTGCGAACGCTCAGCTCGGCGCGAGCGAGGAGCTGCCGCGCTTCCGATTCCGAACGACCCACGAGGTCCGGCAGCGCGACGGTCCTCGGGATGGCAACCGTGAGGTCGATTGCTGTGCCGACGACGACCTCGGTGCGGGCGCCGGGCTGCTGCACCAGCACAGTGCCCTCCGGCTGCCGCGACTCGCGCCTGCTGACTGACCCCTCCGACAGCGGGAGCTTCGCGACGATGGCGCGAGCTTGCGCCAAGCTGCGCCCAACGAGATCGGGCACCGAAAGAGTCGCGGGCTCGGCCAAGACGAACGACACCGCTGAGCCCGCGCGCACAGTGCTATCGGCTTGTGGTGTCTGCGTGATGACGGTGCCGGGTGTCGCGGGCGACGAGCGCGTGGTCACCGTGCCCAC
Source organism: Vicinamibacterales bacterium (assembly GCA_965249205.1). Lineage (GTDB taxonomy): Bacteria > Acidobacteriota > Vicinamibacteria > Vicinamibacterales > UBA2999 > JAQBVV01. The sequence goes on along the minus strand of CBDFLL010000006.1, from coordinate 530,148 downwards.
TCCGAGGCCGGCGCGCTCGAGCAATTGACGAGCCTCCCTCTCAGTGCGCCCTAGTAAGTCCGGAACCGGCCTCGGCGGCAGTGTTGGAGGCCCCTGGCCAAGTGATGGTTGCTGAAACGCAAGGCCGGCGACCAGGATGGCCGGGCGCGCGGTGTCGACCGTCCGAAAGCGAAGGTCGTCGGCGTAGATATGGCCCCAACTACCCGGCAATGCGTCAACGATGCGATTCTGCCCCTGGCGCTGCGGCACGGCGGCGGCGAGTGCCTGAGAGCCGGCGACAGGCAGATCTACGGCAGTGAGCGAGGGGAGCAGCAGTGCGGCAGCGACGAGCGGGCGCGCCCCAAATCTTCGGGGACGAATCTGGCCTGCCTGTTTCACAGTTGCTCGACTCACTGCGCTGTCCTTCCCGGGCGTTTGCCAGCGCCCGTCGACCGCGAGAGAACCGGGTGACAGCGTATTGACTTTCGGCGTTTCGCACAAGGGATAGGTCCAGGAAGACACCGCAGGGTATCGCGACGACGTTGAGCGATCCGCCATGGCGACGCCGCGTATCCCACGTACGGCGCGCAGGAGGGCAGTTTCAGGGACCGCGAGTACCCGTTCCCGCCGGTCGCTTGACAGGGAGAGGTAAGAAGGAGCGCAAGAGTGCTACAACCCTGGGTGCGGGGCGAGCGAGCAGAGAGCCGGGACCAGCGGCGCATCACAGAGGATCGGCCCTGGGCCAGGTCGGTGGAGACCGCGCCGGGTAGGATGCCCGCCGCGAGCCTCCGGGACGGCGAGTGCCTGCCCCGAGTCGTTGAGCACGAGATTCGGGACTCGGCGCTCACGAGGAGGCCCTGCTCGTGGCGGTGCTTCAAACGGGCAGTTCCCGAAACGCGGCGTTCCCAGCACATACACTATAGTCGCAGCAAAATTGTCGACCGATCCTTCATTCGCTCGTCCTAATACCCTCCGCCAGATCGCCTCTCCGCTGGCGTGGAGCGCTTTCGTCGCCGTACCAGCCGCAGGATGGGGCTGGCTCGACGGTGTACCGATCGGGCCGCTTGAAGCGGCAGCCATCGCGCTGATCTGGTGGACCTGGGCCGCGGGCCGGCACTTGCCGGGACTGCGGATACTCGTCGTGCTCGCCGTTGCGAAGGTCGCGCTGGGCGGCCTGTTCGTGGACGAGGGCATCGCGGCCCGCTACTACGCGAACGACACCTGGACGCCGCCAATCGAACGAAGCATCGAGTTCCGCCGCGAGACCCTTACTCGTCTCGATGAGCGGCTTGCGTTCGGGAACGGTAACCCCGACCCTCCGCTGCACTTTTTCAACAATCTGAAGTTCAACTTTTACCTCCCCACAGAGCCAAGTCGCCAGCGACTTGCCTACTCGGCGGAGTGGCACGGATTTCTGCACCACGAGGGTGACCCGTCACCGGTGACGTTCTACGTTGCGCCGGGCGAGGGTGTCTCGGGCGAACTGGAGATCGACAACCAGCAAGTTATCGCGCCTGAGATCACGACTGAGGACGCTGGCGATCGGGCGCGAACCGGCTCCATCGCGCTCGAACCCGGATGGCACGCAATCAGAGTTAGGGCGGCGTCGCCGGACGGCGCAGAACAAAGCTTTCAAGCGGGCGAGATCGTCGGCGGTAGCGCGCGTCCTTTCGACGGCGACCGCATCCTCCCGAACCCGGCCGGATCCATCCGCCTTTCGTTCGATGCGGTGCTGACATGGGCGACGCGCCTTGTGGACGCGATGGTGCTGTCCTGGCTAGGCCTGCTCTTGCTGACGCGCGCGCGTGATGCCTGGCGCCAGGTCGGTATCGGCAGGCTGCTCTGGCTCGGCGCGATCATCGAGGCACTGTGGTTCGCGTCGCCGTTCATGGAGCGCCTGACCCGGCTGGGCGGGGGCGACGACCACCTTACCTACGAGCACTTGTCCCGTGCGATTGCCTTTGGCGATTGGATGATGGCGGAGCCTGGGCTCGGGGCCGGACAGGGCGGGGCGTTCCTTGCCCAGCCGCTATATGCCTACTTCCTGGCCCTTTCGCACCTCGGCTTCGGCGACAGCTTGTTCGGGGCCGTCCTGGTGCAGCGCCTGCTGCTCTTTGCGACCATCGCCTGGGTTGCAGCCATGACGAGGCGCCTCTTCGGGACGCGGGCAGGGTGGATCGCACTTGTCGGCGGCGGTTTATTTCTGATCGAGAAACAGGGCAGGTGGACTCCTGTGCTGCTTACTGAGGTGCTCTTTACACCGCTATTTGTCGCGTGGACGTCGATGCTGGTGCGAATCGCAACGGAAGGCGCTTCACGGTTACGGGTAGTCGCCACGGGCGTGATTGGCGGTCTCGCGACCCTGACGCGGTCCACGCTCTTGCTTGGATGGCCATTCACCCTCTTTTGGGTGTGGTTATCGCTACGGGTTCGACGAACTCGAGTCGTGGCTGGGCTTCTGGTCGTCATGATCGCCGTCGTCGGAATGGCGACACTGCGCAACTGGATCGTGTCTCACACCTTCGTGCCGGTGGCCAGTAGCCTCGGCATAACCCTGTTTATCGGAAATCAGCCACCCAGGGTACTGGCGGCTCCAACAGCTGAGCGGGCGCTGTTGTACGAGCGCTTCGGGCTCGATGCCTACGTCATCACGGTTGTTGAATACGCTGTCCAGGCACCCTCCGACTTCCTCCACAACCTCGGACTGAAAGCGGGGTATGCGATCGGGTTCTTTGGATGGAGCGGACTCCCCGGATTGTCCGGAACCGCGTGGCTGTACGTCGCGATGTGGGTCCTGGCATTGGCGGGCATCTTCCGTTTTCTCCGCCGCCGCACGAGGGACGCGAGTCCCGCCGTCTGGTTGCCCGTTACCGGGGCGCTTTTTCACTACATCCCCGTCGTTGCGGTTGTTCCATGGGTGTATGGCGACCCGAAGATCCTTCCTCTGTACCCGCTATTGATCCCCTACGCGGCGTTCGCGCTGGAACCGGTGGTCGGTTGGGCGCAGCCGTATGCGTCACCTCTTGCCACGAGCGTTCTGTCCCCGATCAATTCGTCGTTGAGACGTCTCGTCTCGGCGGTAATGTTCGTGATGCGGCGGTCCGCGGCGTGGGTACGGAGGCGTCCGCGAACCTGGTTGTATCTAGGCTACAGCGCGGCGCTGCTACAGAGATGGACCTGGCCGCCCGAGGGTTTCGAGAGCACCCATGCTGCATACGGCTTGCTTTTGCCGCTTATCGCGCTGACCATCGGCAGGCTCACGCGTCGTGACATCATGCACCGCGTCGTCGGCACCGCGCTTTTCGCCGCCGCGCTCATCCGCGTTGGGATGGCTGGCAGCCTTTCGGCAGACGCACTCCGCGACCCGCTCTTCTGGGCCCTGATCGCCCTCATCGCGGCCGGCGTGTCCGCGGTGACGAGCCGAAGGCCAATCGCCGCGGCGGCTGCGGCGACAGTAGCCGGCGTCTGTGCAACGATGGGGATCCTCCTGCCATTCATCCCTAACTTCGATTCGACTTTCCCGGACATCGGTTTGACCGCCGTGCAATCGTCTCTTGCGGCCCTTGCACAGTACGCTGGAGTGTTTGGCGCTGTGTGCCTGCTGGGACTCTGGATCCAGGCCGCTGCCGTGAGGACCACCGCGGGTCCTGGGGGGCGCGTCCTCGCCGGCGCGCGCGGCGCCCTGCTCGGAGGGCTGCTTCTCTGTTTCGCTGGAGCGTCGCCGACCGACGGAGGGACGCTCTACACGTCTGTTGTGATGCTGGCTGTCCTTCAAGGCCTGTCAGAAGCGAAGGCACGTTAGAGCGCGTCATTCAGAAATGACGATGAGGTCGCCCGCCACGCCGCCCTGCCATCCCTTCGGTCAACGCGATTCTGTTGGGCCCGTTTTGAGCATGGAGGAGCATGATGGTGGCGAGAGTGTCGCGTCAGACTCGCTGGCGTAAGAGCACACATTTAATCCGCGTTTCGAATGTCCATAATCGATATAGCTCATAGGGCGCTAGGCCACCCGATCGCCTACCTCTGGCTGCAGCGTACTTTGGGGGCGGATCGCCTACGAAGACTCTGCCTGGATCGCTTCGCCAAACTCACGCCCGGCGAACGCGTACTCGACCTGGGCTGTGGCCCCGGTTACGTCCGAGACTTCATGCCGCATGTCGACTACGTAGGTTTTGACACCGAGCAGCGCTGCATTGACTACGCTCGAAAGCAATACGCAGGCAGAGGAGAGTTTCATTGCGAACGTTTCACGCAGAGGCATGTCGACACGATCGCACCGTTCGACGCGATTTTGTTGCTCGGGGTCTTGCATCATATGGACGATGTTGCTGTCTCGACGTTGATGGTGCTGTTGGGCCAATGCCTGAATCCAGGTGGACGTATCGTGACCGTTGACCCCTGCTTCACGCCTGATCAGTCAGCCATTGCTCGGTACGTTGCGCAAAGCGACAGGGGGCGCTATGTACGCACGGCAGAGGGCTACGATGCATTGGTTCGCCGCTATTTTTCCGGGATTTCGGCCGAAACATTCCATAATGTCTGCCGCATTCCCTCGACGGAACGCATCATGCGGCTCAGTGAACCGACCGTAGCATCGAGCAAGCCCTCTTTCCCTACGACGTCCTAGGTCAATGGCGGCATAGGCAGCAGCTAAGGACCCTGACCAGAATAGGTGTGCCATCTTCTGGGCGTCGAGGCGCCCGTCCCGCTAGGCGCGAGGAGTGCCCATACCGGGTCGACGAGCAACGCCGCGGACCGGGATGCATCGGCGGCCAGAATGGCGCAGTTATTCTGGTCAGGGTCCTAAGGATCGTTGAGCCCGCAGGTGGGCTGCTGAGCGGATAGCGACTCAAGCAGGAGCCATGTAGCGGCCGACAGCGGTAGTATGGGGTCGTCGCGATTCCGGGAGTTCTCGTCCCGGAATTTGAGCCCTGAGCCGTTCGAAGTCATGAGGAAGCACCATGCTGCGTCTGCCCGAACTCCATGCGCTCATGAAGATCGCCAGGTCCCGGCTCTTGCGCATGCACTACGAAAACAAGGTTGGTCACATAGGCGGCAACCTGTCGGCTCTCGACGCCGTGCTTTTCCTGCACCTTGAGGCGATGGGCCCTGATGACTGTTTCGTGCTTTCCAAGGGTCATTCAGCAGGTGCCCTCTACATCGCCCTTTGGATGGTAGGCAAGATTTCCGAAGAAGAGCTCAACACCTTCCACAAGGACAAGACCCACCTCGCCGGGCACCCCATGGGCGGGTGGAATGAGGGTATCCGCTTCTCCACTGGCAGCCTGGGTCACGGCCTGGGCCTGGCTTCTGGCCTTGCTCTGGGGCGTAAGCTGAGGGGCGAAGATGGCATGGTCTTTTGCATGACTTCCGACGGCGAATGGCAGGAGGGCGCCACCTGGGAAGCCCTGATTTTTCTGGCACATCATCGACTCAATAACATCTGTGTTCTGATCGACCTGAACGGTCTACAGGGATTCGGCAGCACCCGCGAAACAGCCTCGTTCGACAACCTTTCCGAGAGAATTCGTTCCTTCAACGTGGAACTGGTCGAGATAGACGGTCATGACCCCTTGGCCCTCAGGGCCGCCCTCGAAGTAAAGGCGCGGGCGCCAAGAGTAGTCGCCCTCAGGACCGTCAAAGGCAAGGGCGTCTCGTTCATGGAGAACAGGATGGAATGGCACTACCTGCCTCTGAGCGCGGCCCAGCATGAGCAGGCCCAGAAAGAGTTGGAAGCCTGAGAAGCACCACCAGCCAAACCTTGGCCGAGCTTTCCAAGGAAAGGCCCTTCGTCTTCCTGACGGGCGACCTCGGCTTCATGGCGCTTGAACCACTGCAGCACGCCATGGGGGCACGCTTCATCAATGCCGGCGTGGCAGAGCAGAACATGGTCTCGGTCGCCGCCGGCCTGGCTGGCGGAGGCGAGCAGGTATGGGTCTACAGTATCGCCCCCTTCGTCTATGCGCGGCCTTTCGAGCAAATCAGAAACGACGTCTGTCTTCACGACCTGGATGTCAAGCTCGTAGGCAACGGAGGGGGCTACGGTTACGGGCCCATGGGAGCCAGTCATCACGCCCTGGAGGACTACGGTACGCTGTTGACACTTCAGCACATGCGCGTCTTCGCCCCCGCCTTCGCGGAAGACGTAAAAGTCGTAATCCCGCTCATGGCGGGTATTGGCCACCCTTCCTACCTACGGCTCGGCCGCGACGAAAAGCCGGCGAGCCTCGCCCTTCCGCGGTACGCAGCTTGGAGGAAGCTTCTGGATGGTGGCGGACCCCTTCTGCTCGCTGTCGGCTCCATGGCCGGGTCTTGTGCTGCAGCCCTCCAGGTCCTAGAAGCAGACCTCAGACCCGAGCTCTGGGTCCTGACCGAGCTGCCACTTGACGGCTCGCCTCCCCCAATGGAATTTTTGGTAAGCCTTGGGCGCAAGGAGCATCTCGCGGTGGTCGAAGAACATGTCTTGCACGGCGGCGCCGGTCAGGCCGTCGCCTACTGGCTGCTGAGCCGGGGCTTGTCCCCCAAGCGGTTCGACCACCACTACGCGAGGGGGTATCCGTCAAGCACCTACGGCTCTCAGAATTTCCACCGCAAGGAAAGCGGGCTGGACGCCGAATACATCCTCAAGACCCTGATGGACAGATGGTAGGGACGGTCATGGACGATCACGGCACCTTCAAATTGCAGGCCCAGAGAATGCAAGGGCCAATTCTCGTGTTGGGCGCCAGTGGATTTGTGGGGGCGAACCTCTTCAGGGCCTTGCTCAGACAGCGCAGCGACGTCTATGGAACGACGTCACCGCCTTCGGCATGGCGGCTGAGCGGGCTCGCCGAGGCGTCCGTTGTGACGACCGACCTTCTAGTCGATCAGAACCTCATCAACCTGTTTGACCGCATCAAGCCCAAGACCGTCTTTGACTGCGTCGCGTATGGCGCCTATTCATTCGAACAAGACATCCACCTTATCTACCGGACCAACTTCACTTTTGCGGTCCGCCTCATTGAACACCTGATCCAGAGGGGCGTCAGTAGCTATATTCATGCTGGAAGTTCGTCCGAGTATGGGGACCGAGCCGGCGGTCCCGACGAAGCTTTCTCACTCAATCCCAATAGTCACTATTCTGTCTCCAAGGCCGCCGCCTCGAATCTTCTCTTTTACTCTGGCAAGAAGCTTGGGCTTCCCTGCGCCAATCTCAGGCTCTATTCGGTCTACGGACCATACGAAGATGCGTCACGGCTCATCCCCACTTTGGTTATCAGAGGCCTTAAAGGAGAGTACCCCAACTTTGTGAACCCAGATATCTCGCGTGATTTTGTCTACGTAGATGACGTCACTCGGGCCTTTGTTGCTGCTGCGGACCAGCTCCGACCTGAGAACTACGGCGAGTCTTTCAACATAGGCACTGGCAAGAAGACAACCATGCGGGACGTTTCCAACATAGCGAAGGAAATGTTCAATATCACGGCTGAACCCGTCTTCAACAGCATGCCGGACCGAGAAGGGGACGTCAGCGACTGGTACGCCAAGCCCGTGAAGGCCCACGACCTCTTAGGGTGGGCAGCCGACACAACACTGCATGACGGACTGCGAGAGACGACCCGGTGGTTGGCATCTCTTCCGGACGTGCACGCCTATGAGCGGTCGTCGAAGAAATACGGTCTCGATCGGGTCTACAGCGTCTCTGTGGTGGTCGCCTGCTACTGGGATGCCCAGATCATCCCCGAGGTCTACGCCCGCCTTAAGACCGTTCTTGAAAAGCTGAGGATCGAGCACGAAATTATTTTTTGCGTACTCTTGCGGGGAGATCTGCGGGATCCGCCAGAGCTTATCGAGGCCTTCGTAACGAAGTGGAAGGAGGGAATCGAAGTTGTGTACGGCACCAAGACCAAGAGCGCGGCCCCGTTTCTCATGAGGCTCGCATCCTCGCTCTTTTACAAGATGTTTGATCGTTTTTCATACTTGAAGATTCCTCACAACGCAGGGGATTTTTCACTGATAGATAAACTCGTCGTCGACAGCCTGCTACAGTTTCCAGAGCGCGATCTCTTCATTATGGGCGTGCGCGCCTTCGCAGGCTTCAAGCAGACCGGAGTTGATTACCTGCAAGACGTCTCGCCCAAGACCGAGGGCAAAGGCAGCTTCCTAGAGAAAATCAGCCGCGCCAAGAAAGGCATTCTTTCTTTCAGTAACACGCCTTTGAACATGCTGAGCCTTGTCGGTGTCCTGCTGTTCGGTATCTCGTCTACGCTGATTCTGGGGCAGGTCGTCATCAGGATCCTACGTCCGGACGTCACGCCTTCGGGCATCACGACGACCCTCATCGCGATCATCTTCTTCGGCTCAATCAATTTTCTGGCGGTCGGCATTCTGGGCGAATACATCGCCAAGGTGATAGAAGAGGTCAAGCGAAGGCCGCATTCGATTCTGCGCCACGTCATCAAGGACGGGGAAATTCGAGCCGCCACGATTGAGCAGTCCGAGGAGAATAGGCGGGGGGCCGTTTGAGCGGATCTCTGTTTTCAGTGGTGCTGCCCGTCCATGACCAGGCGAGCCACATCGAACGTGTCGTGCAGGACTACATCACGACGCTCGACCGCCTCAAATTGGTCTTCGAGCTTATCCTGGTCGTTAACGGTTGCCGCGACCATTCGCTGAAGGTCTGCCGGAGCCTTGCCGCGCGCGACAGGCGCGTGAAAGTCGTGCATTCGGTACCTGGCGGCTGGGGCTTGGCCGTGAGGCTCGGCCTGGAAGCGGCCGAAGGCGCGACTCTATGCTTCACCAATTCAGCACGCACATCTGGCGTTGATCTGGGGACCGTCCTATCGCGTGCGGAGCTTGAGCCTCGAAAAGCGTTCAAGGGCGATCGCCGTAACAGGGACAGCTTCGTGCGGTCCTTGGCGTCGTACCTTTACAATCTGGAGTGCGGTCTCCTCCTCGGGACACGGAGTCGCGACGTCAACGGCACGCCAAAGGTCTTTCCTCGCCTTTTTGAGAAGCTGCTGACCCTTCAGAGCGACGACGACATGATCGACGCTGAGTTCGTCGCCGTCTGCGCCAGGGAGGGCTACCCTCTGGTTGAGGTGCCCATCTTTTCCAGTGGCCGACACGGCGGAGAATCCACGACCAGGCTGAACTCGGCCTTGAAAATGTACGGTGGCGTGTGGGGCCTTTCGCGCAGATTGGGAGGCACCGGATGGCGGGCCGCAAAGACAAGGACCTGAAAGCGACCTGGGCGGGGCACGATCAGGAATGGCGCGACCCCCAGCAAATCTGTTCGAATTGGGATGAGGCGGACAAGACCGATCCCGGCCTCCTCAGCTACGAAGTCAGTGGCACTTTCTGGTCTACGCTCGAGGCTCTTGGGGTCACGATCCTTGTCACCAGGGAATACGAGCATTTGGTCATGGCGGTTGGGAGCCGCGGCGGGAGACCCAACCTAAGCTTCTTGCGCCTGCCGCACCCCTCGGGGCTCGCCGTGGATCGCAAGCGCGGCCTTGTGCATATCGCCAGCACGCGCAATCCGAACCAGGTCTTCGATTTCGCGCCGTTCCTGGGAGCGTTGTCGCGTCTGGATGCCCGAGGGAGCGTCCCCGGTCGCCCCCTGCTCCCGGTGCGTTCTCGGTATCTGCCCGGCTCCATCTACTTGCATGACTTGGCGATCGTCGGCGGCAAGCTCTATGGCAATGCCGTGGGCCAGAATGCGGTCGTGGAACTGCCGGAGCGGGGCGGCTTCCGGAGAGCCTGGTGGCCGCGGAGCATCGAGCGCAATGGCACCCCCTTGTTTGACCGCAACCACCTCCAGCTGAACTCGATCGCCGCAGGTAAGGATCTGAAGAGTTCCTATTTCACCTCGTCTTCGGAAACTGTTGGCCGGCGCAGACCCGGGCATAGGAACTTTCCTGTCGACGGGACGGGTGTGATTTTTTCAGGCAGGACGCGACAGGTCGTGATCAGGGGCCTTACCCGACCGCATTCTGCCAGGTTGTATAAGGGGAAGCTCTGGGTCGACAACAGCGGTTATGGGGAGTTTGGATGCGCCGAGGACGGACAATTCGCGCCCCTTCTAGAGCTGCCTGGCTGGACACGCGGGCTCTGTTTCTACAAGGATACGGCCCTTGTCGGGACTTCCCGAGTGATTCCCGGCTATGAACGCTACGCACCAGGACTTCGCGCGCGGGAGAGCCGCTGCGGCCTGCACCTAATCGATATGAAGGCGGGCAGGCTCATTGGGAGCCTTCTCTGGCCGTACGGTAACCAGATCTTCGCGATCGAAGCGGTGCCGCGCACCTTTAGTACGGGTTTCCCCTTTTCCACGTCCCGAGCCAAACGCCAACGACCGCGAACCACGAAACTCTTTTCGTCTTTTGACGTTGGAAGATCGGTATAACACGCGTACAGATTTCTTTGATTGGAAGAGGGATATGGGCAGTGATTTCAAGCTACTGATGGTCGCCGCGATGTACGAAAACGGAGGCAACACCACGCACCGTTTCCTGGACGGCCATCCTCAGATGTTTGTATACCCTTTCGAGTCCCAGGTCGGGACCAAGTACGTGCTTGACCACATGACGTCGATGTTTCCTTTCAAGTATCGCTGGCCTGTCTTTGATTTAGCCGCTACTGCTTATCAGGATTACAAGGCCATTATCGACGAAGAGGTCAAGGTCCGCTCACGCACGCCCAATGTGAGCAAGTTCCGCCACATGCCGTTCGAGATGGACGATGACGAACGCCGCGAGATCTACCAAGAGTTAGTTGCCACAACCGGCCGTTCGCGTGCCAACAACATGGCCGCATTTTTCAAGGCCACCTTTGACGCCTGGAAAGACCATACGCGGACAGGCAAAGAAGACTTCTACGTGGGCTACAGCCCCATCATCAGCGTCGACGCGGACAAGATACTCAACGATCTGCCTCACTCGCACGTGCTGCACATAGTGCGCAACCCATGGTCAGCGTATGCCGACACCAAGAAGCGTCCGGTGCCCCTCAGCCTGGAGCACTACATGATGGGCTGGGTGCTGAACCAGCGCGCCGCCGTGCGCTTCAAGGCCATGTTCCCAGAACGTATGCATATAGTGCGCGCCGAAGACGTCATGGCACGTCCATTCGAGACCCTCGGGAGGATTTGCGAAAGGCTGGGGTTGGAGAGAACCGATTCTCTGAGAAAACCCTCCTGGAACGGCCAGAGCCTCAAGGAAGTATTTCCCTGGGGAACCATCCGCACACCGACTCCTGAGGCCAACAGAGAGACCGCCATGGAGCTTTCCGAAGAAGAGCGAACGGAGGTCAAGCTGCTATCGGCTGAGTTCATCAGCCACTTTCAGTACGAGTCCTTTCTCGAGTGATTTAGTGGGTAAGTGGGCCTAACCCGGCAGCACGAACGCCACACGATGCACATAGTCGTTGTCGTACTAACCTCGATTCCCTTTACCTCGCGAGCGGGTCAGGGCGGAGCTGGAACTTGACGGCCTTACTCGTCGCGCCCGTACCGCCTTCCGTGTGCCAGGGCGCGTGGATGGCGTAGTTCGCCCACAGGCCTTTGCCCTTCCAGCCGGCCTGCGGATCGTCGATCCTGCCATCAACGCCACGAGTGGAAAACCCCATAGGATAGGGGACGCGCAGGACAACGAACTCCCCGCTGGGCTGGAGCGCCAGCAACGAATCGGAACCGGTGCCGGTGGCAATTGGCACATCTCTTCCCAGTCCGAACGTATCGAACCGATCGACCCAGTTGTAATAGAGCATGTCCGCGCTACCCGAATCTGCGACGCCCTTGAAATGCGGCCCGGGGGTTTGATGCAGCGTCCAGCCTTCCGGACAGTGCTGACCGGTCGCAGTCGGTCCGTTGAGCACCGTGCATTTGCGCCGGTCGAAGCTGGCGAAGTGCCCACTTCCCGCCAGCGCGGTCCAAATGACGCCATCTTGGTCGACGTCGATTCCCCTCGGCGTGAAGCCGCTGACCGGCGACGCGGGGGTATTGAAGGGTGGCTCATAGACTTCGGCCAGGCAGGTCATCGGCGGGTTCGACCCCGGGCTCAGCCGGATGATCGCCCCTGGAACAGAGTAGCCCTGCGCGACCCAGATCGACCCGTCGGTCGGGTGCGGGATGATGCCGTAGCTGCCGCCCGCAATCCGCTTGTCCTTGGTGGAATCGACCGGTTGGTCTGGCTCGACGTACGCGTCCCGTCGGCCGTTGCCGTTGGTGTCGAGCACGAAGGCGCACCACCCCTGTGACTGCTGCTCATCGCCGGTTTCGTCGAACCGCTTCATGTTGAGCCAGCCCACCACCGGACTGCCTGGATTGCTGGCCCACACTGTGTTGTCGGCATCCTCGGCAATTTGTAGGTGATGCGTACCAAAACACGTGTCAATCAGCTTGAACTGCTTGGTTGTCGGATCATAGACGGAGAGGTGGCGGCGGCTGCTCTCGAGGGGAAAGAGCGCCGCCGAGGGATGGCTCGACCCCTCTCGACAAAAGGCTGGGGTCTCCGGCGCACGGATGGCGTGGGTCATCCAGACTCGTCCCTCGTGATCCATCATCGGGTTGTGGAGGCTGGCCCGCCCAGACCAGACGACCTCGTCCCCGTTGTGAGGCGAGGGCTGGAGCAACACCTGCGGGTTCGTAAACGGCGTATCGGAATCGCGAACCGGCGCCGTGATCCGCGTCACGGTGTGTCGCGTCGGATCCAGGATATTCACATCCGGGGCGCTGAACTCCTGAAGACCGTACACGAGACCGTTCGCGTTCAGGGTGGGATTCCGCCTGTCGGTTGAGATCGTGTCGTGAACAAACCCCCTCCGGTCGGACCAGTCCCATTGGGTGATGACCAGGTTGCGCTCCACGCCTCTCGGTCGAGGAGGCACTGGCGGTACTTCGCCGGCCGTGATGCGATCGGTCCAGTCCGCGTACATCTCCAACGCCCGCCGGCGCCCGAACCTCGACAAGGAGCCGCTCATACTGGCACCTGATTGTCCCGACTGAACACGCCGATCCCACGCAGCCACTGTGGAGTCGAACGCGCCGAGGCTTTCAGGAATCTCACGCGTCGCCTTGTTGCCCAGTTGATGACACACCGTGCATCCTGCCCCGACGGCGCCCGATTTCATCTGACCGATCCAGTGGTTCCGGCTCTGCATGCCGGTCGATATCCCGTTGCCGTTGGGTCCGGTACCGGGAAAGTCTCCCTCGGGCGGTACCTGCAAGAGCGAATACCAGTAGTTGGAGGGATAGTATTGTGCCGCTGCCTGCGGCGTCGGCGCCGTCACCGCCGTGAGGTCCAGCACCTGCCCAGGCTCCGCCCGCACCTTCGGTGAATCCACCAACCCGTAGCCGCGCACCCAGACGTCGTAGGTGGCGGTCGGAAGGTCCGGCACGACGTAGCGCCCCAGGTCGTCGGTCACCACGATCTTCCGGAACCCAGTCGGGAGGTCGGTGGTTTCCGCAATCACCCACACACCCGGCTCAGGTCCACTCGCGCTGCTAGCCACCCCGCCAATGTCATCGGGATCGATTTGGACCGCCTCAGGGGTGGTCTGGCACGCAGTCATCCCAGTGAACGAGGCCCCAACGAGCACGGCGACGCCGGCGACGATTCCCACACGGAGCAGTCTCTTCGTCATGATGGCCTTCTCCTTCAGCCAACCGCTACTTCTCGACGTATTTTTCAACGCCGCCCCACCGCGACCGTCGTCGACGAGAGGAATCGGTGCGACGCCGGACTTTCACGACCGACTGCTAGTGGAATTACGGGCGGGGACCCTCTCGCGGGGCGCCGGTGCCTGACGAGCCGAGAAACAATTTGCGTCCATCAGGGAACGTCAGATCCGTCCCGTTGGCTCGACGCGAGCCGTCCTTCGCTCGAAAACCCTCAACGAGAATCTCTATTCCGATGGGCAGGGAATCCCTTGTAAATCCCCGCCTGTACAGGGCATTCGGTGGCCCCCCTTCGATCATCCAGGGTTCCACGCTGCCGTCGGGCTGCTTCACATCGATGTGGATCCAGGCGTGGGGATTGATCCATTCCATCTTCGTGACCGTTCCACTCATTTTGATCGGATTGTTGGCGTCGAATTCCGCCGCAAACGCATGATGGCCGGACACCGGCACCGCGGCGATCGCGATGCCCAGCCCAGCAAGCAGGATGGCCAGATTAGTGCGCATGACAGCTACCTCACCTTGGTGATGCGCTCTTCTTCGCGGCGTCCGCACGGGCGCCGCTCAGGAGATTCGGCATCGCGTAGTTTCCTTCGTGACACGCGTACTCATAAATCTGCGTGTCCTCCGCAAGTCTCGAGATGGGAATCACTGCCGTCCAGGGCCCCGAAAACGTCGTCGGATCCTCAATCGTGATCTGGTAATCCATCATGTCCGCGCTGATCCTCGTGAAGCGTTCGACCAGATGCAGCGTTTCCGACGGCCGGGTCCAGATGCTCGCCCACTCGTAGTTGGTCCTATCGAGAAAGTTCGTGGTATCCACGACCAGGGTATCGCCCTCCCAATGGCCAACCGCATCCCCGAACCACTGTCGAATGTTCCCGTGCGGACGCCCGTCTACAGGGATGACGCGGCGATCGCGGAATTCCTCGTGAAGAATGGTTACGAATCCTGGGCTCTGCACGATCTGATTGTGGCCGCCGTTCGGACCCTGCCACATCATGGCTGTGACGCCGTCGGTCAGACAGCGTTCTCCAGTGTCCGGGTCAAGATAGGATTCGAAGGGCCCGACGCCATATCTGGCTGTCGATCGCGCCGCCGCTTTCCGCGCGTTTGGGGTGTACGGAATCTGACCGTCGCGCGGATCCACGATCAGCGACGTCTGTTTGAACACTTGTCGCGGTCGACCGTGATCCTGCCAGAAGCTGTTGTATTCGTTCCCGCGAATGGGTGATTCAGCAATACTGCGGCGGCCCACGGCGACACCTTCGAAGCCAGCCAGCCTCTTGGCCTCCTGATCCGCTTCTATTCGTTCTCTTTGAGCCACTTCCTCGTCGGTCAGCAACTCTCGACCCTCAAGCTGGCTGGGCCGTTCGAGCGGAATATCTGCTTCGTATCTCCAGACGCCTTGGAAATCCGGGTCGCCCCATGCGGTGCGGGACTGCGACCAGGCGCCCGCCTCCGGTGCGGGTCCGCCCCCCGAATCCTGCGCCGCCGCGGATCCAAACACAAATGCCGCGATCACGCTGGCTGCTGCCAGCGTAGCTACCGCCGCAACGTACCGGTCGCTCATCTCACAGCCTCGTCACTTGTTCATCTGTCCGGTGGCAGGGTCGATGACGCCAAGATGGCCGTACATCGCCTCTTCGACGAATTCCACGCATTTGTATTCCAGGATCTGCTTGTCTGCTTCAAGACGCCGATAGAGCGGCATGCTCATCGTCCACGGCCGCGAGAACACGTTTGGGTCTTCAATGGTGGCTTCATACATGAGGTGGTGGGGACTCGCGGGAGTATACCGCTCGACCACATGCAGCGCGTCGCTGTGGAAATTGCCGGCCCTGTCGAACCATGTCTGGTCGTTGAAGTCGGTGACGTCGACCACGAGGGTATCTCCCTCCCAGCGGCCGCGCGACAATCCCATCCACGTCTCGCTGGGACTGTCGGCCACGTCATTCATGTGAATCGTGCGCGTCGTCCCGGCAAACTCATAGACGATCAGGATGGTGTCTGTCCCCTGAAGAATCTGAAACGGATACGGCATGTAGGTGGCGCGAGGCACACCCGGCATGAAGCACTTGATTTCTGGATCGCGCTCGAGCCAGTGTTCCGCGTTCTCCTCTTTGATCGCGGCTGCCGACGGCAGGTACGGAATCTCATCACCCTCTACGACGCCTTCACCCGCCGGAACCCCGCCGACCGCGCCCAGTGCGCGCACTTGCGGTGCGGGAAGCGCAATGGGCGTGGCTCGGTCGAGTCCAGGGGCACCCGGACTTCGTGGCGCCGGTGCCAGCGCCAATGCCGGTCGCGCCGCATGAGCCTGAATGTCGTAGTTTGCCGTGTTCACGGCTTGCCAGATGCCGTTAAGGTCTGGAGCGCCGTCAGCGGTTCGTGGGGCCCGATAGGGCTCGGTCGAACTCGCGGCCGGCGGTGCGCACCCCCACAACACCCCGCCGACCACGGCGGCGGCCACGGCGGTTAAGTTCTTCGCGCTCCTGGACCCGGTTCGCATGTCGTTGACTCCTCTCCGACGTGCCAGATTATGGAACTGTTCGCGCCTCGACACAACAACTCTCGCACAACAGTTCTCACACGGCGCCCGACGCGCGCTGACGTACACTACGCGGCATGATGGAGGCTTCTGTGCTGTTCGGGATCGTAATCGTCGCCGGCCTCGCTGGGCTTCCTGGCTCCGGGATCGCGTCACGGCAACAGCCACCGGCGTCGGAACGGTGGATCACCGCCTAGGGCACGTCGCAGCAGGGCCTCGGCATGAACGCGGTATCCAACGCCACGGTGCGCATGATCGCGCGTGTCACCGTTCCCGGCGACGCGCTCCGCATTCGAGTGGACAACACCTTCGGCGGCGCCCCGCTGTCGATCGGGAAGGCCTACGTCGGGCAACGGATTCAGGGCGCTGCGGTCGCACCAGGTTCAAATCGACAGGTCTTCTTCAACGGGTCGGCGCGTGTGAGTGTTCCGGCCGGCGGCCTCAGCACCCTTCGCCGCCCGCGAGGCCAGCGTTAGGATCAGCTTCGAAGCAGACTCGTGGCAAGCCGCATTAACCCACCATTCCTGGCACGGACGCCGCACCCATGTCGCTCCTGACGCTATCCGAGTGGCTCGAGCGTACAGAGTGGAGCATCGCGCTCCACGAATCGGCGTACGCCTATGCGACCGTTGAGTCAATACACGTCTGGGCGCTGTGCCTGTTCGTCGGGTTCACGGCGATGTTGGACCTGCGTCTGCTGGGCCTCACGTTCCGGCGCGTACCCGTCTCGGAACTGGCGTCACGCCTGCTGCCCTGGACGAAAGTCGGGTTCGCCGTGATGGTCGTGAGCGGCGTCCTGCTGTTCTACGCCATCCCGGTCCGGTCGTATCACAGCGTCTTCTTCCGCCTGAAGCTCGTACTGCTCGTGCTGGCCGGGCTCAACGTGTGGCTGTTTCACGCGGGCATCTACCGACGCGTCGCAACGTGGGACCTCGATGTCCCGCCGCCCCGCCGGGTCCGGATCGCGGGGGCGCTTTCGCTCCTGCTATGGGCCGCCATCATCTTTTCCGGACGGATGATCGCGTACAACTGGTTCGACTGCGGCCGCACGCAGTCGGATGTCATGATCTTCCTGGCAGAATGCGGAAGCTTCGTCGATCCGTACGCCGCACCGTGAGGGCCCATGTCTCTGCTACCGTTTTTTGAGTGGTGTGAAAACACGGCGATCGGCGAAGCGATCCGGAATTCGCTGTGGCTCTTCCCGGTCATCGAAGCCTTCCATCTGGTGGCGCTGGCGCTCATTGGCGGCGCCGTCCTGCTGGTGAACATGCGGCTGCTCGGCCTGGTGATGGGAGAGCGACCGGTCTCGGAACTGGCGCGCGACGCGCACCCGTGGTTCCTTGGCGGTTTGCTGGTGATGTTCGCCTCTGGCATCCCGCTCTTTCTGTCCGAGTCGATCAAGTGCTACTACAGCGTTGCGTTCTGGGTGAAGATGTCGGCGCTCCTGACCGTCCTGGTGTTTACCTTCACCGTGTACCGGCGCGTCACCCTGGCGGATGAAGACCACGTCGGGACCCTGCGAGGCAAGCTCGCCGCCGTCGTCTCGCTGGCGCTCTGGGCCGCAGTGGGCTGGGGCGGCCGGTGGATCGGGTTTTCGTAGCGCGTTAGCGAGTTCCACCAGCCGACCGTCGACTACGTCGCACGACGCACCACTGACGGCCGGACCAGACGCGAGATTATCCGGTGCCTCAAACGCTTTCTCGCCCGCGAGATTTACCAACGGGTTATGACAGACTTCCGCATGCGCCAACACGTCACCCAGGCCGCCGAGAGGACTGTCTTGACACATAGGGGCGTCAATGCCGTGCCGACCTATCGCAGTGCGGGGTTTGTCGGGTCGATCACTCCACTATCGCCTGATACAGAAGCGCCCGGAACTTGTTCTGGTCATCGATGTCGATCGCCGGGATCAGCTGTGTGAGGTAGACGGCCACCAGCTCTTCCTCTGGGTCGACCCAGTAGGTGGAGTGGTAGGCGCCACCCCAGCCGAACTCGCCGACCGAGCCCGGAACACCTCGGGCCCCGAGGTCGGTCACCACGGAGAAGCCGAGGCCGAACCCCTCACCTGGCCGAAACTGGACGTCCCCGAGATGGTTGACCGTCATCAACTTCACGGTGTTCGGGCTTAGGATCCGCACGCCGTTCAGCTCGCCACCATTCAGCATCATCTGGAGAAAGGTGGCGTAGTCTCGGGCCGTCGACAGCAGTCCGGCGCCGCCGGAGAAACTCTTTCGAGGTCCATCAACGTACTGACCCTGGCCGATCGTGCCGAAGATCCCACCGTCATCCATGTAACCCGGATCGGGAGCGCGCTCAATGCCTACCCCAGCCACCGACGAATAGACCGTGGTCAGCCGGTCTCGCTTCTCCGCTGGCAGATAGAAGTGCGTATCGCGCATGCCTAGTGGCCCCAGAAGCTCCTCCTGGAGAAAGACGTCGAACGGTCGCCCGCTGACGACTTCCACCAGTGCACCCAAGATGTCGGTGTTGTAGCCGTACACCCAGCTTTCTCCCGGATGAGCCTCCGCCGGCAACGAACCCATCCGAGCCACCGTGTCGCGAATCGGTTCGTCGCGGTTGGCGAAATACCAGCCGAGCACGCCGGCCTCTTTCCACAGGTCGACACCGAGGCCGTTTCCGTAGCTGATACCGGACGTATGCCGGAGATGGTCGCGAATCGTGATCGGCCGTCTAGCCGAAACGATGTCGTAGCCGCCGCGTCCGTCGTCGACGGCGACGGTCCGGTCCCGAAACTCGGGGAGATACTTGGTAATCGGATCAGTGAGGAGAAGCTGACCGCGCTCCTGCAGGATCATCACGCAGACGCTGGTGAGCGCCTTCGTCTGCGACGCGATACGAAAGATCGAGTCGTCGGCCATCGGGGCGCCCGCTTCGCGATCTCGCATGCCAAACGATTCGAGATAGGCGATCTGACCACGTCTCACAACGATAGCGACCGATCCGGCGATCCGATCGCCCTCGACATACTCCTTGAGCGTGGCCGTCAGGCGCTCCAGCCGTTCAGGCGACATCCCAACGGTTTCGGGCTCGGCCGTCGGAAGTGTCTGCGCCCAGAGGGGCGCGCTTACAAGCGACAGAACAAGCGCTACCAGAGTCGCGGCCAACCAGCCTGAGGTCTTCCTAGACATCTTGCTCTCCTCTCCCAAACGGGCGCTTCGACTGCGTGTTCGTCGCTCGGTTCACCTCACCTCTGCCGCCCACGCCGGTCTCCGCGGCGATCACATACGGGCCGAGGCGAGTGCCGGCTGTAAGGGCCAAATCGGTGGAAGTATAGCGGTTAGGGTCGCAAAGGCGCGATCACTCCTGGGTGACGGCCAAATGTCCCGTTGTTAACTGGTTAACAAGCCAGTCGAGATTCCGAGACTACCTAGCAAAAGTTGGAGGCGCCGCCCGGATTTGAACCGGGGATGGAGGTTTTGCAGCCCCGGCAGGACGCCAAGACGAAATCGAAGAAACGCTCCTAACTTGTTCCGTTGAAGCATCTTCGGTCACACGCGGGAGTTGGCTGGAGTTGGCTGAAATTGTCCCCTTCTTGGTGGCGATGGGGACAATTTTGGGGACAGTACAGCCACGCCACTTTTCCATGTCAGCGAACGCTGAAATGCGGCCACGACGGAACGTCTGAAAACCGGCCACTGCAGGTAGGGGTCATCCGGCATCCTTGAGGGTTTGTTCCGTTGAGGAGGCTGATGCCGAACTACCTGAGAATGCCGAAGAAAACACACGTTCTCGCCCTCCTGGAACTCGGCTGGAGCTACCGCCGCATCGAAGCGGAGACCGGCGTGCGCCGGGAAACGGTGAGTCGGTACGACGGGGCCAGCCAGGCAAACGCGGCCTCTGCAGAGCGCACCTTGGAAGGATGGTCGGCGTACACCACGGTCTGATGACCTGCCAGGGTTCTTCGGACCAGTGATTACTGGAGAACAGCGCGGTTTTGACCGGAAGGCGCGACTATGACCTAACAAGGTCGCTACACTGGACGGCGGCCGCAGTAGGATCCGGACGGTTTGAGACGTCGGCGTGCGGCCGCCGCAAGTGAGCCGTGAACGTTGACCGCCCCGCAGCTCGTTCCGCAAACACCCCTTTGCGGAACAGCGGTCGGGGCTGAAATGGGCGTTCCGAAATCCACGGAATCAGACCCCCGTTCCGATAGGTTTGCGGGACACCCTCGCGCGGTGAAGCACCGAGGGTGGCACCCCTAATTCCGCAGCGGCCTTCCTGATCGATGACCCGGCGACGCTCTCCAGGTCCCTGGTGCTGATCCATCGAGGCCGACGGCCAAGTCGCTGCCCTTTGGCACGAACTCGCGCCAAACCAGCCCGCACTCGCTCCGCAATTCGTGCTCGTTCAAACTCTGCGATTGCCGCGAGGATGTGCATCTGGAGCTTGCCGGCCGGTGTGGTCGCGTCGATCCCCTCGGCCAGCGACACGAAGGCGACGCCGAGGGTCTGAAGTTCCTCCAGTAGCGTCACGAGGTGCCGGAGATTTCGTCCGAGCCGATCTAGCAGGCTGCTGAAGAACCCGGGTGATCGGGCCGTTTTCTAAGGATCATGCGAGTCACCACCGACCGACAACGGTGCGCACGGCTGTGCGCTGGCCCCGATCAAGGGGCCGGCGACACGCGCGGCCGGTGATCAGGGACACCTCGCCTCCAGATTCCGCAGCCGGACCAAGTTATAGGCCGTGGCGGCGAAGGTAAGCTGCCAATCCACGAGGGCGACACCGCGATGCCGGAGTTTGCGCAAGCCGCCGACGGTCTTCATCCAGCCAAAGACCTGTTCTACGAGTTTCCGTTTCCGCTGACTGACGTGATAGCCCGCATGCCGCGTGGTCCGGCCATCGATCGCACTCCAGCGGACCTTCTGAGCAACGTGGGGCGTGACGGCCCGGATACGGACAGCGGCCACAAAGCTTGCCACATCGTAGCCCTTGTCCGCCCCGACCGTGCTGCCCGGCGGCGCGCTGGCCTCCAGCAACAGCGCCGCTGCCTCGCGTTCGGCGGTCCCCGTCGCGTGAGTCGCGCAGACGTTGGCGACAAGTCCCTGTCGATTGTCCAGCAGCACGTGGCCCAGATACGCCAGCTTGGCTTCCTTCCCCTGGCCCTTCCGAGGCAGCATCGCCTCCGGATCGGTCGTCGACTGGTGCGTGTCGTTGCGCCGCCGCTCCCCGTGGAAGTTGACCGTGGGATTCCCGGGGTCATCGGGCGGGTCGCTCTCCGCCGCGTCCCGGCACCGAAAGCTCTTCAGGCTGGCCCACGCTTCCAATTGGGTCCCATCCACAGTGAAGTGTTCGTCCGAGAGCAGCCCGGCCGCCCGCGCGTGGGCCTGCACCGCATCAAAGAAGGCGGCCGCGAGATCGCCCGCCAGCAGCCGGTCGCGATTCTTGGTAAACGTGGTGGGATGCCAAACCGGGTCGTCCAAATTCAAGCCCACGAACCAGCGGAACAGCAGGTTGTAATTGAGCTCTTCCATCAGCAGCCGCTCGCTCCGCACCGTGTAGAGCACCTGCAGCAACAACGCGCGCAGCAGCTGTTCCGGCGGGATCGACGGACGCCCTGTGTTGGCGTACAGGCCGGCGAACCTGCGCGACATCGTTCTCAGCGCTTCGTCCGTCAGCGCGCGAACCGCGCGGAGCGGATGGTCGGCTGGCACGCGCTGTTCCGGCGACAGGTAGCTGAACATGTGAGTGCTTTGCTCATCGTGTCCGCGCATGATGGGGCTCCCTTCAGCGGTGTTGGGAGCATGGTAGTACGCCGGGATCGATCTGTCGATCCCATTTCACGGAGTTTTTCAGCAGCCTGCTAGTGGTCGGTATCACGATCGACGCGCCTCACCTCAAGGAGACGGTCGAGCGCGTCGAGGTGGGTGGTCAGTGCGCGCTGGCCTTTAGGCGCCAGGCGGTACCACGTGACCGGCCGCCGGCCCTGGAACGCCTTGCGCATGCCGATGTACCCAGCGTCTTCCAGCTTACGGAGCTGCGCACCCATGTTGCCGTCGGTTTCGCCGATCAGCTGTTTCAACCGGCTGAACGAGAGCGTACCGTGCCTAGACAGAAGTACGCTGGCGGCCATGCGTGCCCGGTGCTGCAGCAACGAATCGAAACCGTCGAGTGCTTCCCACCTGCCGGGCGGGGCCTCAGGCCGAGGCTTCATGTCTCCATCTTCGAGGTGCGCAGGCCGACCGTACCGAGTGATAGGGCGATCACCGCGCCGATCGTGATCCATGCGTACACTTGTACGAAGAGCACGAGGATGTAGCCCACGGCGAGAAGTAGGCCGATCCAGCGGAACGCCCCGTCGAAGTGCACGCCTGCCTGGAAGTAGCCAAGTGCCAGGACGAGCAGGATGGCGGGTCCGACGCCTTCCCAGGCCATGGCGCCGAGCGCCGGTAGGAGGAGCATCAGGTAGACGCAGGCGAGCATCGCGCCCCAGTGCAGCATCTGACACCGGCCCATCCACGCACTCGGCTGTCCAGCATACCTAGCGTGACGCCAGCCTAGGTAGCCGCTCAGGAGAAACCCCCCTGGCCCGGCGAATGTCCAGTACGTCGGAACCCAGGCGACCCGCAAATCGACGAGGGCGAACCCGACAAACACGAGCGCAGCCCACAGGAAGCAGATGAGGCGCGGTGTGCGATGTGTGTCAGATCGCTCGATGGCTGAGCGGACGTAGCGCAGATCCTGCTCGACTTGTTCCCGATGGTTCATGACATTCTCCTTGTGGTAAACTCTATTATATAGAGCTATCTATGTAAAGGAGCCACGCTATCGGCCGAACGATGGCATCGCGCGTGGCAACTGGGGCTTCGAAGGAGGAGGTTGTCCATGAGATCAGCCAAGCGATCTCCTGCTTGGCCTCGCGTAGCTCGCGCGACATGCGTTCCGGCATCGCCAGCAACTCGCGAACCGCCTTGAACGGACGGGATGATCGTTAACAAGAGTCCGGCAACATCGTCTACACCTTATGCGCGGGCCTAATCCCGGTAATGCGCGCCGTGCGATCATCGATCTTGCCGAGCAACGTAGTGTAATAGACGATGTTCCAAATGCGGGGATGTCCCGACCGCTGTTGAAATTCGGCGGCGGCTCGGGTGAGATTCTACGCGACGTTCGCCTCTGAGACACCGAGCCCCAGTCGTTGGTCGCGTGCGCGAAGCGCGCTGACCAAGCGCGGCATATCGCCGCATCCCTTCAGGCGCCGGAAGCCCTTGACGGCTTCGAGGACACCGGCGGCCACCCACCGGAGCATCATCTGTCCCCCACGCCACCGTTTCACGTTGCGCTTCACGTGGCGGGTACGACTCAGCAGACTCTCGGCGGCGTTGGTCGTGGCGAGCGACCGCTGCAGGCGGGTCGAGAGGTGCAACGTGAGGACGGTCAGCGTTTCGGCCAGTCCTTCTCGGACGCTGCCGGCGGCGCCGGGATATTCGTCCTCCAGGCACGTGGCGAGATCCGTGAGGAGCCGCGTCGCCGTCTTCACGTCGCTCGCCTGATAGGCGCGCCGCACGATCGCCTGGACCCACGGGCGCTGTCGCTCCGGCAGGTGGTCGAGGATGTTGCGGAGCTTGTGGACTTGGCACCGCTGAACGAGGGCGGCCTCGCCAAAGACCGCGCGCACCGCTTTGTGCAGCGCCAAGGCGCCATCGAGGATCACGAGCAGGCTGCGGTCCGTGCGCAGGCCGCGGCTCTGGAGATTCGCGAGGAAGCTCTGACACACGGTCGCGTTCTCGGTCGCGCCCTCCCACAGGCCCAGCGCGTGTTTCTGGCCATCGGCCGCGATCCCGAGGGCCACCACGAGGCAGTGCTCCCCGATGTGCACGCCGTCGAGGAGCAACGCCACAAGGTCGAGGTCGTCCAGCGGCGCCGATTGCCACGTCCGGAGCTGCGCCGTGGTCTTCGCCACGAACCGTCGGCTGACGCTACTCTTGCTCGTGCCGCGGCTCACCACGCCGGCCGGCATCGGCTCCAGACTCCGCGCATACTGGCGGGTCGCGACACCCACCAGCATCTGTTCGACGACGCGCCGATTCAACGGGTCGGTGTGCGCCAGGGCCCGAAACGTCGGCAGCGGGACCTCACGCCCGTCGGCGCGGACCCGCGGCCGCGAGACCGCCACCTTGCGCCCGCCCACCACAACGTCGCTGGGCACCGTGCCCGCGCGGGCTGATGCGCATACCGCGGCCCGCACAGCGCCGTGCGATCCTCCTCCAGCATCGCGTCGAGCACGCGGAGGCCCGAGCGGACCATCAACTCGAAGAGTGCGGCTTTCGTGTCGACCAGGAGGTCAACGAGCGGCAGGGACCGGACGGCGGGAGATGCAACAGCAGCGATCGGACGGGCTATGCGAGACTTCTTCATGGCGGCTCCTTCTTGGCGGGCTTGCGCCCGCGGCTCGTCACCACTCGTGTACCACGAGCAGTGAGGAGCCGCCGCTCTCAAATTTCAACAGTCAGTGGGACATCCCCATGGTCGGCCTAGGCCCCACCGGTACCAAGGGATTCTGACAGCTCGATGGTCTGTCCAGGGTCCGGGCTATTGAACAGTCTGAACGTATTGTGAGATTGGTATCTGTATCCGCTTCCTACGCATGCGAAAACCATCTTTCAATTCGATTTCGACCTCGGAATAACCCTAATTTTTGGACGGATGGAGTCGGACTCCACCCGCCAGGCAAATAGTGTTTTGGTCGCCGAACCGGCCGAAGGTCCCATCGCGGTCCAGAGCGCTCCGCTTCATTGGGCGAGGACCTTCGCGCCGTGCGCGCGCAACTGGCCCTGTGGCCCGACGTACCGGTAGAGGGTCACGGGTTTGATCCCGAGCTCCCTGCAGAGCGCGGCCACGGAGGTGTCGCGGTGGGTCATGGCGGCCTGGGCCAGCCGCACCTGGGCTTTCGACAGCGCGAAGGTCCGGCCGCCTTTGCGGCCGCGCGCCCGCGCGGCCGTGAGCCCGGCCCGGGTGCGTTCGCGGATCAGCTCCCGCTCGAACTCGGCCAGGGTCGCGAAGATGCCGAACACGAGGCGGCCGCCGGCGGTGGTGGTGTCGATCTGCGCGCCCTGGCCGGCGAGCACTCGTAGGCCGACGCCGCGGGCGGCCAGCTCCTGCACGGTGTTGACCAGATGGGCGAGGGTGCGGCCCAGGCGGTCGAGCTTCCAGACGACGAGCACATCGTCCGTCCGCAGCGCACGCAGACAGTGGTCGAGGCCCGGCCGGTCGTCGCGGCCGCCGGAGGCGCAGTCGTGGTAGACGTGGTCGGCAGGTCCAGCGACTGAGAGCCATCCGCCTTCGAGACGCGGGCGTAGCCGATCAGCATGTCACGCGCGCATGCCAGTGCCGTGCGGCGCACGCGCCCTGGGCACACCTCGACGCTTAGACGACTTCAATGAGCACCTCGCCGCGTTCGAGCGCGGCCACGATGGCGGGTAATTCGGCTTCCAGGTGGGTCAGCAACACGACACGACGGGTGTTGCCCAATCGCAGCCACACGACGGCCGGTCCTTCGGTCAACACTCGTCGAATCGCGAAATCCTCATCCTTGGTCACGATGACGGCTCCCACGCTGGCGGCGTAATCGCGAATGGTATTGTCGGATGCCGACGCCATACCACGGTCAGCCACGTGCTCGGCGGTGTGTCCAAGGGTTTCGAGTCGACGCGCCAGCGCAGGCGGCAACTGCGCGTCGACGACGAAGCGCAACTACGCGCTCCGCAGGACGGGGTGGTCGTTCTGGCGCGCGGCGAATTCCAGCACCGCTCTGATGTCGGCAGACTCCAGATACTCGTAGTCGGCGAGGATCTCCTCGTGGGTCGCACCAGCCGCCATGAGATCGAGGACGTCCTTTACACGAATGCGAAGGCCACGAATGCACGGGCGTCCTCCGCACACCGCGGGATCGACGGTAATTCGATCGAGTTCGCTCATCTCAGATCCCAGTTGCTGACGTCGGCATCAAGCGCTCGTCCATGACTGAAACCCCCACGGTCTTTGCGCAGGCCGTGGGGTTTTTGACCTCTCCGCCGCAAGACGATGTACGGCGGCCAGCTATTGCATCTGCATCCTCCGGCTGGAGGCCCACCAAATTGGCTCGATTCGCAGCACTGTCGTCTGGCTCGCTTGAAGGTCACGGTACTCTCAGTCGGGTGGGCTACGGAGGTGGATCAAAATTGCTTTCAACAACACCACCTCCCTTTCAGGCGCATTGTACGCAAATGCGCCGCAAATCGCAGCTCTCACGGCGGTCGCGTTTCGGCGGGCGGGCCAGCTCGCCGCGTGCGCTGCGTTCTTGCCCTGGCGCATTCTGGCCTGCCCCGGGCCGGTCGTCGTTGAGCCCACGCCGCGGGCCGACAGGTCCTGCATGATGTGTCGTAAACGGCCGTTTGGGACATGCGGGTGAGGACGCCGTCCAGCGCGTGCCGCCGTGTGTCGTATCCCGTGTCTGATTCTATGTCTTGCAGACGTCGAGCGAACGAGCCGCCCAAGCTGATCGGGCGCGCTCACGCTTCGACCGGCCGGGCAATGGCGAATCAGACATTTTCAAACCACTGCTCATCGACACGCGCGACTTCGACGACTTCCTTTCGAACACCAAGCCCAAGTTCTCTCAGTTTTTCCGCGAGCTCGCCGCCGTCAACAAGGTCGATTGGAGGCGCGCCGTCCCGCGTGGCTTCCTTGACGGCGGCGGGAGTGAACGTGCCCGTCGAAATAAAGAGACCCTTATCGGCTCGACCTACCATCGCGCCACGGAAATCGCGAACATCGCCGGCTGACACTGAGCCCTTGTATTCTCTTGCACTGGAATAGCACGTGAAAGCTCATAAACCCATGGATCCGCGCGATTCCTCGGCCGTCGATTCCGCCGTCGCCACTACGCCCTGTTACCTCAACATGCGTGAATCCTGACTCTCGCAGCACACGCTGGACGAGCCTTTCAAATGCGGCTGGGCTGAGCTTCTGGGTGAGGATCGCGTGCAATTTGCGCTTCCATGCCTCTTCCTCTGAAATATCGTCGGCCAATTCAGGCCGATCAGGCTTCGACCCTGCTGCCTTCTTGTCCTGAGCGCGAAAACGAACGACCTCTTGAGGATCGACCTGACTGACGTCCTTAGCCTTGGCTGTCAGCGACCAGACGCCACGCGTCGAGTTGTCAACGAGCCCGAACTTCTTCAGATACGTTCGAGCCCATGCGAGGCGGTACCAAACGTCAGTATTCGTGCTGTTCTCGGGATCGTGAAGGTGAGAAAGCACCTCGTCCGAGAGAGCCTCCAACTCGACCACCTTGTCGTAGATTTCCTCGACTGAACCTGAACCACCCAAGGCCTCAAGCGCCCTGAGCAACGGGTTCATGAGTTGATCAAATGTGGGAGGCGCTTGGTCTGACCTGCCCGGTGATTTTCGGACCAACTGAAGCTTGAGAGAATGGCGCCCTCAGGAAGCAGAGGGAGCCATGAAGAAGACCCGATTCAGCGAAGAGCAGATGGTCACGATTCTCCGGGAGGCCGACACGAAGCCGGTCCCGGACGTCGCGAAGAAGCACGGAGTCAGCGCCCAGACGATCTACAGTTGGCGGAAGCACTTTGGCAGCTTGGAACCGTCCGACGTCAAACGTTTACGCCAGCTTGAGCAGGAGAATGGCCGCCTCAAAAAAATGGTGGCGGACCGTGATCTGGAGATCGACGTGCTCAAGGAGATCACGCGAAAAAAATGGTAGGCGCACGCGTGCGCCGGCAGCAGGTTGCGTATGCGCGATCACGCGGCCTGTCGGACCGCCGCGCGTGCGCCGTGCTCTCGGTGGCACGGTCGACGTTGGGCTACCAGTCACGACTGGCCGAGCGCGATGCCCCGGCGCTAGCCGCGATGCGTCGGTTGGCGGCCCAGTACCCGCGCTACGGGTATCGTCGGATTCGGATTTTCCTCCGACGGGAAGGCCATGTGATGAGCCCCGATCGGGCCCATCGACTATGGCGGCACGCGGGGCTGCAGGTGCCCCGCCGGCGTCCCCGGCGCCGCGTGGCCTCGGGACGGCCCCGGCCGCTGCCGCCCACCGCGCAGAACCACGTGTGGGCGTACGACTTCGTGTTCGACACCTGTGCGAATCGGCAGACGCTCAAGTGCCTGACGGTCGTCGACGAGTGGACCCGCGAATGCCTGGCGATTGCCGTGGGCGGCGGCATCCGCTCTGGGCGGGTGATCGAGGTGCTCGCCCAGCTCGTCAGCGTGCACGGGGCGCCGCGGCACCTGCGGTCGGACAACGGTCCGGAATTCGTGGCCACCGCCATCTTGCGCTGGCTCGGCGACGCGGGCATTGACACGGCGCTGATCGACCCGGGGAAGCCATGGCAGAATGCCACCGACGAATCGTTCAACGGGAAGTTCCGCGACGAGTTCCTGAGCCTGCAGTGGTTTCGGAACCGCATGGACGCGAAGGTCGGGATCGAGCACTGGCGCCAGCACTACAACGAGGTGCGGCCACACTCGAGTCTGAGCTATCTGACGCCAGCCGAGTTCAAGGCGCAGCTCAGTGCTGGCTCGGATGACGGAGGGCGCTCGCCGGCCATGCCGGCTCGCGCTGACCAGGAAGAACACGGAGACAAACGACGAACTTTAACCGGCGCTGTTCTCCAGTAATGACTGGTCCGAAGAAACCAGGCAGGTCAGCTCTACCGGCAGATTGACGCGTGGCGAGTGCAAGGACGCCGGCTTGGCAAAGCGAGGACACACGTGAGGAGCGGTGTCCAAGGAATGCCCTCGAAGCAC
The DNA here is from genome assembly GCA_965249205.1 of Vicinamibacterales bacterium. Taxonomy (GTDB): domain Bacteria; phylum Acidobacteriota; class Vicinamibacteria; order Vicinamibacterales; family UBA2999; genus JAQBVV01. The sequence continues at coordinate 501,193 of CBDFLL010000006.1, read as the reverse complement.
GGGCCTCCAGCCCGCTACACGGCAGTGCGGGCTGAGTGACGGCCTCAGAACCTGGACGATTGTGCGATGAAGAAGATTCTCCTGGGCGCGGCGGCTTTCGAGTGTATAAAAGGTCCATCTGGGGAAGGCAAAAATGGAAATCCCGGGGAAAGCGTTCAACCGGAGCGGACGCCCGCGGCCGTGGCGCTGGCACGCATGAGGATTCTCTTCATCGCGCGTCACTTCACGTACTTCCGCAACTATGAGTCCGTCATCGCGGCGCTCGCGGCACGCGGTCACGAGTTGCATTTGGCCGCCGAGCGCAAAGAGGATCTCGGCGGGCGCGAGATGGTCGAACGTTTGACGCAGGAACTGCGCGGCGTTTCGTTCGGCTGGATTCCGGGCAGGGATCGGTGGACCGTGTTGACGACGATGGTGCGGATGACCATCGATTACCTACGCTATCTCGATGTCGCGTACGCGGGCGCCCCCAAGCTTCGTGCGCGGGCGAAGGAACGTGTTCCAAGGCTGGGCATCTGGTTGCTGGCGGCAACCGGCGCCAGGACGAGGCTCGGGCGACGCGTCACGCTGGCTGCATTATGCGGCTGCGAACGTGCAATCCCTCGCAGCGCGGTCATCGAGGAGTTTCTTCGCGCCCAGCGTCCGGATGTGGTGCTCCTCACTCCGCTTATTGGCGTCGTCGCGTCGCCGCAGCCCGACTACTTGCGATCTGCGAAGGCCCTCGGATACCCGACCGCGCTCTGCGTGTGGAGTTGGGACCACTTGTCAAGCAAAGCTATCCTCCGCACGGTTCCTGATCGGGTGTTTGTCTGGAACGAGACACAACGCCATGAGGCCGTGACCCTGCATGCGGTTCCGCCGGAACAGATCTCGGTGACCGGAGCACAGTGTTTCGATCAGTGGTTCGACAGAGTACCGTCCGCGGATCGCGTGGCGTTCGCCAGGAGGATCGGGCTGCGAGAGAGTCGCCAATTTATCCTCTACGTGTGCTCGGCTCTTTTTCGGGGTAGCGCCAGTGAGGCCCTCTTCGTACAGCGGTGGATCGGCGCGATGAGATCGACGGGGCCGGAGCCACTTGCGACAACGCCGATTGTGGTGCGTCCACATCCGGCCCGCAGACGAGAGTGGGCGCAGGTCGACATCTCGAACGAGCGTGACGTCATACTGTGGGGCAGTAATCCTGTTGATGCCGCAGCCAGGGCCGACTACTTCGACTCGCTGTTTCACTGTGCCGCGGTGGTCGGGTTGAATACGAGCGCGTTTCTCGAGGGAGCGATTGCTGGTCGACCTGTATTCGCGCCGTTGCTGCCCGAGCACTATGAGAATCAGGAGGGCACGATCCATTTTAACTACCTGTTGAACGTTGCTGGTGGTCTGCTTCACACGGCACGAGGACTGGACGAGCATTTCGAGCAGCTCAACGAGTCACTCCGAGCCCCAGGCTCAGATTCGCAGCGGAGCCGGCGATTCGTCGAATCGTTTATCCGACCGCATGGGCTGCGTGTGCCGGCGGCTCCAATCTTTGTCAGTGAGGTCGAGAAACTCGCGACAATCAAACCTGTTCCCCGTGCCGAGACGGTTGCCAATCGCATTCTCCGCGGCGTGCTGACTCCCGTCGCCGCGATGGCGGAACTCCGCGCCGCGGAGCCGCTCACGCTAAGCCAGCACGAGCGTGAGAACGCAGCTCGCCGTGCGGCGCATCGTAGAAGTATCGCGGAGGCATGGCGGGTCAAGAACGCCCGCAATGCACGTGAACAGGAGCGGAAGCAGGCGAGAGTCGCCGAACGGGAGCGTCGTAAGAAGGCGCGTCAGGCGGAATGGCATCGCGCGAAGAACAGAAACAACTTCAAGCAGCGGCTCAAGAAGCGGCTCGGCATCGCCCTATGAAAATTCTGTTTCTGGCGCGGCATTTCGCCTACCTGCGCCTCTTTGAGTCTGCAATCGCCGGGCCTAGTATTCATGATTCCAGTTATGGTGAAGGATTCACTCGCCGTGATCGCCCCGTCGGAACTTGGCCGGCGTCTCGCGTCCCGGCTGCCGGGCGCCCCGCCCCTAAAAGTTCGAACAGTACTTCAATTACTTGTATGAGTATTAGTCCAAATGAGTAAACAAGTGACTGACTCGCTCCAGAGCTTCGCGGGCGGTCACGACGGGCCTTCCTGATCTTCATCGACCGCATCGCCTTCATCTTCCCGCTCGTCGCCGCCCTCTACTTCTGTCTCGCAAACGGCCGTTTGCGACAGGAGGACTTCGCGCTGCAGCTGTGCGTGCTCCGCTGCCGTGCGCCGAACGCGCCCTACGGAGTGAACGGGATGATGATTCCTGACTTGCGGTAATCGAACTTTCACCACGGGCTGTTAGGCCCTGCAGCGGTATAGACCGGGAACATAGTTGACACAAGTCCTGGCACATCGTTTACACCAGGAGGATGCCCTGGATGGAAACGAATGTAGTGAAGGAACGGCTCGCGTTTGTGCACGACCTGGAGAGCGGACACTGGTCGATGACCGAGCTGTGCGAGCGGTATGGTGTGTCCCGCCCCACGGGGTACAAGTGGCTCGAGCGGCATCAGGCTGACAGGGGCGTGGGGTGGACCGACCGGAGTCGCGCGCCGCAGCGGTGCCCGCATCGGACGAGTGACGCGCAGGAGGAGCTGATCATCGCCGCCCGTCTGGAGTACGGCTGGGGCGCGAAGAAGTTGCTGCGGGTGCTGCGGACCCGGCACCCGAGCCGCGCGTGGCCCGCGCGCAGTACGGTCAACGCCATCCTCGAGCGGCGCGGACTGTTGCACAAGCATCGGCGGCGGCACAAATGGGCACATCCCGGCGCCGCGCCCGTCGCGACGCAACGTCCAAATCAGATCTGGCCCGCGGACTTCAAGGGCCAGTTTCGCACGGGCGATGGGCGGTACTGCTATCCGCTCACCGTGACCGATCACTTCAGCCGTCGGGTGCTGACGTGCCATGGCCTGCGCTCCGTGAAGACCGTCGACGCCAAACCGATCTTCCGCGCTCTGTTCCGCGAGGTCGGTTTGCCGGACGCCATCCGCACCGACAACGGCGCGCCGTTCGCCTCGACGGGCATTCACGGCCTGGCGGCGTTGAACGTCTGGTGGATACAGCTTGGCATCGTGCATCAGCGCATCACGCCAGCAAGTCCGCAAGAGAACGGCACCCACGAGCGGATGCATCGCGAGCTCAAGCGCGAGACCGCCCGCCCGGCCGCCAGCAGCCTCCGCGCTCAACAGCGCCGCTTCGACGCCTTCTGCCAGCGCTACAACGACGAGCGGCCACACGAAGGCATCGGCGACCGCACGCCGAGCACCCTCTGGTGTCCCTCGTCGCGCCCGTACCCCACACACCGCACGCACCCAGACTATCCGTCGCACATGGAGATCCGGCGCGTGAGTACGGCCGGCACGTTTCGTCTGCAGTCCCGTCAGCCGTTCCTCAGCCACGCCCTCAGCGGCGAAGATATCGGCCTGGAAGAAGTCGGCGACGGCATTTGGGGGGATGTCCCACTGACTGTTGAAATTTGAGAGCGGCGGCTCCTCACTGCTCGTGGTACACGAGTGGTGACGAGCCGCGGGCGCAAGCCCGCCAAGAAGGAGCCGCCATGAAGAAGTCTCGCATAGCCCGTCCGATCGCTGCTGTTGCATCTCCCGCCGTCCGGTCCCTGCCGCTCGTTGACCTCCTGGTCGACACGAAAGCCGCACTCTTCGAGTTGATGGTCCGCTCGGGCCTCCGCGTGCTCGACGCGATGCTGGAGGAGGATCGCACGGCGCTGTGCGGGCCGCGGTATGCGCATCAGCCCGCGCGGGCACGGTGCCCAGCGACGTTGTGGTGGGCGGGCGCAAGGTGGCGGTCTCGCGGCCGCGGGTCCGCGCCGACGGGCGTGAGGTCCCGCTGCCGACGTTTCGGGCCCTGGCGCACACCGACCCGTTGAATCGGCGCGTCGTCGAACAGATGCTGGTGGGTGTCGCGACCCGCCAGTATGCGCGGAGTCTGGAGCCGATGCCGGCCGGCGTGGTGAGCCGCGGCACGAGCAAGAGTAGCGTCAGCCGACGGTTCGTGGCGAAGACCACGGCGCAGCTCCGGACGTGGCAATCGGCGCCGCTGGACGACCTCGACCTTGTGGCGTTGCTCCTCGACGGCGTGCACATCGGGGAGCACTGCCTCGTGGTGGCCCTCGGGATCGCGGCCGATGGCCAGAAACACGCGCTGGGCCTGTGGGAGGGCGCGACCGAGAACGCGACCGTGTGTCAGAGCTTCCTCGCGAATCTCCAGAGCCGCGGCCTGCGCACGGACCGCAGCCTGCTCGTGATCCTCGATGGCGCCTTGGCGCTGCACAAAGCGGTGCGCGCGGTCTTTGGCGAGGCCGCCCTCGTTCAGCGGTGCCAAGTCCACAAGCTCCGCAACATCCTCGACCACCTGCCGGAGCGACAGCGCCCGTGGGTCCAGGCGATCGTGCGGCGCGCCTATCAGGCGAGCGACGTGAAGACGGCGACGCGGCTCCTCACGGATCTCGCCACGTGCCTGGAGGACGAATATCCCGGCGCCGCCGGCAGCGTCCGAGAAGGACTGGCCGAAACGCTGACCGTCCTCACGTTGCACCTCTCGACCCGCCTGCAGCGGTCGCTCGCCACGACCAACGCCGCCGAGAGTCTGCTGAGTCGTACCCGCCACGTGAAGCGCAACGTGAAACGGTGGCGTGGGGGACAGATGATGCTCCGGTGGGTGGCCGCCGGTGTCCTCGAAGCCGTCAAGGGCTTCCGGCGCCTGAAGGGATGCGGCGATATGCCGCGCTTGGTCAGCGCGCTTCGCGCACGCGACCAACGACTGGGGCTCGGTGTCTCAGAGGCGAACGTCGCGTAGAATCTCACCCGAGCCGCCGCCGAATTTCAACAGCGGTCGGGACATCCCCCCGACCATCGCAAACATCAGTACGGTGCCGCCACATTAAGTTAGAAGTCGTTTACGGCGAAATCATCGGGATCGGCATCGGGAGAGACGTTACCGATGTGACGCCCGTAGAAGATCCTGAAGCAGTCTTGGTCGAATCCACTTGACCCCCTTCCGGAGATGTTTCCCCCCATGAACGAATCGCTTCTGGTCACATGGTGGCAACCTGTCACGTGCCCAAGCTCGTGAACGAGAACTGCTCCCACCCCACCATTCTGGAGGAGGCTGCTGTCCACGACGATCGAGCCTGCCTTGAAGTGATACGTGCCATCATGAGCGCCAATGCGCTGCCCCGACGAGCTGCCGCCGTGTGCTCCGGTTCCAGAGTTGTCTCTCAGATTCGAGTTGATTCCAAACGTTACAGCGCCGTCAATGCGATTGAGCGACGAATCGTCTCTCGTTGTCCCCGGCGGTGTTTCGATCACACGTACTGAAGCAAAATCGGGGAACTTGCCGTCCGTTAGCACCGGCAGTGCGCTACGGAGGGTGCTAGTGATAAAGGCCTCCGTACCCTGAGAGATGCGGTCATCAAGGAATACGTGTTGGTTGGGAGCACCGAAATCGTTCCTATAAACAGTCCGGTCAAGAACCAAATCGAAGGGCTGGCGCCAACGTGATAGCAAATCCGGAAGACCACGAGCCCAGGATGTGCGACACATCACGTCGAAAGACGCAAGGTCAAAGCTAACCGGGATTAGCGATACGACAGCATGTGGCCCAGGCACGCGGAGGCCGGTGTTCCTGGGCACGTAACCAGGTGCCGTCACTGTCAACCGCACAAGCGCGGGCGTTAGCGTGACCTCAAATCTGCCGGCCGCGTCTACCGGAACAGGGTCCGGGCCAGCTTGCAGGACTACGTCTGGAACGGGGCCCCCGGTTAGAACATCGATTACCTGCCCGGTGACAGAAACCGTGGCCGTTACCTGCCCGGTGACAGAAACCGGGGCCGTTGACGGCGTATCAGTCGGAGTTGGAGCGGTTGGAGTCCTGGTACCGCCACCACAGCCAACAGCGATCGCCGACATGCCGCACGCAAGAAGCTCACGCCGCGTTAATCGAGCAGGGTTCAGCGGATTCACGTCAATTACAGCGCCAGTGCGGTCGCTCGCTGTGAATCGCCCATCGACAACTCTCTTCATTTTCTCTTCCGCCAAGAGGCCCGAATCATCTAACCACACAAAGAGACGCGGCTGCGCCACCGAAAGCATTAGCGGCTTGGCCCATAGTCCCGCGTCGGGCCGCGCGCCGGCTGCTGAATGACCTGCCGGCGCTGGTTCAGCCCTTTGCCAACAAGGCGGCGAGCGTCTTGTAGTCCGCTGCGATGTGCGCGTACTGCGCCGTCAAGAGCCCGACCTGCGTGTCGAGCTGCTGCAACTGCGCCTGCAAGGTGGCGGCGTGTTGTTCGTGCTGCGCCGCGGAGTCGGTCACCAGCTGCGCGAGCTCGTCGATCCGCGCGCGCAAGAGATCCAGCTCCTCGACGTGCTGCTGCTGATCCGCGTCCCACTGCGTCGAGAGCGATTGTAACGCGTCCATCAAGCGTGTTTCGAGTTCGGTCATACCACGCCCTCACTCGCTCGACAGCCTGATGGCAGGCTGCCCGTCCACGGTCAAGGGCCACTCCTCGTTCAGCGTCCCCCTGGGCAGCACCACGTACCGCATCCCGTCCTCCTCGTGGAGCCATACGCCCCACGTCTGCGCCTGCAACTGGTCGAGGGCCGTCTGGGACGCCGCGATCTCGAGCTGCAGGGTCTCTTGCGTCTCGAGCAGGGTCTGCACGCGGGTCAACTGCCACCGCAGCAGCCCCCAGCTCGCGGCGCAGATGATGAGCAAGATGCTCACCACGATCACCAGGTCCGCGCGGAAGTCGCGCCACAGGAGCTCGCGCAGACCCCGCAGCTGCCCGTGAATCCGCGTGGTCTCGGTCTCCATAAAGGTCTCGATGGTATGCAGCTTGTGACTTACGCTTGCGCGCAACGTCTCGCCAAACGTCTGCAGCTCGCGCTCGGCGATCGCGTCCATCTTCTGGCGCAGACCGTGCGCAAGTACCAGAATCGCGCCATCGAAACGGCGCAGGTGATCGAGGAGCTGATCCAGCTCGCCAAGGACATGCGCGCGGCGGGTGCACGAGGCGAGCAGCTCGGGCTCTCCGAAGACGAGGTAGCATTCTACGACGCGCTGGAAACCAACGACAGTGCGGTCCAATTACTGGGCGACGAGACGTTGAAGACGATCGCGCGGGAGCTTGTCGCCACTGTTCGAAAGAACGTCACGATCGACTGGACGATCCGCGACAACGTGCGGGCGCAGCTCCGCGTCTACGTATAGCGCATTTTGCGGAAGCACGGCTATCCACCTGACAAGCAGGAGAAGGCGACGCAGACGGTATTGGAGCAGGCGGAGGCGTTGTCAGAGGGTTGGGCTGGGGCCTGAGGGGCTCATCAGCGTGTCTGGTTGTGCCGGAATCCTCTTGTGCCGCAGGCGGACTTTCGCCCTGAGTTTCCGAGAACCATTGCGTCAGCTGTTGGTGTCCCGCAAAGACTTGATTTCGGTACACGGGTCCCGGCGTGACATGGGCTTCGACTCGGATCACACGAGCCGGTTGGCACGGGCGTGCCGGTCGCCGACCCGACCCGCTGCATGGTCACCAACGGCGGGGCGGTCGCCCATCGGAAAGAGCTTGCGGGACAATGTTGCTGAGGAGGAGCGCGCGCGCATGGCGCGGACGCCGAATCTGGGTGGGGGTCTGTCAAGATGCGTTGGACCGGCGCCAGTAGAGACAGTATCGATGAAGCCACCGCACGAGCCCTCGACCCTGGACGTCCTGGGTGATCGGCCATGCCGCCAGCATCGCCGCCGGCGAGTGGATCACGGCGTCCGGCGAATGGGTCAACGACCACACCCATGGCCAGCAGTTCAAAGCACGCTTCATTCGCACGTCAGCACCGACGTCCATAGACGGCATCGAGAAATACCTTGGCTCCGGGATGATTCGCGGCATTGGCTTCAAGACCGCGGACGCGATCGCCATGACGCTTGGCATCGAGCAGACGGCCCTGATCCGGGTGCGCGCCGGCATCTCGTATGCCCTCACCGAGGCGATGGACGATGGGCATTGTGGGCTTCCCACAGCCGATCTGGTGCCGCTGGCAGAGGCACTGCTCGACGTGGGGGCGGATTTCATCCACACGGCGCTCGATTTAGAACTGGCCGAGGGCACGGTGATGACTGACAGGGTCGGCGAGACGGCGTGCGTCTTTCTGGCCAGCCTCTACCGGGCCGAGCAGGCCATTGCCGAACGACTGCGTGCGCTCTCCCGCGCCTCATTACCATGGGGCTCGATTGACGCCGATAAGGCGGTGCCCTGGATCGAACAACGGATCGGCCTCGACCTGGCGCCAAGCCAGAAAACGGCGGTTCGTCTGGCCCTCGCGTCCAAGGTCCTCGTGATCACCGGTGGACCGGGCGTCGGCAAGACCACCATCGTCAACGCGATTTTGCGGATTCTTGCCGCCAAGACCGTGAAGCTGCTGCTCTGCGCGCCGACCGGGCGCGCGGCCAAGCGCCTGACCGAGGCGACGGGACAGCCAGCCAAGACCATTCATCGCCTGCTGGAGGTGGATCCCAAGGGGGGCGGTTTCAAGCGGAACGTGGAGCACCCGCTCGATTGCGACCTGCTGGTGGTGGACGAGACGTCGATGGTCGATGTGATGCTCATGCACGCCCTGCTCAAGGCCGTGCCGGTGAGCGCGGAGCTGCTCGTGGTGGGCGACGTTGACCAGCTGCCCTCGGTCGGGCCTGGTCAGATTCTGGCCGATCTGATCGCGTCCGGCGCCGTGCCAGTCGTCCGTCTCGCCGAGGTGTTTCGACAGGCCGCACAGAGCCGCATCATCACCAGTGCCCATCGGATTAACCAAGGCTCCCTTCCCGACCTGGGAAAGCCCGAGGGCGACAGCGACTTCTATTTCGTGCAGGCCGACGATCCAGACACTGCTGTGCCGCGCATCATCGAACTGGTGAAGACCCGCATCCCCCAGCGCTTTGGGCTGGACCCCATCCGTGACATCCAGGTGCTCTGCCCGATGAACCGTGGGGGCGTGGGCGCTCGGTCGCTCAACATCGAATTGCAGAAGGCATTGAACCCGGTCGGCGAGCGCAAGGTCGAACGCTTTGGCTGGACCTTCGCGCCCGGCGACAAGGTCATGCAGATCGAGAACGACTACGACAAGGACGGGACGCACGTCGGTAGAGGACAGGAACAGGTCGTTCCTGCTAGTCTCTGTCACGCGCGCGCGTCGCCGAGGCATGCGGGGACTTGGTTATCCTCCAACAGTGAACGATCCCGAGGTACAACCGATGAAGCGCTCATTCCTCCGGGTCGTGATGGGACTTACACTGTCGGCGGCATGTTCGCCGCCTGGGACGGACGGTCCGCCGACGGACGCGCTGACGAACGAGATGAACCCGTTCTTCACCGAGAGCACGCTGCCGTACGCCGTGCGCCGTTCGATCGGATCGACGAGGGGCACTTCATGCCAGCGTTCGAGCGGGGCATGGCAGAGCACCTCGACGAAGTCGAGGCGATCGCGAACGCGTCTGAGCCTCCCACCGTTGAGAACACCCTCGTTGCACTCGAACGCTCGGGCAGGCTTCTGGACCGTGTGGCGACCACGTTCTTCAACCTGACAAGCGCGAACACGAATGACACGATGGAAACGATTCGGGGCGAGATTGCACCCAGACTCGCGGCTCACCGGGACCAGATCTTCTTGCACGGCGCGTTGTTCGCACGGGTGAAGACGCTCTACGAGCAGCGGGACAACCTCGACATCGATACCGAGTCGCGACGCCTCATCGAGAAGTACCACACGGATTTCGTGAGGGCGGGCGCCGAACTCGCCGAGTCGCAGAAGACGCGGATGCAGGAGAGCAGCGCCGAGCTGGCCGCCTTGCGGACCACGTTTAGTCAGAACGTGTTGAGCGAGGTCAACGAAGCCGCCACTGTCGTCGATACGCCTGAGGAGCTCGCTGGCCTATCGGAGGACCAGATCGCTGCAGCCATCGAGGCGGCAACGGCCGGCGACCTCCAGGAGCAGTACGTCATCGCGATGCTGAACACGAGTGGACAGCCGGTCCTGTCGTCACTCGAGAATCGGGAGCTCCGCGAACGGATCATGCGCACGTCGCTCGCGCGCGGCAGCCGTGGCGGCGAGTTCGACAACCGAGAGGTCATCAGCCGAATGGCACGCCTCCGTGCTGAGCGGGCGGTACTCCTCGGGTATCCCAATCACGCGGCGTACGTGCTCGAGGAAGAGACCGCGGGAAGCGTCGGGGCCGTGAACGATCGACTCGCAAGCCTGGTCCCGCCTGCCGTCGCCAATGCCCGACGTGAGGCGACCGACCTGCAGACAATAGCGGCCGCCGACAAGCTCGATCTGGAGCTCGCCCCGTGGGACTGGTCGTACTACACGGAGAAGGTGCGAGCCGCCCGCTATGACTTCGACGCGTCCGAGCTTCGACCATACTTCGAGATGGACAACGTCCTGCAGAACGGCGTGTTCTTCGCTGCGAACCGGCTGTACGGGCTGTCGTTTGAGGAGCGTCCGAATGTGCCCGTCTACCATCCGGACGTTCGCGTCTGGGAGGTCTTCGACGCGGACGGCTCGCCGTTAGGGTTGTTTCTTACCGACTACTAGAGGTGAATTCAACTGGTCGTCGCAACGCCTCGATGATGAGGTACTGCGATGCAGAAACGGAAACGAAGAAGGTCAGACCGAGCGGGCCGGCCTGCGATGCGTTCGCCTGGTCGGCCGCCGGTCGCGGGGCGCGAGGAGCAGCGCCGGTTCTGGAAGGCGATCGCCCGGGGGCTGTCGAGTGAGGATGCCGCGGTGTCATGTGGTGTGTCGGCGCCCGTGGGCGGTCGTTGGTTCCGTGAGAGCGGTGGTATGCCGTCGATCAGTGTGGCGCCCCGATCGGCTTGTTACCTGTCGTTCGCGGAGCGAGAAGAGATTGCGATCCTGAGCGCTCAGGGTGCCGGGGTGCGCGACATAGCCGGTCGGCTCCGTAGAGCCCCGTCGACGGTTTCGCGAGAGCTGCATCGCAATGCGGCGACTCGGAGCGGTGGTCTGGAGTATCGGGCGTCGACAGCGCAGTGGCACAGCGACCGACGTGCCAGGCGCCCGAAGACCGCCAAGCTGGCCGCGAATGATCGGCTGAGGATCTACGTGCAGGACCGCCTCGCGGGCACGGTCATGGCTGAGGACGGGACGCCCGTGCTTGGCCCACGCGTGGGCTCCTGGGGTGGTCGACGTCATGGCCGCCGCCAGGACCGACATTGGGCGACGGCGTGGAGCCCGCAGCAGATCGCCCGTCGGCTCCGGCTAGAGTATCCCGACGATGCATCGATGAGGGTCTCGCACGAAGCCATTTACCAAGCGCTGTACATCCAGGGGCGGGGGGCACTGCGCCGCGACCTGACGGCATGCCTGCGCACCGGACGGGCGTTGCGCGTGCCGAGGGCCCGCCGCCGGAGTCGTGGCAAGGCGTTTGTCGGCCCCGCGATCATGATCAGCGAGCGGCCCGCCGAGGCCGCGGACCGAGCGGTTCCTGGACACTGGGAAGGCGACCTGATCATCGGACTTGGCAGCTCCGCGATCGGCACATTGGTTGAACGCACCACCCGATTCACGATGTTGCTCCACCTGCCCCGCATGGCCGAACGTGGCCGACGCAGGGTCAGGAACGGTCCGGCGCTTGCCGGGCATGGCGCCGAAGCCGTACGGGATGCGATCACGTCGACGATCGCGACGCTCCCTGATCAGCTTCGTCGGTCACTGACCTGGGACCAAGGCGCGGAGATGGCCCAGCACGCCCAACTGCGTATCGACACGGGGCTGCAGGTATTCTTCTGCGACCCCCGCAGTCCGTGGCAGCGCGGCACGAACGAGAACACCAACGGCCTCCTGAGCCAGTACTTCCCCAAAGGGACTGACCTCAGTCGGTACAACGCTCGCGACAGCGCGGCTGTCGCGGCCACACTCAACCGCCGACCGCGGAAGACTCTCAGTTGGAGAACTCCATCCGAAGCCTTCAACGAACTGCTACGCTCACACCAGTGAGGACGTGTTGCGACGACCCCTTGAAATCACCCTATGCTCGGCCGTCGAAAAGCGGCGGTGCCTGGATGAACGCGTATGTGTCACAGTCCCATCTGCTCGAGGCGACACCGGTGATCGTGAACTGCCTGAACGTGCCGAAGCCAGCGGAGGGCGAGCCAACCCTGCTCACCTTCGAGCAGGTGGAGACGATGTTCCACGAGTTCGGTCACACGCTGCACGGGTTGTTCTCGGACGTGCAGTTCCCGTATTTCGCTGGGACGTCGGTGCCCCGCGACTTCGTTGAGTTTCCGTCACAGGTCAACGAGATGTGGGCGACCTGGCCGGAGGTGCTGATGAACTATGCGGTACACCACGAGACTGGCGCGCCGATGCCCTCAGCACTCCTCGACAAAGTGCTGGCGACTCAGACGTTCAATCAGGGGTTTGCGACGACCGAGTACCTGGCAGCCGCTCTGCTGGACCAAGCGTGGCATCAGCTGAGCGAAGACGAGGTGCCGGGCCCCGACGGTGTCGAGGCGTTCGAATGGGCGGCGCTCGAGAAGAACGGCATCGCGCTCGATGCCGTCCCACCGCGCTATCGCAGCACCTACTTTTCGCATATTTGGAGCGGGGGCTATTCCGCCGGCTACTACTCCTACATCTGGAGCGAAGTGCTCGACGCCGACTCGGTCGAGTGGTTCAAGCAGAACGGCGGGCTGACCCGGGCTAACGGCGATCACTTTCGGCGGACACTGCTCTCAAGAGGAGGTAGCCGGGAGGCGATGACGCTCTATCGAGAATTCAGAGGTGCGGAGCCTGACATTCGACCGCTGTTGGTGCGGCGCGGCTTGAACTGACGCTGCCGCGCCAAGATCTACTTCTGCACCAACGCCCTGAACAGGCGGGACCAAGAACCGCTCTTCCTTGGTCTCGCCTCTTCCTCCGGCCCCGATGCCAGAGCCCCGAGGGAAGGCGAACCAGCCTGAGACGCGGAAGGCGCAGTGCGCCCTCGTGTAGTCGGTGTCGCGGGAGGGGCGGTCGGCACGGGCGTTCGAGCGCCGCGGACAACCAGCGCCGAGAAGCTCCAGGGGGTATGCAGGGGCAGAGCCCCACAGGTTCCGTGCCTGGAGCAAAATACTCCGTATAGACCATCGACTCTCGCATGCGGTTCCCGCCATCGGCGATGACGTCGACATGGCTGCAACCGTCGCGTGCGACCATGCCGCTGAGACGGCAGATGCGCCGCGGCGCGACGGTGGCCGACGGCACGAACGGGCTTGGCGGATCGTCCTTCGCCGCCGCGGCCATGAAGCGTCCCCACAGCGGCACCGCCAGTTGGGCAGCGTAGCCGTTGGCCATGATTGTGCGCGGCTGGTCGTAGCCGATCCACACTCCGGCCGCCAGGTGCGGCGTGTAGCCGACGAACCAGGCATCGTGAAAATCGTCGGTCGTGCCCGTTTTTGCCGGCGGCAGGCTTCGTGAAACCCACCTGCCGCGCCTGCCATCCGGTTCCGGCGTCGACGACGTCGGCCAGCATGCTGGTCAGGATAAAGGCCGTTGTCGCGCTCAGGGCACGCGCCTCGTCGCGTGTGGCCTCATAGAGCAGGCCGCCGTCAGCCGACTCCACCCGGCGAATGAGGGTGGGTGTCGTCACCACGCCACTGTTGGCAAAGGCAGCAAATGCACGGGTCATCGAGAGGAGCGTGACCTCGCCGGAGCCGAGCGCCAAGGACGGGACGCCGGGCAACGGTCCCAGGCCGAGTCGCCGTGCGTAACGAAGGGTTTCCGGAATCCCGACGTCCTGCAGCATCCGAACGGCCGCGCGGTTACTCGACATCCTCAATGCCGTGCGCATCGTCATGGCATCCACGTCCCCGTGCTCGTCCTCGGGAACCCAGGCGCCGTGAACGGTGGCGATCGGCTCGCCGAGCCCCGAGATCGTCGTGGCCGCCGAGTATCCGTGCTCGAGCGCCGTCGGATAGACCAAGGGCTTGAAGGCCGACCCCGGTTGCCTGCGGGCCTGCGTCACGCGGTTGTACTGGCTCCGGGCGAAGTCGCGGCCGCCGACCATCGCCCGGACATCACCGGTGGCCGGATCGAGCGCCACGAGAGCTGCCTGGAGCTGATCGTCATTCTTCGTGTCGGCGGCGTTCTGGCGCCGGCCCTGGCGGCGCTCGATGGCCGCGAGTGCGCGTGCCACCTCGCGCTCCGCAGCCTGCTGCACGGCCGGGTCTAGCGTCGTATAGACCTTGAGCCCGCCGTGATTGACGCGCGCGGTGCCGAAGCGCTCGACGAGCTGCTTCCTTACTTCTTCCCTTCAGGCTGCTGAAGAACCCGGGTGATCGGGCCGTTTTCTAAGGATCATGCGAGTCACCACCGACCGACAACGGTGCGCACGGCTGTGCGCTGGCCCCGATCAAGGGGCCGGCGACACGCGCGGCCGGTGATCAGGGACACCTCGCCTCCAGATTCCGCAGCCGGACCAAGTTATAGACCGTGGCGGCGAAGGTAAGCTGCCAATCCACGAGGGCGACACCGCGATGCCGGAGTTTGCGCAAGCCGCCGACGGTCTTCATCCAGCCAAAGACCTGTTCTACGAGTTTCCGTTTCCGCTGACTGACGTGATAGCCCGCATGCCGCGTGGTCCGGCCATCGATCGCACTCCAGCGGACCTTCTGAGCAACGTGGGGCGTGACGGCCCGGATACGGACAGCGGCCACAAAGCTTGCCACATCGTAGCCCTTGTCCGCCCCGACCGTGCTGCCCGGCGGCGCGCTGGCCTCCAGCAACAGCGCCGCTGCCTCGCGTTCGGCGGTCCCCGTCGCGTGAGTCGCGCAGACGTTGGCGACAAGTCCCTGTCGATTGTCCAGCAGCACGTGGCCCAGATACGCCAGCTTGGCTTCCTTCCCCTGGCCCTTCCGAGGCAGCATCGCCTCCGGATCGGTCGTCGACTGGTGCGTGTCGTTGCGCCGCCGCTCCCCGTGGAAGTTGACCGTGGGATTCCCGGGGTCATCGGGCGGGTCGCTCTCCGCCGCGTCCCGGCACCGAAAGCTCTTCAGGCTGGCCCACGCTTCCAATTGGGTCCCATCCACAGTGAAGTGTTCGTCCGAGAGCAGCCCGGCCGCCCGCGCGTGGGCCTGCACCGCATCAAAGAAGGCGGCCGCGAGATCGCCCGCCAGCAGCCGGTCGCGATTCTTGGTAAACGTGGTGGGATGCCAAACCGGGTCGTCCAAATTCAAGCCCACGAACCAGCGGAACAGCAGGTTGTAATTGAGCTCTTCCATCAGCAGCCGCTCGCTCCGCACCGTGTAGAGCACCTGCAGCAACAACGCGCGCAGCAGCTGTTCCGGCGGGATCGACGGACGCCCTGTGTTGGCGTACAGGCCGGCGAACCTGCGCGACATCGTTCTCAGCGCTTCGTCCGTCAGCGCGCGAACCGCGCGGAGCGGATGGTCGGCTGGCACGCGCTGTTCCGGCGACAGGTAGCTGAACATGTGAGTGCTTTGCTCATCGTGTCCGCGCATGATGGGGCTCCCTTCAGCGGTGTTGGGAGCATGGTAGTACGCCGGGATCGATCTGTCGATCCCATTTCACGGAGTTTTTCAGCAGCCTGCTAGAATAGTGGCTGTCGGTATCGGCAGGGCGAAGACCGTCCGAGAGCTGAACCGTCTTCGCCAGCGCCGACTTATAGGTCGCATCGTCAATGGCACCCGCGTCACGCATCAGCGACAGCACGAGATTGCGCCGCTCGACCGCCCGTTCGAGGTCCACGGTCGTGGCGTAGGCCGACGGGGCCTTGAGCAAACCGGCGAGTAGCGCCGCGTCCGAACCTATGGGACGTCCAAGTCGGTTTTCCCCGGAGCTGCGCGAGCGCTCCGTCCGGATGGTCGAGGAGCACCGGGAAGCCCACGCCTCGGAATGGGCGGTGCTGCAGTCGGTGGCGCCAATGCTCGGTTGCACGACCGAGTCGACGGCCGAGGCCAACGCCGTCGTTAAGGCCACGCGCCATTACACGCAGCAAGACGACGGGCGACTGAAGCCCTGGGCCGGGCGTGTCTGGACGAGCCCGCCCACTTGATCGGCGCCGGAGAAGCAAGGCACCGGTTGTCCCAACCAAGGCGGAGCAGGCATGTCTGTTCCCTCTGCGCCAGGCTGCCGAGGACGATGTCTGTCAGTCGTCTGCCGCGCGATGCGCCGTCGCCTCTGCGTCGACCCAGTCTTCTTCCTCCCAGGACATGCCTTTTCGACCTGGGACTTTGCGAGTAGGCCCTGGCTGATAGAACCGACAGGATTTCGGGCCATAGCAGAAGGTCTCAAACCGATATTGGCGACGTTCTGGATTCCAGTGGTCGAGGATCATCTCGACAGGCATCCGCGAGCCCCAGATGCACGACGAGCAGTGCGCTTCATACGTCCTCGCTGACAAGCGGCGGTGACCTCGGGTCCGGTAGATGTCAAGAGGCGGCGGCACCCCGTGCCAGGGCGGCAGCTCCGCTGGTGTCTGCCCACCTTCAACTCGAATAGCCGAGGCCTTGTAGAAATCCACGGGCTCCAGCTTCGGATTCGCGACAGGTTCAGCAAGTCCGGTGGCCTGCTGTCCCACCTGGAAGCCGTGCTTCTCGTGAGCGGTCTTGCCCACGCCAACACCGAAGTCGCGCTCTTCAGCACCGATACGTCCGTCGACGCCGAGAGCATAGCCCAGGTACGTGTGGGACCTCTCGTCGAATGAACGGGTCAGCCGGATTCTGGGCTGAACCGAGACGATCCACCCGGCCCAGGCTGTCTTCTGTGCCATGTCCGCTCATCATCCCACGGCGGCGGTGCAGCAGTCCGGGGCAACTCGGCCATCTCCGTCGCATATTTCTGACGTGTGGTCGCGCTGATCGGGACGCCAGCCTCCGCCATCGTGAGGCACTCGTCGATGATCTCGGTCTACGTGAATCTCACGGATCACCCTATAGAACTGCTCCACCGTCCAACCCGTCGGCGGTCGCAGATCGAGCGCCCGTCCCTGCAGGTGTTGACTCTTCGCGGCGCCGCCGATCCCGCGATTATGCGCTGGCGTGCGGTACGCGCTCAGTACCTCGATCGGGAGTCACCACAGCCCGATCGGATCGTCTCGAACAGCGCCGCGAGTTGTCGGGCACGCCTGCCACGCATCTCCTCCGGGCAGGGCGTACCGTCCTTACACGCCAGCTCCGCCCAGGACAAATGCGGCGAGGGGCCTCCTGCACGTCCCGCGCATCCACCAGTCCGGTGTCCCGTCCAGACGGAACGACAGCAGTTCCTCCAGCGACAGGAGTTCCTCGTTGTCCGGTTCCAGCGGTAGGTTGCTCAGTTCCTCGTCCGTCATCGACAGAATCGGGTAGCATCTGCTGAAGGGCGTCCTTCGGCGAGCTGTTCGGTAGGTCTTTCCAAGTCAGCGCGGCACACTTCTCTGGAGCCGGCGGGGACGAGCGGCATCGTTCATCTTTGGATGGCTGGACGTGCCCGGTTCGACGATGAGCTGCTGTAGTGGCGGATGTGGCTGCTGACGCGGGCTTCATCAGGCCGATTGCAATAAAGCGCACCACGTAGATCGCCACGACGTACCCGGCGAGGCCAAGCGCGATCTGCCAAGCCCCGAGTACTAGCATGACGATAGCCACGATTGTGACCACGGAGGCGCCACCGATCACCCAGAGGAAGCTCAACGCGATCAGCGCCCAGATTGGGAACGTGTCCAGGTTCAACACGATGATGAGCGCCGCCCACACCCACAGCGTCAGCCCCCACAGATGGGTGAGGCCGTACAACCCTCTCCCGTATCCAGGCCGAGAATGTCGGAGAGAGGCCATCGGGATGGTCATCACGGCGAGCAAGAAGCCGACGCCCGAAGCGATCTGCAACCACCGATGTAAATCGGTCAGTGCGTCGAGGATCATCACGACAGACCCTTCCCCGCGTTAGCGATTCAGCCACCGCTGTTACAACGCGCTGTTACGATCGGACTGGTGGCCCCTGCACCGGGACGAGAACGGCAATAACTGGAGCCTTGAGGAACGGCGGCGCGTCCTACTGTTGCGGATCGAGGAGACTCTACCCGTGGGCTTTCCGCCAACGCCCTCAACGCCTACCGAAAAGCTCAATCTAGTGCGAACTTTGCGCCATATCGCCTACGGACTCGCATCGGAGGGCTCCGGCATTCTAAGCTCGCCGTAGAGGCGCGCCCTCGTCGGACCTCAGTGAACAGAACCGGACAAGGAATCGCCTCAGTCAGCCGTCTTGAACTGAGCAAGCACCGCGCGGCTCTCTCGCAGCAGCAGTCGCATCTCCCGCCTCTCTGCCTTCCACGCCTGCGAGTACCGGCCGTGCTTCGTCACGGCCCTCCGAATGCGCTCAATCCCTTCTGGCGTCTTGGGACCAGTGCTGAGGCCGCCGTGGAGTCGGCACCGCCCGTTCGCCATCGCAGGGCAACGACAGGGCGTGCCCTTCCGGTTCTTGGCGCCACAGCGTGGTGCCTTCGAGAAGTCTCCTGGCGGATTCCCGTGTCGGAGCCAGCCGCGTCGCGGCTCACGAGGTCTTCCGCACACTTCTCGCACCCCTCCCCGGCCGTCCCCCCCGGTTTCCCGCCTTGACTTTCCCAGCAATGATCGCCTGCCCACCGTCGGACACCCGAACATGCTGCACAACGACCGTCTGCTTCCCGCCTGTTCGACACTTCTGGAGCGTCAACATCGCGGCCTGATACACGTCCATCATCCGAGCTGATGCGTTGGTCAGGCGGGCCATTTCGACTGGCGGTAGACCAGAGTTCACCGCACTCGCGAGGAGCGCCATCGCTGCATGATGGGTGGCGGCCATCTGGTGACACAGCATCTTCTCCAGAGAATTTCTCGCTCTAGCCGAAACAGAAGCATCGACGGCGGGCCTGAACACTCCCAGGCGTTCGGCGGCTTCCATACGCTGTTCAGACGCGCCCACACTCACCGAATTAGGGCGCTGCAAAGTATCGACAAGGTTCGATTCAGCTACCGTCAGCGGTTGATCGCGGCTCGCATCAAAGTGCGCCGCTTCGCCAACGGCTTGGAGCAGTGAATCTGGCGCACTCAGGAGTTCATGACCTTCGGCCCTCGCTTCATCGGCTCGGAGACGATTCATGACGCGGTGACTCACGTCGTGTATCGGTGCGCTCTCGTGACGTTTGGCTTCCTGAAACTTACGTAGCGCCTTGACTCCGCGACTGTTTGATTCACCCGTCATAGACGTCCCTCCGACCCGATGGCTACCGTTGACGGTAGCGGGACCTTCTGTCTAGTTGTCGCCATGTTCGTGAGCTTGATCCGCCAAAAAGATCAACCGTGGTAATCGTCGCTATGCGACGCTCGACGAGGCAGTCACCCTAGCTCGTTCACGCGCAAGGCGCTCGACATCACGCCTATCGAACAGTCGAACCCCCTTGCTGGTCTTCGTAGCCGGTAGGCGTCCCGTACGTTCCCAAGTGCGAACCGTCTCCGGAGAGACGTCGAGAATCCGTGCGGCTTCGCTCGCTAGCACTACGTTGATCACGGAGTTCTTATTCATGGTTGGAAGTATGCGCCCGCCACGAACTGAAGCCAACAAACGGTCCATCAGATCAAGACGAACAAAGCAGTTGCGCCCTTGGAGTTGTGATGCTATGGTTTCTCAAGTAGCTAAGGCTCTTCGTCTCCGACCGCGACAGTGATCGGACGGTGACCGCGACGTGACAGCGGTGTCCTCCCCTGTTCGCAGGAAGGACCGTCAGGGAATGTCAGAGCGTCTCTAACTGATATGTGACTGGCGAGGGTTCCGGCCCTGTGCTGCGGAAGGCATGAAAACCGGCGTACCCGACGCAACGAAATGCGCTCGCCGTAGAGAAGGGGTCGGCGAAATGGTCGCCGGATTCCCCACCCTAGAACAACTGAACAAGGGTTGATGCCCTGTCTTGTCTGCAGGCTTGTGTCGTTCCACCGCCTGAAGACGAGCTGTGCATCCCGGTGAGGTCCGTATGAATTCAAGACAGGACTCGGACAACAGATCGCTGCACATGTCCATCGCGAACGCGATTGACAAGCTGCGCGCACAGCGCGAGTGGGGATTCCGAAGAATTGCTCGCGAGGCAGGACTCTCCGGTCAGACGTTGTTCGCTCTCATGAAGTGCAACGCCAACGCGCAACTATCGACGTTGCAGGCTCTCGCGTGCGCGTTCGATTGCGACGTACACATTACCTTCCGCCCACGGCGGCACGACCACGACGACCAAGGACGGGGTACCGGGGGCACGGCGTGAGCGGCCGTGACTACCGCGACGACGTGATCGCGGAACTCGCCGCGTCCGAAGCGGCGCTCCGTGAGCAGGTCATGCGCTTGGCTGAGCGCGCAGTGCTGGCAGAAGCCGAGCGAGATGCATTCCGCCTTTTGTCGATGCGGGGCCTGCACTACGTGCACGACTTGCAGGGCGCGTTGGCGGCGACTACCGCGCGGTATCGCCGGGCCCTGGATCACACTCGTGCGCTCCATGAGCAGATCCTTCACCTACGGATTCACGATGCGGCCGAAGGGTCGGAAGCATCCGGGTGGGTAGCGGCATGAAGAAGAAAACGATAGCCGACTCGTGCTTATCCGGTTGTTTCAGCTAACCCCTATATCTTGCGATCAGCCTGGGGGGCGCACGTCCTGCGCGCCGCGAATCCGTCGGGCGGGCGTGGGCGTCCGTCCGGTCCCCAGGCCCAGCAGGGTCTGAAAGGCGGCCATCGGGTGCCGCCGCCGATTGTGCCGAAACACGAACTCATCGAGGTAGACCTGTAGTTGCGCCTTGCTGACGCCGTGGTGCGTGCCAATCAACCACTGTTGGCAATTGCCGATGACGCGGTCGGCCAAAGGCACGACGGAGGGCACCCCCCTGTGCAGGGCGCTCCGGATCGGTTGCGGGCGGGCGACGTGTCTCACGTCAGCGGCCTGGAGCCCATCGAAACTTTTCAGCCCGTCGGTGTAGACCGTCGCCCCCGGCGCAATGTGGTGAGTGACGAACGCGAGCATCGTCGATTGTTTGAAGTTCGGGATCACGGACATGCGGACCCGACCCGACCGATCCCCGCGTCGTTCCACCGCCACCAGCACCAGCGCGGCTTTCCGCCCCTTGAGTTGGCGACTGCCGCGCAGGCCGGCCTGGGGCGCGCCCACCCAGGTGTCATCGATCTCCACGTCGCCGTACAAGGGCTCCCGCCCCGCGTTCACCATCGCGCGCCGCAGCTTGTGCAACAGCAGCCACGCCGTTTCGTACCGCCGCAGGCCCAACTGCCGCTGCAGCAGGAGCGCCGAGAGGCCCCGCTTGTCGGTAACCGTCAAATAGGCCGCCCAGAACCACACCAGGAGCGGCGTCTTCGTGTTGTGGAGAATCGTCCCGGCGGTCAGCGACACCTGATACCGGCACGCCGCACATTGCCAGCGCCGGTGTGTGGTCAGGCGATAGCCGCGCGCGTGCCGGCACCGGGGACACACAAAGCCGTCCGGCCAGCGGCACGCCGCCAAGTAGTCCTGACAGGCCTCGGCGGTCGCAAATTGCCGCTGAAACTCCCGGAGATTCTTCGGAAACGACGGGCGCGCCACGCCGATACACTACCGGTGGTGGCTTGCTGAAACAACCGGATAAGCACGAGCCGACTACGACATCCGACCGGGCGCCGCCCATGAGGCGGATGCCCAGCGGCGCTTACCCGCAGGTGCCAGAAAGCTTCTTGGCAAGGCCGTCGGGCCTGGAGACTTCTACGCCTACATGCCGATGCACGTCTACGTCTTCACGCCCAGCGGAGAGCTATGGCCGGCCGCCAGCGTCAATGCGCGTATCCCGCCTATCCCGCTCACCGGCGCCAACGGACAGCCGTCTCTAGATGACGAGGGGCGGCCCAAGACGATCAAAGCCAGCACCTGGCTCGACCGAAACCGTCCGGTCGATCAAATGACCTGGGCCCCTGGCTCGCCGATGCTAATTCGTGACCGACTTGTGTCAGAAGGTGGCTGGATCAAGCGGCTTGGGTGCGCCTGCTTCAACCTATATCGCCCACCGCAGATCGAGCCTGGGGATTCCCGCCAGGCCGACCGCTGGCTCAAACATCTCCATCACGTGTACCCCGACGATGCTGAGCACATCGTCAAGTGGCTGGCCCATCGAGTCCAGCGACCACAGGAGAAGATCAATCACGCACTGGTGCTCGGCGGTTCGCAGGGTATTGGAAAAGACACACTCCTCGAGCCCGTCAAAGCTGCGATCGGAGCGTGGAATTTTGTCGAAGTGTCGCCGGGGCATCTAACCGGGCGCTTCAATGGGTTCGTCAAATCGGTCATCCTTCGGGTAAGTGAGGCGCGCGATCTTGGGAAGATGGATCGCTATAGCTTCTACGAGCACACCAAGACCTACACAGCCGCGCCTCCAGACGTCCTACGGGTCGACGAAAAGAACTTACGCGAGTACGCAGCCTGGAACGTGCGTGGCGTCATCATTACGACGAACCATAAGACGAGTGGCCTGTATCTCCCGGCTGATGACCGGCGACACTACGTTGCGTGGTCAAACCGAACGAGGGAAGAATTTGCCCCCGAGTACTGGGGGAACATGTACGGCTGGTACGCCAGCGAAGGCGACCAGCACGTTGCGGCGTTCCTGGCCCAATACGACCTTTCGAACTTCAACCCAAAGGCACCACCTCCGAAGACGCCCGCATTCTGGGACGTGGTGGATGCCGACCGTGCACCTGAAGACGCCGAACTCGCCGACGCGCTTGAGAGACTCGGCCGCCCGAGGGTGATCACCCTTGCAGACATAGCCGGACCTGCGACGACGGGACTTAGCGAGTGGCTACGCGATCGAAAGAACGCCCGGCAGATTCCGCACCGAATGGAAATCGCCGGATACGTTCCTCAAAGAAACCCAGACGCCAAGGACGGGCTCTGGCATATTGACGGTCGCCGGCAGGTTGTCTACGGCCAATCCGAACTCTCCGTGGGAGATCGCCTGACCGCGGCACGCGAGTTCACTTCATCGTCGTGGGATCGGGGTGATCGGTGATGTCAGTGATGTCACCCATCCGCCAACTCTGTTCGCGCGTGCGTGCTTTTGCATTGGGGACCGACCTCTATTCAGGGGCAGGAGGGAACAGAGATACGAAACGACCGATTTCACTGACTTCACTGACCCGCCGCAAGCAGGGAGCGTTCCAGTGACAGTCCAACGCGCGGGCCTGTGTAGGACTCCAGCCGTCTTGCCCAGGCTGCTGAACCTTCATCAGGCCGCCGCGTATCTTTCGCTGAGCTACTGGTCGCTGCGCGATTACGTAATCACCGGGCTCGTGCCTACCGTGGAACTCCCGCCGCTCCGCCCACAGGAAGGAGCACGCCAGCGGACAACGCTGCGCCGGGTGCTCTTGGACCCAGAAGACCTGGATAGATTCATCGAGAAGCGGAAACGCGGGAGCGACCGGGATGTTCAATCCCGTGCGCGTCCCATCGGGGCCGAAAATGTGGGGTCGAATCGGACCAGTGGTCCCCCGTTGTGCCAAGGCGGCCATTACTGCTTGCTTGGGGGCTGTCCATGGAGGCCGGACGGTGAGGGCCACCGAGAGGCCATGATGACGCCTGATCGCCCGTCCCAGGCGTTACCAAGCGTTAACACGACGCCCTCGCCCGTGTGCGCCGGGTGCGGTCGCCCGTTTACGCCAAGTCGGAACAGCCAGCGACACTGCCGGCCTTCGTGCCGAGTACTCGCTCTCCGGGGTCGTCGGAACCCAGCCCCCGAAACCACGTCCTGGGCCAACGTGAACGGATTTCCGTCGGCCTCCACACCATGACATGGAACGTAGACACCTTCGCCGCGTCGAGGTTCGCCTGAGTGGAGGTTTGAGTTGAGGGACCGGGGAGCGAACGAGAGCTCTGAAAAGTCGGGCGACCGCAGACGATGTCGTCTGCTGGGCATCAAGACGGCCGCCCTAGAATACGGGATCTCCGAATGGACCCTACGTGACTTGATTGCGGCAGGCGACCTCCCGGTAATTCGACCTCCAAGGCTCCGGCGCATCTGGATAGACCGCCAGGACTTGGACCACGCACTGATCGCTTGGAAAGAACGCGCGCTCTGAACTAGCATCCACGAGGGCGGGCATGGGCAGCTTACGTAAACGCGGTGGCGTGTGGTGGATCCGGTATTACCGGAACGGCCGTCGGTCCGAAGAGAGCGCGCACACCAACAACAAGAAAGCGGCGCAGGATCTGCTCAAGATCCGGGAAGGCGACATCGCCAAGGGCGTGCCCATCAGCGCCAAGATCGGCCAGTTCCGCTTCGAAGAAGCCGCTGCAGACATCATCAATGACTACGAAGTCAACAAGAAGCGATCGGTGAAGGTTCTTGAACGGCGCATCGAGAAGCACCTGACACCCTGGTTTGGCGGTCGCCGGATGGCGAATATTTCCACGCCCGATATTCGCGCCTTCGTCGCCCATCGTCAGGCGGCAACGGAGGTTGTGAAGAAGTCGTATGAGCTAAGACGGCCAGACGGCACGGTCGTGACCGTACGGGAGCAACGTCGTCCGATTGCTGGTGCATCCAACGCCGAAATCAACCGCGAACTGACGACCCTGAAACGAATGTTCTCGCTTGCGATTCAGAGTGGCAAGCTCCTCTACAAACCGTACATTCCGCTTCTCAAAGAACAGAACGTCCGGACGGGCTTCTTCGAAGCGCATCAGTTCACCGCGGCGCTTCGGCATCTTCCCGAACCGCTGCGACCCGTGATCGGCTTTGCCTACATCACGGGTTGGCGGATTCCCAGCGAAGTCCTCCCGCTCGAATGGCGCAACGTGGACCTCCAGGCCGGCGAGGTCCGACTCGACGCCGGCACCACGAAGAATGGCGAAGGCCGTGTCTTCCCGTGCACGCCGGAGCTGCGAGAGCTGCTCGAGGCACAGCGCCGACAGGCCGACGAGCTTCAACACACGCTCGGCTTGATCGTCCCGTGGGTGTTCTTTCGGATGGTCGCGGACGGGCGCGGCGGCGAGAAGTTCCCGCGACCGATCACCACCTTCGCGATCGCGTGGGAGCACGCTTGCACCGCAGCCGGCTGTCCCGGGCGCATTCCGCATGATCTACGACGCACGGCGGTACGAAATCTCGTGCGTGCTGGCGTGTCAGAAAGTGTTGCGATGCGCTTGACGGGACACAAGACGCGCAGCGTCTTTGATCGCTACAACATCGTGAGCGACAGTGACCTGCGGGAGGCCGTGGTGAAACTCGCGAGGACTGCGACGGGGACAAAATGGGGACAGTCGCCGATTTCCGCCCGGTTGGGCGACTCCCCCATCAGCCGGTTTGTCGAGGAAAAGTTGGAGGCGCCGCCCGGATTTGAACCGGGGATGGAGGTTTTGCAGACCTCTGCCTTACCACTTGGCGACGGCGCCGTCAGATTGTCGCGCGGGATCGCGCCACCCGCGGAGCGGGCGAGAGCAGAAAGAAAGTGGAGCGGGAAACGGGATTCGAACCCGCGACTTCGACCTTGGCAAGGTCGCACTCTACCACTGAGTTATTCCCGCTCGCGTCGACCGCACGGGATCGTACCACAGCGGATCGCGGGGTCGCAAATGCGCAGACCCCTTCATTTACTGTAGTTTACCGCCGTGGCAGCTACGCCGTGAAGGCGTGCGGGTAGACCTCGATGCGCGGCTTCCCCTCGTTGAAATCTACGGTCACCACGTCGAAACGACACGGCCGGTCCAATATGCGCTCCCGCACGAGGAAGTCGAGCGCCACCCTGATGATCTGCTGCTGCTTCCGCGCCGTGACCGCCGCCAGACTGCCACCATACCGATCTCCCGCCCTCGCCTTGACCTCGATGAACACCAGCGTCTCATCGGCGCGCGCGATGATATCGATTTCGCCGTACCGCGTGCGATAGCGGCGCTCAAGAATCGCGTACCCGCGGCGCACCAACTCGCCACACGCCAGTTCCTCGCCCGCTTTCCCGAGATTTTGACGACCATCCGCAGCCATGGCCGAGAACACCCGCAAGTCCTGCGCCACAACTCGTGCCGGTCTTGCAACCTCCCTGCGGGTGGCTGCGGACGGGGCTCAGCAGTCACCACCGGCCGTGAGACGGGGCACCTCCGGCGCAAACCGTAGGGCTGGCGCCAGCCGCGACGCGAGGCAAGATGCTCCCTCCTATATCCGTCTGAAATGCGAGCGGAGCCGGTTTGCAGAGGGGGTGCCGCGTCTCAGGGCCGGTGACTGGGCACGGTTGGGCTGTCCTCGGACAGGACCCGCCGGGAGGTCATGAAGCCGGCGCGAAGCTGCCTACTTCTTCTTCCAGCGCGTGCCGTCTGGCTTGTCCTCGAGCAGCACCCCCCGCTCGGCCAACTCGTCACGAATGCGGTCTGACGCGGCGAAATCACGCCGTTGACGAGCGAGGCGGCGCTCCTCGATCAGCCGGTCGATCTCCTCGACGTCCACCGGTGGCTGCGCATCCTCGGCCTGCCGCAAGCTGACCACGCCCAGCACCCGGTCGCAGTCGTCCATCACGTGCCGCGCGGCGTCGGCGTCGGAGGCCGACATCTCCCCGGCGTCGATGGCGGCATTCAGATCGCGCACGAGATCGAACACGACAGCCAGCGCCGCTGCCGTATTGAGGTCGTGCTGAAGGGCAGACGTGAATGCCTGCCGGGCCTGCTCCACGACTTCGAGCACGTGTGGATGGGCGCCGTCGCCGGTGACGGTATCCAAGCGCTCACGGAAATCGACGATTCGCCGAACCGCCTCCTCCGCCTGGTCCATGCCGATCCACGTGAAGTTCAGCTGCTTCCGGTAATGAGACGACAGCAGCAGGTATCGCAGCGCCGACGCCCGATGCCCACGTGCCGCAACTTCGGCCAACGTGTAGACATTGCCGAGTGACTTCGACATCTTGCCGCCATCAACGAACAGATGCTCGACATGCACCCAGACACACGCGAACGGCTGCTTGGTGGCCCCCTCGCTCTGCGCGATTTCGTTCTCGTGGTGCGGGAAAATCAGATCGACGCCGCCGGCATGAATATCGATCGGCGGCTCGCCGAGGAGCCGCAGTGCCATAGCGGAACACTCGATGTGCCAGCCAGGCCGGCCAGCGCCAGTGCCCAAATCCCAGGTGGGCTCGCCCGGCTTCGACGCCTTCCACAGCACGAAGTCGCGCGGGTCGTCTTTCGAGTACTCATCGGCGTCCACGCGAGCACCATCCTGCATGCCCTCGCGGTCGAGTCGCGCAAGTTTGCCGTACTGCGGCAACGTCGAAATCTTGAAGTAGATCGAGCCGTCGCGGCGATAAGTGTGGCCGTTGCGCTCGAGTGCGACGATCAGATCACTCATGGCACGCAGGTTGCCTTCGTCGGTCGCGCGGGGCGTTTCCTCGGGCGTCTCGACGCCAAGCTGGGCCATGTCTTCCCGAAACGCCTGAATCCAGGGCTCTGTGTACACGCGAAGCGACGCGCTCGCCGCCTGCGCACCGGCGATCGTCTTGTCGTCGACATCGGTGTAGTTCATCGCCTGCCGCACCTGGTGGCCACACACATACTTGAGCGTGCGGCGCAGCACGTCCAGGCAGACGAACGTCCGGAAGTTGCCGACATGCGCGCGCGCATACACCGTTGGTCCGCACGCGTACATGCGCACGGTGTTGTCGCGCAACGGCGCAAACGGCTCCTCCTGGCGTGTGAGCGTGTTGTACAGATGCATAGGCACGGTCACAGATTGGTGGTCAGCCGTCACACTGACAGCCGTGTAAATAGTCGCTCGGCACTTCGGCGGTCCGCCTCGATCTGCGCCTTCAATCCATCGACGTCGTCGAAACGTCGCTCGTCGCGCAACCACTGTACAAACCCAAGCTGCACCTGCCGACCGTAGAGATCGCCGTCGAATCGGAGTACGTGCGTCTCAACACTGGCCGCAGTGCTGTCGCCAAACGTGGGGTTGACGCCGATGTTGGTCATCGCCGCGTGCACAACACCGTCAACCGTCAGCGTGGTCGCGTACACCCCCTTGGGCGGGATCAACTCGTTGCTGGTCTGCAGATTCGCGGTAGGAAACCCGATCTCGCGGCCACGACGGCGGCCCTCTACGATTGTCCCAGGGAGGCAGTACGGATGACCGAGCAAGGCTGCGGCCTCATCCATGCGGCCTTCCGACACCAGGCGACGGATGCGGGTGCTGCTGACCACAAACTCTTTGTATCGTACCGGGTCGATCTTCTCCGCCCGAAACCCGTATCGTTGGCCGAGCGAACGCAGCAGCGTGAAGTTGCCGCTGCGCTCGTGGCCGAAGAGAAAATTTCCGCCGACCCACACCTCTGCAACGCGCAACCAGTCCACGAGCACGGTCTGGACGAACATCTCCGGGTCCCACCGCGAAAGGTCGAGCGTGAACTGCACCACGGCGACGCAGTGGATGCCGGCTCGATCCAGTCCCTCAAGGCGCTGCTCGTGCGTCATCAGCAGGGGCGGCGCTTTGTCGGGACGGAGCACGCGAGGAGGGTGGGGGTCGAACGTCATCGCCATGGCGATGCCACCGCGCTCGGCGGCGCCCCGTTTGACGCGCTCGATGACTTTGAGATGCCCCCGATGCAGGCCGTCAAAATTGCCAAGCGCCAGCACCGGCTGCACCAACCAGGGTGGGCGCTGGGAATCGGGAAAGTGCAGGACGTCCATGCAGGCTACGACGCGTTGACGGTGGCGTCCAGCACGAGACCATCATAAGCCGGTTCGACGCCCGCAGGCATGCGCGCGCTCGTGCCCGCGTGGCCCAGATCGTGCGCCATATGCGTCAGATAGGCGCGGCGCGGCGCGATGCGCTCGATCGCCTCAAGCGCCTCGGCGACCGTAAAGTGGGTGGAATGTTTTCGATCACGGAGGGCATCGATCACCAGCGTATCAACGCCCGCGACCAGTGACCACGACTCCTCGGGAATGGCGCTGCAGTCGGTCAGATACGCGACGCTGCCGAATCGGAATCCGAGAATCGGCAGCGGCCCGTGCCACAGAGGCACCGGCACCACGTGGACACCGGCGACCGTGAACGGACCGTCGATATCGTGGGCGACCACCTTCGGAATCCCACCGCCCTGCCGCGGTGCGGCGTCGAACACGTACCGAAACATCTGCCGGATGTTCTCCCACACCTCCGGCGTCGCGTAGCAGGGTACCGGCGCTTGCTGGATGAAATTGAACGAGCGGATATCGTCGAGACCAAGGATGTGATCGGCGTGGCTGTGCGTGAAGAGGACCGCATCGAGACGTGTGATCCGGTGCAGTAGCGCCTGCTGTCGCAGGTCTGGGGTCGTGTCCACGAGGATGGATGCCCGCTCGGGAACCTCCACATGAATGGATGGGCGGAGCCGGCGGTCGCGCGGATCGGTCGATTGGCACACCGCACAGGTGCAGCCGATCATCGGCACCCCCGACGACGTGCCGGTGCCGAGGAATGTAATCCTCGCAGGAAGGGTCGTGCCCTGACTGCGATCTGGGCTCAAGGGAGAATGATGCGTGACGCAGGATCGGCACCCGCCGTCTCGGACGGGGCATTCTGGGCCTCGACGTAGCGCAAGCGCAGTTCAAGCAGCACTTGGTCGAGTAGTTGGCGCTCTTCGGCGGTCAGATTACCTCGCGTCTTCTGGTCCAGAAGCGCAAGGATATCGATCATCTGCTGGGCGGCGACAAGGTTGGCCTCGGTCTTGGCGCCACTGAAGGGATCCGCCACGTCCCCGAAATGCACGGCGGCTGTATGTGCCAGCGACAGCACGAATCCGACAAAGTTGATCGCTGCCGCCTCGGATTCTGTCGTGGATGGACTCTGCGTCTGTTCGGTCACGAATCTCGATGGTAGCATACGCGCCGGAGACCACTATGGCCGACTCGACGCCCCGGCAGCACGATGTGCCCGACAGAACACACGCTGACTCTGCTGGCGACAGCTTTAACACACTCGTTGACATCATGCGCGCGCTTCGCGCCCCTGGTGGTTGCCCATGGGACCGCGAACAGACACTCGCGTCGCTTCGCCCGTTCGTACTCGAGGAGACCTACGAGGTACTGGAGGCGATCGAGAGCGTCTCCCCCGCCCAGCTTCGCGAAGAACTGGGCGACGCACTCTTCGAGATGGTATTTCTCGCGCAAATCAGCGAGGAGGCGGGCGACTTCTCCATCGTTGACGCGATCGACAGCGTATGCGCCAAGCTGGTCCGGCGCCACCCGCACGTCTTCGCTCGAGAGGCACGAGACACGCCCATCACCACGGACCAGGTCAACCAGCAGTGGGAGCGCATCAAGTCCCGAGAACGCGCGGATGCGGGAGGGGAGACCGAGCGCCCGAAGACCACGCTGAGCGGCGTGCCGCGGACGCTCCCGTCGCTACTGCGCGCGTACGAGATCAGCGCCAGGGCAGCCGCCGTCGGCTTCGACTGGGCGAAACCCGCCGATGTTGTCGACAAGATCGAGGAAGAGGTGGCCGAGGTGCGCCACGAAGTCGAGTCCGGTGCAACAGGTGATCTCTCGCGCGCAGAAGAAGAGATGGGCGACCTGCTGTTTGCGATCGCCAACCTGTCGCGCAAGCTTGGCATCGAGCCTGAAGCAGCGCTCCGGCGCGCCAACAACAAGTTCACACGCCGGTTCGACGCGGTGGAGCAGGCCTTCTCGACGCGCGACCGATCGCTACAGGATGTGACGCTGGCAGAGATGGAGGACGAGTGGCAGCGGGTCAAGCGCTCGACCTGAGCCCGCCCGCGCCGGCGGTTCCGACGGTCCCGACACCCGGTGACCCGGCGATGGCTGCGCTGCTGGCCTGTCTGCATCAGGACCCGCGCCAGCTGAGCGCGGGCCAGCTGCGGGCACTGGACGACGAGCACTGGCGCCGGCTGCTGACCCTCACAGCCGCCCACCGCGTTCGAGGGTTGGTCGGCCAGCGTCTCACAGACGCCTCGGTCGCGATGCACGTGCCCGCCGACGTGCGGCACACGCTGAGCGAAGCCGCGCGACGGACGGCAGCCAGGATGCTGCGCGCGCGGGTGCAGGTCACTGAACTGGCGAGCGCCTTTGCTGACGCGTCGATCCCCGTCATCGCGTTGAAGGGTGCGCATCTGGCTCAGGTCGTGTATCCCGACCTGACGCTGCGCGACATGGAGGATATCGACCTGCTCGTACCGCGGGAACACCTTCAGCGCGCGACAGACATCGCGCTGATGCTCGGCTACGCCCCGATACGACCGTTCACCGTCGAACAGGAGGTCGCCGCCAAGCTCCACATCGTGCCACTCGCCAGACCGGGCTCGCTGAGCATAGAAATTCATTGGACCATCACGCCACCCAACGAGGTCTACTCGATCGATCCGGCTGACCTGTGGACACACGCCGTGCCCATCGAATTCGACACATGCCGCATGCTCGGCCTGTCCGCCGAACACCTGCTACTGCACCTGTGCGTACACGCCTCATACCACCATGGCTTTGAGTTCGGAATACGGTCGCTCGTGGATATTGCGGCCACCATTCGCTGCTTCGGCCAAGAACTGGACTGGGCGATTCTGGAACGTCAATGCCGCACGTGGCACTGGCAGCGCGGAGTGGGCGTGAGCTTCTCGCTGGCCCGAGATGTGCTCGGTGCCGCCGTGCCAAGCCGCGTGCTCGACTCGCTCGCGGCCGACACCGACGGTGCGGCGATCGACCGTGACGTGGTCGACGTTGCTCGCGCACAGATACTCGGGGAGCCACACACCTACGCCGAGAGCCACTACTTCGCGCAACTCCGCACGCTGCCAGGATTCTGGCCGAAAACGAAGCAGGCGTGGGACCGCGTCTTTCTCCCACGATCGGAGATGGCCAGACTGCATGCGAAAAGCCACAGCCTTGGGAGTACAGCGGCGCTCTATGCCGTCAGGGTCTGCACGCTGATTGGTCGGTACGCGCAGCGCACGGTCGGGCTACTAGCAGGCTGCTGAAAAACTCCGTGAAATGGGATCGACAGATCGATCCCGGCGTACTACCATGCTCCCAACACCGCTGAAGGGAGCCCCATCATGCGCGGACACGATGAGCAAAGCACTCACATGTTCAGCTACCTGTCGCCGGAACAGCGCGTGCCAGCCGACCATCCGCTCCGCGCGGTTCGCGCGCTGACGGACGAAGCGCTGAGAACGATGTCGCGCAGGTTCGCCGGCCTGTACGCCAACACAGGGCGTCCGTCGATCCCGCCGGAACAGCTGCTGCGCGCGTTGTTGCTGCAGGTGCTCTACACGGTGCGGAGCGAGCGGCTGCTGATGGAAGAGCTCAATTACAACCTGCTGTTCCGCTGGTTCGTGGGCTTGAATTTGGACGACCCGGTTTGGCATCCCACCACGTTTACCAAGAATCGCGACCGGCTGCTGGCGGGCGATCTCGCGGCCGCCTTCTTTGATGCGGTGCAGGCCCACGCGCGGGCGGCCGGGCTGCTCTCGGACGAACACTTCACTGTGGATGGGACCCAATTGGAAGCGTGGGCCAGCCTGAAGAGCTTTCGGTGCCGGGACGCGGCGGAGAGCGACCCGCCCGATGACCCCGGGAATCCCACGGTCAACTTCCACGGGGAGCGGCGGCGCAACGACACGCACCAGTCGACGACCGATCCGGAGGCGATGCTGCCTCGGAAGGGCCAGGGGAAGGAAGCCAAGCTGGCGTATCTGGGCCACGTGCTGCTGGACAATCGACAGGGACTTGTCGCCAACGTCTGCGCGACTCACGCGACGGGGACCGCCGAACGCGAGGCAGCGGCGCTGTTGCTGGAGGCCAGCGCGCCGCCGGGCAGCACGGTCGGGGCGGACAAGGGCTACGATGTGGCAAGCTTTGTGGCCGCTGTCCGTATCCGGGCCGTCACGCCCCACGTTGCTCAGAAGGTCCGCTGGAGTGCGATCGATGGCCGGACCACGCGGCATGCGGGCTATCACGTCAGTCAGCGGAAACGGAAACTCGTAGAACAGGTCTTTGGCTGGATGAAGACCGTCGGCGGCTTGCGCAAACTCCGGCATCGCGGTGTCGCCCTCGTGGATTGGCAGCTTACCTTCGCCGCCACGGTCTATAACTTGGTCCGGCTGCGGAATCTGGAGGCGAGGTGTCCCTGATCACCGGCCGCGCGTGTCGCCGGCCCCTTGATCGGGGCCAGCGCACAGCCGTGCGCACCGTTGTCGGTCGGTGGTGACTCGCATGATCCTTAGAAAACGGCCCGATCACCCGGGTTCTTCAGCAGCCTGCTAGATAGGCGGCCGGCCCTTCAGGAACCGGCAGAACGGCGGCAACGGCTGCGCCGCTGGCTATCCGAGAGATAGCTACGCAGGATCCGCGTCATTCACGACGCGCACAACCTCTTCACGAACCGCCTCGCTCAGAAACGCCAGAACATCCCGCCGACACGTCTCGGCATCCACTTCGTACTTGACCACAAGACGGTCGCACAGATCACCGACACGTACCGGTTGTTCCAACTGATGCCATATATCAGCGCCAATGGCGTCGGTGTCGTAGTACGCGTTTTTCTCCACGTGCAGGAGCACGAGTTCGTCACCGACATCCGCCGACACCAGGGAACGGCCGCTGGCAACGACCGTCTCGAGCGTCAGGCCAGAAAGCTCGGTCACATTATCCTCCGCACGACATCCTTCGTCCGAAACACCCAGTCACGCGGCGTGACGAGCCGCTTACGTCGGACCATCAGATCGTCCCGCTGGCTTGTCACGCTTTCTACCAGTCTCCTGCAGTACGACGCTCTTCACCTAAGCGCTAAGCGCTTCCCGCGCCGCCACCCACCGCGCCCGAGCCGCGTTGACGGCCGCCATTTGCTGCGTCCACACCAGCCGAGCAGCCCGGTACACCGCGATCTGCTGGTCCCACGCCGCCTGGACCGCAGCCCACTGCGCCCGAGCGGCTCCGATCGCCGCCACCTCTGACGGCTGAGCCGGCTTCGATGCTGCTCTCCACTGCGCCTGCGCGGCCCTCCATGCCGCTAGCTGCGACGCCCGCTCCGTCCGAGCCGCCACATGCTGCGCCCGCGCCGCCTGCCAGGCCGCCTGGTGCGATGCCCGCTCCGTCCGTGCCGCCAAATACTGCGCCCGTGTCGCCTGATACGCCTGCGCCTTCGTGCTCTTGGTGCTCTTCGCGCTCGAAGTGCTCTTCGTGCTCGAGGTGCTCTTCGTGCTCGACGTGCTCTTCGTGCTCGACGTGCTCTTCGTGCTCGGGTCCTTCACGCTCTTGGTGCTCGGGGCTTTCTCGCTCTTGGTGCTCGGGTCCTTCACGCTCTTCGTACTCGGGTCTTTCTCGCTCTTGGTGCTCGGGTCCTTCACGCTCTTCGTACTCGGGTCTTTCTCGCTCTTGGTGCTCGGGTCCTTCTCGCTCTTCGTACTCGGGTCTTTCTCGCTCTTGGTGCTCGGGTCCTTCTCGCTCTTCGTACTCGGGTCTTTCACGCTCTTGGTGCTCGGGTCCTTCTCGCTCTTGGTGCTCTTCTCGCTCTTGGTGCTGGTGGCCGTCGTATTTATCGTGATCGTTACCGTCGCCACGTTCGAGACCAGCCCGTCGTTATCCCGCACCGTGTAGGTGTAAGTGTCGGTGCCGCTGAAGCCCGGATTCGGTGTATACGTTACCGCCCCCGTTACCGGGTCAACGCTGACCGTCCCGTTGCCGGGATTGGCCACGATCGTCACCGTCGTCGGGTCCACCGTGCCGTCCGGATCCGTGTCGTTGCCCACCACCGGTGTCGTCACCGGCGCATCTTCATCCGTCGTGCTGCTGTCGTCGTTGGCCACCGGCGGCGCCTTCACGTCGATCGTCACCGTCGCCACGTTCGACACGAACCCGTCGTCATCCAGCACCGTGTAGGTGTAGGTGTCGATGCCGCTGAAGCCGGGATTCGGCGTGTAGGTCACGTCGCCCGTCACCGGGTCCACGCTCACCACCCCGTCGCTCGGGTTCGCCACGATCGTCACCGTCGTCGGGTCCACCGTGCCGTCCGGGTCGCTGTCGTTGCCGACCACGGGCGTCGTCACCGGCGTCCCTGCATTCGTCGTGTCGCTGTCGTCATCGGCCACCGGCGGAGCCAGCACCGTGACCGTCACCGTCGCCACGTTCGACACCAGCCCGTCGTTGTCCTCGACCGTATACGTGTAGGTCGCGGTGCCGTAGAAGCCCGGCGTCGGCGTGTACGTCACGGCGCCCGTCGTCGGGTTCACACTCACCGTGCCCTGCGCCGCGGTCGGCGGCGTCACGATCGTCACCGTCGTCGGGTCCACCGTGCCGTCCGGGTCGCTGTCGTTGCCAACCACGGGCGTCGTCACCGGCGTCCCTGCATTCGTCGTGTCGCTGTCGTCATCGGCCACCGGCGGCGCCAGCACCGTGACCGTCACCGTCGCCACGTTCGACACCAGCCCGTCGTTGTCCTCGACCGTATACGTGTAGGTCGCGGTGCCGTAGAAGCCCGGCGTCGGCGTGTACGTCACGGCGCCCGTCGTCGGGTTCACACTCACCGTGCCCTGCGCCGCGGTCGGCGGCGTCACGATCGTCACCGTCGTCGGGTCCACCGTGCCGTCCGGGTCGCTGTCGTTGCCAACCACGGGCGTCGTCACCGGCGTCCCTGCATTCGTCGTGTCGCTGTCGTCATCGGCCACCGGCGGTGCCAGCACCGTGACCGTCACCGTCGCCACGTTCGACACCAGCCCGTCGTTGTCCTCGACCGTATACGTGTAGGTCGCGGTGCCGTAGAAGCCCGGCGTCGGCGTGTACGTCACGGCGCCCGTCGTCGGGTTCACACTCACCGTGCCCTGCGCCGCGGTCGGCGGCGTCACGATCGTCACCGTCGTCGGGTCCACCGTGCCGTCCGGGTCGCTGTCGTTGCCAACCACAGGCGTCGTCACCGGCGTCCCTGCATTCGTCGTGTCGCTGTCGTCATCGGCCACCGGCGGCGCCAGCGTCACGGTCGTGGTAACCGTGTTGCTAGTCTGCTTTGGAAGCGGACCGGTAACGGCTGCCATGTTGTCGATCGCAGTCGTCCCCGCTGGGAACACGCTGTCCAACGTCACCGTCAGCGTGACACTCCCCGACGCGCCAGCTGCTACTGTCACAGGACTCCACGTCACGACGCCGGCCGTCGCCGTCCCGCCGCCCGTTGCGCTCACAAACGTCGTCAACGCTGGCAGCGCATCGGTGATCGTCGCGCCGGTCGCGTCCGCGTTCCCCGTGTTCTCGTAGTTCAGCGTGTAGACCAGCGTCTCGCCCGGCAACGCCGTCGCCTTGTCCACCGTCTTGATCAGCGCCAGCACAGGCTCCGCCGTCACCGTCGTCGTCACCGGCGGCGTCGGCGGCACCGGCGGCACCCCCGGCCCCGTCACCATCGCACTGTTGACCACCGGCGTCGTCCCCGCCGGGAACACGCTGTCCAGTGTCACCGTCAGCGTCACCACCCCGCTCGTCCCCGCCGCCACCGGCCCCAGCGTCCACTCCACCAGGCCCGTGCCGCCGACGCCCGGCGCCGTCGTCGCCGTCGGACTCGCGCTCGCAAATGTCGCGCGCGTCGGCACAAAGTCGGCAATCGTGATACTCGCCGCGTCGGCATCGCCGGTGTTGCTGTAGCTCAGCGTGTAGACCAGCGTCTCACCCGGCAGCGCCGTCGCCTTGTCCACCACCTTGGTCAGCGACAGCACCGGCGAGGCCACCGTCGTCGGCACATCCGGCGGCGTGCAGGCCCCCGTGCACCCCGGCCCGCTCACCACCGCGCTGTTGGTCACCGTCCCGTTCAGGAACGTCGCGTCCACCGTCACCGTCAGCGTCACCACCGTGCTGCCGCCCGCCGGCACCGGCAGCCCCGTCCACACCGCGTCGGACCCGACCAGGAGCCCCGGCGCGCTCGCGCTCACAAACGTCGTGTTCGCCGGAATCGCATCCGTCACGTCCGCCGTGCCCGCCGCGTCGCCCGTGTTGGTCACTTCGATCGTGTAGGTCAGCGTCGTACCCGGCGCCACCGGCCCACTGTCATCCACCGTCTTGGTCGCGCTCAGCACCGGCTCCGTCACCTCGACCGTCACCGTCGCCGTGTCGCAATTACTCGGGTTCAGGATTTCGCAAACCTGGTAGTCCAGCGTGTAGGTCCCCGCCGCCGTCCCCGCCGGCACCACGACGTCGGTCCCAGCCAGCGTCAGCCCGCCGGTGCTCGACACGAAGCTCGGAGCCGTCACGTCCACCGGATTCACCAGCACGCCGTTCAGCGTGTCGTTGGCCAGTACGCCCACCGTGCTCGTCCCGCCCGTCACCCCGTTGACCGGCGTCCCCGTGTCATTGACCGCATCGATCGGCGCCGCCGTCACCTCGACCGTCACCGTCGCCGTGTCGCAATTACTCGGGTTCAGGATTTCGCAAATCTGGTAGTCCAGCGTGTAGGTCCCCGCCGCCGTCCCCGGGGCCACGTTCACCGCCGTGCCTACCAGCGTCACTCCAGGATTCGTGCTCGATACGAACGTCGTCGTCACCTCTGTCGGATTCACCGGCACGCCGCCCAGCGTGTCGTT
Source organism: Vicinamibacterales bacterium (assembly GCA_965249205.1). Classification (GTDB taxonomy): domain Bacteria; phylum Acidobacteriota; class Vicinamibacteria; order Vicinamibacterales; family UBA2999; genus JAQBVV01. The sequence continues at coordinate 463,561 of CBDFLL010000006.1, read as the reverse complement.
CACCAGCACAGTCGGGACGCTCACGCCGCCCGCGGACCCGTTCACCGGCGTGCCGCTGTCGTCGATGGCGTCAATCGGCGTCTGCGTAATCGGGATGCTCAACGCGGCCGTCGCATCCGGCGCCTCGGTCGAACTCGCCGTCACGTTGTTCGTCAACACGCCGCTCGCCGCCGTCGGTGACCCGTTCGCGTCCAGTTCCGGCTGCGTGAACGTGTGCGTCGCCGTGCACGTCATGTTCGCGCCGAACGCCAGCGTCGTCGCCGGACAGCTCAGGTCGTCGTTGTCGTTGTCGTCAACCAGGCTGATCCCCGTCACCGCCACGTTCCCCGTGTTCGTCACCAGGTAGCTGTACAGCACCGTCTCCGGCGTCGACAGACTCGTCGTCGTCGACGACTTCACCACCGTCAGCGACGGATTCTGCACGATCGGGATGCTCAGGAAGGCGGTCGCATCCGGCGCCTCAGTCGAACTCGCCGTCACGTTGTTCAGCAACACGCCGCTCGCCGCCGTCGGCGACCCGTTCGCGTCCAACTCGCCCTGCGTGAACGTGTGCGTCGCCGTGCACGTCGTCGACCCACCCACCGGGATCGTCGTCAACACACACACCGGCGTCGCATCCACGTTGTCGTCGACCAAGCTGATCCCCGTCAGCGTCACGTTCCCCGTGTTCGTCACCAGGTAGCTGTACAGCACCGTCTCCGGCGCTGCCAAACTCGTCGTCGTCGACGACTTCACCACCGTCAGCGACGGATTCTGCACGATCGGGATGCTCAGGAAGGCGGTCGCATCCGGCGCTTCAGTCGAACTCGCCGTCACGTTGTTCGTCAGGAAGCCGCTCGCCGCCGTCGGCGACCCGTTCGCGTCCAACTCACCCTGCGTGAACGTGTGCGTCGCCGTGCACGTCGTCGACCCGCCCACCGGGATCGTCGTCAAGACACACACCGGCGTCGCATCCACGTTGTCGTCGACCAGGCTGATCCCCGTCAGCGTCACGTTCCCCGTGTTCGTCACCAGGTAGCTGTACGGCACCGTCCCCGGCGCCGACAGACTCGTCGTCGTCGACGTCTTCACCACCGTCAGCGACGGGTTCTGCACGATTGGGATGCTCAGGGCGTCGGTCGCATCCGGCGCCTCAGCCGAGCTCGCCGTCACGTTGTTCGTCAGGAAGCCGCTCAACGAGGTCGGCGACCCGTTCGCGTCCAACTCGCCCTGCGTGAACGTGTGCGTCGCCGTGCACGTCATGTTCGCGCCGAACGCCAGCGTCGTCGCCGGACAGCTCAGGTCGTCGTTGTCGTTGTCGTCCGACAGGCTGATCCCCGTCACCGCCACGTTCCCCGTGTTCGTCACCAGGTAGCTGTACAGCACCCCTCCCGGCGCCGACAGACTCGTCGTCGTCGACGACTTCACCACCGTCAGCGACGGGTTCTGCACGATCGGGATGCTCAGGGCGTCGGTCGCATCCGGCGCCTCAGTCGAGCTCGCCGTCACGTTGTTCAGCAACACGCCGCTCGCCGCCGTCGGCGACCCGTTCGCGTCCAACTCGCCCTGCGTGAACGTGTGCGTCGCCGTGCACGTCGTCGACCCGCCTACCGGAATCGTCGTGAGCCCGCACACCGGCGGCGCGTCCACGTTGTCATCACTCAGCGACAAGCCCGTGATCGTCACGTTCCCCGTGTTCGTCACCAGGTAGCTGTACGGCACCGGCCCCGGCGCCGACAGGCTTGTCGTCGTCGACGACTTCACCACCGTCAGGGCTGGATTCTGCGGCACGGGCACCGTATTCGGGTCACTGACGGGCGGCGTCTCGTCACTGTCCGCTGTGCCCGTATTAAGGATCTGACCCGCGTCGACATTCGCCTGTGTCACCACGTAGGTACCCACCAGCGTGCACGTGCCGGCCGGGGCCAGCGACGCACACGGCGTCGTGCCGCCCGTCGGCGTGATCAACGCGTCGGCCACCACCACGTTGGTCAGCGTGGCCGTACCCGTATTGGTCGCCGTAATCGTGTAGGTCAGCGTGTCATTCAGCGACACCGTCGATGATGTGTCCTCGTCCGCGTTACTCGTCAGAACCTTGTCCACCGCCAGCGACGCCGTCGTGGTCACGGTCGTCGTCGCCGTGGACAGCAGTGGCGTCGTCAATTCCGTCGCCGTGGCCACCACAGTGTTGGCCACTATCGTCGTCCCCACAGGGAACTCGGCGTCCAAGATCACCGTCAACGTCAAGCTCCCCGAGGCCCCGGCCGCCACCGTTCCGAGGTTCCACGTCACTATTCCAGACCCGGGAGCCGTCTCCGTCCCGCCCCCCGTCGCGCTCACGAACGTCGTCTTCAGCGACATCGTGTCGGTGAACACCACATTCGTCGCATCTATGAGCCCGGTGTTCTGGTAGGCAATCGTGTAGACCAGCGTCTCGCCTGGCAACGCCGTCAGCTTATCCACGGTCTTCGTGAGACTCGCCGTCGTCGTGGTCGGAATGTCCGTCCAGATCACGACGTTACTGTCAGACTTGCTTCCCACCGAGGCCATCACGGGATCGGTTTGAACAGCCGTGCGCGTGTAAGTGAACAGCGCCTCCCCGGCCCCGTCCGAGATAGCTGAAGCCTCGAAGTCATCAGAGGGATCGAGGGGCAAGATTCCTGTCGCCACGAAGTCGATGCGAACACCGACAACCCCATTACCACCCACATCTTCGGCCCTTGCCTTGACGGTGAAGAGGGTGTTGATCTGCTGTGTGCCGCCACCGACCTCGACTTCCAAGTGGTCAACTGCCGCGATCGGCGCGAGCGCCATGCCGCCTGGGTACGAGTAGGTCGAAAACGGCGCGTTGCCATACACCCATACCCCGAAGGGGTGCAGCACAGGTGTATTCAGCGTGAAGTCATGGGGTTTGGGAGGATTGGGCATCTGGACCTGGACAACCTTGAAACCGGATCCGCCAACCGGGGCCCAAGGCGCCACCAGACACGGCAATGCCGCCGAGGGAAGGGGGCCGCAGAGTGCGGCTGTGAGCGGAGCGTTGTCCAGGTACACGTCGCCATCAGCAACAAACGTCGGGACCGCAAGATTCACGAAGTTGATCGACGTGAACGGCGTGTTCTCGGGCAACGCGATCGTGTAGCCCGTCTGGTACTGCTCGGTGGGATACAAGACCATCATCGACGGGTCGGCCTGATTATTGAACCCACCGAAAAATGCGCCGTTCTCGTACTGCATCACCAGAAGCGGGAAGCCGGAGTTTGAGACGATGGTCGACGGAGTCGTGAGGGTTGTCTCGAAGGTCTGGCCGGCGGCCAACGCGATGGCACCACCGCCGTTGGTGGAAGGCCCGGCCACGAGATACTCGCGTTCCCGCCCTGCCCAGTCAGCAGCACGTGGCCGCGAGCGGCCTCGACCAGCGGCACGCCCCATGGGCAGTGCCCGACCGCCAGTACGGGCTCTCCGTGGATGTCGAGGCCCCGCTCGATGCCATCCACTTGCCCGTGGCTGACGCTCCCGACGGCTACGTGATGAATATTGGCCGCCATCCGAGCGGTCGCGGACGCGAGCGCGAATTCATTCGGCACGGCATCTGGCATCGAGACGGCGTGCACGGGTACAGATGTGAACGCCGTGAGGCTGCGGCCCGTAGCCGCCAGCTCGTGCGCCGCAAGCACGGCCACTGACCCCGAATCCAGGCCAGCACTCAGAGTGACGGCCACAGGCATCGCGCTTCGCAGTCGGACTTTGACCGCCTGATGGAGATGCTCGCGCAGCCCCTCGGCGTAGTCGTGCATCGTCGCCATCCGTACGTCCGGCGCATGCTCGAGGTGCCAATATCGCCACACGCGTGTCTCTTCGGCAGTGACCAGCATCGCGTGTGCGGGAGGCAGGCGATAAATGTCACGGTATGCGGTGGCGGCGCCGTAATACGCCGTCCATGACACGAGCATTTGCGCGAGGAAGAGTTCGTTCAGTTGCCTGGAGACACCCGGTAGCACGAGCAACGCTCGTCGGTCCGACGCAAACGCGAAACGCTGGTGTTCGGAAACGTAGTGGAGAGACGTATTGCCATGGTGATCGCGGGCGAGAAACAACTTTCGCTCGGACGGATGCCACGCCGCCAGCGACCAGTCACCGAACAATCGAGACGGGCAATCCGCTCCCCATCGCGCGTACGCGCGCCGCATCAGCTCGCCGTCAGCCATCGCTGCTCGCTCTGGCTGGTCCACGCCCAGCGCCTCGAATAGCTCGTCGCGATTGTCAAGGCGCGCCTCCGCTGTGAACGCAACGCGACTCTCGCTCTCGTAGGACGGCAGCGTCTCGTAGGACGCCTCCGGCGTGTCGGCGATGAGACACTGACCCAGTCCAGCCGCGCCGTCGCGCCAGAAGCGCACACCATCCGGACCCCAGTGCTCCATCGCACGACGCATGGCGTCCAACTCTTCACACGTGACGGGTGCGCCGTCAAAACGAGTCAAACCGAAGATCCCGCTCATGAACGAGAGCGACCTTTACGCAAGCGTTGACTCCACGCGGTCGACAAGCTCATCCAAGGAGTCCCGTCCGCGGGGGCGCGAGATGCGGACGACCGGAATGCGCGACGCGACGGCGGCAGCCAGGTGGAAGTGCTGCCGCTCCCGAAAGGAATCCCGCCGGTGTCGATCAGTAGTCTCGATCGGTCCGGGAACTCCACCAGCGTCGAGTCCCCCTGGCCCACGTCGAAGAACGTGAGGCGCAGTCCGCCCTGACGACCGGCCGCGCTCAGCCACGCCGCGGGCTGGCCTGTGGCAATGGCTACTGCCGACGCAAGCAAGACACCAGCTCCTCCGACGCGCCAACTCCCACGCGCGAGCAACGCGATCGCGAGGCCCAGGTAGTACAGAGCCACCAGCACCAGCGAGGGTGCCTGCACACGAGCGACCATCCATGGGGCCACATCGACGAGCCGCGCACTGCTGACCAGTCCGCTCGCTGCGGCGTGCGCCATCCAGCCAGCCGGCCTCGCGATCGTCTCGACATCGGCCAGGCACGAGACGATGATTCCGCCGACCTGGACGATCCCCATCAATGGCACGGCCGCCAGATTGAGAATGAGGCCGGCACTTGTCACTCGTGAGAAGGCCATTGCGCCGACCGGCATCAACGCGACCTCGACCGCCATTGATGCCACAACCGAAGCGACCAGCCAGTGCGCAGCGCGCCGCGCGGCCGCCGGAAAAGCTGATGGCGCCGTGGCAGACGACAGGGCAGGCACTCTGGAGGACACTGTGGCGAGCGCCGCGGCCGATCCTGCGCGTCGCGCGCTCTCCAGCAATGCCGCCGTGGCACCGAACGTCAAGATGAATCCGGCGTCGCGCACGTCGAGTGGCCGCAGGCAGACGATGACCGCTGCGGTGAAGGCAAGCGCGTGCCATGGCGAGCTGCGATGGTCGAGTACCCGGGCGCCGAGATAGAGACTTGCCATCAGCGTGGCGCGCCACACCGACGCACCGGCGATGACGACCTCCGCGTAGGCCGCCAGCAGAATGAGCGTGACGATTGCGGCGCGGCGGCCGGTCTCGCCGCACACCAGGAGTATCGCCAGGACCAGCCCGGCAAAGATGGCGATGTTACTACCGGAAATCGCGATGACGTGGTACGTGCCGGCTCTCTGGAGGCGCAGCCGGATCTCGTCCGGCAACCCGGTTCTGTCGCCGATGAGTACCGCGGTCACGATGGCCGCGGACAGACCATCATGGCGACCCACCCATTGCTGGACCGATGCGCGCACGTGGCGACGCACCAGGGCGGCGCACTCCTCGATACGGCTTCCACGGGCTACCAGATCGACGAGTAGTCCGCTCTTCACGGAGCCAAACAGCGTCGTCCCATACAGCGCCAGGTCGCGCTCGAAATCCGGCACACCGTCGTTCAGATACCGTGCTGGGCGCCGGAACGTCGCCCACGCCTCGATACGACGTCCGGCGCGCCATTCGTCGAGGTGCTCCCGCGCTGCGCTCCCTCCCACCGACAGCGACACGTCGCCTCGAGTCTCATGCCACCCGCCACCAACGTGCACCGCCGTGATCGAGACGCGAAGCGTAATGACATCGCTCCCGTGCGAGGCGTCCTCCGTCAGGCGAGCACGAATCCGCAGCGGGTCGTGCCGAACACCAGGGCCGAGCGTGTCGATCGCGAAGCCGCCAACCTCACGATCGAGCAGCGCACGCAGGGGGGAGTGCAACGCACGGTCCTTGGCGTCGATCGCCAGCAGTGCGCCAGCGCCGAAAAACGAAACCGCCAGCAGCCCGACAGTCAGGCCCTGACGCCCGCACAGCCAGGCGGTCCATGCGGTCACCCCGACCGGGACCAGAGTCCAACCCGACAGCGAGACATCGATGAACGATGCGTCTGCCCACCTCAGACCACACACCGCACCAGCGACCATCGCGAGGCCCGACAGCAGGCCGACGGACGACACGCAATGACACGTGCAAACGACAGGGCACCACGGAGGGTCGCGTCTTACAAGGCTTTACTGGGAATGAATCGCAGGAGTGGCCACGCGTATCGGCGGAGGGATGGCACTTTCTGCGAAAGCGGCCCCGGGTGCCAGGGAGCTCTGCGACGCCTACGCGGATTTCACTTGTACCTATTACTCGGTCGGGGTGCTCCCGCGGGTAGAAGGGGACTGCTGGCCGAGTGCCGACACTAACATTCCGCCATCGCGGTTATTCGAGAGCTTCGCGCTCGTGAAATCCGCGCTCTACGCGTCGGCCCCGACGCCGGCGTAGTAGTCCTGGAGCGATCGCACGGTCAGCGCCTGCGAGCGCAATGCCTTGATCGCGCTGACGGCGGCAGACGCGCCTGTGAGCGTCGTGATACAAGGCACCTGCGCCATGGTTGCTGCTCGTCGCACGGCGCGATCATCGAAGAAGGAATCGCGGCCGAGTGGGGTGTTGATCACGAGGTCAATTGAGCCGTTGACGATCCGATCAGCGATGTTTGGTCGCCCTTCGTTCACCTTGTAGAGCACCTCGACGTCGATGCCGTGCACCCGCAGGAACGCCGCGGTGCCACGGGAGGCGGCAAGAGTGAACCCAAGCTCGATGAGGTCGCGGGCAATCGGCACCGCGGTCTGCTTGTCGCTGTTGTTGACGCTGATGAAGACGCGCCCCTGCTCGGGGAGGCACTGGCCCGCCCCCATCATCGCCTTGCTGAAGGCTGCGCCAAAGCTGTCAGCGCCACCCATCACCTCGCCGGTTGATTTCATCTCCGGGCCCAAAATCGTATCGACGCCGGGGAATCGCACGAACGGAAAGACGGGGCTCTTCACGAACACGCCTTGCGCTTCAAGGTCATCGACGAGACCGAGATCGGCCAGCGAGCGGCCGGCCGCAATGCGCGCCGCGATCTTGGCCATCGGCACACCGGTGGCCTTGGAGATGAACGGTACCGTGCGCGACGAGCGGGGATTGACCTCGAGTACGTAGACGGTGTCGTCCTTGATCGCGTACTGGATATTCATGAGGCCCACGACCTTCAGCGCCCGTCCGATACGGCGCGTGTAGTCGCGGATCGTGCCAAGGTGCCGCTCGGCCACCATGAAGGGGGGCACGACGCACGAGCTGTCGCCAGAATGCACACCCGCTTCCTCGATGTGCTCCATGATGCCGCCAATCACGACCGCGCCGCTGGCATCCGCCATGGCATCCACGTCGAATTCGAACGCGTCTTCAAGGAACCGATCGATCAGCACCGGACGGTCGTGGGACACATCGACCGCCCCAGTCATGTAACGGTCGAGCGCGCTAGAGTCAAACACGATGGCCATGCCGCGTCCGCCAAGCACGTACGAGGGCCGGACGACGACCGGGTACCCGACCCTCTCGGCCACCTCACGAGCTTCGTCGCGCGACACCGCCGTGCCGCTGGCCGGCTGGGGTACGCCCAGGTCCCACAGCAGCTGCGAGAAGCGCCGCCGGTCCTCCGCCAGATCGATCGAGTCCGGCGACGTGCCGAGGATCTGCACGCCCGCCTCCTGCAGGGCAAGGGCCAGCTTCAGCGGGGTCTGGCCGCCAAACTGCACGACACACGAGACGTCGCCGCCGCCATCACGCTCCCGATCGACGATCGCCATGACGTCCTCGAACGTCAGCGGCTCGAAGTACAACCGGTCCGACGTGTCGTAGTCGGTCGAGACCGTCTCCGGGTTGCAGTTGACCATGACCGTCTCGAAGCCCTCCTCGCGAAAGCCAAAGACGGCGTGGCAGCAGCAATAGTCAAATTCGATTCCCTGCCCGATGCGGTTGGGGCCGCTGCCAAGGATGATGATCTTCCGGACGGGCGTCGGGTCGGCTTCACACGCCTGCTCGTAGCTGCCGTACATGTACGGCGTAAACGACTCGAACTCTGCTGCGCAGGTGTCGATCCGTTTGTAGGCGGGTACGAGACCCTCTTCCACCCGTCGCTGCCGCACGAGTTCCTGACCGATGCCGTGCACGGCGGCAATATCCTCGTCGCTGAAACCGGTGCGCTTGAGCGCGCGCAGCAGGTCACTCGATATGTCGCGGAACTCACCCAGCGCCGACATGCGTCGCAGTTCCTCGATCTCCACGAACTGCCGCAGAAACCACGGATCGATTTTCGTCAAGTCGTGGAGCGTCTCGGCGCTCCACCCACGGCGCAGGGCCCGGAAGAGCGCCCACAGCCGCCGATCATTGGGCACGACCAGCCGCTTTCGTAGCGCGGTCTCGTCCTCGGCGTCGTCGGACGCGTCGTCAGGCCCGGCGGGAAACAGGCTCCCCGTCTTGCCAATTTCCAGCGATCGCACCGCCTTCAGGAACGCTTCCTTGAATGTGCGGCCGATGGCCATCGCCTCCCCAACCGATTTCATCTGCGTCGTGAGCGTTCTGTCGGCCTGCGGGAACTTCTCGAAGTTCCAGCGGGGGAACTTGACAACCACGTAGTCGATCGTCGGCTCGAAAGACGCGGGCGTCAGCCGGGTAATGTCGTTCGGAATTTCGTCGAGGTGATACCCGAGCGCCAACTTGGCCGCGATCTTGGCAATCGGAAAGCCGGTCGCTTTCGACGCCAGCGCCGACGACCGCGACACCCGCGGGTTCATCTCGATCGCGACAATTCGACCGTCTGCTGGGTCGATCCCGAACTGGATATTGGATCCGCCGGTCTCAACACCGACCCGACTGATGATGCGGCGCGCCATGTCGCGCATCCGCTGATACTCCTTGTCGGTCAGCGTCAATGCCGGTGCGACCGTCACGCTGTCGCCGGTATGTACGCCCATCGGATCGATGTTCTCGATCGAGCAGATCACGACGAAGTTGTCAGCCACGTCGCGCATGACCTCGAGCTCGAATTCCTTCCAGCCGATGACCGACTGCTCCACCAGAATTTCGTGGACTGGGCTGAGATCCAGGCCGCGGCCCGCCACTTCGCGAAACTCTTCGATGTTGTACGCGATGCCGCCCCCGACACCGCCCATCGTGAACGACGGCCGGATGATCGCCGGAAAGCCCACCCCCTCGACGAGCGTCAGCGCCTCCTCCAGCGTCTTGGCGACGCCGCTCTCCGGCACCTCGACGCCGATCTCATGCATCGCGTCGCGGAACAGCAGGCGATCCTCGGCAACCTTGATCGACTCGATCGACGCGCCAATCAGCGCGACGTTGTACTTGGACAGCACGCCACGCTCCGCGAGCGCGACGGCAAGATTGAGCGCGGTCTGCCCTCCGACCGTTGGCAGCACGGCGTCGGGACGCTCTTTCTCGATAATCGCCTCGAGCATCTCCGGCGTCAGCGGCTCTACGTAGGTGCGATCCGCCATCTCGGGGTCGGTCATGATCGTGGCGGGATTGCTGTTGACCAGAACCACCTCGAGCCCCTCATCGCGAAGCGCCTTGCAGGCCTGCGTGCCCGAATAATCGAACTCGCACGCCTGGCCGATCACGATCGGGCCGGAGCCGATGACCAGTACGCGCTTCAGATCGGTACGCTTAGGCATGCGGAGGATGGGTCACCGTGTTTCCATCGACTCGAGAAACTGCTGGAACAGGTAGTCCGCATCATGCGGCCCCGGGGAGGCCTCAGGGTGATACTGCACCGAAAATATGGGCCGGGTGGTATGCCGGAAACCTTCGACTGTCCCGTCGTAGAGATTCAGGTGCGTCACACGTGCGTCAGCGGGCAGCGTCTCCGGATCTACGGCGAAGCCATGGTTCTGCGACGTGATCTCCACCTTGCCGGTGCTGAGATCTTTGACGGGGTGATTCGCGCCGCGGTGCCCGAACTTCAGCTTGAAGGTCTTGGCGCCAACGGAGAGGCCGAGCACCTGATGTCCGAGGCAGATGCCGAACATCGGTATGTCCGCCTTGACGAGGTCGCGCACGTTGTCGATCGCGTATTCGAGCGCCGCGGGATCGCCAGGACCATTACTGAGAAACAGGCCGTCCGGCTCAAGAGCCAGCAAGTCGGAGGGTGCCGCGGACGCAGGGAACACATGTACGTCGCAGCCATGCGCATCGAGACGCCGCAGAATATTCCATTTGATGCCAAAGTCGTACGCCGCCACGCGCAGTCGCCGGGAGGCGCGTCGCGCCGGCGCCTGGCTGAACGCCGCGTGATCCGCAGTATCCGACGCGGACGCGCGTTCACGCCACGCAAACGCGCGATCGCAGGTCACACCCGACACCAGATCAGACCCTTCCATGCGTGGAATGGTTCGCGCTTTCTCGACAAGCTGGTCTGGATCGGGGTGGCCGGTCGCGATCACGCCGCGCATCACGCCAGCCGAGCGCAGCACCCGCGTGAGCGCCCGGGTGTCGATATCGGCGATGGCGACGATGTTGTGGCGCACGAGATAGTCGCGAAGCGTGCCGTCTGCTCGCCAGTTGCTCGCCAGCGGTGACGCCTCCCGCATGACGAAGCCAGCCACATGCGGTGTCTGCGATTCAGCATCACCGGCCGCAACACCGTAGTTTCCGATCTGCGGCGCGGTCATCGTGACGATCTGCCCGGCGTAGGACGGATCGGTCAGTACTTCCTGGTAGCCGGTCATGCTCGTGTTAAACACGACCTCGCCGGCAGCCTCGCCTTGCGCCCCGGCGGCCACGCCGCGATACGAGGTGCCGTCTTCCAAAGCCAGGATGGCGTTCATGCGCGGTGCCGTCGCTCAGGACACTTGTGATTCGTTGGCCGTTTCAGTTGCGGAACTCCTTGAGCGGATTCCCGGGATGACCCATCCCGAGAACAGCCGGTGCAGACACCTCAGTCATCTGGCCCAACCCGAGCGAGGGCATGACGGCGGCCCGCGACGCGGACCGTGCACACAGTACTCAATGTGGCCGCACGCACACCGGCCGGAATCGTAGCACGTGAACTCTTGGCGCATCAATGCGTTACACAGAGCATCGTCAGGTACCGACGGTCGCGACGGGGCAGTCGCGGCCTTGACCTGCGCGGGGCGCTCTGCAACAGTACCGACCGGTGGCCCCCCAGTCAGATCTCTCCAGCACTGCCACTCGTTTTTCCGTCGAGATTCGGCGCTTCCCATGGATTAAGCGTCTCGCTGCCGACTACGCGTTCGACTTCGCGCGCGTCGCTGACTTCTTTGCCGGTGATCCGACGGACCGGTCGGCCTGGTCCGACGCGATCGCACGCGCGCAACGGCATGCCCGCCAGCACGACGCGGTCGCCGACATCATTCAGGCGCAACAACGCGCGCGTTCCGCCTCACCGGAGGCACTCGCGGCGGCCGAGCGGTTACGCGATCCGAACACGGTCGCGCTCGTTACCGGCCAGCAGGCTGGGTTATTCGGGGGGCCGTTGTTCACATTGCTCAAGGCGCTGACGGTGCTCCAACTGGCGGAGCGCACCGCACGTGAGCATGGCGTGCCCACGGTGGCCGTCTTCTGGATCGACGCGGAGGACCACGATTGGGACGAGGTCAGGACCTGTGGCGTGCTCGACGCTGACCTGGGCCTCGTCCGGGTCGCGCTCGGCGATCAGCCCGGTGCGGGCGAAGGCCCTGTCGCGCGTGTTCTGCTGGACGATACGGTCAACGTCGCGACCTCGTCACTGGCATCGACGATACCGACCACCGAATTCAGTCCCGAGCTACTCGACGCAATTCGCCGCACGTACCAACCGGGCGTCGGCATGGCGCACGCGTTCGGCACGTGGCTGGAATCACTGCTGGGGCCGCGCGGACTGGTGGTTTTTGACTCGTCTGACGAGACGGCCAAACCGCTCGTGTCAGCGATCTTCGCCCGCGAGATCGATCACGCCGGAGAAACCTCTCGGCTCGCCGCTGAGGCCGGCACCGCACTCACGGAGCGGGGGTATCACGCGCAGGTGACGCCACAGGAAAGCCACACGGCGCTCTTCCACCTCGGAGGCAGGCGCGAGAGTATTCGTGTGCAGGGTGACCAGTTCATCATGGGCCAGTCGGCCGGCACCAGAGAGGCCACGCTGGAGCGCGTGCGAACGCATCCGTCCGAGTTCAGCCCGAACGTACTCCTGCGGCCGGTGGTACAGGACACGGTCTTCCCCACGTGCTGCTTTGTCGCCGGGCCGAACGAACTCGGCTACCTCGCACAGCTGCGGGATATCTACGCGGCGTTCGACGTGCCGATGCCCCTCGTCCACCAGCGCGGCTCGGCCACGATTCTCGATGCCAATGCGATGCGGTTCCTGTCGCGCCACGAGCTGCCGCTCGAGTCGCTGCGCGCGCAGGACGAAAGCGAGTTGAACCGTCTGCTTGCCGCGCAGATCCCACCCGAAGCCGAGCGATCGATCGAGGAGGCCGGCCGTGCCGTCGACGGGCACCTGGACGCGGTGGCGAGGGCAGCATCGAAAATCGATGCCACCCTCGACGCCGCTGCGCGCTCGACCCGCGGACGCATGCAGGATGACCTCAAGAAGTTCCGGGGAAAGCTGCTCCAAGCTGTGAAGCGCAAGGACGAAACCGTCAGGCGACAGTTCCTGCACGCGCAGGCGCAAGCGTTCCCCGGCGGGCACCCCCAGGAGCGAGACGTGGGATTCGTCTACTTTCTGAACAGATACGGCGGGGGCTTTATTGACCGGCTGTGCGAGGAACTGCCGCTCGACCAAGGCCGTCACTGGGTGATCACGATTTGACGCGCCGCCGGTCCTCGCGGTCCCCCCGGGCTCGATACGCCCTCACCGCCGTCGGCATCCTGACGGTAGTCTCGCTGGGCCTGCTCGCCGCCGCTTACGCGTCCTACTCCCGCCTGATCGACGCGAGACTCTCAGAGGAACGCGAGCGCACGCCGCCCCTCGTCTACGCGCGCCCTCTCCTCCTGCATCAGGGGCAGGCGCTCAGCCTGTCCGGTCTGGTAGACCGCCTGAACGACCTCGGATACGCCCAGCGGTCCGCGACGCAGACTCCGGGCGAATTCGCGGTCGCACGCGACGCCGTAACCGTCATGCCGCGCGACGCCGACTCGGCCGGCGGGCTCCTCCGCGTCTCGTTCCTCACTGGCGGAGCACACATCGAGGGTATCGAAGTGGCCGGGCGCCTCACACGCGACACGATTCAGCTGGACCATCCGCTGCTCACGGCACTGATGACGACCGAGGGGCGAGAAAAGCGCCACCGCGTGCCGTTGGCATCCATTCCGACGTTCGCGCAACAGGCAGTGCTCGCGATCGAGGACCAGGAGTTCTACTCGCATCCGGGCGTCAATCCGGTCCGCATCATGGCCGCGGCGACGACCAACATCTTCGGGGACAACCCGAACCTTGTGGGCTACAGCACCGTCACCCAGCAACTCGCGCGCATGTTCTTTCTGGCCGACGAGTTCAACGCTGAGCTGATCGAGGGCCGGCGGTCCTACGTGCGCAAGGTGCGCGAAGGGCTCATGTCGCTGGTGATCGAACGCCGCGCTTCGAAAGACACAATCCTGGAGCTGTATCTCAACGATGTGTATCTCGGCCAGCGGGGTTCATTCGCGATCCACGGCATTGCCGAGGCCGCTCGCCTGTTTTTCGGCAAGGACGTCTCGAATCTCAGCCTCGGCGAGGCGGCCTTGATCGCGGGCGTGATCCAAAGCCCTGCTCCGTATTCCCCATTTACTAATCCGGAGCGGGCGGTTGAGCGCCGTGATGCGGTCCTTCGCGCAATGGTCGAAGAGGCATACCTCTCCCCTGAGGCCGCCGGCCGAGCTGCGGCTGAGCCGCTGCGCGTCGTCACGGGCGCTGTCGACAACGAGGCGCCGTATTTCGTCGACATGGTGAGCGGGCAGGTCGCCCAGGCGTTTCCAGACGCGGTGACCGAGGCCGGACGCAATGACGTGTTCACCACGCTCGATCTCAACCTCCAACGAGCAGCGCTCGACGCTGTGCGCGACGGGCTCACCGACGTCGACGCACTGCTCGCCGGCCCTCAGCGGGGGGATCAGGCACAGGCCGCGCTCATCGCCGTGGACCCGAGAAGCGGAGAGATTCTCGCGATGGTCGGTGGGCGTTCGTACAACCAGTCTCAATTCAACCGCGCGATCGCTGCCCGTCGGCAGCCCGGCTCGGTATTCAAGCCGTTCGTCTTCCTCGCGGCCTTCGAGTACGCCGCCAGCGCGGGCCGCACCGACCTCACGCCGGCATCTCTCACCGTTGATGCACCAGCCACCTTTGCCTTTGACCAGCAGCTATGGGAGCCGCGCAACTTCGACGCGTACGACGGCGAGATCACGTGGCGACGGGCCCTCACCATGTCGCGTAATCTCGGGACGATTCGCGTGGGTGAGGCGATCGGCTTCGAGCGCGTCGCCGACCAGTGGCGTGCCATCGGCGTCGGCCCCCCGCCGCAGTCCTTTCCATCGATCACCCTCGGCGCGTTCGACTTGAGTCCGTACGATGTGGCCCAGGCGTACACGCTGTTCTCCAACGGCGGCCACGTGCGACCGCTGACGGCCATCCAGCGGATCGAGACTGCCAACCGCGAATGGCGACCACAGGTGGCTCCGCCTGTGCGAGTCTCGCGGGCTGACACCACCTTTCTGGTCACGAACATGATGCGCGGCGTGCTCGACGCGGGAACCGCGGCCGGTGCGCGCGCGGCGGGATTCACGGTGGATGCGGCCGGCAAGACAGGTACGACCAACGACCTTCGCGACGCCTGGTTCGTCGGCTTTACACCCGAATTGCTCACCGTGGTCTGGGTGGGCTTTGACAGCAATCAGCCGATCGCGCTGACCGGCACTCAGGCCGCGCTCCCCATCTGGACGGCGTTCATGCAAGCCGCGCTCGCCGGGCGCCCGAATGTCAGCTTCGCGGTGCCAGACGGCATCACGTTCGTCGAGATCGACGCAGACACTGGTAAGCGAGCCCTTCCGGCGTGTTCGCACGTACTGCGCGAATCATTCCTCGCCGGCACCGAGCCCCAAGAATATTGCCCCCTCCACTAGCAGGGCGGCAGGCATGAGCCGCGCTCTATAATCAAGCCATGAACCAGGAAGTCTTCGCCGCGCTCAGTGACGCGCTTCAACAGGGCGAGGATGTGGCGCTTGTCACCATCGTCTCGTCTACGGGGTCCACGCCGCAACGTGTCGGCGCGAAGATGCTGGTCTTCGCGGACGGCCGGACGGTCGGCACGATCGGCGGGGGGTGTTACGAGAACGATGCCTTCTGGAAGGCGCGGGAGGCGATTACAAACCGTAGGCCGCTGACCGTGACATTCGAGCTAAACGACGACTTTGCCCAGGAAACCGGCTTGGTCTGCGGGGGCCAGATGGAGGTCTTTATCGAACCGGTCGAACCGTCGCCGGCCGTCTACGTGTTTGGCGCCGGGCACGTCGGATACTTCGTGGCGAAAATGGCGCACGAGGTCGGCTTCAGAGTGCACGTCGTGGACGACCGTGAAAAATTCGCCAACAGCGAGCGGTTCGGCGACGGCATCGACGTCATGGTCGAGCATATTCCAACGTGGATCGAGCAGCACCGGCTTCCACCCACGGCCTACGCCGTGATCGTCACGCGTGGTCATACGCACGATCTCGATGCCCTCCGCGCCCTCACAGCGAATCCGTTGCGCTATCTGGGACTCATCGGCAGTAAGGCCAAGATCAAGCGCATCTACGATGCGTTGGTTGAGGAGGGTGTCGCGCCCGATTCCCTGCGGGCGGTGCACGCACCGATCGGCCTCGACATCGGTGCGATCACGCCCCAGGAAATCGCCGTGAGCATCTTGGCGGAGCTGATCGCGGTGAAACACGGGAAGATCGCCGACGCCAACGTCGCCCCCGTCAGTATGCGGTGGGAAGGCGCGCTGCAAAAAAAATGACGCACGGCAGAGAACACCGGCGCATTCGCTATAATCGAAGGCTCAGCAACTGACGTCCATGGCTTCCTACGAGCTTTCCGAACGGTCACGACGGCTTCTGGCCACCCTGGTCCGCGAACATATTGCGAACGGCGAGCCGGTGTCATCGCAGGTCCTCGCCCGACAGAGCGGCTTAGGCCTGTCTTCGGCCACCGTGCGGCACGTGCTGTCGCAGCTCGAGGCGGAGGGTTACGTCCACCAACCGCACACATCGGCCGGACGTGTGCCGACCGACCGTGGCTACCGCGTGTTCGTTGATCTCCTTCTCGAGGGACGCCGGCCTGCACGCCCGACAGCTGGCGTTGAGCATCAGCTCCGCGAGCAGGCCGAACGGTCGCCCCTGCTCGATGACCTACTCGCAAACGTGTCCCACCTGGTCGCTCGCGCGGCCCGCAATGTCGGCTTCGCGCTTTCCGGGAGCCCGGTAGCCGTGTTACAGCGGATCGAATTCGTGGCACTCGGCGGGTCGAGGGTACTGGTGGTCGTGGTCGCTCGCGGCAACCAGGTCACGCAAAAAGTCGTGGACGCTGGCGAGGACGTGCTCCCAGACGACCTGGTGCGCGCCGCGAACTATCTGAACTCCGAGTTCGCCGGTCTGCCGCTGCTCGACGTCCGGGAAGCGGTACTCGCGCGACTGCAGCAAGAGCGAACGCTCTACGACCAGTTGTTGACCCGTGCGCTTCGGCTCGCGCGCTCGACGCTCGAAGAACTGCCACAGCCCCACGCGTTTCATGTAGAAGGCGCAGCCTCACTGATGGCGGGACCGGCGCAGGAAGGCGTGTCGTTGGCGACGCTGCGGGCGCTCGTTGAGATGATGGAAGAGAAGGGACGACTGGTCCATCTCTTGAACGCGTACATCGAGGGGCCCGGACTGACAGTCGTCATCGGCGCGGAGCACGCGGCCGCTGACCTCCGACCATTTAGCCTCATCGCGTCCACCGCAGTCGAAGGCACGACCGTGAGAACCGTCGGCGTGATCGGTCCGATGCGAATGCACTATTCGCGCGCGATCGCGCTCGTCGATAGCACTACCCAGGCTGTATCGCGCGTGCTGCGCGACGCACACTAGCCCCATGACCGTTTCGAACGACAACGACGAATCCACGCTTGCGTCGCCATCCGAGGAAGAGACGGTCAGCGACTCACCAGCCACCGAGACCGACCCGCTGCAGGAACTGCGCGACGAGAAGGACGCCCTGCAGGACCGGCTGCTGCGGACCGTGGCCGAGTTCGATAACTACCGTAAGCGCATCGATCGCGAGCGCCGAGACCAGGCCAATGCGTTGGTGGCCGACGCAATCGGGGAGTTGCTGCCCATCATCGACAATCTTGAGCGGGCGCTCGATGCGCCGGCAGGCAGCGACGCTGAGGTCTACCGAACGGGTGTCGAACTGATCCACCGGCAGATGACGGACCTGCTCCGCCAGCGTGGTGTCACCCCAATCGAGACCACTGGCGCCGACTTTGATCCGCGTGTGCACCAGGCGGTGCTCCACGAGGTCAGCACGGAACACCGGGAGGGCGAAATCATGGAGGAGTTCCGCACCGGCTACATGCTTGGCGAACGCCTTCTGCGTGCCGCGATGGTGAAGGTTGCGAAGGGTGAGTAAGCGCGACTACTACGAGGTGCTGGGCGTACCCAAGACCGCGGACGAGCAGGCGATCAAGAGCGCGTATCGCAAGCTCGCGCTGAAACATCACCCCGATCGCAATCCGGGAGATAAGAAGGCTGAAGAACAGTTCAAGGCGGCGTCGGAAGCGTACGGCGTGCTCGCGGACGCCGACAAGCGACACGTGTACGACCGCTTTGGACACGCAGGCCTTGGCGGCGCCGCCACTGGAGGCTTCGATCCGACGGTCTTTACTGGTTTCGAAGACATTCTTGGTGGGCTCGGCGACATCTTCGGCTTTGGCGATGGCCGTCGACGCGGCGGGCCGCAGCGAGGGGCCGACCTTCGGTACGACCTGGAAATCTCGTTCGAAGAATCGGCCAAGGGTGCCGAAACGCACATCCAGATTCCGAGACAGGAACCGTGCGGCGTGTGTCACGGGAGCGGCGCCGCCACGGCTCAAAACCGACGACTTGTCCACAATGCCAGGGACACGGCCAACTGCGCTATCAGCAGGGATTTTTTACCGTGGCGCGCACGTGCGGGCAGTGCCGGGGCAGCGGCGCCATCATCGCGAAACCCTGTCTGACGTGCCGTGGTGCGGGTCGCGTGCAGAAGGCACGCAAGCTCACCGTGCGCATCCCCGCCGGCATCGCCACCGGTCAGCGGCTCAGGCTGAGTGGTGAAGGCGAGGCGGGCCCGTCAGGCGGCCAGGCCGGCGACCTCTACGTCGTCATCCATGTCCAGGACCACGCCTTCTTTCAGCGTGAAGGCAATGACCTGTTCTGCGAGATCAGGGTAAGTTTTCCGACGCTCGCCCTCGGCGGTCAGCTCGAGATTCCGACGCTGGAGGGCGAAGAGCCGTTTTCCGTACCTGAGGGCACGCAAAGCGGGACGACGTTCAACCTGCCTGGCCGGGGCATGCCGGACGTCAGCGGCCGAGGACGCGGCAACCTCATGGTGACGGTCAAGGTCGTGACGCCCAGGAAACTTACCCGCGAGCAAAGGAAACTCGTGGAACAACTGGCCAGCGCGCTGCCGGCAGAGACGTTTGTGCCAACCCCAGTCGCCCAGGAGGATGACAAGGGGCTGTTCGATCGCGTCAGAGACATCTTCGGATGACACCGCGAACCTGGCCAGCGCTCGAGGTGAGACGTCGTGAGCCGACATCTCCGGATGGCCTGGACCGATTGCACGCAGCCTTCCTTGATTACAAAGTGGCTGCGATCGACGACGCAGATCCGCACAGCTTACGAGTCTATTTCAGCAGCAACGACGAACGGGACCGAGCATCGGCGGGGCTCGGTCGACAGTTCCCCGACCTGACCTTCCAGTCCCTCGACGTACCGGATGAGGATTGGGTCGCCAGGTCCCAGGCCAACCTTCGCGCGGTGCGAGTCGGAAACATTATCGTCGCGCCCCCGTGGGACATTCCGCACACCGGTAAGTTGCAACTGGATCTTGCGGCCGAGAGCGGAGGTACGCCGCTCAGGCGACCGGTGGTCATCGTGATCCGGCCCTCGATGGGTTTCGGCACAGCGCATCACGCGACGACGCGTCTCTGCCTGGCATCGCTGCAACACGTGGACGTGCGCGGGCACTCGGCACTCGACATCGGAACCGGGTCCGGCGTGCTGGCCATCGCGATGAGCCGACTCGGCGCGGCGCCCGTGCTCGGTATCGATGACGACCCGGACGCCCTGCACGCAGCCGAGGAAAACCTCCTGCTGAACCGCGCCGCTGACGTTACGCTACGTGTGGGCGATGTGCGTGCGATGGAACCCGGCGCGTTCAAACTCGTCAGCGCGAATCTGACCGGCGCCCTACTCGTCGAGACCGCTGCACGGCTGCGCGATCTGACCGTGCCGGGCGGGCGCCTCATCTTGAGTGGATTCATGCGAGAGGAAGAGGACGCGGTCCGAGCCGCGTACTCCGGCTTCACCGTCAGCACCCGGTCAGAAGAAAACGAGTGGGTATGCGTCGGCATGCAGCGACCCTGAGACCCGCACTCCGCCCGATGATCGGCCTCCTGCTACTGGCCGTCGTCTGGACCTCCTCGCCAACTGCCGAGCGGATGGGCTACCCGCCCCAGGAATTCGCCGCGCGCCGACAGCGACTCGCCAGCGGGCTTCAACGTGGCACGCTCGTCATGTTTGGCGCGACTGATGCGTCCCCAGGCGTGCGCTTCCGCCAGGACAACGACTTCTTCTATCTGACCGGCAACGAGTCACTCAACGCCGTGCTCGTCATGGATGGCGTCACCGGCGAAGCGCACCTCTTTCTGCCGCCGCTGAGCGCGGCGCAGATTCGATACGAAGGACCGAACTGGCTCGAGGTGCCCGATGCCACTCGCACGTACGAGTTTGCCTCCATCCAGCCACTGCCGGAACTCGACGAGTTCCTGGCCGATCGGTCCAGCGAGCCGGGCGCCGATCTCATCTGGGGTCGTCTGTCGGCACGTGACACGGTCAACAACAGCCGCACCGATACCGAACTCGCCACGGCCAGACGTCTCGCCAGCCCCTTCGCCCAGCATCCAACTGAAGATGGGGCGCGCGCGGCGGCCCTACGAGCGCGGTTTCCGTCTCACTCGCTGCAGGACGTCACGCCACACCTCGATCGACTGCGCCTGATCAAGACACCCCGCGAGATCGAGATCCTCCGGCACAACGCCCGGATCAGCGCGGAGGCACTCCGGCGGGCGATCGAGGTGTCAGCGCCGGGACGTTTCGAGTACGAACTCGAGGCGGCAGCAACACATTGGATGCTGACGCACGGGCTGCAAGCCGCCGCCTATCCGGCGATCGTCGGGTCTGGACCTATGGGCAATCGCTGGCACTACGAAGACAACGGCCGGCGAATGGCAGCCGGCGAGCTCGTTGTGATGGATTACGGCGGGTCGCTGGACTACCTGACGGTGGATATCACGCGGACGTGGCCGGTGTCAGGGCGCTTCAGTGACGCGCAGCTCGAGGCCTATCAGGCCACGCTCAGCGCGCAGCGCGCGATCATTGCTGCCATTCGTCCCGGTGTCACACGCACGACAGTGCGCACGCTCGCTGAGGACGTCTTCAGGGCGCGAGGCTTCGATCCACGCTACGCCTACGTGGGGCACTACGTTGGCCTGTCAGTGCACGACGTCGGCGACTGGTCGCTTCCCTTCGAGGCGGGCATGGTGTTGGCGATCGAGCCGATCATCGACATCCCCGAACAGCAGTTGCACGTCCGGATTGAAGACACGATCCTGGTGACACTGACCGGTGCGGAGGTCCTCAGCACGGGGCTGCCGAAGGACGTTGGTGAGCTACTGCCACTCATTGGCAGCCGCGCAGACTGACGCGGTTCAGATCTCCCGCCAGCGCGCAAACAGTGCCGTCAGCGCAATCAGTGCCATAGCGTCGGCGCGGAGTGTACGGGGGCCGAGCGTGACGAGTCGGCATGACGAGGAGCCGGCAACGATGTCCCCGGTGTTCCAGCCCCCTTCGGGTCCAACAAAGATCGTCGTCGCCAACGGCGGCGTCGCATCCAGGTCTCCGAGCGAGACGACGTCGACCGACGCAGTCGGCTCGACGCACATCAGACCAGGAAGCGGTGTCCCCGACGCTGTCTCCGGCGTAGCCTCCCGCCTCGAATCCAGCAGCGCCGCGGTCGCATCCTTGAAGGTGCGCGGCCCCAGCACCTCAGGCACCACTGCGCGGCCACACTGCTTCGACGACGACACGGCGATGCGTTGCCAACGTTCCCTCCTGTGACCCCGCTCGAGCGCCGCCAGCGCGATCTCGGTCCTGGCCGTCACCAGCGGCTGAATCGCCGTGACGCCCATCATCACCGCGTCGCGGACCACGTCGTCCATCTTGTCACCCTTGAGCACGGCCTGCGCGAGCGTCACGGCAACACGCGCCTCCGGAACAGCGGCGCGGGCCTGCCCGACGCGAATGCGCGCACCGTCCTTCGAGGCGGTGGCCACGACGGCGTCGAACTCCGCACCTCGCCCATTGAAGATCCGAACGGCCGCGCCGATTTTTAGCCGAAGTACTCGGAAGAGATGCTGCGCTTCGTCACGGGGCAGCTCCACGACGTCGCCCGTGTGCTCCGCAGCGGGAGCGTGGAACCGTGTATGCACGCCGCGATTATAGGGGCGCGCCTGCTATACTCGCGCCACCTCAGATGTTTTTCCGCGGTCAAACCATTGGGAAATACCGCATCCTGTCCCCCCTTGGCAGCGGCGGCTTCGGCAGCGTGTTCCTTGCCGAAGACACCTGGATCGACAAGAAAGTCGCCCTTAAGGTTCCGCACAAGCAGAATCTCGACTTCAGCGACATGGTCAAGGAACCGAGACTGCTCGCGTCGCTGAGCCACCCCAACATCGTCGCCGTGCTGACCGCCGAAAAGCAGGACGACGTGTTCTTCATCGTCATGGAATACGTGACCGGGGAAACACTCGAGCGCATCATCCTGCGCGAGGGCGCCCTCGACGTGAACCGAGCCCTCGACTTTACCTGCCAGATCTGCAACGCCGTCGATCACGCGCACGGCGCCGGTATCCTGCACCGGGACATTCGGCCAGGCAACATGCTGGTGTCAGACACGGGCCTGCTCAAAGTCAGCGACTTTGGGACATCGCGCTTCCTGGAGATCGCGGCGCACGGGACGACGGTGATTGGCAGCCCCCCGTACATGGCACCCGAACAGTTCCACGGCAAGGCCGTATTCGCCAGCGATGTCTACTCTGTCGGCGTCACCATGTATCAGATGCTGACAGGCTCGCTGCCCTACGACACGCCGGCGCCCGCCGATATCGAGCGGCTCATGCGGGGCGAACTCATCACGGCGCCTCGGCTGAAGAACAGCAAGATCCCACGGGCGATCAGCGACATCATCCTCAAGGCCCTTGACCCTGACCTGACGACGCGGTACCAGCGTGCAGTGGACCTCTTGAATGACACGCTGGCGGCGCGAGAAACTGGCCCCCGTAAGGCAGCGCGCAGCGGCGCCGCACCCGCCCCGGCCGGCGGGGACAATATGGCCGATATTCAGTCACGCCTCAAGGCCAGAGAAACGCCACAGCCGCGCTTCTGCTGGCACTGCCGCAAGCCGCTCCATGCTCGCGCGGACCGCTGTCCTTTCTGCAACGAATCACAATAACGGTGCGCACCTGGACGCTTCGGCGCCAGTGCCCTCGGCAGATGCCATTCGACGCCCGGCAGCATACGTATTACGATCGGTAGACCCAACGTCTTGAGACCAGGGATTTCTGCTCAGGGTGAGGCTGCAGACCATCGGGGTCAGGCGTTGCGCAAGGAGCACTTGAATGGCTTTTCCGGGCACGGGCAAGATCTGGATGAATGGCTCACTTGTGGATTGGGCCGACGCAAAGATTCACATTGCGTCGCACGTCGTCCACTACGGCAGCGGCGTCTTCGAAGGTGCGCGCTGCTATGACACGGCCAACGGACCGGCCTGCTTCCGGCTGGACGCGCACATGCGCCGCTTGATCGACTCGGCCCGCATCTACCGAATGGATGTGCCCTACGATCAGCAGGCGCTCACGGATGCTGTCATTTCGCTCATTCAGGTCAACGCGTTCCGGGCGTGCTACATCCGCCCCTTGGTGTACCGCGGCTACGATTCGCTGGGCGTGCACCCACTCAACTGTCCGGTGGATGTCGCCATCCTCGTGTGGGAATGGCCCTCCTACTTCAGCAAAGAGTCGGTGGAGGAAGGGATCGACGTCAAGATCTCGACGTGGGCCCGCAACGCGCCCAACACCACGCCGGCGATGGCCAAGAGCGTAGCCAATTATGCCAATGCCCAACTGATCAAGATGGAAGCGACCGCTGACAACTACACGGAAGCCATCGCGCTCGATGTCTCCGGCAACGTCAGCGAGGGGAGCGGCCAAAACGTCTTCGTGGTCCGAGATGGGATCATCTTCACGCCGCCGTTCGGCGACTCCGTGCTCCACGGCATCACACGTGACTGCGTGATCACGCTGGCTGCCGACCTCGGCTTCGAGATTCGCGAACAGACGCTGTCGCGCGAAACGCTGTATATAGCTGATGAGGTGTTCTTTGTTGGTACGGCCGTCGAAGTGACGCCTATTCGATCGGTTGATCGGATCACGATCGGCCGCGGGCGGCGCGGATCGATCACGGAGGCCTTGCAGCAGCGCTTCTTAGGAATCGTGCGGGGGGATGCGCCGGATACGCACAACTGGTTGCAGTACGTACCCGTCGGGGCCTCCCCGGGAGCCTCTGCACGCTGAGAGTCCGTGGGAACCGTCAAGGTCAACGACCTCCTGAAGATCGCGGTGAAGCGCGGTGCTTCTGACCTGCATCTGAAAGTCGGAAGCGTCCCGATGCTCCGGCTGCGCGGCGAGCTCACGCCAGCGCCCGGGGGCACCCGCCTGACGCTCAACGACCTCACGGCCGCCGTGTCGGACGTCCTGCCGACTGGAACTCATGACACCTTCACGGACGACCGTGAGATCGACTTCGCCTACAGCGTGGCTGGGCTGGGTCGTTTTCGCTGCAACGCGTTCCAACAGCGTGGCAAGGTCGGCATGATCTTCCGGGTCATCCCGATACGCGTGCCCAGCATCGAGCAACTGCTGCTGCCATCAGTGCTGAAGCGGATCGCGTCCGAAGAGCGGGGCCTCGTGCTGGTGACCGGCACCACCGGCAGCGGAAAGAGCACGACGCTGGCGGCGATGATCGATCACATCAACTCGACGCGCACGTCACACGTCATGACCATCGAGGACCCCATTGAGTTTCTGCACCGCGACAAGCGGTCCATTATCAGTCAGCGCGAAGTCGGCGCAGATACCCGATCGTTCTCGCACGCGTTGCGCAGCGCGTTGCGGCAGGATCCAGACGTCATCCTCGTTGGCGAGATGCGCGACTTCGAAACCATCGATACGGCGCTACTGGCGGCCGAGACCGGGCATCTCGTCTTCTCGACGCTCCATACTCTGGACGCCGCGGAAACGATCAACCGGATCATCGCGGTCTTTCCACCTCATCAGCAGCAACAGGTTCGCATTCAGCTCGCGAGCGTACTCAAGGCCGTCATCTCGCAGCGACTGGTCCCGAAGGCAGACGGTGCCGGTCGGGCACCGGCGGTCGAAGTCATGGTGAGTACGGCGTTCATACGAGACTGCGTCCTGGACGCGAGCAAGACGTACCTCATTCGAGACGCGATCGCCCAGGGCACGTCGCAGTACGGCATGCAGAC
Organism: Vicinamibacterales bacterium; assembly: GCA_965249205.1. Classification (GTDB taxonomy): domain Bacteria; phylum Acidobacteriota; class Vicinamibacteria; order Vicinamibacterales; family UBA2999; genus JAQBVV01. Next base: position 438,397 of record CBDFLL010000006.1, on the reverse strand, counting down.
GTTCGACCAGTCGATCTTCCGACTCTACACACGGAAGATCATTTCGGCGGAGGATGCCATGCGCTGGGCGACGAATGTGGACGAATTCGTCATGAAGATGCAGGGCGTCACATCCACGAGCGAAGGGGCTGTCGACGAAATGGCGCGCGCAAGCGCGACGGACGTGTCTCCTGGACCGAGGTCAGGCCGATAGGTGGCCAGCGCGTACGTCACAGGCCTGCGCATGCTGGCTCGTCGAGAATTATGCGAGGCGCAGGTACGTACGCGCCTTGCACGCCGCCAGTTCGAGCCGAGCGAGGTCGAGGAGGCCATCGCGCGGCTGCAGCGTGAACGCGCGCTGGATGACCGGCGCACCGCGCTCGCCTGCGCGCGAACCGAGGCGCACGTGAAGCATCACGGACGACGACGAGCGCTACGCCAGATCGAAACACTCGGTATCGCGCGCGACCTCGCGCGCGCGGCCGTCGCCGAGGTCTTCGAGGACCTTGACGAAGACGAGCTGATCGCGCAGGCGCTCGGTCGTCGGCTTCGCCATGCGTCGCTGGCGGAAGCCACCGTCGTGCGGCGCGTGCACCGCTACCTGCTCGCGCAGGGATTCGATGAGGCCCGCGTACACGCCGCTATCAGGAATCGCGTGACACACGCCAGTCATGACGAGTAGCGCGAACGACATCCGTCGTTCGTTTCTCGAGTACTTCGCTCGTCACCAGCACTCGGTCGTCCCGAGCGCGCCGCTCGTGCCCCACGAAGATCCCACGCTGCTGTTCACCAACGCGGGCATGAACCAATTCAAGGACGTATTTCTTGGGCGCGAGACCCGCCGGTACACCAGGGCGACCACGTCGCAGAAATGTATGCGTGTCAGCGGCAAACACAACGACCTCGGCAACGTGGGGCCATCCCTTCGACACCATACGTTCTTCGAGATGCTCGGCAATTTCTCGTTCGGCGATTACTTCAAGCGCGACGCGATTCATCTCGCGTGGACGCTATTGACCGACGAGTGGAAACTACCAGCCGAACGTCTGTACGCAACGGTATTCAAGGGCGACGCAGCAGTCCCACGCGACGAAGAAGCTCACGGAATCTGGCAGGCGCTGCTCCCAGCGGCACAACTCGGCGAACTGGGGGCCGCCGACAATTTCTGGCAGATGGGCGATGTCGGACCGTGCGGCAGATGCTCGGAGATCTACTATCACCGCGGCGCAGATATTCCGTGCCCGGAAGAGGCAGCCGGTCGCCAGTGCCGCGGCCTTGAGTGTGACTGCGACCGCTATATCGAGATCTGGAACAACGTGTTCATGGAGTTCGACCGCCAGGCGGACGGCGTACTCCATCCGCTCCCTGCCCCCTCGATCGACACCGGTATGGGCCTGGAACGTATTACGGCTGTCCTGCAGGGCCATCTGTCGAACTACGACACGGATCTCTTCACGCCGCTCCTGGCGGCTATCGGTGAGCGCGCTGGCGTCTCCCATGCCGGCACGATGGCGCCCGCGGATGTCTCGATGCGGGTCATTGCCGACCATACGCGCGCGATGACCTTTCTGATCGCCGACGGCGTAGTGCCCTCCAACGAGTGGCGGGGCTACGTGCTGCGCAAGATCATGCGGCGGGCGATGCGCCACGGAAAACGCCTGGGCGTCGATGAGCCGTTTCTCCACGCATTGGTGGACACGCTGGTCCGTGATTTCGGCGAGGCGTATCCAGAGCTCACGACTCAACATGATGCCGTCGCCCGCGTGATCCGAAGCGAGGAAGAGCGGTTCGACGCGGTGCTGGCCAGCGGCCTGCCGAGACTGGAGGAAGTACTGGATCAGGCGGCAGCCGGTGATCACGTGGTCGGAGGCGATGCCGCGTTTCGCCTCTACGACACGTTCGGTCTGCCTCGTGATTTTATTGAGGACATGATTGAGGAGCGTGCGCTCACGTTCGACGGCACAGCGTTCGACACAGCCATGGAAGGCCAGCGCAAGAAGGCCCGTGCCAAGAGCAAGTTCGGCGCCACCGCCGGCGGCGATGAGCCAGCATGGCACATCCGCCCGGGGGCCGCTCCGACGCCCGACGTGTTCCGCGGGCACGACGCCACCGTGCTGGAGGCGCCAATCGTTGAACTGCTCGACGACAATCGGCAAGCCGTCGAGCAACTGCGCGAGGGCGATGCGGGGCTCGTCGCGCTGGCTGAGACGCCCTTCTACCTGCAGGCGGGTGGCCAGATCTCGGATACCGGCCACCTGACTGCGCCCGACGGCAAAGCCGTCGTCAGCGATGTCGTGAAGGGGCCCGCCGACATGCCGCGCTTTCACGTTGTGCAGGTCACCGGTGGCGCGCTGCGCCATGGCGATCTCGTTAGCGCTCGCGTCGACGACGCGGTGCGCGACGCCACGCGCCGGCACCACACCGCCACGCACCTGCTCCACGCCGCGCTGCGCGACGTGCTCGGGCCACACGTGAAGCAGGCCGGATCGCTGGTCGCGGCCGACCGACTTCGCTTCGACTTTGCGCACGTCGGCGCGGTCACGCCGGAACAAGTGGTGGAGATCGAACGGATCGTGAACGCCCGCGTGATCGACAACCTCCCGGTGCAGACCGAGGTCAAGGATACGCAGGAGGCGATCGCCGCCGGCGCCACGGCGCTGTTTGGAGAGAAATACGGCGACAGCGTGCGCGTCGTCTCGATTCCCGGCTTCAGCGTCGAGCTGTGCGGCGGCACGCACGTGCGATCGACCGGCGATATCGGGTCGTTCGCAATCGCGTCCGAAGGCGGCGTATCAGCGGGAGTCCGGCGGATCGAGGCGGTCACAGGCATGGTGGCCGCCGAACGTGCGCGGGTGCAGAGCGAACTCCTCGAGGCGTTGCTCTCTGTCGCCACAACGGCCCAGGAGCCGACCTCGCTCGCCGGGTTGCGCGACGCGGCCCAAGAGCCCGATGCCTACGCGGACGGCAAGCGTCAGGCCGTCCGTGCGATCGACGCCATCGTGAAGGTCCACGCCGACAAGAAACGTCTGGAGCGCGAGAATCAACAGCTCCGGATGAAGGCGGCGATGTCAGGAACTGCCGGCGCGCCGTCAGATGACGTGACCGAGATCGCCGGCGTGAAGGTCGTCGCGCGCGAAGTCGCCGGACTCGACAAGAACGGCCTGCGTGCGCTGGTCGATCAGCAGCGGTCCCGCATCACCAGCGGCGTCGTGATTCTGGCCGCTCCATCGGACGGCAAGGTCACGGTGGTCGTGGGCGTCACAGGCGACCTGACGAAGAAGGTGTCGGCCGGCCAGGTCGTGAAGCGGATCGCGCCGATCGTCGGCGGCCGAGGGGGTGGGAGGCCGGACTTTGCCGAAGCGGGTGGGAAGGATCCGTCGAAGATCGGCGAGATGCTCGTCGCCGCACGTGGTGTGATCGAAACACTGCTGACCGCGTCATAGGACGAGACCGCGGGCGGCTGCTGGCGTGGCCGCCCGAACGTCCTCGCACCCGTGTTAGAAACTTGCCAGGGACAACAGCTCGTCACTGTACGCGGCCCTGGCCTCACCGTAGATCGGCGTCACCGCCGACACGAACGCCTGGTGCTCGTCGGCGGTGAGTTCGATGATCTCGCCTCCGGCAGCACGGATGTCCACCATCGAGTCTTGCTCTTCCTGCTCGTGCAGATCGCGCTGGAACGCCACAGCCTCGGTCACCGCCGCCTGCATTTCCTCCTGCAGCTCCATCGGCCAGGCGTCGAACGTCGGCCGGTGGAAGAAAATCGGCCGCGAGATATAGAAATGATTCGTGGCGGTGTGAAACCGGTGGAAGTTGTGCACACCGTAGGTCACGGTGTTGAAGAATGGATTCTCCTGCGCGTCCAGCGTGCCCGCCTTCACCTCAGCGATGGCTTCTGACAGATCCATGATCCTCGGCTCGGCGCCAAGCAGCTCGAACGTGCGCGCCTGCACGTCGCTGGGCAGGACGCGAATCGCCATGCCCTGCAGATCGGCGGGCGTACGCACCGGTCTCACCTTGTTGGAGACATGCCGGAAGCCGTTTTCGAACCAACCGAGAATCCGATAGTTCATCCCGGCTTCGATCCGGTCAACCAGCGTTTGGCCGAGCTGTCCGTCCATGGCGGCACGCGCCGCGGCTACATCTGGGAACAGAAACGGCAGATCGACGATCCCGAGATCGGGCACCCGTCCGGTCAGATAGCTGCTGGATTGGTAGCCGAGCGTCAGCACGCCGCTCTCGACGAGCCACATGATGTCTTCGCCGCGGTAGCCAAGATCGAGGATGTTGTAGACGTACTTCACATCCACGTCTCCGGGAAACCGTGCCGTCACCCGGTCGCCGATCCGCTTCAGCGCCAGACTGAAACCCGTGGTGTCCGGGCTGTAACCGCCCATGAAGATTCGGATCGGCCCGTCAGTGGATACCGCCGACGCGCCCTGCTGGCCCGCGCGGGCCAGCGGTGCGCCGGCACCGGTCGCCAGCGCACCGGCCCCTGCAACAACCGACGACTTGATGAAGTCTCGTCTCAGCATGGCGGCCATTCTACTCCCAGTCGCGACGGCAGTAGGCGATCGCGAAGACCCGCCGCCGGCTGACCGGTGTGCAGGGCCAGGCGGACGTATCGAGCAGCCCCTGTGGGGCCGATAAGCCGGCCGAGTGCTGAAAGAGCCCGTACGATAGGCTCCCGTTTCCAAGATATGTCCGCGCGAATCCTGCTTCTCGCCGTTAGTGTGACCCTGGCCTGTCCGACTCAGGCCAGCGCGCAGATCTACGTCTGGCGCGATGCGGGTGGCAACCTGGTGCTGTCGGACCGGCAACCCGACGAGGGCTCCGTGACCTACGCCGTCCCCGACGCGCCGGCCTTCCGCGTGACCCGGCCCACGACGCCTAACGCGGCGCATGAGCCGTTCGAGCCGCTGGTACAGGAGTACGCGGCCAGATACGGCCTCCGCCCAGGTCTGGTACGGGCGGTGATCCAGGTGGAATCGGGGTTCGACCCGGGCGCGACGTCGCCAAAGGGTGCGATGGGCCTCATGCAGCTGATGCCCGCGACAGCCCGCGCGCTGGGCGTGCGCCGCCCCTACGATCCGACCGAGAACATCCGAGGTGGCACGGCCTATCTCCGCCAGCTCCTGGACCGGTACGGCGGCGACGAGGTGCTGGCCCTGGCTGCGTATAACGCCGGTTCCGGCAGCGTGGATCGCTATGGCGGCCAGGTGCCCCCCTACCGGGAGACACGGGACTACGTTCGCAAGGTGGGTTCGGCGGAGGCGGACGACGGTGACGCGCCCACGCCTGGCAAGCGGATCGTCTACAAAACCTTGGAAATTATCGACGGCGAGCCGGTTGTCCGTTATTCGACCGAGCGCCCGGACTCAGGCGCGTACCAGATCGTCGAACCCTGAGTTACAATAACCGCTTCATGGCAAAGCGAACTAAGTCAGGCCTCAAGGCACACAGACAGAACGTCAAGCACCGGGAGCACAACCGTCAGCTGCGATCTAGGATGCGGAGCACGCTGAAGTCCATCCACGCGTTGATTGACGCCAAGGATGTGGCTGGCGCCAGCGCCGCACTGGGCAAGACCGTGTCGATCGTGGACAAGATGGCCACCAAGGGCATCATCCACGCGAACACCGCAAGCCGCTACAAGTCGCGCTTGGGCGCGGGCATCGCCAGAGCCTCCGCCTAAGCGGTTCTCTTCCTCTCCTCGCACAGCTCCATCACCAACCGCTCAAGCAGGACGCGCGGCTCTCCGCCAGACGACTTGAGTGCCAGGTCCGTGCGAAACAGCGCCTCGACCGCGCGCGTCAGCCGCGGCGCCGGCAGGTGCTCGGCAACCCATCGCAACTGCCCCATGAGCATCACCGGCATCGCGCCGGCGTCGAGCGCCAGCCCCAGTTCCCGCAGCGCAGTCGCCGCGTCGTTGCGCTTGATCGCGTTGGCGATCCCAAAATCCGCCTGCGCCTCCGGACCCGCCGCCACCACCTGCCGCACGTCGGCGGCGGCAATGGTCGGCTGTCCCGCCGCGTAAAGAGCGAGGCGTTCGAGCCCCCCGCGTAATCGGACAATATCGAGACCCGCGCGCTGAACCAGCGCCGTGACCGCGGCAGCCTCCAGCGAGACCCCCAGCGCGAGAGCGCGAGCCTTCACCCAACGCTCCGCATCGCGGTCGTTGCCGATCGTCCCGCAATCGACCACGTGCGCTTCCTTCATCAGCAGCTTCACCGCGCGCCGACGCTGATCAACAGCACCGCAGACAAACACCGTCGTCGCGTGTGGGGGTGGAGCCTTCAGAAACGCCTCAAGCTGCTCCTGCTCCGCGTCGGCCGCCTTGGATTCACGCTTGGGGATTAGCAGCCTCTCCGCCTCCAGCACAACGACAATCCGGCGCGGGGACATCATCGGCAGCGTGGCGGTCGCGTCCACCAGATCCGCCACCTTCATCTCCCCGCCGTGCAGCCGATCCACGTTGAACGCCTGCAGTCCCTCGTCCACCATGTCCGCAAACTCGGCGGCCACAGCCGACTTCTCCACGTCGTCTTCGCCGACAAGGGCATAGAGGGGCGCGGTCTCTCCAGAGGCAATCTGCGTTCGCAGCGCGGCGGGGGTCAAGGGGGGCACGAGTCCAGATGATATCGCGGGCACACGGGGAGAAGTCCATCCTCGAGCACCCCCGAGTTGACCTGATCGCAGGTCCTGTCGCCCGGCAGCCCCACCCGTGCTCACCACCCCACCGCGCAAGCGTTCGCGGCGGGGGCCCCGGCTCGGCGCCAAAAACATCTGTCACGTGAGTGGCGCCTGCGGCGCGGGCGGGGCGGCCCCGCCGTGCACCACCTGCTTCGGGTCGCCAACTCAAATGAGCCCTGCGGTCGAGGTGTAACGTCCGCACTCAGTTCCCAGGGCTTGCTCGCGACATGGGACACCTCCCCTGATAGGAGGAAGTGTCTACTCTATCGAAGGAGGTTCCCTGTCAGCTGCAACCGAAGTTAAACCGCTCCGCGCGTGTTGGCGTGGGACCGGTACAGACACCATACGCTCCCATGAGTCCCACGCGTGGGGAGCCAGGTTCATTCGTCGAGCGTTTTCCGCATCTTGCGCATGGTCGTGCCGAAGCCGATGCCCGTGTAGAAGTCGAATGCGTCCGTGTTGAAGTCGTACACGTTGACTTCGACCCATGAGGCTTTCCGCGCTCGGCCCCAGGCCTCGCAGGCGTCGTACAGCTTGCGGGCGATGCCCCTACGGCGCCAATCGGTGTGAACGACAATATCGTTGATGACAGCATGCTGCTGCGGAATGAATACCGAGACAGCTGGCGGGGCGCGGAGGTGGATGGTGGCGACTCCGACGCATGTGCCAGCGTCTGCGACGAGGACTGCGGAGTTGGGATCGGCGAGTAGCGCTTCGAGCCATGCGAGGGGACGAGGGTTTCGATCCGGCTCTTGGAGTAGCCACGGCGCGCCATCGCGATGCAATCTATCGAGCTCGTCGAAAAGGGGCGCCAGCTGCCCGTGGTCGGAAGCAAGGGCGCTTCGGATGGATACAGCGATGTCCATGGCAATTGGGCTGTCGGTCTAAGAATTCAGCTGAACTCGATAGTTCGATATTCAGATCGCGGTCGCAGTCTATCCCGGTGAATGGGCAACTTCAACGAGTCCTGAACGCCCAATTTTCAATTGGCGTTAGCCTCAGAGACGCTGGCCCAAGATCGGTCTGGGCGATCCGTGACGCGTGAGTCAGCACTGTCGGTGCATGCTGCGATGGCCGGCGCTGGAAGTGGGTACTACTCGCGGTGGGAGCGGAAGGGTATGAGTGGAGGTCGATGTCCCGCCGAGCGGCCTGCCACGTCGAAGCGCTCTGCGCGAAGGCGGGAACCGAGCGCCGGACGAGGGCGGCGTGGCGGGGGACCACGCGCGAGGGAGCTAAAACGCCTCGACGATCGCCGTCACGACCGTACTGGCCACATCATCGGCAATCCTATCGAAGGAGCTGCGCTCCTGGCTGAGAAAGGTCGCACCTTCCAGCGCCTGGTCGCTGCGTGTGCTGAGTTCGTATTCCTCGCGAAACGTCAGCGCGCTGTTTGACCAGAGCACCTCACTGGTTCGCGAGTCGGTGAACTCCACGTCCATCGTCAGCGTGAACAGATAGCGCGACGCGAGCTGCTGATCGGTGAAGCCGACCGGTTGCACCGAAATGGCACTGACCGTCCCGGAAACAACAGCGTCGGCGCCCTGGGGAGCCGGAATTACCGTGTACCGACCGCGCCCGATGAACTCGGTGCGGATCTTTTCGGTGAGCGTCTGCTCCACCTGAAAGAACGTGCTGTTGTTGACCAACTGCGGGATGCCAATGACCGTGATGTACTCGGGCAGGAAGGTCCCGCGCCCGGCCAGCGCATAGCCGCACCCGGACATCGCCAGACCTGCCACCAGGAGCATCGACAACACGAGCCCCCTGTGCCTCACAGTGCTAGCTGCAGTGGCACCCACAATTCCGCTCCCGTCAGTCCCACGCACCATCTCCCCCTATTGAACCACGACCGACACGAGTCTGCCCCTCGCGACAACCACCCTCTTCACCGTCTTTCGTGTCGTGTAGCCCTGGATCGTCGGATCCGCCAGTGCCAGTTTCTCAAGCTCCTGCTCCGAGATATCCGCCGCCACCGACAGGCGGCTTCGCACCTTGCCGTTGATCTGCACCGGCACGACGATCTCGTCCGCCTTCGCCACTGTCGCGTCGTAGGTCGGCCACGTCGCCGCCGCCAGGTCCGCCTCGTGACCCAGGCGCTGCCACATCTCTTCGGCCGCATGCGGCGCGAAGGGCGCGAGCAAGCGTACCAACGCCTCCAGCGCCTCGCCCATCACGGCGACCGTCTGCCGACGTTCCGGACTGCTCTGCTTGCCGCCGTCGGCACCGCGACGCCCAGGGGCACCCATGGCCGACTGCTCGCTGAACACGTAGAGCTCGTTGACCAGTTCCATCATCGCCGAGACCGCCGTATTGAGCTGCTGGCGCTCCTCGATGTCGGCCGTCACGCGTCGGATCGTGTCGTGCGCCTTGCGCCGAACACCGCGCTCGGCTGGATTCAGCGACGCGAACGCGTCAGCGCCGCCAGCCTCGTCGCCAACGAGTATCTCGCACCAGTGATCGACCAGGCGCCAGACGCGCGCCAGGAAGCGGAAGCTCCCCTCCAGGCCGCTGTCGGTCCACTCGAGCTCTTTGTCAGGAGGCGCCACGAACATCATGTACAGCCTGAGAGCGTCCGCACCGTACTTCTGGATCATCAGGTCCGGATCGATCACATTCCCCTTCGACTTTGACATCACGGCACCGTCCTTGAGCACCATGCCCTGCGTGAGCAGCTTGCTGAACGGCTCACTGTGTTCCACTAACCCAAGATCGCGGAACACGCGCGCGAAGAAGCGCGAGTAGATCAGATGCAGAATCGCGTGCTCGATGCCGCCTACGTAGAAATCGACCGGAAGCCAGTACTTCACGGCCGCCGGATCGAACGGCATGCCGCTATTCCGAGGATCGGCGAACCGGTAAAAGTACCAGGACGAGTCGACGAACGTGTCCATCGTGTCCGTTTCACGTCTGGCAGGGCCGGCGCACTTCGGGCACCGGACGTTCACGAACTCCGGCACCTGGCCAAGCGGCGAGTCGCCGCGTCCGCTGAACTCCGCGACCTTCGGCAGCTCCACCGGGAGCTGGTCGTCTGGCACCGGAACGATGCCGTCCTTCTCGCAATGGATCATCGGGATCGGCGTGCCCCAGTAACGCTGGCGCGAAATGCCCCAGTCCTTCAGCCGGTACTGCACCGTGCCCTCGCCGACGCCGCGCTGCTCGGCCGCGGCAATCATCTTGCGCTGCGCGTCGGCCGACGGGAGGCCCGAGTACTCTCCGGAGTCGACGAGCGTGCCATAGGCCTCGGCCGCCTCGGTCATCCCGTCGGAGGCCACTGGCTGGCCGTCGGGCGTCACGACGACGCGTATCGGCAGATCGAACTTCCGGGCAAACTCGAAATCGCGCTGGTCGTGCGCCGGCACCGCCATCACCGCGCCCGTGCCGTACTCCCCGAGCACGAAGTTCGCAACCCAGACCGGCACAGCCTCGTTGGTAAACGGATTGATCGCGCGGAAGCCCGTGTCGAAACCCTGCTTCTCGATCTCGCCGCTCATCCGCGCCGCGCGATCCTGCGCGCGAAACGCCTGTGCCTGTTGACTGAGCGACTGCGAGTCCGCCGACTTCGCCGCCAGCGTGGCGACCAGCGGATGCTCCGGCGCAAGCAAGACAAACGTCGCGCCGTAGATCGTATCGATGCGCGTCGTGAACACGTCGATCGACTCAGCCTCAGCACCGGGCGCCACGGCTCCTTCGATGGCGAACCGGACGCGCGCTCCTTCCGAGCGCCCGATCCAGTTTCGCTGCATGGTCAGGACCTTCTCGGGCCAGCCAGCTAGATCCGACGCCGCGTCCAGCAGCTCGTCGGCGAACGCCGTGATGCGGAAGAACCATTGCTCGAGGTCGCGTACCTCGACCGGCGTGCTGCACCGCCAGCAGCCACCGTCCACCACCTGCTCGTTGGCGAGCACCGTGTTACAGCTCGGGCACCAGTTCACCGAGGACCGCCTGCGGTACGCCAGGCCGCGCTCGAACATCCGGATGAAGAGCCACTGGTTCCACTTGTAGTACTCGGGGTCGCACGTCGCCAGCTCCCGCTCCCATGCGTAACTGATCCCGAGCCGCTGAAGCTGGCCCTTCATGTGCGCGATATTGCCTCGCGTAGAGGCTTCCGGATGGATCCCGTCCTTGATCGCGGCATTCTCGGCGGGAAGTCCGAAGGCGTCCCACCCGAACGGGTAGAGCACGTTGTAGCCGCGCATCCGCTTGGTGCGCGCCATCACGTCCCCGATCGTGTAGTTACGCACGTGGCCCATGTGGGCATGCCCGGACGGGTACGCGAACATGTCGAGCGAGTAGAATTTCGGGCGAGAGGGGTCGGCGCTGACCTCAAAGGCGCGGGACTCAGCCCAGCGCTGTTGCCACTTTCGATCTAGATTCTGCGGCCGGTAATCCATGGTGCCGAGTACACGTTGCGGGGTTAGGAGACGAGCCTGACGCCTGAAACAATGATTATATCGTCCAGAATCGGCCGAGATGGGACCGCGCCGCGGCGATCGACGTCTCGGCGCGACGGGTGTCTCCCGCAGGCCTGGGCAAATCGTCGAGCGCCGTCGTTCCGTCGAGCACGTTGACGACGCTGGTGAGCGAGGCGCCGAGTGCCTTCAGGTCGTAGCCGCCTTCGGTCACCGCAACCAGCCGCCCCTCGCAGCACTCGTCGGCGGCTGACGCCAGCAGTGCCGTCAGCCGCCCGAACTGTGGCGCAGTGACCCGCATGCCCCCGAGCGGGTCGTCCTCGTGCGCGTCGAAGCCGGCTGACAGCAGAATCAATTCGGGCCGGAACTCCTGAAGCATCCCGACCACTGCACCATAGACGCGCTCGTAGTCGGCATCCGTCGCGCCGGCCTCGAGCGGAAAGTTCGCTGTAAAGCCCATCCCGCCGCGAGCGCCGTCAGTGGTGCCAGACCCGATTTCCCCGGCGGCGCCGCTACCCGGATAAAAGGGGAACTGATGTGACGAAATAAAGAGCACCGCCGCGTCGCTGTAGAAGGCCTGCTGCGTGCCGTTGCCATGGTGCACGTCGTAGTCGACGACAGCCACTCTTCTGAGACCGTGGGCGCGGGCGTGGGCGGCGCCGACCGCTACGTTGTTGAACAAGCAGAAGCCCATGGCGCGGTCCCGCTCCGCATGGTGTCCGGGGGGGCGTACCATCGCCAACGCTCGCGAACCTCGCCCACCGTCGAGCACGTGATCGACACCAGACAGCACGGCGCCAGCCGCCAGCAGTGCCGCGTCATACGTGTCCGGCGACGTGAAGGTGTCGGGGTCGAGCGCGGTCGCCCGGCCGGCCGTGTCGCGGATCCGGTCGAGGTACGCCTGGTCGTGAATCCGCCCGAGTTCGACGTCGGTGGCCGGGCGAGGCTCGACGACCGAACCGCCGCGCCGATCAAACTCCGTCGCGACGACTTGCATCACCTCGGCGCGCTCGACGCGCTCGGGGTGACCGGGCGGGTTCAGGTGATCGACAAACCTCGGAGACGTGAAGACGGCCAGCGCCACGTATGCTACCCCCGCTTCCCTGGCGTGCCTCGCACACGCCCGGCTATGTCAATCCGACAGCGCAGCACGAAGTGCCTCGAGATCGTCGGCGCCGATGACGAGCCGGTCACGGGTCGCCAGGTAGCAGAACCGGATGTTGACTTTGGCATCTGCGATACGGCGATAGATGCCGGCTGCCGAGCCCGGGCGATCTTCAGGAGTGACAAGCACGACGGGCTGTTCCCCAACCACCGTGAATCCGGCGGCTTCCAGCGCCGTCCGGCTGGCCTCCAGGTCTTTCGTCAGCACGTGAACGACTCCGCTCATCTCGGCATGCCCCTCGAGATTGATCCCTGCCGCGCCCAGAGCCTGCAACGCTTTGGCCAGCATGCCAGGGTGATCGTCTGGGAGGGTGACAGCCAGATCGGTTTCCCCAGGAGCCCCCCGCTCGTGATCGCTCATCTACCGATGATTGTAGTTCGCGCGCCTCCCTGGCGGACGCTGCTGTGACGCCCGTGGACTCACGCCGAGTAATTGCGCTAGAGTCTGGCGATAACAGGAAGGACGAATGCCTAAGACTGGACGAAACGATCTGTGCACGTGTGGCAGCGGCAAGAAGTACAAGAAATGCTGCGAAGCCAAGGAGCGTAGCGGCGGCACGCAGAGCCGGGTGATGCTCTTTGCCGTTGGTGGAGCCGTACTGATCGCCTTGATCGCCGGACTCGCGTCGTTTACGGGAGAGACATCAACGGCGACCCGCGTCTGGTCCGCGGATCACGGCCACTATCACGACGCCAACGGCGTCCAGGTCCCGTAGTCAGAATCTAGTGTAGTGTCCGGGAAATAGCTGGTGCATCGAGGGCGATGATGCGCCCGGCCGGTAAGGCGCGACGACCGAGAATATTGGCCATATTCGACGGAGGAGCAACGCAACCGGCCGGGATGCAGCGGCGGCCGAATGCCCAGTTATTTCCCGGACACTACACTAGCGGCCCAGGATGCCGAAGGCTCGCTCTTCGAGCGTCTGAAGCCTCGCCTCAAGCTCGGTCCGGTGCCGCTCGACATCGGCGTCGGTCGCGTCGGCCGGGACCTCGATCGGCGCACCGACCACCAGAGCAACAGTACTGAACGGCCGCGGAATCTGTGTCCGATCCCAGCTCCCGAGCGTCCATGCCTGGGAGGCTTCGAGGTGAAATGGCAGCACGGGGTGACCACTCTTCTGGGCCAGCCAGAGTGCGCCTGGCTGCGCGACGCGCGCGGGTCCACGAGGTCCATCCAGCGTAAAACCTGTGGGCCTGCCCCGCTCCATGTCGCGCACGAGCTGCAACATGGCCTTGAGCCCTCCCCGCGACGTCGAGCCGCGCGCGGTGCGGTAGCCGAAGCGCTCGATGACGCGGGCGATCCACTCGCCGTCAAAGTTCTCGCTGGTGATCACCACGATGCCGCGGCGGCGAAAATAGAAGGTCGCCGACAGGATGCGGCCGTGCCAGAAGGCCATGACCGGCTGGCGTCCAGAGGCGCGAATCGCGTCGAGATGCTCCAAGCCTTCCACGCGCCACCGAAGCGTGTGACCGAGCGCGTTGACGAGCGGATACACCACGCCGGCGATCGCCGCCACCTGCGCGCGCTTGATCCACGACAATCGCCAGTCGTCAGTCGCCAATCGCTAATCGCTAATCGCCAGAACCGATTTCATAACCTCGTCGCGGGTGGCCGCCGACGGGGCCGTCCCGCCCTACATCCCATTGTATTGAGGACCGCCGCCGCCCTCCGGCGGCACCCACGTGATCACCGCATACGGGTCCATGATGTCGCACGTCTTGCAGTGCACACAGTTTGACGCGTTGATCTGCAGCCGAGGGCCCGCTGGCTCCTGCACGATCTCGTAGACGTTCGCCGGGCAGAAACGCGTACACGGGTGCCCGTACTCCGTACCGCAGATCGAGCCGCATACGTCGGTCTGCACCAACAGATGTGCGGGCTGGTCCTCGTCGTGCGCGGTGCCTGACAGATGAACGCTGGTGGGCTTGTCAAAGACCAGACGTCGGTCCGCCTCCTCTGTGGTGTTGCCGTGGGACTGCTGGCCGCGATGCGCATCGAGCCTGTGCATGCGACCGTGTCCGGCGTGACCCCGCAAGTCTTTGAACCACCACCCACGGGTGACGAGCGAGAGGCCGGCAAACATCAGACCCGCGAGCAGGCCGTGCCTGAAGGCCTGATGCACATTGCGGACCGGGTACAGCTCCGCTTTCACCGGGCTGCGATCGATCTTGTCCTGATAGGTCGCAAGGGTGCGCGCGGACGCGTCACCGGCGCGAACGGCATCGAAGGCGGACTCGGCAGCCAGCATGCCAGTCCGCATGGCGAGATGAATGCCCTTGAGCCGCATCGAGTTGAGAAATCCGCCCGCGTCCCCAGCAATGAGCGCACCGTCCATCACCAGCGTCGGGATCGTGTTCCATCCACCCTCGGGTAGCGCCTTGGCGCCGTAGCGAAGCACCTGGCCGCCCTCGAGCAACTTCGCCACAAAGGGATGCTGCTTGAAGCGGTTGAACGCCTCGTGCGGATCGAACAACGGATCCGAATAGTCGAGACCCGCCACGAAGCCCACGGAGAGTTGCCCGTCGGGCAACGCGTATATGAACCCGCCGCCGAACTCCTCATGCCGGAGTGGGTACCCCATCGAGTGCACGACCGATCCGGCGTCGAATCGGCCGCTGGGCACCTCCCAAAGCTCTTTGATCCCGATCGCGAACTGCTCCGGCTCCCGACCGTGGCCGAGGTCAAAACGCCGCCGCAGCTCCTTGGTCAGATTGCCGCGCACGCCGTCGCAGAAGATCGTGACCTTCGCCATGATGTCGACGCCTGGCTCGAATGCTGGCTTCTGCTCGCCATGCCGATCGATCCCTTGGTCGCCGGTTCGAACACCCACGACGCGGCCGTCGTCGATGAGTACTTCCTGTCCCGCGAAGCCAGTGAAGAAGTCGATACCGAGACCTTCGGCCTGCTCGGCCAGCCACCGCACGAAACGATTCAGCGAAATGATGTAGTTGCCGTGATTGCGCAGCGGCGGCGGAATCAGCGGAAACGCCAGGTGCGAGGTCTTGGTAAAGAAGTAGACACCATCGCGCTTCACCTCAGCCGCCACGGGGGCGCCCTTCTCGCGAAAGTCTGGAATCAGGTCGCGCAGCGTGGACGGGTCGAGGACGGCACCAGACAACATGTGCGCGCCAGCCTCTCGCGCCTTTTCGAGCACCGCGATCGAGACCGGCTCACCAGAGCGCTCGGTCTGCAACTGCGCGAGGCGTATCGCCGCCGACAGGCCGGCCGGCCCACCCCCGACGATGAGGACGTCGACTTCGAGCGTTTCACGCGTCATGAGATGCGGTCCGTGGTCTTTTGGCCTCTGGTCTCGAGCACCGGCGTCATCACCTCGTTGCCCGACCGCGAAACGGAGGTTTTGGCCTACGCCTTCTCGAGTTCAGCGATGATCGCCGGCACGATCTCGAAGAGATCTCCGACGAGACCGAAATCGGCCACCTCGAAAATGGGGGCGTCAGCGTCTTTGTTGATCGCCACAATCGTGCGGGAGCCCTTCATGCCAACGAGGTGCTGAATCGCCCCAGAGATACCGAGCGCCACATACAGCTTTGGCGCGACGGTCTGGCCAGAGCTCCCAATCTGGCGCTCCATCGGCAGCCAGCCGTTGTCGCAGATCGGGCGCGATGCCGCAAGCTCGGCGCCCATCACATCAGCGAGCGCCTGCGCGACCGACAGGTGCTCCTGGGACTTGATGCCGCGGCCCACCGCTACGATCTTCGCGGCCTGACTCAAATCAACCGCCTGCTTCGACTCCTGAAACGGCGCCTCCGGCTCCTGGCGAATCGCGGACCGATCGATGGTGAGAGAAACGGGCGTGACGGCTGATGGCGTCGCGCCCTTCCGGAGCTGATCCGCACGGTACGCACCAATTTGGAACGTGACGAGGTGAGGCCCCGCACCGACCGGCCGGACCTCGGCGGCCAGCTTGCCCTGGAACATCGGACGGGTGAAGGTCGCAACGTTACCAACGCCTGCCGTAGCCGTGACGTCGGTGATCAGCGGCGCCTGCAACCGCGTCGCCAGCGTCGGCGCGAAATCGCGCGTCTGATACGTGTGCGCGAGCGCCACGATCTCCGGCGCTGTCGATCCGATGACCTCGGCCAGCGCAATGACGTAGGCATCAGGCGTGTACAACTCGAGTGCCGGATCCGACAGGACCAGAACATCACCAACGCCGGCATCTGCCACTTCCTGCGCAACACGATCGACAGACGCACCAAGCACGACCACGGTGATGGCATCGCCTCCGTCACCAGCCAACTGCTGCGCAGCAACGATCGCCTCCCAGGTGGCCCGGTTCAGCACGCCATCGCGCTGCTCGGCGATAACAAGAATCACAGCGCTCTCGCCTCATCCCGCAACCGGCGGACGAGCTCTCGCGCTGCGTCCGATGGTGAGCCTTCAATCATCTGCGTCTGCTTGGATCGCGTGGGTACGGCAAGCGAGACGATCTGCTGCGACGGCAGCAGGCCCGGCACGAGCGGCACCTTACGAATCTCCTTTTTCTTGGCAGCCATGATTCCCCTGAGCGTCGCGTAGCGGAGTTGGTTGATACCACTCTGAATCGTCAGGAGTGCAGGCAGCGGCATAGCCAACCACTGAAACCAGCCCCCTTCAAGCTCGCGCTTGACCCGCACCCGGGGCGACTGACCGTCTGCGGACGCCGCGTCGCCGTCGGGCGCCTGCACGTGAATCTCCATGATGATCGTGGAGTGCGGGATGCCCAGACGCTCGGCCAGCACCACGCCTGTCTGACCGTGTCCCTGATCGTCGGACTGCAGCCCGGTGAGCACGAGGTCGAACTGCTCTCCGGCCATCGCCCCGGCCAGGGCGCCGGCGCCCACCGATGCGTCCGCCGACGCAAGCGAGTCGTCTTCCGCGTGCAGAGCCCGATCGGCGCCGCGCGCAAGCGCCTCTCGCAGCACCTGCTGCACACGAGCGGGCCCTGCCGAACAGACGACGACCTCACCGCTGTGCTTCTCGCGCAGACGCAACGCCTCCTCAAGCGCGTAGGCGTCCGGCTCGTTCATTTCATAGCTGACATCCTGATCTCGGATCCAGCTCTTGTCGTCACGCAGGCGAGGCTGCCACTCCCGGGTGGGGACCTGCTTGATACATACCGCGATTTTCATAGGGTGAGCGCTGAGTCCTCGATCTTGACCAGCCGACAAGACTCAACGCTTCGATGCCTCATACCGGAGGGCGTCCGCCTCACGCCGGCTCCGGCTCGTACCGCTTGAAAAGCAACGCGGCGTTGGTGCCCCCGAACCCGAACGAGTTGGACAGCGCGTACTGCATCTTCAACTCGCGGCTCGCATGAGGCACATAGTCGAGATCGCAGTCGGGGTCCGGGTCATCGAGGTTTACCGTCGGCGGCACCGTCTGGTGATAGACCGCCAGCGCTGAGATACCCGCCTCGAGTCCGCCCGCCCCACCGAGGAGGTGACCCGTCATCGATTTGGTGGAAGAAATTGCGAGGCGACGGGCGTGCTCACCGAAGCACTGCTTGATAGCCAACGTCTCAAGCCGATCGTTGAAGGGCGTGGACGTGCCGTGTGCGTTGATGTAATCCACCTGTTCTGGCCCAATGCCGGCCTTTTTCAACGCCAACTGCATCACCCGAACGGCACCATTGCCGTCCTCCGACGGCGCCGTGATATGATACGCGTCAGCCGACATGCCGTAGCCAACGAGCTCCGCGTAGATACGTGCGCCCCGGCGCTGGGCCGATTCGAGTTCCTCGAGCACAAGAACGCCAGCGCCTTCCCCGATGATGAATCCGTCGCGGGCCTTGTCAAAGGGACGGCAAGCCATTCCCGGTTCATCGTTGCGCGTCGATAACGCGCGCATCGCGCCGAAGCCGCCGACGCTCATCGGCGTAATGGCCGCTTCGGAGCCGCCAGCGATCATGACGTCAGCGTCACCACGCCTGATGATTTCGAACGAGTCGCCGATCGCGTGCGCCGACGCGGAGCACGCAGTGCACGCGGCCAGATTCGGGCCCTTCGCGCCGAACCGGATGGACACATGCCCAGAGGCGAGATTGATGATGGCGGATGGAATAAAGAACGGCGATATTCTGCGCGGGCCGCCGTCGAGCAACGCCTTGTGCTCTCGCTCGATCGTCTCGAACCCGCCTATCCCGGATCCGATGAAGACCCCGACCTCGGTCGCATTGTCCGGCCCGACAACGAACTTCGAGTCGTCCATCGCAAACTGCGACGCGGCAACGGCGTACTGAATGAAGACGTCCATCTTCTTGACGCCTTTCTTGTCGACAAACTGCAACGGATCGAACCCCTTGACCTCCGCCGCGATTTGCGCGGCGAATCCCGTGCAGTCAAACTTCGTGATCCGCCCGACGCCGCTTGTGCCCGCCAGCAGCGCGTGCCAATTTTCGCTGGTGCCGATTCCAAGGGACGACACCAAGCCGATGCCAGTAACGACAACCCGCCTGCTCACCATGCCTCCGTGATACGTCAGAGGGCACCTCTCGCAGCGAAGACGCCGAACGTCTCCCGCACGTGCCCTCGTTGACCCTGACCGCTCTCGCTAACCCTTCTTACTCTTCGCGTGCGATTCGATGTAGTCGATCGCTTCCTTCACGCGAGTAATCTTTTCAGCGTCCTCGTCAGGAATCTCGATTCCGAATTCCTCTTCGAACGCCATAACCAACTCGACGGTGTCGAGTGAATCCGCGCCCAAATCGTCGACGAATGACGCGTCCGCCGTCACTTCCTCCTCGTCCACGCCGAGTTGCTCCACGATGATGCTCTTTACCTTATCTGCGACGGCCATTACGCCTCCTTGGCGTACACGATGCGCCATGCACCGCGTACCTACATATACATCCCACCGTTAACCGCGAGCACGTGCCCTGTAATATACGACGCCTCATCCGAAGCGAGAAAACAAACAGCGCCCGCCACATCCTCTACCAAGCCGAGGCGTCCGAGAGGAATCTGCGCAGCCCAGTCGTCCTGTGCCTTGTCCGTGAGGTCCCGGGTCATGTCCGTATCGATTAAACCGGGAGCCACCACATTCACCGTGATATTGCGCGATGCCACCTCACGCGCAAGCGCCTTCGAAAATCCGATCAACCCAGCCTTCGACGCGGCATAGTTGGTCTGTCCCGCGTTCCCCGATTGGCCAACCACCGAACTCACATTGATGATACGGCCACTGCGCTGCTTGATCATGGTCTTGATCACTGCCTGCGCGCACGCGAAGGCGGCGGTCAGATTCGTGGCCACGACCTGGTCCCAGTCCTCGCGTTTCATCCGCATCAAGAGCTGATCGCGGGCGATTCCCGCGTTGTTCACCAGCACATCAATACGGCCATGGCGCTCAAGTGCACCGCCAACCATCGCCGCGACCGACTCCGCGTCTGTTACTTCAACCTGTACCAGGTCGGCGCGCCCCCCAGCACTCTGGATCGCGTCCACCGTCGCAGCCGCATGATCGCCACGTGCCGCGGCCACAACGTGCGCGCCCCTCGCGGCAAGGCGGACAGCCACTGCCCGTCCGATACCGCGCGACGCCCCGGTCACAACCGCTACTCTACCTGAGAGATCGAGCATGGGACCCAGAGTGGACTCGCGAACCGTTCACGTCGTAATCCCCAGCGCTTGCTCCACTGCGGAAAGGTCCTCCGGGGATCCGAAGGCTAGCACCTTCGCGTCTTTTCGAATCTTCCTGACGAGCCCGCTGAGCACGCGGCCAACGCCCACCTCAACATACGTGGTGACGCCTTCCGACGCAAGGCGCTCGACGATTTCATTCCATCGCACCGGCGACGAGACCTGCCGCACCAGCGCGTCGATCGCATCTCGGCCATCCTGTTTCCGCTGCGCGTCGACGTTGGCAACAACCGGAACCCTTGGGTCTTGAATGGCCAGAGCGCGCAACTCGGGGATAAGACGCTCCTCAGCAGGTTTCATCAAGGCGCAGTGAAACGGCGCACTGACCGGCAGCGGCATCACACGCTTGGCGCCTCGCTCCTTCGCCAGCACGCCCGCCCGCTCGACGGCAGCCGCCGCGCCCGCGATCACCACCTGGTCATGACTGTTGATGTTGGCTGGGGCCACCACGTCGCCCTGGGCCGCCTCCTCACACGCGAGACGCACAGCCGCGACATCGAGACCAAGAATCGCCGCCATCGCTCCCTGCCCAACCGGCACGGCCTCCTGCATATAGCGCCCGCGCCGACGGACGACGGCCACGGCATCGGCGAATGCAAACGTCCCGGCGACGACGTTGGCCGAATACTCGCCTAGACTGTGGCCCGCGACGAAGTCCGGCTGGATCCCCCGCGACGAGAGGACCCGCGCTGCGGCGATGCTCACCGTCAGGATGGCGGGCTGCGTGTATTCGGTCAGTCGAAGTTGATCCTCGGGACCCTCGAAACATAGTGTGGACAATGAGGCGGGTTGCAGCGAGTCCGCGCCGACGGATCCGGCGCCGAACGCCGCGTCGGCCTCATCGAATGTCGCTCGAGCTTCCGGGTACGCGTCGGTCAGCGCCCGTCCCATGCCGACTTGCTGGGATCCCTGGCCGGGAAACAGAAACGCGATCACAGGTCCGGCTCCTCGGAGGCCGCGATCTCACGCTCGACGCGTTGAACGAAATCGCTTGTCGCGAACCTGTGCGCCATCGTGATCGCGTTGCGTACGGCCTTCGCGGACGAGCGACCGTGGCCAACGATCGCGAGGCCGGCAACGCCCAACAGCGGCGCACCTCCGTATTCCGAGTAGTCGACGCGCCGGCGGAACCGTCGGAAAGCCCGGCGCGACAGCAGGTATCCAACCTGGCTTGAGAATGTCCCCCGCAGCTCGTCACCGAGCAGCGCTTCCACTGTGTCGACTAGTCCCTCACTCGTCTTCAGTACAACGTTTCCCGTAAAACCGTCGCACACGATCACGTCTGCAACCCCGCTGTAAATCTCCCGCGCTTCGACGTTGCCCACGAAATTCAGCGGCGACGCCCTGAGGAGCCGGTGGGCCTCGCGCGTGAGCTCGTTGCCCTTCGTCGCTTCCTCCCCGATCGACAGAAGGCCGACGCGTGGCCGCTCGATGCCGAGCGCGATGCGCGCGTACACACCGCCCATCACCGCGAATTGCAGCAGGTGGCGTGGCCGACACTCTGCGTTTGCCCCGGCATCGACCAGAACCGCCGGCCGCGTCCGGGTCGGGATCGCAGCCGCGAGTGCTGGACGATCAACCCCTGGAATCACGCCAAACGCGCCATACGCAGCCATCACAGTCGCACCGGTGTTGCCCGCGCTGACCAGAGCGCCGGCGGCCTGCTTCGCCACCAGCTCGGCCGCCACCCTGATCGACGCCCCAGGCATGCGGCGGACCGCGGCGGCCGGCGAGTCGCTCATCGCAACGACGTCGGGTGCCTCGACAATCTCGATCCCGAACTGGCGCCACCCTGGATACGTCGCGAGCGCCTGCTCAAGCGGCGCCGTACGGCCAACCAGCGCGATCGGCACGGCGAAACGCCGCGCTGCCGCCACAGCCCCGTCGACAACCGCCGACGGCGCGTGGTCACCCCCCATCGCGTCAACGGCGATGCGGATCACAGATTCAGGGATTACTCTTCGTCCACCGCTCGAACCTGCCGCTGCCTGTAGAAACCACAGTGCGGACAGACGCGATGCGGCGCCTTGGGCTCATGGCACTGCGAGCACAGCCCCGTCGCGACCGGAGTCAGAGCGTCGTGTGTGCGCCGCTTGGATGTGCGTGTTTTAGAGTGTCGACGTTTCGGGTTAGGCATAGTCTCGATTCTAGGAACCTGGCATCTCCGACGACCTACGATGACTCGCGGCTGCGGCCCAGGCCCCTGAGCGCCGCAAACGGGGACTCATCCCAGCCCGGTGCGCAATCACAGGCACCCGTATTCAGGTTTGTGCCGCACTGTGCACACAGTCCCGGGCACTCCGCGCCGCACAGCGGCTTCATCGGCAGCGCCAGGTAAAACTGCTCGCGCAGGAACTCATTCAAATCAATCTCGTCGTTCCTGTAGTAACTTGTTTCCAAGTCTTCCGCATCCACTTCCCGCTCGGCAGCCGCCGAGGCCTCCGAGGCGGGCAGATACCGCATGTCAAATGGCGCTGCGATCGGCAGACGGAACGGCTCCAGACAGCGGCTGCACGGCAGCTCGAGTTCGGCCGCCACGGTCCCGACCAGGCGAAACCTATCCCTGTCCTTGTGAATCTGGAATGCCAGCTCACTCGGCGCCACGACCCGGTACACGTCGTCTTCGTCTGCCACCTCCTCCGGCTGGAAGATGTGAGCAAACTCATTCAGCGGTTGCCGGTAGCGCGTGAGATCGAGCTTCATGACTGCTGTCCGGTCGCGCCAGCCTCCCTGCGACCATCTCGCGAAGGCGACCTCCGATTATAGCTGATTCCAGGAGATTGGACCGATCCAGGGCTTCGGGATGAAGAGGCGCTCGTAGAGCGTGACCGCAAACCGATCGGTCATACCCGCCAGAAAATCCCGGGTGGCGGCATCGAGCCCTTCTGTTTCGAGAATCCGGCGGTCAAGAAACTCATCTGGCCGCTCCCGGACCTTGTCCCACAGCCCGCCCAGGATGCCGGTGGCCTTCGTGAACTCGGCGGTCGCCACGCTGTTCTCGTACACGGCGTCGAACAAGAACCGGCGCATGGTGAGTGTCGCCTCAAGCACGGGCTCGCTCATCCCGATCTCGGTGAGTCCTGCGTTCTGCGTTTCGGTCACGACGTCCTTGACCATGCGAGCGATGCGCCCAGAAGACGTCGCGCCAAGTACCGCCACCGCTGCTCCTGGCAGGCTTGAGGCCTGTAACATGCCCGCCCGAATCGCGTCATCGATGTCGTGGTTGACGTAGGCAATGAGATCGGCCACCCGCATGATCTGCCCTTCCAGCGTGGCCGCACGCGTAGACGGGCCCAGACCGACCGGTGCGCCATCCTTGCCCTTTGAGTGACGCGCGATGCCATCGCGCACTTCCCACGTCAGATTCAGTCCCTGACCATCGTTCTCCAGCACATCAACAATACGAAGACTCTGCTCATAGTGGTTGAAACCGCCTGGAATCAATCGGTCGAGCACTCGCTCACCGGCGTGACCGAACGGCGTATGACCAAGATCGTGCCCGAGTGCAATCGACTCGGTCAGCTCCTCGTGCAGGCGAAGAACCTTTGCGATCGTGCGCGCGATCTGTGACACCTCCAAGCTGTGCGTGAGCCGCGTGCGGTAGTGGTCGCCGGCAGGCGCAAAAAATACCTGTGTCTTGTGCTTGAGCCGCCGGAATGCCTTGCTGTGAATGATACGGTCCCGGTCATGCTGAAACGCCGGGCGCACGTCATCCTCCGGTTCGGCTCGAACACGACCTTGTGAATCCGCACTCTTCGCCGCCTGCGGCGCGAGTGTGTCCCGTTCCCGCTGCTCCAGCGCCTCACGAATACTCGACAACGATGTTCTCCAGAAAGCTCGTCCCGTACGCCAGCGGTCCCACGTCGAAATTGTCGGCAATGGTCTGACCGAGATCCGCAAACGTCGCTCGTGTACCCAGGTTGCTCCCGGCGCGAACACGCGGTCCCGAGACCAACAGCGGCACGTATTCTCGTGAATGGTCCGTGCTCGGCGTGCTCGGGTCGTTACCGTGATCGGCCGTCACCACCAGCAAGTCCCGTTCGTGTAGCGATGGCAAAAGGCGAAGCAGATGTTCGTCGATCCGCTCGAGGTTGGCAGCGTAGCCCACCACGTCGTTCCGGTGCCCGTAGACCGCGTCGCAGTCCACCAGATTCACGAAGATGAACCCGGCAGCCGTGTCCCTCATGATCGTCGACAGCCTGTCAAATCCGTCCTCATCGCCTGCCGTGGGGACAGAGCGGGTGATACCGCGTCCCGCGAACAGGTCGGCGACCTTGCCGATCGACACGACCGCGATCCCGCGACGTGACAGCCAGTCAAGCAGCGTGTCGTTGACGGGCTCACGCGCGTAGTCGTGCCGATTGGCAGTCCGGGTGAACGCGCCAGGGCTGCCGACAAACGGCCGCGCGATGATCCGACCCACACCGGCCCCCCGCGAGGCGAGGTCGAAGGCGACCTCACAGATCCGGTACTGCTCCTCAATGGGGATCACGTCTTCGTGCGCCGCGATCTGGAACACGCTATCGGCAGACGTGTACACAATGGGCTTGCCGGTCCGGAGGTGTTCGGGGCCCAGTCGGTCGATAATCTCCGTCCCCGACGCCGCCAGGTTACCTAACGTGCCGCGCCCGATCCGCTGCTCGAATGCCCCGATAAGCTCGGCGGGAAATCCAGCGGGAAACGTTGGAAATGGCTCGTCAAGCACCACGCCCATCATCTCCCAGTGGCCTGTGACGGAATCCTTACCAGCCGACGCTTCGGCCATTCGCCCAAAAGCGCCTCGTGGCGGCTCAGGTGCTGCGCCACCAAGAGGCACGAGGCGACCCAGCCCGGCCGAACGCAGGACTGGCAGCCCCAACGGGACACGCCTGGCCAGATTGCCGAGCGTATCGCTCCCGCGGTCACCGTATCGTTCGGCATCGGGCAGCGCACCGATCCCGACGCCGTCGAGCACGATCACGAGAACGCGCGCGAATGGCGGCACACCCGCCCCCGTACTCACGGCTGCGGCGATGTGAAATAGTTGGCGACCGACGCAGTTGTAGCAATGGTGGCGATGGCGTGCTTGAACACCAGGTGATCACAGCCGTCAACGTCAACGACCACGGCAAAGCGATCGAAATTCTTGATGCGTGCGTCGAACTGGCGTCCGTCGAGTAGATGAATGTTGACGGCGAGGTGCTCACGCCTGGCGTGGTTGAGAAACACGTCCTGAATGTTCGACGGTGGGGAGGCGCTAAGCGATTCGGTAGCCTGAGCCATCAGAGAGCGTCTCCCGACGGTCGGAGCCCACGCGCGTCAAGCGCGCGTTCCACACGAACGAGCGTCTCGTGCTGTTCGCCGGGACCGTCAAACCAGATAAGAGTAGGCTCTTTGCGGAACCAGATCAACTGCCGACGCGCGTAACGACGGTTCTCCTGCGCGATGAGCGCTCGCGTCGCGGCCTCGCCGCGCACACCGCCGAGCATTTCCATCACCTGGCGATACACCAGTCCGCGGAAGGGTCTCGCATCGGCGGGTACGCCACGCGTCAGAAGCGCCTGCACCTCTTCAACGATGCCACGCGCAAACTGTTCATCGACCCTTCGCGCCACTCGCTCCGCTGTGAGCGAAGCCGGTAGCCGAAGCGCAATAGAGACGACCTCGCAATCGGCGATGAGCGACATGGTCTCACTGAAATGCTCGGTGAGGGTTCGACCCGTTGTGGCGTGCACCTCAAGGGCCCGCACGATCCGCTTACGGTCCCGTGGCATGATTCGATCGGCGGATTCAGGATCAGCACGCCGTAACATCGTATGCAGCCGCTCCACGCTGCGGCGATCCGCGACGCGATTCAGTCGACGCCGCAGACGCTCGTCAGCACCGGGACCGGGAAACAGGCCGCGCGTGAGGGCTCGGTAGTACAGACCGGTACCGCCCACCAGTAATGGGACGTGACCTCGTCCGTGAATTTCGCGGATTATTCGAGATGCGTCGCGGGCGAAATGCGCCGCAGTGTAGACCTCAGTGGGGTCAGCGATATCAATCAGGTGATGGGGAATACCGCGGCGCGCGTCGAGCGGGGGCTTATCCGTGCCGATGTCGAAACCTCGGTACGACGCCGTCGAGTCACAGCTGATCACCTCTCCGCCGTACCGTTGTGCCAGCGACAGACCGAGCGCGCTCTTCCCTGAGGCCGTCGGACCCACGACCGCCAGCACAACCGGGGCTCGGTCTACCATCCGACACGGATACAGACGTAGACGACAAGTACGGTGAGCAGAATCAGAAGACCGAGCTGTTGCACTCTGGTTGGCACTGGCGTCGGGCGACGACTAGTTCAGCGGCTCTTCGTTGTAGTAAAACGTCACCGTGAACAGCGCCTGCTCCGCGGGGTATTCGGGCGGGAGCGGCGCAGTTGGATTCGATGTCACGATGGCACCGTAGGCCGCGTTGTTGAACGCGCCGATTGAGGACGGTTGTACGACGACGATGTCCGTGATCGCCCCATCACGATGGATGTTGAACTGCAGCACGACGTGGCCGCTCAGCACCAGGGCGGCCTGTGGAACGAACCAGTTGCGCCGTACCTGCGCGACGAAGCGCCTGAGCCACGGGCCGAACTCAATCCCCATGGTGTCAAACTGAATCGTCGCCCCAGGGCGGTCGTTGCCGCCGCGCGGATTGTCAAACGTTTCGTTCTGCACGTACCGCTGCAAATCGCGCAGCGCCTCACCCAATGACCCGGTGGCGCTCGCGGGAGGGAACTCGATGGCCGGCCGGAAACCGGTATCGGATGGCGGTAGGACCCGAGCAAGCTCCGCTTCGGGCTCTGGTTCCGGCTCCGGCTCCGGAGGCTCCTCGATGCCGCGGGCGCGCTCGGCAAGTTCGGCCTCTACGCGCTCGGCTGAGTCGCCGAGTGAAAACGGCAAGGGGTTCTCCGGAATGCGTGGAGCTTCGGGTGCCTGCGCCAGCCGGTCTTCGTCCGACAGTTCCGGGCGTTCTGGAGGTCGCTCCGCCGGCATGTCGATGCGCGGTTGCACGAAGACAAACGTCCGATTCTGATCGTCCCTCTGCTGCTCCGGAATCTCCGCGCGCCGACGCTCCAGGTCCTCCGGACTGAACTGCAGAAACGGAATCTGTGGAGCGTAGATCAGTAAGCCAAACAGCAGCCCGTGAAAGACGATCGACAAGAAGATACCCTCGCGCCGCGGGATGGCGCTGCCGACGACATTTTCGTCCTGGTACCGATCGTCGAGATCGAATTGGATCACCGGTAATCTGGATTATAACATTCGGCAAGGCAATGACTTACGGCCAGACCCCCGTACCTTCCTGCGAGCTAGCGTTTCGTGGCTGTATACAGGTAGGCGATGCCGAAGGTCAGTGGGTCCGCTCGAACATCGGTGAACCCGGCCTCCTCCAGCATGGTCATGAACGCACGGGGGGGCGGGAAGGTGCCAACCGACGCCGGCAGATAGGAGTAGGCCGCAGTGTGGCCGGAGACGATCCGTCCGATCGACGGAAGGAGGTACTTGAAATACCACAAGTACAGCGTACGAATTCCCGGCATACGCGGAACGCCGAACTCAAGAACGGCCAGGCGGCCGCCGCTGCGCATCGCGCGCGCCAGTTCGGCACAGGCCAGTTCCGGCTGCTCGACGTTGCGGATGCCAAAAGCCACTGTCGCCGCGTCAGCGGTGCCGTCGCGAACCGGCAAACGCGTCGCGTCGCCACGAACGAGCGTGATCCTCTGATCTTCCTGAGCGACGAGGAGCTTGCGTCGCCCCACCGATAGCATCGCGGCGGCGAAATCGACACCGACCACGCGCGAGGCGTCATGTGCCTGCAAGGCCACGTCCGCGGTGCCGGTGCAGACGTCCAGCAGCGTTTCATGCCCCGACAGGCCGAGCGAACGCAGCGCGCGGTCCCGCCATCGTCGGTCGATGCCGGCGCTGAGAACGTGATTCAGTAGATCGTACCGCGGAGCGATGGCATCGAACATCCGGGCGATACGATCGGGAGCCTTGTTCGGCGCCCCTACCGCCGCGGGGGCGTCACGCATACCTACTCATGAGGACTCATTGGGTCATCCAAAGAATAGCGACAAGGCCGTCACCGCGAAATACAGAATCCCCACATAGCCATTGACATCGAAGGCCTTCTTGACTTGTGAGAGATCACTCTCGCGTACCAGCGACTGCTCGTACACGAGCAGAACGGCGACCATCGCCACGCCGGCCAGATACAGCGGAGGGAGATCCGCGACCTGCCAGAGCGCGGCCATCGCGACAACTGTCGCTGCATGCATCAGCCTCGAGAGGCGAATCGCGGTGCCAATACCGAACCTCGCTGGAATCGAGCGAAGCCCGTGCGTTCGATCGAACTCGATGTCCTGACACGCATACAGAATGTCGAAGCCGGCCACCCACAGTCCGATGGCTACACCCAGCAGCCAGGGCTCAGCTCCCTGACGCCCGCCTGCGGCGATCCAGCCGCCGACTGGCGCCACAGCCATCGCCAGCCCAAGAAATAACTGCGTGTACGACGTGTATCGCTTAGCAAGGGAATACCAGAAGACGATCAGCAGCGCGATAGGCGACAACACCAAACACACGGTGTTCAGTTGGGCCGCCCCGTACACGAACAGACACGACGACACCACGACGAACACCATCGCCTCGGTCGTCGACATCCGCCCGCGCGGTAGCTCTCGCATCGATGTCCGAGGATTCAAGGCGTCCAACCGGGCGTCCACGAGGCGATTAAACCCCATCGCCGCGCTCCGCGCGCTCACCATACAGACGATGATCCAGAGTACCTGCCGCCAGGAGAACGCTTCGACGCGCCACGCCAACAGCGCGCCCGTGAGCGCGAACGGCAACGCAAACACCGAGTGGCTAAAGCGGACGAACGAGAAGTAGGTGGTGAGCCTTGCCACTATTGCTATGGCCTTGGAGCTTCGGCATCGGGCCAGGACACGGCGGCGGAGTCGATGCCCGAGAGTAGGTGTTCTTCCGGGTCGCTGATCGGCCCGGGCAACCGTACCGCGATTAGCGCGGCCTGTTTGCCTTCTTCGATGCTTCCAAGCCGCTCACCAAAACCGAGCGCGCAAGCGCCACCCAGCGTCGCGCTCTCGATCAAGTCGCGAGCAGGCACCCGCGGCGCGATCTTTCTGGCCACGGCCAATTCGCTGAACATGTTCAGATCCGCGGCGCTGGCGAGGCTGTCGGTTCCGAAAGCGACCTTCACGCCCATCGCATAGAACGCCTCGAGCGGCGGGTCGCCCACCCCAACGTGACGACTACTGCGCGGGCAGGACACGACCGTGGTCCCGAGGGTGGCCAATCGTGACAGGTCCTCCCCGTCACACTGCACCGCGTGGACAGCCAGCACCCGCGAGTCGAGGAACCCGAAATCAGCAAGATACGTCGCCGGCGACACCCCTGGGGGACGCCACGTATCAGTCCACACGCCAAGCCCCGTCAGTAATTCGCGCCACCCCCCAGCGCCACGGGTGATGAATTCGACTTCCTCTGCAGACTCGCTGACGTGCACGCTCGAGACATCCCCGTGATGCGCGTCGAGATCGTCTCGAATCGCCGCAAACAGGTCCGGAGACACCGAATAGGGCGCATGCGCCGCCAGAGACAGTCGAACAGTGCCGGGGTCACTCCCCAGGCGGTCCACACGGGCACGCGCGTCACGCACCAGTCCCACCGGGTCATCGGTCTTGAAACCCAGCAGTTCATAGAACACGCGCGCTGGGACCGAGGCCTCGCGTAGGAGCGCCACAGTGACGAGCGTGTTGCTGACGTCACCCACGAGACCCGTGCCACTCGCACGCGCCTCCTCGATCGCTGCGCGCGCCGACTGGAGAATTGCGGCATCCTCGGGGTCCGACACGCGCCGACGCGCCGCGATGACCTGGCTAATCCAGTCGAGAAACCGACCGGCGGGAGGCACCACGCCCCGGAGGTACGACAGCTCAAGATGTGTGTGGGCGTTGACCAATGCCGGGAGAATGACGACCTGCCCAAGGTCGACGGCGTCCGACGTGTCGCCGACGCCGACGCCAGTGATGCGTCCGTGCTCGACCGCCACCCACCCATCCGCGATCGGGTCGCCAACGACAGACAGGATCCAGCTTGCTCGATAAACAGTCATACGCGGGTCAGCCGTCCGACCCGTGGCCCTCGAGCGATCGTCTCGGTCGGCGCGCCTCCGCGAGGCGCCTTGGTCGCGGCGATGCGACACCGGCCTTCGACTCTCGCCTGCTAGTGCGCAACACGCAGCCGCTTCCCGGCCCGGCTCCGCGCGGCATACTCGCGAAGCTCGTCCGGAACTGACACGTCACCCTCTGCACGCGCCTTGCCCAGCGTCAACATCCGCGGCAGCTCACGTTCAAGAAAAACGGGGGCACCGAGTATCTCGTAGTGCATGTTCCGCCGCCTGGCTACGAACCCGGCATCCTCTATGTTCCCGACGATCTCGACTTCGTCCATGCAATAGGCCGCGCCCGCGGCACGTACGACGTTCTCCTCGATCATCACGCTGCCCATGTCGTTGGCGCCATACGCGAGGCTGAGCTGGCCGACCTTGCCACCCTGGGTCACCCACGACGCCTGCAGATTGTCGAAGTTGTCGAGCACAATACGAGCCAGCGCGAGCGTGCGGAGATAGTCGATCCCGGTTGCTTCTGATCCACCAAGCTCCGTGTGGTCCGGCTGATAGCTCCACGTGATAAACGCCGTAAACCCGCCGGTCTCATCCTGGAGATCGCGGAGCCGGATCATGTGCTCGATGCGCTCCTCGTCAGTCTCCACGGTTCCGTACATCATGGTTGCCGTGGTCCGAAGACCGGCCTGATGGGCCTGCCTCATCACATCGAGCCACTCGTCAGCGGAGGCCTTGCCATAGCAATTCAGCAGCTTGCGAACGCGGTCAACGAGCATCTCCGCCCCTCCACCCGGGATGCTATCGAGCCCTGCGGCCACTAGTCGCTCGATCACGGCGGCGACCGGCAACTGGTTGAGCTTTGAGATATGCAGGACCTCCGGCGGGGACAACGCGTGTAGCTTGAACTCGGGATACTTCGCCTTCACTGCGCGCAGGAGGTCTTCGTACCAGGCGATCGGTAAGTCGGGATTGTGGCCGCCCTGCATCAGGAGTTGATTTCCGCCAACAGCGATCGTCTCGTCAATCTTCTGAAATATCTCATCGAACCCGAGCACGTAGCCCTCAGCAGAACCCACAGGCCGGTAGAACGCGCAAAAGTTACACCGCGCGACGCACACATTCGTGTAGTTGACGTTGCGATCGATGATGTAGGTGACGATTCGATTTGGATGCTTGCGTGCGCGGATCCCGTCGGCGAGGCTGCCGAGGAGGTGCGTCGGGGCGTGCCGATAGAGCGTGAGTGCCTCGGCCGCGCTGAGCCGCGCCCCCTCCGCTACCCGCCTGGCTAGCTCATCGACCATCAAAAGAATTCCAGCGAGCGCTTCCGAGGAGCCAGGCCGAGATCCGCGGCGTAGTCGAGAAACATCTGCAGCCCTCTCGCGTCGTCCGCACCGATGCCGTACCTCACATTATCCCTTAGATACGTGGCTGCTCGTTCCGCGCGGACGCCATCCCCACCTGCGAACTCTGACGCAATAGCTCCGAGCGACCGCCGACCTTCTTCTTGTGCATCCTGAAGCAGGCGCACGTCGGACGGACTCACCGCCCCAGATCTGCCCGTCCACGCGGCGTACACAAACGGCAGGCTCGTCATCTCGGTCCACTCCGCGCCCAGGTCAATCTTGACGAGCCCAAGGGCTTCGTGATCCGCCTCGAGTGCTGGATCACCGATCAGGAGCGCCGCGTCAGCGCGACGCGTCATTTCTTTGATATCCGGACCATGCGGAACGAATTCAGGCGTGATGCGAAACCGATGATGACAGAGGACCTTCACCAGCGCGACCGACGTGCGAGAACTCGCATCAAGCGCGATCCGGCGAATGTCTTCGAGCGGTACACCGGTAAAGAGCGCGACCGAGGCCACCGGCCCGTATGACCCAATGCCAACGCCTGGCACGAAGCGATAGTCCTCCTCCTCAAGGTAGTCGAACGACGGCACCAGACCCAGGTCAACCTCGTGCGAGCGGAGAAGCGCAGAGCAGACTGCCGGGACATCGTAGCGAATTTTCCAGCGTTCCGGTGCGCGGTCGAGCGCCCATGTCAGCGGTCTCGCGTTGAGATATCCTACGGCGCCGAGGCGTACCGGCTCCGTCACGCGACCACGTTGTAGTGACCATCGCGCTCAGCCGGCGACAATCCCGCGGCCTCGACATTACGACGTACGGCTTCGAGCGGAGCACGGCGGCGTCCCTCGGGAGCGTCATCGCTCGCAGACACGGCGTCTAAGTCGTCGGCACCGAACGTCAGCGCCACCTGCGCCAACTTCGGGCCATAGCGCAGCCAGTCCACCTGGATCGTGGGAACATTCGGCGCCGCCAGTCGCGCAAGCGCGACCGCCTTCACATCGTCGTAGCCGGTCGTCGGGCGGATTGCGTGGAGCACTGTCGGCAGCGGATTGATGACCTGGATCGAGCCGTACTGTTTCTGCAGGCCGGACGCCTGCTCGATGAGCGTCTGCCGATCCGCAGCCGGAGCCTTTTCGATCGTGAGGCGAAGCTGCCGGAACCCGGCACCCATCAGGCAGTTCACGGCGTGATCCGCATCCGCGATCGCATCCAGCGGCACCTCGACCAGCCCCTCGAGACCTGCGCTGTGCAGCGTCGCCAGCGCGCGTGACACCGGTAGCCCCGCCGCCGCCGCCATGCGATCGACATCGCCCCAGGAAAAACCGGACACGGTACGATCACCAGACGCCGCCCGTATCTTCTGGACGACTACAGTGGCGGCGTCCAGCGAAGCGGGCGTGCCCACGATTCTGATTTCCCGCGCACCCGACGGGATGGCGTCGACATCGGGTTGATCGCACGCGCACGTGGCAACCCTGAGGTATGTAATCTGCGTGTCGTGAATCCGCCGTCGCACGACGTCGGCCAGCATGCCGAGTGGCAAGATGTCAGGCGTCGCTCCGAGCTCGGCGATCTCCGGAGCCGTCAGAACCCCGCCCGCCGTCACGTGGGCAAGCAGACGATCAAGCGTCGAGGAAGTGGTCATGCTCGTGACTCGCGCGGCGTCGCCTCACGCAGAATCCTTTGATATTAGATCGCTCACGTGCGTCGCCAGCGCCAAGGCCGCGCGCCCATCACGTCCTGTGACCGCCGGCGGCCGGTTCGCACGGACCGCGTCCACGAAATCCACGAGCTCAAGCCGTAACGGCTCATCACGGGTAATCTGGATTCCTCCGCCGCGGATCGCCGGACGGCTCCCATGTTCCGGAACAAGCTGGTACGCCTCGACTTCCTGCTCGGCGTAGTCGATCGACAGGTAGGAATCACGCTGAAAGAACCGGGCTTTCCTCACCCGGTCCCGACTGATTCGACTAGCCGTGACATTGGCGATGCAACCCGAGGCGAACCGGAGACGCGCGTTCGCGATATCCACTCGCGGCGTCAGCACATTTACACCAACGGCCTCGACCGAGACTACTTCCGAACCGACAACTGCCAGCAATACGTCAATGTCGTGAATCATCAGGTCAAAAATGACGTCGATATCCAGGCTTCGATCGGGAAACGCTCCAAGGCGATGAATCTCGATGAAACGTGGACGTGAGACGAGAGGCAACGCCGCAGCGACCGCGGGATTGAAACGCTCGGTGTGCCCGGTGGCGAGCAGGGTGCCTCGAGCTGCCGCGGCCTCCACGAGTCGGTCGGCTTCCGCCACACTGGCCGCGAGCGGCTTCTCGACAAGCACGGCCGCTCCTGCCTCGATGAACGGTAGGGCCACATCAAGGTGAGAGGTCGTCGGCGTCGCAATGATCGCGGCGTCGACCGACCCGAGCAGGGTCGATGTCTCGGCGAGCGCAAGGGTGTCGTACTTCGTCGCGATCTCGGCAGCCCGGTCGGGCTTTGTGTCGACCACGGCGACGAGATCGACCTCAGGCATCGCGGCGAGCAAGCGCGTATGGTGCTGGCCCAGGTGCCCGACCCCTACCACCGCGATCGGAGTCCTATGCATTCGCCCCCTCAGCCTGCGGAGGTCGCCCTGCGATGGCGATACCGGCGTCATCCGCCGCGGTGATCACGGCGCCACCTTCAATCACGAGCGTGCGACCCGCATCGATAGACAGCGCTGACGCACCCGCCTCTTGCATGGCCCTGATCGTCGCGACTCCGATCACAGGAACGTCGAACCGCATATCCTGGTTCGGCTTCGCGACCTTCACGATCGCGACGCCGGGACCCGCAAGACGCCCAGCCCTGGCGATCACCTCGTCAGTACCTTCCATGGCCTCGACCGCCACCACGGCCTGCTGCCTGACGGCAATGGTCTGACCGATATCGAGCGCCGCAATCGCGTCCGCCATGCGATAGCCAAACTGAAAATCCTTCTGCTCTTCCGCGTTGGGGCCTCTGCGGGTCAACACGCCTGGCGCCGCCAGCAACGGCCGCAACAACTCGGTGGAATCCATCAACTCAATACCGCGATCTCGAAGGACGTCGGCGACGGCACCGATAAGGCCGTCAGTGTTCCTCGATGTCAAACGTGCCAATACGCCGAGAACGAGCATGTCGGGAACGATGCCACCCGAAAAGATTCTGTTGTGTTTGACCTGGCCCGCCATGACGGCGTGGGTAACCCCGTCCTGCTTCAGCAACGTGATACACGTGCCCAGTTGACCGAGGGACACCCAGTGAATGGGCGACTCGTGGCGAGCAGCGGCTTCAGCGAGTTCAGGGAAGGCCTCCTCCTGTGCGGCAACGATCGTGACCTCGTGGCCTTGCGCACGAGCGGCGTCGAGCACGAGAAACGGAAATCTCCCGTTGCCCGCGATCAGGCCGAGACGCATGTCGGTGCCAGATGTACTTCGAAGGAGACCCGACGGGGATCGGCGCGCAGCTCGTGGCGCAGCCGGGGCGGTTGGTCCTGGCCGGGCAGGACCAGCGTCAGCACTCTACTCATCAGCCAGCAGATCCTCTACACGTCGGTTGGGCCGGCGCAATATGCCGCCCCGCTTCGAACTCCGGATGAAATCCACGAGACACCGCACTTCGGGCGACGTGAGCGCCGCGTCCTGCTCGATCTGGACCAGTGCACGTGACGTGTTCAACTTCGACTGCAGCAGATACCGATACGCCCGTTTGAGCTGATTGATGATGTCGGAGGCAACGCCGCGGCGCTCGAGGCCGATCGTGTTCAGGCCATAGATACGGGCCCGGTTTCCGACCGACTTCCCGAACGGCAGTGCGTCTTTTGTCACCACGGAGTATCCGCCGACGTAGGCGTGTCGACCGACCCGACAGAAGGGGTGCACACCTGAGTACGCGCTGACCGTGGCCCAATCCTCCACGGTGACGTGACCGCCGAGTGTGGCGCCGTTCCCGAAGATCGTGGAGTGGCCGATGTGGCAATCGTGCGCCACGTGCACGTACGCCATGAAGAGATTCCCGTCGCCGATCGTGGTGTGTCCACCGCCGCCAAGCGTGCCCCGATTGATCGTGACAAACTCCCTGAACGTATTCTCTCGGCCGATGCTCAGCCTCGTGTGCTCCCCCTTGTACTTGAGGTCCTGCGGCGCGAGACCGATGGAGGCCATCGGATACACGCGGGTGTCGTCGCCAATCTCGGTCCACCCGTCAATGACCACGGACGCACCGATCCGACAGCGCTGGCCGATCACCACTTCCGGGCCGATGGTGCAGTAGGGGCCGACCGTCGTGCCGGCTCCGAGGCGCGCGGCCGGATGCACGACCGCCGTCGGATCGATGTAGGCCGCTCCGGGTTCGACTGCGAGCAGGAGATCCGCCTCCGCAACCGGCTGATCCTCGACAAACGCCGACGCGCGAGCCTTCGCCAGCCGCGAACGGATACGCCCCAGCCGGACCTCTAAGCGAAGCCGATCGCCGGGCACCACCTGTCTTCGGAACTTGGCGTTGTCAACGCCGCGGAGCCAGACGCGCGCCGTGGCGGGCGCCTCAGCCCGATCCAACAGCAAGACGGCCGCCACCTGCGTCAGCGCCTCGATCATCAGCACGCCAGGCATCAGCGGAGATCCCGGGAAGTGCCCTTGAAAGAACTCTTCGTTGACGGTGACGTTTTTCACCGCCACAAGGCGATTGCCGGGCTCATGCTCGGCGACCGCATCGATTAGAAACGATGGATAGCGGTAGTAGACGCGGCCCAGGAGCGCGGGCAGATCGAAGTGGCGTGACACAGTGGAATCAGCTTTCGGGAACTGGGAAACCTCGGCAGTCGAGGACGCCGCGTCCAGGTTCATGCTTCAGGGTTCACGGGTGGTTCACTGCTCCCGAGTACACTGAACCACCCGTATCACCTGGCACACAAGACTGAATCTACGGATTCGCTGGCGCGGGTACAGCGGCGGGGGCCGCGGGTGCAGCGGCGGGGGCCGCAGGTGCGGCCCCGAGCGCGTCGAATCTTTGGATCACGTCGGTGGTGACATCCAGCGACTGGTCGGCCCAGACCAAGCCGCTGTCAGTCACGCTGAAGAGCAGCTGAAGCCCGCGCTCGGTCGCGACCTCCTGAATGACCGGAGACAGCCTTAACTGGAACTCTTCCTGCAGCTGCGTCTGCAGGGTCGTGACCTCTTGCTGGGCGTCCTCAGTAAAACGCTGGATGTCGATCTGCTGGCGCTCGATATCCCTCTGGAGCTGCGCAGCTGCTGTCGGGCTCAGCACCGTGGCGCCGGCGTCGAGCTTCTGCTGGGCCGCTTGCAGCGCCACGTTCCTCTCGTTCAGCTCGTTCACCTTCTGCTGGTTGAGCGCCGTCACCTTACCAGTCAGTGTCAGGCCTGCCGCCGATTCGGCAGCAATTCGCTGAATGTTCACGAAGGCGTACTTCGTGCCTGCGGGAAAGGGCGCCTGCACCGGAGCCGCGGCCGGGGCGGGCTGAGCGGGGGCAGGCGCCTGCGCGAAACTCGGCGCGGCTGCCAGAATTCCACAGAGCGCCATGGCACCGATAAACACTCTCATCACGATCGCTGTCCTTTCATTCTCACAAAACATCACACATCCAGGGGGGTGTCATCCGGCCCATTGTAGGCCCGACTGTCCTATTGTAGGGCCGACTCGCCGCCAGACGCCTAGAAGGTTGAACCCACCGCGAACCGGAATACCAAGTTCTTTGCCGGACGTAGCTGGTTGTCGAGCACGCCCTCCCGTTGCGGATTCAGCGCGAAAATCAGCCGGAACGGCACGTTGAGCACCGGCATGAAGAACCGAATCTCAGCACCGGTGGAGGTCCGGAAATGTCGCATCGCGAACGACTGGCGTTCAGACACGACCTGGGCGGCGTCGTAAAAGGCAATCAGTCGCACCTGCGAGACGAGCGAGAACATGTACTCAGCGTTGAAGAGCAAACTCTTGTTGCCGCCCAGCACAAGTCCCGTGGAAGGATCAGACGGCCCGATCGATCGAATATCGAAACCTCGAACACTGTTCTCCCCACCCGAGACGATCTTCTCGAAAATCGGCAGCGTCTTCGTGTCCCGCACGGGAGCGATGAACTGAAACTGCCCGCGTAGACCGAAGGTGGTCCGCGACGTATGCCGGAAAAACTGGAGGGCCTCGATGCTCGGCCTGTAGAACTGGGTATTGCCGCCGAGTAGTGCAAGATCGATCGACATCGTGATCCGCCGACCCGTGTTCGGAAAAATAGGGTTATCGACTGTATTGTGCACGAAACTCGGAGTCACCTTGCTCACTGTGCGGCGCCCACCCTCACCGATCAACAGCGAATCGAAGATGAACGGATTTCGACGGAGCCCCTCGAGCACGTCAGGGTTAATGGTTGACAGGTCAGTCAGCGAAATATCCGAGCATCCTTCGTCGCGGAAAATACAGTTGGGATCCAGGAACGCCTCGTTGAGGTCAGCCATCTGAATCCGCTCGTTTGAATAGTTAAAGAACATCCGACTGAAGTCGGCGACCGGAAAACCCAGCGTGACATTCGCGCCCGTGGTTCTCTGTGTGTAGAAACCGATGTACTGCAGCGAGCGCTTGTAGACGTCGAAACCAGCGGTAATGTTCCGGTCAAAGAGGAAGGGCTCGGTGAAGGCAAGCTGATAGTTCTGGGAGCGGCTACCCGCCTGCATCGACACGTTCAGGCTCTCCCCTCGGCCGAGGAAGTTTGCGGTCTGGAACCCGAGCTGGCCGAACACGCCCTCGAACTGAGATACGCCTGCGCCAAACGTCAGCTGGTTGCGATTCTGTTCCCGAACCGTCAACGTGACATCAACTGCGTCGTCGCGGCCAGGTGTCTTCTCCACCTGCATCGCCGTCTGATCTTCTTCGCTGATCTGCTCAAAGTAGCCGAGCTGATTCACACGGCGCACGCTGTACTTGAGTGCTTCGGTATTGAACACCGAACCTTCGACTAGACGCATCTCTCGACGGATGACATTGTCGCGCGTCGTCGTATTGCCGACAAACGTCAGCCGATTCACTAGGTACTGCTCCCCTTCCTGAATCCGCATCGTCACATCGACGGTGGGCGGCTCTCCTGACGGAGGAGCGGCGATCGCCTCCGGCACCGCGGCGGACCCATCGTTTGTCGTCGAGATGTCGGGGAATCCGGTGAACTCCATGTAGCCGGCGGCGCCGTAGAGCTCTTGTGCCTTGATCAGGCCATCACGAACGTCTGACTCGCTGTACCAGTCTCCGACCGTCACCTCAAACACGGGCGCAATCGCTTCTGACCGGACCACTTTATTGCCGTCGAGCGAAAAAGACCCAACCCGAAATCGCTCACCTTCAGTCACAGGAATGACCAGCTGCACCCAGCGCGTCTTGCCATCCGCCGTTTCTTCCAGCACCTTGACCTCAGGCTGGCCAACCAGCGCCTCCACGTACCCCTCATCGCGGTAATACGCCTGAATCAGATCCGCGTCCATTTCGAACATGGCCGCTTTGTACGTGCCGCCACGCGTAATGAAGCCAAAGAAGCCCGGGGTCTTGTTGTTCTTCATCTTTCCCCGCAACGTCCGATCCGTTTTGGCGACGTTGCCAACGAAGTCAATGTCGCGGATCTTGATCTTTGGTCCCTCGCCGATCCGGAAGGTGACATTCACGAGCTTCGGCCCACCGGCGATTTCGGTGACCTCGTGCGCCACCTCGGCATCGGTGAAGCCTTTTTCGGCCATCATGTCGCGGAGCACGGTCTCGATCCGGCGAATCGTGCTGTCATCAACGAATGCGTCAAGCCGCATCTCGATCCCGCGCGCACGAAGCTGCTCATCGATGGCTGCGCGGTCGATCTCCGAGGTGCCGTCGTAGTTGACAATCTTGACGCGCTGACGCTCCTCGATGTTGTAGGTCACCAACTTTCCGATGACACCGTTGGAAAAGGTGTAGTCGGCTGCCTCGATTGACAGGTTGGACAGAAAGCCAGTGGCCCAGAGGCGAGCATGATCAGCAACGGCCGTGCGCTGCGTCTGCGCATCCCACGGCACCCAGATGTTCTGTGACGGCTGACTGGGCCGCAACTGCATGTAGTAGAGGTAGGTCTGGGGTTCCACCGCCGACACATTGCCCTGCGCAGGGAAACACGGTGCGATGAAGTAGACCACCGGGCCGGACCCCTCGGGCGGCAAGTTCGCCGGCTCCGGGACGGGGGCGCCGCAAATGGTGGACGCCTCCTGAGTCCCGACACCCGCCAGCGACAGCGACTGAGCCGAGGCGGCAGAGGCGCCGACGACGAGCAAGGCCACGAGAGCGAGCGCCAACACTACACACTTCTGCATCATTCTGACTAAGCCCATTAGATCACTTAGTTTACAGGATCTTAGACGCTCCCGGACGGAGTTTGGCCTGTGCCGGGGCGGAGGGCGGAGTCAACCGCCCGACCGAGGCCGCTTCAGCGCGACGGCACCGGGACAATCAGGGAAGACGTCGGCCTCCGGTCAGCTCTCCCGCTGGCCGGTATGAGAGCTGTCCGCCCTCCAGAAAGACCTCGACATCGCCATCCCGTAGATTGCCTCGAATCAACTCCTCCGACAGCGGATCCTCGACATAGCGTTGGATGGCGCGCCGTAACGGCCGCGCACCGTACGAGCGGTCCTTGCAGGTGCTGTCGATGATCCAGTCCGTCACTTCCGGGGCGAGCGTGATCTTCATCCGCCGATCAGCCAGATTGGCATTCAGCTGCTCAACGAGGAGCGTCATAATCTGCCGCAGATCGTCATCGGTCAGCGCGTCGAACACGATGATCTCATCGACGCGATTGATGAATTCTGGATTGAACGTACGCTTGACCTCTCCGAGCACCATTTCGGTCAGGTTTTTGTCGATTGAACCCACATCGCTCGCCTGAAAACCAAGCGACGCCTTCTTCTGAATGAAGCGCGCGCCGATGTTCGACGTCATGATGATGATCGTGTTCTTGAAGTTCACCCGGTTCCCGAGCCCGTCCGTCAGATGACCATCCTCGAACACCTGCAGCAGAATATTGAAGATGTCCGGGTGCGCCTTCTCGACCTCGTCGAGAAGCACCACTGAGTATGGGTTGCGCTTCACCTTCTCAGTCAGCTGACCACCTTCCTCGTGGCCGACATACCCGGGAGGTGAGCCGATCAGCTTCGACACGGAATGCTTCTCCATGTACTCGGACATGTCGAAGCGAATGAGCGCGGCATCGCTACCAAAGAGAAAGTTGGCCAGCGCACGCGCAAGTTCCGTCTTCCCGACACCGGTGGGCCCAAGGAAGATGAAGCTGCCAACCGGCCGGTTCGGATTCTTGAGGCCCGCGCGCGACCGACGGATCGCCCGGGACAGAGCGGAAATCGCCTTGCCCTGACTGATCACCCGTTTGTGAAGATCGGCCTCCATGCGCAGCAATTTGTCGCTCTCGTCCTGATTGACTGAGGTGATCGGCACACCCGTCCACTTCGACACGACCTCATCGATATCGGCCTTGGTGACCACAACCCTCCGAGCGCTCGTTTTCACGTCGAACTTCTCTCGGACGAACTGCAGGTTCTCCCGCGCCGACACTTCCTGCTCTCGATAGAACTGTGCACGCTCGAAATCCTTCTGCGAGACGGCGTTCTCCATCTGCTCGACGGCAACCCGAATGCTCTTGTTGATCTCGCCGAACTCCTCACTGTGGCCGGCTTCCTTCAACTTGGCTCGGGCGCCCGCCTCGTCAACAAGATCGATCGCCTTGTCGGGCAGAAAGCGATCGGTGATGTAGCGACTCGACTGGTACACCGCCGCCTCGATCGCCTCGTGCGTGTACTCCACGTGGTGAAACTGCTCGTAGCGATCCTTGATACCCAGCAGAATCTCGATCGTCTCCTTTTCGGCGGGCGGGTCTACTTTCACGGCCTGAAACCGGCGTTCCAGCGAGCGATCCTTCTCGATGTACTTGCGATACTCACTAGGCGTCGTCGCGCCGATGCACCGAATCTCCCCACGTGAAAGCGCTGGCTTCAGAATGTTGGCCGCGTCGAGCGACCCCTCGGCGGACCCGGCGCCCACAAGCGTATGCAGCTCGTCGATGAACACGATGATGTTCGGGTTTTCCGTGAGTTCCTTCATGATGGCCTTCAGTCGTTCCTCGAACTGGCCACGATACTTGGTGCCCGCCACAATCAACGAGATATCAAGCGCCAGAATGCGCTTGTCGGCCAGAAAGTGCGGTACGTCGCCGTAGACGATTTGCTGCGCGAGACCTTCGACAATGGCGGTCTTGCCGACGCCAGGCTCTCCGATCAGCACGGCATTGTTCTTCGTGCGCCGGCACAGCACCTGCTGCACGCGCTCGAGTTCATAGGCACGGCCAACCAGCGGATCGAGCTGATTCTTCATCGCCGCTTCCGTGAGGTCTCGACTGAACTCGGCCAGCAGCGGCGTCTCCTTGACCCGCGTCACCGTCGTCTTTTCGTTAAGCAGCTGCACGATGTCCTCGCGCACTGTGTGGAGACGCATCCCTTTTTCCACCAGGATGGATGCGGCGACAGACTGCTCTTCACGCAGCAGGCCGAGCAAGAGATGCTCGGTGCCGATGTAGTTGTGCAGCAGTCGATCCGCCTCTTCGGCGGCGAACTGCAGCACGTGTTTCGTTTCGGCGCTAAACGGAATCTCGACGGAGGTCGACACTTTCTCGCGCAGTACCGTGCGGCCTTCGATTTCCTTTCGGATGTTCTCGAGAGACAGATGTGAACGGGCGAAGATCCGACTCGTGAGTCCCTTTCCTTCGCGGATCAGGCCCAGCAGGAGGTGCTCAGTCTCGATGGAGACACTGCCAAGCTGGCTGGCCTCATAGCGCGCGAAAAAGAGAACCCGTCGCGCTCGTTCTGTGTAGCGTTCGAACATCCTGCCCGCCTGACGTTAGAGGATCGTGACGAAGACGCGTGACCCCTTCACTTGTCATTATAGGGTAGCCCGGCGCGACCCGCGTGCGCAGACGTTCGTCCCCGCACCCATGAAAATGCGGTCCACCCCATGGGGTATGGGCGCTCAGCCCGCACTATACTGCCCCGTATGGCTGACACTATTGGTTTCATCGGACTTGGTCTCATGGGCCGGCCGATGGCGAAAAATCTTCTCAAGGCTGGCTTTCCTCTGGTTGTCAACAGCCGAAGCCCGGCTCCTGTCGACGACCTGGTTGCCTCGGGCGCTGTCCGGGCGTCGTCACCGGCCGAGGTGGCGCGCCGCGCCACCCGTATTTTTACCATGGTGCCTGACTCGCCGGACGTCGAGTTGGTGCTCGAAGGGCCTGACGGGGTCTTTAGCGCGATGCAGCCAGGCACGATCATCATCGACACGAGCACGATCGCGCCAAGCACCGCCCAGCGCCTGGCGGCACGTGCGACGTCCCTGGGCGCCACGATGCTCGACGCGCCTGTCAGCGGCGGAGACATCGGCGCGGAAAGCGGCACACTGTCAATCATGGTCGGTGGAGATCAGGCGGCGTTCGACGCCGTGAAGCCACTGCTTGATGTCATGGGTAATCCAGAGCGAGTGGTCCGAATCGGTGACTCAGGCGCAGGTCAATTGTGCAAGGTCTGCAACCAGATCGTCATCGGCGGCACGCTGACCGCCGTGACCGAAGCGTTCGTCCTGGCGCGAAAGGCGGGCGTCGATCCGGCGAAAGTGCGTGAGGCGCTGCTCGGCGGCTTCGCGGCAAGTCGGGTACTGGAGCTCCACGGCGAGCGCATCCTCACTGGCAACTACACACCAGGATTTCGCGCGGCGCTCTACGCTAAAGATTTACGTATTGCGTCGGCCACGATCGCCGAACT
This sequence comes from Vicinamibacterales bacterium, assembly GCA_965249205.1. Taxonomy (GTDB): domain Bacteria; phylum Acidobacteriota; class Vicinamibacteria; order Vicinamibacterales; family UBA2999; genus JAQBVV01. The sequence continues at coordinate 395,155 of CBDFLL010000006.1, read as the reverse complement.
CGACGTCCCCGCGCCGGTCAGTGCCGCAGTGCATCAACTCGTGGAGGCGCTCATCGCTGCAGGCCGTGGCGAAGACGATTGTTCAGCACTGGCGACGGTGCTGTTCGAGCGCGCGGGACTCTGACATCCCGCTCGCCCGATCGGGCGCGGGAAAGTCAGCGCCGCTGTAGCTGGCCTTGCTCCAGGCAGAGCACCCGGTCGCAGGCTGCGGCGAGTCTGGCGTTGTGCGTCGCGATGATCGACGTCAGTCCGTGTTCAGCATGCATGTCCCGCAGCAACTGGTGAAGCGCCTCGGCGGTATTCTCGTCGACGTCTCCCGTGGGCTCGTCGGCAAGGAGTAGTGCCGGCTTCATCACCAGCGCGCGAGCGACAGCCACGCGTTGCTGTTCCCCGCCCGACAACATGGCAGGCCTGTGCACCAGGCGATCACCCAGCCCAACCCGGCCCAGGAGTTCGATCGCGCGGCGTCTCGCGTCTCCGCGAGATAGCCGGGCAATGCGCATCGGCATCTCGACGTTCTCAGTGGCGTCAAACTCTGGCATCAAGTGGTGAAACTGGAACACGAACCCGACGTGGCGGTTGCGGAACGCGACCAGATCCTGAGCTGGCATCGCTGTCAGATCCGCATCGGCCACGCGCACCCCACCCGAGTCCGAGCGGTCGAGGCCGCCGAGCAGGTGCAACAGCGTGCTCTTACCCACGCCGGACGCGCCAATGATCGCCAGCATTTCACCCTTCGCAACGCTGAGGTTCAGATCGCGAAGCACGTGAATACTCTGGGCGCCGACGATGTAGGACTTGTTCAGTCCTCTGACATCTACAAACGCCACGTCACACACAGCCTCATCACTCGAACCGTAGCGCCTGCACAGGGTCGAGCCTCGACGCCTGCCGCGAAGGATAGATCGTCGCCAGGAAGCAGATGAGAATAGCCGACGCGACCACGATGGCGAAGTCGAGCGGCTGCACGACAAACGGCACGTAGGACACTTGGTACACGTCCATCGGGATCTGAATCAACCGATAACGATCGAGCACCCAGCACAGTGCCAGCCCGCACGACGCACCGACGGTTGTACCGGCGACACCGATGACCAGTCCCTGGAGCATGAAAATCGTCATCACCCTCCGTGACGATGTGCCCATCGTCTTCAGAATGGCGATATCGCGGCTCTTCTCCATCACGAGAAGTACCAGCGACGCGACGATATTGAGCGCCGCGACCATGACGATGAGCGCGATCGTGATGGAGATCGCCATCTTCTCGAGCCAGAGTGCCGAGAATAGCGCCTGGTTCATGTCGGCCCAGTCCTGGCTCACATACTCAATGCCAAGCTCGTTCGGGATGCGCTCGGAAATATCTGGTGCCTCGTCTATGTCGGCCACGCGCAACTCAATCAGATCGGGAATGGCCTTCCCCAGCAGGCGTTCGGCGAACTCGAGCGACACGAATCCGTATGCGGCGTCGAACTCGAAAAGCCCGAGTGTGTAGATGCCCGCGATGTGGACGCGGCGGGTCCGCGGAATCATACCCATGGGCGACAGAGTGCCCTGCGGTGACAGTACGGTCGCCGTGTCGCCGATGGCAACGCCAAGCTGTGCGGCCAAATTGCGACCGATCAGGATGCCGGGAAGCGCATCCTCCGAGATAGACGCCAAGTTCTCGATGCTCCCGCTCTGCATCGCGCGTTGGATGTCGGTCACGTCCGCCTCGAGTGCCGGGTCCACGCCCTTGAGACTGATGAACGCGTCAGCGAGCTCGGTCGAAATCAGCGCCTTGCCGAGCACGGCGGGCGCGGCGCCAACGACGCCCTCGATATCCCGAAGCACCGTCACTTCCGCCCGGTAGTCATCGATACCACCGGTCTTCCACACGTAGACATGCGCCGACGAGCCGAGGATACGGTCGCGCAACTCCGCCTGCAGGCCTGTCATCAGCGCCAGCGCGATGACAAGTGCCATCACTCCGACGGCGACGCCCATCGTCGATATCAGAGAAATGAGCGAAATGAACGCCTGCTTCCGGCGCGCGAGAAGATAGCGCAGGGCAACAAACAGTTCGAATGCCATACCGTGCCTCTCAGGCCTCCGCCACGCTACGCCTTCGGCCTCATCACCGGGAAGAGGATCACATCGCGAATCGACGGGCTGTTCGTCAGCAACATCACCAGGCGATCGATGCCGATCCCTTCCCCGGCGGCCGGAGGCATCCCGAATTCGAGCGCGCGAATGTAGTCCTCGTCCATGGCGTGCGCCTCCTGATCTCCACCAGCCCGCTGCCTGAGCTGCGCCTTGAAACGGTCGCGCTGCTCGGCGGGGTCATTCAGCTCGCTGAAGGCGTTGGCCAGTTCGACTCCGGCCACATACAGCTCGAAGCGCTCGACGGTGTCTGGATCGTCGACCTTCTGCTTCGACAGCGGTGACACCTCGGTCGGAAAGTCATACACGAAGGTCGGCTGGATGAGGTTCTCCTCGCAGAGCGTCTCGAATATCGCCGCGGTAATCTTGCCCGCCCCCATGCCCGCGCCCGCTTCTACGCCCAATCTGGCGCCGAGCGCGACCACAGTGTCCCGTCGTCGCAGGTCACCAGCATCAACTGGTGTACCGAGGCGGGCAGTGGCCGCATCCCGCGCGGCTTCTCGCATCGACAGACGTCGGAACGGCGCCCTCAACGAGATCTTCTGGTCGCCGTACTGGATCTCGTCGGTCCCAATGGCCTTGACCGCAATGTCGGCCAGCAACTGCTCGGTGAGCGTCATCAGGTCGGTGTAGTCAGCGTACGTCCAATAGAACTCAAGCATCGTGAATTCAGGGTTGTGCTGCGTCGAGATGCCTTCGTTCCGGAAATTACGATTGATCTCGAACACCCGCTCGATCCCGCCGACGGTCAACCGCTTGAGATAGAGCTCCGGTGCGACCCGCATATAGAGGGGCATATCGAGCGCGTTGTGGTGGGTCACGAACGGTCGGGCCAGTGCGCCGCCGGCAACCGATTGCATCATCGGCGTCTCGACCTCGAGAAAGCCACGGGCACTCAGGAACTCACGGGTGGCAGTCACCACACGACTGCGAGTCTCGAACACCCGCCGCGCGTCCGGATTGACGATCAGGTCGAGATATCGCTGGCGGTACCGAGTCTCAACGTCAGTGAGGCCATGCCACTTCTCCGGCAACGGCAGCAGACACTTGGCGAGAAACTCAAGCGTCGATGCCCAAATCGTGAGTTCTTTGGTCTTGGTCCGGAAGAGACGCCCCTCCACGCCCACCCAATCGCCGAAATCGAGCAACTTAAAGATCTGAAAATCGCGCTCGGAGAGTGCATCCTGGCGGATGTAGACCTGGATGCGGGCTTTGCCGTCCGAGAGCACCAGGAAGTTGGCCTTCCCGAAGCTGCGAATGGCCAAGACCCGCCCGGCCGTGCGAGTTATGACCTGCTCGGCGTCGAGCATGTCACCGTCCTTGGCGCCATGCGCCTGAACGATGTCTTCAACTGAGGCCTTCGGGTCGAAGCGCTGCGGGTAGGGATCCACGCCGAGTTTGCGCAACTCCTCGAGGTTCAAGCGGCGTTGGACGACCTGATCGGACTCCTCTGTGGTGGTCATTCGCGTTCAAGGCGGCGGCGTACCGCGTCAAGAATTCCGTTGACGAATCGTACCGAGTCGACATCGCAAAACGTGCGCGCCAGCTCCAACGCCTCGTTGATGATGACGCGCGATGGCGTGGCCGGCTGGTGGAGAAACTCATAGACTGCCAGCCGCAGTATAAGGCGGTCCACGATGTTCATGCGCTCGATCCGCCAGTTCTCAGCAGCGTCGACGATGATCGGATCCAGGGTGCCGACGGTGTCGGCTACACCTGCAGCGAGCGTTTGCGCGAACATCCCGTGATCAGTGCCGGCGATCGCCGGGTCCCCTTGATCGTCGTGAAGCCAGAATGTCTCCACTACGTCGGCCATCGAGGCGCGGCCGACCTCCCACTGATACAGCATCTGCACAGCGGCCTCGCGCGCGCGATGGCGCGGCTCGTGCGCCACCCGGTGGTCCGGGTGACGCTCCGCCCTGGCCGTCATTCGACGAGGCCCTCAGGCAACCGACGAAACAGCGTGGCCATTTCCACCGCGGCACGCGCCGCTTCGTGCCCCTTGTTTCCGGGTCCATCGGCGGCGCGCTCCGCGGCCTGATCTTCGGTAAGCGTCGTCAGCACACCGAGCGTGATCGGCACGCCCGTAGCGGCCGCGGCCGACCCGATCTCCGTGCACGTGCTGCTGGCGATGTATTCAAAGTGTATCGTCTCGCCCTTGATCACGGAGCCGAGACAGATGACCGCGTCGAAGCGCCCCGTCTCGGCCGCCCGCAGGGCAGCCACCGGAATATCGAACGCGCCCGGCACATGCACGATCGTGATGTCCTCGTGCCGTACCGACGCGTCCATCAGCGCCTGACACGCCCCCCTCAGCAGGCCCGCAGTGATCGCTTCATTGAAACGAGAGACAACGACCGCGAAGCGGCAACCGGAGGCCTCATCCGACCCGCGCAGTTCGATCATCGGCCGCTGGTGCAGACAGCGTACGCAACCGCTGCACCTGGCACATCGGGCACCGCAGCACCCGGCGGGTTCACAGTGGCATTCGGCGCGTTCAGGCCGTGCTGACGGTCGATGGTTGGGATGGCGGCCGCGCCATCGTACTCAGGAAGGAAGTTTTCAAAGCTCATCGCGCGAGACTGGCGAAATTATACCCCACGCCCAACACGCCGCCGCGCCCACGATCGCCCCACCGGCATCGGCAAGCAGGTCGAACACATCCGCCGTACGGCCAGGGACGAACATCTGATGCACCTCGTCAGTCGCGGCGTACGCCACGGTCATCAGGAACGCGATCGTCGCACGCCGCAGGTCGATTCGTCGGGGCTGGCCACCTACCAGCGCGCGAAGCACAACGATCGCAAGACCAAAATAGACCAGCCCATGCAACGACTTGTCTGTGCCCGCAGGAACCGGAGGATCGGATAGGCCGGATACGTAGAAAATCGCCGCCATGTAGAGCACAACACTCGCCCACAGCTTGAAGCGTGTCGACACGTCGGCAACGAAACTAGAACGGAAGCGGATAGAGCAGCCAGCCGGCGAGAAGCCCGCCGCCAACCAGCCCTCCAAAGAGTCGTAGACCCAGCCGCAGCTGCTCCGCGGGGGCGTCGCGCATCAGCGCGGCGAAGACCACGGACACAAACAGCGCAAACGCGGCCATCGCGCCAAGATGAGAACTCACTTTCGGCCCTCCGCCACGTCAAACGCGTCGAGCACGACGAGCATGTTCAGCAGACCAGCCACGATCAGGAACGCGTTGCCATACTCGAACGACTGCGCCACGACCCGCCCGGCGCCGACACCGAGGAACTCCGCGACCACGTACGGGACGCCGATACCGACGTCAGCCAGCGCCGCCAGTGCCACGAGCGGTTGCCCCAGTTCGAACGGGAACAACCGTCCTTCCAGCCACAGACCTGTCGCAAACATCGATGGCAGCGCGATCAGAAAGATGAGGCCCTTCTGGACACGGCCGAGCCACAGATGGCCGGCGCCTGGCAACAGCCAAGCCGCCAGACATATGAGATAGGGGTTGGCCGCCGGTCGCATCATGGCTCCTATTATGGTTCGCCAGCCCTTGGCTGGCGCGCATGGCGCGTCCGACGGCGGCCCCAGCTTTTCCAGGGCTCGATCGTGTGCCATCAGACGCCACGGCAAAGCCAAGCCTCGCCTGGATATCGACAGGATACAGGGGACATATAGTGCCTTTTCTGCTGACTGGACACGATCTCGCGCGCTGCGGCACGTGCGCCCTCACCGCGATGAAGTATTCTGCGCTCGATGTGCGAGAGTGTCTTCCTTGAGGCTCGCGATCTGCACCGGAAGTTCGACCCCGGGGAGGTGGAAGCACTTCGCGGGGTTGACGTGATGATCGCCGAGGGTGAGTTCGTCGCGATCCAGGGCCCCAGCGGCTGCGGCAAGTCAACGCTGTTGCACATCCTTGGCGCGCTCGATACGCCCAGTGCCGGCCAGTTGCGGTTTCGTGGCTCGGCCGTTGATCGGTACGCCGACCTGTCGGCTTTTCGGGCGCGCACCGTCGGGTTTGTCTTCCAGATGTCTCATCTCCTGCCCACCCTTTCGGCGATCGAGAACGTACAGATCCCGATGTTCGAAATGCCGTGGCCAGCCGACGAACGACGACGACGCGCGCGCGCGTTGCTCGACGCCGTCGGACTTTCCAGTCGGTCGCTGCACCTGCCCGCGAACCTCTCCGGTGGAGAGCGTCAGCGCGTCGCCATTGCGCGGAGTCTGGCGAACGAACCGCCGTTGCTGCTGGCCGACGAACCAACGGGGAATCTCGACAGCGAGAACGCGGCGCGGATCATGGCGCTGCTGATGGCGATTCACTCCGAGCGTCGTATCACGCTTGTCGTCGTGACTCACGACGACGCGGTCGCGGCCAAGGCCGCGCGAGTGCTGGGAATGCGGGATGGTCGGATCGTGTCCGAGGAACGTCATCCGTTCCCTTCCCAATGAGGGCGGGCGTCAGGATTAAACGTCTCCGTCCCCGGACTCGCTCGTCGAGGCACCGGACGCCTGAGGTACGCCGGAAGGGGGCCCCAAGCTGAATGAGCGTGTACGCCATCGTCCTGAAGAACCTTGTGCGACGACCGATCCGGAGCCTGCTCACGGTCACCGGCATCGCGATCGGAATCGGCGCCGTAGTCGCACTAACCAGTATCGCGTGGGGCTTCGAGCAGGCCTGGGTCGGGATCTACGCGGCACGCGGTACCGACCTCATTGTCACGAGGGCGGGCAGCCTGAACCCGGTACCGGCGGCCTTCCCGGCAGAGGCAACCGAAGATCTCCGGGCTCTGCCGCATGTTGTGCAAGCGAGTGACGTGCTCAGTGATGTCGTCAGCATCGAAGACGTGCCGATCGTACTGGTCTTCGCCTGGGAGTCGCACACGTTCCTGTGGGACCACTTGCATCTGATGAGCGGTCATTGGCCCGTTGATGATGAGGAGGCGGCGGTCGTGCTGGGCACCGTGGCGGCAGATGTTCTCGGCAAGACCGTGGGCTCACCGATTCGGATCCAGACCACCACGTTCACGGTCAGCGGAGTGTTCGAGAGCGCATCCCTGGTTGAAAACGGGGCCGTCGTCATGACCTTGCCGCGATTGCAGCGCGTCACCGGGCAAACGGGCAAGGTGAACTTCGTGAATCTCAGGCTGGCGCCCGATACAACTGCGGATGACATCGCCTCGCTGCGTCGATCGATCACGAGCCGCTGGCCCGGCTTCAGGGTGTATCCGGCCGGCGAAGTGGGCGAATACAATACGGCCCTTCAGATGGTCAAGGCGATGAGCTGGGCGACCTCGGCGATTGCGCTCGCCGTTGGTGCCATGGGCGTTACGAACACCGTGCTGATGAGTGTGTTCGAGCGTATGGGTGAGATCGGTATCCTCCTCGCAGTGGGCTGGCGACGGCGACGGATCGTCCTGATGATTTTGTACGAATCGATCTCGTTGAGCCTGGCCGGTGGGGTTCTGGGATTCGTGGCGGGCGTTGCAGTGGTCGAGCTGCTAGAGGCGACGCCGCTGCTGGAGGGAAAGATCGAAGGCGAGTCCGGTGTGCTGCTGTTCGCTCTCGCGCTCGCCATTGCGATCCTTTTGGGCGTGATGGGCGGCCTCTATCCTGCGTATCGAGGCTCGTGCATGCGTCCGAGCGATGCGCTGAGGCACGAATGACGCGAGCCGCCGCGTGCGCCAGTATGCTCGCGTTCCTCGTGAGCGGGTGCGGCCCGACGGATTCGCCAACGCCCGCACCCAAAGCGGCGATTGAATCTGAAAGAGCGGCCGAACCCGCGATCACGGCCGACCAACTGGTGGCCAAGGTGATCGATGCGCGACAGAGTACCGGCTTCGGTATTCGCGCCACGCTGACGCACACCGAGACGGACTCGAACATACGGCGTGTCCGGCAGCTCCTCATTAACGGTCGTCGTGATAGCGAACGGTCCACGATGCTCTACCAGCAGGTCTTGCCAAACGACGTCCCGGGCCCCGCCGTCGTGATCGAGGAGGCCGGTGATCACCAGCTTCGCGGATTCGTGTATCGGTCGGGGGAGGTTACCCAACTCGTCCCCGGAATGCTGGACGATCCGTTCTTTGATTCCGACGTCCGCATCGAGGATCTGACTCAAGGCTTCTGGCACTGGCCGTCCCGAACGATCGTCGGTGAGGAAGTCATCGGTGAGTTCCACTGCACGATTGTGGAGTTCCGCCCTGGACCTGATACCCAAACGACGTACTCGCTCGTCAGGGCGTGGCTGTCATCCGAGCTGGCCGTGGGGCTCCGCATTGAACAGTTCGGACACGATGGCAGCCTGATGAAGCGGATCGGCCTGTTCAGGATTCTGAAACTGAATGATCGCTGGCTGCCGGCCATCGTCACGGTCGAACCGGCCGACGGCCGGAGTCGAACGGTGGTGGAGGGCGTCGGGTTCGAATCCGACCTGCACCTGACGGCCGCTGATTTCACCGCCGACGCGGTCATCCAGTCTGTCCGTACGGCGAACTGACAACTGACGCAGGTGCCGATCGCCCTTGCCAGAGATGATAGTGTAGTGAGGAGAATGTTCCGACTCCCGCGCATGCGCTCTCAGTTGGCGACTGCGTGCGTCTTGTCGCTGGTTCTGATCGCGACGGCGGCTGGCGCGCTCTCCTGCGGCGGAAATTCCTCGCCGACGCCAACCCAGACCCCAACGACACCGACTCCGACTCCGACGCCAACTCCAACGCCGACTCCGACCCCAACCCCAACCCCAACCCCGACGCCGACGCCGACGCCGACGCCGACGCCGACGCCGACGACCAGTATCACTGGTACTGTCACGGATGTCGTGTCCGGTGCCGCAGTCTCTTCCGTGGTGGTTGCGATTCAGGGAAAAAGCGCGACGACGGGTGCTGATGGCCGATATTCAATTTCGGATCTGAGCGATGGTCAGGCCACGCTGACGGCTCAACACCAGGGGCATCGGAACTTCACGCAGGCCACGACACTTACCGGAGCGACGGCGTTCGATATTTCAATCACTCCCGCTGAGGAAGCCGGCGCGTCTGGAAACTGGACGGGGCAGTGGAATAACACCACGTTCGGCTCGAGCGGCAGCATGACGATGACGTTAGGCATAGATACGATCGCGCAGACCATGACGATGACGCTCGACCTCAATGGGTCGGTATTCGGGGCCAGCGACCCGGAGGCAGAGGCGACGACCGCCTCGTATACAACCGCGGGCGCTACGCTTGCAAAGACGTCGGCGGTGTTCGGCAACGTGACATTCGACATCACGTCGACCGGGCAGATCACCGGCAGCGGAACAAGCGTGCCGAGCGCGACGGTCTCACGCATCGACTTTACGGGCACCGCGGGAGTATCGACGATCTCGTTGGGCTATACGGTGACGTTCACGGCTGGAGGCACCGCGACGGGCACAGCGACACTCACCAGACAGTGACGCCGCGAAGAGAGATTACGCCAATGAAGAAGTTTGGTTCGGTCATCGTCTGGCTCGCGTTTGCAGCCGTGACACCATAACTGGCCAGCGCCCAGGAGGATCTCGCCGGCACCAGCGATCACCCCATGATTTCGCGATTCTAAGGATCGTTGAACGTCGGCTACGCCCATCCCGAGTACGACGCGGTCCTGGGAAAAGCGACCGACCGCCATGACTATGAGCTGACGGAGACTCTCGAAGGAGAGGTCACTCGCATTCTCTACCGGGCCCCGGGATCCGTCCCGAGTCCTGTAGAAATTAAAGATGGCGTAACCTCCAGCTGACTTCAACCAGCAGATCGCCGCTTGTAACGGCGACGGAGGACTACGCCATGCAGGACAGTACCATAGCCCTTTCGCCTGTTCTTCAATTTCGTCAGGATCTCCAGGCCACGCTGCGCGCCGGCGTGCGGCGCGCCATCGAGGCCGTCCTCGAGGAGGAGCTGCTCGCCGCGCTCGGGGCCGATGCGCACGAACGCACGACCGGTCGGCGTGGGTATCGACACGGCACCGTCGACCGGACGGTGACGACGCGCGAGGGGACGCGAACCCTGACGGTGCCCCGCGCCCGCCTCCGGGACCCGGCGGGGCCGTCCACGGAGTTTCAGAGCACGGTGTTGCCGCGCTATGCGCGACGGACCCGCGAGGTCGACGACGCGCTCCTCGGGTGCTATTTCGGCGGGGTCAATAGCCGCCGCATCCGCCGGGCGCTCCAGCCGCTCTTGGGAGAGGCGCCGCTGTCGAAGAGCGCCGTCTCGCGCGTGGTGGCGCGGGTGAAGCAGCAGTTCGCGGTGTGGCAGCAACGGTCCTTGGCCGACGAGCGCTACGCGGTGGTGTTCCTGGATGGGATCCATCTGCGGGTCCGGCTCGCCGGCCGCGTGGTGGTCGTGCCGATCTTGGCGGCGCTCGGCGTCACGCCCACCGGCCAGAAACAGCTCGTGGCGCTGCAGCTGGCCGCGGCGGAAGCCACGGCGTCGTGGGGTGGCCTGCTCACCGATCTGCAGCGACGTGGGCTGCCGGCGCCGGTGCTGGTCGTGACCGATGGGCATGCGGGGCTCAAGAAGGCGCTGGAGGCGTGGCCGACGGTCCGCGTGCAGCGTTGTACGGCGCATAAGGGGCGCAATCTCGACGACGCCTGTCCGGTGCATGCGCGGCCCGAACTTCGCCGGGATTACCATCGCCTCCTCTACGCGACGGACGGCCTGGCCGCCCGCGCGGCCTACGACGTCTTCCTGAAGAAGTGGACGCCGTTGTGCCCACCGGTTGCGCGGTCGCTGGAAGAAGCCGGGCTGGACCTGCTTACGTTTTACACCTTCCCAACGGCCATGTGGAAATCCTTGCGGACGACGAACGCCTTGGAGAATCTCAATCGCGAGTTCCGCCGCCGTACGAAGACCCAGGCGTCCTTCAGCACGGAAGCCGCTGCGCTCACCGTGCTCTTCGGCCTCGTCGCCGCGGGGCAGATCCTGTTCCGGAAGATCGATGGCCATCAGGACCTCGCGGGCTTCCTAGCGCAGGAGCAGTGGTGTCAGGCCGCGTAACGCGGTAGAGTCGTCAACCAGTCAGCAGGAGCGTCGCGCCAAAACGTTTTTCTACAACACTCGGGACACATCCGCGGCCCCGGAGGGACGCTCCTCTCTCGAAGTCCGTCGCAACTACACCTCCGAACTCGCTGCGGCCGGCTTGGAGACACGGTTTAGCTGCCGGGCCGATGATTGTGGTGAGTATTTCTACGTTCGGGAGCAGGGTGTCTTCACGCGCACCGGCTCCATTGAGGACGCGTTCGTGCCCGAACCGCCGATGCGGCGGTACGTCGCGGCCCGACTGGCACGTCGCGGCGAGGGTGACGTCTACGTGTTCCTGTTCGTCGGGGAGAGTAACTGGTCGCCCATCTCCGAAGGGACGTACGCGCACCTTGACGTGGTCGAGATCGAACCGATGGACACGAATATTGTGCCATCGACGCGGACGCCATGGCGCGGGACATCAGCCAGGCCGGGCGCGTCGCCCTCTAGGGCATATTTTCGAGACTGAGAGCGCCGACATCACGGCGCAGTCAGACGCAACGCTCACCGAGATCGCAACGCTACTGCAGAACGATCCGGACATGCGCCTTCATGTCGTCGGCCACACGGATAACGAGGGAACCCTTGAGTTCAATCTCGACCTGTCGCGGCGCCGCACGGAGGCCGTCGTGCAGACGGTGGTGTCCGGGCACGGAGTCGCCACAAGCCGGCTTCTGGCCAACGGGGTCGGATTTCTAGCGCCCGTGGCGTCGAATCGTACCGAAGAGGGACGCGCGCGAAATCGCCGCGTGGAACCTGTCGAGATCTTCTAAGAGCCGCCTGTCGCAGCTTCCCCCGCACCGTCACCGCGACCTTGTTTGAGTACGCGCGCGAAGTCTTCGTACTGGTCGACGGCCACGAAATCGACGCCGGCACGGATCGCCGCCCTCCATCGCTGTTCGGCAGCGGCGCGCGAGCCGAAATTGTAGCTGCTGATCCACCCCTGGGATGTGTCCGCGGGGTCGTATCCGTTCAACGTATAGAAGCGGATCCACAGGCCGGCGGTGTGGGCCCTCTTCGCGAGCTGAGCGAGCCGCCCTTCGTCCCGCGCCGTCCACTCGCCGGCCTCCGCCTGCCCCCCGAACTCCACCGCCGCCCATGAATGGTTCCACCACCGGCGATAGTTCGTCTTCGAAGCAGGCACGACGTCTGGTGGCTCCCCAGCGTCAACGCTTGCCGGTTCAGCCGTGCCACTCTTCGCTGGCCGCGAATGGACCGCCCCGAAGAGACGCAGCCTGGCGCCGGACGGCACGCGGTCGTGAAACGATCGCTGCTGCTCGTCCGACTCCCCTGTCAGCACGAGCAACGGGCCGAGTTCGAACTCGGCGGGTTCATCGGGTCTCGTTGTGCGCACAGCTGTCGTCAGCCAGGATTCATATAGGCCCAGCGTGGCCCACAGCGCCGCATGATGTTCCGGCTCGTTGGTCCTGAAGTCCAGATTGAGAACGATGAGTGGCCACGTGTCGGGGCGGTTCTCGTGGAGCGCCTGCTCCATAAGCGGCCTGATGCGTTCGAAGAAGTGCGCCTCGATCGTCGGTTCGCTCCCGGTGAAGCGATCGCCGTGCGACACGATCGACCACGCGCGACCCGTACGGGAGTCACGATGCCAGACGAGGTCCTGCTCGATAGCGATCGGAGAGCGCGCGATTGAGCCGGTCGCTCCAGCGTCCGCCGTACGGATACGCATTGTGGGCGTCCAGTAACACTCGGCGCCCGGGCTCAAACGCAGCTGGCGGCGCGGTGTCGGAACGCTGCGCAGCAAGGGTCAGGACCGCCAGCGCGAAGACGACGTACGGCGCGGCCCACCTCATCATGCGCACGTCTTGCTGCCTGATCGTAGAGGGGTTTGACCACGTGCTCGATTGAGCCGCCGCAGCCGCGGGATCGACAGGCGCATCAAGACCACTGGCTGTCTCGCCAGAACCAAGGCCGAAGCATCACACTCAGAACCGCTCGCGGCGCCCGATATCCGGCCGGTATCGTGGGGGATCGCATCTGTCAGTTTCCCTCGCTCGCAAGGCGTTGTATCAGGTCAGTGTGGTCGGGTACGAGCCGAAATGCTCTTCGAACCGCGTCTTGAACTCGCCCTGCGTGAAGGCGTGACTCTGGCCGCCCAGGTGCTCAAGCGCGTAGGTGGCAGCCACCGCGCCCAGTTGCGCGCATATCTGGTATGGCTCCTCGCGTGCCAGCCCTTTCAGGAAGCCACCGCGAAACGCATCGCCCACGCCCGTCGGATCGACAACGCGGTCCGACAGAACGGCCTTCACATCCACGCGGCTCTCGGCGCTGTAGATCGAGCAGCCGTCTTCACCGCGCGTCACGACCAACGCCTCGCTCACTGCCAGGATCTCGCTCTCACCCATGTCTGTCTTCTGACGAATCAGCTCAAATTCGTAGTCGTTGCAGATTAGAATCTGCGCGCCCACCAGTCCGTCCTTGAGTTCGGGTCCGGACATGCGCGCACACTGCTGCCCTGGATCAAAGATGTAGGGAATCTTGAGCGTGCGGCACTCCTCGGCATACTGAACCATGGCGGCGGGATCGTTCGGCGAAATGATCACGAGGCTCGGCTCCTGAAGCGTCCGGAATGATAATTCCGCCGCGTGGGCCATCGCGCCGGTATAAAACGACGCGATCTGGTTGTTCTCTGTGTCAGTGCTGCAGAAAAACGATGCCGTGAACTTGTCGGGCACCTGCTTCACCAGCGAGGTATCTACCCCGGCCGCGTCCAGCCATTGGCGGTACTCGCCGAAATCCTGACCGGCCGTAGCCACGAGAAAAGGCCGCTCCCCGAGAAGCGCCAGCGTGTACGCGATGTTCGGAGCACAACCGCCTCGCCGCTTATCCATCGAATCGACGAGGAAGCTGAGGCTGACGCGTTGCATGTGTTCCGGAAGGAAGTGCTCGGTAAACTTTCCCGGAAACGACATGAGGTAGTCGTAGGCAATCGAACCGGTCACGATGAGCTTTCTCGCAGTCACGACGTAACCTCCACGTACTTGCCGATCAACGGCGCCAAATCCTTTTTCACGTCGTCAGACATCGCATCGGGCCTCGTCAAGAGCGCGTGCTTCAGCGCCGACGCGCACTCGCACGTGCGATCGTACGGCAGGCGGGATACCGCATCCGTGATGATCTGCTGAGCCATCCTGGCGTTCTGCATCAACGTCGACACCACCATGTCCACGGTGACCGAGTCATGGTCGGGGTGCCAGCAGTCATAGTCGGTCACGAGCGCGATCGTCGTGTAACAGATTTCGGCCTCGCGGGCGAGTTTGGCTTCCTGCAGGTTGGTCATGCCGATGATGTCCATGCCCCACGTCCGATAGAGCTTGGACTCAGCAAGCGTCGAGAACTGCGGGCCCTCCATGCACACGTACGAACCGCCTTCATGCACGGTTGCTCCGGCTTGTCGTCCGCTCTCGCCGGCAAGCCCACTGAGTATGCGGCAGAACGGATGCGCGAATCCGACGTGTGCCGCCAATCCCCGGCCGAAGAATGTGCTCGGCCGCCCCTTCGTGCGATCGAAGAATTGATCCGGGATCACAATATCGAGCGGCTTGTACTCTTCCCGCAAGCTGCCGACGGCGCTCGCCGACAGGATGTACTCGACGCCAAGGAGCTTCATGCCGAAGATGTTGGCGCGGAAATTGATCTCCGACGGCAGCATCCGATGTCCCGCGCCGTGTCGCGCAAGAAACGCCACGCGCTGGCCGCGTAGCGTGCCAACCAGATACGAACCGGACGGCTCACCGAACGGCGTGGTCAGCCTGACATCCTCACGATCGGTGACGTCGGCCATATCGTACAGACCGCTACCGCCGATGATGCCGATGTGAACCTTCTCCATGTATGCCTTTGGGATGTGTGATGTGTGACGCGAAGTGTTCGATTCTACAATACTTGTTCCACGAACCGCCGGCCCCGTGTCTCTCGGATATATCCTGCCGATACGAGCGGATCGTGCACGAAGAAGATCAAATATTCTCGGTCGATCGCCTCACGGATAAAACGTTTCTTGACGGCCAACGTCTCCATCGGAAACAGGTCGTAGCCCATGATCCACGCGTCGCGAATGTGCGCCGTCGTGGGGATGAGGTCGGCTGCGAAGACCGCCGTCTTTCCGCCCGACTCAAGAAAGACGATCTGGTGCTCGGGACAATGGCCGCCTGTCCGAACGACGCGGACTCCCGGTCTGGGTGTGCAATCCCCGTCATAGAAATCCGCGACTCCCGCCTCCTTGAGCGGCAGAAAATCATCGGGAAGATAACTCGCTCGACTGCGCTGGTGCGGGTGCGTCGCCTCTTCCCATTCGGCCGCCCGGATGAGATAGCGCGCGCGCGGAAACCGTGGCCTGAGCGCACCGTGCGTGCGCACCGTGGCGCCGCCTACGTGATCGAAATGCAGATGCGTGGCAAGCACCAGATCAAGAACCTCAGCACTCAGGCCGGCGTCCGCAAGTGCATCGTCGAGATGGCGGGTCCGGTCGAGCCCATAGCGGTCACACTGCTCGACGGTCATCTTGTCGCCCACCCCGCAGTCGACGATCATGCGGCCCCAGTCAGCCTCCACGACCAGCGGTCGCATGCCAAGCAGCACTCGGTGACGGTCGTCCGGCGATGCCCGCTCCTCCCAGACGGGACGTGGCACCGCGCCGAAGATGCCCCCGCCGTCCAGCCGGAACAGCCCATCGTGCAGGCTGACGAGTTCGAGATCGCCCCAGGGCAAGCGATGGGACGCAAGCGCGGAGGGCGCCTGCGTGTGCTGCTTCAACTCCACCAGCACACCATGTGAAGACGACGGGTGGATGAAGGCGATCAGTGAGGACTGCGCCCCAGGCCTCGGCTGCTCATCAATCAACCGCACGCCTCGGGTTCGGAGATGGTCGAGCGCCGCACCAATATCGGGCACACGGAGTGTGACGTGATGGATGCCCGGGCCCCGCTTGTCCACGTACCTGGCGATGGGTGAATCCGGCGCCGTGGCCTCGAGCAACTCCAGCGCTCCCTGACCCGCAGGAATGACGTGTGCCCGAACGCGCTGTGACTCAACCTTTTCTACTGGCTCAATCTCCAAGCCGAGCGCATCGCGATAGAAGGCCAGCGCCTTCTCGATGTCCTGCACAGCGATGCCGACGTGGTCGAGAATGGCCTTCACGCTGATCCAGGAAGTGTCGGTTCCGGCGAGTTCATCGCCCGGTCCATCAGTTCATCGGCAGCGGTGTAAGGGTCAATGTCGCGCGCCGCAAGGCGATCGATGACACGATCGAATTCGCCAGCCGGCAGGACGCGCTCGAGACGCTCCAGGAACTGATGCGACAACACTTCGCGAAGGCGAGAGACGTGCCGGGCGCGCGTACGACTGCCCGGGGTCTTCTCCGGGTGCGCCTGGAATCGCGAGATCGCGGAGCGCAGCTCCGGAATCCCCTCTCCCGTCGTCGCAACGGTCTTGACGATCGGCGGACGCCACTCACCGGGCCCGGCCGCTCGAAGCGCCTGGTTTGCGGCAATGGTTTCGACTAGTCGGTCTGCACCCTCGCGATCGGATTGGTTCACAACGAAGATGTCGGCAATCTCCATCACGCCGGCCTTTAGCGCCTGGATGGCATCACCGCTGGTCGGCACCAGCACGACGACGGACACGTCCGCCGTTGCCGCGATCTCGACCTCACCCTGACCAACACCTACGGTCTCGATGATGATCGTGCCCTTGCCAGCCGCGTCGAGAATCAGGGCCGCGTCACGGGTCGTCCGCGCGAGTCCACCATGAATGCCCCGAGTCGCCATACTACGTATAAAGACTCCCGGATCAGAGAAGTGACGCCCCATCCGTACGCGATCACCAAGCACCGCGCCGCCGGTGAACGGGCTGGTGGGATCGACCGCGATGACACCAACCTCCTGACCATCCTCACGAATCTTTGCCGTGAGCCGATCGACGAGGGTGCTCTTCCCGGCGCCGGGCGGCCCCGTTACGCCGATGAGCTGCGCGCGCCCGGTCCTCGCGAATATGGCCTGCAGCAAGCGGACACCAGCCGGTGTTTCATCCTCGACAAGCGACAACGCGCGGGCGACCGCCCGAGGATCACCAGCGAGCACACCAGCCGCCAGCGCGGAACCAGTCGCCCCAGTCGTCATACGCGTAGACTCGCCGCCGGGCCAGGACGGATTCCGAGCCAGCACCTTCGATAGTCGATCGATGGCAGATTCATAACAGTGCGCGGCACCGATCTGATCGTATCATTCGGTATGCGATTGCCTCAGACAGCCGAGCCCACGCGTTCGGCGACGGAATCGAGACACGCGCCTCGGCGCCTGGCTGCGGCCGTGCTGATCATGTTCATCGCGGCCGCCACCCCTGCGTTCGCGGACGCCACGGCCTTTATCGGCAGCACTGCTACGCCGGCAAACCGTCAGGTCAAAGGATTCACGATCGGCATCGGACTCCTGGTGCTCGGCTTCGAGTTCGAATTCGCGCAGACGAGTGAAACACCAGCGGAGGCTGCGCCTTCGCTGACGACCGGTATGGGCAATGTGTTGCTGCAAACGCCGGTCCCAGTCGCCGGAATCCAGTTCTATCTAACGAGCGGCGGTGGCGTGTATCGGGAACGCCTCGGCACGCGGGAGGAAACCCATCTCGGCCTGAATGCCGGTGGAGGGGCGAAGATCTCCCTGGTGGGTCCGATCCGAGCCAGGCTGGACTATCGTGTCTTCAGGCTTCGCGGCGAACCACTGCACCAGGTCGTGCGACGCATCTACGCTGGACTCAACATCGGATTCTGACGTCAGCCCTTGCATCCTTGTGCGGTGCATCGCGGTGGGACGAGGATCGCCCAAACCCCGGGATGCGAAGAGCTGGCGCTACGGCGCCGGAGGCACCGGGCGCGGCGTGACGGCCGGCGCGGCCAGCAAACCGGGTGTCGCCGGCGGCAACGGCTGGGGCTCCACGGGCGTCAGGTTCAACAGGCTCCCACCACCTGCCAGCGCGCCTGTGTACAGCTTCCAGATATCCTGAATCTGGTCGGGATACGCGTCGCTCAGGATGCGTCCAAGGCCGTAATCCGCCCCGGGGACCGTCGGCTCGATCAGGAACATGTACAACGCCGTGCCGTTGGGTCCGGGCTCAGTGGCTCTGAGCACACGCCACCCACGCGCCTGGGCGCGCACGTCAAGGTCCGTCGACTTCTCAAGCGCCGCCTCCAGGTACCCGATCACCATCTCGAAGTCGACGACCCGATCTGGACGCACCGCCGTGAAGATCACCCCTGTAGAGGCCGTAAACGTGCGGGCGCCGAGAGGTACGGGCGGCACCGTGGGCGCGGGCACTATCGGATCCTCTGCGGCCGGCTCCTCGGTCGGTGGAACCGTCTGATCGGGAACGGCTGGTGCAGGCACTCCCTGCTGGGGAGCAGGCGCCTGCTCAGGAATCGGCGTCGGCGTTTGCGCGTACGCCAACGACGTGAGGCACGCAGCGGCCAGCACTGTCAGTACGGTTCGCATCAACACTCCACGCGGACAGCGGAGTCCGCCCCGAAATAGAGAGAGCCACGAACGGCGACGCCGTCCGTGGCTCGGCTCGTACTCGCCCGAAGGCGCCTGCGACTACGGCCTGGAGAGGTCTACCGCGAGCGTGCCGATGTTCGCCCCGAGGGCCGCACCAAATGCCGCGCTATACATGTCATACATGAGTGTCCGCTCCTCGGGGTCCTCAAACGCCT
Source organism: Vicinamibacterales bacterium (assembly GCA_965249205.1). Classification (GTDB taxonomy): domain Bacteria; phylum Acidobacteriota; class Vicinamibacteria; order Vicinamibacterales; family UBA2999; genus JAQBVV01. Next base: position 376,288 of record CBDFLL010000006.1, on the reverse strand, counting down.
CGTACAGAATCGGCATGATGCTGTAGTCGGCGCCCCTCACGACAGGGTCGATCACATGGGTATAGACAATGTTTCCGTCGGGCATCGGCGTCACGCCTTTGATGACCTTCCACCCGGCCCCCTGCCGGTTGCGCTGGGCATCATCGGACTGCCTCAGCGCCTCGCCGACTCTCGCCATGATCGCCTCGAAGTCGCCGGTGCCAGCCGGCTTGATCGCGATCAACCAAAGCGCCGTATCGCCGTTGAACGTCAGCGCCTCCTGGGCGTGAGAGGTACCGTGCTGCGAAAGCGCTGGCAACAACAGGATGGCACCAGCCAATAAGAACCCGGACAGTCGTCGCATCTTCAAGCCTCCTGGGAATAGCCGGAAAGGCAGTAACTCTACCGTACAGTTCATCCGATGAAAACGGCCATCACCTCGTGGGCGAGCAGCATCCCTTCCCGTGGCAGCCGCAATATCACCCCATCATAAGACAGAAGCCCCCGATCCAGAAAAGGCTGAAGTTTTTCCCCGTATCTGCCCCAGACGTCAACGCCGTACCGCTGGCCTACCTTTCCCAGGTCAAGGCCGGCGTTCAGCCGAAGCCCCGTAAAGAGCGCCTCCTCCAGCCGATCGTCAGCCGAGAGCGTGCGCCGGTCAGTCGTGGTAGACGTCCCCCCGGCGACGGCCGAAATGTACTCCTCAATTCCGGACAGATTCCTCCAGCGCGAGCCGGCGCGCGTGGAATGCGCGCCGCACCCGAAGCCAAGCCACTCACCGTCGGTCCAGTACTTCACGTTATGACGCGCCTGCCGTCCTGGGCGCGCCACGTTCGAGATCTCGTACTGCTCATATCCCGCGCTATCCGTTCTGCCGAGACCGGCCAGGTACATATCCGCCACGTCGTCCTCGGGCGCGACAGACCACCGGCCGCGCGCCATGGCGTCACGAAGCGGCGCGTTCGGGTAGATCTCGAGCATGTACAACGACGCGTGGTCAGGTCCAAGCGCGATCAGGGCATCGACCGACTCAAGCCATTGCGCGACCGTCTGCTGGGGGAGCCACATCATCAGGTCGAGCGATATGTTGTCAAACCCTGCGGCCCGAGCCATCTCAAACGCCTCGGCTGCCCTGGCCGCCGAGTGGAGTCGACTGAGGCGCACGAGCTCATCGTCACGGAAGGACTGAACGCCGTAGCTCAGTCGATTGACACCGGCCGCCCGGAAGCCGGCCAAGCGCTCTGGAGTGACCGTCTCTGGATTTGCCTCGAGGGTGATCTCCACACCGCCGTCCAACGACCACGACTTCCCGCACGTGTCGATGACGGCTGCGATCTCGGAGGGCTCCAGGAGTGACGGTGTGCCGCCCCCGAAAAAGATCGTGTCGGCCGACGAGCCATCGCCCGCGCGCCGGACCTCGGTCAGCAGCGCAGCGACGTACCGCTCCTTCAGCCCGGGTTCGAAGAGGCCGCGGTTGAAGTTGCAGTAGTTGCAGATGGCGGAACAGAAAGGGATATGAACGTAAAGTCCGAGCACGCTAGCTCATCGACAAGCGCTGGCCTAGGACCCGGCCTTGCCGCCTGACCACTTCAGATCGGCCTTGCCGTCACGCCCCCGAATCTGGGCGCGTGCCTGGCCCACCGCGCGCGAGGGCAGCGCAGTCTTGCGCGACGCCTTGCTGCGCAGCTTCCAGAGCATGACCAGGTCGTCGACACCACCGTTGGGCGGCAACTGGCGGTAGTCGGCGCCGTCCAGATCGACCAAGTCACACATTTCGTGAAGACGGGAGCGCATCCGGTAGCCGATACGAAACAGTAGCGAATCCGGATCCGTCGTGTCGTCCCCCTTTTCCTCGTGGTTCGATGTAAATACCGTGGTCCGCTGTGCGCTGTAACGAGCGTTGACGATGTGGTTCAGCGTCTCCTCGACCCATTCTGAGGTCTTCTCTGCACCTAGATCATCCAGCACGAGCACATCCGCCTCGATCACAGGCCTGAGCACGTCGATTTCCGCCGTCTGGTTGAGTGGATCGTACGTGCTTCGGATCACCCGAAGCAGATCTCGCGTGTCATAGAAAATCCCGCGCGCACCACGCGTCGCGATCACCCGCCGGAGAATCGCGACAGCCAGGTGGGTTTTCCCGACCCCCGGGGGGCCGAGAATGAGCAAGCCACGATCGACCACCGGAAAGCCCTCAGCCAGAGACGTGGCCTGCCGCAACGCCTTCGTGAGCTTCTCGTTGTACGCCGTGTAGTTGGTGAGGTCGCAGTGCTGATACCGACGGGGGATGCGTGCTTCCGATAACAACCGTGCCGCCGCGGACTCGCGTCTGCAGTCGCAGCGCGTGACTCGCGAGACACCATCAACCTCGATCGTTTTCCATCCGGTGTCATCGCAAATCGCGCAGGCCACGACGGCGATCCTAGCGTACTTGCGAGTCCGCGTCCGCGCGTTTCCTCTCGCCTATTTTTGTTTCTGACTCTTGACTTTCGGCGTCGGCCTTTCGACCTTCGGGACGGTGACTGAGTGCTTGACGAGGTCAGTCGGCGAGGACTTGACCAGCGCGGTGCCAAGCCGTTGCTCCCAGTCGTCAAGACCGCGGGCCAACTCGCGCTTGACGTAGTCCATGAACTCGTTGACCTCATGCTGCATGCCTTCGATCTTGCGGCGCATGTGCAAAATAATCTCAACACCGGCCAGATTCACGCCCAGGTCGCGTGTAAGGGCGAGAATGGTTTCGAGCCGTTCAAGGTCGTCGTCCGAGTACAGACGGGTATTACCCTCGGTCCTGGACGGGGAGAGAAGGCCCTCTCGCTCGTACAACCGCAACGTTTGCGGATGGATGTTGTACTTTTGCGATACGGCGCTGATCATGTAGTACGCCTTGCCCCGCTCAGCACGCTTAGCCATCAACTACTCCAAATGCTCGCGTACGTTTTCACCGTTGATCCGACCGAACTCCCGAAGCAACTCTTTCGAGCGCTCGTCGAGTAGCCTCGGTAGCATCAGCCGCACTTCAATGACGAGGTCACCACGGCGTCCGTCGCGCACCGACGCCGCCCCGCGCTCGCGCACGCGAAATCGCTGCCCTGATTGCGTGCCCGGCGGCACCCGTAGCCGGGCCGTCCCGTCTGGCGCCGGCACGTCGATGCGCGCACCGAGCGCCGCCTCATGGACCGCCATGGGAAGCGCGATGTGTACGTCGTCGCCTTCGCGCCGGAACAGCGGGTGCGGTGCCACGTGCGCCGTGATGTACAGGTCGCCGGGGGGGCCGCCACGAACGCCGGCGTTGCCCGCTCCCTCAATTCGAATACGATCGCCGTCGCTGATCCCAACCGGGATGGAGACCTGCACGGCCTCGCTGCGTGTCTCCTGTCCCGAACCGCCGCACGGGGGACAGGCCGCAGGCCGTTGATATCCCGAGCCGCCGCAGCCACTACACCCGCGGGAAAACACCATGTGCCCGCGCACGGCACGCACCGTACCAGTCCCATCGCACAGAGGACACGGGCCAGGTGCCATCCGCGTGCGGCCGGCACCCTCACAGGCGCGGCAAGCGCGATGGCGCGTCACCGTGATCGGTCGCGTGGTGCCGGCAAACGCCTCCTCGAACGCCAAGCGCACCTGCTGATGCAGATCGGCACCTCGTTCAGAAGCAGCCCTCGCCCCTCGGTCGGTCAGGACCTCCGCGAAGAGGTCACCGAAAGTCGTGGAGACGTCTTCGCTCCGCGCCGAGAAGTCAAAGCCCTCGAAGCCGCTCCGCCGACCGTGCGGTTCCGCAGCGCCGGCATCCGAGTCGTGTCGCAAGCGGCGGTCAGGGTCGATCAAGGTCTCGTAGGCGTCAAGGATCTGCCTGAAGCGGCGCTCCGCTGCGCGGTCTCCTGGATTGATATCTGGATGACATTGCCGCGCCAGTCGTCTGTACGCCCGCTTGATCTCGGACTCAGTCGCCCCCTGCCGCAAGCCGAGAACAACGTAGAGATCCATATGCGACTTACTTCTTCTCCTCTTCTACAACTTCCGCGTCAATGACGTCTTCCTGCGGAGCGTCTGCCGAATCCGCTGGCGCCTCGGCTTCGGCGCCAGCCGCGTCGGGTTGCTTGTAGAGCGCTTCGGCAGCCTTGTGTTGAGCCTGAGTCAGCTGCTCCATCGCGGTGTTCATGTCAGCGGTGTTATTGGCTGCGACCGCCGCCTTGAGCGCCTCGACCGCAGACTCGACCGCCGCCTTATCGTCTGCCGCCAGCTTCGCGCCCATGTCCACCAGCATCTTGTCGGCGGCATACACAGCCTGATCCGCGCGGTTCCGCGTCTCGATCTCCTCACGCCGGTTTTTGTCCTCCTCGGCGTGAGCTGAGGCCTCCTTCATCATCGTGTCGACCTCCTCCTTGCTGAGGCCGCTCGACGCGGTAATCGTGATCTTCTGCTCCTTACCAGTGCCCATATCTTTCGCGGACACGTTGACGATGCCGTTGGCATCGATATCGAACGCGACCTCGATCTGCGGCACGCCGCGCGGCGCTGGAGGAAGCCCGACCAACTGAAATCGACCCAGCGTGCGATTGTCCTTCGCGAGCGGGCGTTCGCCCTGCACCACATGCACCTCGACGCTCGTTTGACTATCAGCCGCAGTCGAAAACGTCTCGCTCTTCCGCGTGGGAATCGTGGTGTTTCGTGGAATAAGGGTCGTCATCACCCCACCCAGCGTCTCGATTCCCAGCGACAGAGGCGTGACGTCCAGAAGGAGGAGGTCCTTGACCTCGCCGGCCAGCACACCGGCCTGAATCGCCGCACCGATCGCGACGACTTCGTCAGCATTCACCCCTTTGTGCGCGTCTTTGCCGAACAGCTCTTTGACGATCTCCTGCACGCGGGGAATTCTTGTGGACCCGCCGACAATCACGACCTCGTCAATCTTTGAGGGGTCCATTCCAGCGTCCGACAGTGCTTTCTTCGTCGGACCGACGGTCCGCTCCAGCAGGTCCTCCACAAGCTGCTCAAATCGTGACCGCGTCAGCTTCATCTGAAGATGCTTCGGGCCACTCTGGTCGGCGGTGACGAACGGCAAGTTGATGTCCGTCTCCATCACGGTGGAGAGCTCCATTTTGGCCTTCTCCGCCGCTTCCTTCAGACGCTGTAGCGCCATCCGGTCCTTGCTCAGATCGATCCCGTCGCTGCTCTTGAACTCCGAAACGATCCAGTCGATGACGCGCTGGTCGAGGTTGTCACCACCCAGGTGCGTATCGCCATTGGTGGCCTTGACCTCGACGACCCCTTCGCCCACCTCAAGGATAGAGATGTCGAACGTGCCGCCGCCGAAGTCATAGACGGCGATCGTCTCCTCCTTCTGCTTGTCCAACCCGTAGGCCAGCGCTGCGGCGGTCGGCTCGTTCACAATGCGCATCACTTCGAGGCCGGCGATCTGACCGGCTTCCTTGGTCGCCTGGCGCTGCGCGTCGTTGAAGTACGCGGGCACCGTGATAACCGCCTGCGTGACGATCTGCCCGAGATACTCCTCCGCGGATTGCTTCAGCTTCTGGAGCACCATCGCAGAGATCTGGGGCGGCGCGTAGTCCTCGTTGACGATCTTGATGCGAACGTCGCCGTTGGGCGCCGCGGCAACCGCGTACGGCACCATCTTCATCTCCCCGGAGACTTCGTCGTAACGCCGACCCATGAACCGCTTAATCGAGAAGACCGTGTTCTCGGGGTTCGTGACGGCTTGACGCTTGGCGACCTGGCCGATCAGCCGCTCGTCAGTCTTGGTGAAGGCCACGACCGAAGGCGTCAGCCGGTTGCCTTCCGGATTCGTGATGACGACGGGCTCGCCGCCTTCCATGACAGCAACCACCGAGTTGGTCGTGCCGAGATCGATACCAATGATTTTGCTCATGTCGTCGCGTCCTTTTGGCTGTGACTTCCGCAATGGACCCTAGGGTCAAGTCCACCGTTCGAATGCTTATGTTTAAGACAGTATAAAATATGAGTATTATCAAGTCAATAAATGCGAAGACCGCGTGTGCCGCTAAACGGTAAGACCAGGCCAGCCATCGAGTTGCGGCTGCTATACTGGGTGGGCCGGGGTCTTAGGGTCCACGGGTCAGCCATGAGTCGATTTCGAATCGTCGAAGTATGAACGCCCCCAACTCGCAGCGCACGCCCAAAGGGCGACGGATCGTCGTTCGGGTCGCCCGGCAGGCGGGCATCGTCGCGATGTTTGTCGTTGTCGCACTCCTCGGCGCGCTGAGCGGTGTGCTCTTCGCGTACGCGGACGACCTGCCGGAAATCAGCGCCCTGGATAGCTACCAGCCCAACACGATCACCCGGTTGTTCGCACGGGACGGAGAGGTCATCAGCGAATTCGCCACGGAGAGGCGCGTCGTGATCGATTACGACGACATCGCCCCCGTGCTGCGCCAGGCGATTCTCGCGAGCGAGGACGCCGACTTTGAACAGCACTTCGGTCTCAGCGCGTCGCGCATCGTCATCACCGCCGCGAGGGACGTGCTCTACCAGCAGCGGGCGGGTGCCAGCACGATCACCCAACAGGTGGCGCGTATGCTGTTTCTCTCCGCCTACATGCGCGGCGGTGTCTTCGAGCGCTCGTTCGAGCGAAAGATCAGGGAGGCGATCGTCGCCGTTCAGCTTGAGAAGCGCTACACCAAGCGCGAGATCCTGACGTTCTATGCGAACCATGTCACGATGGGACACGGTGCCTATGGCGTCGAGGCGGGCGCGCAGTTGTATTTCTCAAAGTCCGCCCGAGACGTGACCCTGGAAGAGGCGGCCACCCTCGCTGCCATCGTCCAGACGCCGGCGCGGCTCAGTCCGTACGTCAACCCCGATCAGGCGCTCGCCCGACGCAACGACTACGTCCTCCAGCGCATGGCGGCCGAGGGCTTCATCTCGCACCAGGAAGCGGAGGAGGCGGCCGCGCGGCCACTGGTGGTGCGAGGGCAGCCGGCTGCAACCCCCTCAATGGCTCCGTATTTCGGAGAAGAGATCCGTAAGGTGCTCGAGCGGGACTACGGCGCCGACGCGCTGTACGAGGCGGGGCTCCGGGTGCAGACGACGCTAGACTTCGGCCTGCAGGAGGCAGCCAATGAGGCACTCGACCGGGGCTTGCGACAGATCGACAAGCGTCGGAGCGGGTACCGGAAGCCAGAGCGCAATGTGCTCGCAGAGGGGCTTGACGTCAGCACCTTTGTGACGCGACGCTGGGCTCGGCCGATGCAGCTCGGAGACGTGGTGCCGGCGGTCGTCATGGCGGTTCCACCACGAGGCGCCGGTGCGGCGCTGGTCCGCATCGGGTCACACGAACTGGAACTACCCGCGAGCGCGTTCTCCTGGACGAGGCAGACCGCGGCGGCCGATCTCTTTGAGGTGGGCGACCTGATCGAAGTCGCTATTGGTGCGTTGCGCGACGGCGCTCCAGAGACCATTGTGCTCGATCAGACGCCGCAGCTGGAAGGCGCGCTCGTCGCCATCGACAACCACAGCGGCGAGATTCGAGCGATGGTTGGCGGATTCAGCTTCGAACGCAGCAAGTTCAACCGCGCGACGCAGGCGCGCCGGCAACTCGGCTCGATCTTCAAGCCGATCGTCTACACCACCGCCATCGATCGCGGCTTCACGCCCGCCTCCGTCTTTCTTGATGAAGCCGTCTCCATAGAGGTCGCGCCAGATCAGCCTCTGTACGAACCGATGAACTATGACCGCAAGTTTGTCGGACCCGTTACGCTCAGGCGCGCGCTGGAGCAATCTCGCAATATTCCCGCGCTCAAGGCCATGCAGGAGATCGGCGCCCAGCAAGTGGTCGACTATGCCCTTCGGTTCGGCATGCGGGGCAACTTCCAGCCGTTCCCGTCGCTGGCGCTGGGCGCCGCAGAGACAACGCTCGTGGACGCGACCGCCGCCTACTCGGTGTTTCCGAATCATGGCGTGCGCATGACGCCCTACTCCGTGGTCAGCATCGCCGATCGTGAGGGCAACATCCTCGAACAGCACCGGCCCCAGGCGCGAGAGGCCATTCGCGCCGACACCGCCTTTGTGATGACCAGCTTGCTGCGTGGGGTTGTCCAGCGCGGGACAGGCGCTGGTGCCGCGGCCCTCGACTGGCCGCTCGCTGGCAAGACAGGTACTGTGGACGACTACACCGACGCGTGGTTCATTGGCTTCGACCCGGACATCACGGTCGGGGTGTGGGTCGGCTACGACGAAAAGAAACCGATCGGCGGGAGCAGCAACGGCGAGACCGGAGCGTCGGCAGCCCTGCCGATCTGGCGCGACTTCATGCGGGCCTATATCGACGCGTATGGTGACCGGGACAACCCGCCGGTCTTCGAAGCGCCCGGGAACATTGCGTTCGTGGCGCTTGACTCCGGAGAGACCGAAGCGTTCATCAACGGCACACAGCCGCAGCCCGAGTACCCCGGCTACCTCGTCCCGATCTCCGAGTAAGCCGCCCTTTTCGTCACCCCTGCAGAACCTCCCAGTCCGGAACGTCTCGCGGCTCTAGGCTGGAAAAGTCCCCTTCGAGCAAAGCTCAGGCCTCCTCGGCGGCCACCGGATCGCCAAGAGTCCCACTGGCCTTCTTCAGAAGGTAAGTCTTGATGAACGGATCAAGTTCGCCGTCAAGAATGCGATTGACGTCTCCGACCTCCATCTTTGTTCGGTGGTCCTTGATCATTTGATACGGCTGCAAAACGTAGCTCCGGATCTGGCTGCCAAAACCGATATCCATTTTCGCGCCGGCAATCTGCGCCAGCCTGGCCTCCTGCTCCCGCAACTTCATGTCAAACAGTCGCGACCGCAGTACTTTCATCGCTGACGACCGGTTCTTATGTTGCGACCGCTCGTTCTGGCAGGACACGACAATGCCCGACGGGATATGGGTAATCCGCACTGCCGAGTCGGTCACGTTGACGTGTTGACCACCCGCACCGCTCGAGCGGTACGTGTCGATCCGAAGATCTTTCTCGTCGATCTCCACCTCGACGTCCTCCGGAAGCTCCGGCCATACGAATACTGATGCGAAGGATGTGTGGCGTCTGGCCGCCTGATCAAAGGGTGAGATGCGCACGAGACGATGTACGCCCGCTTCGGCGGTCATCAAGCCATACGAGTAGTCGCCGACGAGCATGATCGTCGCGCTCTTGATGCCTGCCTCGTCACCAGGTTGGTAGTCGATGACCTCACGCTTGAACCCGCGACGCTCGGCCCACTTCAAGTACATGCGCAGCAGCATCTCGGCCCAGTCCTGCGACTCGGTACCGCCAGCGCCGGGATGAATCGTGACGATCGCGTTGGCCCGATCGTGGTCGCCCGAGAGCATCTTCTTGGTCTCGGCGGCCTCGACCTCGTCACGGAGCTCGTCGAGCCCCCGGGCGAGGTCCGCACTCACGTCCTCCCCCGCGTTCGCCCATTCGATCAGTACGCTGAGATCGTCGGCCCGGCGATGCAGCGACTGCAGTAGAGTCTGATCTTCCTCCAGGCGCCGACGCGTCTGCATGACCTTCTGCGCGTCGGCCTGATGACTCCAGAAATCAGGCTCGCCGGCTCTCCGTTCGATGTTCGCTAGTTGCTCGTCAAGTCTGGCGCCCTCAAAGATGCCTCCGTAGTTCTGTCGAGCGGCGTCCAAGGTCATCGTACTCGCGGACGAGGTCTTCGAGTTCAACTGCCACAATCTTCTCCTCTAGGGTCGGAAGGTATACCTGCCCACCGTTTCCTCGTGTACGAAGGGCCTCAACCCTGCCTGATCGTTCGCCGGCTGGTCGCGACCAGCACACCGACCGTCAGCATGATCGACAGATATGCGATCGCATCGCCGATCACCGAATAGATCGTACGGCTCGTGAGAAGGCGGACTTCCGCGACAAGGCCCTCTTGCTCAAAGATACCCGACCGGCGCACCACTCGTCCGTACGGATCGACGACGCCGCTAATGCCGGTGTTCGCCGCCCGCGCAAGATATCGCCCCTGTTCGATCGCGCGCATCGACGCCATCTCGAAGTGTTGATACGGCGCCGACGACTGCCCGTACCAGGCGTCATTCGTAATCGTCGTTAAGAGCTGGCTCCCGTTCACCACGGCCTGTCGGATGAGAGCCGGATACACGACTTCGTAACAGATCGCGGTGCTCACGACATTCGATCCGACGGGCAGCGTGACCACCGACGTGCCGGGCGCAAACTCGGCGAGATGCTCGACCAGCGGCGACACGAAATACAGCCACTCCTTGAGCGGCACGTACTCGCCAAACGGCACGAGGTGAATCTTGCGGTACACAGCCGCCGTCTCGCCCGCTGGAGTCACCATAAACGCCGCATTGAACAATCTGAGCGCATCCCCGGTGCGGTCAACCTGATCACTGCCGAGCAGCACCGGCACCCCCAGCTCGCGCGCAAGGGCGCGCACCGTGCCGCCACCCACCGCATCCTCCTCGTACATGAATGGTGTGGATGATTCCGGCCAGATGACGAACTCAGCACCGCGCCGTACCGCGTCGCGGGTCATAGCGATGTACGTCGTGAAAATACGCCGAGCTTCATCGGGATTCCACTTGTCTTCCTGCGCGATGTTCCCCTGGATAAGACCCACCTGTAGCGGTGCCCCCTCCCGCGCCAACGATTCATCCGCGACGCGGAGCGCACCCCAACCGCCAATGGCGGCGAGCACGACACCAGTCGCGACCGCCGTCACCATCTTTGTGCGCGCCTCAGAAAGGAGGGCGTACGCAAGTGCGGCATTGACCGACGCGACGAGTAGAGAGAGACCATAGACGCCGACGACGCTCGCCAACTGCGCCACAGGCAGAACGGTCACCTGCGTGTTGCCCAGTGGCACCCAGGGGAATCCGCCGAACAAATAGCCGCGCGAGAATTCCGTCGCCACCCACGCCGCCGGCATCACGAGCAGTCCACTCTTACCTGCGCGAGTCATCACACGCGCTGTGAGCAGGGCTGTCACGGCGGGGAAAAGGGCGAGATACGACGCGAGCAGCAACATCGCGAGCAGCGCGACGGGCCACGCGAGCCCGCCAAACGTGCCAACGACGGCACCGGTCCAATAGATCGTGCCGACGAAATACAAGGCGCCGGTTGTCAGCCCCAACAGGAAGGCCCGAAGCGGAGGCTGGCCCGGCAGTCGCTCGACCCGACCGCGCCACCCGCTAAGCGCGATCATGAGTGGTACGAGCGCTATCCAAGCGAACGCCGGGTGGCCGAACCGCGGAAAACTGAGCGCGAGCAACGCACCGGACAGCAAGGAGAGGGGGTAGGCCAAGGAGGTCAGGCTACAACACTTTGGTGGCTGGCCGTCGGGATGACTCGCGCGCCCGACCCTGGATCCGAACAACGAGCATCAGCCCTGGTACACGCTAGCGGCCAGGACGCGAAGGGAACAACTGCGCACCGGCCGCGTTCGGCTAATCCCTGGCGGTAACCGCTATCTCGTAATCCAGGGTTTGAACCGCTCTTCCTGCTCGAGCCGACCAGCAACCGACTCCGCCTCGCGACGGTCTGCGTATTTCCCGACCCGTACGCGGAAATTGGGTCCCGACACAGTCACAAACGCTGGGTAGCCCTTGGCGCTCAGCCCACTCGCGATCGCATTCGCCTGGGCGCGTTGGCGAACCGCAGCCACCTGCACAACGAAACCCGAACCGGGCGGCTCAGCAAACGCGGCGACCGCGTCGGCAGCCGCTGGCACAGTCGCCGGTGGCCGCGCAGCAACCGGTGCCTCCACCGCCGGAGCGGGTCCTGGGTTAGCGGCAGGCGGGGCCGCGGTAGCGACAGCTGGGGGTGGCGCGACCGCCGGCTCAGGCTGTGGTGACACAGGGGCAGGCTGTGTGAGGACGACCGGCTCCGACACAACCGTTGCGGGCTCAGTCACTGGCGCGACCGGTTCCGCCTGCGGTTCCGGATCTTCAAGCAGTGACGAATAAGTCAGCGTCTCCTGGGCCGTGAGCGGCGCGTTGCTGTCGGTAGAGGCCGCCCGTGCGGGCGATAGCCCTTGCTCGGCGGCGCCGGGATAGAAACCGGCTTGTTCGACGGATCCGACCACCGATCCTTGAACACCTCGGCCGACCATCACACCGCACAAGAACACCACGACGGCCACCACCGTGGCGGCCATGAACAGGAAGACGAGCTGCTTAACCCTTAGCTGAATCTCTCGAAATCCTTCATCTGCCATGGTTTAGCTATTGCACATTTTAGCACGACTCGATCTGTCCCGCCATGCGCTCTCAGACCGCGTCCTGATCGCCGGCACCTTCCGCCGGCCGAACACTCATTTGCATCAGGCAGTCCTCGCCCCCAGTCCCGAGGCACCGTTCCGTTTCTACGTCGGCGGCGAGCGAGAAGAGCAACATCAAACGGCGGATCGCCGACGCATAAAATTCGCACAGGGGCTCCTCAACAGCTTCCCGCACTCCACAAAAAATCGAGGCTCGGATCCGCACGCCTCCCCTCCCGTTGCGCCATCGAACGCTGGCCCGGCTGGTCCGGCACGTACGGCGTACCACCGAACGCACCACCCGCATCACCAGGCGGGCTCGAAGGCCTGGCGGCGCTGCCCTGATTACGCCGCGCGTGAATGCCGACAGGTCGGCGAACGCCCACTCGGCGGTGTACTCGCCGGCGCGCGCAGACACGAGCTGATAGGACTCCCCCTCACGGCGCAAGAAGCTCAGCACCGCGGCCAGCGGTGCCAATCCGATCCGACCATCGCGCAGACCGGCCGGCGTCAACCATTCCTCGTAGAACTCCAGACGAGTCGGCAGGAGATCCGCAATCGCCTGATGCAGGCTCGCAACGAGCAGCCGTCCGATACTGGTCTCGTTCATGCTTTAATGGGGTATCTCCTGGACAGCGGCCATCCTGACGGGCGGACAGGCCCGGCGACTCGGCGGCATCGACAAGAGTGCCTTGATCGTCGGCGCGAGTTCGATCCTCGAGCAGCAGTTATCACTGCTGCGCGGCCTCACCCCACACATCCTGATCGTCGCGAGCGACCGATCGCGAGGTCGGGCCAGGGACGCCCGGGTGGTGGTTGATCGGATCGCCGGGGCCGGAGCGCTGGGCGGTCTCTACACGGCGCTCATGGAGGCGCCGACGGAACAAACACTTGTGATGGGCTGCGACATGCCGTTCTTGACCGCACCGTTTCTCACGTATCTGGCAGAGCAAGGCCGCGATGCCGATGTCGTGGTGCCCCGGGACGAGCATGGTCGTCATCCGCTCTGTGCGTCGTACGCACGACGGATTGCCAGACATCTGCGCCGCCGGATCACGGCCGGCGAACTAACCATCAACGAAGCGCTTTTGGATCTCGAGGTGAGAGAACTGGGGCCGGAGCAGTTGGCGCCGTACAATCGCGACGGTCGGTTGCTCCTGAATATCAACACGCCAGACGACTATACACAGGCGCGCACACGATGAACCAGCATTCACACGCCACGTAAAAAGCGTACTGCAGCAGAACCACAATCGCAAACACGCGACGCCCATATCCCTATGATCCTGCCCGTTCAAGAACGCATCCGCGCGCACGTCACAAGTGTGTTGGACGGCCTCTACTCGCTCGACCCAGCCGGCGCTGCCCTCGTCGCCTTGGAGTACCCGCCGAACCGAGAACTTGGCGACCTGGGCACACCGATCGCGTTTGAACTGGCGCGCCGGCTGCGGAAGGCACCGCGTGCCATCGCACAAGAAATCGCGGAGGCGTTTGGCACGCTGGACGGTGTGACGCGAGTCGTGGCCGCACCCAATGGCTATCTGAATCTCTTCCTCGAACGGCGCGGGTTTCTACTCGACCGATTGGCGCCGAACGCCAACGCTGTCCCGTCGGGGGCGGCCAAGGCGATCGTCGAGCATACGGCGATCAATCCCAACAAGGCTGCGCACATCGGCCATCTTCGCAACTCGGCCCTCGGCGACACTCTTGTCCGGGTGCTGCGATTCCGCGGAGTGCCCGTCGAAGTACAGAACTACATCGATGACACGGGCGTCCAGGTTGCCGATGTCGTCGTCGGCTTCCGAGTCCTCCAGGAGAAGACACTGGATCAGATTCGCGCCATCGCCGATTCGACACGTTTCGACTACTACTGCTGGGATCTCTACGCGCAGGTCACCGAGTGGTACGACGGAGACAAGGAGCGGCTGACGCACCGCGCAGAGACGCTCCACGACATTGAGCGGGGCGGCAGCGACGCAGCCGCCATCGCCGACTTCATCGCCGAGCGCATCGTCCGCTATCACTTGAAGACGATGGCACGGATGAACGTGGACTACGACTTGCTGACCTGGGAAGGCGACATCCTCAGACTGAAGTTCTGGGCCCACGCGTTCGAGGTCCTCAAGGCCAGTGGCGCGGTGTACCTCCAGACCGAAGGCCGGCTCACAGGATGCTGGGTGATGGCGATCGAGGACGGCGAGGAGTCAGCACCCAAAGCCCCAGGTCAGGAAGCCGGCGACGGCACAATTCCAGAACCCGATGGCGAGAACGCGCCGGAACGGGAGAAGGTCATCGTTCGGTCAAACGGCGTCGTCACCTACGTCGGCAAGGACATCGCGTATCAGTTCTGGAAGCTGGGGCTGCTCGGCAGGGACTTCCAGTATCGGGTGTTCGTTGATGATCCTCACAACCAGCTCTGGGCAACCTGCTCGTCTGGCGGGACGGATGAACATCCGCCGTTCGGACGGGCGGCCTACGTGTACAACGTCATCGACGTCCGTCAGTCATATTTACAGAAACTCCTGAAGCAGGCCCTCGTCGCTGCTGGACACCCTCTGGGCGCCCAGCACTCGCATCACTTCTCGTATGAGATGGTGGCGTTATCACACGCGACAGCCCGCGAACTCGGACATGCGCCTACCCCCGACTCCGAGGACGCCAAACGTCCATTCGTCGAGGTCTCTGGACGCAAGGGGCTCGGGGTCAAGGCCGACGACCTGCTGGACACGCTGATGCGCAACGCGGGCCGCGAGGTCGCCTCACGCAACCCCGAACTGAGCGGCGACGAGAGCGAGCGCATCGGCCGTATGATCGGCATCGCGGCGGTCCGCTACTTTCTGATCAAGTTTTCGCGGGGCAAGATCATTGCGTTCGATCTTGAAGAAGCGCTGAGTTTCGAAGGTGAGAGTGGACCGTATATCCAGTACGCCGTTGTACGCGCGAACAACATTTTCCAGAAGCTGTTGCACAGGGACGGACTGGATGAACTGGCGCTTCTGGCGTCACTCAAGGACCTCCCTGCCGCTGAGATCGCCGGCGATAACGGCAGTCACGAGATCTGGGCGCTGGTGCTGGAGGCATCGCGTCTGGACGAGATTGTGGAGCAGGTGATCCGTACGCTGGAGTTCTCGGTGTTGGCCAAGTATGCGTTCTCACTCGCCCAGGCGTTCAACGCCTTTTACCATCGCTCCCAGATCCTGAACGAAGAGCGCGACGATGTCCGGCGTTGGCGTGCGGGTGCCGTAATTTACCTTCGCGACCAGCTGACACGTGCGCTGGACCTGATGGGAATCTCGGTCCCTCCACGGATGTAGACACGGCTCGGCGGCTACACGAGGGGACCAGTGGCTAGGCCAACCGCGCAAAGCTGATGACCGTCTCAACGTGGGCCGTGTTGGGAAACAGGTCGAAACCAGTCACACGGTCGAGCGCATAACCGCCGTCGAGCAGTGCGTGTGTATCGCGCGCAAGCGTCGCGATGTCGCACGACACGTACACGAGATGGGCGGGCCGTGCCCGCACGAGACTGCTCAGCGCATCCTTCGATAACCCCGTGCGCGGCGGATCGACGACGACCGTCGCCGCATCGATGGCCGCGCGTATCGGTGTACTGTCGCTGGTGTCCGACGAATCCGCCCCCAACAGAAACGCCTCGACGCTGCGCCTGTCCACTCTGACCTGGGGTCCGAATGGCTCCGCGTTCGACGCCAGGTCGGCACCGCTGACTGGATCGCCCTCCACGAGCGTCACGGCCTCTTGGCCCGCCGCCGCCAGCGCCAGTCCGAATATCCCAACACCGGCGTACAGGTCCACGACCGGTCCCGGTGGGATCAGTCCAACCACGTGACGAACGAGCGGCTCGAGAAGAAAACGATTGCCCTGAAAAAACCCTCGGACATGATGGCGGAGCCGTAGGGTCAACGCCGCGTCGCCCGCCTGCGTCGTGACGACGTCGTGCACATACGGGACGCCCATCAGCTGTTCGACCTCTGTCCGATCAGCCCGCTCAGCCGAGAGCCCAGTGAGCCGCCCGCCCTCCGCCAGCCTGGCAAACGGTGCGGCGTCGGTACCTCCGACCAAATGGAGATGGCAGACACGCTGGCCGCCAGCCACGTCCTCCGCAAGCCCGAGGCCAGCGAGACCGCTCAGGCGTTCCTGCACGATGATCTGCTCGGCCTCGGCGATCCACGCCAGCGTCTCTGGCAAGAGCTGACCCGTCGTCCCCACGTCGCACAATCGGTGTGTGCCTTCCAACAGAAACCCCAGTCGGCGATCGCGCGCGTGCAGACGCGCGCGCATTCGGTAGCCGCGCTCCTGCGACGCCACCACCACAGGCAACGCCGAAAGCCACACGCGTCCGATCCGCCCAAGCGTCTCTCGAATGATCTCGGCTTTGAGTCGCGTCTGACGCTCGTACCCGATGTACGCCAACGCATTGCCGCCGCATCGCCAGTCGGCTCCTGTGTCGCGCCGGTCGGGCGAGGGCATGAGCACCTCTGCGGTCTCGGCAAACAACACGTCGCGGCCAACCCGTTCGATGCGAGCCCGAATCCGCTCGCCGGGAATCGCGCCCCACACGAGCACCACCTGCCCCTCATGCCGGGCCAACATTCGGCCCCCGGTCGCCGGCTTTTCGACCCCCACGGTGATCACCGATCCCGGCTGCAGGGACATGCGGTTAGTCGAACGCGACGGTTGGCAGGTGAAGACGCTCGCGAATCAGGCGATCGATACACGCCCGCTGCGACCGGGCGTAGACTTCTGTGGACATCCGATCGCGAAACGCGGCGAGGAGCACGTCCGCTTCTTTGACAACGCTATCCAGCGTCGATGCGTCACAGTCGGCGCGGGCCGCCTCATGTAGGCGCCGATCGAGCCCGCGCAACCGTTCCAGAACGGCCTCGCGGGCCGACCCACGCAGGCTCTTGGCGCCGGCCCGCAGCGTGTCGATCTCCCTGACGATCTCGTCCAGCACGGTGTGCAGCGGCCGCCGCTCACCAGAGCGAAGCGCCGTAAGCCGCGCCACGACCCGATCGAGATGTGCCGGCAAACTTGCCCGCCTTCTGGTGGCCGCGCCCTCATCCGAGGAGGTGTCGTCAACCGGCGCGCCGGCAGTAACACCGACCGCACGTTTCCATTCGTCGAAGACGTCCAGGATGTCCGCTTCGCAGAATTCCACGCGGGCGGGTCTGCGGCGCGGCCCCTTGGCGTAGTACCGCTCGAAGTACCGATCAATGCCTCGGTACACGATCGCGAGGGCGATCCCGCGAGCCGCCCACCCGCACACCTGCTCGAAGGCGGGACCGACGATGCGAATCAAATGTCCATCGTTCTTGCGGCACAGGTAGGCCTCGACCGAACGGCAGTAGGAGCCGGCGTCCTCGTTCACAGCCATCGCACCTTCCCGGCCGTGATCCGTGTTTGACCGGCGTCGGTACGCACGACGAGCGCTCCGGAATCGTCGATCCCTTCTGCTGCCCCCTCTCGGAGCTCACCAGCCTCGCTCCACCGCACGCGTCGTCCAGCCGTGGCGGCCGCGAGGCCGCGCCAGGCGTCAAGCACCCCGCCACATCGGCCGTCGATAAGGTCCTGATATCGATGCGCGAAGCCGCACAAGCATTCGGCGAGCACGTGTCCACGGGCCACCGGCCCGCCACGCTCTCGCTCAAGGCTTGTCGCGAGGTCGGCTATCTCGGATGGATACGCTGCGATCGACACGTTGATCCCGACGCCCAGCACCACACGGGTGCCGGTGGCAGAAGATGTGGCTTCTGCCAGCACACCTGCCACCTTGCGCCCGTTCATGAGCACATCGTTGGGCCACTTCAGATCCGGTACAAGCCCGGTCGCGGCCTGAATGCCGTCGCACACACCCACCCCTGCCGCGATCGTCAGCAGTGGAAGCACATGCTCCACCGGCCGCACCACAGTCGACACATACAACCCGGCGCCGGAGGGCGACGCCCAACACCTGCCTTGGCGCCCTCGACCAGCCGACTGGCCGTCGGCCACGACGACGCAGCCTTCGCGCGCGCCGCGCTCGGCCCACGCCGCCGCGACGTCGTTGGTGGAAGGTACGTCCGAATACCAACGCACCTCGCGCCCGAAAGGCCCTAGCCTGTCCGCAGCGTGCGCGAGCGGCGCCGCAAGGTCATCGGGCAACGGTTGTGGATGTGGATCTGACATCGGCACGACTAGCAGGCTGCTGAAGAACCCGGGTGATCGGGCCGTTTTCTAAGGATCATGCGAGTCACCACCGACCGACAACGGTGCGCACGGCTGTGCGCTGGCCCCGATCAAGGGGCCGGCGACACGCGCGGCCGGTGATCAGGGACACCTCGCCTCCAGATTCCGCAGCCGGACCAAGTTATAGACCGTGGCGGCGAAGGTAAGCTGCCAATCCACGAGGGCGACACCGCGATGCCGGAGTTTGCGCAAGCCGCCGACGGTCTTCATCCAGCCAAAGACCTGTTCTACGAGTTTCCGTTTCCGCTGACTGACGTGATAGCCCGCATGCCGCGTGGTCCGGCCATCGATCGCACTCCAGCGGACCTTCTGAGCAACGTGGGGCGTGACGGCCCGGATACGGACAGCGGCCACAAAGCTTGCCACATCGTAGCCCTTGTCCGCCCCGACCGTGCTGCCCGGCGGCGCGCTGGCCTCCAGCAACAGCGCCGCTGCCTCGCGTTCGGCGGTCCCCGTCGCGTGAGTCGCGCAGACGTTGGCGACAAGTCCCTGTCGATTGTCCAGCAGCACGTGGCCCAGATACGCCAGCTTGGCTTCCTTCCCCTGGCCCTTCCGAGGCAGCATCGCCTCCGGATCGGTCGTCGACTGGTGCGTGTCGTTGCGCCGCCGCTCCCCGTGGAAGTTGACCGTGGGATTCCCGGGGTCATCGGGCGGGTCGCTCTCCGCCGCGTCCCGGCACCGAAAGCTCTTCAGGCTGGCCCACGCTTCCAATTGGGTCCCATCCACAGTGAAGTGTTCGTCCGAGAGCAGCCCGGCCGCCCGCGCGTGGGCCTGCACCGCATCAAAGAAGGCGGCCGCGAGATCGCCCGCCAGCAGCCGGTCGCGATTCTTGGTAAACGTGGTGGGATGCCAAACCGGGTCGTCCAAATTCAAGCCCACGAACCAGCGGAACAGCAGGTTGTAATTGAGCTCTTCCATCAGCAGCCGCTCGCTCCGCACCGTGTAGAGCACCTGCAGCAACAACGCGCGCAGCAGCTGTTCCGGCGGGATCGACGGACGCCCTGTGTTGGCGTACAGGCCGGCGAACCTGCGCGACATCGTTCTCAGCGCTTCGTCCGTCAGCGCGCGAACCGCGCGGAGCGGATGGTCGGCTGGCACGCGCTGTTCCGGCGACAGGTAGCTGAACATGTGAGTGCTTTGCTCATCGTGTCCGCGCATGATGGGGCTCCCTTCAGCGGTGTTGGGAGCATGGTAGTACGCCGGGATCGATCTGTCGATCCCATTTCACGGAGTTTTTCAGCAGCCTGCTAGAGCGCTTTTCAAATAGCCCGTGTACCGACTGGGCGAGCCATCGTACTGCTGCTGCGCCGCGTCGGTCCCGCCGAATACCCGAACCCTTTCGCATTACGGCTGCTCGAACGCCGCACGGTCATGAAAAGCGCTTCAACCACGAACACCCTCTCAGACGGGTTCTATCTCGAGGCTCAGGTCGATGGCTGGAGCCGAATGTGTCAGCGCCCCGATAGAAATGTAGTCGGCGCCTGTCGCTGCCAACTCGTCCATGCGAGACAGCGTCACGCCGCCAGAAATCTCGGTCTTCGCCCGCCCGCGACATCGCGTCACTGCCTCGAGGATATCGGGCGTCGACATGTTATCGAGGAGCACAATCTCGGCGCCCGCCTGCACCGCTTCGTCCACCTCATCCAGCGTTTGCGCTTCTACCTCAGTGGGCATTTCACCGGCTACCGCACGCATACGTGCGACCGCGCTCCCGACCCCGCCGGCGAGGCGCGCATGGTTGTCTTTAATCAGGATACCGGTGTCCAGACCCGTGCGGTGATTCACGCCGCCCCCGGCCCGGACCGCGTATTTCTCAAGTACGCGAAGCAGTGGCGTCGTCTTGCGGGTGTCGAGCACGATGGCCCGACCCTCGGCGGCGTCCACAAACTTGCGCGTGCACGTGGCGATCCCTGACAATCGCTGAACGAAATTGAGCGCCGTGCGTTCGGCTGTCAGCAAAGCGCCGGCCTTGCCTCGATATTCCGCCACGACCAGGCCCGGCTCGCACCAGTCACCGTCCGTGCTCCGCACCGCCACCACAACCTGCGGATCGAGCTGCCGGAACGTCTCCGATGCGATGTCAAGGCCGGCGATCACACACGACGATTTCGAGAGCATGACCGCGCGTGCCTGCTGACGACGATCGATGACCGCATCGGTCGTCACATCGCCGTGGCCGACATCCTCCGCCAACGCGCGCCGCACGATCTCCCGATAGGCGTCTGAATTGAGCGCCGAAAACGGCACTCGCTTCACGCCAGCGACTCCTCAGCGAACGTGATCTCGGGCTCGGCGACGTCTGCGAAGACCAATTCGCGGATGTGGGCAGCGGCGTTGAGGTCTCTCTCGGCTGGGCTCAGGGTCTCCAACGCCACTGGCAGTACCGCTCGCTCGATAACGGCTTTGACCGGTCGCTTCGCAGCCGCCTTAATGCGACGGATGTCCGCCAACGCGAGCTGGGTCTGGAGAAAGACGGTGACGGTCGCACTATCGGCCCCACCGATCGGTGCGACGACCTCGTCGCTGGTCGGCCACGCCGCCTGGTGGATCGACCCGGGACGCCACCAGGACCAGACCTCCTCGGTGACAAACGGCAGATAGGGAGCGAACAGCCGCAACATGGTCGAGAGCGCCACCAGCATGGCGCTGTTGGCCGACGCGGCACCCTCGGGCGTGAAGTCGCCGTACCGCCGCGCTTTCACAAGCTCAAGATAGTCGTCGCAGAAGGACCAGAAGAAACGCTCGGTGCGTTCGAGGACCCGCGCATAGTCATACGCCTCGAGATGTTCCGTCGATTCCTCGACGAGCAGCGCCAAACTGCTGAGCATCCCCCGATCGAGCGGCTCGGTGATCGGACCCCGGGGAGTCGCCTGCATGAGCGCGAACCTGGCCGCGTTGAGTAGCTTGATGGCCAGACGGCGTCCCACCTTCATCTGGTTCGCATTCGTCGCATCCAACGTGGTGTTGCTGCCGCTACGGATACGCGCCGACCAGTAGCGCACGGCGTCAGACCCGTGACTCTCCAGCAAGCCCATCGGCGTCACAACATTGCCCTTGGACTTTGACATCTTCTTGCGATCTGGATCGGTCACGAAGCCGGAAATCGCTGCGTTCCTCCACGGCAACTCGTCGTGCTCAACGTGCGCGCGCAACACGGTCGTAAACAACCACGTGCGGATGATGTCGTGGGCCTGCGGCCGCAGATCCATCGGAAACACTCGACCGAACAGGTCTGGATCCTCCAGCCACCCCCCGGCGATCTGCGGCGTCACCGAGGATGTGGCCCAGGTGTCCATCACATCCGGGTCGGCCGCAAAGCCGTCGGGCTCCCCGCGCTGCTCCGCCTGGTAGCCGGCCGGCACGTCCGTTGAGGGATCCACGGGGAGCCTCGATTCGTCCGGCACGAGCGGGTGTTGGTAATCGACGCTGCCATCGGCTCGCATCGCATACCAGAGCGGAAACGGCACGCCGAAAAACCGTTGCCGGCTAATGCACCAGTCACCCGTGAGGCCATCCACCCAGTTTTCGTACCGGTGCCGCATGTACTCGGGATGCCACTGCAACTGGCTGCCGCGCGTGATGAGCGCGTCCCGGTAGTCTACGGTCTTGATGAACCACTGCCGGCTGGTCACGATCTCCAGCGGCCTGTCACCCTTTTCGAAGAACTTGACCTGGTGCGTGATCGGCCGCGGCTCTCCAAGCAGGTCGCCCGACTCGCGAAGCAGCTCCACCGTACGCGCGCGAGCTTTCGACGCCGAGAGTTCGGCGAGCTGGTCGTACGCGCGCTGCGCGCGTGCCGGATCGCGCGACTCCCAACCCTGCGTGCCCCAGGAGACCGGGCGAAGCGCGCCGTTCGGCATGATCACGGCACGGACCGGCAACGCCAACTCACGCCACCAGGTGACGTCGGTGATATCGCCGAATGTGCAGATCATCGCAATACCGCTTCCCTTGGCGGGGTCGGCCAGCGCGTGCGCACGCACCGGTACCGATACGCCAAATAGCGGTGTCGTCACCTCGGCACCGAACAGCGGTTGGTATCGTTCGTCGTCTGGATGCGCCACCAGGGCAACACAGGCCGCCAGCAATTCCGGCCGCGTCGTCTCGATCTCGACGTACCCACCCGCATCGGGTGCCGCCGACGCGCCCGTGCGCTCGAACCGAATCCGATGATAGGCCCCCGCCTGTTCGCGATCTTCGAGTTCAGCCTGCGCCACGGCGGTACGGAAATCCACATCCCACAGCGTGGGCGCCTCGAGTTGGTAGGCAGCGCCGCGAGCCAGCATACGCAGGAATGCAGTCTGCGACGCACGTTGCGCGCGCTGGTCGATCGTGGCGTAGGTCATTGACCAGTCCACCGACAACCCGAGATGACGCCAGAGATGCTCGAACGCCTTCTCGTCCTCCGCCGTCAGGCGATGGCACAGCTCGACAAAATTAGGTCGCGACACCGGCACCGCACGTTTGCCAGGCTTCTCCGGCGGTCGAAATCCAGGATCGTAGGCCAGCGACGGATCGCATCGCACACCGTAGTAGTTCTGGACCCGCCGCTCGGTCGGGAGACCGTTGTCGTCCCAACCCATCGGATAGAACACCGCCTTGCCGCGCATGCGCTTAAACCGGGCGATGACATCGGTATGCGTGTAGGAAAACACGTGGCCGATGTGCAACGACCCGCTGACGGTCGGCGGCGGCGTGTCAATCGAATACACGTCCTTACGCGGACGCTCACGGTCAAACCGGTACGTGTGCTCGGCCTCCCAGCGGGCGTTCCACTTCGCCTCAAGACCTTCGAGGGCCGGCTTCTCTGGAAGTGCGATCGGATGGTCGGCGTTCTGTACGTCAGGCATGCTGTGTGTCATGGAGCCGGCAGGCGGTTTCCGGCCTCTTCCCGCAAGGCTGCGAGTGAGTGACGGAAGTACTCAGGATGTTTCTACGCGCGACCGGACGTTCTCTTTAATGTAGTCGACGATGTTCTGCATCGTCGTGCCCGGAAGAAAAATGCCCCGCACGCCGATCTCGTTCAGCTTCGGTATATCAAGGTCGGGGATGATACCGCCGACCACCACGAGCACGTCCCGAAGCCCCTGGGCCTCGAGTAAGGACATGATGCGCGGACAGATGTGCATGTGCGCACCGGAAAGGATAGAGAGGCCGATCACATCGGCGTCCTCCTGAAGCGCAGCCGCGACGATCTGTTCCGGCGTCTGCCTCAGCCCCGTGTAGATCACTTCCATCCCCGCATCGCGCAACGCTCGGGCGATCACCCTGGCACCCCGGTCGTGCCCGTCGAGGCCCGGTTTCGCAATGACGACGCGTATCTTGTGCTCCACGGTCTGCTGCCTTCGTTCTGGGGCTAAATAACGGGAATCTCTTCGTACTCGCCCCACACCTCGCGTAGAACGTCGCACATCTCACCAAGCGTCGCATAGGCGCGCACCGCGTCAAGCAACAAGGGCATCGTATTGGCATCGCCCGCGGCGCCTGCCTTCAACCGGTCGAGCGATTGTTGGACCGCTGTGTCGTCACGGGTCGCCTTCACACTCGCGAGTCTGGCCAACTGTGCATCGGCGGCCGACTGATCGACGTAGAGCAGCGGGATCGGTTCCTCGGTCTCTGCCACGAACGCATTCACACCAACGACGATCCTCTCGCCCGCCTCCACCGCGCTCTGATACATGTAGGCGCTTTCGGCGATCTCCTTCTGAGGATAGCCATGCTCGATCGCCTCAACCATGCCGCCCATCC
This sequence comes from Vicinamibacterales bacterium, assembly GCA_965249205.1. Classification (GTDB taxonomy): domain Bacteria; phylum Acidobacteriota; class Vicinamibacteria; order Vicinamibacterales; family UBA2999; genus JAQBVV01. The sequence goes on along the minus strand of CBDFLL010000006.1, from coordinate 352,081 downwards.
GATCGATCGTGTCGAAATAGGCCAACGTCTCCTCTTCCAGGTCGCGCGTCAGCTTCTCCACGAAATAGGAGCCGCCGAGCGGATCAGTCACATCCGTCACACCTGTTTCGTAGGCAATGATCTGCTGCGTCCGCAGGGCCAGCGTGGCTGCGTCGGCGGTCGGCAGTGCAAACGCCTCATCGAGCGAGTTGGTATGCAGCGACTGCCCACCGCCGAGCACAGGGGCAAGCGCCTGCAAGGCTGTCCGGACGACGTTGTTGTAGGGCTGCTGCACCGTGAGCGACACACCCGCAGTTTGTGCGTGGAAGCGAAGTTTCCAGGAGCGCGGGTTCTTGGCCTTGAACCGATCCCGCATCACGTGCGCCCAGATGCGGCGAGCCGCCCGGTACTTCGCGATCTCCTCGAAAAAGTCACTATGTGAGTTGAAGAAGAACGAGATGCGCGGCGCAAACTCGTCCACGTCGAGGCCCGCGTCGATCCCGTATTGCACGTACTCGATACCGTCGCGCAGCGTGAACGCCAGTTCCTGCGCCGCGGTCGAACCTGCCTCGCGGATGTGGTACCCGCTGACGGATATCGTGTTCCACTTCGGCACGTGCCCAGCGCAGAACGTGAAGACGTCGGTGACAAGCCGCATCGACGGACGAGGCGGGTAGATGAACTCCTTCTGCGCGATGAACTCTTTGAGAATGTCGTTCTGAATCGTGCCAGACAGCGCTTGCCAGCTGGCGCCCTGCTTTTCGGCCACGACCAGATACATCGCGAAGATCATGGCGGCCGGTGAATTGATCGTCATCGACGACGTGATCCCGCCCAGGTCGATGCCTTTGCAGAGCGCCTCCATGTCGGCAAGCGAGGAGACGCTGACACCGCACTTGCCCACCTCACCGAGCGACAGCGCATCGTCCGGATCCCGCCCCATGAGCGTCGGTAAGTCGAACGCAATGCTCAGGCCGGTGCCGCCGGCCGCCAGCAGTTGCTGATAGCGCTCGTTGGTCTCTTCCGGCGTGCCGAACCCGGCGAACTGCCGCATCGTCCAGAGCTTGCCGCCATAACCCGAGGCATGGATCCCGCGCGTGTACGGAAACTCTCCGGGGTCTCCCAGGTCGCGCTGATAGTTGAGCGAGGAGATGTCAGACGGTGTGTACAGCGGATCGATGACGCGCCCGGAGACCGTCGTGAACGGTTCTTTGCGCTGCGCGGGGCGTGCCCCCGTGGCGCTCTGGGTCGCATTCTTCATGCTGCCCAATTGTATCTAGATATGGAATCGCGCACACGGAGCGGCGCCACATGACTCCTCTGTCCAGTTGCGAAGGAACTCAGGGCCGCGGTCTCTGCAAGCGGCGCGTACGAAGTTGGATTCGTCCTGGAGGCCCGAGACGAGACTACGCGCCAACCCGCAGCGGAACAAGCTCCTTCGTCTCGCCGGTTGCGCCAGTCGCGGTGATCTCGATCAGGTATTCGCCCGGGGCGATCGAACCGAGGGCCAAGTCGATCTTATGCGTCCCGCCAACGGTCGCGGCCGTCACCGGCACATCGGCACGTTTCTCACCAGCGCGGTTGAGCAGCGCCGCCGTCGGGGTCGCGTTTCCATAGATGTCGAAGCGAATAAGTAGCCGCTCCGTCCGCGAAAACTCTCGAGCGGCCGTCGGCACCGCGTCAGCGTTCCCAGCGATCGCTCGGAAGTCCAGCGCGGTCCGTCCGCGATAGACCCGGGGGGTGCTGATCGCCGCATCGGGCGATGTCAGATCGGGCACGGTGAACGTGCGAATCTCTCGATCCAGCATGCCTCCACCGGCCCCCTCCTCAACCGTCATCCTCAGTTCGAGCTCGCCCGGGACCGCCTCGAACACAAGCCGCTGCGTGTCGGGCGCAAGCGTCGCGCTGGACGCCCCGGCGCCCCCAGTTCGACCCCGGAACACCAGATCGCCACCCATCGTCGCCGCAATCAGGGACACACTCCCCGCGTCCGGCTGATTGCCGCGCGCACCGGGCCGCGGTGGAAGCGGCTCCCAGACGAGCGTGACCTCTGTCTTGCCAGACTCGGCACGCGCCGTTCCCAGCCACGTCCGCACGTACTTGCCAGCCTGAACCGACGCGGCAATCGAGGCCAACGCCTGCTGGATCGGCTTCGGCGTTTCTGGGACCACCGTGGTGGCACGTACGACGTCCGCGTCGGTCAGCGCCCAGTAACCCTTGCGTGCCCGCACGTCCAGGCCACCGCGCTTCAATCGAACGCGAATCTCGTGGAAGTTGCCATCGGTCGGCGCCTCCGACGAGTTGTACCCGAGTAGGTAGTAGAAACTTGAGTCGCGCATGATCTGCGCAAGGCCGGGCGCCAGGTCGTTTCGATTCACGATGGCACGCCCATCAGTCTCCTCGGCCAGCGTGCGCAGCGTATCCTGCGTCATCTGCAGCGACCGCGCATCCTGCCTCATGCCGACGGCCTGATCGATGTCGAACTCGAATGCTGCCAAGCCACGTGGGTCGAGCGTATAGATCGCGGCGTTGTTGCGGTTGGCGGCGGCAAACACTCGCCGCAGGTTCGAGTACAGCTCCGCCGCACCGAACACTGCAGCGGTCTGCTCCCGCGGGTCGTTCTCGCCTAACATCGGGTTTCTCGCGTTGGGATTCCCCAGTCTCCCAAGGGACGCGTCCATATTCCTGAGCTGCGGCGGCAGGACCGCGGTCAGCCCTTCACTGACGTAAATAATCGCCTTGCGTCCCTCGCGCAAGCCACCCAGGTGCGTCGCCAGGCTGCGCAGCGCGCCCATGGTGATCTCATTGCGAAGCTTCTCGACGATCTCGCTCGGGGCGTGCGCGTACTGCTCCTCGGCCATGTTGCGCGGCGTGTAGTCGAACTTGCGTCCCTCGAAGCGCTGGATTGCGCGGATGACGGACGCATGGTTTCGCGTGAAGGAGATCGCGTCGAGAGGCGTCAGCGGGTACATCATGCCCACCACGTCGTTGGGTCCGAGCGATTCCACAAAGCGAATGAGCGGTTCCTGCACCGATCGCGAATTCGAAAGCCGCACGTGATAGTCGTCGAAAAAGAACATGAACAGGCGCACGTCATCGCGCTCCAGCTCAATCTCAGCGTCGATTGCGTTGCGAAGCTGTCGTGGACGCGGCGCGCCCGGCTCCACGGTGCCATCCACGCGAATGAGCCGGAACTGCTCGATCTCCTGCCGCTCGCCGTCCTCGAACACCTCAAAGTCGTCCGCCGTCAGATCCATGACCGGTTCGCCATCGTCGTCGCTGACGATCACGTCAACGCGGACGAAGTTGATGTCGGCGCGGAATGTCGCCTGGGGCGTGTCGTCGGTCTGTTGCGCATCGGCCGCGGGCGCGCCAGCCCCCTGGGCATCTCCGCCCTGTGGGGCAGTCTGTGAGGCCTCCTGCTGCGCAGCCTGCGGGTGGCCGGTACCCACCGCGTAGAGGCCGACAGCCAGCGCCAGGCACACGGCAATTAGTGTGCGGGACATTGCTCTCGATGATACTCCCGATTCCGAGGTAACGGCCCCGAAACCCGATTCGCATGCCGTCGCGCACCCATTGTCGGTTTCGAACGTTTTCGATTCTCGCAACCCGTGCTTTTTCCAGGGACGGCGAGGCCGTATTCTTAGGGGATGATGGAACCTGCCACGATGGACCAGACGACACGGGGCCTCACAACGCTCCACGAGGACGAAGCGCTATTCAGCCAGAGCGTGTACGAATTCGCCGACCGTGAGATACGCCCACTTGTCCGCAGCATGGACGAACAAGGCGCGATCCCCCGCCCGCTCATCGATCAGCTGTTCGATCTCGGTGTCATGGGCATCGAAATACCCGAAGCGCACGGTGGTGCAGGGGCGTCGTTCTTTCACGCGATCCTGGCGATCGAGGCGCTGTCCCGCGTTGATCCCTCGATTGCCGCCATGGTCGACGTGCAAAACACGCTCGTCATCAATGCGCTGCTCCGCTGGGGCACACCGGATCTAGTCGGGCAGTATCTCCCAAGGCTGGCCGGCAGCGCCGTCGGCGCCTACGCCCTGTCGGAGGCGGGATCGGGGAGCGACGCGTTCGCCCTCGGGTCGCGCGCCGTGGAGCACGCGGACGGATTTGTCGTCAATGGTCGCAAGCTCTGGATCACCAATGGCAACGAAGCCGACGTCTTCATCATCTTCGCCACGATCGATCCGAACGCGGGCTATCGGGGCATCACGGCTTTCGTCGTTGAACGCGACTTTCCAGGTTTCTCCGTTGGCAAGAAGGAAGACAAGCTTGGCATCCGCGCAAGCAGTACCTGCGAACTGCTGCTGGAAGACTGCCGCGTACCCCGTGCCAACGTGCTCGGTGAGATCGGCAAGGGGTACAAAGTCGCCATCGAGACGTTGAACGAAGGACGAATTGGCATCGGTGCGCAGATGATCGGTTTGGCGCAGGGCGCGCTCGACCACGCCATCCAGTACACCAAGGAGCGCCGGCAGTTCGGGAAAGCGATCGCAGACTTTCAGGCGGTGCAGTTCCAGATCGCCCACGCGGCGACCGAGCTTGAAGCTGCACGGCTGACGGTCTACAACGCCGCGAGGCTGCGGATCGCCGGGGAGCCCTTCCTGAAGGAGGCGGCCATGTGCAAGCTTCTTACGTCGGAGGTTGCCGAGCGCGTCACGTCGCTCGCCGTCAATCTCTTCGGCGGATACGGCTTCGTCAAGGACTATCCGGTCGAGAAACTGTATCGCGACGCGAAAATCGGCCAAATCTACGAAGGCACGTCGAATCTCCAGCTCCAGACCATCGCGAAGCAGATCCTAGGCTAGCAACCCGTGGTAAAAGTCCGTCTGCATTCGACGAGCGACGCATCCTCGCGACCTGCGTTGCTCCTCCGTCACATACAGGCGGTATGCTCGGCGCGGATTTCATGAGCGCGCAGCGCCCGAGTAACCGCAATCAATACCCGCGTGTGCAGATCCAGATCCAGATCCAGATCCAGATCCAGAGAGCACGCAGCCATCAGCCCTTCTCTACCCGCAGGAGTACCACGAGCGAGTGCCAGGTACAGGTGAAATCCGCGCTAGTCGTCCCGCCTTGTCCGCGAGCGCGCATTCCATGAGCGCGTCGCTCTCGAGTCGCCGCATTCGGTACCCGCGTCCGGCGAGCACGCAGCGATCAGTCTCCTCACTACCCGTAGGGGTGGCACGCCCGAGTGAAATTCGTGTGAGGCGCATCGCACGTCTAGCGCGGATTTCAGCAGTACCTGGCAGGGGGGCATGGCCCCGCTCGTGAAATCCGCGTTAGGTGCGACGCCGGACTTGTGCCACGGACTGCTAGGGTTTCGCGGTCAGTTCAGTGTCCAGAGCGTGAGTGTCGAGACGTCCTTCACAAACACCCGATCGCCGGAGATAGCCGGCTGCGTCCACGTCTCATCCTCTGCCACGGTATAACGGCGCACCGGTTCGAACCCGGTCTGGCTCGCCCGCAGGATCACGAGTTCGCCGTCGTCCTCGAGGCTGAACAGCACGTCGCCCGCCCTGGCCATCGCAACGTTGCCGGCCTGGCGCCCGACGGACGTCCACAACATCTCTCCTGTCGCTGCATTGATCGCGTAATACTGACCGGAGTTTCTGGTCGAAAGGCCGAACATGACGTCGCCGGACAGGACGGCGTTACTCATGCGTCCGGGAATCTCGGCGTTCTCCCACACGGTCTCGACCACCCACTGGCTGTTCTGCTGCGCCACGCGCACAGCCGTAGTCGGGCCACCGTGTCCCCAGGCGATCACGGTCTGGCCGTACAGTACAGGCGTGATCGAGTTGGTTGAGTTGCCGCTCACGAACGTCTGCTCCCAGAGCAGCACACCCGTCGCGGCATCAACGCCCACAAGCTTGCCCTTCGTGATGGTCACGAGCTGACGCACGCCGCCGAACGTGGCGACGATCGGAGAACCGTACCCGGGCGCATCGCCGCCCCAGCTCCACACCACGTCACCCGAATCGACGTCGAAGGCGGTCAGTTCGCCCTGCTCCTCCCCGCCAAGGTGAAAAATCACCGTGTCACCTTCGACAACCGGCGAGAAGGAATGCGTCGTGTACAACGGAACCAGGGGGGAACCTGGTTTCTGCCAGACCTGAGCCCCGGACTCAGCATCAAAGGCCGTGACGACGCCGGTCATGCCGATCGCAAACAGGCGCCCGTTGGACAACACTGGCGTCGATTTGGGTCCTGCGCCGTGCCCCGTGGCCGCACTGTGCATCGTGAAGGGTGCAGGGTACGCCGTGCGCCACAGTTGCTTGCCGCTGTCAGCATCGATCGCGCTCATCACCTCGTCGTCGCCCTGCCGGGCGAACATGTACACTCGAGTACCCACGACAAGGGGCGTCGCGTACCCAAGTCCGACTTCGATTTTCCAGCGCTGCGTCAGCTGCTCGGGCCATGCGGCTGGTTCAGCGAACCCCGTGATGACGCCATCCCGATTCGTACCCCGCCACTGCGTCACGTCACCGGCGCCGACCTGCGCCTGACCGACAGCGGAAAACGCAATCAACAACCCGCACAGCACGAGCCAGTTGCCAATGGCAGTCGTGGTCATTCTCGTCATGGTCTCCCTCACTGAGTCTGAATTTTGAACGCGAAAAGCGTACCCTGATTCCGCAAGTAGAGTCGTCCGTTGCTGATGGCCGGATGGGCACGAGCCGGCGCCCCCCGACCGGTGGCGATCCTGAAGCGTCCCTGTTCCCGATAGCCCTCCGGCGTGGCCTCGACCAGGCCGACGACGCCACTCTCACTGAGGATATACAAGTGTCCATCTGCATAACTCAGCGAGCCTTTGCCGACGCTCCGGTGCCGCCACATCATCGTGCCGGTCGCAAACTCCAGGCATGTCAGGATCGAATTATTGAACCCGTACAGATAACCGTCAACGAGCACGATACCCCCGTGATGGTTCTGCATGTCGCGGGTGCGGTAGATCTCCTGCGCGACCACCTCACCAGCTTCGGCGCGGAGGCCAAGCAACGTGCCGCCCGTTCCGTAGGACGCACTATAAAACACCTTGTTGTCGTGGAAGATCGGCGTGGTGATGTTGGCGGTTCTGTTGGCCGCCGCCTGGTGTCGCCACATCAGCTTGCCATCGGACGCGCGTACCCCGACGCCCGCCGCACCCGTCAGCGTCATCACCGTCCGCACCCCGCCAACATCGGCGACGATCGGTGACGCGTACCCCGCTTGATCGCTGAGTTCCTTGGCGACCCAGATCGTGTCGCCGGTCATCTTGTCGAGCGCCACGATCCCGGCGCCGCGACCGCCTGGCGCGACGATAACTCGATTGCCGTCAACCAGCGGCGACTCGCTGATCATCCACCCGGGATTGCGCCCGCGGAAGTCGGTCAGAATGTTCCTCTGCCAGACGACGCTGCCATCGTCAGCGCGCAGGCACGCCAGGTCGCCCTGCTCGGTCAATACGTACACCCGGTCGCCGTCGACGGTCGGCGTCCCGCGCGGGCCCGACCCCTCACGGTTCTGGCCGGCCGCACCGAGATTGCGCACCCAGAGTCGTGTGCCATCGGCGCGGCGCAGCGCCGACACGGCGCTCCGGCCGTCCTGGATGCCCTGCACGAAGAGACGATCGCCGCCCACAGCAACCGAACCAAGCCCCACCCCAACGTTCGACACCGACCAGACCTGCGGCGGTCCCGCGTCCGGCCACTCCGTCAGCAGACCTGTCTCCAACGAGCGACCCGAGCGGTCTGGACCCCTCCACTGCGACCAGTCAGAGTCTGTCGCACCCTGGCCGCTCAACCCCACGCCTGAGGCCGCGACAAGCGCCAACCCTGCGATGAATCCTCTCCTCACCATCGCGCTCCTCCGGGGGCCCTCACGAGAGGCCGTCAAAATGTGACTCCAGCACTGACGCCGAATGTGCGCGGCGCGCCGCTCTCACCGAGAAACCCGGAGGGGGCGAGCTGAGGATCGAAGGGCAGCGCCACGGGGATATATCGCGTGTCCAGCAGGTTCCTGACCCACAACTCGGCGAACACAAATCGGCCCCGCAGGCCAGCCCGAACGTTCGCCAGCGCATAGGCGCTTTGTCCTGCCGTGTTCAGGTCGTCGTAGCTGAACGCGCCGTAACGCGTCACCTCGGCGCGGGCGAACACTGTCTCGTTGAGTCGCAATGTACGGGACACCTGCACGCCGAACGTGGCTGTGTATTCAGGCGTGTTGGGAATGTCATTGCCCGCCACCGGGACACCGCTCGACACGCTGCCCTCTTCGAAGCGTGCATCGGTGTAGCCGATGGCGCTGAACAGATCTACACCTGGGCGCACGCGCGCCTGCAGCTCGAACTCGACGCCCTTGCTGACGGCGCTGCCGACGTTGGCAATGTAAAACTGCCCCGGCACAGTAGGGTCCGGCAGGTTCAGCTGCAGATCGTCCCACTCAATTCGGAACACGGCGGCATTGGCCGTCACCCGGCCACCGGCCCACGTGGTCTTCGCCCCTCCCTCGAAATTTCTGGTGTGCTCTTCCGCGTAGGCCTCGAGTCCCGCCGGCGACGCAGCGTTAAAACCGCCCGCCTTGAATCCGCGGCCCACTGTGCCGTACACCATCTTTCCGGGCTGCACCCGGACCGCGATCGATACATGCGGTGACAGCGTGGCAAAACTCGCCTCCGGCTCTACCAGCCGATCCGGGGCGATCGCCGGCTCGAAGAACGTGTTGAGCACGGCGGTCTTGCGCTCATAGTCCACCCGTGCCCCAACGGACAGGTCCACACGATCTACAAACGTGGACGTCGTCTGCCCGTACACCCCGAGGCCGACATCGTCGAGCGCAGACTGCGGCGAATGCTGGCTGATCGGGAAGGCTAGGAATGGCGAGAGCACGAACGGCGCAAAGCTGTTGACGGCGTCCTGCTCGTAGCGCTGGGTGAACGCGAACACACCCGCCTGCCACCGCATCGGGACATTCTCTGACAACTGCAGCGGCGCGTCGGGCGCGGACGCCGCGCGCACCTCCTGGGTAAACTGCACGCTTTCTTCCGTGTTGTCGCGCCCCAACAGCGGCTGCGGCGTGTAGTCAAGATCCGTCTCGTCCTGGGTTTTCCACCGCACCAGTCCCGTAGTTGTTGAGAGCGTCACCTGGTCACCAACCATGCGGGTCAACAGTGTCGTCGCAATGAGGTCACGATCCGTGTGACCCTCGAAATCGCGCGACACCTCAAACGGGCTGTCTCTCAACCCGCCAAGATCGCTCAGCGCGAAGTCACCATCCCGCGCGCGTTCGCCCGTCACGATAAACCTGGTCTCCCACCGGCTCGATGGCGTCCAGAGCACCTGGCCCTTGCCAGAGAACCCTTCGCGGGAATCGATGTCTCGGCCCGTCACGCGGTTGCGCGTGAACCCGGCGCGCCGGCTGTAACCAATTGAACCACTGATGCCAACACGACCAGCCACCAGCGGTCCCGACACGCTTCCGCGCACATCGCGCGACGCGAAGTTTGACAATGGCGCGGACAGCGCGTGGCTCCACGCGGTCAGCGACGGCCGCATGCTGTTGACGTTGATCACACCGGCCAGCGTGTTCCGCCCAAAAAGCGCGCTCTGCGGACCGCGAACAAATTCGATCTGCTCGACATCGAGCAGATCGATGCTCGATGTGTTCGAGTTGAGCTGCGGCACGCCATCAAAGTAGGTCGTGATGCTGGGGTTGGCCGGACTTGAGCCGATGCCGCGAAAACGCGGGTTGCTCAGCTTGCGCGCGGTGAAGTCCGAGAAGTGCGTGTTCGGCGAGTAGATGGCAGCGTCTCGCACAAGGTTGACGCCGGCATCGGCCAGGCCTGCGCTCGTCACCGCCGTGATGCTGACTGGCAAACTCTGCACGTCCGCGGGCTCTTTCTGGGCGGTGACTGTCACCGGCGGGAGCTGCACAGGCCCAATCTGGCCCGTCGATGTGGCCTGAGCACCGGCCAACACAGGCACGGCGACCACCAGACCAGCGAAGAGGGTGGCACGCGCCGCCGAAGATAGATGCGCCGATAGATACATAGCTGCCATTATCGCCGCGAGTTGGACTCATCGCACACTGGCTGCGCAACTAGGTAGTAACTAGCGCGGATTTCACGTGTACCGAGGACTCGGTCGTGGTACTCCTGCGGGTAGGAAGGGGCTGAGGAGGTGCCGACTCCCTAGATCTACGGACGCGGGTACTGATTGCGGTGACTCGGAGCCAAGCGCTCATGAAATCCGTGCTGGCCGCCCACCGTGCCCCCAGAGTAAGCACAACGACCGACGATAGACGTATATTGTCTAGATGCTGAAGAAGCTGTGCCTCGCCGCCGCGATTCTCCTGACCCTTTCTCTCTCAACGAGCGCACAGGGGCCACTGCGTGTGGCAGTCGGTGACTGGCCGGAGATGCGCGGCCCCGGCCGCAACGGCGTCTCGCTCGAGACAGGACTGGTCGAGACCTGGGCGCTCGACGGAGAGAACTTCCTCTGGCGCGCGCCGTATGGCGGCCGATCCGCGCCCATCGTCATGGGCGACCGGGTCTACGTGCAGAATCCTGCCGGACGCGGCGAAAACCTCCAGGAGCGCGTGATGGCGCTCGATGCCAATACCGGAGAGATGATCTGGGAGCACCGGTTCAGCCTGTTCCAGAGCGACGTACCGAGCCACCGCGTGGGCTGGGCGTCGCCGGCCGCCGATCCTGAAACTGGCAACATCTACGCATTGAGCGGCGGCGCGCAGGTCATCGCGCTCAACCGCGACGGCGAGCGCCTCTGGGATCGCTCCTTCGGTGAGGAGTTCGCGGCCTTCACCACCCACGGCGGTCGGACGATGTCTCCCGTGGTGGACGGCGATCTCGTGATCGTCAGTGGCGCCATGTCGAACTGGGGTTCGATGGCAGGGCGCGCCCATCGTTTGATTGCGCTCGACAAACGCACCGGCGACGTCATCTACGTCGCCAATCCCGGCCCCCGCCCGTTTGATACGGCGTACGCGCCGCCACTCATCGCGGCGATCGACGGCATGCGGATGCTCATTTCCGGGCTCGGCAACGGCGGCGTGCATGCAATCAAGCCGCAGACCGGCGAGACCCTCTGGAGCTTTACCGCGGCCCGCCGCGCGATCAACACCGGCGTCGTCGTGCATGGCAACTACGTCATCGTGTCGCACGGCGACGAGAACCTCTCGGGCAACGAACTCGGGCTGATTGCCGCGATCGACGGCACGCAACGTGGCGACATTACGGAGACGACCTGGGCGGCCACGGGCACCCAGTTCGGGTACTCGTCTCCGCTGCTCGATGGTGCGCGCATCTACCAGATTGACAACAGCTCGCGACTGAGGGCTTTCGACGTCGAGACCGGGGAGGCACTATGGACCCAGCCACTCGGCACGGCGCAAAAGGCGCCGCCCGTACTGGCTGACGGCAAGATCTATGTCGGCACCGATGGCGGGACGTTCTTCATCATTCGGCCGCTCGTCGATCGCGCCGAGATTCTCAGTGAGGTCGAACTTCCGGACAGCACGAACAGTTGTTGCGGATCTGAGGGCACCCCCGAGCAGGTACTCGGCGGCGCGGCCGTCTCGCGCGGGCGCATCTTCTTCGTGTCGAGCGACGCGGTCTACGCCATCGGGGCCGCGCAACCGCAGCCCGTCACTGGGTTCGCGGTTGATCAACCCGCGCAATCCGGCCAGGGCGCGCCGGCGCACATACAGGTCTCACCCACCGAACTGGTGCTGGAGCCTGGACAGACCGTCCAGCTCCGCGCGCGTCTGTTCGACGACATGGGACGCTTCCTCCGCGAGGAATCGGCCGTTGACTGGACGCTCACCGATCTGAACGGCACAGTCACTGACGGCGCACTCACCGTGGCCTCGGACCCGGTGGAGCAGGCGGGCACGATCACGGCCACCGTGGCAGGACTCACCGGGGAGGCACGCGCGCGCGTCGCGCGGCCCTTGCCGTGGAACCAGACATTCGACGGATACGAGGACGGCACCGTGCCCCCAGGCTGGGTGAACGCTGCCGGCGCCGCTGCGGTGTCGGTGGTGACACTCGACGGCAACAAGGTGCTACAGAAGGCGCCTCTCGGGACGCTCTTCAAGCGCGCCCGGGTGTTCTTCGGTCCCACGACTTGGTCGAACTACACTTTCCAGGCGGACGTGCGTGCGACTGAGCGACGTCGCCAAATGGCCGATGTCGGCATCACCGTGCAGAGGTACTCGCTGGTGCTGTACGGCACGAACCAACGCCTGAAACTGGAGCCGTGGGAGCCGGAAATAGAGCGGACTGTCACCGTACCCTTCGCATGGGCCACCGACACCTGGTACCGACTGAAGCTGCGAGTCGACAACCTTCCGAATACACAAGTGCGCATTCGTGGCAAGGCGTGGGCGGTTGGCGACCCGGAACCCGCCGACTGGATTATCGACAGAACCGATCCGATCGGGAACCGAGAGGGATCGCCCGGGCTCTTCCTTGATGCCGAGTTCGGGACCTACCTTGATAATTTTGTGCTGACCGAGAATCAATAATCATGCATAGCCACTCCGTCGGACGAGGTCTCTTCTCTGCGCTCATCTCTGCGGCGCTTCTGGTGTGCGGAGGCGCGCTGGTGCCTGAGCGACTGGCCGCCTCCGACCCAGGCACTGGCGACTGGCCGATGTGGGGCGGCACCGCGGACCGCAACATGGTCTCCAACATGACGGGACTGCCCGCCGAGTGGGACGTCGAGAGCGGCGCGAACATCCGCTGGGTCGCCGACCTCGGCTCGCAGAGCTACGGCAATCCTGTCGTGGCCAACGGCATGGTCTTCGTCGGCACCAACAACGAGTTGCTACGCGACCCGAACCAGGGCGGCGACCGCGGCGTACTCATGGCGTTCCGCGAGTCGGACGGAGAGTTTCTCTGGCAGCAGGCCCATCCGAAGCTCGCATCGGGGCGCGCCAACGACTGGCCCTTCCAGGGCGTCGCCTCCTCCCCGCTGGTCGAGGACGGCCGCCTCTACTACGTCAGCAACCGCGGCGTTCTGCTCTGCGTCGATGTACAGGGCTTTCGCGACGACGAGAACGACGGCCCGTTCACGAGCGAAGAGTTGACCGGCCAGTTTGATGCTGACGTCATCTGGGAGTTCGACATGATGGAGGAGGTTGGCGCATATCCGCACAACCTCGCGAATTCGTCTCCGGTGTTGTGGGGCGATCTGATCTTCGTGAGCACGTCGAACGGCCAGGATGAAAGCCACGTCAACATCCCATCACCGCGCGCGCCGTCTCTCATCGCCGTCAACAAGGTGACCGGGGAGCTGGCCTGGGAAGACAATTCGGTCGAGGACCGCATTCTTCATGGACAGTGGTCAACCCCGACAGTGGGCATGATCGACGGTGTGCTCCAGGTCGTCTCGGCGCAGGGGGACGGTTGGGTACGCGGGTACGAAGCTGAGACCGGCACCAAGCTGTGGGAGTTCGACAGCAATCCCAAGGATTCTGTCTGGCCCAGAACCCGGAACGAACTGATCGCCACGCCCGTGATCGTTGGCAACACCGTGTACATCGCCAACGGTCAGGACCCGGAGCATGGCGAAGGCGTCGGCCACCTGTACGCCATCGACGCCACACACCGCGGCGACATCACCGAGACCGGCCTCATCTGGCAGTTCGACGACATCCGCCGGTCGATCTCGACGGTCGCGGTTGCCGACGGACTGCTGTACATCCCGGACTTCAGCGGCTATTTTCATTGCCTCGACGCTGAGACCGGCGAGCTCTACTGGACACACGACGTGTTTGCTGCCGTGTGGGCATCGCCACTGGTGGCCGACGGCAAGGTCTACCTGGCTGATGAAGACGGCGACGTCGTTATCATGGCGCATGGCAATGAGGCGCAGGTGCTCGCGGAGATGAACATGGGCAGCGCGGTGTACGGCACCGTCGTGCCGGCCCACGGCACGCTGTTCCTGAACAACCGCAGCCAGCTCTTCGCCATCGCGGCCGAGTAACGCCTCGCTCGCGCGGTCCGCTAGGGGTTCAGTATGCGTACCACTGTGATTCTGCTGCTCACGTTCGCTCTTGCGGGAGCCGCGTCGCTCGACGGGCAAACACCCAACGGCGCACCGGCGGACCAATGGCGCCAGTTCCGCGGGTCAGCGCACCTGGCTGGCGTCTCCGCCGCCACGCCTCCCGCCACGCTGAAGCTCCTGTGGACCTACGACACGGGCGAGGTCATCGACTCGTCGGCGGCGATCGTCGACGGCGTCGTGTATGTCGGCGGAGGCGACGGTGACCTCATCGCCCTCGATCTTGAGTCCGGCGCGCTGCGCTGGACGTACGCGACCGGTAACCTCATCGGTGAATCGTCGCCCGCCGTCGGTCCAGACACGGTGTACATCGGCGACCTGGGTGGTATCGTGCACGCCGTCGACACCAGCGACGGCACCGGTCTTTGGACGTTCCAGACCAACTCGGAGATCAAGTCGTCGCCCGTGCTCGTGAACGACCTGGTACTCATCGGGTCGTACGACGGCCATCTTTACGCGCTCGACGCCCGCTCCGGAGAGGAACGATGGAAGGTGCTGACCATGGGACAGGTCCACGCGACACCGGCCGTGCAGGATGGCCTCGCGTTCATCGCCGGCTGCGACGCGCAGTTTCGGGCGATCCGCGTGACAGACGGAAGCGAGATGTACCAGATCGATTCCGGCGCCTACACCGGCGCGTCGCCGATCGTTGCCGGCGACCGAGCCTACTTCGGCACGTTCAACTTCGAGGTGCTCGCCCTGGATCTGCAGGACCGCAGCGTCGCGTGGCGCTACGCACGAGACGACGCCCAGTTTCCGTACTACTCGTCGGCAGCCCTCGACGGAGAACGCATCATACTGGGCGGGCGTGACAAGCGAGTACACGCGATCGACGCCGCCACCGGCGCGCCCGCATGGACATTTGCGACACGAGCCAGGGTCGACTCGTCCCCTGTCGTCGCGGGCGGACGTGTCTATGTCGGATCCGGCGATGGCCGCCTCTACGTGCTCGACGCTGAATCAGGCGAAAAGATCTGGGAGTTCGACACCGGCGCGGGCATCACCGCCTCGCCTGCGATCGCTGACGGTAAGGTCGTCATCGGCGCGCAGGACGGGCGACTCTACGTGTTCGGCTAGAGCGCTTTTCATGACCGTTTGGCGTTCGAGTGGCTGCAATGCCGAAAATGGTTACGGCATCCGGCGGGACCGAAGCGTGCGGCAGCGCGTGCAGAAGTCCCATGACTCGCCCAGTCGATACAAGGGCTATCTGAAAAGCGCTCTAAGCGTCACCAGAGCGAATTGAAGATCTTCGCCGACGGTACCACAGCCGTCTTGCACTTCCCCATCCACTCAACGAAGACTGAGAAGTCTGCCCAGCTCGACTGCGCCTGCGCGAAGTGGTCCGCAATACCGGCTTCGCTCTCGTAGATCTCGTTCAAGACGAAACACGTACTACCGGTCACGCCGGCGCTCGGATCCAGCGGGTTCTTCAGCTCCGGCGCTTTCGACACGTTGTAGCTGAGCAGCGCCTTATCGCCCGTGCGGTGATGCGTTGACTCGATCCACGGGGCATGACTGCGAAAAAGTCGGTCGCCTTCTTCCACAAGTTCCGGCGGAGCCGTGATCGTGAAACAAAGCTGAATCTTGCCGTGGTTGGCCATGAGGAGTTCTCCTTATCTGTGTTGACGATCGGCATGAAATGCCGGCCTGTGCCGGGCTGGTCGCGGGTTGGAGCGTGAATCCTACGCGCACCCGTCGAACGGACTGTTCATCAACGTCAGGCGATTTGAAGAAACTCGCGGCTGCCGGTGACGTATAGATCCGTGTACCCCTTCATCTGTTCGCGAAACGCCTCGTTGGTGGCGTACTCCTTCATGTGCGCCTCGAACTCACCGAGGTTCTCCGCCTCGTACTCAAGGACGACTCGATTGAAATCCCCCGTCAGGTCGGTCAGCACTCGAAAGTTCTTGAACTTCGCGACCGTGGCGGCTGACTTGAATTGCGAAGCCAGCGTGCTCGCGCTACCAGGCTTGGCGACAAAGCAATTACGAACAACGATCATGTGCCCTCCTTCCTGCTTTCTGCGTGCTCTCTACTCCACCGCGACGCCCGTCGCGATGACGAACCGGGACACCATGTTGTAGCCCGCGATTGTGCCGACCAGTTCCACCACCTCGGAGTCCGGCAGAAGGGCGCGCACCCGGCTCATGGTCGCGTCCGTGACCGCCACATTGCGCGTCATCTCGTAGGTCAGCGCCAGGATGGCCCGCTCCGCGTCATCGAACACGTCCGAATCACCAAGCGCCGCGTCGGGATTTTTCATCGCGCTCATCTGTTCGGGGGTACCACCGACCTCAACGAACACCCGTTCGTGCTGCACCCACTCGTAGTCGGCCTCGTTGAGCACGCCGATGAACATGATGGCCAGTTCGCGCAACTTCGGGTCGAGCGACAACTGACCGCGGATTGCCGCGAACATGCCGTTCCATCCTTCGGCGAACGCCGGGCTATGCAGCAACATCCGGTCGAGATTCAGCAGCCGCCCGCCAGCCCGTCTGGCCCGGATAGCGTCAACCAGCGCCGCTGGCCCCGCGTCGTCGTGCGGACGGTACGGAATACCAGACTGCGAGACGGTGCCGGACTCTCCGTCAGTAGGCGCTGTGGGCGTCTGTCCGCGCATGGCTCCGCCGAATACTACTCCAGACGCAAACACGAGAAGTGCAACCAGAGGCGCGACAACACAGGGGACACTGTCTCTCCGTCGCAATGCAATACGCACGATCCCATCTCCCTTTTTACGGCCGACACCCGACTACGCTGGATCCGTTCTCGACTGAGAACCCAGGTACCCACCATGATGGCGGCGCCCGAACTCCGTGCGCGAAAACTGTTTGAGATCCATCAGCACAAGCGCCAGCGCATCGCTGATGGCCAACATGACCGCGATGCTCGCCGAAGGCGTCAA
Source organism: Vicinamibacterales bacterium (assembly GCA_965249205.1). Classification (GTDB taxonomy): domain Bacteria; phylum Acidobacteriota; class Vicinamibacteria; order Vicinamibacterales; family UBA2999; genus JAQBVV01. The sequence goes on along the minus strand of CBDFLL010000006.1, from coordinate 335,116 downwards.
GCCATGCGCGCATGGCTCGGCAATGACGCCCATATCGACAACGATGTCACTGAGATCACGGAGCGCTGATTCGGGATGTGACGTAATGCTGACGATCGTGCCGATGCCGAGCGCCCGGCCCCGCCCGAGCATGTCGACGACTTCTTGCGTCTTGCCACTGGTGGAGAACGCCACAACACAGTCGTCGGGTTCGACGATACCGAGATCCCCATGCGCTGCCTCGCCCGGATGCAGGTACGTGGCCGGCGTGCCGGTCGAGCACAGCGTCGACGCGAACTTCCGCGCCACGTGTCCCGCCTTGCCCATGCCGGTTGTGAGCACCTTGCCCGTCGAGTTGCGCAGCGTCAGCACCGCCTCCTCGAACGCTGGTGTCACGCGAACCGCCGCAATGGCGGCGGCCTCTGCCGCCAGGATTTCCGAGATGCGACTCTGAATATTCATGTGCTAGCCGACGCTACGGTACATCGCCCGCGAGTAGAACACCATTCCAAGCCACCGATGGGCCGGCTAGCCGCTGGTGCGCTCAACCGCCGGGCCGACATCGTTGGCCACCGGGTCCAGACTGCTCAGGTAACGATAGATCGCAGCCAGATCCTCGTCGCTCATGTTGCTGTACGGTCCCCACGGCATGATCGATTCCTGAATAGCGCGGCCGACGCGAAACCGTCCGACCCACGCGTCCTCGCTCGGGAAGCGCGCCAGCACGCCGGTGGGGTCGGGCGTCAGATTCGGCATGCGAAGGATCACGTTCGGATCCATCATCGACGGCTCGCCCACACCGTTGCCTGATAGCGCCGGACCGGTCAATTCCCCAGTTGCGAGATCAATCGGCGAATGGCAACCCACGCAATTCGTGACGCTGTTGACCAGATATCGCCCGCGCTCCACAGTCGCCTCCTGTGGCGGAGCCGACACCGGCGGCGAGTGTCCGAGCACAGGCTGGAACGCCGCCGGCTGCATAAGCGCCGAGATCGCCTTACCCATCAGCGTCCAGCGCGCTGCCGGCACGTCGTTGCGAACAGGCTCCCCTGTGCGCAGATACGACACGATGGCGACCAGATCCTCGTCAGCCATATTGGCGAACGGCATCAGGGGGCAAGACTCGCCCGGCCGTTGGCCTTGACGTTGTGACGCAGCATGCGGAAGAGTTGACCATCCGTATAGCGACCGCTGCCGGTCTCAATATCCGGCGTCAGATTGGCTGTGTAGAACACCGCCAGCGGGTTGATCGGAAACTCCAGTCCTCCGCGCAACGGCAATTCCTCGCCGGCTTCCGACCGCGCGACTTCGCTCACGTTGTTCACGTGGCAAACGGAACAGTGCGATGGGCCGCGCACCAGATACCGCCCGCGCTCGATCACCTCCGGGTCGCTGCTGACCCGCAGCGACGGCATCGGCACATCGTCGTGGACCCGGTCCCATGTGAGCAGCACCCAGCCGAGCAGGCCCGCGACGAGCAACGCTCCGACGCCGCCGACCCAGAGCAGCACGTTCTTCAGCATCTTCATCGCTGTCCCTCTGCCGTTCTACAGCCTCGAGCGTCAGTTCGCGTCACGCCAGGCCGCCGCCGCGCTGTCGATCTCGGCGGACTCCTGGATGGGAAGCACCACCCGGGTCGTGAATTCTAGAAACGGCGTCCACCGTGCGAGCGTCTTTGCCAAGTCGGCGGCGCTGCCGGCTTCGATAAGTGCGACGCCTCCACCACCGTCCGCAAAGCCATAAAACGCCTGGAATGTTCCGGGGCCAGGCTGCCACTTCGAGAACAGCTCAAGCGAACGCTTTTGGCCCTCCTCGGTCGTGTCAATGAATTCCCACGTGACGTGAAACAGCATGAAGTCCTCCTATTTGGGCTCTTCTGATTCGTGACAAAAGTCAGAGTTCTCGCACCGCGCCTTCAGACGAGCGACCAACTCGACCGGAGCGATGCGGTCTGTCGGGCGATTTCCCCAGCCTCTAAACGCCGTCAAGAATGGTTCCCAGCAGTGCCCGTGGGTGTAGTGCGCCTCCACGGCATCGGTCGTCGACATTGTCCCTCCTTAGATCCGCTGCGGTCGCTGGTTCGCCTGGCTGCCAGCGACGCCTGGCTAGGCACCGGCTTCGCTCCATACCGCGAACTCATTACCGCTCGGTTCGGCGAAGTGAAAACGCCGCCCGCCAGGAAACTTAAAGATCGGCTTCACGATGCGACCTCCGGCGTTCTCGATCTTGGACTGGGTGTCCTCCAGGCGGTCGCTAAAGAAGACGATCAGGGCGCTCCCCTTGTCAGTCGACGCCGCCAGGTCAGACTTGAAGAAGCCACCGTCAAGCCCTTGATTCGAGAACGCTACGTAGTCGGGACCGTAGTCCGCAAACGACCATCCGAATACGGCTTGAAAGAATGCCTTTGTTGCCTCGAGGTTGCTGGCGGGAAACTCAACGTAGTTGATCTTTTCATGCTCGTGCATCGCGCTACCTGTGCTTTGTGCCTGATGAATCGCCCCTTACCATGGGTGCCTCTTGCCGTCCCAATTCCAGAATTGACCGGTGTCTCGAATCGTAAGCAACTCGACGAGATCGAACAGGCCAGACGCGCTTTCATCCGCTGAGATCGCGGCATGTGCCCCGCCCATGTCCGTCCGTATCCACCCCGGGTGAACCGGACACACGACGATGCCGTCGCCGCGAAACTCCTGCGCGAGCGCCTGCATCACCTTGTTCACCGCGGCCTTCGAACCTCGATAGGCGTAGGAACCGGAACCCTTTCGATCGAGCGAACCCATCTGACTGGAGATCGTCACCACGCGTGGCCTCCCTGAACGCAGGAGATTGGCTCGCAGCGCAACCGCCATACGGAACGGAGCCAGCGTGTTGACTTCGAAGGCGTCTCGCCACGCGCCATAGTCGATGTTGTCGATGCTCTGTGTATCACCTCCGATGACCCCGGCGTTGTTCAGGAGCACGTCCACGACTTCGCCAGAGAGGTCGGAAACAAACCTGGACACCGCTTCCCCGTCGGTCACGTCAAGCTTCACAACATCCAGATTCGCACGGTCGTCACTGAACTGGAATGCATCCGGGTTTCGACAGGTGGCAACCACTCGCTTACCGGCCCGTAGGAACCGCCTCGTGAGTGCGAGACCGAGCCCGCGGTTCGCGCCGGTGATGACGATGGTTTCCATTCTTGTTTGTGTGTCTCTCTCTCCTGCGCGCAGAGCCAGTTCAGAGTTGTTTCTCCATGAAGATCGCGCACGGGCCATCGTTGTACGGTTCGATGGTCCGGAAGCCAAGGCGTCGGTACAACTTGTTCGCCTCTTCAAGTTCCGCTGACGTGTCAAGGCGCACGCATGTGTAACCTGCCGACCGGGCGAACTGCAGAAGCTCCTTTGCCATCTCGGCCCCGAGCCCTCTTCCCCGGTAGGGCAGCAAGAACCACATGCGCTTCAGTTCACACGTCTGCGAGTCGAGCCGACGGACGGCACCGGTGCCAACCACGGTATCTCCATCGAGCAGCACAAGAAAGGTTCCTGCAGGAGCTGCGTACTCTAGGGACACAGCGTCCATGTCGTCGAAGTGAGCTGGGTCCTCCCCGAAGAATTCAAAGGCGCCCGCGCGAACGACGTCCTTCGCCGCATCGACCTGTTCCTGCCGGATCGGCTCAATGCGAAGCCTCATAAGGCGAAGGAGGTGCTCGTTCGGCGGGTCGCATCGAACTGAAGGACTGACGGTGCTTTCACCGAAGCTCCTTCCGCACAACAAGCTTGAGCCCGGACCACACGTCGGTGACCGCGCAGACCTTGACGTCGACAAACCCCAGCGGAAGCGCAACCTCGCGGATCGTATCTTCGGTGATATCGGTCGGCACCTTCGCCGACTTCTTCGGCCACGACACCCAGACTGTCGCCGTTGGCCGCAGCTTCTCGCGGCAGGTCTTGAGCCACTTCGCGAGCTCCGCCTTGCGCGCCGAAAAGACGTGCACCAGATCGGTGGTGCCCGACATGCGCCTTGCGAAGGTCACACCTTCCGGCAGTGGATCAACGAGATCGACGTAGTTGGCTGGGGCACCCCTGAGGTGCACGACCAGTCCCGCACGAATACCCAGCTTCGACGACAGCGGCGTGCCTGAATAGCCGGCCATCTAGAGCGCCTTTTCAGATAGCCCTTGTACTGACTGGGCGAGTCATGGTACTTCCGCACGCACCACTGTGGCGCTTCGGTCCGCGACGACTGCCGTCACCATTTTCGGCATTGCGGCTACTAGCAGGCTGCTGAAGAACCCGGGTGATCGGGCCGTTTTCTAAGGATCATGCGAGTCACCACCGACCGACAACGGTGCGCACGGCTGTGCGCTGGCCCCGATCAAGGGGCCGGCGACACGCGCGGCCGGTGATCAGGGACACCTCGCCTCCAGATTCCGCAGCCGGACCAAGTTATAGACCGTGGCGGCGAAGGTAAGCTGCCAATCCACGAGGGCGACACCGCGATGCCGGAGTTTGCGCAAGCCGCCGACGGTCTTCATCCAGCCAAAGACCTGTTCTACGAGTTTCCGTTTCCGCTGACTGACGTGATAGCCCGCATGCCGCGTGGTCCGGCCATCGATCGCACTCCAGCGGACCTTCTGAGCAACGTGGGGCGTGACGGCCCGGATACGGACAGCGGCCACAAAGCTTGCCACATCGTAGCCCTTGTCCGCCCCGACCGTGCTGCCCGGCGGCGCGCTGGCCTCCAGCAACAGCGCCGCTGCCTCGCGTTCGGCGGTCCCCGTCGCGTGAGTCGCGCAGACGTTGGCGACAAGTCCCTGTCGATTGTCCAGCAGCACGTGGCCCAGATACGCCAGCTTGGCTTCCTTCCCCTGGCCCTTCCGAGGCAGCATCGCCTCCGGATCGGTCGTCGACTGGTGCGTGTCGTTGCGCCGCCGCTCCCCGTGGAAGTTGACCGTGGGATTCCCGGGGTCATCGGGCGGGTCGCTCTCCGCCGCGTCCCGGCACCGAAAGCTCTTCAGGCTGGCCCACGCTTCCAATTGGGTCCCATCCACAGTGAAGTGTTCGTCCGAGAGCAGCCCGGCCGCCCGCGCGTGGGCCTGCACCGCATCAAAGAAGGCGGCCGCGAGATCGCCCGCCAGCAGCCGGTCGCGATTCTTGGTAAACGTGGTGGGATGCCAAACCGGGTCGTCCAAATTCAAGCCCACGAACCAGCGGAACAGCAGGTTGTAATTGAGCTCTTCCATCAGCAGCCGCTCGCTCCGCACCGTGTAGAGCACCTGCAGCAACAACGCGCGCAGCAGCTGTTCCGGCGGGATCGACGGACGCCCTGTGTTGGCGTACAGGCCGGCGAACCTGCGCGACATCGTTCTCAGCGCTTCGTCCGTCAGCGCGCGAACCGCGCGGAGCGGATGGTCGGCTGGCACGCGCTGTTCCGGCGACAGGTAGCTGAACATGTGAGTGCTTTGCTCATCGTGTCCGCGCATGATGGGGCTCCCTTCAGCGGTGTTGGGAGCATGGTAGTACGCCGGGATCGATCTGTCGATCCCATTTCACGGAGTTTTTCAGCAGCCTGCTAGAGCTCCACACAGTCATGAAAAGCGCTTGATGTCCAGCGCCTAACGAGACACCTCGAACGGCGTACCCACACCGGTCTCGCAGAATCGCTTCAGACTCCCGAGGTAGTAGCCCCAGTTGAAGTTATAGGTGCCGTAGGTATCGTCGTCCAGTTCCTGCGCGTATTCCTGCACGAACCGCAGCGACGTTTCGCCATCGACGTTTCTCAACGCGAACCTGAAGGTGTTGTCCTGCCAGTTGTCGTGGCCGGCAACGCAGCGCCACTCGACCGCCTCGCCGGGCATCAGTTTCGTCTGCCGCATGTGCGGATTGAAGTCGCCGACGAACGTGAACTCGATGAGTTCACCCTCACCTGGACCGAGCGTCGCCTTGGTGCTCCACCAGCCGGTCACCCCCGATTCAGTTGTAAGCGCCCGATAGACCTTCTCTGGCGGAACGTGTATGTGAACGGTGTGGATGATTGTCTTCACGTGGAGACTCTCCGATCTTCATTGGTCTCGTAAGTGGCCCGACGTGTGCGACCCGAGACGGTGCATGGACATCGTATCGGGCAAAACGCGGTGGCGTCTCATTCAGCCGCCAGGAATCGCTGAGTCTCGTCCCTGACAGACATCGCGTGTACCAGTTCCCAGTGGCTGAGTGTCGGGAACTCGCGTAGACCAACTCCGTAGAAGGCTGAAAGCTGCCGCCCACGCTCGTCTGGGTGCTCGCGACCGCAAATGACAAGCGTCCGATTCGACAGAACAGCAATGGAAATCCCCCGCTTTCGTTCATCACGCGCGTACTGACTTTCTGGACGACTCCGAACGCCTGGTGGAAAGGGGCCATAGACCTCTTCGCTGTCAAAGACACCCCCACGCGGTTCGATCCTTTCATTGAAACCCTGCACCTCGCCTGGAGCGCTGGCCTCGATAAGAATCAGAGACTCAGGATCGAGCTTCGGCACCGCCATCATCGCCACGAGCCCTCCCATACTCCAACCACACAGAGCCAAGGGCTTTGGCAGGCGCCGCCCTTCCGCGACTACCCGGTCCGTGTAATCATCCATCGAGGCTCCGGCGACATCGAGTCCCTGCTGCAAATCTGGCGCAACAACCCTCAGATGTGGAAATCCTTCGACCCATCGGTCAAATACCCACGGTCCGCTTCCCGCCCCGTGCACAAGCAGCAGTGACTTCAGTCTCATGGAGGCGGGCGACTGGATCACTGCCTGGAATGCAGGCCGAACATGTTGCCTTCGGTGTCAAACGCCAGCGCGATGAACCCGTACTCGCCGATTGAGAACTTCTCTTTATGCACTCGGCCACCGGCATCGACGACACGGCTAGCTTCAGTGGCACAGTCCTCGCAGTGGAAATAGACAAGCGTGCTGTTGCCGCCAGACGAAATGCCAGGCATCTTGACGAGCGCGCCTGACGCCCGAGGGCCCGTCGGGTCCATCGGGAACGTCCACATGTCCATTCCAGGACTTTTCAGGTCCTGAAGCTCGACCTGAAGCACGGACTTGTAGAAAACTGTCGCCCGCTCCATGTCCTGCACATAAATCTCAAACCAACCCACCGGATTCTGCGCCATGGTTATGCTCCTTCCTTACACCCATTCACAGATCCACTGTCACGCGCAGGAAGGTCGCAGGAATAGATGTGACGTCCTTGCTCGGACTCGTGTTCTGACTGTTGAACAGATCTTCCAGCTCTTTCTGCAAATCAGTCGACCGCCCATTCTTCTCTGCAGCGTCGAAGGCGTTCATGGTCGGTCCGTAGTACGTCCTGAATGAAGCCAGGTACTCGGACGGCGAACTGGGCAGGTTGAACGTAAACGTTTCCCTGGCAAACGAGACCTGCGACGCTGGCACGCCCGCGCCCTGGAAACGCTCGAGCACATGGCTCTCGATCCCCCAGGTCATCGGGCTCACGAAACCTTCCGGCGGCGGCGGCGTGTAGGCGGCACAGATCTTCAGGATCTGTGCGACGAGCGTCGGATCCTTCGGAATCCAGTTCCCCATAATGATTCGACCACGCTGGCGAGTAACTCGTACCATCTCTTTGGCGACGTCGAATGGCTTCGGAGCGAACATCGCGCCGAAAACGGAGACCACCAGGTCAAAGGAATCGTCCGCCAGCTCGTGCAGATTGGTCGCATCACCCTCCTGAAACTTGGAGTTCGTCAGGCCCTCCGCCTGCGCGCGCTTGTTCCCGGCCTCGACTAGATTGCTCGCGATATCGACGCCCAACACGTCCGCGCCGCGTCTCGCCGCTGGCAGGGCCGTCGTTCCGTCGCCGCATCCGAGATCCAGGACCTTGAGGCCTTTGCTGATTCCAAAACTCTCGACCAGGGCGTCTCCACTCTCGCGCATGCTCTGCGCGATACGCGTGAAGTCACCTTTTTCCCACAGTGCTTTGTTCGGATTCACACGCTCTCCTTGTTGTCTAGTGGCTCATCTCAGGCGCGAACCGACTCTCGCCCGACCTGCGCAAGATGTCGAGCACCGACACGCGATCGATCCGCGGCATTCCGTCCACTTCGTAGGCTGCGGGGATGCTCCTGCGAAGGTCGGAGGCGAGATACTACTGCGCAGACTCTTTCGAGTCCCACTATAGATGCCTCCCCACTCTTCGGTGGACTCATCGTAGACGTAGAACTTCTAGCCAAGCCCGGGCACCTTACGACACTCCGGGAGGCGCTCCCGACCCCTGCGCGTGACCTCGTCCTAGCGCAGGAGCGACCGAAATCTCACGACCGTCACAAATTTCACTGAAGTTATGTGAACCATCGTGCTCCTCGTCTCACGCCATCCTCTTGACAGCTCGCAGCGCCCTCAACGATCACCGTAATACAACGCGAGCAGCCGCCGCCTACCAGACGGTGACCTCCGCGGACGCGCCGGCGTCGAAACCGAACATCACGCTTGCGACACCGTTCACGCTGTTGGTTTGATTCGCGCTGCCGCCAGCGCTCTGGCACGTGTTGTTCTGCGTGCCCCCGCCAGGCTGCGTGAACGTCACGGTGACCCGTCCAAAGCATCTGACCGTGATGGTCGCAGCCTGTGCCGGCAAATTGTAGGTCCCATTCGCGTTAACACTCACAGCCGTGCCCAATGGAAGGGTCGAGCCCGGCGACGCAACACTGAGAGTGCTCTGACCACCAGTGGGGAGCGACGGGCTATCGCCGCACGATGCCAGGACCATCGACATCGCAACGACGGCACACCCAAGCCGGCTCACAATCCAGCCGCCCGACGCGCTTGATGACAGGCGCGTGGCGCGACCGACGGCGCGGCTACTGATGGAGGAGCCAGGTAATGCGATCGTAAGAAACTGCATAGTGAACCGTAACGACTACCCCGAATGCCACGCTGCTTCGTGTGAACCCAGAGTCGGCAAGCGCTAAGATTCCCACGCCGAATACCACCGCTTCAACGGTCAATCGAAGCAACCCCGGCACGGGGATCGGGGCAGCGCCTGAGCGGCTGGGATCACCTGGCACAGCAAAGACGCCCCACAGGACCGCGGCCGCGAATGGGATCAGCGCCGCGAAGACGACGCGCTGCCAGCCTTCACCATGCCGCCAGCCCCAGAGTCCCATCGAGAATAGCGCCGCCACCTCGAGAAGGAATCGGACCCCGAGGTTCAACGGATGAGAACCCAGGTCACACCTTCCCGCGCCCGTCGTTTCGGTGCCGTTCGATCCACGCCGCCCACGGCGGGAGCAGCCACAAGATGAGTGCTCCGGACGCAACCGCCGTAGCCGACTCGGGCAACGGCGCCCACGGTTGGCTGACCCAAATCGCGCCAGTCAGCGCCACCAGCGCCCAGAGCGCTCCGGTACCTATGCGGTCTTTGGAGACGGTGGCACCGAGATAGAACCACAGTCCCGCCGCCAAGAGCCCCGCCTCTACGAGAATCGTGGCTGGAATCGAGTTCCACAGGCCGAGCCCCATCAAGGGTCCACCCGGCCATAAGGGCAGGTCGGGTCTATGCGTGACGAAGTCCAGCGCCCAGTGACTCAGGACAAGCGCACCGAGCACCGCGCCAGAGCGCCAGGAGCCGAGCACCCTTCGTCCAATGAACGCGGCAAGTCCCGACCAGGCGATCACTGTCAGAAGACTGTGGCTCCAGGGATAGGCGTCGAAGGCGAGATTGGTGAACGCGGTGTCACCAGGATTCACACGGACAGTTTCGAGGCCAAGCAACAGGAGGACCGGCCAGATCAAGTCCAGCCCGAAGGCGCCCGCCACCGCCGCACCGAGAGGCACGTCGGGATCGACCTTCTTCGCCCCAAGAGCAACCGCCAGATGTCCAACAAACATGGTTCGGCCCCTCGTCCCTGGTGTGCCTAGCGCGGATTTCACTTGTCGCTAGCGGCGGTCGCGGTGCTCCCCCTGGCAGCGAAGCACTGCCTACGGTTCCTCGGGCGCTACGCGCTCATGAAATCCGCGTTAGCGTTCGCGGACGCCGAACGCATCACTTGCCCGGATCCTACCGCAGCTGTGGACAGTCCAGCCGCTTGCTAGGCGGCCGGTCTGCGCTGTCGGGGGATCGCGTGCTCGACACACTTGGTGAGCGCCGGGCGCTAGTTGGGCGCTTTCAGTAACCGATCTCGTGGTCGCCGGGCTCGGCGAGCCCGCTCTCGTATGCGAACACGACGGCCTGGGCACGGTCGCGGAGACCCAGCTTGGTGAGAATGCTCGACACATGCGATTTCACGGTTGCTGCACCTATGAAGAGCGTCTCCGAGATCTCGGTGTTGTTGAGGCCTCGGGCGATCGCGGCCAGCACCTCGCGTTCGCGATTTGTAGCAGCAGGCGCCCAATCAGGGGCTACCTTGAAGCGTCCTCCGGCTTTACGCCGCGACAGCGGCGGCGACGAACGCGCCGGCGGCCGCCAACGAGGCGACGGTTCGCACGTGGTTTCACCGCGTCCAGCCGAGGGCGAACCGGTCCCATTCCCGTGCCGCGTCGGGCGCGTCCGCGTCGACCGCGGCGAGCGCGTTGTTGCGCGGTACATTACAGGCGGCGGTCACCAGGAGGGAGCCGACCAAATAGACGGTGCACCCTGCCGCCCCGTAGAGCGCGCCCGGATCGTGCCAGTGCCCTATCGCCTGCACAGCGAGCGCGACGCAGGCGATGGGCGTGCCGAAGAACGCAACGACAAACGACCAGTGGAATACATCGATATTGATCCGCTGCATGGCGCGGATGGCCTCCGGCGGCGGTATGCGACCCAGCGCAGGCATGACGAACGAAGAGAACGCGAAGAACACGCCGGCCATCAATGCGGACGCGAGCGCGGTCGCGACTGTTAACCATAGCGTCATGATATGCCCCAACCGGACAGAGCCACGACCTGACCGACGTAGTCTGGCGCGTGGGCAGCCCGCACGAGAAAGCGCGCGACGCACTTGCGCGAGATCTTCATCTTTCGCACTTGGCCATCCGCCGACGCGAACGGCATCCCGTCGGTGTCGTCGTCGGTGAGATGGACGGGCTGGGCGAGCACCCAGTCCACGCCGCTTTCGCGCACCTCGAGTTCTTGCGCTTCCGTGTCGGCGATTTGCGGTTTCAACAGCAGGCTGAAGAACACGCGGTCCAGCAGACGCAGATCGTTCCTGGTGTCGCCGACGCCGAACGAGCTCTGCACGACGAGCCGGGGCACGCCGTGCTTGCGCATCGCTGCGATGACGTTGCGCGTGCCGGCGGAGCGCACGTCGGCCCACTCCATGTGAGCATAAAGCTCGCGAAGCGCTTCAGGAGAAAACATGATGACCTCTGTGATGCTTCTGCGTCGACTTAGTCAAATTAGTGGGCGGAGCCGCGATCTCGTCACGCTTCTGGCCGGTACAACCAGTGGGCGGTACCCACGCCAATAGAGGGCGCTGATACCGACCACAGGCCACCACGATCGCGAGGCCGGCGTCTGCGATGCGTGCCCGGTGCCTGGGTCGTCGGAAGAGCCTGGCGTTCATCCCGAGAAACGGTTGCGAAGCTCGACGAGGGACGCCTTGGAGATAATCGGAAAGATCCGTGCGCGGCAACCCGCGGGCAGCCGCCTCCCCAGTGAACTGTCGGTCACGATCAGACTCGTGCGATCCAGCCCGCTGTTCCATCCCCGTCGACGGGCGTCCCTCAGGTCCAGCGCTTCGTCCCCGACGCCGGCGGCTCCGAGGAACGTCCGCGCTAGCCGTAGGAACTCGGGCCAGCGCGACACGACCGTGATCAGCTTGTCCGGGCCTGGCCGGGTCTCCAGTCCAAGCAAGTCAGGCACGGAGCTCGAATGCAACACGACGCACGGCACGTCCGGCGTCAGGGCAGCGCGCACATCCTCAGCGTGGTCGTACAAAGCCACGGGTAATGCCCCGGTCAGGAGGTTCGGTCGTCGACAATCCTGGATCCCAAAGCCGACAACCGGTACGGAGAGTGCGGCCTGGATTTCGTCGATCAGGATCGCCCGCAGTTCGACATCAGGCTCGATCACGGCGATCCGATCCGGAGGCTGGACCGCAAGCCAGCGGCCGACACGGCTCCCGATTTCGTCGAGCGAATGGCCGCGGTCCCGCGCCACTCGGAGCATCGTTACAATCAGCTGGTCGAGCTCCAACTCGGGATCCGGCCTGAGGTCGGGCTCCCGCTTCCGAACGAAAAACCCAGAGCCCAGTCGCAGGTCAACCCAGCCCGTCTCGGCCAGCGCGCGATAGGCTGCCCGCACCGTGTTCGGATGGATCCCGAAGCGCCGACCGATCGCGGACGTACTGGGCAACCGTTCGCCGGGCGGCAGATCCCCGCTCACGATCCCCAAAACGACCTGCGTCCTCAGTTGTTCGTGCAGAGGCACGGCGCTCGTCTTCGACAGCCAGATCTTCATCGACGATCCTTCACCGCGTCGGCCTGAGCCACCACAGGGTCATTCTTGCTCCGCTCCGGCAGAATCCCGACTCATTTGTGACAGTTGCGAAACTGCAACAGTCGGGCTCCGGCCCCGTCAGACGAAACGTACAGTGCGGCAGTGAGGTAAAGGACATGAAGATACTCGCTGCTGTGCTCCTATCGGTCCTGTTCGTCTTCGGGTCTGCTGCTGACGCCAGCGCCCAGCGGTCCACGACCCAGGGCTGGGTATTCGGCTTCGATCTTGGAGGGGCGGCCGTTTCGTTCGAGAGCAAGCCGAGTGACGGGGCGGGACTCGTTGGCGCTCGAATCGGCTATGGCCTCAACAAGATTGTCACCGTGTATCTGGATGCTTACGAAACGGACGTCGACGTCCGGAGCTTCGATCCATTCGACAAAGTGACATTCGGTCACCTCGACCTCGGACTGAGGCTGCACCTGGCGAATAGCCGCCGCCGGTGGATCCCATATGGCGACGTTGCCGTGACGTCCTGGCCGCTTAGCGACGTTCTCAAGAACGGGGAACGAACCACGACCGGCTTTACCGGCAGGCCACCCTACAGCCTGGGGGGCGGACTCGCCATCTACCTGTCCGAGGCGTTGGCCCTCGATCTGAACGTCAAGGGGGGCAAGGGAGGATTCAGGGATGTCGAGGTCGGGAACCTGTCGGCTGCTGCAGCGAGTGAACACTCGCACGAATTCATCGACATCACCGCCGAGTCGGTCCGGTTCACCGTCGGTGTGTCGTGGTGGCCGTAGCAGCCCGAGGTGAAGGGCGTCAGTTTGTCAGCGTTCCCGCCCCGGCACCTCCGCAGCCGCGTGTGCGAGCGCCGATTGTGTCAGACGGCCGACGATCGCCGGTGCTTCGCGTATCAGCTCGTCGTTCTCGAGAGCGTCCACCATGAACAGCGCAAAGTCTACGCGGCGAGTGACGTTGCTCTTGAGGATGGCATCGCCCACATGCCGACTCCACACGGGCAGGCCTTGGCTCTCGCCCTCATCAAGGTCACTCCCACGCACGACCGTCCACCGAGTGTTGCTGGCAAACACCCGCCGACACGCCTCCACCTGGTCATCCAGATCCGCGAAACGAGTCAGTCGTGCCGCTCAGCCAAAGACGCTGACCATCCATCTGAACGTCCGTGAGTACACGTCCTGCCCGTCGCGCGTGATGTGCCACCCGCACGAGAACACGAGGCGCGCTCCTGCAGGTGCGAAGTCGAGTACCGCTTGGGCCGTGCCGGTCGAGTACTGCTGAACGCCCCACGGAACCAGGACGGTGAGCACCCCGTCGCATCCCGAGACCGCCTGCTTGATGACGTCCCGATCGTTTGTCGCACCCGGCAGGATCGTGATGCGCTCTTTGAACGCGTCGAGCTTGCCGACGCTGCGCTGCCGACACACGCCGACCACCTCGTAGCCCCGGTCGAGCGCGTGCTTCACCACGTATCGACCTAGCTTCCCCGAGGCCCCCACGATGCAGACTTTCACCGAACCCGTCGCGCTATCAGGCTGCCTCCGTGCCTCACGGCTTGGTTGCCTTGAAATTAATGCCGACCGTGCCAAACGAACTCGCGCTCGACGCCTGTGGCGCGCCATCAAAGACCTCGGCCTTCCATGTGATCGCAAAGTTCGTAAAGCCAGCGGCGACGACCGTCGCCTCGAGCTCTGCTTCCAGCAGAGCACCGGCGATTCAACCGGTCCAGAGGTCTATCTTCTTTTTCGCTCCCTCCGGTACTTCCCGGCTGACCATGATGTCGCCGATTTGCAGCCGTCCACCCGAGCGCAACACGCGGAACATTTCGCCCAGGGTTTTCTGCTTGTCGGGAGTCAGGTTGAGCACACCGTTGGAGATCACCACATCGGCCCACCCGTCGGGCACCGGGAGCTCTTCCATGTAAGCGTCGCGAAACTCCACATTGTCGATGCCGGAGTCGGCGGCGGCGGCGCGCGCCTTCTCAAGCATTGCCGGGGTCATGTCGACACCGACAACCTGTCCGGTCGGGCCGACCATGCGTGCAGCGATAAGCGAATCGATGCCCCCGCCAGAACCGACGTCCACAACTTTCTCACCAGCAGATAGTTCGCCCATGGCGAACGGATTGCCGGTCCCGGCGAACGATTCGATGGCCAGTTCCGACACGCCTTCGAACCACTGATCCTGATAGCCAACGATCTTGGTCAGCCGACGGCCCGTGTGAAAGTGAAATCCCTTGCCGGGATGCTCGGCGACTTCTTTGTATTCGTCCTTGATGGCGTTGCGCAAAACCTCTGCGTCAACATCCACCGGCTGGGCCACTTGCGCATCGCCTGCCGTCATCGACGTACTCCTTCCATGGTTTGGTGGAACCGTATATCACCAGCGTCACTTGATGAAATACCCACCTACGTGCCACGTGTTGTCATCTTCTTGAACTGCCGTAACCGTTTCGACCGCCGTCGCCTTGTGCTCAAAGCTGGTGTCAAACTGAAAAACCACATACTCCCCATCCGGAGCACCTGGAAGCGTCACAGTGGAGGTCGCGCTGTGCAGCGTACGCGATTGCACCTGACCGAGGGGTTCACGTGCTGCCTGCGCTGTCGCCTGCCATTGCTCCCGAGTGACCGCGTTCTTGAAGAGACCTGCCGCCGCGTCCCAGCTCGCCGCATAGCTTCGGTTGTCGACGAGCGAAAGCCATGCCTCCGTCGATGTCTGGACCACCTCGGTGCCCGATTCCTGCTCATGAGCGACCTGCGAACCTAGAAGGAAGGCAAGAACGACCAGTACCGCAAGCTGAAAAGTGCGACGCGTCATTTCTACCTCCTCAGAGTGGGCGGTGCTCGGTGACTACCTCGGGGTGATCACAGCGGCGGCCCCACGAACTCTTGTCCGTGCTCGAGCGCGATCTCGGCCATGCCGTCCATCGTCAAGCTGCCCTCCTGCTGCGCTGCGAAGAACGCCCGGAACATCTCTTCTGCCGTAAGAGCCGGCGAAAAGACGTAACGAACCCGACCCTTGGTGTCGCCCACGTTCTTAAACGCATGCACGGTACCGCGGGGAACGAACGCTACGTCACCAGGCTCCATGTGGTGGAGGACTCCGGCAACCTCGACGTCGAAGCGGCCTTCAAGAAAGAAGAACGTCTCGTCCTGCCCATGGTGAATGTGCCGGCCAGGCCCTACGCCTGGCTCAACGATATCCTCGAACACGGCGTGGGAGCCATTGGTCTGGCTTCCCGAAAGCAGGATCTTCAGGGTGATGGCCCCAGGGAACACAAGCGTTTCGACGTCGCCGTAGCTCGAATGCACTGGAACCATGACTACCCGCTCATCTGCTTCAACTAACGCTTCACATCAGCCGCGGCGGCTCAAACTGCGCCGAGTATGAGACCTGCCGGCGGAGCCCGGCGATGATCCCCGTGGCGGATGAGTGCCCGAACGAACCCAATGAAGCCCTCCACCCAAACCTGCTCACTGCGTCAATCCGTCTCGGCGATCCTTTGAACAAGGGGCAGCAACGTCTCGGCAACGAGGTCGTGACCCTCGGGGGTAAGGTGGTCGTAGTCCAGATAGTAGCGCTGCCAGACTGCGGCCCACTCTTCTGGGAACTGGCGGGCCAACTCAGCCACGGGCACGCCCGCTGCGACTGGGTGCCGCACGGAGATCTCCTCTACTGCGCGGGCTCGAAGCGCCGGAAGCATGTCGACAAACTCTATTCCACGTTCGCGCGAGAAGGCCGCCAACCGCTCCTGCGCGTAGGTCCGCAAACCCTCGAGGAACTGAAAGTTGACTGGTGTCACGAGCAGAATCACCGGGATGCCCCGATCACGAGACAGATCGACCTCTCTGCCAATCCACTCGAGGCACTCCCGCCAGGCTTCAACCACCCGCGGGTCGTCTGGCGGATCAGCCGCTGCGGTCCAGGACAGTTCGGCTTCCTCCTCCAGCGCCGCCGTCTGCATCCCCACCCGGGTCAACGCCCCGAGTCGCAACCGAGTCACGACGTCTTTGATGAACAGGAACAGGGCGCTGCGCTGGGAGAGTTCGTAGTCCCACCAGAGGACATCCTCCACTCTGTGATAGTCACGCCCTCGTCCGCCATATCGTCTAAACACCCTGTAAGGCTCGATAAGATCGTTCAGCACGAACTGGATGACGACGGCATCCGGCTGCAGAACCAGCGCGCGTCGTAGGTCGTGGTATTCCTGGAACGGTGAATTGCCAGGGACCGCCGTGTTGACGACGTCGACCTGACGCTGGGGAAATCTCGCGGCGAGTTCACGCTCGAGTGCCTCTGGCCAGGTCTCTTCGGCATGAACCCCGTGGCCGAAGGTGACCGAGTCTCCTATGGCGAGAACCCGAAACCCCATTCGTGGCTTCGCGCGCGGAATCTCTCGATCCCTGTGGCCCAAAGAGTTGGTGGTGACCGGCAATCCCCCGAACCAGCCATCCGAAAGGTTCTTTCTGAGCGCGTAAACCTTGTCCCTGTCGTACTCGAACAGCCCTTCATTGACAACGCGCTGAGGCGAGTACCCAACACGGGCGAGCGCTTCGCCCAGCACAAGGAAGAACAGCGTAGAGCCGATCGCCAAAAGCAGCCTCTGTGCAGGTCGCTTCATCATCGCTGCCTCTCGTATCTATTGGACCAGGCTTCCTGAATAGTTCGTTGTCTTGCCCTCTCTGGGATCAGGCCGCGTACCCTGTCACGTTTACTTCTTGCGTCGCCAGGTCGACGGTGCCGACACCCCATACCTGGAGCTTATTGACCCAGGAATACGCACCGGCCGATGTCGTGAGCGTGACGTTCTCCTTGAGGTCCAAAACGCTGCTTCCCTCCCGAGGAACCGCGATGCCATCTGCAAACAATGCAATATTGGCCCCGTCCTCCGTCGTAACCGCCGCATGAATGTGAAGCTGGAACCGACCGTCCGCACGAACGCTCAGGTAGTCGACACCCGTTACCGTGCCCGTGAGTTTGGGTCCGCGCAGGCTGCCCGCAAAGGCCACGTCAAAGCGAGCGCCTTCTGGCGGTGGTGGCACGTTGCCCGAGCTTAGCCCTTCCATGCTGACGCCAAATTCCGTGGCGCCTGTGAATTTGACTGAGACTTCGTAGAGCTGCTCTCCAACAGGGATCGTGACAGCCATTTCGGTGCTACTCCTTATTGAATAATTGGACCACTTCGTTGGCGTGCCCATGGATCACATCCTACAGTCTGTTGAACACGCACGGCTTGGCTAGGATGGGCGTCGCAACAGCGTCTTCTGCCCCGTGCCCGCACTCAGCCGCCGCCAAAAGCTGTCGGATGCAACGAATCGCTTGCCGATTGCCTACTGGAGTACCACTCCCGCACATCGTGCAGTGTTCCCAGGATCGTATGCCCCAATTCGCGTAGCGCGTCCGACGGCTCAACGAGATCCGGAACTTGAATGACGGTCATTCCCGCCGCAAGCGCCGAGCGCACTCCATTCTCAGAGTCTTCAAGCGCCAGGCACGTCTCAGGTCGGACGCCAAGGAGGTCTGCGGCCCGCAGGTAGATGTCCGGCAGCGGCTTGCTTCTCTGAACCTGCTCTCCGCCGACTATCACATCGAACTCCTGCAAGATTCCTGAGTCCTGGAGCTTCTGCGTGGCCCTTAAGGTCGATGAGGAAGTCGCAACCGCCATGGGAATTCCGAATCCATGGAGATCCTGAAGTAATTCTGCAGCGCCAGTCTTAAGCGGAATCGCCGCGTCCGATGTGTACTCAAGACACTTCGAATCCCAAAGGCGCGCGAACACAAGGTGGTCAACTGTTCCTGGAAGTCCGTCTTTGAGCACCCGCTCACCGAGTTCTTGGTTGATGCCGACGCACTGCATGAACACTGCAGTCTGGTCACCCACACCGAAGTGGTCGCAGGTTGCAACGAAGGCTGCCAACGCAAGCCGTTCGCTGTCCAACAGCAACCCATCCATGTCGAAAACTACGGCGGCCACATTCATCGACTCACGCCTTCCACAGAACGACCTCCGTGACGCGTTTCACGTGGCATAGCGGCTGAACAATTCCCGCATCTTTTCACTCGGCTCTCCGACCTCGATGATGTAACCGTCGGGATCGCGCATATAGCATCTCGTTTCCCACCCGTGGTTATCCAACGGCTTCGTGAGGAACTCGGCCCCCTTCGCCTTCTATGTCTCATAGCAGGCTTGCACATCGGCGACGCGAAGATTCAGGAAACTGTCCACGCGGGTCGGATCCTGGGGTGGCTCGAGCGTGACGTCAGGCTTGTCTGGCGTCGGGCCCCCGCCGTTGTTGAGAATGATCCACGAATTCGCCAACTTGACGATGCACGGATTCTCGGGGGTCAGCACCTTCCCCCCGAGGATTCCCGCGTAGAACGCTCGCGACTTGCGCTGGTCGCTCACGGTCAAGAAGTGAGTGACGAAGAACCCCTCGGTCGGCACCGGTGCATCGGGAAGATTCACTGGTGTGCATCACTTTCTGCATCGCCGATGGCGATATCGAAATGGAGAACATCCTCGCGAACGCCCACCTTCGCATAAAGAGCGATTGCCGGATGGTCTCCGTGGTCCGCCTGTACGAAGATCACGTAGGCCCCGCGAGTCGACGCGATGCCCTTCAGCGCCTCAATCAGCGCGGTTGCGATGCCCTGCCTGCGGTATTCTTCTGCCACGGCAAGGTCGTATATGTAGATCTCACGCCGTTCCTGCTCGAATTTCGCCAGCTCGTATGCCGCGATTCCACCAACGACCTCTTCGCCTTTCAGCGCCGCGAGGGCGATGAAGTAGTCGCTGGAGAGGAGCCGCTCGACGTAGGCACGGCCGGGCCTCGAGCTGCCATACACATCCTCTTCGCCGAACGCCTTACCGAACATGTCGAGCAGGCGCCCCATCAGGTCGAAGTCGGCCCTTCTCAATTGCGTGATGCGAAATGGAGTTGCAGGCGACCTGCTCGTCGCTCCGGTGTCGGCTCGTAATGCATCAGGCACGTGGGACCACGGATCGTACGAGCCGAAGTTCCACAGGTGCCCTTCCGGGTCCCGGCACGAGTAGAGCCGGCCGCCGTACGCCTGATCCTCCGGCTCCATCACAATCTCTGCTCCCGCTTCAGCCGCACGTCGAAAATGCGCATCCACGTCTGTGATGACAATGTAGGGGCTCTGGGTGCCAACCCCGCCAACTGCTCCCGGAGGCTTTTGCAGTGTGTCGAACGGCGCGTCGCTCGCCGATCCGAGCATGACCATTCCACCGTTGAGCGTGAGTTGAGCATGTGCAACGATCCCGGGCTTGCCGCGGACGACCAGGTGTTTCTCAAATCCGAAGGCTCTACACAGCCATTCGATCGCCGCGTCGGCGTTTTCGTACTTGAGCGTGGGAATGATGGTGGATGACATGTCGTCTTGTCTCCGGATTGCAGCGAACCAGATGCAACCGTGTAACGATCAGCCGATAAGAGCCCGGGACTACCGAAGAGCGCTTCCGCGCAAGTCAGGCTAGGGACCGGAGCCTTTCGTCGATGAGGCCGGCGGTGACCCATAGCCTGACCACGTCAGAAAACAGGGCCCGGTCCTCTGCGTTCCACTGATGCCCAACCCCAGGCACCACACGCCCCTCGGCTCCAGGGACGATCTTGACCAGATGTGGAACGGCGAGCAGGGCGGGGGCGGTGTCTTTCTCGCCCACCACAGCCAGCAGCCGCGCCCGAACCCTTTCCAGACCCGTTGGCAGCGGCGCTTCGCTGACTTCGCGCATCACGGCTCGAAGTGCCCGAGGATCAGTCCGGCTCGCGGTCTTCAGAAACGCGCGCAACGATTCATCGTCTCGAAGACCGAAGACTCGAGCCACCAGTCGTGCGCCCCATCGCCGCCCGTACAGCCAAAGCACCGCTTTACTCAGCCTCCGGAGGCTCCTCGGAATACGGCCGTGAGGAACCCCAGACACGATCAGGGAATGAACCGTTGACGGATGCCGGACCGCGACGTTCAACGCGACGATCCCACCGAGAGACAGTCCGACGAGGTGCGCTCCTCCGCCGCCGCATCGCGACTTGATCATCCCAGCGACGTCATCCGCCGTGCTCGCGAAGCTCACCCACGGCTCTTCGGCACTTCGGTCGAAGCCGGGGAAGTCAGGAACGAGGCATCGAAACTCTGCGAGGTCCTCCACTTGCCCCGTCCACATCCATCCCGCCACCATGGATCCGTGCAGAAACACGATGGGGACTCCGTCCGAAGGTCCATGCTCAGCGACGTGCATAACGGCGTCCGCAGATGTGAATGACTCCCTCATGCATGGACTGCTACTGCTTGGTGCCTTCCAAGTAGACGGCGTTCATCGGCATTCCTTCCACAGGTTCAACCACACATCGGTCCACGACGAAGCCAGCCTGTGAGACGAAGCCCCTGACCTGTTCGGCGGTGTATCTGAGGGCACTGATGTCGGCCGAGTCGCCGTAGTCGATCAAGCCGGTTCCCTCCCAGGTGCCGACCAGCAGCTGTCCGCTGGGCGCCAGAATTCGGTGCCATTCCCGCATCGCTCGGATCGCGTCTTCCGCGTTCACGTGATGCAGGGCGAACAGGCTGATCACTGCTGCACCGCTCTCAGCCTCAACGTGCGGTACGGCGCGCATATCACAGCAACGCACGTCCGCCGCAGACCCAAGCTTCGTCGAGGCGAGCGCAACCATCCTGGGGGACAGATCTATACCGATCAACCGCCGCGTCGGCTCGAATTGCTGGTGATACCTGAGCAATATGTGTCCGGGGCCGCACGATGTATCGACTAGCGCGCCAGGCTGCCCCGCGATCCGCTCGGCAAGTTGGCCCAGAAGGTCCCGGTACACCGGTAACTCGATCTCCGAGTCCATGATCTCGGCATAGCTCTCGGCTGATTCGTCGTAAAACTCCCGAATCTCCGCTTCAACAGAAACGCTCATGAGTCCTGCCTACCTGACGTCGGGCGCTCACCAGCGCCGGCTATGTCACGGTACCAGCGGCGCGCAGCGGCACGTGCAGCGAATATTAGGTCCCCGTATCGGCGAGTGCAATGCGGAATCGAAGGGATTCGGCGGACATCGATCAGATCGCGGCCGGCCGTACGGCCAAGCCAGACGGTTGGAGTAGACAAAGGATCAAGGAACTAGTCGTCATGGGGCCAGACCAACGGAATAGCCCGATCGCGAAACACGTCGGCACGCCCCAGACCCATAGAAGCAGTCGCTTCCGCGTATTTCGCGGCGATTTCACCCTTCGCTTCACGATGCAACCGCAAGCGTTTTGTCAGTCCGTATCCCGCAAGTTCTGCCCTTCTAGGGAAACTGCGGTGGCGGGACGCGGCGCTTCGTGGCCTGTTCGAAGGCGTAGGCCAGCTCGATCAGTCTCGGCTCGCTGCATGCGACGCCTGTGAAGCTGACGCCGTAGGGTGATGGGCGGGCGTCAAAGCCCGCGGGGAGCGGAGGCGTCGGCTGATTCGATACAGCGCCGAAGGGCACGATCACCGTCGGGTACCCCGGTTTTGCCGCAATCCCTGCACCGCTGCTACCTGGGAAGAGCAGCGCGTCGAGTTGGTGTTCCTCGATAGCCGCGGCTATGCCACGTGTTCCGCCCAGGAGCACGTCCTTGGCACGATCGGCCTCATAGCGAGCGCGGTCGGCCTCAAGGTCCATCTCATCCGAGATGTCGAGCCGCACCTGCCCGTACCTCATCGCATTGCGATGCGCGTTGGCGACGTTGAACTCTTTGAGTTCGGTGAGCGAACCGACCGGCGCGTCCGACCCAAGCGTGGCGAGGTAAGCATCGAAGTCGCGCTTCATGCCGTAGTTGAAGACGACCGAGCAGTTCCCGTCCGACGCCATCCGGCTGGGCATCCCCGCACAAATGCCCCAGGCAAGAAAGTTCGACCCGCGATCGGGACTCACGACGCTGGGGATATCGGCCGGATCCACGATCTCGGCGCCCTGCATGCGCAGCACCTGGATCGCGTCGGCCATGACGGCGGCCTGCGCGTCGTTCAGTCCGCCTCGCTGATCTGTCTCACCGGGCACGGTCATCGGCTCGTAGTAGAACGCGCGCGGGATGCCGATACGCGCGCCTCGTAGCCCGTCGGCCAGCAGGTGCGGTGTGTAATCGCCGCCGAGCGGCGGCTCGCACGCGGAGGTGGCGGGGTCCTGCGGATCCGGGGACATGCCTTCCATCGCTCCTAGCAGAAGAGCCGCGTCGGCGACGCTCCTGGCCATTGGTCCGGCTGTGTCCTGGTCGGCCGTGATCGGGATGATGCCGCGGCGGCTGATACGTCCGACGGTGGGCTTGATCCCCACGAGCATGGTTGCGTTCGACGGGCTGAGGATCGAACCCGACGTTTCGGTGCCCACGCTCGCCGCCCACAGGTTGGCCGCCGTGCCAATGCCGGAACTCGACCCGCCGGTGCCCATGACGGGACGCCCGTCGCTCGTGCCTTCTCGCGGATCGCGGCGCGGGTCGTACGGGTTCATGCCGTACCCTCCGACAGCGCTGTAGTTGCCCGGCATGCCACTGCCCATCCAGTTGGCTAGCTCCGTGTTCACGGTCTTGGCAATCAGCACGGCGCCCGCCTCGCGCAGGTGGGCGACGAGCGTGGCGTCGTAGGGTGGCGTGTATCCCTCGAACGCCAGCGCACCTCCAGTGGTGGGCATGTCGGTGGTGTTGATGATGTCCTTGACCGCAATCGGGATGCCATGCAGCGGGCCGCGCACTCGCCCCTCGCGCCGCTCATCGTCCAACCGGCCGGCCTCCTCGAGTGCCCGCCGGTTGACGGCCATCGCGGCGTTCAGCGAGTTCTCGTAGTAGGCGATGCGCTGGAGATACTCCTGGACGATCCAGCGAGAGGTGACGCGACCCTCCGCCATGGCCTCCTGCATCTCGGCGACGCTGGCCTCCACCACCGAGAACGGCGCGGGTGTCGGAGGCGGTGCCGGTATGCACCCCAGCGAAGCCGGCAGCAGCGCCAGCATGCCGAGTACGACGGCCTGTCTGCACGATGCCATGCCGCATCATAGGCCGAACCGGCAGGCGGGAAGGGCTCTTGCCATATACATAGCACTGTAATGTATACTACCGCTATGTATCAACGGTATCCGTCCTGGATCCTGCCTGGCCGCCTGGCATGGGCATAGGCAAGGACCTCGTCGCCGCGTCCGCCACGCCCCTGGTGCTGGCCATCCTCAGCGAAGGTGAGAGCTACGGCTACGCCATCATCAAGCGTGTGGACGAGCTGTCCGGCGGGGAGCTGCAGTGGACCGACGGCATGCTCTACCCGGTTCTCCATCGCCTGGAGCGCAACGGCCTGGTGAAGGCTCGGTGGGGCCGGGCCGAGTCTGGCCGACGGCGGAACTACTATCGGCTCACCGACCAGGGCTCCAAGGAACTCGCGAACCAGCAACGGCAGTGGCGGGTCGTGAACGAAACCCTCCGCGCAACCCCGTTCAAATCGTTCCAGCTCGCGCCGAAGGGAATCTGATGTCACAGGCAGGAGGCGCGCAGATGCTTGAGGAACGGATCAGTGAATGGCGGACCTATGTGCGCCGACGGCAAGCCATCGAAGCGAAGGACGCAGCTGAGCTCGAGGACCACCTTCGGAGCCAGGTGGCCGACCTCCGGGAGGCGGGCCTCGACGACGAAGAGGCTTTCCTCATCGGTGTGAAGCGCCTCGGCGAACTTGACACGTTGTCGCGCGAGTTCGCCCGGGAGCACTCGGAACGACTGTGGAAGCGCCTGGTCGTCGCGGATACCGAGGCTGGCGGGACGGACTCGAAGCGGGAGGCGCTGGTGGCCCTCGCTCTGGCCGCGGCCGCGGCGACGGCCATCAAGGTGCCAGAGCTTTTCGGGCTGAGCTTCGGCGGCACGGAGACCGCGCAGTGGTTTTACGCCCGGAACTTCAGCCTCTTCGTCCTCCCCTTCCTCGCCGTGTTCTTCGCGTGGAAGCGAGGGCTGGACTCCGCGGCCCGGTTGGGGCTCGCAGCGCTATTTATCGCGGGCGTCCTCGCCATGAACCTCATTCCGTTCGCCCCCGGGGGATACACGGCGGTGCTGGCAACGATGCACATTCCCATGGCGCTCTGGTTCGCCGTGGGCATCGCTTACGCGGGTGGCGCCTGGCGGAGCCATGACCACCGCATGAACTACGTGCGCTTTTCTGGGGAGTGGTTCATCTACCTGGTCCTCATCGCCTTGGGTGGCGGCGTCCTGATGCTGTCCACCATGTTCATCTTCAGCGCCATCGGCCTGGATCCGGAGTGGCTCCTTACCCTCTGGATCCTTCCCTGTGGCCTCATGGGGGCGGTCATCATCGCCGGTTGGCTGGTGGAGGGCAAGCAGAGCGTCATCGAGAACATGGCGCCGGTGCTCACGCTGCTGTTCACGCCGCTGTTCAGCCTCCTGCTCCTGACATTCCTGGTAACCATGGTGTGGACGGGGAGCGCGATCGACGTCGAGCGCGAGGTGCTGATCGGCTTCGACCTGATCCTCGTCCTCGTGGTGGGCCTGCTCCTCTATGCCATATCAGCCAGGGATCCTCTGGCAGAGCCCGGTCTCTTCGATGCCCTGTCACTTGCGCTGGTGATCTGCGCGCTCTTGGTGGACGCCTTGGCGCTGTGGGCCATCCTGGCGCGCATCTCCGAGTTCGGATTCAGCCCCAACCGCGTGGCCGCCCTTGGAGAGAACCTGATCCTAGTCGTGAACCTGAGCTGGTCCGCCGTGCTCTACGCGAGGTTCGTCGGGAAGCGCGGTGGCTTCGCACCTCTGGAGCGGTGGCAAACGGCATACCTACCGGTCTACGCCGTGTGGGCGTGGATCGTCGTGGTGATCTTTCCGGTGGTGTTCGGCTTCCAGTAGGGCGCGGGTCGCGCTTGCGCGAATGTCAGGACCAGGAGCAGCGGGAACGATCTAGCCCGTTCCAAGACGCTGTTTCATATCAGTGTATGCAGTGCTGATAAGCCCCTTGAGCGCCGTAGCGTCGACGCCACTGTCCGGTCTGACCTTCACATGCCGCATATACTTGCCGGTCCCTTCCAACAAGCCAGCTGGATCCGCGATCTCGGCACCCCGAAAGAAACCGACATTCACGTGCGCCTTGAATGCGTTGACGTAGGCGAAGGCCGCGTCACCCACACATGCGGTCGGATGGCCGTCATGCAACACCTCTCGAACATCGCCCCCGCACCAGCGGAGCACCCCAAACCAGTGGTGCGCGATAGCCCCCAAGTCGCCTGAATGGGCATCCATCCAGGCGTCAACGGCAGGATCCCTCTTAAACGTACTGGAGAACCGAAAGAGTCGATCCCGTTTGGATGCTCCCGCTACGCCCATCCAAGCTGTTTGAGGCTGATGCCGTCGTTCCAGATCTTCGTCATCTGGCGGATCTTGTCACCCTCGAACTGCATCACGTACACATAGTCCGCCTCGACACTCTTTCCGGTGGGAGGCATCGGTCCGCCCTCTCCAGTGTGGGTGCCCCGGAACACGCCGTACGCGGCCACGTTGTTGCGTACCTCGTCGACGGCGAACGATCGCACCTCGTACTTGCCGTCGGGAACGGGAACGAGCAGCCCCTTCATCCATTCGGTGTACGCCTGAAGCGTGTCAACACCCTCCAAAGCGCCGGCCTGGGCCGAGAACGTCGCGCCAGCGTGACAGTACTGCTGGCACCCTTCCCAGCCCTTTCCCGTCTCGCAGGCATCGAAAAACACCTCCGCCGTCTCTTTGATCGAACTCATGAGGTGATGTTCCTTTCCTATTTCGAGAAGACTCACTTGAAGCGCGCGTCATGCCCGCGCCTCAGGAACGGACAGCGCCGACCGTCAACGACATGCCAGAGCGCCCCGACGCCAGATCCTACACAATCCTGGACCTCCCGGCTGTCTCGTGTGAGCCGCAAGCCCTTGTGAGCCGGCACTCTTTCATAGTTGGAGGCGCATTGCGCGAGCGAGCACGCGTGAGCCCGGACGTAGAGGTTCCGGCTCACCGATCGGCTTGAAGCCCGCGCGGAAGTAGAGCCGACTTGCGGGCGTGTCACCGCACGTGACACTCAGCGCGATGCACTGAGCACCTGCTCGCTGCGCCCAAACGACGACAGCGTCGAGCAACAGTGTGCCTACGCCGAGGCACCGACCGTCGGGGTGGACCCACATCTGATAAAGATCGGCACGCTCGGGGTTCGAGCGCTCGATTCGACCCCACGCCAGGCCGGAAGGCTCGGCACTCACCTCGGCCAGCAAGGGCAAGCTCCAGCGAGTGTCGCTTCCCGCTTGAAGTCGCTCCGCCCACTGAGCGTCAGTGAACTTCCCTTCTCGCGCGAGCGTTGAGCCGAATGCATCTGGCGCATCGGAAAGCGCCCCCAGGCGGAGGTCTCGATACACCCGCCACTCGTGTGACGCGAAGAGACGGATGACGGGTGTGGAAGGCATCAGTCGCGTGTGCCGGCTAACGCCCGGCTTCAGCCATCGCAGCTCATCTTCTCGCCGGTCGCTCTCGGCTGCAAGCCGATTGAGGCAGCACCAGTTGTCGGCATCCACCGATACCGCCGCTTCGTGCGCGTTTCCGGCGGATAGTGGACGATGTACGGGTAGTCGATCGGCATCTGCCGAGTCTCGACGAACTCAGCCCCCAACGCCTCCAACGTCCCTTGAGAGGCGACATTCCCCTCATCGCACGTCAGCCACACTGGAAGCAGCGAGTGGTACAGCGCCAAACCGCCCAACAACCGGCAACTCCGCAGCGCCAGGTGATTCCCGAGAAACGGCTCCAGGACGCCGAAACCGATATGCCCCCGATACAGCCGTAGATGTTCGGTATGACCGACCCGAAGATTGATACCACCCATGACGGCGCTGGAGGTAGCTCCGATCATCTCGAACCGGTAGGCAGGAGCAAACCCTCGATCGTGATCTGCTGGCGTCGTGCCGGCCAGACGCAGCTCCAAGTCCCCGTCGACAAGGCGCCCCGGGTCGATGAACTCGATATCCTCGACAGGTTCAACCGCCCTCCTCTCGAAGAGCCCAGGAGTGAGTTGGCTCAGGTCGTCGATCACCAGGTCCGCCTCTTCCGGCTTCGGCCACCATTCGTCCCGACGCCAGACGGCGAACATGCCGCTTCGCTTGGCGCCTGTTATGTCCGGTTCTGGATTGTCGCCCACGTAGGCGGCCGACGAAGGGTCCACGGCCAGGTCCTCAAGCGCCGCCGCGAAGATCCGCGGATCCGGCTTACGGACGCCTAGGTCCCCGGAGATGACGACCGAGTCGAGAAGAGGTCGGATGCCGAGTCCGTCGATCTTCCTGTTCTGCATCACAGCGCGCCCGTTCGTGATCAGACCGACCTTCACGCCACGCTCGCGGAGCGCGTCGAGCGTGTCCGTGACGTGCGGCATCGGAACGCACGACTCCGGGAAATGGCGTTCGAAGTACTGGAGGAGGATCGACGAAGCACCTGATGCCAACCCGAGATGCCGTTCAACGGATTGGTAGAACTCAGCCCGATTCGCTGACCCGTTCGAGTCCAGCGTCACCAACTCCCCGACACGGGAGTCCGTTGCCTGGTCTCGGAATATCTCAGGATGCCGTTCGATCATCAGCTCGATGTGGCGTCGAAACGTCGCACGACGATCGAGCAACGTCCCGTCGAGATCGAACAACACGGCACGGATCGTCAACCGTTCGACCTCACGACCCGAGCATATCGACCAGTTCATGCAACGTGCGGATGCGGCCGCACTCACAACCCGTGTACAGATTGGCGGGGTCAAGCAGCATGGCACGCACGCCAGCGGCTCTAGCCCCCACAACATCGACGTGATACAGGTCGCCCACATGCATCGTCGCATCGGCGCGTGCAGCGGCCCGGTCCAGCGCGATCTCGAACAGGCGGGCGTCCGGCTTCTCAACGCCTTCATCGTGCGAGTTCACCAGAACGTCGATGTATTGACTCAGTCCGATTCTGTCAAACGATGCTCGAAGCCGTCCGTTGGCGTTCGACACAACGACAAGTTGGAGCCCAAGCGACCGGAGCTCACCAAGCACCCATGGCACCTCGTGTGGGACCGTCTCCCACAAGTTGTGTGCCGCGTGATAGACGCGCAGCTCGGTTAGCGCCTCGCGAACACCGTTGGTCGCTCGAACGCCGGCCTGCGCGACGATATGCTCGAAGTAGGCGTCCCACCGCTCCTCGTCCTTTGTTGTGGCGATGCGGACCGGCTGGTCGAAGCGAAACTTTGCGTGGGGTTCGGCGGCGGCCAACATCTCTGGCGCGACGTCAATGCCGTGCCGTCCCAACGCGGCGCTCACGCGCTGCCAATTCGGGACGACCAGTACACCGCCTGCGTCGAGAAACAACGTTTCTATCTGCACGCCGAGATGATAGAGCACGGGGCTTGCAAGCGATCAACGTTCCGCCCACCAGCCGTCCGAGGGTCGACTGCGGCCGCTGAGGAGACTTTCGCCCGTCCACGGAACGCTTGGCGCGAGCCTCACAGCACCGGTCCGTTCCGCGCCGCCGCGCGGTAGTTCACGGCTAGCGAACCGTCCGGCTCTCTCTTGTCAGCTGCGAGCCCTGTCTCTTGCACGCCAACCTTCGCAAAGCCAACGGCTGCAAACGGCGATGAGGCTGCCTCGTCCTCGATTCTGGAGCGCAACGTATCGCTACGCCAGAATCATCAGCGCTGCTCGCGCGTGATCGGTTCCGGTGCGTCCTTGTACTTTTCGTATCTCCCGAGCACGCGTCCGATGACGTAGAGCATCGGCATCACGACGCTCCGCACGATAGCCGGCAACTCAAGCATCGCGTATTCGAATCGATAGCGCGTCAACAAGAATGCGGCATCGAACATCGCCGGACGGCCCCGGCCATTTCGCTTCGTTGAGGCGAAAAGCGAGCCGAGAAAGAACTCGATATTGCCGGCGGGGCGGCACCAACCCGTAATGCGTAGCTCCGTGCCGCCCGCATTCCACCATTTGTGCGGCGTACCAGGCGGCCACACAACGAGTTCGCCCGGGCCGGCGAACTGCACGTCTCCCCCGAGAACCTGGTAGCCAAGGTGTCCACTGACGACCTGGGCTGCTTCTTCCTGCAAGTGATGCACATGCATCGGCGGACCAGCGCCTGGCTGCGCGATACCCTCGGCTTCCGCCCGATCGCCATCGGGTCCCTGAGTCACGCCCGTGAATGTCAGCTGCTCACCGTGCCCGTTATCGATCGTGTATGGGTAACTGCTCATCCACAAATACAGTTCTTCATCAATTTCCGGCTGTCATGGCCTCGGTTGGTTGATCGCCGACCAGACCGCCGCGTCGAGCACATTGCCGCCGTACATGCTGCCTGCGTGACGCGCTGCGGTCCAACGCAGCAGCGGGTGGGCTGCCTCCATATGCCCTCTCTTGGCGGCCCGATCGAATGCGTCCTGGCGTCGAAGGCCATCACTGCGCGCTTCAGTGTGCTACGAGCTCGTCGGGGCTATCTGGCCGACGTCCTCGGGATCTTCTCGTCGCGCACGGCCGCCTGCCACGCAAAGGTCGCCATGACGATGGCGGACTGCGTCAACTCGCTCTCGCTCATACGCTCGGGTAAGTCGACGTTGGTGTGGCGGGTGCGCTCGTCATACGCGTCGAAATCCTTGATCGCGTTGAAGCCCGGCAGCCCAACGGCGTTGAAGGCCACGTGGTCGGTGCTGCCGATGCCCTCGATGATGTTCCGCGTGGCGCCGAGGTCGAGCAGCGGCTCGAGCCACGCATCGAAGATCGCCTTCGCCGCCTGATTGCCTTCCATGTAGAAGCCCAGCGTCCGGCCGCTGCCTGGATCGTCGTTCAGGTAGACCGCGAGCCGGTCGCGAGCCGCCTGGCTGCCGAAGTGCTGCGCGACGTGGGCGCGCGCGCCGAGCAGACCCTGCTCCTCGCCGCTCCACAGGGCCACCCGGATCGTTCGTCGCGGCTCGACGCCGAGCGCGCGAAGGATGCGTATCGCCTCCATCACCGGCACCACACCATCGGCGTTGTCGGTGGCGCCGTTTGCTGTGTGCCACGAGTCGAGGTGCGCCCCGATCAGTACCACCTCATCGCGCAATTCGGGGTCGCGTCCGGGGATTTCGGCGATGACGTTGTAGCTGTTCGGGTCCTGTTCCTGATAGCGCGTCCGGAGCTCGACCCGGAGCGAGACAGGGTGTCCGCCGATGGCCAGCCGGGCGAGCATGTTGTACTGCTCGCCGGCCACGACAATCGACGGCACTGCATCGGACGGCGTGCCGCGATTGCCGGTGACGCCGACCGTGCCGTCGCGGTAGGCGCTTGGCCTCAGTGCCACGGCGGCGCCTGCGCGCTGCAGCAGCGGCATGAGTGCGCTCACCGGCGTCGTGCTGCGGGCCTGCGGAAGGGCCGGATTACCCGTGGCCACCGGCTGATCGTCGAGGCCGGGCTGGGGTCGGTCGGCGTTGACGAACTGGGTCTGGGGAAGATGCGTGAGCACGACGGCGTCGCGAACCAGTCCCGCCATCGCCTGGATCTCGGAAGCTGTCTTGTCGCCGACGTACACGACGCGTCCGCTCACGACACCCGCTGTTGACGGCGACCACGCGTGGGGGTAGGCGATGAGAGGAAAGTAGCGCGGCGCCGTCATCTCCACCGAGATGTGTTCGAGCGACCATCCGCGGCCGAATTCGTAGGGCTCGAGATGAGCGTCGGCGAGGCCCCATTCCGTGAAGCGATCGCGCGCCCACCGCGCCGCCTGCATGTGGGCGGGGGAGCCGGTCAGCCGCGCCCCGATCTCGTCGGTCAGCGTCCGATACAGCTCCAGCGCCTCGGAACGCTGCAGCCCCTCGGCCCTGATGCGGGCAACCATGTCGGTGCCGACGGGCTGCTGCGTGGACGGAACCGCCACGCCGAGCGACAGTAGTACAACCGCGGCAGATAGTAGGCGGCGACGCATCGTTAATCTCCTTTCTACGGCCGGAGGTTGCGGCACCGGCGGCTAGCATAGCGCCCGTACTGCTGCGCTCCTAAAGCTCTTCTCCTCGAAATAGCAGCCCGCCGGCGTCGGCGAGCATCGCCTTGCTAGACAGCCGGCCCGAATGGTACATCGACGTGACTCGGCTCCGGCCGAGTGAACGCACAGATCCTGGCATCGTGGCCCGTGCCGTACAGCCACAGCCGCTGGCGTAGCGTTCCCTCACACTCGGCTCCCGCCTTCTCAGCTACTCGCTGACTGGCAAGGTTCCCGGCCGCGATGACCAGCTCCAGTCGAACCAGGTCGGTGTGCCGAAATCCCCACTCTCGCAGTAGGCCGACCGCCGCCGTTGCGACGCCGCGCCGAGTAACTGATGACCGAACCCAATATCCAAGATTGGCTCGCTTGTTGGTCGTGTCGAGCTGATTGAGCCCGCACCCGCCCAAGTACTGGCCGTCCCTCCCGACAATCGCAAACTCGAATGCGGTGCCGTCTTGAAATGCCTGGACTTGAACCGTCAGCCACTCACGGGACTCGTCGACGGAGTATTCGTCGTGGCACCAGGGCATCCACGGCTGGATCTCCGTCACCGACTCCCGCGCCGCCTCCCACACCGCAAGGGCATCCCCCAGCATGTAAGGCCGAATCTGAACTCCCAGAAGATCACTCATCGAATCGCAATACTCGAAGTCGCGAGTTATGTCCTGACGATTTAACGCCCGCGCTCACCTGCGGCGGCCCATCGGCGACATCGGCCGACTGGTGCGGCCTGTTAGCGGGCTGCTGCGTCGAGAAGGTCAATATACGCCTCAGCAATCAACCGTGAGCTCGGAATGTTGAGTTTGTGGGGTAGCTCCCGCGCAGTAATTTCTCCGTCCTCGGCCGACTCTCGCTCGCTCAAGACGACCTCGAGTTCCACGAAGCATCCGAGGTTCTGAACTTGATCCAAATGAATCCGAGTGCGCCCGATCAAGAACACTTCCCGCCGTTTTGTAACGACTCCTCGGACCGGCAGGACCCCACCGAGGGTAGCGGAGAGAGCCCGAGCGTCCTGACAAGGGTAGCGGGTGTACACGGATTCCTTAGGACCACGTTGGTCCGCCCGGTGATAGGAGATGAGTTCGCCCGTGCCGTCCGGAAACCGGCGGATTTTGAGACGACCGTTGGGAACCGCGAAGAAAGTGTCCTCTTGTTCAACGGTCTCACCTGGATTCGAGACAAGCGCTCTTACGGCGGCTCGAAGTGCTTCTAGGTCGGGTACCTGCGCCTTGATCTCGATGTTTCTGGCCATTCCTCGGCGTCAGTAGCAATCGCGTGTTACGCGGCTCCGAGGTTGGCTACCAGGCGCGCACGGGATTGGGCGAAAGGGACTTGCGCCCCCGAGGCCTGCAGTGTCCATTCAAGTGAGCCAGCCTCGCTGCCCCAGCATCAGAGATGTAGGAACCACTCACCGAAGCCAGATGACCAAAGCGAAGAACGCGCTAAAGACAAAGATGCTGTTGCGATACAACGCGCCGGTTAGCTGCATGAGCAAGTCCTTCTGTCCTAAAAGCGTTCCAGCCGCCTCGTGCTTATCCGGTTGTTTCAGCTAACCCCTATATCTTGCGATCAGCCTGGGGGGCGCACGTCCTGCGCGCCGCGAATCCGTCGGGCGGGCGTGGGCGTCCGTCCGGTCCCCAGGCCCAGCAGGGTCTGAAAGGCGGCCATCGGGTGCCGCCGCCGATTGTGCCGAAACACGAACTCATCGAGGTAGACCTGTAGTTGCGCCTTACTGACGCCGTGGTGCGTGCCAATCAACCACTGTTGGCAATTGCCGATGACGCGGTCGGCCAAAGGCACGACGGAGGGCACCCCCCTGTGCAGGGCGCTCCGGATCGGTTGCGGGCGGGCGACGTGTCTCACGTCAGCGGCCTGGAGCCCATCGAAACTTTTCAGCCCGTCGGTGTAGACCGTCGCCCCCGGCGCAATGTGGTGAGTGACGAACGCGAGCATCGTCGATTGTTTGAAGTTCGGGATCACGGACATGCGGACCCGACCCGACCGATCCCCGCGTCGTTCCACCGCCACCAGCACCAGCGCGGCTTTCCGCCCCTTGAGTTGGCGACTGCCGCGCAGGCCGGCCTGGGGCGCGCCCACCCAGGTGTCATCGATCTCCACGTCGCCGTACAAGGGCTCCCGCCCCGCGTTCACCATCGCGCGCCGCAGCTTGTGCAACAGCAGCCACGCCGTTTCGTACCGCCGCAGGCCCAACTGCCGCTGCAGCAGGAGCGCCGAGAGGCCCCGCTTGTCGGTAACCGTCAAATAGGCCGCCCAGAACCACACCAGGAGCGGCGTCTTCGTGTTGTGGAGAATCGTCCCGGCGGTCAGCGACACCTGATACCGGCACGCCGCACATTGCCAGCGCCGGTGTGTGGTCAGGCGATAGCCGCGCGCGTGCCGGCACCGGGGACACACAAAGCCGTCCGGCCAGCGGCACGCCGCCAAGTAGTCCTGACAGGCCTCGGCGGTCGCAAATTGCCGCTGAAACTCCCGGAGATTCTTCGGAAACGACGGGCGCGCCACGCCGATACACTACCGGTGGTGGCTTGCTGAAACAACCGGATAAGCACGAGCCGCCTAATGGAGAGGTTTCAGCCGCGGTGGCTCATGATCACCCCGGCCGCCGGCTGCAAACCGTGTTCGGCCGCGTACGTGGTGCCCCGTCGGTTGGGCAATGAAAACATCCCTGCCCCACTGATCAATGGCGCTGGTGGCTGAGAGGCCGACCTCCTCAAACCACTGGTGCCAACGGGCGCGGGCAAAGAGACCTTCCACATGTCGATCGTGCACGACACGTACTGCTCCCCCTGCGTCCCGAAGCAGGAACGCATAGTCCACGAGGTAGGTGTCATCGTCTGGATCGGGATCCCACCGCCACTCCAAGTACCGGAATCCGCGTCCGTCACTGGCATCATGGCCACCCTCCTCGGTCCCTGGGGCAAATGTTTCGCGAACGTAGTCCGGGAGCACAGCCACGATGCCGCGTGGCTGGCAATGGGTGGCCGCGGTCTCCAAAGTGGCCTGCACGTGAGCAGGCTCAGTGGCGTACATGATCGCGTCGTGGACGAGGACGACGTCGAACTGGCGCCCCAGGCGCATGGTTCGCATATCTGCAACAAGGTGCTCGGACTCGGGGTTGACCACACGGCTGACCGCCAGCATCGCGGGCGAACGATCGGTGAGCGTGAGCTTGAAGTATGGCCTCAGGTGCGAGGCCAGGCTGCCTCCGCCCGAGCCGAGTTCGAGGAGGGTTGCGAAACCCGTTGCAGTGAGCGGGCGAAGTCGTTCTACCAGGTCGGCAGCTTCCTCTACATAGTCCTCAGGCGGCGAAAAGAGCGGCCACCACTCAGCCAGATCATCATAGAAACTGACGAGCTGTTCGGTCATTTATCTATTGGCACCGTGATGGTCTGCACGATTGGATTCGGACAACCATACCCGCTCGACGCCAGACACCTCAAGACGCGTGCCAGGGCGAAGCCCTGGAACATGCGACGCCCTCGACTACGGCCCCTGGCGGTCAGCGGCATTGCCTTGCTAGCGCGTTTTCGCCTTGTCCGTAGTACTCGGATGTGCTGCGGCCTCGGGCTACCGGTGGGTGCCACATGCTTTTCGTTGCGATGAAGAACCCGAAATCGCGGTAGGCGGCGCGCGAGGGTAGATTGGACTTTGCGTAGGCAGCGAAGAGGCCGGCGGTAAGAAGGGGGACCGCGATGTCGTAGAACAGAACCGGCCCTGCGTTTCCGGGTGACATGTTGCCCGTTTCGAGGATGTCGCGGATGTGGATGCCCGCAGCACCCAGGAGGAAAACAGACCGAGAGACAATTGGGGAGAGCCAGAACCAACCGCGGAACCAGATGCACAGGATTCCGAGGATCGAAGTGCCGAGGGAGGCAAACCCGAGCTCAAGCTGAAACGGGCTGCCGGGCTCCCACCCAACCAGCTCCGCGATCGCATCGGGCGTGAGGATGTGCGGGACGGATGTAAGAGCTGCTCCAAACCCCCACTGGATGCAGAGCTGATACAAGAGCACGACCTCCACGACGCGGTTGCGAGAGATCCCGCGGCCGCGAGTGACGCAGAGGTGAAGTGCAGCCGCAAGTAGACTCAGACCAAAGATGACGTGGAAGATCATGCGATAGTCACCCGCGCCGCCTGACACACTGCCATTCAGCTGCCAGCGAAACCGATCGGCTGCAATGGCCCGTTAGGTCGTTCGTGGTTCGTGTTCGTGACCGGGATCATCCCACAGCCTGTATGCGTCCTCAATTCCTGAAACCTCTGGGAAGTAGCGAACCATGGTGTCCCCGCACACTGACCACACCACGTCACCGAGGTAAGTGGGATCGACCAATGAGTCAATCTGTCCAGGCCACGTGCTCTGGTTCAGGTGTCCATTCCGGACATCAAACGATTCAGGTGGAATCTGCAGGAATTCAGCGATTCTCTGATGCGAGTGCTGCAGCTCGTGCGTTCTCAAGATCAGTCGCCGTGATGGTGGAATGAGCTGGGCACAGCGCGTGATGTGTCGGTTCCATGCGGTCAGGAAAGCAGCAGTCGAATAGACGCCGCGCCTTTCGAGCACCCGGTCGTGAGAGGTATGAGGGTGTTCGGCGGGACGAAACCACCAGTCAAGGAAAGAACCCACGTCGGGGGGAATCTGGCGACTGATGAGATGCCCGACCATCGATCGCAGGCAGGTGTACGGGTCGCGGATGAGCACAACGAACCTCGCGTCCGGGAAGACAGTCAGCAAGTGCCCAATGATGAACTGGTTCGCCCAGGCGATGTCGTATTCCAGGTTCAATCTCTCGTCACGCTGCTGGAGATAGACCCTGAAGGACTCGGCGTCGAGGTCCCCACGCGACTCCCGCAGAATCATCTCAAGAGTATTCTCGCGCTCTGGTTCGTGAGCGGCACGATGCTGGCTCCCCAGTAGCCCACATAGTGACGCCGTTCCAGACTTCGCCTGTCCGACGCAAAATGCTCGGGTCGTTCGGTCCGAAAGGCCCGGCTCGGTCATTGGCATCTTGCCGACCTAGCGTCAGCGCTCACCCGCGGCGGCCCATCGGCGACAACAGCCGCAGGACGTCCCTTTGGCCACGGCCGGGAAACGTCACAGCTTTCCTCCGGATCGGATCAGTGGGATGGGACACACCGGCCATAGAGTTCTCCTTTGCTCTGTCTGGCTAGCGGCCAGCGCTGAGCCGCGCGCCACCGTGACAATGATCACACAGGACAGTCGGCGCGATGGCTCCAGTTGGAGCTCAATTATCTGACCCGGCTTTGTCGTGAAGCGCCCGCAGGTTGCGTAGATGGGAAAGGATCGGGGCGGCGTTTTCGGTGCGCCAGTAGCACGTCAGCTGTCCGGTCGCCTGCTCGAAGAGTTCTTCGACGCCAAACTTCATGGCTAGCTCTGCTGGACCTTTGAGTTCCAGTTCGAGATGCCGAACCGCTTCTTCGATCGGGCGATCGCAAAGAATCATGTACGGGAACTGGACGTAGAACGTCCGATGCGTGATCACAAGCGTCCCGACGGCACCGCTTTCCCAGCCTCGCCCCGAGTAATTGCGCGGCCCGCGAAACTTCCGGTAGCTCAAAGCACAGCTTGTGCCTTCCTCGTCGAAGACGATGCCTTCGTTCACCAGCCGCGCTCGCATCCCAGTGGGAACCTTCCGAAGGCCGAACCAGCGATACAGAAGACTCTTGCTCACGTCGTCAGAATACGCGAAACCACGAACAGACCGCCGACGGCTGCAAACGTCGTTAGACGGCGCGTTTCCCAATGACGAGTCGTGACTCGTAACCGAGTTCCAGGCTTCCGCCGTGCGATTCAATCACCTTTCGGATCCCCTCCAGCAATGCAGCCCGTTCCGTCGGAGGAAGCAGGTGATGGTCGGAATAGGTGCGAAGCAGGTCGACGTATTCATCGCCCGAATAGGAATGAGTCCACCGGTACTGCCGGGCCGGACGCACTTCAAAGAACCCGCACGCCGAGAGTGCCGGCTTAAGTTGCCCGCGCTGTGTCGCCCCAGTCGACCGATGGGAAGGCGCTAGCCGTTGGTAACACACATCAATCGCTCGGTCGAGATCCGACTGGCCGCGCCGAGGAATATTGGCACAAATCGCAAAGACTCCGCCTGGCCTCAAAGCAGTGGAGGCCTTTTCCAGGCCGGTCCCGAGATCGACCCAATGGAACGATTGTGCCGCAACCACGAGGTCGAACAACTGCGTTCCACGCGACCAGGACTCGAAGGACGCGCCAATGATGCTCACTCGTGGAAACGCAGAAAGATTGGCTCGCGCAAGCGCTGCAAGTCTGACGCCCGGTTCGAGGCCAATCACTGAGAGGCCGCGCCTTGCAAGACCTCGCGTGAGTTGACCCGTGCCCACACCTACTTCAAGGATCGTCGACTCCGAGCCAGCAGCGGCGAAGGCGAGCATGTCGTCGATGAGCGCGTCAGGATAGCCCGGTCTGGCGCGATCGTAATCGTCGGCGATCTCATCGAAGACGAGCTGGGCCGAGGATGATATCTCCGGACGCGCGTTCGCCTCCATTTACTGGTTAGACAGCCTTCGACCAACCAGCCCGTTCAGTCCGGGTGCCATGTCGGGGCATCAAAGTATGTGTGAACAGAACGCTGGTACAGCGGCGGGACGATCCGTTGAGCCCAAGGCGTGAGCGAGTACAGCGACAGCTCCGTAGCGGTGACAAATGCCGCGTCGCTGACCTCTTCCGATGCCCTGCGCAGCGTGCCGCTTCGGACTGCACATTCGAATACCGTCGTGACGTAGCCAGCCTGGTCCCCATTGGGATATTCGACGGTGTAATCAGCACCGCCATAGACGGCAAGAATCCGCAGCGGTTCGGTGTAGAAACCGGTTTCTTCCCAGACCTCACGCACGACGCCGTCGGCCGGAGTTTCGTCCGGCTCGAGCGAGCCTCCAGGCGTGCTCCAGAGGTCGACGTCCCGTTGGCGTACGAGCAAGATGCCCCCGCCAGCGTCGTACACGATGCCAGTGACAGACGGAAGGACCAGCAACTGAGAGCCCATCGCGCTTCGCAATCGCCGCAGATACGTGGACATCCCCATATCCTCTGTGCCGTCAGTTCGACGGAAATCGTCTGTCTAGCGTCCTGGACCAGCTCCGGGCACGGTGTTCGTCGATGCAAGCAGCGCGACCGTCACACTGCATCCATGCGTCAAGAGTCACTTAGCCAGCCCTTCTGAACCGCGTTGTCGACTTCGTCCTTCATCCACTTGAAGAGTTCCGGCGCGTCCCCCTCGATGAATGCATGTGCATTCAGGACCTGACTCTTCGCGATACGGTGCTCCCTCCACGTCTTTCCCTCGCTTGAAATGTTGTGAAGGAAGGGCAGAAGGCGATCAGCAATCTTCAGCAAGCGCGCCTCTGGAGTCGCACCGCTCTCTTGCTCTTCCCAAAGAGATGCGAGACCTGGCAGCACTTCTCCGTACGTGTCTGCGATTCTTGAGATGCCCTGTCTTTCCCTGTCCGAGCTCTCAATGCGATCGGTCGCGTAGAGGAACGTGTCGCCTGCTGTCATTTCGCCGAGGTCATGGATGAGAGCAAGTTGGATTCTTGTAGGATCCCACCGCTCCGGCCATGAGATGCATCAAGGCCTCCTGTTCGGCGCGTGGCGAAGCTGTGTCCGTCAGAGGACCCTCATCGGGCTTGAAGGCCTTTCGCATCAGATCCACGCCGACGTCAGTCGCGCCAAATCGTCCGAGTTGACGTACACGGACCTCTATCTCCTTGAAGCTCTGGAAGACGGCCGTGTCGTAGTCGCCGCGCAGGAACGAGGCCCAGACTTTCTGAGCAATCGTCGGATGAAGCAACTGTTTCGGAAGGAGATTCGCTTGCCCGTATGCCTTTAGCTTCTCAGGGGTTGCGACGCGCTCACCGCGCCTGGTTATGAATACCCAGTCACCCGAGTCGCCCGGACGCGGTGCTAGTAGACCTTCACGTTCGAGCCAGACCCACGCCTCCATCAAGGCCCTACTCGCCGCATCCTGTTTTTCTCTGGGATATCCCTTGACCGTGTGCTCCAGGCCGAAGTTGTATCGATTGAGATCCGACGCCCGAGGGCCCTGCGACGCCAGGTGCTGAAGCACGACACCGGCAAGCTCCTCCGGCTCAAGAGCCAGCAGCGCGTCCGGGTCCGGAATCAAGTCCCAAATCGCCATGGTTTGAGTTATGTTCGTCTAACGTTCTAGATGAGCTGCGCGAGGCGACGACATGTTTGCAGGGACCAGCCGAAGCGTCAGCTCCATTTCGATGTTATGCCGCGTGTCGCGCCTTTCCGTCTGTCCTCTACCAGTTCGCTCGCCGGCAATAGTGCCACGCGTCGTTCGCGTCGCGCGGGCCGCCTGTTGCCCTTAGATAGGCAACATGCGCGAGCCCGAATGCTTGTGCGTCTCTAGCAGGCTGCTGAAGAACCCGGGTGATCGGGCCGTTTTCTAAGGATCATGCGAGTCACCACCGACCGACAACGGTGCGCACGGCTGTGCGCTGGCCCCGATCAAGGGGCCGGCGACACGCGCGGCCGGTGATCAGGGACACCTCGCCTCCAGATTCCGCAGCCGGACCAAGTTATAGACCGTGGCGGCGAAGGTAAGCTGCCAATCCACGAGGGCGACACCGCGATGCCGGAGTTTGCGCAAGCCGCCGACGGTCTTCATCCAGCCAAAGACCTGTTCTACGAGTTTCCGTTTCCGCTGACTGACGTGATAGCCCGCATGCCGCGTGGTCCGGCCATCGATCGCACTCCAGCGGACCTTCTGAGCAACGTGGGGCGTGACGGCCCGGATACGGACAGCGGCCACAAAGCTTGCCACATCGTAGCCCTTGTCCGCCCCGACCGTGCTGCCCGGCGGCGCGCTGGCCTCCAGCAACAGCGCCGCTGCCTCGCGTTCGGCGGTCCCCGTCGCGTGAGTCGCGCAGACGTTGGCGACAAGTCCCTGTCGCTTGTCCAGCAGCACGTGGCCCAGATACGCCAGCTTGGCTTCCTTCCCCTGGCCCTTCCGAGGCAGCATCGCCTCCGGATCGGTCGTCGACTGGTGCGTGTCGTTGCGCCGCCGCTCCCCGTGGAAGTTGACCGTGGGATTCCCGGGGTCATCGGGCGGGTCGCTCTCCGCCGCGTCCCGGCACCGAAAGCTCTTCAGGCTGGCCCACGCTTCCAATTGGGTCCCATCCACAGTGAAGTGTTCGTCCGAGAGCAGCCCGGCCGCCCGCGCGTGGGCCTGCACCGCATCAAAGAAGGCGGCCGCGAGATCGCCCGCCAGCAGCCGGTCGCGATTCTTGGTAAACGTGGTGGGATGCCAAACCGGGTCGTCCAAATTCAAGCCCACGAACCAGCGGAACAGCAGGTTGTAATTGAGCTCTTCCATCAGCAGCCGCTCGCTCCGCACCGTGTAGAGCACCTGCAGCAACAACGCGCGCAGCAGCTGTTCCGGCGGGATCGACGGACGCCCTGTGTTGGCGTACAGGCCGGCGAACCTGCGCGACATCGTTCTCAGCGCTTCGTCCGTCAGCGCGCGAACCGCGCGGAGCGGATGGTCGGCTGGCACGCGCTGTTCCGGCGACAGGTAGCTGAACATGTGAGTGCTTTGCTCATCGTGTCCGCGCATGATGGGGCTCCCTTCAGCGGTGTTGGGAGCATGGTAGTACGCCGGGATCGATCTGTCGATCCCATTTCACGGAGTTTTTCAGCAGCCTGCTAGAACGACAGGCGCAACCCGATGTGCACCGCGCGTGGCGGCTGGGCCAGCGTCGGCGACCGGTAGTCGGGTCCGGTGAGGACCCACTCTTCGACTTCCTTGTCCATGTTGATCACGTTGTAGCCGTCGATCACGAGCGCGGCGCGTCCGCCCCCTGGCAGGGCGATCCCTTTCTGCACGCGAATGTCCAGTGTGCCCGTGAACGTGAAGCGCGATTTGCCGCTCCGAAACGCCCGAATGGCGTCGGCGCCCTGGTTCAGATCGGGAGCCAGGACCATCCGTGAGAAGGGCTGCCCATCCTGGTATCGCGCCACCACACCGAACGACACGTCGTGCGGAAGCCTATACGCCGTGGCGACCCGGAAATCGTATTGGCGGTCGGCGAACACGTTTCCGCGGGCATGCGTCGTGGCATTGGGGTCGGTGAGCAGTTCGCCGACGATCCCGGCATCGTTCTCTGCGGGCCCGTAGCCGCGATTGCCGGCGGCCGCGTCGGTCCAGCCCATCGCAGCGGCGGCGGCCAGGTACACCCGTGGACTCGCTCGGTCGAAGATCACCGTCACACCGTGAAACGTCGCCGGCTGATCAGAATTCGACAGCTCGTAGCGGTCGAGGCCGAACGTGTCCGGCGCGCGATTGTAGATGGGCAACAGCTGATCGTCGACAGGGTCGTTGCGGACCGGACCAGGGTCCGGGACATGAAAGACGTCATAACTCGACACTGGAACGCCCAGATTGTGCAGCGCCACCTGGTGCGATCGCCGCCTGGAAATAGCGGTGAAGCGCGTACGCACGAAACGAGGCGGCGTTACCTCGATCCCGACAACGAACTCCCTGGTGACGGGGCGTTCGATCCCTGGAGCGACGGTAGTCAGTCCGCCGTCCACGCCGGCACCCGGACCCACGCGCGCAACAAGAGGCCCTTCGCGATTGCCGTCCCAGCGATACACGTCCGCCACCGCCGCCGCGGGATCTCCGTAGGCGAGCACGTCGGTGAGCAGCGCGTCTGCCGTTCGTGTCTCAGCGGCGTACAGCGCAGCCCACCC
This sequence comes from Vicinamibacterales bacterium, assembly GCA_965249205.1. Lineage (GTDB taxonomy): Bacteria > Acidobacteriota > Vicinamibacteria > Vicinamibacterales > UBA2999 > JAQBVV01. The sequence continues at coordinate 292,943 of CBDFLL010000006.1, read as the reverse complement.
AAATTGCCAGCGGGCTGAGAAACGTGGAAGCACGCTCGTCCAGGTAATGCCCTGAGGAGCACCGTGCGCGGTGCCCGTCACGCGGTCCACACGCAACCCGCCCTGCAACGTGAGCGCGTCCCACAGCTGAACGGTGTCGGACACAAAAGCCGACAACCCTAGTCTGGTCCGCCGTGTGTCGCCACTGGACGAGTAGCGCCACAGCCGAGCAGGCACACCTCCCACGCGCTCACCGACAATCGCCGCTGGCGCCGCATCGGTTCGGGACGACGCGCCGTTCAGGTCCGCTCCCACGCGAAGCTCATGCCGGGCACCAGCGAGTCGCTCCACAACACCGGTGGCGCGCCATCCAGCGGACCAGCGCCGTTCATGCCCGCTGCCTGGGGCACCCCGTGGCGTCGGGGGACCATCCGCCAGCCGCTCGATCACCCGAAGCCCCGGTGTGCCGGCACGGAGATCCCACGCGCGATCCGTCACCGCACCGAACACTTTCCACCCAACGCCTGCCAACGACTTCCGCTCCCAGGTCGACTGCACGTGGGTCGATGCCTCGCGGCGACCGGAGCCGTCAACCGCAGCCGGCACGCCGTGAGCGCTTGGATAGCGTGTCACTTGCCTGAACCCAATCGTGCGCACCTCATCGACGGCAGTGGGCGAGGCAATGAGATGCGCAAACACTGAATCGGCCGCCTGATCCGAGGCAGACGCGTTGCCTCTGTCGAACTGCGAAGAGCGCATCGTTGATGCCGACACGAGCACACCCGCCCGTCCTCCGGCGATTGGCCCACCCACAGTCGCGGTCGCATATCCCGTTCCGGACGGACGGGCGATCGGCGGCGCGAGCCGTCCACTCGTCCCGACAAACCGTGCCCCAGACCCCGCACCAGAGCCGCTCGCTTCCCACTGGTCCGGCGGCCGCCGCGGGTCAAGCGCAATCAGCAACCCGGGGCCGGTCACGTCGACGGGGAATGCGCCGGAGGTCACCTCGACACGCTGCCATGGGAGCACCTGTGGCACAAACAATGGACCGCCGTGTTTGGCGCTCGTGATGTCGACTCCATCCATCAGAAACGTGGTCTGAGTCCATGACGTTAGAAACACACCGAGCCGCGCCGGCTCCGCAAGATTGACGCTACCGGAGAAGCGATCGCTTACGACCTCCGGCTGCGCGGTCTCCAGCAACGAAAAAAGGTTGTTGGCCGAGGGGAGGTCCTGCAGGGCGCGTAGGTCGAGCGTGGACGTCAGCGGCCCAGTCGGCTGCTGGGCCCTGGACGGTGTGGCAATCACGCACAGCGCGACGCCAAGCGCGAGGACCCGCGGGCTGCTAACGCCCACTGTCGCGGTCACGCTCGCGGGTGGGGACGAGGACGAGACCCCGCGTGAAACGACGTCCTCCTGCCTCCTCGAGTAGCCGGTGGATCATGGGGAGCGCAAACGCCGCGGTCTTGCCCGTGCCGGTCGCGGCCTGGGCGAGCAAATCCCGACCCGACAACATCAGGGGGATCGCTTCGCGCTGAACCGGTGTCGCTTCTTCGTAGCCGAGTGCCGTCAACGTCGCGACCAGGGGCGGGGCGAGTCCGAGCGACCCGAAGTCGGTAGTGGGAACAGAACGTGTGGACATATCTCCCAAGTGTCACACACATCAGGACCCGCCCATGAGCGCGCGGATGAACGGTCGGTTTGTGTCGCAATATTGCGGGCGGGCGATCGGAGGGTATACGCTCGTGGCAACGCACTGAATGAGTGAGCGACGGAGCCATTACACTGACCTATGCGAGACCTCATCTCCAATCCATGGCCCTGGTACGTCGCCGGACCCTTGATCGGCCTGATTGTGCCGCTTCTGCTGCTCGTCGGGCGCAAGCGATTCGGGATTTCGACGAGTCTGCAACACGCCTGCGCGGCGACGGTTCCCTGCGGCCTGGAGTATTTCACCTACGACTGGCGGCGAGAAGGCACGTGGCTCTTTGTGTTCGTGCTCGGCGTGCTCGTTGGGGGTGTCGTGGCGGCGACTGCCTTCGCGGACCCGGCTAGCTACATCGGGATCTCTGGCGCCACACGGGCCGACCTCACCGCCCTGGGTCTCGCCGACCTCTCCGGCCTCGTGCCCAGGGACATCTTCAGCTGGTCGGGCCTGCTCACGCTCCCCGGGCTGGCCATGATCGTCGGCGGTTCGTTCCTCGTGGGATTCGGGGCTCGTTATGCCGGAGGCTGTACATCCGGACACGCGATCACGGGGCTGGCTGAGCTGCAGCTCGCGTCGTTGGTGGCCGTGATCGGCTTCTTCATTGGCGGCCTGTGTTCCACGCACTTCATCCTGCCGCTCCTGCTGTGAGAGAGAAACGAATGAGCCCCGACAACCAGACCATGGAGGCAGCGACGGCGCAAGAACGCCTGTTCCCGTACCTCGTGGTCGGCGCGCTCTTCGGCATCATGCTCTCGAAGGCGGAGGTGATCTCCTGGTTCCGCATCCAGGAGATGTTCCGCTTCCAGAGCTTTCACATGTACGGAATCATCGGCCTGGCGGTGGGCACGGCGGCGCTATCGCTGTTCGCGATCAAGGCGCTCGGTATTCGCTCGTTCCACGGCGAGCCCATCGACCTCCCGACGAAGGTCATGGGACCCGTGCGACGTAACCACCTGCTCGGTGGCGTCGCGTTCGGGCTCGGGTGGGCGCTCGTGGGCGCATGCCCGGGGCCGATGTACGCGCTGATTGGTAACGGGGTTAGCGTGATGATCGTCGCGCTCGCCATTGGCATGGCCGGCGCGTGGACCTACGGGCTTCTCCGGTCCCGTCTTCCGCACTGACGTCACCGGTGTGCGATGCGCTAGCTCAGAAGCGGAGCGGGACGACCCTCAACACCGGTCAGCGCTGATACCGGCGACCGCCAGGTTCGCCGCGACGGCTCGTGGCGCCGCGGTGAGCCCAGTCGGACACCCGAACGCTCTGAGGGTCGGGCTGGTGTCCAGCGCGTTGGCGTCGATCGACGCGGCGCGCAGCTTCAAATGGGCAAACATCGGCCGAGTCTCGCGCGCGCCTGCCACCCGAAGCGGCTCCCCAGCCTTGCGGACGGCAGCGAACAATTTCAGCGTGACCGTCCCTCGAACATTGCCCCCGATCGCGAGGATCCGTTCGCCCGCCTCGTCCACGCTGACCACGACGTCGCAGTGGCTTCGCGCACCAACGCCCATCTGGCCGCGGCGTTCAGCCAGCGTGCGATAAACGGGACGGCGCGAACTGCAGACCAGATCGCCCGGCTCTATCGCCGTTTCTCCGGCGTCGTACGCGGTGAACGCAGCCTGCGGCGCACGTCCATCGCGCGCGCGAATGGCTTGATCGATGTAGGTATGGTGGGCCACGGCACGGTGGAACTGGCTTGAACCGCTGAGTCCCGCTTCACACATCACCCACGACACGAACGCCGCCGACCAGGGCGCGTTCCATCGCGCACCGATACCCCGCGATCCGTTCCACGCGTCGTTCTGCCGTTCAACGATCCAGGCGCCCTCTGGCGTGACTGCCCAGTAGCCGGCGATCGAGGCCGCAACACGCGCGGCTTCCGTCGCGCCGAGCCGCGGACCGCGCCGCCTCCTCCCGGGGCTGGTCACGGTCTGATCCGCGATCCGGAATCCGAAGAACGCCCACTCCTGCACAGCGACATCGACGATGCGGCGCCGCGTCTCGTCTGACGGCAAGGTCCGGCACTCCGGTGCCTGAAGGCGCATCCGGCCGGGCTCGCCCCTCACAAGTGCGGAGGGCGGCACCACGTCGAACAGGTCGGGCGCCAGCCGGTCGACGCCCACCTGCTGCGCGTACGAACTCGCCGGAGCACACAGCCCGACGAGCGCAGCGATGAAGAACAGAACTGGCATTCTCATATTGGTGCCCTGAAAGCGGTCGGCTTGACGGTAGCACAAGACACCACATCGACCGGAACGGAAACCGTCACGGGTGTTTGACACACGGCAACGTTCGCTGCCCGGCGCCTCCACCGGCTACGAGCCTGGCCTGGCAAACGTCAGGTCGGTGGCTGCACCGTGCGCCGGCCGGCTCACGACGTCGAATCCAGCCTGATTCAACATTCCTACGATTCGTTGCCCGACGGCCGAGTGCTCTCTCATCTCGATGTGTAACTCACGAACCTCCGGTCGCCTGAGGAGGCGAGCACCGCCCACGATGATCGCTTCTGTCAGGCCAGGCACGTCGATCTTGATGTAGTTCGGACACGCAGCGGCGTATTCCTCAACAAACTGATCCATCGACAGCAGGAGCGCGGCTTGCTGGGCGGCGTGCCTCGGGGGTGCGGTTCCACGGAACCTGAAGGACTCGGCAGGAACAAATTGGGAGACCGCCATGTGCCCGATGGACTTCTCACTGCCCAGACCGACCAGCAGGCAGTCCACTCCGGCATCCAAGCCGTTGGCTTCACAATTTGCCGCCAACAGGAAATAGTTGATCGCAGCCGGCTCAAACGCGACAACCTTCCCGTCGCCGCGAAGTGCCGCATACAGCGCATACACGCCGACGTTCGCGCCAACGTCCCAGAACACGCTGTCTGGACGAAACGACTCGATCCACTGGATGGTCGCCGGCTGTTTTGTCAGCGCGGACATCGCGCGAATCCCCGCGCCTCGGCCGAGGAGCACGAATTTGAGCGGACCGCGCGGCGTGTCTATCTCGAACGTCTCATCCAGCAGCGTCTGCGAAAAACTACTTTGCACCCGGACACGTGCCGCCTGCGGTAACTGTCGCAGCCGGTGAAGCGCGCGCCCAAACTCCTGCTTTGTTTCATCACGTTCTGTCACATTGCCTCGACGATCCTAGCAGCCCGTGGTGGAAGTCCGTCGGCATCGGTCAGTGTCGCATCCGACCGACGGGTAGAATGAGGCCACCGCTCATGCCCTCCACCGCGCGCACATCCGTACCGTGTCCTCGACGAGAGCGCCGACGACGGACAGTGTTCCCGACCGGCGCCATCGCTCTCCTTACCGTCAGCGCGACCGTCGTCGGCTGCGGCGGCGCGCGATCGGCACCCACCGTCGAGCCTCCGTTTACGCGACAGGCGGTCATCGCCGAGCTCCAGGCCTTCGGCGAGAGCCTCGGGATCGGTCGCACGGGCAACTTCCAGCGCTTCTCCGATGCCCAGGACGCCGTCTATCGCTGCTACTTTACCGGCAAGCTCGAGTTGCCGGCGTCCTACGAAGCGTTGCGGTTGGTCGAGCCGGACGAGCCGAGCTGTCCGGTGGACGAGACGGCATACGACCTCTTCTTCTACCCGATAGAGGCCGTCGCCAGTGGGTCGAGTCCCGTCTCTCCCGCGCTGGCCAGCGCCGCCCTAGAGCGCACGTTGGTCGTGGTGCCGCATGAAGATTTCCACAACCAGCCGGAAACGGCACAGGCGTCCTTCGAGGTCACCGAAGCCGCCGCCACGCTTGTTGGATTCGTCACGGCTCGCGATTTCGCTGGAGATACGTACGGCGAGGAGTCGGAGTTGTTTCAGCACCTCGACCGCGAGGTCGATCGATTCCTGCTCAAGTCGCACATCGTCAACGCCTACTTCCGGCGACTGAGCGATATCTACGACGCGTATGACGCCGGCGACCTCACCCGCGACGACGCACTTGCCCGGAAGGCCGCGCTCTATGCCGACTTCGATCGCGAGTGCAACGCGTCTGAGCCCGCCGTGTCATTCAACACATGTCCTGCTGTCATGAACAACGCGGGACTCGCGTTCGACAGCACGTACACCCGTCACTTCCCGGTCTGGTTTGAGCTGTACGAGTCTCTGGATCGTGATGTACACGCAACCGTCGCCGCGTTCCGGCGTGTGCTGGCCACCGGACCGCACTCGGCGGCCGAACTGGTCGATGCCACGCAGGCACTACGGAGCCGAACGTCATCGGCCAACGTCGGAGTCCCCCGGTTCCGAGGCCGGTGATTCTGCCGTGCTCACGCTTGCCGCCGCCTTCTTGCCGTTTGCCGTCGTGGCCGGGTTCACACCCGGGCCCAACAACCTGATGCTCGCGGCATCGGGCGCGAATTTCGGTTTTCGCCGCACGCTGCCCCATCTCCTGGGCATCGTGTGCGGATTCCCGCTCGTCGTCTTGGCAGTGGGCCTGGGTCTAGGCGCGGCGTTTCAGCGCCATCCCGAGGTGCACGCGGTCATGAAGTTCGTTGGCGCCGCGTTCCTGATGTATCTGGCGTGGCGCATCGCCACGACCGGCCCCGGTACACCCGGCACCACACCAGGCCGCCCCCTGACCTTCGTCGAGGCCACCCTCTTTCAGTGGGTCAACATCAAGGGCTGGGTCTTCGCGATCGGAGCCATCACCACCTTCACGACCGTGGGTGGCCGTGTGTCGAGCGAGCTGGCGGTCATCCTGGCAATCTCTGTACTGGTCACCATCGGCTCCACGACGGCGTGGACAGGGTTCGGCGTGGGCCTCAGCCGGTTCCTTCAGGAGTCACCGCAGACGCGGCGTGTCTTCAACGTCGGCATGGCCCTTTTGCTGGTGCTCTCGATTCTGCCGGTCATGATGTGAAGCTGCCGTGGCAGTCAGACACTCGGACGCTTCGTTCCTGGAGCCAGAGAATTCAGTCGCTTATATCATTTCATGTATGATTTCATATAGTCTCCATAAATAGAATATAACCTTATTGAATAAAGATATAGTGTCATATTTATTAGATATATAATCATTTCACTATGAATGCCGCGCTGACCGAGCTGAGCGGCGGGGTGCTCCACTCGGCTGACCTTCGGCAGAGACTGGGTGTTTCGCCGGCCACCCTGATGCGAGGATTACGGGAGGCGGGGCCCGACGTCATCCGAATCGGTCGAGGCCGCGCCACCCGGTACGGGTTGCGTCAATCGTGGCCGACCCTTGGCGCTTCGCGTTTTCCGCTGGTTCGAGTGACTGAAGACGGCACTGCCCGATCGGAGGGCGAGCTCCTCACACTGGTCGCGCGTCAGACGGTGTGCATGCCTGCGGGCACGGTATCGAACGGGCTTCCGATAGAACTCACGGATGCGCGCCCATCGGGGTTCCTGGGACGACACTTTGGTGCGATTCACGCCCACCTCCGCTTGCCGGCGCGCCTGGCTGATTGGTCTGATCACCACGTTCTGATCGCGATGTCGCGACGTGGCGAGGACCTCCCTGGCAACCTTCTTGTTGGTGATGAATCGTTCGCCCGCTGGCAAGCACTCGAGATTGTTGCCAAGACGCGTGATAACTACGCAGCACTGGCAAAAGCAACGATCGCAGGACATCCTCCCGGATCTTCCGCAGGTGGCGAGCGGCCCAAGTTTGGGATTCTCGTTGATGGACGGCACATGCTCGTGAAGTTCGCAGCGCGCGGAAGTGTAGGCGATGTGGTAGCCAGGCGCTGGTGTGATCTGCTCGTGCTTGAAGCGTTAGCGCTGACCGTGGTGTCTTCACGCGGCATATCCGCCGCGCGTACGAACATTGTCGAGACCCCTTCGCACCGTTTTCTTGAAAGCGAACGATTCGATCGCGTGGGCGCGCGCGGCCGCGTTGCCGTATTGAGTCTGGCGGCGGTTCACGAAGATCCCGCCGACTCGTGGGCTCGGGCGGCCGTGCGACTGAGAGACGCTGGGCGTCTCACTCATGAAGATACTCGTCGCCTTCGGTGGCTTGATGCGTTCGGTGCGCTCATCGCGAATACCGATCGGCATCAGCACAACATCGTCTTCTTCACTGAGGGCTCCGGTCTGCGCCTTGCGCCGGCGTTCGATCAGGTGTCGATGCTGTACGCACCCTCGGCGGATGGCCAAGTGCTCCCTCGAATCTTTGCGTTGCCGCATGCGACTGCCGACACGCTGGACGTGTGGCATGACGCGCGCATGGCGGCGCGCGAGTTATGGCAGCGGGCAAGCGATGATGGGCGGCTGTCCGATGACATTCGGTCTTCTTCTGCCGCCAACGCCAGGGCGCTCGCGGACTGAAGTCCGGTCGCCGTCTTTTACGGGATAATCTCGTTCGAATGACCGCCAGCCAGCAGAACATGCCTCAGCGAGTGTCATTGCTTCCCGTTTTTCTTATCGTGCTCGTCGACGTGTTCGGCCTGACGCTCGTGATCCCGTTGCTCACCATCTACGCCGAGACGCTGAGCGCAAGCCCTTTGCAGGCGACGATGCTCATTTCGGTGTACGCGGCCTTCCAGCTTGTGTCCGGGCCGATCATCGGACAGCTATCTGACCGCTTTGGTCGCAAGCCGCTGCTGCTGATCAGCCAGGTCGGCACGTTCATCGGATTTGTCCTGATGGCGCGCGCACAGACGCTGTGGGTGCTCTATGTCGCGCGCGTGCTCGACGGCGCAACCGCTGGCAATCTCTCGCTGGCACAGGCATACATCTCGGACCACACCGAGCCCGCCGATCGCGCGAAGTCATTTGGGCTCATCGGGATCGCGTTTGGCGTCGGTTTCTTCATCGGCCCGACGCTCACCGGCTACCTGGCCGGGCGTTACAGCCTGACAGCACCGATCTACCTTGCGGCATGCATGTCGGCCGCCAGCGTCCTCTGCACGGCCGCGCTTCTGAAGGGAGGCCGTCAGTCGGCACACGCGTTCGACGATCGCCGGGCCGCGATGCATTGGCGCACGTACGCGAACTACTTCACCCGCCCGGGCCTGAGCCGACAGCTGATGCAGTTTCTGTTCTTCATCACGTCGTTCTCGATGTTCATCTCAGGATTCGCGCTCTTCGCCGAGCGACGATTCACCTACGATGGCCAGCCGTTCGGGCCGCGCGAGATCGGGTACGTCTTCGGCTACGTGGGGTTTCTGACAATCATCCTGCAGGGTGGACTGATTGGACGCCTCGTCGCGCGGTTTGGCGAGGCAGCGCTGGTGGCCGCCGGTTTCGTCACACTTGTGATCGGCTATTTCGGCCTCGGTCTCGCGTCTTCGATCGCGGCCCTGCTCTGGATGGGACTCCTGGCCTCCTTCGGCAACGGCGTGATTCGACCAGCCCTCACCAGTTTGATCTCACAACAGGCCGACCGGCGGGAACAGGGCGTGGTTCTTGGCCTCACGCAGTCGCTGATGTCGCTGGCGTCAATCGTGGCGCCCATCGTGGCAGGCCTCCTGATTGAGCGCGCGATGCTGAGGGAATGGGCATGGGTTGCCGCCGGGTTGGCAGCCGTCGGTCTGGCACTGTCACACCAGGGATTTTCGCTCCGCGCGACGCCGCCCTTGGATTCGGTCGCCGGCTCCTAGCGCGGATTTCATGCGCGCGTAGCTCCGGACAAATCGCAATCAGTACCCGCGTCCGGTAGATCCAGGGAGTACGCAGCCATCAGTCCCCTCCCACCCTCAGGAGTACCTACGACCGAGTACTGGGTACAAGTGAAATCCGCGCTAATTTAGATTTAGCCAATCTGATCCGCGTCCCACCGCCCTGCGCGCAGGAGGCTTGGCTCCTCTCCAGCTCGGTGGGTACGTCGCACGGGATGCCACGCCTCGTCATGTCTGAGGTCACGGCGTCGCACGCCCGTTCGCCTGATCACGCAGTCGAGCAACAGTCTCTCGAACGGCCTGGGTAACCGGGTCAGCCTGCTCTCGAGTTGACAGCATCGCGGGGTGGCCTCGGCTGGTCGTGGTCACTGTCGTGACGGGAATCGAGGGATCAACGACGCGCGACGCACTCTCAGCCTCTGCCTCACCGGCGCTCAGCGCCTCGCGCGCTCCCCGCGCAAGATGATCGGGACGATTCAGGAAGATGCGCACAACGTCGCCCGATTCGCGAGGAAGTTCAGCCGCCAGGTTCGACAGTGCGCCCGTGACGCGAAGGAGTCCAACTCGCGCGAGCCACGGCCACGAGCGGACGAACAGGCCTCCTGTACGGGCTCCAGTCTCCTGTACGAGCACGACCGCCGCCGTCTCACCGTCAAAACGGGTCGCGAAGTCGCGCACGACGGAGGCGCCAAGCTCGTGTCCCACCAGCACGAACGGTCCTTGCTCGTTGGCGTTGATGAGCAGCGTGTGCAGTTCCTCGAGTGTGCGCGCCGGCACATAGCCTTCGTCTCCCCCTTCGCTCCAACCGAGCCAGGCACGATCGTATGCACACACCCGCGTCACGGTTGCCACGTCTGGCTGCACCCAGCCCCAGGCCGCGGACATGCCGCCGGCCGCCGCCTCGAGCACGACCGTCGGCGAGCCTTCGCCCAGGCAATGAATGTGCAACTGATGACCGCCAACGTCGACGAAGCGACCCGGCCGCTCAAGCTCCCGACGCTCAACAGCGGTCGCCACGCTCTGATAGGTCATACCCACGAGGACGAGGAAGAGAAAGATGGCGAAGGCGGCCTTCATGACGCGACGCAGATTCAGCGGCAGCTTGGCGAGCATCTGTTCAGCCTCCGTGAGATCGCGCGAACCCGCGGGTCGTGGATGGCATCAAGAGCTGCGTCCCGATCGCCGGGGCATGTGTACCCCCCCAGCGGTTCCAGGCAACGCCGGCCATGGTATCAGTCGATCAGACGCCGGGCGCGTCACCTCTCGCTCACGTACACACCGGCACCACGCATCGCCGCCAGCTCCCGTCGCGCCTTCTCCAGGTCCTCGCCGATCACGGTCGCCATGCCGGCATCGGACTGCCCGGCTTGAAATCGCTCGACCGTGGCACGGATGCGCGCGGCGTTCGACACGGCGGCTCCTCCAGCTACCACCTGCTGCAGTAACAGACCGGCACACACACCAGCAACACACCACGACATCGCCAGCGATCGGGTTCGGCTTCTCCAGAGACGATCAAGAAAAGGGGCCGCGACCAACACCAGCCCCACGTGGAGCGGTATCAGCAGGACGGAGTAGCGGACGGGTACGAGCACGCCACCGATCGCTGGCATGTCCCCACGCCCAATGGTGGCGAGGATCCCCGATGCGAGCGAGAACATCATCAGCGCGAGTCCTATGCGCTCCAGCCGCCCGGACGGGGCGCGATAGAGGCCTCGCCACACCACGACACCAGTGGCGGTCACCAACAGCAACGCGCCGACAAGGCGCGCGGGCGCGTGCAGCGCTGGTGCACGCGTCCATGGCAGACCCATGTACACGAACAGGTAGTTCGCTCTTCTGGCCAGTTCGTCAGCCAGCGCGATCTCCGGACCCGTGCCAGTCGAGGCGGCGGGGAGCGCCAGCGGCAGTCCACGCATATACACAGCCAGCAACGCGGCGCCGACTCCGACAATCGTCCACAGCCACCACCGCCCCGCGCCCGCGCGCCACGCGATCCAGAACAGGATCGGCCAAGCCGCCCACCCGACAGCATCGGCGAACGGCACCAGGCACGCAATGAGCAACGCCGTCGCCCGGCGCCTGAACGCAGCGTACCTATCTACAACCTCCGCCCCCTCGATCCGTTCGAACACGACAATCGCCAGCACCGCAAAGGCGAGTCCGTGAATGAAGATGTTCATGATCGGAATCGCAATGAGGACGGCCGCCACGCTCGTGAGCACGAGCATCAGAACGACACACCCGAGCACCAGCCCGAGGGTACCGCCCACGCCGGTCCTGCACTCGCGCCACAGCAGCCACGCCGTACCCACGTGCGCGACCGCCGCTGTGACAGCGAAGGGGTACGACACGCCGGAGAACACCTCGATGTCGAACGCGGTCAGAAGCCGAAGAAAGACCGGCCGGTGTTCATTGTGTGGGGCCCACAGGTAGTCCCACCATCCGCCATCCGCGCGGTAGCTGAGGTAGCTCAGCACCCACGAGTACATGTCCGCAAACGGCTGCTGAATAATCGTGGCGTTCAGATACCAGAAGAAGAGGCCGATGTAGAGGACGGTCACCGCCCACACGCCGACAATGAGCCCTGAACTGGGTGCCGCCACGGGTCTCATCATCTCACTCAATCCTCGGGGTGAGACTGCCTACGGTCGTCACCGAGACCGCCTGCGGCGCGTCGGGACCGCACCGACTGAGTTGGTGCGCCGCCTCCCGAGGATCGGTGCCCGGCGCGAACCGCGATTGGATGACTGTCTACGGACGCACGGGCACATCCTCGACGAAGTGCCAGCCGTCGGTCGTCAGTCGGTATCGAGAGAACTTTCCGTCAAATTCGCGGGCGTGCGCGTAGAACACCATCTCGCGGTCTGGCGGGACGACCGGAATGGACAACCCCGGGTACGAACTCGCCTCGCGACCGAAGTGCGCAAGGACGGTTGGAGCAATATCGAGGAGCTGAACTGGCCGTGTATCTTCCGAGTACACCGAGGCATCGGGCCTCTTCACGAGCAAAAGCCCCGACGAGAACTGCTCGACGGCGAAGGACCGCCATGCCGCGGAGTCGCCGCTCCAGAGCCGCAGGTACGCGTCGTAGTCTTCTGCATACGTTGTGTCCACCGCCTGATACCGCCGTGCGCCGGGATCCAGCACGCGAGAAGCGTCGCCCTTCATCCATTCCACCGGCGCGGCGATAAAGTTCGGGTCGCCGTGATCCGCGTGGACGATGATGAGGGCGTCGTCCCGGCGACCGAGTTCGCGCAGCCGTTCGGCGAAACGATCGATCATCAGATTCGCGCACCCGACGAATGCCCAGTACTCATCGATGCCATAACGCGGTTCTGGCACCGGCTCACATCGCTCGTTCAGTATGTAGTCGTGATGTGGAATGAGCGCGTGATAGTACACGTACTGCCCGCGCGCGGGCCGCATGGCCTCGTCGGTCAACAGCCTATCGAACTGTTTCAAATTGAAATATTGCCTCGGAAGGGATCGTATCCCTGACTGCGGCGATTCGTCGGCACCGCGGCCAAGCAGGACACGTGCGGCGCTGGTCGCCGAAAAGTTCTCGGTATCGGCGGCGCCACTCGACTCCACACTGAGCGCGCGGCGAACGGACCCCGGAAGCAGACGCAACGCCCAGAGGTCGATCGTCGTGTCTCGTGTCACGGTGGCCCCGGCGTCTCGCTCGAGGTCCGCGCTCGTGACGCACTGCACCGCTCGTTCGTGGCAGAGCGATCCGTTATACGGGTACAGCCAGAGGCCCACGTCAGCGGCTGCAAGATCTGACCAGAACCCCGTCCGGAGGGCTCTTGCCGGCCATTCCTCAATCGACATGCCCGGCCGAGGAAACCGGCCCTCAATGAGCGCCGGCTCGGAGGACGAAGTACTCGGAAAGTTCGTGTTGAAGCGGCTGAAAAACGTAAACCCTGGAAAGCGTCGCGCGGCATCTGCACCCGAAAAGCTGAATGCCTCGCTTTGATAGGCATCGAGCAGGATGTGGTACACGTTGCCCGGGGCATCTCTTCCCGGTGTCGGTGGTACCGAGCCCGCTATCGTCCCGCCCACCACGAGATCCAGGGGTAGCTCCCCGACAAATGACGCATGCGCTATAAGTCCGTGCACCAGCAGCGCAAAGCCGGCAGCCGCTGCGACCGCTCGTATGGAGCCCCAGGGAATCCTGAAGGCGGCGATCACGACGGTAAGAAGAACAACCGTGTCGATGAAGACGGCGACATCCAGCCGCTCGGACCGGCGCTCCACCGCCGCGCCAAGCACGTCAAGCAACAGCACCGTCCATGGCAACGCCAGCCAGAGCCGCGCGACGACGCGCCCCTGGAAACGGCGCACCACAAAAAACCCTCCGGCCCACGTGGCGACTCCGGCGATGAAGAACGCTCGGACGAGAGTCGTGTTGTAAAGCAGATCCTCGACGTTGGTGAACAGAATGTCGTTGAACGGAACGAGGAACAGAATGACAGGTGGAAAGACCGCGGCGGCAACGTCTATCAGCGCGTCTCGCCCTGACCGTTCGGACGGCGCCATCACTGCTTGGAGTGGTCGTCGACCTGACGGGGGGACCGCTGGAACCAGCCGGCCACTCGCCGCAATCCCGAACGGAACAGGACGAGCCCCGCCATCACCCCTCCAAGCAGCAACTGCACGAGCATGCCGCCCGTGCCGGGATCGACATAGGCTTCCACCGAAGGAGTCAGAACCAACAGCAGGAGTACGCCGATGAGGATGAGCGTCATCGTGTAGAGAACGATAACAGTACCCGATCGCTTCCAGGTATTGTTTGCTGTCGCGTGATCCGTGCCTGGGACTGGAGCAGCGACACAAGATTCTCGAGCGTGTACGCACGGAAAATGTCTTCGCGTCCCCTGAAGAGCGCCTGGGCGCGCCGGTCGGTGGGTGGCACGAACCCGATGACCCCTTCCGGCGCCAGTGTCGTCAGGAGCGTGACGATCTCATCGAGCGGCACGTTTCGCGCGATGGCGATGTGGTGCACGACCGCGAGAGCCAGCAGCGCATCAGGTCGCCCGCGAGCCATGAGGCTTGCCCGTTCGCTTCCCCGCCAGCCCTGGTCGGGCGACGGGTTGACCAGATCGACCAGCAACGGAAGCAAGGCCAGTTGCTGTTTCTGGGCGCGCGCGAATGCCCCGTCGAGCGCGCCGGCGTCGCTATCTATCCCAATGACGTACCCCGCGCCCGCCGCAAGCGCCGCTTCGGCGTGTCGCCCGGCGTTGCAGCCCAGATCCCAGACCAGCCCGGGTGCCACTCTCTCCACAAATTCGTGGACGAACGCGCGAATGGTCTCCGCCTCCGCCTCCGGCACCTGCGCATCGTAGGCTGCCCACGTGGTCGATCCCAGGCCGCGCGGCGTCAAACGCCCTATCCATCTTCGCAACGACGAGAGCATCTCGCGCAACGCCGTGCGCGGCAACTTTGCCCTGGCGATACGGCGCTCGACGCCGGGCCTCCCAGCCAGACGCTGCAGCCGTGCCGGCAGCACAACATTGGTGAACACGTTCCACTGCAGCACGTGGCGCCAGCGCATCAGGCGGGCGACATCGGCGCCAGGCACACCATCGAGGCGGCCACGGTACCAAGACTGGTATTCCACGCCGAACAGGCTTTGCAGGAGGAGCGGGTGCAGAAACTGCTCGCAGAACTGTCGGTGCCCGGCCCAGAGTTCGCCGGTCACGTAGGGACGGAACGCCAGATGATCGATGAAGACCGGACGGGCGCCGACGAACTGGACGTTGTAGGCGCTGGCATCGCTCAGCATGACGCCGGCGTCGAGCGCGTAAAGCTGGATGTCCAGATGGAGCAGTGCCGCCGCCTGCATCGCCCGGAACGGCCACTCGTACGGATAAGACACGAACGGAAGCCTCGGGTGCTCGAGGACCAGCCGCACATCCGGCCGGCCCTCAAGGCTCGTCGCGATCTCAGTCTCTGGCAGCAGTAGCCCCGCCTCGATCAGCCGATCGATCAACCCGGTCTCGCGCACCGCGCGCGCGTGCGACAGGCCGTACTCGGTGACCGCGCGCTTGACGCGGCCGTCCTCATGAAAGATGAAGCCAGCCGGGTCCCGAAGGGACGAGGGATCGCGGCGAAGTTGTCTGGACACGATTGCGGCTGTCGTCAATGCGACAGGGCGCAGCCCATCGTCACCGCCGACATGGGCATGAGGCAGACCGCCGCGACCGACATCGAGGCGCCGGCGTACTTCCACATGAGCACGCCGACGCCCAGAACATGTGCCTCAGCCGCGCACCACGCTCGTCCAGGCAATCGCTCTCGGCTCAGGACTGGCAGTTGCTAGCCTTCGCGCACGTACTGGTTGAACCACTCGATGGTGCGCGTCCATGCCTGCTCCGCCGCAGCCTTGTTGTAGCGCGCCGGCGTCGCGTCGTTGAAGAACCCATGGACCGAGTCCGGGTAGAGGTGACCTTCGTGCGGGATGCCGGCGCTCTGTAGTGCTGCCTCGTATTCGGGATAGGCCTCCACGAGGCGCGTGTCGAGGGCGCCGTGGTGGATGAGCATGGCCGCGCTGATCTTCGGCACGTCCGCCGCCGGGGGGCCGCCGCCATAGAACGGGGCGGCCGCTGCCAGATCCGCTCCCAGCAACACAGCCAGGTTATTGGACATGCCGCCGCCAAAGCAGAAACCGGTCGAGGCGATCCTGCCGTTGCAGTCCGGACGGGCTTTCAGCCATCGCGCGGCAGCGACGAAATCCGCGGTCATCCTGCCGCGATCAACCTGCCCGAACAACTGGCCGCCTCTGTAGTCGTCGCTCGGATAGCCACCGACCGAGGTCAGCGCGTCCGGTGCAAACGCCATGAAGTTCGCCAGGGCGAAGCGCCGCGCTACGTCCTCGGTATGCGGATTCAACCCCCGATTCTCGTGAATGACGAGCACGCCGGGCAGGCGGTCTGGGGTTTCGCTTCGTGAATCGGCGCCGAACGGGCGGACGAGATAGCCCCGGATGAACCCGTTTCCATCGGGCGAGGGCACGGTTTCATAGCTGGCCGTGATGCGCTCGTCATCCCTGGTCACCTGCTGCCCAAGCGCATAGTTCGGCATCAAGCCTTCGACAATCGCCGTGGCCGTGAGGCCGCCGACCGCGAAACGGCTCACGCCGCCGAAGAAGTCGCGACGACTGACCTCACCGTGAATGTAACGTGTGTACAGGTCCACCGCTTCCGCGGGAATCTTGGTATTCGTTGCTTCCATTGAGTTTCCCCTCCTTCGAAATCTGGCGAGCCGGTTGAGAACGCTGGCTACCGAGTCCGTTCAGTGGCGCAGCGACATCGCTCGCGGCCGGACGGTGGCGTGGCCACAATAACGCCCAACGCCGCGCCGGGGCTACGTGTGCTTGCCGCAGAGTCTATCGGAAAGGGGACAATCCTGGCGAGTCTAGCCTGTATGGCAAGGTGTCCGACGACGGCCACTTACGGTCGATGAGGAAACGTATACTGCTCGCATCGTCGTCGGCGCGGTGAACCGATCGTCGAGGTGATTCATGGGGAAAGTATTCGTCAGCTACTCACACGATGATCAGGCGGAAGCGGCCAAGGTCACCGAGGTGCTCACCGAACTCGGCGTGGATCACTTTCTCGACAGCAAGAGAATCAGGTGGGGAGACAAGATCACCTCATCGGTGGATAGAGCGCTGGACGAGTGTCTCGCCATTCTGGTCATCCTCTCGCCGGCCAGCCTGGAGTCCCCCTGGGTCCCCTACGAGGTCGGACATGCGTCGGCGCTTGGAAAGATCGTGCTCCCGTACCTGACCGATGCGTCTCTGGAAGTGCCGCTCTACATGCGGGACCTCAGCTTCGCGAACAGCCTCGATGACATCCGAACGTATTTCACCGCGACCCTCCCGATGACCGGCCCCGAGGCGAGGCGGCTCGAGCGGGAACGGTACTTGTTTCACGATCATTTCCACAACGCCGAGGCTGCCGCAAAGATGGGTGGTGTCTGGTACGCCAGGTGGACGCGACAGGAAGAAGACGGTTCCGAGACGCTGTTCGAGGAGGACGCACTCGATGTCTGGACGACGCGGGACCGCGTTCGGATGTTCGGGAAAGACAGCAAGGCAGGGACACCCAGGGATGATCACCTGGTCTACTACCCGTTGGAGGGAGTGGTCTCCGAAGACGGCTGGGTGGTGCTCTCATACTGGAGCGCTGGCGATAGCCGCTTCTGCGGGACGGCGCTGCTGCGCCGTCGCGGTGGAGGCGGAGCACGGTATGAAGGCCATTGGCGTGGCTTCGAATCGGACCACTACGACGAGGAGCCTTCCTACATGGCGGGGCGCGTCGTCATGGCGCGCACGGTCGACGATCTGGAGAAATACTCCACGACGTACCTGGGTCCGCAGGTCGGACGCGCCGAACCGTAACGGTCGACGCCTTCGTCACACACGCCCGCTTCAAAAAGGTTGGCCCCGATGATGAGTTCGACCGCTCGCGCGGCCAGATTGCCTCTGCTTGTTGCCGTTCTGTTTGCACTTGGATGCGCGACCGTGCCGCAACAGCGAGTCGCTGCCACCCCAGCGACACCGTGCAGGGAACCCGCCACTCCAACACCTTCAGGCTTCATCCCCATCGACGATCCAGCGCTCGTCAATGCCAGTCTCGGTGCTCCCGGCGAAGGGGCGCTATGCGAAGGTGCGGCATACCGCGTGACCGGCAGCCCAACGATTTATCGAGCCTTCAACTCTACCAACCCGCAAAGCAGGCTCGGCACATGGTGGGCGCTTCAAGAACCCGCAGGTGAGATCATCGGTGTATCGCCATGACTATGAGATCTGTGGCGAATGGAGTCCGCTCGATCGAATGGTGAAATGCCAGTTGAAAGAAGGCGCCGCGGTGGTGCTCGGCACCGGCCAAAGCGCGCAGTGCAATCGGTTTCTCACCTACCCAGTTTCTTCTTCCGTTCAGCTCTACTTGCCAAGCGCAAACACCGACGCCCTCGATTGCAGGACGTACACGGGCGCGTTCAGTTGGGTGCCTGAACCGTAACCGGTTCAGTTGGGTGCCTGAACCGTACTCAACGAGCTCTGCTAATTTAGCCGCTGGCGTTTGGTATCCAAGCTCACAGGATCCGCCCTCCAGACGACGATAACCAGAGGGCCAACGAGAGCACGAGCGCGGCAGTGAGCGCCAGGGCGATGGCCAGGCTGCGCGCCTGGTTCCTCACTGGCGCGAAAAGCTCTGCCTCAGACGCGGATACGGCCGCGACCCACGGGAGGTTGGGGAAGCTGTCTGCGAGCTGTGTCTGAGCAAAGGCGATCATTTGGTCAGTGCCGTCGCTCGAGCGTGCCGGATATGCCGCCGACCCCTGTGGTTCACCGAAGCTCAACGACGCGAGATATTCGCGGAGCATGGCCGCCGCGTAGTACTCGGTGTCCGGGTCGACGCCCTGTCGGTTGAACACGATCGACCCGTCACGGCGGATAAGCGCCGCTTCAGCATTTCCCTCGGCAGGTACGCCGCCTACCCCCGCGAGGAGCTCTCGGCTGTCGACGAGGACTTTGACGACTCCGACAGTCGTGCCGGCCGCTTCGCCGCTGGACACCGGAGCCGAGATTTCCACACCGAACGCACGCGCGCTCTCGTCATAGACAACGTCGCCAACCCAGAACCGCCCGGTGGCGGCGACTGCCCTCCACCAGGTTTCATCACCTTGGTAGTAGTCCGTGGAAATGCCCGAGGCCGCCACGAGGCGTCCGTGCCAGTCCGCGAGTAGGATCTCCAGAAAGACCGGGTCGTCAACGACGACCTCCCGGAGGAATCGCGTGGCAGCATTGTCCATAGGCCCAATCAGCGCCGGCGGCGGAGTCTGTTCCTGCTGCCACTGCGAATCGAGCTCAAGGATGCGGTCGGCATCAGGTTCTTGCAGCGACGCTGCCGCCGCCACGCTGCGCACTGTCGGTACGCTCGCCAGCCGTTCGACGTCGAGTACCGCCCGAAAGACATACGCGTCGGTCGCCGCCGCCGTCCGCTCAGCGATCTGCGTCAGGTTGCGGCCAAAGGCCTGCCGAAACTCACCCTCACCAATACTCATCGCCACGAAGCCCCCGAGGGCCACAACTGGAAAGGTCAAAATCAGCAGAAATAGCCAGACGCGGTGGTCGAAAACGAAAACGGGCAGTCGAAACGCCATTGGTAATCTCCACGCCCCTGCCAGCCGCTCCACCGCGGGGCGGGGCCAGCCACGCAGTAAGGCAAGGGTGTACGCCTTACGGCACCCCAAAGTCAAATCGTTCCGCGATAAGCCACCGGAGGGACCCTTGCCTACTCGACGCCCTCCAGCCGTGGCTGGAGCGGTAGTCTCGGGCCAGTAGGCTCTCCTCCTCCGTTGTGGGTGTCAGAAGGTTAATCGAGACCCTTACGTCTTTCGGATACAGGCCCGCCCCGACCGCCCAACCCCGAATGTGCTGTCTGGGCGGTGACGCGACGCTGGTGTTATCGTCTTTGTCTCATCTGTAGATCGAAAGGTGCCCACCTGAGAACGAAGCTTTCCGTGGTGTGTGCGGGGATCGTCGAAGCGGGGTGGCTCGCCTCGGCGATTGTCGCGCCGCTGGCCTTCAACGCCCACACCTTTCGGACCTACGAACCTGTCAAGGTCGCCTTGCTCCGTTCCCTGGTCGGGGTGATGGCCCTGGCGTGGCTCGTACTCACCGTCGAGGAACACGGTCGCCGCGGGCCGGATAAGCCGCTGATCGATCGCTGGCGCCATTGGCTGGCGCTGCCGCTGGTCCTACCCGTTCTGTTCTTCTCCGCCAGCTGCGTCGTGAGCACCCTCTTCTCCATCAACCCGGCGAAGAGCGTGTGGGGCTCGTTCTATAGGCTGGAGGGCGCGTATTCGACGCTCTGCTACGTGGCGCTCTTTGGTTTGATCGCCGGTTACCTGAGGACGCGGGAACAGATCGATCGGTTGGTGACGGCCATCATTCTGAGCAGCGTGCCCGTGGCCGTCTACGGAGTCTTCCAACACCTGGGACTCAGCAACCTCAATCCAGCCGACGCCGTCCGAGTGACGGGCACCCTCGGGAACCCCATCTACCTCGCTTCGTATCTCATCCTCGTTGTGCCCCTGACGCTGGCTCGGCTCGTGACGTCACTGGCTCCTGGGGACGAGCACGGCGCTGGCCAACAACGGCGGCTTGGCGCTGCCTTGCTGTTCGGCGCTGTGCTCGCGATGCAGGCTGCCGCCATCCTCTTTAGCGGCAGTCGGGGCCCGGTGGTCGGCCTCGCCGGAGCGGCGTTCATTGCCGGGGCTGTGACGCTGCCTCGCGTCCGCCACTGGCTGTGGGCCCCATGGCTCGGCGCTGGGGCCCTGGGCATCCTGCTGTTGGTCGCGGTCAATCTGACCGGTCCGACGTTCTTGCCGCTCCTCGCGCCCGTTCGCGAGGCGCCGTACGTCGGGCGATTAACGCGCGTCCTCGGCACCGAGGATTCCACCGCCCGGGCTCGGATTCTCCTTTGGGATGCGGCGACGGAGTTGCTCCGGCGGACCGAGCCAGTGGGCATTCCGGGAGACGCGCCGGCGCCGCCCGACCGTCACCATGCCCTGAGGCCCTTCGTAGGGTACGGGCCCGAGACTCTCAAGGACGTCGTGGCAGCGGTCTACCGACCGGAACTCGTTCGCTTCGAAGGGTCCCTTCGCCCCGATCGGGCGCACAACGAGACCGTCCACGCCGTCCTGACGACAGGTCTACTGGGCGTGCTGGCGTACTACGTCCTGATGATCAGCCTGCTCACGTACGCTCTTGGGCTGCTCGGCTGGGTGGGCGACCGTGCGTCACGACGGACGCTGATCCCAACCGTGGTAGTGAGCGGAGCCCTCGGGGTCGCTGCTGCTATGGTGCTCGACCGCACAGACAGCCCTTTCACCTTCGTCGGCCTTGCCCTACCCTTCGGCGTGGTCGCGGGGGTGCTGATCTACGTCGCCCTGCAGTGCACGCGGCGCGGCGCGGCGGTTGAACGACGGGACGGGATCGAACATGCGCTGGGCCTGGCGGTCTTCGCGGGCATCGTTGGTCACTTCCTCGACGTCCAATACGCATTCTCAACCGCGTCAACCCAGACGTATTTCTGGGTGTTCGCGGGGCTCCTTGTCGCGCTCAGACGACAGGACGTGAAGCCGGGGGATGAAGCAGCGGACGAGCGAGAGCCGGCGGCGGCGGTGCCGCAGGGCACGCCGCCACAGCATGAGGGCAGGGGCGCGGTGCGGCATCTGACGAAAAAGGGTGCCCGGCGCGCGCGAAAGAACGTCAGGCAGCACCGAGCGATCACGCCATCGAGGGCGACGACGCTGGACTATCGTCAAGCGTCCGGCCTCGGATTCATGGTGGCGATGATGCTCGTCACGCTGACGATGGGTTTCGTCCGGTACCAGATTCCGACGACCTCGTGGGTAGCTCTGCTCTTCGTCATCGCCTGGCTCGCCGGGCTGGCGTTGGTGTATGCCGGCGCGACACACCGGACACCAGGATCAGGCAGAGGCTCGGCTTCGATCCGGGTTCGGGCGACAGTCGTTTACGCGGCCGCCTCGCTTTGCGGCAGCCTTCTCTATGGACTGATCCATGGGCTCAATCTTTCACGCGGGCCAAGCGTGACGACATCCGCCAGCGCCGTGACGGCAGGGGCTGCTCTCGCCGACGATGTGGCCATGTACGGGTTTTGCCTCACGATGGTCATGGTCGCCCTGGCAGCCACGCTCACCTGGTCGCAGATGAAGAATCTTCCGTGGGCGCGAAGCGCGCGCCTGGGGCTTCACCTCCCGTTTGCGCTCTTGATCGGTGGCCTGATCTGGTTCAAGAACGTGGACGTGATTCGTGCCGACGTCTACTTCAAGGAGGCCGAACGCTACCGGCTAGGCGGCAGACACGAGGCGGCTCTCGTGCTGTACGAAAAGGCCCACTCGCTCGACCGAAACGAGGACTCGATCCTGGCATCACTCGCCGCCGCCCACCAGGCCATGGCAAACGATGCGAGTGTCGAGTCGAGCCGCCGCGAGTTCGCACGGACGGAGGGGGAGCGCGTCGCGCTCGAGGCGAGGCGTCTGAATCCCTACAGCCCCGACACCGTGTCCAATCTCGGCCGCTACTACCTTGACCTCGGCATCGCCGTTGACGCCGCGCGCCTGGAAGATGCGGTTGTCTTTCTGCAGAAAGCTCTTGCGCTGGCGCCGTTCGACATGGAACTCCATCAGCTGCTGGCACGTGCCCACTTCATGCGGGGAGAGACGCAGGCGGCGATCCTTCAGCTACAAGCCTCGCTCGCGGTCGATGAAAGATACTTCCCGAGCTGGTGGCTGCTCGCCGACTACCATCTGGCCATGGGAGATGTCAGTCAATCGCTGGAGACGCTCGGACGGGGTCTGCGGGTGGTCGGCAATGGGCGCGACGGTTTCGTGGCCTTCGTCGCGGCCGGCCTGGAGAACCGTGTCGAGGCCTATACCGCCGCGGCGCGGCCGGAGGACCTGGTCAACACGATCCTGGACGCCACGAGCGATCGTATGCCGGATGGATTGGTCCCGTGGGCGATCGGGCGCGTCTACACCATTCACGGAGAGCGGAGCCAGGCGGTGCCGTACTTCGAGGACGCGCTGCCCTACCTCGAGCGGTCCGCGCAGCTGGCGCCCACGGACGTGGAGACCCGGATCCGTTTGGCGCAGGTCTACCAGGGACTGGGACGCCTTGAAGAGGCACTCCAAGCGCTGGGGAGTGCTGGGGATTCAGAAGAGGCCCTCTTCGTGGCGCTTGAACTAGGGGTGAAACTTGCCGGGCAAGGCCTACACGCCCAAGCCGCCGAGGCGTTCGAAAAAGCCCTCGCGTCCAACAACCCGAGCCTCGCATTCGCCGCGCACAAGAGCCTGGGCATGATGTATTTCTACTATCTCGACCGCATGGCGGAGGGTGTCGTGCACTTCGAGCGAGCGTTCGCGCTGGATCCCGAGAACGCGGAGGCCCCCCTGCTCAGGCAAGTGATCGACGAGTATTTGATGAGATGAGAGCGCTCCGATCAGTCGGGGATCTCTGTAACCTGCAACGGGCCAGAGGCCTCCCCTCGGACGACTTCGTGGGCGCTGCGGCTCTCGGGTGTATAAGGGACCCTTCTGGGGCAGGCAAAACGGAAGTCCTGGCAACAAAAGAAGGTCTCCCGGGGGAGGCAAACAGGACATTCCGGTCAGGAGAATGAGAATCCGATGACTACCAAACTGTCGAACTGGACGCGGGCGGGTCGTACGGTCGGTGCTCTGTGTGTTGGTGTCCTGTGGGCAACGCCCACTGACGTGCTCGGACAGGGCACCCTGTCCGGGAACGTCAGCGGCAGCGCCGCGACCTTCACCGGTGCGCTCGCCGGCGAAGTCACCGGGCCGCAAGGGGCCACGGTCGTCAGCCCCTCGATTGCGCGGGACACGGAGATTGTTCCAGCCCTGCTCGCCGCAGATGGGGCCGGGAGCGGCGTGGACGCCGACCTTCTGGACGGACTCAACTCCAGCGCCTTTGCCCAGACCGGCGCGAACACGTTCACCGCGACCCAGACCATCAACACCGGGAACCTCGACCTCGACGCCTCGACGGCCACCACAGGCAACCTCCTCAAGGACGGCACGCCGTTCCTGCACAACTTCGGCACCGACAACACATTTCTGGGCGCGCAGGCCGGGAACTTCACCATGACGGGTTTCAGCAACACGGCCAGCGGCCGCCAGGCACTCACCGCCAACGCCACGGGATTCCTCAACACGGCCAGCGGCGCCAACGCGCTCGGGAGCAACACCACGGGTTTTAGCAACACG
The DNA here is from genome assembly GCA_965249205.1 of Vicinamibacterales bacterium. Taxonomy (GTDB): domain Bacteria; phylum Acidobacteriota; class Vicinamibacteria; order Vicinamibacterales; family UBA2999; genus JAQBVV01. The sequence goes on along the minus strand of CBDFLL010000006.1, from coordinate 268,861 downwards.
GCCAGCGGCGTCGGCGCGCTCGGCAACAACACCACGGGTAGTAGCAACACGGCGGTCGGGCTCTCAGCAGGGAGCGATGCCACCACAGGGTCGAACAACATCTACCTGGGGGCGAACGTCGTGGGCGTCGCCGGCGAGTCGAACGCGATGTATCTCGGCCTGCAAGGGACGCAGACCAAGACGGTCATCGCGGGTATCCGGGGCACCACGACCGGCATCGCCGACGCGATCCCCGTCATGATTGACTCGGCGGGGCAACTCGGAACCGCGGGGGCCTCCTCCGGCGTGGCCACCCTCGGCACCAACACGTTCACCGCGACCCAGACCATCAACACGGGGAACCTCGACCTCGACAATTCGACGGCCACCACAGGCAACCTCACCAAGGGTGGCACGCGGTTCCTGCACAACTTCGGCACCAACAACACGTTCCTGGGCGACAGGGCCGGGAACTTCACCATGACGGGAGGGTCCAACACAGCCAGCGGCCTCCTCGCGCTCAACGCTAACACCACCGGCAACTTCAACACGGCCAGCGGCTCTCGGGCGCTCATCGCCAACACCACGGGTTTCAGTAACACGGCCAGCGGCGACCGTGCGCTCACCGCCAACACCACGGGCAACTCCAACGCGGCCAGCGGCGTCAGCGCGCTCCTCAGCAACACCACGGGTAGTGACAACACGGCCAGCGGCCACGGCGCACTCAACGACAACACCACGGGTGGTAACAACACGGCGGTCGGGACGTCAGCGGGGAGCAATGCCACCACAGGGTCGAACAACATCTACCTGGGGGCGAGCGTCGTGGGCGTCGCCGGCGAGTCGAACACGATGTACCTCGGCCTGCAAGGGACGCAAACCATGACGGTCATCGCGGGTATCCGGGGCATCACGATAGGTGTGGCGAATGCCATTCCGGTCCTGATCGATTCAAACGGGCAGGTGGGGACCGTCTCCTCGTCCCGCCGCTACAAGGAAGACATCGAAGAGATGGCCGGGGCCAGCAGTAGTGTACTGAGCCTGCGTCCGGTGACGTTCCGCTACAGGCAGGCCTTCAACGATGGCAGCAAGCCGATCCAATACGGCTTGATTGCCGAGGAGGTGGCGGACGTGTTTCCCGATCTGGTTGTCTACAACGAAGACGGCGAACCGGAGACCGTCAAGTACCACTTGCTGGCGACGATGCTGGTGAACGAGTTGCAGAAGCAGCAGCGGGAGTTCCAGAAGCAGCAGCGGGAGTTCCAGAAACAGCAGCGCGAGTTCCAGGCGCTTCAACAGGTGACGGCGGATCAAGCGGCGCAGCTCGTCTCGCTCGAACGGCAGAACCATGCTCACGAGCGCGAGCGGGAACGGCTGGCCGCCGTGGAAGCGACGCTCGTAGAGTTGACAGCACTGACCGCTGGGTTGGCGCGATCGGCCGCGCAGGACCGGTCGGTCGAGGTGGCGTCGAGGTAGCGTTCCCGCGCCGCCCCGCAACTCGTTCGAAAGATTGGTGCGCCCTGCAGGATTCCAACCTGCGACCTCCCGGTTCTTAGTTGCGGCGGAATCAAGAGCACCAGTCCTGACCCGGTGCCACTCACGAACCAAGGTTGGCCGGCACGAACGCGACGATGCGCAACGGTCCGCCGCTGCCCCCCTCGATCTTCATCGGGAGCGCGATCACATAGCTCCCGGTGGCGGGTAACCCGCTGAGATCGGCCACGTTCTCGAACCCAGCGATGTTCTCTCCGTAGAAAACGACGTGAGCGCGGAAGTCCGGAGACTGGCCGCGGTCGATACTGGGCGTGTCGATGCCGACGGCGGAGATGTCGCGGTTGTCCACGAGCCACCGGGCCGCCGCCTCGCCGATGCCTGGAAAGTGAAGTTCGGCCACTGCCGCCTCGCCGGTCAGATCGGTGCCGAGATAGGCGGTGCGATCACTCCAGCGCGACGCCCATCCGGTCCGTATCAGCAGAATCGCACCGGCTGGAATGTCGCCGTGCATCGCTTCCCAGGATTCGAGGTCGTCGACGCTCACCAGGTAGTCGGGTGTGACGCGCGGCGTGACGTCGATCACGGCTGCCGGTCCCATCAGCGCCGACAATGGAATCTGGTCGGCCGTCAAGCGGCCCTCGGCAAAATGGATCGGCGCATCGAGGTGGGTGCCGCCGTGCTCCGCGGACGCGAACCGATAGGACGCATAGAACCAGCCGCCCTCCGTCGGCCCGAACGCCAGCTCGTCGAGCTGAAATCCGGCCGCGTCGGTCGGCCAGTAGATGGTCGACTCGGCGAACGCGTGGGTCAGGTCGATCCAGCGCCCTCCGGAGCCATCGAAAACGGCACGGTAGTCGGGCGCGGCGGGCGCGGCGGGCGCGCAGGCGCCGACCGCCGCCAGCAGAACCAGTGAAGCCAGCCGACGCATGATGATCACCTCCGCGAGCGTGGATTCCGGGATTCCCCTACACGAATCACTCGGTGATGAGATTATCTCGGACGCGGCGATCATGCCGTCCAGTCTGCGATCGTGCAGGTGGTGCTCCAGCGGATGCTCCAGCAGATCAACACCCTCGAGGGAGATTCGGGTTCCTTGGGGAGACTTCCTCTACGAGGCGGGAGGGGGACTACCTGCCCCTGCCCTTCCCGAGTGACGGCCTCAGAACCTGGATGCGTGTGCGATGAAGACGACTTCGTGGGCGCTGGGGCTCTCGGGTGTATAAAGGACCCTTCTGGCGCAGGCGAAGCGGCGATCCCGGTAAGGAAAGAAGGGCTCCCCGGGGGGGGCGCAAACAGGACATGCCGTTAGGAGAATGAGAATCCGATGACTACCAAGACGTCGAACTGGACGCGCGCAACTCGAACGTTGGGCGCTCTGTTAATTTGTGTCCTGTGGGCAACGCCCGCCAACGTTCTCGGACAGGGCACCCTGTCCGGGAACGTCAGCGGCAGCGCCGGGACCTTCACCGGCCCGCTCGCCGGCGATGTCACCGGCCCGCAAGGGGCCACGGTCGTCAGCCCCTTGATTGCGCGGGACGCGGAGATTGTTCCAGCCGTGCTGGCCGCCGATGGGGCCGGGAGCGGGCTGGACGCCGACCTCCTCGACGGTCTCGACTCGAGCGAACTTGTCGGTGCGACCGGCGCGACGGGTGCCCAGGGTCCGGCGGGCAACGACGGCTTGCCGGGCGGGGTGTCAGGCTGGGAAATCGTTACTGTTACCCTGGAGATCACTATCAACCCCGGTGCGTTCCAAAACCTGGTTGCGTCTTGCCCGACTGGCAAGAAGCTGACGGGCGGCGGCGGCAGTGCGGCGGTAACTATCAATTCTGACTTCGCACTGGTTCGGTCGCGTCCGCTCGACGATGACAGCTGGCAGGCGTCGTGGACGAACGTCGACACAGTTGCGCGCACCGAAGATTTCACCACGTACGCGATTTGCGCGGACGTCAGCTAAAGAGACTAGATCCATCGAGGCGCGGCTGGGTGGAGCGCGAGCACAACGGGCCAAGATGGCCCAACGGTACGGGCACATCGGGTCCGACGTGCAGCGCCTGGCGCTGGACGCACTCATCCACACGCCACGAACACGCAGGCGGCCGGCGCTGCCTGAGCGTCAGAGCGGCCTGCCAGCGGCGTCAGCGCGCTCCTAAACAACACCACGGGTAGTAACAACACGGCGGTCGGGGACGGAGCGGGGGGCAATGCCACCACAGGGTCGAACAACATCTACCTGGGATTTAACGGCGTGGGCGTCGCTGGCGAGTCGAACACGATGTATCTCGGCCTGCAAGGGACCCAAACCAAGACGGTCATCGCGGGTATCCGGGGCATCACGACAGGTGTGGCGAACGGTATCCCGGTCTTGATCGATTCTACTGGCCAGCTTGGCACGGTCTCCTCGTCCCGACGGTACAAGGAGGACATCGAAGACATGGCCGGTGCCAGCGGTCGCTTGCTGAGCCTGCGTCCGGTGACGTTCCGTTACAGGCAGGCCTTTGCGGATGGCAGCAAGCCGATCCAATACGGCTTGGTTGCCGAAGAAGTGGCGGAAGTGTTTCCCGACCTGGTTGTCTACAACGAGGACGGCGAACCGGAGACGGTCAAGTATCACGTGCTGGCGACGATGCTGTTGAACGAGTTGCAGGCGCTCCAACAGGTGACGTCGGATCAAGCGGCGCAGCTCGTCGCGCTCGAGCACCAGAACCGCGCTCACGAGCGCGAGCGGGCACGGCTGGCCGCCGTGGAAGCGACGCTAAGGGAGTTGACGGCACTGACCGCGCGGCTGGCGCAATCGGCCGAGCAGGACCAGCCGGTCGAAGTGGCGTCGAGCTAGCGTTCGGACGAATGCCGCAACTTGTTCAAAAGATTGGTGCGCCCTGGGGGACCGAACCCCTTTACCGTGCGCGGGTCCGTGCCTCACCGGCCTCCAGTGCGGAGGTGCGTTCGGCACGCGTGCGGGAATAGGAAACATTGGCGGGGTCCGAGGTCAACGGAACCCCGGTCCCCCTGGGTTCTGACGCCCGACAGCGCGGAACCAACGTTCGCGCGGTCCTCAATTCACCGGGATGCGCTGCGGGGCCCGCAGCGAGACGCCCCTCCGCATCACCGAGACGTCGAGGCGCTCGTTCGGCTCCACACCGGGCGGCAACGTGTACGAAATCACATACTGGTTCAGCAGCTCGTCGACAATCTCATCCGCCGCCGCCTCGATCCCCTCGTCGGTGGTGAACTCCTGGACGCGTCCACCCGTGTCCTTCACGCCGTCGTCGAACATGATGTTCATCTGGCGGTCCGCAGGGTCCTCCCGTCCGAAGTAAACCGGCGCCACGTCCCGCGCCAGCCTTGTTCCCACGACGTGCAGCAGAACGCCGCTCGCCTTGAGTCGATCCCTCACGTTGCGGGCCTGAACGGACGTGGACCCGCCGCCGATAGTGAACACCACGACAACGGGGCGCGCGACCCTGCGCTCCTGAAGCCTCTGCCCGAGATCCATCAGGGCCTCCAGCACCTGCCCGTCGTTCAGCGTGCCAGTCCGGCGCGCGACCCGGGATATGGCGTCCTGCAGCGCCCCGAATTCGGTCGTGTAGTCGACAACCCACGTGGGGGATCCGTTGGCGGCGATCACGGCGAACTCCGCCCGTCCCTCCAGCCCGGTGAGGAGCTGGATGATCCCGTTCTGGAAGAACCCGCGTCCGTTGTCGTCAACGACAATCGCCACGTGCATCGGCTCGGTCGTGAGCTCCGCCCGAACGACCTCGCGATCCTCCCCGTCTTCCCTGACCCGGAAGTCCGCGGCCGTCAAGTCGGTAACGGGCACACCCTCGCCGTCAGCCGCCGAGACGTAGACCATGCGCGTGGTCGGCCCCGCCTCCTGGGCAGCTGCCGCGGCTGCGACGACGACCGCTGCGGCGACCCCGAGCGTGCAGGACCGCAACGCGTGAATGCCCTTCATCATCAGAAGCCTCCCCGTTTGATCGATCACAGACACCTGAGACGCCGTCAGCTCTCCGACCTGCCCGCGCGATGGCGAAACAATGGCCGCAGCGCACGCTGCCATCAGCTGAGGATTATATGGGGAAGCGGGTCCGAGCGCGAACTAGGTGCGCCCTGGGAGATTCGAACCTGCGACCTCCCGGTTCGTAGCCGGACGGTGTTCATAATAAATAGCTGTAAATAAAGGGTATATCTTGGGTGCCATCTACATAGTGCCATTGCTCGCTGCAAACATCACGACGACGGCGTCGGCCGCTGGCCTGATTGCCCCAGAGGTCAGAACCGCCGTTTCAACAAATAACGTGCGCCGTGGGTTCCTCTAGCGTCCCCACATCACCACGAGGCCGACGGCCAGCGCCGGGGAGAGACGGCCCCCGCCGCCGCGCCCGCAGAGGTCAAGGCCACGGCCTGAGACCGAATTCGTCGGGACTAGGTAAGCCGTGGTTGTTATGACGTCTCGGGCGGCGCGAGTTTCGCCAGTTCTGTTCAGAGACGTACAACTAGCAGTGACTGATCGCGCGACTCGGATTTCGAACGCCGGCGCAGGCGCGTCAGGCATTTGCGGTCAGGCCCGCAGCCTGATTACACTCAACCCGCTGGCCAACATCTCGTGGGCCGGTACACTTTTCTTGTCTTCATCCTCGCCTGCGTGAGGCGCTTGAGTTATTGGGACTTCGATGAGCACAGACGACCAGTCTTCCCTTAAATGGAAGCGGTTCTTGGAAACCACGCCCCCGAATACTCCGATGAAAATTCAGGGTTTGGCGAAAGGAGGAATTCGCCCCGACCCGTGGTATTTGCCCAACCTGGACATCCAACTGCACTGCGAACACGACGACGGACTTCGAGACTTTGCTCTCGCCAAAGACTTTAGCCTTGACATCTCGAAAAGTCCTGCCTATCGGTTCTTCACGTATCTATGTCGCAACTGTCGGACCACCGAGAAAACGTTCGCAGTCTTGATCACTCGGAGCAATGACGTTGACGTTGAGGCGATGAAGTTGGGCGAGTATCCGCCGTTTTCAGCACCCATGTCATCAAGGGTTCAGAAGCTGCTTTCTAAATCGGACCTTGATCTCTACCGGAAAGGAGTCCGCGCAGAGGCCCAGGGTCTCGGCATTGGAGCCGCCACGTATTTTCGGCGCATTGTCGAAGAGCAATGGAAGCGTCTCGTGACAGAGATTCGTCAAGCGGCTGAGCAGTTGGGAGAGGATCTTAGGGCGTACGACGTTGCCCTCAACGAAGCACAGTTTTCGAGAGCCGTGGAGACGCTGAAGGGCGCAATCCCGGAGAAGTTGCTGATCTCGGGCGGCGACAACCCGCTGACGTTGCTGTATCAGCCACTCAGCAAGCAGTTGCATGAGCTGACGGACGAGGAGTGCCTTCAGCAGGCGGCGGACATCCGGCTAGTTCTGACCGCTTTACTAGAGAACATTGCGGACGTGTTGAAGGATCAAGACGAGCTCCGCAGAGCGGCGACGAGGTTAAAGAGCCCGAGGCAGCAGCCACACAGTTAGGAGCTGAGGGCCACGCCCACGGCCAGCGTGCCCCTCGCCTAGCGTCCCCACATCACCACGAGGCCAACCGCGAGCGCCGGGAGAGGCGGCCGCCGCCGAGCGGATTGACGCCCGCGGCCGCGCCCGTACCGATACGTCCAGAAGACGTGTGCTCGACCGATGGAGAAAGAATCAATAAGATCCGTTCGTGCATTACCGGCTGTCATTCAACGGCCAGATTTTCGAGCGACAGGTCAATGCCCTCCGAGACCGAACCACGACGATCCTTGAGCGGCCCGACTACGAATCCCTGACGATCCTCTTCGCCAGCGAAGGCGGCAGCACTGACCAAGCACTCTCCCTCTACAACTTCATCCAGGCCCTACCAGTTCCCATCCACATGCACGCGATGGGCCATGTCGGGAGTAGTGCGATCCCCGTCTTCCTGGGCGGTCACGAGCGAACCTGTACGCCCTTCTCCAGGTTCTTCTTCCATGCCTACGACTGGGGCTTTGAGGGCCGTCAACTGGTTGACCGCATCGCGGAGGCGCTGCAGCGATTGGAGAGCGACATCCAACTCGCGCGACAGATCGTGCAACGGCATACAAGGCTCTCCGACGACGACCTGAACCGCTTCTACCAGAAGACCCCAACGCCAACCATCCTCACCCCTGAACAGGGACAAGCGGTCGGCCTCGTGTCCCACATCCAGCAGCTTGGGCCGGCTGCACATACAACAATGTGGACCGTCAACTGGACATAGTTCGCTTCCGTTCGCGGTCGCCGTTGGATGGCCTGACGCCGTTGGGGCGTACCAGGGCGCCGCCATGTTTTCCTGATCCGGTCTTAGCGTCCCCACATCACCACCAGGCCGACGGCCAGCGCCGGAGAGAGACGGCCGCAAGAGCGCTGTGCACCAACGATTGGAGCATGGCGTATGCTACTGCTCATGCGTAGCGGCTGGCTGCTACTGACCTGTGTGGCCCTTGTTGGGGGAGCATTGGGCTGTCGCAACACACCGTCGCCGCTCCCGCTCCCGTCCCCCGTCGCCCAGCGACTCACCCTCTCGGCCTCGCCGGCCTTCGTGCTCACCAGCGGCAGCGACGTCGTTATCGAGGCCATCATGCGGAGCGCGACCGACGACGCGATCGTCGGCGTCGAGGTAGAGTTGGCCGTCGATGCCGACGCTGGCACGCTGGCGCCGCGGGCCTCAGTTCGGACCGATGCATCAGGGCGGACCGCCACGCGGCTGACCGCCGACCAGGCCGTCACGGTGCGCGGATCCGCCGGCGACCTCCGCGCCTCGGTGCTGGTGCCAGTTGTCGCGCCATTCACGCTGGAGGTGCAGTAGACCCGGACTCCCGCCCGGCCGATGGAGTCCACGCCCATCCAGGCCCGCGTGCATACGGTCCCCGGCATCGTGGATACGCCCCCACCCAGACTGACTATCGACTGCGCCGGCGGCGCCCCCGTGGCGACCTTCCTTCTCGAGAGGACCTGCGTGTTTCCCGCGTTCGGTACCTACACCGTCACGGGCACCGCCGTGACGGCGAACGGCTGGACGACGAGCGCCACGACGACTGTGACGGTACCGAAACCGATCCCGGCCCCGGAGGTCGTGGACATCTTCTTTGCGCTCGTCCACTCCTCCCCCACTGAGAACGTGGTCTCGTTCTCCGTCCGCTCCGTCAACGATGCCACCAGGTATCACTGGACCTTCGACGAGACGGACGTGGACACTACGATCCTCTCCCGCGTCCGGTACACATTCACGCCACCATCACGGGAACGGACTGTCACCGTACGAGCGACCGACGGCGACGGCCGCACGCTGGCTACCGGCGCCGTCAGCGGCATCTGGTAATATGTCAACCCATGCTTGACAGAATGGCCACGGCCTGCTACTATGTGTCTATCGTTGGTTGACACATTAGGGCGGACAGACCATGATTCAGATGACAGGCAAACAGTTGGTTCGGATGCTGACGCGGGACTTTGGCTGTCAGGTAATCCGGCAGAAGGGATCGCACGTGGTCATCGCGTGCGGAACGTGCAAGGCCACCGTTGCCCTGCACGCTGGAGAGACCTTCCCGGCCGGAACACTCAGGAAGATCGAACGGGATCTCACCCCCTGCCTCGGGAATGGATGGCTCCGAGGACGCTGACGACGATCGACGAAATGCGCGAAGGATGGAGGCGACGATGGCGACGAAGACGTATCGAGCGGTATACGACCGCGAGAAGGACGGCCGGTGGAATGTCGAAATACCAACAGTGAAGGGGTGCTACACCCACGGTCGCACTATTGAACAAGCACGCGAGCGCATTCGAGAGGTGCTGGGACTATTCGTGAAGGATGCTGAAACGGCTACCATCGTTGACGATGTTCGACTCTCGGCAGCCGCGAAACGGCGCGTGAAGACCCTTGCGGAGCGGCGCGCGGCTGCCGAACTGAGCCAGCGTAAACTCGTCGAGGCACAGCGTGCGGTCGCGACTCATTTGCGCGAGGTGGAAGGCTTGAGCTACCGAGACGCCGGGGCCATCCTAGGATGCACCCGGCAATACGCTGAACGGATCACGAAGTCGGCCGGCCCGTGATCGGTTCTGCGCCCTCCAGCAACCGGCTGGTCCCAGCATGAGGCCGATCACGGGCCGTCTCCCATAGGGCTACCACGCGCCTGTGATCGCGCGGTCACTTTCGAGCCCCAGTCTTTGCCGATTCACGCGCCAACTTCGAAGTGACGGCCTCGGCCGACTCGATGTACGACGGCCGCGTGCATCCCGGTGTCGGTGGCCACGCCGACGATGCCGCCTGTGGCACCTCGCGGTAGCCCCTTCGCCCACTCGGCCACGATCGTCGTGGCGTCGGCCATCAGCTGCGGCGGTGGGCCGGTGACCGCGACGCCCTTCCCGTCGTCATGCCGCCGCCTCCCGATGCACGGCCTGCACCCGATGGGCGATGGCGGCCGCCTGCGGCATGAACGCTTGTCGGTTGAGCATGCCCGAATGCCCGCCCGTGATGTTCGTGTTCCGGTCCGCCCACGGCATCGCGCGCATCGTGCGGCCGCGTTGCGCGATGAACCGAATCCGTGACCCCCACCCTTTGGAGAACAGATGCTCGTGATAGTCGCGGTTGTGCTTCCCGGCGTACCACACCGGGTCGAGACGGCGCTGCAGCGGCGTGTCGATCGTCACGACCGACCGCACCCGCTCGGTCTTTGGGTCCGCCAGGAGATACGCCACGACCGCCCCGCCCCATGAGTGCGCCCAGATGTTCCGGTCCTCGTAGGCCAGCGCGTTGAGGTGTTCCTGTAGCTGCTTCGCGCCGAACTGCCAGGCCAGATGACCGCTGCCGGTAAAGAAGGTGCCCGCCAAGGCCGTGCTCCAGAACCCGAACGCTGCGCCGCACCACTCGAAGCCGTGATCCCGCATGAACAGTGCAAACAGCGAGCCCTCGCGATTCCACGCGTGCTCTTGCATGCCGGCATTCGTGCCGGCCACCGGCACGTACTTCGTCATGCCAGCCTCCGCACTCCAAGCACACGGTCGGCGTCGAAGTCGGCGATCGTGACGGCATTCGCCTGGTTTCCGGCCAACACTGACACCTTCCCCGTCGTCGCGTCATAGCCAGCAAAGACCCCGACATGGCCTGGTGCGCCAGATGTCACCTCCGGGCCCGGTTGATTGCCGCCGCCACGCATCAGAATCACCACGTCATTTTCTGCACGCGCCTCGGCGAGGGCGACTGGACGCCCGACCGTGAGCCATGACCGAGCCGCGGCCGACTTCGAGCGCGGGAGGCGGAGGAGCCACGCGATCCGATTCACGAAGGCGCTGCACCAGGGGGTTTCGTCCGGCGTATCAGAACCGTAACCACAGCACTCGAAGCACCATTGAATAAACGGGGCATGCTCAGCGCCGCGAAGCTCCTGGACCTCGCCCACGAACCGTTGCGCCTGCTCAAAGATCGTCATTCGTTCCCTCCTCTCTCTTCAACCACCACCAGACTCGCGCTCCATGAGTCGGTCCAGCTTCTTGGAGATCGCCTTCATCCATTCGCGGTCTTCACGGCGGTGACCCTCGGCAAGGTCCCTGTCCTCCGTTCGCTGCGTGGCCATTTCTGCGTAGCGGGCCGCGCACCCCTCCTCATGTTTCTTCAGATCCGTCGCGGTCGACGCCGTCCGATTCTGCAGCCGCATCAGCCAGATGATCGCGCCCCCGTACGCCCCGAAGAGCGCGCCGGCCTGCCAGAGTTCGAGGGTCAACGTCACGGCGTTATCCCCCCTGCTCCACGCGTGCCCATCGCAGCAGGTCCTCCAGCGAGAATTTGACGCTTGAGGCCTCGACCGCACACCGTGGAACGCCGCCCGCTAGGCCCGTGAACTCCGACCGCCGGACCCGCTGAATCACGAATGACGCCACGAGGCTCGTCGGTGACGAGAGGTTGAACGTGATGCTCTTGCCAACCCGCGTCAGCGGGTCGTGCGTGTCATAGGTGACGGTGACGATCGGATCCTTGAAGCGGGCCAGTTCGGCCGTGCCGCGCGCGGTCGCGGTGGCGATGACCAGGCGTCCGTCCACGATGCTGTGTTCATGGATCCCGTCGCCGCCCTCGATCGCCGCCAATGCCGTCTGGGCCGCCGTCTCGTCGACCTGCGCGACGATGTTCACCGGTTCCTGTTGGCGTATGTCATAGGCCACGGCCCCGGCGCCGCTCGCTGGGATGCCCGTGAGCTCAGAGACCGGTGCCGGCGGCTCCGCGCCGAGACTGGCATCCGCGATGGTGTCGAGGTAGGTCGTCGTGACGTTCTCGAGAATCGTCGCCAGGAGCTTGTACACGGCGCCGCCGGCACTCGTCCGGTAGATGCGCCGGGCGGTGATGGACGCGCCACCCGTCGCGATACTCGTGAGGTTGATCTTGCCGTGCTTCGCCGTGTTGACGTCGGCCAAGGCCGCGCCGAGGGCGCCGTCCGCGAGGGTGCTGGCGTACGTGGTCGTGACGTTGTCGGCAATCGTGGCCTCCAGGAGGAACGACGAGCCGTTCACGATCGTGCGGTAGATCTTCCGGCCAGTTACCCTCGCATCCCCCGACGTCGGGATACTGCTCAAGTCCGCCCCGCCGGTCGTGATCCCCGCGCGCTTCTCCGTGTTGGCGGCCGACTCCCCGCTCGCGGTCGTAAAGATCACCCGCCACGTGTAGGTGCCATTCCCGAGCGACCCGCCTGCCGTGTTGACCGTCGGGATATTCGCGCCGAGCGACCCGTCCGTCACGGTGTCGTTGAAGGTGGTCGTGACGTTCCCGGCGATGGTGGCGACCAGCTTGAGTTGCCCGGTCGGCGCCGCGGCCGTCGTGCGATAGAGCTTTCGGTTTGTCGTGCCGGCGGGGCCCGTCGGAATCGCGGTCAACGGCACGACGTTCCGGGTGGCCGTATTGGTCGATGGCGCGTTGGCCCCGAGCGACCCATCCGCGATGTTGTCTGCGTAGGTCGTCGTCGAATTGTCGTTGATCGTGGTGACCAGCTTGTACGTGCTGCCGTTCGCCACGGTGCGATACAGCTTGCGCGCGGTGACCGTGGGATCGGCCGACGTCGGGATCCCGGTGACCGAGATCTTCCGATAGACCGCCGTATTGGTCGATGGCGCATCGGCGCCGAGCGACCCATCGGCGGTGGTGTCGTTGTAACTCGTGGTCGCGAGCGTCAGCTGCGCGACGAGCTTAAAGGTGCTCCCCCCGTTCGTCGTCCGGTAGAGGTTCTTATGCGTCACCCCCGTGTCGCCAGGTGCCGTCGTAGGCATCGATCCGTTGGGAAAGTTCGCCTGCGTGTTGCCGACCCCAATCGCGCCGCCGCCGGGGGCGCCGGTCGACGCCAGCGTTTCCCCCTGGGCGGTAACAAAGGTCAGTGTCCAGCTGTAGACGCCGTTGTCGTCGAGGCTTCCACCGCTCAAGAAATTCAGCCCCGCGCCGCCGAAACCAGGCCGCTGCACTTCGTTCAAGGTGACACTCGCCTCTGCGCTTGGCGTGGTCTCGCCCGCGGCGTTGACAGCGGTGGTCGTGTATTTGTAGACACCCTGCGCGAGGTTGCCGCCGTTGTTTTTCGTCAGCGTCGGCGGGCTGCTGGGCGCGGCGACCTTCCCGGTGGTGACCGCGGCGCTGCGCGGACCACCGGTCGTCTCGCCGGTCGCCGTTTCAAAGGTGACCGCGTACTCGTGGGTCCCGTCGTCCGGGCCCGCGCCCGCGGTGCGGACGCCAATCGTCGGTGCGCTGCCTGGCGCCGAGAACCCCACGTCGGCCGCACCAATGGCTGACGTGGGGTCCGGCACCGACGTGATCGTGACGGCATTCGATGGCACCGACACCGGGAGCTCCTGTCCGGCGTCAATCAGCGCCACCTTGTAGCGATAGGCCCCGTCGTACAGCCGGCCGTCCACACGGCTCTCGGCGGCCGTGGGCGCCGAGGGCCCCGCCAGCAGCCCCGAGGCGGCGTAGGCAATCACCTGCGGCCCCACCTGCACCAGGCCACCACCAGGCGCATACCACGACCCGTCGAACACCCGCATCGACGTCGCTCCGGCGAGCACCTCAAGGACCGTCTCGCTGCCCCCGCCTTCCACGAACACCCGTGTCCGCACCTGGGTCACATCCCGGTGAATCACCAGCGACTCGATCTCCGGCGTGGACACATCGGTCACGTCGTTGGGCGGGCTCGCCGCGTCGGTATAGAACGCGTGGATGTCGCGATCCGCGTCGATATACCAGTACCCGCCGGCGCGGCGCATGAGGCGCGTGATGGCGGTGCCGGCCGGCTCATTCGTGAACGTAATCCCGCCCGAGAGCGGCGTCACATCCAGCGCGGCCGCCACGTTCGTCGTCGTGAACCCCGACGTGAAGTCCGCCACGATCGCCACGAGGATCGCCTTGGGGGTCCCCGTGTAGAAGGCATTCACGAGCCGCCGATTCATCAACCGCATCCAGTCGGCACAGAAGAGCTTCCACTGCACATTGCTGGAGGCGCCAACGTAGACCTGCGTCGGCCGCACGATCGACCCGCCGAACAGCTTGGTCACCCCGTGCACTACCTCGACCGCGTGGCCCGCCAGCGGCGTGAAGCCTTTCACCACCATCGACGCCGTGTCCGGCTCGTCGTTGAGCGCCTCGAGGACCTCAAGCGACGACCAGGCCGACCCTGAGAGCGGCATCACGTTCGCCGTGCGGTCGACGCCATTGATCGTGACGGTGACGGACATTAGATCGAGTCCAACTTGCGGTTGGTCGCGAGTGTTTGCATCACCTGCCCGCTCACGATCGCCGCCAGCTGCCGCGCGGCCGACTCGTCCGACCCGATGAAGTGGCCGACGTTGACATTGACCGTCACCGGGGAACCGCCGGCGCCGGTCGGGAGCACCGTGCCAGCCACCTTCGGCACAAAGAGTTCGGGGCCGCGCTCGCCCACGGTGTACGGCTGCCCCGCTGTCACGGGCCCGCCCCTGGCGCGTGCCGGCGCCTCGTACGCGTTGCCGTAGTCGTCGAACAGCACCACACCGCGCTGACTCAAGCGGCTCTGGAAACCCTCGGCGTTCCGCTCCTCCAGAGTGACCGGACTCTGCCCGATGATCGTCAGTCCCTGCAGCACCGTCGCGAGGCCGGCGGACGCGTTGGCGGCTTCGGCCTGAATCCGCTGCAGCTCGAACGCCGCATCGCGCCCCGTCTCCGTGGCCTTCAAGCGGAGCACCTCGAGGTGTCCCGTGAACTCGTCGGCGCTCAAGCCGGCCGCCACCAGCGCCTCGATGCCCGCCCGCATCACCTCGGCGACCTCCCGCTGGGTCTCCGCGTTCATGCGCGAGATATTGTCGACGTCGCCGATCGCGTCGGCGTACTGGCGGGCCCGCTCGATGTCGTCGTACCCGAAGAGCGTGTTCGCTAAGCTCGCCACGGCCGACTGGTGCGCCGCCTCCATGGAACGCACAGACGTCGTATACGCATCCATGTTCCTCGTGGCTTCTTCGGTCGAGTCGCCCGTGTCATCCATCGCCTTTGTCAGGGACAACGCGATGTCTGCTGAGTCCACCTGCGCCGTAGACGCCTCAACCATCCGCTGGCGCAGCGTTGACAACGTGCCAGCAACGCCGTCCAATGTGCGCTGAAGGGCGCTGTTCCCCTTGACGCCGTCGAGCGCTGCCTGGGCCTGGTCGTGAAAACCTGCCTGAACGAGACGCGTGGCATCAGCCGCAAGACGAGCCTTCTCGGCTACCCAGGCGAACTGATCCCCAACACCGGGCAACGTACTCGCAAGGCTCGCCGCCCCTGCCACGAGATTCTCAAACGCAAGTCCAACCGCGTAAATCACAGACGCTGTGCCAGTGAAGAGCAGCTTCACGAGATTCCAGGCTCGGTCTAGGTAGCCCGCGCCAGTCACGCCCAGTTGCGCGGCGTCCACCAACGTGATCGCGAAGCTGTTGACGTAGCCGATGAGCGCTTGAACCTTTGTTACTTGGTTTGCGCCAAACGCCCGATCGGTAGCGTCAGCGATTCCCCCGAAGGCCGCATTCAGCACAGGCGACATCGCAATCGCGACGCCGAGCCAGTCCGTAAAATTGCGGAACGTGTTGGCTAGGCGGGTGACCTGATCGGCTACAGTCAGCTGCACGCCTCCGAGCGTCTCCATCTTCTCTTTCGCCGCACCAACAGCCACGTTGTAAAACGCAAGCTTGGACTCGGCACCGGTCAGCGAGCGACCGACGATCCCCGTCTCTTTCGCAAACGCCTTGTTGGCATCTCCGAGCTTGACGACCAGCCCAAGGTTATCCAGAATTTTCGGCGATGAGCGACCTAGAGAAATCAGCAGATCGTCGAGCGACTTCCCGGCGTCCTGCTTCATTGCCTTACCGAGCGTCACGGCCGCAGTACCGAGCACGCCCATCTCGTCCGCAGTCACGGGCAACCCGAGCAGGATGGCCTTGTTGCTTGCGGCCATGATGTCCAGATCGGTAATCAAGCCCTTGGTCGCCGTCCGCGTCGCCGTCAGCATGGCGTCTGACGACTGCCCGACACTGGCCGTCAGCCGTTCAAACGACGAGACGATCGGCGCCAGCTTGATCCCGCTGGACGCCAGGTCCAATAACCCCCGCCCGAGCGAACGCACCGCGTCATAGGCCATCTTGCCGACGAACGTGCCGACGGCAGTGCCAATGGCAATCATCTTCGTCGTCAAGGCCGCTGTTGGCGCCTCGGCCCGCCTCGTGGCCTTTTCAAGTGCCACCATGGCGGCGGGCGCGTCCTTGCCCATCGCCTTGTATTTGTCGAGCGCCTTGGTCAGCGTCGCGTTGACGCGAGCCTGCTCCCGCTCCGTCAGCTTTGAAGCACCGCCGATCTTGTTCACGGCGGCCGTCATGTTGTGGGCGTTCTGGGAGAGCTTTTCGCCGGACAGTGACGCGGCGAGCTTGGGCTCGCTGTTCGACACGCACCAGGCCAGGACCAGGTTGCCGGTGTGGCGCACGCGTCGCAGTCGGACCAAGGCCTCAAACAGCTTGATGAACTCCGACAGCTTCCGCCCCTGTCCGACCTCCACAACGGTGTACTTCGCGCGATCGCGGAGGCCGACCGCGAACTCCGTGGCGTTGTACGGGTCATAGCCGATGCGCTGGACGTTGAACCGCGGTCCGATCTCGGTGACGAACTGGTCGTGAATCAGGTGGTGATCGATGACCGGGCCCGGCGTCGTCCGGAGGTGCCCCAGCCTCTTCCACACGTCATACGGGATGCGCTCGTGCCGGACCCGCTCGATCAGCGTGTCTTCCGGAATCCAGAAGTACGGATGCAGGTCGATCGAATAGTTGACGCTCCAGAGCCTGCGCACCGTCTGCCCGTTGTCGTGCTCTTCGAGCTCCACCTCCTCGGGCTCCGTCTCGGGCGGATCCTCGATGCGCTGCGCGACCACCCCGGCCGTCAAGTCGACCTTCATCGACATATCGAAGGCCGCGGCGCTCGGCACGTCCCGGCGCGGCGGCAGCGGCTCGACCCGGCAGGCATCCCACGTGTCCGTCGGGAGCCAGATCGTGTGTGACTGTGTCCACAGGCAAAAGTACAGCCGCTTGACCCGGTTCTGCTCGCGCGGGCTGTGCAGCGCCGTCCGTACGAACTCCCGGATCCGCTCGACCTGAATCGTGACGCCGAGGCTCGGGTGCGTCTTCAACCACACCCGCTCGTCGGTCCAGTCGTCGCACCGGGGGCAGCCGTCGCTCGGCTGGGTCGCGCCCGCCTCCCGGCAGGCCTCGCACGGGTCGAGCTGGCACACGTAGGCGAACCAGCGCTCGTCGTCGATGACCCGGTCGAGCACCTTGAGGGCATAGTCGTGATGGTCCCAACAGACCGAGGTCTTGTCGTGGCCGGAGTTGGTCAGCTCGAGCCGGAACGGCTGCGCGCGCCCCTTGAACCCGAGCTTCATCTTGTCGGCAATGACGTCGCTCGGATGTTCGTGCAGCTCATCGATGAGCGCGATGTGCGGCCGTTTGTTGTCGAGGCTGCGCCCCTCTGAGGTCAGCGGGCGGAAGAACGACCGCCGATCGAGCCAGGCCAGGTTCCGCTCCCCGATGTCGAGCAGGTCACGCAGGTCGTCCGACCGCTCCGCCATCGCCTTGGCGAACTGGAACAAATAGATCGCCTGGTCGCCGTTGACCCCGAGCGAGTAGACCTCCGCCGACTGCTCGTCGTCCGCCACCAGGCCGAACAGGCCGAAGCCGGCCGCCGCCGGTGTCTTGCCGGTGCCTTTCGCCGTTTCCAGGAACCCGGTCTGGAAGCGGCGCAACCCCTCGGCGTCGACCCAGCCCGCGATCGAGCCGAAGACGAACTGTAGCCAGGGCATCAGTTCAAACGGCGCACCGTCGTCCAGGGTGAGAAAGTCGCGGAAGAACGAGAACAGCCGCTCCGCGCGCGCGGGCGTGAACACGAACGGAAACGCCGGCGTGCCCTGCGCATCCAGATCGCGGAGGTGGCGGGCACACGCCAAACGCACCGGCCGACCCGCGAGGATCCTGCCGGCATCGACCGTCCGCGCGTACGCGGTGACCGCGTCGTTACGCGCGGCGCGACGACGGCGACGAACGGGCTTTACCACCGGCTGTGCCGCGGAGGAAGCCGTCGAGCTTCGACGGCGACTGGCCGCGCCCGCCCGTGTGCGCGCGCGCCCGGGTGCCTTGGCTGAGGCAGAGGTCATTGAGGGCTTTCCGATATGCGTCCCACTGCATGCGCTCGCCGGTTTTGAACCGCCGCCACTCGTCGTGCGGCAGTCCGCGTTGGCGGGCCCGCTTCTCGAATGCGAGCGCCGTCCCGTAGGCCTTGGCGGCCACCAACAGATGCGGGCCGTCGGCTGGCGTGAGGCGCAGCTCGCCCGCGAGGAGCCTGGCCAGGCGCACCCATTCGGCCGCGGCGACGGTCCCGAGTCCAGGCGGCGTGGCCGGCCACCCCGGGACCGCGACCGGCTCGTCCGCCCGCACCCGGCGCTTCCCCGGGTTGCCCGTGACCAGCTTGATCGCCGCGGACGTCGGTCGCCGACCGGCCATGCGTCACGTCCTCTGGTCCCGGAAACATTGCCACCGCCCACAAATTTCATTTCGCGGTCACGCGCGGAAACCACCGGCGCGGTCCGCAGGCACACGGTTCTGGAAGAATCGCGACCTAGCCCCCCCGGTGCCTCGACTGCGGCCACGACCGGCGCCGTGTCCCGTCGTGCTGGGCGGCGGGCGGCGTCCTCATCACACGACTCCTCGCACGTGCTCGGCCTGGGTCTTCCGTGCATGGCACGATGGGCACAGCAGGCCGACGCGCGCCCGGTCGCACACCATACGGCTGTTCTGCCGCTCGTCGTCGGTCAGCGGTGGGTCGTGGTCCAGGTGGAGGTGGCGCACCTCAAGGCGTCCTTCAGTCGCGCATTGGCTGTACTGCTTGGTGTGCGGTCCCCCGGGCAGACTGGCCCCGCAGGCGGGCGTGATGCCGGCGGCGCTGAGCGCCGAGATGAACCACCGCTTGAAGGCTTCCCATCGTCGGCCGTAGCCGCGACGAGCCGCGCTGCCCCGGCGCTGCTCGCGTTGCCTCGCGTGCGCAGGACACGGTCCGCCCTCGGTGAGTTCGGAACACGTCCCGCCACCAGCCGGGCATGGACGAAGTAAGGCTGTGGGCATTCAAGCGGAATAGACGCGTCGCGGGGAGCGTCGGACCCTCCGTAAGTTGTTGCAAAGACGGCAACCAGAGGATACCGAGAAGGCGGGGTGACCAAACACGGCACCGGTGACGGGGGGGGGGCGGATCTCCTGATCGTCTCCGGGGTGCTAGTGCATGCGATGTTAGCCCGCTCCTTCGCGTGTGCCAGAGTGGAGTTTCGCCAGAACCTTGCTCATGAAATATCGAGACGACCCCACTGGATAGTCACCGAGTTCGCCAAAGCATGTGTAGCCAAGTCGCTCGTAGAACCCGCGGGCCTGAAACTCAAACGTGTCAAGCCAAGCACTGTGGCACCCGCGCGCGGCGGCTTCCTCTTCGGCTCGTCGCATCAAGTCAGTGCCGATGCCCTGCCCGCGAAGCGACTCCGGAACAAATACCAACTCGACGAACAGCCAATCGTAGGCGGTGCGCCCCAACAGACCCCCGATGATGTCGTCGGAGTCGTCATGGATCGCAACCACGATCGGACAGTAGTCCTTCCTTCCGGTCTTCGTCTCGTTGTAAGCGATGAGCGGGCCAAGAATCGATTGTCGAGCCTGCTCGTCTGCCGTGTCCGTCGTACGAATCGTGAATCCCATTGTGTCGGCTTTGGCGGCATAGCTATCGAGACGGGCTAACGGATTGGCGTTCACCCGCGGCCGCTTATGATCGCGCCGACGGCCGACGGGCGCAACGCCTGTTAGGCGCCACGTCGGTTCGCGCCAGTCCGCGGTAGAAAGCGCCCCGTCTCCGCCATGTACGCACGATAGGAGTCCCCAAACCGCGCCAGCAACTGCTCTTCTTCCGTCTGCGTGCGGACGATCATCAAAACAAAGACCAACCCGCCGGTCAAGAAGAGGTACCAGTTGGCCGCAGTAGTGGACCTGCCCCGGTTTCGTGGACGGGTACGGACTTGGGTTTCAAGCACTCTGCGGCAGCTGTCTCCTCTCGTAGTTGATGGGTGACACATAGCCGAGGGCCGAGTGGCGTCGGTGCGGATTGTACCAGCCCTCCAGCCACTGGAAGATCGCCATCCGCGCCTCGGCCTGACTGTGGAACCGCCGCCGCTTGAGCACTTCGCGCTCAAGCGTGGCGAAGAAACTCTCGGCCATCGCGTTGTCGTACGCATCACCCGTTGACCCCATGGACGGCATGACGCCGGCTTCGCGGCACCGCTTGCCGAAAGCGTAGCTGGTGTACTGGGTGAATTCAACTGGTCGTCGCAACGCCTCGATGATGAGGTACTGCGATGCAGAAACGGAAACGAAGAAGGTCAGACCGGGCGGGCCGGCCTGCGATGCGTTCGCCTGGTCGGCCGCCGGTCGCGGGGCGCGAGGAGCAGCGCCGGTTCTGGAAGGCGATCGCCCGGGGGCTGTCGAGTGAGGATGCCGCGGTGTCATGTGGTGTGTCGGCGCCCGTGGGCGGTCGTTGGTTCCGTGAGAGCGGTGGTATGCCGTCGATCAGTGTGGCGCCCCGATCGGCTTGTTACCTGTCGTTCGCGGAGCGAGAAGAGATTGCGATCCTGAGCGCTCAGGGTGCCGGGGTGCGCGACATAGCCGGTCGGCTCCGTAGAGCCCCGTCGACGGTTTCGCGAGAGCTGCATCGCAATGCGGCGACTCGGAGCGGTGGTCTGGAGTATCGGGCGTCGACAGCGCAGTGGCACAGCGACCGACGTGCCAGGCGCCCGAAGACCGCCAAGCTGGCCGCGAATGATCGGCTGAGGATCTACGTGCAGGACCGCCTCGCGGGCACGGTCATGGCTGAGGACGGGACGCCCGTGCTTGGCCCACGCGTGGGCTCCTGGGGTGGTCGACGTCATGGCCGCCGCCAGGACCGACATTGGGCGACGGCGTGGAGCCCGCAGCAGATCGCCCGTCGGCTCCGGCTAGAGTATCCCGACGATGCATCGATGAGGGTCTCGCACGAAGCCATTTACCAAGCGCTGTACATCCAGGGGCGGGGGGCACTGCGCCGCGACCTGACGGCATGCCTGCGCACCGGACGGGCGTTGCGCGTGCCGAGGGCCCGCCGCCGGAGTCGTGGCAAGGCGTTTGTCGGCCCCGCGATCATGATCAGCGAGCGGCCCGCCGAGGCCGCGGACCGAGCGGTTCCTGGACACTGGGAAGGCGACCTGATCATCGGACTTGGCAGCTCCGCGATCGGCACATTGGTTGAACGCACCACCCGATTCACGATGTTGCTCCACCTGCCCCGCATGGCCGAACGTGGCCGACGCAGGGTCAGGAACGGTCCGGCGCTTGCCGGGCATGGCGCCGAAGCCGTACGGGATGCGATCACGTCGACGATCGCGACGCTCCCTGATCAGCTTCGTCGGTCACTGACCTGGGACCAAGGCGCGGAGATGGCCCAGCACGCCCAACTGCGTATCGACACGGGGCTGCAGGTATTCTTCTGCGACTCCCGCAGTCCGTGGCAGCGCGGCACGAACGAGAACACCAACGGCCTCCTGCGCCAGTACTTCCCCAAAGGGACTGACCTCAGTCGGTACAACGCTCGCGACAGCGCGGCTGTCGCGGCCACACTCAACCGCCGACCGCGGAAGACTCTCAGTTGGAGAACTCCATCCGAAGCCTTCAACGAACTGCTACGCTCACACCAGTGAGGACGTGTTGCGACGACCCCTTGAAATCACCGGGTCAGGCCCAGTCAACGAATTGGCTAGGACAGTGAGGCCTACGGCGTCATAGAACGGGTGGCGAACCCAGCGGTACGGTCCGCGGGTGACGAGACGATGCGCCTTCCGAGTGACGACGGTGTCCGTGAGATTCGGCCCAAGGCTGCGGAGGGTCGAGACCAAGAGTCCTACGGCTAGGACGCCCAAGCCGACTCCTGTCCACCGGAGCCATTCTGGCAACGCCACGGACGACCACGCCATCCATGACGGATTGAGCATGAACGCCAGGAGTCCGAGCATCGAGGCCACGCCAACGGGTCGCAATGTGAAGAGGATGAAGCGGCCCTCCTGCCATCGATCGAGTGTCTCACCTGTCCGTGATTTGAGTCGGTGATACGCCATGATTGGAAAAATAATCAGGGCGCCAACTGCGAGCACAACCCGGAACGTGTGATCCTGGTCCATTGACGATCCGCCTACGGCGCGTTGCTACATGTCGTCTTGTGCGTTTCTTCTGTGCGCCTAACGGTCCGGCTCACCCGCGCCGCGCGGAGTCACGATACACCCGGAGCGCGGGAACACGGGGCACGCGGGAGCGGGCCCCGTGCGTCGGGTGCAGCCGGATGTTATACGGCTTTTCGAATGTGGCCACCTCACAGACGGAAACGGTAGCCCATGATTCGGACGTTCGAATCACCTCAGGCCGGCGCGCGCCGATGAAGGCCTCGGGTGACCCCGGCCGTCGCCGACCTCGCTGGCGCTGAATGACGCCGAGCGGCCCGACGCCGCGAGGGCGGCGCGCGCCGAAGCACGCACGGACACGTCACGAATTGCCCCCGCCGTTCGGAGCAGCACCAAGAAAACACCGGCGCCGCGCTTGTCGGCCAATTCGAAGTCGCTGGTTGCACGCCCCTGGCCCGAGTGTTCGAGTCACCCCGAGTACCAAAAAGAAAAACGAATTTGGCGCCGTCCGTATAACGCGCCGCTTCAGCCGGGGCGGCTCATCATCGCGCCAGCCGCCGTCGGCTGCAAGCGGATGTTCGGCAGCTCACACTGGCTCCAATTCTCGCAGCAGCGCAGCACCCCAGGCTGTGGCCCTTGCCAACTTTTCCTCGAGATCCTCAAGATCCCGGATGAAAGCCAAATCGCGGATCTGAGCGTACACGGCGGGGGGGAAGATCGCGTTCGAGGTAGCGTACGCCGAAGTCCCATCGCGCAGGACAATGGCGCATGCGCAAGAGTTCTGCCAATGGCTTCAAAGTACAGGCCCAGAAAGCGTTCACTGCCTCCACGTGCTGACCGCGCAGGATAGCCTTGCGGACAAAGACCTGGCTCATTGGGAACCAAGTCTGAAGCTCCCGATAACGCTCCTCTTGCTTGAGCGCCAATTCCCCCTCGGCCAAGGGGCTGCGTCGCAGCCAGCCTCCCTTATCGAAGAGAGGCAATTTGTCGCCGTGTCGCTCAACCTCGAGGTAGTGATCGGCGCCTCCGACTCGGAAAAAGATCAGGTCGACCAAGAGATAATCACCGCCGTCCTTCACCTTGTAGTAGCGCCCCAGGAGAGGTGTGTGGCTGGCGGTGATGGGGGAGACTGTTTCGATGGCTCGTTCCGCCGACGCGTACAGAGTGTCAAAGGATGCATCGTCAGCCACCAAGTACTCCAGGTCGATGTCTGAATAGGCATCCACGGCCCCGAAAGCTGCGCTGCCCCCCTCCCACCCGGCGAACACGGTCGGGAGCGGCCTCAGCGCCTCGGTGACGGCACGGGAGATCCGATCACGCAAAACTTGGTCGACCATCATGTTGGAAGGTGGTTCACTAGTACCTCGTCGCAGTGGTTCTGACCGGTTCACGCGGCGGCCTTCGCGCGCCTGGCGGGCTGCGGATACACGCGGCCCATCTTCGTGCGGGCCCGGTCGACGGTGAACAACCAGTTGATGCCCGCCTGCTCGGCATTGCGCCGCTGCTCCCAGGCAGCGACCTCGGTGACAAGCGTGGCCTTGTCCGGGATACGCCGATCGAGGCATTGCTGGACCATCACCCCGATCTCGATCTCGACCATGTTGAGCCAGCTGGCGTGTTTCGGCGTGTAGTGGAAGTCGAGCCGCGTAAGGATCCGTCGGGCCTCAGCGGGTGCGAAGGTCTGATAAAGCGCGGCCGCGGAATGGGTCGACAAGTTGTCCAGCACCACCTGGATTCGCTCGGCCTCCGGGTAATGCTCGTCCACGAGATCGCGCATGCACTCGGCAAAGTCGACGCACGTCCGGTGGTCAGTGACCTTGGCGTGGCGCCAGGGGCGGTGCACGTCCACAAACAGGAACACGTTCACGGTGCCGTTGCGCACGTACTCATAGTCGACCCGTCTGGGCTTCCCCGGCTCGGCCCGGATGGGGACACGCGCGTCCCCGATTAGTTGTCGGGGCGTTTCATCGAAGCAGACCACCGGTCGCCGGGGGGTCGGCGCCTCGGCGTAGAGTGCGAGGACGTCTTCCATGCGCGCCACGTACTCGGCGTTGACCGTCGGAATGCACCACCTCTTCTCCCGCCACGGCTTCAGTTTCATGTCGGCCAGCCGGCGTCCCACCGTGGCGCTCGACAGGGTCTCGTGCGTGGTGAGGCGGACCAATGCGCCGGCCAGCAACTCCAGCGTCCAGTGCGCCCGGCCGGCCGGGGGCGCGGAGCAGGCCACCGCGACCAGGCGGGCTTCATCGCCGGCGCTGAGCTTCCGCGGTGCACCGGGCCGGGCCGTTTCGATGAGCGCGCGCGTCAAGCCGTCTTCGACGAAATGCTGCTTGGTCCGATACACCGTCGAGGTGCCGACCCCGATGTCTGCCGCAATCCGTTCGTCGGGGACCTGGGCGTCGGCGGCGAGGAGAATCTGTGCCCGTTTGATCTGGCGCGCGGCCCGGGTGCCGCCGCGGGTCAGCGCCTGCAGGTGGTGCCCTTCTTCGAGCGTCAGCGTCACGCGATAGCGTATGTTCATGGATATCTTGGATCACACTGCCGATCCCGTGTCCAGTCGTCCGGCCCCACACTTCACGGCGAAGCAAGGCCAGTATCTGGCCTTCATCCACACCTACGCGTTACTCCACCGGGAGCCGCCGGCCGAAGTCGACTTCCAACGGTTCTTTCAGGTCACTCCCCCCACGGTCCACGGCATGATCGTCGCGCTGGAGCGGCGCGGGCTTATCAGCCGCGTCCCACGGCAGCCCCGGACGATCAGGCTGTTACTGGCGGCAGATGAGCTACCCCCCCTCCAACCGATCAAAATCACTGAGACGGGGTACTAGTCTGCCGAACTAGAATTCGGCTGATCTCGATAGTTCGATATTCGAACCGCGGTCGCAGTCTATCCCGGGGAGTGGGCAACTTCAACGAGCCGCTACCTCCTCTTTTCACAGTGGTTTAGCCTGTCAAGGCCCTGCGTGGCTGAACGGGATAGGCCGTTCTTGATAGCACCGATATTTTCGTAAGCGTCGCTGGATATCCGGGCTCATTGAGCTGAGCCCGGGTTGATGGCATCGAGTGGACTTCGGACGCCTCGGCCACCCTGGTTCAGCACGTGGGTATAGATCATGGTGGTGCTGACGTCCCGATGGCCAAGCAGTTCCTGAATGGTCCGGATGTCATACCCCGCTTCGAGCAGGTGGGTGGCGAAGCTATGCCTCAAAGAGTGGCAGGTGGCTGGGCGTGAGATGGCGGCCGCTCTGGCCGCGCCCTTGACGGCGCGCTGGAGGACGGATTCGTGGAGATGATGGCGCCGCTGTTCACCCGTTTCGCGATCGCGGTAGAAACGGGTCGCCGGAAACACCCACTGCCAGGCCCATTCCTTTGAAGCACCGGGGTACTTCACGCGGAGAGCTCCAGGGAGCGCCACGGCCCCACGCCCGGCTACCAGGTCGGCGGCGTGCTGCACCTGGACACGCCGCAGGTGATCTACCAGGGGGCTCTTAATCGCCCCTGGCAACATCGTGACGCGGTCCTTGCCACCCTTGCCGTCGCGCACGGTGACCTCGCCACGGTCGAAGTTGAGATCTTTGACGCGGAGTTCCGCGCATTCCAGCAGGCGCAACCCCGCGCCGTATATCAGCGACGCCATCAGCCAAACCGGGCCTCGTAGTCGCGCAAGCAGCAACGCCGCCTCCTCACGTGACAACACGACGGGCAGCCTGAGGGGACGCTGCGCCCGCACAATGTCGTTCATCCAGGGCAAACGCTGCCCGATCACGACGTCGTACAGAAACAGAATCGCGCTGAGCGCCTGATTTTGCGTCGACGCACTGACACCCCGAGCGGCAAGACCTGACAGGAAGCTCGTCACCTCCGCCGCCCCGAGTTCGCGCGGATGGCGTGTTCCGTTGAAGACGATGAAGCGCCGAATCCAGGCGAGGTATGCCTGTTCGGTCCGCCGACTGTAGTGGCGAACCTGGATCGCGCGCCGGAGCTGCACAAGAAGTTTCGGACGGGAGCCCGGCGCATGTTCGAGATGACTGTTCGCCAATCCGACGCCAGAATTGCGAATGCAGTACCACGGTCGGCACAAGCCTCCTCGTTGAGAATCAACACTTCGCTTGGCAGGCGCGCACTTTCTGCAGCCCGCCGCCATTATGTAGGCGGCAGATCCGTCTATCCCCCTCGGAGCTATCACCTCGGGTCTATCTCATCGATTGACGCGATGACCAGTCTCGTGGGAGCGCTGTCGTCGCACACGCTACGGAAGCAAACACTGTCGCCGCCACGCTGCGCTCTTCCGGTGGCCGTTCGGAGCCCGGCGACGCACTGCGAAGCCGGACATTGCACCACAACGATTCCTCGCCGCGAGTTCGGTCCGCACGATCCGCGATGTGTGAATCAGCTATACCGGTGTATGCCGTGATGGCTGGCAACGGAATATGGGTACTACTCGCGGTGGGAGCGGCAGATTACGAGCGGAGGTCGATGTCCCGACGGGCGGCCTGTCACGTCGAAGCGCTCTGCGCGAAGGCGGGAGCTGGCCGCCGGGCAATGTTGGCCGACGGTGGCAGCGTGGCGGTGGGGACCATTGCGAGGAAGTGGCCGTCACCGAGGCGGCACCGACTAACGGAGCACGCCCCGGCAACAGTAGTAACAGTCGAGAGGTAGAAGCTTACTGACCTGCGTTCGACGCGGTTGTCTGAACCGGCAGCAGCACGTCGCTCGCCGTCGCTTCCGCGATGAGCGCATCCGCGTCTTCCTGCAACAGGAACTTCTCGGCCACAGCGTTGGCCGCCGCGGCCCTCACAGCTTCGACATACCCGTCGTGATTCTCGTAGCGCTCTTCGAGCGACAGGCGCGGATCGCCGCTCGCCATTCGCTGCGCCCGCGTCTCGGCAAACGGAATCATGCCGCCCGCGTAGTTACACAGCTTGCCCTTGTGGAACCCGTCGGACACTACGTTCCAGCCTAGGTACGTACCTAGCGGCGCGTCCCGCAGCACCACCGGCACGCCGCCCAGCTCGTTGCCGTCCGCATCCACCTTCGGCACCTTCATCTTGATCACCTGCCTGATCACAGGCGGTACGTTCGACGGAACGCCCGACCCATCGAGGTGGTTGAACGTCGCGCCCCAGTCGTAGTGCAACATCGGGTTGACCATGCCCGTTGGCGCGTCACCCGGTACCCCAGGAATCGATGGGAACCCCATGTCCGCCCTGGTGGGATCCGCGAGCGTCCCATCCGCCAGGGTCGGGTACCGACTCGGCGGTGGCAGTGTGTCGTGCATCACCCAGTTCCGGAAGTGCTCCCGGATGGCATTGAGCGTTTCTGTGTGCGGTACCGGGTTATCCGCGAAGGTGCCTGGACCGAAGTCCGGGCCCGGACAGTTCGGCGTGTTGGCCGGCGTTACACTAAACCTGCCTCGGCCTCCGCCGTGCCGCGTGCTGGGAATGTAGTAGCGGCGCACGTTGTCCGGCACCGGGATATCGGCGACCGCCGTCGTGCCCACCCAGCCCGGGCTGAGCATCAGCCCCCAGCTTTCCGCCGCGCCAAAGTGCTCGATGATCTTCGGGCACGTCTGGCTCGCCGTGCAGCGATCGAGGATGCCCGCCGCCGGCAGCCCGCGGACAGTGTCCTCCCACCGCACCCACCACTGCGGTCCTTCGCTCCCCGCCTCATATAGTTTCAGCGCGCCATCCGGCTGCGCGAACCTCGTGTTCAGAGACACGCGCCGACCTGCGATGATCGGCCACGCGCCGTCGTGCACCTGACGCCCCTGCTCGTCCTCATTGAAGCCGAGATGCAGGAAGGCCCGGATGAAGTTGCCCGACTGCGACCGGCCCTGGCTGATGATGCTCGTGACCTGGTTCGCCAGTGGATTCGGCGTGCCCTCCGCGTCCTCGGTCGAATACCTCAAGAAGGACGCCACGTCGCGGAAGGCCGCGAAGCCGATGCCGAGCACCGGCGGATCCTGCGCCGTGAACACCACCTGATAGAGCAACGTCGGGTCGAAACCGGATCGCAGGCAAATCTGCGTCGGGTCGGGTGTGCCGGGGAAGGGATTCTCGGCGCTGCAACTCGCCCAGGCCCAGTCGCCACTGGGAATCGTACGCGTCTCGCCGATCGTTCCGTCGATCGCCTCCGACGCATGTGTCGTCAGCGTCGCCTCCGTCGTGTCGAGACTGCTCGGCTTATACGGCACCGGGTTGGCATTGACGCGCATTGGGCTCGAATCGGGGCCGCTCGCGTTGACGATGCGTCCCAGCACCGGCCCGGTTATCGCCGAACCATCGGCACTGCGTGCCATCGGCACGATCACGTAGTCGTTGTTGTCGCCCGGCACCGTGCGCCCGGAACTGTCGCCCTGCCATCCGCTGCTGAGGCCGATGTCGCCCGCTCGCCGCTCGATCTCCCCGATCGTGAGTCGGCCGCCGCGGTTCGGCACCCCGTGCCACATCAGGTGGCTGCTCTTCGACATGTCGATCGGCTTCACCACGAAGAAGCTCGCGATGTACTCAATCATGCCGTTGGCGTTGCGAGGCGCCAGTTGAATATCGGTGATGATCCGGTTGCGGGGATCGTTGGGATCCAGCTCGCCGAAGGCACGGCCCGCGAGCGTTTCATACTGGCCGGCAGTGCCGTAAGCCTGACCGTCAAAGGCTGGCGACACTTTCGTGTCGATGACGATCTTCTTGACCTCGGCCTGCGCGGTCGGTGCCCAGGCAACCAGCGCGGCCACCAGCCCGCTCACTAAAGTGAAACGACGAACGGCGATGGATACCTTCATGGGACCTCCTCTGACACGGTTCCCGACACGCTGCCTGGAGTGCCAGGCGGCCGGATGGTAGCACGTGTGCGAGTGCCTAGGAGAGCTGGAAAATCGGTGCTGAGGCTCAGATCGCGACCGCAAACCTGGAGGCAATCGTGGCGGGAATCGGCGTCGCTTTCATCGTGCCATCAGGCCCCCTGCTCACGCACGCTATGGTGAAAGACCCAGTCGCGATGCGTACGTCGCCCCGCGTCACCAGGCACGCATATCGAATGGACTTGTTCGTGATCGCGGCGATCCGGACCGCCACGTCGAACTCCTCCTCGAGGCGCAACGGCAAGTGGTAGTCGAAACTCGCTGAAACCCTGGGGAAGCCCACCCCGGCGCTGCGCCGCGCGATGATCAACCCCGCCTCGCGCCACAGCGCATGTTCGGCCTCTTCGGCGTACCGGAAAAAATGGCTGAAGTGCACGATCCCCGCTGAGTCGACCTCCACGAACTGCACCCGTCGGCGCAGTCGGTATTCGGACACGGGAACGACAGCCCTGTCGGGAACCGCAGCGGGAGCCTCCTTGGAAGTCGCCTCGGGAGTCGCCTCGGGAATCACAGCCCGCAATATACCTTGATCCCCTGGCAGTCCGTGGTGAAAGTCCGGCGTGGCACCGAGACGAAGAGGCGCCTCGCGCGGATTCTGCACGGTCCTGGCGCGGCTGCGGAATCCGCGCTCGCGAGCAAGGCGCGACGACCGAGAATACTGGCTGTATTTGAGGGAGAAGCAACGCAGACCGCGGGGATGCATCGCTCGTCGAATGCCGCTGGACTTCCACCACGGGCTGCTAGGTCCGGCCGCTTGGCATACAATCGCCCTCTCCTAAGGGCTCGGGTCGAAATAGGGTTGCCAGCTTGGGCGCCGAGGCGCCCACCCGGCAAGGCGCGAGGAGCGCGCATGCCGGGCGCATGTAAGCGACGAGCAACGCGGCCGGGCGGGATGGATCGGTGGTCAAGTTGGTAGCCTTATTTCGACCCGAGCCCTAAGTTCCAGATGACACAACACGCGAGGCCGAGACGTATGGTGTGGGTGATTTTTGTCGCAGGTGCGGTGCTGTCATGGGGTGCCTACGGCGCACTCCTTCATCAGGGGCAGATGCTGCTGGCCAGTCCGCTCAAGGCGTTGCTCTGCGTGGGCGTCGCGTATTTTCTGATCGGGGTGATCGTGCCCGTCGTGGGCCTCAGCTCCCAGGGCAGCCTGGCTGGATTCAACAGCAGCGGCGTGATGGCCGCCACCATTGCCGGCGCGCTGGGCGCCATCGGTGCCGCGTGCATCATCTGGTCGTTCCAGGTTGGCGGCCTGCCGGTGTACGTGATGCCGCTCGTCTTCGGCGGAGCGCCGATCGTCAACGTGCTGGTCACCATGGCCATCCACCCGCCGAAGCAGGCGCTCAGCCCGATGTTGTTTGTGGGGTTCCTGCTGGCGTCGGTCGGCGCCGCGCTCGTGCTCTACTACCGCCCGACGAGCTAGCAAGACAGGTGCCGAGCGATCAGGCGCAACGATCTCAGGGTCGGCGTCCCTCAGGCAACACCAGGTCGTTGCCGCCGTCAGCGCGACCGCGCCCGGCGCGCGCCCCAGCGTCCCACGCCGGAATCGGCTTCCGGTCGGCCGGATACAGCGACGCCATCGGCTCCCACACCGTGTCGACCTTGTCGGTGAACAGATCGCCGATCAGCAGATCCGTGACCGCGCCTCGCAGGTGAGGATACGTACGCATGAACTGGCCAAAGCTGAAGCCTTCGTAGTACTCGCAGACCAGCCGGCGCATGCGATCAGCGCCCGCCATGAACGTCGATTTCCACGCGCCCAGCTGGTCGGCGGACGTATCGCCCGCCGCAAGCCCTGCAACGATCGCGTCCGCGGCCATCTCTCCCGACTTCAGCGCCAGTAGCACGCCGGACGAATACAACGGATCGAGAAACGCGAGCGCATCGCCAACCAGTACCCACCCGTCACCGGACACCGTGTGCGACCGGTACGAGCAGTCCTTGGTCGCGAAGTACCCCGTCGCCCGCGTCGCCCCCGACACGCGATCGCGAATGGCCGTGCAGCGCTCGACTTCCTCGTCGTAGGTCTGCGCGAATGAACTCCGGCGCTTCAAGAGCTCGTCAGACGGCCCAACCACACCGACGCTGACCATGTTGTCGTGGAGCGGGATATACCAGAACCAGCCCCCCCGGTCGGGCGTCTGCAATACCATCGTGGCGCCTTCGTCACGCCCCGTGTCGCGACGCGCGCCTTCCCAGTAGGTCCAGATCGCACCCTTGTTCAGCACCGGATCCCAGACGCGCAGACCGAGCTTGTTCTGCAGCAGCCCGTTCTGACCGCTCGCATCGACCACCACACGCGCGGTCACGTCTCTTTCCGGTCCGGACTCCGGACGGATCGTGACACCCACCGCCGTGTCGCCGTCGAACAACACCTTCACGACGCGCACACCCTCGTGCACATCGACGCCGTGCTCGCGCGCGTTGTCGAGCATCATCTGGTCGAACTCGCTGCGCACGACCTGCCACGTCTGCGAGCACTCGTGTGGCTTGTTGTCGGCGAAGTAAAACGGCGCAGAGGGCCTGCCGTTCGCACTCACGAACTGCACGCTGTGTTTCTTCACAAAGCGGCTCTGCTGCATCTTCGGCAGCATCTTGAGGCGCTTCAGCACCCAGAAGGTTTCGGGGACCAGCGATTCGCCGATGTGGAATCGCGGGAAGTGGTCGCGCTCAAACAGCTGCACGCGGCAGCCCTGTTGCGCCAGCAGCGTCGAGACTGTTGCACCGGCTGGGCCGCCACCAATGACGACAACATCGTGTGACATCGAACGGCTACGTATAACGAATCCCGGCGTGCTCGGGCAGGAAGAACTGGGACAGCAACCCGTCCACGCGCAACAGCCCCTCGCGGGTCAGCGCGACCAGATCTGGCGTGGCCGACTGCAGGTAGCCATCAGCCGCAAGCGAGTCAAGCTGCGGGCGGAACCGCTCCAACACGTCCACCTGGTACTTGTCTCTGAAGTACGCCGGTTTGATCGACCCGAACTTGAGCTGCAGGATCAACTCCCGGATCATGCGTTCCTCGCCGGTGGGCTTGTAGCCACGGCTGAGCGCGACGCCGCCCTCACGAATCGCCGCGCTGTAGGTCTCCCACGTATCCAGGTTTTGCACGTGCACACCGTTGACGTGACCAAACGACGCAACACCCAGCCCCACCATGTCCGCGCCCTGCCACAATCGATCCGTATAGACGAAGCGCATGCGCGACGGATCCTTGACGGCGGTATACGCGCTGCGGACGTGATAACCAGCGGCCTCGAGCGCTTCGAACGCCTCTCTCACCCATCGCCGCTTCGTGGCCCAGTCCGCGACCGGTTCCTGGAACCGCCCCGTCCCTTTGAGCAGGTCTCCGCTGATGGCCGTGTTGAAGGGCAACTCCATCTGGTAGATGGTGACGCTGTCGGGCGAAAGTTCCACGGTCTTCTGGACACAGGCGTGCCAGTTGTCTTCGGTCTCCCCCAACATGCCGGCGATCAGGTCGATGTTGATCTGCGGAAACTCGAGCGCGCGCGCCTGCTCGTAGGAACGGAATACTTCGGGCGCTCGGTGCGCACGTCCATTCAACTCCAGGATGCGGTCGCTGAAATTTTCGACGCCGAGGCTGAGGCGCGTGACGCCCATCTGGCGGATGGCCGCGAGCTTGCCCCCCGTCAGCGTCCCAGGCTCGCATTCAAAGGCCACCTCTTCGGCATCGCGCCATGCGCTGACCGCCGTCATGCGCTTGGTGAGGCTATCGAGCTGGCGGGTCGAGAGAAACGACGGCGTGCCGCCGCCGAAATACACGAAGTTGAGCGGGCGTCCTTCGATGGCCGGTAAACGCGAGTAGGTCTCCCACTCGGTCGCGAGCACATCAAGATAGTCGGCGACCTCGCGTGCGTTCTTATCGGTGTAGACACGGAAGTAGCAGAAGTGGCACCGCTTCCGGCAAAACGGAATATGCAGATACAGGCCGAGCGGCACGCCCGCCGCGGGGGCCGCGTTGAGCGCCGGCAGCGCGTCCCGTTTCACCGAGTCCTGGGTCCACGTGGAGAAGGGCGGGTAGGTCGCCACGAAATAGCTGCCGACCTCGGTCTGCTCCTCGACCGCCATGGGTAACCGGTCTGTCATGATCGAACCAATATACCCCGCGCCATCACGACGACCGGCCGATCGCATAGAGGTTGCGACCGGTACGGAAGTACCAGCGACCACCGACCAGGGCCGGTGACGCGAGGACCTGTTCGCCCAGGCTGTTGACGTGCAGCAGATCGAACGTGCGACCCGCACGGAGCACGAACGTGTCGCCGTTATCGTTGGTGAAGAAGACCTTGTCGTTGACCGCCACGGGTGACGCCGTGAATCCCTCGCGCTGCGCGACGCCCAGGCGCCCTTGCCAGAAGGCCTCGCCCGTCCGCGCGTCGAGTGACGTGGCGATGCTCGCCATGTCGTTCACCATGTAGAGCTGGTCGCCGTACAGAATCGGCGACGGTACAAACGGGGAGCCGCGCGGGCTCCTCCACGCGACGTGGGTCCCTGAGACGTCTCCGCTCCCGCCCGGGGTGATCGCCAGCGTGGGTCCCGCCCGGCCCGAGGAGCAGAACACCATACCGTAGCCAACCACGGGGGTTGGAATGACCTCGTAGCTGGTGCCCCCGCACCGCCAGAGCTCGGCGCCTCCCAGAGGGTCGTACGCGTGCACCCGCCGCTGACTGTTGACGATGATCTCATCGTGCCCGGCGACACGAATCGCGATCGGTGTGCCCCAGCCGACGCTGGCATCACGCGAGGTGCGCCAGAGCTCCTGCCCGGTGCGCGTATCGAACGCGGCGATGAAGCCGCTTCGGTACTGGTCCTGGTACAGGATGATGCGGTCCTTGTAGAGCAACGGTGAGCCTGCGGCGCCGTGATAGGCAGCCATCGGACCCAAGTCGCGCCGCCAAAGAATCTTGCCGGTGAAATCGAGCGCAAACAGCCCGCGCGCACCGAAGGAAACATAGACGCGCTCGCCGTCGGTGGAGGGCGTCGCCGAGGCATGGCCGTTCTTGTAGTGCGACCTGCGGTCTGTGGGTCCCTCTGGCGCCTCTGTCTCCCACAGCAGCTGGCCGTCCGAGCGGCGATACGCGAGCACCGAGACTCGACGCCCTCCGTCGTACGACGTGGTGAGGAACACGTAGTCGCCCCAGACGATCGGCGAGGAGTTCCCGGCACCCGGCACGGGCGTTTTCCACAGGACGTTCTCAGTGGCCGACCAGGTATCCGGATAGCTGCCGCTGCTGGCCACGCCCTGCCCTGACGGTCCACGCCACCGGGGCCAGAACGCCGCGCCAGCCCCTTCGTCGGCAACCATGCGCACCGCAAGGTCCCCGGCGCTGCCGCTTGCCCTCTGACCGGCTAAGCCCTGACTCGCCAGACGCTGCTCCGGCACCCAGAGCAGGACGAGCCCGGCCAGTAGCGCCAGTGACATCGATCTCACGAGCGAGGCCGCACCACCGACGGATTGCTTCCGCATCGCCGCATCCTCCCCCATCCTGGCACTCATCCGAAACGCTACTCCGCCCTGAGCGAATTCAGCAGCGGCGCACGCAGGGCCGCACGCGTCGCCACGACTGACGATAGCAGGCCCGTTGCAAACACCGCAAAGAGCAGCAGCGCTCCGCCGCTGGTGAGCGGCAGCCGCCCGCCCCGCTCGGCGATGGCGGGCGCGATCGCCAGACCGGCGCACAGCGCGCCCGCTATCAGGCCGGCCGCCAGCAGCAGCGTATTCTCGGCGAGCGCCATGAACAGAAAGTGGCGCCGCCTGTACCCGATCGCGCCCAGCAGCGCCAACTCGCGCCGCCGCTCCAAGGCGTTGCGCAGCAGGACGGCTGCAAGGCCGATGGTGCCAAGAAGCAGGCCGAGCCCGCCCAGCGTCTGGAACGTGGACAGGTAGGTGTTCTCGACACGATGGAACTGGGCAAGTCGCTCGGTCGTGGCCGTCACATCAGCACCGAAATCGATGAGCGCATTCTCCATTTGATTGGCGACCTCAACCGCCCGCTCCGGCGCGATCTCCGCCATCAGGAACTGGTATCCCTCCCGATCCGGAAACAGGCTGGTGAAGTTCGCCTGCGACATCAGTAGCTCGCCCTGGAAGATACTGTCGCGTAGCGCCGCCACGAACCGCAACCGAATCTCCCGGCCGCCCTGCGTCACGACGAGGTCCTCGCCGAGTCCACGATGCAGTACATAGGCCATCGAGTTGGCGTCGGCGATGACGGGAACGACACCATCGGGCTGGTCGGCGAGCAGGAGCAGCCATGGATTGGCGCGCTCGGCGTCTGTCGAGGCCAGCGAGTCCTGAAACGCGAACCGTCCCTCCTCGAGAAAGCTGTCCCGCGGCGCAAGGATCCGCGGATTGCGCGGCGCATACAGATTCAGGCAGCTCGCGTCGTCACCCGGGAGCAGACGGAACGGCTCAATGGTGGACGCCTCGAGATCGAACAGGTTCAGCGCGTCACGCCCCTCGCGCGTGTTTGGGTCGTGGATCACCGGCAACAAGGTCTCGATGCTCAGGGTGTATCCACCGAGCCCCGAACGAAGGTCGCCGGGATCGGCGCGCCCATCGCGGCGAAAGGCATCGACCGATATCAGCACGAACGTGGCTGACGCGATCACGGCGATCGACAACACGCTACGGCCTGGACGATAGTGCGTGTTTCGCAGCCCGATCCGGGAGACTGCCCACCAGCCGTGACCGCCGAGCGCCTGCCGCACGGGGCGCCGAAGGGCTGCGGAGCAAACAAACAGTGTGGCGGCCAGCAAGAGCGTGCCCCCGCCGAAGAACGCACCCGTGGGCGCGACCAGACCAGCCGCAGACGCGGCCATCAGCGCCACCCCAGCCAGCGTGAGCACAGCGGCTACCGGCACTTCCCTCCCGGCCAACGGGGAGTGACGGCGTTCGGCATCAGCCACCATTGAAGGGGCGACCTGACCGGCCAGCAGACTGCGCTCCGAGATCGCGCTGAGGCCGCGAAGCGTCCACCAGATGCAAAGCACGGCCGTCGCGACGCCCCCTATGCCACCGGCGGCGAGCGAAAGGCCAGAGACGTGCAACACGAGCGCGTCGGTGCCCACCGCGTCCACCCACCACGTGCGCAGGCCGACCATCATCAGCGCGGCGTACCCGACGGCCAGCCCCACGCCCACGACGCTACCGACGACGGCCAGCAACACCCCTTCCGCGAGGAACAGGCGGCGCACGTCCGCGGGTCCAAACCCGACCGCACGGAGCAGACCGACTTCACGGCTCCGCTGCTCGACGCCGAGCTTGAAAAACAGCGCGGCCAGGACCAGTGCCGAAGCCACGAGAAAGAAACTGAAATAGACGAAGTAGGCGCCGAAGTCGGTCGCGCCTCGCGACGCAGCCAGACCATTGGCGCGCACGTCACGAACGGCCATACCGAGCGCAAGCGGGTCCACACTCTCGCGCAGATGGTCCGCGTATACCGTCCGGGTGTCCTCGATCGACTGGCCAGGTCCCGGAGCGATGCGGAGCGCCGTGAGGGCTCCGTCCCGCGAGCGCCACAGCCGCTGTCCGTCAGCCAAAGAAATGAAAGCCTTGGGCGTCGTGCGGTACTCGTCCCAGTACGCCTCGTCCGCGGGTCTGATCCGGCTCAGGTCGACTGGAAACGGCGGATCCCAATCGACCAACGTGAGCGCGTCGCTGATCCCTGGGTA
Source organism: Vicinamibacterales bacterium (assembly GCA_965249205.1). Classification (GTDB taxonomy): domain Bacteria; phylum Acidobacteriota; class Vicinamibacteria; order Vicinamibacterales; family UBA2999; genus JAQBVV01. Next base: position 232,058 of record CBDFLL010000006.1, on the reverse strand, counting down.
TGACGGGACGAGATCGGGGTCGCCGGCATCGACGGGCACCACGCCCACCACGCGGAACTCAGCCGTGCGCGTGACCAACTGCCCCGGCTCCTCCCACAGGTAGTACTCCATCATGACAGCGTCGCCGGCTGTGGCCTGAAGCTCGTCTGCCGCCCACTGGTTCAGGACGATCGGAGGCACGGTGTCTGCCGATCCTGCAACAGCGGACGCGGTCGCAGGGCGACCGACGCCGGGACTAACACTGTCAAGGTCGATGGCCGTGACAAGCGAGTACGGAATCTCGCGCTCGCCAAGGCTCAGCGTATTCGCGAGATACGTGAACAGCGGCGTGCCTTGCAGGCCGAGGTCCTCGGCGGCCTGCATGACGGCGGCGGCGCGTGCGTCATCCAGCAGGCCCACATCGGCGCCGACGCCCACCAGGCCACGGTCGGTCAGCGTCCGCACGTCGAGCCCAACGTCCGAGAGCGCCGCCTCCTGCCGCACCAGCCCTTCGAGCGTCGCGAGCGCGGCGTCGCCATCTCCCTCGATTGCGGACACGAGAATCGTGTTCACACGGCTGTCCACATCGAGTTCATCCTGAAGCTGGGACAACGGTACGAATACGGCGCGCACGTCGCCCTGCTGCGCTTCGAGTGAGAACTGGCCCAGGTCAGCAGTGGAGACCACCGCGCGCACCGTCAACCGAAGCGTACGGCCGAGATCGTCCTTCTGGCCGTGGACCGATTCCAGCGGGAAGTCAGACGGGCGCTGCACGCGGACCAGCACCGCGCTGCCTGACGCTGTGCCAAGCCCGTCGGCCAAGGCGGGACTGAGGAGAGCGCCATCATCAGGCCCCGTGACCGCGTCGACGCCATGGAATCGCCAGAAGCGATCATCGACGCCGTACACCCGTACCTGGCCCACGCGACGCCCGCTGTCCTGGTCTGTGACAAATCCAGGGACAACGATGACCGGGACGGCTCCGCTAAAGGTCGTCGGGAAGGCGCCGGTGGACGTCAGCTGGTCGCTCAAGGTCTCCCGGAAGAACCCCGACGCGACGACAACGTGGTCGGTCCGCCCGAGACGCTCCACGACGAAGTCCCGCAGACTCCCGCGGACAGAGTCTCCAACCAGCAGTGCCCCGGCCAGCACGGCGACCGCTGTCGCGATGCCGGCCACGACCGCGAGGTTGGTCCGCCAGTAGTACGTCAGTCCGCCGCGAACCAGGTCGCTCGCGCGAATCGACCTGACGCTATGCATCGGCGCACGTGACCTAGCAGGACCGTGCTCGTCTTGCGTGTTCATACGGTTAGTCATTCGCTCAACAGATCGGGTCTCGCATCCGCGGGCACCGCCACCCGCAACGCACGCGCAAGTGGACGCGCGGCAATCGACGCTCCACCGACGAACGGCTCCCCATCGACGTGGTACATCTGAGCGTGCGCCGACGCCACCTCGATGTCAACGGCCGAAACGGAGGTGACGCCGCGAGCGTGCGCGATCTGGCCCAAGAACATCCGCGGCACCTGCGCCAGCACCGCCAGCGGCGACCGCGCCGCGACGATCACGACATCGAGCTTACCGTCGTCCAGGCGTGCCGCAGAGGCGATCACCGCGCCATTCCCGTACTGGCGTCCGTTGGCAATGGCAATCAGCAGCGGACGCACGCGCCGCCTGTTGCCGTCGGTGACGACAACGTGTTCCTGAGCCTGGTACCTGAGAAGCTCGCGTGCCGTGACGATGACATAACGCGTGAGTCCACGCTTCACCAGGCCTCCGGCGGCGAACCCGTGTGCGACCTTCGCATCAAGACCAATCCCGGCAAGATTGCAGAACAGCCGTCCGTCCAGTTCCCCCGCATCAATACGGCACGTCCGTCCGTCCAAGGCCGCCGCGAGCGCGCGCGCAGGTTCCAACGGTATTTGTAGCTCCCGCGCAAGGCCGTTACCGGAGCCGCTCGGCACGACGGCCAGTGTGGCGTCACGAAAGGCCAGCGCGGACGCCACCTCGTTCACCGTGCCGTCACCGCCCCAGGCGACCACTGTCGTGACCCCCTGCGCGAGCATCGCGACCGTCAGTTCCCGTGCGTGTCCGGTGCGCTCGGTCACGCGCACCTGGGCTGCGCGCACATCGAGGCCGCGCGCCGCGAGCAGTGACGCCGCTCGCTCGGCACGATCGCGCGCGACATCCGAACGGCGGCCGCTGCCCGCGATCGGATTGATGATGACGGCGACAGTGGGAGCAACAGTGGGTGCCACGGTAGTTGATGCCGCTGGCACAGGTCGCGACCCTGCGTCCGGAGGCTGAGACCTACTATATGCCCACGTGTTTTCGGGTCCGGCGCCGTCGCGCATCCGCGACGCCTCTCACCCCAGGCGTCAGTGTCTTCCCTGCGCGTTAACACGGAATTTACACGCAAGAAATATACGGACCGTGAGCGCGTTGGCGACCTCGCGGTGAACATCGCGGAAGCCTCCAAGCGGTACCACAGCCATCCTCCGGTCAAGTGACAGGTCGACATCCCGCAGATGAGCGATATCGCCCAGACCATGCTGTGGGAATGGTCCCCGATTCGTTCGAGATGTCGGGAGATCAGGGCACCCGCGTACGGGCGAAAAACCCGTCGGCGGCAGCGGCTACCGATTTATTGAATTAGAATAGGCGGATGGGTGAGCTGCGGCTGTGCGTTGTATGCCGCCGACAACCCGTGGACGACCGCTGGCGGCCGTTCTGCAGCAAGCGGTGCCGAAACGAAGACTTGGCGCGGTGGGCCGACGGGCGCTACCGGATAGCCGGCGAACCGGTGCCCGCTGCGGACAACGAGACAGGCAGCGATTTCTAGCCGAAACCCAGACAGTTACTCGACCGAATTCACTTATGGCCGACACCCTTACGATTACCGATAACCGCACCGGCAAGCAGTACGACCTCCCCATTCAGGACGGCGTCATCCGTGCCACGGACCTTCGCCAGATCAAATCTGGGCCCGAGGACGTTGGCCTGATGACCTACGACCCGGCGTTCATGAACACCGCCTCCTGCCGCAGCGCCATTACCTTCATCGACGGCGACAAGGGCATCCTGGAGTATCGAGGGTACCCAATCGAGCAGTTGGCGGAGCATTCCACCTACCTGGAAACGACATATCTGCTCCTCAACGGCGAGTTGCCGACGGCGACGCAGCTGGAATCGTGGACAACCGATGTCACGCAGCACACGATGCTGCACGAGTACGTCAAGAAACTGATGGAGGGATTCCGGTACGACGCGCATCCGATGGGCGTGTTCCTGAGCACTGTCGGCGCATTCTCGACCTTCTACCCCGAAGCGAAGCAGATCTTCGATGAGTCCGCGCGCAAGAAACAGATCCGGCGCCTGATCGCCAAAGTGCCGACGATCGCCGCCTACGCCTTCCGCCACAGTACCGGGTGGCCGTATAACCATCCCGACAACGACCTGAGCTTCACGGGCAATTTCCTCAACATGCTGTTCCGGAGGACGGAGTTGAAGTACACGCCCGATCCGGTGCTCGAGCGAGCGCTCGACGTGCTCTTTATCCTGCATGTCGACCACGAACAAAACTGCAGCACGAGCGCAATGCGCGGCATCGGCAGCTCGCATGTCGATCCGTACTCGGCCATGGCCGGCGCGGCCGCCGCACTCTATGGACCGCTCCACGGCGGGGCGAACGAGGCGGTGCTCCGCATGCTCAATGAGATCGGCCACGTGGACCATGTGCCGGGCTTCATCAAGCGTGTAAAAGCCGGCGAAGGGCGGTTGATGGGGTTTGGCCACCGCATCTACAAGTCGTACGACCCGAGGGCCAAGATCATCAAGCGCACAGCGGATGAGGTGTTTGAGGTCACTGGCAGGAACCCGCTGCTCGACATCGCGATCGAACTCGAACGGATCGCGCTGCAGGATGACTACTTTGTCTCGCGGAAGCTCTACCCGAACGTCGACTTCTACTCCGGTTTGATCTACGAGGCCATGCAGTTCCCGACCACGATGTTCCCGGTGCTGTTTGCGATCCCTCGGACCGCTGGCTGGATCGCACAGTGGGAAGAAATGATTCTGGATCCCGAGCAAAAGATCGCGCGCCCGAGGCAGATCTACACGGGATCGACCCGGAGAGATTACGTCCCCGTCGCCAAACGATCGTAATCCGCCAACCGGGGTTCGCAGGGGAGCCATGGTTCGGACTGCAGGTGCCACGGGACTGGCGTGTCTACTGTTTGCGTGTGCAGGCGACGCGAACGATCAAATGGCGGCGATGCCGGCGGCGGTCCCTGTCGTGGACCAGCAGCCGAGCCCAGAACCTCTGCTGGCCGCCCAGAGTACTCCCGCACCATCACCCCTTGCGCCGGCCAGCGCCCAAGGCGCAGCGCCAGCGCCTCTCACCTTTGACAGTTCCCGCGCCTACGAGCATCTGCGGCGTCAGGTTGGGTTCGGGCCACGACCCGCTGGCTCAGCAGCGCTGGCCCGGTGCCGCGAGTACATCCTGACCGAGCTGGCGGCCGTTGGCATTGACGCGCGTGAAGACGCCTTCGAAGCCACGACACCTCTTGGTACCGTGCAAATGGTCAACGTGGTTGCGACGATTCCGGGACAGCGGCCCGAGCGGATCGCCCTGGCGACCCACTACGATACGAAACTGTTCCGGGAGTTCCGATTTGTCGGCGCCAGTGATGCCGCCTCCTCGACCGCGGCGGTGCTAGAACTCGCGCGGGTGCTGGCGACTCGCCAGAACGAATTCACGATCGAGTTGCTGTTCTTCGACGGTGAGGAAGCCGTGGTGGACTGGTTCCAGAACAATGACAACACGTATGGCAGCCGGCGCTACGTACAGGTGGCTCTGGAGACGGGTTCGCTGGACGGCCTCAAGGCGCTGGTGCTACTGGACATGATCGGTGACCGGGACCTGACGATCCGCCAAGATTCCAACTCGACGCAATGGCTGACCGACACCATTTGGGCTTCGGCGGCGGCACTCGGCTACCAGGCACAGTTCCTTGCCGAACGCACCAACGTTGAGGACGACCACATTCCGTTCGTACGCGCCGGTATCCCGTCGGTCGACATCATCGATCTCGCCTACCCCGCCTGGCATACTGCGCAGGACGACCTCGCCCACGTGAGCGCTCGCAGCTTACAGGTGGTGGGCGATGTGGTGCTCGACGCGTTACCGCGTATCGAGCAACAGCTGTCTGCGGCTCGATAAGCGAACCCCACAATCCTCGCAACGCGCGACCCCGAGGAGGCCGACGAGGGATTCGCAGCAGCCAGACGAAACATGTGCCGACTACACCGCCGGGCTATTCGCACCCGGCACAGCCATCCTCGCCAGAACACTCGCGTCCAGGAGGGTGCCCACTCTCCAACAGTTCTGGACGAGCTCATCGGTCTCAGGCGGCGACAGGATGCCATCGGTCAGCCCACGGAATTTCGCCTCGAGATCAGCATCACTCATCGGCATGTCGATGCTGCCCACCGCGTGTTCTACGAATCGCTCGAGCGTGCGGCCGTCCCGTAGATGAATGGCGACGCGCGCCTGATCCTCATGGAGGCTCTCGCTCACAGCCGCTTCAACCCGCTCGCGGAGCCCCACGACGACTGGATCTGACACCACGTTGTCACCATACTGTGCCTCGCCGGCCGCTCCGTGGATGAGGGCGACCGCCGCCGAGTGATACACGCTGAACTTTCCCTCCAGCCCTTTCTGAGGCGTCTTCTTCCCCGTCAATTCCAGCACCAGGGGGTGTACCTCGAGCGACACGCTGCGGATGTCATCGGGTCCGATGCCGTGCTCGTTCCTCAGCTGGATACAACCATCGATGGTCGGGTGAATTACGATGCCGCAGGCAAATGGCTTGTAGGTATTCAACAGGATCTCCCATGTGTCGCCCAGGCGTTCGGTGATCTCCTCGTATCGACGGCCTGTCGCCAGCACGTTGGCAAACCCACGCGGGGCCTCGATCGACCGGTTCGAACTGGTGAAGCCTTTGCTCGCGAGCAACGCGGCAAGCAGGCCGTTTCGCCCAGCGTTGCCGGGATGGAACGGCTTGCACATCGTCCCGAACATCTCGCGCAGACCAGAAGCCTGTGTTGCGGCAATGCCCAGGGCCCACGTCATCTGCTCCTCGCTGAGATGCAGTAGCTTGCCGACCGCCGCGGCGGCCCCGAACACACCGGTGGTGCCGGTGATGTGCCACCCCACGTCGTAGTGGGACGGGTAGACCGCATTGCCAATTCTGCATGAGACCTCCACGCCCAAGACGAACGCGTGCAGGAAATCCTCCCCGGAGACAGGCTGCCTTTCTGCCAAGGCGAGAATCGCAGAGGCAACCGGGCCACTGGGATGAATGACCGTCCGAAGATGAGTGTCGTCGAAGTCGAATGTGTGAGACGTGATGCCATTCATAAGAGCGGCAAGCATGATGTCCAGTCGATCCGCACGGCCGAGCACAGTGGCCACACGGGGGCCTGAGAACTCGCTCAGCGCTGCGAGAGCCCGCTCCACCGTCTCGTGTCGAGAGCCGCCCACTGCGCAGCCCACCCAGTTGACCAGCGAGCGTGCCGCTTCGTGCCGCACCCGCTCGGGGACGTCTGCGCCCCGGTGCTGAACGACGAATTTCGCCAGAGTCTCCGTTACTTCCATCTCCGCTCCCCAGCTATAGATGACCGACCACCCAACTCATCACGCAAAGCCCAGAAGGGGCAACATCACGCGAAGGAGGCCGAACATACAAATGAAGCCCGCTACGCACATCACGAAACCGAGCTTGATCATCGAGGTAATCGGCACCATACCGCTGCCGTAGACGATGGCGTTCGGCGGCGTCGCAATGGGAAGCATGTATGGCACTCCGCAGCCGAAAGCCACAGCAAGCGCCGGTGGGATTGGATTCAACCCGCTGGCGGCCGTGATTGACAGGACGACCGGTGTCAGCATGGCAGCCGTCGCGGTATTCGACGTCAAGTTCGTCAGCGCGATCGCCGCCGCAAGAGCCATCGCGGTCACACCCCATAGCGTTTCCGCTCCGCTTACGGCGATTAGTCCACGGCCGATGGCTTCCGCTAGCCCAGTGGCAAACATCATCTGACCAAGGGAAAGGCCTCCTCCAAAGAGCAGAATCGTTCCCCAATCAATCTGCACCGCCTCTTTCCAGGTCAACGTGAATCGCCGATCAGCCGCACCCGCGGGGAGGATGAAGAGCAGGGAGGCGCCCAGCACCGCTACGGTTCCCAGGTTTAGCCGCTGCGCCAGCGTCTCTACTGCCGGGGAGTCGCTGAACAGGCGGAGGACTCCCGGCATGAGCCAGAAGATCGCCGTGCCGACGAACACGAACAGACAATTGCGTTGCGCGACGGTGAGGGGTCCAAGGTTCGGTGCCTCTCTACCGTCATGACTCGCCGCCGCCCCGCGCGATACCCTGGCCACTCGGTCGGCCTGGCTGTGCGGCATCAGCCAACGCATCGTCGCCATCAAGAGGAACGCCATGACGATCGTGAGGGGAATGCCCATGATCATCCAAGTGACGAACTCGATCCGGACGCCACCCTGACTCTCGAGAAAACCAAGAGCCACCATGTTGCTGGCGGCGCCGACCGGCGTGACCTTGCTGCCAATGGAAGCGGCAAAGGCGATGGTCAACATCGTACGAGTTCCAAACGTGCGCCCTGGCTCGAGGCCCTGCGCGCGCATTGCCGACAACACGCCCAAGGCTAGGGGCATCATCATGGCGGTGGTGGCCGTGCCGCTCACCCACCCGGACACACCGACACACAAGAGTCCAAGCACCAGCGGTACGCGCGTCACCCTGCCGTCAACGAACTTGGACGTCAGCAGCGATCGCGCGATGCGCAGATCGAGGCCATGCACGGCCACGGCCCGGCCGATGATGAAGCTGCCGACGAACAGAAAGATGATCGGGTTCGCGAAGGGAGCAAAAGCGGCATTTGCTGCCGAGACACCCGTAAGCACGGTGAGGGCCGTCCCGATCAGGGCTGTCACCGGCAGCGGAACGGCTTCTGTGATCCACCATAGGGAGACCAAGCCCATGATGGCGGCCAACCGATGAGCGTCTGTTTCAAGCGGGAGCGGTGCCACCCAGAGAAGCATCAACAGCGCCGGACCGGCATACAGGCCAACCCGCCGCCGCCATACATCAAAACGCATCTCCGATGAGCTGATGCCGCCGGCCCCAGCTCCTCCTTGCTTGTCCGTCTCCATCGGTCCTCCCGCCTCTCCCACCGCACAGGCGCACCCAGTCCAAGACTATGCGAGCACCCCATTCGCGACGGTCATCAGGAGCCCGGCGACCCGCCGAAGAGAGTTGATGTTAGCCGGCTGGCCGGCATAAACCAACACCGGTCCTTAACAGCCCGTGGTAAAAGTCCGTCTGCATTCGACGAGCGACGCATCCTCCCGACCCGCGTTGCTCCTCCCTCAGATACAGACGATATTCCCAGGCGGCGCGCCCAGTCCGCGAGCGCGGATTCCGCGCGCAGGCGTGCCACGACCGGGCGAAATCCGCGCGAGGCGCCTCACTCGTCTAGCGCGAATTTCAGTAGTGCCTGGCTTGTGAAATTCGCGTTAGGTGCGGCGCCGGACTTTCACCACGGACTGTTAAGACCAGATGAAAGCCAGCGACCTCGAAACGATGAAACGGCTGTCCGCTATCGGTTCGACCCCAGCGTGGCCGACGTGGCGACATCGGCGTCAGACCGTGCCTCCGCTGGCGGTGAGTGCCGCTCACTCAGCCTATAGGAAATATTGAGGAAACATTAGCGGGGTCCGAGGTTAACGGAAGTCCCCATTATGCGACCCTGGCCCGTTGAGCCGTCCGGCCTGCTGTCTCGAACTCGCCGATCCGTTCGGGGATAGGATGTGTCCTTTGACTCCAAGACCTGAGGAGACAGTCGTGAAATCACTCATGCTCGCAGTATTCGTCGTGTTGTTCAGCGGGATCGCTGTGGCCCAGGAGCCCGTCCTCGTCCTTGAGGGCGGCACGCTGATCGATGGCACCGGTCGCCCTCCCGTCGAGGACGCGCTCGTCATTGTCACGGGAAACCGCATTACGACCGTGGCTCGACGGGGTCAGGTGGAGGTGCCGGCTGGCGCGACCGTAATTGATACCGGTGGGCAGACGATCCTGCCTGGCCTGGTGGACACCCACGTGCACGTGCGCGACTGGCATTACCCGATGTACCTGGCCTATGGCGTGACGACGATTGCCGACACCCATAACGACACGCTGTGGAGCGTCGCCCAGCGGGCCTTGCTGGAGAGCGGCCTGTTGCAGGGGCCGCGCCTTTTTGTCTCGGGCGCGCGGGCGACCGGTCCCCTGGGACGGCCGGTGACCAATGCCGCCGGAGAGGTGCTTCGCGATCCGGGCTACGTCGAGGATGCGGAGCAAGCGCGCGCCTACGTCCGGTATCTAGACGCGATCGGCGTGGACCACGTGAAGATCGATCTCACCATCACCGATGAGCAGCTGGCAGCGGTGCTCGACGAATCACGGAAGCTTGGGCTACGGGTGTTCGGTCACACCCAGAACATCAAGACCGCCGTGGACCTGGGCATGAGGCACATGGAGCATATGAACACCATGGCGCGTGCGTTGCTCGAGCAGGAAGGGAGGTTGGCGACGCTGCCGGAGGGCACACCGGTCGAGGTGGCTGTCAATCCGGAGCTCTTCCCGGCGCTGATCGAGTACATGGAGCTGCAGGGCGTATATATCGATCCGACCCTCTACATGTGGATGCAGCCGGAGCACTGGCGCTACGCTCGACAGGTGGTCGAGCCTCTTGCCGACGACCCGGCGCTGGCGTTTGTGCCGACCGAAGTCAAAGAGCGGTGGGTGCAAGAGCGGGGCACCCCGAGGCCGGGTTACGAACACGTGGTCGACTTTCTGACGCAATACGCTGAGGCCGGCGGAAAGATTCTGGTGTCGAGCGACGCGCGAGATAGATCTCCGGGCCCAGGTTTTACGATGCATGTCGAAATGCAGATGATGACCGACATGGGCATCCCTGCCATGAAAGTGATCCAGGGCGCGACGCTCTGGGGTGCCGAAGCGCTGGGACGCGAACAGGACTACGGGAGCGTGGAAGTGGGTAAAGTCGCGGACTTCCTCATCGTCGATGGAGATCCGCTCGCCGACATCACGGCGACGCGAAACATCCAGGCGGTGATTATGGGCGGTGAGGTGCTGGACACGGAGTACGACCCGAACTGGTCGAACCCGCTACCGCGCTCCACGGCCGCCATGGAGCCCTAGCAGCCCGTGGTGATGGCCGAACGGATCACAGTGGGCGGCACGGTACAGACGCCTTTCGGAAAAGGCATTGTCCGAGACGTGCGGAACAATGGGGGCCTGCTCGTGGACGTGCGGGGCCGTGCGCTGGTCGTCAAGGCCAGCGAAATCTCTGAACTGGACGCCAGCCCGCAGTCGCGTGTCCGCAGCGGGACGGGGAAGAGCACGCGCGCTCCCCGTCAGGTGGAACCTGATGCGGGCGGTGAAGCGCGAGAGGTCGATCTCCATGGACTGACGGTTGAGGCCGCGGTGGCTCGCGCCGTGCAGGCACTGGACGAGGCACTGCTCGCGGATGTCGCAGAGCTACGTCTCATTCACGGCAGGAGTGGCGGGCGCATTCGGGCTGCGCTCCACCGCCAGCTAAGGGAGATCCCGAGCGTTCGAGGATTTCAACTGGACCCGAGGAACGAGGGCGTGACGCTCATCCGGCTCTGAGGCTGACGACTCGCACGGACGGTGAGACCGATCACGACCCCGTGGACGAGCCTCGCCCCCGGTACTCGTTCGCGACCGCGGCACGAGCGCCAGGGGCGGACTTCCGTGTGCCCTTAGGCCGGTCGATGCGACAGCAGGAAACTGCGGACGTGGCGCACCGCCAACGGTATCTTCTCCGGCGTGTCTTTCCAGGGGTACATGCTCAGCTGGCCGTTTGGCGCAAGCATCGCGCTCTCGATCGCGGCCACATATGAATGCCCTGCGCTGTCGTCCGGCAGGACCAGGACCGGCGTCTGACACGCTCTCACGAAGTCGCGCGTCACCGTGAAGACGAAGTCCGGGTTGTTGCGGAACATTCCGGTCAGGAACTGGTCGGTCATTGCAGCCGTGAAGTCGGGGTTCCGCTCGACAACACTCGAGGCCCACCCGTTTGTCTGACTCTCATAGAGGGAGTTCGGCAGCTCCGCTCGGAACCCGGCCGGCTGCACCGGTACTGCCGCGACCACGCGGTTTGGCGCTCGCTTGATGAGGTTCCAGATGAAGGGGCCCGCAATGCAGAAACCGAGCACCATGAACCTGTCGATCCCCAGGTGATCCATCAGGCCGATGTGGTCGTCGGTGTGAGAATCCCACGGCCGGTCGACCTCGATCGGGCCGGTGGACTGACCGCTTGAGTTGCGCAGGTCAGCGTAGATGCAGCGGAACTCGTCCCTGAACGCTTCGACCACGTTGAAGGGATTGCCGCGGTCGATGTTCGCGATCGTCGACCCGTTCAAGCCCCCTCCCGCAATGAGCAACAGCGGAAAACCCGAACCTGTGTCCTCATAGCGGATGCGGACGTTCCCCCTCTCGTAGAAGCGTCCCCCGTCGCCATTCCCGCCCTGCCGCGCGAGCAGCGACGGCGCGGCAGCCATCGCCGCCGCCACGGCGCCAGTCTTCAGAATCTTGCGTCTCATCGGGTCCACCATCTGTCCTCCTCTCGGCCGTGGTACGCCTCGATGGCGAAGCTAGCTTTCGTCATCGGGGACCGGCTGATTTCGGGACTATAGCGCAACGCGCGATCCATTCGCCCGCACGGTGGGGGCGACCGCTCACGCGACTCTCGACCGAGACGTCGCCCTCCCTGTGCGAGAGCTTCGGGGTCGGCGCCAACACCGCCGCCGAGCCGTTGATCCGTCCCGGCAACTTCTGCGATCGCATCGCCGAGATCGACGAGGCGACGCTCGTCCTGCTCAACGAAACGATGCCGCTGTACCGGCGCGTCTTCTGGGATCGCCACAACGAGGTGAACCGCGAGTGGATGGCAGCGGCGATCGAGATGGCGCGGCCGAGCGCGGCGATTTTCACGGCGTGGTCATGATGTACCACGATCAGGGACAGATGGCGACCGAGCTCCTCGGCTTCAACAAGGGGGTCACGGTGACCGCCGGGTTGAAGACGGTCTTCACTACGCCCGCCCACGGCACCGCGTACGGCATTCTCGGCCAGGGAACGGCTGACCCTCGCGCCCTCGACCATGCAGTGCGGCTCGCGGCCACGCTGGCAGAGCCCGCCTCGTGACGGTAACTACCAGGTTTCGTCCTCGATTCCGCGTTGGTCGGATGGCTCAGCGGACCGCTCAATTCCATGGCGGTCTCAGCATACCTAGATCGCCTCCAGGCGGTTCCAGGATGGCCTTCAGGTGACCGGATGATCTCCCCTGATCTGCGCCCGGTGCATGACACGGCGGGCGCTGCTGTCGAAAGGGTCACGCCGGTGCAGCAAACAGAGGTTGTTCCAAATAACGGTATCGGCCACCCGCCAGTGGTGGGCGATGGCGAAACGGGGCTCGGCAGCGTGCTGCCAAATCACGTCGAGAAGCGCTTCGCTCTCCTCCACCGCCAGGCCGATGATGTAAGCGTGCGGACGGCGCCCAAGAAACAGTGCCTTTCGTCCGGTGTCGGGATCGGTCCGGACCAGCGGATGCCGCGCGCCGGGCGTCTGGCGGACGTCGGTGGTCTCGTCATACCCCTTGCGCAGCTGACCAGCGCTGTTGTGAGCGGCGTCATGAATGACGATGCGGCCCTCGATCTGTTCCTTGATGCCACCGGGTAAGGTTTCATACGCGGCAACCATATTGGCGAAATAGGTGTCGCCGCCGCTGTCGGGTACTTCGAGAGAATGAAGAACGCCCGCTTTGGGGGGCAAGTCCTGATACGTCATGTCGGCGTGCCACGCCGCCTCACCCGCGCCCAGGCCACCAATGGGCTTGCCGTCCTCGACAACGTTGGAGATGACGTTGAGTTCAGGAAAATCGGCCAGAAACGGCGCCCCATATGGATTGGGGCCGGGTGGGTCCAATTCGCCGAACACACGGCAGAAGGCGACCAGTTGGGCATCCGTGAGCACATGCCCGCGCAGGATCAGAACTAGATGCTCCCGCCAGGCGGCGATCAACATCTTACGGTCCTGGCTGCTCACCGGTCGGCGCGGGTCGAGCCCTCGCACTTCGGCTCCCAGCGCGTCGCTCGACGGCACAAATTCCAACGCCACGTAATCGGTCTCCTTCGCCCGCTCCTATCAGGCCCGGTTCTCTGGTTCGGCAGCCTAGCAGGTGAGAGTTCGGCGTCGCACCTAACGCGAATTTCACAAGCCAGGCACTACTGAAATTCGCGCTAGACGAGCGACGCGCCTTGCCGACAAGGCGCGACTGAGCGCTAGCAGTCCGTGGTGAAAATCCGGCGTCGCACCGAGACGTGCGAGGCGCCTCGCGGACAAGGCGCGACGACCGAGAATACCGCCTGTATTCGACGGAGGAGCAACGTAGACCGCGAGGATGCATCGCTCGTCGAATGCCGGCGGACTTTCACCACGGGCTGCTAGGCCGCGAACCGTTCCTCCGCGATAGTGTGGCGGGCGAGCACGTCTTCGTCAATGCGTGGCACGAAATCGGGACGCAGTACCACATGCCCGTTGGCGAATTCCAGAGGCTCGGCGAACAGTCCTTTTCGGGGTTTCAGGAAGCCGTTGAACTCGCCAGCGTTGTCGATGGTCGTCCGCGCCACGCAGGCTTCCATCCAGCAGCTGAGTTCGGTGCCCAGACCGTCACCGAGAACCGCGGTCAACCCTAGTGCCCGGGTCAGATCAAGCGCTTCCTTGAGCAGGGAGGGCGTGCCGAAACGCTTCAGCTTCAGCTTGCACAGCCCGACCCCCGTGATGCCCGCCGCCCGCTCTATGTCTGCGGTGGTGCAAATGGGCTCGTCGAGCATCACCGGCACTGGCGACATCGCGGCGACGGCGGCGTTGGCATCCCAGTCCTCGGCCGCGCACGGCTGCTCGAACAGCTCGATGCCTTCTGGGTTCAGCGCGGCCGCGAACCGCCGAGCCTGATCTTCGGTATAGGCGCGGTTGGCGTCGACGCGCATTGTGGCACGCCCGGCGACCGCGGCCTGAATCACCCGGAGGCGCGCGACGTCGGCGTCCAGGCTCTTGCCGACCTTGATCTTGAACGTTCGGAACCCGTCGGCAAGCTTTGCTTCGATCTCCGACTCGATGGCCTCACGCGTCGTGGCGTTAACGGGCGCCAGCACTGCCAGGAGGGTATCACGGGCCGGCGGTCGCAGCAGCGGGTCAGCTTCGAGCATATCGATGGCCGACGCAAAGGCGCTGGCGGCAACCGGGCTCAACGCCCTGGACTCAAGGACCGTCGCCTTGATGACGGTGCTGTCTCGACCGGCGGCGGCAGCGATGCCGCGGCAGTAGGCCCAGCCGCCTGACGGCGTCTCGGCGCTGGAGCCGGGGGACACATGGCCCTCGCCCCAGCCGCTGTGGCCATCAGCGTCGCGGACCTCGACCATCAACGGCTCGAAGGCCTCGACCGTCCGGTAGGACAACCGGTAGGGCGTAATCAGCGGCAGCTTGATGCGGGTGAGGCGAATGTCGGGAATGATCATGAAAACGAAGCCACGAGCGTGGGTTGCGCATGTCCACCCTTGCCTTGCGAAGAACAGGTACCTCTCACCGTTGTTCACCTCGGTCGTCCGCTTCGCGGTCGCTACTAAACCCGAAATTGCCGTTGGCACCCAGGTGTATGGAATGGACCTGGGCAAATTGGCGTCCCTAGTGTGCTTCGAACCCTCGCACGGGGCGGCCCGCCATGTACTCGAGTAGCACGTCACACGCCGCCGTGGCGAAGCGCTGGTAGCCGTCGTCGGTGGGCCAACCGATGTGGGGCGTGAGTACCACGTTGCTGAGTGTGGTGAGCGGATGCCCAGCCGGCACAGGCTCCTGGTCGAAGACATCGAGGCCGGCGCCGGCGATGCGCCCCGCCGCGAGGGCGTCCACAAGAGCCACCTCGTCAATGATCGGGCCTCGCGCGGTGTTGATCAAGAAAGCGGTCGGCTTCATCAGGGCGATACGCCGTGCGTCGAGCAAGCCGCGCGACGAGGGCGATAGGGACACGTGAATCGTCACGACGTCCGCCTCGCGCAACAGGTCGTTGAGCTCGCGGCGCTCGGCGCCTACTGTCGCCGCCGCCTCGTCAGTCAGCGTACGACTCCAGCCGACGACACGCATCCCGAACGCGTTGCCGATCCTCGCCACATGCCGACCGACCCGACCGAGACCCACAACCCCAAGGGTCTTGCCGTGCAGCACCTGCGTCGAAGGCGTCGGCCACTCCCCTCGGCTGACCGCGGCGTCGCTGGCCGGGATCTGTCGCATCACCGCCATCGCCAGGCCGAACGTGAGTTCGGCCGCACCGATCGAATACCCGGCAGAGGCCTTAGCGACGACGATGCTGCAGTCGCGCGCCGCGGCAAAGTCGATATGGTTGGCGTGATTGCCGGTCTGCACAAGCACCCGCACGTCGGTCAGCTGCTCAAGCAACTCGCGGGTAAAGCGCGTCCGCTCGCGGTTGGCGATCACCACATCGAAACCGCGTAACGCTGTAGGATCCCCGAACGGCCCCGTGAACACCCTTGCTTCCGCGTGTTCGCGCAATCGGCGTACGCCTTCGGTGCCTTCCCAGGCCTGGTGGATATCGTCGAGAATCGCGACGCGCATGGGCTTACCCGAACAGGATCCAGCAGAGCCCTGCGCCGACCACCGACATCGAGAGCCCCCATATGAGCGGAGAGATGAACAGCGCGCGCGTGTTGGTGCCAGGCGGCGCCGCTGCAAGGAACAAGGCGCCCACGGTGGAGAGCGCCGACAGGTCGACAAGCCCGCCGCCTACGGTAATCGACCACGCGATGTGCACGGGTTCGACGGCGCAAAGCTGCTGCGCGCGGTCTGGCACCATAGGCAGAAACGCTGGCATCACCACGCCAGACGTGCTGCTACACCGATATCAGCCCTGTCCCGAACGCCATGATCGGCACGACCGTATCGGAGTTGGACACGTAGGCGATCCCGCTCGTGAACAGATCCATCCCCTGAGTCTTCTGCATGATCGAAATCAGGACCGTCACGCCAACTGGCCACGGTCCGCGCTAGTCCGTAGAAGTATTAGCGGGGTCTACCGTAAACGCAAGGTCAACAGTGCGTTCGTGGCGGACCGACGACACACGGACGGCCCCAGCGCCAGCACGACTGGCCGCTGCCGATTTCAACCATCGGGAAACTTGACGACCTGAGCGGGATATTTCCCCGCCTCGTGCGTCTGCCGGGCAGCGAGACGCGCGCTTCCCCGTGAAACGGGCCAACGGGGCCATCGCTGGAAACGACGACGACGAGTCCGACGGGCGCTACGAGCCGCACTACACCGAGATCAACCAGTCCGACCAGGTGCAGGTGTACGAGGCCGTGATGGTGGATGGTGGGGGCGTGCCGACCACCGGACTGCTGACCGCCGTCAGGTTCGCAAAGGACATCGTCTCCTGCCGAACGGCTTCGACAAGACCACCGCTCCCTACGAAGTGGCCGTACAGGGCGCGGCGTCGGATGACGCCAACTTCGTGGGCGGCAGCGACCGGGTGCGCTACCTCGTTGACACCGCTGGCGCCGCCGGACCCTTCACGGTCCGGGCTGAGCTTCGCTACCAATCCATCGGGTACCGGTGGGCCGAGAATCTCCGGCGTTATCAGCCGATGGAAACCGAGCGCTTCGTCAGATACTACGACTCGGAAGCGGGCACCTCGTCGGCGGTTCTGGCCGTGGCGACGGTCACAATACGGTAGACCCGCGACGCCGACGAGTCATCCTGCGTGATCGCTCGGAAACCAGAACGGCGTCAGTACGAGCACGCCCGCGAAGAGACCAGCCGCCACGAAGAAGAGGTTGCCGCCCAGCGTCGGGTAGAGCACACCCCCAAGTACGAGCCCAACGATGCTCGCGAGGCTGCTGGCGCTGGTCACCGCGCCCTGCACCACGCCTTGCTCGGTACCACCGAGTTCTGCGACACGAGCCTGGAAGGTTGGCCAGGACAGGCCGTTTCCGATGGCGAAGCAGGCGGCCCCGAGATACGTCACTGGCCCTGGCGGCAACTGGTAGCTGATGAGCGCGAGCGCGAGGAAGGCCATGCCACTGGCAAACACGACGCGGCGTCCGAGGTGTTTCGATGCCAGCGACAGGAGTGGTCCTTGCGCAACGATCATCATGCCGGAAAGCACGGCGAAGAAGACCCCGAGTTCCGTGGCACTCCAGTCGTACGCACCAACGGCGTGAATCGGAAAGCCGGCATAGAAGAAGTTGAATCCAAGAAAGAGAATGAAGGTTCCGACAAGCACGAGCGCCACCGGTCCGCGTGCAAGCACCGGACCGAGCGCGTGCCGCTTCGGAGCGTCGCTGCAAGGTTTCGCCTGCTGGCCGAGCCCTGCCTCGAGCATACCCGGACGGGGTGGCCCCTCTGGGCACTGGCCGGCCGGCTCTTTGAGCAGAACCAGAATCGCCACCGTTGTCACGGCCGCCAATACCGCAGCCACCGCGATGGGAAGGCGCGGTCCCCACGCGGTGCCGCCCAGTAGACCCGCAACGGCCGGGCCGATGACAAAGCCCAGACTCGCGGCCATGCCCATGCGGCCAAACGCAAGCTGGCGGACCTCGGGCGCTTCGCGCGTCAGATCCGCGACGTAGGCGTTGGCGACTGAGATGTTCCCACCGGTCGCGCCGTCAAGCGCGCGCGCCACGAAGACAAGCAGCAGCGGAAGCGTCAGCGTTGCGCCAGCCAGTGTCGTCGTGCCAATCAGCGGCAGCGACAACGCGCCGAGAAAGAGGAGCCACGCAGCGAGCGTGCCCACCTGGCTCGCCACCAGCACAGGCCTACGGCCGCTGCGATCCGACCACCGCCCGAGCACGGGTGCTCCAATCAGTTGAAATGCCGAGTACGTGGCCCCGACAAGACCATAGGTCCAGCTCGCGCCGCCAAGGTCGGTCACGATGAACACGAGGAAGGGGATCGCAAGTGAGAAACCGAGCGTGCCCAGAAAGTGAATCGCGAGGATCGGGCCAAAGCTCGCCCAGGGCAGCACGGGGTGCGCCACGGGCGAAATCGCGCCGCTCATTGGAGCACCAGCCAATACTCACCCTCCCTCACGAGTGCCGCAAACCGGTGTGGGTGCGGCCGCTGCCCACCCCAACGGGCCGCGAGGGGCCCGCAATCGCAGCCAGCACCCCGAACAACCCCTGCGCTGAGCTGAGCGGTCTCGTACTGAGGCGCCAGGATTTCGGAGTTGTCCAACGGCTGCCGGACCAGCAACCAGAGCCCCAGCGCCAGCAGAATCAGCGCGAGCACAATGGCCAGAATCGGTGCACGCTTACGCCGCGGAGCGCCGAGAAGCGGCCCGCTCGCTGGCGGCTTCACGCGCGGCTCTGTGGTCGCGTGGCCACAGCGATAGCAGATCAAGGCCCTGTCGGCGATCTCGGTACTGCATTGGGCGCAAATCATGCTGTGCGTACATCTGGGAGGCCGGCCGCGGCTTTCGACACCGGTGCGAAGGCGACTGGCGGCTGCTAGCAGTCCGTGGTGAAAGTCCGGCGTCGCACCGAAACGAGTGAGGCGCCCAGAGCGCTTTTCAGATAGGCCCTGTACGCCGCATGGTCATGAAAAGCGCCTACGCGAACAAGGCGCGACGACTGAAAATACCGCCTGTATGTGACGGAGGAGCAACGCAGATCGCGAGGACGCGTCGCTCGTCGAATGCAGACGGACTTTTACCACTGGCTGCTACGGAGCGTCTTCGGCCGCCTGTGCGGTGATCGTATCGAGCAGTAGTTCCTGCGCCCGCTCAAAAGACGGAGCAATCTCGAGTGCCGCGATAATCTCCCGTTTCGCGTCATCATGCTGGCCGGCCATCAGATACGCCTCCCCCACGTCGAGGTGCGCCGCCGCCCTATCCGCTGGCCCGCCGGCCAGCGCGGAACGGAGCGCCCGCAGGGCCGTCGCCGAATCTCGCTGTTCCAGCGCCCGGCGTCCCACGACGGTTTGTGCCCTTACATCGAAGGGGTCGAGTTCCGCCACGCGCCCGTAGGCAACGGCCGTGCGAGCGGCATCACCCGTCGGCTCCAGGAGTGCGGCAAGTTGGCGAGCCGACTCCACATCGGATGCATCGACCGTCAGAACGGCCTCGAGGGCGCGAATCGCCCGTTCGGTGCCGCCCCCCTCCAGCGCGATGCTCGCGATCAGCGCGTTCGGGTTGGCCTGCCCGTTGGCAGCCGGCACCAGAACAGACGCGCGCTCAAGTGCCTCAATGGCCGGTCCGCTCTCGCCCGCCTCCCGGAGGGCCACGCCCAGCCGCATCTGCGCTCCGAAACTACCGGGATTGTCGGTGGCGATGTCCCGAAGCTGCTCAACCGTGGCATTCTCCGGAAACGTGGGGGTCTCCAGCGCAGCCCGCAACGGCGCGTAGTCGCGCTCGAGTCTGGCGTCGAAACTCTCCTGCACCTCGTCGATCGTGGCCTCGAACGCCGACACGAACGCGTCTTCGGTCTCAAATCCCTCCCCGTACGCTCTGAGCAGCCGCCACAGCGCAGGCTCGCCGTAGGTGTCGATCAGGTGATCGGCGACGAGTGAGGCCTGGTAGTAGGTGAGCGAGATCAGCTGCGGGTCGCTGAAACCCTCGTTCAGGTCACGCAGCTTGAGCAGCTGGCCTTCGTCGAGCGCCTGCGCAAAGCGCACTTCCATCTCCCGTCCCCACTCGGGTCTGGCGCGCCGCTCCTCGAAGACGGAGATGCCCTCCGACAACCACCGCGGCAATCGGTTGTTGGACATCTGCAGCGTCATGACGTGCGCCATCTCGTGCCAGAGCGTGGCTGTCCAGCTGAACGTACCTGGTGGTCGCGCGGTCGGCGAGTCGAGCGTGACGACACGCCCGAAGCAGGCACCCAGCGCACCGATAAACCCCGGGAGTCCGATCGTGCGGACCGCAAAGTCGTCGTGCTTCGGAAACATCTCGATCAGGATCGGCCCGGTGGGTCTGAACTGGTACCGCTCGGAGAGCGTCTCCAGCGACTCCCGCGCGAGCGGGATCACGTGCTCCCGCATGACATCCGCCTCGTCCGGGTGCAAGCGCACGATGAGGTCGCCATCCCGGAACGTCTCGAAGGTATCGACTGTGTCGAGCATCGCGAGCAGATTGAACGTCACGACGTCGAATGGATCGGCCTCAAACGCCGCTTCCAACGCACGCCGAGCGCCAGCCTCGTCACCGGTGCGCAACAGATGCATGCCCAGGTCCGCGGACGCCCGCGTGCTGGCCGGATCCACCTCGAGCGCCCGGCGGGTCAACGCGACCGCCTCATCGAACCGATAGTTGCGCGCCGCGTGATCTCCGGCGACGCGATGAACGTCACCGTACACAGGATTGAGCGCGAGCGCCGCAGCGACTCCAGTGTCAACGTCGTCGGCACGAGCCTCAAGAAACGCGATGGCCACATCGAGGGCTCGCGCTTCCAGACTATTCGGGTTCACGGCCAGCGCCTGCTGAATGGATGCGCGCGCGTCATCCCGCTGGCGTTCGTCCAGCGCCAGCTCCGCGATCAGCAGCAGAGCGGGCACGTAGTTCGGATTCACCTCCAGCGCACGCTCCGCCGACACCTTGGCGGCCGCCGGGTCCTGCTCGCGAGTCGCCCTGGCCAGACCGATGCGCGCGGCCACCGAGTCGCCGTCGGCCCGCAGCGCCGTCTGGAACGACCGCACCGCGTCGGCGCCGTTGTATTTCTCAAGGAACAACTCGCCCCAAGCCACATTGACGACCGGATCATCGGGCGCCATCCCGCTGGCACTCCTCAGAAAGCCGTTGGCGTCCTGAAAGCGGCCCAGCGCACGCGCCGCCAGACCCAGCCGAAGGGCGTTGGCCGGCGAACTGGCGTTGCCGCGCGCCAGTATTGTCTGGAGCAGCCGACCGCCTTCCTGGCGACGACCGAGGTAGAGATACAGCTGACCAAGTTCGAGCGCCGCATCGCCGGACGGCGACGATGTGACGAGTCCCGTAAGCAACCCTTCTGCCTCGCCATATCGCCCGCGGGCGATGGCGCTGCGAGCACGGAGCACCGCCGAACGCTCGTCGGTCGCGGTACGCAGCAACGCGTCAACGCGATCGAACTCGCCCTGGTTCAGGGCCTGCGCCGCTGCCGCCAGTCGTGAGGTGTCGACGGTCGGCGTCTGGCCGGACGCGGCGGTCGCGACGGCCATCAACATCGCCGCACACACCGCCAGGGCCCGCTGGAGAGCCCCCACGCGAACGAGCGAACCAGTCTGGACGTGTTCGTCAGCCATCAGATGCCGTAAGTATAAGTCCCTGACCGACAGCTCGGCCACCACCCGGGCCCGTCAGGCGTCCGACACCGGCACACGCCTCGCGCGGATTTCATGAGCGCGTAGCTCGCGAGGAACCGCAGGCAGTCCACTCCTGCCGGGGCGAGCACCTCGACAGTCTGCCAGGCAGATGTGAAATCCGCGCTAGTACCTCGTCGCAGTGGTTCTGACCGGTTCACGCGGCGGCCTTCGCGCGCCTGGCGGGCTGCGGATACACGCGGCCCATCTTCGTGCGGGCCCGGTCGACGGTGAACAACCAGTTGATGCCCGCCTGCTCGGCATTGCGCCGCTGCTCCCAGGCAGCGACCTCGGTGACAAGCGTGGCCTTGTCCGGGATACGCCGATCGAGGCATTGCTGGACCATCACCCCGATCTCGATCTCGACCATGTTGAGCCAGCTGGCGTGTTTCGGCGTGTAGTGGAAGTCGAGCCGCGTAAGGATCCGTCGGGCCTCAGCGGGTGCGAAGGTCTGATAAAGCGCGGCCGCGGAATGGGTCGACAAGTTGTCCAGCACCACCTGGATTCGCTCGGCCTCCGGGTAATGCTCGTCCACGAGATCGCGCATGCACTCGGCAAAGTCGACGCACGTCCGGTGGTCAGTGACCTTGGCGTGGCGCCAGGGGCGGTGCACGTCCACAAACAGGAACACGTTCGCGGTGCCGTTGCGCACGTACTCATAGTCGACCCGTCTGGGCTTCCCCGGCTCGGCCCGGATGGGGACACGCGCGTCCCCGATTAGTTGTCGGGGCGTTTCATCGAAGCAGACCACCGGTCGCCGGGGGGTCGGCGCCTCGGCGTAGAGTGCGAGGACGTCTTCCATGCGCGCCACGTACTCGGCGTTGACCGTCGGAATGCACCACCTCTTCTCCCGCCACGGCTTCAGTTTCATGTCGGCCAGCCGGCGTCCCACCGTGGCGCTCGACAGGGTCTCGTGCGTGGTGAGGCGGACCAATGCGCCGGCCAGCAACTCCAGCGTCCAGTGCGCCCGGCCGGCCGGGGGCGCGGAGCAGGCCACCGCGACCAGGCGGGCTTCATCGCCGGCGCTGAGCTTCCGCGGTGCACCGGGCCGGGCCGTTTCGATGAGCGCGCGCGTCAAGCCGTCTTCGACGAAATGCTGCTTGGTCCGATACACCGTCGAGGTGCCGACCCCGATGTCTGCCGCAATCCGTTCGTCGGGGACCTGGGCGTCGGCGGCGAGGAGAATCTGTGCCCGTTTGATCTGGCGCGCGGCCCGGGTGCCGCCGCGGGTCAGCGCCTGCAGGTGGTGCCCTTCTTCGAGCGTCAGCGTCACGCGATAGCGTATGTTCATGGATATCTTGGATCACACTGCCGATCCCGTGTCCAGTCGTCCGGCCCCACACTTCACGGCGAAGCAAGGCCAGTATCTGGCCTTCATCCACACCTACGCGTTACTCCACCGGGAGCCGCCGGCCGAAGTCGACTTCCAACGGTTCTTTCAGGTCACTCCCCCCACGGTCCACGGCATGATCGTCGCGCTGGAGCGGCGCGGGCTTATCAGCCGCGTCCCACGGCAGCCCCGGACGATCAGGCTGTTACTGGCGGCAGATGAGCTACCCCCCCTCCAACCGATCAAAATCACTGAGACGGGGTACTAGTAGTCCGTGGTGAAAGTCCGGCGCGGCACCTAACGCGGATTTCACGAGCGACCCTCTGCCACGTACTGCTGAAATCCGCGCTAGACGAGTGAGGCGCCTCGCACGGATGCCGAATGCGGCAACTAGGGAACGGCGCGCCAGTGGAATCCGCGCTCGCGGGCAAGGCGCGACGACCGAGAATACCGCCCGTATTTGAAGGAGAAGCAACGCTGGCCGAGCGGGTGCGTCGCTCGTCGAATGCCAACTGACTTTCACCACGGGCTGCTAGCCCCAGACCCAGACCACACAACGATGTGCCTCAAAGGGGGACTTCCGCCCCCACGATAGAATCAGCCGGTGCCCGTTCACGCGGTGCCCGTCTGGGCGCGACTCTTTCAATGGCTGGGCGCCCTGCTGTTTCTGTGCTCCCTCGGGTATTTCCTGTGGTCGTACATGACGACGTTCGGCGCGCCCACTGCGCCCACCGGGCCCGCCACCGCCGGCGCAGCCACCCCCTCGGTGGCGTGGAACGTTACCCTCTTCACGCTGTTTGCGCTTCACCATAGCGTGTGTGCGCGCACGCCCGTGCGTCTGTGGATCACACGACTGGTCCCGGCCTCGCTCGAACGCTCCACCTACGTCTGGATCGCCAGTCTCCTGCTAATCGCGGTCTGCGCGCTGTGGCGGCCTGTGCCAGGCGTTGTGTGGGACGCCGACGGGACCCTGCGCTGGCCGCTCCGCCTGCTCCAAATCGCCGGAGTCTGGCTCACGCTGCGAAGTGCCGCGAGCCTTGACATCCGGGAGTTGGCCGGGCTGGCGGACGGAGTCAGCGTGTGGCCTCCAGGGGTGCGGGACAACTCGGCACAGGTTCCGGCAGCTGTAAGGGCTCCCGCCGTCGAGTTCACGACAACCGGGCCGTATGGATGGGTCCGGCATCCGATCTACGCCGCCTGGTTTCTGATCGTGTTCGCGGTCGCGCCCATGACGATGACGCGGCTCACGTTCGCCGTCGTCAGTTGCGCGTATGTGCTGATCGCCATACCCCTTGAGGAGCGCTCGATACGGGCCGGGGCGAAGCACGCGTACGGGTGCTATGAAGCGCAGGTGCGATGGCGGCTATTACCAGGGGTCTACTGATGTTCCGCGAGCCGATCCAGGGAACATTGTCGCCCCGTTCCAGCATGCAACCGCGCGCCAGGGGCTAAGCACTGATAAACTGCCCTAGTCGGCTGTCGGAGACAGCCCGTGCGGAGACCTTCGTCCCCCGGTCGAAGCCTCGAACCGGCCACTCAGGTGGCCATAATTGAAAGTGAAACAGTGGAAACAGTGGAACGCAGGCCCGCCATGACGCCAGCCGAGTCGAATCGCTGACATGGCAGCCGCAATCGTCTTTTACGTATCAGGCCATGGGTTCGGACACGCCTCGCGCACGATCGAGGTGATCAACGCCGTCCTGGCCAACCGTCCAGAAACGCGCATCGGCGTCCGCACCTCGGCGCCCCGCTGGCTCTTCGACCTGACCGTCAAAGGCAAGATCGCCTTCAGCACGCTCGAATGCGACACAGGGGTAGTGCAGGTGGACGCGCTCACACTTGACGAAGCCGACACGATCCGGCGCGCATGGGCCTTTCACAGCGACCTGGTGAGCCGCGCTGCCAGTGAAACGCGAATCCTGCGCGAGGTTGGAGCCGGCCTCATCGTCGGCGACATCCCGCCGCTCGCCTTCGCTGTCAGTGCCGCGTCTGGCATCCCCTCGATTGCCCTCGGGAACTTCACCTGGGACTGGGTGTATGCCGACTACCCGCGCGTACGGCTGGCTCCGTCGCTGCTGCCGGCCATCCGAGGCGCGTACGCCAAAGGGTCGATGGCGCTGCGGCTGCCGATGGCGGGGGGGTTCGAAACGTTCTCGAACGTCAAGGACATCCCCATGATCGCGCGGCACGCCACGCGCACGAGGCAAGAGGTCTGCAAGCTGCTCAGGCTCCCGGCCGACAAACCGATCGTGCTGATGTCGTTCGGCGGTCACGGTCTTCAGGGCCTCGATACCGACGTGCTCGCAAAGTTCAAGAAGTACACCGTGGTCGCAGCCGCGAACCAACCGGTGGGCCGAACGCGAAAAGAGCCGCCGCTGGCCGCGCGCAAAGGCGCATTCGTGCGCGTGAACGAGGAAGCGATGTACAACGTCGGGGTCCGATACGAGGACCTCGTCGGCGCGGCCGACGCCGTCGTCACCAAGCCTGGCTTCGGGATTATCAGCGAGTGCATCGCCAACGATACGGCGATGCTCTACACGTCGCGCGGGCACTTTCCCGAGTACGACGTGCTCGTTGAGGAAATGCCCAAGTATCTGCGGACAGCCTTTATCGGGCAGGACGAACTCTTCGCAGGAAAGTGGGAGACGCCGCTCAGGAAGCTCCTGGCGCAGCCCAAGCCGAAGAACTACAAGAAGCCTGACACCAACGGCGCCGAGGTCGCGGCCGAACTGCTACTCAAGGCTCTCGACAAGCCGCCGAAGAAACCGCGGGGAAGGCCGAAAGCGAAGAAAGTGTAAGAGGGGCGACGGGCGGTCAATCCCGACCGCAGATCACCAGCGACCAGAGTCTGGAGATGACTCTCTCGATCGAGATGGGCCGAAGGCCGGTTTGAGCCAGGAAGCCCGGAAGGTCCAGGTCAGACTTGAAGCCGATGTGCACGGTCAAGGGCGTCAGTACCCGGTCGAACCGTGACATGAACCAGTTTGTGCTCCTGAAGTGATTCAGGAGCACGATCTTGCCGCCGGGTTTGCAGACGCGCTGCATTTCCCGCACGACTTTCAGCGGATCCGATACGCAGTTCACGAAGTACGGCGCGTAGACGATGTCGAACGACTCATCTGCGAACGTCAGCGCCGCGGCATCCATTTCCATGAGCGTGACGTGATGCAGCCCCTTGCGGCTGACGCGCCCGCGCGCCTTGGCGAGCATCGAGGCCGAGAAATCGATCGCGGTGACGTGGCAGTTGCGCGGGTATAGTGCCGAGTTGATGCCTGTGCCAACACCAACCTCAAGCACCCAGTCGCCTGGCTGAATGTCCATCCGCTGGAGCGCCAGCAGGCGCCCCGGATGCAGGATCGGACCGAAGAACACGTCGTAGACGGTGGCGAGCTTGTCGTACACGCCTTCGACAAAATCGTTCTCGACCGCGATGACCGACAACGCCTGGCTGTTTAGATCTGGCCGCAGCTTGTCGTTTTCACGCTCGAACAGCGCCATTCAGTAGGCCTCCGGACCGTAACGTGTTTATTTTGAAGATGTTCTGGCGAACATATCCCTGGCGACCACCGCCCGCCCCGGCACTATATAACAGATCCAAGCTTCTGAAGCTCAAACCAACGGGCCGGAGACGGATCCTACCTGAGCCCAGCCAGCACTTCCACGGCTGATTCGACATGTCCCGAGGGTGCAGCGACGTGCACGCCCTGGACGAGGCCGCGTAGTGCGGTCCCGACCTCGCGGGCAATCGCCACGCCCTCAGCGCGCGCCGCGTCGGCGCCACCCACGCGGCGCATCCGCTCAAGCGCGGAGTCGGGCACACGCACACCAGGCACCTCGTTGGCCATGAATTCGGCATTCAGCACGCTCTCAAACGGCCAGAGACCAACAATGACCGGAAGTTTCGTCGACTCGATTCGCTTAAAGAACCGCTGAAACGTCTCACGATCGAACACCGGTGCCGTGACGACAAACTCGGCGCCGGCTTCAACCTTGTAGTCAAATCGGCGGATCTCGGCATCGAGATCCTCGGCGCCTGGATTCACCCGCACGCCGATATGAAACGACGTCGGGCTCCCGATCGCCTGGCCGCCAATGTCGAGACCGTGGTTGAGGCGTGACACCAGATTCGTGAGTCCGATCGAATCCACATCGAACACCGCGGTCGCGTCGGGATAATCGCCGACGTGAGACTCATCGCCGGTCACAATCATCACGTTGCGCACACCCATCGCATGGGCGCCGAGCAGATCGGACTCCATGCCGAGGAGATTGCGGTCGCGACACGAGTATTGGAGCACGGTCTCGATCGACGCATGCTGCTGGACCAGCACCGCCAGCGACAGTGCGCTCATGCGCGCGCCCCGATGTCCGTCCGGGATATGGACCGCATCGACGCCGTGCGCCTTCAGCTGCCGCGCGCAGTCGAGCAGGGCGTCACTGACAAATCCCTTGGGTGGGGCCAATTCGACGATCGTCGTAAAGCGTCCTTCCACCAGGGCCCGCGCCAACTCCGACCGCTCCGCTCTCGGCACGGGCGGAACGGCATCATCACGTACCGTCACGACCGTGGCCGCGTTGGCGGCGGCTCCGCGACGCTCGGATGCCGCACGGGCCACCTCTGGCGCGAAGGCCTTGACGGCGATCGTGATCTGGCGGATGTGTTCGGGCGTCGTGCCGCAACACCCGCCCACCAGGCGCACACCGTGGCTCATGAACCGACGCGCATACGACGCGATGTACTCCGGCGACGACAGATAGATATTGCGCCCCTCGATGTCGCGTGGCCGGCCCGCGTTGGGCTGCGCGGAAAGCCGGGCGTCTGAAATGGTGGACATCCGCTCGATGGTCTCAAGCATCGGGGCCGGGCCGATGCTGCAGTTGACGCCGATGACATCCGCGTGCGGCTCCAGGGCGGGAACGAATTGCTCCGGCGGGGCACCGTCCAAGCTATTGCCGTCCTCCTCGATCGTCATCTGCGCAACCACCGGCAAGTCGCACACGCCGCGGACGGCAGCGATGGCCGCCTGCAGTTCGGTCACGTCGCGGAAGGTTTCCATGACGAACAGGTCGACGCCCCCTGCCAGCAATGCCTCGGCCTGCTCGCGGAAGTAGGCCTCAGCCTCGTCCCTGCCCATCCTTCCCCAGGGCTCGATACGCAGCCCGAGCGGACCGATCGCCCCGGCCACGTACGCCTGGTCGTCCGCCGCACGCGTGGCAAGGCGGGCACCCTCGGCGTTGATGTCATGCAGGCGGTCGGCCAGACCGAAACCGCGGAGTTTGATCCGATTGGCGCCGAATGTATTGGTTTCGATGACGTCCGCGCCCGCACGCACGTACTCATCGTGCACCTCGGCGACTCGATCGGCGTCGGTGAGATTCAGCGCGTCGAAGCAACGGTTGATGAAGACGCCCTTCGCATAGAGCATCGTCCCCATCGCGCCGTCGCAGACGAGCACACGTTCGTCGAGTGCGTTGAGAAATGGCGTCATGCGAAGGAGGAACTAAGGAACGACCGGTACGGCGGGGGACGTCGCATCGGCCGGCGCAGGGACGAGCAGCGCGTCCTTGTCCCAGATGAAGTCGTCCTTGCTGTAGACGGCCAGTTCGTAGTCCTTGCCCATGAAGATGGCGGACACGGGGCAGGCCTCCTCGCAATACCCGCAGAAGATGCAGCGCATCTTGTGAATCTGGTAGACCTTGGCGTAACGGGGGCCCGCCAGGACCGTGCCATCGTTCTCCTCGGCCTCAAGATAGATCGCATCCGCCGGGCAGGCGGCCGAACACAGACCACAGGCCACGCACTTTTCCAGCCCGTTTTCGTCCCGCATCAGCACCTGTTTGCCGCGATACTTCGGGAACATCGGCACTTTCTGCTCGGGATAATTCACCGCAACCTTCTTCTTGAACATGTGCCTAAAGGTCGTGCCCAGTCCGACGAGAAACGGTCTAATCATATGAAGCCCATGATAATACAATGAGCCACCGGTGATCGAAGAGCCGACATTCCTCTCTGCCAACCAGTTCCTGCTGACGACACTGATTGTGAAGCTCGCCGTCATTGCGGTACTGGCGACCATGCTGGCCCGTTTCCGCCAGTTTCGACACATCCTGATCTTTGAGCGCCGCGGCTGGACGGATCGCCTCGTCTTCGCCATGGCCATTGGCCTGCCGCTGACCGCCGGGGTGGCGGCGCGATTGCTGCTCAACTACAACGCAGCGGACCTGACTCTCGAAGGCGCGTTTCTCGTGGGACTCATCGCGGGCCCGTACGCAGGCGCGACGGTCGGCCTGCTGGTCGGCGTCCCGGCCCTGATCGCAGGTGAGTTCATCGCGATCCCCTTTGCTTTCGGCTGCGGGTTCGCCGGAGGTGGACTTCGCGAAGCGTGCCCAAAGGAAGACATCTGGCGATTCACGCCGTTCGTCTTTGTCGATCTGCACACACATCTGTGGAAGACGTTCCGTCGGCGGGAGCCACAGTGGCAGCTCGTGCTACTGGTCGCGCCTGTCGCGCTGGAGATCCTGCGTCAGGCTCTTGGCGCACGCTTCGGCCAGCAGAGGTTGTTCTATCTCGATTCTCCGTCGCCGTGGATGACGGCGCTGATCGTGCTCGCCACCGTGCTTGCCGTGGCCACGCCCATCAAGATTTGGAACAGCGCTCGCATCGAGCACCGTCTCCAGGAACAGGAGAAGCTGCTGCTGGCTGCAAAGATCGAAGCGCTCAAGAGCCAGATCAACCCGCACTTTCTGTTCAATACGTTGACGTCGATCTCGTCGCTGATTCGATCCCAGCCCGACACAGCGCGCACGCTTATTATCAAGTTGTCCGCGCTCCTCCGACGACTGATGCGCGGCCATCAGCACTTTGTGACCCTCCGCGAAGAACTCGAGTCGATCGACGAATACCTCGACATCGAGGTCGCTCGCTTTGGCCCGAAGTTGCAGGTGAAAAAGGAGATCGACCCCAGCACGATCGATGTGATCGTGCCGAGCATGATTCTTCAACCGCTGGTGGAAAACTCGATCAAACACGGCCTGACGAGAAAGATGGGGCCAGGCACGGTCGTCATCAGGAGTCGGCGCGAGCATGGCCGCGCGATCATCGAGGTCGAAGACGACGGCATGGGCTTTCTTACCGAACGACTCGACGGACCGATGTCGAGCGGCATCGGGTTGGCCAACGTCAGAGAGCGGCTGCGGGTCATCTACGGCGCGTCGTATCAGCTCACGCTCACCAGCCAGCCGGGACAGGGCACCACGGCCCGTATAGAGGTGCCCGAACTGCTCGCGGTCGAGCCGATCACGGCATGAGCATGCGAGTGTCCGGTCCAAAGGCCAGTGACCCAGACGTGACTCCTTCTCTCCGCGTGCTGGTAGTGGACGACGAGCAACTCGCGCGCGACGAGCTGTGCTACCAGCTTCAGCAGCACCCGGATGTGGAGGTGGTGGCGCAGGCCGGCAACGGGCTTGAAGCACTGGCGGCTGTAGAGAACTACGAGCCAGAGCTGGTCTTCCTCGATGTCCAGATGCCCGGTCTCACCGGCTTCGAGGTGGCGCGTCGACTGCTCGATCGTGAGCATTCAGGACTGGCGCTGGTCTTTGTGACGGCGTTCGACCAGCACGCGATTGAAGCGTTCGAGGTCAACGCGGTGGACTACCTGCTGAAACCGGTCGATGCCGCCCGCCTGCAACAGGCGCTGGCCCGCGCCAGACAGCGATTGGCCCAAGAGCCGGCAGCAGAACCGGTTCACGACCAACTCGAACGCATCGTCAAATTGATGGCCAGTCGTCAGATACGACGGGATCAGGTGGCTATCAGAGCCGGTGACCGGTTCCTGCTGGTCCAAGCCCAAGAAATCATCTACGCCTCGCTGGCCGACGAGTCGATTAGTATAGTGACGGGGCAGGTCAATGGGACGGCGAACTACCGAACCCTCGACGAGCTTCAGGCCAAGCTCGACCCGGACGTGTTCTGGCGTGTGCATCGCTCGCACTTGGTAAACATCAACAAGATCAAGGAGATCGTCCCTTGGTTCAGCAGGAACTACATCCTTCGGATGAAGGACGCGAAGGCCACGGAGATCCCGGTGAGCCGCTCTCAAACGAAGCGGCTCCGGGAGTATCTGAAACTCTAGCGCCAACGTCCGTCAGCGAAAACGCGCCTGGGGCGCAGGACGCCGCTGAGGCAATGCCCCCGGCGACCGAGCCGCCCTCGGAGCACGCCGCCGCACCACTGTTCGCACAGCACGGCGGGTTCAACGCCGACGCTGACATGCGGTTGGCGATCGACGACCGCAGAGCGGTGTTCATGGGCCGGCTCAGCATCTGGAGGGCTGAGCTCGTCGCATGGTTCAAGACGCTGGCCTCGGCTGCCGTCTATGCCACCTTGATCGTGACCTTCGGCTTTCAGGTGGCGCGAGTCGAGGGACTGAGTATGGCGCCGACGTTGGCGGACCAGGACCGGCTCATCGTCAACAAGCTGGCATACCGGATTGGCGAGCCGCGCCGTGGCGATATCGTGATGCTCTATTACCCGATTGACCCAGATAAGTCGTTCGTCAAGCGGGTGATCGCCGAAGCGGGCGACCAGGTTCGGATCGTCGACGGGCGGGTGTTCGTCAATGACGTGCCGATGCAGGACGACTTCGTTGCGCCGGAGTACCGCAGCCACGACGACTTCGGCCCGTCCGTCATTCCCGAGGGGTATTACTTCGTCATGGGCGACCACCGGAACAACAGCTCCGACAGCCGCCACTGGGGCTTCGTGCCAAAGAAATACATCATCGGCAAAGTGCAAATCCGCTGGTGGCCCATACCCACGGCGCACGTTTTCTGAGTGGCGCGTCCGGGCGATCGCGATCTGCCCGTCGCCGCTGAGCATCACTCTTGACCGTGGTCGCCGACAGGTACTCGGAGGTCGTCCGGGTCCTCTACCGCGTGCTGGTGCTCAATCTCGCAGTCGCCGTCATCAAGATCGTGCTTGGGTACGCGACCGGAGCGGTCTCGATCCTGTCTGACGGCTTTCACTCCCTGACCGATTCCGCCTCCAATGTCGTCGCGCTTGTCGGCGTGTCAATAGCGCGCCTCCCGCCGGATGAGAATCATCCGTACGGCCACCGGAAGTACGAGACCATGGCCTCGCTCGGCATTCTCGTCTTCCTGATCATCGTGCTCGTTCAAGTGCTTGGGGCCGCCTACGATCGGCTCGTCAACGGCGGCGAGCCGCGCGTATTTCCAGAAGGCATCGGCATCATGGTCGTCACGCTCGCCGTCAACCTGTGTGTCGTGTCCTACGAGGAACGGGCAGGAAAGCGACTCAATAGCGAGGTGCTCCGGGCGGACGCCAAACATGCACGCAGCGACGTGCTGACGTCAGGCACGGTGGTGATCGCACTGATCGGCGTCGGCAAGGCTATCCGCTCCTCGATCCGCTTGCCGCGTTGGTCGTGGCCGTCTTCATTGGGCGGGCCTGCTGGCAGATCGCGAAGGAGGCGTCACGCATCCTGGCCGACGAGATCGTCATCGCGGAGGACGACGTCCGAGCCGTCGTGGGTTCAGTGCCCGAGGTCTTGGGCTGTCACCAGATCCGCACACGTGGACCGGCCGACTACGTGTTTATGGACCTGCACCTGTGGCTCGACGGACAGACGCTGCTCGACTCGGCGCACGCGACCTCGCACACCGTGAAAGATCTGTTGATGAAACGGTTCCCGCACCTGGTGGACGTCGTCATCCACATCGAGCCTCCCCCGCCCACTCAGCGGCACGCCGACACCGGGGACGTGTAGCCGGTCTCCAGGGGGTTCGCCGCGCTACCGACGTTTTCCGCGGTCCGAGCGGCTGTACACCCCGGATCGCCCGCCGCGCTTCTCGATGACGCACACATCGACGACGACCATCGTCTTGTCGATCGCCTTGACCATGTCGTAGACCGTTAACGCGGTCACCGCCACCGCCACGAGTGCCTCCATCTCGACGCCTGTCTGCGCGCTCGTCCGCACACGGGATTCAATCCGGTAGCCGCGCCGCGTCGGCGAGAGCTCGACACTCACGTGTGTCAAAGGCAACGGATGGCACAGAGGAATCAGTGCGGACGTCTGCTTGGCGGCCATGATGCCGGCAATGCGCGCCGCCTGAAGAGGATCTCCCTTGGCGACGGTGCCCTGGCGTATCGCGCGCAGGGCGGCGGCGCTCATGGTGATTTCGCCGCGCGCGGCCGCCTCGCGTTTCGTCACCGGCTTGTCGCCGACATCGACCATCTTCGCCCTGCCGCGCCGGTCCACGTGCGACAGCGCTCGCGCCGGCGCGCCTCCCCGTTTCACGGTCCGGGTCTTAGCCACCCACGTCATCCTGAGCCAGGAAGAAGGACAGGCTCTCGAGCGACACAGTCAGGTCGACACCCTTGAGCTTCACGTCACCCGGCACCTTCAGGGCTCCCGGGGAGAAATTCAGGATGGCCTTGATGCCGACAGACACCACAAGGTCGACCACCGGCTGAGCACGCGGTGCCGGCACAGCGATCATGGCGATGTCGAACCGCTCGCGTCTCGCCAGTCGCTTCAACTCTTTCACGTCGTAGGTCGGCACCCCCCCGCGCGACTCGTGCCCGATCTTCTCGTTGGCGACGTCGAAGAGCGCGCCGATCTCGAAACCCTCCTGGCGAAAGCCAGGGTAGTCGGCCAGTGCCAACCCGAGATTCCCCGCACCCATGATGGCCACTCGCAGGTGGCGGTCAAGCCCGAGGATCTGTCGTAGTTGGCGGCGAAGATCCTTCACGTAGTACCCGACGCCGCGGACGCCAAACTCGCCGAAATAGGCGAGGTCCTTCCGAATCTGCGCCGCGTTCAGGCCGAACTGATCGGCCAGCGCCCGGGAGGAGACCGTCGTGAGGCCCGCCACGTCGATCTGGTTCAGGCAGCGCAGATAGACCGAGAGCCGGTTGGTCGTTAGCTCAGAAACGTGATCGTGGGCCAGCCTCCGCTTGTTCATATGATTCACAAGGGGTCATGCTACCACCGTGGCTTGCCGACCCAGCCGCACAATGCGGCCGGCCCGGCCGCACCGCGTGTCGCGGCTGCCAGTGCCAGACCGCGACCGCCAGGAGCGTACGCGCGGTAGAATTGAGGCATGACGCGACTGTGGCTTCTCGTGGCGGTCCTGCTTCTGCTGGCTGCGCCGGACGACCTGACATCCCAGAGTGCCGCGCGGCGCGTGGCGACGGTCGCATCATTGCACCAGTATTCCAGCTACTTCCACCTGCAGAACGTGCTTGTGCACGGCGAGTTCGTAGAGAGCGGTACACGCACCGTCCTCCGCGGCGGCGAGCACGACATCGCCGTTCAACTCAATGACGTCACGACGGTCTCGGGACCGGTCGAGGTACGGGGGCAACTCCTCGATATCGGAAGGTTCGAGCCCGGAGATGTCCGTCTGATCGCGTACGGTCTGACTCGAGACTCGGAACAGTGGCCACGGCCTGGCGAGGAGTTAGTGCTACTCGTCACAGGCGTCACCGATACGCTACTCGTCACGACCCCCTCCGTGCGGGGTCTCGCGACACAGCCATGGCGATTCGAGGGCCGGGAGGTAACCGTCGTCGGCCAGTTTCGAGGGCGAAATCTGTACGCCGACCTGCCCACCGCGCCAGGAAAGAGCCGCTACGACTTCGTGCTTCGCTCGGCGAATGCGGCGGTCTGGGTGACAGACCTTCGCCCCAAGGGAAAAGATTTCGAACTCTCTGTTGACGCGCGCTTCGATACGGGGCGATGGCTGGAGGTAACCGGCACCGCGACCCAGAGCGAGGGTCTTGTCACGATCGCCGGCACTGCAGTCGCCGCCGCCACCGCACCGGAGGCGCCGACAACGCTGGATGAGACTGTCGAGCCGGCCGCACCGCTCGTTCCGGCGGAGGTGGTCTTCAGTTCTCCGTACGAGGGGGAAATCGACGTCCCAGGGAATGCCCCGGTGCGCATACAGTTCTCGCGCGGACTTGATGCCGACACGATCGATGGTCACATTCGCGTCAGCTACGCCGCCCCCCCGGCTCCAGGTGCACCAGCGCCAGCTCCACTGGAGTTCCAACAGACGTACGACGCAGGGATACGGGCCATCGCGATCACATTCGCACAGCCGCCGGATCGCTTCAGGACCGTACAAGTCGAGCTACTAGAGGGGCTCAAAGCCTTCGACGGCGCCGCCGTGAGCCCGTGGACGGTGACCTTCACGACTGGCGGCCAGCTTCCCTAGACCGCCTCTACGTCCAGAGCGACCCCTCGGCGAGCAACCGCTCCACTTCTTGGTGGACTCGCGCCATCAGTTCATCCCGATCGTCGAGCGTGAGTCCGGCCGTTGGGATCGGGGTTCCGATTCGCACGCTCACGTGCACGGGCCGGACCAGCGCGCTGCCCTTTCGCATCGCGGCACGGCCGCCACGCACCGCGACCGGCACGATCGGGACCTGCGCCTCGATGGCCATGATGAACCCACCCTTCTTGAAACGCAGCAGGTGCCCGGTATGGCTGCGAGTGCCTTCAGGGAAGATGAGAAAGGAGTTCCCGGCGCGCAGCGAAGCCGCACCGCGGTTGATCGAGGCCATCGACTTGTCACGCGCGCCGCGATCGATAGGCACGAACCCGCCGACGTCAAACACCGTACCCATGATGGGAAACTTGTGCAGTTCGGCCTTGTAGAGCACGTGCAACTGGGGGTGCAGCGCCTGGAACAGGACCGGCGGATCGACATTGCTCTGGTGGTTCGAGCAGAACACCACGGCGGTCTCAGGCGCCTGTTCGCGTCCCTTAACGCGATAGCGGATGCCTGCCAAAGCGAGCGCGAGCCAGACGCCGGCATGCCCGAACGCGTACATGCCGCGCTTCCACCGGAAGACGACAGCAATGACCAGTCCAATTGGACCCGCCACGAGGATGTAAGCAAGCACCAGAACGTAGGCGACTATCGAGCGAACCAGGATCACAAGTTCCGTCACTTGTACAAAAAAATGCCCGGGAGACAAGCTCCCAGGCGGCGAAACACGCGGCGGCAAGTCCAGGAACGACTACGAGGCGCGTGCCGCGCGGCGCGGCGACGCTGCCACCTTGGCGAGTCTGGCGACCTTCGTCTTGGCCGCCTTGGCGACCCTGGTGAACTTCGGCTTGGCGGCTTTGACCACCCTGGCGTGCGCCGGTTTAGCCTTGGCCGGTTTAGCGAGCTTGGCCCGAGCCGTCGCACGCGCCACCTTACGCGCCTTCGCCGTAAAGCACTTCTCAAGCGCGCTTTCGACCTTCTGCTCAATCTCAACCGCCTTCTCGCGCACAACCTCAGACACCTCCGAGATGATGAGCGCCTTGGCGCGATCGAGCATACGTTTCTCTCGGAACGAGAGGCTCTTGGACCTGCTCAGAAACGTCAGGCTCTTGAGCACATCCGCCATGTCGTAGATCGAACCGGTGCGCATTTTGTCCGAATTGTCCTTGAAGCGACCCTTCCAGTTCTGGTGGTTGTCGATCCGGCCGTCGCCAAGTAGTCCGAACAGCCGATCGACCTCCTCGTCGGTAATCGCCTTGCGCAGTCCAACGCCATCGACATTCGCAACCGGAACGAACACCGTGGTGTCATTGGAAACAATGCGAAGGTGAAAGAATCCGCAGGTGGTACCAAGAATGGTTTTTTCTTCGACGCGCTCGACGATCCCGAGCCCGTGATTTGGGTAGATGACCTTGTCGCCGACCTGAAATGTCACGTATTTCCCCCGTTGCAGGTAGGTTGGTGGTAGGACCGATCCCGTGCAGGAACAGCACAATGACTATAGCCCACCTCATACTCAAAATCAACGAAAAATGGCCATAAAAAGCCCGTTTTCGACACTTCATCCCCCATTTTGGACCGTTGGCTGCGCACCCGAACCGTCTCGATGGGGCCAGTATCGCGCTGTATTTCTCGTTTTCGCTACGCTTTCAGGAACGGCTGCACGATATGGCACGCGACTTGTCCCGTCCTCAATTGAGTACGGCCTTCCCGGCTGACCCAGCAGTTGGCAACTGGGTCGTCGGGCTAGAATCCCCCGATGGCGCACCTGCTACTCAGTCTGCTGCTCAGCCTCTCGGCGCCACAAGTCCCCCGCGCGCCGTACGTCGCCACGCCGCCCGATGTTGTCGATAGGATGTTGAGGCTGGCCTCTGTCGGCTCGAATGACGTGGTCTACGACCTAGGGTGCGGCGACGGCCGCATCGTGATCGCAGCGGCTCAGCAGTTCGGTGCCAGAGGAGTCGGCGTGGATATCGACCCGGCGCGGATCGCCGAAGCACGGCGGAACGCGGCGCAGGCCCAGGTCGAGCACCTGGTCAGCTTCGTGGTCGAGGATGCGCTGGACACCGACGTGTCAGAAGCCACGGTCGTCACGCTCTATCTGCTGTCTGCGCAGAACGTGGCGCTCAGACCGACGCTCGCCAGGCAACTACGACCCGGTGCGCGCATCGTGTCGCACAACTTCGCGATGGGCGACTGGGAGGCAGATGAGGTCGACACGTTCACCAGCGTCGACGGCCAGACGCGGACGTTGTACTTGTGGAACGCCGAGGGAGTTCAGGCGCCGTAGCCAGCCTACGAGGCGCACTCCCCTTCCATCACGACCATCTCGAACGCGCTCGTCTCGCCGAGATCGACGAAGTCCTCGGTGGTCGGCTCATCGGGTAGCATCCGCGCGAGATCCTTCAGCGCGTTAGCCGCAGTGTCCGGCGCGATCCGCCGGAAGAAGGCGCCCAGTGACTCGCCGTCGTCCCGCTGGTCTTTGTAGAGTGTCAGCAACCGTTCGAGAGCTACCGTCAACCGGTGGACCGGGATCTTCGACACCACGCGCCCGAAGTTCGCGCCTTCCGAGGTGGCGCCGCCGCCGACAGAGACAAAGTACTGTGGAAGCGCTCGGTTACCGACCTTGCGCAGGCTCCCCTGAAACCCAATCGCGGCGATGTGGTGCTGGCCGCAACCGTTAGGGCATCCGCTGATCTTGATGTCCCCATCCTGAACCAGGGACACGAACTCCGGGTGGCTATCCAGGTACTCCGTCAGCACGCGCCCCAGACCGCGCGACTGCGTCACAGCCAAACGGCAACTCTCTGCACCTGGACAACTCACAACATCGGCGAGCGTATTCGCGTCGGCCGCACCGAGACCGGCCGCCTCCAGCCGCCGATGAAGATCCTCCAGAACGCCCGCCTTGACCCACCGGTACAACACGTTCTGGCCGATGGTGAGTCGAGCGGTCCCGTCGCTGTAGGCGTCGGCCAGATCAGCCAGCACGTGCATTTGGCCGGCCGTCATGTCACCCAGCGGCAGGCGCACCGTCACGTGCACGAAGCCCTCCTGGCGCTGGAGGCCGACATTGGCACGCATCCAATTGAGATAGGCGTCTGACATGGCCTTGAGCTTCACGGTGCCTGGCATGATGCCCGGACCGTGCACGTCCACGCTGCCGGCGACCCGTGTCACATACTCGATGGTGGGCGCTGCAGGCGGCACCCAGTCTGGCGCGCCTTCCACAACCGACGCCGCGGCGCTCGCGTCGAACGCTACGCCGCCCTCGGCCCGCACCTCGGCCAGCGTCTCCTCGAATCGCTCACGCCATGCGTCCCAGCCAAGCTGCCGGATGAGGAACTTCATACGGTTCCGCTGAGGGTGCTGGTAGTCACCGAGGCGGTGGTACACGCGCACGATGGCTTCCGCCACCTCGAGTATCTGCTCGGCGGGAAGGAACTCGTACAACAGGTATCCGGACGTCGGCAGAATCGACGTGCCGCCGCCGATCGTGAGACGGAACCCCCGCTGGCCGCCAACGATGCGCGCGAACCATCCCAGGTCGTGGATGGAGGCGAGCGCATGGTCGGTGGGGCACCCCTCAAAGGCGATCTTGAACTTGCGCGGCAGCGAACCGGCGAGCGGATGCCCGAGAAAATAGCGCGTCATGCCCTCCGCGTACGGGGTGACATCAAACACCTCATCGTGGGCGACACCGGCGTACGGGCACGCCGTGATGTTGCGAACGGAATTGCCGCACGCCTCGCGCGTGGTCATGCCCACAGCGGCGAGGTCACGCATCGCCCGCTCGGCATCCTTCAGCTGCACGAAGTGATACTGAATATTCTGGCGCGTCGTCACGTGGCCAAAGCCGCGCGAGTACTTCGCCGCAACATCCCCAAGCGCACGCAACTGGTCGCCGGTGGTAATGCCCTGGGGGATCTTGATCCGCATCATCTGCACGTCGTCCTGACGCTGGCCGTACGTGCCACGGAGGAGACGGTATCGGCGCCAGTCGTCGGCGGTGATGTCGCCGTTCTCGTAGCTGGTCAGCGTCTCGACGAACTCGTCGATGTCCCGCTCTTTGGCAAACGATAGCTGTTCCCGTCCGATCGTCCCCACCTCATCCCCTACGGCCATAACTCACCTCATTGCCAGCCTGTTCCTGTCTGGATGCCTCGGACAGTACCTCACGTAACCTCACGACCTCTCCAACAACCAGTACGCCAGCAAGACCGACAGGAGGCGCCGCCGCGCCAAGTTGCGCCAGCGCCCCGGTCCATGTCCAGGCGTCCGGCGTCGACGCCGCGCACACGATGGCTGCCGGCGTGTCAGCCGACCACCCATGCGCCATCAGCCTCGACGCCAGATCCCCACGCGAGCTCACGCCCATCATCATCACCATCGAGACGGTATTGGGCCGTACCGACCGTAGCGTGTGATCGACCGCATCCGATGTGTGGCCCGCCAGCACGAGAAATGCCGATGCTACGCCCCGATGCGTGACCGGGATTCCCGCCAGCTCCGCGGCGGCTACGGCTGTCGTGACTCCAGGCACGACCTCGAACGGCACCCCGGCGATGGCCAGCGCAAGCGCCTCCTCGCCACCTCGCCCGAAGACGAACGGGTCGCCTCCTTTCAGGCGGACGACTTGCTTGCCCTGCTTCGCGGCACGAATCATCAAACGATGGATCGTCGCCTGGGGAACGCTGTCCTGGCGGGCTCGCTTGCCGACGCAGAAGCACTGCGCCTTGGTCACACGCCGCAAGGCACCGACGTCGACCAGAGCGTCGTAGAGCACCAGGTCGGCCTCCTGC
Organism: Vicinamibacterales bacterium; assembly: GCA_965249205.1. Taxonomy (GTDB): domain Bacteria; phylum Acidobacteriota; class Vicinamibacteria; order Vicinamibacterales; family UBA2999; genus JAQBVV01. The sequence goes on along the minus strand of CBDFLL010000006.1, from coordinate 192,143 downwards.
AAGCGGCGGACGCCACCCACCGTCCAGAGATCAGGATCGCCAGGCCCGGCGCCAACCAACGAGACACGCCCTGTCATCACCGGCACGCGCGTCCTCTGACGACACGATCCAACGAAAGACTCGGGAAGTCTGGAAACATCGTCACCACAAAAAAACCCGGGATTCGTGTCCCGGGCTCTCGATACGTCTGCGTGTGGCGGGGTTCTAAACTCGCTACCCACGCGGCGGACCGAGAGTGCCGGGACACAAGGTCACCGTGCAACAACACGCGCGTGCGCTCGCTCTGCTGATGTCGGACACCACCGTACCGCGATTCTATCGCCGACGGCCGAACAAGGTCAAACGAGACCAGCTCTCCAGCAGCGCACCACACCCGGGCTCAGCGCGCGCGCTCAGGCAGGAGCCACCTCAGCAGCCGGGACGCCGATCTTGGTGCCGATGGTCCGCTCGAAGTCGGACAGGCTCCGGCCGATCTGCGTCGCCGGTGCCACCCGATCAAACATCACCTCGGCCGTCTTGTACCCGTTACCGGTAATGCAGACGACCACCGACTGGTCGGGCTTGATCACGCCGCGACCGATAAGGGCCCGGGTGGCCGCCAGCGTTGTGCCACCGGCAGCTTCCGTGAAGATGCCCTCGGTCCTGGCCAAGAGCTGGACAGCGTCCAGGATCTCCTCGTCGGTCACCATGGCGCCCGCGCCACCGGTCTCCTTCACCACCCTCACCACCTGGAACCCGTCCGCCGGATTACCGATCGCCAGCGACTTGGCAATCGTGTCCGGCTTGACCGGCTCGGGAAACTCCAGCCCGGCGTCAATCGCCTTGATGACGGGTGCCGAGCCAGACGGCTGCGCCGCATGAATCTTCGGCAGCTGACCACGGACGAGGCCTACCTCTCTCAACTCGCTCAGGCCCTTGAAGATGCGGGGCAGCAGCGTGCCGCCCGCGACCGGCGACACCACGTGGTCGGGAAAACGCCACCCGAGCTGTTCGGCGATCTCGAAGCCCATCGTCTTTGCACCCTCCGCGTAATAGGAGCGCAAATTGATATTGGCAAAGCCCCATCCGTACCGATCGGCGATCTGCGTACACAGCCGGTTCACGTCGTCGTAGTTGCCCTCGACCGCCACCACGTGAGGCTCGTAAATCGCCGCGCCAAGAATCTTGGCCGGCTCCAGGTCGTTGGGAATGAAGACGTAACACGGCAGTCCAAGACGTGCGGCGTGGGCGGCGACGCTTCCCGCCAGGTTTCCCGTCGACGCGCAACCGAACACCTTGAACCCCAGCTCGACTGCACGTGTGGCAGCGACCGACACAACCCGGTCTTTGTACGAAAATGTCGGATGATTGACCGAATCATCCTTGATGTAGAGCTCATCGATCCCGAGTTCACGCGCCAGACGGGTCGCCCGAACCAGCGGCGTGAAACCCGAGTGAAATCCGGTCCGAGGCTCCTCGACGGGAAGCAGCTCCTGGTAACGCCACAGGGAGTGTGGACGCGATTCGATCAGGCTGCGACTGACGGCGCCGCGCACGGCCTCGTAGTCGTAGGAGACTTCGAGGGGACCGAGACACTCGCCACAGACCCATAACGCCTCGGCTGGATAGGTGGCCCCACACAGGTGGCAGGTCAAGCCCGTGACGAACTTCATCGCAGGCCCTCATGGGCCGAGGCGCGCGCCTCCGGCCAATCGCCGAGTTCGGTGACGCGTGCCGACCCCTGCAGGCCGCCAGCCGAAGAGGAGCTAATACGGTTAAGTGACACGAATCAAAAAAGATATCACGTTCGCGGGTCTTCGCCCAAGAGCATCGGGAGCGCCAGCGGTGGCTCAGCGTGGAAGTCGGCGACCGAAATATCCTGTAGTGCCGCTGCCAGTGCCGCTTCCTGGCAGGGCTCGACAGTGATCACAAACGGCAGGGCATCCTTGGGATAGCCCGGCTCCTGTAGCACGGCGTCCAGATTAATGCCCTGACCGGCCAGCGACGCCGCGATCGACGACAAGACGCCCGGGCGGTCCTTTACGACGAAACGCACGTAGTAGGGCCTGGCTGGCGGCGGCACCACCGGCGCGGGCAGCCATTCCTCGCCCTGATCGCGCTCACGCTGGGTGAGCGACAGCAGATCCGACACAACCGCCACGGCCGTCGCCGGTCCGCCGGCCCCAGCCCCACTGAAACTGTCCTCGCCACCGTAATGACCGGCAACGGTGACGATGTTATTGGCGCCCATGTTTAGGCCGAAGTTGGAACCTCTCAGCACGAGCGCCGGCCCGACCAAGGCATGGAACCCATCGCCCTTGGCCTCTACCGTCGCCACCTGCCGAATCGTGCAGCCTAGCCGACTGGCGTAGCGGAAGTCGGCGGCAGAAATGGGGCGGATCGAATGTCTTGGAATGTCGGCCAGCTGCAAGTGGCGCCGGAACGCAATACCCGCCAGGACGACGAGCTTCGCGCCAGCATCGTCGCCGTCAACGTCCGCGCTCGGGTCCGCCTCTGCGTACCCAAGGCGACGCGCCTCGACCATCACGTCGGCCATCGACTGATCGCCGGAAGACATCGTGCTGAGCACATAGTTCGACGTGCCATTGAGGATGCCGGCGACACGCAGTAGCTGATCTCCCGCGAGCCCCTCGCGCACGCCATGGATGAGCGGCACACCGCCGGCGACCGCCGCCTCAAAGCGGAGCTGTGTCTCGTGCGTCACCGCGAGATGCAGCAGTTCGGGTCCGTGCGCCGCCAGCAGCATCTTGTTGGCGGTGACCACCGCGATGCCCTGCTGGAGGGCTCGGCGCACCCAGTCGCCTGCCGGATCGACGCCGCCGACCACCTCGACGATCACATCGGGTCGGGACGCAAGCAATGCGTCGAAGTCCTCTGTCCACGTCACTGACGAAGAGACCCAGTCAACGCGCTTGCGCGCGACACCGCGGTTGAAGATGTGCGTAAGCTGGATACGGTCGCCTAACTCGGGACGCTCACTCACAATTCGAGCGACAGACCCGCCGACGGTACCGAAACCGAGCAGCGCGACAGAGAGCGGTTTTGTTTTCATCCTTCGATTCAGCAAGGCTAGCATAGGGCTACATGTTCACGATTGGGATCGTGCAAGATCGCGCCGACGTGGACGCGCGGGCCAACCTTCAGCGAGCCGAGCGGCTCGTTCGAGAGGCGGTACGTCGCGGCGCGCAGATCATCTGCCTGAAGGAACTGTTTCACGCCCCCTACTTCTGTAAGTCGCAGCAGGCAGAGCGGTTCGATCTCGCCGAATCTATTCCAGGGCCCACCACCGCGACGATGCAGGAAATCGCGCGCGAGCTCGCCATCGTGCTCGTGGTCCCGATCTTCGAGCGCCAGGCGGCCGGCATCTATCGAAACTCCGCCGCTATCATCGACGCGGACGGGAGCCTGCTTGGCGTCTACCGGAAAATGCACATCCCGGACGATCCGCTGTTCCACGAGAAGTATTACTTCACGCCGGGCGACCGAACCGGGTTCACGGTGTGGAAGACTCGTTACGCCACGATCGGCGTCCTGATCTGCTGGGATCAGTGGTACCCGGAAGCCGCGCGCATCGCGAGCCTCATGGGCGCGCAGGTGCTCTTCTACCCCACCGCGATCGGCTGGCATCCGACCGAGCGGGACGAATGGGGACAGGCGCAAGTCGACGCGTGGCGCACGGTCCAGCGCGCGCACGCGATCGCCAACGGCGTCTATGTCGCATCGCCCAACCGCATCGGACACGAGGACGAACCGGGCACCGACGGCATTACCTTCTTCGGCCACTCCTTCATTGCGGATCCGTTCGGCCGCTACGTGGTGGAGGCAGACCAGGACGAAGCGATCCTCGTGGCGCCGTGCGACCCGGCGCTGATCGAAACCGTGCGTCGCAACTGGCCCTTCCTCCGCGACCGGCGCGTCGATGCCTACGGACCGATCCTGAATCGGTATCTGGGCGAGTAGTGCGCGTCAAGAGTCGGCTGCGGGCTCTCCCATGACGTTTCGGATGCCCGCCGAATGGGAGCAGCACCGCGCGACCTGGGCTGCCTGGCCGCACCACGAGCCCGACTGGCCCGGAAAGTTTGAGGCGATTCCGTGGGTCTACGCGGAAATCATTCGCGTCCTCGCCGACCACGAGACCGTCAACGTCCTGTGCCACAGCCGTGACATCGCCGGGCGCGCCCGCGCCGTACTGGATGCGCACGCGGTGCGCCGCGACCGGGTCACGCTTCACGAGGTGCCTCACGATCGCGGCTGGCTGCGAGATTCCGCCCCCACCGGCGTGATCGATCCCCAGGGACACGTGGCCCTTCTGGATTGGGCATTTAACGGGTGGGCAAAGTACAGCAACTGGCAACAGGATGCCCGCGTGGGACCCGCGATCTCGCGACTTACTGGCCTACACCGTGAAGAACCGTGTCTTCCTGACACCCGCGCGCGCATCGTGCTTGAAGGTGGCGGCATCGACGTCAACGGGCAGGGACTCCTGCTTGTCACGGAGGAATGGCTGCTCTCCGACACCCAAGTCCGGAATCCGGGCTTCAACGGCGCCGACTACGAGCGCATCTTCCACGAGTGGCTGGGTATCACCCGGACGATCTGGCTCGGAGAGGGGTGCCTCGGTGACGATACGCACGGGCACGTCGACGACGTGGCGCGATTTGTGAGCGCCGACACTGTGGTCGTCGCCGTCGAAGAGGATCCGAGCGACGGGAATCATCAACGGTCGATGGACAACCTGCGCCGACTCGAGACCGCGGCGGGCGACGTCGACGGCGGTCCGCTCACGATCGTCAAGCTGCCGTTTCCGCGACCCGTGTTCATGAACGGCGAGCGGCTGCCCGCCAGCTACGCGAACTTCTATATCGCCAACGGCGTCGTGCTGGTGCCAACATTTAACGACCCCAACGACCGCGTGGCCCTGACGACGCTGTCCACCCTCATGCCGGCACGCCAGATCGTCGGCATCCACGCCGTGGACCTGGTCTGGGGTCTTGGTGCGCTGCACTGCCTCACGCAGCAGGAACCAGCCCCGCTATGATCGTTGCGGGAAGCGGTTGCCGGCCGCAAGGTGTGTCCTGACCGTGGACCGCCCCGTGTGTGCCCGGCATCAGAAAAGAACAGGGAGTTGTGAGTGGAAATCGCGTGTCTTGATCTGGAAGGCGTGCTCGTACCGGAGATCTGGATGGAATTCGCGCAGATCACCGGCATCGACGCACTGAAGGCAACCACCAGAGACGTTGCCGATTATGACGTGCTGATGCAGCAGCGCCTACGCCTCCTTGATGAGCACGGGCTCGGTCTGGCAGAGATACAGGCGGCTGTCGCGAACATGCGGCCCCTGGACGGCGCAACGGACTTCCTGGGGTGGATGCACGAACGCTTTCAAGTCGTCGTCCTGTCCGACACGTTCTATGAGTTTTCACAGCCGCTCATGCGGCAACTCGACTGGCCAACGCTGTTGTGTCACCGGCTCGTGGTCGACAGCGCCGGCAAGGTTGCCGACTACACGTTGCGCCAGAAAGATCCGAAACGGCAGTGTGTCAAGGCCTTTCGTGAACTGAATTTTCGGGTCATCGCCGCTGGCGACTCTTACAACGATACGAGCATGCTCGAGGAAGCCGACGCGGGAATCCTGTTTAAGGCACCGGACAACGTGACTGTGAAATTCCCCCAGTACCCTGCCGTGCATAGCTACGACGCCCTCAGGCGGGCATTTGTGCAGGCGAGCAATCGGGATATCCCTCTTTAAAAGATCGCCAAGTCCCGCAACCGCCGAAACCGGTAAGAAGCAAACTGGATTCACTGATCCACCGGGACAGTCAGCTATGATCGTGCGGTCGCCATGAACACACTCACGCATGTGTCAACTCGGCACGATTGGTCCCTCCCGGAGATCGAGTCGATTTACACGGCCCCCCTGCTCGACCTGCTCCTGCGGGCTCAGCAGGCGCACCGTGCGTGCCACCTCCCGAACGAAGTGCAGGGATGCGTGCTGCTCAGCATCAAGACCGGCGCATGTCCGGAAGACTGCGCGTACTGCCCGCAGTCGGCGAAGTACACGACGGACGTCGGCGCGACGCCCCTGCTGGACGTCGACGAGACGCTCGCGGCCGCGGCACGTGCCCGCGAACAGGGTGCGACACGCTTCTGCATGGGTGCTGCGTGGGGGGACGCGGCTTCCGGCCGGCAGTTCGAGCGAGTGCTTGGCATGGTCCGAGGCGTCAGAGCACTGGGTCTGGAAGCCTGCTGCACGCTCGGCATGTTGACCCAGGAGCAGGCCGACGCGCTGGCGGCGGCTGGACTCTCAGCCTACAACCACAATCTGGACACCTCGCGCGAGTTCTACAGTTCGATCATCACGACACGTTCGTACGACGAGCGACTCGAAACACTGGCACGTGTCCGACAGGCGGGTGTCACCGTGTGCTCCGGGGGCATCATCGGCATGGGTGAGGATCGAGATGATCGGTACCGCCTGTTGCGCCAGCTCGCGACGCTCGACCCTCACCCCGAAAGCGTACCGATCAACCTGCTCGTCGCGGTGCAGGGGACGCCCCTCGGAGGCCGAGCCGCCGAAGACCCGCTGGAACTGGTGCGCATGATCGCGACGGCCCGCGTGCTCATGCCGGGCTCGTACGTGCGTCTGAGCGCCGGCCGCCTGTCGCTGTCGGACGAGGCGCAGGTCCTCTGCTTCATGGCCGGCGCGAACTCCGTCTTTCTCGGGGACACGCTCTTGACGACGCCGAACCCCGAGGCGGAAAAGGACCGCGCGCTGTTCGAGCGTGTCGGGATCCAGTTGCAGCCGACATCGACCGACGCCGCGCCGTGAAGACCCCGTCGACGCTCGAATCACGGGTGCGCGCCCACATGCGCACACTGAACGAACGTGGGCTTCTGCGAACACCCCGCTCGCCGTCTGGCCTCGACCTCTCATCGAACGACTATCTCGCCCTCTCCAGTCATCCGGCCGTGAAAGCGAGCATGATCGCCGCGGTGCACCGTGGTGGCTGTGGCAGCACGGGATCACGCCTCTTGGGTGGACACCGGGAAGCGTTCGACTCCGTCGAGCGTTCGTTCGCCACATTCAAGGGCACGGACCGGGCGCTGTATTTTTCGAGCGGATACCTGGCGAACCTGGCGGTCCTGACAGCATTCGTCGAGCCTGGCGACGTCGTGCTCTCGGATCGCTTGAACCACGCGAGTCTCCGCGACGGCATTCGGCTCTCACTGGCCAAGCGCGTCGTGTTTCCTCACAACGACGCCGCTGCGTTGGCCCGCCGGATCGACGGCGCGTCCACGCAGGGCCAGGTATTCGTCGTGACCGAGTCGCTGTTCAGCATGGATGGCGACCGGTCGCCGCTTGCGGTCTATGCCGACATCTGTCGAGAGACCGGGGCGCTACTGATCGTGGACGAAGCGCATGCGGTCGGTATCCGCGGACCACACGGTAGCGGCCTGATCGAAGAAACAGAAATCGGTAAGGACGTGCTGGTCTCGATCAATTCAGCGGGAAAGGCGCTCGGCGTTGCCGGCGCGTTTGTCGCCGGGCCAGCTTGGGCGATCGAGCATCTGGCGCAACAGGCGCGCCCCTTTCTGTTTTCGACCGCAGCGCCGCCGGCTGTGGCGGACGCGATCCAGGCCAGCCTCACGATCATCGCCAACGAACCTGAGCGCCGCAGTCAGCTGCGGCGCCGAGCGGTAGTCCTCCGTGAACGGCTCGGCGAGGCCGCTATCCCAACGCCGGGCGGCGATACGCCCATCATCCCCGTCATGATCGGGGAGAACCAGCACGCCGTCGCCGTGGCGGACGCGCTTCACGCCGAAGGCTTCGACGTCAGAGCGATTCGGCCGCCAACAGTGCCTCCAGGCACGGCGCGACTTCGTGTCTCGGTGCATGTCGACGTGTCGGAGGTCGATCTCGGCCGTTTCGCGAGCCGGCTTGCTGCAGTCCTCAAAGGCCAGGTCCCGTGCCCCGTGGCCTCTTCGTAACCGGCACCGACACCGGCGTCGGCAAGTCCGTCGTCTCGGCGACATTGTTCCATCGGTACCGCGAAGGTCGAACCCTGCGTTACTGGAAACCGATCCAGACCGGCATCGAGTCGGACGACGACACCGCGGACGTCGCCCGGCTGGCGAGGTGCGACGACACGGAGATATTCGACCACGGGGTGCGCCTGGCGCATCCGGTGTCCCCGCATCTGGCTGCCAGACTCAGCGGGTACACGATCGACGTCGATCAGCTACTCGCACCGTTCCGCCGCGAGGACCGCCACACCCGCTGGATCGTCGAGGGCGCCGGCGGAGCGCTCGTGCCGATCAACGATCACGAGACCATGTCCGACCTGATGGTCCGACTCGGCCTGCCGGTCGTCATCGTGGCACGCACGGCGCTTGGCACGATCAACCATACGCTCCTGACGCTTGCAGCGCTTCGCGCGCGGGCGCTCGCGGTCGCGGGCGTCGTCATGGTCGGACCCGAGGACGCCGACGCGTCCGAGGCCATTGAACGCTACGGGCATATCATCGTCCTTGGGCAGATGCCGACGCTTGTTCCTCTCACGGCGGCCGCGTTGGCGACGTGGGCACCGCAGTTCGACCCCACAGATCGCCTGTCCGAGTTTCTGTCGTGACCAGAGACAAGACGCTGCTCGAGCGTGACCGCGCGCACCTGTGGCATCCCTATACCCAGATGTCATCCCCGGTGGCGCCGTTGCCAGTGGTGAAAGGCGAAGGGGTCTATCTCATCACTGAGGATGGTCGCCGGATTCTCGACGGCATCTCTTCGTGGTGGGTGAACATTCATGGTCACTGTCATCCAGCGATTACGCAGGCTCTTGTCGATCAGGCGAGAGACCTCGAACACGTGATGTTCGCCGGCTGCACGCACCCGCCCGCTGTGAACCTCGCGGAACGGTTGCTCCAGCTCCTGCCTTCGGGTCTCACGCGAGTCTTCTATTCCGACAACGGCTCAACCGCCGTCGAGGTTGCAGTGAAGCTCGCATGTCAGTACTGGAAAAACAAGGGGCAGCCTCAGCGGCACCGCATTCTTGCGCTCGAACACGCCTATCACGGTGACACTGCCGGAGCCATGTCCGTGAGCGCCGCGTCGGTATTTACGGCGGCGTTTACACCGCTGCTCTTCCCCGTCGCTCGCGCTCACGCGCCGTACTGTTTCCGCTGTCCGCTCGGACTCACGCGAGAGACCTGTAACGTGGACTGCCTGCAGTCGCTCGAGGCCCAACTCGAGCAAGGCGGCGACACGATCGCCGCGGTCATCGTCGAACCCATGCTGCAAGGTGCGGGCGGCATGATCGTCTGGCCGCCAGAGTTTCTGGCAGGCGTTCGCCGCCTCTGCGACAAATTCGGAGTGCTGCTGATCGCCGATGAGGTCCTGACGGGGTTTGGCCGGACTGGCCGGATGTTCGCCTGCGAGCATGCAGGCATCACTCCGGATCTGATGTGTCTGTCGAAAGCACTCACCGCCGGATACCTCCCGCTCGGGGCCACGGCAGTGACGGCCCCTGTCTACGACGCGTTTCTCAGCGCCGACCACAGCAACACCTTCTTCCACGGACACTCCTTTACGGCGAATCCCCTGGCGTGCGCGGTGGCGCTGGCGAGTCTCGACCTGTTTGCGAGCGCCGATGTCATGTCCACCGTCAGACGGATCGAAACTCAGCTCATGAGTGGGTTGGCTCGACTGCGCAACCTCCCTGCCGTCGGCGATGTCCGCGCAATCGGGGCTGTCGCCGCGATCGAGTTGAGGACCGATGCGACTGCTCCGGGAGCGGGCGGATACCTCGACCGCCTTGGCCCGCACCTCGCTGCGGCGTTTCTTGAACGCGGTCTACTGCTGCGGCCGCTGGGCAACGTGCTCTACTTCATGCCGCCGTATGTCATTACGCTCGACGAGGTCGATTGGTGCTTGTCGCAGATCGGCGAGGTCATCGCCTCCCTCGACTCAACCGGCATCGAGCGGTGACGTCACCAACGTATCCATCCTGCTCCCTCTGGGCGCTCCGTCGCGGGGAGACCGACCCGCTCGCGTTCTTGCAGGAGCTGGCCCAGAATCCGGATGATGTCGTGCCCTTTCAACTGGGCACGCGCCTCGCGTTTCTCCTCAATCACCCTGTCGCCATTGAAGACGTACTCCTGACGCATCACGACCGGTTCGTGAAAGGTCGCGGCTTTGACCGCGCGAAGCGGCTCCTCGGCGACGGGCTCCTGACAGCAGACGAGGCGCTCCATGCGACGCGACGCCGTGTCGTGCAGCCGGCGTTTCATCGTCAACGAGTCGAAGGATACGCCCCGCTCATCGTTGACCACGCCGCTCGGTGTCGAGCGCAGTGGCAACCGGGCGTGACGCTCGACGTCGCGCGTGAGATGAAACGCCTCACGCTGTCGATCGTGGGAGAGACGCTCTTCGGTGCCGACCTTACTGACGTGGCTGCGGACATCGACGCCGCCGCTGCCAGTGCCACCCCGCCAGTGGACGGGCTTGTGTCGATCGTGGCGTCACGCCGCAACGCCAAAGCCGCGCGGCGCCAGCTCGACGCAATCGTCGATGATGTCGTCGAGCGACGACGGCACGGCAGCGGCGCGCGCGATGACGTGCTGTCCCTTCTGCTGGAGGCGCGACGGGGCGACGACGAAGCGTCTGGGCGCCAGCTTCGCGATGACGCCGTGACCTTCCTTCTGGCGGGTCACGATACGATCGCGCACGCGCTGACCTGGACATGGACGCTCCTTGCGGCCAACCCTGAGGCAGAGGCAAAGCTTCACACTGAAGTCGCGGACGTGGTGGGTGATCGCCTGGCATCTGCGCAGGATGTATCGCGACTGCCGTACACCAGGAGCGTGCTCGCGGAAGCCTTGCGATTGTTTCCACCGGCCTGGGTCATCGTCCGTCGAGCCGCCACGCCGCACGCATGTCGCGGCCATCAGATTCCCGCGGGATCGGTGGTGGTCGCAAGCCCGTTTGTGACGCACCGTGACACGCGGTTTTTCCCGGACCCGCTGACGTTCTCGCCCAAGCGCTGGCTGGGAGCGAACGGCCGGCCTCGACTAGCCTACTTTCCCTTCGGTGCCGGACCTCGGTCGTGCATCGGCGAGGGGTTCGCGTGGATGGAAGGTACGCTCGTGCTCGCGACGCTCGCCGGACGGTGGCGCTTGCAGTCAGGGAGTGGTGCCATCGAGCCCAGTCCTCGCATCACCCTTCGGCCCCGAGGCCCAGTGCCGATGGTGCCGGCTCTCGTCGGCTGAAGCGCACCGCGGGACGATGTCTCGCGGCAAGCCTACGCCGATAAATCCTGAAGGCCGGGCGGCACGCTCTCATTGAACTCTCGCTCGCGGGTCCGCTCACGTGAGTACCGAATGCCGCAGAATCCCACCGCAATCACGAGCGGAATCGCGACCGACAGCCTCGCGTAGAAGGCCGTGCTGTCAGTTGGGACTGACGGTAACGCGTAGGCCAGGTAGGCGCCAACACCCAGCAGCAGCATGAAGCTCGCGGCCAACGCACGACCCCAGAATCTCTTCGTTTGCACGATGTCGAACTGCCGCCGCTGGAACGCGTGAAGGAGGGAGACGCCAGTCGCCCGTTCCATCGCCTCGTCGATGTGGCCTTCCAACTCCTCAAGATGTTCGACAAGCCCTTTGACTTCTTCATCCCCCTCATCAAGGGCCTTCTCCGACTTGACGACAAAGGCGTCCACCTCGGCGTCGCCCTTGACTGTCATCTCCTCAAGTTGCTTCGCGAGGGCCGCTTGATGCGAAGCCGTCGCCTTCCCGAACTCCGCCGACACGCCCTTCAGTAGTTCGGCGTGCTTCTGCGCGGCCGCCTCACGCTGCGTTTTCGCTGCGCTTTCCGTCGCGGCGATCAGCCGCTCCACCTGAGCCGTCAGCGCCTGAAAACTCTCGCGGCCGGCCACCGCGTCTGCCCGCGCCTCTTTCGCACTGGCGGCCACCGCCTCCGTGTCCGAGAAGGCCTGTCGGGCCGCCACGAGCTGGCGAGTCGCAATCGACTCCTGCCGCGCCGCCTGCGTACCAAGGTTTGCGAGCTGCTCGCTGAGCTCGGTTGACTCGCGCAGCCTCGTCTGCATCTCCTCGACGACCGTCGCCGTCGAGCCGCGCTCGTCGGCGATTGACGACGCTCGCTCGGCGATCTCCGCGAGCATGCGGTCGGCATTCTTCAGCAGGCCGTCGAACTCGCTGGCGGCGCGCGCAGTCTTGCGGATCAGGGCCTCCTGGCTCCTGAGCTGGTTCATCCTGTTGTGGAAGCTCATCACGCCGTCAGCCGACGCATCGAGCAGACGGTACGGCCAAACCTCCGCACTGAGCTTCTCAACCCTGGCCTGGACTTCCGGCAGGGTGATCTGTCCTTCGGTACTGTTGGTCAGCGCTAGGCCGAGAGCCTGGACCTGGCCGTACAGATCGTACTGGACCGCCGGTGGCGACTGGACGAACTTGCCGGTCTCGAGCGCGTCGGAGAGCACGTCTCGAGCATGGCTGAGCGTCACCATGGTCTCGTCGAGTGAGCTGCTGCCGCCCTGGGCGTCTAGGCCGGCCTCGATGAACCTGCGGCTTGCCGCGTGCTGAGCCTCGTCGCTCAACGAGCTAAGCGCCCGGCGAAGCTCGCCGGGTAGCCGGTCCTTGCTGGGTTCGTCGCTCATGCTCAATCGTCCTGGCACGTTGGTTCACGCCGACTGTCGAGGGGCTACCAGAGTCTATTGCAAACTCACCACAATGTTCACCCTGTCCGCGCACGGCATAAGCTGAGCATATGAGTCTCTGGTTGCACATCGCCTTCGCCATGCTCGCGCTGCTGGCCAGCGCCACCGGCATCGTGGCGCAGCGCGACCGGATGAGTCTGACCGTTGAAGCTGATCCCTCGCTTGGGGCCCTGGCCGACCGGGTGCAGAACATCGATCAGGCGTCGCTTGCGGAACGGCTGGGTCTGGCGGGCCTGGACGTGCCGCCTGACGTGCGGATTGTGCTCATCGCCGAGGGCGACCCGCGCGCCAGGGCCACACCCCGCTGGATCGTGGGTATGGCTTTCGGTCGGCGCAACGTCGCGATCTTTCCAGCGCGTGTGGGACCTTATCCGTACGAATCGCTCGAATCGGTCGTCTCGCACGAGGTGGTGCACCTCGCCCTTACCACGCAGGCGAACGCACCGCTCCCGCGCTGGTTCCACGAAGGCGTGGCCACGTCGGTCGAGCAGGAGTGGAGCGTCACGAGCCAGGCGCGGCTCGTCTTCGCAGCAGTCGGCAATCCGGCGCTCGCCGACCTCGATCGCCTCTTTCAGTCCGAGTCTGAACAGGAAACCGTCAGCGCGTATCTGCTCGCCGCCGCCCTGGTGTCAGATATGCAGCAGCGCCATGGTACGGACTCCCCGGGCCTCATCGTCGAGCGGGTTGCGCGCGGTACGCCGTTCGCGAGCGCCTTTCGGCTCGAGACCGGGGAGACGCCCGAACAGGCGGCTGCCCGCGCTTGGGCGCGGTACCGTCGGTGGACCAGCTGGATGCCGGTCCTCACAAGTGTTTCCTCGCTCTGGATGGGCATCATGGCGCTGGCGTGTCTCGCCTTTCTGGTCACGCTCCGAAGGCGCGCGCAGCGCAGGCGACGCTGGGAGGAATGGGACGACGAATGGGGCGACGACGACGACATGTGACACGCCGTGCGCACCTGGCGGACTCGCGCACGGCCCGTCCTGACACACGGACAACTCTGATATAACTCGAAGCGTGCGACCGTTTGTTCGAGGCGACATCGATGGCTTCTTCGGCCTCGCGCTCGACAATCTGGTCCAGCTGTTGCTCATCGACAGCCTCTGCCGCTTCGTGCTCGGTCTGCCCCCCGAGATCATTTACCAGCGGATCCTCCCCGGCGCGGCGATCTCGCTGCTGGTCGGCAACCTGTACTATGCACGACAGGCCCTCCAGCTCGCGGCACGCTCAGGCCGCACCGATGTATGCGCCCTGCCGTACGGCATCAACACCATTTCGCTGTTCGGGCATGTGTTCCTCGTCATGCTGCCGGCCAAGCTCGCGGCGGAGGCCGCAGGCCATCCCGATCCCGCCAGCGTGGCGTGGCAAGCCGGCCTGCTCGCCTGCCTGGGTTCCGGCCTGATCGAGATCGGCGGCTCCTTCGTCGCGGAGCGTATTCGGAAGGCCACGCCGAGAGCCGCGCTGCTCGCCACACTCGCCGGAATCGCCATCACGTTCATCTCGCTCGGGTTTCTCTTCCGGACGTTCGCCCGGCCGGTCGTGGGCTTCACGACACTCGGCATCATCCTCGTCACCTACTTCGGCAGGGTGCGCTTCCGTGGACGGATCCCCGGAGGTCTCGTGGCGGTGTTGCTTGGCACCGCGCTTGGCTGGATGACAGGCATCGCCCCGGCAGCCGAGATCGCCGAGCAGGCGAGTGTGCGCCTCCCGCTTCCAGTCATTGGCGACATTGTCGGCGCCTTGCGGGAGGGCCTGCTGCTGCCCTACATCTCGATCATCCTGCCGATGGGCATCTTCAACGTCATTGGGTCGCTTCAGAACATTGAGTCGGCCGAGGCGGCGGGCGACGCCTACGAAACGCGGCCCTCGCTGCTCGTCAACGGGGTCGGTACAGTGGCGGCGGCGGCGTTCGGCTCACCATTTCCGACGACGATCTACATCGGTCATCCGGGATGGAAGGCGCTCGGCGCCCGGGCCGGCTACTCCACGCTGAACGGCGTGTTCGTCACGATCGTGTGCCTCACGGGCACGCTTGCGCACATCGCGTGGGCTGTGCCGATCGACGCGGGTATGGCGATCGTGCTCTGGATCGGGATCGTCATCTCGGCGCAGGCGTTCCAGGCCACGCCTCGTGCGCACGCGCCAGCGGTCGTGATCGGGCTGCTCCCGGGTGTGGCAGCCTGGGGCGCGCTCATGGCCAAGAACGGACTGCGGGCGGCTGGTGTTGGCACACCAGGCGGCCCACCGTTTTCCGAGAGCCTGATCGGCGCGTTCAGAACATCGGACACATGGATCCACGGCGCGTTCGCGCTGGAACAGGGCTTCATCTTCAGCGCGATGATCCTCGCCGCAGCAACGACGTTCATCATCGAACGACAGTTCCGGACAGCGGCGCTCTGGTTCTTCTGCGGCGCAGCCCTGTCGCTCGCAGGCCTCATGCATTCGTATGCCTGGACGGCCGGCGATACGGTGATGTCGCTGACACCCGCGTGGCCCTGGGCTACGGGGTACGCCGTGGTCGGCCTGTTCCTCCTCGCTACACGCTGGCTGACGGTCGAAGACGAGGGCTAAAAGACACCCGCCAAACCGTGTGCGTCCAAACGGCACCAACGTTGCAGAACGCTCCCGGTAGTAGAGTCATAGCGAAACGGAGGTGCGGGGTGTCTCTCTGCAATAAGTCTCCCCGGAGCGTGTCCGCCGGGAATCTGATCGCGTGTCTGGCGGTTGCCATCACCGTTCTGCTTTTCGGCGGAAATGTCGTGCGTGCGACGTCGTATCTGTCGGTCACCTTCGATGAGCTGATCGCGGGCGCGGACGTCATCTTCGTTGGCGAGGTGACCGACGTCCGCCCGTTCCCGCTGAACACACGCGACGGCACCATCGTCAAGACCCGCGTCGTGTTTCGCGTGTCGGATCCGCTCTGGGGCACCACCAACGTCCTGGAGGTCTTCGACTTCCTCGGCGGCGAATGGGGCGACATCGGGATGGTGGTGGCCGAGATGCCGCGGTTTGCTGTTGGCGACCGTCGCGTCGTGTTTGCCCGTCGGGAACAGAGCATCAACCCGATCGTCGGGTTCACCCAGGGGTTGCTCCGCGTCAGCCGAGACAACGGCGGCGTGGAGAGGGTCTTCACGCTGGGTGGCACGCCCCTTGGACAACCCGAACAGATCGGACTGCGGTCCGACGTCGACACCCCCACGCCAATCGCGCCCATGTCCCTCTCCGCCTTCCGCGACCGCGTCAGCCGCGCGGTCGCCGAGGCGCGACGGTAATGGCGTCGATCCGGACGGGTCTCGCGACACTCGGCGCTGCTGGTCTCGTCCTGTGGCTCGGCACCCCCGGAGGCGCCTACTCGCTGGGCGGGCAACGATGGACGTCCGACATCGTGATGCACCTGCAACTCGGGTCGCCGTCGGGCACGCTCATCGACGGAAACACGAGTTGGAACCAGGTGGCCGAGAACGCGCTGGCGATCTGGAACCCGTTTCTCAGGGACGTGTCCTTTGGCGTGGTGCGCGAATCGACGGCGGGCATGGCCAGGGGCAACAACGTCAACAACGTGTTCTTCGCTGACGACGCCTACGGTGATCCATTCGGCACCAGCGTGCTTGCGGTGACGCTTGGTACATACCGCGTGTCTGACAGCTCGTACATAGAGACGGATGTCATCTTCAACCAAGGCAGAAGCTGGAATTCGTATCGCGGCAACCAGCGAAACGCGTCCGGCGGGGGTCGGCTCTTCGACCTCCGGCGCGTGGCGCTGCACGAGTTCGGGCACGTCCTTGGACTCGATCATCCCAACCAGAACGGCCAGTCGGTCAGCGCAATCATGAACAGCACGGTCGGCAACCTCGACAGCCTGACGAGTGATGACACCGATGGCGCGATGGCGATCTACGGGGCGACGTCGTCGTCCAACAACGCGCCGGCTGTGACGACGAGCTGTTCTCCGTGCACCGTCGAAGCGGGACGAACGGCCACCCTGAGCGCGACGGCGACTGACGCAGACAGCGATGCGCTGACGTATCAGTGGGCCGCCGCGTCCGGGACGTTCGGCAACGCGACCGCGGCCACCACCGAGTGGACGGCGCCCCTCCAAACGGGCAGCGTCACGGCAACGGTCACCGTCGAAGATGGCCGGGGCGGCAGCACCACCGGCACGGCCGCGCTGCAGGTGGTGTTGCTGAACACGCTACGAGCCGGGGCGAACCTCGTGGCCGGACAAGCGCTGACGTCGACCGGTGGACAGTACCGCCTCGCCTATCAGAGCGACGGCAACCTGGTGCTCTACGACGTCACCGATGGCACCGCGCAGTGGAACAGCGGCACCGGCGGGACCGGCGCTGGGCAGGTGGCCATGCAGAGTGACGGCAACGTCGTGGTGTACGACGCACAGGGGACCGCTCGCTGGACGACCAGCACCGCGGGCAATACCAACGCGACCCTTGTGGTGCAAGGCGACGGCAACCTGGTCGTGTATGGCTCCAGTGGCCAGGCTGTCTGGAACCGGAACGACGCGTCGACGCCCACACCCGCGCCGTCGCCAACCCCCGAGCCAACCCCAACCCCAACCCCGACACCAACTCCGACGACGACGAGCACGTCGGTCGTTGGCGCGGGCAGTTCCAGCTTGGCGGTCTCTGCGCTGCTCTCTGTGCCATTCACCACTTCGGCTGCCGGAACAATCGGCGCGACAGTCGACTGGACGTTCTCCACCAACGATGTCGATCTCTACGTGGCGCGCGGCACCGATCCGTGCACGATCGCGCAGTTCAACGACAGCGAGTGCCCGTTTCTTGACTCCGCCACAAGCCCTAGCAGGCTGCTGAAGAACCCGGGTGATCGGGCCGTTTTCTAAGGATCATGCGAGTCACCACCGACCGACAACGGTGCGCACGGCTGTGCGCTGGCCCCGATCAAGGGGCCGGCGACACGCGCGGCCGGTGATCAGGGACACCTCGCCTCCAGATTCCGCAGCCGGACCAAGTTATAGACCGTGGCGGCGAAGGTAAGCTGCCAATCCACGAGGGCGACACCGCGATGCCGGAGTTTGCGCAAGCCGCCGACGGTCTTCATCCAGCCAAAGACCTGTTCTACGAGTTTCCGTTTCCGCTGACTGACGTGATAGCCCGCATGCCGCGTGGTCCGGCCATCGATCGCACTCCAGCGGACCTTCTGAGCAACGTGGGGCGTGACGGCCCGGATACGGACAGCGGCCACAAAGCTTGCCACATCGTAGCCCTTGTCCGCCCCGACCGTGCTGCCCGGCGGCGCGCTGGCCTCCAGCAACAGCGCCGCTGCCTCGCGTTCGGCGGTCCCCGTCGCGTGAGTCGCGCAGACGTTGGCGACAAGTCCCTGTCGATTGTCCAGCAGCACGTGGCCCAGATACGCCAGCTTGGCTTCCTTCCCCTGGCCCTTCCGAGGCAGCATCGCCTCCGGATCGGTCGTCGACTGGTGCGTGTCGTTGCGCCGCCGCTCCCCGTGGAAGTTGACCGTGGGATTCCCGGGGTCATCGGGCGGGTCGCTCTCCGCCGCGTCCCGGCACCGAAAGCTCTTCAGGCTGGCCCACGCTTCCAATTGGGTCCCATCCACAGTGAAGTGTTCGTCCGAGAGCAGCCCGGCCGCCCGCGCGTGGGCCTGCACCGCATCAAAGAAGGCGGCCGCGAGATCGCCCGCCAGCAGCCGGTCGCGATTCTTGGTAAACGTGGTGGGATGCCAAACCGGGTCGTCCAAATTCAAGCCCACGAACCAGCGGAACAGCAGGTTGTAATTGAGCTCTTCCATCAGCAGCCGCTCGCTCCGCACCGTGTAGAGCACCTGCAGCAACAACGCGCGCAGCAGCTGTTCCGGCGGGATCGACGGACGCCCTGTGTTGGCGTACAGGCCGGCGAACCTGCGCGACATCGTTCTCAGCGCTTCGTCCGTCAGCGCGCGAACCGCGCGGAGCGGATGGTCGGCTGGCACGCGCTGTTCCGGCGACAGGTAGCTGAACATGTGAGTGCTTTGCTCATCGTGTCCGCGCATGATGGGGCTCCCTTCAGCGGTGTTGGGAGCATGGTAGTACGCCGGGATCGATCTGTCGATCCCATTTCACGGAGTTTTTCAGCAGCCTGCTAGCACCAAGCCCGAGACGGTGACGGCTCCCAATCTGACCGCCGGCGCCTACACGCTGTACATCGGAAACTTCGGTCCGACCCAGGAATCGGTCGGGTT
Organism: Vicinamibacterales bacterium; assembly: GCA_965249205.1. Classification (GTDB taxonomy): domain Bacteria; phylum Acidobacteriota; class Vicinamibacteria; order Vicinamibacterales; family UBA2999; genus JAQBVV01. The sequence continues at coordinate 173,202 of CBDFLL010000006.1, read as the reverse complement.
CCAGATCACGCTGACGACCTCGTCTGGTATCGCTGGCCTGGCGCCTGCCTCGGGCGTCTCTCCGGCACTGACCACCGGCGGCGTCAAGCGGCTAGAGCGCTTTTCAAGCAAATAGCCCTTGTACTGGACTGGGCGAGTCATGGTACTTCTGCGCGCGCTACTGCAACGCTTCAGTCCCGCCGAATGCCGTAACCATTTTCAGCATTGCGGCTACTCGAACGCCACACGGTCATGAAAAGCGCTTTGGCCAGCCGGACCGTCTCGCTCCACTGAGAGCGAATGTCTCCTATACTCCACAGACGATGACCAATACCGCGCTGACACGACGCGCTTTTGTGACCGGCGCGGCACTCGGATCTACGGCTCTGCTGGTCCGTCCGCTGGCCGGCCTCGGCCGCGCCGCCCAGGGCGGCCGGGCTGCCCAGCGCGGTCGCGCCGAGTTCACCTTTACCCAGTTCCACAATCAGACCGCGGAAAGCTACCTGCATAAGCGAATCGCCGACATGTGGGCGGCGATCGAAACCGAGACCGACGGACGTGTTGAGGCGAGCGTGTTTCCTCTCAACAATAGGGTGGCGGGGAGCGACCCGGCCGCACTCAAGATGCTCGTCTCGGGCGAGATACAGTTCTTCACACTCATGGGCGGCGTCATGAGCCAGGTCGTGCCCGCGGGCGACGTGCAGCAGGTGCCGTTCGCCTTCTCGTCAGCGGCCCACGCGCATCAAGCGATGGATGGCGCTCTTGGCGCTTACATCCGGGAAGAAATGGCCCTCAAGGGTATCCACGGGTTCCCGGTGGGTGCCTTCGACAACGGCATGCGGCACATCACCGCCGTCAACCGGCCGGTCGCGGTGCCCGCCGACCTGCGAGGCATGAGAATGCGGGTACCGGCGGGGATTCTCTTCGACGACATGTTCCGCACGCTTGGTGCCGAACCGGTCACGATCAACAGCATCGACATCCGAGCGGCACTGGAGGATGGCAGGGCCGACGCGCAGGAGAATCCGCTGGCGCTCGTGGATTCGTTCAGGCTCTACGACGTCGTGAAGTTCATCAGCATGACCGGCCACATGTGGTCGGGCTTCAATCAGATGGCCCACTTGCCCACGTGGCGACGTCTCCCGGCCGATGTCCAGCAGATCATCGAGCGGAACGTCGCGCACGCGGTTCGCCTCCAGCGACGGGACCAGGCAGACGCCAACGGCCGACTCCGCGCAGAACTCACGATGCGCGGACTCGCGTTCAACGACGTCGATCAGGCGCCGTTCCGTGCAGCGTTGGCAGGCTTCTACGGGAGATGGAAGGACAAACTGGGTGCGCGGTGCTGGTCGCTGCTGGAAGATGCGATCGGAAGCTCGCTCACGTGAGCCGCTGAAGCAGGTTACGCAAGACCAACGGCCTCACCTCCGCGGTCCGGTCGCCGTGTAGCGGCTCAGCACGAGGTTGTCGAGCCTGATGTTCCTGGTCCAGAGAAACTCGGCGTCGCCAAAAAGCTCCGAATACCCCGTGTACGCCCGCTGGCCAGTCACCCTGGCAGCCGGCCACACGATCGCCTGAGGCCAGCGGCTGTCATCGAACTCCGGCGCCGCCCAGTCGGGGGGCACCGGAAAATGCAGCGCCTGGCAGCTGCTCGGATCGTTGTCGGCGCACACGGGACGGGTGGCCTGCGAGCAGAAGCTCGAATCGCGTCCACCCTCGGTTCGCACGCAACTTGGATCGTCCAGCGGTGAGATATAGAAGGTCTCGGCACGCCAGTCGTCGTGGGTACCGTTGCCGTCGCTGAAGTAGGCGATGAACCCGCCGTCGCCCACGTTGAAACTGTCGTACTCCAGCCCGACGCCGACGTGCGTCGCCCAGTCCACACCCATCACCGCATAGGTCATCGGATAGCTCGCCTTGAACCGAACCACGTTGGAGTTGAATGGCGTCATCCCGATCGGATCACGTCCAACGAACTGGCCATTCACGTAGAGCTCGAAGTAGTTGTCCCCGAAGATGAACCCGGTAACCTCCACGCCATCCTCGTCGATGACGACGGTCTCGAGTTGCGAGAGGTAGTCGGGGTTGTCGCCCGGGCCGGTGCAATTGTTGAATATGTCGACAGCCATGGGACCGTCATGAACCGGCCCTGGCACTGCGATTCGCTGCCCGTCCGCCGAGGTGACGAAGCCAACGTCGGCCGCGTTGTAGTTGTTGCCGCCTTGCGCCACCTGGACCAGTCCTGATGTGCACCCAGGCGCCGCGCCGGGCATGAGGTCCGAGGCAAATCCGGCCGTGATGACTCCTGGATCAGCCGCGTCATCTGAGTCAGCAACCGCGCTGGCCGGATTCTCCGCGCCAGGCGCCGGCGGCGCGGCAGCGCAGCCGGCGCTCCCCCATGTGGCAGCGAGTCCGAGGATCATTCCGAAACCCAAAAGCACAGCGCGCATCCGCTCCCCCTAGCTCTTCGCCTTTCCCTGACCGTCAACGCCAGACGCCGTCCTCATGCCCCCCATCGCCTCGACCCGTTCAGCCAGAGCGCGTAGGTCGTCGGAGATCCGCTGGGGGCGGTTGGTCTGGTAGTCGAAGACGACGATCGTGGCGCTGCCCTCTGCGGTAATCGCCTGTTGGCTCACACTGTAGACGGCGTGTTCTGTGGTCAGACTACTGCGGCCGAGCCGGCTGATGCGGCAGCCGATGTGCACGGTGTCCGGATAGCGCATCTGCAGGCGGTAGTTGCAGCTGACCGCAGCAAGAATCGACGCCAGGCCCTTGGCCTGTAGCAGCGCCCCCATGCCGCTCCGCTCGAGATAGGCAATGCGCGCCGACTCGAACCACCGAATAGGTAGCGTGTTGTTGACATGCCCGAAGGCGTCCTGGTCGCCCCAGAGAATCGGCAACTCGATCGTGAAGGCAAAGTCCGGCAGCGGGCCGCTCGGTGGTAGTGACTCAGTCATCGGGGGTTGCAAGGTCGATCTGGTGGCGGTTGGCAGCACCATCGGCGTGCCGCCCTATCATGGCGAACTTTCCAGCCGACCGCAATGAGTGTGCGTGGCAACGCGAGGTGTGGTGCCGGAGGTGGGAGTCGAATCCAAGCAACCTTGCGGCCACCGGATTTGAGCCGTCCCACCCGTTTTAATGTGGTCTGCTACTGAGTCGTACCAGAGCAACGGAATCAAGCAGTTACGACAATCTGACCGCTTCGGGGATTCGTACCGGCTGCTATGGTTTCCTACTGAGGGTCCCCACCATTTCCCCCACCATCGTGAAAGGCATCTCTTGACTCGCAGGTGCAACTTCATGGACACCTAGGCCCAGGCCCGAGCACTATCGCCGCGACAACCTCACCGTGCCGATTACGCCAGGGAGCGACCGGTAGTAGGAAATTCGTGGTGGACCTGCCGGCGAACCAGCTAGGGCCGGGCTCGCGCGCGCCCGCAGACCCATTCGTGCGAGGTCTGCGGGAGCGTCTTCTCACCTCAGCGGTGTCATCCCTCCGTTTCCTGGCGATGGGCGGCTATTTCCCGCGCTTCGCGCTCCTCCCGCCGCCCTGGTCGTGCGGCACGCAGACTTCGACTTCCGTCCCGGATGTATTGCCCGACTTGTCGCTGCACTCCAGCGAGATCGTGTAGACGCGCCCGTTGCCCAGACCTGTTCGCTCGGCGCGAAGATCGACCGAGAGCGGCCCGGTCACTTCCCAGTCAAAGGATGTGTTGCCGTCGCCAAGGCCATTCAGGTGCTCGTTGCTGGTCACATCCGAGATGCGACAGGACGGATCGGGATCCACGGCGTCCAGCAGCTCGACAAGGATGTCGATGGGCACCATCTTGTGATTCGGTGGCCACAGACACGCACTGCTCGGCGCTGCGGAAATGATCGCAGGTGGCTGGCCGTCGACGACGATGTCCAGCGCATCAGAGACTTCGTTGCCATCGGCGTCGCGGGCAGTGAAGACCAGCGTGTGGATGCCGTCAGGCAATCCGCCGGCCAGGTTGCCCGTGAACGACAAGTCCTGGGGGTTGCCCGGATCGCCGAACACAACGATTGACGGGAAGGGCCCAGAGATTGTGACCCGATCGATCGCAGTGTCGTCGGAGGCCAGGAAACTGAGAGGAATGTCCTCACCTTCGGCAAACAGATCTCCGTCGGAGGGCTCACGAATCGTGAGACTCAGTTCGCCGCGCGGGCCGATGCCGACGACGATCACATCACCAGGCTCGGGATCGACGCTGAAAGAACCGAAGTCGGCCCGCGATCCGTTGACGATCGCGGATGCCGTAATGCTGTAGGGCTCGGGGGCCGGCGCCAGCAGCACCATCCTGGCCTCGCCGATGGCGACATTAGTTTGTCCGTTCGCGATTCCCCGAGCGGATTCCAACACCGGCGCGCCAAGCGTCGCATCGAGCCGTGGGTTCGACAACGGACTGCCATCGGCAACGGCCATGAACACTTTGACAAGGGCGTTGCCCTCGACGAAATCGCGCTGAAGGGCTGTGAAGGTACCGGTGGCATCGATTGGCGGCGTCAGCGGTCTCAGACGGCCCAGGTGGGTCGAGATGAAATTGTTGTTCTCGATCTCGAAAGTGAGGCGGAGCCGGTACTCATCCCAGCTGTTTTCCGACAGCGGAGTGGCGTACTCGCCCAGCGCCCCGAGTTCCGCTCGCGCGACGGATCCCAGCGGTCCCTGAAACTCGATGTCCCGGGCGCGCAGGAGCTGTGGGGGATCGAACAGTACCTGGCCGGAGAGCAGGTCAGGGGTGACCGCAAAGTCGCAGTCCACGAGCGGGCCGCAAGTGATCTGACCGCCGTCGTTCACCTGGATGTCCGGTTTGGTCCGGGTCCGCAGAAATGGCAACGGATCGAATTGGCCGGGCCGATCGAACTGCGCTCTGATGCGCGCGGTCACAGGGAACGACAGGAAGTCAAAAAACCGCGCGCGGTAGCTGCCCGCCGCCGTGCTCGTGTCAGCGCCGGTAATGCGGTAGAACGCCGAAGCGCCATCGGGGCCGGACACGGTGACGCCGGAGGCGGTGGTCACGACCCCCGCGAGGTTCAGGTTGCCCGTAATCTCGGCGCGTTGCTGGAAGCTGTAGTCTCTGAAGGCATTCGATCCCGGCGCGACGAACCCCTCGAGAAACTTGAAGTCGTACCGAACGCCCTCGGCTGAGATGCTCTGATCTCCCAGGACGTAGGTTTCCAGGGGATCAAGGTAGAGCGCATAGTTGGCCTGGCTCACTGCCGGATCGAAGATCAGGCTCGCCCTGGCGCCCCCACGCGTCAGATTCGGACTGAGGCGGGCGCGAACGTCCGGGATCAGTAACGGATCAGGGCCCCAGGGTTCCTGGTCGTTCGCCGAGAGCAGAAACCCTTCCAAAGGCAGCGGGCTGCCCGCCAGGTCACGCAACTCGATGATGCCTTCGATCTTGACTGGCGTGAACACCACGTCGAGTACGGTCGCGGGCGAGGTTGCAATGGGCGCCACCGGCACCGGTCCTGACTCCGGGAACGGCACCCGTGAGACCGCACCAATCGACGCCGAGGGAAAGGCCACGGGCCGGACGTAGTACTGCTGGCTTCCCGAGGCCTCGACGGTGATGTTGTAGGCCCACTCTGAGCCCCCTGGTACCGTGCCTACGAAGACGGCCTGTGTGGTGGCCGTAAAGCGCGGGGTTGTGGCAACAAGGTTGGCGGCATCGACTTCCACAGACGCCGGCACAAAATCGGTAACAAGGATGATCGTGCCTTCGATTTCGCCGGGAGTAAGAAATAGTCTGCGCCTGTACGTGCGTGGCAAGCAGCATGCTCGCAAGCATGATCGTCAGCGACGACGGGATGATTCGTGACATCGTTCCTCTCCTCACTATGATTCCTCTCGACGATTCCTCTCGACATTCCTCTCGTCACTATCACCATCGCCCGCACGTCGCGGCTGGTGTTCGCGGGTCCGTTCAAGGAGAGAGCCCCCATTGGGTGGACGACGGCCGGCTGGACATTACCACGGCGGCGCAGTCCAGGCGCCATGAAAGGCGCGTCACCGTCCCCTGGTGTCGACGTTCCGAAGGAGCGTCATCGACAAGTTGGGGCGCCGACATGCCAAGCGTGTTTTTTCGTCGTAACAGAGGACGACAGGAAAGCGTCGGAGCGATTTCATCCTTTACGAGACCCTCAGCAGCGCGATGGGCCGCGAGCGCCGACGGCAGCACCTTGACCGCCACGTCGCGGTTCAGCTTCGTGTCGGTCGCCCGATACACCTCGCCCAGCCCGCCCGCGCCGATCTGGGCGGTGATCTCATACGGGCCGAGGCAGGTGTCGGGAGCTAGAGACATATTTCCTGTGTAGACTGACTGATTGTTAGGGGGAACCGGTTCAGGAGCGCCGGGAACGGCAGGGAGCGATACTCATGCCTATGAGCGACGAATCGATGCTCCAGGCCCTTGAGTCGCTGCTGAAGAGCGATGACCGAAATGCCCCAGCGTGCACAGGGTTGACGACGAGAATGTGACGTGACTCTAACTCCCTACATGAACGCGTCTGCCGACATCAGTCCCGACGGCGTGTATCGGTACTCGCTTTCACGTCGTCTTTCGTCCGGTGAGCGCGCCGTGCTGTTTGTCGGACTGAATCCGTCCACGGCCGACGCCACGACGGACGACCCGACGATTCGGCGCTGCGCTGGGTTTGCCCGTTCATGGGGCTTCGATCGGCTCCTAGTGGGGAACGTCCATGCGTTGCGTTCAACCCACCCGAAGGGCCTGCTACTGGCGGACGACCCTGTTGGACCGAAGAACGAACAGGCGCTCAAACGATTGACCCGTAGAGCCGAACTGGTCGTGGCGGCATGGGGTAGAAATCCGCTGCACTTATCCGCCGGATGGCTGGCGGCTTGGATTCTGTCGCTTGAGCACACGCAGTGTCTTGGTGAGAATCGAGACGGCTCGCCGAAGCATCCGCTGTACCTAGGCCGGGAGACAGGGCTGCGGCAGCCCGGCGCCCTGGACGGTAGGCACGCCACTGGCCGCCTGTCCAGCTCGACCAGAATTGTATCTGGATGCGACTGATCGGCTAGGGCATCGTCAGGGCTTGCGCGACGGGATCGATCGCGGTTGGTTCTCCCTCAGTCCCCGGCAACACGAGGGCACGTAACTCCTTGCTTTCCCTGATGAGTTCGCGGAGTTTCTCCATCTGCTCGGCCAGCTGTGTCTCGCGTTCCTCTGGTGTAATCCACTGCGAGCGCTGGTAGCGTCGGATGTCCGCGTGGATGTCTCTCTCATCCCACACTAAGGCCTCCAAACGGCGTTGGCGTTCTGCGGCCAGGTCAACGGGCCGAATCCGCACACCCGCGAAATTCGCCAACAGCGATTGCGACAACGTTCTGGGCTCGGCCCGGCGATTAGGATCGGGCTCCGCCAAATCGGTCGGCATCTAAGGCCTACTGTAGACCCGTCGGGACCGGCCCATGCGTGCCGACCCACTCGCGAGTACTACATAAGTAATACATTGATTCCAACCAGGTCGGCGCACCCGCCCAGTACATCGCAATTTCATTAAGTCAATATGGTGCCGGAGGTGGGAGTCGAACCCACACGACCTTGCGGCCACCGGATTTTGAGTCCGGCGCGTCTGCCAGTTTCACCACTCCGGCATGTCGTTTAGTGAGTGGTAGTTGGTGATTCTACCGTAGCGCCTGGATCGGCCAATTCCGAAAGGGCCACCGCGAGCTTGCGAATACGCCTTCCTGCGACTTGCAAGCTATCCTAAATGCCTCACGGCAACGCCCAGGTCAGCGTCATTGTTCCCTGGCCAGCCGGTACGGTCCAGCTGATCGGCGTGGACCCCGTCACCTGAGCATTGAGCTGTAGACTTGGCCCGCCATCCCGGCGCATCCATTGTCCCAGCGCAACCGCCGCCATATTGGGAAATTCAAGTTCGTTTTGCCTTCCGGTCGTAAAGACGGGGTTCGGCGTTTCCTTGAACACGAGCAGATGTTTCGAGCCGACCGCGCCCAGGTTCGGAAATTGAATGAGATAGGCAGTTGGCTCAGACGGGCCTTGGGGGTCCGCATTCATCTCCGGCAGGGCCGGGAATTCGGTTCCCGTTGCTGACAGCAGCAAGCCCGAGACCTGACTAGTCGTCGGCACATGCCTGATAATCGCCTCCTGGTCACCGGGCGAAGAACCTGCACGAATGAGGACATCAAAGTAGCCTGCGACATTCCAGCCCCAGTCGTTGCCGCTCATATCAGCTGTGTAGCTCAGACTGCCGACGCGCGGGCACGCGTAGTCACTGCTCGCGGCGATGGACGCTATCGCTTGAGCGACCTGGTTGATCGTCGCCTCCAAGCCGGCATACCCTTCTGCTTCCGTGACGACCGAGGAATGCTCATAGACGATTTCCTGCGTGTCCGTTCTGGCCACGCTTACGGACACATCAACCGGAAAGCTGCCGGACAGGTCGGCCTCGGCCAGTACGATAAATTTCGCCATCAACAGGCCGTCGCCCGACGAGGCCGTCGCCGGGTCCAAGTAGGGTGCAAGCGCATACTCAGCCAGAAGAACATCCAGCTGCGCCCGCTCCACAAGGGAAATGTCGCCATTTTGTTGCTCGTCGGTTTGAAACATCTCGGTGGTCAGAAAACCCGCTAGCGAGCCATAGATTCCAACCGTCGCGTTGCTGGGGCAGACAGTAGCCAAATGCAGCTCGGCATTTGCCAGATCAAGAAGATCATCAGCGTGGGCGCTGCCCGCGGACAGCATCAATGACATGGCGAAAAGCCAACACGACTTTGGTTGCCTGCGTAAGGTCATGGCCTGAATTCTCCCTTGCCTCTAGCAGGCTGCTGAAGAACCCGGGTGATCGGGCCGTTTTCTAAGGATCATGCGAGTCACCACCGACCGACAACGGTGCGCACGGCTGTGCGCTGGCCCCGATCAAGGGGCCGGCGACACGCGCGGCCGGTGATCAGGGACACCTCGCCTCCAGATTCCGCAGCCGGACCAAGTTATAGACCGTGGCGGCGAAGGTAAGCTGCCAATCCACGAGGGCGACACCGCGATGCCGGAGTTTGCGCAAGCCGCCGACGGTCTTCATCCAGCCAAAGACCTGTTCTACGAGTTTCCGTTTCCGCTGACTGACGTGATAGCCCGCATGCCGCGTGGTCCGGCCATCGATCGCACTCCAGCGGACCTTCTGAGCAACGTGGGGCGTGACGGCCCGGATACGGACAGCGGCCACAAAGCTTGCCACATCGTAGCCCTTGTCCGCCCCGACCGTGCTGCCCGGCGGCGCGCTGGCCTCCAGCAACAGCGCCGCTGCCTCGCGTTCGGCGGTCCCCGTCGCGTGAGTCGCGCAGACGTTGGCGACAAGTCCCTGCTAGGACGTACTAGCGGGGTCCAAACCCAGCGGAAGGTCCGTTCTGCGACTCCGCCCTGCCCCGACAGCGCCCATTATGCGCGATGCATGGTGGCCGGCGTCCCGTGCGTCGAACTACGGGCCAAAGCTATTCGCCTGGCCGACATGCGTGTGCTACTCTGCCGCGCACAAACGGCAGTCCTTGCTTCCTCGGTGGTTATCGCTGGCTCAGTCGTTGCGAGGAGAACCTGTATGCGAAAGCTCCTGCTTACCACGGTGACACTCGGCATCGTGATGGTCTGGGGATACAGCGGACCCCGTGCACTCGCGCAGAATGCTCCGGCGCCTCCACCGTGGGCCTATCCGATGAGTCCGCCCAGGGCACCCGGCTCACCGCCCACCCCGGCTCCGGATCAGACCGAGCTGCACACCGTGCCCGGCAGCGATAAGACGCTGACGATGGCGCAAATTCGCAGCCCCTTCGACATTGCCGACTGGCACCCCGAGGGACATCCTCCGATGCCGGAGGTGGTAAGTAAAGGCCGGCGTCCGGAAGTCCGTGCCTGTGGTTACTGCCATTACCCCAATGGCAAGGGGCGCCCCGAAAACGCGGGCATCGCGGGCCTTCCCGCCGCCTACATCGTCCAGCAGATGGCCGACTTCAAGAGCGGCGCCCGCAAGAGTTCTGAGCCCCGCATGGTCCCACCGAACCTCATGGTGGACGTCGCCAAGGCGGCGACCGACGAGGAGGTACGGATAGCGGCCGAGTACTTCGCCTCGCTGCCGTGGACACCGTGGATCACCGTCGTCGAAGCGACCAGCGTGCCGAAGACGACAGTCGTGGGTGGCATGATCGTGCCTCTGGAGGGTGCCGAGGCCGGTACCGAACTACTCGGGCAGCGCATCGTTGAGATGCCAATGGACGCAGAGCGTGCAGAGGTGCTGCGAGACGACGCTGCGTCGTTTGTCGCCTACGTACCTGAGGGGAGTATCGACAAGGGTGAAGCTCTGGTCACCAACGGTGGTGGGAAGACGATCTCGTGTTCGGTGTGTCATGGCGAAAACCTTGAGGGGCTCGGCTCCGTCCCGCCACTGGCGGGACGCTCACCCAGCTACACGGTGCGCCAGCTTCTTGACATCCAGCAGGGGAACCGCGCCGGTCTCGCGGCGGCCCTGATGGAGCCGGTCGTGGCCAGCCTGACCATCGATGACATGATTAATATCTCGGCCTACACGGCTTCGCTCGTGCCGCGCGCGACCGCGACCGATACCCCGTAGCGCTGGCACCGCAACTGGGAGCACACGGGGCATGTCTCGGCCGTCTCGTATCGGCCCCGACCTGGCTGCTGCTCCCGGCTGCTACACTGGTACCGATGCACGCCAAGTTGACCGAGGTCGGCGCAATCGAAGAATTCGACCGGCTGCTGGAGGCCTCCAGCGCACGGCCGTTGCTCCTCTTTAAATACAGCGCCACATGTGGCACCAGCGCCCAAGCGCTAGACGAGCTATTTGCCCACCTCAACGAGCGCCCGGCCGATGTGACGTACGCCATCGTCACGGTCCAGACTCATCGCGACGTGTCGAACGCGATTGCGCGCACGCTGGGCGTACGACACGAAACCCCACAGGTGCTGCTGATTCACGATGCACGCGTGGTGTGGAGCGCGTCGCACTATCGGGTGACATCCGAAGCGGTGGAACGGGCTCTGAAAGAAGTGCTGAACGACGCGCCCGACAGAGCCGCTGGCGCGGATTTCATGAGCGCGTAGCTCCCGTAACCGCAATCAGTACTACGCTCCGTAGATCCAGGGCGCACGCACCCATCAGCCAGCCGGCTCTGCCGTGGCGGAGCTAGTCAGGTCTCGCGTGCTCGCGGCCGGGCATCACGATGACCTGCGCGGGCGCATGTCGCTCGTCCGGACAGGCATCGCCCTTCTCGGCGATCGTGCCGACCACCCTGCCCAAAAAATCTCGCGCGGTATCGACCTGGCACCCGCACGGCAGCGTCTTACGCGTGGCGTCTGGCATGGGCCAACACGGTATCATTGAGCACAGTCATGGAGGCGGTCAGGCTACACCGAACGATTGCCGTGCGCGTGGGGCACCTGCAGATTGGCGGGGGCGCGCCGGTTGCCGTGCAATCGATGACGATGTCCGACACGGTGGACGCCGCCGCCACCGCGCAGCAGTGCATCGAACTGGCGGAGGCCGGATCAGAACTGGTGCGGATCACGGTGAACGTGCCCGAAGCGGCTGCCGCGGTCCCCGAGATCAAACGCCGGATGCTCGACGCCGGATGCCAGGCACCGCTCATCGGCGACTTCCACTACAACGGCCATCAACTGCTCACGCGCTACCCGGACTGCGCAGCCGCGCTCGACAAATACCGCATCAATCCTGGCAACGTCGGTACGGGCACGCGGCGCGACGAACGCTTCACCACCATCTGCCAGGTGGCCGTCGATCACGACAAGCCTGTCCGGATCGGTGTCAATGGCGGGTCGCTCAACCAGGATCTGGTCACCAGCAAGATGCAGGAGAACGCCGACCGCGCGCTGGGCCGCACGTCGGAAGAGATTCTCAATGAGTGCATGGTGATCTCGGCCGTCGAGTCGACTGCGCTGGCGCTCGAGTCAGGACTGCGCAAAGACCAGATCATCATCTCCTGCAAGGTCTCCCGCCCTCGCGACCTGATCGCGATTTACCGCGACCTCGCGAGCAAAACGGAACAACCACTGCACCTTGGCCTCACCGAAGCCGGGATGGGCATGAAGGGCATGGTCTGGTCGTCTGCGGCCATGGGCATCCTGCTCAATGAGGGGATCGGCGACACGATTCGTGTGTCGCTGACGCCGAAGCCAGGCGGCGACCGGCGCGAAGAAGTCTACGCCGCGTGGGAGGTCCTGCAGGCGCTCGGCCTGCGGTCATTCTCGCCCAGCGTCACCGCGTGCCCCGGCTGCGGACGGACCACGAGTTCCACTTTCCAGGAGCTGGCCGAGCGCACGCAGGAATACATCCGCGAGCGTATGCCGGTCTGGAAACAACAGCACGACGGCGTCGAGACGCTGACCCTGGCGGTCATGGGATGCGTCGTGAACGGCCCGGGCGAGTCAAAGGCCGCCAACATCGGCATCAGTCTGCCGGGTACCGGCGAGGCCCCGAACTGCCCCGTGTACGTGGACGGCGAGCACTTCACGACGATGCGGGGCAACTACGACGAACTCGCCGAAGGCTTCCGCAGTCTCCTTGAAAACTACGTCGCCTCGCACTACCCCGCTCGCCCCGGGCGGTAACACCGCTCTGGAGAGCCGCTGCGACCTGTCTGCTCGTCACAGTGTCCAGGGTCACGAGAATCGAGAGCGGCTCGGACCAGGGTTGAGGTACCATCGCCTTATGGACGAAAGCGCCCCCAAATCCCCAGACGGGCCACGCACCGTCAAGTGCGTGAAGTTTCAGAAAGACATGCCGGGACTCGCCGCCCCACCCTGGCCCGGCGAGCTCGGCCAGCGTGTCTTTGACCAGGTGTCCAAAGAGGCGTGGAAGCTCTGGGAAGAGCGCATGAAGATGATCCTTAATGAGTACCGCCTGATGCCGTGGCAGAAAGAAGCCCAGGAACTCATCGCGAAGCAGATGGAAGACTTCTTCTTCGGCGAGGGCGCCGCACTCCCACCGGGCTACGTGCCCGAGCAGACGAAGTAGCAGCCTGGTCGGCTGCCGCTCCCCCTTTTTCAACACCCACGCATCTATTACTGCGTCGTAAGACCAGCCACCGAACAGGAGACGCGGTACCTCCTCTGCAAACCGGCTCCGCTCGGACTACGCACGGATTCGAAGGGCACATCTTGCCTCGCGTCGCGGCTAAGCCGCGCTACGCGGCTGGCGCCTGACTACGGTTTGCGCCGGAGGTACCGCACCTCCTGTCCGGTGGTGCGTCCTGGTGGCGAGGTGTGAGCATGTCCGGAGCAAAACCGTAGTCAGCGTAAGCGCGAAGCGAGCCCGAATATTCGCATCTAGATCCAGCGTCGGACGAGCTGAGCCGGTTTTGCGGAGGGCGTGCTCACGCCTCGCCACTTGCTCTGGTAAGTAACACCAGGTGCGAGGTTACGGAACCCGGTTCTACGCAGTCAGCGCTACTTCGCGGTCGATCGTGAAATGCAATTTCGCGTGGGCTCTACGCAGCGCCCGATCAACCGCTGCGGGTGTCGTGGCGCGCGCGAAGATGAATCCCAGATAGCTCTTTCCCTCCGGTAGCGGCACGAGCGTCGTGTCGGGCTTCGCCGTGATCCGAATATCTTCGATACCGGGTACGCCCCTGGCCTCATCGACGCCGTCGACGCTCCGGTACACACCGCGCTTCGGGATCGGGATCATCATCGCGCCAGAGGCGGCCTCTTCGCGCACGTAGGACGTGACGTCTTCGCCGAGCGCGTGCCGCAGTAGCACCTCTTCCAGCGACATCGCCGCGCCTGTGCCTCCGGCGGCCTGTGGAGCCTTGGATCGAAAGCGCAGCGCACTCGAACAAAGGCCCCCGATCGGCCGAGCCGCGACTTCGAGTACGTAGACGGAATCTCCGGAGACGCGACACTCGGCATGCACCGGACCATGATGCAGGCCAAGAGCCGCGCACGCTGCGGCAACGGCCTCGCCGATCCGTCGCTGCACCTCTGGCGATGCCAATGACGGCGTGCGATAGATCGTCTCCTCGAAGAACGGTCCGTCGAGCGGGTCGGGCTTATCGCAAATCGCCAGCACTTGCGGCCGCCCCTGGGTCAGTACGCCTTCAATGGCGTACTCAACACCCGGGATGAAGCCCTCCACAAGCACGTGCCCGTGCGCCTGATCCGCCTCGATACGCACGTCCCGCGCGTCCAGCAGTCGACGCAGGCGCTCGAGGGCGACCACCAGTTCACTGGAGTCGTTGACCCGCATGACACCTCGACTGCCCGATAGTGCCAGCGGCTTCACGACAGCCGGGTACTCAACTCGGAGCGACGTACGCTCGGTCTGTCCCGCAATCGGCATGGAGTCGAACCAAGGCGTCGGCAGCCCAGCCGCCCAAAAGGCCTGGCGGGTCGCGAGTTTGTTGCGGCACGCCGCCGCCGCCGCCGGGGTATGGCCGGGAAGCCCGAACACATCAGCCAGATGCGCGGCGAGCACGGCCGGTCGATCGCCCACCGCGACAATGCCGTCTGGGACGGTGTCTCCGCACGCGGCCACCACGGCATCAACGGAACGCGTCTCGTCCTGGAAACGCACAGGAATGGCCTCGTCCCACCAGGGGTCTTCGAGCTGATCGCAGCGGTCACTCGCAAACACCAGGCGCACACCGAGCGACTCGGCCGCCTCACCAAACGATCGAATCTGATAGCCGGTGGTTGTGGCCAACAGCAGGACGCGTTTCACAGACTCTCCATCGGTTCGGCGCAGCAGTACCACGGCTCACTGACGCTCGGCACCGGCGTGCCTCGTGTCGCCCGGCTGGACCGTGGTGGTAGTCCCGCGTGCTCGCGGGCGAGCCTCGAGATCGCGGTGAAGACGTCGGCCCGCGGCGCCCCGGATGCGCCGCCCACCAGTTGCATCACTTCGACCTGCAACGCGTCGACGGCAGGATCATGGTGGCGCCAGGGCCACGTCAGAGACGCAGGGTCGAAGGGCGCCACCACCGCGCGGATGTCCGACAGCTCCAGCAACGGCGATCCTGAGGTCACAAGTAGCCTGATGGCCAGCTGGATCGGAGCCACCTGCTCGACGAGGTCCAGTTCCTCCAGCCCATCCAGAAGCTCAACATAACCCACCAGCGTCGTCCACGGTGTGAACGGCACGAAGGTAGGCACGAGGATGACGCCAACGTCCCGGCATAACCCAGCGGCCTTGATGAAATCAGCACGGGTGTGCCCTTTTGCCAAGTGCTCAAGCACCACGTCGTCGACCGCTTCCACCGCGCTCGTGATGAACAGGCATCCGGTGTCGCGCAGCACCGGCACCATGTCCGCGTGCGAGAGCAAATGCTCGATCTTGATCGTCACGTCGTACGAGACATCCGGCCACTCGGTATGAAAACGCTCCACCAGATGGTGCGCGTGCGTGGGTCCATTGAGAAAGTCAGGATCGGCAAACGAGATGTGCTGAGCCCCAGCGGCGACCTGCCCTCGCACGTCCTCCATGACGACGTCGAGTGGCACGACGCGAAACTGCCCCTGGTAGACGGGAACGATCGGGCAATGCCGGCAGAGATGCTTGCAACCCCGCGTGGCATCAGAACTGCCCATGATGCGCCGGCTACCGTCTGGCATACGCAGCGAGGCGTACTGCTCGAGTGCCGGAAGTCCGGCGCGATCCGGCGTGACGAAGCGCAGTTTAGGCAGCCGCTGCGAAGCAAGGTCTGGCACGGCTGACCGCTGCCGTCCCGTCGGGGTCTCGGGACTTGGCCCCATCGGGCTGACCAGGCCGACTAAATCCGCTTCCGCCTCTGGCCCGATGATCTCGGTCACACCCCGCTCGCGGAGCCATTCCATGTTGAGCGGCGCGTACAACCCATAGGCGCACAGGCGCGCCGACGGATTGACGCGTCGAGTCCGCTCAATCAGCGGCGCAGCCAGCCTGGTGGCGGTGTGCATCGGCAAATAAAACGCGATGAGGCCTGCCGCTCCGATCTGTTGATCCTCGAGTTCGACGCGCGATGTATCGACGCATTCGACGTCCGCACCTGCCGCTCTGAGCCACGCGGCGGGCGACGCCAAGCCGAACGGCTGCCGACCAAGGTCGTACGTTGAGATCAGCAGCACACGCATCGCACCATTGTACGGAAAAGGATTACTCTCTGAGGCCATGGCTGTCGGCGACGCGACCTTCTTTGGCCACCCGCGAGGGCTCTCCACACTCTTTTTTACCGAGATGTGGGAACGCTTCAGCTACTACGGCATGCGGGCGCTGCTGATCCTGTTCATGACGGCGGCTCCCGCGGTCGGCGGCCTTGGCTACGACGCTGGCACCGCCGGCTCGGTGTACGGCCTGTACACATTTGGCGTGTACGCCCTCGCGCTGCCGGGCGGATGGGTCGCCGACCGCCTGATCGGCCAGCGGCGCGCCGTACTCTACGGCGGCGTACTCATCGCTCTCGGGCACTACTGTCTTGCTATTCCGGCGGTGCCGACGTTTTATGTGGGTCTGCTGCTGATAGTCGTCGGCACCGGCCTGCTCAAACCGAACATCAGTGCCATCGTCGGCGACCTGTATCAGGATGACGGCGCCAGGCGCGACGCCGGGTTTTCGATCTTCTACATGGGCATCAATCTCGGTGGCCTCTTCGGGCCGCTCATCTGCTCGTGGCTGGGCGAACCGCGCGCCGGAGCAGCCTGGGTCAACTGGCACTATGGGTTCGGCGCCGCCGGCGTGGGCATGACCTTTGCGCTCATCCAGTACGTGGCCGGACAGCGATATCTCATGGGCGCGGGAGAACTCAAACGTGACGCCACACAGCCCGGACAGGTTGAGCGCGCGTGGCGCCAGTTCTACGTCGGACTGGGCGTCCTGCTCGCGATGTGCGCCGCTGGCTGGGGCCTGAGCACACTCGGCACGTTGTCGATGGCGAGCGTGGCCGAGAGTGTCTTCTACGTGGTCGCGGCGCTCTTTCTCATCTACTTCGCCGTGGTGATTCTCTTCGTCGCGCGTGACAGGGTCGAACGACAACGACTCACCGTCTGCTTCCTGTTGTGCCTGGGCGCCGCCATGTTCTGGTCCGGATTCGAGCAGGCCGGCTCGGCCCTCAGCTTGTTCACGCGCGACCTCACCGACCGAACACTCTTCGGCACCGAGATTACCGTCGGCGCCCTGCAAAGCGTGAACCCGATCCTGATCATCCTCCTCGCCCCGCTCGTCGGTATGACATGGGTTGGGCTCGGGGCGCGCAACCCTTCGATGGCCGTCAAGTTCGGGCTTGGCCTTGTGCTCCTCGCGGTGGGTTTTCTCGTCATGGCCTGGGCGTCGATGTCACTGGCCGATGGCAAGGTCGGCATGCAGTGGCTCGTCGCCACCTACTTCTTCCACACCGTCGGCGAACTCTGCCTCAGCCCCGTTGGTCTGAGCAGCATGACGAAGCTGGCACCGAGCCGCCTCGTTGGACAGATGATGGGCACCTGGTTCATGGCGGCGGCCATCGGCAACCTCGTTGCCGGGCTGGTCACGCGCTTCATGCCGCAGACCGAGACCGTGGAAGCCGCCGTGGCCAACGGTGTACAACTCTTTGGCACCGTGGCGATGGTGGCCGGAGCCGCGGGGCTGATCTTTATCCTCTTTGCAGGACCGATCCGGAAGATGCAGTCCGGAGTCAACTAACATCGCGCAACGGCACGAGCCGACAACATGGCACTCGACAAATATCGCGAAAAGCGGGACTTCACCACGTCGCCCGAACCCGCCGGCGACAAGTCACGGACGTCACCGGCGGGCCGAACACCGAGATTCTTCTGCGTACAGAAGCACCTGGCAAGCCATCTGCACTACGACTTCCGCCTCGAGCACGATGGCGTGTTGTGGTCGTGGGCCGTGCCCAAAGGACCCTCACTCGACCCGACCACGAAACGGCTGGCGATGCATGTCGAGGATCATCCACTTGAATATGGCGAGTTCGAGGGCGTGATTCCGTCCGGCTACGGCGCCGGCATCGTGATGCTGTGGGACCGTGGCACCTGGACACCTGAGGTGGACGATGTGGATGCCGCCCTGAAAAAGGGAGACCTCAAGCTCACGCTTGACGGTTACAAGCTCAAAGGTTCGTGGGCGTTGGTGCGAACCAAGGGAGCCAAGTGGTCGCCCGGCGGCGCCGACCGATCCTGGCTCCTGATCAAACATCGCGACGAGTGGGCCGGCGACGTCGATATCGCCACATTCGCACCGCTCAGCGTGAAGAGTGAGGGCGACTTCGCCGACATTCTGTCCGAAGACAACCCGGACATCTGGCAGTCCGGGCGCCCTGCGAAAGGCGGCGAAGCCGGGGCGATGTACACGCGAATCATCGCGCAGGCGCTCGACATGCGGCAGAGCGCTTCAGGCGGTTCCACCGGCCGCGCACCGACGAAGAAAAGGACCACAAAACGAAAGTCGGCCGCAAAGAAGCCTCGCCAGCCCGTGTAAGCCTATCGGTCGCGACGGTACATCCCCCACGTCGCAAACGCCGAGTCGATGCGTGCGCTTCCGACCACCTCATACCCGAAGTGCTCGCACAGCGCCACGTTCGAGTCCAGCTCGGTGCACAGCGTGACGCCCGCTGACAGTGGGGTGAACACCGACAACTCGTGCGCCGCCTCCAGCAAAGCCCGCCCCAAGCCCTTCCCGCGCGCAGTACGTCGTACGCCGATCACGTTGATGTGGATGTGCGCCGCGTCCAGACGGAATTGGTCCGTCGCCCGGTCGAACGATTCGTAGCGCTGCCGGGCTCCGGCGCCGAGCTCTGCCCAGGTCTCATCCCTGAACGCAACGAGCTCGGACGAGTCCGGCCCCACGGATGGATACGAGACCACCGCGGCAGCGTCCAGGCCCGCAGCCCCGCGCACGCCGAGTGCGGCGCCTTTGCGGAGTAGCCGGGACCTCACCAAGAAGGCAACAATCCTGTCAAGACGATCCGGATCGTCCGCGCCCTCCTCCAGCACGAAGCGCAACAGAGGGGAGTCGGGAAGCGACTCGCTGAGGACGGACACGATCTGGGGCAGGTCGGCTGGCCCCAGAGTCTCTGCGATCTGCCGGTCAACGCCCCCTGGCATTGTCTCCCGGAGCCTAGCAGGACTGCCTTCTGATTGACAGTCCTCATTCGAACCGATAACGCCACGACAGCCGCAAACGTTTACCGGCCGTTTCAGACGCCCAGGTCGGCGAATGCCTCCCGCCAGGCGTCGAGCTTCCTCTCAAACGACATCCCCGCGTATGCCGGGCTGGTCGACGGCAACGTCAATCGACGAATGTCGCGGGTTGGAGGCACCAGATCGGGCAGCACCAGGCGCCGAAACAGCTCGCGGGCCTTCATGCCGTTGAAGCAAATGAGTCCAACGTCGGCGTGTCGCCGAAGAAAGCCCCCGATATCGTTCGGCACCACCGAATCGGGCCGAATCGCAGCGTCCAGGCTCCCGGCTCGCCGCGCGCTCGCACATACGTCCCAGAGCGCGATGCGACGTTCGACCAGACGCTGGACGCGCTCGTTGTAGCGGAGCGTCGCCGCCGCACCCACGAGTTCGCCCATGATGGACCAAAAGGCGTTGCGAGGGTGAGCGTAGTACTGGTCTGCCGCAAGCGACGCGGCTCCCGGCAACGTGCCCAGGATGAGTACTCGGGCGTCCGGACCAGCGATTGCCTTAAAGCTCGACGCCTTCATGCTGAAAGCCCGCCATGCCAGTTACCTGATCCTCCGGGCAGGGGCCGGACACCGGACGATGGCGGCGTGGCGGCGCGCGGTGCTGGAGGAGGGTTGTGGCAGCGCGGCGGCGGGGGACTTCGGGTCCTATAGCGCCTCCAGCACGAGAGGCACTGTGCCAGCCTGGTGGAGCAGGCGCTGACTGAGCACCGCCCATACGGCAAACGCCAGCTTCCGGCGATCGTGTCGAGCGATCTCGCTGTGCCAGAAGCTGCCCATCACCAGCTCGGTGTCGGCGTCGAGCGTGCCCAGTTCCAGCGGGTGCTTGTGCTCGGCCGCATAGCGCGCCACCGCTCCCTCCGACGGCCGTCCGGTATTGGCGATGACGACGTCAACAGGACGGCCGATCAGACGCGAGATCCATCGCGCCGCGTCGCCCGCCGACGATCCCGCCATCCCGCTGCCTTCGGTCAGCAGGTTCGCGATGAGGATGACCGGTCCTGGCATCTGTGCAAGCGCTTCTTTGACTCCTTTGACCAACAGCGGCGGCACGAGGCTGGTGAAAAAGCTGCCCGGCCCGATGATCACCGCGTCGAATCGCGGAATCGCCTCGGCGACAACCGGGTGAATGGATACCCCCGGCTCGAGCCATACACGCTTGACGTCGTGGCCGCGCGACTGCCCTGCGTCCACCTCCACTTCACCACGCGTCTCGGAGCCGTCGCCGTACTCGGCGCAAATGGAAGCAGGTTCGACACTGACCGGCCAGACACGACCCTTGCAGCCGAGCAGCACGCGCAGGCCATCGACAGCGGCGATGAAATCCCCGCTGTACTGTTCCATCATCGACAGCAGGAGGTTGCCGCTCGTATGTCCGGCCAGGCGCTCGTGATGCTCCAGCGTTGGCAACCGAGACAACAACACGCGGCGGGCTTCCCCCTCATTCCGGGCGAGCGCCAGCGCACACTTCAACACGTCACCAGGTGGGAGAACGCCGAGTTCGTCGCTCAGCTGGCCCGAACTCCCGCCACTGTCGAACATCGTCACAACCGCGCTGAGCGAGAGCCAGGGGTTGCCCTTCAGCCCGCCGAGCAGGCTGGGAAGACCCGTGCCTCCTCCCACGCACCCGATGTTGAGTTCACGAAGCTCCATTCGTCCGTCATTCTAGTGCACTAAAATTGGCGTGCGCATTCCTTTACCAGAGGGGGTTCACTATGGCGATTGTCGATGGGCTCTTGCCCGAGTTCGATCACGAAATGACCACGACCAGAAAAGTGCTGGAACGAGCTCCCGAGAACCGGTTCGACTGGAAGCCGCACACGAAGTCGTTTTCGCTTGGTGCCCTGGCCGCGCATGTGGCGGCACTGCCCGGCTGGGGCGTCGACACGCTCATGAAAACGGAATACGACATCGCGGCCGAACAGCCTCCTGCGGCACCCACATCGACCACTGAACTGCTGACCGCATTCGACGAAAACGTGGCTGCCACACGATCCGCACTTGCCGGCAAGACCGACGAGGAGCTGCTGGTGATGTGGACGCTCAAGCAAGGCGACAAAGCCATCTTCTCAATGCCGAGGGCAGGCGTCCTGCGCTCCTTCGTGCTGAGCCATCTGATTCATCATCGAGGCCAGCTCAGCGTGTATCTGCGCCTGCTTGATGTGCCAGTCCCCTCGATTTACGGGCCAAGCGCCGACGAGCCGTCGTTCTGATGTGCCTGATCCACAGGTGATGGCGCGGCCGTCGGTCAGGAGACTGCTGTTCCTGATCGGCGGCGTTGTCTTTGTCCTGCTGGCCACCGCCAACGGCGCCGGCTATCGCTACGGCGTCTCCGACCAGGCTTTCTACATTCCCGTTATCGCGCGATCGATCGATCCCGCGCTGTTCCCCCTCGACGCCTCTCTGATCGATGCGCAAGGGCAGCTGATGGTCGTCGACGAAGTCATGGCCGCTGTGGCACGTGGTGCGGGTCTCCCACTCGACATGTTGTTTCTGGGTTCCTACCTCGCGGCACTCGGCGTGATCTGGACCGCGCTCGTCCTGATCGGCCGGCATGTGTATGACAGTCCCTGGGCGATTGCGGCACTCGGGGCGGCGTTCACGATGCGCCATCGCATTCCCAGGACCAGCGCCAATTCCTTCGAGCCGTACTTCCATCCGCGTCTGATGGCCTTTGGACTAGGGGCGCTTGCTGTCGCCGCCGTACTGCAGCGACGTGCCTGGTTGGCCGTCGCGCTGGTGGTGACGGGCGCCGTGATCCATGTGACAACGGCGCTGTGGTTTGCCGTCCTCATCGGCGTGGCGCTGGCGGTGCGAGAGCCTCGGCTCCGCCGCAGTGCCGCGGTCGGCACCGCGGTTGCAGCGACCACGCTATTGTGGGCCGTCACGTTGGGGCCGCTGCAGGGGGCGCTCGTCATCATGGACGACGTATGGCTTCAGGCTGTCGCCAGCAAGGATTCACTCTTTGCCACGGACTGGCCCGTCTGGGCGTGGGCGGCCAACCTTGGGCTCCTTGCCCTGCTCTGGTGGGCACACGGCACGCGCGCGCGTCGGCAGGAGGCAACAGCTGAGGACACCGCGCTCGTCTGGGGCGCCTCGGCGCTGGTCGCGCTGTTTCTTGTGACACTCCCGTTCGTCGCAGCGGGATTCTCGCTCGCCGTGCAGTTTCAGATCTCGCGCGTCTTCTGGCTGGTCGACTTCCTCGCGCTCGTGTACGTCATCGGAGCCATGTCGGGACCGCGAGCGTCCACCACACGCGCCGCGGTGGTCGCATGCGCACTACTGGCCCTCTCGCTCGGCCGCGGCACGTATGTGATCGTCGTCGAGCATCCAGAGCGCTCGCTGTTTGAAGTCCACCTCCCGGACGCACCGTGGGACGATGCGATGCGCTGGATGGCTCGCCAACCATCGGACGTACACGTGCTGGCCGATCCGGGGCACGCGTGGAAGTACGGCACCAGCGTCCGCGTGTCGGCGCGACGTGACGTGTTCCTGGAAGAGGTCAAGGACTCCGCGCTGGCGATCTACTCCCACGATGTGGCGGTGCGATTTGTGGAGCGCGCGCCGCTGGTTGAAGACTTCCCGTCACTGACCGTGGAACGCGCGCGCGCGCTTGGCGGCCGCTACAATCTGGACTATCTGGTGACCGAGGCCAACCTGGCACTCCCGGTGGTGTACCGCAATACGCAGTTCGGCATTTACTCGTTACGATAGCGCCGCCCCTCCAGCCTGACCGAATCCGCATGCCGTACGCGCCGTCCAAGTACCAGCCGCTCTTCACTGGCGGCCACAAGCAAACGCTGTACGCCTGGGCCAGGACGCGCCACCTTCCGCGACTGCCGGCGCCGGTCGAGCGCTACTTCGACGTGGCCGCCGACGCGCGCGTCCTGGCACACTGCCACTGGCAGGACACACCGGCCGATTGTCCAACGATCATCGTGCTGCATGGGCTCGAAGGATCGAGTGCCGCCCACTATATGCGTGGTATCGCCGACAAAGCCTGGGCCGTCGGGTGGAATGTCGTGCGCCTCAATCAGCGCAACTGCGGCCGCACGGAACATCTGTCCCGTGGCCTGTACCACTCGGGCTTGATCCAGGACCCGGTGTTCGTCATGCAGGAACTCATCGAGCGTGACGGTATCGCCGCCGCCGTGGTGGCCGGCTACTCGCTGGGTGGGAATCTGGCGATCAAACTCGCCGGTGACCTTGGTGATTCAGCGCCAGCCGCGCTCAAGGCGGTGTGCGCCGTGTCACCGACGTTGGACCTGGCCAGATGCGTGGACGCACTAGAGCGCCGGGCGAATTTCGTGTACCAGTGGAACTTTGTGCGACAGCTCAAAGCGCGCATGCGGCGAAAGGCCGCTGCGTTTCCCGGCGACTTTTCACTCGATGCGCTGGGTAGCGTCTGGACGGTGCGCCGATTCGACGAACTCTACACGGCGCCGCACCATGGCTTTCTGGATGCTGCCGACTACTACCACCGGGCGAGCGCGCTTCGGGTCGTCGATCACATTCGCGTGCCCGCGCTCATCCTTGCGGCCGAGGACGATCCGTTCGTGGCAACGGCACCGTTCCGCAGTCCCGAGGTGGCAGGCAACACCAACATCACCGTCGTCGTAACGCCGCACGGCGGCCACTGCGCCTACCTGGAGCGCGCCGCGAACGGCTACGACGGCTACTGGGCCGAGCGTGAAATTCTTCGCTTCGCCGAGCTGCACACGCGCACCTGAACGTGCAGTGCCCTTAGGCTAAACCGAGTCATTGATTCCGCGGCCTAAC
The DNA here is from genome assembly GCA_965249205.1 of Vicinamibacterales bacterium. Taxonomy (GTDB): domain Bacteria; phylum Acidobacteriota; class Vicinamibacteria; order Vicinamibacterales; family UBA2999; genus JAQBVV01. The sequence goes on along the minus strand of CBDFLL010000006.1, from coordinate 149,255 downwards.
GGCCGGCGCTGAGCCGCGCGCCGTGCCAACGGGGTCGCACGGACGGTGGGCGCGACGGCTCCAGCGCCGGTAAGGCCGACGCAAACTACGTATATTCCCCGGTTGCTTAGCGGAACTGGATGATCTAGTCCGTTGGAAAAAAGTTGCCGCAGTTTGTACACGAAGGGTGATACCCCTTTTTCAACGTGAGCCTGACGAGCTTCCCCTCGGCGTCATAGCACCTAGAACAGAACGGACCTTCTTCGCCAGCTCCCGAATCGCGCCAGTAGGCGTTGTTTCGAAAGATGAGCGCCCGACTTGACTGGTGGCCTTCTTCCCCTGCCGAAGATTCGCCGTTTCTGACTCGCCGGTGCACCTCTGAGAGCCTGAATCGGATGTGCCCTGCCCGCAAACGACTCTTTCCGGCACAGCTCTGCCGCGAAGGGCAAGAACCTGATTCAGCCGCACATGTTCGCGGGACGAAGCCCACGGGTTTGCGGAACGGGTTGCAGCAGGAGACGGAGGATCGCCCCGCACTGCCGCACGGGTCACCAACTCAGCCACGCCGCGGGGATGCCGGACGGCGGACGCCGTCGGAGCATGCCGACTCGGAGATCCAGAAATCGCGCGGAGCGAGTCTTCCGTGTCGACTTCCGACCGTGTGCAAACAGACGCACGAATCACCGCAGAAGGTCCGATTGCGCCTGACGGACTACGCCTCGAATCAGCGACTAGTCGACGCGTCAGCGGAAGAGTACCGAGACGGAGGGTGATTTCCCGGGATGCGGAGCCGGCGGCCGCTGGCCGGCATGCCCGTGGCGGTCCGGTGCTGGGTACTACTCGCGGCGGCGCCGGAAGAGCATGAGCGGAGGTCGATGTCCCGCCGGGCGGCCTGTCACGTCGAAGCGCCCTGCGCGAAGGTGGGAGCCGGACGCCGAATGAGAGCAGTGTTGGCGGCTCGCGGGTTCAGCCAGCGCGCGAAAGGGCGTCGAGCAGCAGGCGCCCGCACTCGGGTCCCTTCCCCGACTCCTCGTGCTTGAAATAGACGAACACGTCGCGGCAGTGCCCCGCCTTCTCCAGGATCACCGCTGCCCACCGCTCGATGTCCTCCGGTGTATACCCTTGGTCCCGAAGACGGAAGTATCCGTAGTCTGCGGTGATCTCGACGGGTGTCGACAGCTTCTCGCTGTCGGCCACGCACAGCGCGAGGTTGCGCGCCCGCAGCCGGGTATAGACCTCCTCGTCCAGCCACGACACGTGCCGGAACTCGAACGCGGCACAGACGCCCGCAGAGAGCATCGCGAGAAACGCGTCCAGCACCGCGATGTCCTTCTTCAGATACGGTGGGAGTTGAAACAGCAACACCCCAAGCTTCGGGCCCAGGACCGATGCGGTCTCGACAAAGTGCTGCACGGAGTCTTCGCAGTCGCGCAGCCGCGCATCGTGGGTGATACGTCTGGGCGCCTTCAACGTGAGCTTGAACGGATCGGGGGTCGCCGCGTCCCATCCTTGCAGAATCTTGGCGGTGGGCGCCCGATAGAACGTGTAGTTGATCTCAACGGTCGGAAAATGCTCGGCATAGTACGGAAGCATTTTCGCTGCGGGTATCTTCTCGGGATAGAAGTTGCCCTTCCATTCAGCGTAGTTGTAGCCCGAGGTGCCGACCCAGATCATTTGGTAGAGTTAACCACATGTCCTGCCGCCACGGAGTTGTGATTCTCGTTGCCCTGACGGCCGCCGCATGCAGCCAGGATCCCGCGTCGAGACAATACGAGGTCCACGGACAGATCCTGCGCATCGATACCGAGCGCGAGGAACTGCTGGTCGATCACGACGACATCGAAGGCTTCATGCCCGCGATGGTCATGCCCTATAAGGTGCAGGACGTCGGGTTACTCGACGGCAAGGAGCCCGGGGACCTGGTCACGGCGACGCTTGTCGTCGAAGAGGTCGGGGCGTACCTGTCGACGCTGACCATCACAGGCCATGCTCCGATTCGAACCGCGGCGGCGGGCCCGGTCATCACATCGACAGACCTGCTGGATAACGGTGACGAGGTACCGGAGACCGCGTTGATCGACCAGCAGGGAACGCTCATGTCGATTGCGTCGCTCAGGGGCCACCGGGTTGCACTGACGTTCACTTACACCCGCTGTCCGCTCCCCGACTTCTGCCCGCTGATGGACCAGCGATTCGCGGCGCTCCAGCAGGAGATCATGCAGTCGTCGGAACTCGCCGACGTTCGGCTCATCTCGGTGACGCTCGACCCGGAGTTCGACACCTCAGATGTGCTTCACGCGCACGCCGCCGCGCTGGATGCGGACCCGGAACTCTGGCACTTCGTCACCGGCGTCCCCGACGACGTGCTCGGGTTCGCGAATCGTTTTGGCATCGTGACTGAACCGGGAACGTCAGACATCCTCGTGCACAACCTACGCACCGCGGTGATCGACCCGGAGGGCCGGTTCGTGACCGCCTATTCCGGCAACATGTGGACGCTGGCTGAACTCGTTGCCGACCTCGAAGCGGCTCCCGCTCCCGCGCACTGACCCGGCCGAACCGCCGGCGCTGCGACTCACACCGAGGGAGCGGCGACTCGTGGCCACCCTCCGAACGCCCACAGGTGTCCAGCGTTGGCTCAACGCGCTCCCGTACAACACCGAACGCCGCGGCCAAACGCTGCGAAGCTTCAGGGGAGTCGTGCGAACGGGCACGGCGCACTGCCTGGAAGCCGTGCTGGCCGCAGCCGTCATCCTCGAGCAGCATGGTTACCCACCACTCGTGCTGAGCTTCGAGTCGGTCGATCTGCTCGACCACGTGATCTTCGTGTACCGAGGTTCGAATGGATGGGGATCGATCGCACGTTCCCGCGACCCTGGATTGCACGGCCGACGGCCCGTCTTCGCCACGCCGCGCGCGCTGGCGCTCAGCTACTTCGACAGCTATATCGATCTCACAGGCCGCATCACGGCGTATGCCGTCGTGGATCTCCGCACGCTGGGCACCTACGACTGGAGGCTGGCTAGACGAAACGTGTGGAAGGTGGAACAGACACTGATCGATTGGCCGCACCGGCACATTGCATCATCCGATCGGCGGACAGAGCGACTGCGCCGCCGCTACCGGGCGTTCCGCGAGGCGCACCATTACAAACCCTGGAAGTTCTACCGCGGTCGAGATAGGTGGACGGCCCTGCCACGGGAGTTTCACCGCCGCGGCTGACAGCGGTCGCACGCGGGTCAATCCAGATCGAAATCTCGGTCTGGCCGCGTGATCGGCTCATGCTTCGCCTGTCGAAGCGCTTCTTCAAAGCGGCGGTCCAGCGCATCGCCACGCCCCTCCTCCGCCTTCACGGACTGTTCGAACAGGGCCTCACGCCGCGTAGCCTCCGCTGCCAGGATACGGGCCGATTCGTCGAGTTCCGGCTTGTCCGTCCGCTCTGGTTCACGGTGCGATATGACGCGGCTGAGATTGGCATCCACCACCAGCGACGCGCGGCAACAGGGGCACGTCACCTCAAGCTCGCTTCGCAACTTCGTCATGGAACTATTTTAGTGTCCCGAGTCAGAAGTCCGCCGACATATTCCGGGCGGGGCATCCCGTCTGGCGGCGTTGCTCCTTCCTCGAATACTGTCGATATTCTCGGTCGTCGCGAGAATATCGCCTGTAATTTGACGGAGGAGCGACGCAGGCTGCGAGGAGGCATCGCCCGTCGAATGCCGCCGGACTTCCACGACGGGCTGCTAACCCTCTTCTTCGTATTCCTCTTCTTCGATCGAGAGCGTACGAGTCGGCGGGCGCAAGGCTTCGCGGAAGTCGTAGACAGGCAGGCCGCTTACGTGGAACGGCATCACGCAATGTCCGCCCTTCTGGTCGACCACCACCGTAACAGGGCTTCCCTCGACACCCTCGCGGAAGGCCAACTGACAGCCACAGGCGAGTCGAGCGTGCGCAAAGCCCTTCAGCATGCTGAAATCATACTACAGCAGCGACGTGATCTCGTGCTCGAACTGCTCCTTCGATGCGATGCCTGAATGCTTCTTGTGGATGAGGCCGTCGCGCGCGACAAACACCGTGACCGGGATGCCCCAGAACGGTCCGTACGCGTCCTGAAAATCTTGCCGGCCGTTGCCAACAAGCAGGGGGTAGTTCACGCCCATCTCCGTCGCGTACGGCGCGAGCTGCTCCGCGGTATCGTCGATGGACACGCCAAGGACCACTAGGTCGTCCCCATACTCTTGCTGCAGCTCAATCAGGTACGGAATCTCAATGCGACAAGGACCACACCACGTCGCCCAGAAGTTGATGAGGATGACCTTGCCCTCGAACGACGCCAGCCGGACGTCGATGCCGTTCATGTCCTTGAGCGTAAAGTCCAAGGGAGCCACCGTGCCTGGCGCGACGTTGTCGTCGACATCGGACGCCACGCTGCCATCTGCCGCCGGCGGCGGCGCGTGGGGATCAAAACCGTCCGGCCCCGACAGCAGGCTCAGCATCACCAGCGCCGCGGCTGCGGCGAGCATACCGACCCACGCCTTGTACCGACGCGCCGGGACCGCCCCGTCAGGCTCTCCGGCGGGCGGACCGGACTCGGAACTCGGCGACGTCACGGGATCCTGAGTGTGCACGACGACGTCCGAAGGCTCATTCTCCATGGGAACTACTCTATCATCGGGATGGGACGGCGGTGCACTGGAGAGAGGACGTCGGTCCCCCCGTTTTTCGGGGGCCGCCGCTGACCATCCAGGCGAGCGCCACGGGTCGACGGCACAACAGCGCCGGTACGTCCCTTGCACGGTCGGCTCGTCAGTTGGCTGAAAATAGGCCTTTGCGGCCGTCGACCTGTCGGCAGTAACATGACGCGCATTGCTGCCGGCGCGAAGCCGGCTCATAAACGACAGCCGGCAGGCGCCTGTGTCAGCAGATCCTGCAAGGAGAAACCCATGAGCAGCCGCACGCGACACGTGGCCAGGCTCCCGGTCGTAGCCGCAGTCTTTGTCACCGCGCTCGTCCTGGCGCCGAGTCTCGCCTCGGCGCAGACATCCTACAACCCGTATTTCGGGAAGAACCAGGTCCGCTACGACAACTTCGATTGGCAGATCTACACCACCGATCACTTCGAAATCTTCTATTACCCAGAGATCGAGGAACACCTGGAGCGGGTAGCCGGGTACGCGGAGAGCGCGTATCAGCACATCAGCGGGGAGCTCAAGTACGATCTCGCGTTCAAAGTCTCGCTCATTCTGTTCAAGACGAGCAGCGAGTTTCAACAACAGAACGTCATCCCCGGCGCCGCACAGGAAGGCGTCGGCGCGTTCGCCGAGCCGATGCGCACCAGGATCGTCATGCCGCTCGACGACCCGCCGGATCTGCTGTACCGACTGGTCGTGCACGAACTCACGCACCAGTTCGAGTTCGACATCGTGCCGACGTCCCTCGTCCGGCGGAACGTACCGCTCTGGGTCAATGAAGGCTTGTCGGACTACATGACCGGCATGTGGCGCCCAATGGACCTGATGCAAGTGCGCGATGCTGCCGTGGCCGACATCGTGCCGAGAATGACGGAACTTGAGGGGTATACGAACGTCGGTAGCGTCCGCCTCGTCTACAACTTGGGCCACGCCGCCTTCGAGTTCATGGAGTCGCGCTGGGGGAAAGAAGGCATTCGGCAGTACCTGTTCTCCCTGCGCAAGTCGGTGATCGGCGGGGGCGAGGACTCATACCAAGAGGCCTTCCGTATCTCGCCGGAAGAGTTCGATGATGAGTTCGACAAGTATCTGAAGGATCGCTTCTTGGCCTTCCGCGACAAGGAGCGTCCGGCCGACTACGGCCGCAACCTGGCGCCAAACCCCGAGAGGTCGAACTTTGCCAGCGCGGTCTCGATCGAGGCATCGCCCTCCGGCGACCTGATCGCCATGGTCACCGGTAATCGCCGGGACTATGAAATGGACATCGTGCTCGTGTCCTCAGACGACGGCTCGGTCGTGCGCCACCTGACAAACGGGTTCGATCAGGATCGCGGGTACGAGTTCATCATCCAGCCCGGCATGCGGTACAACACCGTGCCATGGCTCTCATGGGCACCGTCAGGAGACCAGATCGCGTATTTCGTGCGCGCCGAGAAGTCGCGGACGCTGATCCTCCAGAACGTGCTCAGTCGAGACGTCGACGAACGCATCGCACTCGACACGGTAGACGATCCGGAATCGCCCGATATCTCCCCGGACGGCCGAAGGGTCGCGTTTAGCGCGTTGCGTAACGGGGTCGGTGACATCTTCCTCGTCGATCTCGACACAGAGGAAGTCACAAATGTGACCAACGACGGCTTCGCCGATTCGGGGCCGACTTGGTCACCGGATGGCCAATCGATCATCTATGTCGCGCGGATCAGCGGCAGCGAAAAGCTCTTCCGGCTGGACGTGGCGACCGGGCAGAAGACGCAGATCACCTTCGGCACCCATGACGACTCGGCGGCGCAGTTCATGGATGCCGACACGATCGTGTTCTCGTCGACGGCCACCGACCCTGCGCAGCCGACCACAGTCGAGGAAGCCGCCAACGGCAACGTGTACAACATCTGGACGCTGAGCCTGACGACCGGCGAGCTGCGCCAGTACACCGACGCGCTCGGCGGCAACACGTCGGCGATCGTGCTCAACCAAGGAGACAGCGAGCCCCGCATTGCCTTCGTCGGCTACTACAAGGGCGACTACGAACTGCATATGCTTGACCGGCCCGAGCCGCTTGTCACAGCATCCAGCGAGGACTTTGGTGGACCTGGGCCCATCATCGATTTCCAGGCACCGATGTCCCACACGCTGATCTCCGGCAACACGCGACGCAAAGGCACGTTCGAAAAAATGTTTCTCGATGGCCGTCCGCCACTGAACGTCGGGGTCACGAGCGGCGGGGACGTCTTCGGCGGATCGTCGGTGACCTTCAGCGACGTGTTGGGCGACAAGCAGTTCAGTGTGTTCGCCGCCTCGATCTCGCAGTACCGAACCTACTCGGCCTCATACGTGAGCCTCGCGAGGCGGTTCAACTACGCACTCCAGGCGTACTCGCAGACGCAATTCTTCTTCGGCCAGACCGGCGGCGTCTTCTACGACCCGGCGTTCGCCAACATCATCGATCGGGACTTGGCGGTCGCCACGCGTACTGTGCGGGGTGCCACGGTGTTCGGTATCTGGCCGCTGAACCGATATCGCCGGTTCGAATTGAGTGCCGGCCTGATGCAGTACAACGAGAGGTTCAATGATCCCGGGCTCGAACAGGCGTCGAACGGTTTCCAGAACGAGCAGTTCGGCCGTCAGATCTTCCAGAACGGGACCTTCATGCCGCTCGGAATCACCTATGTGCAGGAAACCACCATCTTCCGCGAGTTCGGACCCCTGTCTGGCAACACGATGCGACTCTCCTACGACTTCGCACCGGCCATCGGCAACAGCCTCAGCCGACAGACAGCCGACCTCGACGCGCGGTACTACATGCGGCTCGGCGGTTCCGGCCTGCTCGCGCTGCGCGCCAAGGGCTTCAAGAGCTGGGGCGACACGCCGACCTTCAACTACTTCGGTGGCAACTCCGAGATGCGGGGCTACGAGTATCTGGAGTTCATCGGATCCGAAACCGCGTTTTTCAATGCTGAACTCAGGTTCCCCGTCATCGAGGCGATGCTCACACCGATCGGTGTGTTCGGGGGCATCCGAGGCGTGTTCTTCGCGAATATGGGCGGCGGAAGCTTCGAGGGGCAGCTGTTCACGTGGTGGTCGAACAGCCCCGAGACGATTTCACCGGTACTCGGCTTCGTGCCTGGAGTCGTGTCGCAGGACCCGATCGTCGGCCCTCCGACCGAAGTGAGCGGGTTCCGGCTGGTCGACGCGCGCGCGTCCTATGGTCTCGGCTTGGAAACGTTCGCGCTTGGGTTCCCTGTTCACTTCGACTGGGCGTGGCGCACGCTGCTCAACAAGAACTGGGAGGATGTGCTGTTTGCCGCAAGTGGTGGCAGCGCCGAGTTCCGCAAGCCGAAGTTTTCGGTGTGGATCGGGTACGACTTTTAGATTCGTTCAGATCGATCTGTCGCGCGCCGGCGGTGTGTGAGTACCGAGCCGGCGCGCGTCAGCAGAGACCTCAAAAGCGTTCCAGCCGCACCTCGCTCCGCCCCATGTCCAGTGACACTCGGTAGTCGGAGAGAAAGCTGTGGCCGACGATGCCGCCGAGCTGGTAGCCAAGCAGCACGCTGGGCGCGCGCAAATTCAGGACCGCGAGCCCGACCTTGCGATACATGATCTCGTTGAAATCGAGGTCGACCCCTGGCAGCAGGAACGCGTCGGCATCCTCACCAGACATCCCGATGACCCGCAGTGGGATCCGACGGACAGGCGGCATGGCCAACTCCAGCGCCGTATCGGCACTGATCGAAATCAGCTCGCCGCCGGTATCCACGACGAAATACGCCGGATGCGAAGAGTTGAGCAGCCCCCTGACCAGCGGCAAGCGATTCATGCGCATCGGCAGCCGCACATCCGCCTCACCATCAGGCAGCGCGCTGGAGAACAGCGCCTCCTGCCGCGCGTAGTCGACGACGACCGACAGGCCAGCCGACAGGGGCGAGAAGCTCTCGGTCTGCCACTGTGGCAACGCGCCGGGCTCGAACTCCCGGATAGACACCGGCACGTTGTTAATCGTGACTGAGCCCACCTGGATCTGGTCGGCCCGCCCGATCCCGCGCCGACGCATGCCGGGCACGCCGACGCCGGATGCAAACGTCGCGGTGATCGGACTTATCCCCGCCGCGCGCGCAGTCGCAGCCGAGATGCCCGTCTGCTCCGAGCCGGTGTCAAGGACGAACTCCACGGCCGTCCTGTTGACGAGACCGTTCAGAACGATCTTGGTGTCCGACATCCTGAACGGCACACGATGCACGCGATCAGGATCGCCCTCAATCTCCAACGGAGCACGACCGTCGAAGCTCCGCAGCAGCTGGACCTTGTTCTGGGCGAGCGCGAACATCGCGCCGCTGTCCTGATTCGGCAACAGATCCATGTAGCGTTCGTACGCCTCGGCCGCATCCTCAAAGCGTTTCAAGCGCTCGTACACGAGAGCCACCAGCGCGTGTAGCTCGGGGTCCCGTGGCGCCTCTGCCGCCGTCGCCAGCGCTTCTTCCAGCGCCTCGTCCAACCGGTTTCTCGACGCGAGCGAACGCGCACGACCGAACCTGGCGCGCGACGACCCAGGTGCCAGCGCAAGGGCCTCCTCGTACGCCGTGTCGGCCTCATCGAACAGACCGCTGGCCCAGAGCGCGTCGCCGAGCAGGGCTTTGGACTCGACGTCCGGCACTTCGAAGGCGTCCAGGTTCTCCGCCTCGGCCCGCGCAAGATCGAACTCTGCGATTCTCAGTGCCGTTCGCACCTTGCCCTTGCGGGCTCTAATGCCGAGCGCGCCATCGTCACCCCGAGCCGCCCGATCATAGGCACTGAGGGCCTCGCGATAGCGCGCAGACTCGTAGAACTCGGTCGCGAGCTGAAATTGCGCGGCGGAATCCTCAGCATCCGCCTGGCCGGCAGCGCGGATCCCGAAGGTGGACACGGCAGCGATCGCCGCGAGGGACAATACGACACCACGGAGGGCAGGTATCAAGAGTGCTCCAATCCAAGCTCGTTCGAGGTCCGGCGTGCGCGGTGCTACGGCTGGTAGTACTGCGCGTTTACGGGAATAAAACTTTCCCATTTCTCGGGCGTTTCGTCCAGCGAGAAAATAGCCTCGACCGGGCACGCAGGCACGCACGCGCCGCAATCGATGCACTCGTCAGGGTGAATATAGAGCATTTCCGCGGTCGCGAAGTCCGGTTCGTCCTTGCGAGGGTGAATGCAATCCACGGGGCATACGTCGACACAGGCGCTGTCCTTTGTCCCGATACACGGCTCGCAAATGATATAGGCCACGCGGTTCTCCCGGGTCCACGGTGGCACGTGGCACCCTGCCAAGCGGGCAAGTATAACCCGGGGCGCGTGGTACGACAGGCGACTCGCCGGAACCCGCGATCCGGCCTGCGCTCTGGTTCCCGGGACAGGCCACGGCACGGGCTCGGGCTCCTGCGTTAGGATGCGGTCGCCGCCCATGACCCCGTACCCTCAGACCACAGCCGTTCGGCATCGGCAAAGCCGGTAGGATGCGAATCGCGTCGTCCCTGACCAATCGCGTGTTTCTGGCCTGCACGCTGCTCGCCATCGTCTCGATTGGCTTCGCGTTCTATGTCGTTGGTGAACGCGCGTCAAGCGAGGCGGAGGTGGAGTTGCGCCAAGGGCTCGTCGGAGCGGGAACTCTGCTCGACCAGTACGGCGCCACACGAACCGACCACTTTACGCGCCTCGCGCGCGTCGTGGCGGATCTTCCGAAACTGAAAGCCGCGGTGGACACCGGCGACCCGCCGACCGTACAGCCACTCGCCGAAGAGTACCGAGCCGAAATGGATGCGGACCTGCTCGTGCTGACCGGACGGAGGGGGGCTGTGCTGGGGGCCACTGGCGCGGACGCCATGACGATCGCGGCCGCCGAGCAGGATCCCCGATCGCTCGAGCAGTTCTCGACCTTCGCGCCGCACAGTCGCGGTGTCCTCCAGCTGGTCAGTGTCCCCATTTTGCTGGACGGACAAGTCCCGGACATCCTCGGCCGCCTGACCGTTGGCGTGTTTCTGGACGATGGACTCGCCGCCGAATTCAAGGAGCTGACCGGAAGCGAGATCGCCTTCGGCACCCGGGGCCGCCTCCTGGCCTCGACGTTGCCCCCCGACGTGCGCCCGGCGCTGGAGCCAGCCATGTCAGACCCGACGATGCGTTCGGTATCCATCGACGGCGAGGAATTCCTGGTGCTCGCGAGACCGCTTCTCGCCGCCGACGGAGCGCAGGATGCCACGGGCGTGGCGCTTGTCTTACGCTCGAAAACTGAACGACTGCAGTTCCTTGGTGCCATCCGTGCCCGGCTGGCTGGCGTCATGGTTGTCGCCGTATTGTTGGCGACTCTGCTCAGTTACGGCGTCGCGCGAACGATGACGCGGCCATTGGCGGCCGTCACGACTGCGATGCGTGAGGTCGCTGCCACCGGCGACCTCACCCACAAGGTGTCGCTCAAGAGCCGCACGTGGGACGACGAGGACGCACGTCTGTTGGCATCCACCTTCAACACGCTGACCGAGTCGGTCACGCGCTTCCAGCACGAAGGGGCACAAAAGGACCGCCTGTCTTCCCTCGGACGACTGTCCACGGTGATTGCGCACGAGATTCGGAACCCGCTGATGATCATCCGCGCCTCACTGTCGACACTTCGAGGCGATCGGGCCACTTCATCGGAGCGTCGCGAAGCCGTGTCCGACATCGACGAAGAAACAACGCGGCTGAACCGCGTGGTGACCGAGGTGCTGGACTTCGCGCGACCGATCCGATTCGAGTTGGCGGAGGCCGATCTGAATCAGATCTGCAAGGCCTCAGCCGAAGCCGCGTGGACCGGGGACCCCTTAGCTGCCGTCGCCTTCGACCTGGATCCCGACATCGCTCAGATCGTCACCGACGCCGAGCGCCTCCGCACGGCGCTCGTCAACGTGTTGACCAACGCACGCCATGCAGTCCTCGCGACCACCACGGCTGACACTGGCACGGACGGGCCGACGATGAGGGTGACGGCATCGGAACCCGGCGTGACCGTACAGTCGCGAACCGCCCCAGGCCGGGTCATAATTGCGATCCGGGATCGCGGTGTGGGCATAGCGGCGGCGGACATGCCACATATCTTCGATCCGTACTTCACCACGCGACGGGCTGGTACCGGCCTGGGGCTGCCGATCGCGAAGAACATTGTCGAGGGACTCGGCGGCACGCTGATCGCCTCGAGCGCTCCCGGCGAGGGCACGGAAATCAGGATCGACCTGCCGCAGTTCCCCCCAAACGCACAGACATGACACCTACATACAGCTCGATTCTGCTCGTCGACGACGAGGAGAAGATCCTCAAGCGGCTCGGTCGTGCGCTGCGTGACGAGGGCCACGACGTTGTCGAGGCCATGAGCATCCGCGAGGCGCGACGGCACCTCAGCGCACAGTCCTTTGATCTGCTCGTCGTCGACAATGTCATGCCGGGCACGACGGGCCTGGAACTCGTCAGAGAAATGGCCAGCACCATGACACCTGCGGAGCGACCGCAAATCGTGATGATGACGGCGCACGGTACCACCCAGCTCGTCCGCGAGGCTTTCAAGCTCGGTGTCGAGGATTTTCTCGAGAAGCCGTTTGAGGTCGAGGAACTCCTGGCGCTCGCCCGTCGGGCGGTCAAGAGCCTGCGGCTGCGCACCGAACGGCAATATCTCATCAGCGAGCGCGACGCGGAATTCAACTACTACGGGATCGTCGGACGCAGTCGCGCGATGGAGGAGATCATCCAACGCGCGGAACTCGTTGCACAGACCAAAAGCACCGTACTCATCACCGGCGACACTGGCACGGGTAAGGAAATAGTCGCGCGGCTGATCCACCACCGCAGCGCGCAACGCGACATGCCGCTGATTAAAGTCAACTGCGCTGCGATTCCGGAAACGCTCCTCGAGTCGGAACTCTTTGGCCATGTCCGCGGCGCCTTCACGGGCGCCTCCATGACCAAGCGCGGCAAGTTCGCGCTGGCCGACGGAGGCTCGATCTTTCTCGACGAGATCGGCACGCTCAGCACCGGTATCCAATCGAAGCTTCTGCGCGTGCTACAGGAACGCGAATTTGAACCCCTTGGCGCGGAGCGCACGCAGCGCGTCGATGTGCGGGTCATCGCGGCCACCAACCGAGACCTGAGACAGATGGTCAACGAAGGGCGCTTCCAGGAGGACCTGTACTATCGACTCCACGTGATTCCGATCCAGTTGCCGCCGCTGCGGGAACGACGCGAGGACATCCCGGTGCTGATCGATCACTTCGTCGCCAAACACCGTTTGCGCACGGGCAAGCGGATCGATGGCGTCGACGACGAGGCGGCCAAGGCGCTGCAGGCCTACGATTGGCCCGGCAACGTGCGCGAGCTCGAGAACACGATCGAACGCGCCGTGGTGCTCGCGACAAGTCCCCTGCTGACCTCTGCGTCTATCTCGCTCCTCGGTGCTGCGGCCGCGCCTACATCAGGTCTGCCGTCGTTGCGGCTTCACCAGAACATCGAGTGGGTCGAGCGCGAAACCATACGGCGGTCGCTCTCGCAAGCAGGTGGCATCAAGAAAGACGCCGCCGAATTGATGGGCATCAGCCAGCGCGCCCTGAGTTACTATCTCGGAAAATATCGGATCGATTAAGTTTCGCTTCTCGTTGCCGGTTACCAGTCTGGTAACAAGCGCGCTCCGTCCGCCCACGCCGCCGCGGAGCGAAACGACAACGACAATCGACGCCCGTCAGGCGGCACCGTGCTTGCACGCGTACGTAATCGGATAGCTCGGTACGCCCACTGAATGGGCGAGCAGACCACGACGGCGCAAGCCGGCACTCGTTTCAGCTCGCCTTCTCCAACGGATTCGGCACGACGATGGGACAGATCGCCAGCGGGGGTGCAGGCTAACGACGACTGGTACCTCGGATTCCACATCTCAAGGAAGTTTTTCTCATGCACCGCACACCTACGTTTCTACTTAGTTCGGCGATGGTGCTCGTCCTGGCCGCAGTCTCATGCGGGGGCGGCGACAGCAGTAGCTCAACTCCCAGTTCGCCGACGCCGACACCGACGCCGACAACAACCCCTTCGACAGGCGCCACGATCACGATTACCTCGAGCGGCGCGTCGCCGCGATCGGTGACCATCGCGGCTGGTTCGCGCGTAACGTTCGTGAATAACGATAGCAGTCCCCATGACATGAGCTCGGACCCGCATCCCCAGCACACCGATTGTCCGGAGATCAATCAGGTTGGGTTCCTCGCGGCCGGTCAGACCAAGCAGACAGGCAACCTCACGACGGCACGCACCTGCGGCTTCCACGACCACAACCGGTCCACGGACACGTCACTGCAGGGCACGATCATCATCCAGTAGCGCGGTCGGGTCGCGATGGTTTGAGTCTTGCTTTGCCGCGCGCCGCCGCGGAGGCCAATGGACACCCACGCATGTCCGGCGGCTGCTCGGCGTTGACGCGATCCGTCCGTTACACTATTCACTGATGTCAGTGGAAACGCCTGTTCAGCTCCTTCGGCCCCGCGAGCCGAAACCCGCGTGGCTCAAGGTGCGCGCGCCCGGGTCCGAGAACTACCTGCGCCTCAAGGGCCTGATGAAGGAGCTCAATCTCCACACAGTCTGCGAGGAGGCCCGCTGTCCCAATATCGGCGAGTGCTGGCACCATGGCACGGCGACGTTCATGATTCTGGGCGACGTCTGTACCCGGGCTTGTGCGTATTGCGCGGTGTCGCACGGGCGGCCGAACGAGCTCGATCGTGCGGAGCCCTCGCGCGTCGCCCACGCAATCGAGACGATGGCGCTTCGTCATGCGGTCATTACGTCGGTCGACCGCGACGATCTGGCTGACGGCGGGGCCAGCATCTTTGCGGAGACGATTCGTCAGACACGCATCCGCATCGCCAGTTGCCGGATCGAAGTACTGATTCCTGATTTTCAGGGTGTCGAGGGGTCACTCATTGACGTGCTGGACGCCGGACCTGATGTCCTCAATCACAACATCGAGACCGTACCCCGCCTCTATCGGATGGCGAGGTCTGGCGGCCGTTATCCTCGCTCGTTAGAGCTGCTCGACCGCGCCCGCCGCCACAGGCCGACGATCCCCACAAAGACAGGCATGATGGTCGGGTTGGGTGAAACCGTCGACGAGATGGTCTCAGTCTTCGGCGACCTGCGCGACGTGGGCGTGTCTATCCTCACGATCGGCCAATACCTGCGACCGACGGCGGCACACGCGCCCATGGCCCGCTGCTACCATCCCGATGAATTCGCGGAACTGAAGACGATCGCACTCGACAAGGGTTTCGCCCATGTCGAGTCAGGCCCGCTGGTCCGCAGCTCGTACCACGCGCACGAACAGGCCGACGCGGTCCTCGCGCGCGCGCAATAGATAGCGCTCACGCACGTTGGCGCAGATTTCAGCTGTACCTAGGACTCGGCCGCGGTCGTCCTGCGGCCGGCAGAGAACTGATCGCTGCGGACCCTATCGGTTTCATAACCTCGCTGCGGGTGGCCGCGGACGGGGCCGCCCCGTTCGCGCCGCAGGCGCCTTCCACGTGACAGATGTTTTTGGCGCCGAGCACGAATAGGGCTGTCCGCGGTCAGGACCCGTCTTGAGGTTATGAAACCGCCTCTACGGGCGCGGGTACTGATTGCGGTTACTTGAGAACTGCGCGCTCGTGAAATCCGCGCTGGTGCCCTGGAACCGTGGTTCCTTGCCGAAGGTCCCGGAGCGCGGCGCCTGGGTCGCTAAAGCGCTTCTCATGACCGTGTGGCGTTCGAGTAGCCGCGATGCCGAAAGGGTTGCCGCATTCGGCTGGACCGACGCGTTGCAGTGGTGCGTGCAGAAGCGGCACGGCTCGCCCAGTCAGTACAAGGGCCATTTGAAAAGCGCTCTTGGCGCGACGACCGAAACTTTTGGCATATTTGAGGGAGGAGCAACGCAGCGAGCCAGGATGCTCCGCCCGGGAATTCAGTGAGGAACTACGTTTCCAGGGGACTATCCGAACATTCGCAACAGGCGAGTCACCGGGTCGTAGTACCGGGTGACGATACGCTCCCTCAGCGGAATAATCGCGTTGTCCGTGATGTGGATGTGTTCGGGACACACGTTCGTGCAGCACTTGGTGATGTTGCAGTACGTCGCTCCGTTTCCCCGAACCCGCGCGACTCAAGCCGTACTGGTATCACTTCCATCCACACGTCTCCGAGAACATCAACTACAAGGACTGCGCGCCGCTTTGGCCCTTACGGTGCGCCGACGGGAATCGCGTTGAGAGCGTCGAGATCCGTCGCCAAATCAGCCGGACCGGAAGG
The DNA here is from genome assembly GCA_965249205.1 of Vicinamibacterales bacterium. GTDB lineage: Bacteria > Acidobacteriota > Vicinamibacteria > Vicinamibacterales > UBA2999 > JAQBVV01. The sequence goes on along the minus strand of CBDFLL010000006.1, from coordinate 133,281 downwards.
ATAGTTCGAGGTGCTCAGCATGTAAGCCACAAGGTCGGCGGACTGCTCAGGTGTCAGCACACCTGGATCCAGCGCGGGCATCGTCACGATGACTTTCTCGAACAACTCACCGACGGATCGCTCTTGCCACATCTGTACGAACGTATCACCGATCAAGGCAGGAAACAGGTCAGGCACTCCTTCGAGCTCTAGACCGTGGCATGACGCGCACTGTGTCGCGTACAGCTCCTCGCCGCGCATCGCCTGCGCCTCCGTATACAGACCGCCGGGCGGAGTCTCAGCCTGAGCTTGGGGAGCCGCATGAAGACCGCACGCCACGAATGACACTGCGGCCACCACAATGAGTATGTTCAGCTTCTTAGACATTTTTCCTCGGTATCCAACGGTTGCGTTCAAGCTTACCTCGATTTGCGCCTTGGTTTGTAGACGTGCGTGCTCTGTCCGAAAAACACTTCCGCACTCTCCATCAGCGTTTCAGAGAGCGTCGGATGTGGATGCACCGTCAGCCTCATGTCTTCCGCCGTCGCTCCCATCTCCACCGCCAACACACCCTCTGCGATCAGCTCCCCTGCTCCCGCGCCTGCGATGCCCACGCCGAGCACCCGACCGGTTTTAGGCTCGAGCACGAGTTTCGTGAGGCCCTCTGGCCGATCGATCGTGATGGCGCGCCCGACCGCCGCCCACGGAAACTTCGAGACCTCGATATCGATGCCCTGCTCGGCGGCTCCGGCTTCAGTCAGCCCACACCACGCGATCTCAGGGTCGGTGAACACAACGGCCGGAATCGCCTGTGGCTCGAAGACGGCCTTGTCACCGGCAATCGCGTCGATGGCGACACGGGCTTCGTGAGAAGCCTTGTGTGCCAGCATTGGCTCGCCGGCAACGTCCCCAATCGCAAAAATCGATGGTTCGCCGGTGCGACGCTGCTGATCCGTTTCGATAAAACCCTGGGGACCGATCGCCACGCGGGTCGCGTCCAAACCTGGGACAAGCGAATTGGGCCGCCGCCCCACCGCGACCAGCACGCGGTCGAACAACGTGGGCTCAGGAGGGCTCGTCTGGCCATTTCGAGCATCGGCCGCGGCGCCGCTCCCGAACGTCACGCGAATGCCATTCTTTTCTTCCGCCAGCGCCATCACTTTCGTGCTCAACATGATCGTGGCGAACTGCTTCTCGAGCCGCTTGTGGAGCACCTTGACGAGATCGCGGTCGGCGCCAGGCAGCAGACCGGGCGTCATCTCCACGACAGACACCTGGCTCCCGAGCGCGGCATAGACACTGCCGAGCTCAAGACCTATGTAGCCACCGCCGATCACAAGCAGCGATTTCGGGACGTCCGGTAGATCGAGCGCCGACGTGGAGTCGAGCATGCGGGGGCTGTCGAGTGATAGCGACGGAATACGTGTGGGGTGCGAACCCGTGGCTACCACGCAGTGCTCGAAGTGCAGTTCGGTATCCCCTGCAGCACCGGCGATCGTCATGGTCCGCGGTCCCGTGAAGGTGCCCCGACCCTGCACAAACTTCACCTTGCGCAGCTTTGCCACCTGGCCGACACCGCCTGTCAGCTTGTCGACGACGCCCTGTTTGAACGCTCGCAGCGCGTCGAGATCGATCCGGGGTTTGGTGAACGTCACCCCCCAGGCGCTGGCGTGACGCGCCTCGTCGATCACCTTTGCGACGTGCAGCAGGGCCTTGGATGGAATGCACCCACGGTACAGGCACACGCCGCCAGGGTTCTGCTCTTCGTCGACAAGCACAACCTGCATGCCCAGGTCGGCCGCGTAGAAGGCGGCCGCATAACCGCCAGGACCCGCCCCCAGGACCACGATCTGCGTCGACTCGCTGGCCATTAGCGCGTTTTCGAGTTCTTCATCGTAACGAATAGCATGTGGCACCTCCTGGCAGCCCGAGGCAGTAGCACCCGAGCTACTACGGACAAGGCGAAAACGCGCTAGTGGCCTGTCCTTGTCATGTGTAGAGTGGATTTCGGAGCGCGGCGCCCGGCTGACCAGGCGCGACGACCGAGCATATTGGCCATATTCGAGGGAGGAGCAACGCCGGCAGTCGGGATGCCCCGCCCGAAAGGCAGGTTAGACATGGCGAGGACAGGCCACTAGCTCAGCAGCGACAAGAGAAAGGGCTGCTCGATGGCCTCGACCACCCAACGAAGGAAGCGCACCGCATCGGCTCCGTCGACGACGCGGTGGTCGTAGGACAGCGACAGCGGCAGCAGTTGCCGAGGCTCGAACGCCTCATCCCGCCACACCGGTTCGATAATCCCGCGCGACACACCAAGGATGGCCACCTCAGGCCAGTTCACGATCGGCGTGAAGTACGTCCCCCCGATGCCACCCAGGTTCGAAATAGTGATACCGCCGCCGCTCATCTCCTCGAGCGTCAGCTTGCGGTTGCGCGCCCTCTCCGCCGCCTGGTGCACCTCGATGGCGATTTCCGTGATGTTCTTCTCATCCGCGTTGCGCACCACCGGCACAAGCAATCCGCGCTCGGTGTCGACGGCGACGCCGACGTTCACATACTTCTTGTAGACGATTTCGCCTGCCTCGGTGTCGAGCGAGGCGTTGAACTGCGGAAACTGCTTCACGGCCGTCGCCATGACCTTGACGAGCATCGCGGTGACCGTCAGATTGCCGCCAGCCTCGCGAACCTGGGCTTTGTATTTTTTGCGCAGCTCCTCCATGGCCGTGATATCCGCCTTATCGCACTGCGTCACGTGCGGGACGACGCTCCACGCGTGGCCGAGCCGCACCGACGTGGTCCGGCGGATGTTGCTCATCGGCTGCCGGTCGATCTCGCCCCATCGCTCGAAGTCCGGCAAAGGCGACACCGCACGCCCGGATGGCCCGCCACTTTTGCCGGCGCTCGCGACCAGGCGGCGCGCGTATTCCTTGACGTCCCCCTCGGAAATCCGCCCGCGCGCGCCGCTCCCCTGAACCTCATCGATGCTGACCCCCACTTCTCGGGCGAGTCGGCGCACGCTCGGCGAGGCGGGCGCCGACTGACCGTGCTGCGGCACCTGGCGCGCCGAGCCCTTCACCGACGAGACAGCCTCGTCCCGAACGGGCATCGCCACGACGTTTCCGCTGGGCGGCGCGGCGATCGGAGCCGGGGCTTCGACCGCGATCGCGATGTTGGCTGGCACGTCGACTGGTGCGTCCGCCTCTGCGCCCCCGTCATCGACGGTGAGGATGAGCGCGCCAACCGTCACCTTGTCACCCTCGCTGACGCTGATGCCTGAAATCCGACCGGCAACCGACGACGGCACTTCGATGGTCGCCTTGTCGGTCTCCAACTCCAGGACTGTCTGCTCACGGGCGATCGTGTCGCCAACCTTGACCAGCACGCGCGTCACGTCGCCACCGGGCACGTCTTCGCCGAGTTCGGGGACCCTAAATTCCGTCACGTCGTTGATCCTTGTCAGGGTTCTGGAGCAGGTGAACGCCCGAACCCGCTATGAGACAGCCGGATTCGGCTTGTCGGGGTTGACGCCGAGATCCGCGATCGCCTTCTCTACCACCGCCGCATCGAGCGCTCCGTCACGCGCGAGAGCGGCCAACGCCGACACCGCGATGTAGTTGGCATCGACTTCGAAGAAATCGCGCAGGGACGCGCGGCTCTCGCTGCGACCAAATCCATCCGTGCCGAGCGAGGTGAGCGGACGAGGCAGCCACCGATCGATCGTGTCCGGCAACGCTTTGACGTAGTCGGAGGCCGCAACGATCGCACCATCGGCCTTCCCAAGGCACTGGGTCACGTACGGCACGCGAGGCGTCTCTCGGGGATGCAGGCGATTCCACCTCTCGGCCGCATGTCCGTCTCGATAGAGCTCCTGATAACTCGTGACGCTCCAGACATCGGCCGCCACCTTGTACTGGTCGGCTAGAATCTGCTGCGCGGCGAGCACTTCGTTGAGAATCGCACCGCTGCCCAACAGGGTCGCCCGTAACCGCGCAGATGTCTCCGCCGCCGCACGCACCCGGTACATGCCCTTGAGGATCCCTTCCCTGGCGCCATCGGGCATCGCTGGCATTTCGTACATCTCGTTCATCACGGTGATGTAATAGAAGATGCTCTCGCCGTCCGTGTACATCCGTCGGATGCCATCCTCGATGATGACCGCGATTTCGTACGCGAACGCCGGATCGTAGGAAATGAGATTCGGTACTGCCAGCGAGAGGAGATGGCTGTGTCCGTCCTGGTGCTGGAGGCCTTCGCCCGCCAGCGTCGTCCGCCCCGCTGTTCCGCCGAGGAGAAACCCGCGGGCACGGGTATCCGCCGCGGCCCATACCAGATCACCGACCCGCTGCATTCCGAACATCGAGTAATAGATAAAGAATGGGATTGTGTTGACGCCGTATGTCGCATATGCGCTGCCAGCCGCGATGAACGACGCCATCGACCCTGCCTCGGTGATGCCCTCTTCAAGAATCTGCCCTGCGGTCGCTTCCTTGTAGTACAGCAGCACATCTCTGTCGACCGGGTCGTACAACTGGCCGACGTGCGAATAAATCCCGCACTGTCTGAACAGCGCCTCCATGCCGAAGGTGCGCGCCTCGTCCGGTACGATCGGCACGACGAACTCGCCGATCTCCTCGTCCTTGAGCAGCCTGGCCAGCAGCCGCACAAAGGCCATCGTGGTCGACGCCTTGCGGCCCTCGCTGCTGGCATGAAACTCGGAGAACAACGCAGGCAGCGTATCGCCCTTGACCGGCGCGGCCTCGACCTTGCGCGTGGGCACGAAACCGCCCAATTGTCTACGCCGCTCGAGCAGATACGTGACTTCAGGGCTGTCGTCCGGCGGTCGGTAGAAGGGGGCTTCGGCGACCCGGCCGTCACCAATCGGCACACCGAAACGAGCCCGGAACGCTCGGAGTTCATCCTCGTTGAGTTTTTTCTGCTGATGGGTGATGTTCCGACCCTCGCCGGCCTCACCGAGCCCGTAGCCCTTGATCGTGCGCGCGAGAATGACCGTGGGCTGCCCAGTGTGATCGACGGCCGCCTTGTAGGCCGCATGCACCTTTACCTGGTCGTGCCCGCCAATCCGCAGCTTCTTCAGCTCCTCGTCAGACAGGTGCTTGACCATGTCGAGCAGCCGGGGGTCGGCACCCCAGAAGTGCTTCCGAAGATATGCACCTGACTCGACGGCGTACTTCTGATACTCGCCGTCAACAATTTCGCCCATGCGCTGGACGAGCAGACCGTCACCATCTCTCTCGAGCAGCGCGTCCCATTCGCTGCCCCAGATCACCTTGATGACGTTCCACCCTGCGCCGCGGAACGCAGCCTCAAGCTCCTGAATGATCTGACCGTTGCCGCGTACAGGCCCGTCGAGGCGCTGGAGGTTGCAGTTGACAACAAAAATCAGATTGTCGAGTTTCTCGCGAGAGGCCAGCGTGATCGCACCGAGCGACTCGGGCTCGTCCGTCTCGCCGTCGCCCACAAAGGCCCATACTTTCGAATTCGAGCGCTTTTTGAGTCCGCGATCCTCCAGGTAGCGCATGAAGCGCGCCTGATAGATGGCGCAGATCGGCCCGAGACCCATCGAGACCGTCGGAAACTCCCAGAACTCGGGCATCAGCCATGGGTGCGGGTACGACGTGAGGCCGCCGCCCTCAGAGAGTTCTCGACGAAAGTTCTTCAGCTGATCGACACCGATGCGACCTTCGAGAAACGCGCGGGCGTAAATACCAGGCGCCGCGTGGCCCTGAAAATAGATGATGTCGCCGTCGCCGTCGTCGCCCTTCCCTTTGAAGAAATGGTTGAACCCGACCTCGTAGAGCGTCGCCGCCGACGCGTAGGTGGAGATATGACCACCGATCCCTTCTTCGAGCCGATTGGCCTTGACCACCATCGCCATCGCATTCCACCGGACCAGGCTCCTGATCCGACGCTCAATTTCACGACTGCCGGGAAACGGAGGCTGCTCGAAATCGAAGATCGTATTGATGTAGGGCGTGTTTGCCGTGAATTCGGGCTTGACACCGCTGCGCCTCGCGTGATCGCTCAGGCGGCCGAGTAGGCGGCCGACGCGCGCCGGCCCTCCCGTCTGAAACACGTAGTCGAGCGAATCGAGCCACTCCCGGGTCTCAAGCTCCTCAAGATCGGTGCCGTCCTTCGCTGCTGGCTCACGCATAGGTATTCATGTCGTCCATAGGTAGAGTCTTCCCTACGTAGGTATCGGATCATCATCTCACCGAACCTGCTCGAAGGGGAACACCGTCCTCCGGAGGTGGTCCATGGTGCACTCGTCAGGGGCAACACGTGTCCCGCACGGCGACGGCGAGATCCGGCCGGTCGCTAATCAGGCCGTCCACGCCCCACGAGAGCAGCCGTCGCATATCCGCCTCGTCATCGACTGTCCAGACCTGCACCTTGACATCGGCCTCGTGGGCATACCGCACGAAGCGGGGAGACACCACCCGGAGCAGGCTGGTCCGTTCCGGCACCTGATAGCCGCCGTACCGAGTTCGGCGCACCGGCCATCCGGCTAGCGCGCGATACACCGCGAGCCGCGCTTCGGGGCGGCTCGCGCTGCACGCCATCTCAGGCAGCGCGGCCCGCGCGGCCGCCGCGCTCCGTGCGCCGGAACCGGCGGCGCACACCCGATCGGCGGCACCAGCCGCGCGGACCTCACGGGCGACGGCCTCACCCATGTCGCGCGAATCGACTTTCATCTCAACGATAAGCGGCAAGTCCGGATACATCCGCAACACATCGCTGAGTGACGGAACGCCGACGCCCTGCCGCCTGAACGGAAAGTCGCCGCGCCCGGCGAATTGATAGCCGGCGTCGACCCGAGCCAGTTCCGCCGCCGTTCGTGCCGCTACCGGCCCTGACGCCGAGGTCGTTCGGTCCAGCGTCGTGTCGTGGTGGACGATCGGCACGCCATCAGCCGACAGATGCACATCCAGCTCAAGGCCGTCAGCGCCGACGCGCATACCCACATCGAAAGCGGCCAGCGTATTCTCCGGACCGAGCGCGGAGCCTCCGCGGTGCGCGAACACGAGCGGACGCCGGAAGTCAAAGAAAGGCACGTGCCGCTAGGGTAACCGGGGCGTCGGGGTGAGGGATAGAGCCCTCGTTCATGTGCACATCCCGACAGCCGAAGCCTGATCGCAGAGCCCCGCTCGGGGAGCAGATGCCCGGGCCGTCACCCGATGGCGATCTGGCACCCTCCCGTAGCGAAGTGGCAGAGCAGTACTAGTAGAATCGCGGCATGCCGAATTCCATCGTGACCACGCTCGGCGAGCTCCGGCGCGCCGTTGAGCATGGTGATGTGTTGCGTCGCAGCGTTCATGAGGAGGTCCGCCAGAACCTCATCGGGAAGCTGCGCGCCAACGAACCGCTCTTTCCCGGTATCGTCGGCTACGACGAGACCGTGGTTCCGCAGCTCGTCAATGCCCTCCTCTCGAGGCACAACTTCATCTTGCTGGGTTTACGAGGCCAGGCCAAAACGCGGCTGCTGCGCGCACTCGTCACGCTTCTCGACGACAACATCCCCGTGATGGCGGGATGTGAGATCAACGACGATCCACTCGCGCCGATTTGTGGATCGTGCCGCGCACGAGTCGCCGCCGAGGGAGACCAGACGTCGATCGCGTGGCTGCCGCGTGACGCCCGCTACGTCGAAAAACTCGCCACACCGGATGTGACGATTGCCGACATGGTCGGCGACATCGATCCGATCAAGGCGGCCAGGTCTGCTCTGCAGCTGTCCAGCGAACTGACGATGCACTACGGCCTATTGCCACGGGCTAACCGGTGTATCTTCGCCGTCAACGAGCTTCCTGACCTCGCCAGCAAGATTCAGGTGGGACTCTTCAACATTCTGCAGGAAGGCGACGTGCAGATTAAGGGCTATCCGGTTCGGCTCCCGCTGGACGTGCTGATGGCCTTCACGGCCAATCCAGAGGACTACACCGCGCGCGGCAAGATCATCACGCCCCTCAAGGACCGCATCGGGTCGGAAATCAGGACCCACTATCCCGCGGGCCGCGCAGAAGGCATGACGATCACGGCGCAGGAGGCGTGGCTTTCCCGCCGGGAGTCCACGCTCCAGGCCGAGGTCCCGACCTTCGTCGCAGAGATTGTCGAAGAGGTGGCGTTTCAGGCCAGGCAGGATCGCCGCATCGACAAGCGCTCTGGTGTGAGTCAGCGGCTGCCCATCTCGGCCATCGAAAACGTGCTGTCCAACGCCGAGCGGCGCGCCCTGGCGACCGGCGAACCAGTGGCGATCCCACGCGTGACCGACATCTATGCCGCGCTTCCCTCCATTACCGGTAAGTTCGAGATGGAATACGAGGGCGAGATGAAGGGTGCCGAGGCGATCGCCCGGGAGTTGATACGAGCGGCGGTCGCCAGTGTCGCCGATGGGTATCTCGGGCACCTCGAAACCCGGCAGGTGGTCGAGTGGTTCGAGCTCGGCGGAAGCCTACAGCTGGCGGACTCGACCAGCGCCGAGGACCTGCTGAAGAGCACGAGCCAGGTGCAAGGGCTGGCTGAGCTGGCGCAGGCTGCCGGCGTCCCTGCAAACGCGTCAGCCCCACTCCTGGCGTCGGGGATCGACTTTGCGCTCGAAGGACTCTGTGCGCTGAAGAAAATCGGCCGCAACGACGAGGGCGGCTATCAGGCGACTGAGACGCCCCTCCGGCGTCCCACGCGGGAGGCGGCGTTTCCGGACGAGATGACGATGCCCGCCGGAGAGGGGAAGAAAAAGTACTACAACTGATCGGTGTCTCGTGCCCACAGGCACGACCGCCTGGCCATGTCCTAACCCGATGAAATATCGCTACACGAAGTACACCGGCAAACTGCTTGACGAGGTCGATCTCGAAGATCTTGTGTCACAGCTCTCTGACATGCTGCTGTCCAGCGGTTTTAGCGATCCGTGGGGCATTGGGTCCGACGACGATGAAGACCGAACCATGCAGGCATTGCATGACGCCATCTTGGAGGCGCTGTTTAGCGGTGGCGTACTCTCGGATGATGCGCTGCAACAGCTGCTCGGCGATCCCGCCGACGGAGATCAGGAGGCCGGACGACAACAGATCGAGGATCTTGTCCAACAAATCATCGACCGCATGATGGAGCAGGGGTTCATCACAGCCGCGCCGGACCTTGAGCGCGAGCGCGAGCACCGGCGCGGATCAGGCGGCGGTGTCGGCGAGGACACAGGGCCCGTCACGTTCGAGGTCACCGACAAGGCGCTGGACTTTCTCGGGTATCGCGCGCTGCGGGATCTCCTCGGCGCCGTGGGTCGGCGCAGTGCTGGCCGTCACGACACGCGTCACCTGGCCACAGGGGTTGAAGCGATTGCGGCGTCCAGACCCTACGAGTTCGGCGACACGATGAATCTGGATGCGAGCGGCACGATTCTCAACGCCGTCCGCCGACTGCACGCGGAAGGCCGAGCCTATGGCCACCAGGCCGGCGGACGAACCGGTGCCGCCGCGGCCATCGATGTTGACTACCCCGACCTGATGGTGACGCAGAGCGAATACCAGAGTTCCTGCGCGACTGTGATCATGCTGGACTGCAGTCACAGCATGATCCTGTACGGTGAGGATCGCTTCACTCCCGCCAAGCGCGTCGCGCTGGCTCTGGCGCACCTCATACGCACGCAGTATCCAGGCGACTCGCTAAACGCGGTGTTGTTTCACGACTCCGCGGAAGAGATCCCGTTGAAGCAGCTCGGCCGGGTCCGCGTTGGCCCGTATTACACCAATACCCGCGAAGGACTCCGTCTCGCCCGCCGTATCCTCGAGCGCCAGAGGAAGGACATGCGTCAGATCGTCATGGTGACCGACGGGAAACCCTCCGCGCTCACCCGCCCTGACGGGAGGATTTACAAGAACGCGTTTGGTCTCGATCCGTACATCGTCGCCGAGACGTTTGCGGAAGTGAACGCGTGCCAGAAGGCCGGCATCATGATCAACACCTTCATGCTGGCGCGCGACCATGACCTGGTGGCGTTTGTCCGGCGGGTCGCGTCCATCTGCCGCGGCAAGGCGTATTTCACGACGCCCCACACGCTCGGCCAGTACGTCCTGATGGACTACATGGACGGGAAGACGAAGACGATTCACTAGCAGTCCGTGGTGAAAGTCCGGCATCGCACCGAGACGAGTGAGGCGCCTCGCGAACAAGGCGCGACGACCGAGAATACCGCCTGTATTGGAGGGAGGAGCAACGCAGACCGCGAGGATGCATCAATCGTCGAATGCCGCTGGACTTCCACCACGGGCTGCCCGCAGCCGGTCTCGTCATGTGTGACGTGGCCACCCGCCGCTGCTGACCAGCCCTCGTCCGGCGTCAGCCGCCCCCTTTGGGTAAACACTAGCCCGTGTACGGGCCACGCGCGTCCGCTATCTCGTTCGCGGTCCCTTTAGGCCATATAATTCAGTGACTTGGCGCTCATCCGCGCAGCCCACAAGAACGAGATATGACGGCTCATACGCTGCTCCAGCCGGGGGATCTTCGACCTGAATCGGGCCGCAAGACGTCGACGTGGTCGCGAACACTGCCAGACGATCTCCTCAAGGACGCCCAGCGGCGCCTGCATATTCTGGCCCTGCTCATTGCCTTCGTGTTCTTCGCGGCCAACTTCGGGGATGTGGTCATCGGCGGAGCAGACCAACTGGCGGATCTCTTCGAGCGAACTATACGGTGGGCGCCGGGCGTCATCTCCATCAGCCTGGCCTTGGCGGTGGCTGCTATCACCAAGTACTCGAAGCTCCCCGCCGCCACGGTGCTCAACCTTGGGCTTGTGTTCGAGGTAGTGATCAGCTTCGGGATCGCGACCGCGGAATATTCCGAGTTCTACGCGCCGATCCAGCGCCGCCCAGGAGAATACGGAGGGGTCGGCATGTCGTGGGTCGCGAGTTGGGTGTTGCTCTACGCGATGGTCGTACCCACGCCGCCCCGCAGAGCCCTGCTGGCCATGATCGCATCCGTGAGTGCCGTGCCTATCGTGTTGGCCCTGTCGATTCGATTCGGTCCGGGAGCGATCATGGCGGTAGGCTGGCCGGAGTTTATTTTTTGTTCGCGTTGGGGTACGGCCTGGTCGTGCTGATGGGGTACGTCGGCGCGCGGGTGGTCTACAAGTTGGGCGCGGATGTGGGTCGCGCTCGGGAAATGGGTAGTTACCGGTTGATCGATCGGATCGGCCGCGGTGGGATGGGTGAGGTGTGGAAGGCCGAGCACCGCATGTTGGCCCGGGCCGCCGCGATTAAGCTCATCCGCCCGGAAGCCCTGGGCGGTGACGCTGACACTCGGCAGATCGCCCTGGCCCGGTTTGAGCGCGAGGCGCAGGCCACCGCATCGCTCCGTTCCCCGCACACGATCGAGCTCTACGACTTCGGGATCTCAGACACCGGGACCTTCTTCTACGTGATGGAGCTTCTCGACGGCTACGACGCCCAGGTTCTTGTCAAAAGGTTCGGCCCGCTACCTGCGGAGAGGGCGGTGCATCTGCTGACCCAAGTGTGCGATTCACTCAGCGAGGCCCATGCGGCTGGGCTCGTGCATCGCGACATTAAGCCGTCCAACATTCACGTCTGCCGGTATGGACGGAAGTTCGATTTCGTTAAAGTTCTGGACTTCGGTATGGTCAAACTGCGACACGACGTCGGCGACAGAGAAGCGATGGCTCAGCTGACGGTCGCGAACGTCATCGCGGGCACACCAGCCTTCATGGCTCCCGAGCAGGTACTTGGCGATGCCGCGTCTGACGGGCGGACGGACCTGTATGCCGTCGGGTGCGTCGCCTTCTGGCTACTGACCGGCCAAACAGTATTCCAGGGAGCGACCGTCATGGACATGCTGACACAGCACGCTCGCGACGAGCCGCCACCGCCGTCTCAGTGCAGCGAACTGCCGATACCTCCCGCGCTGGATGAGGTCATCCTGCAGTGTCTCGCCAAGCGTCCTGAGGACAGGCCGCAGAGCGCCGACAAATTGGCGCAGGCTCTACAAGTTGCGGGTGACGCGCGTGCGTGGACAGAGGCGCAGGGCCGCGAATGGTGGGAACAAAGACTCGAAGGGGCATGAGGACGCGAGCCTGACAGAGCGTTCGTCGCGCAATTGCCGCCGGATCGGCTCGGAACCGACCCGCTCGATGCTTCGAGGCATGGGGAAGCGACCTCTCCTTCGGCGCTGTCGTTCTGCGACGCGTCTCTCAGCGCGACACACGGCGCAGGGCCTTCAGTGGCCCGTCAGCCCACAACGACCGCGAGGCCTGGACGAGCCGCTGTGCTCCCGGATGGGTGGCGACGGAGTATCGAGACGATAGTCGATGCAACTAGCAGGCTGCTGAAAAACTCCGTGAAATGGGATCGACAGATCGATCCCGGCGTACTACCATGCTCCCAACACCGCTGAAGGGAGCCCCATCATGCGCGGACACGATGAGCAAAGCACTCACATGTTCAGCTACCTGTCGCCGGAACAGCGCGTGCCAGCCGACCATCCGCTCCGCGCGGTTCGCGCGCTGACGGACGAAGCGCTGAGAACGATGTCGCGCAGGTTCGCCGGCCTGTACGCCAACACAGGGCGTCCGTCGATCCCGCCGGAACAGCTGCTGCGCGCGTTGTTGCTGCAGGTGCTCTACACGGTGCGGAGCGAGCGGCTGCTGATGGAAGAGCTCAATTACAACCTGCTGTTCCGCTGGTTCGTGGGCTTGAATTTGGACGACCCGGTTTGGCATCCCACCACGTTTACCAAGAATCGCGACCGGCTGCTGGCGGGCGATCTCGCGGCCGCCTTCTTTGATGCGGTGCAGGCCCACGCGCGGGCGGCCGGGCTGCTCTCGGACGAACACTTCACTGTGGATGGGACCCAATTGGAAGCGTGGGCCAGCCTGAAGAGCTTTCGGTGCCGGGACGCGGCGGAGAGCGACCCGCCCGATGACCCCGGGAATCCCACGGTCAACTTCCACGGGGAGCGGCGGCGCAACGACACGCACCAGTCGACGACCGATCCGGAGGCGATGCTGCCTCGGAAGGGCCAGGGGAAGGAAGCCAAGCTGGCGTATCTGGGCCACGTGCTGCTGGACAATCGACAGGGACTTGTCGCCAACGTCTGCGCGACTCACGCGACGGGGACCGCCGAACGCGAGGCAGCGGCGCTGTTGCTGGAGGCCAGCGCGCCGCCGGGCAGCACGGTCGGGGCGGACAAGGGCTACGATGTGGCAAGCTTTGTGGCCGCTGTCCGTATCCGGGCCGTCACGCCCCACGTTGCTCAGAAGGTCCGCTGGAGTGCGATCGATGGCCGGACCACGCGGCATGCGGGCTATCACGTCAGTCAGCGGAAACGGAAACTCGTAGAACAGGTCTTTGGCTGGATGAAGACCGTCGGCGGCTTGCGCAAACTCCGGCATCGCGGTGTCGCCCTCGTGGATTGGCAGCTTACCTTCGCCGCCACGGTCTATAACTTGGTCCGGCTGCGGAATCTGGAGGCGAGGTGTCCCTGATCACCGGCCGCGCGTGTCGCCGGCCCCTTGATCGGGGCCAGCGCACAGCCGTGCGCACCGTTGTCGGTCGGTGGTGACTCGCATGATCCTTAGAAAACGGCCCGATCACCCGGGTTCTTCAGCAGCCTGCTAGGCATTCCCGTTGTTAACCGAAGACCCGTTATGCGCCCCTGGCCCCGCAGATTGCCCGGGGCAGCCGGGTTGACTGCCCGATCGCGGGGATGAAAGCGGGTATCACCCCGTTACGGCGGGATCGTCGAAAAATGCGTCCCGATCGGCTATGACGAAAGCAGCCGCAACAGCGATCAGAACGAGCGTCTGAATACATTTGGTGTAGGGCGACACTTCGAAGAATTCCTGAGTGAAATTGACGATCGCATGCACCAGCACCGCGCCCAAAATGCTGCCGCTGTTCTTCTTGCAAAACGAGCTGATGATGAAGGCCAGAGGCACGATGCTCACGAAGAAGTTCACTGCCAGAAGAGAATCCTCCTGAAGCAACTGTGCCTGGTAGGAATTCGGAATGAAGAACATCGGCAGGTGCCACAACGACCAGAGAACGCCGAAGATCGCCGTCGCCCGAAAGTAGCTGCGATTCGTGTTCAAACTCTCGACGGCATAGCCTCTCCAGCCTAGCTGTCTTTGCTAAACACGTTGTTCATCCGGAGCACTCTGAAAAGAATGGAGTTTCCAGACCACCGTTCTGACCAGAGGAGGCCCCGGATGACGCTTCATCGTAATGCCAAGACGACCCCGACTTCGCGCCTGGAATTGGTGCGCCGTGTCCTGTTCGATGAGTGGGCGCACGACGCCGTGGCCGAGGGCTACGGCGTAAGTGTCCGCACGGTTGCGAAATGGGTGCGCCGGTTCCGCGAAGAGGGTGCAGCCGGGCTGGAGGACCGATCGTCCCGGCCGCAGCGGACTCCGCATGTCACGCCGGCGATCCGGGTCACGTTCATCCGGCAGCTCCGCGAGCAACACGGCCTGCCGGCCTGGGCCATTGCCCGCGCCTTGCGGATGCCCCGCTCGACGGTGGGGGCCTGGCTGCGGCGGCTGGGACTCAACCGGCTCCCAGGCCCGCCGCCCGTCCCGATCCAGCGCTACGAGTGGCCGCACCCTGGCGATCTGCTACACGTGGACATCAAGCCGCTGGGGCGCTTTCGGCGTGTAGGCCATCGGATTCATGGGAATCCCCGGCAGGCGTCACCGGGGGCGGGCTGGGAGTACGTGCATGTGGCGGTGGACGACCATACGCGGCTGGCCTACGTCGAGGTCCTGGGCGACCAGACGGGGACCACCTGTGCCGCTTTCTTGGACCGAGCCGTCGCTTGGTACGCGGCGCGGCAGATCACCGTCCATCGCGTCATGAGCGATAACGGCAGCGGCTACGTGTCCCGGCGGTTTCGGACAGCCTGTCAGGCCCACGCGCTGCGCCATCTGCGGACGCGCCCCTATACGCCGCGGACCAACGGCAAGGCTGAGCGCTTCATTCAGACGCTGCTGCGTGAGTGGGCCTATGTCCAGCCGTATCAGACGTCTCGCCACCGCCGGCGAGCCCTTCGCCCGTGGCTGCGCTACTACAATCACGACCGGCCGCACGCCAGCTTGCACTATGAACCGCCCGTGTCACGACTCACGAGTGCTGCGTGATGAACAACGTGTTTGACTTCAACAGCTAGCTCCTCGAAACCGGCAGCGAGCAGCAGCAACAGCAGGGTCGGTACGGCTCCAACGGTGAACGAGAACTCGTCCGCCACCTCGAACTGGTCCAACGAGTAACCGAACGTCGTCGAAATCAGTATCGATGCGATCATCGATGCGGGAAAGAGAACCATGAACAGAGTCAAGCTGCGCAGCCGGATCAATCTGATATTGAGCAGCTTGTTGAAGAACGTTTTCTTCAACGCTTCATTCCCGGCCGCGAACGTCAGATACAAGGCTACGGCAAACGGAGCCAACAAGCCGATCAACATGAGAACGAGGAACATCGCATCACCGTTATGCGCATCTCCAAGGTAGGGCGCCGCGAACCAGCACACCCACGTGACGGCGAACGTTAGTACGAAGAACCGGACCGGCCGGTAGATCATGGTCTCAACCATTGGAACGGCGATCTGCACCTCACCAGTTCTACCGAAAAAGAGGCTACACCACAATGCCATGCGGGCCGGAAGTGAAAACGATCCGTGTGGAGACGGGCGTTGGGACGTCCATAACGCGGCGAAGCTCACGGCCCGTAAAATCAGCCACTTGGCCCTCACGCCCGGCACCCGCGTCGGCGTCTATGAGGTCACCGACAAGATCGGCGAAGGCGGGATGGGCCAGGTGTATCGGGCCCGCGACACGAAGCTAGACCGCGACGTCGCGATCAAGATCCTGCCGGAAGCCTTCGCGCACGACGCCGACCGGCTCGCGCGCTTCCAAAGGGAAGCCAAGACCCTCGCCTCGTTGAATCATCCCAATATTGCGGCCATCCACGGCCTCGAAAAGAGCGCGGGCATCATCGCGCTCGTGATGGAACTCGTCGAGGGCGTCGATCTGCCGCAGCGCATTGCGCATGGCGCGATCCCGGTTGACGAGGCGCTCTACCTTCCCCGATCTCTTCGCGAATAACCTCCCTTCTCAGGGACTCAGAGCGGCCAGAACCACAGGATCGCTGGCACGCCGACGCCGATGATGAGTATCTCCAGGGGTAACCCCATCCGCCAGTAGTCGCGAAAGTGATACCCGCCGGGCCCCATGATCAACGTGTTGTTCTTGTGCCCGATGGGCGTCAGGAAAGCGCAAGACGCCGCCACCGCGACGCACATCAGAAACGGATCAGCATTCACGCCCAGGCTGCCGGCGATATCGATGGCGATCGGCGCCGCAATCACCGCCGTGGCGGTGTTGTTCATGACATCGGACAGTGTCATGGTCACGATCATCAGGATTGTGAGCACAACCGCTGGCGATGACCCCGCAGTCAACCCGATGATGGATTCCGCAATTAGTTGCGTGCCTCCACTGGTTTCCAGCGCGGCGCCAATCGGGATCATCGAGCCGAGCAGGACGATGACCGGCCACTCGACGGACTCATAGAGCTGGCGCACTGGGACGATCTTCGTCGCCACGAGGAGCACAACCGCCCCAGCCAGTGCCGCGGGAAGATAGACCAGACCGAGGCTTGCCAACAGCACCGCGCTGGCAAAGATGCCCACCGCCAACGGCGCCTTGCTTCTCTGTACGATGTGCAGTCCGCGCTCGGCAAGCGGCAGGCACTCGAGCCAACTCGCAATATCGGCCAGCTCCTCGCTTGGACCCAGCAGTAGCAATACATCCCCGGCCTCTATCTCGACGTCGCGAATCTGCTCCCGGAACGGCCGTCCCTGTCTGGACACTCCCAAGAGCGTCACGTCATGACGATTCAGCAGTCGCAACGATCGCGCCGAGCGCCCTTCGATACGCGCCCCCTGGGGCACGACGACCTCCATTAGGCCGAGATCCTCATCCTGAGGCGCATTGGTCCCCGCCAAACGCCGGACGTACTCGAGCCCGAGCTCGCCGACTAGTTGATCGATCGCCTTTGGTCTGGCCTGGATAACCACGATGTCGCCAGCCCTGACTGCTTCTCGCCTGGCCGCGCCAGGCAGGCGCCGCCGTTGGCGGATGAGTCCGACGATGATCGCCTCCTTCTTCTCGGCGATCGGGTCGAGTTCGGCGACGCGCTTACCGATGATGGGCGCACCGTCTGAGACCTTGAGCTCAGCGATGTATTCGCCCAGCTCGCGCAACTCCTTGCCCGAGTCATGCAGAGCGCGATCTCCAGGAATCAGGCGCCAACCGAGCGTCGTGACGAACAGGACGCCCGCCATCGCGCACGCCAACCCCACCGGCGCGAAATCGAACATCCCGAAGGGCTCGCCCAACGCGTCGTTTCTGTATTCGGCGATGATGATATTGGGCGGTGTGCCTATCAGCGTGATCATGCCGCCCAGGATCGATGCGAACGAGAGCGGCATCAGCGTCAATGCAGGGCTTCGGTTCGCCTTGGCAGCGGCCTGAAGATCTACCGGCATCAACACTGCGAGCGCGGCTACATTGTTTATGACCGCGGAAAGGCCGGCAGCGACGGCCGACATGATACCGATGTGGGCGCCGAGGCCTCTGGTAGCGGACACGAGATGCCGTCCAAGCAACTCGATCACGCCGGAATTGATCAGGGCGCGACTCACGATGAGCACCAGGGCGATGATCACCGTCGCCGAATGACCGAATCCCGAAAAGGCATCGGCCGCTGGCACGACACCGGTCATCACCGCCATGACGAGGGCGGCGAACGCAACCAGATCGTATCGCCACCGGCCCCAGATCAATGACACGAAAACGCCGACCAGCAGTGTGAATAGAATAATTTGATGAAGAGTCATACTGGAGCACTCTCGAGCGGAGGCCACTATAGCAGGGAGGAAAGTAGACCCGAGCACTCGCACTCGCCGGAGGTGGGGAGCCGTAGCCCCTCACGGCTAATCCTCCCTTGTCGCGCAGTGTTTAGCAATCCGCGCGGGAGGGCTTCCAGGGCGCTGGAGCCGGGATTCCTAAACAGTAGGCCGTGTACAGGGACCTTGTATCTTGATTCCGGACGGTCTATCTAGGATCCGCCCATCCGCTGACGACAGCTCGAAAGGACCTCGGTCACCCAGACCGTGAGATAGCGAGGGCGTCGTTGGCGGCTCGTCCGTGAGCCCGTACAGTTGCCAGGGGGTGCGACCCCGTATCTGCAAGGCCGGGCCAAGACGGATCTGTCTGACCTGGAGGTTCTCATGACATCGACTCCGATTTTCGTGGGCATCGACATCGCGAAGGCCGACTTCGTGGTGGCCTGCCGCCCGGCGGGCACGTCGTGGACGGCGCTGAATGCGACCGCTGGCATCGCGGCCACCGTCGATCGTCTCCGCGCCCTGGCGCCGCGTCTGATCGTCCTGGAAGCGACCGGCGGCTACGAAACCGCGCTCGTCGTGGCGCTCGCCGCGGCGGCCCTCCCCGTCGTCGTGGCGAATCCGCGCCAGGTGCACGACTTCGGCAAAGCCACGGGGCAGCTGGCAAAAGGACCGCCTCGATGCGCAGCTGCTCGCGCTCTTTGCCGAACGGGTGCAGCCCGCGCCGCGGCCGGTGCCGGATGCGGTCCTGCAGCCGCTCGCGGCGCTCAGTACCCGTCGCCGGCAGCTCTTAGACATGTTGACCGCGGAACGCAATCGCCTGGAGCATGCCGGGGCGCCCATTCGCCAAGAGATCACCCGCCATATCCGCTGGCTCGAGCGCCGGGTCGCGGCCGTCGATCGCGATCTCGACGACACGATCCAAAAGAGCCCCGCCTGGCGGGCGAGGGAGAATCTGCTCCGCACTGTCCCCGGCATCGGTCCCGTGGTCAGCCGCACGCTCCTCGCCGACCTACCTGAACTCGGCCGGCTGAATCGCAAGCAGATTGCCGCGCTTGTCGGCGTCGCGCCCCTCGCGCGTGACAGCGGCACCCACCGAGGGAAGCGCGTCGCCTGGGGAGGCCGCGCGCCGGTCCGCGCCGTGTTATACATGGGCGCGCTCGTCGCCACCCGACGCAACGCGGTCATTCGCGTCTTCTACCTTCGCCTCGTCGCCGCCGGCAAGCCGAAGAAGGTCGCCCTCATCGCCTGCATGCGAAAGCTCCTGACGATCCTCAACGCGATGATGCGGACCAATACGATGTGGCAGGAAATGAGGCAACCAGACCAAGCTTGACTCGCGCGTGAGCGACTACTGTTTCTAGGCGGGGGTGCGCTATCTTTGTGCCCGCGGTCGCAAGCGTGTGGCTGTTTGTCCGACGTCAACGAGATCCGAGGAGGCTGCGATGTCACGGTACGCAACACTTTCCTTCTTGTCCTTCCTGCTGTGCTGTGGCGTCGCTGCCTGCTCGCCGGGCACCGAGATCCCCGCTGCGTCGGGAGATGTGATGTGGTTCGAAGGTGCCCGCCTGATTGGGGGGGGCGGCAGCACACCCATCGAGAACTCCGCGTTCCTCGTCGAAGGGGACACCTTCACCTGGGTGGGGCGACAGGGTGAAGCGGAGCCGCCGGAAGGGGCTGCGCGGGTGGATCTGTCCGGTCAGACCGTGATCCCGGCGCTCATCGACGCTCACCAGCACATTGGGCTTCCGAATATCAAAGCCGGGACGAACCGCACCGAGAACTACACCCGCGAGAACCTCGTGGAGCATCTCGAGCGAACTGCGTACCACGGCGTGGGCGCCACAATGAGCCTCGGCCTCGAGTTCGACGAGCCACTCGCGTTCCAGCTGCGGGATGAGGTGATTCCGAACGCGGCGCTCTTCCTCACATCGGGTCGCGGAATCGCGGCCACACCCACAGGGGGGCCGCAATCCGCTCACCTCCTCGGGATTCCGCGTGGCGCGATTAACGAGGAAGAGGGAAGGGCGGCGGTGCAGGAGCTTCACAGCCACGGCGTCCAGATCGTGAAGGTGTGGGTCGATAGTCGAGGCGGCGCGGTGCCCCAGCTCGAACCAGACGTGTACCGCGCGATCATCGATGAAGCGCACTCCTACGGAATGCAAGTCGTCGCACATGTGGGAAGAACGAGCGCCCTGGCCGATGCGAAGGACCTGCTTCGGGCCGGGATTGACGGATTCGCACACTCGGTCCGCGACCGGGACGTGGACGACGAGTAACTGGCGCTGGTTCGGCAATACCCGGAAGTGTGGACCCTTCCGAACCTTCCCGGCAATCTTCTGACTATGGACGACATGTCCTGGCTGAGCGAGACGCTGCCGGCGTTCGAGATAGAGAGGCTACGGGAGGAGATCGAGAACCGGCAGGCTGCAGGCCCTGATGACCCAGGAGCTCTGTTCTTTTCGCTTCAGTGCCGCAATCTCGTGAAGAAGCACGAAGCCGGAATGGCCATCGGCCTGGGAACGGACTCCGGCGCCGTGTCGGTTGCGTTCAACGTTGCTTGGACAGCACATACCGAGATGAGGGACATGGTCACCTGCGGGCTCAGTCCGATGGAGGCGATCATGGCAGCCACGAGTGTGAACGCCAGGATCCTCGGACTCGACGATCTCGGGACCGTGACCGAAGGAAAGAGCGCGTCATTCGTGGTGCTCGACGCGAACCCCCTGGACGACATCAACAACACCAGGCGTATTTCTCAGGTCTATCTGCGGGGCGCGAAAGTCGATCGCGACGCCCTGAGAACCAAGTTCATGGATGGTGTGATGTGAGTATCTCCCATGATCGGACGGCCGTACGCCGCGACGAGGCGAGCCGCCTGCTCGTCGAACTCGCGGATCGCGGCTCGCGCGGTGAGTACGTGCCCGCATTTGCGCCGTTGTCGATCTACGCTGGTCTGCGCGATGTTCCGGCGATACGCCGCACGCTAGCGACGGCCATCACTGAGGTGACACCGCCGCTCACTGTGAACGCCTCGTGCCTTCACATTCTGGAGGAGTATCGCGGGGATCCAGAAATCGACCGCTTGCTGGTCCAGCTGTACGGTCGGTGAGTCGAGACTGTCGTGAGCCCAAGCCCTCTGAAACTCTGCGGACCTACCCGCTCAGCCAGGTACCCGAGGTAATCCGCTACCTGGAAGAGGGGTACGCGCGAGGGGAAGTTGTCATCACTGCGTGAGGCGGAATAGAACCCGTCGTGGTGGCTCACTGATAGCAAGGGGCCGCCGGGGCGCGGCCGAAGCTGGGATTCCTAAACACTAGGCCGCTCGTGCTTATCCGGTTGTTTCAGCTAACCCCTATATCTTGCGATCAGCCTGGGGGGCGCACGTCCTGCGCGCCGCGAATCCGTCGGGCGGGCGTGGGCGTCCGTCCGGTCCCCAGGCCCAGCAGGGTCTGAAAGGCGGCCATCGGGTGCCGCCGCCGATTGTGCCGAAACACGAACTCATCGAGGTAGACCTGTAGTTGCGCCTTGCTGACGCCGTGGTGCGTGCCAATCAACCACTGTTGGCAATTGCCGATGACGCGGTCGGCCAAAGGCACGACGGAGGGCACCCCCCCTGTGCAGGGCGCTCCGGATCGGTTGCGGGCGGGCGACGTGTCTCACGTCAGCGGCCTGGAGCCCATCGAAACTTTTCAGCCCGTCGGTGTAGACCGTCGCCCCCGGCGCAATGTGGTGAGTGACGAACGCGAGCATCGTCGATTGTTTGAAGTTCGGGATCACGGACATGCGGACCCGACCCGACCGATCCCCGCGTCGTTCCACCGCCACCAGCACCAGCGCGGCTTTCCGCCCCTTGAGTTGGCGACTGCCGCGCAGGCCGGCCTGGGGCGCGCCCACCCAGGTGTCATCGATCTCCACGTCGCCGTATAAGGGCTCCCGCCCCGCGTTCACCATCGCGCGCCGCAGCTTGTGCAACAGCAGCCACGCCGTTTCGTACCGCCGCAGGCCCAACTGCCGCTGCAGCAGGAGCGCCGAGAGGCCCCGCTTGTCGGTAACCGTCAAATAGGCCGCCCAGAACCACACCAGGAGCGGCGTCTTCGTGTTGTGGAGAATCGTCCCGGCGGTCAGCGACACCTGATACCGGCACGCCGCACATTGCCAGCGCCGGTGTGTGGTCAGGCGATAGCCGCGCGCGTGCCGGCACCGGGGACACACAAAGCCGTCCGGCCAGCGGCACGCCGCCAAGTAGTCCTGACAGGCCTCGGCGGTCGCAAATTGCCGCTGAAACTCCCGGAGATTCTTCGGAAACGACGGGCGCGCCACGCCGATACACTACCGGTGGTGGCTTGCTGAAACAACCGGATAAGCACGAGCCGCTAGGCAGGACCTCTCCCGCGCGCAGTGCCTCTCGCCCTTATGCAGCCTACTCAGCCTGCCGCTGCTCAAAGGCCGCTTGCCACTCGGCGGCGCGTTGCCGCGCCTCGGCGATCTGCGCCGGGGTCATCAGCTGAGCTAGTGCGTCACGGTTCTGTGCATATTGTTTCTGAGCATCACCTGTGGCTCGTGACGCTGCGAGGCTGTTCCACTTGTGTGCCTCCACGTAGTCCCGCGGCGCGCCCTGCCCGGTGGCGTACATGCCGCCGAGGTTGAACTGCGCGGTGGCGCGGCCCTGCTCAGCCGCTTTGTGATACCACGCCATCGCCTGGGCGTCGTCCTGCGGCACGCCCTGCCCGGTGGCGTACCTGAAGCCGAGGCTGATCTGCGCGCCGGCGTGGCCCTGGTCCGCCGCTTTGCGAACCCAGGCCACAGCTTGGGCGTCGTCCTGCGGCACGCCCAGCCCGGTGGCGTACATGAAACCGAGGTTGAACGTCGCGGCGCCGAGGCCCTGGTCCGCCGCTTTGCGAACCCAGGCCACCGCTTGGGCGAAATCCTGCGGCACGCCCTCCCCGGCGGCATAACTGACGCCGAGGATGTACTGAGCGTCGGCGTCACCCTGTTCCGCTCTTTGTTGAGTCTCAGCCAGCGTTTGGGCGCTCACAACACCCTGGTCGATCAGACCCACCAACGCGAGGGTCACACCGAGAACGCCAAACCATCGAGTCATGAAGCGCCGTCGCATCAGAAGCCTCCTGGTTGCAAAGGAAAGACTAGCAGGCTGCTGAAAAACTCCGTGAAATGGGATCGACAGATCGATCCCGGCGTACTACCATGCTCCCAACACCGCTGAAGGGAGCCCCATCATGCGCGGACACGATGAGCAAAGCACTCACATGTTCAGCTACCTGTCGCCGGAACAGCGCGTGCCAGCCGACCATCCGCTCCGCGCGGTTCGCGCGCTGACGGACGAAGCGCTGAGAACGATGTCGCGCAGGTTCGCCGGCCTGTACGCCAACACAGGGCGTCCGTCGATCCCGCCGGAACAGCTGCTGCGCGCGTTGTTGCTGCAGGTGCTCTACACGGTGCGGAGCGAGCGGCTGCTGATGGAAGAGCTCAATTACAACCTGCTGTTCCGCTGGTTCGTGGGCTTGAATTTGGACGACCCGGTTTGGCATCCCACCACGTTTACCAAGAATCGCGACCGGCTGCTGGCGGGCGATCTCGCGGCCGCCTTCTTTGATGCGGTGCAGGCCCACGCGCGGGCGGCCGGGCTGCTCTCGGACGAACACTTCACTGTGGATGGGACCCAATTGGAAGCGTGGGCCAGCCTGAAGAGCTTTCGGTGCCGGGACGCGGCGGAGAGCGACCCGCCCGATGACCCCGGGAATCCCACGGTCAACTTCCACGGGGAGCGGCGGCGCAACGACACGCACCAGTCGACGACCGATCCGGAGGCGATGCTGCCTCGGAAGGGCCAGGGGAAGGAAGCCAAGCTGGCGTATCTGGGCCACGTGCTGCTGGACAATCGACAGGGACTTGTCGCCAACGTCTGCGCGACTCACGCGACGGGGACCGCCGAACGCGAGGCAGCGGCGCTGTTGCTGGAGGCCAGCGCGCCGCCGGGCAGCACGGTCGGGGCGGACAAGGGCTACGATGTGGCAAGCTTTGTGGCCGCTGTCCGTATCCGGGCCGTCACGCCCCACGTTGCTCAGAAGGTCCGCTGGAGTGCGATCGATGGCCGGACCACGCGGCATGCGGGCTATCACGTCAGTCAGCGGAAACGGAAACTCGTAGAACAGGTCTTTGGCTGGATGAAGACCGTCGGCGGCTTGCGCAAACTCCGGCATCGCGGTGTCGCCCTCGTGGATTGGCAGCTTACCTTCGCCGCCACGGTCTATAACTTGGTCCGGCTGCGGAATCTGGAGGCGAGGTGTCCCTGATCACCGGCCGCGCGTGTCGCCGGCCCCTTGATCGGGGCCAGCGCACAGCCGTGCGCACCGTTGTCGGTCGGTGGTGACTCGCATGATCCTTAGAAAACGGCCCGATCACCCGGGTTCTTCAGCAGCCTGCTAGTCGTGCCGATTCAACCGGTCGATGCAACGGTTTCCGCTAGTGTAGCGGCCGGAGTCATGAGCGGCGGGCACAGATGCTCCCGCCGGTCATACTGCCGTTTAGCGCGGATTTCATGAGCGCATGGCTCCCGAGGAACCGAAATCGGTGCTCGCGTCCGCAGATCCCAGGGAATACACAGCCATATATCCGCTCACGGCCCGCACGGGTAGCAGGACCGTCAGCCAGGTACAAGCGAAATCCGCGCTAGCCGTCCAACATCACCGATCCCGAACAGTTGCAGCGTTCTGTCGCCGAGAGAATCGGCCGTCACCAACGGTCATAACTTCACCGGCTGCCCCTGTGCCACCGCGACCCCGCGGGACTCATCCTCATGCTCGGGCAGGAACCCTCCGGCCTGCATGCTCCACAGTCGTGCGTAATGCCCGCGCAGGGCGAGCAGTTCCTCGTGCGTGCCGTCCTCGACGACCGCGCCGTCGTGAAACACCACGATCCGGTCCAGATGCGCGATGGTCGACAACCGGTGAGCGATGACGATGGACGTACGGCCACGCATGAGTACCTCGATGGACTCCTGGATCTGTCGCTCGGTCACCGAATCGAGGCTCGATGTCGCCTCGTCCATAAAGAAGATGGGCGCGTTCTTGAGTACGGCGCGGGCGATAGCGATGCGCTGTCGCTGTCCGCCCGACAGCCGAACGCCGCGTTCACCGACGAGTGAATCGTAGGCGTCGGGAAGCGACGTGATGAACTCGTGCGCGTGGGCGCTCCGCGCCGCGTCCTGCACCTCGTCGTCTGTCGCCTCCAGGCGGCCGTAGCGAACGTTCTCGAGGAGCGATCGGTGAAAGAGCATCGGCTCCTGGGAGATCATCGCGATCGCTCGTCGCACCGAGTCCTGGGTCACCCGCTGGATGTCTTGACCGTCGATGACGATGCGGCCACCCTGGATGTCGTAGAGCCTGAGGATGAGGTTGACGAACGTGGACTTGCCCGACCCCGAGAACCCCACAAGGCCCACCCGCGTTCCGGGCTGCACGGCCAACGTCAGTCCGCGAAAAACGTGCACGCCGCCCGGGTAGGCGAAGTCGACGTTCTCGAATCGGATTTCGCCGGCCGTTACCGCGAGGTCGCGCGCGCCCACGGCATCGATCACCTCGTGCGGCCGGATGATGACGCTCACGCCGTCGGTGATGTTGCCGATGTACTCGAAGAACTCGAGGAACCGCCGGCTCAGATTGCGCACGTCGTTGATCACCATCAGCAGCAGGCTCGCCACCATGGCGAATGAGCCCACCGAAATGGCCCCCTCCAACCAGAGGCGGGCCGCATACACGATCATGCCAACCTGCAGGGAGAGTGTGGCCACAAACTGAAACCAGCGCATCCGCTCCATGAACCAGAACGTGCGCCGCGCGGCCTTCACTTCCTGATCGAGGTAGTGCCTGAGGTAGCTGCGCTCGTGCTCCATCCGAGCGAAGAGCTTCGCGCTCATCACGTTGGTGACCGCGTCCACGATCCTGCCCGTCACCGCGCTGCGGGTGGCGGCGAAGGCTTTCGCATACTCCCGACAGCGGCTGGCGAGCACGTAGGAGACGGCCACGTATCCCAGTGTCCAGAACCCGAGCACGAGCGCGAGCCAGGCGTGGACCTGGGCCAGCAGCACGAGGGTGACCGCGAGCGTCACCGTCACGGGCCAGAAGTCGAACATCACCGTCCACGTCGAGTGGTTCACGCCCAGCGATACCTCGCCGATGCGATTGGCCAACGAGCCGGCGAAGTTGCCCAGAAAGTAGCGCTGGGAATGACTCTGGAGATAGCGATACAGGCTGTGGCGCACGCGGCGTCGCAGCGCCGGAGCGAGCATCACCAGGATCGCTCCGCTCGACCGGCTGAAGACCAGGATGCCGATATTAAGGACAAGAAAAAACCAGAGCGGACCCTGGAGGGACGTCCAGACCGATCCGCCGTCGGTCCCGGCGAGTTGCGTGGCGGAATCGATCAGCTGCTGAAGAGCCTTGGGGATCAGAATCTGGCTGGCCGCCTGCGCGAACTCGAGAACGGCCATTGCAGCCAGCGGCCACGTGTAGAAGCCCAGGAAGTAGCGTACGAACGCCCCCGGGTGCGCCGGGAGCGCTTCCGGCGCGTCCTCCACGCGGTCCGGCGTTCCAGTTTCCTTGAGCTGGCGCTCGGCCTCGTGAACAAAGGCCTCCTCGGCCTCCGACACGCTTGCGCCCCGTTCCGTCATCCGGCCGTCCTGCTCCGTACGATCATGTGAAAGATCGTATCCACCTTTCGAACGATGTCTACGACGCCGTCGGCCTGTCCTCCTGGCACCTCCTGGCACCGGACCGCCGCGGGCATGGCTGAGTCGGTGACCCGTGCGGCAGTGCGGGGCGATCCTCAGTGTCCTGCTGCAACCCGTTCTACAAACCTGTAGGCTTCGCCCCACGAGTCCCGATGGCAGCGGGGCGCCGGAGCGGTTGACGACCGCCGAGGCCGGCACGAGCCATTGGCCGCAGTCCTGGACGCCGGACGGTCAGACGCTGCTGTTTAATGTGCAACGGGAGCTCGCGACCGACTGGGACATCTGGACGCTGTCGATCACCGGTCGAGAGACGCAGAGTCTGTACGACACGCCCGGAACCGCATATTTCGGTGGGAACTCTCCCCCGACGGCCAGTGGCTGGCCTACGGCGCGGGCGCTGTCTCTGCCGCCGCGGACATCTACGTCGAGCCATTCCCTTCGACCGGGTCGAGGCGCAGGATGTCGCAGAGCGGGGGGCTGTGGCCGCTCTGGTCACGCGCAGGGGACCAATTGTTCTACCGGCCTCCGCTCGTCAGCGAGTTCGCGGTGCTGAAGTCGGTGGACATCGTCACCCAACCGGCATTTGCGTTCAGCAACGAGCAGACGCTGCCCATCGACGGGTTCACGGTGGTGCCGTTTTACCGGGACTACGACAGCACACCCGACGGCGAGCGACTGGTCATGGTGTTTCCCGCTGATCGACCTGATGGCGCGGAAGCCGCTCGCTCTCAGATCTGATATGGCTGGATTCTGTCAACTGGGCAGACCCCTCCCGGCCTCACCGTTGTGCGTTCCTTTCTCAGCACGCTTGTTCCGTGCTCTTCGGATTACAGATCCGTCTGGTCGGCGGCACCGCGTTCTAGCGACGGTTGACGCTGCTGATATCCGCGGGTTGGGTACCGCCCAGACTGTGGTTCGTCGCGGAGCTGCCTCGCCCTAGGCACGGACGTGTCGATGGTGCTGATGTCCATAGTGTTTCCGAGGGTGCTCCACCTTGCCCGCGGTGCCGCCGGCCTGACGGATCTGATCGCCGCGTGGTTACGCGGGCGGCGCGGGAACCTCCCGTGCGATCGCCCAGATGAACCCGGTGAGCTCGCGCGCAATCGCGGTCGCGACCTTGGGCTTCGCCTTGCCGCGTGCCACCAGCTTGCGAAAGCGTGCGGTCAGGCGGAGCTGCGCTTTCCACGCGATGGCGCAGATGGTCTTCGGTAACGCTTCTTGTCGAGCCAACATCTGTCGTCCGATCCGCGGCACGCCCTGATACGCCCACGCCGCTTCGGCGAGCAACCGCCGCACATGCGGATTGCCCGCTTTGGTGATCCCGCCACGGCGGACGCTGGGGCCACTGGAGTACTCCGAGGGGACCAGGCCGAGGTACGCCATGAGTGCGCGTGGCTGCGTGAACCGTCGAATGTCGCCGATCTCGGTCACGAGGCCCACCGCGGTGACAAACGAGACTCCACGCAACGCTTGCAGCGCGTCCACCACCGGTGCCCACCGCCACGCGGGCGTGAGCTGCCGGAGCTGATCGGTGAGTCGCTCCACGCGACGTTCCGTTTCCTCGATCGTGTCGCGGTACTCCTGTAACGCGATGTGCTGCGGGGCGAGGGGGAAACTCAGATCGGCGAGCCACCGGCGATAGGGTCGCGTCCATCCGGCGCGTCCGGGATAGCGGCGGCCCTGCCGCAGGAGAAACGCCTTCAAACGGTGCTTGGCTTGCGTCCGCAGGCCGACGGCATCCTCGCGGGCGCGGACGAGGTCACGGAGCGCCTCATCCTCCGGCAGCGGGATGTAAATGGCCGTGAGCTCGCCGGCGCGATGCAACCGGGCCAAAGCCTCGCCATCCCGCCGATCGGTTTTGATCCGATCACCGCTCCGCTTCGGCATGCTCGACGGATTGACGACGACGCAGTCTTCTCCCTGAGCCGTGAGAGCGCGGTGAATGCCAAACCCGCACGGGCCGGCCTCGTACACGAAGCGCAACCGGCGGGTCGACTTCCGCAGCGCCCGGACCACCTTGGCCACCGCCTCCAGGTCACCGGGAATCACCCCGTAGTGCCGGACCTCGCCGTCACGCCCCTCCTCGGCAATCGAGATGTCGATCGATGCTTTGTGGACATCCATCCCTACGAACATGCTACGTTTCGCCATGGCCTGCCTCCGTTGGTGTGTGGCTCTGAGCGGCACCCTCATCGGCGCCGCGTAACCCACGATAACAACGTGAGGCAGGTCTCTTCGTCCGACCGCTGCGCATCACACAGCCATACTGTCTAGCTCGTTACACAGGAGTGATCCCGCCTTTGCGACCCTAACCGCTATACTTCCAGCGATTTGGCCTTGACCCCCGGCACACGCCTCGGCCCGTATGAAATCCAGTCCCCCCTCGGGGCGGGAGGGATGGGCGAGGTATACAAAGCCCGCGACACCCGCCTCGACCGAACGGTCGCCATCAAAGTCCTGCCCGAGCACGTCGCGTCTGACTCTGCACTGAAGGAGCGGTTCGAGCGCGAAGCCAAGACCATCTCCAGCCTGAACCACCCGCACATCTGCACGCTCCATGACGTGGGGAGCCAGGACGGGGTGGACTTCCTGGTCATGGAGCACCTCGAGGGCGAGACGCTCCAGGACCGGCTGAAGAAAGGCGCCCTCGCGTTCGACCAGGCGCTGCGCTACGCCATCGAGATCGCCGACGCGCTGAACACGGCACACCGGCACGGCATCACGCATCGGGATCTCAAGCCGGGGAACATCTTTCTGACCGCGTCTGGGGCGAAGCTGATCGACTTCGGGCTGGCGAAGCTGCGACAGCCCCGGGTGGCAGGCGAGGACTCCACGACGCGGGCCGGCTCGTTGACGACGGCGCCCGGCACCATCATGGGCACCGTGCCGTACATGGCCCCGGAGCAACTAGAAGGCCGGGAGGCCGATGTCCGGTCGGACATCTGGGCGTTCGGGTGCGTCTTGTACGAAATGGTCACGGGGCGACGGGCGTTCAGGGGCACGAGTCGGACGAGTGTGATCGTCGCGATCGTCGAGCGGGAACCGACCCCGATGCCGTCGCTGGAGCCGCTGACCCCTGCCGGACTCGACTACATCGTCACCACGGCTTTGGCGAAGGCCCCGGACGACCGGTGGCAGACGGCGCGGGATCTGCTGAGAGAGCTAAGGCGCCTCGATGCCGGTGAGGCCGTTTCCACTGCATCGGCACGGCCCAGCACACCGCGGCCTCTCGCCCTCTGGCAGCGCCCGATACCCGCCCTGCTCACGGTCCTGGCAGTGGCTGCCATCGCCGGCCTCGCGGTCTGGAGTGTGACGCGGCCAGCGCCTCAGCCGCCCGCACCGCTGGGCGCGCGCTTCTCGATACCGCTCGCCACGGACGAAGTGTTCACCTTTACCGGCCGGCATATCGTGGCCCTGTCCCCGGCCGGCACGCATGTCGTCTATACCGCCAACCAGGGCCTCTCGCTCCGCCCGGTGGATCAGTTGCAGGCCACCCCGGTGTCGGGCACGGAAGCCGAAGCGCGCAGTCCGTTTTTCTCTCCCGACGGGCAACAGGTCGGGTTCTATGCCGCGGGGCAACTTAAGCGGGTGTCCATCAGCGGCGGGGCGCCGGTCACATTGGGCGATGCGGCCAACCCGTGGGGCGCCAGCTGGGGCGCGGACAACATGATCCTCTATGGCCAGGGTTCCCAGGGGATCTGGCGCGTGCCGGGCACGGAGGGCACCCCCGAACAGGTGATTCCCGTCGAGGACGAGGAGCAGGCGCACGGCCCACAACTGCTGCCGGGTGGCGAGTGGGTGCTCTTCACCCTTCGACCCGCCGGGGTGGCGTTGTGGGACCAAGCCCAAATTGTCATGCAGTCGCTGGAAACCGCCGAGCGGATCGTGCTGATCGACGGCGGGCGTGACGCCCGGTATCTCCCGACCGGGCATCTGGTCTACGGGCTGGACGGCGTGCTGCTGGCGGTGCCGTTTGACCTGGCGACACGGCAAGTCACCGGCGGCGCGGTGCCGCTGGTCGAGGGCGTGGCGGATGCGGGGGCCACGACGGGCGCCGTCCAGTTCAGCCTCGCGGCCACGGGGGCGCTGGCCTATGTGCCTGGCAGTGGGGGAGATGGTGCCGACCGGTCGCTGGTGTGGGTGGACAGTGCGGGCCGTGAAGAGCCGGTGACGACCCCGGCGAGTGCGTTCGAGACGGTCCATCTCTCGGCTGACGGCACGAGGGCGGTCCTCAGCACGAGCGCACAAGGCGGAGGAAACGCGGACGTGTGGATTTCCGACCTGGCGCGCGGGACGCTGACGCGCCTGACGACGGGCCCTGGATACGACGGGTCGCCGTTGTGGAGTCCAGACGGGCAGCGAGTCGCGTTTGCCTCCAACCGCAATGGCGCAATGGAAGTGCTCTGGCAGGCCGCTGACGGTTCGGGGGACCCCGAGACCCTCGTGACGTTCGAGCCCTCTGTGACGAACGTCGTGCCGGGCGACTGGTCGCCTGATGGGTCTCAGTTGCTCGTGGCCATAGGAGAAGGGAACCAACCGCTGGGCATTGGCATCGTGTCGGTCGGGGATCCCGCGTCCTGGCGGTACCTGGTCCAGACACCAGCGGGCGAACACAGTCCGACGATTTCCCCGGACGGTCGCTGGCTCGCGTACGGGTCCAGGGAGACGGGCAGTTACGAAGTGTATGTGCAGCGGTTCCCCGACGGGGGAGGTCGCCAGCAGCTGTCGGTGGGCGGCGGGCACACACCGAAGTGGTCGTCAGATGGGCACTCCTTGACCTACATTCGGAGTCAACCAAGCGGCCCATCGGTTGCGGTCACGCGCGTGTCCGTGACTGGTGGAGCGGGCGCGTCGGAGCCGCTGACGTTCGGGAATCCGGTGGACCTGTTTCCGTACAACTATTTCGCCCAAGCGGGTGGTCAGTGGTTGTTCGACATGACGCCGGATGGTGAGCGGTTCTTGATGAACACGGGGCCGGGGGGTGTCGTAACGGGCGGACAACAGCTCATCCTCGTCCAGAACTGGTTCGAGGAACTGCGGCGGCTGGTGCCAGTGAACTAGGTGTCTTTGCTAAACACGTTGTTCATCCGGAGCACTCTGAAAAGAATGGAGTTTCCAGACCACCGTTCTGACCAGAGGAGGCCCCGGATGACGCTTCATCGTAATGCCAAGACGACCCCGACTTCGCGCCTGGAATTGGTGCGCCGTGTCCTGTTCGATGAGTGGGCGCACGACGCCGTGGCCGAGGGCTACGGCGTAAGTGTCCGCACGGTTGCGAAATGGGTGCGCCGGTTCCGCGAAGAGGGTGCAGCCGGGCTGGAGGACCGATCGTCCCGGCCGCAGCGGACTCCGCATGTCACGCCGGCGATCCGGGTCACGTTCATCCGGCAGCTCCGCGAGCAACACGGCCTGCCGGCCTGGGCCATTGCCCGCGCCTTGCGGATGCCCCGCTCGACGGTGGGGGCCTGGCTGCGGCGGCTGGGACTCAACCGGCTCCCAGGCCCGCCGCCCGTCCCGATCCAGCGCTACGAGTGGCCGCACCCTGGCGATCTGCTACACGTGGACATCAAGCCGCTGGGGCGCTTTCGGCGTGTAGGCCATCGGATTCATGGGAATCCCCGGCAGGCGTCACCGGGGGCGGGCTGGGAGTACGTGCATGTGGCGGTGGACGACCATACGCGGCTGGCCTACGTCGAGGTCCTGGGCGACCAGACGGGGACCACCTGTGCCGCTTTCTTGGACCGAGCCGTCGCTTGGTACGCGGCGCGGCAGATCACCGTCCATCGCGTCATGAGCGATAACGGCAGCGGCTACGTGTCCCGGCGGTTTCGGACAGCCTGTCAGGCCCACGCGCTGCGCCATCTGCGGACGCGCCCCTATACGCCGCGGACCAACGGCAAGGCTGAGCGCTTCATTCAGACGCTGCTGCGTGAGTGGGCCTATGTCCAGCCGTATCAGACGTCTCGCCACCGCCGGCGAGCCCTTCGCCCGTGGCTGCGCTACTACAATCACGACCGGCCGCACGCCAGCTTGCACTATGAACCGCCCGTGTCACGACTCACGAGTGCTGCGTGATGAACAACGTGTTTGACTTCAACAACTAGGCGACTCGCCTCCGCACAAGCGCGGCACGCCAGGATTAATCCTGTGTAGTCGCGTCGTGCTTATCCGGTTGTTTCAGCAAGCCACCACCGGTAGTGTATCGGCGTGGCGCGCCCGTCGTTTCCGAAGAATCTCCGGGAGTTTCAGCGGCAATTTGCGACCGCCGAGGCCTGTCAGGACTACTTGGCGGCGTGCCGCTGGCCGGACGGCTTTGTGTGTCCCCGGTGCCGGCACGCGCGCGGCTATCGCCTGACCACACACCGGCGCTGGCAATGTGCGGCGTGCCGGTATCAGGTGTCGCTGACCGCCGGGACGATTCTCCACAACACGAAGACGCCGCTCCTGGTGTGGTTCTGGGCGGCCTATTTGACGGTTACCGACAAGCGGGGCCTCTCGGCGCTCCTGCTGCAGCGGCAGTTGGGCCTGCGGCGGTACGAAACGGCGTGGCTGCTGTTGCACAAGCTGCGGCGCGCGATGGTGAACGCGGGGCGGGAGCCCTTGTACGGCGACGTGGAGATCGATGACACCTGGGTGGGCGCGCCCCAGGCCGGCCTGCGCGGCAGTCGCCAACTCAAGGGGCGGAAAGCCGCGCTGGTGCTGGTGGCGGTGGAACGACGCGGGGATCGGTCGGGTCGGGTCCGCATGTCCGTGATCCCGAACTTCAAACAATCGACGATGCTCGCGTTCGTCACTCACCACATTGCGCCGGGGGCGACGGTCTACACCGACGGGCTGAAAAGTTTCGATGGGCTCCAGGCCGCTGACGTGAGACACGTCGCCCGCCCGCAACCGATCCGGAGCGCCCTGCACAGGGGGGTGCCCTCCGTCGTGCCTTTGGCCGACCGCGTCATCGGCAATTGCCAACAGTGGTTGATTGGCACGCACCACGGCGTCAGCAAGGCGCAACTACAGGTCTACCTCGATGAGTTCGTGTTTCGGCACAATCGGCGGCGGCACCCGATGGCCGCCTTTCAGACCCTGCTGGGCCTGGGGACCGGACGGACGCCCACGCCCGCCCGACGGATTCGCGGCGCGCAGGACGTGCGCCCCCCAGGCTGATCGCAAGATATAGGGGTTAGCTGAAACAACCGGATAAGCACGAGTCGCGTAGTGTTTATCTATCCGGCAGAAGGCGCTTCTGGGGGCGGCCGGAACTTGGATTCCTAAACACGAGCCCGTTCATGAGGAGTGACCACACTAGGCCAGAGTCCCCGCATCTCCGTATGATTACGCAGGCTCTGGATCAGATTCCATGAGAGCGATCACATACTCACGGTACGGACCACCTGACGTGCTGCAGCTGAGGGACGTGCGGACGCCTGTACCGAAAAATACTGAAGTCCTGATCCGGGTGCGGGCTTCGGAAGCGACAAAGGCCGACTGCGAGATGCGCAGCTTCACGTTCTCGGTGAAGTGGTTCTGGCTGCCTCTACGGATCGCATTTGGCGTAACCCCCTGTGCCAATAATCCGTGAGACAACCTCCCCGGTGAGATGAGTGTAGGGGCGGGGAGGGTTCGATGGATGACTCGCATGCCAGCAGCCGTAGAGATGGACGTAGCCGAGGGGGCGGAGGCGGAGGGAGCCCGGAGGGCGACCGCAGCCTTCGGCCCCTCGGTCACGTCACGCGCGACCGATCCCGATCCTGAAGTGCCGGCGAAGGCCCAGCGTCGGCGCTTTCCTGCGGAGTATCGGCTCCGCATCCTCACGCAAGCCGACGCCTGCAAGAAGCCCGGCGAGCTGGGCGCCCTGTTGCGTCGCGAGGGGTTGTACTCGTCCTTGCTCACCAACTGGCGTCGGCAGCGCGAGCAGGGCGCCTTGCAGGACATGCGCGGACGCCGGCGAGGACCCAAGCCGAGGCCGGTTGACCCGCGCGTGAAACAGCTCGAAGCCGAGAACCGTCGGCTGCAGCGGAAGCTGCAGCGGGCCGAGACGATCATCACGCTCCAAAAAAAAGTTGCCGAGATCCTGGGGATCCCCCTGAAACCCCTCGACACCGACGAGCCCGACTGATGATCGCCATCGAGGCGGTGACCACGACGGGCGCCACCGCGGCCCTCTGTCAGAGTGTCGGCCTCGCGCGCGCGACCCTCTATCGGCGTCGACAGCCCGCCCGGTCGTCGACGCCGACCCCACGCGCGGCCTCGTCGCGCGCGCTCGGGCCCGCCGAACGCCAGGCGGTGCTCGACGTGTTGCACAGCGAGCGGTTCGTCGATCAGTCGCCCGCCGAAGTGCAGGCCACGCTGCTCGAAGAACAGACGTATCTCTGCTCCACGCGCACGATGTATCGCATTCTCGACGCCGCGGAGGAAGTCCGGGAGCGGCGCGCCCAGGCGCGGCATCCGGCGTACGCGAAACCGGAGCTCGTGGCGACGGCCCCGAATCAGATCTGGTCGTGGGATATCACTAAGCTGAAAGGGCCGATCCCCTACCTGTATTACTCGCTGTATGTGATCCTGGATCTCTTCAGTCGCTACGTCGTGGGCTGGATGGTCGCCGCGCACGAGAACGCCCACCTGGCCCAGCGCCTGATCGAGGCGACGTGCCGCAAGCAACACATCGGTCCGCAGCAACTCACGATCCACGCGGACCGCGGCGCGCCGATGCGCAGCAAGCTCGTCGCGCTCTTGTTCTCCGACCTCGGCATCGAGGCGAGCCACTCGCGGCCTCGGGTGAGCAACGACAATCCCTTTTCCGAAGCCCAATTCCGGACGGTCAAATACCGCCCGGACTTTCCGGACCGCTTCGGTTCCATCGAACACGCGCGCGCGATCGGCCACGATCTCTTCGCGTGGTACAACGACGCGCATCACCACAGTGGCCTGAGCTATCTCACGCCCGCCGACGTCCACTATGGGCGCGCGGCCACGATCCTTGAGGTCCGTCACCACACGCGCCTCGCGGCCTACGCCGCCCATCCCGAGCGCTTCGTGCAGGGGCCGCCGCGCGGCGAAACCTTGCCCACGGCCGTGTGGATCAATCCGCCGGCGAAAGTGCCCGGCGAGGATGCCCCAGGAACGACGATCGTGACCCCGGCTGACCCCCAGCATGGGGTCATACGCAGACCGCAACCGCTTCTCGGCGGCCCGGCCCTTTGCCTGACCGAGCGCGTGGAGGCGCTTCAGTAAACTCTGAAACCGGTTGTCTCACGGACGTTGACACGGCCCGTAAGGCGACCCAGGCGCCCGATCCTCGGTGGCTATTTCTCTGGAGAGATCGCATCGGTCGGGAAGGCCGTCACCACGTTCTCGGTTGGCGATCGGGTCTACGGCACGGCTGGGGTGCGCTTCGGAGCCTATGGCGAGTATGTGGCGCTGCCGGAGGGCAATACCATTGTCGCAATGCCCCAGAACATGAGTTTCGCGGAAGCGGCCGCGGTGCCGCTGGGTGGGCTGAACGCGCTGCACTTCATGCGACGGGCGACGATTCGCGCTGGAGAACGAGTGCTTATCAACGGGGCGGGCGGCAGCATCGGCTTGCATGCGGTGCAGATCGCGAAGTCTATGGGCGCGGAAGTCACGGCCGTTGATGCCACCATCAAGGAGGGGCTGGTGCGCCGACTTGGCGCGGATCACTTCGTCGACTATACGAAGGAGGATTTTGCGGGCCGCGGCCAGACCTATGACGTCATCTTCGACATGGTTCCAGGGAGTTCCTATTCCGCGTGTGTCAAGGCTCTCAATCCCAACGGGCGCTATCTGTGCGGCAATCCCCGCCTGTCGGTCATGCTGCGCTCGCTGCTGACAACCTGGCTGACGAGCAAGACGGCCACGTTCGCGTTCGCTCGGGAGTCGAGAGAGGAGCTATTGGCGCTCACGAAGATGATTGAAGGTGGACAGATTGGACCGATCGTCGATCGGGCCTTTCCCATGGAGCAAGCGCCCGACGCGCATCGTCTGGTCGAGACCGAACAGCGCCTGGGGGCGGTCGTAATCGCAATTGGCGACGCTGGTGAGAAGCCGACAGCGCGGCTGTAGTCGCTGCTGGAGCAAGCTCTTCGACCCGCGAGTCCCCGGATGGACGTTTCGCCATGGTCAAGATTGGAGACACGGGGAGTAACACGGACGCCGCACCCAAGGTCATCGTGGTCCAGAACGTGCCGACGAACTGACCCGCGTGCCCGTATTCGGCACATTGGTCCTCAGTAGTCGCATAGCGTTTACCTATCCGGGCCGGGGTGCTTGCGCCGTTGACTGTTGGTGATGTGAACGTATTCCCTTGCCAGAAAGACGCTTACGCCACAGCTTCGGTCACAGGCGCTATGTCGGACTGTAATCTATTACACCGTAAGGTCTTAACGTCGCACTACCAACAGCGAATGGCGCGAGCACCCATCGTGGAGTTGACCGCCGACCGTCTGCCCTGGAACAATACCGCCGACGAGCTTGGATGACAGTGCCGATGAGGGTCTTCATGGAAAAGACCCAGCCAGTGGCGCTTGCCACTCATACAGCGTAGGCCCAACTGGTTCCATCCCTAGTGGCGGAGTCGGACGGATCACGGGAGCGATGATTAGGGAGACGTAAGATGGGCAGTCGGTTCGCCATGTTGAGCATCGCGGGAGCTGCGGCCGCGGTGTTGGTGCTGCCACCACGAGCGGCCGCCGACCAGGTGTCCCAGGTCGAAACCCCCAGCACGGCCGCCACGCTGAGCCAGGAGGCATCCGAGCCGGAACACACTTGCGCATCCGACGACCCGGCTCTGTTCTGGCGGTGTGCCCAGGAAAACGCGACGGCATTCGATCCCCCCCGCACCGCGGACGGCAGACCGGACTTCAGCGGTTCCTGGCGTCATGGGACGGAGGCGAAAGAAGACCTCCAAGCGCCCTGGGACAACCGCGCGCGGATTGGAATCGGCAGAGGACGTCCGCAAGATGCGGCGCCGGGAAAGAGCATGATCGTCGACCCTCCGGACGGAAGGCTTCCACTGCAGCCCTGGGCGGAAGTTCAGAGAAGAGAGAACGAAGCCAGATACATCGACCACAATACGCTCTGCTTCTTGTCGGGCGTGCCGCGCTTTATGTATGAGGCGGGGGTCTACAAGATTCTTCAAGCTCCCGAGTCCATCACGATCCTGTCCGAGGAGGCGCACGCTTTTCGGGTCATCGCCACGGACGGCCGTCCGCCTATCGCAGAGACCATCCGACTCTGGCTGGGGGACGCGCGTGGCAAGTGGGAGGGTAATACCCTGGTTGTCGAAACCACCAACCAGAACGGCCGCGTGTTTCTGGACCGGCGGGGTACGTTCTATACGGATGCTGCGACCGTGACCGAGCGCTTTACGATGCTCGATCGGAACACGATCGCCTACGGGGCCACGGTGGACGACCCGCTCGCGTACACCCGACCGTTCACGATCGCGTTTGTGTTGACGCGGCACACGACGACAGATTTCGAGATCTGGGAAGACTCCTGCTTCGAAGGTAACAGGGACCCGGAGATTCTTTACAACATCGGATTCGAGAATTACCCGGGAATCACATCAGAGGATGTTCCTGCGCTGAAGGCTCGCACGCCTGGTTCGCGCTGACCAGGACGCTGCTCTGGCTGAGAGGCTGCATCAAACCTGGTCGCGCCGCCGGATGTCAGGCGATCAGCAGCCTGTGCCTGCTGAAAACTCCGTTGTGGTCCGCAAATATTACATCCGCCCGATCCACGTCACGTGACCCTCACCCCCGGCACCCTGGGCTCATGTTGCATCGACCCCCTGAATTCACCCGGTCACTCAGGAGTAATCGCGCCTTTGCGATCGTGGAAGATGGCTGACACGAGTGCCTGGGGCGCCGCCGTATATGTTGGCTGGCTGGCTCTGTTCATTTCCCAGGTATGGGTTTGCTGCAACCGGGCGACTGGCGTTGCACATGCAGATTGGAACCTTGGCGATCTACTATGGCGTGCTGTTGATCGTGGTCGGCCTGATGGTGAATTTCGGGATGTTTTATATCAGAGTGCGCGCCGACCAACTTGCACAGACCCAGACTGTTTTCTTAGGAATTGGCGCACTCCTTGACATGATCGTATTCGCACCTTTCTTTGGGGCCGCGATCTACTTCCGCAAAGTTCCAGAGCTGCACAAACGCCCAATGATTGTGGCAACTACGTCGTTATTGATCGCAGCTGTCGGGGGGATGTGGTTTTGGGTCTTTGGCTTGTATATATCCTGTGGACATCCCCGATTCTCATTGCTGTGGCTTACGATCTCGTGCGGCGTCGAATTGTCCATCCGGTTTACGTTACAGGACTCGCCGTTCTCGCTCTGGAGTCATCGGTGGTACGGCAGATAATTTCCAAGACACAGTCGTGGATTGCGTTTAATAGTTGGCTGGCCAGAATGGTATCGGCCTAGGGTGACCGTGAAGGAGTTCTCGGCCCTTATAATCAGCCACTTGTCCCTGACTCCCGGCACGCGTTTCGGCGTCTACGAGATCACCGCCCAGATCGGCGTAGGCGGGATGGGATGGCTGGCGGTCACAGCCATAATCTTTCATGAAGGATGTGACATCGCTATGGGTCTACACATTCTCCAGTGTATCTAAAACGTGCGCTAACAAGACACATCGAAGTGCCATCCTGCAGTACAACTGTCCTACATCTAGCAGGCTGCTGAAGAACCCGGGTGATCGGGCCGTTTTCTAAGGATCATGCGAGTCACCACCGACCGACAACGGTGCGCACGGCTGTGCGCTGGCCCCGATCAAGGGGCCGGCGACACGCGCGGCCGGTGATCAGGGACACCTCGCCTCCAGATTCCGCAGCCGGACCAAGTTATAGACCGTGGCGGCGAAGGTAAGCTGCCAATCCACGAGGGCGACACCGCGATGCCGGAGTTTGCGCAAGCCGCCGACGGTCTTCATCCAGCCAAAGACCTGTTCTACGAGTTTCCGTTTCCGCTGACTGACGTGATAGCCCGCATGCCGCGTGGTCCGGCCATCGATCGCACTCCAGCGGACCTTCTGAGCAACGTGGGGCGTGACGGCCCGGATACGGACAGCGGCCACAAAGCTTGCCACATCGTAGCCCTTGTCCGCCCCGACCGTGCTGCCCGGCGGCGCGCTGGCCTCCAGCAACAGCGCCGCTGCCTCGCGTTCGGCGGTCCCCGTCGCGTGAGTCGCGCAGACGTTGGCGACAAGTCCCTGTCGATTGTCCAGCAGCACGTGGCCCAGATACGCCAGCTTGGCTTCCTTCCCCTGGCCCTTCCGAGGCAGCATCGCCTCCGGATCGGTCGTCGACTGGTGCGTGTCGTTGCGCCGCCGCTCCCCGTGGAAGTTGACCGTGGGATTCCCGGGGTCATCGGGCGGGTCGCTCTCCGCCGCGTCCCGGCACCGAAAGCTCTTCAGGCTGGCCCACGCTTCCAATTGGGTCCCATCCACAGTGAAGTGTTCGTCCGAGAGCAGCCCGGCCGCCCGCGCGTGGGCCTGCACCGCATCAAAGAAGGCGGCCGCGAGATCGCCCGCCAGCAGCCGGTCGCGATTCTTGGTAAACGTGGTGGGATGCCAAACCGGGTCGTCCAAATTCAAGCCCACGAACCAGCGGAACAGCAGGTTGTAATTGAGCTCTTCCATCAGCAGCCGCTCGCTCCGCACCGTGTAGAGCACCTGCAGCAACAACGCGCGCAGCAGCTGTTCCGGCGGGATCGACGGACGCCCTGTGTTGGCGTACAGGCCGGCGAACCTGCGCGACATCGTTCTCAGCGCTTCGTCCGTCAGCGCGCGAACCGCGCGGAGCGGATGGTCGGCTGGTACGCGCTGTTCCGGCGACAGGTAGCTGAACATGTGAGTGCTTTGCTCATCGTGTCCGCGCATGATGGGGCTCCCTTCAGCGGTGTTGGGAGCATGGTAGTACGCCGGGATCGATCTGTCGATCCCATTTCACGGAGTTTTTCAGCAGCCTGCTAGGTGGTGGGATTATATCTACGTAAACTCCGTTTTCACATATACAGTCGTCAGGACAGTTAGCATTTGCACCGCGTCTCGCCCAATCTTTTGCATCTCGATCTGCTAGAGGAGCTGGAGGACATCCGTCAAGACAAGCTCCTGGGAAAATTTGCCCTGAATTCCCAACGCCAGTGCATTCTTGCCCCCTACATCCTCCACCTCTCCTTTTTCTTTGACCCTCGGTCTTAAGGAATGCTTTGAAAATTTCATCTTTGGTCTTAGATGAATTTAGTACCTTGTCAAATATCGCGTACACAACTCCATCTTGTGATAGTCTTGTTTGTTTAACTATATCGTCTAATGCTCCTATCATTTCCTTATCCAGTTTGGTTTGAAAGAGGGAATCTCCTTCATACAAAGGGTAGTCTGTTTTTTTATTCATGCTTTTCAAGTTCCTCTATTTAGTTTTAGGTATTCGAACTATAGAAAGCTGTTAATTTGGAGACCAATCTATCTGGGACGGAGCAAGTGGGTCAACAGAGTGTTTCTCGTCGAGCAACAGAGGTGACCGACGCTATCCTGGTTCGAAGGAAATGCGGCGGCTGGTGCCGACGAACTGACGGCCGTCCGGTCCTTCCAAGATCCCGCGCTCGCCGCATTAGTCCTGACTTGTCGCGCAGTGTTTACTGAAGGGGCCGTCGGGCCCCTGCGCCAGGCGTCCCCCCCGTCCCCCCAAAACACCCGTCTGCGGGACAGCCGTCCAGGCCGATGGAACTGTCCCTAAATCCCAAGTTTCAGTTCCCTGTTCCAAGAGGTTTGCGGGGGAACGCTGGCCTGTTCGCAGCCGCGGGCGTGCCGGGCGGCGCCGCCGTCGGAGCATGCCGACGGGGAGATCCGGACATCGCGCGAAGCGAGTCTTCCGCGTCGACTTCCTTCCATGTGCAGACGATCGTGCGGATCACCACGGAAGGTCCGATTGCGCCTGACAGGCTCGGTTGCGAGTTGGCTGATAGTCGACGCAAGATCGTCAGGGTACCGAGTCGAAGCGCGATGTCCCGGCAGGCGGAGCCGGTGGCGCAGGCCGGCACGCCCGCGGCCACGACGCCACTTCCGAGTTCGCGGCGAAGCGCGGCAAGTGCAGCAAGAAGAGCAAGAAAAAGTCGCAGGGACGGCCGCTAGCACAAGCCGTTCAAGGTTACGAAACCTACTCTTGCGCGAGACGTTCGGACAGCACCTTGATAATGCGCTCTCCATGAAAACGCCCGTTCTCGATAAAAATGGAGCCCGTGTGCCGACCGGCGGTGGCGCCGCCCGCGATGAACAGCTTGGGCACGTTGGTCTCGAACGTCTCCGGGTCCAGCGCCGGTGCGAGCGTCTCGGCATCGCAGTCGATACCTGCACGGCGCATCAACTCCACGTCGGGCGTGTAGCCCGTCAGCAGGAAGACGGCTTCCGCCGGGATCGTTTCGCGGCCGGAATCCGCGCCGTCGCCGCTCCCGCCGGTCTTTTCGACGATCACTGCGCTTGACGTGATCTCGACCACGCGCGTTTCGAATCGCGCCGCGACCGATCCGGCCTTGATGCGGTTGTCGATGTCCGGCCTAACCCAGTACTTGATCGAATCTCCCAGCGTCGCATGCCGATGCACGAGGGTCACGTGCGCGCCTGCGCGAAACAACTCAAGAGCCGTCTCGGCCGCTGAATTCTTCCCGCCCACGATCACGACGCGCTGACGATAGTACGGGTGGGGATCTGAGTAGTAGTGCGACACGTGCGGCAGATCTTCACCGGGAATACCCAAATAGTTCGGATAGTCGTAGTACCCGATCGCGAGCACGACGGCGCGCGCCTGTCGCGCGCGACGCGTCCCCTTCCCGTCCTCGGTCGTCACGACGAACACGTCGTCCTCGCGTTCGATGTCGACGACCCTCTCGTGAAACGAAATCTGCAGGTCGTAGGTATCGACGACGCGGCGGTAGTACCGCAATGCTTCAAGACGTGTCGGCTTCTCATACGGCGTGACGAGAGGGAGTCCGCCAATCTCCAGCAACTCGGGCGTGGTGAAGAACACCATGTGCGTCGGAAAGTTGAAGATGCCGTTGACCAGCACCCCCTTCTCAACCAGCACGTAGTCGAGGCCGCGCTGCTTGGCGGCGATGGCGGTCGCGAGACCGGAAGGCCCGGCACCGATGATGAGTACGTCGCGGACGGACATCAGGAACCTGGGAGCGGAGGGCGAGGCACTAGCAGTCCGTGGTGAAAGTCCGGCGTGGCACCGAGACGAGTGAGGCGCCTCGCGAACAGGGCGCGACGACCGAGAATATTGGCCATATTTGAGGGAGGAGCAACGCAGACCGCGAGGATGCATCGCTCGTCGAATGCCGTTGGACTTCCACCACGGGCTGCTAGGCGAGCGGAGCCGGCAAGGTCGACTCCCCCATCAGATACTGGTCGATACCGCGAGCCGCGGATCGACCGTCGGCGATCGCCCAGACGATCAGCGACTGCCCCCGCTGCATGTCGCCGGCGGCAAAGACACCTGGCACTGGTCGATACCGCGAGCCGCGGATCGACCGTCGGCGATCGCCCAGACGATCAGCGACTGCCCCCGCTGCATGTCGCCGGCGGCAAAGACACCTGGCACGCTGGTCCACCGGCCGTCTCTCCAGACGTTGCCG
Source organism: Vicinamibacterales bacterium (assembly GCA_965249205.1). Lineage (GTDB taxonomy): Bacteria > Acidobacteriota > Vicinamibacteria > Vicinamibacterales > UBA2999 > JAQBVV01. Next base: position 89,974 of record CBDFLL010000006.1, on the reverse strand, counting down.
CGGTCCGTCAACGTCACGCCAAGGTCGGTGAGGAGCGGGCCGCGTTCAGGTCCGACGAACCCCATCGCCAGCAGGACCAGGTCACCAGGAATCTCGAACTCTGAGGCTGGCACCGAATCAAGCTTGTCGCGTCCGTCAACGCGGGTCTTCCTCACCCGAATCGCCCGCAGAGCCTGAACGGCTCCATTCGCGTCGCCGACAAAACCCTCGGTGGACACCGCGAACAGACGCTCGCCCCCCTCTTCGTGCGCCGGGGACACGCGGAAGATGTGGGGCCACTGCGGCCACGGATTGTCGGAGGCCCTCTCGGCCGGCGGTCGCGGCAATAATTCGATCTGCGTCACCGACTTGGCCCCCTGCCGATGCGCGGTGCCCAGGCAGTCTGCCCCGGTGTCGCCGCCACCGATGATGACAACATGCCTGCCGTTGGCGGTGACGAACTGCCCGTCGTCGATCACGTCGCCCTCGCAGCGGCGATTCTGGAGCGTCAGATACTCCATGGCGAAGTGAATGCCTGAGAGTTCGCGACCCTCTGCTCTCAAGTCTCGCGGCTGACCGGCGCCGCCCGCAAGCAGGACAGCGTCATGCCGGGCGCGCAACTGGTCGACAGTCAGATCGACACCAACATCCACGCCACCCTTGAAGATCACGCCCTCGGTCTCAAGCAGCGCCAGGCGACGGTCAAGCACGCGCTTTTCCATCTTGAACTCGGGGATGCCGTATCGGAGCAATCCTCCGATGCGGTCGGACTTCTCGAAGACCGTGATCGTATGCCCGGCGCGGTTGAGCTGGTCGGCCGCGGCGAGGCCCGCCGGGCCCGAGCCCACGACCGCCACGCGCTTTCCGGTGCGCGTCGATGGTGCCTGCGCCGTGACCCAGCCCTCGGCGAAAGCGCGATCGATGATCGACACCTCGATCGCTTTGATTGTCACCGGATCCTGGCTGATATCGAGCACGCATGAGCCCTCGCACGGTGCCGGGCACAGACGTCCTGTGAACTCAGGGAAATTGTTCGTCGAGTGGAGGCGATCGATCGCCGTCCGCCACCGATCGTGATAGACGAGATCGTTCCAATCGGGGATGAGGTTGCCAAGCGGGCATCCCTGATGACAGAACGGAATGCCACAGTCCATGCAGCGGGCGCCCTGACTCTGCAGGTCGTTGTCCGCGTACGGCAGGTACACCTCGCGCCAGTCCTGGATCCGCTCCTCCACGGGCCGCGTCGGGTGCTTCTTCCGCTCGATCTCGATGAAACCTGTGGGCTTACCCATATCCTCCGCCGGGGTCTGTCACCGGGGTCTCGATGCCCGGCTGGAATCCGCCCGGGCATGCCCCGAACCCGCTCCCGCCACATCGGCGGGCCGGGTCGGGAACGTGTCGAAAGCGACACGATGCGCGCCGCGAAGCGGGCACGCCTAGAACTGTCCTTCTTCGCTCCCCGCCTCGTTGGCGGCCATCTCAAGCGCCGCCAGTCTGGCCGCGAGTCGTTCCTGCTCCTCCGCCTGCCGCCTCGCCTCATCAGCCAGCGCGCGCTTGTACTCGCGGGGCATGACCTTCACGACGCGCGGTTGCAGCGCGCTCCACTTCTCAAGCAGACCCGCCGCGTAGCGGCTGCCGGTGTGCGTCACGTGCTTCATCAGCGCGACCTGGACGAAATTCACGTCCTCCTTGTCAACGAGCGCCTCCAGATCGACCATCTGCGGGTTGCACCGGCGCTCGAACGTGCCATCCAGGTCGAGCACATACGCGATGCCGCCGCTCATGCCAGCGGCGAAGTTCCGCCCCGTGCGGCCAAGCACGAACACCCGGCCACCGGTCATGTACTCACACGCGTGGTCGCCAACGCCCTCCACCACCACCGTGGCTCCGCTATTCCGCACGCAGAAACGCTCGCCCGCGAGCCCGCATACGTAAGCCTCGCCGCTCGTAGCACCATAGAACGCCACGTTACCGACGATGACGTTATCCTCGCTCGGGAACGTCGATAACTGCGGAGGGTGCACGACCATTCGCCCGCCCGACAGCCCCTTCCCGAACCCGTCGTTGGCGTCCCCTTGGAGCGTCACGGTGACGCCGTGCGGCACAAACGCCCCGAAACTCTGGCCGCCAGACCCCGTGAAGGCGATTCGAATCGTATCCTCAGGCAGACCAGCCCCGCCATATCGCCTGGTGATCTCGTAGCCAAGCATCGCGCCGACCGTGCGATCGCCGTTGCGCACAAAGGCGCTGAACTCTATCGGGGTGGCGCTGTCCAGCGCCGGCTGACAGCGTGCAATGAGGTCCCGATCGAGCACGTTGTCCAGGCCGTGATCCTGTTCGCGCACACGCCGACGCGCGACGCTGGCCGGCAGCTTCGGCATCTCCAGTAGCGGCGCGAGGTCGAGGCCACTCGCCTTCCATTGATCCACCGCTGCGTCGATATCGAGACAGTCGGCGCGACCGATCATCTCGTCCATCGTCCGGAAACCGAGTTCAGCCATCAGCTCACGCACCTGCCGCGCGATGAACGTGAAGAAATTCTGGACGAACTCGGGCTTGCCGGAAAAGTGCTTCCGCAGCTCAGGGTCCTGCGTCGCAATACCGACCGGACAGGTGTTCAGGTGGCACACACGCATCATGACGCAGCCCATGACGACCAACGGCGCAGTGGCAAAACCGTACTCCTCGGCGCCGAGAAGGGCCCCGATCACCACATCCCGCCCCGTCTTCATCTGGCCGTCCACCTGGACCACGATGCGGTCCCGGAGGTTGTTCATAACCAGCACCTGCTGCGTCTCGGCCAGTCCAAGCTCCCATGGAAGACCTGCGTGCTTGAGGCTGGTAAGCGGCGACGCCCCGGTGCCACCGTCGTGCCCCGAAATCAGCACGACATCGGCATGCGCCTTCGCCACGCCCGCCGCCACGGTGCCGACGCCCCCTTCGGCGACGAGTTTCACGTGGACGCGCGCCTTCCTGTTCGAGTTCTTCAGGTCGAACACGAGCTGCGCCAGATCCTCGATCGAATAGATATCGTGATGCGGCGGGGGTGAGATCAGCCCCACGTACGGCGTCGAATGGCGCGTCTTGGCGATCCAGGGGTATACCTTGGCGCCCGGGAGCTGCCCACCTTCACCTGGCTTGGCGCCCTGCGCCATCTTGATCTGCAGATCTGTCGCGTTGGCCAGGTACTCGCTCGTCACGCCGAAACGCCCCGAGGCCACCTGTCTGACCGCGCTGCGCCTGGAGTCGCCGTTCGCGTCAGGTACGTTGCGCGCCGGATCCTCGCCACCCTCTCCGGTGTTCGAGCGTGCCCCGAGGCGGTTCATCGCCACGGCCAGCGTCTCGTGCGCCTCCTGGCTAATGGACCCGTACGACATCGCGCCGGTCGAAAATCTTGCGAGAATCGACGCAACGGAATCGACCTCGTCGATCGGCACCGGCGGACCGGCCGGCTTCAACCGAAACATCCCGCGCAGCGTCGAGCGGTTCTCGTTCTGCTCATCCACCAGACGCGTGTAGTCCTTGTACACATCGTACTGGCCGCTCCGCGTCGCATGCTGCAGGGTGAACACCGTCTCCGGGTTGAACAGGTGGTATTCGCCGTCGCGGCGCCACTGATAGTGACCCCCTCCGTCCAACTCCGTCGTGCCCGCCGGCTGCGACCCAAACGCCTGCTCATGGCGGCGCCGTACCTCCTCGGCGATCACGTCGATGCCAGCACCGCTCACCCGAGAGGTCGTGTGCGTGAAGTACCGCTCGACGAAGGACCGGCCCAGACCGATCGCCTCGAAGATCTGCGCGCCGCAATAACTCTGCAGCGTGGAGATCCCCATCTTCGACATCACCTTCAGGACGCCCTTGTTGAGCGCTTTGGCATACAGGGCGACGGCCTTCTCGGCGTCCATGCCCGTGACAACGCCTTGCTGAACCAGGTCGTCGAGCGTCTCGAACGCGAGATACGGGTTGACGGCCCCGGCACCGTAACCGATGAGGAGGCATACGTGATGCACTTCCCGCGCGTCGCCACACTCGACGACGAGCCCGCAGCGAGCTCGCGTGCCCTCGCGCACGAGATGGTGGTGGACACCCGCCGTCGCCAACAGGCTTGGAATCGGCGACTGGTGCGCATCCGCGGCGCGATCGGAGAGGATGAGAATGTCGCACCCGGCTGCCAGGGCCTCGCTGGCCCTTCGGCACAGATCGTCCATGGCCCGCTCGAGGCCGCCACCATCCGCCTCTGCGGCAAACAGCATCGGAAGCGTCACCGACCGAAACGCGGAACTCGGCGGCAGGCCGCGCAACTTCGCCAACCGCTCGTTGTGCACGACGGGATAATCGATCGCAATCTGCCGGCACGACTCCGGTTCCGGTTTGAGCAGGTTGCGTTCAGTACCGAGCGTGGAGCCCATCCACGTCACCAGTTCCTCACGAATCGCGTCCAGCGGCGGGTTGGTCACCTGCGCGAATAACTGCTTGAAATAGTCGAACAGCAGTCGCGGCCGTTGGGACAGCACCGCCAACGGAGTGTCGGTACCCATCGAGCCGATCGGCGGTGCGCCGGTCGTCGCCATCGGCGCAAGAATCAGTCTGAGATCCTCCTGGTTGTACCCGAACAACTGCTGCCGCGTGAACAGTGTCGCGGCGGCGGACGGCTCGACCGGCGCCGCCGGCAAGTCGTCGATCTTGACCTGGTGGGTGTCCAGCCACTGGCGGTACGGGTGCGCGGTCGCCAGGTCCCCCTTGATCTCCTCGTCTTCGACGATCCGTCCCTTGGCCGTGTCAACCAGAAAGATCCGACCCGGATGCAACCGCTCCTTGACAAGAACCTCTTCCGGCGGGATATCCAGCACGCCTACCTCGGACGCCATGACGACAAGGCCGCTCTTCGTGACGTAGTACCGCGAAGGACGAAACCCATTGCGGTCGAGTACGGCGCCGATCACCGTGCCATCGGTAAAGGCGATCGACGCCGGACCGTCCCAGGGCTCCATCAACGAAGCGTGGTACTCGTAAAACGCCTTCCGGTCGGCGTCCATCTCGTCGTTGCCGCTCCACGGCTCCGGAATCATCATCAGGATGGCGTGCGGCAGCGTGCGCCCGGTCATCACGAGCATCTCGAGCACGTTGTCGAACGTCGCGGTATCGCTCCCGCCCTCACGGATGACCGGCAGCACCTTCTTCAGATCCTCACCCAGCACGTCTGATCGCAGCAGGCTTTCGCGCGCACGCATCCAGTTGATGTTGCCCCGCAGGGTATTGATCTCGCCGTTGTGCGCAATGTAGCGATACGGATGCGCGAGCGGCCATGACGGAAACGTGTTCGTGCTGAACCGCTGATGCACCAGTGCGAGGGACGTCTCGAAGGCCTCATCGGACAGATCGGAAAACATCGGCTCCAGCTGCCGGGCGGTGAGCATGCCTTTGTAGAGCAGCGTCTTGGCAGAAAGACTCACGATGTAAAACAGCTGCCGCGAAAACGAATCGATCGTGAGTGCGTCGACCGCCGCCTCGATCCGCTTGCGAATCACGTACAATTTCCGTTCGAACGTGGAAACGTTGCCGTGTGCCTTGATCCCGGCGGCCGAGGATGCCCCGATGATCAGGTGCTGAAAAACCGGCTGCATGGCCTTCGCCCCCTCGCCCAGAAGCGAGTTGTCGACCGGTACATCTCGCCAGCCGAGGAGCGACTGCCCCTCCTCATCGACGATGCGCGCGATGAGATCCTTGATGGCGTCGCGATCGCGTGGATTGTGCGGGAGAAACACGAGGCCAACGCCGTACCCCCCAGGGTCGGGAAGGGTAAACGGCACGGCCCTGCGCAGAAACGCGTCTGGCGTCTGCACCAGCATGCCAGCACCATCTCCCGTATTGGGCTCGGACCCGCTCGCCCCGCGATGCTTCAAGTTGATCAGTACGCGCAGTGCCATGCGCACGACCTCATGGGATCGACGGCCCTTGACATCCACCACGAAGCCGACGCCGCAGGCGTCGTGTTCGTCACGCGGGTCATACAGACCCCGGGCACTTCGCCCCACGTTGAGGCCTCCACCCGGACTGGTGGCCGAGGCAAGGCGTTGGTCGTGCCGATGGATCATGATGGGATCGTTATACCGTCCGTTGACTCATAAGTAACATACAATGTTCTCAAGTGGTCAATCTTATTTAGTGATGTGAACAGAATATCAAGGAGCGGACGGCTGGCCGACTACTATATAGGACTGATGAGGTCTGATATGCCAGTCGGTGCGACGTCTGCCCACCCACACCCGTAGAGTGCCAATCGGCTGAAAATCCGCGTCTTCGCCGGAACGACCCCTCTAAAATATGTGGGCGTGAGCGGACACCCGATGGCTCCACTCACCAACGAATATTACCGTACGGGGGCCTTCCGACCTCCGTAATCCGAGGAGAACGCTGATGCACGCGCCGATGAAATTCGTGGAAAAGGGTATGGCGATCGCCGCCAACGGCGTCTGGCAACTATTTTCGGCGGCCAACAAGATCAAGCAGAACCCCTCGTTTACACCCCGCTGGTCCGACAAACCGCTCCTGAAGTCTCACCAGAAGACCAAACCGCCGCTTGGGTGGCCGCGGGAAACGGATTCCCTGTGTCCGACCTGCACCCGCGAGGCGCGGCAGGCGATCATTGACGGCAAGAAGGACGTCTCCATCCTCCTGAATGAGAAGGTCGGCGAGATCAAGGCCACCATCCTGGAGAAGGACGGCAAGATCGTCATGGTCAAGGACTGCCCGGTCCACGGGCGCTTCGAGGACGTGATGGCGATGGACCCGGCGTTCTTCCGACACCTCGAGGAAGTATTCCCCGGGCGCGACATCCGCGCGCACAACGACGAGAAGCTCCACAACCACGGCAGCTCGACGGTCAAACATGGCCGCGGCTCTGTGCTCACGGTCGATCTGACGAACCGCTGCAACATGATGTGCGATCCCTGTTTCATGGACGCAAATCAGGTCGGCTTCGTGCACGAGTTGACGTGGGAAGACATCAAGCAGGTACTCGACAACGCGATCACGATCAAACCGCGCCGCCAGATGTCGGTGCAGTTCTCTGGCGGCGAGCCCACGATGTCCCCGTACTTCCTGGACGCCGTGCGCTACGCCCGAAAGGTCGGCTACAACAGCGTGCAGGCGGCCACCAACGGCATCGAGTTCGCCAAGAACCTCGAATTTGCGAAGGCGGCGGCCGAAGCGGGACTGCGGTACGCGTACCTACAATTTGACGGCATCGGTAACGCGGCCAACTCGCACCGTCGAGTGGGCAACCTTTTTGACGTGAAGCTACGAGCCATCGAGAATCTCCACAGCGCCGGCGTCGACATCGTCCCGGTCATCACGATCATCAACGGCGTCAACAACGAGCAGGTCGGTCGCGTCATCCAGTTCGCGCTCGACAACCCGAAGCGGATCAACTTTCTGTCGTTCCAGCCTGTCTCGTTCACAGGCCGCGACGAGGAAATCACGCCGGAACGCCGCGCGGCGCAGCGCTACACGCTGTCGCATCTTGCCCATGACGTGAAGAATCAGACCGGCATTGGAGAGCCGATCCGCGACTGGTTCCCGATCTCGTTCATGTCCACGTTCACCGACTGGGCGGACGTCGTGCATGGGCCCGATCGCGAATGGGGTCAGCTCACGTGCGGCTGCCACCCCAATTGCGGCATCGGCATGGCGCTGATGATCGACAAGGAAACCAAGGAAGCCGTGCCTGTCACCGCGTTCCTCAAGGCCGACCAGCTGGCCAAGGACGTCGCGGACGTCAACGACGCGGCACGCGGGCGGTTCCTCTCGGTCGCCGGCATGGCACTGGCACTCATGCGAAACTATGACCCGTTCCAGGCGCCGACCCACTTCCGCATGGGTGATCTGATGAAGAAGTTCGACAAGACCTTCGGCGCCACGGGCAGGGATTACGGCAAGGTCGACGGCGAACGCACCCTGTCCGATATCGAGAAGCGGCGAAAGGACCGCTGGAACTTCCTGTTCATCGCGGGCATGTGGTTCCAGGATCTGTTCAACTACGACTTCCGCCGCACCGAGATGTGCATCATCCCGTATGCGACGCAGGAGGGCGAGATCTCGTTCTGCGCGTATAACACCGGAATCGGCTGGCGCAACATCATCGAGAAGATGCACATGACGGCGACGCTCACGAAGTGGTACGAGGAGCACGGTCGACACGAGATCTTCGCAGGTGGCAAGGCTGTCGATATGGCAAGCAAAGATCACTCGCTGGTGCTCAATGCTGAAGCCGTAGCCAAAGGCCAGCAGACGGACCTCGACGATCAAGGCATCGCAAAGAACGCGCGCGAGGAGAAGCTGCAGGCTCGCAAGAAAACGCAGATGACAGCCGAGGAACTGCGCAAACACCAGGAGATGGAGCGCCTGTACCGCCAGGAAGTGCTCAAGGAACAGCCGGCAGAGGCGGTCCTCCAGATCCAAGGGCTGGGTGGCAGCCGCAAGAAGCAGGACCTCCAGGAGGTCGTGCACAAGCCAACGGTCTGAAATCTGCAACGCGGCGAATCGACGCGTTAGAACAGTGACGGCCAGTCGTCTTCGGACTGCTGGCCGTCGGTTTTGTGCCCCACCCATCTTGCGGAGCCCCGGCGCGCCGCACCTCGCGAACCTATAAAATCAGACCATGCGTTTCGAAGGCCGGACGACGAGGTTGCAGCCGTGCTAATCGCCGTGACCGGTGCCCTCGCCGGCCTTTTTCATGTCCTGGCCGGCCCTGACCACGTGGCAGCTGTGGGGCCACTTGCGCTCGACGGCCGCCGCCGCGGATGGGTGGCGGGCTGGACCTGGGGGATCGGCCACGCATCCGGCGTCGTTGTGGTGGCGGCGCTGGCCGTCCTCCTCCGCGACCTGCTGCCTTCCATCGATCGCATCTCCGCGTGGAGCGAGCGCCTCGTCGGTGTGGCCCTGATTGCCGTCGGAGTCTGGGCCCTGAGGCGAAGCGCACGTGTAGGGCCATCGCCGCACGTGCATGGCGCGATCTCCCACGACCATTTGCACGTACAGGCCGGGCCCATGTGGGTACGCCGGCTCGGGCACGCGCACGCTGCCTTCTGCCTGGGCGTGCTTCACGGCGTCGCCGGCAGTTCGCACTTCGTCGGGGTGCTCCCGGCCCTGGCCCTGCCCACGCGTGCGGCCGCCCTGACCTACATTCTGGCGTTCGGCTCGGGAACCGTCGCCGCGATGACAGCCTTTGCGGCGGGGGCCGGATATGTCGGGGGTATGGTGCACGGGCATTCGACCGCGTACCGGGCGATGACGGCCGCAGCTGCTATCGCCGCGATTGGTATTGGGGGAGTGTGGTTGCTTAGCTGAGGGCTCGGGTCGAAATAAGGTTGTCGGCTTGGGCGCCGAGGCGCCCGCCCGGCAAGGCGCGAGGAGCGCGCATGCCAGGCGCATGTGAGCGACGAGCAACGCGGCCCGGCGGGATGTATCGGTGGTCAAGATGACAACCTTATTTCGACCCGAGGCCTAAGGGCGGCTGTCCTCGCGAACGTTCTCAGCACGACGATGACGAGTGTCCCTAGCGCGGGCGGTACAGCAGCATGACATTGCTGATGACCGCGACCGGGCGACCTGGGGCTGTGAAGTTGTCTGGGCCATCGGCGTAGATCACCGCCAGCTTCTCTCCAAGGATACTGACCGATTCCTCTGCCGCGGGAATCGTCACAGTGATCGATTCGGTGCCGGTCGGAGCCACCGCCTTCACACCGCCGGGACCTGCACCGCCGGTCACCCGATCGACAAGATCCGCTGGGGTTCGGAACTCATTCTGCACAACGGCTCTCGCCAAGAGCGTGTTGTCCGCAGTCAGCACACCGATCGTTGCCGTGTAGTGCCGGTAGGCGCGATTAGCCGCGATCAGCTCCTCGGAATAGGTGTGGCGGTTGTGCAGATCGAACATCAGCGTCACGGCGCCTCTATGCGGCGGCAGCTCGATGATGATCCCCGCCGCGACATCTCGACCGGTGAGTACGTCGCAGAACGAGCGTTCGGTCCGCAGGCCGTCTCCAAGCAATGCCGGGCAGGTGAACATCGCCGGCTCGGTCCTGGTCTGAGCCTCCGCTGGCACAGCCCCCAGGAGTCCAAGCCACAAGAACCCGCCCAGGAGACAGACCATCGACACGCGCGGTGTGCGATGTCCTTGCACTCCTGCACCCGCTGCTGGTCTCACGTGGGCTGGCCTCACGTCTGGTTCGACAGACAGAGCCCGAACGATGGCTGGAGACGAGGGGGGCTGGGTCATGGTCACTCGTTCACGCATGCCAGGCTGGCCTCGGCAGACATGCTCGTCTGGGGATGTCCCCGGTGTCGAATCAGCTCGAGGAACTCCATACGAGTCCTGGCATTCTCACGGAACACGCCCAGCATGGCGCTGGTGACCGCGTACGAATTCTGCTTCTCCACGCCGCGCATCGACATGCACAGATGCGTGCCTTCACACACGACCGCAACGCCGATTGTTTGACCTTCTCGAGGATGGTCTGCGCGATCTGGTTCGTCATGCGTTCCTGAATCTGCAGCCGGCGCGCGAACACGTCAACCAGCCGGGGAATCTTGCTCAGACCCAATACGTGGTTCTGCGGAATGTAGGCCACATGGCATTTGCCGAAGAACGGCAGGAGGTGGTGCTCACAAAGGCTGTAGAAATCGATGTCTTTCACCACAACCATCTCGCTGTAGTCGACAGTGAACAGCGCGCCGTTCAGGATGGTGTCGACATCGGCGTCGTAACCGCTCGTCAGGAACTTCAGCGACTTCTGCACACGGGCCGGGGTCTGGACAAGGCCCTCGCGACCGGGGTCCTCACCCAACTGGGTAAGCAACTGCGCGATCAGATCTTCCACGTTCGTATTCTACATGGCGGTGTTCAACGACCTCCTGTTCCAGCGAGTCCGCTCAACGCGACGCGTGGTAATCTGTGACGCGCATGCGCTACGTGACGTTTTCGACCGCCGGAGACACCACGCCACGCCTCGGCGTGCTGCACGGCAGTCACGTCACCGATGTCGGTGCTCTCTCGTCGGCAACTGGTGCGCCGCCTCTTCCACGTAACCTGCTCGACCTGATCCGCGAAGGTCCCGCAGCATGGCGCGCGGTCTCGGATTTTCTGGACACCGCCGTCTCCGGACGCGCGACCGGATCCGATGACGGGAATACCTGTTCGCTGGCCGATGCGCGACTTCATGCGCCGATTCCGAGACCGACCAAGAACGTATTCTGCGTGGGGCGCAATTACATGAGTCACATCGAAGAAGGCGCACGCGCACGGGGCAAGACGACGAAGGTCTCCGATTTGCCCGTCTTTTTTACCAAGACGCCGACCTCGGTGATTGGCCCATACGACGATATTCCCTGGGATCGCACAGTGACACAAGAGGTCGACTGGGAAGTGGAACTGGGCGTTGTGATCGGCGTCGGCGGCCGCAACATTCCGCGAAGCCACGCACGTGAGCACGTCTTCGGTTACACCGTCATCAACGATGTGTCGGCACGCGACCTGCAGACCGGCCACGTACAGTTCTTCAAGGGTAAGAGCCTGGACGGATTTTGTCCGATGGGTCCGCTGGTCGTCACGGCCGACCAGCTCCCCGACCCGCAGGCGACGCCGCTCACCCTGCGGGTCAACGGCGTCGTCAAGCAGATCGGGAACACCCGGGATATGATCTTTCCGATCGACCGGCTGATCGAGTCGCTCTCCCATGGCCTGACGCTGGAGGCCGGAGACATCCTCTCGACCGGCACGCCGGACGGAGTCGGCTTTGCGCGCACGCCACCGGAGTTTCTCAAGGACGGCGACATCATGGAAACCGAGATCGAGGGCATTGGCACAATGCGTAACCGCGTCGTTGCCCATTTATAAACACAGGTCGCACGAAGGCCAGAGAACAACACGAAACATAATGGACTACAGACAACTTGAAGCGCAGCTCACGTCGCAGCTTTCGTTGACCCATCGGCCAGTTGCCGTCGCGTCGCTCGACCAGGCGCCGGCCGGCGTGGAGAAATTCGAGGGCACGCAACCCTCCGGCTGCAGTTACTGGGCGCTCGCGTCTGCCGGACGAGCGTTCTACACCGTCGCCGCCGACCACTACAACTGCTCCATTGGCTCCCACACGCACAATATGCCGCTGCCCGAGGATCGCGCACATGAACTCTCTGACACGCTCGGATTCATGACCAGCATCGGATATCTGCGCATGGAAGAGGTGCCCGGCATTCCGCAGCTGCCTGAGACGCCAGGCGTCGTGGTGTACGCGCCGCTCGGCGACACACCGGTTGAGCCGGACGTCGTGCTTTTCTGGGGGCCGCCCGGAAAGGTCATGCTGCTGCAGGAAGCCGCGCTTCGCGCCGGCGTTGCGGCACAGTTGAACACGCTCGGGCGCCCCACGTGTATGGTGGTGCCGGCCGCGCTCAGTCATGGCGTGCTGGCTAGTACTGGCTGTATCGGGAACCGCGTCTATACCGGCATGGACGAATCGGAACTGTACGTGGCCGTGCCGGGCCGTGATCTGCAACGAATTTCCGACGAGACCGCCACGATCGCGTCGGCAAACGCGGCGCTGCAGGAATACCACGAGGATCGCAAGCAACAGCTCACACCTGCATGATCAGCGTTTGACTAGCGCGGATTTCATGAACGCGTAGCTCGCGAGGAACCGCAGGCAGTCCACTCCTGCCAGGGCGAGCACCTCGACAATCTGCTACGCAGATGTGAAATCCGCGCTAGTGTTCCCGTGAGTTGGGCCTGATCGCTGGGCCGTGGCCCAGCCGTTAGCGCAGCGTGTCGCCGACAGGATCTCCTACGACTCCGACAGCGTCTCTGACGGCGTCTCCCACGACGTTCACCAGCACGCGCTGCCCGTCAGCCGACATGTCGTAGGGATACCCGCGATCCAGCCTGCTGGGTAGCTGGAAGAGCACACGCGGCGCCGCAAGTCCGGCGACCCCTGGTCGATAGACGCTGCCATGAGCTGGCTGTCCGGGTCGAGGTAGAACACCTCGTCCCCGGTGTGACTCCACCGGGGCCATGCCCCACCACTCACCGACACCCGACGGCGCCCGTCATAGCTCGGAAACGCGGCGATGTAGACATCCTGGCGACCGTCTTCAACCGAGCTGTACACGACCCTGCTCCCATCAGGCGAGAACGTCGCGCGGCTGGCTGCATGCACGGTTCTCAGATACGCGAACGGACGTCCGGTCGGCATCCGTCGTGCCCAAATGTCGAGATTGCCGCCGGCCACCGCATCCGGCTCGTCGGTGTGATACAGCAAGTAGCGTCCGTCAGAGGACCAGTCAGAAACACTCTGATCGCCCGCCGCCTCCACGACGGCCCTATCGGTGTCGCCGCCGTCGACCGCCGCCTCGTAGATATCGTAGGTCCCGGCGCGCGAGGAGGCGAACGCAACACGCTGCCCATCGGCCGACCAGACTGGCGCGATATCGTCTGCTGGATCCGCTGTGACGCGGGTGCCCGCGCCCACCCCCGACATAGCATCAAGCACCCAGATATCGGCCACCTCATCGCCCGGCTCTCTAACGCTCACTGCGACCCGGGTGCCATCCGACGACAGACTCACGTCTCCGTAGTCGCCCGGTGCACCGACGCTGCCCAACTCGACGCCCGAGCGATCGAACCACACGAGTTGCGGGCCCGCTACGGGAGCGGGGTCCACCGCAGCTGTCGTTGCCGAGTTCGACGAGACCGGAAGCGACGAGGCCGTCTCCGGCGAGGTTTCCATCGGCTGGGAACCTCCCCCAGAGGGTGCGTCGGATGACGGTGCCGTTGCGGGGGGCGTGATCGGCAACGACGATTCCCGCAGTCCCGGCACCCCAAACACCCACACTCCGACGACCGCTGCGAGGCCGATCACGCCGAGCATGGCGGCAGTGCGACGGAACCCGCCGCGGGCCACAGGGGCGGTAGGCTCTGGGACCACCGCCGCTGGTTGGGCTGGGGACTCCAGATCCTGGAGTGCCTTCGTAACCTCTTCGGCTGATATGCGCGAATCTGGATCCCTCTTCAGGCACCGTGCGACGATGCCCGTCAGGACCGCTGGAATCTCAGGCGCTAGCGGAGGCAGCACCTGTGATTCCGATACCGCCGACATCGTCTCGATCGTCCCGCCGCCGAACGCACGCGTGCCGGTCAGCATCTCGTAGAGGATCGCGCCAAAGGTAAACATGTCGGAGCTCTCGTCGACGGTCGCGCCTTGCAACTGTTCCGGCGACATGTAACTCAGTGTGCCCACCCGCGCGCCTCCGACCAGCGCCGACACTTCTTGAGTGGCAGCGGCCAGCCCCAGACCCACAATCGTGGCGCCCCCGTCGGGTGTCACCAGGATGTTCGTCGGCGTCAGGTCGCGGTGTACAATGCCCTTCCCATGTGCGGCAGCCAGACCGCTGGCAAGATCCGCCGCGTAACGCACCACCGTCGCTGCAGGCAACGGGCCGGCCTCAAGCAATTCGCGTAGCGTCCGTTCAGCGATCGGTTCGGAGACGATATAGGCCGCCTCCGCGTCTGTGCCGACGTCGTAGACGGTCAGCAAGTTGGGGTGTACAAGCTGAGCGGCTGCGTGCGATTCCTGTGCGAAGCGTTTCAGGCGATCGGGGGCAGCGGCGAAATCAACCCGCAGCACCCTGAAGGTCACGTCCCGCTGCTGGTCATGGTCACGCGCGTCATAGAGTTCGCCGAGCCCGGGCACTTCCCGCGCTCCGCTGATCTCATAGGGACCGACGCGAGTCCCGGGGGTCATGGCCATCGGGGCATATTTTACTCTTGAGCGTGGGAACAGAGGCTCCTACGAGCGACGGCGGCCGAGCCACTGTGCCAAATGGCAACCGGACCCTGACCGAGCAAATAGGCATCGTCAAAAATAGAAGCGCGAGACAAACAGGACACGTGTGGCTGAGGTGGAGCGCTCGATCCTGTCGGACGCTGGGGAGCCATCGCGAAGAGTGAGTCCCTCAACGACGTTCTCGCCCTTTACAGAGGTATGTCGAAGCTGAACTTCTGCTCCGAGGCCGAACCGATCTGAAAACAGATACTCTCCGCCGATAGCTGGTGCAACGAAGAATCCGTCAAGCGTGAGCGTTCGCGTGTCTCGGAAGAGCAGGTCTTCCTGAACGATCCTGGCGTAACCAAAGCGGACGCCGTAGTAGAGCCGAAAGTCCTCTTGCAGCGTCTGAGGAAACACGCCGACGCCGATCTCGACTCCGGTGACAGCATTGACCGACGCCTCGTCGTCACTGGCGCCGGAGGCTATCTCTTTCACGCTGGAGCGAAAGACGCCAATTTCAGGCTCGAGCCGAAAACCTTCAGTCACCTGAACGGGGATAAGGATCACGGGCGCGATGACCGCGCCGACCTCCAGTTGGAGGAGTACCTCGGATACATCGCCAAGCGCGGCACCGATACCGACGCGACGGGAACGTTGCTGCGCGTATGCCGGCTCAGCTGCCAGGACCGCGATAACGCCCAGCAGAACAACAGAAGCCACGCGCGTCATACTCGTCTTCTCTCCCTCGAAATACCCGAACAGAACCGCCTCACGATCCTATGCTCCTTTGACACCATCGGCCGAGATTCATTTGACGGATCGTCTGCCGCTGTTGCTGACAGTCCCGCCACGATGCCGATACAATCGTGACGGTGCGGCGGCTCCGTGCCGTTGGACCACGAGGGAAACGGTTTCGCGACTGCCCAGCGCGGGGCCAACCCGATGAACCTCACCGGAGGATGCATGAACCGACACGTTCGACGTTCCAGAGTATGGGCGGGTGGTTTTCTGATCGCTGTGCTGTGTGGCGCCAGCGTCGCGGGCCAGCAACTACCGCCCACGACGCTGGCGGCTACCAGCAACATCGCTGTGCTCCAGGCGACGGGCTTCGTCGACCGCCTTATCCGAGCCGGTAACCTCGAGGTGCTTAGGGTCGACACCGATCCGCTGTTGCCGGGACGTACCTACGAACGCCTGGCACAGTCCTACGACGGCGTACCGGTATATGGGACCGACATCACCAGACAGATGGACGGCGGGCGCACGCGATCGGTGTTCGGTGTGGTGTACGAGGACATCGACCTCGAGACCACGCCCACGGTGTCGGTCGAGATCGCGCAGGCGGTCATCGAGGGTCTCGCGCGCGCGTCGATGAATCCCGGCACTCAGCCGGAGCTGACGATCTTGCCGTTGGATGCCGGAGGATACGCGTTGACCTATTACTGGGCGCGTGTTCACGGGTACCGACTTGCGGGTGTACTTCATCGACGCCCATACAGGCAGCCTGGTGCTGGAATTCAGCGGTCTGTTCACGCAGACGACCGTGGGCACCGGCACCGGCGTTCACGGCGATCGGAAGAAGATTAGCGTGACACCGGAGGGCGGCGAGTTCATCGCGGACGACAAGGCACGGCCGATCGACGTGCTGACCTACGACATGCGGGGCGACGTCGAGCGGGTGCGCCGCGTCCTCAACGGCAGCCTGAGGCTCAGCAACAATGACCTCGCCACCGACCTGGACAACGTCTGGGCCGATCCGGTCGAGGTCGATGGCCACGTCAATTCCGGCTGGACATACGACTACGTCTTCAGACATTTTGGTGGACGCTCCACCGCTGACGGTCTCCGTATCATCACGCTCGTGCATCCGGTCAATGTTGAGAACGTGCTCAGCGCCTCTCAAGAAGACGTCGACATGTTCTACCTGAATGCCTTTTTCTGTCCCGGGTGCGCCGCTGACGGCAACGGTGTGCTGGTGTACGGCGAGGGCATTGGGCCAGGTTTTTCGATCGGGGGATCGAACGTCGGCCCCTGGGCCGGCGGGCTGGACATCGTCGCCCACGAGTTGACGCATCTGGTGACTGCCAACTCGTCAGGATTGAGTTCCCGCAACGAGACCGGTGCGCTCAATGAGGCATTCTCGGACATCATGGGCACGGCGATCGAGTTCTTCTTTGAAGAGCCGGGCGATGGACCACTCAAGGCCGACTACGTGATCGGAGAGGACGTCGCTGACCCGCCGATCGCCGGACTCAATCGTTCGCTTGAGGATCCCCAGCGATTCGGAGATCCGGACCATAACAGTAACTATTCCTTTGATAAGGCCGACAATGGCAGCGTGCATAAGAACTCCCTGATCGCGAGCCACGCTTACTATCTGGCAGTTGAAGGCGGCACGAACCGCACGTCAGGCGTGACGGTGCAGGGCGTCGGCAGGGCCCGGCAGGTTGAGATGACCGAGGTGTTCTACCGTGCGTTCACGAACGTGTTGTCGTCCAACGCGACGTTCAGCCAGGCCCGGGCGGCGACGATTCAGGTCGCCGGCGATCTCGATCCGAGCGGTGGCCTCGCCGCTGCCCTCACCCAGGCCTGGGACGCCGTAGGAGTGAACTGATGGCCTCGAGACGCCGCGGCGCGCAGTGCTCGACGACGACCAGAGTGCTGGTGCTGGCCGGCACCATCGCCGGAGCCTCGCTGCTGAGCGCGCGGCCGGCCGTGGCCCAAACACCCGAGGCGCGGTGGCAAATCAGCGGCGACGTCGGATTTCAAACGACGACCGTCGCGAGCATTCTGAGCGACCCGATCACGTTCGAGTTGCATGCAGAGACTGGCGACGTCACGCGGGTGACCGATATCTCTCGGCAACCATCAATCCAGGTCGGCGCTGGCGTAGCGGTGTGGCGCAATCTTGGCGTGCGATTCGGATTCACGCACTTCACACGGGATGACGCCATGCAGTTGAGCGTGTCGATTCCACATCCGTTCTTCTTCGACCGCCATCGAACGTTCAGCCAGCCCTCTGACCTGGTGCAGCGCGAGCGCAGCGTGGACGTACACGCGCTCTGGATGGTGCACCGGGGCGACCGCGTCGCGTTCAGCGTATTCGGTGGGCCGTCCGTCTTCCGTACCAAAATCCACGGCGTTGGCATTCAGCACAGTGGAGAGGAGTACCCGTTCGAAGACTCGCCGGTGACCGGGATCCTGACGTTCGATCGTACGCCCCTTGCCCTGGGATACGGGGTTGGCGCGGACCTGGCGGTGTTCTTCAATCGCCATGTCGGGGTCGGGTGGATCGGGCGGTACAGCCGCGCCTCGACCACGATCGTGTTGCCCGACGACGGCTTCTTCGCAACCGTGCTCGAACAAACGGGCGTCACGACAGACGTGACGTTTGGCGGGGTCAGCGTCTCCGGCGGCCTGCGGTTCCGGTTCTGACCGACGTTGGCCAGTAGGCTGGCACTTAGTTCCGTCAGGTTAGAGCAACGACGGATCGCGGTTTCCGGCGAAGATCCTCACTCAAACCGTCCCCCTGTAACGGCAAGCGGGAATTCAGGTGGGACGTGATAGTCCAGGTCGCCCACTGCGGATACCAGTGGAAATGTGAGGAATGGTCGGGGCGACAGGATTTGAACCTGCGACATCCTGCTCCCAAAGCAGGCGCGCTACCAGGCTGCGCCACGCCCCGCCGGCACGATTATCCCACACGGGCCAGGGCTCCCTCCCTGCTACCTGATGC
Source organism: Vicinamibacterales bacterium (assembly GCA_965249205.1). Taxonomy (GTDB): domain Bacteria; phylum Acidobacteriota; class Vicinamibacteria; order Vicinamibacterales; family UBA2999; genus JAQBVV01. The sequence continues at coordinate 71,443 of CBDFLL010000006.1, read as the reverse complement.
CCTCGGGCGGCACAAAGGCGATTTCGACAGCGCTCTCAATCGTGGCAACCGCTGAACCGCGGAACGTGCCACTGACGGCCGCCGCGTCGACAGAATCGGCTGCCGCCGCGACGACGACATGGCGATCCGCCACCGCCAGTCCGAGCGTCGGATCGTACCCGCGCCACCCTCCTCCGGGAAGATAGACCTCGGCCCATGCGTGAAACTCCTGCTCCATGCTGTCGTCGATGTGCGCGTAGCCGCTCACGAACCTGGCGGCAAGGCCCACGCTGCGGCAACATTCCACATAGAGCACCGCAAGATCGCGACATGCCCCGGACCGGAGATCCAACGTTGCATCGGGATCTCTTGGCGGGCCGTCTTCGCGGTACTCGACCGTGTACTCCCGGTGGATTCGTTCGGTGAGCGCCCAGGGAAACCGATCGCGTCGTTGTTCCGCCTCTTCAGCAGCAGCCAGCGCCAACACCCGCACCGCCGGCGAGACTGGCCCAGGCGCCTCGCGGTACATAGACAGCCGGCTGTTCCAGCCCGCCGGGTAGGTGTAGGGCAGCGTACCGGCGGAACCGTCGAGCAGAAACTGGAACGGGTCCGTGCGAAGCGTCTCGACGGTGGACCGACTCTCGATCATGAGATGGTCGGTCTTGCCGTCAAACCAGACCTGGGTGACGGCGTTGCCTTCCAGATCAAGATTCTCCGCGCGAACCGCCGGCCGCGGACCGACGTCGAGTGTCGTCGCCATGAGCCGAAGCGCACCGTCTGCGCGCGGGTGCAATCGAATCACGTGCGGCTCCAGGAACACCGGCCGGTCGAACCGATAGCCGGTCCGGTGACGAATACTCAGCTTCACGTCGAGTCCGGAATGACCGGGTTCCCGGCGATGTGGCCAGACGTGAGATCGTCGAATGCCAGATCGATCAGCTTGGCCGGGATCTCGTGGATCGCCCTGCGCATGCGCTCCTGCCACCAATCTGAGAGGGGCTCCAGGTCCTCCTTGTGGAAGCGCCGTTCCACGATCTGAAACGATCCGTTGCGACACAGGACGGCATCCAACGGGAATCCCACGTCGGCGGCACTGATCCGCGTCGAGTCAAACGACAGACAACCCACCTTGAACGCGTGCCGCATCGAATCCTGGAACTTGAGCGCGCGGTCCAGCACGGGCTTGCCGTACCCAGTGGACCTGATGATGTGGTACGGCGTGAGTATCCCCGTGTCGACCCAGTTGCCCGCCGGGTACAACATGTACAGCTTCGCTTCGCTGTCCTTCTGCATCTGGCCGCCAACGAGGGCATGAATATTAAATGACAAGCCGTCATCGGTAATCGGCTCCTTGTCCTCGCTGGCCACCTGCCGCACTTGCTCGGCGAGCAGGTTCACCGCCTCGAACAGGCGATCGAACGGCTTCTCGCGGACGCTCAATGCATTCTCGAAGTACGTAAACGTCTTGTCGCGCAGCGAGCGAAGCCCCGACGTCATCACGAACATCGTGCCGCCGGGCGGCGAGTAGGACACCACTTTTCGGAGCGTGGTCATTTCGCGGCCGGAGGTAATAAGAGTGTCGGCAAGACCGACGATGCCCTCTTCGACTTTCATCGCAATGCAGTACGTCATGGGATTAGCGTGGATGGAATAGGGCGCGCGGCGAAAAACGTGCGGGTCATTTCGTCGCCGACCATGTTGAGCTGTGACTGTAAGCGGTCGATAAACTCGTGCAACCCAGCGGCAATTACCTCGACGGCGTCAGCATAGTGCAATTCCGCGACGAGCATTCCAAGCGCCCGCTGCGCATGATTCGACGCGGAGCGCGTCGACGCGCCGGATGCGATGCCAAGCGACTCCTGCGCCTCGGACAGGCAATGATAAACCGACCTCGGGAACTCACGGTCGAACAACAGGAACGCCGCGACATGCGACGCCGACACCCGGCCGAACGCCTTGCGATACGCCTCGAACGCGCTAGCGGACCGGAGCAGCGCGCTCCACTGGAGATCGTCGATTGGCTTGCCGACATCCTCAGTCGAGGGCAACAGCAGGAAGTACTTCACGTCCAGGATCCGGCTCGTCTGGTCAGCGCGCTCGATGAACCGGCCCATGCGACTGAAGTGCCACGCTTCTCCGTGCGGCATCGTTTCGTTCTTCGTCCCTTCGATCAGGTGGCTCGTCCGCCTGACCTCCTGGAAGAAGTCGTGTGTCTGGTACACCGCTCTGTCTCGCGCCCCTGGATCGCGCAACGCCAGGTAGAACGCGTTGACTTCCTCCCACATCTCGGACGAAATGATCTCGCGCACCGACCGGGCGTTCTCACGGGCCTGCGTCACACTGGACAGGACCGAATTGGGATTCAGGGTGTCAAACGCGAGGAACTCCACGACGTTGGCGCGGGTTGGCGCCCCGTACCGCGCCAGGAAGTCCTCGTGATCCCCCGTCACCTTCACGATCGGGTCCCACTGTTCGCCTGGGTCCGGCAGGTCGAGTTCCAGCAACACGTTCACGTCGACCACGCGCGCGACGTTCTCCGCCCGCTCGATATAGCGGCTCATCCAATAAATTGATTCGGCAACCCGGCTCAGCATGATGTTCTCACCGAACTACGTGAGCACCCAGGTGTCCTTGCTACCGCCACCCTGTGACGAGTTGACCACCAGCGATCCCTTCTTCAGCGCAACGCGTGTCAGACCGCCTGGGAGCACATAGATATCGCGTCCGTACAAGATGTAGGGCCGAAGGTCGACGTGGCGTCCCTCGAAGACGTCCCCCACGCGTACCGGTACGCGCGAGAGCCCAAGCGTCGGCTGCGCAATGTAGTTGCGTGGCATCCGCTGAATCTTGGCAGCGCACTCGCGCCGCTCCTCAACTGTGGCGTGCGGACCCACGAGAATGCCGTACCCACCCGACGCGTTCGCCGGTTTGACGACAAGGGTGTCGAGATGATCCAGCACGTAACGGCGGTCGTCGTCCCGCCAGCAGAGGTAGGTCGGCACGTTCGGGATGATGGGCTCCTCGTCGAGGTAGTACTTGATCATCTCGGGCACGTACGCATAGACGACCTTATCGTCGGCAACACCGGTGCCAGGCGCGTTGACGAGCGCCACGCGTCCTTTTCTGTACACGTCCATCAGCCCGGGCACGCCAAGCACCGAATCTGAGCGGAAGCTCGTCGGATCGAGGAAGTCATCGTCGATGCGGCGGTAGATCACATCAACCCGCTCAAGTCCCCGCGTCGTGCGCATGTGTACGCGCCCGCCGGATACGACGAGATCACGGCCTTCCACCAGCTCGACACCCATCTCCCTGGCAAGAAACGAGTGCTCGAAGTACGCCGAGTTGGACAGCCCCGGCGTCAGGACCGCTACGCTTGGACGCTCCAACCCCTTCGGCGCCAGGTCCTCGAGCAGTGTGTTCAACCGGCTCGGGTAATCGACAACCGGCCGCACGCCGAGTCCTTCGAAGACCTTCGGGAAGGTTTCCTTCATGACGTCGCGGTTCTCGAGCACGTACGAGACCCCCGACGGACAGCGCAGATTGTCTTCCAGGACGTACACCGTGCCGTCACGGTCACGAACGAGATCGGTGCCGGTAATGTGACACCAGATACCAGCAGGCGGGTCGAGGCCGACGCACGGCTCTCGGAATGCCTCCGACGATCGCACAACCTCGGGCGGAATCACACCATCGGCGATGATTTTCTGACCATGGTAGACATCGTCGATAAACAGATTCAGCGCGCGAATGCGCTGACTGAGCCCACGGTCCAGCCGGTCCCACTCCGCCGCCCCGACGATGCGGGGAATGATGTCGAAGGGAAAGATCCGCTCGGTGTCCGTCTCGTCGCCATACACGGTGAACGTGATGCCCGTGCGCAGGAACGCCCGTTCAGCCGCTGCGTGTCGTCGCACCAGCTCATCCTCGGGCAGTCCCTCAATCCGATCGACCAGCGCCCGCGCCTCGGGCCGCGGTGTGCCATCGTCGAGGAACATCTCGTCGTAGAAACCGTCAGTTTGATATCCGGAAAAGTTCATAACGCCGCGCGCTGGACGTTCATCGTGCCACGTTTCCGCCCTGCCGTGCTAGGCGCTGGCAGACGCGACCGGCTGCGCGTCTACGCGTGCACGCCAGGCGCCTCGTGGCCGGTGCGCGCCACGTACTCGACGTACGATCCTGGATACAGATGCGGCTCGGCATCGGTGCCGCTCTCTCCGCCAAGTTCGATCACCCGGTTGCTGAGCGCCCGCAGAAACGATCGGTCGTGCGACACGAAGAGCAACGTGCCCTCGAAGTTTCGGAGGGACTCGATCAACATGTCCTTGGTCGCCAGATCAAGGTGATTGGTCGGCTCATCCAACACCAGAAAGTTCGGCGGATTCAGCAGCATGATCGCCATGACCAGACGCGTCTTCTCGCCGCCCGACAGCGCGCGGATCTTCTTGTCGGTGTCGTCGCCGGAAAACTGGAATGCGCCGGCCAAGCTGCGTAACGTCCCGAGAGACTCATGCGCGAACTCCTTCTGGAGCTGTTCCTCGATCGTGAGGTTCGGGTCGAGCACGTCGAGCGCCTGCTGCGCGAAGTAGCCAAGCCGCACGCTCGCACCCAGCGCAACCTCGCCGGCATCCGGCCTCAGGACGCCGGCGACCATCCTTAGGAGCGTCGTCTTCCCGGCGCCGTTCTTCCCCATGACACACCACCGCTCGCCGCGTCGGATGATCGCACTCAGGTGGTCGTGCACCACGCGCCGACCGTACGCTTTCGACACACCGTCGAGCACGGCGACCTGGTCACCGGAGCGAGGTGGCGTCCGGAACTCGAACTTCACGACCTTGCGCTTCTTCGGCAGCTCGATCCGCTCGATCTTGTCCAGCGCCTTCACACGGCTCTGCACCTGAGCGGCCTTGGCCGCGTGCGCCGCGAACCGGTCGATGAACCGTTGCTCCTTGGCGAGCATCGCCTGCTGGCGCGCGTACGCCGCCTCGCGGTTGGTCTCCCGGATGGCACGCTCGCGTTCGTAAAAATCGTAGTTACCCGAGTAGACGATGATTTCGCCAGCGTCGATCTCGGCGATCTTCGACACCGCACGGTTCATGAATTCGCGATCGTGCGATGTCATGAGCAGCGCGGCTGGCAGGGACTTCAAATACCCCTCGAGCCAGATGATCGACTCGATGTCAAGATGGTTGGTCGGCTCGTCCATGAGCAGGACATCCGGCCGGCCGAGCAGCACGCGCGCCATGGCCACGCGCATCTTCCAGCCGCCAGACAGCGCCCCGACGTCCCCGTCGATCCGCTCCGCATCGAAGCCAAGACCGTCGAGCACCTCACGTGCCTGCGCCTCGAGGCCGTAGCCGCCGGAGTGTTCGTACTCCTCCTGCACCTCGCCGAACCGCGCAAGGATGCGGTCGATGTCGCCCGCCTGCGCAGGATCGGCCATCGCCTGCTGCAACGCCTCCAGTTCGTGGTGCAGATCGCCCAAGCGCCCGCTTCCGGCAATCGCCTCATCGAGCACCGAACGCCCCGACATCTCCTCGACGTCCTGCCGAAAATAGCCGACGGTCATCCTCCTGGGCACGGAGACATCACCTTCGTCAGGCGATTCTTCTCCGACGATCATGCGAAACAGCGTCGTCTTGCCAGAGCCATTGGGCCCCACGAGGCCCACCTTATCCCCAGGATTCAATTGAAAGGAGGTGTCGACAAACAGAATCTGGCGGCCGTACTGCTTACTGATACGCGTGAAGGAAATCATGTGCGCAGGGGATATCTTATGTGCATGCCTTCACACGCACTCCGTCTGGCGACTGTGGCGCTTGTCGCCGGCGCCATCGTGTCAGACACACTCTCAGCGCAGTCGTCATGGGCACTCGGGCCGCTCGACACCAGCGGAACCGTGACCTACTTCATTGCCGATGGAGAACCGGAATCGGCGTACCGGCCATCTGATCGGGACCTGGCGACCTGGGCCTTGCAGGCGTGGGAACGCAGCGTCGACGGTGCACTGCGGTTCGAATCTTCGTCAGAAGAGGATGCCCTCATCCGCGTGTATTGGGTCACACCCGACGCTGGCCTCTACGGTGAAATGCAGCCGGTGACCGTCGGCGGGCGCCGTGGTGCCGCCGTGTATGTCCGGCCCGACACTGACGTCGGGGGTGAAGAGATCGCGCGAATGGCGCGGATCGACCGGTTGTTCCGAGATACCGTCGTCTACCTCACATGCCTACATGAACTCGGGCACGCGCTGGGCCTCGCGCACACGGACGAGTTCGCCGGCCGCTGGCCGACACGTCAGCCGTGCTACTCCCTGACGGTCGTGTGCGGATGTACATGTTCGCGCAGGGAGTGGGGATCGTCACTGCGGTATCGGTCGGCACCGACGGCGCGTCGTTCATACCGGAGGCGGGCGCGCGACTCCCGGACGGGTCCGGAATGCCCCGCGCGGTCGCCAAACCAGATGGCGGCTGGCGATTGTTTTATATCAACGGCGATGGCATCCAGTCGGCGGTCAGTACTGACGGCCTCAACTTCACGGTTGAAGATGGTTTCCGGATCACAGCTGAAGCTGCTGGATTCACCGGCTCGACGGCCGGCGGCGCGACGAGCGGAGCGACCGTGACGCAATTGGCCGACGGGCGCTACCGGATGTACTTCAGCGATTTGCCCCGTCCGGGTGATGCACCTGGTGGCCACTGGATCAAGAGCGCCGTCTCGACCGATCAGCTTACGTGGATCGTTGAGGAGGGCGTCAGGCTCGGAGCCGGTGCTCCGGTGCTAACCGAATCGGCTGAGCACCCCTTCGCGCTGGCGAATCCGGACGGCTCCGTCACGCTGTACTACGGGAAGTTCACCGGCCCAGGCTCGGCCGCGACGGAGGGGCTCTACGAATCAACGTCGGTCGACGGACTGACCTTCGAGACAGAGACGTACGACATCTTCTTCGGCAACGATCCCGACGCGCTGCGATTGGCGGACGGCTCGCTCGTGGTGTATTACGGCCTCTTCGATCCAGCAATCGGGGGCACCATCAATATGGCGCGGTGCCCCGAGCCTGGCGCCAGCACCACGCCAACGCCAACCACCGGTAGCGGCTCGCGTGTGACCCAGATTCTCCCGGGCGCGTCGCTGTCTTCAGCCAGTGGCCAGTACAGCGTTGTCTACCAGAGCGATGGCAACTTCGTGCTGTACGACGTGCTGGCGGGAACCGCGCTCTGGACGACAGATACCGGCGGCACTGTGCCTGGACAGGCAATCGTGCAGTCTGACGGTAACTTTGTCATTTATGACGCGGTCGGCAACGCACTCTGGGAGGCGGGAACGGCGGGGAATCCCGGTGCGTACCTCCTGCTGCACGACGACGGAAACTTCGTGATCTACAACGCGAGCGCGGAGCCGATCTGGAGCCGCCTCACGGGCAGCCTGCTGCCCTGATCGACGGCCGCGCGCCGCTTCGCTGCGGCGCTAGTCGTGAAGCGTGATCGCGACCTGCGTGGCGTCGCCGATGCGCGTAATCATCGCCATGTAGGTCACGCCATCCTTTTCGGCGTGCAGACCGGCCATCGGAGCGCCGGGTACTCCCCGTATCGGAGACTCTTCCCAACCAAGTTCGCGCAGCGCGTTGCTGTAGTAGTCCCGCACCTCGGCCACCGGCATCGACGTCGAGATGCGGAGGGCGAGACCGTCGCTTAGCGAACTTGTCTGGCGACCGGTCGACGTCAAATCGCCGCCTGGCAACTCTGGCAAGGCCAGATCCCGGTAGAGGGACGGATAGGCCATCCCGCCAGATGCGTCTGCCGTCGCCGCGGCTGCCGCCGGTGCCGCGTCAGCAGGCGGTTCGCCACCGGCGGGTTCGCCCGAGCACGCGCACAGCGACACAACGAGCGCGGGGAGCAACAATCTCAACATTGGCTTCGTCACGGTTGGCTCTGTCACGGCGGCACTATAGCACCACTGTCGTCGCACCGTCAGGCGACACCTGCGGCGGCCCACGGCTGCCATTTGTCGGCAGGCCATGTCGACGCCGGACATCCGCGATTGACCCTCGAGTGGTTTTCAGGCAGTCTCAGTCAACGGTCGCGCTTGGCCGTGCGCCCTCTCACTACTCCAGGAGACGTCATGACCGTTCCTCTTCGTACCCTTGGCATCGCCGTTCTCGTGGCCATGCTCGCACTTGGATCAGCGCTACCGGCGCAGGCTGGCCAGAATCCGTATGAGGGTGTGCTCGCGAGTGCGAGCTGTTCTCCCGGGGTGACCTTCACGGCTGTCTCGATGGGCTGGGATCTCGACTACCTCTACGGCACCGATTTCGGCGGCCTTGGCCCCTGTGTCGTGCCGGACCTGTCGGATCTGCTCGGCACGTGGATCATGGTGAGCCAGCAGGTACAGGCCGGCCCGAACACCCTGATCGGCAACGCCGCCGGCAAGACGCTTCAAATCCTGCCAAGGGCTGTATTCGAATTGGATCCCACGGTCCGTGGTGTCATGGTACAAGAGGAGTGGCTCACAGAGAAGTTCTGTATCGAGGGCGCGGCAGCTGCCGCGACGTGTGGCATGACGCTACCGGCGCTGCCGGCCGGGCTCGGGGTCACGCCCTGCCGCGAGTCCGCGGTCTTTAGCGGCGCCGTACGGTCAGACGTCTACGTGCAGAGTAGCGGTCCGCCGTCTCAGCCTGTCGGACCATTCACCATGCGAGCCAACATCCGTACCGATATGACGCCGGTCTCCATCCGGTGTCCAGGTGCTGACATAGACGTCACGTGCGCCAATTGCGCCAGCATGTCGATCGGTAAGATGACGATGGTGCTCGACTACGATCAACAGTCCGACGTCCTCACCGCGCAGAGCGATCTCGGCGGCCCGACGGTGGTCCAGACCTACCGCCGCGAGACCACCGTGACAATCGGCGAGATCTTCAACCCTGATGGGAGCCTGCAATGATTCGCAACTACCGAATGGCGTTCTGTTCGCTCGCCGCCAGCCTGCTGGTCCTGGGGCTGGTGACACCCGGGGTCGCGCAAGACGCCGCTGACGAATTGCCGGAGCACCCCGTCATCAAGCCGATGAATGGCGCGACGCTGATCGAGGATGCATCCCGGGCGGACGACTTCGGCCAGATGCTGGTGCGGTACCGTCAGGACGGACGGACGGTCAACCAGACGGCAGAGGGCAGGTTCTGGCACCTCGAGTATCAGCTCGACGATCGCGATACGAGCGGCGATGAAATTATGTCGAACTATGCCGCCGAAGCGGAGCGCGTCGGCGGTGAGGTCCTCGAAAGAAGTGGAACGAGGCTGCGCCTTCGCATCGTGAACCGCGGCGGCGGCACGACGTGGGCCATCCTCGACACGCGCGCGAACGGTGCGTACGAGCTGGAGATCGTCGACGAAGCCGGCCTCGATCTGAGCCTCGAGTTCGACTCCGCCGCGATGTTCGATGCCCTGACCCGCGATGGCAAAGTCGCGATCTACGGCATCCTGTTTGACGTGAATCTGGCGGATCTCCGGCCGGGAAGCGGTGAAGTGATCGACACGGTCGCCGAAGTGCTCAAAGCGAACCCCGGCTTACGCATTGAGGTGCAAGGCCACACCGACTCGACCGGCGCTGCGGAACGCAATCGCCAGCTGTCGCTCGAACGCGCGCAATCGGTGGCCGCGGCACTGGCTCTCTACGGTGTCGAAGCGAACCGGCTCGTGCCGCGCGGGTTCGGCCCGGACCAACCGGTCGCCGACAACGCCGACGAGCAAGGCCGGCAACAGAACCGCCGCGTGGAGCTGGTGCGTCTACCGTAGAGACGATCTCAGAATCTCGGAGCACGGCCGAGGATCGGACGGTTTGCGGTCGTGGACCCGCTGCTATGATCGACGCTTCGCGGCAAGCAGCTCTCCACTGCGTTCAGCGACTTCCCGCACGAGAAAGCCCATCTTGGGATGCGAGGCTTCCAGATCGGCGGCCAGGCCTTGTTGCACCAGCGCCTCGGTCGTCGTCGGGCCGATCGACGCAACAACAACATGGCGAAGACTCTCGCGGACGGCGTCCGCCTGTCCCATCGTGTCCGCGACCAGAAACAGATGCGCGACCTGCGTGGCCGTCGTCACGATGACCACGTCGATCTCCCCGGCGGTCAGCGATGACACAGCCGACCGCAGCGGTGCGACATCTTCGGGCAGCGCCCAGCGATACACAGGTACGCGTGTCACCTCGGCCCCGCGAGCCTCCAGGCCCTGCAGGAGATCTGGATTCGACACGCCGTACTCCTGAACGGCCACCCGCTGTCCACTGAGCGAAGCGCCGGTGGCATCAAGCGCCGCCAACAATTCGCGCCAAGTATTCGGCTCCGGCGCAGCCACCCACACCGGGACTTTCAGTTCGCGAAGCACGGCCAGTGGTTTAGGGCCGCGTGCCGCCACTTTCGTTTTCGCCAGCGCGGCCAAGAACGCCTCGCGAGACCCCGCGCGGTCCACGACATCGAGTAGCGCGCGTGTGCCGACACCGGTCAGGAAGACAACGCAGTCGACATCGCCCCGCACGAGGGTGTCGGCGAATGCTAGTGCTTCGGGATTGGATTCGAGGGGCACCTCGCGAAGCGCCGGAGCGAGGACCGGACGTCCGCCGTAGGTGGAGACGAGAGCCGCCATTTCACGACTGCGGCGGCTCTCGAGGAGAAGAACGGTGAGTCCCTGAAAACTTGGTTTCGCCCCGCTCACGCCCACCGGAAGCCGCTCTTCGCGATCGGTAACGTGCGAATCCGCTGCCCGGATGCGGCGAAGATCGCGTTACTGAGCGCGCCGACCGTCGGCGGAAGCGCGGGCTCACCCAATCCCGTGGTCGGGTTGTCGGTCGGCAGAAAGTGCACCTCAATCTCGGGCGTCTGCGCCATGCGCGTCGGCTGATACTCGTCGAAATTACCCTGCACAGCCCTGCCACCCGTATACGAAATCTCCCAGTGCATCAGGTGGCTCATCCCTTCGATGACGGCCCCCTGCGTCACGTTGATCGCCGAACTTGGGTTGACGATCTGCCTGCCGATGTCTCCAGCCACCCAGACCTTGTTCACCTTGACGGCGTTGTTCGCGTCCACGGCCACCTCAGCCACGTTGGCGAAGTACCCGCGGTGGCTGTACTGGAACGCCACGCCCATCCCGGTGCGCGCGGGCAGATTGCGCGTGCCCCATCCCGACCGCTCCCGAATCAGCTCGAGCACCCCGCGCATGCGCGCCGCATTGAAATTGTCGGCGCCCTGCTCCGGATGCGGCTGCTCCGGACCAGACAACAGATCCAGTCGAAACTGCATCGGGTCCTTGCCGGCCGCCAGCGCGAGCTCATCGATAAAGGACTGGAACGCCCACGCGAAGGCGTTGCTTCGAGGTGCGCGGAGCGCGCCCGTCGGTACACCGAGCGGAATCAACGACGCCTGGAAATCAAAGTTCGGCACGAAACGCGCAGGGAACTCAACTCCGTTGATGTTGGCCGAAGTCTTGAAACCCTGCGCACCACGCGCGGGGTCGCCGAAGCTCACGAAGTGATTGCGCCAGGCCACGAGGCTGCCCGACCCATCCACGCCGGCCTTGAGGAAGTGGAACCCGCCAGGCCGATAGTGGTCGTGGGCCATGTCGTCCTCGCGGGTCCAGAGCACCTTGACGGGTACGCCGATCTCTTTGGCGATGGCAGCCGCTTCGCCCATATAGTCGTTGGTCAACCGGCGACCGAAACCACCGCCCGCGCGCAGGAGATGAATCGTAATATTCTCCGGCGCGATGTCCAGAGCCTCAGCAACAAGCTCTAGCCCCCTCTGTGGCGTCTGCGTCGGGGCCCAGATCTCCATCGTGCCGTCGTGATAATGCGCGCTGCAGTTCTGTGGCTCAAGCGGTGCATGCGAGATAAAGGGGTACGAGTACGCGGCTTCGACGACGCTCGCTGCGCCTTCAAGCGCTCGATCGACGTCACCCACCACACGCAGTGGGAACCCCGGCGTTTGCGTGGAAAGTTCCTCGGCCTGTTGTGCGAAACTCTCGGTGCTCTGCTGGGCCGTGGCGCCCTCGTTCCACGTCACTCGCAAGCTGCGACGGGCACGCTGCGCCTGCCACCAGGTATCGGCGACGATCGCCACGCCCGGCATCAGCCCGCGAGTATCGGTCGTGCCCGCCACGACGAAGGCGTGACGCACTCCGGGCAGTGCCCGCACTTCGTCCAGGTTGGCGCTGACTACGGTGCCCCCGTATACCGGGCACTTCTCGTAGACCGCCGACAGCATCCCGGGCAACGTGAAATCGATGCCGAACGTCGGTGCACCTGTCACGATCGCGTGGTTGTCGACGCCAGGCTTGGGCTGGCCAATGATGGTGAATTCAGCCGCCGCTTTCAGAGGTACCGTCGCCATGTCGGGCGGCGAGAGCGTTGCTGCGGTGGCCGCAAGCTGGCCGTAGGTCATCGACCGTCCCGTCGGCCGGTGATACACGGCCGTCCCGGACGCGTAGCACTCGGCGGCCGCCACGCCCCAGGTCTGCGCGCCAGCCGCCACGAACATCTCCCGCACGGCGGCTCCGACGCGCCGCAGCGGCTCGTAGTTGTTGGGTGTACCGGTGCTACCGCCAGCGTTTTGCCGGCCGTACACCGTCGGGTCGAGATCCGCCTGCTCGATCCGAACGTCCTCCCACGGCACTTCAAGCTCCTCCGCGATCAGCATCGGCAACGAGGTCTTGATCCCCTGCCCGATCTCAGGGTTTTTCGACATGATGGTCACGACGTTGTCGGCCGTGATCTTGACGAACGCGTTCGGGACGAAGTTGGTCGCCGCCGGCGGTCCCTGCGCGAGCACGCCGGTCAGAGGATCTACATACGTCGCGACCAGCATCCCGCCGCCGGCAATTGCGGTCACTCGAAGGAACGCGCGACGATTGAGCAGCATAGTCTCCATGGCGTCCTCCTCCTACCGCTCGGAGGCCCGAAGGCCCCCGGTTGTCGGGGCGTCCGAGGCCCTGGCTGTTTCCAACGTCGGTCGCATGGCCGGCATCGCGGCCGCGGCGTGGATGGCTTCGCGAATCCGGCGATAGGTGCCACAGCGGCACACATTCCCGTTCATCGCTCGGTCGATGTCCTCGTCGGTGGGCTGTGGCGTCGTGCGCAGCAGCGCGGCGGCAGACATGATCTGCCCCGCCTGGCAGTACCCGCACTGCGGCACGTCGATCTCCTGCCACGCCAGCTGCAGCGGGTGGGTGCCGTCGGTCGACAACCCTTCCAGCGTCGTGATGGGCGCGTCGGCCACTGCCGACACCGGCGTCTGGCACGAGCGCACGGCGCGGCCGCGCACATGCACCGTACACGCGCCACACTGGCCGATGCCGCAGCCGAATTTCGTGCCCTTCAGATCAAGGACATCACGAATCACCCACAGTAGGGGTGTGTCTGCCGGCACGTCGACTGTCGCCGACGTTCCGTTTACGTTCAATGTATAGGGCATGTCGTTCCGCTCAATGGATTGGTGAGTTTGCCGGGCCGCCCCCGATTGAGGCATTAGACCGAAGCAGAGGGCAAAATGCAAGAGTGCCATGGTAGATTTGGACTCGCGAATGCCGTATCGGCAGTCTCCACCAATGCCCCTCATCCGGCTCGGCCTGCTCGTCGCGGTGTTTCTGTTCACAGCGGGTCTGCAGAACCCCGCGCCCGACGAACCGCCGCCCTTCGAGCAATGGCGCCAGGAGTTGATGGACGAGGCCCGTGCACGTGGCTTCAGCGAGGCGCTGATCCAGGAGGCCCTTGCCGACATCGAGCCGCGACCACAGGTCATTGAGAACGACCGATCGCAGGCCGAGGGTGTCATCGGCTTCGATCGCTACTACCGAACCCGCGTGACTCCTCAGATCGTGCGCCTGGGCCGAGACAGAGCACTCGAGCACAGCGCGGTCCTGGCCAACATTGAAGCGACATACGGGGTGACACGGCGCGCCGTCGTCGCCATCTGGGGCATCGAAACCCGCTACGGCCGGGTCACCGGCAACACGCCGGTGTTTCAGGCGCTGGCCACCCTCGCGTGGGAGCCACGGCGCGCGGCCTTCTTTCGCGGCGAACTCTTCAACGCGCTGACCATGGTCGCGCGCGGCGACATCGATACAGCCACGATGACCGGGTCGTGGGCGGGTGCCATGGGACAGGCGCAGTTCATGCCGTCAAGCTATCTGAAATTCGCCGAGGATTTCGATCAGGACGGGAGGCGCGATATCTGGGAATCAACGCCTGATGCGCTCGCATCGATCGCCAACTACCTGAAAGCGTGGGGCTGGGACAATGAGTTCCGATGGGGTCGTGAGGTGCGTGTCAGTCAGGAAGCGCGCACCCGCATCGAGCAGGAGACGTCGAAGCCGTCGGAGGGCTGCTCGGCGATGCGCAGCATGACCGAGCGCCTGCCGCTCACCGAGTGGCAGCGCATGGGCGTGCGACAGGCCAACGGCGCGGCGCTGCCGGAGAGCGATGTGCCCGCCAGCTTGGTGGACACCGACGCCCGAAGTTTTCTCGTCTATCCGAACTACGACGCGATCCTGCGGTACAACTGCGCCCACTACTACGCGCTGACCGTCGCGCTCCTCTCGGACCAGATTCGATAAGACCAGCACTCGATGTGGCAAGGTCCCTCACCAGAGGCAGCTTGATGGTGTGCCCTCCCCATGGCTAATGGCTGACGACGGAGTGGGCACTCGCGATCGATCTCCCACGGCGGGCCTTGGCAATGCCCGCGGGCAGAATCGCGGGCCCGAGGTCATCCCGCCTCGGTTCTTGCGCCTTGCCACGTCCGGCCTGGATCTCCTCATCGCCGCGTACGCGGTCGCATTGTTCGTGATCGCGCTGACTGGCGGCGTGAGCATCGGGGTCGTGAGCATCGTCGGGCCGGCCAGACCCGTGCTCATGCTCCTGCTGCTCGTGCCACTTCGCGTCACGATCGGCGGCCGATCGTGGCTTGCCGATTTGGCGCGTGCGACGGTTGGTCGCGTGGCACGCGCCTGGGCGCCGCTCAGTCCAGGCATCCCTCCGGCCGTCATCGACTCCGCGTTCGCCGTGTTGGTCGTCCTGGCCGCGAGCGTGCCGGCCGCATTTCTCGCCAATCTGGTCCTGGAACCGGCGCGGGCGCCCGCTTTCTCCTTGCCGTTTTTCAACGAACGGTTCGTCGAGGTCTTCGCCGCCTGGGACTCCGGCTGGTACTGGGATATCGCCACCCGCGGCTACTACTTCCGCACCGACGGGCAGAGCAGTGTCGCCTTCTTTCCCCTCTATCCAATGCTAATGCGTGCCCTCGCCGCACCGTTCGGCGGCGGCGAAGGCGCCATCTGGATCGCGGGAATCGTGATTTCGCTAGCGGCGTGCGTACTCGCGCTTGTCGCCATTCATCGGCTCACCGAACAGATCTTCGGCGACCGCGACGTCGCGCGCCGCACGGTGATGTATATCGTCGTGTTTCCATGGTCGCTGTTCCTCCTCAAGGTGTACGCGGAATCGCTCTTTCTGTTGACGAGCGTCATGGCAATCAGCCGCGCCTGGAATGGCCGGTGGTGGCAGGCCGGAATATGGGGCGCCCTTGCAACGCTCGCGCGTCCCAACGGTATTCTTGTCGGGCTTCCGCTGGCGCTGCTAGCCCTGCGCGACAGACCCGGCGTGCGCCAGATCGCCTCACGATGGATCATCATGGCGCCGATCCCGGCGGCGATGATCGGGTACTCGGCGTATGTGTATACCCTCTCGGGCGACCCACTCGGTTGGATGTCGGCGCAGGATCAGTGGGGCTATTCGATCGGCAATGCTCCCTTGCGACAGATCCAAGCACTCGTTGCGGCCGTTCTTGAACATGGTCCCTACGGCTATTTCTTGATGTCCGACATCGCGTCGATCGAATTGATCCAGGGCGTCTCGGCCCTGATCATGCTCGCTCTGACGCCTGCCGTCTTTCGACGGCTCGGCGTGGCCATGGGCGTCTACTTACTCGTCAGCATGCTCGTGCCGCTCAGCAGCAGTGCGTTCGAAGGCCTGGGTCGGTACGGGTCCGTGCTCTTTCCGGTGTTCATGATTGTCGGGAGCATGCAATCACAGCGGGGTTACGAAGCCATTGTCGTAGGGTGCGTGGTGTTTCGAACGCTGCTGGGCACTTTTTTTGTCACCTGGCAACCAGCGTACTGAGCTGTGCGGATCGTCATCGACTATCGCCCCGCCCTTCGTCAGCGCACGGGCGTTGGCGAGTACATGCACACCCTTGTGCGCGCGTACGCGCATCATCCGATCGCCACCGGTGACGACGTCGCGGTGTTTACCAGTTCGTGGAAGGATCGCCCTGCCACCGGCCTGTCAGCCGAGCTCGGCGCGCGCGTCGTGGACCGGCGGGTACCGGTTCGCGTCCTGAACTACGCATGGCACCGGCTCGAGTGGCCGCCGATCGAAATGCTCGGAGTTACCGGCGACATCGTGCACGCCGCCCACCCGCTGCTGATCCCCAGCAGTTCGGCCGCGCAGGTGGTGACCGTGCACGACCTCTTCTTTCTGGCCGATCCTCAGTCAACGCGCGCCGAAGTCCAGCGGGACTATCCAGACCTGGCGGCCCGTCACGTGCGGCGCGCCGATGCGGTCGTGGCCAACTCCCACGACACGGCGTCGCAGGTTGAACGTGCGTTCGGCGTAGCCAAAACCCGCATTCATGTGTGTTCTCCAGGCCCACCGTCGTGGCGCACGCTGGGCCGTGCGCCAAACGTCCCGCCAGACGGGTACGTGCTCTTCGTCGGAACGCTTGAGACACGCAAGAACGTCGGTATCTTATTGGACGCGTACGCGGCTCTGATCGCACGTGATGACCGGACGCCGGCACTCGTGCTCGCCGGGCGCGCAACACCGGACGCCGCGGTTTGGCTCGAACGACTCTCACGGGCTCCGCTCGCAGGCCGCGTGCGACACCTCGGCTACGTGCCAGACGCCGACCGAGAGGCCACCTACGCCGGAGCCCGCCTGCTCGTCATGCCGTCACGATACGAAGGCTTCGGCATTCCCGTGCTCGAAGCGATGTCGGCGGGAGTTCCGGTCGTCGCCGCCGACCGTGGTGCGCTCCCGGAAGTGCTCGGCGACGCAGGCACGCTCGTTGATCCCGATGACAGAGACGCACTCGCCGCCGCGATGCACCGGATGCTCACCGACGATGCGTTTGCGAAGGCCTGCGCACAACGGGGACTCGCGCGGGCTCAGGAGTTTTCCTGGGAGCGGGCCGCGCTCGCGCTGCACGGCGCCTACGAAGCAGCGATCGCGAACCGCCGCGACCGCGGATCCGCGACAGGGCGGCCGACCTGAAGACCTGGGTTACCGCGCGCCCGCGGCGGTTGCCTGCGACGTGAGAAGTTCGTCGATGAGAAACAGGTCCGTCAGCAGCGCGCGCAGATGGATCGACGCGTTCAGATTGTCGATGAGCTGTGAACTGATGGACGGCTGCGCGAGCACGAGCTCGACCGCCGCCAAACTGTCACGAGCGTCACGGTCAAGCACGGCAACGAACGCACGATAGCGGGCCGCCGGCTCGAGTGATTCACGCTCGATCAACGCTCCAAAGACCTCGCCGATACCTTGAAGCGCAGCGGCCGCGCGTGTCAGGAGTTCTCGCAACTGACCGCCCGACTGGCTACCGGTGTCCCCAGGCAGCCCCTGCGCCGCATAGGCCAGCATGAATTCGTAGGCTTCCTCTATCGTGTTGCAGCGGCGCTGCACATCCTCGCGGACGTCAGTCATTCGGTGTGACGTGCCAACGGTCGGGGTCGTGGTGCTCAAGATACTGTCGCCTCGTTATCCAGCCGAGAATCATCGACTTGGTGATCCACCACTTCTCCGGCCGAACGGCGAAATATACATGCGCGATCACAAGGCCGACCAGTGCCACGCCCGCCATGCCGTGGAGCACGTAGGTGACGCCCCAGGCACCGTCGCTCAGCAGGTATGGGTTCCGCGTGAGAAAGGGGGTTCGTACGCGGACCATCATGAACAGGCCTGTCGCCACGACCGAGAGTCCCGCCGCGACGATGGCAAGATGATACAGGCGATTCCCGAGTGGATATTTCCCGGACCTGGGACCGGGCACGTCGTGGCCGAACTCGCGGAGCACCTCGGCCTTCAACTCCGGCAGGTCGCTGGGGCCAACCCAGATCGACCAGAAGTCGAGCCAGACAGTCGCGTGAAGAATGTGAAACAGAATCGACGCCGTGAGCACCAGTCCCGCCGCCCAGTGCCACGTGACCCACGCAAACTGCACGCCCGCGATCGGGAGAAACGCGGTGAAGAGCAGCGTAAACATCGCCGCCGCCTGGACCCAGTGAAACAAGCGCGCCGCCAGCGAGTGACGGACTATCCGCGTTGGAAGATGCGCGTGGGTCGCTTCCATCGCATCGGTTTCATCGGCGTGGCGCTTTCGGTGGGCGGACAGGACCATGTAGCTGGCGTGTGCGACCAGGAACGCCACGCCGGCAAAGAGTGAGGCCCACAGCAGATCCCACGAGATGTGTGTGAGGATCGGTTGGTCCCAGGGGCTCCGAGCCCAGGTCAGGAAGTCCACGTGGCCGCCTCGACGCCGCGGATCGCGCGCTTCACAAGATTGCGCATGAGCGGGACCTTGTAAGCGTTGAAGCGCAACGGCTGGGCGCCCTCGATCGCGAGCTCGCCAGCAGCGTCGGCCGTGGCCTCGTTGCGCGGTCGGCCACGCACCAGATCCTCAACAGCCGACAGCCGTAGTGGCCGCGCCGACACGCCGCCGACCGCCAGGCGCACGCGCTCGATCGAGGCGCCGCCGCCTGCACCAGCCGTCACCATCGCAGATGCCACGCTGACAAGCGCGAAATCCCAGACCTGCCGATCACGTACCTTCTCGAAATAGAAGCGCGCTCCCGCCCAAGTACCGGGCAACCGAATCGACGTCAGGAGATCACCCGGCTGCAGTACCGTCATGCGCGTGATATCGGTGCCGGGGCCAATGAAGTAGTCCTCAGCCGCCACGATCCGCTCATCGCCCGCCGCCGTGCGAATCACCATCTGCGCGTCCAGCACGATGAGCGCCGGAGCGGTATCCGATGGCGTTACGGCCACGCATCGATCCGCTTCAAGAATCGCATGCTCCCGATTGATCGCATCGGGCGTGTCGGCGTAGCAGATGTTGCCGCCAGCCCGATAGCAGGCCCATCCCGCGCGGTAGTACCAGCACCGAGTGTCCTGCGACACGTTGCCGCCTATCGTGCCCTGGTTTCTAATCTGCGGCGACGCCGCGGATTCGGCCGCATCAAGCAGAATGGCGTACCGCTCCCGCACGACCGGATGACGCACGACGTCGGTGAGCGTCGTCATCGCGCCGATCTCAAGACCGTCCTCCCAAGCCGTGATGCCCTTTAGCTCGGGAATACCGGACAGGTCAACGAGGGCCTGCGGGCGCCTGATCCGGTCCTTGAGCCAATCAAGGCTGTCGAGGCCACCCGCAAACACCAGCGCGTCAGCGCCGTACCGATCCAGCACGGCCTGCGCGTCTTCGATCGACGACGGCTGGAACAGCTCGAAGGCGGGCATGACGTCTCGAATTACAGCCATCGGTCCTCGCTCGTCCCTCTTCCTCTACACCAGTCCGCTAGACATGCGCTCGAAGCGGATCGTGCATACGCCGTCCGTGTTCGAGCGACATCAGGATGATGTCGGCCGTCACGGGCGCGCGGCGGAACACATCTTCACCCACGGCATCGGCAATAGCGTTCATCACGGCGCCGTACCCGGCGCCGACCGGTGGTTCGCCGATCCCCCGGGCGCCGACGGGCGTCTCGGGATCCGGCAGACCGACCGCGTCGGCCTGCAGGCGCGAGGGCACATCGAGAATGGTCAGCGGCTTGCTGTAATGAAACCGGTCGCCGAGCGACACGCCGTAGCGCGTATCGACGACCGCCTTCTGGAACAGCGCGTGCGCGATACCCAGACAGCAGCCGCCGTTGATCTGCGCGATCAGGCTCCGCGGATTGACGACTATCCCTGCGTCGCCCATGCCGAGAAAATCGACGAGCGTGACCGCCCCCGTTTCGACGTCAACCTCCACCTCTGCAAAGCCGGCGACAAAGGAAAAAGTAGAACCATCACGTGGATAGTTGTCCCTCGCCACGCCCATCAGGCCAAGGCCCGCCAGCGCCGTCGCCGACGCCTGCGTCATCTCGTTGATGTCGTCGGGCAGTTCGTGCCCGTCATACTGCCCGCCCAGTTCGATCGCCCGCCGGGCCGCCTGCGCATACGTCAGGCCCTGCGCGGCGTTCCCGCGGCGGAACACGCGCTCGCCGCCGATGTCGTAATCGTCTGCCGAGCCACCCAGATCGCGAGCAGCGATCTCCTGGAGCTTCCGTCGGGCGTCCATCGCGCCCGCAAGGTTGGCGCGCGTCATCGCATGCGTCGTCTGGCTCCCGACCGACAGGCACGACCAGGGGAGGTGTTTCCCGGTGTCACCCCAGATGACCTCCACCTTTTCCCACGGGATGTCGAGCGTCTCGGCCGCGACGCGCGCAAGATCCAGGCACGAGTGTGTTCCGAGATTGCCGACACCCGACTGGACGTACAGCCTGCCGTCAGGGCGAAGAGTCATGATGCTGTCGTAGTCGGTCGATCCTGCCCCGTGGGTGCCAACGGCGACGCCGACGCCGCGCACTTTCGAGCCTTGGCGCTGGCCGGCCCGAGCCTTCCGCCCGTCCCAGTTGAAGCGTTCCGCACCACGATCCAGCGCCTCCTTCACGAACGCGCTGGTCACGTAGCCCAGCTGGCCGTCCTGGCCCGGAGGGCCCAAGGGCGCCTTCCCTTCCGGCGCGTTGAGCCGGCGGATCTCGACCTGATCGATCCCGAGCTGCTTGGCCGCCTTCGTGACCACCGGCTCGATGATGGCGTTGCCCTGCATCTCTCCCGGTGACCGCTGCTGCGAACGCGGCGGCGTGTTGGTCAGGACGTTGACGGCGCGCCAGCGCATCGCCGGCGGCTGGTAAATCAACGACATCGCCCGACCCGCGGACCGGTGATCGCCGTACGGCCCGTATGGCCCTGTGTCCTGAACGATGAAGAGGTCCAGGGCAGTGATACGGCCATCGCTGGCGAACCCCATCTTCGCGCGCCCGGTCATGTTTGTCCGCTGGCGACCGATATAGCTTTCCTCTTCTCGACTGATCCGCATCATCACCGGCGCATTGGCCTTTCGTGACAGCAGCGCCGGAATAGACGACGACACAGCGCCCGCGCCTCTGCTACCGAACCCGCCCCCCGTGTACTCGGAGATCAGGACGACCTGCTCCGGCTCGATCCCCACCCAGCGCGCGATATTGCCCCGCGTCCGCGCCACACTCTGTGTGGTGGCGTGGATGAACAGTTTGCCGTTCTGCCAGTACGCCATCGCGCTGCGCGTTTCCATCGTGTGGTGACACGTTGACTGCACGACGAACGTCTCGTCGAGGACGAGTGCCGCGTCGGCGAATCCCGCGTCGAGATCGCCGAAGGACCACTCCTCGAGCGGCCGACCCATCGGCAAGCGACCTGCCTCCTCGTCGGCGAAGTCCTCCGATGTCCACTTGATCGTCTCGAGCGCCGACCCTTCGCCGGGTACCGGAGCTCCCCATGCGTTGCCGTCCAGCCGCGCACTCGGACCGTCGGGTCGGAGACTCTCAAGCGGATCGGTGACGAAGGGCAGTGGTTCAAGATCGACGTCGATGCGCTCGACCGCCTCGGCGGCGGTCAGTTCGTCGACAGCAGCCACGGCAAGAATAGGCTCGCCGGCGTAGAGCGGCTCGTTGGTCAGCGCGCGTTCCGCTCCACCCAAGTCGGGCAATTCGTCGGCCGTGAGAATCGCCCGCACGCCCGGCATCGCCAGAGCCGCGTCCATGTTGATGCTCCGGATACGTGCGTGCGGCATCGGGCTCAGCAGGAGCTTCGTGAACAGCATCCCATCGGCTCGAAAATCCTCCGCATACCGGGCCCGACCGGTGACCTTCGCGATATGGTCCGCCGGAATGTAGTTCTGGCCGACGAGCTTCTCAGCCATGATCTACGCCTGCCTCAGGTATTCCGCGCTGCGCATCAGCGCGGTCAGGATCTTGTCGTAGTCCTGGCACCGGCAGAGGTTGCCGGACACACCGTGCGCCAACTCCTCGCGCGTCGGATTCGGATTCGTCTTCAGGAAGCCGGCCGCGGCCATCACAAAGCCGGGGAGGCAGAAGGCGCACTGAAAGCCCTGCTCATCGAGCACGCCCTGCTGGATGGGATGCAGCGCGCCGCCAGGCGCGGCCAACCCCTCGATGGTCACGACGCGCCGCCCCCGCACACCATGCGTCAGCACCGAGCACGCGTAATGCGGCACATCATCAAGGAGCACGGTGCAAGCACCGCATTCGGCCCGGTCGCAGCCCAGCTTGGTGCCGGTGAGCCCGAGCTTGTAGCGGAGGGTCATGGCCAGGGTTTCCTGCTTCATGACATCCACCCGCCGAGCCTGCCCGTTGACGTTCAGCGTGATGAGGCGTTCGACGGCCCCGGGAGCCGACGACTGGCCAAGGAGGGAACCGCCTCCTCGAAACAGGTAGCCGGCAGAGGTGGCCACAGCGCCGCCAGCAATGACACCCTTGATAAAGTTACGTCGAGTGAGCGACATAAGCAGTAACCTTCTCGACCGTGTTTCGGCGGGGTGAGTGTATCAATGATCCTAGCAGGCTGCTGAAGAACCCGGGTGATCGGGCCGTTTTCTAAGGATCATGCGAGTCACCACCGACCGACAACGGTGCGCACGGCTGTGCGCTGGCCCCGATCAAGGGGCCGGCGACACGCGCGGCCGGTGATCAGGGACACCTCGCCTCCAGATTCCGCAGCCGGACCAAGTTATAGACCGTGGCGGCGAAGGTAAGCTGCCAATCCACGAGGGCGACACCGCGATGCCGGAGTTTGCGCAAGCCGCCGACGGTCTTCATCCAGCCAAAGACCTGTTCTACGAGTTTCCGTTTCCGC
The DNA here is from genome assembly GCA_965249205.1 of Vicinamibacterales bacterium. GTDB lineage: Bacteria > Acidobacteriota > Vicinamibacteria > Vicinamibacterales > UBA2999 > JAQBVV01. The sequence continues at coordinate 48,466 of CBDFLL010000006.1, read as the reverse complement.
TGACTGACGTGATAGCCCGCATGCCGCGTGGTCCGGCCATCGATCGCACTCCAGCGGACCTTCTGAGCAACGTGGGGCGTGACGGCCCGGATACGGACAGCGGCCACAAAGCTTGCCACATCGTAGCCCTTGTCCGCCCCGACCGTGCTGCCCGGCGGCGCGCTGGCCTCCAGCAACAGCGCCGCTGCCTCGCGTTCGGCGGTCCCCGTCGCGTGAGTCGCGCAGACGTTGGCGACAAGTCCCTGTCGATTGTCCAGCAGCACGTGGCCCAGATACGCCAGCTTGGCTTCCTTCCCCTGGCCCTTCCGAGGCAGCATCGCCTCCGGATCGGTCGTCGACTGGTGCGTGTCGTTGCGCCGCCGCTCCCCGTGGAAGTTGACCGTGGGATTCCCGGGGTCATCGGGCGGGTCGCTCTCCGCCGCGTCCCGGCACCGAAAGCTCTTCAGGCTGGCCCACGCTTCCAATTGGGTCCCATCCACAGTGAAGTGTTCGTCCGAGAGCAGCCCGGCCGCCCGCGCGTGGGCCTGCACCGCATCAAAGAAGGCGGCCGCGAGATCGCCCGCCAGCAGCCGGTCGCGATTCTTGGTAAACGTGGTGGGATGCCAAACCGGGTCGTCCAAATTCAAGCCCACGAACCAGCGGAACAGCAGGTTGTAATTGAGCTCTTCCATCAGCAGCCGCTCGCTCCGCACCGTGTAGAGCACCTGCAGCAACAACGCGCGCAGCAGCTGTTCCGGCGGGATCGACGGACGCCCTGTGTTGGCGTACAGGCCGGCGAACCTGCGCGACATCGTTCTCAGCGCTTCGTCCGTCAGCGCGCGAACCGCGCGGAGCGGATGGTCGGCTGGCACGCGCTGTTCCGGCGACAGGTAGCTGAACATGTGAGTGCTTTGCTCATCGTGTCCGCGCATGATGGGGCTCCCTTCAGCGGTGTTGGGAGCATGGTAGTACGCCGGGATCGATCTGTCGATCCCATTTCACGGAGTTTTTCAGCAGCCTGCTAGATGTATCGGGTTGAGCGTTGTCAGCCTTGAATACCACAGGAGATGCCGGCTATTTTAGGCTGGCCTTGTTTGACCCCGACCAACGTCACCGGCCTTATGTGATCCCGGGGTTTCTGGCCCTGGCCCCGTGCCTCCGTATCCGAAACGCCATGAACCGGGGGATGGCCGAGCCTGCGGAGGTGCTCGAGACGGGCGCCACGCTGGACGTCTCCGCGCGTCGCGCCTCAAGCATCGACGTCGACTCAGTGACGCTGGATGTGGTCGAGGCGATACTCGATACGGCGCGTTCCGCGATCGGGGTTGCGTGTCACATCCCTGTCGAGGCGCGTGAAGGGGCGGCGTTTCTGCGATACGAGCGGGGTGGCTTCTACCGGCGACATCGAGATCGGGCTCGCGACGCGGGGTGGCCTGGGGCTGCGCGCCGCCTGATCTCAGTGATCATCTTCCTGAACAGCTCGTCTTCGGACCCGGCGAGGGAAGAATTCGGTGGCGGTGAACTGGTGTTTCCCGAACTGCCTGGAGCGCCGGGCATCGCCGAACCAATGGTCATCGTTCCCCAGCAGGGCACGCTCGTCGCGTTTGACGCGTCATTGCCCCACGAGGTGCGTCCCGTTCGCTGCGGTACGCGCGATGTCGTCGTCGATTGGTACTACTAGTCTCTGAAAATGCCATTCGTCGCACAACCTCCAGGGCAGGGCGTCCCCCACGCGGCGTTGCCCCCTGGCTCGACGATGTTCGACATTCTCGGTCGTCGTGCCTTCGCGATCCGGGCGCGCCACGTCCGCGACGTCCGCAGCGAATCGCGATTCCAGGAGACGAGCAGTGCGAGAATAGCCAGTTGCTGGCACGCCGCGCTGCGGTCGTGGCCGAACCAGGGGGTGGCGACAGGTAGTTTATTGGACGTCGAGCAATTCAACGTCGAAGAGTAGTGCGGCGTTTGGTGGAATGACGCCGCCGGCCCCGCTCGCCCCGTATCCCAGTTCTGGCGGGATCGTCAGGGTCCGCTGCCCACCGACCCGCATCCCGGCAACACCCTGATCCCATCCAGGGATGACCTGGCCGCTGCCAAGGATGAACGAAAAGGGCTCGTTCCGGTCGCGCGAGCTGTCGAACTGCGAGCCCTTGTGGTCGGCTTGCGACTCGTTGTACAGCCAGCCTGTGTAGTGAACGGTCACCGAGCGTCCACCGATGGCCTCCGCGCCCGTGCCCACGCGGCCATCCTGGCTGATAAGTTGTGTCACGGGGCTCCTTTCGGTGCCGCCGGCGCAGCCGGCGAGGAGAATCAGAGAGAAGATGGGCATGAGTGTCGGGTTCCGCCGCATGGCGGGATTATACGTGACCGCGCCCGCCGTCAGAGGCTGAAAACCCTCGTGGAGGTGTGCGGCTTTTCCCACCCGAGGGAATCATTTGTCGTCCAAGGAGGTATCAGTGGCTCTACGTCGCGGTGTCGCGTTGTTCTTTTCGTTGGTCGGGATCGCGACGCTGCTGTCGCTGGCAGGCGTCGTCCTTTTCCTGTACATCTTCTCCCCGCGAGGGCCCATCGTTCCAGACCGTGCGTGGCTCGTCGTACGTCCCGGGGGTGAGCTTTTGGAGGTTGTTCCCGATGACGTCGTCGGGCAGGTGCTGGGCCGAGAGGGTTCCACGGTACGCAGCTTGGTCGAGAGTCTGTGGAAAGCCAAACGCGATCCACGGGTGACAGGCGTGCTGCTACTGCCGTCCGCGCTTGAGTTGCCGTACTGGGCAAAGGTGCAGGAATTGCGCGATGCGATTCTCGACTTTCGAGAGTCTGGCAAGGCTGTTGTCGCGTTTCTCGAATACGGCGGCGACCGGGAATATTATCTCGCGAGCGCGGCCGATCGCGTGTTGCTGCTGCCGACAAGTCCCCTTGACCTTGCCGGTATCGCCTCGTACGAGATTTTCTTTCGCGGTGCGCTTGACAAGATTGGCGCGTATCCGGATTTCCTTCAGATCGGCGCGTACAAAACCGCTGTCAATCAGTTCACACAACGCGAGTTCACGCCGACACACCGGGAGATGAGCGAGTCGATCAATCGTGATCTCTACGAGCAGATCGTTGACGGGATCGCGGAGGCCAGGGACAGGAGCGCGGAAGAGGTGCGAGCGCTGTTGGACGAAGGGCCGTTCGCACCGACTGCCGCGCTGCGCGCCGGACTGGTCGACGAGCTCGCCTACCTCGATGAGCTTGAGCAGCGGGTGCCAGAGCTGAACCCCGCGACGGGACCATCATCGCGAATCGAGGAATCGGAGTACCGCAGAGTCACCCTCCGCTCGCTGGGGATCCGGCCGGAGTCACGCATCGCCGTACTGTACGTGTCAGGTGTCATCGTATCCGGCAGGAGTTCGCGCGACGCGATCAACGGTGCGGTCGTCGGCTCAGATACGATCGTCGAACAAATCCGTCGCATTCGTGCGGACGATTCCATCGACGCGCTCGTGCTACGCGTGGACAGTCCGGGTGGTTCCGCCGTGGCATCAGACGTGATCTGGCGCGAATTGACGGTCACGCGGGAACAGCAACCCTCCGTGCCCCTCGTGGCGTCGATGTCCGATGTGGCGGCCTCGGGCGGCTACTACATTTCGATGGCTGCAGAGGTCATCGTGGCGCAGCCAGCGACCCTCACTGGTTCGATTGGGATCTTCAGTGGAAAGGTCGCGATCGGCGAGGCTCTTGCCAAGGTAGGTGTCACGACCGCCACAGTGCAGTCCGGCCGGAACGCGAGCCTCTCCTCGCCGTTCGCGCCGTTCACACCGGAGCAGCGAGCGAAGGTCATGGAGTACATGGCCGTGTTCTACGACACATTCGTCGAGAAAGCCGCAGCGGCACGCGGTACGAGCCCGGAGGCCATCGACGCGTTGGCGCAGGGTCGCGTCTGGACCGGTCGGCAGGCGAGCGAGCGGGGACTGGTCGACGCGCTGGGTGGGCTCGACACGGCGATTGCGATGGCAAAGCAACGCGCTGGCATTTTGGAGGATGACGACGTGGAGCTGGTGGTGTATCCGCCGAGCCGGACGCTGTATGAGGCCCTCGCCCAGCAACTCGCATCGCCGTCCGCCGGCGTCTGGGCGTCACTCGCCGGTGGTGCGGAGGGGAGAGCCCTTGCGGCGTTGACCGCTCCAGTACGCATGTTCCGGCGGAGCGAGCCACTCGCGCTGATGCCGTTCGCGTTCGTGCGATAGCGGCCGCGCGCCGGCGCGCCCTAGAAAACTTGACCTCCGGATTTCTGACGAACTTGAGTCAAGTTTTCTCGCCCCGCAGAGCGGGGCAAAAAGATACTGTCACTAGCGAGGCGGAGCCTCATGCTCGGCAGTCTGAGGCGCAGCCTCGCTAGTGATAGTGGCCGTGTTCGGAGGACCAGACGCCACCACCCGTGGAGCCAGGCTCAGCCATCACGCGTGTGATGACATCCTGTCTGAGTTCGATACTCATCCGCTCCTTCGCTTTGGCAATGTAGGCCGTGAAGAAACGGTTACGGCGCTCTCCAAGAAGCTGGTCTCGGAAGGCATCCTTCCCCTGCAGCAATTCGTCAGGCGTGACGTCGTCACGTTCGACGACTCGTGCGATCACCGTGGCGTTGTCTGTGGCAATGGGTTCACTAACGTCGCCGGCCATGAGGTCGAACACGGCGCCGTCCACTTCAGGGCTGACGCCGATATCTGGCAATGGCGCCCCCCGCGCGATGAGTTCGGTATCCGTGGCCTGGAATCCTTGTGCTGTGGCGGCCGCGGCGAAGTCCGGCGCCGACCGCAGCGTGGCCGCGATTGCCGTTGCCCGCTCTCGGCTCAGTTCCGTCGCGCGCGTCTGAATCAGGTCCTCGCGCACGCTGTCTCTCACATCGTCGAGCATCGGAATGTACGGCTCGCGCGTACCCGTAACGGTCACAAACACCGGTCCCCTTGGGGAGGTGATCGGCGCGCTGACCTGATTGTCATCGAGCTGGAACGCCTCGGCCGCGACCTGCGGCGCGACGCCAAGACTAGGCACAGGGTCGTTGCGTCCGAAGAAATCGGTTTCCGCCACAATCAGACCCGCCTCGCTCGCCACGGTCTCGAGATCCGCTGGGCCCTCGATGCGTGCCGCAAACGCGGCGGCCCGAGCGGCGATCTGCTGATCGGCGCGTTGCCGTTTCAGCAAGTCTTCGATCTGGGGGCGCACGTCGTCGAACGGCTGGGTTGTCGCGGGCTGCTTGTCCACGAGCCTGATGATGTGGAACCCGTACTGCGTCTGGACGATACCGCTGGTCTCGCCAACGTCGAGCGCGAACGCTGCCGTCTCGAACTCGGGCACCATGCGCCCTCGGCCGAAATAGTCAAGGTCACCGCCGTTGACCGCCGTGCCCGGGTCTTCGGAGTGGGTCGTCGCCAGCGTCGCGAAGTCAGCGCCGGCTTCGAGTTGCGCCAACAGATCCTCGGCCTGCGCCCGGACCGTGGCCTCGTCCTGCCCTTCGGTGTTGAGCAGGATGTGGCTCGCACGAATCTCCTCAGGGGTTTGGTACTGCGCGATGTTGCCGTTGTAATAGCGCTGCAGGTCCGCGGGCAACACGGTCATCGTGGACTGCGCCTCGTCGCGGTCGAGCAGCAGCAGCTTCACGGTGCGTTGTTCATCGACTCGGTAGTCCTCCTTCGCCTCGTCGAAGTACGCGGCAACTTCGGCATCCGTGACCGTGACCTCGTCGCGGAACCGGTCGGCCGTGAGCGCCACGACCTGGAGCTTCACCTTCTCGTTTTGCCGCGTGAACTCGCGTTCGACCTCGGTATCCGAGACCGTCATCCAGTCGGTCAGCGCGGCGCGCAACTTGCCGACCATCAGGCTCCGCCGCAGGTTCTCCTCGAAAGCCGCTTTGGTCAGCGGTGGCACCTGACTGCGCAGGATCAGTTCGTATTGCTCTTCACCGACGAACCGTCCGTCCTGCTGGAGCCCGGGGATCGAGAAAATCTGCTGGGCCAGTTCCTCGTCACTGACGGCGATGCCCTGTCGGTCGGCCTCTGTCAGCGTGGCCTGCTCGTCGATCATCTGCTGCAGGATTTGCTGATCGATACCGAGCTGGCGAAGCAGATCGTCAGTCATGGCGCCCCCGTACGCCGTGCGGTACGCCTGGACCTGCGAATTGTAGAGCTGCAAGAACTGGCCGGCTGTGACCTCGCGGCCATCTACTTCGGCGATGACCTCCCCTGGGAGGACGCCGACGCCGACGGCCGGGTCGCCGAGAAAGCTGGGGATATAGAAGGCGATGAAGGCAAACACCACCAGACCAAGACTCCATTTGAGCCAGCCTTTGTGGCGACGCATCCGGTCGAGCATTGTCATTGATAAACAGCCTCTGACAGACAGCTATGTTACATCGGTTCAAGGGGTTCAGCAGATCCGTGTCGGTCGTGTGGTATATTTGCCTGGTTCAGAAGGACTTAGCGGCGCACCGCTAGCCAGCCATGCCGAAGTGCCCACGAGCCCTGCCGAGCGTTGACACCCCGTTCCGCAAAGCCTGACGCCGCGCACCAGATGGTTTCCGGCTCCCGCCCTCACGACTTCGCCAGCCGCATCGGCGTGCGACTCGATTCGCTCCAGGCTCGTCTCGAGCATCCGTATGCCCTTATCGACGTGGTTCGTGGCGCGAACACCTCGATGGATCCGCGTCAGGTGGCGGCGTGGCTGGTGTGGCAGGCTGCCGAATGGCTCCCGGCGCCCTGCTGGGCCGTCGTGGTGCCGGACGTCGATGGCGCGATGACCGTACTTGGCGAGAACGGTTTGACACCGGAGTTGCAAAGGTCGGCGTGGGTCGCTGCCACCCAGACTGTGGTTCGTGGTGCCGAGGTGATGTCGGGCGATCTCTCGAAAGCCGACCCGGGTGCAGCTGGGAGTGTCGTGGCTCTGCCGCTGGTCTGTCGCGACCGGACGTTCGCCGTGCTGGTCGGCCTCGATCCGAAACCTTCGACTACGGCACCGTCCCTCGGGAACGCGGTGATGGCCCCGCTAGGCGTGCTGCTTGAGGCGATCGGGATCGCCCTCGACAACGCGCTATCGTTCGAGAAGGCCGAAGCGTTGTCGATCACCGACGACCTGACCGGTCTGTCCAATTCTCGCTATCTGAAACTGGTTCTTCGCCGCGAGGAAAAGCGGGCGGTGCGCAGTAAAAAGTCGCTCTCGATCCTTTTCATCGACATGGACGGGTTTAAGGAGGTCAACACACACCACGGTCACCTCTCGGGGAGCCAGGCGCTCGTGGAAGCCGCGGAGGTTATTCGTGGCTGCGCGCGCGAGACGGACGTGATTGCCAGGTATGGCGGTGATGAGTTCGCACTCGTGCTTCCCGACACGCCGCCCGAGGGCGCGATGGCGGTCGCCACGCGTATCGTGACTCGGATTCGCGAGTTCTCGTTCCTGCAGTCCAAGGGGTTGTCGCTGCATTTAACCGCCTCGGTCGGCATCGCCACCCTACCGGATGTGCCTGGAACGGCCGAAGACCTGCTCAAGGCGGCAGATCGGGCCATGTACAAAGTCAAGGGTTCCGGCAAGAACGGCATTCACGTCGCAGAAGGGAACATCTAAATTGGGTTTGGGCTCGTTCTTCTCGCTATTTTCCAACGACCTCGCGATTGATCTGGGCACCGCCAACACCTGCGTGTACGCCAGGGGCAAGGGGATCGTTGTCAACGAGCCGTCCATTGTGGCGATCAATAAGATCAACGGTCGAGTCGAAGCCGTTGGCCGGGATGCCAAGGAGATGGTTGGTCGCACTCCGGGCAATATCGTCGCCATCAAGCCGATGAAGGATGGGGTCATCGCTGACTTCGAAGTCACCGAGAAAATGCTGACCTACTTCATCAAGAAGGCCCACAACCGAAATGTCTGGGTCCGGCCACGCATCGTGATCGGCGTGCCGTCTGAGATTACGCAGGTCGAGAAACGCGCGGTGAAGGACAGCGCGTACCGCGCGAAAGCCAGCGAAGTCTACCTCGTCGAAGAGGCGATGGCGGCGGCGATCGGCGCAGGGATGCCGATCACGGAGCCATCCGGCAACATGATCATCGACATCGGTGGTGGCACGACGGACATCGCCGTCATCTCGCTGGCCGGAATTGTCTATAGCAAGGCTGTCCGTGTGGCGGGCAACGAGATGGATGAGGCGATCATCCAGTACATCAAGAAGTCGTACAACCTGCTGATCGGTGAGCGAACTGCTGAGCAGATCAAGATGGAGATTGGCTCGGCGTTCCCACTTGACGAGAAGTTGACGATGGAGATCAAGGGGCGGCACCTGATCGAGGGGGTGCCGAAGACGATTGCGATCACGGACGAGGAAATTCGAGAGGCGCTTGCCGAGACGGTCAACGTGATTGTCGATGCCGTCCGAGTGGCGCTCGAGCGGACGCCGCCGGAACTCTCGGCCGACATTGTCGATCGCGGTGTGGTGCTGACCGGTGGCGGGTCGCTGCTGAAGAACCTGGACAAACGCCTGAGGGAGGAGACCGGACTGCCGCTGGCCATGGCGGAGGATCCGCTGTCCTCGGTGACTCTGGGCGCCGGCAAGATGCTCTCGGATTTCAACCTCCTGAGAAAGATTTCGATCGATTGACCATGCCCAGCTCCCGGCAGCCGAGATTCGGATCCGGGTGCTGCGTGCCCGGAACGTCGGGGGGGAGTCGCGCATGTCGCTTCTAGATGTCTGCCAGCGGCCTGGGTACCTGTTCACAGCCATCACCGTGGGCCACATCATCCTGATTTCCACTCAGGTCAATTCCGATCGCGGCGTACCGGTTCTTGAGACGGTCACCTTCGGAGCGTTCGCCGAAGTACAGAGGGGAGCCTCATCGGCTGTCAGCGGCGTGAGAAACTGGTGGAGCGATTACCTCGCGCTGCAGACAGTGCGCCAGGAGAACGTGCGCCTGGGTCAGGAACTGTCGCGAATGCAGATCGCGCTGCAGCAGGAGCGCGCGATGGCCCAGCAGTCGCGCACGCTTGAAGCACTACTCGGCCTCCGCTCGCAGTCGCAGTTGGCGACGGTTGCGGCGACCGTCATCGCGGGGAGCGCGAGCCCCGACTTTCGCACATTGACGGTGGACAAAGGCACGACCGATGGCCTCAGCTCTGACATGGCCGTGATCGCGCCTGCGGGCGTGGTTGGGCGCGTCATCACCCCGGGTGCGCGCGCCGCCAGGGTACAGCTGGTTATTGACCGGAACGCGGCCGTGGGCGCAATGGTGGAGCGCTCCCGCGCGCAGGGAATCGCCGAGGGGACGGGCGCCGAGATGCGGCTGAGCTATGTCTCTGACGCGGCGGATCTGGCCGTTGGGGACGTTGTCGTGACCTCTGGCATCGACGGCATTTACCCTAAAGGATTCGTTGTCGGTCGGATAGAATCTGTGGAGAGGGGCGCGACAGCCTTTGGGGCGATCACCCTTCGACCGGCCGTGGACTTTTCGTCGCTCGAGGCAGTACTCGTCGTGACGGCGCCGTCCGGTTCTGGGGAGAGCGAGTCGGTCGCGGGTCCCGGGACGCAGGCGCCCGAGTGAAAGCCGTCGGGGTACTGGCCGCGATTGCGTTGGCGCTCGCGGTGCAGACGACCCTGGCACGATTCCTGGCCGGCGGAGCCGCAGCCATCGACTTGGTCCTGGTTGTGGTGGTGTACGTCGCACTGACGAATGGGCCGGTAACGGGGATGCTCGCAGGCAGCGCCGCGGGCATCGTGCAGGATGCGCTCTCGATCGGCGTGATCGGCATCGGGGGGCTGGCAAAATCGGTCGTCGGGTTCGTGGTGGGCGCCGTCGGCCAGCAGTTTATCGTGACTGCCGCGTTACCTCGGTTGGTGATCTTTCTGGGGGCAAGCGTGGCGCACGCGGTGATGTTTATCGGGCTCTATGTGTTGCTGGGCCTCGGGTCGTTTTCCTCTCCATGGACAGGGATTTTGAGTCAGGCACTTGGTAACACCGCGGTTGGCATGATCGCGTTCTCCGTTGTTGAGGTATTTCCAATGGTCGTGGACCGCAGGCGGATGTCGAAGCGAGCGAGACGCTAGCCGTGGAAGTGACTGAAGATCGGCGGCGGCTCACGCTGCGCATGACCGCGCTGCAGATCGGTGTCGCCGTCGTGTTCGGGGCGCTGGCGATCAGCTTCTGGTCCCTGCAGGTTGCTCAGCACGAGCGATACCTCGAGATGGCCGAGAACAACCACCAGCGGACGCGTGCCTTGCGCGCGCCACGCGGCGTGTTGTTCGACAGAAACGGCAAGATGCTCGTCGAGAACCGTCGATCGTTCAACGTCTCGATTGTGCGCGAGCATACGCAGGATATCGATCGCACGGTTGGTCTTCTTGCGGCCGTCTCAGGTGTCGATCCCGCGCAGGTTCGCGACACTGTCCAACGCCATCTGGACGAACCGGTGTATCAGCCCATCCTGGTGATCGAGGACGCCTCGCTTGCTCAGGTGGCTGCGATCACGGCCAGACGCCTCGATTTTGAACTACCTGACGTGCTGGTCGAGGAAGTCCACATGCGGCAATATCCGACCGACGCGCTGGCCGCGCATCTATTCGGATACGTTGGCCAGGCCAGCAGTGCTCAGGTTGGCAACGGGGCAAGCATTGGTGCGGTTGTCGGCCAGACAGGGGTCGAGCGGGCCTACAACGCGCTCCTGATGGGGCAAGACGGCGAGCGTCACGTGGTGGTCAACAGCATGGGCCGGGAGATTCGCACGCTGGACGAGGTGCCTCCGGTAGAAGGGCGGCGCGTGCAGTTGACGATCGACTACGACCTTCAGAAGGCGACCGAGGACGGGTTCAGGCACGCGGGTTTCAACGGGGCGGCGCTGATCATGAATCCCACGAGCGGCGAAGTACTGTCGTTCGTCAGCCTTCCAGGCTACGACCCGAATAGTTTTGCTGGAGGGATCGATCGCGCCACGTGGGCGGCGCTCAACACCGACGAACTCCGGCCGCTGCAGAACCGCGCGATCCAGGGTCGCTATGCGCCGGGGTCCACGTTCAAGCTCGTGGTGGCGACCGCTGCGCTCGAGGAAGGTCTTGTCGATGCGGATCATACGGTGAACTGCGCTGGCGGGGCCTCGTTCTTCGGCCGATATTTTCAGTGTCACCTCCGTGGTGGCCACGGGGCCGTCGACATGCGGCACGCGATCGAGAAGTCGTGCAACGTGTACTTCTACACGCTCGGCAACATGCTTGGTGTAGACAAGATCCACAAGTGGTCCGAGAAACTCGGCTTGGTCGGTCTCACGGGGATCGACCTGCCCAACGAGCAGGAGAGCATCGTCCCGTCCACCGAATGGAAGCGCGAGACCACGGGCGAGCGCTGGTATCCGGGCGAGACGATCTCCGTGTCGATCGGTCAGGGGGCTGTGTCGGTGACACCCGCGTCGATGGCGGTGATGATTTCTACGATTGCCAACGGCGGCACGCGCGTGACGCCGCACGTGATCCGGGCGGTCGATGAGGGGGGTGGATGGAAAATGGCCACCCCGCCGGTCGTAGCCGAACGCGTCGCGTTCCGCCCGCAGACCTTGTCGGCGTTGCATGACGGCCTGTGGATGGCCGTCAACGCCGAAGGCACCGCCAGGCGCGCGCGTATTCAAGGGCGGGACGTGGCCGGGAAGACGGGCACGGCACAAGTGATTTCGAACCAGGGGCGCCTCGCAGCGCGAGGGAGTGGGCGCGATCTGCGGGATCATGGCTGGTTCGTCTTCTTCGCGCCGAAGGAGAATCCGCAGATCGCCGGCGTGATCTTTGGCGAGCACAACGAGCACGGTTATCTCGGCGCGCCAGTCGCCAAACATGTCATCGAGACGTATTTCGCCAAACAGGAGGGCCGAGCGCTGCCGACGCTGGAGTCAGCACCAGCCCCGGACCTGGCCCCGGAACGGGATCCGGATAGCATTCTGTTTGTCGACGGATCGCCGACCGAGGGCACGATCCCGACGACCGGCACGTTCTAGAGCGCTTTTCAGATAGCCCCTGTCGTCACTGAAAAGCGCTGCTAGTGTCCCGAATCAGAAGTTCGGTGACAAAGATTCCGGAGCGCGGCGCCCGGATGGCGAGCGCGGATTTCATGAGCGCGCAGCTCATTACCGTGAAATCCGCGCCAGGCGCGACAACCGAGAATATCGGGAATATTCGACGGAGGGGCAACGCAGCCAGGCGGGATGCCCCGCCGGGAATACGTCGGCGAACTTCTGATTCGCGACATGAGGCACAGGACCACACGCACGTGTTTGAGAAGCGTCTGTATCACCACCTTGACAGGGGACTGCTGGCCGCCGTCCTGGTCCTCTGCGTCATAGGTCTGTCTCAGATCTATAGCGCGACGGGTGGATGGACGCCGATCGTTGAGACGCAGATCTACGGCATTCTGCTCGGGCTGGTGGCACTGACGGTCTGTCTCAGCGTCGACTACCGCTCATGGGCGGACAAGTCGCACTTCATCTACCTAGCCATCATCGTCGCGTTGGTCTACGTACTTTTTTTCGGAGACGTACGCGGCGGTGCGCGGCGATGGATTGATTTCGGCACGTTCAATCTCCAACCGTCCGAGTTTGCGAAGCTGGCGCTTGCGCTCGTGCTGGCCAAGTTCGTCGGTGAGACCCGGCGGGGCGGCGTCTCTCGCATGGATCTGGTTGTGGTCGCGGTACTCACGGCTGTGCCGGTCATCATCATCGGAAGGCAGCCGGACCTCGGCAGTGCGGCGCTCCTGATACCGGTCGCCTTCACGGTGGCGTTTGCCGCCGGCATGCCGATGCGGCTGCTGGGCGTTCTCGCGCTTGTGGGGTTGCTCGCCGCGCCGGTGGTATGGCAATTTGCGTTACAGGACTACCAGCAGGAACGCATCTCCGCCTTCCTGGATCCGTCGCAGGATGCGCGCGGAGCCGGGTACCAGCAGATTCAAGCCCGCATCACCGTCGGTTCAGGTGGCGCGTGGGGCCAGGGATTCACCGAGGGGACGCAGGGGCAGTTGCGGTTCCTTCCCGTCGCGCACAACGATTTCATCTTCTCGGTGCTGGCCGAGGAGCAGGGGTTTGCCGGGGTCATCGTGACGCTCGGTCTGTATTTGTTCGTCATTCTGCGGGCGCTTGAATCAGCTCGCCTTGCCAAGGATCGACTCGGCGCATACCTGGTGCTGGGAGTGCTTGCCAGCTTCACGTTCCAGGTGATCTACAACATCACGATGTCGGCCGGCCTTGCGCCGGTCAAAGGACTGACGCTTCCGCTCATGAGCTACGGCGGCTCCTCCATGATCGCCACGTTGGCAGGGTTTGGTCTGATGCTCAACGTGCGGATGCGTCGATTTACTAACTAACCGGCGGACCCCAGCGGTTCGCCCAACAGGGGCTGCACTAGACATGATTGCGCGTGTGGGGATGTTGTCGACGTACCTCTCGGTGCGCGCGGCGGACGTCCGAGTGCCGTGTCGTCCGCCCTCGGAGAGCAACGGGCATGACCAAGGAGATGATCGTCTCCTCGAGCGCCCACGAAACGCGGGTCGCCATCCTCGAGGACGACCAGGTCGCCGAGATCTTTATCGAACGCGAGCGGCACCGGGGCGTCGTCGGCAATTTGTACAAGGGCCGGGTATCGAAGGTCCTTCCCGGTATGCAGTCCGCGTTCATCGACCTCGGACTGGAACGGGACGGATTTCTCTACGTTACTGACGTCATCCCCTCGTCAGAGGAATTCGATCGGCTCGAAACGGACGAGGACGACCCGTCGCTCGCAGTTGCCGGCAATGGCGACGAAGCAGCGGCAAGTACAGGTCAGACGCCAGGGAACGGGTCCGAGACTCGAAAGGGCGGTCCGCCCGGGCGCCGCGATCGTGACCGCGAAAAGGGCGACGAGCCGAAGATCGAAGAGCTCCTGAAGGAAGGCGAGGAGATCATCGTTCAGGTGTCCAAGGAGCCGCTTGGCACGAAGGGGGCGAGGCTCACGTCCCACGCCACGATGCCTGGGCGGTTTTTGGTGTTCATGCCTACGGTTGACCACGTGGGTGTGTCCCGTAAGATCGACTCTCGAGAGGAGCGCAGCCGCTTGCGCGGCATCGTCCGTGAGTTTCGCGAGCAGCACAACTTTACCGGTGGCGTCATCATCCGGACCGCTGCCACCGGGCGTCCTAAGGAGGACATCGTCTCGGACCTGAGCTACTTCCACCGGGTCTGGACCAATATCCGCGAAAAATCAGAAGGGTCTCGGGCTCCGGCGGTCGTTTTCCAGGAGCAAAGCCTCGTGGCGAAGCTCCTGCGCGACTTGCTGACAGAGGAGTTTTCGGCCATTCACATCGACAATGCCGATGAGCACCGACGCGTGTGCGAGCTGGTCGAACGCATCATGCCGTCGCTGGCTCCGAAGGTAAAGCACTACGAGAAGGACTTTCCGATCTTTGAGGAATATGGCGTGCAGGCGGAGATCGACCGCGCGCTCCGCAACAAGGTCTGGCTGAAATCGGGCGGGTCGATTGTCATCAACCAGACCGAAGCCCTCGTGGCCATCGACGTGAATACCGGGCGCTACGTCGGGAAGAAGACGGCCGGCCGGCTGGAGGACACGATCATCAAGACGAACCTCGAAGCCGGCAGGGAGATCATCCGGCAGATCCGGCTGCGCGATCTGGGCGGCATCATCGTGCTCGACTTCATCGACATGGAGGAAAAGAAGAATCGCCAAAGGGTGTTTCAGTCGATCGAGCAGGAGCTCCGGAAGGACCGCGCGCCCTCCAAGGCGTTGCAGGTCTCCGATTTTGGTCTCGTGATCATCACTCGGAAGCGTGTCAAGCAAAGCCTTGAGCGCGTGCTGACGGAGCCGTGTCCGTACTGCGCCGGCGCCGCGGTGATCAAGTCCAGCTCGACGATTTGTTACGAGATTCTTTCCGAAGTGAGGAAGATCAGTGGGGATCTTGATGGCCAGAGCCTCGTGTTGCGCGTGAATCCGGAGATCGCGCGGGTGCTCAGGGTCGAAGAGCGCGCGGTCTTTAAGGATCTGAAGCAGTCGCTCGGACGCGAGATCGCGGTGCGGCCGGACGCACAGTTTCACCACGAGCAGTTCGATTTGATGGCGATAGGCTAGCCCCCTGGAAACGGATTCGTCACACAACTCCCAGACGGGGCATCTCGCTGGCAGCGTTGCTTCTTCCTCACAGATGGCCAATATTCTTGGTCGCCGCGCCCCGCGCGGATTTCACGAGCGCGTGGCTCTCGAATAGCCGCAATCCATGACAGCTGAAATCCGCGCTTGCCATCCGGGCGCCGCGCTTCGGGACTTAGGCAACGAATCACGTTTCCAGGGGACTAGCCTGGCTTCGTGGGCGCGTGCGGCCGTTCCAGCGGACGTCGCTGAAGTGTGCGATTCGTGCGACGCCAACCTCAAGACCTTCGGCACGCAGGAGCGCTCGTTTCAGCGACAGGTTGCCCCCGTACCCTCCCAACGTGCCGCAGGCCCCAACAACCCGATGGCAGGGCACCGCGGGGTCCGGGCAGGCGCGCATGATGTTACCGACTGCTCTGTACGCGCGCGGGTGTCCGGTCGCGGCGGCGACGTCGCCATACGTGGCCACGCGTCCGGAAGGGATCCGTCGCACGACGGCGAGCACCTGCAGGCGGAAGTCGGACGTCACCGGCCGACGACAACCTTGAGTCGATACGTCATGCCGCCAAGGTTGGATTCATCGAACTCACGGGACACGCTGTTTGGATCGTCGCCGAACGCGTCGGGCACCGTCGCCCATTGTGCCTCTGCGGCGGCGCCCAGCCACCGTGACAGGCGGACTTCCGCTCCGCCGAGGACGTGGTACCCCGAGAAGCGCACGTTGACATTTTCGCTCGCCTCGGAGAATGCGGATGTCTCTTCGTACCGGTTCCGACTTATGCCCGCGCCGCCATAGGGCACGAGGCGCCATCCGCGGTCGAAGCGATAGCCCGTGGTCAGCTCAAGCGGCGTGATCGTGATCGTCGTGGGGATACCGAGATCAAACTGCATCCCGTCGAAGAGAAAGACTCGCTGGCCGACGCCGCGAAAGCGAGAGGCGCGCAGCGTGACGAACACGCGACGCGCGAGCACCACGTCGATGCCGCCCCCGAACACGCGGCCCGTGTCCGAGCCTAGCACCGCGGTAAAGCTCTGCTCGGCGGCAAACGTGGTCCATCCGACGTCGCCGAAACCGCGCAGCGACACACGGCTCTGAGCGCTAGCGGGGGAATGCAGCAGCAGCGTAGCCACGATCAGCACGAGCCGCGACCAGCCGTGGACGCAACTCGGGTGCATCAAGTTCACTTCGCGAGGCCAAGGCCGCGCAGTGCCGCGCGCGGGTTGATGAGCCCGTAGCCGTACTCGTCGTCGCGGCCCGGCGCCCCGAGATCTGTGGCGTAGCGCTTCATGATCGCCTCGATCGCGGCTGGGTCCGTGATGCCTTGCTGCATCAGGAGCGCCGCGAATCCCGCGACATGCGGCGCGGACATCGACGTGCCCTGCAGGAATTCGTAGGCGAACGAATCGAAACGCGGTGCCTGGTACCGCGTCGGGCCGCTGAGGTACGTCTCGACCAGATCGAAGTCAAAGGTCTGCTGCAGGATCGTGCCGGCCCGCCCGCCAACCCGCGAATTGCCGCCTGGAGCGACCAGTTCCACGTGAGGACCCGTGTTGGAATAGAAGGCTCGCTGCCGGTCGCGTCCGATGGCGCCGACTGCCACCATGCCGTCAATTTGAGGCGCGAACTCGGCGAGCCGCTCCACCGTGTTGCCCCTCTCGAAGCTATTGCCGGCCGCCACGACCACAAATGCGCCGCGTGACACCGCCGAGGCGATCGCCGCCTGCACAACCGGCGCCGGACGCCCTGTGCGACCGATGCTCAAGTTCAGCACCCGCGCGCCGTTGTCCACCGCGTAGCGAATGCCTCGCGCCACCACGTCGTCGGTGCCCTCGAACGGGCTGTTGAAGATGAAATCCCAGTCGCCGGACACGACCTTGACCGGCATGAGGCTGACGTTGAACGCCATGCCCGCCACACCGATGCCGTTGTTGGTGAGCTGGCCGATGATGCCGGACACGTGCGTGCCGTGGCCATCCAGATCGAGCGGGGTGGCGCTGTCCCAGATGAAGTCGCGCGGGGCGACGAATCGATCCACGTCCCCGAGCTCTGGCGCGGCCGCAAACGGAACGCTGACGAAGCCGAGAGCTGGAAACACCGGACCGCTTGCCGTCAATCGAAACGCGCGCGAGTTGAAGCCGAAGACGCCTGACCGGTAGGCCATGCCACTGTCGAGCACGGCGACCGTGATCGACGATGTTGCCCCCGGGTTGATGTCCCAGGCGCGCTCCATGTCAATCGCCGGATAGTTCCACTGGCGCGAGTAGAGCGGATCGTTCGGTACAAACGCTGGGTGAACACGATATCGAGCTTGTGCGTACTCGACATCGGGCTGAGCGCTGAGCGTCTGCGCCGCTCGCTCAGGATCGACCGCGGCGTCGATCGAGACCAGGTCGAACCTCGCGTAGGGCAGGACGCGCGTCGTCGTCCCGCCGACCTGCGACAGCGTGGCGCGGCGCGCTTCCGGCGTCGTACCCGGCCGGAACTTGAGGATGATGCTGCCGTCGATGGCCGTTGTGCCGCGCGCGGTGTCCGACGCCGACAGGACGGAGGCGGCGGGCGACGGAGGGCGTGGCGGGTCCAGGTCGCGGATCCCTCGGTCGATGGCCGGCGCCGTGACACTTGCCAGCAGCGCGGGAAGACGCTCCGGCAGCGGCGCCTCCTGTGCGACCGTGGCCGCGATCCAGACACCGGCCACGAGGCCGACGATGCCGAGCGTGGCAATTCGCCTGTACAGCGAGGGCGCTCTGGAGCCTCCGAGTGTGCCCATCACAGATGGGTGAGTGGGTCGATGTCGTAGCTCGCGGGATCGAGCGGGGCCGCGATCGTACGCGCGTCTCCTTCGACCGTCTCCCAGAGGTTCAGCTCGCGCTGCCGCACCCGGGCTCCGGTGTCGTCGAGCAGCACGCGCACGCGGGGGCGGTACGGATCCGGCGCATAGGCGTTCACGACGACCGCGACATCTCCGGTGTCCAGCCGGACCAGGTTGCCGACCGGATAGATGCCCACCAGTTGCACGAAACGTCTGACCAGGTGTTGGTCGAATTGTGCGCCGTCATTGCGCTGCAGAACCGCCAAGATGCGATCGGTCGGAAATGCCTGCTGGTAGGCGCGCTGGGATCGCATGGCGTCATACACGTCAGCGATCCCGCAGAGCACCGTGCCCAGGTTGAGCGTCTCGCGGGAGAGCCCGAACGGGTATCCCGTGCCATCCTGGCGAAGGTGGTGCTCGAAGGCGACGATCGGGGCCAGCGCCGGAATGTCGGGCGTTCGCCGCAGAATCGCCGCGCCGTCCACTGGATGGCGCCGCAGGATCTCGAACTCCTGGTCGGTCAGCTTGTCCGGCTTGTTCAGGATCTCAGGCGGCGTTTTCACCTTGCCAATGTCGTGCAGCAGCGCTGCCAACCCAAGCTCGCGCAGCAGAGGGCCTTCGATGCCAAGGCCCCGTGCCTGTCCCATTACCAGAATCGAGACGTTCACCATGTGCGTGAACGTGTAACTGTCGTAGTCCTTGAGGGCGGTCAGGGCGAGCAGCGCGGTCCGGTTCTGTGAGACTTCCTGCGCGAGTGAATCGACCACCTCGCGTCCGGCATTGGGGTCCGGCGCTCCGTCCAGCTTCGCGCCGTCCCACACAGATTCTGCCACTGATACGGCGTCGTCGTAGAGGCGGCGGTAGGCGACAAGATCAGCCTTCGCGGTCTTGCCAGTCTCTCCGGTTTGCATTTGCAGCCGGCCAACGCGGATGTGTCGTAGCTGCGACAGGCTGGCCGTGGACGCCTCTGTGGCGCTGGGAGCGCCGATCGTCTGGACAAACCGCGTGAGTTCCTCTGGCTGGACCCCGTGGTCGATCACGATACGTTCGATGCCGAGATCTGTGAGCTGCTGTTTCATCTTGCCCATGCTCTCGGCGGCACGGGGGACGGGCACGTCGGCCACCACGAGTTCCTCGCCGACGATGCCGATTGCGATCGACGGAGAGGTGGTGTGCATGACGGCCAGCGTGCTGAACAGCGTCGTGATGCTACGGCCGACGAGTGGGTGATCTGGTGCGTACAAGTGCACGCTGCGCAGGGCCGCCGCCAACTGTCGGAGCAGATCGTCAGCAAGTTGTGCGCGCGGCTTTGACGTCATGCCTGCGTCGGCTCCCGATGCGGTCCCAGTTTGGTGGATGCGCGAGCCGCGCTCCGAACGCCGCGGCTCCCTTGTCGCTTGGCCTCGTCGAGTACGGTCCGTGCCTCGGGAGATCCGATGCGTCGCAGCGCGAACGCCGCCGCCTTGCGCATCGCGGCCGTGTCGAACGGTGCCCACCATCTGCCGCGGTATAGCGCGCTCTTGAGTGCCTGGATCGACTCCGGATTCGAACCGAGCCTGCCGAGCGACCCGATGATCTGGATATGCACGTCGACCAGTTGTCCGCGGGTCTCAGTATGGGCCAGCGCGTAGCAGAGCAGTGGCACGGTGCTTTCGCCGCGCAGATCGGCGAGCTGTTGAACAATGGTGCGGCCCGACTGCACCCCAGCCAGGAGCGCGCGCTGCAACTCGGCGAACGCCTCGTCGGTGCCGAATTGCGCCACCGCGCGGACCGCATTCCGGCGAACTTCCGGGTCCCTATCGTCGAGCATCGTGGTGAGTTCGGTCAGGGCGTCCTGCCCTCCGAACATGCGGAGCAAGTCGATCGCCGTTCCGCGGACCTCAGGGTGCGAGGACTGTTTCAGGCGCCCGACCATTTCACGTCCGGCGGCTCCAAACCCGAACAGCAGCTCCTTGAGTCGCGCGATCGCGCGGCTGTCACGCTCCTCCACCAGCGACTCTGCGAGTGGTCTGATGATCGGCGCGCCGATCGCGCGACAGAGACGGGTGAGGGGCTCGACCCCGCTGTCATCGACCGTGCGCAGCCGCGCCGCAATGTGGCTGGCCAAAGGTCCACTGGCGAGCGTGTTGATCGCGGACTCGGCGCTCTGGCGCAGCGCCTCCCGTCCACCCGCCTCGGCTTCACGCACGATGGCAAACGCGAGTGCGTGCGCGTCCTGCACATCGCCAGCCTTGGTCCGCTGCTCGATCCCGGTGACGACGAGTCGCGCGATTTCAAGCCAGGCCATGGGATCGTCGTCGACCCGCAACAAGTCCTGGAGTAGCGTCATGTCGAGCTGTCGAAGCGCGTCGTCCGATACTGATGCGAGCCATGTCTGGATGCGCTCCGGTGGGTCGTCAGACACGCGCTCGACATCGATCGCTGTCGTCTTGGTGCCCGAGAGCTCGCGGGCGTATTCAGAGGAGACGAACGATTCGTCCGAGTAGGACGTGAGCATGGTGGCAGCAGACTGCCAGATCTCCTCGAATCGCTGGTCCTGGCTGCCCCGGCTCTTGTCCGCTTCCTGTTTCGCCAGGTCCAGGAGGCGTTCTTTTCTGTCAGCTTCCGGTACGAGCGCCTCGAATGCCTGCGCCAGTCGCTCGGAGGCGCCACCCTCGTCGGCAACCGACCCCGCGACGAAGGACGCGATCGTGCCGTCGGTGATGTGGTCGACGACGTCTCCTGCGAGCGCCGAGCCCTCAGCCTCCGGCGATCTGGCCCGTTTAATTAGGGCAAGCATCATTTCGGGCGTCAGCTTCGACGACGCGTCCGCCGCCGTTTGCAGGACGGCATCCTCCCCCTGCGCCTGCGGCCACTGCGCAGTGGCGTCGAGCATCTTTCGTACGATGCGAAGCATCACGGCAGTGCGGGCGCTGACCCTGGCGTCTCCATCCGCGTCGTCGCCGCCGATCGTGTCGTCGTGTTGCAACTGCTCCAGCAGTGCCCCGAAACGTGCCGGGTCACCCAGCGTGCCGAGCAAAGAAGACAGCGCGCTCTCGTCGAGCGGGCCCTGTCCGTCCTGGACGCTCATGTGGATGACTTTGTCCCAGTCGGCTGCGTCGCCGCCGACGCGTTCGCGGAGAACCTCGGCGTAGTCGATCTCGTGGATCTCAAAGTGCGAGCGGCCAGAGGCCGCCCAAGCCTTGGCGACGCCGCCCCCGTCCAGAAGTTCGTCCGACGGGCGTGCCAGCAGCAGCAGGAACGCGTGCCAGTCAGGTGCGTCGGCGCTCCCCTCGATGCGCAGCGTGCCGATCAGACGATCGTGCATGAGTCCTGCGAGCTCGCCGACGGCGGGGTCGTCGCGCTCTGGCGCTTCTCCGTCAATAGCAAGCGTGTTCGGGAAAACCGTGAGTGTGACGTCTGTAGCCGGAACCAGACGGCCGGCCGCCGCCGTCACGCGCGCGAGCGAAGCCTGAATGGATGGGTGGGTCGCCGGGTAGAGTGACACGGACCGCGTTGCCGTCCTGCACGCTCGGGCGAACTCGGCGAGCACCACAGTCCGCTCGGCGGACATCGGGCGATCGGTCGGCGACGAAGTCATCTGAGGGTGATTATACTGGGCGCCCCACTATGAGCTTTGTCGCCGTGATCGTCAGAAAACGTGATGCACTCTCGCTCTCGTGCGACAAGAGCCGATGAGCGAGGCCGGAGCGTTTGAACGCGTCGAGGCCGCCGCGGAGGTTATTCGTCGGCGTTGCGGCACCGTGCCGAAGCTGGCCGTGATCCTCGGGTCAGGCCTCGGTGACGTCACCGCGAGACTGACCGATGCGGTCACGATGCCGTACGCCGAACTGCCGAATTGGCCGACGTCCACGGTTGTCGGGCATCCCGGTCGTCTGGTCGTCGGCACGTGTGCCGGCGTGCGGGTGGCGGCGCTCGCGGGGCGCGTGCACGCGTACGAGGGGTACCCTCTGTACGCCGTCACGTTCGCCACCCAGGTTATGGCGCGCCTCGGTGTGACGCAGCTTGTCCTGGCCAATGCTGCGGGAGGCGTGAACACCAGCTTCTCCCGCGGCACATTGATGATCATCGACGACCACATCAACCTGCTCGGGGCGAACCCGCTTACCGGCCCTCACGACGATCGCGTTGGGCCACGGTTTCCAGACATGACGGAGGTGTACTCCGCAAGGCTGCGCCGCATCGCGGGCGAGGCGGCCGCGGCGAAAGGCCTGTCTTTGGCGCACGGGGTCTACGCGGCTGTCGTCGGCCCAAGCTATGAAACTCCGGCGGAGATCCGCTATCTTCGTACCATCGGTGCGGACGCCGTTGGCATGTCCACGGTCCCTGAAGCGATCGTGGCGCGGCAGATGGGCCTCGACGTCCTTGGGTTGTCCTGCATCACGAACATGGCGGCGGGTATGCATCCCAGGCCGCTCAGCCACGCCGACGTACTGGACACGATGCGGGCGATGCGGGCCACGTGCACGACGCTCTTGGAGGAGATCATTGGGCGACTCTGAGCTGGTGTCAGCGGCGCGTGCGGCCAGGGTATTCTCGCGGGCCGAGTTGTCGCGCTGCAAGGTAGGCGCTGCGCTTGAGACTGCGGACGGCACGATCGTGACCGGTTGCAACATTGAGAACGCGACGTACGGACTCACGATTTGCGCAGAGCGTGTCGCGATGTTCAAGGCGCTGTCGGAAGGGCACCGCGCGTTCCGCCGGATCGCCATCGTTGCCAATACGAAGGGCACGGCGTCGCCGTGTGGCGCGTGCCGCCAGATCCTGTGGGAGTTCGGCGGCGATCTTGAGGTGGTCTTGGCCAACCTGCGACGCGAAACAGGTCGCTACACGCTCGGCGAACTGTTGCCGATGCCGTTTGATGCGCGGCTGTTGAAGTAGACGCGGCAGAGGACAGGACGGAGAGACGTCATGCGTCTGATCTTCGTACATGGATGGAGCGTCACCAATACCGACACCTACGGTGAACTCCCGCGCGCACTCAGCGCCGCCGCTGCCCGCCACAACCTGACCTTGAACATCCGTCACCTCCATCTCGGGAAGTACGTCAGCTTCCATGACGAGGTGACCATCGATGACATTGCGCGTGGTCTGGACCGGACCCTGCGGGATCTGCCGGGCAACGGCGGTGCGATCCCGGAGTTCTCCTGCATCACGCATTCGACGGGTGGGCCGGTGGTGCGCCACTGGGTCGAGCGCTACTACGGCGCGAGCGATCTTCAGAGTTGTCCGCTCAAGCACCTCGTGATGCTGGCGCCAGTCAATCACGGATCGGCGCTGGCGGTTCTGGGCAAGCAACGGGTGGGCCGCATCAAAGCGTAGTTCGCTGGTGTGGAGCCTGGGCAGCGGGTGCTCGACTGGTTGTCGCTCGGGAGCGAGGGGCAGTGGACACTCAACCAACGTGCTCTCACGTACGACAGCGCACGCCGTGGCTTTTTTCCGTTCGTGCTCACAGGCCAGGGCATTGACTCGAGGTTCTACGATTTCATCAATAGCTATCTCGTCGAGCAGGGATCGGATGGAGTGGTCCGGGTGTCCGGGGCGAACATGAACTGTCGCTACGTCGGTCTGGCCCAGACCAGGGACCTGGTTCGCGCATCGCCGACGACGTACGCGCTCGTGCCCGCATCGAGGACACCGGTGCGGATCCCGAAGCGGATGAAACCATCAGGCGAGGTTACGGACTAAGGGCTCGGCCGGTTCGACCTTTCACCCCCGACTCTGCTTGAAACAGAACGTGCGGCAGACGCTGATATCATCGACGGCATATGCTGCCAACGATCGAGTGGAAGGGCGACTCCGTCGTGATGATCGACCAGCGGAAATTGCCGTCCGCAGAAGTCTACGTCACGTGCAGCACGGCGCCTCAGGTGGCCAAGGCGATCAAGACGATGGTGATTCGTGGTGCGCCCGCTATTGGTGTGGCTGCGGCCATGGGCATCGCGCTTGGTATGCGCAAGAGCAGAGCGACCGGTACGAAGCAACTCGCCACTGAGTTTCAGAGGACATGCGATCTGATGGCGGCGACGCGGCCCACTGCGGTGAATCTGTTCTGGGCGATCGATCGTATGAAACAGACGTTTACCGAAGCCGCACATGCTGGCTGTTCGGTGGATGAGATCAGACAGCGCCTCGACGAAGACGCCTGCCGAATCCACGATGAAGATGTCGCGAGTTGCCGGGCCATGGGCGCGTACGGTGCCACGCTGGTACCCGATACGGCCAACATTCTCACGCATTGCAACGCTGGCGCGCTGGCGACGGCGGGCTACGGCACCGCGCTCGGTGTCATCCGCGCGGCGGTGGAGCAGGGTAAGCAGGTGGCCGTGCTCGCTGACGAGACTCGCCCCTTTCTGCAGGGCGCGCGGCTCACGGCGTGGGAACTGGTGAAGGACGGTATCGATACAACGGTCATTACCGACAACATGGCCGGCTCGATGATGCGACTGGGCGAGGTCAATCTTGTGGTTGTTGGCGCCGATCGGATCGCGGCGAACGGCGATGTCGCTAACAAGGTGGGCACGTACAGCGTGGCGGTGCTCGCGCGCGAGCACGAGATCCCGTTTTATGTGGCGGCGCCTCTCTCGACGGTCGATTTCGGCACGCCCGGCGGCGGACAGATTCCGATCGAGGAGCGTAACGGTCGTGAGGTCACTCACGTTGGGGCATCGCGGCTGACGCCGGAGGGCGCGCGGATCCGCAACCCGGCTTTCGATGTGACGCCGGCGAAGTATGTGACGGCCATTGTGACCGAACGTGGCATCGCTCGGCCGCCGTTTGCGACCTCGCTGGCCGATCTCTGTCGTCGCCAGCCGTGAGTGGCACCGTGAGTGGCACTGTGAGCGGCAGCCCGCGGTGGAAGTCCGCCGGCATTCGACGAGCGATGCATGCTCCCAGCCCGCGTTGCTCATCCGTCACAGACATGCGGCATTGTCGGTCGTCGCGCCTTGTTCTCGAGGCGCCTCGCTCGTCTCGGTGCAACGCCGCACTCCCACCAGGGGCTACTCGCGCGGATTTCACTTACCGAGTGGTCTGGTTGCGAATCAGCTCGGCATTCGGCCGGCGATGCCTCCGGTCTGGCGGCGTTGCTCCTCGGTCACATGCGCCCAGCATGCTCCCTCGTCGCGCCTGGCCAGGCCGGGCGCTTCACCGCCCTCGGTACACAAGCCAATTCGCAACCAGACCACTAGGACTCGGTCGTGGTACTCCTGCGGGTAGGAAGGGGCGGAATAGGTGCCTACTCCCTGGATCGACGGACGCGGGTACAAATTGCGGTTGCTCGGAGCTACGCGCCCATGGAATCCGCGCGAGGCCTGCCCACGGCGTATTTGGCGGTCGTGTGTCGAGCGGTGAGGCGTGAGGGGCGCCAGCGACATGGTTGTGCTCGGCATTGAAACGTCGTGCGACGAGACGGCGGCGGCAGTGATCGAGGAAACGGGTGATGCCAGCCGGCCGTGGCGCGTGCGCTCGAGCGTCGTGGCGTCGCAGACCGATGTGCACAGAGAGTGGGGCGGCGTGGTCCCTGAGCTATCGGCTCGACAGCATGTGCGCGACATCTGCGGAGTCGTCGGGCGGGCGCTGTTGGACGCGGGCGTGGACAGGTACGACGCCATCGCCGTGACCCAGGGACCTGGCCTCATCGGTTCACTGCTGGTCGGTGTGGCGTTTGCCAAGGCGCTCGCGTGGGCGAAGGCGGTCCCGCTTATCCCCGTGCATCACCTGGCCGGCCACATCGAGTCGCTCGTGCTCGGGGGAGGCGAGATGCCGCTTCCGGCGATTGTGCTCGTGGTGTCCGGGGGACACACGAGTCTCTATCGCATCGAGACGCCGGGCACGTACGAGCTTCTGGGGCGGACGAGGGACGATGCGGCGGGGGAGGCGTTCGACAAGGTCGCCAAGCTGCTGGGGCTTGCGTATCCGGGAGGGCCCGCAATCGATCGTGTTGCCGCGCAGGGCGACGACCGCGCCATTCCGCTGCCGAAGACGCGCCTCACCCATGCGGACCGCAACGCGCCGCACTTGCCCGGCCGCCGCGATTTCAGTTTTAGCGGTGTCAAAACGTCGGTGTCACGGCACGTGGCCTCGCGTCGCGCCGAGATCGGCTTGGCACCGGGCACGCCGTTGCCGGCGCAGCATGTCTCTGACATCGCTGCCAGTTTTCAACGGGTGGTGGTCGAGACGCTGCTCGATCGTCTGTTCGAGGCGGCACGCGCATACGGGGCGCGCAGTGTGGGCCTTGCCGGGGGGGTGTCGGCCAACAGCCGGTTGCGTGAGGACGCGGCTGCACGAGGCACGGTCGAGGGTGTGCCGGTGTTGATTCCGAACCTGACGCTCTCGACCGACAACGCGGCGATGATCGCCGCTGCGGGCCTCCGTCGGTATCGCGCCGGCGTCGTTGACGCTCTCGACATCAACGCCGATCCGGCCCTGGTGCTGGAGTGACGAGAAGACCGCCCTCGCGATGGTCTCAGGAGCCTATGACATGAACACGCGGACCGAGTATCTGTGGTTCGAGACGAAGACGCGTCAGGAGTTTGTCCGTATCACAGACGAGGTGGCGACGATCGTCGAGAAGAGCGGCGTGGTGGAGGGCATGGTCCTCGTTTCCGCCATGCACATCACCTCAGGCGTGTACGTGAACGACTGGGAGGATGGCCTCATTCATGACTTCCAGGGCTGGCTCGAACAGCTGGCGCCGTCCGGTCTCGACTATCAGCACCATCGCACAGGTGAGGACAACGCGGACGCCCACCTGAAACGCACACTGATGGGGCACCAGGTGATGCTGCCAATCACCAAGGGCAAACTGGATCTTGGACCGTGGGAGCAGGTGTTCTACGCGGAGTTCGACGGCCGGCGTCGGAAGCGGGTGGTCGTGAAGGTCATGGGCACGTGACAGACAGGGCCGACACGCGTCAGTACCCGGTACGCCCCATCGTGGGTGTGGGCGCGGTGATTATCGATGCCGGCAAGGTCGTGCTCATTCGGCGACGATTCGAGCCGCTGGCTGGGCGGTGGAGCCTGCCGGGGGGCACGCTCGAACTCGGAGAAACGCTCGAGGGTGGTGCGGCACGCGAAGTGCTCGAAGAAACGGGCCTGCAGGTCGACGTGGGGCCGCTCATCGAGGTCTTCGACCGCATCATGCTGGATGAGGAACGACGCGTGCGGTACCACTTCGTGCTGGTTGACTATCTCTGCCGATCGGTGGGCGGAAAACTGCAGGCAGGCTCCGATGTCGACGATGCCGTGCTGGTCGCCCCTGCGTCGCTGGGTGCCTACGAACTCACGGAGAAGGCCAGCGCGGTGATTGCTCGAGGCCTCGAGCTTGTTCGTGTCGGCGCGATGGAACAGGTCCCGCGGTAGGCGTCCGGTGCCATCGGCGTCCGGCACCAACTCAAGATTCACTGTTGCTCGCGCGGATTTCGCGTGTACCTAGTGGTCTGGTTGCGAATTGGCTGGTGCACCGAGGGCGGTGAGGCGCCCGGCTGGCCAGCGCGGATTTCACCTGTCATGGATTGCGGCTATTTGAGAGCCACGCGCTCGTCAAATCTGCGCCAGGCGCGACGACGGAGCATGCCGGGCGCATGTGACGGAGGAGCAACGCCGCCAGACCGGGGCCCCCGCCGTGCGGACTGTGCGCGGTGGGGTGGAGACGGGAGGCATAGAGCGC
Organism: Vicinamibacterales bacterium; assembly: GCA_965249205.1. Lineage (GTDB taxonomy): Bacteria > Acidobacteriota > Vicinamibacteria > Vicinamibacterales > UBA2999 > JAQBVV01. Next base: position 20,889 of record CBDFLL010000006.1, on the reverse strand, counting down.
TTTTCGAATAGCCTTGTGTTTCGGCATTGCGTCTACTCGAACGCCACACGGCCATGAAAAGCGCTTTAGCCGGCCGAATGCCTACCGCGTTTTCGATCGGATGTGGTACGTCCTAGCCGCCCGAGGAAGTACCACATGCGAGCAATACGTACAAGCCAAAAACGCGCTAGCTGATTCGCAACCAGACCACTAGTACCTCGTCGCAGTGGTTCTGACCGGTTCACGCGGCGGCCTTCGCGCGCCTGGCGGGCTGCGGATACACGCGGCCCATCTTCGTGCGGGCCCGGTCGACGGTGAACAACCAGTTGATGCCCGCCTGCTCGGCATTGCGCCGCTGCTCCCAGGCAGCGACCTCGGTGACAAGCGTGGCCTTGTCCGGGATACGCCGATCGAGGCATTGCTGGACCATCACCCCGATCTCGATCTCGACCATGTTGAGCCAGCTGGCGTGTTTCGGCGTGTAGTGGAAGTCGAGCCGCGTAAGGATCCGTCGGGCCTCAGCGGGTGCGAAGGTCTGATAAAGCGCGGCCGCGGAATGGGTCGACAAGTTGTCCAGCACCACCTGGATTCGCTCGGCCTCCGGGTAATGCTCGTCCACGAGATCGCGCATGCACTCGGCAAAGTCGACGCACGTCCGGTGGTCAGTGACCTTGGCGTGGCGCCAGGGGCGGTGCACGTCCACAAACAGGAACACGTTCGCGGTGCCGTTGCGCACGTACTCATAGTCGACCCGTCTGGGCTTCCCCGGCTCGGCCCGGATGGGGACACGCGCGTCCCCGATTAGTTGTCGGGGCGTTTCATCGAAGCAGACCACCGGTCGCCGGGGGGTCGGCGCCTCGGCGTAGAGTGCGAGGACGTCTTCCATGCGCGCCACGTACTCGGCGTTGACCGTCGGAATGCACCACCTCTTCTCCCGCCACGGCTTCAGTTTCATGTCGGCCAGCCGGCGTCCCACCGTGGCGCTCGACAGGGTCTCGTGCGTGGTGAGGCGGACCAATGCGCCGGCCAGCAACTCCAGCGTCCAGTGCGCCCGGCCGGCCGGGGGCGCGGAGCAGGCCACCGCGACCAGGCGGGCTTCATCGCCGGCGCTGAGCTTCCGCGGTGCACCGGGCCGGGCCGTTTCGATGAGCGCGCGCGTCAAGCCGTCTTCGACGAAATGCTGCTTGGTCCGATACACCGTCGAGGTGCCGACCCCGATGTCTGCCGCAATCCGTTCGTCGGGGACCTGGGCGTCGGCGGCGAGGAGAATCTGTGCCCGTTTGATCTGGCGCGCGGCCCGGGTGCCGCCGCGGGTCAGCGCCTGCAGGTGGTGCCCTTCTTCGAGCGTCAGCGTCACGCGATAGCGTATGTTCATGGATATCTTGGATCACACTGCCGATCCCGTGTCCAGTCGTCCGGCCCCACACTTCACGGCGAAGCAAGGCCAGTATCTGGCCTTCATCCACACCTACGCGTTACTCCACCGGGAGCCGCCGGCCGAAGTCGACTTCCAACGGTTCTTTCAGGTCACTCCCCCCACGGTCCACGGCATGATCGTCGCGCTGGAGCGGCGCGGGCTTATCAGCCGCGTCCCACGGCAGCCCCGGACGATCAGGCTGTTACTGGCGGCAGATGAGCTACCCCCCCTCCAACCGATCAAAATCACTGAGACGGGGTACTAGTACTCGGTCGTGATACTCCTGCGGGTGGTGAGGGACTCATGGCTGCGTACGCCCTGGATCGACGGACGCGGGTACTGATTGCGGTTACTTGGGAGCTACGCGCTCATGAAATCCGCGCTAGACGACGCGGCGATCTGCCTTGACGGCACCCAGGAATTGCTCGATGGCACGGGTGACGGTCGGCGACGGTTCCACGAGTTCGATGCCCGAACGGTAGGCGACGGCACCCTCCTCGATGTCGCTGACGTACGAATGAACGACGCGCCCTTTGATGACGACCGATGTGTCGCCCAGGGTGAGCCGTACATCGTGCAGCGATTCAACTTGAAGCGGAAACACGGTTTCGATGGTGACACCGGTCCGGCTGATTTCGCGGACGTGCATCGGCTGGAACACCTTCATGTCGCCGCGAAGCTCGCCGAGGATCTGGATTCGCTCGGCGGTGCGTTTGTCTTCGTTCAACACGGTTGGGACTATCTCCTTGGACGAGACGCGGATACGGTCGCGCTCCTAAAAGCGCACACCGAACGCGGCTCGGAAAGCACGTCCGCCGTTTTGTCCGGCGTACGGCTGTGGAAAGTGGTTGTCGCTTGTGGCTGTCCCGAACCGCGGCCCCTCGACGAACGCGGTCGGGATGCCGTTGGCGTCGGACGTACCGTTCCGGTCGACGCCGACAGTGGTGTCCCACCTGATGGTTTTCTGATTGTTGAAAGCATTGTAGATCTCGACCTTGAACCACGGCGCGGCTGATCGCCACACGGGAATGCTGTAGGTCGCGGCCAGGTCGAGCACGCCATAGCCCGTGAAATCGTCTTGTCCACGCAAGCCAAAAAAGATCGTTTCCCGTACGAAGCGGTTGATGTCGCCTGCAGGATAGCCTGGGTTCAGAGCCAGTTGCTCCGGCGTCAATCTGATCCGGGCGGTGCGGCTATAGACGTTGCCGGAGTTCACCCGCCAGATCGGTGAGAGGTCCACAGACCCAAAGCGACCCAACCGCTGCGAGTAGACGCCGTAGATCCGCAGCTTGTGTCGTTGGTAGCTGTCGAGCCGGCCGGTCGGCGCCAGTCGGTCCAGCGCGGGTCCAAAGATTTCAGGAAAGTCACCAAAGATTGACGGGACCCCAGGTCGGTTGGCGGTTTCCCCAACGAAGTTGCCGTGGTTGCGGAGCTGGAGCGTGTACTCGCCACTCACAAAGAGTGCGTCGTTTGGACGATGAGTCGCCTGGACGACGAGAGCCTGATACTCCCGCTCGGGCAGGTTCGTATTGCGGAACACACGGTTGGAGAGCGTTCCGACCATGGGGACGTTTGTCACGCCGGTCGAAAGGTCGATGATGTCTTCGACAAAATTCGACGTTGTGCGCCACACGTAGGTCGCCTTGACGTGTCCACGCCCCAGTTGTTGGCCGAGTGCCACCGTAATCTCGCGGACCGTTGGAGATCGGAGCCCGTCGTCGACCTGAACGTTCGCCGTCGGGAAGCTGGCGAAGATCGCCTGGGTGTAGTTGCTGAGATCGAACCCGGGAGCGAAGTCGCCGCCTTGACCAGCGGGGCCGGAATACACGTAGTCGACTTCGCTGGGGCGGCCGACGTTGGTGTTTGCTGAAAACTGAACCTGGTTGTACTTACCGGAATAGTGCCCATACGTGGCTTGTACCACGGTGGCGCCGTCGCCGTGGACGTCGAACGTGGCGCCAAGGCGTGGCGCGATCGACGTGGTATCGACGGTTGTAATGTTACCGGTCGCATCCCCGCGCACCGCTTCGATTCTGGCGCCCAGTTGCAGCGTCAGCCGCGGCGTGACCACCCAACGATCCTGGAGGTAGACCGACGTCGTCTTGATGTCGATCGTGGCTCCACGCGTGGCAAGGAAGTTCCAGACCTCGGAGACGCCGGGCACGAACCGCGGGATGGGCCTCCCTCGGTCGTCGACCACAGGCCTGCCGTCCTGTACCACGTAGTCGGTCACAAAGACGGAGCCGGATGGCGACTGCGAGTTTCCGCCGACGCCGGTGCTCACAAAGTACTCGGCGCCCGCGGTGAGGTCGTGGCTGCCGTACCGGTCCGTGGAAGCCAGATAGCTCAGGCTTCCAGTCACCTGGCGATTGTCGCGATCCTCCGGGTCCGTCGCGTCGAAGAATGGCGCGTGATAGAAGAGGAATCCGGGCACATTTCTACTCGCTCCCTGAGTCAGGAACGGTGAATCAAAGATGTCGGTGCTTCTCCCGCCGTTGTTGCGGCGCCCCTGTCGCTTCTGCGAGTACTGCACGGTGGCGAGTGCGCGTTGCGACAGCACGCCGCTGTAGTTCACGGCGAAAAGATGGTTGGGCAGTTGCCGCGTGTACAACGTGCTGGAATCGACGAGGCGGGTCAGTCCGACGCCAGTCGTGTTTGCCTGCTCGGTGGCGTTGATGATGTAGCTCCCCTGAATCGTGTGCCCCGGCGCGACGGCTCCGCAGGCGGTGCCTCTGCTGTGACCGTGACGGTTTCCGCAAGCGACGCCGGCGACATCGTCGCGTTGACAGCCGTCACGCTGCCGACGCCGACGACCACGTTGTCTCGGCTGGACGGTCGAAAATCAGGCAGTGTGAGGTTGAGTGCGTACTCGCCGGGCGGGAGCGCCCGGACGTAGTAGACGCCGTTGACGTCAGTGACGGTCGTGCGCTCACCTTGCAGCGCTGCCGAGCGGGCGGTGATCTGAACTCCCGGGAGCGCCACGCCGTCGGAGGATTCCACGATGCCGGTGAGCGTGCCGGTCTGTAGACCTTGGGCGGACGCCACCGGATCGGGAACGACGATGGCGAAACATAGTCCAATCAGCGTGACACGGTGCATTACGGCTACTCCCGGGTGCGTGAGTGCTTCGTTAGACCGGCTAGCAGCAGGCAGTTCTACCTGAAGGTCCACGGAGCGACCAACGAATGCGCAGGCCGACTCCCCAGGCGTTCATCGACTGCTGACCTTCTCGGCGAGACAGGGCAGATTCTATAGGTATTTTGAGCCGCGTGCGCGGGAGGCGGCCGAACGCCGCCGCTGTGGTTCACAATGAGACTTATTGGTTCAATACCGCTTTTTGACCTGGCGCATCAGATCGAATGCGGCGGTGTCTGCGACCGCCATCACCGCCATGACGCCAGCCTGTACCGGATCGGTGACTACCAGATTCGCGGCGTCGGGCACGCTGCCGACCATGTTCAGCGAGATGACAAACAGTCCATGCGCCCGGACCTCAGTGACGGCTTCCGCGATCTCACCGCCCATGATCGCGCCGGCCAGTACGAGGACCCGCACGCGCGGCAGCCGGACCACCGAGCGCACGGCGGCGGCCAGTGCCGTTTCACCGACCAGGGGGATCGTGTCGACTGAGATGCGTTCTCCGCGGATATTGTGCCGGTCGGCTTCCGAGACAGCGCCCATCGCGACAAGTCCGACCTGAGCGCCGCCACCCATCACGATGATTCGCTTGCCGTAGATCTTTGTGAATGAGGGAGTCTCGGCAGCATCCACGACACCGGAGACGCCTCGGAGATCGCTCATCACCCGCTCCATCGGCATCGCCTCCAGCGCCAGTTCGAAATAGATCTTGGAATGCGGATCGCCGGCGTGGATGTCGACGTACGTGATGTTGGCGCCATGATCAGCCAGGACCTTTGTGAGCCCGTACAGCATGCCGGGTCGGTCGGAAGCGGTGACGAGAATCGCGTACATGTTCGGTTCTTTCTCCACGAGTGGTGTGCATGGTAGCACTCGGGTCAGCGCTCTTCGGCCTCGCCGATTGGCGGCCGGCCCCGCAAGGCGCCGTGACAAACGCCTACATTTGCGGCATGGTTGTTCGGAGCCGCCGACCGGAGCTGGCAGAGATGATGGGAGACATGGACGTAAGGAAGGCGCGGATGGCGCGATGACGTCTCGGGCGTACGCCGTCGACGTCCTTCGGGTCGATGGTCGCACCAGTTTCCGGCGACCGGACTTTGCGGCTGTCGAGGAACCGTTGGAGATCCGTCTCCAGGGATCACCGTTCATCGTGACGATGCGCACGCCAGGCGCTGATCGGGAGTTGGCAGCCGGCTTCCTGCTGTCTGAACGCATCATCCTCGACGCCGATGATCTCGGCACGATTCGGCATTGCACGGACGTGGACGCCGGTGCGGAAGGCAACGTGCTCGACGTGACGCTGGTTGGCCCGGCCCAGGAGCGGGCTGAAACTGCGCTTGCCGCGACACGCCCCGTGACGACGACGAGCGCCTGTGGCGTGTGCGGGCGGCGCTCGATCGACGATCTGGTGCGCAGCATCCCCAGCATCAGCGCCGATTGGTCGGTGTCCGCGGCAACGGTCGCGACGTTGCCGGAGTCGCTGCGAGGCGCTCAGTCGGTGTTTGACGAAACGGGCGGCCTGCACGCGGCGGGCCTCTTCGATCGCGAAGGTGTTCTGGTGGCGGTGGCCGAAGACGTGGGCCGGCACAACGCCGTCGACAAGGTGGTCGGCGCACAGCTCCTCGCCGAGCGTTTCCCGCTTAGCGACCGCGTGCTATTGGTCAGTGGTCGAACGTCATTCGAGATTGTCCAGAAGGCCACGGTCGCCGGCATTCCGATCCTCGGCGCGGTATCGGCCCCATCCAGCCTGGCCATCGAGCTGGCGCGCGACGGGAACGTGACCTTGCTCGGATTCGTCCGTGGGCGGACCTTCAATGTCTACTCCGGCGATCACCGAATCACGACCTGACGATGCGTATCCTGGTTGTCGAAGACGAGCGGAAGGTGGCCAATGCCTTGCGCGAAGGGCTCGAGGGCGAGCGATACGACGTGCTCGTTGAGCGTACCGGGGAAGGCGCCTTCTTTCGGATCACGACCGAACAGTTCGATGCGATGCTGCTCGACCTGACGCTGCCTGGTCGCGATGGCCTGGAAATCCTGAAGGCCATGCGTGAACGGGGCATCAAGACGCCGGTGCTCGTGCTGACCGCGCGAGACACACTAGAGGATCGTGTCATCGGGCTCGACATGGGTGCCGACGACTATCTCATCAAGCCGTTTGCGTTCACCGAGCTGCTCGCGCGGCTCCGCGCGCTCGTGCGGCGGGGCCGGGCCGCCGAGACGCCCCGGCTCGCCGTTGCGGATCTCGACATGCAGCTGATCACGCGCGAGGTGATCCGGGGAGGGCATAGCGTTGACCTGACCGTGCGCGAATTCGAGCTACTCGAGTATCTGCTCCGGCACCGCGGGAAGGTGGTCTCCCGTGAAACTCTGGCGCGCGACGTCTGGAAGGAGACGGCACGAACCACGCCGCTCGACAACGTCATCGACGTGCATATCGCGCGGTTGCGCCGCAAGGTCGACGCCAATCAGGTGGCGAAGCTGATTCACACGGTGCGCGGTGTGGGATTCGTGCTCCGAGAGGGCGAGCCATGAGGCGCTGGTGGCGGTCGCACAACGTCCGGGTCAGGCTCACGTTGTGGTACCTCGCAGCGATGGTCGGCGTGCTCGGCCTTTACGCCGCGCTGGTCTTCGCCTTCGTCAGCCGCAACGCTTCCGAGGCGCTCGACGAGCGGCTACGCGGTGATTTCCAGATGGCCGCCGCGATGGTGGACCAGACGGCTGATGGCGGCATCACGTGGTACGAGGACCTTGTCGAGGAGGAGAGCCCCTGGCTGCAGGTCTGGAGCCCTGCGGGCGACCTGCTGTATCAGAACTTCGAGGCGCAGCGGCGACCGGTGCAGCAGACGCGGGAGCTGGCGTTGCGCTCCGACGATAGCCTCGTGTCGGTGCCCGCCGATGAGGCGCCTATGCGCGTGCTCACACGCCGAGGTCGCATCGGAGCGACGCCGGTCATCGTTCAGGTCGCCCGCTCCGAGGCGGCGATGCGCCAGGATCTGTGGCAGCTCACCCTCATCTTTGCGCTCGGACTCCCGGTTGCTGTTGCCGTGGCAGGCCTGGGTGGATACACGCTCGCACGGCGTGCGCTGTTGCCTGTCGAACGCATGACCGAGCGCGCGCGTGTGATCACGGCAGCGCGGTTGAGCGATCGTCTCCTCGTGGAGAACCCCGACGACGAGATGGGACGCCTGGCAACGGTGTTCAACGACACACTGAGCCGGCTGGAGTCGTCGTTCGAGCAGATGCGTCAGTTCACGGCGAATGTGTCACACGAACTGCGCACGCCACTGACTGCCATTCGCAGCGTCGGAGAAGTTGGTGTGCGCGAGCACCGCAATGAGGCCGCGTACCGCGGCATCATCGGGAGCATGCTTGAAGAAGCCGATCGGCTCGCCAGTCTGGTCGATCGGCTGCTCACGCTCTCGCGCTCAGAAACGGGTCAGACCGCTCGCTCGCTGGAGGTGTTTGACCTGTCGGCGCTGGCACAGGAGGTCGCCGGGCATCTAGACGTGCTGGCCGAAGAAAAAGGCCAGGCGATTGTCGTCGAGCCGCGTGGGGTGCAGATGGCGCGCGGCGATCGGGCGGCCGTACGGCAGTCGGTGATCAATCTGGTCGATAACGCGATCAAATTCAGCCCGGAGCACAGCGAAATTCTGATCAGCGTGGCCGCCGGCGCGGACGCGGCGACGCTCGACGTGGTCGATCGTGGTGCCGGCATCGGCGAGGTTGCCAAGAGCCGCATCTTCGAGCGCTTCTACCGCTCGCCGGATGTTCCGGTTGGTGCGAGCGGTGCGGGCCTGGGGCTACCAATCGCGAGAGGTGCCGTGGAAGCCAGCGGAGGCCGTCTGACGCTGGTGGCATCTGGCGCGGCCGGCAGTACGTTTCGCATTGAGCTTCCGCGAGCCGCACCGGCGCCCGCTCGTGTCGCGAGCTGAGCCGGCGCTCCAGGCGGCGAGCCTCCCCGGGGCGTCGGGTCGCTATGCGGTGAGCACCGGCAACCCCGCTGTTTCCCACGCCGCGATGCCGCCAGCCAGCTCAGACACGTCGGTGTACCCGTGGCACTGCAGGAGGCTGGCCGCGATCGCCGAGCGATAGCCACCTGCGCAGTGTAGGATCACCGGTCGGCCCGCGGGGATCTCGGCGAGCCGCTCGGCGAGATGGTTCAACGGGAGATGAAGGCTGCCGTCGATGCGTTTCTGCGCGCGTTCCGGCGCAGCGCGCACGTCGACGATCACTGGCGGCGTGTCGGAGGCGGTCCGCGAGGCGGCGACGTCAGCCCCCACGCGCTCAGTTGTCGTGATGTGTTCCGGCGCGGAGGTCGCGCTGGCGAGCCCGCCATCCAGATATCCAACGACCTGATCGAAGCCGATGCGCCCAAGGCGCATCGCCGAGTCGACCTCTGCACCCGGGTCCGCGATGATCGCCACTGGTTGATCGGGTGTGAGCAAGGTGCCGGCCCAGGTTGCGTACTGGCCCACGAGGCCGATATTGAGGCTTCCCACCAGATGGGCGGCTGCAAACTCAGCAGGGTCCCGCGTGTCGAGTACGCACGTGCCTTTTGCCTGCTCCGCCAGCAGCGCGTCGAGCGTCAGCGGCGTCAGCTCGCGGGCAAGAGCCTGGTCAAGCGTCGGGCGCTCTCGGCTGTTCAGCACCGCGTCGTAGGTGAAGTACGCCGGTGCGTCCGCCTGATCGGCTGTCACCAGACCGATAAACGCCGTCTGGCTCATCGGCTGGAGCGCGTAGTTGGATGCGCGCTGCGCTCCGATTGTCGAGACGGTCTCCTTACCGATCGCTTTTCCGCACAGCGATCCCGCTCCATGCGCCGGGTAGACGAAGGTGGCATCTGGCAGCGGCAGCAGTTTGTCGCGCAAAGAGGTGTAGAGCAGCGCGCCCAGGTCCGTCGCCGACCATCCCAGGGACGCGCGCAGGTCGGGTCGGCCGACATCTCCGACAAACAGCGTGTCGCCAGTGAGTACCGCATGTGGTGTGTCGGCGCTATCCGCAAGGTTGTAGACGAGAAGGGAAATCGACTCGGGTGTGTGTCCAGGAGTCTCCAGTGCGACGAGGCGGATACGGCCGAACTCGACGGCCTGGCCGTCCCCCAGCGGCGTGAAGGCATACTCCGCGCTCGCGGGTGCGCCCAGGTAGATAGTGGCGCCGGTGCGATCGCGGAGTTCGAGATGACCCGCAATGAAGTCGGCGTGGAGGTGCGTCAGGAACACGTGGGCGATGCGCAGCCCGTGTTCGGCCGCGAAACTGACATAACTGTCGATATCGCGCTGCGGGTCGATCACGGCGGCGATTCCGGCCTCTTCGTCACCGATGACGTAGGAGGCGTGCGCCAGGCAATTGAGGTAGAACTGCTCTAGCAGGCTGCTGAAAAACTCCGTGAAATGGGATCGACAGATCGATCCCGGCGTACTACCATGCTCCCAACACCGCTGAAGGGAGCCCCATCATGCGCGGACACGATGAGCAAAGCACTCACATGTTCAGCTACCTGTCGCCGGAACAGCGCGTGCCAGCCGACCATCCGCTCCGCGCGGTTCGCGCGCTGACGGACGAAGCGCTGAGAACGATGTCGCGCAGGTTCGCCGGCCTGTACGCCAACACAGGGCGTCCGTCGATCCCGCCGGAACAGCTGCTGCGCGCGTTGTTGCTGCAGGTGCTCTACACGGTGCGGAGCGAGCGGCTGCTGATGGAAGAGCTCAATTACAACCTGCTGTTCCGCTGGTTCGTGGGCTTGAATTTGGACGACCCGGTTTGGCATCCCACCACGTTTACCAAGAATCGCGACCGGCTGCTGGCGGGCGATCTCGCGGCCGCCTTCTTTGATGCGGTGCAGGCCCACGCGCGGGCGGCCGGGCTGCTCTCGGACGAACACTTCACTGTGGATGGGACCCAATTGGAAGCGTGGGCCAGCCTGAAGAGCTTTCGGTGCCGGGACGCGGCGGAGAGCGACCCGCCCGATGACCCCGGGAATCCCACGGTCAACTTCCACGGGGAGCGGCGGCGCAACGACACGCACCAGTCGACGACCGATCCGGAGGCGATGCTGCCTCGGAAGGGCCAGGGGAAGGAAGCCAAGCTGGCGTATCTGGGCCACGTGCTGCTGGACAATCGACAGGGACTTGTCGCCAACGTCTGCGCGACTCACGCGACGGGGACCGCCGAACGCGAGGCAGCGGCGCTGTTGCTGGAGGCCAGCGCGCCGCCGGGCAGCACGGTCGGGGCGGACAAGGGCTACGATGTGGCAAGCTTTGTGGCCGCTGTCCGTATCCGGGCCGTCACGCCCCACGTTGCTCAGAAGGTCCGCTGGAGTGCGATCGATGGCCGGACCACGCGGCATGCGGGCTATCACGTCAGTCAGCGGAAACGGAAACTCGTAGAACAGGTCTTTGGCTGGATGAAGACCGTCGGCGGCTTGCGCAAACTCCGGCATCGCGGTGTCGCCCTCGTGGATTGGCAGCTTACCTTCGCCGCCACGGTCTATAACTTGGTCCGGCTGCGGAATCTGGAGGCGAGGTGTCCCTGATCACCGGCCGCGCGTGTCGCCGGCCCCTTGATCGGGGCCAGCGCACAGCCGTGCGCACCGTTGTCGGTCGGTGGTGACTCGCATGATCCTTAGAAAACGGCCCGATCACCCGGGTTCTTCAGCAGCCTGCTAGGATCATTGATACACTCACCCCGCCGAAACACGGTCGAGAAGGTTACTGCTTATGTCGCTCACTCGACGTAACTTTATCAAGGGTGTCATTGCTGGCGGCGCTGTGGCCACCTCTGCCGGCTACCTGTTTCGAGGAGGCGGTTCCCTCCTTGGCCAGTCGTCGGCTCCCGGGGCCGTCGAACGCCTCATCACGCTGAACGTCAACGGGCAGGCTCGGCGGGTGGATGTCATGAAGCAGGAAACCCTGGCCATGACCCTCCGCTACAAGCTCGGGCTCACCGGCACCAAGCTGGGCTGCGACCGGGCCGAATGCGGTGCTTGCACCGTGCTCCTTGATGATGTGCCGCATTACGCGTGCTCGGTGCTGACGCATGGTGTGCGGGGGCGGCGCGTCGTGACCATCGAGGGGTTGGCCGCGCCTGGCGGCGCGCTGCATCCCATCCAGCAGGGCGTGCTCGATGAGCAGGGCTTTCAGTGCGCCTTCTGCCTCCCCGGCTTTGTGATGGCCGCGGCCGGCTTCCTGAAGACGAATCCGAATCCGACGCGCGAGGAGTTGGCGCACGGTGTGTCCGGCAACCTCTGCCGGTGCCAGGACTACGACAAGATCCTGACCGCGCTGATGCGCAGCGCGGAATACCTGAGGCAGGCGTAGATCATGGCTGAGAAGCTCGTCGGCCAGAACTACATTCCGGCGGACCATATCGCGAAGGTCACCGGTCGGGCCCGGTATGCGGAGGATTTTCGAGCCGATGGGATGCTGTTCACGAAGCTCCTGCTGAGCCCGATGCCGCACGCACGTATCCGGAGCATCAACATGGACGCGGCTCTGGCGATGCCGGGCGTGCGGGCGATTCTCACGGCCGACGAATTGCCCGACTTGGGTGGAGCGGAACGCGCGCTGACCAACGAGCCGCTCTACGCCGGCGAGCCTATTCTTGCCGTGGCTGCTGTCGACGAACTGACCGCCGCCGAGGCGGTCGAGCGCATCGACGTCGATCTTGAACCACTGCCCTTCGTCACCGATCCGCTTGAGAGTCTCCGACCCGACGGTCCGAGTGCGCGGCTGGACGGCAACGCATGGGGAGCTCCGGTACCCGGCGAAGGGTCGGCGCTCGAGACGATCAAGTGGACATCGGAGGACTTCGCCGACGAGGAGGCAGGTCGCTTGCCGATGGGTCGGCCGCTCGAGGAGTGGTCCTTCGGCGATCTCGACGCGGGATTCGCCGACGCGGCACTCGTCCTCGACGAGACGTTCGTCGTGCAGTCAACGTGTCACCACACGATGGAAACGCGCAGCGCGATGGCGTACTGGCAGAACGGCAAACTGTTCATCCACGCCACCACACAGAGTGTGGCGCGGACGCGGGGCAATATCGCGCGCTGGGTGGGGATCGAGCCGGAGCAGGTCGTCCTGATCTCCGAGTACACGGGGGGCGGGTTCGGTAGCAGAGGCGCGGGCGCTGTGTCGTCGTCTATTCCGGCGCTGCTGTCACGAAAGGCCAATGCGCCGGTGATGATGCGGATCAGTCGAGAAGAGGAAAGCTATATCGGTCGCCAGCGGACAAACATGACCGGGCGCGCGAAGATGGGGTTCGCCAGCGATGGCCGTATCACTGCCCTGGACCTCTTCATCGTTCAGGACACAGGGCCATACGGGCCGTACGGCGATCACCGGTCCGCGGGTCGGGCGATGTCGTTGATTTACCAGCCGCCGGCGATGCGCTGGCGCGCCGTCAACGTCCTGACCAACACGCCGCCGCGTTCGCAGCAGCGGTCACCGGGAGAGATGCAGGGCAACGCCATCATCGAGCCGGTGGTCACGAAGGCGGCCAAGCAGCTCGGGATCGATCAGGTCGAGATCCGCCGGCTCAACGCGCCGGAAGGGAAGGCGCCCTTGGGCCCTCCGGGCCAGGACGGCCAGCTGGGCTACGTGACCAGCGCGTTCGTGAAGGAGGCGCTGGATCGTGGTGCGGAACGCTTCAACTGGGACGGGCGGAAGGCTCGGGCCGGCCAGCGCCAAGGCTCGAAAGTGCGCGGCGTCGGCGTCGCCGTTGGCACCCACGGGGCAGGATCGACCGACTACGACAGCATCATGACTCTTCGCCCTGACGGCAGGCTGTACGTCCAGTCGGGTGTCGGCAATCTCGGAACACACTCGTGCCTGGATCTTGCGCGCGTCGCGGCCGAGACGCTCGACATCCCGTGGGAAAAGGTGGAGGTCATCTGGGGTGACACCGGGAAACACCTCCCCTGGTCGTGCCTGTCGGTCGGGAGCCAGACGACGCATGCGATGACGCGCGCCAACCTTGCGGGCGCGATGGACGCCCGACGGAAGCTCCAGGAGATCGCTGCTCGCGATCTGGGTGGCTCGGCAGACGATTACGACATCGGCGGCGAGCGCGTGTTCCGCCGCGGGAACGCCGCGCAGGGCCTGACGTATGCGCAGGCGGCCCGGCGGGCGATCGAACTGGGCGGGCAGTATGACGGGCACGAACTGCCCGACGACATCAACGAGATGACGCAGGCGTCGGCGACGGCGCTGGCGGGCCTTGGCCTGATGGGCGTGGCGAGGGACAACTATCCACGTGATGGTTCTACTTTTTCCTTTGTCGCCGGCTTTGCAGAGGTGGAGGTTGACGTCGAAACGGGGGCGGTCACGCTCGTCGATTTTCTCGGCATGGGCGACGCAGGGATAGTCGTCAATCCGCGGAGCCTGATCGCGCAGATCAACGGCGGCTGCTGTCTGGGTATCGCGCACGCGCTGTTCCAGAAGGCGGTCGTCGATACGCGCTACGGCGTGTCGCTCGGCGACCGGTTTCATTACAGCAAGCCGCTGACCATTCTCGATGTGCCCTCGCGCCTGCAGGCCGACGCGGTCGGTCTGCCGGATCCCGAGACGCCCGTCGGCGCCCGGGGGATCGGCGAACCACCGGTCGGCGCCGGGTACGGCGCCGTGATGAACGCTATTGCCGATGCCGTGGGTGAAGATGTGTTCCGCCGCGCGCCCGTGACGGCCGACATCATCCTGATGTCGCTCGAACACGGACGGCGTATGCACGATCCGCTTCGAGCGCATGTCTAGCGGACTGGTGTAGAGGAAGAGGGACGAGCGAGGACCGATGGCTGTAATTCGAGACGTCATGCCCGCCTTCGAGCTGTTCCAGCCGTCGTCGATCGAAGACGCGCAGGCCGTGCTGGATCGGTACGGCGCTGACGCGCTGGTGTTTGCGGGTGGCCTCGACAGCCTTGATTGGCTCAAGGACCGGATCAGGCGCCCGCAGGCCCTCGTTGACCTGTCCGGTATTCCCGAGCTAAAGGGCATCACGGCTTGGGAGGACGGTCTTGAGATCGGCGCGATGACGACGCTCACCGACGTCGTGCGTCATCCGGTCGTGCGGGAGCGGTACGCCATTCTGCTTGATGCGGCCGAATCCGCGGCGTCGCCGCAGATTAGAAACCAGGGCACGATAGGCGGCAACGTGTCGCAGGACACTCGGTGCTGGTACTACCGCGCGGGATGGGCCTGCTATCGGGCTGGCGGCAACATCTGCTACGCCGACACGCCCGATGCGATCAATCGGGAGCATGCGATTCTTGAAGCGGATCGATGCGTGGCCGTAACGCCATCGGATACCGCTCCGGCGCTCATCGTGCTGGACGCGCAGATGGTGATTCGCACGGCGGCGGGCGATGAGCGGATCGTGGCGGCTGAGGACTACTTCATTGGCCCCGGCACCGATATCACGCGCATGACGGTACTGCAGCCGGGTGATCTCCTGACGTCGATTCGGTTGCCCGGTACTTGGGCGGGAGCGCGCTTCTATTTCGAGAAGGTACGTGATCGGCAGGTCTGGGATTTCGCGCTTGTCAGCGTGGCATCTGCGATGGTGACGGCTGGTGCAGGCGGCGGCGCCTCGATCGAGCGCGTGCGCCTGGCGGTCGGCGGCGTGTCGGCGCGGCCACTACGGCTGTCGGCTGTTGAGGATCTGGTGCGTGGCCGACCGCGCAACGAGGCCACGGCCGACGCTGCTGGCGAGCTCGCGATCGAGGGCGCCCAGCCGTTGCGCTTCAACGCTTACAAGGTCCCGCTCATGCGCAATCTTGTGAAGCGCGCGATCCGCGGCGTCGAGGCGGCCACGTGGACTTCCTGACCTGGGCTCGGAGCCCCTGGGACCAACCGATCCTCACACACATCTCGTGGGATCTGCTGTGGGCCTCACTCTTTGCCGGCGTGGCGTTCCTGGTCGCACACGCCAGCTACATGGTCCTGTCCGCCCACCGAAAGCGCCACGCCGATGAAACCGATGCGATGGAAGCGACCCACGCGCATCTTCCAACGCGGATAGTCCGTCACTCGCTGGCGGCGCGCTTGTTTCACTGGGTCCAGGCGGCGGCGATGTTTACGCTGCTCTTCACCGCGTTTCTCCCGATCGCGGGCGTGCAGTTTGCGTGGGTCACGTGGCACTGGGCGGCGGGACTGGTGCTCACGGCGTCGATTCTGTTTCACATTCTTCACGCGACTGTCTGGCTCGACTTCTGGTCGATCTGGGTTGGCCCCAGCGACCTGCCGGAGTTGAAGGCCGAGGTGCTCCGCGAGTTCGGCCACGACGTGCCCGGTCCCAGGTCCGGGAAATATCCACTCGGGAATCGCCTGTATCATCTTGCCATCGTCGCGGCGGGACTCTCGGTCGTGGCGACAGGCCTGTTCATGATGGTCCGCGTACGAACCCCCTTTCTCACGCGGAACCCATACCTGCTGAGCGACGGTGCCTGGGGCGTCACCTACGTGCTCCACGGCATGGCGGGCGTGGCACTGGTCGGCCTTGTGATCGCGCATGTATATTTCGCCGTTCGGCCGGAGAAGTGGTGGATCACCAAGTCGATGATTCTCGGCTGGATAACGAGGCGACAGTATCTTGAGCACCACGACCCCGACCGTTGGCACGTCACACCGAATGACTGACGTCCGCGAGGATGTGCAGCGCCGCTGCAACACGATAGAGGAAGCCTACGAATTCATGCTGGCCTATGCGGCGCAGGGGCTGCCTGGGGACACCGGTAGCCAGTCGGGCGGTCAGTTGCGAGAACTCCTGACACGCGCGGCCGCTGCGCTTCAAGGTATCGGCGAGGTCTTTGGAGCGTTGATCGAGCGTGAATCACTCGAGCCGGCGGCCCGCTATCGTGCGTTCGTTGCCGTGCTTGACCGTGACGCTCGTGACAGTTTGGCGGCGGTCGAGCTCGTGCTCGCGCAGCCGTCCATCAGTTCACAGCTCATCGACAATCTGAACGCGTCGATCCATCTGCGCGCGCTGCTGACGGACCTGTTTCTCATCGACGAACTTCTCACGTCGCAGGCAACCGCCGCGGGCGCGCGGTAACCCAGGTCTTCAGGTCGGCCGCCCTGTCGCGGATCCGCGGTCGCGGCGGTTCGCGATCGCTGCTTCGTAGGCGCCGTGCAGCGCGAGCGCGGCCCGCTCCCAGGAAAACTCCTGAGCCCGCGCGAGTCCCCGTTGTGCGCAGGCCTTCGCAAACGCATCGTCGGTGAGCATCCGGTGCATCGCGGCGGCGAGTGCGTCTCTGTCATCGGGATCAACGAGCGTGCCTGCGTCGCCGAGCACTTCCGGGAGCGCACCACGGTCGGCGGCGACGACCGGAACTCCCGCCGACATCGCTTCGAGCACGGGAATGCCGAAGCCTTCGTATCGTGACGGCATGACGAGCAGGCGGGCTCCGGCGTAGGTGGCCTCTCGGTCGGCGTCTGGCACGTAGCCGAGGTGTCGCACGCGGCCTGCGAGCGGAGCCCGTGAGAGTCGTTCGAGCCAAACCGCGGCGTCCGGTGTTGCGCGCCCGGCGAGCACGAGTGCCGGCGTCCGGTCATCACGTGCGATCAGAGCCGCGTACGCGTCCAATAAGATACCGACGTTCTTGCGTGTCTCAAGCGTTCCGACGAAGAGCACGTACCCGTCTGGCGGGACGTTTGGCGCACGGCCCAGCGTGCGCCACGACGGTGGGCCTGGAGAACACACATGAATGCGGGTTTTGGCTACGCCGAACGCACGTTCAACCTGCGACGCCGTGTCGTGGGAGTTGGCCACGACCGCATCGGCGCGCCGCACGTGACGGGCCGCCAGGTCTGGATAGTCCCGCTGGACTTCGGCGCGCGTTGACTGAGGATCGGCCAGAAAGAAGAGGTCGTGCACGGTCACCACCTGCGCGGCCGAACTGCTGGGGATCAGCAGCGGGTGGGCGGCGTGCACGATGTCGCCGGTAACTCCGAGCATTTCGATCGGCGGCCACTCGAGCCGGTGCCATGCGTAGTTCAGGACGCGAACCGGTACCCGCCGGTCCACGACGCGCGCGCCGAGCTCGGCTGACAGGCCGGTGGCAGGGCGATCCTTCCACGAACTGGTAAACACCGCGACGTCGTCACCGGTGGCGATCGGATGATGCGCGTACGCGCGCACAAGGGTGTGCATGTACTCGCCAACGCCCGTGCGCTGACGAAGGGCGGGGCGATAGTCGATGACGATCCGCACAGCTCAGTACGCTGGTTGCCAGGTGACAAAAAAAGTGCCCAGCAGCGTTCGAAACACCACGCACCCTACGACAATGGCTTCGTAACCCCGCTGTGATTGCATGCTCCCGACAATCATGAACACCGGAAAGAGCACGGACCCGTACCGACCCAGGCCTTCGAACGCACTGCTGCTGAGCGGCACGAGCATGCTGACGAGTAAGTAGACGCCCATGGCCACGCCGAGCCGTCGAAAGACGGCAGGCGTCAGAGCGAGCATGATCAGGGCCGAGACGCCCTGGATCAATTCGATCGACGCGATGTCGGACATCAAGAAATAGCCGTAGGGACCATGTTCAAGAACGGCCGCAACGAGTGCTTGGATCTGTCGCAAGGGAGCATTGCCGATCGAATAGCCCCACTGATCCTGCGCCGACATCCAACCGAGTGGGTCGCCCGAGAGGGTATACACATACGCCGAGTACCCGATCATCGCCGCCGGGATCGGCGCCATGATGATCCATCGTGAGGCGATCTGGCGCACGCCGGGTCTGTCGCGCAGGGCTAGCAGCGCCAGCGGAAGCCCGACAAGAATACCGTTGGGACGCGCGAGCGTTGCAAGGGCGCCCCATATTCCGGCCTGCCACCACCGGCCATTCCAGGCGCGGCTGATTGCCATGACGCTCGTCAACAGAAAGAGCGATTCCGCGTACACCTTGAGGAGGAACAGCGACCATGGAAACACGACGATATACATCACCGTGCGGCGCGCGACGTCGCGGTCGCCGAAGATCTGTTCGGTGAGCCGATGAATGGCGACAAGCGCGAGTACGCACGCCGCTAGCGAAATCACGATTCCCGCGATCCAGATGGCGCCTTCGCCGCCGCCGAACGGTGCGGCGAGGGCACGCATTAGCATTGGATAGAGGGGAAAGAAGGCGACACTGCTCTGCCCGTCGGTGCGGAAGTAGTAGCCGCGGGTGGCGATATCCCAGTACCAGCCGGAGTCCCAGGCGGCGAAGACCTCGACGAACCGTTCGTTGAAAAACGGCAAGGAGAAAGCGGGCGCCCGCGCCGGTTCCAGGACCAGATTGGCGAGAAATGCGGCCGGCACGCTCGCGGCCAGGACGACCAACACGGCGAACGCGGAGTCGATGACGGCCGGAGGGATGCCTGGACTGAGCGGCGCCCAGGCGCGTGCCACGCGACCAACCGTCGCACGCGCCAAATCGGCAAGCCACGATCGGCCGCCGATCGTGACGCGAAGTGGCACGAGCAGCAGGAGCATGAGCACGGGTCTGGCCGGCCCGACGATGCTCACGACCCCGATGCTCACGCCGCCAGTCAGCGCGATCACGAACAATGCGACCGCGTACGCGGCGATGAGGAGATCCAGGCCGGACGTGGCAAGGCGCAAGAACCGAGGCGGGATGACCTCGGGCCCGCGATTCTGCCCGCGGGCATTGCCAAGGCCCGCCGTGGGAGATCGATCGCGAGTGCCCACTCCGTCGTCAGCCATTAGCCATGGGGAGGGCACACCATCAAGCTGCCTCTGGTGAGGGACCTTGCCACATCGAGTGCTGGTCTTATCGAATCTGGTCCGAGAGGAGCGCGACGGTCAGCGCGTAGTAGTGGGCGCAGTTGTACCGCAGGATCGCGTCGTAGTTCGGATAGACGAGAAAACTTCGGGCGTCGGTGTCCACCAAGCTGGCGGGCACATCGCTCTCCGGCAGCGCCGCGCCGTTGGCCTGTCGCACGCCCATGCGCTGCCACTCGGTGAGCGGCAGGCGCTCGGTCATGCTGCGCATCGCCGAGCAGCCCTCCGACGGCTTCGACGTCTCCTGCTCGATGCGGGTGCGCGCTTCCTGACTGACACGCACCTCACGACCCCATCGGAACTCATTGTCCCAGCCCCACGCTTTCAGGTAGTTGGCGATCGATGCGAGCGCATCAGGCGTTGATTCCCAGATATCGCGCCTCCCGTCCTGATCGAAATCCTCGGCGAATTTCAGATAGCTTGACGGCATGAACTGCGCCTGTCCCATGGCACCCGCCCACGACCCGGTCATCGTGGCTGTATCGATGTCGCCGCGCGCGACCATGGTCAGCGCGTTGAAGAGTTCGCCGCGAAAGAAGGCCGCGCGCCGTGGCTCCCACGCGAGGGTGGCCAGCGCCTGAAACACCGGCGTGTTGCCGGTGACCCGGCCGTAGCGGGTTTCGATGCCCCAGATGGCGACGACGGCGCGCCGTGTCACCCCGTATGTCGCTTCAATGTTGGCCAGGACCGCGCTGTGCTCGAGTGCTCTGTCTCGGCCCAGGCGCACGATCTGAGGAGTCACGCGGGTTCGGTAGTAGCGATCGAAGCCGATGACACCCTCGGCCTGCGATCGGTCGTTCTCAATGACCTGTGGTCGCGGCTCGATGTCGGCAAGGGCCTCCTGGATCAGCGCCTCGCTGAAGCCACGTGCACGGGCCTCGTCCATCAACTCCTGGCGCCATTGCTCGAAGGGCGGCGGTTCGTCGGGCGCGGGGTTCTGCAGACCCGCTGTGAACAGAAACACCGCGACGAGCAGGCCGAGCCGGATGAGGGGCATTGGTGGAGACTGCCGATACGGCATTCGCGAGTCCAAATCTACCATGGCACTCTTGCATTTTGCCCTCTGCTTCGGTCTAATGCCTCAATCGGGGGCGGCCCGGCAAACTCACCAATCCATTGAGCGAACGACATGCCCTATACATTGAACGTAAACGGAACGTCGGCGACAGTCGACGTGCCGGCAGACACACCCCTACTGTGGGTGATTCGTGATGTCCTTGATCTGAAGGGCACGAAATTCGGCTGCGGCATCGGCCAGTGTGGCGCGTGTACGGTGCATGTGCGCGGCCGCGCCGTGCGCTCGTGCCAGACGCCGGTGTCGGCAGTGGCCGACGCGCCCATCACGACGCTGGAAGGGTTGTCGACCGACGGCACCCACCCGCTGCAGCTGGCGTGGCAGGAGATCGACGTGCCGCAGTGCGGGTACTGCCAGGCGGGGCAGATCATGTCTGCCGCCGCGCTGCTGCGCACGACGCCACAGCCCACCGACGAGGACATCGACCGAGCGATGAACGGGAATGTGTGCCGCTGTGGCACCTATCGCCGGATTCGCGAAGCCATCCACGCCGCGGCCGCGA
>CBDFLL010000005.1:0-1599306 GCA_965249205.1 Vicinamibacterales bacterium | reverse complement strand
CTCTGGATCTGCACACGCCGGTATTGATTGCGGTTGCTCGGGCGCTGCGCGCTCATGAAATCCGCGCCGACAATACCGCCTGTATTCGAAGGAGGAGCAACGCAGGCCGCGAGGATGCATCGCTCGTCGAATGCCGTTGGACTTCCACCGCGGGCTGCTAGAACACCACCAACTCGCTACACGGCGAGCTTCACGTCCCGTGACCCGAAGCGGAGGTCATGTTGCTGCTGAAGCCATGCACGCTGCGCCCACCGGTACTTCCCCGGCTTGGGGCCAAGGAACCCTGCGAGGCCGATGAGTAACGGCGCGTACCACGTCCCAATGCCTTGCGTGTCGCGCTGTTGGAGCGCTTGCGACCGCGAGACTTCAGGTTCCCGTTCGGCCTGAATCGAGGCAAGGACCTCGTCCACCGCGACACGGCCGCCCTGGCTCTTGAGAGCCGGCACGAGATGATTCGCGGCAACGATCACATCGCGGAACGCCAGGTTGATGCCTTGTGCGCGAATAGGCGACATCGGATGAGCCGCGTCGCCCAGCAGCAGCAGGCCCGGCGCATGCCACGACTCGGCCCGGCCCGCGATGACATTGAGTCGCGTCGGACCCTCAATCTGGTCCGCCACCGAACGAATGTGCGCCCCTAACCACGGCGGAACTGGGCCCGCCATCTGTTCGGCCCATTCGACCGTGCTCAACGAGCGGTGTTCCCCCTTCATTTGCACGAGAGCGAACTGAAGCCGATTGTCCCAGGACGTGTAACTGATCCCCATGCCCGTGCTCGATGCGTACATCATCATGCGACACGTGTCCCGCAACCGGTCTGGAGCAGGCATCTTGAACCAGAGGATGTTGTACTGGGTCGGAAGCCGGTTCAGCTTCAACCCAGCCTGTGTCCGCAACAACGACCCACGCCCGTCGCACCCGACCACGAGGTCTGCATCCAGACGATGCTCTTCGCCATCGGAGCTGAACACTATCCCCTCCACCCGTCGACCGTTCGTAATCAGACTGCGGGCGTGTGCGTTGTCGACAAACGTAAAATTCGAAAACCCCATCGCCTGGTCGATCACGGCTTCGAGAAACGCCTTTTGCGGAATGACCCGCATCGCCCGGTCGCCCAATGCTTCATACGGCTCCGGCACGCTCATGATGGGTCGGCCGTTGATGAAGATGTCCCACGATTCGAGAATGCGGAACGGCAGGGCATCGAGAAGCCCGCCGAGGCCCATCTGGTGCAATGCGTCGACCCCGGAAGGCATCAGTCCCTCCCCCCGGAACACGCGGTCGAAGTTCGACTCCCGCTCGAGCAGTGTCACGCGCGTACCGCTCCTCGCCAGGAGCAGCGACAATGTCGCGCCCGCTGGACCCGCTCCCACAACCGCTACGTGCATGGTCCGTCCTCTCGAAATGTCCCGAGTGACTCTACCAGCACGGACCCGGAACGCAAGGTCCGCAGGAGCGTCCGGCCTCGCCGGCTCCGCGTGGCCGGTCGACCTGCCGACCAACGTAATATGATTGGCGTCGTGCACACACGGGATCGTGTGTGCCGCCATCCGCCGACGGTTGTCGATGTGCCCTATCAGCCTGGCGGTTGGGTGAACAAGGAGGCGTCCACGTGAACAACCAGTGCTCGGGTGGGACGAGGCCGATCGCGCTCCTGGCCGCGGTCGTGTTGGCGCTGCAGGCACCCGTCGCCGGCCAGCAAGCATATTTCGAGACGCCCGAGCCAGGCTCGGGTCCAACACCCATGGAACCCTATGGTGAATCCGGGGGCTGCTCGGAGGACCCGGCGGAATTTCACCAATGCGCTATCGCCAAGGCCGAGGATTTCGATCCACCGCGACTGCCGGACGGCACGCCGGACTTTCAGGGCTACTGGACGCGAATCGTCGTCCGGAACATGGAGAACATCGAGGAACATCCAGAAGGACTGGATGGCTCGGGCGGGAAGAGCGTGATCGTGGACCCGCCAAACGGCCGGGTCCCCTACCAGCCTTGGGCTGCGGCGAGGCAGCAGGATTACTTCGTCACATACATCAACCCGGTACAGAACTGCCTGCCTGACGCGCCACCAAAGCACGCGTACAGCGCTGGAAGCCGGCAGATCGTGCAGACCCCGGGATCGGTGCTCGTCCTCGGGGACTACGCGCATACGTATCGAGTGATTCCCACCGATGGGCGTCCACATCTCCCGCCGAGCGTCCACCTCTTCATGGGCAACTCGCGTGGACGCTGGGAGGGCAACACCCTGGTGGTCGACGTGACCAACCAGCGGGACAGGACGTGGCTCGATCACATCGGGAATTTCTACAGCGACGCCGTACATGTCGTCGAACGCTGGACGATGTTCGACGCCGACGTCATGCACTACGAGGCAACGATCGACGATCCCAACGTCTATACGCAGCCGTGGACCATGGTGCTTGGATGGCGGCGCAATAGCCAACCTGGCTATGAGATCTGGGAAAACGCGTGCTGGGAGGGTGTCAGCCAGGGCCCCCGATTCGGAGAGGGTCGCGAGCTGTATCGTGGCGTGCTCCCGAACTAGGAGCGACGCTTCGTGCTTTGAGCAACGCTGATCAGGCGCTGTCAGTGCCGGCCACTGAGCCTCCTGCGCGCCGTCAGCAGATACGTGTGGAATTGCCACTCGTCAACGCGGGAACCATGAGGGGGTTGAGCTATGCCTCGATTGTCGTTGTCCTCGGTCGCCGGCGCCCTACTGCCATCGGCCATCTTCGCTACGATGTCTCTCGTCATGGCTACTCCCGGCCATGCCCAAACGTTGACCCAGCAAAACATCTCGGTGGCGCAGGCGATGGCCGTCGTAGACGCTGTCATCGAATCGTGCGGACGCACCGGCGATCTGGTCACCGTGACGGTCGCGGTCGTCGATCGTGCCGGCGAGCCCCGTTTGATGCTCGCCTCCGACACGTCCAATCCCCACAATCTCGATCTGGCCCGGCGTAAGGCCTATACCGCGCTCACGTTCCGGCGGACGTCCCTAGAGTGGGTGGCACGAACAGCCGACGGTTCCACGCGAGCCGGGCAGCGCCAGATGGTGGACGTGATTGCGTTGGGCGGTGGCGTGCCGATCATGGTCGGCGACGAGCCCATCGGTGCCGTTGGCGTGTCCGGTGCACCCGGTGGTCAGCCGGCCGACGACGCCTGTGCGATGGCGGGTGTGGCGGCGATCGCCGATCAGCTCCAATAACCCGGCGGGGATACGGAGAGCGAATGACGACTCAGCTTGCACATCGGATGATTACGCGGGCGTTCGGTGTAGCCGCACTGTTGCTCGTGCCTGGGACGGTCGCCGCCCAGGCGCTCTTCCCGCGCGACGCGCCCAGAGAACCCGGAGCCCCGAGCTGGGCACTCGAGCGCGCTACGTTTCCGCCCTTTGATCCGCAGCGGACGACCGACGGGCAGCCGGACTTGCAGGGACGCTGGGCGGGTACTCCCGGCGGCGACGATATCGAAGAACACGATTACGTCGACATCAGCTCGCCGCCCGAGGAAACCTTCATCGCCGACCCGCCCGGCGGAAGGGTCCCGTACCTGCCGTGGGCGTTGGCCCGGCAAAGCGAGCACCGGGCTGGCTTGGCGCGCGGATGGCCAGGCCAAACCGGGGAGCGACTGTACGCGGATCCCCAGACCTATTGTCTCTACTCCGTCCCGCGGGCAACGTACCGCGGCGGCTTTGAGATCCGGCAAGGTCCCGGCTATGTGCTCATGACGTACAACTTCGGCCACTATTACCGGCTCATTCCCACCGACGGGCGCCCTCGGGACGTGGACGACAGCGTCAAGCTCTGGATGGGGCGTTCGCGCGGAGCCTGGGAAGGCAACACGCTGGTCGTCGATGTCCGCAATCTCAACGCGAAAAACTGGCTCGACCAGGTGGGAAATTTCTTCAGCGACAACGTGCACGTCGTCGAACGATTTACGCTCGTCGACGCCAACACAATTGACTACCAGGTCACGATCGACGACCCGACCGTGTTCACGAGACCATGGACGATTCGACTGCCCTTCAGGCGCGCAGGTGCCGGGGCAGGCCCGTACGCGGATGAAATGTGGGAGCACGCCTGCCACGAGGGAAACCAAGGTGGAGAAGCCATGCGCGATGTTGGGTTCAAGTGGTTCAGCGGGGTCAACTAGAGACGCACAGTATGCGGCATTGAGTGGAGGGGTTCACGTGAGAGTGCACAGGTTTACGCAGTTGATGATGGCGACGGCGCTTGCGTCGGTGACCCTCTCGCCAGTGCCAGTTGTCGCGCAGACGGAGACGTATGCACCGCCGCGGACCGAGTACGGCCAGCCCGATCTTCAGGGGATCTGGCAGGTGCTCAACACCGCTGCGTGGGACATCGAGGACCACAACGCGAGTCTCGGTGTGCCGGCCGGGCGCGCCGTCGTCGAGGGGGGGCGGATCCCGTACCAACCGTGGGCGCTAGAAAAGAGGGCGCAGAACTACGCGGACCGCGCCACGCTCGATCCAGAGACGAAGTGCCTGCTCTCGGGCGTGCCTCGCATCACCTACATGCCCTACCCGTTTCAGATTGTCCAGCAGGCTGACAAGGTCAACATCCTCTACGAGTACAACCACTCACTTCGTCACATTTACATGAACGGGAACCCTCACCCCGAGGGGCCGATCAACTGGTGGATGGGAGACTCTCGCGGAAGTTGGGACGGCGACACGCTGGTCGTGGACGTCGTGCATTTTACCGATCAGACATGGTTCGACCGGGCAGGGAACTTCCACGGCGAGATGCTGCACGTTATCGAGCGCTACACCCCAACGAGCCCCAACCATCTCCTGTACGAAGTCACGATCGAGGATCCCGCGGTGTTCACGCGGCCGTGGACGATGAGTATGACGCTGTACCGGCGCATGGATCCCACCCCAGAGCTGCTCGAGTACGAGTGCTACGCGTACATGCTGGAGGAGAACTGGCCGAACTAGCAGGCTGCTGAAAAACTCCGTGAAATGGGATCGACAGATCGATCCCGGCGTACTACCATGCTCCCAACACCGCTGAAGGGAGCCCCATCATGCGCGGACACGATGAGCAAAGCACTCACATGTTCAGCTACCTGTCGCCGGAACAGCGCGTGCCAGCCGACCATCCGCTCCGCGCGGTTCGCGCGCTGACGGACGAAGCGCTGAGAACGATGTCGCGCAGGTTCGCCGGCCTGTACGCCAACACAGGGCGTCCGTCGATCCCGCCGGAACAGCTGCTGCGCGCGTTGTTGCTGCAGGTGCTCTACACGGTGCGGAGCGAGCGGCTGCTGATGGAAGAGCTCAATTACAACCTGCTGTTCCGCTGGTTCGTGGGCTTGAATTTGGACGACCCGGTTTGGCATCCCACCACGTTTACCAAGAATCGCGACCGGCTGCTGGCGGGCGATCTCGCGGCCGCCTTCTTTGATGCGGTGCAGGCCCACGCGCGGGCGGCCGGGCTGCTCTCGGACGAACACTTCACTGTGGATGGGACCCAATTGGAAGCGTGGGCCAGCCTGAAGAGCTTTCGGTGCCGGGACGCGGCGGAGAGCGACCCGCCCGATGACCCCGGGAATCCCACGGTCAACTTCCACGGGGAGCGGCGGCGCAACGACACGCACCAGTCGACGACCGATCCGGAGGCGATGCTGCCTCGGAAGGGCCAGGGGAAGGAAGCCAAGCTGGCGTATCTGGGCCACGTGCTGCTGGACAAGCGACAGGGACTTGTCGCCAACGTCTGCGCGACTCACGCGACGGGGACCGCCGAACGCGAGGCAGCGGCGCTGTTGCTGGAGGCCAGCGCGCCGCCGGGCAGCACGGTCGGGGCGGACAAGGGCTACGATGTGGCAAGCTTTGTGGCCGCTGTCCGTATCCGGGCCGTCACGCCCCACGTTGCTCAGAAGGTCCGCTGGAGTGCGATCGATGGCCGGACCACGCGGCATGCGGGCTATCACGTCAGTCAGCGGAAACGGAAACTCGTAGAACAGGTCTTTGGCTGGATGAAGACCGTCGGCGGCTTGCGCAAACTCCGGCATCGCGGTGTCGCCCTCGTGGATTGGCAGCTTACCTTCGCCGCCACGGTCTATAACTTGGTCCGGCTGCGGAATCTGGAGGCGAGGTGTCCCTGATCACCGGCCGCGCGTGTCGCCGGCCCCTTGATCGGGGCCAGCGCACAGCCGTGCGCACCGTTGTCGGTCGGTGGTGACTCGCATGATCCTTAGAAAACGGCCCGATCACCCGGGTTCTTCAGCAGCCTGCTAGGCTCGGACGACCGACGCATCCGCCGGAACCGCTGCCGACTGTCGGCGGGACTTCGGCAACGACGGCTTCGCGGCAGGCGCATCATCCATCGGCAACGTGAAGCGCCGGATGCCGTCAAACGAGTGCAGCGCGCCGGCTACGGCGCCGGCCGTCGCGACGCAGCCGATCTCACCCACCCCCTTGGCACCGTAGCCACCGACCTCGTCTGGTACTTCGATGAGAATCACATCGACTTCCGGCATGTGCTTCGCCGCGACGATGCCCAGGGCACGCAGCGCCAGCGAGTCAGGCACGCCGCCGACCGACGTGAAGTTCTCCGACAGTGCATAGCCAAGGCCCATGTGCACGCCACCTTCCATCTGCTCGGCACAGAGCCTCGGGTTGATCGCCCGCCCAACGTCGTGGGCTGCGACAACGCGGGTGATCAGACCCTGATCGTCAAGGATAACGACCTGAGTGGAGTAGCTGAATGTCAAATGGGTCGTCGGATCCCGCTCCCATTCCTTCGTGCCTGGGCGAGTCGTGAAGTTGAGGACATACTCCCCAACGTACTCGCGCCCGACGAGCTGCTCCAGCGGCTGATCCTCGAGGTCCGCCGCCAACTTCTCCGCCGCGATCTTCGCCGCCGCGCAGCTCAGGGTCGTGCCGCGCGAGGCCCACGTTTCGCCACACTTGTTGCCGAGGTCCTTGTCCCATACCACCTGCATGATGTCGGCGGGCAGGCCAGTCTCCTGGCACACGGCCTGCAGGGTCGCCGTGAATATCCCCTGGCCCATCTCGGTATAGCCGTTGCGAATCTCTAGCCGCGGCCCTTCGACCACGCGGACCGTGATGTATCCGCCCTCTGTGGTCCCGTTGCCAAGCCCGGTACTCTTGATGCCGCAACCGATGCCCTTATATCTTGCGCTCTTGTAAATATCCTTCACGGCTTCGAGCGACGCCCGCATCCCCCGGACGCTCTCGCGCATGATCTGGCCTGTGGCGAATTCGTCGCCAGGATCGAGCACGTTCCGCGTGCGGATATCCCAGCCGTCCACGCCCACCTTTTCAGCCAGGATGTCCATCACGCCTTCCATGGCGAACTGGGCCTGGTTGCTGCCGAACCCGCGCATCGCGCCCGAGTTGGGATTGTTGGTGTACACGGCCTTGGACTCGACGTCGACATTCGGCACGCGGTACGGGCCGCAGGAGTGACACGCGGCACGCAGCGCACACTTGGCGCTGGTCGTGTGGTAACCGCCAGCGTCGGCCACGATACGCGATCGCACGGCCAGCAGATGCCCATCGGCGTCGGCGCCGACCGTGAGCGCAACCGTCATTGGATGGCGCTTGACGTGGTGCTGCGTGGACTGCTCGCGGGTCAGCACGGTCTTGACTGGCCGGCCAAGCAGGTGCGCCGCGACGGCCGTCTGCGCCTGGATCGACAGTTCCTCCTTCGCGCCAAACGCGCCGCCGCTGGCAGCCAGCGCGATCTCGACGTCGTCCGGCTCGATGTCCAACACCCTCGCGATCTGCTGCTGATCGTAGACCGAGCCCTGACTCTCGGTATGGACCTTCAGACGCTGCCGGGTACCTTCGCTTCGCGGGACCACGAGGCACGCTTCAGGCTCAAGAAACGCCGGCTCGACGGCGCTGGTCTCAAACGTGGTTTCGAGGACATGGGCGGCAGCTTCGAGCGCTGTCTCCACGTCGCCGCGCGCGAAGGCGGTGACCGGCTCCAGCAGATTCGGCGCCGGAAAAAGCGTGTCCGCCGAATGCACCTGTATCGCGTCCGGCTTCAGCGCCTCGACAGGATCGGTCACCGGCTCAAGGACCTCGTAGTCCACCCGCACACTCGCGGCAGCCTGCCGTGCGTGAAACTGGGTATCGGCGATCACCATCGCGACAAAGTCGGCAACGCAGCAGGTCACTTCCCCTTCGGCGACAAACACCGGCTGGTCGGGGCTGGTGAGGCCAGTGCCGCGCGACCCAGGCACGTCTATAGCGGTCAGCACCCGTACGACGCCAGGCATTGCCTTGGCCGCGTCTGCGTGAACCTTCAGGACCCGCGCACGCGGGTGCGCTGTTGGCACCATGGCACCATGCAGCATGCCAGGCACGCGCATGTCATCGACAAACGGCTTCTCCCCCAGCGTCTGCTCCAGCCCCCCCTGGCGAGGAGCCGAATGGCCAATCCCGTTCGGTGATTCCCCGCCGTTGGTGAACGCCGGATCGCGGCTCAAACCGAAGTCCTCACCGAAGAAGTGATGGCGCCGGGGCAGATCCGGTAGGCGACCGCCGTTGTCGGTCGCTTCTCCGGCAGTCTGAATCGCATCAATGATGCGTCCGTACCCGGTGCAGCGGCACAAGTGCCCGTCGAGGGCCTTGGCGATTGCCGCGCGATCGCCGCTCTTGCCACGCTCGATGACCGACGCGGCCCGGACCACGATCCCTGGAATACAAAACCCGCACTGCACGCCGCCCTCGAGCACGAACGCGTCTCCAATGATCCGGCGCGTGTCCTCCGGCAGGCCCTCGAGCGTGACGATGTCATGCCCTTCCATCTGCTCAGGCTTCCGAAGGCACGACAGCGCCGGCCGGCCGTCGATATTAACGAGGCAGCAACCGCAGGCGCCTTCAGGAGCGCATCCGTCCTTGGCGCTGACGATGCCGCACGACTCCCGCAACACTTCGAGCAAGCGCATCCCGGGCTCGTACGAGGCTTCGGTGGCGATTCCGTTGAGCGTGAAATTTACGGTGGGCATGTTGAGGTTCGAGCCTGCCAATAGTATCCCGCAGGGCAGGACCGCGCACGACGGTGATTCCCAATGGGTACCGCAGAATCACCGTAAAGGCCAGACCCAAATCGAGACGTCACCGTCCCGTAACTTGGGTAGTGCCAGCCTACCAGAGGTATGATCGTCGTCGCGTCAAATGCTCCTTCGGAGGCTACATGCAAGAACCTTGGAAAACAGACAAGTGGTTCACCAGCCCCTGGAACTATCTGCCAGAGGTGACCAAGAACGACAACTTCCCCGCGAACATCAAGATCCACGACGTCACCCTGCGTGACGGAGAGCAACAGACCGCCGTCGTCTTCCGCCGCGAAGAGAAGGTGGCCATTGCCAAGAGGATCGACGCGCTCGGCATCCCCCGCATCGAGGCCGGCATGCCCGCCGTCTCGGCGCCGGACAAGGCTGCCATCTCCGATATCGCCGCCCTGGGGCTCAAAGCCGAGATCTTCGGCTTCGCCCGCTGTATCCCCTCGGAAGTAAAGGTGATCAAGGATTGCGGCTGCACGGGCATCGTCATCGAGATCCCGGCCAGCGATCACATGATCGAGAACGGCTACGGGTGGAAAATCGAGCGGGCGATGAAGGCGTCGATAGAAACGACGCTCGCCGCCAAGGAGGCGGGGCTCTACACGGTCTTCTTCACGATCGACTCGACACGAACCGAACTCAACCGCTTCCTCGACATCGTCGAACAGGTGGCCACCGAGGGCCACATGGATGCGTTGTCGATCGCCGATACGATCGGCGTCACCACGCCGGCCGCGATCGATCACGTCGTCAGGAAGGTGATCGACCGGCTCAAGAAGCCGGTGGAAATCCACTGCCACCAGGACTTCGGCCTTGGCGTCGCCAACACGATTGCAGCGTTGGGTGCGGGTGCGTCGGTCGCGCATACAACCGTCACCGGGCTCGGCGAGCGTGCCGGCAACGTGCCCATGGAAGACGTCGTCCTGTCGCTGCTGGCGTTGCACGGCAAGGATCTCGGGATTAAGACCGAACAGTTCGTCGAGGTCTCGAAGTTCATCATGGATCTCGCGAAAGTCGAACAGCCGCCAAACCGGCCGATCGTCGGCGACAGGCTCTACGACATCGAGTCGGGCATCATCGCGGGCTGGTTCCGTCTCGCCCGCAAGGATCACCCGCTCGAGTACGTTCCGTTTTCGCCTGAGCTGGTCGGCCAGAAACCGGTCAATGTGGTGCTCGGCAAGAACAGCGGTCCGCCCTCGATCGAAGAGTGGTGCGAGAAGCTGGGTATCACCGCCACCGACGACGAGAAGATGGCGATGCTGCAGGGTGTCAAGGCGAAGTCGTTCGAGAAGAAAGACCTGCTGACGGTCGACGAGTTCAAGGCGATCGTCGACAGCGTGCTGCAGAAGGCGCCGGCGTAACGAAGACGTCTCTGGTCTCCAAGCAACCAAAGACCAGAGACCTACTTCGTCGCTTCTCCGCCCTCGACGATCACATTTTCGGCGGTTCCTCCGCCGTTACGACGGAAGCGGGCGGCGTCCTGATACTCCGGCGACTCGAAACAGGCGACTGCCTGCTCCAGCGTTGGAAACTCGATGACAACGAACCGGTGGAAATCCTCAGGGCCTTCCATGATCTGGTACCGTCCGCCACGGGCCAGCACAGTGCCGCCGTAGCGCTGGAGGATACCCGGCACCTGATCCGTGCTCACGGCAGGCATTCTAGCCTGGGTCGGAGCTGCGGACGTTCACCCGCCGCGGCCCAGAGGAAGTATTAGCGGGCTCTCGAAAGTTAACGGAAGGCCCGTTCTGCGACCCTCCCCTGTAGACACAAAATGTAAATGTCGGGTTTCTCCACATTAGAAATGTCGGGTTTCGGGCACCGTGTATGGCCTGGAGGCCGACATGGACAACGAGGGCTACCTGACGATGAGTACGAAGGAACTGCACCGCCTGGAGATTCTGGGGCGTGTGCGGGAACGGCGCCTGACCCAGGCCCACGCGGCCGCACAACTGGGGCTCGGGGTGCGCCAGGTCGAGCGTCTGTGCCGGACCCTGCGTCTCGACGGCCCTGGCGGACTGGTGTCCAAGAAGCGCGGCCGGCCGAGCCACCGACGCTTCCCGCGCGCGCTGCGTGACCACGTCTTGGAGTTAGTGCGGTCTGGCTACCGCGACTTTGGGCCGACCCTCGCGGCCGAGAAACTCCGTGAACGTGACGACATCCTCGTGTCGGTCGAGACCCTGCGGCGCTGGATGATCGACGCGGCGCTGTGGGTGCCGCGCACCGCCCGATCGCGCCGCGTCTACCAACCGCGCCACCAGCGCGCCTGCGTCGGCGAGCTGATTCAGATCGACGGCTGCGACCACGCCTGGTTCGAGGATCGAGGCCCGACCTGCACGCTGCTCGTCTATGTGGACGATGCGACGAGTCAGCTGATGGAGCTGCGGTTCGTCGCCTCGGAATCGACGTTCGACTACTTCGCCTCGACGCAGACGTATCTCAAGCGCCACGGCAAACCGGTGGCCTTCTACAGCGACCGGGCCAGCATCTTTCGGGCGACGGGCGCGGCACGGCGCCGCGCGGGAGGCCCCACGCAGTTCAGCCGGGCGCTGGCGGACCTCAACATCGACATCGTGTGCGCGAACGCACCCCAGGCCAAGGGGCGCGTTGAGCGGGCGCACCTGACGCTGCAAGATCGGCTCGTGAAGGAGTTGCGCCTCCGCGAGATCTCGACGCCCGAGGCCGCCAATGCCTATGCGCCCGCCTTCATGGCCGACTACAACGCCCGATTCGGCAAGCCGCCGAGGAGTGCGCATGACGCGCATCGCCCCGTCCGCGATGATGAGGACCTCGCGCTGATCTTCACGTGGCAGGAAGATCGGACCATCTCCCAAGCCCTGACGCTCCACTATCGACGCGGGGTCTACCTCATCACCCCAGGCCCGCTCACCCGGCGACTGCGCGGGCAGCGCTGTCGCGTGCATGCGGACGCCGACGGTCGCCTCGAGATTCGTCACGCGGGCCAGCGCCTCCCTTTCACGGCCTTCGAAGAGCAACGGCGGGTCACCCACGGGGACATCGTGTCGAACAAGCGGCTGGGGGAAGTCCTGGCCACAATCCAGGCCGATCAGCGCACGCGAGACGAGCGCCTCCTGGCCGGCCCGCACCGCACGCTGCGCGAGAAGCAACGGATCAGAACCGCCCGAGCGCGGGCGGACGCGACGCCGACCAGCCCATAGCGAGTGGCCTACCCGACATTTCTACTTTGCGTTGACATCCCCCCCGACAGCGCATCAGGAGGCTGCTTGACACGCGGCGGCTTCACGTAGCCTGAGACGACGGCGGTCAGCCCGGCGATCTGCTACTCATCGGCATCCGCCGGCACGGCAGCGGACGTCACATTCCTCTGGGTGTCCCAGGTCGCCATCGAGCACGTGAACTCGCCCGTCTCGATCGATGTTTCGCAGGCTGTCCTTGGCGCCGCTGGGCGAGAACATCACATAGTGAGGCCGATCCGCCATCGCGTTGAAGAAACTGTGGGGGCGCGAGGTTGCAGATTCCGCTCGGCCTTAGAGGTAAGACGATAACCGACGGCCCTTCCGGATGCTGACGCACGAAGGCAGTACCGGTTGCCGCTGTGGCTCGCGCACCCGGGCGAGCGCCCGGAGCAAAAGGATCGGCGGTTCCTCCAGGTCGCCGGACCCGGACTGCGTCGAGAGACGCTCGAGGGCCGTCGCCAGGGCGGCTTCAGCCCCGTTGAGGTCTCCGTTCATCTCCAGCGCCAGACCGCGATAGAGGTAGCCCGCGTGGCCATCGGCATCGATCGCCAGCATCTCGTCGGCGACCTGCTGAAGCGCGGTGGCATCGCGTGTCAGATGGGCGATCGAGGCGCGCGCCTGCAGGGCGCTCTCAGCGGGAGGCGTCTCGATCACGACTTCCTGTGATGTCGCCTCCCAGCCATCGCCGGCGAGATGGGCGCGAACGGTGTCGCCCGCGTTCCACGCGCCGCCGGGCATGATGAACCGAGCCGTGGCGATGCCGGGCTCGGTCTGGGCGTCTTCCGGCGCGGTCGGGGACGGCAGCCCCGGCAGCGCAGCGCCGGCGCCACCCACCAGTTCCAGCGACACGGCGGCGCGCCAATCAGCGCCGAGCGCCGACAGGTCACCGATCGGCAGAGGGGCGTCGGGATCGAAATTGCTGGCCGCCTCGCTCGCATCCGACACCCAGACGTCCGCTACCGACGCGAATCCCGGCGGTCCCGCCGCCACCTGCAGGTAGAGCTCAACGGGAGCACTCGAGCCGCCCCCTTCCGGCGTTTGATCGCCGTCTGGGGCTGCAGGATCCGAATCCCCGCCCCCGCAGCCGGCGACGCCGAGCATGGCGAGTACGGCCAGGCCATGGAACGACGCACCGAGTTCGTATCGACGCGCTGACCCGGCCATCAGTAGCTCCCTCCCGGTGGTGTCTTTTCGTTGATGATCAGGCTCATGTTGCTGCGCTGCGTACCGAAGCAGCCGGCGTCGCCGCTCACCGGTCGTGGCCGTCCGAAATCGTCGAAGGATGGATCGCCTCCGTTGATGCCGTCGCCCTGCAACGTGGTGACGAGCTGGCTGCCGAATGTGCGGTCCTCGTTCACCGGGTAAAGATGGCAGCTGCCGTCGGCGGAGAAGTAGAACATGAGGCCGATACCCCCCGCGTTATAGCGCATCAGGTTTCCCATCGGACCGGAGGTGACGCCGTTGTAGCGAGCGGCAGCATTGGAGACGCCGGAGCCACAGTCAGTGGATATGACGCTTGGACCAGGATGGTAGAGGTTAACGGCGTGGGCGAGCTCGTGCGCCACGACGTTGGCGACGATGCCGAGTAATCCCCCGGCCTGCAGGCCGGCGAGATCGGTGAATCCTCCCCTCGGCTTCGGCGGCGCGCTGAAGTCCGCGCTCCGAACGTCCGCGCGGACGAAGGCGGGCCCTCCCACGCCGATCTGGGCGGCAATCTCATACGGGCCGAGGCGGTGCCGGGGGTCAGGGCCATCGGAGGTCGGCCTGATTGTAGGAGGAATCGCCGACCATTTGGCGTCCCCACCTGGGAAGTGATCGCCTATTTCAGGAAGGCGCTGCGCCGGTCGCTGCGCGCGGCGTGAGTTCAGCGCCGAAGCGGCGCTCGCCGACAGGTCGGTAGGTTGGGCGTACGCATTGCACGGAACGGGCGAGGTCGCGAGCTTCCGCTGCTTCTTCCTAGCAGGCTGCTGAAAAACTCCGTGAAATGGGATCGACAGATCGATCCCGGCGTACTACCATGCTCCCAACACCGCTGAAGGGAGCCCCATCATGCGCGGACACGATGAGCAAAGCACTCACATGTTCAGCTACCTGTCGCCGGAACAGCGCGTGCCAGCCGACCATCCGCTCCGCGCGGTTCGCGCGCTGACGGACGAAGCGCTGAGAACGATGTCGCGCAGGTTCGCCGGCCTGTACGCCAACACAGGGCGTCCGTCGATCCCGCCGGAACAGCTGCTGCGCGCGTTGTTGCTGCAGGTGCTCTACACGGTGCGGAGCGAGCGGCTGCTGATGGAAGAGCTCAATTACAACCTGCTGTTCCGCTGGTTCGTGGGCTTGAATTTGGACGACCCGGTTTGGCATCCCACCACGTTTACCAAGAATCGCGACCGGCTGCTGGCGGGCGATCTCGCGGCCGCCTTCTTTGATGCGGTGCAGGCCCACGCGCGGGCGGCCGGGCTGCTCTCGGACGAACACTTCACTGTGGATGGGACCCAATTGGAAGCGTGGGCCAGCCTGAAGAGCTTTCGGTGCCGGGACGCGGCGGAGAGCGACCCGCCCGATGACCCCGGGAATCCCACGGTCAACTTCCACGGGGAGCGGCGGCGCAACGACACGCACCAGTCGACGACCGATCCGGAGGCGATGCTGCCTCGGAAGGGCCAGGGGAAGGAAGCCAAGCTGGCGTATCTGGGCCACGTGCTGCTGGACAAGCGACAGGGACTTGTCGCCAACGTCTGCGCGACTCACGCGACGGGGACCGCCGAACGCGAGGCAGCGGCGCTGTTGCTGGAGGCCAGCGCGCCGCCGGGCAGCACGGTCGGGGCGGACAAGGGCTACGATGTGGCAAGCTTTGTGGCCGCTGTCCGTATCCGGGCCGTCACGCCCCACGTTGCTCAGAAGGTCCGCTGGAGTGCGATCGATGGCCGGACCACGCGGCATGCGGGCTATCACGTCAGTCAGCGGAAACGGAAACTCGTAGAACAGGTCTTTGGCTGGATGAAGACCGTCGGCGGCTTGCGCAAACTCCGGCATCGCGGTGTCGCCCTCGTGGATTGGCAGCTTACCTTCGCCGCCACGGTCTATAACTTGGTCCGGCTGCGGAATCTGGAGGCGAGGTGTCCCTGATCACCGGCCGCGCGTGTCGCCGGCCCCTTGATCGGGGCCAGCGCACAGCCGTGCGCACCGTTGTCGGTCGGTGGTGACTCGCATGATCCTTAGAAAACGGCCCGATCACCCGGGTTCTTCAGCAGCCTGCTAGGACAATGCGACAACAAGGAAGCAACCTGCGAGCAAGACGATAGAAGCCCACGATCTGCGCTTCGGTGAATCGTTTCTTCATCGTTTGACCCTTTCGCTAGGGCCGAACTCTAAAACCAGAGTGCTACTGAAAACCGGGGGGACGTCCGTGGGAGAGAAGAGTACAGGCAATTCTGTCCGGGCTGTGCAGCGGTCTCGATCAGGGCTCTAGCGACTTCTCCAGTTGCTCCGCTAGTGGTGGCGACAGTGGGTAGATGTCGCGGAAGCGATAGTTTTTTTCCTGTAGCAACTGAAGCTGGAATGTTTCCCGGGCTGCTTTCTGGTCCGCGTATTCGAATACGTCTTCCAGAAGCTCCGGTGGGAAGAAGATTACCCCACCATCGTCTCCAACAACGATGTCTCCCGGCAAAACGGAGACATTGCCAATGCGTACCGGCACGTTGTACTCCACGCCAACCCAGGAAGTACTCCGAGGATCGGAGAAGCGGTGCAATACCGGGAAGCCCTGGAAGCGGTCGTCTTGCATTCCGGCAAGGTCACGCAGACCGCCGTCGATCACCACGCCCGCTGCCCCGCGCATCTGTATTCCGGTGGCCCCCATGTCACCGAATAAATTGTGGCCATCGCTGCCCCCGAGTTCGGCGACCACCACGTCACCAGGCTGAGCCTCCTCCGCCGCGCGTGCATAGTATCTGCGATCCCAGTTTCCCTCCTCAGCCAGCACATTGGATGCCCGCACCAGGTCTGGGCGCGGCGGCAGGAAGCGCATTGTCAAGGCTCGGCCCACCAGGCGTTCGCCGGGACGAGTGTTGGCGAAGTCGCGAACATAGTTGGTACGGTAGTCGCCCACCGCGAAGAATATGGTCTCCAGGGACACGGATCTCAATCGATCGAGTTGATCCTGGGTTACCTCCGGTCGGCCTGCCGCCAACACCTCCATGATGGCGGAGAACGAGGTTCGGTTGGCCCGGAAATCATCGGGGGCCTGCACGTCCGGTTCGAAGTCCTGGTCGTAAGACACCTGTGCATTGGCCACTGCGGCGAAAACGAAAAATGCCACTGGGGTGAGGAAGTGAGCTAGGCGCATAGGACAGGCTCCCGATTGAGATGTGGTGGAATTTCTTGGATCAGATTAGCACCAAGTTGCTTCGATGCTAGCATCGCCGTGCAACGGGGAATGAAGACTGCTTCAGCGATAGCGAGCCAATGATCGGGATCATGATCGAAAGCGTCGAGGCGATGGAGCGGATCGATGATTGGGCGTCGGCACGGAACCGGCGGGCATAAAAAACATGTGGATCTGGGGATCGATATGCTCGAGCTGGGCAACGACCCGGGAATCGTCCGCGCGACCTGGGATCGAGCCACGACGGCCGTGGCCGAAATCACGGCCGCGAGTGGGACTTGACGGCGGGCGTCTACACGAGTCCGTCTTTTCGATCGGCTTCACGCAGGCGAGGATCCCGTTCTTCCACCGGTCCAAAGCCGCCACCTCCCGGCAATTCCAGAACGATGACATCGCCCTTGGTGAGCTGGAACGGACTGCCCGCCTCCACCGGCTCATTATTGAGGAGGATACGCTCCAGGCTGCCGTTCCTTCCGCCCTGCCGGCCATGTGGCGGAAAGTTCAGGCGCTGCGAAAGCACGGAGATGTTTACCGGGTGCGGGCTTACGACCTCGAGGGCCAACCGTTGACCGAGCCCGCCGCGAAACTTGCCCTCACCTCCGGAGCCGCGCAGCAATGATTTGTCGCCGATCCGCACCGGAAATGAGCGTTCCAGGATCTCGACCGGCGTCGTCGATACATTGGTCGGAAAGCTCAGCGTCGAAATTCCGTCCTGATCGGGCCTAGCACCCAGACCGCCACTGAAAAAGATGATGGTGGAAAACGGGCGACCATCGTTCCAGCCGGACATGGTGAAACCATGCAGCGGGATGCCGCTTTCCGCCGGCACCCGCTCGGGTATCGCCTCGGCCAGGGTATGGAGAATGGCGCTTGTACAGTAGTGCCCGACCGTTGCCCGGGCCTCCACCGCCGCCGGATATCTGGGATTGAGAAAGCAGCCTTCGGGCGCGGTGATGGAAACGGGAAGAAAGTTGCCTTCGTTGTTGGGCACGTCCGGCAGCAAGACACACTTCAGGGCGTAGG
Organism: Vicinamibacterales bacterium; assembly: GCA_965249205.1. GTDB lineage: Bacteria > Acidobacteriota > Vicinamibacteria > Vicinamibacterales > UBA2999 > JAQBVV01. The sequence goes on along the minus strand of CBDFLL010000005.1, from coordinate 1,581,618 downwards.
TCGAGTACGCCCGAGTGTAGCCGAGCACCGAGTTCAGGGGTGACGGATTTTGCGGCGAGCTCCCAGCAAAATCGACCATCATCCTGTCGCCTTGGACGTCCATTCGGCAGTGAATCTCGAGCGGGGACTTGGTGTCGAAGGAATCGATGGGCGTGACGGTTTGGTACACGCCGTCAGGAATCCCACCGATCGCCCGGCTCATGGCGGCATGGGTCAGATCGATGATCCTGTTGGCCAACTTCCACAGGTCAGCCATGGCATATTCGGATAACAATTCGGCGACACCGGTTCGCATCTTCTCGCATCCACCGACCATGGCGTGAATATCGCCGGTGAGTTCGTCGGGAATGCGCACGTTCCGGCAAATGATCTCGAACAAGGTCTCATTGCGCCGCCCCGCCTCATAAAGCTTGAGGATGGGTATCTGCAGGCCTTCCTCGTAAATATTCTTGGCGTCGGGCGCGCGCCGCCGTCCGCCTATGTCCCCCATGTGCGCGACGGCACCGGCAAACCCGACCAGTCGCTCTTGATGGAAGATTGGCGTCGCCAGCGTCAAGTCCGGGAGATGTCCGGTGCCGATCCACGGATCATTGCTGATGATCACGTCCCCCCGTCGTAGTGTTTCGGCCGGGTACTTGCGGAGAAAGGCCTTCACCGTAATGGGCAGGGTACCGATGAACGACGGGATGCTACGGGTCGATTGCGCCACCGCCTGGCCGTCGGGAGCCAACACCATGCACGTGTAGTCGTGCGACTCCCGTACCACGGTCGAAAACGACGTGCGATGCAGGGTCAGGGCGGCCTCGTCGATGGCCGAGATCAATCGCGTCCAAAGCACTTCGACGGTAATGGGATCCAGGACGCCCATGGCCTTATTCCTTGAAGTCGATGACGACATTGGCGGCGGAATCGAGGTGGAACCCGGCATCCGGACCGACGACGATGCTGGTCTCCCGTTCCTCGATGACGGCCGGGCCCATCATGACCTCGCCCGCCACCAAGCGGTATCGATCGTAAATGGCGGTCTCCGCATAGCCGCCGGAGGCCTCGAAATAAACCGCTCGCCTGCCCTTCAGTGGCGGCCCATCCATTTGCCCTGGTTTATCGAGGGCCCTGGCGATCCTGAGATCGGAACGTGGCTCTAGAACGCGTGCGCGCAGGCCCACCACCTCCAACGGCACGTCCGGCGGGAGATGCCCATAGACGGTTTCGTAAGTGCCGGAAAAATGGGATCGAAGGGCCGGGGCAATCGTTTCGGTTGGTGTCTCGTCCTCGATCACGGGAACGGTCACCGAATAGCCTTGGCCCTGACAGCGCATGTCGATCGAGCGCTGCATGACGAGACCGCCATCGGCCCCGATCAGCTTGGCCAGGGCAACCTCTCCGGAAATTTTCATGTCGGCGTAATGCTGTCCCACTTTCACCCAGTCCATGTCGTCCAACAGAGAAAAATGGGCGGTCATCAGTTCAACCGCCGGGGGGGCGACCAGACAGCCGATGGCCGAGGCCACGCCGGCACCGAATGGGCATAGGACGCGGCCCACGCCGAGTTTTCTCGCCAATGCATAGGCGTGAACGGGGCCGGCACCGCCGAAGGCGATCATCCCGTAGCGGCGCAGGTCGATGCCCTTTTCGGCGGCGTGGGCGCGGATGGCCGCCGCCATGCTCTCGTTGACAACGTCATGCACGCCCCAGGCAACCTGTTCGACCGACATGTCGAGCTTGCCGGAGATTTGCCCCTCTATTGCCGACCTGGCCTTGTCGGTATCGAGTTTCATGTCGCCGCCCAGGAAATACTCGGCGTCGAGGTATCCCAGCACCAGGTCGGCGTCGGTGACGGTAGGCTGGTCGCCGCCGCGCCCGTAGCTGACCGGCCCCGGATCGGCGCCGGCGGATCGCGGTCCCACGTTGAGCAGGCCAAGTTCGTTGATGTGCGCGATGCTGCCGCCCCCGGCGCCGATCTCGAGCAGCTCGATGGCGGACACTTGCAATGGATAGCCGCTGCCGCGTTTGAACCGGTGGACGTGGCCGACTTCGTACTCGTGTGTAACGGCGGGTTCGCCATCGCGAATCACCGATATCTTCGCCGTCGTTCCCCCCATGTCGAAGGCGATGGCGTCGGCGCGCGCGAGAGCCTCGCGGGCGAAATGGCCGGCGGCGATGGCACCAGCGGCGGGACCAGATTCGATCATGCGAACCGGAAAACAGTCAGCGACCTCGGAGGCCGGCCCGATGCCCCCGTGGGATAGCATCATGGATACTTCGTGACGCATTCCAAGGTCGCGCAATCCTTCAGTCAGCCGACCCACGTAGCTCTGTACCAGAGGCTTTACGTAGGCATCGACAACGGTGGTGGAGGTACGTTCGAACTCCCGGATTTCGGCCGACACCTGGTGGGAGACACTGATCGTCAGATCGGGAAACATATGCGCCGCGATCTCGGCGATCCGGGCCTCGTGACCGGGGTGCGCGTAGCCGTGTAAAAGGCATATGGCCAGCGACTGGAGATCGGCTTTCTCGATCAGGCGGGAGAGGACCTCGGACACCTCTTCGTCGTCAAGTGGGGTCAGGATCTCGCCGTTATGGCTTATGCGTTCGTTGACCTCGCACCGGTGCCGGCGAGGCACCAAGGGGGGGGATTCGTATGCCGAGGTCGTAGATGTCGTATCGTGCCTCCCGCGCCATTTCCAGGACGTCGCGAAATCCGCGGGTGGTGATCAGTCCGGTCCGCGCGCCCTTGCCCTCGAGTACCGCGTTGGTCGCCACGGTGGTGGCGTGAATGACGCCAGTCACCGCTTCCGGCGAGACCTTGGTTCGTTCCAGGATTCGGCCGGCCCCGGCGAGCGAGCCCTCGGAAGGGTCGCCTGGGGTGCTCAGGACCTTGGCGAACCAAACCGTCGCCTTCAGGTCATCCACGAGCACCACGTCCGTGAAAGTTCCACCGACATCGATGGCCAGGCGACAGGATGATCGAGGCATTACTCTTTTCCTTCGGGGAGGAGCGGTTGACAAGCGCGTTCAGCCCAGCCTAGCAGGCTGCTGAAAAACTCCGTGAAATGGGATCGACAGATCGATCCCGGCGTACTACCATGCTCCCAACACCGCTGAAGGGAGCCCCATCATGCGCGGACACGATGAGCAAAGCACTCACATGTTCAGCTACCTGTCGCCGGAACAGCGCGTGCCAGCCGACCATCCGCTCCGCGCGGTTCGCGCGCTGACGGACGAAGCGCTGAGAACGATGTCGCGCAGGTTCGCCGGCCTGTACGCCAACACAGGGCGTCCGTCGATCCCGCCGGAACAGCTGCTGCGCGCGTTATTGCTGCAGGTGCTCTACACGGTGCGGAGCGAGCGGCTGCTGATGGAAGAGCTCAATTACAACCTGCTGTTCCGCTGGTTCGTGGGCTTGAATTTGGACGACCCGGTTTGGCATCCCACCACGTTTACCAAGAATCGCGACCGGCTGCTGGCGGGCGATCTCGCGGCCGCCTTCTTTGATGCGGTGCAGGCCCACGCGCGGGCGGCCGGGCTGCTCTCGGACGAACACTTCACTGTGGATGGGACCCAATTGGAAGCGTGGGCCAGCCTGAAGAGCTTTCGGTGCCGGGACGCGGCGGAGAGCGACCCGCCCGATGACCCCGGGAATCCCACGGTCAACTTCCACGGGGAGCGGCGGCGCAACGACACGCACCAGTCGACGACCGATCCGGAGGCGATGCTGCATCGGAAGGGCCAGGGGAAGGAAGCCAAGCTGGCGTATCTGGGCCACGTGCTGCTGGACAAGCGACAGGGACTTGTCGCCAACGTCTGCGCGACTCACGCGACGGGGACCGCCGAACGCGAGGCAGCGGCGCTGTTGCTGGAGGCCAGCGCGCCGCCGGGTAGCACGGTCGGGGCGGACAAGGGCTACGATGTGGCAAGCTTTGTGGCCGCTGTCCGTATCCGGGCCGTCACGCCCCACGTTGCTCAGAAGGTCCGCTGGAGTGCGATCGATGGCCGGACCACGCGGCATGCGGGCTATCACGTCAGTCAGCGGAAACGGAAACTCGTAGAACAGGTCTTTGGCTGGATGAAGACCGTCGGCGGCTTGCGCAAACTCCGGCATCGCGGTGTCGCCCTCGTGGATTGGCAGCTTACCTTCGCCGCCACGGCCTATAACTTGGTCCGGCTGCGGAATCTGGAGGCGAGGTGTCCCTGATCACCGGCCGCGCGTGTCGCCGGCCCCTTGATCGGGGCCAGCGCACAGCCGTGCGCACCGTTGTCGGTCGGTGGTGACTCGCATGATCCTTAGAAAACGGCCCGATCACCCGGGTTCTTCAGCAGCCTGCTAGGTCAGGATGCGTGTGAGTGTGAGCGTACCTACAGGGCGCACCGTGCCTTCCGTTGCGGAAGGGTGTGTCGTCGATTCGGGTGATCGGCTCCTGACGCGATGTCCCCCGCCGCCCAGAATCGAACCCCTGCGCCGTGGGTTGCCCCTACCAGCGGGGAGAAATGGGGGTTCGACGGGAAACGATCGGGGTGGGTCGCCTGGGACCAGGTGGCCCGAAAGGTGGCCCGATACCGAGCCTGGGCGGAAGGCGTGGACGAGGTCGTGGGCGACGTTGGCGTTGCACCGTCCATCGGCGATGTCGAGCCCCCGCATGCGCCGGCGTCGAGGCCCAGGACTAGCAATATCAGGTGTGCGGGTTTCATGTGCGTTCCTTCACGATACCGCGCTGGAGCGAGATCGACTCCACGCGCATGGCGAGTCACAGTAGGCCACCCGGCCCTCGTTGAGCGTGGTCACCTGATGCGCCGAGCGTCCAATCGATAGACCTGTGGCTACGAGTTCTGTAGTCTTGGCATGCATGGCGTCCGCTGGCCTGTTTCCAGCGGCTGACGATGCTGCTGGCTCAGGCTGACAGAGGTCACACCAACATGGAATCGCTGTTTTCCACGAAATACGAGCTGCGAGTCGTTGACGATCTTGTGCCAATGGAGCTGGTGGACAGGCTCTGGAAGTTTGCGCACGATGAGGCCTCATGGGCGTACAAGGGGTACGGCGCGAAGACGGATCCGCTCACTGCCTGGGTGGTGGACATCATGAACTACTTCGACGAACTCGACGCGGACCAACGTGTGCAGCGATGGCAGGAACTGGCTGCGTCGATGCCGTATCTGCATCGTATCTGGGCCCTGGTGTCGAGTGTCGCACCGGGAACCTTTGCGCTGAATCGCGTGTTTTTGAACGGACACACATTCGGGCTTGGTGACGGCATACACGACGATGGCGGAGCCGACGCGTTCACGTTCCTGGTGTACATCACGCCGGACTGGGATTCCGCGTGGGGCGGAGAGACGATGTTCTATACCGAAGCGACCGACGACGTTGTCGCGGCTGTGCTCCCCAAACCCGGCCGGCTGGTGTGGTTCGACGGCCGGATCCCTCACGCTGGCCGTGCGCCAGCCAGGCTGTGCACGGACCTACGCATCACGCTCGCGTTTCAGACCGTCCGGACGTCGCCTGCATAGGATAGCGCTGAGCGTGGCCAAGGCGTCGAGCGTCAGCGCTCAGTGGCCAATACTGCGATCCGCCGGTCCAGGGCAGCGTTGGTGTGTTCTAGTGTGCCTTAGTGTGCGGGAGCGCACGCGGCCTGCAGGGCAGTGAACTCGTGCGTGCGGGCAAGCAACAACAGCTCACGTGTGTCCCCCGCGGGACCGGGGGCGGTGTCTTTACCGCCACCCGTCATAAGGGTGTCTTAATCCGCGTGCGCGGCGGCCCGTTCGGCCGGCTCAACGTCCATCAATTCAGGGTGCGCGTCGATATGAGATTTGATCAACGCTTCAGCCTGCGCAAACGAGTCCGCATCGCCGGGACGGTAGATCGCGTTGGCTTCGATGAGAGCCTGTTGGCTGGTCGGCGTCGAGTCCACGCTGTCGTAAATCGCGGCGACCGGGCACGCTGGCACACACGCCCCGCAGTCGATGCATTCTTCTGGATGGATATAGAGGGTGGACGCCGTTTCAAACTCCGGCTCGTCCTTCCGAGGGTGAATGCAGTCGACGGGGCAGACGTCCACGCAGGCGGCGTCTTTGGTTCCAATACATGGATCGGTAATAACGAAAGGCATATGGCGCTCAGCTTACACAAAAAACGGTCGGTTTGGGAATAGGCGGGAGACAGCCGTCGAGCTGCAGCCGGCCCGCTGACCAAAGGGTAGAGTATGGCACCGAACGACGGGCGCCCATGGTCCCGAGCGGCGAATACTGCGAGCGCGAGTAGATCTGATGAAGCGAGCCATCCCGGCGTTGATGTTTGTTCACCGCTACCTGGGCGTGGCGTTCTGCCTAATCTTCGTTGCCTGGTTCGCCTCGGGCATCGTGATGGTGTTCAAGCGCATGCCCGACTACTCGATGCAGGAGCGGCTTGCGCGTTTACCGCCGCTGAACGCGGCTGCGATCCGCCTCACGGCGGCGGAAGCACTCGAAGCGACGGGCCTGGGGGACGCGCCGCGGCGTGTCTTTCTGACGTCGCTGGATGCACGACCCGTCTACCGGTTCGTGGTCGACCGCGGAATGGTGACCGTCTCAGCGGAAACCGGCAACTACATCGACCCGGTGGACTCCGAGGCAGCGGTCGCGATTGCAGTGGGGGCGTTTCCGGAGAGTCGGCAGTCCGCTCGATACGCGGCAGCGCTGCAGGAGCCGGATCAGTGGACCATCGCGAACCCATTTCGCGCGACGGGCACGCTTCATCGGATCACGCTCGGCGACTCCGCTGGCACAGAGGTCTATGTGGCAGAGGCAAGCGGCGACATCGTCATGAAGACCGACCGGTCGAGCCGGCTGTGGGGATACGCCGGCCCGGTGATGCACTGGTTCTACTTCACCCCGCTTCGGGCGCGGCAGGGTCCGCTGTGGGGCGACCTCATCGTGTACGGGTCGGTCGTCGGGTGCCTGGTGTGCGTACTTGGTCTGATCGTCGGGGTTTCCCGATTCTCTGCAGCTCGGCGCTACAAACGTGGCATGTCGGTCACGCCTTATGTCGGCTGGATGCAGTGGCATCACTACGCAGGCCTGCTGTTCGGTGTCTTCGCTTTCACCTGGGTGTTTAGCGGACTGTTGACGATGACACCGTGGAACCTGTTCCCACAAGGGGGGCCGACGCCGGCGCAGGTGCGCGCCATTCGTGGCGACGGCGTGGCGCTCGATCGGTTCACGGCCGCTCCGGCGGACGCCCTCGTCGAGTTTCAGCGGACGTTTCAGCCTAAGGAAGTCGAGCTCCTGCAGTTCATGGGCGCGCCGTTGTACGCGGCCTATCAGCCTGTGGGCATGCCTGGAGGAGCCTCACAGGATGCCGCCGGAGCTATGACACCCGCCGCTGGCCTTTCCCGCGTGCTCCTCAGCGCCGACAAGGCGGCCCCGCGTGTCAAAGAGGGATTCTCGCGTGACGAATTGGTCGCGGCCGCCCGCGCGGCCATGGCCGGGACAACACCGGCCGATGTGGCCTGGTTGACCGGCGGTGACGCGTACTACTACCAGCGAGGCCGCGGCAGCCGAGCGGCCGTGCTTCGCGCGAAATTCGACGACGAGCACGACACGTGGCTGTACCTCGACGCCGCCGACGGATCGCTGGTGCAGACCGAGGTGCGCGGCAGCCGCGTCGAGCGCTGGTTGTACCAAGGGCTCCACAGCCTCGACCTCCCCTGGCTGTATCAGACTCCATCGATCTGGTACCCATTGATCATTGGGTTGAGCCTTGGTGGCCTGGCGCTCAGCCTGACGTCGGTGGTGATCGGCTGGAGGCTGGTGTGCGGTAAGACCAGTCGTGTTGCGGAACGCGTCAGTGCCCCTCAGTTGCGGTGAGAGCGGGGATAGGCGGCGCGCTCCTCACAGCTAAGCGGTTTTCTGTCCAATGGTGTCGTACGTGTCGCGGGCCCTGTGGTCCTTGCGGTCTGCGCGCTCGCGATGCTGCTACCGGCGCGTCTGGGTGAGTCTGAGTTCTCGGCTGCCGGCACGGCGCGCGTGGACGGCCGGCCGGCATTGCGGATCGACTATCGCGGTCGGGCCACGACGCCGCCCGAGATCACCTGGACGGATGCGTGCGTCCAAGTCGAGTTACAGGGGCGGTCGAGGGCACGCATCTGGGTGGGCGCGTCGACGTACGACGTGTTGCGCTGGATGACGGGCTCGTGGCTACGTTCGCGTTCGATGTCCCGCTGGACCATGCGCGCCGGCGCGTGGCGCGCTCGATGGTCATTGAGCGCGCAGAGTCGTCCATTCGGTACTCGCGAGTGGAGTTTCAGGACCCGCCCGAGACGCTGCTGCCGCCAGCGACCATCGAGACGCTCACGGTTATGCGCGGTGGTAGTACGCAGCGAACCCGCGTGACACAGCGTTTCTCCGACTACAGGCGGTTTCTCAAAGACGGCCGCATCGTCCCGTGATGTTCGTGCTGTTGGGCGTCGGCGCGATGCCAGATCGCATATACTCAGAAGACCTTCCTGGAGCGAAAGTCCAGGGCGCACGCTCGCCAGTGCGTCTTCTACACCGACAGGAGAACCCGTGCGATTATTTACGATCGGCGACCGCGTCTCCCAGCCGCAGTACGGCGCAGGCACCGTTGCCGCGTCCAACGAATACCACACGACGATCGATTTCGATGAGCACGGTCCGCGCACGTTTTCCACACCGATCGTGAAGCTCGAACGTTCCGCTACGGTTGCGCCGCCTCGTGCGAAGCCCGCCCGCCGCAAGGCCGCGCCCCGGCGAACCGTCGCCGCCCGCTAAACGTCGTCGCTGTCTCGTGTGCCGCCCGCGGCACGGCACGCCCGGGTCCGGCGCTGCGATTAGCCCTTTGCCACCCTGGGCGATATGCCATCGCACTGCTTACTCCACATGCGCGTCGGACGTCCGAAGGGCGTCGACGATCATGTCCGCCGCGTCGCCAAAGAATCGTGAGTCGATTCGGTCGGCGGTGTCTGTGGCCGCGTGATAGTCAGGATGATCCTCGACTCCGAAATACACAAAGGGAATGCCGGCGTCATGGAACGGACCGTGGTCTGAGGAGTGCGTCCAGTCCTCAAGCCCGGCGGGGTCCAGGAGCTGATCGTGGCCGAAGAGGATGCGTACCGACGCGCGCGTCTGGACGTCCTCCAGCAGCGGCTTGAGCCACGGCGTATGCGACGTGCCCGCGGCGTAAATCTCATTGCGAGCGCTGCGCCCGACCATATCCAGGTTGATGTGCAGAGCGACCGCAGCGGGCGACACCAGTGATGAGTCAAGCAGCGCCCGCGCACCCCGCAGACCAAGCTCTTCGGCATCGAGCGCAGCGAATACGACGGTGTGTTGTGGGGGATTCCGGACGAAGTATCGAGCGGCAGCCAGCAGCACTGCCACCCCGGACGCGTTGTCATCGGCGCCGGGATAGAGAACACCGTCTCGAATGCCCAGGTGATCGTAGTGCGCGGTCACGACGAGCGTTCGAGTGCGTGAGTCCCGCCCCGCAAGGTGTCCGACGACGTTGGCGGCCGAGAAGTCGCGACCAGTGGGGCGACCCCCTCGCGCCGCGACGCGTCTCTCGCGATCGCCAAACGTGAACGGCTGCACGTACCCCTCGCCGCCGGCCGCGAGCCCGATGGTGTCGAACTGGTCCACCAGCCACTGTCGCGCTTTCAGCGCGCCCGGTGTGTCCGTTCTGCGCCCTTCGAATGCCGGCGCCGCGAGGGTGTCGACGTCGCGCATGAGCTGCGTGCGGTCGACGTACCGAGCGGCAGAGCCGGCTTGTGCCGCCACCGCAGGAGTGCTGTCCGCTGGCACCGCCTGTGTCGACGATGCCACCTGCGCGACGAGCGCCGCGTGCCCGACGAGAGCGGCGGCCCCGAGTGCCAGGAGACAGGCCCCCATGCGTGAAGACATACCCGCAGTGTAACGCCGAGGGTTTGGCGGCGACGACGAGTTGACCAGCTTCAATGCCCGGCGTAAGGTCATGGCGAGTAGATCCCCAACGGGATTCCGGCGCAAGAACCGGAGTGCGCCTCGGCCGCGCGGCCTACGATGATGGCGCCCATGGTGAGAGAAGGGACGGCGGGACACGCAGTGCAGGGTGGGGCGCGGGAGATCTTCGGCGACGAGGCGGCTCGCTGGGTGGCGGTTGTCGGTCGGGATCGGACGGCAGACGGGCACTTCTTTTACTCGGTGCGGACCACGGGGGTTTACTGTCGACCGTCTTGCCCATCTCGGCGAGCGCGCCGCGCGCATGTGCGGTTCCACCGTACGAGAGCTGAGGCGGAACGGGCGGGCTTTCGGCCGTGCAGACGTTGCCGGCCTGACGAGCCGGTGCTCGCGGCACGACGCGCCACGTTGGTTGCGCGGGCGTACCGCTCCATCGAACGCGCCGAGCGCCCGCCGACCCTTCGCGCGCTGGCAGCGGCTGCCGGTATGAGCCGATTTCATTTTCATCGCGTGTTCACGTCCGTCACTGGTGTCTCACCCAGGGCGTATGCGGTGGCTCATCGCACACGGCGCCTGCGCGAGGAACTCGAGAGGAGCCCCACTGTGACCGAGGCGATCTATGGCGCCGGCTTCAATTCCAGCGGGAGGTTTTACGCAGATGCGCCAGAGGTGCTCGGCATGACACCGACACGCTTTCGCGCGGGGGGCGCCGGCACCGTCATGCGATTCGCGGTCGGCCAGTGCTGGCTCGGCGCGGTCCTCGTGGCTGCGACTGAGACAGGCGTGTGCGCGATTTTTCTAGGCGACGATCCGGACACCCTTCTTCAAGAACTCCAGGACCGCTTTCCGAAGGCAGGGCTGGTGGGTGGCGACCGCAACTTCGAAGGGCTTATCGCAACGGTGGTCGGGCTAGTCGAGGCCCCAGGACTCGGTCTCGACCTGCCGCTCGACGTCCGCGGCACCGCGTTCCAGCAGCGCGTCTGGCAGGCGCTGCGCGACATCCCGGCGGGTGCCACCGCCAGCTACACGGAGATCGCGCACCGCATCGGCGCCCCCAAAGCGGTTCGCGGCGTGGCCGGGGCGTGTGCGGCGAATCCGATCGCCGTGGCGATTCCCTGCCATCGCGTCGTGCGCCGCGATGGGGCGCTGGCTGGTTACCGCTGGGGAATAGAGCGGAAGCGGGCGCTGCTCGCGCGTGAGGCCATTCGGTAGAGGATGCGCATCGACATCTGGTCGGATATCGTGTGTCCCTGGTGCTACATCGGCAAGCGGCGCTTCGAGCGCGCGGTGGCCGAATTCGAGCACCGCGACGCGCTTGAGATCGTGCATCGCTCGTTCCAACTCGACCCGGCGAGTCCCAGAGGCGAGGTCCACAACCACCGCGACAGACTCATGTTCAAGTACGGCATGTCCAGGAGTGAGGCCGACGCGACGCAGATCAAGATGGAGCAGACGGCTGCCGATGAGGGGCTGGAGTTCCATCTCGTCGGAGGGACGACGGGCAATACCGTGGACGCCCACCGGTTGCTGCATCTGGCGCGCGAACGAGGCGAGCAAGCAGCCCTTCTCGAGCGCCTCTATCGCGCGCACTTCACCGAGCAGCGCTCGGTCTTCGATCTGGAGTCTCTTGCTGCGCTCGCGGGTGAGGGCGGGCTGGACTCAGACGAAGTTGCTGCGGTCTTGCGCGGCGACACGTACGAGAACGTCGTCGACGCTGATCGTCGGGCGGCGCGGGAACATGGTATCGGCGGTGTTCCGTTCTATCTGTTCGACGGCCGGCACGGCGTCTCAGGCGCGCAGCCCACGGAGAGTTTCAGCAAAGTGTTGACGCGCGCCTGGGCGGAGGTCCACCCGGTGTCTGCGGGCTCCTAAGGGCTCGGGTGGGAATAAGGTTGCCACCTTGACCACCGATGCATCCCGCCGGGCTGCGTTGCTCGTCACTTGCATGCGCCAGGCATGCGCGCTCCTCGCGCCTTGCCGGGCGGGCGCCTCGACGCCCAAGCTGACAACCTTATTCCCACCAGAGCCCTAAGGGTCGAGTGTTCGGCGAGACAATCGGTGTGAGTGGTGCCCACGGTAAGCGTGTTACCGTAGCGCTTCCACTTTCTTGAGGTTCAATTATGCGAAACGTGACATACGTCTTGTTCGGACTCGCGTTGATGGTCGGCAGCGTCGGCGGTGGCGTGGTCGCCGCGCGGCAGCAGGCCGACATGGTCAAGACCCATATCGGTCATGTGACGACCAGCTTCCAGGCTGCGCCGATGGAGGAGGGCCTGCTTCCAACCGCCGTCGCGGAGGCGAGGACTGCCGCGCAGCATGCCGGGCTTGCGGTGAGTTCCGAGGGCGACCTTGACGGCATGAAACGACACGCGGGACACGTTGTCCATGCTGTTGATCCAAGCGTTGAAGCGCAGGGTCCCGGTCTCGGCTACGGTGTGAAGCGCGCGGCCATGGGCGTGGCCCAGCACATCGGGCTGGCTGCCATGGCGGCTGGCGCGTCCGATAACGTCATGACGCATTCGATGCACGTCTCAGCCTCCGCCAACAACGTGGTCGCCCGCGCTGACGAGGTGGTCGCCGTCGCGCAGCAGATTCAGGCAGCGACGACCGCCGCGGAGGCGAATGCGCACCTGGCTGATTTGAGCAGGCTGGCGGAGCAGCTCTACGCGGGTGTTGATGCCAACGAGGACGGCCGGGTTGGCTGGCAAACCGGCGAAGGCGGGCTGCAGCAGGCCGAAATGCACATGCAGCTGATGCTCAAAGGCGAAGGGGCATAGGCGCCACGTCAAGCGACGCGTCCGCTCGATCGATCCGTCACATCGTCAGCTGCTTCATCGCTCGCGATGCGCATGCCGGCACCTTGACTCTCCGGAGTGGTGCCAGAAGAATGCATGTATGCACGATGTGCGCTGGCGAAGCGAGCGAAGGGGCAGCGCGGACGATCTCAGCCTGACCGGTGCGGCGTCATGACGTCGGACGGCGGCAGGTGAGTTCGATGCGGGTCGCCCATTGGATGCTGGTGGTGAGCGTTGCGCTGTTTGTCAGCGGTATCGCCTTCGTGATCGCCGGCGCGCGCGCTACCCGGCTGGCCACTCCGGTCGGTGCTCCGGTCGCCGTTCCAGTTGCCAGCGTCGAACAGATCATGAACGGCATCACGGGCCCTGCCGCAACGGTGGTGTATAACGCCGTGGGATACGTCGTGACGGCCGAGGGCGTAGAAGAGATCGTCCCGCAGAACGACGAAGAATGGGCCGTGATCGCCAACAACGCCGCGGCGCTCGTCGAGTCCGGCAATCTGCTCCTGCTCGGCGACCGTGCCGTTGACGACGGCGACTGGGTCACGATCACGCGCGCGCTCATCGAGGCCGGCACGACCGCGCTTCACGCGGCGGAAGCGCAAGACGTGGAAGGGATTCTTGCGATCGGCGTGGACATCAACACGACGTGCGACGACTGCCATGCACAGTATCAGCGGCAATAGACCGGCGGCTCTGATCACAGCGCTCCTCGTCGTGTTGCCGCTGTGTTCGGTCGTGCTCGACGCACACGGCGTGTCGGGCAAGGACGCCGTGTTTCTCCAGGGACTCGACGGCCGGGCCATCGGTGCGCTGATGTATCTGGGCGCGAAACACATGGTCACCGGGTACGACCACCTCCTGTTCCTCGTCGGTGTCATCTTCTTCCTGCACAGGACGAAAGACGTCGTGCAGTACGTCAGTCTGTTCACGGTCGGCCACAGCCTCACGCTCCTGGTCGGCGTGCTTGGAGGCGTCCGAGCCAACCCCTATCTGATCGACGCGATTATCGGGTTTTCCGTGGTGTACAAAGCGTTCGAGAACATGGATGGCTTCAGGCGTTTTTTCGGCGTGCAGCCGAACACGCGCCTGGCCGTGCTCATTTTCGGGCTGTTTCATGGCTTCGGGTTGGCCACGAAACTCCAGGACTTCGCGCTCGCGCCGAACGGTCTCGTGGCCAACATTCTGAGTTTCAACGTTGGCGTGGAGATTGGGCAGGGCTTGGCGTTGATGGGCATTCTCATCGGGTTGAGCTACTGGCGTACGCGTCGCGGCTTTCTGCATCATGCATTCGCGACCAACGCTGTCGTGATGGCGTGCGGCTTTCTGCTGGTCGGCTTTCAGCTCTCGGGATATTTCCTGTCAGCGGTGTGACGCCATGACCGACGACACACAGGTCGTGGAGATTCGGCAGCGTATCGCCGTGGCGGCCGCGGTCGCGCTGCTGGTCGCGGGACTGGTGCTTGTGATGTTCGTGCTACCGGCGGAGTACGGTGTTGATCCTCTCGGAACCGGGGCTCGCGTTGGTCTCGTGGAGCTTGGGGTGGTGGGGCAGGAGGTGGCGGCCCTCGAAGCTACCGCACAGGAGACCGGCACCGACCAGATCGCCATCATCGTGCCCCAGGATCGCGCGTATCAGGGGGAAACAGTCGAGTTTGCCGTGGCGGCCGGCGAGGGCATGGAGTACAAGTATCGGCTCGATCAGGGAGAGGCCCTCCTCTATGCCTGGACCGCGACGGGGCCCGTCAACTACGAGCTGCACGCGGAGCCGGATGGCGCGCCTCGCGGCTACGCGCAGAGCTACGAGTTGCGGCAGGGCGTGAGCCAGGCGTCGGGCACGTTGACCGCGCCCTTTTCGGGCATTCATGGATGGTTCTGGGAGAACCTGAGCGACGACGAGGTGACTGTGACGCTGACGGCCGCCGGTTTCTACAACATCTCCCACGAATTCCGCACAGGGTCTCCGGTCGTTAACAAGATGTTTCAGTGAAGCAGCTGGGCCCCCAGCTTGACTGTGGCGCCGGTCTCCCCAACAATCACGGTATGCGTCGGAGGTTGACGGCTGTCGTCTTGTCGCTTGTGATCCCGCTTGGATCACTCAGCGCTCCGCTCGTGCACGCGCACCCGGACGCAGCCGGCACCGACCACCACCACGCGCCGGAGATTCACGCACACGTCGGCGGGCACTCCTCGTTGCACACGGCGTATCACAGCGCCATTCACGACGGTCCGAGGCTCGACGATCACGACGCCGAGCGCACGGTGTCCCTGCAGTTGTTTGTCGCCGTGGCTCAGGCCTCGTTCGATGTGCCGGCGGCAGCGGTCATAACCTGGCACCTCGGCTCCCCGTCGGAAGCGGCCGCGCACCAGCCGGTTCGCGTCGTGCATGGTCACGACCCCCCGCTCATTACGTCGATCCGATCCCGTGCTCCGCCCGCCTAGCGCGGATTTCACTTGTACGTAGCACTCGGTCGCGGTACTCCCGCTAGAGAGTGGCGACTGATGGCCGGGCACGCCCTGGATCTACGGACGCGATTACGGTTACTCGGGAGCTACGCACTTGTGAAATCCGCGCTTTCCGTCCTGATCTGACGGCCTCGCCGCCGTCTGCCTTTTTTCTTCTTCCTAGTTGAGGTGTTATGCGCGTGCTTGTCGCGTGCGCCGTCGCCGCCGGTGCCCTGCTGCCGGCCGGCGCCGGTGCTCAAACGTTGTCCCTGACGGAATCGCAAGCGTTGGCGCGGTTCTCGATCGAGAGCCCACGCGTTCAGGCCGTCCGCGCGGCTGTCGATGTCGCGCAAGCGGAGGTCCTGGCGGCCGGTCGCTGGCCCAATCCACGGCTGACGTACAACCGCGAGTCGGTCGTCGGCATTTCGGAGAGCATGTTCTTGGTGTCGCAGGTGCTGCCCCTGACCGGGCGCCGGAGTCTCGATGCGCGAGCGGCCTCCGAGCGGGTCGACGCCGTGAGCCGCAGGGTCGATGACGAGATTCGTCGCCTTCGTGCCGATCTCAGGTTGGCGTTCACGGATCTCTGGACCGCCCAGACCCGGGAGCGTGAGCTGGCCCGCAGCAGGGATCGTTTGCGTGACCTGGCCGAGGTCCTTGGTCGCCGGGAAGCAGCTGGCGAGGCTGCTGGATTCGATCGACTCCGGGCCGACCGCGAGGCAATCGACGTCGAGGCCGACCGCGCCGCTGCAGCAACCGACCGAGCACGTGCTGAGGCGATGCTCGTCAGCTTCTTTCCGTCGGTACCGGAGGGGGTCGTGGAAGCCGTGACACCCGAACGGCAGGCGCAGATGCTGCCGCCGTTGGAGGACCTGATTGTTGGTGCCGAGGCCCAGCGGCCCAGTCTGCTGGCGCTCGGGCATGAACGTGAGGCCGCCGCGTTGGCTGAACGTGCAGCGGGGCGCCGGGCCATTCCCGAGCCGGAGCTGGTGGCAGGTACGAAGTCGTCCAACGCCGGGACCGGAGACGTCGGGACCGTGGTGAGCGTGCATGTGAGCATCCCCCTCTTCGACCGTGCCAGGCCCGAACGGGCGGCCGCCCTGGCCCGCGCCGCGCAGGTTCGTGCGGAGACGGAGCGGCTTCGCCTGACGCTGCGTACGCAGATCACAGGATGGCGTGAGGCGCTTGTTGCTCGCCGCGACAGTGCGGCCAGCTACCGCACGGCCGTGACCACCAACGCGGAGCAGATCGAGCGGATCGCGCAGGTGAGCTACGAGGCGGGAGAGCGAGGCATACTCGAATTGTTGGATGCGTATCGCATCGGCGCGGCGGCGCGTGTGCGTCAGATCACGCTTGACGGCGCGGTGCGGGAAGCGGAAATCGAGCTCGAATACGAGAGCGGATGGGAGATTCCATGAAGTGCTTCACTACGGTTGGGACACGTCTGGCGAAGATGTTCAGGACGGGCCTCGTCGTCGCAGTGTTGATGCCTGCATGCAGCGGTGCCGCCGTCGAACCGATCGAAGCCGAGTTGCCAACGCTCGACGTGACGGCCTGGACGGACGCAACCGAGCTGTTCATGGAGTATCCGCCGCTCGTGGCCGGAGAGGAGGCGTTGTTCGCCGTGCACCTCACGCGCTTGAGTGACTTCTCGGCGATGACCACGGGGCGGCCGCGAATCGAGTTCACGGCGGAGACGGGAGGACCGCCGGCCGTGTTGCCTGGGGCGGAGGCCTCGCGGCCTGGAGTGTACCGCGTACTCGGTACTCCACCGGCGGCCGGCCGCTATCGCTGGGCACTCGTCATCGAAGCGCCGGATCTGGTGGACCGTCACGACCTTGGGCCGGTGACGGTGTTCGCCGAACAGGCTGCGGCCGTCGCCGACGCGGAGAGTCAGCCGGAGGCCGACCCGGCGGCCATCTCGTACTTGAAGGAGCCGCAGTGGACCATCGGGTTCGCCACGGTGATCGTGCAAGACGCCGAACTCCGGCGGGGGGTTCGTGTCCCCGCGATCATCGAGCCTCTGACCGGAGGGGACGCGATCGTTGGCGCCCCAGCCGACGGGCGATTCATGGCTTCTACGCTCCTGGCGGTGGGTGACCGCGTCAGTCCCGGGCAGGAGCTTGGCCGAATCCAACCTCGACTGGGGGAGGCCGGCGCCGATCGTGCCACGCTCGTGGCTGCGGCGGCCGAGGCGCAGGCATCGCTGGATGCGGCAGCGTCCGACCTCGCGCGTGCCGAATTGCTGCTGGCGGAACGGGCCGTGCCCGCGCGGCGTGTCGAGCAGGCCCAGCGTGTCGCCACGGTCGCCGAGGCGCGTCTCGTGGCTGCGCAGGCGCGTCTCGCGCAACGCGACGAGACGTTGACGACGGGCGGTGGGTCCGCGTCAGGCAACTCGTTCGTCCTGCGTGCCCCGATCGCCGGCCGGCTTGCCGCTGTCTTTGCCTCGCTCGGCGCGTCATACGACGAAGGCGTGCCGCTCTTCCGGATTGTCCGCACCGACCGCGTCGAGCTGCAGGCACACGTGCCGGCCTCCGATGCGCCGCTGACCGGAGAGGTCACTGAGATCGCGCTCGAGATACCGGGCCGGCCTGATCCGCTCGTCGTCGAGGCGGACCACATGCACGACGCGGGCGTGATCGACCCGATGACGCGGGCGTTGCCCGTGCAGTTTGATGTGGACAACCCGGCGGGCGAGCTCCTGATCGGCCAGACGGCGACGGCCATCCTCTACACGGACGCGCGCGAGCGAACACCGGCGGTGCCAAAGGAGGCAGTGCTGACCCAGGCAGGGCGTCCCTACGTGTTCGTCCAGACGGGCGGAGAGAGTTTCGCCAGACGGTTTATCGAGGTCAGCGTGAGGGACGGGGATCTCGTGGGGGTGCGCGCGGGCGTGCAACGAGGCGAGCGCGTCGTCACCCTCGGCGCCTACGACGTTCAGCTCGCTTCGGCGGCCGGCGGGTTGCCGGCGGAAGGGCACGTGCACTGACATGAAACGCCTGATTCAGTGGTCGATCGACCACCACGGAATCGTGATTGCGCTGTCGGTGTCGCTGCTCGCAGCGGGGATCTGGACGGCTCGCGACATGCCGGTCGACGTGTTTCCGGACCTGACGGCGCCCACGGTGACGATCCTGGCTGAAGGCCACGGCATGGTCCCAGAGGAGATGGAGACGCTGGTGACCTTTCCGATTGAGGCTGCTCTCAACGGCGGGTTGGGCGTGCGAAGGGTTCGATCGGCGAGCGCGGTGGGATTGGGAATCGTATGGGTGGAGTTCGACTGGGGTGTCGACATCTATATTGCGCGGCAGCTTGTCGCGGAGAAGCTGGCGCTTGTCGCTGGCACGCTGCCGCCGCAGGTTGAGCGGCCGGTCCTGGCGCCAATCTCGTCGATCATGGGCGAGATCCTCTTTTTCGCGCTGTCGTCCGAGAGCGTCGATCCGCTCACCATGCGCACAGTCGCGGATACCGTCGTGCGCCGGAGACTGCTCGCCGTGCCAGGTGTCTCGCAGGTGACGCCAATCGGCGGGGCGGAGCGACAGTTTCAGGTGGTGGCGGACCCTGACGCGCTCCGCGCGAACAACGTGTCGCTCACCGAACTCCTCAATGCGGCTCGGGGCGCGAGTGCGAACGCCTCGGCGGGTATCCATACTGATGGCCCGCAGGAATACGTACTCCAGGTTATTGGCCGCACGAGCGCCGTCGACGAGATCGGCGACAGCATCGTGGCGATGCGCGGAACGCGGTCGGTCCTGATTCGCGACGTCGCCGACGTGCGGGAGGGCCCGGCCATCAAGCGCGGAGATGGCTCGCGGAATGGCGCACCCGCGATCATCGTCGGCGTACAGAAGCAGCCGGACGCGAACACGATCGAGGTGACCGCGCTCCTCGACCGTGAGCTCGATGTGCTGCAAGGGGAGCTGCCTTCAGGGATCACGATCGATCGGCGGATCTTCCGCCAGGCCGATTTCATCCAGGTCGCCGTCAACAACGTCATTGCCGCGCTGCGCGACGGCTCCTTTCTCGTCATCGCGATCGTGCTCATCTTTCTGGCCAACACGCGCGCGGGGGCCATCACCATCGCGGCGATTCCGCTGTCGCTCGCCGCGGGGATCCTCGTGCTGCGCGCCTTCGACGTGACGCTCAACACCATGACGCTCGGCGGGCTGGCCATCGCCATCGGGGCGCTCGTCGACGACGCGATTATCGATGTCGAGAATGTGGTGCGCCGCCTTCGCGAGAACGCGGCGCTGCCGATGGAGGATCGCCGGGCGGCAGCTGTAGTCGTGCGTGATGCGACGCTCGAGATTCGGACGTCGATTGTCTTCGCCACCGTGATCATCGTCCTGGTGTTTCTGCCGATCTTTGGGCTGTCGGGCGTCGAGGGGCGCCTGCTGACCCCGCTGGCGTACGCGTACATCGTGGCGCTCCTGGCGTCACTGGGCGTGGCGATTGTGGTCACGCCAGCGCTGTGTTTCGCGTTCCTGCCCAACGCCGCCACGGTGCTGAGTGGTCACGAGGGATGGTTGGCCCGCACGCTGAAAGCGCGTTTTGCCGGAGTCCTGCCACACGCGCTCGACCGTCCACGCACGGTTGCTGCGATATCGCTGGTGCTGTTCGTGTCGGCCGGGCTAGCCATGACGCGATTCGGCACCGCATTCCTGCCCGAATTTCAAGAGGGGAGCTTGACGATCACCTCGAACACGCTCCCGGGCACCTCGTTGGAGAAGTCCGACGAGATCGGGCGGCGCGTTGAGCAGATACTGCTGGCGCAGCCCGAGGTCGTCGCCACGGCGCGCCGCACGGGCCGCGCCGAACTGGACGAGCACGTGCAGGGGGTGGAAGGCGCTGAAATCGACGTGGCCCTGGGCGAGAACGACCGTCCGCGCGAGGAGTTCCTGGCGGCGCTGCGACAGGACTTTGCCGGGTTGCCGGGCACAAACGTGGCGATCGGACAGCCGATCTCACACCGCATCGACCACATGCTGTCGGGCACACGCGCCAATATCGCCGTCAAGATCGTCGGCGACGATCTCGTGACCCTGCGCCGCATCGGTGAGCGCGTGCGCGACGCGATGGAGGGCGTGGAGGGCGTCGCAGACCTGACGCTCGAGCCGCAGACGGAGATCCCTTTCATACGTTTTGTGCTGAATCGGCCTGCCATCGCGCGCTACGGGTTGCGCGTGCAGGATGTCGCCGAGGCGATCGAGACGAGCTTCGCCGGCACGACGGTGGGACGGATCTTCGACCGCGCGACCGCTTTTGACCTGGTCGTGAAACTGGACCCGACCTCGGCCGTCGATTTCGAGCGGATAGCCGACCTGCCCGTGGATACGCCGCTGGGCCAGACCGTGCCCATTCGCGTACTGGCCGACGTGCGGCGCGAGATGGGTCCAAACATGATTCTCCGCGAGAACGTGCAACGCCGGATCGTCGTGTCCTCCAATGTCGCGGGTCGCGACCTCGGCAGCGTCGTGGAGGACATTCAGGCTGTCGTGGCGGCTGAGGTGCCGATGCCCGAGGGCTACCGCGTGGAGTACGGCGGTCAGTTCGAGAGCCAGGAGAGTGCCACCGAGACGCTGCTGGTGCTGGGCGCCGCCGCCATCGCCGGGCTCTTCATGATGCTGGTGCTCGCCTTCGGGGACGTTCGTGACGCGCTGCTCGTGATGCTCAATCTGCCACTGGCGCTGATCGGCGGCGTGGCCGGCGTCTTTGTGGCGGGCGGCGTCCTGAGCGTCGCGTCGATCATCGGGTTCATCACGCTGTTCGGCATCGCGACCCGCAACGGCATCATGCTCGTCTCGCACATCCATCACCTCGTTCGGGAGGAGGGCGTGGTACGCCCGCGTGACGCGACGGAGCGGGCCGCGCTCGAACGCCTCGTGCCAATTCTGATGACGGCCCTGGCCTCCGCTCTGGCGTTGATGCCGCTGGCGCTACGCGGCGGCGAGGCGGGGAGCGAGATTCAAACACCGATGGCGATTGTGATTCTGTGCGGGCTGATAACGTCCACGCTGCTGAACATGTTCGTCGTTCCGACGTTGTACCTGAAGTACGGTCGTTTCGCGGCGCGAGCTGGCGACGCGACGATCGATGCCACGTAGCAGCCCGTGGTGAAACTCCGCCTGCATTCGACGAGCGATGCATCCTCACGGCCCGCGTTGCTCCTCCTTCAAATACAGGCGGTATTCTCAGTCGTCGCGCCTTGTCCGCGAGACGCCTCGCCCGTCTCTGTGCGACGTCGGACTTTCACCACGGGCTGCTAGGGTTCGCATGCGTCGTCATCGCACTGGCGTCGGCGTGATTCTCAGGCGCATCCTGCTGCCACTGGTCGCAGCGGTTGCTATCCTCGTCGGTCCGGGTGCCGTGCGGGTGCTTACGCAAGTCCCTTCCGCGGTCGCGGTCGAGGGGCGGGTGCTTGATGCGGAGACGGGCGCAGCGATCCCCGACGCGGTCGTGCTGGCTGAGGGCGCTGGCGCCGCGGGCGAGGGACGCGCCATCACCGATGCCGGTGGAGGGTTCTCACTGTTGGTGTCGGTCGGCCGCGTGGCCGTACAGGTCGTGGCTCCAGGCTATTTCCCACTGACGACGACACTGGATGTCGGGGACGGCGGCCTCGCGGGAGCGGAACTATCGCTCGCCCGCGATGCGGCGTTTGCGACCTCGGTGGACGTGGTGGCGTCGGCGCCCGGCGCCGCACCAGCCACCGAGGTCGTGCAGCCGTCGCAGGTCTTGCGCACGCCGGGCGCGGCCGACAACATCTACCGCACCTTGCAGACGCTGCCGGGCGTGGCCGCGACTGAGGAGTTTGGAAGCCGCCTTGCCGTCCGCGGAGGAGCGCCCGATCAGAACCTCACCGTCATGGACGGAGTCGAAATCCACGATCCGTACCGGCTGTTCGGTCTCACGACCGCATTCAACCCCGAGACAATCCAACGTTTCGAACTGGCCACTGGCGGATTCAGCGTCGAGTACGGCGACCGCTTGTCGTCACTGCTGGTCGTCGAGAACCGTGATGGCCGGCGGGACGATGGCTTGACGGGGTCGGCGTCGCTCAGCATCACGGACACCAACCTGGTGCTCGAAGGTCCGCTGCCTGGCGACGCGGCAGGCTCGTGGCTCGTGACCGGCCGACGCACCTACTACGATCTCATCGCTGAGCGCTTTACCGATCAGCAGTTTCCAGGGTTCGCCGATCTGCAGGCCAAGGGCGTGTGGGAACCTAGCGCGGGGAGCAAGGTCACGCTTTTCGGTTTGCGGAGCCGGCAGGCGGCGGCGCTGGAGATCGATGAGGATTCGACGCGTGGAACCTTCCAGGACGATACGGACAACGATCTGGCCTGGGCGCGTATCGAGACGTCGATCGGCGTACGGGGGCAGGCACATACCGTGGTGGCGTACTCCGACACGCGGTCCACATTCGGCGTGGACGCCGTGTTCGAGAACACGAGCCGCCGGTCGAACTCGCCTGGTGAGGACACGTTCGGGGCAGCTGACGTCGTGTTCGAGCGAGCACTCACGGTGGAGGACCTGTCGGTGCGGCAGGGATTCGCCTGGGCCTTTCCCACGCACGTCGTAGAGGCTGGCGCGGAAGTGCATCGGTTGTCGACCGGCCTCCGGTTCGAGATCACAGGCGACCGGAATCCGGTGGCTGCCAACGGGTCGAGCGTACAGGGCGGTGCGGGCCTTCCGGACCTGCTCAGCGCGTTCCGCCGGTCAACGCGCGGCGGCGTGTGGCTGCAGGACACGCGGCAAATCGGGTCGCTCGGTTCGGTTCAGGTGGGCCTGCGCATGGACCGCGTGGGTATCACGGGGGAAACCCTGGTGTCGCCGAGAATCACCGTCTCGTTGGACCTGGGATCGGCCACCCGCGTGAAGGGAGCGGTGGGGCGCTATACGCAAAGCCCAGGCTACGAGAAGCTGGCTCAGAGCGACTACGTGCTGGATCTGTCTGACGACGCGGTCGCCGGGCTACGCAGTGAGCAGTCATGGCACGGCTCGGCCGGCGTCGAGCAAGACATTGGTGGGGGCGTGTCGCTGCGCGTCGAGGGCTACTACAAGCGTTTTACGGACCTTCTCCTCGGACAGCTCGAGTCGGAGACGGCGCGGCGGGCGCGCGTAGCGCAGTACGACTTTCCGGCAGCGTTGACATCGAGTGTGCCGACCGATCCGATCATCACGACGATTCCTGGCAATGACGGCCGAGGACGCGCCTATGGATTCGACGTGCTGCTGTCCCGGCTGCGCGTGCCTTCGGATGCCCGCGTGAATGGGTGGGCCAGCTACACCTGGGGCCAGGCGGATCGGGACGCGTACGGCCGGCGCTACGCCTTTGAGTACGACCGGCGCCATGCGTTCGCGATGGTCGGGTCCTACCGGCTGACGCCGCGCTGGGAACTGGCGTCGACAATCCGGGTGGCCTCCGGGTTTCCGCGCACCGCACCGGTTGGGCTCCGGGTGGCCGGCACAGAAGACGTGCGTGACCTGGACGCCGATGGCGACACCAGCGAGCTTGTGCCGGACATCGACAGCGAGGGCAGGCTGGTGTACGCCGTGGACTTCGGCTCCGTAGCCAATCTCAACCAGGCGCGCCTCCCGGTGTTTGCCCGCGTGGACGTACGGGCCACGTGGCGGCCTCGCGGAGCCGAGGGGCGTTGGGAGTTGTACGCAGAGGTGATCAACGCGTTGAATCGCAAGAATGCTGGTGCATTTGAGCCGCGGCTGGAGTTCGACCCTGATTCGGACAGGCCGCGCATCGTCGAGAAGCGTGACCAGTCGATTCCTCGTCTGCCCACCGTTGGGATCCGCTTCAGGTTCTGATTGCGCGTTTCGGCCCAGCCGCGATCGGCGCACCGAAGCCCCCGGGCATGGCCGCCGCGTGTGGCCCCACTATACTGGTACGTCTTGGAGGGTTATGCAGCTGCGTTTCATGTGTAAGTCGAAGATTCGCCGGGCAACCGTGACCGGCGCGGATCTGAACTACGTCGGCAGCATCGTGATCGATGAAGATCTGATGCGGAGGAGCGATATCATCTCGGGCGAGAGGGTGGCTGTATCGTGATCATCGTCGCGTATACGCTGGCCGATGAGCCAGTCACGCCGAAGATGATCTCAGTCGATCACAAGGACGCGTTTCTCGCAGACCTTGCCGACAACCGGGAGGGGTAACGGCAGGATGCACACATCACTGCACAGGAGGGTTTCAAGATGAGTCTTCGACTTGGCGATCTGGCACCAGACTTCGAGGCCGACACAACCCAGGGTCCAATCAAGTTTCACGAGTGGATCGGTGATGGTTGGGCGGTGCTGTTCTCGCACCCCAAGGACTTCACGCCGGTCTGCACGACCGAACTGGGGTACATGGCCGGGCTCAAATCCGAGTTCGACAAGCGCAACACGAAGGTCATCGGTCTGAGTGTCGACCCGGTGGACAATCACAAACGCTGGGCCATCGACATCAAGGAGACCCAGGGTCACGAGCCGAACTACCCGATGATCGGCGACACCAAGCTGGAGATCTCGAAGAAGTTCGGCATGCTGCCTGCGGATCTCGAAGGCGGCTGCGACGGTCGGACGGCCGCCGACAATCAGACGGTGCGCAACGTGTTTGTCATCGGCCCTGACAAGAAGATCAAGCTCATCATCGCGTATCCGATGAGCACAGGACGTAACTTCGACGAGGTGCTGCGCGTACTCGACTCCATGCAGTTGACGGCCAAGAACAAAGTGGCGACGCCGGTGAACTGGAAGCAGGGCGAGGACGTCATTATTCTTCCGGCCGTCTCCGATGAAGAGGCAAAGAAGACGTATCCGCAGGGTTGGAAAGCGCCCCGGCCGTATCTGCGGATCGTGCCGCAGCCGAAGTCGTAGCCAAACCGACCACAGCCGACGTTTGGCTGAGGCCATGGTGCTGATCGTCTCCACAACGGCGGCGAGGAACCGTCGTCACCATTCGTTGCGTGTCAGCGCACGCTGAAAAATGAGGGCGTTATGCCGGACAAGGAGATCACGTATTCCTCTGCAGAGATCGAAAAACGGCTGCGGCAATTGCCGGGCTGGATCTACGCAGGCGGCACGATTCGGCGGTCGTACGAGACGGCGGGGTGGCCGGTTACGCTGATGCTGGTCAACGCGATCGGACTATGCGCCGAGGTTGCGAATCATCATCCTGAGTTGACGGTCTCATGGGGTCGGGTGGTCGTTGCCTTGTCGACCCACAGCGCCAAAGGTGTGACCGACAAGGATTTTGAGCTTGCCCGAGAGTGTGACGAGGTGGCGCTTTGGCGCCCGGCCCCGGATGGCGCACTCACAGGCACGAAGGACCCGCTCGTCCGAGGCGCGTGAGTTGACACAGCGCCAAAGGTGTGACCGACAAGGATTTTGAGCTTGCCCGAGAGTGTGACGAGGTGGCGCTTTGGCGCCCGGCCCCGGATGGCGCACTCACAGGCACGAAGGACCCGCTCGTCCCGTGACCGCGGAGGCAATTACGCGAGTATGACCGATCGAGCGGCGGCGCTCTCTTCTACTGTTCCGACGCTCGTTCGAAGCGTCGATGCGCCTAGGGCTCTAGCGACGCCGCGTACGCGGAGAGCGCTATCAAGTCCTCGGTGGTCAGGTTCGCGACCGCTTCCGCCATCAGGCCGCTCCAGGCCCCTTCACGAAGACCGTGCTGGAAACTGTAGAGCTGCCGCGCGATGTAGATCGCCGAGCGGCCGGCGAAGCCTGGAATCGGGCCCTGGCCTTTCAGGTCGGCACCATGGCAAATGCCGCAGCGGAGCGTCTTGTCGCCGCCGGTCGTCGCGAGTCTCTCGCCAGCCGCGATACTGCCCACCGGCACGTACGCCACGAATCCGGAATGGGAGTCGCGAAGCTCGGCGAGCACGTGATCCTCCGGCACCACGATGATGCGCTGCCCAAGCGGTTCCGTTCCGACCGGGTCCACCACTTCGAAACGCATGTTGCCGGGACCGACGTAGGTCGTTGGCACCGTCTCGGTCTCGACGACCCTGGTCCACGGTGTCAGCGGCAGGCCGGCAAAGTACTCTGCCGACGCCTCGAGCTCGGCATCGGTCATTCCCCTCGCGATGACCGTCATGATGCCGGCATTCTTTCGGTCGACGGTCCGGAAATCTGCCATCTGTTGAAGGATGTAGGCGGCCGGCAGCGCAGCGAGGCTGGATGATTCGGGATGTCCGAGCCCGTTCGGAAGGTGGCACTGGGAGCAGGCGCGCACCTCCGGATTCCTGCCGGTCGCCACGATCTCCGGCATCACAGGGTGATCGTCAGGGTACCAATCCGGCGGCGCGAAGGGGTCGTTGATCTCGGGCACCGTAAAGGCCTTGTCGCTACCCGGCACCCGCTTCACGGTGCCGTCGTCCTCCCGTTGGAGGCCCGGGATGGCGACATGGAACGCCCACGGAAGTTCCGCCCGCGCCGGATCGAGGATGTTCGGGCCGCCCCCCCGCCCCTGCGCGTCGGTCGAGGCCGGTACCGCACAGAGCGTGACCGATACGAGTGCTGCCAGTAGTGTGTAGCGCTTCATCATCTGACGTCCTCCTGAACTGTGTTCCTAAAAGAGCGCCGCCACCGTCAAAAACAACACTGATGGTCCCAGCAGGCAACCGAGCCCCGTAAAGAACGTCGCCGTCATGGCGCCGTACGGCACCAACCCCGGGTCCGTCGCTGCCAGGCCGCCGGCCACACCACTCGTCGTGCCCATCAGGCCACCACCTTCACGACACGGGCGCCCATGTCGACCATTAGCATGGTGCACAGCGGACCCGACAGAATTCGGGAGAGGTCGACAACGAAGATCTCATCTATGGGCAGTATTTCGCGCGAATGTTAGCACGCCGCGTCACCGCGGCCAGACAGCTCGTCGGGGATCGCAGCAGCACTCAGGCGCCTCTTCTATGGCTTGGTGCCGACTCATCGTTGAAGCGCCAGCTCCCTGGAATCCCGAGAAGCAGTGGCCGAGGAGCCAGTAATCAGGAATCGCTGTGTCGGAGACAAGTCCGAGCGAAGGATGTCGACGGGGTGGCAGTGGAGCTGAGCATAGCCCGAAAACTAAGCGATGAGGTGCCGCGCCGCGGGGGGAAATGGAGAGAGCCCCGCTGGGCCCCGGTGACAACCGGGACCCAGCGAAACCACGATGCGAGTGACGAACTCTAGAAGGCGATGCGGAAGCCGAACTGCAGCGAGCGCGGCTGATACGCGATGTTGCTGTCGAAGGTCGGGTTTCCGAAGCGGCTGCTGCTCTCGTCGGTCGTGTAGTTCCCGTAGTTCGCATGGTTGAACGCGTTGAAGATCTCGAAGATACCGTCGATCGTCGGGCCGTTGCCGAGGCTGATCCGCTCCTGGAGCCGCAGGTCAACGCGATGGAGAGGCAGGCCGACGAAATTGTTGCGCACTGAGATCGTGCCGTCCGGGCGCAGGCGATCCTCGCCCCCGCTGCCCTGGTCCCGCTCGTCGCCGCCCGCGTCGGTGCTATAGCGCTGGCCGGAACCATAGAAGTACAACCCGCTCAGCTGGAGCCCGAAGGGGAGTTCCACGATACCGTTGAACACGGCGCGGTGCGTCTGATCAGACGCGGCGATAGTGTAATCGCCGCCCATATCCTTGGCGAGCGGGAAGCCGATTTCCTGCCGAGCCAGGAAACCGTTCGAGATCACGCCCGAATACGGGAGAGGGCGGGCGTCCTTGAAGCGCCCGAGCGTGTAGGTGACCTGAGCCTGCCAGCGGTTACTCATGCGCTTGGTGAAGCTCGACTCCCACGCGTGGTAGTCCGACCAGCCCGCGAACGTCGTCAACTCGACGCGACCGAGTGTGGGTATCGGGAGATGCGCGAAGTCGCGGTAGTCGTAGTTGGCCCCGGTATCCGGGTTGTAGCCCAAATTCGCGTTCAGGTCGCTTTCCTCGCCCCGGCCACCGGTGTAGACGTAGTTACTCTCAAGCGCCATGCCAGGCCCGATCTGCCGCTGGATGCCGATGGAGGCCTGATGACTGTACGGGGTCTTGAAGAACGGGTCGACCTGCTCGGGTACAAACTCCCGCCGGATGCAGCCCGGCGCCCCGCCGTTGAGATCGCACGCGCTGTCCAGCAGTTCCTGGCGCGTTGGCTGGGGGCCGTTATAGGGATTCGTCGGGAAGTCCGCGCGCGTCCCGTCGGAGAGAATCTGCGGGGACACGCTCAGTACGAAGAGCAGCGTCTGGTGCATCTCGTCGGCCGTACCTTCAGCGAAGAACCTGCCGTACCCACCCCGGATCACCGTGTTGTCGTCAGCAGTGAACGCGAATCCGACCCGGGGACCAAAGTTGTTTCTGTCCTCAGGGGTGTTGCCAGGCAGGATCGGCGGCAAGAACACTTTCGCGCCGTTGCCGGTTTCCATATCCCAGCGCAGGCCGAGGTTTACGGTCAGGCGTGGGCTGACGCTCCAGTCGTCTTGAAGCCAGGCACCGTAGATGTTCGACGGCATCTCCCGGTAGAAGCCCTTCAACCCCGCGTCGGGGATGCCCAGCGTGTAGCTCTGGGAGAACGGCGCCAGCAGGTCATAGTTCCATGCGGCCGGGTTGAGGTTTTCTCCGGGCGGTATGATCTGCTGCAGCAGTTCGTAGCTCGGCCTCCCCCTCGTGGCCAACAGCGTCGGCCGGCAGGTGCTGCCACAACCGCGCAAGATCGACATGTCGCGAATGAACTCGCCGCCAACACTCAGATCGTGCCGCCCACGTGCGGCAAAAGAGAACGACAGGTCATCGCGAATCGACGTCTTGTACTGGTTGTGATTCTGCGTATTCGCGTCACCGAACCGATAGCCGCGGATCCTCACGCGGGTCGCCGTGCCGTGGCGGAAGGAATAGGTCGCCGCGTTCGGAAAGTCCTCGCCGTTCCACCGGCTGATGGGCTCGTTCAAGCGTGTAAAGCGGCTGGTGCCACCCTTGATCTCGTTGACCACGCTGTTGCCGATGACCTGCGTCAACGTGGCCAGGTACTGCTGGGTGTTCCGGTTCTGCTCCTGGATGCCCGATGGATGGCGGCTGGCACTACCTCCAGAGTAATAGTCCTGATCGTAGAGCTGCGCGCGCACCGACAGACGCAGCGCCGGGGAGAACTGCATATCCAGCTTGGCGCCGCCGGTCTGCTGGTAGCGCGTGAACGCGAAGTCTTCGTTGAACGCCGGGTACGGGCTGTTGAACGCAAGGATGCGGGGCTCGCGCTCGTACTCGTAGTTGGCAAAGAAGTGAATTCGATCCTGGCGAATCGGCCCGCCAATGGTCGTGCTGATCTGTTGATTCGAGTACGGAAGGACCTCGTCTCGGATGAAGTCCTTGGCGTTGAACCTATCGTTGCGGAAGTACCCCGAGACGCTCCCGGCGTAGCTGTTGGTGCCCGACTTCGTCACGGCGTTCACCAGCATGCCGGTCGACCGGCCCTGGGTCGCATCGAAGCGATTGGTGACCAACTCGAACTCCGCGATCGCGTCGCGACTGAAGCGCGGCTGATCGTTGCCGAGGCCGATGAAGTTGGTCGTGACCTGTTGGCCGTCGATGTTGATCTGCGAATAGCCCTGGCGCATCAGCGGCGCGCCGCTCGATTCGTTCTGGCGGCTCCCCGCGGCCAGCATCGCCAGGTCCATCCAGTTCCGGCCGTTCACCGGCAGCTCAGACATCTGGAGTGCGTCGATGTTGGAGCCGACGTTCGAACTCGTCGTCTCGAGCAGCGGGGCTTCACCGGTGACCGTGATAGTCTCCTCAAGCGTCGCCGGCGCCATCTCAAAGGTCATCGCCGCCTGCTGGCCAACCTGCAACTGGAGACCGGTCTGCGTCACCGTCGTGAAACCGGGAAGCGCCACAGTGACCTCGAAGGCGCCGATGCGCGCTGGCACCCGGAACGAGCCGGTGCCATCAGTGATCGTCTCGAAGACGTTCCCTGTGTCAATATGCACGGCGACGACCGTCACACCTGGCAGCACGCCGCCCGTGGTGTCCGTCACAACACCACTGATAGCCGCTTCCTGAGCGGAGGCTCCCACGGGGAGCATGACGAGGCTCACGAAGATCACTAGCCACTTCATACGAAGATTCATCGATATCTCTCCTAGGGAGAACGCTGAACAGGTACCTGCCAGCGACTCCACATCCGACGACTGTGAACGCGATCGACTGTGCAACGCGATCTTCCCCGGCGAGTAGTGCGAAGACGACGGGAACGGCGAGTAGTGCGAAGACGACGGGAACGGCGAGTAGTGCGAAGACGACGGGAACGGCGAGTAGTGCGAAGACGACGGGAACGGCGAGTAGTGCGAAGACGACGGGAACGGCGAGTAGTGCGAAGACGACGGGAACGGCGAGTAGTGCGAAGACGACGGGAACGGCGAGTAGTGCGAAGACGACGGGAACGGCGAGCTGTCGCGGCTCAATGCACTCAAGCCTGAGCCGGCTGCCACCGGAGCGAAGAATACTCCTCGTAAGTCAAAAGTCAATCTCTAGTTATGGAAGAGGGACAGGATAAAGAGACAGGAAGAGACTTAGCAGGCTGCTGAAGAACCCGGGTGATCGGGCCGTTTTCTAAGGATCATGCGAGTCACCACCGACCGACAACGGTGCGCACGGCTGTGCGCTGGCCCCGATCAAGGGGCCGGCGACACGCGCGGCCGGTGATCAGGGACACCTCGCCTCCAGATTCCGCAGCCGGACCAAGTTATAGACCGTGGCGGCGAAGGTAAGCTGCCAATCCACGAGGGCGACACCGCGATGCCGGAGTTTGCGCAAGCCGCCGACGGTCTTCATCCAGCCAAAGACCTGTTCTACGAGTTTCCGTTTCCGCTGACTGACGTGATAGCCCGCATGCCGCGTGGTCCGGCCATCGATCGCACTCCAGCGGACCTTCTGAGCAACGTGGGGCGTGACGGCCCGGATACGGACAGCGGCCACAAAGCTTGCCACATCGTAGCCCTTGTCCGCCCCGACCGTGCTGCCCGGCGGCGCGCTGGCCTCCAGCAACAGCGCCGCTGCCTCGCGTTCGGCGGTCCCCGTCGCGTGAGTCGCGCAGACGTTGGCGACAAGTCCCTGTCGATTGTCCAGCAGCACGTGGCCCAGATACGCCAGCTTGGCTTCCTTCCCCTGGCCCTTCCGAGGCAGCATCGCCTCCGGATCGGTCGTCGACTGGTGCGTGTCGTTGCGCCGCCGCTCCCCGTGGAAGTTGACCGTGGGATTCCCGGGGTCATCGGGCGGGTCGCTCTCCGCCGCGTCCCGGCACCGAAAGCTCTTCAGGCTGGCCCACGCTTCCAATTGGGTCCCATCCACAGTGAAGTGTTCGTCCGAGAGCAGCCCGGCCGCCCGCGCGTGGGCCTGCACCGCATCAAAGAAGGCGGCCGCGAGATCGCCCGCCAGCAGCCGGTCGCGATTCTTGGTAAACGTGGTGGGATGCCAAACCGGGTCGTCCAAATTCAAGCCCACGAACCAGCGGAACAGCAGGTTGTAATTGAGCTCTTCCATCAGCAGCCGCTCGCTCCGCACCGTGTAGAGCACCTGCAGCAACAACGCGCGCAGCAGCTGTTCCGGCGGGATCGACGGACGCCCTGTGTTGGCGTACAGGCCGGCGAACCTGCGCGACATCGTTCTCAGCGCTTCGTCCGTCAGCGCGCGAACCGCGCGGAGCGGATGGTCGGCTGGCACGCGCTGTTCCGGCGACAGGTAGCTGAACATGTGAGTGCTTTGCTCATCGTGTCCGCGCATGATGGGGCTCCCTTCAGCGGTGTTGGGAGCATGGTAGTACGCCGGGATCGATCTGTCGATCCCATTTCACGGAGTTTTTCAGCAGCCTGCTAGGGGCCTGTTTTAGGGCCCCGCCAGCAGCTCTGGTCTTCCGAATCTGGCGGCGTCAATCGGCACATTCGCGCGAATTTCGCTCAGGTCGATGACCGACCGCCCGTTGGTCCAGGTCACAACCTGGTAAAACGGCATCTGGACGCCGGCTACGTCACGATAGTCAGAATAATCAGTCTGAACGGGCACGGGGCCGGCCCCTGTTTCTGTCCAGCGCACCAGGCGAATCAACATACCGGACTCGTCAAAGTACAGGTTGACGGGACGCTGACCAGCCTTGATACCCCGAACGACCTCGACCTCCTGACCATCGAGCTCAGAGTAGCCGACCTGCCATTCGTCGAACGCTTGAGAGAGTTGCGCTGGAAACGACACCATGGCGTCGATCCCGGCACCGACGAGGTTCCCGCCAGTCAGTTCGATTAGCGGTGCCGGAGCCGTTGGCTGCACCCGCCAGCCGTTGGTGCCGTCAAACGCCCAGATGAGATCGTCGTCGCCCCCCCAGTGCGCGACCAGCGTGCGCCGGTTCGGCGATGCTGCATAAATCTCAAGCGGCACTTCCCGGTCAAGCGTATCGAACCCCGCGTAGGTCCCGGCGGCGACGATACTCGTGACGCTCTCTACCTGCTCCGCGCCGCCAAGTGCCTCGATATACCTGGCGAAAATCTCCTCTGCGGGCGGTGCGCCGATGCTGTAAAAAAACCTCAGAGGCGAGGGATCGTCGATCAAATCCGCGTATTGCACCCTCAAGCTCGGGGCGGCCGCCGGCTGGTAATCGCCGTTGTGACAGGTAAAACAGGTGATGCGCTGCTCGCCGCCGAAGTACGTCCTGTTCATGGCGTTCATCATGATCACCATCTGCCGCGCCCGCTGTATACGCGGCGTCGCCGTCGCAAACGCCGCGGTGTCGAAGTTGATCTCCTTGACGTGACAGCCGACGCAGTCGAGAAGGAGCGCGGAGGCGAACATGCCCATCGTGTCGTTGAACGTGTCCACCGGAATGCCCTTCAGGACCTGGACGTTCAGGTACACCTCCTCCGCCATCGGCTGCACCTGTGCCTGCGCTGTCACCCCATGGCTAGCCACGAACGCGACGCCCAACAGGCACACCGCCGCCATTGCGATGACGCTGCCAGCCGACCACGGCCGCCGCACATCCCGGCGGTTTTCTCTTGTCGCGTCTGCTTTCATGCCGCTGCCTCCCGCTTCATCTGACGTACTCCTGAACTGTGTTCCTAAAAGAGCGCTGCCACCGTCAAAAACAACACTGATGGTCCCAGCAGGCAACCGAGCCCCGTGTAGAAGGTCGCCGTCATCGCACCGTACGGGACCAGCCTCGGGTCCGTCGCTGCCAGACCGCCAGCAACCCCACTCGTCGTGCCCATCAAGCCACCGAAGACCATGGCCGACTGGGGATTGTCCAGTCCGATTATCTTGGCCACCATGGGCGTGCCGATCATCACCAGGATGGACTTGACCAGGCCGGCCGCCACGCTCAGGGGTCGGTGTAGCCAAAGAGCACGGCGACGGCGGCGCCCACCGCGAACGACACCACGACTCCCGCGAAAATCGAGATCACACCGGCCGTGCCCGCCTTCTTGAGTTCACTGACCTTGACCCCGAAGGCCGTTGCGACGATGGCGAAATCCCGGAACATGCCGCCGCCCATGATGCCGACCCCAGCAAGCAGGCTGATATCTGCGACACCAGTTCCGCCACCCGTGTACCTGCCACCGACGTAGGCGGCGACGAGGCCCAGCGTAATCGCGATCGCTGAGCCGTGGATTCGTCCCGCGGTGAACTTATTGGCGATGAGATTGGAGACCCACACGGTGAGGCCGACCACGGCAAACGCGACGACCAGGCCGTTGCTGCGAATGGTTGTCAGCAGCGTGTCCAAGCAGCCTGCTAGCGCGCGATCCCGCCAGTGTTGCTGTCAGTGAGGACAGGCCCGGTGCCCCGGCCGATGCGGCTGAGTACCGGCACGAGCGCGAAGCTGACGATGACGGCAGCGACGCCAGCCACAATGGTCAGCAGGCCTCCGTCAACGGCAGCGACCACGTTCTGTCGCGCCGCCATGGCGACAACAATCGGGATGTACATCGCGCTCCAGAACTTGATGCCCTCGCCTGAGGGACCGTCGACCGGGAGCTTGAATCTGCCGACGTTGCAGGCAACGACGAGCAGCAGCATCGCGATACCGACCCCGCCGACGTTGGCCTCCACGCCGATGGCGATACCGAGATATTCGCCCGCGGTCATGCCCGTCACAAGGCAGGTCGCCAGCAGCGCCACGCCGTAGATGATCATTCTGTGTGCCTCGGCTCGTTGTGAGTCTGAGTCTTCGCTGTGAGTCGCGCCGTAGGGGGGGGATGATATGCCGCTGTCAGGTTTTAGGCAATTGAGAGAGTTGTGTGTGCGCCCCTAATTTCCCAGTTGACAGGACCAACGGAACGGAGCACTCTTACCGTGGATTATACCGACTTCGATGTGGCGTCGGTGCCCAGACCAGCGCTGGCCCGCTATGGCTGGTGGTCGTCCATATTTCACATTTGGGGAGCCCTCCCGCGGCTCGCTCTGGAGCAGAACATGCGTATGCGAACGAAGGTGTTGACGGTCTTGGGGCTCGTTGCCCTCGTATGTCCTGACGCCAGTGCTCAATTCGGGGTCCACCCAGACGAGTTCCTGCCAAGTCTTCCGGCAACCGACACCGAGCAGAAAACCGTAGCGCCTCCGACCGTCGCGCCGGACGTGGAGTCCACGCTGTACAAGGCGGCCGACTTCCTCGGCATGTTGCGGAGGCGGGACAACATCGACGCGGTGTTGACCGTCGACTACCAAGGCACCGGTACGATGATGGTTGGTGGGCAGTCGCGCAACCTGGAGAGCTACCGGGGCACTGTCAGGTACGATGTTCCCGGTATGCGCGCCGATTTCACTGTGGCGGAGCCGGCCGGAGAACCCTCACGACGCATTGCGGTCGTGGCTGGCGACGTCGCGTGGAACGAGTCGGAACCCGGTGCCGGGCTGGTGCCAGGACAGGGCGTCGCGACGGCAGCGCCAGACGAGGCGGTGGATCGCCTGGTGCAGATATGGAGCCTTCCCCATGGTGTCGTCAAGGCTGCCGTCGCGGCCGGCGCGAATACGACGGTGACGCTGGAAGACGGCGTAGTCTACGTGAACTTCCCGTTGCCGGTTCCGTTGACGGGGACGGCGAAGGCGCGGCTGAATACGACGGATGTGACGGTACACACCTTGGATAACGGGGATCAATTCGAGATTACGAACCGCCTCGAATCGGTCGTGACGGACGTGGGCGGCGTCGTCACGGAAACGACGTTTAGTAATTACGGCGACTGGAACGAGGCCGATTACAAGAGCGACGTGATGTTTCCAGGCCGCATCGTTCGCCGCCGCGGCGGCGACACGCTGTTGGACTTGACTGTCACGTTGACCAATACCTACAACCCGTATGTCATCATGCCGGTGCCACCAGGTGTGGGAGGGCAGTGAGTCGTCACGACATGAGCGTCATTGGCGAGAAATTCGGCTAGGTTGAGGGTATGACCGGCTTCGATCCGTGGAACAGGGAGCAGGCCGACGGTCGGTTCCGCTCAGGAGGATAGTAGGATGCGCTTCAGATTTGTCATGGCGTTGCTTGTCTCGGGCTTGGTGTTGTCGACCGTGCCGCTCGTGGCGCATCACGCAGCCCAGGCGCAATTTGACAAGGACAGCACACAGGAGATCACCGGCGTGATGAAGCGGGTGCAGTGGGTGAACCCGCACGTGCGGTGGTACATCGATGTGACCAATGAAGACGGGTCCGTCACGACGTGGCAGATCGATGGTTCTGGTCCTGGAGGGTATCGTCGAAATGGCATCTCGGCGCGCGGTGTGTTCCCGGTCGGGGAGACCTATTCCGCGCTCGTTGCGCTGGCCCGGGACGGCACGCCCAGTGGCTACATCATGACGTGGACGCTGCCGACGGGTCAGAAGATGGACTTCTGGCACGACTACGGCGCTCGCTAGTCGGCAATTTTCTGATTTCTCTGAAGGAGCTGCCATATGAGAAGTGGTGTCGTCCGGTCCGTTGCCACCGCTGCCGGCGTGGCAATGGTGTTGTGTTTGGTTCCGGCCCACGTGGCCACCCAGTCGGGTGAGACTGCGCCCACGCCGCGTGCGGCGGATGGACATCCCGACCTGAGCGGCCGCTGGGGCGGTGGAGGTCAAGGCGGTACGGTTACCGCCATCAACGACCAGGGTGAGTTGGTCGAATACGCGAACTTCGCGGAGATCGGAAACGATAACGTGAGGGTACTGGCTCGCATGGTGACGTACCGCAAGGGCAATCCCACGTTTGGCGAGCGGGACGCCGGCATGTACCAGAGGCTCTACTCGAACCCGCCGCTGTACAAGCCTGAACACTGGGAGCAGGTGCAGTTCCTGGACATGCACGGCAACTACGAGGACTCAGCCTTTCATTGCATGCCGACAGGTGTGCCGCGGATGGGTCCTCCGGTGAAGATCGTGCAGTTGGCCGACGAAATCATCTTCATGTACAACGCAGGAAACGTCTTCCGCATCATTCCCACGGACGGGCGTCCCCATGACCCCGTGGCCTCGCTCGACCAGACCTTTATGGGAGATTCGATCGGCCGCTGGGAGGGCGATACGCTGGTTGTCGATGTCGTGGGCTTCAATCAGGAGACATGGATCGAATGGCCCGGTTGGTTCCACACCGCAGACATGCGTGTCGAGGAGCGCTTTCGTCGCGACGGCAACACGCTTCACTATCAGGCGACCGTTTACGACCCGGAGGTGCTGGTCGAACCGTACGTCATGGACCCCGAAGTCCGACAGTTGAATACGTCGGGCGGGGCGTACATCGAGCAGCCGCCGTGCGTGACGTCGACTCATGCGATGGTGGGTCGAGAGCGCGGCTAGACAGGCACGAGGCAAGCGCGCCCCGGCGCTCAATTACCGCAGCCGGTCACGGCCCTCCGCGTGATGACGCGAGAGGACCGGTGGCCGGCCCTTTCGACCAACACCCACCCCGCTTCTTCCCCTATTCCCTCTCCAGTGTCGTCTCATCCTTCGCGTGAGGAGTGTGTGCCGCGTCGGCGTGACGCATCGACGCGTTGAGGCTTTCGCCAGCGGACGCGGCTGAGACCGGAAGAGTGGGAACTTAGGAGCCGCTGACGACTGGCAGCTATCGAGGCGCCAGTCGGAGGCGTTCGCCGCCGTTCGCCGTGGGAGTCGCGGCTGGCAACGCGGGTTCGACACCTGGCCGCCCACCGGCCTTGCCCGGTGAGCTGGCCCGAGCGAGTCGCCGGACCGAACTGGAGGCGAGGACGGTATGGTTCTCCACATACGCCTCGTGGTTTCTCTCGATGTTCCCGAGGTCATAGAGGTAGTTCGCCATCAGCCCATGGGACTGGCTCAGGCCCTTCGGCAGCGTGTCGGCCAGCCAGTTGACGCGCTCGAGCTGGGCGCCGTTCCCCAGGTGAAAACGAGCGACCGGATCGAGTGGCGCTCCCGTGTCGCCTCGGGCGGAGACGAGGTAGACGGCAGCGGCGCGCAGGAGCGGCTCGCGCAGTGTTTGCTGCAGCACTGGGTTCGCGGGCCAGTCCGGCGTGTCGAGCGCCTGAAGCGCGGTGCGGTCGTGTGCGTCGAGTGACGTAGAGCCCACGGCCGCGCGTTCACGCGCCAGCCATCTCGCAAAGCCAGGTGTGGGCGACAGCGTGACGAAGGTCGACAGTTCGGGATGCTCCCGTGAAATCTCCTCGGCGACTTGCTTGATGAGAAAGTGGCCGAAGGAGATGCCCGCAAGCCCACGCTGGCAGTTGGAGATCGAGTAGAACGCGGCCGTGTTGGCTTTTTCCGGGCCCAGGATCGTGCGTTCCTTCTCGAGAATCGGGCCGATCGCCTCAGGCGTCCCACGCGTCAGCGCGACCTCCACGAAGATGAGCGGGTCGTCGACCAGCGCCGGGTGGAAGAAGGCGTAGCAGCGTCGGTCCACCGGTTCGATGCGGCTGCGGAGGTCGTCCCAGGAATCGATCGCATGCACGGCTTCGTAGCGCACGATCTTTTCCAGGATCGAGGCCGACGTCGACCAGTCGATCCGTCGCATCAACAGAAACCCCCGGTTGAACCACGACGAAAACAGATGCACGAAGTCAGCGTCGATGACGGCAAGATCAGCGCGACCCTTCGTGAATGCCATGAGCTGCCGTCGCATCTCTACCAACATCGCGGTCCCACCGGGAGCGAGGTTGAGACGCCGAAACAGTTCCTGGCGTCGTGGCTCAACAGCGGCTGACAGCTCGACGGTAGCCTTACCGGTCGGATCCTGTCGCCATGCGTCGACGGCGGCTGTAAGACGTTCGTGGTCAGGCCCGAAGCGGGATGCGAGCGCTTCGAAAAAGACCAGGTGCGCATCTGACGTCAGACGGGAGAAGTGCGCGAGTACGTCGCGAGCGAGTGCGACGCCGGAGGCCTCCCCGCGGCGAGAGAGCAGTTCCTCGCAAAGATCGAGGAGGCTCTCTGATGATGGGCGGCTGTCACCTCGCTGTGCGCGGTTCAGGATCGCGCGACCACGTGCCGCGATGGAATGCAGCAGGTCGGCGAAGAAAGACGTCGGCATGGTGTGCTACCCGGCGCTGAGGGCCGTGGCGAACATGAGCTGGGCGAATTCGGATACAGGCGAGCGGCGATGGGCGCTCATGAACCTACGGCGCTGCTACGCCCGCTGCCATCGACGCCGATGTGGAAGCCGCGTGGATGACCTTTGACGCGTGGAGGGCGGTGATAGCGCTGTCGGTCAGGCCGAGGTCCAGGAGCACGGCGCGGTTGTGTTCCCCGAATCGAGGGGGAGCCGTTCGGAGGGCTCCCGGGGTGTCCGACATCTTGATCGGAATGCCGAGGAATCTGAAGGGGCCGTACTCGGGGTGCGTCAACTCCGCGACCATCTCACGCGCGTGGATCTGGGGATCCGCAAGAATCTCGGCCACGGTGTTGACCGGTCCGACCGCGATGTCGAACTCCATGAGCCGCTGCATCGCCTCGTCGCGTGTCATCGTCGACACGGCCTCGTCGATGACGGGTCTGAGCTCGTCGTAGTGAGCCAGTCTGTCTGCGGGCGTTGCGAAGCGGGCTTCCGATGCCAACGCTGGGAAACCGAGCGCCGTGCACAGGTTCACCCACTGCTTCTCGTTGGTGGCACCGATGTTCACGTAGCCATCCTTCGCGCGAAACGCTTCGTAGGGCACGATCGACGGGTGCTTGGTGCCCGCACGTTTCGGAGAGAGGCCAGTCGCAAAATAGCTCGTCGCCAGATACGTGAGGGTTGACACCATCCCGTCAAGCAGGCTGATGTCGATCGCCTGCCCCTTGCCTGTGCGGTGCCGGGCCAGCAATGCCAGCAAGATTCCCTGAAAGGCGTACAGGCCCGCGACGATGTCGGCCATTGACGTGCCCATCTTCGCGGGAGGGCCGTCCGGGTGCCCGGTCATGTCCATCAACCCCGATTCGCCCTGCGCCACCACGTCGTAGCCGGAACGAAGGCGCGCTGGACCGGTTTGGCCGAAGCCCGACACCGAACAGTAGATAATGCGCTCATTGCGGCGCCGCACATCCTCGTAACCGAACCCGAGCCGCTCGAGTACGCCAGGGCGAAAATTCTCGACCACGACATCGGCGCGGTCCAGGAGCTTCCAGAGGATGTCTTTCCCTTCCGGCGTCTTGAGATTCAATCCGAGACTCTGCTTGTTGCGATTGGCGGCCAGAAAATAGGTGCTGACGTCGTCAACAAACGGTGGCCCCCATCGCCGGCTGTCATCCCCATACGGTGGGGGTTCCACCTTCACGACTCGGGAACCCATGTCGCCCATCAGCATCGTGCACAGTGGGCCCGACAGAATGCGGGAGAGGTCTACAACGAAGATCTCGTCCAGAGGCTGCATTGCGGTCGGATGATAGCACGCGGCTTGACGGTGAGATGGCTCCTGCCTCCAGCCTTCTGGGGGCTGTCTTCGTTCAAGAGGGCACCGGTACCTGTGTGGGAGGCCGAGGAGGCGAGTAGAGTAGCCCCGTGACGATCGAACCCGCCCGATGACCAGCGCCGCAAGTAACACCACTCGCAACCTCGTACTGGGGCCCGTGCTCTTCGCGCTGATGCATGTCGTTCCGGCCGAGTCTCTCGATCCGGCAGCGCGGAGTGCGTTCGGACTGTTGCTGTGGATGGCGTGGTGGTGGGTCACGCAGCCTGTGCACCTGGCGGTGACGGGTTTCCTGCCGCTGGTGATTGCGGCCGTGTTCCAGGTGGTGCCCGTCCGCGAGCTCCTCCCGGCGTATGCCAGCCTGCTTGTCATTTTGCTTCTCGGCGCGAATATCCTCGCCACGCTGTGGAGTCGCTGGGGTCTCGACCGCCGTATCGCACTTGCGTCGCTGCTCGCGCTCGGGGCGAACCGCAACCATCAGATCGTGGCCTGGTTTTGCATCGCGATGGTGCTGAGCACGATCCTTCCCAACACCGTCGTGGCGGCGGCGATGATGCCGATCGTCGTGGCCATGTTGGCGTTCATCGGTATCAAGGATCTCGGGTCAAGCCGTTTCGGAACGGCGCTTGGACTGGCGGTCGCGTGGGGGACGAGTGTCGGGGGAGCCGCGACACCTCTTGGAGGTGCACCGAACCTGCTGACGGTCGGATTTCTCGAGGAGTCCGTGACAGGAGGCGAGTTTCTGTTCTGGACGTGGGTCACACGGCTCCTGCCGCTCACGGTCATTGTCATGGTGGTGGCGCTGCTGTTCATTCGAAGTGCCTTTCGACCGGAAGCCGCAGATCGCGCGGTGGGCCGTGCCTATTTCGCGGACGAACTCGCGAAGCTGGGAAGGATGGGCGTGCCCGAGCGGTGGGGCCTCGCGCTCTTCGGGACGGCGATATTCTTGGCATTCACGAGGGCACTCTACGCGACCTGGCTTCCCGAATTTCACCCCGCCTTCGGCTTCCTGACGCTCGGCCTCATGGCCTTTGTGATTCGCCATGACCAAGAGCCCCTCCTCCGATGGGAGTACGCCCAGAAGCACATGATCTGGGGCCTGTTGTATTTGTTCGCGGGGGGAGCAGCGCTGGGGAGCATGCTGGCCGATACGGGAGCCGCGACATGGATGGCCACCCGCCTTGCCCCGGCGGCGAGCGGTGGAGGGTTCGGCGCCGTGGCTGTCTTTTCTCTGCTCACCATCGTGCTGACCCAGACGACGAGTAACACAGCGGCGATCGCCGTGACCGTCCCGATCACCATCACGACGTTCCAGTCTTTAGGAATGAATCCGATCCCATTCGTGTATATCGTTGCTGTGGCCGGGAACTGCGGTCTCATGCTGCCGTCATCATCAGGTGGGTGCGCGATCGCGGCAGGGTATGGCGTCGATGTTAAAACGATGTTCGGGAAGGGACTGATCCTGACGGGGCTGCTGTGGCTGGTCGTGATGGTCGTCGGCTACCTGCTCGCCACCTACTGGCCGGGATTCGGAATAGCCTGACGCCGGGCTACACTGACCCATGCCGTTTGTGACTCACTTGGTATGCGCCAATTGCGGCGAGCGTTACGCAGCGGGCGAGGTTCACAACTTGTGTACCGCCTGCGGCAAGCCGCTCTGGGTTCGCTACGATCTAGACGCTGTCAAGCAACGTCTGCACAAACGGGACCTATCCGATCGAGCATCCACGCTTTGGCGGTTTCTGGAACTCCTTCCGGTATCGGACCCCGCGCACATCGTGTCCCTTGGCGAAACCGCGACGCCCATTCTGGCGGCCCGGCGGCTCGCCGCGCACTTCGGCATGTCGGAGCTGCTCATCAAAGACGAGAGTCGACTCCCGACTGGAAGCTTCAAAGCACGGGGTATGGCGCTCGCCGTGACGATGGCCAACCAGTTCGGTCTGAAGAAGCTGGCCGTGCCGACGGCAGGAAATGCGGGTGGCGCCATGGCCACCTACGCTGCCCGCGCGGGGATGCGTTCGTGGGTGTTCATGCCCGAGGATACGCCGACGATTAACAAGAAGGAGTGCCGTCTCGCCGGGGCGCGAACCTACACCGTGAATGGCTTGATCGACGATTGCGGATCGATCGTTGCCCGCGGAGAGAAAGAGAAGGGCTGGTTCGACGTCTCTACGTTGAAAGAGCCGTATAGAATCGAGGGCAAGAAGACCATGGGTCTCGAACTGGCGGAACAGCTAGGGTGGGAGCTCCCGGATGTCATCTTGTATCCCACTGGTGGGGGCACTGGACTGATCGGCATGTGGAAGGCCTTCGGCGAACTGGAACAGTTAGGCTGGTTGGGTTCGTCTCGTAGACCCAGGATGATTGCCTGCCAGAGCACCGGATGCGCACCGATCGTGTCGGCGTTCCAGCGGGGGAGGCGGTTCGCGGAGCGATTCGCCAACGCCTCCACCATCGCCAGCGGGATACGGGTCCCGTCCGCCGTGGGCGATTTCATGATCATGGACGCGATTCGAGAGAGCGGCGGCGTGGCCATGGCCGCCCCCGAAGAGGGCATTTCCACATGGATGCGCCTTGCGGCGTCCTGTGACGGAATCGCCATCTGTCCGGAGACCGCGGTGTGTCTGGGCGTGCTCGGCCAGTTACTCGATTCCGGCGGCATCGATCGCAAGGAGAGAGTCGTGGTCTTCAACACTGGAGCTGCGCAGAAGTATCCAGAGGCGGTTCAAGAACGGCTGCCCGCGATTGACCTGGCGAAGCCGATTCCTTGGGATGAGATCTAGTCCGGCGCCGTCACGCTGGCGAAAACGGCGCGTGTGTCCCCATCGGCGCGGAACGCCCGCGATCGATTCACGATCGACAGTGCTCTGAGCGTCTTGATTATCGACGCGCGTCGACCTGGGGCACCAGCTCCACGACACGCTGAAGCGCCGCGATGGGATCCTCCCTCAGCATCGTCGGCGCACCTTTCCGTGCCAGCAGCCGAAGCGACGAGGGCCGCCCACTGGTCAGGGCGACATCGAGTTCGTGTAGCGCCTCGACGAGCCCAAGGCCGACACGCGCGAGCAGGCCGGTCAGACAGGCCTGGGTAAAGCCGACGATGTGTGTCCGGGACTGCAGGCAGTACCCGACATCGCGATGCACGTCGAGCGTATCGATGCGCGGCACGCTGACCAGGCAATGGCCACCGGGCTTCAGAGCTCGTGCGAGTTCGCGCAGCGTGTCCAGTGGTCGGCCCAGATGTTCGAGAACATGATGAGCGATGACGAAATCGAACCGTTCATCGGCGGGCACTGCCGCCAACCGGCTATGCCGGACAAACGCGGCATTTGTCGATGGCTCGATCCCAAACGTCTCCCACCCGTGGTCCTGGAACGTGTTTAACCAGCCGCCAGAGCCGCACCCGTAATCCATCACCTGCGACCGTGTCGCGGGCTCACTCGCCCGGAAGTGGCGATCGAAGGTCGACAACGCGACCAGATGAGCCGCAGCGAGGAGGGCCTCTATCGCCGGGTTCACGGGCCTCTGCTTCTTGATCTGCCACTTGCCACCGGGTGCGTAATGGGCAGCCAGCTCTTCCTGTGTTGGCCGCGGATGGACAAACAGCAGGCCGCATTCGTCACAGGCAACCGCCGTGCGCTTGGCATGCATGGGCCAGGAGTCAATCGCGTGAACCTTGACAGTGTCGCAGGCGGGACAGGAGGCCTGAGCGATTGACATTGGCTTCACCGTTTCATCATAGCGTGACGTCTTACGCTAGCAGTCCGTGGTGAAAGTCCGGCGTCGCTCGTCGAGTGCAGATGGACTTTCGCCACGGGCTGCTAGCCTTTCGCTGCGGACCCCGCTATTGTTGGAGTCGTTGCCAATGTCGAGGTTAATTTCCGCTGCCGCGCTTCTCCTGTGCGTGTCGATTGCAGCCGCGCCGCGCCCCGTCGCGGCGCAGGGCGCCCAGGAGCAGAGCGCTCAGGATCGTGCGGGCACGCTGCCTGATGGGCCGGGCCGGGCGCTTGTTGCCGCGCAGTGCGCGAGCTGCCATTCGTTGGACGAGGCGATTAGCAAGAGAACGACCGGGGACCGTTGGCGTGCCACGGTGCAGGACATGATCGACCTCGGCGCGCCAATCGCCGCCACCGACGCCGAAGCCATCTCGAGCTACCTGGGGGAGCATTTCGGACTGGATGCGCCGGCCGCAACCCGGCCGTCAAGCCAGGTCGCATTGCCAGACGGGCCGGGCCGGGACGTCCTGACGCAGAAGTGTTTCCAGTGCCATCAAATAAGCATGTGGGGCGACCTTCAGCAGGATCAGACGGCGTGGGAGAGCGTGATCTACCGCATGATCGGGCGCGGCGCGCTCTGGACCGACGACGAAATCGACGCGATGGCCGGTTACCTCGCGCGTGTGCGGGGGCCGATAGCTAGCGAGGCTGCGCCTTAGACCGTCGAGCATGTGGCTCCGCCTCGCTAGTGGCAGTATCTTCTTGCCCCGCTCCGGCGGGGCGAGAAAACTTGAGTCAGTTGGTCAGAAATCCGGCGGCCAAGTTTTCTAGGGAGCAGAGGTAGTCATGAGAAATCTGGTCGCACAGTTTCTCTCAAACGGCATCTCGCGGCGCGACTTCGTCCGCCGCCTGGTCGCCACAGGTGTGACCACCGCCGCGGCGAACTCCATTCTCGAGTCGGTGACGGCGTTCGCGCAGGCGCCCGGCGGGGCGCCGGTGTCGCCAGAGGCCCTGCAGATCTTTCAGGGCACGGGCGGCGAGGCCTTTGCCGAGCAGCTCATCGCCTCGGGCGTCACGTACG
Source organism: Vicinamibacterales bacterium (assembly GCA_965249205.1). Taxonomy (GTDB): domain Bacteria; phylum Acidobacteriota; class Vicinamibacteria; order Vicinamibacterales; family UBA2999; genus JAQBVV01. The sequence continues at coordinate 1,536,830 of CBDFLL010000005.1, read as the reverse complement.
TCTTCGGCAACTCCGCCAGCGAGGACGCGCCCTTCTACGACGCGCTCGTCAACCGTCCGCAGCTCCAGTACATCCTGACGCCGCACGAAGGTCCGGGCGCCGCCATGGCCGCCGGTTACGTCAAAGCCTCCGGCCAGCCGGCCATCGTCATGGAAGCGGGCGTGGTGGGCCTGACCAACGCGCTCGGCCAGATGTTCAACGCCTGGAAGGAACAGACGCCGCTCGTCTTCTACGCGTATAGCGCAGAGGATTCGCTGGCCGCCGGACGCGACGGCTTCGAGGAGCTGACCAACCAGGAGCAGCTGGCCGCGCCGATGAGCAAACTGGCGTGGTCGGCGAGCCGCGCCGAAATGATTCCTGAGACCGTGCGCCGCGCCTTCCGCGTCGCGTGGACGCCGCCCTATGGGCCGACCTATGCAACCTGGCATGGCGACTACACGGCCGAGCGTTTCACGGCCGAGATCATCCGACACGACCAGGTGGACCCGCGGATGCGCGTCCGGCCGAATCCGGCGGAAGTGGAGCGTGCCGCCCGGCTCCTCGTCGATGCGCAGCGGCCGGTGCTCGTCGTCGGGGACGAGATCTACAAAGCCAAAGCGTTCGACGTAGTGGTGGAGCTGGCGGAACTGCTCGCGCTGTCGGTAACGCAGGCGCGGCAGGTTCACACGAACTTTCCGCACCAGCATCCGCTCTGGGTGGGGGACTTTCCGGGCGGGCGCATCGGTTCGCTGGACTACCCGGCGGATCCAGACGTTGTCCTCAACATCGGCAACAAGTTCCAGCACAACTCGGCCGCGCCGGCCGTGCCGCGAGGAATATCCTTCATCGACATGCGGAACGACGCGGCGAGCATCGGCAACGTGATGACGACGGCCGCGCCGCTCGTCGCGGATGTGGCGTACGGGACAGAGGACCTGCTGGCGGCGGTGACCGATCTCTTGACGCCGCCGCTCCGGGCGCGGATCGCCGAGCGGCAGGCCGAGGTGCGGGCGTTCAGTGCACGGCGCCGGGAACTGCGCGGGATGGTGTCGGGAAACCCCCTGTGGGACGCCAGCCCGCTCGAAGCCGATCGGGTGACCTACGAAGTGGCCCAGTGGGCCGACAACGATGCCATCATCGTCAACGAGGCCGGGTCGGTGAAGATCGAGCACAGCTTCACGTTCGATCCGCGCGGCGGGCGCGAGCTCTTCTACTACTACGGGGCACATCTCGGGAGTGGCGTGGGTACGGCGGCGGGCGTCCAGTTGGCGCGTCCCGGCCGGCAGGTGGTCTGCCTGATGGGTGATGGCTCCTTTATCTTCGGTCCCACCGCTCTCTGGAACATGGCGCGGCTGGAACTCCCAGTGACGGTCATCGTGTACAACAATCACGCCTATGGCGGCCCGCACAACCGAGCCATCGCGAATCTCGGGGGCGGCGGGCGTTCGGTCGATGCGAGCAAGTACGTGCACGACTACCTGGGCAAGCCCGACATGGACATGGCCTCGATTGCCAAGGGTTTCGGGGTGGACGGTGAACGCGTGCAGAATTTCGTGGAACTCAGGTCCGCGCTCGCTCGCGCGCGCCGGGCGGCGGCCGACGGCAAGCCGTATCTCATCGATGTCGAGGTCGCTCGCCACGGGCCGGGCTGGGCAGAGGACCCGTGGGTGCCCACGCTGAGCCGCTAGAGCCGCGTTAGAATGTGGCCCACCGCCAACCGGGCTGGCAGGCTGGCGAACGGCTGTGCTCGTCGGATCCGGAGGAACGGTTTATGACGCTGCGGTTCATCGGCTACATGATGATGGTGGTGGCGGCAGTCTTGTCGTTGGGGCCGAGGCCGGTCGCCGCCCAGACGCCTGCATCCTTGCCGCGGACCGCGGACGGCAGGCCGGACCTATCGGGCGTATGGCAGGCGGTGAACACGGCCGCCTGGGATCTCGAGGCGCATCACGCGACGACGGACGCGCCCGCTGGTCTCGGCGTGGTTGACGGCGGCGAAATTCCGTACCAGCCGTGGGCCGCGGCGAAGCGAGACGAAAACTTCGCCAACCGAGCGACGGCCGACCCGGTAGAGGAGTGCCATCTCCCTGGCGTGCCTCGCGCCACGTATCTGCCGTTCCCGTTCCAGATTCTTCAGAACGCCGAACACATTGCGATCGTGTACGAGTATGCGCACACGGTTCGGCGTATTTTCATGGACACTCCACATCCCCGTGGCCCGATTAGCTGGTACATGGGAGACTCGCGCGGCCACTGGGAAGGGGACACGCTTGTCGTGGACGTGATCTACTTCACGGATCAGACATGGTTCGACCGGGCCGGGAATTTTCATAGCGACGCGCTTCACGTGGTTGAGCGGTATACGCCGCGCGGCCCCGACCACATCGACTACGAGGCCACGATCGAGGATTCGAGTGTCTTCACGCGACCGTGGACGATACGCATGCCGCTCTACCGGCGTCTGGACGAGAACGTGCGTATTCTGGAATACGAATGCTACACGTTCGATTTCGAGCAGACGTGGCAGCGCCCACCGCTCTAGATCGGACGGAGTGAACGCCAGAGGAGGTCACAGGTGAACCATCAGCTTTCGGGTGTCAGCGTCGCGTTCGCGACCGTCGTGGTGGTCTCGTTGCTCATGCCGTCCCAGGTCGCCGGGCAAGCGCCGGCGACTGACGCGGGGGCATTCACGGCCGCCCGAACGGCGGATGGCCAGCCGGATCTCCAGGGATTCTGGCGAGTCTCCCCCGGGGGGAGCTACAACATCCAGGATCTCGAAATGCACTGGATCTATCAGCGGGGCACGCCCAATCCCGAGGTGAGAGGGATGAGCCGGATCGTGGATCCCCCGGACGGAAAGCTTCCGTACCAACCGTGGGCGGCCGCGAAGGCGAAAGAGATCTCTGACACCCACACGGAGCCGACGCCTGACAACATCAACCCAGACGCACGCTGCTTCATGCAGGGCGTGCCGCATCATCTGTACAACCGCGAGATCGAAATTCTTCAGACCGCTGATTCGGTCGCGATCTTCAACATGGCGCACCATACGTTTCGGGTCATCCCTCTGGACGGGCGTCCGCATATTGCCGAGTCCATCAAGCTGTGGATGGGGGATTCGGTTGGCCGCTGGGAGGACGACGCATTGGTGGTTGAAGTCACCAATCACAACGACCAGACTCGATTCGACGTCGTTGGCGATTTTCACAGTGATGCCATGCGCGTCGACGAGCGTTTCGTGCTGGTCGACCCAGACACGATTCAGTACACAGCCACCATCGAGGACCCGACGGTGTTTACGAGGCCCTGGACGATGGCGTTCCGGCTCGTGCGCGACAAGGGATACGGAGACGAACTGTGGGAGGAGGCGTGCTACGAGGGGAACGCGCGCACACTGGAGTTGATGCTGAATCGGCCCGGACGGTAGTGCTCGCCTGATGATTCTGGCGTACCGCAGCCCGTCCGACACGTCGCGATCAATGTGCGTTGGTGCCCGAGCTTTGACGCGACCCGGTTGTGGTGGTACCGTCTCGACCCACAGAGGGAATGGAGGTAGTCGATGAAGAGACTCGTACTCGTCGTTGCGGGGTTGACGTTCCTGTGGGCGGCGCCGACGATGGCCCACCATTCGTTTGCGGCGGAGTTCGACGCGAGCATGCCGATCGAGTTGAGCGGCACGCTCACCAAGATGGAGTGGCTCAATCCTCACGGGTGGATCCACATCGACGTCGCCCAGCCAGACGGCAGCGTGGTCAGTTGGGCGATCGAAGTGGCCGGCCCCAATGCGCTGATGCGGCGCGGTCTTCGGCAGACCGACTTCCCGATCGGCAGTGCGCTGACGGTCGAGGGGTATCGCGCCAAGAATGGCACGCCGACGGCCAGCGGAGAGAGTGTGAAGTTTGCGGATGGGACGAACTTCTTCCTTGGAGCGACTGCCGCCCGTCAAGGCGGGGCTCAGCCGTAGATTCCCGGAGGCGGCCGTCACAAGACGGCCGCCGAAGAGTTCTGATCGCGGGGCCTCCGGGGATCGTCGAGCTTCGAGCCTTGTCCGGTCGTAGCACGGTGGGTCGGGGTGTCGGCTAGCGCCCCTTCCAGCTTTCGCCGAAGTAATACTTGTAGCCCTGTTCCCGAATGCGGGGCAGGTCGCGTTCGCCCTCCCAGCACGCCTCTTCGAGCAGTTCGAATCCGGGTTCCGTTTGCTTCACGAGGGCCCACACCAGCTTCCACGGCCTCGTAAACACGTTCGGGTCCTCGACCGTGACTTCGTAGTGAATCGTGTCCGCGTCAACCAAGGTCAAGCGTTCGACCAGGTGCGCGGCGTCGGTATAGAAGTTCCCGGAGTCGTCAAACCACGTGTATCCGTTGAGATTGGTGACGTCGATCACCAGCGTGTTCCCCTCCCAGTGGCCACGCGAGTACCCGTTCCACAGCTTGATGTCTTCGCCGATGGCAGGGCCGTCGCCCATCGTAATCACTCGATTGACGTGGTGGTCCTCGAAAAGCCACACCACCGTGCCGTCGCCCCACGGCTGGATTATCTGGTTCACGTCCTGCAGCGCGAGACGGGGCACGCCTCCCGGACCACATGCCGTGCGCGGGTCAATGTACTGCTCGTAGTTGACGCCGAGCCTGCCAACGGCGGTGGCCCACGGTTGATAGGGAATCTTGCCGTCCGGCGGGTCGACGACCATGGCCGGCGAGATTGTCCACGGCATCACATCGTCATCGACCAGTGGCTCGGATCCCGAGACACCTTCGACGGAGAAGGCCTGGGCCAGGCGGTTGTTCCAATATCCCTGGAGATCGGGCCGTCCGTCCGGCGTTCGAGGCGGCTCGAACGTCTTCGCTTTCTCGAGGGCACACGCGTGAAAGGCGACGACCTCGGCCGGGCAGCCGCCCAACGTGGCCTGCGCCTCCTGAGAGGGCGCGTTGCCGTCCGCTTGGATGGTGTCATTTTGACCGGCTGCAGCCGCGTGCGACACAGCCAGCGCGATCGCGAGAGTCAGCATCGAACCCAGATGACTACTTTTCACGTGACGCCTCCTTGTCGGAACGCGTATCAATTTCCGCGGTCCTGCTCAGCTTGTTCTTCTTGCATCAGGTATGCGGGCTCGTACTCCAGCAGCCGCACGTTCGGTTCTTTACGACGGTAGAGCGGTAGGCTCATCGTCCATGGCCTGGTGAACACTTCTGGGTCCTCGACCGTGACCTCGTAGTTGATATGGTCTGGCCCCATCAGCGTGTAGCGTTCGACGAGATGCAACGCGCCGCTGTGGAAATTGCCTGCCTGGTCGAACCATGTCTGATCCGTGAAGTGCACGACGTCGACAACGAGCGTGTCCCCGTCCCAGTGGCCACGCGAGTCGCCGAGCCACCAACCGATGGGACCCCGCGGGTGCGGTGTCCCATTGGTGTGCACGGTGCGAGTGCCGTGCGCGTACTCGAAGACCATGGCCACATAGTCGGCAGTTTGCACAATCTGAAACGGAAACGGCATGTACATGATCCTGGGCACGCCAGGCATGTACCCCTCCGTCAGAGGGTCGTCGGCCAGCCGGTTCGCAAAATTCTGCTGTTTCCGGGCCAACGCCTCGGGTTGGTAGGGAATCTCATTGCCGTCCACGACACCCTGCCCCGGCGGCACACCGAGTTGTGCGTGATGATCCTGGATATCCCATGCAGCGGGGCTGAGCGCTTGCCAAATGCCTTGCAGGTCGGGCTTCCCGTCGGCCGTGCGTGGCAGCGCGGAGACCTGGGCCACCGCCGGGACCGACGCAGCACACAGCACCGCGACTGCCATGAATACACGAGCTAGTTGGTGTCGCATCGCACACACCCTCCTGTTCGACGTCGCCGTGTGGCACGCGGCCCAATCGATATCGCGACAGCGGGTCACGGCGAACGCGCGGCGCGATAGTAACAGACTCGTCGCGTCCAGCCGCCTCAAGGCGCCAACGCCGGTTGGCCAAACCGCGCCGGGTCAATCGTGACGTTCGGCCGCACCTCATCAAGCGCAACGGTCATCTGCATGTACGTCTGGGATACGGTCCATCGAAACGGCATTTTGATCCCGGCGACGTCACGGTAGTCTGTGTAGTCAACTTGCGTCGGTACGAGACCCGCCGGGGTTTCGGTCCATGACACCATCCGCACCATCAGGCCGGCCTCGTCGAAGAATAAATTGACGAGGGCCCGGTCGCCGTTGGAGCCTTGTACGACTCGCACCTCGCGATCGTCGATAGCCGTACGGCCAACCCGCCATTGGCTGAACACGTCCCGGATGCCAGCCGGAAACGCCAGAATCGCCTGAAGTCGTGCGCGACGTAGGTTTCCGCCGGTCAGCGTCAGCAACGGCACTGGTGTGTCAGGCCCTGCCATCCAGCCGCCCTGGCCGTCGTAGGTTCTGACGCTGTCCCCGTTGAACTGGTGCACGATCATGGCACCCTGATCCGGCGCGTTGGCGAAGACCTCCACCGGGACTCCCGCAAACGCGGTGTCGAAACCCGAATAGATGCCCGTAGCGGCAAAGCTGGAGATCTGGGAGAGCTGCTCCGTCCCGCCGATCGCTTCCAAGTACGTGTCGAACACTTGATCGGCGGAGACCCGCGGATCGACCGCAAAATCTCGCGCGTTGGGATTTTCAGTGGGCGGGCCGTACTGGAGGGCGAGATCCGGCTCTTCTCCGGGGGTCGAACTCCCACCGTGGCAGGTGAAACAGGTGACGCGTGACTCTCCTGCGAAATATGTCTCGTTGATCGCGTTCATCATTACGATCATCTGGCGTGCTCGCATAATTCTCGGAGTGGGCACGGCAAACGCCTCCTTGTCGAAGTAGGCGTCGGAAGAATGGCAATACGTGCAGTCGTTGCCCATGGCGGCAGCGAACATGCCCATCGTTTCGAAGAAGGTATCCACGGGGATGCCCCTGAGCAGCGCGACGTTGGTGAAGACGTCGTCCACCAGCGGCGGGTTCGTCGACGGGGCCTGCGGGGATGCGGCCTGGCCGCCGGCGATCGCCGCGCTCAGCAGGCACACGCCGGCGATTGCCGTGGCGCCGCTGAACGCTCGCCGTGATCGATGTATCATGTCTTCTCCCTTGCGCGACGCGCGTAACACGTTTGTCGCCGCGTGTTCGATCGTGAGGCTGGCTGGGCGTGTGCACGCCGGCCTCCCGGCTCCGAGCGGCTATATGGCCGCATGCTATCGTACGAATCGAGGGTAGAGACCATGAAAGCAAAGCTGCTGTTAATTCTCGTAGGTGGATTCCTCTTGGCGACGGTGCCAGCCTCGGCGCACCACTCGTTTGCGGCGGAATTCGACGTTGAAAAGCCGGTCACTCTGCAGGGCGTGCTCACCAAGATGGAGTGGGTCAACCCGCACGGTTGGCTCTACGTCGACGTGACGCAGGATGACGGTACGGTCGTCAACTGGGCAATTGAGGCAGGCGGTCCGAACGCGTTGCTGCGCCGCGGACTCCGGAAAACGGATTTCCCGATTGGCCTCGAGATTCTGGTTGAGGGCTATGCAGCCAAGAGCGGCGCGCCGAAGGCCAACGGGCAGTCCGTGACGCTGACCGACGGGCGGGACTTCTTCCTGGGCGTCGATAACTCTGGCGGCGGGGCCAGGTAGGCCCGTCAGGCCGAACCAGCAGAGACCGAGGGCGTCGGCAAAGGGCGCGCTCCGGGCGTCGCGTGATCGTCGCTGCGTGACGCCGGGCAGTCCCATGCCTTCTTCAGGCAAGACGCGCCACTAGCAGGCTGCTGAAGAACCCGGGTGATCGGGCCGTTTTCTAAGGATCATGCGAGTCACCACCGACCGACAACGGTGCGCACGGCTGTGCGCTGGCCCCCGATCAAGGGGCCAGCGACACGCGCGGCCGGTGATCAGGGACACCTCGCCTCCAGATTCCGCAGCCGGACCAAGTTATAGACCGTGGCGGCGAAGGTAAGCTGCCAATCCACGAGGGCGACACCGCGATGCCGGAGTTTGCGCAAGCCGCCGACGGTCTTCATCCAGCCAAAGACCTGTTCTACGAGTTTCCGTTTCCGCTGACTGACGTGATAGCCCGCATGCCGCGTGGTCCGGCCATCGATCGCACTCCAGCGGACCTTCTGAGCAACGTGGGGCGTGACGGCCCGGATACGGACAGCGGCCACAAAGCTTGCCACATCGTAGCCCTTGTCCGCCCCGACCGTGCTGCCCGGCGGCGCGCTGGCCTCCAGCAACAGCGCCGCTGCCTCGCGTTCGGCGGTCCCCGTCGCGTGAGTCGTGCAGACGTTGGCGACAAGTCCCTGTCGATTGTCCAGCAGCACGTGGCCCAGATACGCCAGCTTGGCTTCCTTCCCCTGGCCCTTCCGATGCAGCATCGCCTCCGGATCGGTCGTCGACTGGTGCGTGTCGTTGCGCCGCCGCTCCCCGTGGAAGTTGACCGTGGGATTCCCGGGGTCATCGGGCGGGTCGCTCTCCGCCGCGTCCCGGCACCGAAAGCTCTTCAGGCTGGCCCACGCTTCCAATTGGGTCCCATCCACAGTGAAGTGTTCGTCCGAGAGCAGCCCGGCCGCCCGCGCGTGGGCCTGCACCGCATCAAAGAAGGCGGCCGCGATATCGCCCGCCAGCAGCCGGTCGCGATTCTTGGCAAACGTGGTGGGATGCCAAACCGGGTCGTCCAAATTCAAGCCCACGAACCAGCGGAACAGCAGGTTGTAATTGAGCTCTTCCATCAGCAGCCGCTCGCTCCGCACCGTGTAGAGCACCTGCAGCAACAACGCGCGCAGCAGCTGTTCCGGCGGGATCGACGGACGCCCTGTGTTGGCGTACAGGCCGGCGAACCTGCGCGACATCGTTCTCAGCGCTTCGTCCGTCAGCGCGCGAACCGCGCGGAGCGGATGGTCGGCTGGCACGCGCTGTTCCGGCGACAGGTAGCTGAACATGTGAGTGCTTTGCTCATCGTGTCCGCGCATGATGGGGCTCCCTTCAGCGGTGTTGGGAGCATGGTAGTACGCCGGGATCGATCTGTCGATCCCATTTCACGGAGTTTTTCAGCAGCCTGCTAGAGCGTCCAGCACCGACCTGTCTCTGTCTATGAGTTGGATGCGCGCGTACACTCCTCTGGTGCACCCTTCGAGTTTCGGTTGCGCAAGAGGGTTTCCCGGGTCCGTGGTGAGATTCTTGTTACGAGGAGATGGTGATGAGTCAGACGGTGAGACGGATCGTGAATGCGACGGTCCCCGCAACGATGGCGTCGCTCCTGGTGGTGGCGGCCGTTGGTTGCGGCGCTGCCGCACCTGGGGTGGATCAGGTTGAGTTGGATCCCCTCTCCGACGGTGCCGAGAACGTGCGGCTGGTCGGCTACCACGACCTGCAAGGGCGCCAGTCGTTGCAGTTGACGACCCGGTCGGACGCGGCGAACGGGAATTGGGCGTTCGTTGGCCATCAGCCGAACGACCGGCCGGGCGACGATGAGCCACAGATGAATGCGGTGACAGGGGAGGCGGAGATCAACGGGACGTCGCTTCTCGACATCACCGATCCAGCCAACCCGGTGCTCGCGTGGCACATTCCGGGGATCTCGCGAGCGAACCACCGCGCCGTGTCGGTCGTGTACGACTACACGCACGACGCAAGCGGCCGTGACTATCTCGTCCGCAGTGCCGACACGGGCGACGACTTCCGGTTCCAGATCTTCGACATCACCGATCGGGCCACCGACCCGGAAGCGATCACGCTGGTGTCGGAGATCACCGGGACGCCCCCTGACTCATGTGGGCCCGGCTGCGGCGGGCCGTTTATCATCCGCGCGCACAAGGGCTTCTGGTCCGAGGAGTCGGGTTACTACTACACGGCCTCGGGAGAGCCCGGCTTCCGCAATACCCTGCTGCACATCTGGGATCTCAGGGATCCGACGGACCCGACGTTCGTCGGCCGGGCCTGGCTGCCGGGCATGAAGGACACCGAGGACGAGGCGCTATACCAGGGCCAGTACGTGCACCATCCGACGATCGACGAGGCCAACGACCGGATGTACATCGGCTTCCGGAACACCAGCGGGCTGATGGGGGCCTGGGACATTTCTGACCTGGCCAACCCGACGCTCGTCTGGTCCGTCGACACCAATCCGCCGAATCGCGGGCCACACACGCTGACGCCGATCGTTTACGACGAGGTGCCCAACTTTCACGGCGACGCCCTGCCGCGGACCTACATCTTCATGACCGACGAAGCGGCCGGAGCCCAGGACATGGCACCGTGCACAAGCGGTGTCCGGACCAGGGCGTACATGTTCGACGTGACACACGAGAGCCACCCGACGCAGGTGTCCCAGTGGGAGGTGCCGGTGGGTGATTTCTGCACGAAGGGTGGGCGGTTCGGGGTACACCAGCACGCGGAGTTTGTGAACGGGCGCCTCAATCGGCATGAGAACCGAATTGCCTGGCTGGCCTATTTCAACGCGGGCGTGCGGGTCCTCGATCTGTCGGATCCCTACGACATGCGAGAACTCGGCTATTACATCCCGAAGGCCAATGCGATGTCCCACCCGATCGCTGAAGGACAGCCGGCGGTGATTCAGATCAACGATGTGACGGTCGATCACCGTGGCCTCGCCTACGCAACGGATCGGGTCGGGGCCGGACTCTTCGTGCTCGAGTACACCGGCGGGGCCGACTGAACCAGCTGACCTCGGAGCAGCGCCCAAGGGCGCTGGAGGCTTGGGGGTCCGAGGTATAGTGTTTAGTCTTTTTCCACGAGTGTCTTGCCTTGAGGGGGTGGTAGTTCGATGAGCAAAGTTGATCCGACGAAGAGCAACGGGATGGACCTGACCTGGCTTGGCAAGCCACACGAGCACGATCCGGGCCGGCTGTACAGCCAGACCGGCGCCGACTGGCAGTACCGCGTCGATTTCGATCGCCTGCGGAAGGAGCGTCTGGATAAGCTTCAGGCTGAGATGAAGGTCGACGACCTTGGCGCGCTGGTGCTGTTTGCCGGCGCCAACATCCGCTATGCGACCGCCTCCTATCAGGGCAACTGGAAGTACAACATCAATATTCGCTACGCCGTCGTGCCTGCCACCGGTGATCCGACGCTCTTCGAGACCGCGGGTTCCGATTTGCAGTGCGCGATCATCGACCTTCCCTGGATGGCCGATCGCATCCGTCCGGCGATCACCTGGCAGTGGGCCGAGGGCGCGGTACCCTTCATGGCGGGGCGCATGGCCCAGAGCATCCTGGATGTGCTGAAGGAGCACGGCGTTGAGAAGGAAAAGATCGGCATCGACAATCTCGACATGCCGGCGCTTGAGGCCTTCAAGCAGCTGGGCATCAACATCGTCAACGGTTGGCCGGCAGTATCGCGGGCACGCGTCGTCAAGACACGCGACGAGATCGAGTTGCTGAAGCAGGCCTCGAGCATCGGCGACGCCGCGATGTGGAAGATCAAGTACGAATGGCTCAAGCCGGGCGTCCGAGAGCGTGAAATCGAAGCCAAAGTGCACGAGTTCATGCTCGAGCGCGGCTGCGAGATCATCTACGACATCATTGTCGCCTCCGGCGGCAACACGAGTCCGTACCGGCGGTGGGCGACCGACAAGCTCATCCGCCAGGGCGACCTGGTCATCGTCGACATCAACGCCGTTGGCCCCTCCGGCTACTTCATCGACTTTGTCCGCTGCTTCAAGTGCGCTGGGCCGTATGGTGGGGCACAAGCGAGGATGACCGGCAAGGAGATCGATCTCTACCGTGAGGTCTACGACTCCATGTATGCAGGCATCGAGCAGTTGCGCGTGGGCAACACGTCGGCGGACGTCGTGAAGGCCTTCCCCGAGTACGACGACGACAAGTACGGCACGGTGACGCTGCAGCAGTTCGCACACAGCATTGGCATCACCCTCTACGAGGGCATGTGGATGTCGCGGGCGTACTCGATGAAGTACCCGGCGGAGATCAAGGAGCATATGTACTTCGCGATCGAGACGTTCGCCGGGCATCCGGAGCTGCCTCAGACGTGCCGCCTGGAAGAAAACGTGCTCGTGACAAAGGACGGTCCGGTGATCTTCACGCGCATGGAGCACATGGAAGAGGCGATGGTGGGCCGTTAGATGGCAGCCGTCCAGGTAGCCGTCGCGGATTCCCCGTTTCCAAGCCTCGATCCGGTCCGCAAGGTCGTGTCGAAGATTGGCGGAGACGTGCAGCTCGCCGCGGAGGCGACCCCCGAGGCGATCCTGCGGGTTGCCAAGGACGCGGACGCCGTACTCGTGACCTACGCGCAGATCACCGGGGACATGATTCGGCAGTTCACAAAGTGCCGGATCATCTCTCGGATGGGTATCGGCACCGATAACATCGACATCGCGGCAGCCACCGCGGCGGGCATCGTCGTGACCAAGGTGCCCGACTACTGCATTGACGAGGTCTCAGACCACACGATGGCACTGCTGCTGGCTGTCGTGCGCAAGATTCCGTTCATCAATGCGCAGGTGCATGGCGGCACGTGGAAGATGCCGGCGGTGGTGCCCATTCATCGCCTCCGCGGACGTGTGCTGGGCCTGGTGGGGTTCGGACGCATTCCACAGCTCGTCGCCCCCAAGGCGAAGGCCTTCGGCCTGTCGGTCATTGCCTACGATCCGTATGCGCCGAAAGACGTGTTTGCCGGCGCGGGGGTGGACAGCGTCGATTTTCCTACCCTTCTGAAAACCGCCGACTACGTCTCGATCCACAGTCCGCTCGTACCAGAGACGAAGCACCTGTTTAGCGCCGACGCCTTCCGACAGATGAAGCCGTCAGCCTATCTGGTCAACACCGCGCGCGGCCCAATCGTCGATGAAGAGGCTCTGGCAGTGGCGCTCGACGCGGGTGAGATCGCCGGCGCGGCGCTCGACGTCATGGAGCAGGAGCCTCCCGGCGCGACGTCGCCGCTGTTTGGCCGGGACAACGTCGTCCTCACGCCGCACACGAGCTTCTATTCAGAAGAGTCGCTCGTGGATCTGCAGACCAAGGCGGCCGAGGAGGTCGCGGCCGTGCTCAGCGGCAAGGCCCCTCGCAACCCGGTCAATCCGGACGTGTTGTCGTGACACGTAACGGGTCGGTTCTGGCGACACGTAACGTGTCGGTCGCGGCGACACGTAAGGTGCCGGTCGTGGCCCCATGAAAGCCATGGTCCTGACGGCGCCAGGGGCGCTGGTTCAGGACGAAGTGTCGGGGCCAGCGGGCACGCCGGAGCAGGTACTGGTCCGGGTGACACATAGCGGCATCTGCGGTACTGATTACAAGATTTTTAGCGGCTCGATTCCCGTTCGTTATCCCCGCATCATGGGCCACGAGATGGTCGGTGAGGTCGTCGAGGCGGGCGACAGCGAGCTCCGCACCGGCGACAGGGTCATCATCGACCCCGAGCTCTATTGCGGCGGCTGCTTCCACTGCCGCATCGGCCAGACCCACCTGTGTCCGAAGGGCATTCTGCTGGGGCGGGATGCCGACGGCGGTTTCGCCGAGTACCTGACCGCGCCGTCGAGCCAGGTCTTCAAGCTGTCTGACGGTCTCGATATCCGCACCGCCCCAATGATCCAGGTGCTCACGACCTGTCTCCACGCTCAGCGGCAGGTCGAGATCTTCCCTGGCGAGTACGTGGTGGTGCTCGGCCTGGGGGTGACCGGCCAGCTTCACGCACAGCTGGCGAAGGCGCGGGGTGCGACGGTGATCGGCGTCACGCGCAGCGCCGAGAAGCGCACGCTCGCTGAAACGCTGGGTGCGGACGTGACGATCCCCGGAGGCGATGGGGCGGTGGACAAAGTCCGCGAGGCCACCGAGGGCCGTGGGGCTGATGTGGTCATCGAGACGACGGGCGTCGTGTCGCAGTTGTCGGCGGGCATCAATATGACGCGGTCAGGCGGACGCGTACTCATGTTCGGTATCATCACCGCCACGGAAGGTGCGCTGCCGTTCTACGATCTGTACTTCAAGGAGCTCTCGCTCATCAACGCGCGCGTCGCCAAGGGCGAAGACTATCCGGGTGCGATCGGTCTCGTGCAGCGCGGGTTGGTGCGGCTCGAGCCGCTGGTCAGCGACGTGATGCCTCTGGGAGAGTTGAAAGCCGCCGTCGCCATGCTCGGCTCCGAGGGCAGTGGCCGGCGGATGAAGATCATTCTCGAGCACAACGTCGGCTAGGGCGTCGGCTAGTGGCGCGTCTTGGCTGAAGGAGGACCGGATCCCGCCTGATCGTGTCGCATGTGCGCGACGTCTACTTCCTGATGATGACGCTGGCGCTGGGCATGGTCGTTGCTCACCGTGCAGGAGAACCTGGCGATCGCGGTGCGGCCGCCGCGGTCGGGACCGTCCGGGGCTTCCGTCGCGCCAGGATGGGATCTCCAGAAAGTGTTTTCCGTATTCCCTCGGCTGTTGGAGCGCAGCGGCAACCGGGGGGACGAGTTGAGTGGCGGCGAGCAGCAGATGCTGGCCATCGCCCGCGCGCTCGTGGCGCGTCCGGCGCTCCTCATCATGGACGAGCCGACCGAGGGTCTGGCGCCGATGCTCGTCGCGGAGGTGGCCGACGTCATCGTGCGACTCAGGGATGAGGGGACGTCGGTGTTACTGGCCGAGCAGAACGCCGCGTTCGCGGTGAAGGTCGCCGACTACGTGCATGTCATGAGCAAGGGCACGGTCGTGCATTCCAGCGAGCCGGCAGCGTTCTGGGGCAACGAAGAGATCAAAACGCAGTTGCTGGGAGTACCACCCTCGACGGGTGTACCACCCTCGGCGGGCGTGCCGTCCGCGACCGTCAGGTCCAACAGTCGAACCTGACGGTCGGGCTTTTACACGGGCCGTCCTGTCTCTACCAGACCCTCGGCCAGGGTTTACCCACGAGGAATGCCGGGTTGGCACCCTCGCGCGGCGTGTACTTCTGGACGCGGCCGGTTCTCACCTCCGAGGTGTAGAGATTGCCCTCCATGTCGGTATGGAACCCGTGCACGCCCCACATACAGCCCTGGCACGTGCCGAACGTTCCCCACGAATAGATGAAGTTTCCGTCGGCGTCGTAGCCGTTGAGCTTGTGGGATCCCTGATCGGCCGCCCACAGTACGCCGTTGTCACCCACGTAGATGTCATGGATGTTCATCGGCGGCCGCGGACCCATGTCCCACTGGTCCACGAATGTGCCGTTCTCGTCGAACACCTGCACGCGGCCGTTGTTGCGGTCGTTGATGTACACCATCCGCGTCACCGGGTTGACGGCGATGCCGTGCACGCTGTTGAAGTAGCCGGGACGCCGCTCGTTGCGGCTCCCATCGCCCTCCATGCCCCACTCCATGAGCTTGTTGCCGTCCATGTCGTACTTGATCACGCGGGTGCCGTCGTACCCATCGGCCAGGTACATCGTGTTCGCGTCCATGAAGGCAAGGAACGTCGGGCGGCCGAAATGCGTGTCGTCGGTGCCGGGCTCGCCAGGCGTGCCGAGCGTCAGCAGCAGCTCCGATCCATCGTTGGTGAACTTGTGGACCGCATGGTTGTCGGCGTCGACGATCCAGACGTGCTTTTCAGGATCGTAGGGGCTGATCTCGACGTCATGCGGCCGGCCCCACAAGTCGTCCCACTGCGACCAGTCCTCGGTCATGTTGCCGTCGCGATCGAAGACGGCAATGATGTGCTCCCAGCGCCAATCGACGCCCGGACGGCCGCTGCGCCCGTCATCCGCTGCGCGGCCGAAGCTGGGAGTGGTGCTCGCGGCTTCGCGTACCGGCACGCCGCCGCCAACGGGGTATTTGATGCCAGCCCCAAGCTCGGGCAGCCAGGTCCTGGGGATCTGATCGGGAAGCACAGGCAGCTCACCCTTCTGCGCCACGATCACGCGGTCGGGACTTTCCGCGAAGACATCGGTGGCCTGTGACCAGGTCCAGCCCTCGTGGTCCGGCAGACTTTCGGCCAGCGGCTTTGGCCATCCCTCCACCGGATCGTAGGGGCCGAACACGTCCTGTCCGCCCTTGAGGCCGGGAACGGCAGCAAACCCTTCGCCGGGCATATACCCCTCCTCCTGCCCCTCGACGGTGCCCGTGCAGCCAGCCACGAAGACGGCCGCGCACGTAGCCATGCAGACACCTACAACCTTCAGCGATCGGCGTTTCATATCGTTACCTCCGCGATTCTCGAATCGAGTGGTCGCTTTCCCGGGAATCGCGCCGCACAGTCGTCCGCAGGTGGCATGCACGGCGGACTCGTGAGGCGGTCAAACCGTGCTCACCATACGCCCGCCCCACAGCCGAGTCAATCGAGTGCTGGCGGTATCGCCGGCCAGCCCGCGCAGGTTCTCGTTGTCTGGTTAGACGCGCAGACAAGGTGCGGGAGGTGAGACCAGCGACTGAGCGACGTCTGCCGATTGAATTCGCTGTAAGCGAGGTATAGAGTCGGCTCATCGTATTGACTAGCGAGGCTGCGCCTCAGACCGCCGAGCATGCGGCTCCGCCTCGCTAGTGGCAGTATCCTTTTGCCCCGCTCCGCGGGGCGAGAAAACTTGACTCGATTGATTAGAAGTTCGATGGGCAAGTTTTCCAGGAGGGCACACATGACTATCAGCGGTCGTAGGGATTTCTTCAAGAGCATTGCTGGCGCGACGGCTGGAATGTATGTCATGGCACGTGGCGGCAGGGCTGATGCCCAGGCTCCGGTGGCACGACGCCAGGTCTCGATTGGTGGTCGGCGGATCCGGGTCGTCGACGTGCACGCGCACTGCAACATGCCGCTGGGCGACGTGGTTGCCGGCACGCCCTTCGAGAATCGAGCTGACGCGAATACTCGGCTTGAGGAGCGCCTGCTCGACATGGACGAGAACGGCCTCGACATCCAGGCGCTCAGCATCAACGGTTTCTGGTGGTACGAGGCGACGGATCGCGGCCTGGCCCGCGCGATCTGCAATTCGCAGAACGAGCAGCTGGCGGCATGGGTCCGAGATCACTCCGATCGCTTCGTTGCGATGGCGTCTGTCCCTTTGCAGTTCCCCGATCTCGCGGCCGAGGTGCTGGAGGACGCGGTTACGCGGCTCGGCGCGCGGGGCGTCACACTCGGCGGTCACGTCAATGGCGAGGACCTCTCGTTGCCGAAGTTCGACCCGTTCTGGGCGAAGGCGGCCGACATGGGTGAACTCGTCTTTATGCACCCAGGCGGCGCAGACAACATCATCCGGGACGGAGCCTTCCAGGGGCGCGGCGCGCTCGGTAACATCATGGGCAACCCGCTCGAGACGACCTACTTCCTTTCTCGCCTGATCTTTGACGGCGTCTTCGACCGGCATCCGGCGCTGCGCGTCTGTGGCGCGCATGCGGGCGGCTATCTGCCGTCCTACTTCGGCCGGACAGAGGCGGCCTGCGACGTGCGCGCCAACGCCAACTGCGCCAACACGAAGCGACCGACGGAGTATCTGCGATCGCAGATTCTCGTCGATACGATGGTCTTCTCTGAGGAAGGCCTTCGGCACCTGGTGGCCGAGATGGGCGTGGATCAGGTCGTCTACGGGACCGACAACCCCTTCAATTGGCCGGTGACGGTGGACCTGGTGCTCGACGCGCCATTCCTGAACGACGCCGAGAAGGAAGCTATCCTGGGCGGCAACCTGATCAGGCTGCTACGGATCACATAGCCAAACCTGTCGATCAGAACCTCTCGACCCTGCCGCTCGCCATCGTCGCTCTGGTCGCCGAAAGCAACCGACTGGAGTCACGTGAGCCGCGGGTGCCCCACGTGCCGGAAGCTCAAGAATTTGAAAACGAGGACTCTGGTTCGCGTAGGTGAATAACGCCCAGCCGCTCAGACGCGAGCGGCGCGTGAACACCTCTTCGGCCTGGCGTTCTGATCTGGGAAAAGCCGGGGCACTTCGCTAACTACGTCCGTACGCCGATTGCGATTCTCAAGAACCGCCCTTACGACCCGACTTGATTCAAGGATGTCTCCGATGTCCATTCTGTCCCGCTGTTCCGCTCACAACAGAATCACCCCATCAGACTCAAGAGAGCAAAGACATGTGCCAGCATGAACAAGGGGACCGTGATGTTCGGAGCCAGAACCATGGGGTACTCGAAGACGATCGAAGCATCGGGTTTGCCGTCGTAGATGCGGAATGGGGAGGGCACGGAAAAGAACATGGAGATGCCGGCACCGAAAAACACGGAGAAGCCGATCCAATGCCAGGCGACGAGGAAGTCCTGCCCCAAGGAACCGCTTCCTGCCAAGAAGGTGACGACGACGGCGCTTACGGCAAACAGGAAGTCCGGCAACGCCCCCAAGATCACGAAGTGCAGCGGCAGCTGCCGCTGCAGGTACTTGATGAACGCTCCGATGGCGAGCAGGCGAAGAATGTGGATCGAGGCCAACTCGCGGCCGGTCGTCGCTGCTGCGGCACTGGCAAGTCCTTCCCTCACGGCTGGAATGGCTCCAAACACTACCGTGGCGAACGTAACGACGAGGACGGACCCAATGAGGTTGGATAGCCGTCGCGTGTTCTTGAGGAAGAAACCGGTACGGCCGGCGTAGATCACCAGCGCCAGCCACCCCAACATCGCCACAATCCACACGACGACCGTGGTTGTATAACCACGAGTCCCGTCGCCCGTTCGAAGAAGCCAATACGCGATCCACACTAGCTCCGTTAGTCCCAGCCAAACGATCAGGGGTCGAAGCGATTCGTACTTGTCCTTGACTCGGGACACCTGAGCCTCCCATTCAAGACGAGGCTTGGGCTCGCGCAATCATCGTTCGCAAGACCAAGATGGTGATTCTCACTGTCTGCCGAATGGCCGCGCGTCACCAGCGGCGGCTCTCAGTCTACGTCTGCGCGCCGTCTGGCGCATGCGCTGTTAGACCGCATTCTCTAGGAATTCAACGCGGTTGCCCCAACCCTCGACGACTGCTGGCTCAGGTCGCCGCGCCACCCCTGTTGCACCACATGGTTCAAGCTTCAGCGGCCTCTACTGCGGACCCCAGATGGCCTGATTCCATTCCTGCCACGACACGATGCCGAGTTCAGGTCTCGGATCGGCCGGCAATCTCGCCAGGATCTCCACCATGTGCCCATCGGGATCCTCGAAGTAGATGGATGCCGCCGGTATCGACCCAAACACCGACGGCGCCGACGTTCGTTTCATGAAGAAATCACGGAGCTCGATGCCTTTGTTCCGTAGATCCCCGATAACGGTATCCATATAGCTCGGTTCGACTTCGAACGCGAAGTGTTGCGTAGATATGCGATCGGCCGGACGCTCCCAGAGGCCCAAAGCGGCATTACCCCGTCCTCCAATCCACAAGATGGCCACCCGGCGAGCGCCCCGAGAGTGAGAATCAGCCCGCGCCGCATCTACGTCGAGCTTCGTTGCTAGTTCCAGACCAACGACGTCCACATAGAACGAAACGGACCGATCAAGATCGACCACGTCGATGTGGGTTTCGTACAGTCCAGTAATCATGAAGGCCTATTGATCGGAATCTGATTCATCCGATCGAATGTGGTCCAACGTGCCAAATGAGGCGCGCACCGAGGTGACATGGTGACCTGCAACGGCCGGCGAGACGGCTCCAAGCCGATGTTGGGCCGCCATGTTCGTTTCAGGATGTTCGCATTTCGTTGACCGCTACATAGTAACCGTCAGGATCCCGGACGACGAACGCTCGCATCAACGTACCGTTGTCAGCGTGTGGCGTCTCTTCGACCTGCGCCCTTAGTGCCTGTGCGCGTTCCCATGTCGCATCAAAGTCGTCGACCACGAACCAAAGAAGCAGTCCCTTCCCGACACCTCCATGTTGGGGATTCGACAGCGAGGGATGGCCATGATCGCCCCAGTGGTGGACGCACAACAACACCGTTCCGCCTTCGTCAAGAATCTGATCGAAGACACTCCCATCCGGATGATTGTTCTGAGCCTCCAGTAGCTGCATGTACCAAGCTGAACTCTTGGCGACGTCCGCGACACCCACGATTGGCCATGTGCGCTTCATGAACTTCTCTCGTTGCGGCTCGACGCCATGGCGCTGAGCCACGCTATGGGTCGATCTCCGGGAACTCCCGCGACCCTCTGAACACCGTGGCGATCTCGACGAGGCCGGGCCTACGCCGATACACGATTCTGTATTTCCCGGAGACAATCTCTCGCAAGTCAGGTAGCTGTCGCTCCGGCACCATTCGGCCAGAATCGGGAAACTCTTGAAGCCGCTCAACGGCTGCAACAAGGCGGCGCACGGTGAGGTCAGCCCAGGCTGGCGCGTCGACCTCGATGAATGCGCGAATCTCTTCGAGATCAGCTACTGATCGGGGAGACCAGCGAAGCTCGATCACAAGCCAAGGCGCCGCTTCACCTCATCGTGTGGGATTCCGTCGCCACGGTCGAGCTGCGCGAGGCCTTCCTCGATTTTCGCAAGGAACACCAGACGTTCAATGGCGTCGTCAACTGAAGCATCTGGCGGCAATTCGCGAATCGCCTCGACCATCTGATCCCGGGTGATGCGATGTGGCATACGACCTTGATTCTACTCCTGGTTCTTGCAGCGCATCGGTGGCGTATTTGTCGGCCCAACGTCAGCGCTCACCAGCGGCCGCTCGTGTTCCCATCGGCGGCCGTCTGGTGCGACGCGTGTTAGGCCGCAGCTGGTTTGTGGCTGGCGCCCGCGCCTGCGTCTTTGAAAACTCGGCCAACCACAGAAATATGCGATCCCTCGTTCGTGCCCGGAAACAGCTTGAGTGCTTTGTCCCATTGGCTGACAAGTTCCTTCGAAAGACTGGTCAGCTCGAATCCTGCGATTTCGAAAAGGCGTCGGATCGTATCTGGAGCGTAGTACACAAGATGGTCGGACTTAAAGAGCCACCACTGGTCGCCCTGGAGCCGGGCGGTGTCGCTCTCAATGTTCGGCGTGTCGAGCACGAGCACGCCACCGGGCTTGAGGATGCGCGCTATTTCCGTCAGTTCACGGATTGGATCAGCAATGTGCTCAATGACATCGAACATGGTCACCACGTCGAAAGCACAACTCTGAAAGTTGACGTCCTTCAGCATGCCGATGCGAACATCGACACCAAAATGTGCGCGAGCATACTCAGAGGCAAAAGCGGACACCTCGACTCCGCACACTGAAAATTCTGCATCCTGTGCAGCGTTTAAGAAGAATCCGGCGGCGCACCCGATGTCCAGCAATCGCCGCCCCTCGCCGACTGGTAGATGCGACATCACGTACTTCAAGCTGCGTCTGGCGGCCGCGTGTCGGTACTCGGTCTCAGCTCCTACATAATCCGAGTAGCCACGCTCCTTGGCTACTGTCGATTGGAAGTATTGCTGGCCGTAAATGGTTCCATCTACGACAGAGGTGGGTTGCGGATTGATGTAAGCGAGCCGGCATCGGTTGCATCTCACGATCGTGTACACACCTGCCGTGAAATCCTTCGTACAGACGACAGTGCTGTCATCAGCCTGACACAGAGGACAAGCGACTTCGATGAATCCTTCGGATTGCATTCCGGCGTCCTCGCTCGTGAGCACTGGACTGGTTTAGCCCATGCGGCCTAACGATCGCGCTTCTGCTGCGAGGCCTGGGGCGGGCGGCCCAAGCCTCATAAGACTATCGCGGGCCGCCCGCCCCGGTCAGGCCTCGACAGCAGCAAGCGCGTGTTAGGCGCCAGCCTTCTTCCGTTTCGTCCCCAAATAGCGCGCGCGGAGTGGCGTCTCAACGACTGCGCCTCGCTTCAGAGAAACGCGATATCCCTCAGCACCGGCACGGGAACTCACGGCTTCCTCGAACCGCGTGCCGACAAAATGCAGTGCCACGCCGTCTTCGGCGGCGTACCCTGTCGGCGCACCTCCCGTGATGACTTGTCGAAAGGCAGGGCGACGGCCGGGTTCACCGTCGTAGTGCGGGCAGGCCGCCCCGCGAAGGAGTCCGAGACCATCCGGGAGGTATCGCAAGTCACCGAAGGAATCTGTCAAGCCGCCCTCGAACCAACAGAGCATGCCCGCGCTGATCCCGCAGAGCACGGCACCTGAACGCCACGCTCGACGTAGCAAGCTGTCGAGGCCATGCAACCGCCACATTGCCAGCAAGTGTGCGGTGTTACCGCCTCCGACATAGAACACATCCTGTGTCTTGACGAAGGCGCTAAGGTCGTCGGTCGTCGCTGGCTGGCGGGGCAGGCTGGGCGGTGGTTGTAGTACCGCACATAGTGACGGAGCGCGTGGCGGAGCTCTGCGACGGTGGCAAACGACCAGCCGTGGGTCAGCTCGGCTTTGAGCGAATGGAAGAACGACTCGATGTGCGCGTTCTCGTCTGGCGCGCCACCCCGGGTCATGCTTTGCTGGACGCCGCTGGACTCCAAGCGTTGGCGAAAGGGTGCCCCCAGGAACTCGGTGAATTCAACTGGTCGTCGCAACGCCTCGATGATGAGGTACTGCGATGCAGAAACGGAAACGAAGAAGGTCAGACCGGGCGGGCCGGCCTGCGATGCGTTCGCCTGGTCGGCCGCCGGTCGCGGGGCGCGAGGAGCAGCGCCGGTTCTGGAAGGCGATCGCCCGGGGGCTGTCGAGTGAGGATGCCGCGGTGTCATGTGGTGTGTCGGCGCCCGTGGGCGGTCGTTGGTTCCGTGAGAGCGGTGGTATGCCGTCGATCAGTGTGGCGCCCCGATCGGCTTGTTACCTGTCGTTCGCGGAGCGAGAAGAGATTGCGATCCTGAGCGCTCAGGGTGCCGGGGTGCGCGACATAGCCGGTCGGCTCCGTAGAGCCCCGTCGACGGTTTCGCGAGAGCTGCATCGCAATGCGGCGACTCGGAGCGGTGGTCTGGAGTATCGGGCGTCGACAGCGCAGTGGCACAGCGACCGACGTGCCAGGCGCCCGAAGACCGCCAAGCTGGCCGCGAATGATCGGCTGAGGATCTACGTGCAGGACCGCCTCGCGGGCACGGTCATGGCTGAGGACGGGACGCCCGTGCTTGGCCCACGCGTGGGCTCCTGGGGTGGTCGACGTCATGGCCGCCGCCAGGACCGACATTGGGCGACGGCGTGGAGCCCGCAGCAGATCGCCCGTCGGCTCCGGCTAGAGTATCCCGACGATGCATCGATGAGGGTCTCGCACGAAGCCATTTACCAAGCGCTGTACATCCAGGGGCGGGGGGCACTGCGCCGCGACCTGACGGCATGCCTGCGCACCGGACGGGCGTTGCGCGTGCCGAGGGCCCGCCGCCGGAGTCGTGGCAAGGCGTTTGTCGGCCCCGCGATCATGATCAGCGAGCGGCCCGCCGAGGCCGCGGACCGAGCGGTTCCTGGACACTGGGAAGGCGACCTGATCATCGGACTTGGCAGCTCCGCGATCGGCACATTGGTTGAACGCACCACCCGATTCACGATGTTGCTCCACCTGCCCCGCATGGCCGAACGTGGCCGACGCAGGGTCAGGAACGGTCCGGCGCTTGCCGGGCATGGCGCCGAAGCCGTACGGGATGTGATCACGTCGACGATCGCGACGCTCCCTGATCAGCTTCGTCGGTCACTGACCTGGGACCAAGGCGCGGAGATGGCCCAGCACGCCCAACTGCGTATCGACACGGGGCTGCAGGTATTCTTCTGCGACCCCCGCAGTCCGTGGCAGCGCGGCACGAACGAGAACACCAACGGCCTCCTGCGCCAGTACTTCCCCAAAGGGACTGACCTCAGTCGGTACAACGCTCGCGACAGCGCGGCTGTCGCGGCCACACTCAACCGCCGACCGCGGAAGACTCTCAGTTGGAGAACTCCATCCGAAGCCTTCAACGAACTGCTACGCTCACACCAGTGAGGACGTGTTGCGACGACCCCTTGAAATCACCCTCACTGCCGCGATCACTGTGAAAGATCAGACCGGGCTTCGGTTGGCGCCGCCGCAGCGCCGCATGCGCCACGGCCCGCGTGAACAGGGCATCCCGCGTCGCGGCGACGCGCCAGGCGAGGACGCGGCGCGAGCATTGATCCAGGATCGCCGCGAGGTACCACCACCGCCCTGCCACCGAGAGATACGTGAGGTCGCCCACCCAGATCTGGTTGAGAGCGGTCGCCTGTGTCCGCTGCACACGGTTCGGGTGCTGGCCGAACCACCGATGCGTCCCCGCCGTGCGCCGATACACGCGAACGACCCGCGCGCGCCAACCGCCCACGCGCATCAGCCGTTCGACACGCCGACGGCTGAGGTGATTGCCGCGAGCCAACAGCGCCCGATGGATGCGTGGGCTCCCGTAGGTCCCGCCACTCCGCTCGAAGATCGCACGCATCTCTTCGAGAATGACCCGGTCCCGCCTCGTGTGCGCGCTCACCGGCCGCTGACCCCACGCGTAATAGCCCGGCCGCGTGACCCCGAACAGCCGGCAGAGCCGCGTCACGCCGAACCTTTCGCGCTCTTGGTCGATGAACGCGAAGACGTCGGCCTTCGTGCGGAGGTAAACCGGATGAGTTTTTTTAGCAGCGCGTGCTCCTCCTGGAGCAGCGCATGGGACTGCTGCAGTGCTTGAAAGCGTTTCATCTCGACCGCCCTCGGCGTCTTGATCGCCTTCGCCACCGAGACGCGGCCGCGAAGCATGCCGTCGCGGGCCTCTTTCCGCCACCGCGACAGCATGAACTGATGAATCTCAAGGGCGTCGGCCACGGCCTGCACCTCGACTCCCTTCAGGTGACTCAGTTTGACCGCCTTGAGCTCGAACTCCAGGCCGGCTCGGGGCACGAGACACCTCCTGTGGTTAGGTGGAAGTGTCTACTGAATCGAGCTTGCTCTCTCACGGTGAACGCAACACCAGGGACACTTGAACACGGAGGTGTTGCGGTGGCAGTGAAACGTATCCGGGGTGTCCGGCTGACTCGAGAAGAACGGCTGGCTGTGCGCCGGCTCATCAACGAAGGACATAGTTTCGAGACGGCCGCGGCCGTCGTCCGCTGTTCGACAAAAACGGTTCAACGCGTGTTGAATGCCGTTGGCGGGATGCTGGCACGGCCGGCCAGTCGGTCTGCGCGGCAACTGGCGTTGGCTGAGCGGGAAGAGGTGTCGCGGGGGCTACGGGGTGGTGCGTCGTATCGGGCGATTGCGCGCAGTCTTGGACGAGCCGCCTCCAGCGTGTCTCGCGAGGTCAATCGCAACGGCGGACGAGGCCGATATCGGGCCTGTCGCGCCGACGAGGCCGCATACCGGAAAGGGCGGCGGCCGAAAGTCACGAAGTTTCGACGTTGTCCAGGGCTCCGCGCCCAGGTGGAATCGATGTTACACACGTGGTGGTCTCCTCAACAGATCAGTGCGAGACTGCGGGTGGAGCACCCACGCAATCCCGAGATGCACGTGTCCCACGAGACCATCTATCGGTCGCTCTTTGTGCAGTCCAGGGGGGCACTGCGCAAAGAACTCACCGCGTGTCTACGTTCGGGGCGCACCCGCCGCCGCCCGCATGGTCGCAAAGATCCCGGGGGCTACATCAGAGACATGGTCCTCATCGCCGACCGACCGGCCGAGATTGCCGATCGCGCCGTCCCCGGTCATTGGGAAGGCGACCTCATGCTGGGGGCACGAGGACAATCCGCGATTGCGACGCTGGTGGAGCGCCAGACCCGCTATGTGATGCTCCTGGCCATCGGCCGCGACAAGACCAGTCAGCATGTGTGTGGACTCCTCGCCAAGAAGATTCGTACGCTACCGCGGCATCTTGTGCGGTCCTTGACGTGGGATCGTGGCAAGCCGCCGACGGTCTTCATCCAGCCAAAGACCTGTTCTACGAGTTTCCGTTTCCGCTGACTGACGTGATAGCCCGTGGCCCAGCGAGATCCACACCGGTTTCGCGAATCTGAACCACGCTTCGAACTTGCCCATCGGTCTCGGTTTCGGTCCCAAGAGGAGGTACGACGTGTCAGGTACGCTCTCACTTCTTACTGAGTGGACCGCGAGGCCTTGCTCGCGGCCATCGCGGACGACTGTGCGGGGAGTCTCGCCCTAACGGACTGGAAAATCAAGGCGCGAATCGTGCCCGTACATCCG
Organism: Vicinamibacterales bacterium; assembly: GCA_965249205.1. Taxonomy (GTDB): domain Bacteria; phylum Acidobacteriota; class Vicinamibacteria; order Vicinamibacterales; family UBA2999; genus JAQBVV01. The sequence goes on along the minus strand of CBDFLL010000005.1, from coordinate 1,510,863 downwards.
CCTATGAGGTGTTAGCCGCAATTTGGGTTTCGAACTCGCGTCGCCTCGCGGCCAACGACTTGGGGTCCAGCTTTGCCGAAATCGTGATAACCCACACGAAGTAAATCAGATCGTCGGCAAGACGCGTGCACCGCGCGCCAGCAATGGCAACCCTGGCATTGCGGCCAATGCCGGAAAGGTCCCCCCTGGAGGGTCCCGTCGATGCGCGGCTCGCCGTCGTTGGCCGCAAGGGCCGCGGTTCGCCGCCGCCGACGGCAGTGAACGCTGGAAGGCCGCATGGCGCTTTGGCCCCGACAAGCCGCCCCGGCTGGAATCAGTTGAGCACGAAACATGTGCGCCGCCCGCCGGCGGTTGGCCGCGACGACGCGCGGCTCACGCCACGCTCCGTCGTCACAGCCGGTCGAACGGACTGCGCACGCCAAGCCCGCCGCGGTTCAGCACGTGCAAATAGGTCATCGTCGTACTGACGTCGGAATGCCCGAGCAACTCTTGCACGGTGCGAATGTCGTGACCGTCCTCAAGGAGGTGCGTCGCAAATGAGTGCCGAAAGCAGTGCGGGCCGACACGTTTCGTGACACCGGCCCGACGCACGGCGCTCGCGACCGCCCGCTGCACCGCTGACTCGTGCAGATGGAAGCGGGAGGGCGCACCCCACCTCGGATCGCGACAAATCCGCGCGGCGGGAAACACGAACTGCCAGGCCCAGTCCGTGGCGGCGTTGGGATACTTGCGCTCCAAGGCAAAGGGCAGCACGACCCGCCCCACACCGTCGACGAGATCCCGGTCATGTCGCCGTCTCACCTCCCGCAGGTGTCCTTGGAGCCGCCCCTCGATGGCCACTGGCAGCATCGTCCGCCGGTCCTTTTGGCCTTTACCCCGTCTAACGACAATTTCATGCCGGTCGAAGTCGAGGTCCTTAACTCGGAGCTCCAGACACTCCTGCAACCGCAGCCCCGCCCCATAGAGCAGGGCCACGACCATCCACATCGTTCCCTGGAGATTCTTGAAGATCGTGCCGACTTCTTCTCGGCTGAGTACCACCGGCACGCGATGTGGCATCTTCGCCCGCGGAACCTGTTCGATCGCCCCAACCTCGATGTGAAGCACGTGGCGATAGAGAAACAACACGGCGCTCAGGGCCAGATTCTGCGTCGATGAGCTGACCCGTTGTCCGGTCGCCAGCCACGACAGGAACGCCGTGATCTCCGGGGCTCCCAACGTCGAAGGATGGTTCTTGTGGTGAAACACGATGAATCGCCGGATCCAGTGAACGTAGGTGGCTTCAGTTCGCCGGCTGTAGTGCCGCATGCGTATGCGGTGCCGCACCTGATCGAGGAGCTTCGGGCGCGACCCTTCCGGGAGCCGAGCGGCGCCGGGAGTCTGACGGGAATCCGCCATGACATCCCGCGAGCGAACGGCGTACCGGCGTAGCTGCACCTGGATTGCCGCATGAATCGCCAGGTGGTGTCGTTGAACGTCGATCTTCCTGCCACCCACAGAAGCGACATCCGTCGCGGAATCTGCCACGTTGGGCCGGTGTACGGTAGCCTGTTGCCGCGCGCGCCCTCGACGCAGTCCGCTAGCAGTCCGTGGTGGAAGTCCGGCGTGGCATCGCTCGCCGAATGCCGTTGGACTTCCACCACGGGCTGCTAGGCGTGTTCTGCGTAGCGCGGGACGATCGGACGCGGGACTTACAGTGATTCCATCGGAGGTAGCGTGAGGTTCCCATCGAGGCTGACGGCCTGGGGAGTGGCCGGTACGGCGGTCGTGTGGCTGCTGGGCGTGGTGCTTGTGGCGGCACCCGCGCAGGACGCGGCGCGGAACCAGATACTCTCAGAAGAGTACTTCCAGAACGTGACGGTTTTGACCGGCCTGACGGTGGATCAGTTCATGGGAACCATGGGGGTCTTCTCTGCGGCGCTGGGGTTGTCGTGCGAGAACTGCCACACGGCGTCGTCGGACAATTGGGCCCTCTATGCGCAGGAGACCCCATTCAAGGAGACGGCGCGTCGTATGGTGCGGATGATGTCCGACATCAACGAGCGAAACTTCGGCGGCCGACAGGTGGTGACGTGCTTCACGTGCCATCGCGGCAGCACCGGTAGGCCGCTCGTCGTGCCCAGTCTGAATCTCCTGTACGGTGCGCCACCTCCCGACGAGCTCGATGTGCTCGTGCCGCCGGCTCTACCTGGTGGCCCAACCGTTGAGCAGATCCTGGACCGGTACCTGGAGGCAGTCGGGGGTGTGGAGGCGGCTGCTGCGATGGCCAGCTGGGTTGCCAGGGGGACCTACTCGGGATACGGACCCGAGGGAACGCCTCGCCCGGTGGAAATCTACGCGAGGGCACCGAACCAGAAGACGGTCGTGGTGCGCGAACCTGCCGCCGGCGACAACACGACGACCTTCAGCGGCACCGCAGCGTGGCACTCGGCGCCGTACAGGCCGTACGACGTCCTCGAACTTCGCGATGCGGAACTCGAATCGGCCAGGGCCGAAGCGGAGTTAACCTTCCCGGCCAACATCAAGCAGGTTCTCACGGGGATGCGTGCGAGCGATGATTTCATCGACGGTCGCATCCTCAAGGTCGTGCAGGGGTTCAAGGGTGCCGCAATCGTCACGATGTACTTCGACGAGGAAACGGGCCTCCTGACACGTCTGGTCCGCTCGACGCCATCGCCCGTCGGCCGCCTGCCTGTCAGGATTGACTACTCGGATTACCGCCCCGTCGGCGGGCTCATGATGCCGTTCAGGTGGACCACGACATGGCTGGACGGTCGGTCGAACTTCGAGTTGAGCGACGTCCAGCCAAACGAGCCGATCGAGGAGGCCATGTTCGCCAGGCCGGCGCCGCCGAATCCGTATTAGTTGGATACAGCAGAAAGCTTCGGTGTGTTGCCTGACGTGGTAGCCGGGTATATATTGGCGCTGAAGAAGGGCTTGGGGGACTCGCCACAACGGTGATACCCCGGATGCGCAGGAGGGTGTTCCAGTGAAGACGGTCCCATTGTTTGTAGCGTCTGCGGCGGTGCTGGCCTTGTCGGCCTCCGCATCGGCACACCACGGCGATGCGGGACGATACATCGAAGAGATCGTGGAAGTGACGGGAGTCGTCGTCGAGAGCCAACTCATCAACCCTCATTCGATTCTCGTGTTCGACGTCACCACCGACGGCAAGACCATCCGATGGCAGGCAGAGTTGGGCGGCGCACAGGCGTTCATCAGAATGGGCTGGGCCGCCAGGGTGACACCTGGCACGCGGGTCACGCTCGAGGGCCGGCGTTTGAAGAGCGGCGCCCCCTACATGAATATGACCGAGCGGGCGAGACTCGTCCTGACCGACACCGGTGAGGAAATGGTCCGCAACAGAAACTACGGTGAGCCGGCGCCTGGCGGGCAGTAGCGACTCACTCTACCGCTGAGGCGCGTCGGGGCTCATCCTTGGCTAGCTTGGTAGCGCCCGCGCATGTGCGTCGTCGTCGGCATCCGTGACGTCATCCTCTTGTCCGGGAAGAGGAGAATCACTAGAGACTGGCCGAAGATTGGGTGGAGTACGACATGACAGACCACCGCGCGAAGTCAAGGCATGCAGGGCGCATCACTGTCATCGGTTTGGCTGTCATCGGTCTGCTCGCGGGGTCCCCGGTCGTACGGGCGCAGGAGCTCAGCGGCGGCCATGCCGGGCACGCGATGGAAGCGGTTGTCGCCACGGACGCAGACAGTAACGGGATCGTCGTCGATTTCGAGTTGGTCGACCACAGAGGTCGGCTCGTCACGGATGAGGATTTTCGCGGCCAGTACATCCTGCTCGGATTCGGGTTTACACACTGTCCGACCGTGTGTCCGCTCATGGCATTGAACATGGGTCGAGTGTTGCAGTCCACCAACAGACCGGCGACGGGCATCTTCGTCAGTGTCGATACCGAGCGCGACACTCCGACGATCACACACGAGTATGCCTCTCGCTTTGGCGACGCCATGCGCGGCCTTGGTGGCAGCGTCGATCAAATCAACGAGGCGGCACGGAACTTCAAGGTCAGCTATGCCGTGACGAAGACGCAGGATTCGTACACGGTGCAGCATACGGCAAACGTTTTCCTGATCGATCCCGATGGAACACTCGTTGACGTGTTCACGTTCGCGGCCACTCCGGACGCGATCCTGGAAGCGATTCGGTAGGGCCGTGAGCGACCATTTCATGAGCGCTGGCATCGCCGTCCGAGAATCTGGATGAGTTCCGCCCCACGATCGAATCCGATCAAGCTCGGGTTGCTGGCGCTAGTCGGGTTGGCCATCGCTTCGTCGTGGCTGGTGTTTCCCTATCTCGTCCAGGGCCATCAGTTGTTGCGCGACGTCGGCGACAACAGCCGGATGATCAAGGCTGGCAGCGTGTCTCGCTATCTGACCAGGGAGCTGATCAGCACGCCGGCCCTCGAGATCACCGCAACGCTGGCAAGCGACGAATATTTTCAGTATGTCGATCGCGCCGCCATCGTCGGGAATCTTCGTCCGGATCGGAACGTCGTCTTCTTCGTCAGCGAGACGATTCATCGCGGCAACCTGCCTTCGGAGCCGCCTCGGGCAACGCTGCACGTTGGCGATCGCGAATTCCAACCGTCTCGGACCGAGGGCCCATCGGATGTGGACCACCACAGGCTCACCGTCTACAGCTTTCCGAAACGAGATGCCGACGGGAACGTGATCGACTTCGACGCGGCCGGCCGCATGCGCCTCTATGTCGCCAACCCATACCTGGGGAGCTCGCGGGACATGACCTTCGTCGGTAGCTGGGATACACCCTACGGGTTGCCCGAAGAGCTCAAGTCACGAGCCGATGTCACGCCGGTGGCTGTGCTCGCGCTCGGCGCGGGCTTGCTGTCGTCGGTGTTGACGCCGTGTCTGCTGCAACTCGTCATCATGTTCGGCGGGATTATCGCCGGGTTCGCGACCGTTCCCGGCAAGACGGGTGCCGACATCGCCCAAATGACTCCTCTCATTCGGCGGAAGGTTGGGCACGTCTCCGTTGCGTTCGTCATTGGCTTCACGCTGTTGTACGGGTTGGCCGGGGCGGTGATCGGTGCGATAGGGCATCAGTCGCAGCTGTTTTTCGCGGAGTACAGTCGTGCGGCTGCGATCATCTCCGGCGCGGTCGTGATCGCGCTCGGTCTCTGGGTGGGCATGCGCAGCACCGGCGAAATGGCCTGTCGGATTCCCGACCGCAGAGCGATGCATGCGTTGTCGCTCAAGGACATCGCTGGAACGGCGATCGCATCGATGGGCTATGCCCTGGGCTGCACCGCGTGCTTCGGCGGGGCCATCGTTGCGACCCTGGTCGTCTATGTGGGAGCCATCGGTAGCGCGGCGATCGGCGCGGGCATCATGCTGACGTTTGCCATCGGTGTTGCCATCCCCTTCTTGCTCGCGGCGTTCTATATTTCGAGAGTCAACAGCATCCTGGTCGCGCTGGCGGGACACGCGCGCTCCCTGAGCTACGCCAGCATGGCGATCATCATCGCGTTCGGCGTCATTTTGATCACTGACAACTTCCACACGGTCAGTGACTTGATGTATCCGTACCTCGGGTTGTAGTAGCCCGTCAAAGGACACGTATGCGTATCCAGAGCCTGCTTTGCGCCCTCCTTGCCGCGGTGCTATTGCCGGCGCCGGCTGCAGCAGTCGACGTCTCCAATCCGCTCAAGCTCATATTCGTTGCCGATGCTAGAGACAACGTCATCGATGTCATCGATGTGGATTCTGGTATGGCGGTGTTCAGAATCGAGACCAAACATCCTGTCGATGACCTCGTCGTCACCCCGTTTGCGCCCGTGCTTATCTATACGAACATCGAGCGCCAGGTGGTGAGCCTCTACGATCTCGAGGAGCAGAAACTCGCCATGGAGGTCACGTTGCCGATGACTCCCAGGCACATGGTTCTCGATACCACCGGCACGAAAATCGGCTTCAGTGACAGTCAGGACGGCGGCTTCGTGCTGTTCTCCGCCTACGGTGGCAACGTGATGTTCGCGCTTGCCGATGCGCCACCCACGCGGGATGTACTGTTCGATCCCAATGAAATCGACATCTACTACAGCAACAGCGAGACGGGCGCCATCGGCCTCATCGACACCAATCTCCGGAAGACCGTTGAGATGCCGGTGACTGACGTGCCGGGCCAGGTGTTATCAGCGCCGAGCCGTAGCCTTGACGGGCGGTATGTCTACGTTGCCAATGAAACGACGGGGGAGGTCTATTCCCTCAACGCGTTCTCGAAGGTCGTCTATCGCACGTTCGACATCGGCGCGGCGCCTGCCCGGCCCTACACGACGCCGGAGGGACTGTTCCTGTACATGATGGACAAGGAGTCTGGGCGCTTCGTCTCGATCGAGCAAAACCAATTCGAACAGTACGCCGATACGGTCATCGGTAAAGGCATCGATCTGGTGACTGTCGGGCGCTTCGATCGACTGACCCTGCTCGCGAGTACCGAGAACCGCCGGTATTTCATCTACGACAATGTCAGACGAGCCGTCGTCGAATCGGGCGAGTTCACGCATACGCCGCTCGACGCGCAGGGGTCGGGCGATGGCCGCACGGCGTACGTCGCGTTCCGCGACAGCCCCGAGGTCGCGATGTTCGACCTGGAGGACCGCGAGATCACGTACGTGCGAGCAACCAACACCGGCATCGGTGCATTCAGCGTTGGCTTGTCCAACAACGTCTGTCACTGATGGGTGAGTGGCCACAACCGAGGAGACTGGGATGAAGCGAAAGAGCCTGATCGTCGTGCCAGCGCTGCTGGCCATTGTCATGGGCGCCGGCCACGACATGGACGCGCAGAGTTCGTCGGAGACTGCGCTCACGGCCACGCCGCCGAAAGCGATTCCCACGTTTTCGACAGTGAACATCTCCCGGCAGGCGTTCTACTACGCCGGTGGCGAGTACGTCGATGCGCCGGAATCATTCGGTCAGCGAGCCGGCGAGAAGATCATGCGCGGGGCGATGTATGTCGAGGTGTTGGTGCCGGACGAGATTCGCCAGCCGTACCCGATGGTGATGTTCCACGGCAACGGCCAGACCGGTACGGATTGGATGCAGACGCCGGACGGACGCCCAGGCTGGGCCTACTATCTGGTCGCACAGGGCTACGTCGTCTACATGATGGACTATCCGACGCGCGGCCGATCGGCGTATGTGCCCGGACACGACGGCAACATCGGCATCCGCACGGCCGATCAGCTCGAACAGATCTGGACCAACGTGTCCGAGCGGAGCGATTACTACCTCAAGGACAATCACACGCAGTGGCCTGGGACGGGCCGAATGGGCGACCCGACCTTCGACACGTTCGTCAAGAGCCAGGTTGAGTTCGCGCAGGCCGCCACCGGGCTGGCGCGCATTGCCACAGTCGATCTACTCGACACCATCGGTTCCCCCGTGATCTTGTTCTCGCACTCGCAGGGCGGCAACCTGAGCCTGCAGGTCGCTGAGGACCGACCGAATCTCGTACGGGGGATCGTCACCGCCGAACCTGGCGGCGGCATACAGCGGCAGATGCTGACCTACGATCCGCCGATCAGCGACGTCTCCGAGCTGAACACCGATACCGAGGCCGAGGGCGAGCGGCCTGGAGAAAATCCCTGCGTGCTGCAAGAGGAGCCGGTGCGTAGACTCGTGCATTTCCAGAACATCCCGGTCCTGAATCTCTCGGGCAACGGCGGCTACCATCGAGCAGGGGACGCCTGTCCGCCAAAGTGGATAAACCAGGCGGGGGGCAACGTGGACTTCGTGCGCCTGGAAGATGTCGGGATGAACGGCAACGGCCACCAGATGATGTTTGAGCTGAATAGCGACCAAATCATCGCCTTCGTGGAAAACTGGCTGCGCAAGAACACGCTCGACGGGGCTCCCGACCCATCCATCGCGATGCCCCCGGCGGAGATCCCGACATTCTCGACCGAGCACCTCGCCAGCAAGGCCTTCTACTACGCGGGGGGCGAGTACGTTGAGGCGACTGCGGCCTTTCAGGGGAATCGGGCCGGCGAGAAGATCATGCGCGGTGCAATGTACGTGGATGTCTGGGTGCCGAAGGAGATCCGCCAGCGGTATCCCATCGTGCTCTTCCACGGCAATGGCCAAACGGGCGTGGACTGGCAGCAGACGCCGGACGGCCGTCCCGGCTGGGCCTACTACCTGATCGAGCAGGGTTACGTCGTCTACATGGTGGACTACCCGGCGCGTGGACGCTCCGCGTACGTACCCGGCTACGACGGCAATATCAACACCCGCACAGCCGAACAGCTCGAGGCGATCTGGACCAACGTGGCGGAGAAAGGCAACTTCCCGCTGAAGGAGCAGCATACACAGTGGCCCGGAGCGGGCAAGGTTGGCGATCCGGTCTTCGATACGTTCAACAAGTCGCAGGTGCACTTCGCCGGCGCCAGCACGGCGCTGGCACGCGAGGCAACTGTCGAGTTGCTCGACACGATCGGCACGCCGGCGATCCTGCTGACCCACTCGCAGGGCGGTGGCATTGGCTGGGACGTGCGGGAACAGCGCCCAGACCTCGTGCACGGCATCGTCACGGTCGAGCCTGGCGGCCCCCAGATCGGTGGCGCGAATACGGCGACGGTCGAACCGCGTGACCGGAACCCGAATTCGTGGGGTCTGACGACGAACCCCTTCCGGTTCGATCCGCCGATCACGAGGCCGTCGGGACTGAATGTTGCCCTGGAAGAGACGTCAGACCGACCGGACGAGGTCCGCTGCTGGATGCAGGTCGAGCCTGCGCGGAAGCTCGTCAACTTTCAGGACGTGCGGGTACTCGCGATATCTGGCAGTGGGACCTATCACCGCGTTTACGACGGGTGCATTCCGAAATGGCTGAACCAGGCCGGCGCGAGGGCCGACTTCATCCGGCTGGAAGACGTTGGCATGGCCGGGAACGGCCACATGATGATGCTCGAGACCAATAGCGACGACATCATCGGGTTTATTCACGGCTGGGTGCAGGACAACCTTCAGTAAGGCCCGACCGGAATCACCCCGATAGGCGGCGAGTCCGGCGCTGGCACCAGGACGGTTGACTCGCCCCGGTCGGCATCGGCTCCAGCTAGGTGCGTATCCTCAACGACCGCCACCGCCCCGGCCACCGCCACCCCGCCCACCTCCGCCGAAGTTGCCGGCAGCGCCAGGACCGCCCTGCTGTTGTGTGACGGGCGGAAGCACGTTCGAGTAGATCTCGTCGTGACGGACCCGCTCCCCGGCCTCGTCGAGAAAACTGAGGTTTTGCTGGAAGAGCCCGGGCGGCGCGGCATTGCGCGGCACGGTGCCCTCCACGATATACAGGCGGTTTTCGTGGAGGTAGATGGCGACGAACGTCCGCGATTGATCGGCGTTGGTGAGCTGGAGCTGATGCCCCTCCACGAGGTCGATGTAGTGCCACGCGTCATACGTGACCGTCGAGCCCTCGCGTTGCCGGAACTTCGTCGCCGCGTACTGTATAGACGCCATGATGTCGATGCGCCAGTACATCGCCCCGGCGAACGACACGTTCTTGGTCACCTCTGCGTGTCGGGCTTCGGAGTCTGTGTAATCAATGGCAGTGACCGAGAAGCGGCTTGCGCCCAGCTGGACGGAGTAGACGCGCCCCGAGAGGACGGCACCATACTCGGACGGCCACGTGATCTCCTCGACAACAGGCTCGCCTGGGAACGTGATGGAGAACCGGTCGACTCTGTTGACGTACGTGTCCCACTCCTGCGCCAGGGCGAGGCCGGGCACGCACAGACCGAGCGCTACGAGAAGGCTGAGAAGGCGCATATCTATCCTCCGGTGGGTTGAGAGCGTCGGCTCATACTGCCAGAAAAAGGGGGGGCTGCCAGGACTTACGAAGTCTCCGTCTGGTGCGGCCTACGATGCAACTCTCGCTGTTTTTCGAGCGCTGAGTTACCATCCAGCACTGAACAGCTCCTCAGAGGGAATCAGGCCATGAGAATCTCGTTGAGTTCATTGAGTCTAGGCCTCGTTGCGGTGGCCCTTTTCAGCGTCGGCGTCGACGCTCAGGATTCGGTCGACGCGCTTGTCGAGCGCGGCCAGGAGGTGTACAGCGCCGACGTCGGTTGCTGGGTGTGCCACGGCGAGACGGCGGAGGGCCTCCTCGGGCCGTCGCTGCGTTTCGGGCCGACCCCGGTGAATATTGCCGATGAGATTCGGAGCAACCCCGTGATGGGCGTTGTCGCAGCCGAACTCGATCCCTCCGATGAAGATCTGGTGGCAGTGTCGATGTACCTCCGCACGCTGGCCGAACTGCCCTTGGACGGCGATTTGCCCGGGCAGTGGCGGGCGGAGCTCACGGAATCGAGAGCGCGCCGGGCGGATCCGCGGGTCTTTGTGAAGACCGAGCGTGATCTTGCCGTCGAAGCGATCGAATCCTTCGGCTCGGTGCTGACCGGTTGGGAGCGGCGCGCGAAAACAGGGAGTCTCAAGACCGGCTACGACGCCAAGGTTGTCGCAAGCTGGGACCCAGGCGAGCCGAAGTTCGAGCCTCAGCCGAATCGGACCTACTTTTATGAGAACACCGGCGTCAACGCGAAGCCAGCCGTGATGTATGAGGGCTATACGGCGCCGGAATCCAATCAGGTTGTCGTGGGGGACGCCGCCACCAAAGAGGTCATTGCAAGTGGCATGCTGCCCGCTGACCTTCGAGGCGGGGTGCACACGACGGTCATGTCGCCCGACGGACTCTATGTCTACATTATCGGTCCGCGCGCGCCTCGCCCGGACGGCACACCTGACCCGGGTGGCGCGACAACCATGATCAAGGTCGATGCCCTGACGTTGCAGCCGACCAAACAGATCACCATCGGCGCGCGCCTGCATCACGGACAGTTGTTTCAGGACAGGTACTTGCTGCTCGACATGTTCGGCCGCGACCCCGACGGCCTCGCGCTGATGCTCTACGATCCGGAAACCGACACGGTGGTCGGTGGGGCAACCGATGTCGACCTCGGGGGCTTCGCCTACACGGTGTGGACAGATGATGAATTCATTTATGCGCTGATGGAGCCGGCTGGTTATGCGCCGGGCCGCGGCTCGGGTGTACGCAGCGCGAGTAGCCTTTATGGCGGCACAATGGTCGCCCTCAGGCCCTTTTGGGTCGCGAAGATCGATCCGACCAATTGGGAAGTTGTGAAGGAGTATCCGTTACCTGGTTATCGCGGCAACTGGGCCGTGATCGATGCCAGCAAGGAGCACCTCTACGTGTCGATGTCAGGCTCGTCCAATGTCACAAAGATCAATATCGAGACGGGCGCCATTGTCTGGACGGCCGGAGCCGGCCCTGGCCCGTACGGTATGAGTCTGACGGCGGATGAGTCGGAGATCTGGATCGGGTCCAAGGGAGAGAACATGGGAGAGTTTGGTCGCACCATTTCGGTGCTCGATGCCGAGACCGGACGGCCCCGTGCAACCCTGTTCGCGGCCTACGAGATGGACCATGTACTCCTGTCCCCGAGCGGCACCGAGATGTGGGCGACCAGCAACGGCGAGGGGCGAATCCTGGTGTACGACGCCGCGTCACGCGAACAGACCCACACCATTGAGATGCCGGGGAACGGTGATCCCCACGGTCTGGTATGGGTGCATTACGACGCAGAGGGCCAGCCCAGGGTGGTGGGTGACCAGGGCGGCCATCATGGCGGCGTGAACCCCGCGACCGGCGCGGCGCTCAGTTATTAGTATTAGATTCCGACCCAAGCCCTTATGGCTCCAGACTGGCCAACTGCTGGAGCAACTGCCCCCTCGGACTGCTCGCCGGCACGAACCGCTGCACGCGCTCGCCGGCAAACACCTCGCCGGTGTAGATGTTGCCCACCGAATCAACGGCGAGCATGTGCAGCCCGAAGAACTGCCCACCGGCTTCGCCCATGCTGCCGAGCTGGCCGACGATCTCACCGGTCTCGCGCTCCAGGAACCAGACGTGATTGTTCCTGAGGTCTGAAATGTACAGGTGCCGCTGCTCCGGGTCGGGCGAGAACCCGACGCCACCGGTGGAGCCGTTCGTCGTCGGCGCGATGATGAACTCCTTGTCCTGGTAATTGCCCTGCTTGTCGGTGACGTGAATCCGGTTAGCGGCTCGATCGGCGGCGTAGACCAGGCCGTCGTTGGAGAAGTTCAACGTGAGGTGCCCCGCGAAATCCGGGGGCATCGCCCCGCCCGGCGTGTAGTCGTGGTCGGTATCGTCGGTGCTGATATCCGAGAGCGGCTTGCCGTACGCACCCCAGCCCCGCTTGAACTCGAACGTGTCCTTGTCGAATACCAGGATGCGACCGTTCAAGTAGTTGTCGGCGAGGTATATCTCGTTGGCCTCTTCGTCGATCCGGATTTCTTCGAGACCACCAACGATCATCGGAGTCCCCGGTGGATACTTGGCTCTAAAGGCCGCCCGAGCTTCGGCTGCAACGGCGACGGCGGCTGGGTCTGGTGGGCCGCCGCCGCGCCCGCCGGGCAGGAATCCCGCCACCGGGCCTCGGCCGCCCACGCCCGGTTCTCGCTCAGGTGGCCACGGGGGAAGACCGACTCGAGCGCCGTTTTCCCTTTCGGGCGTGCGAGGAATCTCGCCGACAACCTGGCCGGTCGCCGGGTCGTACTTGCGGACCGTGTCCTGCCCGAGGTACACGAAGCCGTCGTCGTCCACATCCATGCCGTGTCCCTGCGGCGCGTCAAATGACCCGATGACGTCCCCGTTCTTGCTGATGTGGATCATAGAGGGTGGCCGGGTGCAGCAATCCGCTAGCCCAGTCTCGGCATAGAGCTCGATCGCTGTTATGTCGTTCGGACGGTTGTAGACCCATACGTCGTCGTTGCTGTCAACGGCAAGGCCTGTCGTCCCGCCCATCTTCCAGTTGTTCGGCAGCGTCTTTGGCCACCCGGGATCGTAGATGTAGGTGGGCACCACTCCCTCGCCCCCAATACGGATCTCGGCGAGGTTGGCTCCATCCTGGGCTGGTCCGCCTCCGCAGGAAATCACGAACGCCGCGCCGCTCAGCAGAGCGAACCAAGTCAGTGTCCTCAGACTGGATGTCATCATGTGACCTTTCTGGTAGGCACGAGGTTGTGGGCTGCAGTCTATTTCTGCCGGCACGGCGGGTCAATGGCCGAGGCGGACCGTCTGCGGCGGAAGCGAGTAAGGCTTCCCCGAGCAGGTAGTACACTCCCGGCGCTGATCTGGAGTAGGCTCGGCGCCGGTGCATCCGCAGGTCCTTCCGACGTGCGAACCGCTACGCGCTTTTCAGATAGCCCTTGCACTGGCGGTTGCCCGAACGCCACACGGTCATGAAAAGCGCTTTTGGCGTTTCTGTAAAGGAGTCTCAATGACCAACCCGCTCACGATGGCGAGTCAAGGCAGTCCAGACTGGCGCTCAGACACGGCACTCGCCTACGCGATTCTCCGGCTGACATTCGGCGTTAATCTCTGCTTTCGCGGCGTCGTCCGGATCACGGTAAACGGGCTGGATCAGTTTGCTGCCGGCCTGACAGCACAGTTTGAGCCGACCTGGATTCCGGCATTTGCCGTCAGCGCTTTCGGCCACGTCCTTCCCCCCGTGGAGACTGTCATGGGCCTCATGCTCGTCATCGGCCTGTTCACCCGCCCGGCTCTCATCCTTGGTGGTCTGATGATGACCAGCTTGACGTTCGGCACGATGTTCCTCCAGAACTTCGACCTGGCTTGGCTGCAACTCACCTACGCGCTCGCGTTCTTCATTCTGCTGGCGGCGCGGTCCTGGAACACTATCTCGCTTGACAACGTGTGGTTCCCTTCGCAGAGCGGACGCGACAACACGTGACACCGCGCTGAGATCGCTCTTACACGACCCCTCTGCCGGACCCTCGACCGGCGCTGCCCGCGAGGAACGCGAGGTTGGACCTTGCTCACGGGGAAACGAGAGGGGCTCCGTGACGTCAACCACGAACAACGGAGATCGAGGGAGCCCCGCAAGAGGGTGGGATTCAGACCGGAGGATATCCGGTTCCGTGTTTAAGTTCGGGTATCCTAGCTCCTCTCCGCCGGCTCGCAGCCGGTACGAATCCCGTCTCGCCGCGACAACGTGTGGCTGGGCCGGGGGCACGAATGCACATGCCGCTCCAGCAGGAGGTCAAGGATGTACGTAGCTCAGGCCCGGCGCCTGACCCTCGCAGGCGCTCGAGAGATGATGGCAACGGCGATCGGTCTCGCCGAAGCGGAGCACATCGCGATCGCCGTGGCGATTGTCGACGCCGGCGGACATGCCGTCCTGATTGAACGGATGGATGGGGGACGCTTCCATACCGTGCACTCTTCAACGACCAAGGCGGTCTGCGCGGCCTCGAACAAGCGACCGACCACATCCAAAGGGGCCCAGGCGCAGTCGCTCGACACCGCCCACGCCATCGGGCTGGCGCTGGCTGCCGGTCCGGAACGCTGGACGGCCATGGAGGGCGGCTATCCGATCATCGTCGAAGGCGAATGCATCGGCGGCATCGGCGTATCGGGCGGGAATTGGGAATTCGATGACCGCGCCGCTCGCGCGGCGGTGGAGGCCATCGGCGCCAGCTACGAGATCGACAAGCGGTGAGGCTGTCCAAGGTATGACCTTCGATCCAGTCAGGGTCGGCTGCCTAGGGATGGGATGGTGGTCGGACGTCCTGGCCGACGCTATCACTCGCTCGAACACGATCGGCATCGAGTCCTGTTACACACGCTCCGAGCAGAAGCGACACGCCTTCGCGGCGAAGTACGGCTGTCACGCCGCGCCGAGCTACGAAGAGATGCTCAGCGACCCCGGGATCGAAGCCGTCATCAACACAACGCCCAATGATGTACATCTGGAGACCACACGCGCCGCGGCCGCAGCCGGCAAACACGTGTTCCTCGACAAACCGATCGCCAACACAATCGCCGACGCTCGCGGGCTGACCGAGGCGTGCCGCAGTGCGGGGGTGATCCTGGCGCTTGGCTATCAGCGTCGCCGGGAGAGTCAGGTTCGCTGGATCCGCCAGCAGATCGACACCGGGGAGTTCGGAAAGCTTGTGAACGCCGAGGCCAACATCAGCCGAGACCGGCTGGGAAAGGTCGACCTGACGTCCTGGCGCTACACCGCCGCGGGCATGCCAGGCGGTGTCATGCTGCAGATCGGGATTCACTACACCGATGTGCTGGAATACCTGATGGGCCCCATCAAGGCGGTCAGCGGACGCCTCGGGCAACTCGTGTTGCCGGGCGACAACCCGGATGTCGCCAGCCTGATCCTGGAGCACGAGAATGGTGCGCTCTCGACGCTAAACGCCAGCTATGCGTCGGCTTCTGAGTACTATCTTCTTAATATTTACGGCAAGGAAGCGAGCGCCTACTACGACCTTCATCAGGGGTTGCGGTTCCTGAAGCGCGGGTGGAAACAGTCCATCCCGGTGGATTGTCCGGACCAGGACGCCATCGTGTCGGAACTCGACGAATTCGCCATCGCGGTACGCGGCACGGGCCGACCAGAGATGGACGGAGAAAGAGGTACCGCGTCGCTGGCTGTGCTGCTCGCAGGAATCACGTCGGCGCGCGAAGGGCGGCGCGTCGAGATCGCGGAAATACTTGACGGGTAGGAGTACGAGGTGACCATGCTGACAGACCTCAACCGAGTTGGGCGACGGCGTTGCACGACGGTAGTCGCAACGGTGCTGCTCGCGATTGCGTCGCCAGGGTTGGCGCTCGCACAACAGTTCCCACGACAGGCCGTCGAGATGACGGTGCTTTTCGGCGGCTCCAGCGCGACGATCGCACAGGTACTGGCCGATGCCATGTCTACGGAGCTTGGGGTGCCGGTCGCCGCCGTGAGCCGCACCGGCGCGGGCGGCGCGGTGGGCTATGCCTACGTGAAGTCGAGACGACCTACTGGCTACGACATCGTGTGGAACTCGAACTCGATCAGCACGGTGTTTCACAGCGGCAATATCGATTTCGATTACCGGACATTCGAGCCGGTGGCGCGCGTGGGTATGGAAGTGCCGGCGCTGGCGGTGCGTGCTGACTCGAGCTGGCGAACCCTTGATCAGTTTGCCGCGGCTGCCCGGACGAAGAGGATGAGGGTGGGTATTTCCGGCCGAGGCTCCTTCATCCACCTGGTTTCGGTGGCGCTCTTCGACAAGCTCGGCATAGATGTCGTCTACGTGCCGTACGGGCAGGGCACCGCGCCAACGGAATTGCTCGGCGGACGGGTGGACGCAGCGTTGCAGTGGCCGTCGCAGTTCAAGGCCCAGGTCGACGCGAGGCAACTCCGCGTCATCGCCGTGACCAGCCGCGACCGTGTTCCGGTGCTCCCCGATGTGCCGACGGCCATCGAACAGGGCTATGACGTCGACATGGTGATGTGGCGCGGCCTGGCGGCTCCCATGGGCACTCCGAACGACGTCATCGCGAGGCTTGAGACTGCAGTTCGCAGGGTTGTGGCGAGCCCGCGGTTCAGGGAGCTCAGCGCCACGCTCGGATTCGAGCCCGCGTTCCTGCCCGCCAATGAGTTCGGTAGGGTGATTGCCACCGATGACGCGGCGATCGGGAGGCTTATGGCTCAACTCGGCCTGAAGAGATAGCGGAGACAAGAGATAGAAGGGCCGCCAGCGCGGATTTCACGTGTACCTGCTACTCGGTCGTGAACTCGGAGCTACGCGCTTATGAAATCCGCGCCCGGAGTGCGCCTGGATCGACTCGACCGCTGGCTGGGTCCGTCGCTGACGGTGCTGGCGGTCGCGTGGCTCTGGCTCGTATACGCCTACATCCCTGGCGCGCGATTCGAAGGTGAGCCGGGACCGCGGGCCTTCCCCGTCTTGCTCGGACTGGTGCTCGCTGGACTGGGCGTCGTCATGACGCTGCAATCTGTTGTGTCGGCGGGCAGAGATCGTGCGGCAGTCACGCCGCCGCCCACACGCCGTGAAGTGGGACTCGCTGTCGGCACGTTCGGTCTCCTGATCCTCTACGCGTTTCTGCTCGACAAGATTGGGTTTGTCGCCGCCACGCCCATCGTGATCGCGCTCGCGATGTATGGCCTGGCGCAGGCGCGCCGATGGGTGTTGCTGGGGTCTCTAGCCGTCGGCATCACGCTCGGGTGCTGGGTGATCTTCGATGTGTTGCTGGGCACGCCGCTGCCGAGCGGGTCGTGGGTGGTCTGGCCATGAGTCCGACGCCTCCGCACGTCCCCCACCGTCGGGGCGAAAAGGGCGGGCACCCGGTCGTGTCAGGTCCCGGGATCCATTAGTGGACGCGCTGCTGCAAGGGATGTCGGCCGCCCTGAGCGCCGGCACGGTGGCGGCCATCGCGGCCGGTGTTGTCGCCGGACTGGTGTTCAGCGCGATTCCCGGGCTCACGTTCTCGGTGGCCCTGGCACTCATCATGCCGTTTACGTTCGGCATGGAACCGATCCCCGCGATGGCTCTGCTGCTCGGCGTCTACTCGGGGGGAATGACGGGCGGCGCGGTCTCCGCCATCCTGCTCGGCATCCCGGGCACTCCCTCGGCGGCGGCCACAGTGCTCGACGGCCACCCGGTGGCGCGCCGGGGCGACGCGAGCCTCGCGCTGGGTGCGTCGGTCATTGCGTCGGCCTTCGGCGGATTGTTCAGCCTCGTCGTGATGATGCTCCTGCTGGAGCAAGTCGCGGAGGTGGCCATCAGGTTCGGTCCGGCCGAGATCTTCGCCCTGGTGCTCTTCGGCCTGTCAACGATCTGCGGACTCGCCGACAGGTCTCTGACTCGCGGCCTGATTGCCGGTGTGCTCGGACTGATGGTGATGATTATCGGCCTCGACGAGCTGGACGGTGTCAGCCGCCTCACGTTTGGCACCGTGCAGCTCCAGCAGGGCGTGAACATGCTGGTCGCGATGATCGCGCTTTTCGCGGTCCCTCAGGTCATCAGCACGTTCGTCGATCATGGCCGCGTTGAGCGCCCCGCGATAGCTGAGCGTGTGCGCGCCGTGTTCCCGTGGCGCCGCGTCGCTGGCTTCTGGTCGCTCCTGCTGCGGAGCTCAGCCATCGGTACGGTGATTGGGGCGATACCCGGCACCGGCGGACCGATCGCCTCGTTTCTCGCCTACGACCACGCGCGTCGTTTCAGCCGACGCCCGGCCGATTTCGGGACCGGGACGATCGAAGGCGTGGTGGCGCCGGAGGCGGCCAACAACGCAGTGATGGGAGGCGCCCTGATTCCGGTCCTCAGTCTCGGTATTCCAGGGGACCCTGCGACGGCGATCATTCTTGGTGGTCTGCTGGTGCACGGACTGCAGCCGGGGCCGATGTTGTTCCAGACACGCCTCGACGTCATCTACGCGCTGTATATGGCGATCGCTGTGTCCTGGGTCCTCATCCTCCTGGTTCAGTTGGTCGGCATCCGCCTGTTCGTACGCGTACTCCGCGTGCCGCCACACGTTCTCGGGGTGTGCATCCTCGTGCTGTGCGGAATCGGCTCCTACGTGATTCGCAACTCGATCTTCGACGTGTACCTGATGGCGATCGTGGGCGTCTTCGGCTACGCTCTGCAACGGATGCGCATTCCTCTCGCGCCCGTGGTGCTGGGCCTGGTGCTGGGGCCGACACTGGAACAGCAGTACCGCACGGCCCTGATCCTGAGCGAGGGCAGCCACCAGATCTTCTTCGAAAGCGGTGTCGCGATGGCCTTCTTCGCGCTGACGCTGCTCACCATCGGCTGGCAGGTCTGGTCGTCGCTTCGCGCCCCGGCCAAACCGGGACCGGGGGTCGCCTGACATGCAGGCTCGCGTGCTTCGTGTTGCCGCTCCTGGCGGGCCTGACGTCCTGAAGGCGGAATCGGTTATCCTGCCGGCGCCGGCGCCTGGCGAAGTACGCGTGCGCCAAACGGCGATTGGTCTCAATTATCTGGACGTCTATCACCGCTCCGGCCTCTATCCGCTGCCGATGCCGACTGGCGTCGGCTCCGAGGCTGCCGGTATCGTCGAGGAGATCGGACCGGGCGTGTCCCTCGTCAGCGCGGGCGACCGCGTCGTGTATGGCGGCGGCCCGCCGGGCGCCTACGCGAGCCAGCGGAACGTGGAGGCGGCGCGACTCGTTGTCATTCCCGACGGTGTGACCGATGAACTCGCCGCGGCCGTCATGCTCAAGGGCATGACGGTCGAGTACCTGCTCAACCGCTGTCACGCCGTGAAGCCTGGCGAGTTCGTGCTGTTCCACGCGGCGGCCGGCGGTGTTGGACTGCTCGCCGGTCAGTGGGGCCGCCGTCTCGGCGCAACGATGATCGGCGTCGCTGGGGGCGGGGACAAGTGTCGGCTCGCGCGTGAGCACGGCTACGAGGAGGTCGTCGACCGGACGAGTGAGGATGTCGTCGAGCGCGTGAAGGCAATCACTGGAGGCGCGGGCGTTCCGGTCGTGTACGACTCGGTCGGCAAGGCCACCTTCGACGTCTCGATTGCGTGCCTGGCGCCGCGGGGGCTCTTCGTGTCCTTCGGTACCACGACCGGGGCGCCACCTCCGGTGGAGGCGAGCGCGCTCCAGAAGCGTGGTTCTTTGTATTTCACGCGGCCGACGCTGGTGACCTACACTGCCCGCCGTGAGGAGCTCGTCGCGTCGGCCACCGCGGTTTTCGACATGGTGACCCGTGGCGTGATCACGGTGCACATCGGTGCGCGATACGCGCTCGCAGATGCCGCTCGTGCCCACGCCGATCTGGAGGCCGGCAGGACCGTCGGGTCGTCGCTGCTGATCCCTTGAGTTGCGCACAGGTCTATGCGTGTCACCGACGACCGTGGCGGAACCGGGTCGCGTCGCGAATCCTCAATCCCGCGGCTTGACACACGTGTACGACAGGTGGATATTCGGGCGGAACTCGTAACAGCATCAGAAACTCAGGGTGTACCCATGACGGTCAGAATGCGGCGAGCGATGCTCATGGTTGGCGCGGCGGTTGTTGTCGGGATTGTGCACGGAGCAACAATGGCGCCACAGGCGCAAGCTGTTCCCGTCGCGCAGCTCAGGCAGAGCGCCTATCTCAAGGCGTCGAACACGGACGGGTTCGACCATTTCGCCTGCGGCGGCTCGTTGCCAGGGCACATCGGAAACGCGCTGGCGATCAGTGGCGACGGCAACACGATGGCGATCGGCGCCCCACACGAGAGCAGCGCCGCGCGCGGTATCAACGGCAACCAGGATGACAACTCGCTGTACAACTCCGGCGCTGTGTACGTCTACGTTCGGAGCGGCGACGACTGGATGCAGCAGGCCTACATCAAGGCGTCGAACGCAGGACAAAGCGACACGTTCGGCCTCAGCATCGTGCTGAGCAGCGACGGGAACACGCTCGCCGTCGCCGCGCCGTGGGAGGCAAGCGCCGCGACCGGCGTCAACGGCGACCGGGATGACGACTCGCTCCCGCAGGCCGGTGCTGTCTACGTCTTCACCCGCGACGGAGAGACCTGGTCGGAGCACGCCTACCTCAAGGCGTCCAACACTGGGCGGCAAGGGGTGGGCGACGATCGCGATGGCGACCAGTTCGGTTTTGCCATCGCGCTGAGCGGCGACGGCAACACCCTGGCCGCCGGGGCTGTTGCCGAGGACAGTAACGCTACGGGCATCAATGGGAACCAGTCGGACGACTCCGCGACATCGTCCGGTGCCGTCTATGTGTTCGCCCGGGCGGGGAACAGCTGGGCACAGCAGGCGTACATCAAGGGTGCGAATACCGGGCAGGGCGATCTGTTTGGCTACGGCGTTGCCTTGAGCGCCGACGGTATGTCTATGGCGGTCGGGGGCTACGACGAGGACGGCTCAGGCAGAGGCGTGAATCCCGCGGATGACAACGATGTGAACGGAAGCGGTGCGATCTACGCGTTCGACCGCACGGGCGACACGTGGAGGCAATCGGGCTATTTCAAGGGTTCGAGATCGCAACGGAACGACGCGCTCGGATACACCGTGGCGATCAGCGCGGACGGAAACACGATCGCGGCCGGTGCCGGGGACGAGTCCTGCCTGAACGGCGGAGTCAATCCTTCAGGATGCGACATCGACACGATTCCCGCGCACCTGGGGGCCGGTTCGGCGGGAGCGGCGTATGTCTGGGTACGGGACGGAGACATGTGGACCGAGCAGGCGTTCATCAAGGCGACGATGCCGGAGCTGGAGGACTGGTTCGCCGCTCGCCTGGCGCTCAGCGGCGATGGCAGCCGGCTGATCGTGGGAACTCCGATGGAAGACAGTGATGCCAGGGGTTTCAACGGACGACAGAACGACAACTCTGCGTCGGACGCCGGCGCCGCGTACATCTTCTCGCGTACGGGCTCTACGTGGAGTCAGGACGCCTATGTCAAGGCGTCCAACGCCGACGAGTTCGACGAGTTCGGCAGCTCCGTGGCGGTGAGCGGTGACGGCAGGACGATCGCCGTGGGCGCGCGGATGGAAAGTGGCGCTGCCACAAACCTCAACGGCGACGAGAACGACAACGACGCTGGACAATCAGGCGCGGTATACGTGTTCGTGGAATAGCGCCCTCCTCGGCTCCTGCCTCAACGGGTTCAGTCACTCATAGTGGCGGCGATTCGCGTGAAACCGGACATGTGCGATCAGTTCCGCACGCACGCGCAGCGTTGGTCGCGCGGCGCGGACTTCACGGGCGCGTAGCTCCCGAGTCATCTCAATCAGTACCAGCGTCCGTGGATCCAGGGAGTACGCAGAGCCATCAGTTTCCTGCCTCCGCAGGAGTACCACCACGACCGAGTACCAAGTACAAATGAACTCCGCGCTAGGAACACGAGGGCGGCCATTACTGAGATTGGTCTTGAGACTCGTGATCAAGTTGACGGTTCCCGTTGAACGTGCCCTGACGGGCGTTTGCCGAAGGAGGGAACACGTGACACGAAACGCAGGGACAGAACAGATGTCGCCGCTCTGGGTTGCGGCGTTGCTCATCGCATGTGGATTCGGCACGGCCCCTATGCACGCCGCACAGGATTCGGCACCGCCGCGATGCCCCCGACAGTAGCCAGACAGCGCACTGCGGAACGCAGTACAGTCAAGCGAGTGGACGGCAGATCCGAGCGCTACCCGGCGGTGGGAGGCGTCGAACCGATGGTGAGATCGACATGACCCAGGACGACCGCGCGCGTGATTGGATGTGGTCCGAGGCCTGCGAAATGCTGGTGCGCGCAGAGCGGCTGCATCGAGAATTCTTCAAGCCCGCAGGGTCGCCTGGGGAGTCACCAGCCTGGGAGCCCCCCGTCGATATCCTCGAAACCGACCACGAAGTCCTGGTGCTCGTGGCCTTACCGGGAGTCGATCCGGAACGAGCTGAGTCGGTGATCGAGGACGGCTACCTGGTGGTCGGTGGGACCCGGGTCTTGCCGCCGGAGCTCCGTACGGCGGCGATTCACCGACTCGAGCTTCCACAAGGGCGCTTCCAGCGTCGAGTGCCGCTACCGCCTGGCCGCTACAGCGGCGTTCGCTGCGCTGCTATCAATGGCTGCCTTGTCGTCACGTTGAAGAAGGCGGGTCGTTCATGACTGACGGCAAGACCCTGGCGACGATGGAGACAGGGGAGACGAAGGAGGAGGCGCCGGCGAACGACGCCCCAACCGGCCCGGCGTTGCCGTCGGATGCGCTCGTCATCGTGCCCGTGCGAGATACCGTCCTGTTTCCTGGTCTGGTGCTTCCGTTCACGATTGGTCGCCCCGGCTCGATCGTCGCAGCTCAGCAGGCGGTGCGGGATCGACAGCAAATCGGAATACTGATGCAGCGCGACGCGGAGGTGTCTGAGCCTGCCCCAGTCGACATGCATACGGTCGGCACCGTAGCCAACATCGTGCGCTACGTCACCGCACCCGACGGTACACACCACCTGGTTTGCCAGGGAGATCAGCGCATACGGGTGACAGAGTTTCTCAGCGGGTGGCCATTTCTTGTTGCCCGTGTCGTGCGCGAGACCGAATCCGCTGCTCGCACACCTGAAATCGAAGCCCGGTTTCTCAATCTTCGAACGCAAGCCATCGAAGCGATCGAATTGCTGCCACAGGCGCCAGCCGAGTTACTAGATGCCGCGCGGTCGATCGAGTCGCCGGCGACACTTGCGGATTTCGCGACGGCCTACATGGACGTGACGCCGGCCGAAAAGCAGGACGTGCTCGAGACGGTGGACATCGCCGCTCGCATTGAGAAGGTCTCGGTTCTGCTCGCGCACCGTATCGAAGTGCTGCGGTTGTCTCAGGAGATTGGTCGCCAGACGCGGACCGCGCTCGACGAACGCCAGCGAGAGGCCCTCCTTCGCGAACAGATGGCCGCTATTCAGCGCCAACTTGGCGAAGGCGAGGAGGGCCGGGCCGCCGAGATGGCAGATCTCGATAAGGCCATTACCGAGGCCAAGATGCCGAAGGAGGTCGAGGAACAGGCGCGCAAAGAACTACGCCGGCTGCAGCGCATGCCTGAGTCTGCTGGCGAGTTTGGCATGGTACACACGTATCTCGACTGGCTGACCGAACTGCCCTGGAGTTTGCCGGAAGAGAGCCCAATCGATATCACCGAGGCACGGCGGATCCTCGACGAGGACCACTATGATCTCGACAAGATCAAGCGGCGAATTATCGAGTACCTCGCCGTCCGTAAACTCGCGCCGAGCGGGAAGGCACCCATTTTGTGTTTCGCGGGACCGCCTGGTGTTGGTAAGACCTCGCTTGGGCAGTCGATCGCCCGTGCCATGAACCGCAAGTTCGTCCGGGTGAGTCTTGGCGGTGTGCACGACGAGGCGGAGATTCGCGGTCACCGCCGCACCTACATCGGCGCGCTGCCTGGGAACATCGTTCAAGCGATCCGAAAGGCCGGTTCGCGCAATTGCGTGATGATGCTCGACGAGATCGACAAATTGGGGGCTGGCATTCAGGGTGACCCCAGCGCTGCGCTATTGGAGGTCCTCGATCCCGAGCAGAACCATACCTTCCGCGACAATTATCTCGGGGTGCCGTTTGACCTGAGTCGAGTGGTGTTTCTCACCACAGCCAATATGCTCGAGAACACTCCCGGTCCACTGCGAGATCGCATGGAAGTCATCAGCCTGCCTGGCTACACGGCCGATGAGAAACTGCAGATCGCCAGGCGCTATCTGGTTCGCCGACAGATGGAAGCCAATGGTCTCATGCCGGACCAGGTTGACATCACCGACGAAGCGATCAGCGAGATCATTCAGCAATACACGCGTGAGGCTGGCGTCCGCAATCTGGAGCGCGAAATCGGCAGGACGCTGCGTCACGCAGCCGTACGCATCGCCGAGGGCGACGCGGGCCCAGTCTCGGTGAGCCGCGAGGCGCTCGGTACGATCCTGGGCCCCCCGCAGTTCGAAAGCGAAGTGGCGATGCGGACGTCGGTGCCAGGCGTGGCGACCGGTCTGGCCTGGACGCCTGTCGGTGGCGACATTCTGTTCATAGAGGCGACTCGTGTGCCGGGACACGGAAAGCTCATCCTGACTGGCCAGCTTGGTGATGTCATGAAGGAGAGCGCACAGGCGGCGCTGAGCCTGGTCAAGAACCAAGCCGCGCAGCTCGGGATCCACGAAGATCGGTTCGAGACTGGCGATATTCACGTCCATGTGCCCGCGGGTGCGACGCCCAAGGATGGGCCGAGCGCCGGTGTCGCGATGTATATGGCGCTGGCCTCGCTGATGACCGACCGCACCGTGCGTAGCGACACCGCGATGACCGGCGAGATTAGCCTGCGCGGTCTGGTTCTGCCCGTTGGTGGGATCAAGGAGAAGGTCATCGCCGCGCACCGAGCGGGAATTCAGCGTGTCATGCTGCCGGCGCGGAACCGGAAGGACTTCGAGGACATTCCCGAAGGCGCTCGCACGCAGCTTGAGTTCGTATGGCTTGATCGTGTCGAGCAGGCCGTCGAATCGTCACTGGAATCGGCCCCCGCCCCGCCCTCAGCTGTCGGCGCGACGAAAGCGGACGCGTAGTAGACTCCGTACTTTCACCGAAACAACCTGAATGGCCGGCCCCGCTCCCACACAAAAGGCGTTCGATCGCTCCATCGTCGAAGGTCCGCTGCGCCCGGCCGTCTGGCGCCTGGCGTGGCCGACGATGCTGCAGAATCTGATGGCCGGTCTTCAGGGGATCATCGACCACGCGATGGTCGGCCACTTCGTCGGCTATACCGCCAACGCGGCGATCGGCGTAAGCTGGCAGATCATCGTTGTCGTCATCGTCTTCGCGGTGTCGGTCTTCACTGGCATGGCGGTGCTCGTCGCGAGATTTGCCGGCGCCAACGAGCCCGACAAGGTCAATCGCGTGGTGTACCAGGCGTTTCTGACGGCGGCCGGACTGGCCGTCATGCTCGGCGCAGCAGGATGGTTCGCCGCGCCCAGCCTTCTTGACCTCGTGAATGCAGCGCCGGAAGTCCATACCGAAGCGCTGCCGTTCCTGCGAACAATGTTCGTCGGAATCATCGGCATGATGATGTTCTTCATGCTCAGCGGAGCGTTCCGTGCCGCCGGGGATCCGCAGACGCCACTACGCCTCGGCGTGGCGATGACAGTGCTGAACATCACGTTCAACCTCGTTCTGATTCCGGCCCTGGGCACGGTCGGCGCAGCGTACGGAACGGTTGCGAGCAGCTCGCTCGTCTCTGCGTACGGTATCTGGCGCTTGATGCGGCCGGAGTCGGTCATTCACTTTCAGCGGCACATGGATCTTCGCGTGGACTTCACGATCATTCGATCGCTGTTTCGATTTGGCCTGCCGACGGGTGTGCAGGGAATCGCGATGAACATCGGGGGCCTCATGCTCCTCCGGTTCATCGGCTCGCTCGATCAGAGCGCTGCGGCGCAGGCAGCCTATGCCGTTGGCTACACGGAGTTGTTCTCGCTGATTACCTGGACCTCGGTGGGCCTGATGGGTGCGGCTGCCACGATCGCAGGTCAGAACCTGGGGGCCGGCAAGCCGGAGCGCGCGATCGCGGGCGTGCGTGTCGCGTCCCAGATCGGACTCGCCGTGGCCGCGGTGGTGGGGGCGATGTTCCTGCTGGTGCCGGGGTATCTGCTGGCCGTGTTCGGCATGACCGACCCGGTGGTGCTCGGCTTCAGCACGTTGCTGCTGCGGTACCTGAGCGTGTCGGGCTTCTTCGTGACTGTTGCCTTGAGCTACACGGGTGGCCTGCAGGGGAC
Source organism: Vicinamibacterales bacterium (assembly GCA_965249205.1). Lineage (GTDB taxonomy): Bacteria > Acidobacteriota > Vicinamibacteria > Vicinamibacterales > UBA2999 > JAQBVV01. Next base: position 1,484,688 of record CBDFLL010000005.1, on the reverse strand, counting down.
CGGCGACACGCGCAGCCCGCTGTACATCTCGATCCTATCGCAGGTCATCCTCCCCCTCGGTCTCTGCCTGGCGTTTCAAGCCACGACGGGGTTGCAGGCGGGATACATCTGGATGGCGATTCTCGCCGGCCACGTTGCCAGGTGTGGATTGAGTGTGGCGCGCTTTCGACAGCGAAAGTGGCTCGGCATCGCCGTGGATATCGATCCGCCAAAGGCGAAAGCGGAAACACACGAAGCGGCTGAAGCGGATCCTTATGGCGCTGAGAGCCGCCTGCCGCTGCCAGACGCGCCGGGCCCTGCCCCGCGGTCCTGATCCACCTGCGCCGGTACTACTCGATCCGGATCAGGTCGACGTCGAACACCAGCATGCCGAGCGGAGAGCCGACCTCGCCTTTGTACGCGAGCTCCTCCGGAATCCAGAAGCGCGTTCTCTCGCCCTCCACCATGAGCTGCATGCCCTCCGTCCATCCCGCAATCACGTCAGTCAAGGCGAGTGTTTGCGCCGCGCCGGCCAGCACTGAACTGTCGAACATCCTGCCGTTGGCCGTCCAACCCGTGTAGTGCACGGTCACTCTGTCAGCCTGAGTGGGCAGCCGCGTTCCGGTGCCAGGCTTCAGGAGCTTGTAGGCAATGCCGGATTCGGTGCGTATGGCGTCGTCCGGTGGCGCAGCCACATCGGGCGGCGGTACCTTCGGGGAACTGCGGGCGTCGAGCAGTTCGATGTCAAAGACGATCGTCCCGGCGGGTCGGCCGTCGCGACCGTTGTAGGCGAGCCTCTGCGGCAGCCAGCATCGCCGACTTTCGCCGACCGTCATCAGCTGCACGCACTCCTGCCAACCCGCCAGCGACCGGTTGAGCGGAAACAGCGGTGGCGTACTCCGGTTCCGGGAGCTGTCGACAACAACGCCGTCGGCTGTCCATCCTGTGTAGTGGACTGACACAAAATCGTCAGCTGTCGGCTTTTGCTCGCCCGTGCCTGGCGTGAGCATCCGCGAGCTCAGTCCGGAAGCGCTCGTGACGGCGTCCGCTGACGGCGCCGAGACGTCACTCGGCGCGGCCTCCGCCGTACCAGGGACCGGTACCTGGGCCGTCGGCACGACCGCTGCCGTCGCCACCACTACTAAGGTCGCGAAAGCCATTCGCATCGTCTCTATCGTACCCCCGCCCGCTCGGATGGGCATAGCCGCGCGACCGTGGCGCCCAGGTGAGATTCAGCCGAATCCCAGAATGCTTCCACCAATGGATGGCGCTCGAGTGTCTGCTGGACCATCCCGCGTTGGATGCCTTTCCCCCGCCCGTGAATCAAACGTATCTCGTGGAGTCCAGCTTCATGTGCAGCTCTGACGTATTCCTCGACCACAGATGTGACGTCGCGCGGTTTGAAGGCGTGGAGGTCGATGGTGCCTTCGATCGGAACATGGTGGGTCACGTCACACGCCCAAGTCCTGGCCCGGGCTACTGGCGGGCTTCGTAGGAGGCCGTGACGACGGTCTTGATGCCTCCGCGGAGCGCAAAATCGCCGACCACCGTCATGCGGCGTGGTTGGCACGCAGCGACGAGATCGTCGAGGATCACGTTGGTCACAGCCTCATAAAAGATGCCGCGGTTCCTGAACTCGATCAGGTAGTACTTCAGCGATTTCAGTTCGATGCATTGCTCGCCGGGCACATAAGTCACACGAATCTCGCCGAAGTCGGGAAGCCCTGTTTTCGGGCACACCGACGTGAACTCCGGGCAGTTGATCGCGATTTCGAAATCCCGCCCAGGCTGCGGATTCGGAAAAGTCTCGATCACCGTCGTCGTCGGCATGAGGCTGAAAGTCTAGCACTTTGGCCATAATCGCCTGTCTGGCCTGTGCGCGTTCGTTGACACCCACCGTGCCGCAGGATAGCATTACGCGATTTTGGCGTGGTTTTTGACGCAGAGTGAGCGCAGCCGATGGTTGGCGCGCATCGAAAGGGGGACGTGATGGCCGAGGCTCGACGAATGGGCAAGTCCGAGCTCTTTTTGCACTTCGCCGAACGCTTCAATATGAAGCGGACCGAAGCCCGCGACTTCTTTGACGAGTTGACGGCGCTGTCGGAGAAAGAGCTCAAGCGCGCTGGCGAATTCGTGCTTCCAGGCATGGTGAAGCTGGTTGTGCAGAACCGGAAGCAGCGCATGGGCCGCAACCCGGCCACGGGCGCGGCGATCGAGATTCCGGCCAAGACGGTCGTCAAGGCACGGATCGCGAAGCAGCTAAAAGACGCGGTTCTGCCGCAGAAGTAGCGGGCAGGACCTGCGTCGCCGCGGATGTGAGACTTGCGCGGACGGACGCGGGTACTGTGCGGTTACTCGGGAGTTACGCGCTCATGAAATTCGCGCTAAGTGCCGCGCCCTAGGTGTTGAAGTCAAACACGTTGTTCATCACGCAGCACTCGTGAGTCGTGACACGGGCGGTTCATAGTGCAAGCTGGCGTGCGGCCGGTCGTGATTGTAGTAGCGCAGCCACGGGCGAAGGGCTCGCCGGCGGTGGCGAGACGTCTGATACGGCTGGACATAGGCCCACTCACGCAGCAGCGTCTGAATGAAGCGCTCAGCCTTGCCGTTGGTCCGCGGCGTATAGGGGCGCGTCCGCAGATGGCGCAGCGCGTGGGCCTGACAGGCTGTCCGAAACCGCCGGGACACGTAGCCGCTGCCGTTATCGCTCATGACGCGATGGACGGTGATCTGCCGCGCCGCGTACCAAGCGACGGCTCGGTCCAAGAAAGCGGCACAGGTGGTCCCCGTCTGGTCGCCCAGGACCTCGACGTAGGCCAGCCGCGTATGGTCGTCCACCGCCACATGCACGTACTCCCAGCCCGCCCCCGGTGACGCCTGCCGGGGATTCCCATGAATCCGATGGCCTACACGCCGAAAGCGCCCCCGCGGCTTGATGTCCACGTGTAGCAGATCGCCAGGGTGCGGCCACTCGTAGCGCTGGATCGGGACGGGCGGCGGGCCTGGGAGCCGGTTGAGTCCCAGCCGCCGCAGCCAGGCCCCCACCGTCGAGCGGGGCATCCGCAAGGCGCGGGCAATGGCCCAGGCCGGCAGGCCGTGTTGCTCGCGGAGCTGCCGGATGAACGTGACCCGGATCGCCGGCGTGACATGCGGAGTCCGCTGCGGCCGGGACGATCGGTCCTCCAGCCCGGCTGCACCCTCTTCGCGGAACCGGCGCACCCATTTCGCAACCGTGCGGACACTTACGCCGTAGCCCTCGGCCACGGCGTCGTGCGCCCACTCATCGAACAGGACACGGCGCACCAATTCCAGGCGCGAAGTCGGGGTCGTCTTGGCATTACGATGAAGCGTCATCCGGGGCCTCCTCTGGTCAGAACGGTGGTCTGGAAACTCCATTCTTTTCAGAGTGCTCCGGATGAACAACGTGTTTAGCAAAGACACCTAGCGGGCGCGCTAATTGCCGCGCAGCTTGCGGGCTAGCGCTCTGATCTCAAGGCGGTCCATCTTAAACTTCATCGTGCTGAGAGGGATACCCAACGACCGTGCGGTCGCGGTGACGTTCCACCCCTCTTTCTCAAGTGCTCGGATGATGAAGTTGCGCTCGAACGTCGAGACCGCGCGGTCCAGCAGATGGTCCACCGCCGGTTGTGCGGCGTTCAGCTGCGCGACGTGAAACTCGATGGGCAGGTCCTCGTCGGTGATCCAGTTCTTGTCTGATATCGCAACGAGGCGTTCGACAAGGTTCTCCAGTTCCCGGATGTTGCCCGGCCACCAGTGGGAGCTGAGAATTCGAAGCGTCGAGTCGGCGATCCCCTGAATATCCTTCCTGAACTTGACGTTGAAGCGGCGCAGGAAGAACCTGGCCAGTTCGGGCACATCTTCGATCCGATCTCGCAACGCCGGCAGCTGTATTGGGATCACGTTCAATCGGTAAAACAGATCCTCGCGAAACGTGCCGGCCTTGACCGCCTTGCTCAGGTCGGTGTTGGTGGCGGCGATGAGGCGGAAGTCGGTCTTGATTGCATGAGTGCCACCCACCCGTTCGATCTCGCCCTCCTGAATGGCGCGGAGCAGCTTGGCTTGCAACTCGTAGCGCAAGTCGCCGACCTCGTCGAGAAACAACGTTCCACCGGTGGCAAGTTCAAATTTACCGAGCTGCTGACGAATGGCGCCGGTGAACGCCCCTTTCTCGTGGCCGAAGAGGGTGCTCTCCACAAGGTCGTTCGGAATGGCGGCAAGGTTGACCGCGACGAATGGCGAGTCCTCAGCACCAGATTCGCGGTGAATAAGTCTGGCGAGCAACTCCTTACCGGTGCCGCTCTCCCCCAGGATCAAGACCGTCGCCGGGAGGGCCGCCACCTTTCGAACCAGGTCGACGACGTCACGAGTACTGCGGCTCGGGCCCACGACGAACTCACGGTCAACCTGCTCGGCGACTTCCGCGCGCAGCCGCGTCAGGTGCCGGTTGAGGTCTTGGCGCTCGCCTGCGTGGGCGACAAGACTTCGCACCCCGTCGATGTCTGAGTCCTTCGAGATGTAGTGGTAGGCGCCGTGGCGCATCGCTTCGATGGCGGCGTCGAGTTCTTTGGTCGCGGAGATGACGATCACCTCCACGTAGGGATAGTTCTCTTTGGTGATCTTGAGGACTTCGATCCCGCCGATACCGGCCAGATCCACGTCGAGCAGCATCAGCTCGACATCCGCCTTCTCCATCATTTGCAGGGCCACTTCGCCGGTCGCCGCGCGCAGCACGTGGTAGTCGCGCTGCAGGGCCTCAGCCAGCGGCTCGCGTACCTCCGCGTCACCGTCGACCACGAGGACGGATTTTCTGCGTTCAGACATGCGGGACGCGAGTATAACGCGCTCCTTGACACTTCCAGATTGCACTCGATAAGGTACCGGGCGGAAAGAGATTTGCTGCTATGACCCTACTGTGGTTCGTCGTGGGCGCGTCAATGGTCGTCGCGCTCGTGGCCTGGGGTCAGGCACGACGAAGCGCAAAGCGTCTCGCTCAGCTATCCGAAATGTACTGGGAGTTGAAGTATCAGCAGGGTGAGCTTCGCGTGCGCGTGCAGCGACTGAACGGCGAGATACCGCCTGCACAGCCGTCGCCGCCGGAGCAACAGACCGGCGGATTCGTTCCGCTCAGTTCGTTGAAGCGCTGACGGTTGTGTGCCGTGAGCGCGCTACGGGCTCGTCGCAACTGTCAGTTGATCGAGTGCCAGCCTACACACTGCTAGTGCCGACAGTGCCAGTCTCCAGAGGGCTAGACCCTGCCGAGGGCAACCAGCAGCCCGTGGTAAAAGTCCGCCTGCATTCGACGAGCGACGCATCCTCGCGACCTGCGTTGCTTCTCCCTCGAATACCGGCGATATTCCCAGTCGGCGCGCCCAGTCCGCGAGCGCGGATTCCGCAGGCGTGCCACGACCGAGCAGAATCCGCGCGAGGCTCTTCGCTCGTCTCGGTGCGACGCCGGACTTTCACCACGGGCTACTAGTGCCGAGTCCATATGACGTGGTGGTCATCGGTGCGGGTACCGGTGGCTATGTCGCGGCGATTCGTGCGTCTCAACTCGGAAAGAAGGTCGCCGTCGTTGAGAGGCAGCAGTCGCTCGGAGGCACCTGCCTGATCTGGGGCTGTATCCCAACCAAGGCGTTACTCGAGCACGCGCACGCCTTCCAGATGTTTCAGCACGCGAGCGACTGGGGCGTTGCCTTGCCGTACGGCGCTCCCGCCCTTGACATGCGGCTGGTACACGAGCGTAAAGACAAGATTGTCACTAGCCTGACCAAGGGCATCGACTTCCTCTTCAAGAAGCACAAAATCGATCGGATCACGGGCACGGCGCGGCTCGTTGGCAACAGCCGGGTTGACGTATTCGAAGGCGAGACGCAGACGCTCGAAGCCATGGACATCATCGTCGCCACGGGGTCGTCACCACGGGCTTTGCCCGGTATTGAGATCGATCACGCTCGGATTGTGACGAGCGATGATGCGATACACCTCGCAGACGTTCCCAGGTCGCTGGTCGTCCTGGGAGCCGGAGCCGTTGGCGTTGAGTTCGCCTCCATCTACCGTCGGTTCGGGAGCGAAGTAACGATCGTGGAGTTGCTACCGCGCCTGGTGCCGGGGGAAGACGAGGCGGTGTCGGCCGAGCTCGAGAAATCGTTCAAGAAACAGGGCATTCGATCGCTCACCGGCTCGAAAGTGGTCAGCGTCACGTCGGGGGCCAAGGGTGTGAAGGTAAAGGTGCAAGGGCCCGACGGCAAGAGCCAGAGCCTCGTGGTTGATGTGCTTCTCGTGGCGACAGGCCGAGGTCCTGTCACGGCCGGCCTTGGGGCCGAGGCGCTGGGCGTCCAGATGGACAACGGATACATCCGGGTCGATGCGATGTATCGCACGTCGGTGCCGAACATCTCGGCCATCGGCGACGTGATCGCGCTCGAAGACCGCGCGCACCCTCAACTAGCTCACGTGTCGTCTGCCGAAGGCGTGCTGGTGGCCGAGCGACTGGCTGGACAGGAGGTGCGGCCGCTCAATTACGACCATGTGCCGAGTTGCACCTATTGTGACCCGGAGATCGGGAGCGTGGGCCTGACTGAGGCGGAGGCCACGCGCCGTGGTTTCGACGTGCGTGTCGGCGCGTTCCCGTTCGGCGTGCTTGGGCGTGCCAAGATGGCGGGTGAGACGGCGGGCTTCGTGAAGATCGTGGCCGAGAAGCGGTACGATGAGGTGCTTGGCGTTCACATGATCGGCCCACGATCCACGGAACTCGTCGGAGAAGCAGCGCTCGCGTTGCGGCTCGAATGCACCGTCGAGGAGTTGATGAAGACGATCCACGCGCACCCGACCTTTTCGGAGGCCGTTGGCGAGGCCGCCCACGCGGTCCATGGTGCCGCCATTCACGTGTAGACCGGCGAGACGACAGCCCCGAGACCAAAGCATGCCCACTCCCATCGTCATGCCCCAGATGGGCGAATCGATCGCTGAAGGCACGATCGTTCGCTGGATCAAGAAGGTCGGCGACCATGTGGACCGCGACGAGCCGCTATTCGAGATCAGCACCGACAAGGTTGACGCAGAGATTCCGTCTCCATCGGAAGGCGTGCTCACCGAGATCCTCGCCAGGGAGGGGGACACCGTCTCGGTGGATAGCGTCGTGGGCACGATCCAGGTGATCGGCGAACAGGCGGCCCAGGGTGCCCCGCATGTCAAGACTGAACCACCTGACGCCCACGCATCCGCCCCAGCGCCCGTCGCCCCTCCGGTGGCTGTTGCTCGCGATTCGGTCGTGGTGTCGCGTGAGGCCACGGCCGGCGGTTCCCGGCAACAGAGATCGTCGCCGCTCGTTCGTCGAATTGCGCGAGAACACAACGTCGATGTGGCCAGGATTACGGGGTCTGGACTCGGTGGCCGCGTCACGAAGAAGGACATTCTCGCGTTTCTGGCGGCGGGGGGGAGAAATCGGGAGAACGGAGATCCCCGGCCCGTGCGAGACGGCGACGAGCGCGTCGAGGTCCAGCCGCTATCTGCGATGCGCAAGAAGATCGCGGAGCACATGGTCCTCAGTAAACAGACGTCGGCCCATGTGCATACGGTCTTTCACGTAGGGTTTTCCGATATCGAGCGGATCAGATCCGCGAAGAAGGCTGAGTACGAACGACTCGGCGTCAAGCTTTCCTACATGGCGTTCATCGCCAGGGCGGTGATCGACGCACTTCGGCGGCACCCGATCGTGAATGCGTCGCTGGACGGTGACAGGATCGTCTACAAACAGGACGTGCATCTCGGGATCGCGGTGGCGCTTGAGACCGGCCTAATCGTGCCGGTGATCAAGAACGCCGGCGAGAAGAATCTCTTGGGCCTGAGCCGCGCCATCGCGGATGTCGCAGCGCGTGCCCGTGCCAAGCAGCTCACGCCGGACGAGGTGCATGGCGGTACATTTACCATCACGAATCCTGGCCAGCTCGGTGCGCAGTTTGGCATGCCGATTATCAACCAGCCCCAAGTGGCTATCCTGGGCGTGGGCACCGTCGAGAAGAGGCCAGTTGTTGTCGACGACGGCCTTACGATCCGAACGATGGCGTACCTGACGCTTGGTTACGATCACCGACTGATTGACGGGGCTGTCGCGGATCAGTTCATGGCAGACGTCAAGCGGAACATCGAACAGTTCGAGCAAAACCGGATCTAGCGGTCTGTGCCCAAGCCGCTCGAGATCCGGCGGTTGGGCCTCGTTCGATATCAGGAGGCCCTTGACCTGCAGCGCGCGCTCGTTGAAGAGCGGCGCGGGGGCCACGTGCCGGATCTTCTCCTCCTCCTTCAACACCCTCCCGTGATCACCGTTGGCGTCAAGGGCGACGGCGGTCGGTCGCATGTCGTCGCTGCCGCGTCGCTCCTCACAAAGCTCGGTGTCGATATTTGCGAAACCGGACGCGGCGGCGACGTGACGTACCACGGCCCCGGGCAGGTCGTCGGGTATCCGATCATGGACTTGCGTCCTGATCGCTGCGATGTGCACCGCTATGTTCGTGACCTCGAAGAGGTCATGATCCGCGCCTGCGCCGACTATCGTCTGGCGGCGCAGCGGTGTGAGGGGCTGACGGGCGCCTGGATCGGGAGGAATAAGATCGGGGCGATTGGTGTGCGGATCTCCCGCTGGATCACCAGCCACGGATTCGCGTTCAACGTGAACACCAATCTGGAAGACTTCAACCTGATCGTGCCGTGCGGCATTCCGAACCGGGGAATAACGTCGCTCGAACGCGAGGTGGTACGGGACGTTCCAGTCGACGAGGTCGAGGACGCGATGGTCCGGTGCTTCTGTGAGGTGTTTGAGCGGGAGGCGAGCCCGTCACCTCCGCGCCAGGGTCCCGTCGTCTAGCGGCCCGTGGCGAACGTTTGGGTCGTACCTAACGCGGATTTCACGAGCGGGGCCATGGCCCTCCGCGAGGTACTGCTGAAATCCGCGCTAGACGAGCGGGGCGCCTCGCGCGGATTTCGCCCCGCCGTGGCACCCCTGCGGAATCCGCGCTCGCGAACAAGGCGCGACGACTGACAATACCGCCTGTATTTGACGGAGGAGCAGCGCAGGTCGCGAGGATGCATCGCTCGTCGAATGCCGACGGACGTTCACCACGGGCTGCTAGCGTCCGGAGTCTCCGGGGCTTTTCATGCGGATGATGAGTGCGTCTGCGACACCGCGTCCGGCCGTGGCCGTCACGTCAATGCGCACGTTGTTCCAGATAACCGAATCGCCCGTGACGGCGGGCCGGCCGAGCAACGTAAGGACGAGCCCACTGATCGTAGTCACCTTCGGGTGATCGAAGTCGCATTCGAGTGCCGCCCCCGCCTCCTCAAGTCGGACGGTCCCGCGCACCCGCAGGCGGTCCGGAGCTTCCTTGACGATTGGCGTCCGGCCCTGACCTTCTTCGATCTCCCCGATAACCTCCTCGAAGAGATCCTCCATCGTGATGAGTCCGGCTGTCCCCCCGTGCTGATCCATGACTACCGCCATCTGGGCACGATCGCGACGCATGGCGGCCAGTACCTCGTCGAGCAGCGCCGTTCCGGGAACATAGGGCAGCGGCCGGGCGTCGCGCGCGGTGATCGGTGTGGTTTCCACGAGATGCCTGAGGGCTCTCTTGATGTGAAGACTGCCGATGATGTTGTCGAGATCGCCGTCGAATACCGGGTACCGAGTGTGCGGGTTGGTTTGCACTATAGCGCTCAACTCTTCTGGTGTCGTGCCAATGCTGATGCCGGTCAGCATGACACGAGGGACCATGGCCTCCCCTGCCGTCAGGTCGCCGAACTCGAAGAGCTCTCGCAGGATCTCGCCCGATTCACCGCGGAGCAATCCGCCCTCCTGACTCTCCTCAACGATGTATTGCAGCTCCTCGGTCGTGTGATACCGCTCGGTGTCGACGGCCTGGCGGGGCACGCCCATCAAGCGCAGGAGCCCGTTGCCCGCAGCATTCAAGCCGACGACGATCGGCAGTAAGACCGTCTGGAGCACCAGGATCACCGGCGACACGTAGAGCACCGTGTGTGCAGCGCGCTGGAGCGCCAGCGCCTTGGGCACCATTTCCCCGATGACGATGTGCATGTAGGTCAGCAGCGCTACAGCAGCGACGCTCGCTACCGCATGCGCGGCGATCCAACGGCCTGCGTCGAACAGCTCGAGGCGCGCGGCGATCCAGTCGGCCAGCACGTGCTCCCCGTACATACCCAACCCGAGACTCGCGACCGAAATGCCAACCTGGGTTGTCGCAATATAGCGGTCCTGCCGACCTGGATCCTCGAGAATGTGCGCCACCCGCTGCGCCAGTGGGTTGCCTTGAGCTGCCTCGTGCTCGATGCTCGCGCGCGGCGCGCCGACGATGGCGAACTCCGCGGCCACGAACACGCCGTTGGCGATGACAAGCAGGAGGATGATGCCAAGCGCGAGGAGTAACTCGGTCATGTGCCTGTCTCGGAGGTGTCGCGAATGACACGGCGCGCCAGGGCCGATTCCAGCGCGTGATGGGCAATCCGCTCGACCTCGAATTCGTAGCTGCCGACGGTGACTCGCTCGCCGATGACGGGCAGGTGGCCAAGCGCGGCGGTAATGAGGCCACCCACCGTGGTCGCCTCGGTGTCCCAGCGGGTGTCGAGTAGCGCCGCAGCGTCGTCAACGGCCATCGCCCCCGGGAGGCGGACGCTGCCATCAGGCAGGATCTGCGCCACCGGATCTCCGCTTTTGAATTCGTCACCGACGTCGCCGAGCAACTCGGACAACACGTCTTCAAGAGTCAGCAATCCGGCGGTCCCTCCGAACTCATCGACCACCAGCGCCTGGTGGGAGCGCCGTGCGCGCAGCTCCCGCAGCACCCGATCAGCCGTGACGCTCTCATGCACGCTGGCGATTGGCCGGAGCAGTTGATCGAGCGTGGTCTCCCCTCCGTCGCTGACACGCCAGCGGACGAGATCCTTGGTGTGCAGTACGCCGACGACGTTATCAATCGAGTCGCGATAGACGGGCAGGCGGGAGAACGGACTCTGCGCCACGATCGCGGTGACGTCGGCGAGCGGCGTGTTGATGTCCAGGGCTGAGATTCTTGGCCGTGGCACCATCAGCTGTCTCGCCTGGCGCAGGTTCAGACGCAGGGCGCGCTGCAGGCGGCGGTGCTCGTCTGGTTCAAGGAGGCCGCCATCGCGGCTTTCGGCGATCAGGAGCTCGATTTCACTTGGTGAATGGATGTGGCCGTGTGTCTGTGACGGGGATCCTACGAGCCTGAGCAAAAAGAGGCCTGATCCGTTCAGCCAGCGGATGAAGGGCCGGTACAACCACAGTGACGGCACCATTGGCAGCAGGGTATAGAGGGCCGCCTGGGTGGGGTACTGCAGCGCCAGCGACTTCGGCACCAGTTCGGAGAAGATGACCTGCGCGACAGTCAGCAGGAGAAGTACCACGACCGCGGATGTCGACTGTGCGGCGACCTCCTGCAGGCCGCCAAACCGGCCGAACAGCGGTGCGAGTTCCAGGGCAATGGTGCGCTGGGCGAACGCGCCGAGCACCAGACTCGAAAGCGTGATGCCGATTTGGCAGGCCGCGATATATCGGTCAAGCGCGGCGGGCGACTCGATCAGCGGCAGGAGCCATGCGGCGAGCGGATTGCCCTCCGAGGCCAGTTGCTGGAGGCGGCTGCGGCGCACGCTGACCGCAGCGAACTCCGCGCCGACGTACACGGCGTTGAACAGCAACAAGACCGTTATGACGAGGATGGCAGAAAGTATCACTCCGGCTCAGCGCGTACCGAATGGCAGCCGGTCCTGACGCGCGGCGATGCGCGCGGCCAGCTCGAACGCCAGCGTCGCGACGCGTGTGGTGCCCGCCGTATCAATACGGTCCCAGTCATCGCTTGGCCGATGGTAGTCGTCGTGGAAGCCCGTGAAGATGTGGAATGCCGGAATGCGCTTGTCGATGAACGAAGCGTCGTCGCTACGCCCGGCGCCGGCGCCGCCACCGCGCACATCGATATCAGCGACCAGGGCGGCCGCGTCGATATCCGATCGGATCTCAGGGACCGAGTCCAAGCCGCCGATTTCAACACCGCCCCGGGATCGCCCGATCATGTCGAGGTTCAACATTGCTACCGTGTCAGCCAGTGGCATCGCTGGCGCGTCGACATACTGTCGTGAGCCGAGCAGGCCTCTTTCCTCACCGGCGAACGCGACGAAGACGAGCGAGCGGGGAAAGCGGGCTCGGTCGGTCGCCGCCGATCGGGCAATCTCGATCAGCGCGGCGATTCCCGATGCGTTGTCGTCGGCCCCATTGTGAATCTCACCGGTCCGATCAGGAGCATTGGAGAACCGACCGCCCAAGCCAACATGGTCGTAATGTCCGCCCAGGACCACAGACTGCTGGGCTCTAGCCACGTCTGCCCCGTCGAGAATGCCCACCACGTTGCGCACGGTCCGGCGGTTTAGCGTTAGGTGTTGCGTATAGTTGACTGTCGCTCGGGTGAGCGGGCGCGAGCGGGGCATGAGATCTTGATCGATCATCGCGGCCACATCGTCGAGACTCCACTCGCGGAGCAGCGGGGTTATTCGTTGGCGAGCGACCCGCAGGACCGGAATCCGATGGTCCTCAGCGTCCGACACAATGGCGAAGTGCTGGTAGTTGGCTTGGTCGACGCGGTGCGTGGGGTCCGACACGACGAGCAGCGCGAGGGCGCCACGGCTGCTCGCCTCACGCGCCTTGTTGCGCAGCGTTGTCGCGCGCAGCGGCCGGCGACCATTGAGGCGACTATCGCGCTGGTTCTCCTGCGGTTCGTGGGAGAAAATGAGCGCCACCTTGCCTCTGACATCCAGGCCGTCATAGTCGTCGTAGTCCAATTCGGGCGCCGAGATTCCGTATCCGGCGAAAACAAGGGGAACCGCCCTCAGATCCGTCCGGTTCGCGGACGCTTCATCTGCAGGGCTGGCGGCCAGAGGGTAGTACGATTCACCGAGCGACAGCCCGATCGATGTGGCGCCGTTATGCAGGCTGAGCGTATTGCCTTCGCCGATCGTGAGGCCCGCTGTCAGTTCGAAAGGCTGGAACCACGAACCATTTGGCCCGCCGGGCCTGAGGCCGGCGGCCTCGAAGCGCGCGGCGATGTAGTCGGCGGCGCGTTCGAGTCCTGCGCTCCCGTTGCCCCGTCCCCCTAGCTCATCGGATGCCAGGACCCGGATGTGGTCGAGCAGTGCGTCCGCCTCGATCGGCGGCTCGGCCCGGAGGGACGTGCCCATGACCAGCCCCAGCAGCAGTGCCGACCGGAGGAGACCGTGCATGGCCCGATCGTAACCTACCTGCCCAGAGCGGTTTGCAGCCGGACGTGTTCGCGCGTGCCGAGCTCGGGTACGCGGACTCTCTCGATACCGCCGGCGGCCAGCCTGGCTGGGAGGGCGCCGGACCTCCGTTTTATGCCGAATTCGCCGTCGAGTTGCGTGATGATGCTGAACGACCGTCTCGAGTTCGACAGGATCGCGTCGGTGATGCGTGCGGCGGCCGCGCCGAGTGCGTAGGGCCCCGGCGGCCAGAGCCGGGCCGCTCGAGCCTCGATTCGTCCGAGCTGCACCTGCGAAAGCACACGCTGCATGGCGTAGCCCCCGATAGATGCCTCGCTCCACGGCACGACGAATCCATCCGGGGGTGTGCCGAGCACCGTCAGCATGACATCGCGTGGCGAACAGCTGGCTTCCATCGCGACAATGGCGGAAATCGCCGACGCCAGGGCGTCGGTGGAGGACCCGATCAGGCGCTCTCGGCGGATCTGCGTTTCCCCCGCAAGCCGGCTGAGCAGTCCGGCATGCGATGCCCCCGCAAAGACGATCGGCGCCTCGCCAAGGTAGTGTGTGATTCGTCCGAGCATCGACAGGCCCTCGGCACCCTGCCACTCTTCGCTCCGCCGATCGCCGCTGTGCCTTTCACCGGTGCCCGTGCCGAAGCAATCTGCGATCACGCAGACCGCGCAGCCGATGAGTCTGTTTTCGTCGCTGGTGCCGTAGAGACGGGCGTGTTGCCCCGTGATAGCGCCTGCTTGCTGAAGATCAAGAGCCTTCCCGGCTGCGGCACCCGTAGCCGCATCGACGAGCCACACGCGGTGAACCCCGTCGCAAGACGCGAGGGCCTGCGCGGCCGCACCGCCAATGTCGCCAGCACCGACGATTGCTACCGTTGCCATGTTCGCAAAAGAATTCAGGGGAGGTGCCGCCGATCGCGCGCCTCAGCGCGTGTATTGTAATAGGGCGTGAAGACGTTTACAGGCAAAGTCGCCCTGGTGACCGGAGGCTCCCGCGGCATCGGTCTGGCAGTGGCCCGCGCGCTCGTCGAGCGTGGCGCGCAGGTGGCGATCACCGCGACCTCTGATACGACGCTCAAGGCTGGCGCCGCGTCGCTGCAAGATGTGGGTGGCGCGACGGCTATCCTCCCCATTCGGGCAGATGTGCGGCGCTCCGAGGAAGTGGAGCAGGCTGTCGAGACCGCCGTAACGCATTTCGGGGGTCTGGATGTCCTTGTGAACAATGCCGGCGTCGGGCTTTTTCGCCCAGTCGCTGAGATGACCGTCGAGGAGTGGCATCGAGTAATCGATACAAACGTGAACGGGGTGTTCTACTCGTGCCATGCTGCGCTGCCGCATCTACGCGCGCGCGGCGGCGGCTGGATCATCAACGTCAGCAGTCTCGCAGGCGTCAATGCGTTTCCCGGCGCGGCGGCCTACTGTGCTTCGAAGGCGGCGCTCAACGCGTTCAGCGAGGCACTCATGCAGGAGGTCAGACAGGACGGCATCCGAGTGTCCTACGTCATGCCGGGCTCGGTGCGCACCGACTTCATGAGTACGGCAGGGCAGAATGATGAATGGAAGCTGGCCCCGGAGGATATCGCCCAGGTTGTCGTCGACCTCATCGCGCACCCGGCGCGGAGTCTCCCGAGTCGCGTCGAGATACGGCCGTCGCTGCCGCCGAGAAAGAAATGAAAGGCGACGAAATGTCTGCGCTCAACAAGCACCGTGACTCGCTTGAAGTACACGAGACGATGATGGGATCGACCAGGGGCCGCGTCGCCGTGGCGCTCGATTTACTGACCGACGCCATCGCAATGGTTGGGCAGCATGGCGTGTATTGCCAGAGTACCCGGATGCCTGGCAAGCCGGCGCTGGATATCGCGCTCGTTCTGGAGCAAATCGGCGACGCCAAGGAACTCCTCCAGAGCGCCATCGAACTGGAGAAGTAGGGAACACGCGTGGTCAACGAGTCGGCTCCGGCGCCGATCGGCGCGGTCGCCCATTACAACCTCCTGGAGCGGCTCGAGCCGGCTGGTCCAGGGGAACTCTTTCGCGCACGCGACACCCGCCTTGGGCGCACCGTCACAGTGCGGTGGCTGTCTCCCGACTTCGCACGAGACGCTGACGAGAAGAGTCGTTTCATGGAGGAAGCGCAGTCCCTGGTGGCGCTGTCACACCCCAATATCATCACGCTGTTCGACGTAGGTGAGCATGACGGGCGTGTCTATCTCGTCTGCGAATTTCTGAAGGGACAGTCGTTGCGCGCCGAAACGGCAGGGCGCCCGATGAACGTGCGCCGCGCGCTTGAGCTGGCCGTTCAGATTGCTGATGCGGTAGCCGGGGCTCATGCCGCCGGATTCGTCGGAGGAGGCTTCGGCCCGGATTCGATCACGGTTACGGCAAAGGGCCGTGCCAAGATTCCGGTGTTCGATCCAGCTGCACACTCTGGTCTTGACCCAGACGCCACCGTCGCGCGCCATACCGACTACGACTCGCCGGAGGAGCTGGATGGTCAGCCGCCCGACGAACGGTCTGATATCTACTCCGTTGGCGCCATTCTGTACGAGATGCTGACGATGCGCCGGCCGATGCACCGCGGCTCGGCGGCTCCGAGCGCGGCCAACAGACACGTGCCTGCGGTGGTAGACCAGCTCGTGCTGAAGGCGGTGGCACCGAATGCCGATTTGCGTATTCAGAGTGCGGCTGCTCTGGCGGCTGAACTCAGAGGCGCCGCGGCCAGTCCCGACGTGCGGGGCGACGAGGAGGACATGGTCGGTGTCTCGGAGCGACAAACGACCGGCGTCGGTCGGGTACTGGTGTTGACGATAGCTATCCTGCTGAGTCTGGGCCTGCTGGCGTGGTGGTTGGCGGCCAACTGAGGATTTGCCCGAGCCCCTCAGAGAAGGCAGAGCGGGCGAGGACCTCGTCAATCCCTGCACTGCGAGCGGCGCTGATGACGTCGGTCTGGACGTGAGACACATAACCAAGCGTCCTGATCTCTCTGAGTGCGGGATCAGCCTTCATCTGTGCGATGGTTTCGAGCGGCCGGAGTTTCGCGCTGTTCAGATCAAAAATGACGAGTGACGGCTGCTTCTCCCGGATGCGGGGCAGGATCATGTCCGGCGACCGTTCGAAAAACACCGGTGCGGCAAGGGCTTTGGCGGCAGTTGAAATCTTCACTGAGAAGAGCAAGTCGTCAACGATGCAGAGAATCATGTTGAGGAGATTGTAGCGGAATGATTCTGGAGGTCAGAGCGGTCGGCCCGTTCTTCAAGAACGGTTTCGTGGTTGGCTGCGAGCGAACGAGGGAAGCCGTGATTATTGATCCTGGCGACGAGGCCGACGCATTACTCGGCGCGGTACGCGATCACGGCCTTGACGTCGGGCATGTCCTTCTGACGCACGCGCACATCGATCACATTACGGGCGTGGCGCTGGTCAAAGATGCGCTCGGCGCGCCGGTGTATCTCCATGAGCACGATCGACCGTTATACGAGCACGCGGTCGAGCAGGGGCATATGTTCGGGTTCGAGGTGGTGCAGCCTCCGCCGGTCGATGTGTTTTACGACATGGGCCGAGTGTATTTCGGAGACTACGAGGTGAGCGTGCATCACACACCGGGGCACTGCCCCGGCGGTGTTTGCCTCCAGATTGGGAAGAAGGGCGAGGCCGGTGCCGATCTCTTCGTAGGCGACACGCTGTTTGCGGGGTCGGTCGGGCGCACTGATTTGCCGGGCGGCAACCACAAGGTCTTGATGCAGTCGATTGCCGACGTGTTGTTTCCCCTCGGCGATGCGGCCACGGTGCACCCGGGCCACGGCCCTGACACGACGATCGGGCATGAGCGTCAGACGAATCCGTTTGTGCTCGAATACCTGGCTGGGAGCGCGCCCACGAGCTAGTGGTCTGGTTGCGAATCAGCTAGCGCGTTTTCGGCTCCGGTCTCCTATGAAGAACTCGAAAACGCGTTAGGCATTCGGCCGGCGAAAGCGCTTTTCATGACCGTGTGGCGTTTCGAGTAGACGCAATACCGAAACACAAGGCTATTCGAAAAGCGCTCTATGCCTCCCGTCTGGCGACGTTGCTCCTCCGTCACATGCGCCCAGCATGCTCCCTCGTCGCGCCTGGCCAGCCGTGCGCCGCACCGCCCTCGGTGCACAAGCCAATTCGCAAGCAGACCACTAGCAGATCCGTGGCTGGACCGCAGGTGGGTCTTCGCGGCGACAGCGGCTAGCCCGTTTCTCTCAGTGCCACGAGTTCTATACGTCCCACCCCGAGTCGGTCGCCGGATGTCAGCTGCCCTTTATCAATTCGTTCTCCGTTGATGAAGGTGCCGTTGGTGCTGTCGAGGTCCCGCACCTCGAGACTGCCGTCGGCTGATGCTGTCAGTCGGCAGTGCACCCGCGAGACGAGGGGAGCATCGACGATAAAGTCTGCGCCCGTCGCTCGCCCGATTGTTCGCACCACGCCGGGGAGGATGCGGAACGTCTTTTCAGTCTCGCCGTCGGACATACTTCGCAGAATCCACATGTCAAGACCTCTGGCGCCAACGCGCGTCAGCGCGGATTTCGTACGCGCGGCTCCCTGGTAACCGCAAGCAGCGCCCGAGTCCTGGGTGCAAGTGAAATCCGCGCGAGCCATCATGGTACGCACAAACGTGTAACTGCGAAAGAAGCGGCCCGCGAACGGTGGGCTACAGAGAGGCCAATGGGAACCGGTGTGAAGGTCGAAACACTTTTCAAAGAGTGGGCGAAACCAGGTCCGGTTCCGCGGGGCGCGCGTGCGCCGGTCACCCGCGCGGATGCAGAACCAGACCTGGGTAGAGCCGCCTCTGGTGATTCGTCTCGCCGATGGCGGCGTTCATCCCGAGGACGCCGCGATTAAACTGGCGATCGGTTTTCCACCCTAGCAGCCCTCCCGTCGGCGGGTCAGGTCGTCAAGATGCGCCGAGGTTCGCAGCCACGAAGGCGTTCCACACGCCTTTGCCGCGCTCGAAGAGTCGTAGGATGCGGGGGCTGGTCCTGAACTCGGCGAGGATCTGCGCCTGGCGGCTCGATCGCTGGTCCTGCAGCACGAAGGCGAGTGTTGTTGCCATCACCGAGCCCTCTTCGGTGTTGGTGGCTTCAAAGCGCCTCTGGAATTCGCGCAGCACCGCGTCAAACTTCCTGTCGTCCCACTCCCCGAGAGGCACAGCGAGGCGCATGAACTCACTCAACACGGCTGAATATTCTTCGGTCGGCGGTCGATGCCAGAAGGAGATGTCTGGCCCGAATGCCTCCACGTAGTGCGGCAGGTATACGGTGCCATCCGCCGGAACCTGCCGCTTGAGCGCAGGATTGAATCGTTGAACCTCGGCAGTCGACAGTCCTGCACCCTTGGCAACCGCCGCCAGCGAGCGCGCTTGCCTGGTGCGCATGGCGAATATCTCGACCTGCGGCATCGTCGACCGCAGTCGCTCCACGTTGGCCATGTTGCCGAAGGTCATCTCTGCGTAGAGCGCAGAGCGGGGGCCGAATGTTCCATACAGGTCCCTGAAGGTACGCGGCCTCGCGCTGCGGAGATCCCGGGCGAACGCCGCGCCGAGGAAATAGCGCTCGCGGACGTCGCTGCTGCCGAGCCGTTCGCCGTTGATGAGTGCCCTTCCGACGTTGGCGGCCCCGGCGTGGTGTTCAGATAACGCCGGGATGAAGCTGCCGTACTTGGTGGCCAGAATCGTCAGATACGCCGCGCAGTACGGCGCTTGCGTTGTGTCTGGTTGTACCCTTCGATGACGTGCGGAGACAGACGCTTCAGGCGAGTCCAATTGGTCAGGAGCCACTGGCAGAAGCCGATCGCCCTGGCCCGCGAGCGTACAGTGCCACTGAGGCCTGATTCGACCACCGCCTGCGCCAATCCAATGTTCGCCGGTACGCCGAACCGCTCGTAAATCGCGCCCCATTCGTCGAGAAAGGTGCCGTATTTCTCGGCGTTTCGCTCGAGCGACAGTCCCCGGGTCCGATTGTGGAGGACTGGACCGCCCAGCGCTTGAAGTCTATCGGCGACCTCTTCACGACGCCTGTTGAGGTTGCTCGGCAGCCGGGCGCTGTCCAGCGCCTTAGCCAGGGATGGGTCCTCCCACGTGCCGTTTCGCTTCCAGTTGCCCCGCACAGGAAACGTCACAAGCAGTCGTCCGTTCGCCGCACTTCCGAAGGCGACAGAGCCATCCGGCTTTGTGAACACGTGGTACCAGAATGGGTACGACGGGCTGAAGCGCTGCATCGAGACGAGGTCGGTCTCCAGGCGGGTGATCGCAGCCTGTCGCGCCAGATGGTTCGCGTTTGAGGCAGGATCAGACGTGGCGGGTGGCGTCTCCCCGGCCTCCGGAGGCGCGCTGGCCTGTCCGCCGGCCTGCGCCGTCAGGCCGGCCGTCTTCGGAAGCCCGATCGCAACGGCGGCGCACAGCACCAAGACCGCGAAGAGGTTTCTCATAGACCCTCCAGCGATTATGGGCCTCTGATCTGATCTGTCAAGCCTCCTGCGTTGTGCTTCCGCTTTTGGAGAGGACAAAGTGGCCGGTAATCGGCGGGAGCGCGGCTTCGGCCCGACTTACCAGGGTGGGAGCGTCATGAAGAGAAATTCTTTGAGATAGGTGTCCTGTGAAGCCAGCAGCGCCGTTCCGCTCCCCTCGAAAAGGATCTGTCCATCGTGCAGCACCATGAACCTAGTGAGTTCAGCCTTCGCGTCACTGGCGGGCAGAATCTGTGCGCGCCCGTCTGCGCTCACAGCCTCGTGCCTGGCCACGTAGTATGCGTCGCGGATCTGATGGGTCACCAGGATCGACGTGACCTGTTCCAGGTCGCGCAGCTTCACGATTTCGTCGTCGACCGTGGTCGCAATGACGGGATCAAGCCCTGTCGTCGGGTCGTCGAAGAGCAGCAGATTCGGTCGGGCAGCCATCGCGCGCGCGATGGCGACGCGACGCCGCTGGCCACCTGAGAGCGCCGACGGCATCCGGTCTCCGTACTCTCCCAGGCCGACAAACCCCATGACCTCATCGACCCGGGTGCGTACCTGCTCGGTGGGCAGGTCGGTCTCTTCATACAGCCGGTACCCGACGTTTTCAGCGACCGTGAGCGAATCGAACAGCGCGCTTTCCTGAAAGAGCATGCCGATGTTGCCCCGCACGCGCAGGAGGTCGTGCTCGGGCATCTGATCGACGCGCTCACCGTCAACAAGAATGGAGCCTTCATCGGGTCGAATCAGACCCATGATGAGCCTGAGGAGGATCGACTTCCCGGCGCCGCTCGCGCCGAGCAGAATGCTCATGCTGCCCTTGGGGACGCTGAAGCTGATTTCGCGAAGGATCACGTGATCGTCGAATGCGAACGAGACCTTGTCGAAGACGACGGCGGGCGCGGTTGCCCGGATCTCCGCCACGACGGGCGTGTCAGTGTGCTGTTCCATTCGAGTGGCGTACCGGGTACCTTTGGCAGATTACCTCAAGGTCGCTGCGATGTGGCGGCGGCTCCATCAACCGGAGTACGCTTGACGCTGAAAGCAGTCAGCCGCACCCATCATGAGTCAAACGATCCTCGTCACTGGCGGAGCCGGGTACATCGGTAGCCACTGTTGTCTTGAGCTTCTCGACGCGGGTCACCGTGTCGTCGCGCTCGACAACCTCTCGAACAGTTCGCGCGAGGCTCTTGTCAGGGTCGAGGAGCTGTCAGGCAGGAGCGTGGTCTTCGAACACGTGGACCTGCGGGACGCTGCGGACACCGCGCGTGTCATACGCACGCATGGGTTCGATGCCGTCATTCACTTTGCCGGCCTGAAGGCCGTCGGGGAGTCGACTGAGATTCCTCTGGAGTACTACGAAAACAACGTGTCTGGCACGCTCAATCTACTGGCGGCGATGAAGAAAGAGGGCGTTCGCAGGCTGGTGTTTTCTTCATCCTGCACGGTCTACGGCAACCCTTCGTCACTGCCGATTCGCGAGGACTTTCCGCTTTCCGGAGCCAGTCCCTATGGCCGCTCCAAGCTGATGGTCGAAGAGATCCTTCGCGATCTCGCGCGATCCGAGCCCGACTGGCGCCTGATTCTGTTGCGGTACTTCAACCCAGTGGGTGCGCACCCGAGTGGTCGGATTGGGGAAGATCCAACCGGCATTCCCAACAACCTGGCGCCCTACGTCATGCAGGTGGCGGTTGGGCGTCGCGAGCACGTTCGAGTGTTCGGAAACGACTACGAGACGCGTGATGGCACAGGCGTTCGAGACTACATCCACGTGGTCGATCTGGTGCTGGGCCATCTTGCGGCGCTCGACGGGCTCGAGCGCACAGAGGGTTGCGTCGCGTACAACCTCGGCACCGGCACGGGGTATTCCGTGCTGGAAGTTATCGAGGCGGCGCGCCGAGCGACCGGTCGCGAGATCCCCGCAAAGATCGTCGCGCGGCGTCCAGGAGACATCCCGGAGTGTTACGCCGATTCAGCTGTCGCGGCCAAGGCGCTCGGCTGGCGTGCAACCCGTGGGCTTGACGAAATGATGATCGACGCCTGGCGCTGGCAGCAGGCGAACCCGAATGGGTTCAGCGCATAGGCGTCGATCGCACTCGAGTCGGGAGCACCCCGAACCTTACCGGTGCGCCCCCGCGCACGCGAAATCAGAAAATCCCAGGAAACAGCACGTAGGTGAAGATCATTCCGGCTGTGCCCGCAATCAGTCCGTATAGGAGCATCGGAACCACGTTGCGCCGAATGATGACACCCTCCATGCCGACCAGTCCAACCGTCGCGGAGACGGCGACGATGTTGTGGATACACACCATGTTGCCCATGGCCCCTCCCACCACCTGGAGTGACACAACGATCTGACGGGAGATGCTGAGTTCCGACGCGATGCCGTATTGAAACTCGGAGAAGAGCAAGTCGGAAACCGTGTTGCTGCCGGTAATGAAGGCGCCTAGCGCTCCAACATAGGAGGCAAAGAACGGCCATGATTGGCCGGCCAACGCGGCGGTCGTCTCCGCCATGGTCAGGGGCATTGAGGGGTAGCCCAGGCTGTTGTTGGCCGATTGTCGGAAGATCTCCACCAGAGCCACGGCGAAGAACAGGGCGATCGTCGGACTCTTCATCCGGTGAACTGAATCGCCCCACGCTGCCTTGACCTTCTCTGCCTTCATGCTATGGATACCGATGGTGAGCAGTGCCACCAGCATGAAGGGCACCACACCCGGAAGGAAGAGAGGCTGAATGGCGATATTGACCGTCTCGTACCCAAGGATCTGCGACCAGGACACGGTGACCGAACTGAGCCAGGCCCGAAACGGCAGGAAGCTGACCCTGGTCGCGACAAGAATGAGACCGATGAGGACATAGGGCGTCCACGCCCGAATAAGGCTCATCGTTGGTTTGAAGTCGCGCGTCTCTTCGGTGGCAATCTGGCCGGTCCACTCTTTGTCCCACGCCGACTGCGGGCCGAAATCCCACGGCTGCTCGGGCATGAACCAGCCTCGCTTGGCTCCGGACACGATGATGGCCAGGCCAATTAGCCCCCCGATCAGGGAAGGAAACTCCTCGCCGATCAGGAACGCGGTCGCAATGTAGGGAACGAAGAAGGAGACTGACGCGAAGACGGAGAACTTCCACACGCCGAGACCTTCCGACCAGGACCTGTTCTGGCCGAAGTATCGAGTCATGAAGCAGACCACAAAGAGGGGTAAGACGAACCCTGGCAGGGCGTGTAGCACCGAGGCCCAGCGCGCGATCACCTGGTAGAACCCGGCCACATCGGCAAAGCCAAGTGCGCTGGACATCTGCAGCGCCGCGTCGATCTGTGGCTGCAGAAGAGCCAGTCCGAAGCGGATGGGCGTTCCTGCGGCACCGAAGCTGACAGGAACAGAGTTGTACACCAGGCAGACGATGGCGGCCGCCAGCGGAGGGAACCCCAGGCTCAGGAGAAGCGGCGCGGCGATGGCTGCTGGCGTGCCGAAACCGGCGGCACCCTCCAGAAAGGCCCCGAACATGAAGCCGATGATGATGGCCTGCACGCGACGGTCTGTACTGATGCCGTGGAAACCGTGGTTGATGGTTTCCATGGCACCGCTGTCCCGAAGCGTATACAGGATGACGATGGCGCCGAAGACGATGATGAGGATGTTGATGGCCCCGCCAAATCCAGCCAGGGTCGCGGCCAGAATAAAGCCAAGCGGCATCTTCCAGACGAGTGCTCCCGATACGGCGGCCGCGAGCCAGGCCAGGGGCATGGCTTTGGTCGCGGGCCACCGCAGGCCCACCATGAGCACAAGCGCAACACCGATGGGTATGAGGGCGATCGAAGCAAGTACCGCGACAGGCATTGAGCAACTCCTCGGGTAACGGTTTAGCGGCCTTAGCTGCAGATCTGGCGATGGAAGGGTCCGGACAACGATTCGACCCTGCCCCTTCTCCCCAGGCTGCGCACATTATGCCCGATGGTTGCTGAGGCTCACAGTGAGAGCGCAGCTGGCGGTCGATCTCTACGAGCCGTGCGCGCCCGACCTCAACGAGCCAATACACGGCCCCCTTAGAGAATCGGTCAGCCGGATGTCTGCTCCTCGAACCGGAGAGTCGTACCACCAGCCTCGATCAGGTCGCCATCCTTCAGCATCTCTTTCTTGCGAATGACGGCGCCGTTGAGCTTCGTATAGCCTTCCTCGACGGCGCTGATGTAGTAACCGTCCTGTCGCCGTGCGATCATCGCGGCGTTCTCCGGTGCCCTGCGGAACCAGCCAGCACCTTTGATCTTGATCTGTACTAAGTCGGACTTGCCGATGTAGGTTGACGACGCGTCGAGTTCGTATTCCGCTGCGCCGACAAGGCCTTTGAGGACTCGGATCAGGGCTGGTTTCTGCTGGGTTTCCGCCGTCGCCGCGGCTGCCAGGCTCGCGCGTTTGTCCGCAGTGACCATGATGGTGGCGTCGCTTGGTAGCATCGCCCTCTGAGCTTCCACGAGTTCCACGACTTCGGAGGGATCGTCGAGGAACTTGATCGTGTGCTTGAAGACGGCGATCACGTCGTCGTGTTTCAGATCGGACTTGGGAGTCTTCTCTTCGTTGACGTAAATTCCGTTGGTCGAGTTGAGATCTTCCACGAAGTAGGTGTCGCCGTCGATGCCGATCCTGCAGTGGTGACCGCTGACCGCGGGGTTGTCGATCACGATGTCGTTGTCGGGACTGCGGCCGACGGTGGTTTCCGTTTTTGTGATCGAGAGTTCCTTGATCAGCGCTCCATGGAACAGCAGTTGCAACTTAGGCATCGCGGACAATCTCCACTGGACCCCAACTGGCGGGTTCGGGTTCCTTCGGGCTCGTTTTCACCATTCGAACGCTGTGCGCCGATCGCTTTGGGCTGAATAGTCTCAAGACCCGCATGAGGCTGGCAAGTAGACTGGTCGTGTCGAGCCGTACGGCGGCAATCGTGATGTTGTCGCGTCCGCCAGCAGCATTAGCCTGATCGATCAAGCGCCGCACGAGTTGTTCAGGGTCGTCGGTCGCGAGGACGGCATCGAGGAAGTCCTCCTCGCTCACTTCCTTGTCCAGGCCATCGGAGCACAGCACCAGGCAGTCGCCGGCCAGGAGGGGGTGCTCATCGATGTCAACCTCGACGGCGGCTTCGGTTCCCAGGGCTCGCGTCAGGATGTTCTGGTTGACCGTTGCGGCCTCCTCCGGAGCAAGCGCGCCCCGCCGGGCCTGATCCATCGCAAGGGAATGGTCCTCGGTCAACTGGGTCATCACGCCTCTTCGCACAAGATAGCAGCGGCTGTCCCCGACATGGGCAAAACCCAGCCGGCCGTTCCGGATTACCGCCGCTGTGCAGGTGGTGCCCATACCCCGGTATTCAGGGTTCCGGCTGGCGGCTTCGAAGATCGCCTGGTTGGCGATCTTCACGCAATAGGCCAGACGATTGGTCTCGGCGGAGAATCGTTCCGCGGTGAGCTCGCCAGCCGATCGCGATGCAGACAACCGATCGAAGTTCTCGCGGATGCTGCTGACGGCGATGGTGCTGGCTTTTTCGCCAGAGCGGTGACCTCCCATTCCATCGGCGACGACAATGAGTCCTTTCGCCGGGTCCACCCAAAGAGAATCCTCGTTGTTTGTGCGCACTCTCCCCTGGTCGGTCATCCCGGCGATAGTCGCCGTGAGTCGCGTCACGCGCGCCTCTCGGTGCGTCGTTCCGCACGGCGCGTACCTGCGGGCAGCGCCCGCTTCGCCTGGTTCGGGATGGACGAATGCATCAGGGTCAGTATTCTCCCTCGCCGGGCACGCCAGTTTCGCGAGAATTGAGGTTAAATTGTTGCATCGTGCCGCATGCGCGATGGAGGTCTCATGAAACGCATGTTCAAGAGGCTCGGTGTGTTGGTGCTTGTTCTGGTGGCTGGCGTTGCCTGGTTGCTGGCTGTGACGTTTCTCGGACGGCGGGGGACTCTCGACCGTCAGGAGTTCGATCGGATCCGTGTGGTCGCCGCCGGCCCCTCGAGCGTGGGAATAATCCCAACGCGCGACCAGCGAGTGGTGCTCATCGATGCCGGCGGGGACGACGCGGGCGAGGCCATCCTCGGAGAGATGGCTGGGCTCGGGCTGGGTCCAGACGCGGTTGTTGCCATTCTGTTGACACACGGGCATCCAGATCACACCGCCGCGATTGCGCAGTTTCCCCAGGCGCAGGTCATGGCACTTGGGGCAGAGGTGCCGCTGGTCGAGGGCCGCGAGGGATCCCGCGGGCCGGTCACGCGCCTGTTTCCGGTCAGTCCGACCGGTATCAACGTGGCAAGCGCGTTGCGCGACGGTGCCGTGGTGACATTCGGGGGCACGCAGATCCGCGTCTACGCAGTCCCGGGACACACGGCCGGCAGCGCCGCGTTTCTGGCCGACGGGGTGCTGTTCGTCGGCGACTCGGCGGACGTAACGACCAATGGCAGCCTGCAGGGGTCACCGTGGATCTTCAGCGACAGCCAGGCGGAGAACCGAGCGTCGCTGGTACGCCTGGAGCAGAGACTGATTGCCGACCGCGCCAGCGTCACAGCCATCGTGCCGTCGCACTCGGGTTACACGACAGGATTGGCTCCCTTGACCGACTTCGCCCGCGAGAACGAGTAGGTCAAGAAGCCGGTTCCTCAGACCGTCAACGCCGCGGTCACGGCCTTCGTCATATCGGCTGTCGTCGACTTGCCGCCGAGGTCTGGAGTCTTCACGCGTCCATCGCCGATGACACGCTCGATCGCGCCGAGGATGCTGTCGTGGGCAGCGTGTTCCCCCAGGTGGTCGAGCATCATGGCACCGGCCCAGATCGTGGCGATCGGGTTGGCGATGCCCTTCCCGGCGATGTCGGGCGCCGAGCCATGAATTGGCTCGAACATCGATGGCGCGGTTCGATCCGGGTTGATGTTGCCGCCAGGACCCACGCCCAGGCTCCCGGAGATCGCGGACCCGATGTCGGTGAGGATGTCACCGAACATGTTGGACGCGACGATCACGTCGAGCGTGTCGGGATGCGTAATCATGCGGGCCGCGAGCGCATCAACGTGGTACTTCCCGAATGTCACGTCCGGATAGTCCCGAGCCACATCCGCCACCACTTCATCCCAGAACACCATGGCGTGTTGTAGGGCATTCGATTTCGTGGCGCTGGCCAGCAGCTTTCGAGGACGCGATCGCGCCACGTCGAAGGCGTATCTTGCGATGCGCTCGATGCCTTTCCGCGTGAATATGCCGGTTTGCTGCGCGAGCTCGTCCGGCGTCCCGGCGTGCAGGCGACCGCCGATGCCGCAATACTCGCCCTCGGAATTCTCGCGCACACACACCATGTCGATGTCCGCCGCCGTTCTTCCCTTGAGCGGCGAGTCGATACCTGGGAGCAACCGCATCGGTCTCAGGTTCACGTATTGCCCGCATGCCAGACGGAGTGGAAGGATCAGTTCTCGGGCCGAAATGTGATCGGCGACGCGCGGATCGCCGATGGCGCCGAAGTAGATGGCGTCAAACGCGCGCACCTGCTCGAGCCCGTCAGGATCCAGCATGCGCCCGCTGCGGAGGTAAAAATCACATCCCCACGGGAACTCAGTGAACTCGCAGTGAAGGCCGTGCCGTTCAGCGACGATGTTCAGGACGGCGGTGCCGGCGGGGATTACTTCCTGTCCGATGCCGTCACCGGCGATCACAGCAATGCGATAAGTCTGCATCTCACTCCGTCAGATTAAGAAGGTTTGTAGATACTTTCAGGTTCAAGGAACGGCCGCAACTGGAGGTGCGGCCTACGGGCTGCACAACAGGTTGTCGATCAGTCTCGTCGACCCGACCCAGAGCGCGCCGGCCACCAGTACTGGACCTTCGATGCGCTCGACAGGCTGGATGTGTTCCGGGTCGACGACCTCCAGGTACTCGAGTCGCAGGCGGTCGTCGTGAGGCAAGCGCAAACCCGCAGCCGCCGCAACGCGCCCCGGATCACGCTCGCCGGCCGAAATCTGCTGCTCTGCCTCACAGAGGGCCAGGTACAAGGACCTTGCCAGCACCCGCTCCGCTGGAGACAGTTGCTGGTTGCGCGAGCTGAGCGCCACACCGTCGGCTTCGCGCACCGTGGGGACACCGTGAACCCGCACGGGTACGTTGAAGTCCTGCACGAGGTGGCGAATCACCGCCAGCTGCTGCGCATCCTTTTCGCCGAAATAGGCGCGGTCGGGTTGCACGATCTGAAAGAGCTTCAACACGACCGTGGCCACACCTCGAAAGTGGCCGGGGCGATACCGGCCGCAGAGGTGATCGGCAACGTGTCCCACCTCCACCGCACACTCCGGCGCTGCCGGATACATCTCCTCTGCGGCAGGTGCGAAGACGACATGCACGCCGGACGCGGCACAGACATCAAGGTCGGCCCGGAGGACACGTGGATAGCGGTCGAGGTCGTCTGTGCGATCGAACTGCAACGGGTTGACGAAGATGCTGACAACGACACATCCGCACTCGCGTCGCGCCTGCTCGACCAGGCGCACATGCCCAGCGTGCAGCGCCCCCATGGTTGGCACGAGTCCAACCTCCAGGCCGGCGCGGCGAGCCTCAGCCATTCGGTCGCGAAACGGCGCGATCGATGTGAACACCTGCGGCGTCGTTGTCACGTCGTGCGTGTGCCCGCGGCTGGTGGAGTGCTGTTTGGAGTGGCTTGTGGACTGGCCTGCGGAAATGCCCCCGCGCGCACGTCCTCGGCGTAAGCCTTGCCTGCGGTGAGAATCGTGTCGGCGAGCTGGGCGTACTGTTTGACAAACGGTGGCACGAACTCGTCGAAGAGCCCCAACATGTCAGAGCAGACGAGGACCTGACCGTCGCAATACGGTCCCGCCCCAATACCAATCGTCGGGACGGTCACATGCGCGGTCGCGGCCTTGGCGACCTCGGAGGGAATAGATTCGAGCACGATCGCGAACGCGCCGGCTGCTTCGAGCGCGGCGGCATCGGCGAGCAGCGTCTCGGCCTGTTCGGGTTGAGTGGCCTGCCTCTGAAATCCGCCCACCTGGTGGACCGACTGCGGCAGCAGACCGAGGTGTCCCATCACAGGGATACCCACGTCTACGAGCCGCTTCACGACGTCGATGACGGCGCGCCCGCCCTCCAGTTTCACCGAGGCGGCTCCCCCTTCCTTCATCAGCCGGCCCGCGTTGGTGACCGCCTCGGACGGACTGACCTGATAGCTGAGGAACGGCATGTCAGCGACGACAAGCGCCCGCTGGGTACCCCGCGTCACGGCTCGTGTATGGTGCAGCATGTCGTCCAGCGTGACCGGCACCGTGGTGTCATAGCCCAGCACGACCATGCCCAGCGAATCACCAACCAGCAGCACATCAATTCCGGCTCGATCCAGCAGCCGGGCCATCAACGCGTCGTACGCCGTCAGTACGGCGATCTTCTCGCCTCGGCGCTTACGCTCCTTCAGGTCAGTTGTTCGGACCGGCTTAGCTTGCATCGACATTCCTGTGTTCGAGGTAGCGCCCTGCTCACCGGACGGCTGAGAAGGTTTCCGCCAACCACTCGGTGATGGCCGTCTTCGCGACCACGCTTACATCACGGTCGTCCAACGACGCGTATTCATCTGCGTCACCCGTGACGGCGGGTAGCAGGAGGTGATTGACACCGGGAATTCTGACAACGGCGACCGAGGTCGGACGACCGTCCCTTGCGAACTCAGCGAGGCGCTCAGCGTGTGCGACAGGCACCTCGGTGTCGAGCTCGCCGTGTACAAGTAGCACCGGCCTGCGGACGTCCCTGACGACCTCTGCCGGGTCGAATTTCAGAAAACTCTCGAACCAGGGCGTGTCCGCCTGCCTGCGTATATCCGCCGGGATGTCTTCCCATCCGCGCCCAGTCATCGCCGCTTCATTGATTCTGGTCTGCAATTCGATCTTGGCGACAAGGCTCGTGGGCGACGTATCGAGTTTGGCCAGCGCCTGATGCTGCTGTTCGAGCACGCGGTCGGCACCCGTGATTGCAGGCGAAGCGATGGTCACGACCCCCGCGATGCGCCTTTCGCGCGATGCCACAAGCAGTGCTGTCCACGCGCCTTCGTTGTGCCCCAGCACAGCGATGCGATCACGATCGATGTCGGACTGATCGGAGAGCCAGCGGATTACCTCCCTGGCATCTGCCGCGTGATCGCCGAGGGTCGCCGATTCGGCGCGGCCACCGCTTTGTCCGCTGCCGCGCTTGTCGTATCGAACAGCGACGATCCCGGCCTCGGCCAACGCGCCCGCAAGCTGACCCAGAATCGGCACGTCGGCCACGATGCCGTCGCGATCGTCAGCAGCTACGCCGCCGAGCAGGATCACAGCCGGCATTCGCCCGGTGCCGGCTGCCGGCCGAGTCAGCGTCACGCCGAGGTTGAAACCGGCAGCCGGCATCGTGATGGCCTCATCCCCCGGGTTCGAGTACACCAAGGCACGCGACGTTGACGACGCCAGATCCTCCCGCATGAAGTCAAGACTCATGTCGGGAATGTTGACGCGCAGCAGAGAGCCGTCGTCGTCGGCGTAGAGGTGGACGACGCTTGTGCCTCGCGGGTTCGTGTACGACAGCGAGTAGCGCCGAACACCGAACGAAGAGGTTCCGATCTGAACGCGCTCGGTTCCCGAGTCGGTGAGTTGCAGCGCTCCGAGGGTACCTTTACCGAGGAAGACGGAGAACTCCTGCCCCTCCACCGCGCCGGCCAGCTGCCGCGCCAGCGCCTCGTACGCGCCGAAGAACACATTGGGAAGGACTAGCGACCGCGCCGGCACGACGTCGGTCTGCTCGATCCGCTCTCCGCCGTCGACGCCCTGGGTGAACGCGGTCTCGCCGTCGAATGTCGTGTACAGCGCCGTGTTGCCGCCGTTTACCGTGGCCTCAATCTCGAATGCTTCAGGTGTCCAGTCTGGTCGATACCGCACCTCGGCGCGGTTGATCACAATGTCGAGCGAACCGGATATTCGTCCGCTGGCCGAAATGGTCGTGCCGTCGGCGGTTCGTCGGACCGTCAGCTCCTCGCGGCCAACCACATTGCCACCCGCGAAGATTGTGTAGCCGTGTGAGGCGGGGGCTGGTTCCTGGCCGCCCGCGGCGGAAGGAGCCAGGGCCAGGAGCGCGGCACAGATACAATAGCGAACAGACACTGCTCGAATCGTATCAGTGTTCCGAGTCCTTATGACTACTCCTGAACACTACCGGGCTCTCAAGGAACACGCCGCCATTGGCGCGATTTCGAAGCGAAAGG
Source organism: Vicinamibacterales bacterium (assembly GCA_965249205.1). Taxonomy (GTDB): domain Bacteria; phylum Acidobacteriota; class Vicinamibacteria; order Vicinamibacterales; family UBA2999; genus JAQBVV01. The sequence continues at coordinate 1,453,654 of CBDFLL010000005.1, read as the reverse complement.
CCATAGGCCTCACCGGCAAGGACCGAGCTACCTACCTGCACGGCCTGTTGACCAACGACATTCAGGCGCTAGCACCAGGAACGGGCTGCTACGCGGCATGGCTGACGCCCCAGGGGCGGATGGTCACCGACATGCACATCTTCGAGTCCGGCGACATGATGTTGCTGGACGTGCCCGCCGATCTTCTGTCGGCCACCCTGCAGCGCCTGGATCAGTTTCTGTTCAGCGAGGACGTGCAGATTGCGGACCTGTCGGAGACGTTGGCGGCTGTGTGGCTTCACGGTCCGGCCGCGGCGTCGGCCATCGAGGACGTCCTGACCGGCATTTCTGGCCTGGCGTCGTGGCCCGAGTATCGCAACGCCAGGGCTGAATTCGGCGGTGCCCCCGTCGTGGTCGGCCGTGTCTCTCAGCTCGGCGTTCCCGGATTCGTCGTCTACGCCGACCCGGCGCACGGCGCTGATCTTCAACGCGCGCTCATTGAAGGGGGTGCCGCCGTGGCCGAGCCCGCAGCGATCGAAGCGGCGCGGGTCGAAGCGGGTTATCCGCTGTTCGGGGCGGATATGACCGACGAGACGATACCGCTCGAAGCGGGGATCGAGGATCGCGCGATCTCGATGAGCAAGGGCTGCTACGTGGGGCAGGAAGTCATCATCCGTGTTCTTCACCGCGGGCATGGGCGGGTCGCCAAGAGACTTGTGGGGTTGCGGTTCCGGGGCGACCAGGCGGACGACATGCCGGCCAGCGGAGCCAGAGTCTTTTCGGAGGCGCGGGATGTCGGTAGCGTCACGAGCGTTGCAAGTTCGCCGCGGCTGGGACCGATCGCGCTTGGGTACTTGCACCGCGACTTTGTTGCCGTAGGAACGCGACTGGAAGTGGAGACGCCGTCGGGTCGCGCGGCCGCCGTAGTCAGCGACCGTCCCATGACGTGAGCCTGTCGACCAGCTCCGTGTCGGCCGGTGGAAATCCCAATCAGCCACTGGATCTGAACGGCCAACAAAGCGGCCATTGAAGCGGCCATTAAGACCGCCCAAAAATGGTCGATAGAAGATATTCCGGCGCTCCTCCTCACCATGTGAAGAAGCCAATGAATAGCTGACAGAAGAGAGCGCCCACCACCGACATGGAGAATCCCCAAATCAGCATCTTGCGGAACAGCACCGCCGGGTCTTCCGTTCCCTGCGGCAAGGCGGCAACAGACAGGGCACCGATGGTCGATAGCGGCGAGACATCCACCAGGGCAGATCCCACGTTGATACTCAGCGCCAGTTCCAGCGCGTCTCCGCCGCCCAGTTGCTCAATGAGGCCCGGAACGGTCGGCAGGAAGGCGGGATAGACGACGCCGGACGTCGAGCTGTAGGTCGAAATGATTCCCGTGACGAAGGCCATCACGCCGTTGGCCGACCCGGGTGTCGCGATGCTCGCCAGAATTTCGGTAAAACGATCCAGGCCGCCAATCTCGTCCATGACACCGATCAGTACGCTCACCCCAGAGACCATGAGAATGATCCCCCAGGGTACGCTCGCGATGGCAGAGCCATCATCGGTGGCTTTGCCTACGACAAGGATCGCCGCAGCCCCAAAAGCGGTGACGCCGGGATTCAGTTTGAAGACCACAACACCGACGATCCAGATCGAGAGGACAAGTATCGTGAACCAACGGATTCCCGTGAAAGGCTCAGGCGTGGTGACGGGCAGGTCCGTGCGTCCGGCCCGCAGGAGCTGAAGCCCGCCGAAGAGAGCGTAGGCAGCCAGCGCCACGGCGGTATGAGCGACGAAGTTGGCAAGGAACACATTGGCCTCATAGCCCGCAAGATCGGTCAATTCCATCTGCCTTAGGACAATGATTCCAACGGCGCTGACCGGGGAGAGATTGCCGGCATTGGCACCATTCGCCACCATAAGGGCGATCAAGAACACCGGAATTCCAGCGCGCACGCCAGCAACCATCGCAAGTGGCACCACCAGCGCGGTGGCCGCTATGGCGCCTGGGCCGGCGGCCGAAAGTACCCCCGCCAGCATGAAAAAGGCGAGGGGAAGCAGTGCCGTCCAGCCACCGCAAAGACCGACGACGCGCTGCGTGATCGCCTCCAGGGTTCCGTTCTTCTGCGCGATCCCGAAGAGCAGCGTCACTCCGACCAGGGTCAGGAACAGCCCGTTGGGAAACTCCGCCATGACCTGGTTCGGCGTCCATCCGGCGGCCAAAACGGCCACGGCGGCCGCCAAGGCAATGGCAAGCACACCGATGTTGATGCGGGATGTGAGGCTGACAATGATGACGGCCAAGAGCGCAAAAAGTGAAAGTTCGGCTGCGCTCATGCGCGCCTCTGGTGCCACAGCGCGGCCTTCGGTTGATGACCAATCAACTTGGATCTCCCCTGGAATCAGCGACGCCGTTGGCGGCGCATTGTGTATTGGCAACTGCGCCACGTTGGGCGACACGTCCAGCATTTCATAGATTGCACCAGGCGACAGGAAACATTGGCAGGGTCGAAAGTGAACGAAGGCCTGTCAAGCGATCGTAGGCCTCCCTCTTTCTCTCCGACAGCGCACCATTATGTCCGATGGCGGCGGTCACAGGTCAGGAGAAGCTCACCACCGAGGCACGTCACCGCGTCGGCGGTTGCCGGCTAGTGGCGCCCCTGGCGTTCTTCCGCATTGAGATCACGTCGATCATCTGGAACCTCCTGTCCCTGCTGATGATTTTTCTCGCCTGATCGACCACACCCCAGTCATCCAGAAGATCCTGCGCCATCTCGGGCTGCCCTCCGAGGTCCCCGTACCCACGCCCGCCCGTGCCCCGCCACCCGAGTATGCGGACTCCACGGCACCCGATTTCGCCTCCTGAGGATCACGTCACCGAGCCGCTGCGCCAGAGGTGTCACGCATAATGCGCGCTGTCGGGGGCCAGGTCGCGTAAGCCCTGTCGCGTAACCGGTCTTCCGTCAACTTTCGGGAGGCCGCTAATATCGGCTATCGTCCGGTTGGAAGTGGATACGCCGTCGGGTCGCGCGGCCGCCGTAGTCAGCGACCGTCCGATGACGTGAGCATATCGATCAGTTCCGCGTCGGCCGGTGGAAACCCGAGCGACCGGAGCTTATCCCGTGGCACCCAGCGCATCTCCTGCCCCAGCGCAGGCCGCGGCGTGCCCTTGGGGGTGCACCGGTAAAAGTGCAGTTCGACGTTTCGGTCGGGGTACGCGTGCTCCGTTCGGTGCAGACACGCGCCGACTTCTGCCTCTACTCCAAGTTCTTCCAGTAGCTCACGGCGAAGCGCAGCTTCGTGCGTCTCGCCGGGATCGATCTTGCCACCCGGGAATTCCCACATCCCCTCCAGGTGAACGCCTGGCTGGCGGCGCGTCACAAGGAATTGACCGGTGTTTTCGATGACCGCGGCGACGACAACGACGGCCACCACACCCATGCCTGTCAGATCGCTCCCGCGGCCGGGTAGGAGCGGCACATCCTTGCCATCGGACACGCGGAGCACCGGGGCTTGCGTGCGGTGCAGATCGTCGCGCCAAGGTCCATGAGGGCCTGATTGAAGTCGAAGACGCGCTTGCGCGGCAGCAGGGTCTGAGACACAGCCCACATGTGCTTACGCATGGCGTGCGTCTTGGAGTCACCCCGGTTGACGAAGATCCTGAACAGGATGCGCGCCACGTTGGTGTCTACGATGGCCGCACGTTTCCCGAACGCGAAACTTCGGATCGCACCAGCGGTGTAGGCGCCGACGCCCTTGAAAGACAGCAGCGTGTCCTCGTCAGAGGGGAGGCGGCTACCGTAGCGGGCGACCGACTCTCGGGCGATCGCGTGAAGGCGGCGCGGACGGATGTTGTAACCAAGCGGCCGCCATGCGCGCGCCACGTCTTTTTCCCGAGCCGTCGCAAGTGCGTCGAGCGACGGAAACCTGTCGAGCCACTCGTGGTACTTCGGAATCACACGATCAACCTGTGTCTGCTGCAACATCATCTCGGACACGAGGATGTGATATGGGTCCGATGTATTCCGCCAGGGCAGGTCGCGGCCGTGCGCGTCGTACCAGGCGAGTAGACGGCGGCGGAAGCGACGGCGTAGGGCCTGATTGGGCAGAACACGAGCGGACATTCACACCTATCGTTCCACTAATTCCACCCGTTGTGAGAACCGCCGCGACGGAAATCCGAAATCGGCTCTTGACCGAGGCATCTGCAATCGAAATAGAGTTGTACACGTGTCTCCCCTGGGCATGATCATTCCTTGGTCGCCGTAAGATGACCGTCAGTGCCACCCGTCGTTCTCCGTCGAACTCGATCTGGTCGACGGTCGTCGGGACGATCGCGGTGCTGTGTCTGTTCTGTGCCCCGCTGTTCGTCGGGCTGGGCTACTCGGATCTCGCCAGCGACGAGGCCATCTACTCCTACGCTGTCGACAGGATCCTTGAGACCGGCGAGTGGTTGACGCCCCGTTTGATTCCGTACGACGGGCCCTTTCTCGAAAAGCCGCCGCTGAAATTCTGGGCGCTCGCGGGCGCGATGCGGGTGGGCCTGCTGCCACAGAGCGAATTCGGGCTTCGCTTTCTGGACGCATTGTTCGGCGCAGCGGCATTCGTCTACGTCTTCTGGTGGGGGCGCAGGCTGGCCGGGCCGTTGTGCGGCGTCGTCGCCGTACTCGTGCTCTTCACACACAGTCAGCTTCTCTTTGAGCATGGCCTACGCAGCAACAACATGGATGCGGCGCTTTTTCTGGCCTATTGCGGTGGCACGTACCACTTCGCACGATGGGTCGAAGGTGCATCCGGGCCGTGGCGAGCGATGCACGCCCTTGCGGTCACCGCCTACCTTGCGTTTGGGTTCATGACGAAATTCGTCGCCGTGTTGTTTCTGCCGTTGATCTGCGCGGCGGCCCTCGCCTGGCGAAGTGACTCGTCGGCGCGTCTCCGATCGGGCTGGCGGGACTGGATCGTGCCGGCGCTCGTGGCCTCCGCCGTCTCGGCGCCGTGGTTCGTCTACCAGACTCTGCAGACGGAGTCGACCCTGTGGACGACGATGTTCGGCCAGCATGTGTACGCGCGGTTCACAGGGTTCCTCGATCCAAGGCACCTGCAGCCGTGGCACTACTACTACTCGGTGACGTGGAGGGAGTTGACGCTGGCGGGAAGCCAGTGGATTGCCGCTGCCGGCATGGTGACGCTGGTTCTGAAGGCGTGGACCGGGCGGCCGTGGCTCGCGAGGCTCTTGCTCGTGTGGTGGGTTCTGCCTTTCGCCCTGATGTCAGTCGGAACATCGAAGGTCTTCCACTACGCCTACCCGTTCCTGCCGCCGATCGCGCTCGGCGCGGGTGCCGTTGCCAGCCTGCTGTTTTCGACGGTCGAACGCGGCATCCGGCTCACGCTCTCAACCGCCGCCGGCGCACTTGTTCGGGCCGTCGGTCCGACATGGTTGCAAGCGTTCGCCAGGTTTCAGTCGCCGTCCAATTCCCTCGATACGAACTACAGACTTCGCGCGATAGGCAGTCGGGCCCTGGTCGCTGGTGCCGCCATCGCGATCGGCATGGGACTGTGGACGGTGCTGGTGAGGCCGATTCGCTGGGACGTGGGCGGCTTCGAGCTATTGAGTCTCTCGTCAATCATCGGACCACTGGCGGTTGCCGCCATCTGTCTGATTCTGGCCGGCCACGCCAGAGTTCTCATCCTATCCACGGCGACCGTGGCTGTGGCGGTGATCCTCCCTCTATCGGCATATTCCACGGCCATGGATCGCGCGACGAGCGTTCGCAGTCCCTTGCAGCTCCTTCGGAACTGCGTGATGGACCGGCAGCGCCAACCCACTGAGACGCACATCTACCCAGTCTACGAACAGCTCCTTGACCATTCGCCGTACTACTATCTGCGGCACGTCGGCCCGTGGATCGAACACGGCGGCAGTCCGAAGAATGACGAGCTGCTCACCCGGCTGTACGCCCCCGGCGAGCAGGCGCTCCTGGTCCTGCACTTGGATGACTACGAGCGATTCGTGCAACAGATCGCGCGTGGCGAGGTGCTGGTCCCACGACGGCCTCGAGGTCTGGCGTTGCCCGGAGGGACCGTCCTGTTGACGCCCGGACCCTTCGAGACCTGCGCCATCGCGTCGATTGCCGCGGGCGGGAACGATGTCAGGGGCCTTTGGGGCTCACAGGACGCAGCCGTGACCGCGCGCTGATCGACTCGGCACATCGCGAGCGTTGGCGAGGATGCTGGCGGACCTGGGAGCGGGACCGGCGAGCCAGAAGTTGGCGGAAGCGCCTGGGAGTCGAACCCAGCCTCCCCGCTGTTCGGGATGCGGCCGCTGATGGGCGATCTCATCACGCCAGCGTTGAAACCGTCGAGGAAGGCTGTCGGGGAAGGCCAGGTCGCGTAACCGGTCTTCCGTAACTTTCGGGAGGCCGCTAATATCGGCTATCGTCACGCACGGTGTCAACATCAACGCCGTGTTTTTCCGCGTGTTCAGAGACGGTGACCGAGAGTATCTGACTCGGGCTTTAGACAGAAGAAGTCTAAGAGCTGGAGGACCCCAGCTAGGTGGCATCCGAGATACCCGTCCCCGCCACCCTGGCCGGCTACAGCTCCGTCGGGTTTCCCTGCATCGTGGTCCCGATGGGGATCGGGACCCAGGGCCTGCCAGCGGTCCTGGCGTTCTTCGGGAGACCCTACGATGAAGGACCGCTGCTCGGGTACGCCTACGCCTACGCCTACGAACAGGCCAGCCGGAAACGGGTGCCGCCACCGCTACTGCCGCCGCTAGGCGAATGACCGTCGCCTTTACACTCAGAAGTCCTCCGATTCGATGCCGACACGCTCTAGACTACCGGGCGCATTTCAGCCGCCTTTGGAGTCCGAGCACTCGCGGTGGATCCCGTTCGCGGATTGCTCGTCTACGGGAGTCTCGTGAACAACTCCCTGGAGGTCATCGACCTCAAGACATCGAAGAGACTTCATGGGTACCATGTCGCGCCGTGGCTGCACGTGATTGCGCTGGACTACGCCGAAGGCGCGGCCCACGTGTCTGCCATCGGTGTGACCTGCCGGCCTTCTTCGGACCAGTGGTTACTGGAGAACAGCGCCGGTTAGAGTTCGTCGTGCGTGTCCGTGTTCTTCCTGGTCAGCGCGAGCCGGCACTGCCGGCGAGCGCCCTCCGTTATCCGAGCCAGCACTGAGCCGCGCCTTGAACTCGGCTGGCGTCAGATAGCCAAGGCTCGAGTGCGGCCGCACCTCGTTGTAGTGCTGTCGCCACTGCTCGATCCCGACCTTCGCGTCCATGCGGTTCCGAAACCACTGAAGGCTTAGGAACTCGTCGCGGAACTTCCCGTTGAACGAGTCGTCGGTCGCATTCTGCCACGGCTTCCCCGGGTCGATCAGCGCCGTGTCAATGCCCGCGTCGCCGAGCCAGCGCAAAATGGCGGTGGCCACGAACTCTGGTCCATTGTCCGACCGCAGGTGCCGCGGCGCACCGTGGACGCTGACGAGCTGCGCGAGGACCTCGATCACCCGACCGGAGCGGATGCCGCCGGCCACGTCAATCGCCAGGCATTCGCGGGTCCACTCGTCGACGATCGTCAGGCATTTGAGCATCTGCCGATTCGCACAAGTGTCGAACACGAAGTCGTACGCCCACACCTGGTTCTGCGCGGTGGGCGGCAACGGCCGAGGCCGTCCCGAGGCCACGCGGCGCCTGGGGCGCCGGCGGGGCACCTGCAGCCCCGCGTGACGCCAGAGTCGATGGGCCCGATCGGGGCTCATCACATGGCCTTCCCGTCGGAGGAAAATCCGAATCCGACGATACCCGTAGCGCGGGTACTGGGCCGCCAAACGACGCATCGCGGCCAGCGCCGGGGCATCCCGCACAGCCAATCGCGACTGGTAGGACCGTGCCACCGAGAGCAAGGCGCACGCGCGGCGGTCCGACAGGCCGCGTGATCGCGCATACGCGACCTGTCGCCGGCGCATGCGGGCGCCTACCATTTTTTTCGCGTGATCTCCTTGAGGACGTCGATCTCCAGATCACGGTCTGCCACCATCTTCTTGAGGCGGCCGTTCTCCTGCTCGAGCTGGCGCAAGCGCTTGACGTCGGACGGTTCCAAGCTGCCAAACTGCTTCCGCCAGCTGTAGATCGTCTGGGCGCTGACACCGTGCTTCTTCGCCACGTCCGGGACCGGCTTCGTGTCGGCCTCCCGGAGGATCGTGACCATCTGCTCGTCTGTGAATCGCGTCTTCTTCATGGCTCCCTCGCTTCCCGAGGGCGCCATTCTCTCAAGCTTCAGCTGGCCCGAAAATCACCAGGCAGGTCAGGTGGTCTGTACAGGGTGCAGTACGCTCGACCACTGGAGGCCGGGCCAAAGAGTGCGCCGGGGGAGGAAAAGTGAGTTCACGGTATGGCGAGTTAGATTACCGTCGGCGTGTTACTTGTCTTCGATGTATCTCGCGAGTTCTCTGCTCATCAACCGGTGTCCAGCTGGCGTCCAGTGCATATCATAGCTGAAGTAGAGCGGCCTCCCTCGATGCGCCCGAAAGGCGTGAAACAGATCGAGGACCTCGATCTCATTCTGATCCGCAAGCACATGAATCGTTTCGCGACTCTTGTCCGAGGTCATTGAATTCTCTGGTATGAAGCGAAGTCGGCCCGGGGTCCACTCGACTTCATTGACCTGGTGGCCCCACGGATAGATCGTCAGCAGGAATTCCTGTCCATTGTCGGCACAATGGCGCTTGATCGCCTCGATACTATCGAAGATGTCCTGCCACTCCTGCCTTCGGTCTTCCCGGTCTTGAACGAGCGTGTGTCGGAGCACCTCCGGATTCGCCAGCGCAATGACACTTTCGAGCCCTTGAGCCCAGCGCGAATCCGAGTAGTACAGAGCCAATCCGGTTACGTAGAAATGCCTGGCGACCCGGCGCCGGACGCGCTGAATCAGCATCAGTTCCTCGAGTCCGTCGATGGCGGTGATCTGACCGTCCTCTCCGCGGGTTGCTCGCTGCCTGTAGGCGGCTTCCTGGACGAGATCACTCATGTCGAGGTTCAGGACAACCAGATCTGCGTCCAACTCGGCGGGCAGGCTCTTCAGCTGGAGCAGGGATAGAATCGGTGCGTAGCTATCGACCCCCGCGTTCAACACCTCGACCCTCCTTGAGGCAGGACTGCCGGCGCCATTCAGGGTTTCGGAGAGTTGTGCCGAAAAGGTGTCGTTGTCGCCTACACCTTTCCCCATCGTGAATGAGTCGCCCAGCATCAGGATTCGGTACACGCCGGGTGGCTTACTCACGCTGATCGCTCCACCCCTGATCCCGATCGCGTTGACGCGCTGCACATAGCTCCACTCGGAAGACTTGAACGCGGCTTCGGTGTCGAATTGCAGTCGATGATGCAGGACAGGGTCCCTGACCATCGGCGGCGAGTGTCGTTGGGTTAGCAAGAGGCCGGCGCCGAGGTCCAAGACTGCGAAAGTCAGCGCCGAGGTGACGATCGCCAACCACAACTTGGCCGGGAAGCCGTTGCGCCCTCTGCTCTTCGTCACGAGTGCGACGCCGCTGAAGAGCGAGAAGGCGGCCAAGGCGACCAGCACGACGATCAGAGATCCACTTGGCGGAGCGTCATTGGAGATCAACTCGTAGAGAACGAGCGCGATCAACAGCAGCGAGAGGATGATCGAGCCCAGTATCGGCAGGCGCATGTGATAAATCCCCTGGAACATCTCGGTCTCGATTCGACACGGCTTAGCTGTCTTTGCTAAACACGTTGTTCATCCGGAGCACTCTGAAAAGAATGGAGTTTCCAGACCACCGTTCTGACCAGAGGAGGCCCCGGATGACGCTTCATCGTAATGCCAAGACGACCCCGACTTCGCGCCTGGAATTGGTGCGCCGTGTCCTGTTCGATAAGTGGGCGCACGACGCCGTGGCCGAGGGCTACGGCGTAAGTGTCCGCACGGTTGCGAAATGGGTGCGCCGGTTCCGCGAAGAGGGTGCAGCCGGGCTGGAGGACCGATCGTCCCGGCCGCAGCGGACTCCGCATGTCACGCCGGCGATCCGGGTCACGTTCATCCGGCAGCTCCGCGAGCAACACGGCCTGCCGGCCTGGGCCATTGCCCGCGCCTTGCGGATGCCCCGCTCGACGGTGGGGGCCTGGCTGCGGCGGCTGGGACTCAACCGGCTCCCAGGCCCGCCGCCCGTCCCGATCCAGCGCTACGAGTGGCCGCACCCTGGCGATCTGCTACACGTGGACATCAAGCCGCTGGGGCGCTTTCGGCGTGTAGGCCATCGGATTCATGGGAATCCCCGGCAGGCGTCACCGGGGGCGGGCTGGGAGTACGTGCATGTGGCGGTGGACGACCATACGCGGCTGGCCTACGTCGAGGTCCTGGGCGACCAGACGGGGACCACCTGTGCCGCTTTCTTGGACCGAGCCGTCGCTTGGTACGCGGCGCGGCAGATCACCGTCCATCGCGTCATGAGCGATAACGGCAGCGGCTACGTGTCCCGGCGGTTTCGGACAGCCTGTCAGGCCCACGCGCTGCGCCATCTGCGGACGCGCCCCTATACGCCGCGGACCAACGGCAAGGCTGAGCGCTTCATTCAGACGCTGCTGCGTGAGTGGGCCTATGTCCAGCCGTATCAGACGTCTCGCCACCGCCGGCGAGCCCTTCGCCCGTGGCTGCGCTACTACAATCACGACCGGCCGCACGCCAGCTTGCACTATGAACCGCCCGTGTCACGACTCACGAGTGCTGCGTGATGAACAACGTGTTTGACTTCAACAGCTAGCAGGCTGCTGAAAAACTCCGTGAAATGGGATCGACAGATCGATCCCGGCGTACTACCATGCTCCCAACACCGCTGAAGGGAGCCCCATCATGCGCGGACACGATGAGCAAAGCACTCACATGTTCAGCTACCTGTCGCCGGAACAGCGCGTGCCAGCCGACCATCCGCTCCGCGCGGTTCGCGCGCTGACGGACGAAGCGCTGAGAACGATGTCGCGCAGGTTCGCCGGCCTGTACGCCAACACAGGGCGTCCGTCGATCCCGCCGGAACAGCTGCTGCGCGCGTTGTTGCTGCAGGTGCTCTACACGGTGCGGAGCGAGCGGCTGCTGATGGAAGAGCTCAATTACAACCTGCTGTTCCGCTGGTTCGTGGGCTTGAATTTGGACGACCCGGTTTGGCATCCCACCACGTTTACCAAGAATCGCGACCGGCTGCTGGCGGGCGATCTCGCGGCCGCCTTCTTTGATGCGGTGCAGGCCCACGCGCGGGCGGCCGGGCTGCTCTCGGACGAACACTTCACTGTGGATGGGACCCAATTGGAAGCGTGGGCCAGCCTGAAGAGCTTTCGGTGCCGGGACGCGGCGGAGAGCGACCCGCCCGATGACCCCGGGAATCCCACGGTCAACTTCCACGGGGAGCGGCGGCGCAACGACACGCACCAGTCGACGACCGATCCGGAGGCGATGCTGCCTCGGAAGGGCCAGGGGAAGGAAGCCAAGCTGGCGTATCTGGGCCACGTGCTGCTGGACAATCGACAGGGACTTGTCGCCAACGTCTGCGCGACTCACGCGACGGGGACCGCCGAACGCGAGGCAGCGGCGCTGTTGCTGGAGGCCAGCGCGCCGCCGGGCAGCACGGTCGGGGCGGACAAGGGCTACGATGTGGCAAGCTTTGTGGCCGCTGTCCGTATCCGGGCCGTCACGCCCCACGTTGCTCAGAAGGTCCGCTGGAGTGCGATCGATGGCCGGACCACGCGGCATGCGGGCTATCACGTCAGTCAGCGGAAACGGAAACTCGTAGAACAGGTCTTTGGCTGGATGAAGACCGTCGGCGGCTTGCGCAAACTCCGGCATCGCGGTGTCGCCCTCGTGGATTGGCAGCTTACCTTCGCCGCCACGGTCTATAACTTGGTCCGGCTGCGGAATCTGGAGGCGAGGTGTCCCTGATCACCGGCCGCGCGTGTCGCCGGCCCCTTGATCGGGGCCAGCGCACAGCCGTGCGCACCGTTGTCGGTCGGTGGTGACTCGCATGATCCTTAGAAAACGGCCCGATCACCCGGGTTCTTCAGCAGCCTGTTAGGCCGAATGGAGAGCTGAAGATCTGAAGGAAAAAGAAGATCGGCGAGATCGCCACTAAAACTCTATTATAGCCGCGGCTCCAACCCCTGCGAAACGCGGGTCAATCCGGCTGAAGAGATCAAACACAACCAGAACGTCGGGACGAATGGTCGCTACGTTGTCAACTCTTTGAACCCCCTCATCAATGTCTTCTTCGGGGAGGCGTACAGGGCGGAGGAGATGAGATTGTACAAGCCGGGCTCGGTCTGCCGGAGGAACAGGGTGTAGGAGAAGTTGTCGATGACGTACTCTTTAAGTTCTGTAAATCCATCACCTGGCAAGAATTCGGAATCCGTTGGGGCGGATACCACGTCACATCTCTGCAGGGATGCGTTCCGGTCCTGCAGGACCATGATTCGATTCCTGTACAACGTTGGTGTCACCAACCTCCTTAAGGCCTCGAAGTACCCGTCGTCGTTTATGCAGATAGGAGCCTGCCTGTCCGGTGCAAGCCGTTTCAGGTCCTCTTCCATCTCTTGATGCACTAGTTTGATCTCAGAGTAGTCATTGGGCTTCCATTCCCACCTATCGAGCACGATTGACGGTGAGATGCCGAGAACAATGACCACCATTGCAAGGGACTTCATTGCCCATTGACCCGCGGACGCCTGACTGAACAAGACGATGGACCAGACAAGGGAGTGAATCAGCAGAGGAGCGGACATTCTGCCATCGCCATAGGTGGCTTGAAACGGATCGAACAGGATGAAGAGCGCATAAATGATCCCCAGCGACACCAGGCTGAAGGGTATAAAGCTCGAAGCGAAGTCGTCCACCGGTGAATTTGGTTTGTCCTTGATAAACCATGAAGCTTTAAGTGCGCCCCACAAAACAACAACACTTACTGCAAAATAGATTACTTTTGTCCTGGTAAGAGACCACCACAAACTCGACAGTGTTGTCGACAGGTCGGTCACCGCCTGGTTATCTGTCTTATTGATGCCCAGGGGCCACTGGGTGGGGAAGTCAGGGAAACGGCCATCGACCCACCAATGCCCAAAAGGAATCATCAGCAACCAGAGCACGGGCACGGCCCAGAGAAGAACAAAAGCAAATACATAGGTTCGATCGGAAAATATCTTTTTCCAGTTCAGCAGCGAAACCACGAACAGGTAAATCCAAAATGTTTCTCGCGCCATTAGCAGGCTGCTGAAAAACTCCGTGAAATGGGATCGACAGATCGATCCCGGCGTACTACCATGCTCCCAACACCGCTGAAGGGAGCCCCATCATGCGCGGACACGATGAGCAAAGCACTCACATGTTCAGCTACCTGTCGCCGGAACAGCGCGTGCCAGCCGACCATCCGCTCCGCGCGGTTCGCGCGCTGACGGACGAAGCGCTGAGAACGATGTCGCGCAGGTTCGCCGGCCTGTACGCCAACACAGGGCGTCCGTCGATCCCGCCGGAACAGCTGCTGCGCGCGTTGTTGCTGCAGGTGCTCTACACGGTGCGGAGCGAGCGGCTGCTGATGGAAGAGCTCAATTACAACCTGCTGTTCCGCTGGTTCGTGGGCTTGAATTTGGACGACCCGGTTTGGCATCCCACCACGTTTACCAAGAATCGCGACCGGCTGCTGGCGGGCGATCTCGCGGCCGCCTTCTTTGATGCGGTGCAGGCCCACGCGCGGGCGGCCGGGCTGCTCTCGGACGAACACTTCACTGTGGATGGGACCCAATTGGAAGCGTGGGCCAGCCTGAAGAGCTTTCGGTGCCGGGACGCGGCGGAGAGCGACCCGCCCGATGACCCCGGGAATCCCACGGTCAACTTCCACGGGGAGCGGCGGCGCAACGACACGCACCAGTCGACGACCGATCCGGAGGCGATGCTGCCTCGGAAGGGCCAGGGGAAGGAAGCCAAGCTGGCGTATCTGGGCCACGTGCTGCTGGACAATCGACAGGGACTTGTCGCCAACGTCTGCGCGACTCACGCGACGGGGACCGCCGAACGCGAGGCAGCGGCGCTGTTGCTGGAGGCCAGCGCGCCGCCGGGCAGCACGGTCGGGGCGGACAAGGGCTACGATGTGGCAAGCTTTGTGGCCGCTGTCCGTATCCGGGCCGTCACGCCCCACGTTGCTCAGAAGGTCCGCTGGAGTGCGATCGATGGCCGGACCACGCGGCATGCGGGCTATCACGTCAGTCAGCGGAAACGGAAACTCGTAGAACAGGTCTTTGGCTGGATGAAGACCGTCGGCGGCTTGCGCAAACTCCGGCATCGCGGTGTCGCCCTCGTGGATTGGCAGCTTACCTTCGCCGCCACGGTCTATAACTTGGTCCGGCTGCGGAATCTGGAGGCGAGGTGTCCCTGATCACCGGCCGCGCGTGTCGCCGGCCCCTTGATCGGGGCCAGCGCACAGCCGTGCGCACCGTTGTCGGTCGGTGGTGACTCGCATGATCCTTAGAAAACGGCCCGATCACCCGGGTTCTTCAGCAGCCTGCTAGTGCAGGAACTACAGCCAGTAACACCCACCACTTCTTCTTCAGTTCCAGGGCACCCGCTTGCAACAACAGAAAGAGCAAAGCAATGCCGATGATTTCCTGCATCAGGCTCATGCCCAGGTACATGATCATTTGCTGGCGAGCGAAGAGAAAGGCAAGAGCGAGAGAAAAGGTCAGGCCCAGGCGGGTGCGGCCAGTCTGATTGAATGAGAGTAGTCCAATTAGAACAATCGACAAGAAATAGTAAACGCAGGGAACTAGCTTGAACGCCCAGGACGGGGACTGGAACTTGTACAACACCCAAATGTGAGCCTGGAGCGTAGGCAACCACACACGATGTCCCATGCGGACAACAGGATATTGCGCCATGTGCATTCTGTGCGCCTCATCCCCCGCAAAAAACGGGTTTGGCGCCACCACTGAAATCACAAAGCTCGTCAGGGCCAAGGCCAGAAAGATAAAGCACCATAGTGCGACCCGGGCTTTAACCGGTTCGGATCCACCGCGCTTGTCAGAGTTAAGGTAGTTGTATTGCTGTGATTGATCTCTTGTTTGAACAGGCATTGTGGTTAATTGGTCTTGCCTTTCGAGTAACAGTATAGGCAGTATTCCGATCGTCCCGCCAGATGATGCGGTGCTGACCCGGGAGCTCCGCGAGGCAGGTGCCATCATTTTTGGAAAGGCGTCGATGGGTGAGTTTGCGGCCGGGAGCTATACCTCGGTCGTTGGACAGACGGTCAATCCATACAACGCGAAACGCGATACCGGGGGCTTATAGGAAACATTAGCGAGGTCCGAAGTTAAGGGAAGTCCCCATTATGCGACCCTGGCCCGTTGAGCCCGTTGACAGTACGCGGTCAGCAACGCGAGACGCTTCCGTTGGCCCTGGGAGAGTTCGGTCGTGGAGAGACGCCCGTCGTCGACCTTCACCTTGTGGTCGAGCTGCAGCTCCTGAAGGTAAGTGGTCGCCTGAGCGTCCAGGTTGTCCTCGGCACCGAGCAGATCAGGGAACAAGTGGTAGTCGGTAAAGACGGCGGAGAAGAGCTCGCGATAGCGCCCGAGGTTGCTGCCGGTGATGAGCTCCCCGTCGAGGCGGATCTCACCCGTGTCCAGGGGATGGAGGCTGGTAAGGGTCTTGGCGAAGGTGGTCTTCCCCGCTGCCGTTGCCGCCGGTGACGAAGACCACCTCCCCTGGATGGAGCGTCAGATCGAGGGGGCCCATCGTGAAAACGTCATCGTCGTACTCCCTCCGGTAGGTGTATGTCGCGCCCGAGAGCCCCAGACGCTGCCAGGTGGGCGCCGCTCCACGTGGGTCCTCGGTTGAAGCCGAGGGGGCGTCGTGGCTCAGGGACAGCTCGAGGTCGTCGATCTTCTGCAGCGCGACCCGGGCCCTGCCGAACTCCGGCACGAGTTCCAGGATCACTCCGAGGGGCCGGTAGAGATACAGCGCCATCAGGACGAAGCCGGAGAGGATTTCGATGCGCATCCCGTCCAGCCGCGGGATGGCGAAGATGAGAACCGCGAGCACAGCGAAGAACACGAGTCGGGTGACGCTCTCCGCGCCAACCAGGAGAGCGCGCCCGGTTGCCTGCAGCCGGCGGTACGAGTCGAGAGAGTTCTGGAGATCCCCTGAGAGATAGATGCGACGACGCTCCCGATTCAGTTTGAGTTGTTTGATCCCGTCGTGGAGCGCCCGGAAGTTGCGGAAGAGGTCGTCGTACACCTCGCGGGCGCGCCAGATGTAGCCAACGGCCCTCCCCCAGAGCAGCCGGTAGCCGCCGATCCCGAGCAGGAGGAGAGTGGCGATGACGGCGAAAGCCGTCCAGGACAGCCAGGCCATGTACAGCCCGCCCGCCAGCAGTGTCGTCACGTTGATCACCAGGCGTGGGGTGTCGCGCAGGACCGCGGCGATCATACTGACGTCGTCGGTCAGGACTGCCAGAAGCCGCGGGTGCCCCAGTTCCTCCAAACGCCGCAGCGGGGTCGACAGGATTCGGGAGCACAGCTCCATGCGCAAGTCGGCTACCGCCTTCAAGGAGAGGTTCAAGACCATCAACTGGGCGGCCACGCTGCTCGCGATGAGAATCACGAGCACACCGAGAAAGCTCGCGAGCCAGAACGTCGACGTGAACAGCTGCTCCTGCCAGACGTGGTGCACCAAGGCGATGAGCCCGGCGCCGCTGGCACCGCTCAGGATGCTCACCGGCAGGGCCAGCATGAGTAGGCGCGCGTTGGAGCGAAGGAGGAGCAGGAGGAATTTCATTGCAGGTCGGACGTCCCCGCCGATTCTACGGAGGTCGGCGCGGCCGATTTCTCTGTTCAGCCGCAGCAGGCATGCCATGGCACGGTCTCGTCTGGCGCCATGCTATCGTAACGTCGGCCGCACTCGGCAGACGGACGAGCGCTCCACTCATGTCGGTATCCACCAGACGGATCATTCTCTTCGGGGCAAGCGGGGCGCTGGCCTTCGCCTTTCTCGTGGCCGCCTACGAGGCCGTCGCACTCGCGAGGTATAGGGCATGGAAGGCGGAGTTCGACAACGCCGGCTGGTTCGGGACGGTCACCGTCCCCTCTTCCAACCCGCAGTTGCTCTGGGAATATCGACCTTACGGCGAGTTCAAGGACATCAAGACCAACCGCTACGGTTTTCGGGACCACGACTATGAATCCGAGGTGAAGCCCGACGGGAAGTACCGAGTTGCCTTCGTCGGGGATTCGGTGACCCTCGGTCTCGGCGTTCGGGGTAACGAAACGTTCGTTGCTCGAATCGGTGCACTCGAACCGCGCAGGGTGCCGGCGATGTCGATTCAGGCCATGAACTTCGGCGTCGACGGCTACAACGTTACACAGATATACGAACTTCTGGTCTCGAGGGCTGCCAGATTTTCGCCGGACGAAGTGATCTATGCGATGTGTCTCAATGACTTCGATTTCTGGGGAGCGTCGGGACTTAAGATTCGGTACTTTAGGAAACCCCGGAGCTTCTTCATCGAGATGGTAGAGAGAGCGTATGTGCGGTCATTCAACGTCGACTATCATCGGTACTACTTCGAGAAGAACCGACAAGCCGTGTATGACTACGTCCGTCGGATGCAGGAATTCTCGGACGACAACGGCATCAGGTTCCGGGTCGCCGTGTTGCCGGTGTTTCATCTTGAACAGGAGAACTTCGAGAACTACCAGTTGCAGGACGTCCATTCGAACATATCCGCTCAGCTGACGAGCGAGGGCGTCGAGACCATCGATCTCCTACCTGCTTTTCGTGCGGACGGAAGATCGCCGCAAGAGCTTTCCAATCAAAGCGCGTGGCATCCGAGTGCTGCGGGCCATGAACTGATCGCCAATTCCGTTCTCGATAGCTATCAATAGGCAGGGCCACGTTGGTATCGACGATGGCCGCCCGCTGCCCGAACGCGAAGCTGCGGATCGCACCCGCCGTGTAGGCGCCGATGCCTTTGAACGACAGGAGCGTGTCTTCGTCCGACGACAGGCGGCCACCGTAGCGGGCAACCGACTCACGAGCGATGGCGTGGAGCCGGGCGCGGCCGGATGTTGTAGCCAAGTGGTCGCCAGGTGCGGGTGACGTCCTTCACGCGAGCTTCGGCAAGCGCGTCGAGCGACGGATATCTGTCGAGCCACTCATTGTACTTCGGAATCACCCGATCGACCTGTGTCTGCTGCAACATCATCTCGGAGACAAGGATGTGGTACGGGTCCGATGTCTTGCGCCACTGCAGTTCACGCCCGTGCGCGTCGTACCAGGCGAGTAGACGGCGGCGGAAGCGACGGCGCAGGGCCTGATTGGGCAGAACACCGGCGGACATTCACGCCTATCGTTCCACCAAATCGCTCCTGGTGGACAATCGCCAGCACGGAAAGCCATTGGCTCTGGGGCCGATCGAAGGATGAGAATCCCCGCGGACTGGCGAGCGGCAAAGGTTGGCGGAAGCGCCTGGGAGTCGAACCCAGCCTCCCCGCTAAGCGACGAGCGACCGGTTTTGAAGACCGGGAGGGCCACCGGGCCCCGTTCGCTTCCTCTCTGAGTCTACGGGATGTGCGTGCCGCGATGATATGTTGCCTGCGGAGGCCTCTGGCCGGATGCAGCATGTTGTCGTCGGAACCGCCGGGCACATCGATCACGGGAAGAGTGCGCTCGTTCAGGCGCTGACCGGCACCGACCCAGACCGCCTGCGTGAGGAGAAGGCGCGCGGCATCACCATTGATCTCGGTTTCGCCCACACGATCGAGGACGGCATCGCTCTATCGTTCGTCGATGTCCCAGGGCACGAACGGTTCGTCCGCAACATGCTGGCCGGCGTGGGTGGCATGGACCTGGTGATGCTGCACGTCGCGGCCGACGAATCCGTCATGCCGCAAACTCGCGAGCATTTCGAGATTTGCCGGCTGCTTCGCGTGCCCACCGGACTGGTCGTGATCACGAAGACCGATCTAGCCGACGACGCCATGCTCGATGTCGTGCGGCTCGAGGTCGAGGAACTGGTAGCCGATTCATTCCTCGAGGGTGCCCCCGTGCTCGCCGCATCGGCTCGTGCGGGGAGCGGACTGCAGGACCTGAGGCTCGTCCTGGCCAGACTGGCAAAGTCCGCACGGCGGCGGGCATCGCAGGGGCCACCGCGCCTACCGGTGGACCGTGTATTTTCTATGAAGGGTTTCGGCACCGTGGCGACCGGCACATTGCTCGCCGGGCGCCTCGCGCAGGATGAAGAGCTGGTGCTCGAGCCCTCGGGCCGCTCGGTCAAGGTGCGCGGCCTACAGGTTCACGGAGCGTTGCAGGCGGAGGCTGTGGCCGGACAGCGGGTGGCAGTCAACCTCGCCGGCCTGGAAGTGGCCGACGTCAGCCGAGGCGAGACGCTCACGCGGCCGGGCTCGGTGACGGTCACGCGGCATGTCGACGTGCGTGTCGAGTTGCTGGAGTCGGCCAGGCCTCTTCGGCACGGAGCCCGGGTCAGGTTTCACCAGGGCACCCGGGAGATGCTCGGTCGCGTCGCTTTGTCCGAGGGTCCACACGTCGAGCCGGGTGCTTCGGCGTTTGCGCGTGTGCATCTTGAGGCGCCCGCCGTGCTGGTTCGAGGCGACCGGTTTATCCTTCGCGCCTACTCCCCGTTGTCGACGATCGCCGGCGGCACTGTTCTCGATCCGCTGCCGCCTCGTCGAGGGGTGCGCACCGCGGCCGGCGCCGCGCGCTTTACACGGCTTAGCGAGGCTGAGGCTCCAGACGAGGCCGTGATGGCGATGGTGGATGAGAGCGGCCTGGCGGGACTCGCGGTCGATCATTTGGTGAGTCGTGCCGGCGTGCCCGTGGATGGGTGCGACGCGCTTGGTGCCAGGCTCGCGAAGGACGGGCGGGCCGCACGCATCGGCGCTGTTCTTGTCTCGGCGTCACGACTGTCGGTGGTTGAACCGCTCATGCTCGACGCGCTCAAGAAATACCACGCGCGCCACCCGCTTGAGGATGGCATGCCGCGCGAGGAGCTTCGCGAACGCCTGTTCGCAGGCGCGCCGGTCGCTGTCTACGACGAGGTGCTTCGAAGGCTGGTAGCCAGCAAGGCCGTCGTCGCGCGCGAGCGTGTTGCGCTGTCGGGACACGCAGTCGCATTGACCGATGAGGAAGCGCGCGCGCGTGACGTCATGCTCGACACGCTGCGGGTGGCGGCGCTGGCGCCGCCCGATCCAGCGGCGTTGGCGCGGGAAATCGGCGTGGCGCCGGAGGTGGTCAATCGCATGGGCGTCATGCTGGGCCGCCGGGCTGTGCTCGTGAGAACCGGCGACCTTCTCTTTGACGCATCGGCACTCGATCGACTCAAGGTCGAGGTCCACGCTTTGAAAGAGAGCGGAACCGAGACGCTCGACGTGGCGACGTTCAAGAGCCACTTCGACCTGACCCGGAAGTACGCGATCCCGCTGCTCGAGTATCTCGACCGCGAACGTGTCACGCGACGTGTCGGCGACATACGGCGGATCCTGTGAAGGTGTTGTGCTGACGCCCGTCCCAATTCTGAAGGACCTTGTGCTGCTTGGCGGCGGTCACAGCCACGTCACGGTGCTCAAACGTTTCGGAATGAGGTCCATACCTGGCGTCCGACTCACGCTCGTGTCGCGCGGCGTCGACACGCCCTACTCCGGCATGCTCCCCGGCCTCATCGCCGGGCACTACACCTACGATGACGCGCACATCGATCTACGCATGCTCGCGCGCTTCGCGGACGCCCGGTCGATCGTCGACGAGGCGACCGGCCTTGATCTCGCGAATCGGCAGGTGCTGTTCGCGCACCGGCCGGCAATCTCGTACGACGTCCTGTCCATTGACATCGGCTCGACGCCGAATGTGACGGTCGCCGGCGCGGCCGAGCACGCTATTCCGGTCAAGCCGATCGATCAGTTCCTGGAACACTGGACGGCGCTCTCCGGGCGGCTGCTGGAGTCGACCGGCCCAACTCGCATCGCCGTGGTCGGCGGTGGTGCCGGCGGTGTTGAACTGTTGCTGGCGGTGCAACACCATGTCGCCGAGCTGCGTGAGGATGCGGGCCGCGACTCGGCCAACCTTGAGTACCACCTGTTCACCGACAGCAGTGAGGTCCTGCCGACGCACAACCGGACCGCTCGCCGAATCTTCGAACGGATCCTGCGAGAGCGCGATGTCCGCGTCCACATAGGGTCGGCTGTCGTAGAGGTGCTGCCGTCGCAGTTGCGCACTGCCAACAGGCAGTCGCATCAGATCGACGAGGTGCTGTGGACAACCCAGGCCGCCGCGGCGCCATGGCTGGCCGAGTCTGGGCTCGCCGTCGACGGTGGGGGGTTTGTACGTGTGTCTGGCACGTTGCGCTCCACGTCACACGCGGACGTGTTCGCCGCGGGCGATGTTGCGTCCGTGGAGGAGTATCCGCGTCCCAAGTCTGGCGTGTTCGCCGTACGGCAGGGCCGTCCGCTCGCACGCAACCTGCACCGAGCGCTGCTGGGTCAGCCGCTCGCCAGCTATCGTCCGCAGCAGCAATTCCTAAGCCTGATCTCAACTGGCGACGAGTATGCCGTGGCGTCGCGCGGTCCGTTTGCGCTTGAGGGGGCCTGGCTGTGGAGGTGGAAGGACTGGATTGATCGACGATTCATGCGCCGCTTCAGCGAGCTACCCGAGATGGTGCCTGCGGTAGCTCCGGTGGTGCCGACGGGCTTAGCTGACAGCGAGGCGCTCGCCGCGATGTCGGCCATGGCGATGCGCTGCGGGGGGTGCGGCGCGAAGGTTGGGGCGTCGGTGCTGACACGCGCGCTGGCTCGATTGCCAGCGTCGGACCGTGGAGCCGTCCTGATCGGACTCGATGCCCCCGATGACGCCGCGGTGGTGGAGACGGCCGACGGCGGGGCCGCCGTGCACACGGTCGATTTCTTCCGCTCGATGCTCGACGACCCTTATGTGTTCGGGCAGGTCGCTGCCAACCATGCCTTGAGCGATGTGTACGCGATGGGAGGAGAGGCCGAGTCGGCTCTTGCCATCGTCACGATTCCGCACGGTCCGGAATCGAAGGTCGAGGATACGCTCACGCACGTGATGGCGGGGGCGGCTCTGGTTCTGCGCGAGGCGGGGGCGAAGCTCGTGGGCGGGCATACGAGTGAGGGCGCCGAACTCGGCCTCGGGTTTGCCGTGCACGGCCGAGTGGACCCGAGCCGCGTCCTCCGCAAGGCGGGCCTACAGCCGGGTGACCGCTTGATTCTCACCAAGGCCCTCGGCACCGGGACGTTGTTTGCGGCCGACATGCGCCACAAGGCGAAGGGCCGGTGGATCGCCGCCGCCATTGCGTCGATGTTGCAATCCAACCGCGGGGCGTCTGGCGGCGTACTCGCACACGGCGTCACCGCATGCACGGACGTCACGGGATTCGGTCTACTGGGGCATCTTGTCGAGATGTTGAAAGCCTCCGACGTCGACGCTGAACTCGACCTTGACGCGCTACCGGTCCTGGATGGAGCCGAGCAGACGGTTCGGGCTGGCATTCTGAGCTCACTGCAACCGCAGAACGTGCGATTGCGACGGGCGATTGTGAGCCCGCCGGATGCCAGCGCTGAGCCGCGGTTCGCCTTGCTCTTCGATCCACAAACGTCGGGCGGACTGCTCGCGGGTGTGCCGGCCGCTGCGGCGGAGTCGTGTGTGCGCGACCTTCGCGCGAGAGGCTACCAGGTGAGCAACATCATCGGCACGGTGAAGCCGAGAAGCGATCGACCGGAGATGGTGACGCTACGGAGATGACGCTAAGCCTGATCTTCCCAACGACCCACGAGGCCCGCAAGCTGCATCTCAAACGCTGCCTCGTCGTCGAGGCATCGAAGGTCGAGGAGGAAGGCGTCGTCCTGGACCCGGCCAATGACCGGCGTCGGAAGCACGCGGAACGCCGCCGTGATTTGCTGAAGGACTTTGCCTTTGCCCCGGCTGGCCAGAGGACGCATCTCCAGACCAGCGCTCGGGATCGTGCGCGTCGGCAGTGCGCCGCTGCCAACCTGGCTATCACATGCAACCACGTGCGCCGAGGCGACGCCGTGCACCGCCGACCTCACCGCGGGCAGGAGCCGCTCAGCAGCGGCGTGAATCTCCACGGCGGGCCGGGACAGCAGCCGGATGACCGGCAACCGTTCACTGAGTCGATCGGGGTCGGCGTATAGGCCCAGCACCGCGCCCAGCGCGGCAGTCGTCAATTTGTCTACGCGCAGCGCGCGCTTGAGCGGATTCCGCCGGATCGCTTCGATGAGATCGGCGCGCCCGACGATGATGCCGGCTTGTGGGCCGCCGAGCAGCTTGTCGCCGCTGAAGGTGACGAGGTCAGCGCCCTTTGCCAGCACTTCGGCCGGCGTCGGTTCGTGCGGCAGGCCGTACCGTTCGAGGTCAACGAGCGTGCCGCTCCCCAGATCGACCACAAAGGCCACGCCTCGATCGCGACAGAGCGCTGAGAGTTCCTGCTCAGGCACGCTGGCGGTAAAGCCCACGACCTCGTAGTTGCTCGTGTGCACCTTCAGGACGAGTCCGGTCTTGGGTCCGATCGCATCGGCGAAGTCACTGATGTGAACGCGGTTGGTCGTACCAACCTCACGGAGCCTGCACCCGGACCGCTTCATGATGTCCGGCATCCGGAAAGACCCACCGATCTCGATCAGTTCGCCACGCGATGTGGGCACCTCTTTGCGCAAGGCGAGCGTATTGAGCACCAGCAG
Source organism: Vicinamibacterales bacterium (assembly GCA_965249205.1). Taxonomy (GTDB): domain Bacteria; phylum Acidobacteriota; class Vicinamibacteria; order Vicinamibacterales; family UBA2999; genus JAQBVV01. The sequence continues at coordinate 1,429,896 of CBDFLL010000005.1, read as the reverse complement.
AACGGCGGCCGCGTTGTTGGTAACCACGGTGGCCGCCGCGGCGCCGGTGAGCTGGCACAGCGTCGCCTCGAGGTGATCATCCCGGTTGCCGCGCTTGCCCGTCTCCAGATCGAACTCAAGATTTGTCGGCTCGCGCGCGGCGGTTGATATTGCGTCGACCGCTTCCGGCGGCAGGGGTGCCCGGCCGAGATTTGTGTGTAGCACGGTGCCGGTGAGATTGAATACGCGTCGCAACGACGGCTGCGTCCTCGCGCGCAGCTCAGCCGCCACACGATCGAGGACGCCGATGTCGGTGATTTCGGCCGCACCACTGACCACCAACTCCTCGCGCGCGGCGGCCAGCACATCACGGATAACCTCGGTCACGGCTGCTCGGCCGCTGTCCCGGATCAGCCCCTTAGCCGCCTCGTGATTGAGCAGACGGTCCACAGAGGGAAGCGCGGCGAGCGGAGAGGTGTCCCGGGGCATCAAGCAGGCATTGTAAGGGTTCGGGTCGGAGTAGGGTTGCCAATCCTATTCCGACCCGAACCCTAGCAGCCCGTGGTTAAAGTCCGTCGGCATTCGGCGAGCGATGCATCCTCGGGGCCAGCGTTGCTTCTCCCTCAAATACAGGCGGTATTCTCGGTCGTCGCGCCTTGTCCGCGAGGCGCCTCACTCGCCTCGGTGCCACGGCGGACTTTAACCACGGGCTGCTAGGCCCCGACGTAAGCCCAGCCCTCGGTGTTCGCGTGGGAGCGGTTCGGCGGATTATCGTCCCCGTTCGCCTCGATCAACACGTTGGCGAGAATCGGAATGGTATTTTTTCTTTCCACGATTCCCTGAAAAAGCTGCAGTTCTCGCAGAAGGTCATTTTTGCGAACAACGAGTTGCATAGGCGTGTGGTGACCTCAGGCGGAGTGATGGACGACTCTCAGACTTGCGGAGCGAGACCGGCGGAGACGACGATCGACGACATGGGTAATAACGGTCGGGCGGATGTGGGCCCGGTAGAGCTTTGGTAAAAGGCTAATGGCGGCTCCGCTCAAGCACGGTCTAGGCCGGCCCGCGATCGCTCGGCTGGCTCGCAACATCGAGCGCGCATGGCCAGCGTTCGATAGCAAAGGGTTTACCGCCTCGTCGATGGGTGGCCTGACTCGGCTCGAACTGAAGCCTCGGGTCAGCCATGTCGCGGCTCAGTTGGCGACCTTTCTCCCACGTGACTATGCCAGAGCGCTTGCGATCGTGGTTCGGGCTTCCGAGACGTGGGATCGGGGCGACGAAGGCGACCCACTGCGGGGCTTTGCGGCGTGGCCGCTCTTTGATTTCATCGAGCACCATGGCACGGGCGACTTCACGCGCTCGATGGCCGCGCTCCGCTCAATGACGCATCTGTTCTCGGCCGAGTTCGCGGTCCGTCCGTTCATTGCTCGCTACCCGGCACGCGCCTTCGCGGTGCTCCGGCGGTGGACCAAAGACGATAGCGAACACGTGCGCCGGCTCGCGTCGGAGGGGGCTCGTCCGCGATTGCCATGGGCCACGCGAGTGCCGGCGCTGATTGACGATCCCAGCCCGGTGCTGGCCGTGCTCGACAGGCTCAAAGACGATCCGGCGCTCTACGTGCGGCGCTCGGTCGCGAACAACCTGAACGACATCGCGAAGGATCATCCGGACAGAGTCCTCGATGTGTGTGAGACGTGGCTCGACGGCGCATCCGAAGAGCGTCGCTGGATCGTTCAACATGCAACCCGCACTCTGGTTAAGTCCGGCCACCCCAGTGTGTGGGCGCTGCTGGGATTTACCAGGCGCCCACAGGTTGCCGTATCGAAGATCGCAGTGTCACCGAGGCGCGTGCGTGTTGGCGACGATATTTCCTTTACGTTCCATCTCGCCAGTACGGGGCGCGCCGACCAGCGTTTGGTCGTGGACTACGCCATTCACTTCGTCAAAGCGTCTGGCGCAAGTCGGCCCAAGGTCTTCAAGTTCAAGGTCGTCAAGGTTGCTCCGCGCCAGGTGATCAGATTGTCGTGTCGCTACTCGTTCCGCAAGATCTCGACCCGCGCGTATTACCCTGGCCTGCACGCGATCGAGGTTCTTGTGAACGGCAACGCTGAAGGGCGCGCTGAATTCAGATTGATTCGCGCGCGTTAACACGTGCCTTCGAGGCGGCAGCGACGCCGGCGGACGGGTGCCGCGTGCGGCGGACGTCCGCACCTATAATTCACGCGTGAAGATCTACACAAAAACTGGGGACAGCGGCGACACCTCGCTTTTCGACAACACGCGGGTCTCGAAGGCCGATTCCCGCGTCGACGCGTACGGCGAAGTGGACGAGCTGAATGCCTGTCTGGGAGCGGCGAGGGCCGCCGGCGTCGGGACCGACGTCGCTGCGTCGCTGGAGTTGATTCAGAAGGATCTGTTTGCGCTCGGCGCGCACCTGGCCGACCCATCCGCTCGGATCGCTCCGAGGGTCACGAAGACGGCGATCACTGCGCAGGCCGTGGAGCGGCTCGAACAGCTGATCGACCGGGCCGAAACCGAGACGCCACCGCTGCGCAGCTTCATCCTGCCCGGCGGGTCGACCGGGGGGGCCCTGCTGCATCTGGCGCGCACGGTGTGCCGGCGGGCGGAGCGTCGTGTCATCGCGCTCGGATCGGACGCCGTGGATCCGGTTCTCGTCATCTATCTGAACCGCCTGTCGGATCTGTTGTTTGTGATGGCGCGGGCGGTGAACCATCGTGCGGGCGAACCGGAAGTGGAGTGGTAGTCCGGAGAGACGGTGCAGCGGAGGAGCACGCCTACGCCTCCTGCGCGCGCGACGCACGGCACCACTACGAGAATTTTCCTGTGGCGTCGCTGCTCCTGCCGCGCCGTTCCAGACGGCATGTGGCGGCGGTGTACGCGTTTGCTCGCGCTGCTGACGATTTCGCGGACGAAGGGGACTGGACCGTCCAGGAGCGGCAGCAGCTGCTGGACGGCTGGGCGTATCGGCTCAGGCAAGCCGTATCGACCAATGAGCCGGGCGCGCCGCCCAGGGTCGGTGAGCCCTCGAACACCGTGGACATCTTCGTCGCGCTCGGCGGAACCATTCGCGAGTGTTCGCTTCCGGTCGGCCTGTTTGAAGATCTGTTGAGCGCGTTTCGGCAGGACCTGGACGTGACTCGCTACAACACGTGGGCGGAGCTGCTGGACTACTGCCGCCGATCGGCGAATCCGGTGGGGCGCCTCGTGTTGCGTATATCCGGAAAGGCCGACGCTCAGCTCGACGCGTGGTCTGACGACATCTGCACGGCGCTGCAGCTTACCAATTTCTGGCAGGACGTGGCGAAGGATTACGAGCGCGGCCGTGTGTATCTGCCCCTTGAAGAGCGGCAACTGCACGACGTGCGGGAAGAGGATCTTGCCGAGAATCGAATCACGCCTCCCTGGCAGCGCGCGTTGTCGGCGGCCGCGCTTCGAACGCGCGACCTCTTCGAGGAGGGCAGACCGCTATGCGACGCTCTGCGGGGCCGGTTGCGATACGAGCTTCGGGCAACCTGGCTGGGAGGCACGCGCGTGCTCGATCGCCTTGCGCGCGTGAACTTCGACGTGGCCAGGCGGCGGCCGGCCCTTGGCGCCCTCGACGCGCCCTGGTTCGCCTGGAGGATGCTCGCGTGGATCACTCACCGTGCGCCGCTCTCATACGGTCGCCGCTCGTCATGAGTCGGGACACCAGTTTCTACTATTCGTTTCTCGTGCTGCCCGCGAGGAAGCGCCGCGCCATCATCGCTGTCTGGGACTTTTGTCGCGCTGTTGACGACGCCGTGGACGAAGCGGCGGACACCGAGGGGGACGAGGCGGGCGAGACGGCCGTCGGAGCGGTGCCGGTTGGAGCGGCCGCTGAGTTGTCGCTGTGGCGAGCCGAACTTGAGGCCTGCTATGCGGGCAGTGCGGAAGCAGGATCCGGCGGGGGCGACAGCAGCGACGGCGGTCCGAAGACCAGCCAGGGCAAGACGCTGCAGCCCTACATTCGGGAGTTCAACCTGCCGCGCGCACCATTTGAAGACTTGATCGACGGTGTGGCGATGGACCTTGAGCACGCCCGGTACCCCACCTTCGAGGCGCTCGCGGAATACTGCCGACACGTCGCCTCGACCGTCGGCCTCATCTGTATTGAGATTTTCGGGTACCGGGATCCGGCCTCGCGTACGTACGCGGTGAACCTCGGTATGGCGTTGCAGTTGACCAACATCATTCGGGATGTGGCGGCGGACCTGCAGCAGGGACGCGTGTATTTGCCAGCGGAGGATCTTGACCGATTCGGAGTCACCGAGGAGGCGCTGAAGCTGGGCAAGGTGACTCCGGCTGTTCGGGAGCTACTTCGGTTCGAGTGCCAGCGGGCGAGGGCATACTACGAGCGCGCGGCGGCTGACATGCCGAGCATGGACGCACGCAGCCTCGTGGCCGCCGAAATCATGGGCGGCGTCTATTTCGGGATCCTTCAGCGCATCGAGCGAGCTGGGTACGACGTGTTCAGTCGCCGCATCCGTGTGCCTCGCCCGCACCGCGCGATGATCGCCCTCCGGATCTGGGCTCGAACCGTTCCCTCAAGGCTCAGGTCCAAACGCGGAAAGCCCGAGGCTCGAGGCCCAGCGCCGAAAGCCCAGGCGTGACCCCAGATGCGATCGTAATCGGCGCCGGCTTTGCCGGGCTGAGCGCGGCTACCGCACTGGCTGAACGAGGTGCGCGCGTGCTGGTGCTTGAGGCGCGACCGACTCTCGGCGGGCGCGCGACGGCCTTCACCGATCCTTCGACAGGCGAGCGCGTGGACAACGGGCAGCACGTTCTGTTCGGCTGCTATGACGAGACGTTCCGTTTTCTTCGGCGGATCGGCGCCGAATCCAACGTACGTTTGCAGAGTCGGCTGACGGTGGACATCATCGACCGGGACGGGCGCTGGTCGCGTTTGGCATGCCCCGCGTTGCCGTCGCCGTTTCATCTGCTGGTCGGCGTCGTGAGCTGGAGCGCGCTTGGCTGGAGAGACCGAGTGGCCGTGTTGCGCATGCGCGGTGCGATCCGAGGCCCAGGGAGTAGTCCGTCGCCGAGTGACGCCGAAACCGTGCGCCAGTGGCTGCTTCGATACGGGCAAACGTCGCGGCTGATTGAACTGCTCTGGGAGCCGCTCGCAGTGGCTGCGCTGAATCAATCAATTGACAGTGCCGCAGCCGCGTCCTTCCTCAGTGTGCTCGAGCAGATGTTCAGCGGCGATCCGCGCGGAGCGGCACTGGCGTTGCCCGTCAAGCCGCTTGACGAGGTGTACGCGCACCCCGCTCGCGAGTACATCGAGCAACGCGGTGGGTCCGTCAGGACCAGCGCTGCGGCGAGAATAGAGTGCTCGGCTGAGACCACTTCGACGGCTTCCACTCAGGCAGCGCCGCAGGTGACGGTTCGCGGTGAGCGCATGACCGCCCGCTCGGTCATTTGCGCCGTGCCATGGCATGCGCTCCCTGATGTGTTTGCCGAGCGGCCAGCCGTGTTGCAACCGATCCTGCACGCGGCGGCGAAGACCGGGGCGTCGCCGATCGTGACGGTGAACCTCTGGTTCGACCGGGTCGTGACGGAGCAGACACTGGTGGGACTGCCCGGCCGGACGCTGCAGTGGGTGTTCGACAAGCGGGCGGTCTTCGGCGAGCAGGCGTCGCATCTGTCGCTCGTGTCGAGCGGCGCTGAGGACGTCGTGTCCAGAAGCAACGAGGAGCTGATCGAGCTGGCGGCGAGCGAGGTGCGCGACGCGTTGCCCGCCGCTCGATCGGCGGCGCTGGTCCGCGGCGTCGTCGTTCGCGAGAAGCGGGCGTCGTTCTCCGTTGCACCAGGACAGCCGCCACGTCCCTCCACGCGGACCGGCGTGTCGGGATTGTTTCTGGCGGGCGACTGGATCGCCACAGGCCTGCCGGCTACGATCGAAGGTGCCGTCATGAGCGGGCACATGGCGGCCACCCTAGCGGGTGTCTGAAGGTTTATGAATTCAATCGTTGTCCACTACAAGGAGATTGCGCTCAAGGGGAAGAACCGTCCGTGGTTCATGGGCCGGCTCGTGCGGAACCTGCGCAGCGCGGTGTCAGACCTTGACGTGAAGGCCGTGCGTTCCTTGATGGGTCGCATCGAGATCGTGGTCGGTCCGGGCTCGACACCGGAAGAAGTGGGCGCACGCGTCCGACGCACGTTTGGTATCGCCAACTTTTCGTACGCGGGCCGGACGCCGCTGGATGTCGACGCATTGACCGCCGCCATCTTGGGGGATCTCGGAGATCGGACGTGCAGTAGCTTCCGGGTGTCGGCAAAGCGGGCCGACAAACGCTTCCACCTCACATCGCCGCAGGTCGAGCGGGAGGTCGGTGGGCGCATCCAGGAGGCGCGCGGCTGGAAGGTCGACCTCAGCAACCCCGAGCTCGTCGTGCATGTGGAGTTACTGTCGGACGAAGCGTTCTACTGTTTCGGCAAGGAGCGGGGCGCCGGCGGGCTGCCGACAGGGACCGCCGGACGCGTCGCATGCCTTCTGTCGGGCGGGATCGATTCGCCTGTGGCCGCTCACCGCATGATGAAGCGTGGCTGTGCGGTGACGTTCGTGCACTTCCACAGCTATCCGATTCTGTCGCGCGCGTCGCAGGAGAAAGCGCGGGAGCTGGTGACGCTGCTGACTCAGTGGCAGCAGCGGTCGCGGCTGTTCCTCGTTGCGTTCGGCGAGATCCAGCAGCAGGTTGTGCTCGCGGTGCCGGGTCCGATGCGCGTCATCGTGTATCGCCGGCTGATGATGCGGATCGCCGAGCGCATGGGCCTGGCGCGAGGCGTGCAGGCGCTCGTGACCGGCGACGTGGTCGGTCAGGTGGCATCGCAGACGCTTGAGAACCTCGCGGTGGTCGAAGACGTCGTCAGGCTACCGGTGTTCCGGCCGCTGATCGGCATGGACAAGGATGAAATAACCGCTGAGTCCATACGGCTGGGAAGCTACCCAATTTCCATTATTCCGGACCAGGACTGCTGCACGCTGTTCACGCCGCGCAATCCGCAGACCAAGGCACGGCTGGCACACATCGAGGCGGCGGAAGCAGCGCTTCCGATCGACGCGCTCGTCGATCGCGCTGTTGCTGAGGCCGTCGTGGAAGACTTTGAATACCCAGTGGTAGGATCGGCAATCGAGGTAACTACATAGTGGCAACAGCACGCTCGCGAGCACGAAAAGTAACAGGCAAACCAGCAAGCACGGCCCAGACTGGCTCCGCATTCGGAAGGATCGAGTCGATTCTCGGGGAGTCGGCGGGTCTGCTCGAGCACCGGTGCAAGACGATCCCCCGGCAGAACCTCCTCCTGCCCGGACCGGATTTCATCGAGAGGGTCCACTCGGCTTCTGATCGCCCCGTGCGGGTGCTGGCGAGTCTCCAGACACTGTTCAACGGCGGCAGACTGGCCGGCACCGGCTACGTGTCGATCCTGCCTGTTGATCAAGGCATAGAGCACTCGGCCGGCGCGTCGTTTGCGCCAAACCCGGCATACTTTGACCCCGAAAACATCGTGAAGCTTGCGATCGAGGGCGGGTGTAACGCCGTCGCGTCAACACTCGGAGTGCTCGGCTCGGTTGCGCGGCGTTACGCGCACCGGATTCCGCTGATCGTCAAGCTCAACCACAACGAGTTCATCTCCTACCCGAATGCCTTCGATCAGATCCGATTCGCGAGCGTCACGCAGGCGTTCGATATGGGTGCGGTAGGTGTCGGCGCGACGATCTACTTCGGCTCGAAAGAATCGAAGCGGCAGATTCAAGAGGTGACGGAGATGTTCCAGCAGGCGCACGAGCTGGGCATGTTCACGGTGCTCTGGTGCTATCTGCGCAATCCGGCCTTCAAGACGAAGGACGCCGACTATCACGTGGCTGCCGATCTAACGGGCCAGGCCAATCACCTGGGCGTCACGATCCAGGCCGACATCATCAAGCAGAAGCTTCCCGAGACCAACGGCGGGTTCGACGCGCTGAAGTTCGGCAAGACGCACAAAGCCGTCTACTCGAAGCTGACCTCGGATCATCCGATCGACCTGACCAGGTATCAGCTCGCCAACTGCTACATGGGTCGCTCTGGCTTGATCAATTCAGGCGGCGCGTCCTCGGGCGCGAGCGACCTGAAGGAAGCTGTCACGACGGCCGTCATCAACAAACGCGCGGGCGGCACGGGCTTGATCTCTGGACGGAAGGCGTTTCAGCGGCCGATGCGCGAAGGTGTCGCGTTGCTCAACGCGATCCAGGACGTCTATCTCGCCAAGGAAGTCACGATCGCGTAGTCCTGCGGCCCCCCGCGATCCATAGAATGCGGCGACAGGGGCTGGGCATGGCAGCAACCGGGACGTCATCCACAGGAGCCGGACAAATGCCTAGGAGATTCCGTGCCTTCGTCGGAGCGGGTGTACTCGCGATTCTGGCGCTCGCGGGTGTGTGGTTCCTGAGTGGCCCGGACGGTCCCGACGATGCCGACAATGCCGCGCCCGTCACGAGCGAGCCGACCCAGCCGTACCTGAGACTGGCCCTGTCCCGCGACGCGGCCACCGGCGCGGTCGATATCACCCGAGTCATGGCGATCGAGACAGCGGTCCGCCCGTTGACCGGGATGGGCGGTTATTACGCCGTCCTGGACGGCAGCGATGGCGTGCTCTCGGCGTCGCCGTTCGCTTTTCCCACGCACGAGATCGACGAGTACCGGGACGCCGAGGGCGCGATGGTCATGGCGCGAGAGATCGAACTCCCACGCCAATCGGTGATTGTGTTTCTCCCGTTCGAGCAGGGCGCGACAGCCGTGCGGATTCTCGATACCAACGGCGGGGTGGTGGCATCCCTGGACACCGCGGCGGTAGACGGCCTCGCAATGCGCGAGAGCGCCGACTCACCGGGCATGATCGCCGCGTGGCTGTCGGTGATCGAACCACGGCTCGAGGCGGCCTCGCTTGCCGATCTGGAGGCCCAGTTTCCGCACATTCTCTTCGGATCCAGCCTTGCCGATCTGTCGGTACCCCATCAGGGGAGCGTCGAGGAAGTCATTCCGATCGACGCGGCCAATGCCGTGGCTCCCTACATTGCCGATGCTCTGCTCGATGCGTTGTCCGAGCTTGGTGATCGGAGTCCGCTGCTGCTTGGATCGATAGCCAGCGTTGCCCTGGTCGAGTACCCGAACGCCGGCATCTTCAGCCTTCCCGCCTGCTCTGGTCCACCTGTCGAAGTACAGCGGGGCGCCTCGGCGGTGGGCAACCAGATCGTCGTCAATTTTCGGGACTCGATTGGAGGGGACCTCTATATCGTGGGCCCCGACGTGATCCGCAAGGGTCTGGCCCACGAGTCGGTGCATGCCTTCAACCGGCTCATGGACAATGCCAGCCACGTGGTGGAGGAACGGTTGCCGCCTGACGTCGTGACACATGTCAACGACATGCGCGACAACCTCGGACACCTCGACGGCGTCATGAGTGGAAGCTGGAGTCAGATGCAGGCGAGCGCCCAGGTGGCGTACGGCGGATACGGCAGCTACGAGGGCGACAACTGGCAGTGCGCGTATCCGGGCGACGCGGGAGCCGTTGCGGCGGGTTTTAAACGGGGCTATGGCTCGAAGTCGGTGTTCGAGGATGTCGCGACGTATGTTGAGATGTTCTACGACGAGGATCAGCCTTTTGCCTCGCACAGTGTCTGCCAGCAGTTCTCTGGGTTGACCGACGAGGTGCCGCGCCCGCAGTTGCTGGCGTTCGCCAAGCTGAACTTCCTTCGCGGCCTGGACCTGATCGTCGAGGCTGACTACGACGCGTGCGTGCAGGGCGCCGACCCGGCCAACGAGGACGGATTCTCGCTCGCTGACGGCGACTACACGCAGGGCCTGAAGGCGGGCGGCATCAATCAGGAGTCCAACATCATCAACGCCGAGGAGGGCTCCCGATTCGTCGTGCTCGGGTCGACCTCCACGGCGCAGGCGATGTTCCAGATCTTCGCGCGTCCTCCGTACTACAGTCCCGTCGGGTTTCACCGGTTCGACGACACGCTCGGCTGGCTGACGCCGTACCAGAATCTCCAGGGTCTGAAGCGGCGTAACCTGCTCACCTGGCAGCCGACCAACACCGACGGCAATATCGAGCTGACCAGAATGACGCGGATCTCCAGTGGTGGCTTCGCGCTCGTCGTTAACAACACGTCCATCCAAACCAAGGGCTACGCGTTCTTCGTGCCGATGGAAGACTGGCTTGGCAGGCAGACGACTGTGCTCGATCTGGTCTGGTTCCGGCTGGAGAGTAACTGATGACGCTTTATCACCCGGCCGCCAGCGTGCGGCGACTCTTCGGCGTGGCCCTCGTGATCGGAATGGCCGCTGTCGGATCCCCGCTGGTCGCGCAGGACAGCGAGCCTGCCGACCGTGCCCTGCTCGTTGTGCTCGATGTGTCTGGCAGCATGAATGAGGAGGTCCCTGGCGGAGTCAAGCGTGACCTCGCGCGACGGGGGTTATTACGCACATTCGAGATGCTGCCAGAGGGCGTGCTCACAGGCCTTCGACTGCTTGGTCAGGGGGCGTCCGACGACGAATGCGCAGCGTCCCAGGACGCGGTGGCATTTGCGCCCTTCGTGATGTCCGACTGGGAGACAGCGCTTGACGGCGTCCGGTGGGACGGCGCCACACCGCTTGTGTACTCGATGCGCGAAGCGCTGGCGGACTTGCGACGGGTGAACGCGGTCCGGCGCGAGATGTTGATCGTTGGTGACGGCGAGGAGACCTGCGGGGAGGACCCCGTGGGTGTGGCGCGGGAGGAGGCCGGCGACATTCGCATTCATACGATCAGTCTGGGTGAGGCGGTTTCGCACCAGTTGGCTGGTATCGCGCTGGTCACCAACGGCACGTATGCACGGGCCTTTGACGAAACGTCGTTCGACGAAGCCACCGACATCGCCGTCCCCGGCGACGACCAGGCGCCGCCTGGTGCGGCGCTCGCCGCCGGTGGAGCGGGCGCCGCACCCAGTCGCCTTGAGGTTATTCTCGACGTCTCCAACAGCATGTGGGGGCAGGTGGACGGCCGGGCCAAGATCGAGCTGGCGCGTGAGGCGCTGGGCGGGGCGCTCGCCGATTTCCCCGCTGACCTGCCCGTGGGCCTGCGCGCCTACGGCCATCGCGTCAGCTTCGAGGACCAGGTCGAAGGGTGTGTGGACACCGAACGGCTGCTCGCGCCCGTCGCTGGAAACGCGCCGGAGGTCGTCAGGCAAGCCAACCTGCTAACCCCGCGCGGCCAGACGCCGATCGCCCGGAGCCTCGAAGACGCCGGTGCCGATCTGCGCGCCGAGGGTGGCGCCGCGGTCATTCTGCTCGTCAGCGACGGCGTTGAGTCGTGCGGCGGGGACCCTGAGGCGGTGGCGGCGCAACTTCGCGCGTCGGGGTTGCAGCTGGTCCTGCACACCGTCGGCCTTGGTGTCACGCCTGATGAGGCCGAGGTACTCACGGCGTTGGCCGAGGCTGGTGGAGGCACCTATTTCGATGCCCCGAACGCTGCTGATCTGACTGAGGGTGTCACGACCGCCGTGCAGTCCAGCACGGAATTCGTGCTCCAGCAGGACGATGTGGCCGGCTTTCCCCGCGACGCGGTACGCGTGCGCGGCGGCGAGGGGGTCGCTGACATCGAGATTCTCGAAGCCGGCACCTACTCTTTCGTCGACCACCTGTTCAAGGAGCAACGCTACTTCGCCGTACGCGGGCAGCCCGGTGAGACGTTGACGCTCCCGGGAATGGTCTCTGCGTTGGCGATCGGCCTCACCGGCTCGGGTGTCGTGACCTATCAGGGCTTTCCGAACATGATGATTGGCGAACGCATCGACGCAGAGGGTGAGCGGCTGAGGGGTGGAAACCTGATCGTGCGCGGCGACATGGGGGCCTGGGAGGAGATGGAGTTACCGGTCGGCGATGACGGCCTCGCGCGCTTCCGGCTCGGCCGGCCCCTCGGCAACGTGCATCGCGACGCGATCTTCAGCGTCGTCCGCTAAGCGCGCTACCGCGGTCGGGGCCTACGGCCGCTCCAGAAAACCAGAAATCTCGGCCCGGGTCTCGGGGGCCGCGCAGAACAGTGCCAGGTGCCCGCAATCGTTCTGCAGCTCGAGGACGTCGGCGCCAACGAGCTCAGCAAACTCCAGGGCTGGCGCTGGCGACACGGCGCGGTCCTGCAAGCTCGCTACCACCAGCAGATCCGTCACGACGGCCTGTGCGGCCCGCTCCATCGAACCGCCATACGCGCGCGACACGTCGTGTGCCAGACTCGAGCGCAGTTGTGCCGCGCGATCGTGAATGTTCATCGTGGCTCCACCGTCCCTGCCCTGTTGGACCAGCGCGCTCGTCCTTTCGCGCGGAAACTCCCGAGCGAGAAACTGAGGGGTCTGCATCGCGAGCTGGTTGAGCAGGCCAGCCACGGCCAGCGCCTCCTCCTGCTGACAGTCGCAGCGCTCGGCCAGCTCGAGCGCTGCCAGCTGCGTATTCCAGAGAAGCAGGTCGTAGGCGGCGAGCCGGGGGGATCCCACGATCGAGACGGCTCTATCCATGAAGTCGGGATGGGCCGTGATCCACTCGAAGGTCTGCAGGCCGCCCATCGAGATTCCGATCACGGCGCGCAGATGCGTGATGCCAAGGACTTCGGTCAGAAGACGGTGCTGGGCGCTGACCATGTCGCCGATCGTCACCGCCGGAAAGTCGAGTCCCGGCTGCCGGGAGCTGTTTGACGGCGACGAAGACTCGCCGTTGGCAAGCGCATCGACGGCGATCAGAAAGAACCTGGAGGTGTCCACCAGGCCGGTGGCGTCAAACGCAAATAGCTGCTCGGTCGTGCCGGTAAACCAGGTCGGAAACAGGACTGCATTCGATCGGTCGGCGTTCAGCGTGCCCGCGGTGCGATAGGTGATGGCAGCGTCGAGAAGCGTCGCGCCGTTCTCCAGTCGCAGGTCACCAAGCTCGGCGCGCTGCAGCGGTGGCGCTTCGGCGGCGTGTGCCGCGGACGACAGCAGCAGGAACACGGTGAGTAGGTGGAGTCTCATGAATCTTTCACCAGGGTTTCTCCGGCCGAGAATCTTCGTCAGAAGCTGTCAGGACGCACCTGCAGGGTCCCGATTCTCGCATGCCGGGTCGCCCGCACGCTAGCAGGCTGCTGAAAAACTCCGTGAAATGGGATCGACAGATCGATCCCGGCGTACTACCATGCTCCCAACACCGCTGAAGGGAGCCCCATCATGCGCGGACACGATGAGCAAAGCACTCACATGTTCAGCTACCTGTCGCCGGAACAGCGCGTGCCAGCCGACCATCCGCTCCGCGCGGTTCGCGCGCTGACGGACGAAGCGCTGAGAACGATGTCGCGCAGGTTCGCCGGCCTGTACGCCAACACAGGGCGTCCGTCGATCCCGCCGGAACAGCTGCTGCGCGCGTTGTTGCTGCAGGTGCTCTACACGGTGCGGAGCGAGCGGCTGCTGATGGAAGAGCTCAATTACAACCTGCTGTTCCGCTGGTTCGTGGGCTTGAATTTGGACGACCCGGTTTGGCATCCCACCACGTTTACCAAGAATCGCGACCGGCTGCTGGCGGGCGATCTCGCGGCCGCCTTCTTTGATGCGGTGCAGGCCCACGCGCGGGCGGCCGGGCTGCTCTCGGACGAACACTTCACTGTGGATGGGACCCAATTGGAAGCGTGGGCCAGCCTGAAGAGCTTTCGGTGCCGGGACGCGGCGGAGAGCGACCCGCCCGATGACCCCGGGAATCCCACGGTCAACTTCCACGGGGAGCGGCGGCGCAACGACACGCACCAGTCGACGACCGATCCGGAGGCGATGCTGCCTCGGAAGGGCCAGGGGAAGGAAGCCAAGCTGGCGTATCTGGGCCACGTGCTGCTGGACAATCGACAGGGACTTGTCGCCAACGTCTGCGCGACTCACGCGACGGGGACCGCCGAACGCGAGGCAGCGGCGCTGTTGCTGGAGGCCAGCGCGCCGCCGGGCAGCACGGTCGGGGCGGACAAGGGCTACGATGTGGCAAGCTTTGTGGCCGCTGTCCGTATCCGGGCCGTCACGCCCCACGTTGCTCAGAAGGTCCGCTGGAGTGCGATCGATGGCCGGACCACGCGGCATGCGGGCTATCACGTCAGTCAGCGGAAACGGAAACTCGTAGAACAGGTCTTTGGCTGGATGAAGACCGTCGGCGGCTTGCGCAAACTCCGGCATCGCGGTGTCGCCCTCGTGGATTGGCAGCTTACCTTCGCCGCCACGGTCTATAACTTGGTCCGGCTGCGGAATCTGGAGGCGAGGTGTCCCTGATCACCGGCCGCGCGTGTCGCCGGCCCCTTGATCGGGGCCAGCGCACAGCCGTGCGCACCGTTGTCGGTCGGTGGTGACTCGCATGATCCTTAGAAAACGGCCCGATCACCCGGGTTCTTCAGCAGCCTGCTAGGGCCCGGCAAGGAGTTCAGCATTCGATGGAACCGGACGACGGCCGCCGGTACAGAGATAGCCGCCACGGCGGACCGGCCCCTTCCATGACGTCGTGGCGAGCGCACAGCTCAAGTTCGTCGATCTCCGGTTGTGCGTCAGGAGGCACAGCGTCGTGCCGGGCCCGTGGTGTTGTTCGACGAACCGCGCCAGTTGCTTCTCGTTGCCGTCAGGGTAGTTGAAGATCAGCCCGACCTTTTTCAGCGCTATGTCGCGGGTCTCGTAGGTCGCGACGTCGCAGTAGTCGCCCTCAAGCAGATGCACTCGGGTCGAGTCGATGAGTCCACTGGTGGTCAGCGTGTGCAGGTTGGCCACGGCCTTGGCGTGGAGCGCCGGGTCCGACTCGATCCCGTAGATAACCAGGGACGGATTCAGCGCTGCCAGCACAGCCAGCACGCGACCGTCACCGGTTCCGGCGTCGATGACGGCGCCGGTCTGCAGTCCTTCATCGAGTATGCCGAGTTTGGCCAGTGTCAACGCGGCCTCGGCCACGACTCGAACTGGTGTGCCGGCCCAGATGCCGAGCCCGGTCTTCTGTATGGGCAATGACCGCCCGCTCGATGCCTCCGAACGTTCGAAGATCCGCCTGAGTTGTTGAAGAATCGCGTGTCTACGGATTCTGGTGTACATCCCTAGCCTCCGAGCTTGACAAGAGTAGCCGAACGGGCGCGTTGACCTGGGCTACACTCGTGCGGCTTGTTGCAGGGACCATGACGAACGCGCACACCATCCTCGACGAAATTGGCCAGACACCGCTGGTGGCATTGCTGCACGTTGGGGCGGGTTTGGCCTCGCCGGTGCTGGGCAAGTGCGAGCACCTGAACCCGGGCGGCAGCGTGAAGGATCGCATTGCGCGGGCCATCATCGAAGAGGCCGAATCTCGCGGCGCGCTGCAGCCCGGGGCCACCATCATCGAGGCCACGGCGGGCAATACCGGCATCGGGCTGGCGCTGGTTGCTTTGGCACGTGGCTACCGGCTGGTGTGCGTGTTGCCCGAGAAGATGTGCGAGGACAAACGCAGGTCGCTTCGCCTGCTCGGGGCCGAGGTCATCGTCACCGCCAACGCGCCGCCTTCGCATGCGGACAACTTCCAGAACGTGGCGCGACGCCTCGCCCTGGAGCGCGGCTGGTTCTACGCTGACCAGTTCGGCGCCGAGGCGAACGTGCGCGCGCACTACGAAACCACCGGACCTGAGATCCTGGCGCAGGCTGGAGGGCGTGTAGGCGCCTTCGTGGCCGGCGTCGGCACCGGAGGAACGATCACGGGCGTTGGACGCTTCTTGAAGGAGCGGTGTCCTACCGCGCGGGTCGTGCTCGCAGATCCGCAGGGCTCCGTGCTGGCGGGCTGGGTCAACGAGGGTCGCGCCGGCCCCGACACGGCTTATGCCGTGGAGGGCATCGGAAGCAGCGTGGTTCCCCATCTGCTCGATCTGTCCGTCGTCGATGAGGCGATGGTGGTCGATGATGACGAGAGTTTCGACATGGCGCGGCGCCTCATTCGCGAGGAAGGACTGCTCGTGGGCGGCTCGGCCGGCACCGCCGTGGCGGCGGCTCTCCGTGTGGCGACACGCTCCCTCGACGGCCCGGTAGTGGCGTTGCTGCCTGATGCCTGGGATCGTTACCAGAGCCTCGACTGGATGGACCAGCCTCATTAGAGAGCTCGGGGTCGACCAGAAGGTCCGCCATTTCGCTCTACAATCTGCCGGGCTGTTCCACCCGCGCACTACAGACGGACGGCGCGTGCGGCGAGGCCCAGCATCGTGGTGCGGCTCCGAGGAGGAGAGTGTGATGAGTCAGACGACTAGCGCGGATTTCATGAGCGCGTGGCTCCCGAGGAACCGAAATCGGTGCCCGCGTCCGCAGATCCCAGGGTGTACACAGCCATCTATCCCCTCTTGCCCGCGGGAGTGCCAGGACCGCCTGCCGGGTACAGCTGAAATCCGCGCCAGACAGATCGTGCATACGACGGTCATCTCGATGACGGCGCTTCTGATGGCCGTGGTAGTCGTCGGGTGCGGAGAGCCCCCGCCGGAGGTGGAGGTGGAGCAGCCGGGGTCGGGTCTGGTGGCCGAGGACGCGCAGAATGTGCGCCTGCCTGGGCTACCACGACCTCCAGGGACGCGATGCGTTGGTCGTGACCACGCTGTCCGACGCGGCCAACGGCGACTGGGCCTACGTGGGTCATCTGGAGAGCACCTGGGACGGCAGGTCGATACTGAATCCGATCACTGGAGCGATGGAGTGGAGCGGCACGTCAATCCTCGATGTTACGGATCCCGCCAACCCGCAGCTTGTGTGGCACATCCCGAACGACGCCAACAAGAACTCTCGCGGCGTGTCGGTCGTATACGACTACCCGTTCGATGAATCGGGGAGGGACTACCTGATCCGGAACTCCGAGAGCATTGGCGATGGCGACCTGGATCTGAAGTACCAGATTTTCGACATCACAGCGAGAGACACGGACCCGTCGCAGATCTCGTTGGTGTCCGAGATCACCGGCACGCCCCCCGATTCGTGCGGCTCTGGCTGCGGCGGAGAGTTCATCATGCGTGCGCACAAGGGGTGGTGGTCGCCGGACACCGGTTACTTCTACGCAGCGTCGGGAGAGCAAGGGTTCCGAAACGTGATCATCCAGATCTTCGATCTGAAGGATCCGACGGACCCGAAGTTTGTCGGTCGGGCCTGGCTTCCGGGTTTGAAGGACGGCGAGTCGGGTTACGAGGGCCAGTACTCCCACCATCCTGTGGTGGACGAGGAGAACAACCGGGTGTATGTCGGTTACCGCGATGCCGGTGGCCAGACGGCGTCGTTCGATATCTCCGACCCGACGGAACCGACGCTTGTCTGGTCCTACGATCTGAAGCCGCCCTATCGCGGGCCGCATACGGTGTCGCCGATCGTCTATGACGAGGTGCCGGGTGCAGGCACGGGCCCGAGGACCTACGCGTTCGTTGTCGATGAAGTGGGCGGCGCAGGTGACTCGGCACCGTGCGAGACCCCGGTCCGGCCAGCGTCCTACATGCTCGACATCACAACGGAATCCGAGCCTGTGCTCGCGTCCGTGTGGCAGGTGCCGGTCGGGGAGTTTTGCACCTCTGGCGGCCGCTTCGGTCCTCATCAGTCCGCCGAAACAATCAACGGGCGGATCAATCGTTTCGAGGACAAGGTCGCGTGGCTCGCGGGTATTTCAACGCCGGAGTGCGCGTCGTCGACCTGTCGGACCCGCTGAATTTGGCGGAACTGGGATACTACATTCCGCAGACCACCCCGACCTCGCATCCGAGCGCGTTGGATCAGCCGACGGCGATCCAGATGAACGACGTCGATATCGACGCCCGAGGGTTCGCCTACGCTACGGATCGCGCGGGGGCGGGACTCTTCATACTCGAATACACCGGTGGCGCCGCGGAGGCCAAGTAAGCAGGCAGGCGCCTGCTCCTGGGTGTGATGGATAGCGACTAGTACGACCTTGACCGGGACTGTCGAGCACAGGGCCTTCCCCATCAATGCTCTCAGATGGCACCGCCGGTTCCGAGATTGAGGAGCGCCGATCGCAGGCGGACAGGCAACGCTCTGGGTAGTGCGTCGGGGCGAGGGTGACGCGTGAAATAGCGTGAGAGTGATTCACGCGCGGCGAGTAGCGGTGTCGCTGGCAGCACGGCTTGCGTCGCATCGCGACGGAAGAAACAAGCAAGATGACGCGATTCGTGAGTCTCCGTCGCTGACACCAGGACGAGCCCCGCGGTTGCCGCCAGCCAGCGCAGGCACACCTCGGAATACGCCAGGACGTGAGTCTTCGAGCGCAGGCAGTACTGCATATTTCCGTGTTCGGCCACGCGGTCTAGGTTGGGTACGCTGACGGCCAGATAGCCGCCCACGTGCAACGCACTAGCGGCGCGACGAAGCATTTCGAGTGGAGCGGTCACGTGCTCGAGGACATGACGCAGGATCACCAGGGTCGAACTGGGGGTCGCCGGGAATCTCGACGGCGTCTCTGTGTCGTTCGAAAGCCCCCCTGACTGCAGGGTCGATCCCGCAGGTGAGCCACCCGGCGCTTGCTAGCGCGTCGAGCATGCCCCCGAGCCCGCATCCGATGTCGAGCACTGACGCACCGCGGCCGGGAGCCAGGACGTTCAGCTCCGAAGCGATCGGCGCAAAGCGTTCAGCGAGCCGCGCTCGGGACACCCGCACCGGGCGTTCGGATTGACGCGGCAGTCCCCAGGCGCCATCGGGGGAATACAGGTGTGCGAGTTCATCGTTCCCGGGGAGAGGATTGGCGAACAACACCCCGCAGTTTTCGCAGCCGGAGATGAACCCGACCTTCCAGTGAGGACTGGCTGGCCGCGTTATCCTCAACGGCTCGATGTGGGACACGGCGACGGCGTCACACGCCGGACACCGTCGCAGTTCTCCAGGAGGAGAGTAGAAGACGACCTGACGGACCACTCTCTTCGTGCGGTGAAACGTGCGACGCGTCCTCTGGCCCACCGTCGCAGTTCTCCAGGAGGAGAGTAGAAGACGACCTGACGAGCACGAGGCGTAAGAACAGACACACAGTCACTCTTGCACGACGTCGAACGCCGCCCGGACGTTGGATGGTCATCACCACGTCTCTTCGTGCGGTGAAACGTGCGACGCGTCCTCTGGCCCAGCTCTTTCTGTTTCTGCGACCACGCGCGCGGCAGCCGTTTGAGTGCGCGGAGGCCAGGCCGTACGAGCAGGGCGAAGACACCTGCCAGCGACTTGGAAGTCCGACGCGCCCTTCCTGTCAGCCATTTCCGTGTCCGCACCAATGCGTGGCGCAGCCGTCTGCGCAAAGCGAGCACGAGGCGTAAGAACAGACACACAGTCACTCTTGCACGCGTTTTGAGTGTCCGATTCCTCACAGGAAACCCTCCCGCTCGTGCGGGCTGATCCGAACGTCGAACGCCGCCCGGAAGGGTCGTTGGATGGTCATCACCACGTACCACTTTCCAGGATTCTGACTTAAAAAAAGTAACGGCGGGGTCCACGCCGACGATCTAGATACGTGATTCGACTACCCCGATCGGCCGAGGATGTCGTGCAGTCGCACGGCCGTGCGGATGACTGTCGCGTCCTGCCCAAGCGCACCAGTGAGCTGCAGACCCAGAGGCAGCGCATCGCCGACCGCCATGGGGATAGAGATGGCCGGCGTACCGAGTGCCGTCCACGGGGAGTTCATCTGGGCGTCGCCGGTCCAGGCGAGACCTTTCGGGGCCGGTCCCGTAGCCGCGGGTACGAGGATGACGGGCGTCGCCGCGAACAGTGCCGCCGCTTCCGTGCCG
This sequence comes from Vicinamibacterales bacterium, assembly GCA_965249205.1. Classification (GTDB taxonomy): domain Bacteria; phylum Acidobacteriota; class Vicinamibacteria; order Vicinamibacterales; family UBA2999; genus JAQBVV01. Next base: position 1,410,108 of record CBDFLL010000005.1, on the reverse strand, counting down.
CACTCAGCGATATGTCCCTTCGCTGCCTCGTGCTGCTCGGTTGGGATCGCGAGGCCCTCGCGAACGAGGTCCGCCAGAACCCCAAGTCGCGAGCCGTACTCATTGAAGCGTTGCTCGTGAAACTGGGCAGCTTCGTATGCCATCACGATCATCGTGGCGTCGTGGAGTGTAGCAAGCAGGTCGGCGATATCGGCGGGTCTGATTGCCACGCCCTCTCGGCGCAATACGCCCAGCGCGCGTTGAAAGCCGCCCACCATCTCGGGCTCAACGTCTGGCGCCGGTTCCACTGCTCCGATCTCGCACCCCTCTGCCCCATCCACGGGGTGCCCCAACGCTTCCCAGAGCAGGAGCATGTCCGCGGGCGTGTGCGTGAAGAAGCCGAGTGTATCGAGGCTCTTGGCAAACGGAAGGACACCCTCCATCGGTATCAGGCCATGGGTCGGCTTGAAGCCGGTGACGCCGCAATAGGACGCGGGGCGCAGCACGGAGCCAAGGGTTTGGGTGCCCAATGCCAGCGGCACCATGCCGGCGGCGACGGCAGCCGCCGATCCGCTGGAGCTTCCGCCCGGCGTGTGCGCAAGGTTCCGAGGATTGCGCGTGGGCGCGGGCGTGCGGTGCGCGAATGCAGTCGTCTGCGTCTTTCCCAGCAGGATCGCGCCGCGTTGCCGCAACTCGCGAATGATGGCTGCGTCGGAGGTGCCGATCCGCCCGGCGTAGATCGGCGAGCCGTACTCAGTGGACAGTCCACGTGTCTCGATGATGTCCTTGGCACCGAAGGGGATCTTCGAGAGCATGCCCTCCCCGGTCGGTTCTTGCGGACGGACCTGGACCCAGGCGTGAATAGACGGGTCGTTCGCCTGGATGTGGGTGAGGCTCCGCTGCAACGCCTGCTCGCGCTCCTGGCCTGAGGCGCGCATCCACTCCGACAGCGTGGTCAATTGGGGCACCAGGGCGGTCTGTCCAGTCAATCGCAGCGTCTACTGACCGACGGTGCGTCGCAGAAACGCAATCGCCTGCGCGTTGCGCTCTTCAGAGAAGAAGTCGCTCTCGCCGCCATGGACGACGCCATGGAGCACGTCGAAGTGCACGTCGAGGCCACGCGACTTGTAGGCGGCCTCGAGCTCGTATGACTGATCGATGGGCATCTGCTGATCCTGATCGCCGTGCAAAAGGAGCAGTGGTGGAGCGGACTGGTTGACGTGTGCAACGGGGCTGGCCAGCCGCGCCAGTTCGTGCGCCTGATCGGGGAGCGCGCCCAGCAGAGCTTCCAGTGATGGCACTCGCACCTCCAGGCCTTGAGGCGTCGACTGGGCCAGGATTGTCGCCAGGTTGGAGGCGCCGTAATAGCTCAGAATCGCGTGCACGTCTGACGACTGTTCAAGGTGGTCGCCAACGGTTCCTTCGAGCACCGGGTGGCCGTTGGTCGTGCCGACCAGCGCCGCCAGATGCGCCCCCGACGACGTGCCGCCAATGGCCACGCGGTCTGCTCTGTAGCCGTACTCCGATGCCTTCGCCCGAAGAAAACGGATCGCCGCCTTGATGTCGTGGACCATCGCGGGAAAGCGCGCTGAGTCTGATTGGCGGAAATCAGGACTCGCCGTCGCGATGCCCTCGGCGACAAAAGCCATCGGGACCTCGGATTTGTCACCAAGGACCCATCGTCCTCCATGCACCCAGACGATGAGCGGCGGGTGGTCGACCCCCGCCGGCATGTAGAGATCCATAGCAAGCTGCTTGCCGGCGACGGTGGCGTAGACGATGTCGATGTGCGCCTTGATCGTCTGCGCCTGCACGACGCCGTAGGGACCGGTGGACGAGAAGGCGGCCGCTGCCATTACTCCACCGGCGTGCACTGAAGATCAGCGCCAACGGTCAGGGGACCCGCGTAGAAAGTCTTCACCTCCGCAACGGCCGACTCGAGGTCGAACAGGCCGATGTGGCTGAGGATCAGTCGCCCAACACCCGCGTCCCGCGCGACGCGACCGACGACTGCCGGTGCCGCGTGCAACGCACTCGTCGCGCCGGCGGCGATGGCGAGATGCATGACCAGAACGTCCGCGTCTCGGGCGAACTCGATAAATGCAGGGCTGGTGCCATTCTGATCGGTACTGAACACGATCGACACATCGCCCACCTGCACGCGGTACGCGAGCGCCGGAATGTTGCCGTGCGGAATACCGAGCGCGGTCACAGTCATCTCCGGCTGGTCGAGTACGGTCAGCGCTTCAACGCTTGCCACATCGACGACGGTCACGTCGAGCGGCACGCCGCGCCCCCCGCTGCCCACCGTGCCGCCCAGTATTTGAAACGCGCCGTCGTTCTGATCGAACAGGCGATTGAGAAACGTGGGAAAGGCCGGCATCACGTCGTTTCCTGATGGGCCAGCGGCAGGCAATGGTTCCTCGCGAGTCTGTTCACTCAACCACAACAGCGCGGGCAGACCAGAGATGTGATCAGGATGCAGATGGCTGACGGCGAGCAGCCAGAGATCGCTTAACCGTGCGCCAGATTGGGCGAAGCGAAGGTAGGCGCCGCCGCCGGCATCCACCAGCATCCTCGCCTGCCCGTCGATCCAAAGGAGGTAGCTGGCCGACGCGCGCTCGTTGTCGAGTCGGGGTCCGGCGGAACCGAGAATCTGGACGGTGACCGGACTGACGGCGCAAACTTGAGCCCGCGCGCTGGCTGGGATGGCGAGCAGTGCGACGACGCAAATCGTGGCGAATTTAATCATCTGCCTGGTCTCCCTTCCAGATCGCGGCTAGCGGTTCGTGGTGAAAGTCCGGGGTGGCACCTAACGCGGATTTCACGAGCGGGGCCATGACCCTCTGCCAGGTACGGCTGAAATCCGCGCTCGCGGACAAGCGCGCCGACTGAGAACGCCGCCTGTATTTGCGGGGGAGCAACGCAGCCCGCGAGGATGCATCGCTCGCCGAATGCCGCTGGACTTTCACCACGGGCTGCCAAGTCCGCCATTAAGCCAGATCCCGGCAGGGTCATCAGGGCCATTGAACATCGGAAGGCGGGTGATACCCAACTCGTCGAACCGGGCGGCAGCGGCGGCAAAGCCGCCACCCGCGAGTAGCGCCATGCCCGCAACTGCAAACCATCGTGGTTGGCGAAGTGTCTTCATCGTGACTCCCCTCGGCAGTGGCCTGCTGGGCAACTCGGGTGTGTGCGGGTTGACGTGTTTCATCGGGCGTGTGCAAGTTTGCGTCTCGGCGATCCCGCGAGGTACCCCAGGAGTACCGCGACATCGGATCATAGATCGAGGGCGGAGGATCCTTCGCTATCGCCGGGTCCTCCCGAAACGCTCACTGGTCGCTGTAGGTGCTCTCGACGTAGCCGGTATCAGGCGTCCATTGAACGCGACGGACACTGTCGTCGCCGGTCTGGTCGCGGCCTCGCACGTAGACCACAACTTCCGCGTAGGAATCGATGAGCGGCGCGACGATCTCCTCGGTTATGGCCAGCGCCTCATCGGGCCGCTCTGCCTCGACATCGACCACCATGACGTCGGCGGTCGAGTTGGCCTGTGTGACGCGCCAGGCCATCTCGTCGGGTGATCCGCTCTCGCCGTTGCGCAGCGCATTGGTGAGCACAGCGGCCGCAACGTCGCCGGCTGTGACCTCGGGGGAGGGCAGTACCGCGACGTCCGATGGTGGCCGCAACATGTACGCCCGCGCGCCGAGTGCGACCGCCAGCACAACCAGTCCGAGCCTGAACCACTTACGCACGACCCAACTCTATCCTCTCGAGGTAGCGATGCGCGACATGGCATGGGTGGACGGCAGCCCATTGGAAGCCAACGTCACGTAGCGCGCGCGGTACCATTTGGGATACTTTTCAAGTCCCCGAAGATGACCATGGAATGACGCTGTGGAGGATCTACCTTGCTCGTCCAGCAGAACTCGTCCGATTCGACACGAGACCCGGGGAAGGGAGCGGCAGTCGGCCGCACGTCCAACACCCGCTACTTCGCCCAGGACTCGCGAGTCCTCATCGCCTGGCCGGATGAAGGCGCTCTGGATACGGCCGAGACGGCGACTGAAAACGTCGAGTTTCAGATCGTGTACTTCCGGTCGGTTGGCGCGCCTGGCATCGTGATGATCTTCTTCGACCGCATGAAAGGGCAGGACCGAGGCGCGCGACAGGTCTACACGGCTCGCGCGAACGAGAGCTGGACAATCGGCATCGCGCTTGTCGGTGGTTCGTTGTTGAGCCGAGCGATCGCTGCCTTCTTTATGGGGCTGAGCAAGCCGCGCGTACCGATTCGCTTGTTCGCGACCGAGGAAGAGGCGGCGCCTTGGATAGAACAGTTGTTGGGGAGACGATCGTGACCCTCCCTCCGGATCAGTGGCAGGAGGTTGGTCGTAACGAGTCGGCTCGCTACTACCTGGCCGAGGAGGGCGTCATTGTCGTCCTCCCCTACGAGGACGTCGTTGACACGGAGGCCACGGCGCGCGCGGCCATCGGATTGCAGACCGACTATTGGAGAGGTGCGGGGCGTCCAGGCGCTTTGGTCGTGCTGATGGATCGGGTCCGGCACCAGGAGGCCGGTGCCCGTCGCGTGTATCAGCGCGAGATTGACCCCGAGTGGTACACGTGTGTTGCCCTCGTGACCAGTTCGCCCTTTGGGCGGGCCGTGGCCTCGGTGTTTCTGGGACTTGCACGTCCCCATGTACCGACGACGATGTTCGCTGAGCTGAGTGCGGCGCTGGCGTGGGCCCGGAAGCAGAATGCGACACGGGTGGTACCGCCTCGTGGGTGAGCGTTCCTTCGACGAGCAACTCGTCGACGTCTTCGTCAGACTCTCCCGAGGTGATCTGGACGCCCGTCTGCCTCGTACCGGAAACCGCGACAATCGAGATGTCATTGCGTATCTGGTGAATGTCCTAGCCGAGGAGCTTGCGGAACTCTTCGCTGAGCGGGACCTTTCGCGCGGAGACCTAGCAGGCTGCTGAAAAACTCCGTGAAATGGGATCGACAGATCGATCCCGGCGTACTACCATGCTCCCAACACCGCTGAAGGGAGCCCCATCATGCGCGGACACGATGAGCAAAGCACTCACATGTTCAACTACCTGTCGCCGGAACAGCGCGTGCCAGCCGACCATCCGCTCCGCGCGGTTCGCGCGCTGACGGACGAAGCGCTGAGAACGATGTCGCGCAGGTTCGCCGGCCTGTACGCCAACACAGGGCGTCCGTCGATCCCGCCGGAACAGCTGCTGCGCGCGTTGTTGCTGCAGGTGCTCTACACGGTGCGGAGCGAGCGGCTGCTGATGGAAGAGCTCAATTACAACCTGCTGTTCCGCTGGTTCGTGGGCTTGAATTTGGACGACCCGGTTTGGCATCCCACCACGTTTACCAAGAATCGCGACCGGCTGCTGGCGGGCGATCTCGCGGCCGCCTTCTTTGATGCGGTGCAGGCCCACGCGCGGGCGGCCGGGCTGCTCTCGGACGAACACTTCACTGTGGATGGGACCCAATTGGAAGCGTGGGCCAGCCTGAAGAGCTTTCGGTGCCGGGACGCGGCGGAGAGCGACCCGCCCGATGACCCCGGGAATCCCACGGTCAACTTCCACGGGGAGCGGCGGCGCAACGACACGCACCAGTCGACGACCGATCCGGAGGCGATGCTGCCTCGGAAGGGCCAGGGGAAGGAAGCCAAGCTGGCGTATCTGGGCCACGTGCTGCTGGACAATCGACAGGGACTTGTCGCCAACGTCTGCGCGACTCACGCGACGGGGACCGCCGAACGCGAGGCAGCGGCGCTGTTGCTGGAGGCCAGCGCGCCGCCGGGCAGCACGGTCGGGGCGGACAAGGGCTACGATGTGGCAAGCTTTGTGGCCGCTGTCCGTATCCGGGCCGTCACGCCCCACGTTGCTCAGAAGGTCCGCTGGAGTGCGATCGATGGCCGGACCACGCGGCATGCGGGCTATCACGTCAGTCAGCGGAAACGGAAACTCGTAGAACAGGTCTTTGGCTGGATGAAGACCGTCGGCGGCTTGCGCAAACTCCGGCATCGCGGTGTCGCCCTCGTGGATTGGCAGCTTACCTTCGCCGCCACGGTCTATAACTTGGTCCGGCTGCGGAATCTGGAGGCGAGGTGTCCCTGATCACCGGCCGCGCGTGTCGCCGGCCCCTTGATCGGGGCCAGCGCACAGCCGTGCGCACCGTTGTCGGTCGGTGGTGACTCGCATGATCCTTAGAAAACGGCCCGATCGCCCGGGTTCTTCAGCAGCCTGCTAGAGGCGGTCGTGCTGGAATTGGGTGACGTGCTCACGCGCCACGCGGCGGGCGATTTCTCGGCCCAGGCCACCCGGCGTTTCGACGGCTCGCCGGCCGACGTGTTGGCCTTCCAGATCAACGCCGCCGGCGAGGAGATCGACGGTCTTGTCAGCGATCTGCATCAGCAACGAGAACGAATCGAGCGTGAAGCGCGGACACGGGCAGCGAGCCGACTGTCGGCTATCTCTGTACTTGCCGCTGGTGTTGCGCATGAAGTGAACAACCCGCTCACTTTCATCCTGATGAACCTGCAACTGGCTCAAGGCGAACTGGCTGTAATGTCGTCTGATCACCGCGTGGAGCCAATCCTGGAGAAGCTGCACAACGCCGAAGCCGGTGTGCAACGAGTCTCGAGCATCGTGCAGACTCTGCGGCAGCTGACACGCCACGAGCGCAGCCAGGGCGCCCCCGTCGATGTCACGGCGATTGTCGACTCCTCCCTGCGCATGTTGAGCAATGTCGTCGACTCGAAGGCCAAACTCACCTGTGTTCACCACGATTCGCTCAGGGTCCGTACTGATGCCGCGCGGCTCGGACAGGTCGTGATCAACCTGGTACACAACGCTGCCCTTGCCTTCGACACCGCCTCCGTTGCCGACAACCGGATCGAGGTGAGCACGTGCCGCGACGGCCAAATGGCGGTCATCGAGGTCCGTGACAACGGCGTCGGCATTGCGGCCGAGCACCACGAAGCCGTATTCGACGCCTTCTTCAGCACGCGATTGGCGCAGGATGGCACGGGTCTCGGATTGACGATCTCGCGGCAGACGATGCTCGAATTCGGCGGTGACCTGACCGTGCAGTCGGTGCCCGGCGAAGGCAGCACGTTCCGTGCGGTGATGCCGATCACCAATGAAGAGCTCACGGCGGGGCATGGCGCGGCGACGCCTGCCGCCGTGCCGACGCCGCCGCGGGCCCGCATTCTTGTCGTTGATGACGAACCGGCTATCGTCAATGTGATCGCTTCTGCGCTCGACGGCCACGCGGTCACCACCGAGACCGATGGCGCGTCCGCCATCACGCAGTTGCAGCGGAACGCCTTTGACCTTGTTGTGTGCGACATGATGATGCCCGACGTGGACGGGGTCGATGTCTACACCGCTTGCCGCGCGAGTGACGCCAACAGCAAGACGAGATTCGTCATCATCAGTGGAGGGGTCTTCACACAACGGGCCCAGCAGTTTGTGACCCATGAATCGGTGACGGTGTGCCAGAAGCCGATTGCGGTGCAGGTCCTCCGAGAGTTGGTCACAGAAACTCTGGCCGAGCGTGGCTAGCGCGGATTTCGCTTGTATCAAGCGGGCCCTGCGGCCAGGAGGGACCTGATGGCTGCGTACCTCTGGGAACTACCGGACGCGGGTACTGAGTGCGGTTACTCCGAGAGCTAGACGCTCATGAAATCCGCGCTAGGCAACACACACGAGCCCACACAAGGGACATCGACGTTGGTTCGTCACACCCTGCGGGCGGAGCAGTCCGGTCACTATAATGACGGCGCATGAGCATCTACGCAGAAGGCCTGAAACGCCGTCGTGATCGAAAAACGTCCACCGACAAGATCCAGACGTATGCGCGTTGCGAGAGGGTCCTGACGCGATGAGCGATCTGTTTCGTATGGACGGACGCGTGGCCCTGGTGACCGGCGCGTCGAGCGGATTGGGACGGCATTTCGCGGGCGTCCTGGCCCGCGCCGGAGCCCGTGTGGCCTTGGGTGCGCGGCGCGCTGGCGAGACTCAGGAGGCGGCCGACGAGATAAACGCGGCTGGCGGTACAGCCGTGGCCGTCGCGCTGGACGTCACCGACGAGGCGTCCATCGATGCTGCCCTTGACGCCACCGCTGCCCAGTGGGGGGCGGTCGATACGCTGATTAACAATGCCGGTGTGGCCGACGCGCGACCGGCGCTCGACGTGGATGGCGAGACATGGGATCGCATCCTGGATACCAATCTGAAGGGCGCCTGGTCGATGGCACGCGCGTTCGCCGCGCGCCTCGTTGAGGCCGAGACTCCCGGCGCCGTCGTCAACATCGCATCCATCTCCGGTCACCGCGTCGTCGGAGAATTAATGCCGTATGCGGTGTCGAAGGCGGGCATAGTGCACATGACGCGGGCCCTCGCCATGGAATGGGCGCGTCACGGCATCCGCGTCAACGCGCTCGCGCCCGGCTATATTGAAACCGACCTCAACCGTGGGTTCTTGCAGAGCGACGCCGGTGAGCGCCTCCGGATGCACGTTCCGCAGCGCCGCTTCGGCCAACCTGATGATCTGGACGGTGCCCTGTTGTTGCTGGCGTCCGATGCCGGGCGCCTGATCACCGGCGTGTCGCTGCCGGTCGATGGCGGTCACCTCGTCAACTCCCTCTGAGCACCCGAACCCTAAGGATAGTTAGCCGTGGATTTCACACTCTCCCCAGACATCGAACAGACCCGCCAACGCATCGGCGACTTCGTGGCCACCCATGTGTTATCGGTCGAGGCTGACCCAGCCAACCTGAACGAGTACGAAATGCTGAGCGAGGCGGCGCTGGCGCCACTGCGGGCCAAAGCCAAGGCCGAAGGTCTGTGGGCGCTGCAGATGCCGACGTCCAGGGGTGGCGGCGGCATGAGCTGCGTCGGCATGGCGGCGTGTTACGAGGAGATGGGGCGCTCGCCGTTCGGGCCGCTCGTGTTCAATTCTGCGGCGCCCGACGACGGGAACATGATGGTGCTCAACAAGGCGGCAACCGAGGCCCAGAAGGATCGCTGGCTGCAACCAATCATCGATGGGCGTGTACGGTCGGCCTTTGCCATGACCGAGCCGCGACCGGGTTCCGGTTCCGACCCGGCCGGCATGATGCTGACGACCGCCACGAAGGCGGGCAACGACTGGACCATTCGGGGTCACAAGTGGTTTATCACCGGAGCGCAGGGCGCCCAGCATTTCATCGTCATCGCGCGCACATCCGATGATCCACGCAAGGGTCTGACGGCGTTCCTGTTCGATGCTGATCAACCGGGCTGGAAAATCACCCGCCGCATCCCGATCATGGGGCCCGAGGAACACGGCGGTCACTGTGAAATCGTGTTCGATGGCCTGGTGGTTCCCGATGAGCATCGACTGCTCGAGGTCGGCGACGGACTCAAAGTCACGCAGATCCGATTAGGCACCGCGCGGTTGACACACTGTATGCGGTGGTTGGGAATGGCCAAACGCGCGCTGGAGATTGCCGGCGAGTACGTGCGCGAGCGTCAGTCATTCGGTTCCTCTCTGGCCGACCACGAAGGTGTGCAGTGGATGTTGGGTGAAGCGGCGATGGAGATTCACGTCGGGCGGCTGCTCACCATGAACGCGGCGTGGAAACTTGACCAGGGAGACTTCGCGAGGAAGGAAGTGTCGATGGCCAAGATCGCCGTCTCCGATACCTTGATCAAGGTCGTCGATACGGCGATTCAGTTGTGCGGCGCGCGCGGCTATTCGAAGGACACACCACTGGAGTGGTTTTACCGGTACGCACGCCAAGGCAAGTTGGTCGACGGCGCATCTGAGGTCCACAAGATGGTGCTGGCCAGGTCTCTGCTCAGCGAGGGGCCCGAGTTCTGGCGATGGGGCAGTGCCGTCGGCGATGCATGAACGCCTGGAACAGTTCTGCGCCTTTGTGGCCGTGGCGTCGAAGGCCACGGCTGTAACCCAGATTACCGACCCCGCCATTCTCAGCGGTGGCGCCATCCAGGAAAATTGGGGCGTCACACTCGACATCACTGGGGGGGCCCAAGCCGGTCGCTACGAGGTGGTGGTGCGCATGGACTCGCCGTCGGCGCTGTCGGCCAGCCACAGCCGGTTGCAAGAGTTTGCATTGCTGCGGGTCGCGTTCGAGGCCGGCGTCTCTGTGCCCGAACCGCTATGGGCGTGTGCAGACGGCGGCGTGTTAGGGCGGCCTTTCTTCGTGATGCGCCGCGTTGCCGGTATCGCCGCTGGGCACCGGGTTGTGCGCATGGCGCGCACGCCGGAAGAGGCCCGAGCGCTGGTGGTTGACTTCGCCACGCAGTTGGCTCGCATTCACACCATCAGTCCGCCCGAGGCGAGGCTCGACTTCCTCGACGTCCCAGAGCAACCGCCTGCGCTGGCCGCAGTCCGTGCGTACCGCCTGGCGCTTGATGCACTGAGCGTTGCGCGCCCAGGGCTCGAATGGGCGCTTCGCTGGGCAGAGGTCACGGCGCCGCCGCCTGGCGATCTGGTGCTCTGTCATCATGATTTCAGGACCGGTAATCTGATGGTCGACGATCACCAATTGACGGGTGTGCTCGATTGGGAATTTGCCGCCTGGGGCGATCCGATCAGCGATGTCGCCTGGATCTGCGCGCACTGCTGGCGCTTCGGTCGCGACGACCATCCGGTCGGCGGCATCGGCGAGCGCGGAGACTTCTATCGCGCCTACGAAGCCGCGTCTGGCCGCACGATCGATCCAGTGCGCGTCCGCTACTGGGAGGTCATGGCTCATGTGCGTTGGGCGATCCTTGCGCTGCACCAGGCAGACCGCCATCTGTCGGGGCGTGAGACCAATCTGGAACTGGCACTGACCGGCCATGTCGCGCCGGAGGTGGCGTTTGAGGCCGTGCTGATGACGGGTCCAGCGGCGTGGCCGGCGGGATCATGACGCGACGCGCGGGGCCAGAAGATCTCCTGGAGACAGCGGCGCGTGTACTCCGCGAAGAGGTCGTGGACGGACTGTCGGGGAGGGCGCGCTATCAAGCGTTGATGGTTGCCAACGCCGTCGCCATCGCCGCGCGCCAGATCAGCGACGCGCCACGTCAAGACCTGGCCGATATACCGGCAGCCGCAGACGTCGCGTCACTCGTGCAAGCGATCCGCGAAGGCACGCTCGACGGCCGCGCCGATGTCTTTGAATGGATTGTAGGGAGGCTACGCGCCGAAGTCGGCGTCTCCAACCCCAAGGCACTCGCCCGCGAAACGGTCGACGACGCACTCCGATAGGCACCGTGCAGCGAGGGGAAGCACCGCGTACCCGGGGTAGGCGCCGCGCAGCCAGGGAAGCACTGCGCAGCAGAGTAGGCACTGTGGAGCGGAACAGGCGCCGCGCAGCGCCTTATTTCGTGCTCTGCCTTGGACTACGTGTAATGCCTACCTTGTACCGAGGGGCTCTCCGGTGTACGCCAGCCAAGTCGCGGGCGGCCGTTGCGACACGCCATCTTTGCTGTAGTCGCACACGCCCCCGGGGAAGGCCGCGCGCAGACCCGCCAACTGGTCGTCGGTCACCGGCTGCTCGTAGTCGGTCTGGTCGACCGGCTTGAGCTGGCACTTCATCTGATCCGCTGCGGGTCGGGCACCGGCCACGCTTCTCGGGTTTCCGTAGACCGGAAACATCTCCGCGCATGCTGCCGCGTCCGTTGTTTCCTCCAGCTCCGCGTTGAAGCACGAATCCGTCAGGCCTGCCGGCCTGTTACGCGCCACCTTCTCGCGCTGCGTCCCTGGTGCCGTGTCGGCCGCGATCGCCGCCAGCCACTGATCGAGGATCACAAGATTGTCGCTCTGCGCCTGAACGATCGAGGCGCCACGCTCGTACACGCGGGAAACATGATTGTCGGCGTTGCCGTTGTTGGCGATGATGCGGGCGCGCGTGATCGTCCCCGAGTAGGTGTCGTGCACGTCGCCGCCGGGCCCCTCTGTGTACGGCCGCATGTCGATGATCGGGATCATGGTCAGGCCCTGCGTCGTGTCGTTGACCCGGCCCGTCTCATACGCCAGGCGCAGCGCGTCCGGATCCGCGACTGTCCGCTCGGCGACAACATTGCCATTGATGTCATAGCCACCGACCCGCTCGTTCACGTCGAGGAACTGAGCGAAGGTGATCGCGCCCTTGTTAAGCGCGCCCAGGCCGTACTGCACGCCGACGTTGTCGAACGGGCGACGGGCGAAGCCGGTCACAGGGTCGCGGCCGAAGACGTTGATCAGTGCGTCCTGATACGTGCAGCGTACACCCTCGGGGTTGTTCACCGGGTCGAATCGCATCGACTGCGGGATAGTGAGGGCGTCGCAGTTGATGTCAGCCGCCACGGGGGCGTACGCGAGTTTGTTGCGAGTGCAATAGTCAAAGTGGCTGTAGCCCGACACAGCCGTCTTTTCCGCCGTCCGCCAGCGCACGCGCGTCAGCGTCATCGCGCGATCCAGAAGCTCGCAGTCCGTCATCCCGTAAAAGGCTTGTAACGTATCGGGAAAGCTGGCGGTCGGGACGATACCGTCGAGGAGGCCCGGGTAGTTGTTGCCGATCATGTGCTGCTGCATCGATCCGCCGGAGCGACCGCTGCCCATCGTGTAGGCGGGAACGCCGAACTGCTCGATGAAGTGCTCCTTGACCATCATCATCGTCTCGGCGGACACCACATCGTTGGTATATGTACCAAAGACATTCAGCGACGCGCCGACCAGCGCGTACCCTTTCGAGATCGGAAAGTCGCCGAGCTGACTGTCTTCAAGGTTCTGGCGATTGCCGCGCAGCCCCCCGACGGTGCGCCCCTGATGGTAGCCAGCCTGGGAGCCGCCGCCGAACGCATACACGAGGCGGCCGTTCCAGGTTGGCCCTGCGGACCACGGCGTCGGGAGTGGCGTGCCGGGTTCGTGCAGAAACGCGATGGAATAGACCGCGCGATTGATCGTGCCCATTTCCCGACGCACGATATAGGGCACGGTCGTGCCCTCCGTTGTCGTCGTCATCAAGATATCAGCGGGACGGGGACCGCTGGGATCCAACGGCCTGTAGGGACTCGGGCCGCCACCTCGGAAGCCGTTCGCGTTGTCGCCCGCCGCGAGGTCGCCCTGATTGGTCGGCGCGGAACTCGGGTCTGAGCGGTAGAAATATTCCACTTTCGTGTTTGCCGAGCAGTCCTCGTCAAGCGCTGCGCCGAGGCCGTGCGCCTCGGTCTCGCACACGAACGGCATCTGATGTGGGCTGTAGATAAGGGGCCCAGTCACCGGATGGTTGACGACGGTGAGCTGTGCGGTCGCACCGCCCATCGATGCCTCGACCGCATTTGGTCCCACCTGCAAACCCGTGAGCAGGCCCACAACGGCCGTCGAGTCGGCCACCGGTTTGAACGTCGCCGCTACGTCGCTCCCGTTGAGACGAACGGTTAGGCTATCCGCGGTGAGGTCCGCCGGACCGGCGATCTCAACAAGGACGTCGCCGCTGCTGACCAGCTCGGCCTTCGCGGAGAGCGCCCGAATCTCAAGCGGCGCACCTGTGGGTTGCTGGGCGCGGACCGACGCCAGACACACGCCTACGGCGAGAAGCGCGATCGTCAATGAACGGGTCATATATCTATTCCTCCACGGGCAGGCTCTCGTCCTGTCCATCGCGTGTGCGCCGATTATGGCTCAGGCCTGCGGCGTGTCAAGTATCGAGGGTCTTTCTGTCTCGATGCTTTCACGCAACGGCCTTGGTCTCTCGTAGGTGCCCGATCTCGCCGTCGGAGAATCCCCAGTTCGCGAGCACTTCATCGGTGTGCTGCCCAGGGAAAGCGCTGGGCCCCGCAATGGCGCCAGGCGTCCGACTCAGCCGAGGGCCGGGAGCGGGCTGCATCTGGCCCTCGAACTCGACAAACGTGCCGCGCGCCTGGTTGTGTGGATGCGTCGGGGCCTCGCGCATGCTGAGCACGGGAGCAAAGCAGACGTCGGCTCCCTCCATGATTTCGCACCACTGGTTTCGGGTCCTGGATCGAAACAGCGCTTCGAGGCGGCCTTTCAGCACCGGCCACGCGGAGCGATCCATCTGCGGGGAAAACTCCTCGTCGTCTTCGAGACCGGTCAGCCGTAGAAGCTCGGCGTAGAACTGCGGCTCGATGGAGCCGACCGATACATACTTTCCGTCGGAGGTCTCGTAGACGTTGTAGAAGTGTGCGCCGGTATCGAGCATGTTGGTGCCGCGTTCGTCGCGCCACGCTCCAGAGTCCTGCATGCCCCGCAACATCGTCATGAGCAGCGCGGCACCGTCGATCATCGCCGCGTCCACCACCTGGCCCTTGCCAGACGCCGAACGCTCGACGAGCGCGCAGGCCACACCGAAAGCCAGCAACATGCCGCCGCCGCCGAAATCGCCCACCAGGTTCAGTGGCGGCATCGGCGCTTCGCCCTGGCGTCCGATCGCCTCGAGGGCCCCCGCGATCGAGATGTAGTTGATGTCGTGACCAGCCGCTTGGGCTAGTGGCCCCTCCTGGCCGAATCCTGTCATGCGGCCATAGATCAGGCGTGGATTGCGCGCCAGGCACCGCTCTGGACCGAGACCCAGGCGCTCCATCACCCCAGGACGGAACCCTTCGAGCAACGCATCAGCGCCGTCCACCATGCGCAGTACCGTGGCCACACCGTCGGGGTGCTTGAGATCCACCCCTATACTTCGCCGTCCCCGATTGAGAATGTCCTGCGGCGTGCGCTTAGGATTGCTTCCGCGCACCGAAGCCGCTCGGTCGATTCTGACGACCTCCGCTCCCATGTCGGCCAACATCATGGCCGCGAAAGGCCCGGGTCCAATTCCCGCTATTTCCAGTATCTTCACGCCCACTAAAGGACCCATGCTTCATGCCTCCTCGACGACTCGCTGCGTCTGGAACGGGAATTGTCGCATTGCAACGGCGATGGTTTACAATGCGGCGCGGCTCGGGGCTCTTGGGAGCCGGCCCGACGAGGCGAACGTCTATCTGGTCCTCTACCTGTGGGGAGATCTAAGAGTTGGTCCCGCGTTTTGAGCGGCGCTGCAGCCGCGCCACTTGGGGGGCTACGCTGCGGTAGGGTTTTTCAGCTTGGATCGCCTGCCCCATTAGGCGTATAAAGAGGTGGTCTGGCGTGTCAAGAGCGCCATAGGAAGCATCGACTATCAGGAGTAAAGCGGCATGAAGCAGAGGTTCATTGTTGGAAGCGTCTGTGCGATATCGGCGGCGGTGTGGCTCCTGGGAGCGCCTCTCGCCGCCCAGAGGGGTGGGCCTATTGACCCGGCTGCCGCGCTGGTGGAGACGCCGCGGGATGCCGAAGGGCACCCGGTGCTAACTGGGGTGTGGGCCAATACTGGCGGTCAGGGATTGACGACCGACGCGGACGGCAGTTTTTCGAGAACTTTGCGGGGTCGAAAGGGCAGTCCGGTGAACTTCGAGCGCGACTCGGGCATCGGGCAGCGGGTGAGGCCGCGGGACGACAGGCCGTGGTATCGGCCTGAGGCCTGGGATCGTGTCCAGTTCAACGACGTGCATGGCCACAACGTCCTGGCGCCCGATCCGGACTTTCAGTGCATGCCGGAGGGAGTCCCTCGGATAGGCTTTCCCCGTGCGATAGCGCAGGTGAACGAGAACACGCTCGTGTTCCTCTATAACCTGCATCAGCGGTTCGTCTACATCGACGGCCGGCCCCACCCGCCGGTGGAGGAGTGGATCGGCACCTGGTTCGGCCACTCGGTCGGGACCTGGGAAGGCGACACGCTGGTCGTCTCAACGGTGGATTTCAACGGCCAGGAGTGGATTGGTTGGCCCGGCTGGTACACCAGCCCGGACAAGGAAGTGATCGAGCGGATCACGCGGATTGGGAACACCGTCAGGTGGGAGGCGACCGTGCATGACCCCTCGATGTTCCTGAAGCCGTATACGGTGCGCCCGATCGTCAGGGAGTTCAACGCGAATCCGATGGCGGAATTGCCCGAGCCGCTCCCGTGCCTGGAGCGTGACCTGGAAAACATGGCCACCCGGGAACGCGGCTAAACCCACACGGGCAACGAACCCCTATGGCCCAGATTGGGGCGCCTTCCGAGTTGTTGACAGCCCCCCCTTTCCGAGCGTAGGGGGGGGCGAACCACGCTGGTGGCCGGGCTCCGCGGATCGGCGAAGCTACGGAAATTTGGAAAACTACAAGAATTTCGAAAGTGCCCAGGCCGGGTGCCCTTCCGAGCTGTCGGCAGCCCCCATCTTCCAAGGAGAAGGGGGGCGAACTGCGCTGGCGGCCGGGCTCCACGGCTCGGCGAAACTACGGAAATTGGAGAACTACAAAAACTTGAATGTTGAGCTTGCAATTCGCCTTGTTTAGGCGTTAGGGTGGGCCACCCCTGCTGAACTGGGGGCTTCAGCCTTGCGCTGAATTCTAGTCGTGCTAAGGAGGTTCTTCCCCATGAGTAAGTCGAGAATTTGCGGTTGGTTGCTTGTCATCGCGGCGTTTGTTGCGTTGCCCGCAGCCGGTCACGCGCAGGAAGCGACGTTGGCCGGCACGGTGGTCGATTCTACGGGCGGCGTGCTGCCCGGTGTGCCCGTGATCGCCATCCATTTGGCGACCGGAAACGTGTTTGAAGGGATCAGCGACGGCACCGGCCAGTTCCGGATGCCGGTCCGCACCGGGCTCTACGAGGTCACGGCGGCGCTGCCCGGCTTTCAGACGGTCACCCAGAGCGGCGTGCAGTTGCTGCTCGGGGAGATTTTCGAAGCCGAGCTCGTCCTGGCTCCCGCCACGTTGGAGGAAACGGTGACGGTGACCGGCGAGGCGCCGCTCATCGACACGACGGCCTCGACGGTCGGCGCCAACATCGACCCGGAACAGATGGCCGAGTTGCCGATCAACGGCCGCAACTGGATGGACCTGGCGCTGCTGACCCCCGGGGCCCGGCGCAACGAATCTGGCGGGTACGTCCAGAACCGGCAGGGCTATAGCCAGACCAACGTCGACGGCCAGCAGGTCACGCGCAACTACCACTCCGGTGGCGACAGTGAACAGGCGGGCTACAGCCGCGATGCCATTCAGGAGTTCCAGGTGGTGGCGAACCGGTTCGATGCGACGCAGGGGCGCTCGGCCGGCATGATCGTCAACGCGATCACCAAGTCGGGCACGAACACCTTCTCCGGCAGCGCCGGCGGGTACTTCCGGCACGACTCCCTGAACGCGAAGGATTCCGTCCTGGACCGCGTGCTCCCCTATCAGAACCAGCAGGGGAGCGCGACGTTGGGCGGTCCGATTCTCACCGACCGGCTGCACTTCTTCGTGGCCTACGAGGCTGAGCGTCAGCCGGAGACCAAGGCCTACAATAACCGTGGGATTTTTTCCCAGTTCAACCGCGACCTGGAGTTCACCAACGTGCAGCGGAAGTGGCTCACGCGTGCGGACTATCAGGCCTCTGCCTCGACGCGCTTGAGCGTTCGGCTCTCGGGCAGCATGAACAGGTTCTATTCAGGCGGCGGTGCAGGCTCGCACCCGATTGGGGCCCGCCAGTCCGGGCGGGAAGGCGACGAGTTCTTCGGCAGCCTGACGTCGGTGCTGGGTGGAAGCTCGGTGAACGAGATCAAAGTGGGCGTGACCGACTACTTTCGGACGGAACGAGGGGCTGTCAAAAACTGGGAAGGCAATTCTGTGATGCCTTATCACGTGGTGCTCGACGGTGGGACGCCCACGCTCCGGTTCCCCGGGTACACCATTGGCACGAACCCGTTGAGCCTGGCCATGGACACCGTGACCGCGCGGGACGATTTCACGACGTCCTACGAGGCGGGTGGGCGCCACGATGTGAAGATCGGCGGCGACTATATGCGCTTCCACAACGTCATCACCTGGTGCCTCCGGTGCATGGGCGATGTCGATCTTCGCGCGCGCGGGTTCTCACCCACGGCGGCCCAGGTCGGGCGAAGCTTCCCGAACGACAGGTGGAGCGACGCAGCGGCGTGGAACAGCCTGTCACAGTTCAATGACGGCGCGCGGTTCGTGAATCAGGGGATCACGGACACCGGCCACATCTACGAGGTCCTCCGGCACGTCTTTGGGTTCTGGTACCAGGACGACTGGCAGATGTCGGACGCGTTCACGCTGAACATGGGCGTGCGCTACGACTGGGACAGCAACGGGCACAACGAGCAGATGGTGTGGCTGCCGTTCAAGACCGGCGACGAGCCGCGCGATCGCAACAACGTCGCGCCGCGCGTCGGCTTCAACCTGCGCGTCAACGACGAGACGGTCATTCGCGGTGGGTATGGGCTGTACTTCGCCTTTGCCCCGAACGACGGCGTGCAGCAAACGACGGGCTACCGCTGCTTTGTCGGCAGTGCCACGTGCCCGCGATTCGAGAATCAGGTTCTGCCGGACGGCCGGCCGGACTTCATTCCGAACTGGTTCAACTCTGAACCGAGCTTGCCGAACCAGCTGGGTGGTCGGTGGCCGACCGCGCAGGAGGCCATCGCGAATGCCTGCGACCAGAACGACTCGGCACCGGGCTGCGTGTTCCGCACGTTCGGTCAGGAGGTCAACTACGTGGGCCGTGAGACCTCCTACGCCCACCAGGCGTCGATCGGGTTCCAGCGCCAGCTGGCGCCGCTGGTGTCGTTCGAGGGCAACTTCCTCTTCACCGGCGGCCGGGGCGAGGAGCGCTCGACGCAGGGCAATCTGGCGTACGACCCGGCGACGGGCGGCAACTACCGCTTCCAGGACATCGCCCGGCGCCCGATGCCACAGTTCGGCAACGTGAACTTCGAGTATCTCGCGCAATGGTCGAACTACTACGGCGCCGACTTCACGCTGACGAAGCGCTATAGCGACAACTGGCAGGCCTCGGTCAGCTATACGGCGTCCTGGTTCAAAGACGCCCGGCCGCATCGCAAGGAGTGGTTCGTCGGGCCCGAAGGTTTCATCATCCGCCGGGACCCGGGCTTCCCGCTGGCGAAGGACCTGGGTGGCGAATACGGCCTTGCCGTCACCGACCAGCGCGGCCGGGTGACGGCCAACGGCATCTGGGACATCGGCCGGGGCCTCCAGGTGAGCGGGATCTACTTCTACGGGTCTGGGCTCCGCCGGCAGGTCACCGCGGGCCGGGACTTCCGCAACGAGGGCAGGAGTTCGGAACAGCGGCTGCGGGCTGACGGTACGATCATCGACCGCAACGGCTTCGTGAGTGACCCGATCCATCGGCTCGACATGCGGCTCCAGCAGCGGGTTCCGCTGGGCGGCTCGGTCGGCATCGACGCGATGTTCGAGATCTTCAATCTGCTGAATCACAAGAACTTCGGTTCCTACAATACCAACGAAAGCAACGCGAACTTCGGCCAGCCGGCGCCGAATGGCAACATCGCGTATTTGCCCCGCGTCATACAGGTGGGCTTCCGGCTCACGTTCTAGTTCGTCATCACCACGGTCCCTCCCTCACCGGGAGGGAGGGACCGTGCGGCTTTTCTACAGAGGGTTTACCTACAGAGTTTTGACAGTCCAAGGCATTCCCACCTGCTGCTGATGACCAACGTATCGACTTCCCAGCGACCCACCGCGGCATCCCTTCTTGCGCGATGCCGGTCCTGAACAAACGCTAAGGTCGGCTTCAGATTTCCGTATATCCATCCATGGATATACGGAAGTTTGGATACCAATAGGAAAACCAGGTCATCTTATCTATTGTTTCTGTAAGCCGTTACTTTATCAGGGGTTGAGGCATTTATGAACAGGTCAAGAATTTGCGGTTGGTTGCTTGTCATCGCTGCGTTTGTCGCGTTGCCCGCAGCCACTCACGCGCAGGAAGCGACGTTGGCCGGGACGGTGGTCGACTCGACGGGCGGCGTGCTGCCCGGTGTGCCCGTGATCGCCATCCATTTGGCGACGGGGAACGTGTTTGAGGGGATCAGCGACGGCACCGGCCAGTTCCGGATGCCGGTCCGCACAGGGCTCTACGAGGTCACGGCGGCGCTGCCGGGCTTTCAGACGGTGACCCAGAGCGGCGTGCAGTTGCTGCTCGGGGAGATTTTCGAAGCCGAGCTCGTCCTGGCTCCCGCCACGTTGGAGGAAACGGTGACGGTGACCGGCGAGGCACCGCTCATCGACACGACGGCCTCGACGGTCGGCGCCAACATCGACCCGGAGCAGATGGCCGAGTTGCCGATCAACGGCCGCAACTGGATGGACCTGGCGCTGTTGACGCCGGGGGCCCGGCGCAACGAGTCAGGCGGGTTACGTGCAGAACCGGCAGGGCTATAGCCAGACCAACGTCGACGGCCAGCAGGTCACGCGCAACTACCACTCGGGCGGCGACAACGAGCAGGCGGGCTACAGCCGCGATGCCATCCAGGAGTTCCAGGTGGTGGCGAACCGGTTCGATGCGACGCAGGGGCGCTCGGCCGGCATGATCGTCAACGCGATCACCAAGTCGGGCACGAACACCTTCGCCGGCAGCTTCGGCGCGTACTTCCGGCACGACTCGTTTAACGCGAAGGATTCCGTCGCGGACCGCGTGCTCCCGTACGAGAATCAGCAGTTCAGCGGGACGTTCGGCGGTCCGCTTATCACCGACCGGCTGCACTTCTTCGTGGCCTACGAGGGTGAGCGCCAGCCGACGACCAGCGTTTACGCAAACCGCGGCGCGGTGTTTTCCCAGTTCAATCGGGACCTGCAGTTCACCAACGTGCAGCGGAAGTGGCTCGCGCGTGTGGACTTTCAGGCCTCGGCCTCGACGCGCCTTGCCTTCCGTGGCTCGGGCAGCCTCAACCGGTTCGTTACCGGCGGCGGGGCGCGCAGCCACCCGATCGCCGCTCGGTGGCGCGATCGGGAAGGGGACGAGTTGTTCTGGACCCTGACGTCGGTCATCGGTGGCACCTCGGTGAACGAGATCAAAGGGGGCGTGACCGACTACCTTCGGTCGGACTACGGCGCGGTCAATACCTGGGAAGGAAGTCGGGAAAGGCCGTACAACGTGGTAATCGACGGCGGAACGCCGATCTTCCGGTTCTCCGGCTACACCATTGGCACGACCCCGTTGAGCCTGGGCATGGACACCGTGACCGTGCGGGACGACTTCACGACGTCGTACGAGGCGGGTGGCCGCCACGATGTGAAATTTGGCGCCGACTATCTGCGCTTCCACAACGTCATCACCTGGTGCCTCCGGTGCACGGGCGATGTCGATCTTCGCGCGCGCGGGTTTTCGGCCACGGCGGCCCAGATGGCGCAAAGCTTTCCGAACGCGACGTGGACCGACATGTCGACGTGGAACAACCTGTCACAGTTCAATGACTTCGCGCGGTTCGTGAATCACGGGATCACGGACACCGACCACATCTACCCGGTCCTCCGGCACGTTTTTGCGGGCTGGTACCAGGACGACTGGCAGATGACGGACAGCTTCACGCTGAACATGGGCGTGCGCTACGACTGGGACAGCAACGGGCACAACGAGCAGCTGGAGTGGCTGCCCTTCAAGTCCGGCAACGAGCCGCGCGATCGCAACAACTTCGCGCCGCGCGTCGGCTTCAACATGCGCGTCAACGACGGGACGGTCATCCGTGGCGGGTACGGGCTCTACTTCGCCTTTGCCCCGAACGACGGCGTGCAGCAGACCACGGGCTACAGGTGCTTTATCGGCAGTGACGTGTGCCCGCGCTTCGAGAATCAGGTCTTGCCGGACAGCCGCGCGGACTTCATTCCGAACTGGTTCAACTCTGAACCGAGCTTGCCGAGCCAGCTCGGGGGTCGGTGGCCGACCGCGCAGGAGGCCATCACGAGTGCCTGCGACCAGAACAACTCGGCCGCCGGCTGCGTGTTCCGCTCGTTCGGGCAGGAGGTCAACTACGATGGCCGTCAGACCTCCTACGCCCACCAGGCGTCGATCGGGTTCCAGCACCAACTGGCGCCGCTGGTGTCGTTCGAGGGCAACTTCCTCTTCACCGGCGGCCGGGGCGAGGAGCGGTCAACGCAGGGCAATCTGTCGTACAACCCTGCAACGGGCCGCAACTACCGGTTCCAGGACATCTCCAGGCGCCCGATGCCAGGGTTCGGCACCGTGAACTTCGAGTATCTCGCACAGGAATCGAACTACTACGGCGCCGACCTCACGCTGACGAAGCGCTATAGCGACAACTGGCAGGCCTCGGTCAGCTATACGGCGTCCTGGTTCTATGATGTGCGGCCGGATCGCATGGAGTGGTACATCGGCAGCGACGGGCTCATCACTCGCCGCTCCCCCGGTTTCGCCTTGGCGAAGGACCTGGGTGGCGAATACAGCCTTGCCTCGACCGACCAGCGCGGCCGGCTGACCGCCAACGGCATCTGGGACATCGGCCGGGGCCTCCAGCTGAGCGGGATCTACTTCTACGGGTCTGGGAACCGCCGGCAGGTAGAGGCGGGCCGCGACTACGGCAACGAGGGCAGAAGTTCGGAAGAGCGGCTGCGGGCTGATGGCACGATCATCGAGCGCAACGGCTTCCAGAGTGAGCCGATCCATCGGGTCGACATGCGGATCCAGCAGCGGATTCCGCTGGGCGGCTCGGTCGGCATCGACGGGATGTTCGAGATCTTCAATCTGATGAATCACAAGAACTTCGGTTCCTATACGCTCGACGAAAGCAACTCGAACTTCGGCGAGCCGTCGACGAATAGCAACATCGCGTATGCGCCCCGCGTCATGCAGGTGGGCTTCCGGCTCACGTTCTAACGCTCACGCGCACGGCCCCCGTCGTCAGGGGCCGTGCGGTTTTTCTACAGAGGTTTCGCAGTGTCCAAGGCGTTTCGGCGCCTTGGACATTTTTTTTGATTTCCGCATGACAGACGACGCGCGCCGCGCGGTTAGAGCGCTTTTCGCGACCGTGCGGCGTTCGAGTAGCCGCAATGCGGATTGATGGTTACGGCATTCGGCAAGACCGAAGCGTTGCAGCAGTGCGTGCAGAAGTACTATGACTCGCCCAGTTAGTACAGGGGCTATCTGAAAAGCGCTCTAGCTGTTGCGTCAGACTGGCGCGCGTCCGAAGAACGCGTCTCGGAGGCCCCCAGCGGGAGTTCTCATGACAGACGTTGTGATCGTCAACGGTGCCCGGACGTTCGGCCACTGGGAACTGAGGTACGCTCGGCCTGCCCGGCTGCGTGCCTTGAGCACCAGGGACACCGGGTGCGACCGCGGAGTGGCTACGAGTTTCATCGATATCGTGCGGACCGCGGTAGACAGAGCTGTAAGACAGGAGGATCTGATGGCAGTGATACATACCAGCCGGCTGCGGATCGAACGGATCAAAGGGCCGCTGCGGCACGCGTATCTGGAGGGTTTCGACGAGCCGATCCGGTTCGGCGTGCACGGCGGGATCAAGAAGTTCTACGGAGTTGAACCAGACGAGGAGGTGCCGGCCACGCTCGACCATATGGTCGGTGCCGTTGGTGGTTGACTGCTGGGCACCCTTGCCGGCGCACTGGTAGTGCGTCAAATTCCGGTGACGAGAGAGTCCCTTCAGGCGGATGTCGAAGGCGACATTGAAGCGGTTGATAACGTGCTGCGAATTACGCGCATTCGTGTGCGCTATCGCCTGCGGATTCCGGCGGCCGACCGTGAGAAGGCCGACCGCGCATTGGCGACGCATGCCAACAAGTGCCCTGCGGCGAACAGCGTGAAGAGGTGCATCGATCTCGACATCACGGCGGACATCACGGAAGAGTAGCCGGCCGCCTGATCGACGGTCGTGGTTCAGGGGTGAAGCAGCCAGATAGTCTGCGCCACCATCGCCGGGCGTTCGCTGCCCTCCATCTCGATCGCGTCGTCGAACGTCACGCGCACGCTGCCATCATTGTTGCTGGTCGCATGAGCGATTGACCGGCGCAAGCGGACACGCGTGCCGACGGGCACCGGCGCGGTGAAGCGCAGCCGTTCGAGTCCGTAGTTGACGGTGTGGCTCAGTTGTTCGATGTGGAAGACGTCTGCCTCCAGATCGGTCAGCATCGACAGCAGCAGTAAGCCGTGGGCGATCGTGGAGCCGCCAGGGGACTCGCGAGCCGCGCGCTCGGTGTCGACATGGATCCACTGGTGATCGTCGGTCGCGTCTGCGAAATCGTTTATCGTCGACTGATCAATTTCGCGCCAGCGGCTGACTCCGAAGTTCCTCGCCAATGCGGTCGACCAGATCGCCAGGCCGGGCGAGCGTCATCATGGGTAGACGATCCTGAGCGTCTGCCCGACCACCGCCGGGTGTTTGCCATGCTCGACCTCGAGGACGCCGTCGAGCGTCAGACGAATACCGTCGGCCTTCGCTTTTTCCACCGCGCTGATCGTCTGACGTAGACGAACGCGCGCGCCGACCGCTACCGGCGCCGTAAAGCGCAGCTGGTTGAGGCCGTAGTTGAGCGTACGGCGAACCTGACCAATGTCGAGGCATTCCTTCGTCAGACGGGGGAACAGCGACAGCAACAGATAGCCGGGCACGATACTCCTGCCGCTGGGTAGCTCATTGGCCGCCCGTTCCGCGCCCAGGTGACGGCGCCGAGCCTCGGGTGTGTCAACGCAAAGTAGAAATGTCGGGTTCTCCGCAAAGTAGAAATGTCGGGTAGGCCACTCGCTATGGGCTGGTCGGCGTCGCGTCCGCCCGCGCTCGGGCGGTTCTGATCCGTTGCTTCTCGCGCAGCGTGCGGTGCGGGCCGGCCAGGAGGCGCTCGTCTCGCGTGCGCTGATCGGCCTGGATTGTGGCCAGGACCGCCCCCAGCCGCTTGTTCGACACGATGTCCCCGTGGGTGACCCGCCGTTGCTCTTCGAAGGCCGTGAAAGGGAGGCGCTGGCCCGCGTGACGAATCTCGAGGCGACCGTCGGCGTCCGCATGCACGCGACAGCGCTGCCCACGCAGTCGCCGGGTGAGCGGGCCTGGGGTGATGAGGTAGACCCCGCGTCGATAGTGGAGCGTCAGGGCTTGGGAGATGGTCCGATCTTCCTGCCACGTGAAGATCAGCGCGAGGTCCTCATCATCGCGGACGGGGCGATGCGCGTCATGCGCACTCCTCGGCGGCTTGCCGAATCGGGCGTTGTAGTCGGCCATGAAGGCGGGCGCATAGGCATTGGCGGCCTCGGGCGTCGAGATCTCGCGGAGGCGCAACTCCTTCACGAGCCGATCTTGCAGCGTCAGGTGCGCCCGCTCAACGCGCCCCTTGGCCTGGGGTGCGTTCGCGCACACGATGTCGATGTTGAGGTCCGCCAGCGCCCGGCTGAACTGCGTGGGGCCTCCCGCGCGGCGCCGTGCCGCGCCCGTCGCCCGAAAGATGCTGGCCCGGTCGCTGTAGAAGGCCACCGGTTTGCCGTGGCGCTTGAGATACGTCTGCGTCGAGGCGAAGTAGTCGAACGTCGATTCCGAGGCGACGAACCGCAGCTCCATCAGCTGACTCGTCGCATCGTCCACATAGACGAGCAGCGTGCAGGTCGGGCCTCGATCCTCGAACCAGGCGTGGTCGCAGCCGTCGATCTGAATCAGCTCGCCGACGCAGGCGCGCTGGTGGCGCGGTTGGTAGACGCGGCGCGATCGGGCGGTGCGCGGCACCCACAGCGCCGCGTCGATCATCCAGCGCCGCAGGGTCTCGACCGACACGAGGATGTCGTCACGTTCACGGAGTTTCTCGGCCGCGAGGGTCGGCCCAAAGTCGCGGTAGCCAGACCGCACTAACTCCAAGACGTGGTCACGCAGCGCGCGCGGGAAGCGTCGGTGGCTCGGCCGGCCGCGCTTCTTGGACACCAGTCCGCCAGGGCCGTCGAGACGCAGGGTCCGGCACAGACGCTCGACCTGGCGCACCCCGAGCCCCAGTTGTGCGGCCGCGTGGGCCTGGGTCAGGCGCCGTTCCCGCACACGCTCCAGAATCTCCAGGCGGTGCAGTTCCTTCGTACTCATCGTCAGGTAGCCCTCGTTGTCCATGTCGGCCTCCAGGCCATACACGGTGCCCGAAACCCGACATTTCTAATGTGGAGAAACCCGACATTTACATTTTGTGTCTACACGGGTGTGCCGGCGATTCTGGCAAAGGCGTCTATCCGCGCTTGGTCGATCTGCAGCCAGTCACTCACGCCGAGTGCGGCGCCGACATGGTCGAGCAGATCGTCGGGATGGGCGAAGCGCATGTGCCTGGACGGGAACGATACAACACATCGGGCCGGATGGTCGGCCATCCGTCGAGGCCGCGTATCATGAATACTTTGCTCCAGGCTCGACCGGCCGCGGCGTGTGAGCCATCGGTGAGCACCCATTGCAATGAATGTGATGAAGACTTCGATCTCACGCCGTCCCGGGAGGAATACGACATGCTCGACTTGAATGGTGCATCAGCGCTCGTGACAGGAGGTGCGTCCGGTCTCGGCCGCGGGTGCGCGGCGACGCTGGCGGCTCACGGCGCGAAGGTGCTGATCGCCGATCTCGACGAGGGCATGGGGAGCGCCGCCGCCAAGGAGTTCGGTGGCATGTTCGTGAAGGCCGATGTGGCCGATGCGGAACAGATGCAGGCGGCCATCGACGCGGCGGTTGAGATGGGGCCACTGCGTGCGGCGGTAAACGCGGCTGGTATCGGACACGCGATGCGTACCGTCAATCGGCAAGGCGAGCCGTTCGACCTTGGTCAGTTCGAGTTCGTTGTCCGCGTCAACCTTATCGGCACCTTCAACTGCACCCGCCTTGCGGCAGCGGCGATGTCGAAGACCACGACGCAGGTCGACAACGAACGAGGTGCGATCGTGAATTTCGCCTCCGTGGCGGCATTCGACGGGCAGATCGGACAGGCGGCTTACTCGGCGACCAAGGCGGGCATCGCGGGCATGACCCTCCCGATCGCGCGGGATCTCTCGTCGATCGGCGTGCGCGTCAACGCGGTCGCTCCGGGGCTCTTTGACACGCCCATCTACGACAAGATGGTCGCCGAGGGAGTGGATCCAGCAGAGTTGAAGGCGAAGCTGGGCGAGAGCGTGCTCTTTCCCAAGCGCCTCGGGTCGTCAGACGAACTCGCGAGCCTGGTGTACGAGTTGCTGACGAACAGTTATATGAACGGTGAGACGATTCGAATCGACGCGGGCGTGCGCCTGCCGCCGAAGTGATCGGCCTCGCGTCTTCCATTCAGTGCCGCAATGGGGCAGAAGGCGGATCTAGCCGCCGGAGGTCTCGCTCCCGTTCGGCTCTGCGTGTGCGCCGAGGTCATGTCAGACTCCCGTGGCTCTCGCCCGCTCCCGTTCGACCAGGACACGGCGCAGCAGCTTGCCTGACGGGTTCTTCGGGATGGCGTCCACGAATTCAATCTCGCGGACGCGCTTGAACGTGGCGACCTGCTCGCCGACGTAGTCCATCAACTCGCGGTCGCTGGCGGCGGAACCGGCTTTGAGCACGACGAACGCTTTCGGGATCTCGCCATGTTCGTGATCCTCTTTGCCGATGACGGCGGCATCAGCGACCGCGGCGTGTTCCAGGAGGATGCCCTCCAACTCCGCTGGTGGTACCTGGAAGCCGCTGTACTTGATCAACTCTTTCTTGCGGTCGAACACGTACACGTAGCCATCCTCGTCGACCTTTACTAAGTCGCCAGTGAAGAGCCAGCCCTCGGCGTCGATCGCTGCCGCTGTTGCGTCGGGCTGGTTGTAGTAGCCGCGCATTACGTTGGCCCCACGGATGAGCAGTTCACCCAACTCGTTAGGGCCCAGGTCGACCAGTCCTGTTTCCATGTCCACCACGCGCTGCTCGACGTCTGGTACCGGTGGGCCGATGGACCCTGGCTTCATCCTCTCGTCGGCGAAATCCATGTGGGTGATCGGCGACGTCTCGGTGAGGCCGTAGCCCTGGATCACCGTGCAACCGAGGCGGTCTGCGATGCGCAGCTGCAGCTCCGCCGACATCGGAGCCGCGCCGAACAGGCTGAAGCGTAACGACGACACGTCGTAGTCGCTCAGAAGCGGCGTCTGCGATAGGCCCACGCCGACCGGAGGCGCCGAGTACAACACGGTGACTCGATGATCCTGAATCAAGGAGAGCAAGAGGGCCATGTCAAAGCGACCCATCATCACCTGCGTCGCCCCAACGTACAGCGCTTGTTGCATGAGCACTGTCATGCCGTAGATGTGGAACAGTGGCAGATGTACGAGCACGACGTCGTCGTGTACCACCGCATTGGTCTCGTCGCGGTCTGCCGCCTGGCGGACGTTCACGTAGAGGTTCTCGTGGGCGAGCATCACACCCTTGTTAACGCCAGTCGTACCGCTCGAGAAGGGTAGGGCCGCAAGATCTCGCACCGGGTCGATCTCGACCGGCGTCGGCTCGCCGGAGGCCGCGCCGATCAGTCCCCAGAACGAACCCGCGTCGTCCGCGCCGTCGTTGATAGCGATCAATCGTTGCAGGCTGGGCGTGTCCTTCGCGGCCACCTTCGCCATCTCCATCAGACTGTCGTGGGCTATTAATACGGAAGCGCCCGATGCGGTCAGCTGTGCAGCGATTTCGCGTTCCCGGTACCCCGAGTTGATTGTCGTAACCGTCGCGCCTGCCTTGAGAATGCCGAAGAAACCGATCTCGAACTCCAGGCAGTTCGGCGCCAGAATGCCCACGAAATCGCCCTTGCTCACGCCGAGGCCTTGAAGCGCGACCGCGAAGCGGTCGGTGTACGCGTCAAGCTCGCTGAATGTCACGCGCCGATCTCCGTCGACGATGGCAGTCTTGTGCGGCCACCGCTTGGCGCCATCGATGACGAGCCGCTGCACCGGTTCGGGCGTGAGCTTACCGAGAGACGGACGAGCAATGGACACTGCGAGCCTCCTGACGCGATACGCGATCAGTGGTTACCGACACCGCGTAACCGCTGAACAAAACTTGCCACCGCCGTGCCGATATCCTCGGGCGAATCTTCCTGAACGAAGTGGCTGCCGGCGACCGTGACCTCCTCCTGGTTCGGCCAGGTCCGGCAAAACTCGCGCTGGGTGCCCGTCAGGATCGCGCCTGGCTCGGCGTTGATGAACAGTTTTGGCACATCCGACGTTTCGAGCCACGCAGCGTAGGACGTTGCGATTTCGACGACATCTGCCGGCTCATCCTCGATGGGAATCTGCCGCGGCCACGTGAGCGTCGGTCGGCGATCTTCCCCTGGGTTGAGATACGGACGCCGGTACACATTCATCTCGTCTTCTGTGAGCGACCGCAGGATCGATCCTGGCAGCACACGCTCGATGAACAGATTCTTTCCCAGGATCATGTCTTCGCCGGCCGGCGAGCGAAACGCGCGAAATGCCCGACGGGAGGCCTCCGGCCACTCGTCCCAGGTGATCGGACGCACGAGCCCTTCTATATAGGCGAGCCCCTGTACCGCATCCCGGTGCCGGTTGGCCCAGTCGAATCCCAGTGCCGAGCCCCAGTCGTGGATGACGAAAACCGCGTTGCGCACGACTCCGAGGTGCGCGAGTAGGGCGTCGAGGTACTGCCGATGTTCGACAAAGCGGTAGGACGCCGGACCGCTGGCCGGAAGCTTGTCCGAGTCTCCCATACCGATCAGGTCAGGCGCGATACACCGGCCGAGATGGGCCACGTGGGGTATCACATTGCGCCAGAGGTACGACGACGTTGGATTGCCGTGCAGGAAGACAATCGGATCGCCAGTGCCCTCCTCCACATAGCACATGGTGCGACCGAGGACGGTTGCCCGTTTCTTGGAATAGCGTTCGTCTGCGGTCACGGCACCGCCCGCATTATACCGATCCGAACCTTCGCCTTCCTTCAGGAACACGCCGATCCGGCGGCTGGAAACTGACGCAGGCAGGCCAGAGCGTCTGCACGTCTCAGTCGCGCGCTACCAATAGGGCAATGCCCTCGCCACCGCCGATGCACAGCGCCGCGCCGCCGCGCTTGTCGCCTCTGCGCGCCATAGCGAACAACAACGTCACCAGAACCCGAGCCCCCGAAGCGCCGATCGGATGGCCTAGGGCAACGGCGCCGCCGTTGACGTTGACCGTCTTCGGGTCGAGCCCGAGCAGGTCGTTGTTGGCGATCGACACCACCGCGAACGCCTCGTTGATCTCCCATAAATCAACATCGGAG
Organism: Vicinamibacterales bacterium; assembly: GCA_965249205.1. Taxonomy (GTDB): domain Bacteria; phylum Acidobacteriota; class Vicinamibacteria; order Vicinamibacterales; family UBA2999; genus JAQBVV01. The sequence goes on along the minus strand of CBDFLL010000005.1, from coordinate 1,380,055 downwards.
GGGTTCCAGCCGGCTTTCTTGCAGGCGTTCTCGATCGCTGGTGCCGGCGCGGTCGTGAACCACTCGGGGGCCTGTGCGTGCACGCCGTGGGCGACGATCCGTGCCAGGACCGTGGCGTTGCGCTTCCGAGCCTCGTCGGCTGACATCAGCACCAGCGCCGCGGCGCCATCGCTGAGCGACGAGGCGTTTCCGGCGGTCACGGTACCGGGTTTGGCAAACGCCGTGCGCAGCGATGGAATCCCCTCGGGCTTGCCTCGCGCCGGTTCCTCATCGGTGTCCACGACTACGTCGCCTCTGCGTGACTTGACGGTGACCGGCGAGATTTCTGGCGTGAAGAGGCCGTCCTTCTGGGCAGCTTGCGCGCGGGCATAGCTCTCGATCGCAAACGCGTCCTGGGCCTTGCGGGTGATGTTGCGCTCTCTGGCGCACAGCTCCGCGCAGTTGCCCATGTGCTGATCGGTGTAGACATCCCACAGGCCGTCGTGAATCACCGAGTCGAGCGTGTCGAGATTTCCCATCTTCACGCCCGTTCGCGCGCCGCGCACGAGATGCGGCGCATTGGACATCGACTCCAGGCCACCGGCCACGGCGATGTCGACATCGCCAGCCTGAATCGCCTGGATCGCCATCACCACGGTCTTGAGCCCCGAGCCGCACATCTTGTTCGCGGTTGTGCACGGTGTCGACTGCGGCAGCCCGGCACCAAGTGCCGCCTGACGCGCCGGCGCCTGACCGAGTCCGGCAGGCAACACACACCCCATGAAGACTTCGTCGACATCCCCCGGTGCTACTGCTGCGCGCTCGAGGGCGGCGCGGATTGCGACCGCGCCGAGTTCAGTGGCAGCTACCATTGACAGAGATCCGAGAAAGCTTCCGATCGGTGTCCTTGCGGCACCGACGATGACGACATCACGCATGTATGGGCTCCTTGATTCCTGATGAGAGCCCACACAAACCGGCGAAGTCAAGGCACGGAATCAGACCCGTCCGCAGGTCGTGCGCGCATCGGTCAGGGTAGGCTGTTGGCGTATGCGTGTACTTAGCCAGAATCCCAGCCGGAAAACGTGTATGAGGCATGGTCGCCGATGACTCGTAGGGACGTCACTCGAGCGGCGGCATCTGTCGATACGGGCGATGCAGAAGACCCGGTGCGTACGACCGGTCTGTTTTCTGCCTGGGAGCGGAGCACCCGCCAGTGGGCGCTGGTCTGCGCCGCCCTGACGTCGGCTGTGTCGGGGCTCGTCGCGGTGGCGTTGATCCGCTCGGGACAGCCGACGGGGGCCGCGCTGGTGCTAGCGCTGGTCCCGGCGGTCGGCGTCTACGTCTGGCAGACCAGGATGGTTCGCCGTCGGCGAGCGATCCTGCGCCAGCCGTTCCCGCCGGAATGGGAAGCGGTACTGCAACGGGACGTGGTGTTCTTTCGCGTTCTTGAGCCGGCGGAGCAGCAGCGGTTCCGCCGCCAGGTTCAGGTGTTTCTTGGCGAGAAGCGGATCAGCGGTATCAGGGTGGAGGTTGACGAGACCACACGCGTGCTCGTGGCCGCCAGTGCCATCATCCCGATCTTCGGATTCCTCGATTGGGAGTGGAACGAGATCGGAGAGGTGCTGGTCTACCCGAGCCGGTTCGACGGCGACTTTCAGTTTGGTGACAAACACGGTCAGAACATCCTCGGGATGGTCGGGACCGGTAGCCTGAATCGCCTGATGATCCTGTCGAAACCGGACCTCATCAGTGGTTTCCGCAACGCCGCCGACAAGCGAAACGTCGGCATCCATGAGTTCGCGCACCTGGTCGACAAGACCGATGGCGTCATCGACGGGGTGCCGGGCGTGGGACTCGACCGCCAGGCCGTTGGGCCCTGGATTGACCTCGTGCGTCGGAAGATGGATGAGATCGAGGCAGGTGATTCAGACATCAACCGCTACGCGTTGACCAACGAGGCGGAGTTCTTTGCCGTGACGTCGGAGTACTTCTTCGAGCGCCCCGGCGTGATGCTGCGCAAGCACCCGGCGCTCTACGAGGCGCTCGAACAGGTATTCAACCAGGACCTGCGCACACGCGCGGTGGCGCTGCGGCGGGAGTTGACGCGGAAGCGTCCGAAGTTCGGGCGCAACTCACCGTGTCCGTGTGGGAGCGGTCGCAAGTTCAAGAAATGCTGTCAGGGGAAGATGGCGAACTAGCGAAGCTGCGCCTCAGATCCCCGGGCATTTGGCTCCGCCTCGCTAGTGGCAGTATCTTCTTGCCCCGCGCCACGGGGCGAGAAAACTCGACTCAGTTGGCTGGAAATCCGGCGGTCAAGTTTTCTGGCGCGCGGGACCCGGACCGGACAGACCTGTCCGAGCCCGCGCACGCGTCACGCTAAAGGCAACTTTCAGATAGGCCCGTTATGAAAGTTGCTTTAGCAGCAGTCGCCGCCTCCCTCGCAGTCACAGCGGCCGGGGCAACACGCGCTCTCAGCGACCTCGATGTGTTCGATCATGTCAGGCTCCTTTCACCCTCTAAGACGCCGAGGAGGCCGGAACCTTACACAGCAGGTCGCGCGTCGGAGGTGGATCGCACCGGCTAGGTTCGACATCCCTGGGGCCGCACGTGCGCGGGTCGCAACCATCCACGGCGCAGGTCGAACACACTTCGCTCACCCGCGCCCTGAGGGTTCGCCGTGCTCTGTGCAGGCGCACGCCAGCGTTGTTCGACGAGATGTCCGCTTCCCTCGCGAACTCTGCCAGCGTCGCCCCATCAAGCTCCACGCGCGTGATGGCCGTGGCGTACTCCGGCTTCAACGTCGTCACCAGCGATCGGACGCATCCGCACAGGACGTCAAGAAGCTCCGTGTCCAGCGGCGCGACCGCGTCGTCGATCTCGGCGGCGTAGCGTTCCATCGCGCGTGACTCCGCCCCTGCTCGGCGGTAGTGGTCGACGATGGCGTTGCGAAGCACTCGGTAGAACCAGGCCATGACGGAGTCGGTTGTGGCGAGCGCAGGCGCCCTGGTCAGGCCTCGAACAAAGGCCCCCTGGAGAATGTCTTCCGCGATCTCTCGCGTGGGCACGCGCCGTGCCAGGAAGGTCAAGAAGCGCCGATGGTTCTCGGCCAGGACGGCGGCGACGTCGGGCGCAGGAGTTGTGGACGCCATATCTCGATAAACGCAGGACCTGCTTCGACATTACACCGTCTTTCATGGGCTCCAGCCAGGATCTTCGCGAAACCAACGGGCGGCGAGCGCCGTATTACTGATCGAAAACAGGCCCATGACAATATTTCAGCCGCTCGCACGTCTACCTAGGTAGGAGCCACATCTGGTCAGTCACGCCACAGCCCTCGAACAGGACCGGCACATCGCGGAGGTCGTAGCGCGCGAGTCCGGACGACTCAGGCGATTTGTCCGTCGGCGCGTCGCCGATGTCGCCGACGCCGAAGACATCCTGCAGGAGGTGTTCTCGGAGCTGGTGGAGTCGACGCGGATGTTGCAGCCGATCGAGCAGGTTGGCGCCTGGCTCTTCAGCGTCGCACGGCACCGCATCATCGATCGGTTTCGCAAACAGCGTCAGACCGTGTCAACCAGCGAACCAGTGGGCACCGATGAGGGCGCGCCACTCCTGTTCGAGGACGTCCTCCCGGCGCACGACGGGGGGCCAGAAGCGGCCTACGCGCGACAGGTCCTGGTCGACGAACTGGACGCGGCCATCGAGGAACTCCCGGCTGAGCAGCGGTTCGTCTTCGTGGCGCACGAACTGGAGGGTCGGAGCTTCAAGGAACTGGCGGCCGAGACCGGGCTTGGCGTGAACACGCTGCTCTCGCGAAAGCACTACGCGGCGCGCCGGCTCCGGCGTCGCCTTCAGGCCATTCATACGATGTTTCAGCAGACCTAAGGAGAACGGATATGAGGAGGTATTGGTTGGCTCGCGGCGTGAAGTTCGTGGCATTCGCAGCCCTGGCGGTTGCCGTCGGAAGCGCCGTCGTGATGGGGCTCTGGAACTGGGTGATGCCGGCCACATTCGGACTGCCGGCGCTCACGCTGGGGAAGGCGTTCGCGCTTCTCGTACTGAGCCGCATCCTGCTGGGCGGGTTTTATGGCGGGATCGGGCGCCGTATGCACTGGCGGCGCCGCATGCGCGAGCGCTTCGAGCAGATGTCACCGGAACAGCGCGATCAGTTCATGCAGGGGATGCGCGGCCGCTGCGGGCATGTCGAACAGGATGCGCCGGGACAAGCGGCATCCAGCACCTAGCAGTCCGTGGTGAAAGTCCGGCGTCGCACCGAGACGAGCGAGGCGCCTCGCGGACAAGGCGCGACGACTGAAAATACCGCCTGTATTTAAAGGAGGAGCAACGCGGGCCGCGAGGATGCGTCGCTCGTCGAATGCAGACGGACTTTCACCACGGGCTGCTAGCCTACGCAGTCGGGATCTGCTTTCGATGGTGCCGCGTGTGCAGGGTGGTGAAGCGCATGTAGTCGGCCACAGACACGGCGCCGAAGACGCTGCTGGTGACCGTCCCGTCCCTCTCGGCACGGGACGAGCAGGCAGCCACGTACCGTTCGTGTGCCGCCACTACTCGGTCCCTGGCCGCTGTCGGCGTTTCCGGCCCATCGATTGGGTCGAATGGCCTGAACGTCTTTGCGGTCGGAAAGGTCCCGGACTTGACCGTCTTGTTGAAGAACACGGTTCTGAAGATCGGTTTGACGAAGAAGGGCATCTTCGGGAAGCCGTGCGGCTTGCCCTCAATCATGTTCGCCGCGTCATCGAAGACGCGGGCGACGTGCTCGGTGACCTGGGCCGGCGACCATTTCTTGGGGGCCCTTGGTGTCGTCCAGTTGACTGCAGCGGCGTCGGCCGTACCGAGCAGCTCCTCCAGGGCGGCGCGACTGTCTGAGAGTTCAGCAGCGATGTCCATGGCTAACCTCCAGCGTGGTTGCTCCGGGAATTATTTCACGAGTCGGCAAGCTGGTCAGTTGGAGGCAGCGGGGCGCCACAGAACGCTGACGTCAGCCCAGAAACTCCAGCAGCGCTTCGTGCGTACTGCGGAATGCCAGCGCGTCCCAGGGAATGTCGGCCGGCTCGAAGAACTTCGCTTCGAGCCCTTCGTCATCACAGGCGAGCGTGCCGGCCAGCAACGTTGCTGCGTAGACGATGATCACCTGCGTGCGGCCCGTGTATGAATAGATGTTGATCAACCGATCGAGGCGCACATCGAGCCCTGTCTCCTCCAGCGCCTCGCGCACGGCGGCGCGCTGCACCTCTTCGCCGCGGTCAACGTAGCCGCCGGGAAACACCCACTTGCCATAGCCTGGATCGATCGCCCGCCTGACGAGCACGATCCGTCCACGGCCGTCGACGATGACGGTTCCTACCGCGAGCTTCGGGTCGAGATAGAAGACATACCCGCAGGTTCCACAGACGAGCCGCGGCGGCTCGCCGTCCTTCAACAGCCGAGACTCGAGTGGTCCTCCGCACGGGGGACAGAAGCGGTACGGTGCGTCGTGCGTGTGCATAAGGGGGTCCTGAGCCCGAGGGCTTTATAATCTTCGTCGATGTCGATACTGAAAGTCGCGCAGATGGGGCATCCCGTGCTCAGGGAGCAGGGGCGGCCGCTTAAGAGGGCCGATTTCGGCAAGCCGCTGTTGCAGAAGCTCATCGACGACATGATCGAGACGATGCACGAGTACAACGGCGTCGGCCTGGCCGCGCCGCAGGTGCATATGAGTCTGCGGCTGTTCGTGGCGCTTCTGGAGGAGGACGCGGACGCAAAGACAACCGCGACCGTGCTTGCCAACCCGGAGATCATTGCCAACGCGAACACACGCGAGGATGGTTGGGAGGGTTGCCTCAGCATCCCGGACATTCGCGGCCGGGTGGCTCGATTCACCGACGTGACGGTCAAGGGGCTCGACCGCGACGGACGGGAGATCGAGCTGCGGCTGGAGAAGTTTCCCGCGCGCGTGGCACAGCACGAGACCGACCACCTGGACGGCGTGCTGTTCTTCGACCGGATGACGTCGATGGAGTCGCTGACATATCTGGACGAGTACTCGCGCTTTCATTCAAAGGACGACGACTAATGCGGGCATCGCTCGTGACCGGCGGAGGCCGTGGCATCGGTCGGGCGATTGCAACAGCGCTTGCGGGTCCGGACACGTTCGTGGCCGTAGCAGGCCGCACGCTCGCCGAACTCGACTCGACGGCGAGGGATCTCGAGAGTCTGGGCGGCAAGGCGCTCGCCGTCGAGATGGACGTGACCAGCGAGGAGTCGGTGGCGGCAGGCATGTGCGAGCTGGGGCGCTCTGTGGATCACGTTGACGTGCTCGTGAACAACGCGGGCATTGGTGGCGGTGAGCCGGTCGCTGGATCCGACATCGCCCGCTGGCGTAGCGTCGTTGACACCAACGTGACAGGCACCTACCTCGTCACGCGCGAAGCGATCGGCACGATGCGCGACGGTGGCCGCGTCGTCAATATTTCGTCCGTGCTCGGGCGCTTCGGCGTGCCGGGGTATACGGCCTACTGCGCATCGAAACACGCCGTCATCGGCTTCACGCGTGCGCTGGCACTGGAACTCGCGCCGCGGAACATCACCGTCAACGCACTGTGTCCGGGTTGGGTGAATACAGAGATGGCTGCGGAGGGCATGCGGCAGGGTGCCGCAGCCACCGGGCAGACGTTCGAGGAGTTTCGCGACGGCGCGCTTGGAGTCGTGCCGATCCAGCGGATCATCGAGCCCGAGGAGGTCGCCGAGCTCGTGCGGTTCGTCGCGTCGCCAGCCGCTGCGGCCATCACCGGACAGACCTACAACATCTGCGGCGGCCAGACGATGGACTGAAGTCACCTCGGCGCGATTGGGCGATTTATAGACCTGCTCCGTGCTCGCCACCGCGCCACCCCTCGTCACCCTTCGAACTGCACCGAAGGGGCTCTTCGATGGCGCTATCGCCGGCGCGCGCACGTGCTACTCCTCGCGGGTCATCGGCATCCTGAACCCGGGCGCCTCGCGCGAGCTCCTCGGTTAGCCGCGTCCGTACCTCTGCGTATTCCACCTCGATCGCCGACACCCTGGTCATCGTGGCGTCGGTTGCCGGTGTGCGGCTCAACTGTTCGATCTCGGCACAGAGGGCGGCGAGCCGCTTCGCTCCAACGTTGGCGCTCGCTGACTTCAGGCTGTGCGCGACCGCGCTCGTCGCCGCGCCAACCCCGGCCCGAGCGGCCGCTGTCAGCTGGGGCACGAGTCGTGACGACTCCTCTAGATAGATGGTCACGACCTTCGCCAACAGGTCCGTGGGGCCGGCGCGCTCTAAGGCTCGGATGTCAGCGAGGACGCTCTCATCGATGATCTGGGACCCAGAGGGCCGGTCAGCCGGGCCGTCGGACAGCTGCTCACACCGCGTCACGGGCGCGACCGGTAGCCAGAGGCGCAGCACACCAGCCAGCTGCGCCCTGGTGAACGGCTTACTCAGGTAGTCATCCATGCCGATGGCCAGGCACCGCTCGCGGTCGCCCTGCATCGCGTGTGCGGTCATGGCGACAATGGGCACACGGGGATGCCCTAGCAGGCTGCTGAAGAACCCGGGTGATCGGGCCGTTTTCTAAGGATCATGCGAGTCACCACCGACCGACAACGGTGCGCACGGCTGTGCGCTGGCCCCGATCAAGGGGCCGGCGACACGCGCGGCCGGTGATCAGGGACACCTCGCCTCCAGATTCCGCAGCCGGACCAAGTTATAGACCGTGGCGGCGAAGGTAAGCTGCCAATCCACGAGGGCGACACCGCGATGCCGGAGTTTGCGCAAGCCGCCGACGGTCTTCATCCAGCCAAAGACCTGTTCTACGAGTTTCCGTTTCCGCTGACTGACGTGATAGCCCGCATGCCGCGTGGTCCGGCCATCGATCGCACTCCAGCGGACCTTCTGAGCAACGTGGGGCGTGACGGCCCGGATACGGACAGCGGCCACAAAGCTTGCCACATCGTAGCCCTTGTCCGCCCCGACCGTGCTGCCCGGCGGCGCGCTGGCCTCCAGCAACAGCGCCGCTGCCTCGCGTTCGGCGGTCCCCGTCGCGTGAGTCGCGCAGACGTTGGCGACAAGTCCCTGTCGATTGTCCAGCAGCACGTGGCCCAGATACGCCAGCTTGGCTTCCTTCCCCTGGCCCTTCCGAGGCAGCATCGCCTCCGGATCGGTCGTCGACTGGTGCGTGTCGTTGCGCCGCCGCTCCCCGTGGAAGTTGACCGTGGGATTCCCGGGGTCATCGGGCGGGTCGCTCTCCGCCGCGTCCCGGCACCGAAAGCTCTTCAGGCTGGCCCACGCTTCCAATTGGGTCCCATCCACAGTGAAGTGTTCGTCCGAGAGCAGCCCGGCCGCCCGCGCGTGGGCCTGCACCGCATCAAAGAAGGCGGCCGCGAGATCGCCCGCCAGCAGCCGGTCGCGATTCTTGGTAAACGTGGTGGGATGCCAAACCGGGTCGTCCAAATTCAAGCCCACGAACCAGCGGAACAGCAGGTTGTAATTGAGCTCTTCCATCAGCAGCCGCTCGCTCCGCACCGTGTAGAGCACCTGCAGCAACAACGCGCGCAGCAGCTGTTCCGGCGGGATCGACGGACGCCCTGTGTTGGCGTACAGGCCGGCGAACCTGCGCGACATCGTTCTCAGCGCTTCGTCCGTCAGCGCGCGAACCGCGCGGAGCGGATGGTCGGCTGGCACGCGCTGTTCCGGCGACAGGTAGCTGAACATGTGAGTGCTTTGCTCATCGTGTCCGCGCATGATGGGGCTCCCTTCAGCGGTGTTGGGAGCATGGTAGTACGCCGGGATCGATCTGTCGATCCCATTTCACGGAGTTTTTCAGCAGCCTGCTAGATCCTCATGCCCGGCGGCGCCACCCGCTGCTTCGAGTTGCCTGATTCGCCGCGTGGCCTCGTACCCGTCCGTTTCCGGCATCTGACCATCCATCAGAACCAGGTCGTACGCCGTTGTCTGGCTGGCAGCGACAGCCTGGGCGCCGTCCTCGGCCACATCGACTTGACAACCTTCCGCCTCGAGCAACGCCCGCGCGACCTCCTGGTTGACCATGTTGTCCTCGACCAGCAAGACGCGGTTCCCGGTAAAGTCGGCGCCCGTCGGCGCACCTTGGGCGCCGCCGGCAACGGGTCGCGGTCTAGGTTCGGCCCCCATGAGTCTCGCCAGACAGTTGTACAGATCTTGCCGCCGTACCGGCTTGATGAGCCTCGCCGCGATGCCCACCTGTTCATCGAGCGCCGCATGATGGCTGCCATCTACGGAAGTCAGCATGACCAGCTTTGCCGACTGAGTCCCGGGGTCGGCCTTGATCGCGCGAGCGAGCTCGACACCGTCGACGCCCGGTAGCTTCATGTCCAGCAGAGCGAAATCGTATCCGCGTCCTTGCCGGGCGGCGCTCCGCATCAGCGCGAGCGCCTCCTCTCCAGTCTCGGTCGCGTCTCCGTGCACGCCCCAGGAATGGAGGTGCTGCTGGAGAATAGCCCGGTTTGTGGCGTTGTCTTCAACGACGAGGGCGCGCGTTCCACGGAGGTGCCTGCCGGGTCGTTCTTGCGTCTGTCTCGGTCCTCGCCACTTTTCGAGCCGGGCAGTGAACCAGAAGGTCGATCCCTGACCGACCTCGCTCTGCATGCCCATCCGGCCACCCAACATCTCGGTCATGCTTCTCGCAATGGTCAACCCCAGGCCCGTGCCTCCGTACGTCCGCGTCGTCGATCCATCAGCCTGGGTGAATCCATCGAAGATGTGCTCCTGGGCTTCGGAGGGGACCCCGATGCCGGAATCTTGAACTTCAACCCGCAAGGTCGTGAAGTCCTGATCACCGTCGGTGGCCGACACCCGAATGACGACCTCTCCCTCGGCCGTGAACTTCACGGCGTTCCCCACGAGATTCGTGAGAATCTGTCCGAACCGCACTTCGTCACCCACCACGTCGGCCGGCACCGCATCGTCAAAGTCACATGCGATCTCGACGCCTTTTCGGTGCGCCGGTTCGGCCAGCAGGGTGGCCACGCTCTCGACGACGTCTCTCGGGCTGAAGGTGGTCGATTCGAGTACCAACTTGCCGGCCTCGATCTTCGAAAAGTCGAGGATGTTGTTGATCACGTTCAACAACATGTCAGCCGACCGACGAATCGCGTCGGTGAACTGCCGCTGCTGCCCGGTCAAGCTCGTACCGACCAGAAGCTCGGACATGCCCAGGACGCCATTCATGGGGGTGCGGATCTCGTGGCTCATGTTCGCGAGGAACTGCGACTTGGCGCGGTTGGCGGCCTCCGCCTTCTCCGCCAGTGCCACCGCGTCGGCGGTAGCGTCGCGCAGCTCCCGCGTCCGCTGGTCGACTCGTTGCTCGAGCCCGCGGCGTGCCTCGTCAGCCTCTGTGCGGTATTCCCGGAGTCGAGTCAGCATGACCGAGAAGTTGCGTGAGAGGTGTGCAATCTCGTCATCCGAATCCCCAGTGACCACAAGATCGTGATCCAGATCGCCGCTCGAAATCGATTGGGTGACCGAGGCGAGTCTTTGGATCGGGCGAGTGATCACACGCTGTAGCCGGTACGAGGCTATCCACGTTGCTGCCGTGACACCGAGAAGAATCAAGCTCACGAACCCGATGAAACCAGTCGTGCCGCGACGGAGCTCGGCCAGATTGGAGACGATCTGGACCCTCCCAATGATCTCGCCGTCGAGGACCATGTCGCGCACGACGACGAAGGCGTCAGCGCCGAACGCCGAGGCCATGCCCCCTGGCATAGCGGGTCTAATCACGAGATCCGAGGGAGGGCTCCGGCCGTAGGAAGCAAACACCTGCTCGTTGTCGTCGAAGATTGCTGCCGACGTGACACCGTCGTGGACAGCAACCGCGGACAAGAAGTCCTCGGTGGTGGCGGTGTCGCGGAAGGCGAGCGCCGCCTGGCTGTGACTCCCGAGGATGACCGCGAGCTCGGTCGTTTCGCGAACCAAACCCGCCTTCGTCCGCCTGTAATCGTAGACACCGACTGCCAGGCAGGCCGTGAGCACAGCCAAGCCGCTCGTCGTCACGATAATGAGCGTGAGTTTGCGTCTGATCGAGAGCTTCGACAACATGACTGCCTCAGATCCGCGCTAGTCCGCCAGATTAATGATCGTAGCGAGATCCTGGAATCGCTCCTCGATGGCCGAGCCGTCTGGCCCGCTTCCCGAGGGGTCCTTGCCAGCGCCGATGTCGACGAGCAACTGCTCGAATGCCCTGGCGGGAACCGCCTGACTGAACAAGAATCCCTGAACCTGGTCGCAACCCATCACGTTGAGCATGTCGAGCTGTCCTTGCGTCTCGACCCCTTCGGCAATCACCGTCATTCCGAGGTGATGGCCCATGTCGACAATGCTGGAGGTGATCGCGCGGGCGCGCGTATTGGTTTCCAGATCCCGGACGAACGAGCGGTCGATCTTGAGGGCATCGACCGTCAGATGTGTGAGCGTGCTCAGCGCTGATTGTCCCGTCCCGAAATCGTCGATGGCGGTTTTGATGCCGCGAGCCTTGAACCCGGCCAGGAATCCGTTGTTGGCCAGTTCGCTGTCGAGGGCCACCGTTTCCGTGATCTCGACTTCGACCTGTCGCGTGTCGAGTCCGACGGCATCGAGCGCTCGCATGACCCGGTCGAGGAGATCCCGGCTGCGGAACTGGGAGTCCCCGATGTTCAACGCAATCGGGATCAGCCGGTCGCCCTCTCCGCGCCAGCGGGCCGACTGGGTGAGGGCGGAAAACATCACCCAATCACCCAGCGCCGGACCCAGCCCGATTTCTTCGGCGAGCCCAACGAATTCGGACGGTCCCAGCAACCCGCGCGCGGGATGCTGCCATCTGATGAGTGCCTCCGCCCCAACGACCGCACCGCTCGCGATGTCGACTTTGGGCTGAAAGTGCACCACCAAGTCTTCGGTGCGCTCGACCGCGCGCCGCAGATCACCAGCCAGCGAGAGCCGCTCGGAGGCTCTGACGCCCATCGACGGACGGTACGACGAGTGATTGTTCCGGCCGATCGCCTTGGCGGCGTACATGGCGGTGTCGGCATGCTTGAGCAGTGTGTCGGCATCGGCACCGTCAAACGGGTACACGCTGAGTCCGGTACTCGCCGTGACGAAGACCTCGTGCCCGTCAACTTGGAACGGCTTGGCGAAGATGCCACGGACGCGGCCGGCGATGGCAGCCGCCGCCGCGGCGTTCGGCAGGTTCGGGACAGTGACGGTGAACTCGTCCCCACCGAAACGCCCGGCCCACGGCGCCGCGCTCTCGCCGCGCGCGAGCGTCGGCTTGTCGCTGGCGCGCAAGGTGTCGGCGAGTCGTTCTCCGGTCAGTCTGAGTATCTGGTCACCGAATCCGTGACCGAACGTGTCGTTTATTTCTTTGAAACAGTCGAGGTCGACGAACGTGACCGCCACGATCGTCCCATCCCGCTCGCTTCGTAGGAGGGCTTTCGTGAGCCGGTCCCGAAAGGCGGCCCGGTTGGGCAGTCCTGTCAGGCTGTCGTAGTCGGCGAGCTGCCGCAGATCATCTGAGTCCTGCTTGGCCCGCAGCATGTACCGTACGCGTTCACGTAGCACCTGCCAGTTCACTGGTTTGGTCTGAAAGTCGGTGGCCCCGGCCTCGTAGGCACGGGCAATGGCCTTCGCATCGTCCCAGCCCGTGAGCATCAGGATCGGAACGCGCGCTCCAGCCACATGGGCCCGGAGGCGCACGCAGGCTTCGTACCCGTCTACAACCGGCATGCCGATGTCCAGCAGCACCAGATCCGGCGATCGCTCGTCGAACAGACGGCACGCGTCCTCGCCGTTCGTCGCCACGAACACCGTATGTCCGTCCTGCCGCAGCGCGGAGCAGGCCAGGACACGCACGGTTGTGTCGTCGTCGACCACGAGCACCGTGCCGGGTACTGGCGTCTCAGACACGAGGGTCGTCGTGGACATTTTCTGTTCCTCTCACGTGATGGCTCACCCGTGCTTTGCGAGCCACGGCATCGGGATGCAAGGAACGTGCCGCGAAGAGGAAGTGAACGGATACCTAGGAAAACACCAATCGGCAAGGCTGTTCCGAATTGCCCTTTGGCGTCTTGGGACCAGCGCACTCGCGCGACTGCGCCCCTACGCCATTACAGAAATGTACGAGAAGAAACGAAAAAGTTCCACAACGGCGCATCGCTACAGTTCGCCTTGGGACGAGCGCCCGCTCAGTGGCGTTCGAACAGGCGAATGTTCATCGCGGTTTTTCGATGTATCTGTTCTCGCTTCTCTTCGCGGTACGTCACTTGCAGTCTCGGGTGGCGGCTTGGAGCGAGTGGCCATGGCACACATGGCCACCGACCTTCAGGCTAGGCTTTTTCGCGGAACGCGGAGAGGGAATATGCACAGGATTTCGCAATCGCCGCGCAGACGGTCTCGCCGCCATTCGCGCCTGGTAGGCTTCGTGGTCCTGTCGATCTGTCTCGCTGGCGCCCACCCGGCCACCTCACAAACCTCCCCGAGCGACCTGGTCGATCTCGGCCGCGCCGAGTTGCTTCAGATACAGGTCGCTGCGAGTCCGAGTAGGCCCGGCGAGACCCGGAAGCGAGCTGCCATACCCGGTTGCTGAAGGAGTGAACACATGACGAGGAGAGGACTGAGACGAGTAGGTCTCCTCTCGATCCTGATCATCGGATTGACCGGCGGGTTGGCTCGGGCTCAGCCGTCAGGCGGACCAGAGAACGACTTAATGGAGCTGACCGTCGAAGAGCTGCTGCGCGTCAACGTGTTGAACCTCAACGCGTTCGCGCCCCACACCCACCTAGCCGGCCAATGGATGATCGGTTACCGGGGGATGATGATGGGCATGGACGGGACCCGAGCGGGCACCCGCCGTATTGCAGCCAACGAGGTTCTTCAGAACTTCGTGGTTGCACCGACCTCCATGCGGATGGAGATGCAGATGGTCAATCTCATGTACGCGCCCACCGACAGCCTGACCGTGATGGTGATGCCGCAGTATCTGCGTCTGTCGATGGACCACCTGACTCGCATGGGCACCCGGTTTACCACCGAGTCGTCGGGACTGGGCGACACAAGGGCGGAGGTGCTCTACAACGCCTATGGCGACGTGCGGCGCCTGGGGCATCGGATTATCGTGGGCGCGGGTGTCAGCCTGCCCACCGGATCGACCGAGGAGCGGGGCGACACGCCGGCGGGTCGAAACCAGCTGCTTCCCTACCCAATGCAGTTGGGGTCAGGGACGTTCGACCTGCTTCCCAGCATCGTGTACTTGGGCCAGACCGCCAGTTGGGCGTGGTCGAGCCAGGCCGACGCGAGCCTCCGGCTCGGGACAAACAGTAGCGACTATGCGCTTGGTGACCGGCTCCATTTCACGGCCTGGGGCAGCCGCAAATTGAATCGGTGGGTAGCGGTCAGCAGCCAAGTCGAAGGGCAGATTTGGGGCAATATCGACGGTGCGAATCCCGGCCTCAACCCCGCCATGGTCCCGACCGCCGATCCGACCCTGCGAGGCGGAAAGCGGGTCGATGTCTCCCTAGGGATGGACTTCTACGTGGCCGGCGACGCCCTCGGTGAAAACCGGCTTGGGGTCAGATTCAATGTGCCGGCTTACGAGTCTTTCGACGGTCCGCAACTCGAATCGACCTGGCATCTGGAAATAGGTTGGAACGTGACCTTCTAATGGCCAATATGCTGCGACCAATCGTGATCCTGTTGCTCCTGGTCAGTCTCTCGCCTGCTGCCCGAGTGGCCGGGGCCCAGCCGCCGACACCTGCCTCGGTCGAGTACCGGGTGAAGGCCGCCTTGATCTACAACTTCGCGAAGTTCGTCGAATGGCCGGATGCGGTCTCGGCGGGCGATCCGTTCATCATTGGGGTTCTCGGGCAGGACCCGTTTGGCGCCGCGCTTGATGTCCTGCAGGGTCGGACGGTCAGCGGCAAACGGGTCATAGTCAAGAGGTTCGAGACGCTCGACGCGCTGGAGCGGAGCGACATCCTGTTCATCAGTTCGTCGGAACACGACAACCTGGCAGATATTCTCGATGCCGTCTCGGGAGATGCCGTCTTGACCGTCGGCGAAACGGAGTTGTTTGCCGAAACGGGCGGCGTCATTGGCCTCGTGAATCAACAGACCACTATCCGCCTCCAGATCAACTTCGGGGCAAGCCAGAGATCTGGCCTGCAGATCAGCTCGAAGCTGCTCGAACTGGCGAAAATTGTCGAGAGCCGCCAGATCAACGACGTGAAGAGACGGTAGAAGGCCACGGCAAGCTATTCCTGTGTCGTGGATGGTGCATCCCGGGTGGGGTGAACCGCCCATCGGCCGCGGCGGTGCGGACGAGCTGCAAGATACCCGCCTTGGTTGAGGCGTCGACGGATTGGCGGGAGTGCAGACGACGACATCCAGCGACTCGTGTCGCTCGATGATGGCAGCGAACGTCTGGTTGACTCCGGTCCCGTCGGTGATGTCGAGTCGGGCCGAGTCGGCTGCGCCCCTTCGCCCGCAACATTCTCCGCGGTCCGCGCTGCGGCTCGGCATCGATATCGAGATAGCGCACGGTCGCGCCCTGCAGGGCGCATCCGAAGGCCAGGTCCACCTTCCTTTGACTCAAGCGAAACAAGGAGGTCCGGACCACGTGTGAGCCTGCTGTTCGGAGGCAACATGCGGAGATGAGGCGTGGCCGTCGAGATGACACGCACTCGGGTAGTGCATCAGAGAAAGGGAAGCGGCCAGACGATGGATCGAAACTACTTCGGCGCGGTGGAGCGATTTATAATCGTGCTCCGTGCTCGCCACCGCGCCGCCCCTCGTCACGCTCCGAACCGCACCGACCGTTCCGTTTGATGGCGCTATCGCCGCCGCGCGCACATGCTATTCCCCGCGGGTGATTGGCACCGAGGAGGTGACCGAGAAGCAGCGCGACACGATCGGCGGGCTGACGTTCGACGCGGGTCACCACACCGTCTATCAGCACGCGCACTTCGAGTTCGGGCTCGAGAACGTGTCGCGTCAGTTTGTCTGGACGTTCCTGCACTCTTATCCCTTCTACAACTCTGAACAGTCCAGCCAGCGCTACGTCAAGCTGAAGGAGCCGCGAGCCTTCGTGCCGCCGCTCTCGGGCGAAGCGCTCAGCGTGTACGAAGACGCGATCGTGCGTGCGTGGGACCGCTACGCCGAGCTGTCGGCACTGCTCAAGGACGACGCCGTCACGATTCTGAAGGAACTCCGATACGTACAGCCGAACTCGAATCTCGATCGCCTCAAGCGGATCGATCGCGACGCGGACAAACGGGCGATCGAAACCGCTCGCTACGTGATTCCGATCGGGGCCTTCACGTCGATGGTGCACACGGTGTCCGGCATCGTGCTGCACCGCCTGCAGCGCATGGTGAACACCAGCGACACGCCGCACGAGGCACGCGTCGTGATTGGCGAGATGGTGCGGCTGGTGAAGGAATGGGACCCGCTGTTCTTCGAGAAGGTTGGGCTCGGTCCCATCGAGGCGGACGGGCTACCGGAGGCAGAGTTTCCCTCGGCGAAGAGAAGCGGCGATCGGTATGCAGCCGCCTTCGACGCGAGACTCGGGGGCCGATGGTCGAAGCTCCGCGACACGTCAGCCGATGCCGAGGCGATCGTGGCCGAGTCGGTGCGTTCCGTGTTCGGGCTGGAGTCGGACGACATGTCGGATGACGAGGCGCTGGACCGGGTGATGAACCCAGCCGCGAACGCGTACAGGCTGGACGTCCTCAACGTGTCGTACCACTCACCGTTGATGCGGTCACTGCATCACGCGAACTACGTCTTCGAGAAGCGCCTGAGCCACACCGCGGATTCGCAGGACCAGAGACATCGCCTCGTGCCGGCCTCGCGTCCGCTGATGACGTTCGCCGACACGTCGGCGCCCGACTACATCACACCGAGGCTGATTGCGGCCAACGCGCGCGCGCGTGCGCTGTACGACAGTGCCATGCAGGAGGCGTGGACCGCGAAGAACCGGTTGCTCGAGCTGGGCGTTCCGCTGGAGTTCGCGCTGTACGTGCTGCCCAACGCCAAGACGCTTCGTTTCGTAGAGTCGGGATCGCTGCTTGCGCTGCTGCACAAGTGGACGCTGCGAACCTGCTTCAACGCACAAGAGGAGATCTACCTGGCGTCGATGGACGAGGTGGAGCAGGTGCGGGCGGTGCATCCGCGCATTGGTCGCCATCTGGGGCCGCCCTGCGTGATTCGCAACGGTCTGATTTCTCCCAGATGCACTGAGGGGTCGCACTTCTGCGGCGTGCCGGTCTGGCGCGATTTTCCCGCGGTTGTGAGAAGGTTATAGCCGTTCCATCATGACTGCCTGGCTCGTCCATCTCTACACGGCAAGCGGCGCCCTGTTCGCCTTTCTCGCGCTGAACCGTATCTTCTACGACCGCTATCAGGATGCGTTCTTCTGGCTCTTTCTCGCCGTGGTCGTCGATGCGACCGACGGCGTGCTGGCCCGCCGCGCGGATGTTGGCTCGCGCCTTCCGGGGGTCGACGGCGCGAAGCTGGACGATATCGTTGACTATCTGACGTACGTGTTCGTGCCGGCGTTTTTCGTCTGGCATGCGCTGCTGGTGCCCGATCGGTGGTCGACGCTCCTTGTCGCCGCGATGCTGCTCTCCAGTGCATACGGCTTCAGCCGGAATGACGCGAAGACGGCCGATGGCTTTTTTACCGGGTTCCCGTCGTACTGGAACGTCGTGGTGTTCTATCTCTATGTGGCCGGATGGAGCCCTGAGGTCAACGCGGCGATCGTGACGGCGTTCGTGATCATGGTGTTCGTGCCGGTTCGGTATATCTACCCGTCACGCACCGTCGCCTGGCGGGTGCCGACGATGGGGCTTGGCGCGATCTGGGCGTTGCTGATGTTCGCGATGCTGTGGCAGTCGCCGGACGTATCACAGCCGATCTTCTGGGCCTCGTTCGCGTTTCCGATTTACTACTTCACACTGTCGATCGCCCTCGACATCAAACGCCGTCGCAACGCGTAGACGGACGCGGCCAGGTGCGCCTGGAGGCTCTATCAGGGGATCCTGTCTGGAGACGTCGTCTACAGGCGTCGTCCATAGACGCTGCGCCGCATAGAATTGAGCCATGAACGACGTACTCGACTTCATCAACGTTCATCGCGACGGCTACGTCGATGAGCTGAAGCAATACCTCGCCATTCCCAGCATCAGCGCGTTGCCCGAGCACGCCGCGGATGTCCGACGCGCAGCGGAATGGACCGCCGACGCGCTCCGCACGGCGGGCATGCAGAACGTACGGCTAGTTGAGACGCCGGGCCAACCAGTGGTGTACGGAGACTGGCTCGGCGCGCCGGGTAAACCGACCATCCTGTTCTATGGCCACTACGACGTGCAGCCGGTCGATCCGCTCGATCTCTGGACGACGCCACCGTTTGAGGCCACCGTGCGCGACGGGGAGCTGTACGCGCGGGGCGCCGCGGACGACAAAGGCCAGGTGTTCATGCACATCAAGGCGGTCGAGGCGTTCATGAAGCAGACGGGGGGACTGCCGGTCAACATGCGGTTCTGCATCGAAGGCGAGGAGGAGGTCGGGAGCGCGAACCTCGACAACTTCGTTCGCGACCACAAGGAGGAGCTTGCGGCGGATGTCGTCGTGATCTCGGATTCGCCGATGTTCGATCGAGGCGTGCCGTCGATTTGCTACGGACTGCGCGGCCTCGCGTACTTCCAGATCGATCTTCGCGGAACGAAGAGCGATTTGCACTCGGGCTCCTTCGGTGGGGCGGTTGCCAACCCGGCGTTCGTGCTGACGCAGATTCTGGCGCAGATGAAGGACCGCGGCGGCCGCGTCAAGATTCCAGGGTTCTATGACGACGTCCGACCGTTGAGCGACGCGGAGCGCGAGGAGTGGAAGAAGCTGCCGTTCAGTGACACGAGATATCGCAAGGAACTCGAGGCTCCGCGTCTGTTCGGCGAGAAGGGGTACTCAACGCTTGAGCGTGTGTGGGCGCGGCCCACACTCGAGGTCAACGGACTGTTGTCGGGGTTCACGGGCGACGGCGCCAAGACGGTGCTGCCGGCCGTGGCGATGGCGAAGATCAGCATGCGACTGGTACCCGACCAGAGTCCGGATACGGTGGCCGAGCTGTTCGAGGCCTACGTCAAGAAGCTTTGCCCCCCGACGATGGCGTTGACGGTGACCCGCATGCACGGTGGGAAACCGTGGATGACGGAGTTTGACAACAAGTTCGTGCGCGCCGCCGGCCGCGCGATCGAACAGGGGTTCGGCCAGACGCCGGTCTTCAGCCGCGAGGGCGGCTCGATTCCGGTCGTCTCCACGTTCCAGGACGAGCTTGGGCTACCGAGCGTGCTGTTCGGTGTCGGGCTTCCCGATGAGAATGCGCACGCGCCGGACGAGAAGCTCGATCTGGGCAATTTCCACAACGGTGTCATAGCGTCTGCGTACCTGTATCAGGAGATCGCGAACCTCGAGTGACAGCCCGCGCCGTGCGCCAGTGGCTGGTGTCGTTCGCCCGAACAAGAAGGCGGCGAGCGCTGGGGCTGGGGGAGGCAGAGTGCAACCATGACAGTCGATGTGTCGAGCGAGATCACCATCCGACGGCCACGAGACCAGGTCGCTGCGTATGCCTCGAACCCCGATCACACGCCTTCCTGGTTCGTGAACATCAAGTCCATCGAGTGGAAGACTCAACCGCCCGTGAAAGTCGGGTCACAAATGGCGTTTGTCGCCCAGTTTCTCGGCCGGCGCCTGGCCTACACCTACGAAGTGGTGGAACTGGTTCCTGGTGAACGGTTCGTGATGCGAACTGCCGAGG
Source organism: Vicinamibacterales bacterium (assembly GCA_965249205.1). Lineage (GTDB taxonomy): Bacteria > Acidobacteriota > Vicinamibacteria > Vicinamibacterales > UBA2999 > JAQBVV01. The sequence goes on along the minus strand of CBDFLL010000005.1, from coordinate 1,360,235 downwards.
GGCCGTTCCCGATGGAGACCACCTACACCTGGGAAACCACGCCTGAGGGGGGCACGAGGATGACGCTGAGGAATCGAGGTATCCCGGCGGGGTTTTCGAGGCTGATGGCCCCGTTTATGGCGAGGGCAGTCAGAAGCGCCAATCGGAAGGATCTGGCTGCGCTCAAGACGCTGTTGGAATCTGGTGACAACGCCGTGGCCCGTTCACCCGGGCAGTAGCCGCTCGGCAGGGGAGCTAGCTAGTTGAGTGACGCGACTCTGCGGCGAAGTGTCTTCACGTGTTCCCAGAGCTGTTGGTGCTCCTCACGCTCTTCCTCGTCGAGTTCCCCCATGCTCGCGATCTTGAGGTAGGTTTGCAGGTCGCGAAGCGCGCTGGTGAAATCGTTCAGGTGGTAGGCCAGCAGGCCGCGATCACGAAGCTCGCTGATGGCCGACGGTGTAACGGCCAGCAGCAGCTCTGTCACATCGCGCGCCTGCGGAAACGACCGCATGTGCACGTAGATGCGCTTCAAGTTGAGCAGCATGCGGACGATGATTTGCGGGCGAGTGGCCGGGGCCAGCAGCAATGTGCTGAAGGCCACTTCGGAGCCGACGTGCTTTTGCAGCATCAGTCGGCAATCGTGCTCTGAGAGCAGCGCGCCGGCATGGAACGGATCGACGATCAGGCGGCCGTGGTCGCGGCCGGTGTCTTCCGGCACGCAGACGAGAAAGTGTCCTGGGAAGTTGACGCCGTGGATCGGCAGGCCGGCGCGCCAGGCAATCTCCAGGTACACCACCGACAGCGTGATCGGAATGCCGGTACGTCGGTCGAGCACTTCGTTGAGGCAGCTGTTGCGGGGATCTTCGTAGCGGTCGCGGTTGCCGACAAAGTGCTCGTCGTCAAACAGGTACGCGTTGAGGCCTTTGATGCACGACAGTGTAGATGCGTCGCCGGTATGACTCGTGTGCTGCTCGATGCGCCGGCGGGCCGCGTCCCCCATCCTGTCCAACTGGCCCAGGTACGTGGCCGCGTCAAGCTGGGGATATTCGATCTGGGCGATGATGAGCGCTGCCTCCGCCAGCTCCGTGCCGGGCGCGTTGGATGCGGCGGTGAGGGCGTCAGCGAGTCCCTTACGCATGCTGGTGTTCCGCAGCCTGCGGATCGGTCGCGCAGACGTGATTCAAAGCTGGCAGCGTCAGGGCATCCAGGCCTGTGACGACGAGGTCGGCACCCTGCAAGCCATTGGCTTCGTAGCTATTGGTGAGCCCTACGCACCGCAGCCCGGCTCCACGGGCGGAGTCGAGTCCCCACTGCGAATCCTCAATGGCCACGCAGCGACGCGGGTCCAGGTCGCGTCCGGTATGTAGCTGCAACTGCTCGAATGCCAGCAGATATGGCGCCGGCGACGGCTTGCTCTGCGGCGTGTCCCCGGCGGCGACGATGACCGTGAAGAGGTTACTGATGCCAGCCGCCTCGGTGATTTCCACAATCTCTCGCCTCAGCGCTCCCGAGGCGATTGCGATCGGCACTTCCGCTGCCGCGTTGCGGATGAAGTCCACCGCGCCGGGGAACAACACATGCTCGCCACTGAGCATGTCCTGGAGCTGGGCTCCCTTGACGGCGAGCAGCGCGGACATTCGCGAAGCGTCCATCGGTATTCCACGATCTGTCGTCAGTGCCTGTATAAGGCCCACATCGTCGTAGCCCAGGTAGCGCGCGTAGTACTCGGCGGCGCTCAGTGTGATGCCTTCGTCGGCGAGCGTTTGCTGGAACGCGCGGAAGTGCAGCGGCTCGCTGTCGGCGATCACTCCGTCGAAGTCGAAGACGATCGATTGCAGGGCCCCAGTCATCCCCCCGGGGCCTGCTCGCCTGCGAGCACCGAGGCATTCAGCCTGTTCGGTGGTGGCGGATAGGGGCACTCGTACGCTTCGTTGTACGCGCAGTAGGGGTTGTACGCCTGATTGAAATCGATCGTGTAGTACCCGGTCGTCGTCGTGTCGATGTCCAGGTATCGGCCCGCACTATAGGTGCTGTCGCCGGTCGTGAGGTCGGCAAACGGAACGAACAGGCTGGTGATCTGCTGGGTGCCCTCTGGCACAAAGGCACCGAGGCTCCGTGGTGCGCCCAGGAGGGAGAACTCGAGGACCCCGACGAGTTGCATCCTCCGGATTGCTCCGGTTGACGTGGGCATGTCGAAGAGTGGGCGCTCATCAGACAGCCTGAGTGCAGCGGGTACCGCGTAACCCGGGTCGATTGGATAGTAGGGCAACGGCAGCAGAGCGTCGCGCTTCTCTGGCGGCACCGGCGAGCCCCGGCCTTCGACGAAGTACGTGTCCTTGTCCGTTCGGGCGGCCGCGAGCCCTTCGACATAGGCTGAATCGTCAGGCGCAGACGGCCCAGACGAGCAGGCGGCGAGCGGGGCGATCGTGCAGGCGACGACGGCGAGCTTGAGTCGGTAGGTCACGATTCAAGAATATACCGCCCACGCGCCACTGACGCATCCGCGAGGCGCCGCCGCAGGGCCACGGTGTTGACTGGAGCAACCCTGAGAAGCCGGCGGAGCGCGGCCAGAAGGACCCGGAGTGTGTCGCCGTCGGCCATCGAGGCCAGCGCGTTGCGAGCGGCTGCATCCACCCGCTGCGCCGCGTCGTTGACAAACGTGCGCGCAGCCGCCTCGTGGAGATCCGGGCGTGGATGCGCAGCTGCGACTGCGGCACGCGCCCGCAGCACGGCGCTTTCGGCCGCATAGGCGTCGATGATGATGTCGGCCGCGTAGCTGAGGACCTCTTGCTCGTCGTTGAGCTTCTGCCCGTAGGTCTGCATCGCCGTGCCGAGCACCATCAGCGCCACTTTCTTGAACGCGACCGCGATGCGCAGGGCTTCGTCGAGGACGTCGTCATCACTCGACCTGATGACGGGTGTCGACGGCGACAGCAGTTCCTCCTGCAGGCGCTTGGCGGCGGGAATCAGCTCAAGTTCCCCCTTGAGCGCGCGGCGGATCAGCATGCCCGGGATCAGCATGCGGTTGACCTCGTTGGTTCCCTCGAAGATACGGTTCACACGGGAATCCCGGTAGTACCGCTCGGCCGGGTAGTCCTTCACGAATCCGTTGGCGCCGTGGATCTGAATATTCTCGTCGAGCACGAAGTCGAGCGCCTCGGTGCCACCGACCTTTGCGATCGACGCCTCAACGGCGTACTCCTCGAAAGCGCGGGCGGTGGCGGTTCCGTCGTGGGCGCTGTTGGCCAGCATGTCGTCAATCAGGCCAACCGTCCTGTAGGTGAGGCTTTCCATTGCGTAGGTTCGCGCTGTCATCTCTCCCAGCTTGTGCTTGATGGCGCCAAAGTCCGCAATGGGGTGGCCGAACTGTTTACGCTGGCCCGCGTAACGAGCGGCCTCGCCGATGGCCGACCGGCAACCGCCCACGCTCATGCCTCCGAGCTTGAACCGGCCGAAGTTCAGCGCGTTCAGCGCAACCTTGTGACCTTTGCCGATCTCTCCCAGCACGTTCTCCGCCGGAACCTTCGCATCCTGCAGCAGGATGGGCGTGGTCGAAGAGCCGTGCAGACCCATCTTGTGTTCTTCGTGACCGGCGCTTACTCCGGGGAAGCGCTTTTCCACGATGAACGCCGTGAAATGTTCGCCATCAACCTTGGCGAAGACAATGATCACATCCGCGAACCCTCCGTTGCTGATCCACATTTTCTCGCCGTTCAGCGTCCACGTGCCGTCGGACTCCCGGGTGGCTCGCGTCTTGGCTGCAAACGCGTCGGAACCCGAACCTGCTTCACTGAGGGCATACGCACCGACAAGTTCGCCGGCGACGAGCTTCGGAAGGTAGGTCTGCTTCTGGATGTCCGTGCCGAACAAGACGATCGGCAAGATACACAGATTGGCCTGACCCCCGTAGGTCGTCCCGAACGACGCGGCTCGTGCTATTCGTTCGGAGACGATGAGCGACGAGACCTTGTCCAGGTCGAGTCCCCCGTATTGCTCGGGCACGTTCGTGCCGAGCAGTCCGAGTTCGCCGCACTTGCGAACGAGCGTGCGCGCAAGTGACCAATCGTGCGCCTCGAGTTTGTCGAGGTTGGGCAGTACCTCCGTGTCGACGAACTCGTCGGTGGTCTGCGCGATGAGGCGGTGCTCATTTGACAGCATCTCAGGCGTGAAGACCGTCGACTGCTCATCGTCCAACAGCCACGATCCGCCTGTCCGCGCCGTCTGTTCCGTGTCCATGTCGTGCTCCTACCGTCGTTCGCTACAGGTGCTCGTTACATGCGCTCGAAGATGCCGGCAGCCCCCATGCCGCCACCGACGCACATGGTCACCATGCCGTACCGGACCTTGCGCCGGTGCATCTCGGATAGGAGGGTCGCCGTGAGTTTGGCGCCGGTGCAGCCAAGCGGATGCCCAAGGGCGATCGCGCCGCCGTTCACATTGAGTCGGTCCGGATCGATCGGAAGTTCGCGCAGACAGGCCAGCGCTTGCGCAGCAAAAGCCTCATTCAACTCCACCAGACCGATGTCATCGAGCGACAGGCCGGCGAGCTTCAGCACTTTTCTGATTGCCGGCACAGGACCGATCCCGAATCGTTCCGGCTCCACGCCGGCCGTGGCGAAAGCCACGAAACGAGCAAGCGGCGTCAGCCCACGTTCCTTGGCCAACTCCGACGATGTCACCAGCACCGCGGCTGCGCCGTCACTCATCTGAGATGAATTGCCCGCGGTTACGCTGCCGGCGACGTGGAAGGCCGGCCGAAGCTTCGCGAGCGCCTCCGGTGTTGAGTCGCGTCGCGGTCCCTCGTCCTGCACAAACGAGATCTCCCGCATCTCGCGAGCGCCGGATCCGTTGGTGGGAGCCGACACACGAAACGTCAGCGGCGTGATCTCGTCGGTAAATCGACCTGCGTCGATGGCGGCAATCGCACGCTGATGACTGCGCAGCGCGAACTCGTCTTGCGCCTCACGGCTGATGTCGTTTTCGCGCGCATGGTTCTCCGCCACCAGTCCCGTGCTCAGGTACACGTCCGGGTAGCTGTCCACCAACGCGGGATTGGGCGAGAGCTTGTTCCCGCCCATCGGCACCATACTCATCGACTCGGTGCCGCCAGCCACGACAGCCTGCGTGAAGCCGCACATGATGTGCTCTGCGCCGAAGGCGATCGACTGCAGACCAGACGAGCAGAAGCGGTTGATGGTCACCGCGGACGCGCCGACCGGCACGCCTGCACGGAGGCTGGCGATGCGGGCGACGTTGAGTCCTTGTTCCGCTTCCGGCATGGCGCACCCGAGAATCACATCGTCGACGTCCGAGGCGTCGATGTCCGGTGCGCGCCGCAGCACTTCTGTGATCACGGTCGCGGCCATCTCGTCGGGGCGCACGGTCCTCAGCGAGCCGTTGGGTGCTTTGCCGACGGCCGTTCGCGCCGCCGAGACGACTACTGCTTCTTGCATGTGAAGTCCTCGAGTAAATCGGCGAGCACATCCCCAACTTCGCTCGCTTGGCCATCGAACAGGTGATTCGCACGATCGATCTCGATGAGTTCTTTGGACCCTTCGAGTGTGGCATAGAAACGCCGGACGAGCTTGAGAGAGATGAGTTCGTCGTGCTCGCCATGAATGATAAAGGTCGGTTTGTGTGACGACCGCACCGATGTAAAGTCGTACGAGTGCACGGGTGGGGCGATCGCAATGAGCGCGCAGATGCGCGCGTCGCCTGCGCCGACGGTCAGCGCGATGTACGAGCCAAAGGAGAAACCGGCGGCCCACATTTCGAGATCGGGGTAGGCCCCCGCCATGTAGTCGACGGCCGCCCTGTAGTCATCGCGCTCTCCTCGACCATCGTCCCAGGTGCCCGCGCTCAATCCGACACCGCGGAAGTTGAATCGAAGCACAACGCAGCCTATGCGCGCCAGCCCCTTGGCAGCCCGGAACACCACTTTGGTGTGCATCGTGCCTCCGGCTGTGGGTAGCGGGTGTGCCAGGACTACGGCCGCCCGCGGCGATCCCGTCGGCATGTTCCAGACGACCTCAAGCGGGCCGGCAGGTCCTGGAATCTCGCGCGCGAGGCTAGCCAACGCGCCTCCAGGCATGATGCTGATGATCGGCGCGTCTGGCGAACGGCACGACGAGTTCAGCAAAGTCGATCGGGCGCGTCATCGACCCGAGATGCCCGGTGCGACGGAGCGTAGCCGCGTGCGCGCTCGGCCACCATCGAAGGTACTCGTGCGTGACACTTACCGGCACCACGCGGTCGAGGGTCGGTTCGCCGGTGATGATCAGTGCGGGTGTCGGCTTCACAGTGGTCGACGACAATTCCGCTGCGAAATCGCAAGCCTCGAGCAGACGCACGCGCCTCGCCATGCGGTAGGGTGAAAACATGTGCGTGGCGCAGCGCCACCCCAGTCGCACTGCGGCCACGATGCCCGCGGCGACGCCGTCACTGGCGGCCGCGATCTCTCGGTGCATTCGAACCGACGCGAGCATAAATAGCGGCGCGAGCACACGCGGCGCACGGAGGTAGAACCGAACGCGGGCGTCGGGCTTCCACGACGGCGATAGCGCGGACACGAGCACGAGCGACGATGTACGTTCGGGGTACCGCGCGGCGAACGCGGCCGCGATGAGCCCACCGTAAGAGACGCCGCAGATCGTGGCCTTCCGCAAGTGCGCCGCGTCGAGCGCATCGCGGACCTGGTCTACGTAGCTGCCGAAACCGCGATTCTTGTCAAACCGGCCCCCAGACGATGGCTCATCGGCGAGCGAAAACGTGATCACGCGGCAGTGCTGGGCGAGCGCATCGATCGCCGGCGCCATCCACTCCCACCGGCCCTGGATGCCCGGGACGACAACAACGGGCGTTCCCTCGCCATGGTCGATGATGTTCATGTCACCTGCGCTCCGTGGTCACGGTCAGTTACGCAGTGGTTTTCCAGTTTTGAGCGTATGTTGAATGCGTTCCAGCGTCTTCTTCTCGCCAATGAGGCTGAGAAACACCTCGCGCTCGAGATCCAGGAGTTCCTGCTCGGTGACCGTTGATGGATGCGGCAATGCGCCTCCGGCCATGACCGTGGCCAGCTTTCGACCGACGAGGGCGTCATGGTCGCTGATTCGGCCCCCGCGCCACGCGAGGTGGATGCCAAGCTTCAGCGGTGCCAGCACGGCGTCGCCGCCGACGCGAATGGCGTGGCGTCGGGCCGGCGGCGCGTACCCCTCGCTGGCGCGGCTCAGAGCTCGCGATTTCGCATCCGCGAGCAAGCGTTCTCGATTCATCGTCACCCCATCGATAGGTCTGAGATAGCCGAGGCGTTCGGCGTCCGGAGCGCTGGCTGAGACCTTCGCGAAGGCGATCGTCTCGAACGCCCGTTCCACAGGCGGGAGGTAGTCAGACGTGTCCTGGGGCATGCCCTCCGACGAGCGCGCGACCATCTCTTTGGTGCCGCCGGCGGCTGGAATCAGGCCGACGCCGACCTCCACCAGTCCCGTGTAGGTCTCCCCGGCGGCCTGGACCCGGTCGGCGTGCAGCATAACCTCGCAACCACCGCCCAGTGCAAGGCCGGCAGGCGCAACGATCACCGGTACATCTGCATACCTCAATGCCGTCGTGGCCTGCTGGAAGGCGGCCACCATTAGGTCGATCTCCTCCCAGTTTTCCTCCTGCGCTTCGAGCAGCACGAGCATCAAGTTGGCGCCCGCGGAAAAGTTCGGTGCGTCGTTACCTACAACGAGGGCCGAGAAGTTGCGCGACGCTTCCTGCACGCCAGCGTGCAGCATCTCAATCGTGTCCCCGCCGACGATATTCATCTTCGTGTGGAATTCGACGCACAGCACGCCGTCGCCGAGGTCGACCAGGCTGGCGCCAGGATTCTGCTTGATGACGGCGGACCGTTCCTTGGCGGCGCCGAGAATGTACAGGTCGACCGACGCAGGGGGGACGTCGCCGGTCCGAACCGCGTCGAGCCCTTGGCCCAGGGGCGCCTGTAACAACGGAGGGATGCCAGCTTCGAGCAGGTCCGGGCTGGTCTCACGGGTCGCGTCAACGACGTGCTGAATACCGATGGCGTCAACCAGCTCGAACGGACCCAGGTCCCAGGCGAATCCCCATCGCAACACCCGATCGACATCGTCGGGGGAATGCGCGATGGACGGAGTCACTGCGGCGGTGTAGACGAGGGTCGGCGCCAGCGTCTCTCGGAGGAAGCTGCCGACCTTGTCCTGCCCGAGGAAGAGCGTACGGACACGTTCGTGGACATCGGTGATCGACGCCGCGGCCTCCAAGGATGCGAGCCCGGGTGACTGCCGCTCGCGGTACTCAAGCGTGTCAAGGTCGATCGTCAGAATGGTCGACGAGCCGTCGGCCTGCTTGACCCGTTTGTAAAACCCCTGGCCGGCCTTCTCACCCGTCAGTCCCTTCTCAAGCATCTGGAGAAAGAACGGCGGCAACGTCCAGACGTTTCGGCCAGGCGCGCGTCCTGTCTGGTCGCCGAGGTTGCTGACGACGTGGCCCAGGATGTCGAGGCCCGTGAGATCGAGCGTGCGGAACGTGGCGCTCTTGGGCCGGCCAAGCGCGGGGCCGGTGATGGCGTCGATCTCGTCGATCGTGTAACCACCACTTGCGACCGCGGCGAGGATGCGCATCATGCCGTAGAGGCCGATATGGTTACCGATGAAGTTCGGTGAGTCCTTGGCGACGACCACGCCCTTGCCAAGACGGTGGTCGGCAAAGTGGCTGATGGTATCGATGACGTCCTTCGTCGTTTCCGGCGTCGGGATGATCTCGAGCAGATGCAGGTAGCGCGGCGGGTTGAAGAAGTGCGTCCCGAGCCAGTGCTGCCGGAAATCGTCGCTGCGCCCCTTGGCGAGCGCCGCGATCGGTATTCCCGACGTGTTGGAGCTGACGATCGATCCCGGATGCCGCGCCGCATCGACCTTCTCGAGCAGATCGCGCTTGATGTCGAGGCGCTCGACTACGGCCTCGACGATCCAGTCGCTGTCGTGCACGCGGGCAAGATCGGCGTCGAAGCTACCGGTGGTGATCAGCTCCCAGATGTCGGGGGCGAAAGCCGGCGCGGGCTTGAGCCGGCGAGCGCGGTCGAGGCCTTGCGCAGCCGCGTCGGCGGTGATGTCGAGTAGCAGGCATGGCAGACCGGCGTTGGCAACGTGGGCGGCGATTTGGGCTCCCATGGTGCCCGCGCCGAGCACGGCCACTGAATTGATACGTCCCATGCCCCATTATGTGCGCTGGGACGAGGACTGCCGAGCGCCCGGGAGGGACGGACGTGTCCCCTCGACGACCACGGTCGCTGAGGACGGTGGTCGGCTGTCAATTCGCTCGCGGTGCATGGACGGCTTTCCTGCGCTTCACTTTCGGGGGCAGACTTTCCGCGAACGCCAGAGCCCGGCCGACCCATGTGCGAAGCGCCTTTGCGGTCGCGACGCCGGGCACGTGCGCATCTAACAACGGCTGACCAACCGCGTTGCGGGACTGGGGCTCCACCGGCGGCGTCGCCTCGCGCGGCACGACCGCCGCCCGCCAGGCCGCCCGGGGCAGAGGACCCACTCCCCTCGCGCGACGGCGGCCGGGTGGAGCGAGCCGCGTCTCGAACAGCGGAGGTCGCTCTCTACCGACCACGCTTCGCGTCGAGACGCGCGCGCACGGCGTCGAACTGCGCGGGTGTGAGGTCGTCGCCATAGAGTTGCGCCAACACCGCCAGGCGGGCGTCGGTCTCGTCGGTGACACCGCTGGCGCGCACGCGCGAGACGACGAGCGTCTTGGCCGTCTGAAACATCCGTGTGGCCATGGATACGCGGTCGCTCCCAGGCCGCGCCAGCAGCCGTTGACGGATCCGCTCCGCGATGTCGGGTGACGTGTCGAAGGGCCGCACGGTCACGCCCGCACCTCCGCCAGCAACGCGGCAACGCCGAGCGTGGCGGCCCAGCGATCCACGTACGACCAGTCGAGCCCGTCGACGTCGTGCACGAGGTGCTCCAGGTCCAGGCGCTGCACGGGCGAGCTGCCCTGCTTCAGCCAGAGGAGCTTCGCGATGATCAGGTCCTCGGCGGTCACGACATCCGCTGTCACGGTGCCCAGCTGGCACGTCACACGGCGCGCGAACTCCTCCCGGTGATACGGGTCGTCTTTCCGCACGATGAAATCGATCTTCAACAGTGTGTCATCGTGAATCGCGTTCGCCATCGATTGGCGCGAGGCGGCCCGCTCCAGAGCGCCGACGTCGCAGTAGAACTCCCGCGCGAGCGCCTCCGCCAGGCCCGCCGCAGACGAAGGCCGCAAGTCGATGACGAGATCGATATCGCGCGTCATCCGGGGCTGCGCATAGTAGCTTCCTGCGATCGACCCGCTGACCATGTGGTCGATCCCGAGCGAGCGCAGAATGTCGAGCACGCGCGCCAGCACGGCGAGTTGTTCGTCCGCGGGTGCCTGCATCGCCTGAGTGTAGCCCGTCGTGTGGTGGGGGCTGAGGACGGTGGTCGGCTGTCAATTCGCTCGCGGTGCACGGGCGGCTTTCTTGCGCTTCACTGTCGGGGGCAGACTTTCCACGAACGCCAGAGCCCGGCCGACCCATGTGCGAAGCGCCTTTGCGGTCGCGACGCCGGCGGGTTCGACGTACAGGAATCCGCGCATCGGCCGCCCGGTAAAATCCATTGGCCGCGCGTACGGTTCTTCCAGTAGACGGTCGTACGCTTTCGGATCAACGCGCACCATGAGCCGTGCCCGGACGAGACCGCAGCACATGTGCCCCCGCGCCATGAACGCGAGGCCCCCGAACATGGTCTTCTCTTCGATGTCGGGCCGATCTGACAACACCCGTCGAAGCCGAACTGCCTGTCGCTCGTCGTACGCCATGTGACTACCTGTACGAGTCGAGTGGCCCGTGGAATACGGGTGCCGTCGGAGGCTCGCGGTCAGGCGCTGTACGTCAGTACGCCGCGAGTGTGCGAATCGCCTTGAGCACGTCGGCTGAGCCGGGCAGGATGGCCTCTTCCAGCACCGGGGAATAGCCGACGGGGCAGTCGAGCGACGCGACTCGGGTCACCGGCGCGTCGAGGTGCTCGAACAGATCCTGCGATATGCGGGAGGCAATCTCGGCCCCGAAGCCACACGTCAACTGGTCCTCATGCACGACGACGACACGGCTCGTCTTTTCGGTGTAGGCGGCGATCGTCTCCCAGTCGTACGGAATGATCGTGCGCAGATCGATGACGGCCACGCTGATGCCGTCGCGCTCCGCCCGCTGTGCGGCCAGCAGTGAACGCTGGACAAGCGCGCCCCACGTGAAGACGACGACATCGGAGCCCTCCCGGGCGACGGCGGCCTTACCGAACGGAATCATGTAGTCGCGACCGGGATACGGCGCCTTGTTGTAGGTCTGGCGGTAGAGGTGTTTGTGCTCGAGGAACAGGACCGGATCGTCACAGCGGATCGCCGTTCTGAGGAGCCCCGCCGCATCCTGCGCGTTGGACGGAAAGGCGATCCGGATACCCGGCGAGTGCGCGAAGATCGAAACCGCCGACTGGCTGTGATACGGTCCGCCTCCGCGGAGATAACCCCCGATGGGGACACGAATCACCATCGGACACGACCACGTGTTGTTGGAGCGATAGCGGATCATCGCCATCTCGTCGCGGAGCTGCATGAATGCAGGCCAGATGTAGTCGAAGAACTGAATTTCGACGACCGGCTTCAGGTGCCGAAGCGCCATGCCCACGCCTCGACCGACGATGTTGGCTTCGGCGAGCGGCGAATTGAAGACACGATCGCCGCCGTGGGTCCGCTGCAGACCGTGTGTCACCTTGAAGACCCCACCCTTGCCGGAGACGGTTGCCAGCGCTTCCTCGCGGCTTGCATCCGCGACGTCTTCGCCGAAGACGACGATTCTCGGATCGCGGTCCATCTCATCGCGCAGCGTCGTATTGATGTTGGCAACCATTGTCTCTGGCGAACCCGTCGGTTCCGGATCGCTCGCGAAATCGGACGATGACGGATCGACGTCTTCGGAGAAGACGTACATCGCGGCCGTGTCCGGATCCGGTTTCGGCGCCGCGATCGCCAGCTCGGCGGCGGCGTTGACCTCACGCTCGACGGACGCGAGGATGTCCGCGAGGTCCTCGTCGGTTGCGAGCCCCTGTGCCTTGAGGAAGTGCTGCATGCGCACCAGGGGATCCCGTCTTGCCTCCGCCTCACGCTCCGCAGCGGTCTTGTACAGCTTTTCGTCATCGGAGAGGGAATGCGAGTACGGGCGGGTCACCGAAGCGTGAACGAAGGCGGGACCCTTCCTGCTGCGGACATGAGCGACCGCGTCGCCGAGCGTGCGGTAGCTCGCCAGGAAGTCGGTGCCGTCGCAGCGAAACGTGTGCAGGCCTGGAAAATGCTCGACGAGCTTCGAGATGTCGCCGCCGGGTGTTTGCGCCTCCACGGGTACCGAGATGGCGTACCCGTTGTCCTCAATGAGATAGAGGATCGGGAGTTGATTGGTGCAAGAGGTGTTGAGCGATTCCCAGAACTCGCCCTCACTCGTCGAACCGTCGCCCAGCGAGAGAAACGTCACCTGGTCGTCGTGGAAATGTGATTCGCGATCGGGGATCTGTGTCACGCGCTGGTAGATGACGCCGGCTTCGGCGCAACCCACGGCATGCAGACACTGCGTGCCTGTGGCGCTGCTGCTGGAGGGAATATTGAGCCTGGTACTGCTCCAGTGAGACGGCATTTGGCGTCCGCCGGATGTGGTGTCGTCTTTCGAACCTACCGATGCCAGGAGCATGTCCAGCGGAGTCACACCGATCGTGAGACACAGCGCACGGTCGCGGTAGTACGGAAAAAACCAGTCGTAGCCACCACGCAGATGACTGCCGGCCGCGACGAGCACGGCCTCGTGCCCAGCACAGCTGATTTGGAAATACGCCTGACTCTGCTGCTTGAGTTGAATCTCCTTGTCGTCGATCTTCCGCGACAGGAGCATGGTGCGGTAGGCGGTCAGCAGATCGTCCCGGGTGAGTCCGTCGACCGTGGTGCGTGTCCGCCGGGAGCCGATCTTCGAGTCGGCATCCTGGGTAAGGGTGGAACCCTTCATACCGGCCGAATTATGGCACTATCGGGACGCCATGACCACCGCGCGTGTCCACCGCTGGGATGAGATTGCGCTTGAAAAAATTACGGAAATGATCTCGCAGAAAATCGTGGCCGGCGAGCACGAGATGCTGGCGCAGATTTATCTCAAGCGCGGCGCGCTTGTGCCACTGCACTCGCATGACAGCGAGCAGATGACCTACATCCTGCAGGGAGCGCTGAAGGTTGTCGTTGGGGGGGACGTGCTGACCGTTCGTGAGGGAGAAGTGTTGCACGTGCCGTCAGGGGTACCCCACCAGGCCGAGGCCCTTGAGGATACGCTCGAGCTGGATGTCTTCAGTCCGGTACGGCAGGACTGGCTCAGAGAGGGCAGCTAGTGCGGATTTCACTTCTGCCTAGCGGACGGCCGAGGTGCTCCCCCTGGCAGGAGTGGACTGCCTGCGGTTGCTCGGGAGCTACGCGCTCCTGAAATCCGCGCTAGACGGCCGTCAGCGCGGCGTCGGCGGACCTTGCGGGTCAGTGCACGCGATCGATGGGAGTGGAACGGCCGCCCTCATGGACCTCGAACCGTCGGCGCGTCTGGTTGATGCGCCACTTCAAGTAGCGATACTTGATTTCCGCTTTCAGCCGCGTGCGTGAACCACCCTTGAGATAGAAGTACGCCACGATCAGGCCCCCGAGATGTGTTGTATGCGCGACGCCCCCACCAGGGCCGTTCATCGCCGACAGCAGCGAGATTGCCCCGATGATCATCACGAAGTACTTCGCCGGAATCGGGAAGAAGAAATACAGGTAGATCGGGCGGTGCGGAAAATACAACCCGTAGGCAAGTAGTACCCCATAGACCGCGCCGGAGGCGCCGATCGTGAGTGAGTAGTACAACTGATCGGCGAAGGACAGTGGCATCAGCGACAGCAGCAGCGTCGTGAACGCCGCACCGATCCCAACGATGAAGTAGAACCGCGTGAAAAAGCGGCTGCCCCACGTCCGCTCCAGCTCCACGCCGAACATCCAGAGCGCCAGCATGTTGAAGAGCAGGTGAAACACCCCACCGTGCAGGAACATGTAGGAGACGGGCTGCCAGATCTGGAGGCCTCCGACCACATCGGCGGGACGCAAGCCGAAGCTGAGTGTGATGGCCGGCTCGACTGTCGACACGAGGAAGGCTGCGACGTTTGCCACCACCAGAGCCTTGATCGCCGGTGTCAGGCGTCCAGGGCCGAAAGAGTATGAAAAGGTGGACGCGGAGCGATAGGGCGTAGGCATGCGATTGAGTCTGCTTCAACTTGCGTTACTGAGCAACATCTCCACCCGCCGAAACCGCATGACCAACATGCCCAAGGACAGGGCGATGTCCGAGTCGCCCGGCCGGGAGCGGGACGGCCAACAGCGCCGAGATGAGCGGCAGAAACGCCATGGCGACCAGCGTGCGCTCGATCCCGATGCGGTCGGCGAGCATGCCCACAAGCGGCACGCTGAGGCCGCCGGTTCCCCAGGCGAATCCCATCATCAAGGACGAGACCGTCGCAGCGCTGATCGGGGCGATGAGCTGACCGAACGTTACGTTCACCGGTAGGGTCGACTGCAGCAGGAAGCCGCCGATCGACACCAGTGCCATGAACGTCCATCCCGTTTGCATCGGCGCGAGCGCGAGAAACGGCACCGCGAGCACGAGCGACCAGAGGATGACAATCCTGGGGCCCCAGCGGTCTGCGACGGGGCCTCCGAGAAATCCACCGACGCTGCTGGCAAGAAAATACACACCGATGGCGATGCCTGCGTCCGTGAGCGAGATTCCTCTGCGCGTCAGCATCACCGGCATGAACGTCGCGAAGCTGAGCGCCGTCAGCGTGCGCGTCACGACAATCAGGTAGAGCAGCGTCAGCGGCCGCTTGTACGGCAGCAGTGCGCGGTAACCCGCGAGGTCGCCCTTGTCGCCGACGCCGTCGATGGGGGGGACACGCGGCAAGACAAGCGCAAGTACCGCGAGCGCGGGCACCATGAGCACCGGCGTCCAGCGCAACCCGTAGCGCTCGGCGAAGGGCGCAAACAGCAACGGTCCCAACGCGAAGCCCAGGGACCCGCCGGTGATGTAGAACGACATGGCGAAACCCGTGCGCGCCTGGCCGAGCCGATGCACCAGCGCGGCGCCGGGAGGGTGAAACGCGGCGGCACCAAGGCCTCCGATGACCAGGATGGCGCCGAGCGTCCACGGGTTTGACGCGAGTCCAACAAGCGGGAGCGTCGAGACAGCAATCAGCGGACCAAGGATCACCAGCGTCCGCGGGCGCCAGCGGTCAGCGACGTGGCCGAATCCAAGCTGCGCGACGGCGTTTGCGAGCATGAAACACATCTGGAGGGTGCCGGCAGCTGCCAGTGAGAGGCCCATCTGCGGAATGAACAGCGGCAGCAGCGGGGCGAAGATGTTGGTGAAGCCGTCCACCAGAAAATGCGCGCCGGCCAGCAGCACCACGGTGGGGTGAAGGCCGAAGGGCCGCGATGTCACTGAGGTCCAGGGCGCAATTTGCGGGTCACGAGCGCCAGCCCGTCGCGAAGTTCCTTGATCCGCAGGACGTAGGCGGCTGCCGAGAGAACGCCGAGCGCGGCGCCGATCGTCGCGGTAAGGCGGACGACCTGAACGATTAATCCGCTTCCGGGTAGCCAGGCGCTGACGACCGAGTCCACCACCATCGCCGCGCCGCCCATCAGCGCCGACGCGATGACGATGCGCGCCATCGCCCCGGCCACCCGTGGGCCTTCGATGCCGTCGAGCCGCCGGTTGAGCAGGAACATCAGCAGCGTCGCATTGAAGAGTGCCGCGACTGACGTGCCGAGTGCTAACCCGCGGTAGCCCATGACCTGCACCAGCCACAGATTCAGAATCACGTTGAGGAGCACGGTCGCGCCGCTGACCAAAACCGGCGTTCGGCTCTGTCCCAACGCGTAGAACACCGGAGACGTGATGCGCACGACGGAGTAGCCGATAAGGCCTATCGCGTAAAACTGTAGCGCCGCCGCGGTGGCCGCAGTGTCGGCAGGCGTAAACGCGCTCCGCTCGAAAATCACCCTCACGATCGGCGTTGCCAGCACCATGAGTCCCACGGTGGCTGGCACGTTGAGCATGAGCATCAGCGACAGCCCGTCGGCGACCGAGCGGCGCGTGGCGCTCTCGTCGTTCCTCGCCCAATGACGGGAGATGGCGGGCAGCGTGGCGGTGGCGATCGAGACGCCGAACAGCCCGATTGGCAGGTACATCAGGCGGAACGCATAATTCAGCCAAGACACCGCGCCGGTGCCCTCGCCCGTCGCGAGCACCGTGTTCACGAAGACGTTGATCTGTGTGGCGGCAAGGCCGAGCGTGCCAGGTCCCATCAGCACGAGCACGCGACGAAGACTGTCGTCGCGCCAATCGAGGGTCGGGCGGTACCTGAAGCCCTCGCGCCGGAGCGCGGGCCACTGTAGCGCCAGTTGCGCCACGCCACCGAGCAGCGAGCCGATCGCCACCGCCGCGATCGCCGGCAGACCGACGCTGGGCATGAACGGCACGAGCCCAAGCGCGCAGATGATCGTCACCACGTTGAACATCGCGGGCGACAACGCTGGGATGAAGAAGCGATGAAGCGCGTTGAGCATGCCCATGCATGCCGCGGCCAGAGCCACGAACGTGAGAAAGGGGAGCATCAGCCGCGTGAGGAAGACTGTGAGCTCGAATTTTCCGGGCACGTCGCGGTAGGCGTCCGCGAAGAGGCCGATCAGCGGGTCTGCGAAGACGATCCCGAGGACGACGAGGGCGCCCGTGATGAGAATCAGCCCATTGACGACATTGTTGCCGAGGCGCCAGGCGGATTGTTTGCCGTCAGTCGTCAAGTGTCGTGTGAACGTGGGCACAAAAGCGCTGCTCATTGCGCCCTCGGCAAAGAGGTCGCGTACGAGATTGGGAACGCGGAAGGCGACGTTGTACGCGTCCATGGCGTTGCCGGCACCGAAGAGCGCCGCGAGTACCTGCTCGCGGACCACGCCGAGGATGCGGCTGGTCAGCGTCGCGGCGCCTGCGGACGCAGCGGAACGCGCGAGCGTGGGAGATGGAGGAGAAGGGGGGCTGGAGCTAGACGGCAAGCGTGCGTCGGACCGACTCGCTGATTGTCCGGCCATCGGCGTTCTTGCCGGCGAGTTTCGGCATGACGGCTTTCATCACCTTACCGATGTCTTTGACCGAAGTGGCGCCCGTCTCGGCGATGGCAGTGGCTACCGCCGCTTCGATCTCTGCGGCCGTGGCGGCGGGAGGGAGATAGACCTCAAGCACTGCGATTTCTGCTGTCTCCTTGTCGGCCAGATCAGTGCGGCCGGCCTTGGAAAACTGCTCGGCGGAGTCGCGCCGCTGCTTGACGAGCGACGAGACGACCTGCATGGCTTCCGCGTCTTCCAGGTTGTGCCCTTTCTCAACGCTCTTGGTCACCATCGCTGTTTTCAGCATGCGGAGCGTGGACAGGCGAACAGCGTCCTTGGCTTTCATCGCCGCCGTGATGTGGCTGTTGATCGTGTCAGTGAGTGCCATGGGTACCTGATACGGTGTCTGTGACGTATGCGATTCGTTACGGTATCAGTGATCGTGACCGCGCGGATGTCGTCGTTGGTGCGAGTCAGCCACGTCACGCTGGCTTCCGCGGTATCCGGCCGGCCGACGCGACCGCGTCCCTGCTAAAGCGCGTGTCGGCGCCGCAACGCTCCTCGGACCCACGCCATCAATCGTCTGAGAAAGAGCGTTAGCGTCGAGGGGAACACGGATCCGCCGCGCGCCATTGTACGCTGTCTGGCTGCGGGCCACCTGGTGCCGGCCGCAGCGGTTACTGCTGCGGGTCGGGTACCGGAGTGACGATGCCTGGCGTTGATGAAGACCCGAACGGGATGCCGAATGGGTTGCCCGGTGTTGGCGCAACGCCGGTCGGCGTGGCTTCCTGCTGGATCATTCCGGCGCCAGTCTGGCTCGGATCAAGCAGGCTGCCGGGGTCCTGACCGACCAACGGCTGCGGGATGGCATTGGGATTGACGAGCTGTTGCGGATCGGCCGCTCCGGCCCCTTGCCCGCCGAAGGGATCGAATCCACCGCCGCCCGCATCGGCACCACGGCCGATCAGGTCATCCGGATTTGCAGGTGGCTGCCGCACGATGACGGGCGGACGCCGCAGCGTGGGTCGTGGAGCCGCAGCCGCGACCGGCGCCGGGGGTGGATTACTTGGTGCAGCACTCGTGGCCAGGATGACGACGCGGTCGAATGCCGATGCGCCGATCGCCCCGGCGCGGCGCGGCGCGAGCAGATAGCCCGCCGAGTCTCGGAGAATGATATCGAGCGCCTGCTGTTCCGGCATGTCGACCAACTCGATCGTCATCGCGGGGCCGACCATGTCCTCGCCGTTGACGATCGTCGCGCCGCCCAGGCGAGCCCATTCGGAGAGAATCTCTCGGGCGGCCGCGTTTTGCGCATTGAGGGTCACCCGACCGGCGTTGAACTCAAGCTCGATGGATTGCTGAGCGTCGAGCGGCAGCGCCCAGCACAGCAGGACGGAGGCGAGCGTCGGGAGCCGTAAACGCATAACTAGTCCAGTATACGCCTCTGGCAGCCCTGTGTCAGACCGGGAGGCCACAAGGCCCGGGTCGGGTGAGACGGCACTTCGCGCGCTGTGATTCAAGATGGTTCTGTCGGCACATAGTGATGCAGATGTGCGCGCTAGTAGTCCAGCGTGCGCGCGAGGCCGTCCGCGAGCGGCGTGGTCGGACGCCATCCGAAGGTGCGCTCGCTCAGGGAGGAGTCGGCGTAGAAATCGCCAATGTCGATCGCCTTTTTTTCTGGCGGCCACTCGACACAGCGGTGGCGGCCAGTGCCGGCGATCGACACGATCTGCTTCACCAGGTCGCGGTGTGCGATCGGTTCAAGGCCGCCCACATTGAACACCCTCCCGTTCGACGAGTCGTGGGCGCCTGCACGCAGAAACGCGTGTGCGGCGTCATCGACGAACACGAAATCGCGGAGCTGCGTGCCATCCCCGAAGATCTGGATCTCCTGGTCCGTCAGAGCCAGACGCAGGAACCAGGCAATGAAGCCCTGCCGGTTGTGCTTCATGAGCTGGCGAGGGCCATACACGTTGGTCAGGCGGAGGGAGCAGGCGCGCACTCCGAAAACGTCGTTGTAGACGAGATGGTAGTACTCGCCCGCCGCCTTGTTGATCCCGTTGACGTCAGTTGGCTTCACCAGATGCTGTTCGGTGACGGGCAGGCTTTCTGGACGCCCGTAAACCTGCCTGGTGCCCGCGAACACGACCTTCACCGCTGGGTTGAAGCGACGGCACGCTTCGAGAATCGACAGCTGAGCGCGACAGTTGATCTCCAGATCGGTGTAGGGATCCTCCATGCTGTCGATGTGGCTCACCTGGCCAGCGAGGTTGAAGATGACCTCCTGGTCACGGACCAGGCGGTTCATCGTGCTGGACTGGCGCACGTCGGCGGTGTTGACGTGCACGCGGTCCTCGATGCCGACGATGTTGAACGGGTTGCCGCCGTAGTCCGAAATAAGAGAATCGACGATCAGGACACGCGCCTTGAGCGCGACCAGTTGGTGCGCGAGTGTACTGCCAATGAACCCGAGTCCGCCGGTGATCATGACGCGGCGATTCCGATAGAACGTCCGGTAGTCGCCTCCGGTTGTCGGTGGTTGCGTGCTCATCTCTTGGTCGATTCCGGGGGCGCCGCGCCGCCGACCGTCTGGTTGCGGAGCGGGACTGGCGAGGAGTTCCGACCGCGGCCGAGAACAACGAGCGTCATCCAGAGTTTCAGGACGTCGACGCCGGTACGGAAGACGCGACGGAAGTTGAAGAATTGCGACCGGCCGTGCGTGCGGTGGTAGTGGTGGACCGGGACCTCGGCGATTCGCAGGCCTGCGTCCTGGATTTTGCAGCATCATCTCGAGACAGATCACGCCGGTGTCGCGTTCCAGCGTGACGCGATCGAATACCTCGCGGCGCAACAATCGGAAGTCACAGTCGACATCACGGACCTGCAGGCGAAACAGGATCTTGACCGTGTGGTGGTACACCCGCCCTATGATGATGCGATACCAGGGATCGGAGCGGCTGATCTTGTACCCGGCAACGACGTCAGCGTCCGGCGAAAGCCGGTTCCACAGGACTTCAAACTCCCGCGGATCGTACTGGGCGTCACCGTCCGTATACGCGATGACGTCCTTCGTTGCCGAGGCGAAACCAGTGCGGAGCGCCCCGCCGTAGCCGCGGTTGTGCGGATGATGCACCGCGCGCACCTGCGGATAGGTGCGAGTGAGCTCATCCGCGATTTCCAGTGTCGCGTCGGAGCTACCGTCGTTGACGATGATTACCTCGAAATCTAGCGTCAAGCGGGTGGCAACATCAACCGCGCGCAGTACGAGGCTCGCGATCGTTGCGCCGTCGTTATACGCGGGAAAAAATATACTGATGCTCGCCGGCTGCGATCTGGTCGGAGTCTGCATGAGGGGTCTCAAATCCCGTGTCCGGCAACCGTGATTCCCGGCGTAAGCTCCGGAGCGCAGCGCCCCGACGGCAGGGCGCGACGGCTGGGAATACTGGCCATATGTGATGGAGGAGCAACGCCGCAGGCCGGCATGCTCCGCCAGGGAATTAGGTGACGAATCACGGTTACAGGACACTAGCAGGCTGCTGAAAAACTCCGTGAAATGGGATCGACAGATCGATCCCGGCGTACTACCATGCTCCCAACACCGCTGAAGGGAGCCCCATCATGCGCGGACACGATGAGCAAAGCACTCACATGTTCAGCTACCTGTCGCCGGAACAGCGCGTGCCAGCCGACCATCCGCTCCGCGCGGTTCGCGCGCTGACGGACGAAGCGCTGAGAACGATGTCGCGCAGGTTCGCCGGCCTGTACGCCAACACAGGGCGTCCGTCGATCCCGCCGGAACAGCTGCTGCGCGCGTTATTGCTGCAGGTGCTCTACACGGTGCGGAGCGAGCGGCTGCTGATGGAAGAGCTCAATTACAACCTGCTGTTCCGCTGGTTCGTGGGCTTGAATTTGGACGACCCGGTTTGGCATCCCACCACGTTTACCAAGAATCGCGACCGGCTGCTGGCGGGCGATCTCGCGGCCGCCTTCTTTGATGCGGTGCAGGCCCACGCGCGGGCGGCCGGGCTGCTCTCGGACGAACACTTCACTGTGGATGGGACCCAATTGGAAGCGTGGGCCAGCCTGAAGAGCTTTCGGTGCCGGGACGCGGCGGAGAGCGACCCGCCCGATGACCCCGGGAATCCCACGGTCAACTTCCACGGGGAGCGGCGGCGCAACGACACGCACCAGTCGACGACCGATCCGGAGGCGATGCTGCCTCGGAAGGGCCAGGGGAAGGAAGCCAAGCTGGCGTATCTGGGCCACGTGCTGCTGGACAATCGACAGGGACTTGTCGCCAACGTCTGCGCGACTCACGCGACGGGGACCGCCGAACGCGAGGCAGCGGCGCTGTTGCTGGAGGCCAGCGCGCCGCCGGGCAGCACGGTCGGGGCGGACAAGGGCTACGATGTGGCAAGCTTTGTGGCCGCTGTCCGTATCCGGGCCGTCACGCCCCACGTTGCTCAGAAGGTCCGCTGGAGTGCGATCGATGGCCGGACCACGCGGCATGCGGGCTATCACGTCAGTCAGCGGAAACGGAAACTCGTAGAACAGGTCTTTGGCTGGATGAAGACCGTCGGCGGCTTGCGCAAACTCCGGCATCGCGGTGTCGCCCTCGTGGATTGGCAGCTTACCTTCGCCGCCACGGTCTATAACTTGGTCCGGCTGCGGAATCTGGAGGCGACCCTGATCACCGGCCGCGCGTAGTCTGGAAAGGCGTTGCGGGCAAGAAACCGAGCCGTCCCTTGGCTGCGGACCCGCTGTCAGCCCGTGGTGAACCTCCCGCTACGCTTGCTTCCGTGTCGAGGCCCGGCCGCGTGCGGCGAGGCGCCACGGTACGAGTGCAGATTCGATCACGACTCGCCCCGAGAGCTTTGACGCGCCGCGCCGTCGCTCGACAAACGTGATGGGCACCTCGGAGATGCGGCACCCGGTCGATGCCGCTTCCCACGCGAGTTCAACCAGAAACGCATAGCCGCTCGAGACAATCTGATGCAGGGGCAGTTGCTGAAGAAGCTCGCGGCGCCAGCACCGAAAGCCGCTTGTACTGTCGGCGATCCGCAGGCCTGTGACCGCGCGAACATAGCGGTTCGCGAAGGCACTCAGCACCTTGCGATACTCTGGCCAGTTCTCAATGCGCCCACCTGGCACATAACGCGAGCCGATGACCAGGTCCGCGTGTGCGCTTGCGGCCAGTAGCCGCGGAACGTCCGCTGGATCGTGCGACAGGTCGGCATCCATCTGGCAGACCACCGTCGCGTCTGTGCGTAGCGCGTGCTGCATCCCGTCGATGTAGGACAGACCGAAGCCCCGGGGGCCGGAGCGATGCAACACAGAGACCCGACCGCTGCTGTCGGTGACAAGTGCGTCGGCGACATCGCCCGTCCCGTCGGGCGATCCGTCGTCCACGACGAGCACCGCCACCTGCGGAATGCGCAGCAGCGCCGCGACCACGACAGGCAGGTTGTCGCGCTCGTTGTACGTGGGAACGATGACCAGTGGACGCATGGCGTTCCTACGGTTTGACCGGCCGGGAGTTCGGACACAGGCCCCTCGCACTCCGGAGCAGGGACACCGACCGGCAGACTAGCACGCGACGCGCCAGACCCCGAAAACCGAACAAAAAACGAAAACCATGTCTTTTGGTCTAACTGCTGTCGGATGAGTAGTTTGTCCGTTGACATCGTACTGATGCGGATTTACTATCCGAGTGGATTTTTGTGGATGAAAGTGGAGCATCAGGGACTCAGGGGCAGCTCTTCCGCTCGGATTGACGACAAAGGCCGCTTGAAGGTGCCCACGATGTTTCGGGGGGTCATTCGCGACCAGCGGGGATCGGACGTCTTTGTGACGAGCCTCACTGGTGAGTGTGTGCGTATTTACCCGATGACAGTGTGGCTCGACATTGAGCAGAACCTTGCCCGGGCCCCTAGTAATCACCCCTCGCGTCTCAAGTTCCTTGACCGCGTGAACTACTACGGCCAAGCGGCGGAGCTCGACGGCCAGGGGCGGGTGGTCATCCCGGCGCACCTTCGAGAAGGCGCCGCAATTGTCGGCGATGTGCGTGTGCTCGGGCGCATCAATCACCTCGAAGTCTGGAACGAAGAGCGGTTCCTCCACAAGCTCAAGGGCGAACCGTGGACCGATGAGGATGGCTTGCGGCTCTCGGAGCACGGCATCTAGACGGGAGTGCCCGATGCACGAGCCGGTGATGGTCGCGGAAGTGCTGGAGCATCTGGCACCCGCCAGAGGCGGGGTGTTTGTGGATTGCACCGTCGGGTACGGCGGGCACGCTCGCGCCGTGCTCGATGCGGGTGCGTCGAGGCTGATCGGACTGGATCGCGATCAGGCAGCCCTGACGGACGCCGCCGTCGCTCTCGGCGCTTTTGGGAATCGCGTAACGCTTGCGCATGCCGACTACAGACGCCTGGATGACGTGCTCGACGAGCAGGGGATCACTGGCGTGGACGGCCTACTGGCGGATCTTGGCGTGTCGTCGATGCAGCTCGATGCACCAGGACGAGGGTTCAGTTTCCGGCGCAACGAGCCGCTCGACATGCGAATGGACCAGACGACAGGTCCGACGGCTGCGGAGGCGATCGGTGATGCCGACGAACGGATGCTCGCGGACGTGATCTATGAATTCGGCGAGGAGCGCCACTCGCGCCGGATCGCTCGCGCGATCGCTGGGGCGCAACTGCGGTCGCCCGTGAGTACGACAGGTCAGCTTGCGGAGATTGTGCGCCGCGCGGTTCCGCGAAAAGGGTACTCGCGCATCGATCCTGCGACCCGGACGTTTCAGGCGATCCGGATCTGGGTCAATCGCGAACTGGAGGGGCTCGACACCTTTCTGACGCAGGCAGTCCGGCGACTGCGGCCCGGCGGACGGATGGTGATCATCAGTTTTCACTCGCTGGAGGATCGGATCGTGAAGCATACGCTGCGCGCTCTGCACGCGGCCGGCGACCTTGGGCTGACGGTCCGCACAAAGCGGCCTGTCGTGCCAGGCCATGCCGAGGCGGAGCGTAATCCTCGAGCGCGAAGCGCAAAGCTGCGCGCGGCGGAACGGGCGGCGTGACCGCCTTCGCGCGCGAAGCGCTACGGCGGGTCCGCCAGGGCGGCCCGCAAAGCGGACCGACCGGAAAGCGCTGGCTTGTCGGGTCGCACAGCGACCCGACCCTTGGCGGAGGCGGAAGGACGATAACCGTGAGGCGGACTTCATGACCAGCGAGAGTTTCGAGTACGCGATTCGCAAGGACGTGCGGAACAACCCGATCGTACGCGAGGTCGATCGTCGTCGGCATCGCGAGATGCTGAAGGCGACGATGACGAGCGTGTTCCTGGTTGCCGTGCTGTTGTTCTGGGCGTTTCAGCATTTCGAACTGCTCCGCTACGGGTACAGCTTCGAGCAGATGGAGCGCGAGCGCGCGGTTGAAACCGAAATCAACCGGCACTTGCAGCTTGAGTTGAACACGTTGCGCTCGCCGATTCGTATCGAGCGTCTGGCGATTGACCAGCTTCACATGGTGGCGCCAGGCCCCGATGATGCATCGGTGATCGAACGGGTGTTGCCGGCCGAGCCCTCACCCAACTCGGTGGTTGCGCGTCGGTAAGACCCGTGAAGCGTGAGAGGGGGTCCAGTCAGTGGCCGACAAGCCCGCGTTCGCCTGGCGTATCACACTGAAGCGACGGCTTATCGTGGCGGTGTCCGTGCTGGCCATATGGTCGGCGGCCATCGAGGCACGCCTCGTCTACCTCCAGGTAGCCCAGCATGCCGACCTCACTGAGCGCGCGGAACGGCAGCAGCTCCGTACGGTAGAGACCACTGCGAGGCGGGGAGACATTCTGGACCGCAGCGGCCGCGTGCTGGCATACAGCGTCGAGGCCGATTCCATCTACGCGGTTCCCACCGAGATCAGTGACCCTGATGCCACGGCGGCAGTGCTGTGCGAGGCGCTCATCGACTGCGGCCCAGGGGAGCGGCAGACGCTGACGGAGCGTTTCACACGGGACCGGGCCTTTGCCTACGTCCGCCGGCAAGTGTCGCCGGACGAGGCGCGCCGTGTCGCGGCTCTCGACCTTGAAGGCGTCGGCTTCATGAAGGAGAACCGCCGATTTTATCCGAACAAGGATCTCGCAGCACAGGTTCTGGGATACGTCGGTATTGACAACACCGGGCTGCGTGGCATTGAGGCGGCATACGACACAGTGGTCAGCGGCCGCGCCGGTGCGGTGCTGATTCAGACCGACGCGCGACGACGTGCGTTCAGCCGCGTGGAGCGACCGCCGACCACCGGCGCGACGCTTGAACTGACGATCGACGAGTACCTGCAGCACGTCGCGGAGCGGGAGCTTCGTGCTGGTGTCGAAGAGAACAAGGCTGCGGGTGGCACTGCGGTCGTCATGGACCCCCTGACGGGAGAGATCCTGGCACTCGCCAATTGGCCGACCTTCAACCCGAACGCGTACAGGGACGCACGCCAAGAGGCGCAGCGCAATCGAGCCACGCAGGACATCTACGAGCCGGGCTCAACGTTCAAGATCGTCACCGCGTCTGCGGCGCTCGAGGAGAAGGTTGTCGAGCCAGACGATCCGATTGACGTCAGCGCCGGAGAGATTCGATTCGGCCGTCGCGTCATCAACGATGATCATCGCAGCGGCGTCCTCTCGTTTACCGACGTGATTGTGCACTCGAGTAACGTCGGCGCGATCAAGGTGGGGCTGGAAGTCGGGCGAGAGCGCTTGGGGCACTACGTCAAGCGTTTCGGCTTCGGCGTTCGATCGTCACGAGACTTTCCCGGTGAGAGCGGTGGCATCGTCTGGGATTCCTCGAAGCTCAACGACAGCGCCCTCGCGTCCGTATCGATGGGCTATCAGGTCGGGGTGACGCCGATGCAGATGGCCGCGGCCGTCAGCGCGATTGCCAATGGCGGCGAACTGCTCACCCCACGTGTCGTGGGCGCCGTGATCACCGATGGGGTGCGCACACCGACAGAGCGAAGAGTCGTGCGTCGGGCGATCTCCCGCGGCACGGCGGCGGTGGTGACCGGGATCATGGAACAGGTCGTCGAACGAGGTACGGGTGCCCGGGCGAAGGTTGAAGGATTCTCGACGGCAGGAAAGACGGGCACGGCCCAGAAGGTTGTTGACGGCCGGTACTCGAAGTCCGAGTACAACGCATCGTTCGTCGGATTCGTTCCCTCACGACAGCCGATGTTCACGATCGTCGTGGTGATCGATTCGCCGCACGGGAAGAATCTCTACTACGGGAGTGGGGTGGCGGGTCCGATCTTTCGGCGAATCGCGGATGCGGCGCTACGCCACTACGGTGTGCCACCGACGCTGAACGCGGCGCCACCTGTGTTGGTGGCGAGGCCTGAGGCACCCAGAGAACGGTCGGTCTCCGGCCCGGCTGCGTTTCCAGCGATCGTCACCGTCGCCGGCGGAGCGGCCGGACCCGGAGCGGTGTTTCCAGACCTGCGCGGTCTGGGAGCCCGCGACGCGTCGCGGGTACTGGTTGGGCTTGGCGTGGCTCCGCGCCTGCAGGGCGCCGGCATCGTGGTCGAGCAGGATCCGGCGGCGGGTAGTCCGATCGGGTCGGGTGCTGTAGCCACGCTGAGACTCGAGCGAACCGTGATTCAAGAGGCGGCCCCGGTTCCCGCGGCCGACGTTTTCCAGACGGCCGAGCGCATGCCATGACCGTTGCAGAACTGCTGCGGGACGTCGCTTCAACGCTATCGCCGGACGAGCGACTGCCGGGGTCTCCCGATTCCAGCACCCTCAATCAGCTGTGCCGTGGTGTCACGCACGATTCGCGCCAGGTGAAACCAGGGTGGGTGTTCGTGGCGCTTCGGGGACTCAAGGCGGATGGCGTGGACTTCGCGCCCCAGGCGATCGCAGCCGGTGCCGCGGCGGTCGTGGCCGAGCGCGACCGGGGTTCGGAGGTCGACGCATCTGGCGTGGCGTGGGTCGTCGTGCCGGACGCGCGGCAGGCGTTGGCTGGGCTCGCGGCGTCGTACTTCAGGCATCCGAGCCGCGAGATGCGGGTCGTGGGCATCGGAGGGACCAACGGCAAGACGACGACCAGCTATTTGGTGGCCTCGATTTTCGAGGCGGCGGGTACACAGTGCGGGTTGCTCGGCACGGTGGCCTATCGAACAGGGACGCAGGAGCTTGCGGCGACGAGAACGACGCCGGAGGCACCCGAACTGCACGCCATGATGCGGCAAATGGTCGAGGCCGGCTGCGGGGCCTGCGCGATGGAGGTGTCGTCGCATGCGCTGGCGCTCCGTCGCACGGACGGCATGCACCTGTCGGCTGCCGTCTTCACGAATCTCACGCGGGACCATCTCGATTTCCATGGGGACATGGAGCACTACTTCGCAGCCAAGCGCCGTTTGTTCGAGATGCTGCCCGGTGACGCTCCGGCTGCGGTCAATACGGATGATCCGCGTGGCGCTGCGGTCATGGAGGTGACGGGGCACCCCGTGACGTACGCCGTCGACCAGGAGGCCGACGTGACACCCGGGCCGCTGTCGTTTTCCCTCAATGG
This sequence comes from Vicinamibacterales bacterium, assembly GCA_965249205.1. Lineage (GTDB taxonomy): Bacteria > Acidobacteriota > Vicinamibacteria > Vicinamibacterales > UBA2999 > JAQBVV01. The sequence goes on along the minus strand of CBDFLL010000005.1, from coordinate 1,332,454 downwards.
GTTGGAGTTCGATGCGCGGACGCCGCAGGGAACCGTACGCGTGCACTCGGCGCTGGTCGGCAGGCCCAATGTCTACAACATTCTAGCGGCTGTGAGCGTCACCGCGGCGCTTGGTCTGCGGCTCAACGCGATCGAGCAGGGGCTGTCGCAACTGCATGGCGTGCCCGGTCGGTTTGAGCGGGTGTCTTCGGCAGGCGACGACATCACGGCTGTTGTGGACTACGCCCATACCGACGACGCGTTGAGAAACCTGTTGGAGATGACGCGTCCTCTCGCGGCGAGGCGTCTGATCACGGTGTTTGGTGCCGGCGGCGGGCGCGATCGCACGAAGCGGCCGCTCATGGGCATGGTTGCCGCGCGGTTGAGTGACGTCGTGTACATCACGTCGGACAACCCGCGCGCCGAAGACCCGCTCCGCATCATCGACGAGGTGAACCTCGGGGCGCAGTCGGAAACGCGCCAGCGTGGTGTGCAGGTGGAAACGATCGCCGATCGGGGTGACGCGATCCGCCGTGCGATTGGCCAGGCGGAGCCGGGAGACGTCGTGCTGATCGCGGGCAAGGGTCACGAAAAGCACCAGGAGATCAGCGGCGAGCTGATGCCGTTTGACGATGTGGTGGTCGCTCGCGAGGCGCTGGACACAAGGCGCCTCAGGTTGCGGGTTGGGTGAGGAACTGCGCCTCACGCTCGGATGGGTGGCCGAGGCGATCGGCGGTCAGGTCTTGTCGGGCGCTCCGTCGAACGCTATCGGCGAGGTCGTCAGTGATACGCGCACACTGCGGCCGGGTGACTTCTTCGTTGCGCTGAAGGGTCAACGGTTCGACGCGAACCACTTCGTTGCGGAGGCGTTTCAGAAGGGTGCTGGTGGCGCGCTGGTCGAGCGGGGGAGTGTTGGTGCCGAGCAGTCGTCGGCCGGCGGCGCACGCGGTGTCGTTGGGGTTGATGACACGACGACGGCACTGCAGGATCTGGCGCACGCGGTGCGAAAGGCGAGCGGAACACGGGTGGTGGCCATTACCGGGAGTGCCGGGAAAACCACGACAAAGGAAGCGATCGCGGAGTTCCTCAGCGGACGCGGTCGGGTGGTGAGAAACAAGGGGAATCTGAACAACCACATCGGGTTGCCGCTGTCGCTGCTGCAGTTGCGAGCGCGGCCCGACGTTGCCGTCATGGAATTGGGCATGAATCACGCGGGAGAGATCAGCACACTTGTCGCCATCGCCGAGCCGGAGACCCGCGTCTGGACTAATGTCGGCGACGCCCACCTGGGGTTTTTCGCTTCACCGGATGGCATTGCCGATGCGAAGGCGGAGATCCTCGAAGGCGCGAGGGCTGACGACGTGCTGGTGTGCAACGCCGATGATGCGCGGGTGATGGCGCGGGTCGATGGGTTCGCCGGTCGGACCCTGACATTCGGGACGTCGGCGCATGCGACCGTACGCGCCTGCGATGTCGAATCCCACGGCATCGATGGGACGAGCGCCCGGATGGTCGCCCCTGCCGGTGAGCGAAAGATTCGTACGGCGCTGATCGGCCGCGGCAATCTTGCCAACGTGCTGGCCGCAGCCACTGTTGCACTGGACCTCGGTACGCCTATCGATGACGTTATCGCCGCCGCGGCACGACTGAAGGCGGCAGACCGTCGCGGGGTTGTGCGGCACCTGCGCGGTGGAACGGTGCTGATTGACGACTCCTACAATTCGAGTCCAGCCGCATTGGCGGCCGCGCTTGACGTCGTGGCCGCCGAGGCGCGAGCGTCCCGGAAGGTCGCGGTGGTCGGGGAGATGCTCGAACTCGGCGAGCATGCGGAGGTACTTCACCGGCGGTCGGGTACGCTGGCCGCCGCTGCCGGACTACAACTGCTGTTCGCGATTGGCGGCGAACCCGCCCGGGTCCTGGCCGTCGCGGCCGTCGCGGCCGGCATGCCGGCATCCGCCGTGCGTTGCATGCACGACAGTGAATCGGCGGCGCCGGCCATCGCGGCCGCGGTCCGCCCCGGCGATCTCGTGCTCGTCAAAGGTTCTCGCGGTGTCCGGACCGATGTTGTGGCCGACTGTATCGCGGCGGAGTTCACCTGATGCTGTATTACCTGCTGCCGGACCTGGCGCCGTTGGTCGGTGTGTTGAACGTCACGCGCTACATCACGTTCCGCACCGCTGCGGCGAGCCTGACCGCGCTGGCGATCAGCCTGCTGCTGGGACCGTGGATGATCGCGAAACTGCGCGCCTTCCAGATCGGGCAGGTGATTCGTCAGGAAGGCCCACAGTCGCATCGGGCGAAGGCAGGCACCCCGACGATGGGTGGTCTGCTGATCCTGGCCGCCGCGATTGGGCCGACGCTGCTCTGGGCAGACCTCGCCAACTTCTACATCTGGGTTGCCGTGCTGGCGACCTGCGCGTTCGGGGCTGTCGGGTTCGCGGATGATTACCTGAAGATCGCCCGACGCTCGCACCACGGGTTGCGGCCGCGCTACAAGCTCGGACTGCAGGTCCTTGTGGCCACAGGTGTGGGTCTGGCATTGATGGCGCTGGCTGACAACGATCTGTACAACACCCGACTGATCTTTCCTTTCTTCAAGAACCTGATCCCGGACCTGGGTTGGTTCTACGTGGCCTTTGCGGTGCTGGTGCTCGTTGGCGCGACCAACGCGGTCAACCTGACCGATGGCCTCGATGGCCTTGCGATCAGCACGTTCGGTGTCGCGGCGGCGGCCTTCACCGCGCTCGCCTACGTGACCGGCCACGCTGTGTTGGCCGACTACCTGCTCCTCGTTCGGTTTGCGCCTGCAGGCGAGCTCACCGTGTTCTGTGGAGCACTTGTTGGGGCCAGCCTGGGGTTCCTTTGGTACAACTCGTACCCCGCCGAAATTTTCATGGGCGACGTTGGCTCGCTGGCGCTCGGCGGCGCGCTCGGCACCGTGGCCATTCTCATCAAGCAGGAACTGCTGCTTCCGATTGTCGGCGGCGTCTTTGTCATCGAGGCGCTGTCGGTGATCGTCCAGGTCGTGTGCTTCAAGCTCAAGGGCCGCCGCGTCTTCAAGATGGCGCCTCTCCATCACCACTTTGAACTCAGTGGATGGAGCGAGCCCAAGGTCAACACGCGCTTTCTGATCCTGTCGGTGATTTTTGCGCTCTTCAGTTTGACGACGTTGAAGCTGCGGTGATGGTGTGGGTAACAGTGGGTTCCCTGTTCACGAACGTCGCGTGGTGGTGGTCGGCGCGGCTCGTAGCGGCATCGCGGCGGCTGAACAACTCGCGAGGCGGGGCGCGGTCGTGACCCTCACTGAGGTGCGTGACGGCTTCGACGGTGCGGAGCGACTGCGTGCCGCGGGCGTCCAGATCGAGCTTGGTGGCCATCAGCCGGACACGCTGGCCGCCGCGGATCTGGTGGTGGTGAGTCCAGGCGTGCCGGTGGAGCAGCCTGTTTTCGACAGGGCTCGTGAGCGAGGCGTCGAGATCATCGGCGAACTCGAGCTCGCTTCCCGGTGGGTTCGCGGGCGGGTCCTGGCAGTTACCGGCACGAAGGGTAAGTCGACCACGACCACGCTACTCGGCCGCATGCTGACGGCGGCCCGCCGGTCGGTGCTTGTGGGCGGGAACATTGGCGTGCCGCTGAGCGCACAGGTGGACGCGTCGACGCCGGACACGCTGCACGTGGTGGAGACGAGCAGTTTTCAACTCGAGACGACGACGACGTTCCGGCCCTGGATCGCAGTCTGGCTGAACGTGGCGGACGACCACCTGGACCGACACGCAAAAGTTGAGTCGTACGCGGCGGCCAAGGCCCGCATCTTCGCCAACCAGACAGCAGAAGACTGGGCGTTGATCAATGCCGATGATCCTGTCGTGCGTGCGCGCAGCGAGGGCGTCGTCGCGCAGCACGTATCGTTCGCACTGTCAGGTAGCGCCGACGCCGGCTTCGTCGTCGACGGCGACTGGATCGTCAAGAGAACGACAGCTGGCGCGGAACAACTCGTGCCCCTCAGCGCGGTGGAGTTGCCGGGCCGTCACATGCTCAACAACGTGCTCGCGGCGACAGCCGCGGCGTCGATCGCCGGCGCCACGCCGATGGCGATGACCGAGGCGCTACGGGGATTTAACGGGCTCGCGCATGTCATGGAACCGGCCGGTGAGGTGGGCGGCGTGCGCTTCGTGAACGACTCAAAGGCCACAAATGTGGAGGCCGCCAGCCGGTCCATCGAGAGTTTCGCCGGTGTGGTGGCCATCATCGGCGGACGATTCAAGGGGGGCGACCTGCGTCGACTACGGGAGCCAGTGTCGGACAGTGCCAGAGCGGTGGTGGCGATTGGCGATGCGGCGCCGCGTGTGCGTGACGCGCTGAGCGATGTGGTTCCAGTGGTCACCGCGGACTCCATGCGCGAGGCGGTGGTGCGCGGATATGACCTCGCAGTGCCTGACGGCGTGGTCCTGCTGGCGCCGGCCTGCGCCAGTTTCGACTGGTTCCGCGACTACGCGGAGCGCGGCGAGCGTTTTAAGGACGAAGTGAGGCAACTGGCGCGGCTGAAACAGCCGTGATGGGCATGAGGGCGAGGGAGACGTAGGCGATCACGCGTGTGAGCGGTGAGCAGTCGTCAGTCGGTTCGGCGCGGAGGGGAGCCAGCCGCTGGGAACGCAGACCACCCCGGTCTGCGAGGTCGGTGTCCCGTCTCACGGGTCGACTGATGACTGCTGACCGCTCACACCGCAACCGCTGCCGATCCACTGGCGGGCGGTCGGGTTGTCGGAAGCCGCATCTTAACCGATCCGGCGACCACCTATGTTTCGGAGCGGCGGATGATTCTCTGTAGGGGGGAAGGATACACGTGGCGCGCACGCTGAAATCTGACCGCGTACTGTTCACCGCGACGTTGCTGCTGATCGGCGCCAGCATCGTGATGGTGTACAGCGCCTCGGCGCTCGTGGCTCTTGAGCGCTACCAGCAGTCAGATCGGTTCGTTATCAAACAGATGATGTGGGCAGCCATCGGTCTCGTCGCCCTGGCGGTGGCGATGCGCATCGACTATCGGGCCTATCGGAACGACACGTTCATCTGGGCGCTCATCGGATTGGTCTCGGTGACGCTGGTGGCCGTGTTGTTCAGCAGCCCCGTCAATGGGACCCGTCGGTGGTTTGGTGTGGGCGGACTGGGGATTCAGCCGTCCGAGCTTGCCAAGCTCGTCTGTGTGCTGTTCACCGCGCTGATCCTTGAGCGGCGCATGCACAGGATCGACGATCTCGCGTACTCGTTGTTGCCCATCGGGATCGTCATTGGTGGAATGGTGGGGCTGATTCTTCTGCAACCGGACTTCGGAACCGCGCTCTCGCTGCTGATGATTGTCGTGGTCATGATCTTTGCCGCTGGGTTGCCCTACCGCTACTTCGTGGGCGCGCTGCTGATCATGGCGCCGGCAATCTATCTTGTCCTGATCAGTGCGCCCTACCGTCGCCGCCGACTCATGGCTTTCTGGGATCCGTGGGCGGACCCGCTTGGCGACGGCTTTCAGATCATTCAGTCTCTGATTGCGGTGGGGACTGGAGGCGTGTTCGGGCGTGGCTTGATGGACGGTGTCCAGAAGCTCTTCTATCTGCCCGAGCCGCACACCGACTTCATCTTCGCGGTCATCAGCGAGGAGCTGGGTCTCATCGGCGCAACGGCGATCCTGGCCTGCTTCTGTCTGATCGCCTGGCGGGGGTTGCGGATCACGATGCGCGCACCCGACAGCTTCGGCTCGTTCATTGCGCTCGGTCTCACGACGATGATCGTGGTGCAAGCCTTCGTGAACATGAGCGTCGTGCTCGGCCTCATGCCAACCAAGGGCATCCCGCTGCCGCTTGTCAGTGCGGGTGGCTCCTCGCTGGTGATGAGCCTTGCCGCGATGGGCGTGCTCCTGAATATTTCGCAGCACGAATCAGCGGAAGTGCGATGAATGGGGCTATCAGTGCTTGTGGCCGGCGGCGGGACGGGCGGGCACCTGTATCCGGGAATCGCGGTTGCACGCGAACTGATCTCGCGTGTGCCGGGCGCCGACGTGACGTTCGTCGGAACGTCGGCCGGCATCGAAGCGCGTGTCCTGCCTCGCGAAGGCTTCGCGCTCGACGTGATTCGCAGTGTTGGCTTGAAGGGGCGCTCGGTCCGATCGCTCATACGTGGGTTCGCTCTCCTACCGGTCAGCGCGGCCGATGCGTGGCAAGTGGTCAGCCGTCGCCGGCCGTCGGTTGTCGTCGGCGTTGGGGGGTACAGCTCAGGGCCGGTGGTGCTGCTCGCGGCACTGCGCGGCGTGCCGACGCTGCTCATGGAGCAGAACGCGATGCCGGGTGTGACCAACCGGCTACTGGCGCCGATCGTCGATACCGCCGCCGTGACGTATCAGGAAAGTGTGCGGTTCTTTGGGCGCAAGGCTGTGCTGTCGGGAAACCCGGTGCGGCCGGAGTTCTTCAGTTCGGCGACCGTGGAGCACGGGACGCGTGAGCATGACGGGCCGCCGCCCGGTGTCGTCAGAGTACTCGTCTTCGGAGGCTCCCAGGGCGCGCATGCGATCAACGTGGCGATGGTGGACGCGGCGGCGGGGCTCGCGGCTGGCACACCGCGACTGGCCATCACACACCAGACCGGCGAGCAGGATCTGGAGATGGTCCGTGGTGCCTACCAGGGTGCCGGACTGGACGCCCGGGTTGAGCCGTTTCTGTTCGCCATGGATCGGGAGATGAAGGCGGCCGATCTCGTGATCTGCCGCGCAGGCTCGACCACGCTCGCCGAGCTGGCGGCGACGGGGCGGGCGTCGATTCTGGTGCCGCTGCCGACGGCGACCGATGATCACCAGCGCCAGAATGCGCGGGCAGTGGCCGCGCATGGTGCGGCGCAAATCGTTGAACAGCGCGACCTCTTCGGCGATCGCGTCGCCGCCGAGGTCCTGGCGCTGGCCGGCGACCCGGACCTGCGCAGTTCGATGGAAGCAGCGGCGAAAGAACTGGCGCGGCCCGACGCGGTCAGAGTCATCGTTGACGAGGTGTTGGCACTTGCTCGGTAGGACCCGTCGGATCCACTTCGTCGGCATCGGCGGGAGTGGTATGAGCGGCATTGCCGAATTGCTTGCGAACCAGGGGTACGAGGTGACCGGTTCCGATGTGAGGCCGTCCGGCTTGACCGAGCGGCTTGCGGCGAATCTCGGAGTGACGGTGCACGAAGGGCATGCAGCTGAAAACGTCGGGGGTGCAGAGGTCGTTGTGGCGTCTTCGGCGGTAGGCCGGACAAACCCGGAGGTTATCGAAGCGACGCGGCGCGGCGTCCCGGTCATACCAAGGGCCGAGATGTTGGCGGAGCTGATGCGCATGCGGTTTTCGATCGCAGTGGCAGGGGCGCACGGCAAGACCACCACCACGTCCATGGTCTCGTTCGTGCTCGAGAGAGGCGGCCTTGATCCCGACGCGGTTATCGGGGGTCGGCTGCGCGCCTTCGGTAGTGGCGCACGGCTCGGGCGCGGCGAGTTCATGGTGGCGGAGGCGGACGAAAGCGATCGTTCGTTTCTCATGTTGTACCCGTCGATCGCGGTCATTACCAATATCGACCATGAACACATGGAGAGCTACGGCAGCTTTGCTGAGTTGCAGGGAGCATTCGTCGACTTTGCGAACAAGGTGCCGTTTTACGGCTGCGTGATCGCGTGCGCCGACGATCCGCATCTGGCCCAGGTGCTGCCGCGTCTGACGCGTCGCGTGATGACCTACGGCCTTGCCTCTGACCGGGCTACTCAGGTCAACGGGAGCCGCCCGGCGGCCACCGCGCACCTGTCTGGCACAGACGTCGAGCTGGGAGCCTTCGGCGCGCGCTGTGTGGTGCACCGTCATCGCGATGGTCAGACCGCGCAGCTGGGCACGCTGGAACTCACGGTGCCGGGCCGCCACAATCTGCAGAACGCTCTGGCGGCGGTCGCAGTCGCCGATGAAGTCGGGGTGGAGTTCTCGGTGGCCGCGTCGGCCCTGGCTGCGTTTGAGGGAGCCGAACGCCGGTTCGAGTGTCACGGCGAGACGAGCGGCGTGCTGGTGATCGACGACTACGCGCATCACCCGACCGAGATCGCCGCGATGCTGTCGGCCGCGCGCGCGACAGTGGGCCGGAGGCTTATCGTGGCCTTCCAGTTGCACCGTTATACCCGCACGGCGAGGTTGATGGAGGCGTTCGGCCCATCGCTGACTGACGCCGATGAGATCGTGCTCACCGACATCTACGCGGCAGGTGAAGAACCCATTCCCGGTGTGACGATCGATGCGGCCGCCGAGGCCATTCGGCGTGGTTCGGGCCGACCGGTGCGCGTTGTTCGCGCACTGGATGACCTGGTGTCAGATCTGGCGGCAGTCGCCCGGGCCGGCGACGCGGTGATCACGCTTGGCGCAGGCTCGATCGGCGCGGTGCCACGGCGGCTCGTGGCGGCCCTTCGGGAACGCCGGGAGGGCGGATAGTGGCCGTTTCCGCCCCCTACGACAAACGATTCCGCCGCTCGCGGGCGACGCCCGTGGCCAAACGTGGGGGCTCGCGCAAATCTCGAAGGCGCGTCGGCATCGCGATGCTGGCGGTGGCTATCCTCTGCGGGGCGTATGTCGCCGTGCGCGCGTTTCTGACTACCGAGGCGCTGACCATTTCGCGCATCACGATCAGCGGAAATACTCGTACTGCAGAGAGCGAGGTGTTGTCACTGCTCGACGGGTTGAGTGGGCGCAACATGCTGCTCCTGAACCTGGAAGAATGGCGCCGGCGGATCCTCGACTCGCCGTGGGTTGAAGACGTCGCCCTACGACGCGTTCTGCCGGGCACTGTCGATGTCGCTATCGCCGAGCGGCAGCCTGTGGGCGTCGGACGCATAGGCGACCAACTCTATCTCCTCGATCAGCGCGGCGACATCATCGATGAGTTCGGTCCCGACCACGCCGAGTTCGACTTCCCGATTATCGACGGTCTGGCGGCAGCGGAGACGTCTGAGGCTGACGGACTGGCAGTCGATGCGGGCCGCGCCGCGTTGGCGATGCGATTGCTGGCGGCGCTGCAGACGCGGCCTGACCTGGCCAGCCGCGTGTCACAGATCGACGTCAGCGACGTGCGCGATGCCGTGGTCCTGCTGAAGGGTGACACGGCGCTTGTGCGCGTCGGGGATGATCAGTTCGCCGAGCGCCTGCAGTCGTATCTGGATCTGGCGCCGGCGCTGCGAAGGGAAGTCCCGCAGATCGACTACGTCGATCTGCGTTTTGGCGAACGTGTGTACGTGCGGCCGCAGGCTACAGGGGCCCGGGTTCAACGCGTGCAGGGAGGCCGTGAGTGAATCGCAAGGAACGTTATCTCGTTGGGCTTGACGTAGGCACGTCTGGTGTCTGCGCGGTAGTCGGAGAGAGCCTGGACGACGGCCGTATCGACATCGTGGGGCTTGGGGTCGCCGAGTCACGAGGGATCAAACGGGGTGTCGTTGTGAATCTCGAGGCCGCCGTGGACTCGATCAAGAAGGCGATCGGAGAAGCGGAGCTGATGGCCGGCATCGAGATTGATTCCGTGCACCTGTCTCTGTCGGGGCCACACATCAAGGGGTTCAACAGTCGTGGCGTCATCGCGGTGGCCGGCAAGAACCGGGAAATCACGCGAGACGACGTCCGGAGGGCGATCGAGGCGGCAAAGGCGGTGGCGCTGCCAACGGGGCGTGAAATTCTCCACGTACTCCCGCAGGATTTTGTGGTCGATGAGCAAGACGGCATTGGGGCGCCAGTCGGCATGACCGGTGCGCGCCTCGAGGTCAACGTGCATGTCGTGACCGGATCTGCCTCGTCGACCCAGAACATCATCTCGTGCGTGAACCGGGCCGGAGTCGCCGTGCTCGACACGGTCATCGAGCAATTGGCCGCGGCCGAGGCGGTCCTGACACCGGACGAGAAGGAGCTCGGTGTGGCGCTTGTCGACATCGGCGGCGGCACAGCAGATCTGGCCATTTTCGAACGCGGATGCCTGTGGCACACCGGCGTCGTCGCCGTCGGCGGCGATCATTTCACCAATGACATCGCCGTCGGCCTACGGACACCGATCCCGGAGGCGGAGAAGGTCAAGCGCAAGAGTGGGTGCGCGCTCTCGTCCATGGTGGACGAGGACGCGACGATCGAGGTGGCGAGCGTCGGGGGCCGCAAGCCCAGGTTGCTGGCGCGCCGCATCCTCTCAGAAATTCTTCAGCCCCGAGCGGAGGAGATGTTTCATCTCGTCTGGGATGAGATCCAGCGTGGCGGATTCGAGAAGGCGCTCAACTCGGGCATCGTGCTCACCGGCGGCGGGGCGATTCTAGACGGTATGCCGGAGATGGCCGAACAGATTTTCGATCTGCCGGTCCGACGCGGCTCCCCCGGCGACGTCGGGGGACTCGCCGACCACGTGAACAGCCCGACGTTCGCGACACCGGTGGGGCTGGTGCTGTATGCACATCGCAATCGTGTATCTGATGCATCGGGCGTCGGCGTCGGCGCATTCGCGAGGTTGACCGGGCGACTGCGCGGCATCTTCAAGGAGTTTTTCTAAGGTGGGTTCACTGGGCCGGACCCGCCCTACACGGAGGCTGACATGAGACAGGGCGCACCCCGCGAGCAGGACGCTGAGATGCTGCGAATGACACTCGATCCCGACGCGCGCCGGGGCGCGAAGATCAAGGTGGTTGGTGTCGGCGGCGGCGGCAGCAATGCCGTGAACCGGATGGTGGCAGCGGCCCTCGATGGCGTCGAGTTCATTGTCGCCAACACCGACGTGCAGGCCCTCGATCAGAACGCCGCGTCGGTCAAGATTCAGATGGGTCAGAAATTGACCAAGGGCCTCGGCGCTGGTGCGGATCCGAACATCGGGCGACAGGCGGCACTGGAGGATACCGAGTCCATCATTCAGTCGTTATCCGGCGCGGACATGATCTTCATCACGACCGGCCTTGGTGGAGGCACCGGCACGGGTGCGGCGCCGGTGATTGCGAGCCTTGCGAGCGAACTCGGGGCGCTGACAGTCGCCATCGTGACGAAGCCGTTCAGATTCGAGGGGAAACGACGTGCGATGCATGCCGAAGCTGGCCTCGAGCTGTTGCGAGAATGTGTGGATACGGTCATCACGATTCCAAACGAGCGTCTGCTCGGAATCATCGATCGAAATACGCCGCTCACTGATTCGTTCTCCATGGCCGACGATGTGTTGCGCCAGGCGATTCAAGGCATCTCCGACCTGATTCTCGTGCCCGGCCTGATAAATCTGGATTTCGCAGATGTCAAGACCACCATGGCCGGCATGGGGGTGGCGATGATGGGCACCGGGATCGCGGAGGGCGAGAATCGGGCGATGGAGGCCGCTCAGAAGGCGATTGCCAGTCCGTTGCTCGAAGACGGGTCGGTCAACGGGGCACGTGGCGTCATCATCAACGTCACCGGCGGACCGGATCTGTCGTTGATGGAAGTCAACGAGGCGTCGTGCGTGATTCAGGAGGCGGCGCACGAAGACGCCAACATCATCTTCGGCGCGGTGGTCGATCCGAGCTTGGCAGGGAAGATCAAGATCACCGTGATCGCAACCGGCTTCGAGCGTTCGAGCAGTCACTGCGGGGTGTCAATCGCTGGGCTGGATACACCTGTGGATTTGCACAACTACACGGCCCACCTGGCGCAATCCGCCGAGGCCGCTACGGTCGAGCAACCTGCCATGACGATGGATGAGTCGCAGGGCACGGGGAGCACCGCGGCAGCCCCGCTGACGGTGACTCGGCGCCCGCGTCTCGAACTCACGCTCCCGCTGACCCAATCTCCGGCCGGCGAGGGCGGAGGTGTCGAGGCTGCCCCTGACGGTTCCTCACCGTTGGACGTGCCGGCCTTCCTCCGCCGTCAGCACTAGCAGCCCGTGGCGAGAGTCCGTCGGCATTTGACGAGCGACGCATGCTCCCGGTCAGCGTTGCTCCTCCCTCGAATACAGGAGGTATTCTCGGTCGTCGCGCCTTGTCCGGGAGCGCGGATTTCGCAGGCGTGCCACGACCGAGCAGAATCCGCGCGAGGCGCCTCACCAGTCTCGGTGCCACGCCGAACTTTCACCACGGGCTGCTAGTACCGGCACCGGCGACGGAGACACGCGCGGGCCGGTGGTACACTAAACGTGGATTTCAGGTGTACGTAGTACTCGGTCGTGGTACTCCCGCGGGTAGGAGGGGACTGATGGCTGCGCACTCCCGGGATCTACGGACGTGGGTACTGATTGCGATTTGTCTGGTGCTACGCGCTGATGAAATCCGCGCGTAGCGGACCCACGGTGCGCGTGCCCGCCTGCGTCGCAGCAGGAGCTCGCGGGCGCATTTCTGTTCGTCGCCCCGCTGACGACGCATTTTCATGAAGCACTGGCCACAGCGCGAGCGCGCTCGACAACTCCTGTCAAAAGAAGTCGGATTCGTTCGCAAACCGCACGGCGGCAAGCTGCGCGTGGCGCTGGTGTTTCCGAACACCTATTTCGTTGGCATGTCCAACCTCGGGTTCCAGACGATTTATACGCTCTTCAACGCGGAGCACGATATCGTTTGCGAACGCGCGTTTCTTCCGCCAAAGACCGAACTTGCCGCGCAGCTCGCGTCCGGCGCGCCGCTGATGACGCTTGAGTCGCAGATGCCGGTCGGTGATTTTGATGTCGTGGCGTTCTCGGTCTCCTTCGAATGGGACTACACGAACGTGCTGACGCTGCTGCGCCTGGCGGGCCTGCCGCAGCGGGCCGAGGCGCGCGCCGAGCGTCATGCCCTGGTGGTCATCGGCGGCGCCGTCACGTTCGTCAATCCGGAGCCGCTCGCGCTGTTCGCCGACGTCATCGCCGCGGGAGAGGGCGAGGCGCTCATCCCGTCGTTGCTCGTCGCCTTCCAGGGGGCCTCGGATCGCGCCGATCTGTTGCGACGCCTGGCCCGCGAGCGGGGCTTCTATATCCCCTCGTTTTACGACGTGCGATATGCAGACGACGGGACGATTGCCGCGTTTGTGCCGAAGCCAGGGACCGGTGCCCCTCCGGTCGTGAAGAAGGCGGCGTTGAAGACGACCGACGCGGTGGATCCGCCAGCCACGACGATCTTTACGCCCGATACCGAGTTCGGGTCTCGGTTCCTGGTCGAAATCGTTCGTGGGTGTGCCAACCTGTGCCGCTTCTGCTGGGCCGGGTACAACTACCTTCCCGTGCGCGCGTTCCCGAAGGAGCGTATTCTCGAGCTGGCTGAGCGCGCAAGACCACACTCCAGTCGCGTCGGTCTGGTATCGATTGCCCTCTGCGACCATCCGGAGATCGAGGAGATCCTAGCGCGCCTGGCCGGGATGGGGTACTCGATCAGCCCGGCGTCGCTGCGATTGGATGACATCACGCCCTCGCTTGTTCGGCTCCTGCGGGAGAGCGGCGAGCGGTCGATCACGATCGCGCCAGAGACCGGTTCCGACCGGCTGCGGCGCGTGATCAACAAGACGATCACCAACGACGAGATCCTCGCCAGCGCCGAGATGATCTTCGGGAGCGGCATTGAGAATCTGAAACTCTATTTCATGATCGGACTGCCCACCGAGACCGGCGAAGACCTCGTTGCCATGCGCGATCTGGTCTTGCAGTTGCGCAAGATCATGCTTGCGCACGCGCGAGGGCGCGGGCGTATCGGGCGCATTGTGGGAAGCGTGAACCCGCTGGTGCCGAAGCCAGGCACCGCCTACCAATGGCTCCCGATGGAAGACGATGTCTCCGTCGATCGGAAAATTCAGCGTGTGCGAGGCTTGATGGCTGGCATCGACAACGTCTACTTCAACATCAAGTCTGAACGGCACTCCTTCTATCAGGCGCTGCTCTCGCTTGGTGACAGGCGCGTGGCGCCTGCGATTGAAGCCGCCGAACGCAACGGCGGCAACTGGCGGGCTGCCGTGGCCGAGAGCGAGGTCGACGCGCACTTCTTCGTATTCCGAGACCGCTCACTCGATCCGGTGCTGCCGTGGGACATCATCGACGGCGGCATGAAGGCCGACTTCTTTCGGTCGGAGTTCGACAAGGCGTTGCGCGAAGAATGCACGCTCCCGCCGAAGCGACAAAAAGAGAACGCGCGCCTTCTGCCGGTTCTCCAGTAGTGCCCCGGAGCACCACTCTTCCCGAAGCACCGCTCGGCTAGCCCTCGACGCCGCATGCATGCGGCTTGTTTACGCCATCGCGCTTGACTCGCTCGCTGCAGGTGCGACGGCCGCTCGTGCCTCGTTCTCTGCGTAAGCCTCGAGGATGGCCTCGCGAATCCGGTCTTGGGCCGTCGCGTCCGTGATGGCGCGTAACAGTGAGAAGCTGCGGCGCTCGCCGTTGACGGTGTACTGTCGTGCCGGAAACGTGACGTTTCGGCCCACGCCAGTGCGCCGCTCCCAGACGCCAAAGCCCACCAGCTTCAGTCCTTCGAGGACGCCTTCGGTGAAATGAAGCTCCGCCTCGGCGAGCTTGCCGGGCGGGTTACCGCTGTCGTTCAGAGTGATTGTGATGATCACGATGGCCCCCTTTGCGCGGTCGCTGACATGTACGCCGCTGACCGACGAGTGCAGCAACATCAGGGCCGCCGAGAGGAGGGGGATGCTGGAGGAGCAAGCCACTGAGGGCCCTGGGCTTGCGGGAGTGCGCAATGACTGTGCCGATCGGGCCAGTGCTCGACCGTGAACCGCGGTTGTCAGTTCTCGGCTGGGCCTTTGACCAGCAGCACCTGCGCGATGGCGAGATTCCGAGAGTGGGTGATGGTGAGCAACGACGAGGTCGCGCCCAGGGCCGCGCATCGTCGCGCCGCGCCGTCATGAAACCGTAGCTGTGGTGGGCCGCCATGCCGGAAGACCTCGATGCCGCGCCAGAACACGCCGCGGGAATGCCCGGTGCCGAGGGCCTTCATAGCTGCTTCCTTGGCCGCGAACCGCGCGGCGAACGACGACGCGAAGTCGCGCTTGCGGCGACAGTAGGCGACTTCGCCTTCGGTGAAGACGCGCAGAACGAACCGGTCGCCATAGCGCTCAATCGCCGCGGCGATGCGGGAGATCTCCGTGGCATCGATGCCCGACCCTATAATCTCCATCGCAGCCTTTCCATGTCCGAACATCGTACATGACGCCACCGACTGTTCCTGAGTCGTTCTATTGGACGGCGTCGCCGTGCGGACCAACGCTGACATGCCGGCCACTCGAAGGCGTTGCCTCGCACCTGTTCACGACGCGTGAACTGCAGTTGTCAGGTGTGGACGCGTGGCGTCGAGCGGGCGGCCTGCTCGGTGTGTCGGAGGTCGTCACGTTGAATCAGGTGCACGGCCGGGAGGTCGTGACAGTCAGGAGAGGATCCAGACAAGGAATCGAGCGGGTCGCGCCGCAAGATGCCGATATCCTGGTCACCGACGATCGCGACATCGCGATCGGTGTCCGGGCAGCGGATTGCGTCCCGCTCCTTATGGCGGACAGGCGCTCCGGCGCTGTGGCCGCGGTCCATGCTGGGTGGCGAGGCACCGCGGCGGGTGCTGCGGTGGCAGCGGTGCAGGCGCTGGCGCGTGAATTCGGTTCGAAACCGGAGGATCTCGTCGTCGCGATCGGTCCAAGCATCGGGCCCTGTTGTTACGAAGTTGGCACCGAGCTGGTTGATGCCTTTGCCGCCGCCGGCCACGCGAGGCACCTCATCGATCGCTGGTTTCTCGCGCTGCCGCCGCAGCGAGGCAGCCGCGAGCGACCGAAGTTGCGGCTGGACGTCGGAGGTGCCAATCGCGACCAGCTCGTGCTGGCCGGCGTGGCGGAGGAGAGCATCTACGCCTGTGGCCTGTGTACGGCGATGCACCTCGACGTGCTGACGTCGTTTCGGGCGGAGCAGGAGAAGGCCGGGAGGATGGCGGGCATCATCCGGGCGCGCTAGCGACCGTTTTTGTGCCCGAGCGCGCTCGCGGCGTCGCCCATCCGCTCCTCAAGGTCGTGGACGCGCCGCTCAAGATCGCCGAGGCCGGCGCTGTGTGCAACGCCAGAGTCGGCTGGAAGAGCACGTCGGACAAACCTGACGTAGCCGAGCCCGAACGTGATGACGAGCGCGATCGTCATGACGATGAATCGGCTGACCGATGTGCCTGTCATGGAAATCCAGCCGACACCGTAAAGCATCGTGAACACGCCCCCGAGCAATAGGCCGTTGCTGATCACAGGCAGGCGGTCGGCGCCTACCAGCGATATCGCCATCGCGAGCGTGGCGAAGACGAGAAGGATAACGCTCGTGCTCTGCCCCCACGCCTCCCGCGTGACGCGGGAGGCATCATTCAAGCCGTCCCGCTCGAAATTCAGCTCCTGAATCCGGTCCCGGTCAGCGGGTGTCAATGCATCTGGAGGCCGTGAGTTCCTGACCGCCTGCTCCTGGCGGTCGAGGTTCTGGACCTGGCGAAAGAAGTCTTCCTGGGGAGACGGGTGGAAGGTGGAGACACCTACGCCAACAAACGCGGTCACCATAAGACCTAGAAAGAAAGAAAAGATCGTTTGAAGCGGCCTCCGGGACGGAGCGCGCGATACACCGACTTCACGACGGCATCCGCCTCTCGCATCCAAGGGAGCGCCGCATTGCTGAAGACCGCGTCGAACTCGCTCTCGAACGGAAGCGATTCACCGCGGGCAACGCGGGCATCGAGGCAGCGGGCGCGCGCACCGGCTACCTGCGCGACGCTGCTGTCGATACCCACAACGGAGCATCCGGACAGCACCAATTGTTCGGTGAGTGCGCCGTCGCCACACCCAAGATCGAGTACTCGTTCGCCCGCCTGAGGCGCGAGCAGCGCGACGACCTCGCGGCCGAGCTCAGCCACAAACCCCGCGTGCTTCGCGTACGTCTCCGGGTCCCAGCGCTGTGATTCCATGATGCTGTCGTCGGCCCCGTGGTCGCCTTCAGCCGAGGCAGTCCCGGGTCGCCATCGACCGTCGATCGCAAGGCCTGTCAGGCATCAGATCGGCGCCAGCTGAGCGCCCTCACGAGGCCGTGTCGTCGTCAGGCGCGGATTCCGGTGGGGCTTCGACGGATTGAAGCAGTTCGTCGGCGCGAGTCTTGTCTTCGGCTCGGACCAATACTTGCGCCCCACCAAGCAGGTTGGAGTAGAGCGGCTGCACGCCGAGGGTGTACTCGTTGGGAATCATCGCCTCAATCCCCGCCGACTCCAGCACCGACTTGAGGAACAGTGCCTCGTGAAGCCAGGTGCTCGTCGCCGTAACGACCCACTCGACGTTCGGATCGCTCGAGTCGTTCATGCGTCAACCTCCCAAGAAATGCGACTGGCCAGTGCGGCTCCGCTTCAGTCGTTCCTTTACTGGCCTGTCGGTGCCTACTCGAAGATGGACTTGGCGAGCGTTGCGTGCACACCTTTTGTCAGGTCCACAAACTGCGTCACGTGCAGATCGGCCGCCAGCGAACACAAGGCATACGCCTCGTCGCGTGACAGTCCTTTCTCGGCAACCAGAAAGTCGATCATCTCGCGGGTGGCGAGCCGTGTGGCTTCATCGAGGTCCTCGTGCAGCCCCATGCTGATGTAATGCGTTGGCGTTTCCGCGCGCGGCCAGCGCAGCTGCTGGCCCTTACGCACGTGCACCTCGAATGTGCCCCGAAGCGACGTCTCCAGGGCCGTGCCGGAGACCTCGCCATCGCCTTGCATGGCGTGGCCGTCGCCGACCGAGAGCAGCGCGCCTGGCACGTGCACCGGCAGATACAACGTCGATCCCGCGACGAGATCCTTGTTGTCGAGATTGCCGCCGTGCGACGCAGGCGGCCGGCTCGAAATCCTTCCGGCAATCGGTGGGGGCGCGACCCCCATTGAGCCGAAGAAGGGCGCAAGCCTCAGTGAAACGCCGGGGGCGAACTCCGCGCGGTTAGCGCCGGGCTGCCAGCGCAGCATCT
The DNA here is from genome assembly GCA_965249205.1 of Vicinamibacterales bacterium. Taxonomy (GTDB): domain Bacteria; phylum Acidobacteriota; class Vicinamibacteria; order Vicinamibacterales; family UBA2999; genus JAQBVV01. Next base: position 1,314,550 of record CBDFLL010000005.1, on the reverse strand, counting down.
GGACATACGCGTGGGGGAAATCTTCCGGAATGGTCCCGCCGCCAGGATTGAACAGGACAACGCCGAAAGGATGGAGGAAATCGATGTCCAGAATTCGCAGTTCCAGCACGTCTCCCGGTTCTGCGCCCTCCACGAAGATCGGTCCGGTCATGGGATGAGGACCGGGCCCGCGCTCCGTCACACCGAGCTCCACAGCCTTCAAGGAGTCCGGAATCTCAGACTCGGCTATTCCGGCCATTCGGAGACGCTGCAGGCCGCCCGCGAGCATTGTCTCGACTCGGACGCGATCGCCCGAGCCAATGCGCAGCACCGGGGGCACTCGGGAATCGTAATAGCCCCAATGCACGTGCTCGGGCGTCAGCGGGAGGTCGTGCGTGGGAGGTTGTTGTGCCCACGTCGTCTGCGTCAACGCCAGGACGACGAGGCCGGTCGGGAACGCTCGATTCACAATCTCGCTCCTGTCGCAGGGAGGCTGGGCGAATGGCGAGGCGAGTGTAGCAGAGTCGCTGCGCCAGTTTCTCGGCGCGAGGTGCACCGCGATGGGTTAGGGGGATCCGCACCTCCGGACTGTAGAATCAGATTATCTGCGCTTTTGAATCTGCCAGGGAGCGGCTGTGCCTGCATGGCGGTAGGAGACACCACTGATGAGAATTGTGAAGACGGTCTCGTTCCTCGGTGCGGTCGCGGTGACGGTGACCGTCGCCTCCCATCCATCAGAAGCCGCAATGCAAGGCGCGTCACCGTCTTTAGCGCTGCGTCAGGGGGCGCCGGCGTTGGACGTCGACCAGCGGTCGACCCGGATCGACCGTGAGGTCGCAGCTTCGCTGCGTGGCGAGCGCGACCTGCGTGAGATCGAGGTGTCTGTCGAGGGCAACGTCGTGACGCTCGGAGGCCGCGTCGAGACGTTCTGGGCCAAGGACCGGGCGATCAAGCTGACGCTGGCGGTGGAGGGCGTCGGGTCGGTCGTCAGCGGTCTCGAGATACCCCGTGCGGAAAATGACACCAATCTGGCGCGGGACGTCGCTCGGGCGATCCAGGGGTATACCTACTACACGCTGTGGGATCAGATCGACGGGAGCGTCAACGACGGTGCCGTCTCGCTTTCGGGGCTCGTCACGCCAGACCGGGACAAGATCGGCGAGATCTTCGAGCGCGTCGCCAAGGTGAAGGGCGTGCAGGACGTGCACAGCGAGATCCGCCTATTGCCGATCTCAGAGCGGGACCAGGAGATCCGCCAGGCGCTCGCGAATCGGGTCTTCAGGTCGGAGCACTTCGAGCGTTTCTACTCGATGACGAACCCGCCATTTCACATCATCGTAGACAGTGGCGTCGTGACGCTGATAGGACGGGTCCAGTCGATGGTCGAGGCACACGAGATCCAGCGCATCGTTGCGCAGACCCAGGGGATCTCCCGCGTGGAAAATCACCTGCAGATCGTGCGGTAAACGAGGGGCCACGACATGCCCTTTGTGGTGGCTACATCGATCTCATTTCGTAGACTCTAATGCTCGTAATGTAGGGGCAGTCTTTCGCGATGCTCTCCGCCTCGTCGAGGGACTCAGCCTCGATGATGTTGTAGCCGGTGATGGACTCCATGCCCCACGGGAGATCTCTGGTTCCGCTGCGTGAGATCTCCCTGGCGCTAGCGAAGCCACCCTGGGCGACGGTCCGGTCGACGATCGCCTCGAACCATGCGCCCCAGGCCTTCATGATCTCAGGGGTCGGTTTCTCGAATCCGCAATGCAGCAGCATGAATTTCTTCACTTCTCTCTCCTTGTTGTTGGGTGTTCTCACAGTGTCGTAGGGCGAATCAGATAGCGCCGGGTGTGACGGGCGGTCCTAGCCGCTCATCCGGCACATTGATCTCGCCGCGGAGGTATTCGACAGTCCTTCCAGCGATCGCGACCCGGTCACCCAGTAACTCGCAGTCGAGTTCGCCGATACGAAGCGACAACTGACGCGCGGTGAGTTTCGTTTTCCCAAGGCGCGCGGCCCAGTAGGGCACCAACGTGCAATGGGCCGAGCCAGTGACCGGATCTTCGAAGATACCCGCGCGCGGCGCGAAGAAGCGCGACACAAAATCGACCGCGTTGCCTGGGGCAGACACGATGACAGCGAATGCATCCAGTGTCGCGACGAGTCCGAGATCCGGACGCATTGTCTGAATCGTAGCCTCGGTGTCGAACACGGCGAGAATATCCCTCGCGAGGTACGCCTCGCGTGGCCTTGCGCCGAGCGCCGACGCCAGTTCGTCCGAGACCTCGATCGGTGTTCCAGGTCGTGCAGGGAAATCCAGACTCAGCCGGCCTTGCTCACGGCTGACGGAGAGCACACGACTGCGTGTACTGAAGCTTACGCTCTTTCGCGATGGATACAGGTGTGAGAGGAGTACATGCCCGGCCGCCAGCGTCGCGTGGCCACAGAGGTCGACCTCAACAGTGGGTGTGAACCATCGCAATGGAGCCATGTCTTCACGAGGTACGACGAAAGCGGTTTCGGCGAGATTGTTCTCTGCGGCAATGGCTTGGAGCACATCGTCCGCCAGCCACGTGTCGAGGATCACGACGGCTGCGGGATTGCCACCGAACAATCGGCTCGTGAACGTATCGATCTGATAGAGGGGAAGTTTCATATTGCCGCATCAGTCGCGGAAGCGCTCATTAGACTTCCTGCCCAACCACGATGATCACCTTTCCCTTGTGCTTCGCCTCGCCGAAGATCCTCAGGGCTTCCGGCACTTGATGCAAGGCGTAGGGGCCGTCCGTGACGGGCTTCATCTTGCCGGCTTCGAACAACTCGTTCACGTAGCCCAAGTCCTTGTTTGGTTTCAGGGCGACGATCCGCATCGTCTTTCCAAGGATCCTGAAGATCACAGGACCCAGGAGCAAAGCCTGAAGTAAGCGCGGCAGAGCACCTCCGACCGTGACGTAGGTACCGCCCGGGCTCAGGGCACGTACGTAGTCGAATGGCGATCGGTTCGTCTTGGTATCCAGAATCAGGTCGTAGCACTGGCCGCGTCGGGTAAAGTCCTCCCGGGTGTAGTCGAGAACGTGATCGAATCCTGCCAAGCGCATCATGTCCAGCTTCTTGGTGCTGTCCACCCCCGTCACTTCGACGCCGAATTCCTTGGCGATTTGCACTCCGAGGGTTCCCACTCCGCCGCCCGCGCCGTTGATCAGGACTTTTCGCCCGGATCGAATCTGTCCCTCATCGATGAGCCCCTGCACAGCCAGCATCGCTGCATGGGGAATCGCTGCGGCCTGGGTGAAGCTCATGCCGGCCGGCTTTCTGGCCACGTCGCGTTCGCGCGCGCAGACGTATTCCGCGAAGGCGCCGAAACCGCATTGGGAGAGATCACCGTAGACGTCATCCCCAACCTGCACATCTCTCACGCCCGGGCCGACGGCTACCACCCGCCCGGCCACGTCGACCCCAGGGATCGCGACCTGAGGCCTCAACACCCCGAACAAGAGCCGGTATATCCGCGGCTTGCCGGTGACCATCGCCCAGTCGTAGTCGTTGACCGAGGCCGCATGCACTTCGATCGAGACCTCGTCGTCCTTGGGGGTGGGTCTTTCCACCTCCTTGAGTGCCAGACGGTCAGGGGATCCGTATCGTGAATTGACGATGGCTTTCATAGTACAAATTGTCGCTGGTCGCATCGCTTTGCTGGCACTGGCCTCAGCGCCCATCTAACGAGGTGTTAGGCGACGCCTCATATCCAACGTCGAACTGAGCGTTTGTACGCCACGTAGGCTTCACCAAAGGTGGCCTCCAAGTTGGCTTCTTCGCGTGGCACTACCAAACGGTCGAGCGCAACGAAGCATGGGACAAATAGCACGACGACGGCAATGCTCTGTAGAAACACAGCCCCGCCAAGATAGAGCAAGATCAGGGCGAGGTAACCGGGATTGCGGCTGAATCTGAACGCGCCGGTAGTGACTAGGCTAGCTGGCGATTTCCCCACATCGAACGGTGTGTCCGCCCGTCGGAACTGCAGCAACACTGGCGCGACTATGCCAAAGCTGAGCCCGATAAGGAGTAGGCCGAGCCAACGCGAGGTGTCAGTGGGGATGATGTCTGGTTCATTTGACTGGATATGGATCGCGTAACCGATGACGAATGCCGCTACGAAGAAGAGTGGTGGCGGGGTTGTCTTCAGCACACGCAGCACTCCGGTTCGACGTACGTCGGCTAACGGCCAGGCTTCAGCCGCGGCCGCTCATTGTCGCGCCTGCCCCTGCCCGGATCCTACCGCGGCCGCCGACAAGCGCAGCCGCTTGTTATATGCCTTGAGAATCGACTCCAGTTGCCGGCGCACCTCCGGCACCCGGTGTTGCGCCACATCCCACAGCAGTTCGTAGTCCACCCCGAAGTAGTCGTGGATGAGGCGATCACGCATCCCGGCCATTCCTGACACCGGTCATGACGGCCGAAGAGCACACTTACTCAACCGCGGCATAGACCTCCAAGGGCGTGTTTCGGGGTGGCTCGCGCCAACGTGTTTCCGGAAACCCGCCGCCCTCCGGGAAAACACACTGGTCGACGAGACGAGGAAACAGATCGCGCGCAACTTCGCAGCCGATCTGGAAATGGAACGCAACCAACTCGGCACAGTTGGCAGCGGCGAACAGTATCCCGGTGACCCTTCTTTCGACGGTCACGCGGTCCTCAACGAAGACCGCGGTCTCTGATTCGATCGACGGCGCGTGGGTCAACCCGGCGGCCCTGCGACCGCGGGAGTTCGTTCCCGCGCAGCCTTCCGAAACAGCCAGGCCGATCCGAGAAACAGCGCGACGAAGAATCCATTGAAGCTCAAGATCTCGCCCACGGAGCTATAGGGGGCCTGGTGCATCCCAGCGATCAGCGCGATCACGGCGACCAGCGCCTGAGCGAGCGCCGTCGCAAACAACGCGCGTGCTATTCCACGTGGCTGGAAGCGCGCGATGATGGCACCGATGATTCCGACCGCGAGCACCCCGGTATACATCAAGTCGGCGCTATCGCCCTCACGCCCGAGGACGCCAACGGCACCGATCATCCAGACGAGGAGGAATGGTGTCGCGAGCGCAAGGCCGACGGCGGATTTGTACGCGGTATTGCCCGTCATTCATCGCTCCAATCCATTTGTCTACGCTCTGTCATCAAGATGGCGGTATAACGCTAGCGCTTAGCCGCGAGCCCCCCCTCGCGGGCCACCCAGTTAACACGTTTGCGGACGGGCTCGACGGCTGCAGCGCCTTGTTGGGGCGCTTCGTCCGATCCTCCGGCCCGCGCGATGCTATTGCGCGGCAGTGGCCTCCAGTTCGACGAGCAACTCTGGAAACGCCAGACGCTGCACTCCGAGAAGTGTGGAAGCTGGCTTGCACCGCGCGTCTCCCAGCCGCCTTGCCACCACCTCATAGCCTTCGAAAAAGCGGTCGATGTCCGTCGTGTAGTAGTTCAGCCGCACGATGTCGGCAAGCGTGAAGCCAGCCTCTCGGAGGACCGTTTCCAGGTTGTCCAGCGCCATGTTGAGTTGCGCGGGCATGTCTCCCGGGTGGCTCGGCCTTCCTTCGGCGTCCATCGCGGTCTGGCCTGAGCAAACGAGAACGCGCTGGAAGCTGCCGATCCAATTGGCTTGAACGAATCCGAATTGGTCCTGCCACTTCCAAGGATTGATGATCTTCCGTTCCATTGTCAGCTCCTCTTCATAGATGCGGCCCAACGGCCGGTTTAGCGGCGGCGGAAGCGCCGCCAGCTGCAAGCCGTCGTTAGCTGGTGTTCCAGGATGACGTCGGTCTACTCTCCATGCCCCAGAACGTAGATGACCCAGGGGGCTACCGTCGTCTCGCTCACCCACGAGTACGATTCGGACTGTTTCGCTAAGGGCCGGTAGGTTTTGATCGGCAGCAGCCCGGCACGCTCGTACACCTCACGGTAGTCCTGATCCGTCCAAAGGACGTCCTCGACTGGACGCTTGTCGTCCACATCGAGCATTACGATCCGTACCTTGTCCCCACCCCTCGCAGTTCGGTTTTCAGGGAAGTTTTTCGTGGAGAAGGAGGCCCACTCGTTGACGTAGATCTCCGGAGAAGAGACGAGATTCACGATGCGTCCACTGGGTTTGATCAGATACTTCAGGGACTGGAAGAGCGCGAGCCTCTTCTCCATCGTGGAGATATTGTCGAAAGTGAATGCGGACAACACGAGATCATAGGTGTTCGCCGCCAACTGGCCGAGGTCGCCGTCCGAAACGAGATGATACTCTCCCTGCGGGGCACGCTCCCGAGCCCGTGCGAGCATGTGTTCGGCGACGTCGACGCCAACGGGATCGAGCCCAGATCACTCAAGAACCGGGTGGAACGTCCCGTTCCACACCCGAAGTCCAGGGCCTTCTTGCCTTGGACGTGCTCCTTAATGATCGCAGGCAGGTCCCGGTACGCCAAGTAGTATGTCCCGGGGAACTCGAGCTTGGCATAGGCGTCCGCTCGCGTCCTGTCGTCGTAGACGTTGGAGAACTCCCCATTCATCTTGATTTCACTTTGATGATCATCAGCCAGCTAACGGCCAGCGTTCACCAGCGGCCGCTCAGCAACCCATCGGTCGACTGGTGCAACGCGCGTTATGCACCGGAATAATACAACCGCTCCCAAGGCCCGAATTCACCGACGCCCGTCTCTTTTGGACACCATCCCTTGCTCTTGTAAAAGCGTCGCGCTCGAAGATTGCACACATCACACTTAAGCGACAACGGGAGGCCGTACTTCTCTTCACACACCCGCAACAGCGCGCTGCCGACTCCCTGTCCCTGAAATTGGGGCAGCACGTAGAGATGGTGGATGAAACTGTCAGACACCCATACCGACGCGAACCCCGCGACTTGTCCACCGACTTCTGCAATGTGAACTTCCTCGCCATCTATTAGGCCAGCAAAGTCCTCCGGCTTTGCCGACCTGTCGGCGTAACAACCTGCGTCGGCTCTAGATGAATTGAAGATCTCCTGTAGCAGGCCTTGGTCAATGTCATCAGCTGGCCGGACTCGGACTGGGCTAGAGTGCATAACTAGTATTCGGCTGATCTCGATAGTTCGATATTCAGACCACGGTCGCAGTCTATACCCTTGGAAATGGGTAACTTCAGCGAGCTTTGATCTCTCGATTTCGCAGAGCTTTAGCCGTGTGAAACGGAAAGGGGTCGAACGGGATAGGCCGTTCTCGATAGCACGGATGTGCTCGTGGGCGTCGCTGTATATCGCGGATGTGTTGCGCAGCGGCCCTCAACGCGGTGCTGCAGCCGATTCGTCCATCGCTTCGTTCGCGAGGCGGTCGGCGTCCTTGTTGAACTCGCGCCGCACGTGCTCGAATTGCACGTCGCTGATCTGCCGCGTCAGGCCACGTGCCTCTTGCCAGAGGGGGATCAGGCCAGCATGCTTCACGCGATACTCGCCGCGCATCTGCTTGATCAACAGCTGCGAATCGGACCGTACGTGAAGGCGATCGATTCCGTGGCTCGTCGCCCAGGCAAGAGCAGCCAGCAGCCCTCGGTACTCCGCGACGTTGTTGGTGGCCACGCCGAAGCACTCCTTGAGTTCGACGATCGTGCCGTCGGCACGCGCGATGTGCACACCGTAGGCCGCTGGGCCTGGATTGCCGCGCGATCCGCCGTCTATGTACGCGATTGCCGAGTCACCTGTCGACCCGCCGAACAGTGACCGCTGGCTCACGAAGCCGGGGCTGCGGCGGGTTCCGCCTTTGGCGGGGCAGGGGGAGGGATGTAGTAGAGGATCCGATTGCAGTGGTCGCACTGCACGATGCCGTCGTTCTTGCGCACCTGTTGGAAAACCTGAGGCCGCAAGCGCACGTGACACACCGAGCAGAGGCCGTCGCGCGTGGCGCAGATGGCGACGCCCTTTCGGACATTGGCCACCTGCTCGAACAATGCCACGAGCCGAGGCTCCATCTCCTTCAGCAGTGTCTCCCGCGTCTGGGTCGCCTCCGCCATCGTGGCGCGCACCGCCGTGAGTTCCTCCTCAAGCGCCGCCTTCTCGGCCGTCACTTCCTTCTTCCGCGCCGCAAGAGCCGCTTCCAACTTGGCGACGTCGGCCGTGATGACATCGGCGTCCATCATCTGCTCCAACACCTTTTCTTCCACCGCACCGAGCTCCTGCTCGGCGGTTGCCGTCTCGTGCTGCATCGCCTGGTATTCGCGGTTGGTCTTGACGGCGGAGAGCTGGTCTTTGAACTTGCTGACGCGACCCTGGTAGACCGCAGCTTCCTTCTCCAACTCGCGGCGCACGTCCTGGGTTGATTTGAGGCGATCGTTGGCGGCGTCGACGTGTTCCGTGGCTTCGGCCAGGCGCGCATCGGCGTCGGCCAGCCGCTCGGGGTGCGCGTCGATCCGCTGGCGCGCCTCCTCGATGGTGCTAGCGAGTTGCTGAAGCTTGATGAGGCGTTCGAGATCTGGGGACATTTAGCATTGGTCTGCCGTCGCCTGGGGCTTCGGCGGACAGCCTTCGCTTGGCCTGCCAGCCCAAGCCCGCGTCGCGACACACGCTGGCGGGCGAAGGCTGGTGGGCCCGCCAGGATTCGAACCTGGGACCAACCGATTATGAGCCGGCCGCTCTAACCGCTGAGCTACGGGCCCGGGCGATTCACCAACGCGTTGAAAGCCCGACTCGAACAGCACGCGGCAAAGTGCCCGGTCAAGACTTTGCGTGTGCTGTTCAGCTTCCACTATCTAGTGTTCCGAATCAGAAGTTCGGTGACAAATATTCCGGAGCGCGGCGCCCGGATTGGCCAGGCGCGACGACCGAGAATATCGAGAATATTCGAGGAAGGAGCAACGCCGCCAGACGGGATGCCCCGTCCGGAATATGTCGACGAACTTCTGATTCGGGACACTAGGTACGGCCTTCCAAGAACGCCTTTAGCTTACGCGACCTTGACGGATGGCGTAGCTTGCGGAGCGCTTTGGCCTCGATCTGCCGGATCCGCTCACGGGTGACCGCAAAGTTCTGGCCCACTTCCTCGAGCGTGTGCTCGCTGCCGTCGCCGACGCCAAACCGCATCTTGATGACCTTCTCCTCGCGAGGTGTCAGCGACCTGAGCACCGACTCGGTCTGCTCCTTGAGGTTGAGGTTGATGACCGCCTCGGAGGGCGACACGACATTACGGTCTTCGATGAAGTCGCCGAGATGGGAATCCTCCTCCTCACCGATCGGGGTCTCGAGCGAGATCGGTTCCTGCGCAATCTTCAGCACCTTCCGGACCTTCGACACGGGGATGTCCATGCGCTTGGCAATCTCCTCCGAGGTCGGCTCGCGGCCCAGTTCCTGAACCAGCGCGCGCGACGTACGGATGAGCTTGTTGATCGTCTCGATCATGTGGACCGGGATGCGGATCGTGCGTGCCTGGTCGGCGATCGCGCGCGTGATCGCCTGCCGGATCCACCACGTGGCGTAGGTCGAGAACTTGTAGCCGCGGCGGTACTCGAACTTGTCGACCGCCTTCATCAGGCCGATGTTACCTTCCTGGATCAGGTCTAGAAACTGCAGGCCGCGGTTCGTGTATTTCTTCGCGATGGACACAACCAGGCGGAGGTTGGCCTCCACGAGTTCGCTCTTGGCCAGCTCGGCTTCGGCCTCGCCGCGCTGAATGACCTCGATCGTTCGGCGCAGGCGCTCGGGCGTCTCCTCCAGTTCGGCGATCATCGCCCGGACCCGCGCCCGGGTCTCCCGGAGCTGCTTGGCGAGAACCTTCTTCGCGTCCTCTTTCAGCCTGGGCCCCTTGGCCTTCACCTTGGGATTGAGCTGTCGGTCGACCGCGTCGGCTTTCCACTGGACACGCTGCACAGCGTCAACCGCGTCCTTGACCTCGTCGATCAGGCGGCGCTTGATGTTCTCGGTGAACTCGATGCGGCGGATCAGACGCGACACCTCAATGCGGCTGCGAAGGGCCTTCCCGCGTGCGCGCCGGAACTTCTTCTTGTCCTTCTTCGGCGTCGCCTCCATCTTGTCTGTGAGCTTGACGAAGATGGCGCGGGCCTTTCGCACGGCGTCGATCTGCACGAGCACGGCCTGCTTGCGTTCCTCGATCACCTCTTCGGTGATTTCTTCGTCGCTGAAGATGACGAGCTCGCGGATGGTGCGCGCACCCGCTTGCAGCTGGTCGCCCGTGGTCAGGATGCGCTTGGCGATCGTCGGCGTGCGCGAAATCGATTTGATGACGGCCAGCTTGCCGCGCTCGATGCGCTTGGCGATGGCGACCTCGCCTTCCCGGGTGAGCAACGGTACCGTGCCCATTTCGCGGAGGTACATGCGAACCGGGTCGTTGGTCTTGTCCAGTGTGCCAGGTGTGAGATCCAGCTCCTGCTCGTCGCTCGAGCCATCGCGGTCGAAATCCTTGTCGCCACGGTACGCCTTGTCGGAATCGACAATCTCGATGCCGGCACTGCCGAACGTGCTGAAGAGTTCGTCGATGTCCTCGGCGGAGATGATCTCCGAGGGAAGAATCTCGTTCACTTCGTCGTAGAGGAGGTAGCCCTTCTCTTTGCCGGTTGTGATCAGCTGGCGTACTTCGTCGTATCTTTCTTCGATCGACAGGCTCATAGTCCTCCCATCACGGTCTCGTCTTCCTAGATCAGCGCCTCGATCCGCCTCAGCAGATCGAGCTTCTGTGCCCACAGCGCGTTGATGCGGTCGCCGTGTTCAGAGGCGCCGAGTTCCTGCAGGCGATCGATTTCCCGCTGTATGGCCGTATGGTCGCGCTCACACCGAAGCCGCTTGATGCTCCGAGCGCACCCGTCCGCATCTTTCACATGCGCCTCCGACTCGCTCGCGATGGCGGTCACGAGCTGGGCGTCCACGGTGCTGAGTTGCTCAAGAAGCACGGCTGGCGAGAATCCTCTATTCTGGTTCAGTTTGCGCGCAAGATCCAGCACTGAACGGGCCGTGAGTCCATCCAGGTCGTCGGCCTCCAGGGTGTCGAGCGCCGGCAATGCGCGTTCCGGGTCGTGCAGGAGCAGCCAGATCAGGCCTTTTTCCGCCTTCGTGACCCTTCCGAAGTTGGGCATTTGCCGTGGGGTGAGGGTGGTTTGTCCCTGGGTGGCCGCCCGTCGGATCTCGGCCCGGACCACTTCGTCGGTGACCCGGGCCTTGTGGGCGAGCCGGTCGGCGAAGCGGTCGCGCACGGTGAGATCGGGGATCCGGCCCGCAATCGGCAGCATCTCAGACAGAAATTTGACCCGGCCTTCGTCGGTGTTCAGGTTGTGGCCGGACGCAGCCCGGTCCAGCAGGTACTCTAGATACGGCCGTGACTGGCTGAGCCGCTCTCGGTAGCCTTCACGCCGATGCTTTCGTACATAGGTATCGGGATCTTCGCCTGCCGGGAGTATGGCGACGTTGACCTCAAATCCTTCTCCAACCAGCAGTTCACAGGATTTCGCAGCCGCGCCTTGTCCCGCGGCGTCGGGGTCAAAGCTGATCACGACTTTCCCGGTAAAACGGCGCAACTGTTGCGCCTGGGCTGACGTGAGGGCAGTGCCGCAGGAGGCCACGACGGCCTGGAACCCGGCTTGGTAGACCTGTGCAAAGTCGAAATAGCCCTCCACGAGTATGACGACTCCACCCGTGCGAATGGCTGCTTTGCTGAGGTTCAGCCCGTACAGAGTCCGGCTCTTCGAGTAGATTGGCGTTTCCGGCGAGTTCAGGTACTTCGGCTGCTGGTCGGCGTCGACCGCACGCCCACCGAACGCGACCACAGAGCCGGTGTCGCGGCTGATGGGAATGATCAGCCGGTTCCGGAAGCGATCGCGGACGCTGCCGTCGTCGCGCTGGACGAGCAGGCCGGCTCGGAGCAGCAGTCCCTGAGAGAACCCCTGCTTGACGAGCGCCTGCTTCAGGCCCTCGCGGGAGGGTGGCGCAAATCCCAATCCCAGCGCGTCGCTCGTGGCGTCGGTGATGCCCCGATCTGAAATCTGGCGCCGGATACGCGTGCCGGCTTGGGACGCGAGCTGTGCGCGGAACCACGCGGCGGCCGCTTCATGTACTTTGAGCAGCCCCTCGCGCTCGGCCGCGTTGGCTCGCTGCTCGTCGTTCTGCTCCATTTCTGGCGGTGTGATGCCGAAGCGATGTGCGAGCTGTTTGACAGCGTCCTGGAAGCCCACCTTGTCGTGGAGTTCGAGAAACTTGAAGACGTCTCCGCCGACGCCACAGCCGAAGCAGTGAAAGAACCCTTTGTCCCGGTTGACATGAAACGAGGGCGTCTTCTCACAATGAAACGGGCAGAGCCCCTTGAAGGTAGCCCCTGATTTCTTCAGCGACACGTAGTCCTGAATCACAGCGACGATGTCGGCATGATGTTTCAGGTCGTCGATGAACTGCTGTGGAAACAGGCCCAAACGTCAGTCCTTCAAATACGCGATCGTTGCGCCGCTTCCGCCCTGGTTCTGTGGAGCCGGCTCGAACCGTTCCACGAGCGGATGCTGCTTGAGGAACTCCGCCACAGCCCGTCGGAGTGTCCCGGTGCCGTGGCCATGTACGATGCGCAGTTCGAGCAGATCGGTCGACATCGATTCGTCGAGGAATTTCTCGAGTCGGGCCACAGTGTCCTCCGCTGTCGAACCGATCACATTTAGCTCCGACAACAGCCCCTCGCGTGGCTGGAGATCGACGCTGACGCTGACCCTGCTCGGCGGTGGTGATCCCGCGATGGCTCGAAGATCGCCCAGCGCGGCGCGTAGTCGCTTGCCACGTACGTCGACTTCGGCGCGTGTGCCGTGCAGCTCGATGACCGTGCCTTCGACGCCCAGGACCCCGACGGTCACGCGAGATCCAACCTCGACGGGCCCGGCCGGCTGCGCGGCCTCCGCCTCAGCGGACGGCGTCTCGTCGGACGTCACGCCTTTCACCCGGTCGGCAATCTGATCGAGCGCGGCGCGCGCGGCCGCGCGCGACGCGCCCGTGTCACCGGTACTCACGCCGGCCACGCGCAGCCGGTCGCCGCTCTTCAGTCGTATCGCGGCCTGTTCCGAGAGGGCGGCCGCGCGTGTCTTCAGACCTTCAATCACGGTGTCTATCTGACGTCGCGCGTCGCGCAGGTGGTCGTCCAGCTTGGCGTGGATCCGGCGACGTACCTTGTCTTCGCGGTCGCGCACCCTGTCCTCGCGCCGGCGCAGCTTGCTCTCGGCAGCGGCTACCGCCAGGCGCTCTTGTGCAAGCGTCTGCCGCTCCTGCTCGATCACGCTCAGCTCACTGTCGATCCGCGCCAGGTGCTCGGCAAGTTGCTTCTCGGGTTCGGTCAGGTTATCGCGAGCCGTCGCGATGACCGACGGTGGCATCCCCAGGCGGGCGGCGATCTCGATGGCGAGACTCCGGCCCGGCGATCCGTACATGATTCGGTAGGTGGGCGCGAACGTATCGGGGTTAAACCCGAACGCGGCCCTGGCCACCTCGGCAGTCGCGGAGGCGTACGACTTGAGTGAGTCGTAGTGGGTGGTGGCAATCAGGTGCGCGCCGCGCTGACGGAAGTGATCGATGATCGCGATGCCCAGCGCACCGCCCTCAGACGGGTCCGTGCCGGCTCCCACCTCGTCCAGCAGCACCAGTCCAGGGAGTGCCAGGTTGCGGTCCATCGAGACCACGTTCGCGATGTGCGCCGAAAAGGTGCTGAGGCTGGCGGAGATCGACTGCTCGTCGCCAATGTCGGCAAACACCGAGCGGAATACCGGCAGCCGTGAGCCAGGTTCGACCGGAATATGCAGGCCGGTCTGCGCCATCGCCGCCAGTAGACCCGCCGTTTTGAGCGCGACCGTCTTGCCCCCGGTATTGGGACCTGCGATCACGAGCACGTGCGCCGGGGGCAGCAACAGGATGTCCACCGGAACCGGGTCGGGAGAGGAGGAGCGGGCGTCGCCGTCCAGTCGTTCGTTGACCGTTCGCATGAGTAGTGGATGGCGCGCACCGCGCAGCTCGATCGTGCCGTCGTCGGAAACCGCCGGCTCAATGCCGCCCACGAGATACGAGAAACGGGCGCGGGCCTGGATCAGATCCAACTCGGTGGCGACGTCGATCGTGCGTCGGACTTCATCCGGGCGGTGTCGGAAGCCATCGGTCAGCGCGAGCAAGATACGACGCACCTCGTCGCGCTCCTGCTCTTCGAGCGTCACGATCTCGTTATTGATGTCCACGGTGCCGAGCGGTTCAAGAAAGAGGCTGGCGCCGCTGGCGGATGCGCCGTGCACGATGCCTGGCACGGCCGACCGGTGCTCGGCACGCACGGTGAGTACATATCGGCCGTTGCGGTCGGTGACGACCTGCTCCTGCAGGTACTTGGCCGTGTCCCGTCCTCGCAGGAAAGACTCGAGAGTGGTGCGGAGGCGCGCCCGCTGTTTTCGCAGGCGTTCCCGGATGCCAGCGAGCGCCGGGCTGGCGTCGTCCACAACTTCGCCGGAGGGGTCGATCTTCCGCCTGACGTCGGCGATCTCTCCTGCGAACGACGCGACGGCCTCGACCAGTCTGCGAAGTACCGGAAACGTGTCCCCAAGTGCTGCAACAACGTCGCGCGACTGTTCGATCGATTCGAGGTAGGTGGCCACCGCGAGCAGGCGCAGCGATTCGAGCGCGCGGCCATCAACGGCGAGCGCCTCAAGAATGGCGTCGAGTTCCGTGGGGGCGCGGAGCGGAAAGCCCGGGCGGTCGGCGAGAAAGCGGGTGCCCTCGGTGGTGGCCCGCTGCAAGGCAGAGATCTCCGCCGCGTCGATCGAGGGATGCAGCGCTGCCAGCCGGTCATCCCCGGTCGGCGTCACTGCCAGGCCTCTGACAACCGAGACGACGCGATCGAATTCGAGGGCTCGCAGTGTGCCCGGTTGCATCAGTACTCTCGACTCACGGCCTGTTACAGATGATTGATCAGGCTGGCCATACAGGCAGCGCCGAAGCCGTTGTCGATATTGACGACTGAGACGCCGTTCGCGCAGCTGTTCAGCATGCCGAGCAGCGCCGCCACGCCGCCGAAGCTCGCCCCATAACCCACGCTTGTCGGGACCGCGATGACAGGCACCTTGACCAATCCGGCGACGACGCTGGGCAGCGCGCCCTCCATTCCGGCGATCACGACGATCACGCGCGCACTATGGAGCTGCGTCTGTTCGGCCAGCAGCCGATGCAGTCCGGCGACGCCGACATCGTAGAGGCGGTCGACGGTGTTGCCCATCAGCTCTGCAGTCACCGCCGCCTCTTCCGCGACCGGAAGGTCAGAGGTGCCGGCACAGGTGATGAGAATCGTGCCCTTTCCCGCCGGCATGTCGCCCTGCGCCAGGGTGATTGCGCGCGCGGTCGCGTGGTAGGTGGCGTTGGGCAGCCGGGCCGAGACCGCGCTATAGGCGTCCGGCTCCGCGCGCGTGACCAGCAGCGCCTGCCCACGCCCCACGATCCGCTCAGCGATGGCCGCGATCTGGCCCGGTGTCTTGCCGAGCCCAAGAATCACCTCCGGGAATCCCTGCCGAAGCTCCCGGTGCGTGTCGACACGCGCAAATCCCATGTCCTCAAACGGCGCGGCACGAAGCGCGGTGAGAATGAGACCCGCGGCAGAGGACGGGTCGAGCTCGCCCCGTTGGACGCGATCAAACAATTCCTGCAACTCGTGCGCGGTCATCTGAGGCAGCCGGAGTCATGCACCAGGGTCATGATAGTCATGATGGGCGGGTTGCGTTTATTTGGCTGAACCCGGCAGTATAATCACGGCCTGTGCCTTCAAAGTGAGTGATCCCGTCGAATGACCCCGATTGAAACGCTGACGCTCGCCGTCTATTTCTTTGTGCTCGTCATTCTGGCGGTGTACGGGTGGCATCGTTACTACCTCGTCTACCTGTACATGAAGCACAAGGATCACCCGCCCACGCCGCTGGGGGCCTTCGAGACGCTTCCGCGCGTCACCGTGCAGCTTCCGATCTACAACGAGATGTACGTTGCCGAACGCCTGATCGAGGCTGTATGCAAGCTGGACTATCCGCGAGAGCTGCTTGAAATTCAGGTATTGGACGATTCGGTTGATGAAACGACCGTTGTCGCGGAGCGCGCCGTGCGTCGCCAGGCCGCAGCGGGCATCAAGATTACTTATCTGCACCGCGCAGACCGCACCGGTTACAAGGCCGGGGCGCTTGAGGCTGGGCTTCACGTCGCCGAAGGTGAGTTCGTTGCGGTTTTCGACGCCGACTTCATTCCCACTGCAGATTTCCTGCTCCGAAGCGTGCAGTTCTTCACCGATCCGAAGGTGGCGATGGTCCAGGCACGCTGGGGCCATGTCAACCAGCACTACTCGCTGCTCACGAAGATTCAATCGATTCTGTTGGACGGCCATTTCGTGCTCGAGCACGGAAGTCGCAGCCGTGCCGGCCTGTGCTTCAACTTCAATGGCACCGCGGGCATCTGGCGCCGGTCGGCGATTGTGGACGCCGGTGGCTGGCAGCACGACACGCTGACTGAGGATCTGGATCTGAGTTACCGGGCGCAGCTACGGGGCTGGCGGTTCGTGTTTCTGCAGGATCTGGTTGCACCAGCCGAGGTGCCGGTCGAGATGAACGCCTTCAAGTCACAGCAGCACCGCTGGGCGAAGGGCTCGATTCAGACGTGCCGCAAGCTGTTGCCTCGCATTCTGCGCTCCGACTTGCCGATCCGTGTAAAGGCGGAGGCGTGCTTTCACCTGACTGCGAACTTCAACTATCTGTTGATGTGCGTACTGTCGGTGCTCATGGCGCCGGCAATGGTCATTCGCTACAACATGGGCTTGTACGAGATGCTGCTCATCGACGTGCCGTTGTTTTTTGCGGCGACAGCGTCGGTGGCCAACTTCTACATGGTCTGTCAGCGGGAGTTACACGCGGACTGGACGACCCGGCTGAAGTATCTGCCGTTCCTGATGTCGATCGGTATCGGTCTCACGATCAACAACACGCGCGCCGTCCTCGAGGCGTTGTTCAACCAGCAGAGCGAGTTCGCGCGCACGCCGAAGTACTGCATCGAGCAACAGGCCGATGACTGGATCGGCAAGAAATACCGGCAGAGTGATGTGATCCAGCCGATGGTCGAGCTCACGCTCGGCCTCTACTTCACCGCCACGGTCTTTTACGCCCTGGCCAACGGGATCTACGGCACGGTGCCATTCCTCGTGCTCTTTCAGATCGGGTTCCTCTACACGTCGCTGCTATCCATCGTTCAGCAGTTCTCCGGCGGCGACGCCATGCTGAAGCCCGAAGAAGTCTAGCAGCCCGTGGTGAAAGTTCGCCTGCATCCGACGAACGATGCAGGCTCGTGGCTCGCGTTGCTCCTCCGTCGAATACGGACGGTATTCTCGGTCGTCGCGCCTTGTCCACGAGCGCGGATTCCGCACGTGTGCCACGACCGAGCAGACCCCGCGCGAGGCGCCTCGCTCGTCTCAGTGCGACGCCGGACTTTCACCACGGGCTGCTTGGGCGACGGTCCCAGGGGTGAGGGGTGAGCCTATGGCAACCCTAGAAAAGACGGGGGGCGGGCTCGAGCACGTTGTGGCGACCTCGTCGTCCATCTGCTATCTCGACGGCGACCGCGGCGTCCTGGCGTACTGCGGGTACGACATTCACGATCTCGCCAAGTCCACAACCTTCGAAGAAGTCTGTTATCTGCTGTGGCACCGGCGTTTGCCGACACGAGCGGAGCTTGGCGACTTGCAGTCTCAGCTCGCCGCCGCCCGCCCGCTGCCGGAGGCGGTCGTGCGAATGATGCGATCGTTGCCGCCGGTAGACGCGATGGACGCGCTGCGCACGCTGTCGTCGGCCCTCAGCCACTACGATCCAGAGGCGGGGGACCCGTCGCCAGCCGCCCAGTACCGCAAGGCGGTGCGTCTCACTGCACAAGTGAGCACCTTGGTGGCGACCTGCGGTCGGCTCGAGGCGGGCGGTGGTGCTATCGACCCGGATCCGGTCATGGGGCACGCCGAGAATTTCCTCTACATGCTTACCGGCACTCGGCCGAATGCCACCGCGATCCGCGCGTTCGACGTAGCGCTGACGCTGCACGCCGATCATGAGCTCAACGCGTCTACGTTCGCCGGCCGCGTGGCGGCGGCGACGCTGACCGACATCTACTCGGCTGTCGTGGCCGCAATCGGGACGCTGAAGGGTCCACTACACGGCGGCGCAAACGCCGATGTGATGAGAATGTTGCTCGACCTTGGAGAGACGGCCACCCCGGATCGGGTGGATGAGGTTATCCGCGGCAAGCTCGCGCGCAAGGAGAAGATTCCGGGCTTCGGTCACCGGGTGTATCGCACCGAAGACCCTCGTGCGACGCACTTGCGGCAGATGTCGCGCGACCTCGGTAAGCGGGCTGGCAACACCGCCTGGTTCGCCATGTCCGAACAAATCGAAGCGCTCGTGAAGAGCGAGAAGAAGCTGAACCCGAACGTCGACTTTTACTCAGCGTCCACCTATTACTCGCTCGGGATCCCGATCGATCTCTACACGCCGATCTTCGCCGTCAGCCGGATGTCTGGCTGGACGGCGCATATCCTCGAACAGTACGCGAACAACCGACTGATTCGGCCGCGTGCGGACTATACCGGCCCGTCATACCCACAGCGACTCGTTCCCCTCGACCGGCGCTGACACGATGCGCCGGTGGGTGGCAGGCCCCTCACCACCCGCGGGAGCACCACGACCGAGACTCGGTACACGTGAAATCGGCGCTAGCTGATTCTGGTCGTGTCCCGATCACGGGCGTTGACGCTGGAGTCTGAAGCGGTAGTGGGTATCCTGGGCCAGAGCCTCCGGCCCGCGGGCGTCACACGATGGAAGTGCCGTTCTTGACGTCGGCGTATCGGGCGACGATCGTCGAGGAGATGAGGTCGCCGGTGACGTTCGTCGTCGTGCGACACATGTCGAGAATCCGATCGACACCCAGCACGAGGGCAATGCCCTCCATTGGAGCGCCAACCATACTCAGGACGATCATGAGCAGCGGGATGGAGCCTCCCGGCACACCGGCTGCGCCAATGGACACGACGACCGACATCAACACGACGAGCAGTTGCTCGCCAAGCGCCAGATTAATCCCGAACACCTGCGCGACGAAGAGCACCGTGACACCCTCGAAGAGAGCAGTGCCGTCCATGTTCATGGTCGCCCCGAGCGGAACGACAAAGCCGGCCACCTCGTTCGGCACGCCAAGTTTTTCCTCGGCGACACGAAGCGTCGTCGGCAGCGTCGCGTTGCTCGACGAGGTGGAGAAGGCGGTGACGATGACGATCCAGGCCTCTCGGTAGAAGGCCGCAGGGCTTCGGCCGGCGATAAATTTCAGCGCGAGCGGATACACGACGACCATGAAGATCCCGAGCCCGCCAAGAACGGTGAAGACATACGTCGCCAGACTCAAGAGAATGTCGAAGCCGAAGCGCCCCGTCACGCTGAAGATGAGGCAGGCCACGGCGAACGGCGCCACAATCATCACCATCTCGATGATGCTGATGGAAATGTGAGCCAGGCTATGGAGAAAGTCCTGCACCGGCTTTGCCTTGTCTTTGGGCAGCCGGGTCATGGCGACGCCCATCATCAGCGAGAAGAAGATGATGCCGAGCATGTTGAAGTCGGCCGCGGCGCTGACCGGATTGCGCGGCACCATGTTCACGAACAGGTCGACGCTGACGCCCTGCTGCGCCAGCCCCATGGCCTGCGTGGACTCGGTTTCGTACGCCTGCATCAACCGGGTCCTGAGTTCGGGATCCAGGCCAGCGCCGGGCTGGATCACGTTCACCATGAACAGGCCCAGCCCCGCCGACAGGGCGGTGAACATCAGGAACGCCAGCAGCGTGAGGCCGCCCATTCTGCCGACGCTCGAGATCGAGCCGAGTCCCGCCACGCTGGTCGCCAGCGTCGAAATGACGAGCGGGATCACAACCATGATGAGCGCGTTCAACCACACGCGCCCAAGCGGGTCGGTGAAGAGGTTGATGACCCGTTCAAGCCCGTCGGAGCCGCCGGCTGTGAGATTGGCGGTGATACCGAGCACTGCCCCCGTGAGGAGACCGATGAGAATCTTGGTGTGAAGGGCCATGGCGTGCGTCACGTTATCGGGCCGAACGGGGATTGTCAATCGGTGATCTGACTCGAGCCTGCGACGCGGCATCTGTCGACCAGCGGCGGCCGGTGTCTTTCGTCACATCGGGTCTCTTGGGGGGAGCTGTGACCGGCGGACAGGTATAATTTCCTGTTCGCCACACCATGGATCAGGCACACATTCGGAACTTCTCGATCATTGCGCACATCGACCATGGCAAGTCGACGCTCGCCGATCGTTTTCTTGAGCTCACGGGCGCGTTGGAGGCCCGTGAGATGGAGGCGCAGGTGCTGGACGCGATGGACCTCGAGCGTGAGCGAGGCATCACCATCAAGGCCCACCCGGTTCGCCTCAACTACACGGCGAAGGATGGCACGGAGTATGTGCTGAACCTGATCGATACGCCCGGGCACGTGGACTTCAGCTATGAGGTCACGCGGTCGCTTGCGGCGTGCGAGGGTGCGCTGCTCTTGATCGACGCTGCGCAGGGGGTTGAGGCACAGACGCTCGCGAACGCGTATCTGGCGGTTGAGAACGATCTCGACATCATTCCCGTCATCAACAAGATCGATCTGCCGAGCGCGCAGCCGGACGAGTGCAAACGCCAGGTCGAAGACATCATCGGGCTCGACAGCTCGGACGCGTTGCTGGCGAGCGCGAAAGAAGGCACCGGCACTCTTGAGATTCTCGAGGCCGTCGTCGAACGCTTCAACGCGCCGTCCGGTGACTCCGGCGCACCGCTCAAGGCCCTGATCTTCGACTCGTGGTACGACGCGTACCGAGGCGTCGTGATCGTCGTGCGGGTGATTGACGGTGTCGTCAGGCCCAAGATGAAGGTCAGGCTGATGGCCATGGCGCAGGACTACGAGGTGGATCAGCTTGGCGTGTTCTCGCCCAAAGCCGTGCCAGTCAACGAGCTAGGCGTGGGCGAGGTCGGCTTCATTGTCGCGAACATCAAGCGCGTGTCCGACGCGAAGATCGGCGATACGATTACCGAGACGGCGCGCCCGGCGCAGGAGGCGTTTCCCGGATTCACTGAGCTGAAGGCGATGGTGTTCGCCGGTCTCTATCCGGTCGAAGGGCATCAGTACGCGGAGCTGCGCGAGGCGCTCGACAAGCTGCGATTGAACGACGCGTCGTTCTTCTACGAACCGGAAACCTCCGCCGCACTCGGATTCGGCTTCCGGTGCGGCTTCCTCGGTCTTCTGCACATGGAGATCGTGCAGGAGCGCCTCGAGCGCGAGTACGACATGGACCTGGTCACCACCGCGCCCGGCGTGTTGTACCGCGTGACCACGACGGACGGGGTGGTCGAGGAGATCGACAGCCCCGCGAAGCTGCCGGACGCCGGACGTATCACCAAGCTAGAGGAGCCCGTTATTTCCGCGATGGTGCTCACGCCATCGGCGCATGTGGGTCCAATCCTGCAGCTCTGCCAGGACAAGCGCGGTGTCCAGAAGAAACTCGAATACCTGAAATCCGATCGTGTCTTGATCACCTACGAGCTTCCGTTCAACGAAGTCGTCATGGACTTCTACGACAGGCTGAAGACCATTTCTCGCGGCTACGCTTCGCTGGATTATCACGTCACCGACTACTGGGAATCGCCGCTGGTCAAGATGGACATCCTCGTGAACGGCGAGCCGGTCGACGCGCTGTCGATCATCGTGCACCGGGACGCGGCCTACGAGCGAGGCCGCGCGCTGGCGTCGAAGATGCGCGAGCTGATTCCCCGACAGATGTTCGAGATTGCGATTCAGGCGTCGATCGGGAACCGCATCATTGCACGGGAGTCGGTCAAGGCGATGCGCAAGAACGTGCTTGCGAAATGCTACGGTGGTGACATCTCGCGGAAGCGGAAGCTGCTTGAGAAACAGAAGGAAGGCAAGAAGCGGATGAAGCGCGTCGGCAGCGTCGAGATTCCGCAGGAGGCGTTCCTCGCGGTGCTGAAGCTGGGGACAGAGTAAATCATATGGCACGAAGCAAAGGCTCGGACCCGCCGCGACAGGTCACGCCGTATCGCAAGTCGACCGCGCGTGAATATTTCGAATCCATCTGCGTCGCGGTGATCCTCGCGCTCTTTGTGCGAACGTTCGTCGTGCAGGCGTTCAAGATCCCGACCGGATCGATGGAGAACAACCTGCTGATCGGCGATCATCTGCTCGTCAACAAGTTCGTGTTCGCACCGACGCTCACGGAGGTGGAAGAAGCCGTATTGCCGATCGGATCGATCCGCCGCGGCAACGTGATTGTCTTCAAGTTTCCCGAAGAGCCGGAGAGAGACTTCATCAAGCGTGTTATTGGCCTGCCAGGCGAAACGATCGAGTTGCGGAAGAAGCGGGTGTACGTCAACGACGTCATGCTGGACGAGCCCTACGTGCGGTTCCTCTCGCCTCCCGATCAGGACGGTGGATCGGCGTTCGACGTGCGTGAGCAATACGGACCGGTGACGGTGCCGGACGGGCACTATTTCATGATGGGCGACAACCGCGACAACTCAGAAGACAGCCGCTACTGGGGATTCCTGCCGCAGGAATACGTCAAGGGCCGGGCGCTGTTCGTCTACTTTTCGTTCGGAGGGGACAGCGGACTGTCGGGTGTCGGCGGTGGCGTGCGGTGGAACAGGATCCTTCACCAGATTCACTAGCGGTGAAGCGCGCGTCCGAGGGTTGAGGCTCAGCGAATGTCGTGTGCGTCCAGGGTCGCGCCGATATGCGTCGCCGACACGCCGTGGACGTGCACGCGCTTCAGTCGGTTGCGCTGACCTGTCGCGATCGTCACAGCGCCTCTAGGGACCCCGAACAACGTCGCGAGTAATTTGACGACTTCTGCGTTCGCTGCCCCTTCGACTGGGGGCGCATGCAGGCGGAGCAGCAGCGTGCCGTCGCGCCGTCCCGCAAACTCCGAGCGGCTCGACCGAGGCGTGACGCGAACGTCGATGACAACGCCGTCAACGGTCTCGGTGATCGTCATCAGGCACGGCTTCCGAAGATCGCGGTGCCCACCCGTACTATCGTGGCGCCTTCCTGAATGGCCACCTCGAAGTCGCCACTCATGCCCATCGACAGCTCGCGAAGCATCTCCCGTGGTATGCCAGCGGCTTGCCACTCGTCTCGGAGTTCGCGCAGCTGCCTGAACCAGGGACGGGCGTCTTCGGGCGTCGGCGCCGGTGGGGGAATCGTCATCACTCCGACGATCTGGACAGCTTCGAGTCGGGTGCCAGCCTCGAACAGGCGCGGTACCTCTACCGGCTGGATTCCGAATTTCGTCGCTTCATAGGTGACGGCCACCTGGAGCAGCACCTCCTGCACGGTTCCGGCTTCCTGGGCGGCCCGTTCGAGCCTCTGCAGCAGTTCGTCGCTGTGGACAGACTGGATCGACGCGAACGCCCCGGCCGCCCTTCGTGCCTTGTTGGTTTGCAGGTGACCGAGGAGATGCCACCGGATGTCGGGCTCTGTCGCGTGTTCGATCTTCTGCAGTGCCTCCTGAACCCGGTTCTCGCCGAAGTCGCGCTGGCCGGCGGCGTACGCATCGCTGACCGCGTCCAGGGGACACGTCTTGGAGACGGCGATGAGTTGTATGGAGGAGGGATCCCGTCCGACCGACCGGGCCGCCGTCGCAATGCGCGAGCGGACCTCGGTCAGCCGGCCGGCGATCACGTCACTACTGCGGGAGCTGCTGGAGGAAGCCGTCGACCTCGGCGGCCTTCTCGCCGTTGGGATCAGCCTCCAGGTATCCCTCGAACGCCTGTCGGGCTTCTGGGACCATGCCCAGGTTCAAATTCGCCATCCCGAGCTGGTAGTGAGCCATGGCTATCGTCGGGTCGGCGGCAATCGCCGCCTCGAACTGCGCCTTGGCGTCGGCAAAATTGCCAGCGTTCCACAGGATCACACCCTGGTTGTAGATCGCCTGGGCGTTGTCACCGACGCCGGTTCCGAATTCAGCCGCCTTCGCTCCGGCCTCCGCGGCCAGGTCGTATTCCTGCTGGATGTTGTACACGTTCGCGAGGCCCGTATACGCCTCCGCGTAGTCGGGCGCGAGCTGGACCGTCCTCCGGAAAGCCCCCACCGCCTCGTCGTACTGCTCCTGGTTGGAGTACGCCACTCCGAGGTTGTAGTAGCAGTCGTTGCAGTTGGGCAGGGTCAGGAGAATCTCATTGAATATCTGAACGGCCTCGGCGTCCCGGCCTTCGCGCATCGCCGCGAGGGCTTGGTCGCCGAGAGCGGTCATTTCCTCGTTGATTTCCGAGCCTGCCGGCGGCGCCAGCGTGAATTCCACCTCAAGCGGGCGACCCTGTGACAGGGTGTCCGTGAGCTGCTGGCTGAGGTTATCCTTCGTCACGGTGATGGTGTACGGCCCTGACGCGAGGCCGATCTGCTGGAACTCGCCTCTCTCGTTCGTCGTCATCTCGGCCTGGCTTTGGCCCTCAAGGGCCACAATCGTCACGGTGGCGCCTTCTACCCGCTGCCCCTCCCCGTCAATGACTGTGCCCCGAAGCATGCTCTGGGCCGTAGCCGGACTCGAAACCGCGAGCACGACGGCCAGAGCCATTGCCGCACGGATCAAATGAGTTCGCATGAAAACCTCCGCAAAAATGTCCTACGCGATCTTACTCCGCCAGGCCCGCTAGCGTCACCTGTCACCCGACTGAGACTACATCTCACAGACCGGCCTGCATTCGGCCGCCTAAAGCGCTTTTCATGACCTGTGGCGTTCGAGTAGCAGCGATGCCGAAATACAAGAGCTATTCGAAAAGCGCTCTAAGCGTCCCGCCGGGCAGCGTTGCTCTCCCTCAAATACTCCCGGTATTCTCGGTCGTCGCGCCTTGCCCGCCGAGCGCCGCGACGTTCTCGGTGCTCGGCCGGTTTAGGAGATGGGTTCTACGCAAAGAACTTCCCCACGGTCTCTACATCGTGGGTGACAGGTGCCGGAGGCAGCGAAGCCAGGAACCGGCGTCCGTAGCCCATGGTCCGCAGACGGGGGTCGAGCAAGGCAAGTACGCCCCGGTCCGTCCGGTGCCTGATCAGCCGACCGAGCCCCTGCTGCAGTGCCAGGATCGCGAGCGGGACCTGGTAGTCCTCGAAAGCATTTCCACCGGCGGCCGAAATCGCGTCCATGCGCGCTGCCGTCACCGGGTCGCCGGGCGACGCAAACGGCAGTTTGTCGATAATCACGCAGCTGAGCGCCTCGCCGACCACATCGACGCCCTGCCAGAAGCTCGACGTGGCGAGCAGGACCGCGTTGGCAGTCGCACGGAACCGTTCGATGAGGTCGGTCCGCGGGGCGGTGCCCTGCACCAGGATCGGATATGACAGCGCCATCTCCACCACGGGCTGTACCGTTCGCAGCACGGCGTAACTGGTAAACAGCACAAAGGCGCGACCGCGTGAGCGTGTCACGATCTCGACGATCTCCCGGGCCGCCGCTTCGGCAAACGCTGGCGTCTTCGGCGACGGCAAGGGTTTCGGCATGTAGAGGAGCGCTTGCGCGGCGTAATCGAACTCCGATTCGACCCGCAGCTCGTCGGCCTGTCTGATGCCAAGCCGTCCCTTCAGATATTCGAATGATCCATCGACAGCGAGCGTCGCTGACGTCAACACCACGGTGCGCATGCGCTCGAACAGGACATCGCGGGCGATGCGCGACACGTCGACTGGCGACGCGCGCAGGAATAATCTGGTTGCCTCCCGGTCCGACACCGCCGTGCCGCCACGGCCACGCATTTCGATGTAGTAGACGAAGTCGGGGTCCGAAGCACGCATCAGAAAGCGCAGGTCTGCTCTCAGCTCTCCGGCGCGCCGCTGCAGGGCCCCGACTGCTTCGTTGGCGTCGGCCGCACCCGTCTCCCCCTCGGTGGGGGTCTCACCGGCGCTTGGCGCTGACGCGAGCGTGGCTTCGAGTCCCTCGAGCGCACCGGCGAGCGCCATGCCGGCTTCGAAGTGCTCCTCCAGGTTGTCAGCGGTGTACCGGATACGCGTTTCCGAGGCTTTGCCCCCGTGTGGAGTACGTGCCAGGCCACCAAAGAACGCGCGGCAACGGTTGGTGACTCGCGCAAGTGCCCTGGAGAGTTCTTCGAGACCGTCCCGCCAGTCGCGAGCGGTCACGAGCCGCTCGCCATCGCGGACGAGATCGTCGATTCGGTACGCGCTCAGCGACTTGCCGAAGTACTGCGTTGCCACGTCCTCAAGTTGGTGGGCCTCGTCAACGACGAGGGTCGGACAGAACGGAATAACCTCCCCGTAGTCGCTCTGCCTGACCGCGGCGTCCGCGCAGAGCAGATGGTGGTTGACGATGACGACGTCAGACTCGGCTGCACGCTGGCGCATTCGCGTCACGAAACAGTCGCTGTAGCTCGGGCAGTCGGCGCCCAGGCACGTGTCCGCCGTCGCGGCGATGTCTGACCAGAACGGCAAATGTTCGGGCAGATCGCGTAGCTCAGCCCGATCTCCGGTGTCGGTGTCTTTCGCCCAGGCGTCGATGATGGGGAGCAGGACGCGGTCGCTGGTATCGATGAGTCGCCCTGCAGCCGACGTGCTGCCTTCCACGCCGTCACGATAGATCTCCCAGCGGTGGAGACAGAGGTAGTTGGCGCGTCCCTTCATGAGGGTCGCGGTGAACGGCACGCCGAGCGCTTCCTGGAGCGCCGGGAGATCCTTGAAAAAGATCTGTTCTTGCAGGTTCTTGGTGCCGGTGGAGACGAGCACTCGGCGGCCGCTGAGAATCGCGGGGATTAGATAGGCGAGCGTTTTTCCGGTGCCCGTGCCCGCCTCGGCCAGCAGTGTTCCGCCGGTGTCGACGACCGTGGCGACCGACTCCGCCATGCGACGCTGGCTATCGCGCGGCTCGTAGCCCCCGAAGACGCGAGCCAGGGGGCCGCCCTCGGCGAAGGCATCGCGCACTGTCCCCGTCAGCCGCGCTGGCTGGGGCGGGTTCAGTTCAGGCGTTCCGGGTATTGCGGGAACTTCTGGCACAGCCGCTCGACTTCGCCCTTCACCATGTCGAGCGCGCGATCGTCTTCGGGTGAGGCGAGCGCGCGGGCGATCAGCTCGCCGATCTGATCCATCTCGGGCTCGCGCATGCCTCGGGTCGTGATCGCCGGCGTGCCCACCCGGATCCCGCTCGCCACCATCGGCGGGTTCTGGTCGAAGGGGATAGCGTTCTTGTTGACAGTAATACCTGCTTTGCCGAGCGCCGCTTCGGCGACCTTGCCTGTCAAGCCCTTGGAAAAGACGTCGACGAGCATGAGATGGTTGTCGGTGCCGCCACTGACCAGCCGAAAGCCCTGGGCCTGGATGGCCGCAGCGAGCCGTTTCGCGTTGGCGACGATCTGACGCTGGTATTCGGCAAAGGCGGGCTCCATCGCTTCTTTAAAGCAGACGGCCTTGGCCGCGATGATGTGCATCAGCGGCCCGCCCTGGACACCAGGGAAGACCGAGCGGTTGAGATCCTTGGCATATTGCTCACGGCACAGAATCAATCCGGCACGCGGTCCACGAAGCGTCTTGTGGGTCGTCGACGTGACGAAATCTGCGTGAGGCACGGGGCTGGGATGCACGCCGCCGGCGACCAGTCCCGCGATGTGGGCCATGTCGACAACCATCGACGATCCCACCGCCGCTGCGACCGCGGCCACACGTTCAAAGTCGAGGATGCGAGGATAGGCGCTGGCGCCCACCATGATCATCTTCGGCTTGTGCTGGTGTGCCAGTCGTTCCAGTTCTTCGTAGTCGATCCGCTCGTCGTCTTCGCGAACGCCGTACGGGACGATCGTATACAGCTTGCCCGAGAAGTTCAGCGGGTGGCCGTGCGTGAGATGCCCGCCGTGGGCGAGGCTCATGCCGAGTACGGTCTCGCCCGGTTGCATGAGCGTGAGATAGACGGCCATGTTGGCCTGGGCCCCCGAATGTGGCTGCACGTTGGCATGTTCCGCGCCAAACAGGGCCTTTGCACGGGAGATGGCAAGCGACTCGGCGACGTCCACGAACTCACAGCCGCCGTAGTAGCGTTTTCCCGGATAGCCTTCGGCGTACTTGTTGGTCAGGACCGACCCAGCGGCCTCCAGGACGGCAGAGCTGACGAAATTCTCGGAGGCGATCAGCTCCAGGCCCTCGGCCTGCCGTCGAGTCTCGTTGCCGATGACTTCGGCAATATCGGGATCGATTTCCGCGAGCGAGCGCTGTATTGGTGAGACGTCGACATTGGCCATAGACGGGAAATTGTACTATCAATCCCGCATGCCTCCCTCCGTCTTGATCTCGCCCAGAGGTGAACAGCGCGCACGTGCCGGACATCCCTGGGTTTACCGTTCAGACGTTGTGGACGCACGGGCCGACGGCGGGGAGATTGTGCAGGTGCTCGGGTCGCGGCATCGCATTGTGGGCTATGCATTGTTTAGCGACCGATCGCAGATTGCGATTCGCATGCTGACCCGCGGTGACACGCCGGCTGGCCTACCGCTCCTGCGCGCGAGAATCGAACACGCGATGGCGTTTCGCGACCGATTGGCGCTCGAGGCCAGCGCCTGTCGCCTCGTCCATGGCGAGGCGGATCTGTTGCCGTCGCTCGTCGTGGATCGATACGGCGACTACCTCGTCGTGCAGGCGCTCTCGCAGGGTATGGATCGGCTGCTTCCCGAGATCGTCGACATACTTGCGGAGACGGCGGCGCCAGCCGGGATCCTGGCGCGCAACGATCCGAAGGTACGGGCGCTCGAGGGACTGGAACAAAACGTCGTGGTGTTGCACGGGGCCGTCCCTGAGTCGGTGGTTGTGCACGAAGGTCCCGTCGAGTACGACGTTGATGTCCGCCGGGGGCAGAAGACCGGGCTGTTTCTCGATCAGCGGGAGAACAAGGAGGCGGCGGCCGGTTACGCACGCGGCAGGCTGCTCGACTGCTTCAGCTATCACGGAGGGTTCGCCTTGCGCCTGGCTGGCCAGTGCCCACATGTGGAAGCGCTCGATGTGTCCGAAGACGCCGTCGCGAAAATCCGCGCCAACGCACTGCGTAACAACGTGCCGCACCTTGAGGCGCGGGAGGCCAACGTCTTCGACGAACTACGGCGCCTCGAACGGGCGGGCGAGCGCTACGACACGATCGTGCTCGACCCGCCGGCGTTTGCCAAGAACAAGGCCTCGCTGTCGAATGCCCGCGCTGGATACAAGGACATCAATCTGCGCGCGATGCGGCTGCTCAGCCCCGGAGGGTATCTGATCACGTGCAGTTGCTCGTATCACGTCAGCGAAGCGATGTTCTCCGAGATGCTGCACGAGGCGTCCGTTGATAGCCAGACTTCGATGTCGCTCGTCGAGAAACGCATGCAAGGTCGGGATCACCCCGTGCTCTTCGGCGTGCCGGAAACGCAGTATTTGAAGTGTTTCATTCTCCGGAGAGTGGAGTAGGAGCGGCGTGCCGGCGACACCACGAACCGCGCTCGTGACCGGTGGCTCGTCCGGCATCGGCGAGGCCTTCGCCGAGCTGCTTGCCGCTGAAGGCTTCGATCTGATTGTCACGGCTAGACGAGAAGAGCGGCTGATGGCTCTCGCCGACAGGCTCCGACGGCAGCACGGCGTCGGCGTGGCGGTGATCCTGGAGGACCTGTCTGAGCGGGACGCACCCGCCCGGCTCTGCGACGAAATGGTCCGCCGCGGCCTGACGGTCGACGTGCTCGTGAACAACGCTGGCTACGGTGTTCCGGGCACGTTTATCGCGTCCCCGTGGGAGCGGCAGGCCGCCCTGCTGCAGGTGATGGTCGTGGCTCCGGCTGAGCTCACACATCGCCTGCTGCCCGGCATGGTTGCCCGCGGCTACGGTCGCATCATCAATGTCGCCTCGTTGGCGGCGCTGGTGCCGGCACCGGCCGGCCACACGCTGTATGCGGCGTGCAAGTCGTTTGTCGTGAAATTCTCGGAGTCGCTGGCTGGCGAGGTCACGCGGTCTGGTGTGCACGTGACAGCGCTATGCCCAGGATTCACGCAAAGCGAATTTCACGACGTCACGGGCACGCGTGCGAAGGTCAGGGAACTGCCGTCCTGGTTGTGGATGAATGCCGCCGACGTCGCTCGCGAAGGTTTCGAGGCGGTGATGGCGGGCAGGCCGGCACACGTGACCGGCCGCGTCAACCGCGCCATCGCGACACTTGCGAGATACACGCCCCAGTCGCTGCTCGTTGCCCTTGGCCGCCGGACGGCACGCCGCTATCGGAAGACCTGAAGGTGATGGATTGGTCACCCGTGACGAGGTGTGGGCATGTCCTCCGCGAAACCGGCTCAGCTCGTCGGCCTCGTTGCCGGATGCAGGACCTTCGGGCTCGCTTCGCGCTTACGCTGACTACGGTTTCGCTCTGGACATGCCCACGCCTCGTCACGGGTCATACGGTGCGTTGGCTCGCTGCGGCTGCCGTGCTGGCGACGGTGGGAGTCGCCGGGACTGGAGAGGCCGAAGCACACCCTGCGCCGTTCAGCTTTCTTGACGTCGTCATCGGCGAGACCTCAATTGAGGGCGTGCTCGTGCTGCACGTTGTCGATGTGGCCTACGAGCTTGGCATCGAACCCGCCGACCGTCTTCTCGATCCCGTTGAGGCAGCACAGGCGCGCGATCGGGTGGTCGCACTCATCACGCCGCGGCTTCGGATCGGTGCTGATACGGCCTTGCCTCTTGAGTGGCTCGGCATGGAGCCTGCAGTCGACAGGCACGGCGTATCGCTGCGGTTCAGGATTCCTGTCGCGCGCCCAGGGGCCGTGCGCATCCTTCCTCGGATGTTTCCCTACGATTCGGCGCATCAGACATTCGTGAACATCTACGAGGACGGAGGACTACGCCGTCAGTTGATCTTCAGTGCCGGCACTGACGAACAGGTGTACTACACCGGTTCGACGCAGGGCGCGATGGCCGTGGTGCAGGCATTCATCCCAATCGGTGTGCGCCACATTCTGATCGGGCCTGACCACATCCTGTTTCTCGTGGGCTTACTCCTTCTGGGCGGCTCCTGGATGGCCCTGGTGCGGATCGTGACAGCCTTTACGCTGGGCCACAGTCTCACGCTGTCGCTGGCTGCCCTGGCGCTCCTCACTCCGCCCGCCAGCATCATCGAACCGGCGATCGCTCTCAGCATCATCTTTGTCGGGGCGGACAATCTGACGCGCGGGACCGGCCGTGATGTGCGCGCCTGGGTTGCACTGGCGTTCGGTCTGGTGCACGGTTTCGGCTTTGCGAACGTGCTGCGCGAGTTCGGACTGCCACGAGAGGCACTTGGCTGGTCGCTGTTTTCGTTCAATGTGGGTGTCGAGGTCGGACAGCTCGCGATCGTGCTCGTGGTGGCGGGCGCGCTTGCCGCAGTCCGCCACCGTAGTTCCACCGCCGCTCGTAGCGTAGAGCTCGCAGGTTCGGTCGTTGTGATCGCCGCCGGCACCTACTGGTTTGTGGAGCGGGTGTTCTTTCTCTGAGCCGCGCGAGAGCGGTCTCCGAACGCAGTCCAGTTTAGAGCCACCGTTTCCACCAGACGACAGACACGGCGAACCGGTGTTCGTACGCCGGCCTGCCAAAGCTCCGGCGGGCGCGATGGCCGGCGCGCACGGTGAACTCTGGCGTCAGCCGGTAGCCGATAGTTTCTTCGCTACTGGTCAGTTGTTGGTGTCGTACTCCAGCCGCCAACACGAGCGGCGAAGCGATCCGCTCGACGCGCCCGGCGACGAACCAGCGAGGAGTGAGCGTCTGTCGGCCCTGCACGAACCAGCCGGACGCGATCCGGGGGCCCGAACTAGTGTCTACGGCGTCACGGATCCATTCTCCTGCCAGCGTTGTGTGTGCGAACGAGAACTCAGACTCCACAGTGACGACCGTCGCGTTCTGATCGGTGGTGATGGTAGGGCGCTCGCCCGCTCGCTGCCAGCCCCCGTGCGTCACGGACGCGCCAACTCGGAATCCGACGAACGGAGTGATGCCGCCGCCGATGACTAGATTCGCGAACCGAGGAGGCTTGGGGTCAGCAAAGACACCACGTCTGCGCAACGGCGAGGTGTCGATCAGCGCCGCGCGCGCATCCCAGCGTGCGCTAGATACCGTAATCTGCCCACCAAAGGGATAGACGGCACCGAGCAGATTGGGTCGCGGCTGGCCGCTGCCAAGTGACGGCAACGGCGAAAAGAGCGATGAGGGCTGCGAGATCGTTGGATTCAGGTGTGCGCGGCGCGCGGTGAGGTTGGCAAGCCCAAGCGGCGACGGGAGCAGCCCTCCTTCGATCCTGAGACCGATGGCGCCCGGGCGCTCATAGCGCAGAGCCGCAATCCAGACGTCCTGGCTCCACTCGCCGGTCACCGCGAGCCGCTGGGCGATAGGCCAACTGATGGCTTCGAATCCTCGGCCGAGACTGGCGGACACGATCGCATCGACGACCAAGTCGGTGGTGCCGTTACCGTCGCCATCGACGGATCTGTTGAAGACAGCGACCGTGTCGACGACCAGCCGTGAAGGGCGTGACTCCTGCGCGTGGGTGACAATCGGCGTGATCAGGCTCAACACGCAGGCGACGCGTACAGCTCGGGACATGACCGCGCCACCCACCACCCGCCGTACCCCGTGGCTCGCGGCCATCATCGTCAGACCGCCTGGCGACCGAGCAATTCCTGCAGGGCCGGTTCGGGTGCTGTGCTGGCGAGCGGCAGCGCGGCGATCAGCGCTTTGACAGACGCGGGATCAAACTCTGTGCCTGTGCCGCGCTGTAGCTCGAGAATCGCCTCCCCCGGCCCCCTGGCGGGGCGATAGGCACGCGCGCTCGTAATCGCATCGAAGGCATCGGCAACGTGCGCAATCCGCGCCGTCACGGGAATCTCGTCGCCTCGCAGACCGAAGGGATACCCGAGGCCGTCCGGTCGTTCGTGGTGCAGTTCCACAATAGGAATGTGTGGCGCGAGAAATGGCACCTGGCGCAGGATGTGGGCGCCGACCGCCGGATGACGCTTGAGCTGTTCGTACTCCTGCGTGGTCAACGCACCCGCCTTGCGAAGGACTTCGTCGCTGATGCCGATCTTACCGATGTCGTGCAGCAGGCCGCCGAGCCGGAGCACGTCAAGGTCGGCCTCCTCCACCTGCATGTGCCTGCCCATCAGTACAGACAGGGCGCTCACCCGTTCGGAATGACCCGCCGTGTACGGGTCCCGTGCGTCGAGCGTCGCTGCAAGTGCCCGAATGGCGCCTACGTACGCCGCGCGTGTGTCGGCTTCCGCCGCGGTCAGCCCCTCGACGAGTTCATTGAACGCGCCGGCGAGTGCGTCAAGCTCCCGGCTGGTCCCGGTGGCAGGCAAACGGCGGCGAAGATCCCTGGACGCTGCCATCACGGCGACTTCGCTCGACAGGCGATCGATGGGGTCGGTGAGCGAGCGTGCCAACCAGAAGCTGCCGAGCCCCGAGAGGACAAACGCACCCAATGCGATGGCGCCCAGTGCCATCAGCGCGTCGCGTGTCGCCGTGCCCGCCGCAGCATCGATCGAGGCCAGCGTGTAGATGCGCGCCGGACCGGATGCAATGAGCGTGCGGATTGCGTACTCCTCGCCGCCGGCGGAGCGGATCTCGTCGGTGTCGCTGTCGGTGCTGACCAGAGCCGTGGCGACACGCTCCGTGATCGTGCTCGCGGCGACGCTGCCGGCTATGGCAATGATGACGTCCGCACTTGCCAGATTCGACAATTCGCGAGCGTAGTTGGCGTCCAGGCTGGTGCCGATGATCAGCGTTCCGATGTCCCGGTCATCGAATCGAAGTGCGGCACCCGCGATGCGGAAGGCGCCGGTCGGCAGCGAGACGATATCGTAAAAGGTGGAGGGGTCGCCGATCGGAAGCACGATCTGCGTCCCAACTGGCCAATGGTCCCTGGAAGGCCCGGCGCTCGCGAACACGGATCCACCGGCATCGAGAATCGCGAGCGCGTCGGCCCGCGTGAGTTCCGCGAGTTTCTCGGCCTCCAGGAGCACTGTTTCGCGCAGCGAGTTCTGCTGGTCGACGGGTATGCTGGCAAACTGGCGTTCGGTGAAATACGTGTCGAGAGCCGCCTTCAACGTCGGATTCTCGGCGATCGTGGCGATTGAGGCCAACTGGTCCCGCTGGCGTCTGGCCTCGAGAGCGGTAAACACGCGTCCCGCCACGCCCAGCTTTTCTGTCTCTGCGGCGCGGGCTCGGCTGCGGGCGTCCACCATCAGGACGGCAAAGACGACTGACAGAACGACCACGGCCGTGCCGAACGCCGCTGTCAGCGTGCGCGCGACCAGCTTCGGCGGTCGTCTCATTCTTCTGGAACGGGAAGCACGAAATCGGCGGCGTTGGTCTGTCCCGATTCGACGCGAACCTGAAGTGTGGTGTCGCCAAGCCGCGCGTGCCAGGCGGTGATCTGTTGGTTGCCCTCCGGCATCGCCGACAGTTCAAAACGTCCGGTCTCGTCGGGCACCGCGAACCAGGGATGGTTGAAGACCATCACCGTTGCGCTCATGTGTGAATGAATGTCGCAGAAGACCTTCACGATCCCCGGCTCATCGAACCGTACGCGCCGCGTCTCGCCACGTGGATACCGTCCCAGGTTGAAGGCTTTCACGCGCGACAAGGAGAACACGTTGTGGTAAATCAGGTCGTCGTTGGGAAACTCGACCTCGGAACCGATCGTGACGGCGACCACTCGCGGCATGAAACGCTCGTGCTCCTGGCGGATGGCGACCTGCATCGGGGGCACCGCCTGCGGCTCGGCGTCTCTCCGATACACGACGACATTGCGGCGTTCCGATTCGGGAGCGAGTGCGGGGGCGGCGACCGTCCGGGTGGGATACGCGGCCGAGGGACGCCGCGAGGTGAGCGGAATGCCGATCTCGACGCGGCCGCTGACAACAGCGGGTTCTTGCGCGGCGGGTGTCACCGCGACGCACATGACCGCGAGCGTGAGCACAACTGGCTTCTGGCGTCTCAGCACGGAAATCAACACTGTCGCATTCTATCGGCCCTTGTCTTTGGTATCTTCACGGTATGTTGAGTCTGTTGTTAGCCACCGCATTGGTAAGCCAGCTCAGCGCTGAGCCCCCTGGGCGTGGCGTGTCTGAGGCTCTGGCTCGGGAGAGGGCCGGCACCATCCGGTCGCTGCGCTACGAGCTGACGTTCGTCGTGCCTGCGGCTCCGGACCAGCCTGTGCAGGGGCGTGCGATTCTCCGATTCGTCCTGGATGCGCCGCACCGCGTGGTGATCGACTTTGCGGAGCCGGGTGAACGCGTCCGCAGTGTGCGCAGCGGCGGAGTTGAGTTGCCGGTGACGTTCGGGGACGGACACCTGACGATTCCTGCACAGGCGACCACGATTGGCGAAAACGAAATCGCGATCGATTTTGTTGCGGGGGATGACCCGTTCAATCGCGACCAGGAGTTCCTGTACACGCTGTTCGTTCCGGCGCGCGCTCATCATGCGTTCCCCTGTTTCGATCAGCCTGATCTCAAGGCTCGCTACAGTCTGTCTCTTGACGTGCCGGTCGGCTGGGACGCTGTCGCCAACGGGGCGGTAGCCGCGACCGAGTCGGACGCGCAACGGACGCGGGTCCGGTTCGAGGAAACGCAGCCGATCTCGACCTACCTGTTTTCATTCGTGACCGGCCAGTTTTCCGTGGAGACGGCGCAACGGGACGGGCGCGACTTCAGGATGTTCCATCGCGAGACGGACCCGGCGAGGGTCGCGCGCAACCGGGACGCCATTTTCGACCTGCACGCGGCCGCGCTCGCGTGGCTTGAGGAGTACACCGGTATCCCGTATCCGTTTGGCAAGTTTGATTTCGTGGCGGTCCCGTCGTTTCAGTTCGGCGGAATGGAGCACCCCGGCGCGATTCTGTACAACGCGGAGAGGTTGCTGCTGGAAGAGTCGGCCACTCAGAATCAGATGCTCGGTCGGGCCAGCCTGATCGCGCACGAGACCGCACACATGTGGTTCGGCGACCTCGTGACGATGCGATGGTTCGACGATGTGTGGATGAAGGAGGTGTTCGCGAACTTCATGGCGGCGAAGATCGTGAACCCCTCGTTTCCAGAGGTCAATCACGACCTGCGCTTCCTGCTTTCGCACTATCCCGCCGCGTACCAGGTGGATCGCACGGCGGGTACGAACGCGATCCGGCAGCCGCTCGCGAACCTGGACGAAGCCGGGCAACTCTACGGCGCGATCATCTACCAGAAGGCGCCAATTGCCATGCGGCAGCTTGAGATGGTCGCCGGTGAGACGGTGTTCCGCGACGGTCTTCGCGAGTACTTGAACACGTACACGTTCGGAAACGCGACGTGGTCCGATCTGATCCGCATCCTCGACGCGCGGACGCCCGAGGATCTGGCGGCCTGGAGCCGCGTATGGGTGGAGGAGCGTGGCCGACCGGAGTTCACGACGGATCTGCTCGTCGAAGGCGGCCGGGTGTCGCGTCTCACGCTCACGGCGACCGATCCGTTGCAACGCGGTCTGGTATGGCCCCAGCGGTTACAGGTCGTCCTCGGCGACGAGACTGGGGTTCGGGAAATCCCTGTGTATCTCGACACCACGTCCGTCACCCTTCTCCAGGCTGTGGGCATGCCGCCGCCGCTCTTCATCCTGCCCAGTGGTGCCGGTCTTGGCTACGGTCTCTTCGTTCTGGACAACGTAAGCCGGACGTACTTGCTCGACCACATTGAGGCGATCGGCGATCCGCTTACCAGAGGGAGTGCATGGGTCACGTTGTGGGACAACGTGCTGGAATCGCACGTCGAGGCTGACGCTTTCCTCGATGCGGCCGTGCGCGCGCTTGCCACTGAGACCGACGAGCAAAACATGCAACGGGTGCTGACTTACGTCACCCGGGCGTTCTGGGTGCATCTTGACGCTGACGAGCGAGCACGGCGCGCGCCAGCGCTAGAGGCTATGCTTTGGGCCGGCGTCGGCCGCGCGTCGACCCGGAGCGTGAAGGCGGCGTGGTTCGCAGCGTTCAGGGACGTGGCGCTGACGCCGGCGAGCCTCGCATTGATCGAGGCTGTATGGCGGCGCGACGACCAGATTGAAGGGCTGCCACTCGGCGAGACGGACGAGGTCGCGCTGGCGCTGGCGCTGGCGGTGCGCGAGGTGCCTGCCTGGGAGGAGATCCTGCAGACCCAGCACGATCGAACACAGAACCCCGATCGGCAAGCGAGGTTTGCGTTCGTGATGCCAGCGCTCTCGGCGGATCCCGCTGTGCGGGAACAGGCGTTCACCCGGCTCACCCGGGTAGAGAATCGGCGTCGGGAGCCGTGGGCTGTCGAGTCGCTGGCGTACCTGAACCACCCCTTACGTGAACGCCACGCGCGGCGCTTTATCGCACCGGCTCTCGATCTGTTGCGTGAGGTCCAGCGCACGGGCGACATCTTCTTTCCCACAAACTGGTCCAATGCCCTCCTCAGTGGCCATCTGTCGCCCGAGGCGGCCGCGATCGTTCGAGAGTTTCTGGCACGTGAGCTGGACTACCCGCAGCGCCTCCGCTGGACGGTTCTCATTGCTGCCGACGAACTGTTTCGGGTCGGAATACCCGAGCCCTAACTCGTTGTGCCGCCCGGGTGCATCATGCGCATCAGTTCCATTGGCAGCGGAAAGACGATCGTGGAATTCTGTTCGGAGGCGATCTCTGTCAGCGTTTGCAGATAACGGAGTGTGATGGCCGCCGGCTCGCGGTCGATGATCGCGGCCGCCTGCGCCAGTTTCTCCGACGCGATGAGTTCGCCCTCTGCGTGGATGATCTTGGCTCGTTTCTCGCGTTCCGCCTCCGCCTGCCGGGCCATGGCCCGCTGCATGTCCTGCGGCAGATCAACGTGTTTGACCTCCACGGCCGACACCTTGATGCCCCACGGGTCTGTTTGTTTGTCCAGGATGGACTGCAGTTGCTGGTTGAGGCGATCCCGCTCCGCGAGGAGGTCGTCCATCTCCGCCTGTCCGAGCACGCTCCGTAGCGTTGTCTGCGCCAGCTGTGACGTGGCGTAGTTGTAGTTTTCGACTTCGACGACGGCGTGGCTCGGGTCGATGACGCGGTAGTAGACGACCGCGTTGACCTTCACCGACACGTTGTCTCGCGTGATGATGTCCTGTGGCGGCACATCCAACACCACGGTCCTGAGACTCATACGCACGATCCGATCGATCGGCCTGAACACGAGCACCACGCCGGGACCCTTGGTATCAGGAAGAAGTTTGCCAAGCCTGAAGATCACGCCGCGTTCGTACTCGGCCAGGATCTGCACGGAGCTGATCAAGTAGAAGGCGATGACGAGAAGTATCATGAGCATCGGGGACAGGTCCATCAGTGTTCTCCTTCTTGCGCCTGGGCGTTGGCCGGTTCGACGGTGAGCGTCAGGCCGTCGACCGTTGTGACACGGACAGGTTGCCCTGTCGCAAGATGACGCTCGCTTCGCGCGCGCCAGATTTCTCCATGCACGTCGACGTTGCCGGTGGCAGCCGGCTCGATCGCATCACGGACACTTCCGACCGCTCCGATCATGCCCTCGGTGCCAGCCACCGACCGTTGTCGTTGCGATTTCACGGCGAGCCGGCCCAGGAACAGCAGGATGGCCGCGCAGCCGAGTGCCATCGGCACGATGAACCCGAGGCTGACCTGGACTCCGGGGATCGCGTCGCGCGTCAGCATCATCGAGCCGATCACGAGACTGATCGTGCCGCCGATACCCATCGCGCCAAAGCTCGGGACCTTCAGCTCCAGAAGTAGCAAGATCAGACCGAACAGAATCAGCAGGAGTCCGGTGGTGCTGACCGGCAGGATCTGAAAAGCGAAAAACGCGAGCAGCAGGCATAACCCTCCAGCGACGCCCGGGAGAATCGCGCCTGGACTCCACAGCTCGATCGTCAAGCCGAGCATGCCAAGCGTGAGCAGCATGGTGGCAATCTGAGGATGCGCGATGGCGCCCAGAAACTCCTGTCTGCGCGTCATGTTGACGCGCCGCACCTCTGCGTTGGCCGTTCGGAGCGTGCTCGTCCGGCCGTCGAATCGTGTGACCGTACGCCCGTCGAGTTGACGCAGCACGTCATCCAGGTCCTGTGCGATAAAGTCGATGAGTGTCGGCGTCGCCTCCAGCGCCTCGCCGTCGGTAAACGCGCGGCTTTCCAGCACGGCCTCCTCTGCAAGTACCTGGTTACGCCCACGCGCCGCCGCGAGCGACCGAGTGTAGGCGGCGGTGTCCGAGGCTGCCTTCTCGGCCATCGTGTCATCGACCGCCTCGCCCGTTCCCGACACCGGGTGGGCCGCGCCGATGTGGGTCCCGGGTGCCATGACGGCCACGTCGGCCGCGATTGCGATGACGAAGCCAGCCGACGCCGCGCGCGAACCCGACGGTCCCACGAAGACCACGACGGGCGCGCGCGATGTGATCATCCGCGACACGATCGCGCGCGTCGAGTCGAGCAGTCCACCAGGTGTACGCAGGATGAACACCACAACGTCGGCACCGGACGTGTCCGCCTGATCGATCGTCTCGGTCAGGTATTCTGCGGAGATCGGGTGAATGATGCCGTCGATTTCGGCGACAATGGCCAGCGGGCGGTCCGGGTCCTGGGCGTACCCGGGCCCGGAGATACCACTCGCGGAGAGGAGCGCCGCGGCGAGGACCGCGTTGCGCAGACGCCGCATTAGTGGATTGTAGTCGCAGACCGGCCTGAGGTATTTCCCACCCCGTTGTGCGACGCGATCAACGACTCGCGCCGGCGCAGTACAGCGACCGAAGCGTCAGTTCCCGGTGATCGAGGCCGGCGGCCTTGTCGAGCAGGCGAACAAGGGGCGGAAGGTCGACGGCGAAACGCCATTCGTCGGCGCGGCCTCCCGCCGCTTCGATGCGGGACGCGGTCTTGTCCCACCAGGGGGCGATGCGGCGCGCAATCGGCTCGATGACGAGTATCCGAGTGCCGCGGCTCGCGGCCTCCAGCAGTCGATCTTCGGTCTGCGTCCGGAGCGTTTCCGACAATTCATTGAGTACATACGCCGTCACGACGGCCGTTCCCGCTGCCAACGGCGGCAGGCGCGAAACGTCGCCGCGCCGTGCGTGTCCAGCCAGTCTCAGCTGGCGGTAGGCCCACCTCGCCTCCCCGATTGCCCATGGATGGCGATCAATTCCCGTGACTGTCGGCGTGCCTCCTGCGGCGATTGCCCAGGCGGCGCCCGCCGCACCGGTGCCGCAGCCGATGTCGAGGATGGCGCGTGGGGGCGGAGCGTCGGTCTCAAGCGCTCGGACTGCCCGCGCCGTGGCCAGGAAGTGGAGCGGCCCGTAGAACAGCGCGAACGCTGCGCGTTTGCCAGCGCTCTCCATGACGCGGGGCACCGCCTCGCCACGCCGCTGCACGTAGGCGGACGACAGTGCGCGCAGCGCCCTGGTGACCTCCGGAACGCGGAGGTCGGATAGATGACGCGCCTCGAGCGCGGCAACCCACTCAGCCAGGATCTGAGAGCCTTCGTGGTGGAGTTTGTCGGTTGTCACGGTTCAGAGGCGTCCGGAGCACCCACGGGGAGATAGACGTTAGGCGAGTCCGGCGTTCTTGTCTTTCGCGCGTTGATGCGCTGTGTAGGCGGCGACGAG
Source organism: Vicinamibacterales bacterium (assembly GCA_965249205.1). Taxonomy (GTDB): domain Bacteria; phylum Acidobacteriota; class Vicinamibacteria; order Vicinamibacterales; family UBA2999; genus JAQBVV01. The sequence continues at coordinate 1,273,909 of CBDFLL010000005.1, read as the reverse complement.
GTGGAAGATCCATCCGAAGAGACCTCCTGTGCCGATCCAGAGGCCAGGAGTGACGATGAGCCAGAAGGCACCGCGTAGAAAGTCTCCGTTATATATCTGTCCGACCCCAGGAATGACAAGGCTGAGTACGCCGGCCACGCCAGGATGGTGCGTATCCGCAGGTGTGGTCATGCGCCGTGTTCTCTGTCGGGCATCGTCGTGCCCGTGATCACCGGACGACCTCACACGGGGTACCACTCACGGTGGCAAGGACGATGAGCGGCCGTCGGCCGCGGCGGACGAGGACATGCGCGGTGCCGCGAGGCATCGACACAAAGCTGCCCGCGTCGAGCGGGGTGTCAGCGCCGCCGGTGCGCGCCGAGCCTTCGCCCGCGATCACGTAGTAACTCACGTCGGCGGTGTCGTAGAGGCGTTGGGGTTGGTCTTGATTGAGTTGAACGAGGGTGCTCCGCGTGTTCCCGCTGCATGACACGAGCGTGTCGCGACGGGGCTGATCGTTGGCGATCAACTCCTGCTCGATGAGGTCCACCAGCGACACGGTGCGGGGCGCGCCCGCGGGTCCAAATGGAGGCTCGACGGGTGGCGGCGCTGGCGGCGGCTCAGGGGGTGGCGGGGCGGCGTTGAGCGTAATGTCGACGGTCGCCGTCTGGCCCGCCTCAAGCGCGATCTCCTTCTCGAACGATACGACGCGTGCACCGCTGAATCGGACGCGGTAGGTGCCAGCCTGCATCCCGACGAAGCTGATCTGCCCGCTGTTGTTTGTCTCGCCGCCGCGGTCGGAGGCGCCGAGCACGGCGATCTCGATGCCGGGTAGCGTGGCCCCCTGCGGATTGGTGACCGTCACGGCCATTCCTGAACGGGCCTGCGAGGTCTGGGCATACGTGACAGCGCCCGCCAGGACCAGTGCGATGACGATGAACTGGCGCATCGCGCGAGTATAATCGGCTCTGGCCGCCAGGGGTATCCCAGTAGGGATTGAGACAGACTCTTGGAACCTGATCCGGTTCGCACCGGCGGAGGGAGAGCGGCGCGGTCCCGCCTATAAGGTGACTTCATGATTGATTTTTCTACCGCATATCCGAACTCAAGAAAGGTCTACGAAACGCGCACGGTGCAGCTGTCGCCTAGGGGGGCTGCGATCCCTGTGCAGGTCCCCATGCGCGAAGTGGCGCTCGGCGCCGGCGAGGCGCCGGTGCGGCTGTACGACACCAGCGGCCCGTTGGGGCACGACGTGCGCGATGGGCTGCCCAAACTGCGACAGTCGTGGATTGATGCCAGGCGCGGCACCGGCACGGTCGGCACGCAACTCTCGTACGCACGTCGCGGGGAGATCACGCCAGAGATGGAGTTTGTCGCGGCACGCGAGGGACTTCCCGCGGCATTCGTCCGCGAGGAGATCGCCCGTGGGCGCGCGATCATTCCCGCCAACATCCGGCACCTCGAGTTGGAGCCGATGATCATCGGCCGGAACTTCCTGGTGAAGATCAACGCGAACATCGGCAATTCCGCTGTGCGTTCGTCGATCGAGGACGAAGTTGAAAAGCTCCAGTGGTCGACGCTCTGGGGTGCCGACACGGTGATGGACCTGTCGACGGGCGAGGACATTCACGAAACACGGGAATGGATCATCAGAAATTCTCCGGTGCCGATCGGCACGGTGCCGATCTATCAGGCGCTCGAGAAGGCCGGCGGCCGGCCTGAGGATCTCACCTGGGACATGTATCGCGACACGCTCGTCGAGCAGTGCGAGCAAGGTGTGGACTACTTCACCGTGCACGCGGGTGTGCTGTTGCGCTACGTGCCGATGACGGCCAAGCGTCTCACCGGCATCGTGTCGCGTGGCGGCTCCATCCTGGCGAAGTGGTGCCTGGCGCATCACCAGGAGAACTTCCTCTACACGCACTTCCGCGAGATCTGCGAGATCATGCGCGCCTACGACGTGTCGTTTTCGCTCGGAGACGGCCTGCGACCGGGTTCGATTGCCGATGCGAACGACGAAGCGCAGTTCGCCGAGTTGAAGACCCAGGGCGAGCTGACTCGAATCGCGTGGGAGTACGACGTCCAGGTGATGAACGAGGGCCCCGGCCACGTGCCCATGCATCTCATCAAGGAGAACATGGAGAAGCAGCTCGAATGGTGCGACGAGGCGCCGTTCTACACGCTTGGGCCGCTGACCACCGACGTCGCACCGGGCTACGACCACATCACATCAGCAATCGGGGCGGCGATGATCGGCTGGTATGGCACGGCAATGCTCTGCTATGTCACGCCGAAAGAGCACCTTGGGTTGCCCGATCGGGATGACGTGAAGGCCGGCGTTGTGGCGTACAAGATCGCGGCACACGCCGCGGATCTGGCGAAGGGGCATCCTCGGGCTCAGGCGTGGGACGACGCGCTGTCGAAAGCGCGGTTCGATTTTCGCTGGGAGGATCAGTTCAACCTGGCGATGGACCCTGTCACAGCGCGCGCGTATCACGACGAGACACTGCCGGCGGATGGCGCGAAGGTGGCGCACTTCTGCTCGATGTGCGGTCCCAAGTTCTGTTCGATGGAGCTGACGCAGCAGGTACGCGACTACGCAGCGAAGAACGCGATCACCGATGTCGATGCGCTCCGTACCGGCATGCAGGAGAAGTCGGATGAATTTCGCCGCAAGGGCGAAATCTACGTGAAGAGCTAGTCTCCTGGAAAAGCTGCAGTGGACGTTGGAGTAGAGCCTGCCTCGGCGATGTCTCCGTCGACCATGGCAACGATGCAATCGGAGATGGCTGAGGGCGAGCGAGGCATCATTCGTCGCCAGAGGCCCCGGGCGGCGCAAAACATGGGAAGTCCAGGGGTTCGTATCTCCGGACGGGTTTCAGGTCCGTACGCACGAGCACCCCAAGCGTACCGGCGCTTGCTTCCACGTCGCCCACTTCCTGATACTCCCGCTCAAGGTACGCGTACACCTGCTCGAAGTCATAGCGGAAGGACTCGTACCGGAGAACTACCGGCACGCGGGCGCTCCTGAGCCGCGTCACAATTTGTGCCTCATCTTGGTCCGCGCTGTAATAACCCGGCAGCAGCCACGCATGCCCGCCAGCAAACCGCCTGTCGGAGAAGTAATAGAGCTCCGGATGCTCGCCGAGCACGAAGAGACGATCGGTCGGCAGGGTACAGGCACGGACATAGGCGGCGAGATTGAGGAAGGGCGGCTCGTCCACGGTACCCGGGGGCATACCGAGGGTCTTCCACGACGTGGCACCGCGATTGAGTATTTCGATGCCTCCGCGAGTGAAGCCTGCCTCGGGCAATGCGCGGGTCACGTACCCGATCGTGTTGACGCTCAACGCAGTAAGACACAGCAGCACCACGGTCGCGGTGCGCACTAGCAGGCGCGCCGGGCGACCAGGCACCACCACACGGCCATCGCGGGATACCAGCGCGACCGCGAGCCAAACTAAGAGAAGGACGGCCGTCACGCCGACGTCTGGCACCCTGGCGAGCGTGCTGCCACGGCTGAGAAGTCCGACGTTCAGCATGCCAGCCAATACGAGGAGCGGCACGAGATGCCCCGCAGTTGACAACACGCGAGTTGCACCCGCAGCGCGATGCAGTCTGAACAGCACGAATCCAGCGATAAGGGGCGTGATCAGAAACGTGTAGTACAGAAACGCGGTTGCGTTCGGCAGGGTGTCGAGTTGCGTTTCGAGCCGAAGCCAACGTGGAGCGTCAGCGGTGAAGGTGGCTCGGCTGAGGCCGTGCGTGTCATCGACGAGCGGGTCGCGCACCAGTGACTCGATATTCGCGCGGGAGACATCCCGGAGAACATACGTCCAGGTAGTACCTTCCACGAGCCTACCGGCGACAAGGCGGTACCGCACCTCGCGATCGCGCCGTTGCTGGGCGTAGACCAGCGCCAGGCGGAAGTACTCTCCAATGCCGCCACTCAGTGCCAGAAACACGAGAAACGGGACGACGAACACGGCCGTGGCGGCGCCTAACCCCACGGCCGCCCGCAGACCGTCTTGGATGGATGCGCGGTGGGCGAACGCGATCGTCAGTAGTCCGAATGCGCCGAGGTAGATGAGGTGGTCATGCCGGAACAGAAAGGCTATTCCGATGAGCGCACCCAGCGCGCCAAGCCGTGCGCGGCCGGGCTTGCCGATATACGCCCACGCGAGCGCGAGAGCGGTCGCATACAGCACAATCTTGGGGTAGTTGTAGTGACGCGGGGCGATCGCAACGAGTAGTGCCGTAGCCACACACGCAGCGAAGACGGAACCCGTCGCTCGGCGGGCCACCGCGAACATGACGACTGCGCCAATCGATAGCAGACCGACGGTGAGCAGCGCCTCAGGCCGTAGGCTGTATCCTCCGATCCATTGGGCCGCCGCGGACAGGTAGTCAGTGAGAAACCAGCCCGGGTCGTTGAAATCGAGAAACGGAACTTCCCCGCTCTGAATCTGACGCGCGCGGGCAAGGTAGCCGAACTGGTCGTTGGTGAAGCCCCCCAGGGGGCCGCTGATCGTATTGAAGCGGTAGAAGAAAGCGGTCGCGAATACCGCGACACAGAGCGACGCATCCGCGATCTTCCGCCAGGCGCTGAGTGTCACGGCGTCCTGCACGAGCAGCCCTAATTCTACTATAGCGATTCGGAAACGGGTTGGCACTTCATGAGTGTTCTCCAAGACCCGCTCGGCGGGCGCGCTTCCGGCATTCGGCGGGACCGACGCGTTGCAGTGGTGCGTGCAGAAGTAACATGACTCGCCCGGTCAGTACGAAGGGCTATTTGAAAAGCGCTCTAGTCGCGCTGAAGCTCGTCGCCCGTCGGTGCTGCCCGAACGGCTCCAGCTCTGCATGCGAGCTGAGCGCGACGTCCGCGAATTCCAGTTAGAGATCCCCATTGACTCACGCGAGGAAATCGGTTCTGCTGTGTCTCACGTTCGGTGGCCTTTCGTTGGTGCAGTGAAGAGTTGGGTGGTACCTCTCTTTAACCATAGCGAAAGGCCTTTTTTAGTCTCATTCCCCGCCGACTCGGCTTGAGTTGTTGTCGCATCAGGGTTAAATGATTCCGACTGGCCTGTCGAAGTTTTTCAGCACCGTTCGCGCCTTCCATGGATTGGAACTGGGAGTCGCGTTGGCGTTGCTGTACATTGGATTCCGTCTCTTTGATGTCGGCGGGCAGGCCGTTGACGAAAACGTTCACTACGACCAAATTGTCCGGCTGGCCACAGGCCGCTGGTCATCCGACCGCTCAGTGAACCCCTTGGCGCCGTCGATGCTGCCAGGGTTTCACGCAATTGTTGCCGGATTCGTGTGGGCCACCGGGCAAGTCAGTGAGTCCTCTGTCCGCCTGACGGTGTTCTTGCTGTCGGTAGCCACCGTTGGTGCCTTCCATGCACTGGCGAGAACCCTGCAGCCGGAGCAGGCCGGCACGCGGACCCTGCAGTTCACACTCTTGCCGATCCTGTTCCCTCAGTTCTTTCTCATCTACACCGACGTCACGTCACTTCTGTTCGTGCTGTTGATGATGCTGGCGACCGCGCGGCGAAGGCATTGGGCCGCTGGCGTCCTGGGCCTCGTGGCCTGTGTGGTGAGGCAAAACAACGTGATTTGGATCGCGTTCGCGGTGCTGTGGTCCTACGTTCGCGATCATGGATGGACGTGGAAACCACTGGCGCAGTCCCTGACGCGCTACTGGACCTTCGTTGCCACTGGTGTGGTGTTTCTGCTGTTTATCGTGCTGAACGGAGGCGAAGTCGCTCTCGGAAGGGATGCCGGCAAACACCCGCTAGGGGTGTATGTCACCAACATCTTCTTCTTGCTGTTCCTCTCGGGTTTTCTGTTCCTGCCGCTCTGGTGGGGATACCGACGCGACGTGTTGGCACGCCTACGGAGCCACTGGCCCTGGCTCTCGCTGCTGGGCGTCTTCCTGATCTTCTGGTTCGGGTTCGCCAATGACCATCCAGACAACAACAAGCGGCCAGAGTTTTTTCTACGCAACGCGATTCTGATGTGGTTCTCGTCGACAACGATCCTCAAACTGCTCTTCTTCGTACCGGTCGCAGTCTCGGCGCTGGGCATGGCTGCGGTTCCGATGAAGAAGCCCTGGTGGCTTCTCTATCCGTTCACGATTCTCTTCCTGCTTCCAGAGTGGCTGGTCGAGCAACGCTATTACCTCATCCCGCTGTCCCTATTCCTGCTTGCTCGCGAGCCCACGGCCATGTGGAGCGAGCGGTTCCAGACGGCCCTGTTCCTCATGGGCAGTGCAGCGCTGTTCCTGATGGTCACGCGGATGGGGCTGTGGATGTGATGGCGATAAACATGCGACGGGTCACAGGACGGGCCTTCCTTGGCGAGGTCGCGAATGCCTCCTTTAGACCACCGGCTGGAGCCGCACTGTCCGGTTCTCGCTGTCCGCCTCGTGTGGGTGGACAGCGGACACGCGTGATCACGTGGCCAAGATACTTGTAACGGGAGGCGCGGGTTTCATCGGCGCCAACTTCGTGCACTACACGATCGAGAATCTTCCGCGGCACGAGATTACCGTTCTCGACGCGCTGACCTACGCAGGTAATCGCGCAAACCTCGAACGGGTCGAAGATCGCATTCGATTCGTCGAGGGTTCGATCGTGAACGAAGCCGTGCTTGAGCCGCTCGTTCGCGCATGCGACGTCGTTGTCCACTTCGCGGCCGAATCGCACAACGACAATTCGCTTGACGATCCGTTTCCGTTCATCGAAACGAACCTGATCGGTACGTTCCGAATCCTTCAGGCCGTTCGAAAGTTCGAGAAGCGTTTGCATCACATCTCCACCGATGAGGTCTACGGTGACCTCGCACTCGACGACCCGGCGAAATTTACTGAGGCTACTCCGTACAACCCGTCGAGCCCGTACTCCGCCTCGAAAGCCGGGGCGGACATGCTCGTCCGTGCGTGGGCACGTTCATTCGGCATGCACATGACGATCTCCAACTGCTCGAACAACTACGGTCCCTATCAGCATGTCGAAAAGTTCATCCCTCGCCAGATCACGAACGTGCTCGCTGGTAACACGCCGAAGCTCTACGGCGAAGGCCTCAACGTTCGTGACTGGATCCACGTTGATGATCACAACAGCGCCGTGCATGCCATCCTCGAGAATGGGCGCAGTGGCGAGACCTACCTGGTCGGGGCGGACAGCGAGCTGAACAATCGGCAGGTCATCGAGATGATTCTCGACATGCTCGGGAAGAAGACCGGGGACTACGAAAGGGTGAGCGATCGCGCGGGTCATGATGTCCGCTATGCGATTGACTACTCGAAGCTGCGTACAGAACTCGGTTGGAAGCCCAGGTTCACGAAATTCGCGGATGGGCTGAAGCAAACGATTGACTGGTACGCAGCGAACGAGCACTGGTGGCGTCCGCACAAGGACGCGACCGAGGCGAAGTATCGGCAGAAGGGCCAGTAGCAGCGTTCGGGGCCGCAGCTTCTAGCAGCCCGTGGCAACAGTCCGTCTGCATTCGACGAGCGACGCATCCTCGCGACCCGCGTTGCTCCTCCGTCACATACAGGCGGTGTGTTCAGCCGTCGCGCCTTGTCCGCGAGGCGCCTCGCTCGTCTCGGTGCGACGCCGGACTTTTACCGCGGATTGCCAGGTGACGCCGCCCGCCCTATGAGGGCAGCGGTGGATCACTGCTCTGGGACGATCGGCGGCGCGGGCACGATCATGATGATCGACGGAAACCGCGCGGGTTCGGCGCCGAGCGTTGGGTTCGGATAGCCCTCGCTATTCCAAGTCCAGTCCTTGATCGTCACCCCGGGTGGAAAGGCCATCGTTTCGTTTCTGAATCGACCCACCTCAAACATATACGTGGGGGGCTCGTCGAAGATCTGGTCCCCACGTTCGTCGAGCAACGTCCGGTAGTATGAGATCAGGCTGGTGTACGGCGCGGTCGTTCCGAAAATGTAGTACCGCTGCGCGCGGCCCGCGTCGTACGACCCAACGAACTTCGCCGTAGGGTAAATCGGGAACCCGAGGGTGGCCTCGGTTGGTATCTCCGTGTCCGTCGGCGCGAGTGTCGGCTGCGACGGTTGCGGCATCTGTGGCGGCGGAGCCTGAGAAGGCGGAGCCTCCTGTGCCGGAGCGGTCGGCTGCGGCGGAGGCGTTGCGCTGGGGCGGGGAAACGGTTGCGGCGTTTGCCCTGAAGCAGCGGTCGCAGTCATGAGAAAGACAGCACAACAGATCCCGGCCCGCGTCATACGCCCATTATAAGAGGTGACGCTAGTAATCGGCGCGCACCCCGCCATGCCGGGGGAGGGCTCGCTCGCCGGCGGTGTTTCAGGAGGAGTCGAGTCAGGGGCGCTCTGCGCGCCAGTAGTCAAGGATGTCGTCGAGCGTTCGGTCGAAACTGATGCGGGGCGCCCAGCCGGTATCCGTGCGCAAGCGGGTCGCGTCGCCGATCAACACAGGAAGGTCGTTGGGCCGCAGACGCGCCCGATCCAGCACGATCTGGACGGCGACGCGCGACCGGGCAACAAGTGCGTCGAGGACCGCGCGCATCTGCCGGCCGATCCCGGACGCCACGTTGTAGATCGTTCCAGGCACGCCACGTTCCATGAGCAGCGCATAGGCGCGAACCGTGTCCCGCACGTCGGTCAGATCGCGGTGCGTGTCGAGATTGCCGACTCGAATGACAGGCTCGGCGCCACCCCGCTCGATCTGCGCGATCTGTCGTGCCATGCCGGCCACGGCAAATGTGGGGTCTTGTCGAACGCCGATGTGGTTGAACGCACGCGCGACAACAACCCCCACACCGTCTTCGACCAACGCCCGGATGCCCAGTTGCTCCTGTGCGAGTTTACTCACGGCGTACGGACTCGCTGGCCCCGTTGGGGAGTCCTCCACGAGGGGGGTCGTTGCTGCGGCGTACACGTTCGCGGAGCCTGGAATGACGACGCGGCATGGGGTGCCGGCTCGACGAAGCGCGTCGAGAAGATAGTGCGTGGTGAGCACATTGCTCGCCATCGGGAGGGCCGTATCTTTCCAGGAACTGCCCACATGCGCGGCACCCGCGCAGTGGTAGACCGCGGCTGGTCGGAGCGCCAGAATCTCCTCACGCACGCGCTCGCGATCCAGCATGTCGACGCGCGCCCACTGTGCGAGGCCGGCCAGCTCAGGGGTTGGCGACGAACGGGACCAACCAGCGAGATCGCATTTCCCGGCCAGGTGTTCAAGCAGGTGGCTACCGGCAAAGCCGGAAGCGCCGGTGACGAGGACAGTCGGCGCGGCGCCCGTCACACGTTCCGTCTCCCGTTTGCCAGGTTCGCGGGGCAGAGAATCGGCGCCGCCACGTCAGGGTCCGGCGCCCATGAGACCGCCGAACGCCCCGAAGAAATTGGCGAATGTGCCGAGGCCTGCCAGCACGAAGGAGACATTGAACCGACGGTCGGACGCAATAGGGAAGTTCGAACTGGCCTGCGGATACTTGAACTTCTGAAAGTCAGCCTGGATTCCGCAGCATTGGGCCAAGTATGACATGCCAATGGTCTGGCTCAGTATCCCAGCACGACCGATGTCCCACGTGAGCGCGTACGCTCCGCGAGCGCGGCCCTCCAGCAAATTCAGCGCCGTGCTCCACGAAAGCGAACTCTCTGGACTGGAGGTGGGCCGCCTGCGGTAACGGCTGTAGTTGACGGTTGTGGTGCCTTGCCCGAGCTGTGCCGTCGTGCCCGTCGTGATGACGTGCAGGCCTTCGCCCTGCAGGTCGTACTCCAACCGAGTGGTCGAGTCGAAGCGCGCGCTGGGTGTCACCTTGATGCTGACAGCGACATCAGATACATCGACCGCCTTCGACCGGAAACTGGTGCTCACGTACTGGTTGTCGTTCAGGCTCGCCTTGGGTGTCAGATACGCCGTTTGCTGAATGCCTATCGTCAGAAACTGGATGGTCGAACCAGCCGAGCCGTCGACCGTGCGGGCTCGATAGAGCAGGCGGTTGTTGATTCCATAGGTGAAGCGTGTCGCGCCGCCGAGAATCACGTCTGTCGAATCAGTCAGCGTTAATACTTGCGCGGAATTGTTGATCGTCGGGACGTAGTCGAGCGAGAACGTCGGTTCAATCAGGTGCTTCATGCGTTCGCTGAAGCCGCTGCCAGGGGTATCCCATATCTTGGCGAGCACCGGACCAACGACATCCGCGCGGAGTGAGAGGTAGCTGCGGGTGAGCGCATCCTCGGTGATCCGCCCAGATAGATCAGCACTACGCGAGTAGTGCGTCGTGCGATACGACGCGCTCGTGTTCAACGTCAAGAAGCTCAATCGAGAGAGCGCCACACGAAGTGTCGGAAGCACGTCCAGGCGGACGAGGCTTCTGTCGCTCGTGACGGTCCCGTCGGTCACTTGACGGTACGGTAAATAGCCGAAGTCGCTGGTCACCGACCCATAGACGGGAAGTCCGAACAAGCGCCTGGGCGCGACGGCAGCCGTGATTCGTGGGCTTCCACCGTAGAGCTGTGACGTGTCGGCACCGGTGAACGTTTCGACACGCTGAAACAGCGCACTGGTCGTCAGGCCACCCCAGGTGCCGGCGAGCCCGGCTTCTATGGTGCGCGTCGCGTTCGACGCCTGGTACAGGTTCTGCTGATACAACTGCTGAGTGACCAGACTCGAGGAATAGTCGATGCGCTGATGCAGCCGTATCGACGTGCCGATCGCCTGGCTGCCGGTACCGGTGAACTCGTAACTCGATTGCGCCGGCAGAATCGCCACGCGTCCCGACTGGTTGAACTCAGCTTCATGTTGATTGAGCGCATAGAAGCGGAACGTGCCGTACGAGGCCCCGTTGGCGACCCATCGGTATTCCGCGCCGGCTCCCTGGCCTGTTCTGGTGAACCAGTCATGGAAGAAGGTCGCATCCTGGCTGCGACCGATGGCCCAGAAGAATGCGTTGCTGAGGCTCTGGCCCCGGAAGGTTGACGATCCATACGTTGGGAGTAGGAATCCCGTCGCGCGCTCGTCATCCTTGAGCGGGTAATACAGGACCGGCAGATAGAAGAGCGGCACGCCCTTCACGCGCAACAGTATGTTGCGCGCAACGGCGTAGTCGCTGAGGTTGAGGACAACCGAGTCACTGGTCACCTCCCAGCGTGGCGTCGGCTGCACGCAGGTGCTAAACCCACCCCTTGAGAGCTTGTACGACCGGGCGCTTATTTTCTCGATCGTATCCCCGTAGAAGTACACGGCCGGTTCCTGGCCGGCGAACAGAGCCCGGTCAACCGTGGCGCCTAGTGACAGGATGCCTGACGCTTGATAGAAGATGCCCGTGCCCGCACCGACGTCGAACTCGGCCCGCTCGGCGGCGATGCGTCCTTCAGCATTGGTAAAGACGACATTCCCCGTGGCGACCAGGCGTAGGGTTGGCTCGCTGAAGATGTCGATCTCATCGGCGAAAAATTTTGTGCCTGAGTCGCTTTCGATTTCGACCTGGCCGGTGAGGCGCACGTGATCTGCCGAGACCTGCTCAAGGCGCCATTGGCTTGAATTGGTAATGAGCGAGAGAGGCGTGTCGGGCAACGGCGTCGCGGTCCCGGGCGCAGCTCCGGGAGCCTGCGCGAGGACAGGCGCGGCATACGCGCACAGCATGAAACAGAGCAGGATCCGCAAAGACACCATGGTTATGAGAGGGAATCATCGCAGGATAGCATGTCGCCTGAGGCCTTCGCGAACCTCGCCGACCACCAACAGCGAGCCCGCAACACACACGGCGCCGCGGCGCCCGAACGCGTGCTCGACTGCTCGTATCGGATTCGCTTCTGCGCGCACCGGAATCGATAGTCCCGCACCGACGATGCGCGCCGCCAGTTCGTCCGCGGGAAGCGCTCGAGTGGTATTCGCGGCAGTCGTGACGACGCACGACACGACTGGTAGCAACGCGTTGATGATGCCTTCGACATCCTTGTCCCGCATGACGCCGATCACCAGTGCCGGCCGTTCCGGATGCCGGCGGCCAAGGTGGGCCGCGAGAGTGCGCGCCCCGTCAACGTTGTGTGCCGCGTCGAGCAGGACCTGCCTGCCGTCATGCAGGCTGATCAGCTCGAGGCGGCCCGGCCAATCGACGCCGGTGAGCCCACGTTCGATCGCGTCTCGAGTGACCCGCACACCGTGGCGCGCCGCTGTTTCGAGCAGACGGACGGCGACAAGCGCATTGCCGATCTGGTGCTCGCCGCGCAAGGCAAGAGACAACGGCCCATAGCGGTTGTTCGTTGTCTCGATGACCGTGGCCTCGCGGGCATCTTCTGAGCCGTGCGTGATGCGAGTGCCCTCTGCCGCATCAATGACCTGCGCGCGCTGGGCCTCGGCCACGTCCCAGATGACACGGCGAGCCCCGTCAGGAACGGTACCGATCACCACATCCATGCCCGGTTTGATAATGCCGGCCTTTTCGAAGGCGATCGCCTCGATTGTCTGGCCTAGCCATTGCTGGTGGTCGAGACCGATCGACGTGATGGCGCCCGCCACCGGCGCGATGACGTTGGTCGCATCGAATCTGCCGCCGAGGCCCACCTCGATGACGGCGACGTCCACGTGCGCGCGGCGGAACAGTTCGAAAGCCATCGCGGTGGTGGCTTCGAAGAACGTGGGACGCATCGGTCGACCATCGGCCCCACGCAACGAGTCGGCACACGCGAGCACGTCGTCAGCGGCTTCGTGCAGGGAGTCGGAATCGGGTGGCGCGCTCTCGATGACGAACCGTTCAGCTAGATCGACGAGATGCGGAGAGACGTATCGGCTTGCACGGATGCCGGCGGCGACGAGAGCGGCGTGCACCATGGCGGTGACGGAACCCTTGCCGTTCGTTCCGGCGACGTGGAGCGTTGTGAACGTTCGTTCAGGATGCCCAAGCGCAGCACATAGCTCCGAGATGTGGTCGAGCCCCAGCTTGATGCCGGACGTGTCGAGCGTGAGAAGTCGACTGAGCGAGCTGGCGGTGCGGCGCTGTGTCAACGCGGTCCCCCACCGCGAATCCCGGGGCAGCTGGGGTGGACCGCTCCGCCCCTGGAGGTGATCGCAGGCCAATCATCGCAGTTCATGAGCCGTACGGACCCGTCACAGCTTCGGTCTAGGCACGTAGTACCGCGTTCCTTTGTTCATCGTGCGAATCTGTCGCATGAGATCGTCGACCGCGGCGTCGCTGGTTGCCAGATCGAGCTGCGAGGTTTCGACCACCAGTAGCGGCGTGGAGGAATAGTGAAAGAAGAAGTGCTGGTAGGCCTCGTTGAGTTCACGGAGGTAGGGGGCTTCGGGTCGGGGTACGATCTCGCCCGTCTTCGTGGTCGTCTCAGGCATTCGCTGAAGGAGGACGTCTGACGGCGCCTGAAGGTATATGACGAGGTCAGGTGCCGGCACGTCGTGCGCGAGCAGATCGTAGAGCCGCTGATAAATAAACAGCTCGTTGTCGTCGAGATTGAGGTAGGCGAAGATCTTGTCCCTGTCGAACAGGTAGTCAGAGATGGTCGTCTGTGCGAAAAGGTTGGCCTGTCGCAGCGTGACCTGCTGTCGGTGTCGGTTGAGCAGATAGAAGAGTTGCGTTTGCAGCGCTGCACCCGGGCGCCCGGCATAAAAATCCGCCAGGAACGGATTCTCGGTTTCCTCGAGGACCGTAGTGGCAGCGAGCCGCGCCGCGAGTCGAGCAGCGAGCACGGTCTTGCCAACGCCGATGGGGCCTTCGATGGCGATGTACTGAAAGGACATGTGCTGCGTTGCGCTCAGAGCCCCCGACGCCTGCATGCTATCATCCGCCCGATACGCGCAAGGCGCAATGCACAAAGCACACGACACAATGCGTAGGGCGGCACCGCTGAAAGCCGTGAGAGACACATCGTTCGCCGGTCTCGCCACCTGGGTCCTGACGCTTGCGCTGGTGTGTGCGGGCTGCGCGAGCGCGCCGGCATCACCGCCTACGCCGCGGGTCGTCACGTGGGAGGACAAGCTTCCGTGGATGATGCGCCTGGAGGCCCAGCGCGTCCTTCGCGATCCGGCCCCGCCACCCCGCGTCGTCCTGATGCCGGCGACGTCTACGCAGCCCGCTGTCCTTACCCCCGCGCCTCCCTCTGATCTGTTTCTCCTGCTCAACGACGGCGAGGCACGCGTTCGTTGGCGCGCCGCGCTTGCTCTTGGGCGCGTAGGTTTACCAGAAGCGGTGGAGCCGCTCGCAGGGCTGCTCGGAGACGAGGAGCCTGACGTGCGGGAGATAGCCGCATTCGCGCTTGGACTCATCGGTTCCCCGGATGCGCGAGGAGCACTCGTGGTGGCGCTCGGCGATGCGGACCCCGAGGTCCAGGGACGCGCTGCCCAGGCGCTTGGCATGATCGGCGACCGTACTGATGCCACGGCGGTCGCCGAGATGGTGAAGACGCATGTCAGCGCTGGAGCACTGGCAGGGTTGGACGCTGATGAGTTGGGTTTTCCCCTCGCGCCGCCCATCGAGGCAACTCGCCTTGGCATGTTTGCGCTCGCTCGTCTCGGGTCCTTCGACGCGTTGGCCGCAGCGGTTCTTGACGTAGAAGAGCAACCCGTGTCGACGTGGTGGCCCGTGGCTTCTGCGATCCAGCAGCTCGGGGATCAGCGCGGAACGTCGGCGCTCGTCGCGTTGCTGAATACCCCGGGTCGCTACACAGCCGCGTTTGCTGCCCGCGGGCTTGGCGCCATGCGGGCGCTCGCCGCCGCGGAACCACTTCGCCAAATCGTCGAGCAGCAAGCGACACACCAGGCGGTACTGATCCAGGCCATGCGTGCGCTCTCGGCGATCGGTGATGTCGCTTCGGTGCCGGTGTTGACGGGTATCGTTGCGGACGCGGGGGCTGATGCGGCGCTACGCCTGGAGGCGATGACCGCGATGTCGACGTTGGCGACTGCCGAGAGCCTCGATCTGTTGCTCGATCTCATGTCAGATCCCTCCCCGGACATGAGGAGTGCTGCGATTCGAACACTCGCGCGAGTCGATCCGGATACGTTTCTAGCGGCGTTGTCCGGCCTGGATCGCGATCCCGAGTGGACCGTGAGAGCCGCCGAAGCGGATGCGTTGGCAACGCTCCCGCAGAGGCGAGGCGACACTCGCCTCAGAATCCTGCTGGAGGACGACGATTCCCGCGTGGTGTCCGCAGTGCTCACCGCACGACTGGCGTCGGGGGCTCCTGGGACTGAGGCCATGCTCATCGAGCGGCTCGGAGTCGAGGATTTCGGTGCGCGCGCGTCGGCCGCCGGCGGTCTCGCGCGGCTGGGCGCGCTCGCCTCAGTGCCGTTGCTGGTCGAGGCGTACCGGGAAGCGCTTGGCGACACGACCTACGTGGCGAGGGCGGCGATTCTCTCGGCGCTGGCTGAACTCGATCCGATGGTCGCGCGGCCGCTTCTAGAGCAAGCGCTCGGGGATCGCGACTGGGCGGTACGCGTGCGGGCGGCGGAGCTTCTGCGAGACGGCGGCGCAGCGGTGGATGACGGAGCATTTCGACCCGCGCCGGCTGGCCGCGCGATCTCGGACCCGGAATGGTTCGCGCTCGTGAGCCCGCGGTTTTCGCCGCACGCTTATATCGAAACAGACCGAGGTGTGATCGAGATCGAATTGGCGATCATTGACGCGCCGCTCACGGTGGCGAACTTTGTTGCTCTCGCACGCTCTGGATTTTTCAACGATGTCGCGATACACCGCGTCGTTCCGGATTTCGTGGTCCAGGGCGGCGATCCGCGCGGCGATGGCGAAGGCGGACCCGGCTATACGATTCGCGACGAGATCAACATGCGCCCATATCTGCGGGGAACGGTGGGGATGGCACTTGCTTGGCCAGACACTGGCGGCAGCCAGTTCTTCATCACCCACTCGCCTCAGCCCCATCTTGACGGTCACTACACCGTCTTCGGTCACGTCGTGGCCGGTATGGACGTCGTGGATCGCCTTGCCCCCGGAGACGTGATTCGGCAGATTCGAATCAGGGACGGTGAGACCGACTCTCCGTAGTCGCTCGATTCAGCTTCGGTTCCTACGCCGCTGCTTGTTTCTTCGCGGCCTTCGACTTCTTACCAGGTGCTATCCCCTGTGCGCTGGTGTGCACTGCGGGTGCGCCGCGGTACGTAGACCGACGCCTGGAGCGACTGCCCTGGGTGTTGGCGACCCCGCGTCGCCGGCTCGCTCCCGGAGTGCAGCACCTCTCGGTAGAGCGGTAGCCAAAAAAAATGGGGTGCTCGAGTTGAGCACCCCAAAAAGGCCGTACGGAAGATCTACCGCTTCTTTGCGGCCTTCTTCGTGGCTTTCTTCTTTGCCGCCTTTTTTGCCTTCTTCGCCATTGGTTTCTCTCTCCTCAGGTTGTCGTGGCTCAACCTCCGACGGCCAACGTGACCGTCACAACTGGTGGGCTGAGCCATCCACCCTCATACCAGATGTAGATTATGGGTGAGATATTTTTGATGTCAAGCATAAAAGCGCGCCGGTTGTCAAAAAAACCTGTGTCGGAGCCACGCTCAATCGCGCTCTTTCTGTCAAGTCATTGCCATCCCTGTGCGTGTGTCACTCAGACGCGCGCGGAATTCGGACGCACGCGAGCAACGGTGCTTCGATGATCGTCGCCATGGTTCAATCGGGCGCGGCGTTGCACACGCGGTGTGCAGTCGTGTTGCGATCGTTCATGTTGCTCGCACCGATTGGCGCGCCTTGCGCGATCGTCTCGTGATGTCGACCAGGATGATTGAAGGCGTCTCCGCGTTGAAGGCGCGTGGGGCAGGGCATCAGTACGATGCGTGCGCGCACAATGGCGCGGGCTAGGTCAGGCTTGTGCGTAAGAGCTGCTTTTCGGTGTGCCGTTCGATCGCCAGAGCGATGAGACGGTCAAGCAGATCGGGATAGGAGACATTGGAGGCTTCCCACAGCTTCGGATACACGCTCGTCGTCGTGAAGCCTGGAATCGTGTTGACCTCGTTGACGAAGGTCTGTTCAGTATCGCCCGCGATGAGAAAGTCAACGCGTGACATTCCCGCTCCATCGACAGCGTGGAACGCGGCGAGAGCCAGGTGGCGGATTTCGGCGGTGCGCGCGTCGGTGAGCGGGGCGGGCACGACCAGCTCTGATCCTCCATCCGAGTACTTCGCCTCGTAGTCGTAGAATTCTCGCGACAATACGATCTCGCCGGGTATCGATACCTGTGGGTCGTCGTTGCCAAGCACGGCGCACTCGATCTCACGGGCGTGTGGCACAGCCGCTTCAATGACGACCTTGCGATCAAATTGCAGTGCCAGCGCCATGGCGTCCACGAATTCTGCGGCGGAGCGTGCCTTTGAAATGCCGACGCTCGAGCCGAGATTCGCAGGCTTGACGAACATCGGAAAGCGGAGTTCGTCGGCTGCCTGCTCGGCGATCGAGTTCCCACGATCCCGCCAGGCGGGCCTGAGCACGGTCAGATGCGGGACGATCGGGAGGCCACGAGCAGCGAAGAGTACCTTCATGACTGCTTTATCCATGCTGGTGGCCGAGCCCAACACACCGGCGCCCACGTACGGCACGTTTACGAGCTCAAGCAGACCCTGCACGGTGCCGTCCTCGCCATAGGGACCGTGAAGCACCGGAAAGACCACGTCCAGGCCAGCAGTCGAGACGGCGGCGGATGGTTCGATGAGTTGCGGAGGACCGGCCGCGCTCTCCTCGATGGCGGCTGCCGCCGCGAGTGCCTTCGGAACAGGGCAGTTGAGTAGCCACCGGCCACTTTTTTCGATCCGGATCGGCACCGCTTCGTACCGCGCGGGGTCGAGGTGCTGGAAGATCGAGGCGGCCGAGGCGATCGAGACCTCGTGCTCGCCAGACCGACCACCGTAGATGATCCCGACGCGAAGTGGCTTCACCGCGAGTCCGCGTCTCGAATGAACTCGACCTTGTGAACCTGCGGCACTTTCGTAACCTCCTGAAGCTGACATTAGTATCTTAGCGTGTCGGCGTTCAGCTTCCAGGTCAGTGCTATCGACGGCGCGGCGCGTCGAGGAGAGGTGCGCACTCCGCATGGAGTGGTGCAGACGCCGGCCTTTATGCCGGTTGGCACCCAGGGTAGTGTCAAGGCCGTTCGCCACACCGACCTGGAGGAGTCGGGCGCCGACGTCATGCTTGCCAACACCTATCACCTGCTGCTGCGTCCGGGTGACGAACTCATTGCCCGGCGTGGCGGTCTCCACCGCTTTATCGGTTGGACGAGGCCACTACTCACCGACAGTGGAGGCTTTCAGATTTTCAGTTTGGCCCAACAGGTTCGGATTACCGAGGACGGAGCGGACTTCCGGTCGCACCTCGACGGGTCGCGTCAGATGTTGACGCCTGAGCGGGCCACCGACATTCAAGCCCGGCTCGGCTCCGATATCGCGATGGTGCTCGACGAGTGTCTGACGTTCCCCGCGACGCGAGACGAGGCGTCGTCGTCAATGGCGCGCTCAGTTCGCTGGGCCGAGCGCTGCCGGGCGCGAATGCGGGAGCTGCGGTCAGGGTCCGTTGACGGCGTGACCGTGTCCAATAGCGGGCAGGCGCAATTCGGGATCATCCAGGGGGGGATCTATCCTGACCTGCGGGACGTGAGCGTCGATGCCACCGTCGGCATGGGTTTCGAGGGTTACGCGATCGGAGGTCTGAGCGTCGGCGAGCCGACCGAGCAGATGCATGCGGTCGTTGGCAGCACCGCCCGCCGTTTACCAGCGGATCGACCCCGCTACCTGATGGGCGCGGGCACACCCACGGATCTGGTCGAGTGCGTGGCCCGCGGTGTCGATATGTTCGACTGCGTGATGCCGACGCGCCACGCAAGGAACGGGCAGCTATTTACCAGTGAAGGTCGGATCAACATCAAGAACGCCAGATACGCCGAGGACGACGCCCCACTGGACCCGGACTGCGAGTGCTACACTTGCCAGCACCATTCAAGAGCCTATCTTCGCCATCTCTACATGGCCGGCGAGATGAGCGCGGGGACCCTTAACACGTTGCATAACCTCAGGTTTTACCTTGACACAATGCGGAGGATCAGAGACGCTATCGTGCTTCAGACCTTCGATAGTTTCAGGCAGAGGTTCGTGCGGTCGACTTCAGGCCTGTCGCTCGATTCATGACATCTTTTGATCCTGGAATGGGAAGTTCGGTTGTGGGAATACCTTGGCTTGTGGCCATGGGCGCACCGTCCACTGGAGCACCGAGCGCGTGGGTGCAGCTCATGCCCTTCGTGCTCGTGGTCGGCATTTTTTATTTCGTCATTCTGCTTCCCATGAAGCGGCGTCAGCAAAAGGTGCAGGCGTTCCTGGCAGCCCTTAAGGTGGGGGACAAGGTGGTGACCTCGGGCGGATTGTACGGCTCGATTACCCGCCTCAACGAGCAGTCCGTGCAGGTGCAGATCGCCGAAAGAGTCCGCGTCGAAATGTCTCGGAGTGCGGTTGTCGGCTATCAAGGACAAGAACCGGTGGTGCCGGAGAGTCAGTCGTGAACAAAAATTTGCGCTGGAAAGTCGTCCTTATTCTTTCCGTGATCACTCTAGCTGTCTGGTCGTTCTATCCGCCGGGTCAGAAAGTCAATCTTGGTCTCGATCTGAGGGGCGGGGTCCATCTCATCATGAGCGTGCAGACCGACGCCGCGCTCCGCATTGAGACCGATACCACCGCCGAGCGGCTCCGCGAGGGGCTCAGTGTCGCTGCCGTGCAGTACACGAATCTGGAGGTGACAAGTCCAACCGAGTTCGTCGCCGAGGGCATCCAGGACGATCAGGCGTTTCGGCAGGTGGCGGTCGAGGTGGACACGGTGTTCAGCCGGTCCCCGGGCGTGGGCAGCTATACCTATACGATGCGGCCGAACATCGCCAACCAGCTCCGCGAGGAGGCGGTCACACAGGCGCTGCAGACGATCGAGCGTCGTGTCAACGAGCTGGGTGTGGCCGAGCCGATCGTCGCGCGGCAGGGCGCGGCCGACCAGATTCTGGTGCAGTTGCCTGGCGTTACTGATGTCGATCGAGCGAAGGAGATCATCGGACGGACGGCGCTACTGGAGTTGAAGCTCGTGGAGCAGGGGCCGTTCCCGACTCAGGAGGCCGCGATGCAGGCGGTGAGCGACGTCGTGCCACCGGACATGGAGATCGTATCGGGTGCGGAGGATGTGGCTGCCACGGGAGGCGGCACGCCCAGCACCGTGTACTACCTCGTTCGTCGTGTGGCACCGGTGACCGGGCGCGACCTCCGCACGTCCCGGCCGACCCTTGACGAGAACAATCTTCCGGCCGTGAGTTTTACGTTCAACCAGGACGGCGCGCAGCGGTTCGGTCAGTTCACGGAGCAGAACATCGGTCGCGGCCTTGCGGTCATTCTCGACAACCGTGTGTTTACAGCGCCGACCATCCAGTCGCGCATCGCAGACGAAGGGCGGATTACCGGGAGCTTTACACAGCAGGAAGCGCAGGACCTGTCGCTCGTGCTTCGCACCGGCGCGCTTCCTGCCCCGATGGACGTTCTCGAGGAGCGCACGGTGGGACCGACGCTCGGCCGTGAATCTATAGAGGCGGGTGTGACGGCGTCCATCGGCGGACTGACGCTCGTCGTCATCTTTATCCTGCTGTATTACAGGCTGACCGGAGTGAACGCCGTCGTATCGATCGTCGTGAACCTCTCCATTCTGCTCGGCATGATGGCGTATCTTGGCGCGACGATGACGCTGCCAGGCATTGCCGGGTTCATCCTGACGATTGGCATCGGTGTCGACTCGAACGTTCTTATTTTTGAGCGTATCAAAGAGGAATTGGCCACGGCGAAGGGGGTGCGCGCCGCCGTGAACGCCGGCTTCGATCGCGTCTGGTGGACGATTGTGGACACGCACGTCGCGTCGTTAATCGCCGCGATGTTTCTGTTTCAATTCGGCACCGGACCGATTCGCGGGTTCGCCACGACGCTGACCATTGGTCTGCTGGCGAACGTCTTCACCGCGGTCTTCGTCTCTCGTACGATGTTCGAACTGGTGCTCTCTCGGCGGCAGGCGCAGGCCTTGAGCATCTGAGGCCATGCAGATTTTCAGGAACACGTCATACAACTTCACGCGCTGGCGATGGCAAGCTGCTGCCCTGTCTCTGGTCGTCGTCGTCGCCGGTATCTCGGTGATCATGTCGCGGGGCGGCCTGCCGGTTGGCATTGACTTCTCCGGCGGGACGATCATTGTCGTCAAGTTTGACCAGGACGTGACTGAGGACCAAGTGCGGCAGGCGGTCGGTCCGATCCCTGGGGAAGAGGTCGTGCAGCAGTACGGCGATGCCCAAGATCGCGAGTGGCTGATCCGACTGGCGCTCACCGATATGGCGGAGGACGCTAGTATCGAGGAGGGGTCGCAGCAGATTCTCGATGCGTTGCAGGACGCTGGCTTGCCGACGTTCGAGTTGCTGAGTCGAGAAATCGTGGGTCCGGTCATCGGTGCTGACCTGCAGCGCCGCGGCATCTATGCGACCTTGGCCTCGCTCTTGGCCATTGCCGTCTATATTGCGTTCCGTTTCAGGGTGTCCTTTGCCTTGGGCGCCGTCGCGGCTGTGTTGCACGACATCGTGGTCACGGTGGCCTTCCTCGTGTTCTTCGGTTATGACCTATCGCTGAACATCGTGGCCGCGCTGCTGACGATCACTGGATACTCGGTCAACGACACCATCGTCATCTTCGATCGTGTTCGTGAGAATCTGCGATCGTTGCGCCGTGATTCCCTCGACCACATCGTAAACGTCAGCGTCAACCAGACGTTGGCGCGTACGGTCATCACGTCTGGCACGACCTTCGTCTCGGTCTTGTCGCTCTTTCTGTTCGGTGGTGAAGTGCTGCGCGGGTTCGCGTTCACGATGCTCGTCGGCGTCGTCAGCGGCACCTACTCGACGGTGTTCATCGCCTCGGCGATCGCGATCGTTCTGAGCCAGCGTAAGCGGTCGCTGGCAGCGTCGCCGGCCGTGGCCGCACGCCAGGCCGCACGCCGGGAGCCCAAGGTGCGCCCGAAGCGAAAGACACGCGGAGCGAGAGCCTCGTGAGTACGGGTCGTCCCAGGCCGTGACCGCGGACCGCTCGCTCTGTCTGACCGGACGGCTCGGCGCGGTGCGTGCGCCAGTTGCCCGCCGCCGACTGTTCTCGTGACGTTTCTCATCGCGGCGTTGCTTGGGGTGATCCAGGGCGTCACTGAGTTTCTCCCCGTTTCCTCCACGGCGCACCTGCTTGTCTTCGGGCGGTGGCTCGGCTATGAGGATCCGGGCGGCGCGTTCACTGTCATGATCCAGCTTGGCTCGATTTTCGCGATTGTGTGGTTATATCGCGCGAGGCTGGCGGCCGTCGTCCGCGGCCTTCCGTCGGATCAGGAGGCCCGTCGACTGGCATGGGCCCTTCTTGTTGCGGTCGTGCCGGCGCTCGTTGCCGGCGTACTATTCGCGGACTATGTACAGGTTGTGCTCTATGGCAGCATCCGCGTGATCGGCGCCGCTCTGATCGCGGGAGGCGTGACGATGCTGCTGGTCGATCGGTACCGACCAGAGCCGATTGTGTCGACTGCCGAACAGACACCAATCGTCAGGGCACTGGGCGTCGGAATGTGCCAGGTGCTGGCCCTGGTGCCTGGGGTTTCCCGGTCGGGCGCCACGATGGTCGGAGGCATGCTGATGCGCTTGGATCGGGCGGCTGCTGCTGAGTTCTCGTTTCTCTTGGCCATACCGACCATGGTGGCTGCCTTCGCCTACGAAATGGGTCAGATCCGAGCCCCCCTGGCGGATGGGCGGATGGCAGAGCTCTCCGTGGGATTCGTCATGGCTTTTGTTTCCTCGGCATTGGTGGTGAAACCCTTCGTGGCGTTTGTGAGGCGTTCGGGGTTTTCGCCGTTCGCGTGGTACCGCGTAGCGGTTGGCGCGGTGCTGCTGGCGATGGTTCGCGGGGGCTAGCGCGACCGTGCAATGGCTGCGTCGTAGCTTCATCGCCGGGTTCTTCGTGACCGTGCCGCTGGTGATCAGCGTGGCAGCACTGGTATGGATCTTTGGCGTTATTGACAGCGTCACCGCGCCATTGGCGACGCGGGTGCTGGGCCGGGAGGTACCGGGGCTCGGTCTGCTGATTACGCTGCTGGCTGTGCTCGCCGTGGGCGCCGCGGCAACCAACGTCATTCGACGTCGCATGCTGGCGCGTGGCGAACAATGGCTGATGCGTGTGCCTGTGTTCAAGACGATTTACGCGCCAGTCAAGCAGCTGATCGTGGCATTTTCGCCGGACAACGAGTACGGGTTCAAGCGGGTCGTCATGGTCGAGGACCCCATCCGCGGACGGATGTTTGGGGTTTCTCACTAAGGAATTCATCTTGGATCGCCCTGGAAGCAAAGAGGCGCTCGTGGCAGTGTACGTGCCGACCAACCACCTGTACCTCGGTGACGTGGCCATCTACCCGCGGACGAGCGTATTTTTCCCCGAAATTTCGGTTCAGGAGGGCGTACGCATGTTTCTCACGGGGGGAATGTCGCTACCTGATCGCCTGCGCGACCACGGGCGCGATGACCCGGCTGGCCATGCTGGTCCGTAGGGTCGAGGGGGGACAGGTTGGCTCTGTTGTTTTTGCTGTTGCGCTTGGGCGAAACCGGTATAAAATGCCGGCTGCTTCCAGGGATAAGATGTTTGCGCGTGTGGCGTGAATGCTCCCATCAATTGAATATACCGCCCGTGGGATTCGCGACGCGTTGACAACGTTTTTCAAGGGCCGCTATAATCGGCAGCCTTTGCCGGCAAGAAGTGTAGGAGGGTAGATCCTTTGGCAGGACACATGTTCGGGGATGTCGTCGCCCCTTCAATTAAGGTGGGAACGCAGAAGTGGTACACGATACCGCTGTCCATCTTTGTGCATACGGTGGTTGTTGCGGCTATGGTGATTATCCCGCTTATGGCGGCTGATGTGCTGCCGACTCCACAGTCGATGATGGCATTCGTCGCGGCGCCGCCGCCGCCGCCGCCGCCGCCGCCGCCGCCGCCACCACCCGAGGAAGCGGCACCGCCACCACAGGTAGATGTCAACCCGGCTGCCGCGCCAGTGGTGGTGCCACTGCAGATCGCACCGGAGCCAGACACCAGCTTTGACCGCGCGGCCGTTGGGGCCGTGCCCGGTGGCATCGTGGGCGGCATCGTTGGCGGTCCGCCGCCGCCACCACCACCGCCGCCGCCTCCCACAGAGCCCGTCCGCGTGGGTGGTGCGATCAAACCACCCGTCAAGACCAGGGACGTCAGCCCGATCTATCCGTCGATCGCGCAGTCGGCACGCGTGCAGGGGGTGGTGATCATCGAGGCCACGATTGGCCCAGACGGCCGGGTGCAGAACGCGCGCGTCCTGCGCTCGATCCCGCTACTCGATAACGCCGCCCTCGACGCCGTGCAGCAGTGGGAGTTCACGCCGACGCTGCTCAACGGCTCGCCTGTGCCGGTCATCATGACGGTTACGGTTAATTTCCAGCTCAGTTAGAACGAGGAAACTTCAGATGCGGAGGAATGCAGTAATGGAAGTAGCGAAAGTGCAACGTTTCGGGCGGATCGCGTGGGCGGGTTTCTGGGCCACGGCATTGGGCGTTACACCGGCGTATGCGCAGGGCGAGATGGACCTCATCGAAATGTTCCAGTCGATGGGTTACGTGGCGCTTGGAGTCGCGTTGGTGCTGTTCGTCATGTCGTTCTGGTCGATCGGCGTCGCCATCGAGCGTATTTATACGTTCAACCAGGCGCGCAGCCAGTCCAAGGTTTTCGCGCCGCGGGTTGCGAAGCACCTCAAGGACGGCAAGCTTAAGGAGGCGATCGCGCTCTCGAGCACGAAGGAGTTCCGTTACAGCCACCTCGCGAAGGTTGTGGCGGCCGGCTTGCAGGAGTACCACTTCCAGCAGGAGGCCGGAGCTAGTGGGAACGCGTTGGCCCGCGAGGATGTGCTCGACACGGTGCGGCGATCAATTCAGCGCGCCACGGCGCTGACCGCGTCGGATCTGAAGAAAGGGGTCAACTCCCTGGCGACAATCGGCTCGACAGCACCGTTTGTGGGGTTGCTCGGCACGGTTATCGGCGTTATCAACGCATTCGCGGGTATTGCCACGGTCGGCGGCGCCGGAATCGGCGCGGTGTCGGCCGGTATTTCCGAGGCGCTGATCGAGACCGCGCTTGGTTTGTTTGTGGCCATCCCGGCCGTATGGTTCTACAACTACCTGACCGGTCGCATCGAGTATTTCAATGTGGAGATGGACAACTCCACGTCCGAGCTCGTTGACTACTTCATCAAGAGGACCTCGTAGGTCGCGCGTAGTCTCCGGCGGTCGATAAGGTAGACGGATAGTAGCTGGAGGCCTTCAGGCCTCCGGCGGGATACGGAGTCTTGCTATGTCAATGACAGTAGGCAGCGATAGTGGTGGCGTCAGTTCAGAGATCAACGTCACGCCACTCGTCGATGTGATGCTCGTGTTGCTGATCATCGTCATGCTTGTTGCACCCCTGGTGCAGCAGGGTGCACCTCTCACCCTGCCGGTCGCCAACAACACAGCCGACCACCCCGAGACATCGGACCAGACGACCGTTGCGGTTACCGCCGACGGCCGGTTCTGGATCAACGGCACCGAAGTCGCGGGTGGGGAGAGTGGTCTTGGGGAAACGATCGTCGAGGCTCTCGAGGACAAGTCAGACCGGCTGGTACTCATCAAGGCTGACGTGGAGGCCCAGTATGGCGACGTCATGGTCGCTATGGACGAGTTGAGAGCGGCCGGTATCGAGGACATGGCGCTGATCACCGACGACGCCCAAGGGAGCGGAGAGTAACCGTGGCTGTTCACAAGCACTTCGGCGCCGAGGACGTCTACGAGGCGAAGGAACTGCATGCCACGGCGGACATGAACGTGACGCCGATGATCGACGTGCTGCTGGTGCTGCTCGTGATCTTTATGGCGGCCCTAATCGTGTCTCAGAGTGGACTCGACATCAATCTGCCGGCGGAGACGCAGCAGGCGCAGGAGCAGGCGCCGGACGTCAACCAGATCGTCCTCAACTACGCCGCCTCGGGCCAGATCACCATCAACAACCAGGACGTGTCTATCACGCAGCTTGAAGAGCGCTTGCGGGCGATCTTCGTGCAGCGCACCGAGAAGACGATGTTCATCATGGGGGCCGGCACCTTGCCCTATGGGAACATCGTAGAAGTGATCGATGCCGCCAAGGGGGCGGGTGTCGTGAAGGTTGGCATTGTCACTGAGGGGATGCGGCAGGCCGCTGGTGCGGCGGCAGCAGTTCCCTAGAACTTCATCGCGCGTCCTTTTTCGCTCTTCGCTCTATTGGGCTGTCCTCCGTGACGGGGGACGGCCCTTTTTTCTGATACGGCTAGTCCCCTGGAGACGTAATTCGTCACACAATTCCCGGGTGGGTCATCCCGGCGGGCTGACGCGCTATGTGTCGCGAATGCTGAGGGGTTGGCCTACTCGCCGAGCAGGCAAGCCAGGAAGACGATTCGAGGCCCGGGGCTGTTGGTCTACTTCCCCACCCAACTCCACTCCATGGCGAGCCGACAACTTGGCCTTCCGGACTCGACAGCCGTCGCCGGACCGTCCCCTATCGCGGGTCTTGTCTCAAGTCGTCCGCGTGTGGTGTATGGTCGCTGAGCACACTGGTCTACGTCAGAACGGATTGTCCGCTCGGTGGTGACCACGACGCCTGGATGCCTCTGAAACATGCGGCGTGGCGGTCGCCAGCGCCCCTGTGAGGGTGTCTTTCGCTGAATGTGGCGACGACCCCACGGAAGGGGGGCCTGGGACTGCGTAGCTGCGCCTGCAGCCGTTCAAGGGAATTCAAAAAATAGGGCTGCCCCCAAAAAGGGACAGCCCTAGCAGGCTGCTGAAAAACTCCGTGAAATGGGATCGACAGATCGATCCCGGCGTACTACCATGCTCCCAACACCGCTGAAGGGAGCCCCATCATGCGCGGACACGATGAGCAAAGCACTCACATGTTCAGCTACCTGTCGCCGGAACAGCGCGTGCCAGCCGACCATCCGCTCCGCGCGGTTCGCGCGCTGACGGACGAAGCGCTGAGAACGATGTCGCGCAGGTTCGCCGGCCTGTACGCCAACACAGGGCGTCCGTCGATCCCGCCGGAACAGCTGCTGCGCGCGTTGTTGCTGCAGGTGCTCTACACGGTGCGGAGCGAGCGGCTGCTGATGGAAGAGCTCAATTACAACCTGCTGTTCCGCTGGTTCGTGGGCTTGAATTTGGACGACCCGGTTTGGCATCCCACCACGTTTACCAAGAATCGCGACCGGCTGCTGGCGGGCGATCTCGCGGCCGCCTTCTTTGATGCGGTGCAGGCCCACGCGCGGGCGGCCGGGCTGCTCTCGGACGAACACTTCACTGTGGATGGGACCCAATTGGAAGCGTGGGCCAGCCTGAAGAGCTTTCGGTGCCGGGACGCGGCGGAGAGCGACCCGCCCGATGACCCCGGGAATCCCACGGTCAACTTCCACGGGGAGCGGCGGCGCAACGACACGCACCAGTCGACGACCGATCCGGAGGCGATGCTGCCTCGGAAGGGCCAGGGGAAGGAAGCCAAGCTGGCGTATCTGGGCCACGTGCTGCTGGACAATCGACAGGGACTTGTCGCCAACGTCTGCGCGACTCACGCGACGGGGACCGCCGAACGCGAGGCAGCGGCGCTGTTGCTGGAGGCCAGCGCGCCGCCGGGCAGCACGGTCGGGGCGGACAAGGGCTACGATGTGGCAAGCTTTGTGGCCGCTGTCCGTATCCGGGCCGTCACGCCCCACGTTGCTCAGAAGGTCCGCTGGAGTGCGATCGATGGCCGGACCACGCGGCATGCGGGCTATCACGTCAGTCAGCGGAAACGGAAACTCGTAGAACAGGTCTTTGGCTGGATGAAGACCGTCGGCGGCTTGCGCAAACTCCGGCATCGCGGTGTCGCCCTCGTGGATTGGCAGCTTACCTTCGCCGCCACGGTCTATAACTTGGTCCGGCTGCGGAATCTGGAGGCGAGGTGTCCCTGATCACCGGCCGCGCGTGTCGCCGGCCCCTTGATCGGGGCCAGCGCACAGCCGTGCGCACCGTTGTCGGTCGGTGGTGACTCGCATGATCCTTAGAAAACGGCCCGATCACCCGGGTTCTTCAGCAGCCTGCTAGACCTGTGACGAGCGGCAAGCGCGCGAACGGCGGCCTAGCTGGCGGCGATGCCGGCAGCCGCCGCGAGTCGAAGCTCTTCTGCGCGCTCGCCGAGGGCATCAGCCTCCGCGAGTAAGGCGTTCTGGCGCGCGACACTCGGATCGACGTTCGCCTGCAGCCGGAGGAGGAGTCCTTTGAACACGATCGCCTCAAGGTAGTTCTCGTTGAGCGCGAGCGCCCTGTTCACCGCGTCTACGCCCGACAAGGCGTATTCGCCCTTTTGCGCGTCGCTCAGCGTGAAGTCACGGGAGGCCTTGTTGAAGTAGTAGGTGGCGATTGTGTAGTAGGCCTCGGGGTTGTTCGGCTCCTGCGCCGTCCGGGCCTCAAGGGCCTCAACCAGCTTGTCGAATTCGCCCTGACGGTCGTAGTAGGCGGCCATCGTCGTGTAGATCGACGCGTCTCCCGGAACCGCGTCGCGAGCCGCAACCAGCGCCGCCTCGGCCTGTTCGTAGTCACCAGCGTCCTCGTAGAGGCGCGAAAGAATGAAATACGTAGGCGGGTTACTCGAGTCCTCCTGAAGCATCTGCCGGAGGAGCGGTTCGGCCAGGCTCGGATCGTTCAGCTTGTCGGATCCGTACGCCGCGATGAGGTACTGCATCGAGAGCGTTCTGAATTGCGGGTTGACGTCCTCAAGTAGGTCAATCGCCGTCTTGTAGTTCTCAATCGCTGCGTCCAGGATGGCGTCGTTGGCGGCGTCACCGACCCGGCCCGGACGGTACATGTTGTCGAGGCTATTGCCTAGAAAGAAGTAGGAGGTCAACATTTGTGGATCCGTGGGGTTATTCGCCAGGACTTCCCGGTATGCCGCAGCCGCCTCTTGCCATTCCCCAGCCTGGTACGCGGAATTACCATCCCTGAACGCCAACTTGGCCTGAAGGTTGTTGATCTGGCCGCAGCCCACCACTGAAACACTCAGGACGACGACGCACCCCATGACCACCCGCGACGAAAACTTTCCCATCGTATCCCCCTTGCAAACTTGTCTGCGGCGAGCCGCGCCGCGCGCGAACATTGGAGCAGCGGAGCCGCCGGTGAGGCTCGCAGGATCGGCCTCTACCAGGGCGCTGCAGGCGCGCAAGTATAGTAATCCGCTCTGCGGCGAGTCAAGGAGATCCCGTAGGCTGCCTTGACCACCTTTTAACCCACTTCTATCATGGGCACGGTGCGAGTCACAACCCGGTGCAGACGCCTTCCCTCATGATTCGTATCGATACGCTCCTGGAAAAAGTCCGCCTATACAGCCCGGAGGCCGATCTGGAGCTCCTGCGCCGGGCGTATGTGTTTTCTGCCCTTGCGCATAAGGGCCAGGTGCGCCATTCCGGCGAGCCGTATCTGATTCATCCATTGGAGGTGGCAGATGCCCTCGCCGATATGAAGCTGGACGTTGTCGCCGTTGCCGCCGGCCTGCTCCACGACGTCGTGGAGGATACCCTGACGACCCCCGAGCGCATCGAAGAGCTGTTTGGCCCTGAGATCGCGCACGTTGTCGAAGGCGTGACAAAAATTGGCGCCATACCGTTCTCGTCGAGTGAAGAGCGTCAGGCCGAAAATTTCCGCAAGATGCTCCTTGCGATGGTGGATGACATCCGGGTCATTCTCGTCAAGCTTGCCGATCGGCTGCACAACATGCGGACCCTCCATCACCTATCGGAAGAGCGGCGCGTCACGATCGCGCAGGAGACCCTGGATATCTACGCCCCGATAGCCAACCGCCTTGGGATGAGCAAGGTGAAGAACGAGCTGGAGGAGTTGTCGTTCCGGTATATCGAGCCGGCAGCCTACGAGGCCCTCCGATCCAAGGTGGAGGGCAAGCGAGCGTTTTCGGAGCGTGTCATCGAGGACCTGACCGGAAATATCCGCGCGAAGCTCGAAGCAGTACAGCTGCCGGTGATCGATCTCGACGGCCGCATTAAACGTCTCTACAGCATTCACCTGAAGCTCAAGCGACAGAAGATTGATCTCGAGCGGGTGTACGACTTCGTGGCGCTGCGGGTGACCACGAACTCGGTAAAGGATTGCTACGCGGCGCTCGGTATCATCCACCAGACCTGGTCACCAGTGCCTGGGCGGATCAAGGACTTCATCGCAATGCCGCGGCCCAACGGATATCAGTCGCTGCACACGTCGGTGATCAGTGAGCATGGGTTTCCCTTCGAGGTCCAGATCCGAACCGATGAGATGCACCGGAGAGCCGAGGAGGGCATTGCGGCGCACTGGAAATACAAGGAAGGTCGGGTTGGTGACCACGGGGACGAGCGGTATTTCCAGTGGATGCGGCAGCTGTTGGAATTTCACGAGGAGGTGCGCGATCCGGAGGAGTTTCTCCGAAATCTCAAGATCGACCTGTATCCCGAGGAGGTGTACATCTTCACCCCGAAGGGTGAGGTCAGGTCGCTGCCTCGCGGGTCGACCGCCGTGGACTTTGCATACAGTGTACACACGGACGTCGGCCACCAATGTGTCAGTGCTCGCATCAACGGCAAGATGGTTCCCCTGCGGACCCGCCTGGAGAACGGCGACATCGTCGAGATCATCACTCAAGCCGGTCACAAGCCGACCCGCGACTGGTTGACGTTCGTTGCGACATCTCGCGCGCGGAGCAGGATCAAGCACGTCTTGCTGGGGGAGGAGCGCGCGCGCAGCGTCGAGCTCGGCCGCCGACTGTTTGAAAAACAGGCGAGGCGTTTCGGTCTTAATCCCAAGACGGTACTGGACAGCGCGGAACTGATCGCTTTCGCAGCCGACTACGGCTCGTCCAACGTCGAGGAACTCCTGGCGCACATCGGTTATGGCAAGCTGTCGGCACGGACTGTGCTGCAGAAGTCCGTCCCTGCTGGCCTCCTGAAGGAAAGACCGCCAGAGTCGGGTGTCGTATCGGCAGTCAAACGAGTGCTGCGATCAGGTGCTGGTGCGGACCGGATCAAGGTTCGCGGGACCGACGATGTGATGGTGTTTCGGGCGAAGTGCTGCAACCCGATCCGAGGCGAGCGGATCGTTGGCTACGTGACGCGTGGCAAGGGCGTATCAGTGCATTCGGCTACATGCTCGAACGTGCTAAACCTGATGTTCGACCCAGAGCGCCGCATTGAAGTCGAATGGGATCGCGTGGGTGGGGACGCGGCGCCGTACTTTGTGCGCATCATGATGCAGGTCGAGGATCGCCAGGGCATGCTCGCTGAGATCAGCGCCAGAGTGTCGGACATCAATACGAACATCACCAATATGGAAGCCCGGTCGGCCGGCGACCTCCAGGCCCTGATCGATATGACGGTGGAGATCAAGGACGTGAAACACCTGGAGAAGGTGATCAAGTCGATCAAGGCGGTGGACGGTGTGCTCGGTGTGGAAAGGACGCTGCGGACCTGAGGCGCCGGATACCGTCGGGATGAGAAAGGGTCGGTTGCGGACCTAACGCACCACAGCGATGGCGTCGATTTCCACGCGCGCGTCCAAGGGCAGTCTCGCCACCTGCACCGTAGCACGGGCTGGCGGGGGGTCCGCGAGGAAGGTCGCGTACCGCTCATTCATGACGGCGAACTCGCTCATGTCCTTGAGGAATACCGTCGTCCGAACCAGGTGCTCCACACCAGCCCCAGCCGCTTCGAGCAACGCACAGATGTTCCGCATCACTTGGTCCGTCTGCGCGGCGATATCCCCATCGACCAGTTGACCGCTGACGGGGTCGATCGGGATCTGGCCAGACAGGAACAATAGATTGCCAGCTCGAAGAGCCGGCGAATAGGGGCCGATGGCCTTGGGTGCCCCAGGGGCGGCTATGGCCTCCAGCACGTTAAGCGGCCTTTGTGACCTTGCCATCGCGAATGCATCGGGTGCACACGCGCATTCTCTTGGTAGCGCCGTTGACGAGTGCGCGTACCGACTGCAGATTCGGCTCGAACCGACGAAGCCCCACGTTGTGGGCGTGAGATACCGTCCGGCCGGCCACTGGACCCTTACCGCAGATTTCGCACCGCTTTGCCATATCGCCTAGCCTTTCGTCCATGAATATCGTGTTGGCCAGCTCTCTAGCATAGCAGGTTCAGGGCATGATCAGCCCACCAGCGTCATGTGCGGGTTCGCTCGGCGACGGTGATGCCGGGCCAATCTGCAGAAGCCTAAGGATCAGGTCCGCATACGCGGTGTCACCCCCTTCGGGTGGCCGGATTTCGGTCGCCCCCCGCTCGATGGCCCTCAGCACGATCGCGGTCTCGCCATCGTAGACCGTTGCTCCCTGCTCCCGCATGCGCGACAGCGCCGTCTTGATCTCCGACGCCAGCGCCCGCGCGGGCGGCCCTTGGGGGGCGTGCTCATAGATGACCCCGCGACCAGCGGTTTCGAACGTTGCCGCCAAGGCTCCGGCCGCCTCGGCGATGTCGCTGTCGATCAGACGTGTCAGTTCCTGAGGTGTGTGCCGTGCGATCACGGAGTGCAGGAGAAAGAAAAGTTGATACTGCCGCTCGGTGAGGTGGCGAATCGTAGGCAGCACGAGCGAGACGTCGCGCTCCCGCTGCCGCTGCACGACCGCCGCGGGATGCTCACGCGCCGAAGAGAGGTAGCGGCAATCGGGCGGGCACTGGATTTCGGTCATCCGTTTCGTTCCGCAGCAGACCGTGCAGATGGCCTTGGCGAGCGCTGGGCATGCGCGGCGGGCCTTTCGTTGGCCGCATGTTGGGCAGAGCATTCCTCAGCTTTCCATACAGCGCGGGTGCCGGCAAGGGGGTCCTTTCGCAGAATCTGTACCGCATGCCTAGAATTAGACAAAACGATGAAATATAGACATTTTCGTGGAATTGGCAGGATTCTCACGACAAGGCCGATCGGGTGCGGATGAATGCCGCGTGGGTGAGGAGAGCAAGGGCGGACTGGCGTCCCCATAAGTTGCTACTAAATAGGTAGATACGCGCTTCACGTGAATGTTCAGGGAGTTTTGTGGTGTTGCAAAATCGGTATTGGATTTCAGATTTCGACACTAGCAATGGGGGTCGCGTCGCCACATCGAGTCAATCTTACAGTCCTCTCGAAAGGACAGCGGTGTAAGAACTCGATTGCCGGCGCTGACGTCTAACTGAGCGAGTTGGTCAGCAGGGATGGTCGAGCGATCGGGTAAGACATTGCAAGTAACTGCAATACATAGAGTTACTAGTTGCAATCGCGCTGTCATGAGAAGTCGGCGTCTGTCGGTGGTGGTATGCGGACCGAGGTCGTCACGCTGTGTTCACAACGGGCACTGTAATTGCATGTGGCACAAGCAGAGCGGCCACTTCGGTTGAAGTTGGTCTGAAAGGAGCGGCAGAAATCATGGCAACGACAAAACGAAAGAAGGCACCGGCGAGAACGCGTCGGTATAACGAACTCAAAAAGATGCTTGAGGACCGCCGCCGAGAGTTGATGAGCGACCTTCAGGGTCGAATGCGCGACGTTCGGGCCGAGGGGGACCGTGACGTTCTCGACGATGGCGAGAGCTCCGAGGTTGATATCCAGGAGGACATCGAGCTTTCGCTGATTCAGATGAAGTCCGAGACGCTCAACAAGATCAACGAGGCGCTTGGGCGGCTCGAAGGAAATACGTACGGCGATTGTTTCGAGTGCGGTGATGAGATCGCCGAGCCGCGGCTCCGCGCCCTGCCGTTTGCTGTGCGCTGCAAGGACTGTGAAGAGGCCCGGGAGAGCGCTGAGCAGCGTGCACGAGTGCTGTCTCAGAAGCGCGGTTCCTCCGCGCTCTTCTTCGATATGTCGAACTAAACGGGTTGCCCGGGCAGAGTTGCCCGTCTGACAACGCGGTAGTACTTGGGGGCGGCCTTAGAGGCCGCCCTTTTTTCAGGCGATCAGCCTCAGCGCCGCCACCGTCTTCAGATCGACTATTGCTCCTGCCGCGATCATCTGTCGGATCGTGTCGACAGGAAACGCTCTGGACTCGATGTCCTCATCCTCGTCCTGGACCGCGCGTGGATCGGCATCCGTCGGCTGGCGCAGGCCCATCGCGCGATAGAACGTCATCTTCTCGTCGCTGTAGCCTGGCGTCGGGAAGAACCCACCCAGATGCTCGATGGAGGATGGAATCAGCCCAATCTCTTCATGGCACTCCCGAACGGCGGCGGCTCGTGGCTCCTCCCCAGGCTTGAGGCTTCCCGCCGGCAGTTCCCAGACCGAGCGGCCGATCGCATGGCGATACTGGCGCACAAGCACGATGTCCCCGTGGTCGGTGACGGGGATCAGGACCACCGAGCCCGGGTGGCGGAGGATCTCCGCATCGAGTGCATCTCCGCGGGGAAGGGTGATCGACTCTACGCGAATGGTAAAGATTCGTCCCTCAAACACCGTGCGGCTACGATGCGGCACGATCCGCCTAGTCATCGTCGCTCCATGCTGGCAATGCATCGAGCACGCGCTGCAGATCGCTCGGCAAAGGGGTCGTGAACTCCATGCGTCGCCTGTCCCCAGGGTGGAGAAACATCAGGCGCGCCGCGTGCAGGAACGGTCGATCCAGACCCAGGACGGCCCGGAGATCCCCAGCGACGCGACGGCGTACGCCCCCGTACAGGGAATCGCCCACGATGGGGTGGCCGATCGCATTCAAGTGCACGCGGATCTGGTGGGTGCGACCCGTGTGTATGGCCACCTGACACAGGGTGACGCCACGCAGATGGTGGGCTCGCATAATGCGGGTCACCGCGACCCGGGCGCGGCGCGCACGGGCCGACATCTTCTGTCGATTCACGGGGTCTCGCCCAATGGCTGCGTCGATTCTGCGGCCCGCCTGAACAACCCCCCACACGAGGGCGATGTATTCCTTTTCGACCTCACGGTCCTGAAACTGGCGGGCGAGCTCCTGGTGTGCGGCATCATTCTTGGCAACCACCATGACGCCCGACGTGCCTCGGTCCAGTCGGTGAACGATGCCCGGCCTCATCTCGCCGCCGATGCCGCTCAGATCCCGCACATGATGGAGCAGCGCATTGACCAGCGTACCTGACGAGTGGCCCGCCCCAGGATGCACGACCATTCCCGCCGGCTTGTTGAGCACCGCCAGATCCTCGTCCTGATACAGGATGTCGAGGGGCAGGGCTTCGGCGTCGGCGCGAGCCGGCAGGACCTCAGGCAGGACGACCGTTACGCGCTCACCATCTCGCATCGCCAGGTTAGCGCGCGCTTCTCGGCGTTCGATCGTCACATACCCGTCTCCGATGAGCTTCTGAATTTGTGAGCGGGAATGACCTTCGAGCACCGAGACAAGAAACCGGTCGAGGCGCTCTCCGCCAAAGTCAGGCGGGACGGTGAACGCGAGCGGTTCCACGGTTCACGCGGCCCGCGCGCGGCGTCGCTTCGTTGCCTGAGGAGGGGCCGCCGGCTCCGTCTTGGACAGCCAGACCAGCATGACGAGGCTCAGCGGTGCGAGCACGAGCGAGATGAATTGCGATGTGGAAAAGCCGAAGAGCATGCCGCGCGGATCGCCGCGATAGATCTCGACGATGAAGCGCGAGACTGCGTACAAGAACATGTACGCCCAGAATGTACGTCCGGCGAACGGTCGGCCTCGGCGCTCGGTGCCAAGCAGGAGTCCGAGGATCAGCAGCTCGGCGCTCGCTTCGTAGATCTGGGTTGGATGCAACGCGATGCCAATGGGTGTACCGACGTTGGCGGCGGCCAGCGGGTTCGTGAATGTGATCGCCCAAGGTACGTCGGTCGGGCTGCCGTAGCAGCAGCCTGCGGCCAGGCAACCAAGGCGTCCTGTCACGTGGCCTAGCGCGATCCCGGGCGCGAAGATGTCGCACGTTGTCCAGAAGGGCAGGCGGTGGCGACCGATGTACCAGAACGCCACGGCAACCGCGAGAATCAGTCCGCCGTAGAACACGCCACCTGACCGAGCGAGGGACATCATGTCGGACATGGACCCACTGAACTGATCAAAATCGACAATGAACAGCAGAAGCTTTGCGCCGATCAGGGCGGCGATGATGATGTAAATGCCGAGGTCGAGGACGCGGCTCGGATCGAGGCCCCACTGTCGTGCCCGGCGCATCGCGAGCCACAAACCTAGCAGATAGGACATGGCAAGCATGACGCCGTACGAGTAAATCGTGACCGGTCCGATGCTAAACAGTTCGGGGTACACGGCGACTCCTCACGTCAAGAGTGTCCCAAATCATCAGGGCGACACCAGTCGTAATCGCGGCGTCGGCGACGTTGAATGCCCAGAAGTGCCAGCTGCCCCAGTACAGATCCACAAAATCAACCACGTAACCCGCACTGATACGGTCGATGAGGTTTCCAGCGGCACCCCCAGCGATCAGGCCGAGACCAGCGCGGGCGAGGCGCTGATCGCTCGGTAGCGTCCCCGCATACAGCAGGAGCGCGAGAAGCGCTGCCGCTGCGACGAGGGAAAGGAGTGTCGTCTTGAACGGAAACTCCGTCGAGTTCATCAATCCGAACGCCGCGCCATAGTTGTGCACACGGGTCAGGGTGAAGATGCCAGGAATCACATCAAGGGTCTGGTGCAGCTCGAAGCGGGATCGCACAACCGCCTTCGTCGCCTGGTCGAGCACCACGATGATGGCGGATATCGACAGGACGGGCCAAAGCCGCTTCGACATGGTCACTAGCAGGCTGCTGAAGAACCCGGGTGATCGGGCCGTTTTCTAAGGATCATGCGAGTCACCACCGACCGACAACGGTGCGCACGGCTGTGCGCTGGCCCCGATCAAGGGGCCGGCGACACGCGCGGCCGGTGATCAGGGACACCTCGCCTCCAGATTCCGCAGCCGGACCAAGTTATAGACCGTGGCGGCGAAGGTAAGCTGCCAATCCACGAGGGCGACACCGCGATGCCGGAGTTTGCGCAAGCCGCCGACGGTCTTCATCCAGCCAAAGACCTGTTCTACGAGTTTCCGTTTCCGCTGACTGACGTGATAGCCCGCATGCCGCGTGGTCCGGCCATCGATCGCACTCCAGCGGACCTTCTGAGCAACGTGGGGCGTGACGGCCCGGATACGGACAGCGGCCACAAAGCTTGCCACATCGTAGCCCTTGTCCGCCCCGACCGTGCTGCCCGGCGGCGCGCTGGCCTCCAGCAACAGCGCCGCTGCCTCGCGTTCGGCGGTCCCCGTCGCGTGAGTCGCGCAGACGTTGGCGACAAGTCCCTGTCGATTGTCCAGCAGCACGTGGCCCAGATACGCCAGCTTGGCTTCCTTCCCCTGGCCCTTCCGAGGCAGCATCGCCTCCGGATCGGTCGTCGACTGGTGCGTGTCGTTGCGCCGCCGCTCCCCGTGGAAGTTGACCGTGGGATTCCCGGGGTCATCGGGCGGGTCGCTCTCCGCCGCGTCCCGGCACCGAAAGCTCTTCAGGCTGGCCCACGCTTCCAATTGGGTCCCATCCACAGTGAAGTGTTCGTCCGAGAGCAGCCCGGCCGCCCGCGCGTGGGCCTGCACCGCATCAAAGAAGGCGGCCGCGAGATCGCCCGCCAGCAGCCGGTCGCGATTCTTGGTAAACGTGGTGGGATGCCAAACCGGGTCGTCCAAATTCAAGCCCACGAACCAGCGGAACAGCAGGTTGTAATTGAGCTCTTCCATCAGCAGCCGCTCGCTCCGCACCGTGTAGAGCACCTGCAGCAACAACGCGCGCAGCAGCTGTTCCGGCGGGATCGACGGACGCCCTGTGTTGGCGTACAGGCCGGCGAACCTGCGCGACATCGTTCTCAGCGCTTCGTCCGTCAGCGCGCGAACCGCGCGGAGCGGATGGTCGGCTGGCACGCGCTGTTCCGGCGACAGGTAGCTGAACATGTGAGTGCTTTGCTCATCGTGTCCGCGCATGATGGGGCTCCCTTCAGCGGTGTTGGGAGCATGGTAGTACGCCGGGATCGATCTGTCGATCCCATTTCACGGAGTTTTTCAGCAGCCTGCTAGGCGCTCACCGGCTCGCTGAGCGCCTCTACGCAGCGGTTACAAAGACCCTCCCAGTCAGGCTCGGACCGCACACTCGTCACATACCGCCAGCACCGACCGCACTTGACGCCTGGCGCCTTCTCGACCACGACGCGCACGTCCTCGGCGGCGCTTCCCGGGTCAATCTCCAGCGCGACATCCGACACGATGAAGAACATCGGCAAGTCGGCGAGATGCTCCTGGAGCAACTGCCCGACAGGGCCCGAAGCCGAGATCTTTACGCGGGCGCCAACCGAGTTTCCGATCACTTTCGCCTTCCGCTTCTCCTCCAGGGCGGCATTCACCTGGTCGCGAACCTGCATCAGACGGTCCCAGGTGGACAGCAGATCGCGGTCGACGAGGCGGTCGATGTCAGGGAACTCTTCCAGATGTACGGACGCTGACCGGGGGCCCGGCAGGTGGCGCCAGAGCTCGTCAGCCGTGACCGACAGGATCGGCGCGAGCAGGCGAGCCAGACCGTCTGCCATGAGATACATGACCGTTTGCGCGGATCGGCGACCCGGCGAACGGGCGCCGAACGTGTACATCCGGTCCTTGGTCACGTCCACATAGAAGGCGCTCAGATCGGAGGTCACAAGAGTGTTCATTGTCTGGAACACCGTGGAGAAGTCGTACTCGTCGTACGCCCGAATCATGCGCTGCGCGGCCTCGGAGTATCGGGCCAGCGTGTAGCGATCGACCGGCTCGAGCCGGTCCAAGGGCACCATGTCCGTGGTCGGATCGAAGTCGTACAGGTTGGCAACGAGGATACGGCAGGTATTCCGCAGCTTGCGGTACGCCTCGATCACGCGGGTCAGGATTTCCTTGCTGACGCGCGACTCTTCCCGGTAGTCACTCATGGCGACCCACAGCCGTAGGATCTCTGCGCCGCTCTCCTTGATGACGCCCTGCGGCTGGATGGTGTTGCCGGCGGACTTCGACATCTTCCGGCCTTCCACATCGATCAGGAAGCCGTGCGTCAGCACCTGCCGAAAGGGCGGGCGACCGCGCGTGACGAGCCCGACGAGCAGCGAGCTTTGGAACCAGCCGCGGTGCTGGTCGCTGCCTTCGAGGTACAGATCGGCCGGCCATGTCAGCTCCGGCCGCGAAGGGAGTACGGCCTCGTGGCTTGAGCCCGAGTCGAACCAGACGTCCAGGATGTCTCGTTCCCGCTCGAAACTCGTGCCGCCGCAAGACGGGCAGACCAGCCCATCGGGGACGAACTCGTCCAACGGCCGTTCCCACCAGGCGACCGCGCCGTATTGCTCGAACACCGAGGCGGTCTTCTCCACCAGCGCCCCTGTCAGAATGGCTTCGCCGCATTTCGTGCAGTCGACCGCCGGAATCGGCACCCCCCATGCCCGCTGCCGCGAGATGCACCAGTCAGGCCGGTTCGTCACCATGTTGTAGATCCGATCGCGGCCCCACGCAGGGATCCACTTCACCTGATCGTCGATGGCGCGCTGCGCCGCCTCGCGAAGGGTCCTACGGCCGGCGCCTTCGACGCTGACGACCGGGTCCCCTTCAAGGCGGATGAACCACTGCGACGTGGCGACAAAGATGACCGGAGTGTGGCACCGCCAGCAATGCGGGTACGAATGCTCGAATGGTTCCTGATGCCACAAGCGACCGCGCTCCTTCAGCGCTGCCACTATCTCCGGATTTGCATCGAACACGCGATGACCACCGAAGCGCTCCACGGTATCGAGGAACTTCCCGCCAGCGCCGACAGGCGCATAGATGTCGAGGCCGTACTTCACGCCGGTGTGGAAGTCGTCGCTGCCGTGACCGGGCGCGGTGTGCACAGCGCCGGTGCCCTGTTCGGTCGTGACGTAGTCGGCCAGTACTGCCAGTGCGTCTCGGTCGTACAGGGGATGGCGGAACACAAGCCGATCCATGGCCTTGCCAGGGAACGTCGCGACCGGCTCACCAAATGCGCGACCTGTTGCCTCGGCAACGCGCTCGGCGAGGGCTTCCGCGATGATGACGTGCGTGTTGCCGACCGGATACGCGCCGTAGACGAGATCTGGATGGAAGGCGACGGCGAGGTTCGACGGAATCGTCCAGGGCGTCGTTGTCCAGATCAAGGTTGAGACGTATCGCCCGGCAAGTTCCGGGACGCGCGCGGCGAGTTCGTCAGCGGAATTGAGTGCCAGCCGGAACTCGACGTAGATGGACGGCGATACATGAGGCTCGTACTCCACCTCGGCTTCGGCCAGCGCCGTTCGGCACTTGATGCACCAGTGAACGGGTTTCTTGCCCTTGTAGACGAGCCCCTGCTCGACGAAGCGGCCGAGCGCACGCGCGATCGATGCCTGATACCCATATTCCATCGTCAGATATAGGTGATCCCAGTCGCCGAAGATGAGCAGCCGCTTGAATTGCTCCGTCATGACACCGATGAAGCGTTCGGCGTACGCGCGGCACGCACGGCAGAAGTCCGCGACCGACATCTCGCGTTTCTTCGGTCCGAGTTCGCGATCGACCCGCAACTCTATAGGCAGGCCATGACAGTCGTAACCGACAACGTAAGGGGCATCGAAACCCGCCATGGTGCGCGACTTGACGACAATGTCCTTGAGAATCTTGTTGAGGGCGGTGCCGAGGTGAATGTTGCCGTTCGCGTACGGGGGACCGTCGTGCAGCACGAATTTCGGCCGCCCGGCGCTGCGGCGTCTGATCTGTCCGTACAGATCCATCTCCTGCCATCGCGCCAGCCATTCTGGCTCGGCGGTCTGCAAGTTCGCTTTCATCGGGAACCCGGTTCGCGGCAGGTTGACCGTGTTCTTCCACTCAGGCATGCGTGTCACTAGATTCTATAATGTCCGGATGGCCCAGCTCGCGCCGTTCTCGACCCCATCGCGTGTGTATGAAGAGGTGCTCGACAACGGGTTGCGGGTCTTGATTCAGGAGGAGCACACGGCGCCGCTCGCGTCAGTCTGGTGCTGGTACCGTGTCGGTTCGAAGGACGAGACGGCTGGCCAGACCGGTATCTCCCACTGGGTCGAGCACATGAACTTCAAGGGAACGACGAACATCCCTCGCGACAAGATCAAGGGAATCATCGAGCAATTCGGCGGCTACTGGAATGGCTACACCTGGATCGATCAGACCACCTACACTGAGACGGCCACACGCGACGCGCTTGATCGCATGCTGTTCATCGAGACTGAGCGCATGGCGAACTGCGTGTATGACCCGGTTGACTGTGAGTCGGAGCGCACAGTGATCATCTCGGAGCTGCAAGGGTGTGAGAACGATCCGGACACGCGGATTGAACAGGATCTCACAGCGGCGGCCTTCAGTACGCACCCGTATCGGCATCCCACGATTGGCCGGCTCGCTGACCTCGAAGCGACGTCCCGGGATGACCTGTACCGACACTATCGGCGATTCTACGTGCCAAATAACGCGACTCTGGTCGTTGTGGGTGACGTCGATACGACAGATGCCATGCGGCGGGTCGTCAGTCACTTCGGCAACCTCCGCCCCGGCGACGTCGCCCGGCGCCCTCAAGTGGTCGAACCGAAGCAGCTGGGCGAGCGGCGGCTGGTGCTCGCGCGCGACGGTGCGACAGCCTATTTGAAGCTTGGCTATCACGCACCGGCGGTGTACGAGCCCGATTTCTTCCCGATGCTCGTGCTCGATGC
The DNA here is from genome assembly GCA_965249205.1 of Vicinamibacterales bacterium. GTDB lineage: Bacteria > Acidobacteriota > Vicinamibacteria > Vicinamibacterales > UBA2999 > JAQBVV01. The sequence goes on along the minus strand of CBDFLL010000005.1, from coordinate 1,232,150 downwards.
CGTGCTGACGGGCGCCAAGGGGCTCAACCTGTGGGCGAGTTTCCAGACGCCCCCATCACAGCGCAGCGCGCGACTCTACCGGGCCTTGGTCGACGCGCGTCTCGCCTCTTCGGTCTCGGGTGCGCTGTTGCCGACAGCGGAGCCGTTTCTGTACACGATTTCGGTGACCGCGACAGAGGGCACGCCGCTCGCGCGAGTGGAGGAGGCAGTGCTGGCCGAGATTGATCGTGTCCGGTCGGATGGGGTGACGGAGGCCGAGTTGGCAAGGGCTGCTCGGCAGCTCCGAGCCCGGCTCGTGTTCGAGAACGACAGCATCACGAACATCGGCCATCAACTCGGCTACTTCGAAACGATTGCCAACTGGCAGATCACCGAAACCCTGGCTGGGCGGATCGATGCGGTGACCTGTGGCCAGGTAGACGCTGCCGCGGCCGAGCACTTGAGTCCCTTTAACCGAACAGTCGCTTGGCTTGAACCGTCGCTCGACGCTGGTTCCGAGTCGCCTGCGACACTCGATCAATGACGACGGCCAGGCACAAGGGACTGGCTCCCGTCCGTGCGGTCCTCGGTAACGGGGTTGTCGTCATCGCCAAGGAGTCGAAGACCACGCCCGCTGTCACAGTGTACGCATCGCTGCGCGCTGGAACGATCTACGATCCGCCGCATGCGCCTGGCCTGTCGCACTTTGTGTCACACACCATAGACCGCGGCACAGAATTGCGTTCAGCAGAACGCATCGGCGACGAACTGGACACTCGAGGCGTCTTGCTGTCAGTCACCGTCGATCGGCACACCTTGGCGCTGGTGTGCACCTGCCTAGCCGAAGATCTTGCGCCAACCCTCGACCTGCTCGCCGACGTCGTGATGCGTCCGACGTTTCCGGACGACGAGGTGGACACGAGGCGCGGCGAGATCCTGACCCAGATTCGCCAGGATGAAGACGACCCTGGCGTACGTGCCTCGGAGGGCGTACTCAGCGATTTGTACGGTGGTCATCATCCCTACGGTCGTCCGGCGAGGGGGTCCGTCGAGAGCATCGGGCGGATCGACCCTGATGCTCTGCGGAGGCAACATGCCGCGCGCTTCCGTCCGGGTTCGTTGTCGCTGGTCTTGGTCGGTGACGTGGAGCCAGCCCGCGCGATGGCTGCCGCCGCGAGCGTATTCGGCGAGTGGACAGGTGCGCCACCGCCGTCGGTCGACGTCTCGGAGGTCCCGCCATCGTCCAGCCGCAGGGTTCGGGTGATCCCGATGATGAACAAGGCGCAGGCCGACATCGCGTACGGCTTCATCGGTGTGCGGCGTGCCGATCCTGAGTACGACGCACACCGGCTGATGAATAACATTCTCGGGCAGTACGCCATCGGCGGTCGATTGGGTGACAGCATTCGCGAGCGGCAGGGCATGGCCTACTACGTCTTCAGTGCGCTCGACGCCAGTCTCATTCCCGGTCCCCTCATCATCCGCGCGGGCGTGAGCCCAGCCAGTGTTGACCGGGCGGTTGCCTCCATTGACGAGGAGCTGAGGGCGCTGGCGGCGGATGGGCCGACCGAGTCCGAAATGGCCGAATCGGCGCAATACCTCATCGGGTCGATGCCGCGGGCGCTGGAGACAAATCTCGGCATTGCCGCGTTCTTACAAGCGGAAGAGACGTTCGATCTTGGTCTCGACTACGACCTCTGTATGCCAAGTCTCCTGCGGGCCGTCACGAGGGACGCGGTCGCCGGGGTGGCCAAACGGCTCCTCGTCCCGTCCAGTGCCACGATTGTGGTCGCGGGCCCGTATGCCGGCGAGGTGCGATGAACGCCACGCCGGTCACCGCGGTGTTCTTCGACGTCGACTTCACGTTGATCTATCCGGGGCCGACCTTTCAGGGCGTGGGGTATCAGCGCTTTTGCGCTCGATACGGTGTCGATATCGATCCGTCGCGATTCGCCGATGCCGTGGTGTCCGCCTCGGCGAGTCTGACCGACGCGCAGGACCAGACGTACGACTCCGGGCTCTTTGTCCGGTACACCAGACGGATTATCGAGGGCATGGGAGGCCGTGGGCCGCGGCTCGACGCGTGCGCCAACGAAATTTATGCGGAATGGGCGGCGTGCCGCCATTTCTTCCTGTACGACGATGTGACGCCCGCGCTGCGGGATCTCGCGGACAGGGGCGTCAAGGTGGGGCTCATTTCCAACTCCCATCGCTGCTTAGCGACCTTTCAGCGCCATTTCGAACTTCACGGGCTGGTCGCCGGCGCGTTGTCTTCATCCGAGCATGGATACCTGAAGCCGCACCGCAGCATCTTTGAGTCCGCGCTGAAGCTGCTCGGTGTTGGCGCCGGAGAGTCAGTGATGGTTGGTGACAGCGTTCAGCACGACATCGAGGGTGCCCAGCGTGTGGGTATGCGCGGCATTCTTGTTCAGCGCGCGCCAAACCCCATGTTGGCTCGGCCGCCGGGTGTACCGGTGATTCGCGGTCTGACGGAGCTGTCAGCCTTGCTCTGAGGCGCAGCTGCCGCGTCCGTCACGGCCAGACTAACCTGGCGGCCAGATCAGGCTACGGCCGGCGAGGAGGTGAAGGTGGATGTGAAAGACTGTCTGCCCGCCGTCGCGGTTCGTGTTGAAGACCGTTCGGTACCCGCGCTCGTGATAGCCGTGCTCCTTGGCCAGCGCGGCTGCCCGGCGAAGCATCGAGCCCACGAGCCCGTCGTCGTCTAATGTCAGGTCGTTGAGCGATGCGATGTGCCTCCGTGGCACGATCAAGACGTGCAGCGGCGCCTGCGGCTTGACGTCCTCGAACGCGACGAGCGAGTCGTCTTGGAAGACGATCGTGCCGGGGATCTCGCCTGCAACGATTCTGCAGAATAGGCAGTCATTGGCTGGCGCTGAATCACTCATCGGCGTTGAATAATCGCTGTCCGGGGAATGCCCTGCAGATCGGCTCGCACGCGGTCCAGCCGAAGCCCAGGCCGTGCGTTGACGAGCGCTTCCACACCCTCCTGCTGCCCATAGCCAAACTCCATCACGAGCCATCCGCCAGGCGTCAGCTTTCCGCGGGCCGTATCGAGCACACCAGTGATGTCGCGAAGGCCCTCCGCGCCGCCGAACAGCGCAACCTCGGGCTCGTGCCGTGTGACGCGCGAGATGGCCGCCCTGTCACCGTCCTTGACGTACGGAGGGTTCGCGGTGATGACGTCGAACGTGCCCTCGACGCCGTCGAGATACGACGTCGAGATGAACTCGACGCGGCTGGCCACGCCGTGCCGTGTGGCGTTACCGCGGGCCACTGCAAGCGCCTCGTCGGACACGTCAGACGCGACGATCCGGCATGTTGGCGCATCGACGGCCACGGCGACGGCCACGCAGCCGCTACCGGTGCCGATATCGGCGATGCGAGCGCCACTCGGCAAACGCTCGCCGGGTATCTGGTTGATCTCGAAAGAACGCTGCGGGGCCTCAGCGCTCGACGTCCGCAGCAAGAGGAGCGCCTCCTCGACGATGAACTCTGTCTCCGGGCGAGGGACCAGGACGGCTGGTGTGATGGCAAAGTCGAGGCCCCAGAACTCCCGGACGCCGACGATATACGCGGTCGGCTCGTGACCTGTGCGCCTGGTGATCCATTCCGACAGCGTCGGCTCGAGCTCCTCCGGTGGGGCGTCTTGCAGGTCGGTGAGTAGCTTGGTCCGGTCCCAGCCCAGAATCGTACGAGCGTAGAGATCGACGTCGATGGAGGCCTCCGTGTGAGAAAAGTCCGCGGCGACGAGCCGGGCGCGCGCCCCGGCCAATGTGTCGTGAAGCGTCAACTGGCGGCCGTCGCTTCCTTGAGCTTCTCGGCGTTGTAGAAGGTCGTGACCTGATCCAGTAGTTCCGCCGGATCGCCTTCGAGTACATCGTGCAGCCGGTGGGTTGTGAAATTGATGCGGTGATCGGTGATGCGGCTCTGCGGGAAGTTGTAGGTTCGGATCTTCTCAGACCGCTCGCCCGTTCCGACTTGGCCGCGCCGCTCCTGCGCGATGGCTTCCTGCTGCTTTCGCATCTCCATCTCGTAGAGCCGGGCGCGCAGCACTTTCATCGCCTTCGCACGATTCTTGATCTGAGACTTCTCGTCCTGCTGGGAGACGACGAGGCCGCTCGGCAGATGCGTGATACGCACAGCGGAGTAGGTGGTGTTTACGCTCTGACCGCCTGGCCCGCTCGAGCAGAACGTGTCGATACGCAGGTCCTTCTCATGGATGTCGACGTCAACCTCCTCGGCTTCGGGGAGGACCGCGACGGTGGCAGTCGACGTATGGATGCGCCCGCTCGCTTCGGTCGCGGGCACCCGCTGCACGCGATGTACGCCGCTTTCGTATTTCAGACGGCTGTAGACATCACGACCCTCGATCGATGCAATGACTTCCTTGAAGCCCCCCGTGCCGCTCTCACTGCTGGACATCACATCGAGCTTCCAGTGCTGACGCTCAGCAAATCGGCTGTACATGCGAAAGAGGTCGGCGGCAAACAGAGAGGCTTCGTCGCCGCCCGTGCCGGCGCGGATCTCCAGGATGACGTTCTTCTGGTCATTCGGATCCTTGGGAATCAGGAGCAGTCGCAAATTGCCGACGATCGCGTCTCGCTTGACGTACAGCTCTTTCAGTTCCTCGTGCGCCAGTTTCCGCATCTCAGCGTCGCCACTGCGCCCGAGTTCTTCGGAGCCCTCGATATGCTTCAGGACGGCTTTGTATTCGCCATACGCGTGTACGAGCGGCTCAAGATCGGCCAGCGCCTTGGCTGCCTTACGGTACTCGATGGGATCGGACTGGACGTCGGCCGTGCCAAGCCGCGCCGCGAGCTCCTCGTATTGCGCCTCAAGCGCGCTGAGTTTGTCGAGCATACGAACTGGTCATCCTCCCGACACAGGCGGCAAGAACGCCACCTCGTCGCCATCGTGCACGGCCGCAGCCATGCGTGCGTATTCCGCATTGATCGCTACCGACATCGTGGCCTCGTACTCCGTCAGCGCGGGCATCTCGGCGGTCAGCGATTGCCAGACAGTGCGGACTGTGGCCGGGGCCTCGACATCTCGAATGAGTTCGCCGGAGCCGGCCAGGTCTCGCAGCCGTGCAAAGAGCCTGACAGTCACGCGCATGCGATTCTGTGCGCGGCCAGCTTCGCCTGCTCGTCATCCGGGTCGGCCGCGGCGCCCTCCAACCAGACCTCGCCGCCCTCAAAGTGCTCGCGCTTCCAGATCGGCACGATCTGTTTGACGCGCTCGATCGCATAACGGCAAGCCGCAAACGCGTGGGCGCGATGCGGAGACGCGGCCACGATGATGATGCTCGCTTCGCCAATCTCGAGTCGGCCGATCCGATGCTGCATGCCCATGCGGACCGCCGGCCACGTCTCACGTGCTTCGCTGATGATCCGTCCGAGTACGCGCACTGCCAACGGTTCGTATGCCTCGTACTCCAGAAAATGGACGGTCCGACCCTGATTGTGGTTTCGGACGAGACCGGTGAACGTCGCAACCGCCCCGTCACCGCACGCATTTGTCGCAAGGTCGCGGGCCAGCGCCTGAAGGTCCAGCGGATCGCGCGTGACAGCCGCCAGAGGCATGCTGTCAGTATATGGTCAACGTCCACCGCCGAACGCTTGGGCCGTCAAGTCGTGCGCGCGGATCGGTCATCAGCGGCCCTGGATTGGTCAGTGGCCGAGCTCCAGGAATGATTCATCGGCCCGTTTCCCTGCCCAAGGGCAAGGGCGGAACGAATGGCGCCGGCCACGTATCGCTGAGCAGCCTGGATCGCATCGCTGAGCGGATGTCCGAGGGCAAGTTGCGCGGTCACCGCAGCCGCAAAAGTGCAGCCGGTGCCATGCCTGCTCGGCCCAGCCACTCGCTCAGTCGGAAACTCGACGAATCGATGTCCGTCGTACATCAGGTCCACGATATCGGGCGACGGAAAGTGACCACCTTTGATAATGACGGCTGTCGGGCCCAGCGCCATGATGTGACGGGCGGCCTCCCGACGCTCGTGCTCGGTCGTGATCGATAATCCTGCAATCGTCGCAGCCTCGGGGATGTTTGGCGTGACGACGCACGCTCGGCGCAGCAAATGTGATGTCATCGCCTCGACCGCGCCATGGTCCGCAAGTGGCTCGCCGCTTGTCGCCACCATCACGGGGTCAACCACGAGCAGCGGGATGTTCAGTTCGTCGATGGCGGCCACCACGGCCTCGACGATCGCCGCGTTGGCAAGCATCCCTATTTTTGCGGCGTGTACACCGATGTCCGACACGACCGCCTCCATCTGGGCAGTCACAAGACCAGCCGACACCGGGTCGCACGCGCGAATGCCAAGGGTATTTTGCGCGGTGACCGCTGTGATCGCGCTTAGGCCGTACACGCCGTGCGCCGCGAACGTCTTGAGGTCGGCCTGCACGCCGGCGCCGCCGCTCGAGTCACTTCCAGCGATGGTTAATGCTGTTCGCATGTTTCGCGGTCGCGTCGGCGAGTGCCGATACGGGTCACGGCCCGAGCACAAGCAGGTATTGGTAGGGTAGCGTCTGGCGGGCGAGCACGCGCAGCCCCGCAGCCAGCGCATCCTCTTCGACGTTGGCGCTAGCAACGCGGACGCCTTCCTCCGGCGCTGGCCCAGGGCCCCCGCGGCCTGGCTTGTAGTTGACGATACCCACGCGGCCGCTGGCTTTCAGCGCCGAGGCAAGGTTCTTCAGAAAGGTCACGCGGTCTTCCACCTCTGGGTACACGTCCACCACCAGCACGGCGTCGAGGGACCGCTCGGGAAGATTCGGCACGCTGCCCGCACCGAGCCGCGTTTCCACGTTTAGCAAACCCTCGCGGGCCACCCGACGGCGGATCGCCTCGAGCATCTGTCGTTGCACGTCCTGCGCATAGACCACGCCGTTGGGGCCAACGCGACGAGCCAGCCGGATCGTGAACCAGCCGGCACCCGCGCCGATGTCGGCCACAGTGGACCCGTCGGCGATCCCCAGCGCGTCCATGATCTGATCCGGATTCTGCCAGGCGTCCCGGTCCGGTCCTTCCAGTAGCCCGAGATCTTGCGGCGGAAACAGCCGGCCATGCTGCGCTGGCGCTGCGGTTTGTAGCTCAGCACGGGGCCATACCGACGTGCCAACTGTTCGGGCCCACGGTGTGGCGACGTGGAAACCGGCAAGTCCGGCTGCGAGCGCGATGGTGAGTAGCTTCATCACGTCATGTCGCCAGCCAGCAAGGTGGTCGAGGACGGCGCGGCGATTGCGCAAGGGGCCGTGAGTGCTGTATTGCATAGACATCGACCAGTCAAATTATACTGCTCGCATGAGCACTCCATTTCTCGATAGCGTCCTCGCGCTGATTGTCCAGACTTCGACAGATTTGCCACCGGACGTGCGTGTGGCGATGAAAGTGGCGATGGAGCAGGAGACCGCCGGGACGGAGTCGGCGCAGGCGTTGTCGATCATCGCGCAAAACATTGATCAGGCCTCCGATGGCGAAGGCGCAATCTGTCAGGACACCGGGATGCCGACGTTTGAGGTCAAGGCGCCGGTCGGTGCGAACCAGATCGTCATGAAGCAAGAGATTCGGGAGGCGGTGGCGGAGGCGACGCGGCGCGGCAAGCTCCGGCCCAACTCCGTTGACTCGATCACGGGTGAGAACTCCGGTGACAATCTGGGCCCCGGCACCCCCATCATTCACATCGAGCAGTGGGAGCGCGACGACATCGAGGTAAAGCTGATTTTGAAGGGCGGTGGCTGCGAGAACATGAACGCGCAGTATTCGGTCCCGACCGAATTGCGTGGTCTCGGCCGCGCAGATCGCACCCTCGAAGGGGTCCGCAAGTGCATCCTTCACGCCGTCTGGAGTGCTCAAGGAAAAGGGTGTGCGCCCGGCGCCGTTGGCGTGTGCGTCGGAGGCGACCGCACAGCCGGCTACGTGCATGCCAAAGAGCAATTGTTTCGGACGCTGGACGACGTCAACCCTGATGCCCGGCTCGCACAGCTCGAGGCGTCGATCATGGGCGAAGTGAACAAGCTGGGCATCGGGACCATGGGGTTCGGCGGCCGCACGTCGTTGATCGGATGCAAGATTGGCGTGCTCAATCGGCTTCCCGCCAGCTTCTTCGTGTCGGTGGCGTACGATTGCTGGGCGTTTCGCCGCCTTGGTGTCGTCATCGACGCTCACAGCGGCGACATCACGCAGTGGCTCTACCGAGACCCGACGGCACCGGTCGCCGCGATGGCCGACCAGGCCGGCGTCCAGCGCACCGGTCGCGAGGTAGCGTTGCGCGCACCGGTGACTGACGAGCAGGTGCGTGCGTTGAAGGTGGGTGACATCGTCCTGGTCTCCGGTGCCGTCAACACCGGCCGGGACGCGGTGCATGCCTATCTGATGAAGCACGATCCTCCAACGGACCTACAGGGCTCGGTGCTGTATCACTGCGGACCGGTCGTGATGAAGGAAGGTGAGGGTTGGCGCGTGACAGCCGCGGGTCCGACGACGAGCATTCGCGAGGAGCCGTACCAGGGGGATATCATCCGGCGCTTCGGAGTAAAGGCCGTTATCGGAAAGGGTGGTATGGGCGCGAAAACACTCGCGGCGATGAAAGACTCCGGTGCGGTGTACCTCAACGCGATCGGCGGAGCCGCTCAGTTCTACGCCCGATCCATCGACCGCGTCGAAGGGGTCTCGTTGCTCGACTTTGGTACACCAGAGGCGATGTGGCATCTGCAGGTGACCGATTTCCCGGCGATCGTGACCATGGACGCGCACGGTAACAGCCTGCATAAAGACATCGAAGAGGCGTCGGCGGTCGAGTTGGCGGCGATCGGCGCGGGACCCAAAACGGTCGCCTGACTAACCGCTGATCGCACAATGAGATACAGCGACGTCGTCGGCCTTGCTGGTCTAGGATGTCGGCGCTTATAATCGATGGTAGGGATTTCCCCGGGAGAATCAAGACCATGATCAACGTGTCAGAGACGGCAGCGTCGAAAATTAGCGAGTTGCTCACAGAAGAAGGTAAGGACGGCAGCGGTCTGCGAGTGTTCGTGCAGGGCGGAGGTTGCTCCGGCTTTCAGTACGGCCTGATGATCGAAGAGGGCGGCGGTGTCGCTGACCAGGTGTTTGAATCGAATGGCGTCAAGTTGTTCGTCGACCCGGTGAGCATCAGCTACCTCAGCGGCGCCGAGGTCGATTTCGTCGATACGGTGACGGGAGGCGGATTCACGATCAAGAATCCGAACGCCGTCTCGACGTGTGGATGCGGATCGTCCTTCAGCGTCTAGGCTCCCAGGGGTCACAGTCTTGCCCTCGGACCCTTGATCTGACGTGCCGACCACCCTTGAGGACCTGACCCGGCTCAAACCATCAGGCGGGAAGCGGTCCAGTAAGCGGGAACAAATTGTCAACGTCTTCCTGCGACAGGAAGGGCATCTCAGCGCCGACGATCTTGTCGACCTGATACGCCGCGAGGATCAGCGGATCAGTCGTGCCACCGTCTACCGCACGTTGCAATGGATGGTGGACGCTGGCATTGCGCGCAAGGTCGATTTCGGCGAGGGTCGCTTCCGCTTTGAGCACTCTTACCGGCAGCCGCGTCACTTCCACCTCATCTGCAAGACCTGTCATCGGTCCTTTGAGTTCCTCAGTTCGGACATTGAAGCGCTGGTTGAGGAAGTGGCGACCGCCAGGAGTTTCGCGGCATCTCAAAGCGTCGTGCAGATCTACGGCACGTGCGAGGAATGCCGGACGGGGCGAAACTCGAGCAGTGAAGCTGGCCAGACAGACTTGCTGTTCGCGCGTGATGCGCTCCGGATCGCGATCGCCACGGAGCGAAGCGGTTTCGAATTTTATACTCGCGCCGCACGCCTGACCAAGGACGCCCGAGGTCGGAAGGTGTTCGAGGACCTCGCGCTGGAGGAAAAGGAGCACCTGGGAAAGCTGGAGGCGCGCTACGGCGAACTGCTTGAGCGGGATCCCAAGCTGGAGTCGCGGCCGACCTTTCTGTTCTTCAAGGGCGCCGCGAACGGGCTGTTTGCTGAGGGTACAGAACGGCTCCTGCGCGGGGTGAACGATCAGCAGGCATTGATGATCGGCATTCGCTGCGAGCGCGGCTCCCACCGCTTTTTCAAGAAGTATGGCGAGCGATTCGAGGATTCCGAAGGCAAGCAGATCTTTCTCGAATTCGCCGACGAAGAGCGCGAGCACCTTGACCTGCTCGTTCGCGAATACCGGTTGTTGCTCAAGCGCCAGGGCAGAGCGCGTCGCCCGGCTCGGCGCAAATCGGGTGCGGCGCGCGGCGCGCGGTGACATCCGATCCTCACCGAGCCAATCCGAGGACGCATCCTGCTGATTGATCTCCACCTCCACTCCACTGCATCAGATGGCCGGTGTTCCCCGCGAGAACTGGTGGCGCGCGCGGCCGCCGCCGGTGTGTCCGTGATGGCCGTGACCGATCACGACACGACGGCGGCCGTTGCTGAGGTTCGCGCGGCGGCGCGGGAATCCGGTATGCGCGCGGTAAGCGGCATTGAGATCACTGCGGTAGACGAGGGTCGGGATCTCCATATGCTTGGTTACCTGTTCGATCCTCTGAACGAGGCACTTGGGGTGTTTCTTCGGGTGGCGCGCCAGGCGCGTATCGCGCGCGTCGAGGCGATCGGTTCCCGCCTTGCTGCGTTGGGTGTACCGGTGGATCTCGAGCCGCTGGTGCGACAGGCCACCCTCGAGAGCGGTCGGTCGGTCGGGCGGCCGCAAGTTGCCAAGGCCATGGTTGATGCTGGGCAAGTTGCAGACACGCAGGAGGCGTTCGACCGGTGGCTCGGCAACGGGCGCCCCGGATGCGTTCCCCGTGAGGGCCCGACGCCGGAGGGGGTGATCGACGTGATCCACCAGGCTGGTGGGATCGCGTCGCTCGCGCATCCAGGCAAGCTCGGCCTGTCGGGTCGGCTCCCTGCGCTGACCAAAGCCGGCCTTGACGCGGTGGAAGCGTTTCACCCGGATCACGACGCATCTCTCGTGGGCCAGTACATCGACATCGCGCGGGATCTGAATTTGCTCCTGACTGGCGGTTCTGACTTCCATGGTGATCCGGGACATGGACGCGAACCAGGTACGGTTACGCTGCCTGCTGCAGAGTTCGCGCGGCTGTCGGAGGCGCGCCCGCATGCCGTCGACTGACGTCGTTATTTCCCTTCGCAACGTTCACAAGGACTACCGTGGGCTTCGTCCGCTCCGGGTGAAACATCTCGAGTTGGGCCAGGGCGAGTCGGTGGCCCTGATCGGTTTTGATCAAGTCGGAGCCGAGGTGCTGGTCAATCTGATCACCGGCGCGACGCTTCCAGACTCGGGCGATGTGGAGGTGTTCGGCGCGGCAACCGGTGCCATCACCGATCCCGACGCATGGCTGGAGTCGGCAGACCAGTTTGGTATTCTCAGCGACCGGATCGTGCTGCTGGAGAGTTTTTCTGTTGAGCAGAATCTGGCGTTGCCGTTTTCGCTTGAGCTCGACGCCCTTCCGGAGACGGTGCGCGCCAGTGTTCGCCGTTTGGCGCACGACGTCGGTGTCGCGCAGGTGCAGTTGTCGCAGGCGGTTGCGCAACTGGATGCGGAGTCCCAGTTGCGCGTCCGCCTTGGTAAGGCGCTGGCGCTGAGCCCCCGCGTCCTGCTGGCCGAACACCCCAACCTCACGCTGCCGCCGGAGCATCTGCCACGATTCGCGGCCGATCTGGCACACATCGCCGCGAGTCGTCGCCTCGCGATGGTGGTGATGACCGCAGACCAGACGTTCGCGAACGCGGTGTCAGACCGCGTGCTCACGCTCACCCCCGCGACGGGAGGGCTGACTGCCGCGTCGGGGTGGCGACGTTGGTTGACCAGAGGCGTTCGCTAGTCGCCGCGCGACGTAGAAATGCGGCAGTACTCCACGACAAACGCTTTGAGGGTGCTCACGCGCCAAGCCCCATGACGTAGGCAGCCAGCCTCGGCACTTCCTCGACGACCGCTCGGACGTCCGCTCTTCGCCGCCACCACTCGTCCGGCGCGAAACCTTCGTAGCGCGTCCTGCGCATCAGAATGTGGACGTCGGTCCCTCGCAACTCGCGGCGGAAGGCGAAGGCGGCGCGGCGCAGGTGGTACGCCGACGACACGACAATGACCCGATTCCAGCGCTCACGTGCCGCCATTTCCCTCAGGGTCACCGCCTCTGCAGCCGTGTTGGCGTGAATCCTCTCGGGGATGATGATCGCGTCGTCCGGGATGCCGAGTTGGAGCAACACGCCGTGCGTGCGTGTGGCGCCGGTGACGAAGAGTATTCCTCGTTCGGCCAACGCTGGCATTCCGATAGGTGGCTGATCCCGGCTCAGTACGATCCGCGGGGCGTGACCCGCCATATAGAGGTCTGCTCCCTCCAGCGGGCGTGACATCGACGTGCCTGAGAGGACGAGGATTGCGTCGGCAGGCTGTAGCGGGTCTTCACGTGCGAGAAAAGACCCGAGATGGAAAAAACCGTAGACACCACAGCCAACAGCGAGAAGAGAAAGCGCGAGAATCGCGCGACGAAGTGTTCCGCGCCTGGTTGGCGTCGACGGCGGCATGGTGGGTGAGCCCGGCCCCGCGAAGGGCCGGGCGAGTCGGGCTAGCTTTCGATCAGGCGGACGTCACCGGCTCGAGGCCCCTTGGAAGAATCCTCAGACGAGAAATCGACGTGTTGCCCTTCGCGTAGCAGCTCGAATACAGCGCCACGTACGGCGCTCCGGTGAAAGAAGTGTTCAATGCCACCCTCATCGCGAATAAATCCGAATCCTTTGTCGATGAGCAGGCGTGCAATAGTCCCAGTCGGCATGGCCGTGTCCTCCGATGCGCAAAGCCCGGGACAAGATCCCAGGCGCTCTGTAGACACTGCTCAGCGAATGATGGGCTACGAGAGTAGCGGTCACGCGCGCGCCGGGTCCGAGAGTTTGGCCAGTGTAGGGAGTCCCGGGGGCGAAGTCAAGCGAGGCCAGAACTCCTTACGACTCTGCTAATTGCACGTACCGCGCGGTCCCGATAGGATCCAGCGGTGCTCGCCGCCATCATTCTTGCCGCAGGCGATTCGACCCGCATGGGGGGGCCCAAGGCACTCCTGCCTGATCCCGATGGTCGGTCCTTCGTCGCGCGGGTGGTACGGACCTTTGCCGACGCGCGAGTTCGTGACGTGATCATCGTGACCGGCAGTCAGCACATGGGGATTGTCGGCGCAATCGCAGCCGACAATCCGCCTGTTGCACCCGTCTTTGCGATCAATTCGCAACCCTCGCTGGGACAACTTGCGTCTCTGCACGTGGGGCTCGCGGCCGCCACGAAGCTGGATGTGGATGGAGTGCTGGTGACGCCCGTCGACATTCCTATGGTCCGTCCCTCCACAGTCCGCGAGCTGATTCGGGTGTGGGAGCTGACCCGCGCGCCGATTGTTCGCCCGGCTGTCGGCGAGCGCCACGGTCATCCGGTGTTATTCGACTGTGCCGTGTTCGACGACCTTCGCGCTGCGCCTCTCGCCTCGGGTGCTCGAACTGTCGTTCACGCCTGGGGTGATCGGCTCGTCAACGTGGCCGTCGATGACGAAGGATGCCTGTTCGACATCGACACACCGGCTGACTACGACGCGATCGGCGGCAAGACGTGGGCGTCCAGCTAGCCCCTGATCCGGCGCTGAGCGGAAGGATTCTAGGGTCGAAGGATTCCCTGCGGCGTGAGTAGTGCTGGCCACCCCAAAGCGGTTCGAGACACGACGCCGGCGCCCCTCGTGCATCAGCTGGGGACTGATTCACACGGTCGTCCATTGCCTGCAACGGTTCACTGGCTACTGTTCGGTTCTGACATATTCAAAGTCGATCGGCTGCTGGTTGATGCCGCGACGCGGCGGGGCGATGTAGTTCGCGAACTTCCCCGGTTCAAACACGGGCTTGTCCATAATGCTGAGCAGGTATTCGGTGTCGGACGGCGACGGCAGCCATTCGTATTTGCGCTTCTCCCACTGCTCGGCGCTCAGCGGAACACCGTTCGGATCGAAGTGAAAGCCGGAGAACATGCCGATCCCGCGGTGGAATTTTCGATCGGGCAGCCGGAGCCGATCTGACATGCCGTACGAGTCCAGAATCCGGTTCCAGCGGGCCACACCGGCCGCGCAGTCGCCCATGTACCAATCGCGCAGCACTTCGTTCATCGCGTTGCGCATCAGTACTTCCTTGGTCACCGCCTTGCCGCCCTCAAAAAACTTCATGGTGTAGTGGGCATCCTTGACGATGTGCTCGTCGAACGTGTCTTCCTTGGCGCGCCCTTTGAGACCGTTGGCAAAGTACGCCGCGGCGTTGCTCGACACTTCGCTTCCGTGCAGATCGAGGCTGAGACTGAACCACTGATTCACGTGTTTCTGAATCATCGCGATGTCGATCCCGCCGACTTTCCGGACGTCTTCAGAGAATCCGGCCTGCCTCATGAGCTGGCACGTACGCTCGAGAATACGGGCGACACCGGTTTCGCCGACGAACATGTGGTGCGCTTCCTCGGTCAGCATGAAGCGCGTCGTGCGCGCCAGCGGATCGAGTGCGCTCTCAGACAGCGACATCAGTTGCGATTTGCCGTCGCGGTCGGTAAACATCGTGAACATGAAGAAGTCGAGCCAGTTATCAATCGGCTCGTTGAACGCTTCAAGGATTCGTGGCTTGTCGCGATTCCCGCTCTGGCGCTCCAGGAGTTCTTCCGCTTCGTCGCGGCCGTCGCGACCGAAATAGGAATGCAGGAGGTACACCATCGCCCACAGGTGACGGCCCTCCTCCACGTTGACCTGAAAGAGATTGCGCAAATCGTACAGGCTCGGGCAGCGCTGACCGAGTAGCCGCTGTTGCTCGACGCTGGCTGGCTCGGTGTCGCCTTGGGTGACAATCAGTCGGCGCAGCTGGTTGCGGAACTCGCCCGGCACCTCCTGCCAGACCGGCTGCCCAAAGAAATCGCCAAAGCCAATCGTGCGATCGTTGACCTGCTCCGCAAGGAAGATGCCCCAGCGATATTCCGGCAGCTTCACGTACTCGAAATGCGCCCAGCCTCCTGCGTCGACGCTGGTCGCCGTGCGGACGTAGACCTGATGGAAATCCTGGAAGCCCTGCGGCCCCATGTCCCTCCACCACTGTATGTATTTGGGCTGCCAATGCTCGAGCGCGCGCTGCAGCCGCTTATTGTTCGACAGGTCGACGTTGTTCGGAATTTTGTCGGCGGAGATCATGTCTACGTCCTTTTCCAATCGAATTCGGGCCGCCCCTGCTGCCCATAGACATTGAGCGCACCCTTTTCGCCTACGGCATTCGGTCGCTGGAAGATCCAGTTCTGCCAGGCCGTCAGCCGCCCGAAAATCTTTGTCTCCATGGTCTCCGGCCCGGCGAACCGGAGGTTGGCCTCGAGACCGGTCATCGCATCTGGCGAAAACGCCGCGCGGGCCTCGACGGCGAGCCGCACTTCGTCCTCCCAGTCGATCTCGTCTGGCGCAAACGTGACGAGGCCAGCCTCTTCTGCGTCGGTCGCGTTCAACGGTTTATCGTCCGCCAACAGCTGGCCCGGTTTGTCAGGATCAGCGAGGAACCGGGTCTGGAGTCGGGTGAGTCCGTTGCTCATAGGCAGCAGGCCGGCATTCATCGGCGAGAGTTGGATGACGTTCTGCTCCCGGTCGTCGCTCAGCATGTACGATCGGTCGGCGGCGAGCGCGAGTTCGAGCAGCGAACCTGCGAAGGCTGAGCCCGGTTCGATGAATGCGAAGAACGTCCGGGCAGTGAGGTCGAGCCGCTTCAGTGTGCGCTTCATGAAGTGGATGATCTCGTTGACGAGCCAGTCGGACTGGTGGGCAACGAGGGTCCGATCGACCGCAAGCACGGCATCCGGGTTGCCTTCCGTGCGAATCACAATGGTTCCGATCTCCGGTTCGTCGACGCGCAGCCTCAAAAGCAGATCGTCCAGCTCGCGGAAGGTGCGTAGCGGCCAGAACTGGTCACCCGCCTTGGCGATCTCGGCCGGCGTCGTCGGCTGTGCCTCCTCTGGTGAGTGCACGGTGAGTGTCGCGGTCCGCTTGGGGCGATCAAATGTGGCTGATACGGAAGAATACGTGATCGTGGAATCGGTGATGCTCGGTCTCAGCGGGTTCAATCTGATGCCGGCGCCGGTCGCTGGACGGGTCGAGCCGTCCGCCAGCGCCTCCGCGCGCTTTTGCACGGCATCGTTGAACTGACTGGTGGGGAACACGGCGTCCACTAAACGCCATGTGACTGCGCGCTTTCCTCTGATACCTTCCACGAGCGTACAGAAGTAGTCTGCGAGGTCGCGGCGCACGTGGCGCTTGTCGACCACGCGGGTCAGACCGCCGGTCCCGGGCAGCACGGCGAGCAGGGGTGCCTCAGGCAGACTGACCGCAGAGTTCCCATCGTCAACCAGCAGGATCTCGTCACAGGCCAGCGCCAGCTCGTAGCCGCCGCCCGCGCAGATCCCGTTCAACGCCGCAATGAACTTCAGGCCGGAGTGCTGGCTCGCGTCCTCCATCGCGAACCTCGTCTCGTTGGTGAACTTGCAGAAATTCACCTTCCAGTTATGCGTCGAGCCGCGCAGCATCATGATGTTGGCTCCGGCGCAGAAGACGCGGTCCTTGAGCGACCCGATGATCACGGTTCGGACCTGCGGGTGTTCGAAGCGCACGCGCTGGACGGCATCGGCGAGCTCGACGTCCACTCCGAGGTCGTACGAGTTCAGTTTGAGCTGGTAGTCAGGCGACAGTCCGGCATGCTCGCGAACGTCCATCGACAGACGCGCGATGGGGCCGTCAACGGTGAGCTTCCAATGGTGGTACCGATTGGGTTCCGTTTCGAAGGCGACGGTCGGATCTGCAGCGTGTGCCATATCGCTGTCAAGTCTAGCAACTAGATGATTCAACGACCGTTCGAATTACGGGTCACAGCGTTGTTTCCCTAGCCTGAGAAGACGGTCGAGACGTGTCGTAGAATGAGCCTTCACATTCCAAGCGTGGCATCGAAGCGGCTCGATCCGCCTGGCACAGAGGAGTCCGATGGCGTACCAGAAGCTGTCTTTCGACGTGGGTGACGGCGTCGCCTTGGTCACGCTCGCAGAACCACCAGCCAATACCTACAGCTACGACATGATGCGCGAGGTCGATGATGTGATTCTGCGCGCCCGAATGGACGTCAGTGTGCACGTCATCGTCATCACTGGGGAAGGCGAGCGGTTCTTCTGCGCTGGTGCGAACATCGGCACGCTTCGGGATGCGAGCCCGGAGTTCAAGTACTACTTCTGTCTTCACGCGAACGAGACGCTGTGCCGACTCGAGCAGACGCCGAAGCTCGTCATCGCGGCTCTTAACGGGCACACCGTTGGCGGTGGGCTGGAGGTCGCGATGGCCGCCGACCTCCGGATCGCAAAGAAAGGCGCTGGCAAAATCGGTCTCCCGGAGGTCACTCTCGGTGTCTTGCCGGGCACAGGTGGGACGCAGCGCCTGGCGAGGCTGATCGGGCGGTCTCGCGCAATCGAATTGATGGTTTCCGGGAAACTCATGTCGTTCGACGATGCTGCGGCAGTGGGGCTTGTCACGGAGGTCTGGGACGATCAGCAACTCGCCGGGCGTGACTTTGTGAGCGCCGTCATCGAGTACGCGAAGGACTTCACGCCACCCAAGAAAGCGAGTTTCGCCGTTGGAGCGATCAAGCGCGCCGTTCAGGTCGGCAGCGATCTGTCTCTGGGCGACGGTCTCGCGATCGAACGTGAACTGCAGCAGCAGCTCTTCCAAAGTGCAGATGCGCGGGAAGGTATCAGGGCCAGCCTCGAGAAGCGCGCACCAACGTTCAAGGGCCGGTAATTGTGAGTGACATTCTTCTCTCAATCGTTGACCGTATTGGACTGATCACCCTGAACCGCCCGGAAAAGCTGAACGCCTTCGCGGGTCGGATGCGCGAGGAGCTCGCCGATACGTTCCGTGAAGTCGCCGAAGACGATGCGATTCGAGTGGTGGTGTTGACTGGGGCCGGGAGAGCGTTCTGCGCAGGCGCGGACATCGGCTACATGCGGCAGTTGATCGAACGAGAAGACTGGGGCGCCGCCAAGGCACTTGTCGACGTCGGGGCGACGGTCGTGTCGCTGATTGAGGCGATGGACAAGCCGGTGCTGGCGGCAGTAAACGGGCCCGCGGCTGGAGGCGGTGCGAATCTGGCATTGGCCTGCGATGTAAGGATTGCCGCAGCCAGTGCCTCCATTGGGCAGACCTTCAACAAGATCGGGCTGCACCCCGACTGGGGCGGGACCTACTTTCTTCCGAGACTGATCGGGACCGGCCGCGCCCTCGAACTGGTGTTCTCTGGCGAGATGATCGGTGCAGAGGAGGCGCTGCGAATCGGCCTGTTCAATCGCGTGGTCGGCGATGATGCCGTCATGGACGAGACGCTCGCGTTGGCGCGTAACTTGGCTCTGAAGCCTCCGCTGGCTGTGGCGACGGCGAAGCGCTCGATTCGAGACAGTCACCAACGGTCGCTTCAGGATGCCCTTCAGCTCGAGACCGAGCAGCAACTGCGGCTCTTCAAGAGTGCGGACGCACGGGAAAGAGTCGCGGCTTTTCTCGAGAAGCGAGCTCCCGTGTATCGGGGCGAGTAATGACAGCGTCGACGAGGAGGCCGCTGTGAGACACGTTGTGGTCGTAGGAGCTGGGACGATGGGCCGCGGTATCGCGCAGGTCGCTGCCGTCGCTGGGATCACGACGTTTCTTGTCGACGTCGAGGACGCCGCGTTGATGCGTGCTCGAGCGCTGATCCAAGAGACGCTCGCCGGATCCGTGAAGCGCGGAAAGTTGACGTCGTTGGAGGCGGAAGCAGCATTCGGCCGCATTCGTTCGACGACAACGCTTGTAGAAGCTGTGCCCGGCGCGGAACTGGTTGTCGAGGCGATAGCCGAGAGCCTGGCCGCGAAATGCACCCTCTTTTCCAAGCTCGACGCGCTCGCCGACAGCGACGCACTACTCGCGACCAATACGTCGTCGCTATCGGTGGCCTCGATTGCTTCGGCAACTCGCTCGCCCGATCGTGTCGTTGGCATGCATTTCTTCAATCCTGTTCACATCATGAAACTCGTTGAAGTCGTTGCGCACGTCGGCGCGAGCAGCCTGTCGATAGGGCGCGCGAAAGACCTGTCTCGCGTGATGGGAAAGCACCCGATTGTCGTGCGCGATTCTCCCGGCTTTGCGTCATCCCGCCTGGGGGTCGCATTGGGTCTAGAAGCCATGCGAATGCTCCAGGAAGACGTCGCCTCGGCCGAGGACATCGATACCGCGATGGAGTTGGGATATGGGCATCGCATGGGCCCATTGAGAGTGAGCGACCTCGTCGGACTTGATGTCCGCCTCACCATTGCAGAGTACCTGCACTCGAAGCTGGGCACTGCGCTCTTTGAGCCGCCGGCGATTCTCAAAGAGAAAGTGGGAGTCGGCGAACTCGGCAAGAAAACCGGAAAGGGCTTTTACGAATGGCCACGAACGTCGTAGTACTCACGGAGGTGCTGAATGGTGTGGCGACGCTCACCATCAATCGCACTGAGAAGCTCAACGCGCTGAATGCGGAAGTCCGGCATGCGTTCGTCGAGAGCCTCAAGACTCTCGAACGTCGCGATGACGTGCATGCGGCCGTCGTCACTGGTAGTGGCGAGAAATCGTTCGTGGCGGGTGCGGACATAGCGGAATTCAAGGACCGCTCTGCGCTCGATCAGTTCAAGGCCTCGCGCGCCGTCACGATCTTCTCCGCCGCCGCGGCGTTCACGAAGCCGTTGATTGCGGCGATTAATGGTTTCTGCCTCGGCGGCGGGTGCGAGCTGGCGCTGGCGTGCGACATCCGAATAGCCTCTGACAAAGCGCGTTTTGGGCAGCCCGAAGTCAACCTAGGGCTGATCCCCGGCGGGGGCGGCACTCAACGACTTGCCCGACTCGTCGGCATGGGACAGGCCTTCAAGTTGATCTATTCGGGGGAGATGATCAATGCGAGCGAAGCGCTTCGCATCGGGCTAGTTGAAGAGGTTGTGCCTGCGGATCAGCTTATGGCCCGGTGCCGGAGTCTGGCTGAATCGATCGCCGAAAAGAGCCCGATCGCCCTTCGGCTGATTAAAGAAGCCATTCAAGCCAGCGCGCAAACGCCGCTTAATGAGGGTCTCCGGCTTGAGACGGCGCTTCTGAGCCTGGCATTCTCCTCAGCTGATAAGGCCGAGGGGGTTCAAGCGTTTCTCGCCAAAAGGCGACCGGTGTTCAAGGGTCAGTAGCTGTCGGGGTCCGTCGCGTCGCGAAAGGTCGTGGCCTCTACGAACTCGGCGGCGACTCGCGTGACAGCGTCCCGCTGATCAAGATGAGGGAAATGTCCGCACTGTGGCAGCAGGACGGTCCGACATTCTCCCCGGACTTTCGCCCTGATCGCTTCCAGCTGACCGTCGGTCCCGTATTCATCGTTGCATCCCTGGATCAGAAGGACGGGCGTATCGACCGTGTCCGCGTACTGTTCGATGTTCCAGGCCTTGAAGGCCGGCGACAACCAGATGCCGGTCCAGGCGGTGAACAGGGCCTCGGCGCCATCATGGTGACGTTCCATGCGGGTCTTCAGATCGCTTGAAACGTACCGCTCACAGGCGGACCGGATGCCCTTGATCGTCACGTCCTCGACGAAGACGTGCGGTGCTTCCAGGATCAGCCCCGCAACATGGGCGTGTCGAGCCCCGGCATAGATCAACGCGATCGAGCCGCCGTCGCTGTGCCCGAACAAGAT
This sequence comes from Vicinamibacterales bacterium, assembly GCA_965249205.1. Taxonomy (GTDB): domain Bacteria; phylum Acidobacteriota; class Vicinamibacteria; order Vicinamibacterales; family UBA2999; genus JAQBVV01. The sequence continues at coordinate 1,211,352 of CBDFLL010000005.1, read as the reverse complement.
CGGCTTCGTGATACCGAGCCGGTCGAGTAGCTGAGGGAGGACGACCAGCGCCTCATCGTGCATGAAGCGGACGGTCAGGGGGCCGGAGAGCGATGATGATTGACCGTGCCCCTTGCGGCTATACACGACTCCACGACACCCGATCCGTGTGCACAGCGCTTCAGGGAAGTCGCGCCACTGGCCAAGAGATCCCAGGCCTTCGTGCAAGAAGACGATGATGGTGTCCTGAGGGTGATCGGTTCCCACCCATGCGTACTCCAGCGACGCGCCGGATATGTCGATCGAAAGGCGTTGACGTCGAGTGTCTGTTCCCATTCGAATAGGCGATGTTCGGTCGACGACGATCGCTGAAGCACGCGATTCGACGTCGTTGCTACGCTCGTCAGCAGTACTATGAAACGGTCGCTCAAATCATAGTACCGTCCTGGGCGCGTGTGGCACAGTCAGAACTGTGAGGAGGCCGTTCTCGTTGAGTGTTTCAGAAACGTTTAACGCCGCCAGCCACCTTGTCGACCGCCATGTCGATGATGGGCGTGGGTCCAAGGTGGCCATCGAATGCGCCGATGAGCGGGTCACGTACGCGCAATTGCAGGAATGGGTGGACCGTGTCGGCAACGGCTTGAAAACGGTACTGAAGGTCCGGATGGAAGAGCGCGTGCTGCTTCTTCTGCTCGACCGACCGGAGATTATCTACAGCTTCTTCGGTGCGATGAAGATCGGCGCCGTTCCGGTCCCGATAAACACTCTGTGGAAACCCGCTGAATTCGAATACGTGCTCAACGACGCTCGCGCGCGCGTATTGATCATTGACGCGACGTTGCTGCCGACATTGCGCGACGTTCCGCGTGAGCGTCTCGGATTTCTGGAGCACGTGGTGGTTGTCGGCGAGTGTGAGCGCGATGATGAAATCTCGTTCGACTCGTTGACGTCAGGCGCCCATCAGAGCCTCCAAGCTGCGCCGACTCGGAAGGACGACGTAGCGTTCTGGCTGTATTCGTCTGGAAGCACGGGACGTCCAAAGGGCTGTATTCACATACATAGCAGCATGTCGTTCTGCGCGGCGGCCTATGGCCGCGGTGTGCTCGGTATTACGTCCGACGATCGCTTCTACAGCGTGGCGAAGGTATTTTTCGCGTACGGCCTGGGCAACAGCGTGTACTTTCCATTTTCAGTCGGCGGCACCACCATCCTGTGGAGCGGACCGCCGACGGCTTCCAATGTGTACGACACGATAGAAAGGCACCGGCCAACGTTGTTCTTCTCGGTGCCGACGAATTTCGGAATGCTCCTCGCTCACCAGAGCACTGAAGCGGATTTCGATCTCTCGAGTGTTCGGTATGCCGTATCTGCCGGGGAGGCCTTGCCGCCGGCCTTGTTTGATCGCTTCAAGAAGCGTTTCGGAGTTGAGATTCTCGATGGAATTGGGTCAACGGAGGTTCTTCATATCTTTGTGTCCAATCGACCGGGACACATCCGTCCTGGATCTAGTGGACTCGCCGTTCCAGGCTATGAGGCCAAAGTCGTCGATGACGAAGGGCAGCCGGTCCCGTGCGGCGAGATCGGGAATTTGATGATCTGCGGAGACTCGATCTGTGCGGGGTATTGGAACCAGCGCGATAAGACCAGGATGACGATCGACGGCCGGTGGATCAGGACCGGAGATAAGTACCGTCAGGACGAGGACGGGTTTCTGTGGTACGCGGGCCGATCTGACGACATGCTGAAGGTTGGGGGGATCTGGGTCAGTCCAACTGAGGTCGAGAACGTGCTCATCGAGCACGAAGCCGTCCTCGAATGTGCCGTCGTGGGCCGCGCCGATCGCGATCGACTCATCAAGCCCGCGGCATACGTCGTTCTTGCCGCTGATGTGCGCGCCACGAGCGAACTTGCGGTGGAACTGCAGACGTACGTGAGTTCACGACTGCCAGACTACAAGCGGCCAAGATGGATCGAATTCATTGCCGAGCTTCCGAAAACGGCGACCGGCAAGATCCAGAGATTCAAGCTCCGCGGGTCCGACGAGTTGGCGGGTGGGGTCCACGTATGAGAGAAGCCGTCATCGTCGCCAGTTCGCGTACGCCGCTCGCCAAGTCGGGTCGCGGGTCGTTCAACCTCACACGGCCCGATGAGCTGGCCGCGCACGCCATTCGCGATGCGCTTGGCAAGGTGCCACAGATTCATGCAAACGAGGTTGAAGAGGTCATCCTTGGCTGCGGCCAGCCGCATGGGCCTCAGGGCCACAATGTGGCGCGCATCGCGGCGCTGCGCGCCGGTCTGCCGGTCACAACGGCCGGGCTCACGGTGAATCGTTTCTGCAACTCTGGCTTGCAGGCGATCGTGCAGGCCGCCCATATGGTGGTCCTCGACGGTGTCGAGATTATCGTCGGCGGCGGCGTCGAATCGATCACGATGATGCAGCGCGACAACTCGCCCAATCCGTGGGTTGCGGCGCATCACCCAGGCGCCTACATGCTGATGGGCGAAACGGCCGAAGTGGTGGCGAAGCGTTATCACGTGAGCCGTCAGGCACAGGACGAGCTGGCGCTCCTCAGCCAACAACGGACGGAGCGCGCCCAGCAGGATGGCTTTCTCGACGGCGAGATCGCACCGATCCAGGTGCGCCGCGCCATTCTGGACTCGAAGACGGGCGAAAAGACAGGCGAGGAAGAGGTGACCGTCGCACGAGACGAGTGCAATCGCCCCGACACGACGCTCGAAGGTCTGTCCACGCTGTCGCCGGTGTTTGACAAGAGCAGCGCCGGCAGCGTGACCGCTGGCAACTCGTCGCAGCTCTCAGACGGCGCCTCAGCGACTGTCGTCATGTCTACGGATCGCGCGAAAGCGCTGAACGTGACGCCGTTGGTGGTGTTCCGCGGCTATGCTGTCGCCGGGTGCGAGCCGGACGAGATGGGGATCGGACCGGTGTACGCGGTACCCAAGCTTCTCAGGAGGCAGGGCCTGAAGGTCGGCGACATCGACGTGTGGGAGCTGAACGAGGCCTTCGCGTCGCAGGCGGTTTATTGCCGCGACACGCTCGGCATCCCGATGGAAAAGCTGAATGCCAACGGCGGCTCGATTGCGATCGGGCATCCGTTCGGCATGACCGGCTCGCGCCTGGTCGGCACAATCGCGAACGAGATGGGCCGCCGCAGCGCGCGCTACGGGGTGGTGACGATGTGTGTGGGCGGCGGCCAGGGCGCGGCAGCGCTGTTCGAGCGGTGCTGAAGAGACGGCGCGCCGAGCCGTGAGGTGATGATTCTGAATCGTCGCGTGAACGACGCTACGGTCTAAGACAAACACACAGGCAGGCGATTCAATCGAGCCGCGACGCTCGGGGCTACGACGATACTTTCGCCAGCCCTTTGGGCCTTTGTCGATCTGGACGGTCACTTGGGCGGGGCCGAGGCGGGTGCCGGCCGCCTTCCGATCAGGTTCATCGCCTTGGCCGACATCACGACTTCGCCGTTCTGGTTTATGACCTCGAGCCGCGTCTGCACGATGCCGCGATCGGGCTTGGACTTCGAGCGGCGCGCCGCGAGCACTGTGGCCCGGACGGAGAGCGTGTCGCCCGGCCGAACAGGTCGTGTCCACCGCAGTTCGTCGACGCCAGGCGAACCGAGGCTCGCCGCGTGCGGAAGATAGTGCTCGACAAGCAATCGCATCATCAGGCCCGCCGTATGCCACCCGCTCGCGATGAGTCCACCGAACGGCGACCGTCTTGCGGCCTCAACGTCGGTGTGGAAGTACTGGGGATCGTAGCGGTGCCCGAAGGCGATGATTTCCGACTCGTCAACCGCGATCGTCCCGAATTCGTGAACGCTGCCCGGTACGTAGTCGTCGAAGTGGCGCTCGATGCCGCCCGTCTCCACCCCACCGCGCACCAGTCCGCGCGGCGGGGGCCCCGGGCTGGCGGCGTTGCTCCTCGGTCACATGCGCCCGGCATGCTCCCTCGTCGCGCCTGGCGCGGATTTCACGAGCGCGTGGCTCTCAAATAGCCGCCATCCATGACAGGTGAAATCCGCGCTGGCCAGCCGGGCGCCTCACCGCCCTCGGTACACAAGCCAATTCGCAACCAGACCACTAGCAAGATCGCTGATTCTACTCGCTCGATTGTCTGATCAATGACTGTGTCGGAAAGATGGTGGACCTGACCGGGATCGAACCGGTGACCTCCTGAATGCCATTCAGGCGCGCTCCCAACTGCGCTACAGGCCCTGATGTGGAGGGTGCCGAACGGTGATCGTAACACGCCGCGCGTGCGCGGAGCCCCGCGGTCGGGTGCACGTATGCCACCGGGGGCGGAGCGAGACCTAGCAGGCTGCTGAAGAACCCGGGTGATCGGGCCGTTTTCTAAGGATCATGCGAGTCACCACCGACCGACAACGGTGCGCACGGCTGTGCGCTGGCCCCGATCAAGGGGCCGGCGACACGCGCGGCCGGTGATCAGGGACACCTCGCCTCCAGATTCCGCAGCCGGACCAAGTTATAGACCGTGGCGGCGAAGGTAAGCTGCCAATCCACGAGGGCGACACCGCGATGCCGGAGTTTGCGCAAGCCGCCGACGGTCTTCATCCAGCCAAAGACCTGTTCTACGAGTTTCCGTTTCCGCTGACTGACGTGATAGCCCGCATGCCGCGTGGTCCGGCCATCGATCGCACTCCAGCGGACCTTCTGAGCAACGTGGGGCGTGACGGCCCGGATACGGACAGCGGCCACAAAGCTTGCCACATCGTAGCCCTTGTCCGCCCCGACCGTGCTGCCCGGCGGCGCGCTGGCCTCCAGCAACAGCGCCGCTGCCTCGCGTTCGGCGGTCCCCGTCGCGTGAGTCGCGCAGACGTTGGCGACAAGTCCCTGTCGCTTGTCCAGCAGCACGTGGCCCAGATACGCCAGCTTGGCTTCCTTCCCCTGGCCCTTCCGAGGCAGCATCGCCTCCGGATCGGTCGTCGACTGGTGCGTGTCGTTGCGCCGCCGCTCCCCGTGGAAGTTGACCGTGGGATTCCCGGGGTCATCGGGCGGGTCGCTCTCCGCCGCGTCCCGGCACCGAAAGCTCTTCAGGCTGGCCCACGCTTCCAATTGGGTCCCATCCACAGTGAAGTGTTCGTCCGAGAGCAGCCCGGCCGCCCGCGCGTGGGCCTGCACCGCATCAAAGAAGGCGGCCGCGAGATCGCCCGCCAGCAGCCGGTCGCGATTCTTGGTAAACGTGGTGGGATGCCAAACCGGGTCGTCCAAATTCAAGCCCACGAACCAGCGGAACAGCAGGTTGTAATTGAGCTCTTCCATCAGCAGCCGCTCGCTCCGCACCGTGTAGAGCACCTGCAGCAACAACGCGCGCAGCAGCTGTTCCGGCGGGATCGACGGACGCCCTGTGTTGGCGTACAGGCCGGCGAACCTGCGCGACATCGTTCTCAGCGCTTCGTCCGTCAGCGCGCGAACCGCGCGGAGCGGATGGTCGGCTGGCACGCGCTGTTCCGGCGACAGGTAGCTGAACATGTGAGTGCTTTGCTCATCGTGTCCGCGCATGATGGGGCTCCCTTCAGCGGTGTTGGGAGCATGGTAGTACGCCGGGATCGATCTGTCGATCCCATTTCACGGAGTTTTTCAGCAGCCTGCTAGAACGTGACAATAGGTTCGGCCGTCGACACTCGAATCAGGCGCGCTGTCTTCGAGGGCCTGAACCTGAGCTGCGAGTGCGTCTAGTTGCGCCTGAAGTGCTGCAACCCCACCAGGGGTGCCAGGAGGTGGGCCTTGACCCTCATTTCCATTTCCACGTTGTGCCCAGGCTGACGTGGCCGTCAGCATGACGAATAGACCAATGACGAGTCCGACCGACAGGTGATTCGTGATGAGGGTTCGAGTGCGCATGCGGTCTTCCTTCCTCTCGCTTCTGGGAGGGCCAGAGCACCCCCAGGTGGAACAAGCCTGGATTTCCGATCGCCTACCCCTGAAACGCGGATACTACACCCGCGCGAGCCGACTGCGACAGAATTCCTGATCGGCGCGCCGGATGACCGCGTTCTTGCCGTCGTTGGCGGCGGTTCCTGCAAAGCTGCCATCCGGTTGACCGCGCGCGGCGCGCGACCGAGGATACCGGTATGGCTGCAAGCAGCGGGATGGATCCTTGAGCCAGAGTCTGTCGAGAGCCGCGGTGATCGCGATCGGCGCCGGGTCGTTCACCGTCGCGCTGTCGTTTGGCATCCGCAGCAGCTTTGGCCTGTTCCTGCAGCCGATGAGCATGGATCTCGGCTCGGGCCGCGAGATGTTCGCCTTGGCACTGGCGATCCAGAACCTGGTCACGGGGGCAGCGCAGCCCTTCGTGGGCATGATCGCGGACCGATGGGGAGTGGCGCGGACGGTGGTCGCAGGCGGGCTCCTGTACGCGCTGGCGCTCTATCTGATGGCCACGGCGGCGAGCGCCTTCGAGCTGTACGTCAGCGCCGGCCTGCTGGTCGGCATCGCGCTGAGCGGCACCAGCTTCGGCGTGGTGCTTGCAGCGGTCGGCCGCGCGGTGCCCGCCGAGCTGCGCTCGACGGCGCTCGGCATCACAACCGCGACCGGCTCGTTCGGCCAGTTCCTGATGCCCCCGATCGGCCAGGCGCTGATTAGCAGCTATGGCTGGCAGACCACGTTGATGCTGCTGGCGACCACCTCATTGCTGATGATCGTGGCGGCACGCGGCCTGCGCGGCGGCGACGCGGCAGGCGCGGACAGCCACGACAGGCAGACCCTGGGCAGTGCGTTGCGCGAGGCCTCTCATCACACCGGCTTTCTCTATCTCACCGCCGGCTTTTTCGTGTGCGGCTGGCATGTTGCGTTCATCGGGGTGCATCTACCCGCCTATCTGGCGGACGGCGGCCTCAGCGCCGGCGTTGCGGCCTGGTGCCTGGCGCTGGTCGGGCTGTTCAACGTGATCGGCTCCTACAGCGCCGGCGTGCTCGGCGGCCGGCTCAGCAAGAAGTACTGCCTGAGCGTCCTCTACGCGGCCAGGTCGTTGCTGATCCTGGTGTTCATCGTGGTGCCGCTCTCGGTCACCTCGGCACTGATCTTCTCGGCCATCATGGGACTGCTCTGGCTGAGCACGGTGCCGCTGACCTCCGGACTGGTGGCACAGATTTTCGGACCGCGCTACATGGCGACGCTCTTCGGCATCGTCTTCTTCAGCCATCAGGTGGGCGCGTTCGTTGGCGTGTGGCTCGGCGGTTATCTGTACGACGTTCGGGGCAGTTACGACGTGATCTGGTGGCTGTCGATCGCGCTCGGCGTCACAGCAGCGCTGCTGCACTGGCCGATCGACGAACGCGCTGTACTGCGCCTGTCAGACGAACTTCCATCCCGAGCGTAGACGGTGTCGAGCCCGCCGGTCCTCGTGGGCATAGCGACCGTGCTCGTTATTCGATCGCGGTGATGTTCACCGGTTGTCCACGGCGGAACTCGTGCGTCTCGGTGTAGAACCCGGCGGTCGTGAGCGTAATGGTCACTTCGGCCTCGCTCGTGTTCTCCCACCACCATCCGTGGATGCCCGAAAACGGTGCGATGTACCCGCCATGCGACCCGTTTCCGTCGTCGGTGTCGAAAAACTCGGCGTATCCCTGCGGCGCGTCGTCAGGTTGACTGTGCAGCTCCCAGTGGACCTCTCCCGTCGAGTTCCACGAATAGAGCATGCCCGCATCCTCGTCGAGGCGGTACTTGTATTCCATGCCCTCCAGCGGGGCCAGTTTGATCTCGACGGATTGCTGCGCAAACGGTGCGGCCTGGAGCGAAATGGACCAGGGCCATTTGGCGAGCGTCTCGGCTTGCGTCGGTGACGCCGGTGGCTCCTGCGCGTAGAGTGCCGTTGTCAGGAGGGCTGCGGTGAGCGCGGCCACGGCCAGGGAACGTGTCATGGGCGGAATCCTTTCTGGTGTGGAAGGCCGAATTCTAGCCGATTCTCAGTGTGTGCCCGTAAAATTCCGAGTTGCCCAAGATCGTGGCATTCGCGGCGCTGGACTCTTTTTCCGCTTAGCGATAGGGGCTCGAATCTCAAGGGGTTTTTGGTTGGAGCCCGACAGTGACTGTGCAAAACTGGTTTTCGTCGCCCCTCCTGACCGCATGCTGCTAAAGACCGTAACCCGTACGCAGGGTACAACCCAGGCGCTGAAGGACGGAACCGTCAAGCCGCGGGGATTCACCTTCGACTTCGAGGATGTCCCTGTTCTCATCCACGCCTTCCGCCGCATGGTGCGTGGGCTCGAGTTCGACGTGAGTGAGATGGCGATCACGACCTACCTTTGCGCGCGCGCCCATGGCACGCGATTCACCGCGTTGCCCATCTTTCTGGTGCGAGCGTTCCACCACGGCGCGATTCGCTACAACGCCAACGCCGGCATTCGGGTGCCAAAGGATCTGGAAGGCCGGAAGGTCGGCGTGAACCGCGGGTACACCGTGACGACCGGGCTATGGGCGCGTAGCGTGTTGCAGCAGGAACACGGCGTGGATTTGAGCCGGATCACGTGGGTCTTGTCGGGCGACGAACATGTCGCCGAGTACCGACCGCCGGCAAACGTCGTGTCCATCGAGCCGGGCAAGACGATCGGCCAGATGCTGGGCGCAGGTGAGCTGGCAGCCGCGATCGGTATCGAGGTCGAGCACCCCGACGTGAAACCGCTCTTTCCCAACGCGCTGGAAGCCGGCCTTGCCGCCCTGCGTCAGCGTGGACACTATCCGATCAACCACCTGATCGTGGTGAAGGACGATCTGCTCGAGGCACACCCGAATCTCGCGGCGGACATCTTCGGCGCCTTTGCCGAATCGAAGCGCAGATACCTCGAGCGTCTCACGGCGAACTCGATTGATGTGCCGTCGGCCGCCGATCGGGTGCATCGGTCAGTGCTGGAGATCACGGGCGACCCGCTGCCCTATGGCATCGAGCCGAACCGGGTCGTGCTCCAGGAGCTCATCGACCACGCGCTGACGCAGGGCATTATCACGAAGCGGGTCGCGCCCGAGGAGCTCTTTCCGCGCAACACGCACGGGCTGGCCGCGTGATGGGTGTGGCAGACGTCTGACAGGGGAGTGTTCGATGCTCAAGAAGGAACAGAACGACCTGCTCACCCGCACCGGCCCTGGCGCGCCAATGGGCCAGCTGTTCCGGCGCTCCTGGCTGCCGGCGCTCCTGGCCGAGGAGCTGCCCGAGCCCGAGTGCCCCCCCGTGCGCGTGAAAGTTTTGTCCGAGCGGCTCCTCGCGTGGCGCGACACCGAGGGCCGGTATGCGCTCACCGATGAATTCTGCGCGCATCGCGGCGTGTCGCTCTGGTTCGGACGCAACGAGGAGCACGGCCTCCGGTGCTCGTATCACGGATGGAAGTACGACCACACGGGGCAATGCGTCGAGGTGCCGTCGGAACCGGCCGAGAGCGGATTCTGCGAGAAGATCAAGCTTGCCTCGTATTCGCTCGTCGAGCGTGGCGGCGTGCTATGGGCCTACCTGGGACCGCCCGAGCTGCGGCCCCCGCTGCCCGAGTGGGAGTTCGCCACGGTTCCCTCGGATCGCCGTTTCGTGTCGAAGCGGCTTCAGGAGTGCAATTGGATGCAGGCGCTGGAGGGCGCCATCGACTCGAGTCACGTCTCGTTCCTGCATCGCGGGGAGTTGAACACCGATCCTCTCTTCAAAGGCTCCAGGGGCAACCAGTACAACCTCGACGATGCGCGTCCTGTGTTCGAAGTCGTGGAGAGCCCCGGCGGCCTCTACATCGGTGCGCGCCGCAATGCCGAGCAGGGCAAGTATTACTGGCGCGTCACACAGTGGGTCATGCCCTCTTTCACGATGATCCCGCCTCGCGCGGATCATCCGGTGCATGGCCACTTCTTCATTCCAATCGATGACGGGCAGTGCTGGACGTGGAGTTTCGACTACAAGGTCACGCGCCCGCTCGCGGAGCAGGAACTGGAGTCGCTGCGCGCCGGCAAGGGCATCCACGTCGAGTGCGCGCCAGGCACCTTCCGCCCACTGGCGAACAAGGACAACGACTACCTCATCGACCGCGCCGCGCAGAAGCGAGGGGAAACGTTCAGCGGCGTCCATGGATTCGGGATGCAGGATGCGTCGGTTCAGGAAAGCATGGGCCCGATAGTCGACCGCACGAAAGAGAACCTCGTCTCGACCGACAACGGCATCATCATGGCGCGTCATCGGCTGCTGCGATCGGTCAAGGCGATGGTCGAGAAGGGCGTCACGCCTCCCGGCGTCGATCCGGCGCACCAGCGGTGCCGCTCCGCGTCGGTGGTACTCCCGTCGGATCAACCGTTCAAGGACGCGGCGAAAGCTGCGCTCGTGGTCCAGGACGATCACGAGCATGTGACAGTCTGAGGATGAGGAGCGAAAGCGCACGGATGAGCAGTGCCTCCGAGGCGCTGTTCCGGATCGGCACGTCGAACTCGAGGCCTCGTGCGGTGAAGGTGATTGCCCTGGACGCAGGCAGCGAGCCTGTCGTCGATGATCTTGCCCAGCGGCACTGGAACGGGGCGGCATTCTTTGCCGCGGGCGATCTCGCGTCAGATCCCGCCCGCCTCCACGAAGAGATCGACGCAGCGGATCTCGTTGTGATGGTCGCGACGGCCGGCGAGTCCCAGTGGGACGTGGCGCTCATCGGCGAGGCCTGCAGTCGCACGCAAGTCACGACGACGGGCTTGATCATGTGCGACGAGGAGACCTCCGATGAGGCCCTCTCGGAGACGCTGGGCCAGTTGCGGCCGTGGATGCTGATGCTGGTAGTCGCGAGCTCAAGGGACTACATCGAAGACATGCTGCTCGCGCTGCGCGCATGAGTACAGAGCCGGTTTGACAACCTCCAGGCGGGTCCTGACCGCGGACAGCCCCATTCGTGCTCGGCGCCAAAAACATCTGTAACGTGGAAGGCGCCTGCGGCGCGAACGGGGCGGCCCCGTCCGCGGCCACCCGCGACGAGGTTGTGCAACCCGGTTTCTCAGGAACTTCAGTGCCGATCGAGGAAGGCAAGCAGCCGCGCTGGCACCGTGTCCGGGTGGCTAACGCCTCCCGCCCTTGATCTGCCGCGCGGCCCGTACGTCGCCGGTGTACTCGGTGATCGCATCGAGAGCGGTGACGATAGCAACTGTCTCGAAAGTCAAGCGTGGTCCGGGTGACTCACTTCCTGCCACCTCGTGTTGGTCCGCACCATCGCGTTGAGGATGGTCAAGAGCTTCCGCATACACGCGACGAGGGCGACCTTCTTGGGTTTGCCCAGGGCCAGGAGCCGCCGGTAGAAGGCGCGAATCACCGGATTGCGGTGGGCCGCGACCAGCGCACCCATATAGAGCACAGCCCGGACCGGCGCGCGACCGCCCCAGATGACGCGCTTGCCGCGGAGCGTGCCGCTATCGCGCGCGAGGGGCGCCACCCCCACGAGCGCCGCGATCTGTTTGCGAGTGAGCTGCCCGAGTTCGGGGAGGTCCGTCAGGAGCGTCCGGCTCACGACGGGCCCGACCCCCGGTGCGCTGCGGAGCAGGTTTTCTTTCGCCCGCCAGATCGGGCTCTGCTGCAGCGTGTCATCGAGATCGCGATCGACTGCCGTGACCCGGCGCTCGAGCCAGTGGATGTGCCGGGTGATCTCTCGGCGCACGGGCGCCGCCGCATGCTCCAGGCGATTGCGCTCCGCGGTCAACATGTCTAAGAGCTGCCGGCGGCGGGTACTGAGCGCTGCGAGCTGCTGCAGCGCCGCATCCGGCACCGGCCGAGGCGCGGGCTGCACCCGTTCGGCAAAGAGCGCGAGCAGCTGCGCATCGAGGCGGTCCGTTTTCGCCAGCTGCCCCGTGGCTTTGCCGAAGTCGTGCACCTGGCGCGGATTCGCCACGACGACGGGGAGAGCCGCTGCGGCGAGCGCCACGACGAGCGCGGTTTCGTAGCCGCCGGTCGCTTCCAGGACGATGAGGCGCGGCGCCAGGGCGCGGAGACGGTCGACAGTGGCCGCGATGCCCGCGGCCGCATTCGGTGTCGTCCACGACGTGCCCGCCGGGCGGCAGGCCACCACGAAGTCGGCCTTCGCGATGTCGATGCCCACGAAAATCGGAGTCGATGTCATGCGAACCTCCAGGTCAGACGAGTCCGTCTTGGCCCGGCCTTGCAGATACGGGGTCGCACCCCCTGGCAACTGTACGGGCTCACGGACGAGCCGCCAACGACGCCCCAGCTATCAGACGGCCTGGGTGGCCAAGGTCCTCTCGAGCTGTCGTCGGCGGGTGGACGGACTCTAGATAGACCGTCCGAAATCAAGATACAAGGAAACATTAGCGGGGGTCGAAAGTTAACGGAAGACCTGTTATGCGTCGGGCCGCTGTAGACACAAAATGTAAATGTCGGGTTTCTCCACATTAGAAATGTCGGGTTTCGGGCACCGTGTATGGCCTGGAGGCCGACATGGACAACGAGGGCTACCTGACGATGAGTACGAAGGAACTGCACCGCCTGGAGATTCTGGAGCGTGTGCGGGAACGGCGCCTGACCCAGGCCCACGCGGCCGCACAACTGGGGCTCGGGGTGCGCCAGGTCGAGCGTCTGTGCCGGACCCTGCGTCTCGACGGCCCTGGCGGACTGGTGTCCAAGAAGCGCGGCCGGCCGAGCCACCGACGCTTCCCGCGCGCGCTGCGTGACCACGTCTTGGAGTTAGTGCGGTCTGGCTACCGCGACTTTGGGCCGACCCTCGCGGCCGAGAAACTCCGTGAACGTGACGACATCCTCGTGTCGGTCGAGACCCTGCGGCGCTGGATGATCGACGCGGCGCTGTGGGTGCCGCGCACCGCCCGATCGCGCCGCGTCTACCAACCGCGCCACCAGCGCGCCTGCGTCGGCGAGCTGATTCAGATCGACGGCTGCGACCACGCCTGGTTCGAGGATCGAGGCCCGACCTGCACGCTGCTCGTCTATGTGGACGATGCGACGAGTCAGCTGATGGAGCTGCGGTTCGTCGCCTCGGAATCGACGTTCGACTACTTCGCCTCGACGCAGACGTATCTCAAGCGCCACGGCAAACCGGTGGCCTTCTACAGCGACCGGGCCAGCATCTTTCGGGCGACGGGCGCGGCACGGCGCCGCGCGGGAGGCCCCACGCAGTTCAGCCGGGCGCTGGCGGACCTCAACATCGACATCGTGTGCGCGAACGCACCCCAGGCCAAGGGGCGCGTTGAGCGGGCGCACCTGACGCTGCAAGATCGGCTCGTGAAGGAGTTGCGCCTCCGCGAGATCTCGACGCCCGAGGCCGCCAATGCCTATGCGCCCGCCTTCATGGCCGACTACAACGCCCGATTCGGCAAGCCGCCGAGGAGTGCGCATGACGCGCATCGCCCCGTCCGCGATGATGAGGACCTCGCGCTGATCTTCACGTGGCAGGAAGATCGGACCATCTCCCAAGCCCTGACGCTCCACTATCGACGCGGGGTCTACCTCATCACCCCAGGCCCGCTCACCCGGCGACTGCGTGGGCAGCGCTGTCGCGTGCATGCGGACGCCGACGGTCGCCTCGAGATTCGTCACGCGGGCCAGCGCCTCCCTTTCACGGCCTTCGAAGAGCAACGGCGGGTCACCCACGGGGACATCGTGTCGAACAAGCGGCTGGGGGCGGTCCTGGCCACAATCCAGGCCGATCAGCGCACGCGAGACGAGCGCCTCCTGGCCGGCCCGCACCGCACGCTGCGCGAGAAGCAACGGATCAGAACCGCCCGAGCGCGGGCGGACGCGACGCCGACCAGCCCATAGCGAGTGGCCTACCCGACATTTCTACTTTGCGGAGAACCCGACATTTCTACTTTGCGTTGACAGCCGCCGCTCCGACAGCGCCCATTGTGCGCGATCGCTGCCGATCACAGCGCGGATTGTCACGGTGTGTGCCCGCGAACGGCCCCTGGGCGATCGCGCAAATGCTGAGCGCGCACACCTCCGGCGTGGCGGCTCGGTGCGCCATGGTCAGCAGCCGCGATCGAACGCTGCGGGGTGCGCGTGCATCAGTGGCGGGGCACGGGCGGGCGAGGGTGCGGGGATCTCGGAGGGCAGCCCGAGATGACGCAGGATCTTCTGGATGGCTGGGGTGTGGTCGATCAGGGCGATCAGGCGTAGGCGCCCCCCGCACCGCGGACAGGCCAGAACGTCGAACCCGAAGGTCCGGCGCATCAGATCCGCCCAGAGTCGGCCGCGTGCACGCCGCCGATCCGCAGCCGGCGTGTGCGCGTCTAGCTCCCCGTCACCACCCAGACCGGTGGTGTCTTCGGTTCGGGGCTCAACCTCTGGCTGCGGCGTCGCCTCGCGCGGCACGACGTCCGCCCGCCAGGCCGCCCGGGGCCCGAGGACACCATGGTAGAGCAGGAGGTTGACCCGCGGCCGTGGCACCAGTACCGCCAGCCGCCCCAGAAACTCAATCGGGTCGAAGACCAGATGGGTCGTACCGTCCGCCCACGGCTGCCGGAGCTGCAGCCGTACCTGCCCGGCACCGGTGACGCTGAGCCGTTCCCGCGCCACGGGTGGCCGCAGCGCGTACCGACACACCCGCTCGAGCCGCTCCCGCTGTCCGGCCGGCACGACGAGACCGGCATGCAGGTCACAGCCGTTCGACCGCGCGTGACAGCGGCCGAGCGCGCGCGGCGTCACTTCGTCGGGCGCGACACCCACGCGACGAATACGGGCGCCCCGCTGGCGCCCCAGCGCCACGCGGCCCTGCACCGAAGCCGCGGCCAGCCCGGCCAGCACCGGGGCCTCGTCTGTCCACGCGTCGGCCTCACCGGCGCTGTCGTCATCCTCGCCAATGCCCCGGCGGTTGAGGAGGCGTGCGATCCCTGGTTCCACGGTGGCCAGGACCTCGGCCACGTCCAGAGCGGTGAGACGCGCCACGGGGTGAAACATCAGGGCTCCTGCGCGGTCCTTGGCGAAGACGCCGTCCAAGACGAGTGCGTGGATGTGGATATTCAAATTGAGCGCCCCGCCGAACCGTTGGAGGACGGCCACGGCGCCCCCCCGACCGTCGGCACGTCCTCCAACTGCGCACGGCGCCGCAGCCAGCCCAGCACCGCGCGCAGGTAGACGGCGACGACGGCGCGGCACAGGTCGTGATCCCACGCCAGCCGATACCGCAGACGATACGGCAGACTCAGCACCCACTGCCGTACCGGGACATCAGGGAAGACGTGGTCCACCAGGTGCGCAGCGCGCTCGGTCATCCGCCGTCCTCCGCAGCTCGGGCAAAAGCCGCGTCGTTTACACGAGAAAGCAACCAGCCGATCCAGGCCGCACCCCGTACACCGAAACCGCGCGAAGCCGCCAGCCAGCGACCCGCAGCGCAGGAAGTCCCGAAACTCGTGCTCAACGAACCGGGGCAAGCCCTCGCCATCCCGCAGGCTCGCGGCTTGTGTGCGAAGGGTCTCGAAGTGCGCCTGCACGATCGTGTGGAGAACGTCCTCGGCCGGACGCCGTGGTTCGTAGCGCGCCGACGGCAGGGCCACGCGCTGCGATGAAGCGAGCCACGTACCAACAAAGAAAACGCCGACCGCGCCACTTTGGCGAGCCAGCGCCCGCTGACCTCGCAGTTTCCGCCGACCCCGAACGCCGCGTCGTCAGCAGATTCTCGGCATGGGATGCGTGACTGCCCCGGCTACAGGGCGGCTATCACGATGGGCGCCATCAGTCTGCGGCGCTCAAAGCGGGAAGGCCAGGGTGCTAACAGGTCTTCGATTAACTTTCGGCCCCCAATATCGCGTCGTCGAACGCCGTCTGGGCAAGATTGTCGAGGCCGTGCGGTCGGTTGGTGGAATCGCGCTGGTGACGTCTGATCACGGCAACTGCGAACAGATGTGGGATGACGATTTGCAGTCGCCGCACACAGCGCACGCGAGCAAGCCGGTGCCTCTAATTCTGCTGACCGGCGCTCAGAATGGTCCGCCTCTTCGCCACGGAGGAGCGCTGTGCGATGTCGCCCCGACGATCCTCGCAATGCTCGGTTTGGAGCAACCTTTGGCGATGACGGGACGAGACCTTCGCGCATTGTGAGCCAAGCGCGTCCTATCCGAATATTGGGCCGCAGCGAATCTGGAATGGCCGAAGGCTGGGGTTGGATAGTCGAGCTCGACCAACTCTTCGTCTCCTGACTGGCAGGGTTGGGGTTAGGAGGCGAGCCGCACCGCGCCGACGCACGAGCGAGGCAATCTCACCGCTCGCGGCGATCGCATCGGTCAGGTTCGCGACCTGCTGCGGGCGGCTAACCAAGGTCGAAGCACTTCCGGGAGAGGTTGTCTCTGCCGAAGACAGCGTGCAGCAAAGTCGAAAAGGCAAGTACTACTGGCGCGTCACACAGTGGGTGATGCCCTCTTTCACGATGATCCCGCCTCGCGCGGATCATCCGGTGCATGGCCACTTCTTCATTCCAATCGATGACGGGCAGTGCTGGACGTGGAGTTTCGATTACAAGGTCACGCTCCCGCTCGCGGAGCAGGAACTGGAGTCGCTGCGCGCCGGCAAGGGCATTCACGTCGCGTGCGCGCCAGGCACGTTCCGCCCACTGGCGAACAAGGACAACGACTACCTCATGGATCGCGCCGCGCAGAAGCGAGGGGACACGTTCAGCGGCGTCCATGGGTTCGGGATGCAGGATGCGTCGGTTCAGGAAAGCATGGGGCCGGTCGTCGACCGCACGAAAGAGAACCTCGTCTCGACCGACAACGGCATCATCATGGCGCGCCATCGTCTGCTGCGGTCGGTCAAGGCGATGGTCGAGAAGAACATCACGCCTCCCGGCGTCGATCAGGCGCACCAGCGGTGCCGCTCGGCTTCGGTGGTACTCCCGGCGGATCAACCGTTCAAGGACGCGGCGAAAGCCGCGCTCGTGGTCCAGGACGATCACGAACATGTGACGGTCTGAGGATGAGGAGCGAAAGCGCACGAATGAGCAGTGCCTCCGAGGCGCTATTCCGGCTCGACACGCCGAACTCGAGGCCTCGTGCGGTGAAGGTGATTGCCCTGGACCCTGGAAGCGAACCTGTCGTTGACGAGCTTGCCCAGCGGCAATGGAACGGGGCGGCGTTCTTTACCGCGGCCGATCTCGCGTCAGATCCCGCCCGCCTCCGCGAAGAGATCGACACTGCGGATCTCGTCGTGATGGTCGCGACGGCCGGGGGGCACCCGCGCGACGTGGCGCTCATCGGCGAGGCTTGCAGTCACGCGCGAGTGACGACGACGGGCTTGATCATGTGCGACGAGGAGACCTCCGATGAGGCCCTCTCGGCGACGCTGGGCCGCTTGCGGCCGTGGATGCTGATGCTGGTGGTCGCGAGTTCGAGGGACTACATCGAAGACATGCTGCTCGCGCTGCGCGCATGAGTACAGAGCCGGTTTCACAGGAACTTCAGTGCCGATCGAGGAAGGCAAGCAGCCGCGCTGGCACGGTGTCTTCCGTCTGACCGTCCACCGGAACATCCCAGTACTCGGCGAGCGGCAGGCATTCCTCGAGATAGCGCGCGGCCGACGTCGCGTGCGACGCGTCGTGGCCGGGCACGATTAGTGCGGGGAGATTGAGGCCCAGTAGATCCTCCGGCTCGGCTCCTGGCGCGGTATCTCGATCGAAGAGCGAACGCCCCAGGGCGCCGACGATCGCCTTGTACCCACCGATATCCATGCTGGCGTACGACTCGGCGAACTCCCGGTCGCGCCTGAGGACCGGCGCCCACGGTCCTCCGCGCGGGTCGGCTCCGAAGGGCTTGCCGTCCTCGCGGACCAGCGCCACGACGGCCGCCAATCCGTGCTCCTCAACGTAGGTGCGGTGCTCGGTCAGGCGCTTGTGGCTGTTGATGCGGTACTTCGCGCCGCCGACCGGCCAGTAGAGCACCATGCTGCGCGTCATCGCAGGATGCGCCACACCAAACGCCAGCACGGGCGCACAGCCCATGCATCCCCCCATCAAATGCGCGTGCGTGATGCCCAGATGGTCGAGCAGGCCCTTGCTCTGCGCGACGTACTGCGCCCACGTGATGATTTCAACGCGTCCATCCGACTCGCCGGCTTCACGCCGGTCGAAGGTGATGCAGCTGTACGTCGAGGACAGGTGATCGAGCATGCGCGTTTTCGCGTAGACGCCGAGCGTCGACCACTTATCGAGGGTCGCGTCGAATCCACCTGGCGAGAACATCAGGAGCGGCGGGCCTGAGCCGACCACGTCGTACCGAGTGCTCAGGCCGTCGATAGTGGCGGTAGGCATGACGGGTTGCTAGCGTCTCCCGCCCTTGATCTGACGCGCCGCCCGTACGTCGTCGGAGTAGTCGGTGATTGCGTCGAGGGTGGTTCTGGCCACGTTGGCGTACGTCTCAGTGGGTCGGTCGAGGTTGCTGGCGGCATAGCCGATCGCGGCATGTGCCATGCGAACTCGGCCATCGAGCCAGGGGCCGCCGCCGAACCCACCGAGGACCGGAATCGTGGAGGCGCTCACCACGGCGAGGCCCGCCACCGGGCCGGAGTTGGTGAAATCGAGCAGCGACGCGCCGGCGGCCTCGAGGCGCCTGGCTTCTTCCACGAGACGGGAGGTCATCTCCGGCGGTGCCTCGGCACCGGGCGCCGACGCTGCAGCGTAAGGAATGCCGTATTGCAGCGCCGTCTGCGGCGTGATGCCGAACTGCGCAAACACCGGAATGCCCGCGCGCACGATCGCGCGCACCGCGTCCGGAAATTCCGCCGCCCCGTCGAGCTTGACCATGTCGGCGCCGCCTTCCTTGGCCAGACGCACGGCCGCCTGCACCGCCACGTCGGTGCCCGTCTGCAGTGGACCGAACGGAAAGTCGCAGCTGACGAGCGCCCGCGTCACGCCACGGCGCACGGCTTTGCAAACGACAAGCATCTCATCCAGCGTCACCTCGAGCGGATTGGTGTGGCCCCAGAGGTTGACGCCAACCGAGTCGCCGACCGAAACAAGATCGACGCCCGCCCGGTCGGCGATCTGCGCCATCTGGTAGTCCCACGCCACGACGCCGACAATCTTCGTCCCATCGCGCTTCATCCGCTGCAGCGTTGGGATGGTGACTGGTGGGGTCGAGGGCATGCCGTCGGTCCTCATAAGGTTTCTCCGTCCTGGAGAAGGCCGGCCGCCCGGAGCGCGCTGTCAAGCCACGCGGGACGGATGTTCCTGCCGGATGTAATTTCCTCGACTCGGGCGCGCTCGTCTGCGACTTTCTGCGCCGCTGGCGCCAGAAGGGACGCCACTTTGTGCCGCTCGATCACCACCACGCCGTCGCCGTCGCCGACGATCAGGTCACCAGGGTTGACGGCGACGCCCCCGCACGAGATTGGCCCATTGATGCGTCCTGGCACACTCTTGGTCGGGCCGTTGGGGTTGGATCCCACCGAGTAGACGGGAAAGCCAAGCGCGAGCAGGTCCTCGGTGTCACGGTGCGCGCCGTCGATGACGACGCCGCCCAACCCCAGCTTCTTACAGGTCGTGACCATGATTTCGCCCATCAGCGCGCAGCTCCGGTCGCCCTTCCCGTCAACCACGAGCACGTCGCCGGGCTGGGCCAGCGCCATCGCCGCGTGAATCATCAGATTGTCGCCGGGACGGACCTCGACCGTGAACGCCGGACCGGCCAGGCGTGTCGAACGGGAGAGGGGCGTGATGCGCCCGTCGAGCGTGCCCCGGCGCCCCGCTACGTCAGCCAGGATCGAGGCCGCGAACACCGACGCCTGAGCGACCAGCGCCGGCGGCACACGCTCGAAGTCGTGGCGGAGCAACGGGGAAGATGCGCGGCGGTTGTCCATGCGGATGTCCTAGCCGGTACCAGGCACTAGCCTACCTGCTCGCCCTGGCAACCGCGTGCGGTGAGTCGCGCGTCGAGACGGGGGAACACGCGGCGAGCGTTGCCTTCGAAGATCTGGTAGCGCTCCCGTTTGTTGAGACTGCTTACCTGGTCGATGTAGCGTTTCGTGTCGTCGAAATGGTGACCGGTGTCGGGGTCGAGACCGGGCACCGCGCCGAGCATCTCCGAGGCGAACAGGATGTTGTCGATCGGCACTACCGTCGTCAGCAGCTCGATGCCGGGCAAATGATACACGCACGTATCGAAAAACACGTTGTGCATCAGATGCTCCGCGAGCGGCCGCTTCTTGATGCTCAGACAGAGGCCACGATAGCGGCCCCAATGAAACGGTGCCGCACCGCCACCGTGCGGAATGATCAGCCTGAGCGTGGGAAAGTCCGCGAACAGGTCGCCCTGAATCAGCTGCATGAACGCCGTCGTGTCGGCGTTGATGTAGTGGGCGCCCGTGTGGTGAAAATTCCGGTTGCACGAGGACGACACGTGAATGGTGGCCGGCACATCGAGCTCGCACAGCTTTTCGTACACCGGGTGCCAATACCGGTCGGTCAGCGGCGGCCCGGTCCATTGGCCGCCCGATGGGTCGGGATTGAGATTGACCCCGACGAAGCCCAGCTCATTAACGATGCGCTCGAGCTCGGCTAGGCAGTTGTCTATTGGCACACCGGGGGACTGTGGCAACTGGCCGATGCCGACGAAGTTGTCCGGCAGGACACTGCACACCCGATGAATGAGATCGTTGGAGAGCGTCGTCCACTCATGGCTCATCGCTTCGGTGCCGATGTGATGCGCCATGCCAGCCGCGCGGGGCGAGAAGATCGTCAGGTCGCTCCCGCGCGCCCTCTGTAGCGCCAGCTGCGGCTCAACGCTCTTTCGCACCTCTTCGTCGCTGATCCCCAAATCCGTCGTCGAGGGTCTGCGTTTGGGATCGGCCAGGCCAGCGAGCTGCTTGTCGCGAAAGATGTGGAGAGCCGGCGGCTCGGTCGTGTAGTGGCAATGTGTGTCGATGATCATGCGGCCTTTACGCGTCTGCTACTGCCAGGGCATCAGGGACACGTGGATCACGTCCTTCGCGCCTTCGCCGCCGACCGACTGGATCGCGTGCGCCGTTTCGCTCAGGCCGAAAGTATGTGTCGTTACCAGCTCGAGCGGGAAACGCTGTGACGCCAGCTGCTGCAGGGCCAGCTCGCAGGCGCGGTAGCTGTGGCCTCGCGCGCTTCTGAGCGTGATGGCCTTCAGTGTCATTTTCGCGATCGGGAAGTTCGGAAACTCGTTCAGCTCACCCTGCACGACCATCGTGCCGCCCCTGCGCTTGAGGGCATCAATGCCCAGCAGCACCGGGAGGGTGCCGGCTCCAGCGGTGCAGTCGAGCACGACGTCAACACCCTGGCCGCCGGTGATCTCCATGATGCGCGCGAGCGCGTCTTCCTGCTGCACGTCGGTCACGTGGTCGG
Organism: Vicinamibacterales bacterium; assembly: GCA_965249205.1. Lineage (GTDB taxonomy): Bacteria > Acidobacteriota > Vicinamibacteria > Vicinamibacterales > UBA2999 > JAQBVV01. The sequence goes on along the minus strand of CBDFLL010000005.1, from coordinate 1,190,077 downwards.
CGCCAAGCGTCTTGGCCACGGCGAGCCTGGCGGCGTCGTTCGACGTGCCGGTGACGATGATGAGCGACGCGCCCGCCTGTTTGCAGACAACCGTCTGCGAGAGACCCTGCTGGCCGGGGCCCTGGATCAGCACCGTGGTGTCGTAGCCGACGCCCCCATCGAAGAGGGACCATTCCACGCCGTTGGCCATGGGCGTGGCCAGACCCGCCAGCTCGGGGGAAAGCCCCTTCGGCACGTGGTGCAGCACCGCGTTCCACGGGAGATAGACGTAGTGCGAGAAGCCGCCCCAGAGGTGCGGCGGCCGCGCCGAAGAGGTGTAGCCGTACCGGATGCCGTCGGGATTGTTGCGCCAGTCCGTGCTCTCGCAGTGGCGGTATTGGCCGAGATGACACCACTCGCACTGCCCACACGTCACGTAATGTTCGAGGAACACGAGGTCGCCTTCCTTGAACCCTTTTCGCGCGGTGAACTGCCGGCCCGCCTTGGCAATGTAGCCGATGTTCTCGTGCCCCATGATCACCGGCGCGCCGCTGAGCGGGAGTTTGAACATCTTCACATCGGTGCCACAGATTCCGGCCACCTCCATCCGCAGCAGCGCGCTGTCCTCAGAGATATCCGGCATCGGAAACTCGCGCAGCTCGATCGCACTCGGACCGACCTTTACCGCGGCCACCACCTTGTCCACGTTGATCCTCTCTACGACCGTCCGCCGGTCGGGGTTCTCTCGCTAGGCCGCGTGTCGTTGACGCGATCGCGACCTCAATTCACGGTCTATTCTAGACGGTCTGTTCTAGAGCGCTTTTCAGATCGCCCTTGTGCTGACTGGGCAAGCCATGGGCCTTCTGCACGCGCCACTGCACGCTTCGGTCCCGCCGAACGCCGTTACCATTCTCGGCATTGCGGCGACTCGAACGCCACACAGCCATGAAAAGCGCTTTAGTTGGCCGGGCGTCACGGTTCCGCAGGCCTGTCCCGGTCGATGTAGATCTGGCCGTCGCGGACCTCGGCGTAGTAGGTGCGGACCGGGACCATGCACGGAGGAGCGACCACCTGACCGGTGCAGAGGTTGAAGGCACCGTGGTGGAACTGACACTCCACGATCTCCCCGTCGACCTCGCCCTCCGACAGCAACCCGGGTCCGTGGGTGCAGTGGTCGTCAATGACGCGGTAGCGATCGCAAACCTTGAACACCGCAACCTGGAGGTCGTCGACGGTGACTTGCAGGCCTTGCCCGTCTGAAACATCGGCGGTGGAACAGAGCAGCAACAGTTGGGTCGCCACGGTTATCGCGCGCGTCGAGCAGGCGCCACGGTGTCGGGCCGGCAGGCGACGGGTCTGGAGGGGGCATCGGTCACGACGCCCAGTGTACTTACTGGCATGAGGTTGCTGGAAGCGTGCCCCCTCGACGGCGGACGTCGTTTCCGTCTTGATCTCCGAAGCGTCCCCGCCTAGGCTGTTGCACTGGAGAGGATGCTGATGAGTGTTCAGGAACTGACGAAACGTACGCACAAGGTCGCAATCATGAATGCGGTGCACGACCTGGCGGTGCTGGTCGCCCGCGATGAAGGCTTTTTCCGCGATGAGGGGCTCGACATCGAGTTCGTGTCGACGCCGGGCATGGCGCAGGTGACGACCTCCCACACCGTCAAGTTCGATACGGTGTTCGACCGCCCGCTCGATTCTGTCTACAACGACGGCGGCATCGACCAGTACCGCATGTGTGAGTGGGGCATCATGAAGCGCGCGGTCGAGGCAGAATCCAGCGGCCTCCGCCAGCGCAAGATCGTCGCGCTTGGCGCCTCCATGTCCAAGTTTGCGATCGTCGTGGCGAAGGACTCGAAAATCTACGAGCCCGAGATGCTGAAGGACAAGCTGATCTCGGTCACACCGAACAACGGGTCGCACTTCACGATGTTGAAAATGGTTGAGGGGTTCCTCGAGCCGCAGCACGTCAAGACGACGAACGCCGGGTCGATGCAAAAACGACTCGAGGCGCTCGGGCGCGGCGAGGTGGCCGCGGTCGTCCTGATGGAACCCTGGATCAGCGTGGCGCAGAAGCAGGGGTTGCGCATCCTGATCGAGTCGCACTCGACCCGCAGCGAAGCCGCTGGTGACGAGGTGGACGGGCCGACGCTCGCGGCGATGTTCCGGGCGCAGGGCAGGGCAGTCGAAGCGATCGAGCACGACCCGACACGATACATCCACTATCTAATCGCGGAGACCGGCGGGCTGCTCGAACCCCACGAACTCCACACGTGGCGCCTGCTCCACGCCGCCCCGCAGCCCTACACGCGCGAGCGGTTCGACGACACCTACAACTGGACGGTCAAGTGGAACATGACGGTGACTGGCGCGACCTACGAGAACATGGTCGATAACCGCGCCTGGACGTAGGCGGCCGGCGGGCGGTGTTACCTCCCGGTTTGCCTGAGCACGGTATCTTCGAACAGCCGCGTCCACATCTCCGCTTCGTCCAGAGAGCGCATCGGGTCGGCCTGCACGATGGTCACGCCCTCGAGTGGAGAGACGACCTTTGTGTTGCTCGGCACGTAGTCCATGTTCACGAAGTGCTGCTGCGCTTCCTCGCCGAGCAGGTACTCATAGAACAGGAGCGCTGCGTTGGGGTGGGGCGCGTGGCGCGCCACGCCCACAGCATTCGAGCGCGCGATGGCCGGTTCGAGCACGAACCAGTCGATAGGCGCACCCCTCTTTTTTGCCTGCTCAGGCATGTAGTTGTAGACGGTGAGCGCCAGCGGCACTTCCCCCGAGACCACGAGGTTGGTGAGCAGTGTATGTCCAAGCCGAACGGACAAGCCGTTGGCCTCGACGAGATCGCGAAAGAAGGTGAGACCCGTGTGGCCCCCGCCCATGATATCCACAACAGAGGCGAACCAATCCTGGTCTTTCGCCTCGATTCCCAACTTGCCCCTCCACTTCGGGTCAAGGAGGTCCTGGTAAGTTTTCGGCAGGCTGTCCTTCGTCACACGCGTGGTGTTGTAGGCCTGTACCCACACGGAGAGAAGTGTCGCCGCCCACTCGCGATGCCCAGGCACTGAACCGGGCTGCAGCTCGTCATGCACCGGCGACGTGACCGGGAGCAGAATCTGTTCGCGCGCGAGCGCTTCCATTTCCGGCGAACCGAAATGGATCACATCGGCGTCGTATCGTCCGGCTGCAGCCTCCGCGACCGTGCGCTGCAACACCTTGTCTGTGCCCGCGCGCCAGACAGTCACCTCGACACCGTATTTCGCTTCGAACGGCCTCAGAAGGGTAGGGAGGTCCTTCTCCGCGATCGTTGTGTACAGGGTGAGCGAGCCCTCTTCCCGCGCGGCCGCAGCGATCTGCGCCAAGCGGTCCGGGCCGTCGTACGATACTGAGGACGTCTCGGTAGGTGCCGCGCCGCAACCGATACCGGCGGCCACCATCGCCACGATGAAGAGTATGGCGGTCGCGCGGCCGCGAACCTCACCGATCATGCCGCCCCCCCCATCACCCTAGCGCCCTGCGCCGAAGAGGTCCGTGTACAGGTTCTGCCATTTGTCGTATTCGTCGATCGATACTCGCGCATCCACGAACGTCATCGGCACCTTGTTGAGCGGCGTGTCGATGGTCTTGCTCGTCGGCACGAAGTCGCGCATCGCGATGATCTGCTGCCCTTCCTCGCTCAGCTCGAAGTCATAGAAGAGCGTCGCCGCGTGCGGATGCGGGGCCGTGCGCACCACACCCACCCCGTTGGGGCGCGCAATCGCGTTGCCGATCGTGAACCAGTCGATCGGCGCACCCTCTTTCTTCAACTGTTCCGCTTTGTAGTTGTATACCGTCAGGGCTAGCGGCACTTCGCCCGATACGACGAGTTGCGTCAGCAGCGTGTGCCCCTTTCGCGTTGACACGCCATTGGTCGCCACGATGTCCTCGAAGAGCTGACGACCTTGCTCTTCGCCGATTTCACCGAACACGCCGGCCAGCCAGTCTGAGTCTTCCGCCTCGATGCCGAGTCGTCCCTTCCACCGCGCATCCAGCAGATCCTGCCACGTCTTCGGCAGCTCCTCCTGGGTCACGAGGTCGGTGTTGTACGCCTGCACGAACACGTTGAGCCGAGTCCCCACCCATTCGCCGTGCGGACGGATCGCGGGGGCGATCAGGTTCGCGTGATGCGGGCTGCTCACACGCTGCAGAATCTGCTCGCGATGCAACGACTCCAGTTCCGGCCCGTTGGTCTCGACGACGTCCACGGTATTTCGTCCGGCGCGGGTCTCCTGCAGCGCGCGGTTGAGCACCGCCTCGGAACCGGCGCGCCAGATGGTCGCGTCGATCCCGTACTTCTCTTCAAACGCTTCGACAACCGGACCAAGATCGCTCGTCTGCGCGGAGGTGTAGACGGTGAGCTTCCCTTCCTCTTTCGCGCCGTCGATGAGCCGTTGCAGGCGATCAGGGCCCTCGTACAGCGCAACCTCGTCAACCGCTACTGCCGTCGTTCCCTCGGGCGTGCCCTGTCCGCACCCCCCAACAAGCAGCAGTACGCTGGCTGCCGCCATGACGCCGGCCCTGAGGGTGAGCTTTCGCCTCTTCATTGAACGACCCCCGTCATCTCCTTTGCCTCCTCGGCGTACGCGTCGTCCATCCTCGACGTGAGGCCGCGCGCGGCGAGCGCGTCGGCGAACAGCTGCCGCACTTTGGGCGACTCGTCGGCATAGTCGATCTGATCGCCGCCGAGACGCTTGGAGATCCAGGCCTTCGGCACGCCCTGGGAGTTCCTGATGGCCACGCCCTCCGCCTTGAACGCCAGGTAACGCGCGGGGGTGGTACCGGTGTTGAAATGCTGGTGGAACCAGAGGTTGGGCGGCACGATCATCGTGCCCTCTTTCCAATCGTATCGTTTCGGCGCCTCGCCCTCGGGCCACATCAAGCTGTACCCTTCGCCGTTCATGATAATGACGTGCGCACCGGGCCCATGTGCGTGGGCCTTCTTGTAGGTTCCTACCGGAAACTGCGAGATATGGCTGTTCATGTGCCCCTTGGCCATGCTGAACCGGATATGTCCCCCTCCGGCACCGCGCTCGCCAGCAGATACAAGCGGTAGATTCACCGCGTCGGCAACGAAGTTGGTGTCGAGGAGCAGGCCTCGCTGCTCGCCCCAGTTGGCGAAATATGTCGGCTCGCCGTTGAAGCGGTCCGTGAAATCGTAGCTCGTGTTGAACACGAATCGGAAATCGCCGAAGGCGTTGATGATCGTGGGCGCGTTGGTCACCGACACGTAACGCGCGGGCTTGACCCCGGAGCTGTTGAAGTGCTGATGCCAGGCGTTGAGCGGAATCGCAAAGAGCGTGCCCGCCTTCCATTCAAACGTGATGCGCCGTCCAGCGTCGTTCCACACCGCCGTCGAACCGAGTCCGTCGAGGACATACACCATCTCCTCGTACATCTGACGCTGCGGCGCGAGCTCCTTGCCGGGCGGAATCTCGCACACGTAGCAATCGTTCGAAGTTCGTGAGGCGTCGTGGTTCAGAAAGACGCCACGTCCGCCCCGGCGGGGCCACGGCTTGAGGGCGATCGTGTGCAGATCGGGAACGTGGAGTGAACTCACAATCTCCAACCCCTCCTCACGCACCCATCGCGTGTACGGGGTGTCCTTCTCGGCAGCGAACTTCCTCGCCAGATCTTCGGAGACGACTGCGTTTGCTGACATGTGGCTCCCGGGTCGAACTATTCGTCGTGGTTGAAGTCCTGTTCTTCTCGCGCCTCGAATCCCTCGGCGCCAGGTGCCGGCTCGGTTGGACGCGGCTCAACGGTCTTCTGAAAGAGCATGTTCATAAACAGAAACATCGGCTTGGTTTTCATCACGAACGCACGCGCCGGCTTCGTCGCGCTCGCGTTGAAATGCTGATGGACGCAGTTGTTGTGGACCACTACAGTGTCGCCCGCCTTCCAGTCGTAGCGGACCCCGTCGTGGATCTCGTAGCCCTCGCCGTCGAGGATGTAAAAGGCCGCCTCGTTCACGTGCCCATGCTTCTGATTGTGCCCGCCAGGCGCATATTCCTCCAGGTGCACGTGCAAGGTCTGCGTCAGTCCGTCGACAGGCTCCACGAAGTGCTTGCTGAAGGTCTGCGGACCGTCGTTGAACTTGAGCTCGCGACCCCGGACCACGCGCGGCATCGAGCGCAACCGTGCCAGCTCGTCCTTGAGGTTGTAGTGTCCCTGCATGCCACGCACAAACATGCGCGGCGTCTTGGCAGTGAAATGCGACTCTTTGCCCATATCGGTCTCCGGTCGCCGTTAGGCGACGTCTCTCGGGACAGCCTGTCCTTTGAGGAACAGCTCCGACCATATTGTCGACCATTTCTCGTCCTCGTCCAGCGAGATCAGCGGGTCGATCATCTCGAAAGGAAAATCGTTCAGGGACGAATTCACGGCGCGGCTCGAAGGCACCCGGTTTCGATCTCTGAGAATCGTCTGCCCCTCGCGCGAGAGCAAGAAGTCGGCAAACAGCAGCGCGCCGTGGGGATGCGGCGCGCGCCGCGTGAGGCCGATGGCGTTGGGCCGGCCGAACGTAGGGTCGAGGGCCTTCCAGCGGATCGGCGCGCCCTGCGCGGCCAGGCGCTCGGCGTTGTGGTTGTAGATGTTGGCGGCGATCGGGATCTCACCTGAGGCGACAACCTGCCCCATCAGCGTGTGGCCGCTGCGGATCTGTGGCCGCAGGCTAGCCAGGCTGGTGAAGAACGCCAGTCCGGCTTCCTCACCCATGTGCTTCACCATCGCTCCGAACCAGTCGACGTCGCCGGCTTCGAGGCCGAGCCTGCCCGCGAATCGCGGGTGCAGCAGGTCGTCGTACGAATTCGGCACCTCATCCGGCGCCACCAGGTCGGTGTTGTACGCGATGGTGAAGAAGTTGAAGCGGTCGGCCACGTAGTACCGGTGTTCCGGAAACGCGGCCGGCGCCAGATCCGTGAAATGAGGGCTATGGAACTGCTCGAGTAGACCCTCGCGGAAGCACGCCTCCATCTCGGGGCCATTGGTCTCGACGACGTCGTAGGTGAGGCGACCGGCACGAGCCTCGGCGACGGCTCGCTGGACAACGCGGTCGCTGCTGGAACGCCAGAGTTCGGTTTTGACGCCGAACCGCTCCTCGAAGGCCTGCGTCAACGGACCGGAGTCCTGCGTGTTGAGCGACGTATAGATGACCACGACGCCTTCCTGCTGCGCTCCGGCGAGCAGGCGCTCCTGCCGTTCGGCGTCGTCCAGCAGATAGAGCGCGCGGTGTGGTGACTCCGACGCGTCCCGGCGCGCGCACGCGGCCCCTGAGGCTACGAAGAGCCCCAGCAACATGCGGTGAAACGCGCGGCGATCAAACGTCATGTCCACCGGCTCAGCTAAAGCGTTTTCGACTTGTCCATGGTGCTCGGATGTGCTGCTGCCTCGGGCTATATAGGTGCCACATGCTATTCGTTGCTACGAAGAACTCGAAAACGCTCCAGTCGCCGCGACACCCCGCAGATAGCTCTCCACGATCTCGGCGTTCAGCACGACGGTCGAGTCGTACTCCGGCGCGTCCTCGATCTGTTCGAGGTCGTTCAGCCCACAGGCCTTGAAGATCCGGTTGATCACCGAGATGAGGCGCACCGGCTGGTCCGAGCTCGCGTTGAGGTGTTGATGAATCGTGTTGGGCGGAACATAAATGACGTCACCCGCTTCCCATTCGTAGCGCTTCACCTCTTCTTGCGGCGTCCAGTGATACGTGTCGGTGATCTCGACGTCGCAGTCCTGGTGCAGGTCGTAGCCACGTCCCTCGAGCACGTAGAGGCATTCCTCCGCCAGGTGCCGATGTTTCCCCGAGCGACTGCCGGGCGGGATGATCTGCATGTAGGCGTCCACCGTCTCCATGCGCGTGTTCATGGCCTCGTTGACCAGGTGCTTGAGCAGCCCTTGACGCGACATCTCCCACGGCATGTCCTCGGGGTGGAGCACCTTCTTCCGCTTTGCGTTCCGCGCCGGCGCCGCTTCCGCGTCATCCAGCAGCGCCTGATAGAACTGCTGATTCTGGGTGCCGTGCCGCCACGCCTTCGATTCGCTCCATGCCATCGCTACGGTCTCCTACTGCGCTTTGCCTTACTCTGTGTCGTTGTCGTGGTTGAAGTCGTCTTCGCGTTCGCGCACCTGGAAGCCCTCACCTCCTGGCGCGGGCACCGTCGGGCGCGGTTCCACCATCTGCTGAAACAACATGTTCATGAACATGAACATCGGTTTCGTTTTCATAACCAGTGCGCGCGCCGGCTTGGTGGGGCTCGCGTTGAAGTGCTGGTGCACGCAGTTGTTATGCACGATCGAGACGTCGCCCGCTTTCCAGTCGTAACGGACTCCGTCATGGATCTCGTAGCCTTCGCCGTCGAGGATGTAGAACGCGGCCTCGTTCACGTGGCCATGCTTCTGTGACTTGGCGTTCGGCGCCCATTCCTCGATGTGCAGGTGGAACATCTGGGTAATGCCGTCCTTGGGCTCGACGTAGTGTCGGCTGAACGTCTGCGGACCATCGGTGAACGCGATCGCGCGTCCCTTCCTCACACGTGGCATCGCGCGTAGCCGCGCAAGCTCTGCCGTCAGGTTGTAGTGACCCTGTATCGCCCGGACGAACACCCGGTCCTTCTTGCTGTGGTAGTGGGATTCGTTCACGATCATTTCGGGTGCCGCGGCGTCGTTCTTGTCGTGAGCCATTACCGGATCCTACTTCGGGTTGCCGAGTCCAGGCGACTAACGCGGATTTGACTTCTGCCTAGCAGACGGTCGAGGTGTTCCCCCCGGCGGGTGTGGACTGCCTGCGGTTCCTCGGGAGCTACGCGCTCATGAAATCCGCGCTGGGCAAACTTGACGGCAGGGCTGTCGGCTGGGCTCCAACTGGGCTTGGTAACTATGCACTTGACAAATGCAGATACAGGCCCTAGAATTGGGGCATGGCAGTCAAGACACCGCTCCCGCCTACCCCTCCAGAGCTAGACCTTGTCGAGATACTGGCTCATTTTGCCACGGATGAAGACGCCCGGCTCTACCTAGAGGCCGTGCGCTGGCAAGAGGGGCGCTTCTGTCCGCACTGCGGAAACGCCGACGAGACGAAGATTCACGCTATCACGCCAAACCCCGCCAAGAAGGTGCGCCCTGGACTCTACGACTGTGGCGCGTGTCGTCAGCAGTTCACCGTCACGGTTGGGACGATCTTTCACGGCGCGAAGAAGGGCCTTCGGTTGTGGCTCGCAGCCTTCTACCTACTCTGCTCGTCCAAGAAGGGGATGTCTGCGCTTCAGCTTCAGCGCATGTTGAAGATCGGCTCGTACCGTACCGCGTGGCTGATGTTCCACAAGATTCGCTACGCGATGAAGGACTCCATCGCCGTCGAGCGACTGACCGGGACGGTGGAGGCGGACGAGACGTATGTTGGCGCTCGTCGGAAACGGGGAACAATGCGTGGTCGCCCCGGCCCTGGCTCACACAAGACGCCAGTCGTCTCGCTTCTCCAGCGTGGCGGGAAGGTTCGGAGCATGGTCATGCCAAATGTGACGGCCAAGAACCTGCGGTCCGCCCTCCGTGAACACGTCGATCCGAGCGCCACGCTGATGACGGACCAGTACGGCATCTATCGGACGCCTGGGCGCGACTTCGCGAGCCACCAGACGGTCAACCATTCTGCTGATGAGTTCGCCCGAGGTGAGGCGTACACGAATACAGTCGAGGGGTACTTTTCTCTCTTGAAACGAGGGATAAACGGGGTCTATCATCACGTTAGTAAAGAGCATCTCGACCAGTACCTCGGCGAGTTCGACTTCCGCTACAACACCCGGACGCTGACGGACGGACTCCGAACCATCGAGGGTATCCGTAAGGCAGAAGGGAAGCGGATGACGCTGCGCCGTCCAATGAGGCGAGCCGATGCCGCACGCTGCGACACAACTCACGCTCATCGCGAGCGACCGGCTCCGCCTAACTGCGGACGGTCGAATCGTTGATTTTCTAGATTCGAGCGTACTCCGCCAGAACACACCCGAAGAGCACGTCCGCCAGAACTACGCTCGGAAGCTGCACCACGAGTACGGCTACGCGAAGGCCCTGATGGTGTTCAATACGCCGATCCAGATCGGCTCCGGCACCAAATTCGCGGACATCGCGATCTACGACGCACCAGAAACCGCCACGCGCAAGGATCAGGGTCGCATTCGCCTGATTGTCGAGACAAAGGCACCAGACCAAAAGAGCGGACAGGCGCAACTCAAGTCCTACATTTTCGCGAGTTCTGCCGAAGGTGGCGTCTGGCTGAACGACAAGGACGCACCGCTCTATCTGCATCGTGTCAAGAACCATCTTGACGAGTGGCCGAACATCCCACACGCCGATGAGGACTGGGACGCGATCGGGAAGCACAAGAAGCACCAACTTCGCACCCCACATGATCTTGTTGAGACGTTCAAGCGGTGTCACAACGCACTCTACAAAGTCGGCATCGACTCGGACGATCTCGCGATGGACATGGTGCGGATCATCCTCGCGAAGTACCGCGATGAACTGAATCCTGGCGACACCTGCGAGTTCCGTTGCACCGCGACTGAACTGCAATCAGCGGACGGTCGCAAGCGCGTGGCTGGCCGCGCGCGGCGATTATTTGAAGACGTGCGCGACGACAACACGGCTATCTTCGACGAACACGAACGCATCACGGCAGGAGACCGGGAGATCGCGACGGTGGTCTCTGAGCTTCAGGACTTCCGGTTCGTGGCCGATGACGAGTCCGATGAGATTTACGACGTCGTCGGTGCAGCTTATGAGGTGTACGTCGGGTCTCACTTGAAAGGCGATCGGGGGCAGTACTTCACGCACCGGATCATGGTGCAGTTGATCGTGAAGCTCGTCGATCCTGGTGAACGTGACGTGATTCTTGATCCAGCGATGGGGTCGGGCGGTTTTTTGATTTCTGCGATGCGTCACGTCACGCGGAACATCATGCAGTCCGACCGCACGCGAGCATCGAAAACCAAAACGGTACATGCATTTCGGAATCGTATCTTCGGTATAGACAAGTCGCCGAAGCTCGTGAAGGTCGCACGCACGAACATGGTGCTTGCGAGCGACGGACACTCTGGACTTGTGCGGGGCGATAGTCTTGAGCCCGTTGGTCGCCTCCCACGTGGATTTCAGCCGAAGACGAGCCCCCCGACAATTATTTTGACGAACCCACCCTTCGGAGCCACGTCTGCACACAAAATCACGGCCGAGCGTGAACCGGAGATTCTAGAGCAGTTCCAAGTCGGTCACGCGTGGCGGCGCACTAGAGGAGAACTCGCCCCGACTACGGCGCTGTCTGGTGAAGGCGTGCCGCCCGAGTACCTGTTCGTTGAGCGGTGTATCACCTGGGTACAGCCGGGCGGTCGAATCGGCATCGTCGTGCCTCGTGGCGTACTCGACAATGACAAGGCCCTCCCTGTCCGCATGTTGATATTGCGAGAGACGCGAGTCCTCGCCGTTGTTAACTGTCACGACGACACGTTCAAGCCGCACACGGACGCGAAAGCCGCGCTCCTCGTGCTGGAAAAGAAGAAGACCGAATCCTCCAAGGAAGACGACTATGCGATCTTCATGGCGATCTCGCAGGGTATCGGGCACAACGGCGTCGGAGAGCCCATCTACAAGACCGATAGCAAGGGCGACGAGATTATCGTGGATGGGCGGCAGGTGCTCGATCATGATGCCGACGATATTTTCGCCGCATGGGAGACCATCCAAAAGGGCAAGAAGCCCGATTCTGACTACTACTTCAAGATTCCGCGAGCCAAACTCACGGACAATCTCAACCTCAACCCTGTACGCTATCTGCCCCGCTACTCGGCCGCACGACAAGCCGCGCTCCTCCTAGGTGAGCAGGAGCAGTGGACCGCTGAACGTCTCGGCCACCTCGCGAAGATTTACGCGGGGCCGAGGTTCAAACGTCCGTACGCCGAGAAGGGCGTCACGTCTGGTCCGGGCATCCTGCGCTATTTCACCGGCAACGCGATCACGCAAACACGTGGCGAGAACATCAAGTACCTCGACTTAAACCGGGCAAAGCCGATCCAGAAAAAGATGATCGAGAAGCTCTACCTCTCGCGAGGGATGATCCTGATCACTGACTCTGGGACAGTAGGCCGGATCGTGTACGTCACGAGCTACCACGACGGGGCCATCGGTACGAATAATCTGATTCGTGTCGAAGTCGAAGACGAGGCGCTGAGAGGCTATCTGTATCAGTACCTCCTGTCCCCGCTCGGCCAGCACCAGTTGAAAGCAAATATCTACGGGGCCATCGTGGACCATTTGGAAGTGGACGACGTGGAGAACATCGTCGTTCCCGTCCCACAGGATCGCGGGCTCCTTGAGGGCATCGGCTTACCAGTTATTAAGGGGATGGAGTACCAAGAGGCCGCGCACGCGGAAATAGAGCAGTCGTGGAAGCTGTTGACCACCGAGATTGAGGGTGACAAGGAAGATGCGAAGGTCGCGACCGCGCGGCTACAGGAGATTCAGCAGGACCCGAGCAAGATTGTTCGTGGCGGTGAGTTGGCGAAGAGGCTTGAGGCGCTTCTGTAGGAGCGCATGGGGACACTGGTCGCAATCGCGTACTCTGAAGCTGCGCTTGCGAGTTTGAGGAATGTCCAGCCGAAAAAGGTTCGTAAACAGATCGCCAAGAAGATCGCCGCACTCGCAGACAATCCGAAGCCGCCCGGCTCGTGCAAGGTACAAAGCATGGGGAACGGAACAGATGAGGTGTACCGGGTCCGCTCAGGTGACTACCGGGCGCTCTACGCCCTACGAAGGTCTGAGGTTGTCGTACTCGACATCGGACATCGGAAAGACGTGTATCGGAACAGGTAGGGAGCCATGACTTGAAACAACCGCAACACCGAGAGCATGACCCACGCGAGCGGATACGGATCGCTGTGCCGTTCGATCAGGCCATCGAACAGGCGCTCCAGGCACCGTGGCCGAAGCCAGAACCCAAGAAGGCCAGGACAGCGGTAGGGCGCACGCGAGTAAGCCGCAAGAGCGCGGCCCCTCGCTAACACCCAGTCAGTTTGAATCGTCGGCCCGAATCGGAGCCCGGCGACGCTGACAGGTAAGTCGGTTCTTGATCCACTTTCCGACGCCAAGGCGGCGCATTCCCGTAAAGATGCGCCGCGTCCGGTACGTCTGGTCAGTCCACTCCCGGCCGTCAGCACTCATCTTTTGGCGTAGTGCGCGTTGCATGGTCTTCTACTCGGCTTTCAGGTCAGCCAGTCGGCGCGGAGCCGTCAGCCCCTTGAGCCTGATGAACTTCGATTGCCCGCCGCGTTTGTAGGGCTTGCACCAGAGGCATCCAGCTCTGCGATGTTTCGCCCTGCGGCGCTTGTGATGCATTCTTTTACTAATGTTCGCACGTATGGAGCACGAACCGAAGTTCAAGCAGGCGCTCGCCTTTGCCAAGTGCATAATCACCCTGGGCTTATGATGGGCGTCGGTTGAGGGCCAATCGTGGGTCCCGCAGGACGCAACAACCGGACGAAGAGCAAAGGAATTGAGCGCTATGAATAACGACTTATCTCGGCGGGACCTCTTGGCGCTCCTGGGGGCCGGGCTGGTCGCCCCGATGACGGCCGCAAGAGCGCAATCAGGAGCGCAATCAGGGCAGAGGCTGTACGCGTATGTTGGATCCTGGACCGTTGGACCGTTCGGCGTCGGCGGCGGCGGTGGTATGCATGCGTTCTCCGTGGACATGAGCGACGGCTCCCTCACACCCGTCAGTCGTACAACCGGGCCAGAGTTCGAGAATTTCAACGTCGGGTACATCGCCGTGGCCCCGAACGGGCGCTTTCTCTACGCGAGTAACGAGGTCGAAAACTACGACGGCAATTTCAGCGGCGGCGGCATGCTGACCTTCGCCATCAACCAGCAGGACGGCTCGTTCACGCATATCGGCACGCAGCCGTCCATGGGTGTCTATCCGGCCTATGTCGCCATCGACCGAGCCGGCTCCGGGGTCATCGTCGCCAATCACGGTAACTACGATCCTGCGGTGAGAGTGGTCAAGAGGAATGGCGTCCCGGAGATCGAGAGGGTCTGGGACGACGGAACGGTGGCGCTCTTTCCAGTGCGGCCGGATGGCACGCTTGGGCCTGCCTCGGACGTGGCGGTGCTGGAGAGAACGACGAGCGTGGACGATTACTCGCAACGAAGCGCCCATGCGCATTCGGTGAATTTCGATCCCAGCAATCGCATCGTGCTCGCGTGCGACAAGGGGACCGACCGTATCTACACCCACCGTGTGGATCTGAGGGCCGGCACGCTCACCGACGAAAAGGCGTTCCAGACGGCACCCGGTATCGCGCCACGACACTCGTCCTTCCACCCGAGCCTGCCGTACGTCTTTGTTGTCAATGAACGGCAGTCGAGCCTGTCGTCCTACCGCTACGACGTGAACACAGGCGACATCAGCCTGATCGAGACGCTGCCCACGATTCCGGCAGGTTTCACCGAGCGCAATTCACCGGCCGACGTGCACGTACATCCGAATGGGAGATTCGTCTACAGCAGTAATCGCGGTCACGACAGCCTGGCCATCTTCGGTATCGACCAGGCGTCCGGACGGATGACGTTGGTGGAGATCGTGTCCACGCAGGGTGGCACGCCGCGCGCGTTCATGTTCGACCCGTCGGGGCGGTACATCTTCGCGGGGAATCAGCGCACCAATAGCATCGTGACCTTTGCGGTCGACGCCGACAGTGGAAGGTTGACGCCGACGGGCGCGAAGGTCGACGTCCCGAAGCCGGTCTGCATCCAGTTCGCGACGCTGTAGAGTGGTGTCATAACCTCAAGACGGGTCCTGACCGCGGACAGCCCCATTCGTGCTCGGCGCCAAAAACATCTGTAACGCGGAAGGCGCCTGCGGCGCGAACGGGGCGGCCCCGTCCGCGGCCACCCGCAGCGAGGTTATGACACCGCTTCTAGTAAGCGCGAAGCGAGCTGCCGACGTCAGGGCGCTACACGCCGTATTCGTCCAGCCGGAACCGTTTCGGCTTGAGGGTACGGCACAGCTCCCGGTTAAGTCCGGCCTGCGGCAGACCGATACCGGCGTCGTGCGCCATCTTCTGGACGATTTCCATGTCGTCCTCGGCCCATGCCATCGTGTTGACCTCCCAGTTGCGCAGCACATAGTTGTCAGCGCTGCTCCGGAGCAGCGCCGTGCGCAGCAGTTCCACATCCATCCCGAAGCGCTTGGCGAGCGCGAGCGCCTCGTGATTGGCGATGAGGCACGCCCACATCACCATGTTGTTGGCGGCCTTGGCGACCTGCGCCGTGCCCACATCGCCCGTGTGCACGATGTCGGTGGCGTAGCAGGCGAGCACCGGCCTGAGCCGTTCCACGACGCTCGGTGCGCCGCCGACAAACGACAGTAAGGTGCCCTCGTCTGCGGCTCGGCCGCCGCGACAGACGGTCGCATCAACCACATGCACGCCGAATGGCTGGGCCACGCGTGCCAACTCCTGGACCGTACGCGGATGCACCGTCGACAGCACGGCCACGATCGTGGCGTGCGGGGGCTGCTGGAGCAGGCGACCGGCCGTGAGCAGTTCGCGCATTTCCTGATCGAAACCGACGCAGACCAGGACCGCCTCGCACCCTCGTGCCAGCTCGGCCGGGCTCCCCGCCCATGCAGCGCCCAGCTTCGTCACCGCCTCGTGCTTCCCCTCGTCGATGTCGTGGACAACCACGGCAAAGCCCTTGCGAGCGAGATGGCCGACGATCGGCAGGCCCATGCGGCCCGCGCCAATCACGCCGACCGTGTGAATCGCAGTTGTTGTAGTCATGATGTGTTGTTTCAAGGTTGCCAGGGGGTAGGCGGCAAGGCACGGCATGTCCGGAGCGAAACCGTAGTCAGCGTAAGCGCGAAGCGAGCCCCTATGTCTGAACCTGTGTGAAGCGTATCGACGAGCTGAGCCGGTTTCGCGGAGGACATGCCGTGCCTTGTCGCCAGGAGCCCGATTATCGCTTCTGCGTGATGGTGTCCAGCAGCGCCGGTTGCCCCGCCTTCACACGCGCGATGGCCCGTGTCAGCGCGTCGGCGAGCCCCTCGGGTGACTCGAGCGGGCCTTCGGCGTACCACCCCATCGACCGCGCCATCGCGGCGAAGTCCGGCGCCGGGTCGTCCAGGTCCATGCCGATATACGCCCGCTCGACCGGCGTGTCACGGAGCTTCGCCATCCGGATCTGGTGTTCCCAGTCGTTGTAGTAGGCGCGGTTGTTGTACATCACCACCAGCATCGGGATGCGGTGCTTGGCCACGACCCACATGGCGCCCGCGTCGAACATGAGGTCGCCGTCGGGCTGCATGTTCACCACGAGCCGCTTCTCGTCGCGATGCGCCAGCGCCACGCCGATGGAGATGCCGAACTGGGTGGCCGTGCCGAGCGACCGCCCCGGGTGTCGGTAGGGCTTGTCGAAGTCCCAGAGCTTGCGCGTCCACTGTTCCAGCGTGCCGGCGCTGAGCACCCAATCCTCATCCTTGATGGCGTCCCACACCTCGGAGGCGAGCCGCGGCAGCGAGATCGGGCTCGCGTCCCAGTCCACAGACGCATCGCGCGCCCACCCCTCGCAGAGTGCCCGGCTCTTGATGGCGGTCTCGTCAGTGCGCGCGGTGATCCGTGCACCGAGCGCCGCGTCCTTCGCGATCCTCGTCTCGAGCAGGCGCGTGAGCGCCGGAATCGCGATCGTCGTGTCGCCGAGAATCTGCAGGTCCGCGTGATGGAGTCGCTGGTAGTCGAACGTCCAGCTCGATAGTTCGAGGTCGCCAAAGCCGATGTCGATCCACTTGGCACCGGGCGGTACGACCGACACCACCTCCCGAGTCGCGCTCGCCAGCTCCGTCGTCGGCTTTTCCCAGTCGCGGGTATCAAGGCAGAGGACGAGGTCTGCGTCTCGGAAGACATCCTTCGTGTGGCTCATGTTGAGCGGGTGGCGCGTCGGGAAGTTCAGGCGGCTGTCGACGTCGTAGACCGGAATGCCGCCGGTCTCGGCGAGCGCGACGAGGGCATGGAAGCCCTCGGGCTCACGACCTACATACTCGGCGATGATCACCGGACGGGCGGCCGCGGCAATCAGGTCGGCGGCTGAGGCGAGGGCGTCCGGCTCTGGTGCGATCCGCGTCGGCACCCTGGCCGCGCCGGTCGGTGGCATCGCCACCTCATGATCGAGCGGCTGCTCCTGCAGCCACGCGTCGTAGCACATGTAGATCGGGCCTCGCGGCTCGGTCATCATCACCGAATATCCGCGCGCAAATGCCTCGGGGACTCCGTCGATCACGTGCGGCTGGTAGTCCCATTTCGTATAGGCACGCACCGCCTCGCCCTGGCTTTGGGCGGTGTGAATCCAGTCGATGCGTGGGCGGCGTTTGGTCTCGTCCATCGGACCGGTGGCGCCGATGATGAACACCGGGGCGCGGTCGATGTAGGCGTAATAGATCGCCAGGTTGGCGTGCAACAGTCCGACGAGGTTGTGCAGGATCGCGACGATGGGCCGGCCGCTCGCTTTGGCGTAGCCGTGCGCGATCTGCACTGCGGTTTCCTCGTGCTGGCAGAGCAGCATCTCCGGACGATTCCCACCGTAGTTGACGATCGAATCATGCAGCCCCCGATAGCTGGCCCCTGGATTGAGCGGGGCGTACGGCAGGTCGTAGGCGTGCAGCAGGTCGACAATGATGTCCGACGCCCAGCGTTCAGCCATCACGCCACCCTGAGCACGACGCACTTCTCGCGATCTAGCTGCACGAACATCGCGTCGCCGATTTTCGTGCGCAGGGTCGGGTGACGACGGGACAGCAGGGTCCGCGTGCCCACTTTCACCTGGAAATCAACCACTTGAGAGAGACGATGGGAAACATTAGTGGGGCTCGAAAGCTAACCGAAGACCTATTATGCGTCAGGCCGCCGCTCCGACAGCGCTCCTTGCCCGCGATGGCTGGCGGTCAACTCGTTGCTCGCGCGGACCTGACGGCGTTCGTGCAGCTTCTACATGGTGAACTCGATGTCAGTCACGAGGATTTCACCGCTGGGCACAGCGTCGAAGTCGAAGGCGACCATGGTGATGGCGCTGAGATCGACGCTGGGGTCCGGTACGCACTCCATCGTGAAAACGTGCAGTGGCACTCGAATGGTCGTGAGCGCCGCCTTCGTTCGAAGCGCCCCGGGGTCGATGCCGGCTGGCCCGGTGTAGCTCTTCGCGTATCTCGGTCGATAGGGGTACGGGATATCGCCGAAGTGCGCTGCCAGGGCCGCGCGCTCGCGATTGGCCGCGTCGCCGAGCACCACCCAGAAGTTCTGGGGCTTGTTCGTCGCGTTCGCCGTACTGCCCACGGTCTGGGCCACCCGGAAGCTCAGATAGCCAAACGCCGAAACGTCCCCATGCTGCTGCGGAATCTGAAGCACGTAGCGCGGCATCTGCGGCAGCGACGTCGGCTGCGTTGCGCCCCAGCGGATCTTGATGCCCAGGGCGTCGTGAATACAGTAGCTGTCGAGCGTGTGCAGCATGCCTTCGGTCGGCGCGGCCAGATCACGGTAGCTGATGGTGCCCCCGAGTCTGTTCTTCTTGCTTGGGGTCGACGGGCCGCTCCGGCTCTTCTCGTAGTTCTCGACCACCAGCCGCTTCGTCGGGTTCTGATGCTGCGTGAAGACGTTGACGCGCCTTGCCTGGGGGATGCGGAACTTTCCGGTCAGATACCCTTGATAGTCCGTCAGGCCGTGCTGGTGCGCCAACAGGAACGCGGCCACGTAGCCCTTCAGCAGGTCCTCGTGCGCCTTCTGGCTGGCGATTGTCTTCGCCGTTGCGTCGACGAAACGCTCCACCCCGCCGGGAAGCTTCCCGATAGCCAGATTGTCCTGCTGGTTGAACCGCCCATAGGTGCCGCCCTCGATGAAGACCATCGCCTTCTCGACCGGTGCTCGGTCATACATGCTGAACGCCGACCCATACCACTTGAACGTGGGGTTCCACCCGGTATTGACACCGTCGTTGCTGCCGTAGATGGCCAGGAGCTTGCCCGTGCTGAGCGTGATCTGGTCGGGCGTGCCGCCCCGCTGGTCCTCAGGTGACACGGCGATGACCCCCTTGATGCCGAAGTGACCCGGTCCGGTGTTGCGCGTGCCCTTGTACCCTTTCTGGTTGACGACCGCTGCTTCGATCGCGGCGTCAGCGCCGACGCCGAAGCCCATCAGGTAGATATGCTTGAGATTGAGTCTTCCATGCAGCCAGTTGCTCGGGATACCACCGGGACCGGTCTGCGGGGTCAAATGGAGTTTCTCGAGTTCGAGCAGATGCTCGAACAGCGCGTTGACCCGCGAGTCGGCGCCGGCCCCGGCGGTCAACTGGGTGTCCAGGTGCGCTTCCGTCCTGATCGTCACCGCCGCAAACCCGAACTCGACCGCATGCTTCAGCAGATAGTCGTAGCCTGCTTCGTAGGGGTAGTTCGTGTGGTGCGAGTAGGTTCGGGCATAGCCCGGAATGAGGATGAGCAGCGGCAGTGGGGCCGCAACGGCGTGATGTGGATAGTACACGTCGGCGCGGATCTCGAAGCGGTTGATCACCCCGTGGGTCGCCGCGCCGAACGGCCCTCCTGGTGTGGTCACACCGCCGGCCTTGATCGGGATGTAGGAGCCGACGATCTGATGCTTCTGTCTCAGCGACCGCCCCGCCGGCTTCACGGACGGATCGTCCACGATGGAGAAACCAGCCTTCGGGAGTTTGTCGATCAGGTCACCCTTGTCAGGGTCGAACCGGCCGTCACCCTTGAAGGAGACAGGGTTGGGAGGGGTGCCCGTGTCCACGACCAGGTCGTAGTCGCCCTTGGCCGTCGCGTTCGACCAGATCAGGCTGATGTTGCCGTTGACGCAACCGGGGGACGTCACGACTGCCGTCGTGGTGTTCCTGGCCGATGCCGGTGTGCTGGACGGCTGGGACGGTCGGACGTCCGTGAGGGTCTCGCCGCCTCTCCAGGTCGTGCGGTGCTTCACGACGTAGTACCGGATTTTCCGCTTGCCCTTCGAACCAACGCCGAGTGCCGCCGCGTCGAGCCCGGCCCAGATGTCTGCGCCAACCGGAAAGACGTTTGTGAACACGAAGTGCGGGAAATCCTGGAGTTTTTCGCCGGCGATCTCGGCCGGAATGATCGGTATGTGGTGAACTGGCATCCCCACCGGAGGGATCGCGCCACGGAACGGCGTCACCGAGCCGGGTTCGCTCCGGATGACGACGGTGGTCAGCAGTCGCTCGGACAGGACGTCGTGCGGTCGAACCAGACGCTCCGTGACTCCGAACTCGTCATCGAGGACTACCCGGCCGAGTACGTCGTAGCTGCCGGGCTGTGTGCGGTCTGCGGGCCAGAGACACGCGGTGAAGTCAGTCTGGTGCGGCTCGAGCCGAACCTGCGCCGTGACCAGCGTGCCGTCGTCGTGGGTGACTGGCTCGAACTCGTCTCCGTCGCGCCAGTCGTAGTGGCGCGGCAGCAGGTACAGGTCGATGATCGTTCCCGGTGGGAACTGCTCGCCGCGCACCAGGAGGTCCTCCTGGCCCAAGAGGAGCCCGCGCTGCAACTCGCCCGACTCGGAGACCGGGAGGAGCCTCCGGCGAGTGCGCTCGGAGGAGATCTCGAAAACCGCCGAACAGGTGACGTCTTCCCCGTTGAGAACCTCGACGCTGCACGTTCCATCTCCCAGCGCTCCCTGCGCCTCTGCCAGCGTGGCGTATTCGTGGCGGTTGCCGGTCTCCGGGTCGCCAAGGCCAATGTCGGGCCAGAGGACAGTCGGCTCGATTTCCCCATGCCGGTTCGACAACAGCTCGGCGGCCAGCACCTCGACCTGGTCCTGATCGACCAGGCGGACCGTGTGAGAGCGCTCGGCCGACAAGCCACTGCATCGAACAAGCAGGTTGTCGCCGACTTCGAAACGAGAGAGGGCGACACCGTGGCCGTCCAGCAGTTCGACCGATCCGACCCTTTCCAGGGGTTCGCGGGGGGGTGTGAGCTCTGGTGGTCGCATTTCGCTTACTCCGTAGGGCGGAAGCTGCCGCGAGAGTCTCGCGGTAACCACCGCCGAGTCGAGGGCAAACGGCTCAGTGCTCGCCGAGCAGTTCGCGTCCGGCTAAACCTTGCGCACGACGCACTTCTTGGGATCGAGCTGCAGGAAAATCGCGTCGCCGATTCTCGTGCGCGGAGTCGGGTGACGACGGCTACCCGCGTTACTGGGGCGGACCCGTTGCGCCGAAGTCGCCACCCTTGACAACGGAGATCGCCGTCGGGTCGATGTGCCGGCGAAACGCCGCGTTGACCTCGTCTACGGTCAAGGCCGCGAGGGCCCGATCGAGCTCGGCGTCCCAGGCGAGGGTCCGCCCCCATCGTTCGCGTGCGGACATCAGGTTCAGCAGGCCCCGGTCGCTGGACCGGCTCCCCGTCCGTTCGTCAAGCAGCGCCTGCTTGGCGGTGGCCAGTTCCTCGACAGCGAATCCGTCGCGAAGGGTTCTCTCCAACTCGTCCGTGAAGCTGAACTCGACCCTCGGGATGTTGGTGGGGTTGGCGATGGCCGAGGCCGAAAATACGGCGGCATTGCCTTCAGGCGGCGCTGAGAAACTCGAGCCTACGCCGTAGCTCAGCCCTTCCCGATTGCGGATCCGATTGGGTAGGCGCGCCGTGATGCCGCCCCCGAGCATGTAGTTCGCCATCACCATCGCGGCGTAATCAGGGTCAGAGTCCGTCATGCGCAGCCGTAGTCCGGCCGCAAACCGTGCATTCTCCTTGTCGGGCGTCTCGATCGTCGTATCGATGCGCTCAACGTTGATGTAGTCGTTGACGATACGGGCGTAGGGCTGCTCACTCCTCCACGATTCGAACAGATCGTCAGCGGCCGCTTCGACGGCGCTCGGGTCGAACTGTCCAACGGCGACGAGCTCGCCCTGATCGGCACCATAGAGCTCCTGATGGAATCCAACCACGTCGTCCAGGGACACGGCGCGCAGGTTGTCAATCTCCTCGCGCATCGTCGGGACGTATCGGACATCGGTTCGGGGGTAGGGGCTGAGGTTCCGCTGAAGCGTCTCGGCGACAAGGGACTCCGGCTCGGTGAGCGACCGTTCCAGTCTCGCGATTCTCTGGGCTCGGATTTGCTCGAAGTCGGATTCGGGCAAAGCGGGTTCCCGCAGAATTTCAGTCGCCAGGCGCATGGCCGGTACCATATTCTCCGCGGTCGTCGAGATCGACGCCGTGACGCTGGTCAGACCGCCGTTCACGTTGATGGTGGCATTGAGTGCCTGCATCTCGTCTTGAAGCTGCTGTCTCGACTTCGACTGCGAGCCGCGAAGTAGGAGCGCCGCGGTCAACTCGGCAACCGCATCGCGGCCGACGAGTGTCGACTCGTTGCCGTGCCGGAGCGTTATTGAGGCCTGCACCCGCCCGCCGCGGGTCTGCTTGGGCAGGAGCGCCAACCGGAACCCGCCATCGAGCGTCGAACGGTCGATCCTGGTCTCCAGGCTGGCCGGCGACGGGTCGAGGGCCTCTCTGGCTTCGACGCTGATGTCCGGCGGGTAGGAAGCCAGGAGCGCGTCAATCCCCGGTGCGGCCGGAACGACGGCACGTTCGGTGTCCGGCTCCGCGATGAACGTGCCAACGGTGCGATTCGAGTCCTTCAGGTAGCGCTCGGCCACGCCCTGGACGTCCTCCCGGGTGACGCGCCGGATTTGTTCGTAGTTCGTGAAGAGCAGCCGCCAGTCGCCGGCCGCCGACGATTCGGTCATGATCATCGCAAGGCGCTGCGAATCGGCCATGGTCCGATCCATGCCCTGGAGGATGCGCGTTCGCGCCCGTTCCACCTCCTCGACCGTCGGGCCCTCCTGCGCCAGGTCGTCCAGGGTGCTCAGCAGAATCGTTTGGACCTCCTCGATCGACTGTTCGTCGTTGAGCGTGGCCGAGAACAGGATCAGTCCGGGGTCGTGCAGGCTGTAGGCGGACGCGCTGATCGAAAGAGCCTTGCCCGTGTCCTCGAGCGCCCGCTCCAGGCGGCCCGTGCCGCCACTGGCGAGGATCCCTGACAGCACCTCCACTGAGGCGGCGTCGGGATGAGCCATGGCGGGTGTGTGATAGGCAATCATCAGGTTCTGGCCGCTGCCCACTCGGCGAAGCACCACCGTGCGTTCCCCATCCTGGGGCGGCTCGACGGTGTAGGTCGGTTCGATGGCGACCTCCGGGCGTGGAATCGTTCCCAGCGTCTCGGCAATCATCGCGAGCGTGTTCGATGGATCGACCCTTCCGGCAACGATGAGCGCAGCATTGTCCGGCCGGTAGTACTTACGATAAAAGGCGGCCAGCCTAACGGCCGTGACGTCTTCGATATCACTCCGCGAGCCAATCGTGGACTTCCCGTAGTTGTGCCAGAGATACGCCGTCGACATGACCCGCTGCTCGAGCACACGGGTGACGCTGTTTTCTCCTCTCTCGAACTCGTTCCGGACCACGGTCATCTCGGTATCGAGCACGTCCCGATCGACGCGCATGTTCACCATGCGCTCGGCTTCGAGCTCGAGTGCCCAGCGGAGATTCTCATCCGACGCGGGAACGGTCTCGTAGTAGTTCGTGCGGTCGTACCAGGTGGTTCCGTTCCACCGTGCCCCGCGGTCCTCCAGTTCCTGCTTGATCTCGACGCCGTTCGTGCTCGTGATGAAGAGCAGGTGCTCGAGCAGGTGGGCCATGCCGGTTTCGCCATAGCCTTCGTGACGGGAACCGACGAGATAGGTGGCATTGACCGTGATCGTGCTGCTTCCGGGATCCGGAAGAAGCAGGACACGCAGGCCGTTCGGAAACGAGTATTCGGTGATGCCCGCGATCGACGGTCCCTGCTCCACGCCCGGGGGCAGCGTCTGGGCCTCCGCGAGCGGGGTGCCGAGCACTAGCAGGCTGCTGAAAAACTCCGTGAAATGGGATCGACAGATCGATCCCGGCGTACTACCATGCTCCCAACACCGCTGAAGGGAGCCCCATCATGCGCGGACACGATGAGCAAAGCACTCACATGTTCAGCTACCTGTCGCCGGAACAGCGCGTGCCAGCCGACCATCCGCTCCGCGCGGTTCGCGCGCTGACGGACGAAGCGCTGAGAACGATGTCGCGCAGGTTCGCCGGCCTGTACGCCAACACAGGGCGTCCGTCGATCCCGCCGGAACAGCTGCTGCGCGCGTTGTTGCTGCAGGTGCTCTACACGGTGCGGAGCGAGCGGCTGCTGATGGAAGAGCTCAATTACAACCTGCTGTTCCGCTGGTTCGTGGGCTTGAATTTGGACGACCCGGTTTGGCATCCCACCACGTTTACCAAGAATCGCGACCGGCTGCTGGCGGGCGATCTCGCGGCCGCCTTCTTTGATGCGGTGCAGGCCCACGCGCGGGCGGCCGGGCTGCTCTCGGACGAACACTTCACTGTGGATGGGACCCAATTGGAAGCGTGGGCCAGCCTGAAGAGCTTTCGGTGCCGGGACGCGGCGGAGAGCGACCCGCCCGATGACCCCGGGAATCCCACGGTCAACTTCCACGGGGAGCGGCGGCGCAACGACACGCACCAGTCGACGACCGATCCGGAGGCGATGCTGCCTCGGAAGGGCCAGGGGAAGGAAGCCAAGCTGGCGTATCTGGGCCACGTGCTGCTGGACAATCGACAGGGACTTGTCGCCAACGTCTGCGCGACTCACGCGACGGGGACCGCCGAACGCGAGGCAGCGGCGCTGTTGCTGGAGGCCAGCGCGCCGCCGGGCAGCACGGTCGGGGCGGACAAGGGCTACGATGTGGCAAGCTTTGTGGCCGCTGTCCGTATCCGGGCCGTCACGCCCCACGTTGCTCAGAAGGTCCGCTGGAGTGCGATCGATGGCCGGACCACGCGGCATGCGGGCTATCACGTCAGTCAGCGGAAACGGAAACTCGTAGAACAGGTCTTTGGCTGGATGAAGACCGTCGGCGGCTTGCGCAAACTCCGGCATCGCGGTGTCGCCCTCGTGGATTGGCAGCTTACCTTCGCCGCCACGGTCTATAACTTGGTCCGGCTGCGGAATCTGGAGGCGAGGTGTCCCTGATCACCGGCCGCGCGTGTCGCCGGCCCCTTGATCGGGGCCAGCGCACAGCCGTGCGCACCGTTGTCGGTCGGTGGTGACTCGCATGATCCTTAGAAAACGGCCCGATCACCCGGGTTCTTCAGCAGCCTGCTATCCCGGGTTAGGGGAGCAGACGATGAAATTTCATGTTACGGCGACCAGTGGTTCGGAAGACCCGACAAAGGCGACGCTTGCGTTTCTGCACGCGAAGGGCGCAAAAGAGGCCGGCCATGATGTTTCGATCTCGCTGATGGGCGATTCGGTTGTGATGCTAAACCCGGCGATTGCGAAGAATATTCAGGGCGTCGGGTTGCCACCGCTGATCGAACTGATCAGCTACGCGAAGGAAAACGGCATACCGGTCTATGGCTGAGGGCTCTGCTGCTCGGCCCGTGGGGTCGGGGAAGAACTCAGCAAAGCCTTGGGCGGAAAATATATCAGCCCGAAGATCCAAGCCGAGATGTGTGCAAGCGCAGATCGCACGGTCTTTCTCTAGCGAGCAACTCGAAAGCAGCCCGACCACTTACGGGCAACAGAAGGCCGCTTAACCCGTTATAAGCACTTCCGCCCTAAGGGGTCACACCAGGTCGCAAGCTGACGTGTTGGCCGAACTTGCCCGCTAACGCCCGGAAATGAGCCCTTGGTGGTGTTCTCGTTCGTCTACGCCGTCTTTATCCACATTCCTGCTGAGAGCAAACAACGATAGGTGGCGTAAGTTCCTAACTCTGGAAGGTGTGCCATCGACGTCGCCCCGGGGAGATCCGGGCGACTGATCGAGCTCGGTGATCGCCCCGCTATCTCATGTGTCGGGTCAAACCGCTGGACCTCGCCCGCCTACTCGGACCAGCTTTTCGTCGGCAAGTTCCGTGAGGAACGCCAGCACGTGGCCCTCGCAGGTTTCTCGGTCAACCTCGAATGTTTCCAGGACAGCCTCGCACAGGGCTGCTACCGACCGGGGCTGTTCGAGCAACTCCCAGATATAGCTGCCGACGGTGTTCAGGCCAAAATAGTCGCCTTGCTCCAGGCTTGCCATCACGACCTCGCCGTCGATCTCGTCGGCGACAACATCACCACGGACCACGATGGTCGCGAAGTCGATCTTGAGCGCTTCAGTCATGCTTTAGCTGGGACTCCCTTAATTTGTCGGGACAGGGCATTCTTGTCGCCATCGGGCTAGCCGCGCGGAGGTCATCGTGGCACGTGATGTGAGCGGCGGTCTGCGTTTTCGTCGGCACCACACCAATGAGCCTCGAGGTCTGCCACGACGTCGTCCATGTAGTCAAAACCTAGGCGGCGGGTCAGTTCGTACACCTCGGCCACCTTGGCGACCGCCACGCATTGCTGGAAGTGTCGTGGTCCCAAGCCCATGTCCATCACGAAGACTGGCCGGTAGGTGTTCGCGATCATCGCGAATACAGCATCAGAGCCCGTGACCCGCGTGATGCCCCCCCGGTGAGTCCCGGGTGCTTCACGCAGAACGTAGATCCGCCACGGTGGCAACGCCTCCGTCTTGAAACCGGCATCCACTGGCAGATGGTATTTCTCCACTCGGGTACGGTCGCGACGTAGAGCCCCGATATCCCTTCGCAATGCTTTCAGACCATCCGCCCAGAGCTTCAGGCGTGGAATGCTTGAATGCACCAAGTACTCATTGTCGGGGGATCGCGACACCACGCACACATCGTCGCTGATCAACGAATGTCCACGCTGTACCAGAAAAGCAGCGATGGTGGACTTGCCGGCTCCTGGCGGCCCTACGAAGGCGGCGCAACCTCGACCGACCTTGACCGCGCTCGCATGCAGGGGCAACAGTCCCCGTTGATGGCACAGGGCTCCAAAAACTGAGCCCAGCAAGAACAGCCGTACGTCCCGCTCGTCGGAGCCGTCGAGGCGCTCGACCAGGATCTCTCGTCCATCCCGAACCAGATAACGCGCAACATCCGGTACCGTGAACAGAAAAGTCCCTTTTCCGACCTGGTAATCCGGATTGGAGACCCTTGGATCAGGCAAAGTCTCGGGGACCCGGCCCACCACGATGCTGATGTCCGTCTCGCCGCTTCTGTCACAGAGGGGCAACTCGGACAACGCAATACAGGAGCGGACCCGTAGCCCGTGCAGTCTGTAATCGAACAGCTGAGCCACGTGAGTCACGCTAATTCACCCTGGTTCCGAACAAGACAACAACGACACGGACAGTTCCTCCGTTCTAGAGGAGCAGGCCAGAACCGGTAGTCCGCAAAAGGGAGCTCGTTCGTATCCTCTGGGTCGTGCGGCTCAGCTATCGAGATTCTTGATTCTGGATGACTTGGTCAAATCCTCTCGAAGGTCCATGACGGACCCAGTCGTGAGCGTCTCCACTGAGCCGAGCTTCTTCACGGTCGGCCCAATGTACGGCTGTTTGGCTGATGGTTGCGTTGTACTGGTCTCGGCCAACGGTTTCTCTTTCGAGTCCATCTGCACTCCTCCTTTGTGTCCCCTTGTCCGTGCGCGCTCCGGCCAAGGTGCCCATGCGCTCATGCACGCTCAACGCCCGTCGATGAAAGCCATAAAGCAAGCGTAACCGCTGGCCAGATGGTATACGGACTATACTGCGCTCCCAGCGTCAAGTACTGTTCAAACTCCTTTCGCAGGGCAGACACATCCACGTAATCCTCGATGACATCAGCACCTTGCGAAACGACACTCTCGAGGCGTTCTCGCTCGAACATGAGAAGACGCCGCGAGAAGGTGGGGTTGGGATTCCACTTGGAACCACGTCGCAGCACTCTTTTCGGGAGCGTGCCGGCAAGCCCGCGGCGTACGATGAATCTGGTCCAGCCCTGGCGGATCCTTTGTTCTCGTGGTAGAGCCACGCAGAACTGAACCAATCGCTTGTCGTAGAACGGGGAGCGAAGCTCGACGGGGAAGGCAGAGGTAGTTCTGTCCCCGGCCTCCATGCCATAGGCGATCATACTGTGCTGAACTTCAAACATATGAAAGTCGCGGGCACTTCGTTCCGCTCGCGCTTCCTCCCTCTTCACAGCTTTGAGGCGCGCCGCCAAATCAACCCGCTTCGCGAAGTCGGGCCGGATAAGGTCCCTGAACCCTCGCGCAGGCCGTCTTCGCTTGCCGAGAACGCTTCTCGCTCGAAGCACGTAATGGGGGACGAGAGGCCGAAAACCGAATCGCCAAAGGACGTTCCGGGGCGAACGGCGATTTAGATAGAAGTGTCTCGAGAGCCCGGCGGCCTCCCTGGAGAGCGTGAGCCATCGCATTCGACTGGCAAGTTCCCTCATGTGGACGAAGTTGTAGGACACGGTGCTATCGCCACCGTTGCCGTCCAGCAACACCCGAACGTGTCGCTCGTATGCTCTGCCAATCAGAGCACAACCCATGGAGGCGTGAGGATTGTCCCAGGGTTCATCCGGGTGATGGACAAGGCGGTTTGCATAGGTGAGCGGGCTGACGCGATCGACTGGCACAAGATCGGACTCGAATCCTTCCTGCTGGAGGACCGCTTCGATAAAAGGGTGTTCGCCAGCCTCCTCCGAACCCTCGAAGATGGCGGAGAAGGTACGCAAAGGCCCAACGAGCAGGTCGCGAGCGACGCAGGCGACGGAGGATGAGTCGATCCCTCCGCTGAGAAAGGCACCCACTGGGGAGATGCTTCGCAACCGGCAACGAACCGCTTCTGTGAAAATCTCCCGGAACGCCTCCGCATATTCGTCGTCGGACCGAAGTCGCAGCTCCTGTGTACCATCGAGAGACCAATACGCGCGTTCCGACACCCCTCGCCGGCTCACGGTCAAGCTGTGCCCGGGCGCGAGACGAAGGACGTTGTGATACATAGTGTCGGTCTTGTTTTCTATGATGTCTGCCAGATAGCCGGCCACCCTGCTTTCGTTGAGCTGTCGAGGGATATCCGGTACGTGGAACAGTGCATGCGCTTCTGAGGCGAAAGCGAAGATCTCATTAGACCGCCAGTAGTAGTAAAAGGGCTTGGTCCCGAAGTGATCCCTCGCGGAGAAGAGCAGCTGGTCGCGCGCATCCCAGATGGTGAAGGCAAAGTCGCCCAGCAGCTTCTCGGGACACAGCTCACCCCATCGTTCATAGGCTGCAAGGATCAGCTCCCCGTCAGTGATTTCATCGATGAGGCGGTCGGACAGGCCGAGAGCGGCGACAATCTCCTCTCTGTTGTCTATGCGGGCGTCGGCAGTGAGAACGAGGCGACCCGTCTTGTCAGCCAAGGGCAGCCGTTCGTGCTGGGATTCAGGAGTCGTCCGGAACATGTTGTGACCGAGGCCGACGGAGCCCTCACTCCACAGGCCTGCTGAGTCTGGCCCGCGATAGGCCAGGGCCTCTGCCATTCTCTTTAGAGATGCCTTGTCTGTCGGTCTGTTATTGGGGTAGTAGATTCCAACGATTGCACTCACAGGCCCTCTTTCTCAGGTCCGCGAATCCCGCTCGCCGGTACCATCCCTCTGAAGCACGGCATATCTGTCACCGGGTTCGAGGAAACCACCGATGGGGGAGCCTTGGTACTCGAGCCAAGCGTGGAACCCCAACTCCTTGTCGGCACTACGCGAGACGCCGAAGCGCATGACCGCATCGAAGCCGCGTCGCAGCAGCATCACTTCGGCCGCCATTGCCTGATGTAGGCAACGACGCCACAGGGGATTCGCCGAAGCAGCCCGGCTTACGGCAACAACGACGTCGTGGATGTCCTCCTGTCGGCTGTATGCGGAGAAGCGTCGTGATCTTGCGGCTCGGTGGAGCACGCGGCTTACATGTCGCAGTTTGAAGACTCTGATGGTCGACGAGACAAACGCCAGCAACGCGCACGCCTCAAAGAGTTGCGCCTTCTCACGGTTCGTGAGTTCAAGGAACTTACGCACGCGGCCCATGCGAGACTTCAGCGAGCCCGCATTCTGCGCTCTTGCACCAACTCCAGGATTCCGGCACCCGCATTCTTGACCCTGAAGAACACTCGGTTTCCTAGTTTGACGATTACGGTCTCGTCATCGGGTTGGCGGCAATCCGGTCTGCACGGCCGCGACGGCGTGGAGCTGATATGGATCGTCAGAACCGCTCGGCCCTATTCCGATATCTTCCATTTGAACTCGCCCGGAACCATCGCCGCGCCAAGCACAGCGAGAGTGAAACACTACATCGGACGTTTGAATGACACGGCGGTGCGCCGTCGCTGCGCGAGGGGCTGTACTCGTCGCAGATGATCGCGTCAACAGAGAGTCGAAATCGCCAGGACGCGAGCCTCGACGCGCGTGCACGCGGTCCCAGGGGCAAGGTCGTGAGATCCTCGTATCCGGATGTTTGGCAACAGGGCGCTCGATCGGAGCCTCTCGCCGTTTGCGCCAGAGATGCGTCTCCTGTTGGCGTGCGCACGAAAGAGGCTACGACCAGGAGAGGCCGAGCGCATCGCTGAGTTATGCCACGAACCGTTCAATTGGCAGCGATTCCTGGCCTTGGTGGACCGACACCGCGTGGCACCTCTGGTGCGGCAGAGTCTGGAATGTGTCGACGCCGCGCAGCTTCCCAGTCAAATCCGGGCCGACCTGCACCGCCGGGTCGAACAGAATCTGCGTCTGGCTCTTGCGCAGGCGACTGAGCTCATCTGGCTCGTGCGACGTTTTGAACGGGCGGCCATCGCGGTGATGTCGTTGAAAGGGCCCGTTCTGGCACTCCAGGCCTATGGGTCGCTCACGCTGCGCCACGCGGGCGATCTGGACCTGCTTGTCGAACCTGGGTCCGTATGGGAAGCGGACCGGATCCTGGCTGATGCCGGCTATGTCCGTACAAGCCCTGGGTTTGCGCTGAGCGCCGGTCAGGCAGCGGTGTTCACGAAGATACGGAAGGATTTTCGCTATATCCACCCTGACCGCGCCATTCACGTGGAACTGCATTGGCGCTGGAGCCAAAATGCATATCTGTTGCCCCTGCGTTTCGAGGACATCTGGCGCAAAGCCGCGTTGGTCCAGATCGGTGACAGCTCCGTGGCGGTGCTGCCGCGCGAGGAGTTGGTGCTGTATCTGTGTGCCCATGGCGCACACGCTGGATGGTTCCGTCTCAAGTGGTTGTGCGACGTTGCCGCGCTGATCGGCGATGCGGCTGGCCTCGACGTGCCCAGGTTGGTGACACGGGCCCGCGATCTCGGCAGCATTCGGATGCTGGCGCAGGGACTCGTGTTGGCGCACGAGGCCCTCGATGCGTCGCTCCCTGCCTCGCTATCGGCAGTGGTGAGGCAGGCACGATGCGTGCCGCGCCTGGTCAACGTTGCCCTGAAGGCCCTGGTGAAAGATGAGCAGTACTGGACCGAGCGTGCGCCGGTCAGTGCGATGCCCGCCCAGTTCCGCTACCGGCTCTCGTTGCGTGCGAACCTCAGATATAAGTGGCACAATATTTACATTTATTCGCTGTGGACGGACGACTGGCGGCTAGTCCGTGTGGCGGGTCGGCTCCTGCCTTTGTACTTCATGCTGCGTCCCTTCCTGGGACTCATCCGGCGAGTGCGGCTACAGAGAGGCATCGTCAAGAGTCGTATATGACGCAACTCCGAGTTCAACCCCGCGTGCAGCAGGTCGACGGTGATGCCTGACGCCCAGCGTCCTGCCACGTCACGCCACCTTGAGCACGACGCACTTCTCGGGATCGAGCTGCACGAAGATCGCGTCGCCGATTCTCGTGCGCAGCGTCGGGTGACGACGAGACAGCAGCGTCCTCGTCCCGACCTTCACCTGGAAATCCACCGCTTCGCCGAGGAAGACCTTCTGGTCCACGCGGCCTTCCCAGACGTTGCCCCCTGCGGGCCTCTCCTCCGTCAAGTCCACATCCTCCGGCCGTACTGACACCGCGACGCGCTCATTGGCCACTAGCGTCTGCAGAGGCCTCACGGTCACGTCGCCGATCTCGGTGCGCACGACGACTGAGCCGTCCGGTGCCGACCCGGTCACGGTGCCATCGATGAAGTTACTGGTGCCCACGAAGTCTGCGACGAACTGGGTCGCTGGACGCTCGTAGATATCGCGCGGACTGCCGATCTGCTGGATGCGTCCGTCGTGCATGACCGCAATCTCGTGAGACAGGGCGAGCGCCTCTCCCTGATCGTGCGTCACGTACACGGTGGTGATCTTCAGCTCGCGCTGGAGACGCTTCAGCTCAAAACGCATCTTCTCGCGAAGCTTCGCGTCCAGATTGGACAGCGGTTCGTCGAGCAGCAGGAGCGCCGGTTTCATGACCAGTGCGCGCGCCAGTGCCAGCCGCTGCTGCTGGCCACCCGAGAGTGTGGTTGCGTTGCGATCGGCCAACTGGTCGAGCTGCACCGCGGTGAGCACCTGCATCACGTTGTCACGAATCTTCTGCCGCGGGTATCGGTGGCCGCCAACTTCCAACGGGAAGGCGGCATTCTGAAAGACGTTCATGTGCGGCCAGATCGCGTAGGACTGGAACACCATGCCGAAGCCGCGCTGATTGGGCGAGACGAAGACGCGAGCGGACGAGGAGTACACGACCCGGTCGTTGACGGTGATGCTGCCCAGGCGAGGTCGCTCGAGACCGGCGATGGATCGGAGGGTCGTCGTCTTGCCGCAGCCGCTTGGACCGAGCAACGTGAAGAGATGCCCCTCGTCCACAGTGAAGCTCACGTCTTGTGCGGCCTTCACGGTGTCGCCAGTGGCTGTGGTGTATTCGGTAAACAGGCCGTCGACTGTCAGCAACGTCTTCCCGAGTCCTATTCCTTAACGCCGTATTTTCGGCCGAGCCACTGTGCGATCAGGACGAGCACGAACAGCGCGATGATGAAGAGTACGCCGAGCGCGGACAGCTCAACGTACTGGCCATTCTCCCATAGCTCCCAGATCACGATGGACATCACCTGGGTGTCGGGGCTGTAGAGCAGAATCGACGTGGAGAGTTCGCGGATCGAGACGATCATCACGTAGATCCACCCCGCCAGCAGCCCAGGCTTGAGGAGCGGCAGGATGATCCTGCGGAAGGTTGTGCCCCACGAGGCGCCGCTCATGGCCGCCGATTCCTCGAGCTCCTTGTGAATCTGCACCATCGAGGTGGTGGTGTAGCGAAGGCCGTACGGCATGAACCGGGTGACGTAGGCGATGAGCATGATCCAGATCGTGCCGTACACGCCGACGTTCACATTCAAGTAGAAGACCATGATCGCCAGGCCGAGTACCAAGCCCGGGAACACGATCGGCAGCGAGGCCACGCCGTCGAGGAGCCAGCGCCCGCGGATCGAGGTCTTCACCACGATCCAGCAGATGACCGATGTCACGAGCATCACGATCGTGGCTGTGCCAAGGGCGAGCGCCACGCTGTTCCAGATCGTCCGCCCAAGATTCGGGTAGTCCAGGATGAAGCGGTAGGAATCGAGCGTGAGGTTCCCGAGCGCCTCCATTGAGGGCACTGCGTAGAACCGCTGGAACGACGACCACAACAGCACGGCGAATGGCAGTACGACGATCAGCAGGAAGTAGACGACGAAGATGGCCGCCGTGGCCCAACGCCAGCGGCCCAGGTCGATCTGCCGCGGGCGAAACCCCTTGCCCGTCATCGTGGCGTACTGCGATCCCCGACCCGACAGTTTCGAGACCCAGTACACCCCACCGGTCGTAATAAGAAGAAGTGCCACCGCGTACGCCGACGCTAGACCGACCTGGCTCGGGTAGCGGTGCACCGCCTGGTAAATGGCGGACGTGAAGACCTCGATGCCCGCAGGGAGACCCAGGAGCGCCGGCACCTCGAAGGACTCGATCGCACGGACGAACAGAATGAGGATCGTGGCGACGATAGCGGGCCACGTCAGCCTGAGCGTGACGCGCCGCGCCACCTGAAAGATGTTGGCGCCGCTCATCGTGGCCGACTCCTCGAGCGACGGGTCCATCGCGCGAAACGCCGCGCTCATCAGGAGAAACGCCATCGGCGAGTAGTGCAGGCCGTCTACCCAGATCATCCCGCGCAATGAGTAGATGTTGAACGGCGCTTCTTCGAGCCCGAACCAGCCCTGCAGCACCAGATTGATAATGCCGATCTGCGGACTGGCCAGGAGGATCCAGGCCACCGTGAACAGGATGCCCGGGATGATCAGCGGAATCACGGCGAGCGCAAAGAAGACCGACTTGAACGGCGTGTTGGTCCGCTCGTTCATCCATGCGAGCGCCGTGCCCAGCAGGAATGCGAGCAACGCCGTGCCGGATGCAAACCGTATCGAGGTCCAGAACAGCTGCAGGGTGTCGCTGCTGCCGTAGGCGGTGGCGTAGTTGGCCACGGTGAACACCGCGTCGACCGCCGCCGTCTGCGGTGTGCGGAAGCTTTGCCAGAGCAGAAAGCCCAGCGGGATCACGGCGATGTAGACCGTGAAGGCGACACACGCGCCGATCACGATCCACTTCCAGTCGAAGCCGCTGGCGTGACCGGGGGGCTGGCTCGCCGCGTCGTTGGGGATTCCGGCCGACATACTCGCTAGCCCGCTAGCTGGCTCCGGTTAGTCATGTGTGTGACCGTGTGTGTGGCTGTGAGTGTGGTCACGGCCGTGCTTGTGAGCGTGGCTATGACTGTGAGCGTGGTCGTGATGATGGTGATGCGGCACCCTCGGATCCTCGCTGAACACTAGCGACTTGATCGTCACCGGAACGGTGAACGACGGCATGCGCACGCGGCCAAGGTCGATGTAGTCGAAGTCCCAGAGGGCGATCCCGTCGAGCACGAGCACCTCGGACGCGACGCCGAGTTCCTCCTTCAGCAGCGTGCCCAGTGTGTGCGCGATGTCGGCATCCAGGATCACGAACAGGGGCTTTCCCGCCGCTAGTGTGCGCGGTAGCGCTTCGACAATGCCGTGCGCGAACGCCGAAAGATGACGGTGGGTTGGCTCCGCGCGCCAGCGAAACGCGAGCGCGACGTCCGTCTCGCCCTCGACGAGATCGAAGCGGCGAAAGTGCTGCCGGATGGCGGTCGCTACCGCCGCAGGAGCGATCGTGTCGTCCAGTATCGCGGGAGGCTGGATGACCTGCAGGTTTCGACGGGGGAGCAGCACCCCAGGACTCGAGATGTACACCGTGTTGCCCGACAACTGCACGCTGTACTCCGAGGCGCCGACCGCGGTGGCGCGGATGCACTCGCCCGCAGGGAGGAGCGAAAACGGGAGCCGCCCTGAGACCAGACGCTGACGAATCGCGTGCCCGAAATGGCGGCCCAGATCGCCGAAGTCGCGTTCCTCGCGCCCGTAGACGTACTCACCGACGCCGCCAGAGAACATCACGCCCTGGACACCGAGTGGCACGCTGAGCGGATCGGTCAGCCACAGTCCCTGGATCTGCGGTGGCACCGGGTCCTCAGTGAGCACAGCCACCAGGGCGTCGGCCATCCACTCCGCGACGCGTTCGATGTCGTCCCCGCTCACCCGCTCGCCGAGGCCCCAGGCGCAGCCAGCCAGAGCGGCGAGGCGCCCACCCGCAGGGTCGAGGCGCGTCAGATACCCGTCCGCGTCAATGACGGCAAGACGTCCGCCCATGTGGATAGCGGCCGTTTGCATGATAGTGCCCGCCTCGACGAGGGCCAGCTTCGTGGTGCCGCCACCGATATCGATATTGAGCAGCGGCACCCCGCGATCGTGCGACGCTTTGGCCGCGCCGGAGCCATACGCGGCCAGCATCGACTCCATGTGGTGCCCCGCCGCTGCGCAGACGAATTCGCCTCCGACCTCCGCAAGCACGTCGGCGATCGCCTTGGCGTTGTCACGGCGCAGCGCCTCACCGGTGAGGATAACGGCGCCGGTGTCGACGTTGTCCGGATGGATGCCGGCCGCGTCGTAGGCAGCATCGATCATCTGCCCGATGGCCTGATCGTCGATGCGCTCTTCGCTGACATACGGCGTCAGCGCGACCGGAGACTGATAGAGCGTCTCGCGACCGACGACGAAATACCGACTGGTCAGTTCCTCCGAGAGCCGCCGGAGCTGCACGCGCGAGAAGATCACTTGTGTGCCGGCCGAGCCGATATCGATCCCGACCGACTGCAACGTGATGTTGTCCTGCAGCCACAGGCTCGACGAGGTCGGGTCGTAGTCAGCGCCGAGGTCGTCGTGATCGTGGTCATGGTCCGCTTCGCCGTCCTCGTGCGAGTGGGTTGGATCCATGCCCAGGAGGTGGTCGTCGAGACGGTGCGGGCGTTTCTTGTCCGGAGTGTCGGTCATGTGTGGCTTCGTGAACGGGTATCGACCGGGTGGCTCACAGGAGCCCCGACATCATGACGTGGATTGTTGCAACGATGCCGGTGAAGACCACGGTGGCGACAATGCCGATCCTGATCATGCGCTCCATACTCACCTCGCCGCAGGCAAACGCCGTGGCGGCCACCGCCCCGGACCACGGCACGACCAGGCCAAGCGCGACGTTGGCGATCAAGACCGCGATCGATGCGGGGTTGTATCCGATCTCCACAGCCGCCGGAATGAAGATACTCCAATACAGCGTGGCGGCGGCGGTGCCGGAAATCAAATTGGTCGTCGCGGCCACCAGCGCGGCCGTGAAGTACGGCAGGGCGGTCGCGCCGATCCCGAGATTCCCGACGATCCCGCCCATGAATTCGACGAAACCGAACTGCGTCACCGCGTCGGTCATCGCGACTGCCCCCGCGACCAGCAACATGACGTCCCAGGGTGCGTGCTGATGGGCGTCCTTCCACGACAGCAATGGCGCGCCGGAGTCGGACGCGGAGCGAATCGAGAACAAGAGAAACATCACTGCGGGTGGGACGACCCACACTGGAAGGGCGCGGGTCACCCACTGGGCTGCTGCGTGCGGTGCGCCCAGGGCGAGGCCGGTCAAGGCCGGAAGCGTGAACAGCAGCACCATCATGGCGAATACGAACAACACGCGCCGCTCGTTCGATCCCAGCAGGCCGAGCTTTGCTCGTTCGGCGCGGAGGAGCGCTTCGCCGCCTGGCAGGTCGGTGATCTCCGGCCGTGCCAGCAGCCACAGCGTGGCGTAGAACGTCACGAGCAGGCTCAGGAACACCGGCACGCCGACCATCATCCATTCGAAGAACCCGAGCTGCCGGCCGGTTAGGCGCTCGAGCAACGAGACGGCGATCGCATTGTGGGGTATGCCCAGGATCGTCGCCGTCCCTCCGGCGATGGAGCCGTAGAACGTGCCCAGCGTGATGAACGTGCCGAAGTTCGTTTTCGCGGTCGGCGCGGCGCCGACGAGCGTCCGGACGTGCCGGACCAGAGACATGCCGATCGGGATCATCATCGCGATGGTCGCGGCATCCGACACGAACATCGAGACGATGCCGACAATCAGCATGTACATAAACGTCAACCGGTAGGTCTTGCCGCCGATCCCGGGAAGCGCGAGAAACGCGAGCGCGAATCGGTTGGCCAGCCCATGTTTCTCGATGGCGTAGCCCATGAGCACCGTGCCCATGATCCAGAAGAAGATCGGCTGCCCGTACAGCTGCATCGTGGCGCGAATGTCCATGACGCCTGCGGCCGGGAACACCAGAAACGGCAGCATCGCCGCCACGCTCCACGGGAGGGGCTGCGTCATCCACCAGACGATCGCGCAGGCAAACGTCGCCAGCGCGATGCGCCCTTCATAGGAAAGGGCCAGCGGCAGCGACACGACAACCACGAAGGCGGCAGGTCCCGCCAGCAGTCGCGCCAGGTACGCCGCCGTGGCGTGGGGGCGCCCCGTTGGTGATTCCGTCGGGGTTTCGGTCATCATGGGGAAACCGCAGGGGACAGTTGCGTTCTGGACGGCCGCGTCCGGGACGGAAGCGTCCTGGACGGCGTAATCCTAATACACCTCCTGCCAATCAAGGTCGACATGCCCAGCCCCGATCGTTTCCTGCTCGCCGGCGTCATGGGGTGGCCCGTGATGCATTCGCGCTCACCGACCCTCCATAACTACCTCTTTGGCCGCCACGGGCTGACGGGCACTTACGTGCCGCTGGCGATCAAACCGGCCGATCTCGAGGCAGCGCTGCGCGCACTGGCGCCGCTGGGCTTCTCGGGCTGCAGCGTGACCATTCCGCACAAGGAGCGGGCGCTGGCAGTTGTCGATGTCGCGGACCCTGCGGCGCGGCGTATTGGCGCCATCAGTTGCGTGGTCGTACAGCCGGACGGATCGCTCACTGGAACCAATAACGATGCCTTCGGCTTCGCGCACAACATTCTCCAGCAGCAGCCCGACTGGCGGGCCGACGAGGGGCCGGCGGCCGTCATCGGCGCCGGCGGGGGCGCACGGGCCGTAGTCTACAGTCTGGCCGATCGGGGGGCAGGTGAGGTTCGCGTGATCAACCGGACGTTTGCGCGCGCCGAGTCGCTGGCACGGGACTTCGGGCCGCCGGTGACGGTCGTCGCCTGGGAGGAGCGTCATCGCGCGCTGGAGGGCGTGGCCACGCTGGTCAACACGACGAGCCAGGGCATGACCGGTCAGTCACCGCTCGATCTTGCGCTCGACACGTTGCCGCCAGGCGCGCTGGTGTGCGACATCGTCTACGTCCCGATGGACACGCCGCTAGTCGCTGCCGCGCGGCGCCGCGGTCACCGAACGGTGGATGGTCTGGGCATGTTGCTCCACCAGGCGCGACCGGCCTGGAAGGCCTGGTTCGGTCTCGAACCGGAGATCACCCCCGACCTGCGCGCAGCGGTGGAAGCCACGCTCACCTGAGGTGCGACGCCGAGTGCGCGTAATCGCTGCCGGCCCTTCGCCGACCTGGCGCTCAGGAGCCCCGAGCCAGCTGACCAGTGCTGCTGGGCCGACAATTCGAATCTCAGCCGAGGCCGACCTCGATGCTTCAGCTTCCGGACAACTTCCTTCCGGCTTCCCCCGTACGGACATGTGGCGAGCGCTGGCGACGATTCGCTACATTCACGGCAACGGACTCATGGTCCAACCGTCACTCCGGGAGCAACTCGGTGGTTCCATCGGCGAACGGATGTCTAATTCTGCCACGTTGACGGATCAATTATCGCTTCGTCTAGAAGTCCGAATCTGGCAAGTTCCGATAGATCGACGGCGCTGTCGACTTCAGAAGCGTCGAATACGTCCGCCAGCTGCGCGACGGTTTCACAACCGACGATAACTCGATCGAACTCAGGCTGTTGGAGGCAGTACAGCGAGCACGCTTTGACCGCCGTGAGACCGCGCTCTCGCAGCCATTCGTGCATCTCGGCATGATGCACCCGCAGCGATTGAAACCGCGGTGGAAGCTGGTCCGGCGGCAGCAACGCGAGCCCCTGCATGAAGACGCTGCGTGCATCAACTTCGATGCGCATCCGCCGCAAGCACGACAGCAGACCCTGATCCTTAAAGCGCTGGTCATAAACGCTAAACGGAAGTTGAACTATCTCGATCGGGTAACGGTCAAGCACTCGTACCAGCTGGCTCGGGTGATATACCGACACGCCGATTTTTTGAACACGCCCCTCTGACCGGAACTCCTCCAGCGTTGCCCAGATGCGCTCGCCGCCGTCGACCAGGAGAACGTCCGGACCGTGAACCAATAGCCCGTAAACGTGCTGACATGCCAGCGCCGCCAACGACTCCTGAAAGCCAGTCACGACACTGCGGGCGTCTTCACTCTTGACCCGCAGCACCCGTATCGGCCGAGTTTTCGTCACGATCTGATATCCGTGGGCGCCCACCCCCTGCGCTCCCAAGACTCTCTCCGCCTCGCCGTAGGCATACGCAGTATCCAGGAATTTAACCCCGTGCCTACGGCCGAGCTGCAACATCTTGCGCACCTCGTCCGACCCTGGCTGGCCAGTCCGGTTCGCAATTCCGTATTTCATGCCCCACTGTGCAGTTCCGAGTCCGAGGCGACGAGACAGGCTCATGCGAGTGTCTTGGCGAGCGCCGAGACCACTGGGGCCTGCACGTTCTGCATGATCGCCGGATCGAAGAGCAAGGGCATCGCCGCCTGGGCGTACGTCTCTGCCTCCGCATACAATCCGGGCGGCTCATCGTGCGCGATGGCTACCCGATCACATCCTGCAAGGAGCGATCCGAAACATTTCGTCCTATGGGGACCGGACTCGCCAGAAGGGTGAGCGCCACGATCAATCCGCCCCAACCGAAACCGTCGCGGGCAACCCAACTCGGCCCGCATACATTCGACACGCCCCCTGGTCTCCAGGCATACACGACCGCCAGCTGTGATACTCCTGTCTCTACCCATGCGAGTCAATCTTTCCATAGAGGCCCGGATGACATCCAGGCGCCTGCCGGGAAAAGTGATGCTCCCTATCAGGAACATGCCGCTTCTCGAGCTAATGATTCGGAGAGTGCGCAAGGCCACGTTGATCCGCGAAGTGATCGTGGCCACAACGACGAACGTCACTGACGATCCGATCGTAGCCCTATGCCACAAGCTGGGAGTCGGCGTTCATCGCGGCTCGGAGCACGACGTACTGCAGAGGGTGGTGGATGCGCATAGGCACTTCCGGAGCGACCTAATCGTGGAGCTTACCGGTGATAATCCGCTGCAAGATCCGGCGCTCATCGATCAATGCGTTCGCTATTTCATGGACAACGAGTGTAGTTACGTAAGCAATTGCATGCCCGTCACCGAATATCCAGACGGGATGAACGTACAGGTGTTTCCTCCAAGAGTGCTCGACGAAGTCAGTCGCAAGACCGCAGATGCGAGGTTTCATGAACATGTGAGCATGTATATTTACAGGAGCGGGGAATACAACCTCGGCTATGTTGGCCCGGAAGACGAAGAGCTGAAATGGCCGGAGCTCAGTTTCACGGTGGACACGCGCGCGGAATACGAGTTCGTCAAAAAGGTGGCCGAACAATTCGCGGATCTAGATTTCACCGTTCGTGACTTAGTGTGCCTGATGCGCTCTCGGCCCGATCTGAGGATCAAGAAATAACAGAGTTGATCTACCAGGCGGTCAAGCCGCCGTCTACGACCACATTCTGACCCGTCATCCACGCCGACGCGTCCGAGGCCAAAAACAACGCTGCCCCCTTCAACTCGCCGGGGGCCGCCATCCGGCCCATCGGAGTTCTTGCGCAGTAGTTGTTTACGAACGAAGGATCCTGGTTGTCGAAAGACCCTCCTGGGGAGATACAGTTCACGCGAATCGTCGGCGCCCATATCGTGCTCCAGTGTCTGGTCATCTGGATCAGCGCAGCCTTGCTCACGCCATAGACCAAGGGGCTATTCAGCCCGGACTCTCCGTAGATTCTCTGATCCGGCGAAACCATTCCGTAGATGCTGGAAATATTGATGATGTTCCCTTTCCCCTGCGCGAGCATTGGCTTGGATAGCATTCTCGTGAGCAGCATCGGAGCGGTCACGTTCACGTGAAGAACGCGATTCCAATCCTCCACATTCACTGTTTCGAACGGTTCGAGGTGATTCGCACAGGCGTTATTGACCAGGATGTCGACCCTTCCCAATAGCGTGAGGGCGGCGCCGACGAAGTCCCTGATCCCATCCTCCGTAGCGGGATCGAACTTCAGGCCGTCGGCCTGGAGACCTGCGGATCGATATTCCTCCGCCTTCTGCTTGGCGCGATTGACGTCCCGCGAGGTCAGCAAGACACGGGCTCCAGCTTCGGCCAGCGCACACACAATGTCGGCTCCGAATTTGTATCCAGCCCCTCCCGTTACCACCGCGGTTCTGCCGTCTAGGCTGAACTGTTCTCGCACGTGCATCGCCTATGTGTTCGCGCGAATTGCGCCACACACCTCATTCACGGTCTTTTCCATTGAATCCTTAGACGGCAATACATTCACCGGCAAAGAGAAGCAGCGGGTGAGCAGGGCCTCGCTCTTCCGCCAGATTTCCCTAAAGTGACGCTTGTAGGCTGGGTGGTCCTTCCAGATGTGCTCCCAGTAGCCAGCGAAATGCCACCCTATGGCATCTGGAACGTTCTTGAAGCCGATTCTTCCTCCGAGCGCCTTCATCGCGCTTTCGGCCACGGCCCGCGAAGGAGCGAAGAACATCAGGCTATCTGATGACTCCCCCGGATCCGTGATCTCACGAAACTCGATCCTGCTTCCCAGCGCGTCCGCAATTCGGTCCTTCATGAACTTCTTATTGGCGCGGTTCGTGCTCAGGATCCGATCGAGCTTCTTCAGTTGCACGAGGCCTACGGCCGCCTGCATCTCCGTCATACGGAAATTGAACCCGCAGGCGTAGGCGGTATCCCGTCCTCTCGATAGGCCGGGATCGTTCGCGTGGCCATGATCGTGAAAAGCTGCAGCGAACTTATGGAATTCTGGGCGACTTGTGAACACGAGCCCCCCTTCTCCTGTGGTGATGTTCTTGCCAAAGTCCAGGCTGAACACACCCATGTCGGCTATCGACCCGGCATACTTTCCCCTATATGTAGCGCCGATGGCCTGGCACGCATCTTCCAGTACCAGCAAGTTTCGCTTCCGGGCAATGACAAGAATCTCGTCGAGCTTGGCCGGATTACCGTGCATGTGAACAGGGACAATACATTTCGTCGCGGGTGTGATGGCGGCTTCCAGCGACTTCGGACACATATTGAGTGACTCGTCCACGTCCACCACGATAGGAGTCGCGCCGCACGCCACGATAGCTTCCACGGTGGCCACGAAGGTGAACGCCTGAGTGACGACCTCGTCGCCGCGCCCGATGCCCATCGCCCGAAGGGCGGTGTACAGGGCCGCCGTTCCTGAATTCACGGCCACACAGTACCTGGATCCGAAGTAATCGCCGCTGGCGTGCTCGAACTCGCGCACACGAAAAATCTTGTTTCGCCGGACGTCAAAGCCGTGGGCGAAAAGCACGCCGCCGCTCCTGGTGAAGATTTCAGCAATCGCAGCCAATTCTTCGGAGCCTACCAGTTCATTGCCGGCCATACTTTTATCTCCTCCAGGAGGGCCGCTATGGCGCCCGGTTGTACAGACGGTGCTGCCAGTAGATCTTCTTCATCTTCGGGGAAATCCTCGCGGGCTCACCAAAGATCATCACAGCCACGGCTCTCCGCGTGTTGTTCGAAACGTTCGGGTCGGCTGCGTGGATCGTATTGGCGTGATGGAAGGAGACGTCTCCGGGTTTCAGTTCTGGCCGGTAGAAGTTCTTCACTTCAAACGTCTCACCCCCTATCTCACTGGAAAACGCGGCAACCTTCCCTTTCTCGTGTTGGCGCACGCCGGTCTTGTGCGAGCCCGGCAGATACGAAATGCCGCCGTTTTCATAGCTCATCCTTTCAAGGGGCACATAGGCGGTAAGGGCGCACGGCGGCTCCAGGCACCAATAGAAGTTGTCCTGATGCGGCGGGGTGGCTGTTCCCTCGCGAGGGGCCTTGTCGTGAAGGCCCATACTGGAAAAATAGGCCTTGACGCCCAGCAGCTGTTCCGCCGCATCCAAGAGCGTCGAGCAATATAACCTCTGAAACCTGACGATGTAGTTCTGAACGTGCTGAAAATACTTAAGCAGACGTGCGTCGCCGGGCGCACTCTCGAACACGACATTGCCGTCGGCCATCGGCTTGTCAAAGTCAGTAAATGCGATCAGATCACGCAGGCATTCCGCCATGAGTTGCTCGGGCAGCAGTCCCGGCGCCACAGCCACGCCTTTGTTCTGAAATTCGGTGACACTCTGCGAGTCCATGCTTGCTCCTCAATCGCCCGGCAGCAGCCGCCTTTCCTGCAGACTACCTCCAAACATCCGGCGAGGCCCCTTGATTTTCAGGCAGTCCCTGGATGATCCAACTACACCACGCCGCTGCTCGAAAAAAGAGGGCAGGGTGGGACGCCGGACTCTCTGAGGGTCGCTGATGTTTCCTAGAGACCGCACGCCGTTGCGCCGCAACCGTGTGGGTAAAGCCTCTCCGTCATGACTTCAATCCCTTCGGCGTGTAGACAGCTCGGAAGCGGCGCGCCGCCTCCAGGTGTTCCCGGGGCGTGTAGAACCTATCGCCAACCCGAATGCCGTCGCTCAGGTCCGAACCGACATCGTCGGTGACCTTGCCGATCACGAGACTCCCCTGCACCGCTGCAACGAAGACCGCGCCAGCGCTGATCCTGTACACGATACCCGTTTGAAACGGATGGAACGTGCCATCAGTCGCGATCGAGAGGCATCCCTTGACGCGAACCTTCCGGTCGTTGACAAAGGTCTGGGCTCCCGCATACGGATCGTCGAAAGCGCAGATAAACTGTTCGATGTCGCTGAGACTCCACGACCAGTCGACAAAGCCGTTCTGGTCGGTATTGAGGCGCGGCCAATACGTGCTCAGATACTCAGGCTGGCTGACGCCTGAAAACTCCCGGTCCGTCTGCACGTCGGTCAGAAATCGGTCCAGCATCTCCATGTTCCTCTGCAAAGCATGCTCTCGGTAATCTGCGGGGGTACGACAGCCGCTCGGAAAAAAATACTCGTCAAAGGTGACTATCGTCCCTGTATCGACACCTGCCTCGACCAGGTGGATGACGCTGTACCCGAGCCGATCGTTCCGCAAGATTCTCCAAGAGTAGCCGCCAGCCCCACGGTCCTGAGGCAGGCGCGCCCCGTGGACGTTGACCAGCCGCCCTTCCAAACGTTCAATGAACGCCGAAGTGAATATCCAAGCCGCACCTATCGAAATCGCCAGCGTGCGCCTGGTGATCATCTGATGCACGCCGGGATCGGTATTGACATCGTCCGACGCCGCCCAACGGATGCCACCCGAGTCCAAATGAGCAATCAGCCGGGTTGTCGGCGGATCGAAGGGCTCATGCTGGTGGCGCGGGCTCGTGACCACATCAACGGCCCACCCCAGTTCCTTGGCTCGAGATGCGAAGGATGCGAGCAAC
This sequence comes from Vicinamibacterales bacterium, assembly GCA_965249205.1. Classification (GTDB taxonomy): domain Bacteria; phylum Acidobacteriota; class Vicinamibacteria; order Vicinamibacterales; family UBA2999; genus JAQBVV01. The sequence goes on along the minus strand of CBDFLL010000005.1, from coordinate 1,145,130 downwards.
ATCCCCCCTCCAAGCAGCACCAGGTGATCAATGTTCCCGAAGCGCATCGTGCCCCTTCAACCCAGATCGACGGGTAGCCCAGTCTCAGCGGATCGCACCGTTCCAGCCACAGTCAAGACGATCATACCCCCGACGCCGCTATCTTACAGTCGCGAGAAGGAGTGCGCCTATAGAAAGCCTCAGGGCTGACCGCCTTCCGTGGACACTAAAACATTCGTTCATGGACAACAAAACTGAATCTCTTTTGGCTCGAATAGAAAAGAAGCAATCTAACAACTAGCATCCCACCCGACTTAGCCACTCCAGTGCTCAGTCTAAACTGGTAGATTCTTAATTCTTATCAACTTATTGAATATTAGATTTATTGATGTTTGGAGTGAAGTGAGCGAATTCCCAATTTAATAAAACCAACCCAGATACTTGCTTGCCGCCAATAATGTTCGTGGCGCCGGGATGACTTTTCAATGAAGAAAATTCATTAGAAATCACACTTGGATCAAACACATCTTCAATAATTTCAGTATTCCATCCAAGACCTTGTGCGTAATCTCTAACGGCTGTCCTTGAATAAGTATTTTGGTGAATATACTCACTCGGTTCCATATTGTCATCAAATTCATCAGAAGTTGCTTTCTTGACAATATATGTGTATTCACCAAGTAAGGTTCTAACTACACAATGAGATTTTGAACTATTTAACAAGTTCTTAAGAGGGGTTTGAAATTCCGGGAGATGTTTAAGTAAATTACATGAGAACACGATATCGAAAGCACTTGTTTCAGAGAGCGTTTCCATAATATCTTTAACTTCAAAAGTCACGTTTGGAAAATCTTTGTATATTTTCTTAGCTTGGGAAATGTAGTGGTCATAAGCATCATACCCAGTATAATGAACATCAGGATCAATTTCGAGGAGCCCTCTCAGGTAATGTCCACAATTGCAACCCACATCAAGTATCTTCATGCCGTTTGTGTAGTACTGTCTAACAATGGAAACCAATTGCTTAGTTGATTCCATTTGGGGTAATTCGCCCGCTGCTCTCAATGATAGAGTTTTCTCACAATCTGGATCCCTTGCCCAAACCTGCCATGCTTTCATTGTCGATGCTCCTAAGAAAAGTGTTAATAGACAGTAGCGTAACGTTCAAGGGATTTCTGAAGGTCACGTTTCAGGGTCGCGCATCACGTCCGACGCCGGCCCGATCCTGGTGCGTGAGTTGCATGAAGGCCTTGGCCTTGCTGGGATCCGACGTCGCACCTGGCGCAGGCGAAACGGAAATCCCGGCCGAAAAGTATCAGCATCTCAACGTCGAAAGCGTATAGAGCGCAGCAGATTGGCGCCACAGGAATGCTCCACAACGTGCTCAAGGGGATGTTTGAGTTTGTGGTAGCTCTCATAGGTGACGGTTCCCGCGTGCCTCCTCTGGATCGAGGCAACTCCCATCTTAAGGAGCGTGGACTCATCCACCTCGTAGAGGCAGAGTTTTCTGAAGGCATCCTTCATGCCTTCTAGATCGCCCTGAAGAAGAGAGCACGCACCAAGCTCAAAGTTCAGCCCCCCGTTCTCCTCGGCACCAATCTGGATCAGTTCTCTTAAGACCCTCAACCTGTCCATGGGATCGGACGCAGTAAAGATCTCGTCGAAGTCGAGCCCGTAAAGGGTCTTCAAATAGTACATGTTGCTGGGGTGAACCTTCACGTTCAAAGCCAGACGGGGAACGCGGGAGACCGGACCGGTCTTATGGATAGTCATGGCGTTCATGACGAAGACCTTTCCTTGAGAGAGATCGGGGTTGAACCAGTTGAACCTGCTATAGGTGTGCTCGTGGATCTCATTGGGGTACCCGAAGGCATCGTCGCACTCGCATATTCCTATTCGGCCATCGAACTTGGCTATCTCTAAATCATTCGAACCCTGACCGGGAGGGGTGAGCTGAAAATAGTAGATCACAACGTGGCTGCTTCGGTTCCCGTTGTTGTCCAGGTCCTGATGGCATCGTGTGGGAAAGCCGAAGTTGTTGTCCCTCTCCTCGTTCTCTCGAAAAACATTGTTCACGTAGGTTCCTGTCCGCTTTTCACGACCTACCTCATCGTCCCAGACCGACTTGAGCTGAACGCCAACCCTGTAATTCGCGCCATCGTTCTTACCCAAGGTCTTCTGCAGGGAAGCCTCGATGACGGGCCCCACGATGGACTTGAGTTCGGACTGCAGGATGGGATCTTGATAGACGGCCCGGTGGATTTGAGAGAGGTGCTCCTCGGTCAGCTTCCGCTGGCCCTCTTCGTGGGCCCAGGCGCAGTCTATTCCTGCGTGTCGGTTGATCAGCTTTTCAAGGGCGCCGACCTGTGCAGCAAACTCGGGAACCGCGTATGTATGGCACTGCTCTTTCGCGGAGTAAACGTCTGTCAAGTCCATTGGACATTCCTCAAGAAGTCGCTCAAGAAATCAAGAGTGTAAGGAATCATTATGCGCGATGGCGTCGTGGACGAGGGCACGAGGATCTCCGAGGGCAGCCCGAGGTGACGCAAGATCCTTCAGAATGACTGGGGGGTTGACCACTAAGAGAAGTCGTGCGCGCCCACCGACGCGCTGCCGTCGATCCTGCATATGTTCGGCCCGGACCGACAGCACGCCGTCCTGATGCTGCAATACCCCGTCAACCAGCAGAAACGGCTGGCGCACCACGGCCATGCGCTCGCGATCGAACAGATCGGGATGCACGATGATAGCCGACACTGGCGGGCTCCCGAAAGTTTACGGAAGACGTTCTGGGACACCGGCTGCTCTCCGACAGCGCTCCCCGAGGGATGCTCGACCGTTCTGGAGGGCTCGTCAAGACTCAACCCGGCGACCCGGTTCAGCCGTCGCCATCGTTCTCGTAGGAGCGCTTAGCAGCTCGCGGTGCAAGTGGCCGCCGCTGACGAGTTGACGGCAGACGTGGTCAGTGACGCGAGCCAGCCGCGCACGGCCGTGATGCGTCGATGCGACGACGAGATCGCGGTAAGCCGGCGTCGGACGACGCCCACGAGCCCGAATGACGTCGCAATGACGGCGGCCACGCGGCCCTGCAGCCCGCGCGGCGTGCCGATCCCGATCAGGTGACGCATCACGAGCCCGAGATTGAAGGCCCCGGCATGAATCAGGAGGCGTTTCAGAATATTCGTGTGGCCGCGCAGATGCGTGCGACGCATGCCCCCCGTGTCATAGAGATGCGCGAAGGAGCGTTCGATCCGCTCGCCGCGTTGGCGCATCAGGCGGCGTCCGCGTCGCCCACGAATCCGGCGACGATTGCCATACACCGGCGCTTGGGTACGCCGCCGTGGCGTGGGGGCGCCCCGTTGGTGATTCCGTCGGGGTTTCGGTCATCATGGGGAAACCGCAGGGGACAGTTGCGTTCTGGACGGCGTAATCCTAATACACCTCCTACCAATCAAGGTCGACATGCCCAGGCCCGATCGTTACCTGCTCGCCGGCGTCATGGGGTGGCCGGTGATGCATTCGCGCTCACCGACCCTCCACAACTACCTCTTTGGCCGCCACGGGCTGACGGGCACTTACGTGCCGCTGGCGATCAAACCGGCCGATCTCGAGGCAGCGCTGCGCGCACTGGCGCCATCAGTTGCGTGGTCGTACAGCCGGACGGATCGCTCACTGGAACCAATAACGATGCCTTCGGCTTCGCGCACAACATTCTCCAGCAGCAGCCCGACTGGCGGGCCGACGAGGGGCCGGCGGCCGTCATCGGCGCCGGCGGGGGCGCACGGGCCGTAGTCTACAGTCTGGCCGATCGGGGGGCAGGTGAGGTTCGCGTGATCAACCGGACGTTTGCGCGCGCCGAGTCGCTGGCACGGGACTTCGGGCCGCCGGTGACGGTCGTCGCCTGGGAGGAGCGTCATCGCGCGCTGGAGGGCGTGGCCACGCTGGTCAACACGACGAGCCAGGGCATGACCGGTCAGTCACCGCTCGATCTTGCGCTCGACACGTTGCCGCCAGGCGCGCTGGTGTGCGACATCGTCTACGTCCCGATGGACACGCCGCTAGTCGCTGCCGCGCGGCGCCGCGGTCACCGAACGGTGGATGGTCTGGGCATGTTGCTCCACCAGGCGCGACCGGCCTGGAAGGCCTGGTTCGGTCTCGAACCAGAGATCACCCCCGAACTGCGCGCAGCGGTGGAAGCCACGCTCACCTGAGGCCCCCAGCGTCTAAACGCGTCCCTGACCGAGCCCGTTCAGCGTCATTGTCCGGCGGGAGCGGGCGCACACACGGCCGTGTAGCCCGAGATGACGCGGAATCTTCTGGATGACTGGGGTATGGTCGATTACGGCGATTCGTAGCCGTGCACCATCGCCCCTGTCCGTTCATCGTCAACTTGACAGTGTCAGAAACGGTTCCTACACTTGCGAAGCTCCTCAGCTCGTTGGTGCCGTTTAAGATTGGTGCGCCTACGCCGTGGCAATGCCGCGTGTAGCGCTTGTCTTGATCAGAAAGTCGGCCGAAGTTGTCCCAGAAAGGTGCCCGGTACCGACTGCCGATGGGAAGACGGGACACATCGAGAGACGGGTTCAGAAACAAGTTTGAGCTTCATGTACTCACTTGTTTCGGATGGTTGTGGCGGGTCATTCAGAGAAACCACACGTTGGCCCGGTGGATCAACCGAAGGCTGATCAATCAAGCGGTCTACAAGATCCCGACGAGACCCCGCCCGCTCAGCACTATGGCGGTGTACAGTTCGTGGGACTCGCTCACCGACCGTAGTTGGCTCGGTCGTCACCTGCCTCCGGATCCGGAGTTCAACAATCCGCTCACCCTTCCCCCCCTCGACGACGTGGTCGCCCTGTTTCGCATGCGCGGCGTCGACGACATTCTGTCGCCAAAGTCCACCGTACTCTTCCCGTACTTCGTCCAGTGGTTCTCCGATGGATTCCTCCGGGTGATGAGCGACCCTGTCGACGACAAGTCCACCGATCCAGTTGACGTCAAGCCCGGAGCCGGAGATCCGACGGTTCGATTACGGACGACGTCCAATCACCATATCGATCTGAGCACGGTCTATGGGATCAACCCGGGATTTCCGTTTTGCCTGTCCCGGATGGAGCCGTTATACACTCGAAAGCCGCCGCGCCCACGAGAATCTTCTTCATCGCACATCGTCCAGGCTCTGAGGCCGTCACTTCAGCCCGCGCTTACGTCTTGTGGGCTGAATCCCGGGCTTCCAGGGCATTCCTTCGACACCGCTCCTCACTTGTGTCCTCGCTTTGCCAAGCCGGCGTCCCTGCACGCGCCGCGCGTCAACCTGCCGGGACCGGTAGCGCCCAGATCCGCTGGAGCATTGCCCCGAACAGGCGTCGAGTCAGGTGGCTCTCCGCCAGGAACAGCCAGTAGTAGCGCGCGTGTTTTACTAACCGCGCGCCCGTCTTGACGAGGCGCTGCTGGAGACTGGTCAGCGACCAGGTGTCGATCCGCTTCGGGAGCACCAGCCGCCGCCAGAGGTTCCCGAGGTTGTAGGCCAGTACGCTCAGTTGCAAGCGGACCTCGTTCGCCCGGAACCGATGACACGACAGGCGCGTCCACTGCGCGGCCTGCTTGCCTTCCTTGATCCATTGCTCCGCCGTCCCGCGCTTATTGTAAAACCGCACGACGGCACGATTCTGGAGCGGGAGATTCGTGACGATGAAGCCGACGCGCGGGAACAGCTCGCCGACGTGGTGCTCGACTTTTGCCACGACCCGTCGGGGCGTGGTCCAGCTGTCCGCCTGATAGCGGACACTCTTGTACCGGACCAATGGCGTGTGGCTTGGCCGTCCCGCCGGACGAAACAGGATGTCTTCGATCTCTCGCTCCAAGCTCTTGTTCGCGGGTATCCGGATCGCGTACTGGACGCCGCGTGCCTCCAGCGCCTCGTAGATCGCCGGCCGCGCGAAGGCGGCGTCGGCGCGGAAGGCCACGCGTTTGCCCTGCGCCTGCTGCCGTTCAATCTCCGGCACCAGCAGCTCGTCCCAGTCGTCCGCGCTGGAGACGTTGCCCGGTCGTAGCTTGGCCGCCAGGCAGTCCCCGTCGTCATTGAACAGAAACAGCGGGTGATAGCAGACCGTCTCGAAGTGCCCGTTGTAGGCACTGCCTTCCTGCTGCCCATGCACCGGGCTCTCGCTGGAGTCCATGTCGAGCACGACACGATCGGCGTGGGCGAACGTCTCAGCCTGTCCGACCAGGTCGCGATTCACGGCCATCAACCCGACGAGGTTCTCTTCACGGGTCAGCAGCTCGGTCTCGAACCAATGGAGCGTGGAGGTGAGGGCCGCACTCCGGTCCCACCGCGTCGGCGATCCGATCAGACGAAACGTCGGATCGGTCGAGAGACGCTGCGCGTCGTTGAGGTCTTCGTAGCCCGCCAAGCGGCTGTACACCGACTGCCGCAGGAGATCGGGCAACCGGAACTGCGTGTTCCGTCCGTGGCGGGAGTCGCGCAGGTGCGCGGCGATGAGCCCCGCAAGGCCAAGACGTTCATCCAACTCACGCACCAGAATCAAGCCGGCGTCGGAGGTGATGCGCGACCCCTGAAACGCGACCTTCAGAAACCCGTTGAACGTGAACTGAAAGGGCGCGGTTTGTAATTCACCCACTGGGTGTCACCCTCCGTGGCCTGGTTTCTCTCGAGAAACCCGCGAAAATCAAGGCGTGACGACTGATCGCATGGGCAAAAGTACCACAGCCAATCGGAAATCCGGGTCAACAGCGCGGCGACACACGCACTGCGGCTCGGCATCGGCGGGAGACTCAAGAGTCAGATCATCAACGCGGAGGAGTATCCGCCGTTCTACTATCGCGAGGCACGAGCGTATCCCCTCGACGACATCATCAATCCAGACCTTGAGGCCGCTTACCAGCCGTCACTGCTTGAGCGTCGGCAACCGCCCGAGCGAAAGGCAAAGCTGTTCGCGACGGGCGTTGACCGCGGAAACGTCCAGATCGGATTCGTCGCGCTCAACGTACTGTGTCTTCGCGAGCACAACCGTCTGTGTGGACTGATGGCCGAGCGATATCCCGGATGGGATGACGAGCGGCTGTTTCAGACAGCCCGTAACACGGTGACCGCAATGATTGTGCTGCATCGTCGTTGAGGAGTACATCAACCACATTACCCCTTATCACTTTGAGTTCGCCCTCGATCCATTGGTCTTTCAGAACGAACGCTGGTACCGGCTTAACTGGATGACGGTCGAGTTCAGCATGGTCTACCGCTGGCATATGGCTCTTCCGAGTTGGCTGCGCCAAGGCGACGATGACATCCGCATGGACCAGAGTTTGTTCAACAACGAGATGCTGACGACGATGGGCCTCGGTGCATTCTTTGAAGAAGCCTCGAGCCAGCCGGCCGGCCGCGTTGGATTGCGTAATACGCCCGACTTCCTGCTCCATCTGGAAAAGACGACGGTGGCATGGGGCCGCGAAACACAACTGCCCAGCTACAACGACTACCGGGAATACTGCAAGTTCCCCAGGGTCACCGACTTCAGTCAGATCACCGGTGAACCCGAGCTGCAGCGACAGCTCAAAGAGGTCTTCGGTCACGTCGACAAGATTGAGTTTTATCCTGGGATCATGGCCGAGGACATTAGGTCGGGCTCGGCGCTGTCTCCGATGATCGGAAGGCTCATTGGAGCTGACGCGTTCTCGCAGGCCTACACGTCGCCGTTATTCGCCGAGCACATCTTCAATGAGGCGACGTTCTCTGAAATTGGGTGGAAGGCGATCACACAAACCCGGAAGCTCGAGCAGATCGTTCATCGCAACGTGCCAGACAGCGTCCGTAGAATGCGCGTGTCGTTCGATCGAACGCCGTCCAGTTAAAGCGCTTTTCATGACCGTGTGGCGTTCGAGTAGCCGCAATGCCGAAAATGGTTACGGCATTCGACGGGGCCGAAGCGTTGCAGCAGTGCGTGTAGAAGTACTAGGACTTGCCCAGTCAGTACATAGGCCTATTTCGAAAGCGCTCTAGTACCTCGTCGCAGTGGTTCTGACCGGTTCACGCGGCGGCCTTCGCGCGCCTGGCGGGCTGCGGATACACGCGGCCCATCTTCGTGCGGGCCCGGTCGACGGTGAACAACCAGTTGATGCCCGCCTGCTCGGCATTGCGCCGCTGCTCCCAGGCAGCGACCTCGGTGACAAGCGTGGCCTTGTCCGGGATACGCCGATCGAGGCATTGCTGGACCATCACCCCGATCTCGATCTCGACCATGTTGAGCCAGCTGGCGTGTTTCGGCGTGTAGTGGAAGTCGAGCCGCGTAAGGATCCGTCGGGCCTCAGCGGGTGCGAAGGTCTGATAAAGCGCGGCCGCGGAATGGGTCGACAAGTTGTCCAGCACCACCTGGATTCGCTCGGCCTCCGGGTAATGCTCGTCCACGAGATCGCGCATGCACTCGGCAAAGTCGACGCACGTCCGGTGGTCAGTGACCTTGGCGTGGCGCCAGGGGCGGTGCACGTCCACAAACAGGAACACGTTCGCGGTGCCGTTGCGCACGTACTCATAGTCGACCCGTCTGGGCTTCCCCGGCTCGGCCCGGATGGGGACACGCGCGTCCCCGATTAGTTGTCGGGGCGTTTCATCGAAGCAGACCACCGGTCGCCGGGGGGTCGGCGCCTCGGCGTAGAGTGCGAGGACGTCTTCCATGCGCGCCACGTACTCGGCGTTGACCGTCGGAATGCACCACCTCTTCTCCCGCCACGGCTTCAGTTTCATGTCGGCCAGCCGGCGTCCCACCGTGGCGCTCGACAGGGTCTCGTGCGTGGTGAGGCGGACCAATGCGCCGGCCAGCAACTCCAGCGTCCAGTGCGCCCGGCCGGCCGGGGGCGCGGAGCAGGCCACCGCGACCAGGCGGGCTTCATCGCCGGCGCTGAGCTTCCGCGGTGCACCGGGCCGGGCCGTTTCGATGAGCGCGCGCGTCAAGCCGTCTTCGACGAAATGCTGCTTGGTCCGATACACCGTCGAGGTGCCGACCCCGATGTCTGCCGCAATCCGTTCGTCGGGGACCTGGGCGTCGGCGGCGAGGAGAATCTGTGCCCGTTTGATCTGGCGCGCGGCCCGGGTGCCGCCGCGGGTCAGCGCCTGCAGGTGGTGCCGTTCTTCGAGCGTCAGCGTCACGCGATAGCGTATGTTCATGGATATCTTGGATCACACTGCCGATCCCGTGTCCAGTCGTCCGGCCCCACACTTCACGGCGAAGCAAGGCCAGTATCTGGCCTTCATCCACACCTACGCGTTACTCCACCGGGAGCCGCCGGCCGAAGTCGACTTCCAACGGTTCTTTCAGGTCACTCCCCCCACGGTCCACGGCATGATCGTCGCGCTGGAGCGGCGCGGGCTTATCAGCCGCGTCCCACGGCAGCCCCGGACGATCAGGCTGTTACTGGCGGCAGATGAGCTACCCCCCCTCCAACCGATCAAAATCACTGAGACGGGGTACTAGTCGTGCTCCGCCACACGTCCGCAACTTGGCTGCACGACGAGCCGTCCAGCCAACCCAGGAGAAACCGTCAAACTCGCAAGCTTCCAGGATTCTGAATGCGATGATGCGGTCGAACACCGCGTGTGGGCAGATCAGTCAACCAGAGAACTCTTGACTTCCGAGACAGTTGCCGTCGTCTCACAGTGGCGCTGGTCATTTGTCTGGACCCGACCTTAAATTCTTCTCAGGGTCGAACAATGGTGTTAGGCTGCTGCCGGGTATTACGGTCAGATGTGTTGAAGAATCGTTCGGCCGATTGCCGTCAAGCGACAGAGCGATCACTTGGACGGTGCGTGCGTTGAACTTTCTGCTGTCCCGGTTGGTGAAGCCGGCGAGCCAGGCAGTTACATTAAGTCACAAATAGCTCTTGCCAGCGTTGCCACAGTCCTTGTGAGTGCCTGCGGCTCAACCCGCGTTGAGATCCCTGAATATCAAGCGCCCCCGGGCGAGTTGGTGCATCTCGAGCAAGGTTGGACTGAGGATGAATGGCACGAGTTTCACTACACGGCACAGGGTACGCGGCTTCTGCCCTACGACTGGTTCATGGCGTTGGAGCAGCCGTGTTTGGCGCCGTGGAATTGCGGCGCACTCTCAGATCCCGAATATCTCGCCCGCTTTGGTTTCCTTACGGGCGCGACAGACGCGAGGCTCAATCCCGATGGCCTGCCGATTGGCTTTGCTCGCCAGGAAGGTTTTGTGGATCCAGACCCTGAGTCGCCCATTGCGAGCGACACGGTGGTGGGCCTGACCTGCGCCGCGTGCCACACCGGAGAGCTCCACTGGAACGACTACGCTGTCCGGATCGAAGGCGGCCCCGCGATGATCGACGTCGGCGAGTTCCAGAAGGCTTTGGGACTGGCGGTCGGATTGACCAAGACGTTCCCGTTCTCCCTGTGGCGCTACGGTCGTTTCGAAGAAAAAGTGTTGGGGGCTAGCAGGCTGCTGAAGAACCCGGGTGATCGGGCCGTTTTCTAAGGATCATGCGAGTCACCACCGACCGACAACGGTGCGCACGGCTGTGCGCTGGCCCCGATCAAGGGGCCGGCGACACGCGCGGCCGGTGATCAGGGACACCTCGCCTCCAGATTCCGCAGCCGGACCAAGTTATAGACCGTGGCGGCGAAGGTAAGCTGCCAATCCACGAGGGCGACACCGCGATGCCGGAGTTTGCGCAAGCCGCCGACGGTCTTCATCCAGCCAAAGACCTGTTCTACGAGTTTCCGTTTCCGCTGACTGACGTGATAGCCCGCATGCCGCGTGGTCCGGCCATCGATCGCACTCCAGCGGACCTTCTGAGCAACGTGGGGCGTGACGGCCCGGATACGGACAGCGGCCACAAAGCTTGCCACATCGTAGCCCTTGTCCGCCCCGACCGTGCTGCCCGGCGGCGCGCTGGCCTCCAGCAACAGCGCCGCTGCCTCGCGTTCGGCGGTCCCCGTCGCGTGAGTCGCGCAGACGTTGGCGACAAGTCCCTGTCGATTGTCCAGCAGCACGTGGCCCAGATACGCCAGCTTGGCTTCCTTCCCCTGGCCCTTCCGAGGCAGCATCGCCTCCGGATCGGTCGTCGACTGGTGCGTGTCGTTGCGCCGCCGCTCCCCGTGGAAGTTGACCGTGGGATTCCCGGGGTCATCGGGCGGGTCGCTCTCCGCCGCGTCCCGGCACCGAAAGCTCTTCAGGCTGGCCCACGCTTCCAATTGGGTCCCATCCACAGTGAAGTGTTCGTCCGAGAGCAGCCCGGCCGCCCGCGCGTGGGCCTGCACCGCATCAAAGAAGGCGGCCGCGAGATCGCCCGCCAGCAGCCGGTCGCGATTCTTGGTAAACGTGGTGGGATGCCAAACCGGGTCGTCCAAATTCAAGCCCACGAACCAGCGGAACAGCAGGTTGTAATTGAGCTCTTCCATCAGCAGCCGCTCGCTCCGCACCGTGTAGAGCACCTGCAGCAACAACGCGCGCAGCAGCTGTTCCGGCGGGATCGACGGACGCCCTGTGTTGGCGTACAGGCCGGCGAACCTGCGCGACATCGTTCTCAGCGCTTCGTCCGTCAGCGCGCGAACCGCGCGGAGCGGATGGTCGGCTGGCACGCGCTGTTCCGGCGACAGGTAGCTGAACATGTGAGTGCTTTGCTCATCGTGTCCGCGCATGATGGGGCTCCCTTCAGCGGTGTTGGGAGCATGGTAGTACGCCGGGATCGATCTGTCGATCCCATTTCACGGAGTTTTTCAGCAGCCTGCTAGTGCCTCCGACGAGGCGAAGGCCGCGTTGGAGACAGCCGTCGAGGCGACGCTGGCGCTCGGCCGGGCCGCGCAAGAGGCAGAAAAGGACGCGTATCCGCCCGAATACAACGCCGGATTTGCGCGGACAGACGCATTGGCGCGGATTGGGAACCAGATTTTTGCCAGCAACATGCGGAACAACGCAAACCTCGTCCCGGCGACGGCGCCTGTGCGCTTTCCGCAACTGTGGGACGCGTCTTGGTTGGACTGGGTTCAATACAACTCGTCGATTGCTGACCCCTTGGTCCGTAACATCGGTGAGTCTCTGGGCGTGCGGGCAGTACTTAAGCTCTATGGTGAAGACCGGTCCGACTTCAACAATACCGTTGACGTAGCCGCTCTGAGACACCTCGAAGAGTTGCTGTCTGGCCTGGCGCCTTTTGAGGGCCTGACGTCTCCCCCTTGGCCAGACGTGTTCCCCGACCTTGACCCGGCCAAAGTGGCCGAGGGAGAGCGGCTATACGGTCAACTCTGCGAGTCGTGTCATCTTCCGTCGCTCGATGTGCTCAAGGCTGATCTGGCAGCCGAGGAGCCCCAATACTGGGAGACGTATCTGCATGACCTACGCCTACTCAAAGTCACCGACGTCGCCCTCGACACAATTGGCACCGATCGGCGCCAGGCGCTGGACTTTCAAAACCGTACCGCCGACTCGGGATTCCTCGGACAGGGCCAGATAGCCGCCGGCGTTGGACTGCAGCTCGTGACGGAGCGGATAGCGCAGAAGTTCTTTGCCGACAATGGCATCGACCTCGAAGAACAGCTCATGTGGCGCGCCCAGCGGGACCCGTCAGATCCGAAGTACTTGGCCGTAAGGGCTTCCCTCTACTACAAGGCTCGTCCCCTCAACGGTGCGTGGGCCATCGCGCCGTATCTCCACAATGGTTCGGTGCCCAACCTTTTTCTGCTCTTGTCACCGGTCAGCGAGCGACCGACGTCTTTCTATACCGGCAGCAAACGGTTTGACCCGGTCAACCTTGGGTACGAGTTCGAGAATATTGAGGGCGGATATCTGTTTGAGACGGCGGGCACCGGCAACAGCAACGCGGGACATGAGTTTGTCGGTGATGGAACGGGTGAGGGTGTCATTGGTCAAGGGTTGTCAGAAGAGCAGCGCCTCGCCTTAATCGAATACGTGAAGTCACTCTGATCGTCCCTCACTCAACGCCGCTAGCGCGTTGGCGTCTGAGCTAATGATTGTGTCAAAGAAATTTCTGTCGGACTGTTCTTCTGATCGATCGAGATCTACGGTCACCGTTGACAATGTTTCTAGTGATAGCTCCGGTGCAATGTCGGGCATGCTTCCTACTCCGTATAAGGTAGCGATACTGCTCTTCGTTACGGGTCTGTGACGAGACGATAGCCGACATTGGCGGGCCCCGAAATTAACCGAAGACGCTGACGTTGCAGTTTCTGCCTGTCCGGAACACCGCGTCGTCAGCAGATTCTCGGCACAGAATGCGCATCGCCCCGGACACTGGCCGCCACGACCGAATCATGCGCTCGACAGACTGCCAGGGCCCGCCTCAGGCTATGACCTCTCCAGCTTCGAGCGATAGTGGTCCCAGGTCTTCTTGAAGAGCTTCGGTGACCGCAGCTTTTTGCGGCAGGCCTGTTGCTCTGCCTCGCTGAACACGTAGGGTTCGCCGATCTGCATCGCCATGTACTGGCGATACGCGTTTTCCTCCGTATACGCCGCGAGCGCGAAGCACTCGACGATGTCGGCGCCAACCACGACCACGCCGTGCGCCTTGAGCAGAGCGGCGGGGCCGGGGCCAAGCGTCGCGGCGAGCTTCTCGCCCATGGCCTTCGTGTTGACCGATAGCGGCGAGTCCATCATCGGGATGTCGCCAAGCAGCACGCCCTGCGCATATACCGGCTTGTAGGTGACGCCCGTCATGGTCAGAAACGTTGACCATTGCGGATGCGTATGCATCACGGCATTGACGTCCGGCCGTGCGCGATAGACCTCCGAGTGGATATGGAACTCGAGTGGCGGGGGTGCGCTGCCCTCCAGGAGCTGGCCATCGAGATCGACCGTGACGATGTCGCCCACATCCAGCGCGCCACGCACCGACGCCCCCGAGTTGATGTAGAAGGCACCAGCATCGCGTCGGGCGCTGCAGTGGCCGTTGTGATCGATGATCCCGGCGCGCTCGAGCATGCGAATGGCGTCTACGAGCTGCGGCTTCATGGCGTGACCCTCCTCTTCCAGAGCTCCCACGCGCGGCCGTGGGTTGCCAGATTGATCGCGTCGGCCAGGCGGCCTTCCTCCGCATCGAGCACCGCCGCCGTCCCCCCGAGGGCCGCGGTCTGCAACTGCACGCGCGCGTTGACCTCGGTGAAGAACGCGCGGAACACGGCGGCCTGCAGATTTGGCCCGACGGTTGCGAAGCCGTGGGCACGAAGGAGCACGGCGGATTTGTCACCGAGCGTCTCGGCGAGCGCGGCTGCCCGGTCGGCGCTGCTGATCACGATGTCCGTGACGCCGAACGTGTCGCGGATATCGAAGACCGGTACGCCGGCCGCCAGAAACGCCGCATTGTGATACATCGCGCGCATTGGCGTGTCGACGAGGCCAAAGGGGATCACGGCGGGGGAGTGTCCGTGTGCAACGGCCATCACGTCCGCTCGCGCGCGATAGATGCCGCCGTGCAGAAAGCGCTCGATGAACCCCGTGCGTCCCAGCGCCTCGCACGCCTCGCAATCGAGTGTGAACTCCATGATGTCGTCGGCCGTGACCAGCTCCGGTGCGAGCGATCGGGACATCAGGAACCGCTCGGCGTGGTGTGGGTGGCGCATCGATACGTGACCGGCCGCATCGAACACCCCCTGATCCGCGAGGATGCGACTGGCCGCCGCGAGGTCGTCGACTGCCTCGCGCTCGACCGCGCCGCCGGACGGTGGGGGGCTACTGTTCGTCATCTGCGCAATTCCCTATTATCCCCGCCGCTCCCGCTCTTCCGTCTGTTTCCACTTGCGGCCGGCTTGTTGTGCGGAGAGAGTTCAGCTCGCTTGTGTCCGCATGGCGCGAGGCTGAAGGGTCGAATCGTATCAGGACCCGCACTTGTCAGCCTTGCCTTCCCGGTCTATCGTGAGGCCAACGCTCGATCGGAGTGACCGCTGGGTCGTACGACAACGTGGATTGGGGAGGGACGAATGAACAGGTCCAGTTTCGTGGTGGCATGCGTACTCGGGGCCGGCGCGGCTGCGGGTCCTGGGATTCCGGCAGCGCTCGCGCAGACAGAAGGGTTTGTCCCGGTCACTCAGGCAATGCAGGCCAATCCCGACCCGGCCGATTGGCTCCATATCAGTCGAACCTACGATCAACAACGTTTCAGTCCGCTCGACCAGATCGACACAGACAATGTTGCCCAGTTGCGCTTGGCCTGGTCGCGGGACACGCCGGAAGGCACCCAGGAATCGACGCCGATCGTCTATCGCGGCGTCATGTACGTGATGGCTCCGGGCGCCACGATTCAGGCCCTCGACGCCGCCACCGGCGATCTGATCTGGGAGTATCAGCGCGACTATCCCTCCACTGTGCCGGTTGCGGCGGCGCGCAGCAAGAGCCTCGGCATCTACGAGGACATGATTTATTTTGGCGCACCGGACGGATTTCTCCTGGCGCTCGATGCCCATACCGGAGCGTTGCGCTGGGAAACCAAGATCGACAACGGTCAGATCACAGCCGGCGGGCTGCTGGTAGCCGACGGCAAGGTGATCTCCAACCGCACGTGTCAGCAGGGGAGGCGCGAGTTCTGCTTTATCGCCGCTCACGATGCCGGGACAGGCGAAGAGGTCTGGCGCTTCTACGTGACAGCGGCGCCTGACGATCCGGGGGGTGACACCTGGGGCGGTCTGGCGGTGGACGAGCGTGCCGCCGGCCCGTGGGGCCTGCCAGGCTCGTACGATCCGGTCCGCAAGGTTCTGTATTGGGGCGTGGCCAACCCGAATCCGTACACGCGGTTCATGCGTCACGGGCGCTACGACGCCGTATCCGATGTCTCGCCGTCAGAGCTCTATAGCAACTCGACGGTGGCGCTCGACGTCGAGACCGGGGAGTTGGTCTGGTACTTCCAGGAACTGCCCGCCGACGATTGGGACGCCGACCACAACCAGGAACGCATCCTGGTTCGCACGCGCGTGAGCCCGGACCCGCGATTCGTGAAATGGATCAATCCGGCGCTGACGTCCGGGAGCGAGCAGGATGTCGTCATCACCGTCGGCGAAGGGGGCGGCATGTTTGCGGTGGCACAGGAGACCGGCCAGTTCCTCTGGGCGCGGCCGTTCCCCTTCGACGATCCAAACCTCAACATGAGTGTCGTCGACGTCACGACGGGCCAGACGAGCGTCAATCCCGAGAAGCTGTTCAGGAAGGACGGAGACATCATCGTCGGTTGCTATCACAACACGAGAAGCCTGTGGCAGATTGCCTATCACCCCGGTGAGAACGCGCTCTACGTGCCGTTTCACGACCAGTGTCTGACGATGGAGGCGGTCAACGACAGCTCGACCGGCTTTGGGCAGCGCACCGGTATTCTGCGTCCAGGTGCCGACCCGAATGCCTACATGGGCGTTGCCAAGATCGACGTCGCGACCGGAGAGATGCGGGTGATCTACTCGCAGGCACAGGGGACCAACGGGTCGGCGCTGACGACCGCGGGTGGCCTCGTGTTCTTCGGCGACCTCAACCGGAAACTTCGCGCCCTCGACGCTGACGATGGCTCGGTTCTGTGGGAGGCCGAGGTTGGGGGCATGATCATCAACAGCACGATCTCCTATGCCGTCGACGGCACGCAGTACGTCGTCGTCTACACCGGCCGTGGGCAGTCGGTGACGGCTGGCCCGCTCAGAGTGGCGGCCGATGCCATGCCACCGTCCGGGGGCACACAGAACGGAATTTACGTGTTCGCGCTACCCTAGCGGCTTGTAGTGAACCGCTGGTCTGTTCGTCTCTTACGTCGCGAACGCCTCCTTCAGGAATGTCAGATCTGAAGCTGACCATCGCCACCACCGATTACGATCACTTCCGTGATTTCAGGCTCGGTGCTGTGAAGGCCGAAGGCATCGATCACAATTGGCTCGATCTCGGCCATCATGAATGCTTCGCACGCTTTACGGCGAACCGTGAGTTCGATGTCTCAGAACTCTCGTTTGCCAAGTTCTCGGCCCAGATCAGCAGGGCGGACACCGACATTGTCGGCCTTCCCGTGATCTGCTCCCGCCTGTTCCGCTTCTCGTCCTTCTACGTGAACACGAAGAGCAAGATCACCAGCGTGCAGGACTTGAAAGGCAAGGCGATCGGCTCGCCCGAATGGGCGCACTCGGCCGCCGTCTACATGCGCGGTTGGATGCACAACGAGATGGGTGTGCCATTGACCGACGTGCACTGGTATCAGGCCGGCGCAAACGCCCCAGGCCGCGAGGAGAAGGTCGAACTCACGCTTCCGAAGGGCGTCACGCTCACGCGCGTCGCGGACAAGAGCTTGAGCGATATGCTCGCAGCGCAAGAAATTGATTGCGCCATCATTGCACGGCCGCCGACCTGCTTCCTGGAAGGCCATCCGGACGTCGTCCGCTTGTTTCCCGATCATGTCGAGATGGAGGAGGCGTATTACGCCCGCACGAAGGTGTGGCCGATCATGCACATCATCGCGATGAAGAAATCGATCATCGACGAGCATCCCTGGGCCGCGCGCAATCTCTACAATGCGTTTCTGGAATCGAAGCGCCGCTCAGTAGAGCGCATTCTCGATCCAGCGGTGTCGCGCTATCCGGTGCCATGGCTGGCCTCGTACGCTCGCAGGATGCGCGACGCATTCGGCGGCGACCTGTATCCCTATGGCATCGAGGAGAACCGCCCGACCTGGGAGCAGATGCTGCTCTACACGTTTCAGCAGGGCATCGCGCACAGGCTGATGACGCCCGAGGAGATCTTCCCCACGGGCATCATGACGAAGGTCGTTATTTGAGCCGATCGAACGAACCAATCGGGCGCGACTATCAGGGGATCAAGGTCGCTGATAGGAAACATTAGTGGGGTCCGAAAGTTAACGGAAGACCTGTTATGCGTCGGGCCGCTGTAGACACAAAATGTAAATGTCGGGTTTCTCCACATTAGAAATGTCGGGTTTCGGGCACCGTGTATGGCCTGGAGGCCGACATGGACAACGAGGGCTACCTGACGATGAGTACGAAGGAACTGCACCGCCTGGAGATTCTGGAGCGTGTGCGGGAACGGCGCCTGACCCAGGCCCACGCGGCCGCACAACTGGGGCTCGGGGTGCGCCAGGTCGAGCGTCTGTGCCGGACCCTGCGTCTCGACGGCCCTGGCGGACTGGTGTCCAAGAAGCGCGGCCGGCCGAGCCACCGACGCTTCCCGCGCGCGCTGCGTGACCACGTCTTGGAGTTAGTGCGGTCTGGCTACCGCGACTTTGGGCCGACCCTCGCGGCCGAGAAACTCCGTGAACGTGACGACATCCTCGTGTCGGTCGAGACCCTGCGGCGCTGGATGATCGACGCGGCGCTGTGGGTGCCGCGCACCGCCCGATCGCGCCGCGTCTACCAACCGCGCCACCAGCGCGCCTGCGTCGGCGAGCTGATTCAGATCGACGGCTGCGACCACGCCTGGTTCGAGGATCGAGGCCCGACCTGCACGCTGCTCGTCTATGTGGACGATGCGACGAGTCAGCTGATGGAGCTGCGGTTCGTCGCCTCGGAATCGACGTTCGACTACTTCGCCTCGACGCAGACGTATCTCAAGCGCCACGGCAAACCGGTGGCCTTCTACAGCGACCGGGCCAGCATCTTTCGGGCGACGGGCGCGGCACGGCGCCGCGCGGGAGGCCCCACGCAGTTCAGCCGGGCGCTGGCGGACCTCAACATCGACATCGTGTGCGCGAACGCACCCCAGGCCAAGGGGCGCGTTGAGCGGGCGCACCTGACGCTGCAAGATCGGCTCGTGAAGGAGTTGCGCCTCCGCGAGATCTCGACGCCCGAGGCCGCCAATGCCTATGCGCCCGCCTTCATGGCCGACTACAACGCCCGATTCGGCAAGCCGCCGAGGAGTGCGCATGACGCGCATCGCCCCGTCCGCGATGATGAGGACCTCGCGCTGATCTTCACGTGGCAGGAAGATCGGACCATCTCCCAAGCCCTGACGCTCCACTATCGACGCGGGGTCTACCTCATCACCCCAGGCCCGCTCACCCGGCGACTGCGTGGGCAGCGCTGTCGCGTGCATGCGGACGCCGACGGTCGCCTCGAGATTCGTCACGCGGGCCAGCGCCTCCCTTTCACGGCCTTCGAAGAGCAACGGCGGGTCACCCACGGGGACATCGTGTCGAACAAGCGGCTGGGGGCGGTCCTGGCCACAATCCAGGCCGATCAGCGCACGCGAGACGAGCGCCTCCTGGCCGGCCCGCACCGCACGCTGCGCGAGAAGCAACGGATCAGAACCGCCCGAGCGCGGGCGGACGCGACGCCGACCAGCCCATAGCGAGTGGCCTACCCGACATTTCTACTTTGCGGAGAACCCGACATTTCTACTTTGCGTTGACATGACTGCCCCCTTCGAGCTCCCGACAGCGCCGATGAGGACCGAAGACTGGCGCTCACAGCGCAGATTACCGGTACGGATGTCCGCGAACGGGTCTCGCCCGTGCGCAGACATGGGGAACGGGCACACCTCCGGCGCAGCGACTCGGTCACGTCGCCCTCAGCAGCCGAGATCGAACGCGGCGGAGTCCCCGTCCACGAAAGGTGGCGCACCGGCCGGCGCAGGTGTTGGGATCTCGGAGGGGCGTCCGAGATGACGCAAGATCCGCTGGATGATCGGGGCCTGATCGATCAGGGCAATGAGGTGAAGGCGCCCCCTGCACCGCGGACAAGCCAGAACGTCGAAACCGAAGGTCCGGCGCATCAGCTCCGCCCAGCGTCGGCCGCGTGCACGCCGCCGATCCGCTTTCGGCGTGTGTGAGTCCTCCGCCCCCTGACCAGTGAGGTCCTCAGTGCGAGACTTGTCCTCGACCTGCGATGCGAGGTCACGCGGCACGACCGCCGGCCGCCACGCCGCCCGTGCCCCCAGCACGCCGTGGTAGAGCACCAGGTTGATCCGCGGCCGCGGTACGAGCACCGCCAGTCGTCCCAGGAACTCAACCGGGTCGAAGGACAGGTGCTTCGTACCATCCGCCCAACGCTGGCGGAGCTGCAGCCGCACCTGCCCTGTGTCGGTGACGCTGAGCCGTTCCCTGGCCACGGGTGGCCGCAACGCGTACCGGCACACCCGCTCGAGCCGCTCCCGCTGTCCGGCGGGCACCGCAACGCCAGCGTGCAGGTCAAAGCCGTTCGACCGCGCGTGACAGCGGCCGAGCGCGCGCGACGTGACCTCGTCGGGCGGCGCACCCAAACGACGAATGCGGGCGCCGCGCTGGCTCCCTAGCGCCACGCGGCCCTGCACCGATGCCGCGGCCAGGCCAGCCAGCACCGGTGCCTCCGCCGTCCACGCGTACATCTCGGCGGCGCTGTCGTCACGATCGCCGATGCCCCGACGGTTGAGCAGACGTGCGATCCGGGGTTCCGCGGTGGCCAGCACCTCCGCCACATCCAGAGCGGTGAGACTGGGCGTTGGATGAAACGCCACCGTGCCGGCCTGGTCCTTCGTGAACACGCCATCCAACACGAGTGCGTGGATGTGTACGTTGAGATTGAGCGCCCCGCCGAACCGTTGGAGTACGGCTACCGCGCCCCCGCGGCCATCGGCCACATCGTCCAGTTGTGCACGACGGCGTAACCAGCCCAGTACCGCGCGTATGAAGACAGCGATGACGGCGCGGCACAGGTCATGATCCCACGCCAGCCGATAGCGCAGGCGGTACGGCAGGTCACGACCCACTGCCTTATTGGTACGTCGGGGAACACGCGATCCACCAGGTGCGCCGCGCGCTCGGCCATACGGCGACCTCCGCAACTGGGACAGAAGCCGCGCCCCTTGCACGAGAAGGCCACCAGGCGGTCCAGGCCACAGGCCGTACGGCGAAACCGTGCAAACCCGCCAGCCAGCGAGCCGCAGCGCAGGAAGTCCCGGAACTCGCCTTCGACGAACCGGGGCAGACCCTCGCCGTCCCTCAGACTCGAGGCCTGCGTGCGAAAGGTCTCGAAGTGCGCCTGCACGATCTGGTAGAGGACGTCCTCGGCGGGACGCCGGGGTTTGTAGCGCGCGGACGGCAAGGCCACGCGCCACAGCAAGGCGGGCAACGTACCAACGAAAGAGACGCCGGCATTACGATCGCGCGGAAGGCTGCGCCCGCTGACGTGGCAATTTCTGCCTGTCCGGAACGCCACGTCGTCAGCAGATTCCTGGCACAGGATACGCGTCGGCCCCCGACACTGGGCGCCACGTCTGAATCATGCGCTGATCGACAGACGGCGACGGCCCGCCTCAGATTATTAACGTCGGCTCCAGCTTCGAGTGATAGTGGTCCCAGGTTTTCTTGAAGAGCCTGGGTGACCGCAGCTTCTCGCGGCAGGCTTGCGGCTCTGCCTGGCTGATCACGTAGGGGCCGCCGATCTGCATCGCCATGTACTGGCGGCACGCGTTTTCCTCACGATACGCGGCGAGCTTCTCGTCCGTCGATTTCGTGTTGACCGAGAGCGGCGAGTCCATCAACGGAATGTCGCCGAGCAAGACGGCCTACGCGTACTCTGGCTTGTATGCCGCGACCACCATCCTGAGAAACGTCGACCACTGGGGATGCGTGTGCATCACAGCAATGACGTCCGGCCTCACGCCCCCACGGGCATCATGACGAAGGTCGTGATCTAGATCGGTCGAACGAACCGATCGGGTAGGACTATCTCGTCAGGAACAGGTCGTTCCAGATCGTGTCCCATTTCTCTTTCTCGTCGAGCACGGTGGCGGGATCGAGCATGACGAACGGGAAGTCGTTGAGCTCGCTTTCGACGCGCGTGCTTGCCGGCACGCGCCCGAGCGATTCGAACAACTCCTGCCCTTCTTGCGAAAGGACGAAGTCGGCAAAGAGCAACGCGGCGTGTGGATGCGGAGCGTTTGTCGCCACGCCGATGCCCTGCGGGCGCGCCACCACGGGCTGCACCGGTACAAAGTCGATAGGCGCGCCCTCGCGCTTGAGCGGCACGACGTTGCTGCTGTACGCGGTGAGTCCGACCGGCACCTCGCCCGCCGCGACGAGGTTTGCAAGCAGAACGTGGCCCCGGCGAACGTCCGGGCGTAACGCCGAAAGCTCACGAAAGAAACTCATATCCGTGCCCACCCGCCCGGTCTTGATGAGCGTCGCCATCCACTCGGCGTCGGTGGCTTCCACCGCCATGCGCCCTTGCCACCGCGGATCGGCAAAGCCTTCGTACGTGGCCGGAATCTCGGAGCGTTGCACCTGGGTCGTGTTGTAGGCCACGACGTAGAAACTCAGGCGATCCGGGAACCACGTGCGGTGAGTCGGAATAGCCTCTGCGGGAAGATCCGCGAGGTGGGGCGAGTAGAACTCGGCGAGGAGCCGCTCGCGTGCCAGCATCTCCATCTCCGGGCCATTGGTCTCGATGACGTCCACGTCATGCCGCCGGGCCTGCGCTTCGGTGACAGCGCGCCGCACCACCTGGTCAGACAGCGCACGCCACAGCTCCACGTTGATACCGTACTTCCGCTCGAACGCCGCGGCGAGCGGCTGCGATTCGGTTGGCGCGAGTGACGTGTAGAGAACGACGCTGCCCTGCCGCTTCGCGCCTTCGATGAGCCGAGCGTCGCGGTCGGCACCGCGATACTGGAAGTCGGCGCTGTCCTGCGCCTGGTCCTGCCCCTGCCCGATGTATGCCACCACGGCAGACACGAGCAGCACGCACAGGACTCCGCCCCCGAATTTCATCATGGCGTTGGCTGTTCCAGGAAATTGACGGTCTCGGCGATTCTATGTTTAACTCCGCGCACGGGGCAATTCCGGGAACGATGTTGCTTCGACACTCTCACGTCGTTTTCTCCGGCTCTGCATGCCCACCACCACCCGGACCACCACCACCCACTACCACATCCAGAAGAAGCGGCGCGCCGCGTTCCTCGACGAGTGGAGGACGTATCGCCAGACGGTCATCCGCCGGGAGGATGTGACGCTGGTGCCGACCTCTCGGGGACTTCGCACCGGCGTCTACATGGGCTGGGACGGCGATCGCCCGACCCGCTGTCTGGATGCGCACGTGCATGAGGTGGATCCAGGGACGAGCACAACGATCCATCGACATTCGTGGGATGCCGTGCTGTTCATGGTGGACGGGAGCGGCTGGACTGAGGTCGATGGTGTGCGCTACGACTGGAAAGCCTGGGACGCGATTCACATCCCCGCGTGGACCTGGCACCGCCACGGCAACGAGGGGGATCGTCCCGGCCGCTTCATGAGCTACTCATCGGAGCCCACACTCTGGACGCTCGGCATGAGTCTCATCGAGGATGCCGGCCACGAGCCATTCGAGAAACTGCCCCCGCGCCCGATGTTTTCCGACGGCGCTCAGGGCGACGACGCGTACGCTCGGCGTCTGCGTCGACTCGCTCAAGAGGCTCGGAAACGCCGCTCGGGTCGAATCCATACACCGTACGACGAGCAGGAGATCCTCGCCACGCCGCGCGGGACGCGCACGAAGTTCCTCAACGACCGAGCGATCGGCAATGAGGCCTCGGGCCTCACACAGGTGATGATTCAATTCGCGCCCGGTAAAACGCAGGCGCTGCACCGCCACCCGGGCGAGGCCTGGCTCTACGTTGTCGAGGGCCACGGCCACAGCTTCCTCGGCATCGCGCCGGACAAAGGCCAGCACCACCCCTGGAAGAAGGGTGACCTCATCGTCGTCGATCATTTTCTGTGGCATCAGCACTTCAATGACGACCCGGTCAACCAATGCCGCCTGGTGCGCGTGCACATGTTCGACTCATTGCTCGAGACGATGCGCACGCTCATGGATCCGATGGTGCTGTTCGAGGAAGCCGAAGACACGCTGCTCTCGACGCAGGAGCTGTCGCAGATCCAGTGGCCGGACGACAGGCGGCCGGGCGAGTGATGGACCGGGCGCGCACGGCTTTGCCACCGGGCGTGCTCTCCATGCACGTGCTGCCGGCCGAGCACCACGACCACGACTGGGACGCCATCATCGTTCCGCGCGAGGTGAAGGAGCGCCTCCTCGCGCAGGCGTTGCTGGTGCTGCAGCACGGTCGACAGCTGTCGATGCTTGCCGGACTGCCGCACGGGCTCATTGTGCTGGCCGGCCCGCCGGGAACCGGCAAGACGACGATGGCGCGCGGCCTCGCGCAGGTGGCGGCGCTGGCGCTCGCGCGCCAGGGCGCAACCGCGCTCCTGGAGATCAATCCGCACGCGTTTCCCAGCGACATGCTAGGTGAGAGCCAGCGCAACGTGACACGGCTGCTGACCGAGACCGTGCCCGAGATCGCCGCCCGTCGTCCGTTTACCGTGGTGCTGATCGACGAGGTCGAGAGTTTCGCGGTCCGCCGCTCGGCCGCATCGTTCGAAGCGAATCCCGTGGATGTGCACCGCGCCACCGATGCCGTGCTACTCGGTATCGACGAGATCGCGAAGACTTTGCCGTCGGTGCTGTTCGTCACCACCACCAATTTCATCGAGGGGGTGGACGAGGCCTTTCTGTCGCGCGCCGACCTGGTGATGCGCTTCGCGCTGCCCGATCAGGAGACGGTCGAGCGGATCCTCGGGCACGCCCTCGGTGAACTCGCGGTGCAGTGGCCGGCGCTGTTGCCGCTCACGAAGAACGAGGCCCGCCTCTCCGAACTGGCCGCACTCTGCGAGGGATGGGATGGCCGGCGCATTCGGAAGCTGGTGCTCGCGGCGCTGGCTCAGCGCCTCGACGTGGCGCGCGATCCCGCCAAGCTGGAGTGGGAGGATCTCCTCTCCGCAGCGCGCAAGAAGGGAGGCGTGGAGTGGGCCGGCGGCCCGGCGCCGACCTCTCGTGAGATGTTTCCAGACGTGCCCAAGGAGCTGATGCACGACCACGACCACGGGCATGGTCCCCATAAACATACCCGCACTCACCAGCACGACACGGATTCTGACTCGCGCTCGCATTCCTAGCAGCCCGTGGTGACCCACGATACACGTCAGCTCGCATGTCGCGTGCTCGCGATCCGCGCGGATGCCGCCGCGAGACCGAAGGCGCACCCGTTCCAGTGACTCCTTCGACAGGTTCGCAACGCGCCGAGCAAGCGCCTGGCTTTTTCGCGCGAAACCAGTTCGTGTTCTCGCTGCTGCTGCCCGCCATCCTGCTGGGGACTGGCAGGGGATTCACGCTGCCGGTGCTGCCACTCATCGCGAAAGACGACTTCGGCATGGGAGTGGCGGGCGCGTCGCTGACCGTTATCGCTCCAATGGCCGGCGGAATGCTGTCGACACTACCAACGGGGTATGTCATCGACCGGTTCGGGCGACGCGTGACGCTTGTCGGGGCGCCTCTACTCTCGGCTGCCTCGGCGTTCCTGGCATTCTTCGCGGGGGCCTACTGGGAATTCCTCCTCTATCTGATCGTCGGCGGGATGGCACAGCAGATGTGGCAGATGAGCCGCCTCGCTGCTATCGCGGACTCAGTGCGCTCGAGTCAGCGCGGGCGGCAGATCACGGGGATGTCGAGCGCACAACGCATCGGCAACACGGTCGGCCCATTCCTTGGAGGCGTACTCGGTGAGCTCATGGGCCTGCGGGTGCCGTTCCTGGTGTTCGGAGTGTTGGCGGCACTGGCGGTGATCCCGTCGTACTACCTGATCAAGGAGACGGCGCCATCCGTCCTGGCGCGCCGCTCGGGAGCGAAGACGGGGGAGACGGACACGTCGTGGAAAACGTTGCTCACGCGTTCCGTGCTGATGCTGTTCACGGCACAGTTCTTTGCCAACTTCGCACGGGGCGGTCTACAAGGCAACGGTGGCACGTACCTCATCTTCCTGACGTTCTCGTACGGCGTGGGCCCCGCAGTACTAGGGGCCGTTCTTCTGGGCACCGGACTGCTGGGTATTCCCCTCATGATCTTCTCCGGACAAATCATGGACCGGTTCGGGAGGAAGCGGCAGGTGGTGCCCGCAGCCGTGGTGCTGGCGTTTGGCATCGGCTGCATGTCGATCACGGCGGCCCTGTCGCTGCCCCTGGGCGCGTTCATCGCGGCTTTCGTGTGGATCAACATAGGCATCTCGACCATGGCGGGCACGATGCAGACGATCGGGTCCGATGTCGCTCCCGAAGAGGCGCGGGGGAAGTTCTTTGGCGTCAGCCGGCTGATCGCCGAAGCAGGCTCGATGATGAATCCTGTGAGCTTCGGGGTGACGACCGCAATCGTGGCCGGGGCTTCCGGGTTCGCGGGCGCGTTCGCGATCACGGCGGTGGCGGCACTTGTCGCGGCCAACGTTGTGGGGTTCGGGTTGGGAGAGACGCTGCGCAAGGACGACCCGGCACCGGCCACGACCGAGAGGGCCATTTGAGAAACGGCAGCGGCGTTAGTCGCCGAGTCTAGCCAAGTCTTCCTCTTCGGTACCCGGAAGTAGATTGAAAAATGCGTCCAGGTCCGGTCGACGGAGCGCCGCAGCTGCGGGATGGTGGCGTCGAACCGTGTGCAACGTAAGACCGGACTCGGTGCCGTCCACGAGCTTCAGCGTCGTGTCGGTGACGTTGGTGACTGACCCTTCAGTCCCGCCGTCGGCACTCATCGCATCCAGTGAAGCCGGCTGCCGATCGGGAGGCTCCTCGCTTCCAGGGGTCGACCCAGGGCGCCGTTCTCGGTAAGATAGCCCGGATATGCCATCACGTTTTTGCTCACGCTCGTTCAGTGTTCTATCCCTTTGCTGCTGCATGATTGCGGCGTCTCCCGCTGGCGCGATTGCCGGACAGGGTCCCACGACAGATCGTCCGGTCACAACAGCTCAGCGGATCGCGGAGGGTCCGGTGCTCGACGGTGATGTCCTGGACGACCCGATCTGGCAACCGGTCAACGCGACTGGCGATTTCTGGCAGACGACGCCGGATGATGGTGTGCTGGCGTCAGAGCGAACTGATGTGCGGATTGCCTACACCGATACCATGCTGTACGTCGGCGTGGTTCTTTATGACAGTTCTCCCGCGACGATCGTGGCCGCAGACAGTCGGCGCGACTCGTCGATGCAGGACACCGACAGCTTCCAGATCATTCTCGACACGTTTCGCGATGGCCAGAGCGGATTCGTCTTCGGCACGAATCCGGCCGGGGTCGAATACGACGGCCAGGTGGCCGCCGCAGGCCAGGGCGGTGGCGGCGGCGGCTTTGGTGGCGGCGGGTTTCAGCAGGGAGGCGCCGGAGGCGGGTTCAACCTGAACTGGGACGCGTCGTGGGAAGTGCGCACGCAGGTGGGCGATTACGGATGGAGTGCCGAATTTGCGATCCCGTTCCGCACGATACGGTACCGCGCCGGTGAAGACACCTGGAGCATCAACTTCCAGCGCAATATCAATCGGCGCAATGAGCGTGCGTACTGGGCCCAGCTGGATCGTCAGTACAACCTCTTTCGACTGATCGACGCAGGGTCGCTCGCAGGAATCGGCGGCGTGCCGAGTCAGCGCAATCTGAAGATTTCGCCCTATGCGCTCGGAGCCACGATTGATTTCTCCGACCAGCCTCGAAACGACGACTATGACTTCGGCGCCGACGTGAAGTGGAGCGTCAACCCGAGCCTGACGGTGGACCTGACCGTCAATACAGACTTCGCCCAAGTCGAGGTCGATCAGCAGCAGATCAACCTTGATCGTTTCAATCTGTTCTTTCCGGAGAAGCGCCCGTTCTTCCTGGAGAACGCTGGGCTCTTCCAGGTCGGCTCCCCGAGCAATGTGGAGCTCTTCTTCAGCCGACGCATCGGTATTGAGGGCGGAAGCCCGGTACCGATCCGCGGCGGCGGTCGGATGACGGGCAAGGTCGGCGGTGTCAACGTGGGGCTCCTCAACATGCAGACCGGTGCGGAGGGTGACACAACGCTCGCCAACAATTTCAGTGTCGTCCGCCTGAGCCGCGACCTGCAGAACCGTTCGAGCATTGGCGCGATTGTCACCAACCGGGTCGCGACGGGCGACGGTGCCCTCAGCGGTGACCACGGGCAGACCTACGGCGTGGACGCACGATTCGGTATCGGCCAGGGCGGGACCGTGCAAGGCTACATGGCGCGGACGTCCACACAAGGCGAGGTGGGACGCGAGCACGCCTATAGCGTGTCTGGGTCCTGGCGGAACGAGGAGATGAACTTCAGCGCCGGTTTCACTGAGGTCGGCGAAGGGTTCAATCCGGAGGTCGGCTTTCTCAGAAGAAGCGGCTATCGCAACATGCAGCTTGGTGCGTTCAGCACGATTCGGCTGAGCGAGAACAAGTTGGGTTTTCTTGAGTTTCGGCCTCACTCGAACTATCGGGCCTTCTGGAACTTCGACGGGTTCCAGGAGACGGGTTACTGGCATATCGACAACCACTGGGTGTGGCGCGCTGGCCATGAGGTGCACACAGGCGCGAACTTCAGCCGGGAAGGCGTCGTGGGCGCCTTCGAGATCTCGCCCGGTGTCGTGGTGCCGGCCGGTACCTACGATCATTCAGAGATACTAATCCGGTTGAGCAGCAACTCCGCGGCGCCATTGTCGGCTGACTCGACGATCACGAGGGGTGGCTTCTTCGGGGGAGATCGGCTCAGGGTGAGAACCAGTGTGACGGGTCGTATCGGAGAGACGTTGAACGCCACCCTCCAGTGGGATCGGAATGACATCGACCTGCCAGGCGGGAGCTTTATCACCAACCTGATGGCCACGCGCATTTCCTATTCGTTCACGCCGCGCATCTATACGCAGGCGCTGCTGCAGTACAACGACCGGCAGGACGTGTGGTCGACGAATCTTCGATTTGGCTGGCTGCAGTCGTCAAACACCGGGTTCTTCATCGTCCTCAACGACACGCAGGATCTCCTCGAGCAGTCGACGCGGACCTTCGGGCGGAGTGTGGTGGTGAAGTACAGCTATCTGTTCGACGTGTTTCAGTAGGAGCGACCGCTCTGCTGGCCACCGGCGCCGGTAGACGCGGGACCCCGACCCGATCGCGTTATTGGGCTAGCAGCCCGTGGTAGAAGTCCGTCTGCATTCGACGAGCGACGCATCCTCGCGACCTGCGTTGCTCCTCCGTCAAATACAGGCGGTATTTTCAGTCGTCGCGCCTTGTCCGCGAGCGCGTATTCCGCAGGCGTGCCACGCCCGAGCAGAATCCGCGCGAGGCGCCTCGCTCGTCTAGCGCGGATTTCAGCAGCAACTGGCAGAGGGTCATGGCCCCCCGCTCGTGAAATCCGCGTTAGGTGCGACGCCGGACTTTTACCACGGGCTGCTAGCGAGTGGTCGTCGCGAGCCAGGCAGCCAGCCGTGCTGACTGGCGCGCGATTAGCGCGGCGCAATTATCGATACGTTCGAGAGCTTGCCGGAGGGTACGTTCCGCCGATGCCACGACGTTGGCACGGAAGACCTCCGTGACTTGCCCGGCCGCCTCCGTTGAACATCAACGTGCCGAGCGCGCGGATAATTCTCGGAATGCCCTGAAAGGTTCCAAGCTTCCGCGTCAGGGTCGGCCATTCAGCCTGGACACACTGCCAGATTGCATCCCCGGAGGCAGACCGTGCCATCAGACCGGCAATCAGCGCCGCGGTGTCCTGAGCGGCTCTGTACTCACAACTGTGCCTTCAAGGTTGCGACCTTGTTCTTGTTTTGCCACATCGTACGGCGGTCCCGCGGCAGTTGGCGGATGAGCGCTCCGAGGGCCGCGTTCTCCGGAGCGACGTAGAACTGGTACGAATAGCGCTCCAGATCCTCACCGGCGTCGGCGGGAATCGTCGCACCGTGCGCGCCGCGCGCATTGAGGAACACCAGCATCGTATTGGGCCGAAAGGGCACCACGGTCGCCAGCTCGCACGTGCCACCAGCAGCTTCAGGGTAGTACGTCTGCTTATACGATGCCTCGTGGTCGTTCGTGACGCGAAAGAGCTGTGTCCCGTGCGCCTCGTCGTCGCCAGGCCGCGCGAGGTACAGGAGGCAGGTAAGCATCGACCGTTTCGGATCTCGATGCGCAGCGAGGTGGTACCCGGGTCGCCGGAGCATCAGGCGCCCGCCGGAGCTCAGCTTCGACAGCGCGTTTGCCTGGGCTCGGAACGCCGATCCGAAGATCGTGTCGTAGTGGTCCTGAAGCGGTTGATGGAACTTTTCGAGTACAGCAGGCTGGATACACCGGCGTGCGACCATGGCGTCAACAACATTCCATACCTTGCTGGGGAGTGCTGGTGCAAACGTGATCGGAAAGACGAGGTTTCGCTTGATGGGATCGCGGTCGTCAAAGAAGACAGCGGGTGGCATCGCGGCAAGCAGGAGGTCATAGACTGCTGACGGCAGCATTTCCTCGGCGACGAGATATTCGAAAGGTTCCGAGTGCAGCTCAGCGGCACTGATCGCCTGAGCCACGTGCGCCTGGATCTGTCGCTCGTCGAGCAACGCCGGCAGACCCGCCAATTGCTCGTGTTGCTGCTCGTTGAGCTCCATGATGGACCGGATCTGAGCCGCATGCCGATCGGCTCGCGCCGCGCGGACCGCGGCGTCTTGAAGTGCCGCGCGCACGGCCTCAAGCTCCGAGGTGAGGCGCCGAACTTTCTTGCGAAGGGGTTTTAGCGCTTCATCGGTTTCGTGCCGCCAGGCGCGCCTGAGGCGAGTAAAGAGGTGTGTTCGTTTCAGGAGGTTGCTTAGCATGGCGCTCGCCTATCGTGGCTTACGGACGCGCTCGGCAGGCAAGGGTCATAGACATCAAGGCGCAGCGGAGGTATCTGGCGCTTGGCGGGCGCGCCACGTCTTGAATGCACCGACGACAAGCACCAGCGCGCCAGTGGCGAGAAACGCCTGCACGAGGAACTCCAGCATCGCAGCGATCCAGCCGGGGCGCGCCGTGAGATACGGTCCGCGCGTTGCCCCCCGCCAGATGCGAAAGGCGGTTCGGTGGATCTGGTGCGTGTCTTCGACCGCGGGATCCTCAACGAGTCGGCGAATATTCTCGGTGGAGACGTCCGTGAGGGAGTAGCCCCATGTGCGTCCGTCCAGTTGTTCTGCGCGCGTGAGGTGATAAAAGCGTTCGAGCTGTTCGCGTGAGGCAGCGCCCACCTGGGCGGCCCATCGTACGTTCACGTCCGCCGGGCGCTGGCCGTATGTGAGCCGAAGGGTACCGAGTGCGGCGCCTGCCGCTGCCCACAGGACCACGGCCACGATGATGAGCGCTCGTCCCTGGAGATTCATCGCGATTCAGTCTCCATCAGGCCGTACTTGTCGATTCGTGAGTACAGCTGGGCGCGCGTCAGCCCGAGCAGCTTTGCCGCGCGTGTCTTGTTGTGCCGTGCTTGCGCCAGGGCTTTGACGACCAGCGATCGCTCGATGTCGGCGAGGTCAACCCCGCCAGCCGGAATTGGCGCGGAGGCACTCGTCGCGTCGGAGACAGGTGTGGTCGCGGATCGACGCGGCGCAATGAGTGGGAGATCCTCAACCTCGATGTAGCCTCCGTCGGCAAGAATGACCGCGCGCTCGACGGCGTTCCGCAGTTCCCGCACATTTCCGGGCCACGCGTACGCGAGCAGCTGTGCTCGCGCATCGTCTGAGATCCCCGCGGGGGGACTTCCGACAGTGCTGCCGATCTCCTTCAGAAACTCGTCGGCCAGTTCGAGGATGTCGTCCGGGCGGTCCCGCAACGGAGGCAGTGCGATTTCAAAGACGCCAAGACGGTAGTAGAGGTCCTCGCGGAACTCGCCGCGATGGATGGCCGCGTGCAGATCGCGATTGGTGGCGGCCACGACCCGGATATCCGCGCGGCTCACGCGGGTGCTGCCGAGGCGCTGAAATTCTCGCTCTTCGAGCACACGCAGCAGCTTGGCTTGCACCGTCGGCGCCATTTCGCCGACTTCGTCGAGGAACAGCACGCCGCCGTTGGCCTGCTCGATGCGTCCAGGCTTGGCGGACACAGCGCCGGTGAAGGCGCCGCGCTCGTACCCAAACAACTCCGATTCGAGGAGTTGATCGGGCAGCGCCGCACAATTGATCGCCACGAAGGCCCCTTGTTTGCGACGGGATCCCTGATGAATAAATCTGGCGACGACTTCTTTGCCGGTGCCAGACTCACCGGTGAGCAGCACCGTTGTTTCCGTTTGAGCGACGCGCGCGGCCTGCACGAGGATGCTCTTCCATTGCGGCGAATGGCCGACAACGCGGCGATGCCCTGCCTGTGCCTCCAATTCGCGTGTCAGCGTGGCCACGCGCGCCTCAAGCTGCGCTGCCGTCTCTCGCGCGGCCGCATCTCGGCGGGCCGCCTCCGCGAGCCGCTGGTGCGAAAGCGCGAGTGCCAACAGATCCGCAACGCGCCGGGCGAAGTCGAGGTCTGCTTCGCTGAAGCGCCCAGTGTCTCGTGAAAGGAAAAAGAGTGAGCCGAACACGCCGGTGCTGAGCGGCATGGGCACACGCAGGGCCGACTGCACGCCGAGCCGGCTGAATACACGGCCCCGGACGCTGCTCGCCGCGATCTCCGCGGCGACGTCACCGATTACATACGGGGCTCGGTGGAGAAGCGCCCGCTCCTCCTCGGTCAGTATGGTGGACGCCCAGAAGCTGGTGTCGTCCACTTGCGCGCCAGTCATCGCGTAGACCCGGAAGGAGTTGCCATCCTCCGCCCAGGCCGTCAGCATGAGCACCTCGTGAGGTAGGCCGGCGCGAACGGACGCGGAGACTTCTGCAAAGATCTGCCGGATGTCGAGCGCCTCGGCCATCGCGTTCAGCAGTCGGTCCAGCGTGTCGATCTGCTCGCGCCGAAGCGACTCGGTGCTGCGCATGGCATCCTGTTGGAGGGCCAGCGCGAGGAGATCCGCGACGCTGTCGATCAGCGCCTGGTGTGCGGATGAAAAGGCGTCCGGTTGGCCTGACGTGAGCCACAGCGCGGCGTGGATGCTGGACCCGCGACCGACCGTACAGATGATGCGTGACCGCTCATCGGCCGCAATCGCGGGGTTGCTCACGGACTCGGCATCGGCAATGCGGTGCCCGGTGATTTCGAGTGTGCCATCAGCGCGTACCATGTAGAGCACGATCGATTCGGCACGATCCAGGCGCAGGATGTGGAGCCGTTCAAACGGTATGGCCTCGCGGACGACGGCCGCCAGCCGCGGTACCAGCTCGGTCAGCGTCACCGCCTCTGCCGCAAGGCGGGCCACCGCCGTGAGTACGGATGAGGGGTCCAGCGGAAGCATGAGACGGACCAAGTATAATCCTCGGCGCCAAGGCCTCTTGTGACCATTCTTGCTCCAGGACTTTCGTGGGTCGATCTGCTCTTTCTCGGCCGGCCGTCCGCCATCGCGACGGCGGTTGTGCAGTCGCCCGGAGTGATGGCGCTCATCGATCCTGGACCCAGCAGCAGTCTCGAGACACTCGACCTGGGACTGCAGCAGCAGGGGTTGCGGTTGAGCGACGTGACTCACGTCCTGCTCACGCACATCCATCTCGATCATGCGGGGGCGACTGGCACCATCGTGCGACGCTATCCGCACGTGAAGGTGTTTGTGCACGAGCGTGGCGCAGTGCACATGGCGGATCCCGAAAAGCTGATCTCTAGCGCAGCCCGGCTGTACGGCGATCAGATGGACCGTCTGTGGGGAGAATTTGCGCCGGTGCCCGAGCAGAATCTCACGGTGCTGGTCGGTGGTGAGCGTATCGAAGCGGGTGGCCGGTCGTTCGAGGTTGCGTACACGCCAGGCCATGCCTCGCATCACGTGAGCTACTACGACCGATCGAGCGGCGTGGCGTTTGTGGGGGACACCGCAGGTATGTGCATCGATGGGGGCTACGTCCTGCCGCCGACGCCACCGCCAGACATTGACATCGAAGCTTGGGGTCGCAGCGCGAGTCTGATCGACGCGTGGTCGCCACAGACGCTTTTCCTGACCCACTTCGGACCTGCGCCGAGCGGAGCGCCGCATTTGCAGACGTTCCTCCGGAACCTTGACGTCATCGCTGGGTTGGTGCGGACGGGCCTTTCAGAGCCGGGCACAGACGAGGAAAGAAGCCACCGCTTCGCAGAGGCTCTCCAGCGCGAACTGCGACGCCAGATGACCGATGAGCAGATCGCCACCTACATCGTGACGGCGCCGCCGAAGCTCCTGTGGCTTGGGCTGGCGCGGTACTGGAGGAAGAGGCAAGACTAGCGGCTGCTAGTGCAAGGTGGCCAGCGAGCGGCGCGACTGCTCCGTATTGGCCTGGGTACCCGGTTCGACGAGAAGCCGCAGGGCGTATCCATGAGGGGTGCCGGTGGTTGCCCGGAACAACCCCACCCGATACACGGCAGAGAGGACCTTTCCCCGTCGCAGGGCGGACGGTAGTGCTGCGTCTTCTCGTGCAGCGCGCTCGATCTGAAAGTGCACGAGGCGGTAGAGCGGGATCGATGTGGGCGTCTGACATTCCACATAGACGTCCACATCGCTGATGTCGCGCGTGACCACGGAGACGAACCGAAGGGCACCGTTGGCGTCGCGCCAGGTGAGGCGTCCCGGGACCTGTAGCTGGCGACGATCACCGATGCGTTGTTGACCTCCATTCATTTCCGATTGGTTTGCACAGACGGCAGTTTCGATCACGCTGACTCCCCTGAAAAGTAGTTGGTGCCAGGAATACCATCAATCTGGGGGCCGGCGATCGTAGTGTCATAACCTCTGGAAACGAAAGCACGTAAATCATTGATTTATATAGGTGTTAATGGGTCACGGCGCTGCTGGGTTTTCAGGGACGTACGTATACTAGATATCCATGCCCCTGTATACCTGACTACTAGCTATCCTATATTTCCGCGGTGCCGCCTTCGAGCTTCAGGCGCCGCATCTTCAGATAGAGACCCCTGCGCGTGAGGCCAAGCACACGGGCTGTTTCGGAGATGTTCCCGCTCGTGTGGTTCAGCGTGGTGCCGATCAATTCACGTTCAACCTGCTCGATCGCTGCCGCCAGGTTCTGTGGCGTACCCCAGCGGGGACTGCCTGTCGGCAGGACCGCCTCGCCGCTGGATGGAGGTGCGGTCAAGTCTGCTGACAGGTGGTCCGGCTCCACTTCCGCCCCTGGGGCGCACATGGCGACGGCCCGCTGTATTTCGTTGCGCAACTGGCGCACATTTCCCGGCCACCAGAAGCGCGTCAACAGTTCCAACGTCGCCGGGGCCAGCTGTACATCTGGCTTGGCGAATTCGTCGCAGGCCTCGCGCAGAAAAAACGTGCTGAGGTGGGGGATTTCCTCGCGGCGTTCACGAAGGGGTGGGACCGGAATCCGGATCACACTGAGCCGGTAGTACAGATCTTCGCGGAACGCACCTTCTGCGACCCGCTGCTCAAGATCCGCATTGGTCGCCGCCAGTACCCGGACGTCAACGCTTTGGGGCCGGGTCTCGCCGACCGGCATGACCTCGCCTTGCTCCAGAAATCGCAACAGTTTCGGCTGGACATCCAACGGCAGATCGCCGATTTCGTCGAGAAACAGCGTACCTCCGGTTGCCGAGCGGAACAGTCCCGGATGGTCCGTCACGGCGCCGGTGAAGCTCCCGCGCCGATGGCCAAACAGTTGGCTGTCGGCCAGTTCTCGCGTCGTCGTCGTGCAGTTGAACGGCAGAAACATGGCATGGCGGCGCGGGGAGCCGCCGTGAATCGCGCGTGCAACAAGGTCCTTACCCGTTCCGCTCTCACCAGTGATCAGCACCGTCAGATGGTGTCCCTGGAGCCGCTGGATCTGCTCGATGACGCGGCTCATGGCGACACTGGCACAAATGAACCCCGGGAGGAGCAGGTCGAGCGGTCGCTCGGCTGCTGGTTCGATCACCTGCGGGGGACGCTCGCGCACGCCGCAGAGGTCGAAGCCCTGGCGGGCGACGGCAGCAAACATGCGGAAGCGGCGTGCGGTAGCCTCGGTCGGCGTTCTCGCGGTCACCATCGTGCATGTGCGCTGGCCGTCGTAGTCACGACCAAGCGGCTCGGTGAGCAAGAGCCCGGTTCCGCGCTCACCGCTGCCGTGTGCGGCGCGGCCGAGTGCGCGCGCCACCTCAGGATCGCAGCCAGCCGAGGCGATCAGGCGCACTTCGCCGCCCGGCGCGGCGACACACACCACGGCTGCATCGACATCGAACGAATCAAGGAGGGTCGCCGCCACCTCCCGTGCCAGGAGATCCGGGAGGATCGCCGCATCGACCAGGCGCCGGACCACCGCTTCGTCAGCTTCGGCGGGCCGGCCGGTGGCCTGAATCTGCGGAGCATCATCGACGAGCGCCCTGATCGTGCCAACCTCCCTGAGGTCGCGTTCGGCGCTGAGCAGGCCAAAAATGCTACTGGCCTGGTCAAGGTACCGCTGGGCCGCCTGCTGACGGCCCTCCTTCGCGGCGATGCGGCCCAGCGCCATGTTGCTGAGTGCGGCGTGATAGCGCTCGCCGAGCAGGTCGAACACGCTCGCGCTCTGCGCGAAGTCGTGATGCGCGGCTGCGGGGCGGCCGGTGCTTTCGTGCACGGCGCCTCGAATGCGGAGGAATTCGCCCCACGAGCCCGGAGCGGCACGCGGATCAAGCTGGCCTTCGCACAATTCGAGTCGACGTTCCGCCTCGGTAATCCGGTCCGCCGCCACGAGCGCTTCGCACGCGGCAAGCTCCGCCTGGAGCGCTTCGGCTGGCGGGACACCGGCGGTTTGCACAAGCGCTTCGGCTTCGGCGACCGCTTGGTCGTATGCCCCACGGCGAATCGCCAGCTTCACGCCAAGCACTTTCACCGACCACTCGTACCATCGCATCGTCTGCGTGCCATACGCGCCGTACGCCTCGCTGGCTTGTCGGAGGTAGTCACCGGCGCGCTCGTACGAGCCGCGCATGAGGTGAATCTGCGCCAACGTGTCAAAGACTGCGCCCGTTGAGTGCGGCGGCAGCCTGGGTCAGGTCGTCCTGCAGGAGCCATGCTTCCGTCAGCGCCGCGCGGACCGACACATCGTCTTCACGGCTCAGCGCTCCGGCGCGCAGCACCGGTGTGAGCAGTTGCGCGGCGCCCTGGCCAAGGCCACGCTCGAGCGCGACAGCGGCACGCGCGAGAATCGACTGCGTGGTGCCTGTAACCATGGGGATGCCTTCCGGCGTGAGTATACAAGGTATACAGGCGCCGAGCTTCCTGGCTGGGCCGCCAGCGCGGATTTCACTTATACCTAGGACTCGGCCGTGGCACTCCTGCGGGTAGGAAGGGGCTGGATACGTGCCCGCGCTAGCTCACGAGAATCGCCCGAGAGATGCGTCGGAGCGAGTCCGGATCGCGCTTCGGGAAGTGCAGGTGCAATGCGCGCCGATCCGCGCGGTTCAGCGACTCGAAGTCTCCTGTGGCCTGCGCGATCTCGAGCACGCCGAACGAGTACGGCGCGCCTGGAATCTGGAGATCCGCACCGACGTCGGCGGTCACGAGTATGAAGACGCCTGTATTGGGTCCCCCCTTATGCAGTTGTCCGGTGGAATGCAGATACCGTGGTCCGTATCCGAGGGTAGTGGCCACACCGGTGCTGACCGAGATGGCGTCGCGTAGCTCGTGGAGCGCCTGAGCCCAGGCCTCGGCCTCAGGAGGGAGATAGGCGAGCAGTCCGAAGTAGTCGGATGGTTGCAGAAGGTGGAGGAACGCGAGGGGCTGGGTCATGCCGCGAGCGGCGTCGGTAAGCGTCAGCCGGACGTTTTCGACCACGGCGTCCGGTTCGCGCACCGAAAGCAGGCCGTCGGTGCTGTAGCGATCGAGAAGGCCTCGCGTCGCGTCCTTGGCCTGCCGCACGTTGGGTTCGTCGAACGGATTCACGTCCAGCAGCCACCCGGCGGTGGCTGTGGCGAGTTCCCAACGGAAGAATTCAGCGCCGAGGGCCGCCGGATCCGGGATCTGGATCGCGAGGGTTGGCGTGCTCGCGGGCCGGTCGTGCCCGATGCCGGCGGACAGGGTCGATTCGCCCCCGAGCGAGAGCTGTACGACGAAGCGATCGTCCCCGAGCCGTACCTCGGGGGTCTCGCCAAACACGGGAACGACCCCCGTACCCTGCTTGCCCGTACTCTCCGCGACGAGTTGCTCGACCCACAATGCGAAGGGCTCGAGGCGAGCCGGTAGGACAAGCGTGAGTTTGTCGCGGCCGGAGCGCGTGGCAGCTGCGATCATGGCCCCGAGAACCAGGCCTGGATTGCGGCGAGGGTCGGCGTCGCGGCAGGCGTCGGCCATGCCGCGCGCCGAGGCCAGTAGCCCATCGATGGGGATTCCCATCAGCGCCGCCGGCACCATACCGAACAGCGAAAGCGCAGAATAACGGCCGCCGATGTCAGACGGATTGACGAAAAC
Organism: Vicinamibacterales bacterium; assembly: GCA_965249205.1. Classification (GTDB taxonomy): domain Bacteria; phylum Acidobacteriota; class Vicinamibacteria; order Vicinamibacterales; family UBA2999; genus JAQBVV01. The sequence goes on along the minus strand of CBDFLL010000005.1, from coordinate 1,106,908 downwards.
CTCACGGAAGCGTTGTTCCACTGCGCGCTGGTGCAGAGCGGTGCCCTCGTCGGTAATCGCGACGAAACGGGATCCTGGCTCCGCTACACCAGCCTCACGGAGACGGCGTTCCGCTTCTGCGGCCAGCGCGTTGGGTTCAATCGTCGTCCCGGATTTGCTCGCGAGCACGAACAGTGACGTCGCTGCCCGTGCCATCGCGGCACGTACCGATTCGGGATCGACGGAATCGAGTACCTGAAATCGAGGACTCCCAGGGCCGACGCCAATGACGGCACGGAGCACTTCAGGCGCGAGACTCGAGCCACCCATGCCCAGCAGCACGATGTCGGAGATGCTGCCGTCCCTGATCGATTCGGCAAATGCACGAATGCGAGGGGTATGCGGCAGCACGCCGGCGACGGCGTCGAGCCAACCGAGACGATTGGCGATTTGCTGCTGCACGGACGGGTCGGCGCTCCACACATCGAGCCTGCGTGCCCACAGCGCGTCGGCGAACTGGGATCGCTCGAGCTGCAGGTACGCGCGTTCGAGGGCCGCGGCGAGGGCCCCTGGGGCAAGAGTGCCTGAATCGATCGCGCCAGACCGGCGCGCCTCCGTCACGCCGGTGCCAAGACGGAGGCTACAATGGATCGGTTACCCATGCCGAGGATCCTATGCGTTCTGTCCACCGCGTTGCCACTGCTGGTAGGGGCGTGCGGTCCGACGGGCGATGCGCAGTCAGAGGCCGCGAATCGCACCTCGGTGTCGGCGTTCGCTCAGCCGGAACCTGGCACATCGTTGCCCCGTATTGTGTTTCTCGGCGACAGCCTTACTGCTGGACTCGGTTTGCCGAGGGAGCAGGCGGTGCCTGCGCTCATCCAGGCGCGGCTCGATGCCGAGGGCTACGCGTATGAAGCCGTGAATGCAGGCGTGTCGGGCGACACGGCGGCTGGAGGCCTGAGCCGCCTGGAGTGGTCGCTGGAAGGCCACGTCGCGATACTGGTCGTCGAGCTTGGCGCGAACGACGGGCTTCGCGGGCTGCCCGTATCGCAACTGAGGGGCAACCTGAGCGAGATCATCACCCGCGCCCAGCAGCGTGGGATCGCCGTGATCCTCGCTGGCATGGAGGCGCCACCCAACTACGGCGCCGCGTACACGTCGGAATTTCGGCGGGTCTTTCGCGATCTTGCCGACGAGTTCAACGTGGCGTTCGTGCCGTTTTTTCTGGAGGGCGTCGCCGGTATCCCGTCCCTGAACAACGGCGACGGCATGCACCCCAATAGCGCCGGCGCGCAGATCGTGGCCGAGACAGTCTGGCGGGTGTTGGAGATGGTGATCGAGACTCAGGACCAATGATCGAGTTGCGTGGCGTGTCGAAGACGGTCGAGAGCGGAGATCGCCCGCTGACCATCCTGCATCCGCTCGACCTGATGATCCCCTCTGGTACGTTCGTCGCCGTTGTCGGGCCGTCCGGCAGCGGCAAGTCCACACTGCTCGGGCTGCTGGCGGGGCTCGACGCGCCGAGCACGGGGCAGATCCTCGTGAACGGCACCAACATCACGACGCTCGGTGAGGATGAGCTGGCGAAGCTGCGTGGGGAGGCGATCGGGTTTGTCTTCCAGTTTTTTCACCTCGTGCCGTCGCTGACGGCATTCGAAAACATTCTCGTGCCGATGGAGATTGCACGTCGGCGTGATCCTGTGCCACGCGCACGGCAGCTACTCGACGAGGTTGGATTGTCCAGCCGCGGCCATCACTACCCGTCGCAGCTGTCTGGCGGAGAGCAGCAGCGCGTGGCTATCGCCCGCGCCCTCGCCAACGATCCGCCAATCGTGCTGGCCGACGAACCGACCGGCAATCTCGACTCCAGCACGGGCGGTCATATCATGGACCTGCTGCTCAATGTCCGACGGGTCCGGGGGTCGACCCTCGTGCTCGTGACCCACGATGCCGAGCTGGCGTCCCTGGCAGACACGCAGCTCACGCTTAGAGACGGCAGGCCGGTCGAGGCGCTCGCGGAGGTGTCGGGATGACGTTCATCATGCGGATGGCGCTGCGGGAGATCCGCGCATCCTGGCAGCGGCTGCTGTTCTTTTTTATTTGTATAGCCATTGGCGTCGGCTCCATCGTTGCGTTGCGGTCGGTGATTCAGAGCGTCCGGATCGCGCTCGCGGGCGAGGCCCGCACACTGCTGGGTGCGGACGTCACGCTCAACACGAATCGGCCATGGACCGACGCCGTGCTTGAGGCGCTCGACGCTGAGCAACGCGCCGGACGCATTGCGCAGCGCTCGGAAGCAGCTGAGCTTCCGACGATGGTCAGACCGGAAGATCCATCGAGGACGGCGGCGCGCATGGTGGAACTACGGGCTGTTGGGCCGGCGTTCCCGCTGTACGGGCTGTTGACACTGCGTGACGGCGTGTACAGTCACGCGCTCATCGCCGAGCACGGGGCTGTCGTGCGCTCAGAGTTGCTGGTCCAGCTTGGCGTGGAGGTTGGGGACCGCATCCTGATTGGGGGGCAGGCCTTCGAGATCCGCGGGGTCATTGCGGCGGAGCCCGACCGCCGCATCGGGGCGTTCACACTGGGCCCGCGGGTGATTATCGACAGGGCCGATCTCGATTCCACCGAGCTGCTGACGTTCGGCAGCCGGGTATCGTACGAGCAGCTGCTGCGGGTACCGGAGGCCGCAACCGAAGAACTGGTTGTCGATCTGCGGGAGGCCCTCGCCAACGAGTTCGTCCGCGTCAGGTGGTACGGCCGTACAGAAGATCAGATGGGGGAAAACTTGACGCGGGCCGAGGACTATCTGAGCCTCGTCGGTCTCGTCGTGTTGATCCTTGGCGGAATCGGCGTGTCGAGCGTCACGCGGGTCTTCGTGCAGCAGAAGGTACGAAGCATCGCCATTCTGAAGTGTCTCGGCACGACCTCCCCACAGATTCTGGGGATCTACATGACGCAGGTCCTGCTGCTGGGTGCCGCCGGGAGCGTACTCGGTGTCGCGCTGGCGTTCGGCGTGATGGCGGCCGTACCGTCCTTTCTAGGTGACCTCTCCGATGTGATGCAGATTGAGTTCGGGTTGACCGCCGCCGCGGTGCTGCAGGGCTTCGCCATCGGTCTGCTCGTGTCGATGCTGTTTTCGCTGGTGCCGCTTCTTGATGTGCGCCAGGTGAAGCCGTCCTTGTTGCTACGGCAGGAGGTGCCCCCGTCATCGGGCGTGGACTGGCTGAAGTGGACGGCGACAGGGGGCGTGGCGGCCACGCTTGTGGCGGTGGCCGCCTGGCAGGCCGGCTCGCTGGAAGTGGGGCTCATGCTGTCTGGGGGCTTCGTCGCGACAGCCCTGGTCCTGCAGTTGGCGGGCGTTGTGCTCGTGCGGGCCATTCAGCCCCTGCGGTATTCCCGCTCCTTCGCGTTGCGGCAGGCTGTATTGCGCATGGCGCGGCCCGGCAACCAGACGCGCGTGATTCTACTCGCCGTTGGTCTGGGGGCGTTCTTCATCCTTGGCGTCCGCACGCTGCAGGTCAATCTGCTGAGAGATTTCTCGGTGCAGGCGGGGGCCGACGCACCTGACATGTTTCTCATCGACGTGCAGCAGGACCAGCGCGACCGGCTGGCGGCGTTTCTGGACGAGGCCAACGGCGCGGCGCCGAGCCCGAACATTATCCCGACGCTGCGCGCCCGTGTGGTGGCCGTGCAGGGACGGGAGATGGACCTGGACAGTTATGAGAATGTGCGAGGGCGCGGGCTGTCGCGCGAATACACCGTCACCTATCGCGCCGATCTCGAGGCGAACGAGACGCTGGTGGCAGGGGAATGGTGGAGCGACGCGCCGATTGAGGGTCAGGCCGAGGTGTCGATCGAGGAGCGTTTCAATGATGCGGACGACGACGGCCGATTCCGCGTCGGTTCGCGCATTCAGGTTGGCGACGAGATGAGCTTCGATGTGCTCGGTCGCGTCATCACCGCGCGGGTGACGAGCGTCCGGCATGTCGACTGGCAGGATTTTCGCGCCGGCGGGTTCATGTTCGTGTTCCGCCCGGGCACGTTCGATGGCGCCCCGCACACGTACATTTCGGCGCTCCAGGGACCGAGTGAACCAGACGCGCGGGCCAGGATGCAGTCGGCGTTGGTGGCGGAGTTTCCCAACGTGACCGTCATCGATCTGCGCGAAATTTTGCAGACTATTCAGGTGCTCGTGACGAACGTGTCGCTCGCCGTGACGGTCGTCGGCGCCCTTGTCCTGATCAGCGGCGTATTGATTCTTGTCGGCGCCGTCTCCATGACGAAGTTCAGGCGCGTGTATGAGGCGGCCATCCTCAAGACACTCGGTGCGAATGGCAGGTTGATCGCGACCATGCTGGTGTTCGAATACGGTGTGCTCGGCGCGATCGCCGGGACGGTGGGCGCCATCGGTGCGATCGGACTCAGCTGGGCGGTCGCTCGGTACGCACTGGATCTGGCGTGGGAGGCGACGCCGGGCATCACGGTCGTTGGCATCGCTGCGACATCGGTCTTGGTGGCTGTGATCGGCGTACTCGCGAGCCTCGATGTGTTACGGCACCGACCGCTTTCGGCGTTGCGCGCTGAGTGAGCTAGAATGAAGGGCTTGGAGATCTCACACTGATGGATATGGAGACATACAGGGGCGCGCTCATCGAAAAACGCGGTGAGTTGGTCGGTGGTTCGGCTGTCAAGCCGCTCCAGTGGACCATGGAGAACAACTCCGGGCGACAGGGCGACATGGCGGACCAAGCCACCGGTAACAACGAAGTTCATGTGCAGCTGAAGCGGAAGCAGACAGATGCCAAGATTCTGCAGGCGATCGAGGAGGCGCTCGATCGCATCGAGCAAGGCACCTATGGTGCCTGCCGCGATTGCGGAGAAGCCATTGCGGCGGCGCGGCTGAAGGCCATCCCCTGGACGCGCGTGTGTATCGCCTGCAAGGAAAAGCAGAGGGCTTAGCTCCGCCGTGCAGCAGACTGAACTACAGCAGTTTCTGACCGACTTCGCCGCCGATCGGCTGGCGCTGCTTGAGCGCCACGAGGCGGGTGCCAGGGTGGTAAGCCACTACGACTTCAACAACGCATATCAGTACGTCATCAACCGCGAAGAGATGCAACTTGCCTGGTTGCAGTCCGCGCTTGCCGAACTGGGCGCCGCACTGCCGCCAGCCTCGCGCGCGATCGCGGTGCCGGCGGGTGAGACGAAGAACCCGAAGGATGGGCAGACCGCGTTTCGAAGCATCCTCGAAGACGACATGCGGCAGCTTGCCGCCTGTGTCGAACAGTGGCGCCCGCGCGTGGCCGCGATGACGCACGCGCGCCACCGGATCATGCTCGACGTAATACTCGGCGAGTCGCGCGAGCACCAGCGCGTCTTTGAGCAGGCGGCCTCCGGCATGGAGGACGTATTGGGCAAGCGCACAGGCGGCGTGGCGCGCCAGGGCGCAGTCCTACCGACGCGCTGGATGGAGTAGCCGCGCCGCATCACGCCTCACGAGGCTCGTCCGGTTGACCTCGATGGTTTCTGTCGCGTTTGCCTTGGGCAGTAACGTGGGCGATCGGGAACGCTATTTTCGCCTCGCGTTGGCGGATCTGGCGTCGTCGATCGAGGACCTACGTGTCTCGACGTTCCACATCACCGATCCGGTCGGCGTGTCTGATCAGCCTAAATTCCTAAACGCTGCTGCCACGGGCCGCACGGCGCTGTCGGCTCGCGACCTCCTGGCCCGGTTTCTTGAGGTCGAGCGTCAGCACGGCCGTACGCGACCGCATATTGGTGCGCCCCGGACGCTCGATCTCGATCTGATTCTGTACGGGGATCAGATTATCGAAGAGCCAGACCTCCACATCCCGCATCTCCGATTTCGCGAGCGCCTGTTCGTGCTGCTGCCGTTGGCCGAACTGGCCGCGGATTGGGTCGATCCTGCGACGGGACACACCGTGGGAGGACTGTTGCGGACTCTGCGGCTCGGTGGGGGGGCAAACTGACACGGCCTCTGTGGAATGTCGTCTACGGGCCGCGGAGTGGCCTCTGAACTAGCGCTGCCGCTTGCTCGACGCGCGCTCGCGGTTACGCTCGTCGGCGAGCGCTGTAAACTTCGCCCATTGGTCGGTCGTCAGACTCCGCCGCATGCGAAGTAGCATCACGGTGCGGGTCTTATTCAGCTCAGCTCTGGCCGCCTCGACGATCCCGACGTACTCCAGAACTGAGGCGTCGTCACCGCTCTCGACGAGACGGTCAAATTCGTCTTCAACCCGGTTCAGCGCCCGCATCCGCTGCCGAAGATGTGGCAGGGTCTTCTGGAAAACACCTTCGAGATGAGCACTCTGCTCGACCGTCAGGCTCAGCTCGCTCTTGAACCGTTCATCCTGCCACCACTTACCGCGTTGAGCCAGAGCGGGCGCCACGCAGCAGGCCACAAGGGCCATTACCGCGACACCACGAGCCAGGGCACTGGGGGCAATCATTGACATCGGCCTTCTCCCCGACATTACGACGCCCGACGGAGGCTGTTTACGTCGGTCCTCAGGTCATGCCATGCATCAAGGCTGGGCGGGAAACCCACCCAGACTGGGGCGCCTGCGTGGCTGCCCCAAACCCGGCCCAGGCGTGCCGTCCGGAGGACAACCCTATGAATCGTTGGCAAACTGGCCTAGCCGCTGGATCGCGGCCCCTACCAAATTGTCGGGGGTCGAGGCGCCGGAGGTTAGCCCAATTGTCACGTCTCCAGGGGGGAGCCAGCCGCGTGAGGTGACCTCGGTCTGGCCCCCCACAGCCTTGTGCCGGATCGTCTCGGAAGAGATCAGTCCGTCAGGATCCGCAATGTGATACGTGGGCACCCTATCGATGCAAATCCGAGCAAGGTTGCAGGTGTTACTGCTGTTCAGACCGCCGATGACGACCATGAGATCGACAGGCTGCTCGGCGAGCAGCGCGAGGACGGCGTCCTGTCGGTCCTGAGTGGCGCTGCAGATCGTGTCGAAAGCGCGGAAATGATGGGGAAGTGCCGCTTCTCCGTAGCGGTCGTGCATCGCCGATCGGAACATGTCACCGATCTCGAGTGATTCGGAACTGAGCATCGTCGTCTGGTTGGCGCACCCGACGCGTTGCAGATCACGCTCGGGGTCGAACCCCGGCGAGGTGGCATGCCCGAATCGCTCCAGAAACTCGGCACGGCTCCCGCCTGATCTGATGTACTCGCACACGATCGCGGCTTCTGCATGGTCGAACACCACGATGTAGTGGCCGTCGCGGTCACCGCCCGCGTGCAGAGCCTGCGAGACCGTGGCTTTGGTCTCTTCGTGCCGGTACTTGCCATGCACCACAGAGGTGAAGCCGTCCTCTGCGTACCGCTTCACGTTCTTCCACACATTGAGCACCGAGCCGCACGTGGTATCGACCAGCGTGCAGCCCCGTCTGTGCAAGTCAGTCAACAGTTCGATCGTGACGCCGAAGGCCGGCAGAATCACGACTTCGCCCGGGGTCAGCTGCTCAAGCGACTCGCCCGGGTCACTCAGGAAGCGAATTCCCTGGGCACGAAGCTCGTCGTTGACGTGCGGGTTGTGAATGATTTCCCCAGTTAGGTAGACGATGCGATTGGGGAAGCGGCGACGGGCCTGATATGCGTAGTCGACGGCCCGATCCACACCGTAGCAAAACCCGAACTCACGCGCGAGATGGATGGTGAGTCGTCCGGCAGAGTACCGGAAGTCAGCCTCTTTGACAGCGTCAATGAGATCGCTGCGATAGCTCTCGGCGAGTACCCCCGCGACCTCGTGTTTGAGGTCGAGGCCTTTACGAAAAATCAGTGGTGGCACTACGGCGCCGCCACCTCCCAGACCAGCGGCGTCAGTTCGTGCAGCGGCCGCAGCGCAGAGCCGCCTGCGCCGTCAATGGCCAATTCGAGGCGACTGAGAAACTCCTCTTCAGACAGCGCAGGGGTGCCGGCCTGCAGAGGCGTCGCAGCCACTGGCTGGCTGGCCTGTGACGAGGACGATGTGCCGACGGTTGGCAGGTTCTGCGTGAAGTGTCCCCCCAGGAGCCCGATCACGAGACCAGCAGCGGCCGCACCGGCAATCCATCGTCGCTCCGGATGGCCTCGGAGCGGCTCTGTGTGTCCGTGCCCGGTCGGGAAGCTGATAACGCGGCCATGGGGCACTGTTCGCTCGATGCGCCCGAGGATACGGCTCTGCTGCCGGTCGAGTCGTTCAGGGCTAAATACAGCGTCGGCATCGGCCCGCGCGACCTCCGTCACCTCGGCCAGGAGGCGCGCCAAGTCGGCTCGGCGCCCCTCACACAGGCCGCAACACTCAAGGTGCTGCCGATCGGCCTCCGCGGGTGCGCTGTGCAGGCAGGCCTCCGTGAGCTGGGCGTCGGATAAGTGCAGTGTCATGGTCGCTCCTGTTCCAGAAAAGCCCGGAGTCTTCGGATGGCGCGAAACAAGTGCACGCGAACGGTCGATTCGCTGAGTCCGAGTGTCTGGCTCACCTCGCCAGCACCCAGTCCGGCGATCTGGCACAACGTAAACACCGTACGTTGGCGTAATGGCAGCTGCGCCACGGCCGCGGCAATATGGCGCCCGCGTTCGCTGGCGAGTAGCCGGTCCTCTGGTCCCGCCTGCGACGCCACCGGCTCGCGGGGTGCCATGTCGTCCGCCGTCACCGTCGGCAGGATCCAGCGCAGGCGACGCGCCCTAGCTTTACGAAGATCCAGGCACGCGTTGACGAGGATGCGCGTGAACCAGACTTCAAACGGCAATTCCTCGCGATAACCGGCGATGTGCGTGAACACCTTCACGAACGCGTCCTGCACCGCTTCGTCCGCGTCATGCGCGTCCCGTAGATAGTGATACGCGATCCTGGCCGCCCGCCGCTGCTGCAGGGTGACCAGCCCCGAGAATCGCTCTCGCGCCGCGTCGTGATCACCTGCGACAACGAGTGCCTTGATCTGGGCCGCCAGCACCGACTCCTCTGACAACGAGACAGAGGACCGTGGGTGGCCCGTCACCGCAGGAGATAATGCGTGTTGCAAAGTCGTTCTGGCCATGTATTACGGCTGGAAGGCGGGTGTGTTTACCCTTATGATCAAACTATACTTCAAGTCGTCGCCCCAGTCGTTCAGCGAGCAGTTTCGGCCTGCCAGTAATTGACTTGTTTTGACCCCGACCGATACGATTGCCTTCTTACGATGCCTAAAGACGCGCAGCGAGTACATGGTCTTGAAACGGTCGGTCTTTTACGGTCCGGTCACGTTCACTGGAATTTGAGCCCCCCTGCATTGTACGAGGCGGCGATACAACGCGACGAAGGCCATTTCGCGGCGGAGGGTCCATTCGTCTCAGTGACGACGCCTCACACGGGCCGATCGCCCAACGACAAGTTTGTCGTCCGTGAGTCGTCGAGCGAGCAGCACGTCGATTGGGGGGCGACCAATCGTCCGCTGGACGCCGGTGCGTTTGATGCGCTGCATGGCGAGATGGCCACCTACCTCGAAGATAAGGCGCTGTTCGTGCTGGACGCCTGGGCGGGCGCCGATCCGGCGTACCGGCTCCCCATTCGCGTCGTGAACGAGTTCGCGTGGCACAACGCGTTCGCGCGAAACATGTTTTTGCCCGAGGACAACCCGGCGAAGCGCGCCGAGCACGCACCGCAGTTCACCGTCATCGACGCGCCCGGCTTCACGGCCGATCCAGCGCGCCATGGTGTGCGGTCCGAGGTCTTCATTGTCGTGAACTTTGCGAAGCAGCTCGTCCTGATTGGGGGCACCCGCTACGCTGGTGAAATCAAGAAGTCGGTCTTTACCCTGCTCAATTACCTGTTGCCGCTGCAGGGAGTCCTCTCGATGCACTGCTCGGCGAACGTTGGCGCGAAGGGTGACACGGCGCTCTTCTTCGGCCTGTCTGGTACCGGGAAGACCACGCTGTCGAGCGATCCGCAGCGGCAGCTGATCGGTGACGACGAGCACGGTTGGAGCGATCAAGGAGTGTTTAACTTCGAGGGCGGTTGTTACGCAAAGGTGATCAAGCTGTCCTCTGAGGCCGAGCCGCAGATCTACGCGGCCACCCGGCGCTTCGGTGCAATCCTTGAGAACGTCGTCATCGACCCGGAGACACGTGCGCTCGATTTCGACGACGAATCCCTGACCGAGAATACGCGTGGTTCGTATCCGCTTGCGTTCATCGATAACGCCATTCTGTCCGGCCAGGCTGGCCATCCAACCAACATCGTGATGCTGACGGCCGATGCCTACGGCGTGTTGCCGCCTGTCGCGCGACTGGGGCCGGACGCCGCGATGTATCACTTTCTGTCGGGGTATACCGCCAAGGTGGCGGGGACGGAGCGGGGCGTTACGGAGCCGAAGGCTGCGTTCAGCACCTGCTTCGGTGCGCCTTTCCTGCCCATGCGACCAAACGTGTATGCGGAGCTGTTGGGCAAGAAGATTGCCAAGCACAGTGCTAACGTCTGGCTAGTCAACACGGGATGGACGGGTGGGCCGTACGGCGTTGGGAAGCGCATGGGCATCGCGCATACGCGCGCGATGATCGCGGCAGCACTCGATGGTCAGTTGGGCGACGTGACGTATCGCAGAGACCCGATTTTTAATGTGGACGTGCCGACGACCTGTCCCGGCGTGCCTGAGGGAGTACTCGACCCCCGGAGTACGTGGTCCGAGCCGCAGGCCTACGACGAACAGGCTGGGAAGCTGGCTCGCATGTTCGTTGACAATTTCAAGAAATTCGAAAACGGTGTTCCTCCGTCGGTGAAGGAAGCCGGTCCCAAGGTCTAGCAGCCAACTCCGAGTGCCCACTCCCCAGTTCCCAGTGCGGCACGCGGGTTCGGTCGGGGCCGGACCGACGCCGTGTGGAATGTGGGCGTGTCAGCCGTGAGATACGAGCCGGTCATCGGGCTTGAGATCCACGCCCAGCTGCAGACCCGCACGAAGATATTTTGTGGCTGCAGTACCGCGTTTGGCGCGGCGCCCAACACACATGTGTGTCCCGTCTGCCTGGGATTGCCAGGCGCGCTGCCGGTGCTCAACCGGCAGGCGGTTGACTACGCCATTCGGGCGGCCGTGGCGCTGGGGTGCGAGGTCCAGCCGGTGTCGATATTTGCGAGAAAGAACTATTTCTACCCGGACCTCCCGAAGGGCTATCAGATCTCGCAGTATGAGCAGCCCTTGGCACTGGGCGGGGGCCTCGACGTGATCGGAGGCGACACGCCACATGTCAGCCTCACGCGAATCCACATGGAGGAGGATGCCGGAAAGTCTCTGCACGAGGGGTTTCTGGACTCAGCCCGGCGTACCTACGTCGACTACAACCGTAGCGGCGTTCCCCTTGTCGAGATCGTCACCGAACCCGATATGCGGTCGGCGGCGGATGCGGCGGCCTTCTTTTCACAACTGCGCGACATCTTGGTCTGGCTTGAAGTCAACGATGGCAACATGGAGGAGGGCAGTCTTCGCTGCGACGCCAATGTCTCGGTCCGTCCATTGGGACAGGACGCGTTCGGCACCAAGGCCGAAGTGAAGAACGTCAATTCGTTTCGCTACGTCCAGAAGGCCATTGACTACGAGGTCGACCGACAGATCCACCTCCTTGAGGGAGGCGGCAGGGTTGTCCAGGAAACGCGCCTATGGGATTCGGCCGCGGGGCGTACCGTGTCGATGCGGAGCAAAGAAGAGGCGCACGACTATCGGTACTTCCCTGAGCCCGATCTTCCGCCGCTCGCCGTCGCGGCCGAACGGGTCACGGGGGTACGCGCCACGATGCCCGAGTTGCCTGAGGCGCGGCGCAGACGGTTTGTGGCCTCGTACGGATTGCCAGACTACGACGCCGGTGTGCTCACCCAGTCGGTCGCGCTGGCCGACTACTTCGAGCAGGTTGCCGGGGCTGCTGGGAACGCGAAGGCCGCCAGTAACTGGGTGATGGGCGAGGTGCTTCGGACGCTGAACGACCGTGGAAAGACTATTGATGACGTGCCGTTGGCCGCACGGGCGCTCGCCGGGCTGATAGGGCTGGTCGACAAGGGCACGATCAGTAGCTCGACGGCCAAGGATGTCTTCGCGCAGATGTACGACTCTGGTCGCTCAGCCGAAGAAATCGTGGAGACCGACGGGCTGGCGCAGATCGGTGACGAATCCGCGCTCCTGTCGATCGTGCGGGACGTGATCGGCAGACATGAGGATGCCGTCGCGCAGTACCGAGCAGGGAAGACGGCGACCTTCGGATTTCTTGTGGGTCAGGTCATGAAGGCCAGCAGCGGAAAGGGTAACCCGAAGCTGATCAACGCGCTGCTCAGACGGGAGCTTGATAATGCTGACTAGCAGCCCGTGGTGGAAGTCTGGCGTTGCACCGAGACAAGCGAGGCACCTCGGGGCCAAGGCGCGACGACCGAGAATACCGCCTGTATTCGACGGAGGAGTAACGCAGGCCCCGAGGATGCATCGCTCGTCGAATGTCGCCGGACTTCCACCACGGGCTGCCAGGGTCGGCACCGCGCCGAGTGTTGTCGTGACGGCGCCGGCCTGTCATGCCCTTCGCACGCCACACTGCGGTGCGCGGGCGGCGCTTCGCACATCAGTCGCGTGATCGAAACTCACCACCTGTCAAAGTTTTATAGTCGCGGCGTATACGCGCTGCGAGACTTGTCGCTCACCGTCGAGAAGGGCGAGTTCGTGTTTCTCGCGGGCCCCAGCGGCGCCGGTAAATCGACCTTTCTGCGTCTGTTGCTGCTCCAGGAGCGCCCGAGCGACGGTGAGATAGTGGTCAATGGCGACAGCCTGAGCACGCTCTCTCGGCGCGAGATACAGGAGTATCGGCGGGGCATCGGGTTTGTGTTCCAGGATTTCAAGCTGATCCCCACGCGCACCGTGCTCGAGAACATCGCGTTCGTGCCGCAAGTGTTGGGCGCGCCCGGCGGACAGCAGCGGCGCCGTGCGTTTCAGGTGCTGAAGTGGGTTGGGCTTCAGCACCGCATGAATGCGTATCCCAGAGACTTGTCAGGTGGCGAACAGCAGCGTGTGTCGATCGCTCGGGCGCTGGTTGGCGATCCGGCGTTGCTCTTGGCGGATGAACCTACGGGGAATCTTGATCCTGACCTCTCTCTCGAAATTATGAACCTGTTACGCGAGGTCAACGCCGGCGGGACAACGGTGCTGGTGGCCACGCACGACCGAGAACTTATGCGCCTGGTAGGCCGACGAACAATCACCCTCGACGCAGGCCGGGTGGTCGAGGTCACATGAGGGCCCTGGGCTATGCGTTTCAGGAAGGGTGGAAGAGTGTGTGGCGCGGCCGCGGATCGAGCGTGCTTGCCGTGGTCGCCATCGCTCTCGCAATGATCGTGCTCGGCGCACTGCTGCTCGTGACGTGGAACGTCGAGCGGCTGTTGGCGGAATGGACGTCTGCCACTGAGTTGTCGGTCTACCTGAGCGATGACACGACCTCCGAGCAGAGAGGTGCGATCGAAGCGCTCATCGACCAGAGTGGCGTTTCGGCCGGCCGCGAGTATGTCTCAAAGGCCGACGCGCTTCTGAGGTTCCGCCGCGAGTTCGCGGACCTCGCCTCTCTCACCTCCGGATTCGACGGGAACCCCTTTCCAGCATCGGTCGAAGTGCAGGTGCGCTCTGACACTGAGAGCGACGGCCGCGCGGAGGATCTGGTACGCCAGGTTGCGGGCCTCCCGGGTGTCGCCGACGTGCGATACGACCGAGAGTGGCTGGCCCGGATCGCGTCTGGCCTGTCGGCGGTCAGGGGGGCCGGCGTGGCCCTGGGCACGTTGATGGCGCTGGCGGCGGCGCTGACTGTGGCCAGCGTGGTCCGGCTTGGTCTGGAGGGGCGCAGGGATGAGATTGAAATCATGCAGCTCGTCGGGTCGCCGGTCGCCTTTATTCGGGGCCCGTTTGTGGCCGAGGGAGTACTGCAGGGTGGGATGGGAGCGTTGATCGCAATCGCATGCCTATGGCTTGGCTTTACTGTGGCGGGTACATGGTGGGGCGTTGAGTTGGGAACACTGCTCGAGGGTGATTCACTGCAGTTTCTCCCGATGCGCTTCTGCGTGGCGTTGGCGACCGGCGGAATGGCGGTCGGCGGCGTGGGCGGCTTCGCCGCAGCGCGGCACGCTGCTTAGGGCTCGGGTCGGAATAAGGTTGCCACCCTGACCACCGATGCATCCCGCCGGTCGGCGTTGCTCGTCGCTTGCATGCGCCCGGCATGCGCGCTCCTTGCGCCCTTGCCGGGCGGGCGCCTCGACGCTCAAGCTGACAACACTTATTCCGGCCCGAACTTAGTGCGGCGGCGCGTGGTACGGCGGTCGAGCGTGAGGCGTTGACACCCGTGCGGGGCGGTCGCTAGACTGGAGGGTAGTCCAATATGCTGACATCGCGAAATCGCATGTCCCGCTTCCTGACTGACTCGCGGCCGCCGTGCGATCCTGTGTTCCATGCCCTGTCAACCTTCTACCGCGAAGAATTCGGCAAGTGTCAGCGGTGCCTCGATCAGCAGCGTGAGTGTTACTCCGAGCGTGCCATCCGTGAGGCGGAGACCGTACTCACCAGGGTGATGGCAGAGATCGATCGATTGTGCGCCAGCGATGATGCCGACAAGATCGTTGGTCGTCTCCTCCAGCAGTTCGACTCCGTGACCCACCTGTCCGTCTGGTCTGATCCCCGACAAATTCACTGACCACTCTCACCGATCTCCGCGCGAACCTGTTGCCGATCGTACGCGGAGCGTTGTCGGCGGTCGACGCTGGCGCACTCGTCGCACGTGCTCTGGCCAACCCCGACATTGCGCGCGCCCTGCGATCGGCAACCGCAGTTGATGTGGTGGCAGTCGGCAAGGCGGCCGGTCCGATGCTCAGGGCCGCGCTGGCCGGGCCGGTGCGGATGCCGATCAGGCACGCCCTCGGTGTGTCGGGGCCCGCTCCAGCGGGACTGCCGGCAGGCGCGCGGTGGTACGCGGCATCGCATCCTGTTCCTGACGATCGTAGCGTCGCGGCCGCGCGCACATTACTCGAGGTTGCCGGCGCCGCTGACGAGGGGGACGTTCTGCTCCTGCTGCTTTCAGGCGGGGCCTCGGCACTGATGGCCCTACCGGCGGAAGGCGTGTCACTTGGGGACAAGCAGAGAGCGTGCGAGCGGCTGCTTCGGGAGGGAGCGGAGATACACGCGCTCAACACTGTGCGCAAGCATTTGTCCGCAATCAAGGGCGGCCAGCTGGCGGCAGCGGCAGCGGGATCGGTGCTCACGCTTGCCGTATCCGACGTTGTGGGCGACGACGTGTCAGTGATCGGTTCTGGGCCGTCGGTGGCCGATGCGACCACCTTCGCCGACGCGTTGATGCAGTTGGATCGGTATGGTGGCCGGAGTGCCTATCCGGAGGCCGTCGTGAATCGGCTTACCGCGGGTATCAGCGGTGCGCTCCCGGAAACGCCGCAGCTAGGCGATCCCCGGCTCGCTCGATCGGACGTTCACGTCATTGGCAGCTCGCGGAGCGCCGTGATCGGTGCCTCATCTGCCGCACAGTCGCTGGGCTACGTTGTACATGTGGTTGACGAGCCTGTCGTGGGGGAGGCCAGGGTCGCCTCGCGTCGCCTCGTGGAGATGGCCTCCCGTATGTCGAAGGCCCCGGGCGAACCGCTGTGTATTCTGGCCGCCGGTGAAACGACCGTGCACGTCGCGGGCACGGGCAAAGGTGGACGTAACCAGGAATGCGCGCTTGCGATGGCACGTGGGCTCGACGTGCTCGGAACCGTCGCCGTAGCCGCCAGCATCGGCACCGACGGCGTGGACGGACCCACGGATGCGGCAGGCGGCGTCGTCGACTCCACGACCGTCGCGCGCGCCGAGGCGGCAGGTCTCGGTCCGCTCGAGCAGTACCTCGAAGATAACAACAGTTACGTCTTCCTGGACGGGCTTGGCGACTTGATCAGGACGGGTCCGACAAACACCAACGTCGGCGATCTGCAGATCATCCTGGTCGGCGGCAGGACCGAAAGATAGGCACATGCTTTCGCGGGACGACATCCTGGGGCTCATGCGTGATCGGGTGCACCATCCCGCGACGGTACGTGAACTCGCTCAAGTCCTTCGCGTATCACGCGAGGACCGTAGTGGTTTCAGACGGCAACTCAAGTCGCTGGTGTCGGACGGGGCCCTTCTCCAAATTCGCGGCAACCGTTTCGGTCTCGCGGAGAAGATGGACGTCGTCGTCGGACGACTCCATACCAACGCGAGCGGGTTCGGGTTTGTCGTGCCCGAGAGCACGGAGCCCGGTCAGGCGAGGCAGGATATTTTTATTGCTGCTTCCAGTCTGACTGAAGCGATGCACGGGGACCGGGTCGTCGCGCGCATCGAGCGTCAGACCGAGCGGGGTGTCGAGGGGCGGATCATACGCATACTTGAGCGCAGCCAGGAGACGGTTGTCGGCCGATTCGAGGTCGACGCGTCGGACCTTGGCTACGTCGTGCCGTTCGATCGCCGCGTCCTGACCGACATACACATCCCCACGGGGCAGTGGTCGTCGTCAGAACCAGGCGAGATGGTGCTTGTCCAGATCACCCGCTGGCCGACGGCGACGCGCGGGCCCGTGGGGCGCGTGATCGAAGTGCTCGGGCACATTGGTGAGCCCGGAGTGGACACGCAGATCATCATCCGCAAGCACGGCGTTCCCGAGGCACACTCCGCCGCGGCTGTGGAGGAGGCGCGGAGCCTTGGTGGTGCCGTTCAGAAAGAGGACATTCAGGGGAGGACCGACTTTCGCGCTGTCACGACCGTGACGATCGACGGTGAGCACGCGAGGGACTTCGACGACGCCATCACCATCGAGCGCCTGGACAGTGGGCACTACTGGCTCGGGGTGCACATTGCCGACGTGTCGCACTACGTCGCTGAAGGCAGTGCACTGGATGCCGACGCTTACGAACGTGGCACGTCTGTGTACTTTCCGGAGCGCGCCGTACACATGTTCCCGTCTGAACTTGCGACGGGTCTGTGCAGCCTGAATCCGCGGGTTGATCGACTGGTGCAGTCATGTGTGATGGAAATCGATCGCCGTGGCGCCGTCGTTCGCTACGAGATGCACGATGGTGTTGTTCATAGCGACGCACGGCTGACCTACACCGCGGTGAACGCGATCCTGAAGGATCAGGACCCGGACACGACGGCCAGCTATGCCGCGTTCACGCCGATGCTCGGGCTCATGCAGGAGCTGTTCGAGGTGTTGCACCGGCGCCGTCGGCGCCGTGGCGCGATCGACTTCGATTTACCGGAAACAGAAGTGGTCCTGTCTGAATTCGGGCAGATCGAGGCCATTCTTCCCTCGGAGCGCAACGTCGCCCATCGCCTTATCGAGGAATTCATGCTCCTGGCGAACCAGACAGTCGCGTCGCATCTGATGGCGCACGCTGCGCCGGCCCTTCACCGGGTGCATGAGGCGCCGGATATCAGGAAGGTCGAGGATTTCGAGGCCTTCGTGACAACGCTCGGGTATAGCCTCGGGACCGAAGGACGCGCGGTGCGGCCGAAGCATTTCCAGAGGCTGATCGATCGCATGCGCGGCACCCCCGAGGAGCGACCAATTGCGACACTGATGCTGAGGACCATGCAGAAGGCGCGCTACGACGCTTCGTCGCTCGGTCATTTCGGCCTGGCGGCTGAGCACTACACGCACTTCACGTCGCCGATTCGACGGTACCCAGATCTGGTTGTCCACCGGGCGCTCAGGGCGCTCCGGCAGGCTGACATGTCCGAGGTGCGCCGCGACGAACTGGAAGAGGAGCTGCCCGAGGTCGCGCGTCAGACATCGGAGAGGGAACGCCGTGCCGACGATGCGGAACGCGAGCTCCTGCAGTGGAAGAAGGTCCGCTTCATGGCCAACAAGGTTGGCGACCACTACCGCGGGCACATCACCGGCGTCGCGCCGTTCGGCCTGTTTGTCGAGCTGATCGAACACTACGTCGAGGGGCTCGTGCACATCTCGACGATGGTGGACGACGACTACCGATTTACAGAGCAGCACCACACATTGGTGGGGGAAAGTACGAAGCGCACGTACCGGCTCGGTGATCAGGTGCAGGTGCAGGTTGTGCGGGTCGATATGGACCGCCGTCAGGTCGATCTGGGTCTGACGGAGATTCTTGACGCGGTGCGGCGCGAGGCCCGACCCGAGGGAGCGGGCAAGCGCACCGTGGCGCCCAAAAACGGTCGTGTGCAGCGGCCCGGACGGACGGAGAGGCTGGGCAGGAAGAAAGGCAAGCCTCGCAGGGCGAAGCGGTAGCGCCCGCGGGTAGGAGGGGGCTGAATAGGTGCCTACTCCATGGATCGACGGACGCGGGTACTGATTGGGGTTACTCGGAGCTAGGCGCTCATGAAATCCGCGCTAGGACTCCGAGGACTTGTCCCGCTCCTCCTTGGTCGCCTCTTTAAAGTTCTTGATGCCGCTGCCGATGCCACGGCCAATCTCCGGGAGACGGCTCGCCCCGAAGATGACGATGATGATCGCGAGAATGATCAAAAGCTCCGGGATGCCGATACCCATATGTCACCTTGACGGTTACAAGTTGCAGGTTGCGTGAGGAGGCGATTGTACCACGCGGTCACGGGCGGACGGGGCGGCGCCCCGCGTGCGCGTGCGCGGCGGCAGCAGACACGCACGGATGGAGTGTCCGCAACTCAGGACGCCGTGCTAGTTCCGACGCTAGTTCCGACGCCAGTTCCGGCGCCAGTTCAGGCCTAGATTCGGGGCCAGATTCGTCATGGCGAGCGAGTCTTTTGTGGGCACGATACGTGAGATCGAAGAGTTGATCTAGCAGGCTGCTGAAGAACCCGGGTGATCGGGCCGTTTTCTAAGGATCATGCGAGTCACCACCGACCGACAACGGTGCGCACGGCTGTGCGCTGGCCCCGATCAAGGGGCCGGCGACACGCGCGGCCGGTGATCAGGGACACCTCGCCTCCAGATTCCGCAGCCGGACCAAGTTATAGACCGTGGCGGCGAAGGTAAGCTGCCAATCCACGAGGGCGACACCGCGATGCCGGAGTTTGCGCAAGCCGCCGACGGTCTTCATCCAGCCAAAGACCTGTTCTACGAGTTTCCGTTTCCGCTGACTGACGTGATAGCCCGCATGCCGCGTGGTCCGGCCATCGATCGCACTCCAGCGGACCTTCTGAGCAACGTGGGGCGTGACGGCCCGGATACGGACAGCGGCCACAAAGCTTGCCACATCGTAGCCCTTGTCCGCCCCGACCGTGCTGCCCGGCGGCGCGCTGGCCTCCAGCAACAGCGCCGCTGCCTCGCGTTCGGCGGTCCCCGTCGCGTGAGTCGCGCAGACGTTGGCGACAAGTCCCTGTCGATTGTCCAGCAGCACGTGGCCCAGATACGCCAGCTTGGCTTCCTTCCCCTGGCCCTTCCGAGGCAGCATCGCCTCCGGATCGGTCGTCGACTGGTGCGTGTCGTTGCGCCGCCGCTCCCCGTGGAAGTTGACCGTGGGATTCCCGGGGTCATCGGGCGGGTCGCTCTCCGCCGCGTCCCGGCACCGAAAGCTCTTCAGGCTGGCCCACGCTTCCAATTGGGTCCCATCCACAGTGAAGTGTTCGTCCGAGAGCAGCCCGGCCGCCCGCGCGTGGGCCTGCACCGCATCAAAGAAGGCGGCCGCGAGATCGCCCGCCAGCAGCCGGTCGCGATTCTTGGTAAACGTGGTGGGATGCCAAACCGGGTCGTCCAAATTCAAGCCCACGAACCAGCGGAACAGCAGGTTGTAATTGAGCTCTTCCATCAGCAGCCGCTCGCTCCGCACCGTGTAGAGCACCTGCAGCAACAACGCGCGCAGCAGCTGTTCCGGCGGGATCGACGGACGCCCTGTGTTGGCGTACAGGCCGGCGAACCTGCGCGACATCGTTCTCAGCGCTTCGTCCGTCAGCGCGCGAACCGCGCGGAGCGGATGGTCGGCTGGCACGCGCTGTTCCGGCGACAGGTAGCTGAACATGTGAGTGCTTTGCTCATCGTGTCCGCGCATGATGGGGCTCCCTTCAGCGGTGTTGGGAGCATGGTAGTACGCCGGGATCGATCTGTCGATCCCATTTCACGGAGTTTTTCAGCAGCCTGCTAGAGTCTAGTCTTCGTACTGTGGTGTAGCGCTCTGCAAGACGCGGCATGTTCAAGCTGAGGTACCAGTCTTGCCCACGCGACGGCAAGTGAGTTCACAGAGTATGATTTTGAGAGGTTCCGCGCGTGCGGGACCAGTTCGTATTTACCACCAACGTAATGCCGACCGATCAAAAGCGCGTACCGCCTGAGGAGTTACCCAGGTCCAGCCACCTGTCGGTGCGGCCCGACGACGGGCGCCCGCCCGAACTGCGCTTCATGTTTGAAACGCCCCAGAAGCGATTCGGCGGTGCCCTCGGTGCGTCGCTTACGGCTCACGCCGGCTTTCTCGGTGTCATTCTCCTGCTCGCCTGGCTTGTACCCGAGAGCGTCCGTGAGGCGGTACTTCCCGTTCGGCTGTCGCGTCAGCTCGTCTTTCTGGCCGAGCCTGGGCCCGGCGGCGGCGGTGGCGGCGGAAACAGCCTGCCTGAGCCGCCAAGGCAGGCCGAACTGCCGGAACCCGAGGAGGTGCCGCCCGTCGTGGTCGAACCCGAGCCCACGCCGGAGCCCCCGGAAGAGCCGCCAGTCGAACAGATGAACATTCCAGCCATGCTTCTTGCTGCAGCCACCGAGAGCACGCTGGGGGTCATCGAGTCGAATGAGGCGTCGGAGTCGACAGGGTCGGGCGGTGGGTCTGGCGCTGGCGGTGGACAGGGCTCCGGCCTTGAACAGGGCACTGGCGGCGGCCTCGGCGGCGGCGTGTTTCGGCCGGGCAGCGGTGTGGTCAACCCGCGTATCGTGCGCGAGGTGAAACCGCAGTACACCGCAGATGCGATGCGCGCCAAAGTACAAGGCACGGTGCTCCTCGAATGTGTCGTACTTGCGGATGGCACCGTCGGACGCGTGGATGTCGTGAGGTCTCTCGACCCGACGTTTGGCCTCGATTCGGAGGCCGTCAAAGCTGCCAGGCAGTGGCTGTTTCAGCCGGGCACACGGTTTGGCGAACCGGTGAACGTACTCGTGACGATCGAACTCACCTTTACCCTTCGATAAGTTTCTCGCTCCCTGTCGTCATCCAGTCTCCGCATGCGGACATGGGAGGCACGCGCGTCGGAGCCGTTGGAGCGCGCAAAAACGCGCAAAAAAAGAGGCGGACCCGATGGTCCGCCTCTTTGCATAGCCTGTGTGGCGACTGAGGGCGGTAAGAGCTCGAGGCTTCTCGCCTGGGCTCTCTCCGTCTTCGAGCTTTAGTACATTCCGCCCATGCCACCCATCCCGCCCATGCCGCCGGGTGGCATTGCTGGTGCATCCTTCTTCTCCTCGGGAATCTCGGAGATCAGCGCTTCAGTGGTGAGCAGCAGTGACGCGATCGACGACGCGTTCTGCAGCGCGTTGCGGACGACTTTGGCCGGGTCAATGACACCAGACTTAACTAGGTCCTCGTACGTGTCGGTGGAGGCATTGAAGCCCTCGTCCTGCTTCATGTCCTTGACCTTCGCCACGACGATCGAACCTTCTTCGCCAGCGTTGACCGCGATCCAACGCATCGGCTCCTCGATCGCCCGCTTGATGATCTGCAGGCCGACAAGCTGGTCACCCTCGAGTTTGAGCTTGTCAAGAGACTTCGCGCCGCGCAGCAGGGCCACGCCGCCGCCAGGCACGATGCCCTCCTCAACGGCTGCCTTGGTTGCGTGCATGGCGTCCTCGACGCGCGCCTTCTTCTCCTTCATCTCGGTTTCGGTAGCTGCGCCAACCTTGATGACGGCCACGCCGCCGACCAGTTTCGCGAGCCGCTCCTGCAGCTTCTCACGGTCGTAATCCGAGGTCGTGTCCTCGGACTGCGCGCGGATCTGCTTGACTCGGCCTTCGATGGCCGCTGTCGTGCCACCGCCCTCGACGATCGTCGTATTGTCCTTGTCGATGGTGATCTTCTTGGCGGTTCCCAGATCCTCAACCTTGATGTTTTCAAGCTTGAGACCGAGGTCCTCAGTGATCGCCTTGCCGCCAGTGAGGACCGCGATGTCCTCGAGCATCGCCTTACGGCGGTCGCCGAAACCGGGGGCCTTGACCGCAGCGGCCTGGAGCGTGCCGCGCAGCTTGTTGACCACGAGCGTTGCCAGCGCCTCACCTTCGATGTCCTCTGCCACGATGACGAGTGGACGGCTCAGGCGGGCGACCTGTTCCAGCACCGGAAGGAGATCCTTCATCGAGCTGATCTTCTTCTCATGGATCAGGATGACCGGATTCTCGAGCACGACTTCCATGCGCTCGCTGTCGGTCACGAAGTACGGCGACAGGTAGCCGCGATCGAACTGCATGCCTTCCACAACGTCCAACGATGTCTCGAGGGTCTTGGCCTCTTCCACCGTGATGACGCCGTCCTTGCCGACCTTCTCCATCGCATCGGCGATGATGGTGCCGATTTCCTGATCGCTGTTTGCCGAGATCATGCCAACCTGAGCGACCATGTTGCCTGACACCGGGCGCGCCATCTTCTTGATCTCGGCGACGATCGCCTCGACTGACTTCTCGACGCCCCGCTTGAGTTCCATCGGGTTGGCGCCCGCCACGACGTTCCGGGCACCTTCGCGATAGATGGCCTGTGCGAGCACGGTCGCCGTCGTCGTGCCGTCACCGGCCGTGTCAGAGGTCTTGCTTGCGACCTCTCGAACCATCTGCGCGCCCATGTTCTCGAGCGAGTCTTGCAGGTCGATTTCCTTCGCCACCGTGACACCGTCTTTGGTGATGGTGGGAGAGCCGAACTTCTTGTCCAGCACAACATTGCGCCCCTTGGGGCCGAGCGTGACCCTGACCGCGTTGGCCAGCTGGTTGACGCCGCGGAGAATCGCCTGGCGCGACTCCTCGCCGTAAATAATCTGTTTAGCCATTGTGTAGATGTCTCCATCGACCGGGGCCCTTCGGCCTCCGGCGACCTGCGTTATTTACCCTTTGAATCCATGACCGCGAGCACTTCGTCCTCGCGCATGATGAGGTACTCGTCACCATCGATCTTGATTTCCTGCCCCGAGTACTTCCCGAACAGGATCGTGTCGCCGGTCTTGACGTCGAGCGACTGGCGCTTGCCGTCATCCTTGAACTTGCCGGCGCCCACGGCGAAGACCTTGCCCTGTTGCGGCTTTTCCTTGGCGGTATCCGGAATGATGATCCCGCCGACTTTCTGTTCGCCTTCCTCGAGGCGCTGAACGATGATGCGGTCGTGTAGCGGTCTGACTTTCATGTGCGTTCGACTCCAGACTGTGTCTGTAGGAAGCGGGTACGGCCCCGCCGGTTAAAACCCTTGATCGCCGGGTGTTCGAGCTGGCGCGGCACTCCCGACGTGGGTGGCGTGCCGCCGGCATGTTAGCACTCGACCTAGGCAACTGCTAATTGTAGAGGGCCCTCAGAACGGTGTCAAGGCACCGGGCGGACGGTCGTGGGCCTTACGCGGAACGGCGCAGCCGATACTCGGTGACCTTGCGGCTCAGGGTGTTGCGGTGCATGCCCAGGAGGCCCGCAGCCTTCCCGAGGTTGCCGCCGGTTCCCGCCAGGGCGCGTGCGATGAAACGCTTTTCGAACTCCCGCTGCGGCATCGTCGTAGCGGACACCCTTGGCAACCATGTTGTCGACGAGGCGTTCGAGTTCTTCGCGCAATGCCATCAGTTCAGGTCCTTACCCGTCAGCCGGCGAAATGCCGCAATGTACTTCGCGCGCGTGCGCGTCACCACGTCTTCAGGGAGCGACGGCACCGGCGGTTGCTTGTTCCAATTGATCTGTTCCAGATAGTCGCGAACGAACTGCTTGTCGAAGCTCGGCTGTGCCCGGCCAGGGCGATACTCGTCCTTCGGCCAGTAGCGAGAGGAATCCGGCGTCATGACTTCATCGATCAGGAGAATGTGGTCGTCGGTCGTGAGGCCGAACTCGAATTTCGTATCGGCGAGCACGATCCCGCAGCTGTCCGCGTGCTCCGCGCCACGCGCATAGAGTGCCATGGTCAAGCCTCGGAGTCTCTGCATCAGCGGCCCGCCGATGAGGTCCGCAGCTTCAGCCTCGCTGATGTTGATATCGTGGCCGCTCGTGGCCTTGCTGGCGGGGGTGAAGATCGGCTCGGGGAGCCGGTCGGACTGCCGCAGACCAGGGGGGAGCCGTACGCCGCAGACGGCGCCCGTGGCGCAGTAGTCGGTCCAGCCTGACCCTGACAGATAGCCCCGCGCGACACATTCAACTGGCACAGGCGCCGCCTTACGAACCAGCATCGATCGCCCTGCGAGCATGTCGGCGTACCCTCTGAGCTGCGCGGGGTACCGGCTGACATCGGTTTCAATGACGTGGTTCGCCACAATGTCACGCGTCCTGTCAAACCAGAATGCAGACAGCTGCGTGAGCACTTTGCCTTTGTCAGGAATGCCCGAGCCGAGCACGAAGTCGAACGCGGAGATGCGGTCGGTGGCGACCATGAGAAGCGCGTCGTCGACCTCGTAAAGTTCGCGAACTTTACCCTGGCGATGCAGCGTGAGTCCGCTCAGTTGAGCTTCGAGGAGAGGAGTGGAGAGCGGCACAGGGTCTGTTCTTGGAAGGCTCTTGTCGGGAGGCGCGCATGTTACAGGCACGGCTCCTCGCCCGCAACTGTACGCAAGACTACCCGTCGGCGTGGGATGAGGGCCTGATATATTGTGTTACCTCTTGTCAGGCCCCCGGCGGCGCAACGAGGCGTAAAGGGTCCAGAGTGCGAATACGGACGGTTCTCGTGTCAGTGCTGGCGGTCGCTCTCCTGGCGTGGTTTCTCCAACATGCCGACTTGGCAGACGTGTGGGTGCAGGTGCGCACGGCGCGCCTCGACCTGCTCGTTGTTGGCCTCGCGCTGGTCGTGGTGACCTACGTGATTCGTGCCCATCGGTGGCAGTACCTCTTGAGGCCGATTGGACCTACCCGCTTTAGAACCGCGTTCCGCACGACGATCATCGGTGCAGCGGCACTGGGGGTGCTGCCGGCTCGGGCCGGTGACTTGTTGCGCCCGTATCTGCTGGCCAGGCAGGAAGGTTTGAGCACGTCGGCGACATTCGCGACCATCGTGATGGAACGCGTACTTGATTTGATCGCCATGTTGGTCCTGCTCGCGGTCTACGTCTGGGGCACCGCCGATCCATCACGGCTTCCCGCGGCACTGCGGCAGGGTATTGAGGTGTCCGCGGCCTTGGCGGGTCTGGCAGCCGTCATGCTCGTTGCGCTCACCTGGGTGATGGCGACGCATCCTGAGCGCATCGGTCGCCTGGTGTTCAGCGCGGCCAGAATGTTGCCAAACGCGATCGCCGACCGCTTGGCGGGGTACGCTCGTACCTTCAGCGCCGGTTTTGCCGTCGCGCGCGAGCCCCAGGCGCTCGCAGCCGCGCTGTCCTGGTCTTTCTTGCTCTGGGTGGTGATCGCGGGCGAGGCGTGGCTGGTGGCGCTGGCCTTCGGCATTTACATGCCCTTTGCCGGCTCGTTCCTGATCCAGGCACTTCTGACGGTCGGGGTGGCGGTGCCTACACCTGGCGGCGTCGGTAGCTATCACGAGGCGTACAGAATCGGCGTGACAACGTTCTTTGGGGCGGCCAACGACGCCGCAGTCGCTGCGGCCCTCGTCACGCATGCCATTTCCTACGTCCCGGTGGTGCTGGCCGGCGCCATTTTTCTGGCGCAGGACGGACTGAGTTTCCGTCGGCTTCCAGCGCTGTCCCCTTCAACGACGCCCGAGAAGGCAACTCCGTCACGCCCATGAAGTGTCCATTCTGCGGTGAGCTTGGTGACAAAGTCGTCGACTCGCGGGAGAGCAAGGAAGGCGAAGTTATTCGTCGTCGGCGCGAGTGTCTCGACTGTGGGCGGCGTTTCACCAGCTACGAGCGGATCGATGAGATCCCCTATATGGTGATCAAGAAAGACGGCACGCGGGAGCGCTTCGAGCGGCAGAAGCTCATCGCCGGCTTGCTCAAGGCGTGCGAGAAGCGCCCTGTCAGCGTATCGGCTGTCGAAGCGGTGGCCGACCGAGTCGAAGCCGCGGTACAGGAGCGCCCTGAGAAAGAGATGAGCACCGAGGAGGTTGGGTCACTCGTCATGGAGGAACTCAAGCGCCTCGACAAGGTCGCCTACGTACGATTCGCCTCCGTCTACCGTCATTTCCGCGACATCGGTGAATTCATGACGGAGTTGACGGATTTGCTCAACGTCAAGGAGTAGCTGAGCGCGTCGAGGTATCGAATCGGCGCCGTCGCACGCCGATGGGCCGTCGAGAAACAATGGCAACCACGCTCCGTGAGTCCCCTCCGCGGAACAATCCGGTGGCGCCGCCACCGAGGCCCAACTCCGTGCCAGGTCGACTTCGACCGATTCGAGATAACACGGTTCTGCTCCTGATCGGGGTCGGCGTCCTGATCGCCGCCCTGGTGAGCCTGCTGGCGCTCGCGAGTCGGTCGGCCACGCTCGCGCCAGATTTCCTGACCGAGGTTGTTCTCTACGCCTTGTCCGCGACGAATCTGACGATTCTGGTCGCACTCGCATTCGTGCTCGCGCGCAATATCGTCAAGCTCCTTGTCGAGAAGCGGCGCGGGCTGCCGTTTGCGCACTTCCGCGGCAAGCTCGTAGCGGTGCTGCTCGGGATGACCATCATTCCAGCGCTGCTTGTCCTGCTTGTGGGCAGCGGTCTTATTCGAAACAGCGTGGATCGTTGGTTCAACGCGCCGATGGATGACGTCCTCTCCTCGGCCAACGCCATCGCCGGCGACCACTACGAGGAGCGGCAGCGCCTGGTCGCGGCGCAGGCGGGGCAACTGGCCCGAGCGCTCGCCGCCATCGACATCTCTGCATCGTCGGAGACGGCGGTGAGAGCCATTGTCGAGCCCGACGTGCTCCAAGAACGCGTCAGTCTGGTCGAGGTGTATCGAGCTGAGCCGGTCGGTACGTTGAACGCTCCGGTGCTCGTTCCGGTTGTCGGCGTCGGCGGCGCGTCGCTGCCGAGCCCGGTGGCGGGCGGTTCGGCAGCTCGGCTCGCGGCCGGCGCGGCGGCTGGCGAGGTCACGGCCCCCGTGGTCGAGCGCTTGGCTGATGGCGGCGACCTGATCCGCAGCGCCGTGCCGATTCGCGCATCTCCAGGAGGGCCGCTGGTGGGAGTCGTGATCGCCAGCGAATACGTGACGGGGCAGTTCGCGGCGCGTGCCCGCCGCATGACCGAGGCGTACGAAGACTACCAGCAACTACGGGTGCTCCAACGGCCGCTCGCCGGCGTGTATCTGTCATTCTTCTTCATGCTGACGCTCATGATTCTCGTGGGTTCGACGTGGATGGGGTTGTATCTCGCCAAGCGGATCACCCGGCCGGTTCAGATGTTGGCGGTCGCGGCGAACGAGATCGGCGCGGGGCATTTTGACCACCATGTGGAAGCCGAGACGCGTGACGAGTTCGGGTCGCTCATTGAGGCGTTCAACCGCATGGCCTCCGACCTGTCGGCAAGTCGTCGGCGTCTCGAACGGTCCGCGATCGACCTTGAGCAGAAGCACCTCGACGTTGAGGGGCGGCGGCGGTACGTCGAGACGATCTTGCAGCGCATTGCCACGGGTGTCGTGTCCGTGGACACCGCCGGCAACATTCGGACGATGAACGCTGCCGCGTCGAGGTTGCTCGGTCTGGGCGACCGTGCCGCGGGCCAGCCAGCCTCCACAGTGTTCGGCTCGCCAGAACTGAGGCCGCTGGCGACTGTGATGGACGAGGCGTCTCGGGGCGGTGACGCGGCTCTGCCGCAGGACGTGTCGATCACGCGAGACGGCCGCGACATACATCTGGCGGTCATGACAACGCCGTTGCGACGAGAGGACGGAGTCTCGGACGGCGTGGTACTCGTTCTGGAAGACGTGACGCCCCTGATTCGCGCACAGCGGGTTGCGGCGTGGCGGGAAGTGGCGCGCCGCCTGGCCCATGAGATCAAGAATCCGCTGACGCCGATTCAGCTGAGCGCTGAGCGGATGCAACGGCATTTCGCCGGCGCCCCGGCACCGACACAAGCGCTTGTCGATGAGTGCGCCACGACCATCGTCGGAGAAGTGGAGTCGCTGAAAGGTCTGGTTGATGAGTTTTCGCAGTTTGCTCGCATGCCGTCACCGCGGGCTGTGCCGACTGATATTCACGCGCTCCTGACCGACGTCTTTGCCCTCTACCGTGGCATCTTCACGGCTGTTGATCTGCGTCCCCGATTCGCGGCGGCGCTCCCGCAGGTGTCGATCGATCCCGAGCAGATTCGTCGCGTGCTGATCAACCTCATCGACAATGCCGTCGAGGCGATGGCGCAGCGTGGGGTCATCGACATCGAGACTGACCATGTGCCGGCGGAGAATGCCATTCGCATCGTGGTGGCCGACAACGGTCCCGGTATTCCGCCGGCAGAGCGAGAGAAGCTCTTCCTGCCGCACTATTCGACCAAGCAGCGTGGGAGCGGACTCGGCCTCGCGATCGTGCGCCGCATCGTGACGGAGCATGGTGGGAGTGTTACTGTCACAGAGAACGTGCCGCATGGGACGCGGTTCGTGATCGAACTTCCTTGTTAAGACCCCATGCCTTCGATTCTGATCGTTGACGACGAGCCGGGCGTGCGCAGTGCGCTTGGTGGCGTGTTGCGGGACGAGGGCTACGAGGTGGACGCGGTCGAGAGTGGCGAGGCCTGCCTTGAATGTCTGGCTCGCCAGGCGTACGACGTCGTGCTGCTCGACATCTGGCTGCCTGGCATGGACGGCCTCGCGACGCTGGCGCGCATGCGCGAACGCCAGATCGACGTGCAGGTGGTGATCATTTCCGGGCACGGCAGTATCGAGTCCGCGGTGCGCGCCATCAAGATGGGTGCGTTCGATTTCGTCGAGAAACCGCTTTCGCTGGAGAAGACCACGCTCGTTGTTCGCAATGCCTTTCGCCAGCGGCGGCTCGAGGTAGAGAACCGCGTCCTGCGGGCGAAAGTGGACGCGCGCAGCACGTTGATGGTTGGCGACAGCTACGCCATGACGAAGCTGAAGGAGCAGGTGGATATGGCGGCACCCACCAACGGCCGGGTACTCATTATCGGAGAGAACGGCACCGGTAAGGAGTTGGTCGCTCGGAACATCCACCAGTCGAGCCAGCGGCGCGCAGCCCCGTTCGTCGAGGTCAACTGCGCGGCGATACCTGAAGAGCTGATTGAGAGTGAACTCTTCGGACACGTGCGCGGCGCGTTTACCGGCGCGGTTTCCGACCGCCGAGGCAAGTTCGAGGCCGCCCACGGCGGCACGATCTTCCTTGACGAGATCGCGGACATGAGCCTGAAAACGCAGGCCAAAGTGCTTCGCGTACTGCAGGAGCAGGTTATGGAGGCGGTGGGTGGGTCGTCCCGAATCCGCGTAGATGCGCGCGTACTCGCTGCCACAAACAAGGATCTGCCGGCGGAGATCCGGGCGGGCAGGTTTCGAGAAGATTTGTACTTTCGTTTGAATGTGGTCCCGATTCTCGTGCCACCGTTGCGCGATCGGCAGGAGGACATTCCGTTGCTCGCGAACCATTTCATGGCGATGCTTGCGCGTGAGTACGGGCGGCGTGCCAAGACATTTGAGTCGGATGCCATCGTTGCCCTTCGTCAGTACGAGTGGCCCGGTAATGTACGTGAACTGCACAATGTGGTCGAGCGTCTGATGATCATGGTGCCCGGCGAGCGGATCTCGTCGCGCGATCTCTCGTTTCTCGATCGAGGCCTCACTCCCGGTGATGGCGCGCCGGCAGAAGGGGCCGAGACGGTCGCGGCGAAGACGCTGCACGAGGCGCGGGACCGGTTCGAGGCTGGGTACATTCGGCGCGCATTGGCCGCGCAGCACGGCAACATCTCACGCACAGCAGACCTGCTGGGTATCGAGCGCAGCAACCTCTACCGTAAGATGCGCGGATTCGGCATCACCCCTTCTCGCCGAGGAGAAGACGAGTCCGGTGTCTGAACCGCCTCGATTCCGTGGGGAGGCGAGGCCGGCCTTCGAACGTGGTGTCCACGATGTTCGTGGGATTCCGACGCCGGCGCTGGTGATCGATGTTGCCACGATGGAGCGAAATATCGAACGGATGGCGAGTGTGTTTTCCGCTGGGCCCTGTCGGCTGCGCCCGCATTTCAAGGCCCACAAGACGCCCGAGATCGCGAGACGTCAGCTCGCGGCAGGGTCATGCACGGGCCTGACGTGCGCGACGGTGTCAGAGGCGGAGGTGGCGGCATCTGCGTTGGCCGATCTACTCGCTGAGGTGTCCGGCGACATTTTGATCGCCAACGAGCCCGTTGGAGCGGGCAAGTGCGAACGCGTGGCCGAGCTCGCGCGTCGCGTACCCGTGACGGTAGCGGTTGATTCGTCGGCCGGGCTGGAGCGGGTTGGCGATGCGGCATGCCGTGCAGCGGTCACTGTTGGTGTGCTTGTCGACCTGGATGTCGGGATGGCGCGATGCGGCGTTGCGCCGGGGAGTGCCGCCGTGAGCTTGGGCCGGCACATCGTCGCTGCCACGGGCCTGACCTTGCGCGGTGTGATGGGGTACGAAGGCCACCTGGTTGGTCTTGCTGAACGTGCAGAGCGCGAAGAGCGCACGCGCCAGGCGATGGCACGTCTTGTGAACACGGCGAATCTGTTTCGGGCCGACGGCCTTCCGTGCGATACGGTGTCGGCGGGTGGCACAGGCACGTACGACATCAGCGGTCGCGTCGACGGCGTCACTGAGATCCAGGCGGGCTCGTACGTGCTGATGGACAGCGATTACGGGCGGCTCGATCTCCCGTTCGAGCAAGCCTTGTGGGTATTGGGCACCGTCATCAGTCGCCCAGAGCCAGGACGGTGCGTCACCGACTGCGGGCACAAGTCGATGACGAAGGATCATGGCTACCCGGTGGCGAAAGATGTTGTTGGCGCCGAGGTCGTCGCCCTCAATGACGAGCATGCGACCATCACGGTTCCGCCGGATTGCGGCCTGAGCGTGGGTGATCGCGTCTATTTCCAGCCGTCGCACATCGACCCGACCATCAATCTGCACGATGTGTTTTATGTGCTCGATGGCGATCGTGTTGTCGGTGTCTGGCCGATCGCCGCCAGGGGCTATCGCGAGCATCGCGATGTTGCGTAGTGAAGACTCTGCGCCGTCCGCCGCATAGCGTGGCACAATTCGACGCCGCAATTTCGCGGTCACATGCGGCAGGCCGCCTCCATGCGGGTTGGTCACTGGTCCGCGACGAGTAACCATATGCATCCAGATCGCCTGTTTCCCTGTGTGGCCGGCCTGCGAGGCCGCGGCCGTTTCATCGCAGTCATTGTCCTTGTCGTCGGGCTGGCGTGTCCGGCCCTCGCCCAGACCAGCGTCCCCGCACTCACGGGAAACGACTACGCAGAAATTTTGCAGCTGTACTTCCGGTACCCCGTGGCGCTCGACAGCGGCGACGCGGAGGTCTACGCGAACCTGTTCACGGAGGACGGATCGTTTGGCAATCGTGTGGGCCGCCAAGCGTTGCTCGATTTCGTCAGGGGCCGCTCTTCATCAACTGTGCGGCACGCCCCGCTGACACCCTTGATTACAGCCACCGCTGAGGGGGCCAGCGGCATTGTTCTGAATCTGTTTGTCGACGTCGCCCAGAGCCCAGCCGTCATCACACGTGTCAGCCAGTACACAGACACGCTGGTCAAGACCCCGCAGGGTTGGCGCTTCAAGACGCGCGTGAACGGGTCGGCCGATCTCAGCGGCCGGTAGGTGAGGGGAGACGCGCTCGGCTGCGGTCAGGTCCAACGCGGATTTCACTTGTACGTAGTGCGCGGGCGTGGTACTCCTGACGCTGCACTCGACCGAGTGCCGAAACCATGCCGGCGTTGGGCTGCGGGGGGGCTACCCGCTCATGAAATCCGCGCTAGAGCGCTTTTCAAAGAGCCCCTGTACTGACTGGGCGAGTCATGGTACTTCTGCACGCACTACTGCAACGCTTCGGTCCCGCCGAATGCCGTAACCATTTTTGGCATTGCTGCTACTCGAACGCCACACGGTCATAAAAAGCGCTTTAGTCGCCCCGGACCAGGAGCGATTGGAGCAGCACGGCCGGGTGGACGGCGTCGGCGCCGGTGAAGTCATGGATCTGATGTCGGCACGACGTGCCGGCGGCCGCCACCACCGTGCCGGGTGTCCGCGCTCGGACGGCCGGGAAGAGCATCCTCTCGCCGATCGCACGTGACACCTCGAAGTGGTCCCGCGCGTATCCCCAAGACCCGGCCATGCCGCAGCAGCCTGAGTCTAGTTCGGTCACAGACGCCCCAGGGATCTTCGAAAGCAGCGATTTCGCCGGGGGCACCAGCCCCATCGACTTCTGGTGGCAGTGCCCGTGGAGCAGGATGTTCGGCGGGCCCTGCGCGAGGGTGAGACGCGGGAGCAGCGTCTGGGCGAACTCCTCGAAGAGGACCGCGGCTTTCGCGACGGCCTCCGCGCGTTCCCGGCTTTCGCCCCTCAGGAGAGCCGGACAGTCTTCCCGTATCGCCGACAGGCAGCTAGGCTCACAGAACACGATCGGCCTGCCTGCGGCGGCGTGAGGATAGAGCGCCTCGGTGTTACGTGCCGCGAGCCGTGCCGCTTCGCCAAGGAGACCCTTGGAGATCTGCGGTCTGCCGCAGCATCCGTGCTGTGCCAGTCCCGCCCGAATCCCGGCGGCGGCCATGACATCGAGCGCCGCAGTGCCGATGACGGGGTCGTAGTAGTTGGTGAAGGTGTCGTTGAACAGCACGGCCTCGCACTGGTCATCGGCCGCTGGTGCGCGCTGTGCGAGCGTACGACGCTCGAATCTGGGCAGCGTCCGACGGCGATCGATGCCGAGGAGACGCTCGTTCAGATACCGCACGGGCGCGGCGTCGGCCAGCCAGTTCGATACCGGCGCAAGGCGGCTGCCCCAGGTCGCAACCGTACGGACACTCCCGAGTAGGCGCGCGTCAAGTGCGGTGCCGTGCCGAGCCCAGTGGTCGGCCAGGAACTCGCTCTTGAACCGGGCCATGTCGACGCCTACGGGGCACTCGGTTTTGCAGGCTCGGCACTCGAGGCAGAGGTCGAGCGTCTCGTATACGCCCTGGACGCCGAGGCCAGACTCGCCCAGGCGTCCCGCCATCGCCATGCGCAACACGTTCGCGCGTCCACGGGTCGAGTGTGTCTCCTCGAGTGTGGCCATGTACGACGGGCACATCGTGCCGGAGAGCTTCTTGCGGCATGCCCCGAGTCCGCTACACATCTCGACGGCACCGCCGAAGCCACCAAACTCCGAGTAATCGAAGTGCGTCGCGGGATCGGGCGTGAGATAGCCCGCGCCGTAACGGAGGTTCTCGGTGAGTGGAGGAGCGTCCACGATCTTGCCTGGGTTGAAGATGCCGTGCGGGTCGAACGTGCGCTTGATCGTGCGAAAGGCGTCGTACAACGTCGCCCCGTACATTTTGCGCATAAACGGGCTGCGAACCAGGCCGTCTCCATGCTCACCCGACAGCGCGCCCCCGAACTCGAGGACAAGGTCGGCGACCTCGGTCGCGATCGATTCAAACAGGCGGACGCCAGCGTCTGTCTTCATGTTGACCACCGGTCGCACGTGCAGGCATCCGACCGACGCGTGCGCGTACACCCCGGCGGAGGTTCCGTGCCGCTCGACAATTGCCAAGAATCTCGCGATGTAGTCGTGAAGCTTCTCCGGCGCCACCGCGGTGTCCTCGACGAAAGACAGCGATTTCGCGTCAGACTTCATCGCCATCGACAGACCGAGTGCCGCTTCACGGAGGCGCCAGACGCGTGCCTGTCCGGGCAGATCGAGCTCGCGATGGTAGCGGTACCCGAGTTTCCGCTGACGCAGCTCGCGCTCAACCGCGTCCAGCCGAGGCGGCAGGTCCTCTTCTCGATCCCCGTAGAACTCGACGCACAGCAGCGCGCCGGGCTCGCCGTCGATGAATCCTCTCCGGAGGGCGTCGAGTTCAGCGCTTTGACGCGTGTGGCCAAGGATGAATCTGTCCATAACCTCGATCGCCGACGGGCCATGCTTCAGGATCACCGGCGTGGCGGCGAGTGATTCAAGCAGATCGCCGAACTGGATCGCCATCACCGCCTTGGCCTTCGGCAGCGGCACGAGGTTGAGCGTGGCGTTGAGTACGACTCCGAGCGTGCCTTCAGACCCGACCATCAGCTTCGTCATGTCGAAGGGTTGTCCCGGGCGCACGAATTCGTCGAGGCTGTATCCACCCACCCGTCGGACGACCTTCGGGAAGCGTCGATCGATTTCTCCAGCGTGCGTCTCGGCGATGTCGCGAACGACGCGGTAGCACTCGGCAGCCAGGCTCGAACCGGTGCTGGCGGCCTCCAGATCGGTCGGAGAGAGCGGTCCGAACTCAGCGACCGAGCCGTCCGACAGTACGACCTCCTGCCTGAGCACGTGATCGATCGTTTTGCCGTACAGCACGGAGCGCGCACCACTCGAGTTGTTCGCCATCATGCCGCCGATCGTGGCGCGGCTGGCCGTCGAGATATCGGGCGCGAAGCGGACGCCGTGCGGACGCAGGTGCGCATTCAACTCGTCGAGCACGACGCCCGGCTCAACGCGTACCCAGCCCTCCTCGGCATTCAGCTGAAGGATGCGGTGAAGGAACTTCGAGGTATCAGCGATCAGGCCCCCACCGATCGCCTGCCCAGCCTGTGAGGTGCCACCGCCGCGCATCGTCAACGGGCACCGATACTTCGCGCAGATCTGGACGAGCTGGATCACATCCTCACGTGACCGCGGTACCACGACGCCGAGCGGCTTGATCTGGTACACGCTTGCGTCGGTGGAGTAGAGACCACGCGAGATCGTGTCGAAACGGACCTCGCCTTCGATGCGTTGATACAACTCCTTGCGGAGCGCCTCGGTGTCGATCGCGTGCGCCTCAGTGTGCCGGTCAGCGGCGGAGCTCGCGGATAGCGTCATCGCTGGGAACGACGATGGGAGGCCGCAGGCTGGGGAGAGAGGAAGCCGTTCAGACCAAGCGTTGCCCGCAGTGCGAAAAGATCGACGGAAGTCATGGCGAGCACGAATGGTAACCCTGAAACCGATAAAGACAGAAGGCAGAAAAGGGTGGAGCGGGTCGACTGGTTACGCGCCGCCAGTTTGCCTGAGCCTTGTCTCCAGGATCTGCTCCTCTCGAATCGGTCCGAGTCGCGCGAAGGATTCAGTCAGCCCGGCGAGCGCGGCTCGTGGCACCAGGCCAATGATCTCGTTCTCGAGCGCCTCCACTCCGTAGCGCTGCGCCTCTCGGCAGACCGCCTCGAAGACGCGCACAATAGGCGTGGATTCGTAGTTCGTCAGATTCATCGATACCTGCACGATGTTGCGGTCCTCCAGTACAAGTCCCATCGCTTTGACGTGTGGGAAGCCGCCACCGCTGTGTCGAACGGTTGCCGCGATGCGCTGCGCCACGTCCAGTCGGTTGCTCGCGAGGTTGATGTTGTACGCGATCAGCGGCATTCGAGCCCCGACGATGGATGCGCCCGCGCTGGGATGGGGGGCTCGTGGCCCATAGTCCGGTGCCCAGCCCGGACGTGACATCTTCTCGGCGAGCCCTTCGAATTGCCCCTGTCGGATATCCTCCAGATGCTTGCGGACTGGATCGGTGGATGCCTCTTCGTAGAGGTAGACGGGCACGCGGAAACGTCGCGCGATCTCAGAGGCGGTCGCGCGCGCGAGCGCGGCGCACTCTTCCATCCCGGCACCCTCGATCGGTATGAAAGGCACGACGTCGACGGCCCCAACCCGGGGATGCGCGCCTGCGTGGGTCCGCAAGTCGATATCGGAGAGGGCACCGTCACATAATGAGAACACGGCCTCCTGCAGC
The DNA here is from genome assembly GCA_965249205.1 of Vicinamibacterales bacterium. Lineage (GTDB taxonomy): Bacteria > Acidobacteriota > Vicinamibacteria > Vicinamibacterales > UBA2999 > JAQBVV01. Next base: position 1,070,971 of record CBDFLL010000005.1, on the reverse strand, counting down.
CGGGCCGCCTCGCCGACGATGGTGAAGACTGATCGATTGTGTTGCCGATCCGACGAGTGGTCCAGAAGCCGCACCCCCCGAACATGCCGAACGCTCTGCACCAGCTTCTCGACGATCTCCGCGCGTCGCCCCTCGCTCACGTTGGGTACGCACTCGATGAGTGCCATGCGTCGCCTTGTATCACACCCGAACCAGCCCCTCGTGCCGCGGATGCGAGCGTGTGTGTGCCTCAGCAGTCCCGAGCGCCGAGCGGAGGGGGCGCGAGGGGCCGTAATTCGTTGACCCACGAAGAGTTTTGCCCGATAATCGGGTTCACGTTTCACACCGCCACGATGCCTAATTCGCAGCCGACCAATCCGGTCCGTCCCCCAGAACCGCGAGGCGACGCGGACCGCGAGGCGCGAATCGAGCAGCTCCTGCTCACCGGGCTCGATCACTACTTCGCTGGGCAGTACGAGCGCGCGATCAGCGTGTGGACCCGTGTGGTTTTTCTTGAGCGCCACCACGACCGAGCGCGAGCGTACATCGAGCGTGCGCGCAGTGCGCTGGCGGAGCGCCAGCGTGAGTCGGAAGAGCTGCTGCATGTGGGCGTGTCGGCGTACAACGCCGGTGACATCGATCGCGCGCGCAGTCTGTTGACGCGGGCCGCTGAGCAGGGTAGTGACGCAGCCGATGTGTTTCTCGATCGGTTGGATCGAGTTGCTTCGTCCAGCTCCGGTGCCGATCTGTGGATCGACCCGTTGCCGGCGCGATCCAGGGTGAGGCATCGACGCGTGGCACCGCCCACGACGCGTCGGGGATGGATCGCCGCCGCGCTCGTGACGCTCGTTGTTGCCGCGGCGATGTTGTTGAGCGGGCTTCCGATCGGTGCGTGGTTGTCGGAGCTCCAGTTAACGACGCTTCAGGTCACCGTGGCGCCCTCGGTCGAACCGGCGTACGTGGAGCCGCTACCGATCGTGCGCGCCTCGGAAATCGGCGTCGTCCGCGCACGCGAGTTGTACGCCGACGGGCACCTGGTCGACGCCCTGCGCGCGCTTGACGGCATTGGCATTGCGGATCCGCACCGGCCGGACGCGGACGCACTACGTGCCGACGTCCAGCGCGACCTGCTCGCGGCAGCTGGCATCCAGCTTCCGATGTCAGCCTCGGCCCCCTCAGGTGCCGTGCAGTGAAGTGCCCGAAATGCAGCTATCTCGGGTTCGATACGGGCGATCGATGTAAGAACTGCGGGTATGACTTTTCGCTCGTGGCGACCGACCGAGACCCCGGCGAGGTGGAGCATGACCTCGCGCTGCGCCCTGCCGAAGACCTGACGGCAACTGTCCAGTGGGACGACTCGTTCGACCAGGCGATGACGGCGTTGGCGTCTTCCCCGGACATTTCTGACTCGATACCGCCAACGCCCGATCCAGCCGATGCCGTGCCCGAACTGGCGGCTTCCACACCCGAACCGGCCGTTGCCACGCCCGATCCAGTCGTTGCCACGCCTGAGCGGGCACCTGCTGAGACCGTGCGGACCGATCGGGGACTGCCGCTTTTCACCGACGCGTTTGACGGTTTCGGCGACGAACCGCTCATCAAGGTGCCGGCGACGCCGCGTCCGCCGCTGGCTGTGCGTCGCACGCCACGAACGCCGAGGCTACGGGTGGTCCCGAAGGCGTCGCGGTCGGCGGCAGCCCGACCAGTGCTGGAGCTGTGGGACACGGCGCCGGATGTGCCGCTCGCCGGGTCAGCGGCCACGGTTCATTCGGGCGTGGCCACGGCGGCGGCAGAACCGCAGTCAGGTGCGGAGGAAGGCGGCGCAGTGAGCGGTGCCGCCCGACGGCTTGGGGCGGTCGTGCTCGACCATGTGTTGTTGACGGCCATCGACCTGTCGGTGATGTACTTCACGCTGCGCATGGTCGGATTGCCGATGGCCGATTGGAGGGCGCTTCCGCTCGCGCCGCTGGCCGCGTTTCTGCTGCTCGTCAAGCTGTCGTACTTCTGGGCTTTCACTGCAGCTGGGGGTCAGACAATCGGCAAGATGGCGGCGCGCATTCGGGTCGTGGCGATGGACAGTGGGCCCGTGGACGGAGGGGGTGCCCTCACGCGCGCGCTCGCTGGAGCGGTGTCGGCCTCGGTGTTTGGCCTGGGCTATCTGCCGGCGCTCGCGGGCCCCGAACGTCTTGCGCTCCATGACTATGTGACGCACACCCGCGTCATCGTACTGCCATCAGCCTGACCGTCCCTCGCGTCACCGGATGAATCGCCTCGGACTCTTTATCGCGACGTGTGCATACGTCGGTTACGTGCCCCTGGCCCCTGGCACCTTCGGCTCGGCTGCCGGGCTGGTCGTCTTTTTTGCGGTTCGCGGTACTGGCTCGGTCAGTCTCGAGCTGGCGGCTCTTGTCACCGTGTTTTGCGTCGGTGTCTGGAGCGCGACGGTGGCGGAGCGCCACCTCGGCGATGTCGATCCTGCGCCGGTCGTGATTGATGAAGTTGCGGGCATGCTGATGACTCTGGCTTTTCTGCCGGTCAATCTGACCGGCGCGATCGTGGGGTTCCTGCTGTTTCGTGTGTTCGACGTGGTGAAGCCGTGGCCGTCATCACGATTCGAAAGACTGCCCGGCGGTCTCGGTATCATGGCGGACGACGCGATGGCAGCAGCGTATGGCCAGGTGGCCATGCGGGGGCTGATCGCGCTGGCACCTGGATGGTTCGTGTGACTGTGACGCCCTCATCGAGCCCTCCGGTGGCGGTCCTGGGTCGCGCGGCGATTCTTGCGGTCGGAAGCGAACTGCTGAGCACGTCTCGAATGGATACCAACTCGCTGTTCATTACCGAGCAGCTGAACGTGCTCGGGATCGAAGTCGCGTACAAGAGCGTAGTGGGTGACGACCGTGCGCAATTGGGTGCCGCGGTTCGTTTCGCGCTCGACCAAGTGGGGTTTGTCGTTTGCTGCGGAGGGCTCGGACCGACTGACGATGACGTGACGCGGGAGGTCGTGGCAGAGGTCCTTGCCCGGCCTCTGGCCGAGGACGAGGGGATCACTGAGCGGATCCGCGATCGATTTGCGTCGCGGCGCATGGACATGCCTGCGATTAATCGCCGCCAGGCCATGGTTCCGGCTGGCGCCCGTGTCATCGATAACCCGAACGGGACCGCGCCAGGCCTGTGGATCGAAGACGGCGACCACGCGGTGCTGCTCCTGCCTGGGCCGCCGCGAGAACTCAAGCCGATGCTGGCGTCGGTGGTGGACGGCATTCTCAGTTCGCGGTCGCCGCATCGGTCGCTGGTCACCCGAGTGGTCCGGATTACCGGGCGCACCGAATCGCACACCGAGGAGGCCGTGAGAGGGTTGTACGCCGAGTGGGCACGCGCAGAGGTCCCGGTATCGGCAACGATTCTGGCGTCGCTCGGCCAGATCGAACTGCACCTTTCGGCTCGCGCCGGGTCGCCTGATCGCGCGGCGGCGGCCGCGAACGCGGCCGCCGTGCAGGTGGTCGAGGCGCTTGGCCTGGATGCATACAGCGTGGATGGCCGCCCCCTCGAGCGGGTCGTCGGTGAGTTGCTCGTAGCGCGCGGGTTTCGGATCGCCCTCGCCGAATCGTGCACCGGAGGCTTGCTGACGTCGCGACTCACGGATGTGGCGGGTAGTTCGCGCTACGTGGAAACGGCGGTGGTCGCCTACGCGAATAGCGCCAAGGTGTCGCTCCTGGGCGTGCCCGCAGTGCTGATCGATCAGCATGGCGCAGTCAGTGAACCGGTCGCGATCGCCATGGCAGAGGGTGTGCGCGCCAGTGCGAATGTCGACGTGGGCGTCGGCGTGACTGGTATTGCCGGTCCGGGCGGAGGCACGGCGGACAAGCCGGTGGGCACTGTCGCCATCGCGGCGGCGTTTCCTGGATCGACCCGCTCGCGGCAGTTCCGGTTTGTCGGTGATCGAGAGCGGGTGAAGTTTCAGGCCTCCCAGGCGGCACTCGACATGGTGAGGCGCGCGCTACTGCCGTGAGACGAGTCGCCACGGTCAACGATGGTACGGGGTGGACGAGACTACACTGTTGTGAAGGCCGCAGGCGCTGACCCATCATGGAAGAAATCCTCGCGGTGACCGTCGGGTATCTTGTCGGGTCCGTGCCGTTTGCTTTTTTGATGGCGCGGCGCCGAGGGGTGGATCTGCGCCGAGCGGGGAGTGGCAACGTCGGCGCGGCCAATGTACTCAGAACAAGCGGCGCGCCAAGCGCCATGGCCGCGATGTGTCTGGACGTCGCCAAGGGCGCGGTCGTCGTCATGGGGGTGCAGCGACTGTTCGGTGGTCCCGCCACGCCGGTGGCAGCCGGACTTGCAGCGGTCATCGGTCATGTGTACCCGGTGTGGCTCGGCTTTCGCGGTGGCAAGGGCGTCGCGACCGCCGCTGGTGTTTTCGTAACGCTCGCGCCGGTTGCGGTGGCGATAGCAGCCGCGGTGTTCGTGCTGGTGACCTGGGTGACGCGATACGTTTCGGTCGGGTCGATTTCTGCAGCGGTGACGCTTGTGGCGGCAGCCGCTGCGAGCAACATGTCCCCGGCGGTGACGGCTGGTGCTGCTGTCGCCGCAGTGATCGTTGTACATCGCCACCGCGGTAACCTCGGTAGGCTCCTCGCCGGTACCGAACGCAGGGTTGGCGAGAGACTGCTCTAGCAGGCTGCTGAAAAACTCCGTGAAATGGGATCGACAGATCGATCCCGGCGTACTACCATGCTCCCAACACCGCTGAAGGGAGCCCCATCATGCGCGGACACGATGAGCAAAGCACTCACATGTTCAGCTACCTGTCGCCGGAACAGCGCGTGCCAGCCGACCATCCGCTCCGCGCGGTTCGCGCGCTGACGGACGAAGCGCTGAGAACGATGTCGCGCAGGTTCGCCGGCCTGTACGCCAACACAGGGCGTCCGTCGATCCCGCCGGAACAGCTGCTGCGCGCGTTGTTGCTGCAGGTGCTCTACACGGTGCGGAGCGAGCGGCTGCTGATGGAAGAGCTCAATTACAACCTGCTGTTCCGCTGGTTCGTGGGCTTGAATTTGGACGACCCGGTTTGGCATCCCACCACGTTTACCAAGAATCGCGACCGGCTGCTGGCGGGCGATCTCGCGGCCGCCTTCTTTGATGCGGTGCAGGCCCACGCGCGGGCGGCCGGGCTGCTCTCGGACGAACACTTCACTGTGGATGGGACCCAATTGGAAGCGTGGGCCAGCCTGAAGAGCTTTCGGTGCCGGGACGCGGCGGAGAGCGACCCGCCCGATGACCCCGGGAATCCCACGGTCAACTTCCACGGGGAGCGGCGGCGCAACGACACGCACCAGTCGACGACCGATCCGGAGGCGATGCTGCCTCGGAAGGGCCAGGGGAAGGAAGCCAAGCTGGCGTATCTGGGCCACGTGCTGCTGGACAATCGACAGGGACTTGTCGCCAACGTCTGCGCGACTCACGCGACGGGGACCGCCGAACGCGAGGCAGCGGCGCTGTTGCTGGAGGCCAGCGCGCCGCCGGGCAGCACGGTCGGGGCGGACAAGGGCTACGATGTGGCAAGCTTTGTGGCCGCTGTCCGTATCCGGGCCGTCACGCCCCACGTTGCTCAGAAGGTCCGCTGGAGTGCGATCGATGGCCGGACCACGCGGCATGCGGGCTATCACGTCAGTCAGCGGAAACGGAAACTCGTAGAACAGGTCTTTGGCTGGATGAAGACCGTCGGCGGCTTGCGCAAACTCCGGCATCGCGGTGTCGCCCTCGTGGATTGGCAGCTTACCTTCGCCGCCACGGTCTATAACTTGGTCCGGCTGCGGAATCTGGAGGCGAGGTGTCCCTGATCACCGGCCGCGCGTGTCGCCGGCCCCTTGATCGGGGCCAGCGCACAGCCGTGCGCACCGTTGTCGGTCGGTGGTGACTTGCATGATCCTTAGAAAACGGCCCGATCACCCGGGTTCTTCAGCAGCCTGTTAGGCACTGTTGGAAACTCTCCAGAGTCCACTGTGTCCATTTTCCTTGGTAATAGCTGGGGTTTTCTCTGACTGTCTCTTCGAACCTCTTTCTCTCGTCATTATCGAGATCCGAATCACTCCAAGTGAATACAATCTGACCTTGACGGTGTTTCCATTCCAGGATGGTCTCTTTGCCAGATGAGAGGATGGAAATCCGATTCTCATTCACATATTTCATTAAGTTGGTCACTTCGATGCCGACCTCCTTCCCGTCCATCTTCACCAAGATGTCCGGTGGATCATCTTTGTTTCCACTCTCGTCGAAATTCGGCTTGGGCTCGCCGATTGAGTGGCCTCGTTTTCGCATTTCTTTAGCCCAATCTTTGACCTGCTCGACTTCCGAACGATCTTGGTAAGTTAGAATCCACGGACCAGGGTTTTGGTCATCGTGAACGTTGTCGAAGTAGGGTGAGTGCGGGCTGCTCTTATCGGCGATACGCTTCACCTCTTTGATGACATCTTCAGGTAGTTCATCCTCTCTACACATTGCATTCCTCCAAAAACCGTTGCCTCCGGACACTTTGACCCATAGGAGCCACGGCTAGCACCGTGGTTCCTCACCCTCAGAAGAAGCTTCACATATCGACTCTCCCGGCCTCGCGCCGTTTGTACTTGCTCGGCCGCCTACCCTTACCGGCCTCCACGACCTCAAGAAATTCATCAGAAGCGAGTCTTCTCAGGGCGCTCGCGACGGACGCACGGTTCAGGCTAACGACGCTCAAGATGGAACGGTTAGTCGACTCGTGCTTATCCGGTTGTTTCAGCTAACCCCTATATCTTGCGATCAGCCTGGGGGGCGCACGTCCTGCGCGCCGCGAATCCGTCGGGCGGGCGTGGGCGTCCGTCCGGTCCCCAGGCCCAGCAGGGTCTGAAAGGCGGCCATCGGGTGCCGCCGCCGATTGTGCCGAAACACGAACTCATCGAGGTAGACCTGTAGTTGCGCCTTGCTGACGCCGTGGTGCGTGCCAATCAACCACTGTTGGCAATTGCCGATGACGCGGTCGGCCAAAGGCACGACGGAGGGCACCCCCCTGTGCAGGGCGCTCCGGATCGGTTGCGGGCGGGCGACGTGTCTCACGTCAGCGGCCTGGAGCCCATCGAAACTTTTCAGCCCGTCGGTGTAGACCGTCGCCCCCGGCGCAATGTGGTGAGTGACGAACGCGAGCATCGTCGATTGTTTGAAGTTCGGGATCACGGACATGCGGACCCGACCCGACCGATCCCCGCGTCGTTCCACCGCCACCAGCACCAGCGCGGCTTTCCGCCCCTTGAGTTGGCGACTGCCGCGCAGGCCGGCCTGGGGCGCGCCCACCCAGGTGTCATCGATCTCCACGTCGCCGTACAAGGGCTCCCGCCCCGCGTTCACCATCGCGCGCCGCAGCTTGTGCAACAGCAGCCACGCCGTTTCGTACCGCCGCAGGCCCAACTGCCGCTGCAGCAGGAGCGCCGAGAGGCCCCGCTTGTCGGTAACCGTCAAATAGGCCGCCCAGAACCACACCAGGAGCGGCGTCTTCGTGTTGTGGAGAATCGTCCCGGCGGTCAGCGACACCTGATACCGGCACGCCGCACATTGCCAGCGCCGGTGTGTGGTCAGGCGATAGCCGCGCGCGTGCCGGCACCGGGGACACACAAAGCCGTCCGGCCAGCGGCACGCCGCCAAGTAGTCCTGACAGGCCTCGGCGGTCGCAAATTGCCGCTGAAACTCCCGGAGATTCTTCGGAAACGACGGGCGCGCCACGCCGATACACTACCGGTGGTGGCTTGCTGAAACAACCGGATAAGCACGAGTCGCGTCGTGCTTATCCGGTTGTTTCAGCTAACCCCTATATCTTGCGATCAGCCTGGGGGGCGCACGTCCTGCGCGCCGCGAATCCGTCGGGCGGGCGTGGGCGTCCGTCCGGTCCCCAGGCCCAGCAGGGTCTGAAAGGCGGCCATCGGGTGCCGCCGCCGATTGTGCCGAAACACGAACTCATCGAGGTAGACCTGTAGTTGCGCCTTGCTGACGCCGTGGTGCGTGCCAATCAACCACTGTTGGCAATTGCCGATGACGCGGTCGGCCAAAGGCACGACGGAGGGCACCCCCCTGTGCAGGGCGCTCCGGATCGGTTGCGGGCGGGCGACGTGTCTCACGTCAGCGGCCTGGAGCCCATCGAAACTTTTCAGCCCGTCGGTGTAGACCGTCGCCCCCGGCGCAATGTGGTGAGTGACGAACGCGAGCATCGTCGATTGTTTGAAGTTCGGGATCACGGACATGCGGACCCGACCCGACCGATCCCCGCGTCGTTCCACCGCCACCAGCACCAGCGCGGCTTTCCGCCCCTTGAGTTGGCGACTGCCGCGCAGGCCGGCCTGGGGCGCGCCCACCCAGGTGTCATCGATCTCCACGTCGCCGTATAAGGGCTCCCGCCCCGCGTTCACCATCGCGCGCCGCAGCTTGTGCAACAGCAGCCACGCCGTTTCGTACCGCCGCAGGCCCAACTGCCGCTGCAGCAGGAGCGCCGAGAGGCCCCGCTTGTCGGTAACCGTCAAATAGGCCGCCCAGAACCACACCAGGAGCGGCGTCTTCGTGTTGTGGAGAATCGTCCCGGCGGTCAGCGACACCTGATACCGGCACGCCGCACATTGCCAGCGCCGGTGTGTGGTCAGGCGATAGCCGCGCGCGTGCCGGCACCGGGGACACACAAAGCCGTCCGGCCAGCGGCACGCCGCCAAGTAGTCCTGACAGGCCTCGGCGGTCGCAAATTGCCGCTGAAACTCCCGGAGATTCTTCGGAAACGACGGGCGCGCCACGCCGATACACTACCGGTGGTGGCTTGCTGAAACAACCGGATAAGCACGAGTCTACTAGTGTGGCGGCTGAGCTACGGCTTTTGCCGCGATTTCATCTCGCGGCAGCGGCCTGTCGAGCAACAGCAGATCGCTGTTTCTGAGACAGCTTGCTCGCCTGGCTTGACCGCCTTTTCGCCCCAATTGGACCGCCGCCTCCTCCACTTCTCGCCTCGGTTCCTTCCCTAGAGCGGTCGTCAAACGTGACCGAACCGGTCGTTCTGAATTGTGTTAACCAAAATATGCGGTGTCTGGGCCGCGCCCCTACCATGGGCAGCGGTGAGGACACAGCAACTGCGCGCCTGCCAGGCGGCCGCCGTGCCGACGGTGCGCCATCTCGCCGGCAAGACCGGTCAGATCCGCACGGCGGAGTTCCGCGGGGCGCCGCATCTGGTCGTGCCGGTTATCGCCCTCGTCGAGGGGGTGGTGCGTCCGGCCAATTCGAGCGGTCCCGAGCTGGCGCTCGCCTCTGAATTCGGCCATCACCCGCGCACCTGGAACGGTCGGCCGGTCATGGTCGGCCATCCCACACGCCACGGCGAGCACGTCAGCGCAAACGATCCAGCGGTCCTTGAAGCAGGCTCGGTGGGCTCAATCTTCAGTGCCGCGCTGGATGACCGCCGGCTGACGGTGGAAGCGTGGATTGACGAGACGCGCGCCAAGGAGTTGGGCGGCGACGCGAAAGAGCTCGTCGAGCGGCTCCTCGACGACGAACAAGTGGAAGTCTCCGTGGGCGTGTTGCTCGATCTCGAGGAACACGAAGGAGAGCACGACGGCCAGGCGTATCGCTACGTGTGGCGCCACGTCGGCCCGGATCACCTCGCGATGCTGCGGAAGGGCGAGGTGGGCGCGTGCTCGATTGAAATGGGGTGCGGGGCACCACGGGTGGCGGCCAGAGAAGGGAACGCAATGAACCAGTCGACGCTCGATGCGCTGAAGCACAGTCTCAAGACGTTGTTTGGTCGCGGCACGGTGTCGGAGAGTGACCGACTGACCTACGCGGCCACGGTCGAAGGGCTGGACTCGCTGGGGTTGCGCGCAGCGCTGACGGACACGGACCTGCGCGGGGCCTTGGAGATTGCGTTGCGCGACGCCGAGCCGGGATTTATCGGCATCCTCGCGGTCGATGACGCCGAGCGCGTCATCTACCACGCGTTCGCGGACGGTGGCGGCGGGCTGCGGATGTACCAGCGGTCGTTCAGTCTCAAGGCGAAGGGCACGGTGGCCCTGCAGGACGACAAAACCGAGGTGCGCGCAGAGACGGCGTTCGTGTCTGTGAGTGCGGCACCAGCAGCGCCGAAGGCCGCCTGCGGCTGTGGCGGCAACACACAACGAACGGCAGGAGGAGCAGTCATGGAGAAGTCGCAGCGCATTTCGGCGCTCATCGCGAGCAAGCAGCACACGTTTTCGGCGGAGCATCAGGCGTTCCTGGAGTCGTTGACGGACGAGCAGCTGACGACGCTCGAGGCGGCAGTCACGTTTTCGGCGGAGCATCAGGCGTTCCTGGAGTCGTTGACAGACGAGCAGCTGACGGCGCTCGAGGCGGCAGATAAGAAGGTGGCGGATCCACCGGCCGCCCCGGCGCAGGGCGCACAGCCGAGTCCGGCGGCGTCGAGTGAGCAGTCCGAGGAGGAGTACCTGAAGACGGCCCCGAAGTCCATCAAGGATCTGGTGGCGCGGGACAAGGCGCAGCGTGCCGAGCGGAAGACGGCGCTGGTATCGGTGCTCAAGACGGCGCAGACGGAGTACAGCGAAGCGGAGCTGACCGAAATGGACGTCGACGACCTGGAGCGGATGGCGCGGGTCGCCAAGGCCGAGGTGGTCCAGCCGAACTTCAGCGGGCGAGGCGTGCCGCGGAGCGCCGCGGCGGAGGATGACGTGTACGCGACGCCGCCGGACCCGTACCAGGCGGCGCTCGAGCAGCGGACGGCGTAGGAGGCCGACCCACTCACCGGCCGCGCGAACCGTACGGCAGCGAAGGAGACGAGAGCATGGCAATCACGAAATTCCATCCGCGCACGATTCACCTGGGCGGGCCGGTCACGGAGGTCAACGACCTGCACGCCAGCGGGGCGATCACGCCCGGGCACTTCCTCGATCGGAGTGCCGGGAAATACATCAAACACGCCTCGGCCGGCGTGGCGGGCTCGACGATCGCGCTCGACCAGTCCGAGATGAACAAGGGCCTCGACGACGCGTATGCGGACGGCGATCTCGTCAAGGCCGGTGTCGGCGTGCCGGGCACGACGTTCTTGGCGTTTGTGCCCTCGGGGCAGAACCTCGCGGACGGTGCCGCGCTTGAGCATGACGGGGCGGGCCGGCTGATCGCGCACAGCACGGGCACGATCGTCGCCAAGGCGATCGAGGCGAAGGACAACTCGGCCGGCCCGGGAGACGCGCGGATGCGCGTCGAAGTGGTCTAGGCCACGCCAACGGACAGAGGTTGAGGAGAACCGAATCATGACGAGAGAACGCACCTGTACCGTGCTGCCGTGTGTGGTGGCGATGCTGATCGCGGTCGCCGCGATGCCAACGAAGCTGGTCAACGTCCAGGCCTGGCGCGGGACGTTGGCCAACGCGGTGACAAGAGGGGCGATGGCCCTCCGTGACGCGGTCGCGCGAATGAGGGCGGGCCTACAGCGTGCGTGTGGTCATCGGTGGCGCGGGCCGGCGCTGGCCGCGGCCGCGATGGGCGCCATGGTGCTGTGCGGTGAGGCAGACATGGGGCTCCTGGTTGCGGTGCCGGGCCTCACGCCGGCCGCCACTCGATACCTGGCCGACCGGGCGCCAGCGCATATGCGCGCGCTGTTGACCAGCGGGTTGAGTGTCGCCGAGATGCGGGCGAACTCGCCGCTCGAAGAGGATGCGCAGAAGCTCGTTGACCAGGCGGTGGTCCGCGTTGGGCTGGACCGGCTGACCATCGCCGCCGACGTGATGGCGGCCGGGCTGACGTTCCCCTTGGCGAATCCGATGAGCGTCATGGAGCTCCAGTGGGAGGTCGTGTCGGAAGCCGGCGGGGCGCAGCGCACGATGCTGCCACGGGCGCGCGGGGAGAACCAGTTGCAGGGCCGCGATGTCCGGAAGATCCCGATCTATCTGACGACGGAGGATTTCAGCGTCAACCGGAGACTGCTGTCCGCGTCGGAACGGAACGGCACGCCGATCGACACGGCGCTCGTCGAGCAGGCGACGCGGCGGGTCAATGAAGCGATCGAGGACTCGGTGATCAACGGGGCTGCGGTGACGGTGGCTGGCAGTAGCACGCCGGGACTCCTGAATGCGCCGAACGTGAATGCGTACGCCTATAGCTCGAACGAGGCGTGGGATGCGGCGGGGCATGACGGCGAGGACATCCTGGGCGACGTGCAGGGCATGATCGATACGTTGCAGGCGGACAAGCGGTACGGGCCCTACCACCTCTACGTGCCGACCTCGTACGGCAACAAGTTGAACGAGGACTTCAAGGCGCACTCGGACAAGACCATCCTCCAGCGGCTCCAGGAGATTCAGGTGGGCGGCCGGACCCTGATGGTCAAGACGGCGGACCTGCTCCCGACCAACCGGACCGCGATGGTGCAGATGACGTCGGATGTCATCGACATTATCGACGGGCAGCGGCCCGTGGTCGTGCCGTGGACGTCGACGGACGGCTTCGTCCTGTTCTGGATGGTCATGGCGATCATCGTGCCGCGCGTGCGCGACGACTACGACGGGAAGTCGGGCATCTGCGTTGGCCACACGACGGTCTAGGCGGTCACGCGGGCCAGAGAGGGCACGGGGACACATGCCGACGTATCGCGTGGTGAAAGGGAAGTTCGGGTGGCGCGTCGACGGTCAGACCGTCCGATGCGTCCCCGGCGTGGAAGTCGACCTGACACCAAAGGACGCCGAGGCGCTCGGCGACCGGGTCGAGCCGGTGAAGGCGAGAGCGCCGAAGAAGTCGGTGTAGGCGTTGATGGCGGCGACCTACGACGCGTCGCTGGCGTCGGAGCGGGATTGGGTGCGGTTCTTCATTGGGGACCGCGACGTCACGAAGGCCGCCTTGCAGGACGAGGAGATCGTCGCCGTCATTGCGGAAGAACGGACCCGCGCCGGCGCGGGGGACCACGTCAAGTACCTCGCGGCGGCGCGGTGCGTGAGGTGCTCCTGGCGCAGAAGAAGGGCCTGGTGAGCAAGCAGGTCGAGGACCTGCGGCTGGCGTGGGGCGATTCGCCAGACTCGGCCTATCGGGCGCATCTGAAGGGATTGCGGACGCGCGGGGCCGAGATGCTCTTGAAGGCGGGCCCACGAGCAGCGGTGTTCCGGGTGGTGTAGGCGGATGGCGGATCCGATTGTTGACGACCTGGCGGACCTCTTTACCGACACCGTGACGGTGGAGTCGTGTGTGAGCGTGGACGGCTTCGGCAACCCGACGTATGCCGCGGGCGCGGCACGGGCGGCGCGCGTGAGCGGCAAGGTCATGACGGTGCGCGATCAGCAGGGGCACGAGACGGTGAGCACGGTGCAGGTGACGTTGGCGGGCGCGTTCGGCGTGACGGTCAAGGACCGGTTCACGCTGCCGGCGCGTTTCGTGCCGACGCAGCCGCTCCCGATTGCCGTGAAGGAGGCGTCCGACGAGAACGGCCCCCATCACGAGACGGTGTATTTCCAATGATGTTGACCGAGGTCGCGACGCATGGCCTCCGGGTGTTCGGGGGGAAGGTCGTCTCCGTGGTGGGATCGGCCCCCTCGGTCGTGGTGCGGCCGAGTGCCGTGATCATCGCGGCCAACGGCGGCGCCTACGTGGCGCGGGACGGCGGGCAGCAGGTGGATGTGCTGGCGACGACCGCGCATTTCTGCGGGCGACGCTCTCGGCAGCAGCGCGAGACGATCGACCGGTGGCACGGGTTGCGCGTGCGGCAGGTCTGGGCGGATCTGACGGATGGCCCGCTCGAGCGGGTGCGCGCGACGCTGGCGGACGTCGAGGTGGACTACGACACGCTGATCGGGGTGTCGACGGCCGACCGGAATGCCATCGTGCAGGCCGCGTGCGGAGAGGCGCTGGGCGCCGGACCGAGGGACCAGCGGGTGTCGACCGGGGTGTTTGCGGCGTGCTTGGCGTTCGCCGGTGGTGCGGCGGCAGTGGTGCTCGCGGGGATCTCGCTCAAGGGCGGCCATGCCGGGCTGTCATGGGATACGGCGTCGCGTCCGCACGTGCCAGGCGACCGCGCCTGTTTGGCGGCGTTGCGTGCGCGGCATCGGCGGATGGTGTCAACGACGTCACCGGAACTGCACGACGTGTTCGGGTTGGAAACAGCCGCATGACGACGCCCTTGCAGCGACTCGCGTACCGGCAGGCCGCCCGAACGGAGCGGGAGAGTGGCCGCTGCCTGGCGTTGGTGTTCGAGCAGTTCGGCTACCCGGAGTCGTTGATCGATGTGGGCTGCGGCGACGGACACCTGGTGCGGATGTCCGCCGCCGCGGGGGTCCTCGCGTTTGGGGTGGATGTGGCGTTGCCGGCGCCGAGCGTGCCCTCGCACGGCGTCCTGTTGCAGGGAGACCTCACGAAGCCATGGGGCGAAAGCCTTGAGCCGGCCGAGATGGTGCTGTGCTGGGAAGTGGCCGAGCACCTACCCGCTGCGGCGGCGGAGACGCTCTGCGACACGCTGGCGCGGCTGACGAAAGCAGGTGGCAAGCTCCTGTTCACGGCGGCAGTGCCGGGGCAAGGCGGCGCGGGGCACCTGAACGAGCAGCCGCACACGTACTGGCGCAGCAAACTCGCGGCGCGTGGGTATCGGTGGGACGAAATGACGTCGCGCATCGTGGCACGGCGGTGGTTGAATGCCGCTCCGCACGCGTGGTGGTACGGGCAGAACGTGCAGGTGTTCTGGCGATGACGGCACCGCGAATCCCGGCGACCTGTCGCAGCGCCACCGGAGGGGTCGCTCGTGATCGAATGAGCGACCAAGGACGAGGGGACCGCGAGTGTCCACCGCTGCGGGGAGGCCGCGACATGAGGGACATCGCCGTCGTTGTAGTGACCGTAGACCGGCAGCCGAAGGCACAGAACTATCTGGAGGCCACGCTGGACAATCTGGCGCGGGCGGGCGTGCTCGCGTCACCGCGCCTGCACGGGCTGCACATCGTGGATTCAGGGGGATCTGAGGCGTGGCCGGATGCGGCGATCGTGTTGCACCCGTATCGGGATGGGCGTCATCACGTGTGGCGGCAGCCCAGTGACGAGAGCGTGATCACGGTGCATCGCCCGGGAGACGGGCAGCGGCGCACGCCGAACGAGAACGTGGCCACGGCGTTGCTAGTCGGGGCCGGGACGGATGCCCGGTGGGTGCTGTTCCTCGAGGATGACATCGACGTGTGCGGATGGTTTCTTGACAGCGTCGGGGCGTGGCTCGATGCGCATGCGCGCGACGACCGGCGCGTGTATGCGTTCGGCGCGGCCTACCAGCAGATCCTGGACGTGGTGACGCGCGGCGGGACGTCATGGGATTACCCGGTGTCGGCGTTCTATGGGACGCAGGCATTCGCCGTCAGGCATGCGGATGCACGGTCGCTGGCGGAGTGGCTGTTCGACCACCCGCGCTATCTCGGGGACGACGGTGTTGGGCGTGATGCCTGCTATGACCTCGCGATACACCGGTGGTCGGCGGCGCGCTACCCGACGCTGCGGTTCTTTCTGGCGTCGGCGCCGAGTTTCGTGCAGCACACCGGACGGTCGAGTGTGATTCAGCCGCGTGCGGTGACGCACACGTTCGACTCGTGGCCAGGCCGCGACTGGTCGTATGTGAACCGGGTCGCCGAGGTGGTGAGGGCATGAGGCGATTGCTCTGGATTGGGGACGCGGGGGTGCATTCGGGCTTCGCGCGCGTGACGCATGGCGTCCTCGACGTGCTGGCGCGCACGTGGGACGTGCATGTGCTCGGCATCAACTATCGCGGCGACCCGCACGATTACCCGTACCCCATCTACCCGGCGGCCTCCGGGGGTGACAGCTTGGGCGTGGGCCGTACGGCCGAACTGGTCGAGCGGCTGGGCCCGGATTGCGTGTGCCTCCTGAACGACCCGTGGAACGTGCCGGCGTACCGGCAGCGGGCGGGGGACACGCCCGTCGTGGCGTTCCTGGCCGTGGACGGGAAGAACTGCCGGGGCGCGGAATGGCTGTCCGGGCTGGCGCTCGCGGTGTTCTGGACGCAATTCGGCTTGCACGAGGCGCGGCAGGGCGGGTACGCCGGGCCGGCGGCCGTCGTGCCGCTGGGCGTCGACGTCGACGTGTACCAGCCGGGGGACCGCGAGGCGGCGCGGGCGCGCCTGGGGCTCGATCGCGTATTCACGCATCGTGGGCTGCCGCGGGACACGTTCATTGTCGGCACGGTGAACCGGAATCAGACGCGGAAGCGGTTCGACCTGCTGGTGCAGTACTTCGCCGAGTGGGTCAAGTCGCGCGGGATCACGGATGCGGCGCTCTACGTGCATTCGGCGCCCACCGGGGACGAGGCGTACACGCTGAGCCAGCTCGCGCAGTACTACGGCATTGCGAATCGGCTCATCGAACCGCGGTTGACGAACCGGAACGGCGCGACCGAGGCGGCGATGGCGGCGACCTACCCCGTGTTCGACGTGTTGCTCTCGACGTCGCAGAACGAGGGGTGGTCGCTCCCGACGATGGAGGCGATGGCCTGTGGGATTCCATGCGTCGTGCCGAAGTGGGCGGCGCTGAGCGAATGGCCCGAGGATGCGGCGATCACGGTGCCGTGCTCGACGACGTCGTGCACGCCGCACCAGATCAACGTCATCGGAGGGATTCCCGATCGGCAGGCCACGATCGCGGCGCTCGACCGGCTCTATCGGGACCGGGCGCTGCGCGCGGACTACGCGGGGCGTGGGCGGGCGCTGGTGTCACGGCCGCAGTACCGGTGGCCGGCGATCGGGGCGGCGTTCACAGAGGCGCTGGAGACCGCGCTCTATCCGCAGGCGGTCCAGCTGGGGGAGCGGACGCGGGTGGCGGCGGTGGCCGGGTAGCGCGATGCCGCGAGTGCAGGGCGTGGGCGCGATGCGACGCACGCTGGATCGGCTGGCGGCGGAGATCCCGGATGCGGTGGCGCTGGCCCTGGCGCAGGAAACGGAGATCGAGGCCACGGAAGCGAAGCGCCTGACGCCGGTGGACACCGGCAACCTACGCGGCTCGATTCACGTCGAAGGGCCGCACCGGCGCGGCCGGCGCATCGTGACGGCGATCGTCGCGGGCGGGCCGGCGGCGCCGTACGCGGTGGCGGTCCATGAAGACCTGGAGGCGCAGCACCCCACGGGGCAGGCGAAGTTCATCGAGGCGGTGATCTTCGAGTCGGCGCCGCATCTGGCGACCCGGATCGTGAGACGGATCGACCTGAACCCGCTGACGGGGTGATGGCGTGGTACCGGGACATCGACGTCGGGCAGGAGCCGTTTGATGCGGGCCTCGATGGCAATGGGCGACTGATGTTCAAGTTCAACATCCTCGCGGTCAAGCGGCCGTCGACGACCTTCATCCAGGAGATCGTGACGCGGCTGGCGACCCAGGGCGTCGGGACGTTCGGGACCTCCCTCTTCGCGTCGACGCAGGCGAGGGTGCCGGATGGAGACGGGCCGTACCTGCAGGTGATCGAGACCGGCGGGACGGCCCCGGATCGCACGCACAACGCGGCGCCGGCGCCGGGCTATCAGCACCCGGGCGCGCAGATTACGGCCCGCGCGAAGACGCACGCGGCGGCGCGCGGGATGGCGCTGGCGGCCTACGCCGCGTTGCAGATACGGAACCTCGAGCTGAGCGACACGTAGGGAACGGTTCACAAGGAGAACGTAGTCATGAGCGATGCCAAGTCGGGACACGGCACACTGGTCGCGCGCGCGCCGAACGCCACGCCGGCCCTCTTCACCACGATCGCCGAACTCGACGGCGACATCACCTGGCCGGAGCTGACGCGGGCCGCGACGGAGACGTCGCCGCACAACGCGACGATTGACCGGCACGTTGTCAGCAATTTGCTGCAGCGCGGGGAGTTCACGTTCCGGTTGAACTTCATCCATGACGACCCTACGCACAACCATCTGACGGGGATCTACCAGTCGATGGCCGACAAAGCGTTCGACGGGTGGCGGCTGCGCGGGCCGGGCGGCAGCTCCGGCGACGACGAGTGGATTTTCTCGGGCGCGATCACGGCGATCGCGAAGGTGTCGCCGGTGCGCGAGGGCGCCATCAGCGCGGACGTCACGATTCGGCCGGACGGGCCGATGTGGATCGACGGGGTGCTGATCGGCACGTAGGGCAGTGGCACGGACGGCACACGGGGGGCGTCGAATGGCGAAGGCGAAGACGAAGCACCTGTCGGCGGAGGAGATCTTCGCCGCAGAGGACTGCGAGCGCGACGAGGTGTTCGTGCCTGAGTGGCGGGGCACGGTCACCTTGCGTGCGATGACGGCGGAAGAGGCGATCGACTTCGAGGAGGGGAACAACACCACGGCGCGGAAGAACGCCATGGTCCGGCTGATTCAGATCTGCGCGATCCACGGCGAGACGGGCGCGCCGTTGTTCACGGCGAAGGATCTGGAGCGGCTGAAGCAGAAAAGCGTCAAGCCCCTGCTGCTGTTGCAGGAGCGCGCGATGAGACTCAACCGCCAGGAGACGGACGTCGTCCAGCTCGTGCATCAGGCGGTCGTGCGGCGCCTGAAGGCGGCGGCCGAGGACGCGCCGGACGCAGTGGCGGAGCGGTTGCTGGCGGTGGCGGAGACGTTTGCCCCGGTCCAGGAGCAGGTAAAAAACGCCTCAGGCGAAGCGGGCATCTCCGCTTCGCCTACCGGGCGGCGAAAGAACTGAAGCAGCCGAGCGCGCGGCGCTGGCTGCGGCAGCTGTCGGTGCATGAGTTTCGGGAGTGGCGCGCCTACGACGAGCTCGAGCCGTTTGGGGATGTGCGGGCGGATCTGCGCGCGGCGCAGATTGAGCGGGCGCTCTACAACATCTTCGCGCGGCGCACGGGACAGTCGCTCTACTCGCTGAGCGACTTCGTACTGCGGTTCGAGGCACCGAGGTCGACGAAGGCGCCGATGACGGCGGTGACGCAGTGGCAGGGAATCAAGGCGCGGGCGCGGGCCATTGCGGAGGCGTTCGGGCAGCAGACACCGGGCGCCACGGAGCGCCCGACCACGTAGACGCGACGACGAGATGAGCACGGTCAGCATCGGCACGCTCAAGGGATACCTGCTGCTTGAGGACACCCTCACGCCGGCGCTGACGCGCGCCTCCACCAGACTCACCACCACCGGCAAGCGCCTCAACGAACTGGGGCAACAGACGTCCGCGGCGGGTCGGGCGATGCTGCCCCTCTCGGCCGCGGTCGGCGCGATGGGGGTCGGGGCCGTGAAGGCGGCCATGGACTTTGAATCCTCGTTCGCCGGCGTCCGGAAGACCGTGAACGCGACCGAGGGAGAATTCGCCGCGTTGTCGACCGGCTTCCGGGAGATGTCGAAGGCGATCCCGGTCAGCGTCAACGAGCTCAACACGATCGGCGAGTCCGCCGGGCAGCTCGGCATCGAGACCGAGCACATCCTCGGGTTCACGCGCACGATGGCCGACCTCGGTGTCACGACGAATCTCTCGTCCGACCAGGCGGCCACCGCCCTGGCTCGCCTCGCCAACATCACCGGGCTCCCGCAAACCGAGTTCGACCGCCTCGGGTCGACGATCGTTGACCTCGGCAACAACCTGGCCACGACGGAATCCGAGATCGTGGACTTCGGCCTGCGGATCGCCGGCGCCGGCGAGATCGCCGGCCTGTCCGAGGCGCAGATCCTCGCGATCGGGGCCGCCATGTCCAG
This sequence comes from Vicinamibacterales bacterium, assembly GCA_965249205.1. Classification (GTDB taxonomy): domain Bacteria; phylum Acidobacteriota; class Vicinamibacteria; order Vicinamibacterales; family UBA2999; genus JAQBVV01. The sequence goes on along the minus strand of CBDFLL010000005.1, from coordinate 1,051,304 downwards.
CGTCGGCGTCCAGGCGGAAGCCGGCGGCACCGCCGTGCAGAAGGTCCTCCTCGGGATGACCGAAGCCGTCTCACGTGGTGGCGATAAGCTGCACGTCTTTGCGAGCACCGCCGGTCTGTCCGCCCGCGAGTTCGCGTCAGCGTTCGAGCAGGACGCCGGCGCCGCCTTTGCCGCGTTCACGGCCGGGATCGGCGAGCAGGGCATCACGGCGACCGCCACGCTTGAGGCCCTCAACTTCACCGACCAGCGGTTGATCAAGTCGTTTCTGTCGCTCGGGGGCGCTGGCGAGGTCCTCACACAGTCCCTCCAGATCGGCACACAGGCGTTCGAAGACAACACGGCGCTCGCGACGGAGGCTGCGCAGCGGTACGCGACGTTCGAGTCCCAAGCCAAGATCCTGTGGGGCCGACTCAGGGATGTCGCGATCACGGTGGGGACGTCGTTGCTGCCCAGCCTCAACCAGCTCCTGACCGCGTCAGGCCCGCTGGTGGACCAGCTGGCTCGAGCCGCGCACTGGTTCGCCGACCTCCCGCAACCGGTGCGTGCCACGGCGTTGGCGGTGGGCGTGCTCATGGCGGCCACCGCACCGGTCCTGATCGGGCTCGGGACGCTGATCAGCCTGGCCGGGCTGACGGTGACCTCGCTCGGGACGCTGAGCGGTGCGCTGGCGGGCACGACCACGGCCATGGCGGCGGCGGGCACCGCGGCCCCCGCCGCCGCCGCGGGCGTCGGCCTGCTCGGCGGCAGCCTCCGCGCCCTCACCCTGGCCGCCGGCCCCGTCGGCATCGCGATCGCCGGGATGTGGGCCGCCTGGAAGGTGTTCCAGTGGGCCACAGCGCGGAATGAGGTCGCCAGCGTCGAAGCGCGGATCGCCGGCCTCAGCGAGCGCATCGCGAATATCAGCAACACGGGTGCTCGCGCCACGAGGATGAAGCAGCACCTCACCGCCGCGCTGCGCGACGAGGAGGCCGCGCTCACCGCCGCGAACGCCGCCGCCGCGGCTGCCGTCCGCAACGCGCCGGCCGAGATCGCCCGCCTCGAGGCCGAGATCGAGGCGCTCCCCACACTCTCCCGCAACTACGACAACGTGGTCCGCGCCAAACAGCGAGAGATCGCAGAGAACCGGCAACTCCTCGCCGACCGGGAGGAGCAAGTCACAGCCATCCGAGAGGAGACGGCGGCCATCAAGGCGGCCATCGAGGCCTCGCAGAAAGCCATCTGGGACGCCGCGGTGGCCTCGATGCGGGCCACCAAAACGAATGACGACTTCGCTGCCTCGGTGGAAGGCTCGACCGCCGCCGTCGACGCCCTCGACACGAGCGTCGACCGTTTCACCGGCGGCACGTCGAACTCGCGGAACGCGCTGATGGGGTTCATCGGCACGCTGCAGCCCCTCCCGCAACTCGGCATCGAAGCGGCGATGGCCGTCGACGCCCTCGACACGAGCTTCGACCGTTTCACCGGCGGCACGTCGAACTCGCAGAACGCGCTGAGGGGGTTCATCGGCACGCTGCAGGATCTGCCAGCCGCGGCGACCACGGCTGGGACCGAGGCTGGGACCGCGGCGGCCGACGGGTTTCTGTCCGGCATGGGCGAGTCGTTCGCGGGCTTCGGGAAGCAGATCGGCCAGACGTTCGCGCGGGCGCTGGAAGGCGGCGGCGGGTTCCTCGGGGCGACCCAGTCGCTCGGCGTGCAGGCGGGCGACCGGCTCGGGACGTCCTTGTCCGAGGGATTGAGCACGAGGATGACCGCGGACACGGGGTTCCTCAGCAAAGGCCTCGGCAAGGTGCTCGGCGACGCGGCCGGGATGGCGATCCCGCTGATTGGACCGGTCATCGGTCAGCTTGTCGGCAAGCTCTTCAGTCTCGGTGGCCCGTCTGCCGCCGAGCTGGCAGGCCGACAGGTGGCTGGCCGCTTCCGCCAGGGTCTCCTCGCCGAGCTGAACCCGGCGCAGATGGCCGAGGTGCAGCAGGCGATTCAGGGCGCGTGGAAGGGCAACGAGATCGGGGCGGCGACGGTGATTGCCATCCGCGATGCGTACATCGCCGCCGGCGCGAGCGCGGATGACGCCCTCGACGTCGTCAACCGGCTCTGGCAGGCGGAGCAGCAGGGCGGCGCGGCGGTCCAGGAGGTCATTGACGAGATCACGACCACCATCAAGAAGGAGACGGTGCCGGGCCTCGACGCGCTGGCCGAGACGGGACGCGGGACGTTCGAGGAGCTGACGGGGACGATCGACATCATGCAGGCCAAGATCGCGAACACGGACTCCCTCGATCGGATGGCTGCGGAATTTCGGAAGGCCAGTGACGGGAGCACCTACGACCTGGGCACCATTCTGCGCGAGGCCGAGTCGCTGACCGACTCGCTGGGCAGCACGCATCCGGCGGTGGTGCAGATGCAGGGCCTCATCCGAGACGCCAGCGAGACGGGCGTCTGGGACTTTGGGCAGATGGCGCTCGCGATTGGCGCCATGAAGGACGAGATGGCGACGCCGATCGTGATCCCGGTCACGCCGGTGCTGACGGGCATGATCGATCCGGGCCGGGAGGGCAACGACCGGTTGTCCCCGTCGAATTTCCGCACGCGGGAGGCGTGGGAGGCGAACTGGCTGGCGCGGAACCCGGGCGACGCGCATCGGGCCGACGAGGCCCTGGGCGGGCACCAGTTCGCGGACGGGACGGGCGGCCTCCGGCAGTTCAGTCCGTTCGGGACGCCCGCGTGGCTCCACGGCGAGGAAGAGGTGCTGACCCGCCAGCAGGGCCAAGGCGTGGCCACGATGGTGGGCGCCCAGCTCGAGAACGCGCGGGCGCAGTTCGCGGTGGCGTCCAGGCACATGGAGACGGCCGGGGCAGGGATGGCCGGCGCGGCGGGTCTGGGGGCGCCCATCGTCGTCCACCTGCACACCCACATTGACGGTCGGCGGGCCGCAGAGGCGGTCGTGCGCCGGATTCCCGGCGTGCTGGCGGTGCACGGGGTGGCCTGATGGCGGTCACGATCACGGTGACCGGTGTCGACCGCACGGCCGCGTGGGACCGCACGGGCGAGTTGAGCTACGAGGACCTGCTGAACGGCCGCAACACGCTGCGCGTGCGGCTGTTCGACCGGGTCGGCGGGTTCCGACCGGAGGACGGGCAAGAGGTTATCGTGCTGGAAGACGGCACGCGGCGCTTCGGCGGCATGCTCGTCGAGCCGGAGGAATACGAAGAACCCGGCACCGGGGTCCTGAGGTTTGACACATCGGCCGTGGACTTCTCGGCGATCGCGGACCGGCATTTGGTGGCACGGGTGTACGAGCACCAGACGCTCAAGGCGATCGTGCTCGACATCGTGGCGCAAGACTTGGCGGGCGAAGGACTCGACACGCGCGGCGTGGAGACGGGCCCCACGATTGACAAGGCGGTCTTCAACTGGGTGCCGGCCTCGCAGGCGTTCAACGAGCTGAGCGAGCTCGCCGGGATGGCGTGGTGGGTCGATGCCTCCAAGGTGCTGCACGTCCGCGAACGGACGTCGATCGCGGCCCCGGCGCCGCTCGATGGCTCCACGGCCCTGCTCGGGACGGTACGGGTGCGACCGAACCGGGAGCAGTACCGGAATCGCCAGATCGTGCGGGGCGGCACCGACCTGACCGACGCGCGGACGGAGTCGTTCGTCGGAGACAGCAAGCGCCGCACGTTCACCACCAGTTTCAAGGTCGGCAAGGTGCCCACGGTGGAGGTCAACAGCGTCAGCAAGACGGTAGGCATCCGCGGCGTGGACACGGGCAAGGACTGGTACTGGTCCAAGGGGACGACGGAAATCTCTCAGGACACGGTCGGCGGCGTGCTCTCCGCGAGCGACGTGGTGGAGGTGACCTACCAGGGCATGTTCCAAATCATCGTGGATTCACGCTTCGAGACCGAGGTGACGGCCAGGCAGGCGATCGAAGGCGGCAGCGGTATCTACGCGCGGGTGGAGAACCGCCCGAGCATCGACTCCGCGGCCATGGCGACGGAGGTCGCCCACGCGCTGCTGACGCGCTACGGATCCATTGCTCGAGTGCTGACGTGCCGGACGCGCATCCCGGGCTTCGCCGCCGGGCAACTGGTGGCGGCGACATTCCCGGCGCATGGCATCACCGGCGAGCTGTACCTGATCGACTCCCTGTCGGCCGCGGTGAACGAGGAGCTGGACGAGATCTGGTACACGGTGAACGCCATCGCGGGCGACCCGTACGGCGGGTGGCAGGCGTACTTCCGGCGGCTCGCCCAGGCGGGCCGGCAGTTTGTCCTCCACGACGATGAGATCGTGGTGATCCTGCGGAGTCTGGCGGACGAGGTCACCGCCGCGGCGCGTCTGACGGCCGTGTCCGCCGTGCCGGAGACGCGCGCCGGCTATGCGCTGGCCGGCTTCAGCGTGGCGGGGTGATGCGACTGGAGGGCCGGGATCTGGGCCTCATCCGGGCCGCCGAGCAGAGCCGGAACGTGATCATGGCGGCACCGGCGATGGCGACGTGCAACGTCGAGGTCATTGTGCACGACCTGGTGCACGGCCACTGGACGGTGTGGGACCGGCGGCACAACCTGGTGACGACGGCCGGCCTGAACCTCATCCGCGATCGGTTGTCTGGGTCCGGGGACGCGTTGTCGCACGTGGCGGTCGGCACGGGGCTCGCGGCGCCGACGCACGGCGATACGGCGCTCGGAGCGGAAGTGTTCCGGGACGTGTTCACGCAGACCACGCCGGCGACCGGACGGATTCTCTATCGCTATTTCCTGGGCCCGAACGACGCAAATGGGAACACGCTGGCGGAGGTGGGCCTGTTGAATGCCGCGAGTCTGGGCACGCTGTACGCGCGGGTCGTGTTGATGAGTCCGATCGTGAAGACGATCTCGATCGCGGTCACCTTCGGGTGGACACTGTCGTGGAGTAGTGGCCTGGCCGAGGAGGTCTGAATGTACACGCGGTACGACTGGTCGACCGGCGACACGATTTTGGCTGACAGGCTCGACCACCTCGAGACGCAATTCCAGGAGGGGACCGACGAAACGCACAGCGCCCCCACGATCAGCGCCGGCACGCTGACGCTGGATCTCTCGGCGGCGCGGGTGTTCCTGGTGTCGCTGAACGCCAACATCACGACACTGACGATCAGCAACGCCCCAGGGTCAACACGCCTGGGGTACTGCACGGTGCGGTTCCGGGGGGATGGGACGGCGCGCACGATCGCCTGGCCGGCGTCCGTGCGGTGGCCCTTCGGGACGGCACCAACGCTGACGGAGACGAACGGCGAAGACGACTGGATCACGTTCTGGACGCCCGACGCCGGGACAACCTGGTATGCGTCCGTCATGGGGCAGGCGTTCTCGTGAGCGTGAGACACCAGCGGCGGGCGCTCGGTGGTCCGCTAGTCCTGACGTACAGCGGGGCGGCGAGCGGGACCCACAACTTCGACACCGATGGCGTCCTGACGCTGACGACAGCGGGGACCTATAACTTCGCGTGGTCACGGATCGGGCGCGTGGACGTGCTCCTTGTCGGGGCCGGTGGCGGCGGCGGGTACGGCGGCGATGGCCTCAGCTCAACCGACATGGGCGGTGGCGGTGGCGGCGCCGGCGGGTTCTCCGAGGCGTCTGGTGTGCAGGTGGGCGGTCCGACCAACGTGGTCGAGATCGGCGCCGGCGGCGTCGGCAGCGACCGCGGGGTGGCCGGCGGTGTCACCGAGTACCCGAATATCTCGATCTCGTGCAACGGCGGTGGCGGTGGTGGCGCCGCCGACAGTCCGAATATCTCTGCAAGCGCTACCAATCCGGGTGGCGGGTCGGTGACGGATGCCAGTGGCGGCGGTGGGGGGGCGGGTGATGTCGGCGGGAACGGCGGCACCGGGACGACCGCTACCGGCGACCCGTGGGGAAATACCGGCGGCACGGCGGAAAGCGGAGACGAGAGTCAGCTGGGCGGCGGCGGCGGCGGCGCGGGCGGCGCCGGCGCGAACGGATCAGCCGGCGGCGCGGGTGGCGTTGGGAAACCCAGTGCGATCTTCGGCGGCACGTTCGCGGCCGGCGGCGATGCTGGCGCCCACGGCACGACGGCGGCACACACCGGCAACGGTGGCGATGGGCGGCGACCGTAACGACGGGCCGTCCACCGGATCGGACGGCGTGATCAAGATGCAGGCCGCATGACGATGGCGACCTGGCGCGAACAGCAAGAGAGAGGCACGCGATGACACGACGGGTAGCGGATCCCGATGTTTGAGTACACCACGGTGAACGTGCTGACGCTGCTGTCGATCGTGTTCGCGGTCGGGATGATGCTCGTCAGCGTCACGCGGTTCGTGACCCACAGCGTGCAGACCTTGGCGCAGCTCTCGGCCACGGTCTACACGGCGCCGGCGATCTGGCCGGACAACGCCACGGCCGACGCCCGCATCGCGGAGATTCTGGCGTGAGGGCTCGGTTCTCGGCGCTGGTCGCGGTGGCGAAGTGGGCCCACGCGGAGACGTCGTGGCCGGTCAAGGTCTTAGTCGCAGCATGGGTGGCAATGCCCCTCATCGTCATGTTCATTGAGGCGCAACGGTAGTGCCGGATCCGGAGGCGCTCGATCAATGGCTCCGATTGCTCTACGCGCTCGGCTTCCTCGTGTCGGCGATCGTGACCTACGTGTTCGCGAAGGGGAAGTTCGCGCAGCAGCGCCAGGACCAGGACAGCCGCACGGCCGAAAAGTTCAAGGCGCTGGCCGACAAGTACAAGGAACTGGCTGATGGCCTGCACAACGCCGACAAGCGGATCCAGGCCGAGCAGACGTCACGGCGCGCGACCGACAACGAGTTGCACAGCAAAATCAGCAAGGTCCAGGTCGACGTGGCCGGTCTGGTCGCACACGTCGAGGCGCTCGCCGAAAGCGTGAAAGAGGTGCGAGGGAAGGTCTTCAGGACCACTGGGTAAGGAGGGCAGGCGTATGACATTGTTCGATCAGGCGCAGCGGTTCGTCGGGGAAGTGCAGGAACTGCGCGGCGACCAGCATGCCCCATTTATTCAGTGGTGTTTCGAGTGCTGCGGGTATGGGTCCGACACGCCAGACGAGACTCCCTGGTGCAGCGCCTTCGTGAATCGGATGGCCTGGCTCCTCCGGCTCCCGCGTTCGAAGTCCGCGGCCGCGCGGTCGTGGCTCACCGTCGGGCGTCCCGTGACCCTTACCGAGGCGCGCCCGCAAAATGATGTGGTGATTCTCAAGCGCGGTGGTGGCAACCAGCCTGGACCCGAGGTCACGTCTGGTGCACCCGGCCATGTCGGCGTGTTTGCTGGCTACGACGCGCCGACGCGCACGGTGCTCGTGCTGGCCGGGAATCAGGGCAACGCGGTCACGGTCGCCCCGTTCGATGCCGACCGCGTCCTCGGTGTACGGAGACTCAGGTGACCAGGTATGTCCCGGTGGCCGGGACGAATGCCGGGATGCAGGAGCATGCCTGGAATCGACAGGGCTCGCTGTTCGAACTGTTCATGCGAGATCACGACTTCGAGTGGTGCGGCTCAGCGTTCGGGTTCTGGAGCACGGCCCTGGCCGGCACCTTCTTTACCGGGAGCGGACATCTGGCCTGGCAGTTCGGCGCGAAGCAGCTGCAGGAACACCTCAACGCCCTCGCCTACGAGGACCGGAACATCTGGGCGCACTCATGGGGCGGGGCCGTCGTCGCGTATCTCCTGGCGGACCCAAAGACCGAGCGGGTGCGGTCGGTCGTGACGATCGACACGCCGCTGCAGCGCAGGCTCGACCCGGTGTGGTACGCCGGGAAGCACAACCGCGACTATCACGAGCATCTGTTCTCGAAGGGGTGGGGCTCGCGGATTCGGTTCCTCGCGCAGCGCGGCCGCCCGATGCGCGCGATGCCGTGGGCGGACCGGAACACGAACATCACGGGCGGGCATTCAGGCATGCTCAACCGGCAGCAGTTCATGCCGCAGGCGGCGCCGGTTGGTCATCGCGTCAGGACGCTCGATCGGAAGGCCGCGTGAAAGGCGTCGCGTTCACCGAGCCGCCGCCACCACGTTCACACTGGTGGCGCCCTTCCCGGCCGGTAAAGCGTCAATTTCAGATTGAGACACTACCAACTACCACGCAGGCGGACTCCGCATGCCCGAACGGGGTAGTCGGCGGCACCAGGGGCGCGGCGGCGGGGGTTAATCCGCTCGGCGGCGGCCGTCTCTCGCCGGCGCTCGCGGTTGGCCTGGTGGTGATGTGGGGACGCTAAGACCGGATCAGGAAAACATGGCGGCGCCCTGGTACGCCCCAACGGCGTCAGGCCATCCAACGGCGACCGCGAACGGAAGCGAACGATGTCCAGTTGACGGTCCACATTGTTGTATGTGCAGCCGGCCCAAGCTGCTGGATGTGGGACACGAGGCCGACCGCGTGTCCCTGTTCAGGGGTGAGGATGGTTGGCGTTGGGGTCTTCTGGTAGAAGCGGTTCAGGTCGGCGGCGGGGGAGCACGAACGGATCTTATTGATTCTTTCGCCATCGGGCGAGTACACGTCTTCTGGGTAGTGGGTCAGTTCGAATCTGTTGCCCCCGCGCGCATCATGGCTAGACCTTGACAATCAAACAGATATGTGTGACAATAAGCAGTGAAGGGTCGCCAATTCCTTAAGAAACTCAGAGCCCATGGCGTCACGACGAATGTGAGTCGTGGCAAGGGTGGGCACGTGGAAGTGACGTATCGCGGTCGCAAAACGTTCGTCAAAATGCACGGAGCGACCGATCTCTCAAATCAGTACGTCAAGCTCGTCTGTCGCCAGCTTGGCCTCGATCCTGGGGAGCTGTGACATGGAATTTCGGTATCCGGTGGAACTCATCCCAGACGGCCCTCGGGTCATCGCCCAATTTGTCGATGTGCCGGCGCTGACGTTCGGCGAGACTGACACACAGGCCTTAGAGGAAGCCGAGGCGGTCCTCCTGCTCGCGCTCCGAAGCTACATCCGGGATCGCGAGCCGATCCCGGTACCGACGCGCCCCGGCCGCCGCCAGCCCACGGTCACGTTGTCGCCGCTCATCACGGCGAAAGTGGCGCTCCACAATGCGATGTTGGCTCGCCGCATGACCAAGGTTGCACTGGCGCGAACGCTGGGCGTGACCGACACGGTCGTGCATCGCCTGCTCGATCTCCAGCATCGTTCGCATATCGACCAAGTTGAACAAGCGCTTGGGATGCTCGGATACCACCTCCGAACCTCCGTGGCCCACGTTGCCTGATCGCGCGGCCGTCAGACTGTCACCTCTGCCTCGACAGCGGCTCTAGCAGGCTGCTGAAAAACTCCGTGAAATGGGATCGACAGATCGATCCCGGCGTACTACCATGCTCCCAACACCGCTGAAGGGAGCCCCATCATGCGCGGACACGATGAGCAAAGCACTCACATGTTCAGCTACCTGTCGCCGGAACAGCGCGTGCCAGCCGACCATCCGCTCCGCGCGGTTCGCGCGCTGACGGACGAAGCGCTGAGAACGATGTCGCGCAGGTTCGCCGGCCTGTACGCCAACACAGGGCGTCCGTCGATCCCGCCGGAACAGCTGCTGCGCGCGTTATTGCTGCAGGTGCTCTACACGGTGCGGAGCGAGCGGCTGCTGATGGAAGAGCTCAATTACAACCTGCTGTTCCGCTGGTTCGTGGGCTTGAATTTGGACGACCCGGTTTGGCATCCCACCACGTTTACCAAGAATCGCGACCGGCTGCTGGCGGGCGATCTCGCGGCCGCCTTCTTTGATGCGGTGCAGGCCCACGCGCGGGCGGCCGGGCTGCTCTCGGACGAACACTTCACTGTGGATGGGACCCAATTGGAAGCGTGGGCCAGCCTGAAGAGCTTTCGGTGCCGGGACGCGGCGGAGAGCGACCCGCCCGATGACCCCGGGAATCCCACGGTCAACTTCCACGGGGAGCGGCGGCGCAACGACACGCACCAGTCGACGACCGATCCGGAGGCGATGCTGCCTCGGAAGGGCCAGGGGAAGGAAGCCAAGCTGGCGTATCTGGGCCACGTGCTGCTGGACAATCGACAGGGACTTGTCGCCAACGTCTGCGCGACTCACGCGACGGGGACCGCCGAACGCGAGGCAGCGGCGCTGTTGCTGGAGGCCAGCGCGCCGCCGGGCAGCACGGTCGGGGCGGACAAGGGCTACGATGTGGCAAGCTTTGTGGCCGCTGTCCGTATCCGGGCCGTCACGCCCCACGTTGCTCAGAAGGTCCGCTGGAGTGCGATCGATGGCCGGACCACGCGGCATGCGGGCTATCACGTCAGTCAGCGGAAACGGAAACTCGTAGAACAGGTCTTTGGCTGGATGAAGACCGTCGGCGGCTTGCGCAAACTCCGGCATCGCGGTGTCGCCCTCGTGGATTGGCAGCTTACCTTCGCCGCCACGGTCTATAACTTGGTCCGGCTGCGGAATCTGGAGGCGAGGTGTCCCTGATCACCGGCCGCGCGTGTCGCCGGCCCCTTGATCGGGGCCAGCGCACAGCCGTGCGCACCGTTGTCGGTCGGTGGTGACTCGCATGATCCTTAGAAAACGGCCCGATCACCCGGGTTCTTCAGCAGCCTGCTAGGTGTTGAAGTCAAACACGTTGTTCATCACGCAGCACTCGTGAGTCGTGACACGGGCGGTTCATAGTGCAAGCTGGCGTGCGGCCGGTCGTGATTGTAGTAGCGCAGCCACGGGCGAAGGGCTCGCCGGCGGTGGCGAGACGTCTGATACGGCTGGACATAGGCCCACTCACGCAGCAGCGTCTGAATGAAGCGCTCAGCCTTGCCGTTGGTCCGCGGCGTATAGGGGCGCGTCCGCAGATGGCGCAGCGCGTGGGCCTGACAGGCTGTCCGAAACCGCCGGGACACGTAGCCGCTGCCGTTATCGCTCATGACGCGATGGACGGTGATCTGCCGCGCCGCGTACCAAGCGACGGCTCGGTCCAAGAAAGCGGCACAGGTGGTCCCCGTCTGGTCGCCCAGGACCTCGACGTAGGCCAGCCGCGTATGGTCGTCCACCGCCACATGCACGTACTCCCAGCCCGCCCCCGGTGACGCCTGCCGGGGATTCCCATGAATCCGATGGCCTACACGCCGAAAGCGCCCCAGCGGCTTGATGTCCACGTGTAGCAGATCGCCAGGGTGCGGCCACTCGTAGCGCTGGATCGGGACGGGCGGCGGGCCTGGGAGCCGGTTGAGTCCCAGCCGCCGCAGCCAGGCCCCCACCGTCGAGCGGGGCATCCGCAAGGCGCGGGCAATGGCCCAGGCCGGCAGGCCGTGTTGCTCGCGGAGCTGCCGGATGAACGTGACCCGGATCGCCGGCGTGACATGCGGAGTCCGCTGCGGCCGGGACGATCGGTCCTCCAGCCCGGCTGCACCCTCTTCGCGGAACCGGCGCACCCATTTCGCAACCGTGCGGACACTTACGCCGTAGCCCTCGGCCACGGCGTCGTGCGCCCACTCATCGAACAGGACACGGCGCACCAATTCCAGGCGCGAAGTCGGGGTCGTCTTGGCATTACGATGAAGCGTCATCCGGGGCCTCCTCTGGTCAGAACGGTGGTCTGGAAACTCCATTCTTTTCAGAGTGCTCCGGATGAACAACGTGTTTAGCAAAGACATCTAGCTGGAGCCAGCAGGCGTACCTCAAGGCGTCCAACGCCGAGTCGTCCGATCGGCTCGGCATCAGCGTTGCGGTGTCGGGAGACACGGTGGCCGTCGGCGCGTACTTCGAAAGCAGCAACGCGACGGGCGTCGGCGGGGACGAGACCGACAACAGCGTGAATGCTGCCGGGGCGGCGTACGTGTTCACGCGAAGCGGGAGTACCTGGAGCCAGCAGGATTACCTGAAGCCGTCCGACACCGGGGTTTTCGACCTTTTCGGCTTCAGTGTCGCGGTGTCGGGGGGACACGGTGGTGGTCGGGTCGCGCGAGGACAGCAGCGCGACAGGGGTCAATGGAGACGACACCGACAACAGCGCGGCAAACGCCGGCGCGGCATATGTGTTCAAGCTCACGCCCTCGAATCAGGCGCCGATCGCAGACGCGGGTCCGGATCAACCGGCGGTCGAGTGCGGCGGGCCCAAGGCCGGCTGTGCCGCGGTGACGCTCGATGGGTCCGGGTCGAGTGACCCTGACGGCGACGCGCTGACCTACACGTGGGAACCCGGGTCGCTCGGCGGCGCGGTCATCAACCCGATCTTGCCACTCGGCGCGCACGAGTTCACGCTGACGGTGGACGACGGCAAGGGCGGCACCGACAGCGACACGGTCAGCGTGACCGTGGTCGATACGACGCCGCCCGTGGTCACAGCCGCACTCGTGCCCATCGACGTCAAGAAGAACAAGGGGACGTTCGAGGTGCAGTTCAGCTGTACGGACGCCTGCGACAGCGACCCCGCGATCACGACCGCGACGTTGAACGGCGTGGAGGTCACCAACGGGCAGATCGTGGAACTCCAGGTCAAGAAGGCCAAGAGCGGCAAGAGCGGCAAGAGTGGCAAGAGTGGCAAGAGTGAGAAGGGTGACGCCATCCTCAGTCTCGACGGACCGGCGTTCGAGCTGACGGTCACGTGCGTGGACGGTTCGGGCAACGCGGCGACCGCCACCGCCACGCCGGCCTTCGCAGCAAAGAGCCAAAAGAGTAAGAAAAGCGCGAAAAGCGAGAAGTCTGGAAAGAGCGGGAAATAGGCGAGATGGCCGGCACACAGGCGAGAGGGGCCCAGGGCCTCTCTCGCTACTCTCTCAACGCGTAGCATCGAGGGATGGCCGCGGGTCGGCCGGTGCAAGTCCAGGTGAATATCTACACCCAGAACCAGTAGGCCGGCACTGCCAGCCACACGTATCTGTCGGCCCTTTGACTCTCCTGATTTGCAAGACGCCTGTGGCGAGGTCATCGCACAAGTTTTCTTAGCGCAACAACTTAGGACGCCACGAACACACTTGAGGATTCGGCGGCTGGTGCCGAAGAACTAAGCAGCCGACTCAGGAGGCGAGTCGCACCGAGCCCGAGAAGTCGAACCCGACCGCGATAACGGAGTTACGCAAGGTATCGAATCCCGGTGGGGACGCCGCTTCTGACTCGGGCTCGCCGTTCTACGCCATCGAACTCGTAGGCTGTTATCTGACACCTGAATTAGCAGTTCCAATATAGCCAGCCTTTCGGTCCCATCTGGTAGACTTCGTCACGCTTACCAGGGTAATTTATGGTCGACGTTTATTGAGAATGGGAGAGGGAGTCGCCATGATCCGCCGAATCCTTCGAACGAGCACACCCTCCCGCATCGCCGTCCTCGTGTGCGCCCTCGCTTCGCTCCTGGTCGCGCAGGAACCCAGCGCGCAGACGGCGCTCACACACCCAGAAGGACTCCCAGAGTGGGCGTTCAACATCCCCGACGAGAACGCCGCGTACGGTCCCATGCGGCCGGAAGGCATCGTGCGGGTGCCCGGCAGTGCGATAGAGTACGACGCTGCCGAGATCGCCGGGAGCTTGACTCCGCCTGACTGGTTTCCCGACGAACACCCGCCCGCGCCACGATCGGTAACAGGCGGTCCGGGGATCCGATTCGCGTGCGGCGCGTGCCATCTGATGTCCGGCCAGGGCCATCCGGAATCCGCCGACCTCGCCGGTTTGCCGGTCGAGTACTTTATCCGGCAGATGGCGTACTACAAGGCGGGTACGCGCAAGGAAGAGCACCGCATGGGCCGCATCGCGCAGCTCACGTCGGACGAGGACGTTCGGGAGGCCGCCGAGTATTTCGCCGCTTTGACACCGACGAAATTTGTGGAGGTCATCGAGACCGCCACGCCGCCGAAGACGTTCATCGGCACCCAGGGCCGTCATCGTCAGCTCGATCCGGACGGAGGCACCGAGCCGATTGGACGCCGTATTCTTCAAATCCCTGCGGATCCGTTCGGCACCGCAATCCGGGACCCGCGTGCCGGGTTTATCGCGTACGTGCCACCCGGCAGTATCGCCAGAGGCGAGGCGTTGGTCGAAGGCGACACATCCGGCAAGACGGTGCAATGCGCGCTGTGTCACGGCGAGGCACAGTTAGGCCTGGGCGAAGTCCCGCGGCTCGCTGGACTGCAACCGCGGTATGTCGCGCGACAGCTCTTCCTTATGCGATATGGCTCGAGCGCGGGGAAGGCTGCGGAGTTGATGAAGCGTGTCGTCGCCAATCTGACGGACGATGACATCATCGCGATTTCCTCATATCTCGGCTCACTGCCGCCCCAGTAGGGCTCACACCGCTGCCGCGTGAGATGCCGTCTCCGGAGATTGCCAAGAGCAGAAAGGTTACGAAGCGTCCGAAGGTAGGAGAGCAGAGCGCTTGAGGCCAATGTCAGACCCACGAACGACCTCGCTTGTAGCGCCGAAGCTGGCGACATTCTATTTTTTCCGCCGCTAACCGATCAGGCAGACTTCAACGCCTGCGGTTAGTGCCCAGCCGCCCGCGTTGATGGCGGAGTAGCCGGGCGTAGGCGGGACCAAACGTCTGACACCAGTTCGACGGATCGCGGCGCCCTCGTCTCGTCAACTTGACTGTGAGCATGATCCTCCTACCTGCCGGGGTCGCTCAGTGACACCGATGGGCGCCGGTGGGTGGTGGCCTGACCCGCAACTTGACTGACCGACGGTCCTCGCTATTGATCTGTCGGCCACCACCCGCCGGTAAACCGTACGGCAGCCAGCTGACCGGATGGGCCGTGACCCAATAGGGGCCTGCTGCAACGACGGCCCGTCACAGTCCTGTCCGCCCACCCGGGCCAGCCTGCGGTCGCACCTGAGGAGGTACCCGGTGACCAACAACATGACCACCCAGCCCGATGCGCAGAAGGTGATCGTCGGGGTCGATACCCACAAGCATGTCCACGTCGCGGTGGCGATCGACACCAGGGGGATCCGCTTGGGCGCTCAATCGTTCGTCGCTGATTCGGGCGGCTATCGGTCCCTGCTCATGTGGGCCGACACCCACGGACGGATCGAAGCGTTCGGCATCGAGGGCACCGGCAGTTATGGCGCAGGCCTGGTGCGTGCGGTCCGCCGAGCGGGGCATCGCGTCGCGGAAGTGAACCGAGGCGACCGGCGCCTGCGCCGAGCCGCCGGCAAGTCCGACACCATCGACGCCGAGGCCGCCGCCCGGTCGGTGTTGGCGGGCCAATCGACGGCGACTCCCAAGACCGCGGACGGCGCCGTCGAGATGATGCGCCAACTCAAAATCGCCCGGGATACCGCGGTGAAGGCGCGCACCACGGCGATGATCACGCTGAAGCAGATCGTCGTGAACGCGCCGCCCGGGCTGCGAGAAGTCCTCCAAGGCCTTCCTGATCACGGCTTGCTCACGCGCTGCGCCGGACTCCGACCGGGCCCCCTCGACACGCCCACCGCCTCCGGCAAGCACACGCTCCGGGCGCTGGCCCGTCGCTGGATCGCTCTCGCCGAGGAAATCGCGACGCACGACCAGTACCTCGACCGACTCACGACTGAGACGTCGCCCACCCTCCGTGAGGGCTTCGGGGTCGGCGCCGGTACCGCGGCCCAGCTGCTCATCCTCTTCGGCGACAACCCCGACCGGATTCGCTCGGAAGCTGCCTTCGCGAAGCTCTGCGGCGCGTGTCCGATCCCGGCCTCGTCCGGAAGGACCACCGGCCGGCACCGCCTCAATCGTGGCGGCCACCGACAGGCGAACGCCGCCCTCTATCGAGCCGTCATCGTCCGGATGCGGTTCCACCAGCCGACCGTCGCCTACGTCGCACGACGCACCACTGACGGCCGGACCAAACGCGAGATCATCCGGTGCCTCAAACGCTTTCTCGCCCGCGAGATTTACCAACGGGTTATGACAGACTTCCGCATGCGCCAACACGTCACCCAGGCCGCCTAAAGGAATGTCTTGACACATAGGGGCGTCAGTGCCCTTGTGACATCGATTCGTTGAATCAGGTGCCGGTCCATTCCGGCTGGCGTTTCTCGATGAATGCATCGATGCCCTCTCCGGCATCGTGGGTCATCATATTTCGCACCATGACAGCGCCCGTGTACTCGTAAGCCTCCGTGAGGCCAACCTCAAGCTGTTTGTAGAAGGCCACTTTGCCTATTTCGACGGCGACAGCGGACTTCGAACAAATCCTGGCCGCCAGCGCATGCACTGCGTTGTCAAGTTCGCTCAGAGCGACCGAGCGGTTGATCAGGCCGAACCGTTCGGCCGTTGCCGCATCAACCATCTCGCCCGTCAACAGCATCTCCATTGCATGTTTCCGGCTCACATTGCGGCTCAACGCCACCATCGGCGTCGAACAAAACAGGCCGAGGTTGACGCCGGGCGTGGCGAAGCGTGCGTCGGAGGCGGCGATGGCCAGATCACAGGTCGCGACAAGCTGGCAGCCAGCGGCCGTCGCAATGCCGTGCACGCGTGCGATGACCGGCTTGGGTAGTTCAACGATCCTTGTCATCATCTTGGCGCATTCCTTCAGCGTCCGGGTATGCGCCTCCTCACGGTCATCCGCGCGCATTTCCTTCAGGTCGTGCCCCGAACAAAACGCAGGGCCGTTGCCGCGAATGATGACGACTTTGACGTCGCTGTCTTCGGCGATGTCCGCGAGTGCTTCATTGATCGCACGCATTAACGCCATCGACAGCGAATTGCGTTGCCTTGGCCGGTTCAGTGTCAGCGTAGCAATGCCCTCGGCGGTCTCGCGGAGCAGTAGGGGTTGTTCCTCTTCAGTCATCTGGTCTCCATCGATGTCTTCAGGGTGCCATGTGGGCGAACCTCAATTCCTTTGTCGGGTTCGTCCCCTTTTGTTACAGACGTAGTCGGGGTCTGGCGTCACCAAGATCACGTCCTTGATTCCTGCAACCCCCGTTCCTCTGTGGTTTTCAACTGCTCGGCGCCCACCTCTACACAAAATTACAGACGCATGCCGTGAGCATAGGTGTCAAGGATAGCGCGACTGTCAGCACGGGCGCCCACAGATCATCGTGGTGCAGAACTGATTCGAGGAACTGCGGCGGCTGGTGCCGGTGAACTAGGCCGCCGTTCCTCAATTCAGCCGACCACCCCACGCCGCACGACGTGTCGTCCCCGGTTCGGGTGACGTGCGTCTGTACGGGGTAGATGTGGCCAAGGAGGCGATTCGCCTGGCGTCGCGGGCGGCGCCGCAGATCGACCATGCCGTCGCCAACACGTATCGGCTGACCGTGCGGGATACGTCTGTCGCCGCCGTATTGCAGGTCTTTGCGCCCTCCGCAGCTGAGCACATCCAGCGAGTGCTGCTCCCGGACGGGCTGTTCATCGAGGTCACGCCTGGCCCGCGTCATTTGCGGGCCTTTCGGGCGATGATCTACGACGCGCCGCAGGCCCACAACGAAGCGCCCGCGCCGACGGGGTTTCGCCTGCAGCAGACCGAGCGTGTGACGTTTTCCCTGCGTTTGAGCGAACCGGAGGCGGTAGCGGGGCTCGTCGAGATGGCGCCGTACAGTGGCACATGAATCCGGTGACATATGGCCGAGTACGTGAGTTAACCGAATTGCAGGATACGGCTGACTTCACGATCCGCCTGTTTCGCCCCCAAAGGGATTTCGTCTGAACGCAGCTAGCCGAGGGGTTGTGGGGGGAGTCTGCGATTGATACTCGCCCAGCGGCACGGCGACGAATCATCGTTGCGATGCGCATAGGGCGCATTAAGATTGGCTGATATGGAAACTTCAGCACGCGGCGCGTCGGGACGAGGCGACGGTCAGCATCAACAGCCTGGTCAAGGGCATCGCCTCCCGGTCGTTCAGCGGCCCGTCGAGATCGGGACGGTCGCCACCTCCAGCGAGCCTGGCGACCGAGAGGAAGGCCCGAAGACTCGCCAGGTGATCGAGGCCCCGCTGCTCGGTGACTCCGGGGGAGAAGACGTGATCAGCGAGTCGGGTGAGGTTCGGATAAAGGCCCAACCAGCGGCCAATGGACGGGCGTGTAGCTTTATGACCAATCGGATGCTGTGTCGCGGGTTCTCGTGGTAGTTCGACAGCAGCTCGGTCGCAGAGGATTCCCCCTTGGCGGCGACGATTCGTGCCCTGTCGTCGGTCGACTCGGTACTGCTCGACGGTTCAGTGCTGACGATCAGCCTCGAGGCTGATGTGCACGTTCAATGGCCATCCTTGGCGGCTGAGGTCGGCGCCGCGATTCGCGCGCACCTTGCAGCCGGAACAGCCTTCGTGGCGAAGCACGTCATCGACGCCATTCCCGACGAGGCGGCCATCCGCAGCGATATTCAGCGTGTTGTCGATGAGGAGATCAACCCCGGCATTGCGGCCCACTCTGGCGTCATCACGCTCGACTCGGTGCACGGGAACAGCGTGCGTATCACCATGGGCGGCGGCTGTCAGGGTTGTAGCGCTGCCGATGTCACGCTGAAGCCAGGAATCCATCGAGCCTTTCGCGACGCGGTGCCCCGCCTTGGTGCGATTTACGACGACACCGACCATGAGGCGGGCACCAACCCGTTCTTCTCCTGATACGAAATAGAGAACACCATGCCTCGCATTGAGACCTTCACAGTGGCTATCAAGACCGGCAGCCTGGGGACCCGGGAGCCTCCCCGGTTCTGCTTCAATGGCTTCGACTGCGAATTTGATGAGCCGACCGGCGGCACCGGCCCTGGCCAGCGGTTCGAGGGTCGCTTCGCGCCACGCAGCGTACCGCACCAGCTCTATCTGTCTGGGCCGACAGAGGGCACCTGGGACATCGCCGGGATCGAGATCCACTACAAGCTGAGCGACGGCGATCAATACGATATTCGCCTCGGCTCTGTGACGTTAGACGGAACCAACGCCGTCAACCTCTGGCGGAAGCGACCACAACCCAGCTTCGACGTCTGATGCCGCGCTGACTATGTGTCCCGCGGGCAATGCTGACCCGGCTGAGTATCCCGTTGCACCCTACTTGGACCCGGCGACGGCCCCCGCGGGCGGGGGCCTGTTGTTGCCCAAGTTCGTCGTTGTGGCCGAGTCCGACTCGTCGGCCTTTCCAATTAATGTGGTGGCAAGAGTGGCCAGATCGCGACGTCTCCCCGGTTCTGAGTAGCGTTTCGGTTTAGCAGGCTGCTGAAAAACTCCGTGAAATGGGATCGACAGATCGATCCCGGCGTACTACCATGCTCCCAACACCGCTGAAGGGAGCCCCATCATGCGCGGACACGATGAGCAAAGCACTCACATGTTCAGCTACCTGTCGCCGGAACAGCGCGTGCCAGCCGACCATCCGCTCCGCGCGGTTCGCGTGCTGACGGACGAAGCGCTGAGAACGATGTCGCGCAGGTTCGCCGGCCTGTACGCCAACACAGGGCGTCCGTCGATCCCGCCGGAACAGCTGCTGCGCGCGTTGTTGCTGCAGGTGCTCTACACGGTGCGGAGCGAGCGGCTGCTGATGGAAGAGCTCAATTACCCCGGATTTCCGATTGGCTGTGGTACTTTTGCCCATGCGATCAGTCGTCACGCCTTGATTTTCGCGGGTTTCTCGAGAGAAACCAGGCCACGGAGGGTGACACCCAGTGGGTGAATTACAAACCGCGCCCTTTCAGTTCACGTTCAACGGGTTTCTGAAGGTCGCGTTTCAGGGGTCGCGCATCACCTCCGACGCCGGCTTGATTCTGGTGCGTGAGTTGGATGAACGTCTTGGCCTTGCGGGGCTCATCGCCGCGCACCTGCGCGACTCCCGCCACGGACGGAACACGCAGTTCCGGTTGCCCGATCTCCTGCGGCAGTCGGTGTACAGCCGCTTGGCGGGCTACGAAGACCTCAACGACGCGCAGCGTCTCTCGACCGATCCGACGTTTCGTCTGATCGGATCGCCGACGCGGTGGGACCGGAGTGCGGCCCTCACCTCCACGCTCCATTGGTTCGAGACCGAGCTGCTGACCCGTGAAGAGAACCTCGTCGGGTTGATGGCCGTGAATCGCGACCTGGTCGGACAGGCTGAGACGTTCGCCCACGCCGATCGTGTCGTGCTCGACATGGACTCCAGCGAGAGCCCGGTGCATGGGCAGCAGGAAGGCAGTGCCTACAACGGGCACTTCGAGACGGTCTGCTATCACCCGCTGTTTCTGTTCAATGACGACGGGGACTGCCTGGCGGCCAAGCTACGACCGGGCAACGTCTCCAGCGCGGACGACTGGGACGAGCTGCTGGTGCCGGAGATTGAACGGCAGCAGGCGCAGGGCAAACGCGTGGCCTTCCGCGCCGACGCCGCCTTCGCGCGGCCGGCGATCTACGAGGCGCTGGAGGCACGCGGCGTCCAGTACGCGATCCGGATACCCGCGAACAAGAGCTTGGAGCGAGAGATCGAAGACATCCTGTTTCGTCCGGCGGGACGGCCAAGCCACACGCCATTGGTCCGGTACAAGAGTGTCCGCTATCAGGCGGACAGCTGGACCACGCCCCGACGGGTCGTGGCAAAAGTCGAGCACCACGTCGGCGAGCTGTTCCCGCGCGTCGGCTTCATCGTCACGAATCTCCCGCTCCAGAATCGTGCCGTCGTGCGGTTTTACAATAAGCGCGGGACGGCGGAGCAATGGATCAAGGAAGGCAAGCAGGCCGCGCAGTGGACGCGCCTGTCGTGTCATCGGTTCCGGGCGAACGAGGTCCGCTTGCAACTGAGCGTACTGGCCTACAACCTCGGGAACCTCTGGCGGCGGCTGGTGCTCCCGAAGCGGATCGACACCTGGTCGCTGACCAGTCTCCAGCAGCGCCTCGTCAAGACGGGCGCGCGGTTAGTAAAACACGCGCGCTACTACTGGCTGTTCCTGGCGGAGAGCCACCTGACTCGACGCCTGTTCGGGGCAATGCTCCAGCGGATCTGGGCGCTACCGGTCCCGGCAGGTTGACGCGCGGCGCGTGCAGGGACGCCGGCTTGGCAAAGCGAGGACACAAGTGAGGAGCGGTGTCGAAGGAATGCCCTGGAAGCCCGGGATTCAGCCCACAAGACGTAAGCGCGGGCTGAAGTGACGGCCTCAGAGCCTGGACGATGTGCGATGAAGAAGATTCTCGTGGGCGCGGCGGCTTTCGAGTGTATAACGGCTCCATCCGGGACAGGCAAAACGGAAATCCCGGATTACAACCTGCTGTTCCGCTGGTTCGTGGGCTTGAATTTGGACGACCCGGTTTGGCATCCCACCACGTTTACCAAGAATCGCGACCGGCTGCTGGCGGGCGATCTCGCGGCCGCCTTCTTTGATGCGGTGCAGGCCCACGCGCGGGCGGCCGGGCTGCTCTCGGACGAACACTTCACTGTGGATGGGACCCAATTGGAAGCGTGGGCCAGCCTGAAGAGCTTTCGGTGCCGGGACGCGGCGGAGAGCGACCCGCCCGATGACCCCGGGAATCCCACGGTCAACTTCCACGGGGAGCGGCGGCGCAACGACACGCACCAGTCGACGACCGATCCGGAGGCGATGCTGCCTCGGAAGGGCCAGGGGAAGGAAGCCAAGCTGGCGTATCTGGGCCACGTGCTGCTGGACAATCGACAGGGACTTGTCGCCAACGTCTGCGCGACTCACGCGACGGGGACCGCCGAACGCGAGGCAGCGGCGCTGTTGCTGGAGGCCAGCGCGCCGCCGGGCAGCACGGTCGGGGCGGACAAGGGCTACGATGTGGCAAGCTTTGTGGCCGCTGTCCGTATCCGGGCCGTCACGCCCCACGTTGCTCAGAAGGTCCGCTGGAGTGCGATCGATGGCCGGACCACGCGGCATGCGGGCTATCACGTCAGTCAGCGGAAACGGAAACTCGTAGAACAGGTCTTTGGCTGGATGAAGACCGTCGGCGGCTTGCGCAAACTCCGGCATCGCGGTGTCGCCCTCGTGGATTGGCAGCTTACCTTCGCCGCCACGGTCTATAACTTGGTCCGGCTGCGGAATCTGGAGGCGAGGTGTCCCTGATCACCGGCCGCGCGTGTCGCCGGCCCCTTGATCGGGGCCAGCGCACAGCCGTGCGCACCGTTGTCGGTCGGTGGTGACTCGCATGATCCTTAGAAAACGGCCCGATCACCCGGGTTCTTCAGCAGCCTGTTAGAGGCCGGCCTAGCGAAAGGGTCGGATGATGAAGAACCCGGCGGCGCTCATAAGTCCGTGACGGTGAGCGGAAAACAGTAGCGTCGGTCGGCGAGCATGAACTCGCCCTTGTAGTCCGCGCACCAGAGCTCGTTGGGCTGTGCTGGCCGAGAGAGGGGAGTCCCCTCCGCGCGGTACCGACGTCGCCGTCGGCGGGTCACCGACCCATGGCGGTCGAGGACGGCGTGGACTGTGCTGGTGGGCAGGTACTGCGCGCCAGGACACCGCCGCCGGAGGCGTCTAAACCTTCAGAATCTGGGGCCTATGCGAACTGCGGCGCTGGGACGGAGGAGTTGACCTCATTCACGCAGTAGACAGGGTCTACCGAGAGTTCGCTGGATTGTCGATTGGAGGTGCTTCCAGGGATCACCACAAGTTCAATTAAATCAAGTAGTTAGATATGCACCGCTAGTAAATGTGGAGTCGGTGCAATGATGAACAAGGATCGGGCGTAGGGACAGACGACAGGGAGGAGATCGCTATAACTCGACACATGGCCGCGGCGCTTTTTCTGTTGGGGCTGCTGGGGGGGTGCTCAGGTCCGGAGGTGCCTTTAGAGATAGGCAATGCTGGGACGAACAGCTGGGAGCTAGTCAGACTGGTTATCTCGATCCTTTACGGTCTATTTGTCGTGGGATCACTCTTCACCCGCGGTTGGCACAGCGAAGCTCTTGAGAAACTCCGAACAGGCTCGACGTTAGCCCAGCTGAAAGTCGACGCCTGGGTGAAGGCATCGTGGATGTACGGCGTTCCTTCGTGGTTCTTCTGGGGAGCGACGTTGGCTGTCATCGTATTCGTCGCGATGGGCCTCCGAATGACCATCGCCGCCGGTAAGGTCGAGACCTTTCGCCAAGGCGCTAGAAGGCGCAGGGCCCAAGCGACTCCGAGAGAGCGACACATTGTCGGGGTCTATATGGATATGCTCAAGATCCCGTCAGCCTCAATACTGCGACCTGAGTCGACCTTGCCGGCGTCGAAGAACGAGATTAAGGCCGCGTTAATTGCCGAAGGTTTGAGAGCGTCCCGACGCGACGTACACAACAGGGTGAATACTCTTCGATCGTCCTACTACCATCTCGCCGATTTCGTCCCGGACGACGTGATCGAGCGCAATGGTGGCGGGGATCTCAGTCCGCAGACCGAGGATCTTGAAGCATCCATCACAGAAGGAAACCGCCTCGAGGCTGAGTTTGATGCCAAGATGGCCGCTGGGTGACTGCCTCACACCGATATTGGCACTACTTGGCCCCGATCGACGATTGCGAACGCACAGCTGACGAGCCGCTGCCGCTCCCCCCTTGCAGCATCTTCTCTGCTACCTAATTCTTAGTCCCGGAATTCACTTGAGCCGGGATTTCCGTCTTGCCTACCCCAGCTAGATCCCGTGAGTTGTAGCGGCTCGGCGAGCGTGAGGGCCAAGATTGCCCTAAGAGACTTACCAGCCTCGATGCGGCGGTTGGTGCGGACGCACTGAGCGTCCTCTTCCCGCGGTCTGCGGGCGAGGGCCTCAGTGAGTAGTTCCAATCAAGAGTGGGGGAGTGAACGGGTGCTTCTGGCCGAGCGTTCACGGCAGTCAGGCCGCGAACCCTGAGGCGTCCCGTGGCTGGCGCATGGATTCAAGGAACCCGGCAATCTGGTTCCAACTGGGAATGCTTAGGGACGCCAAAATAACCGGTCTATTCCGGTCAGCTTCGAAGTGACCAGGCTCGTCATGGAAGTAGCCGAGATCGTACTGCGGGACAGAGCAGCGGTCTGCCATTTGGCAGCACCTCACCAACTGACACGAAGGCCGGTTGTCCAGGACACACCGGAATAGGCCCCGCCATCGTTAGCGCGATCGTTCATGTCCGCGAACTTAGCGCCCGTCTGCAGTTTGAGCTTGTGGCCGTAGAAGAAATAATTAGCGCCCAGGTACAACTCGTTGTACCGGTCGCCCCGGCCTGAGACGACGCGCTTTTCGTAGGTCGCAAGTCGGAGGCCATTCGGGTCCTTGCTGTCAAGGAAAGTATAGCGACCGACGAACTGGAGTTTGTCGGTGATGTTCGCAAAAGGCATCGCCATCACGCCCCAGAGGTCGCTCTGTCCCAAGTACCCCAAGCCTGTCGAGACATCCGTTCGCACGCCCCATCTGCCGGCGTCGAGCTTGAAATTGACGGACACAACGTGCTCAAGTTGTTGCGTGAAGGTATTGCGTGTATCGGGATTCTGATACACATAGTTGCCAGTCAGCAGCGCTTGTTTCACTTCGAAGGATTTTGCGAAATCGTAACCGAGAACGCCAAGAGCAAAGGCGCCTCCATTAAAGTTGCCAATTTCGCGGTTCGCTTCGCCTGCCGAGTACACGCCTGCACGATAGGTCCATTCCGCGAGGGTGCCCGAAACGCTCACGCCAGGAATGTACTCGTTGGTAAACCAGATGTTGTTGGTCAAGTTATTTCGGTCGATAGTGAGGACTTCCTTGGATGATGTCGCTCCGTCCATCGTGAAGGGGACGCCATGTTTGCCGACCGTTAGCGCGAAGTTCCCGCTTCTGCTCCACTGCAAGTACAAGTCTGTGAACCGGAGGTACAGGGGGGCGGCTTCTTGCGGGTTGAGGTCGATCTCACTGTGCAGTATGAATGTGCGAAAGAGCGTCACTCTTGGTCCAAGACGCATACGACGGACGTTCCACTCGTCATGGTCGCCGTCATCAGCATTGATCGTTGCAAACTCGTGCTGGAATCGTCCGCTGAACAACACCCGCTGCACTATGGGATTCGAGTCGTCCACGTACCACTCGGTAAACCGACGCCAGACCTTGTCGTAGGACGATTCCCCGCCATTGCTCTCGGCTTGCGCTTGGGGCGCTGGGGTCGAGCCGACCTCGACGGGCAGCACGGTCTGACCTTGAATCACGTGAGAGTACGAAAGAAGTAACCCGAGCGTGAGCATCATGCGTATCATGCGTTTACATTGTACGCAACGCAGATTGCTGACACGTATCGATGGCGTTAACTGTATGTAACGTGCAAGGTCCTGCCGGAACGGTGGCAGGCGCTAGTCTTCGGACCAACGCCCGCCGCCTCTCTGGAGGGCGTGCCGTCGTGAGACAAGTGAAGTAGATTTCAAACCTTCGAGAGGGTAAACAATGGCATTCGCGAAAATTGGAGCGGTGATGTACGTCTCTGGGGCTTGTTTCACCTGTTGGCGGCCCGACTCCAGTTTGTGCTGGGACAGACCCTGGAGCCAGGCGTGGTGCAAGGGCGCATCTACCAGAATGCGTGGAACCTGCTGTTCTTCGCGGTGTTCTCGATCGTCGTGGGCCTCCTGCTGAACTGGAAGAACAGCCGGCTTGGCTACTGGCTTAATTTGGTGGTGGTGTCGGCCGCGGACGTCGGCTTCGTCCTGTTCGTGCTCATCCCAGGACACGTTCCGATGGTTCCGGGAGGAGCTGGGCCGCTGCTGTGGATCCTGGCTGTGATTTTCTCGACCCTGGGCATTCTGAACGCGAACCGCGAAAGGGCTCAGCAACCGGCAACATCCGCTACGCCGGTCGGCTAGATAGTTGAGCGGGTCGGGGCAACCACCTGCGATCCGGCACCCGCCTGCCCGTATGAGATCGCTGCCCAGATCGGCGTGGGCGGGATGGGGGCGGTGTTATCGGGCGACGGATACCAATCTGAAACGGTGCCGCACTCATCCGAGGCAGGTATGGCTAGTGTGAATGCAGAACGAGAAGGCGCCAGCGTCAGGGTCCCGCCGCCGCTGGTGTTTGTTGGGTTCGCTATTCTCGGCGCCGCTGGTGATCGGTACATCGGCCAGCTTCCGTCGGTGATTGATCTGCCTGCCCGAATTGCTTTTGCCGTGGCGCTAGGCAGGCTGCTGAAAAACTCCGTGAAATGGGATCGACAGATCGATCCCGGCGTACTACCATGCTCCCAACACCGCTGAAGGGAGCCCCATCATGCGCGGACACGATGAGCAAAGCACTCACATGTTCAGCTACCTGTCGCCGGAACAGCGCGTGCCAGCCGACCATCCGCTCCGCGCGGTTCGCGCGCTGACGGACGAAGCGCTGAGAACGATGTCGCGCAGGTTCGCCGGCCTGTACGCCAACACAGGGCGTCCGTCGATCCCGCCGGAACAGCTGCTGCGCGCGTTGTTGCTGCAGGTGCTCTACACGGTGCGGAGCGAGCGGCTGCTGATGGAAGAGCTCAATTACAACCTGCTGTTCCGCTGGTTCGTGGGCTTGAATTTGGACGACCCGGTTTGGCATCCCACCACGTTTACCAAGAATCGCGACCGGCTGCTGGCGGGCGATCTCGCGGCCGCCTTCTTTGATGCGGTGCAGGCCCACGCGCGGGCGGCCGGGCTGCTCTCGGACGAACACTTCACTGTGGATGGGACCCAATTGGAAGCGTGGGCCAGCCTGAAGAGCTTTCGGTGCCGGGACGCGGCGGAGAGCGACCCGCCCGATGACCCCGGGAATCCCACGGTCAACTTCCACGGGGAGCGGCGGCGCAACGACACGCACCAGTCGACGACCGATCCGGAGGCGATGCTGCCTCGGAAGGGCCAGGGGAAGGAAGCCAAGCTGGCGTATCTGGGCCACGTGCTGCTGGACAATCGACAGGGACTTGTCGCCAACGTCTGCGCGACTCACGCGACGGGGACCGCCGAACGCGAGGCAGCGGCGCTGTTGCTGGAGGCCAGCGCGCCGCCGGGCAGCACGGTCGGGGCGGACAAGGGCTACGATGTGGCAAGCTTTGTGGCCGCTGTCCGTATCCGGGCCG
Organism: Vicinamibacterales bacterium; assembly: GCA_965249205.1. GTDB lineage: Bacteria > Acidobacteriota > Vicinamibacteria > Vicinamibacterales > UBA2999 > JAQBVV01. The sequence continues at coordinate 1,024,449 of CBDFLL010000005.1, read as the reverse complement.
TCACGCCCCACGTTGCTCAGAAGGTCCGCTGGAGTGCGATCGATGGCCGGACCACGCGGCATGCGGGCTATCACGTCAGTCAGCGGAAACGGAAACTCGTAGAACAGGTCTTTGGCTGGATGAAGACCGTCGGCGGCTTGCGCAAACTCCGGCATCGCGGTGTCGCCCTCGTGGATTGGCAGCTTACCTTCGCCGCCACGGTCTATAACTTGGTCCGGCTGCGGAATCTGGAGGCGAGGTGTCCCTGATCACCGGCCGCGCGTGTCGCCGGCCCCTTGATCGGGGCCAGCGCACAGCCGTGCGCACCGTTGTCGGTCGGTGGTGACTCGCATGATCCTTAGAAAACGGCCCGATCACCCGGGTTCTTCAGCAGCCTGCTAGATGATAGACCGTCCATAAAGGAGGCTGCCTGGTCACGCAGGCTGTCATCACTACATCTGCACAGGCTATTCGCATCGAGTTGGAACCAGATCGCAGCTTCCCCACTTGGAAGTGAACGCACTTTCAGAAAGGTGCTGCGTTGGTCGCTACGGGCCGCGTGAGGCTCCTGGTGCGCGCACCGCTCGCAAGAGCCTGTTTGTAGACCTCCCTGCGCACTCTGGCACGCCCACTTCCTTAAATCGATGCGGCAGCTACGGGACGCGTCTGGATTCGCTGCCTGACAGCCATGAACGCTAGACAGGGAGCGGCCCATTCACGCTCCCAGGCTTGATTGGAACTCCTGGATACCGATCGTTAATCGATGGCGCAGCCGAAGCTCGCGGCTGAGCGACCGGCCGATCAGGGTTCCTCGAAAACGGGGTGAGGGATCGGTGCCGGCTGCGGATCCAAGGGACTCAGATCGCGACCGGCAAGGGCCGGATGATCCGGTTCGATCTTGGTTGCGCGGAACGCCATATAGAGAGCCTCGTTGGACTTTGCCAAGAACTCATGATGGGGCAACGTCGGCTCTCCCGAGTACGGGTTCCAGTACTCCCAGACGATCTCTCCGTCGGGCGTCACTTCGAAGAACCTCCCCTGGGCGCCTGAGTCGATGAACGTATGACCGTTCGAGAGTCGAGATGCGCCGGAGATAAAGTGCGAGTGGAACGACTTGGCGTCGGGCGCCATATAGACCCAGACCGGATATTGGGGCCCGAACTGCTCCTCCTCCGGCACGATGTACCGGCCTTGCTCGTCCGTGGGCGGCACGAGCTCGACAACGGCCGACTGGTTGCCCCGGGGGCCCGGAAAATTGTTCAGAAAAGCCGTGATATTGCCCGCGCCCGGCAGGCCGTCCTCGATCCAGCGAACATGGTGTTGACTGAACAGCGTCCGCGGCCGATCTCCGCCGCGATCGTAATTGCTGGCTCTACCCCAGCGGTAGAGAATGTCGCCGCCCATGCCCTGGCGACCCCCGATGCTGCCTGCTGCCTCTTGAGTCGTCGTGCTGTGATCGATGATCCAGAACTCGCTGAAGCCGTTGGAGCTGACGATGATCTGATCGCGCGTCGGATTGTAAGTAATGCTGTTGAAGTGCATGAGGTCGGGGGCGCTCGGGAACTCTTCGGCATCCTGCAAGGCGATCTCGCCACCGGCCAGGAGCGCCTGAATCTCAGCGTCGGAGATCTCTTCGGCGTCCGCGTTGATGTCGCCGAGTTCAGGATGTTCCGAGAGCACGCCGTAGTTTGCCGCGTCCGGATCGAAATCCTGGATCAGATGATCCCAGGAGTGCCATTCCCAGACGATCTCGGCGTCATTGGTACCACGAGGCGCGAGCTCCAGAACGACCTCGGGCCACAACCCCTTTTCTGTGAGTTCATCAGGCCGCCGACCCGCCGCGCGCGCCTCCTCGGCGGTCTTGTACTCCCAGGCAATGGCCAGGATATTGCCGTTCGGGAGGAGAGCGACGTCATGGTGGAGTAGATACTGGTCGTTCGCGAGGCGATAATCCCAGACGAGCTGGCCATCCCAAGTGAACTCCTGGATCTGTCCGCCCTGGCCTCCCGCGTGAACAGGATGGTCCGCGATTCGACCAGCACGAATCAGCGCGCCATCGTCGCGCAGATAGAGGCCGTGGCCGGTCGCGTACTCCGAGTGCCAGCTCTTGACGACTCGGCCCTCGATATCTACGAGATACGTAATGCCGGAGATGCCGGGGCTGAAGAGCACGTAGCCAGGTGCAGCCCGATCCGTGCTGACGCGCAAACCACGCACCTCATCCAGGCCGGGGTCTGCCGGCTGCGCCACGGCGTGGCTTGTGGCGAGCAGGCACACAGCCATCGCTGCGGGCACCGCTGATGTGACGAGAGCGCCGAATCTGCCGGGCTGGTTAGTCATTATTGGCGTCTCCCATTGTCGGGTGAGCCGCCCTGTCTCGCTTCATTGCTCTGCTGCTGCCTCCTCCGCTCTGGCAGCCAGCAAGTCGTAGGTGACGTAGAACTCTGTCTGATAGGCGCCCCACGCTCCATACTCTATTGCGAGATTCACCCTGCGCAAGTGGCTCGGCGGCAGTCTAAGAACGATGACCTGTCCAATGCCCATCATGATGTAGTGATCGATAATCTCGACGCCGTCAGGTGGAAACATGTCGTCAAACCCGCTGCTATCGAGCAACTCGCGTCGCTCAGCATTGTTCATCGACTGATCGTGCTTGAGAAATACGGTGAGCAGCATCGAGGCGTCGTCGGCAAGAAGAGGAACTTGATTCGCCGGTTCCTGCGCGGTGATGACACGACCTGAAACAAGCACGCACGAGAGCATGACGGATGCGGCGATCAGTGATTTGTACTGTGCCATCGTTAAAGACCTCCCAAGTGAAATTCACTGAACGGAAACGAAGGGTGTAACCAGTCGTGGACCAAGGTGGCCCAATTGTAAACGCAAGACATTTTGTTTCAAATGTAGAACCGTGCAACAACCAGATCGCCAGGTTCCAGCTTATACGTCGCCTCCGCGAGTCGTTGTCAAATATCACTGTCTGCTGTACACATAGGCACTGGATCGCAGGCCCAGTGAGGATGTCATGACTAGAGTCCGCAAATACGTCGCACTGGCAGTAGCTGCGCTGTGGCTCAGCGCCATGCTACTCACAGTCTCAGCCCACCATTCTGTTGCCGGGTTTTTTGATCCCGGCGAACAGGTTGAGATCGAAGGCGTCGTGAGCGTCGTACGGTGGCGCAATCCTCATACGGTGTTCGAAGTCGAGGTGAAAGATCCGTCAGGGAGCGTGACCACCTGGAAAATCGAGTCGGGAGCCCTGGGTGTTTTACGCACTCGCGGGCTGGCTCGGGAGTTCGTCCAGGTAGGTGACGGAGTGCGCATTATGGGCGACGCGTCATTGCGATTCGACCATGAAATGTTTGCGCGGAACATGCTGCTGAGCAATGGCAAGGACGTGATGCTGACAGCCGGTTCCAGACCTTACTTCTCGGTCCGCGAAGACAGTGGCTTGCTCGAGGCGGAGTATGACGAGGAAGTGGCCGCCGCCGCCCGCCGCAGCGCAGACGGCATCTTTCGCGTCTGGAGCACCAACCTGGATGACAGACCGAGTGCCGGCGGCCGCTTGTTCCATGGCAACTACCCGCTCACAAGCGAGGCGGAAAGCATCAGGGCGAAATACGATACGGGCGCTGAGGTGCTGTTGGGATGCACCGAGTGGTCGATGCCGCGACTCATGTCCAATCCGCTGCCGATGGAATTCACACGCGAGGGTGACACGATCCTGCAGCGCTTTGAGGAGGACGACAACGTCAGGGTCATTCACATGGCGGACGGCAGCACTCGGGACCGGCAAACGCAATCGGCACTGGGGTATTCGACGGGTCGATGGGACGGTGACTCGCTCGTGATCGAGACGTCACAAATAGCGCCGGAACGGCTGGACAATCGCGGGACGCCATTCGGTGCCAGGCTTCACCTGGTCGAGCGGTTTGCGCCGGTTGATGGCGGAGAACGATTGAATTACTCGCTGACCGTTTCGGATCCAGACTTTTTCACGGAAACCTTTACGCTGGAACGCCACTGGATATGGCGCCCCGAAATGGTTGTGGGGCGGTATGACTGTCAACGAGACCAGGAACTGAGCCGGGAACGTAACTGAGGTGCCGAACTGCACGACCGTCTGGTCGCCCCCGAGCCTGGCGGGCCATGGAGGCTTTAAGTGTATAAGGTTGCTGGAATGCGGCAGACGATCTCTTACCTCGTGCCTCTGGATTGTTGCCGTAGCCGTCTCGGTTACCCAGCGAGCGCTTCAGGCCATGTGATTGGGGGGCGTGCGTGCGGGTGACGGTCGCGGTCGCTGCGGCGGCGGTCGCCCTCTTTGCTGTGCACGGCCGCCTCCTCTCACAGGGGCAGGCGGAGCCGGTGTTGCCGTTGAAACAGGTGGCGTACATCAAGGCGTCGAACGCAGAGCCGTACGACCACTTTGCGTGTGGCGGGGCGAACCAGGGTCATACTGGAAACTCGATCGCGCTCAGCGGCGACGGGAATGCGATGGCGATCGGCGCACCGTTCGAGAGCAGCGCGGCGACGGGCATCAACGGGAACCAGAACGACAACTCGACCTATGCGTCGGGTGCCGTGTACGTCTTTGTCCGCCAGCGCGATTCCTGGACGCAGCAGGCCTACGTCAAGGCGTCGAACGGCGAGCAGAGTGATCATTTCGGAGCGTCGGTCGCGTTGAGCGGCGACGGCGGCACGATGGCGGTCAGCGCCCACTGGGAATCGAGCGGCGCGACCGGGATCGACGGTGATCAGGCCGACAACTCCATCCCTCAGGCAGGCGCCGTCTACATCTTCACCCGCACGGGCACCACCTGGACGCAGCAGGCGTACGTCAAGGCGTCAAACACCGGCATGGCCCCCTTGAGCGGCACGCCTGCCGATGGCGACCAGTTTGGCTACTCGATCGCGTTGAGTGGAAACGGCGACACACTGGCGGTGGGCGCAATCGCCGAGGACAGCGCCGCACAGCAGATTGACGGGAACCAGCAAGACGACTCGCAGCAGACATCCGGAGCGGTCTATCTATTCACGCGGACCGGCGGCAGATGGACACAGGAGGCCTATGTCAAGGGCTCGCACGTGGAGGTCGGTGATCTCTTCGGCTTTTCCGTGGCACTCAGCTTCAGCGGCGACACGCTGGTCGCCGGCGCCTTCGACGAGAGCGGAACCAGCAGGACGATCAACGGACCACACGACAATGACGCCGAAGGATCCGGGGCGCTGTTCGTTTTCACCCGACAGGACGGCGCATGGAGCGAGCAGGCGTACATCAAGGGGTCCAGGAACGAAGAGAGCGACCAGATGGGTTACGCAGTCGCCGTCAGCGACGATGGCAACACCATCGCTGCTGGCGTCGGCGACGAGGCGTGCCTGACGCCTGGCATCAATCCTCCTGGGTGCGCTGACGACAGGCCGGCTCTCGGAGGTGCGAATATCTGGGTTGGGGCAGCGTACGTATTTGTCCGGAACGCCACGACGTGGACAGAGCAGGCGTTCATCAAGGCAAACAACCCGCGGCCCTACAACTCATTTGGTTCCAAGCTGGCCCTGAGTGGCGACGGCGATACGCTTGCGGTGGGAGCCTATCTCGAGGACAACGCCGGCCAGGGCGTGCGTGCGCCTGTGCTCCAGCCGTTTCTGACGACCGACTACCTGGATCCCTGGCGGGACCGCCGGAACCAGGCCGAGGAATCGGGAGCGGTGTACGTCTACACACGCAGCGGCAGCGCGTGGACCCTGGGCTCCTACGTCAAAGGCACCAACACCGACGCGGGCGACGAGTTCGGCAGCGCGATCGCGTTGAGCGGCGACGGCAGCACCATGGTCGTGGGCGCCCACCACGAGGACAGTGCCGCCCGAGGCATCGACGGCAATCAGACTGACAACTCAGGGGATGATTCCGGCGCGGCCTACGTGTTCGCGCGCTGACCCACTGGGCCAAATTTCACAAGCGAAGACTGGCGTCCCTAAGCATTCCCAGTTGGAACCAGATCGCCCAGTTCCTGGAGTCGATGCGCCAGCTACGGGAGTCGGCGGATTTCGCCGCCTGAACGCTTCGGAGCACGCTGGGCCAGCGATCACCGCAACTCTCCCAGTTCTGATTGGAACTACCGATTCGCGCCGTTGACTTCAGCGCTTCAGCTTCCCCGCCGCACCGTCAGGGAATCAGGTGGCGCCTGACAACTGGTCGGCGCCGATTCGCGGTCACGCGCTCTTCCGCGCCTGAGCTGCGTGCCAGAGATCGCGGTTCATCTGGAGATTCATCCACAGCTCGGGAGACGTGCCCAGCAGGGTGGACAGCCGCCACGCTGTATCGGCCGTCACGCCGCGCTTACCCTTGACGATCTCGTTGAGCCGATTGGTGGTCATCTGCATCCGCGCAGCTGCCTCGGTCTGACTGAGACCGAGGGGTTTCAGGAATTCTTCGAGCAGCATTTCGCCAGGGTGCGTCGGAGGCCGACGCATCCGGCGAAGATCGACTGGACCGATCGCCGTTCTACGAGTGGTAGTCTTCACAGCTCACCTCCCACGCATGACCCGCGTCGAACCGGAACGTGATGCGATACTGATCGTTCACGCGGATGCTGTACCGGCCGGCGATTGATCCTTCATCTTCTCCGCCTCCTAATATAAGAAGGACTACCTTGCCCTTTCGCACGTATTCCTACTGAAAACAGCCGGCGGGCCCAGTGTGCAAGCCTCGAGCTATTCGATTTCGATCAGATCAATGTTGAACACCAGCCTGCCGCGTGGTGCGCCGAACTCACCTTTGTAGGCCAGATTCTGCGGAATCCAGAAGCGCCTGCGTTCGCCCTCGACCATGAGCTGCAGGCCCTCGGTCCACCCGCGAATCACGTCGGTGACCACAAAGGCCTGCGGGGTGCGACGCGCGACCGAGCTGTCGAACATCTCTCCGTCCGTCGTCCAGCCGGTGTAGTGGACGGTCACCCGGCTCCTGGGCGATGGCCTCCGCGTTCCCGCGCCGGCCTTCAGCACCTTGTAGACAAGCCCGGATACGGTACGGGTCGCGTCGGCCGGTGGTTCGGCGACGTCAAGCGGTGGCACGGTGGGGGCAGGGTGAGTCTCGATGAGCTCGATGTCGAACACCATGGTGCCGGTGGGCCGGCCCGCTCGACCGTTGTAGGCCAGCTCCTGTGGCATCCAGCATCGCCGGATCTCGCCGACCGTCATCATCTGCACGCACTCACCCCATCCCGGGAGTGACTGGTCCAGCGCAATCATCGACGGCTTCCCGCGCCTCCACGTGCTGTCGACCACGGTGCCGTCAGCCGACCAGCCGGTGTATTGGACCGTGACGAAATCGGTCGGCGCTGGTCTTTCCTCGCTTGTGCCCGGTGTGACCATTCGCGAGGTGAGCCCGGAGTCGGTCTGGACGGCGTCGGCCGGCGGCGCGGAAAGGTCAGCCGGCGCACCTTCGGGCGCGCTCGGGGCAGCCGTCTGAGCCGCCGACATCGCGACCGTCGCGGTCGCAACGAACACCATCGCCAGAGCCCTCCGCTGCCAGCTCATTCTCTTATCCTATCCTCCTCGCCGAGGTCTCAGTGAAGCCGCTTCGCGGCGGAGCGGCTATGTCTTCCCTCTGTCTTAGGATTTCACAAGCGAAGACTGGCGTCCCTAAGCATTCCCAGTCGGAACCAGATCGCGGGATTCCTTGAGTCGATGCGCCAGCTGCGGGAGTCGGCGGGGTGCGCAGCCTGAACGGCCGTGACAGTCGGCCAGCAGCCCCTTCCCGATTACTCCCACTCTTGATTGGAACTATTGATTCGGAGCCACTACTGATTTGGTCCGTTGACTACATCTCGCAGATGCAGCCGAGCGCGATGACCGGCGCGCTTTAGGCACGCGGCCATCAGACGCAGGGACAGTCGGCGCATGGTCATCTCCCGCACCTTCGAGCACCCTCAGTCTTGCAACGGCAACGGCACCACCAGGGGGGGAACCTCACCAGGTTCCTCGCTCTCGACGTCAGGGGTCTCCTCCGGGCGCGGCTGCCAGCCGATGGGACGCCCCTCGATGGACCGAACTCCGATCAGCGCGTCGAACGCCGGGGCATCGCCGTCTGCCAGAAGTCTCAGAAAAACCTCTCCATCGACGGGCCAGATGAAGCGGACCGTGTCCGACGTGGTGTCAAACCGCGCCGCGACACTATCGTCAAGCCTGACAAGTTCCAGCGTCAGCGCGTTGGCGCGGTCTTCCGGCGCCACGAGCAGGGCCAGGATGGCGCCCTCCGGTGGGGGTGGGTCGAGGGTGTAGGCATCGACCGCGTCCCCGCCGCCCATGCGGACGTTCCAGAAGGTTTCTCTGCCGGTGGCATCGGGATCATCCATCGGGCCGGTCAGTGGCATCACCACAGCGGCGGCTCGCGATCCCTCGTCGACCGGCGCGCAGGCCGGCACGGACAGACCCACGACACACAGAAAGACGTGCGGCTTCATGGCACGTATTTCATCTTCATGCTAGCCCATGACTCACGTCTGGAACCCGGTCGAGATTACACGGGCGCCAAGCGTCGGAGATCTCCGATGACGAGGCACCGTCGCGTTGTTTTAGGCGCGACTGCGTGCCTCTTTGCGTCGTTCATGGTGGAGCGTGTCGCTTCGAACCAGACGATGTTCGCTCCCCCGACGGCACACGTCACGAGCGTGTCGTTTTCGCCGAGCGATGACAACTTCTCCAACCCCGAGCGTGGGTTCTATCAGCAGGTGAGTCCCTTCTTCATCGGCACGGCACGCACGCCGTTAGACGCCGATGCGCTCGCCGCGTTTCGAGCGGAAGGGATCGCGATGGTAAGGGCCTACTACGTTCTGGACGAGTTCCGAGATGTGCCGTTGTCTCGCGCGGCCTTGGACGGCATCAACGCCGACTTCGCCGCGATTCGGCAGGCCGGCGTCAAAGTCATTCCCCGTTTTGCCTATAGCTTCCCGTGCGCGGGCTCGCTCGAGCCGTGTGACGGCGCCACTATCGCAGCCCAGGCGACCGATCCCCCGCTCGGCCAGGTGCTGGAGCACATCGACCAGTTGACCCCAGGGCTGCGCGCCGCGTCGGACGTCATCGCCTTCATGGAAATGGGATTTGTCGGTGCGTGGGGGGAATGGCACAACTCGTCAACAGGGCTGGTCAACCCCGACAGGACGGTGAACACCAGTTCAGCGGCCATTGTCGACCGTGTATTGTTCGCGCTGGCCGACAGCCGCATGGCCGCGTTGCGCTATCCGTACCACAAGCGGGCGCTCTTTGGCCCGACGGCGCTGGAGGCGAGTGAGGCGTTCAGCCGTACGCCGCGAGCGCGCGTCGGCGCGCACAACGACTGTTTCCTGGCGTCGGTCGATGACTTCGGCACGTACGCACCGCCCTTTGTCGGGCCCGAGGCGGAGAACGTGCGGGCTCTTCACGAATTCCTGAGCCTCGACAATCGTTTCGTCCCCCAGGGCGGCGAAACTTGCTCGGCGGCGGCCCAGGCTCAGCCATACATCGACTGCGAAAACGCCCTGAGCGAGCTTGGGTTGCTGCGCTGGAGCACCATCAACATCGGTTATCAGCCGACCGTGATCGATCTGTGGCGCCAGCAAGGCTGCTTTGCCGAGATTCAAAAACGTCTTGGATATCGATTTCGGTTGCTCACGGCCGATATTCCCTCTCGGGTTACCGCCGGCGGGCTGTTCACCATGCAGTTCACCGTCACGAATGACGGATGGGCCACGCCGTTCAACGCGCGAGAGGTGGAAATCATCCTGCGGCATGCGGTCAGCGGGCGCCTCTCCGCCTTCCCGGTCAATACGGACCCGCGTTTCTGGGGGCCCGGTGAGACACAGACGGTGACTATCAGTGAGACGTTGTCGGCTGGACATGAAACGGGGCCGTATCAGGTGTTGCTCAACCTGCCGGACCCAGAACCCGGTCTGCGCGGGCGGCCTGAGTACGCCATCCGTCTGGCTAACCAGGACGTCTGGGAACCCGCCACCGGCTACAACGACTTGCAGGCTCTCATGAGGCTCACCCGGACGGACGTCGCTGTGGAGCAACTCCTACCCGGCGAATCTATTGGGTCGGAGAATGGCCGCTATTTCCTTACCTATCAGACAGACGGTAATCTCGTTCTATACGACGACCGTGACAGCACGGCCCTCTGGGCAACCGATACAGCCGGCTCGAGCCCCGGGGTTGCCGTCCTGCAGACAGACGGTAACTTCGTCGTGTACGACGACCGCTCGGCCGCGCTCTGGTCATCAGGCACGTCAGGCAAGCCGAACGCCTACTTGGCAGTTCAGGACGACGGCACCCTGGTGATCTATCGAGAGGATGGACAGCCGATCTGGTCGTCGCAGTCCTGACGCTGTTGTTTCCGGAACGACGCCCTGCCCGGACTGGTGAGTGCGGGCGCCAGAACCCCTCTATAATTCAGCCGGTCCAGATGATCCCGACCGGCTGGCATTCGTTTGGGCGCGACGCCAAGGTGCTGCTTGGCCCGCCCAGGGAGCCCACTGCTACATCTCCGAAAAGGACAACGCGTTATACGTCCGCGACGAGTTCAAAGATGCCGCAGCACTCGGTTTGCACTTGAGCGGAACCGCGGCCAAACACTTCCCACAATTGATTCGGCTCGCCGTTCCTGGGCCGTTCTTCTTCTGTGGAGATGTCCCGGATGAACTCAAGCAAGCGAGTCGGATCGTCAGCGAAGGCTGTCCGTCGTAGCGGCTCCGCCGCGAAGGCGGACAAGCCTGCAAGCACGCGGTGCCTATGGCGGACGTCGTCAGCCAGGCGGTGGAGTTGGAAACCGAAAGGTCGGCTACTGGTCCGCCTCGGCGCGTTCCTTGGCGAGTTGCGCTCGAAAATCGCGTTCCAGTTCTTCGAGTCCTTCCCGGCATTCCTGCGGCGCATAGAAGGGATTCGGCTGCTCGCCTTTGAGCAGACGGTTCATCTTGTCGATGAATCCGAAGCCCTCCACATGTCCCTCCGTAAAGAACTCGCAAGATAGCTGCCTCGCCCTCCGGAGGGTGTCGGCATAGTCTTCGGCGATGGTGGGCCACGCCGTGTTGTTCACGAACGGCTGCCGGACTCCCCCCAGGCCGCCCCAGAACACGAAGTCGGCGCGTCGGCCGCCATCCTCCACCACGGTCGTCCACGTGGTGGCGCCACGGGTGTGGCCGGGAAAGACATGAGCCGTCAGGGTCGTACCACCGACCGTGACCGTATCGCCGGTGCGGATGAGCCGATCCGGTTTCACGGGCGTGTACCGCGGCTTTCCATCGGGGCCAACATTGCCGCCCTCGGCCAGTGTCGCGCCGTCGGCTTCCGACATCACCACCTGTGCGCCGGTAAGCTCTTTGATCACGCTGTGCGCTTCAATGTGGTCCGAGTGGGCGTGGGAATTCAGCAGAAATCTAATGTCCCGTACGTTGAAACCCAATTCTTCGACGTTCTCACGGATCCAGGGAGCGTCCCGCTCGTAGGTGCTGTCGATCAGGATGTGGCCTTCGTCCGTCGTGATCAAGAACACGGTCATGTCCGTCCCACCGACGTAGTGAATATTTGCGACGATCGTAAAGGGCCTTATTCGTTCGCTGATACGCCGTCCATCAGCACCCCGCTCCCCGCCCTGGGCAAACACCTGCGCAGCGGAGAACATCAGCGACACGAAAAGCACTGCTCGGAAGAGGGTCCAGAACACCTTTGAACGACGATGTCTTCCGGTCCAGTACCAATTCGAATTCACCAGCCACCTCCTGCAATCACCCAGATGCCTTGATGCTCGTGACCTATTCGCGGCTTCCGCATGCCGCCCAGCTTACGACAAGTTCCTGGTCAGGGACATCCTCCAGATATTCGCCCACGCCCGCCGGGAAGCCCCTCCCCCAGCGATTCCCCCTATAATCAGGCTCGACTCCGATGGCTTCAAGAGCAGGCATCATCCACCGCGACAACCCGACGGGTGTGAACCCGCTGGAAAATCGGCGTAGCGCTCCGGGGAGGACGGTGTTACGGATCGTCCCGATATGCCTCGTACTGGGAGCGACGCTCGTCGCACAGCCGGCCGACGTGGACCTGGTGGTGACGCGCGTCGGCAACTACGTCGAGCAGCACTACACGCGCACGCAGAGCCTCCTGGTGGAGGAGACAGTCATCCTGCAGCGGCTCAGCCGAAGCTGGTCGTTCGAAGGCTTCGCGCGGCGGCTGGAATACGAGCTTCGTGTCGAATGGGATCCGTCCTTAACGGAGGAACCGGCGAGGGTGGTCCGCGAACTGGTCCGCGCGAGTGGGCCGCCACTCGGCCCGCCTGATCAGGAGGATTGTATGGACCCGCGCGCCATCTCCCCCGAGCCGCTAGCATTTCTGCTGCCGGATCGGCGCAACGCGTTCAGTTTCGAGGTGGCCGGCTCGACGCGCGTTGACGGCCGCGAGGCCGTGATGCTCGACTACCGGGTCGTGGAGCGCGGGCAGCCCACGGCAGAATGGACCGGCAAGTGCGCCTGGGTCGATCTGTCCGGCCGCACGCGTGGACGCGTCTGGGCGGATGCGAATACTTTCGAGATCCTCCGCTTCGACGAGCACCTTGTTGGGCTCGTCGACATCCCGCGGCCACGCGATCGGAGCGCCTACGGACCGCGATTTTTTACCTTCGAGCGAGCCGACAGTTCGATTCGTTACCAGCGCGTAACGTTCGAGGATCCCGACGAAACCCTCATGCTACCGGCTCGGATCGAGAGTATGACCGTTGTCCGGAACTCCGGTGTTCCGCGGCTGCGCACCACACAGACCTACGCCAACTACCGCCGGTTTGTCACCGATGCGCGGATCGTCCCGTAGTCTCATTTCCTGCCTTCACCCCTCGTGGTCCAGCGTTCGCGAGCACGTGCTCGGCGAACCCTCTTAGCAGGCTGCTGAAGAACCCGGGTGATCGGGCCGTTTTCTAAGGATCATGCGAGTCACCACCGACCGACAACGGTGCGCACGGCTGTGCGCTGGCCCCGATCAAGGGGCCGGCGACACGCGCGGCCGGTGATCAGGGACACCTCGCCTCCAGATTCCGCAGCCGGACCAAGTTATAGACCGTGGCGGCGAAGGTAAGCTGCCAATCCACGAGGGCGACACCGCGATGCCGGAGTTTGCGCAAGCCGCCGACGGTCTTCATCCAGCCAAAGACCTGTTCTACGAGTTTCCGTTTCCGCTGACTGACGTGATAGCCCGCATGCCGCGTGGTCCGGCCATCGATCGCACTCCAGCGGACCTTCTGAGCAACGTGGGGCGTGACGGCCCGGATACGGACAGCGGCCACAAAGCTTGCCACATCGTAGCCCTTGTCCGCCCCGACCGTGCTGCCCGGCGGCGCGCTGGCCTCCAGCAACAGCGCCGCTGCCTCGCGTTCGGCGGTCCCCGTCGCGTGAGTCGCGCAGACGTTGGCGACAAGTCCCTGTCGATTGTCCAGCAGCACGTGGCCCAGATACGCCAGCTTGGCTTCCTTCCCCTGGCCCTTCCGAGGCAGCATCGCCTCCGGATCGGTCGTCGACTGGTGCGTGTCGTTGCGCCGCCGCTCCCCGTGGAAGTTGACCGTGGGATTCCCGGGGTCATCGGGCGGGTCGCTCTCCGCCGCGTCCCGGCACCGAAAGCTCTTCAGGCTGGCCCACGCTTCCAATTGGGTCCCATCCACAGTGAAGTGTTCGTCCGAGAGCAGCCCGGCCGCCCGCGCGTGGGCCTGCACCGCATCAAAGAAGGCGGCCGCGAGATCGCCCGCCAGCAGCCGGTCGCGATTCTTGGTAAACGTGGTGGGATGCCAAACCGGGTCGTCCAAATTCAAGCCCACGAACCAGCGGAACAGCAGGTTGTAATTGAGCTCTTCCATCAGCAGCCGCTCGCTCCGCACCGTGTAGAGCACCTGCAGCAACAACGCGCGCAGCAGCTGTTCCGGCGGGATCGACGGACGCCCTGTGTTGGCGTACAGGCCGGCGAACCTGCGCGACATCGTTCTCAGCGCTTCGTCCGTCAGCGCGCGAACCGCGCGGAGCGGATGGTCGGCTGGCACGCGCTGTTCCGGCGACAGGTAGCTGAACATGTGAGTGCTTTGCTCATCGTGTCCGCGCATGATGGGGCTCCCTTCAGCGGTGTTGGGAGCATGGTAGTACGCCGGGATCGATCTGTCGATCCCATTTCACGGAGTTTTTCAGCAGCCTGTTAGGGAAGTGTGCCTTTCAGGTCTTGATAAATCCTCCGGACCATAACCTCGCCTTGCGGTTCGTATCCAGTCAATCCTTCGTACTGTTGCAGTAGAACTCGAGCCGCTACTTGGTCTTCTGTTGCCCCTTGCGCAATCTCTCTCTGAACAGCGTCGCGCGCATCGACCAGAACTTGCCGGGAATAAACCAGCGCCTGTCGGGTTACTTGAGGGTCGTTGAATGCCCACTCTCCGTTGCCGGGGACGATGATGTCGGCCTCGAGGTTCAAGATAATGTCGATAGCGTTTATCCAGTTCAGGTATCCGGAGTTCATAAACGGAAACCGCTCGTAAAAAAACGCCTCGCTTGCATAGACAATCCGGTCTTCAGGAACAAAAACGATGCTGTCGCCCCGCGTGTGCCCGGGGCCAATATGGATAATCTGAATCTCCTTGTCACCGACGCGAAGCGTCATGCGGTCGCGGAAGGTCAGATCAGGAAGCCTGGCCTCTTGTTCCGCCATCGGCACATCCTCCGCTTCCATTAAGTCGAGCAGATCGGCGTTGTAGTCTTCGTGGCCAATACTGATGACGTCCTGGTAGGCAACGTTGCCGCGTGAATAATTGCCGTGGTACGTTGAGGAAATCAGATAACGAACCGGCTGCCCGACAATATCGGAAATCAGTTGCCGTTCGTGCGTCGCCATGGCTTCGTTGCTCAAAGCATCGACCACCACGACTCCTTCGCTTGTAACGATCACCCCGCTGATACGGGGCCCGGAAATGTACGCATAGTAACCGGGGACAATCTGCTCGAGGGTTCCGGTCTGTGGGTCATTGGACGGCTGCGCAGCGGCGTGATTGAACTGCGCATCCGTCGCGAAGATGCAGAGGCTCAAGGGCAGCAAATAGACGAGAGACATCAGCGATTTGGGCACGACCGTGTCCTCCTGTCGAAAGTTCGGATTTCCCATCCAACTTCACGTTCCGGGGAACGTCAGTCTATCCGACGTGTCTTGAATCGCATGAGTAGCGTCCTACGCTGGGCAGCGAGCGCCGCAGCGCCTTCCTGGAAAAAGCGGTTACTTCCGGGCGGTGACGCCAAGCCAATCAGCGTTTCCTCCTATGATCAGGCCCAACGCCGATGGCTTTCGCCTCCGGCCCCGCCTCGGCCCGTACGAAATCGCAGCTGAGACCGGCGTGGGCGGCATGGGGAGGTGTATCGGGCGACGGATACCAATCTGAAACGGCCGGTTGCCATCAAGGGGTCGCCGGAGGGGGTGGCTGCGCGTCCGCGTTAATGATCCGGTAATTTCGATTTCTGCACGTACTGAGGACCGAACCAATGCAAGAAGCCCTTCGCTCTCTACACGAAAGGTTGGCTCCCGCCGAGGAGATCTTCTTCACCTGGCTGATGCGGGTATTCGCTGCCGCCGCTCTCGTGGGGTCCGCCTGGATCGACGACGCACCTCCTCTCGGGCTCGGGGCACTGATCATTGCGATCTACGTCGCTGTCCGGGTGGCCATGCAGTTCGGTAACCTGGCCGCCGCGGCCCCTTTCGAGAACCGAGCCCTGAAGACGATCTTTGCCGTCGGCGCTCTGGTTCTGCTCGGTTTCTCGTTCGTCGTCGTCGCCATCTTCATCGAGCGACTGGCCCTTTCAGTGGCAGGCTGACGAACTGTGGCGGCGGGTGCCGGCCCCGCAACACCTCACGCCGAAGCCCTGGCGGCACAACCTCGTGTTTCGACCTGCTCGTTCCGCATTTCAGCGCCCAGGCAAGGTGGGATTGTGGTCTCACGCGTCCAGGGCGCGACATGAAGACGCGCCGGAACGCACCGGCGTAGGCGCGCGCTACGGATGCGCTCGGAGGTAGTCGAGCGCGAACGGTCTGAGGCGATCGTTGAGGCCGAGGGCCGTCGCCTCTTCGAGTGCGCGGGCTTCGGCCCAGCCGTCGGCCTTGACCCGCTTGATCATCCAGAGGGCGGCCGCACGGCCGCCCGCCGCGCAGTGGACGTAGGCCGGTGCGTTGGCGGGAGCCTCGACCGCGGCGATGAAGTCGTCGATCAGGCTGGGATCAGGAGATCGCATGTTGAACGGCAGATGCACGTAGTGCATCCCTGCCGCTCGCACGGCCGCGCCCTCCTCCTCGACGAGCGCGCCTTCTTCGCTGGCGAGGCGAAGGTTGATCACCGACTTGAACCCCATGCGCCCGATCTCACCAATCGCCTCTGGCGTCGTGGTCCCGCCGCACGCGATTGTCGTTTCGATCTGCGCGAAGGTAGAGATGCCGGCAATCTCTTTCTGCGTGACCTGTTGCGCAGACACCGGCACGCTCGTAAGTGCGCCGATGACCAGAACGACTGACGGGCACAGCCAGCGGGGTGTCATTGTTGTCATGGCTGGATCATACAAGAATACCGGCTGGCCTCACCGTTTGTGATTGAATCGGAGGAGCCGCATGAGTAGGGCGTTCACCAAGAAATCCGACGGCAGGGGCGATGGGACCGACCGCGCTACTGAAGAAGCGTCAGACGCACGAGGCGCCGTCAAGAACTACATCACGCCGGACGGTTTGCACCGCCTCAAAGAGGAGCACCGGTTTCTACGCACCAGGGAACGGCCGGCGGTGACTCGGGTGGTGGCGTGGGCGGCAAGCAACGGCGATCGTAGTGAGAACGCCGACTATCAGTACGGTAAGCGACGTCTGCGGGCGATCGATCGCCGAATTCGCTTTCTCACGAAACGCATCGATGCCGCCGAGGTAGTGGACCCGGAGGCTGCGAGAGCCGGGCGGACGGCGACGCGGGTCTTCTTCGGTGCGACCGTTCGCTACGCCAACGCCGCTGGAATAGAGCGGGTAGTGAGCGTCGTCGGCCGAGATGAGGTCGACCTCGATCGCAATCACATCAGCTGGGTCTCGCCACTCGCGCGGGCGCTGATGAAGGCCGGACCAGGCGACTGCGTGGTCCTTCACGCCCCTCGCGGCAAGGAGCAGCTGCGCGTCGTCGAGGTGCGTTACGAACGCATTCCCGTGGAGCCGTTCAGCGAACCACCGGGGGCCGAGGCGGCGCGCCCTCGCACCAAGAAGCTGGACCGAGCCACAGTACACTCTTGGCGCGGAAAGGCCGACAGCACTTAATTCAAATATGACCGGATCGTGCCTGCCATGAAATTCTCAGTCACACTGCTTTTGCTTGGTCTGCTAACTCCAGCCCTGAACCTGACGGCCGCGCCACCGCAAGGCTTGCCGACCGCTGCACCAGAGTCCGAAGGTATGTCGTCTCCGCGACTGGAACTGGTAGCTACCATGCTGCGCCAGCATGTTGACGACGGGCAGATAGCTGGCCTGGTGGCTGGCGTCGCTCGCCACGGCAAGGTTGTGTTCCTGGAAAGCATGGGTTGGCAGCAGATTGAATCGCAGCTTCCGATGCAGGACGATTCGATCTTCGAAATTCGCTCCATGAGCAAGCCCATCACGGCAGTAGCGGTGATGCAGTTGGTCGAGCAGGGAAAACTACACCTGACTGATACGGTGGCTGCCTACATTCCCAGCTTTGCCGCAGTTCGTGTATTCAATGATCCGACGGCTGCCGATTCTAACGATACGCGCCCACCCAGTCGCCCGATTATCATCGAGGATCTGTTGCTCAATACCGCAGGCCTGAGCCATCGTTTCGGCGCGTTGTATCGAGAGCAGGAAGTGCGCTCCCGGGCCGACACCCTGGAGCAACTGGTGGATACCCGGATTTCCGATTGGCTGTGGTACTTTTGCCCATGCGATCAGTCGTCACGCCTTGATTTTCGCGGGTTTCTCGAGAGAAACCAGGCCACGGAGGGTGACACCCAGTGGGTGAATTACAAACCGCGCCCTTTCAGTTCACGTTCAACGGGTTTCTGAAGGTCGCGTTTCAGGGGTCGCGCATCACCTCCGACGCCGGCTTGATTCTGGTGCGTGAGTTGGATGAACGTCTTGGCCTTGCGGGGCTCATCGCCGCGCACCTGCGCGACTCCCGCCACGGACGGAACACGCAGTTCCGGTTGCCCGATCTCCTGCGGCAGTCGGTGTACAGCCGCTTGGCGGGCTACGAAGACCTCAACGACGCGCAGCGTCTCTCGACCGATCCGACGTTTCGTCTGATCGGATCGCCGACGCGGTGGGACCGGAGTGCGGCCCTCACCTCCACGCTCCATTGGTTCGAGACCGAGCTGCTGACCCGTGAAGAGAACCTCGTCGGGTTGATGGCCGTGAATCGCGACCTGGTCGGACAGGCTGAGACGTTCGCCCACGCCGATCGTGTCGTGCTCGACATGGACTCCAGCGAGAGCCCGGTGCATGGGCAGCAGGAAGGCAGTGCCTACAACGGGCACTTCGAGACGGTCTGCTATCACCCGCTGTTTCTGTTCAATGACGACGGGGACTGCCTGGCGGCCAAGCTACGACCGGGCAACGTCTCCAGCGCGGACGACTGGGACGAGCTGCTGGTGCCGGAGATTGAACGGCAGCAGGCGCAGGGCAAACGCGTGGCCTTCCGCGCCGACGCCGCCTTCGCGCGGCCGGCGATCTACGAGGCGCTGGAGGCACGCGGCGTCCAGTACGCGATCCGGATACCCGCGAACAAGAGCTTGGAGCGAGAGATCGAAGACATCCTGTTTCGTCCGGCGGGACGGCCAAGCCACACGCCATTGGTCCGGTACAAGAGTGTCCGCTATCAGGCGGACAGCTGGACCACGCCCCGACGGGTCGTGGCAAAAGTCGAGCACCACGTCGGCGAGCTGTTCCCGCGCGTCGGCTTCATCGTCACGAATCTCCCGCTCCAGAATCGTGCCGTCGTGCGGTTTTACAATAAGCGCGGGACGGCGGAGCAATGGATCAAGGAAGGCAAGCAGGCCGCGCAGTGGACGCGCCTGTCGTGTCATCGGTTCCGGGCGAACGAGGTCCGCTTGCAACTGAGCGTACTGGCCTACAACCTCGGGAACCTCTGGCGGCGGCTGGTGCTCCCGAAGCGGATCGACACCTGGTCGCTGACCAGTCTCCAGCAGCGCCTCGTCAAGACGGGCGCGCGGTTAGTAAAACACGCGCGCTACTACTGGCTGTTCCTGGCGGAGAGCCACCTGACTCGACGCCTGTTCGGGGCAATGCTCCAGCGGATCTGGGCGCTACCGGTCCCGGCAGGTTGACGCGCGGCGCGTGCAGGGACGCCGGCTTGGCAAAGCGAGGACACAAGTGAGGAGCGGTGTCGAAGGAATGCCCTGGAAGCCCGGGATTCAGCCCACAAGACGTAAGCGCGGGCTGAAGTGACGGCCTCAGAGCCTGGACGATGTGCGATGAAGAAGATTCTCGTGGGCGCGGCGGCTTTCGAGTGTATAACGGCTCCATCCGGGACAGGCAAAACGGAAATCCCGGGCTAGTGGTCTGGTTGCGAATTGGCTCGGCATTCGGCCGGCGATGCCTCCCGTCTAGCGGCGTTGCTCCTCGGTCACATGCGCCCGGCATGTTCCCTCGTCGCGCCTGGCCAGCCGGGCGCCTCACCGCCCTCGGTGCGCAAGCCAATTCGCAACCAGACCACTAGCGGCGCCGAGGGATCCCCGACGCGCATCTCGCTCGGATTCTCCGCGAGATGGGCAGACGGGTCAGGTACTGATGGTGGGAACGGCCAAGTCGTCCGAGTGCCCGGGCTGGAACGCGGCCGCGGTATCAGCGTGCGGCGAGGCATCATCGGTGATGTCGTAATAGAAACGTTTGCCTTGACGGCCGTACCACACTTGCAACTGTGCGAAGTCGCGCAGTGTCGCGTAGGTGGTTGTTGCGCGGACCCGCATGGTCACCGTGCGGCGCTCAAGCGGCTCCGGCTCGAGCAGCATCGCCGCGCGATAGAACGCAGGCAGGTTCCAGGCGAAGGTCAGTTCGGTCTCCGCCGGCCCTGAAGGATTCACCACGCGAGCACGCTGGTAGGCGAAGACGTCGTCCAAGAGCGCGCGCTCGCAGCGCGTGCCCTGCGCAGCGACGAACTCGTCGACGATTACGCGCAACTCCCGATAGAAGTCGTCCCGGGCCAGCGCGAGGGCGATGAAGGTCGCCTCCTCGACGGGCCACTGTACAGCTGGGATGTCCAGGTCTGATGTGTCCACCGTAGGAAGTCCGCCGGATAAGGTCGCCGCCGTACCGTTGATTGGTGATCCCGGCGAGCAGTGGGTTTACAGCATCTCACTTACCGTACTCGGCAGGGTCGTCGAGGTCGTGTCCGGCCAGCCTCTCGATGAATATCTGGATGAACATGTGTACCACCCTCTACAGATGACGGATACAGCCTTCTTCGTACCGCCAGACAAAGTGAATCGCCTGGCTCGGGGCTACGCCGTCGGTCGTGATCATGGCCTGACCCTGATACCGGATATGAATGTGCCGATTACAGTCGATCCGCCATTGCTCGAAGGCGCTGCACGTATGGTCGGTACTGTGCCGGAGTATATGCGCTTCTTGCAGGCGCTCTTGAACAACGGTGAACTGGAGGGCGCGCGGATACTGCAGGCGGCAACTGTGCAAGAGATGACTCGCAATCATGTTCCCCAGCGCCTGATGCCGTTCGGTGTCAATCCCAGTGAGCCGATGCTGGATCGAGGCTGGGGCTATGGCATGGCCGTGGTGGTTGACGCGGACAAGAGCGCCTTCGGCGTAAACAACGGCGAATTTGGCTGGTACGGATCGCTCGGTACGTTCTCGTGGGCCGATCCTGTCTCCGACACTGTGGTGGTAATCATGATGCAGATTGAACCATCCGGCGCTTATAGCATCGCTTCCAAGTTCAAGGCTCTGGTGTTCCAGAGCATGATCGATTGACCATAGGCCCAATCAAGGATTGACTGGTTCCGCATGGGTTCTGCGCAGGAACGGCGCGGCCTCCGGCGAAATCATGAACCTGATCATCGCGCGCGCGGCGTCCGGTCCCTTCGAAGCCGTCAACAAGCCGACATTCGATTGGCAGGGCTTGTTCAAAGAGCCGGGCAATGGCCCCACATAGTCGCTTCCGGGCACATCGACCATGATGTTTGTCTGTTGAATGCCGATTTCGAAGTCGCCGCGCGCCAGATAGTCGGTGACGGGACCGCCTTGGGTGCGAATCGTCTTGTCCGCCAGTTCTTGGACGAGCCCGAGCTGCGCGATCCCCTCCGCGACATTCGTGCCACTGCAGCCGCGCGAATAGCCGATCGACTCAGCCGCCAGCAAAGCCGCCGTGTAGGATTCCACACTGCTGATGTCGGGTTTCGGCGCGCCGGCCTGCACCGAAAGGCCGAGACCGGCGAGCACGAATGGCGTGACCGTGCTGGCCACCACCTCGCCATTTCTAACGCGCTCCTCGATCGCGCCGGGATTTCCGGTAATGAGGTCCGCCGTCCCGTCGTTGATACGCTGCTCCAGTGTGGCGTCATCGGGCTGGACAACGGTCACCGTGTGCCCGCTTATTCGCTCGAATTCGGCGGCAAGTTCTCTCACCCCCGGCGCCGCGCCCTGATTGACGAGGATGACAAGGTCGGCTGCATTGGCCGTTCCCTGCGACAGCGATCCTAAAGCTCCCAAGACGCACGCCGCGACAAATTTCGCGTAGGCTCCCACATTACCCTCCCGCTGTGATTCCACCGGTGGCCGGCTCGAATGTTCCGCCGCCCACCCCCTCGAACTCTAAGACCGCCGTGCGTTCCCATGAGCACCCTGCACGTCCGGCCACGGCATTGACGCCCCTATGTGTCAAGACATTCCTTTAGGCGGCCTGGGTGACGTGTTGGCGCATGCGGAAGTCTGTCATAACCCGTTGGTAAATCTCGCGGGCGAGAAAGCGTTTGAGGCACCGGATGATCTCGCGTTTGGTCCGGCCGTCAGTGGTGCGTCGTGCGACGTAGGCGACGGTCGGCTGGTGGAACCGCATCCGGACGATGACGGCTCGATAGAGGGCGGCGTTCGCCTGTCGGTGGCCGCCACGATTGAGGCGGTGCCGGCCGGTGGTCCTTCCGGACGAGGCCGGGATCGGACACGCGCCGCAGAGCTTCGCGAAGGCAGCTTCCGAGCGAATCCGGTCGGGGTTGTCGCCGAAGAGGATGAGCAGCTGGGCCGCGGTACCGGCGCCGACCCCGAAGCCCTCACGGAGGGTGGGCGACGTCTCAGTCGTGAGTCGGTCGAGGTACTGGTCGTGCGTCGCGATTTCCTCGGCGAGAGCGATCCAGCGACGGGCCAGCGCCCGGAGCGTGTGCTTGCCGGAGGCGGTGGGCGTGTCGAGGGGGCCCGGTCGGAGTCCGGCGCAGCGCGTGAGCAAGCCGTGATCAGGAAGGCCTTGGAGGACTTCTCGCAGCCCGGGCGGCGCGTTCACGACGATCTGCTTCAGCGTGATCATCGCCGTGGTGCGCGCCTTCACCGCGGTATCCCGGGCGATTTTGAGTTGGCGCATCATCTCGACGGCGCCGTCCGCGGTCTTGGGAGTCGCCGTCGATTGGCCCGCCAACACCGACCGGGCGGCGGCCTCGGCGTCGATGGTGTCGGACTTGCCGGCGGCTCGGCGCAGGCGCCGGTCGCCTCGGTTCACTTCCGCGACGCGATGCCCCGCTCGGCGGACCGCACGCACCAGGCCTGCGCCATAACTGCCGGTGCCCTCGATGCCGAACGCTTCGATCCGTCCGTGGGTGTCGGCCCACATGAGCAGGGACCGATAGCCGCCCGAATCAGCGACGAACGATTGAGCGCCCAAGCGGATCCCCCTGGTGTCGATCGCCACCGCGACGTGGACATGCTTGTGGGTATCGACCCCGACGATCACCTTCTGCGCATCGGGCTGGGTGGTCATGTTGTTGGTCACCGGGTACCTCCTCAGGTGCGACCGCAGGCTGGCCCGGGTGGGCGGACAGGACTGTGACGGGCCGTCGTTGCAGCAGGCCCCTATTGGGTCACGGCCCATCCGGTCAGCTGGCTGCCGTACGGTTTACCGGCGGGTGGTGGCCGACAGATCAATAGCGAGGACCGTCGGTCAGTCAAGTTGCGGGTCAGGCCACCACCCACCGGCGCCCATCGGTGTCACTGAGCGACCCCGGCAGGTAGGAGGATCATGCTCACAGTCAAGTTGAGGCGGGTCTGGCAGACGCCCTGCGAGAGGTAGGCTCGTCGCCTTACGCGGTCATCACGACTTTCTGATCTCCATGTGGGATTATCTCTATCGCCAGCGGGAACCCAGCGGCTGTGGCGATAGCTATCAGAATGACTATCCCATCGGCTTTCCCACCGGCGGCTGAAGGAACGTGACGATGGCTGACGAGTGGATAATCCGAAGTCGTGTCTATGGCCACTAGATCGGGGGGCGGATGGCGGTAATTGTTTCGGTGCTGGGCGTGCTCGTTGTCGCAATCGGTGTGATGGGCGTCGTGACTCCGCGAACCGTGATCGCGTTGATACAGCGCTGGCAGGGCCCTGGCAGATTCTGGTTTGCCGTGGGCATTCGCCTTGCCCTTGGCGTGGTGTTTCTCATCGTCGCGCCAGATTGCCGCGCCCCGATGGTGGTTCGTGCGGTTGGCGGGGTCGCGATCGCCGCGGCTCTCGGCATGCTCGCCCTCGGAAGGGCCCGCCTGGATAGGTTCATAGAGTGGTGGCTCGGACGACCATTGACGCATGTTCGCCTGTGGGCGACCGGGGCCATCGCCTTCGGAGCGTTGTTGGTCTACTCGGGACCGTGACAGGTGGCCCCCTTTGGCCGCCTTAGCAGTCCGTGGTGAAAGTCCGGCGCGTCGATCTGGCGGAGAACCAACGTAGTTCCGACTCTTTGCGAGCTGCTTTTTGCGCGGTCTCGTTAAGGGAGCGTCGAGCCAACGTGTCCGAGTCCGATGGAGCCAACGTGAGTCAGAGCGACGACCCCTCGCATCGTAGGATGTAGGCATGCCATCGGTGTTTCGGTTGCTCGGCGCGCTGTCTCGGCTGCCCTCGCGGCAGCTCGCGGTCATAGCGGCCGTCCTCTTCCTGATCGACCTGTTTCTGCCCGACCCGCTGCCGTTGGTGGACGAGGGTGTGCTTGGGTTGCTCACGCTCTGGCTGTCGCGCCGTGGGCTGACGGATCCGACCGAGAGTTCCAATCGAGAATGAGGGAGCCAACATCCGGCGCCTTATGCAGTCATCACGACTCTCTCAAGCGTGCGGGATGTTCCAGGTTGACGAAGTCGTCAGTCCTGCGTAGAGTCGCCCTCAGCCCCCCCCAACTGTCGGAACGGCACTCGTCCTGAAACACGGGAGGTCCTCATGAGGTCGCATCGTTCCTTTCTGCTGTTCTTCGTGGTCGCCGCGTCCGTTGCACTACTGGCCGCAGCGTGTAGCGGTAACTTCAGCGACTCGAGCCCGGCAGGCCCGTCAAGTGTTGGTGGGACGTTGAGCATCGGCGGCGCACCTGGTAGCGTCGGCGTGTCGTCCGCGGCCAAAGCCCCACAGTCGGCCAAGAGCGAGAAATCCGCCAAGAGTGAAAAATCCGCCAAGTCCACGAAGTCGGACAAGTCAGCCAAATCCGAGAAGTCGGAGAAGTCAGCGAAGAGCGCGAAGGGCGACCCCGACACGCCCGGTAATGCGTGTCCGCCGAACTGCGGACTCTGATGGTTCAGGTTCCACCTGTGCAGGTTGTCCTGTTCCAGGCCCAGGGACGAACATCAACCCGGGCGGAGTGGAGACGCCAGCAGTCGTAGCACGAGGCTTCGGTTACCCTGGACACTGCGAAGCTCGTCCGTCGTCTTAGATCAGAGGAGGAAGTTCGATGCCTTGGAATATGTTGGTTCGCATTGCCGTTGCCCTCGCCATTCTTGCCGGCTCGCAGTCCGGACTCCGGGCTCAGGGGGCGTACCCACCGACAGCCGAGGCGTTTGCGGCGTCTGAGCAAGCCCAGCGGCATGTTGCCGCGGCGATGGCGCTTGCCGGCTCCGATCTGGTGGATCAGGCGAAGGCATTCTGCACGAATACGGGTCCCAGGCGCGACGCGCTGGTCAGGCGGGATGCGGGACTGCCGCCGATCGAGGACTACGTCGTCGAACCGGTGCGCGTGTTCGAGAACCTCTATTTCATCGGCTTCAACGACGTGGGCGCGTGGGCCATCGACACCAGCGACGGCCTCATCTTGATAGATACGCTCAACACTCCCGATGAGGCACGGGACGTACTGGTGCCGGGTCTCGTGAAGATGGGGCTCGACCCCGCGCAAATCAAGTACGTCGTCATCGGGCATGGTCACAACGACCACGTGGGGGGCGCGTCCTATCTCCAGGACACGTACGGGGCCCGGATTCTCATCAGTGGCCCAGACTGGGATCTGGCGCTGTCAGGCGAACGCCCCGATCGGCCGAGGCCGACACGGGACATGGTGGTGACCGATGGTCAAAAGCTGACTCTCGGCGATACGACGGTCACGCTGTCGGTTACCCCAGGCCATACAGATGGCCCGCTGGCCATGTTCATACCGGTCAAGCATCGTGGACGCACACACACGGCACTGATTTTCAGCGGCACGACGATGCCCGATCAGGAATCTCTCGCCGGCTTCAAGCGCGTGTTTGACGACGTCGCCCGGCCGTTAAAGGCGGAGACCGCAATGGGCGGGCACCCTGGGGGCCAGATGAACAAACTCGAGGTGCACGAAGAGCTACGGCACGGGTATCCGGATGGACCGCATCCATTACTCATTGGCGAGGAGCCATTCGGTCGCTATCTGTCCATCATGCTCGAATGCGCCAGCGCGAGGATCGCCGCGATGGAGTAACGGCCGCCGATATCGCCTCTAGGTGATAAGGAGATCAGTTGTGCAACGAACCATGCAAGCTACCGTTCTTTCGGTCCTGGTCGGCTTTCTGAGCCTGGCCGGGAGCGCCTCGGCCCAGCAAGCCGAGCCAACCCGCAGCATCGTCAATATCACCGGAGACCTCTACCGGGCACAGAACAACAACCACTTCAACGTCTTCCTCGTGACTCCGGACGGCATTGCCATGACGGACCCGATCAACCGGGAGTTTTCGCTGTGGTTGAAAAGCGAGTTCGCGCGTCGCTTTGACGTGCCGGTGCGCTACGTGCTCTACAGTCATCCCGACTGGGACCACGCCTCAGGCGGCGTTGTCTTCGCTGACACGGCGGAGTTCGTCGGGCACGAGAACATTCCGGCCGCCCTCGCGTTGCCCGGTGGCAACCCTCCGCTTCCCGCCAACGCGCGTGAGATGGACGCAAACCGGAACGGTCTGATCGAGCGCGCGGAAGCGAGCGGCAATACCGCGGACCGGTTCGCGCTGATCGACGAGAACCGCGATCAACTCCTGAGCGGGGCGGAGATGATCCGAGGAGCGTTGAATGACGTGTACCCTCCAACCACGACCTTCTCCGACCGGCACACGGTGACCCTCGGCGGCAAGCGCGTCCTGCTCATCTACACCGGCGAGGCCCACGACCCGGCCAGCGCGGCGATCTATTTTCCCGACGAGCGAACGGTCTTCGGCGCCGACACGCTCCAGGCGAAGCGGTTTCCGGGCGGCTTGGCCCCCAACGTCGGCGCGTGGATCAAGGCGATCGGCACGATCAATGAGCTGGATTACGACGTCGCGGCGACCGGCCACGCGATGATGGGAACGAAGGCCGACATCGTGGCGCTGCAGGCGTACCTCGAAGACCTGGCTGCGGGTGTCGCTGCCGGCGTCGCGGCGGGCGAGAGCCTTCAGGAGATTCAGGCATCGTTGACGCTGGACGAGTACCGTGACTGGGTATGACACGCAACGCCGGACGCACATCGCGGCAGTCTTCGCGACGCTACAGGGCAACCCGTAGCGAGTGCGACACCAGACTGAGATCGGAGCGCAAGCGTCAGCCTAACAATTGCCGTACAGGAACATCTCCTTGCCGTCGGACATCACGATCTTCTCTAGCTTGAGAACATTCGATCCGTCCAAGAAGCGATGGCCCGTGCCGGTGATCACGTCTCCCGCTGTGAGGGTGTCGCTGCCCCACGTGTTCTCCGCCATACGGCGAAGACTGGGGCCTCCGACGCTCCAGTTCTCGGCGGTGCCGTCGTCTCCTTCGACCTCAAGACCAATCATCACGTGCGGATTGGCCCAGGTGTACCCAACGACGGTCCCCGTCACGGTGACCGGAGTTGAACAGTCCACGGGCCATGAGTGATGTGCGAACAACGGACTGGCAGCCGCGAGTATCCCGGCGGCTCCGAGCGCAACGATGTGCTGCTTGGTGATCACGCCATACCTCCTACGCGATTCGAGTTGAGCGCCTCCCACAGGCGTTCTCGCGACGTACAAAACGTCGCGATCGCCCTTGAGGCACATTCCGCGTGCGCGGCGTATGTTATCAGAAACGCCGCGGAGCCACGTCTTCATGGCCCCCCGTCGGTGAGCCGCTTCTGGCGCGCGATCATGTCCCAGGGCGTTGCGGCCATTTCTACATTCAGCGTTCGCGGCTGTTGCTGACGGCCGCGACGTTGGCGCTGCTCCCGAACGGGTGTCGCTCGCCGAATGTTCCGACAGGCCATCTGGCATATGCTACAGACGTCCCGGCGGCAAGACGCCTCATGGGCAGGAACGGAGAGCACACTTATGCATCGTGTATTCGCAGGCTGCGTGTCGATCGTGGGGCTCCTGGTGCTGTCCTCGCTCGCGTGCGCGCAGGAGTTAGTTATTGACTGGGAGGAGGTCAGGGTCTTCGTCTTCGTTGACGACGCCGTGACCGGTATCGCGCGGCAGGCAGGCGAGGTCCTGGAGCGCGATTCGGACTATTCGCTGGTCGTCGTCGGCGCCACGGCGGGGTCGCTGGAGCAGCGTCTGGAGTCCGAACCGGCCGACGTGATATTCATGGCGACGCCGGCTATCGACGCGCTGGAGCAGGCCAACAGATTCGTGCCGGGCACCCGGGTCGACGTGGCACGCGCGTTGATCGGCGACGGCCAGCCGCCGACGATCTATTCCGCCGCCATGATGGCGACGGTTGAAAACTCCCCGGGGGCACGGGCCTTCCTGCGCGCGCTCGTCGGCGCGGAGGGCCGCGCGGCGGCAACGACGGCCGGCCTCGAGCCGATCGCTCCCGCCCCCTGAGGAGGACCCGGTGCCTGCCTGGGGACGCACAGCGCTTTCCTGATCGCGTGAGGACCGACCCGGAAGCCTCGCGGGTGTGCGAGTAGTCCGTGGTGAAAGTCCGTCTGCGTTCGACGGGCGACGCATCTTCGCGACCTCCGTTGCTCCTCCTTCAAATACAGGCGCAGAGGTTACTGACGTCTCGCACCGAGCGGGAGAGATTTCACGAACGCGTCGACAGCCTCGACACCATCCTGCCAGTTCTCCTCAACCGTCCGGCCAGACGTCTTGCGCGGCTTGAAGCTGTGATCGCCGTCAGGCAACCAACGTATCTCGATCGCGCTCGACAACGCGTAGCCGCGTACCTCGTCTTTGTTGCCCAGGGCGTCGCGTTCACCCTGCACGATCAACGTCGGCGTATGGATGGTCTCCAGGTGCTCGGTCCGCAACCGGTCCGGTTTGCCGGGTGGATGGAATGGATATCCTAGGCACACCAGGCCGCTGACCCCGGCGTCATCCGCGATCAGGCTTGCGATCCGGCCACCCATCGACTTGCCACCAATGACCACCCTCTCGGCGTGTAGCGAATCAACGACCCGGGTCCATGTGTCGCGCAGGAGTGGCGCTCGATCCCGGGGGCGGCGCTTGCCGGAATTTCGACGTGCTGCCATGTAGGGGAACTCGAACCGGACGACACGCAGATCCCGATCGGCGAGCGCCTCAGCAAAGGCGTTCATGAAGTCTGTGTCCATAGGCGCGCCAGCGCCGTGGGCGAGCACGATCGTGCATGCAGCCCGGCCCGGACCATTGATGAGCAGCTCAGGCAGACTGACGGGCGCGCTGCTCACGGAGTTGGCTGTGAGGAGGACACCCCTTTAAAGAGAAACCGCTGCACACGCTTGCCTTCAGTTTCCGCGATGTAGAGGTTGCCCATCGAGTCAACCGCGATGGCTTCCGCTCGATAGAACTGTCCCGCGTAGCGGCCCTGACGGCCGAAGCGGCCGAGGATGCGGAGCGAGTCGCGGTCGAGGATCCAGATGTGATTGTTGGCGCCGTCCGGCACGTAGAGGAAACGCTGCTCGGGATCTGGCGAGAGGTCCACGTCGAATGCGGACCCGCTTCCCAGTGTCCGCCGGTCGATGAACCCCTCTTTCAGGAACGTGCCATCGGGCCGGAACGCCTGGATCCGGTTGTTGACGCGGTCGGCGACGTACACCGTGCCGTCTTGAGCCACTTTCAACCCGTGCAGGAGATTGAACTGCCGCGGCCCCGGTCCTTCTGACACGATCGGACGCGGCGCCTGGTCGTCTGGGCGGTTCCCGTACGCGCCCCAGTGGCGCTTGTATGCGCCCGTGTTGGCGTCGAACACCACGATGCGCCGGTTCCCGTAGCCGTCTGCGACGAACACCTCATCGGTTCGGGGATTGACCTGGACCTGGCTCGGCCTGTTGAGATTCTCCGTATCGTTGCTACCGGCAGTCGTACCCTTCTGGCCGAGCTGTAAGACGAATTCTCCAGTCCGAGTAAATTTCAGGATGTATGTGTCCTCCGGTCCGTTACCAGCGATCCAGACACTGTCGGTGGCATCGACGTGGATGCCGTGCTCGCTGTCCGGCCAGTCGTATCCAGCACCTGGCCCGCCCCAGGCCTGGACGAATCGGCCGTCTTGATCGAACTCCATGACCGGCGGCGCCGGGCGGCAGCAGTCGGCCGTGGGCGGGTCGGTTGTCAGAAACGTTTCATCGTCTGCCAGCGTGTGCGGCCGTTGCAGGATCCACACGTGGTCGCGCGAATCCACGGCCACCCCGGCGAATTGACCGAACGCCCAGTCGTTCGGCAGAGGCTCGGGCCAGACGGGGTCGACCTCGAATACCGGGACCTCGGTCTCTTGTGCTTGTTGTCCCGGGCCGAGTCCAATGGCCACGAGCGCGAGAGTCAGGGCAATCGCGGTTGGTGCGATGGGTCGCGTCATGGTGGTCCTCCACATGTCGATGGCCGCATCCGACCAGTGAGGCTAGAGAACAGGGAGGGCACTGTCAAGTCGACGGCGTCTACTCCTGGCCCAACCTTCTGGCACACTCGAATGTTGCGTGTGCTCTGCAAGAGGGCGTATTGTCTCCTGTAAACCAGGAGGTACGAGATGAGCCGTTTGACCACCGTTCTTTCTACAGTCTCCGCGGCCGCGCTGTTGACACTCGCCGCGTGCGCAAGTGAAGACCCGGGTACCCCGGCGTCTGACGCTGAGGTGTCTGGCGCGATCGCCTTCACCGGCGCTCGCGTCATCGACGGCACCGGTGCCGCGCCGATCGAGGACGCGACACTGGTGATCAGTGACGGCCTCGTGCAGGCGGTCGGGCCGGCCGCGTCAATCGAGATTCCCGAGGGAGCCACCCTCGTCGATGTCTCGGGGAAGACCGTCACCCCCGGACTCATCAACGCCCACGCGCACGTGAGCTTCGACAGCGAGAACCCCAGCCCCCCGGCGGAGCAGCTCATGGACGAGCTCAAGCTGTACGCCGACTACGGGATCACGACGGTGTATGCGCTGGGCAGCGACGGCGTGGAAGCGGTCAACCTGCGCGACGCGCAGGCGCAGACGCCGGGCGACGGGGCGCGGCTTTATACGTCCGGTCCGGGCGTGACGGCGGCGACCCCTGAAGAAGGTCAGCAGAAGGTCACTGCCGTCGCCGACCAGCGAGTCAACATGGTCAAGACGCGCCTCGACGGCGAGGAAGGCTCGAACGACCGGCAGGCCCCAGAGGTGTACCAGGCGATTATCGACACGGCTCACAGCCGCGGGCTCAGGGTGGCCGTCCACATGTTCTATCTGGACGATGCCAAGAATCTCGTGGAGGCGGGGGCCGACATCCTTGCCCACAGCATTCGTGACGTGGACGTCGACCAGGCGTTCATCGACGAGCTGATAGCGCAGGACATCGGGTACATCGCAACCCTGACTCGCGATCTCTCCGTCTTCGTCTACGAGACGACGCCGGCGTTCTTCGAGGATCCGTTCTTCCTGACGCACGTCGATGCCTATCGTGACCAGATGAATCGGGTCAGCGATCCGGCGTTGATGGAGAGGACGCTGAACGACACGGCCCCGCGCGGCGCGCAGGAGATCAAGATCGCCCTCGATCAGGCCAAACGTAACCTCAAGCTGCTGGTCGACGGCGGCGTCGCGGTCGCGTTCGGCACCGACACCGGCGCGTCGGTTGGCCGCTGGCAGGGCTACTTCGAGCACACGGAGATGGAGTTGATGGCGGAGGCCGGCCTGACGCCGATGCAGATCCTCGTGACCGCCACGAGCGGCGCGGCGCAGGTAATGGAGATCGACGATCTGCTGGGCACGTTGGAACCTGGGAAGGCGGCGGATCTGCTCGTGCTGACCGCTAATCCGCTGACCGACATCCGGAACATGCGGACGATTGAGTCGGTGTGGATCGCCGGTCGTCAACAGGCGGCCGCTGAGATGAACTGAGGCCGCCCCGGGTCTGATGTAGGGATTCGACGTGGGAGCCTGGCAGTTACCGCCGCGAGGCGGCCCCTGCCAGCGTCGCCGCGAGGCGCACCGCCCGATCGAGGGCGCCGGGATCAGCCTTTCCCTGGCCGAGAATGTCGAACGCGGTGCCGTGCGCGGGCGTGGTAAAGACCGTTTTCAACCCCGCGGTCACGGTCACCCCCTTGTTGAAGCCCAGGAGCTTGGTCGCGATCTGTCCCTGGTCGTGATACATCATCACGACGCCATCGAAGTCGCCGCGCTTGGCCTTGATGAAAATCGTGTCGGATGAAATCGGGCCTGTTGCGTCGATCCCCTCGGCACGCAGCGTCTCGACGGTGGGGCGAATGGTCGTGATCTCTTCGTCGCCAAACAATCCGTTCTCGCCGCAATGAGGGTTCAACGCAGCCACGCCGATGCGCGGACGGTCGTGTCCCATTCGGCGCAGCGTTGCGTCAGCCAGACGCAGCGCCCGCCCGATTCGCTCCGGCGTGATCATGTTGAGGGCCGCGCGCAGCGCCACGTGCGAGGTGACACGAAAGGTCGCGAACTCGGGAATGACGTTCATCTCCCCGAAGAAGCCGTCGTGGCTGGTCAAGTGCGCGAACATCTGGTGCTCATCCGGAAAATGCCAGCCGCCGCTGTGTAGCGCGGCTTTGTTGAGCGGCGCGAAACAAATGCCATCAAGCTGTCCATCGAGCGTGAGGTCGACCATGTATTTGAGCGTGTCGCCGCACGCGCGCCCGGATTCCGGGGATACCTTGCCGCGCGTCACGGAGGCGGGATCGAGGTTGGCGAGGTCGATCAGGGGGATGTGGTCCGCCGGCCACGATACCTGGTCCGGCTGCGCATAGATCCGATAGGGGAGTCTGATGCCGGCGTCGTGCATTCCCAGTTCCAGCACACGAGCATCCCGACGACCGCGAGGCGAGCCGGCGGAGCGTCTTCGCCGGCGGCCAGTACCGTCGACAGTAATTTCACGGCGATCTCCGGTCCGATGCCTGTCGCATCGCCGAGCATGAGGCCGATCAGCGATTGCTCTTTCATCTGTGGCGCCATCTTATCTTGTCGCGCTTGCCGGGAACTCCCGATGCATGTAGCCTTACCCGCACTTACACGATGGTGACCAACGATACGCGCGCAACGGCCGCCGTCATTGAGTTCGTCACTCAATGGAATCTCGATCGCTTTCCTCCGGAAGCGGTGTCACTCGCCAAACAGAGCGTCATTGACGGTCTCGGCGTCATCCTCGCGGGCTCCACGGCGCACGGCACGGCGATCGTCAGAGAGTACGCGCAAGCAGGCGGCGAGGTGGCCGAATCGACGGTGCTTGGCACCGACTCGTTTTCGTGCCGCGCAGCATCCGCCGCCCTGGTCAACGCCACGGCGGGCCACGCGCTGGACTTCGACGATACGCAACTGTCCTCGTCGCCGGATCGCATCTTCGGCTTGCTCACGCATCCGACGATCCCGCCACTCGCGGCAGGCCTGGCGCTCGGCGAACGACTTGGCGTCTCGGGTCGGCAGCTTCTCGAGGCCTATCTCATCGGCGTCGAGGTGGAATGCAAGATGGTGGAAGCCATTGACCCCACCCACTATGAGAACGGCTTCCACACATCCGGCACCTTCGGCACCTTCGGTGCGATGGCGTGCGCGGCCAAGCTCCTCGGTCTGAACGCCGAGACGCTCGCATACGCGCTCGCGATGGCCGCGAGCATGAGCTCCGGCATCCGTCTGAACTTCGGCACCATGACGAAACCGCTGCACGTGGGGCGCGCCGCGCAGAACGGCGTGATGGCCGCAGAGCTGGCCGCCCGCGGGCACACCGGCGGAACCGATGCGCTGGAAAGTCCGTGGGGGTTCTTCCGTGTGTTCACGATGGGAGCAGGCTGGGACCCGAGCCGATTGGTCGGCGCGCTGGGCAATCCGCCAAGCATTGTCTCGCCCGGCGTGTCGCTGAAGCCGTATCCGTGCGGCAGCCTCGGCCACCCGAGTATGGACGCGATGCTGAAGCTGGTGGAGACGCACGATGTCAAGTCGGAGCAGGTGCGGGCCGTCCGCTTCCGCGCCGGTTCGAACATCCTCAACCCATTGCGCTACCCGACAGCGAACAGCGAACTCGAAGCCAAGTTCTGCCCGGCGTTCATGATGGCGAGTCTCGTGCTAAGGCGGAAGGCCGGCATCCACGAGTTCACCGACGAGTTCGTCAGGAGCGCTCCGGTTCAGGAGATGATGAAAAAGGTCACCACCGTTCGCGACGCCAAGATCGAGGCGCGTGGCTTCGACAGGATGCGGAGCATCATCGAGGTCGACCTGACCGACGGCCGCACGCTTGTCGAGGAGGCTGACGAGCGCTACCGCGGCGGGCCCGAGAAGCCCTTCACGCGCGAGGAACTGCACGGCAAGTTCGCGGACTGCGCGAGTCTGGTGTTACAGCCGAGCGCGATTACCGACACGCTCGAACGGCTTGAAACGCTCGAGCAGGTATCCAACATTCGAGACGTGATCGGCGCCGTGACCGCGGGCACGCTCCCCGCTGTGTCGTTGGCGGCGGCCAACTAGCCTAGCTTCCATCCCAACTCATGGACCTCGCCTGGATTTCCGTCGGCGCGCTGGCCATCGCTGTCACCCTCAGCATGGTGACGACGATCAACGTCGGCGTCGTCTGCATGGCGTTCGCCTGGATCGTTGGCGTGCATCTTGGCGGCATGTCGACCGGCACCATCCTGGAAGGGTTTCCGACGTCGCTCTTCATCACGCTGGTAGGGGTCACGCTCTTTTTCAGCATGGCCCGTGGCAACGGCACGCTTGAGCGGGTGACCGAACGCGCCGTGCGCCTGTGCCGGGGCCATGCAGGCATGCTGCCGATCGTGTTCTTCTTCCTCGCATTTGCCATGTCGACGATCGGGCCTGGCGCCATCGGTGCAGCCGCGCTTCTGGCGCCTCCGGCGATGGCTGTCGCCGCCCGGACCAAGGGGTCGCTCTTTCTCATGGCCGTCATGATCGGCAACGGGGCGCTCGCCGGCAGCCTCTCCCCGTTTTCGCCCACGGGGGTTGTGGCTAACGGTGTGATGGTGCGGATGGGCTATCCGGGGCTCGAGTGGGAGATCTTCTTGAACAACATCATCGGGCACACAGTGGTGGCGTTCGGTGGGTTTTTCCTTCTTGGTGGTCTCCGCCTCTTCCGCGGCGGGCAGAGCGGCGCTGCCGAGACCGACGGGCCAAGCCAGCCTTTCGGGCCGCGTCATTGGCTGACGCTCGCGCTCATTGCCACACTCCTCGTGCTGGTGATCGGCCTTCGGTTCGAGGTGGGCATGACGGCGCTGACCGGAGCGGCGATACTCTCGTTCGCCCGCGCGGCCGACGAGAAGGAAGCGATCCGCGGCATGCCTTGGGGCGTGATGCTGATGGTGAGCGGTGTGACGGTGCTCATTACCCTGATGGAGAGGAATCAGGGTCTGGAGCTGTTTACGGATCTCCTTGTGCGTCTGTCGACGCCGGACTCGGTGACCGCCGTGGTGGCCTTCGTCACCGGCGTCGTCTCCGTGTACAGCAGCACCTCAGGTGTCGTGTTGCCCGCATTCCTCCCGACCGTCCCGGGCCTGGTCGAGCGGCTCGGCGGACTCGACGCGATCGCTGTCGCGTCGGCGATGAATCTCGGGTCGCACCTGGTCGATCTTTCGCCACTGTCCACGACGGGTGCGCTGTGCATGGCCGGCATACCCGCCGGCGTCGACCCCCAGGGGCTGTTCAACAAACTGCTGGCATGGGGCCTCTCGATGACCGTCGTCGGTGCGCTCATTTGCTGGCTGATGTTCGGTTGAGTCTCGCCTGACCGTCAGCCAGAGGGCCGCGTCCGTGTGTGGACTGCGTGAGCTGCCTGCGATAACAATCCCGCCTCGCACCGCTGCCTCGAAACTACAAGACTAGAGTCCCGCCACGCCTTCGAGGACGTCGATAGCAGACCCGACGACACGCTGAAGATATGGTAGTCTTCGCCCGTGCGCGCGCCTCGATGGGCGTTGGCCGAAGGAGAGTATATGTTCGCAAGAGTTGTGGTACTCGTGGCGGCGGTGATGGCTGCGGGTCTGACGGTTGGCGCACAGTCGCATCCAACGATTCGGCCGATACCGGGAGACGTCAACAGCGTCCTGTTTGAAGTCGCGAATTCCATGGGCATGCTCCGGACGCTGGATTACGAGGACCTGATCGTCACCCAGGAACTCTGGGCGACCGGATCGATCACGGTCAACGGCCAGACATCCGACCTCACCGACTATCGTCAGAGCGCGAACTACCGTACTCCCGGGTTGCGGGAAGACTTATCTTTCGCCGGCGCGAACGGCGCGAACCGTCGGATTCAAGTCGTCGCGGAAATGTTCGCCTGGGACGAAACGGAGCGAGGCATGGGCGCGACGCCGGCGCCGCAGGCCGTTAGAGAACGCCTCGTCCAGTTGTGGACCACACCGATGGGGATCTACAAGGCGGCCACGGCGGCCGGAGACCAGGCCACGGTAGAGACAAACGGCGCCGAAACGATCCTGACGTTTCCGTTGCCGGCGCCGGTGAGCGATGTGACGGTACGCGCGACGCTGAGCACTGATAGCGCACACATGGTTGAGCCGCACGAGCTGGAGTTCCCCGGGATCGTGGGGACCTATATTCTCCGGGCTGAAACGCTCGGCGGTGTTGTCAGTGACACCACGTACGCCGAGTACGGAGAGTGGAACTGGGACGACTATCGATCGGACGTGATGTTGCCGCGCCGCATCGTGCAGCGGCGCGCGGACGGCACCGTGTTGGACCTCACGATCCGCGAGACGAATACGTACAATCCGTATGTCGTCATGCCGATACCGGATGCGGTCAGAGCGGTTGGGAATCCCTAGTCCCGCGCGAAGGGATTCTATGTCCTGGCGGGGCAGGCGTGTAAACAGTGAACGAAGGCGCGCACCGGATGTGCGCGAATCTCAGGAGGATGCGATGCGATCGAAAGCTTTCGCGGCGACGTTGACGATTGTAGGCGCGGGGGTAGTCTGCGCGTTTCTCGCGCTTCCAACAACGGTGACCGCGCATCACGCGATCCAGGCGGAGTTCGACACCAACCGGACCGAGGAAATCACTGGCGTCCTGACGCGGTTCGCTATGATCAACCCCCACGTGCGGTGGTACTTCGAGGAGGCCATCCCTGACGCCGCCCCTGGTGCCCCGCCGGTTGTCTGGGAGT
This sequence comes from Vicinamibacterales bacterium, assembly GCA_965249205.1. Taxonomy (GTDB): domain Bacteria; phylum Acidobacteriota; class Vicinamibacteria; order Vicinamibacterales; family UBA2999; genus JAQBVV01. The sequence goes on along the minus strand of CBDFLL010000005.1, from coordinate 987,503 downwards.
TCACGGCGTCCGGTCCAGGCGCCATGCGCCAGGCGGGCCTCGCCAGAATTTTCGTCCCGGGCGAGACCTACCATGTCACGTTCGCCCCGGCGAATAGTGGCGCCAACGTCGGGCGACTGCGTACGCTGACCTTCCCGAACGGCCGGACGGTCACGTTGTTTCATCAGGATCCGACCAAGCTTGACGTGAAGGTGGACTAGCAGGCTGCTGAAAAACTCCGTGAAATGGGATCGACAGATCGATCCCGGCGTACTACCATGCTCCCAACACCGCTGAAGGGAGCCCCATCATGCGCGGACACGATGAGCAAAGCACTCACATGTTCAGCTACCTGTCGCCGGAACAGCGCGTGCCAGCCGACCATCCGCTCCGCGCGGTTCGCGCGCTGACGGACGAAGCGCTGAGAACGATGTCGCGCAGGTTCGCCGGCCTGTACGCCAACACAGGGCGTCCGTCGATCCCGCCGGAACAGCTGCTGCGCGCGTTGTTGCTGCAGGTGCTCTACACGGTGCGGAGCGAGCGGCTGCTGATGGAAGAGCTCAATTACAACCTGCTGTTCCGCTGGTTCGTGGGCTTGAATTTGGACGACCCGGTTTGGCATCCCACCACGTTTACCAAGAATCGCGACCGGCTGCTGGCGGGCGATCTCGCGGCCGCCTTCTTTGATGCGGTGCAGGCCCACGCGCGGGCGGCCGGGCTGCTCTCGGACGAACACTTCACTGTGGATGGGACCCAATTGGAAGCGTGGGCCAGCCTGAAGAGCTTTCGGTGCCGGGACGCGGCGGAGAGCGACCCGCCCGATGACCCCGGGAATCCCACGGTCAACTTCCACGGGGAGCGGCGGCGCAACGACACGCACCAGTCGACGACCGATCCGGAGGCGATGCTGCCTCGGAAGGGCCAGGGGAAGGAAGCCAAGCTGGCGTATCTGGGCCACGTGCTGCTGGACAATCGACAGGGACTTGTCGCCAACGTCTGCGCGACTCACGCGACGGGGACCGCCGAACGCGAGGCAGCGGCGCTGTTGCTGGAGGCCAGCGCGCCGCCGGGCAGCACGGTCGGGGCGGACAAGGGCTACGATGTGGCAAGCTTTGTGGCCGCTGTCCGTATCCGGGCCGTCACGCCCCACGTTGCTCAGAAGGTCCGCTGGAGTGCGATCGATGGCCGGACCACGCGGCATGCGGGCTATCATGTCAGTCAGCGGAAACGGAAACTCGTAGAACAGGTCTTTGGCTGGATGAAGACCGTCGGCGGCTTGCGCAAACTCCGGCATCGCGGTGTCGCCCTCGTGGATTGGCAGCTTACCTTCGCCGCCACGGTCTATAACTTGGTCCGGCTGCGGAATCTGGAGGCGAGGTGTCCCTGATCACCGGCCGCGCGTGTCGCCGGCCCCTTGATCGGGGCCAGCGCACAGCCGTGCGCACCGTTGTCGGTCGGTGGTGACTCGCATGATCCTTAGAAAACGGCCCGATCACCCGGGTTCTTCAGCAGCCTGCTAGACGTCCTCGGTCACCGCTGCACACTCGAAAGGGAACACGATCATGACGTACCGACTCTCAACCAGCGCGACCGTCGCGTCGGCGCTTGCCGCTGTGGTATGGCTGGGCGTGGCGGGGCCGACGCCGCTTGGCGCCCAGTCGACGCCGCACTTGGCGGACGGCCAGCCCGACCTTTCCGGCACGTGGAACGGGGGACGCCGAGGCGGAGGGCGCGACTACACGCCTGATGAGGCAGGGAACGTCTCGTCGCTAAGCCCCTTTCGCCCGTGTCATCCAGGGCAGGAATGCCGCGAGGCTGTGAACTCCGAACGCGACTCCGGTCTGGAGCAGCGAGTCGGCGGCGAGCACTACAACGTTCCTCTCTACAAGCCGGAGTACTGGGACAGGGTCCAGAATCTGGACGTGAACGGGAACCGGATGGATCTGAGCGGCCATTGTTATCCGCGGGGTGTGCCTCGCGTGGGGGCCCCGGACAAGATCGTGCAAGACGAAACGTCGGTGGTGTTTCTCTATCAGAGAATGAATCGGTTCCGCGTGATCCCGACCGACGGTCGTCCGCATGATCCCGTTCGGGCTCAGGATGTGCAGTGGGACGGGGAACCCTCGGGCCACTGGGAGGGCGACACGCTCGTCATTGAGAGCGTCGGCTTTACGAACGAAAGCTGGCTTGGCTGGCCGGGCTATTTTCACAGCTTCGACATGCGGGTGGTGGAAACCGTCAGGCGCGAGGGCAACACGCTCATCTGGCAGGCAACCGTTCACGATCCGGATGTGCTGACGCAGCCGTGGGAGATGGAGCCGGTCAGGAGACAACTCAACACGGACCCACTGGCCCGACTGACCGAGGATCCTCCGTGTGACGAGCAGGACATGCAGCACATGGCAACTCGGGAGCGTGGCTGATTAGGCGCAGCCCGCTCGAAGGTCGTTGCAGACTCACCGCCCCGAGTGCAGCCGGTCGCTCGATGATCGGCGTGGCTCGGGGCGTTTTCTTTAAGCGCCAATCCAGTTCTCGGCGCCTCCCGGGTGACAGCAGTGAAGAGCCTTTACAGGGGGACGCGATGAGGCGTGGAGGAGTGGGTGTGATCCATTACGTGATGGCGACGGTGATCGCGCTGTACGTGGGCAGCGTGGGCGTCGTCTCAGCATCACGGCAAGGCCCACCGGAGCCGAGCCCGGAGATGTCCGAGACCGTGTTCAAGGACATCCAGGTCCTCAAAGGCATTCCGGTGGACGAGTTCCTGGACTCGATGGGCATGTTTGCCAACGCGCTCGGCTACGACTGTGTCAGTTGCCATTCTCCCGAAATCGCCAACGCGTCGACGTTCGATGCGTTTGCGATCCCGACGCCGCTGATTCAGCGGGCGCGCCAGATGGTGGTGATGGTGAACACCATCAACAGGACGTACTTCGGCGGAGAGCAGCGCGTGACCTGTTTCACGTGCCATACCAGTGACAACAAACCCGACGTCGTGGCGAGCCTCGACCTGCAGTACGGTCCGCTCGTGGAAGACCCGTACGAAATTGAGTTCTTTCCCGCGTTCATCGCTCCGCCCGCGGACGAGATCTTTGCCGCGTACTACGAGGCGCTTGGCGGGGCCGATCGACTGGCGAACGTCACGAGCTATGTGGCGACCGGGACGTACGCCGGATACGACACGGGGCAGCAGGATGTGCCGATGGAGATCTTCGCCAGAGCCCCGAACCAACGCAGCATCGTGGCCCAAGGTCCTGAGGGGCTCAGCGTCTGGACGACCGACGGAGTCGGCGCCTGGAAGATGCAGCCAAACACGCCAATTCCGGTGGTCCCTATGACGGGTGGCAATCTGATCGGTGCCGGGATCGACGCGAGGATGTCGTTTCCTGGCGGAATCCAGCAGGCGTATACAGAGTGGCAGGTGGGCTTTGCCGACATCGACGGCCGCCAGGTCAACGTCTTGTACGGGACGAAAGAGGGCGAGACACCGATTGCCCTGTACTTCGAGGAGTCCGGTCTCCTCACCCGGCTGATTCGCTGGAACATCACCGCAGTGGGTCCCGTGCCAACACGGCTTGACTACACCGACTATCGCGAGGTTGCCGGCGTCGGGGTGCAGATGCCCTTCAGTTGGAGGATTACCTGGACGGGCGGAGAAGTCAGAATCGCGCTCAACGACGTGCAGCCCAACGTGGAGATCGACGATGCCAGCTTCGCGAGACCGGTCCCGGTTCAGTAGCGCTCGCCTGGCACGGTCGATCAACAGCGGTTGGACGCCGTCAGTAGACACAGCCAGCGCGCACGGCAGACAAGCTCAGCATGCAAGCAAGCAGGGGGAGTTATGAATCGGCGATCACTGACACTGAACTCGACGGTGTTGTCGCTCGCGACGGCCGCACTGCTTTTCGCTTCGCCAGGGTTGGCCGCCACGACCTGCGAGGCGCTGACGCAACTGTCCCTGCCTCACGGCACGGTGGACGCCGCGGAGGTTGTCGCCGCGGGGGCATTCACGCCGCCCGGTGGAGCGGGCAACGCGGCACAGGACTACGCACGCCTGCCTGCGTTCTGCAGGATCATGCTGACCAGCGCGCCCACCAGTGATTCAGATATCAAGATAGAGGTCTGGCTTCCGGCCTCCGGATGGAATGGCAGCTTCCAGGCCATCGGTCAGGGAGGCATGGCCGGGTCGATACCGTATCGCACCATGGCGCCCGCGCTGGCGGCCGGGTACGCCACGGCGGGCACCGACACGGGGCACGTGGGCAATAACGCCAACTTCATGCCGCAGTACCCCGAGAAGTTGGTCGACTTTGCGTACCGGGCGATGCACGAGATGGCCGCGAAGAGCAAGGCGGTCATCGCGGCCCATTTCGACGAAGGGCCTGCGTGGTCGTATTTCAACGGATGCTCCGGCGGCGGCCGCCACGGCTTGACCAGCGCGCAGCGCTATCCCGACGATTTCAACGGGATCGTCGCCGGTGCCGCTTCGTGGAACTCGATGGTCATGGACGCGGCTCGCGTGGGCATCAATCGTCTCGTGAATCGTACGGCCACCAGCACCATACCCGCCAGCAAGTACCCCATGATTCATGAGGCGGTACTGAATGCATGCGATGCGCGCGATGGGGTGGAGGACGGTGTCATCGAGAACCCTACGGCGTGTACGTTCGACTACGCGACGCTGCAGTGTGGAGGCGCCGATGCCCCTTCCTGCCTTACCCCAGCCGAGGTCCAGTCGGCCAAGGCTTTGACCTCGTCGCTGCGACATCCAGTCACCGGCGAGGTGTTGTTTGAAGGGCACCTGTGGCCCGGTTCCGAACTGGAGTGGGACAGGTTGGGAGGGCCCGAGCCTCTCGGGAATGCGCTTCGCCGGATCAAGAACATCACGTATGGCGATCCGAACTGGGATCCCGTTGACTTCGACACTTCGACCGATGTCGCTCGGGCTGATGCGGTTGACGGTGGTCTGCTTGGATCGAAGAACTTCGACCTGAAGCCGTTCTTCGATCGCGGTGGCAAGGTGCTCATGTGGCACGGGTGGGCCGACCCGCAGGTCACGCCGCAGAACAGCACCATCTTTTTTGAAAGCGTCCTGGAGACCGTGGGCGAGTCGGCGAACGACTCGATTGCGCTGTTCATGCTGCCGGGCGTGGCGCACTGTGACGGCGGACCCGGACCGGACACATTCGATCGGATGGCGGCGCTCGAGGGGTGGGTTGAGCGAGGTGAGAAGCCGACTCGGATCATTGCGTCACGCGTCGAGGGAGAGCGGGTCGTCCGCACGCGTCCGCTGTGCCCGTTCGGTCAAGTCGCCAGATGGAACGGTAGCGGGAGCACCGATGAAGCGGAGAACTTCGCGTGCGTCGCTGAGGCGATGGATACGCGCAGTCGCTAATGCATCGCTGGGCGAATGCCGACGGACTCGCACTGATTTTGGAAACAGGAAAGGGAGGCACGACGTGAAGCGAGCACTACGACTGCTGGTCTTAGGCGTGATCGGACTCGGCGCGGCATCTGGCGTGGCCGACGCACAGTCGCTCGCGCACCGGTTCATCGAGGTCGCCCCCGACGTCTACGCCGCGGTCGGCAACGGCACGATCCAGACACAAGATACGGTCGCGGTCGTCATCAACCAGGACGACGTGCTGCTGGTGGATACCAACATTACGCCGGAGGCGACGCGTCGCCTTGTCGCCGATATCAAGACGCTCACCGACAAGCCGATTCGTTACGTCGTCAACACGCACTGGCACTACGACCACACAGACGGGAACCAGATATTCGGTCCGGACGTGCAAATCATCGGCCATGTCAACGCGCGGAAAGCGATCGTCGACGGCGTCCTGCAAGCGCGTCTCGAAGTGGCACTCAGTGACCTGCCGGCGACGATTGAGGCCCTGCAGTCACGCGTGGCGGCCGAGCAGGATCCAGCGCGCCGCGCCGAGCTTGAGCAACAACTCGCCGTGCGGCAGGCCTTCGGCGAACAGTTGAAGGAAACCGTGCCGACGCCACCCAACGTCACGGTGACGGATCGGCTGACGATCTACAGCGGAGACCGCGAGATCCAGATCATCCACCCGGGTCTTGGCCACAGCGTGGGCGACCTTCTCGTGTATCTGCCCGCGGAACGGGTAATCATGACGGGTGACTATTGGGAAGGGAGCCGGACAGGGGCACTCCGGTTCGGCTTCCATGATCTCTGGGCCGACAACCTCGAGCCGTTGAAGGACATGGATTTCGAGCACGTGATCTCGGGCCACGGCCCCCCGTTCACGGGCAAGGAGACGGTCGGGTATTTCCAGGCGTTCTTACGCGACCTCTGGGAGCAGACCAAGGCGCTGCACGAACAGAATGTGCCGGTGGCCGAGGCTGCGACACGAGTCGATCTGACGAAGCATCAGGAACATTACGCGAACTTCCGCGCGCCGGGCACTGACGAGCGAACGATTCAGCGCATCTATAACGTGCTCGACGAGAGATAGGCGGCGCCCACGCCGACGGGCTGTCCCGTTCCACGAGGCAGTGGTGCTTGGGTGGCCGACGCAGCCGCGACGATCTACTCTGGTACGGCGGCGAGCTTGGCGAATTGCACTTGGCCGGCAAACGCCGGCACGCCCGCGATGACGTACGGCGTCGTCACGGCCTCAGCCGCCGCCGTGTCTCCGGGGCGGGGCAACCGCTCGACCCACTCCACGATCATCGTCTGGCCGTCGCGCCTCACGCCGACGATCTCGGCACCGTAACCGGCTGAGGGCCTCGACCCAAGATAGATGGCCACGATCATCGTGTTGTCGAACGTGACCCGTGGCATCGCGCGCTCGAGTCCGAGGCTCGACCAGAGTGCCTGTAACTCACCGTCGTTGCGGGCAACGACGCCGCGCATGTCATCGACCCCACTCTGCGCACCACTCGTGACATCCACGAAGGCGCGGGCCGACGGCATCGCCAACGCGCTGGCCTCCGTTTCGACGCCTGGCGGCGAGCTGACCCGAATCATTACCTCGCGAGCGACGGGCATGCTGGCGGCCAACCGCGACTCAGCCTCGACCCGCAGCACGTACTCGCCCGGCGCGACATCCCGAAGCGGGATTTCCGCGACGTGACCGTAACCGCCGGGCACGCCCTGCAACTCATCGCTGGACCGCTGGTCGCTGGTTGCCGACACCACGCGCCCGCCAGCGACGCGCAGCGTCGTGGTGATCTCCACCTGGTGCGGCGGCCGCGGTCGGTTGTCGTAGATCTCGGTGAACACGCGGATCGTATCGGCGGTGGCAAACGTGCGACCCGTTGTCTGAGGCGTCGGCAGCGCAGCCCTGACTTGCTCGTCGAAACTCGCCGCCGGGATCATCGCGGTAAAGTCAGAGCTGATGATGATGCCGCTCATCGAGAACAACTCTTCAGAGAAATCAGGCACCTCGAGATCGGCGTGGACCGTGCCCACCGAATCCGTGCCCCCGGTCAGGACGCCGGCACGAAGCTGATAGCGCCCCGGTTCCAGCGACAGCCGTGACTGCAAACGGAACCCGGCGGCCTGGACGATCTCGCCTGTCTCGGGCTGTAGCGCCATGTCGAGGGCCTGTCGGCTCCCTTGCGGCACGTTGCCCGCCGGATCGACCGCCATGACCGACAGTTCAAGGGAGTCGGTCAGCAGCCCGTCCTGTTCAGTAAAGCTGAAGCGGTCGCCGTCGATTCGCACCGTGACCAGCACCGACGCGTTCGAGCCTTCACCCTTGAAGGCCGTCGCGCTCATTGCCATGCCGAGACCCTTGTCGGGAACCGGGCTGAAGAGCGCGTTGCGCAGTCGTGCAGACGTTTCCCCCAATACGTCGTCGGCCGGGAGGTTGACTGATCCGTCCGGTGGCACGTAACCCCGGCGCGCGCGCACCTGCAAACCGGGGCGCGTGACGCGAACCTCGATTGTCCTGAACTCGTCATCCTGTCGTTCGTCGGTCGGGTAGTAGCCGAGCAGGTAGTACGCGCTGTTCTCTCGGACGATGCGATCGAACGCGCGTGCGTAGTCGTTCGAGTTCACAAGGGCGTAGCCCCCTGTTTGCTCAGACAGCGTCTGCAAGCTCTGCTGTGCAAGGAAGGTCTCGTTCTGGATGTCGTCGGGCGAGAGTCCCACGTTTCGTTCCACGAGGGGCTGGCCTCGCACGTCGATCGGGACCTGCTCGGCGGCTAGGCCTCGAGCATCGATCGTGTAGATGGCGGCGTTGGCGCGCGTCGCCGCGGCGATCGCGTCCTTGACGCTATTGATCACGGTATCGGCTTCGCGGCTGTTGAACGGGTCGAGCACGTTGTAGTCGAGTCCTTCGCCGAAGTAGAGCAGCGCCTTGCGCAGCCCGCGCACGCCCTCCACGTACTGCGCCACGCTGGCGACCGCGTCCATCGAGGACTCGGCGTTGTAGGCCCGCTCGAATCTGAGCAGATCCTGGAGGTCGCTCACGTCGGGATTGTCGAGTCGGGCCGTCGCCCCCACATATTGCTCGAGCCGGTTCGCGGTCGCGCCCTCGAGGTTCCGCCCGACGAACTTGTCGATGGCCTCGAACAGCAGCCGCTTGTTGGTCGTCAGGTTCTGACCGTTGTTGCCGAGGCCGCTGAGGTGCACGACGGCCGCCAGGTCGTTCGGTGCCACGTGGTCCTCGACAAACTCTCGCGCGGCGGCCCTCACGACCTCGGACCGCTGAAAGGACGTGTGGAGATCGTCGAGCATGAGCACGTAGAGACGGCCGTCGAATTCATAGTTATTGTGGACATCGGGCTCGATGGGTGCGGTCCCGCGCCGCGGCTGGTCTGGCGAGACGATCGGCACGTCCACGAAGGAGAACAGCTCGACATCCTGTAGCACGTCGTCCTCGAGCACCTCGAAGTCGTCGGGGCCGAGGTCGCGCACCGGGTTCCCGTCAGCGTCGGTGACGATAGCGTCCACCTCGACGTAGTCGATCTGGACCTGGAACGTGACCGCCGGGGATTCGTCTGGCTGGTCGGCGGGCGCCTGCGCCGACTGCGCAGCGAGCAGCCCACCCGTCACTAGCATACCTAGCAGGAGCGACCAGAATGTATTGCGCACGGCCCGTAGTTTAGCAGCCCTTGGCGTCTGAGTGGCCCGCGCTCAGGTCCCTCAACATCGCCATATCTGGGCAATTTTGAGACAGAGCCCTTAGCGCTTTTGACTTCAAGTATTTGGATCCAGTCAGTCCAAAAACCTGAACCGGTCAAGCCGATATGCCGTGCAAATTTGGTCTATGACTCCCAAGCGAATAGGCGTATAGTCTGGCGGTAATCGGTCCGGTCCGCGACTCGTGGTCGGTTGAGATTCTATCGGCTAAGCATTTCGTCCGTCGACAGGCGAGGGCGATTTAAGAAAGTGCGGGTCTTCGGGTACATCTGAAGGCATTACGCGTCTGGTTGGGCAAGCTCTTCGGATCCTTTAGGAGTAAAAAACTGATGAGATCATCTATTGTCGGCCGCCTCTGTCGCGGTTTCTTGTTTGTACCCCTGCTCGTGCTCATGACCGCGTCGCCAGCCGTGGCGCAGAGCACGTTTAACGGGCTCGTGATCGACGCGGACGCCGGCGTGCTGCCGGGCGTGTCGGTCATCTTGGTCAACCTGGAGACCGGTGTGGTCCGCGAAGGGACGAGCAACAACGCGGGTCTGTTCAACCTACCGGGCCTGCCGCCCGGCACGTACAGCATCACAACGAGCCTGCCTGGCTTCGCCACCGAGACGAGGGACAATATTCCGCTGGGCATCAACCAGACACTGTCGCTCGACTTTACGCTGCAGCTGGCGGGGCTGGAAGAGACGGTGACGGTCACCGGCGAGGCTCCGCTGATCGAGGTCACGCAGTCGAATCTGGCGACGTCGATCGAGGCGACCGAGCTGGTCAATACGCCGCTGGTCAACCGGACCATCGCCGGCATGCTGAATCTGCTGCCGGGGGCGACCCCCATCAGGCCGCTGCACCGGACCAAATCGAATGCCGGGACGACCTCCTTCGCGGGTTCCAGGGGTGGCAACATGGGCGCGACGGTCGACGGCGCCGACAACCGCGACAACCACTACGGCGGTCCGCTGATGAGCTTCACGACCGAGGGCATCGAGCAGTTTGAGTTGTCGGTGACACAGTTCAACGCAACCGACGGCCGCTCCTCCGGCGCCGCCCTGTCGCTGGTCACCAAGTCGGGGACCAACCAGCTGCGTGGCTCAGCGTTCATCTACGAACGCGACGAGGCTCTGACCGCGAAAGACTTCTTCACCGCGGAAGCCGGGGCGGACGAGGTGCCCTTCAGCCGACAGACGTACGGCGGGTCCATTGGCGGGCCGCTCATGCAGAACCGGGTGTTCTTCTTTGCCGCCGGCGAGCGGATGCAGGAAGTGACGGCCCAAGCGATCCCTCAGAGGAACTTTGACCTGATCGAGGATATGATCGCGCTGGCCGATGCCGGGCAGCTCCCTGAGGATCAGGTGTGGCGGGGGCATGGAAACTTTCTGCAGCGGAACGGGTCGCTCACGATGATCTCGGCCAAGGTGAACGCCCAGCTCAGTAACAACCAGTCGGTCTCCTACCGCTATGCGTACCAGCGAGATCGGCGCGACAATGCGCGGGCCAACGTGAGCAATGACAACAGAGAGATTGAAAACATCCAGCTCCACGCGTGGAGCGGCGCTGCCCAGCACAGCCTGGTGATGGGGAATCGCGGGCTGAACCAGTTCACGTTCCAGTCGAGCCACATGCCCTACGTGAGCAACGCGATCAATCGGAACAGTCTCGCGGAGTACACGAAGGAATTTCCGAACGTCGACATCTTCCCGAACTCGCTTGAGTTCGCGGGGGTCTCGAGTGGCGGCCGGGGGTCGTCAGGGTCGCGCTCGGATCGCTGGGTGATCCAGTTTCGCGACGACGTCTCGGTGCTGATGGGGGCCCACTCGATCAGAACGGGCTTCGACTACAAGCATCTGCCTGGACTGGGGCTGGAAAACGGGAATGAGCAGTTCGCCACCTACACGTTCTTCGACAGTCCGGCGACGATTCTGAACAACACCAACGGCCTCTATCCGCAGGGCCTCCAGACCCCGGGCGCGCTGCAGCAGTGGACGCAGGCCAACGGCGGCGCGATGAACGGCGTCGGCAGCTGGGGCGACAGTGTGCTCACCGCGGAGCAGGTCGGGGCCTGGTTCCAGGACGACTGGCGGGTCACGCCGAACCTGACGCTGAATCTGGGGCTGCGCTACGACACCGACATCAACCTGATGGATCAGCCCAACTGGGACCAGAACCTGACGATGCTCGCGTTGCGAGCGATCGGGCACGAGCACGGCGTGCTGCCCAATACCCCACGCAGTGATCTCTCACCGCGGGTCGGCTTTGCCTGGGACGCATCAGGGACGGGATCGACCGTCGTCCGCGGGGGCTACGGGTTCTACTACGACCAGTACAACACGGCGGCGGCGGGCGGCGACATCATCTTCCTGAACCGCCGGCCGATCAATGCGGTGGCCGAGTTGCGCAACACCAGCGTGGGCGTGGGCCAGATGGCCGACTACCGCTATGGCATCGATCCGGGCTTCCCGCAGCCCCCGTCCGAGGGCGTGTTGCCGTCGGGGTCGACTGGCGAATGGCTCGCGAACAACATCGTGAGTCCGCAGATGCACCATTTCCATATCGGCGTGGCCCAGACGCTGAACCAGAACACCGTGCTCACGGTGGATTACACGCGCACCGAGGGGCGTCACAGTTGGCGCTCGACCGACTCCAATCCCCGGATCAGCGGGTCGCCACGGATCCTGTCGGAGCAGTTCGGGACGCTCACTGGGACGATCGATGGCGTTCCGTATTTTGGTGATTCCGGCCTGATGTCCCGCATCGACATTATGTGTTCGTGCGGCGAGCAGCAGTATGACGCGCTGACGTTCCGCGTCCAGCAGCGCTTTGACAATGCGAACTTCCAGGCGCACTACACGCTGGCGAAGTCCGAATCGTATGGCGGCTCGTCGGGCAATCGCTCGGGGGCCCCGGCGTCGATGCACGCGCTTGACCACAGAGGGCCCGGCGAGTGGGGACCGAATACGATCGACGAGCGCCACCGCTTCGTGGCCAGTGGCGTGTTCGAGTTGCCGTACGGCATCCAGCTGTCGCCCGTGGTGCAGCTGGCCAGCGCGCGGCCGTATAACCTCCGGACCGGCCGCGACACGAACCGCGATGGGCGCAACAACGACCGCTTCATCTTCCCGGATGGGAGGCAGGCGTCGGTCAATGAGGCCCGGGGCGACCACACGTTCGTCGCCGACCTGCGGGCGACGAAGTTCCTCCCGCTGGGTGGGACCAGGCAGCTCGGCCTGTTCGTCGAGTTCCTGAACGTGACGAACAGCGTCAACTTCGGCAACAGGTACCAGGGTAACGGGCGGAGTTCCTCGTTCCGGGAGCCCTTCGACTACATCGCCGGTATCGGGTACTCACGTCAGATTCAGCTCGGCAGCCGGTTCCTGTTCTAGAAACCAGCTAGTCGAGGAGTCACGACACCGGGGGCGGTCCTGTAAATGGGCCGTCCCCGTTTTTTTGTACCCAAGTCTGGGTCGGCGTTCGACGCCTGAGTTTCCGGGGCGCTCTGTCCGCTTGACAACCCTCTGGCCCGGGCGGATGATGGCGCTGCACGCTGAACCTACAGGGGGATAGACCTCGCGTCGTCCCTCTCGTGATGCGACTAGCGCTCGGTCGTGGTACTCCGGCGGCGGGAGAGTGGCGACTGATGGCCGTGTACTCCCCGGATCTACCGACGCCGGTGGTGATTGCGGTTACTCGGGCGCTACGCGCTCATGAAATCCGCGTTAGGTGGAGAGCCTGGGAGGGCATGTCATGCGCCTGCGTCAACTCATTCCGGTGGTCTGTATCCTCTGTGTGTCGATGCTCTGTGTGTCGGCGCCGGCCTTCGCCCAGAGTTGGATCGAATACACGAGCCTCGAGGATCGCTTCAGTATCAATTTCCCGGGCGAACCAACAGTGGAGGCCACCACCTACACCTCACAATATGAGGCCGAGTACCCGGCCAGTGTGCATACGCGGGTCAACGGCGAGAGCCGTTACTCGATCACCGTGGTCGACCACACCAACGCCGCCGAGATCTTCAAGGCACGGGTGGAGGACTGTCCTCCGGATGCCCAGAGCGACTGTTCGGAAGACTACTGGACCGTGGACATATACGCCGCGCCCAATCGTGCGGCACGGGAGTTCCTGACCCGGGCCGACGAGGTGACGTATTTCGGGTATAGCCGCATCGACCGGATCGGCGGGCATCAGATACAGCTCGTCAATCCGGACCAGTCCCGGAGTTACGTTGAGATCCACATGCACGAGAACCGTCTCTACATCCAGGAGGCGACCGTGCCTGCCGGATCGCCAGAGCCGTCGATCTTTGGGCAGTCGCTGCGATTGCTCGACGTGGAGGGGCGGGTCGTTCGGTATATGACTGACTATTCCAACGGCTACCCAGCGCCAGCGCGCCAACGATGACGCCGGACGGTCGTTTGACGCTAGACGCGCGCCAACGATGACGCCAGAATGAGAACTATCGGCCGAGCGTGTCGGACTCGGGACATTGGGAGGATGAGCATGCGATTGGGGTTCTTCGGTCTTGCGCTTGTGTGTGCGGTGTCCTTTGCCTTTCCGGCTTCGGCACATCATTCCCACGGCAACTACGCCATGGATGACTTCACGGTAATCGAGGGCACGGTCACGGAAGTGCTACGGATCAACCCGCATTCCTGGGTCTCCCTCGAAGTCGACGATGGTAGTGGCGAGCCGACAGTGTGGCTCCTGGAGGCGACCGGTCCCGCTGGGCTCGAGAGAAACGGCATCAAGCGCGAGGATGTCGTAGCGGGCGACGCCGTCTCGGTGCGGTGCCATAAGCTGCGAGACGGTTCCCCCGGCTGTCTGCTCGGATTCCTGACGCCCATGCATGGAGATACGGCGCGAGGCCACGGCGTCGAGATCGAGTGGGACTAGTCCCCTGTAAACGTGATTCGTTGCACAAGTCCCGGAGCGCGGCGCCCGTTTCCAGGGTTCTAGCATCGCGAACCGTACGCACGCTCGGTCTTGTCGCCGTCGTCCTGTCGGTATGGACGCTGGGGAGCCAGACATCGGCTGTCGCTCAGGCCCAGGAGGGCGCGTCACGCTTCGATCGCCTCGAGAACGAGCGGGACAACGTCGAGCTGCAGAAGATCCCACCGTTCAAGGTCTTCGACAATCTGTACTATGTCGGCATCGGGCATCTGGCGAGCTGGCTGGTGACCACGAGCCAGGGCCTCATCCTTATTGATGCGCTCCAAGAGCCCTACGTCGACCATCTGATCGACTCGATCCAGACGCTCGGATTCGACCCCAGCGACATCAGATATCTGCTCGTCACGCATGCCCACGTGGATCACTACGGCGGCGCCGCGCGGATCCAGGAGACCTACGGCCCCAGCGTTGGCATGATCGAAGGGGACTGGAACGCCCTTGCCGACAACCCTTCGGATCGCGCACGTGTACCCCGGCGCGACATCGTGTTCACAGATGGCGACACGCTGACGCTGGGCGACGCGACGCTGACGTTTCATGCCCTGCCTGGTCATACGCCAGGGGGACTGTCCATCGAGCAGACCGTCTACGATGCCGGCACGCCGTACAAGGCATTTACGCTCGGCGGCGTGACGCCCCGCGGCATGTTGCGCGAAAACATCGCCGCACTCGAGCGGATCATGCGTATCCCCGGCATACAGGTCAACGTGCCGAATCATCCGTGGCGGGGCGACGTCCTTCAGCGCGCCGAGAAGCTCGCGGAGCGCACACCCGGTGACCCACACCCGTTCGTAGCGCCCGAGGAGTTTGCGGCGTTACTGGAAGAACTGAAGGCTTTCGCGGAGAAGCAGCTGGCCGAAGAAACACCCTGACGGCGTAGCCCTCGGTCGTACTCGCCCCCACGGTCACGTCAATCGCGCGAGAGGGAACCCGCCGGCGACACGGAACGGGTCATAACAGGATGGGGCGCGCGATGTTCGAAGACTTCAAGCAGATCCAGGTTCAGACCAGCGACCCCGAGGTCACGATCAACCTCCGTTACGGTGGCAAGGGCCCCGCGCTTCTGCTGTTGCACGGCAATCCTCTCACCCACGTCACCTGGCACAAGATCGCGAGGCGGCTCGCCGAGCAGTACACCGTGGTGGCCGCTGATCTGCGTGGGTACGGCGATAGCTCGAAGCCGCGCGGGAGGCCCGATCACAGCAACTACACATTCCGACGGATGGGGGAGGACCAGATCGAGGTCATGGCGCATCTCGGCTTCACGCAGTTCTTCGTCGTCGGTCACGACCGCGGCGCGCGCACGGCGTTTCGCATGGCGCTCGATTATCCAGACCGGGTGCTCAGGTTCGCGAGCATCGACATCCTGCCGACGCATCATGTCTGGACGGCGTGTCCGCGCGACTGGGCGCTGCACTCGTATCACTGGATGTTCCTCGCGCAGCCCTACGATTTCCCCGAGCGCCTGCTCTCCTCGAATCTCGAGTACTACATGAGGAAGAAGTTGGAGAAGCACATGCACGGGCAGAGCGGCGTCGAACCCGAGGCGGTGGCCGAGTACATTCGCTGCTGCACGCCTGAGCAGATCCACGGCGTGTGCGAAGACTATCGGGCGGCGGCGACGCTGGATTTCGAGATGGACACCAAGGACTTCGAGGCGGGCAACAAGGTTCAGTGCCCGACGCTCGTTCTGTGGGGCGCCAAGTCCCACGTCCAGCAGTACTTCACGCCGCGCGATGTCTGGCCCCAATACGCGGCCAACATCGTGGGTTTCGAAGCACTGCCCGCCGGTCACTACCCGCAGGAACAGGCGCCGGACGAGACGTACCGCGCACTCGCCAGTTTTCTCGAGGCTTGAGAAAACCCACGCTACAGAGAAAAGAGCGCCTCGGCGTTCTCCTGATAGATCTTCCGCTTGTCCGCTTCCGGCAGGGGAGCGGCGTCGAGCCAGCGAGTGCCCGCCTCGCTGGATGCGAAGGGCGAGTCTGTGGCAAACAGGATCCTGTCGGCGCCCAGGACCGCATGGCAAAACACGAGCGCAGGATCCCAGAACATGGCGCTCGTCGTGATCCAGAAGTTGTTCCGGAAGTACTCGCTGGGCCTGCGCTGCAAGGTCGGCATACCTGGTCGTGCCGACACCGAATCGAGCCGGTCCAGCCAGAACGGGAGGCCTTCTCCCAGGTGTCCCAGGACGATCTTGAGGTCTGGAAACTGGTCGAAGACACCGCTCATCAACAAGCGCACGACATGGGTCGATGTCTCCATGGCGAATCCCCAGAGGGCCCCGCCCATGGTGTAGTCCGTGAAGGCGTCGTACATCTGCACCGGGGCGTTGCGCGGGTGCAGGTAGATCGGCGTATTCAAGGCCTGCGCGGCCTCGAAAATCGGCCAGAACTTGGCGTCGTCGAGATGCTCGCTCTTGGTGTGTGAGTTGATGATCACACCGTTCAAACCGAGTTGGGAGACGGCTCGCTCGAGTTCCTGCGCCGCCTCGGCCGGGGCCTGAGGTGCGATGGTTGCCAGCGCGGCGAAGCGATCTGGATGCTGGCCGACGGCCTCCGCGACCCGATCGTTGACCAGACGCGCCAGCTCGGCCCCGAGCATCGGATCGAAGGCCTGCACGCCTGGCGACCAGAGCGACAGCACCTGTTTGTCCACGCGCGCGGCATCCATGGCTGCGATCCGCCCTTCACCGAGGTCATACAGCGCGCGGATGGTATCGGTGGCGACATACGGAGGCGCTGTCAAACCCTGTTCTGCGTCGGGATCCCTTTCCAGCATGTCCCTGAGGGCATCCAGTACCTCTGGCACGCTGAAGGTCTCCTCGACCGCGATACGTGTGAATCCCGCTGGCGCCGCACCCTGGGCGGACGCCGCCTGGACAGCCGCGCTCTTTGACGCGGCCATCGCCGCCGAGACCAACGCCGCCTGTTTCATGAACGAGCGTCTACTGTTATCCATCGGAAGACCCCACGTGAAGGACGCGTGCAGCCGCTACGGGGCAGCCGCTGGTGCGGCGGCCGCACCGCCGCGCCGTATCACACGACTCGCCTGACCTGGAAACGTCTCGGGGTACTCGGAGTTGCGGTTGGAGTAGACGGTCTGGTAGCGGACCGGAGTCCCATCCGGCTCCACGTACCCCATCGACTGCTGGAACAGCGCCGGTGGCGGGTGATTGCCAGGCACCGTGCCCTCGAGGATGTACAGACGGTTCTGGTGCATCGCGAGGAAGGCAAAGGTGCGCGACTGATCGGCGTTATTGGTGAGCTGGATCTCGTGGCCTTCGACCAGGTCCTGCCACGCCCACGCCAGGTGGGTCACCACTGCGTCTCTGGTCATGAATCCGAACGTCGCCCACACCAGCGCGCCACCGATCTCCTCTTTCCAGTAGCCACGCCCTGCGTTGGTCAAGCCGCACGCGCGCTCGTCCGGAAAATCCTGGGGACACGTGGTGACCGCTTTTTCGTCGAGGAGTCTTGGCGCCTCCCTGTAGTCCACCACGGTGATGGAGTAACGCTCGGGGCCCCGCACGACGGTATGCACGCGCGCCGGCAGGTCGAGGCCGTACTCGGTCGCAAAGGTGGTCTCGGTCACCGTCGGCTCGCCCGGAAAATTAACCCGGAAGCCATCCTCCGTATTGATGTACACATCCCAGCCCTGCGCCATCGCGGACGCTGGCATCAACAACACCGCCGCGAAGAGCAAGAGCGTGACGCGCATGTTCGATTCCTCCCGGTGGTACCCTGGCCAAACAATTAGGTTCGCACTGCTGAATCAGACGCCGGAGCGGTGATTCTATACCATCGCAGAAGGCCATCCGGGCGTGCGTCTTGCTCCAGCGTGACGACTCCAAGTATGCTGCGCGCACAGGTCGTCCGAAGCGCCTGAGACACGCCGACGTTATCGCTTTCTAACGGTTGACCCGAGGAGTGCACATGGCGAGAAAAGGATCGGTCATCTCGGGACTTGGGGCGGGCGCAGTCCTCGCACTGCTGATGCACGGCGCGCCGATGGCCCAGGTCGCAAGCCCCGCCGCCCCGGAGCTTGAGGCCGTGCTCTACGACGCGGCCAATTCGCTCGGCATACTGCGAACGGTTGAGGAGATAGACTCCATTACGTCACAAGAGGCCTGGGCCGAGGGCACCATGAATGTCGATGGGCAGACATTCCAGGTGACGAACTATCGGCTCAGTCTGAACTATTACGTCACTGGCATGCGCGTCGACATCACGCGCACCGGTCCCGGGGGCGAAGCGCAGCGGCAGATTGAGGTCGTGTCGGGCGACGCCGCGTGGAACGAAACCGAGCCTGGCCTCAACGCCACAGCAGCGCCTGGCACGGAGCGGGAGCGGCTGGTGCAGTACTGGACCAACCCCATCGGGGTGGTCAAGGCCGCAGTGGCCGCCGGCGAGGCGGCGGAGGTGACGCGCGAGGGCGACGACATCGTCTTGACATTTCCATTGCCCGCCCCTGTCGATGACGTGACCATGACGGCCACGCTGCGTCGGGATAACGAACTGTTCGTCTACTGGGCGTCGGAACCGGAAGCCCAGGCCCGCATCCGGGGTCGTACGCTGCCGTTCTACCCACTGATGGAGGGGCTGGTCGGGACCTACATTACCCGGGTCGAGACGCAGCTCGACGAGACGGTGACCGAGACGACCTATTCCGAGTATGGCGATTGGAACGTGGACGACAACAAGGCCGACGTCATGTGGCCACGTCGCATCGTCCAGACGCGGGGAGACGTCACTCTGCTTGATCTGAGGGTGACGCTGACCAATACCTACAATCCGTATGTCGTGATGCGGGTGCCGGACGCCCTCAGAAACTGAGGGTGCTGTAGCCGTCGGCGCCGTGGAGGGTGCCGTTCTTAGGAGGCTTGAGCTATGAAGCAGAGAATCTTCGGTCTGGTCGCGGCGGCGGGTTTGTTCGTGGCCGGCGCACCGGCGTTGGCGCACCACTCCGTGCAGGCGGAGTTCGATATGAGCAAGACGGGGAAGTTCGTCGGCGAGCTGAAAAGGTTTGCCAACATCAATCCACACCCGCGCTGGTTCTTCGAGATAACGAACCCGGACGGTACAGTCACGCCGTTCGAGATCTCGGCCGGTGGCGGCCGGAATAGGGCGCGCAACATGGGCTTGTTGCGGACGTTCAAGGTGGGCGACACCTACACGGTGACCTACGCGCCAGCCTGGAACGGCGCCAACGTGGGGCGCATGCGCGACATCATTTTTCCGGACGGTCGCGTAGTCACGATTTTTCACGCCGATCCGAACAACCCACTGGACAACTGAGGGCGTTCGCACGGCTCCACGCAGAGCAGAAGGGAATCTACGCCAATGACACGCCATCTCTTGGGCTACAGCGCGGTCGCGGTGCTTTCGGTTGCGGCGCTTGCATGTGGGGGCGCGCCCGGTAACGACCAGGAGACCCCGCGAACCGCGCAGGGCACGCCGGACCTCACCGGCTTCTGGGCACCAGGTGCCGACTACGACGGCGCCTCCGCACTGAACGCGGCTGCCGTCGAGGAGGGCGGCGCCGGCGCTGACGACTTCATCTACATCAGCACGGGGCGTCCGTGTCATCCGGGGCAGGAATGCGGACCGGCGGTCAACGCAGAGCGCGATCCTGGCATCCGGAACGGGGTGAATCCCAACAAGCCGTTCTATCGACCCGAGCACTGGGAGCGGGTGCAGTACCTGGACTTGAACGGGAATGCCGAAGACCCGTCGGGGTTCTGCTTTCCACGGGGTGTTCCACGTATGGGCCCTCCCCAGAAGATCGTGCAGACAGAGAGGGAGGTGATTTTCCTCTATGCGCGGGGCAACTTCTTTCGCGTGATTCCGATCGACGGCCGCCCGCATCACCCCATCATGAGCCTGGATCTCGCGTGGTTTGGGGACGCCGTAGGCACGTGGGAAGGCGATACGCTGGTGATCGATGTCGTCGGGTTCACCGACGAGACATGGCTGGGCGATCCGGGGTACTTCCACAGCAACAACATGCGTGTCGTCGAGCGGATCACCCGCGTGGGGAACACGTTCACGTGGCAGGCCACCGTGCATGACCCTGAAGTGTTCGAGGAACCCTGGACGATGGATCCGGTGGTTCGGACGCTCAACCCGGATCCGATGGCCCAGCTCCAGGAATACTTGCCGTGTCAGGAACGGGATTGGCAGCACATGGTCAGCAGGGAGCGTAGCTAATGGCCTGTCCTTGTCATGCGTAAAATGCCTTTCGGGCGTGGCATCCCGACCGCCGGCGTTGCTCCTCCCTCGAATATGCCCAATATGCTCGGTCGTCGCGCCTGGTCAGCCGGGCGCCGCGCTCCGAAATCCACTTCACTCATGACAAGGACAGGCCACTAGTTGCTGAGTCGTTTGGTCCTCGTCCACAGCTGAGCAGCGGTACGCCCGACGCACCATGGATTTCCTCGTGTGGCTGCAGAGCCGGCCGCTGGCCATCTGGGTGGCAGAGTCGACGTCGATTCTTGCCTACCCGACCTTTCTGCTGTTTCACACGATTGGGCTCGCGGTCGTCGCAGGGTCCAATGTCGTCCTCGATCTGAGAGTGCTCGGCGCCGGACGGCGCATACCGCTGGAAACGCTGCGCAAGATATTCGCGCCGATGTGGGTCGGGTTCGCGTTGAGCGCGGCTAGCGGCGCCGTGCTCTTCGCAGCGGCCGCGGAGTTCACGGGAGTCAAGCCGATCTTTTACGTGAAGCTGGGCTTGATTCTGGCGGCCATGATCGTCATGAGCCTGATTCGCCGCTTCGTCTATGGCGCGTCGCACACTCCTGACAGGCCGATTCCGAGAACCGCTCAGGGCCTGGCCCTTGCGTCGCTGCTCCTCTGGGCGGGAGCCATCACCGCTGGTCGCTACACGGCCTACATGTAGCACCCCGTATGGATCCCTTTATCGTCTGGCTGACAGCCACGCCGCTGTCACAACTGCTCCAGGCACAGATCCCGTGGGTCTGGCCGCTCAGCGAGACGCTGCACTTCGTGGGCCTCTCGCTGTTTATCGGGATCGTGGGTTTCTTCGATCTTCGCCTTCTCGGTGTGATCAGGCGGGTCTCGGTGCGAGCCGTCGCAGATCTTCTGCCGTGGGCCATGGCGGGGTTCGTCGTGAACCTCATCACCGGCATGGTGTTCCTGATTGCCCAGCCAGGCCAGTACGCCGCGAGCAGCGCCTTTTGGGCGAAGGCCTTTTTTCTGCTGATCGGCGGACTCAACATCGTGCTCTTCGAGATCGCATTCAAGAAGAAAGCCTACGGGGTGCAGGAGGGTGAAGACCCGCCTCTGTCCTGCAAGGTGTTTGGAGCGGTGTCGCTGGTCGCCTGGTCCGGCGTGCTCTTCTTCGGTCGAATGTTGCCCTACATCGGGGCGCCAGAAGGCGCGGGGTTCTAGACGTGCCGAGGCGGGGGCATGTCCTCCGCGAAAGCCACCCCACAACCGGCCAGCTCGGTGCCAACGCACAGCTGGCCTACCCTCGTCCAGTGGCCGGCTCCGCCCGGCGGGAAATCGTCCGGGGGCTCGTACTCTCACGCTTCCGTCGCGAGTAGCGCCCACCTCGGGCGCCTGCCATCGCGGCATGTACCGACATTGCTGATTCGGAGGTCACGGATCGCGCAGACCGAACTCGCGCCGAGGAATCGCCCCGACCGATTTCCGGCTTCGCACTGAAGCGCCGGGCTCCGAACGGCCGCTGGACAAGGGCAGGCCAACTGCGCGGGCGGCTTCACGGCTCTCCCGTGCATGACAGGCGCAACGGGGGCCCGTCCGTGCTGGCTTCGCACTTACGCTGACTACGGTTTCGCTTCGAACATGTCCCCGGCTCGTCACGTCTGCTCACGAAGGGACATGAGGCGGGGTACCTCCGGCGCAAACCGTAAGTCAGGCGCCAGCCGCGACGCGAGGCCAGAGGTGCCCCTTTCTGTAGGTCTGTAAGTCGAGCGGAGCCGGTTTGCAGAGGAGGTGCCGCGCCTTGTGTCCCGTCACACGCTTCAACGTGATTTCGATGCGCGTGCATTCCTCGCCGCGGCCACTCGCGAGAAGGTTATGAAACCGCTTCCGGTGGTGGTGTTACCGCGCCATCACGCCGACATGCACGGCCTTCGTTTTGGTGTCAAAGCAGATCGGCGTGCGATAGAGCGGAGAGATCGGCCGGACGTTCGGCATTTCGTCGCGCAATCTCAGAAAGACCGGCTCCATCGGTGTGTCCAGCCGTCCGCCTCCAACCTGATCGTGGTGGGCTGGCAGGAACACGTTTGGGTTGTACAGCTTCAGCAGCGGCACGGTCGTGACCTGCGCTTCGGGGACTGGTATCGAGTAGGAGACGATCGCGACGTCTGTCCGTCCGATCCGCTCCATGACTCGTCGCTCGGCTTCGGTACCCGATCCCGTGCTGTCCACGCCCGAGGTATCCCGGAATATGAGCCGGAAATCGTTGTCGAAGGTCAGCAAGTAGCTGATCGTGCCCTCCTCTGGGATTCCGGGGTCGCGGCTACCTTGCTGTGCGGCCCGCGCCTCCTCTTGCTGGGCAGGCGTTCGTGTCCGGCCGGTCGCTTCCATCAATGCGCGGAACGCGGGGCCCGTCACGCCGCGCAGGGAGGCGCTCCCGCTCCCGTGGCGAGCGAGCATCGGTTCGACAGTCACCGCGCCGAAGGTTTGCACTTCATCGGCCTGGCCGCGGCCGGTGACCGCGATGATCTGCTCATCGCCGAGCCCCATCGATTCGGCCTGCGTGGCCGTGATCGGCGCACCCACCAACATCGCCCCCGTGCGCCCGGCCACATCGGGCGCGTCCGACATGTGGTCACCGTGGCCATGCCCGATGAGAATCGCCGTGGCCTTGGTGACCTCGTCCGGCGTGAAGCCGAGCGATCGGGCGGGGAACACGCGCGCATAGTGCGCATTGAGGAGCAGTACGGTGTCGCGATAGGCCACCTCGTAGTTCGCCGAGCCCAGGTAGCGGAGCACAAGCAGGTTGGCGCTCCTGGGGCCCGGGCCACCCATCGACGCCGCCGTCAAGGTCTGACACGCCGGTTCCTGCTGAAAATCGAGGCTTTGGCCCTGGGCGCTCAGCGGAGCCCCTTCACGGCCGCCTTCAGCAGTGCCAAGGCGACGTCGACACCCGATCCGCCGCTGGTCCCGAGCATCGGGACTAGGAGCACCATCGGGATGATCGCCAGGTCTTGGAAGATCAGGACGCCGATCGAGAAGCGTCCCGCGGGTGCCTGCGTTTCCCCCCGTTCACCCAGGACCTTCAACACGATCGCGGTCGAGGAGAGCGCGACGAGGAAGCCGCTGAAGACGCCGATGCGCCACTCCACGCCGAAGGCCAGGAGGCACAGCGTCACGCCGACCGTCGTGAGAAGGACCTGGATCCCACCCCCGCCGAATATGAGGCGCTGGATGCGAGCCAAGCGCTCGAGGCTGAACTCGATCCCGATGGTGAAGAGCAGGAGGATGACGCCCAGCTCGGCGACGGCGTCCACGAGCTCCGGGTCCGTCACGACCCCCGCGGCGTTGGGGCCGATGACGACACCCGTCACGAGGAACCCCACGATGGGCAACAGTCCGATCCGGTGGCACGCGTAGGCGATCAGTGCGCCCACCACGACCAGGGCGGCCACTTCACCGAAGAACTCGGGGGTGTGACCTCCCTGCATTGCCAGAGTCATCGCCGATGTATCCCGATCAAGTGAGGTGCGGCGCCCGATCCCAACCGGATCCTGACGCGACGCCCATGAACCAAGCTGTCGCAGCTCTTGTCAATGTATGCACGAGCTGGGCAACATCCTGCGCTGATGTGATCTTACGCGTATTCTCGCGACGGATCCTGGGCGGACGCGTGCGGAAGTGGACGCCGGCGACGACTCTATTCGCACGAATTCGCACAAACGTTAGGCCATCGACCGCAGTGTCCTCTCGCTTACCGACGCCCCGAATCGACGGCCGCTACTGCCGCCGATCCGAGGTCCATCAATCAGATGCTTCTTCTTGCCATTCGCGACTGCGCTGGCGGCTGCCGGCACGGCGACGTGTGCAAGTTGATGTCCTGGGGGCGAACGTCTCCAGGGCGTTTGAAAAATGGCGGAGCTTGCAACGCGCTCAGCGGTCGATGGCGACGGTGGACGGTGTAGATGCCCGCGACGCCACTGGCCGAAGTGCCCACACCCCTGGCACTTCAACCTACATCATGGCGGGAAGGAGCACCGGTACTCACTCGACACACTGGCCCAGGCCCGTGGCGAGCACGCGCCGACGAGTAAGAGCGAGGCTGGTGTGTGGCGCCATCGGCCCCGGTCAGAGATCCGCGCGGGCACGTTCGTCGAACCCGGGACACCGATGCCCGCGGCGCCAATCTAACTGATCGAATCGAAAGATGGTGCGGAAGAAAGGACTCGAACCTTCACGGTGTTGCCACCGCCAGCCCCTCAAGCCGCCGCGTTGAAGGAAGAAACGCCGAGATTACTGAGCCTTTTTCACAAACGGGCGTCCCGGACGTGTCAGCGCGCCCTTCCGAACCTGGCGGATTTGCTCAGGTTTTTGATCGGGCTCCGAGAGTGGTCCCTTCAATTTTCCCCACGTCCGACCCTTGTGGATTCGGACCGCCCGACGCGGTGCCGCCGTGACGATGTCCTGCACCGGAAGTGCCGCGGAGAGCTGCTCGAGCACGGGGCGTTGCTCCTCGGTCTGGAGGTGGGTATAGCCTCTTGTGATTCCAGATTGTGATCTGGCTGAGGTCCGCGTTGAGGTTCGCGAGGCGGTCAAGGTCGAGGACGTTCTGTAGTCGGAGCTTCGGAGCGAGCGCGGCGATCGAGACGGCGAGCCGCGTATGGTACGACATCGCCGACAGCCACGCGATCACACGGTCAGGTGTCAACGCGACCTTCCGCGTCACCTGTGGGGCGCGCGGTCGGCCGGCGAACGGATTCATGGTGACGCCGGTGGTCTTCCTGTACTCGGGGAGCAGCGCTACGTAGTACATGCGCGACATGATCGAGTGGTAGTGATTGCGTGTGCTGCCGGCAACACCGCGCTGGTCGATCCACTCATCGAATTGCAAGAGCCACGACGGTTCGTCGATCAATTCCAGCAGCGACAGGTTGTGGAAGGGTGCCTCTTCGCCTGGTGCGGGATGGACGGGCGAGGCGGGATCGTCCGGCCGGCGACCGAAGAACCTGAGCACGACGCGGAGCTCGTCGTCGACCCGGTCAAGTCGCTTCGGGCGCCCGGTGCGCTGCTGCTGCTTGACGCAGTACGCGTAGTAGATACCCGCCCAGTCGGTGAACGGCATCCGGTCGGGGTCGGCGATGCCGCCTCGCTGATGCCGGAGTCGTTCTTTGAGACGGTCTTCGACCTTCTTGGCGTCGGCCTTGGTCGTCTGGAAGGAGTTGCCTTTGTGCTGGACGCCGCCGTACCGGAAGTCGTAGACGTAGGTGGCGCGGCCTTTGGGTTTGTAGACGCTCATTGCTTCGGTGTGCCTGGCTCCTCACTCAGCATCGAGACTCACCAGCCTGTAGTTGCCAAGGTCGTTCCCAGTGCCAGTGACGACGCAGTCGAAGTTGGTGCGCACGGTTGCGCCGAATGCGTTCTGCGAGTCGACGTACGAACGTAAGCGATACCGGTTGTCCCCGACCGCCTCGACGTTTGAGGCATGACCGAACGGGAAGTCGGCGGTGCCAGGCGAGCGCAAGCGCGACTCCATCTGTATTTGGCAGATCGTGGCCGTGATTGCCCGGGCGTTCGACAAGGCCCGCGCTGCCGTCGCCTCGGGGGAGTCGTCTGGGGTCAGGATGTACCAGCAGGCACCGAAGAGGGCGAGGAAGACGATCGCGCAGCCGAGTCCGGCGCGTTGATTCGCGGGCGCCTTCTTCGCTGGCTCGGTGACCGCAGCCGCAACAGGCGTGGTGGAGTTGGGCGTCAGGTCGCGGCGGCAATGCTTGCACACCACGGCGGCCTCCTGGATCTCCTCTGCGCAAAACGGGCATGTCTTCATTGGTCTTGCCTTCGCGTGCTCGCGGTCACTGCTGGACGAGACGAAGAACATCAGTAACCCGAGAATCGGTCCCAGGAGCATGCCGCCGATGATTCCGCCCACTAGTGAGAAGCCTCGACGCTGAGCCGCGGCGTATCCGATGACCGGGCCGATCACTACCCATGACAGGAGAACGAACAGTGGGTCCATTTCTCTAGCCCTCGGCTATCCGGGACTCGGACTCGCCTTTAGCAGGCTGCTGAAAAACTCCGTGAAATGGGATCGACAGATCGATCCCGGCGTACTACCATGCTCCCAACACCGCTGAAGGGAGCCCCATCATGCGCGGACACGATGAGCAAAGCACTCACATGTTCAGCTACCTGTCGCCGGAACAGCGCGTGCCAGCCGACCATCCGCTCCGCGCGGTTCGCGCGCTGACGGACGAAGCGCTGAGAACGATGTCGCGCAGGTTCGCCGGCCTGTACGCCAACACAGGGCGTCCGTCGATCCCGCCGGAACAGCTGCTGCGCGCGTTATTGCTGCAGGTGCTCTACACGGTGCGGAGCGAGCGGCTGCTGATGGAAGAGCTCAATTACAACCTGCTGTTCCGCTGGTTCGTGGGCTTGAATTTGGACGACCCGGTTTGGCATCCCACCACGTTTACCAAGAATCGCGACCGGCTGCTGGCGGGCGATCTCGCGGCCGCCTTCTTTGATGCGGTGCAGGCCCACGCGCGGGCGGCCGGGCTGCTCTCGGACGAACACTTCACTGTGGATGGGACCCAATTGGAAGCGTGGGCCAGCCTGAAGAGCTTTCGGTGCCGGGACGCGGCGGAGAGCGACCCGCCCGATGACCCCGGGAATCCCACGGTCAACTTCCACGGGGAGCGGCGGCGCAACGACACGCACCAGTCGACGACCGATCCGGAGGCGATGCTGCCTCGGAAGGGCCAGGGGAAGGAAGCCAAGCTGGCGTATCTGGGCCACGTGCTGCTGGACAATCGACAGGGACTTGTCGCCAACGTCTGCGCGACTCACGCGACGGGGACCGCCGAACGCGAGGCAGCGGCGCTGTTGCTGGAGGCCAGCGCGCCGCCGGGCAGCACGGTCGGGGCGGACAAGGGCTACGATGTGGCAAGCTTTGTGGCCGCTGTCCGTATCCGGGCCGTCACGCCCCACGTTGCTCAGAAGGTCCGCTGGAGTGCGATCGATGGCCGGACCACGCGGCATGCGGGCTATCACGTCAGTCAGCGGAAACGGAAACTCGTAGAACAGGTCTTTGGCTGGATGAAGACCGTCGGCGGCTTGCGCAAACTCCGGCATCGCGGTGTCGCCCTCGTGGATTGGCAGCTTACCTTCGCCGCCACGGTCTATAACTTGGTCCGGCTGCGGAATCTGGAGGCGAGGTGTCCCTGATCACCGGCCGCGCGTGTCGCCGGCCCCTTGATCGGGGCCAGCGCACAGCCGTGCGCACCGTTGTCGGTCGGTGGTGACTCGCATGATCCTTAGAAAACGGCCCGATCACCCGGGTTCTTCAGCAGCCTGCTAGTAGATCGTCGACCAATGTCTCAATCACGGCGGCCTCGTCCGGCTGCTCGCGTTGAAGCCGCAGCAGTTTCTCGGCGAGCGGCTGCGGCGATCTTGACAAGACTTCACGCTCCTGGCCGGGGTGATCGGGGCCGTGGCCGCTTCACTCAAGATCGATCTTCCGAACCTGCTCCGGGCGCTGAAGAAATAGCTGGCGCGCGCCCGCCGACGCCACGAGAGGGTTTGCTCCCGTGCATGTCGTGAAGCCGTCCGAGGGCTAGAGAGCTCGTGCTTATCCGGTTGTTTCAGCTAACCCCTATATCTTGCGATCAGCCTGGGGGGCGCACGTCCTGCGCGCCGCGAATCCGTCGGGCGGGCGTGGGCGTCCGTCCGGTCCCCAGGCCCAGCAGGGTCTGAAAGGCGGCCATCGGGTGCCGCCGCCGATTGTGCCGAAACACGAACTCATCGAGGCAGACCTGTAGTTGCGCCTTGCTGACGCCGTGGTGCGTGCCAATCAACCACTGTTGGCAATTGCCGATGACGCGGTCGGCCAAAGGCACGACGGAGGGCACCCCCCTGTGCAGGGCGCTCCGGATCGGTTGCGGGCGGGCGACGTGTCTCACGTCAGCGGCCTGGAGCCCATCGAAACTTTTCAGCCCGTCGGTGTAGACCGTCGCCCCCGGCGCAATGTGGTGAGTGACGAACGCGAGCATCGTCGATTGTTTGAAGTTCGGGATCACGGACATGCGGACCCGACCCGACCGATCCCCGCGTCGTTCCACCGCCACCAGCACCAGCGCGGCTTTCCGCCCCTTGAGTTGGCGACTGCCGCGCAGGCCGGCCTGGGGCGCGCCCACCCAGGTGTCATCGATCTCCACGTCGCCGTATAAGGGCTCCCGCCCCGCGTTCACCATCGCGCGCCGCAGCTTGTGCAACAGCAGCCACGCCGTTTCGTACCGCCGCAGGCCCAACTGCCGCTGCAGCAGGAGCGCCGAGAGGCCCCGCTTGTCGGTAACCGTCAAATAGGCCGCCCAGAACCACACCAGGAGCGGCGTCTTCGTGTTGTGGAGAATCGTCCCGGCGGTCAGCGACACCTGATACCGGCACGCCGCACATTGCCAGCGCCGGTGTGTGGTCAGGCGATAGCCGCGCGCGTGCCGGCACCGGGGACACACAAAGCCGTCCGGCCAGCGGCACGCCGCCAAGTAGTCCTGACAGGCCTCGGCGGTCGCAAATTGCCGCTGAAACTCCCGGAGATTCTTCGGAAACGACGGGCGCGCCACGCCGATACACTACCGGTGGTGGCTTGCTGAAACAACCGGATAAGCACGAGAGAGCTACAGCTGCAGATACGCCTTTGCGCAGTCCACGATACCCAGGTGTTTGGCCATCTTCTTCAGGTGGCCTTTGTCGATCTGGGACTTCTTGGGCAGGGTCGGGTACGTCTTGCCGTTGGCCATGATGCAGAAGGAATGCGTGTATTTCTTGACCGTGTGGTCAGGGGCGCATTCCTTCAGCATCTTCCAGACGAGTTTTGCCGACACCTGTCCGAATGATGACATCCGGGCTCAGGCGGCGGCCTCGTAGACCGCGGCGTCGCGCGTTTTCTGCAGCACGGGATTGTCCTGTGGAGTGACGGCGTCGAGTTGTTTCTCGGTGACCTGCACCAGGCAGGGGGCCTCCGCCGTCAACTTAGGCAAATCGCCCGGGACCGGGACGTTGCCCTCACGGACGCTGGCCCGGGCCGTCTCCCATTCCTGCTGCGTGTCCGGATCCGACTCGTCGACGAAGCGCTCGACGGTGACCTTGAAATCCTCAAAGTTCTCGGCCTGCTCCGCGAAATCGACGAAGAGCCGGTGTAAGGTGCTTCGCAGTTTGCCGTGTGTGTCGCCGAGCGTCGGCGCGCTGATCGCGATTGCCCCCGGATTGACGCCGTACACCCACACGCCGTCCGACTCCGGGCTGGCCAGGACGCGCCCCTGGAGGGCGATGTCGGCGACGAAGCCGCGGCCGAGGATGGTTCCGTGATACCGGAAGATGAGCGGCCACAGTAGGGACTTCTGCTCGTTCTGCGTCATAGATGCTCCTGTACCCGGGGGGGAACCTTCCAGCCTATGTCGGTCGGCTGTAGCTGTCAACTTGCAGGTTGACGAGGGGGGTTCCCCAAGCCGGTGCACGCCGTGTACCCGAACTATCGTCCAGATCGGGCGCTGGCTGCAACTAGGGAGCCCGGGGGGACACGTCGGCGGGTGCGAGGCCGGGAAGACTTGTCGGCAGGCTCCACCGTGACGACCAGGCGCTGCCCCAGTGCCTCCAATGCGACCTTCAGATGGTCGAGGCGTGAGTGGTGCCGGACATCTAGGGTAGTGGGCTCCTTTGACGCGCCTGTCGAACGGCTTCAGCCGAGTAGACTTGAGTTCGGGATGCGCAAGATCGTTGAACTAAATCCAGACGAAATCGCCGAACTCGATCGGCAAGACCCAACGACGAAAGGCCGAGGGGATTTCAGGGACTGCTCGTCCGACTCCAGGAGAATGTCCGTCGCGGAACAGGGGAGCTAATTCTGGACGACAAGGACCTTGAAGAGATACCTCGTTATGCTTTCGACTACGACCAGGGCGGGTGGGAGACGCGTCTAATTGCCATCTTCGGTCGGACGCTTGGCCCACAATTAGGCCGCTAGTTTTCAAAGGAGCCCACTACCGACATCCAAGAGTCGATCGACCTGCGGCATGTGGCAGTTCAGTCGTGCACGGAGTGTCAACCTTCTGGGCGCGCATCGCCTTCCAGAGTTCGATCTTCGCCACGGTCAGTGCCGACACGTCGGCTGAGAAAATGGGGCGACATCAGCACGATGCCGACGCCGCCCGGTCGTGCTACTTCTTCGGATTCGTGTCGCCGTGCCCTGGTTTCGGCATACGCTCTACGACGCTCGTTCGTGGATGCGCTCGGGCCGCGCTCACGGGCTTGAAACGCCCAGTGACCGCACTGCGCCCGATGGGGAACGTCTTCGATCCGCTGCTGGGTTTGGCCATAGATCCGCTACCTCGCATTGTTCGCGTTGACGGTTGCGCGGGTTTTCTGGCTGGCTCGAAGCTCGGTGCTTCGAGATTGACAGGGCGGGCCGAACCGGATCAGTATTACCTGAGGATGTCGCGGCGTTGACCCCCGAGGTCACACCCGCAACCCCAGGCTGCCTACCCGTTCCCGCGAGTAGGTAGCCTTTTTATTTTCGCACACGGCTGTGACATTCGCCTGTATTTTCGCACCCAAAGAAACGCACTCTCGCGCTGTTTTGTGAAGAGTCATCCCGTCAGGAGTCCCATTGCCTCGCCAGCTTTGGTCCCTTCAATGAACGGCTGGAGATTTCTGTAAGTTGTTGATTCTAAAATGGTGCGGAAGGGGCGACTCGAACCCCCACGACCTTGCGGCCGCCAGCCCCTCAAGCCACTCCGCGCATCCGGGTTCATGCCCGGAAACATTGGCGGTTCTTGAGGTTGTGCGATTCGCAGGAGTCTCAGGAATGCGGGAATTTCCTAAGGTTTCTCACCCGTGTTCGCTGGGGTGGAACAGGTTCTAGCACAGGTCGAAGATGCGGGCTTTCTGGCGGTCGGGCGTTCGTCACGATGGAGTTACAGCTCGAGGCGACACTGGCGGCGTCGATATGGTCACGGTCCCTGTATGACCTTCATACACCATGACGAAGTTTCGAAGGAACGTTCGCCCAAGCAGCGCACGATGCACCTGACCGCCAGCAACCAAGTGCACTCCGAGCCGGAACTCCTTGACAATCAGCCCGGAAAGTGGCACATATGCTGGTGTCTCACCTGCCATGTGTAGGAGGAGCATTCGAGGCCGCCTAGGTTCGCTTGGGCGGCTTCAGTCATTTTGGCCTCCCGCTCCGGTGGCACGGCGGAAGTCATCGCGCTCGCGCTGAAGCTTCCTGATCCTGCCGCTCTTTTCGGTGCAATAGGCTGTTTTTAACAGCCAATAGCCTTGGCGCCTCGCGAGAACCACCAGATATTCCTCGCGGAACCAGAGCAGCGTGTTCACCACGGTGCCGCGCGTATTCTGCCATTCGTCTATCTCGGCATGTGTCGGCGCGTTTTGGATCACCCAGCGCACCCAGCGAATCCGCTCACAGCGGCGCAGATCGGGCGTGCGGTCGTCTTCCACGCGGCCTTCCTGGATTAGGTGCCAGAACGAATCCCAACGCCCTGCCGCTTCCGGCACGCGGCGGGAAGTCACCCGAACCCCGCGAAAGGTGAGCCCGCCGTGCGCAATCTCGGCGATGAAGATGCGGTGGAGTGCGGTTTCATAGGCGGTCCAGTCGCCGCCAAAGGCGGTGAACGGTATCAGATCGGGCGGCATTACCCAGCCGCCTCCCGCGCCCGCCACAGCAGGACGTTGAACTTGGTCGCCGCGAAAGTGGAGGTGCGGGTCAGGACGTTCGGCCCGAGCCACTCGCGAAGCCTTGTGACGATTGCCACTTTCGCCGGGCTGGTCGCAAGGTCACGGTTCGCATAGGTGAGCGCGCCGATCAGGATGTCGGCGATCTGCAACAGCTCGCTTTCGTGGCTGCGCACCTGCTGAACCCGCTCGATGCACTCGCGGTCAAAGTCATAAAGGCTGTTCGCCAGGACCTCGTGCAGCTTTCTGATCTTCGGTCCGCCGCGTGTGTCCTTTACGTCGAGATAGATGTGATAACGGTGCGGCGCGCAGAAGATCGGGCGCAGCATGGTGAAATACATCTTGTAGTACCAGTCGTTGTGGGACTGGTCGAAGCGGGAATGATCCAGCAGGTCCTTGTCAGGCACCACGAGCCCGCGAAAGCGCAATCGCTCATCGGCAAGGAACAGGTTCACCAGCGCCAGGTAGAAATGCACCTTGGCGGGCGAGACCTTGGTCCACTTCGCCTCGAAATCATGTGCAAGGCCGTGGTTGGCTTTCAGCGCCCGCACCGCTTCAGCGATGGCACGGCTCCCATCCGCTTGGCAATAGACCGCGCCCCAGGCCATCACCGGCAGGCCGTCATGCTCAAGATGGCAGCTCTCGTCACAATGGATGTTGAACAGGCGCGGTTCGGTCATTCCTCCGTCTCCATGCCGCGATCCTTCTCCGGAGCGACGTGCTTGATCGCGAAGGTCACCGTCTTACCGGAAGCGAGCACGTCGCGAATGAGCTGGCCAAGAATCGCCGATTGCTCGATCGACGTGCCCACCCATGAACCCGAGACAAGGGCCGACGAACTCCGAATTATTGATGCGTCGGCCCACATTCTGAAAGGTCAACAAACTGCCACCTTTTTGCCTCCCCGCCGCATTCGACCGTTTCCACAGATCGAGGGGAAGATAGATGCCCTTGAACAAGCCCTTGTCATCCGGATTGAAGACGACGGAATGGACGCTCTGCTCGCGGAACTCAATAAAATCCAGTCAGGCAGCGATCCCACTATTTCAGTCAAAAGAAGGGGCGACTGTGAGTACGACCTCAGTAAACCAATGAGGGACGAAATACGTAGAACGCCGCTACAACTACCAAACTGATGGCAACGCCTTGCCCAGGGATGTCCCGTGCGCTGTTGAAACTCGGCGGCGGCTCGGGTGAGATTCTACGCGACGTTCGCCGCTGAGCCTCCGATACCGAGACGTTGATCACGCGCCCGCAGGGCCGTCACCAGCCGGGGCATGTCGGAGGGCTTCCCCCGGACTTCCGCATGGCGACTCCTTCCAGAGCGTCCGAAAGTCCAGCATTCTATGGTCCGGCATCAGGGGAAGCGTACCCATAACGCTCCAGATGACCAGCACCCGGCCTCGCTGGCGGCCGGCTTACCGACGATCTGCGGAGCTGCTACCTTGAATCGATCGAAGTCCGTGGCGTCCTTCCGGTTGTTGTAGTGGTAGGCTTGCTCGTCCAGATCCGCCGGTTACTCGTTGAGGTCATGGGAGGCCCGCGGCCGCTTTGGACTGGCGTGATGACGTTCTAGGCCGCAGCGGCAAACGATCAGGCATAGCCGTCGGCAGGCCCCATGGCGCCGGGCTCGACGTTGACCTGTTGGGTGCTTGATTCCTCCAGACCGCTCAAAGAGTAGTATACCGGCCTCTCACCCCCGTCGCCCGGCGCGGCGCCGCGGCTGCATCACGATCTCCGCGATCGACAGCCGTTCCGAGTGCCGTTCCAGCGCCAGGCGCTCCTCGGTTTGATCGAGGTGCGTGTATTTCGCCGTCGTCGCGGGGTTCGCGTGGCCCATGACCGCTTGACGGACGGCCGCACTGGTCTGCCAATCGGTCGCCAGCAGCGTGCTCATGGAATGCCGGAGCGTGTGGAACGTCGCTCCACCCTCGTTCGCACGGCCGTACGGAATGCCCGCGCGTCCGGCCGCCAACCGGACCCCGTCGCCGATGTCCTGGACCGGGCGACCCCGGTAGTCGACCGCATACCCTGAGCGGTTCCGGGCTTTCGCGTCGAGCAGGATGGTGCGCAGCTGCGCCACGATCGGTGTCACGAGCGGCCGCTTGGTCCGGTGGACGGTCTTGTGCTGCGCAACGGTAATCGTCTGCACCGCGTCATCGATCTCGTAGCCGAAGCGCAACCGGAGGATGTTCCGCTTGCGGAGTTTCGGCGCCAGCGCCGCGATCGCGACAGCCACGCGGACGTGGTACGACATATGGCGGAGCCAGGTGCCAATCTGGTCCGGCGTCAACGTCACCGTGCGCCCGACCGTGGCCTCCCGTGGCATGCCCGCAAAGGGGTTGACCGTGACACCGGTACGCTTGCGGTACTGAGGGAGGAGGGCCACGCGGTACATGCGGGACATCGCCGAGCGGTAGTGGTTTCGGCTCTGCGGGCCGATCTGCCGGGCGGCCATCCAGTCCTCGAACCGAAGCAGCCAGTCGGAATCCTCGATCGGGTCGAGCAGGCGGAGCCCGTGGTACGGGGCCTCCGGCGTGGGGGTGACGCCCGCCGGCGCCTCGCCCCAGAAGCGCAGGACGACCCGCAGGAGGAATTCGATCGCGTCGGGCCGCGTCAGCCGCGGGCCCGCGTACGCGAAATACACGGTCGCCCAATCGGAGAAGAGCGGGGAGTCCTTGACCGCCAGGGCCAGGCCGGCGCGGCGTTGCTCGAGATTGACGCGGTACTGCCGAAGCCAGCGCTCGGCGTCCTCCCGACGACTGCAGCCGGTGTTGCCGTTGTACGCCCGCCCGCGCCAGCGGAACTTGAAGCGCCAGGTGCGACAGTCCGGAGGCTGGAAGACGCCCATCAGCTTGCCGCCATCCGGGTCTCAGGCGTACGAGGGGCGTCGAGGATGACCGCCATGAGTGAATCCGTCACGCTGCTGGATCTCCTGGACTCATCACGTCTTCGAAGCCGCCCTTCGCGACCACGGTCTGACGCCACGCGTCCGCGCAGGCGCGGGCGATGTCGATCGTGGCGCACAGCTGTGAGCGGAGGAGGATGTCAGGGCTGTAGCCCGCGCGCACTTCCCATCCCGTGTCTATGCGGTAGACCCCGCACTCCAGGATGCGCGTGGACGTCCGGAGGCTACGCATCCGCCAGGCCATCACCACAAGGGTGAGCCGAGGCACGACTGGCGGCCGCGGCGTCATGCGGTCGTCCCAGGTGTTCATCGCCCTGAGTCCATGGTTCGTAGACGCTCACTGAGTCCCACGGTTGCGAACGTCCGCGCCGCCCACGTCCCCTCGCCGGTCACGGCTCGCGCGGGTGCGCCGCGTCCCACTCGCGCGCGAGGCGCTGCGCCTCGGCGGTCTGCTCGCGGGTCATCTGATCGGCGACGTCATCGCGGGCCTTCACCATAGTCTCTCGATCCTCACCAGTTGAACGGGAGGCGGCAAGGTTGAACCACATGTGCGCTTGGACATCGTCCTGGGACACTCCACGACCGTTGGCGTACATAATGCCGAGGTTGTGCTGCGCCGAGGCGAGGCCCTGCTCGGCAGCCAACCCGTACCACCGCACGGCTTCGGCGTAATCCTGCGGCACGCCCTCGCCGGTGCCGTACATGATCCCGAGGTTGTGCTGTGCCAAGGCGTGGCCTTGCTCGGCAGCGAGCCTGTACCACCGCACGGCTTCGGCGTAATCCTGCGGCACGCCCTCGCCGGTGCCGTACATGATCCCGAGGTTGTGCTGTGCCAAGGCGTGGCCTTGCTCGGCAGCGAGCCTGTACCACCGCACGGCCTCGGCATCGTCCTGCGGCACGCCCCGCCCGTCGGAGTACATGAACCCGAGGACGCCCTGCGCTGAGGCGTGCCCCTGCTCGGCGGCCAGTCGGTACCAGCGCGCGGCTTCGGCATCGTCCTGCGGCACGCCGTCGCCATTGGCGTACATGACCCCGATGTTGTACTGAGCCTCGGCATCGCCCTGCTCGGCAGCCAGCCGGTACCACCGCACGGCTTCGGCATCGTCCTGCGGCACGCCTTCGCCGTTGGCGTACATGACCCCGAGGTTGTACTGCGCATCGGCGGCGCCTTGGTCGGCAGCCAGCCGGTACCACCGCACGGCTTCGGCGTCGTCCTGGGGCACGCCGGTTCCGTTGGCGTACATGAACCCGAGGTTGTACTGCGCCAAGGCGAGGCCCTGCTCGGCGGCCAGGCGGTACCACCGAATGGCTTCAGTGTCGTCCTCGGGCACGCCCATACCGTTGGCGTACATGTTTCCTAGGTTGTACTGCGCACGGGCGTACCCCTGCTCGGCGGCTAACCGGAACCACCGCACCGCTTCCACATCGTCCTGAGGCACGCCCCTACCGCCGGCGTACATGTTTCCTAGGTTGTACTGGGCCTCGGCGAGGCCCTGCTCGGCGGCTAACCGGAACCACCGCACCGCTTTCACATCGTCCTGAGGCACGCCCCTACCGTCGGCGTACATGTTTCCTAGGTTGTACTGCGCCACGGCGTCGCCCTGCTCAGCAACCAGCCGGTACCACTGCACGGCTTCGGCATTGCCCTGCTGCACCATGTTTTCGAGCGTGGATACGGCGAGGTAATTTCCCTGCTCGGCGGCGAGGCGTAACCATCTCACGGCCTCCACATGGTCTTGCGGTACGCCCGTGCCGACCCTGTACATGATCCCAAGGTTGACCTGAGAGGAGGCATCGCCCTGGTCGGCGGCGAGGCGGTACCAAGCCGCCGCCTCCGTGTAGTCCACCGGCACGCCATCGCCGTCCCGGTATATGAAACCAAGCTCTTGAGCAGATTGGATTGAGATTGTGCCCCCCTGCTCGTAGGCGCGACGAAACCAGGCCACCGCTTCAGGGCCGTCTTGAGGTACGCCACGACCACTTCTGTACGCGTAACCGAGGTTGAATTGCGCGTCGGCGAGGCCCTGCTCCGCTGCCAAGCGGTACCAGCGCACGGCTTCGACATCATCCGCCGCGATGCCGCGGCCCTCGTCGTACATGGTGCCAAGGTTGAATTGCGCGTCGGCGTCACCCTGCTCGGCGCGCGCGCGTAGCTCGGCAATCGTTTCGTCTGGCGTCTGCGCGTGCGTCGGCAGGCTCCCCACCAGGCCCAGGGTCACCACGACGGCGGCGAGCGCTATTTGTTGAACCATCGTTCTCACTCCTCCCACGCGAACGTCCGCGCCGCCCACTTCACCTCGCCGATGACCTCGGCGTCGGCTGGCCAGCGAAGCGTCGGCCAGTCCTGCTTGTTCGGGTGATCGCTGACGAGCTGCCAGTTGCCCGCGCGGCTCACGATCAGCCCGTCGTCGGTACGCACGACGTAGATCCGCCCCACGCGGCGGGTCCGCCGGTTGCGGTTGATGAGGATCGAGCAGCCGTCCACGAGCGTCGGCTCCATGGACTCGCCCTTGACGTCGATTACCTTGCACTGGCTCGCCACGAGGCCGTTTGTCCCTCTTACACTTTCCCGTACGCAGCGACGGCGGCTTCCCATGCGGCC
This sequence comes from Vicinamibacterales bacterium, assembly GCA_965249205.1. Classification (GTDB taxonomy): domain Bacteria; phylum Acidobacteriota; class Vicinamibacteria; order Vicinamibacterales; family UBA2999; genus JAQBVV01. Next base: position 950,031 of record CBDFLL010000005.1, on the reverse strand, counting down.
TTCTCAGCCGCGGGCACTTCTTCCCATATGAAATGCAGTTTCCCGCTGGCAGGACTGGCGTCTTCCCATGCTTTCCACGCATGCTGCGCCGTGTTCATCGCAGCGGCCAATTCCCACGCGACTACCTCCTCGCGCGGTAACAGTAGCCAGTCGGGTTGAGGCACGCCGAGGCTCCGCCCGTACGCTTCATATGCGATCTGTCCGTGCGTCACGGTTCACTCCTTTCCGACTCAAAGCGTGCGGTGATGTCGTCACTGGCCATATAGCTCTCTCCCTACAGCGTCCGCCCCGTCCACATCACCTGCCACCTTCCGGCTGCGTGTGGGCAGCCTGCCACTCGCGCACGCGGCGCTGCGCCTCGGCGAGTTGCTCGGGGGTCAACTGCTCGGCCAGAGCGTCGCGCAACGCGATGGCGCGCTCGCGAATGTCTCCCGCGGACCGGGAGGCGGCGAGGCCGAACGACACGTACGCCGACATGGCGTCCTTCGGCAAGCCGCGCCCATCGGTGTCCACCACCCCATGGATGGCGCGGATCCCGGCCGGGTCCACGTGGTAGACCTCGGTGAGGAGCACCGCGAGGCCGCCAACGACAACCCCAGCGGTCACGGCTAAGAGCGCTGCTGTCATGCGAACCATGGTGTACTTCCTATCGAACGTCTGCGCGGCCCACTTCACCTCGCCAATGACTTCGGCGTCGGCTGGCCAGGGCCGCGTCGGCCAGGGTATCGCTACGGCTCCCGCGGGTGCGCCGCGGCCCACTCGCGCGCGCGGCGCTGCGCCTGGCTCCGGTCCTCGGGCGTCAGCCGCTCGGCCACGGCGTCGCGTGCCTTCACCGCAGCCTCGCGCTGCTCACCCGTTGACCGGGAGGCGGCCAGGTTGAGCCACATATGGGCTGTCTCGTCGTCCTGTGGCACGCCACGGCCGGTGCCGTACATGACCCCGAGGTTGTACTGCGCACCGGCGTACCCCTGCTCGGCGGCTAGCTGGAACCACCGCACGGCTTCGACGTCGTCCTGCGGCACGCCGCGGCCGTCGGCGTACATGACCCCGAGGTTGTACTGCGCCGAGGCGTGCCCCTGCTCGGCGGCCAGCCGGTACCAGCGCACCGCTTCGGCGTCGTCCTGCGGGACGCCGCGTCCCTGGCGGTACATGACCCCGAGGTTCGACTGTGCGTTGGCCTAGCCCTGGTCGGCAGCCAGCCCCAGCGCACGGCTTCGGCGAACACGTCGGGCCGGGAAACCATCGCTCGGCGAACTCAATCATCGCCAGTATCCCCACGAGGCCGAGCGTCGAAAGGCTCCCTTCCGGCCCCCCGTCTGACAGGCCGGAAACCTCTCTAGGACGGCCTACCGCCTCGCCTGCCCGCACTGCCATCCCGCGACACGACTCGACTTCGCGCGCTAGCCCTGCCTGGCCTCAGCCCCGCTCTGAGATTTGCCCGAAGTTGGCCAAGATCGGGTTCGTGTTTCTACGTCTCACTTATAAGGTGCGACTTCCATTCGGAAACGTGCAGAATGATCGCTGCCATTGACTTGTCGTCCCAGATGGCACTCGAAATACCCCAGTAGAAGAAGTGGGCGCGGTTACCATCCTTGATGGGCTTTTCACTTCGCACACCTTCCTTCGTGTAGACGACGACCAAGTCACCGGCTTTGACTGCCTTGTCTGGAAACCAAAAGACGGTCTCGACCCCGGTGGTCACTTGGTTGTTCCGAGCCTTCGTTCGGAACACCACGAAGTCGCCAACGTCGGTGTCTAGCAAGACCTTCAGGATGAGCCGCTCCTTAGCCGGTACGCCCGGATCAGCGATAGAGATAGAACTGAACGTAATGTTCATCGCTGCACCACACGAGAGACAATGCCGCCAATGATCAGTACGCCGCCAAAAATGAGCATCAGCCACCCGCCAGGCTGCTGACTCCAAATGGAAGGAGTAAAACCGAGGAGCGCCGCGCCCACTGTGATCATCACGCCGAACACTATTTCTCCCGCCAGTGACTCCTTGCTTTTCTCTTCGAGGACTGCCGCCCGCTTGTCGACTGTATGGAAACGTACGCGGTAGTCCTCTAGTTCCGCATTCTGACAATCCAAGCGTTCCAGCTCTTCCATGAGAAACTTCTGGGACGCAGGCGAAGCAAGTTCATCCTCGCTCAACTCGCGCCGAACCTTGGACAGGGACTGACGCTTCTTCGGCGCGGACGTGGATAACTCTGACTCTTGAGCTTCGGTCGATCCCGGTTCTTGGTCGGGACGGTCACCTTGAGCCATTAGGCCATTCTCTCCCGGCGCAGGAATGCGTCAGACCAACCCGGATGGGTCATCCCACTTCACGAAGTCATCCCACGAGCCGCTGTCGCACGTTGCCGTCGGCGACGGTGCGCCCGAGCCAGACGACCACGCCGACAAGGATGTCCAGCAGGTTGTGCTCGCGATTTAGAACGCCCGCGCCGCCCACTTCTAGCCAGCGGCGCTATCTGGCGCTCCAGAGGACACGATCTTTAGAGCGGTCTTCCGCTCGATTCGTTCTCTATACATGCCACGCAGCACGTCAATGCGGTGGTATTCCCCATCGCTCGCCTGATAGTGCCAGTAGTACCAGCCGTTGCCTGGTATCCCCAGAACGGCCATGTACGCCTTGCTTGGGTTGCCGTGACCCGTGCCGTTGACTTCCAGTTGTCCATTGCTCTCTACCCGACCCCAGGTCGTTTCCCCCTTCGAGCTAAGCTTCCACTGGTCGCCCTCTTTCACAATGCCTTCAGCAAGAAGATCGGCGATCGTCACCCGCTTTCCGTGCGCGCGAACCCTCTTGTCGCCGCCCGTTCCGCTGGCGACGACTTTCTCTTGCACTGCATCGTCTGTGTGGATGACCTCAGCTTCCAGATCAACGGGAATCCGCCCCGACTCGTCTGAAATCGACTGAATGAAATCTTCGACATGCTTCTTCGTGATCTTGATGCTCTCCGGGACACCGACCCTCTCTTCCTTGAACTCACGACGGATCGCAGCAACCAAGGTCTCGAACGGCTCGGAGAGCAGGCTGTCGAGCGCGAGTTTGATTTTCGCGTTGATCATGTGTTCTTCATACGCTTGCTGAATCTCCTCGTTTTCTAGGCTTTCTCGCGACAGCAGCGTAACGAGGTGTTTGACAAACTCCTCCATCGCGAAGCCACTGTCCGTATCTACCGTCTTGATCTCCAGCACGAGGAACTTCTGATCATCGAACGAGGTGCCGCCTCGCGAGTTATAGAGCACATACCTGTTTCCATCGGACAGGACTCCCCACTGAACGCCCATCCCGCCGAGGTAGGACGTGAGCTGCTTGATGTGATCCTTGTGTCCAAGGTTGCTCCCGAGTTTTTTCGCTTCAAGAAGCAAGACCGGCTTGTCGGATTTCTTCTTAGAGCTGTAGAAGGCGTAATCGACGGGTTCGTTGAGCTTTAGGACGCGAACCTCACTCTTGATCGAATCGAAATCCGAGAAGTCCCACCCGAGGGAGCGGAAGAGCGGGTTGATGAGGCCCTGTCTCGTGTCCGTCTCGCTGAGTTCATTCTTACCCGCCTCGATCTTGATGATTCGTTCTTTCAACTTGTTGACCGTGTCGGCCAGTTCCGCGCTGTTCATTCTCGCCTAGCCTCCCGCTGGATTAGAAGGTCCGCGCCACTCTTACCTCGCCGTTCCTCACAACGTCCTCCCTGTCCACATCACCTGTCCCAAGACCACGGCCTCTCGCGGCCACGGCACCGGCTTGTACGCCGGGTTGTCGCTGACCAGCCGCCAGCCGTCCTCGTCCCGCTGCAGCCGCTTGACCACCGGCCCATCGTCCGTGCGTACCGCGAAAATCTTGTTCTGCCGCCGCACGGTGCGCTGAAAGTCCACGAGGATCATCGCGCGGTGCTGGAGCGTCGGTTCCATCGAATCGCCCGTGACTTCGATCACCCGGCAGCGCTTCGGATTCAGGCTGTGCCGTTTCAGCCAGTCGTCCCGGAAGGCGAGGCTGCCCAGCACGCGCTCGTCGTCGGGGTTGGCTCCGGCGCCCGCCGCGATTCCCGCCCCGTGGGTGAGCAGCACGGGCCTGAACTCGCGGCTGTCGGCGGGCGCCAGCGCCCCGGCGTCCTCCATCTCGCTCACCTTGGCCGCGAGCGTGGCGGCGGGCTCAGGGGTGTCCGTGAGGCCGGTGAGGTAGTCAAGCGAGACACCAAGTGTCCGGGCTGCTTTGGTCGCGCCGTCGAGCAGGAGGCTCGTGCGGCCAGCTTCTACATGAGAAATCATCGATTGTTCGTACCGGTCCCCGAGCTCAAGGGCTAGCTGGAACTGGGACAATCCAGCCTCTTTCCTGGCTGTAGCTAACCGCTCTCCCAACATGAACTCAGTGTATGTAAAAAATATTACTTGACCAATGAGAGGAGTTCATGTCTAATTTCCTTAAGGCAATGAATTCCTCTCATATTCCAGGGTGGGCGAAACGCATCCGGGGCCGCATGGCCGAAGTTGGCGTCTCGCAAATGGCGCTCGCGGTCGAGCTTGGGATCAGCGTGGCCAGCCTGAACCTCTACCTGAACGGTAATCGCACGCCCCCTGCCGACTTCGCGCGGCGCGTCACGGCCGCCCTGGACCGGCTGGAAGAGGCTGAGCAGGCGGCGGACACAGCCCGCCAGAAGGTGCTCAAGCGGGCACCGAAGGAACTGGGAGGGGCACTGTGAGGGCGCCCCTGCACCCGCAGGAGCCGGCGTTGCACCCCCGCCACGAGCTTGGCTCGCCACACCTCGACGCGCCGGAGCAGCACGGCGTCGAGCCCCAGCCGACGCCCGAGGTCCACCGTCCAGACGCCATCGACCAGTTCGCGCTCGGCGTGAACGCTGCGCTGGCCGTCCTCGATGGGCCACGTCGTGAGAGGCAGTAGGACCGCCATGACGAATCGAGGCTACCGCCGATGACGACACCGCGGAAGCGCGCATGTCGGGGCGAAATTCCGGGGACCGTCCAGACGGTCCAAGACGCCGTCTACGAGACCGTCCACAACACCCGTGGCGCCGAGCCGAAGGCCCTGGCCGAGCTGATGGGGTTGCGGCATCGCGACATCCTCGAGATTGCCGACCCGTTTCGCCAGCGGCGCTTGCGCGCCGAGGAGATTCCGGCCCTCATCCACGCGACATCCGCGGTGAGCGGGGAAGCCAACACCGTCGTTCTCGACCTGCTTGAGCGGAAGGTGGGCCGGGTCGCCATCCAGCTCCCGGTGGTGCATCTCGACCGCGGCGACGACCTCAAGCACGGGATGCGGTCGTTGAAGGAGTACGGGGAGCAGGCGGCCACGTTCGTCGCGGTTCTCGAAGACCACCAGGTCAGCGCCCAGGAATGCGCGGGCTACACACGCGAGGCCTACGAAGCCATCACGGCCATCCTCCAGCAAGTCGCGTACGTGGAGGCGAAGTATGCCGCGCGTGCCGCGGCTGGCGAGCAGCCGCCCGCTGCGCTGCGGCGTGTCGCGCGATGACCGCCCAGGTGCTGCCCATCACCGGTGCGCTGCTCACCCCTCGGGACGTGGCCGAACGCCTCGGTCCGAGCGTCACGCCGCAGCGGGTCTACCGGTGGGTGCAGAGCCGCAAGCTGCGCGCCTTTCGGCCCGACGCGCGGGGCGCAATTCTGATCGCGGACGCCGACCTGCAGACCTTCATCGCCGCCCATATGACGGCGCCGTCGCCCGTGGCGCGCGCCAGCGCCGGCCAACCGCGGCCAGGGGGCGACATCTCCGATCTCATGCCCGCCACCGGGAGGCGCTTCTGATGCCCGTCCTGGAGCGCGTGGTCCTGGTGGTGTCGATCGCGGTGATCGCCGCGTGCGTCTGGCGGATCTGGCCGCTGGTGGCGTGGGGGAGGGGTTGGTAATGCCCCCGTCCTGGCTGCAGGCGGAACCGCTCGAGGTCGTGGGGTTGCTGTGGGCCGCGGGGCTCGGCGGGCTGGTCCTGGCCGACGGGCTGCGCCGGTGGATCACGCGCGGCTGGCAGGCCCGCATGACGCAGCGCGATCGGATGTCGGCCCGGTGGCGGCGCCAGCGCGCACGCGCGTCGGCGTCCAGCCCGCAGGAGGCGCCATGAGCGCCCGCGTCACCGCCGCGACGAGTTGGGATGCGGATCGTGGGCGACTCGTCCTCGACGACCAGGTCCTCTTCAACGCCGGGTTGCGGAAGCTGAAGCCCGGCGCCGGCGAGCGGTTCGTCATCAGCGTCGCGCGCGAAGCCGACGCCAAGCGGCACTACCAGCTCAAGTGGTTCTACGGCTACATCGTCAACCAGTGCGTCGAGTGGACCGGCTACACGGTGAAGGAAATGGACCAGGAGTTTCGCGCCCGCTTCATGCCGCCCGACGTCGCGACGCTGTCACAGATGTCAGAAGAGCAGATGCGCGACTTCAATCTGCAAGCGGAGCAGTACGCCGCCGAGGTGATCGGGGTGGTGATTCAGGGGCCGCGCGACGACGTTCTCGCGGCGTAGACACACGAAAAAGGCCCGGATGCGTGACTGCGCACCGGGCCGGAAAGGGAAGCGCGATGCAGGAAAGTGTAGCACAGATCGACCAGCACAGATCACCACCAGCCACGACGATCGATCGTGGGGTGCTGCCCACGACGGAGGTCATCGCCCGCGTCCACCGCATTCAGGAGGTCATGAAGGCCCTGATGAAGGACGGCACGCACTTCGGGACCATCCCCGGCACCCCGAAGCCCACGCTCTACAAGCCGGGCGCCGAGACGCTCCTGATGACGTTTCGGATTGCCGCAAGCCCGTCGCAGATCGAGGACCTGTCAACGCCGGATGAGGTCCGCTACCGCGTGACCGTGCGCGGTACCAACCAGGTCAGCGGGGAGGTCGTCGGCGAGATGGTCGGGGAGTGCTCGAGTAACGAGGAAAAATACCGGTGGCGCAAGCCCGTCTGTGACGAGGAATGGAACGACACGGATGAGGACCGGCGCCGGGCGACCTGGAAAAAGGGCTCGCAGGGACCCTACAAGGTCAAGCAGGTCCGCACGTCGCCGCCGGACGTCGCCAACACCATCCTCAAGATGGCGATCAAGCGTGGTCTGATCGCGCTGACGCTCGTCTCGCTCGGGGCCTCCGACATCTTCGCGCAGGACCTCGAGGACCTGACCGACGAGCTGCGGGAGTCCGTCACGAGCAGCGAGACACCGACGCCCGCGACCAGGCAGCCGCAGCGGCGTTCGGCAACCGGCGCCGCCACCGCCACGAAGCCCCGACCACCAGGCGCGAAGGTCGTCACCGGCATCATCGGGAAGGTCTGGCCTGGCAACGGATCCAAGCCGCACGCCATCGTCTTGAAGGGCGGCGACCGCAAGTACACGACGTTCAAGGACGACGTGGCGAAGGACGCGAGGGCCTTCGAAGGGACCGACCATGCCGTCGCGTTGGCCTACACCGAGACGGTGAAGGGCGACCGGATCTACTTCAACGCCGTCGGTGTGTCGATTGCGGACGGGGCGCCGGCGGCGCCGGCCGATCCACCTGCTGAGCCGCTGACGGCGGGCGAGATCTTCGGCCGGCAACCGGGAGAGGACGGATGACAACCGCCACCCTCTCTCCGCTCACGTTCGACGCCGTCACGCACACGTATCGGCTCCACGGGGCCCCGGTCCCGTCGGTGACCCAGGTCCTTCGGGCCAGCGGCTACATCGCGTTCTACCAGGACCTCCTCGAGCAGATCGCGGAGGGTACGCTCCCGGCGGTGGATGGCGTCCATGCGCTCGTTGCCCGGCGCGCCCGCCTGGACGAGGCACGAGACCGTGGGCAGCGCGTTCATGCGGCCCTGCACTACCTCCTGGAGAACGACCTCGACGACGCGTCGATCGATGACGGTATCCGGGGCTATTTGGAGTCGGGCCGGCAGTATCTCGCGGCGCACGTCCTGGAAGTGTGTCGCGCGGAGATGCGGGTGGTCTCCGAGCGCCACGGCTATGCCGGCACCTTGGACCTGCTGGCCGTGCATCGGGACGACCGGCTGTTTGTCGGCGACTTCAAGAGCGGCGAGCCGGACATCGTCGCGGCGGATCTGCAGTTGGCCGCGTACGTCGGGGCGCTGCTCGAGATGGGCGCCACCGACCCCGCGCTCGGCGCGGCACTCCGCGCCCACGGGCCCCTGATTCGCCGCCGGTCGATCCGGCTGTTCAAAGACGGCCGCATCGCGCGCGAGTCGCTCTATTCCGACCCACGCGACTACCCGACATTCCTCGGCGCGCTCGCGCTGGTCCACGACCAGGGGCGGCGCCCGAGCCCGATCACCGGCTGGGATGACGAGCGATGAAGCAGGAAGGGGGAGCGACATGGTGACGGGTGGCGTGGCCGCGCTCGTCCGGCAGGGCCAGTTCGACGTGCCGGAGCCGGAGCGACAGGCGCTCGAAACAGACATCCAGTCGCAGTTGGCGCGTCTGCCGGCGGCGATCACGGACGCCGGCACCTACCAGCGGGCGAAGCAGAGCCTGCCGGTCCTGAAACAGGCCGAGGGCACGGTGCTCGCGTTCTTCCGCGACATGAAGGACGCCGCCTTCAAGGCGCACCGGGCCATCACGACGAAGGAAACCGCGCAGCTCAAACCGATCAAAGAGGAGCGAAACCGGATGGCGGGCCTGATCGTCGGCTGGGAGCGCGAGCAGGAACGACGCCGACGCGAGGCGGACCTGCGGCAACAGGCGGCGCTCCAGCAGCGGTTACAGGACACCGCGGTCGAGGAAGCCGCCGCCCTGGAGTCCGCTGGCGAGCCTGACCTGGCTGCCCAGGTGCTCGAACAGGCCCTCGACGCGCCGGCGCCGGTGGTGGTCACGCCGTCCGCGACGGTGGCGGTGGCCGGGGTCAGCGTGCGGGAGCACTGGCAATTCGTGTACGACGGCGCCTCCCCGAATCGGAAGTGGAAGGACCTCACCGACGCGCAGCGGAAGCGCGTGCTCCAGTTCCTGCCACGGGAATACCTGATGCCGGACGAGGCCGCGATCGGGAAGGTCGTCAAGGCGATGAAGAGCGGGACCAAGATTCCTGGCCTGCGTGCGTTCGATGCCGGCTCTGTGGCGGTCCGGGGATGACGACGATGACGCTCCGCCGAGGAGAACGTCCACGCGTACCGCTGCCGGGTTCGGTCATCCCACGTACATGAGAGCAGGCGAAAGGACGTTATTCGGTGGTGGTTGAGAAGGCGCCCGCGTTTCAGTTCTACCCGAAGGAATTTCTGAGCTCGTCCAAGGTGATCGCGATGACGCCTGCCGAGCGCGGAGCGTATATCACCCTCCTCTCGATGCAGTGGTTGGACGGCAGCCTCCCGACCGACCTGTCGGTGTTGGCGCGGCTCGTGGGTCTGCCAACGGCGACCTTCAAACGCCTCTGGCCGGCGAATCTGGCACGTTGTTTTGAGGAGCGCGAGGGACGGCTTCTGAACGCCAGGCTGGAAGACGAACGGAAGAAGCAAGCCGCATTCCGGCATAGGCAGTCTGATGCCGCGGCATCGCGGTGGCATAAGCCGTCTGATGCGGTGGCATCGCAGCGGCAGAAGCCGAAACCATACCAGCCTCATGCTCTGCAGTCTGCATCTGCATCTACATCTGCAGAGACGCGCGCGACACCGTTGAGTGCCCGTCGACGACTCGATGCGGCCTTCGAAGGCGGTCGGCTCTACGTGCCACAACGGGCCCATACGGACATGGTCGCCCTCCGGAATCGGCCCACGGCCGAGACGGAATTGTTCGCGTTCTACGCGCGAATCTGCGAGGACTGGACCCACGGTGCACATCGGACCGACAACCCAGGCGCGGACATGTTCCGCTTCTGGAAGGCCCGGTATGACGCGGAGTGGCCACCCACCATACGCCCTCCCGTGTCGGCGCCCAGCGCGGCGGAACTCGAACAGCGCCGGAACACCACGAAGTACGCGAGGCCCGGGCCATGACCGCCCGTGCCGAGCGGACGCTGCCGAGCAATCTGGAGGCCGAACGCGCGGTGCTCGGGACCGTGCTGGTCACGCATGGCCGGGTGCTCGACACGGTCGCCGACCAGTTGCGACCAGAGGAGTTCTACCGCGAGGCGCACCGACGCATCTTCCGCACGATGGTGACGCTGTTTCGCCGTGGGGAAGCGATCGACTTCGTCACGCTGCGCGAGGCACTCACCACGACCGGCGACCTCGAGGAGGTGGGCGGCCCGGCCTACATCACGGCCCTGGCCGACGGCGTGCCCGTCTCCACCAACGTCGCGTACTACGCGCGCATCGTGCGCGAGAAGGCGACCAGCCGGGACGTGATCGACGTCGCCAACAAACTCTTGACGGCCGCCTACGACCTGGAGGACCCGGTGGCGCTCATCGACCAGGCCGAGCGCGCGCTGCTCGCCATCAGCCACCAGGCGGTGCCCGGCGACCTGGTCTCGGCGGCGCAGATGTCGCGCGAGATCTATCCGGTCCTCGAAGCCTTGACCGCGGCGCGGCAGCCGGTCACGGGGGTGTCCACCGGCCTCGCGGATCTGGATCACTACACCCGCGGCCTGCAGCCCGGCTCGCTCGTCATCCTCGCGGGGCGGCCCAGCACCGGGAAGTCGAGTCTCGCCCTGCAGTGGGCGCTGCACGTCGCCCAGACGCAGCCGGTCGCCTTCTTCTCGGTCGAGATGAGCCAGCAGGAGCAGGCCTTCCGGGTCCTGGCGACGCTCGCCCACGTCGACGGCCATCACCTGCAGTGCGGGCAGCTCTCGACGGGCGACCAGACGCAGGTCGGCCTCGCGCTCACCGCCTTCAGCCAGCGGCACTTCTGGCTCGACGACAGCGGCGCCGTGAGCCCGCTGCAGATCCGGAGCCGCGCCCGGCGCCTCAAGGCGCAACACGGATTGGGGCTCATCCTCGTCGACTACCTCCAGTTGGTGCAGCACGGGCGGGCCGAGTCCCGGGAACAGGCGGTGGCCGCGACGGCGCGGCTCCTGAAACAGGTCGCCCGCGAACTGGACGTGCCGCTGGTGGCGCTCTGTCAGCTGTCGCGGAAGGTGGAGGAGCGCGCCGACAAGCGGCCGCAGCTGAGCGATCTCCGGGAATCCGGGGCGCTCGAGCAGGACGCGGACCTGGTGCTCCTGATTCATCGCCCGCCGCCGAAGCGCGATGGGGTCGTGGTCACATCCCCGCCGGCCGAACTCATCATCGCCAAGCAGCGCAACGGGCCGACGGCCAGCGTGGACCTGGTGTGGCGGGGCGAGCAGTACCGCTTCGGGGAACTGGAGGCCCGTCGATGACCGACGCGGGGCAGCGACTCGACCGGGCGGTGCGCTGGGCGCAGGCGGTGCAGCGCGTGCGGCGGTCCGTGGAGGCGGCGCACGCCGACATGCTGGCGCTCGAGGCCGACGTCCGACGGGAGCTGCACGACGCACGGGCGGCGGTCCTTGAGGAGGAGCGCCGCGCCCAGACGCCGGCGGGCGTGTCAGCGTGACCGGGCGCGCGTGGTACGAGGCGGCATGACGCGGGGCCTCACGGTGGATCGGCTCTGCGTGGTGCACGGCCTGCCGGCGCCGGTGGCCGAGCATCGCTTCAGCCCGCCTCGGCGCTGGCGCTGGGACTGGGCGTGGCCCGACCGACGGATCGCGCTCGAAGTCAACGGCGGCGTCTGGATGCGGGGGAAGCACTCGCGCGGGGCGGGGCAACTGCGGGACTTCGAGAAGTGGAGCGAGGGCGCGGCGCAAGGCTGGCGAGTGATCCACGTCACGCCGGCCCAGATCCACGCGCCAGCCACCTGGGACTGGCTCCGGCGCGCGCTGGGGGCGGGCGTATGAGGCGCGGGCGATCCCCGCGTGCCGCGCCGGCTCCGTCCGGCCCGCGCTTCACCCCGTGCCGGCGGGACGGCGGCAACAGCAGCGGGTGGCAGACGGTCTATCGGGCGCCGAGATCGGGGAGTGCGATGCCGCTGCCCACGCTCGTGCGCTGCGCCTGCCGCGTGGCGTACGAGGCGCAGGAGGGAGGGCGATGAGGACGGCGCACACGCCGGGGCCGTGGCGATCGGAGAGTCCGTATGTCTCGGCGCCGTCCGGTGAGCACCGGACGATCGTGGCGGACTGCGACCAGTCTTTCTCTGATGACGAGTGCGAGGCGAACACGTGGCTCATCGCCGCCGCGCCCGAGCTGCTGAAGGCGCTCGAACAGGCCGTTGCCGTTATTGCCAGCGACGAGCTAAAAGGGGCGTGCCAGGTGGCTCAGATCCACGGGATGCCCTATGGCGGCCCGACGGTGAACGTGGCGGAGATCCGTGCGCTGATCGCCAAGGCGCGAGGGGAGACAGCGAGCGAATGACCGAGCCCTTGGGTGAGGACGCGCTGGTCGGCACCATCGAGGTGCGGACGGTCGGTGACGAGTTCTACGCGGGGTGGACGTCCGGCGATGGAACGGTCGGCTGTGCTGGCGATCACGCCAACACGCCGGTCGGGGCGCTGGCGCACCTGTGTTCGGTGTTGATCAAGCTAGACGAGGATGAGGCCGCGCCCGAGCTGCTGGCGGCGCTTGACGAGACGGTCACGAGACTCGAGCGGTGCATGGTGCACGCGGGGTCTGATCCCGATTTTGCGCACGAAGCGACCAAGGATGCCCGCGCTGCCATTGCCACGGCGCGCGGGGCCGCCCCCACGCCGCCGCCGGAGGGGCGCGGATGATCACGGTGCATTGTGCGACGTGCGGCCATGAATGGGACCTACCGATCACGATCCCGATGGATCTCGACCGTTTCGTGACAGCCATCACCGGATGTGTCGCGGCGGGTTGTCCGCGCTGTGGTGCGCACGGAGCGCAGGTGCTGTGTGGACCGGCGAAGGACTGATGGCTGATGCGCGCCTACTACAACGAGCACGAACCCATGAAGGAAGCGTCCCGCAGGTCGCGGCCGTCTTCATCCGGGCCGCACGGGAGGTCGTGAGATGAACGATGGCCAGTGACCTACGGGTCCGGCGCGATCTGTTCGTGTATCTCTCAGGGCCGCTGACCGCGGCGCACGGCTACCGCGGCGAAGACAACGTGGCGGCGGGCCTCCGGGTTTTCTTTGACTGCGTGGCGCGGGGCATCCCGGCGTATAGCCCGCACCTGAGCGGGGCGGTCCCGTCCACCATCTCGTGGGCGCAGTGGGTGGCGTATGACTGCGCCGTGATCGATCGCTGCACGCACGTCCTGCTGCTGCCGCGCTGGGAGACGAGCACGGGCGCGAGGGTCGAGCGGGACTATGCGCTGCGCATCGGCACGCCGGTCATCACGTCCCTGGATGAACTCGGATGACGCCGTACTACGCGTGTGGCGAGATCGCTATCTACCACGGAGACGCACTTGACCTAATGGGCGCGTTGCCTCTCTGCGACCTTGTGCTTACCGATCCTCCGTTCTTTATGCCGGCACAACACTACGCCTCTCGGGCGAAGTGGCAGCGGTCATGGGGGGACACTTCAATTCTCGGCCGCTGGTTTGCCCAAGCACTCGATGCCGTCGTGCCTCGCATGAATCCAACAGCACGAGTGCTCTGTTTCTGCGACGACGAAAGCTACCCAGTGTTCTACCCGGAATTGTATCGACGGTTCGACACGATGGCGTCACTGATCTGGGACAAGGGCGGTATTGGTATGGGTTCTGAGTGGAGGCATGGTCACGAACTGATCGTGTCGGCACGATGGAAGGATAGCGCATGGTACGGCGGTGCAAAACTGTCGGACGTGCTGCGCGTAAAGAACGTGCCGTCATCCTTGCGTAGCCATCCAGTTGATAAGCCGACCGATCTGTTACGTCAACTACTGAAGCCGACGACCCAAGACGGCGATGTGGTGTTGGACCCGTTCATGGGGGGCGGCTCAGTGCTGTGTGCTGCGCGCCTTGAGAACAGAGCTGCGATCGGTATCGAGATCGAAGAACGCTATTGCGAGATCGCGGCCAGGCGCTTGGAGCAACGCATTCTGGACCTCGGCGCATGACGAGTCGCCTCCTCACCGGCGACTGTCTCGACGCGCTCGCCACGCTCGCGCCCGCCAGCATCGACGCCTGCGTAACAGATCCGCCCTACGGAATTTCGTTTATGGGCCGGGAGTGGGACACCTTTGCGCCGGCGACGGTTGAGCAGATGCGCACGCCGAAAGCCTTCGGGGCAGACGAAGCCAACCCGAACCTTCGCGGTCGCACTGGATGGGCGGGCAGCGCTGCCGTCAAATACGACCGATCGCCGTCCGCATCGCTGAAGTTCCAAGCCTGGACGCAGCAGTGGGCGGAGGCTGTCTTCCGCGTTCTGAAGCCTGGTGCGCATGCGGTCGTGTGCGCGTCGCCTCGGATGGCGCATCGGGTGACGTGCGGTATCGAAGATGCCGGATTTGAGATTCGCGACGTCGTGCTCTGGCTGTACGGGTCGGGATTCCCGAAGTCGTTGAACCTCAGTCGATCGATTGATAAACACCGAGCAGATGAGAGTCGCCCGGTCTGCCGGTTTCTCCGCTCGGCAATGGAGTCACAAGGAATCACGTCGAAGGATCTCGCCACCCAATTCGAGTGTCATCCCAGACTGGTTGAACATTGGGCTGCCCGAGACTCCGACTCCCAGCCCTCCGTTCCGACGCTGTCACAGTGGGCTGCCCTGAAAAGGGCGCTCACTCTTGACGACTCAATGGACACCGAAGTCTCACGGCTGAATGGCCGGAAAGGAACCGTGAGCGATGAGTACAGCGCCTCTCCGATCATCCACGACTATCGCGGTGAGACACCAGGAATTACTGGAGAGAGATTCTCTGTAAAGGAGTCGGTTATTCGTGAGCTTGTGTCGGACACTGCCAAGCAGTGGGACGGCTGGGGAACCGCGCTCAAGCCGGCCTACGAGCCCGTCATCCTCGCTCGCAAGGCGCTGGGCGGGCGCACGGTGGCGCAGTGCGTCGCCGAGTTCGGCACAGGCGCGCTCAACATCGATGGGTGTCGGCTGGAAGGTGCCAAGGGTGAGGGGCATTGGAGCGGCGACGACGGGTCGGATGCGACAAGTAGCCCTGGCTACGCCGGCGGATTCAGTCGGGGCGGCGCACGGTCAGACCTGGGCCGCTGGCCGCCGAACGTCGCGCTGGACGAAGAGGCGGCGGCGAGGCTGGATGCCGAGGGTGGCACGTCCCGCTTCTTCTACTGCCCGAAGGCGTCGCGCGACGAGCGCGAGCGCGGCTGCGAGGATCTGCCGCGCAAGACGGCCGGCGACGCCACCGACCGCCAGGACGGGAGCGCGGGCCTCAACAGTCCGCGCGCCGGGGCGAGCCGGACGCACGGCGCCCGCAACCACCATCCGACCGTGAAGCCCGTGGCGCTGATGCGCTGGCTGGTGCGGCTCGTGACGCCGCGCGGCGGCCTGGTGCTCGACCCCTTCGCCGGCTCGGGCACGACCGGGATCGCCTGTGTCCAGGAGCAGTGCCGCTTCCTCGGCATCGAACGCGAGGCCGAGTACGTCCCGATCGCCGCGGCGCGGATCGGGGCGGCCGTGGCGCAGTTCCAGACCGGCGGACCGCTCTTCGCGGCGCTCGACACGCCCGACACGCCCGGTGCACTCAGCCTCGTCCCAGCGGAGCCCAAGCCATGCGCGTGACCCCGGCCAGTCACCGCCCCGAGGCCCTGCTGTACGGGACGCCCGTCACGCCGCCGGCCAGCACGGACAGCTGGTGGGTCGGGCACCCACGGGAAGGGTTTACGGCCGAGGCCCAGGCGCGGTCGGCCTCGATGTCGGCGCGGGACCGGGGGCCAGGCCGGCGCCCTGGCGGTCAGCGTGCCCCGCGCACGCGCCTGGAGGTTGCGTGCTGAGGTCGCGCGGGCTGATCCTCGCGTGTGTCGTGGGCCTCGTGTATGTCGTCGGCCTCTGGAGCATGGCGCTCACGCTGGCCTGGCTGGCGCTGGGGTGGTAGGCACCGTGCGCGAAGCGGGTGATTGGAACACCATTCACCGTGAGGTTCCCGTGCTCGGCCGCGCGGCGGCGAATCGCAGTCGCACGCCGCAGGTCTTCATGATTTTGTGGACCGTATCGATCCGTGGGATGGTCCGTTGGGAGAGCGCGCGCGAGAGGCCGGCCCGGTTCAGGCCCGTTCGGCGCGAGAGTTCCGAGATCCCGCCGACCGCCTCCGCGACGTTACGGAGCGCCATCACGAGATCCTCATGATTGCTCTCTGGGTCGTCAAAGACGACGTTGAGGTACTCGGCGATGGCCTTGGGCGTGGTGAGGTACTCGCTGGCGATATGGGCTTTGACGGGCATGTCGTTGCTCCTGTTTGTAGGCCTTCCAGTGGGCGTGGGCTCTCTCAATATCCCTGCCTTGACGTGCCTTGGTGCCGCCCGCCAGCAGGACCACGACGTGCTGCCCATCGCGGCCGTAGTACACCCGGTATCCGGGGCCATGGCTGATCCGCAGTTCGAAGAGACCAGCCCCGAGCGGTTTGTGGTCACCGAAGTTGCCACGGCGCACCCTATCGATGCGTTGCTGCACGCGGGCCAGGACCTGATCGTGTTGCTGATGGAGCCAGTCGCCAAAGTAGTCCCTCTCGTCCTTGGTGATGTAGTGGACCACCTGAATCAGCATGGGTAGTATTGCATACTACAATATACAGCCCTGTCAATGGTCGGGAGTCGATCAATGACGCGCATCGACGCGATGCTCGACGGCATCCGCCGCGAGCTTCTGAAGCGACCGCAGGCCCTCGAGGGTGGCATGTCGGCGCTGCTGCTGACGTGCTACTTCGAGGGGGACACCTGGACGCCGAGACACGTCGTCGTGCGCCCCGAGTTCAACACGCCGCCTCGGCGGCGTGCGCGCAGGATGTAGCGAAGCCGCTGATTCACCCATCAGCCGGGCTGACGCCGCTGTGCCGCGTCTTGGTCCCCTTAGATGGCTCGCGCGTAGGATGAGCGCCGCGCCAGCATCGAGCGTCAGACCGCGTGGCTCAACGCGCAGGGGTGGTGGTTCGCGGGCGGCGTCGTGACGTTGTCCGGCACCCCACGAAAGCGCCGAAGCGGTAGCCAAGCCGAACCCGAAAAGCAACGAATCGCAGCCGGTCACAGTCCATTCCCGCCGGATTGGATGTCTTCATCTCGCTGACAAGCCACGTCGGGCCGGTCCCGCACCGTGCCGCGCTCAGGGCTGAGTCCCCAGCGTGTCGCACAGGGTCGCCCCCACCCGCTCTCGCCGCGCTCCATCGGTGAGTTGGACGCGGGCGGCTAGCTAGCGTGAACGGAACTGCTTCAGCCGAGTATATTCGACGAGCTGCTTCATATTTTGCAGAGTGAACACCTTGCCCCGAGTCGAAAGCAGCAGCTTTTTCATGTCCTCGCGCCGCACGCCGAATCCTCGTCCGGCAATACAGGCGATCACCTCGAACTTCGGCTGGTCCGATGGCCGGCCTTCCATACTGAGCGAGCCGAGGTGCTGAACGCGCGTCACCTTATCGCGCGCCGTGCCGTCGTCCTCGGTGAGCTTCGCTTCGATGACGACTTGTGGGTTGAACTCGTTCGGGATCACGAAATCGGGCGCCTGGTCGAAGTCGGGCAGACGCTCTGCCCGCCTGGTCTTGCGAAAGCTGATGCCCCCGCGGGACAGAACGTCCTCAATGGCGTTCTCGACGATGTTACCGATGAGTTCGCTGATGGAATCCCGATGGCCGGCAAACGGACGGCCCAGAAAGCGCTCGTAAAGCAAGATAGAGTAGGGAACACCCAATTCCGCTGATGATCGAACGCTGACTAGGCCAGCCATGGTGTCAGCCTTGTCGAGCCTGTGGAGGGTGCCGGGGGAGCCTCCGGGGATACCGGATTCGAGGGCATGACACGCGGCGGCGATCAGCGCGCGTATGCGCCGTTCCGTCACGCCTCCCGTTTTCGGCAAAGCTGCCTCGGGCTTCATACGGATGTTTCGGTCGAGTGTGCGCGCAGCGCCTTGGGTCACCTCGACGCCGGTGTGCCGGCTGGCGTAGTAGGCCCACTCCGGCGGCGTGAACCCCAGCATGCAGCGAAGGACGATCAGGGCAATCGGCGTCTCGAAGACGATCGGCGCAACCGTGTCCGGCGTGACATGCTGAAAACTCTCTGTGGCACGTTTCAAGGCTTCATACGCGTGCTCGAATACCGGGAACTCCACGAATCCGTCGCCTTTGGGCATGACTAGAAACTCGGACTCGAGGCACCCGAACACAGCATCGACGTGAGCGTCGAGATCGGACCGGACCTCATCGAACTCGACTTCAAAAGGAAATGGCACCAGGCGCCTCCATTTCAGGTTCGGTCAATGGCAAGTCTGCCGCCGATGCTGGGAGCGATGCCCGTCGTGCTAGCTGATCGACGTCTCCGTAACCGGTCACCCTATCGCGGAAGGCCGCGATCTTGCCCGCCGTGGAGCGAGCACGGTCCCAAACACTGCGGAGTTCCCAGACCGCCATTCGAGTCAGGTGACCAAAAACGATGCATCGCGTGTCGCCGTGAGTAGGCGTTCTGCCGGTGGTCGCCAGGTGCGCCAAGTCCTCGCCGACGATCTCGACAAGCTTCTCGGGCGATTTGAACAGCCAGTTCTGCGGCGTCTCGCCGGACGCCCGGCACACGAACACGGTGTCGACGATCGACGACGCCGTGCCGTGAATGTGGATCGAGCCACCCATCTCGGCGGGGCATGGTAGAGACGCCGAGCAGACGAGACCGGCGTCCAGGATCGCAACGCCGACGGCACAATAGGCGTCGAGTTTGTTGTGATGGTAGGTGAACACCAACGGCGCCCCCGGTTTCAAGGCATCAGCCATGCGCGTAAAAACCTTGGATAGCCCTCCGGTGAAATGTTCCAGGCCGCGATCCTGCGTGACGTTGCCCGTCAGCTCGTCCGGCGATCGCGTTGACGGGCGGTCGAACCCCTCGGCCTGGTTCCCGACAAGACGCCGCAGCCAGACATAGCAGAAATCCATTAACTCGGCGTATTGCACGTTGCCGAAATAGGGCGGGTCCGTGAACACGGCATCGAGGCTGGCTGGAGCAAGTGCGCTTTCGGTCGCGCTCCTGCATCTGATGGAGACGCTCCGGCCGCCACCGCCCCGCTTCTCGCCGATCCATTCACCTTCGATCGGCACGCGGGCGTTGCGCGAGCCGATGCGGCGGACCTCGAATGGCGCCTCGCAATAGCGCTTCGCCTTGACGTACTTGTCCACGATGTTCGACCAGCCGCCCGAGCCGACATTAGATCGGGCGCCGTTAACTATGCCCATAAAGTTGGATTCGCACTGCACCAGCCCGACCGGAAAGCCGTGCATGGAGAAGATGTCCAGGGACTTAAGCGCCATCGTGTCGTAGCGGCACAACATGTTCTGATAGCGCAGTAGGTCGGAAAGATTCGTCGCGAGCGCATGGCGCATGCGCTGGTCTTCCGTGTCCGCAATGAGCCGGCAGCTCAGTTCCAGGCCGAGGAGTTGGCGCGGGTTGAACATGTCTCGGTAGCGGATATAGCCCCAGCGATGTAATCGGTCGGTTTCATCGCCTGGCGGGATATGCTGGTCGGGCACAAAGCGGGACGAGAGTTGTTCCCATCGTCTGGTCGCTTCGGCCACGCGCGCTAGGTCCTCCGCGTCGGGCTTCTTGAAGAAACGGCCCTTGTGCGCTGTCTTGCGTGCCGGGTTGTAGTACTCGATGGCGAAAAGACGGTGCGTGGGCGGTCGCTTGGCTTCACCGGGATAGGCGTTGGAGTGCCTACAGTGCGGGCACTCGCAACACCCCTGCCGCGCGGGCCCGGCTTCGTGAAGCGCGCTTCCGCATGTGGCACAACTCCTCGGGTTCTTGCGATCTTCGACTTCGTTGAGGTCGCCGCACATCGGGCAGACGAGGATGTTCCTCGGGTGCCGCCGGTCCTGGGCGAGAAGGTAGCCAGGAAACAGATCGAAAGGCGTCCCGCAGGCTTCGCAATTGAGCACCTTGACCCACAGAAAGGACTTCACGGGGACGCTTAGATCGCCGTAAAGCGGACAGGATGTCCGGTAATATCGGTCGATCTCGGCACGGAGCGCAGCGGTGAGATCGTAGGCGGCCCGTTCGTAGGCCGCGATGTCGAGGTACTCAATTTCCTCTCGGACGATCCACGCCGACATCGGGTTGATGTCAAAGCCTTCCACGTCGCATCCAACGCGGTTTGCCTCGATCAGCGGCGTTCCGCCGCCGATGAATGGGTCGGCGATCCGGAGTCCCGGGAAGTCGTTCAGTCGAAAAAACATGTCCTCCAGTCGACCCTCGCCGAATTCCGCGAGGATCAAACCGCGAAACAAGGTCCCCGGCCGGCGGGCGAACCATTTGTGAACGCCGATGATCGGGCGGTAGTTCTGCTGGATCTGCTTTTCCCGAAGTGCCATCGCGGCAACCAGGGAAACATCAAAGCGCCGCTCAATGCTCACAGGTGCGCCTCGCTACTGATCTTCGACACTAAGGTTTAGCACCCAACTCATGCAGAAGAGCTCCTGACCCAACGCGGCATCACGGTGTCCTACGAAACGATCCGGCCGTGGTATCTCACGTTCCGGTTCGGTATACGCTCGCCGGCTCAAGCCGGGATTTCCATTTTGGCCGTCCCGGTCGGCACCGTTATACACCTTCCGCGTGGGCCGGATGTGTTCGTGGCCCCTCAAGCCCGGCGTCCGACGTAACGCGCGGATCCCTGAAACGCGACCTTCAGAACTTGAGCGCAGGAGGACGCCGGAGGTAGACTAGACAGCACAACTACATACGTGTTCGCGCCGGCCGAAGTGGAGAAGCCCGGCATCCTGCCTGACCGCAGGGTGCCGGGCTTTTGTCATTTCTGGGCGCGACACGAGGTAGCGAGGCCGCTGATCCACCCATCGGCCAGGCTGACGCTGTGCCGCGTCTTGGTCCCCACAGCACTTCTGGGGACGCCCGCCCTGCTTGCCGTTCTCCGTCACGGCCTTCCGTTTGGCCGGGCTCAAGATTTTTCCCCCGCGTCGGCCGAGGGCGACAGCATGCGGGTTCTTCCGGGCCACGACGCCTAGACCTCAAGATACTCGATGAGTGTCGCAGACATTGAAAGGAGCTAGAATCACGCTGCGGGAGGTGAACGTTGGAAAAGGGTACCCACGTCCGTCACCGCGCCAGACCGGAATGGGGCGTGGGAAACGCCATAGACGACCCCAGCGATGGCAAGTGTCAAATCCACTTTGAGAATCACGGCCTGGTGAATCTCAACCTTGATGTTGCAGGCCACTACCTGGAGGAGTTGGGACCAGACGAGGTAGCGGCTCACGTCGCAGCCCACCGTCCACCAACCGGAAAGCATCCCGGCACGCCGCAAGGGAGCCGTTGCGCTCATTGCAAAGAGCTGCTGAACAAGAGCGTCTACAGTCCAGACAGAACTTGGAAGTCATGCCCGCGATGTTCGAGCCTTGATGCGGCCGAGCATGTGTTCTACGAGTGCCCCGACGGATATGGTACCTCGGACGCCCGGAGCAGCGACGACGATCCTGATGGGGCGCAGAGCTACTGCAAGACTTGCCGCGCGGGGCAGGAACCGACGACGCACAGCCAGCGTTGTTCGAGAGTTTTGACTTTCTAGCAGAAGTCGGCGAGAAGCTGTGGCAACGACTCCGCCGCGTTGTCTCGCTCATGCAGGGGCGGGGCCACCGCGCGTAGTCTGTCCGTCGCCAGCGCCGTTGCCGCAGGCTCGATGTCTGCTCCAATGAAAAAACGCCGCTCCATCAAAGCCGCCACGCCGGTCGCGCCGGACCCGAAAAACGGGTCGCACACGGTTTCGCTCTCGGCAGAACTTTGCCGCACGAGGGTTCGCAATAGGTCAACGGGCTTCTCCGTCGGGTAACCATTTCGGACTCGTTTGACCCTCAAGACATCCGGTACGGAAAGATCCGATAGTCTCCGTTTGCCCTTCTCGAAAAACAGAATGAACTCGTACTGGCGACGATAGTGGTAGCCCATTCCGAGCGCGACCTTGTCCCAGACGATTGGCTTCCAATATCGGAAGCCGGCCTGCTGAGCCGCAGGTACGGCATGCCACATCGTGTCAGGGTCGCAAAACAGATACAGGTGGCTGTTCTTCCGTAGCACTCGGAACGCGGCTTGAAAAAGCTCTGGAAGCCTCGAGTTCGGAAAGGTGGTGAACCACGGATTGCTCGACGCCTTGCTCTGCTTCAGGCGCGTCGTGGTACCAATCGCCCGATGCTTCTCAAGAGACTCGTACGGTGGGTCGGTAATGACCAAATCGACCGAACTCGCGCTCAGGCCATCGAGCCATCCGACCGCGTCGGCCTGCGCTACATCGAAACTCGCCTGTTGAATCGTTTCGTGGCCGGGAAGGACTCCAGTTTCGTGGTTTGATCGTACCAAGGGAACTGAAGACTAGCACCCTGAGATCCGCTGACGCAAGGTCGCACCGGTGGATGGCTCGCGCCGCTCGGGGAGTGTGTCTGGGACTACGCTATGCGAGGCTCCCCGCCGCCGACCTGGGGCGCTTCTACCAGAAGGCCCCAACGCCAACCATCCTCACCCCTGAACAGGCAGAAGCGGTCGGCGCCGTGTCCCACATCCAGCAGCGTGGGACGGCGACACATACAACACTCTGGACCGTCAACTGGACATCGTTCGCTTCCGTTCGCGGTCGCCGTTGGATGGCCTGACGCCGTTGGGGCGTACCAGGGCGCCGCCATGTTTTCCTGATCCGGTCTTAGCGTCCCCACATCACCACCAGGCCAACCGCGAGCCGGCGAGAGACGGCCGCCGCCGAGCGGATTAACCCCCCCCGCCGCGCCCCTGGTGCCGCCGACTACCCCGTTCGGGCATGCGGAGTCCGCCTGCGTGGTAGTTGGTAGTGTCTCAATCTGAAATTGACGCTTTACCGGCCGGGAAGGGCGCCACCAGTGTGAACGTGGTGGTGGCGGCTCGGTGAACGCGACGCCTTTCACGCGGCCTTCCGATCGAGCGTCCTGACGCGATGACCAACCGGCGCCGCCTGCGGCATGAACGCTTGTCGGTTGAGCATGCCTGAATGCCCGCCCGTGATGTTCGTGTTCCGATCCGCCCACGGCATCGCGCGCATCGGGCGGCCGCGCTGCGCGAGGAACCGAATCCGTGAGCCCCACCCTTTGGAGAACAGATGCTCGTGATAGTCGCGGTTGTGCTTCCCGGCGTACCACACCGGGTCGAGCCTGCGCTGCAGCGGCGTGTCGATCGTCACGACCGACCGCACCCGCTCGGTCTTCGGGTCCGCCAGGAGATACGCCACGACCGCCCCGCCCCATGAGTGCGCCCAGATGTTGCGGTCCTCGTAGGCAAGAGCATTGACGTGGGCCTGCAGCTGCTTCGCGCCGAACTGCCACGCCAGATGCCCGCTCCCGGTAAAGAAGGTGCCGGCCAAGGCCGTGCTCCAGAACCCGAACGCTGCGCCGCACCACTCGAAGCCGTGATCTCGCATGAACAGTGCAAACAGCGAGCCCTCGCGATTCCACGCGTGCTCTTGCATGCCGGCGTTCGTGCCGGCCACCGGCACGTACTTCGTCATGCCAGCCTCCGCACTCCAAGCACACGGTCGGCGTCGAAGTCGGCGATCGTGACGGCATTCGCCTGGTTTCCGGCCAGCACTGACACCTTCCCCGTCGTCGCGTCATAGCCAGCAAAGACCCCGACATGGCCTGGTGCGCCAGATGTCACCTCCGGGCCCGGTTGATTGCCGCCGCCACGCATCAGAATCACCACGTCATTTTCTGCACGCGCCTCGGCGAGGGCGACTGGACGCCCGACCGTGAGCCAGGACCGGGCCGCGGCCGACTTCGAGCGCGGGAGGCGGAGGAGCCACGCGATCCGATTCACGAAGGCGCTACACCAGGGGGTTTCGTCCGGCGTCTCAGGGCCATAACCACAGCACTCGAAGCACCATTGAATAAACGGGGCATGCTCAGCGCCGCGAAGCTCCTGGACCTCGCCCACGAACCGTTGCGCCTGATCAAAGATCGTCATTCGTTCCCTCCTCTCTCTTCAACCACCACCAGACTCGCGCTCCATGAGCCGGTCCAGTTTCTTGGAGATCGCCTTCATCCATTCGCGGTCTTCACGGCGGTGACTCGCGGCAAGGTCCCTGTCCTCCGTTCGCTGCGTGGCCATTTCTGCGTAGCGCGCCGCGCACCCCTCCTCATGTTTCCTCAGATCCGTCGCGGTCGACGCCGTCCGATTATGCAGCCGCATCAGCCAAATGATCGCGCCCCCGTACGCCCCGAAGAGCGCGCCGGCCTGCCAGAGTTCGAGGGTCAATGTCACAGCGTTATCCCCCCTGCTCCACGCGTGCCCATCGCAGCAGGTCCTCCAGCGAGAATTTGACCGGACACCGCGCGTTCCAGTCCGACGAGCAATTCCAATCGCAGCAGAACTTTCTGAAAGGCCTGCTCGTTTTTGGCCGACGCCGCCACCATGTGCTGATCCAGCTCGGCCAAGGTCGCCGTCACCGTCGAGAGCGTGGCCGAGAGCTGCGCCAAGGTCTGCACGATGTGAGTCACGAACCGCGTGACGCTGACGAGCATCATCCCGACCGCGAAGACGATCGACAGGAGCGTGAGCACGTTCACCGTGGTGTACTCAAACATCGGGATCCTCTGCCCGTCGTGTCATCGTCGTGCCTCCCTCTCCCCCTCTCGCCTCAGGGTTCGAGGGCGATGGTGAGAATGCCGGGGCTCCCCGCACCACCGTATCCACCAAGCGACCCCGGTGCCCCGCGGCCGCCGCCGCCACCCCCGCCGCCGCCGTAGTCGTCGCCGGCGATGGAGACCCCGCCGCCCCCGCCGCCCCCGCCACCACTTTGCGACGGCAGACCGCCCTCATCTCCGCCACTCCCACTGGTGCTGCCGCCGTCCGTGTTGATGGCCCCGCCAGCCGCCCCGTCGGTGTCTGGACCGTCCCCGCCGTCGCCGCCGGCCCACCCGCCGGTATTCCCTTGCCCGCCGCCGCCGCCGCCGCCCCCGCCGGAGGTCGACGCCGCCCCGTCATCCCCGACGTCGTTGTTGCGGGCGGCGCCACCGTCCCCGCCCGCGCCCCCCTGCGAGCCCGCCGTGGACTGGCCGGCGGCGCCGTTGGATCCTTCCTGGCCTTCCCCCGTCCCGCCATTGCCGCCCCCGCCGAGGCCGAGCGTGATGGTCCCGCCGGCCACGCGGAACTCCGTCCGGCGGTCGTCGAGGGCCGCGGCCCCCCCGGATTGGCCCACGTGCGCGGTATACGTGACGTTGGGGAGGAGCGTGACGACCTCGCCCACGACGTTGCCCGCCCCGCCGCCGCCGCCCCCGCCGCCGTGGGTCGTATTGACCCCACCGCCCCGGCCACCACGTCCCCCCGCCGCGACACCGCGGATACGCACCCTGATCGGATGCCCATGCACCACGAGGGCGGTGTACGCCCCCTGGGCGGTCAGGACGAGCTGGCCATCGACCGGGAACCGGTGTGTGCCACTCGCGGCACCGCTATAGGTCAGCGCCACCATGCCGGTCCCGGCGCGCCGCTGATGCCGGGCGCCCATCTCAGTAGTCCTGCCCCAGCACGGCGCCGTACCACGTCGTCCCCGCGTCCGGGGTCCAGAACGTGTACCAGTCGTCCTTGCCGCTCGTGCTCGTCGGCGTGGGCGCGACGTTGCCCGGCCACTTCACCGCCGCCGGCCACGAGATCGCGCGCGCCGTCCCATCCCCCCGGAACCGCACCGTGCAGTACCCCAGGCGTGTTGACCCTGGGGCGTTGCTGATCGTCAGTGTCGTGATGTTGGCGCTCAGCGACACCAGGAACACCCGCGACACGTCGAGATCCAGCGTCAGCGTGCCGGCGCTGATCGTGGGGGCGCTGTGCGTCTCGTCGGTGCCCTCCTCGTACTGCGTCTCGAGGTTATCGAGGCGGGCGGCCGTGATCGTGTCGCCGGTGGACCAGTTATAGAGGGCGTACATATCAGGTGGCCCTGCCGCGGCGCTGCTGTGCCGGATGATCGCCGAGGGCGATGTCGAGCAATTCCATCTCGACGATCTGATGCACGGTGGCGTCCGGCAGGCCCTTGACGTTGCCGTATTTGACCGCCACGACGTCCGCACCGGCCGCCGTCGCCACCGCGGTCCGGCGCGCAATGATCTCCGCCGTGGTCTTGGTCGCCGCCCACGCCAGGATGCCGCGGCGAAATTGCTGAAACACAATCTCGTCGCCCAGCGTCGCCCGGGTCACGCCGCCCACCCGCACGACCACTTGCTCGTTGCGCGCCAGGTCGGCGACCTGCTCGTCCAGGTGCGCCAGCTTGCGGGTGATCGCGAGGTCAGATTTCGTGGCCATCGGTTACGCCGCCGCGAAGGTGAGTTCCCAGGTGAACGTGACGGCGACGCTCGCGGTCTTTGCGATCGTGCTCGCCAGCACCGCGCGCGCGAACATCGTGCCGGCCGACACGTGGTTGAACAGCCCGGCCTCGGCCAGCGTGTTCCCGTTGGCTGACCCCGAGGGCAGGTAGTACTTCACCGTCAGCTGCTTCGAGGTCTTCGTCCGCTGTGTGACGGCCGCGCGAAACACCTCCGTGCCGAGCGTCGTGTCGCCGGCCGCCGCCGCGGTGGATCCAGTGCCGACCGCGAAATGTGTGAGATCGGTCGGGGCATCGCCGTTCAGGAAGTCCCGGATCAGGTTCAGGCCCGCGTCGACCGTCATGTTGTGGAGGCGCTCGCGTCGCACGTGCTGCCGGCCGCCGGCGCCGTCCTCGTGCCAGACGTCGACGGTCAGGTTCGTCACGCACCGCACGGTGCCCGCGGCGCGACGTCGACCGGTGCGGTCCAGCACCAGCGCAGCGCCAGCACGTAAGATCCGCACGGGCGTCATGCCGCCGCCTCCGCGTAGCCGGCAAGGGCGAAGCCGGCGCGGCTTTCCACGGAGTCGGAACTCGCCGTCAGGTCGTCGGTGCACGACACCGTGTCGTGGCGTTGCTTCAGGAGCAGCAGGACCTCGTTGTCGCGGATGACGAAATCCCGACTGGAGGCCAGGAGCTTGCGGTAGAAGTCGCGCCAGCCGATGATCGGGTCGCCCTCGAGCAGCGTCACGGTGTAGAGCAGCTTCGACGCGCTGCTCTGATCCTGGCCCAGCCAGTCACGGCCGCGGACTTCGCTGACCAGGAACGTCTCGCCCGTCAGGCCGCGGCGCGTGTTGGTGATGGCCACCAGCTGCCCGGGGCGATAGCCGGCCACCAGCGTGTCGACCTCGAACGTACAGCCCACCGCCGCGTGGCGGTCCAGGAGGGCCCCAGCCGTCGCGGTGGCCAGGTCGACATCGTCAATGTCGGGACGATCCTCGATCGCCTCGTAGACGCCGGTGCCGCCCTCGAGCGCGACGCGCGCCCCGATCGCGGCCTCGGCGTCTGCCCGAATGTTGATCGGGAATCGCCCCTGGTAGGTGACCCGCAGCAGGTCCGCCGTCGTCAGCGGCGTGCCGCCGGTGTCCTGGGAGATCTCTGTCTTCGCCTTGTTCCAGTACCAGTCCTTGCCGGTCTCGAGGCCGCGAATGCCGACCGTCTTGCTGGTGTACCCGCCGCCAGCGATGTTTTCCTCCACGGTCGGCGCCAACCCGACCGGATAGGCCACGTTGAAGACCTGGCGCTGCCCATCGCCCGCGAACACCTCCGCCAGGGCGTCGGTCAGGTCGGTCCCGGCGCGGACGAACTGGCGGTTCCGATAGTCCTCGCGCGCTTTCGTGCGGCGCATGCGCACGTAATTCGTGTCGGTGATGGCCGTCCCGACGACGGACGCCCGCTCGCGGAATTGCAGGTCCTTGGTCGCGAACCACCAGGACATGCCGCTGAGTTCGCCGAGGTCATTGAAGGCGTCGGTCGCACTGACGTAGTTAAAGACGGCCTTCTCGATCGTCGGGCCCGTGTCGACGCCGGTGTACGTCATGCCCTCGCCGGCGAGGGCGGTGTCGACAATGTCTTCCACGATCGCCTTGAGCGTCTGGTTCTCGTAGACCGCGGCGACCAGGTGCCGATCGCAGATACCGGACGAGTCTTCGGCCTCGACGGTGAACAGCAAGAAGTCCGAGTCCCCCTCCTGCTCGTCCGAGACCTGTTGGATGAGGCCGCCGAACACCTCCACGCTGTTGTCCTCGAGGACGAGCGCCTGCCCCTCGGCGGGCTCAAACTCCGAGGTCCTCGCCCGGATGGTCACGGAGAGCGTGTCGCGCCCGTTCACCGATTGACGGAAGGAGAGGGACTCCTTCTCGAAGTTCCGCGACGTGCCGCCGATCGTGACGACGATGCCGGCCATTAGATGGCGAAGCCTCTCCGCTTCAGGATGCCCGGCAACAGGGGCACCAGCTCTTCGGCGAGACGGGTCCCATTGAGCGTCATCGTCACCGGCACCTGGCGTCCCGCCAGCGCCGTGATGAGCCGGTCGATCTTGCGTCCCAGCGCCTCGACGAGCCGCGCGGCGTCAGCGTCGCCCGCCCCGGCGATCGAGACTGACGCCCGCGGCATGTCCTGGAGGGCCCGCGAGACCATCGAGGCCACGCCCTCGCCCTGCCGGCGCGTGAGGACCTCTTCCTCGCCGTGGAGCCACGCGGGCGTCCCGAACGGACTGAACTGCCGGAGGCCACCCGTGCCGGCCGCGAACTGGTGCCCGCCCAGGGCCTCGTCGGCCCGATGCGCGTCGCCCGGGTTCCGCGCCAGCCAGTTCGCCTCCCACGCCTCCCGCGTGCGGAAATTCGACGGGGACAACCGGTCGTTGCCCTCCCGGTCCGGATCGATCATGCCCGTCAGCACCGGCGTGACCGGGATCACGATCGGCGTCGCCATCTCGTCCTTGATGGCGCCAATCGCGAGCGCCATCTGCCCAAAGTCCCAGACGCCCGTCTCGCTGGCGTCTCGGATGAGGCCCTGCATCTGCACCACCGCCGGATGCGTGCTGCCCAGCGAGTCGGTCAGCGACTCGGCCTCGCGCAGAATGGTGCCCAGGTCGTAGGTGCTCCCGTCACTGGCTTTCCGGAACTCGGCAGCCATCCGATCCAGGGAGTCGGTGTTCGCGATCTTGGCCTGCATCCGGTCGATCGTGGTGGTCAAGCCCGCGAACGTCCCACGCCCGACCTCGGCGACCTCCTCGAACGCCTCGCCGCTCGCCTCGACCGTCGGCGTCACCTCGGTCGCGATGGTCTGGGTGATCTCGTCAATGACCTCCTGGACCGCCGCGCCGCCCTGCTGCTCCGCCTGCCAGAGCCGGTTGACGACGTCGAGGGCGTCCTCCGCACTGGCGCCGGCGGCGATGTATGCATCGCGGATCGCGATGACCGTCGCGGCGCCGATTTCGTTGCCCTTCCAGGCGCCCTGCATCGCCTGCTGTACCTCGGCCATTTGTTCCGGGTTCAGCTCGGCGAGGAGGCCCTGGCGGAAGGTGCCAGCCACCCGCCGCCCCTCCAGCTCGGCGCCAGCGGGGCCGCCGAACAGCGACTTGATGCCGCCCCACACCGTCCCGGCGAGCTGACCGATGCCGCTGATGAGTGCTGGCCCGAAGGTTTGCAGGAGCGGGCCGACGAGCGGGACGCCTCCGAGTGTGCTGAAAATACCCTGCATGCGGCCAATAAACCCGGTTGCGGCCGTTTCGCCCTCATCGAGAAACAGTGTTCCCCATCCCTGGGTGATGGTTGCCTGGAGGCCGCCAAGGAACCCGCCGCCGCCAGCAAAGGCCTTCGCGAAGGTCTCGTCCATGCCGGACAGAAACCCGTCGGCCGCCGCGGTCCCAGACGGGGTCGCCGCGGCTGGCAGATCCTGGAGGTTGCCGATGAACCCCATCAGCGCGTTCCGCGAGTTCGACGTGCCGCCGGTGAAACGGTCGAAGCTGGTGTCGAGGGCGTCGACGGCCATCGCCGCTTCGATGCCGAGTTGCGGGAGGGGCTGGAGCGTGCCGATGAACCCCATCAGCGCGTTCCGCGAGTTCGACGTGCCGCCGGTGAAACGGTCGACGCTGGTGTCGAGGGCGTCGACGGCGGCGGTCGAGCCTTCCACCGAGGCAGCGAAGTCGTCATTCGTTTTGGTGGCCCGCATCAAGGCCACCGCGGCGTCCCAGATGGCTTGCTGCGAGGCCTCGATGGCCGCCGTCTCCTCTCGGATGGCTGTGACTTGCTCCTCCCGGTCGGCGAGGAGTTGCCGGTTCTCTGCGATCTCCCGCTCTTTGGCGCGGACCACGTTGCCGTAGTTGCGGGAGAGTGTGGGGAGCGCCTCGATCTCGGCCTCGAGGCGGGCGATCTCGGCCGGCGCGTTGCGGACGGCGGCCGCGGCGGCGGCGTTCGCGGCGGTGAGCGCGGCCTCCTCGTCGCGCAGCGCGGCGGTGAGGTGCTGTTTCATCCTCGTGGCGCGAGCACCCGTGTCGCTGATGTTCGCGATGCGCTCGCTGAGGCTGGCGATCCGCGCGTCGACGCTGGCGACCTCATTCCGCGCTTTGGCCCACTGGAACACCTTCCAGGCGGCCCACATCCCGGTGATCGCGATGCCGACGGGGCCGGCGGCCAGCGTGAGGGCGCGGAGGCTGCCGCCGAGCAGGCCGACGCCCGTGGCGGCGCCGGGCGCGGCCGAGCCGACGCCGAGGATCGCGATCTTGAGTGGCGCGAACAACGGAAGGAGCGAGCTGATCCCCGTCGCCATGGTTCCCAACACGAACAGGACCGGTCCTGCGGCTGCCACAAGGCCGCCAAGGCCCAGGATCACCGTCTGCACGCTGGGCGACAGCTCGGCGAACCAGCGCACGAGCCCGGAGACGCGGTCCGCCAGCGACACGAAGGTGGGCTTCATGTCGATCAAGGTCTGCACCAGGTCTCGCCCGACCGGCATGAGATCCTTTTGAATGGCGTGCCAGAGTTCGACGAACTGGTCCTTGAGGGTTTTGTTTGCCTCGGCGGTCGACGCGATCGTGCCCTCGGATCCCTGGAGCGAGCTGGTGAGATCGTCGAGGGCGAAGCTCCCGTTGCGGACGGCCGTCGTCATCCGCTGCGCCCCTTCGGCGCCGAACGTTTTGGTCGCGATGGTCAGCGCCTCCGTGTCCGTCTTGGCTGTCCGCATGCGCTCGATGGTCTGCTGCAACATGTCCTGGGTATTCCGCCCCTCGGCCGCCCAGTTCCGGAACGCTGTGTTCAGTCCCGGCATGACGCGGCTCACGTCGATGCCGCTCTTGGTGAGATTGCCGAACAGCAGCGCCGACTCCTCCATCGAGAAGCCGGCGTTACTGAGCACGCTGCCGTAGGTGTTCGTCGACCGGATCAGTTCCCCGAACCCCGCCGTGGTGTCCTGGCCGATCTTGAACAGCCGGTCCATGACCGCCGCCCCATCCTTGGCCGGGATCTGGAACTGCGCCAGCGCGCGCGAGAAGCCCTGGGCGTTCTCGGTCGCGTCCTCACCCAGCAGGCGCGAGGCCTCGAGCACACGCTGCGTCATCTCTTGCAGGACGGGCCCGGTTGCGCCCGTGATCGTGTGGATGTCCCCGATGGCCGCCGCCACGGTCGCCGCCTCGTCCGGGACGGCCCCAAACACCTCCTGGAACGTGGCCCCCAGTCCGTCGAGCGCGACGCCGGTCGCACCGGTGCTGGTGCTCATCGACTTGAGCGCGTTGTCGTAGTCGATCCCGAGCTTTAAGATGCCGGCCCCGACGCCGAGAATCGGCGCGGTGACGTACTTCGTCATCCCGAGTCCGACCGACTTCGCCGTGGTCGAAAACGCCGTGAGCTTCTCAGACAGTCCGCCGACCCGTTTTTCGGTGCGGTTGAACGCGTCGGTGATCAGCTCTTTGGCCGAGATGCGTATGACGACGTCGTCTGCCATCGGTCTCCTGGCGGCGCCGTGTGGCGTGGCGCCGCGCCTCGATCATCAGTTCGCGGGTCGTCTTCGCGACGACCGCCATCGCGTGCATCGTTCGCGCGTCCTGGTCGCCAGCCCCGCCGGCACGAGGGAACGCGACCCGTTCCACCTCGACCTGCCCTGTGGTGCTGTCGTGCCGGATCCGGTGGGTCTGGTCGAAGACGCGGATCCACCGCCGATGCTCTGGCGTCAGTTCACGGACGGGACATCGGGTCGCGATGACGGGGCCCGAGATCCAGATGGGCGCGCCGGTGTCGCCGTCGCAGCCGCGGGCGCGGCAGAGGCCCCGGTCGCGGCACGCGCGGCAGCTGTCGCCCGTCTCCGCCCAACTCGAGCCCGCGGTGGCGGTCGGAAGCCAGTGCGCGAACCGGACGGCGACGGCGAGACTTTTTTTTGGACGGCGTCCACCGTGTTCTCCCGGTGGATCGCGCCGATCACTTGGAACAACACGTCGCGTCTGGCACCGAACAAGCGCAGAAAGTCAAGGCCCGTGGTGACGCTGACTTCCTTCCCGTCCCGCGTCTCCTCCGAGATCCCGCGTTCCACGGTGACGTAGTCGGCGAAGCACTGCCGCATAAAGGCCCGCGCCTCGGCTTCGTCCTTCGCCTGGGCGACGCGGAGCTGCTCACGCTCACCAGGTCCCATCGTGCTCAGCCGGTGTTCGCAGAGCGCCTGGAACGAGACGACGTAGGCGCCCTTGGCGTCTCGCGCCTGTTCGGGACCATCAGGCGCGCGGGACACGAACTGTTCGATGGTCGGCGTGGCCGCCTTGACGTAGCCCTGCTCGAACGTGGCGTATTCCTCGTCGGTCATCCGCGTGATGCGGATCACGACCACCTCGCCGTCGATGGTCAGGGTGACCGGATAGTAGGGCTTGATGAGCATGTCGTCTCCTGCCTTCGGCGCGATGTCGCGTCATCTGTGGCGGTGCCGGTCGTTACGCCAAGCCGAGCGTCAGTTCGTCGTTCCGGCCGTCGGCCGTTTCGATCGCCAGGGCCTCGAAAGACCAGGTCACTTCCTCGTCGGGATCGTCCTGGTCCGGCACCATGAGGTCGATCTTCGGGGCGTACACGCAGACGATGTTGCCGGGGGCGTTGCCGGTCTGCAGCAGCAGCGAGGGCGTCGATCCGGCCTCGGCCAGGTCATAGAGCGCGGCCTCGTTCTCGGCGAAGGCCTCGAGGCTCAGGCTGATCTCCCGGCGTCCCTGGCGATAGAGTTCCGACGCCGTCGAGACGCCGTACTCCTGGTTCCGCACGGCGAGGGCATTGGCCAGCGACACGCTGAGGCTCTTGCACAGGTACGCCGTCCCGTTGACGAGCAGCTGTCCCGTCAGCCCCGAGGGCGGATGGCCGCCGACGGTCGTGAAGCCCGCCGGCTGCGCCTGTGCCGTGCCGGTGCGCTGGGTCGCCGCCGGCCCCGAGGCGGTGAATCGCGGCTCCTCGTTGGCGTCGAACGCCAGCTCCAGGCTGTTGATGCCCACGCCCAGCAGCTCGCGCGTGATGTGGTCCAAGTAGTGCGCGATGGTCAGCGACACCGCCAGCTGCGACGTCAGCGTGTAGGTCACGGCCCCCTTGACGGAGTCCCCGGTCGCCGGCGCCGCTGGCAGCGCGGGCTCCCATGTCAGGGCGTTCGTGCTGACGACCGTCAGCTTGCGGACGAACGGCCCGGCCTGACCGGTGACCTCGATGAGGACCATATCGCCAGCGGCGAGATCCCCGGCGTCGGCCACGGTCGCGGTCGTCGTCGTCGGTGTCGATGACGCCGAGACGGTGGAATCGGCCGTCCGGATCGTCCGGGATCCGAAGGCCGCCTCCAGGACCGGGTCGCACTCCGCGAGGGTGCCCAGCGCGCCCGAGGGGCGTAGCAAACCCACCAGCGTCCCCAGTTCAGCCGTCTGCTGGCGGTCGAACCGGGACACGGGCCCGGGCGAGTGCTTCTTCTCCGGGCTCGTGACGCGGGCGAAGGGGTCGTACCCAAACCCGACATCGATATGCCGCAGTGCGTTCGTCACGGCGAGGCGTTCGGAGACCCCGTAGGCCGCCTCCTGCGTCGCGTACAGTTGCCCGCGTCGTCCGATCTGCAGTGCCATCGCGCTATGCCTCCTCGACGGCGTCGCCCGTGTCCGGGGGCGCCTGGGTTTCGTGGTCGGCCAGCCCCGCCGGCGGGTCAGCCGGCATCGGCTCGAACCAGTCCTCGCGCACCAGATCCCGCAGGGTGACGCCCTCGGCCACGCGCGCGTCAAGATCCACGAGGGATCCCGGGCTGAGCCGTTGGCTGAACGCAGGCGCGCGAGACAGCACCGCGACCTCCACGCGGCAGCGGTAGCGCGGCGGGGCGGTCGTGGCGGCCGGTGACGGGACTGCGCGTCGTTTGGTCATGGCGCTACGGGCTCCCATATGTGCGAGAGAACCGGGCTTCGACCGGCTGCGTCACGATCACGACCGGCGATCCCATCCCCACGAACTCGGCGGCCGTCAGGAGCCGCACGTCGCAGACCAGGCCACCCAAGGTGATGTCGACCGTCAGCGCGCGCTCCATGTCGGCCTTCAGGTTCTCGAACACCGCCAGCTTGCTGGCCGGATGCACCGGGTCGGCGTCGTAGCGGGCGTGGATATTCACGCGCACCACTTCGAGGATCTGCTTGGCCGGCTGGTACGTTTTCGATCCGTCCGGCGTGGTCTCGAGCACGTAGAGCGGCAAGTCGCTGAGCACCGGACCGAGCAGCTGCATGCCCGGATCGACGGTCACCTGAGACGCGTCGGTCAGCGGGTAGTGATAGTCGCCCCCGCTGATCGCCCGCAACGCGGCCTGCAAGGCCTCGATGATCAGCTGCCGTTGACTGGTGGTGGCCACGCATCTCCCCTTACCGGTTCAGCTCCCGGACGCCGCGATCCACCGCCGCCTGCAGCTCCGCGTGAATCCAGGACCGCTTGTCGTCGACGGTGTGTTCCAAGTAGCCGACCGCTTTGATGGTCACCTGCGTCTTCAGCGCGAACAGCGGCTCGACGACACCCTCACCACGCGTGCCGACGATGACCTTGTTCCGGGTGAACGTGCCCGTGTAGCCGAACGATCCGGGGGCGGCGATGACCTGACGGGCCGTGAATCGTGCCACGCCGGCGCCGGTCAGGGCGGCCGGGAGCGGGATCGTCAGGTGCCGTGCGCGCTTCGGTCGAATCGTGCCGCCCGTCTCGTGGATCCGGCCGTACGGCGCCTTCCGGTGGTCGATCCCGAGTACGGCCGACACCGTGTCCCGCGCTTCCTCGACCCGGTAGAACGTGGCGCGCCGCAGGTTCCCCGTGCGCACCCTGAGCAGCTGGCCGCTCAGGACGTTGCCGTTGAGGTGCCGCTGCAGCCCGAGGCCGACCCGCCGCATGCCTTCCACGGAGGCGGCATGCACAACCCTCGGGGCCTTCGCCAGTCGCTGCGTGACGCGCTGGGTGCCCTCGGTGTCGACGCGAATCTCAATCATGGGGCCGCTACACCATGGGGCGCTTGAGCGCCCGAAGGCCAGCCTTGACGGCCTTGGGCCAGTCCGGCTTGACCGAAAAGGAGGCCGGCCCGATCTGGACCGAGGTCGCGCCGGTCGCGCCGCTCATGGTTTCCTCCTGGATGTACGTGATCATTTCCAGCCCAATCCCGAACGCCGCATGCCACAGCTGCTCGGCGTCCGGCACAGCCGTGAACGCGGCGCCGTCCTGCGTCGCCAGGCCGGCCGTATAGGTCACCGTCACGTTCTCCAAGCCCCGGGTAAACCACTCGTCGTGCGCTTCGATCTTCCCGGTCTCCATGTTGAACCGGTAGTCGCCCGCATCGAACGTCTCGGCCGCGCTGTCGGTGGGCTGGCGCAGCACCGTGATACTGGCGATACTGACGACAGGCGCGCGACGCAGCCACAGGCGCGACGACCCGTCGCCATCCCGTTTCTCGGTGATCGCCCGCTGCACGTAGATCCGACCGGTTTCCCGTTCGATCAACGCCGTCACGCCGTTGGCGATCTGTTCGAGCTGCGTGTCCTTGCCCGTCGCGGTGGCACCTACCCACGCGCGCACGGTGTCCAGGGACCAGAGCGTTGTCGCGGCGATGGCCATGAACGCGGTGTGCCTCCACGAATACGTCGACGTCTGGCGTGGGCGCCCCGGCCGCCGGCGCGGCGTCGCTCGCGCGGCCGGCTGGTCGGGCACTCCGTGGGACCCGCGGGGGCCCGCTCGCGGCGCTGGCCACCCCCGGGTGTTTCCTGTGGGCCCCGCATCTGCGCGGCGCCGCCTACGAGGCCGGCGACATCCTCGCCAGCATGCCGATCACCGACGCGGCGGTCGCCGTGCCGGTCGTGTGCGTGCCGGTGCGGCTGTCCACCACACGCAGGTAGCGCTTCGTGCCGATGTAGGCCGCGGTGTGGAGTGACGGGGCCTCCGCCACGGCATCGATCTTGGCGATGGTGCCGCTGTTGGTGCCGCTGACGGTGCCCACCACGTCGGCGTCGGCGACGTCCGTGAAGGTCACGTTGTCGTCCGACTCCTCCAGCTCGAATTCGATGAAGAGCTCGCCGGTCAGCGTGTCGCCTTCGGCGCCCACCTGGACCTGCACCAGCGCGCCCTCAACTCCCTGCAGGTCCACGCCCGTGCCGGTGGCATCGGCGGTCCGGACCGCCGGATCCAGCGACGCGGTCGCCTTCGACTGGTGCTGTACGTCTCGCATGTGGGTCTCTCCCTCGTTCAGGTTCGCGTGATCGTCAGGGCCTCGTGATCAGCGCCGGCGACTTAGGCCGCGCATTTCTGGCGTCGGAATGCGTTCGGTCGCAGGGTCTGGCCGCCGAACCGCGACCACGGCTGCAGGCCGATGTTCGGCGTGAACCGCTCAAGCAGGCGCTGGACCCGCAGCTGCGCGCGCATCGCGATGATGTAGTACCGGAAGTCTCCGAACACGATGGGGTAGGCGTTCGCGGCCGGGTTCGCCATCCGCTCGTTGAACGCGATCGGTTTGCCCCAGAGCGTGCCGGGGAGCATGTTCGGCTCGAGGATCGGCCGCCCGTTGCTGTCCTGCAGCTGCAGGATGGCCGCAAACGCACCAGCGGTGTTCATCATCCAGACCGCACCCTGCCGGTACTGCGCCGGGAGTCCCGCGAACAGGTTGGTCAGCCCCGCATACGTGAGCTGGCTCGCGTGCCCCGAGTGCACCGTCGGCAGGGCGAAGTCGGCGTGCTCCGTCAGGAGGCCCAGCGGTTCCGTGTTGCCCGTACCGAGCGTGCACTTGTCGTCCATGTCCTGCGCCATCGTCTGCCCGATGATCTCGTTGAGCATGCCCTCCACGTCGGCATCGGCGTCCTCGAGCAGATTGAGCTCGATCTCGATGGCGTCCGGCCGCCAGTCGTGCACCGGCACACGGTTCCGTTGGAACGTCGGCTGCTGCTGAACATTCGGCGCCGCGCCGCCGGTCTTGGACGGCGACTTCTTGAAGCTGCCGGTAAACCCGCTGGGGTAGCTCGTCTCACCGGCCGACTTGGCCGCGATCGACGGGAACGAGAGCGCATCTCGCGATGTCGGCTGCACCCTGGCGTACTTGGCGAACACGGCGATCCCGGGCAGGTCGCGGATGACCTCGGCGAGCTGGTCGTCCCGCACCAGCGCCCCGCCCAGCGTCTCGTTGCCGGTCATCAGGGCGTGCAGCTCGTCAGGCGTGATGTGCTCGCGCTCGGCGTAGGCACCGATCGCCAGGCGCATGCCCTCCAAGTCCCCCTTGATGTAGCCGCGCAGGGCCTCCGACGTGCCCTGTCGCTGCTGTGGCGTCATGCGCGACGCGCGTTTCTCCAGACGCCGAGCCATACGCTCGATGCCGCGGGCACTCCGGTCCGACGGCGCATGGGCCCCAGGGCTGGCCTGCTGCGTGTCCGCGGGGTGGGATCCGGTGTCGATCGCGCGCGCTGGCCTGGCGCCACGGAGGCTGGACATCTCGCGATCGTGCTCCTCCTGGGCCCGCTGGCTCTCGGCGGCCTGCAGTTCTAGCTTCTCCTCCGCTCGGAGGTCGTTGACCGCCTGGATGGCCGCCACCGCGTCGGTCTTGGCCTTCTCGAAGGTGACCCGGAGGTCGGCCGTGGACTCGCCCTTCGCCTGGGCCTCGGTGATCTTGAGGCCGAGCGCACGGGCAGCCGTCATCGCCGTGTTCGACTGTTCGCCGGCGACCTTGATCAGTTGCTGAAAGTCACGCATCGGTTCCGTGCTCCTTCGCTTCAGGGGTTACTGGCAGAGGGCCAGGTCGTGCTCCAGTGCCAAGAGGTCGAGCGTGGCAGCGCCGTAGCAGTCACCGGCGAGGCCCGCGGCCGCGTCCTCGTCGCCGCCCGCCGCGTCGAGCAACGCTTTCAGCGCTGCGACGGCGTTCTTGACCAGCGTCTTGTTCTTGGTGGAGAGGGTCTTGCCCTCGTGGAGTTCGTGAATCGCCAGCGCCTGAGCCAGCAGCGAGACCGGCGCCGGCATGGGGGTGCCCGCCGGCCGCGCGAGCAGGCACGCCATGATGGGCCGCACGATCGCCTGCACGTCGGACGGCAGCTCGCCCACCATCGCGTGGACCGACATGATCTTGGCGTCGCGGTTCGCGCCGAAGGTGACGAGGCTGACCTCCCACAGCGTCAACTCGTAAATGTGCCGTTCTTCGTCCGTGCCGTCGCGGACCATCTCCCAGCGGACCGGATCGAACCCGATGCTGAGTTCGTCGATGATGCCGCGCCGCATCAGCTTCATCGCGTCCACGCCGACGGCGGTGTCGACGATCTCGCCCTCAATGTAGAGCCCCTGTGACGTCTCTTCGAGCGTGGTTGGCTTGCCGACCGGCTGCCAGGTGTCGTGCTGATAGAGGATACGGACCCGGGCCAGGTCCTCGCGCAGCGTGCGCGCGAACGCACCCGGCATGATGCGGGTGTGGTAGTAGTCGTCGATCAGCGTACCGAAGACCGACGCCATGCCCTTGAACGTGCCCGTTTCGGCGTTGGCCTCCTCGAGGGCGAACCGCACGGCCGGGTTGTGGCGGCGCGGCGTGTCTGGGAACAACGGCAGCCGGTGCTCAGCGGATGGCGGTGGATGCGCGGTCGGAGGCACGACCTGATAGTCGCAGGTCCAACGGCCCAACGGAGTTATGGGGCCACAAAAACTCCGGTGGCTAGGTGGACGGGTCGCGATCGACCGTGGTAATCAGGCGCCGCAAGGCGGCGCGGATGACGTCATGCAGTGGGCGGCCGTGTCGGATCGCGATGCGATAGAGCGAGTCGGCCTCCGCTGGCGTCAGCCGGACGCGCACGATTTCGGACAGGCGTTGCTCTGGGGCCTTCGGCGGCCTTCCGATTGCCTGGCTGTCATGGGTGGCCACGGTCATGCCTCGTCCGCCGGATCCAGCACGCGCCCCATCGGATCCTCCAGGCTGCCCAGCCGTTCCGCCGTGCGCGCGCTCCGCGCGGCGACGCCGCTCGCGTCGAGG
This sequence comes from Vicinamibacterales bacterium, assembly GCA_965249205.1. Taxonomy (GTDB): domain Bacteria; phylum Acidobacteriota; class Vicinamibacteria; order Vicinamibacterales; family UBA2999; genus JAQBVV01. The sequence goes on along the minus strand of CBDFLL010000005.1, from coordinate 910,717 downwards.
TCAAGTTGCAGCAGCTCATACATCTGCCCGCGCGCGTGCTGATCCAGGTCGGGCAGGACAGGGGAAAATCCTCTCTGGCAATTGGGGTGTGCGATCGGCTCCTCGAGCGACTGCCGGAGCGTCCACCGTTGCCCGCTCGCGGCCGCGCACAGCTCGTCGTTGGTGCCGTCGAGCACGTCGACTTCGCTGACGCCCGCCTGGGCGAAGCCGAAGATGTTCCCGTGGTTCGACGCAATGGCCGACTCGGAACGCGCAATCCGCAAGGCGCGGTACTGTTCGTAGCCCGTGAACTTCTCCCGGACCGTCTCGAGCACCAACGTGTTCAGGGCCTGGATGCTGATCCCTCCGGCGCCATCGAGTGCGGACCGGAGCGCCAGGGCGACCTCCGCCTTGGTCGTGGCGTCAAGCTGCGTGATGCGCTCTCCGACGTAGCCCGTGGCGAACTTGGCCAGGAACGGATCGGAGGGATTCCACGTCCCGCCGGCGGCCGTTGCGGCGGCCGCGCCGTGGCGCGTCACGATGTCCCGGTAGTGCTGCGCGAGGCCGGGCCCGAGGCGGGCGTTCCACTCGTCCCAGGGGAAGCGTTCCAGGATCTGGAGCACCTGCTCAGCGGTGATCAGGGGGGCGTCGCTGGAGTCAGCCATGGACGGGGCGAAAGAGATGGTGGCCGCGCATGGTGGTTACGCCTCCTGGTCCAGTTCCGTCCGCAGGTGATCGAGCAGCGCCTCGCCTTGCGCCTGGAAGTGCCCAGCCATCAACTGCGTGATCGCGGTCCGTTGGCTCCGGGTGGCCGTGTGCTGCTCCCGGCGACGTCGGCGCCTGAAGAGGTCACCGAGGCTGGGTCCGCCGCCGCTCGGTGCGCGCTGGGTCCCCTCGTCGCCCTCGATGGGCGGCTTCCCCAGAATCTCCCGCGCCTCGTTGAGCGTCAAGATGCCGCCCGTATACCCGTCGAGCGCGAAGGCTCGACGGCTGTCGTTCGCCTCCTGCAGCGCCTGCACCTCGTCGAAGTTGAACCGCAGCGCCAGATCCGGCCCGAACTCGCGCGCGAGCCCGACCGTGAGCTTGGTGGCCACCTTGCGGTAGAGCGGCTTCAGGGTTTCGTCCCAGAGCGAGGCCCGCGCTTCTTCGTAGTTGGCGAATGTCGAGTACTGCAACCCGACGCGCACCGCGATCACGACCGGGGGGATGTTGAACGTCGCGCAGATGCGGGACTCCGTCTGATCGAAGATGGGTTGCATGCCGAGTTTCGACGGGCGGGATCCCAGCTCCTGATACTCGACATCGGCATCGAGAATGGCCAGATTGTGAAAGTTGGTGATGTGGCGCGCGGTGTCCAGGCCGTACGTTTCACGCCACTGGTCGCGCAGGCGCTCGCGCTCGTGCGGGTCGGCCTGGTGCTTGAATTTCAGCAGGCCGGCCGGCTGCCCGCCGTTGGTGAAGAAGGCGCGCAGATACTCGCCGGCCCGGTTGTCGAGATCGATCCAGCGCGCCACAGACGCGAGCACCGGCAGGCCGTTGAAGTCATCCAGGTAGTCGGGTCGCAGGATCCCTTGAATGATGTCCGCGGCCGGGTAGCGTTGCCCGGCCAGACTCCCGCCCTCGACGCGATAGGCAAACGCGTCGATGAGTCCGCTGGCGCCTGGCGTAATAATGGACACCCGGTCCGGCCGCAACGGCCACAGCTCCGCCACGCGCCCGCGCTGACTCCGCGCCTTGTGCAAGAACCACTGCCCGCCGATGTGCTGATGCAGGAGCAACCGCTCGAGCAGGTCCGTCATGGACATTTCTGGGTTGGGGCGCGCCACGATCTGCGCAAGCGGGTGGGTCGTGGGCAGGATCGTCTCGGAGCCGTCTGCCGCGATCTTGACCGCGCGCAGCTCGGGCTCCGACGCGCTCCCGATGATCTCCCAGAGGCACGCGGCGACGATGATGTTCTGGCGATAGCCCTCCGTCGCGAACGCCTGCACATCGAAGGGGAGTGGGAGCGGCTTGCCCTGTTGCCACTGCGGCAGCAGGCGCGCGACGACCGGCACGCCCGCGGGGCGGGTGGTGGCCGCAAACCATTCTCGGGGCGAGAGCCAGCGAGGGATGTGCATGTCAGCGCTTCTCCTTCAGAACGTGATCCCCAGGTCCCCCGGGGCGCGTACCGAACGCGTGGCCCGCACCGCCAGCGCCAGCGCGCAGACGCAGTCGTCGTGCAGCCCCTCGGGCGCCGAGTACGTGACGCCGGTCCGCGAATAGACATACTCGAACGCGCGCAGCTCGTTGACGATCGGGCCCTCCGGGTAGCGGACCTGCCGATGCTGAATCGCCATCGCCAGACCCTCCATGAGCTGTTGCTTGGACGCGGACGTGAACTTGAAACCTTCGAACCGGTCTGGCGCGCGGCGCTGCAAGCCATCGACAATCGGATCGCCCACGCCGGTGGCATCCACCAGCGCCCGAGCTGATGACGACACCAGGATCGACTCGAGGGTTGCTGGCCACGGCTTCTGGAACCGGAGGAACTCGGACACCGCTCCGGCCTGATCGAGGCCGATCCCGACCGTCCAGTCGTGGCTCTTGGCGAGGTCCCAGCCCCAGCAGACCGTTCGCCGGTCGCTGAGCTGGTCGACCACGCAGGCCTGGATGGCGTCGTAGCCGAACGGGTTCCCCTGATCGTCGGAGGGCTCGGCCTCGTAGAGTTCGCGGAACACCGCGGCGGGCAGCTGCCGCTTGGCGTCCGCGATTTCCGCGGCCTTGAGGATCCCGGCGGCCACCGCATGGTGCGCCGTGATCCGGGCGTAATGCATATCGGGCTCGCCGGACTCGGCCCGTCTGGCCAGGTGATACGCCCAGTTCCGGCGTCCCTTGACGTTGCCGATGATGCGAATCGGGCCTCGAGTCGCCGTCAGCGTGGTGCGAACCGCGTGCCACGCCTCCTCCTTGCAGCGTGTCGCCTCGTCGATCACGGCCGCGTGGACATCCTCGCCGTAGAGCGTGTCCGGTTTGTCCGCGCCCTTGAACCAGATCACCGCGCCGTTCAGCAGCGTGATCCGGTGTTCGGTGTCGTGGAAGGCGTAAAGACTTCTCGGCAGCGAGCGCTTGAGCCGGCGATAGACGATCACCGACTGCGACAGCACCGGCGAGACCCACCAATAGTGCTGCCCCGAGCGCCCGCGCATGGCCTGTTCGGTCAACCAGATCATCGAGCCGGCTGTCTTGCCGCACTTGGTCGTCGCCTCGACGAGGGCGTACCGCTTCCGGGTGAAGATCGCCTTCTTCTGATAGCCGGTAATCCACGGCCGCGTGTACGTCGTGGTGGTCATTACGCATCGTTGCTGCGATCAATCGTGATGGTGAAGTTCGACGGGATCGGACCGCCCTCGGGCCCGCTGTGCTCAAACCGCTCACGGAACACCGCCGGGCGGCGGGCCTTCAACGCAAGCTCCAGCATCCGATCGGAGTACTTCCGGATGTGACCGATGATGCCGTTCCCCGCGTTCGCGCCGTTGTTGGACGGGAGCTTGCCGAACACCGGCTCGTCCCAACCAATCGCCCCGCGTCGCACCATCTCGGCTTCGAGTCGGTCACAGGCCTGTTCGTGGGCGTCGTCGAAGCTCGCTTGATAGTCCGGATACTTCTTGGTGTCCTCCAGCCACTCGTAGTGACGCTTGCGATCGATCCCGGCCAGCTTCGCCGCTGCGGTGATCACGCCCAGCCCGGAGTAGTGTTCGAGAAACAGCTTCTGCTGCGCCAGCGTGGCGGCGCGAGCTGCCTGCGCAGCGCGTTTGAGCGCCGCCTTTGTCTTCGGCCCTTTTGGCGTTCGCGTGCGCGCGCGTGGGGGTGTAGCGGCTTTGCGCGTCTTCGCCATCAGTGGGCCTTCTTTCTTGGAAGCGCGCCGACCTTCTTCGCCTTCTTCCCGGTGAAGGTTTCCCAGCGATCGATCTCGATCTGGCAGTAGACCGGCGACAGCTCAACGGCGATACAGCGTCGACCGAGCTGCTCGGCCGCGATGAGACTCGATCCGGATCCGCAAAAGGGGTCGTACACGGCGGCGGCATGATGGTTGCGCATGGGCCGGGCCATGCATTCCACCGGCTTCTGGGTCCCGTGCCCGTGTCCGTCGTCGTCGCGCGAGGGAATCTCCCAGACGGTGCTCGTGTGGGGCGGCGACATGTCCTTCACGGTCGATGGCGTGTCGATGCGCCAGAGTGTCGACTGCGAGCGATCGCCGGTACGACGCCCCTGTTGCCCCTCGCGCACGCCGTACCAACACGGCTCGTGCTGCCAGTGATAATCACCGCGTGAGAGCGCGAGGCGATCCTTCGCCCAGATGATCTGTGCACGCAGCGTGAACGCCGATCGCTCGAGCGAGGCTTGGACGATAGAGGACTTGAGACCCGCATGCCAGACGTACGCCACGGCGCCGGGGAAGAGCCGCCAGGCGTCTGACCAGTCGGCCCGATCGTCATTCGCGACGCCGCCCAGCTTCTTGGTGTTCTTGTTCACGCCTGCCGTCGCGCGCCAGGTGGGGTCGTAGCTCACGCCGTAGGGCGGGTCAGTGACCATCAGTACCGGAGTCACGGTGCCCATGACCTGTGCCACGACACGCGCATTCGTAGAATCGCCGCACATCAGGCGATGTCCGCCGAGTGCGAAGAGGTCGCCTTCGCGAATCGACGTGCGCCGCGGCGCCGGAACGACATCGGGATCCGTGTGGCCGGCGACAGGCGTTTGTGACTGGGTGAAGAGCCGCTCGAGTTCGTCTGTATCCCACAGGCTCTCGAGCACCAGGTCATCGGCACGCAGCTGCTCGAGCACGGCCGGATCCCAGTCCGCAAGCTCGCTGGTGCGATTGTCGACGACCGCGAGGTGGATTTTTCGGCCTCCGAGAGTCCTGAGACGCGAACGGCGATCACCGTCTGGCGATTGGCGTCGACACACCGCACCTGAGACAACCCTTCGGCCCTGGCCGCGCGAACAACGGCGTTCCCAGCGAGGATCCTGTCGGTCTCGTCGATGACGATGCTGCGGGCCGGACCGAACGCCCGCAGGGACTCCGTGATCATCTCCAGGTTGCGCGCGGGGTGGTGCCGTGCGCTCTTCGGATCCTGGACCAGTTGGTCGAGTCGGCGTGTTCTGGAGGCATGGGCAGTGGCTCGCGCTGGAACACGTTTGCCCGTGGCCATGAGGCAGCCCCTACACCGCAGGTCGTCGTGCACCGAGAAGCACGATCAGGCGGGGGACGGCGCTGCGCTACAGCGTCGGACGTCGCTTAGGGCCCCGGTCGTGGCGTCAACCACGGCCGAGGTCCGGTTGTGGACGCAGGCGCGCGTCATGTGCGCGGAAGCCAGCGTCGAAGTCTCGAGAGTAGCACAGAAAATAGATCAGGCACACTAGTTTCACGTGGAACAGGTTGGGCGGATGGTCACCCTGGTAGAGGTAGTAAACTATTCTGTTTACTATTAGTTAGAGGTCTGGTGCGGAAGAGGGGACTCGAACCCCCACGACCTTGCGGCCGCCAGCCCCTCAAGCTGGTGCGTCTGCCAATTCCGCCACTTCCGCTTCGGAACTCAGAACCCGGAACTCGTCCGTGCTCTCGGGGAGGAGTGCTACCGCTACGGCGTTGGTATCTCCGGCACGGGTGCTTGCTGCGCGGGTGCGACCGGCGCGCGGCCACCCACGACCGAGCCGGGGCCGTCCTGGCCGATGATCCCGAGGACCAGCGCGCCAACGATGAATAGCACCGCGCCGATGGCGGTTGCCCGTGACAGCACGGTGGCGCCACTGCGCGCGCCGAACGCTGCCTGGCTGCCGCCACCGCCGAAGGCACTGGCGATGTCGCCCCCCTTGCCCTGCTGGAGCAGAATGACCAGCATCAGCACGAAGCAGATGACGATGTAGAGAACCGTAAGAATGTAGTACATCTCTTTAGCCCGTATATAGAAGCCGCCATTATACCGCTCTGGTGACGATCTCCAGAAAGCTCCCGACGTCCAAGCTCGCGCCACCCACCAAAGCGCCGTCCACGTCTGGCTGGGTGAGGAGTTCCGCCGTGTTGGCTGGTTTTACGCTTCCGCCATAGATCAGGCGGCACGTCCCGGCCGCCTCAGCGCCGAACCGCTCCTGCAATCGCCGCCGAATATGGCCATGAGCCTCTTCCGCCTGTGCGGCGGTTGCCGTTCGTCCGGTCCCGATCGCCCAGACGGGCTCGTAGGCGACGATGAGCTGGCCGACCTGGTCCGGCCTCAGCGCGTCAAGGCCCTCCCGGACCTGTCGATCGAGCACAGCGAATGTTTCGTTCGCTTCGCGCTGCTCGAGTGTTTCGCCCACGCACATGATCGGCATCAACTCGGCGGCCAGCGCCGCGATGACCTTGCGGTTTACGGTTTGGTCGGTCTCGCCAAAGAGCGTCCGTCGCTCAGAGTGCCCGATGATCACGTATTCCGCACCGGCTTCTCGAATCATCGATGCGCTGATGGCGCCGGTAAATGCGCCCTCACCTTCCCAGTGCATGTCCTGCGCCGCAATAGCGACGTTGCTGTTGCGCGCCGCTTCGGCCGCCGCATGGACGGCGGTGAACGGCGGCGCCAGCACGATCTCCACCCCCTCGACATCCTTGGCGAGGCCGCGAAGCTCTTTCACGAAGTTCACGGTTTCAGCCACCGTCTTGCACATCTTCCAGTTGCCGGCGATGAGTGGGGTTCGCATAAAAGTCCTTCGCGTGATGTCCTCAGAGAGGACGGGCAGCGGTGATGGCCGCACGGACTGCCGGAAGTTTCATAACCTCGCTCCGGGTGGCCGCGGACGGGGCCGCCCCGTTCGCGCCGCAGACGCCTCTCCCGTCACAATGCTTTTGGCGGCGAGCACGAATGGGGCTGTCCGCGGACATCCGCCGACAGGACCCGTCTTGAGGTTGGGACGCTCGCTCTATGCACTGGGCAACACCGCCACGCCCGGCAACGTACGTCCTCCGAGAAACTCCAGCGAGGCGCCGCCGCCCGTCGAGATATGCGTGACGCGGTCTGCGACGCCAGCCTTTGTCACGGCGGCAATCGAGTCGCCACCTCCGACGATGGTCGTTCCGCTCACCCGTGCTACTGCCTCAGCGATTGCGATCGTGCCCCCTGCGAACGCATCGACCTCGAAGACGCCCATCGGACCGTTCCACACAACAGTCTTGGCATCCGTCAGTGCGGTGGCGTACGCGGCGGTCGTCAGCGGGCCAATATCCAGGCCCATGCGCGTCCCGATCGCGTTGTCGTCCACGCTCAGCGTGTCCGTGGCCGCTCCGGCCTCGATCTTCTCCGCCACGACGTGATCGGACGGCAACAGGAGATCCAGTCCACGCTGCGGTGCGAGCGTCATGATGTGGCTGGCGGCATCGAGTTTGTCGTCCTCCACGAGCGACCGGCCGACCGGCTTCCCCATGCCTTTGAGAAAGGTGTACGCCATCGCTCCGCCGATGATCAGACGATCCACCCGCGGGATCAGGTTGTCGATGACCTCGATCTTGTCGGACACTTTTGCGCCACCCAGGATCGCGACAAACGGACGGGCGGGCTCGGACAGTGCATCCCCAAGATAGCGCAGCTCCCGCTCCATCAGCAGGCCAGCCGCCGCATCGGGAACAAGGCGCACGAGAGCTTCCACCGATGCGTGCGCCCGGTGCGCGGCGCCGAACGCGTCGTTGACGTAGACGTCGGCAAGCGCGGCCAGGGCCTTCGCGAACGCAGGATCGTTCTGTTCCTCTTCAGGATGGAATCGGAGGTTTTCCAGCAGGACGACGCGTGACGGCGGCGGCGGCTGCACGGCGCGATCGGCGTCGGGTCCGATGCAATCAGTGGCAAACGCCACGGGCACGCCGAGCAATTCACCAAGGCGGGTGGCCACCGGGCGCAAGCTCATCTCCTGCCTCGGCCGGCCCTTCGGTCGGCCCAGATGAGATGCGATCACGACGCTTGCCGCGCCGGCATCAAGCGCGTGATGGATCGTCGGCAGCGCCGCGCGTATTCGTGTGTCGTTGCCAATGACGCCGTTCTTGAGGGGCACGTTGAAGTCCACCCGCAGGAACAGCCGCCGACCCTTCAGATCAAGGTCGCGGATGGAGCGGGTGCTCACAGTCCTTGCGCAACAAGCAGGCGAAGCAGGTCCACGCACCGGTTCGCGTAGCCCCACTCATTGTCGTACCACGACATGATCTTCACGAAGTCGCCGTCCATGACCTTCGTGTACGCCGCGTCGACGATCGACGAACGTGGGTTGCCACGGAAATCGATCGAGACGAGTGGCGCCTCCGAATATTCAAGAATGCCTTTCAGTGGCCCTTCGGCGGCGGCCCGCAGCGCCGCATTGACCTCCTCGGCGTTGGTCTTCTTGTCGACCACCGCGTTGAGATCGACGAGCGAGACATTCGGTGTCGGCACGCGCAGCGCGAACCCGTCCAGGCGTCCCTTCAGTTCCGGTAACACTTCGCCCACGGCGCTGGCGGCGCCGGTCGTTGTCGGGATGATCGACATGCCCGCGGCGCGGGCACGACGCAGATCCTTGTGCGGCAGATCGAGGAGTTGCTGATCGTTGGTGTAGGAGTGCACGGTGGTCATCCAACCCTTGCGCAGGCCGAATTGCTCGTGGAGCACCTTCACCAGCGGGGCGAGGCAGTTCGTCGTGCACGACGCGTTGGAGATGATCTGGTGCGCTGCGGGGTCGTACTTCTGTTCGTTGACGCCAAGCACCACCGAGAAGTCGGGATTCTTGGCGGGGGCCGTGATGATGACCTTCTTCGCGCCGGCCGTGATGTGTTTCGCGGCACTGTCGCGGCCCGTGAAGAGGCCAGTAGACTCGAAGACCACGTCGACGCCAAGGTCCTTCCATGGCAGTTGCGCAGGGTCTTTGGTCGACAGGACCTTGAACCCGTCGCCATCGACGGCAATGCCATCGTCGGTGGGTTTCACATCGGCGTCGAGGTTGCCGAGAACGGAGTCGTACTTGAGCAGGTGCGCCAGCGTCGCTGCGTTGGTCAGGTCGTTGACTGCGACAAAGTCAACGTCAGTTTGGCCCAATGCCGCGCGCATGATGTTGCGCCCGATCCTTCCAAACCCGTTTATCCCGACTCGCACCGCCATTCCACGTCCTCCCCTACGCGCGCGGGATGCGCACGCAACCCGTAATTGTAACCGACCCGCCTTGAATGGGGCCAATCCGGGCGCTATACTTCACGATTGTAAGGTCCGCTTTTTCTACTATTTAGCGTGTATTCCCTCTATAGCTTCATCACGCTGCTGGCGCTTGTGGCCCTGTCGCCGTACTTCGTGTACCAGGCGCTGCGCCACGGGAAATACGTCGGCGGCCTGGGAGAGCGGCTTGGCCACCTGCCGCCATCGCTGAACGCAGCCGGCGACGAGTCGATCTGGATTCACGCGGTGTCGGTGGGCGAAGTGCTGGCTGCGGCGCCCCTTATGTCGGAACTGCGCCGTCGCTACCCGCAACTGCGCCTCTTTCTGTCGACCACGACGCTGACTGGACAGCGACTGGCACAGCAAGGCGCCGCGGACGTGGACGGTGTCCTGTATTTCCCGTTCGACTGGGCGTCCAGCGTGCGACGCACGTTGAACCGGTTGAAGCCACGGCTCTTCGTGATGATCGACACCGAGATCTGGCCCAACCTGCTTCGGGAGTGTCGACGCAGCGGCATCCCCACTCTGCTCGCCAATGGGCGAATTTCTTCGCGATCGTTTCCGCGATATCGGATGATCCGGCCAGTCTTTCGCCATGCGCTCGCCGATGTCGATCGTTTCTGCGTGCAGGGGGGAGAGGCGGCGGCGCGCTTTGAACAACTGGGCGCCGATCCTGGCCGTATCACGGTGACGGGCAGCCTGAAGTTCGATGCGCTCGATGTGGTCTCGGCGCCGGGACGCGGCGGCGAACGTGTGTTGCGCTTTTTCCGCATGTCGGCAAACCGGCCTGTTCTTGTCGCCGGCAGCACCCTCCAGGGGGAGGAGGCGGCGATCATCCGGGCGTTCAACCGGGTTCGGACGGGCGGCAGTCGCCCGCTGCTGGTGCTGGCAGCCCGCCACCCGGAACGGTTCGCCGAGGTCGAGCGCCTCTGTGTGTCCGAGGGCCTGTCGGCCATCCGGCGGACCGATCTCCCCATCGATGCGGAACCTCGTGCTGACGCGGTAGTGCTCGACACGATCGGCGAATTGGCAGATGTCTACCAGATTGCAACCGTGGTCTTCGTGGGCGGGAGTCTCGTGCGGGCGGGCGGCCACAACATTCTTGAGCCGGCGGCGTTCGGTAAACCGGTAATCTTTGGTCCCCATATGGACAACTTCGCGGAGATAGCTGAGACCTTCCTCACCAACGACGCGGCGGTGCAGGTGCAATCCGACCGGGAACTGGAGACAACCATCGCAGGCCTGATGGGGGATCCGGTTCGCCGTGCCAAGCTCGGCGCTGCCGCCCGGGCGCTCGTTGACACCAACCGGGGAGCCAAGGAGCGCACGCTGGCTGTAGTCGCTGCGCTTCTGCCGCCCGGGAACGGGCGCGCCGCGGTGGTCCATCCGTTCCGTGTGAGCCATTGAGCCTGCTGAGCGGCGTGTACGGTCGCGCAGCCAGGTTCCGTCGCGCATGGTACGCGCGGCATCCCGATCGCACGCGCCAACTCGAGCAACCCGTCGTCAGCGTCGGCAACCTCGCGGTTGGCGGCAGCGGCAAGACCCCCGTCGTAGCCGCCCTCGCCCGCCTCCTGATCGCTTCCGGCGAACGTCCGGCTATCCTGACGCGAGGCTACGGCCGGCGTCGTACCACCGACGGTGTGGTGGTGGTCAGCAATGGTCATGAGGTGCTGGTGCCGACGCGGGAATCAGGCGACGAGCCGCAGATGCTCGCGCGTGCGCTACCAGGTGTGCCGGTTCTGGCGTCATCCGATCGGTATCTGGCGGGACGTCTGGCGGAACGCTCGCTCAGGTGCACCGTGCATGTGCTGGACGATGGGTTTCAGCATGTGCAGTTGGCTCGCGATATCAACCTCCTGGTGATGTCAGCCGCTGACATCACCGAGCCTCTCCTGCCGTGGGGACGGTTGCGGGAGTCGATTGACGCGGCTTCGGCCGCTGACGCGTTGCTCGTGTCCGACAGCCCGGATTCCGCGGAGTCGATCGGCGAGAGGCTCGGGATCACACCTGTGTTCCGTGTTGTGCCTCGCTACGAGTCGCCGCGGTTCCTCGAGCCGCAGGCCGGGTCTCCCGAGCGGGGCCGCCGCGTCGTGGCCGTGGCTGGCATCGCTCGTCCCGAGCGCTTCTTTGCTGCGCTACGTGCCGAGCATGATGGAGGAGAGGGCTGGGACGTCGTACGGGAGATCGCCTTTCGTGATCACCATTGGTTCTCCCGCCGCGATCTCGTGGCGATTGAGCGGACGGCGACCGACGTGGGCGCCGACCTCATCGTCACGACGGAGAAGGACGCGATGCGCCTGGAGGGTGTACGCGACGCGTCAGGGAAGATCCCGTGGGCGTTTCTTCCCCAGCAGGTTGACGTTGAGCCGGCGCCGGCGTTTGCCTCGTGGATTGACGAACGGTTGCGTCCAGCCCGGTGCAGTCGTCTGTCGGGGCCAGTCCAGACCGGGGCCCCGTCGTCACCGGTATCGGGTGCCACGGTGCAAGCCGGCGGCGGTGGTGAGGCGGCGTGAGCCGTTTCGTCGTCGCGTGTCGGTATCGGTTCGAGTCAGCGATGGCTGGCAGCGTCCGTCGCATTGTTCCGTTTGTGCCGATGACCGCCGTACGGGCGCTGGGTCGTACGGTGGGTCTGTTGGCGTACGTTGCCGACGGCCGGCGTCGGAGTACCGCGCTGGAGAACCTGGAGTATGCGTTTCCGGGGCGCTCCGCTCAGGCGCGCCGCGCCCTCGTTCGGGCGATGTTCGCCCATTTCGGCGCGCTGCTGTTCGAACTGATCAAGTTCGATAGCTATTCTCGCGATCAGATGCTCGCGGCTAGTGAGGTGGAGGGGGAGGAGCGGCTGCGTCAGGCGCAGGCCCAGGGTCGCGGCATCCTCATCTTCACGGGCCACTTTGGTTATTGGGAGTTGCTGGCCATGGCGCATGCGTTGCGCATGGCGCCGATGACGGTGTTGGCGAGGCCGCTCGACAATCCCTATCTGCACACCGCGCTTGAGGAGATTCGCACGTCCACGGGCAATGCCGTGATCTATCGGGAGGGTGCAGTACGGCGCATCCTACGGACTCTGGGCGCTGGGGGCATCGTCGGGGTGCTGATCGATCAGCACCTGCACTCGTCGGACGCCGTGTATGTGGAATTCTTTCGCCGCCCGGCTGCCACCACCTCAGCGCTTGCGGCGCTTGCCCTTCGGACCGGCGCGCCCGTCATTCCAGTGTTTGCGTTGCCATTGCCGCACGGCCGCTACCGCTTCATCTACGAACATCCCGTGGATCCACCCACGGCCGATACTCCGGACGCTGTGCGCGAGTTCACGCAGCGGTGTACGGATGTGCTCGAGATGTACGTGCGGCGACATCCCGAACTCTGGATGTGGATGCACCGACGGTGGCGCGACCTGGACGCGCCGGCTGGGGAGTCTCCGCTCGACGAACCCTCGGACGCGGAGGCGGATGTCTGAACCGGCGTGCGTCGTCGTCCTGGCTCCAAACTGGCTTGGCGACACCGTGATGGCCTTACCTGCGATCGGTGACGTGCGGCGCAGATTTCCGTCCGCCCGACTGGTCGTCGCGGCTCGCCGTGGCGTCGCCGAGGTCTTCAGCCTGGTGCCGTTCGTTGACGAGCGTGTGACGTTGCAATGGAGCGGGCGATGGTGGCAGTGGCGTGTGTTCGCGGCGGATGTGGGACGGCTGCGGCGGCTGGGCGCCGATCTCGCGATCCTGTTACCGAATTCCTTCGCGGCCGCGTGGCTCGCTAAACGCGCGGCGATTCCAGATCGCTGGGGATACGGCTCGGACACCCGGGGGAGGCTGCTGTCGCGTGTTGTCCGACGTCCGGCGGCCAGCATGCACCAGGGCGCCTACTATCAGCACCTCACACGCGAGCTGGGCATCGAGAGCGGACCCCTCGAGCCGGGCGTCACGATTACCGATGACGCGTCGGCGGCGGCGCGGCAGCAACTCCTCGAGCGCGGATGGGATGGGGGCAGGCCACTGGTTGTCTTTGCGTCTGGCGCTGCGTATGGCCACGCCAAGCGCTGGATTCCGTCGTTTGCGGCTCGCGTGGTCAGCGATGTTGTGCGGCAGCGCCAGGCCACGTGTGTGATGGTCGGAAGCCAGGGCGATGCCGCGACGGTGGGCGAGGTTGTGCGGACGGTCGACGCGGACGCCGCGCCGCACGTCATCGACATGACCGGTCAGACCACGATTCCGATGCTGGCTGGTGTGCTGAGTGTCGCCGGGGCCTGTGTAGCAAATGATTCGGGGGCGATGCATTTGGCGGCGGCTGTCGGGACACCGCTCGTCGCGCTGTTCGGTCCGACACGGGAAGGCGAAACGGCGCCGCTGACGCGCTCGGGCAGCCGGGCAGAAGTACTGACGCATCCGGTCTCGTGCCGTCCCTGCATGCTTCGCGAGTGCCCCATCGACCATCGCTGCATGACTGGCATTGCCCCCGAGCGCGTGTACGGGGCGCTCACGTCACTGCTATCCTCGACACCGTAAATGGAGGAGCCACGGTTGGATGCCGCGCACCTGCTCTCGTTGATCGACTCGTTTCGCAACACGCGAGTCATCGTTGTTGGCGATGTCGTCGTGGACGAGTTCGTCTACGGTCGCGTGGCCCGCGTGTCGCGTGAGGCGCCGGTGCTGATTCTTGAGTACGACTCCACTGAGATCGTCCCGGGCGGCGCCGGGAACGCGGCCAACAACGTGGCGAGCCTTGGTGGCAAGGCGACGCTGATCTCGGCGATTGGTCGCGACGGGCCTGGCCGTCGAGTCGTGGCGGCTTTGCATCGTAGTGTCGATGCGCGCCGTCTGATGCGCGTGCAGGGCGCGGCCACACCAGTCAAGACGCGAATCCTCGCCGGCGGTGTGCACTCCGCCAAGCAGCAGGTCGTGCGGATCGACCGCGGCGTCACCGAGCCTGTGCTGCCTTCTGTGCGTCAGGCGTTTGAGCGTACCGCGCTCGACGCGAGCCGGCAGGGTGACGCGGTGCTGGTCTCCGACTACGGATCAGGTCTGATCACGCCGGCGTTTGTGGCCACGATCCGGCGCACGTTGAAGGGGTCACGGCGACGGGACGGATCCCCGATTCCGGTGTTGATCGACACACGGTACCGGCTGCTGAAGTACAGCGGGTTGGCTGCGTGTACGCCGAATGAGTCCGAAGTCGAGCATGCACTTGGCATTCGCATCAACGACAATCGGCGGATGCTCGAACGAGCAGGGCGGGAGGTGCTCGCACGCACGCGCATGCAGGCCGTGCTGATCACGCGAGGGAGCCGGGGCATGGCGCTGTTCGTCCGGGATACGCCGACCCTGCACATTCCGATCTTCGGCTCCGACGCGATCGTTGACGTAACGGGAGCCGGCGACACGGTGGTCTCAACCGTTGCCCTGGCACTCGCGGCAGGTGGCAGCGTCGAAGCGGCGGCACGCCTGGCCAACTACGCAGGCGGATTGGTGGTGATGAAGCGGGGCACGGCCACGGTCGCCGGCGCCGAACTCCGACGGGCCGTCGAGACGAACGGCCGTGGGTGAGATCCTAGCGCGCGACGCGCTTGTGGCGAGAGTGGCTGGCGATCGTGCCGCCGGCCTCACCGTGGCGTTCGCCAACGGCTGCTTCGATCTGCTGCACGTGGGTCACACGCGCTATCTCCGGGCGGCGGCCGCGGAAGGCGATCGTCTGGTTGTGGCGATCAACGACGACGAGTCGGTGCGGGGTCTCAAGAGCACGGGTCAGAACGCTGGCCGGGAGCATGACCGGCCGTCTCGCCCCATCCTGGCTGCGGCTGATCGGGCAGAGCTGGTGGCCGCCCTGCGGTGTGTGGACTACGTTGTGATCTTTCCCGAACCGACCGTGGGCCCGCTGCTGCTGGCATTGACGCCAGACGTGCACTGCAAAGGGACTGACTACGCGCCTGATACCGTACCCGAACGAGACATCGTCAACGGTTACGGAGGTCGGATTGCGATCGTCGGTGATCCCAAAGATCACTCGACGCGCGACCTCCTGGCACGTATCAGCGGCCGCAGTGGGCCGGCTGCCGCCGAGTTGCCCCGGCGCCGCTCAGACCCGTGACCGATTGCGATCCGTGACAAGGTCCGATCTGTGAAGAAGTTCCTGATCGTTCGGCTCGGCTCCCTTGGCGACGTTATCCATGGCATTCCGACAGCGGCTGCGCTGCGGTCCCGGTTTCCGGACGCGCAGATCGACTGGTTGGTTGATCCCAGGTATGTCGAGCTGCTGGAACTTGTCGAGTGCATCGACCGGCCAATCGCGTTCGACCCTCGGGACGTGCGGATCGGCGGCGGTGAGGCGCTCTCTGTCCTCAAGAGCCTGCGGGCAGCGCGCTATGACGCCGTTGTCGACTTGCAGGGGCTGCTGAAATCGGCCGTCCTGGGTCGGCTTGTCGGGGCGGGGCAGACGATCGGGTTTCCAAGGGCGCACCTACGCGAGCCGCTCGCGAGGCTCTTTTACACTGACGCGCCGGATCCTGGAACGGCGCCGCACGTCATCAGCAAGAGCCTTGGCCTGCTGCGTGCTCTCGACGTCAGCGATCAGACTGTGCGCTTTCCGATTCGTTTTCCACGAACCGACACAGTGAGAGCGGTGGTGGACCGACCTGGGCAGGACGGGTACGCGATCCTGAACCCGGGCGCGGCGTGGCCGAACAAACGCTGGCCGGCGGAGAGGTTCGGGGCCGTTGCGGCGTCGATTCGAGGCGAGCACGGCTGGCGCTCGGTAGTGTTGTGGGGGCCTGGCGAGGAGGGGCTGGCGGCGTCGGTGGCAGCCGCGTCGCAGGGCGCCGCGGACGTGGCACCGTCGACGACGATTGCCGATCTTGTGGGGATCGCTCGGGCCGCCAAGCTGATGGTCTCGGGCGACACCGGCCCGCTCCACATCGCCGGTGCAGTTGGGACGCCGATCGTGGCGCTCTTCGGGCCCACGTCCCCTGAGCGCAACGGTCCGTGGGCGGCGCGAGACGTGTCGCTCTCACGGTTCGCCACCTGTTCCTGTCGCTACGAGCGGCGCTGCGGTAGGGCCGCGCCGTGCATCGGGGAGATCACGCCGGAAGAAGTGGCGCAGGCTGTCGGCCGGCGGGTACGCGCGCATGGGTGACCTGTCGGCACGTCTAGAGCGCTTTTCAGATAGCCCTTGTGCTGACTGGGCGAGCCATGGGACTTCTGTACGCGCCACTGCACGCTTCGGTCCCGCCGAATGCCGTTACCATTCTCGGCATTGCGGAGGCTCGAACGCCACATGGCCATGAAAAGCGCTTTAGTCGAGATACTGGCGCGGAGACGGGTGTCGCTCGGCTTTGCGACGGCGGCCGCGATGCTGCTGTTCGCGCAGCCCACCTGGGCTACGTGGCGGATCGGAGTACTCATTGCGTGCGCTGGCGAGTGCGTACGTGTCTGGGCAGCAGGACACCTTGACAAAGGTCGTGAGGTCACGCGCTCGGGCCCGTATCGTTTCCTGCCTCACCCGCTGTACGCCGGCTCGATCGTGATCGCTTTGGGGGTTGTCGTGGCATCGCGCAGCCTGACTGTTGCGGCTGTGGCATCGGTGTATATGGCGGTGACTATCGCGGCTGCGATACGACTCGAGGAAGCGCGGTTGAGGCAAGCCTTCGGAGCGGCGTACGACGAATACCGGGCGTCCCGGGCCGAGCCAATGGTGCGGCGATTCAGCTTCGCGCGGGCGCGTCGCAACCGCGAGTACCGCGCCGTCGGTGGGCTAATCGCGGGATTCGCGCTCCTTGCGTTGCTGATTCTCGCGCCCCTATAATGACCTGTTTGTCTGGGCCTGATAGCCGGATCCTGGCTTGCCTCGCGGAAGCGGGGTGAAGGGGGCGGTTAGCTCAGTTGGTAGAGCACCGGCTTTACACGCCGGCTGTCACAGGTTCGAGTCCTGTACCGCCCACCACTCAACGATTAGGGGTCGTAGTTCAGTTGGTTAGAACGCCTGCCTGTCACGCAGGAGGCCGCCGGTTCGAGTCCGGTCGACCCCGCCATTTGCCTACTTGATGAACGTGCCGGCGCGCAGTTCTGCGTAGGCCTGGTGCAGTTGCTCGGTTGTGTTCATGACGATCGGACCGCGCCACGCGACGGGCTCCTCAATCGGCTGTCCTGATACAAGCAGGAACCGGACACCCTGTTCCCCGGCCTGGACCACGACTTCGTCACCGCGGTCGAACACCACCAGTGAGCAGTTGCCGATCGGGTCGGCTGCCTGCGCTTCAACCTCATCACCGACGGGCGCCTGATCCTCGTCTCCCACGAGTTCTGTCTCGACCGCTCGGGGTTCGGACGCATCGCGGAAGGTGCCGGTGCCCTCAAAGACATAGGCGAAGGCGTTGTTCGATGTCTCGACGGCGAGGTGTTTTCGCACACCGGGAGGCACGGCAATGTCGAGATAGCGTGGGCTCGCTGCGACGCCATCGACCGGGCCACTCTTGCCCCAGAAATCTCCGCAGACGACGCGTGCTCGAGTGCCGTCGTCGTCGATGACTTCGGGGATGTCAGTAGCGACGACATCCTGATAGCGGGGCGCGGTCATCTTCAGCGACGACGGTAGATTCGACCAGAGCTGGAAGCCGTGCATTCGGCCCCGGGGGTCGCCTTTCGGCATTTCCTGATGCAGAATGCCGCTCCCGGCTGTCATCCACTGGACATCGCCAGCGCCCAGGCTGCCCCGATTGCCGAGGCTGTCACCGTGATCGACGGTCCCGGCCAGCACATAGGTGATCGTTTCGATGCCGCGGTGCGGGTGCCACGGAAACCCGGCAAGATAGGCGTCCGGGTCGTCGTTGCGAAAGTCGTCGAACAGCAGAAACGGATCGAACTCCGAGGGAGTGCCAAAACCAAAGGCGCGCCGCAAATGCACGCCAGCGCCTTCGAGTGTGGGTTGGGACTGGGCAATTCGCTTCACGGGACGAATAGACATGGTGACCTCAAACTAGATACTCGCGTGGCGAGGGCATCTGGTCAAGTCTGGTAAAGTCAGACGCGGCGCACGTATGGTTGCAAAGTTACCCACGGAACGCTCGTTCGGGCTCGGCGTCGGAGCGTCTGCATCGGCGTGGCGGCCTTTCTCTGGTGGAGAGGTGCTCCGACGGCTGGTCTGGTGCTGCTGGTCACAGGAACGCTGCTGGTTGGATTCGGGCTCGTGGCTCCGGCAGTGCTTCGCGTCCCGAATCGAGTCTGGTGGCGCGTGGCCCAGGCGGTCGGATGGTTCAATACTCGAGTCCTGCTGACTGTGTTTTTTGCCGTGGTCCTGACACCTCTCGGTGTGGTGATGCGGCTCTTCGGTCGCAACCCGCTGCGAGGAACCGGAGTCCAGACGAACTGGACCCCGTACTCGGCACGCCGCAGCGATTCGCGGCACTACGAACACCTTTTTTGATGGAACGTTTGGCGGTAGGAGTCATATAGGGGACGCATGGCGAAATCAGACGTACTGTGGGAATTTTGGGCCTTTTTGAAGCACGAGAAGAAGTACTGGCTTGCGCCGATTGTGCTTGTGCTGCTGCTGTTCGGGCTGCTGCTCGTGTTTGCGCAAAGCAGCGCGGTCGCGCCGTTTATCTACACGCTGTTCTAGGCGCCGGCGGATGTCTTCATACGTGCTCGGGCTGTCGGCCTACTATCACGACTCAGCGGCAAGTCTGCTGGTGGATGGCCGAATCGTCGCCGCGGCACAGGAAGAGCGCTTCACGCGCAAGAAGCACGACCATCGATTTCCGTCGCACGCCGTCGCCTATTGCCTGAAAGAAGCCGGCATCACGATTGGCGAGGTCGACGTCATAGGCTTCTACGAGAAGCCGCTCGTGAAGTTCGAGCGGCTGCTCGAGAGCTATATCGCCTCTGCGCCTCGTGGTCTGCGGTCGTACCTGATGGCGATGCCTTTGTGGCTTGGCCAGAAACTGTGGATTGCCGACGAGATCCAGCGCGAGCTGGAAACTGACCGGAAGATACACTTCGGCGATCACCACGAATCTCACGCGGCCTCCGCGTTTTATCCGTCACCGTTTGAAGAAGCCGCCGTTCTGACGATTGACGGTGTGGGTGAATGGACGACCTCCTCCATCGGGCACGGCCGCGGGTCGGATCTGGAGATGCTCCGCGAGACGCGCTTCCCGCACTCGGTGGGCCTGCTGTACTCGGCCTTTACCTACTTCACCGGCTTCAAAGTCAACGAGGGCGAGTACAAGGTCATGGGTCTCGCACCGTATGGCGAGCCGAAGTACGTCGACACGATTCGCGATCACCTCATCGAGGTGTTCGATGACGGGAGCATCCGGCTGAACCTCGAGTATTTCGAGTTTGTTCACGGGTTGACCATGACGGGCGCGCGTTTCGCACGGTTGTTCGGCGGGCCCAGGCGTGCCCCAGACGCGCTGGTCACACAGCGAGAAATGGACCTCGCCAGATCGGTGCAGGAGGTGGTCAAGGAGGTCATGCTGCGCATGGCGCGGACTGCGCATCGCGACACCGGTTCGACGCGATTGTGCCTCGCGGGTGGCGTGGCATTGAATTGCGTCGGCAACGGCCGTCTGTTGCGCGAGGGCCCGTTCGAAGACATCTGGATTCAACCCGCCGCCGGAGATGCCGGTGGAGCGTTGGGCGTTGCCCTCGCCCTGTGGCACCGCTTTCTCGGAAAGCCGCGTGTCAGCGCTGAGCAGCGCGGTGCATGGATACCGCGGCGAGCCGCGTTGCACACTGGAGCTGGCCGTCGAGCCGGCCCAGAGGGAAACACGACGGCGGGCCCGGAAGACAGCTCCGCGGCGAGCTCGGCGGGTGACGCGGGAGGGGCTGTCGCCCACGCGACAGCGGTGTCCGAACTCCCCCCGTACGCAGACGATATGCAGGGTGCATTACTCGGACCGGGTTTTTCCGATAACGAGATCGCCGAGTGGATGCGCGTCGAGGGCATAGAGGGACGGCGGCTACCGGGCACGGAACTGTCCACTGCCGTCGCGCAGTTTCTGGCCGACGGCAAGGTGATCGGATTGTTCCAGGGGCGCATGGAATTCGGGCCTCGCGCCCTCGGCTGCCGGTCGATCATCGCGGACCCGCGGTCGACGGCGATGCAGTCGGTCCTGAACCTCAAGATCAAGTTTCGGGAATCGTTCCGGCCGTTCGCTCCGGCCGTGCTTCGCGAATGCGTGACCGACTGGTTCGACCTGGACTACGAGAGTCCGTACATGCTGCTGGTTGCCGGCGTGGCCCCGTCTCGGCGCATCCCGACCCCGGCAGGTACCGACGCGCTGTTCGGCATCGAGAAGCTGAACGTACCTCGTTCCACGGTGCCGGCTGTCACCCACGTGGATGACTCGGCGCGGGTGCAAACCGTGCGTCGTGATGACAACCCGCTGTACTACGACATTATTCGTGCGTTCGACGTGCTGACCGGATGTCCGGTCGTCGTCAACACCTCGTTCAATGTGAAGGACGAACCGATTGTGTGTACGCCCGCGGACGCGTATCGCTGCTTCATGAAGACGCAGATGGACGTGCTGATACTCGAGTCGCACGTCATCGTGAAGCCGGCGGCTTGATATCCTGAGCCATGCCCTTTCAATCGGTCGCCGGCCACCACCGTGTGCTGGCGCTTCTCGCGCGGGCGATCGCGCGTGACACGTTGCCGCCGGCTCTGCTGCTGGCCGGGCCACGGGGTGTCGGCAAACGGTGCACGGCGGTCGCCATCGCCGAGGCGCTGAACTGCCTTGAGCCGCGGACGGGCGGCGACGTCGAGGCCGACGCGTGCGGTGCGTGTTCGTCCTGTCGGCGTATCGCGCGGGGCGTGCATCCGGACGTCATCACCCTTGAGCCAGGTGACACCGGTTCGATCAAGATTGACGACATACGCGACGTGATCGACCGTGCCAACTACCGGCCGTTCGAGGGACGCAGGCGCGCGGTGATTGTGGATGAGGCGGACACGATGATGCCCGCTGCGCAAAACGCCCTCCTCAAGACCCTGGAGGAGCCGCGCCCCGGGTCCGTGTTTGTGCTCGTGTCGTCGATGCCGGATGCGCTGCTGCCGACGGTGCAGTCGCGGTGTCCCAGGCTGCGATTCGGCAGGCTGCCCGTGTCCGATGTTGCCGGCTTGCTGACGCGCGACCATGGGTACAGCGAGGCAGAAGCGCGCGCAGCCGCTGCGGACGCAGACGGTAGCGTCGGCCGTGCGTTGGCGTCTCGATCCGTGGATCTGGTAGGCGCGCGAGATGCCGCGCGCCTAGTGCTTGAGCACGCCGCGCAGGTTTCGGATCCGGTCCGTCGGCTCGGGTCGGCCAAGCATCTCACAGGGAACAAGAGCCAGACGGGCAGGAAGACTACGCCGGCAGCCGAGCGGGAACAGCTCGCCGTGTGCCTGCGGGTCCTCGCATCCCTCTTGCGTGATTTCGGACTCCTCGCGTCCGGGGCGGACGTGGCGTCGGTGTCCAACGCAGACCTGCAGCCGGGTCTGGGACAGTTGGCGCGGGCCTTCGGCATCGAGCGCAGCACTCGGGCCTTCGCAGCCGTTGATCGGGCGCTCGGGGCGCTCGAACGGAACGCGAGCCCGAAGGTCGTCGCGGATTGGCTCGTGCTTCAGCTCTGAGTGGACGCGTGCATACCCGAACTCCTCGCATCGCCATCACCGTAGGCGACCCGGCGGGGATCGGCCCCGAGGTCGCGCGGAAGGCGGCGGACGATTCGCGGGTGCGCGAGGTGTGTGAGCCGGTGCTGTACGGGCCTCCAACCGACCAGGTCTTCGAGCCAGGTGTGCTGTCACCCGACGCAGGGCAGGCCGGGTACGAGGCGATCTGCCGCGCCGTGCGCGATGCGCAAGGTGGCACGGTGGACGCCGTCTCGACCGCGCCGGTCAACAAGATGGCGTTTGCCTTGGCGGGCCTGCCGTGGAGGGGACACACGGAGTTGCTCGCGCATCTGACAGGGAGTGCACAGGTCGCGATGATGTTCTGGTCCGAGCCGCTCAAGGTGGTGCTGGCAACCGTGCATGTGCCGCTGGCGGATGTGCCGAGCCTCCTCACACGCGAACTGCTCGAAACCATCATCGCGCTGTCTGCCCGGGAACTCCCGCGTTTCGGTGTACAGGATCCGCGACTGGCTCTTGCAGGGCTGAATCCGCATGCCGGCGAGGGCGAACTGCTGGGCGGCGAAGAGCGGCGCGTACTCGCGCCGGCCGTCGAGGCCGCGCGTTCCCGCGGCGTCCGCATCGACGGCCCGTTCCCCGGCGACACGATATTCGGCCGCGCGTTCCGTGGCGAGTTCGACGCCGTTATCGCCTGTTATCACGACCAGGGACTGATCCCCGTGAAGCTGCTCGCGTTCGGCCAAGCAGTGAACGTGACGCTCGGTCTGCCGATCATCCGCACGTCGGTGGATCATGGCACGGCGTTCGACATCGCCGGGAAGGGAGTGGCCGATCCGTCGAGCATGATCGCCGCGACGCTACTGGCGGCGAGGCTCGCCAAGCATGCGGGCGGCGGGTCCTGAGCCAAGAACCCTCTGCGATTCATCGAAGGCGCTTACGGCTCGACGCATTCCTCCAGAGCACCGTCAGGCCGGTGCAATGCGAGAAGGGTCCGGACGTCTGGGGCGTCCGAGATGCACCACGCGCGCCGCCAGGAATCGGCGTCCGGCGATGCGCCGAGGTCAAGGAGCAACTGAACCGTGCCAGCCTCACGGGATGCGGCGGCCGCCTCGATTGGAGCGAGTGTGGTGGCCGAGGGCAGAATCACACGCGCTCGAACCTCGCCTGGACGGTTGAGATCCTCCCCCGCTTCGACCCGGCGCACAACAGCGCCGACGTCCCGAAATGCAGCGGCCTCCGCGAGATTTCGCGGTTGCAAGCCCCAGATCGGATGGCTGCCAGTGGCACCTGCGAGCGCCAGGACGACGAGCCAGGCGACCAGGCCCAAGACAGGCGGGATAACCACGAGGGCCACGAACGGATCAAGATTCTTCAGTCGGTCCATATGCTGGCGGGCCATTCGGGGTGCCCGATACGTGTATTCGGCAGCACGCGCTCGATCGCGTCACCGCGAAGTTGAATGATGAGTCGCCGTTCGGTCAGCTCGCTCGGCCACCGTCCGTCGCGTTGCCAGAGACCCGGCAAGACAGCCCAGTCCGCTTGGTGCTTGAATGCCTGCGAGCGCAGCACGTAGTGCACGCCGGCGCTGCGGACCGTCCAGCCGACCGACAGCAGGCACAGCAGAACCGCGAAGGCGGTCCTGGTGACTCGGGGCATCGCGGGGGCGGCCAGCAGCCCATCGCGCATGGCGCCGTATGCCGCCAGGGCGTAAAAGGCTCCGGCGATGCTCATGATCTCGTTCTTCGTGTAAGCAAATGAAAGCACCGCGTTCGCCCCGAGAACAGCCATGCCTATCAGGATGAAGCGCGCGGTGTCGTCGAGGGCGTGCCGGTGTATCGCGCGTCGCGCCGCGGCCCACAGGATGAGCCCGGTGGCGACCATCGATGTTGTGACCTGCAGCACGACACGGGGGAGCAGCCTGTCGTCGAGCCAGGCGCGGACTGCCTCGAACACCCCCGCCTGCGGTTCGGAGAACAGCACCGACATGAGCGACGCACCGATGTTGTAGCTGTAGAAGACCAGCGGGTGGGCGCCGAAACGTTGTTGAAGCTCAGACGGCTCGAGCATAGAGAGCCAGTAGCCGGAACTCCGCTCCGACAGTGCAGGCATCCCACTTGAGAGGGATACAAAACGAAGGTACGCGTATCCCAGCAGTAGCGCCGTCATCAGGACGAGCCCGCGGGTTGAGATTCCGCGCCAGCCCACGGCCCATGCTGCGGCGGCCACGACCCACACAAGAAGTCCAGATTCGAGCGTCAATGCGGCCACCGCGAAGACCACGGCCGCTGCGGCATCCACCCATACGCCGCCCCGTGATCGCGCCAGGTTGAGCGCGAGCAGACAGCAGACGAGTATTTCGAGGAAGTGATTGATCGGGAAAGCCTCCTGCACTGTCCCGCGGAACGTATGAAGCCCCGTCAGCGTGACCAGTGCGAATGCCGCGGCCGCGAAATCAGTGAGCGTCGATACGCGAAGCACGCGCACGAAGAGACAGACCGCGACAGCGATGAGCAGCGCGTGGAATCCACGAAAGACGAGCCAGAAGTTGAGGTCTTGACCCAGATCGAACAAGGCCTTGATCTGTGCGATGCGAAGGGGACGGAGGTACGCCGTGGTGCCGAGACTACCTTCGAATGACGCCCAGACGGACGGTGAGCGCTGAGCGTCAAGAAGCTCGCCCAGGCTGTCGCCAACCTGAATTGGCATCCAGAGAAGATCGCACGCGAGGGCCAACGCGAATAGGAAGGCAAGGCCATACGTCGCTGCGCGCGGGCTCGGGCGAAACATTCGGTGTCCGGTGATTATAAGATACGCTCCGTCTTCTGTCTGACGAGCAAGATGAGAATTCGCGCATGAATACACATGTCGTCCGCCGACTCATTCGTTGGCTGCGCGGCAGCAGTCGGCAGGAGCATGACCGACAAAAGGCGGCGGCCGCGCTGCGAGTGGAGCACGCCAGGGCGGATGCGCGAAAGTGGAAAGCGCGGGCTTCCGCCGCGTTCGATCGTGGGCAGACGGCGGTGGAGCATGCCTCGATTCTCGAGCGTCAGTTGGCTGACAGCAAACGGCGCCTCACGATTGCGCGTCGCGAAGCTCCATCTGTCGACGTCCTGAGACAGACGTTCTCCCGGCGCACGGCCACATTCGCCGCGCGCGTTGGCGCGCAAGCGCTGCGGGGGCGAGAGGAGCAACTGCTCAGGGTCTCCGCGGCGTACCGCTTGGCCGTCGCGTCAGTTGAGAACTCGCCTGCGCCGACGGCGCGGAAGCTGGAGTGCGACGGGCTGGCATGGTGGGTACCTGGGAAAACGGAGAGGGACCAGACGGCTCCTAGCAGGGGCGCTCCTCAGCGGTTTCCCTACCGCGGCATCTTACAGACGCGCGGCGTCGCGGTCGGCGGGATCATGCTCGACCTTGGCGCCAACGTCGGTCGAATGGCCGTGCCACGGGTCATTCTCGGTGATGCGACGGTGGCCTACTGCGCCGAGCCCGACCCAGTCAGCTATGCCTGTCTTGCGCGCAACGTCATTGAGAACGACCTGCGCGGATTGGTACTGCCTGATCACACCGCGATCGGGGATCGAGATGGCAGCGTGCGTTTCCTGCGAGCCGGAGGGCATGAAAACTTTCGCGTCGTCTCAGACGGGGCGGCGGTTGGGGCTGACGTCGTCGACGTGCCGTGCGCCACGCTTGATACCTGGGTGGATCGTCTGCAGATTGACCTCGCTGCTGTGACCTTGATCAAGGTCGACGTCGAAGGGTTCGAGCGGCGTGTGCTTGCTGGCGCACGTCGTGTGCTCCAGTGCTCCCACATCGCCTGGCAGGTGGAGATTAAGCCGGCGGGTCTCCGGGCGACTGGCGACGACCCCCAGGAGCTCTATGCTGACCTGCGACATGCGTTTACGCATTTCATTGATTTGAATCGCGAGGCGACAGGCAGTCGCGTGCGGTCGATCGAAGCACTGTCAGACGCGCTCCGGTACATTGAGCCACGTCAGAAAACGGACGTGCTGTTGTTCTCCGAAGCCTGAGACAGACGGGGTGCGGCCGCCGGAGGCCCGACGACGGTTACCTCCTTCGAATATAGGCAGTATTCTCAGTGGTCGCGCCTTGTCCACGAGCGCGGATTTCACTTCTCCCTACCAGGCGGTCGTGGTGCTCCGCCTGGTGGGAGAGGACTGCCTGCGGTTCCTTGGGCGCTACGCGCTCATGAAATCCGCGCACTAGCGCGGATTTCAGCAGTACCTGGCAGAGGGTCATGGCCCCGCTCATGAAATCCGCGTTAGGTGCGACGCCGGACGTTCCCCACGGACTGCTAGGGTTCGCGGAACGCGTTCGAGAGTGGATACCGCCTGTCGCGTCCGAAGCTTCGGCGCGTGATCTTGACGCCGGGGGGGGCCTGTCGCCGCTTGTATTCCGCCGAGTAGAGCAGCCGCTGGACCCGAGTCACCGTGTCGCGGGCGAAGCCGCGGGAGGCGATATCGTCTACGCTGCGCTCCTCCTCAATCAGGCCGCTGAGCACGGCATCGAGCACTTCATACGGCGGCAGCGAGTCCTGATCGGTCTGGTTGGGCCGCAGTTCCGCCGAAGGAGCCTTCGTCAAAGACGATTCCGGGACGACAAGGCCTTCCGGCCCGAGGCCGCCCTCCGGGCGCTGCTCGTTGCGCCAGCGCGCCAACGCGTACACCTCGGTCTTGTAGATGTCCTTGAGCACCGAATAGCCACCACACATGTCGCCGTAGAGCGTCGCGTACCCGACCGACATCTCCGATTTGTTGCCGGTGGTCACGAGCAGTTCTCCGAACTTGTTCGACAGCGCCATCAACAGTACCGCTCGCACACGCGCCTGAAGGTTCTCCTCTGTGACGTCGCGAGCGCGGCCCGCGAACAGCGGCCCCAGCGTGTCCTCGGCGGCCGCGACCGCTGATTCGATGGGTATCGTATCGAGGTGGATCCCGAGGACTTTCACCGACTCAGCAGCGTCTGCCATGCTGGCATGACTGGTGAAGCGAGACGGAAGCCGAACGCCACGGACGCGGTCGGCCCCGAGCGCGTCAACGGCCACCGCTGCCGTCAGCGCCGAATCGATGCCGCCCGAGAGGCCGAGTACTACCCTACTGAAGCCGTTCTTCCGCGCGTAGTCGCGGAGTCCAAGGACCATGGCCCTGTAGATCGACGTCAAGCGAGGCTCCGGTGTCCACTGCGCGTCGCCCTCGCAGTGATACCGCCCTCCCGCGCGGGTCCAGTGCGACACGACGAGCGCGTCGCGCCAGAACGGCAGAAGATGCGCAAGCGAGCCATCTCGGTTCATCACAAATGAGCCGCCGTCAAAGACCAGTTCATCCTGACCTCCGACCTGGTTCACATAAGCGATCGGTAGCCCGCTTTCGCTGACACGTTGGCGCGCGAGGTCGAGCCGGTGATGAAACTTCTCAACGTCGAAAGGCGACCCGTTCGGGACGAGCAGCAGTTCGGCGCCACCCTGTGCGAGGTGGGCTGCGCATGCTGGAGACCACACATCCTCACACACCGGTAGCCCGATCCTCACGTTCCGGAAGGTCACCGGATCCGGCAGCGGTCCCGGTGCAAAAACACGTTTCTCGTCGAAGACGCCGTAGTTCGGCAGTTCGTGCTTGAAGCGGATCTCCGTTCGGCCGTCTACGATCAGCGCAGCCGCGTTGTAGAGGAGGCCATCCTGGGCCCAGGGCAGCGCGACCACGAGGCCAGGTGCGCCAGAGGCACTCTCTCGTTCGAGTTCGCGCACTATCTCTGCGGCGGCCTCGACGAGCGCGGGCCGTAGCACGAGGTCTTCAGGCGGATAGCCCACCAGCACCAGCTCCGAAAACACGACGAGGTCGGCGCCACGCGCGGCCGCATCATCTCGTGCCTGCCGTACGAGTGCCGCGTTGCCAGTGATGTCGCCGACACGGGGATTGAGCTGCGCACACGCGATGGAGAGCATCAGTTGTCAGGATACCCGACGTCCTTCGTCACGGATACGATACGATTCAGGCGTGGCCGAGAAGACCGCGCGTGAGGCCGCAAGGCGCGTCATCGCCGAGAATCGGAAAGCTCGCCACGACTACCACGTCATCGAGACATTCGAGAGCGGCGTGGCGCTGCTCGGAACGGAGGTGAAAGCGATCCGTGAGGGACGCGTCAACCTTCGTGACAGTTATGCGCGAGTCGAAGACGGGCAGGTCTGGATGGCAAACGTGCACATCAGTCCGTACAGCCACCGCGGATACGCGCAGCACGCGGAACTGCGGCAGCGAAAGCTCCTGCTGCATCGGTACGAAATTCGAAAACTTGTCGGTAAGACGGCCGAGAAGGGACTGACCCTTGTGCCGCTCGAAATGTACTTCAAACGTGGGCGTGTGAAGGTGCTGCTCGCGCTGGCCAAAGGCAAACAACTGCACGACAAACGGGAAACCATCCGACGGCGCGAGGTTGACCGGGAGACACGCGCAGCGGTCAAGGCACGACAGCGATAGTTCGGACGTGTCGAGGCCTCCGAACTGCCTTGGAGCACATGTAGCCTTGAGCGTTCACAAGCCTAAGGGTCAAAGTCGACGTTCGGATAGTAGCGAGTGAAACTCTGTATGCGGGCCTTAAGATGATCGGGCAAGGAATCACCACGGCCGATCACGCCTTTGTTGAGTCTATTCTTTCTCCTCTTCTGTTTATCGAGGGCCGCCTGGATTATGTCTGACTCCCTGTGTTCCCCACAGAAGTCTAACAACGAGCTCACGGTGCCGAGCGTGTCATTTTTCAGGTCGTTGTAGGTCACCATTCTGATACGCGCCTCCGCATACGGAGGTGATGTCACCCAGCCACAGTAAAAATTGAAATACCAGGGCACGATCAAATCGACGATGAAAGACCAGCGAGTCTGCTGGTCCAGTGCGTCCCACGTGTGTTGGTTCATGAAGCCGCTCGGGACAGAAGTCTCGTCGTTCGTCAGATGGTCGTAGAGGCTCACGACGGTATCGAAAATGTTCCGTACCTGAAGGATGACTTTTGTGTCGAGGGCATCTATGACCTGATGGGTATAGCTGCTGTAGCGACAGTGCTGATGCGGCGTCAGCAGAGGGCCCTTGGTCCCCTTCGCCAGCAGGGGACTCAGATCCAGTTCTTGTTCTCGATAGTCGAAACTTGGCACGAGTGCCACCGACGGCCACTTCAGAACATCTTTGAATATTCGTGTTAACCACGTGGACCCTGATTTCGGCGCACTCACCAGCCAAATGTGTTTGTCGATGTTTTCACGCAGTTGGCGCAGTTTGAATTCGTGAGCGTGATACTGCTGGTACGTTTCGTTACTGGGCACGCTCGACACTAGGCCTCCACTTTTTGAACGGCGAGAACGGAACTGTACACAACGCAGCGGGCCTTCCAGAGATCGACGGAAGGCCGGCGTGCGCCCTGGGTGCTTCCGAAGCAGCTGAAAGTGCCTGCAAGGTGACCGGTATAATATCGCGTCGATGACGCCGATCGGCTCTTCTGACGACCTTCGGCGCGATACCCTCGTCATGACAGCGACCTTCCGGGCGCCGCGGACCCCCACTCTCGTGGTGCGCGACGAGCACACGCGCATTCAGCAGTACATGTGCTGCACTCGTGGCCTGGGCACGGGCGCGGCGGGTCCGCCGGATCATCTTCGGGGAGAACAGCAATACCCGTTTCGATTTCACCCGCGTCGTCAGGTATCTGGAGACTGCGGGCAAGGAGGTCGAACTGCTCGTCTTCGACGGGAACAAAGCGTCGCCGCAGTTCGGCAAGGGGTTCGGAGAGGGCGAGATCCTCGAGCACGTCTACGCGCACAGCCGGCTGCTTCGTATGACTGACACTTTCTATAAGGTCACCGGCCGTCTCTTTGTGCGGAACTTCGACGATGTCAGTGACGCGACCAGGGATCGCCATGCGTTTCGTCGGAAGTACGGCAAGCCTGGCAATCCGTCGAAGGTGGATACCACCTTCTTCAAGTGCGGCCTCGACCTGTTCGAGAGCCGATTGATGCATGCGTACCGTCAGGTCGACGATGACAAGCGGATGTTTATCGAGCACATGTATTTCAACCAGCTGAGCGAGACGGAAGCGGGCGGTTTTTCACTGAGCCCAGAGTTGGTCGGCCAGCAGGCGTCGACCGGCAAAGTGTACGCAGAGTACGACGACGAGGTCATACGAGCAGCAGCGGCGATGTTAGCGTAGACCGCGGATCGCACTCGGATCGAATGCGCGGCGGCTGCTCGATCGGACGACCGGCAAGTCGACCGACGTCTCCGTCCTGTGACACACTCGGATCTACCGATGGGATTCTGGAACAACCAACGAGCGCTCGTGACAGGCGGATCTGGCTTCTTGGGTCAGCATGTCGTCGAGCGTCTACAAGAGTCAGGGTGCCGGGCGATCCTGGCGCCGCCGCGCTCAGAGTATGACCTGCGCGACCCTCTTGCTGCGAGCCGCCTGTATGAAGACACGCGGCCGACGATCGTGATCCACCTTGCGGCGGCCGTCGGCGGGATCGGCGCGAATCAGGAGAGGCCCGCCGAGTTCTTCTTCGACAATCTGGTCATGGGCACGCAGTTACTAGATCGGGCGTGGCGGCACGGGGTGCCAAAGTTCGTCGCCATCGGCACAGTGTGTGCCTATCCGAGCACCGCGCCCGTCCCGTTCCGTGAGGAGGACCTGTGGAGCGGGTATCCGGAGGAAACCAATGCGCCGTACGGCCTGGCCAAGAAGATGCTGCTTGTCCAGTCCCAGGCGTACCGTCAGCAGTATGGGTACAACTCGATCTTCCTGTTGCCGGTGAACCTCTACGGTCCCGGAGATAACTTTGATCTGCACACGTCTCACGTCATTCCCGCGCTTATCCGCAAGTGCATGGAGGCCGTGGAACGGTCAGACGACGAGATCGTGCTCTGGGGAGACGGCACGCCCACGAGGGAGTTTCTCTACGTTGAGGATGCGGCCGAGGGGATCGTTCTGGCTGCCGAACGGTACGACAGTAGCGACCCGGTGAATCTCGGCTCTGGGGAAGAGATCTCAATCGCCGATCTTGCGGAGCGAGTCGCCCGCGCCGTTGGCTTCGGCGGCCGTGTTGTGTGGGACGGTTCGAAGCCGAACGGGCAGCTTCGGCGGCGGCTCGACACGGAGAAAGCGGCGACGCGATTCGGGTTTCGAGCCAGGACGGCGTTCAACGAGGGTCTGCGGAGCACCATCGAATGGTATCGGGGCACTCGGCCGGCGTCGGAGCAGGGGCGGCTCTGACAACCTCAACCGATCAACGGGTTGTCATCGGAGGCGGCTGCGGTCTCGTCGGCTCCTATCTCGTCCCCCTCATCGTCCGGGCCGGCGCGCGGGTGACTGTCGTGGACAACCTCGATGGCGGCGACCTCTCGGTGCTCGATCCGATCCGCGCGGATATCACCTTTGTCGAGGGCGACCTTCGCGATCGACACACGTGCGAGTCCGCGCTCCGCGGCTGCGAGCTGTTCGTGAATCTTGCCGCGACGGCCTCCGGCATCGGCTTCAGCAGAACCCACCACGGACAGATGCTGATCGACAACGTGCTGTGTGGCCTCGTACCCCTGCAGGCGGCGCAGAAACATGGCGTGCGCCATGTGGTGACTGTCAGCACATCCTGCGTCTATCCGGATGATGCGCCGATGCCCACGCCAGAGCTGGACGCGTTCATCGGATGGCCAGAGCAGGTCAATGCGGGGTATGGCTGGGCGAAACGTGTGCAGGAGCTGGCGTCTCGTTATGTTGCGGAGGAGCACGGGCTGCGCGCCACAATCGTGAGGCCGTTCAACCTGTACGGCGGCAACTATCCATGGCAGTCGGCCGAGCGGGGTCATGTGATTCCGTCGCTGGTCAAGCGCATCCTGGACGGCGAAGACCCGCTGGTGGTGTGGGGCTCCGGCGAGCAGCGACGAAACTTTCTCCACGCCAGCGACGCCGCTGAGGTGGTCTGGCGGATTGTCGCCAGCGGTGCCGAGGGTCCGGTCAACATCGGCTACGAGGACGATACCCGGATCGCCGATCTGGTGACGCTGATCTGCGACGTGACTGGGCGCCAGCCCGCTGTGATGTTCGATACGAACCGCCCGGATGGGCACATGCGGAAGGCCGCGGATTCAACCTTGCTGCGAGAGTTGACCGACGGCTACGTTCCCCGCGTCTCCCTGCGTGCGGGTATCGAGGAAATGGTGCGCTGGTATCACCAGCGATTCTGATAGCCGAGCACGACGCCTACACGGTGTCCGTCGGCGCCGCCTGCCGCACTGGCAGCACGATCCGACGGAGATCGACGAGTGGGGGCACCGCCCGCCAGTCGAAATCCAGGTACATCACGCCGTGTGCAAGCGCTCGGGTCGGAGCGTCAGCCAGACCCCAGCCATCAGGGTTGTTGTAGGCGACGTCGCGGCAGTGCCATCGCTGGCCCCACGTGGTCTTCGACGGATCTTCAGCCTGCTGGCCCTTCGAAATTCGAAAACTGCCCACGTGATTGACGTGGTAGACCGGGCCACCGATGTCCGCGATCGGCACGCCGGCTCCGTGCGCCTTCACAAGAAAATTGACGTCGACGCCGGCGCGAGCGACTCGGTAAACCTCGTTGAAACCGCGCAGACTGGTGAAGGTGTGGCGGTCGGCAAGCACGAAGTCGCCTGAGCCGCCGGTGAAGAGCGGCGGCTGCAGGACGGGACGTCTGACATGATTCGCCGGATTCTCAAGGGCATCCCAGGCAATGTGGCTGCGATCGGCGCCTATCTTGAGGTCGTACCGGGCCGCCCGGTAAATGGTGCTGGGGGCCACCCGCTCAGTGGCGATGGCATCCACAGCCTCGCGACCGATGAACACATCTGTGTTCGTGACCAGGACCAGAGGTGATGAGGCGCGTCTGATGCCGACATTCTTCGCCACGTACTCCAGGTACCCGATTTGAGGATTCTGGGTGAAGGCGGTGTGATATTCCGGCGCAACGACAAACGGTCGCAAGCCGTTCTCCGCCAGGTCGGGGAACTCTCGTGCGAGCAGTTCTGAGAGAGTCGGCCGGTCCGCAACGGGATTCCATTCAACGAGGATTACCTCACACGCGACACCGCGCTCGGCAAGACGCTCATAGTTGAACTTGAGAGCCGTGAAGAACCGCTCATTGAAGTCGCCGCCGTAGTTATCGTGTCGGCCCGTGACGACGATGCTGAGGGCGGATGTGGTCACAGACTCGCCAGCGTGCCCGCACTCGCGCTCCGCTCATCGGGTGTCGCCTCCGCCCACTCGGTGGGTTGCCGGGACTGCGCAGTCAGGCGCCCTACGTGCCCGGCAGGCGCGGGACTCACGGAGACGAGCAGCGTCCTGATGGCGATCATCATTTGACGATTCTCCCACACGACGACCGCTAGGAACCTCGTGCTTATCCGGTTGTTTCAGCTAACCCCTATATCTTGCGATCAGCCTGGGGGGCGCACGTCCTGCGCGCCGCGAATCCGTCGGGCGGGCGTGGGCGTCCGTCCGGTCCCCAGGCCCAGCAGGGTCTGAAAGGCGGCCATCGGGTGCCGCCGCCGATTGTGCCGAAACACGAACTCATCGAGGTAGACCTGTAGTTGCGCCTTACTGACGCCGTGGTGCGTGCCAATCAACCACTGTTGGCAATTGCCGATGACGCGGTCGGCCAAAGGCACGACGGAGGGCACCCCCCTGTGCAGGGCGCTCCGGATCGGTTGCGGGCGGGCGACGTGTCTCACGTCAGCGGCCTGGAGCCCATCGAAACTTTTCAGCCCGTCGGTGTAGACCGTCGCCCCCGGCGCAATGTGGTGAGTGACGAACGCGAGCATCGTCGATTGTTTGAAGTTCGGGATCACGGACATGCGGACCCGACCCGACCGATCCCCGCGTCGTTCCACCGCCACCAGCACCAGCGCGGCTTTCCGCCCCTTGAGTTGGCGACTGCCGCGCAGGCCGGCCTGGGGCGCGCCCACCCAGGTGTCATCGATCTCCACGTCGCCGTACAAGGGCTCCCGCCCCGCGTTCACCATCGCGCGCCGCAGCTTGTGCAACAGCAGCCACGCCGTTTCGTACCGCCGCAGGCCCAACTGCCGCTGCAGCAGGAGCGCCGAGAGGCCCCGCTTGTCGGTAACCGTCAAATAGGCCGCCCAGAACCACACCAGGAGCGGCGTCTTCGTGTTGTGGAGAATCGTCCCGGCGGTCAGCGACACCTGATACCGGCACGCCGCACATTGCCAGCGCCGGTGTGTGGTCAGGCGATAGCCGCGCGCGTGCCGGCACCGGGGACACACAAAGCCGTCCGGCCAGCGGCACGCCGCCAAGTAGTCCTGACAGGCCTCGGCGGTCGCAAATTGCCGCTGAAACTCCCGGAGATTCTTCGGAAACGACGGGCGCGCCACGCCGATACACTACCGGTGGTGGCTTGCTGAAACAACCGGATAAGCACGAGGAACCTAGCTTGAACGCCTGGAGGACCAGGGCCAGGTCAGGCTCCCGCTTCGGATTCCTGCGGTTCTCCATGCCAATGCAGGCTCAACGGCCGCTTCTCTTGGGTTACCGCACGGCCGCCTCCTCGTCGAACGCCCAACGGAGCAGTGGCCGTGGGTCGTTCGACGATCGCTCCGGACAGCTCATCTGCGCGTCCTCACCAACGTAGGTCGCGATGATCGTCAACATTTCCGCCTGTCCCAACTCTCGTGCGAGACACCCTGCCATTCTGTTCTGTGGAAGTTCGGGCCGGGCGCCGAAATTGATGAGCATCTGCACGACGCTTCCATTTCCGGCCGCCACAGCCAAGAGCAGCGGGGACACCATGATCGAACCACCTCCCGTGTAGTCAGGATCGTCGATCGTGAGAGGCTCG
The DNA here is from genome assembly GCA_965249205.1 of Vicinamibacterales bacterium. GTDB lineage: Bacteria > Acidobacteriota > Vicinamibacteria > Vicinamibacterales > UBA2999 > JAQBVV01. The sequence continues at coordinate 876,094 of CBDFLL010000005.1, read as the reverse complement.
TTCGGATCCTGCCCTGCGCGGATGAAGGCGTAGGCGTCTTCGACGCGGCAGCACACCATAATCGCTTGTGCCAACGAGGTGAGCGCTTCCTCTCGCCGGAAGATAGAGGATTCCGGGTGGACCACGCGATATCCCTCGATGCCGGTCAGCCAGACAGCAGCCAGGACTGCCGGTGTCCCAATCAGGGCGGCCACCACGTTCTTCCGCTGCACCAAACAGGGAGGCACGAGCCGGTCAGAGCTCCCCGAGCATCCCAACCATCCATCGAGGGTAGGGGGTGTATTTGTTGGCCGTCGGAGCCGTGCTCTGGTCGGTCATCTCCCGCATGATGCGAAGATACTCCGGGTGATCGGCGTATTCGACGCGCCGAGGGTAGAGTTCGGTCATCCAGTCTCGTTGCACACTCACTGCGCGATACCGGCCGAACTCGACGGCAAAGATCGCGCGGAATTGCCATGCCCCGGCAATCAGGAGAAGTACAAGGGTCGTGACCGCTGCGATGGCAGGAGGGGCGTGCGCAGCGCGGTTGGCGGCAGCGCGCACCGCGGCGTACGCTGCGAGTGCGTAGAAGACGACAGCCATCCCGCCGAGTCGATCACGCGAGTAGTTGAAACTGAGCGACCCGCACGCGACCACCACGACGATCGTCACAAGGAAGAGGCGGGCTTCCGGCGACCACTTCCGGTTGACTGTCCGCACCATGGTGCCGCCCCCCCACCACACGACGAGAGCCGTCAAACAGAATGACGAGAACAGGTGGACGACATGCCATGGCACGGGCCGTCCCTCGCTCAGCGCGCGGACAATCCTGAACACTCCGCCGGTCGGTTCCGCGAACAGCACGTTCGCCACCGTGCTCGCTGCGCTGTACGCATAAATCCACAGGGGAAACGCACCAAACCGGGCTTCCGCTTCCGAGGCTGAGAGGGATCCGAAGCCGAGCCCGATTTCCTGTTCAAAGAGCGGTAACGACGGATCGTGCAGACTGAGTCGAAACACCACATAGGACACGCCGATACCCGCCACGGTGGCGGCCGTGGCGCGGCCGACGCCTGGCGAACCTGCCCACCAGGCGGCGATGACGAGCGGCACGAGCACCAGGCCGTGCTCTTTGAAGCCAATAGCCACGAGCGTGAGGGCGACGATCGCAGGACCGTGCCAGGCGCGGCGATCGCGTTCCATGAGCATCCACACGAGCAAGGCGGCCGCCATGCCCACGATCGTGTAGCTCAACGGCAGTTCCAGGTTGTCGATGAACCCAGGAGATCCCACAAGGACGGTTACGGCGACAATTGCAGCAGCGCCATCAATTGGGGTCCTTGGGCGCACGTGCCAGATAAGCAGGAGGACGAGCATCGTCACCGGCACGATGTGAACGAACCTGACGGCCGCGAGCGCCGCATTGAGGGACGCGGTGCCGTGCCACAACGCAGACATCGTCATGTAGAAGAGCGGCCGATAGTACGACGACGACGGCAGAGCGAACGAGGTGGCCGGTAGTCGAGACACCGTCTCGAACGTCGCCACCGATTCGCTCAACGTGTATGGAACGGTCCACAGCATCCAGCAGACAACTATGAGGAGCGGTAGGGAGAGGGCGGTGGCCACCGCGCCCCATAGGCGCGGACAACCAGGGTCCGCACCACCGATCGTCGGGTCTTCGGGCTGATAGAACCAGGATGTCCATCGTGGCCGTCGGGGACTGGCACCGTCTGGATGGACAAACCAGGTCGCGATCCTGCCGGGCGCGGATCGCTCGACAAGCCCAAGACCGAGGCCGATCAGCCCGATGAACAGCCAGAGGACGCTCACGCCCCGGAGGTGTACCAGTATCCACGGATACGACGCGGGATAAGGGAGTCGCTGCGCAGAAGGGTTGATTCGAAACGTGTCTCGCTGAATGCCCTGCGTATCCTCGGTCGCCGGGTCGCTGACAAGAGCCCTGACGTTGGTGCGAGAGGAGTCGTTCAGGGCGTACCACCACCCGGTCCCACCGTCCAATGGCTCGCCCTGCGACAGACTGTACCGCCCTTCCAGCCTCTGCCGCATCGTGTCGTTCACATCAGGCGCCCACCTGATGTGGACCTCGACAGGCCTGGCACCGACCGTCACCAGCTGCGTTCCATACGCTGCGACGGCGATCCCCAAGCAGAGCAGGCCGATCGCGAAAAAACGGTGCGCCGTGGCGTACGCGCCGGGCTTCATAATCCCCACCGCCGCCCAGTGCGAGACAGGGCGAGACTGACACGACCCCAGGGTACGGTCAGGTCTGAACGGGGGCTCACTTGCTTACCAGGTTGTATTTGAGGATGCAGTAGACCGCGCGAATGCCATCCCTCCAGCCAACCTTCTTACCCTCCGGATAGGTCCTTCCATAGTAAGAAATACCCACTTCATAAATCCGAATATTGTCCACCCTGGACACCTTCGCGGTGACTTCAGGCTCGAAGCCAAATCCTTTCTCTTGTAATCGCAGGCCGCGAATTACGTCAGCCCGAAACAACTTATAACAGGTCTCCATATCTGTTAGGTTCAGATTGGTGAACATGTTGGAAAGCAGCGTTAGGAAGTAGTTGCCGAGCGAATGCCAGAAAAACAATATCCTGTGAGGTTTGCTGCCGAGAAATCTGGAGCCGTACACAACATCGGCGAATCCATTGAGGATGGGCTTAAGCAGGTCGTTATATTCGTGGGGGTCGTATTCCAGATCGGCGTCCTGCACTATCACGAAGTCTCCAGTCGCGTGTTCAATGCCGGTGTGTAGAGCAGCTCCCTTATCCTGGTTGCTGGCGTGTTCGCAGTAGCGAATAGATAGATTGGTGTTCTGGGCTTTATACGCGAGGATGGCCTCTTCGGTATTGTCTGTAGAGCAGTCGTTTACGACGATCACTTCCTTTTGTACCCCGTCCGCCAAATCAACCGCGTTGATCTTGTCAAGAATCCGATGAATGGTGGCACCTTCGTTGTATGCAGGTATCACAATTGAAAGTGTCTTGACTGTCATCGCCTGTCGCCAACTAGTGCAACCCGTGCACGTTCTCGAAGATTCCCGGCGCCTTCGATTTTATTGTGGACGTGAATCGGCCAGGTCGGGGAACTCTCGTGCGAGCAGTTCTGAGAGAGTCGGCCGGTCCGCAACGGGATTCCATTCAACGAGGATTACCTCGCACGCGACACCGCGCTCAGCAAGACGCTCGTAGTTGAACTTGAGAGCCGTGAAGAACCGCTCATTGACGTCGCCGCCGTAGCTATCGTGTCGGCCCGTGACGACAATGCTGAGGGCGGATGTGGTCACGGACTCGTTAGCGCGCAGACAGGCGTTGTCCGCTCATCGGTTGTCGCCTCCGCCCACTCGCTGGGTTGCCGAGACTGAGCAGTCAGGTGCCCTGCGTACCAGGCAGGCGCGGGGCTCACTGAGACGAGCAGCGTCCTGATGGCGACCATCATTTGACGATTCTCCCACAGGACGACCGTCGGGAGCCTATCTCGAACGCGTGGAGGACGGCGCACCTGATATCGAAGCGTACAAACGTACGCAGACGAAATCTCGACAGACCGTCGGGGTTTTCGACCGCTGCCAGGGCCTCCACAGTCCGGGTGTCGCTCGGACGTTGGCGTGCCCTGTCTTTCACAGGCAAACGAAGATGAGAGCAGAGGGAACAATTGTCCCTTTTCCGCGGGAGCAGTCTTTGATGGCTCTGTCTGCCGGTAAATCGAATTTCGCGCGAACGAGACGCATTTGACTGTTCGCTCGGGACCACAGCACCCTGCCCAGTGCGACTATCCGTTTCGGCCCTCAAGCATACGATCTTCGCCGGAGCGGATCGGACGTGAAGCACCGAACTGGCGAGGCGCAGCTCGGTGCGGGAGATGGCGGAGGACCGCGGGCGCTCGCAACATACGGAATCCAGAGGCTGCGAGTGTCAGAGACTTGCGTAGTAGGCCGGAATCGCCACGAGGCTCCATGCCGCCGCATCGAGCAGGGTGAGCAGGAGTACCAGGCCGGCGGCGGTATGCCGTAGCTGCCTTGGCGGCACCCAGGCTTCGATTCCGGCCCAGAAGAGCACAAGGCAAGGAATAAGAACCGGAAAAAGAGACTTTCCCTGCGCGCCGTGGCCGAGCCTGAAGTAGGTCCAGTACACGCCAGACGCTTGAACGGCGAGGCCGATCACGGCGAGGGCAATGAGCATGCGCGTTTGGGCATCAAGTTCTCTGATTCTGACTAGCCGTTGTCCGGTGCCAACTGTGGCGATCGCCGCAAGGGTAATGGCCACCGCTGTCCACCATGCGGGAGGTGCATAGCGCACCCAGCCGAGGGAGAACCACCATGTTTGATGAAGGATCGAACTGAAGCGTGTGAAGAAGGTCCACGACTGTGCGCCAGGGACGAGCGACCAGCTTTGAGAGAAGAGGACACGTAGGCCGAACGTCTCCCCGAACGACTCCAGAGTCCACACGGCGGCGCCGATTGCCACCACAGCGAAGACGGCAGCGGCGGCAAGCGTGACAATCGCCCTTCGTCCCCAGGATGGTCTCCGCAGCAGGGCCACGGCGACCGACACGACGGAGGCCACGAGCAGCAGCGGTACGCCCATCCGGTCTGCTGATGCGGCAGCGAGAGCCGCACACCACACACCGGCGAGCGGAAGGAGAACGTGTGTTCGCTTGACGGCAAGGGTCGTCTGCCACCACAGGCACGCCCCGAACAGGTTCACCAACCCATCCGCCGCGGCGGCCGTCGACACGACGGCGAACTGCGGGTGCAACGCGAGGAGAAAGGCCACCGTCATGCCACCGAGCCTGCCAAGACATTCTCGCGCGCCCAGCCACGCGATCCAGAGCGTGAGTAGCCCGCAGACCGCAGAGAGGGCGCGGAGGATGTACAAATCCCCGACGACGGATAGCCTAGGAAACCAGCTCAGGATGCGGCCCGCGATCACGGTGTACGCGGTGGGCTCGTCGACACCCTGTGCTGGTACGGCGACCCCGTTGCCAGCGGTATTGAAGTCCCTGGGAATGACGGCCGGAGTCTCCGACCGAACATTGCGATGCTCCCACCAGTCGTAGTAAGCCATCGACTGGAGAATCTCGCTTTCGCGCGCGGGATCCGGCGACCCGTCGAGCCCAGTGATCCGGCTCCGCTGTAGCTCGACGCGCGCGACGTGGGTCGATTCGTCTGGTTGCTGCCAGGGTGGGATCAAGGCGAGAGCGATGAGTAGCTGGCATGCCAGAAGCGCGCACGCCAGTGGCAGCACCGCACTCCCGACGCGGTCCTGCAACAGCACAAGACGACGCACGATGCCTCCCAGCTTAGGGCCCGGGTCAGAATAAGGTGGCCACCTTGACCACCGAGTCATCCCGCCGGGCCGCGTTGCTCGTCGCTTACATGCGCCCGGCATGCGCGCTCCTCGGGCCTTGCCGGGCGGGCGCCTCGACGCCCAAGCTGGCCACCTTATTCTGACCCGAGCCCTTAGTAGTCCACCTGCACCCTGCCGGACCAGAGCGGCCGCCGCTCCTCAGGCAGCATCGACTTCAGCATCGACACCGCCGCAGCGTTGGGACCGATTCGAAACTGATAGATATAGCGCTCCGACGTTTCGGGCTCTGCGTCGGCCGGGATGTGGGCTCCGTGCGCGCCTGTCGAGTTAAGAAACACAAGCACACGGTTCGGCCGGTACTCAACGTCCCTGACCAGCCGGCACCGGCTTTCATCGATCCAATGTGGCGCCGTATGCGTGGCTTCCTGGTCGTCGTCGACCGCGTACACCTGCGTGCCCCAGGCTTCGCTGTCGCCGTTGCGCGCCAGATACAGAATGCCCGTCAGGAACCCCCATTTGGGATCGCGGTGCGGGCGGATCCGGTATCCCGGCCCTTGGAGCATGACGCGCCCGCCGCTGCCGTGCAACGCTAACGACTCGAGCGACACGCCCGGCCAGTTGAGCTCAGTCCACCTGTTGAGCGGACCGCGAAACCTCTCGATCAATGCCGGTGCGATCACGTCGGGGATGAGCACATCGGCCATGAACCGCCAGACGTGGTTCGAGTATGCCGGCGCCAACGCAAACGGCACCGGAAGGTGTGGCTTGCCCGGCTTGTTTCGAAAGAGCTCGACCGGTGGAATACCTCTCATCAGGCAGCTGTACAGTCCCGCCGGCAGCAGGCCGTCGATGACCATGTGCGGGAAGGGTTCGAGGTTCAGCTCAGCCCGATCGATCGCGGCGCGTACCTTATCGCGGCCGCGTTCGCTGCCGATAACCTTCTCGAGGTGTTCCCGATGCGGTTGAAGCGCTGCCTCACGTTCGAGCACCGCGCGAAGCTGTGACTCGCGTTGAGCAAGCTGCGAGAGCTGGTTGTTCATTCCCCTGACCTGCTCGAGAATGTCGGCGCACTGGCGTTGCAGGGCGTCCATCTGAGAGGCGAGCGTCGGAGTTTCGGCGGCTGCGTCGGCCTCGGTGGTCGCGGTGGTCACCTCGCCTGCTGACTGGACCGCACCCGCATTGGATCTGAAGATGCCCATGTGCGGCCCAATTATAGCCTTCGCGGACTGCGGCGCTCATGGGCGCCACGCGTAGAATTGAGGTACCCCCGGCCTTCTAGTAGCATGAACGCGTTGGATCAACCCAAAATCCTGTGACACTGGCGCTGTCCTTTCTTCTTGCGTTGCTGGTGTCGGCCACACTAGTGCCGCTTGGCCGGACGATCGCCTTCCGACTGGGCTACGTCGTCCCGGCCGATGACCGTCGGCCTTCGCCGAAGCCGAAGGCCCTTTTCGGCGGAGCGGCCATCGCGTTGACGTTGTTCGGGTGCGCGATCGGGCTCGATGCGTTTGAGGCGGTGCCGGTCCTGCTGGTGTCCAGCGTCGTGCTGTTCGGCGTCGGCCTCGCGAGCGACATATTCACGCTGAAGCCATCGGCGAAGCTTGTGGCCGTCATCGCCGTGGCGTCCCTGTTCCTCTTTTTCGACTACCGACTGCACTGGACAGAATCGCAGACGGCCGACAGCATCGTCACGCTGTTCTGGATTGTTGGCATTACCAGCGCGTTCAACCTGCTCGACAACATGGACGGCCTGTGCGCCGGCATCGCGCTGATCGCCGGCACAGCGTTCCTGGCAACCGTCTTGCCGGTGCCGGCCGATAGCGCCCGGTTCTTCCAGATGCAGTACCTGGTCGTCCTGCTCGGCGCGATCGCGGGATTTCTGGTCTATAACGTGCACCCCGCGTCGGTGGCCATGGGTGAGGCGGGCAGCCTGTTCATCGGGCTCAATATGGCGGCGTTGACGCTGCAGATTGCCCCCGGTCGTGGCAGCGATCTCCTGTCGATCATCGCCGTTCCCGCACTGCTGCTCCTGATCCCGATTGTCGACGGGACACTGGTGGCGATCTCGCGTCTGGCATCCGGTTCTGCGGCGGAGACCGGCCAGGGCCACTCTTCGCATCGTCTGGTTACCATCGGGCTGTCTGAACGGGCGGCGGTTGGTCTCCTATGGCTCCTTGCTGCGGCGAGTGGCGTCATTGCGGTGATCGCAGGACGCGGCCAGCAGGGACTGACCGGGACGGTGGCGGTCATGTTCATGATCGGGATGGCGTTGTTCGCCATGTATTTGGCCCGCGTCAAAGTCCACGAGAGTGCCGACCCGGACAGTGTCCAGGGCACGATCATGCCGCTGGGCATCGAGTCCGGATATCGCCGCAGGCTTGCAGAGGTGCTGCTCGATCTGCTGCTGGTATCGGTGGCCTACTACGGCGCCTTTCGCCTACGGTTTGACAGTCTCGAGTGGGCAGAAAACTTTAGCTATTTCCGCCAGTCTTTTCCGGTCGTACTCGGCACGCAGATGATCGTGCTGCTCGGCGTCGGTGTGTATCGCGGTCTGTGGCGGTATTTCAGTCTGAGTGACGGCGTGACGTTCGCGAAGGGAGTGTTTGTCGGCGTACTCGCGTCGCAGGTGGCGATCCTATATCTGTACCGATTCGAGGGCTATGCGCCGGCAGTGTTCATCGTGTACGCCATGTTGTTGCTGCTGCTGCTCGTCGGCTCACGCGTGTCCTTCCGTGTGATCCGGGAGTTCGCGCAGCGACAACGGCAGACCGGCCAGCGTCTGGTCATCTATGGGGCCGGCGATGCTGGGTCGATCGCCGTGTGGCATCTGTTGAGCGACGCGCGGAACGCGTACCGGATCGTCGGGTTTGTCGACGACGATTTCAGGAAGCGCAACGTTCGCGTGCACGGACATCGAGTCATCGGCGGCTACGATCATCTCGTCGGAATGATCATGGCCGGTGAGGTCGATGCGGTTGCGGTGACACACGACGGAGCCGGAGCGGCTGGCCTTCCGTGGCTGTGCACCGAGCACGGTGTATCCCTCCGCCGGCTCGCGATCGATTGGCGCGACTTATCGGAAGCGTCTGCCGCGCTACCGGAGGCACGCGTCGTCCACTTTTCGGATGGGGGACGCGATCGACTTCGCGTCTCGACGACGATGGCGCGCGGTGCCGAAGGCGACTCGTGGCGGGTTCGTCTACAGTCCCCTGTCGCGGCGGCCTCGGGATTCCCGGCTGCGGTGCTGGAGGAAGAATCGACGTCGCCCATCCGGGTGGTTCACATCATTACCCGCCTCATTCTCGGTGGTGCGCAGGAAAACACGCTCTACACGGCCATTGGGCAACACCGCGACCCGCGGTTCGAGGTCACACTGCTGTGCGGTATCGACGAAGCGGGCGAGGGAAACATGTTCGCCGAGGCGAGCCGCGCCGGGGTGAGGACGATTGTCTTGCCGTCGCTGCTGCGCGAAATCCGCCCTCTCACCGATCTCAAGGCGGTCTTCGATCTGTATCGGTTCCTTAGAAGGGGGCGGTACACAATCGTGCACACCCATTCTTCGAAAGCGGGCATCATAGGCCGCATCGCCGCGAAGGCTGCCGGCGTGCCGGTCGTTCTACATACCATCCACGGGGTCGCGTTCCATGAGTTCCAGTCCGGATGGAAGAATCGGCTGTACATCACGTTGGAACGACTGTGCGCTCCTCTTTGCGGGCGGATTGTCAGCGTGAGCCAGCGACTGAGCGAAGCTGCGCTGGCTCGTCGGATCGGCCGGCCCGAACAGCACAGGACGATCTTCAGCGGGATCGATCTCGACCAATTTCTCCGCGTTCGAGAGCAGTTGAGCGTCGAAGACGCCAAGCGTCTGGCTGGTATTCCGCCCGATGCCCCAGTAGTGGGAAAGATTGCGAGGTTGTTTCCTCTCAAGGGTCACGAGCAGTTTCTCGCCGCCGCGGCCGACGTATCGCGGCAGGTGCCGGACGCGTATTTTCTGCTTGTTGGTGACGGCCCGCTACGCGATGAATTGAAGGCACACGCCGATCGACTAGGTCTCGGCGATCGCGTCGTCATGGTTGGACGAGTGCTTCCGGAAGCCGTGCCCCAGTGCATCCAGGCGATGGATGTGGTCGTGCATACCTCTCTGCGTGAAGGTATCGCCCGTGTGCTCCCACAGGCAGGGGCCGTGGGGAAGCCGGTGGTCACGTTCGATCTTGATGGCGCCCCGGAAGTCGTGCGAGACGGTGTGTCAGGTTACCTGGTCCCGGCTCTCGATACGCATCAGGTGGCTGAGCGCACGGTCGAACTGCTTCGCGATCCGGAGAAGCGTCGCGCGTTTGGTGAGGTCGGTCGCGCGTTCGCATCCGAGCACTTCAGTGTCGAGAGGATGGTTGAACGGATTAACGCTGTATATCTTGAATCGGTGAGCCGCCTGGACCACGTCGAGTAACGCGGATTTCACTTCTGCCTAGCAGACGGTCGAGGTGTTCCGCCTGGCGGGTATGGACTGCCTGCGGTTCCTCGGGAGCTACGCGCTCATGAAATCCGCGCTAGGCGTGTCGGGACGTGGAACGAGATCATCGTTCCAGGTCTTTGTGAGTGGCTCTGGTTCTCGGAACGACGGATGTGCGTCGCTCGCCTTTCGCCCGCAGCAGGAAGCACATTCACATCAGAGATGAGGCTGTCGATCGATCTACGACGATGCGATGGCGTACACTCAGAAGATTGTCGCGAGCCCGCCGCCTCGCCTGGTTCGCCAGGGGGCGCGATGGTGTGACCGGCCACAAGGGATGCGTTGATGGAAGACCAGGATCAGGATATTTGTGTGGTGGGTGGGGCTGGCCATGTCGGTCTGCCGCTGGCGCTCGCGTTTACGGAAGCCGGCCAGCGCGTCATCATCCACGACGTGAACACCGCCGCGATGGATGTCATCAAGAGCGGCACCATGCCATTTGTGGAGTATGGTGCGGAACCTCTCCTGCAGCAGGCGCTGCGGGAACAGCGCCTCCTGTTCTCGTCGGACCCACGGGACATCACCCGGGCACGGCATGTGATTGTGGCTGTCGGCACTCCTGTCGACGAGTACTTGAATCCCCAGCTACGGGCTCTACTTGACCTGTTCAAGCATCTTCGCCCTCACCTCCGAACCTCGCAAACAATCATCATCCGAAGCACGGCCGCGCGTGTCGCCGGCCCCTTGATCGGGGCCAGCGCACAGCCGTGCGCACCGTTGTCGGTCGGTGGTGACTCGCATGATCCTTAGAAAACGGCCCGATCACCCGGGTTCTTCAGCAGCCTGCTAGCCCGGATTTCCGATTGGCTGTGGTACTTTTGCCCATGCGATCAGTCGTCACGCCTTGATTTTCGCGGGTTTCTCGAGAGAAACCAGGCCACGGAGGGTGACACCCAGTGGGTGAATTACAAACCGCGCCCTTTCAGTTCACGTTCAACGGGTTTCTGAAGGTCGCGTTTCAGGGGTCGCGCATCACCTCCGACGCCGGCTTGATTCTGGTGCGTGAGTTGGATGAACGTCTTGGCCTTGCGGGGCTCATCGCCGCGCACCTGCGCGACTCCCGCCACGGACGGAACACGCAGTTCCGGTTGCCCGATCTCCTGCGGCAGTCGGTGTACAGCCGCTTGGCGGGCTACGAAGACCTCAACGACGCGCAGCGTCTCTCGACCGATCCGACGTTTCGTCTGATCGGATCGCCGACGCGGTGGGACCGGAGTGCGGCCCTCACCTCCACGCTCCATTGGTTCGAGACCGAGCTGCTGACCCGTGAAGAGAACCTCGTCGGGTTGATGGCCGTGAATCGCGACCTGGTCGGACAGGCTGAGACGTTCGCCCACGCCGATCGTGTCGTGCTCGACATGGACTCCAGCGAGAGCCCGGTGCATGGGCAGCAGGAAGGCAGTGCCTACAACGGGCACTTCGAGACGGTCTGCTATCACCCGCTGTTTCTGTTCAATGACGACGGGGACTGCCTGGCGGCCAAGCTACGACCGGGCAACGTCTCCAGCGCGGACGACTGGGACGAGCTGCTGGTGCCGGAGATTGAACGGCAGCAGGCGCAGGGCAAACGCGTGGCCTTCCGCGCCGACGCCGCCTTCGCGCGGCCGGCGATCTACGAGGCGCTGGAGGCACGCGGCGTCCAGTACGCGATCCGGATACCCGCGAACAAGAGCTTGGAGCGAGAGATCGAAGACATCCTGTTTCGTCCGGCGGGACGGCCAAGCCACACGCCATTGGTCCGGTACAAGAGTGTCCGCTATCAGGCGGACAGCTGGACCACGCCCCGACGGGTCGTGGCAAAAGTCGAGCACCACGTCGGCGAGCTGTTCCCGCGCGTCGGCTTCATCGTCACGAATCTCCCGCTCCAGAATCGTGCCGTCGTGCGGTTTTACAATAAGCGCGGGACGGCGGAGCAATGGATCAAGGAAGGCAAGCAGGCCGCGCAGTGGACGCGCCTGTCGTGTCATCGGTTCCGGGCGAACGAGGTCCGCTTGCAACTGAGCGTACTGGCCTACAACCTCGGGAACCTCTGGCGGCGGCTGGTGCTCCCGAAGCGGATCGACACCTGGTCGCTGACCAGTCTCCAGCAGCGCCTCGTCAAGACGGGCGCGCGGTTAGTAAAACACGCGCGCTACTACTGGCTGTTCCTGGCGGAGAGCCACCTGACTCGACGCCTGTTCGGGGCAATGCTCCAGCGGATCTGGGCGCTACCGGTCCCGGCAGGTTGACGCGCGGCGCGTGCAGGGACGCCGGCTTGGCAAAGCGAGGACACAAGTGAGGAGCGGTGTCGAAGGAATGCCCTGGAAGCCCGGGATTCAGCCCACAAGACGTAAGCGCGGGCTGAAGTGACGGCCTCAGAGCCTGGACGATGTGCGATGAAGAAGATTCTCGTGGGCGCGGCGGCTTTCGAGTGTATAACGGCTCCATCCGGGACAGGCAAAACGGAAATCCCGGGCTAGTGGTCTGGTTGCGAATTGGCTCGGCATTCGGCCGGCGATGCCTCCCGTCTAGCGGCGTTGCTCCTCGGTCACATGCGCCCGGCATGTTCCCTCGTCGCGCCTGGCCAGCCGGGCGCCTCACCGCCCTCGGTGCGCAAGCCAATTCGCAACCAGACCACTAGCGGCGCCGAGGGATCCCCGACGCGCATCTCGCTCGGATTCTCCGCGAGATGGGCAGACGGGTCAGGTACTGATGGTGGGAACGGCCAAGTCGTCCGAGTGCCCGGGCTGGAACGCGGCCGCGGTATCAGCGTGCGGCGAGGCATCATCGGTGATGTCGTAATAGAAACGTTTGCCTTGACGGCCGTACCACACTTGCAACTGTGCGAAGTCGCGCAGTGTCGCGTAGGTGGTTGTTGCGCGGACCCGCATGGTCACCGTGCGGCGCTCAAGCGGCTCCGGCTCGAGCAGCATCGCCGCGCGATAGAACGCAGGCAGGTTCCAGGCGAAGGTCAGTTCGGTCTCCGCCGGCCCTGAAGGATTCACCACGCGAGCACGCTGGTAGGCGAAGACGTCGTCCAAGAGCGCGCGCTCGCAGCGCGTGCCCTGCGCAGCGACGAACTCGTCGACGATTACGCGCAACTCCCGATAGAAGTCGTCCCGGGCCAGCGCGAGGGCGATGAAGGTCGCCTCCTCGACGGGCCACTGTACAGCTGGGATGTCCAGGTCTGATGTGTCCACCGTAGGAAGTCCGCCCAGCAGGCTGTCGAGGAACTGGTCCACGCGTCGCAGTTCACGCCTGAGTACCGGCAGATCGTCGCCCCGACGCAGACGATCCAGGAAGAACGTCGTGAAGTCGGTAATGCGCGCGCCAGTGTGAGCGTTCAGGAACAAGAGCACGAAGTAGGCCGACTTCAAACAGAAGAACGACTGCACGAACCATGTGCATTCCACCTGCCGGCGCCAGTCAGCTTGGGTCATCGTTGCCGTTTCAACGATGATCTCTTCCTTTTCAGGCACCGGATCGTCGTCGACCAGCGCACCGTGCTTCGTGAGCAGGGGTACCCATACGGTCTTGATCTTGTGTTCCTCGATATACTCCGCCCGCGCCATGTCGGTGTTTGGCAGAATGCGAATCGGGTAGATCTGGATCTGGTCGTGTTCGCCGTAGGTGATGACGTCTTCGATGCCGTTCAGGAAACTCGCGACCGTCTCGCCGGGAACACCGATCAGCAGGTCGGTGTACGTCGACATGTTGTTGGCAACGTATTTCGTCCGCAACTCTCTCGTGCGCGGAAGCGCGATGTTCGAACGCTTGATGTTGCGCAACGCCTCGGCGTCGAGGCTCTGGTACGACATGGTGATCGGGTAGCACAGCCCCGCGGAATTCAGAATCTGCGCCGTTTCGAAGACCTTGTCATTGGCGTTTTTTGCCCACGTGGTCATCACCTTCGTGGGAAACCCGTGCTCACGTGCGCGGGCCACAAGACCATGCGCGACGATTTTGTTACGATCGAGCCACCCGAAGTTCGAGTCCGCGATGTAGAGTAGCTCTATGCCGTGCGCGACGAACCAGTCCATTTCAAGTTCGAGTCGGTCGAGCCCGACACGGGCCTTGACCCCCCGCGAGTCGTCACCCCAGTAGCAGAAGCCGCACTTGAAGGGACAGCCCCGGTCCGTCTCCCAGATCGCGTGAAAGCGAATCGGCCCGCTCATCAACTCATCGAACACGCCAGTCAGGTACGGCGAGGCCAACTCGTCCATGTCCTTCGTGAAGCGGCCGGGTCCGGTGTTGATGTACCGTCCGTCACGCAGCAGTCGCAGACCCGTAATCGATTCACGCGGGGCGTCTGTGAGCGTTGAAAGGCAGAGATCCAGGAACGCGGTTTCGCCTTCGTTCTCGACGATGAGGTCCACGTGCGGGTGGGCGCGAAGAAACTCCTCGGAGGCCCGATCCTCGGCCGGGGCGCTTGGCCCTCCGAAGACGATCAGGCAATCGGGAAAGCGCTCTTTGGCCAGCGTGGCGCACGCCAGGCTGAGCGATACGTTCCAGATGTAGACGGAGAACCCTATAGCAGGCTGCTGAAAAACTCCGTGAAATGGGATCGACAGATCGATCCCGGCGTACTACCATGCTCCCAACACCGCTAAAGGGAGCCCCATCATGCGCGGACACGATGAGCAAAGCACTCACATGTTCAGCTACCTGTCGCCGGAACAGCGCGTGCCAGCCGACCATCCGCTCCGCGCGGTTCGCGCGCTGACGGACGAAGCGCTGAGAACGATGTCGCGCAGGTTCGCCGGCCTGTACGCCAACACAGGGCGTCCGTCGATCCCGCCGGAACAGCTGCTGCGCGCGTTGTTGCTGCAGGTGCTCTACACGGTGCGGAGCGAGCGGCTGCTGATGGAAGAGCTCAATTACAACCTGCTGTTCCGCTGGTTCGTGGGCTTGAATTTGGACGACCCGGTTTGGCATCCCACCACGTTTACCAAGAATCGCGACCGGCTGCTGGCGGGCGATCTCGCGGCCGCCTTCTTTGATGCGGTGCAGGCCCACGCGCGGGCGGCCGGGCTGCTCTCGGACGAACACTTCACTGTGGATGGGACCCAATTGGAAGCGTGGGCCAGCCTGAAGAGCTTTCGGTGCCGGGACGCGGCGGAGAGCGACCCGCCCGATGACCCCGGGAATCCCACGGTCAACTTCCACGGGGAGCGGCGGCGCAACGACACGCACCAGTCGACGACCGATCCGGAGGCGATGCTGCCTCGGAAGGGCCAGGGGAAGGAAGCCAAGCTGGCGTATCTGGGCCACGTGCTGCTGGACAATCGACAGGGACTTGTCGCCAACGTCTGCGCGACTCACGCGACGGGGACCGCCGAACGCGAGGCAGCGGCGCTGTTGCTGGAGGCCAGCGCGCCGCCGGGCAGCACGGTCGGGGCGGACAAGGGCTACGATGTGGCAAGCTTTGTGGCCGCTGTCCGTATCCGGGCCGTCACGCCCCACGTTGCTCAGAAGGTCCGCTGGAGTGCGATCGATGGCCGGACCACGCGGCATGCGGGCTATCACGTCAGTCAGCGGAAACGGAAACTCGTAGAACAGGTCTTTGGCTGGATGAAGACCGTCGGCGGCTTGCGCAAACTCCGGCATCGCGGTGTCGCCCTCGTGGATTGGCAGCTTACCTTCGCCGCCACGGTCTATAACTTGGTCCGGCTGCGGAATCTGGAGGCGAGGTGTCCCTGATCACCGGCCGCGCGTGTCGCCGGCCCCTTGATCGGGGCCAGCGCACAGCCGTGCGCACCGTTGTCGGTCGGTGGTGACTCGCATGATCCTTAGAAAACGGCCCGATCACCCGGGTTCTTCAGCAGCCTGCTAGAACCGAGGGGTTCTCATACTGATCGACGATCGCTTGCGGATCGCTGCGGAGATACTGCAGGGGCTGCAGGTCGAAGTGCTTGTTGAAGGTCTCGTCCGACTTGGCGTGTGCCGCGACGCAACCGATCGCCAGTGGAATCCACGCTTCATCGCCGAACAGCTGGACGAACTGGTGTACCCAAACCTCGCGCTTGTCAGCCGAGCGAATCCGCGCAGGCGCCTGAGGAGCGTCTGGGCGCGAAGGTCTTCTGACTTGGACCAAGTTTGAGACATGGCGATGATTTTGCATCCGGTAGCTAGCCTAAGCGACACGTGCTTATCCGGTTGTTTCAGCTAACCCCCTATATCTTGCGATCAGCCTGGGGGGCGCACGTCCTGCGCGCCGCGAATCCGTCGGGCGGGCGTGGGCGTCCGTCCGGTCCCCAGGCCCAGCAGGGTCTGAAAGGCGGCCATCGGGTGCCGCCGCCGATTGTGCCGAAACACGAACTCATCGAGGTAGACCTGTAGTTGCGCCTTGCTGACGCCGTGGTGCGTGCCAATCAACCACTGTTGGCAATTGCCGATGACGCGGTCGGCCAAAGGCACGACGGAGGGCACCCCCCTGTGCAGGGCGCTCCGGATCGGTTGCGGGCGGGCGACGTGTCTCACGTCAGCGGCCTGGAGCCCATCGAAACTTTTCAGCCCGTCGGTGTAGACCGTCGCCCCCGGCGCAATGTGGTGAGTGACGAACGCGAGCATCGTCGATTGTTTGAAGTTCGGGATCACGGACATGCGGACCCGACCCGACCGATCCCCGCGTCGTTCCACCGCCACCAGCACCAGCGCGGCTTTCCGCCCCTTGAGTTGGCGACTGCCGCGCAGGCCGGCCTGGGGCGCGCCCACCCAGGTGTCATCGATCTCCACGTCGCCGTACAAGGGCTCCCGCCCCGCGTTCACCATCGCGCGCCGCAGCTTGTGCAACAGCAGCCACGCCGTTTCGTACCGCCGCAGGCCCAACTGCCGCTGCAGCAGGAGCGCCGAGAGGCCCCGCTTGTCGGTAACCGTCAAATAGGCCGCCCAGAACCACACCAGGAGCGGCGTCTTCGTGTTGTGGAGAATCGTCCCGGCGGTCAGCGACACCTGATACCGGCACGCCGCACATTGCCAGCGCCGGTGTGTGGTCAGGCGATAGCCGCGCGCGTGCCGGCACCGGGGACACACAAAGCCGTCCGGCCAGCGGCACGCCGCCAAGTAGTCCTGACAGGCCTCGGCGGTCGCAAATTGCCGCTGAAACTCCCGGAGATTCTTCGGAAACGACGGGCGCGCCACGCCGATACACTACCGGTGGTGGCTTGCTGAAACAACCGGATAAGCACGAAGCGACAAGACTCAATCGCGTCAACCAAGGCACTGGAGCCCGACGTCAGTGCCTTGTGCCACTGTCGACTCCGAAAGTTCATGTAACCGCTGGTGTCGACAAGAGTGACGACAGGCCTCGCTCGCGCCGCAGGATGGCGATGGCATGGCTGAATTCCCCGCGGAGGATCAGATCATGCAAGTCATCGATCGGCGACAGGACTACCTCGACTCCCTTTTCAGGGACCCAGTCCGGTGCTGGTGGGACGACGTCGGGAGCCAGGTAACACCACGTTCTGTTTTCGTTTCGTTCTGTGTCGCTCAGTAACGTCCCAAGGAATTCCCACTTCCGGGGCGTGAATCCGGTCTCCTCGAGGAGTTCGCGCCCGGCCGATTCCTCGGGCGTCTGCCCAGCATCCACGTGCCCAGACGGCAGCTCCAGCGTGTACGCCTCCACGGCGGGGCGATACTGCCTGACGAGAACGATCTCGTGATCCGCGGTCAGCGCCACGATAGACACGTAGTCCGGCATCCGCAGGGAGTAGTAGGGTTCCGGTTCGCCCGCGACCTGCTTGGATATCACCTCGAACCAGGGTGTCGAATACTCGACCGCGCCGGCGGCTGATTGCCCGCGCCTAGACACGGGCGACGGGCTCGGACTGGGATCGCCGAGTCAGGAAATAGCCTGCGGGCGCGATGAGATTCATCGCAACCAGCATTCCATTTCTGTGTTTGATGTCGTTGTCAATGGCGTACGCACCCAAGAACAGCCAGATCGACAGCGGAATCGCCATCAGCAGCACGAGCGACTGCGGGAGATCTCCGTGGCGAATCAAGAGGACCAAGCCCGTGACGATGAAGATGGTATAGATCGCCTCGTACACGATGTGCCGAACGCTCCAGGGCTGATATGTCCATGGGAACATGAGCGCCGCGCTGCGTAACGGAATCTTCGCCACGTACCACACCGGATTGGCTCGAATCACCGCAATGGCCTCGGTTGCCATCTCAAAATGCATATCGTCTGTGTTCTCTTGGTTCCGAGCGTTATTCCTGGCCAGCATCGCATCGAATTCCACTCCCCCGCGATTGAACAGCGTCTCCGCGGACAACGTGAGCCCCCAGGCAATGTGGGCTTGTGTCAGCAGCGTCCTTGTCAAGGACGGGGACGCACGAATCAGCGCAACGGATCCGATTGCGGCGCCTGCCAGGCTGAGCAGGAGGGCGGTGAGCACGGCGACGCGGGAGAAAGAGCGGCGCGCGCGACTCCATATGATGACACCGCTGACGGAGAGGACAACGAGGGACGACTCAGGTCGGGTCAACACCAGCGCGCCGAATGCCAGAGCCATCAGCAGTGCGCTTGGCATCGTCCGGCGACGATCCCAGTGAAGGGTCGACAGAGCTGCCAGTGGAATGATGGCGTAAAAGGCGTTATCGACAACCGCGAACCGAGCAATCCAGTAGAGGCCCGACAACGAACACATCAGCAACGCAACCAGAACGGCGTAGGCCTTGCCGTACAGTCGCTTGCCAACGAAGTACGATGCGACAATCATGACCGCGCCGAGAACCGTGTTGAGCAGCAGAAGGTGCGTCGGGATGCTCAAACCTAGCGGCCTGTAGAGCGAAATCAGGAGCGGATAGAGCAATTGCGTTGCTCGTTGCTGGAGGAAGGTCCCCGCCTGTCCAACGAGTAGCTGGTCGAAGGTCACTTCTCCCGTCCAAAACAGCCCAAGCGCAGCACCAGCCTCCGGAGCGTTGTCACCCGCAACTACGATCCCGTCCCTTAGGGCCAGGAAGACTCGCAGGGCTGCGAACGCGCTCACGATCAGAGAGAGGTGTATGAAGCTGCTGGCCGAGAGAAACTTCGACACCGTACGCCGAACGGAGGCGGGCAGGGACGGCAAGATCACGACCGCAGATGATAGCAGTTCTGAGAGCCTCAGCGCCTTCGCGTATCCGAGGATCTCTTCCGTGTGTGCGCGCAGTTGTGCGCGTCGAATGCGATACAATACGGCGGTCAGGAAGGTTGGTACATGTCCGCGATCAGGACTCGTCTAACGGTCAACAAGGTGGATTCTCGCCTGGAGAGCGCGTCTCGTGTGTCGAGGAGTGCGCGGTGACGACTGTCTGTTTGATCGTTCCGCCGTCGGTGTTCCTGCTCGACGAACGGGTGTTTGTGAGCCTCGGCATTCTTCGCATCGCCGCGGTGCTTGAGCGGGCAGGGTATCCCGTCGAGGTGTTGGATCTGTCTGGCATCGAGAATTACCTGGAGGCCGTTGAGGACCACGCGAAGGTGTCTGCGGCGACCGCATTCGGTTTAACCACGACTACCCCACAGCTTCCGGCGGCGCGAAAAGTCATCGAGCGCATTCGAGCTGTTCGGCCGGATGCACGCATTGTGCTCGGCGGCCCGCACGTGACGCTCGTGAACGCCGCGCGTAAACGTGAGGCGCGCGAGCTCAGGACGAACGGGCGCGGCCATGTTGCCTTTGACCGGCTGCGCGCCTTGGCGGACGTGCTCGTGGCTGGTGATGGCGAAGTGGCAATCTTCGACGCCCTCACCGGTGCCGAGCCGGTCGTGGACGCCGACGCGCCGAAGGGGCGGCTTTTTCTCACCGATCAGGATTACGACCAGCTGCCGATGCCCGCACGGCATCTCGTGGACATGAGCAGCTATCGCTACGAAATCGACGGCCGTGGAGCGGTCAGCCTGATTGCGCAACTCGGGTGCCCGTTCGGCTGCGGATTCTGTGGAGGTCGCAATTCACCTTCGCTGAGGCAGATCCGAACACGGAGCACAGCGTCGATCGTGGGCGAAATTGAGGATCTCCATCGTGTGTACGGTTACACGGGGTTCATGTTCTACGATGATGAGTTGAACGTGAGCCGCTCGATGGTCGAACTGATGAACTGTATTTCCGATCTGCAGGCGCGCCTCGGGATCGACTTCCGTTTGCGTGGCTTCATCAAGTCGGAACTCTTTACCGAGCAGCAGGCAGAAGCCATGTACCGCGCGGGATTCCGCTGGCTGCTCGTCGGGTTTGAAGCGGGAAGCGAACGTATTCTCAAGAACATCAACAAGCGTGCGACGCGGGATGACAACACTCGCTGCATGGAGATGGCCACTCGCCACGGACTCAAGGTCAAGGCGCTGATGTCGCTTGGCCATCCCGGGGAGAGCGACGAGACAGTTACCAGCCTGCACGACTGGCTCATTGGAGTGCGACCTGCGGACTTTGACTGCACGATCATCACAACCTATCCGGGTACGCCGTATTACGACGAGGCGGTGCCGCATCCGGAGCTGCCGGGCGTGTATACGTACACGACGCCGAAGACGAACGACCGCCTGCACGCGTACGACCTGGACTTCAGCGAAGTTGCTGATTACTACAAAGGCGACCCCGATGGCGGGTATGAGGCCTACGTCTTTACAGATAGCCTCAGCACCGGCGAACTGGTCGCCGGACGGGACTGGGTTGAGCGTACCGTGAGGTCTCGGCTGGGCATCCCGTTCAACGAGAACCGGGCTGCCTCTCGGTATGAGCACTCCATGGGGATGGCCGGCGCACTTCCCCCCCATATACTCAGGGTGTCGGCGCCCGCGGCGAGTTCGCAGGGTGCGCCTACACTTGCTGGCCTCGTCGCGCGTCAGCCCTAGTCCCCTGGAAACGTGATTCGTTGCGTAAGTCCCGGAGCGCGGCGCCCGGATGGCGAGGCGCGACGACCGAGAATATTGGCCATATGTGAGGGAGACGCAACGCTGCCAGGCGGGATGCCCCGCCCGGGAATTGTGTGACGAATTACGTTTCCAGCGGACTAGCAGTCCGTGGTGAAAGTCCGACGTCGCACCGAGACGACCAAGGCGCCTCGTGGACAAGGCGCGACGATTGAGAATACCGCCTGTATTTGAAGGAGGAGCAACGCCGGCCGCGAGGACGCGTCGCTCGTCGAATGCAGATGGACTTTCACCACGGGCTGTTAATCAGCAGCGCTATCCTGGCCTTCACGCTGGGCGTTACCGCGGTCTGCCGTCTCGATCATGGCCTCGGCACGTCGTGCTTGAGGAACTCCCCGACAGCAGTTTCTTCGTGAGGCTCGTTTCGTGAAATCGTCACTGCGCTATTTCGTCAAGCCCTACACGAGACGGTTCTGCCTGCTGGGGGTCGTCATGCTTGTGGGCTCTGTTCTCGAGGGGTTCACTATCGCAGCTTTTTTCCCGGTGCTGCTCGCGATTGTGCAGCCGGTGGATCAGGGGCAGATACCGGGAGTATTGCGTTTTACGCTCGACACGGCTCGGATGCTGCCCTTTGCTGATCCGGTTATCTCGGCGTTCGTGTTGCTCGCGGGTGCGCTTTTCCTGCGAGCGGTCGTGCTCTTCGCCCGAGACGCACTGATCGCATCGACCGGCGGGCGAATCCTCTATGACCTGAAGCAGAAAGTCATGGCGGAGTACGCGGGCCTGCCGTATCAATTCTTCACGGCACAGAAGCACGGGACACTGCTGTACCAGGCTGTCGTCGCGCCAGAATACGTCGCGATGATCCTCCAACGAATTCCACAGTGTTTCGCGGAAATGATGAAGGTGATCGCGATTTCCGCCGTCCTGGTGGCAACGTTTCCGACAGCGACGGTGGCTGTGGCGATTCTGGGGCTGATCTACTTCGTGGGCGCTCGGTGGCTGTCCGTCACGCTTGCGTATGACTCCGGCGAGGGGCGATCCGCCGCCCATGCCGACCAGATGGAGATCGCGCAGCAGCTGTTCAGCGGGATCCGCCATCTCCGAACGTACGGGGTCGAGGCGCACTGGCTGTCACGGTTCGAACGCGCCAACGGCGTCTATCGCGCGCTCTACACAAAGTTTCTGACCTGGCTGGCCGTTCCACGTCATGTGATGGAGCTGGCGGCGATGCTACTACTCCTTGGTGCGATCGCGTTCGGGCACATCACGAACGCTGATTCGTTTTCCCTGTGGCTGCCGGCGCTGGGGCTGTTCGGCCTCGCCACTGTGCAATTGTTGCCGTCACTCACGTCGCTCGGCCGAATGTGGATGGAAATCCAGGAGAGAAAACCTGATCTGGAGCGTGTGCATCGCGTGATGACGGAGGCGCATGTCGGCGTTCGCAGCGGGACTCAGGCGTTCACGGGACTAGCACAGGGCATCGAATTTCATGATGTGAGCTTCCGTTACGAGGGACGGTCGCCGGTGTTGCAGGACTTGCGCATCACGTTGCCGTGCGGCCGCGTCACGGCGATTGCCGGCCCGTCCGGTTCCGGCAAAACCACGACCGTGAATCTGCTCCTCGGCCTGCTCGAGCCGACCGCGGGCACAATCAATGTGGATGGAGTCCCGCTTCATTCCTTCGCGCTTGGCAGCTGGTTGCAGCATGTCGGGTTTGTAGGCCAGGATCCGTTCATCTTTCACGGGACGATCGCCGAGAACATCCGGTTCGGGCGCGCTGGCTTCTCAGCCGAGCAGCTGATGGCGGCGGCGCGACTTGCCCATGCCGACGAGTTCATCAGCCAGTTGCCGGAGGGCTACGACGCAGTCGTCGGCGATCGCGGGGCGAAGCTGTCGGGAGGCCAGTTGCAGCGGTTGGCGATTGCCAGGGCCGTGCTTGGTGATCCTGAAATCTTGATTCTGGACGAGCCGACCAGCGCCCTTGATTCTGCGTCGGAGCAGCGCGTGCACGACGCGTTGCTCGACGCAGCCAGGAATCGCACCGTGATCATGGTGACCCACGATGAAAGGGTGCTGGAGATCGTCGACCATGTGGTGACGCTCGCGCCCGTGTTGACGGCTGCGGCCGCCGGTCCTCAGTCAGGGCAATAAGGAACAGCCGTCGCCGACGGGTCGGCCTGGGTAAGGGGTGAGACCCCTCCTAGCCGGTCCTTAGAACGCCAAGCTGTTGGCATTGTACAATGCTCGGCCAGGAAGGGCGCGGCGCTTCTTCATTGGTGATGACTTGAGCGGGCCTCACGGGGGCCAGACAGGCGCGAAGGCGGTCGGCACGGCGATCACGACCGCGGTGGGTGCGTCGAGCGTTCCGTTATGACGTACCTGACGGTGAAGGGAGGGAGCCCTTGAACGTGACTTCGAAGGTTCTACGATGGCCCGACAGAGCCTGCTGACCGAATTCCTGGAGTTTCTCCGCACCGAAAAGTGGCGCTGGCTGACACCGATCGCACTCGCCGCGTTACTGCTGGGCCTCTTCTTCGTGCTCTTGCAGTGGCGATCTATTTCGCCTTTCATTTACAGGCAGTTCTGACGCCAATGCCCGCCTGGTCACGCGCTCTGGCCTACAGCCGCGAGTGACGGGGTCGAGTGGCGTAGTGCCGATCGCCGCGCTGCAGTTTGTTGTTCTGACTGTACTGTGCTGGATTGCCTTTTTTGCCCTGCCCCGGACGTTCCGTCCGCACGTGCTGACCGTCTCCGGCATTGCTTTCTATGTGGCATTCGCGGCCGGCGCCCTCTGGTTGGTCGCCGTCGTCGTCGTCATGACTTACCTGTCATCAGGGCGACACACGCGCTGGGTCGCGGTTGCCGTGCTGGCGCTCTTGCTCGCTTTTGTCAAGCTGCCCGGGGCTGTCGTGCCTCTCGGCTTTTCGTTTCTCGCGTTTGAGCTGATTCACTACGCGGTCGACCGCGGCCGGGGAAAGATCCAGGGCGGTTCCTTTATCGGCCTGGCGGCGTTCGCGTTGTTTTTTCCGTGCCGGGTGGCGGGTCCCATCAAACGACACCGGGATTTCAACGAAGCGATCGCTTCGGCGCAGTTGTCACCGGAGAATGTGACGCGCGGATGCATCCGTATCGCCAGCGGCCTGATCAAGAAAATCGCGCTCGCCGACCCGCTTCAGCCGGTCGCCGCAGGTTTGATCGTCGCAACGACGGCGCTCGGCGCCTGGACATCGACGCTCGCCTATTCGCTTCAGTTGTACCTTGATTTCAGCGCGTATTCGGACATCGCCATCGGTGTCTCGTTGCTCATGAGTATTCGGGTCCCCGAAAACTTCAATTGGCCCTATTTGAGCCCGAACATCCAGGAATTCTGGAATCGCTGGCACATGAGCCTGTCGTCGTGGGTGCGGGAGTATGTCTTTCTGAGCGTCGGACGCGAATTATTCAAGACGGGTCTTCGCGCGCGACCTGGTGCGATTGCGACAACTAGCAGGCTGCTGAAGAACCCGGGTGATCGGGCCGTTTTCTAAGGATCATGCGAGTCACCACCGACCGACAACGGTGCGCACGGCTGTGCGCTGGCCCCGATCAAGGGGCCGGCGACACGCGCGGCCGGTGATCAGGGACACCTCGCCTCCAGATTCCGCAGCCGGACCAAGTTATAGACCGTGGCGGCGAAGGTAAGCTGCCAATCCACGAGGGCGACACCGCGATGCCGGAGTTTGCGCAAGCCGCCGACGGTCTTCATCCAGCCAAAGACCTGTTCTACGAGTTTCCGTTTCCGCTGACTGACGTGATAGCCCGCATGCCGCGTGGTCCGGCCATCGATCGCACTCCAGCGGACCTTCTGAGCAACGTGGGGCGTGACGGCCCGGATACGGACAGCGGCCACAAAGCTTGCCACATCGTAGCCCTTGTCCGCCCCGACCGTGCTGCCCGGCGGCGCGCTGGCCTCCAGCAACAGCGCCGCTGCCTCGCGTTCGGCGGTCCCCGTCGCGTGAGTCGCGCAGACGTTGGCGACAAGTCCCTGTCGATTGTCCAGCAGCACGTGGCCCAGATACGCCAGCTTGGCTTCCTTCCCCTGGCCCTTCCGAGGCAGCATCGCCTCCGGATCGGTCGTCGACTGGTGCGTGTCGTTGCGCCGCCGCTCCCCGTGGAAGTTGACCGTGGGATTCCCGGGGTCATCGGGCGGGTCGCTCTCCGCCGCGTCCCGGCACCGAAAGCTCTTCAGGCTGGCCCACGCTTCCAATTGGGTCCCATCCACAGTGAAGTGTTCGTCCGAGAGCAGCCCGGCCGCCCGCGCGTGGGCCTGCACCGCATCAAAGAAGGCGGCCGCGAGATCGCCCGCCAGCAGCCGGTCGCGATTCTTGGTAAACGTGGTGGGATGCCAAACCGGGTCGTCCAAATTCAAGCCCACGAACCAGCGGAACAGCAGGTTGTAATTGAGCTCTTCCATCAGCAGCCGCTCGCTCCGCACCGTGTAGAGCACCTGCAGCAACAACGCGCGCAGCAGCTGTTCCGGCGGGATCGACGGACGCCCTGTGTTGGCGTACAGGCCGGCGAACCTGCGCGACATCGTTCTCAGCGCTTCGTCCGTCAGCGCGCGAACCGCGCGGAGCGGATGGTCGGCTGGCACGCGCTGTTCCGGCGACAGGTAGCTGAACATGTGAGTGCTTTGCTCATCGTGTCCGCGCATGATGGGGCTCCCTTCAGCGGTGTTGGGAGCATGGTAGTACGCCGGGATCGATCTGTCGATCCCATTTCACGGAGTTTTTCAGCAGCCTGCTAGCTATATTTTGACGTTTCTCACTATCGGCGCATGGCACGGGTTGACGCCCAAATTTCTCGTCTGGGGCGCCTACCACGGCACGCTGATGATCGGCTTCCATTTCTACAAGGCGCTGGTGCCCGTAGCTGTCGTAACCAGTCCGATCTATCAGTCGAAGGTCACAACGTGGGCAGCCACAGTCGTCACATTCTTCCTGGTCACGATTGGCTGGGTGTTCTTCCGTCTCGATCCGCCTGATGCCTTCCGGATGCTGCGGCTCATGTTGATCGGCCACGGCTCAGGTATCCTGTAGAGTACTCTGGTCCGGCAACCCGTGAACAACTCCATCGAACGTACCATCGGGGACTTCATCAGGTCGAAATTCCGCCCGCAGCTCCACGCACCCCTCTTCGACGACGAGACCCCGCTCTTCTCCTCTGGAATTGTCGACTCCTTTGGCGTGCTGGAGCTGATTGCGTTTCTGGAAAACACGTTCACGATCGACATCGATCCCGCTCGGCAAGAACTGACCGACTTCGACACGGTCAACAAGATGGCCGCGCTGGTAAGGGAAAAGACCGAAACCGGATCCACGTAGTGATGGATCATTATGAACTTCTCCTGGGTCATCCCCACACCAACCATCTCGGATTGGCGGAGCATCTCCTTCTGATGCATGCGGGACACTTTTACTGGTTGTCGCTCGCCCGTGCCATCGGAAGGCCGCTTTCTACGCTACGGACCATCGGCGGCGAGGAGGTGTACGCCTCGTTTTTCTTCGTCGAGGAGGTGTTCCCGAGGTCAGCTCCGATCAGCACCTTCGGCCTGGATGACCAACTGTCTCTTGCGGTGTCGCTGCGGGCCTACAAGGGAATCACGATCGAAGGGACGGTCCTTTTCGATCATCAGCCCCGGCTCGCTCAGTGGCTCGCCAACGAAGATCGTCGGCCTCCGGCCGCGATGATCGGGCTGCATCCCTACATTCGATTTGGCAACGTTTTCATTTCTCCAGAGGAGGGGAACAACGCGTTGAAGATCGCCGCACCCTTGCACGTCGATCTCCGAGGAGTGCCACGGCTCCCGAACGAGGAGAACCCCTACCACATCACGAAACGGGCGGAAGAGACGGGCATGCTCGATCTCATCGATGACGACTGGGTGTCGCTGGACATTCAGCGAGACTTCGAGGTGCCGTATGCCATCAACATCGACCGCGACACGAACGGAGTCGGCCTGGTGTACTTCGCGAATTACGTCGCGTTCATGGACGCGGCGGAGCGCCAGGCGCTGCGTTCCAACGTCACGCGTGATCTTCGTGGCGACACCACACGCCTGGTGACGCATCGTCGTCGAATCGCCTACTACGGCAACATCGCTCCCGATGGGCGGATTCGCACCGAACTCCAGTGCTTCGCCAACCCTTCCGGCCAGCTGCTGGGCGTTCGCTATGCCATCAGGCGAGAAACGGACAACCAGATCGTTTGTCGTTCGGAGGCGATCAAGGTGCCCGTTGGAGCACACGATGTCGTGTAGGATATTTTCCTGGTACTACGGAGGTTGACGTGCCACGATTGAGAGCAGCTGCGGCCAAGGCGCTGAAGCGCATCCTGTTTGCGATTATTCCCCTCCTGATCCTGCTACTGGCTGCTGAATCGGTCCTGAGAGTGAAGTACTTCGTCATGCACGATTACGACTGGAACTACCTGACGATGCCTTTCCAGGTGCAGGACGCCGCCACTGTCATGGAACGAATTGGCTACAACGCTCCAGAACCCAGCGAGGTACCGATCGCTGGCACGGATCGCACTGGCGGCCTCGCTCCACGGCCCAGCGAGGGCCCGATCACTGTCATGGATCGCACTGGCGACCTCGCTCCACAGCCCAGCGAGGTACCGATCGCTGACACGGATCGCACTGGCGGCCTCGCTCCACAGCCCAGCGGGGCGCGCATCGTCGATTGGCACAGGCCGTGTCGCGATCGTGAAGTGTAACAGCGAGCAGCTGCAACTTCTGTATGACGGGAAAGTCAGGTTCTATCGGCCGGATGTCGTTTTGTATCTCGAGTCGTGGGCCGAACAGGTGGCGTTTAGCCAGTTCACGGAGGTCGACAGGGTAATCGCTGAGTTCATGGAGGGCAGTTTCGTTAAACGCTTCTACTATCAATCGGCGCTTGTCACGTATCTCGTGGAGAAATACATGTTCGTCACGACGACCGCCGTCAAGTTCTGGAAGGTCGATGTGGAACCAGTGCGTAACACGCTTACTCACCTTTCAGACGCGATGGCCGACGCGGGCGGTCGATTCGTGTTCGTTACAGAGGTGTCCCGGTTCCCCAGGTACTACCGGCAGATTGATACATTCGACTACAGACAGGTCGAGGGACTCCTCGATTCCCTCGAGCGTGACCCCGCCTACGTTTACGACGCGGCGGAAATCAGCGCGCTCAATCAGCGCCTTGTGGTGGCGTATTCACTGGAG
The DNA here is from genome assembly GCA_965249205.1 of Vicinamibacterales bacterium. Lineage (GTDB taxonomy): Bacteria > Acidobacteriota > Vicinamibacteria > Vicinamibacterales > UBA2999 > JAQBVV01. The sequence goes on along the minus strand of CBDFLL010000005.1, from coordinate 848,189 downwards.
GTGTGCAGGCAGCACGACATTCCGGCGATCAATCTGCTGGACATGATCGAGCAGTTGGGCGAGCAGGAGTTGGATGCGTACTTCACGGATTTGGTTCATTCGACGTGGAAGCTTGACAAGCTGATTGGCGAGGAGATCGCCGCGCGACTCACAAAGATTCTCTGGACCGAGGAGGACGCGGCCGAACTCCACCGGGAGGCCCCGCTTGGGGCCGGCGCTGTCTCGTCATCGCCGGAGGCGCGCTAATCCCCGATTCCTGGGAAAAGTCTGATCGTCGGTACCTGCTGCACGCGCCGTCCGCACCGGCGGTCTCGGTCCAGCCAGACGACAGCCGACGTTAGCGGACGATAGACCGTCGAAGGATAGACGAGCCGCGAAGGTGGGACAGGCCCGCACTCGCGAGCATCACGATAAACGGCATCACGAGCACGCGATGACGTCCTTCTACGTAGTATGGGCTGTGAAGGACCATGAGCAGCAAAGGCACGCCCAGGCAGGCCACCGAGGCGTTCCGCAATGCCCCCCTCTTTTTCCAAGCGGAGACAAGCCCGCCCGCCGCGAACCCTAGTAGTACAAGATAGGTCAGCTTGTAGAGCTGCGAAAGGGGTGGGGGGAGCCACTGATAGTATCTCGTCGCGTAATTCGGCGTGAACCACCAGAATAGGTAGCATCGATTGAGGGCTCGTGTCACAGCCCCAAGGGGATCGGCGACTATATGGCGTCGCGCTTCCTCTAGGAATAAATCGAATTGTCCAATCTCATCGGTCGCGCTAATTGCTTCCTGGAACTCCCTAGGCGCAGCCTCGAACAAGCCGCTGTGGTCCGAGGTCATGCTGGTCCCGATCGCGTTTGGATTGTTCCCCCTCCAGAGGAGTTCGGCCGAGACGGTATAAAGCAGTGGCCTTTCATAGAGCGCGTAGCTGCGCAGAAGCCACGGTGTCAACGTCAGGGCCGCGGCCAAGAGAAAGGGCGCGCATTCCCTCGCCGTTTGACGGACCGAGTGCTGGCCAAGAAACACCCAGATCACCGGCGCGGCGGCACCGCACACGGCATCTGGACGGTTGAGGATCCCCAAGCCAAGCAGCAGGCCCGCCAGCGTCTGTGGAACCCAACGTCGAGGGCCTTCGGATCGAATGAATAGATAGATCGCGGCGAGAAGCAGGCACGTCGAGATCGGTGTTGGTTCGAGCTTGTAGGATTGGTAGACAACCATCCCTGGTTCGATAGCCGCGATTGCTGCGGCGGCAAGGGCCGCGCGTTCCCCGAACCAGCGCGCGGCGAGCGTGTAGGTCAACACGATGATGCCGGCAGCAATGACGAAGTTAAGAATGTAGTGGAGGCCGAGGCCGGGACCCCAGATCAGATGGAGCCAGTACGAGACATACGGGGGGCCTGGGACCGAGTACGTTTGGTAAATCGCGTCGTGCCACAGATAGATAAACCCTTGTCCGTTGAGGAGGTTGCGGGCCATCACTTCGAATTCCCAGGTCTCGCCTTGCCATTGATGTCCCTGGAGATAGAAGATCAGCAAGCCGAGTCTCACGGCGAGGCCGAAACCGACGATGAACCAAAGCCGTCTGTTGTTGAATCGTGGCACTGGCGCCGAGTAGAGTACCGCAAAGACGTGCACGAGACTAGATTGATACGCTTGGCGGAGGCAGTTCGAGGAGCTCGGCGCAGTTCGAACAGCCACCGATGGTGAACATAGCGGCACCGCGGCGTGCGTTTCTGTCCTTCGGTTTCACACACATAGAAGAAAGCCTTGTGAGCACCGCCGGGTTTATCGAGCAATGCTGAGCGGGCGTCGGCAGGCGGTGTTGGTCGCGTTTCTCTTTTTCTTTTCCGGCTTCGCCGCACTGGTGTATCAGGTGATGTGGATGCGCCGGTTGTCGCTGTTCTTTGGCAGCGACGTCTATTCCGCCGCCATCACGCTCAGCGCCTTCATGGGGGGGGCTGTCGGTTGGAAGCTGGATCGCCTATCGCGTGGCGGACCGGCTCGGCAAGCCGCTGCTGTGGTACGGGATCATCGAAATCGGCATCGGGCTTTACGCACTGGCGTTCCAACCGGTGCTCAATGCCTTCCAGCCACTGCTGCATAGCGTCTATGCCTCGAGCTTTGACGGGGCACCGATGGTCTATCAGGCCACGCGCGTGGCCATCGCCGCAGGCATGCTGCTGGTACCCACCGCGCTCATGGGGGCGACGCTGCCGCTCGTCGTGCGCAGTTTCGTGCACACAACCGGTGAGCTGGGTAAGTTCGGCGGTTTCTTTTACGCGATCAACACTCTCGGCGCGCTAGTGGGCACGCTGGTTGCCGCCTTCGGACTGTTTCCTCTTCTTGGAGCTGGCGCGACCGCGATGGTCGCGGTGTCGATCAACGTCATCGTGGGGTTCGCGGTGATTGCGGTGTCCGGCAGGATGAAGGCGGGTTCGACAGAACCCGCTGCCGACCCGGCTCCGATTCCCGCGACGCTCTATCGCTACGATGATGGGCACGCCCGGGCGGCGCTGTGGGGCATCGCTGTGTCCGGTCTCGCGGCTCTGGCCCTGGAGGTAATCTGGACTCGCATCCTGACGCAGTCCTTCAGCGCGACTATCTATTCGTTTGCCGCGATGCTGGCGTGCTTCCTGTTTGGTATTTTTCTCGGCAGCCGGGTCGCCGGTTTACACGTGGACCGGGAACGCGATCCCTTGCAGCTTTTCGGTGCCGTTGAACTGGCCATCGGCGTCTGCGTGCTGCTTCTCCCGCTGGCGAGCCTGGTAGCGCCGACGCTCTTTGGGACATGGGTGTGGGTGGGCACCAGACTGCTTCAGGATGACTTCGCCGCTGCGAGCGTGGTGTCGATGTTTGCGATTTCGAGCATGTTCATTCTTCCGCCGACTGTCCTCCTCGGTGCGACGTTTCCCATCGCTATGCGTATTTGCACTCCTGCCGCCGACAGAGCCGGGTTTGGCACTGGGCGCGTGTACGCGGCCAACACCGCCGGTGCGATCTTGGGATCGCTTCTGGCCGGATTCGTGATGGTGCCGACACTGGGCGGGCGAGGCAGCCTGGCCCTCTGCGGCGCAATCTTCGCAATCAACGGATGGCTCTTGTTGGGGCGAGCGTGGGGCCGGTCGCGGTCGCTTGTTCGCGACAGGAGGGTGATGCTGCCGCTGGCGGTCGGATGTGGCGCGGCGCTTCTCGCGCTGCTGCTCCCGCGGCAGACGGTGCTGAACTACGACCTGCAGACAACGACCCAGCCCGACGCCATTTATCATGGGGAAGGCTTCGCGCACACGATCGACATCGTCCGGTCCACCAGCGGTGACGTCGTGATGATGGTGAATGGAAACATCGAAGCGGACACTAGTTTCATCCAGCGTCGCCATTTCATTCTCAAAGGCCATCTGCCGTTGCTGCTGCACGAGGCACCCCGTGAGGTGGCGGTCGTCGGACTCGGGCTGGGCATCACGTTGTCCGCCACCGCTCGAAATCCAGAGGTCCAGGACATTCAGGTGGTCGAGCTGTCGCCGGAGATGGTGGATGCGCACGAGTACCTGCGTGACGTGACGGGCAGCGTGCTCGACAACCCGAAGGTCAACCTGCGTATCGACGACGGCCGCAACTTCCTGGCGATGACGGATCAACAGTTCGACATGATCACCGCCGATCCCATCCACCCGCGGATCACCGGCGTGGGCTATCTCTATACGAAGGAGTACTACGAGAGCATTCGCCGGCGCTTGGCTCCAGGCGGCGTCGTGTGCCAATGGATGCCCATGTACCACGTCTCGGGCGAATCGTTCGATGTGGCGTTCCGCACCTTCGCGACCGTGTTCGAGAATGCCACGTTCTGGTACGTGCGCGGGCACGGGTTACTCGTGGGGAACGACGGCCCAGTGTCGATTGACCTGCCGCGCCTGCGCGAAAAGTTGACGGATCGCGTGGTGGCCGATGACCTGACTTCAATCGACGTCAATGGCGCGGAGCAATTGCTGGCCCATCTGCTCATGGGACCTCGACAGATTCAGGCGTACCTGGCGCGGTCTGTGGAGGGAGTCATCAACACCGACGACAACGCCTATCTCGAGTACCACACACCGTTCGAGTTTCTTCAAACGACGAGGGATGTCCTGGAGGAACTGGTCGCGTACGCCGGATTCGACGACAGCGTACTGGTCAACGCCAGTCCGGAAGACCGATCAGCCGTTCGCGCGGCGTGGGATGCGCGAAGGGCGCGTCTGCTGACCGAGTTGGACGAACCGCTGAAGTGAATGAGAGGCCGCTGGGCGTCGTGACGGCCCTGAATATTCGGTGACTCGCGTCAGTTCGGGGTGCTGGAGGGTGTGCCGGATCCGTGCGCGTGCCCCGGGCCCCCGAGACCTCGATCGCCAGCCACGCGGCGAGTGATGAAATATGGTCGACTCTTCACGTTTTCGAAGATGCGATCGACGTACTCCGACACGATCCACAGCGAGAACAGTTGGATCGCGCCCAACCCGAGCACCGCAGTCATCACTGACGACCATCCCAAGATCGCCGCTCCGCTCACGAATCGGGAATACAGGACGAACGTCATACCGATCGCCGCAAGCACCAAACAGATCAGGGACGCCATCGCAGAGAAACGAAGCGGCAGGCTGGAGTACGAGAAAATTGAATTCATGCCCAGGCGGAGCAAGCGACTCAAATCCTGCTTCGGTCGCCCCCCGTGTCGATCGTCTCGAGTGTAGGGGACGAAGCCAACTCGGAAGCCGAGGTACAGCTGCATCGCGACCAGGTATCGCTCGCGCTCCGGCATCTGGAGCAGCACGTCCTTCAAGGATCCGTCCATCGCGCTGAACACGCCCACGCTGTCAGGAAAATCGATGCTGGCCAGCCGCCGCATCAGGTGACGGAACGCGCGTTTGAGCACTGGCAGGATGATTCCGCTCTTTCGCGTCTCTCGTCGCTGCGCGAACACCAGTTCGTAGCCCTTGTTGCGCTCGGCGATGAGTTGCGGGATGAGCTCCGGCGGATCCTGCAGGTCTCCGTCGACGATCACGACGACATCGCCGCTGGCGAATTCCAAGCCGGCGAAGACGGCTGGATGATGGCCGAAGCGGCGAGACAGCGTGAGCACTTTGACATGCGAGTCGGTCGCGGCCAGTTGCTCCAGCATGAGCGGGCTGCGGTCCGTGCTCCCGTCATCGATCAACACGATCTCGTAGTCGTCCAGATCCATCTGGGCCAACGCGGCGGTCGTGCGTTGGTAAAAGGCCTCGATGCACTCCTGTTCGTTGAGAATGGGCGTGACCACAGACACCGTTCGACACGCAGGGCTCCCGATAGTCATAGTGCTCCTTTTCTCTCGACGTCCTCCCGCAGATGATAGACGCGAATATCGGGACCCGGGGTGAACTGCGGATCGTCCGCGAAGAGCGGGATACGTCTCAGGCGCCGAATGTCGGCTGACGAAAGCATGGGCACAAACAGGAACAGCTGGGGAGAATCCGACTGAACGGAAAAAACAGCACGATATCGGCCATCGGCTTCGACGAGCCGCCTCCCGCTGTCGTTGCGGACGACCACGTACGGAGGCGCTGTGTCGAGATCTTCGATCGTCACATTACGCACTTTGTGCACATCGAATCGGCGGCGTTCATTTTCTTCACGGCGTGCCGCGCGCACCTTCGCCGACCAGAGGCCTCCACCGCCGCCTTGCTGCAGGATGTCGGTCAGGGTGCGGTCAAGGGACGCCTCGGTCTCCGGTAGTTGAGGCCCTTCGAACACGAACGTGCCGATGGCACCTTCGACGAGGAGCAGAGACCCGGCCGGCACGTGTTGTTCGATCCACAGCCGGGCGACCGTGCGACTGTCTGGCAATCGTAGCAGTCGCTGAAACCGGAGGTCGTCGGCGAGGTTGGTGGCGGCGATCGTCACGAGCGTTGCGGCGACCGCCATACGGACTCCTCGACCATGCGAGCCCCACATGTGAACAAGAAACCCTCCAGCGGCCACGAAGAGGAGTGGAAGAGCGGAGATCTGATAAAAGTTCAAGGCGTCGGCCGGCCGTCCAAACGACAGGGTGGCTGTGAGTATGCCGAAGAGCAACGTGGGATAGATGAGCAGAACAGCGGCGTGTTTTGGACGCGTCACGAGCATCCAGCAGGCAGCGATGTAGCAGAGCCCTGCCAAAAGCGGGCCGCTGGCGAGGGCCATGCTGTTCCAGAGGTAGCCGTACCAGGGACTGACCGCGATTGACCGGTCCGTGAACAGCGTGGCGCTATTGGTCGTGGCGAGTTCGTTGAACGAAACCAGAAATCGATCGGTGTCGAGGAGTACGCCGGGCACGAGGCAGAGGAAGGTCAGCGTACAAACGCCGACGGCGAGCCCCGCTTTGCTGCCGATGTCCGTCCAGCGTGACCGCAGAGGGCTCGCCAGACTCACCGCCATCACGACGAGTGGCACCAACAGTGCCCCAAAGTACTTGACGGCGGTCGCCGCTCCGGCCAATCCACCCAGAGCCACAAGTCGCCATCGCGTCGCGGGGGCGTCGACCATACGAACTGCGAGCCACACGGTCGCCAGCACGAGCAACGTATAGAGGCCGTCCTCTTTCCCGAGCGTTATCTGCACCGACTGGAAAGAGACCGCCAGCAGCCCGCCCGACAGCCAGCCGGCACGCGAGCCGAAGAGCCGTCGCCCAAGCGCGAACGTCAGACCGACAGTGGCGACACTGGCCACCAGCAGAACCGCTCGGGCGACCAAAAAGAGTTCGGAAGGGTCCGTGACGTATGCCATCAGCAAGTCGTCCGGGCTCTGAAAAACGCCGACGATGCGCCCGATGACGAAAAAAGCCGCGAATGCGGCGAACAGTACGTAGTAGGTCAGCGTGCCGTGCGAATAGCCACCATACGCCGCGGCCACGAGTTCGCCGGTGCCGACTCTGAGGGCGCCTTCGACAAAGTTCAGTTCGTCATGCCAGTAGATATCGGGTAGATGCGCGTACATTCCCGGTACCCGGAGTGCGAACGCTATCGCGCAGAGCGCGATCAGGACCACCACTGAGCCGCGCGTCCGTTGAGGCACGGCCGTCATCGTGGTTTCTGAATCTCAAAAATCATCGGACTCATCAACATGGGCGGAATACGCGTCAGCAAGGGCCGGACAGCTGGATGCAGCGCGACCCGCGTGAGCCATCCGTGCCGTGCCGACAGGTGCGCCCCGGACAGGAGTCGTTGCAGCGTAAACGCGGCGGCGTTCTGAAACCTCAGCGACGCTCCGGGGAGTCGCCTCGCCAGTCGCCTGACGCGCAGTGAGTTGATGCCATTGAGGCTTTGCCACAGGGAGTCCTGTCGAAACCGTCGCCAGCATATCTCGCCGCTAATGCGCACGGCACACGGGAGCACTGGAACCTTGTAGTGTGGCTCATAGGGAAACAGATAGTTTGGACAGTGGTGCAGCTGCATGCCGCTGGGCGCTATTAGGCGGTGCATCGCCTCGAATACCCGAGGGAGGTCGGAGGCGTGCTCGAGTACGTTGTTCGACACGACAAGATCAAAGCTTGCTTCGGGTGCGCGCAGTTCCTCGACTCTGGTATCAAGGAAACCATCTGTTCCGGTTGTAAATTCTTCAATGACCGGCATTGCAAGCGCACGGAACAGCGAGAACCCGGAGTCCGAGGGTTCGACCGAGACAATGCGGGTCCCGGCGGCGTGCGCCAGCACGTGAAAGAAACCGAATCCCCCCCCAACCTCGAGCACGCGAAGACCGCGTCGAAGATGGCGCTTGACCAGCTCGAAAAAACACATGTGCTCTTCGAGGTAGATCTCGAGGAGTTGCTCGCCACTCCGATCTGTGTGTGGGAAGACACGCGGCGGCAGCAGGCGTGACTGCTGGTGGAGCAGATCGATCAGATCGGGGCGATCGAGAATGAAACGTCGAATCCGCGCGAGGACTTCATGCGCTCCGGGCTCGGTCATGGCATCGGGCACCGTGACGCCTCTCGACGGTGTCTGCATGTGGGTCCGCTCTTGCGATCGACCGTTTCTACCCGTCGATCGAACCGCAAACGGTAGGCTTCGGATGGCTGCGCGTCAACGCGGCATAGTCGCTCTGCCGAGCGGCATGAGTGAGCCGCTGGAGCGAGTTCGGTCGCACGCGTTATCGTTCTGAGTCATCCAGGACCTGTCGAGCAGCCTGGAACGGAAAAAGCTCAAGTGTCACCGGATCGAAGTCGGGAAACGTGCGGTCCCGTTCGGATATGACCCGGGGCTCCAGAGGCCACGTAAAGTCGAACGCCGGATCATTGTAGCGGATTCCACGTGCCGACTCTGGAGCGAACCCCTCGCTCATGTAGTAGTGCACGATCGAGTTTGGAGCCAGTGTGATCCAGGCATTGGCGCAGCCGGCTGGCACGTGGAGGCTACGTCGATCATCGGCAGAAAGTTGCGCCGATGCCCACTGCATGAACGTGGGAGAGTCCCGCCTGAGGTCGACAGTGATGTCATAGAGCGCGCCGGTAAGACAGGAGAGCGTCTTCGCCTCCATATGGGGACCGACCTGGTAGTGGAACCCACGCAGAGTCCCATGCGCAAGATTCTCGGAGATGTTCCCCTGCACGACATCCGGTGCCAGGCCGCGCGCAACGAACTCGTCTCTGCAAAAGTGACGGCGGAAGACGCCGCGCTCGTCGCCATGCACCTTCGGCTCAATAAGAAATACTCCTGGCAGTCCGAACTCGACAAATTTCATGACAGTCGGGGAGCCTCGCTCGAAACAACTACCGGTAATCGGTCCTGAAAGAAATCGTTTCCTTGTGGTTCCCGATTGTATTGAGCACTCTGTTGAATGCACGAACCGCGCCGGCCGGCAACGTACACAACGCCAGAGCCGCGAGCGTACGTGGGCGCAAGAACTGCCTGGGCTGCCACCGCAGGGCCGACATCAGGCACGCACGCGACCACTGAGGATCCGAGGCTATCCGGATGCCGAGCCATGCGCAACCGCCCATGAAATCTCCGCGCAGGCTGCTCAGGTCGGGGAGAAGCTCCGGCGGGAAGTCTGGCTCTCGAGACAGCTTGTCGTACAAGGTCAAGACCATTTGGGCGTTCAACTTGATAGCCTTCCCTCGGTTGCCGTCGTGCTCGCGCATCACGCTGAGGGGTTCGTCTACGTAGTGGAACTGGTACTTCATGGCGATGCGCCAGAAGATCGACTCGCCTTCGATAAAGAGGTCTTCGTGGAACGGATAGTCGAGGAAGCACTGTCTGCGTACTAAGGGGGAGATTGGGTTGATGAAGCCTTCGTCCCGCCTGACGAACATCTCCTTCAGGACGAAGCCGGATACTTTCAGCGTCCTGTCGAGCCAGCGGCGCCCGGTCAGTGCATCGACGCGGGCGCCCGGAGAATAGACAACTCCATAGTCAGGCGGCAGTTCGGAGAACGCCTGCAGCTGTCGCTCGATCTTGTGTGGCAGATAGTAGTCGTCCGCATAGAGGATCGAGATGTACTCACCGGATGCCATCGCGATGGCTTCGTTGAGCCTCTTGGTGATCGCCGCATTGTCGTCGTGGAGGAGCAGGCGGACTCGGGGGTCGGTCTGATGGTGCTGCAACAGCTCCCGAGAGCCATCAGTGGAACCGTTGTCGATGATGATCAGCTCGAGATTGTGATGGGTTTGCGACAACGCGCTGCTGACGGCGTCGTTGAGATAGGCAGCCTGGTTGTAGCCGCACAGGACGATGGACGCATCAGGATTCACGAAGGCAACGCTCCGGACAGTGGCGGTTCCGCGGGGAAATGTGCCACCATGTTCATAATATGAACGCGAATTCTAGCGCAGATCATCGACTGGTGTCCAACGGAAACGCCAGGGCCGTGCAGCGTGTTTCGTGAGTTGATGGCGGTATATTTTGGCCGTTCCGTTACCCTCTGGGCGGCGGGTCAGCACCGAGCGCAGTCGGGTGCATTTTCCGGGCCGCGGTGCCGCGCGAGCCACGCGCGAGTCGCGCGACCAATCCACGATGAGTAACGTGCGTCAGTCCAGCCTACAGCCGCTTCCGGCGACTCCGCGCGTGACGGTGATCACCTTCTGTAAGGACCGCGCATGGTGCATTGAAGAGTGTGTTCAGAGTGTGCTGGCGCAAGACTACCCAAACATCGAGTACATCGTTCAGGACGGTGCGTCACGCGATAACACCCTCGAAGTACTCAAGAAGTACGAGGACCGTGTTGACATCCGTTCCGAACCCGATCGCGGTCCGATGGATGGCTTTCACAAGGCCCTCGCAAGGGCAACCGGCGACATCTTCTGCATGTTGCTGTCTGATGAGAGATTCTCCGACAGCGCCGTCATTACCCGAGTTGTGGAGGCCTTCCGCGAGCATCCGGATTCGGGAGCCGTGTATGGTGACTTTCGGGTCGTCGACGTTCACTATCAAGAAATTCGGGTAGAGAGAAAGCGCCAGATCGCTTTCGAAGAGATTTTCTGTCAGGAAGAATTCATTTCGCCCTGCGCGGCGTTCGTGAGGACCGACACGCTGCGAGAAAATGGCGAGTTGAAGTCAGATCTACGGTCGTTTTTCGACGTGATCGGAGATTACGGAATCTGGGTGTATGTCGGTTCGCGGTATCCGCTCACGTACGTCCCGGGGGTCATGGCCGATTTCATGGTCCATGGCGGCGAGATCAGTTACGGGCTTGACCACTGTGAGGCCTATGTGCGGGAGTGTGAAACGGCCATTCGGTCCTTTCACAGCGACGCGTACACCGCCGCGGAGCTCGCTGCGCTCAAGAACCACGCACTCGCGAAGACGTATCTCAACTTCGGCAATGCCCTGGCAGGAAAGTACTTTTCGGCGCCCATTCGGCTGGCATTGAAAGGCGTCAGGAAGCGGCCGCGGCTACTTTTGACAAAGGCGTTTCTGGCGGTTCTCGTCAAGTCGGCTGGATTGTTTTCGCTCCTCCCGGTTCGCGCAGATGGCAAGCGCATGAAGCAATAGAGGCGCCTTTGTCATCGCTTCATCCTCACTGCTTTCGGGTCGCTGGAGGAGACCAGCACTGAGCTGTTGGGTGCCGCTGCCTCTACCCCTGCCGTGCTACAGTGAAGGGATTTTGTCAGCTCCTGGACGGAATCTGCTGGGTCCATACGCATGATTATCAGTCGCACGCCCTTTCGCGTTTCATTTTTCGGGGGAGGCACAGACTATCCCGCCTGGTATCAGGAGCATGGCGGCGCCGTGCTCGCGACCACGATCGACAAGTATTGCTACATCAGCGTTCGCGAGTTACCTCCGTTCTTCGGTCATCGTTTTCGTCTGGTGTACTCGATGGTCGAAAACGTGCAGGAAATCGACGACATCAAGCATCCCGCTGCCCGTGCCGTTCTCGAGCGGCTGGGCGTGACCAAGGGGCTTGAGATCCATCACGATGGCGACCTTCCGGCGCGCTCCGGACTCGGCTCCAGCTCGGCCTTTACGGTCGGCCTCATCAGCGCGATTCGCGCCCTCGAAGGGCGCTACTCGTCGAAAGACGACTTGGCCAGCGAGGCGATTCACGTCGAGCAGCGCATGCTGCGAGAAGCCGTGGGCGTCCAGGACCAGATCAGCACGTCGTTCGGAGGGTTCAATCACATCAGCCTTCGGGCGGATGGCGGCTACCAAGTGAACCCGATGATTTTGCCCGGAGAGCGTCTGGAGGCGTTGCAGGCTCATTTGATGCTCGTGTTCACCGGTGTTTCCCGTATGGCGGCCGACGTCGCGCGGTCGCAGCTCGACAACCTGAAGCACCGCCAGGCTGAGCTTCATCGCGTGCAGGAAATGGTGGATCAGGCCATTGCCATTCTGACGTCGGCGACGACGGACATCGTCGAGTTTGGCCGGCTCCTTCACCAGAGCTGGATGATCAAGCGCACGCTGTCGGCACGAGTGTCGACGCCCGTCGTTGACGATCTCTACGATGCCGCGGTCGGGGCCGGGGCTGTTGGCGGCAAGCTCCTCGGCGCGGGCGGCGGAGGCTTCATGCTACTGTTTGTCAGACCTCAGGATCGGGCATGTGTCGCCACGGCACTCCGCGATCGCATCATCGTTCCGGTGAAATTCGAGTCATCGGGCAGTCGAATCGCGCTCTATCAGCCTGACGGGTTGTAGTGATCGATGGCTGATACCGGCATTCGTTATCCCTATCGCGGAAACGGCGTTCACGGGTTCGAGCCCCTCGCGGGGGCGCATGGCGCCGATGACCTCGTGAATCTCTATCGGTGCATGCTGCGGATTCGCCGGATCGAGGAAGAGATCGAGCGCCGCTACTGCGAGGATCATATGAAGACGCCGATCCATTTGGTGATCGGCCAGGAGGCTACGGCGGTAGGCTGCGCGGCGGCGCTTCGAGAGACGGACCTCGTGTACTCCAGCCATCGCACACACGGCATTTATCTGGCCAAGGGAGGCGATCTCAAGGCGATGCTGTGCGAGATGCACTGCCGCGTGAATGGGTGCGCGGGATCACGCGGCGGCTCCATGCACCTGATTGATAAGAGCGTCGGCATGGCGGGCACGTCCGCGGTCGTGGGCGGCGCGGTGCCGATTGGTACAGGAGCAGCGCTGGCGGCGCAGATGAAGGGCGAGGATCGTGTCGTCGTCGTGTTTCTCGGTGACGCGACGACCGAGGAGGGTGTCACCTCTGAGAGCCTGAATTTCGCTGCCGTGAAACGGGCGCCGGTCATCTTTTTCTGCGAGAACAACTTTTACTCAGTGCAGTCGCCGCTCACCACGCGTCAGCCGAATCGCGATATTCGAAAGTGGGCGGCCGCACACGATGTGGCGGCGGTCCACGTTGACGGCATGAACGTGCTCGCTGTCCACGATGCCATGGCGACAGCGGTGGCGTTGGCGAGGTCCGGCGGTGGTGCCACGTTCATTGAGGCGCCGGTGTACCGGTTCCGCGCTCATGGCGGAGCAGGCGACGATTCCGCGAGCGGCTATCGTGCCGAGGCCGAGCGTCAATCGTGGGAATCGGTCTGCCCGATCGCGATGTTCGGCGAGCATCTCGCCCGTGTCGGAGCGATTGACGCTCAGGCCGTCGAGGTGATGGAGGCGGCATTTACGACCGAGATTGCTGACGCGTTCACCTTTGCTCTCGAGAGTCCGACCCCCACCGAGGAAGATTTGTATCGGCATGTCTATGCGACTGACGCGGGGCCCATAGATGCCGTGGGATGAGGGGCTCGTCAACTCGCTCGTCTATGACCAGCCCGACCCTGCCGAAGGCCGGGTGACCAGTTATGTGCAGGCCGTCAATGAAGCGCTGAGTTTGGCGCTGGCACATGATCCGGGAGTATTTGTCCTCGGCCAGGGAGTCGACGATCCGTCGGCGATGTTCGGCACGACGCGTGGCCTGCAGGACACGTTCGGGCAGGACCGCGTCTTCGATACGCCGTTGTCGGAGGAGGCAATGATGGGCGTCGCCACGGGGGCGGCCATGAACGGCATGCGGCCGGTGTATATGCACAACCGGCCGGATTTTGTCCTGCTTGCGTTCAATCAGCTGGTTACGCACGCCGCGAAGTTCCATTTCATGGACGACGGCCAGACGAACGTGCCGCTGGTTGTGTGGGCGGCCATCGGCCGGGGCTGGGGCTCAGGCGCACAGCACTCGCAGGCGATTCAAGGGCTGCTGGTTGGCGTGCCGGGGCTCAAGGTCGTGATGCCGAGCACGCCATACGATGCGAAGGGGCTGCTGCTCTCAGCGATTCTTGACAACAATCCCGTGTGCATTTTCGAGCACCGATGGCTGATGAAGAAAGACGGGATCGTGCCAGAGGGCCTCTATCGCGTACCGATCGGCAGGGCAGTGTGCCGGCGGCCCGGGCGGGATATCACGATTGTCGGTGCGTCGCACGCGATCGAGCTTGCGATGCAGGCAGCGGAGCGCCTCGCCGATGACGGGATCGACGCGGAGATCATCGATTTGCGAACGATCAAACCGCTCGATGAAGCGGCGATTCTTGAGTCGCTGCACAAGACAGGGCGGATTCTCGTGGTTGATACGGGATGGATGAAGGGCGGTGTCTGCGCGGAGGTCGGCTGCGTGGCAGCCGAACGAGGGTTCGCGGATCTGAAGGCGCCGGTCGCGCGCGTCGGCTTGCCTGATGTCCCGACGCCTGCCGGCTATACGCTCGAGCAGTTCTACTACCCGGATGCCGCACGCATCGCGTCGGCGGCGATTGATCTTGTGCGCCACGGGAAGGCACCTCTTCCCACGGTGCCGTCGCAGTGATGTTCTACGACCTGGCAAGCACCACGTGGGGCGCCGAGGAGACCGAGGCGATCTCCCGCGTGCTCGCGGAAGGTCGCTTCACCATGGGCGAGCGCGTGCGTGAATTCGAGATGGCGTTCGCAGCGCGTTTCGGCGCGAAGCATGCGGTCATGGTCAACTCGGGCTCGTCGGCCAATCTGGTCGCCGTTGCTGCCTTGTTCTACATGAAGGAACGTCCCCTGTGCCGTGGCGATGAAGCGATTGTTCCGGCCATTTCGTGGGCGACATCATTTCATCCGTTGCAGCAGTACGGTTTGAGGCTGCGGTTCCTGGACGTGCAGCTCGACACGCTCAACGTGGACGTGTCACAACTCGAGGCGGCGCTCACGCCCCGGACCCGCCTCGTCTTGGCCGTGAGCATCCTGGGTAATCCGGCAGCACTGGATGTGATTCGCGACTTCTGTGATCGGCACGGGCTGTATTTGTTGGAGGACAACTGCGAATCGATGGGCGCCAGTCTGAACGGCCGATCCTGTGGGACGTTCGGTGATGTCAACACGTTCAGCACGTTCTTTTCCCACCATGTATCGACGATGGAGGGGGGCGTGCTGCTGACCGACGACGACGAGATGGATTACCTGGCGCGCGTGATTCGGAACCATGGGTGGGCGCGTGACCTGCCCGGCGCGGCCGATCCCCAGTCGCCGGAGGGCTTCTACGAGGCCTATCGGTTCGTGATGCCCGGCTACAACGTGCGGCCGCTCGAGATCTGCGGCGCGGCGGGTGTGGAGCAATTGAAGAAACTGGACGGCATGCTCGATCGTCGGCGGGCCAACGCCGCACACTTCGTGGAGCGTTTTGCCGGCGATGAGCGATTTATTCTTCAGCGCGAGCACGGACGTAGCTCCTGGTTCTCATTCACGATCATTCTCAACCCGTTGCTTGACATTGACCGCGCCCAGGTGATGGCGGCGATGCGCGAAGCAGGCATCGGCTTTCGCATGATTACGGGCGGTTGTTTTCCGCGGCACGAGGCCGTGCGGTTCTTCGACTACGACACGGTCGGTCCGCTGACGAACGCGAATCTCGCCCACGACCATGGATTCTTCGTCGGAAACCACCCCAGGGACCTGACGCGGGAAATCAACCGACTCCGGGAGGTGCTCGACCAAGCAGCTCGTCCGGCTCGCGCGGAGGCCGTCCGATGACGAATGTGCTCGTGACGGGCGGCTCCGGCTACCTTGGGTCGATCATCGTTCCCGCTCTGCTGGAGCGGGGTTTCGCCGTCACGGTGGTCGACAATTTCATGTACGGCCAGGACAGTTTGGCGGCCGTGTGTTACAACCCCGCGTTCTCTCTGGTCCGTGGTGACGTGCGATCGCAGGAGACGATGCGCCCACTGCTGGCGGGCGCCGATATCGTGATTCCGCTTGCGGCACGGGTCGGCGCGCCGCTGTGCGATCGGGATCCGGCGGCGGCGGCGAGCACCAACCTGCAAGCGATCGTTGACATGCTCGATCATCTGAGCGGGGATCAGATGGTTCTGCTCCCCGTGACCAACAGCGGCTATGGGGTTGGAGAGGCCGGCACGTTCTGCACGGAAGAGACGCCGATCCGGCCGATCTCGCTCTACGCGCGCAACAAGGTCGAGGCTGAACAGAGACTTCTTGAACGGCATCCATCAGCGCTGAGCTTCAGACTGGCCACCGTGTTCGGTATGGCGCCGAGGATGCGGCTGGACCTGCTGGTGAACGATTTTACGTACCGAGCTTGCGTCGATCGGTTTATCGTGTTGTTTGAGAGCCACTTTAAGCGGAACTTCATCCACGTGCGTGATGTCGCTCGAGCCTTTTTGCACGGGATCGACAATTTCGCAGCAATGAAGGGGCAGGTGTACAACGTCGGTCTCTCGGATGCGAATCTGTCAAAGCTCGAATTGTGCCAGCGGATCCAGGCGCAGGTGCCGTCCTTCGTGTTCGTCGAGTCACCCATCGGTGTCGACCCGGACAAGCGGGACTATATCGTCTCGAACGAGAAGATCGAACGTACTGGTTACCGGCCGGCCTTCTCTCTCGACGATGGCATTCGCGAACTGATTAAGGGGTACGCCATGATTCGGGACTCGAAATATTCCAACGTATGAGGGTCGGTCGATGAAGACTATTACTCTCGATCTCTTGCTGGTCAATCCAGGCAGCCGGACCAAAATCTATCAGTCGCTTGGCGCGACGCTCACCGCTGTCGAGAACCCCGTGTGGGCGGGCCTGATCGCGACCTTCGTCAGGCAGAAGGGATTCTCTGTTGAGGTCCTTGATGCGGAGGCTGAGCAGCTGACACCAGAGCAGGTGGCCGACCGCGTCGCGGCGATCAGCCCTCGCCTTGTAACGGTCGTCGTGTATGGGCACCAGCCATCGGCCTCCACTCAGAATATGACCGGCGCGTCGGCCATCGTGACGGCGATTAAAGACCTGCGTTCTCAGACCAGAGTGTTGATGCTCGGTGGCCACGTGGCAGCGCTGCCGCAGCAGACGCTGGCAGACGAGCGCTGCGATTACGTTACGAGGGACGAAGGGCTGTACGGAGTCGTCGACCTGCTTGAGGCCCTGCGCGCGGACGCCGATCCGGACTTGGGCGCGGTCCGAGGGCTTGTGTATCGACAGGGCGCCGAGGTCGCATTCAATCCAGCGGCGCCTCTGGTCACGAATCTTGACGTCGACATGCCCGGTGGCGCCTGGGATCTGATGCCGGTGAGTAAATACCGGGCGCACAACTGGCATTGTTTCGGGCATCTCGAGCGGGAGCCGTATGCCGCGATTTACACCACGCTCGGCTGTCCCTATCACTGTTCGTTCTGCTGCATCCAGGCGCCGTTCAAGGAAGGAGAGCACGCTCTTGGTCTGGGCACGAACGTCAACAGCTATCGGTTCTGGAGCCCGGAGCGTGTCCTCAAGGAAATCGACACGCTTGTCAACACATACGGCGTCCGGAATCTTAAATTCGCTGATGAGATGTTTGTCCTGAATCCGCGTCATGTGATGGGTATTTGCGATCTGATCATCGAGCGTGGGTATGACCTGAATATCTGGGCCTATGCGCGTGTCGACACGGTCAAGGACGCCATGCTCGACAAGCTCAAGCGTGCAGGCTTCAACTGGCTAGCATTTGGTATCGAAGCAGCCAACGAGGGCGTACTGGCCGACGTCGACAAACGGTACCGCGTTGATGAGGTCTACGAGACGATACGCAAGGTGAAGGCGTCGGGTATCAACATTATCGGTAACTATATCTTCGGCCTGCCGGAGGACACCACCGAGACAATGGAAGAGACGTTGCGCCTCGCGGTGGATCTCGAATGCGAGTTTGCCAACTTTTACACCGCCATGGCGTATCCTGGGTCGCCGCTCCATGAGCAGGCGGTTCAGCAAGGGTGGCGGCTTCCGGACACGTGGAGCGGCTATTCGCAGCACGCGGTCGATACGCTTCCCCTGCCGACACGGCATCTCCCGGCTGGCGAAGTCTTGCGATTCCGAGATCGTGCGTTTACCACGTATTTCACGGATCCGAACTATCTCAATCTGATTCAGCAGAAATTCGGTAGTGAAACTGTCTCCCACATTGGAGACATGACGTCACACCGGCTCGAACGTCTGCACGTGGCGAGTTGATCGTTGAGTCACCCGAGGCTGAACGCGCTCCAGGAAGACAGCGGGGCGCATCCGTGCGATCGAGTCCGTCGATTCCGGAGACGATGCGCCTCGTGATGGTTGGTATGCGTTGGGGGTATGGTCGAGCCCTCCGCTTTCAGACGGAGCGATGGGCGTGGCGGTGTGAGTGTATGGAGAGGTCGTGTCTATGAAGAGGCGAGTGTACTTCAACGAGTACAACGTAAGGATGGGCGGCTTCAGCTACCTCCCGCTTGTGTCTGGTCTCCTGCGGTCGTACGCAGAGACAGTTCCCATCATCCGGGAGCACTATGAGTTCATGCCGTTCATCTACGCGATGGATCGGCCTGCGAATATTCTTGCCCACTACACTCAACCGCCCGACATCGCCTGTTTTTCTTCTGTGATGTGGAACGAGCAGTTGAACTATCACATCGCCGAGCGCGTCAAGTCGGAATATCCCAACTGCCTGATTGTGTTTGGCGGTCCCAATGTACCGATGCCGCCCCAGCACGACATTGAGGCGTGGATGCGGACGTATCGATTCGTTGACGTTGCCGTTCGGGCTGAAGGAGAGGAACCGTTCGTCGACATTCTGTCAAGAGTGCTCGCAGGGGAGAGCTTGGATGGCGTTTCTGGGGTCGCGTTCCGAGATTCGACTGATCCGAACCGCATTTGTTTCGACGACACAGAGCGTCCTTTCGCGCGCGAGATGTCACAGTATCCGTCCCCGTATCTTGAGGGGCTGTATGACGATCTTCTCGAAGAGGCGAAAACACGAGGCCACCAGTTTCAGGCGATTGTCGAGACCAACCGCGGGTGTCCCTTCCCGTGCACCTTCTGTTACTGGGGCAGAGGAGGGCTGAGCCGCAAGTTCAGGTACCGAGACATGGAGCGGGTCCAGGCAGAAATCGACTGGATGGGCCGTAACGAGATCAAGTACGTCTTCAATGCTGACTCAAACTTCGGCATGAACAAGCGCGATCTTGAGATTGCCGAGTTCATCGTGGCCACGAAGAAGAAGTATGGGTACCCGGAGAAATTCCGCACGTGCTTCGGCAAGAACACCGACGAGAAAATTTTCGAGATTGGCGCGCTGTTTCATGCCAACCAACTCGAGAAAGGGATCACGCTGGCACGCCAGTCGAACGACCCCACGGCGCTGGACAATATCCGCCGCAGCAATATCAAGATGACGACCTACGTGAATCTTCAGAAGCAGTTCAACGATTACGAGATTCCCGTGTACGGCGAGCTGATCCTTGGTCTTCCCGGCGAGACGAAGGAGTCGTGGCGCCGCGGGGTCGATGAACTGCTGGAAGCCGGGACGCGAAACCAGTTGTTCATCTACCGTTGCCAGGTGCTTCCAAACACGGAAATGGCGGAAGACGAGTACCGCCGCAAGTTTGGCCTGAAGACGAGGGTTATCAAGCTCGCTGAGATTCACGGGCAGGAACGGCCGCCTGATTTCGTGCAGGAGTACGAGGAGATTGTCATTCAGACGAACTCAATGCCGTTCGAAGACTGGAGGGATTCGCTACGTTTCAGTTTCGTGCTGATGCTCTTCCATTCGCTGAAATTGGCGTACTACCCGCTGATTCTCCTCCTGGACACGTACGGCATAAAGATGAGCGCGTTCATCCATTTCGTCGCGCAGCGGCAGTTTCAGTCGAAGGCGAAGATGCTCTCGCAGGAACTGGATTTCTACAACGCTCTCATGGCGCGAATGGTGGATGACGGGGAGCATGGCGGCTCGATTCTGCCGGACTACGGCGACCTCTATTGGGACGTCGAAGAGGCGTCATTTCTTCGACTGACGAAGGATGTCGACCGCTTCTACAGCGAACTTGGCGACGTCGTACACGACTTCCTCGATTTCAAGGGAATCGAGTATCACAACGACAGGGAGCTACTCGCCCAGGCGATGCTCTACCAGAAACTGCGCATCCCTCAGCAGAAGAGTCTGGAGGGACGTGCGGAAAAAGTCATGTTCGACTGGAATCTCCCAGAGTACTTTGAGAAGCGGTTCAGTTCGCACCGTGTGCCTTTGCAGAGCGTTGCCACGTGGATGACCACGCAGCCAGTGGACTGGCAGGGTGACCTCAAACGTTTCGCGCAGGCATCGATTCTCTGGGGCCGCAAGTCGGGAACGATGCTTGTACCGCACGAGTACGGCCCCGTCCCTTCACGCGACTCGGCAACCGCGGGCTGAGGAACGGTTTGTCGAACGAGGCTCGGCGGACTGCGTGGTCGCTGCCATGGCCTGAACCGCGGAACGTGAGCTGAACGCCCGTGCCCGACGCACCCTCAGGCGGCAGCACCCGGTTACTCATCGCAGGAATAAAGACGATGATGGGCGCCGCGATCGTGCGCCGGCTCAAGACCAGTAGTTGTCACATGTTGGTTGGCGCCGATCAGCAACCGGACTGGGGAGACTTCCGCGCGGTTGATTCGTTTCTTGCGAAGACCCGTGCCGACCATGTGATCGTCGTCGCGGGTCGCACAGCGGGCATTGCGGGGAACCAGCTCTATCCGGCTGACCTCATGCTCGACAACATGCTGGTTGCCGCGCACCTTATTCCGGGTGCGTGGAGACATGGCGCCAAGAAGCTCCTGTACTTGGGCAGCTCGTGTACGTATCCTCGGAACGCGCCACAGCCGTTCACAGCCGACTCCCTCTGGACGGGCCCCGTTGAGCCGACAAGTGCCGCGTATGCCACGGCGAAGCTCGCAGGCCTGAAGCTGTGCGAAGCTTATCGTCAGCAACACGGCGCTGAATTTGGTGCGGCGATTGCGGCCGACGTATTCGGTCCCGGAGATGATTTCAGCGCCGACGGGAGCGGACACGTCGTGAGCGCGCTCATGTCTCGCATGCATGCCGCCAGGCTCGCAGGAGCGCAGACCGTGACGATCTGGGGTTCCGGGGCGCCACAGCGGGAGTTTCTCTACGTAGACGATTTGTCGGACGCCGTCCTCTTTCTCCTGCGCACGCACGAAGGTGGAGCACCGATCAATATTGGCTCCGGCGTCACGACCTCAATTCGAGAGCTGGCGGAAGTGTTGCGCGAGATCGTCGGATTCGAGGGAGACCTCGTGTTCGACACCAGCCGACCCGACGGCGCACCCGTGAAGTGGCTCGACTCCGGGCCGCTTCGGGCCCTTGGCTGGACGCCGTCGTGGGACCTGCGTGCTGCCCTGGAATCAACGTACCAGTGGTTTCTGGCCCACGCGGACAGTCAGGTGTGATGAAAACGCTCTATTTCCCTCGGTATCAGCGGGCGTTTTGCGCGACGGGCGAGGGTGTCGGCTCGCACCCGCTTTTTCGTCACCTGGCCCATCCGCCGGACGGGTACCGCTTCGTGTCAGAGCCTCTCAGTTGGCTGCAGTGGCTGGCGCAACTGCCCGTTCAGTGCCTAGCCCTGTGGCGTCGATGGCGCGATCTTAGGGCTGTCGGCAGATCCTATGGGCTGGGCGTCCTGGATGCGTGCAGGTTCTTCAAGAGCCGCGGCCTCTCAAGGATTGTCCCCGCTCCCAGAGGCACGAAGGCGAGCTTTCTGCCTGGCTATCCCCTTACGCACCTCAATGAGAGCTGGTTCGTTGAAATAGAAGACATCACCACCCTGTTTGATCCGTATGCGCTGAACGGGAGAACGGGGAAAGTGAGGTTTCGGGAGTTGAGAGTGTTTCCGTGGATTCGCCAGTTGCTGGAGTCCCCACGCTGCCTTGGCGTGCTGACCCATGTCAGTGCGACTCAGACCGGCATGACCAAGCTGTTTCGGAGTAATGCCATTACCAGGAAAACCCAGTTTTTGCCCCCAGCGTACGTGCCGGTGGTCCCGGTAGCGGAGGGTGACCTGGATGGGGAGAGAGCCTCGCGTCCCGTGCGGTTCTTTTTCAACAACTCCTGGCACCAGAGTCCGAATAACTTTTTCTTGCGCGGTGGCACGTCCGTTCTTGAGTGCTTCGAACGGCTGTTGGCACGGAATTCCGCTGTCACGCTGGTCTTACGTTCGGCTCTGCCTCCTGCCGTCCAGGGCCGCTTTGCCTCGCTGCTGGCGCATGCCAACGTCGAGGTCCTAGACCAGTTCATGACGCCGGAGGAATACATCAGCCTCCTGCGCTCGTCCCATTACTTTCTGCTGCCGTCGGCTCGCTTGCACGTCGTGTCAATTCTGGAGGCGATGTACTACGGTGCCGTCCCCATCGTGTCCGACGGTTGGGGCATCAAGGAGTACGTTGAAGATCGTGTCACCGGTCACGTGGTGTCTGGCGTGTACGGCGCGGTGTCCTGGATGGATGCCGACACCGGCGCGCTACAAGAGGACTACGAACCGATGTATCGGACACCAGGCATCTTGACCGAGGCACTCACCGGTTGTGTGACCGGCCTTCTGGAAGAGCCCAGCGACAGGTTTGACGTGGCGCTACGAGCGCACCGCCGCATCCGAGACCACAACAATATAGACCGGTTCAACCAAGGGTTCGGTCGATTCCTCGCGCGCGGCCTTGTCTCCCTGGAAGCGGACAGTCATCAATAGGACGCAGGCGGGCGCCCCTCACTTCGGGTCGTTGACAACGTGCCGGAACCTGGGGGAATATTACCTGTTCATATTATGAACGCTCACGATCGGGCGCTAGTTTCACTCGCCTTTCTGTACTCGTTAGCTCAGTCCTTACAGCCGCCCACCCGCTGGCGCGACTTGTAAGTGAGAGAGCGTAAGCCTGTTCGCACACTATTTCCCACCATGCCTTCGACGGCGATAGGCGGCAAGCGACGTCATCACACGCAAGCGGCGGCCACCGATCTGTCTTCGGATCGATCTGGGCTGCGCCGGGATGTAATGGACGTCGAGGAGCGGCGTAATCTGCAGGCGCTCGAGGCCATCGCGGACGACGCCAGTCTCACGCAGCGGACGCTCTCGAGCAAATTGGGAATCGCCCTTGGCCTCACCAACATCTACCTGAAACGGCTCATCCATAAAGGGTACGTAAAGTGTGTGAACTTGCAGGCGAACCGCCTGCGCTACCTGCTGACGCCGAAGGGCATAGCTGAAAAGAGCCGTCTGACCTACGAGTTCATGCAGTACTCGCTCTTTCTCTACGGGCGAGTGCGCGAGCATCTGCAAATCGTGCTCGAGCCTTACACGCACGGCGACCTGAAGCGGGTGGCGGTGTATGGCACTGGCGAAGCGGCGGAACTGGCGTACCTGTCTCTCACCGCTCTCGGGCTGGAGATGGTTGCCGTGTTCGACGACAGCGGCGCGGCCGGCCACTTTCTCGGTCGACCCGTGCGGCACATCGCGGATCACGCGGAGGTCGACTTCGATTTGCTCATCGTTGCCACGCTCCAGCAGGTTGAGCCGATCGTCGAAAGCCTGGCGCAGCGTGGAGTGCCACGCGAGCGTCTGGTGACGTTACGCCGATGACGCCGTTCTACGCTCGGCTGCCGGTCTGGGCATCAGCGTTCTGCGTGCCCGGCTCGCGGGTGACGACACGATGATTGGCCTTGCGGATGCATTGACGTCGTTCTATCGAGGCCGGCGTGTCTTGATCACGGGTCACACCGGGTTCAAGGGCTCGTGGCTCGTACTCTGGCTCCGCAAGATGGGTGCGACGACGATTGGCGTGGCCCTTCCTCCTGTGTCACCGCTTTCACTGTTCTGTTCGGCGCAACTCGATTCGCCGGACGATCGTGTGTGCGACGTGCGGAATCTTCCCGCTCTTCGGGCGGTGTTCGAGGACACCAAACCGGACATCGTCTTCCATTTGGCCGCGCAGGCGATCGTTGGACTGTCGTATCAGGATCCCGTCGGGACATTCGAGACCAACGTGATGGGTAGTGCGCACGTGCTCGACTGCGTGCGATCGGAGCCTGGCGTCGCGGCCGCCGTCATGATCACGTCGGACAAGTGCTACGAGAACGTAGAGCAGCTGTCGGGCTATCGTGAGGACGATCGCCTTGGCGGAGTCGACCCCTACAGTGCGAGCAAGGCTGGGGCGGAGATCGTCGTTTCGTCGTTTACTCGCAGTTTTCTTCAAGAGGCGGGAAGTTCGAACGTCGCGAGTGCGCGTGCGGGCAACGTTGTTGGCGGCGGTGACTGGTCGGAGTTTCGCTTGATACCTGACTGCGTCCGCAGTCTCCGGAGTAAGGCGCCGATCACGCTCCGATGTCCACAGGCGACCCGCCCATGGCAGTTCGTACTCGAGCCGCTGGCTGGATACCTCCTGCTCGGCATGCGGCTGGCGCAGGATGGCAAGGCGTTTCAAGGTGCGTGGAACTTCGGTCCTCCCCCGGACAATACGAAAACGGTGGAACGTGGTGCACAGTCAGTGATCGACGTGTGGGGCGAGGGCTCCATCGATCGTCTCGGGTCCGTGCCGTTCCATGAAAGCACGTTGCTCCAGCTCGATTCCGCCAAGGCGAGACGTTGTCTGGGGTGGCGTTCAGTCATCGATTTTCCCGGAACGATGGCGTTGACGACCCAGTGGTACAAGCACCAGTACACGACTCAGGATGCCTCCATGCGCGAATACTCGCTGACCCAGATAGGGGGGTTCGAGGAGCGGCTGAACCGGGACGTGTTGCTGTGACCCCCGGGGCCTATGCGTGCCGCATCTGCGGATCGCCAGACTGCGACCTGGTCCTGGACTACGGGGAGGTCGTGCCGGCGGATGCGTTTCGGCAGCCGGCGCAGGCTGTCGAGGAGCGGCGTTACCCCCTCACCCTCGTGCTCTGCCAGCGGTGCTTTCACGTACAGATTCGTGAGGTGCTCGACCCGGCGCTCCTGTTCCAGGACTACGTCTGGGAAACGGGCATCCCGGCATCAATCCAGGCATATTGTCGAGAGCTCGCGGACGCAGTGTTGACGCGTGCCGGTGGTTCCGCGACACCTTCCGTTTTCGAGATCGCCAGCAACGACGGCACGATGCTGAAAGAGTTTCGGTCTCGAGGCAGTCGCCTGCTCGGCGTGGATCCGGCACGCAACATCGCACAGAAAGCGAACGCAGCTGGCATTCCAACGGTTGCTGACTTCTTTGGCGAACGGGTCGCACGCGACGTGCTGGCGCAGCACGGGCAATGGGACGTCGTGCTTGCCCGTAACGTACTGGCTCACGTCGCGGACGTTCACGGCCTGCTCACCGGTCTGAGGTTGCTGCTCGCGGCGGAGGGAATAGCCGTGATCGAGGTGCCGCACCTGCTGGACCTGTACGGCGAGCTGCAGTACGACCAGGTGTTTCATGAGCACATCGGCTACCACAGTCTGGACAGCATCATGCGATTGTGCGGGATGCACGACCTCAACGTATTCGACGTGGAACACAAGTGGATCCACGGTGGTACCGTGCGCGCGTACGTAAGTCATGCGTCGGCGGATCGCCGGCCGTCACCGACCGTCGCGAAGATGTTGGCAGAGGAGCAGGCAGCGGGCATTCTCGGTCGGCAGGCCTGGCAGCACTTCGGCGATCGCGCAAGGACGCAGAAGCGGCTGTTGAGGGCCGAGTTGGCCTCTCTGAGGGAGGCCGGGAAGATGGTGGTTGGCTACGGCGCGGCAGCCAAGGGCATGGCGATGATTCAGTTCTGTGAACTGGACGAACAGCTCGTCGCGTACGTTGCCGACAAGAGCACGATGAAGATCGGGAAACTTGCTCCGGGCTCTCGTCTTCCAATCGTCAGCCCCGACCGGATGCGTGCCGATCCCGTCGACGTCGTGGTCGTGTTTGCCTGGAACTTCGCACGCGAGATTCTGGAGCAGGAACGCGAGATGCGTGATCGTGGCGTACGGTTTCTGCATCCGATCCCCGAGCCGCACTTTCTGTGACTCCGCAGGATCAACGCGATCGAGTGGCCATGCCACAGCAGTCGACGAGGCGTGAGGAATGCCGAATCTGCGGAAGTCGCCGGCTCTCGCGTTTTCTGGATCTCGGGGTGAGTCCGCTGGCGAACAGATTCATGCGAGCTGATCAGCTTGGCGACGAGGAGCCGAAGTTTCCACTCGACGTGTTTGTGTGCGCGGACTGCTCGCTCGTGCAGTTGCTGGAGATCGTCGATCCGGAGATCTTGTTTCGCGACTACGTCTACGTGTCCGGGACATCGGACACGATGCGCGCACATTTCACATCGTTCGCACAGGCGCTGACCTCACGCTTTGCTTTTCAAGCGGACGACCTGTTGGTGGAGGTGGCGGCCAACGACGGTACCTTTCTCAGTAACTTTGCCGGACGGGGACTGCGGCTGCTCGGGATTGAGCCGGCCACGAATATTGCGGAGCTGGCTCGACGCCGCGGCATCGAGTCGGTGACCGAGTTCTTCAGCGAGCGTGTCGCTGACCAAGTGAGAGGGACGCACGGGCCGGCCGCGTGCGTTCTCGCGACGAATGTATTCGCACATCTTGATGACATGAACGGTTTCGTGCGCGGCCTCCACCGGCTTCTGGGGCCCGAGGGGATCTTTGTGTTCGAGAACTCCTATGTTCGCGACATGCTCGACGAGTTGGAGTTCGATTCGGTCTACCACGAGCACCTCTCGTATTTTTCCGTGGCTGCGCTATCCACGCTCTTTGTACGCCATGGCATGGAGATCTTCGACGTCGAGCACCAGCCGGTCCACGGCGGCTCGCTTCGAGTCTTCGTGAAACGGCAGGGTGCACGTCACGTCGTGACAGACGCGCCGGCCAGGTTCCGAGACGAGGAGCGCCGTGCTGGACTGAGCGACGTCGCCACCTACCAAGCGTTCGCGGATCGTGTCTACGAGCTTCGCTCGTCTCTTCTTGCACTGCTGAGCCGGTTGCGGACCGAAGGAAAGAGGGTGGTCGGCTACGGTAGCGCCGCCAAGGGAAATACACTCCTGAACTTCATGGGGATCGGGCCCGAGCTGGTCTCGTATCTCGTCGACAAGAATCCCTTGAAGCAGGGCATGTTCTCGCCGGGCATGCATCTGCCGGTGTTGCCTGTCGAGCGGCTCATCGCGGATCAGCCAGATTACACACTCATTTTGGCCTGGAACTACACGGAGGAGATCGTGCGTCAACTGCATACCTATGCGGGGGCAGGCGGGCGTTTCATCGTACCGATCCCTGTACCCCGGGTCATTCCGAACTGATGCTCATGCCCCAGGCCGTCGAATGACCAAGGTTGTCCTGCTCGCTGGTGGCCTGGGCACACGCCTGGCTGAAGAAACGGAACTGAAGCCGAAGCCGATGGTGGAGGTCGGAGGCCGGCCTATTCTGTGGCACGTGATGCGCCATTACGCCGAGTACGACTTCAAGGAGTTTTTCGTAGCCCTCGGGTTCCGCGGTGAGGCCGTGAAGCGGTACTTCCGCGAGTATCACAGCCTGAGCGGCAGCATGACGATAGACCTGGCCCGTGGTGAGCTTGCGCGCCACGCCAGGGGTCCAGAAGACTGGGTTGTACATCTCCACGACACTGGACTGCACACGATGACCGGTGGGCGGTTGAAGCGACTGGAACCGTTCCTGGGCGACGGTACGTTCATGCTCACCTATGGAGACGGTGTGAGTGACATCAACTTGCACGAACTGCTACGGTTTCACAAATCGCACGGCCGTGTTGGCACGGTCACGGCGGTGCGTCCGCCGGCACGCTTCGGGGGGCTCGTCTTCGACGGGGACATGGTGAAGGAGTTCACAGAGAAACCCCAAATTGGCGAGGGTTGGATCAACGGCGGGTTCATGGTGTTCGAGTCGAGTGTCTTTCGCTACCTCGACAAAGGTGATCGGACCGTGCTCGAAGCCGACGCGCTTGAAAGCCTGGCAGCGGATGGGCAACTTGCGGCGTATCGTCATGAGAAGTTCTGGCAGTGCATGGATACTCTGCGAGATAAGCGGCATCTCGAGAGTTTGTGGGAACAGGGGAAGGCGCCGTGGAAGATCTGGCAGTAGGCGACCTGAGGTTTCTCGGCTGCATGTGAAACGCCGCGTGTTGTACATCTCGTACAACAGTCTGATCGAGCCGCTCGGCCCAACGCAGATCGTGCCCTATGTGCTCGCGCTGTCGGGCACCTTCGATCTGACCGTACTGTCGTTCGACAAGGCCGTTCGAAGTTCCCTGGAGGACGCACGCGACACGGCAGCAACCGCCACGCTTTTGTCGGCACACGGCGTTGTCTGGCGCCGACTTCGGTATCATAGTCGCCCGTCGCTGCCGGCGACGGCCTTCGACATCGCTTCGGGCGTTCTGCATGTGTTGCGCGAGCATCGGCGCCGGCCCATCAACCTCCTACACGCGCGTGGGTACGTGCCCGCGGCCATTGCGTGCATCGTCAAAAAGTTCACGGGTGTGCCCTTTCTGTTCGACATCCGAGGCCTTCAGGCGGAGGAATACGTCGACGCTGGCTTATGGCAGGAGCAGGGCGTGTCGTTTCACATCACGAAGCGCGCCGAGCAGTGGATCCTGCGCGAAACCGATGGTATCAACACGTTGACCGAAGCTGTGCGGCCGATCCTCCGCGGGTTCCCTGGGCTCGAGCAACGATCAACGCTGCCGCCATGGAGCGTCATCCCGACGTGCGTGGACCTGAGTCGCTTCCAGTTCGATCCAGCGGCGCGTCGACAGATCCGTTCCGATCTGGCCGTTGGAGACAGGCCAGTCCTCGCGTACTCCGGTTCTATCGGCACGTGGTACCAGCTCGGAGAGATGCTCGACTTCTACGCGGCGGCGCGGACTCGCTGGCCAGGGCTGTTCTTTCTCGCGCTGGTGAACCGGTCACCGGACGTTGTCGGACAGGAGCTGCAGGAGCGGGGAGTGCCAGCCAGCGACTACGCCGTGATGTGGGCCCGGCACGAGGAGATGCCCGGCTATCTGTCGGCCGCGGACGCCGCCGTCGCGTTCGTTCAGCCATCGCTTTCCAAACAGTCATCGTCGCCAACCAAGTACGCAGAGTACCTGTCGTGTGGTCTCCCGTTTGCCGCCACCGCTGGTGTTGGTGACGTCGATGAGCTGCTATCCGGCTCCACCGCCGGGGTTCTCGTCTCCGAGCATTCGCGTGAGGCGCATTGCGAGGCGGCCGACCGACTTCGCGCGTTGGCCGAACTGGGCGACCGCGCCGGCTGTCGAGCGCTCGCCGAGCGTGAGTTTTCAGTCGTCTCGCGGGCATTCCCGGCCTACCGTGACCTGTACGAGCGGATCCTCTACGGGGCAGTGGCGTGAACCGATCGTTGCTAGAAGTTCTTGCCTGCCCGAAGTGCCAGAGCGCGCTCGATATGCCACAAGGAGACGGCGACGGCGCGCGCGTGGTGACCGGGGTACTCACGTGCCGGGGGTGTGAGGCCACGTATGCGATTCGCAACGGTGTTCCACGGTTCGTAGATGACGGTGACTATGCCGCGTCATTCGGGCTGCAGTGGAACCGGTTTCGGACCACCCAACTGGACTCGGCAAGCGGGGCAGCGTTGTCAGAGGAGCGCCTCTACTCGGAAACAGGGTGGACGCCCGAGTGGCTAGGTGGCAAGCGTGTGCTCGACGCTGGTTGCGGCGCGGGTCGTTTCGTCGAGGTTGCGGCCGGTGCGGGCGCGCGTGTCGTTGGCGTGGATCTCAGTAGTGCGGTGGAGGCTGCGGCGGAAAATGTTGCGCGGTTCCCGAACGCGGACATCGTTCAGGCCAGCCTCTATGCGCTCCCGTTTCGTCGCGGGGCATTCGATGCCTGTTATTGCATCGGCGTACTGCAGCACACGCCAGACCCGCAGCGCACACTCTCTGTGCTGCCCCTGGTACTCAAAGAACGCGGCCGACTGGCCGTTGTTGCCTACGAACGGAGGCGCTGGACGAAGTTCCAGACCAAATATCTAATCCGGCCGCTGACGAGGCGGATGTCGAAGCGCTGGCTTCTCGGTGTGATCGAATGGAGCATGCCAGTCCTGTTCGCGGTGACCGAGATATTGTTTCGGTTGCCCCTCCTCGGACGGGTATTCAAGTTCGCCATTCCGGTCGCGAATTACACGAGCGA
This sequence comes from Vicinamibacterales bacterium, assembly GCA_965249205.1. Lineage (GTDB taxonomy): Bacteria > Acidobacteriota > Vicinamibacteria > Vicinamibacterales > UBA2999 > JAQBVV01. The sequence continues at coordinate 818,344 of CBDFLL010000005.1, read as the reverse complement.
GCGGCGTTTGTCTCTCCGGCAACGCTATCGCTGGGCGATGCTGGACACCTTCGACGTGTTGTCGCCGGAGTTCGACTACCCTCAGACCGAGTCGGACGTTGTTCGGACACTCGCGGAGGTCGGCGTTGTGGATCTGCACCGACGGCTCACGGCGGGCCTGACGATCGTTGGGAGCATGTCGCACGCGGGGAGCGGACTCGTTCGCGACTCGGAAAGGCCAGGCGCGTGAGCAGACAACCGTCTCGGACTCTGATCATCGGCGCGTCAGGCCAGGTCGGCAGCGCGCTGGTGAGCCAGTTTCCGCGCGAACATCTCGTGACTGCCTCTCACAGGCATGCGCGTCCAGGTGACATTCAGGTTGACCTGGGTGACCAGACTGCGGTTCGGCAGGCCCTTCGCGATGTCCAGCCCGATCTGGTACTGGTTGCTGGGGCCATGTGCAACGCTGAGCAGTGCGAAGTCGAATCGGAGTTGTGTGAACGAATCAATACGACTGGTCCTGCCACGGTGGCCGAGTACGCGCGCGCCAGCGGTGCGCGCGTTGTCTTCTTCAGCACCGACCATGTGTTCGACGGCGCCGAGGATCGCTACGTCGAAAGCGACCCGACCAATCCGCTCTATGAGTACGCGCGCAGCAAGGCCCGTGCTGAAGTTCTCATCCGGGAGCTGGTGCCGGACCGGCACATCATCATCCGAACGGGATGGGTGTACGGCCCCGACGCCGAACGGCGGAACTTCGCGCTGCGTCTCGTCGATCGGATTACCTCGGGCGAGACGGTCAAGGTGCCCTCAGACCAGTGGGGCAGTCCGACGTACACCGACGACGTGGCTCGGGCCGCGCGTCACCTGATTGAGCGCAACGCCGTTGGGACGTTCCACGCGACCGGGCCGGACTTTGTGGACCGCGGAACACTGGCGTTGAAAGTGTGTGACACGTTCGGGCTCGATCGCACCGCGGTCCTGGTCCGGCCGACTCGTGAACTGGGGCAGGTCGCACGCCGCTCTCTGCGGGTGTGGCTCGACTGCGCCGTGCTTCACGGCGCGGGAGTCCCTCCGTTCAGGGATGTAGCTGAGGGCTTGCCTCTGCTTCACGCCTCCTGTGAAAATTAAACCCTAGCAGGCTGCTGAAGAACCCGGGTGATCGGGCCGTTTTCTAAGGATCATGCGAGTCACCACCGACCGACAACGGTGCGCACGGCTGTGCGCTGGCCCCGATCAAGGGGCCGGCGACACGCGCGGCCGGTGATCAGGGACACCTCGCCTCCAGATTCCGCAGCCGGACCAAGTTATAGACCGTGGCGGCGAAGGTAAGCTGCCAATCCACGAGGGCGACACCGCGATGCCGGAGTTTGCGCAAGCCGCCGACGGTCTTCATCCAGCCAAAGACCTGTTCTACGAGTTTCCGTTTCCGCTGACTGACGTGATAGCCCGCATGCCGCGTGGTCCGGCCATCGATCGCACTCCAGCGGACCTTCTGAGCAACGTGGGGCGTGACGGCCCGGATACGGACAGCGGCCACAAAGCTTGCCACATCGTAGCCCTTGTCCGCCCCGACCGTGCTGCCCGGCGGCGCGCTGGCCTCCAGCAACAGCGCCGCTGCCTCGCGTTCGGCGGTCCCCGTCGCGTGAGTCGCGCAGACGTTGGCGACAAGTCCCTGTCGATTGTCCAGCAGCACGTGGCCCAGATACGCCAGCTTGGCTTCCTTCCCCTGGCCCTTCCGAGGCAGCATCGCCTCCGGATCGGTCGTCGACTGGTGCGTGTCGTTGCGCCGCCGCTCCCCGTGGAAGTTGACCGTGGGATTCCCGGGGTCATCGGGCGGGTCGCTCTCCGCCGCGTCCCGGCACCGAAAGCTCTTCAGGCTGGCCCACGCTTCCAATTGGGTCCCATCCACAGTGAAGTGTTCGTCCGAGAGCAGCCCGGCCGCCCGCGCGTGGGCCTGCACCGCATCAAAGAAGGCGGCCGCGAGATCGCCCGCCAGCAGCCGGTCGCGATTCTTGGTAAACGTGGTGGGATGCCAAACCGGGTCGTCCAAATTCAAGCCCACGAACCAGCGGAACAGCAGGTTGTAATTGAGCTCTTCCATCAGCAGCCGCTCGCTCCGCACCGTGTAGAGCACCTGCAGCAACAACGCGCGCAGCAGCTGTTCCGGCGGGATCGACGGACGCCCTGTGTTGGCGTACAGGCCGGCGAACCTGCGCGACATCGTTCTCAGCGCTTCGTCCGTCAGCGCGCGAACCGCGCGGAGCGGATGGTCGGCTGGCACGCGCTGTTCCGGCGACAGGTAGCTGAACATGTGAGTGCTTTGCTCATCGTGTCCGCGCATGATGGGGCTCCCTTCAGCGGTGTTGGGAGCATGGTAGTACGCCGGGATCGATCTGTCGATCCCATTTCACGGAGTTTTTCAGCAGCCTGCTAGACCTACACTCGCATGGAGTGCGGCAGATAAGGCATCTTGGGCAACGGTAATCGCGCTCTCGTCTTGATCTCTTGGTTTCTTGTGTCAAGACAGATGACGAACGCATCGAGCGAAGCCACAGCTTGCGGGGAAGCAGGCCGTCTACTGCCATGACGACGTTCATGACGAGGTTGCAGCCAATTGCCGCGGCGTGCGCCATCGGCGCGCTTCTCGGTCTGTTCTTCACGCTGTCGCCAATGACCCTGTGGTTCAGTCTGGCGATGGTGGCGCTGTTCACCTGGGCGGGCCGCGGCCTCGGCAGGCGCGAGCGCGTGTGGTTGTTCGGTCTTCTGGGGACGGGAGTCGCGCTCCGCTTGCTCGCCCTTGCGGCGTTCTTCTTCTTCACGCGCCAGACCGACGGCTCGTTTGTCGCACTGATTCCTGACGAGACGCACATCGAGTACAGAGCGCACATGCTGCGTTACATCGCTCTCGGTTTCCCAATCGGACCGGACTACGTTGATGCGGCAGCGGAATACGGCTGGAGTGGCATCCACTACCCGCATGCGCTTCTGCAGTTGCTCGCGGGTGATGCACCGTATTCGATTCGGCTGTTTGATGTGGCGCTGTACCTCGGGGCATGCGTCACGCTGTTTCGGATGGTACGTCCGTCTTTCGGAGCCCTTGCCTCCCTTGGTGGACTCGCTGTGGTCCTGTTCCAGCCAAGTCTGTTTGTTTGGTCGATCACGTTCTTGAAAGAAACGCCGACGCTGTTCCTGACGGCGGTCAGCCTGGGCGCGGCGGTGCTGGCGGTGCGTAGCGCCTCACTCTGGAGTCGTGTTCTTTGGTGCGCGGTCGCCGGTGCCGCTGTGCTGAGTACTGGAAGCGTACGACCGGGCGGCGATCTCATCGTCGGCAGCGGTCTCGCGATCGGCATTGCTGGCGTCGCGCTGGTGCGTCGACCACGATGGCTGCCCGTCGTGCTGATCGTCTGCATTGCCGGTGGGGTGGTGGCGCTGCAGAGTGGGAGTGTCAGGCAGCGTGCGACCGAGCTGCTGATCCAGACCGCCGAATTCCATCGCGGATTTATCAACACCTCCGGCTGGAACTACAAGGTGCTTGACCCCCCGTTCTACCAGCGTTTAAACAATGGGGCTTCGTTCACCCTCGACGACGACCTTTTTACGCCAGCCGCGACTGCGCGCTACGTTATTCGTGGGGTCACGAGTGTCTTTTGGGTTCCTCTTCCGTGGAGTGGCTTGTCGCCGACGGGTTTCGCGTATCTGCCGGAGCACGTCCTCGGGAATCTGCTCCTTCCGCTGGCGTTTGTTGGAGTCGTGGCGGGCCTTCGTCGTGACAGCACTGTGTCCCTCCTGTTGGCGGGTGTTATCGTCCTCGGGACTGTCATGATAGGGATGACCAGCGGCAACATTGGCACACTGATTCGCCATCGTTCGATAGTGGCCTTCCTGCTCCCCTGGCTGAGCAGCCTCGGCGCCTGTGAGGTGATGGCATGGGTGGCGCTACGGTGCGTACCCGCAGGAGGCGCCGTGGTCCAGCACGAGTGGAGGATACGTGTCACTGATTGACGACCGGGGCCGGTTGTTCGGGAAGCTGAATATTTTCGATGCGGCGGTAGTCCTTGTCATCTGCCTGCTGATTCCACTGACGTACGGCGCGTACCTGCTCTTTCGCCCACAGGTCCCGCGCCTTGTCGCTGTCGAGCCAGAGCGCGTCGTAATGGGCGCGACGCGTGTCAACATCCGCGGCGAGTTCCTCCGCCCGCCCTTGAGACTGGTGGTTGGCGACTTCGGCGCAAGGTTCCTGGTGGCCGACTCTGAAAACGGCGTCATGTTGCTGCCGCCCCTGCAGCCGGGCTCGTACGACGTGGTGCTCTACGACGAAGCTGTGGAGATCGACAGGTTGGCGGGCGGGCTGACCGTGTACACCTTGGCACCGGTGGAGACTATCGAGGCAGCGAGTGCTGAAGTCACGGCAATCGGTACTTTCCAGGCCGACGATCTTGAAAAGGCGCAGAGCCTCTGGAAGCGGCTACAGGACGACATTGGTGCTGCGCAAATGTGGAAGTGGGACGTTGTCGCCCTCCAGTCTCCTGAACCCGGCGGGGCGGCTGTCGGCTCGTCAGGGCTCCCGGTGCCCACCGGGCGATTCCGGGTGAGAGCGGTGCTGCGGTTCTGGTGCCTGCTGCTGGGGGCAGCATGCACGGTCTCTGGCGTGCCCCTTCAGCAGGGTGCGGTCGTACCCTTTCATGCCGGCCCGGACGGCGATTTGGAAGGTTTTCAGATCGAGGATCTCGCTCCGTCCTATTTAGCCGCGTTCGCGAACGCGGAACTGATGGCGGTCGGCACCTTTGGCGCTCCCGACGCCGCAGAGGCCGCAGACCTTCGAAGGGCTTTGCAGGCGGCCGGGCAGGACGCTGGGCGTTCGTGGGACGTTCTCGAGGTTCAGCCTCCACGACTCAGCCTTGATGCTCGGCCTCCAGGAGTTATCGCCGAAGGGGCGCTACCGTCGGGCGTCCCCCTGAGTCTCCATCACTACCGGATGAGGGCGGTAATGCGGTTCCGCTGCGTGTCGTGGCTGGGACGATGCAGGGTGTTGGGTGTGCACCTCGTTCCGGGCAGGGCCGTGCCTGTGCCTTTCGGCCCGGAGGGCGCAGCGGCCGGCTTTTGGGTCGAGGAACTCCGCGCTGCGCCTGGGGGCGCGTTCCGCTGATATGTCCATGCCGATTCCCTCGAAGGGCACGGCGGTCGAAGTCGACTCGATCCTTCGGCAAGACGACGCCGCTGCAGCCGTGGTCAGCGGCAGCTGGTTGCTACGCACGCTGGAGCGATTGTTTCAACTCGTTCCCGCCGCATGGGAGGCGTCAGCCGCCAGATCGACGCTAGCCACATTGTTTTGGGGACCGGGGACTACCGTTTCGCAGAGCCTTCGCATGGCTGGTTGGGCGCTGCTCAGCGCGACGACGGTGCATCTTCTGCTCGTCGGTGTCCGTGACCTCCTGAAGCCGCCAATGACCGGAGTCATTTGGATAGTGGCTATTCCACTGGCGCTTGCGTTGGTGTGTCTACCAGACGCGTTCGTGGCGGCGTGGCGCAGCTCACGAACCTTGAGGGGTCGTAGCGGCGATTCCTCGGCGTGTGACTGATGACGTTCGTGGTCCAATTCCGATAGTGCTCCATCCCGTAGTATCGATGGCGGTCCCGACGCGTAACCGCGCCGCTGTTCTGCATGAAAGCCTTGAGAACATCTGTGCCCAGGACTACCCGGATCTTGAGATTCTCATCAGCGACAACGACTCGACCGACGAGACCGAGCAGGTGTGCCGGGTTGCAGCAGCAGCGGATGACCGCATCCGCTACATACGACAGACGCGGAACATCGGGCTACATGGGAACCACAACTTCTGCATGGACGAGGCGCGTGGCGAGTTCTTGTGTTTCTTTCACGATCACGACCGCCACGACAGGCGGTTTGTCAGCAAGCACGCGGAATTCCTGCAAAGACATCCCCGCGTTGGTCTGGTTGGCTCGAACTGGGAGCTGATCGACGACGCCGGGCTTCAGCTGGGTGTGCGGGAGTTCGACGGCCCTTCCATCTCCCCTGGCGCCGAATACACCTCACGCACGATTCGATCGGGGCGCTCGTCGTTGGGCATTCCAGGAGCGATGGTCCGCATGGCGGCGCTGGGCGATGCACGATTCGGGCTTGACGCGCCGATAGGGTTCGGCGACTTCCCGATCTGGTTTCGGCTGGCTGAGGCGTGGGACATCGGGCACATTCCAGAGCGTCTGTCGAGTTGGCGGCAGAACCCAGACTCGCTCAGCTTGCGACCCATCGTCGAGATCGCTCGTGACCATGAGAAGAACATCGGCGAGTACTGTGACGATCATCTCCGTCGGTGGCCTGGCCACGTGAACATGGTCAATGTATGGCGCGCCAGCCTGCGTCGATACGTGTTCTGGGCCCTGGCGTACGAGATCGCGCTGCATTTCAGGCGTCGGGGCGGATCCGACACGCTGCATCGCACGCGCACGCAGTTCGAAATCATGGACTACAGTCTGACCCCCGAGCAGTTCGAGCGTGCGCTTTCGGAGTTGGAGCGACATCGTGCCGGCGTCGTCGAACACGCCGCCGCTGCGACGGTCCAAGCGCTCGTTCGTCTCCGTCTGAAGTCGCCGTTTGGCTGGGTCGTCCGCCACCACGGCGCGCTCCGCACTTTGCTGAGGCTGGAGTAGACGTGCCTCGACTCAGCCCATGGTTGTACGACTGGAGGCTTGTTTGAAGAGTTTGTTTACAGTCACGTGCGTTGTGCTGGCGACGTTGTTGGCGTGCCTGGCGCTGGCTGTTGGCCTCGATCAGTACGCGCACGGGAAGTTTGATGAGATGGGATCGTTGAACTACCGCGGCTACCGGGGCGCCGTCGTAGGCGCCAAGCAGCCGGGCGAACATCGGATCGGAGTGTTCGGCGGTAGTGTGGCGATGGGCTATGGTGTCCCGCCTGCCCAGAGTATTGCCGGACACCTTGAGCGGCAACTGAATCAGGCGAACGCTCAGCAATTTACCGTGCTCAATCTGGCAGCCACCGGTGACGCGGGGGCGTCGTCTTTTGCCGAGAATTACCAGGCGTTTGACTATCTTGAGCTCGACACTCTCGCGTTCTTGTTGTTCGAAGAAGGCATCTCGTGTCGAGTTGACACGACGTCCGTTCGAGACTGGCGGTTGTTCGTCGACATGTTGCTCCGCCACCACGAGGTGCTTGGGCGATACGTCATGGATGCCGCGAGTGTTCGAAGCTCGGCTGATGCGTACAACGCTGTCGGTGAACGGCGCGAGCGGCTCATGAGCGCTTTCAACGGCGCGCTGCTGAGTCCCTACGTCGTTGACGCCAGTCTCTTTGCAGACGTGCAGCAGCGCTATCTTGTCGGTGATGCCTCAAGGGATTTTAAGGCGCAGGTTATCGAGAATGACCTTCTGGCGTGTCTGACGAACCTCTTGGTGCTTCAGGCGACGGCGGGACGTGCCTACGAGCCGGCCGGGGTGATCGACCAGTTGGGGCCGTCGAGAAGAACGAGGAATCCGATATTCAGCCGGTTCAATTACTGGTTCATCTTGGCGGAGGTTGGCTGGGAGAAATACTTCTTGTTGCGCTATGGCGATATTTCCGAGGGTTACGTGAAAGATCGTATTCGGTACTGGATCGAAGCGGTCCGTAAACCGGTCATGAACCCGTTGGGAGAGAGGACCCCGGCGCCCCAGGCCGCTGCCGCGACGTCGGCCACGATGACCGATTTCGTGAATCAGGTTACAGGACTCGGCAAGCCCGTGTATTTCCTGTTGTTTCCGTTCGAACACCGCGATCAGAATGCGGCCGCGAGAATGTACCTGGACTATGTGTCCGAGAGAAATAAGGCGGTGCATACCGTTGACCTGGGCCCGCTCGCGGCCGCAGACGTGCGCGGAGATTTTTCGCTGGACGGGTTGCACTTCAGTGCGCTGGGGAATCAGCTGGCGGCGGACGCCCTGCTGAACAGCATGAGAAGAGCAGGCCGCGCAGACTGATGGCCTCACGAGAACCGATTCGCCCAGCCTTATTGATCCTGTTTTGCGCCATTCTCCTGGTCGGCACTGCAGTTATGGGGGAGGTGCTGGCGCGTGGCTATCTGGCGTTCAGCACCGTCTACGACGTCGAAATGACACGGTACTCGAATGAAGCCAAAGTGACGTCTGATGCCGATCTGGTCCATGAGCACCGTCCCCTTGCTGCCGCGAGGTTCATGGATGTCGATGTCAGCATAAACTCGGATGGGCTCAGGGATCGCGAGTATTCGACATCGTCAACCGGCGCCTATCGGATGATCTTTCTCGGGGACTCGCTGACTTTTGGCTGGGGCGTCCCCCGGGAAGATACGTTCGAATACCTTCTTGAAGAACGCTTGAACCAGCAGGGACGGGCCGAGATTCTTAACTTCGGTATTGGTAACTACAACACGGCGCAGGAAGTCGCGTTATTCGTCAAGAAGGGCTTGAAATACAATCCTGACAAGGTTGTGGCGTTTTATTTCGTCAACGATGCCGAACCAACACCCCAGCAGTCGACGTGGGCGTTCCTTGGGTATTCGAGATTGGTGACGCTCTACTGGTCGCGTGTCAATATTCTGTTGAGCAAGTTTTCTGAAGATAGAACGTTCTTGGATCAATACGGAAACCTCTATCGGGACGATCAGCCGGGTTGGGAGGCAACAAAAGCGGCTTTCCGCACGTTGAAGGATTTATGCGCAAGCCGCGATATCGCGCTTCAGGTCGTACTCCTACCTGAATTGCACGATTTGAAGAATCCGCCGTTTCTGAAGGAATACGCGATGGTTGAGGGGTTTCTGAAGGACGAGGCGATTCCGGTACTAGATTTGACGCCGTATTTTTCGAGTGTAGAGGACGAGCCTGAGAACCTGTGGGTGGCACCCGACGATGCGCACCCGAACCAGAAAGCTCATCGGTTAATCGCTGACTTCAGCCAGCGGTTCATATCGCCATGGAGCGAGTGATGAAAGAACTGATTTCACGATACAAGTATTTCTTGATCGTGCCGATTGTCGTTATCGTATTTTTTACGTTGTTGCTTTTCCTGCTGTCCGGTGGTCCGCAGATCGGAGGGTTCGTATATCAAATCCATTGATGGTCCGGGTGCTCCCGAGGCGGAGGTTACCCCGGCTCTGTTTGATTGATGGCACGGTGGCTATTAGGGGGGATTGGCATCGCGGCGGTGGTGACCGCCATCGTCGTCGTGGCGCAGTGGCCGACCACGACGCGGTATGGCGTGAACTTCGTGGTGTTCAGTAGGGAAATGCCACTGTACGCGAAGGTGATCGACTTCGTAAGTCGCGACCTTCAGGCGCGTCGGCTCGCCGACGAAATTGCGGCTGGCGCACTGAACGTGCACGGTCTGTCTGCCGCCTACGTCGCCACCTGCGACGACGAGATCGCAGAGTACGTTCGCGGTCTCGGCGGATCAGCGGTGACGACCGCTGACAGCCATACCCGCGCGATGACGCGGACCGCCGAAGCGATGCACCACATCGAAGCCGCAACCGGCACCCGGGCCGACGTAATCGTGATGGTGCAGGGGGATGAGCCGTTGATCCCGCCTGACACGATTACGAGGACGCTTCCGCCCTTCGCCGACCCTACAGTCGACATCGTCAACATCATGTCGCGCCTGACCAGCTACGAGCAGTTCGTCGACAGGAACAATGTCAAGGTCGTCGTCAACCGCGACGGCGACGCCCTCTATTTCTCGCGCGAGCCGATTCCGTCGCCCTGGCGAGGGATCGATGGCATTCCGATGTACCAGCAGACGGGCATCATCGCGTTCCGCCGCGACGTGCTCGTGCGGCTGAACGAGACGGCGGAGACGCGTCTGGAGCAGATCGAATCGGTGGACCTGAACAGAGCCCTTGAGACTGGCGGGCGGATTCGGATGGTCCTCACCGAGAGGGTAACGATCGGCGTTGATACTCCCGCTGAGCTCGAGGCAGCGGGAGTGCTCATGGCGAGCGACCCAACGACGGCGCAGTATCTGAGTGCGGGATGAGCGCGTGTCATCGCTCGTGCCCCGCGACCGCCATCCACAGTCCGTCTCGCGCGCACCAGTGCCCGGCGCTGGTGGCGCCCCGCCCGTGACGGTCTGGACCAGCGTGGCCCAGGCCGATGTAGAGAAGACCTGGGACACGCAGTTGCTGCAGTTCGATGAGCAGACGTTGTATCAGTCCTCGCGCTGGGGTCGCTACAAGGCCTTTCGAGGGTGGAGGCCCTGTCACTTCCGCGCGGAATCAGACGGCGCCGTTGTCGCCATGCTCCAGACGCTCGTGCGAACGTATCCGTGGCGCGTCGTCGTGACCTGGTGTCCCGGCGGCGTTGTTGGCGCGCTCGATGGGTGCAGTCGTACCGCGATGGCGCAGCTCTCCTCCGCAATGGGGGCGCGTTCGATGTACTGCCGCTGCAGCTTTGCCCGGAAGAGGAGGGCCGCTGACGAAGAGTGGTTGCGCGCCAATGGGTGGACCCGACCGGCCAGGACGCTGAGCGCGAACGTGACCGCGGTTTGGGATTTGAGGCAGACGGAGGAAGAACTCTTCGCGGGCATGAATCGCAATTGGCGCTACAGTCTGCGCCAGGCGCTCAAGAGCGATCTCGTTGTCGAAAGATTGGAACGACTCCCCATTGGTGAACTCGCGGATCTCTGCGAGGCCGTGCGCGCGTCCAAGGGAGCTGCGGCGGTTGCCCGTGCACCTGAGGTCGCCGCGCTGTTCGACGCACTCGGCCACCAAGCCGTGGTCTATGGATGCAGAAACCGATCGGGACGGCTGATTGCGTTTCATTCCTGCGCCATCCAGGGTCGGCGAGCGTGGGAGTTGATCGCCGCAACGTCGCCCGAAGGACGTTCCGTCGGGGCGTCCTTCGCCGTGCTGTGGTCTCTCATCCTGCATTGTCGGCGGGTCGACGTCACCCACTATGACCTGGCAGGTTTGGATCCGGAAGGGGCGCCGGGCGTGACGAATTTCAAGCGATGGACGGGGGCCGAGGACATCGAGTGGCTCGGCGAGTGGGAGTGGAGCACGAATGCTGTGCTTCGGTATGCCGTCGGCGCCGCCGTGAGGAGTCGGTCAGATTCCGCCCTTCCGTAGGAAGCAGGGACGTCCAGTCGTGACGCAGATGACAACGATTTCCGGGGGAAGCCTCGTGTCGGAAAGTGTGCCGGGTCCATCACTGACCGTCGCGCCGGCGGCGCCTGGCCTGCGGTTCTCGCGTTACAGGATGGTGTCCGCGGATCGTCGGTGGACAGGACGAAATCGTGGGATGGTCCGATGGCCATGAAAGAGGCGGACATCAGGCCTCGTCACCTGTTCGACACATACCTGCGCCTGCTGGAGGAGGACATCGCCACGTTCTTCGGCGATCAACGCGACTTCGAGGAAGTTCCATGCCCCGGCTGCGGCACGGCGGGCGCTCAGGCGTCACTGGTCAAGTCAGGGTTCACCTACGTGGACTGTCCATCGTGCGCAACGCTGTGGACATCACCGCGCCCGTCTGTTGACAGCCTGGCCGACTTCTATCGTTCGGGAAAATCCGTCGACTACTGGTGCACAGCGTTCTATCGCGAGACCGCGGAAGCTCGCCGGGAGCATATCTTTCGCCCGCGCGCGGTGCTTTTGCGGGAGCTGCTTGCCCGGGCCGACGCACCCGGCCAGACGACGATGGCGGATGTTGGCGCCGGATATGGCATCTTTCTCGACGAAGTGGCCAAGCTGCATGCGTTCCGCGACGTGGTCGGGATCGAACCGAATCCGGCGCTCGCGTCGGTGTGTCGGGGGCGCGGGTTTACTGTCATCGAGAAGTCCGTAGAAGACATGTCCCCAGGGGAACTGCGCGCCGATGTCATCACGGCATTCGAGGTGCTGGAGCATGTGCATGACCCACTTCGATTCCTGTCGGCCCTCAAAAGAGGACTTGCTCCCGGAGGGTGGATTGTACTGACGACGCTCACCGCGAGCGGATTCGACATCCAGACTTTGTGGGAGCGTTCCAACGCGGTGACGCCACCTCAGCACATCAATCTCCTGTCGATCGAGGGCATGCGGGATCTGATGCGGCGTGCGGATCTTGAGATCGTGGAGCTCACAACGCCCGGAAATCTCGATGTGGACATTGTGGAAAACGCCCTCGCCCGCGATCCACTGCTGCCGGTGCCCAGATTCGTGAGATACATGCTGCGATCACGTGACGCGGCGACGCGAGAGCAGTTTCAGGCGTTCCTTCGCGCGTCGCTGCTCAGCTCACACGTCCGGGTGGTGGCCCGCTCCGCATGAGTGATGCGATGGCCGTATCGGTCGTGATCCCGGCGTACAACGCTGCCCGGTTCATCGAGCGCACACTGGATACCGTGCGTGCTCAGACGTGCCAGCCGCGAGAAACGATCGTTGTCGATGACGGTTCAGTCGACGGGACGTACGATGTCGTCCAGGCGTATATCGGCAGGCACGCAATGAAGGGACGGCTGCTTCGGCAGGAGAACCGTGGCCAGGCGGCGGCGCGCAATGCCGGCATGCGCATCGCCGGTGGCGCCTATATCGCGCTCCTGGACAGCGACGATCTCTGGTATCCCGAAAAACTTGCGGTCGTGATGAGCGAGTTCGATCGCCATCCCGATGTCGATCTCGTCTGCCACGACGAGAATATCAGCCGGGACGGCAGGGTCATCAACGCCTCCCGTCGCCGGAAGCCCAGGGGCGCGCTCTACGACGCGCTTCTCTTCGGTGGCAACCTCTTGTCGCCGTCCGCGACAGTCGTTCGGCGGGAGACGGCGCTTGCCGTTGGCGGGTTCGACGAGCGCCGGGAGTACATCAGTGTCGAGGACTACGACTTCTGGATGCGGTTCAGCCGAGTGGGCCGGATCCGATTCCTTCACCGTGTTCTTGGCGAGTACGTGATCCACAATCACTCCGCGTCCCGCCAAATCGTGTTCCACTACACCGCGCTCGAGGGCATGCTGCGAGAGCACTTTCGAGCCTACCTCGGCGTGCACCCTGGCGTGGCCGGCCGCCTGCGTGTTCGGCGCAGACTCTCGAAGGTCTATCGCTCGGCGGCGAGGCAGCTGATGACGTATGGAGAGAGTTCCGAGGACCAGCAAGTATTTGTGACACGCATGTTGCGAACCTATCCGCTGGCGCCGCTCAACGTCGCGGTGGCGCTGATATGGGCGGTCAAGTCGCTGCGGCCGATTCCCGAAGGATCGGCTCCGGCGTGACAGCGTCTAGGTGTTGAAGTCAAACACGTTGTTCATCACGCAGCACTCGTGAGTCGTGACACGGGCGGTTCATAGTGCAAGCTGGCGTGCGGCCGGTCGTGATTGTAGTAGCGCAGCCACGGGCGAAGGGCTCGCCGGCGGTGGCGAGACGTCTGATACGGCTGGACATAGGCCCACTCACGCAGCAGCGTCTGAATGAAGCGCTCAGCCTTGCCGTTGGTCCGCGGCGTATAGGGGCGCGTCCGCAGATGGCGCAGCGCGTGGGCCTGACAGGCTGTCCGAAACCGCCGGGACACGTAGCCGCTGCCGTTATCGCTCATGACGCGATGGACGGTGATCTGCCGCGCCGCGTACCAAGCGACGGCTCGGTCCAAGAAAGCGGCACAGGTGGTCCCCGTCTGGTCGCCCAGGACCTCGACGTAGGCCAGCCGCGTATGGTCGTCCACCGCCACATGCACGTACTCCCAGCCCGCCCCCGGTGACGCCTGCCGGGGATTCCCATGAATCCGATGGCCTACACGCCGAAAGCGCCCCAGCGGCTTGATGTCCACGTGTAGCAGATCGCCAGGGTGCGGCCACTCGTAGCGCTGGATCGGGACGGGCGGCGGGCCTGGGAGCCGGTTGAGTCCCAGCCGCCGCAGCCAGGCCCCCACCGTCGAGCGGGGCATCCGCAAGGCGCGGGCAATGGCCCAGGCCGGCAGGCCGTGTTGCTCGCGGAGCTGCCGGATGAACGTGACCCGGATCGCCGGCGTGACATGCGGAGTCCGCTGCGGCCGGGACGATCGGTCCTCCAGCCCGGCTGCACCCTCTTCGCGGAACCGGCGCACCCATTTCGCAACCGTGCGGACACTTACGCCGTAGCCCTCGGCCACGGCGTCGTGCGCCCACTTATCGAACAGGACACGGCGCACCAATTCCAGGCGCGAAGTCGGGTCGTCTTGGCATTACGATGAAGCGTCATCCGGGGCCTCCTCTGGTCAGAACGGTGGTCTGGAAACTCCATTCTTTTCAGAGTGCTCCGGATGAACAACGTGTTTAGCAAAGACATCTAGCGGGCTCGTGCCCGGGTGTCGTGACGCACTGCCGCGGCTTGGTGGGCACTCCGCGGCTGTGGCACGCCAGGGTCGCCCCCGCTCCCGCGGGTCAAAATGCGCAGGATGTCACTAGTGTCAGCTGGGAAAGTACTCATCGGACCGTCATCCTTCGGTGCCGTCGATGCCGCGCCACTTGAGCGTCTGGTCAAGGCGGGATTCACGGTTCAGCAGAATCCTTTCGGCAGAAAGCTGACAGAGCAGGAGTTGATGGCGCTGCTGCCGGGCGTCGTCGGTCTCGTCGCTGGTCTCGAACCCCTCAATGAATCGGTGTTGAAACAGTCAGAGCTTCGAGCGATCTCACGATCCGGTGTTGGCATGTCGAATGTCGATCTCGCCGCGGCAAAGCAGCTCGGCATCGCCGTGCGAAACACGCCGGATGCGCCGACGGCTGCCGTCGCGGAACTGACACTGGGGGCGATGTTGGCGTTACTCCGCCGGATTGTGCCCATGAGCGTCGACCTGCACGCCGGTCGGTGGACCCGTAGCCCGGGTGCGCAGCTTGAGGGGCGCACGGTCGCCGTCGTCGGGCTGGGTCGAATCGGTCGTCGAGTCTCCTCGTTGTTGCTGGCATTCGGAGTGAAGGTGATCGCCGTCGATCCCCATGTGGAAGCGGTCGAGTTGCCGATAGAGTTGCTCAGTCTTGGCGAGGCTCTCCCGCGTGCAGACATTGTCACGTTGCATGCATCCGGAGAGGAAGCCGTCCTTCGCGAGGCAGAGTTGCTCCTGTTGAAGCCTGGTGCGTTTGTGCTCAATGGTGGGCGTGGCGGTCTGGTCGACGAAGAGGCGCTGTGTGCCGTTCTGGAGTCCGGCCGAGTGGCCGGCGCCTGGATCGACGCGTTTCGCGACGAACCCTATTCAGGTCCCCTGGCGCGCTATCCTCAGGTGCTTCTGACCCCGCATGTCGGCTCCTTCACCGTCGAGTGCCGTCGACGCATGGAGATGGAGGCCGTTGAGAATCTCCTGGATGCTCTTGGCACCCCAGAGGAGGAGGGTCAGCGCTGATGTGTGGCATCTGTGGTGAGTTGCGCACTTCCGGTGGAACGACGTCACCCGAGCGCATCGTCGGGATGCGCGACTCGCTGGTCCACCGGGGGCCGGACGCAGAAGGGCTGTATCTCTCACCGGACCGGCAAATAGGCCTCGGATTCAGGCGGCTTCGTATCATCGATCTCACCCCAGACGCCGACCAGCCGATGAGCAATGAGGACGGGACCGTGCGCCTGGTGTTCAACGGGGAGATCTACAACTTCCGCGCGCTTAGGAAAGAGCTCGAGGGGAAAGGCCATCGCTTTCGCAGCAGGTCGGATTCGGAGGTGATCGTGCACCTCTACGAAGAAGAGGGCGTAGCTGCGATCGCGCGGCTGGACGGTATGTTCGCGATCGCCATCTGGGACGAACGGCAGCAGCGATTGGTGCTTGCTCGCGATCGCGCCGGGAAGAAGCCGCTCTTCTACGCGCAGACGCGCGATTCTTTCGTCTTCGCCTCAGAGATCAAAGCGTTCTTTCGTCTGGATGACCATGCGATTGAGGTCGACCCGGAGGCCGTGCCGCAATACTTCATCCATGGCTACGTGCCGAGTCCGCGGACGCTGTACCGCAATGTGCGGCAGGTGGAGCCGGCAACGGCGATGGTCGTCGATCTCGACGGTCACGTGACGCGCGAGGTGTACTGGACGCTGCAGCTTGGCGTTGCGACAACCGGCGGCTCACGGGCACCCAGTGAGCGAGAGGCGATCGGCACAGTACGTGAGCTGTTGACCCGTGCCGTCGAGCGCAGATTGGTCAGCGACGTGCCTCTGGGTGCGTTCCTGAGCGGCGGCGTCGATTCCACGATTGTCGTCGGCCTGATGAGCCAGCTGACGAGTGCGCCGGTTCGCACATTCAGCATCGGGTTCGAGGGTGACTCCGCCTACGACGAGACGTCGTACGCCCGCGAGGTCGCCCAAACGTTCAAGACTGCACACACGGAGTTCAAGGTCACGCCTTCAGCGGTTGATTTGGTGGATACGCTGATCTGGCATCACGACGGTCCATTCGGAGACGCCTCGGCAATTCCGACCTACATCGTCTCGCGTCTGACCAGGCAGGACGTGACCGTTGTCCTGAATGGTGACGGCGGAGATGAACTCTTCGCCGGGTATGTGCGATTTGCCGCGGGGGTGGCCGCGGAGCGACTGCCGCAGAATCTGCGCCGACCACTTCAGGCCTTGCTCGATTGCCTGCCGGTCGCGACGCACGACAAGCACGTGCTCGCCAGGGCCCGTCGATTCGCCCACGCGATGAACCTGCCCTTGTACGATCGAATGACACGCTGGAGCAGTCTGTTCTTCGACGATCTCGATCAGTTGCTGTCCCCAGATTTGCTGGCGTCGATTCCCCCCGTCAGGCGATTGGAGTATCTCGACGCCGAGCGGGAGCACATGGAAGGTCTGTCCACGCTTGGAGTGCTGTTGCACGCCAACTTCCGTTCGTACCTCCTCGACGACTTACTCGTCAAGGTCGACCGTTGTGCGATGGCGAATTCACTGGAGGCGCGTTCACCCTTCCTCGACACGGATCTGATCGAGTACGTAGGCGGATTACCGGACTCGATGAAGTTGCGACGATTCGAGACGAAGGTCATTCTTCGGAAAGCGTTTCAGGACCTGATACCGCCGTCTGTGGCCAAGCGCGGCAAGATGGGGTTTGGTGTCCCTCTTGGCGCATGGTTCCGCACCGAGCTGAAAGATTACGTCCGAGACTTTCTGCTGGACTCTTCGGCGCGGTACACGGAGTTTCTGTCTGTTTCGTATGTGCATCAGCTCGTGAGGCGTCATCAGGCTGGCGAGGCGAATTCGGGCCTGCAACTCTGGAGCGTGCTGTGTTTCGAACTATGGCTCCGAAGTTTGCCGCAGTGGACGCGCGGCCAGGTGCCTCAGCCAGTCGGGATGAACTAGCCCGACAACCAGGTGAGAGGGAACGATGAAATGCACTTCCACCGAGCGTTCCGTTGGACTGCGCGATACACTGAAGCACGCGGGCGAGGGACGAGGATCGAAAGGCAAGGAGTGACTGCATGAGAGCGCTGCTCACGGGAGGGGCCGGCTTTGTTGGCTCGCATTTATCGGAAGCGCTGCTCGATCGTGGCGACCAGGTTCAGGTGCTCGACGACCTCTCGACCGGGTCGATCGACAATATTCAGCATCTGAAGGGACGAAAGGGCTTCGATTACGTGATCGATAGCGTCATGAACGAGCGGCTGACGGCTGAGCTCATCGATCGGGCGGACGTCGTATTTCATCTTGCCGCCGCTGTTGGCGTCAAACTGATCGTCGAGGCGCCGGTTCGCACGATCGAGACGAATGTGCACGGCACGGAAGTCGTGCTCAAGCACGCCAGCAAGAAGGGCAAGCTGGTCGTGATCTTCTCGACGTCTGAGGTGTATGGCAAGAGCATGGCGATACCGTTCAGCGAGGATGCCGATCTGGTGATCGGTCCCACGTCGAAGCACCGCTGGGCGTATGCGTGTAGCAAGGCGATCGACGAGTTTCTGGCGCTGGCCTACTGGAAGGAGAGCAAGCTTCCCGTCATCGTTGCCAGGCTGTTTAATACCGTCGGACCGCGGCAGACGGGGCAGTACGGGATGGTGATACCGAACTTCGTGCGCCAGGCGCTGACCGGCGCGCCCATCACTGTGTTCGGTGATGGCCAGCAGCGCCGGGCCTTCGGCTACGTGGGGGATGTGGTTGTGGCGCTGCTCAAGCTTGTGCAGGAGCCTCAGTCGGTGGGTCAGGTGTTCAATATCGGCAACACCGAGGAGATTTCCATCCTCGACCTCGCGCACCGAATCAAGGCTCTGACCGACAGCGCCTCCGATATCGTGCTCGTGCCGTACGATGAAGCGTACGAGGCGGGTTTCGAGGACATGCCGCGGCGGGTGCCCGATCTTACAAAGATCCAGCGTATCGTTGGCTACGCGCCCACCGTCGGCCTCGACGAGATTCTGGGCCTGGTCATCACGCACATGCGCGAGGCGCTGACACCGCAGGGAGTGTGATCGCTGGAGGTGGGACGCTGGTCAGCTCGCTTGGCGCGAGGCTGAGAACACCCGCACAGTGGGCTGTCGTCGCGTGGTGGGGTGTACCTGTCGTGGTCGCCGCGCTACTCGCGACATCGAGCGTCACGCTTCCTGGCGACAACCTCGGCTTTCGACGTTTTCAGACACCGCAACTCGGCCCAGGCATGGTGGTTGGGCAGACCTTCTACATGACGGGGCACGGCCTTCACGCCGTCGAGGTGTTCCCGGTGGCCGTTGGCGAGCGAGTCTCTGGCTCCGTGCCGTTCGAACTCTACGACGTCACGGGCGACCCCGTGACTCGCGTGTACGAAGCGGTGGTTTCGGCCGACCGCCTGATTCAGTCGCCGTCGTATCGGCTCGAGTTCCCGCCCATTGGCAATTCCGCTGACCGCAGTTACCGTCTGGATATCGCGCCAGCGCAGGCTGAAGGCATTGCCTTCTGGGCCACAAAGGGGGAGCGGTACGCCGACGGTAGCATGCACATCAACAACCAAAGTCGCTGGGCAGACCTGGCCTTCCTCGCAGATGCGCCCACCCCCTCGATCTGGCGGTTGCTCATGACGTTGCGGGAAACTCATCCGGTGCGCGGGAATATCGTTATAGGGTCGGTCGCGGCAATCTGGCTGTTACTCGGCCTTCTGCTTCGAGGCATAGCCGGGACGCCGGACGCCGCGCACATAACCGTTTCCGATTCCCCAGCGACACCGTAGAGGCCAGGGCCGTGGTGTCGCCCCCGTACCTTGCAAGGCCGGTCGCCCTGGCAGGAGTACGGCTGACGCGCTGCGAGCAGTGGCGCGGCCAGCCAATCGAAATCCGGACAACTAGCGCGGATTGAGCGCGTACCACGACCGAGTACTAGGTACAGGTGAAATCCGCGCTAGCGCGGATTTCATGAGCGCGTACCTCGACCGAGTACGAGGGACAAGTGAAATCCGCGGTAGCGCGGATTTTATGAGGTAGCTCCCGAGCAACCGCAATCAGTACGCGCGTCCGCAGATTCAGGACGTACGTAGCAATCGGTCCCTCACCACCCTCAGGAGTAACACGACCGAGTATTGGGTACAAGTGAAATCCGCGCTAGCCGCGAGTCGAAGTGCGAGGCGGCGGGCATCGCTCGGCGCCCGGCGTTCGTATGACCTGACAATGCCAGCGACGTCGCGCAGAGTCAGTTGAAGAGATCGCGGGCGGCTCTCACTGCAAACTTCCCGAGCCATGCAGGCCTGTAGTAATAGCTGACGAACGCCCACTCCTTCAGGCGCAAGATTTCGGTCGGTGTCAAGGTTGGGTGCTTGATCACGGGCGAGTAGCAGTCAAACTGTTCCCAATCGGTCGTCATGACATTGTCCTTGACCCGGTCGTAGAGCCGGGTGCCGGGGAAGGGCGTATAGATAAAGAACTGAGCCACGTGGGTGTTCAAGCGTTTAGCGTAGGCGACCGTCTGTTCGATCGACTCTCGCGTATCTTCCGGGAGGCCCAGCACATAAAAGACCGTCGCGCGGATGCCGAGACGGTCGCAGGCCCGAAGGATGTCTTCCTGGTGTTGCACGGGAATGGCCTTACGCGCCACGTCCTTGAGTACCGCATCACTCGAGGACTCCACGGCCACGTTCACGACGCGCAGACCGGCGCTGGCCATGAGTTCCAATAGCTCGACATCGAGACAATCCATTCGCGTCTCGCAGGCCCACCGGAAGGTAAATCCGCGGCTCAGCATGCCCTCCATCAGTTCGACGACGCGCGCGCGCCGAAGGCTGAAAATCGGATCGCGAAACAGGAAGGCCCGCATGCCGTAGCGATCGTTCCACTGGGATAACTCGTCGAGGACGTTCTCCGCAGACCGTTCGCGGAACTTGATGATTTCGTAGGGGCAATACTCACAGGTATAGGGGCATCCGCGGCTTGAAAGAATAGGCAGGAACGGGCGCTGGCGTAGAGCCGGAAAGTACGAGTACGAGCGGACAGGAAACGTCGACCAGTCTGGAAAAGGAAGACTGTCGAGATCTTGGACGTTCGGGCTTGGTGCGACACCCGTCGGCAGTGTCCCGCTCGCCACGAGATCGAGCGCAAACTGCTCAGGCTCCCCGGCGACAACAATGTCTGCCACGTCCAGAAACTGGTCCGGACAGTGGCTGGCAAATGGTCCGATAAATGCGACGGTGGCGCGCGTCTCTCGCTTGTAACGCATGGCCATCGCCCGCTCGGCGCGGTGATCAACAAGCGATGAGTAGATCAGGGCTAGATCGGCATCCGGCACGACTCCATTGGTGTACTCACAGCCATACCCCGCTCGCGAGAAGACGCCCGCCAGATATCCGAAAGACATGAGTGGCAGCCGTTCGCCCACGCGCTTGACCACTTCAATGGCGCGGGCGCGGTGCGAGTCTCCGACCTTGAAGGCCCAGCCGTAGCCTCCCATGAAGTCCTTATTGACGCACCGCTTGTGGTCGGGGAGGACCTCGACCAGCGCAACTTTCAAGTTGGGGACGCCCACGCGTGAAGCCCGAGCCTCATCTTACGGAGTGATCGGCACCCACCGTCGCCGAGTCTCGGACGCGGAAGAACAGATCTCGGAGAGACATTTCGCCGCGGGATTCCTGGCGATCTCGGAACACGTTGACAACCGTCTTCACGATTCGCCAAGGCCGCACGGCGAAAGACACGCCATAGAATAGCACCATGCCGAAACCCCGATACAGCCCCAGCGCACGGCCGCTGACATGCTCCGACATCGAGATCGTGTGCAGGAGGTCCGTGTAGGTTTCGAGCGAGTAGAAGTAGTCGTCCGAAAACTTTACGATCTGACCACGCTCACGAAGATCATCGAACAACTCAGACCCCGGGTAAGGAGAAAACGGCGAAATTGACACGTCATGGACGCCGGTCAATGCCATTTCGATAAGAAACTTCAGCGTTTCAAAGACTTCGCCGTGTGTCTCGCCAGGAAAGCCAATAATGATGTTCGCTTTGACGTTGAGCCCGCTCTTGATGGCCGCGCGCATCGAGCGCTTCATGCGATCGAGCGCAACCTTCTTCTTTATGCGCTTCAAGACCGAGGGCGAGCCGCTTTCGGGGGCGTAGCTGAGGTTTCGGCATCCCGACTCGTAGAGAAGCCGAGCGACGGTCTCGTCGATAGCCTCTGATCGAGTCCCACTCGGAAGCTGCCAGGTGAAGCGATGGCCTCGTTCGATGATCTTCTGGCAGAAATCGATAATCCAGTCACGTCGCACAATGGCCGTAAGGTCATAGAAATCGAAGTTTTCGATCTGATACTGCTCGATGTAACCGAGCATTTCGTCCAACAGCATGTCTGGATCGCGCGCAATCCACCGCGTCGTCCACATGGTGGGATTCGAGCAAAACGTGCATTCGTATGGACAACCGCGGCTGGCAAGCACTGGAAGGCACCGTCCGCGGTTTACACCGAATCCGAATCCACGATCCAGGTAGTTCGCCAGGGGGATAAGATCCCAGGCTGGTGCCGCGATGTCGTTCAATTGGCGGATGCGGCCACGCGTCGTATTCCGAACCATGTCGCCGTTCTCTCGATGCACGATCCCTGAGACGGCGGCAATCGGTCTGCCCGCGTCGAGCGACGCCACGAGGTCAACGATCGTCTCTTCGCCTTCGCCGAGGACGCAATAGTCCAACGCTGGGCAGTCCGAGAGGCTGAACTCGGGAATCGCGGTGATGTGCTCACCACCAGCGATGATCACAGCGTGTGGCAGCGCGTTCCGCAGCTCATTGATGACCATTCGGGTCATCGGCCACTCGTGGGAGAACATACACGAGAGGCCGATATATGTGGTCCCTTGATCGACGCGTCGAACGAGTGCCTCAATGGACAGTCCGCGCGCCAGGAACCCCGGACGTCCATCGACTGCCCGCGTCTCAAGAACCCCCTCTCCCAGAGCATCGACGATAGCGACTCGGTAGCCCGCTTCCCGAACAGCGGAAGCGATGTACGCGACCCCAATGGGAGGGCAGATCGGAGTGGTGTGTGCCCACTTTGGTACGACCGTCGGCGGCCGTACCAGCGTGACGAGGGACACACGTGATGAGTCTGGTGCGGCGTTCACGTGCTTTGGGGGGACTGCGGCCCGAAAGAACTAATCACGATCACTATATTATCCGCCCTGAGACCGATCAAACGGATGTGCCGTCGCTCTTGAGCGTTTTCACAGAAACCAGGCACCCCTGGGATCCGTTGTTTCTAGTTGGGTCGGTGGACTCAGAAGGCCCCGAAGGCGCTATTGTGTACAATTCTGTCGATGCTGGTTCGTCACTTGCAGGAGACTGTTTCTGAGTAACGCCGTCCCGCCTTCGACGCAGCCCCCGATCGAACTGTCGATCATCATCCCCGCATACAACGAGGCTCTGAGTATCGAAGAGACCCTTGGGACGATAGGGGGTTTCCTTGCCGCGCAGGCATACAGTTCGGAGGTCATCGTCGTTGATGACGGATCCACAGATGGCAGTGCCGCGCTCCTGAATGACTACAGCGACACCCACCCTTCCGTTCGAATACTCCGCCATCATCCGAATGCCGGGAAGGGCGCCAGCATCAGGACAGGGGTCCTGGCGGCGCGGGGCAAGTACCTGTTCTTCATGGACGCGGATCTCTCTGTTCCGATAACGGAACTGACGGGCGCGATGGCTGCGCTCGTGAGTGGAGACACGCCCATCGTGATCGGGTCCAGGAAGGTTCAGGGTTCTCGCATAGAACAGCGACAGCCGTTGCATCGCGAGATCCTCGGGAGCGGTTTCACGTGGTTCGCCCGGCTGCTTCTCTGGCGCACGATCGTTGATTTCACGTGCGGTTTCAAGTGGCTATTTTTTCTCTGCAGCGGTGCGACGACTGGGCCTTCGACGCGGAGATTCTGTACCTGGCGCGTCGCATGGGCATAGCCGTACATCAGTATCCTGTTCGCTGGAGCCATCGAAAGAACTCAGGAGTCAGATTTCCACGTGACATCTACCAGACGCTGGGCGCGCTCATTGGTATTCGCTGGCGAGTCGGCCGCGCCATGCGTGTGAGCCCGGTGGTCTCGCACGTGGACGGTGTCGTGGACTAAGGGCTCGGGTCAGAATAAAGTGGCCAGCTTGGGCGTCGAGGCGTCCCGCCGGGCCGCGTTGCTCAGGGAGCGCCGACCAATGTTTCCTGGACAGAGGCGCGCCGCGCGCGGACGGTGCGGTCAGGATCCGGCCGCTGTTTTACGCGTGCGTGTGTCGAGGACTTGGATGGCCGCCTCGACGAGGTCCAGCTTGACCTCCGTGGCCATCAAATGCTCCCGCGCCAGCGTGGCCGCCTGGCTCGCGTGGCTGAGCCGTTCACGGAGCGAGTGGAGTTGCGCCTTCAGCGCGAGAGCTCGAGCCTTCCATTCCTCGGCCGAAGCCTCCGCCCGCTTGGAATGTGCCGCTGAACGCGCTGTCTTTGCGTTGGCTGCGGACGCGGTCTGCTTCCATTCAGCCGCAGTCTTGGCTGAGTCCTCGTAGTGTCGCTTCCAGGTGTCAACGTCGGCGCGCAGCTTCGCCAATCGTTCTTCAAGCCCCGACACTCTCGCGGCCGCCCGCTGCGCTTGGTCGGCGAGATGCTCGACCCGGCTGGCCGGGGCAAGGCGAACGGTGGCGAGCATTCTGATGATGGCGGTTTTCATTCCACAGCTACTCCCAGCCAAACAATCGTATGATGAGCCGTGCCTGATCGTGCGATCTCGTCAAACGACCTGATCCTACTGCTTGAGCGCCTGCGCCTGCCGCCGGCCGGCGCGAAACCCACCTCCGACGTCACGCTTGAACAAGTCGACGTCCTGATCGCGCGCATTGCCTCCCTGACCGAGGCGCTGAGCGGGGCGGCGGAGGACGAGACGGCGCAACTCGCCAGCCGCATGCTGATCGGCGACCTCGCTCTCGTTACTGCGCAGTTCAGGGCGCGCGCCAATGAGCTGGTCGCGGCGCTGACGCGCGCGCGCGACGGTATTCGCAGTGAGATCGACGGCGCCGAGCAGTTGGGCTCGCCAGGCGCACGCTAAATCGCCGCCGCGGCAGCGTGCTACGCTCCCCTCCGCGATCGGCCGCCTCTTATACGCCTCTCCACATCAATGGCGAGCACGACGATACACGCCATCAGAAGTGCCTCGACCACGCCCGGCGCCCGGAGTCCTGGAATCCGGTGCGCGACCCACATCCAACTCTCACCGTACTCGATGTCGGCGGGCGCCACGAAGGCGGTCCGACTTACGCTCTCGGTGTCCTCCGTGTTCCGGTCCGTGACGAGCGCCTCGATGTTTGATCGTCGGGTGTCCAGTAAGTCGTATCTGATGTGCGTCTCCGAGGGCACCCCGTTCACCAGCCGGAACCGACGCTCAAGCCGTGCCCGCTGTTCCAGGCTCACTCCGTCTTGCCAGCGAACCCCGATCCTGACCGAAGGTTCGTACGTCAGATAGTACGCGACGCCAAGCGAAAGCATGACCGAGGCGGCGACGACCGTGGCGACGCGCGCCCACCGCGTCGTGCCCGTTTCAGGATGTTGCTGCACGGCCATCGACCATATATATACCGTGAACCCGAGGGGTTTCGAGCGTGAGTTCGTGGCTGACGGCCGTCACTGTGACCTCTGCGTCATGCAACACGCAAATTGACCCCACGGGGTACGTGACCTACGATCAGAGACAGAGCGCGACAGTTTCAGCGAGTGAGAAGCTCGCGATACCTGCCTGATGGCGCGCGTCAGTGGTGCTGGAGCGGTCCGGAAGAGCGACTAGATGCTGGATGTGATCTACGACGGGCAGTGCGGATTCTGCGTGCGGACGCTCAAGATCTGCCGAGCGTTCGATGCGCGTGGAGCGCTACGCTTTCATGACGCGAACGCGCGGACGCAAATCAGCTCGATGTTTCCAGAGCTGCTTCACGCCGACTTCGACCACGCCATGTTCGCCGTTGCTCCAGACCGCTCGGTCACGCGGGGGTTCTTCGCCTTCCGCCGCCTTCTGTGGGAAAGTCCGCTCATGTGGCCCTTCCTCCCGTTGTGCTACTTCCCAGGCACGGGCTGGATTGGCCCGAAAGTCTACGCCTGGGTAGCGAAGAACCGCAGTCGGTTCGGTTGCGACTCGCAGGTGTGCGACCTTCCAGAATCTCCACGAGATCCCCGCCGTTGAGACGATACGGAGCGCATAATTTCTTCCAGGACGACGCGCCTCGACGCAGGCGTTCATCCGGCGCTTCCTCACGAGCGAGCGGGTAATGCCCCCGTTTCGACGCACGTTTCAGGGAGCGTTCGATGCGCTGCGCTCGCATGCGCGGCGCTCGTCGGGCCTGGGCGTTCGCTTCACGGCGCTCTGACGAACGTCGTGTCGGCGCTGCCGTCGCGCGAGCTTCCGCTGGCCACGACAAAGCTGGCATGCCCCAGCACCTCCACGACGTGGCGCCCTCCTGTCGATTTCTCCGTGCACTCGATGTGCACCTCTTGTAACTCATGCCGCTGAAGCATGCGCACGCCACCGTCGATGATGGCCTCGGTCAAGCCGGGCACGTCGATCTTGATGTAATTAGGACACGCGAGACCGTAGTCCTCGATGAGTTGATCCATCGATGCCATCAGTGCGGCCTGTCGACCAGCGTACGGTCTGGCCTTCTTCCCGCGAAAACTGAATGACGCCGCGGGTACGAACTGTGACACCTCGAGGCGCGAGATCGCGCTCTCGTCGCTGAGGCCCACCAACAGGCATTCGACTGAGTCTTCGAAGCGGTTTGCTTCGACATTTGCGGCCAGCAGGAAGTAGTTGACGGCCGCCGGCTCGAACGCAACGACCTTCGTGTCGTGACGAAGGGCGGCATACAGGCTGTAGATACCGACGTTCGCGCCTACGTCCCAAAACACGCTATTCGGTTGGAATGCGTCGATCCATGCGATCGTGTCCGGTTGCCTCCTGAGCAGCGACAGTGCCGGCGCACCTGACCTTCCGAGCAGGACGAACGACAGCGGCCCGCGCGGGGTTTCGACCGTGAGGGTTTCATCAATGAGGTGCTGGGTGAAGACCCCCTGCAGTTTGGCGCGCGCGGTCGGCGGGAGATTCTGCAGACGGTAGAGCAGCAGGCCAAACTCCTTCTTCGCAAACTGCTCCTCTTGCTTGCGGCGGGCAGTCTCCACGTCATCGCTACCTTCTGACATGCCTGTACCCTTTCACACGGGGGACGCCGACGATCAAGGGACGTTCCGCTATGGCCGTAGAGTGTTCGGACGTACGCAGGGTATTCCACTTTCTAGAATGCTAATGCTACTGGTACTCTTAGTACAGTCGGTAAACGGACCCGCAGTAAGTAGACATCAATCAAAGAACTCATGGCACCGCTCAACGATCACACTGAGGCTGCGTTTCTCAACCACGCGCGCGAGGGCCTGAACTGGGACGAATTCGAGAACATCCGTCGCGGGTTGGGCGAGCAGACCGCGAACAAGGCCAAATACTTCGACACGGAGCGATGGCTGCGGCACATGTGGCAGCTCGCCAAGAAACTCGACTTACATCAGCTTCCCCCGCAGCGCATACTGGATTTGGGCACCGGCCCCGGGCATTTCCCGTATGCGTGCGCTGTGCTCGGTCATGATGCGTGCGGCCTCGACCGGCCAGGTTCGGCTGCCTATGCGGCGCTGACGAAGTGGATGGACGTCAAAGTGGTTCAGCACAAGATCCTGGCGCAGGTGCCCTTGCCGACATTTCCGACGCGCTTCGATCTCGTTACGGGCTTCCGCGTTGGATTCAATTCGAAAGGCAGGCACGGGAATTTCGTCTTGTTCGACATCGATGACTGGGCGTTTTTCCTCGATAACCTTAGAGACAATATAGTCAAAATTGGCGGGCGCGTCGTACTCAAGATGATCGCGCAAAGCGATTACGCAGGGCCGCAGTTTGGAGACGCAACGCTCATGGAATACTTTGAATCTCGCGGGGCCGTCATCATCGCTAAGGGACGCTTCGTTTGGTTTGACGAAGTGCGGTAAGTCGAGGCCAGGACGCCGACGCTCGTCCATCGACCGCAGGCTGCGGCCTGTACGACGCGGTCGCGACATTCCCACAGACTAACGGAAGCCCCACGCCGCGATGTGGTGCCCCCTGCCATAGTGCTCCTTGTGTGGTGTGCCGGCGCCACGGCGATAGAATGCCCTATGCGTATTGGTCGCCTTCTGACATCCGTTCGCTCGCTGCTGGCGATGCCGGATCGCCTTGCTCGCGACCTCCGTCACGTCGAGAAGGGGCTTCGAGGCACGATCGCGGAGGCGAATCGACAAACGGCGAAGAAACATGACGGCGAAATGCGCGCGCTCCGCGGTGAACTGACTGCCCTGCGCGACGACGTGGGTGAGCGCCTGCTTCAGTCTCACCTACAGCTCGGGCGGCTCGCGGCGCTTGTCAATAGTGGCGAAAGGGCGCTACCTCTCGGTCGTCCCGTGCAGACGGTTGTGACGCCCGAGCGCGTTCCCAGTGGATCGCCGACGGCAGCTGATCGTGCGGCCGGCACAACGGATGAGTGGCTCGAGTTGGCAGCGTGTCCAGCCTGCGGTACCGACGATCGGACGATCGTCTGCGAGTGGAACAAACTCATGCTGCTGGACACGGCGCCAGACGATCGGGCTTCGTGGTACGACTACGCGATCTGCCATGGCTGCGGCATTCTGTACGCGACGCGACGACCGTACGGAGGGCGGTATGGCTATCTTGTCGAACACTTTGAGGATGTCATCGACAAGGACGCCAAGAATCCGCTTTTCAATCCCCATCCCCTGACCGACCAGGATCGCGAGCGATACCGACAGCTCATTGCACGCGGCGTGTTCGTGTCCGATCACCAGGACGGCGATTATCTTTCGGGTGTCTTCAAAGATCGGTTCGCGAATGCGGGACACGTCGACATCCTTGGCTCGTTGCTCGAGCCGCGCGGCGCCCGGGTGCTTGAGGTGCGGCCGCGAGCCGGCACTATCCTGGAAGGCCTCAGGCGCCACTACGGGGCGGACGTCTACGCAATGCCGATTTGGGAGAGCCAGCAGTTCATCTTGCAAGAGCTGTACGGCATCGAGGCCTCGGAACTCATCGATTTCGACGACTTCGCCATTGCTTTCGATGAGCCGTTCGATCTCATCATCTGCAATCACATGTTCAACCACGCGGTACGGCTCGAGCGGTTTCTCGCTGAGGTCCGGACCGCGTTGAAACCTGGCGGGCACCTCTATCTGTATAACGAGATCGACGACAGCGAGTTTCTGAAGAGCGGACAGTCGATGATCGCGACCATGAATCCGTTGCATCTCCAGGCGTGCGATTGACCGTCGCTGGTTCGCGCGCTCACGGCGTCAGGCTTCGAACCGATTTTCGTGAAGGGACGCGACAAGCGAAATTTCTGTCTCATGCGGAAGGTCGAGTCGCCAGACTGGATGCCCGTGGCGCAGGGGCAACTCGAGAAACGTATCGACTTGTACCGGCGCGCGCGCGATCGTGCCGTCTTGCGTGCACCCGAGCGGCTCCGCGGCCGGTTTGCGGATGTCTGGTCGTTCACCGTGGAGCGCGCCGTCGCATCCGGTGTCGCCCGTTTCGACGACGGAGGGCAGCTGAGAATCGTGAAGGAATACGAATGAGGTGCTGCCCGCGGCCCCGCAGATCAGCGCCATTCATCAGCGCGGGTTGGCTAGTGAACGCGTCTTATTGGAAGCAGGGCAGGCCGAGTGCGTCGTCCGTTCCGCTAGGCGACCGCGCAGTGTCGACGAACACAATATACTGCGGCTCATCGTCCACAGAAATGATCCCTGCCCGGTCGTAGCGTGCGGACACGTAATCCCACAGCAGTGGATAGTCGGTGACGAACGCCTCGTCGAAGTCTTCGTAGTTAGCCAGCACGATCGGCACCGACTGCTCCTCCAGCCTTTCTAGCGCGCGCCGCTGGTCGAAGTCCGATTTGTAGAACGAGAAGGCAAGCTTCGATTGCCCGGCCGCGAATGGACGGCGGGCGAGCACCGGTACCTCCGGCGCGTATCCGGCAACCATGAGGTGGTCCTCGGGACTGGTGCATTCCGAGACGTACCGCGCGACCTTGAGGGTGCCAGTGACCTCCATTCCCTGCCACGTCTCCGGCGGCAGGCTCCGCAGTTCTTCCCTTGCCCTTGAGGCCCGGCGTACCACCTCCTCGCGGGAATTCCAGAACCCGCCAGTGTCGAGTTCGCTCGAAACTTCACCGATGATCCACATCGCGCCGAGCATTGAGACGAGGATCGCCGTGGCCGGCAGCGCGGCCAGCAGGCGAGACGCCCGCGTGTGGAGCACAGCGGTGGCGCCAACACACCAGGCCCCGAGCAACGCGACGGGGACGATTGCATCGCCGAACCGCGCCGGAAGGTTGCCTCGTAGGAAGAAGATCGTCACGAGGATACCCATCGTCAGCAGTCCGCAGCCGACCCCACGCTCGACCGGTGTCGCTCGCGCGGTCTTTGCCGTCGTTCGCCAGACGAGTACGAGCGCGCCCAAGGCCAGTACCGACCAGAACGCGTAGTACAGGAACGACACCAGGTTGTCCGAACTGAGCAGCGAAGCACCACCATCAAAGACGGGCCACGAAAGGTGAGTCCGTGCTTCCTCGAGGCGACTGATCTCAATATTCCTTGCTAGATACGAAGGAATGCCTTGGTAGAACTGAACCCAGGCGGCGCCCGGGAGGAGCAGGGTGGTCGTGATAGTCGCGTACACCCCGAGGTTTCGGATGATCACCGTCCACGCCCACGCGTCCCGGGCGAGAAGGCCGACCACCGTACCCACACCCAGGTAAACGCCGTAATCATGCCTGAAGAGCACGGCGACAGCCGTGGCGGCTGCGGCGTACGACAGGCGTCGAGTCGTCGGGTTTCTGACCGCCGCGACAAGCGCCAGGGCGCCCATCGTCAGGGTCAGGACCTTCGTATAGTTGTATAGCTTAGGGCCGGTGGCGATCACCAATACGGCCACGAATGCCGCGATCGTCCAGCGTCGCGAGAGTTCCAGCGCCACCAGAAATACCAGCGCTGCGGCAAGCGCGAGCGCACCGACGGTCAGGTACGCCTCCGAGAGCAAGTTGCGTCCGCCGATCTGCTGTGCCCACGCCGGCACGGCATAGCTCAGCGCCGGCCACGCACCTCTCAGTTCGACATCCACGAAGTCGCGCAGGGGCTGTTCGCCCCGTAGCAGCATCTCCGACCGCATCAAGATATCGAAGTGATCGTTGTCGAACCCTCCGAGCGACCCGCCGAGCGTGTTAAAACGGTACGCGAAAGCCGTCGCGCCCACGAGGCACGCCAACAGCAGCGCCAGCGACACGCGCCAGGGCCGCCACCACCCAGACAGGGCGCCGAGTGCACGGTCGTCTCCGCCCTCTGTTGGCTCAACCACGGGTGTCTCTCAGCCGCTCGAAACCCAGCTCCAGCGTTGCGTTCCCGGCTACCGCGTCGATGTCACGCATCTGTGTGAGGCACGCGTCGTCAAGCAAGCAGTCGCCAGCAGCGTGCAGTCGAGACGTTCGCTACCAGCACCGGGCGCGTAGTGGGCCATGCGGCAAGTTACCATGATATCGGCGCTTGCCGGAGGTCGTCAGGCGCGCACTCGGACCGCGGAAGGGCTATCGAATCGAGAGAGATTGTCGCGAAGTTGCACGAACTGGGCGGGTTCCGGAACAGGCGCGCGGTTGGAATGTCGGCCGAGATCTCGCCCTGCGCGCAGGACTGGGGGCACGCGATGGTTCGCGCGGCGCCGACTATAATCGATTGTAGTTTTCGCCCCGGCGCTCGAGGTCGCGGGCTGGTGCCCAACTGAACCCTCCTATGGACAGTCTAGTCGTCGAAGATCTCGGTAAACGATACATGGTGCCGTCCAAGAAGGCGGCAAGGGAGCGGCCGCGGCCAACGCTGAATCTTGGTGTGGTTCGCGTTCCGCTGCCACGGATCTCACTTCCGGGTCGTCCGGCTGCAGGAAGCGAGCTATGGGCGCTGCGCCATGCGTCGTTTTCAGTGCCGCAGGGCACCCTCCTGGGAATCATCGGGGCAAACGGGGCAGGGAAATCGACGCTGCTCAAGATTCTCGCTCGCGTCACCCGACCGACGGAAGGGCGTGTGTTCGGTCACGGCCGGGTGGTGTCGCTGCTCGAACTGGGCGCCGGATTCAACCCCGATTTTTCTGCGCACGACAACATCCTCATGAACGCTGCCATGCACGGAATCTCCCGGCGTGAGGCGCTCGAACGCATGCCCGAGATCATCGAGTTCGCAGAGTTGGAGGATTTCACGGACAATCCCGTGCGGCAGTATTCGAGCGGCATGTACCTGCGCCTCGCCTTTTCTGTTGCGATCAATATGCAGCCCGATGTCCTGCTTGCTGACGAGATCTTAGCGGTGGGGGATATGGCCTTCCAGGAGCGGTGTCTGGATCGGGTCGCGCAGGAGGCGGAGCGGGGCTTGACCGTCTTGTTCGTCTCCCACGATATGTCTGCGGTCTCGCGCCTCTGCCACAGGATCATCTGGCTGGACAAGGGCGAGATTACGGGTGACGGTGAGCCGGAGACGGTGGTCGCCGAGTACGAGGAGGCGGCGCTGCGCGGGCAAGGCCGCGAGCTGGCTTTCGGTCAGCGAACCGGTCGCCACGCGAACGTGGCGGCGGAAATCGCCTCCGTCCGACTGCTGAACGCGCAGGGTGAGGAGATCGGCGCCGCGCCGACGGTGGAGGATGTGTACGTGCGCGTACGGCTGAAGGCCCGAAAGCCTGGTACTGTCCTTCGTGGAGTCCTGGATTTCTACTCCAAACGGTTTCTGGTGTTTCGTTCGACGCAGGCGGACGGCGTTGTTGCGGACCGCCGCGGCGTCGTCGATTTGCTCGTGAAGATTCCCGCGCACTTGCTGGCTGAGACCTCCTATACCGTCAACGTGACGGTCTACACCTTCTCAGTCAAGGAGTCGAAGGTGGTGCTCGACAACGCGCTGACGTTCATGGCGTACGGTCACGAGCCTGGTGGTCAGCTCAAGCGAGGAGCGATGGCACCTCAGCTCGAGTGGACGTCCCAAGTTCATCAGAAGGTTCGCAAACAGCGCAAGTCCGTTGTCTGAGAGAGCGACGGATTGGGTTATCGCGGCCGACGCACGCGACAACTTCGGTGAGCGCTCTGCCGAGTTATGGCAGTACCGGCGAATCCTCTGGTTTTTCTCCGTCAAGGCTCTGCGGACCCTGTACGCGAAAACTCACCTTGGCGTGCCGTGGGTATTCCTTCGCACGCTGGTGCCCCTTCTGGTGGGAAGCTTCGTCTACGGCTCTGTGATGAACGTTGCGTCGGGCGGCGTTCCGTACCTGGTGTTCTTTCTTGCCGCCCAGATCCCGTTTAGCTGCTTTGCCGGGCCGCTTGTCCGCGGGAGTCGTGGTCTTGAAATCAACCGGCGACTGTTGGTCAAGTTGTACGTACCTCGGGTCATTCTGCCGCTCGGTGGCATGACACCGGGCCTCGTCGAGCCCGCCATCGTGGCGCTCGTCCTGATGTGCAGCCTCGCGTACTACCGCATTAGCGACGGCATATGGTACGTGGCGTCCGAACCCCGTCCGCTGGCCGCGCTCGCGGCGATGGTGCTAGTGCTCGCGTTTACGTTCTCCGTGACGCTCTTCACGTCGGTCTGGCAAGCTCGCGCGCGAGATGCGCGATTCGTGCTGCGTTACGTCGTCGGATTCTGGGTCTTCTTTACGCCCGTCATCTACCCGTTGTCGCAGGTTCCTCCGAATATACGATGGTTGATGTATCTGAATCCGCTGACGGCACCCGTCGAAACATTTAAGTGGGCCGTACTGCCCGGAATGGAGCACTCCTGGGCTTGGTTGCTCTATACGCTGGCGGTCACTGTCGTGACGATGCTTGCCGGCGCCCGATTCTTTGTGTGGGCTGAGAGCGAGACGATGGACAAGATATGACCGGACGATGGGAGGTATCGCCGAAATATCCTGGCGTGGCAGCCACAATGGCCGAGATCTGGCAGCACCGCGGAATACTTCGTTTCGTCGGCGACCGGGCACTCAGGAAGATGTACCGACGTACCGTGCTCGGTTGGCTCTGGTTGTTCATTAATCCCCTCTTCCCACTAGCGCTGCGCGCCCTCGTCTTTGGCGCCCTGCTCGGCGTAGGCTCAGACGGTCTACCGTATTTCCTTTTTCTCGTGGCCGGCACAGTGGTCTGGGAAGTGTTCTCCGCGAGTCTGAGGTGGGGCACACGGTCGCTGGAGATGAACCGGGATCTGTACGGTCAGGTCTATCATCCGCGCGCGATCCTGCCGTTCGGCAATATGTCGCCATCGCTACTCAATCTGGTGCTCAAGCTCGGCGTATTCGCACTGGCGCTGGCGTACTACACCGTGCGTGACGGCCGCGTATATCTGCGCGGCGATTCGGGGCTTCTGATCGCTGTCGTGACCCTGCTGCTCGCTTTTCTGTTTGCGCTAGGTCTGGCGTTCTTTACGTCCATCTTGGGAGAGAAAACGCGCGACATGCGTTTTGCGCTCGGTGGATTCATGGGGGTGTGGTACCTCCTGACACCGGTGTTGTACCCGTTGTCCCAGGTGCCGGCGGAGTACCGTAACTGGATGCTCCTGAATCCCCTCGCGATCATTGTCGAGACCTTCAAGTGGGGTCTGTTTGGAGTGGGAGCGTTCTACGGTGCGGCGCTGGTCGGCACAGCCGCTGGCGTGTTGCTCTTGCTCCTCACTGGGTTGACCTACTTCACCCGGAGAGAGGCACGTGTGGTCGCCGAGCGCTGATCTGACGAGATTCTGGCTGCGCTTTGACGACGAAGCATCCGCGTGCCCAGGGTGCGCCTCGCCGCGAATCGTGCCGGTGGACGTATTCAGGATTCCACAGGATGCGCGACGTCGCCGCGTTCGGCTGGTCACCGGATGCCGCGATTGTGGCCTACTGTTTTCGAATCCGCAGCCGCTGTCAGAGCAGCTCGCCGCCTTTTATGGCGACGGGGGAGAATGGGCGGCCAGTTACGCCGAACGCCTACGTTGGCTGGAGAGAAGAACTCGCAAGAACCCCTCCGGTAAGCCGCGCCTGGCGGGCAGGGGTAAACGCGATGTGCTGTTTGACGCCATAGCCCCGTACGCACCGGTTCATGCGCCGTCGGCTGGTGCCAGCGTGTTGGACTTCGGCTGCGGGGATGGCAAGATGCTCGACTGGCTGCAGAGACGCGGCTGGGAGACCTACGGCATCGAGCCGTCAATGGACGTGGCGTTCATTCGGCACCGGCGTCTCTCGTCGCCGCCTCAGGACCAACGCTTTGAGCTCATCATCGTGAACCACGTACTCGAGCACACAGGAGACCCGCTTGGCCTGCTGCACCAGCTTGCGGGTGCCCTTCAGGACGATGGAGCGCTGTTTATCAGCGTGCCCAGGCTTGATGCGTTGCCGGAGCATGGCGATCTTCGGTACTGCGTGAACGGTAAGAACCATCCGCTCTGTTTTTCCGAGACATGCCTGCGTGGTCTGCTGGCGCGCGCTGGCCTGGCGGTCACAGCTCGGCTGGATTCACAGGAGCTGGACGATGCCTTCACGAAGGGGATTCCGCTTCGGCTCCGCCTCCTCGCCGCGAGAACGGCGGATTCTCCCGGCTTGCCAGACAGGCCGCTGAACCCGGCAATTCGAGCCTTGGCGTTGCACGCGCGACACCAAGGTGGCTTTCGGGAGCGTGCGCGTCGACTCCTGCCAGTTCGAGTGCGGGCGGCGCTGACAGCCGCTAGCCGCGAGCGAAAGACCACGCCAGCATGACGACATTCGCCGCGATGTCTGTGAAACGGCGGTGGCTCGCGCTGGCTGCGCTGCTGGTTCTCGCGGCGGCACTCGTCGACATCGCCATCATTCCCCCGCGGGTCACTGTGCGTTGGCGCGACGATCTCAGTGCGGCCGAACGGGTAGCGCTTGAAGAGCGCTATCGCCTGGGGTCAGGACAGCTGAGCGAAGGCACCACGTGGCGGTACGAGTTGCTCGACCGGTCACGCGACAATGTTCGGGCCGTCGTGAACGATCCTGCAGTGAGCGACACCGGCTATATCGATCGTCCGAATTTCGAGGCACCCGAGCGGGAAATCCGGGTGAGTTTCGACCGCGCGCGCTTTCTGATCGGACCCACACCGTCCCAACTTATCCAATTTCAAAGTCT
This sequence comes from Vicinamibacterales bacterium, assembly GCA_965249205.1. Taxonomy (GTDB): domain Bacteria; phylum Acidobacteriota; class Vicinamibacteria; order Vicinamibacterales; family UBA2999; genus JAQBVV01. The sequence goes on along the minus strand of CBDFLL010000005.1, from coordinate 782,789 downwards.
GCTCCTCTTCGCGGTAGGGCTGATGCTGCTCTGGGGTGCTGGCGCCGCGACCCACAGCCGCAGGCGCATGCTGGGTATAGCAGCCCTGCTGACCGTTGGTGTGCTGGCATATTCGTTTCCGCTGCACCAGCCGATTCTGATGGGTGACTCGGAGACGTATGTCGAAAGCCGGGAATCGTTCGGGCAGTACAGCGGAGTACGGCAGATTCGGTTCGAGGCTCACTTGTCGCACGCGATTCTTGGTCGCCTCGACGCCGCCTTCGGCAGCACGGTCGAGTCGCCCCGGCAAGCGCTCGGCTGGCTGATGCGGGGTGCCACGGCGTGGTTCGTACTTTCCGCTCTGGTCGTCGGCAGCATTGAGCGCTGGTCGGCGTTGGTCCTGCGGTATCTGGCTCTGGCGTTGCTGGCGCCCTCGACGCTCCTGTATTTTGGCTATCGCGAGTTGGGGCACTTGTCGCTGAATATGGCGATATTTCCGCTCATCCTGCGCGGGTTACAGGCTGGTGGCAGGCGCCTCGAAGTCGGAAGCGTGTTGACCGGACTTGGTGCGGCGCTGCACGGCTTCGGCCTGCTGTCGCTCGCGGGTGCTGGACTCGCCGCGTGTGCGGTCCCCGCGCAGGCTGTCGATCGCGTTCGGCTGGTGCTGCGCATCACGGTGTGGGGGACGGCTGCCTATCTCGGGTGGGTGGCGATCTATCTGATCGTCCTCAATCTTCCTCTCGTCCCAGGGCACGCCGAGGCGATACCCCTGCGACCGTGGCTGATCGATGAGGTGTCCGATCGCGTGAACGTCGCGATTCTTTCAATATCCGGCGGTCGGGACATTTTTTTCAGCGCCTGGGCGGTCGGGGTCCCGCTGATGGCAGTCGCCGCGACGATGTGGCAAGAGAGAAGAGAAGAGACGCGCGCAGCGCTGCTGTATGCAGTCCCGTCGGTGGTATTTCTGGTGCTGTTCTGGCCCATCCAGGGTCTCAGCTGGGAAATGGATCTGGTGTTCGCCGCGTTCCCGGCCGTGTACGCACTCGCGTGGGTCTGCGCCCACGACACAAAGCGAACGGCTGTCGCGGCGTTTCTGTTGATCTCGGCTCACCTCGTGTTCTGGCGCATCGTACTCGGCGAAGGCTTTGTCAATTCACGGCTGTGACGGAGATTGTTTCGCCGTCCGGCGGGGGCTGCGGTTGAGCGCCGCGCGCAACGCATAGCGCGCGGCATAGTGCCAGATCGGCGTTCGACGGCGACGTTTCCTGATCGCGCTGACTCGCTCGATTTCCTCCGCCAGCACGGAGGCGACTGGCTGCTGGAGACCGCGTGGCCGGACGAACGCTTCGATGAAACGCTGGATTCGGGCCGTGCTCGCTTCGGGATGCGCAAGCCCCTCGGCGATCTGAGAGAGGTGCTCGGGCAAGTCCACAGCGACCTCGACAAGACCACCGTTTCTGGCGAGCAGATAGTGAAAGTGCAACGTCTGTTCCTGCCCGCCGGCGAATTCCTTCGTCTGGATGGTGTAGACGGGCTTGCCCAGGATGCCAGCCTCGATCATTGCGCTCGTATTGAGTCCGGTCACCGCTGCCGAGTAGTAGAGCGCGTCGTAGAGCGCTGGGTCGGCCTGGACCTTCGGCGATTCGGCCCAGACCGCGGCGTTGTCGATGTCGAAGCGCACGCCCGTCCACGATTCGGCGTGGGCCGGATGAGGACGGACGAGAATGCCGCACGCGGCTATCGCCGGATCCGCCGCCCCACGCACGGCTCTCGCCCACTTGTGAACGAACGCCGCCTCGTTCGGCGCCACAAAGCGGGAAGAGCAGAGGTAGAGCAGGAAGGGGCGCGAGGGGTCGAGGCCAGCACGCGCGCAGAACTCCTCGCGTGAGGATGCCGGACGCATCTCGAAGAAATCGTCGAAGCGGGCGGCACCCGTCACGACGATCCGGTCCGGAGGCACGTCGTGATACGTCGTGGCTTCGCGCTTCTGCGCCTCGTTCCAGACCAGCACCCGGTCCGGAGCGATTCGCACCAATCCACGGTTTGTCAGGTTGTCCCAGCTGAAGGGCAGAAACGCGACCGGAATGCCCAGCCGATGCGCGCTCTTCACATAGTCCGTCTGGTACGACCCGAAGTCGATGAGTGGAGTCACGAGCAGGACGTCGGGGGCATGGGACCGCAGGTACAGCTCGTAGTATCGTTCGCTCGGGACGAGGGTCTCGGCAGTCTCGAGAGCCAGCTTGACCCATGTGCGGTGACGGCGCCATGAGCCGCCGGCGGACAGACGCTCCGGCCATCCGGGCGGCGCGTAGGCGCGGGCTCGTTCGGCCAGCTTGTCGGCATGCGCGTATCCGGGACCGAGGTACCTCAGATAGTCGCGCGCCTGGCGCAGAGGCCTGACGAGTCGTTCCCACTCGTCTGTACGACGAACAGGGTTGGTGACGACGTCGACACGCGGGTTGTCGCCGAAGACCCCAAGCTTCAAGGGCTTGTTCCGCTTGTGGGCAGCACCAACCACGACGTTGTGACCGCGATCCGTCAAAGCCTGAATCACCCGATCGAAGTGGCGTGTTTTTCCCAGGTTGTGGACGAGAAACAGGACTTTCATCGTGGCGTCACGTCCCGCAGCACAGATTCGAATGCGTGCGACGTGTGACGGATCGACATGAGCGTTCGCACGACGGTCAGTTTATTCGATGACGAATCGTGCCGGGATTCGTAAGATCCTGATGTTGTATCTTCTTCCGAGGACGCTGGCGGACCTCGCAGTGTCTCGCGGCGCTTTTCGCGTGCCTGTGGAGACCGGCAGCGTAAGAAACGCACCGATTATGCATCACACGATCTCGTGCCCGGCCTGCGACAGTCACCAGGTGGATGTCGTGGACGCCTGGCCCCTACGTGCAAAGAGGCAAGTCGTGGCATGTCAGGACTGTGGGCTTCTCTTCGTCCATCCTCAACCAGCGACAGAGGCGCTGGCCGCGCAATATGCACCTGAAGGCGCGTATCGAGAGAAGCGGGCCGGTAAGGTTACCAACGCGCAGACCAAGACGAAAGGCGGCGCACCGATCATGCTGGCGGCGCTCGACCGACACTTCGCCGCGAGTCGGCCAACTGCGGGTGCCCGCGTCTTGGAGTTCGGATGCGGTACGGGCACCTGGCTGAACACGTTTCAGGATCATGGCTGGGAGACGTTTGGGATCGAGCCGTCGACAGATGAGGCGTTTGTACGGCATCAGCGACTGGCAGCCGTACCGTCTGAGCCGCAGTTCGACTTCGTCATCGTCTATCAAGTCCTTGAGCATCTGGGACGCCCGCTGGATATCCTGCGAGAGTTGGCGGGAGCCCTGAGGCCTGGTGGCCATTGTCTCGTGAGCGTGCCAAGGGTTGATACGATCGAGATCCATCGCGATGTGGGGTACTGCCTGCAGTCTCGCACACATCTCGTCGCGTTCACCGAAGCCTGCCTCAGTGGTTTGCTGGAACGCGCCGGCTTGGGGGTGGTCGACGCACTGCACGGTCTGACGACCACTCTCGACAAGGGGAGGCAGACGAAACTCAGGCTGCTCGCGCGGAAGGGCGCCGAATCGATCGCGATGGAGCTCCCGGCTGATGCGCTCAGACGGGTGATCCAGGTGCTGCCAGATGTCTTCAGCGACGAATGAGGGCACGTGTGGAAGTTGGTAGAGCCAGCCAGCGTGTCTGATAACCGAGGACGGAGTGCGATGGGCGGGCGGACCGACAGATCACGTCGTATCGCCGCTGCCGTCCTCCAGTGGGCGAGTGGCGCGATTCTGCTCCTCGCGGTGGGCGTCGGGCTCGCGCGGCCACTGCTGGTCGTGGACGGGCTGCCGATCATCAATGTGCGGTGGCGCGCGGATCTGTCGCTTGATCAGAGGTCGACCCTGGAGCGCCGTTTCGGGCTCGCGGTGGTGGAGCGCGATCCGCCGACGTGGACGTACACGATCGCTGATGCCGGACGTTCAAATCTCGAAGCGTTGGTCATGCACCCGGACGTGGCTGACACGCATTTCGTTGATCGCCAACGGTTCCGCCTCAGTGCTGACGCGTCCGTCACAGAGGCGCGCCTCATCAGCCATCGCTTTGCCGGTGTCGGGCGGTGGGCCTCGGCTCAGGGGCCGCGGCATCTGCTCGTACTTGCCCTCGTGGTCGCGCTGCTTGCGGCGGTTCCCAGCGTGCCGGTGTTCCTCTGGGGAGTGCCGATGTCCCTCTGGGTCTGGTGGCGATCAATGCTCGCCCGCGCCGTTCCGACGTTGACTGCACGCACGCTGGGACAATTTCGGGTCGTGTTCGGCCTGGCGCTGTTCTGTGTCGTACTCCGCGATCCCCCTCCCGTACGTGCCCTCGAGCTGCACAGCACTCTCAGCTGGTTGGCTGACTGGTCGCTGGTGCACGCGGTGGCCGCGAGCGCGACGGCTTGCCGGGTCCTCCATGTCACGACCCTGGTGCTGGCCGGGCTGTTCATCATCGGCCGCTGGACGCGGCCAGCGTACGTGGCATTGGTCGTGGGAATATTCGCCAGCCGGCTGGTTGAGTTGCAGGGTCGGGGTATGCACGACTGGGACCTTGCGATGCCCACGCTTTTCGCGCTCACCGTGGTGCCCTGGGGTGACGGCTTCAGCCTCGATGCGCGCCTCGCACATCGCCCCTCCGGAGAAGTACGCGCAGGCGCGCACTACGGGCTGGCAATCTGGATTCCCGGGTTCATGTTGGGCCTTGGCCTGGCGGCAGCAGCGTACGCCAAACTTCATGAAAGCGGTCTCGCGTGGATCACATCCGGCGCCATCAAGTACCACTTCCTTGAGGATGCCGCCAACGCGCCGTTGACGTGGGGCTTGTGGGTGGCGTCACATCCGACCGTTGCCGTGCTGATGTCGCTCGGCGCCGTCATCGCTGAGGCTTCCTTCATTGGCATCATCTTCGTCCGTTCGCCGTGGCGCCGCCTCGCGTTTGGCGGGATCGGGCTTTCCTTGTTCGCCGGGTTTTACGTGTTTCAGGGAATCATCTGGGAGCCTTGGCTCTTGTTGTTCACGGCACTGCTCCCGTGGCCGCTGCTTGACCGGGGCGCGGAGGCGACAGCGCCGGCATCGACCACGGCCCCTCTGCGCTCGTGGCACGTGGTGCTGCTGGCCGTCTTGGCGGTGCAGCAAGCGCTCGTGTCGGTCTCGGCGGTGGAGGTCGAGCCGCTTATTTCAAATTTCCCGATGTACTCGAGCACGCTTGAGTCTCCAGAGGATTTCCGGCGCACCAGGAGAGTGCTGTTCGAAATCGGTGGTGACGACGTCACTGCGCGCGTCGAGGCCATCCCGAATGCGCCGGGTATTCTACTGAGGGTTGCAGAAGACGTCGCGGCCGGCGAGGGAATCCAGGCGCAGGGGTCGCAGGTCATCGCGACGCTTCGCACAGTCAGGAATAATTACCAGGAGCGCTACGGCGCTGCCCTGGACGTCGTCACCGTCACCGCCGAACGGGTGACCTTCGACTGGCAGCAGGGGCGGTTCAACCCGCCGACCCGGGTGTGGCTTGCCGATCTGCCGTTGTCGGACGTCGTGCTCGGTCCCTGATCAGCGTCATCTGATGCTCGCCCGCGCTGTCAAGTTGAGGCTGACGGCCGTCGCCGATGCCCAGCATGGGCGAACTTACGACGGGCTCGATCCCAGTATCGCAGGCGTCGGTCAGCGAGCCTTCCGTCGTGGCGCGCTCTTGAGCCAACCCCCGCACTGACTAGCCGGGTGGTGGTACCTCGGCGTGTGCAGAGCGGCACGTTGCGCACTGAACGGGGATCCCTCCCGCGCTGAGTTTTTTAGCGAATCGACGTGACGAGAAACAGGATCTTCATCGCGGCGCAACGTTCTGCCTACGGTCCGCCAGCGCACGAGGCGCCGAGTCGGATTCGCGTGGGTGCGAGGAGCGACCGACCGAAAGGAGGGTGCGCACGTCTGTCAGACTATTCGATGGCGCATCGTGCCGGCATTCCAGTGGAGTCGACCATGCGGCGCGTGTCGTCCAGTCAGCGCGCAGCCGTGCGCGTCATCAGGAACTCCGCGAATGCAAGATCAAGAAACGTGTCTATGTCAACCCCACGCTCTGCCGGCAGCACAAAGCCACACTGCGAATTGCCGACGAGCGAATGCTCGCGCAGGATAACGTCACTGCGGCACGCGAACAATCCACCCCCAGGCCGGTATACCTGCTCGACGTTGCGTTGACGCGTGCCCTCTCGCCACTGTTCCGGAGCCCAGAGGTGTACGCGACTCTGCCTGACGACCCTGAGTCGTGCTGGGCTGGAGTACTCCACCGGGGTCAATCCGATGAGTGAATCGGTGCCTTCAGCGAGGAGCATCGACAGAGCCGCGTCGATGTCTTGCGCCGTCCGCAGGGGGGCGGTGGGCTCCACGATGCACACGTAGTCGAATTCGCTCGCGCTTGAGCCACTGAGCTCGCCAAGGGCGTGGGTCACGAAGTCGACCGACGGGGACTGGTCGCCCGAGAGTTCCGGGGGCCTGAGGAACGGCACGTCTCCGCCGAGGGCCTCCGCTGTTCGGCGGATCTCCATATCGTCAGTCGACACGATCGTGCGGGTCAGCAGGCGGGAACTGCTGGCAGCCTCGATCGCATACGCGATCAGCGGCTTTCCGGCGAGATCGCAGAGATTCTTTCGCGGAACGCGCTTCGACCCGCCGCGCGCGGGGACTATTCCGAGGATCCGGTGGCTGCTTCGCGTCCGGTCGCGTTCTTCTGAAACCACGTCCACGTCCGTTGCACCCCTTCCCGAAATCCAACCGACGGATTGAACCCAAAAGCATCGCGGGCCTTGTCGATCCGATAGTAGCAATCGTGCACTTCAAAAGCCCGTGCCGGACGGAAATCAGGGGGCGGCATCGAACGCCCCTGCCCCTCACGCAGCCCCTGGATCACTCCGGCGATGTCAAGAACTGAAACGCCAAAGCCACATCCCATCTGGAAGACACCAGAGACGTCTGGTCTGCCGAGACAACCGTGTATCGCCGCCAGCAAATCGTAGATGTACAGGAAGTCGCGAGTTTGGCTCCCGTCGCCGAAGATCGTGAGCGGTTCTCCGCGCAGGGCGCTCTTGCAGAACTCGGCAACCACGCTCCGCTTGTGGCTCGATACGGAAGGTTCGTTACTTCACCTGACGGGACCTTGTACGCGGAGATACCGACGCTATCGAGCACATCGACGGCTTCAGCCGAAAATGGTGATGAGAGCAACACCACGCCGAGAGAGGCGGCCAGCTGCGAGAGGTCTCGATATTGCGATTCGTCGAACGCAATCCGATCAAAGTAGGCGCGTCGCGCCTCCACCGGGCGAAAGTACGGTGGAAACGGCGCACCCTCGACGGTTTCTGCCTCCGCCAGGTGCGTCTGAAGTTTTACAGCATGGGCCCCGGATTCAGCGGCCGCGGTCATCAACGCCTGTGCCTGGCCGAAGCTGCCCTCGTGCGTGTTGCCGATCTCGGCAATGACAAAGATCGGAGCGGCGGCACCAACAAGTGTCCCGCCGATTGAGACCTGGCGTGGCGAACTCGTGGCGGGCGGTCTCGTCATCATGCGTGTACACAACCCGCCATACTGCAATCCACCCGCGTGAAACTCGTTTGCAGGAGCTCCGCACTTTCTGGTCGTGTACGCGCACTGCCGCAGGGGCTAACCGTATCGTCGCCAACCGTTTCGATGATAGTGAGTGCGATCGTCACAGCTTTCCAATGAGCGGTGTGAAAGAGTAGATCATGTGACTCAGACCACCGAGCCTGCCTAATAGTACCTTGCATCTGCGGGACAGCAGGCGCTGGCCGTCGACGAATCACCGAGCGGACGCGATGCTCCTGCGCCCCATCCTGGAGCCGTGGTGGCGGCTGACGAAAGGGATCGGGTACCGTCGACGCCGGTTCCCGCCCGGCTCCAGCGAATGCTGGGCGTCCCTTGAGCACCCCTGACCTGGCGCCGAAATTAGAGTCTCCTAGGACGTTGTGAGCGGCGCGCTCCCCAAGGATCTGAGCGTGTCGATCTGGTCGGCCGAAGGCGCCGACACGTTCAGACAATTTGGCCATCCAATACAGCCCGTACGACCGCGGAATTGGTCGAGGATCTGCCGCGGCCGCAAGTTGACCCTCTTCGCTCAAATCTCATACCATCTATGAGTTAGAAGCGCGCGCCACCTCCTCAACCAGGCAAAACGCGAGACAGGTTTGCTCCGTGCGACAGTTGCCAGTGTTCAGCTTCTGATCCGGAGGATAAGGGGGGTGCGCGTGTCTACGGCTGCACCTTTTTGTAGGTGAGAGAGCGGGAGCTTGTACAGATGGCCAAGGCCATGTTTCCTGACGTATGAAAATTCTCTTTTCCGCTACCCACTTCGGCTTCCTTCGAAATTTTCAGTCGACCATTCGTGTGCTCGCCGAACAGGGGCACACACTGCATCTGCTTGCCGAGAGACGCGACGCGATCGACGGGCAGAAGATGGCGGATCTGCTGGTTGCCGACCATCCCTCGATCACGCTCGAACTCCTCCCGTCGAGTCGCCACCGCCTATGGTACGCGTTGGCAACCGGAGTGCGGGCCTCACTGGACTATTGGCGGTATCTCGATTCACGCTGGGACGGGGCGGAAAAGCTCCGCGCACGTGCCGCCGAACAGGCGCCGCCTTTCGCGCTCGCTGTGGCCCGCGTGCCGATTCTTCGGTCGAGGCCAGGGCTGGCACTGCTGGCCCGTGTGTTTCGCACTATCGAGCGAGTGCTTCTACCCCCAGGCGAAATTGCTGACGTATTCCGGCGCATCGACCCAGATGTGCTGTTCCTCACTCCGCTGCTCTATTTCCGATCGCATCAAGTGGACCATGTGCGGTGTGCGCGCCAACTGGGGATCAAGAGCGTGCTTGGGGTCGGCAGCTGGGATCATCTGACGACCAAGGGGTTGATTCATGAGGTCCCCGATCGCGTCCTTGTGTGGAACGAGTTGCAGAAGCGCGAGGCGGTCGAACTGCACGACGTGCCTGCGGAACGAGTCGTGGTCACCGGGGCGCAGGCCTACGATCATTGGTTCGCAGCCGAACCAGCGTCGGACCGCGCCGCCTTCTGTCAAAGGGTAGGGCTCGACTCTGAGCGGCCGATCCTGTTGTATCTCTGTTCGTCGCCCTTCATCGCCCCGCACGAAGTTGCGTTTGTGCGCGGATGGATTGGAGCTGTTCGCGCGAGTGCGGATCCGCGTTTGTCCACGGCCGGTCTGCTCGTGAGGCCGCATCCGCAGAACGCGAAACAATGGCGTGGTATCGACCTGGCGGACGAGTTCGATAACGTGGCGTTTTGGCCGAAAACCGGCGTGAATCCAATTGGCGGTTCAGCCAGGGCCGACTACTTCGATTCGATCTATCACGCTGAGGCCGTGGTGGGGGTCAACACGAGCGCGATGATCGAGGCGGGCATCATCGGCCGCCCGGTCTACTCGGTGAAGGCTGAAGAGTTCGCGGACACACAGGAGGGCACGCCCCACTTCCAACATCTGAAGAACGCCGGAGGAGGGCTGCTGCACCTGGCAGCCGATCTTGACGAGCATGTGGCACAGCTTGCTGGGCTGCTGGCTGACCAAGGCGGTGCGCGTGCGCGCGCGCGTCAGTTCATGCAGGCCTTTATCCGCCCGCATGGACTCGACGTTCCGGCCACGCCTCTCGTCGTCACTGAGATAGAGCGCCTGGCTGCCAGTCCGGCTCTGGTGCCTCATGTCCCTTCCGCGCGCGCGCGCCTCCTGCGCTGGGCGCTCATCCCGGCAGCGGTCGTAACAACGGTGCTCACGATGGAGCGGGTAAAGCTGCGCTCGATGGTGCTGCACTGGACGCGTCCGGCCCGACTGGCGTTCCGCCGCCTGACATCACAGTGCATCTACGCCGCGCGCGTTCTCAAGAGGGTGCCGAGGATGGCCCTTCGGATTCTGGTCGGGGGTGTACGTCGTCTGGTCATCGGCCCATTGAGATGGCTGGTACGCCGAGGCAAACTGGGTCTGCACGTGTTTCTCGTCTGGCGCAAGGGGCAACCGGATCAGGTGCCATAGGTGATGGCGTAGTGCGTATCCTCTTTTCGATGCGGCACCTCGGCTCGCTGCGGATGTACGAATCGGTGCTCCTTCGACTGGCCACCGCCGGACACGACATCCGGATTCTTTCGAACAGGCGGGACAGCATCGGATCAGGTATCGATCCGGAGAGGCTGCTCTCAGACGTGCCGCAGATCCGCTGGAGCTGGGAGGAGATGCGCCCGAGCGCTTGGAGCGAGCTGGCTGCGACAGTCCGCATCTGGCTTGACTACCTTCGCTATTTCGAGCCGACCTATGCGCATGCGCCGCGTTTGCGCATGCGCGTCGGAGAACGCGTGCCCCCGATTCTCCGGCGCGTCACCGGTTGGCCGCTGCTGCGCACCGAGTCCTGGCGCAGGGTTCTGGTCGGCTTTCTGCGGACCGTCGAACGCGTATTGCCTTGGCAGCCGGAGACCGACAGCATCATGCGCGAGTACCAGCCTGACCTCGTCGTTGTCACGCCCATGCTTGATTTGGGTTCACGGCAGATCGACGTGCTGCGCAGCGCCCGAGCGTTCGGCGCCCGAACCGTACTCAGCATCGGAAGTTGGGATCACCTTTCGAGTAAGGGACGAATCAGTGAGATGCCGGACCGGGTGCTGGTGTGGAACGAGACCCAGGTAGGCGAAGCAGTGGAATTGCACGGCGTACCACCGGAACGGCTGGTCGTCGTCGGCGCGCAGTGCTACGACCAGTGGTTCGACCGCGTGCCGGCTCGCACGCGGGAGCAGTTCTGCGAAATGTTGAAGCTGCCCGCCGACCGACCGTTTCTGTTATATGCCTGCTCGGCGCTCTACCCTCACACACCAACCGAGGCTCGATTCGTACGGCAATGGATTGAGGAGATCCGGGCCAGCGACGATCCGCTGTTGCGGTCGGCGGCCATCCTGGTGCGTCCGCACCCGACGCGATTGGAGGAGTGGAACGAGGTCGACCTGTCGGACCTTCCGGATGTGACGCTCTACGGTTCGCTTCCGGTCGATGATCGCTCGAAGGAGGACTATTTCGAGTCGCTGTACTACAGCGCTGCGATGGCAGCGCTGAACACCAGCGCGTTTATCGAGGCCGCGATTGTCGGGCGACCGGTTCACACCATCGTCGTGCCGGAATTCAGAGAGAGACAGGAAGGCACGCTCCACTTCCACTATCTGACGAAGGTCGGGGGTGGCGTACTTCGCGTGGCACGCGGCTTCGACGAGCATCGAACGCAGCTCGCGGCGTCGCTTCGCGAGCCGGTCGCCGCGGATCTGAACGTCCCGTTCGTCACTGCGTTTGTGCGACCTCTCGGGCTCGATCGCGCTGCGACGGATGCGTTTGTGGCCGCGATCGAAGATCTCGGCCGTGCGGCTGCGCCGGAGCCGGTACGCGAGCCGCCTTGGGCGCCAGCGCTGCGGTTGATGCTGTCCCCGGCTGCGGTGGCCATGCGCGCCGTGGTTGCGCGCGTTGATAATCCGGGAGACCGAACGGTCCTGGAGCTGCAGCGCGCGCGCCGGCGGGACGCGTATCGCCGCGAACGCGAGGTAGAGCGGCAGCAGCGGTTGGCGGAACGGGAGACTGCGCGGCTGGATAGGGTGCGGCTCGCGGCGGAGGCACGACGGGAGGAACTGCAGGCGCGCCAGGCGCGCATCGAGGCATCCGAGCGCGAGAAGCTGGCCTTGAAGGCCGCTCGGGAGCGTCGCACGCAGCATCATCGACGCGCCAAGCGGCGCGCCGCGGTGATGGGCCAAATCAAGCGTCGATTGGGTCTCGGGCGCAGCTGATCATCGCCAGCGAACTCAGTGTGAAGATCTTCTTTTCGATGCGGCATCTGGGTTCGTTCCGGATGTACGAGTCGGTCATCCGCGAACTGGCGGTTCGCGGCCATGATATCCACCTTGCGCTTGGCCGTGGCGCCTGGCTTGCGCGTGGTCTGCGTCCGGCGCTAGAAAGTCTGCTCGAGGACCATCCGCGCGTGACGTGGAGCAGGTTGTCGCCGTCGATGTCTCCGTTTTGGTCTGACGTGGCCAGAACGATCCGCCTGTGGGTGGACTATCTGCGGTACTTTCTGCCGGAATACGACGCCATTCCCAAGCTCAAAGCGCGTGCGGCGGAGCGTGTGCCGCCGACACTAGTGCGGCTCAGCAACGGGCCGCTGTTTCAGCATGCGGCGAATCGGCGCCGGCTTCTGGCCGTGCTACGTGCGCTGGAGCGGGCGTTGCCGCCGGTGCCGGAGATCGCGCGGCAATTGCAGGACGAGAGGCCGGACGTCGTACTCATCACGCCGCTCGTGTACTTAGGGTCATCACAGTTCGACGTGCTCCGCACGGCCTCGGCAATGGGGTTGCGGACGGCATTTTGCGTAGGCAGCTGGGATCATCTGTCGAGCAAGGCCCTTGTCCGACATCTGCCTGACCGGGTGTTTGTATGGAACGAGACACAAAAGGACGAGGCTGTGCGCCTGCAAGGGGTGCCACCCGAGCGGGTTGTCGTCACTGGCGCGCAGTGCTACGACCAGTGGTTCGCACGGCGGCCGATCCGGTCGCGCGAGGACTTCTGTCGTCGCGTGGGGCTCCCCACCGACCGGCTGTTCTTGCTGTATGTCTGTTCCGCGTTGTTCCCGGGAAGCCCGGCCGAGGCAGAGTTCGTGCGCCGATGGGTGCAGAGCCTTCGGGACAGCGCGCACGAAGAGCTGCGTTCAGCGGCGGTGCTCGTCAGGCCGCATCCGACGCGGATGGGCGAGTGGGAGACGGTGGACCTCTCGCTGCTTGAACACGTCACGTTGTACGGATCAAACCCGGTGGATGATGCATCCAAGGACGACTATTTTGAGTCGCTGTTCTATTGCAGCGCCGTCGTCGGCATGAACACGAGTGCGTTTCTCGAGGCGGCAGTCGTCGACCGTCCGGTCCATACGATCCTGCTGCCGGAGTTTCATGAGAACCAGGAAGGCACGTTGCACTTCCATTATCTGTTCACGGTTGGCGGCGGGGTTCTGCGAGCGAGCCGCAGCTTTGAGGCGCATCACGAGCAGCTCGTCGCGTCGTTGCGGCGTTCCCCGGATCAGCCAGGGACAAATCCACAGTTTGTGCAGGAGTTCATCCGTCCACACGGCCTCGACACGAGCGCGACTCCCATCTTCTGCGACGCTGTTGACGATCTCCTGGGGATGCCGGCACCGGCACCCGAGGGGACGCCGTTCCGTTTCCGGTTGCTTCGCACGGCGATGGCGCCGACGTTTCTGATGCTGCGATGGATTTACGGGTCTGAGGTCGTCCGTGACGATCGGCACCGTAGTGAGCGGGAACGCAGGCGCCAACGTGAGGAGCACGACCGCAGGCGCGAGGAACGTCGTCGTTCGGCGGAGGCCAGAACACGAGAGCGGGCGCGGGTTCGGGCCGAGACGACGATGGCACGGGAGGCGGCTGTGCAGGGGAAGGAAGCCACACGTCAGCGTGCCGAGGCCGACAAGACACGACGGAGGCGCGTGCGAGAGAGTGCGAAGGCGGCGCGTATGCGGCAGCGTGGTCGAGTCGCGATGCGCGCGCGACTCACGCAGGGCGCAAGACGCTGGATTGGTCGATGGCGACCTGGACAGGATCGGCAGGCGCCGTGACTGAGCGAGGGCGATTCGGCCGGCTGCTGGCACGGCTTACCGGCCGGTGGCATCTCGAGCGTCTTGCGGCGGTCGAGGAGAAGATCGGCAAGTTCGGCCGTGCCCAGCGGGAAGAACTTGCGGTCCAGCGCCAGCGGCTCGACGGACTGAGCGCCGGGCTGGCCACGCGTGCCAGCGGGGACTCGCTCAGTGAGTTACACCGTCGCCTGGAGGATGTGCACGTCTCGCTCGCCCAGCAGGATCGCGCGTTCTCCGATGCCCTCGAGCGCGCGCGCCTCCTCGACGAACAGGGCGTGGACGATCGCCGTCTGGCCCGTCGCGTCGAGCATTTCCTTCGCCGCGACCGGCCGGTGATCATCGGTCCCTGGACCGGCGAGGTGGGGTTCGAGCTGTTGTACTGGGTGCCGTTCGTCCGGAGGATGGTCGCGGCGTATGGAATCCCACCGGAGCGGTTGATCGTCGTCTCTCGAGGCGGCGTGGCGCGTTGGTACGGCGCGCTTGCGACCGGCGGCTATCACGACGTATTTTCGTTCTTCTCTCCTGATGAGTTCCGCGCTGCAACGGAAGTCAAAAAGAAGCAGCGCCTCGTCGGAGCGTTCGACGCGGAGGTCGTCAAGCGGGTTGTGGCCGAGCGCACCCTCGGTCAGACGGACCTGCTGCACCCGGGGATGATGTACCGGCTGTTCATGCCGGTGTGGAAGGATCTGGCGACACTCTCACGCGTGGCCAAGTACGCGACCTACGAAACAATCGGTACGGCGGATGTTGCCGTGCCCCAGGAGCTTCCCGCGTCCTATGTCGCGGCGCGCTTCTATTTCAGTGATTGCTTTCCCGACACGCGGGAGAACCGCGCATTCGTCGTGTCGACCATCAATACGATCAGTCGGCATTCGCCGGTTGTCCTGCTCAATACGCCGTTCGCGGTGGACGACCACCGAGACTTTGACGCAGCCGGCGACCGTGTGTTCAGTATCGGTGCGCAGCACATGGCGCCGGAGCAGAATCTGGCCGTGCAGACGGCAGTCGTTGCGCATGCCCGTGCGTTTGTCGGCACCTATGGCGGATATTCGTACCTGGCGCCATTTTGCGGCGTCCCGTCGCTGGCGTTCTATTCACAGCGGACCTTCAAGGTGCAGCACCTCAACGTCGCCCAGCGCGCTTTTGAGCAGCTCGGTGGCCCCACGCTCGTAGCGATCGACGTGGCCAATCTCGCGCTGGTGCGCCTCGCACTCGCTGGTGGCGTGACCGAGCCATGAAGATCCTGTTTGTCATGGACACGCCGGAGTATCTCCGGTTCTACGATTCCGCGATTGAGGAACTGGCGGCGCGCGGACATTCCGTCGCCATCGCGGTCAATCACTTCAACGCCAAGAAACCGGTGGGACTCAAAGGTCTCAGTGCGTACGCAGACCGTGTGCGTGTGCTTGGTGTCGTGCCGTCACACGAAGGCATGTGGGGAGATATCGCGTTCGGACTTCGCGGGATGATGGACTATATGCGTTTCCTCCATCCCCGTTTTGCGGTGGCGCGGGCGCTTCGGGTTCGGATCAAGCGGAAAGTATTGCCGGTCGCATACCACTGGCTCGACGCCATTCCGCGGCTGCCGCCCAGCGCCGTTCGGGCGGTCGAGCGCGCGCTCATGGCGGCTGAACGGGCAATTCCGCTGTGTGATCCCATGGTCGATTTCCTTCGTGCACAGAATCCCGATGTTCTGCTCGTCTCCCCACTGGTGGACGCCGCGTCCAGGCAGGTTGACTGGGTCAAGGCCGCTCAGGCGCTCGGCATCCGGACTGCCGTGTGTATCGCAAGCTGGGACAATCTGACGAACAAAGGTCTCATTCGAATTGAGCCGGAACTAGTGATCGTCTGGAACGAAGCGCAAAAGCAGGAGGCGCGCGAGTATCACTACATTCCGGATGAGAAAATTGTCGTGACGGGTGCGCAGTTGTTCGATCGCTGGTTCGTCAAGCGGATGACACGAAACCGCAGGGAATTCTGCGCCAGGGTCGGGCTGCCAGATACTCGTCCGTTTCTGCTGTTCACGGGGTCGTCCAGCTTCATTTCCGAGTCGAACGCCGAGGTTGCCTTTGTGCGTCGCTGGGAGGCTGCACTACGCTCGAGTTCTGATGCGACGCTACGGGAGGCGAACGTACTGGTGCGGCCTCATCCGTACAACTTTCATGTGTGGGGTACGGACCCGATGGCGGACCGGCCTGGGATCGCTGTATTTCCTGGTGCCGGGTACAACCCGATCGAGGCCGAGAGTCGGACTGACTTCTTCGACTCTATCTACCATGCTGCGGCAGTCGTCGGGATCAACACGAGCGCCATGATTGAGGCCGCCATCATCGGACGTCCGGTGTTCTCAATGTCCGCTGAAGAGTTTTCAGATACGCAGGAAGGCACCATTCACTTTCATCACCTTCTTCCGGAGAATGGTGGTTGCGTCCGGATTGCCTCCACGCTCGACGAGCACATCCGCCAATTGAGCGAGCGGCTTCTTGACCCTGACGCCGCCTTCGCCGAAACGCAGCGCTTCATTGCGAGTTTTGTCCGGCCACACGGCATCGATCTGCCGGCTACCCCGGTGTTTGCCGATGCGGTCGAGCGGTTGGCAGCGGAGGCCGCGCCGCGACCGAAGGGACAGCCGTGGTGGGGTTACGGCGTGCGGCCAGTTGTGCTGTCGGGTGCGCTCTTCGGTATCGTCGGTAGCTGGCTCCATCGACCCGATCCGCTGAAGCCAGTGCGGAGGCTGGTCAGCAGGGTGGTACGCCACAGGCAAAGAGTGGCAGCCAAGGCCTCGTCGCGAACCCAGCGTCGCCTGAAGCTCGTCAGGAAGCGGTGGCAGAAGTCGGTGGTCAAGCCGCTGAAGGCAAGGTGGTCGTGAGGGCCATTCTCTTGACGAGCACGTTCCAGCGACACGTATTTGTCGCCAACACCGTTGCTGCGGCCTATGATCTCGCCGGCGTGTGGCAGGAGGAAAAAAATTTCCGCCCGGAACGATACGCCAACAATGCCGACGACGAAAGGGTCATCGCGCGACATTTCTCCAATCGGGATGAGTCAGAAGAGCGATATTTTGCCGGGCATGAGGCCGTCCGTCTCGACAGTGGTTCGGCGCATCGCGTCGTGCCCATTGGGGCCTGCAGTGGGGTGGCTGAGGTCGAACGGATGATAGCGGCGCGGCCGGACGTGGTCCTGGTCTTCGGTACCGGTATTCTGCGGGAGCCGTTTCTGTCGGCGTTCGAAGGACGGATTCTTAATATTCATCTCGGGCTCTCACCGTATTACAGGGGTGCCGGCACAAATTTCTGGCCGTTGGTGAATCGCGAGCCTGAATACGTCGGGGCTACCATTCACTATCTGGATGCAGGAATTGATACCGGCCCGATTGTGTCGCACGCCCGTCCGTCGATAGAGGCCGGTGACGGGCCTCACGATCTCGGCAACAAGACCATCGTCGCAGCGGCTCAGGCTCTGGTCCTGGCAGCAGCGGCGCATATGTCCGGCACCGTGCGCGCAGTGCCACAATGGAGCGGCGGTCGTCTCTATCAGCGGAAAGACTTCAGCGCCGGTGCCGTTCGAACCGCGTACCGAAACTTTGAGACGTCGATGATTACCGAGTATTTGGACGCGCGCGATACCCGTGATGCCGCGTTGCGATTGATTGGGCCTGAGGGTGCAGCATGACCTCCCACGGCTGTACCGTCATCTTTTATCACTACGTCCGCGACGTCGAGCGCACGCCGTTTCCGGGAATCAAGGCGCTTTCGGGGACAGACTTCGCGGCGCAGGTCGACTGGCTGCAGGCGCGTTTCGACATCATTGACGGCGTCACGTTCGAGCGGGCGGTCATCGGACAATCCGGATTCGATCGCCCAACAGCGCTCCTGACGTTCGATGACGGGTTTGTTGATCACTACGAATACTGCTTCCCCCTCCTACACTCGCGAGGGCTCGGCGGAATATTTTTTTTGTCAGGCGCAACGCTCGGCCCCCGACCGGTGCTGCTGAACGTGCACAAGACACATTTCCTCTTGAGTCAGCTTGGTGGCGACCAGTTTGCGAGGGAAGTGGCGGCAGCAATTGAGGGCGAAGGCGTGACCGTCTTGCAAGGGCGCGGAAGCGAACGCGAGGGCGTCTACCGCTATGACGATGCGCCTGATGTCCGGATCAAGCACGTACTAAACTATGAGATTCCGTACGCGGTTGCTGATCGCACACTGTCGACGTTGTTCGAGCGCCACATCGGTGAGACCGAGGCGTTCGCACGGGAGCTATACCTGTCCGGCGGTCAGGTGCGCGAGATGGCAGACGGTGGCATGACGTTCGGTTTTCATACCGAAACACATCCGGTGTTGTCGCGGCTCGATCGCGAGCGGCAGCGCGCGGAGCTTCGAAACGGGCCGTCCACTATTGGCGGCCTGACTGGCCAGCGCGGGGTGTCGTTCTGTTATCCGTACGGTCTCGCGCACACGTACAATTCGAACACGCTGAGCGTGCTTGAGGAGTGCGGCTATACCATGGCGTTTAACACGGCGCGCCGAGACGTTGTGATCGGCCAGGAGTCGCGCTACGAGTTGCCGAGATTCGACACTCGTGACGTGGGGATCGGCGAGTGCGAGGCGCGTCCGACGGATCCCCAGCGCTCGGTGGGTCTTGTCTGATCACGCGCGGTGAAGGCATCGCTGTGCCCCGTCGTCCTTCCGATCATTTTTCAAACCCTAAGAGGCTCGGCCTGAAACATCATGCGTAGGGTATGTGTCGTCATCGGATCCCGCGCCAACTACGGCAGCATCAAGTCGGTCATGCGTGCCCTTCAAGCGCACCCAGAGCTACAGCTCCAGATCATTGTGGCCGCCTCGGCGCTCCTCGACCGCTTTGGGTCGGTGGTCGAGGTGATCGAGCGCGATGGCTTCACGCCGGACGCCCGGGTCAACATGATCGTGGAGGGCGAGACACCGGTGACGATGGCCAAGTCCACGGGGCTCGGTCTTCTGGAGTTGCCTACGCTCTTTGAGTTGCTCAAGCCTGACGTCGTCGTAACCGTCGGTGACCGCTTCGAGACGATGGCCACCGCGGTAGCGGGTGCCTACATGAACATCCCGCTCGCTCACACGATGGGTGGCGAGGTGACTGGGACGATTGACGAAAGCATCCGGCACGCCATCACCAAGCTGGCGCACATACATTTTCCGGCGAACCAGGCGGCGGCCGACCGTATCATCCGCCTGGGGGAGGCTCCCGGTGCTGTCCATGTCGTCGGCTGCCCGCGCATCGATTTGGTGTCAGAGATCGTCACCAATGACGGGGTGGATATGGACGCCGAGTGGCTCGATCGAGAGGGTGTCGGTGGACACATTTCGACGGAGAAGCCGTTCTTGCTCGTGAGTCAGCACCCGGTAACCACCGAGTACGGTCGTGGGGAGGATCAGATCGGGGAAACGTTGAGGGCGCTGCAGGAGCTGCGGATGCCGACAGTAATGCTGTGGCCGAATATCGACGCGGGATCAGAGGATGTGTCTCGTGGCATGCGGAAGTTCCGGGAGGACTACAGACCGGAATACATGAGGTTCTACAAAAACTTTCCCGTCGAGACCTATCTGCGCCTGATGAAGAGCGCCGCCTGTTTGGTCGGGAACTCCAGTGCGTCGATTCGGGAAGGCGCGTTCGTGGGGACGCCGGCCGTGAATATCGGCAGTCGGCAGGACGGACGCGAGCGCGGTTCGAACGTGATGGATGTCGATCACGCACCTGCCGCGATTGTGGACGCTGTCCGGCACCAGATTGAGCACGGGCCGTACCCTCCCGAACACATCTACGGCGACGGACAGGCTGGGGCGCGGATCGCCGATGTCCTGTCGACCACCTCGTTACACGTGCAGAAAAAGATTCAGTACTGAACGTCTTGGCGACATCCTGGAAATCGCAGCTTCGTCTGGGCTCGCTGGATCGACGTGCCGTTCCTGCGCCTACCGGATCTCGCATGCGATGAAGTGGGCAACGACGCGTCGGCAGCACAATTCGAGTCTGTTCGTTCGCACGTGCGGGAGCAAGACGTGAAGCTTCTGTTCTGCGCAGCTCACTTCGGCTACGTGCGCAACTTTGAGTCGGCGATCGCTGCGCTCGTCGCCCGGGGGCATCGGGTCCATATAGCCGCGGACGAGGCCGACTCAATCGGTGGCAGCGCGCTGGTGGAGCGCCTTTCGGCGGAGCATCCTGGAGTGACGTACGGATTCGGGCCGTCGCTCGATGCTGAGCCCTGGTTTCGTTTGTCCCGCAAGCTGCGCAGCGCCACAGACTATGTTCGCTTCCATGAGGAGTCGTTCGAAAACTTCAGCAAGATCCGCCTGACGCTGCGTGAACGTATTCCCAGGGGCGTGCTCTGGCTGATGGACGCGGGGCTAGGGAAGATTTCGATCGCGCGCCACGCAATTGCTGCCGCGCTGCGCGTCGCCGAAGCGATGATGCCGATAAGCGCCGCCAGTCAGGCTTTCATTGACGCGCAGGATCCGGATGTCGTGCTCTTCGCTTCCGTGACGGCCTGGCGCGTACCCCAGATCGACCATCTGAGGGCGGTTCGGGCGCTCGGACGTCGCGCTGGGGTGTGTGTGTACAGCTGGGATCAGCTCTCCAGTAAGGCCCTCTTGCGTAACGTGCCCGATCGTGTGCTGCTGTGGAACGAGACCCAGCGGCGCGAGGCGATTGAGTGGCACGGTGTGCCCGCAGAACGGATCGTTGTCACAGGGGCGCAATGCTACGACCAGTGGTTTAGACGCACGCCCTCCCGTGATCGCGCCGCCTTTTGTCGGGCAGTCGGCCTGTCTGCTGAGCATCCGATGCTGCTGTACATCTGCTCGGTCCTGACACCGAATCCGTACGAGTCTCAGTTTG
This sequence comes from Vicinamibacterales bacterium, assembly GCA_965249205.1. Lineage (GTDB taxonomy): Bacteria > Acidobacteriota > Vicinamibacteria > Vicinamibacterales > UBA2999 > JAQBVV01. The sequence goes on along the minus strand of CBDFLL010000005.1, from coordinate 762,224 downwards.
TTCTGCGCTGGCTGGAGGAGGTCAGACGGAGTGCCGACCCTGGACTTCGAGAGGCGTCGATTCTCGTGCGACCGCATCCGGAGCGGATGGGCGAATGGAAGGACATCTCGCTCGAACGCTTCGAGAACGTGGCGTTGTTCGGACGAAATCCCGTCAGCCCTGATGCGCAGGCAGACTACTTCGATTCGCTGTATCACAGTCACGCGGTGATTGGTCTGGTGACGAGCGGGTTTCTGGAGGCAGCGGTCGTGGGCCGCCCCGTGCATTCGCTGCTGCTTCCTGAGATGCAGATGTACCAGGAGGGGATGCAGCACTTTCGGTACTTGATAGACGTCGAAGGTGGGTTGCTGAAGGTGACGCGCAATTTTCCGGGTCACCTGACGGCGCTGGCGCTGGCGCTTCGGCAGCCTGGGCGGCGAGACCAGCAGAACCTCAAATTCGTCCGCGCCTTCATCAGGCCTCAGGGCCTCGACGTGCCGGCCACCCCCGCGTTCGTCGCCGCGATAGAGCAGCTCGCGGAGGCCTCACCGCTGCCGGCCGATGTGCCGCCAGCGTGGCACGCTGCCGCCCAGCCGTTCGCGCGGCGCATTGCGCAGTCGTCCGAGACAGGATGGCTCCGCGCCGTACTTCGCGACACGCCGGAGATGATCAGTGACCGCGCGAAGGTGACAAAGGCGGCGCACAAGCGAGCCTCCGCGGCGGCTCGGGCGGGGCGTATCGCCGAGAAGCAGCGCGTGCTTCGCGCTCGCCGCCGCGCGCGCCGGCGCGCTCATCAGATTGATGCCGTGACCGAGATCATGCGGGCTGGTTGTTCAGGCTCAGCGTGGCGCAAGCAGTTGGCGAGAATCAAGGGACGTCTCAAGACGCTGATTGGCCAGGCGCAATGACGATGTCAACTCCACGAGTGGTCATCGGCGTGGCGCTGCACAACCGCGCCGAGTACCTTCCTGAGGCGCTCGACTCGCTCCTGGCGCAGTCGTTCGAGCATTTCGCCGTCATCCTCATTGATGATGAATCGACGGACGGAACTGAGGTGGTGGCACGTGCCTATGAGCGGAGCGATCGCAGGGTACGTTATCTCAGGTTCGACGAGCGCCGCGGCATGGTGGCTGCCTGGCGAAAGGCTTTCGAGGAGGCGACTGCGGCCGGGGTCGCATACTACGCCTGGGGAAGCGACCACGATCGTTGGCAGCCGAACTGGCTCGCGACGTTGGTTGACACCCTTGAGCGATATCCGGAGGTCGTGCTCGCATATCCCCTCACCCAGCGGATCGATCCGGCCGGCGCGTTATTGGCCAAGCCGGCACGGCAGTTCGAGACGTTTGGCGTCGAAGATAGACGGACGCGCTGGACACATCTCAGTCGCAGCAATTCGCTGGCGGCTGGCGATGCGGTGTACGGACTCATGCGCGCTGACGCCGTCAGGCGCGCCGGCGTGTTTCGTGAGGTACTTGCCCCCGACCGTTTATTGATCGCCGAACTCTCGTTGCAGGGCCAAATCCGCCAGGTGCCAGAGGCGCTCTGGTTCCGGCGCCAGTTTTCGGAGGGGAGCATTGGCCGCCAGCGAACCACGCTCTTCGCGCCGGGGACGGCTCGGCCGTCAGCGCGTACGCCCCCGTGGTACCTGCATGCGCGCTCGCTGTGGGCGACCTACGCGCGTCCTGGGGAATCGTCGTTGCGACTGCCGCGCCGCGAGGTGGCCAGTATGGTCGTCGAGTATGCCGCCGCCTACGCCTGGCGGCACTACGGCAAGTCGAGCGTGCAGCGCGGGGTGCTGTCCATGCTCGGATGGCCGAGGTGGGTGTACAAGCGGGTGAAACATGCACTGCTGCTCGCTCTCTATGCTGTGCTAGCTAGTCACCTTACGAAAGACAGGCGCGACGCCCCGTGCGGAACGTCTGTGCGCCCGCCTCACGGGGCGAGAGCGCCCGTGGCGAAGGTCCGCATGAAAATTCTATTTCTGGCACGTCATTTCTCTTACCTGCGGCTGTTCGAGTCGGCGATTGCCGAACTGGCCGAGCGCGGTCACACCATTCACTTGTCGGCCGACCGCGAAGAATCGCTCGGCGGTGCGGAGCTGGTCGAGCGCCTTGCCGATCAGTACCCGGCAGTGACGGTTGGGTGGACGCCGGGTCGGCAATCTGGCGCGTGGGCCGATCTCGGGCGGAAACTCCGTCTCGGCGTCGATTACCTGCGTTTTCTCGATCCTCTGTATGACGCAGCGCCCCGTCTTCGAGGGCGATCGGAGGAGCGGACGTCGGCCCTGGTGCTGTGGCTGGCGAAGCTGCCCGTGCTTCGAACACCGGGTGGACGGCGAGTCCTTCGCTGGATTCTGCGTCAATTCGAGCAGGCGGTGCCTCGGAGCCGCGAGCTCACGGCGTTCTATCAGGAGCAAGCGCCGGACGTGGTGCTGATGACACCGCTCGTCGATCTTGGTTCGCCGCAGCTCGACCACTACCTGAGTGCCCGGGCGCTTGGTCTGCGGACGGTACTGTGCGTGGGTAGCTGGGATCACCTGTCCAGCAAGTCGTTACTACGCGCGATTCCGGACCTCGTCACGGTCTGGAACCCCAGGCAGAGGCAGGAAGCGATGGACCTTCATCGGGTCCCGGCCGACCGAGTCGTGGTGACAGGGGCGCAGTGCTACGACCAGTGGTTCGCACGCCAGCCATCGCGCTCGCGTGAGGAATTCTGTGAGCGGGCGGGCCTTGATCCAGGACGGCCGTTCGTGCTCTACCTGTGCTCCTCGTTGTTCAAGAACACCGCCAACGAGGCGCGATTCGCTGAAAGCTGGGTGCAACATGTGCGTGGCAGCGCCGATCCGTTGTTGCGCGAGGCAGGTCTGCTGATTAGGCCGCACCCGCGACGGCTTGACGAGTGGCAGCAGATCGATTTGACGGAATTCAAGAACATCACGCTGTTCGGCAGTCACCCGATCAACCCGGTCACCAAGGACGACTACTTCGATTCGCTGCACTACGCGTCGGCCGTTGTCGGTCTCAACACCAGCGCGTTTCTTGAAGCGGCCGTTGTCGGGAAGCCCGTTCTTTCGATACTGCTACCGGAAATCTCGGAAGACAACCAGGAAGGCACCATTCACTTTCACTACCTGCTGGAGGTCGGTGGCGGGTTGTTGGAGACGGCGCGCAGCTTGGGTGAGCACGTGAGACAGCTGTCGGCGACGTTGACTGATCCGGGGCCGGGTATAGAGCGCGCGCGGCGCTTCACTGGGGCGTTCATCCGTCCGCAGGGAATCGACAAGCCGTCCACGCCACGTTTCGCGCGTGCCATCGAGGATGTGGCCAAGGTGCCCGCGCCGGCGCCGGTCGGTGCGCCGCCTGCGGCGGTCGTGGCGCGAGTGCTGCTGTTCCCGTGGCTGGTCTTCGCGCACATCAGATATGCCACGCAGCCGCTGCGTAAGGAATCGCGGTACAAGTATCGTCGTTTCCGTCGCCACGCAAGGAAGCAGGTGTTCTTGAAGATCCGTCAGTTTGCGGCATCGCACCTGAGGCAGATTGTGGGCGAGGAACCTCCGCAATTGCGTCAGGGAACGGGCGCCATCCTGACGCCGAAACTCAACAAACATCGCGACCCGGCGAAGAATCTTCGTTTTCCGGGTGTGCCAGAGGTCGACGAAACCAAGGAAATCGTCACGATGCTCGGCCGCCAGGAGCGGCCGATCATCGTCGGTCCCTGGCTCACCGAAGCCGGTTTCGAACTGTTGTACTGGATTCCCTTTCTTGCGTGGGTCAAGTCGTATGCCAGCTTGCACGACGACCAGCTCATTGTCGTATCACGCGGAGGCGCCGCGCCATGGTACCGACATATCACACCCCACTATCACGACATCTTGTCGCTGTATAGCGCCGACGAATTCAGGCTTCGCAACGAGACGCGGGTACATGAGCAGCGGGGTCGTTTGAAGCACCTTGAGATCGGCGACTTTGATCACGAGGTCATCGAGCGCGTCAAGCGTGCGCGGGGGATGAACAAGGTCAAGATCCTGCACCCGTCACTGATGTACAACCTGTTCAACGTCTTCTGGCGGCAGCAGGCGCCCATTACCCTGGTCGAAGCGTTTGGGACCTTTCGCCAGCTGCCGAAATTGCCCCTCGGCGAACTGGCGGCGGAACTGCCCCGTGACTACGTGGCGGTCAAGTTCTATGCAAATTCCGCGCTCCCGGAGTCGTCGGCCAACAACGCGTTCATCGCACGGGTACTCGCTGAAATCTCGCAGACTACCGATGTCGTACTCCTCAACACGGGCCAGCGCTACGATGATCACTCCGACTTCATGCCGCCGCGCCAGGAACGATTGCACACAGTCGAGCATCTGATGACCCCAGAGACGAATCTGGAGGTTCAGACGCGCATCATTTGTGGTGCGAATGCGTTTGTTGGCACCTACGGCGGATTTTCGTATCTTGCGCCTTTCTGTGGCACCAACACGGTCGCGTTCTTCTCGAATCCCACGGCGTTTCGCTTCGACCATCTCGAAGTGTCCAAGCGCGTGTTTTCGAGTCTCCGGAGTGGGTCATTCGTTCCGCTGGATACCAAGGATGCCGACGTGGTGCGGCTCGCGCTGGGTCGTGTCGATCAGCGCGTGCAGGCCGGAGTGGGGGTGTCCTAGTTGGCCGATACGCGCGAGCAACTGATCGCGATTGACAGGCAGCTCGTTCGACTCACCAAGCTGGTCGAACGGATCGGCGCGAACCAGAAGCAGGAAGCGAAGTGGCGGATGGTATTTCGTCGGCAGCTCAACGCGCTGGTACGTCATACGTGTCTCGTTGGCACGGAGTTGCCTAGCCCATCGGCGCTTTCCGCCCAGCGGTTTCGCTTGAGATCTCAGCATGAAGAAGACGGAATCACGCTGGCTCTCCTGCGTGCCGCGGGTGTCCGGCACCGCACATTCGTCGAGATCGGCAGCGGAGCGTCCGGTGGCAACTCAGCGATATTGGCCTATGAGCTTGGGTGGAGCGGCCTCATGGTCGATGCGAACCGGAAGGCGGTATTTGGCGCCAAGGATCTCTTTCAGTTCAATCCTGGGGTGCGCGTGGTGAGGGCGTTGCTTGAGACGAAGACGATCGATGCGTTTCTGTCCAAAGAGGGCGTGGCGGGTGAGGTTGATTTCATGTCGATCGATATCGACAGCTTCGACTACTGGCTCTGGAGCGCGATCACGGTGTGTTCGCCTCGTGTCCTTGTCATGGAGTACAACGGCTTGTTCGGACGGGAGCGGGCGGTGACGGTGCCAGACGCACCACGTCCGACTGTTACCGAAGGGCTACGGAGGGGCATCCCTGGCGGCGCTTGAGAAGCTGGCTCGCGCCAAAGGGTACGGTCTCGTGATTTGTGAGGACTCGGGAATTAACGCATTCTTTCTGCGTGACGATGTGGCGCCGGACATTCCTCGACTGACGGCCGCGCACGCCTTTCGGGCCCAGCGAGCGAGCTACGACCCTATGGGGGACAGCAAGAACGAAGCCGATATTTACGCCGCTGTCGAGGGAGCGGGCTTACCGTTGGTCGACGTGTGACGCCAACATCGTTACCGGGTCTGCAGCAGGGCCGCTGTTTCACCATCGGCGAGGTGGGGCTTGCTCACGACGGGAGCCTTGGGTACGCACACGCCTTTGTCGATGAAGTCGCCCGGGCGGGTGCCGATGCGGTGAAGTTCCAGACACATATCGCGGCGGCGGAGAGTACGGCGGCGGAGCCGTTTCGCGTCGCGTTCAGTTCAAAGGACGCGACGCGCTACGACTATTGGAAGCGCCTGGAGTTCTCCGAGGCCGAGTGGCAGGGGCTCGCGAATCACGCCCGCGATCGGGGTCTGACGTTTCTTAGTTCGCCGTTCTCTCGGGAAGCGGTTCAGATGCTGTCGCGCGTCGGCATGGCGATGTGGAAGATCGGTTCCGGCGAGGTGAGCAACCTGCCACTGCTGGACGTGATCACTGCGACGGGTCAGCCGGTTCTTCTCTCGAGCGGCATGAGTGACCTCGCGGAGCTCGACAAAGCCGTCGAGCGTGTCCGGGGCACCGGAGTCCCGTTGGCTGTTCTCCAATGCACAACGGCGTATCCGTGTCCACCCGAGCGAATCGGCTTGAATATGATTCAGGTCTTTCGCGAGCGGTACGGGTGCTTCGTCGGTCTCTCCGATCACTCTGGCACCGTCTATCCAGGGATCGCCGCAGCGGCGCTGGGTGCCGATGTCCTGGAGGTGCACGTGACGATGAGTCGGGGCATGTTCGGTCCGGACGTGCCAGCGTCGGTCACCATGGAGGAGTTGCGGGTGCTGGTCGAAGGCGTGCGCGTCGTGGAGCGGATGCACGCGCATCCGGTCGACAAGGATCTGGCCGCCCGAGATGTGGCGCCGCTTCGGGACATCTTCACGAAGAGTCTCGTGGCCCAAAGCGAGCTGGCCGCAGGCACCGTGTTAACAGAGGCCCATCTCGGGTTGAAGAAACCAGGCACCGGCATGCCGGCGGAGCATCTCTCGAGCGTTGTGGGTCGGCGCCTTCGTCGTGTGCTTGCGCCCAACGAGCAGCTCCGAGCGGACGATCTCGAGTAGCGGGCATGGCACGATCGTCGCAACGTTGGCCGGCATGAACCCCAAGAGCAGCATGGCGGCGTGGCTGTTCCGTCCTTTGCGCCAAATCGCTTCACTGCGCGCGGACGTGGCGACACTGCGAGCCAATGTTGAGGCGTGGAAGCGAAAAGCGGAAGACTGGAAGAGTCACGCGGACCTTTGGAAGCAGAAGGCGGGTCGGAAGAGTCGACGCGTGCTCAGCACGGACGTGCTGTTGCAGATTGTCGAATCTCGTGCGCGGACATTGCCCGCTCGCGTCGCAATTCCTTTGCGTGAGCAGCGGGAGGCGATCTTGCGCGATGTGTCGCCGGCTTTCGTGGCTGCAGCGAAGGAGGGCCCCTCCGTATGGGGAGATCGGGCGCACGCGATGCGGGTGCTCGGCCTGAATTGGTGGATGCCCGTGGTCCACCCGCGGCCAGGTGGCCCGTCCGCAGCATGGCTCGCGAAGCAGCGCTTTCCGTACCGCGCGCTGACACAGACACGAGAGTTGGCAATAGGCGGGGTCATGCTGGACATCGGCGCCAACATCGGTCGGATGTCGATCTCACGAGTGGTTCTGGGCGATGTTGTAGCGGCGTACTGCGCCGAACCGGATCCGCTGAACTACGCGTGTCTGGTGGGCAACATCGTCGACAACGATCTGAACGGGCTGCTCTTGCCGGACAGGCTGGCGATCGCAGACCGCGATGGCACGGTCATACTGCGCCGCAGGGGCGCGTCCGGTGGACACAGCGTCATGGCGGACCATGGCTCTGTTCCTGATACGTCTCCGGGATCCTCAGGCCTGTCGTCCGAAGATGGCGAGTTCATCGAGGTGGGGTGCCTGACGATCGATACATGGATGTCGCGTCTGCGCGTGGATCCTGACGCCGTCACATTCGTCAAAGTTGACGTGCAAGGTGCTGAAATGCGCGTCCTGCAAGGGGCTTCAGCGTTGCTTGCCAAGCGCCATTGTGCGTGGCAATTGGAGCTAGACCCGACGTTGCTTGCCGCCGCTGGAACCTCACTCGAAGAAGTCTGTACGAAAGTGCAGCAGCACTTCACGCATTTTATCGATATGAACGGTTACATCGTGGGACCCCGGCAGCGAGCGATCAGCGAGTTGCCGCAGAGCCTCGCCTACATGGATGGGTCTTCAGGGAAGACAGACGTCCTTCTGTATTGCTCACCACGCTAGAGCGCTTTTCAAATAGCCCTTGTACTGACTGGACGAGCCATGTCACTTCTGCACGCGCCACTGCGACGCGTCGGTCCCGCCGAATGCCGGAACCCTTTCGGCATTGCGGCTACTCGCCCGCCACACGGTCATGAAAAGCGCTTTAACGTGTCGTGACGTCGCCATTCGGCTTTGCGCTGCCCCTCTCACATGTGCCGTTGCCCCACAGATCGATGAATAGTTCCGCGCTGACGAGTTCGAATAACAACGCCGATACGGTAGTCATGTGGTTCGTGGAGCCGGTCGCATTGCGGCAGCGTCGGCATAACGAGGAGTTCGTGTTGGCGCCCTGTGGAGCGGCCGTCAGCATTCAGAGGGCGGATATGGTGGAAGGGCTGCTCGCGAACGGGGCACTGATGTACGCGGCGGCCTGGACGTGCGCCACCTGCTTTGAGGTCGTTGATGCCGGTGACGTGCACGTCTTGCCGCAGCAGCGGCGTTCGCAGGATGCATCGGCGTGCGAGGGTGTGAACACCCCGTGGTAGTGTCATCACGGCCCGCAGCCAAGCGCCGCATCTGTGTCCTGGTGACTGCGAGACCAAGCTACTCTCGCATCCGCTCGGCGCTCCACGCCATTCGAGACCACCCAGATCTTGAATTGCAGTTAGTTGTGGGCGCGTCAGCGTTGCTCGAGCGCTATGGCAACGCGATTCACGCGATCGAGCACGATGGCTTTGAGGCGGCGGCACGTGTGTACATGGTGCTCGAAGGCGAGAACCTGGTGACGTCGGCCAAGTCCACTGGCCTGGGACTGGTGGAACTTGCCACGGTGTTCGATAACCTGCGGCCCGACGCCGTCGTTACGGTGGCCGATCGATACGAAACGCTCGCGACGGCCGTCGCCGCGTCGTACATGAACATCCCGGTCGTGCACGTGCAGGGCGGGGAAGTAACCGGCTCGATCGACGAGAAGGTGCGGCACGCTGTCACCAAGCTCGCAAACCTGCATCTGGTTTCCACGGAGCTCGCGCGTGAGCGCGTCATCAAACTTGGCGAGGAGCCGGACTCTGTCGTGTTGACCGGGTGTCCGTCGATCGACATCGCGGCACAGGTGCGGCGCCGTCCGTCGCTCGATTTCGATCCCTTCGAGCGGTACGGCGGTGTGGGACCTCGGCCGGACCTGTCTCAGGGATACCTGGTCGTGATGCAGCATCCCGTTTCGACCGAGTGGGATGAGGCGAGACAGCAGGTGGACGAGACGCTGTACGCCGCGAAAGACATCGGCCTCCCCGTGCTGTGGTTCTGGCCTAACGTCGATGCCGGGTCCGACGGTACGTCCAAGGGAATCAGGATGTTTCGGGAGCAGGAAGAGCCGGAGAGTTTCCATTTCTTTCGGAACATGTCTCCGGAGGACTTCCTGCGGCTGCTGTGCGGCGCGACGGCGATCGTGGGTAATTCCAGCGTGGCGATTCGCGAATGTTCGTTTCTGGGTGTGCCGGCGGTCAACGTCGGTACAAGACAGCTGGGACGGGAACGCGGACGCAACGTGATCGACGTCGATCACGATCGTGGGGCAATCGCGGACGCCATTCGAGAGCATCTCCGTCGGGGCCGACCTGAGACCGATGTGCTGTATGGCGACGGCAATGCGGGCGGGCGCATTGCCGATGCGCTCGCCCGATGCGAATTTGGCATTGAGAAGCGGTTGACCTATTGACGGCGACGACGGGAGGCGACGGGCGCGCGAAGCGGATCGCGACGCTTGGATTCGACTACGCCCAGCAGCCGAAAGAGCCAGTTGAGCGCTGTAACCTGTGCGGTAGTTCAGCGTTTACCGTGCTCGCGCACCTGGATCGCTATGGCTATCAGGCCACGGCAGTGGGCTGCAGTCTCTGTGGCCTCGTATTTCTTGATCCGGTCATGACAAAGGCGGCGTACACACGCTTTTATGCCGAGACGTACCGTCCGCTTGTCAGCGCGTATCACGGCCGAGTGATTGACGCGCGCAGCATTCAGCAGGAGCAGGGCGAGTACGCGCGCGAGCGTGGCGACCTGCTTGCGCCCTATCTGACTGGGCGCGGCTGTCGTACGCTCCTCGACATTGGTGGGTCCACTGGCGTCATCGCGCACGCGCTGGCACATCGATTCGGCCTGAGCGCCACGGTCCTTGATCCGGCGCCACTCGAGACAGCAGAGGCGAGCGAACTCGGTATCGAAACGATCGAAGGTCTCGTGGAGGCTGTCGATCTCGGCGACAGACGCTTCGATGTCGTTCTGTTGTGCCAGACGGTTGACCACCTACTCGACATCGCGGGCACGCTCCGTCGGGTCCACGGACTCATGGCGTCCGCCGGCCTTCTTTTTGTGGACATTGTCGACTTCCGGGCGGCGTACTTGCGCAATTGGTCGATCGAAGGAGCGGTGAAGATCGATCATCCGTACTACCTTACCGAATCGACGATGGTTGCGTACCTACGACAGGCTGGTTTCGACGTAGTGCGCACCGATTTCGCGGCCGACCATCTGCACGTCAGTTACGTCGCGGTGCCATCGCATCCTGCGTCGGTATCGCCGTCTACCGATGACGTCAGCGCACTCTGGCGCGAGATCCGATTCGTACAGAACGCCCCGCAATCGTGAGCACACCTGGGGTCCTTGCGCTGATTCCTGCTCGTAGCGGATCGAAGGGTGTACCGGATAAGAACACCAAGCTGCTGGCGGGACGCACGCTGCTCGAGTACGTGGCGAGCGCAGCGGCTGCCTCAGGGGCGGTCGATCGGGTCGTCCTGTCAACGGATTCCGATCGCATCGCTGCCGAAGGACGACGCGCAGGATTGGACGTGCCGTTTATCAGGCCCGCCGAGCTCGCACGCGACGACACGCCGATGCTGCCAGTCATCGAGCACGCGCTGGTTGCCCTCGAGCAGGACGGGTGGGTCGCGGACATCGTCGTCCTTCTCCAGCCGACGTCTCCGCTGCGGCGTCCCGAGCACATTCGCGACGCCGTGCAGCAGCTTCGCGACTCCGGGGCCGACTCCGTGGTGAGCGTGGTCGAACTCCCGAGGCATTTTTCCCCGGATTATGTCATGCGAATCCATGGTGGCCGGCTGGAGCCGTTCCTGGCAGGGGGCAAGGATGTGACGAGGCGACAGGATGCGCGCGCGGCGTTTGCCAGGGACGGAACGGTGTACGCATTTTGGAGCCGGACTGTACGAGACACACACAGCATCTACGGACGCGACTGCCGACCGCTCATCCTGTCCGCCGCGGATTCGATCACGATCGACACGCAGAGTGACTGGGCCGAGGCGGAGCGCCGACTTCGCGTCGCGAATGCGTGATCGGCCTCGCGATCCGCTGGCGGCTGCCGGTCATCTCTCCGCCAAGGCATGGCGGCGGGTGGCGGCTGTGCCCAAGCGTGGCGTCAAGCTGGTGCGGCGCGTCGATCGCTTGCGCGAACAGGCGGGCGCCTTTCAGACGGAGTGGCAGATCGAGCGAGAGATCGCCGCCGTGGCGCGCGGTCGACAGCCCATCATTGTGGGTCCCTGGCTCTCGGAGGTGGGATTCGAGGTCCTCTACTGGATACCGTTTCTGCGATGGTTCGAGGATCGCTATCGCGTCGGTCGCGAACGGGTGATCGCGGTGTCACGAGGGGGCGTGGCCGACTGGTACCGGGACGTGGCAGATGGCTACGTCGAGATCTTCGACCATATCGATCCGGACACGTTCAGCCGCCGAAACGCGGAGCGGCGGGAAACCGACGAGTCCGGTGGTCAGAAGCAGACGGCTCTGGGTTCGTTGGACCGTGACATGCTCTCCGCGACTAGGCGCGAGGCGGGCTTGGCGGGGGCGGCCGTGTGTCACCCGTCGCTCATGTACCGCCTGTTCAGCCAGTTCTGGTTCGGCAACCGGGCGCTCGACCTCGTCGAGTCGCATACCCGCCACCTGCCGCTGAGCGTGCCACGGGCTGCTGATCTCGCGCTGCCCGCGAAGTATGTTGCCGCCAAGTTCTACACCGGAGCGGCGCTTCCGGACGCACCTGACTGCCGTCGTGCGCTGCGCGAACTCATCCGCGTCGTAGCTCGGCAGTTGCCGGTGGTGACGCTCGACACCGGGATGGCGACCGACGAGCACGAAGACTATCTGTTTCACGACATTCCGAACGTGATCAGCCTGCGCAACCAGCTGGTGCCGAGGACGAATCTCGGTGTCCAGGCGTCGGTCATCGCTGGAGCGCAGCGGTTTGTCGGTACATGCGGAAGCGTGGCGTGGATGGCGCCGATGTTGGGCGTCGACACCATAGCAGCCTACGCGGAAGACCGCTTCCTCGCCTCGCACATCATGTTCGCCAGTCAGGTCTACGTGCGGATGGGCGCCGCCAGGTTCGAGACACTCGACGTCGGTGCGGCGATGCAGGTGGATGGGCTGGCATCGGCGGCGGTCGAGACGGGAAAGCGATGACGAGACTCGCACACGATGTGTGCCCGGCGGCGATGAGGCGCTGGTGGTGGTGGGTGGGGCGCGTCGCGGCAGGAAGACGGCGCACCGTCAGTCCGCTGTTCGCGCGGCAGATCGCCGATGAGTCCGCAGAGGTGGGCACGACTGTCGGTGAGGAGAAGTCCAGATGTCGCGTGCTCGTCGCGGCGGTCATTCGTCAGACTGGCACGGACGCGTATGTTGGGCTGCCGTGCTTCCGGTGACGTATAGGCGGACGTCATAGGGTGATGGACGTCCGGGTCCGGCGTCTGGTGCCGGCGGCGATTCGCCGGGCGGCGGCGCGTGCGGTGGCCTCGAGAAGAGCTGCACAAGTCGACCGCCAGTTGTCCACGCTGGCCCGCGGTGGACAGCCCATCGTGGTCGGCCCATGGCTGGGGGAAGTCGGCTTCGAGCTCTTGTACTGGATTCCATTTTTACACTGGTTTGCCGACCGATACGAGGTTGGTGCGGAGCGTCTCATTGCGGTCTCACGGGGCGGCAGCGCGGCGGCCTGGTACGGAGCTTTCGCGGCCCGATCGTATGACGCGTTGTCGTTCATGTCGGCGGACGAGTTCAAGCGAAGGAATCAGGACCGTCACGGACAGTTCGGTGAACAGAAGCAGATCGAGGCCGCCTCGTTGGACGAAGAGATCGTCGGCTTCGTCCGTGGAGCGGAGGGACAGGAAGCATCGGTGTTGCATCCGTCGACGATGTATCGGCTCTTCGCACCGTACTGGTGGGGACATCAGCCCGTCGAATGGGTCCGGCGGTACACGCGCTTCGCACCACTACGGCCGCCATCGTTCAGCGTGGATGTGCCGCCGAGCTACACGGCGGTCAAGTTTTATTTCAACGACTGTTTCACCGACACTCCGGAACATCGTGCCTTCGTCGACCGCACGATTCGGAGCGTCTCCGAGGAGGGACCCGCGATCTCGCTCTCGTCTGGTGTCTCCGTCGACGACCACCTGCCGTGCGAACCAGACGTCGCGGCCATGCGACGTATCCGGCATCTCCTGACGCCAGAGAGCAACCTGGCCGTCCAGTCGGCGATTGTTGCGGGTGCCCGCCGATTCGTGGGGACCTACGGGGGGTTCGCGTATCTGGCGCCGCTGTGCGGTGTGCCTGCTGTGAGCTATTACACGGAGCCAGGCGGCTTTTCCACGCGACATCTTGATCTTGTGCGAGACGTTCTCACGTCGACTGGCGAGTCCGATCTTCTCCAGGTGGTCGAGGTGGTGAAAGAGGGCAGTCACTGACGATTCTCTCGCGCTGGCGGTCGCGCGCTCACCGGGTCGGTGAACAGTGGTCGACGTGGCGCGGGGAATGGGAGGTCGAGCGTGACCTCGAACGTGTGCTCGGCGGGACGCAGCCGATCATCATAGGGCCCTGGCTCTCCGAGGTCGGCTACGAAGTGCTCTACTGGGTGCCGTTTCTGCGTTGGATGATGGCCGCCTATCGCATTCCCCAGCATCGGCTTATTGTGATGTCACGCGGAGGGACGGAGAGCTGGTACCAGGGCATCTCGTCGCGGTACGTCGAGGTCTTTGACTACGCCACGCCCGGTGAACTGTCCGATCGTGTCGCCGCTGGCGTGCTCAAACAGCGCGACGTCTCGGACTTCGATCGCGACCTCGTCGAGCGAGCGTCACGCGCCCTTGGCCTTGATGCGAGCGTGTCGGTGCTGCATCCCTCGCTGATGTTTCGTTGGTTCGCACCATTTTGGTCAGGGAAAGAGACGCTAGGATTCGTTGAACGTCACACCAGACATACCAGCGTCACACCCCCGGAACTCACGCTTCCCCTGCAGTTGCCGGCACAGTACGTGGCGATAAAGTTCTATGGCGCGCGCTCACTTCCTGATGAGCCGGCCGTTCACGCTCAGTTGCGGGCGCTTGTTGGTGGTCTGAGCGAATGGCTCCCGGTCGTTCAGCTGGAGACCGGCCTCGGACTCGATGACCACACCGACTACGATCTCCGCGTCAATGAGCGGGTGGTGACCCTGAGCGGACGTCTCGACGCCCGTACCAATCTCGCCGTGCAGACCCAGGTGATTTCCGGAGCGCAGATGTTTTTCGGCACCCTTGGAGGTTTGGCGTGGCTGGCGCCGCTCCTAGGAGTCGCGACGGTCCCACTCCTGGCGGACGCCGCGTTTCTGCATGCGCACCTGCACCTGGCACGACGCGTCTACGGGCGTCACGGCGGCGGATCGTTCTCACCTGTGGATCTGCGCGGGCTTTCGGACGCGGGACTGGTCGCGAGTCGCGGCGACGGTGCTCAAGACGGTGGGCGGCCGTCCTGATGCGTTTGCCAAACCTTGCACGAGCTGCGGTGAATATCGCCGGTGTCCTGTTGCGCCGGGCGGAGCGGCACTGGCGCACCGCGGCGCGGGTGTCCGGGCGCCTTGGCAGGAAGGCGAGGCGACAGGGAGAACTGCTGTCGCGGGCGCCAGCTCTGGCGCGCGCGCGGCTGCTGCGCGGGCGCGCCGCGATAGAACGGACACGAAAACGCGTCGTTCGTTTTGATGACCACGTGGTGACGCCGTACCGAATAGAGCGTCGGGTCAATCGTGTGATGGCTCGCGCGGCGTCACACGGTGGCACGATTATCGCCGGTCCGTGGACGTCAGAGGTTGGATACGAAGTGCTGTACTGGATTCCGTTTCTTCACTGGGCCGTCGATCATTATGGCGTGCGGCCCGAGCGAGTGGTCGCGCTGTCGCGCGGCGGCACCCAATCATGGTACGGCGGCATCGCCTCTCGATACGTTGAGATATTCGACCTCATCGATCCCGCCGAATTCGCCGAGCAGGCAGCGGCTCGCCGGGAACGCGGCGATCAGAAACAGATGGCGCCCTCCGAGTTCGACCGTGAGATGGTTCGAGGCGCCTCGGATCGGCTCGGGATTCGCGATGCGCTCGTGTGGCATCCTGGCGTGATGTACCAGTTATTTCGCGCGTTCTGGCATGGCGACAGGTCGCTTGAGTTCCTGTTCCGCCACACGAACTTTCTTCGCAGTGGGGCAATGGAGCGCACGTCGACTGGCCTGGTGCTGCCCCAGGACTACGTCGCCGTCAAGTTCTACACGGGGCCAGCACTGCCGGACACCGACTTCAACCGCGGAGCGCTGTACGACTTGGTCAGGCGGCTTGCCGCCAGGATGCCTGTGGTGATGCTCGATACGGCTTGGAGCGTGGATGAGCATCGCGACTATTCGTTCGAAGGTATTCCGGGCGTGACGACATTGCGGCCGTCGCTTGATCCGCGCACGAACCTTGGTCTTCAGACCCGTGTCATCGCGGGTGCCAGGCGGTTCGTCGGCACCTGCGGTGGGCTGGCGTGGCTGGCGCCGCTTCTTGGAGTGGACACACTCGCCGTGTACCACGACGATCGGTATCTGACGACCCATCTGTACGCGATAAGATCCCTGTGTCGGCGCATGCAGACAGCCAAATTCTCCACGTTAAATATCAAGGCGCTGCGCAGCATCAACGCTGCGCCGGTCGCAGAGGCTTCCTGAATGGCGATTCGATCGGTGCTGGTCACTGGCGGGGCGGGCTACATCGGGTCGCACCTGGTTGATCGCCTTGTGGCGCAAGACTACGTGGTGACGGTGCTCGACAGCCTCGTGCCGCAGGTGCATCGAACGGGGGCGTGGCCTACGTATGCGAACCCAGGAGCGACGCACGTGCGCGGCGACGTACGGGATCGGGCTGTGTTCGAGCCGCTCGTTGTCGCCTCTGAGGCGGTCGTTCACTTCGGAGCGGCCGTCGGCGTTGGTCAAAGCATGTATCAAGTTGATCGGTACGTCGACGTGAACACCAGAGGCACGGCGTTGTTGCTCGACATTCTGGTCAATGCGAAGCACCACGTGGAGAAGGTGGTGGTTGCATCCTCCATTGGGGTGTACGGCGAAGGCGCGTACGAGTGTGCTGGTTGTGGCGCCGTCGCACCAGGAAGCAGGCCGGCCGAACAGCTGGCAGCGCGCGACTGGGAGCAGCACTGTCCGCAGTGTGGCCTCCACGCGGGGTCCGTTCCAACGCCTGAGGACAAGCCGCTGTATCGCGACAACATCTATTCGATGACGAAGTACCACCAAGAGGAGATGGTGCTCCTCATCGGGAAGACGTACGGGATTCCGTCCGTCGCGCCTCGCTTCTTCAACGTGTACGGGCCGCGCCAAAGTCTCAGTAATCCCTACGCTGGTGTCGCGGCGATCTGGCTGAGCCGCCTACTGAACGGGAAGCAGCCAGTGGTGTTTGAGGACGGTGGTCAGCTTCGCGACTTTGTGTCCATTCATGATGTCGTCGACTGTCTGGTGCTGATGCTGGAGAAGCCGGGAGCGGACTATCTGCCTGTGAATATCGGATCGGGGCAGACGGTCACGATTCTGGACATCGCGAAGCTGCTCACGCGGCTGCTGGGCACGGCCATCGAGCCGCTGGTCACCCAGACGGGCCGAACGTTCGATATTCGTCACAATACTGCGGACATTACTCGAGCGCGCACGACGCTTGGGTTCGAGCCCAAGGTGACCCTGGAGCAGGGCTTCACCGAACTCATCGAGTGGGCGAGGACGACGCCGGATGTGGCGGAGGACTTCTTCGAGACAGCACTGCAGGAACTGCGGGACAAAGGGCTGCTCGTCCAGTCGTGATTCTTTCGTTCGAGCGCTTGCGGGAGTACCGGGGCACGGTGGGCATGGTGGACGGGGCGTTCGACCCGCTCCACAAAGGTCACATCGAGTACTTCAGGGCAGCGGCCGGTGCGGTCGATGTACCTTTGCTCTGCAATGTCGCGTCGGATAGCTATGTCAGCAGTAAGCATCCGCCGCTTCTTCCTGAAGACCACCGGGCGGCGATCGTGGATGCGATCAGGCATATCTCGTACACCCACATCAATCAGTTCGACACCGAGAGGATCCTTCGGGAGCTACGACCGCGGTACTACGTAAAGGGGAAAGACTGGGAGGGCCGATTACCGCCTGACCAACTGCGTATTTGTGCCGAACATGGCATCGGCATTGTCTATTTGGATACGGTGATCGACTCATCGACCCGGCTCCTTGAACAGTTCCTATCCTCGAAGCAGACCACACGATGAACATTACGGAGTTTGAGCAGCACGTTGTTGAGCAGCAGGCGGTTGGCGCTGGACATTACGATGCCGAGTACTTTACGGGCGACTGGCGTGACGCCGGGAACAACTACAGCCTCGAGACGCGCCGTCAGATCGAGGGGAAGAATCCATCTCTCATCAAGGAAGTGTTCCAGCCGACGAAGGCGCTCGACCTCGGTTGCGGACCAGGCGCACTCATGCACCTTTTGTACGAGCTTGGCGTCGACGTTGACGGGATCGATTTTGCACAAAGCAGCAAGGAGTTGGCGACTCCGCAGGTACGCGATCGCATAGCCGTGGGCTATGTGGGTGACGCGACGCTGAAGCCTGATGCGGCGTACGACCTCGTGATCTGTCGGGAAGTGCTGGAGCATCTCACCGTGTTACAGGTCAAGCAGGCCGTCGCCAATATGGCGCGTATGACCTCCAGATATATCTACGTGACCACACGCTTTCACCCGAGTCCTGCGAGTCTCCTCGACTTCACCACGCAGTTCGATGTCGATCCCTCCCATATCACGCTGCTGAACAAAGACATGCTGCGGCTGATGTTTGTGCTCGAGGGGTGTCGCTCGCGCCCGGACCTTGAGGCCCGGATGGACTGGGGGCACAAGGGTCGTGTGCTCGTGTTGGAAAAAGTCTAATCAGCATGCCGATAGCGCGGTCCGTCACGTTCGTCTTCACGCCGGCCGTGCAGAAGATGCGCGAGCTGACGCTGAGCGGCGAACTGGGGGATATTCAGTACTACGATTTGGTTCGCATCAACCTGGGACTGCTTCAGCACGACGTGATGCCGACCTGGACGCGTTGTACGAACGCCCCGTAGCACGCAGATGATTCCGCTTGTCGATCTAAAAACGCAGTATCGTGACCTCAAGTCGGAGCTCGACCCGGCGATCGCACACGTCCTTGAGAATGCGCAGTTCGCGCTCGGCCCTGCGGTCGAGGCGTTCGAGCGTGACTTTTCCTCGTATTGCGGGACCGCGCAGGCCGTTGCGGTCAATTCGGGAACCAGCGCACTTCACGTGGCGTTGCTGGCCGTTGGCGTGCGCCCGGGCGACGAGGTCATCACGGTGCCGTTTACGTTTGTCGCTACGGTGGCCGCCATCGAATATGCCGGGGCCGTGCCGGTGTTCGTTGATGTTGATGCCGCGTTTCACACCATGGACCCGGCGGCGCTGGAACGCGCGATCACCCCGCGCACGCGAGCCGTGGTGCCAGTGCACCTCTTCGGCCAGCCGGCCGACATGGATCCGATCATCGATATCGCTCGTCGGCACAAGCTTGCGGTGATCGAGGATGCGTGTCAGGCGCATGGTGCCGACGATCAAGGCCGGCGAGCAGGGTCGATCGGCGACATTGGCTGCTTCAGCTTCTATCCAGGGAAGAACTTGGGGGCCTACGGCGAAGGCGGCGCCGCCGTGACCGATCATGAGCCGTATGCCGAAAGGATGCGATTACTGCGCAGCTGGGGTGAGAAGACCCGCTCCGAACATTCGATGCGGGGCTTCAACTACCGGATGGATGGGATTCAAGGTGCCGTCCTCGGTGTGAAGCTCAAGCATCTTGAGCGGTGGACTGAATCGCGGCGGAGGCTGGCAGCGAACTACGGTCGGCTCCTCAGTGGCACCGTGGCGCGGACTCCCACTGAGCGTCCCGGTACGCGGCATGTGTATCACGTGTATGCCGTGCGGACGCGGCAGCGCGACGCGTGGCGTGCGCATCTTCTCCAGAAAGGGATTCAGACCGGCGTGCACTATCCGGTCCCTGTGCACCTTCAGCCGGCGTATCGTGACCTCGGCTATAGCACTGGGGATTTTCCAGTGGCCGAAGCCGCATCGGGCGAGGTGCTTTCGCTGCCACTCTTCCCTGAGATGACCGACGCGCAGCAAGAGGAAGTGAGTGCCGTTCTCCGTGCGGACCTCCCTCCTGACACACTCGGTGTGTTGTAACTCCTGTGTTTGGAAACAGATGCAAGACGTCAGTGGTACGTGCGGTACAATGACCATTTCTCGACGACTTCCCGGAGGGCCGATGGCTCCGGTTTCCGGTAGGCCGAGTACTTCGAGTCTTCGCAGCCTGAGGCCTGATGATCGACTGCATCGCTGGATACCATCTGAACCCTTGGACGTGCGGAATCGCAAAGTTCAACACAATCCTCGGCGGGCGTCTTTCGCTACCGGTTGTTGGAATCGGGTCCGAAGATCTCGATGCGTACCGACGGCCGCTCCTTTCCCTGAAGATGTCGGAGTTCACGTCGGACGACGCGCACAGCCTAGACGAATGGGTCGCGACGCATCAGGGTCAATTCGAGCTGTTTCTCCACGCATTTGACGGGACGCCGACCGAGGAGCGGCTGATTGCTGGAGCCTCCCGCGTCTACACGGGAAACCGCGAGCTGTCGGGAACGGTGACCCCGATCCGATCGGACGCTGTCGAACTGTTCTGTCCAGGCACGCTGCTCAACCCGCAACGGTTCCAGCAGACGGAACTCTCGGTCTTCACATTTGGCATGGCGCACAAGATTCGTGTGCCGCTCTACCGGAAGTTGCACCGGCTTCTTGAAGCCACCGGCCGGAGCTATTCGGTGTACGTCTCCACGGCGCTCCACGAGAACACGAGCTTCGACGGCTCGTTCGTCGTTCGTTTCGAGGAACTCCAGGCAATTTTCAGTGAGCACGTCTATTTCATGGGCTACCTCTCAGACACCGCGGTGTTCAATCACCTGATCGGGTGCACGTTACTTGCTGCCTTTTTCGAAAAGGGCCTGCGCGCGAATAACACTAGCGTCAACGCGGCGATGGAGTGCGGCTGTGCCGTCATCACCAACCTCGACGAGCATTCGCCGGTAGGGCTGGTCCACATGAAGAACGTCATCGACGTCAACGCGTGCGCCCAGTTGCCCAGCTTAGAGGAGGCTCGGAAGATCGGGGATGCGGCGCGAGCGATCGCACACGGGGACTACGGGTGGGATCGGCTTGTGGCGCAGATCCGACCATCGGTGCGCGTGTAAGAGACTGATGTGGCTGATCCACGAAGCGCTAGGCTCGAGTATCCGTGACTGACGCCCTGTTTCGACTAGACGATCAGATTGCCGTGGTCACTGGCACGTGCGGGAAACTCGGGCCTATATGGGCGGAGGCGTTGCTGAATGCGGGTGCCCGTGTGGCGGCGTTGGAACTCGCCGGCGCACCGGAGTCTGATGCGTACACAGCCGTGGCTGGTCGGGCTGGTGATCGACTGCGTCGATTCGACTGCGATGTCACGAGCCGAGGTTCGATCGAGCATGCGGTTGAAGCGCTTGTGCACCAGCTCGGCGAGCCATCAATTCTGGTCAACAACGCCGGGGTTGATCAACCGCCGGATTCCGGCGGTAATCGATCACGCATCGAGGATTGGCCCGCTGAACAGTTTCGGCGGATGGTTGAAGTGAACCTGTTGGGGACCTTTCAGGTTACGCAGATCATCGGGGGCAGAATGGCCGCGCGAGGCAGCGGCTCCGTCGTCAACATCGGATCGCTGTACGCGTCAGTATCACCAGACCAGCGATTCTACGATCATCTCTCCGGCACGCTTCCGTTCTTGAAGTCGCCGGCATACGGTGCGTCCAAAGCAGGCGTGGTGAACATGGCGGCGTATTTCACCACGCTGTGGGGCTCGCAAGGCGTACGCGTCAACACGTTATCCCCCGGTGGTGTGCTGGCGGGGCAGGACGAGCAGTTCAGGGCCAAGTACTCTGCGCGCGTTCCGCTCGGGCGAATGGCACAGGCGGATGATTTGAAGGGACCGCTCGTGTTTCTCGCGTCGTCCGCGTCGTCCTATGTCACGGGACATGAGTTACGAGTCGACGGTGGATTCACTGCGTGGTGACCGACGCGCGGCGATGCATTCAACGTCGCGTATGGGTATCTACCGCGTGCCTGGGGGAGGCGTTGCCTAGCAGCCCGTGGTAAGAGTCCGTCTGCATTCGATGAGCGACGCATCCTCGCGACCTGCGTTTGCTCCTCTGTCACATACAGGCGGTATGTTCAGTCGTCGCGCTTTATCCGCGAGCGCGGATTTCGCAGGGGTGCCACGACGGCGAAATCCGCGCGAGGCGCCTCGCTCGTCTAGCGCGGATTTCAGCAGTACCTGGCAGAGGGTCATGGCCCCGCTCGTGAAATCCGCGTTAGGTGCGACGCCGGACTTTTACCACGGACTGCTAGGGTGGTATCGATTGGCAGCACGGTGTGTCGAGACGCGTTGCAGGCACGCCGTCCGGATCCGGAAGGCCAGTAAGCGGACAGTCGGAGCAGAGTGAGCATGAGCGCACCCATCAGTACAGAAACGGTAGGACGGGATGTTCGGTCCGTTCCGGCTGTCGTGCCGAATCAGTTCGGCAACCAGGACGCGGAGGCCGGTGACGGTCGTACGTTCTCAAAAATCGACCCCGCCACGGGTCTGGTCGTCTGTCAGGTTGCGAGGTCTGCCGCCGCCGACGTGTCCCGAGCGGTCGAGATCGCAAAGAAGGCGCAGCCTGCGTGGGCCGCGATGACGGTTGTTGCGCGGGGCGACGTCCTTCGCCAGATTGCGCTGCTCATGCGGGACCACAGAGCGGATCTGGCTGAGCTGGTTGCGAAAGAGACGGGCAAATCTCGCAAGGACGCGCTGGGTGAAACCGACGCGGCGATCGAGATGGGCTTCTTCGTGGCTGGCGAGGGCCGTCGCTTCTACGGTCAGACAACAACCAGTGCAGTGCCAAACAGGACCGCCATGACCGTTCGGCAGCCGCTCGGCGTCGCAGGCCTGATCATCGCCGCCAATACGCCCATTGCGAACGTTGCCTGGAAGGCGTTCCCGGCGCTGCTATGCGGGAACGCCGCCGTGATGAAGGCGTCCGAGGACACGCCCTTGTCTGCGTGGGCGTTTGGTGTAATCGCCCGGGAAGCCGGCGTGCCCGATGGCGTCTATTCGACACTCCACGGTTTCGGCGAGGAGGCAGGCGCGCCGCTCGTTGAGCATCCAGATGTCGCCGTCGTCAGCTTTACGGGCTCGTGCCAGGTGGGTCGATGGATAGCCGAGACGGCCGGACGGCGTCTGGCAAAGACGTGCCTTGAGCTGGGTGGTAAGAACCCGCTTATCGTGTGCAACGATGCGGACCTGGAGAATGCGGTGAAGTGGACCCTGGGTTCCGCGTTCAGCAATGCCGGTCAGCGCTGCGCGGCGGGCAGCCGCATTGTTGTCTTCGATGGGGTCTACGACGCCTTTACAGAGCGGCTTCTCGATGCGGTGAAGAGGCTCAAGGTCGGCACGGGCGACTCGGACGATTTCGGGCCCGTCATCAACGAGGAGCAGATGACGTCGATGTTGGCCTCGGTGAAACGGGCTAAAGCAGCCGGCGCGGTCGTGCTTGCCGGCGGTCACCGTCTGAGCGGCCAGGCGTATGGCGACGGGTACTTCGTCGCGCCGACGCTTATCGCGCACGTCGGACCGAACGACGAGATCTCGCAGAGCGAACTCTTTGGACCGATCACCTGTCTGTATCGAGTGAAGGGGTTCGATGAGGCGATTGCGCTCGCCAATGATTCTCCCTTCGGTCTCACGGCTTCGATCCATACCCGGGACATGAACCGCGCCTTAACGTTTGTGTCGCGCATTCAATCCGGAGTAGCCGTTGTCAACGGCGGCACCTACGGTAGCGAGCCGCACATGCCGTTTGGTGGATTGCGGCAGTCGGGAAACGGATGGCGGGAGGCAGGGACGCAGGCACTCGACGTGTACTCTGACTTGAAGACCATCTACATCAACCACGATCCCGAGCAGGTATAGAGCCCACTGTCGTCTGAGCTATCAGCACCAACGCCGTCAGTGGTCGCCCTGATTCCTGCCAGGCAGGGGTCCAAGCGGGTTCCCGGGAAGAACGTGCGCCTGCTGGGCGCACATCCCGTCATGGCGTACACGATTGCCGCGGCGCTCGAAAGCGGCGTCTTCGAATCGGCGATCGTCTCGACGGACTCCGAGGAGATAGCGTCCATTGCGCGGCACTACGGCGCCGAGGTGCCCTTTCTACGACCGCAACAGTTTGCGGGTGACACGTCTCCGGATATCGAATGGCTCGAGTACACCATGGCGGAGCTGAAGCGGCGTGGACGACAGTGGGATTGTTTCAGTCTCCTGCGCCCGACCAGTCCGTTTCGGACGGCGGCGACGATCCGCCGCGCCTGGGCACAATTCACGGCTCAACAAGACGTCGACTCGTTGCGAGCCGTCGAGAAGTGTGGACAGCATCCTGGCAAGATGTGGGTCATCGATGGCGATCGAATGTCGCCATTGTTGCCGCCAGGGCCTGACGGACGACCGGCGCATAGCACGCCATATCAGGCTCTGCCACCGGTGTACGTGCAGAACGCGTCTCTTGAGATTGCCTGGACGCGGGTGGTGGTTGAAGGCAGGACGATCGCCGGAAATGTCCTGATGCCTTTTTTGACCGAGGGCTACGAGGGGTTTGATATTAACGACCCGCGCGACTGGATGGTGGCTGAGCGCCTGATGGCGGATGGTGAGGTAGAGTCACCCCAGGTGCCGCAGATCCCGTACGGAGCACCATGGGCGAACAGCAGCTAGACCAGGTTACCAGCGACGAACTTTTCTACGTTCCGGCGTCCGAGTGCCGTCGGTTGCTGGATGCGCAGCTCTCTCCGCATGACGCGGCGGCCGCGTTTGCGGCGGTCGCACGGATCAACACGTTGTACATGATCGCGCGGGCCTGGTCCGGGCATATCGGCACCAGTTTCAGCTCGCTCGACATTATGAGTTGGCTGTTTCTCTACGAGGTGCGCGATCTCGGTCAGGGCCCTGGCGCGTGCGACATCTTCTTCTCCTCGAAGGGCCACGACGCTCCCGCGCTGTATGCGGTCCTCATAGGATTGGGGCTGTTGCCTGAAGAGAAGATCGATCACCTTCGACGCCTCCACGGCCTGCCCGGTCATCCGCACGTCGAGATCCCCTATATCCAAGCCAACACGGGTTCGCTTGGGATGGGTATTTCGAAGGCGAAGGGCATGGCGATTGCGAATCGGCTCGCCGGTCAGCCACGTCGCATCTTCGTGTTGACCGGCGACGGGGAGCTTCAGGAGGGGCAGTTCTGGGAGTCGCTCGGGTCGGCGGCCACACAGCGCCTGAGCGAGGTCGTCGTCATCATCGACCACAACAAGATCCAGTCGGACACCTGGGTCGCGCACGTCGGGGATCTTGGAGACCTGATGGCGAAGCTCTCCGCCTTCGGCTGGCATGTGAGCAGGTGCGACGGTCATGATGTCAGCGCCATCGACCGGACGTTGCGTTCGCTCGATGGCGTCACCGATCAGCCGAAGGTGGTCGTCGCTGACACCGTGAAGGGGCAGGGGGTGTCCTTCATGGAAGGCCCGTCGATGAAGGCGGGCGAGTTGTATGCCTATCACTCCGGCGCGCCGACAGAAGTCGAATATGCGGAGGGCTCAAGGGAACTGCTCGATCATGCTCGCGGGCTGTTCGCAGATCTTGGATTGGGCGAGCTGGCCCTCAAGGGTGGCCGGCGCCCCGAGCGTCGGGAGCCGCGGGTGACGCAGAACCTCATCAGTGCCTACAGAGATGCGCTCGTGAGACAGGGGGATCGGCATTCACGCCTAGTCGTACTCGACGCGGACCTGGTGAAAGATTGCGGGCTGGTGCCGTTCGCTGAGAAGTATCCGGATCGATTTATCGAATGCGGCATCGCCGAGCAGGACATGGTGTCGATGGCGAGTGGGCTCGCCAAGCGCGGGGCGCTTCCGGTGGTGCACTCGTTCGCGTGCTTTCTCTCGGCGCGTCCCAATGAACAGATCTACAACCAATGTAGCGAGGGCTCGAAGGTCGTCTACGTGGGCTCTTTGGCGGGCCTGCTGCCGGGAGGGCCTGGTCACTCGCATCAAGCCATTCGTGACATTGGCGCGTTGGGATCCATTCCGGGGTTGCTCCTGGCAGAACCCTCGGTCGAAGACGAAGTGCGCGCGTTGTTCGAGTACCTCGTCGACTCGGCAGCGGACAGCTCTTACCTGCGGCTCGTGTCGGTCAAGTGGCCAGTGCCGTTCAGCTATCCCGCCGGTCAGCGCGTGCGGCCCGGCCGGGGATGGGTCGTGCGAGAGGGTCGCGATCTGGTCGTCGTCGGCTATGGCCCGTGGCTACTGTCCAACGCGTGGCATGCCATCGAAGAACTTAGTCGCGATAGCGGGATCAGGATCCGGTTGATCAACCTACCGTGGCTCAATCGTGTTGATCCGGCCTGGTTGACGGAGGCCATTGGAGACTGCCGGTCTGTGCTGTTGCTGGACAACCACTACGCGCACGCGGGACAAGGAGAGATGCTGGCTGCGGCGATTTCCGAGCTCGCGCTGGACCCGGTCACGCGCGTCACGCGCCTGGGCGTCACGGAGTTGCCGGAGTGCGGCACCAACGACGAAGTGCTTGAGTATCACGGTCTCGACATCGCCTCGCTCGTGAAGTCCTTCAGGGCGGCACTGGGCAGCCGCCTGCCAAGCGCCGCGGTACCGCTCGCATGACTGTGTTGTTCTGGGATATCGATGGCACGCTTCTGACAACCGCAAGGGCTGGCGTATTCGCTTGGGAGGACGCGGTACGGGAGTTGACCGGTCGTGAGTTTGCGTTGGTGAGCATGCGCATAGCAGGCCTGACAGACTTTCAGATCGCCGAACGTACCTTCGAGACCCTCGGAATCGAGACGGACGCCATGTTTCTGCGCCGTTTTGTCGATCGCTACGGTGAGCTTCTGCCGACAAGCCTTCCGAGAAAACAAGGGAACGTGATGCCAAACGTGTGCGAGATACTGGAGTACTTGCGCGATCGTTCTGATGTCCGGTCGTATCTGCTCACCGGTAACACGCGCGCAGGTGCACAGGCCAAACTGACGCATTACAACTTGATGAAATACTTTCCAGACGGCGCATTCGCTGAGGACCAGGGTGATCGAGGTTCGATCGCGCGTCGGGCGCTGTCGCTGGCGAAGCTGGATGGCGATGTTGACGAGGGACGGATGTTCGTGATCGGCGACACGCCGCATGACGTCGAATGCGCCAGGGCCATCGGCGCGCGCACGATTGCGGT
This sequence comes from Vicinamibacterales bacterium, assembly GCA_965249205.1. Classification (GTDB taxonomy): domain Bacteria; phylum Acidobacteriota; class Vicinamibacteria; order Vicinamibacterales; family UBA2999; genus JAQBVV01. The sequence continues at coordinate 735,772 of CBDFLL010000005.1, read as the reverse complement.
GGCGACTGGGGGGTACACGGTCGACGAGCTCGAGGCGCATCAGCCATGGTGCGTCTTAACCGAGCTTCCACCGGTCGATGAGTTCGTACAGCTGATTGGCCACGTGGACGGATTCGCCAGTGCGCCCGTGAGACGCAGCGTCTCCTGATGAAGCAGTTTGTTCGTCGTGTTCCTGCGCTGTGGCGTGCCACCCGACTGGCTCGACGGTGGTACCACGCCCGGCGGGGCGCCTACCCAGATTGGCAACCGCTGCTGTCGGTCGATTCCGTATTGTGGGGGTCCGCCAAGAATTCGGCCCAAGGGGGACCGCGTGTACTGATGGCCACCGCCATCGGCTCCTACGCCCACGCCGTGACGCTAGAAAGCGCGGTGGCTGCGGCCCTGACCTTCCGTGGTGCTGATGTGCACGCGTTGCTGTGCGACGGTGTGATGACTGCATGCGCGGAGTGCGAGGCATCGTTGTATCCCGATGTCGCCAAGTTCGTGGCACATGGGCCGAGCCGGGACCTGTGCCGCGACTGCGCGTGGCCGGCCGAACGTGTCTACGCACAACTCGGACTCAAGGTTCATCGGTATAGCGATTGGCTGACGACGGAAGACCGCGCTCAGGCGCGACAGGCGGCCGGCGCGCTGCCAGTGGGCAGGATTCGGGAGTTTACCAGCGACGGCCTGGCCATTGGGGAGCACGCTCACGCTGGCGCGCTTCGTTATTTCGCAACCAGTTCACTGGACACTGAGCCTGGGGCGGAACCGGTTCTGCGGCGCTACCTTGAGTCCGCGTTGTTGACGGCGTCGGCCTCACGACGGCTCATGCGCGCTGTCGGGTTCTCGTCGGCCGTCTTCACCCATGGCATCTACGTTCCGTGGGGGATCGTCGGTGAGGTCGCTCGCCGGGAGGGTGTGCCGGTCTCGACGTGGAATGTGGCGTATCGCAAGCGCCGTTTCATCTTCAGCCACAACGACACGTATCACCACACCCTGATGACGGAGCCGAGTGAGCAGTGGGATCGCCGAGAGTTGTCGTCAGCCCAGGATCGCGATCTCGCGAATTACCTCGCGAGTCGCCGCGAGGGATTGTTTGATTGGATTGTGTTTCACCGCGCGCGCCGCCAGAACCCTCGGGAGATCGCCGGTCGAATTGGACTTGATCCGTCTAAGCCGATCATAGGCCTGCTCACGAACGTCACATGGGACGCGCAGCTGCACTACCCGGCGAACGCGTTTCCAAACATTGTCGAGTGGCTGGTGCAGACGTGCCAGTATTTCGGAACACGACCAGATCTGCAGTTGCTCATCCGGGTGCACCCAGCCGAGATTAGCGGTTTCCCACCGTCGAGGCAGCCGATTCTCGCCGAGGTGCGCAAGCGCATCCCAGACCTCGCTTCGAACATTATCGTGGTGCCCCCGGAGAGTGACATGGGCACGTATGCGCTGATGTCGCTGTGTAACTCCGCGATCATCTACGGCACCAAGATGGGTGTAGAACTCACGAGCGTGGGCCTCCCGGTCGTGGTTGCCGGTGAGGCATGGATCCGCAACAAGGGACTTACGCATGACGCCAGCTCGCCGGCGGAGTATTTTCGGATCCTTGACGGATTGCCCTTCCCGGGGCGCCTGGGATCCGCTCAGCACGCACGCGCGAGGCGCTACGCGTATCACTTCTTTTTCAATCGCATGATTCCGCTCCCGTTCATCGATCCCAAAGCCGGATACCCGATTTACCGCCTGAAGCTCGAACGGCTCCAGCATCTGTTGCCAGGGGCGTCACGTGGGCTGGACGCCATCTGCGATGGGATTTTGAGACAGCACCCCTTCGTTCTGCATGCGTCGGATCCGACGTCTTCGGCGTTGGCAGGTACCACGGGTGGCTGAGACCGTGTGCTGATCTTCCTGACGATTGTCTTTCTGGTTGCTGCCGTCTGCAGCCTTGCTGGGGGAGCGGTGGTCAGACGATTTGCGGCCGCCAGTGGCGCGGTGGTTCCGCCGCGGCCCGATCGGTGGCATACATCCCCAACACCAACGATGGGGGGACTGGCGATCGTGGGTGGCACGATCGCGGGATTTTCGTTGCTCGCGGCTCGGCCGGAACTCCTCGGGACGCCCGCTGAATGGTATGCGGTTCCGCTGGCGGCGCTTGCGATGTTCATCGTGGGCGTACTCGACGATCGTCTCCAGCTCTCCCCGTTAGCCAAGCTGGTGGCATCACTCGCGATCGGGGCGTTCCTGGTGTTTGCCCTGGCCGGTGCCGGCCCGAGTGGTGGATTGCCGTCGCTGTTTACGCTCGTGGCCACGGTCTGGTTTGCGGGCATTTGTCACGCCACGAATCTACTCGACAACATGGACGGCCTCGCCGCCGGCATAGGGCTGATTGCGGCGATATTTCTGGCGTCGTTGCTCGCCGAGTTTCTCGGACCGGCGCTCCTCGTGCTGTTGACGGCGCTGTCCGGCGCTCTTCTGGGATTCCTGTACTGGAACCGTAGCCGCGCGCGCCTCTTCATGGGTGACTCTGGCAGTCTGTTCGTCGGTGCCGTACTCGCGGCAGCGTCACTTGTTCCGGTGTACAATGCGCCGCTCGCGTTTATCAGTCCTGCGGTGATCGTGGTGTTGATCCTCATCGTGCCGCTCTTCGACACCGGATTCGTGCTCGTGCTGCGTCGCCTCGCCGGGCGTAAGGCGACGAAGGGCGGAACGGATCACGTGTCACATCGACTCGTGTCGCTCGGCTTTTCCGATCGAAGTGCCGTGCGGATCCTCTACCTGCTCGGCCTGGGAGGGGGGGGGACAGCCTGGTTGCTGCTGCGCGGCAGTGGTGTCGAACCCATGCTGCCGCTTGTCGCGGTATTCGCCGTACTGCTGACTCTTGTTGGGATCTATCTTGCCCGCGTGCCGGCCTATGACGCGGGAGACTTCGTCGCGTTGCAGAAGTCGTCGTTCGCGCCGTTTCTGAAGGATCTGACGTTCCGGTGGCACGTGGCGGAGGTCATGCTCGACATGGTGCTGATCGCCGTGTGCTACTACCTCGCGTTTCGCCTACGATTCGAGGGGGAGGACTTCGATCAGTTTCTCCCCACGTTCACAGCGACGTTGCCAGTCGTCCTGGGCTGTAAGCTGGCGGCGCTGTACAGCTCCGGTCTGTATCAGCGGTCCTGGTCGACCTTTGGTTTACGTGATTTGACCGTGGCGTTACGGGGCGTCTGGATGGGATCGCTGCTCTCGATCCTGACTGCCGCCTATCTCTATCGTTTCGAAGGGTTTTCACGCGCGGTCTTTGTGCTGGACGCCCTCTTGCTGAGTGTGGCGATCGTGTCGACTCGCGCATCTTTTCGATCGATGAACCTGGTGGCCGCCGCCCGCAGTAAACGCAGTCGTCGTGTGCTGGTGTACGGCGCCGGCGCATTCGGACAGACTCTTGTAAGAGAAATGCGTGCCAACGCTCTATGGAACATGAACCCGGTCGCGTTCATTGACGACGACCCGATGAAAACGCATCGCTGGATCATGGGCGTCCCGGTCCGTGGCACGGTTGAGGAGTTGGAGGGCACGGTGCGTCGCTATGCGGCCGACGAGGTGATCTTGAGCAGTCCCTCGATCAATGGTGAGATTGAACAACGCATTCGTGACATGTGCGCGCGCCTCAATCGTCCAGTGCGGCGCCTGCATATGGAGATTCGGTAGGGGTGTGACGCCGATCGGCGGAGGTCCCAGGTTGACTGTACGGTCGCCGTGCGGTGCTGTTGTGTATGCGTGACGACTGACCGTTGGCCGATATGCTACGGATCGGTATTGACGGTCGTGCGTTCGCTTCTCCGGCAGCCGGCGTCCGTCGCTACGTCGACGGCTTGACACGTGCGCTGCTCGCGCTGGGTGAGCCGCTGTCTGTCACTGCGCTCGGGGGGCTCGATCCGAGCGTGCTACCCACGGGAGTTCAGCACGTAGCCGAGCCCCCGCATCCTCCCACCAATCTTGGTTGGATGCTGGTCGGCCTTCCTCTGGCGGCCCGGCGCGCCGCCGTCGATGTCGTGCACTGCCCGGCATACACAGCGCCGTTGTACTCACCGGTGCCGGTCGTGCTCACGATTCATGACGTGAGTTACCAGCGGCATCCGCACTGGTATCCCTATCGGCGCGACTGGGCGCGACGGGCCTTTTATCGGTGCAGCGCCCACGTCGCCTCGTATGTTCTGACGATATCCCGTTTCTCCGCCACGGAGATTACGGCCGCATATCGCATTCCAGCGGAACGCATGACCGTCACGCCGTTGGGTGTCGACAGCGCGTTTGCGCCGGCGGATGTGGGCGAGCTGAGCGATCGCCCTCCCGGCGTCCATCAGCCGTATCTGCTGCACGTGGGCGACCTTCATGCACGCAGAAATCTGGCAATGCTGGTCGACGCTGTACTGGAGGCGCGCCGCCGTCGCAACGGACCGGGTCCGGCCCTGTCGCTCGTATTGGCTGGCGTGGACCGGGGCGTCGGCGACTCGCTACGTGGGATTGCCGAGCGGTCTGGAGTGGCCGATGCCGTGGTTCAACTCGGTTCGGTAACCGAGGAACAGCTGCGAACCCTCTACGCCGGCGCCATCGCGCTCACGTACCCGTCGCTGTACGAGGGCTTCGGGCTGCCGCTGGTCGAGGCGATGGCATGCGGCATCCCTGTCATCGCCTCGCACGCTGCATCGATGCCGGAGGTGCTCGGTGATGCTGGCATTCTTCTTGACCCGGCCGACCGCCAGGCATGGACGGACGCAATCGTTGATGTCGTGAGCAGCGATCAGACGCGTGCACGTCTTCGCGCGGCTGGCCTGCGTCGCAGCGCTGAGTTTACATGGGCGCGCACGGCCACCCTCACCCTCGGAGCGTACCAACGGGTGCTCACCCACGAGGCATCGTGAATCACGGGCATCGAACCGCGGCGCCGGACACGGGTGCGGGGCAGGCAACGCCGATCGTCGGGCCGGACGTCTCGATTGTCATCGTCACGTGCAATGGCCGTCAGTATCTGGACGCTTGCCTGCGCGCCGCTGAGGCGCAGCAGGGAGTGAGCGCCGAGATTATCGTCGTCGACAATGGATCGACCGACGGGAGCGCCGAGTTCGTGCGAGCAACGTTTCCTCGCGTTCGGGTGATCGAACTCACTGAGAACCGCGGCTTTGCGGATGGCAACAATGTCGGTGCGCGCGAAGCACGCGGTGAGTACGTCGCGTTTCTCAATAACGACACGGTCGCCGACGTGACCTGGTTGCGTGCGCTGCGTGCTGGAATCGAGCGCACGACCGGTTTTGCGCTTGCGACATCGCGCATTGTGTACATGCACGACCCCGAGGTCATCGACAGCGCCGGTGACGGGATGTTGCGATGGGGCGGCGCGTTCAAACGGCATCACGGCGAGGCGGCGGATCTCGCAGGCACCACGCAGGAAGTATTCGGTGTGTGCGGAGCGGCCTGTCTGATGCCGAAGGCAGTCTTTGACGAGCTCGGAGGATTCGACGAGCAGTTTTTCGCATCGCACGAAGATGTGGACTTGTCGTACCGAGCGCGTTTGCGCGGTTACCGGTGTCGATACGTCTCGGACGCGATCGTGCGCCACCACGGCAGCGCGACACTCGGAACGGTCAGTGCGCGCGCGGTTTTCCAGGGGCAGCGAAATCTGGAGTGGATGTACCTGAAGAACACCCCGACGCCGCTACTGATGCGAACCTTGCCTGGTCATCTCTTGTACACAGCGGCCGCTGCCGCTCACTTCGCACGCATGGGCCTATTGATGACGTTTGTCAGGGCGAAGGTGGCTGCCATCACCGGACTACCCACCGTGCTGCGGAAGCGGATGTTGGTGCAAAGGACTCGCACCATCGGCGCGGCAGGGATCGAGCCACATCTGGAACGGCGATGGTTCGCCGCGAAGATCCGCGAAAAGCGATTCGACTCGGCGCTGGCCAGGGACAAGCGATGACATCGCCGCACGTCAGCGCGGTCCTGGTCAACTACAACGCCGGACGCGAGTTAGCCCGTGCTCTGCGATCGATCGCGAACGAACTCGCGGATCAGCGATGGGAGGCGGTCGTTGTGGACAACGCCTCTTCCGACGGCAGCGCTGACGTCGTCGCCGAGTTTGCTCCGCATGTACGGCTGGAGCGCAACGACCGGAACGTCGGCTTTGCGCGGGGTGTCAATCAAGCGCTTGCCGCGACGTCTGGATCGCTTGTGCTACTCATGAATCCAGACTGCCGACTGGTTGATGGCGCTCTTGGCATCCTCAGGCGCGAACTGGAGCGATCGGATTCGTATGCGGTCGCCGGCCCACGCATTCTCAATCCTGACGGTACAGTCCAGGGGAGCGCCAGGGGCGATCCGGACATGTTTACCGGGCTGTTCGGTCGGACCACCGTGCTACGGCGTCTGTTGCCGCACCTCGCGGTCGCAAGGCGCAATGTGGTCGGCGGCGATGCCGGACGAAAGGGCGACGGTAGCGTGACCGTCGACTGGTTGTCCGGTGCGTGCCTGCTCGCGCGCCGCGAAGCACTCGAGAGCGTGAGGGGATTCGACGAGCGGTATTTCCTGTACTGGGAAGATGCGGACCTGTGCAGGCGTTTGCGGGCCCTCGGCGCCCAGGTGCGATATGTGCCAGCCGCTACTGCGATTCACCGTGTCGGCCAGTCAAGCCGCACTGTCCGCGCGTCGTCGATTCGCGCCTTTCATGAAAGCGCGTATCTGTACTACGCGACGCATGTCGCGTCGACCTCGTCAGCGAAGCGGTGGCTTGCAAGGATGCTTCTGTCGGTGCGCTGTTGGCTGTACCTTCGGCTCGGCATCCAGGACGCCCCAGACGGGCGCGTGGAGACGCCAGACGATTAAGGCTTCCACGCTCAGAGTACCTCCTCTACGAGGCCAGCCACCCGCTCACCGATAGCCAGGCACGCCGTAAGCCCCGGCGACTCGATCCCTGCCGCCTGAATCAGGCACCCGCAGTGCCGGTCCCGCGCCACCCAGAAGTCAGCAAATGACACCTCAGGAGGGTGAAGCTTCGGGCGAATGCCGCTGGCACCAAGGCGAAGGTCGTGAAGGCGAAGGTCGGGCAGCAGCGCACGGGCTGGCGCAAGAAAATGCTCGAGAGGCAGGCGGTCGGACTCGTAGTCGTCCTTGCTCGACTGGAATCGAATCGTCGGACCCAGGGTCACGGTCCCGAGCGTTGTCTTCGTCAGGTGCACGCCGAGGGAGTGTCCGGACTGGTGGGGAAGAGGGTAGACCAGCCCGTTGAGAAGCGGCCACTTCGAAGGGGTTAGCTCCGCATACTCTCCTCGACACGGAAAGATGGTGAAGGGTTCGCCGCCTAGCGCGGTGGAGACCTCGTCGGCGTAGAGTCCGGCCGCATTGACCACCACGCGCGCCAGAATGCGTTCGGCAGGCGTACGAAGCTCAAGGCCGTCGGCGCGTGACTCCGCACCGAGCAGCGGAGTCCCCGGCAGGATGGCGGCGTCGTGATCTGTACAGAGGTGCTCCAGTGTGCGTATCACCGCCTCAGCTTCCACGATGCCCGTATTCGGAGAGTAGAGTGCCGCCGTTCCACGCACGTTCGGTTCCAGCGCGTGGAGGAATCGCTGGTCGACGATCTCCAGACCGCTCACGCCATTGGCCTCACCGAGCAGCCTTAGCGGCTGAAGGCCCTCGGCCTCAGCGGCGGTGGAGGCGACGATGAGCTTTCCGCATCGTTTGTGTGGTACGCGATACGTGTCGCAAAACTCGTAGAGCAGCCTCGCGCCATCGACACAGTACTGAGCCTTGAGCGTCCCGGGTGGATAGTAGAGGCCCGCATGAATGACCTGGCTATTGCGGGTGCTCGAACCCGTGCCGGATCGCCGCTCGCGCTCAAGTACGCAGACGCTGTGTCCGCGCCGGGCGATCGCCCACGCGGCCGCAAGGCCCACAACTCCCGCCCCGATGACCGCCGTGTCTATTTTGGAGATGCCGTCCATACGTTCAAAAATGGTACGATATTGAGTTTGCGAGTGCTTGTGACTGGCGGAAATGGAGTGCCATGACCGGCCCCGTGCTTATCGTCGGAGCGGCTGGTCGGCTTGGCGCGTCCATCGTTGATGCGTATGCCGGTGCCGAAGTGGTCGCGCATACCCGGGCGACGCTCGACATCGCCGACCCGGAGGCGGTACGCCGGGTCGTCGCGGAGACGGCGCCCTCGGCTGTTATTAACTGCGCGGCATTCAACGACGTTGACGGCGCTGAAGACGATCCCGAGGGTGCGTTCGCAGTCAACGCCTTCGCTGTACGAAGCCTGGCTCGCGCCGCGGAGGCATGCGGGGCACCTTTTGTTCATTTCGGTACTGACTTCGTGTTCGATGGCGAGGCGGCGGAGCCCTATGCTGAGACCTCTGCTCCCGCACCGCGAAGCGTCTACGGACTCAGCAAGCTGCTCGGTGAGTGGTTCGCGCTCGATGCGCCGCGTGGGTTCGTGCTTCGCGTCGAAAGCCTGTTCGGCGCCCCGGTGGGATGGACGGGACGTGGAGGCTCGCTAGACTCTATCATCGCGGGTCTTGAGCAGGGCCGCGAGGTGAGGGTGTTCACTGACCGGGTCGTGTCACCGAGCTATGTGCACGATATCGCCCAAGCTGTCAGGCAGCTGCTGGAGGCCAACGCGGCGCCCGGTCTGTACCACTGCGTGAATTCCGGACACGCGACGTGGTACGAGGTAGCAGAGGAGGCCGCGCGCCTGCTCGGTGTGCAGCCACGGTTTCAGTGCATTACGACGAACCAGGCCGTGTTTCGAGCGCCACGCCCTCGATACTGCGCTCTGGCTGGTCGGAAGCTTGCGGAGGCGGGTTTCACGATGCCCCCATGGAACGATGCGTTGCGGCGGTGGCTCACGAGTGCGGCACGCGACGAGATAACATAGAAAAGATATATGACAAAGCGGGCGATCATTACAGGCATCACCGGGCAGGATGGTTCGTATCTGGCAGAATTGCTTCTCAGCAAGGGATACGAAGTTACCGGCATCGTGCGCCGATTGAGCGCGACGAATTTCTGGCGGATCGAGCACCTGCTCGATCGCATCACCCTCCGGCCCGCCGACCTACTTGATCAGCTCTCACTGATACGTGTCGTGCAAGACGTAAAGCCCCACGAGATTTACAACCTCGCGGCCATGTCCTTCGTTCCGGCTTCGTGGGACCAGCCCTTGCTGACCGGCGAGTTCAACGCGCAGGGCGTCACGCGTGTGTTGGAGGCGGTTCGTCACGTCGACACTGGGATTCGGGTCTATCAGGCGTCGTCGAGCGAAATGTATGGGCGCGTTCGCGAGGTGCCCCAGACAGAAATGACGCCCTTCTACCCGAGGAGCCCCTACGGAGTGTCGAAGGTGTTCGGGCACTACATCACCGTGAACTACCGAGAGAGCTACGGAGTCTTCGCGTCCTCAGGCATCTTGTTCAATCACGAATCGCCGCGCCGCGGACTTGAGTTTGTCACGAGGAAGGTGACCGATGGTGTTGCACGAATCAAACTGGGGCTCGCCAGTCAGCTGGGCCTTGGCAACCTTGATGCCTGTCGGGACTGGGGCTTCGCGGGGGATTACGTGCGGGCGATGTGGCTCATGCTGCAGCAGGACACGGCTGACGACTACGTCATTGCCACGGGGGTCTCGCATTCGGTGCGTGAACTCGTGGAGTGTGCGTTCGGCCACGTTGGGCTGGATTGGCAGAAGCTCGTGCAGCTCGACCCCGCCTTCCTGCGACCGGCGGAGGTGGACCATCTGATTGGCGATGCGTCCCGGGCGAAAGAGGTTCTTGGGTGGGAACCGCGGGTCCATTTTGAGGAGCTCATAGCGATGATGGTTGATGCGGACGTCGCGCGATTGTCTGCGCAGACAACCAGGTTGGATACGAGCGCGCGAGCAGAGCGCACACGGTGACCCTGAAGAGCAAGATTCGAGATCGCACGGCGCGGGTCGGTGTTATCGGCCTGGGATACGTCGGGCTGCCGTTGGCCGTCGAATTTGCCAGCAAGGGTTTCGACGTGACCGGTTTCGACGTCGACAGGTCGAAAACCGACGAGATCAATGCGGGCCGAAGCTACATCCTCGACGTCAACACAGAGGATGTGAGGGCATGCGTCGAAGCTGGGCGCCTCAGGGCGACGACCGACATGTCGAGTTTGAAGGACATGGACGCCATCGACATCTGCGTGCCGACGCCGCTACGAAAAACAAAAGATCCCGACCTGTCGTATGTCATTCAAGCTGTCGATGCCGTCAAGGCGAACCTGAGGCGTGGCCAGCTCGTGATTCTTGAGTCAACCACATATCCTGGGACGACCGATGAGGTCGTTCAGCCAGCGCTCGAGGAGAAGGGGCTCAGAGCCGGCGTCGATTTCTCTCTCGCGTTTTCCCCTGAACGTGTGGATCCGGGCAACCCTGACTTCAACACGCGTACGATCCCGAAGGTGGTGGGCGGTTTCGACAGGGAGAGTACTGAGTTGGCGTCAGATCTGTACGGCTCGATCGTCGACACGGTTGTGCCGGTCGGTTCGACTCGGGTGGCCGAGATGGTCAAGCTGCTTGAGAACACGTTTCGCGCTGTCAATATAGGGCTTGTCAACGAGATCGCACTGATGGCTCATCGCATGGACATTGACGTCTGGGAAGTGATTGATGCGGCGGGTACCAAACCCTTTGGTTTCATGCCCTTCTACCCTGGGCCGGGTCTTGGCGGGCATTGCATTCCGATCGATCCGTTTTATCTGTCGTGGAAGGCGCGCCAGAGCGGGTTCGAGTGCCGTTTCATTGAGCTGGCTGGCCAGGTCAATGCAGCAATGCCGTCGTATGTCGTCGATCGTATCGGCGAAGCACTGAATACCGCGAAGAAATCCGTCAACGGTTCCAGGATCCATCTCTTCGGAGTCGCCTACAAACGAGATGTCAGCGACATGCGTGAGTCGCCCGCGCTCGACGTCCTCGAGTTGCTGTCCCGGCGCGGTGCCACGCTGAGCTATACCGACCCGTTCGTGCCGAGATTGGAGCACGGTTCCATCGATCTGATTTCCGTGCCGGAGGATCAGGCAGGGGAGGGAATCGACTGCGCGATCATTTGTACCAATCACGGCGTGTTCGACTACAGCGGAATCGTGAAACGCTTTCCCATTGTGGTTGACACGCGCAACGCGCTGAAGGGCATCGAGGCGACGCACGTGTTCCGGCTCTGACACGATGCGGCGAACGGAGTGGCGGGCGGCGCTGCTGATCTCGGTTTTCACCACACCAGAGGAGAGCCATGCGCTTTGTGCGTGACTCGTGGCGGTCGGCGCTTGGTACTGCACTACTGGTGTGGAGTCTTCTCGCGGCCATCTCGACGGTCAGTGACGGGCTGTCGAGGGAACCCGATCCGATACCCGAATTGGAGGCAGAGTTTCTGGCGCTCGTGTTCGACCTGCCACCGAGCGGGCTGATCGGCTATCTCGAGCGGCATAGCGATGCCGGGACCGACGACGCAGTTCGGATGTACTTTGCCGCACAGTATGCGCTGGTGCCCCGCGTTGTTGTCGGACGCGTCGGTCCGGAGTTTCTGATCGCGGCCAGAGGGACGGAGCGCCCGGGCGGCGACCCGCGCCTCGACGGCTATCACCTGGTCGCTGCCTTCCCGACCGGTCATCGCGTGTATCGGCGACTGGTTCGATGATTGGAGCCCTCGCTGGCCTCCTGCTTCCGGTCGTCGCCGTGTGGCTCGCGGTTGTCGCGCTGCGGCTCCATGTGGGCATCCGGTCCCGCGCCGTCATCACCGCCGTTGTAGTCTGCGCCGGTCTCGGGCTGTCCTCCCTGACCACGACATGGCTCCTCGCTCTCGGGATGGTCATCGGCCGTTCGTTCGTGGTGGTCGATACGTTGCTGTGGACGTCGATCGGGACCATAGCGTGGTGGCATCTCCGACGCCTCCGCCCTGCGGGCGAGGGGCAGTCGGTTGGCAGTGTCGCAGAGTCGCCACGCTGCCTGACAACCACCGACTGGCTGGTGCGTGGGGTATTCGGGATCGTCGCCGTGGCCGCAGTTGTTTCCGCTCTCTCAGTGTTCATGGCAGCCCCCCACGGTGAGTGGGACGCCTGGGCTGTCTGGAACCAGAAGGCCCGTTTCTTGTACCGCGGGGATTCCGGATGGAGGGCGTTGCTTGCGATCGACTGGTCGAATCCCGGGCACCCATTGCTCGTGCCTATGACGGTTGCCCGGTTATGGGCGTATGCCGGCGCCGAGTCGACGATCGTGCCAGCGACGGTGGCCATGGTCTTTGGTGGCGCAATCGTTTCCGCGGTCATCGGTGCACTCGACGTGCGCAGCGCGCGAGCATGGATCGCCGGCTCGGTGCTTCTGGCGGCTGGAACCTTCGTTCAGCAGGTCGCGTCCCAGCAGGCCGATGTGCCGTTTGCGTTCTTTCTTGTGGCGACGCTGATCGTGTTGAGGGATGTCGCCATGTCCAAGCGGGAGGGGCACGAAGGTTCCCGCTCGCTCCTGCTCGCCGGCGTGCTCGCCGGTCTCGCGGCGTGGACGAAGAACGAAGGTCTTGTGGTCGTCGTTCTCACGGCGTCGTTTGTTGCATGGATAGCCCTTCGGGACGCACAGCCTCGTCGTGCGGGATGGTGGATGGTAGGCGCTGCTCCAGCCATGATGACGCTCGTGTGGTTCAAGCTCCTCGTGGCACCGGTGGCGCCGGGGTACCTCGCGGAGGGCTCGACGGGAGGACTTCTGCTGGAGCGCTTTTTCGGAGCCGACCGTCATACCATGGTCGGTGCGCTCCTGTGGCAGTACGCGAGGGCGTGGGGAGGTCCGCTGGCCAACGGCGTGGTGCTACTTGGGCTGGCTGCCGCGACTCTGGTTGCCGTCACCCGAGCCGGGAGATCGGGTCGCGCGATGCTTGGCGCTGTTGGTGTCTTGGTTGCCAGTTACTACGTCGTCTACATCCAGACGTCAATGGAAGTCGAATGGCTCGTGATGACGACGTTTGACCGTCTGATGGTGCAGATCTGGCCCACGCTGGTGTTGGCGGCATTCCTGACGCAGCGCGAGTCGACGCCGGCTGGCGCCGCGAAGGCCGCAGCGCGATCATAGCTCTGTGACCGGCGCTTCGCCGAGGTGACGCGCGGAACGTACGGTACGATTGGGCGCTCACATTGGCCACGTGGCAGCTCAACAACGGTTGGCGTAGGGCGCTCCTAGTAACACAGAGGATGCGGCAGATGTCGACGAAGGAACGGACAGAGGGCAAGTCCACACGCCCAGCACGCGCTGAGGGCGAGGCGATGCGCCTCGCCGTTGTGGGCTGCGGTGGGTTCATTGGCTGCCACCTCCTGGATGCCCCGCTGGAGGACGACTCTATCCGTATCGACGGGTGGGACCCCCAGGCCGACAAGATTTCACGGCATCTGACTAACCCACATTTCAACTTTCGCCGGAACTCGCTGTCGTCGAAAGACCTGCCTGAATTCAGAACCGCGATTCGCGGCGCGGACGCGGTGATCAATCTGGCCGCGATCTGTAACCCGTCTGAATACACTGTCGACCCGATCGCTGTGATCAACGCCAACTTTCTCCAGCCGGTAAAGATCGTGGACATCTGCGCCGAGCAGCGGAAGTGGCTGATCCATTTTTCCACCAGCGAGATCTATGGCCGGACGATTGCCAGTTACGTCGGCGACACTGACTACGCGAACCCCGATTTGTACGAACTCGATGAGGACACGACGCCGCTCATCATGGGGCCCATCCGGAATCAGCGATGGTCCTACGCGACGTCGAAACAGCTGATCGAGCGGTACATCTTCGGCCAGAGCAAGGAGGCAGGGCTGCCGTTCACCACGATCAGACCGCTGAACTTCTTCGGCCCGAAGATGGACTTCATCCCTGGTCGAGATGGCGACGGCGTGCCCAGGGTTCTTGCGTGCTTTATGACGGCGCTGTTGGACGGTCAGCCGATGCAGCTTGTGGACGGAGGCACGGCACGGCGCACGATCGTGTCGATACACGACGCCATTCGAGCGATTGTGCTGATGATCAACGACCGCGATCGGTCGGTGAATCAGATCTTCAACGTTGGCAATCGACACAACGAAGTGACGATGAAGGAGCTTGCCGAATTGATGCGGGAGGCGTATGCGGAGTGTACCGGCGACGCGACTTATCTGAAGCATCCGATCGTCAATGTGTCCAGCATAGAGTTCTACGGCGAGGGCTATGAGGATTGCGATCGCAGGATGCCCAACCTGACCAAAGCCAAGGAGCTTCTGGGCTGGGAGCCGACGCGCTCGCTCAAAGAGACACTCCTGGAGACTGTTACGTACTACTACGAGCAGTATCGTAACTGGCCACAGGCACAGCGCGGGGCGGCTGTGTCGCCGACGTAAGTCGCGAACGCACGCAGGCGTCGAGAGGCCGTGGGGAGCTGGGCACGCCGTATGCCGCCGTCGCTGAGTGTTTTTGTTCCTGCCTATAACGCAGCCGCCACCATTCGGGGAGTCATCGAGAGAATTCCTGACGACGCGTGGCGGATGATCGATGCCGTCCACGTGATTGACGACGGCAGCATCGATGAGACCGCCGACGTCACGAAGCTTCTTGAGACAGAGTTCCCGAAGGTACAGTTGCACTGTCTGCATCCGAATCGGGGCTACGGTAAGGCGGTGCGTCAGGGCATGGCTCGATGTCTCGCCACTGGTGGCGACTACGTGGCCTGCCTGCACGCGGACGGTCAGTACCCGCCGGAGCAGCTCTGCGAGTTTGTCGAGTACATGCACGCTCGTGGCGTTGATGTGCTGCAGGGGTCTCGCCACAAGTCGGGGAGTGCACTTGTGGGAGGGATGCCCTTGTACAAGTACGTGGCGGGGAAGTGCCTGACGTGGCTTGAGAACAAGACCTTTGGGCTGCGCATGACCGACTATCACTCTGGGTTTCTCGTATACAGCAGAAGAGCGCTTCTCACAGTTCCCATCGATCGGCTCAGCGGCTATTTCGATTTCGACCTGGAGTTTATTGCGTGGGCATCGGGCAAGGGTCTTGTCGTCGACGAACTCGCCATCCCGACCCGTTACGCCGGCGAAGTCTCGCACTTGAATCCGATTTGGTACGGATTGCGGACTCTGGGCGTCATGGGTCGCTACGTGGCGGGCGTTATCGGCAGTGAGCCCCAGCAGAGCAATGGTCGCTCGCACCTTCACAGCGTTCGATTGGCTGTACGATCCTCAAGAGAGGAAGAGAATTGCCGTCCGTTGAAGCGACATTGCCGAGAACCATAGACATCATTGTGCCCGTCTACAACGAAGAGGCGTGCGTGGACGAGTTCGTCGATCGTGTTGCCGCCGTTGGACTGCGCGAGGCGTTGATGTTTGTTGACAATGCCTCGACTGATCTGACGGTCCAGCGTATAGAGGATCACGCGGGCGTACGGCTCGTGCGGCACGATCGCAACGCCGGGTACGGCGCGTCGATTCGTGATGGGATCGCACGGTCCGGTGCAGCGGCGATCGTGATCATCGACGCCGACCTAGAGTACCCGCCCGAGTCAATCCCCGATCTGTTGGCGGCTCTCGATCGGCACCCTGTCGTGTACGGCTCACGCTTCCTCGGCGATGGACAGCCGGACATGTCGTGGGTTCGAAGGTGCGGCAACGGCCTGATCAGTGTTGTGTTCAACACCCTCTTTCGTCAGGCGACGACGGACCTCTACACCGGGATGAAGGCGCTGCGACGCGACGCACTGGATTCCCTGACGCTTCGCCGCGACGGGTTCGAGCACGTGGCCGAGATGGGCGTCCAGCTGGCACAGGCGGGGCACAGCATTTACGAGATTCCCGTAAGGTACGCACCACGCGCCAGCGGCGTCTCGAAGATGCGCCATCTGCGCGAGACGGTGAACTACGTGTGGTACATCGTCACCGCCTGGCTTCGGTTCCGCGTCGCGCGCCGGACATGATCGGCGTCATCTTGGCGGCGGGGCGCGGCACGCGGGTCTACCCCTATTCGAAGGGCATTCCCAAGAGCATGGTGGACGTAGGGGGGAAGCCGAACCTCGAACGCGTCGTGGCGATCATGCGTGACCAGCTTCACGTCGCACGCATCGTCATCGTCGTCGGCGCGTATGGCGATCAGATTCGTCATTATTTCGAGGACGGATCGCACTTCGGCGTTGCGATCGTATATGTGGAAAACGATGCCATCGAGCGAGGTCTGGGCTACTCGCTTCTGCTCACCCGTCCCTACGTTGACGACTACGTCTGCGTCATGCTGGCCGATGAATGCTATGTCGATTCGAATCACGAAGAGATTCTGGCCACCGACTACCGGAATTGTCTCGCGACGTGCGCCGTCCAGGTGACGAAGGACACGAATCTCATCGAGGAAAATTACGCGGTGTACGCCGAAGATGGTCTTGTCCAGCGCATGGTAGAAAAGCCAAAGCACTCCGACGGAGCGCTGCTCGGGCTCGGGACGTTCGTGTTCAGTCCGCAATTCTATGAGCACCTGGAAGCCGCCTTGGCTTCCGGTCTCATGTCGGACCCGGTGAGCGTGCTTGGCCGGCTGTGCGAAGCCGGCGAACGGGTCGGTGCATTCCACCTGCGTGGCCTCTACGTCAACATTAACAACCGTGATTCGTTGAATCTGGCCGGCATCGTCGTGCGCGCGCGCGACTTTCCCACCCGCACGCTCGCACTCGCCTTGATCATGAAGGGCTCAATAGAGGACACGGCACGTTCAATCGAGGAGTTTCGCGCCCTCGGACGGTTTCACCAGATCGTGCTCGTCCTTCCGCCCGGTATCTCCTTCCCGGACACCGAGTCCGGAGTCGACTGTGTCTCAGCGCCGTCGTCCCGGTACGGGGACATGATGCGAACCGGCTTCGACGCAGTGTCGGCGGACATTCTCATCTGTGCGCAGTCCGACGGCTCCTGCCGTGCGCGTGATGTGCCAAAGTTCCTCGAATATCTGAAGGAGGCGGATTTCGTCGTCGGCACCCGCACGACGCGGCAGCTGGTCGAGCAGGGCACGAACATGCGTGGCCTCGTCCGCTTCGCGCACATCTTGCTCGCCAAGTCGTTGGAGGTCGTCTGGTGGGGGTACGAGCCGAGGTTCACGGACTCCGGGTGCACCTACCGGGCCGTCTGGCACTCCACCTACCGCCTCATCAGGGGCAATTTGCGCACATCCGGACCTGAGTACTCCGTCGAGATGTTCCTTGAGACGCTGAAGTGCCGAAGGCGCATCATCGAGATTCCTGTAAGTTTTGCCGTGCGGCAAAAGGGCGTGAAAGAACCCGACCAGACCTTGCGCGCCTTTGTGTCGATGCTGATGCTGATCGTTCGACGCCGGTTCAACTAGCGCGAAGAAAATACAGGACCGAACTCCGAAGAAGTTGCGCGCTCGACAGCACGACAACCGGTACTAGGGCCAGCCTCGCCGCGTCGGAGTACTTCTCACCTCGGTGTAGCAGGCTCAGGGCGACGCTCACCACGAGCAACCCGGGAGCCAGAGCAAGCCGATGATGGAGGTCGGCGTCAGGAAAGATTGCGGCGAACGCCGCGAAGTGGAACGCAGCGATCCATATTGTCCAGCGCGCTTCGGGTGCACGAGCGTAATGGAGTACGAGCACTACAGCGGCCCATATGAATGGCAGGCCGAGAGTGCCCGCCCATCCTCCTCGGCCCGGCCATAACTGGCCTGTCAGCAGGCCAAGGTCAACGAGGCTGAGTGCGAAGCGCCCGATGCTCTCGAGGGCTTCGGCCGGACCGGACGTCATATTTCCCATTTCAGCAACCGGCCCGCGAGCAAGGACGTCTCCGTACCAGCGTACATTCTCTGTGAGCGTGAACAGTTGGCCGGCCATGATGCCGCCCGTGAGCCCCCCAATCGCCAGCCCACCGGCTGGCCGCCAATTGCGCGTGCGCCACGCAACGCAGCCGACCCCAACCATCATCGCGAGTGCCACGGGGAAGTTCGTGAGCTTTCCCGCGGCCGCGAGTCCGGCTAGCCATCCTGCCCAGGCTGTTTCCTGCCACGAAGCACCATGTACGCGTATGAGCAGCCAGGCCAGCGCCACGAAAGCCGGGAGGGCCAGGAGTAGATCGTTCTTGAGGAGCACGAACTGATGGAACACGGGGGGCACAACAAGGAGGGCGGCGACGGGCCATCGAGACGGTCCCGGGCGGAGCCATGTCTGTACCGCAGCCACCGTGACACCGAAGAGCAGGAGACCCAGCAGTCCGTGCATGCGGACGAGTCCCTGACCTACGAGCGGAATTTGTCGTAGGTCGGCCAGCGCCAGTTCGTAGACCGACCCTAGGATATTCGCTTTCGATTCGCCGTCGGGATCGTACTCGAGCGTGCCGAGTCGTTCGATCTGGGCTACGCGCTCAAGGTGATAGGGATCCGCCGCCTCCAAAGGGAGCCACGCGTTCAGGAGGAGGACCACACCGCCGAGCATTGCCCAGGCCGGCCACGGCGGGGGAGGTTGGATCGCGGCGGGCCACCCGAGAAAGGCCGCTCGTCGGGTGCGTTGCCAGGCGACGAGCAATACGGCCAGGACTGCGTTGAACGTTACCAGTGAATGCAGCGTGCCGAGTCCCGTCACGGTCGCTACCTGCATCTCCACCGAGAAGATGCCGATGGCGATGTAGACCCGCGTGAAGACCGAGACAGCCGTGTTCCCCCACGGCAGCAGTGCGGCGAGCAGCAGCAGGAGGTTCATCGAGCAGTTCGTCCTCTTCGTGTGTGAAGGGGGTGTCGAAGCGGCCCGTCTCGTTGCCACGGCGCCTCGTTCGTGCCGGCGCGACGCCGGACGCGGGCACGAACGACTGGACCGACCTCGGGGCAACCCGTTTCAATGTGGTGGGCCAGCCTGGTGCGTCGATGCGCAGGCCGAGTCGTGAACGGGGCCCGATGCATCACGGCCGGCGGCCGATTGCGGCGTAGTCGAGCCATGTAAACAGCAGGCCGTTCAGTCGCTCGACGTTCGCGTTGAGCGTGTCGACGCTGTCTCCCAGTGACGCCTGCGGTGCGATCCGCTGCAGCTTGTCATGCTCTGGATAGGGCGCGCGATAACGCACGTCGACGTGTTGGAACCCGCTGGCGACCAGCAGGTAGGTCAGGGTATCGGGGTGAATCGGCCGGACATGTGTAATGTCGCGAATGTAGCTCTCAAAGAACGCAAACCAACACGCAGGATTGATTGTTTCCAGAATGATCGGCGCTCCCGGGCGCAGCTTGTCGAACGCGATATCGAGCAGCCCCGTAAGGTAACGCGGTTCGAGGTGTTCAACGACTTGTGCGGCAAACAGTCCGCCCAATGAGCCGTCGGGTTGCGCCCGAAGGTATGACAACGCGTCAGCTTCGGTGGCGTCGAGTCCTTGTTGGCGACACACGTCCACCATCGAGCCGTTGATATCGATGCCCCTGGCCCGAACACCCTGTTCTCGGAGAAGCGCTAGAAACTCGCCGCGGCCGCAGCCGATGTCGAGTACGTCACTGGTGTCGTGAAGAAACGGTAGATATTCCGATACCCGCTCGGTGATGTCTTCGGCGGAGCCGCGAAACTGATCCTCGAATCCCACGTACGTGTGGCTGTCGGCCGCCGCGAGTTGCCCTGTGGCTACCGCAGCTGGACTCGCTGGCTCCGTTGAACTTGAGGCGGCAGCGGGCGGCGTCGCTCCGCTTGTCGTGAGCCGACCGACGTCTCGTTTCAGGGCGTGGGCCGCCTGTCGGAGGACGCCGAGTGACGCCCTCAGCTCTTCGTGTGATGCTGAGAGCCCTGCGACGGCATCGCTGCTTCGTCGTTCCCATGCGACCAACGCCTCCTGATAGCGGCGCAGCTCGTCAGTCTGACCGGCGAGCTGAGCAAGAGCGGACCGCACTGTATTCTGGACCTCGTCCTGGATCGTCTGCTCGACCCATGAGATCGTGCGTTGGCTGGCATGGTGCGCCTCGATGCCGACAAGCGCGTTGCGATTGATGTGATCGACGAGGGCGGCGTTGAACTCCTGTTGCTGGAAGAGCAGCCTGACCAGGAATCCACGAAGGCGGTCCAGGAGCTTGTCGCGCCATCCCTCTCCTGCCTGCGGTGCGCCGGCCGCAAGATCGTACAACTGGTTAAGGCGTTCGAGCTGGTACCGGTCTGGAGGAGGGATGGGCGCGGGACGTGGCGGCATCGTATCGCTCATGGTTGTCAGCGACCGACCATTCCTTCGATGGGGCTGCTCGCTGTTGCGTATGCCTTTCTCGGGATGCGCCCAGATAGATAGGCGAGGCGGCCAGCTCGCACGGCGTATTTCATGGCCTCGGCCATGGAGAGCGGGTTCTTCGCACCAGCGATCGCCGTGTTCATCAGCACACCGTCAGCCCCCAGTTCCATCGCGAGAGCGGCGTCTGACGCCGTGCCGACGCCGGCGTCCACGATGAGCGGCACGCGCGCGAATTCTCGAATAATTCGGAGATTATTCACGTTCTGGATACCGAGTCCGGAACCAATCGGTGCACCCAGGGGCATGACCGCGGCAGCTCCGGCGTCTTCGAGCTTGCGACAGGCGATCGGATCATCGTTGGTGTACGGCAGTACGACGAAGCCCTCGTGTGCGAGCACTCTGGTCGCCTCAATGAGTGCCTCGTTGTCGGGGAACAACGTCCGCTCATCGCCGATGACCTCAAGCTTGACCCAGTTCGACAGGCCAGCCTCACGTGCAAGGCGAGCCGTGCGGACCGCTTCGTCGGCGGTGTAGCAACCGGCCGTGTTCGGGAGGATGAAGATGTCCGGCGAGATGAAATCGAGCAGCGACTCGCTGGAACGATCCGAAATATTCACACGCCTGACGGCGACGGTCACCATGTCCGCCCCGGCCGCTGTATGCGCCTGTGCCATAACGGTGTGGGATGTGTATTTCCCTGTGCCGACGATCAAGCGCGACCCGAATGTGCGGTCCGCGATGACGAAGGGCGTGTCAGCCACGTGTATGTACCAGAATCATCAATCACCCGTCACTAATCATGGAGCGCAATGACTAGGTGTTGAAGTCAAACACGTTGTTCATCACGCAGCACTCGTGAGTCGTGACACGGGCGGTTCATAGTGCAAGCTGGCGTGCGGCCGGTCGTGATTGTAGTAGCGCAGCCACGGGCGAAGGGCTCGCCGGCGGTGGCGAGACGTCTGATACGGCTGGACATAGGCCCACTCACGCAGCAGCGTCTGAATGAAGCGCTCAGCCTTGCCGTTGGTCCGCGGCGTATAGGGGCGCGTCCGCAGATGGCGCAGCGCGTGGGCCTGACAGGCTGTCCGAAACCGCCGGGACACGTAGCCGCTGCCGTTATCGCTCATGACGCGATGGACGGTGATCTGCCGCGCCGCGTACCAAGCGACGGCTCGGTCCAAGAAAGCGGCACAGGTGGTCCCCGTCTGGTCGCCCAGGACCTCGACGTAGGCCAGCCGCGTATGGTCGTCCACCGCCACATGCACGTACTCCCAGCCCGCCCCCGGTGACGCCTGCCGGGGATTCCCATGAATCCGATGGCCTACACGCCGAAAGCGCCCCAGCGGCTTGATGTCCACGTGTAGCAGATCGCCAGGGTGCGGCCACTCGTAGCGCTGGATCGGGACGGGCGGCGGGCCTGGGAGCCGGTTGAGTCCCAGCCGCCGCAGCCAGGCCCCCACCGTCGAGCGGGGCATCCGCAAGGCGCGGGCAATGGCCCAGGCCGGCAGGCCGTGTTGCTCGCGGAGCTGCCGGATGAACGTGACCCGGATCGCCGGCGTGACATGCGGAGTCCGCTGCGGCCGGGACGATCGGTCCTCCAGCCCGGCTGCACCCTCTTCGCGGAACCGGCGCACCCATTTCGCAACCGTGCGGACACTTACGCCGTAGCCCTCGGCCACGGCGTCGTGCGCCCACTCATCGAACAGGACACGGCGCACCAATTCCAGGCGCGAAGTCGGGGTCGTCTTGGCATTACGATGAAGCGTCATCCGGGGCCTCCTCTGGTCAGAACGGTGGTCTGGAAACTCCATTCTTTTCAGAGTGCTCCGGATGAACAACGTGTTTAGCAAAGACAACTAGCCTCCCCCAACGAAATTCACAATCTCGATGCGGTCACCGTTGTGCACAAGCGTGTCAGCGAAGAGCTGTCGCTTGAGGATCGAGAGGTTGTGCTCGACGGCAACGCGGCGCGGATCGATCGACAGCCGTAGCAGCAGATCGGCGACCGTGATCGGTTCGTCGAGTTCGTAGGGTTCACCGTTGAGCGTGATGCGCAATGGACCGTCGCTGCGTGGATGCCCAAGCGTACTGCGCAGCGTGCGGACAGTCAAGGTAAGCCGTTGATCCAGAGGAGGTTGCGCCAGGTTCGCGCCTATGTCTGACGGTGCCGATGACAACCGGATCAACATGCAAGATCCCGCGCGCGAACCGCAGCCCTCGGTGGCGCAGACCGAGACTCCAACCGTGCGACGTTCGGATTGTGCGTGTCCCTGGCCAGCGTTCGAAGCATGTCGTCGACGTCGAAGAACCGACGGAGTGTCTTCGTGGCCCTGATGTCGCTTGTTAGCAGCACCAGTGGATTATAGTGAACGCGCGTGGCGTCCCCAGGTCCTGGTTCCTCTGCTCGGCGTCAACTTCTCGAGCGGTACACCCACGTACGCGAGGATCACCTGCGCTACATGCAGAAGTGGGGACTGATTCGGTCGGATCAGGGCGCGGACGGCGAATCTCGGTACACGTTTCAAGACCTTGCGGTCATTCGCCAGGCGGAGGAAGCCCTCGCGGAGGGCGTGAGTTTTGGGGCCGTACTTCGAAAGCTGATCGCGTCCCGTTCTGGACAGCTGACGCTCGACTTTCGCATCGAGGCACAGCCGGCGAAGGTCTTGCAGCTGCGGCGCAGGGAGTCGCCACCGCTGGCGGCGTTCATGGACCCGACCCCGATGGAGTCGGCGTCGTCAGCCGGGCAATTGTTTCACGTGGCGTCGGATCTCGACCGCGGCGATCCGGAGCATTTCGACGAGGCCGCGAGGGCCTACCGGCGAGCGCTCGAGGTTGATCCCTATCTCGTTCCCGCGCTGATCAATCTGGCGAATATCCACTATGCGCGCGACGAGATCGCTGAGGCGCAAGCGCTCTACGAGCGAGGGATCGCTCTCGAGCCAGACGTGTTCGAGGCACATTTCAACCTTGGCAATGTGCTCCATGATCTTGGGCAGTATGCTGCGGCACAGGCGTGTTATCGCGATGCGCTCAGCTTGAACCCGGCATACGCCGACGCCCATTTTTATTTGGCGGTGACCCTGGAAAAGAACGGACAGTCCCGCGACGCTCGCGTGCACTGGCGGGCCTATCAGCAACTCGCGCCGGAGGGGGAGTGGGTCGACCTTGCGAAGGAGTTTTCGGACTAGTACTGGTAGTCGTCCGGTGAGCGCTTCTTGGGCACGCGCCTCAGCTTGTAAAACGTACAGTCAGGACACCATGCACCGGCGTCGAAGGCGCTGCTGCCCGCGTACGGCTTCACTTCCCGATGCGTGCAGAACGCCGGGTTGCCATTTTCCGCCGGCTGCATCCATCGGCAGGCGCGGAACCGCACTAGCGCTTCCGATACCGGTGGTTTCAGCGGCGTCCCGTCAGCGGCGTCCTGCGTGTCGGCGCCAGTGGCCGGCGGATCAGGGGACGCTGGAGGCGTATCGCCGCTATTGAAGTTGTACGCCAACGGCTTTCTCCAGCGCGCGAAGCGCGCGCACTTCTTCGGGAGCGACCAGCGTCAGCGCGTTTCCCGTGGCTTCGGCTCGGCCAGTACGACCAACTCGATGGACGTACGCTTCTGGCGTGTCGGGCACCTCGAAGTTGACAACGTGGGCGATCCCGTCGATGTCGAGTCCTCTCGCGGCGACATCAGTTGCCACCAGTACGGGATATCTGCCGGTCCGGAACCCTTCGACCGCGGACATGCGCTGCTGCTGTGTCCGGTCGGCGTGCAGTGCCGCGCTGCGGATGCCCATCCGACCGAGACTGGAGGCCAACCGATCGGCGCCAATCTTCGTGCGGCAGAAGACCAGCACCGGCCCCTCCGCGTCGTCGCGCAGCCAGCGAGCGAGCCAGGCTGCCTTGTCGACTTTCGCGACGGTCTGCATCGCATGCGAAATCGTTTGAGCGGGCCCACCGCTCCGACCCACCTGGACAAACTTCGGGTCCCGAAGGAATTCCTTCGTCAGCCTCAAGACCTCGCCGTACATCGTGGCGGAGAACAGCAACGTCTGTCGGATGGTCGGCAGCCCGGAGAGAATGCGCTGCACGTCGGGCCAGAACCCCATGTCGAGCATGCGGTCGGCTTCGTCCAGGACCAGGACTTCGAGACCGGTAAAGTCTGTCGAATCGTGCCGCATATGATCCATGAGACGGCCAGGCGTCGCGACGACGATGTCGACCCCGGCGCGAAGCGCGCGCTCCTGGATGTCCATGGCCACGCCGCCGTACACCGCGATGCTTGAGATCGCAGTGTGATACGTCAGGCCTTGCACCTGGTCCTCGATCTGCACGGCGAGTTCCCGAGTCGGTGCGAGCACGAGCGCTCGAGTCGCCGCGGGACGGGTCGGCACGGCGTTGAGGAAACGCTGGAGAATCGGGACCAGAAACGCGGCGGTCTTGCCAGTTCCGGTTTCCGCACATGCGATCACGTCTGCACCCTTCAGCGCGAAGGGAATCACGCCACTCTGGACCGACCGGGTGTCGTGCCATCCGAGATCGCGAATGCCGCTCAAGAGACGGGAGTCGAGTCCGAGCTTATCGAATGCGACCGGCGCGGGGTCGAAGACCGAGAGCTCGTAGTGATGCGTCGTGAGATCCCCAACCATGGCGAGATCGCTGGTCCGGTGCTGGCGCCCCGGAGGACGTGATCCGCGTCGGCGCGAGGAACCCTGCCGACTGCCGCTTGGCCGTGATGATTGCGTGGGGTGAGTTGTCAACGGTGACTATCGCGCGCGGAAGGTGATGATGCCGCGAACCGGATCGTATGGAGACACGCCAACGGTGACACGATCGCCGGGGACGACTTTGATGCGGAAGCGGCGCATGCGGCCGCTCAACTGCGCGAGGACCTCGTGGCCCGCGTCGCACTCGACGCGATACAGCCCGCCCGAGTGGACGGCGACGACGGTGCCCTGCATATCAATAAGATCGTCTTTGCTCAATACCTCGATCCTTTCGCGCAACGAAGCAATGAGTGTGCCACATTGGGTATAGCGGCGCAACATCAATAAATTCTGATAGTTGGAGAGAAACGCAGAGAGGTCTTAGAGCTGGCGGACCTGTTCCTCAACTTGCCGAGCCAGCGCGCCGTAGTTCTCGCCCCGCAGTTGCAGGGGCGCACCGAACGCGACGCGCACGCGACCTGGTCTCGCCATGCGCCACGTTGTATGTAGCACTCGGTCGAGGCCATCGAGCCGGACAGGAATGACGGGTACGTCAAGCCGCGAAGCGATCATTCCCACGCCCCCGCGAAAGGGTTGGATATCGCCTGTTGCCGCTCTGACGCCTTCGGGAAAAATCAGGATCGACCAGCCGTCGCTCGTGAGATCACCCATGTAGTGGAGCGTGTGACGAGCGCCGGCCTCGCGCTGCGGTATCGGAAACGCGTTGAAGTAGATGCACGCAAGGTAGTAGTTCAGCGAGTTTGTGAGCCATTGCCGCCGAGTGTGGGTCCGCGGATGAAAGTGGGCCGCAAAGAACTCTTTCAACATGGCCGGAGCCAGGCGCGCGCGCCAGCGCCCAGGCAACGCAGCGAGGATCACTGGCACGTCCATATGGCTCTGATGGTTGGAGGCGAAGATCACAGGGCCGGTGGTCGTCGCGAGATGGTCGAGTCCCTCGATTCGCGCGTGCGCAAACAGCCTGGTGAGTGGCAAGATCCACGTGGCCAGCGACAGACGCCGAACGACGCGCACGGGCCACGCCCGTGTCCACGCAGGAAAATCGACGACTGGTTCGGGGGTCTCCGGCGACGAGTCCTGCTCGACGAGTTGCTTCAATTGCTCGATGCTACGCACGTCGGCGAAACGTGCCTCGTCGATGCGTGTCTGGAATTTGTCCTCGAGCGCTACCATCAGCTCGACGCGTTCGAGCGAGCTCAAGCCAAGGTCGTCGAGTGTGGTGGTCTCGCTCACCTCCCGGTCTCCAGCGAACCGCGCGATCAGCGCGTCCAGTGTGTTGCCACTTTCTGCCCTGAGCGGCTGTTCGCCGGCCGTGACCCATGCCCGTATGGCGGTCCGCTTGAGTTTCTTCGTGCCTTCGGTGCGTGGCAACAGGTCAGTCGGCCAGGTCGACGCCGAACGGATGCGCTGGTGATCCTGCACCCGCGCGTTGGCCTCGCCAACGATCGTGTTTCGATCGATGCCAGATTCCAGTACGAGGACCGCGTGCACCCGTTCTTCGCCTCCGTCCGCAACACCGACGACCGCTGATTCGCGCACACCGGGCAGCTCATTCAGCACACGCTCAACATCCTCCGGGAAGACGTTCAGCCCGTCGGCCATCGCTATCATTTCTTTCTTGCGGCCCTTGATGAACAGCCTGCCTTCGGCGTCGCGCTCCCCGATGTCTCCGGTATGCAGCCAGCCGTTGGTGTCGAACAGCGTGTTGTCCGTGGTCGGCGGTCCGTCAGCGGTGGTCCCGGGATGTGCCGAGTCAACGTAATAGCCCGACGTCACGTTCTCCCCCCGCACAAGGATTTCGCCGTCGTCGGCGATGCGGACCTCGACCCCGGCGAGGGGTTTGCCGACAGAGCCTTCCTTGTTTTTCCTGAATGGGTGATTCAGCGACACGATAGGTGCGGTCTCCGTCAGCCCATACCCCTGGATGACCGCGAAACCCATTCGTCTCCAGAATTGTTCGAGGTCTGTCGGCAGAGCCGCCGCGCCGACGATGAACGCCCAGAACTTGGCGCCGAGCGCGGCGTGCACACGCCGGTACTTCCACCAGCGCCCGGGAATGGAGACGCCGGACGGTGGCGGCTCCAGAGACTCCGTGTACGTGTGCGCTACGTGTTCACGCAGGACGTCGAGAATCTTCGGCACGCACACCAGTACCGATGCCCGTCGGGCGTGAATGAGCCGCACCAGATCGTGCGGATTGATGCTGTTTGTGAAGATGACCGTGCCGCGCACCATCGGAGGGATGGTCGTTGCCATCGACTGTCCGAACATGTGACTCAGCGGCAGCACGTTCACGAAGCGGAGCGGATGAAAGGGCCGTATGTACCGACGGTATTTCGCGATTTCATGCTCAACGGGAACGATGTTCGCAAGCACGTTGCGGTGGCGGATTACTACGCCCTTTGGATCAGAGGTGGCGCCCGACGTGAAAATAATCTGGACGATGTCATCGCGCGATAAAGTGGGGGTGGGCATCGGACCGTCGGCATGCCAATCCAGGTCCGAGAAGCGCCAGCGCGCGGCACCGTCCAGGTCTAGCCCTTCCAGGCTAGACCGCGCGTCGTCTCCACACAGCACGATACGCGCGTGCACCAGCGTGCGGACTTTGGCGACAAACGTCGCGGAGGATCGAAAGTCGATCGGGACGACGACGATGCCTGCAATGAGGCATCCCCAATAGCACCCAAGCCATTCGGGCCGGTTCTCTCCCCAGAAGACAACGGTGTCGCCTTTCTGCAGACCCGTTGCGTTGAGCTTCTGGGCGAAGCCCCGCGCGGCCCTTCCCACGTCGGCGTACGTGTAGCGACGACGTCGGTAGCCGTCGTCGTAAACCAGAAAGTCAGCTCGAATCAGAGTGAGATCCCTGAAGAAGTCGATCAGCGTGTCACGGGGCACGTTCGAATTATCACGCGACTTGGCGAATTGGGCATTTCACCGACCATGGATTCGTGTCGACGGCGTGAAAAAGTCGTCGGCGTTTGCAATCAGCACACGTTGCGGAGCCGAGAACGATTACAATGCGGTCGCGATGAGAATCTTCCTGACGGGCGCGACGGGCTACGTCGGTTCGACCGTCCTCGACGCCCTGCTCCGAAATTCTCATGACGTCACTGCGCTCGTACGTGATCCTGAAAAGGCCGAGCGCTTTTCACTGCGTGGCGTACATCCGGTCCTTGGTGATCTGTCCGTACCCGCGTCTTACGCGCAGGCTGCCGAGGTCTGTGACGCTATCATTCACACCGCTTACGAGTCGTCAAAGCGCGGACCTCAGGTCGATCGCCATGCGGTGGACGTGCTGCTCGGTGCTGCGATTCGTCACGCGTCCCGAGGGCAGCACGTGAGCTTTGTGTACACCTCTGCCGCGTGGGTGCTGGGAAACACCTCCGGGAAGGCCGCCGAAGATGCCCCTGTTCGGCCCGCTGTGCTCGTCGACTGGCGGCCCGAGCACGAGAAGCTCGTGCTGGACGCGGGGCGGGGTCGTACGCTCAGGACGGCCGTTGTGCGGCCGGGGGATCATCGCCGAAATGCTGAAGAGCGCTGCCGATGGCCTGGTTCGGGTCATCGGAGATGGCGCGAATCATTGGGCGTGTGTCTACCATCGCGATCTGGCCGACCTGTATCTCCGGGTTGCCACGAGTCCCGAGGCGTTTGGGGTGTACCACGCCAATGACGAAGCCGACGAGCGTGTCATGGATATCGTGGAAGCGGTCTCGCGGCAGGCGAAGGTGGAGCCCGACGTACGGCACGTGCCGATCGACGAGGCAAGGGCCAAGATGGGACCATATGCCGATGCGCTTGCCTTGAATCAGATTGTCCGTGGCCCGCGCGCGCGAGCACTCGGCTGGACGCCGACGCTGCACTCAGTCGCCGGTAGCGTGGCGCGACTGCTTGAGGAGTTTCGCTCCAAGCGCGAGGCTGCTTAGACTCCCGCGTCGCCGCTGAAGACCGTCGGACCATCCCACCCATCGACAGATCGTTCATCGACGTCGAGACTGTAAACGTTATGTGTAGATGGCGAGGTATGGCGAGGTAAATGGCCTCGTGCGTCGTGTACGGGCACGACCAACTAAGTCGGAGTACTTTTTCGCGTACTGCGGGCTAAAATAGAGTTGCTGATAGTGGCGGCCAGGGGATCCCGGGCTCGCTGGACTGTTCGAGTATCGCTGCGGAGGAGACAGGTATGAAGGTCGGATGGAGGCGGACGATTTTTGGCGTGGCGGCAACGCTGTGCGTGTGCACGTTGAGCGTTGTGTCGGTTCGGAGCCAGGCCGCGCAAGCCGAGCCGGAGATGGCTGAGACCGTGTTCCAGAATGTTCTGGTCCTGAAGGGCATTCCTGTGGACGAGTTCATGGACACGATGGGCATGTTCGCCGCTGCGACAACGAAGGACTGCACCGGCTGCCACGCGCCGGAGATTCTGGGCGAAACTCGGGACGCCTTCGCCATTGCGACACCGATGATTCAGCGCGCGCGGCAGATGGTCATAATGATGAACACCATCAATCGTACCTATTTCGGTGGGGAGACGAGGGTGACGTGTTACACGTGTCACTCCGCGACGCCGGTTCCGCAATGGGTGCCGAACCTCTCTATCCAGTACGGCACTCCTCCTGACCCGAACCCAGACGCCATGACCTTTATCCCGTTTCCAGACGAGGCGGGCCGGGTGGATGAGGTGTTCGGCCAGTTCGTCGAGGCGCTCGGGGGCGCACCGGTGGCAGGTATGACGAGTCTGGTCGCGACTGGCACCTACTCCGGCTGGGACACGTCCCGCTCTGAGGTGCCGGTAGAAATTGTGACGACGGCTCCCGGGCAGATGACCACGGTGATCCAGCGGAACGAGGGCAACAATACCTATGTGTTCGACGGCACCAACGCCTGGTTCGCGGGCGTCGATGCGGCGGTCGCGGACTACACCCTGACGTATACGGGAGGCAATCTGTCCGGTGCCCGCATCGATGCGCTCGTGTTGGTCGCGCCATCGACCATTCAGGCGGCGTACGATAGCTGGGAGGTCAGCGAAGATATCGTCAACGATGAGATCGTCACGGTCCTGCGGGGGACCAAAGAAGGGGAGTCTCCGGTGCACCTCTACTTTAGTGAGTCCGGACTCCTGGTTCGACTGGTTCGATGGAACGAGACGGCCGTCGGCCCGGTGCCCACGCAGTTCGATTTCTCCGACTACCGGGAGGTGGCCGGTGTGCAGCGGCCGTTCCGTTGGGTCAAGACGTGGACGAACAATCAGGCAACGTTTGTGATGAGCGACATGCAGCTTAACGGACCTGTCGATGCAGCTCGGTTCGCCAGGCCAGAGCCGGTGGTGCTGCGGTAGGGAAAGACGACAATTGAGTGACCTCCGGACCGGTCAAATCCGGGGCGCGGACGTAAGTACGTGTGTTGTCGGACGTGCTTGACTCGATGGTGACATTTAGGTAACGTCGCGGCGTATTTGTTTGGAGGTTACGAATCATGAAGTTCAAAATCGGCGGAGCGGTGGTGTTGTGCGCGATGTTTTTGTGGGCGGGTTCGGTGTCTGCGCACCACGCATTGCAGGCACAGTTTGATACCGAGATAACACTGTCGTTGGAAGGCGAGCTCTCGCGTATCGAGTGGATCAATCCCCACGCGTATTTCTGGTTTAACGTGACGGACGAGGCAGGCGAGACGAAGCAGTGGGGCGCTGAAACCGTTGGTCCCAACGCGCTCCGCTCGGCGGGATTCCTGCGCGGGCCGGCGTCGTTCCGGATCGGCGAGACCTATACTTTTGAGGGATTCGCTGCCAGAGATGGCGGGGAGAGAATCTTTACCACGGCCATCAAGTTTGCCGACGGCCGCACGATTCAGATCTGGATCGGTAAAGAAGGCGAAATACCGCGGTAGGGTCAGCTTAGGGATAGTCCCACCTTGGATCCCTTCCTGGGAGGCGGACCCGAGGTGGGTCGGCACATCCAGAGCACAGCCGGAAGCATCGGAGTATCGAGGAGTTATCGGGGCATGAATCAGAGGTTCGTCGTTGGAGGCGTCTGTGCGATAGCTGCGGCAGCGTGGCTGGTGGCCACGCCTCTTGCCGCCCAGGGTCGGGGAGGGCCGATTGACCCGGCCGCCGCCCTGGTAGAGACGCCGCGGGACGCCGATGGGCACCCGGTGCTCACGGGCGTCTGGGTTGCGACCGGCGGAGGGTTTGGATACACCACTGACGCCGACGGAAACGCGGCGCTCACGCTGCGGGGCCGGAAAGGCAGTCCTGTGAACTTCGAGCGCGACTCAGGGATCGGGCAGCGGGTGCGGCCGCGGGACGACCGACCGTGGTACAGGCCTGAAGTCTGGGATCGTGTGCAGTTCAACGATGTGCACGGGCATAATATCCTGGCGCCGGATCCGACGTTCCAGTGCATGCCGGCCGGGGTGCCCCGTATCGGTTTTCCCCGTGAGATCGCGCAGACGAACGAGAACACGCTGGTGTTCTTGTACAACCTGCACCAGCGCCACATCTACATCGATGGACGGCCTCACCCGCCGGTCGAGGAGTGGATTGGCACCTGGTTCGGCCACTCGGTCGGGCACTGGGAGGGCGACACGCTGGTGGTGTCGACCGTCGACTTCAACGGGCAGGAGTGGATCGGCTGGCCGGGCTGGTATACCAGTCCGGACAAAGAGGTGATCGAGCGGATCACGCGGGTTGGCAATACGGTCCGGTGGGAAGCGACCGTGCACGACCCGTCGATGTTCCTGAAGCCGTATCAGATGCGCCCGATCGTCAGGGAATTCAACACCGATCCGATGGCGGAACTTCCAGAACCGCTGCCGTGCCTGGAGAGGGACCTGGAGGACATGGCCACAAGGGAGCGCGGCTGAAGGAGCCTGCGTGCTTCGAAGGTGTGAGGAGTAAAAGAGTGATGCGAACGTACGCAACGATGAAAAGGCGCGTTGGGGCAATCGGCGTGGCGGCGACATTGGCTCTGGCGCTCGGCGTGCCGGCGGTGACCGTGCCGACACTGCAGGCGCAGCAGGCGCCGACGCTGGAAGAGGCCATGTACAACATGTTTGACAGCATGGGCATGCTCCGTTCCCTCCGGGAAGTGGACATGTTGATGTCGCTGCAGGTGTGGGGCACAGGGACGAGAGCCGAGGTCACCGCGACGACGGTGGGTCCCGCTGTGCCGATGGAGAGCTATTACGCCGAATACTCCTACGAGTTCCCTGCGATGCGTGTTGACGTCACGCTCGCCTCCGGTGAGCGCGAGATCGAGGTTGTGAGTGGCGATCGCGGCCTGCATGCGTGGAACGAGATTGGTGAAAGAGGGGGCGGGCTCGTAGATGGATACGGAAGCGCCGAGCCGGCAATGGGCGAACTGTCCATGAGGTTGCTGCGGTTGTGGTTGAGCCCTGCGGGTGTCGCGAAGGCCGCCGCCGCCGCGGGTCCCCAGACCGCCGTGACGATGGAGAATGGTGCTGTCGTCCTGACCTTTCCGTTGACGGACGGGGAACCGGAGAACGCGGCGTACGTGCAGGTGGGCGACTTGGCGGGTACCGCGGTGAAGCTGACACTCGACGGCGACAGCCGACCGGCGAGGGCCGAGGTGGAGCACGGGGGGCGGCAGATCGCGGTGACCTATTCCGAGTATGGCGATCTGAACTGGGATGACTATCAGTCCGACGTGATACTGCCGAGGCGTATCGTGGCGACGATTGATGGGCAGACCGCAATCGATCTGACCGTCGAGAATACCAACACCTACAATCCGTACGTGCTGATGCCCGTCCCGGATTCGATCATGAGCGCGGCGCAGTAGGCAGTTTCTAGCTCTGTAGGGCCGGGTGACGGCTGAAGAAGTCGTCCCCCGGCTTTTTTTGTGTTCATTTTCTGGCCTGTGCGCGGAGTTATTCGGTGCTTTGGTGTAGCCGATGCTCCAAAGCCGGTCTAGAATAGCGTCCGATACCTTCCGGGACACGTCACCTTAGGAGATCGCGACCATGAATCGATGGTTACCCGTCGTCGGTGGAGTCTGCATGAACCTGGCGCTCGGCAGTCTGTACGCGTGGAGTGTGTTCGTGCTGCCACTTGAGCAGGAGTTTGGCTGGAGTAGGGCCGAGACGTCGTGGACGTTCACGATCGCTGTCGTGACGTTTGCCGCATCGTTTATTTTGGCCGGCCGGATCCAGGACATACGAGGCCCGCGGATTTGCGCGGCGATCGGCGGCGTGTTGGTGGGAGCCGGCTTCATCCTGTCGAGCTTTACAACGTCGCTGTGGCAGCTCTATGTGATGTTCGGACTCGTCGTGGGACTGGGCAATGGCTTCGGCTACGCCACGCCAGTGCCGGTCGCGTCGAAGTGGTTCCCGGACAAGAGGGGTCTGGTCGTGGGGATCATGGTTGGCGGGTACGGCGCCGGGTCGGCGATCTTCGGCCCGATGGCGACCTCACTGATCGGCAGCGTGGGCTGGCGGCCGACGTTTCAGATCCTGGGTGCGCTGTTCTTCGTCATGGGCATGATCGGCGCGTGGTTACTGGTGAACCCGCCGGCCGGGTATGTGCCTCCTGGGTGGACGCCGCCTCAGACTGGTGCGGCCGCGCAGAGCGGTAAGCGGGACTATGCGCCGTCGGAGATGGTGCGAACCCCGACGTTCGCGTTCTTGTGGGTGGCGTACTGCCTTGGCGTGACCGCGGGATTGATGGTCATCAGCCAGCTGGTGCCGTTCGCGCTGGCCGCCGGGCTCAGCGCCGCGGCCGCGACCTTCGCCATCACCATCGGCGCGGTTGGCAATGCTGGCGGCAGAATTTTTTCCGGGTGGTTGTCGGATATGCTCGGCCGCCTGACGACCCTTCGCGTCATGGTCCTGGTGTCGGCCCTCGCGATGCCCGCCCTGTTCATCTTCCGAGAGAGCGTATTGTGGTTCTACGTGCTTGCGATGGTCGTCTACTGGTGTTATGGCACGCAGCTTTCGGTGTTCGCGTCGACGACGGCCGATTTCTTCGGGACGCGCAATCTGGGCATGAACTACGGGTTGCTGTTTAGCGCCTGGGGCGTCGCTGGTTTTCTCGGACCTTGGATCGGCGGCCAAGTCTTCGACGCATTTGGTGACTACCGCTACGCTTTCTATGCTGGGGCCGTGTTGGCGCTGGTGTCGCTGGGGGCGCTCTCGCTGGCCCGCCCTCCCGACGAGCCGGCGCAAGCCTAGCCATCGGTTTCGGGCAGCTCGTCCGGCGCTTGACAGCGCCGGACGGGCCTCCTGCCTCCCCCTTTGCCAGTGGCCCACAGCGAGTGGGTCCTCCGGCTGTCATGCCCTTCTCGGACGACTCAGATGGTCTCGAGGGCTCCTTCGCGTCCAGGGGCTTGTCTGACGCTCACGTTCACGAGGGGCGTGGCCTTGAACGTGGGACGCTGGAATGGCGCCCGAGGCACCCCAGCGCGAGACCAGCGGTCCTCTGAAAGGCCCCCTTCGACAGTGACCCGTCGAGGGGGGCCAATGACTGCGGCAATCTGGATGGGAGGCCGCTGAGCCGATTCGAGCAGCTACGGAGTCTGGGCTTTTGCCCGGTCGGCTTCCATCCGTCTGCGGAAGTTCGCTTCACCGTTGTCCAGGCCGCGCGCCCAGGCTCCGGGTGTCGTCAGCAGCGGATGCGGTCGCACGCCGTTCTTCATCGCCTCAACTTTTCCTGCGAACGCCCCCTGCGGATGCCCAGGGAGCAGGATGTCTGGATTCAAGAGGCGTAATTTGCTGAACGTCTCGAGCGTGATCTCAGCAACATCAGGGAAATCGGGATTGCCAACGACGAGCGGACCGCCATTGGGTGTGCGCCCACCCGGGAAGACGACACTGTAGAAGCGTCCGCCGTCCTCCACGTTGGTGACCCACGTCGTTGCACCCGGGGTGTGGCCAGCCGTCAACATCGCGCGCAACGTCGTGCCGCCCAGCGTGACGGTGTCGCCGTCCTCGAGCACTCGCGCCACGGGCGCGGCGGGCCAGTCATGATACTGGACCGGCGAGATGTCCATGCCGGATTCGATCGCCTGTGCATCCAGACCCATCGCCATAATGCTGGCGCCCGTCGCCCTCTGCATCTCCGCGTGCCCGCCGACGTGATCCACGTGGGCGTGGCTGGAGATCATGATCTCGATGTCACTGAGTTGGAATCCGAGCTTCTCGATATTGGCCCGCACGGTGTCGTGCATCTGGGGCATGCCGGTGTCCACCAGGATGTGCCCCTCTGGCGTCGTGAACAGGTATGCGGAGATGTTCTGCGCGCCCACGTAATGGAGGTTGCCCAGGATCCTGAACGGTTCGGCTGGCTCGATATAGGGCCCATTGAGCTGCGCGTGCTGCTCCGGGCTGACAAATCCGGTGGTCTCCGTCTGCGCAGACGCTCCCACTGCCACCGCCATCGCTGCCACGCTCACTACGCTAACCAGTTTTCTCATGATTCCTCATTCCTCCCAGCGGCACTCTAGATCGAACCCGGCGTGGGATCAATGTCCGGCGCTCGCATCGGCAGACGCACTACAATATCGGCCCTATGGAGATTCCGCTAACCCCGATGGAGTTTGGGCGTCGCGCCAGACGCCTGTACGCTGACCGCGAGGCGGTGATCGACGGCGCGCTCCGGCTGACCTACGGCCAGTTCTTCGAACGCTGCGACCGTTGGTCCTCCGCGCTGCAGAGCCTGGGCGTACAGCCTGGAGACCGCGTCGTCTACATCGCGCCGAACACGCACGCGCAGCTTGAGTCCTTTTACGCCGTACCTCAGATAGGGGCGGTGCTGGTGCCACTGAACTATCGGCTGACGCCAGATGATTTCGCCTACATGATCGAGCACTCGGGCGCCTGCGTCGTCTGCGTCCACGAAGACTATCTCGAAGCAGTCGACGGGATTCGCGACCGACTGACTGGCGTTCAGCATTTCGTGGCCCTCGAAGGGGCTCGGCCCGGGTGGCTCGACTACGAAGCGACGCTCGCGGACGCGGAGCCACAGTTCGCCGCGGCGGAGATCGGGGAGCGTGACCTGCTCACGATCAACTACACGAGTGGCACGACGTCGCGGCCCAAGGGTGTGATGATCACCCACCGGAATGCGTACATGAACGTCGTCGGGACGCTGATCCACCTGCCGATGGCTCCTGGCGACCGATATTTGTGGACGCTGCCAATGTTTCACGCCAATGGATGGACGTTCACCTGGATCGTGACGGCCGTCGGCGCGGCCCACGTGTGCGTGCGCAAGATTGATCCGGTGGAGACACTCAAGCTCATGGCCACGGAGGCGACGACGATGCTATGCGCCGCGCCCACCGTGCTGATCGCGCTCGCCAATGCGCCCGAGGCGGCTCGTCGCCAGGCGCCGCCTGGGCTGCGCGTGATCGCTGCGGGCGCGCCGCCTGCGGCCGCGACGATTCAGCGACTGGAAGGGGATCTCGGGTGGACCGTGACCCAGGTGTATGGCCTGACCGAAACGGCGCCGTTTATCACCGTCTGCGAGCCGCGGCCGGAACACTCGGCACTGTCTGTCGATGAGCGCATGGGCATCAAGGCGCGTCAGGGCGTCGAGCTGGTCACGTCTGGCGAACTCCGGGTCGTTGATGATGCTGGGCAAGACGTGCCGCACGATGGCCAGTCGCTCGGCGAGATCATCGTCCGGGGCAACGTCGTCATGGAGGGCTACTACAACGACCCGAAGGCCACGGCCGCTGCCATTCGGGACGGGTGGTTTCACTCCGGCGACGCGGCCGTGGTGCACGCCGACGGCTACGCGGAGATTCGCGATCGGTTCAAGGACGTGATCATCAGCGGTGGCGAGAATATTTCATCCGTGGAAGTGGAGGGCGTGCTGATGCGCCATGCGGCTGTGCAGGAGGTTGGCGTCGTAGGCGTGCCTCACGAGCGCTGGGGTGAGGCCCCGCACGCCTTCGTCGTTCTGAAGCAGGGCTCGACGGCGACCGAGCGTGAGCTCATCGACTTCGCTCGGGGCAGCCTCGCGCACTTCAAGGCACCCCACGCGGTGACGTTCATCAAGGAGTTGCCAAAAACCGCGACTGGGAAGATCCAGAAATTCGTGCTCAGGGCCGGCAAAGCCGGTATCACGACGCAGTGATTGCCAAGAGCGATCGCCACGGGTGGTCGCTTGGCATGATCGCCCGACGCGATCGGCCCCAGTTGATCCCTGGATAATCCCAGGATAGACGTCGCCCGGGCTACCCGGCTACGAGCGCGGGCAGATCAGTCACCGCGTTGATGATATGCGCCGCCGGGAAGCCAAGCTCCTCCTGCGGCTCCGTCGCGCTCCTCTGGATCCAGAACGTCGTCAGGCCCGCGGATCCTGCGCCGGCGATGTCCCACGAGTTGGACGAGACAAAGCCGATCCCATCCCCAGCGCCGGGAAAGTGCCTCTCGATGAGCCCGTACACTTCCGGTTTCGGCTTGAAGATCCCGATATCCTCGATGCTGATGATGTCGTCCAGAATCGTGTCGATCCCGGCGCTTTCGGCGGCTGCCTGGAGCATCTTCGGCTCGCCATTAGACAGGATGGCGACGCTGACCCCAGCCTGTTTTAGTGCTTCGAGGCCGGGTCTGACGTCAGGGAACGCGGTGAGTATCAGATACGCGTCCATCAGCCGTTGGCGCTTGGCAGCCGTCAGGTCGAGTCCGAGGCTCTTCGCGGCGTAGACAAGGCCATCCTCGGTCACCTCCCAGAATGTGGCATGCCGGCCCATGAGACTCCGTAGCGTGC
The DNA here is from genome assembly GCA_965249205.1 of Vicinamibacterales bacterium. Classification (GTDB taxonomy): domain Bacteria; phylum Acidobacteriota; class Vicinamibacteria; order Vicinamibacterales; family UBA2999; genus JAQBVV01. Next base: position 698,125 of record CBDFLL010000005.1, on the reverse strand, counting down.
TGTACTGCAGCTGCTTGGCGCGCCAGAGCTGCGTCAGCGGAGCGCCCTGCCCGGGGAAGAGCTCTTCACAGAGCGCCGTCACAGAAAAGACGTCGAACAGGGTGCCGTACGCGTCAAACGCCAGCGTCGTAATGCCAGTTGGACGCGCCGATTGCGCCCCAAGCCCGAGCGGTGCTGCGATTCGGGCAGCGGCCGCCGCGCCGCCGACGACTTTCACGAATTCCCGTCGAGTTGTCATCATACGGTCCTCTGTAGTGATTGGTGTGAAACACGAAAGCTATCACAGGCCGGCACTGGGGCCTAGGTTGGACCAGGGGACGGCGGCCTGAGCGCCGGGATACGGCTGAACAGTGATTCACGGAAGCCGGTCTATGGCCGTCTGCAGTGGAACATCGGCCGGTTCCTCAACGGCGATGAGAGTAGTCCTCGGTTGCAGGTGGTAATTCGAGACAGCGGGACGCTGTCGATCGATACGACCTGGAGTCACAGGTCTATCACGCTTCCGCAGGGGGCGTTTCGGACGAACCTCGGAAACATGCGCGTGACCTACAACTTCTCGCCGTCCGTGTTCGTCCAGAGTCTGCTGCAGTACAACGATCGGTCGAAACGATGGTCAACGAACCTGCGATTCCACTGGTTGGAGACCGCAGGAACCGGCCTGTTCGTGGTCTACAACGATACCGAGAGCTTAGAGGGCCTCGGCCCGATCAACCGTGTGTTCGCCGTGAAATTCGTGCGACAGTTCGACCTGCTGAACTAGTCCACGTTCGCGCGCCTCCAACTTTCAATCGTCGCTAGGGCGCGCTCTGCAAGCCGTCGTCTGGAGTCGCTGTGTCCAGAATGCGCCTGGCCATTTCGATCGCGTCCCCAACGCTGCTCACCTCGCCATCCAGCTGGCGTTCGTACACGGCCTTCAGAATCTCTCCCACGCGGGGCCCTGCGACGAGGCCGAGCGCCAGAAGGTGTCGGCCCATAAGCAGGGGGGCGGGGGGGCGGTGTTCCACGCCGAGTGCGCGCGCCCGCGCGATGAACCAGTCCATCGCGGTACAGTCGAAATTGCCCGCGCGGCCGAGGCAGTCTGCGCGCGCCAGCCGCGCAAGGAGCTCCATATCGACCTTCTGCGCCAGGCGACGAAAGGCGCCGTCGCCGACATGCGGCGCTTTATGAAACATGCCAGGTTTGAGATGGTGTGCGACCAGTCCGACGACCTGGGCACGGACGTCAAACCCATCGATGGTGTGGACATTCAAGCGATCAAGCAAGGCGAGTGTTGGGGCGACGCCGGCGTCCTCATGGTTGAGTGAACGGATGCGACCGTGGATAAGCGCGGTGGTAGCTGGCTTTCCCAGATCGTGGCACACCGCACCCAGCATCACCGCTATCAGCCTGGGTCGATAGAGGTCAACGTTCAGCCGGCGCGCCCGGTCGATCACCATCAGCGTATGGGTCCAGACGTCGCCTTCGGGATGCCACTCCGGCTCTTGCACGCATCCAACCAGCGGTGTCAGTTCCGGCAGCAGCTGGTCCACCACGCCAAGGTCGCGTGCCAGTGCGAAACCGACGGACGGCCGGTCTGCGTTCACCAGCAGTTTTTCGACTTCGCCCCAGACGCGCTCGGCAGGCAGGTCGTCAAGTGGGATGCCACGGCAGAGCGCAGTCGTGCCGGCATCGAGCGTACATTCGAATCGTGCCGCGAACTGGATCGCTCGGAGCACCCGCAGGCTGTCGTCGCCGAACGTCGTGGGATCCACGGCGCGGAGTACCCGGCGATCCAGGTCGGTGCGGCCGTCGAAGGGATCCTCGTAGGTATCGGTCAACGGATCCCAGGCCATCGCGTTGATGGTGAAGTCACGCCGCCGTGCCGCGTCTGCTACGGTCATGTTCGGGTCGCCAACGACCTCGAATCCCTTGTGGCCACGGCCGGACTTCGACTCACGGCGGGGCAGTGCGACGTCGATCGCGTCGACGTTTCCGTCGCCGACAACCTTGTACACAGGAAAGCTCTGTCCCACCGCTTCTACGCGGCCGAACGGCGCAAGGAGGCCGGGGAGGTGTTCCTGCGGCAGGCCGAAGATTTCGATATCGATATCCTGAGAGCGGTGTCCCCGCAGGCGGTCGCGCACCCAGCCTCCCACGATGAGCGCTCGACCGCCAGCGGCCCGAGTTGCTACCGCGATCTCTGTGGCAAGGTCCAGTGACATCCTGCAGTGATTGTGCTTCGATCGGTGGTGCAAGAGGAACCGGATGACCCTACCGACAGACTCAACTCTTCTGCTGCTCCAGGACCTCGTCTCGATCGATTCGGTCAACCCGTCTCTGGTGCCTGGCGCGTGTGGGGAAGCGGAGATCGCTCGGCGGATCGCATCGGAATGTACGGCCGCTGGTCTCACGGTCCACGTCACCGAAGTTGCGCCTGGCCGCCCCAATGTCGTGGGTGTACTGGAGGGACGCGCGCCTGGTCCGACGTTGATGTTCTGCGGTCACACCGACACGGTGGGCGTAGCCGAAATGGCCGCGCCGTTTGACCCCGTGCAGAAGGACGGCCGGCTCTATGGTCGGGGCGCACAGGACATGAAGGGCGGCATCGCGGCGATGCTGGGTGCTGCGCGGGCGTTGGTGGAGGGCGGCGGGCTGGCGAGTGGCAGACTGATCGTCGCCGCGGTGGTGGACGAGGAGCATGCGAGCCTCGGAGCCGAGGCCCTCGTGGAGACGTGGCGCGCGGATGCCGCCGTGATCACCGAGCCCACCGATCTCGACGTGGCGATCGCTCACAAGGGATTCCAGTGGATCGAGGTCGAGACACGCGGACAACGGGCTCACGGAAGTCGTCCGGAGCACGGCCGCGATGCCATATTGCGTATGGGGAGGGTGCTCAGCCGGCTTGAGTCGCTCAACCAGCGATTGCAGACTCGACCCGCGCATTCGCTCCTGGGCACCGCGTCGCTGCACGCCTCGACAATGACGGCGAGCGGCGAGCTCAGCAGCTATCCCGCTCACTGCCTCATGCAGATGGAGCGGCGGACGCTGCCGGGGGAACCTCGTAGCGCAGGGTTGGAAGAGATCGAGGCGATTCTGGAGCGGCTCCGGAAGGACGACTGGGAGTTCGCCGGCAACGCGCGTCTGATCTCTGGCCGGGAGCCGTACGAGATCGAGCGGGCGCACGCGCTCCCAAGAGCAGTGGGGCGAGCGGCGACCTCAGTGGGGTTTCACGCGCGCCGTGTGGGCATGACCTACTGGAGCGATGCAGCGATCCTCGGGGCCGCTGGTATTCCGTCAGTGCTTTTCGGGCCTGGCGGCGCGGGTCTTCACAGCCCAGAGGAGTACGTGAAGTCGAAGGATGTCAGCGCGTGCCGCGACACGTTGGTGGCGCTCGCCCGTGATGTCATACGCTGAGCCGAGTATCACCGCTCGCGTGCGAGCGCCTTCAGAACGAAGCCCACATTGGCCGGCCGCTCGCCGAGCCGCTGCATGAAATAGGGAAACCATTCGCAGCCAAAGGGCAGGTAGATGCGCACGCGGTAGCCGGCGGTCGCGAGGGAAGCCTGGAGATCGCGCCTGATGCCGTACAGCATCTGGAATTCGAACCGGTCCTTGGCGAGGCCTCGCCCGATGGCGTACGCGCGGACCGCCTCGATGATGTCCGGATCATGGGTGGCGATGGCCGGGTAGGTGCCCGAGTCGAGCAACAGGTGCGCCAGCCGGACGAACGTCCTGTCGAGATCGCTCTTGTGTTGGAGCGCCACGGATGACGGTTCTTTGTAGGCGCCCTTGACGAGCCGGACGCGTGCCCCGAGTTCGTTCATGCGGCGAAGGTCGGCTTCGGTGCGATGCAGATACGACTGGAGCGCCACGCCAACGTTTCGATATTCGTACCGCCACAGCGTCTCGAAGATCTCGATGGTGCGTGCGGCGTAGGGCGAGTTCTCCATGTCGATGCGGATGAAGAACCCGTGGCGGGCTGCCGGCTCAAGGAGGCGCCGCAGATTGTCGATGCACGTTGCGCGGTCCACGTCGATGCCGAGTTGCGTGAGTGTCACCGAGATGTTCCGCTCGATCCCGGCACGCTCGATCACGTCGATCAGACGCACGTACTCCCCGGTGGCGGCGGTGGACTCCTCCAATGTCCTCACGCGTGCCCGAAGGTGGTCGAGCGTGACCAGGAAGCCTTGTGATTCGAGCCGCCGCGCCACGTCGATGGCGGCCTCGACCGTCTCCCCCGCGATGAAGCGGCTGGCGAAGCTATCGCCGGTCGCTGGGCCGTGTCGCGAGGCGAAGCGTTTCAGGGTGCCAATACGAGAAAGGGCGTGGAAGAAGGCCTTCGACCCCGAGTACATCTAGCAGCCCGTGGTGAAAGTCAGGCGTGGCACAGAGACGGGCGAGGCGCCTCGCGCGGATTCTGCTCGGTCGTGGCACGCCTGCGGAATCCGCGCTCGTCGACAAGGCGTGACGACTGAGAATACCGCCTGTATTTGAAGGAGGAGCAACGCGGGCCACGAGGATCCATCGCTCGTCGAATGACGGCAGACTTTCACCACGGGCTGTTAATGCGTGCGGCGGGAGGGCGAGGCGAGCAGGTGATCGAGGGTGTGCGCGTAGTAGCGGAGCACGTGGCGGTCTCGCACCCGCACGCGCCCGCGGTCGACGATGACGACCCCGCGCGCTTCGAGCGGCTCAAGCGCGGCGTCAGCCGCCTGGGCGCCGGTCTCGACGCCGAGGTTCGCTCCTCCCGTCCTGAGCGTATCGATGACGGCGTTGGCACGTTCTTCGAGATCGCGACGCGTGATCGACGGTCGCATCGCGTTGGCGATCACCGCAGTGGGGAGGACCTTGTACAGGCGACCGACGGCGGCCATGACGGCACGCGAGAAGTCCAGGACCTCGCGACGAGACGTTGGATCAATATCAACGACGATGGGCGTGCCGAATGTCACAAACGCCCTGGACGAGTACCCGACTGCGGAGCGCACCAACTCCGCCAGTTCGCGGCGAAACGGTTTCTGCGTGCGTTTCACGCCCTGACGCGCCAGGATGTGGTCCTCAAGGACCAGGTCGTACGCCACCGCCGTGGGCAGCACTGACATCTGGGCGTGTTCGGCCCGCAGCGCGGCATTCATCAGGCCGGTCTTTGGGTTCTTGATCTCGCCGCTGTAGCTCCGGCCACCCTCAGGGTAGAAAAAAAGGTCATGCGTGCGGAGCAGTTCCGCCACGTACGCTTTCAACGTGATCAGATACGCCGGGTCCCTGGTGTTGCGCCGGATCGGAATGGCGCCGGTGACGTGTTTGTGCAGCAGGCCAAGCGGCCCGCCGAAGAGATTGATGCCGGCCGCGACAATAGGCGGACGCACGCCGTGCTCGTCGAGGACGAGCAGCTCGACGAGATAGTCCGTATGGCTCTTATGGTTCGATGCGTAGATCACGCGGCCGGCTTTGGTGGCAGCGTGCGCGGCGTCTATGTGCTCAGCCACGCGTTCGATCTTGCGGAGGATCGGGTAGAGGGGGTGCTTCAGCGCGCGGTAAATAGGGTAGCGCTGCGTGGTGCGCAGTTCTTCGAGATAGCCCTGGATGCGCACGCGTGCGTCCGGTCCGCCCGCACCATGACTGCCATCGATGTACCGAGTGATGTCCGCCCTGGAGAGCACGGCTTCGGAGATCTCATCCGGGATCGGCACAGTGCCGACTATAGCACCAGGTCTCTGTGACTGTCGGGTGGCCGGAGGCGGGTCTACCCGCTGCCGTCCCCGGACACGGGGCTTCACGCAGCGACCACCTTTTCTGCGATCGCGTTGGCGAAGGCCGTAGTCGTGGCGCTGCCGCCAAGGTCCAGCGTTCGGACGCGGCCCTCGCTCAGCACGTGCCCGAGCGCGCCGGCGATTCGGTCCGCAATTGTGCTTTCGCCGATGTGCCGCAGCATCAAGACCGCTGAGAGAAGCAGCGCCATCGGATTTGCCGCATCCATGCCGGCAATGTCCGGCGCACTGCCGTGCACAGCCTCGAAGACTCCGATATCGGTGCCAAGATTCGCCGCCGGCACGACACCGAGACCGCCGACGAGTCCTGCGCACAAGTCGGACACGATGTCGCCGTACAGATTCGGGAGAAGAAGCACATCGAACTGGGTCGGGTCCATCACCAGGTGCATACAGGCCGCGTCCACGATTCGATCATCAAACGTGATGTCGGGATATTCCGCCGCCACCTTCCGTCCGGATTCGAGGAACAGGCCGTCGCTCAGCTTCATGATGTTGGCCTTGTGAACAGCCGTCACGCGTTTCCGACCATGAGTGCGTGCGTAGTTGAGCGCAAAGCGCGCCACGCGTGTCGATGCCGTAGCGGTGATGATCTTCAGACTTTCGACCACCCCAGGGACCACTTGGTGCTCCAACCCCGCGTAGAGGTCCTCGGTGTTTTCCCGGACGATCACCAGGTCGACGCGCTCGTATCGGGACGTGACGGATGGCAAACTCGACACCGGACGCAGGTTCACAAACAGGTCCAGCGCTTTTCGCAGGCCCACATTCACGCTGGTGAACCCGCCGCCGACCGGGGTTGTCAGCGGGCCCTTCAACGCGACCTTGTTCTTTCTGATCGAGTCGAGCAGTGGCGCGGGGAGGGTCTCTCCGTACCGTTCCAGGGCCGCTGCACCAGCCAGGTGCGAGTCCCACTCGACGTCGAGCCCGGCCCGCTCGAGCACCGTGACGACGGCCGTCGTGACTTCCGGACCTATGCCGTCGCCCGGGATAAGGGTAATGTTGTGCTTCACGCTCGATGGCCTTCGACAGTGTGAGTGTTTCGGTCGGGTTACCGTTTCCGGGCTTCCCAGTACAAGAGCGCAAGACCCCCAACCATGGTGAGCATCATGAGCCGTGTCGACAGCACGTGCAGCTCGTCGAACTCGAGGCGGCGAGCGTCGCCGGCTGGCAGGCTGGACGCCAGGCCACCGACATCGCGCTGGATCGCGTCGATACGGGTGAGGACGACGAGGCCCGAATACAGCGCCGCAGCCAGCATGAAGACGACCAGCGCACTGCGCGCCGCGTAGGCCGCCGGTCGCGGATCTAGGCGCACCATCGCTGCGAGCGTGACGAGCAGGACGCCGCCAGCGCCGTACGCGACGTAGTGGAAGCGGCCGATGGTCGCGCCGAAGACCTCGCCTGCGAGCGTGCGGCCCGTGGACGGCTCAAGAGCCTGCAGTACCTGGAAGGTGGTAGGGGCGACCAGCGCCCCCAAAATCACCATGCCCCCCAGCCAAATGACCAGCGCCAACACGTACACGTACCGCAGTGCGAGCATCAGGGCATTATAATTCCCGCCGGAGGTTACTCGTTGCCATTAGAGACGTCCCTACACGTGTCCGCGCTGAAGAACATCGCGACACGTCTTCGCGTTGACTCGTTGAGCGCCACGAGCGAATCGGGTAACGGCCATCCCAGCACCTGCTGCTCGGCCGCCGAGATCGTGGCCGCGCTGTTCTTCCAGGAAATGCGGTACGACCCGCGTGATCCACAGAATCCCGACAACGACCGCTTTGTACTGTCGAAGGGGCACGCGGCCCCTGTGTTGTACGCCGCCTGGGCGGAGGTGGGGTTCCTCAAGCGTGAAGACCTCCTCATGCTGCGGCGGATCGATTCGGACCTTGAGGGTCATCCGACGCCAAGGCTCCCGTTTGTCGACGTGGCCACCGGATCGCTGGGCCAGGGCCTGTCTGCCGGTGTGGGCATTGCCCTGAACGCCCGACGAATAGAGTCTGACTACCGAACGTACGTGCTCATGGGTGACGGTGAGACGGCCGAGGGGTCGGTGTGGGAGGCCGCGGACATGGCGGCGCGCCACGCCCTTGATTCGCTTTGCGGCGTGACCGACGTCAACGGCTTCGGCCAGAGCGGGCCGACGCAATGGCAGCACGACCTGGACGCGCTCGCCGCACGATGGGGGGCATTCGGGTGGAACGCCCTCATCGTCGACGGCCATGACTTGGTGGATATCCTCGCCGCCCTCGACGCGGCGAAGCAGACCAAGGGCCGGCCCACGATGATCCTCGCGAAGACGCTCAAGGGAAAAGGCGTCTCGTTGATGGAAGGTAAGGGTGGCTGGCATGGCAAGGCCCTGAAGAAGGGGGCTCAGTTGGACGAGGCCCTCGCTGAGCTTGCGTCTCAGCTGGTGCCCGACGACAGCCCGCCCTTGCGACCTCAACCGCCCAGGTCGACCGCCGGCACGGGTCAGCACGCATCCGGCGCGCCGGGGACCGTGGGCGCGTCAGCCTACGCGTTGGGCGACAGCGTGGCCACTCGCGAGGCCTACGGCGCCGCGATCGCCAGACTGGCCGCCACTGACGACCGTGTCGTCGCGCTCGACGCGGACGTGAAGAATTCGACGTTTAGTGAGAAATTCGAGCAGCAGCATTCTGAGCGGTTCTACCAGTTCTTCATCGCTGAACAGGCGATGCTCGGTGCGGCGATGGGGCTCGCCAGTCGGGGCGCGATTCCGTTCCCTTCAACATTCGCCGCTTTTCTGTCCCGCGCGTACGATTTCATACGCATGGCGGCGATCAGCAACCTGGATGTCAAGATGGCCGGATCGCACGCCGGTGTGTCGATCGGCGAGGATGGCCCCTCGCAAATGGCACTTGAGGATCTGGCGATGATGCGTGCGCAGCCGAACATCGCGGTGCTGTATCCCTGCGACGGCGTCAGCACTGAGCAACTGGTCGAGCGGGCGGCCTATCACCGTGGGCCGGTGTACCTGCGGACGACGCGCCCCAAGACGCCAGTGATCTACGGACCCGACGAGGTTTTCGAGATTGGGGGGCTGAAGGTGTTGCGGCAGAGCGGCAGCGACGTCGCGACGGTCGTCGGCGCAGGTGTCACGGTCTTCGAGGCGCTGAAGGCACACGACGACCTCGCGACGCAGGGCATCAAGATCCGCGTTGTCGACCTGTACTCGTTGCAGCCGATCGATACGGCGGCGCTCGTGCGATGTGCGCGTGAGACACAGGGTCGAATCATCACCGTCGAGGACCACTATGCGAACGGTGGGATTGGCGACGCTGTGGCCGGCGCAGTGGCTGAGGAGGGACTCACCGTGCACCGACTGGCCGTACGCGAGATTCCTCGGAGCGGCACGCCCGGCCAGTTACTCGACCGGTACGGCATCTCCGCTCGTCACATCGCGGCAGCAGTGCAAGCCTGACGGGACGGCGGGCCTCCTAGTCCCCTGGAAACGTGATTCGTCACACAACTCCCGGGCGGGGCATCCCGACTGGCGGCGTTGCTCCTTCCTCGAATATGGTCAATATTCTCAGTCGTCGCGCCTTGCCAGCCGGGCGCCGCGCTCCGGGACTTATCTAACGAATCACGTTTCCAGGGGACTGGACGGAAGGCGCCAGGCCGCCGTAGAGCTTGACGATATCTGTTAGCGCGGAAATCCCTCGTGGGACATAACCCGCGCTGCCTGTGCAAGGTGGCGGCGCTCGTGGGCCAGCGTTGCGGCGAAGCTGGACCCGAGCGGCATCCGGAACCAGCGCGCCACCGGCGACGTGACTCGGGCCCGCGCCAAATCGAGGCCGTTGGCCTGATGCAGGCGGTCGATGTATTGCACCTGGTACGCGCGAAAGGCCGCCATGACGTCGTGGCGTGAGCGCCCCGGCGTGGGCCGGTAGGCCATGGGCGTGCGCGTGCGCGGTCTCGCGGTTGGCTGTACGAAACGGACCATCATCTTGCCAACCCAGTTGTACGAGTACGGACCGGGCCCGTACCAGCCACGCCGGACAGCCTCGGCGATCCCATCGTCCATGACCGGCAGGTAGTGGCGAGCGGTGACATTGAGATGATCGAGGCACAGCGACACCGACCAGACGTCGGGTGCCGGTTGCCACGTGAACTGCTTGTCGCTGAGCGGCGCCGCAAGCGCGCCGGCCTCCGCCGAAATTTGCTCGAACTGTGTGCGGAAGGCGTCGATTTCTGGGCCGACCGTTGCGACCCTGGTGGCGACCATGGTGCAGCGATTTTAGTTCACGGTAGATACGACGGCCGCTGAGGCCCACCAACGATCGCTTCCGCCGCCGGCGACTCCGGCCACATCGGCTCCGGGGCAGCGGCGTACGACGCGTGTGCCAGGGACCGCTGAAAGAGGGCGGTCTGCGACGCGATGAACTGCAGCTTCAATACCAGGCGCGTCAGCAGGAACAGTTGTGTCCCCGCGACCGCAAGCCACATCGACAGCCCCGTCCCGGTGGTGCCTGGGGCCAGAAGCGCCCATGCCAGCAGCAGCAGCAGAAAGGTGAGCCCGTTGAGCGCGTATAGGCCGACGACGCGGCCCGGGCGCCGTCCGATGAAGGCCAGTGCGGCCGCGAGCGCAACGACGACGCTCCGTCGGTCCTCCACGACCGTCCGGATCCGGGCGTAGTCGAAGACAAGATTCACAGCGACAAGCGCCGCTCCAAACCACGCGTACAGCATGGCGCGCCAGAAGAACGCGGCACGTTCCGTCGTGATGTCTCGCGTCAGCCTGGTGTACGCGTCGTCGAACAGCCAGGCGTGCATGTAGGAAAACAGAAACCAGTAGACCGCGCCCGCAACGAGCCCCAGCCGAAGGAAGCGCCAGAAAAAGACACCAGCGGCGGCGAAGAAGCCGTGCGCGCGGGTCGGGCGTTGTCGCGCATACCGATCGACGATGCCGCCGGACAGGAAAACCCATGCGAGGAGGTACACGGCGAGCGCGCCGGCCACGGGGAAGACCTCTCGCTGCCCGTCAATCAGACCGCTGATGTTGCCGAGTGTGGACGCGAAGCCGATGATGACCGGCGAGAAACTGTCTGTGAGTCCTGACGTCCGAGACGTGAACTCCTGCCACCAGTCGTAGTTCATGCCGTCGGCGACGCTAGCGGCGACCATGCTACGTCCCAGGTCCGCCTCGATCATCCCGCGAAGCGAGAGCGCCAGCGGCAGCGCGACCAGAAGCGTCACCGCAAAGACGCTCGTCAGCACGGCCGGTGCCCGGAACACACGTCCGAACCCGTCACGCCACGCACAGGCGATCAACACTTCGTCCTCACCGCGTTCGATTCCAGGTGCCGCGCCGGCACGATGGACGAGTCTCTACACAAAGAACGCATACGTCAGCATCAGATCCTGGAGCCACGCCAGCCACGTCAGACTCCATTTAAGGCCCGCCTCGTCCGCACGTGGTTCGAGGGTGGCGCTGTTGTTCGTGTAGTCCACGTCGAGCAGCAGGACACGATCGGGGTCCACCTGCACAGACAGCGCCTGCGACGGTCGTTCGTACGTGTAGATGACGCGACGGTCGCGCCCGTCCCAGCGCTCCGTGATCCGCTCACCGTCGCGCAGCGTCGTCACGACGTCGACCGGAAAGATGGCCTCTCCCAGGCGCTGCACGACGACGGTCGTGCGGTAGAGCGTTGCCGTGTCGGCATCAGCCGGCGCGTCGGGTGCTGCGTCCGGCGCGTCGCCAGGTGCGGCGTTGGTGTCCGCGTCACGGGCTGGGTGCACCGTGGTGCTGGTGAACCGCTGCACGCCGTAGTCAAAAGTGTTGGAGCTGCGATACACCTGGTCGAAGAATCCCGTCATGTCCTGCCCGCTGACCTCGTTGACCACAGCGAAGAAGTCGGCCGGTTGCGGGTGCCCGAACTTCCAGCGGTCGAAGTAGTTGGACATGGCGCGCTGCAGGACGGGCCACCCGAGGTGGCGCTCGAGCGTATGCAGCCAGAGGGCCGTCTTGCTGTAGGACACGGTCGCCGCCGTGCCTGGCCAGTACTGATACGCCGGCGTCGATGGCGCGTCCGCTTCCGCGTTGCGTCGGTACCCAGGGAGCCGATTGCCATCCGTGGCACGCTCGAACGCGATGTCGTCGAGTACCCACGGAACGAATCCGCCGAAGAACCGGGCCGTCAGGTGGTTGGCAAATCCAGCCTCGTCGGTCGCGCGCGCCTCCGAGAAGCTGTTCAATCCCTCGTCCATCCACGCGTGCTCGAACTCGTTGCTGCCGACGATGCCGTACCAGAACTGGTGGCCGGCCTCGTGGATCGTGACCCGCTCGGGGTTTGCCGCGTTCTCGGGGGCCAGCCATCGTGAGCCGGCGGTGAAGAACGTGGGGTACTCCATGCCGCCACTGCCGCTGCGGTAGGCCGGGTCGACGATGGTGATGTGGTCGTAGGGATAGGCGCCAAACCACTCGCCGTAGTACTTGAGCGCCGCGGCCGTGGCGTCGAAGTGACGCGACTCTTGCCCCGCGTGCTCCGGCTGGAACAGTAGCCGCATATTCACGCGCGGCAGCGTCGGGTGTTCGAACGCCTGCGTGTCCTCGAGAAAATCAGGGCTCGTTGTCCACGCGAAGTCGTGGATGTCTTCCGCCCCATACCGGTGCGTCGTCGTGCCGTCGGCGTTCTCCATGCGCTCGACTTCGCGACCCGATGCGCCGACGACGAAGCGCTCCGGAACCGTGATACGGACGTTGTAGACGCCGTAGTCTGAGTAGAACTCGGTGGCGGCGTGAAACTGGTGCGTGTTCCAGCCTGCATCTTCGAGCACGCCGATCTTTGGAAACCACTGCGCGATGAAGTAGTAGTCGCCCCGGTAGCCGGTGCGCGCGAATGGGCGCGGCACCTTCGCGACCCATTCCACGTCGATCTCAACCGCTTCGCCCGGCAGCACGTCCCATGGCAGCTCCGCCGCCATGACGGTGCGGTCGGCCGCATTCCCGTCATCCGGCGCGATGAACCGTTGCGGTTGTGCGAGGTTCATCCATTCGCCAGCGGAGCCGCCGGTGCCTTCCGCCTTGCGCACGCGAAGACGCGTCACGTCGATCGAGCTCCAGGCGTCGTCCCGTCGAGGCGTGAAGCTACCTGCGAGCCGCCGTTCGCGGAGCCAGGTTGATTCGAGGTTGCGCCAGGCGTTCCAGTAGAGGTGAAACTGCAGCTCGCTCGTAGCATTCGCGCTAATGTTGCGCCAGCGGATGGTTTCGTGGCCGGTCAGCGTGCGCGCGGCATGATCGAGCTGCACGTCAATGTCGTAGCTGGCGTTGCGCGGCGAACGCCCGGCGCTCTCGGTCGCTTCGACCGGCGAAGTGCTCGGCACAGTGCTCCGATCAGTGCTCGGTTCAGTGCTCGGCTCAGCGTCCGGCTCACCCGTCTGCTGTCCATCGACCGTGGCAAGGCCAAGAAGCAGAAGCCCGGTCGCAGCACCGATGGCATGAGCGCGCATGATGCGTGCATTCTACCGTTGGTTCCGTGGCGTCGCGCCCCGGACGCCCTTCAGCTCCCGCCGGCCTCCGGGGCACCCCTGGGTGCGGCCAATCCGTAGCGCCGGCGCTTCAGGTACAGCCCCTTGCGCGAGAGACCAAGCATCTGAGCGGCCTCTTCAATGCGGCCACCGGAGAGGCGGAGCGCGTACTGCATCATCGTGCGCTCCAGGTGTTGCACTGCTGCGGCAACGGGCTGATCAATGCGAACGACTGTCTCCGTGGTATCAAGGATGCGCTCCGAGGCCGGGACAGTGCGCCGTGAGGCTGCGATATCCGGCGACAGGTGCTCTGGCATGAGGATGGCACCGGTCTCGGCCAGGGCCGCCATTCGACGCATTTCGTTCGCGAGCTGCCGAACGTTGCCTGGCCATCGGTATAGGACCAGGTACTCGATCGTTTCTTCCGCCAGCCGCAGGCTGCCTTTGCGATATTCCTGGGCGTGTTTCCGGAGGTAGTGGTCGGCAAACGCGGGAATCTCCGTCCGACGTTCCCGCAATGGAGGGACGTGCAGGCGAACGATGTTGAGTCGGTAGAACAGGTCCTCACGGAACCTCCCCTCGGCCACGAGAGCGTCGACGTTGGCGTTGGTCGCGGCAATCACGCGCACATCAGCGTGCACCGGCTGTAGCTCGCCGATCGGATGCACCTCGTGCGATTCAAGAAAGCGCAGGAGCTTGGGCTGCACTTCCAGGGTCGTGTCGCCGATCTCATCCAGGAATAGCGTCCCGCCAGCTGCCGCACGAATGACGCCCGGAAAGTGGTCGGTGGCACCGGTGAATGATCCTTTGCGGTGGCCGAAGAGCTGGGAGTCAAGCATGTCCCTAGGGACACCGCTGCAGTTGAAGGGCAGGAATGTCGCCTTCGCCCGGTCGGAGTACGCGTGGACCGTGCGGGCGAGTACATCCTTGCCAGTGCCGGTCTCGCCAGTGATCAGAACGGGAACCGAGGTCGGCGCAATCCGGCGCGCCGCGGCCAGAAGGGTTTGCATATCCTCAGCCAGGAATAAGGCGCCGGCCTGCTCCTCCGCAGGGCTAGCCGGCCAGACCGCAGCGCGATTGCGTTCTGTCTGCCGGGCGTACTCGAGTTCTAGTGCTGCACGCCCGATCCGAAGCACGTTGGCCAGGAGAATCGCTTTCACTGGATCGGACGGGACCTTGCAGACCAACGCCAGCGCCTTTTGTTGTTCCCTACCCAAAGGAAGAACTGCCTGTGTCAGTGACGCGGTCGGGGGAGTCGATTGTTCACTGGTCTCAGAGAGCGTGACCCTTGGCGAACAGTCGAGCGCCCTGATCACTGACGCCATCTCGGCGCCAAGCAGCCTCGGTCTGTGGGCAAGATCACCCATGGCTGCCAACGAATCGGTCACGCAGGCGACGTCGGTCGATGCAGAGGCTGGCAGGGTCTCGGATTCATCGCCCTTGCTCGGGGTAGCAGAGGCGGCGTCGTCCATTTCCATGCGAACGGACACGATGCCTTGTGCTGCCCACAAACGAAGCGCTCGATCGCGGAGATGTTGCTGCAGAGTGGGCGAGAACATCCCGAGGATTTGTGCGGAGGCGTAGTAGTACTGGGCCTGGAGTTCAGGCAGCTTGAGAATTCCGGCTTCGTGCGCCGCGAACAATCGAGCCGCCGCTTTCTCGTTCTTGCCACTTCCTGCGGCAGCGCAGCTCGCAACCAAATTCAGTTGCGCTGAGAAGGATATGTCTGCGGTATCGCTGGTGGAACGTTCGACGTCGTGCAGCCAGGCCGATGCCTCCAGGAATCTGTGCTGTCTCACCAATAGCCGAGCCTTAGTAATCGCCGCCCATCGGACGTGATAAGCAGTCTGCTCCTGATCGCGTCGCGTTTCGTCGTAGATTCGGTCTATCTCGGTCTGGCACTCATCGAACCTCCCCTCTGCCAAGAATGCCCTCGCCAACGTCTCGGACAGACCGATCAGAGCGGATCGAGGCGTCCGGGGGTCGCTCAAGAGCCTGGACAGATTCTCTTTGGCCTTCTCGAACTGCCCTGTCAACAGCTGCAGATGAGCCAGTGATCCTTCGCAAACCACCATCGCCCGCGAGCGGCCACTCGTCGATAGAGCACTCTTGGCATCGGCTAGGCACTCGAACGCTCGGGCGAGATCGCCGTCCAAGATCGCGAGGGTCGATCTGCTGACGAAAGAGTTTCCAAGGAGCCACTGGTTCGGCGCTATCTCCAGCAGCGACTCCGCCAGGTCGCAGTGACGTCGCGCCTCGTCCACCTGGCCCATTTGGCCCGCGAGCACCGCGACGTAGGAGTGCAGGTACGCGGTAATCTGGGGGTCCGCCGCACGGATGACGAGTCTCCTAATATCCGGCAACATCGCGGGGGCGGCGTTGTTTGGGTGACCATCGATCAGGCATCGGAAAAGCTGGAGATGAGCTGACGCGATTCTGTCGGCGGCATTCGACTCATGCGCCCAACGTACCGCTGCATGAAAATGGTGCAGTGCCCCATCCATGTCCGCTTCGCGCCATAGGACGAGTGCAACTACCGACTCTGCTTGCGATCGGATCAGTGGTGGAGATTGCTGAGACCTGTCTAATTCTGCGAGATGGCGTGCGTCATCAAGCTCACCAGCGTGCGCGAGAGCGTGCGCGACGATGACTCGAAGGCGGGGCTCAAGGCCTCTCAGCGTGTTGAAAGCCCGACTGGATCGGGTGAGTATCGCACTGAAATCCCCTCGCCTAAATAGTCGAGCTGCATCCTCATAGGTAAGACGCATAGAGACACACCTCTAAATCTGGCTATCCGGCGGTGGGTGACTGGCTAGTCCGTGCGAACCGGGACCGACAGCTGTTCCGACGGCACTTTCGACGAAAGTGACGAGAGTCTGGCCAGAAGGGTGGAACCAACCTCTTCGAAGATCCGTCGGTGGTCCTCCAAGAAGGGCTCCTCCTCTGGCGAGTAAGCAGTGAGAACTGCGACCAACTGGTCGTCGCCGACGAGCGCCGTACTGATGGTGCTGCGCAACGGGGGCGGCAGTACGATGGTTCGCAGCACACCAGCCCGTGAAAGCGCGATGCAATGCTTGCCAAATCGAGTGACGCATCAGAATTGACGGCAGTACGATGGTTCGCAGCACACCAGCCCGTCACTCTTTCGCCAACGGGAATTACTAGCCCACGCAGGAGGCCTTGAGGATCGCCGGCGGTGCTTTCGCACGCGAGAGTGTCCGACCGAGCGTCGTACCTGAACAATGCGAAGACGGTCGCCGGCGACAGTTGACTGAGCGACAGCGCGGATGCCTCAAATACGCCAACTGAGGAGGGAGCCTTTTCGATGTCTTGGACACATTCGGTCAACAGCGCCGATCCGGATTGCGTTGGCGGCACTGTAAGGTCGCCTCCCGGAGGGCTGGGAAGCTCCATTCCGAAGACACTTCTGGCTTCCGCGCCCGCGCGGATCGCTAACGGAGCGATTTCGGCATACGCACGAATAAATGTGTCGACGACTAGTGGGTCGTACATCGTCCCCCTCCGCTCTCGGATGATGTCGAAAGCTTGATCGGCGTTGAGCCGAGGGCGATACGGCCGGTCAGACGTCAGCGCATCGAAACAGTCAACGACCGACAAGATTCGAGCGCCTAATGGGATGTCAGTTCCCGCGATCCCGGATGGGTACCCTTCGCCGTCCCAGTTCTCGTGATGGTGGCGGACGATAGGGACGACTGGATAGGGAAATCGGATCGAAGACAGCAGGTCGGCGCCCAAGTCGGCATGCTGTTTCATGCGGTCAAATTCCGTAGAGGTCAAGCGTCCTGGCTTGTTTAGGATGTGCTCGGGGATGCCAAGCTTGCCCATGTCGTGCAGCAATGCCGCTGCTTCGATAGCTTTGATCTGTCTGTTGTCGTCCACTCCTATGCGCCGCGCGAGCTCGACGGCGTAGACCTGGACCCGACGGATGTGCCCGTGCGTGACTTGGTCCTTAGCATCCACGGCCATAGCGAGAGTTTCGATTGTGGACAGATAGAGCTGGTTGAGTTGATTTACATGCGTGTTGGCGTCCTCGAGCCGCCCCCAGGACATTCTAAACGTCAGATAGATGACGAGTAGGAGCGGTACGATGATGCCCACCGCGGTCAAACTGATGTTGCTTGTATAGCTCACCAGGATGAGCGCAATTGATGCGCCTCCTATGTAGTTGAGGCTCAACCAGGGGAAGTGCCGCAGCCAGATTTCGATCGATGATTCGCTTCGCTCAAAGCCGACGGCAATGGCGATCAGCCAGCTGTTGACCGCGAAGTACGAAATAGCGAGGGCAAAGACCGGGAGCAGGAGCTGGTCTGAGGGAGCAGATGCAGCTGGATAGATCGGAAGCATCCATTCCAGCAGCTGGGCCGAAAACGAGATGGCCAAGGCGCCGGCCGTCATGTTGAAGAGCGCTCGCAGTGACGACCTGCGACGGCCGCGCAGCCAGCTGGTTAGGACTAGCGAGTCGAGGGCTACTATGAGAGTCGCCGCGTGTGGCCCGAATGCGAGAACCCCAGCGATTACAAACGCTTCTGACACAGAGATGCGGGCAGCAACGGCTGGAATCTTGATGCTGAAGGAACCGGTGAGGAGCGTGAGGGCGGCGAGAATGACCCACCCTGAGTCGATGGGATGCAGTATGAGCGTAGCGACGGAGTGCACGATGGCGCTGCCGCCTAAACTAATAACTGCAGCTACATAGATTCGACCCGCCGGGCTCAGATCGGTAAATTTCAGTGACATCAGGTCCGCTGGAACACGCGGATCTTTTATCGGCTTAGTCGGCCCAGATGATTAGCATGGTTGCCTCTCTCTTAATGGTTGCGACCCAAACCCCGTCAGTCGCCATTTACCGCGGTGTCGGACCAGACGAGACCGTCGGACCAGACGAGGCCGTCAGACCAGACGAGGCCGTCAGACCAGACGAGACCGTCGGACCAGACGAGACCGTCGGACCAGACGAGGCCGTCAGACCAGACGAGACCGTCGGACCAGACGAGACCGTCGGACCAGACGAGACCGTCGGACCAGACGAGACCATCGGACCAGACAAGACCGTCGGACCAGACGAGGCCGTCAGACCAGACGAGACCGTCGGACCAGACAAGACCGTCGGACCAGACGAGGCCGTCAGACCAGACGAGACCGTCGGACCAGACAAGACCGTCGGACCAGACGAGGCCGTCAGACCAGACGAGACCGTCGGACCAGACAAGACCGTCGGACCAGACGAGGCCGTCAGACCAAACGAGGCCGTCAGACCAAACCAAGCCATTCCCGGAAGTGCCGCAGGTCGCCGCAGTGCAGAAGCTGTTGAAAGTGGGGGTCAAGGCTTCACCGGCAATAACGGACTCCGGTCCTTGCCCGGCCACCATACCTAGAGCGGCGCGCACGTTCAGGCTCCCGGCGCCCGCCTGAACAGCAACGGCCCCTGGAACTGCGCTCGCCGTCTGTTGAATCGGATGTCTTATCAGCTCGGGATTCGTTGGCTGTCGAGACTCCAGCAAAAGCGCAACCGCCCCGGACACCGCCGCGGCTGCCATGCTGGTCCCTGAGAGCTGAAGGCGCTTGCCTTCGGTTGTGTCTATCACCAGCTCCGGGTGCTCCCGACCCAGCGTCGACTTGGGCGCGAGCAGGCCGAGGATCTTGTTGCCCGGCGCCGCCAGATCGGGCTTCACCAGGTGGTCAAAGCGTGTGACACCGCGCGAGCTGTATGTCGTGACTTCGTCGTCGGAGCGCCACGCTGTCTGCTTGGTATTGATGGCGCCGACGGTGATGGCGAAGGGCGAATTACCGGGCACGGTGATCCCGCCCAGGATTTCATTCCCCGCGTCGTCCTTGCCGTAGTTGCCGGCCGACGCCACCACGACGATGCCGGCGCGATAGGCGCGCTCCACGGCCTGGCAGACGGGATCGTCCGCGCACCGTTGCAGCACCGGCCCGCCCAGCGACAGGTTGATGACGCGGATGCGGTAGCGGTCGCGGTTCTCGATCGTCCAGTCGATGGCGTCCACCACGTCGCCAGCAAAGCCGTCGCCGTTGGCATCAAGCACCCGGAGGCTGACGATCTGTGCGTCCGGTGCCACGCCACGTGTGTCGGCCTGATGCTTCTTGCCGGCCGCGGCAATGATGCCCGCTACGTGTGTGCCGTGTCCGTGGTCGTCGCCGACGCGGCCTCGGGAGGACGAGTCAGGCGAATATTCAGTCGTGTCGGACGCTCGAACTCGTTGTCCCCGGCCCTTCTTACTTTTCTTTTTCCCGCTTTTTTGCGCCCCCGTGAAGTCGACGCTGGCAATGACGTGCTTTTTCAGCGCCTTGACGCTGGCAACACCCGAGTCGATCACCGCGACGACGACACCCTCGCCGGTGACGCCGGCCATGCCTCCGGCCCAGCCGTCCTCCCATACCTGGTTCGCGCCGATGGCCTCGGCCGTGATGCCCATGTCGGCGCTCAGGCGGTAGTTGCTCGAGAGGGCATCAACGTCGGCGTCCTCGGTCAGGCTGGCAAGGCCGCCGGCCGGCACATCGACGACGGCGCCCTGCTTGAGCCGCTTGCGGATACGAAGGCCGTGGCGTGCGGCGACGGCCTCTACCGTGGCCTTGGAACCGGTGACGATGACGCTGGTGTCGGTGTTGTCGCCGGCCTGGACACGGTCCTTGAGGTCCTGCGATACGCGGGCGCTGCGCTTCTTCGCAAATGCATCGTTTGTGGGCACGAGCAGCGCCGCGCTGCAGACAAGCGCGACGCATGCCCTGAGTCGTAGTCTCGATGCTGTTGTCCGTTGTGTGTCTGCCATTGGAGCCTTCAGTAAGCGTGGGGGGGGGGTCAGGGACGGAAAGATCGAATGTCAAAGGTTGCCGCCGATGCGGATGCGGAGAAGGCCTGCGGTTGGAATCCGTTGCCGTAGAGCGACTCGACAAGCACTCGCTGCGATCCGCCAAGTGTGCGGATGGTTCTCAGACGGCCCTGCCGGATGCGGTAGTACACAGTGCGTCGCGATACGTGGAGCAGACGTCCAGCCTGCTCAATCGACACGCTCCGGCCGTGACGCAGTTCGGGCGAGGGCCTTCTTTCGTCGTGTGATTGCTGTGGCATCTCAACCTCCACCCTTTACATCGCAGGGATGGTGCCAACCTGGCACGCGGAGCAACCGACCTTCGTAAAGCGAGCAGGCATGGCGGTTAGACAGATCCGCGTTGCGGCTTCACGGAGAGAGCCCGCCGGACGGCAGTCAGTCACTTGGCCCGACCAGCCGCGCAGGAGTCAGTTCGGGTCGTGAACTTGCACACCAAAAGTGTGAAGATTGCACGGTTTCGAGAGTGGCCAAGAACTTGTCCGGTGTGGCCAACAACTGAAGGCCCACGACGGTACTTGGAAAAGACCGCGCGCCTATACAATTGGTGGCCATGAAGCCCTTCAGCGGAGTGTTTACGCCGATCGTCACCCCGTTTGGCAGCGACGGCGCGATCGACGAGGCAGGTATGCGCGGCAACGTGGCGCGGTGGATGGACACGCCGCTCACAGGCCTCGTAGTGCTCGGGTCCAACGGTGAGGCGGCGCAACTCGAGGATGCCGAGGCGGACTGGGTGATCGATATCGTTCGTAGTGCGGTCCCGCTCGACCGTCCGCTGATTGCTGGCACAGGGCGCGAATCGACTTCAGCCACAATCAATGCCACGCGACGGGCCGCTGCGGCCGGTGTCGATGCTGTGCTCGTGAGGACGCCGTCGTTTTTTACATCACAGATGACCAGCGAGGTGTTCGTGCGCCACTACACGGAAGTCGCCGAGGCCTCGCCGGTCCCGGTGCTGCTGTACAACGTGACGGCGTATACGGGCGTGTCGCTCTCCGCTGATGCGGTGGCGACCCTGGCGGTGCATCCCAACATCGTGGGCATCAAGGAATCGGGAAACGACGTCGGCCTCATTGCCGAATACATCGCGCGGACGCCGGACGAGTTCACCGTGCTGGCCGGCTCGGGAGCCACGCTGTTTCAGGCGCTGTGCGCCGACTGCGACGGGGCAGTCCTTGCGCTGGCCTCGGTTGCGCCACGTGAGGTGGTCAGCATGGAGTTGTTGTTGGACCAGGGGCGTCTGGAGGAGGCCCGCGCACTGCAGCGCCGCCTCATGCCGCTTGCCCGTTCCGTCGGCGCACTGTACGGCGTGGCTGGTCTCAAGGCTGCGCTGGAATTGATGGGTTTTGCTGCCGGGCCGCCGCGTCCGCCGTTGCGCCCGGTGGCGACACAGGCGATCGCACTGCTGCGCGAGCAGTTGGATGTCTTTGGGTTGCTTCAGAAGGCGTGAGGTGAGGGCCGAGACCATGCATAGGCGCGTCGTCATTTCGGTGTTGCTGCTTGGACTGGTTGCAGCGTGTGCCACCAACCCCGTGACTGGTCGGCGCGAGTTGGCGTTCATGAGCGAAGCGCAGGAGATTTCGATCGCGCAGGAGTCCGACTCTCAGATCAAAGAGGAGATGGGGGTCTACAACGATCCGGAGTTACAGGCCTACGTCGCCGATATTGGCCTGCGTATGGCGAGGATCTCTGAACGGCCGCAGCTACCGTGGCGCTTCACCGTTGTCGATGTGCCCGCGGTCAACGCGTTCGCCGTGCCGGGCGGTGCCATCTACCTCACGCGCGGCATCCTGCCGTTTCTCGACAGCGAGGCGGAACTGGCCGGTGTCGTCGGACACGAGATCGGCCACGTGACGGCCCGCCATTCGGCGCAGCAGTACACGCAGCAGATTTCGGGTCAGGTGGGGCTCCTTGCCCTCGGACTCTTCGTTCCCCAGGCGCGGCCGTTCGGCCAGCTGTCGGCCCAGGCGCTCGGCGTGTTGTTCCTTAGGTACGGCCGTGACGACGAGTTGCAGGCGGATCGGCTTGGCGCGCGCTACGAAGCCACGCTTGGCTGGGATCCGGCGGCAGCGCCGGCATTTCTCTCGACGCTCGGGCGTCTTGCCGAAGCCGCGGGCGATCGGCGTGGCGTACCCAATTGGTTGTCAACGCACCCGGAGCCGTTGTCCCGGGTCAGGGATATTCAACCGACGGTCGCCGAGCTGAAGGCGGCCGGTGGCAGCTATGTCACCAACCGCGACGCGTGGCTGCGGCGGGTTGATGGCATGGTCTACGGGGACAATCCGGACCAGGGGCTGGCCCGTGGCAGTGCGTTCTTGCATCCGGTGCTTCGCTTCCGGATCGATTTCCCGGGTCAATGGGAGATCGCCAACAGTCCACAACAGGTGGTGGCGGAGGCGCCTGGTGGCGACGCGTTGATGCTGCTGCGAGGTGTCGAGCAGCCGCAGGGGCAGAACGTCCAGGAGATCGCCCTCAACAGCATGAGGACGGCAGGCTTTCGCACCACCGAGGGCGAGTCGGTGACGATCGGTGGCCTCGATGCGTATCTGGGCGTCTACCAGGGGCAGATCGAGGGCTTGGGAGCGGTGACCATGCGCGCTGCGCACATCCGGCACGACGGTCAGATCTACATGGTTGCCGGTCTCGTAGCACCCGAAGAATTCCGACGGGCCGACGGCGCCTTCCTGGCGAGCATCCGCTCGTTCCGGCGATTGTCGGCGGCCGAAGCCGAAGCGATCCACCCGAATCGTGTGGATTTGTACGTCGTGCGGGCTGGTGACACGTGGCAGTCGATCGCGGAGCGCTCTGGCGGCGTCGTGACGCCCTCGACGCTGGCGATCATGAATCAGTCGACGCTCGCTGCGCAGCCGCAGGTCGGCGCGCGAATCAAGACCGTGGTGAGCGGCTAGCGAGCTGTGGACCGGTAGTGGACGGCGGATAGCCATGGGTGGCGGAGGGAGACGGTTCGGCCGGCGCCTCCGACGCGCGATCCTGGCAGCCGGTGCCATCGGCTTCTCAGTCCTCGTATACCTCTATCTGACCCTTCCCGACGTTCGTGTCCTCACGAACGCCAACCCCTCGTCCACGGCGTTCATGGAGCAGCGAGCGCTCGAGGCGGCGCGCGACGGACGCACGATACGGCATGTGCAGGAGTGGGTGCCGTATTCGGGCATTTCGGAGAGCCTGACACGGGCGGTGCTATTGGCAGAGGACGGGGCGTTCTGGGATCACGACGGCATTGACATCGCGCAGATCCGCGAGTCCATTGAGGCCAGTTGGACAGAGGGGGTGCCGTTACGCGGCGCGAGCACGATCACCCAGCAGCTCGCCAAGAATCTCTATCTGTCTCCGTCGCGGGATCCGTCGCGCAAGCTGCGTGAACTGGTTCTCGCGCGTCGGCTCGAAGCCGCGCTGTCCAAAGTGCGGATCTTCGAGATCTATCTCAACGTGATCGAGTGGGGCGACGGGATCTGGGGAGTGGAGGCTGCGGCACGTACCTATTTCGGGATTCCGGCGTCGGCGCTGGACGCCGAGCAGTCGGCGCTGCTCGCTGGTGCCATCATCAACCCACGCGTACACAATCCCGCTCGCCCAACCACACGGCTGTTGCAGCGCCAGCAGATCATTCTCGGTCGCATGGGGCAGGCGACGCGCGCGCCGGAGCCGGAAGCCGCCGTCGCTGCGGAACCACTCCTTGTCAATGAGGATCCGCCTGAAGAGGACGTCGTCGACTCGCTCGCCAGCGAACCGTCAGAAGCGGGGGACGAGGAACCACTCACACCCGCGCCGTTTCCGGCTCCGTAGCTAGTGTAGTGTCCGGGAAATAGCTGGTGCATCGAGGGCGACGATGCGCCCGGCCGGTAAGGCGCGACGACCGAGAATATTGGCCATATTCGACGGAGGAGCAACGCAACCGGCCGGGATGCGTAGAGCGCTTTTCGAACAGCCCTTGTACTTCGGCATTGCCGCTACTCGAACGCCAGACGGTCGTGAAAAGCGCTTTAGGCGGCCGAATGCCCAGTTATTTCCTGGACACTACACTACCTGCCGGCGCCGGCGGTCGACGACCGTCGCTGAGCCGTCGGCGTGGTATTCGGCGCTGTGTTCAGATATGGCCGGACTTGGGCCTTTCCCAGCCCTTGTAGGTCCCGAGCACTCTGGTCCACTTTGCAAACTCTCCGAGCTGCGTGAGCGCGCGAGCCAGCGGAAGTTCGTCGCGCCTGGCGTCGATGTCCACGTAGAAGAGGTATTCCCACGGGCGCCCGCGAATGGGGCGGCTTTCGAGCTTGCTGAGATTGATATCGCGTAACGCGAAGGCGCTCAGTGCTTTGAACAGCGAGCCGGGCGTGCTGGGCAGCGCGAAGACGATCGTCGTCTTGTTGGCGTCGGTGGGCACCGCGCCGCCGATTACGAAGAATCGGGTGATGTTGTAATCGAAATCCTGGACCGCTTCCTGGATGACTTCGAGCCCGAACACTTCGGCGGCACGGCGGGACGCCAAAGCGGCGGCGCCGGAAAGCTTTCGCTCGGCAACCAGCTTCGCGCCTCCCGCGGTGTCGTAGACCGCCTCCACCGTCGCGCCGAGTTCTTTGAGATACCGCTCGCACTGAGCCAGCGCTTGTGGGTGCGAGTACACGGTCTTCACGTCCGCGAGCTTCGTTCCGGGAAGCCCTTGCAGGCAGTGAACCACGTCAAGCTCAACCTCGCCCGTGATGACGGCCTCGTGATCGACGAGCAGGTCGTAGTTGCGGTGAATCGTGCCGCCGATGGAGTTCTCCATGGGAAGCACACCGTGCGTGGCTCGATTCCCCATCACCGCGCTGAAGACCTCCTCGAAGGTCTTGCATGGCAGTGTGTCCGCATGTGGCGAGAAAACCAGCGCGGCCGCTTCGCTGTAGGCCCCTGGTTCCCCCTGATAGGCAAGTCTCACTTTGATCCCCTTCGCGTGAACGTCACGAATACCGCGCCGCCCTGGCTCGCAGCGCGGCAGCGGCGACCATTGCTGGCCCGGTCAGCATCACGAGCGCGATTCCCGTCCAGGCGGGCGTATACGCAGCATACTCGCCCGCGGTGACTTGCACGGGATTCATGGCGCCATCAGCAGCCCACCAATAAGATAGCCGGCCGCGGCCACGCCGAAGCCGACCAGGAACATGTCGCGGCCGCTGCTCCAGAAACCGCGGCCGGTAAAGACACTGCGAGCGGCTCCGACCCCGAAATGGGCCAGCATGGCGACAACGAGGGAGACCCAGATGGCCGAGCCCATGTCCATGACCAAGAATGGTACCAGTGGGATGATCGCGCCGAACGCAGTGGCTGTCCCGGTGACGAGGCCGTCAGCCAGTGGCGTGACCGACGGAGGCTGGATGCCAAGTTCTTCCTGTACCTTGGTATCGAGGGCTCGCTGCGGGTCGGCCATCATGGCGTTCGCCGTTTCCCGGGCGCGGTGGGGTGCAAGGCCCTTCATCTCCAGAATGATGGCCAGTTCCTGCTCCTCGAGGTCCGGCATCAGCCGGATTTCCTCCTTCTCGACCGCGATCTGTCGCGCCGCCACCTCGGCCTCGCTCTTCGCGGCGAGGTACCCGCTCGCGCCCATCGACAACGCATCCGCCAGCGTGCCAGCCAGTCCCGTCACTATCACTAAGTGGGGGGCGACATTGGCACCGACCACGCCGGCCACCAGGCCAAAGTTGGCGGTCAGCCCATCGTTGAATCCATAGACGACGCTGCGCAGATAACCCGAGCCGGTGGTGGCGTGCCACGGTTCGCCTTTGCGGCCCATCGACTCCGACAGGTGCTGGGCATGTTGTGCCGACTCGGTCGCGATAGCCATCGCGGCGGCCTGTGTCGTCGGCTGTTGTGAACGTCGCGCCAGTCGCAGATACGATCCGACCTCGCGTGTCTCCTGGCGGACGATGATCGGGAGCACCGTGGAGGAGCCGAACGCGCGGCCAGCCCAGGCAAGCGCGCGTGTCTGCATCGAGGGCGTGTGAGACGGCAGTTCGCTGTCCTGAGCCGTGAACAGGACTCGCCACCGCTCCACGTGCGCGTCTTCCACGGCCGCGAGCCGCTCGAAGATCGCGCGCCGCGCGGAGTCCCGTTCGGAGCTGGCCAGCACGCGGTACAGCCACGCGGCGTCCATCTCGTCGCGGTAGTACTCGGCCCAGACCGGATCAACAGACACCTGGCGGCCTAGAAAAACTGGAACCCGTGCAGCACAGAGGCGACGACGGCGAGCACGGAAGCCGCGAGGCACGCCACGGCGATGACTATGTGGTCGATCCGTTCAGGCATGAGCGGATCGAGGAGCCGCGCCGCCAGGTAACCGCCACCGAAGCCGCCGGCGTGGGCGTAGTTGTCCACGCCCGGCATGATGAATCCGAAAAAACCTAGCATCAGCGCGTAGCTGAGCGCCTGGCTCCCCACTGCACTGCTGCCGCTGCGGCGACCGTAATAGACGAGGGCACCGAGCAGTCCGAAAATCGAGGCAGACGCGCCGACGGTGAACTGACCGCCGCGCAGAAACAGGAAACCTGGCAGGTAGGCGCCGGCAAACGAACTGAGCGCGAACCCCGCGACGCCTGCGGCCGTATAGATGATGACCATCCGGCCGGGGCCGTACATCGCCGCCGTGGGTGGCGCGAGTTGCCGGATCCACATCATGTTGAAAAGGATGTGCAGCGCGCCGCCGTGTAGCCAGCTTGCGCTGAGCACCGTCCACCATCGGTCGGCCGCAAACACCGGGATGGCGCCGCTGGCGCCAAACAAGAACAGGCTTTGCCGGCTTGGCGAGAAGAGCGTGAAGAGCCCGCCCATGCCGATGTCTCCCCCGGATGCAAGGAGAGTGAGCGCGAAGACGATGATGCACCCGCCCATGACGAAGGGCACAAACCCCATGTCACCGCCGAGCGATCTCAGGAGCGGCGCAAAGCCCCAGAGTCCCGGGTTGCGACGATTGCAGTTGTAGCACTGGAGGTCATTGACCCCGACCAGCACTCCGCACGACGTGCAGATGACCGATCCGGTTGTCTGGCGTTTGAACACTTCCTCGATGATAGCCTGTACAAACTTGCAGCTCCCACTTGGCCCAGCGCCGAATTTGAGAGGGCGATCTCGAGGCTGCTCGTAGCGGTGTCCGGTGTGGGAGTAGCCGCGATGCGAGCGGGCGTGATGCCGTGCTGTTGACGGGAGTAAGAGGATATGAAGCTGATTGTGGGCATCACCGGCGCGACAGGGGTGATTTACGGTGTGCGTCTGCTTGAGCGTTTACGAGAGGCAGGCGTCGAGACGCACGTGGTACTCAGCCGATGGGGCGCCCGCACGCTGGCTCACGAAACGTCGTACTCGCGCGAGCAGGTGGAGTCCATCGCCCACACGGTGTACGCGCCGGGCGATATGGGAGCAGCCATTTCAAGCGGCTCGTTCCAGACAGCGGGCATGGTCGTCGTGCCCTGCAGCGCGAAGACGCTGGGCGCGATCGCGCACGGCTATGGTGACAGCCTGATTCATCGCGCGGCGGACGTCGTGCTCAAGGAGCGTCGGAGGCTCGTGCTCGGCGTTCGAGAGGCGCCCCTCAGCGATATTCATTTGGAGAACATGCTGAAGCTGTCGCGGATGGGGGCGGTCATCCTGCCGCCCATGCCGGCGTTCTACACCAATCCCGGTTCCATCGCTGACATCGTCGATCACACTGTGGCGCGGATGCTCGACCAGTTCGGGGTTGAGGTGCCAGGTATGGAGCGATGGTCAGGCGAGATGGGTGTAGGGCGGGGCGCGTTCGTCTCAGAGGACTAGCAGCCCGTGGTGGAAGTCCGGCGACATTCGACGAGCGATGCATCCTCGGGGCCTGCGTTGCTCCTCCGTCGAATACAAGGCGGTATTCTCGGTCGTCGCGCCTCGGCCTGTGCGCGCTCTGCGTCGGCGACGGCCTGCGCCGCTCCTCAGCCGCGACCGCGATCCGGCGGGCGTCCTGCCGCGCTGCGTCGGCACGAGCGGCGACCTTCTCGAACTGCTTTTCCAGCGCGGCCTTCGCCTTCTCGGCGACCCTGACGTGCGTGGCTGCGGTCCGGAGCGCAGCCTCAGCTCGTGCGGCCGCCTTACGCGCCTCGCGCACCGCGTGCTCGGCGTCGCGCAATTTCGTCGCCGCGGCCTTGCGCCGCGCATTGCGGGTCGCCTCGTGCTCCCTGCGCGTTCCTACCGGGCCCCCTTTTTTCGGGTGGCTCCTCCCAGCCCGTTGGCGAAAAGGGATCACCCGGCTTTGTCCGGTCCCGCGAGTATCGCTGCGCTGGCGCGGCACGAGTAGCGCCAGCGCCTCGAATCCGGACGGGTCGATGTCCCGCGTGAGGCGCCCGTCGGGGCCGCGGGAATGGCGCGCGAGCGAGGCGAGCGCCTCCAGCGTCGTGGCGATGCGGTGCGTCAGCGCGGGCGTCGGGGTGTGCCCACCGTCGCGGAGCACGGAGGCGGCCCGAGTGGCGAGTTCCGCGAGCGCCGCGGCGTGTGCTTTACTGGCCGCATGCAGGTCGCCTTTTCCCCCAGCGAGTTTCGACGCGTGGGCCTTCCTGAGTTGTGTTCCGGCGGCCATGAGTTGGTTGAATGCCACACGGTGTTGCCAGCAGAGCTGATTTACCGTCCAGGCGGACAGCGACGGCTTGGGTAGTGCCTTGACGGCCGCCGCGTCCGCGGTGTTTCCGGCTGCTTTCAACGACGCGGCCAGCGCGTTTCTGGCGGCGGTGTACTCGGCAAGGGGAAGCTGGAACAGCGCGTCGATATCTGCGGGTGGCGCCATCAGTGACCTAGTCTGTCACAGGGCCTTTTTAGACTGACGTAGGGCAACGACTTCGCCCACACGCAGGAGGCCGCATGGCAGCACAACTCGCACTCGACCAGACTTGGACCAGTCCCCCTTGTCCCCGGACACCGGCTCCACCGACGCGCCCGCTGTGCACTGGATGCCAGGCGCGTGAGGCACGCTACGGGTTCCGACCCGCTCAGGCCGATCCGCTGGCGGAACGTCCGCGCACCCTCTGCTTCGAGTGCTTCCGCGCCGAAATCGGGAGACGCCGTTCGGCTGCAGAGACGATCCAGGTGCGCCTGCCGTTGGAGCAGACGCTGCAATCGCTGCGCGTCAGGCGACGTCGCGCGCAGATTGCCGCGCGCCGGGCTCTGGCGCTCAGCGGCCTCTGAAGGTTTCGGCGCTGCCGGGCGCCGTGAACGCGAGCGTCTCATCGCCGATATGACCGGTGACGGAGTAGGTGCCGTTGAGCTGAAAGAAGTCCAGGCTGTCGGCCAGCAGCCGAGAGCCGCCGGCCTCAGTGGTGATCGCCGACTCGACGTCGAAGGCTATCTCAATCTCGACGTCAAGACCCCTGCTGGCCGTTACGACCAGCGACTGTGGTTGCCCGCGCGCATCGTTGGTTTCAGTGATCGTGACGTTGTCGGTGTAGGTGAGTGGTCCATCCGGGCCCAGCACGCCGACAAATCCCGGAACACGATCGGGATCGGCCGCCTCGCTGGGGGGAAACACGCGACCGAACAAGATGGACAGGTCGTCATGCTGTACCTGTCCCCACTGCCACGACACACCTTGCCAGAAGCCCCAGTTGTGATCGTGGTACCCGGAGCCGCCGGCGAAGGAGATCGAGTCTCCACCAACATCGAGCACACCGTCGAGCCGTCCGGACATGACGGGTACCACGTATCCGGAGAGCCAGCCGCGGGCACCGGTAATCTCGATCGGCGGCACGAGGCGCCCAGCCGAGGCGTCGATCGTTAAATCGCCTCGCACCCGCTCCTCTCCCTCGCCCGGCAGGTCAAGATGCACGCGGTACTGCATGCCCACGAGCCTGACGAAGCTGGCGCCAAGCGTGAGATCCGGAGCCAGCAGCGCCTCGGCGTCCGTGATGGTGTGGCTCTCGGAGAACGTCTCAAGCTGACCGCCGCGATTGAGTTGCAGTCGGACGCCAGCGGACCGGCGCCCGTCGTCGGTTGCCGGTCCGACAAGAAAGGTCAAATAGAAGCGCGTATCGCCCGCTCGGCCGTTGAAATACAGCCACTCCGCCCACGACTCCGACCAGGTTGGTGTGTCCGGGATGGCATGGAAGCGATCGATATGACGCAGTACTTTTTCAGGCGTATCGCGTGTCCACGCGATGTCCTCCTGAGAATCCTGCCAGTCGCCGATGTCCATCGTTTCAGGATCACCGACACCGCGTTCGAGGCTGGGGATGCCGCCGCGCGCGTCGACGGGCACCTCACGCCCGTCATGAATCAGAGACAACGCGGCTCTGTGGGAGGGTGAGGCTGATCGGATTCTGGTGCGGAGCGAGTCGTTCTGCAGCGCCCCGGACATCACGAGCCGCCCGGGCACTTCTGGCGCCAGGCGGATCAGCACATCGCCGCCGCCGATGAGTGCCGGCGCCCGCGACTGCTCGAGCACGATTTCCGCGACGCCGAGCAAGATAGCCATGACCGCCACGCCGACACCGAATCCTGCCGCGAGGACCGCGCTGCGCACTGGGTGCGCCGTCAGCGACCGGATCGCCAGTCGTCCGATCATTGCGTGACCTCCTGTTCGATCCGGCCATCCTTCATCGTCAGGACGCGCCGTGCACGACCAGCCAGATCGGGATCATGCGTGACGATGACCAGGGCCGTGCCATCGGCGTTGACGCGGTCGAGTAGCAGCGCGACCTGTTCGCTGGTCGCCTGGTCGAGTTCGCCCGTGGGTTCGTCGGCAAGCAGCAGACGCGGGCGGTTGGCGAGGGCCCGCGCGATCGCGACACGCTGCATCTCGCCGCCCGACAGCTGCGACGGGCGATGGTCGGCTCGATGGGCGAGGCCGACGTACTCAAGCAGCTCAAGACTGCGGCGACGCCGTTCGTTCTTGGCTGCGCCGGCCTCGGCCTGCGGGAGTTCCACATTTTCCGCGGCTGTCAACATCGGCAGCAGATAAAAACGCTGAAACACGAAGCCAAGCTGCCGCAAACGAAGCCGACTCCGCGCCCGGTCGTCGAGGGTCGCCACATCGTTGCCGTCGAAGACCAGCGTTCCCGACGATGGTGTGTCCACGCAGCCGAGCATGTGCAGGAGGGTGGATTTCCCGCAGCCGGACGGCCCGCTGATTGCCGTGTGCTCACCCTGGGTGATCGACATCGTGATGTCCTGCACCGCAATGACGGCACCGGCCGGCATGGCGAACGCACGGCCGACGTTCACGGCGTCCACGATCACGTCGCTCATCCGACGACCTCATTCCTCAGGGTGGTGGCGATGGGGAGTCGGGCGACGATGAGCATTGGGTAGATGGCGGCCGTGAGGGCCGTCATTGCCATCAGCGCTCCGTGGATCCAGATCGCCTCTGGCTGAAAGACGAAGAAGTGCAGGTCGGCCGGAATACTCGGCATGCGCTTCAGGATGCCGTCAAGCCAGACCGCCATGACTACACCCAGCGGAAGCGACAGCACACCACCGATGCCGACGATCAGCACGGATTCCCACAGCACGTCGAGAACTACGCGGCCCTGCGAAAAACCGAGCGCACGCAGGGCCGCCACCTCACCAAGGCGCTGATTCACCGACACGGTGAGGAGCACGGTGATGAGCAACAGGGCGAACGACACAGTGATCGTCGTCAGTACGGTCGAGATCTGTCGGAAGTACGTAAAGCCCCGTTGCTGCAGTTGCCCCATCGCCTCGTCGTTGGTGGATGCCAACAGCATGGGGCTCAGCGCATCGATCTCAGCCGCTGCACTGGCGGGGTCGCCGTTGGATCGCACCATGAGAAAGTCCGCCGGAATCGCGCCCGGCGTCCCGCAGGCGTCTGCAAGGCTGGTGTCGGTCATGCCGGCGCCAGATTCGCCCAGGACGTCGAACGTAAACGCGGCGATGCCGGTGACCCGAAAATTCATCGGCGGCGGCGCGGTCGCGCCGTCCGCGCAGTTGGTGCGAACGGTGACTGACGCGCCTGGTTCGGCGTCGATCAGCTGCGCGGCGAATTCGTTGATCACGATCTCCTGATCGTCGGTGAAATCCCTTCCCCGTAAGAGCGTCCACGGACGTCCGGAACCGCCGCCAACGCCGACGACAGAGCCGAAGGCCGGTCGACTGTCCCCACGGTTGAGGCGGGCGTCCTCCCGCCGAAGTGTGACGACCGAACTCACGGAAGAAAGCGCGGCCACACGCGCCGCGGCAGCAGGACCATCAACGATATCTGGGCCTCGGCCCGGCATCTGGTCAGTGGAGGTGACTCGAATGTCGAAAGGCATGCTGTCCAGCATGTTCCTCGTCGAGATGATGAGGCCCTCCGACAGCAACAGCATGTCAAAGAGCAGCGCCCCTACCGCCGCGACGCCGATGACGCCGAGGCCAGTACGCGCAGGCTGTCGCACAAGGCTGCGCCAGGCACATGCCAGTGCGTTCATCGTTTGGCGAGCCTCAATCCACCGCTTCTTAACAGCGCCCAGGACGCCACCGCTGTGGCCACGGCGCCAAGAGGTACGGCGATCGCGACACATGTCATCGCCACGGCGGGTGTGACGTGCACGAAAACGAGCGCGGTGTCATATCGCCACTGAAAAAATCGGTTAATGAGACTCTCCGATGCCACCGCCAGCGCCAGGCCGAAGAGTGCGCCGGCACCGGCGAGCAGCACACCCTCGATGAGGACCTGAACGAGAATGCGTCGCGCCGGAAAGCCGATGAGGCGAAGCACACCCACGGTGGCTCGCCGCTCGTCCACGAGCATGACGGTGAGCGCGAGCAGAAAAACAGTGGCTGCGACGATCGTGACGGTCGCGATCGCCATGTGGAAGCGCTCGAGCACGACAAAGGTATTGCCCGCCCCCGCCGCCTGACCGGGGTAGAGCGCAAACGCGCCGACCACACGGGAATTGACGTCGTCGACAAATGCCGCTATGTCCTCCGGATCCTGCAGTGCGATGCTGATACCCTCGACGTGCTCGGTCCCGGCTGGAGTGTTGGCGTCGCGCGTGAGCGCCAGCAGGTCGGTCAGGTGCATGCGCACGCCACGGGACATGACGCCAAGCCGCATGGGATCCGGGGTCGGCTCATATGTGCCAGCCACGCGGAAACGGCGTGCATCGGCGCCGGGTTCGCCGCTCGTCAATTCCACCTCGTCGCCGATCGCAATGCCTTCAAGCGCGGCAAGTTGCCGCGCGACGAGGATGGATGGTGGTTGCGTCTCCTGCGCAGGGAGGGCCGAGGCGGCCAGGATCCCGACCAGCGTGAACGCGACGACGCGCACTGTCGCACGAACGTCTCGCCGATGGGTGTATACGCGCGCCACGCTCGGATTATAGCGACACTCATGCGGACGCCGGTGTGCGCCTCGGCGGGTTTCGTTGGTCCCGGTGACCCGGAAGGATCTCGCTGCGGCCGATGAAGGTGCCGGCGACCTCCGCAATCAGTGCGTCATCGCATAGAGGAGCACGTTGATCGCTGTTTGATACCCCGGTATCGAGAAGCCGAAGAAGTACTGCGGGTCCTCGCCTTCGCGCTCCCACGAATCACTCACATCCGTGTTGTGAGTCATGAAGACCATGATGCGGCCGTCGTCGTCGGCGATTGCGCGTGCGTGGACCTCCGCGCTGTCGTAGCCTCGTTCCGACGTCCCGCCTCGGCTCCCGTACCAGTAGCTGATGCCCGGAATCTGGGGTACTCCTTCAAGATCAAACATCGTGTGAAAAATCGGATGGTCGGAGGGGAGGTCGACGATCGAGTAGTCGCTCGGGGCAGCACTTTCTGGATTTGGCGCTCCCAGACGCCCAGGCGTACGAGCCCCAGAAGTCATCGACCCACAGGAAGCCACCCTTGAGCAGGTAGGTTCTCAACTGAGCGACGTCCTCATCACTAAAAAACAGGCTGCCAACTTCCTGCATCATGATGAACGGGCACTGGAACAGCGCGTCATCAGTGAGGCGCACGATGAGGTGCTCGGGTTCTCCGTTCCCGTTGAAGCCGACCCGGGTCTTCGTGAGTTCCGCCAGTCTGATCGACAGGTCGATGTTGGCCAGTGGGTAGTCCGTGAGCCAGTTTCCGCCGTCACCACCCATGTTGGCCCGGTACATAGCGCGGCAGTAGTGAAACCGCCCGTCGGCACTATCCGGTTGCGCCATGCGCGCCATCAGACCGGTGTATCCGCCGCGGCCGAACTGCGCCCAGCCCATGCTCGCGACGAGGAGCACTGTGGCTGCGATCGGCAGTGCTATGCGAAGGTTCATACCAAGAGTCTACGCTGTGGCTGGTCGTCGGCGCTGACATTTCAAACCCGCCACGGTAGACTGGCGAGTCCCCAGGGTCGGCCTCGTCGCCGACACCGCCCGTTGGAGAGATGTCCGAGTGGTTGAAGGAGCACGCTTGGAAAGCGTGTGTAGGGGAAACTCTACCGTGGGTTCGAATCCCACTCTCTCCGCCACCACCGCTCGCTCGCGCGTGCCACGTTCCTGGCTCTCGCAGCCTGGCCAGCGCGGTGCTGCAAGTCCAACGCTCCTGTGGCCCAGACGCCTGGCCCTGCGGGTTCGGAACCGTGCGCCCGTTGGGTGAGACCGGGCTGTAGATACCGTAGCGCTACGCTGACATTAGGCGCCGCACCTCGTCGGCATCCACGTCCGATGGCAGTCCTATCCCTCGACCGTAACCAAATAGCTCCGCGATCGTCTTCGAACCGAAGCGGCTATCAAGCAGCTCCAGATGGTCCGCCGTAATCAGTGCGGGATGGGGCACGCCGCACGCGCGGCTCAGGGCGAGCAGCTCTTTTCTCAGCGCGACGACGTAGTTGGCCAGTCGCGCGGCCTTGAGGGAGGGGTCCAGGCCGCGGATTAGCCACGGATGCTGGGTGGTGATTCCGGTGGGGCAGTGGTTGGTGTGGCATCGCTGCGCCTGGATGCAGCCGATGGCAAGCAGCGCTTCGCGTCCCACGTTGATCAGATCGCAGCCGAGCCCGAAACCAAAGACCGCGGCCTCCGGGAGCCCGAGTCGGCCGGAGCCGATGAAGACAATCTGCTCGTGCAGTCCTTCCTCGTTGAAGATCTTCTGCACGCGGCTGAAGCCGACTTTGAACGGCAATGCCACGTGGTCGGTGAACACGAGTGGTCCGGCACCCGTGCCGCCCTCGCCGCCGTCGACCGCAATGAAATCGACGCCCCGGCTCCCCGTCGACATCAGCCGTGCGAGGTTGACCCAGAACGTCGAGTCGCCGACCGCCGACTTGATGCCAACGGGCAGCCCGGTGGCTGTCGCGATCGACTCGACGAAGTCGAGCAGCTCGTCTGCATTGCCGAACGCGCTATGCGCCGACGGACTGGCGCAGTCGCGGTCGCGAGGGATCCCCCGAGTCTCCGCAATCTCGGCGCTGATCTTCGCCATTGGCAGCAGTCCGCCGACGCCCGGCTTGGCGCCCTGACTCAGCTTGATCTCGATCGCGCGAATCTGCGGACACCGCTCGACGGTCTCTGTGAGCCGCGCCATGCTGAAGCGGCCGCCAGCCTCGCGGCATCCGAAATATGCCGTGCCGATTTGCCAGATGAGGTCGCCGCCCATGAGGTGGTACGGCGACACGCCCCCTTCGCCGGTGTTGTGCAGGCAGCCAGCAATGCTGGCCCCCCGGTTGAGCGCTTCAACCGCAGGGCCGCTGAGCGACCCGAAACTCATGGCCGACACGTTGACGACCGATGCCGGGCGGAATGCCTTTGCGCGACCGCGCGCGGCGCCGAGTATTTTCGCGCATGGGATTGCGAACTCTGGGTCGTAGGCAGGGTCGCCCGGGCGAGGCACCTGCGGCGGAAAGGCGCAGTGCTTAATGATGAGGTAGTTGGGCTGCAGCTCCATGTCCTGGTCTGAGCCGAACCCGAAGTAGTTGTTCGCGCTTTTTGACGACGCGTACACCCACCGGCGCTGGTCGCGACTGAACGGCCGCTCCTCGTTGTTGTTGGTCACGATGTACTGACGAAGCTCCGGGCCGACAGCTTCAAACAAGTAGCGGAAGTGCCCGAGAACCGGGAAGTTTCTGAGGATCGCGTGCTTGCGCTGCAGCAGATCGTAGGCGACCACGCCGACCAGGAGCCCGAGCGCGCTCCAGAGGAGAACCATCGGTTCATTCTATGGGAGTGGCAGCAGCCCTGCCGCACGCTGCCCGATTCCCGTTCATCTGCCGGCCCCCTGGTGTAAGCTGCTTAGAGGGGTCGCCAGCCGTCGGCCGCACGAGTCTCACCCCACATCA
The DNA here is from genome assembly GCA_965249205.1 of Vicinamibacterales bacterium. Classification (GTDB taxonomy): domain Bacteria; phylum Acidobacteriota; class Vicinamibacteria; order Vicinamibacterales; family UBA2999; genus JAQBVV01. The sequence continues at coordinate 661,790 of CBDFLL010000005.1, read as the reverse complement.
CTTGAGAGCCAGACGGCTTGCGCGCTCCCTTGCGAGGCCGGATGCCACTGTTGCCGTTGAAGGCTGGACGCGCGCCAGCCGCCGCCGTCTTCGCAACGACGTAGTCCTCCGGGGCACCGCCCGTGGGGTTAACCACGGACGATTTCATCGATAAGGAGCCCTCATGAGCTTTGACGACAACGACGACGAGCAGAGATTCGGCCGACCCAATCCATACGCGCAGTACGTGCGCGAATTCGAAGCCTGGCGTGACCGGGCCTTACGCTCCGGCAAGGGCCTGGGCTCGATCGCGGCGGGAGTCATCGCACTGGTGGTGCTCGCGACGTCCCTCTATCAGGTACAGCCGGAGGAGGTCGGCGTTGTCGTCCGGCTTGGCGAGTACGTCCGGACGACGGAGCCTGGGCTGCGGGCGAAGATTCCGCTGGTCGAGCAGGTGTACAAGATTCCCGTCCAGCGGCAGCTCAAGGAGGAGTTCGGTTTTCGCACCACCGAGGCCGGCGTGCGCAGCACGTTCGACACCGCGGACTTCGGCGCCGAGGCGGTGATGCTGACCGGCGATCTGAACGTGGCCGTGGTCGAGTGGATCGTCCAGTACCGCGTCGCGGATCCGTTCCTCTATCTCTTCAAAGTCCGCAACGTCACCGAGACTTTCAGGGCGATGAATGAGGCGGTCATGCGACAGGTGGTCGGTGACCGCACTGTGACAGAGGTCCTGACCGTCGGACGGCAGGCGATTGAAACGCGAGCCGAAGAGCTGCTGAGAGAGCTTGTCCAGCAGTACGAAATGGGTATCACGATCGAGCAGGTCGTACTGCAGGACGTCAATCCGCCGGATCCGGTGAAGCCGTCGTGGGACGAGGTCAACCAGGCGCAGCAGCAGCGCGATCGCATGATTAACGAGGCGCTGGCCGAGTACAACGCCGTGATTCCGCGCGCGGCAGGCGAGGCGCAGCAGGTGGTGCTCGAAGCCGAGGGCTACAGCCTCAATCGTGTGAATCGCGCCGAGGGCGAGAGCGCACGGTTCCAGTCGGTCCAGGAGGCCTACCAACGCTCGCCTGACGTGACCCGCCGGCGCCTGCACCTCGAGACGATGGCGCGTGTGCTGCCGCGGATGGGCAGCAAGTTGTTTCTCGATCCGGACTCGGGAGGTGTCGTGCCGTTGCTGTCGCTCGACGGTATGAGGCCCACGCTTGGTGCGGCGGCCGTGAGCGCCGCGTCGCAACCGGGATCGCCGATTGGAGGTGGCCAGTGAATCCTCGTTACCTAGGACTAGGGGTCGCGCTGGCCGCGTTGGTTGTGGTTGGCTCTGCGGCGTACACCGTTGGCGAGGCCGAGCAGGTCATCATCACGCAGTTCGGCGAGCCGACCGGCGAGGCGATCACCGATGCCGGCCTGCACTTCAAGCTGCCGTTCATTCAGCAGGCCAACTACTTCGAGAAGCGGTTCCTGGAGTGGGACGGCAGTCCCAACCAGGTGCCGACGAGGGACAAGCGGTTCATCTGGGTGGACACCTACGCGCGCTGGCGCATCATTGATCCGCTGCGCTTCTTCCAGCGGCTGCGCGACGAACTGGGCGCCCAGTCGCGGCTCGACGACATCCTGGACGGCGAGACGAGAAACGCTGTCGCCCGGTACGATCTCATCGAGTTGGTGCGAAACAGCAATCGGAGTCCGGATGACATCCCCGAGGAGATCGTGGACGAAGAGCTGGAGGTGATCCTGGAAGGCATCGAGAGGGGGCGGGATCAGGTCTCGCGCGAGATCCTCGAGGTTGCCGCCAGCCGGACGGCGGATCTCGGCATCGAGCTGCTCGACCTGCGGATCAAGCGGATCAACTACGTCGAGGAGGTACAGCAGGACGTCTTCGCGCGGATGATCGCCGAGCGGCAACGGATCGCGGAGCTGTACCGGTCCGAAGGGCAGGGCGAGGCGGCGCGCATTCAGGGCGAGCGCGAACGGGATCTGCAGCGTATCCAGTCCGAAGCGTTCGAGGCGGCCGAGATCCTGCGGGGAGAGGCCGACGCCGAGGCGACCGACATCTATGCTGCTGCCTATGGCCAGGACGCTGACTTCTACTCGTTCACGAAGTCACTGGAGACGTACGAGCAGGTTATCGATCCCGGTACGACTGTCATCATGGGGACCGACAGCGAGCTGTTGAGGTATCTCGAGCGAAGCCGCTAGGTCGCCTCGCTTTCTACGGCGCGGCCGATGCTCGCGCTTCACTCGTCCACGCGCCGGGACCGGCGCGTGGACCGGAGGAGATCCATGTCCGCGATTGTGATCACGCTGCTTGTGCTTCTGCTCCTGGTGGTGGTCGCGGTGACCGTCGTGACGGGCATCTACAACAAGCTCGTCACGTACCTGAACCGTTACAAGAACGCCTTCGCCCAGATCGAAGTGCAGCTCAAGCGGCGCTACGATCTCATCCCCAACATGGTGGAGATCGCCAAGGGCTACATGAAGCACGAGCGCGAGACGCTCGAGGCCGTCATCCAGGCAAGGAACCAGGCATCGAGTGGCCTTCAGCAAGCCGCGCAGAACCCCGGGGACGCGACCGCGATCGCCGGACTGGCGGCCGCCGAGGGCGCGCTCACCGGTACGATCGGGCGCATGTTCGCGCTGGCGGAAGCGTATCCCGACCTCAAGGCCAACCAGAACATGATGCAGCTGAGCGAGGAGCTGCGCTCCACTGAGAATAAGGTGGCGTTCGCGCGCCAGGCGTTCAACGACAGCGTGACGCTGTACAACACCTACAAGCAGACGTTTCCGACAGCGGTGTTCGCCGGGATGTTCGGCCATGGGAACGACGCGGCGATGCTTGAGTTCGACAGCGAGCAGATCGCCGAAGCGCCGAAAGTGTCGTTCTAGGGGCGGATGGCCACCGATTTCTTCGAGCGCCAGGACATCGCCCGGCGCAATACGACCCGCCTGGTCATCCTGTTTGCGCTCGCCGTGCTGACGTTGATCGTGTCGATTGACCTGCTCCTCGCGGCTGTCATGGGTTATCTCGGTCGGGATCCGGATACAGGGGCGATCAATTGGGCGCTGGCCGCTGATCCACAGCTAGTCAGCCTAGCGGTCTTCGGCACGCTGCTCGTGGCCGGAGGGGGCAGCCTGTTCAAGATCGCCCAGTTGCGGGGTGGCGGCCAGGTCGTGGCGGAGCAGCTTGGCGGCCGGCTGCTGAACCCGGACAGCGCGGTCCCATCCGAACAGCAACTCCTCAACGTCGTCCAGGAGATGGCGATTGCGTCCGGCGCGCCAACCCCGCCGGTCTACCTGATGGATAACGAAGCTGGCATCAACGCGTTTGCCGCAGGGTTCACACCAAGCGACGCGGTGATTGGTGTCACGCGCGGGGCGGCCGACGCGTTCACGCGCGACGAGCTACAGGGGGTGATCGCCCACGAGTTCAGCCACATCCTGAATGGCGACATGCGGCTGAACATCCGATTGATTGGTCTGCTACACGGCATCCTGATCATCGGCATGCTTGGCTACTTTGTCCTGCGCATGGCTGCGTTCTCTGGCGCCGGGCGGAGCCGCTCCCGTGAGGGCGGTTCCCCGCTTCCCATGCTGGCGCTTGGCGCCGGCCTCATGGCCGTCGGTTTTTTCGGCATGCTGTTCGGCAATCTGATCAAAGCGGCGGTGAGCCGCCAGCGCGAGTTCCTCGCCGACGCGTCGGCCGTACAGTTCACGCGTCACCCAGCCGGGATCGCAGGTGCGCTGAAGCGGATCGGCGGCGCAACGGAGGGCTCTGGTATCGAGAGCCCGAACGCGCCGGAGGCGAGCCACATGTTCTTCGGCCTGGCCACGAGCGGCTTCAGCGGGCTCTTTGCGACGCACCCGCCGCTGGCCGAGCGGATTCGCCGGATCGATCCATCCTGGGATGGCGCGTTGGCCGAGGGGCCGGCAGTCGCGAGTCGAGAAACCGGTGCAGCTGGCGCCTCCGCGTTTGCCGGCAGTGCCGCATCCGCGGGCGCCCCAAGTGTCGACCAGGTTGGGCAGCCCGCCGGCGAGGCGCATATCCAGTACGCCGCGCGACTCGTCAGCAGCTTGCCGGCTCAGCTCGTCAGCGCCGCCCACGAAACGTACGGCGCACGTGCGGTTGTCTATGCACTGTTGCTCGATCACGAGGCCGGGCCGCGAGAGCGCCAGCTTACACACCTGGCCGGCATGGCGGATCCTGGGGTGTACGAAGAAACGCTCCGGCTGATGCCGCTCGTCCAGCAGCTCGATACGCGGGCGCGCCTGCCACTGCTCGACATGTCACTGCCGGCGCTACGCGGCCTGGTCTCAGCTCAATACGACGTCTTCAAGGGCAATGTGACTGCGCTGGTCGAGGCCGACAATACGATCGACCTGTTCGAGTGGGCGCTGCATCGGATCCTGCTGCACGATCTGGAAGCGCACTTCGTGACGCGCAGGCCGCCGAGGGTACGGCACCGCACCCTCGCCGCTGTCCGGCCGCACGCTGAACTACTGCTCTCGATGCTCGCCTACGCCGGTCACCGGGATCTGGAGTCAGCCCAGCACGGGTTCGAAGAGGCGAAGCGCGGTCTGGGGTTACCGGATGCGCGCCTACATCCCGCCGACGCCGTGCAGTTCGCGGCGCTCGACAGGGCGCTCGCGGCCGTCGAGGAATCGGCGCCCAAGGTCAAACGCCGGGTGTTGCGCGCGGCCGTTGCGTGCGTCGCGGCTGACCGCACGGTCACTGCTACCGAGGCCGAGTTGCTCAGGGCGATATCGGCGTCAGTCGGCAGCCCGATGCCGCCGCTGCTGCTCGACTGAACACGGGCGGTCGGGCCGCTGCGGTGGATCTGGCGTGCGGCACGCGGTCTGTCAGTTGCCGGGGGGGCAGGCGGGTTTGCGAACGACCCACGTCGTCATGCTCCGCTGGTCCTGCACGACGGTCGTCTTGAGCGGATCGACCAGCGTGCCGCCCAGTTCCGTGGTGAGAGCCTCCAGCAGGGGGGCATCGACGAGATAACGGTCCGAGCCGTCCGGCAGTCTGAACCGGCGTCCCGCGATCTGTCGTACGAGGCGCTCGGATCCAATGGACGAGGCCAGCCGCGTGAAGAGCAGTCCTCCTGGGCGGAGCACGCGCCAGCAGGCGTTGACCATGGCGCGAAATTGCGCGTCGTCTGCCGCGAAGTGCAGCACGGCGCTGGCGACGACGACGTCAGCGTGCGCGTCCGGGAAGGTTAGGCGTTCGATCGGCTCGACGTGGAAGTTGTCGGGCGGCAGACGCGGGGCCAGCCTCGCGGCGAGCCGCCGCACGGCGTTGACGGCCGCGGCGTCGGCATCGCAGCCAAAGACCTCGTAGCCGGCGCTCAGTGCGTACACCAGATTTCGGCCCTCGCCGCAGCCAGCGTCAAGGAGACGCATGCCCGGGCGGATGCGACCGCGCAGAAACTGGTCGAACAGATAGATATCGATCTCGCCGAACTGATCCCGGAGGTCAGAGGTCATGTGTGAACCGTCGGTGTGGTCGTTCACGCAGCATTGGGCTAAGTAGTATAGGGGCGAGCAGGCAGGCCAGCGACGGCGAGTCGCACACTTACGAATCGGTAGTCATGGAAGGGCGACGTTGATCGAAACGATCGGCTTAACGAAACGCTACGGTCAGATCGCCGCCGTCGACGACGTGTCGCTGCGCGTAGACGAGGGCGAGCTGCTGGTGCTACTCGGCGGCTCAGGCTCGGGTAAGACAACGATGCTCAAGATGGTGAACCGGCTGATCGAGCCGAGCGCAGGGCGCATCACCATCGACGGTCAGGATACAGCGGCGATCGAGGCGCACGCGCTGCGGCGGCGCATCGGATACGTGTTTCAGCGCATTGGCCTGTTCCCCCACATGACCGTCGCGGAGAACGTGGCAGTCACGGTGACGCTCCTCGGCTGGGATCAGACGCGGGTGCGCAGTCGCGTCGACGAGTTGCTGGAACTGGTCGAGTTGGACCCCGCGCTCGTGCGGGACCGGAATCCATCGGAACTGTCGGGTGGCCAGCAGCAGCGCGTCGGCGTCGCCAGGGCGCTCGCGGCATCGCCGCGCGTGATGTTGCTCGACGAGCCGTTCGGCGCGCTGGACCCGCTGACACGCGACCGACTCCAGCAGTCGCTGCTGCGGATTCGGAGGCAGCTCAACCTCACCGCGATCTTCGTCACACATGACATGGTGGAGGCGCTGCTGATGGGCGATCGGATTGCGGTCATGCAGGAGGGGCGGCTCGTGCAGATCGGCACGCCGCGCCAGTTGCTGCAGTCGCCGGCCGACGACTACGTGAGGCGCTTGATGGACACACCGACACGTCAGGCCAGGATCGTCGACGCGCTGCTGGAGGACAGCCCAGCATGAGCGAACAGCTCGCGCTTCTCCCGGGCTATCTGACGGCACACCTGCAGTTGACATTGCTCGCGTTGCTCATCGGCACCGCATTCAGCGTGCCTGCGGGCGTGCTGGTCACGCGCATGAAATGGCTCGACCAGCCGGTGCTCGGCACGGCCGGCGTCATCCAGACGATTCCCAGTCTGGCGTTGCTCGCGATCATGGTGCCGGCGCTTGCGGCTCTCGGCGTGCAAAGCATCGGGTTCCTGCCGGCGTTCATCGGGTTGACGCTCTACAGCGTCTTGCCGATTCTCCGCAACACCGTGACCGGGCTTGCCGGCGTCGACCCTGCGCTCGTTGAAGCGGCTCGCGGCGTTGGCATGACGCCGATGCAGCGGCTGCGCCGTGTCGAGTTGCCGCTGGCAATGCCGGTGATTCTCGCGGGCATCCGCACGTCAACCGTGTTGACCGTCGGCGTCGCCACGCTCTCAACGCCGGTGGGCGCGCCGAGCCTGGGTAACTACATCTTTAGTGGTCTGCAGACGCGGAACCTCACGGCTGTGCTGGTGGGGTGCGTCGCGGCCGCCGCGCTTGCGCAGGTCCTGGATGGTCTGGTGCGCGGGCTTGGCGCCGCATTCGCTCGGCGAAAGAAGGGCTGGGCGGTCGCGGTCCTGGCGACGATCGGTCTGCTCTACGGGTACACCGGTGTGTCGCTGGTCCGGGATCTGGGCGACCGGGATGCCGGACGGATCGTCATCGGCGCCAAGACGTTCACCGAGCAATACATCCTCGCCGAGATCCTGGGCGGCCACGTTGCCGAGACGACCGGCGCCGTCACCGAGGTGGTGTCGTCGCTCGGCTCGACGGTGGCGTTTGACGCACTCAGCGCGGAGGAGATCGACGTCTACGTTGACTACTCCGGCACCATCTGGGCGACGATCATGCAGCGCGACACGGCCCCCGACGGTCGCGATGCCGTGCTCGCGGAGGTGACACAGTTCCTGCGTGAGGCACACGGCGTCGAAGTCGCCGGTGCGCTCGGCTTCGAAAACGCCTACGCACTCGCGATGCGCCGGCAGCAGGCCGAGGAACTCGGCGTCAGCCGTATTGGCGATCTGACTGCCTACGCGCGCCGGCTCGCGATCGGCGGCGACTACGAATTCTTCGGCCGGCCGGAGTGGATCGCCATTCGCGATACCTACGGGCTCGCGTTTGCGTCGCAGCTCACGATGGATTCGTCACTGATGTACCAGGCGGTGGCCAGCGAACAGGTGGACGTCATCAGCGCCTTCTCGACCGATGGGCGGATCGCGGCGCTCGATCTCGTGGTGCTCGACGATGAGCGCGGCGCGATTCCGCCCTACGACGCGCTGATTCTCGCCGGACCCAGGCTCGTGCGCGAGCGGCCGGATGTCGTCGCCGCGTTGCAGCAGATCACGGGCGCGATCGGTGCCGACCGGATGCGCCGGATGAATCTGGCTGTGGATCAGGACGGGGCCAGCCCGGCTGCTGTCGCCGAGTCCTTCCTGCAGGAGCTGCGGGCGGTTCGGAGCGCGCAGTAGCGGCACTCCCGCGCTCTTCCCCAGGATGTGGCCCGAGACTGGTCGCGGGCTGTGGGACACCCGCCAACCGTCGGTTGATCGACCGAACGCTCGCGATCGGGCCGCTCCTGCCCGGCATGGCACCATCGTGGCCTTTCCATGGCCGGGTACAGTGGGCAACAATGCACCGGATGATGGCGGAGTTCTTGTGAGCGAGGTGCCCCGATTGGCGTCCGGGCATCAGGCGGATATGACCGACATCCTGGATCCGACCCGCTCGCACACCGACCAGGACGATTCTGGCGGCGAGCAGGAGGCGGTCTCGTCCAGCCCGGAGGCCCATGACGACCCGACGCAGTTATCCGTCGGGATCGACATCGGATCCGCCAGCGCTCAGGTGGTCCTTTCTCGCGTGCGCCTCGGGCGGTTCCCCGAGGAACTGACCGGTCGGTTCTTCGTGGTGGGCCACGAGCGTGTGTACCAGTCGCCGGTGACGCTGACGCCGTATCTCAGGGAAGAGCACATCGACGCGCAGGCCGTCAGCCGCATGCTTGATGAGGCCTTCAAGGTCGCCGATATTCATCCGGATACGGTCGATGCTGGTGTCGTCACCCTCACCGGTGCGGCGCAGGGCCCCGACAACACCGCTGCGATCGCTGAGGTGCTTGGAGACAGGGGCGACAAGTTTCTCTGGGTGACAGCAGGGCACCACATGGAGGCCATGCTCTCCGCGTACGGCTCCGGCGCGGCGCTGGCGTCGCGGGAGTGCGGCGCTCCGGTGCTCAACATCGATATCGGTGGCAGCACGACAAAACTGACGCTTGTCCAGGGCCGGGACATCCTGCACACCGCGACGATTGCTGTCGGCGGGCGTCTGGCGGTGCTGGACGGGGAGGCGTGTCTCACGCGCCTTGATCCGGCTGGTGAGCGACTGGCGGCGCTTGCGGGTTGCACCTGGAGCGTTGGCAAGACAGTCAGAGAGCATGATGTCGAGCGCGTCACGGCGTGGATGGCCGACGCGCTCGTGGCGGTGCTCACACAGAACCCGGCGCCGCCGCAGATACACGGGTTGTGGCTGACCGAACCGCTCCCGGTGCCCCCTCGGGGCACACAGGGCGTGATGTTTTCCGGCGGCGTCAGCGAATATGTCTACGGTCGCGAGGAACGCGACTGCGGCGACCTTGGTCGCCGTTTCGGACGCGCGATTCGTCAACGTCTGGTGGCTGGGCGCTTCCCCTTTCCGCTGCTCCCCGTGGGCGAGGGCATCCGAGCCACGGCGCTCGGCGCGTCGATACACAGTACGCAGCTGTCGGGAAGCACCGCGTATCTCTCGCGCCTGGATAGGCTGCTGCCGCGTCGCAACCTGCGGGTGATTCAGCCCCCCATGGTGCTCGACGACGTGATCGACGCCGAAGCGGTTGCGACGGCGATTCGCCGCCAATGGCGTCGCTTCGATCTCAAGGAGGGAGAGTCTGAGATTGCGCTCGCGTGCCGCTGGAGCGGCGCGCCGTCTCACCGCCGTCTGTCGGCATTCGCGCAGGGCATCGTCGACGCGATGCCTCGAACGGTGGCGGCGGGCAAGTCCATCTTTGTGATGCTTGATGTCGACGTGGGCCAAACGTTGGGCACGATTCTCAAGGACGAGATCGGCATCTCCTCTGACGTGCTGGTGTTGGACGGGATCGTGGCCTGGGACTTCGACTATGTTGATCTCGGGTGCGTGGATTCGCCGTTTTCGGCCGTACCGGTGACCATCAAGTCGCTGGTCTTCAAGCACGATCCGCGCGTGCCTGTCAGCGCGCACGGACGTGACGACAGGCAGCCACCGGCATGACCGACAAGGAAGCCGGTCAGCAGGGCAGCGCCTTGGGTCCACCGGGCGCGTCGGACGATCTGGTGAGCATGTTCGCAGCCGAGCAGGACACTCCGTACGCGCAGTGGGTGCGTGCAGAGGGGCTGGAGATTCTCAGTTCTTGCCACGTCCCTGACTTGCGCACGGTTGAGCTCAGGCAGTGGCCGCGTCGCGGCGGGCGGGGTGTGTTTTTGAACCACGATGCGTCGCGGACCTCGAGCGACAGCTATGTGTGCGAGATTCCGCCCGGCACAGAGCTGGCGCCGCAGCGGCAGATGTACGAGGAGATGGTGTACGTGCTGGACGGGCTCGGCGCGACGGTTGTCTGGAACGAGGCGGGGCAGCGGATCACGTTCGAGTGGAGGGCGGGAGCGGTGTTCGCCATCCCGCTCAACGCGTGGCACCAGCACTTCAACGGCTCGGGCGCCACGGCTGCGCGGTATGTGGCGGTGACCAACGCGCCCGCGATCATCAATGCATTTGGCGACCTCGACTTCGTGTTTAATACCGCGCACGATTTCACCGGCCGTTTCGGCGGCGAACCGAAGTATTTTTCCGGCCGTAGTGAACGGCAGGGCCTGCTGCTGGACACCAACGTTGTTGGTGATGCCAGAAGGCTGTCGCTCAAGTCGACGAGGGAGCAAGGCGGCGTTGACGGGCACGTCCGGCTACGCATGGCCAGAGGGCAAATGAGCGGTCACATCTCACAGGTTTCGGTAGGCACGTACACCAGAGCCCACGCCCAGGGTCCTGGCGCGCATCTCATTATCTTGGATGGTGAGGGGTACAGCCTCGTGTGGCGGAGGGGTGGAGCCCCCGAACGATACGACTGGAAGGCGGGCACGATGTTCGTACCTCCCAACCAGTGTTACCAGCAGCATTTCAACACGGGTTCCATCCCCGCTCGGTACCTGGCGCTCGAGACCGACACCGTGGCGATACGGAACTCCGAAGGGGTGCCGAAGGCCTGGATTTCCGAGCGTCTCGGCGGCGATCGGATCAGCTATGCCGATGAGTCCCCACGCATGCGCCAACTCTTCGCAGAAGCGCTCGCCGCACGTGGCCTCACGTCGAAGATGGATGAGGCCTACGCGGCGGAACTGAGGGAAGAGAGAGAAGTTGCTCCGCAGTCCATGTCCGCGCCGGCGGTCGGGCAAGGAGGCGAGCAGTGACAGGGCGTGCGAAGAGTGTTGTGGTTGTGGTTGCGGTGGTGTCGCTGAGCGCTGCACAGAGTCAGCTCGCACAGGATCAATTGGGAGAACGCCAGCGCCAGCAGTCGATCGAACCGGCGCCAGCCTTTACGGCCGAGGATCTCACGGCGCTGCCGACGACCGACTGGCTCACCAACGGCGGCGATCTGTTCAATCGCCGCTATTCGTCGCTGACACAGATCAACAAGGACAACGTGGCTGATCTCAAGGCGGTGTGGCGGACGCGCCTCAACGGGTCCGGCGTTGGCGCCAAGTATTCGGGAGAGGCCCAGCCGATCGTGTACGACGGCGTTCTCTACGTGGTGACCGGCGCCGACGATGTATTCGCCATCAACGTGGAGTCCGGCGAGATCCTGTGGACGTACTCGGCCAATCTTGACGATGCGATCGACGTGATCTGCTGCGGGTGGGCGAGCCGCGGCGTCGGGCTGGGCGACGGCCAGGTGTACGTCGGCCGGTTGGACGGCAAGCTGGTGGCGCTCGATCAGCAATCGGGCGAGGTGCGCTGGTCCGTGCAGGCGGAGCGGTGGCAGGAGGGTTTCAGCATCACGAGCGCGCCGCTCTATTACGACGGGCTGGTCGTTACCGGCTTTGCGGGCGCCGAGTTTGGCATTCGCGGCCGCGTGAAGGCGTTTGACGCCGAGACTGGATCGCTCGCGTGGACCTTCTACACGATTCCAGGTCCCGGCGAGGTGGGACACGAGAGCTGGCCCGCCAGCAACAATGTTTGGCTGAAAGGCGGCGCGTCTGTCTGGCAGACACCCGCGGTGGATCCGGAACTCGGTCTCCTGTATTTCTCGACCGGCAACCCGGGTCCGGATTTCAACGGTGCCGTGCGGGAAGGCGACAACTTGTTTTCGGCGTCGATTGTTGCCGTCGAGGCCAGGACCGGCGCGTACCGCTGGCACTTCCAGCAGGTGCATCATGACCTTTGGGATTACGACGCTCCCAGTCCGGTGGTGCTTTTTGATCTCGAGATCGACGGGGCGATGCGGAAGGCGCTGGCGCAGCCCGGTAAAACCGGGTGGGTGTACCTGCTGGACCGCGAGAGTGGAGAGCCGCTGCTTGGCATCGAGGAGCGGCCGGTGCCTCAGGAACCGCGCCAGGCCACGTCGCTCACCCAACCCGTGCCGGTCGGCGATGCGTTTGTGCCGCAGTCGATGTCGATCGCGCCCGAAGGGTTTCGTCTTGTGAACGAGGGACGCATCTTTACCCCCTTCTGGACTGAGCCGATCGTGGCCAAGCCGGGGCAGGGCGGCGGCGCCAACTGGCCGGCCAGCTCATATGACCCGCGCACTGGCTACCTCTACGTGTGCGCCTCCGATCGCACGGGCATCTTCATGGGTGGAGACAGGGATTTTGATGCGGCGCCTGACGGGGATCAGTACATCGGCGGTGCGTTTGGCACGGTGCCCTTCGGCGTCACGGGCATCTTCGCAGCGCTCGACATGCACACCAACCGGCTCGTCTGGCAGCAGGAGTGGCCGGAGCGTTGCTATAGCGGCTCGGTGGCGACCGCTGGAGGGCTGGTGTTTGTCGGGCGCAGCGACGGACGGCTGACGGCGCTCGACTCGAGCACCGGGGCATTGCTCTGGGCGTTCCAGACGGGCGCAGGTGTCAACGCGACGGTGAGTGTCTTTGAACAGGAGGGGAAGCAGTACGTCGTTGTCCTGTCGGCCGGGAATCTGTTTGCGGGATCTCGGCACGGCGACAGCGTGTGGCTGTTTTCGCTGGACGGTCAGGTCGGCCCGGTCGAGGCTGCCGGGCAAGACGCGGCATCGGCGGCCGTGGTCAGCCCGATCGCGGACCTCGACGTCGGGCGCGCGGTCTACCAGAATGCTTGCGGTGCTTGTCACGGGTTGAGCGGTGAAGGCGGACACGGCGGCGGTCCCGCCCTCATCGCCGCGACGAACCGCTCGACGGTCATGCAGACGGTGCGTGACGGACGAAACGACATGCCGGCCTTCGGTCGCCTGCTGAGTCCCGAGCAGATCCGGGACGTCAGCGCTCACGTTGTCGAAACACTGCCGCACTAGTGGTCTGGTTGCGAATTGGCTTGTGCACCGAGGGCGGTGAAGCGCCCCGCGCCGATTCCCCTCGCACCCATGGAATCCGCGCCAGGCGCGACGAGGGAGCATGCCGGGCGCATGTGACCGAGGAGCAACGCCGCCAGACGGGAGGCATAGAGCGCTTTTCGAACAGCCTTGTGTTTCGGCAATGCGTCTACTCGAACGCCACACGGTCATGAAAAGCGCTGTAGCTGGCCGAATGCCTAACGCGTTTTCGTTCGGATGTGGCACCTCCTAGCCGCCGAGGAAGTACCACATGCGAGCAATACGTACAAGCCGAAAACGCGCTAGCTGATTCGCAACCAGACCACTAGTGTCCCGAATCAGAAGTTCGCCGACATATTCCGGGCGGGGCATCCCGTCTCCACCCCACCGCGCACAGTCCGCGCGGCAAGGGCCCCGGTCTGGCGGCGTTGCTCCTTCCTCGAATATTCACGATATGCTCGGTCGTCGCGCCTGGCCAATCCGGGCGCCGCGCTCCGGAATATTTGTCACCGGACTTCTGATCCGGGACACTAGCAGCCCCCGGATGTCCGTCCGGTTGTTTGGGGAGAACGGGCGGACTATCGTCATGAGAAGGAGTCGAACGTGACCAGTTTTGTGGGACGAATGGTCGGCGCGGCGAAGCTCGATGTTGCCGTGTACGAGGAAGTGGAGGCCGACGGCACCGCAACCGGTCAAGCCATGGGCGTGGTCCTGCTGTCGAGTCTGGCTGCCGGCGTCGGCGCCGCCGCACTCGGGACAGGCGTCGTCGTGAGCGCGGTCGCTGCGTTGCTGTCGTGGGTGATCTGGGCATACCTGACCTACCTCGTTGGCACGCGGTTGTTTCCAGAGCCTCAGACCGAGGCGGACATGGGGCAGTTGATGCGGACGCTCGGGTTTGCTCAGTCGGCAGGCGTGCTGCGAGTCTTCGGAGGCGTGCCCGGCCTTGGGTCGGTTCTGCTCTTCATCGTGTCGGTATGGATGCTGGTGGCGATGGTCGTGGCCGTGCGTCAGGCGCTGGACTATACGACCACGTGGCGCGCTGCTGCGGTGTGTATCGTCGCCTGGTTGGCGGTCATCATTCCCGCCGCGGTGCTGCTGGCAATGTTCGGCACAACCGTGGAATCGCAGCCATGACGATGGCGGGTGACATCAGGCTCGCGTTCTTGGCGCCGGTCTGAAAGGTAGTCGATGTCGGAGACGAAGCGATTTCCTGTTGAAAAGTCGGACGAGGAGTGGCGGCAGTTACTGACGCCCCAGCAGTACGCGGTGTTGCGCGGTCACGGAACCGAGGCGCCGGGGTCGTGCGCGTTGTTGCAGGAGCACCGCCCGGGCACGTTCCACTGCGCCGGATGCCGGCAGCCACTGTTTGCGACCGGTCGCAAATTCGAAAGTGGTACCGGCTGGCCGAGTTTCTTTGAACCCGCGGAGGGTGCGATCGACACCACGGTCGATCGCAGCCACGGGATGTCGCGCACCGAGGTGCATTGCAGCCGTTGCGCTGGGCATCTTGGGCATGTCTTCGAGGACGGTCCGCCACCCACCGGCTTGCGGTACTGCATCAACGGTGTCGCGCTGACCTTCGAGCCGGCGGATGAGTCGGGGCCGGCCGAGGCCTAGTGGTCCGTGGTTGCGAATCAGCTAGCGCGTTTTCGGCTTGTAGGTATTGCTCGCATGCGGCTAGGAGGTGCCACATCCGATCGAAAACGCGGTAGGCATCCGGCCAGCTAAAGCGCTTTTCATGACCGTGTGGCGTCTGAGTAGACGCAATGCCGAAACATAAGGCTATTCGAAAAGCGCTCTATGCCTCTCGTCTCCACCCCACCGCGCACAGTCCGCGCGGCGGGGGCCCCGGGCTGGCGGCGTTGCTCCTCGGTCACATGCGCCCGGCATGCTCCGTCGTCGCGCCTGGCGCGGATTTGACGAGCGCGTGGCTCTCAAATAGCCGCAATCCATGACAGGTGAAATCCGCGCTGGCCAGCCGGGCGCGGATTCCATGGGTGCGAGGGGAATCGGCGCGAGGCGCCTCACCGCCCTCGGTGCACAAGCCAATTCGCAACCAGACCGCTAGCTACGTCGCGCTGATCGCCTGACTGTCGCAGCCTTGCTATCATGAAGGGCTGCTAAGAGGAGACATATGCAGGTAGGACTTATCGGTTGGCGCGGGATGGTCGGCTCCGTGCTCGTGCAGCGCATGCGCGAGGAGCGGGACTTCGACCTCATCGATCCAGTGTTCTTTTCCACGTCGCAGGCCGGTGCGGACTCTCCGGCGATTGGCAAGCCGGCACCTCCGGTCAAGGACGCGCGTGATCTGACGGCCCTCATGAGCTGCGAGGTCCTGATCTCGTCCCAGGGCGGCGACTACACCGCCGAGATGCATCCCAAGCTGCGCGGGGCTGGCTGGTCCGGCCACTGGATCGACGCCGCAGGCACGCTGCGGTTGAAGGACCACGCGGCGCTTGTGCTGGATCCGGTCAACCGAGACGTCATCGATGCCGCGCTCAAGGCCGGGGTCACCGATTTCATCGGCGGCAATTGCACGGTCAGCCTCATGCTCATGGCGATCGCGGGGCTCTTCAAGGCCGGGGTCATCGAGTGGGTGACCGCGATGACGTACCAGTCCGCCTCTGGTGCCGGTGCGAAGAACATGCGCGAGCTGGTGTCGCAGATGGGCGTGGTGCACGGTGCGGCAGCGGAGGGTCTGTCCGATCCGGCGTCGGCCATCCTTGATATCGACCGCACGGTCACCGAGACGCTGCGCGGCCCAAGCCTGCCGATTGAGCATTTTGGGTATCCGCTGGCGGGCAGCCTGCTGCCGTGGATCGACGCGGATCTTGGCAACGGCCAGAGCAAGGAGGAGGCCAAGGCCATGGCGGAGGGCAACAAGATCCTGGGCCGTGAGCGCTCTCCGATCCCGGTTGATGGGATCTGCGTGCGCGTCGGCGCAATGCGGAGCCATAGTCAGGCACTGACCGTGAAGCTGACCGGCGACATTCCGCTCCTGGAGATCGAATCGATGATCGCTGGTGCACACCAGTGGGTGCATGTCGTGCCGAATGAGCGCGAGGCGTCACTACGCGAGCTGACGCCGGCTGCGGTGTCCGGAACACTGCGCGTGCCCGTCGGCCGCCTGCGCAAGCTCGCGATGGGGCCGGAATATCTGTCGGCCTTCACCGTCGGCGATCAGCTCCTGTGGGGTGCGGCAGAGCCGCTGCGCCGCGTGCTGCGCATCATCATCGGCGCCGCCGAAACGAGCGATCGCGCGGTCGCGCAGGTCGCCGGCTAGGGGACTGGCATGGCGACTGTCCACCGGTACCGGCGAGTGATCGCCCCGGTGACACCGGTGATGCCGACGCGTTGACCCAGCCATCCATTGACCAGATGGTCGTGCAGAAGTTCGGCGGCACATCGGTCGCCGATCCCGAAGCCATCCGACGCCTGATCGGCATCGCGCGATCAGCACACGCGCGCGGCGGCCGTGGGCCCGTGCTCGTCGTGTCGGCGATGAGTCAGGTCACCAACACCTTGCTCGCGGTGACGGAGGAGGCCGGTGCCTCCCGATCGGAGCCGGCACTCGAGCAGGTCGAGCACTTGCGCCGGCGGCATCTGGAGACGGCGCATACCCTGCTCGGCGGCCACGCCGGTCGGGACGGACCAGCGGAGGTGGTTGCTCTCACCGCGCACATCAACCAGCAGTTCGAGGCGCTCGTTGCCATCGTCAAGACGCTGGCCGTCCTTCGTGAGGTGTCCGCTCGTACGCGCGACGTTGTCGCGGCGGTGGGCGAACTGCTCAGCTCGCGGATCATCGCCGCGGCGCTCGTGCACGCGGGACTGCCGGGCGAATGGGTGGACGCACGCCGTGTGATTGTCACTGACGGCAACCATACGAGGGCGACGCCGCTGATGAACGAAACGACGGCGGCTCTGCGAAGCTCAGTGGTCGCACTTGTTGATGCGGGCCGCATCCCCGTGCTCGGTGGCTTCGTGGGCGCAACCGTGGAGGGGCAGACGACCACGCTTGGTCGCGGCGGATCAGATTATTCCGGCGCGATCGTGGGGGCTGGCACTGGTGCCTCGGAGATCCAGATCTGGACGGATGTGGACGGGATGCTCACCGCGGATCCACGCGTGGTGCCGCAGTCGCGCCTGGTGCCGCGGCTGTCGTTCGGGGAGGCCGCTGAGCTGGCCTATTTCGGCGCGAAAGTCCTGCATCCGAGCACGCTCTTTCCGGCGATGGAGCGCAGTATCCCGGTGCGGATTCTGAACTCGCGGAAACCGGAAGGGGGAGGTACGCTGATCACGGCCGAGCCGGCAGCGGATGGCGATCCGCTGACGGCAATGGCGGCCAAAGGCGGCCTCACCGTCGTCGACATCACGTCCAGTCGGATGTTGATGGCCTATGGCTTTCTGCGGAAGGTCTTCGAGATCTTCGAGCGGTTCGAGACGGCGGTGGACGTGGTCACGACATCAGAGGTCAGCGTGTCAGTGACCGTTGACGACCGCCGTTACCTGGAGGGGATTGTGGCCGCGTTGTCGGAGTTCGCCGATGTCTCGTCGGAGCCGGGCATGGCGCTACTCTGCGCGGTCGGCGATCGCCTGCGTGCTGAGCCGGGCATTGGCGCGCGCGCCATCGGCGTACTCGAGGAGGTCCCACTGCGGATGATTTCTCAGGCGGCGTCGCGTCGGAATATCACGGTAATCCTCCGCGAGGCCGACCTCCCACACGCGATGCACCGACTACACGAGGAGTTCTTCGCATGAGGATTCTACTTGTGGGCTACGGCACGATGGGACGGCTCATCGAGGAACTGGCCCCCGCGCACGGCTGCGAGGTGGCCGGACGCATCGACGTCGATACCGGCGACTGGACCGTGCCGGTGGATGTCGCCGTGGACTTCTCCACGGCCGACGCATTGCGAACGAACTTCGCGCGCTACGTTGAGCGACAGCTGCCCGCGGTGATCGGGACGACCGGCTGGGCGGGCCACGAGGCCGACTTGCGTCAGGCGGCGGAGCGGGCCGGCCTCGGCGTGGTGGCCGCCGCGAACTTTTCGATCGGTGTGAACCTGTTCCAGCTCATGGTCGCCGAGGCGGCGCGGTTGATGGCGCCGCAGACGCAGTTCGATGCCTGGATTCACGAAGCCCACCACGCTGCAAAGATCGACGCGCCATCAGGCACGGCATTGGTCCTGCGCGATGGCATGGTCGGTGCGGCATACGACAGGCCGATCGACATGTCATCCACACGGGCCGGCGCGATTCCCGGCATTCACACGATCGGTTTCGATGGTCCGTCGGATACGATCGAGCTGACGCACACAGCACGGGATCGCCGCGGTTTCGCGGCGGGTGCGCTGCTGGCCGCGCGATGGGTCCAGGGGCGTAGGGGCTGGTACACGATGGCCGACGTGCTCAGAGGTGGGCAGTCGTCGGGATAGCCGCGCCTGCGGAGATGAATACTGAGGACATGACGCGTACGCCATTCACGGGTCTCGGCACCGCGCTGGTCACGCCGTTTACCAAGGACGGCTCGGTCGATGAGGCGGCTGTGCGTCGCCTGGTGCGCCGGCAGATCGACGCGGGCGTCCATTTTCTGTCTCCGTGTGGGACCACTGGCGAGGCGCCAACGCTCAGCCACGACGAGAAGGTTCGCGTGGTCGAACTGGTCGTGCACGAAGCCGCCCGCCGCGTGCCGGTACTCGCCGGTGCTGGTGGGTACAACACCCGGGGCGTGATCGCGTTGGCGCAGGAGTTCGAGCGTGTGGGCGCCGACGGCATACTGTCGGTGACGCCGTACTACAACAAGCCCACGCAGGAGGGGCTGTTTCAGCACTACGCGGCGATCGCTGCGAGCACGTCGCTGCCGATCGTGCTGTACAACGTGCCCGGTCGGGCCGGCGTGAACCTCGAGGTCGGGACAGTGACGCGCCTCTCCGCCCTGCCGAGCATCGTGGGTATCAAGGAAGCCTCCGGCAACGTCGTGCAGATGAGCGACGTCCTGCGCGCGGCGCCTGACGAGTTTTTCCTCCTGAGCGGTGACGACCCGCTGGCCCTCGCCGTCATGGCGATCGGGGGCCGTGGGCTGATCTCAGTCGCGTCAAACGCGATCCCTGGCGAGATGGTGCAGATTATCGAGTTGGCGGAGAAGGGCGATCTCCCGGCCGCCCGTCGGTTGCATGCCTGGCTCCTCCCGTTCCTTGAGGCGAACTTCGTCGAATCCAACCCAATCCCGATCAAGGCGACGATGGCGGCCATGGGACTGATCGAAGAGATCTACCGCCTTCCGCTCGTGTCCCCCGGACCAGCGGCTCGCGACAGAATCACAACCGTGATGCAGGACCTCAAGTTGCTGGGCTCGGCGTCGCGCGTGTGACCAGCTTCGCCCAGCCGACGCGCGCGGAGCGTGCGTGATGGACGCACCTGAGGCCATCGACCCGGTGGCGTTGGCGCGCAGCCTCATCGACATCGATTCCACGACAGGCAAGGAAGCAGAGGCCGGCGCAGTGCTCGCGCGTACGCTTCGTAACCGCGGGTACGATGTGACGGAGCAGCCGGTCGCCGACGGTCGATTCAACGTGTTTGCACGATTGAACGAGGCGCCGCGCGTCGTCCTGTCTACTCACTTCGATTGCGTACCACCGTTCTTTCCGAGCCGGGAGGAGCGCGGCCTGCTGTTCGGGCGGGGGTCATGCGACGCCAAGGGCATCCTGGCCGCGCAGGTCGCGGCGGCCGAGCGGCTGCGCGCTGTCGGCGAACGGCGATTCGCGCTACTGTTTGTCGTTGGCGAGGAGCGCGGCTGCGAGGGCGCGACGGTTGCCAACG
Organism: Vicinamibacterales bacterium; assembly: GCA_965249205.1. GTDB lineage: Bacteria > Acidobacteriota > Vicinamibacteria > Vicinamibacterales > UBA2999 > JAQBVV01. Next base: position 641,985 of record CBDFLL010000005.1, on the reverse strand, counting down.
CGCATGCGCCCGCCAGCGTGTCGTATCTCGTCAACGGCGAGCCAACGGACAATCGGCTCGGCTCGGCCACCAGGGGTGTGTTGCGCGTGCGGCTGCACGCCAAGGGACGTGCCGCGCACTCGGCCTTTCCGGAGCTTGGCGAATCAGCGATTGACAAGCTGCTCGACGCACTGATGGTCATTCGAGGCCTGGATCTGCCGGAGGACCCGCTGCTTGGCCGCACACACTATTCGGTGGGCCTGATCGAGGGCGGCGTGGCGCCCAATGTCGTGTCGGCGCATGCGTCGGCCGAGCTGATGTTCAGGATCGTCGGTGCGGCGGCCCCTGTCCTGGCTGCGCTCGCCGTGGTGGACGGCCTTGTGGCCGTCGAGCACGTGCTGGATGTGCCTGCGGTCCGCATGCACACCGTGCCTGGCTTCGAGACGGCGGTGTTTGCCTACACCACCGACGTACCGCTCCTGGGTAACTGGGGGACGCCGATGCTGCTCGGTCCAGGGTCAATCCACGTGGCGCATACCGACGAGGAGCACGTGGCGATCGACGAACTGCATCAGGCGGTCGGCCTGTATGAGCGGCTGGTGACGCGCCTGCTATACTGACGGTTTGGTGGGCCGCACCGCGGCCCGGACCCTGTGCGACTTCAGCCTGCGAACCGCGTCAGGGCCGGAAGGCAGCAGCGCTAAGCGGACCCTGGGGTGCCGCAGGTGCACCGGGTCGCGGTGGGGCCCACCACACGTGCAACCGCACGTGCCACTTCCACCTTCGCGTGTGCCCTGATTGATCCGAAATGGCCTACCAGGTCCTGGCGCTGAAATGGCGTCCCCAGCGGTTCGACGAGGTCATCGGGCAGGAGCCTGTGACGCGCACGCTGCGTAACGCGATCGCCAATGCCCGCCTTGCGCATGCCTTCGTGTTTGCCGGTCCTCGTGGATCTGGCAAGACCACGACCGCGCGTATTCTGGCCAAGGCGCTGAACTGCGTCCAGGGCCCCACCCCAGATCCGTGCGGCACGTGTGATGCCTGCATGGAGATCACGCAGGGGCGGGACATGGACGTGCTCGAGATCGACGCCGCCAGTCACACGCAAGTGGACAACATTCGCGAAGTGGTGCTGGCGGGTCTCGCCGTGGCGCCGGTGCGCGACAAGTACAAGGTGTTCATCATCGACGAGGTGCATCAGCTCTCGTCACACTCCTTCAACGCACTGTTGAAGTCGATCGAAGAGCCGCCCCCCCACGTCGTCTTCATGATGGCGACGACCGAGCAGCACAAGATCCCTGACACGATTCTGTCGAGGTCGCAGGTATTCGAGTTCCGCACGATCCCGGCCAAGGCGATCACCGAACAGCTTCGGAAGATCGCCGATGCCGAGGCGCTGGAGGTGCCGGACGCCGCGCTGGCGCTGATCGCCCGCGCGGCCGAGGGCAGCATGCGAGACGCGCAGAGTGCGCTCGACCAGGTCATGGCGTTTGCCGGTCAGACCATCAGCGTCGACGAGGTCTCGGTGGTGCTCGGTCTGGTGGGCCGCGATCTGCTCTTTCAGTTGCTCGAGGCGGTGGTGGCCGAGGATGGGCCTCGTGCCTTTGCCCTGGCCGATAGCGCCGTGGAGTCTGGGCACGACCTGAAGCTGGTGTGCCGGGAACTCTCCCGCGTGGTGCGCGACATGATGGTGCTGTCGGTGGATCCGGCCCGTGCCGGCGGCGGCGAACTGGCCGATGACGAGCGCGAGCAGCTTATGGGGTTGGCGGCACACTTTTCGCGTGAAGATCTGATGCGCGCGTTTGAGTTGCTCTCCAAGGCGGAGCTGGACATCCGCAACGCCTCGCAGCCTCGCTACCACTTCGAGATGATGCTGCTTCGGTGGATGCACCTGCGCAAGCTGGTGCCGCTGACCGAGTGGATGGCACAGATGGGCGGGGGAGGCGGCGTGCAGCTGCCGGGCGCCGGTTCCGGATCGCCAGGCGGAATTTCAGCAGCACGTTCGCCCTCGCCGCGTGCGACCGCAACGACCAAGTCCCGCGCCGCGACACGCACGCCGGCATCTGCGACGCCCCGTGCGTCTGCGCCCAGGGCGGTCAAGGGGGCGGCGCCCGCCACAGCGCCCACCACAGCGCCCACCACAGCGTCTGCTAAAACGTCTGCCAGCGCGTCTACGACAGCGCCCGTAAGCGCGCCGCCAGCGTCGGCCACTGCGGTCGATGGCGGTCAGTTGAAGGATGCGTTCCTGGCCGCGGTGCGCAGCGGGAAGGGCTTTTTCTACAACACCGTGGTCGCGCAGGCACAGCGCATCGAGGTGTCGGCTGACGCCATCACGTTCACGTTTCTACCGACGCACCGCGCGTTGCACGACCAGTTCAACCAAACGCGGTCGTGGCTGGAGTCGGCCGCGGAGCGGTTGGCTGGCCGGCGTATTACCGTCACCGCGGTGCAGGCTGCCGAGGGCGCGTCGGGCGCGGCACCGCCGCCGAACGTACCGCCGCCAGCTGCGGAAGGCGCGCCGCCGGAGGCTGGTACGACTGGCGCCCGAGACCTGAAGGCCGAGGCGATGTCCTCGTCCGCGGTCCAGGCGATGCTTGAAGTGTTTCCGGCTGAAATCAAAGATGTCGAGGAGATGTAGCCGTGGATATACAAGCGATGATGAAGCGAGCGCAGGACATGCAGGAGCGTCTGAAGACGCAGATGGCCGAGATGCGTGTCGAGGCGACGGCCGGCGGCGGCATGGTGACCGTCGCCGTCAATGGCACCAAGCAGCTCGAGTCGATCCGGATTGATCCCGAGGTCGTCTCCAAGGAGGACGTGGAGATGTTGCAAGACCTGATCGTGGCCGCGGTCAACGACGCCGGCCGCAAGGTCGACGAGCAACTTGGACAGTCGATGAGTGGACTCATGGGCGGTTTGAACATTCCGGGACTCTAGTGGGCTGTCCCTGTCATGTCTAAAGTGCCTTTCGGGCGGGGCATCCCGACTCCACCCCACCGCGCAGAGTCCGCACGGCGGCGGCCCCGGCCTGCCGGCGTTGCTCCTCCGTCGAAGATGGCCAATATGGTCGGTCGTCGCGCCTGGTCAGCCTGGCGCCGCGCTCCGAAATCCACCCTCCACATGACAAGGACAGGCCCCTAGTTGTCGCTGCCTGAACCGCTTTCTCGGCTGGTCGAGCAGCTTCAGAAACTTCCCGGCATCGGCGCCAAGGGTGCGCAGCGCGTGGCGTTTCACGTGCTCAAGAATCCACGTGATGATGCCGAGCAGCTGTGCGACGCGATTCGGGACGTGAAAGAGCAGGTGACCTACTGCTCCACGTGTAACAACATCACCGCGGTCGATCCGTGCGTCTTCTGTACTGGGGCAGTGCGAGACCAGCGTGTCATCTGTGTGGTCGAGGAGCCGCAGAACGTCATGGTGGTCGAGAAGACGCGTGAGTACCGCGGTCTGTATCACGTGCTGATGGGTGTGTTGTCGCCGCTACAGGGCATCGGTCCTGATGACCTGAAGATCAAGGGCCTGCTCGAGCGTGCGGGTGCAGGTGGTGTGGACGAGGTCATTCTGGCCACCAGCCCAACCGTCGAGGGTGAAGCGACGGCGTTGTATCTGGCGCGGCTGCTCCGGCCACTGGGAGTGCGTGCTTCGAGAATTGCCATGGGTGTGCCGGTTGGCTCCGACCTGGAGTACGCGGACGAAGTGACGATGACCCGCGCCATGGAAGGGCGACGGGACATTTGAACGCATCGATGGCCCGCCCCGTATCTCTGACGCGTTGAAGGCGACTCGAGAGTGACCATGCTGCCGGCCTCGTACCAGTTACCTGCGGCGATCGTGCTGCTTGTCGGCGGGATCGGCGCCTGCTTTTTCGGCTATCGCCTGTTCCGTATCGTGCTGGCGATTTTCGGGTTCATCCTAGGGTCGCTGGCCGCAAGCTCGGTCTTCGGCGTGGGCGACACCGGCGCGATGGTCATCGCGGCGGTCGTCGGTGGACTGGTGGGCGCGGGCATACTCATCGCGGCCTATTTCGTCGGCGTGGCGTTGATTGGCGCCGGCCTTGGGGCCGTTTCTGCGCATCTGTTGCTGGCGGCCGGCGATCGGGATCCCCACATTCTCGCCGTCATCTTCATGGCGATCGCGGGCGCCGCCGCGTCGATGTATCTGCAGCGCTACTTCATCATCGTGGGCACCGGCTTCGGTGGAGCGTGGACGATGATTGTCGGCGCGCTGGCGCTGATCGGCAATCAGACCGCGCTGGAGGCTGCGGTGAACGTCGATGTGTGGGTCGCGTATCCGATGAATCCGGCGCCCGGTCAGCAGTGGCTGCCGTTCGCGTGCCTCCTGATCGGCGCGATCGGCACCGGAGTGCAACTCGGGATCACCGGCAGCGAGAAGGGGCGGGTTGTTCGCCGGAAGAAGAAAACGTAATATCGAAAGGTTCGACGGCCCGCCAGCGGCGGCACCGTGCGCACGCCTCTATTCCTCGGTAGCTCAATGGCAGAGCATCCGGCTGTTAACCGGAGGGTTGCTGGTTCGAGTCCAGCCCGAGGAGCCAAATCTCACTTTTCGCCGATTCTGACCTGCCTTCGGCAGTCGCGGTGGCTGCCGCCATCGCCGTATCTGCCAGCGAATCAAACGGTTGGCGGAACTCGGCGGTGAGGTCACCGTCCTGCCAGGAGCAGTTCGAAACCAGAAAATCGAGGAGGCGGCGTTTTTCGCGGGCTTCTTGCTTTTCGAAGAGGCGTCGGGCGCGCCGGGCGAGTTCGAGAAGGCGGACGCCCTCGGCCATGTACGACTGATTGGCTGCCTCATGCTGCTCGATCAACCGGCGGCAGTTGGCCTGTTCGGATCGCCAGGTCGCAGCCATCCGATCGAACGTCGTCGCGTCGATGCGGCCGTCCAGCTTGTCGACATACATCGCGTCTAGACGGTGCTGCAGCCGCACATACTCGGCCTGAAGACGCTCGATGGCGTCGTGGTGGGCGCGCTGTTCGTCCTCGTGGCTCCGGACCAGGGCCTCGCGCACCCAGTCGAGCACCTCCGCGTCGAACGTCAGGCGGCCGAGCAATTTGCTGAACTGCTGTTCGAGGACTTCTTCGCGGACATAGGGTTCCGGGCATTTCCCCTTGTAGCCGGTACAGTGGTAGTAGACGTACCGTCGCTTCTTGATCTCCCCGACGACCGCACAACCGCAGTGTCCGCACGTGATCAGGCGGGAGAACGCAAAGTTACGCTTGGCCCGTCGATGGCGCGTCGCATGACGACCCTCCAGGACCGCCTGCACCTGCTCCCAGAGGTCCCGCGAGACGAGGGGCTCGTGGGCGCCCGGGTAGATGTGCCCATCCCAGTCGACCTCGCCCATATAAAGCCGTTTGCGGAGAATTGTGTGAATCGTGCTGCGGGGGACCGGGTCCCCGCTCTTGCGGAACGAGAGCCCTTCCTCCCGCGCCTTCCGGGTGAGTTCCTTCAGTGACATCGTCCCGGTCGCATACCACTCGAACAGGCGGACGATGATCGGCGCGGTGTGCGGGTCCGGAGCGATCATCCTCCGTCCGTTCGCACCCATCACGTTGCGGTAGCCGATGGGGGCAAAGGACGGCCAGAGGCCCTGCTGGGCCTTTTCCGTCATCCCCTTCCGGGTCTCCTCCGAGAGGTTGTCGATGTAGTTCTTCGCCATCAACACCTTGATGCCGTGCATGAACTTCTCGGAGGAGCGTGACTCGCGCGACAGCACAACCCCTTCTTTCACCAGGTGGACCTCGACGTCCAGCCCGTCCAGGGTGACCCAGTCCTTCAGATTGCGGTAGAGCCGGTCGGTCTTTTCAACCAGCACGATCCGGGTACCTGGACTCGTCCGCAGGTCGTCGACCATTTTCCCGAAGCTCACACGACCGGTGCGCTTAGCGGTCTCGACGTCCACGTACTCCTCGGCCACCGTGAGGCCCTGCGTGGCCGCGTACTCCCGCAGCAGCTTGAGCTGGGCTGGGATGGAGAAGCCCTCCTTTTCCTGGTCTTTCGACGAGACGCGGGCGTATAGACGGACGCGGGCGGTCGGCCGCGACGGCTGCGCGGTGCTGCGAGCGTAAGCCACCTGTGTAGTATAAACTAGACAGCCGGTGTTGGCCACAACTCGGTCGGTCATTCTGCCGGCCGCTGCGCGCAGCAGCGCGATGAGACCCACACCATGTGGCGCCTCTCAGCCATCAGGCTACGGCATGTTGATCATTTGGCCTAGACGTGTACAGTATGTAGGTGACAAGTCATGATGACGACCGAGGCGAGACAGACGTTCGGAGCGACGGTGCGACGCGAGCGGGAGCGCCGGCAGATCGGTTTGCGGCAGTTCGCCAAGACGGTTGGGGTGAGTCCGACCTACCAGTCCAAGATCGAACGGGACGAGTTGCCGGCGCCGGCCGAGGACAAGGTGGTCCGCATGGCGGAGCTGTTGGAGCTGGACCGCGACGAGCTCTTGGCGCTGGCCAACCGGGTGGCGTCGGATGTGGCGGCGATCATCAAGCGGCGTCCCCGCGAGCTGGCGTCCTTCCTGCGTACGGTCAACGGCCTCTCGCCCAGCGAGTTCGCTCGCGTGACCGAGCAGGCCAAGAGGTTCAGAGAGAGTAGCGCGCCCGCCGCGGGGAAGGGCGTCATTCGGCGGACACGATGCAAATAAGGGTAACTATTTACTACGCTAACCAAGCATGGTAGGCTCTCGCTTTGGAGGCCCGCTATGCCCACAGCCGATGTACTGAAAGACGCCATCCGCAACAAACTCCAGGTTACAGCTACGTACCACGGATACCCACGCGAGTTCTGTCCACATGCAATCGGTCTGAAGGGTCCGACTCCGAAGAAGCTACATGACACCTACAAGGTCATTGGTTGGCAGTTCGGCGGCGCGTCTGAGAGCGGATTACCGCCAGGAGGTATGTGGCGATGCTTCGAGGTGAACGATCTAGCAAACGTGGCCTCCCGCTCAGGCGACTGGCACACCGGTGACGATCACACGAAGCCTAACACCTGTATGGATCAGGACCGAGTCGAGGTAGAAGTCGCCAATTAGATGGAGGCTGGCGCAGGCTCTAGCTGGAATTTCTCAGCCGCGTATTCCTCTGCCTGCTTATGGGCATGTGGCCCCCAAAACTCGGCGCAGTACACGCCCCCTGTCTGGTCGTCGATGGCTTCGACGCGCCATGTTTCTGGACGTTTGCGGGTCTGGCAGATTTCTGGAGACAGGTTGAGTTTGGTCATGTCGCATTTCACCCCGTATAGGCGTAGAATCGCCTGAGAGAAACGCGAGCTAGACGCTGAACGTCTGGCGAGAATCGTAGGGCGCAACGCTGTCAGGCTTGGCGGCGCGGTAGCGTGCGGTCCCTTTCCCGGCGAAGCTTCGTAGCTTCGGGTAGTCGTAGTGTATCACGTCTACGGTGGAAAGGACCGCACCCATGCCGCTCATTTCGCAGACACCACAAGTGGCAGAAGTTCCAGTCAACGGCGAAGTCCTGAAGTGGGCAAGGAAAATGCGCGGCCTGAGCCTTCAGGATGCTGCGATGCGCCTTGGGGTGTCGGTCACTGAACTAGAAGAGTACGAGTCTGAGACGACAAAGCCTCTCGTTGGCTTTCTCCGCAAGATGTCTCAGCGATACCGCATCAACTTCACAAGCTTGTTGATGCCAGAGCCGCTTCCAATAGAGCGGCCGTTCGTGGATCAGCGAACCAGGGTTAGCGAATACCCCTTAACCATCGACACCCTTGTCGCCATCGAAGAAGTGTCCGAGGCCCTGGACGCCTTCGCAGAACTAGCCGAAGAGACTCCGCGAGTAGTTCCACGGTTGCGGATAGGGACCGCAACAATTGACGACGATCCCAAAGAACTGGCAACACATGAGAGAAAGCGTTTCCACGTTGGGCTCGAGACACAGCGCAATTGGGCTGGACTCGCAGCAGCGCGTAGAGAGTGGCGGCGTCGCATAGAGGATCGCGGCGTCTTCACCTACATGATCCCAGGAATAGGCGACCAAGCCGAAAGATCCCTGGTGTGTGCGACAAGCTTAAGATCAAGTGCGTGACCCTGGACGAGTTGGTCGCGTCCGAGCGGGAACTATATGAAGGCACAAGTTGAACTAGCGGAGGGCGGAGCAGCGTTCGACAGATTTCGGAAGGCGGTCAAGACAGTGTTGTCCGTGCCAAAGAGCGCGCTACCCCCTCGACCGAGCAGGAAGAAAAAGAAAACCGCTAAGTCGAAGACCTAGCGGCGTCGCTTCCCACGTCTCTGTCGCTGACGTTCCTTTTCAGTTCGCCCATACTGAAGACTCCTGTAGGCCGACGACCTGTTTCCAGGTGAGCCGCTTACCGACGATCTGCGAGGCCGCTGTCTTGAAGCGGTCGAAGTCGGTTGCATCCTTCCGGTTGTTGTAGCGGTAGGCTTGTTCGTCCAGATACCGGAACAGGTGAAACGGCTCGACGCTCACGTAGGTGCCGTTCAGTCCGCGCTTGAGCAGGCTCCAGAAGTTCTCCATGCCGTTGGTGTGGATTTGTCCATCGACGTAGGCGACGGCATGATCGATCACCTGATGCGCGTAGCGGCCTTCAAGCCCTTCGTACGAGAGCAGGGCATCGGTGTAGAGCGCCGCGCCAGCTTCGACGTGCTTATGTACTTCGGCTTGCAGTGTCTTTTTCTTCCTGTCGCCGATCACAGTCGTTCGCACCTTCCCGCCACGCTGCATGATGCCCATGACGGCGGTCTTGTCCTTACCGCCCGTGCCGGTGATGCGAGTACGGCGCTTGTCGGCGTGCATGTTCCGCGCCTTCCCACCGATGAACGTCTCATCCGCTTCGACTTCGCCCGAGAGCTGGTCGAACGAGCCAGCGTGCAACGCGAGCCGAATCCGATGCGCCATGAACCACGCCGACTTCTGGGTGATGCCGAGGTCGCGGGCGATCTCGCAACTACTGATGCCGTTCTTGCAGTTCACGATCAGCCACATCGCCGCGAGCCATTTGTCCAGGCCGAGCGGGGAGTCCTCGAAGATCGTCCCGGTCTTGAGCGAGAATTGCGGAACGGCGTGCTTCTCGTAGCACTTCCAGCGTCGGACGCTAGACATGTAGATCACGCGCTCGGAGCCACACGTCGGACAGGTGACCTTCCCGGACGGCCAGCGTAGGTCCATGAGAAACTGGCGACAACGCTCGAAATCGGAGAAGTAGAGGATGGCGGCTTGGAGAGTCTTGGGCGAGTCCATGCCCAGAGAATACAGCTTTAGGCGTGGTTAGTCAAGTAAATAGTTACCCAAATAAGGGTGGAACCTCGTGGCGTTCAAGGTCAGATACCTACGTGAAGATGCCATCGAGCGAGACGCGAACGACCTCTTGGGCGAGTACGGCCTCGCACGAGGCGTCTCGATCACAGCCCCGCTTCCGGTCGAGCACCTGCTTGAGTTTCATCTCGGGTTGACCCTGGATTTTGACGACTTACACGAACGGCTCGGCATCCCGCTGACCGGGGATGAGCCGGACTTCCTCGGGGCGCTGTGGGTCGACAGCCAGGAAGTGTTCGTCGACCAGAGCCTCGATCCCGAGGACCGGCCGTGGCTGGAGGGCCGCTACCGGTACACACTCGGCCACGAAGTCGGGCATTGGCAGCTACATCGCGATCAGCTGGGCGTCTCGGCCGGTCAGGGCTCGCTTTTTTCGGGTGAGCGTGAACCCACCATCGTCTGTCGAAAGAGCCAGGCCAAAGAGCGTATCGAGTGGCAGGCCGATTATTTCGCGTCGGTCCTCCTGATGCTGCGCACCCTGGTTATGGCCGCATGGCGGGACCGCTTCGGCGATGCGAAGCCACGAATCGTCCGGCGGCGGAGACACCCACTACAGGGAACACCAAGCGCCACCGCGGATCTGGATCGGGCGCCGGTGCGCTTCAAGCAGAACCAGGACGATGCCACGCTTGAGCAGTTCGCCCGCCCGCTGGCCGACGACTTCGAAGTCTCAGCGGTCGCGATGCGGATCAGGCTCGAACAACTGAACCTGCTGCACCGTCAGGTACCGCGCCAGGGCCGCCTGATCGCGTCGTGACGGAAAAAATTTTGCGAGGGATGTCGAGTGTCATCTGAACAAGTCACGCCCGTCAGACGCCGGTCGTTCGAGGCGCGCGACTTCTATCTGGCCTGCTACCTCAGCTGCGTCCTGTACGAGCTGGTTGGGGAGCTGCGCCGGGAGGGTCACCGCCGGGTCTTCGTGTTCAAGGACCGACCGAGCCACGGCACGGACGTCAGGACCTACTACCGGGGGCATGGCACGGGGTGCCGCCCTTGCGCTTCGTGTCGCACATCCGCGACATGAAGATGCTCCTCCACAATGCGTGACGACACACCCCGCGGCCGTCAGCTACAGGACGCGCTCGATCATGTCGAGCGGATCCTCGTCGACGGGCTTCGGCATGGGTTTTTCGAGTATGTCATCAGCTGCGAAACGGTTCGTAATCAGAAGCGGCAGCTGGTGATCCGGGCCGGGAAGAGTCACAAGTTCACGATTCCGGAGGACGAGTTACCACCATCGTGATCACCACGGCGATCCCTGGGACTGGGACGCCTCCGTTGCAGTCCGTGCACGGTTCCATGTCATCGGTGTGATTCCGAGGCTGGAGACCAGAGAGCCCGCCGGTATAGATGCCGGCGACGAAGGTTTCCAGTGGAGTCCATCAAGCGTCGTCACGCGCCATTCATCGAACACACCCAAGCATTCTGGCAGGTCCGCACACGGCACGAGGTCACGTCCGAGGACGCCCGCCGCATCGTGAGTCACGCCACCGGCTTCTTTCGCATCTTGAGCGAGTGGGCCGACCGCGAGGCGCACGAGACTGATCGCCACGCGGAGACGACCCGTGACCGTTGAGGGCCAGCCTGGCCCTGATGGCAGTCGGCTGGTGGATCGACCCACGGCGACGTTGCGGCCCCATCCGACCTATCAGGCGCTGTGCGGTCCAATCGCCGCGACTCGCGCGCGCCGTGTGGCCCAGCAACGCGGGCCGATCCGAGCGCCGCTCGTCACGACGTCCGACGGTACCATTCTCGACGGGCATGCGCGGTGGCAGGTGGCACTCGACCGGCAGCAATCGAGCCTCCCGTGTCTCGAGTACGACGTGACGGACGAGGAAGCTCTCCAGATTGTGATCCAGCAGCACCGGGCGTCCGAGGGCCTGGATGCCTTCTGCCGTATCGTGATGGCCCTGGAACTGGAACCCTTCTTCAAGGCGTGCAGCCGTCGATCGCGACCCGAGACGGGCGCCAGGACGTTGTCGTCAAATTTGACGAACGCCGAGCGCCGAGATGTGCGGAAAGCCATCGCGAGCGTCGCCGGCGTCGCGACCGGCAACGTCACCAAGGTCAAGCAACTCCTGAACAGCGTGGTTCCAGAGGTGCGCGAGCGGCTCGTACGGGGGGAGGTGCGCATCCATCGAGCCTGGCAGTGGCGCACCCTCACCCCGAAGGCACAGCGCGACGCTCTCTGGGAGCATCTGCACCGAAGGGCGATCAAAACCACCATTGCCAGGCTAGTGAGAGCGCATGCCGACGCTGGGACGGTCACGCGGCCTCCCGACCTGACGGCCACTGTCCTCAGCGGACTGGCGAGGCTCGACGCGAGCGACATCACGGTGGCGGTCCTCGATCTGCCTGGACGAGCCGTGGTGGTAACGCGCGCGTGCTTCGACGCGCTGCGCGAGGAGGTCATTCGATGACGCCGAACAAGACACGACCGCTCAGGAACGTCCTGGTGATGCATCGGGACGAATGGGATCGTGACGATACCCGTCCGGCGGTACGGGACGCCTTCGCCAAGGTCGTCGACTGCGGCACCGAGGCCCTCGGCGCTGAGGTCTTCGCGTCTGACACCGAAGAGCGAGTGGTGTATCACACCTGTAAATCGCGAGCCTGCCCCAGTTGCGGGTATCAGGCCACCCGCGCCTGGCAGCGCGACCAGTGGCGAGAGCTACCAGATGTCCCCTACGCCCACGTCTGCCTGACCATGCCGGATGTGCTCTGGCCGCTGTTCCGGCGGAACCGGCATCTCCTCCATGACCTTCCGGTGCTGGGCGCGCAGGTGTTGCAGCAGTGGGCGCGGCAGAAGTACGGCATCCGGATGATGATCGTGGTCATCCCGCACACCTTCGGCCGGCACCTGAACTTCAATTGCCATCTGCATATCCTGGTGTCCGAAGGCGGCCTCTGCGAGGACGGGACACAATGGTGCGCCAGGGCCCGACTGGACCGGAAGGCGCTGATGCCGATGTGGCGCTACGCCGTCATCACCTTGCTGCGGGAAGCCGCGCGGGCCGGCGTCCTGGACACGGACATGGCTCGCAGCGAACTACTGCAGCTCCTGACTGCCCAGTACGAACGGTGGTGGAACGTCGACGTCAAGCGGTTCAAGAGCAAGAAGCAGTTCCTGGGATACGCAGGGCGCTATGCCAAACGGCCCCCGATCGCACAGCACCGATTCCGAACGATCAACCGTCAAGAAATCCGATTTGTAACGAAGGACACGCGCTCGAAACGCACCGTCGAGACCACGTACACGCCGGCGGAGTTCTTGTCCACGCTCGCCCATCACGTGCCGGACCGCTACCGGCACAACGTTCGTTACTTCGGTCTGCTCGCGCCTCGTGTGAAGAGCCAGACACACGAGGCGGTGTTTGCACTTCTGGGGCAGGAACGGCTGGGAAAGCCCAGGCGGCTGCGATGGGCGACGTCGATGCAGACATGCTTTGGCGTCGACCCGCTCGTGGACCGTGATGGCCAGCGCATGCGCTGGGCTCGTCGCGTGCCACCGGGTCTCACTCTCTCCAAAGCACGTGGGACGCCGGCACCTGCCACGCACTGACGCGGCGTCTTCGCCGATCTGAACTGATTTGCTGCCCGCGTGCGAGAGCACCTCCAACGGTCTCCGCAATCCGCCAGCTTCCAGAGACTTGACGCCCCTTGTCAGGGCGCTCGCTCCCGCCACCCAGCGAGCGAGCGCCACGAGCCTCGACAATCCTTCCCCGGCCAGATGAGGCTGAGCGGCGCTTGGCCGACCATGCTTGACTCGGGCCTGGTCGCGCCGGGAAATGAGTTTTTGTACTTCCTATAGATTGAACGCTTCGTAGGTCGCGGTCGGAATCCAGGTGGCGCCGAAGGGCGCCGTGAAGTCCTCCGGGCCAAACTCCCGCGGCAGCACCTTGGTCAGCGCCGCGACGTTCCCGGCATAGCGTCCGTCGGTCTGCGCCGCGGCCGCGGCCTGGGCCAGCTTCGTGGTGACGTCGCCGGAGAGGTATTCGTCGCGGGCGATCCACGCCTGCGTGACCGGGTCCTGGAAGATGCGGCCCTCGAGCGCCGTCGTCAGGGCGTCGGCCGTCTGCCCGGTCAACCCCTGCATGTAGTCGAGGTCGACGCTGCCCTTCCAGGCGAGGCTCGCCGTCAGCGCGTCGGCCGGGTTTTCGGCGGTCGTCGGTTCGACAACGGGCGCCAGCGTGCGCTTCGTGAAGAACGGGGCGAGGCCGGTCACGCGGACCTCGGCCGGCCGGCCCTTCTGGCGCTTCACCCGCTCGACGTCCTCGAGCGCGAGGATGCGGCCCCCGTTCGGGTCGAGCTCGATGACGCGCTCGTTCTCGCGCAGGTTGACGTGGCCGAAGTTCGACACGAACACGTCGTAGGTGCGCTTCAGTTCCCGCTGCGCCTTCGTCAGTTCGGCGTCGGTGCCGCGCGCCAGCATGGTGTCGAGCACCCGCTGATAGGCGTCCCGGACGGGGATGAACAGCTTCGCCCGCGCAAGCGCCTTCCCGGTCAGCCCGGCCGGCACGAGCGTGCCCTTGTCGTAGAAGTAGAGCGTGCCGCCGTCAAGCTGCAGGGAACCCTGCTTCTCGTCGGCCGTGGCCTGTTTGGCGAGCTTCCGCGGCGGCGCCTTCGAGGGGCGGTAGACGTTCTCGGGCAGCGCCCGGGCGAACGCGGCCTGCAACTGCTCGAACGAGACGGCCCCCTCGACGTTGTACTGCGGCGCGTCGAGTTGACGGGGTCAGGGCCGGGTCGCAGTTGGCGCTGCGGCTCGGTCCGTTTCGATTCACTCCTTTCTAACCCTCAATCTAGTGAAACCGCAACACGTTTCTACTTGATTCCTTGGTCTCGGCGAACTCGAATGGGTGGCATCTATGGGATCAGGCGCGAACGTACAGGTATTGCCGGAGCGGGCCCCCAGGCTGGGCGAACTGGTCCAGGTGCGGTCGCGGCGTTGGCTGGTCGAGGACGTCATCGAGCCTTCCGCCCCCGGCCAGTCGGCTCGGGTTCGCCTCGCCTGCGCCGCCGACGACAACCAGGGCCAGTCGCTCGAGGTGTTCTGGGACTACGAGCTCGACCGGCGGATCCTTGAGGACGAGCGTTGGCAGGACCTCGCGGCCAAAGGGTTTGACCCGCCGCGGTATTTCGCGGCATTTCTGCACACCCTCCGGTGGAACTGCATCACGGCCACGGACCCGAGCCTGTTCCAAGCCCCGTTTCGTGCGGGCATCAAGATCGATGCTTACCAGATGGAGCCGCTGCGCAAAGCGCTCCGGTTGCCGCGCGTCAATCTCTTCATCGCCGATGACACGGGCCTCGGCAAGACAATCGAGGCGGGCCTCATCGCGCGTGAGCTGCTCCTGCGCAAGAAGGCCAAGACCATCGTCGTCGCAGCCCCACCCTCGGTGCTCGAGCAGTGGAAGGCCGAGCTCGAGGAGCGCTTTGGCCTCGTGTTCGAAATCCTCGACCGCGCCTACCTGACGAGGATGCGGCGGGAGCGTGGCTTCGGGGTGAACCCGTGGCGCACGCACAGCCGCTTCCTGGTGTCACACAACCTGCTGATCGACCCGATCTACGCGGATCCCATGCGGGAATGGCTCGGCCCGATGTTGCCGGGCAGCCTCCTGATCCTCGACGAGGCGCACCACGCCGCACCCTCGAGCGGCGGGCGGTACGGAATCGAGACGAAATTCACGAGGGCCGTCCGCGACCTCACCGGGCGCTTCGAGCACCGGCTGTTCCTTTCAGCCACGCCCCACAACGGGCACTCGAACAGCTTCTCGACGCTGCTCGAGCTGCTGGACCCCTACCGCTTCACACGCGGGGTCAAGGTGCGCGGCAAGAAGGCGCTGGAAGACGTGATGGTGCGCCGCCTCAAAGAGGACATCCGCGAGGTCCAGGGCGGGTTTCCAAGGCGCATCGTGGAACGTGTGGCCATCAACGACATCCCCGATAACGCGGCCGAGCTGGAGCTGTCACGTCTGCTCGACGAGTATCGCAGCGCGCGCGCGGAGCGGTTCGCCAGCACGTCCCGTCGCGCACAGGCGGCAGCGGGCTTGCTCGTTGTCGGCCTGCAGCAGCGCCTGCTCTCGTCGATCGAAGCCTTCGCGCGCAGCCTCAAGGTGCACCGGGCCACGGTGACACGGCAGTGGCAGCGGGTGCAGGGGTCCGCCGCTACGTCGGTCAAAGATGCCGACCAGGAAGGTGAGCTCTTCACCTCAGCCCCTGACGCCGACGACGAGCGCAGCGAGTTAGACCCCGAGACTCAGGAAGCCGAAGAGAATGCGGCCGTGGAGGCAGTGACCGCCGCGGCCGAGGCCGAGTCACCGCGGGACACGGCGGCTGAGGCGCTGTGGCGCCGGGAGCAGACGATCCTCGATCGGATGCAGGAAATCGCCGAGGAGACACGTCACCTCCCGGACGCGAAGGCGCGGCACCTCATCGACTGGATTCGCGCCAATCTGTGCCCGGACCTCCCCACGTTCGGCAGGCCAGTTAAGGGCGCACCCCCGAAGTGGAACGAGCGCCGCGTGCTGATTTTCACCGAGAACAGGGAAGGCACGAAGCGCTTCCTCAAGAACATTCTCGAGCAGGCCATCGAAGGCACCGACCGCGCTGACGAGCGCATCGAGGTGATCGACGGTCTGACCAGTGGTGCGCGGCGCAAGGAGATCCAGCGCCGGTTCAACACGGATCCCGCGAAGGATCCGCTGCGGATCCTTCTGGCCACTGACGCCGCCCGCGAGGGTCTGAACTTCCAGGCGCACTGCACGGACCTCTTCCACTTCGACCTGCCCTGGAACCCGGGCCGCATCGAGCAGCGCAACGGTCGCATCGACCGAAAGCTGCAGCCTGCAGACGAAGTGCGCTGTCACTACTTCGTCATCCCGAAGCGCATCGAGGATCGTGTCCTCGAGGTGCTCGTCAGAAAGACCGAGACCATCAGGAAGGAACTCGGCAGCCTCTCGAAGGTGATCGACGATGACATCGAGCGACGTCTCAAGCAGGGCATCCGCCACGGTGACGCCGAGCGTCTCGCGCACGAGATCGCAACGGCGGATCTCGACGCCGAGAAGAAGCGCGTCACCGAGGAGGAGTTCGAGGCCGCCCGCGAACGGCAGGAGGAGCTGCAGAAGCAGATCGAACGCTGCCGGAGCCTGCTCGAGGCGTCGCGCACCTGGGTAGGTTTCGCATCGGCCCCGTTCCGCGACGCGCTTTCCTGCGCCCTGGAGCTACTCGGCGCCGAGCGCCTCAGGGAAGGCCGCGACGAGCATGGTGCTCCGGTTTGGGCCTTCCCGCCCCTCGACGGCCGGGCAGCGGCAGACGCCAGTTGGGCGGCCACGCTCGACACGCTACGCACACCACGCCGGCAGAATCAGAAGGTGGCCGACTGGCGTCGCGAAGCGCCGATCCGGCCGGTCGTCTTCGAAGATGCGGGCGTGCTTACCGAGGACACGGTGCATCTCCACCTGGAGCAGCGTGTGGCGCAGCGCCTACTCGCGCGCTTCCGTGCGCAGGGCTTTGTCCTCCACGACCTCTCGCGGGCCTGCCTGGCGCAGGCCGCGGACTCGATCCCGAGGGTGATTCTGCTCGGGCGCCTATCCCTCTACGGCCGGGGAGCCGAGCGGCTCCACGAGGAGGTGGTCCCGCTCGCAGCCCGCTGGGTGGAGCCGTCCCAGCGAAAGGCCGCACTGTCAGCCTACGCGCGGGAAGCCGAGGCGAAGACGCTGGAACTCCTCGAGCGGTCGCTCGGCGAGTCCAGCCGCCACGCCCCAGGCGAGGCGATTGAGCGGAAGCTTCTCGCCGCCGCCCCCCGAGACATCGACGAGCTGCTGCCGCAACTCGAACCCCGCGCCGAGGAGCTGGCTGCCCTCGCGATCGAGAAGCTCAGAAAGCGCGGCGAACGCGAAGAGAAGGACCTGCGGGACACGCTCACGCGCCAGCGCGACCGCGTGCGTGAGGAGCTCGAGAAGACTGCGCCAAGGCTCGCGCAGCGCACGCTGAACTACGGCGACTTCGACGACGACGAGTGGCGTCAGCTCGAGATCGACGTGCGCTCATGGCGCTCCCGTCTCGAGCAGTTCGAGCGCGACCTCGAGCAGGAGCCGCAGCGCATCCGCGAGTTCTACGAAGTACGAGCCAGCCGCGTCGAACCAGTCGGGCTCGTCTACCTCTGGCCGGAGACGAACTGATGGCCGGCCCCAGGCTCGACCCCGAGGTCTTCGCGCACCTGGAGTGGCTGGGCTTCGTCCGCCCAACGGGCCTCGTGGTGTCCGCGCCGGCGCTGGTGCGCGCGGGTGCGATTCTCGACAGGCGAGATGCCGAAGGCCAGCGGCTCCTTCGGGCATGCGCTCAGGAGCGCAAGTTCGACCCGAAGGGGGAGGCGGAGCCCTACCTGCCCGACTTCCGCGCGTTTGCCGAGTCCGTCCTTGGCTGGAGCTTCTCGGCCAAGGGCTACGCAGGCACCGAAGAGAGTCCTGTTCCGACAGACCTCGAGGTGCCGCTGCCCGACTACGGCGAGACGCTTCGTCCCGACGTCGCCGTGCGCGAGCTCGAACCAAAGGACGGCGCACCTGCCTGGCAGCTCCTGGTCAAGGTTCTTGAGCCCGGCGAGGATTTCGATCACGTCGTACGCCAGGGGGGCCAGCTTGAAGCCTCGGCCCACGGCCGCATGGAGCGCCTATTGCGCTCGACCGGCGTCCCCGCTGGCTTGCTCTTCAGTGGCCGTGCGCTGCGCCTCGTCTCGGCACCGCGTGGTGAGAGTTCGGGATGGCTCGACTTCCGTGTGGCTAACATGGTCCAGACGGCCGGCCGGCCGATCTCAACCGCGCTGCGCCTGCTCTTACGCGAGTCGCGGTTGCTGTCCTTGCCGCGCACACAGCGCCTGCCTGCCTTACTTGAGGACAGCCGCAAGTTCCAGAACGAAGTCAGCGAGCGCCTGGCTCAGCAGGTCCTGCATGCGCTGTACGAGTTGCTGCGGGGCTTTCAGGCCGCGCACGATGCTTCACAGGGGGAATTGCTGCGTGAGCCACTCGCCGAGCACCCAGATGAGGTCTACCGTGCGCTCCTGACCGTGATCCTGCGGCTGGTGTTCGTGCTGTACGCAGAAGAGCGCGACATGCTGCCCGAGGACGAGACGTTCCTGCGCTACTACTCGCTTGCAGGTCTTCACGAGCGACTGCGCGAGGACGCCGCTCTGTATCCCGACACGATGGAGCAGCGCTACGGCGCGTGGGCACAACTCCTCGTGCTGTTCCGCATGATCCACGACGGCGCGGACCTGGGCACGATGCACTTGCCGACGCGCCACGGCGCCCTCTTCGACCCGGATCGGTTCAAGTTCCTGGAGGGTCGCCCTTCTGGTGGCGCACGCCAGACACACCAACGGACCGAACCGCCCCTCGTACCTGACGGCACTATCTACCGGGCGCTCGAGAAGCTCCTCATCCTCGACGGCGAGCGGATCTCCTATCGCGCGCTCGACGTGGAGCAGATTGGGTCGGTTTACGAGACCATGATGGGCTTCCGGCTGGAGACCGCAATCGGCCTCTCGGTGGCCACCAAGCCACAGAAGAAGCAGGGTGCGCCAACGGCCGTGGACCTGGAGGCGCTGCTCGCCGAGCCAGCGGCCAAGCGTGAGAAGTGGCTGCAGGACCGCGCCGACCGGAAGCTTGCAGACACCGTGAAGAAGGCGGTGAAGGCAGCCATGTCACTGGAGGACCTGCACGCAGCGCTCGTGCCGGTCATCGATGCCGCAGCTACGCCCGATCTGGTGCCGCCGGGGGCGATGGTCCTGCAACCCAGTGAGGCGCGACGCCGTTCGGGCTCGCACTACACCCCGCGGACGCTCACTGAGCCGATCGTGCGTACTACGCTGGAGCCGATCCTTGCGCGTCTCCGCCGAGTTGACGGCCGCCCGCCCCGGCCAGAAGAGATTCTCGACCTCAAGGTCTGCGACCCGGCGATGGGTTCGGGTGCCTTCCTGGTGGAAGCTTGCCGTCAACTCGGCGACGCGCTTGTCGAGTCGTGGCACGCCCACGGCGAGGTGCCTGCGATTCCTCAGGACGAACGCGAGGACATCTTCGCCATGCGGATCGTGGCACAGCGGTGCCTCTACGGTGTGGACCGTAACCCCGTTGCCGTGGACCTTGCCAAAGTGTCGCTCTGGCTGGTCACGCTGGCGAAAGACCACGCGCTGACGTTCGTGGACCACGCGTTGCGTCACGGCGACTCGCTGGTCGGGCTGTCGCGCAAGGAGAGCGAGGCCTTCCACTGGGAGGGCGACGCGCCGCGCTTTCAGGCCGGGTTCGAGACCATGCGCGTGCGCGAGCACGTGGCGAAGGTCGCTGAGCTGCGCCAGCGTATCCGCGAGGCGGATGAAAGCGTCCCTGACGGGGAACGACGGCACCTCTGGGACGAGGCGCGGTTCGAACTGGAAAAGGTACGTCTCTTCGGCGACCTCGTGCTGGCGGCTTTCTTCGAGGGTAGCAAGCCCAAGGAGCGCGAGACAAAGCGAGCCGAGTATGCGGGCGTAGTCGCCAACGATGAGGCCGAGCGCCATCGTGACCGGCTCGAGGAGTGGCGCGAAGCTGACCAGCCGCTCGTGCCTTTCCACTGGGAGGTTGAGTTCCCTGAGGTGTTTGAGCGCCAAGAACCGGGTTTCGACGCGATCGTGGGCAATCCGCCGTTCCAGGGCGGCCGAAATATCTCTGCCGCGCAAGGAAGCATCTACTCACAGTGGCTCCTCCACGTGCACGAGGACTCAAGCGGTGGCTCCGACCTTGTGGCGCATTTCTTTCGCCACGCGTTCGAGTTGATTCGCAGAAATGGCGCATTCGGCCTCATCGCAACGAATACGATCGCCCAAGGTGACACCCGTTCGAGCGGGTTGCGTTGGATCTGCCAGCACGGCGGCCAGATCTACTCAGCACAGAGACGAGTCAAGTGGCCCGGCCAAGCGGCGGTCGTGGTGAGCGTAGTTCATCTAGTGAAGGGTTCGCACGCTGGCCCGAAGAGGCTAGATGATCGCGTGGTCAAGACGATTAGCGCCTTCCTTTTCCACCGAGGTGGCCACAATGATCCGGCTAGGCTTGCCGAGAACGCTGGTAAGAGTTTCCAGGGCAGCATCCTCCTCGGTATGGGTTTCACCTTCGACGATACGGACACGAGAGGTGTCGCTACGCCGCTTGCGGAGATGCGCCGGCTAGTCGCGGCGGATCCCAGAAACCAAGAGGCAATCTTTCCCTATATCGGTGGCGAGGAGGTGAACACGAGCCCGACGCAGGCGCACTGCCGCTACGCCATCGATTTCGGTGAGCGCGGTGAAGGGGAATGCCGCGAGCGGTGGCCCGACCTCATGGCGATCGTAGAAAGGCAGGTCAGGCCGGAGCGACTTGCCAAGGACGGACTCAAGTACCCACGAATGGTGCACGAGTGGTGGAAGTTCTGGAACTCTAGACCAGAGCTCCATGCGGCGATTTCGGGATTGGAGCGTGTGCTGGTCGTCTCACGGGTTGGTCAGCAGGCGGCGTTCACGTTTGTGCCCGCGCCGATGGTCTACGCGGATTCGCTAATCGTCTTTCCCTTTCGTACCCATGCTGCATTCTGCGCTCTGCAGTCACGACCTCACGAAGTGTGGGCACGTTTCTTCGGGTCATCGATGAAGGACGATCTGCGGTACACACCGTCGGATTGCTTCGAGACATTCCCATTTCCGCGAAATTGGGACGTGCTCTCCGGGCTTGAGAAGGCAGGGGAAGCCTATCTCAAGAAGAGAGCGGCGCTGATGGCGATCAGCGGGCAAGGTTTAACGAAGACGTACAACCGTTTTCATGATCCAGAAGAGCGCGACCCAGCAGTGATTTCGGTGATCTCGACATCGGCGGCTTCTGGCGGTACGACTCGGCGGAGAACTACAGCCTGGCGTCGAGCAGCTTCCGCGTGACGCCGGAGCAGCAGGCGATACTCGACGAACTGGGCTACGTCGACGGTCCGTCGTCGCGCACGCTGTACTACTCAGGCGGTCGCGGATCGAAGCTCTACAACGGCTCAGGCCGGTTCGATCTGTCGCTCCACTACGACATACCGATCTGGCGGAGCCTGCGGCCGTGGCTGAAGATCGAGTGGTACAACCTGACCAACAACGACAAACTGGTCTACTTCAACACGACCGTTCGGCCTGCCGCGGACGGGCCGCTGGACGCGCTGGGGATCCCGATCGCCTACATCGAGAGAGACCGTTTCGGCGAAGCGACCTCGGCCGGTGACTACCGTGCCGCCCGGTCGTTCCTGGTCGCCTGGGGTTTCCGCTTCTAGCGATGCGGGGCGGTGTCGGCCGGCAGCCGGCGCCCCCTTCGTTTGCCGCCGTCTTACCAGGCCAGCGCGGCCCGGCCGAGAACCCCCGTGTCCACGTCGCCCAGCCTCGGACTCTCGCGGCGGTGGACGTCGCGTACGCCGGACGCGACGTCGTAGTAGACGTGGCCGGCGTCGACGCCTGCGGCCTGCAGCGCGACGCGCGGCAGGTCCAGCGACTGGGAGCCGTCTCCTCTCGAGACGCGGGCGTAGCCGATCAGCATGTGTCGTAAACGGCCGTTTGCGACAGGCGGGCAAGGACGCCTTCCAGTACGCGCCGCCACGTGTCGTATCTCGTGTCGGATTCTCTGTCTTGCATACGTCCAGCGAACGAGCATGGCTCGGACCCCCGCCGTCCGCGCCCGCGCGCGCGGCGCTTAATCATCGCCAGAGTCTCGCGGCGGCTGAGCGGGCGGGCGGTGAGCGGCCCCGTCCGATCGACCGTCCCGTGAAGTGCCGCACCCACAGCAGCTGTTCCTTGAGGGGGAAGATTCGTGACGGTCGGCCGCGTGGCGCACCAGAAACGCAGGCCCGCTTGCTAAATTTAGCGAAGGCTGGACGTTGCAATTACTGCGCCTGCTCGCGCTTGATGTGAATCTCTTTGTCGGCGCGGACGAGCACCCCTCTGTCTGTTGAGTGCACGGAGATCTGATCAAGGTTCATTAGCCGTCACGTTTCGATAGCCTTGGATGACCAAGCCAGCGGGGGACTAAGAAAGTCACATGAATCAAGCGAAATCGAGGCGGAAGCGCGGTCAATGACATTTCCGCCCTCCAGGTCAAAAAGTGCCTGTCGAGACATGGCGACCAGGCTATCCGGATCGTCATTCTGGACACTATTCACTCTGGTGCTGACGGCGTCGCCGCTCGTAGGGGCCGGCGCGAGGTTCACGCACCAGCTCGAGGAGCCGCGGTACCGGCGACGTAGGATCGAGCCAGTCGTCGAACCGGTCGGGGTAGATGATCGCCGTTTGCCGGTGGTGGATGTCGGCCAGCGCCGTTGAGGCCGCAGTGGTGATGATGGTGAAGGACTCGATGGAGCCTCCGTCAGCTTCCGGGTGAAACGGCCACACATCGTCGGATGCTCTCCCGCGTCCTCCGTCTAGAGTTCGTTTCAGAATCCTCCTCCGAAGAGACCGAGGCCGTCGGCCGCGGCCACGCGCTTGCCGTGGCCGCGCCGACGGTCAATGCGCCCGCGCGTCCGGTGGCGCCCGAGCCGGGGATGTCCCATGGACGTGCGCTTGATGTCGGTCTCCAGGATCGCCTGTCGCATCACCAGGCTCTGGTCCAGCTCCCAGTGGCGGCCTGACAACGAATTCGAGACGGACAGGCTAACCTGACAGAACCTGTCGGGCGGCGAGAACGTCGTTGACGAGGCTCTGCACGTTCTGCTCGTCGATGAACGGCGAGAGGATGTAGCTCTTCAGGCCCACTATCGGCTCGCCGTAATCCGTTTTGCGATAGCAATCTGTCATCGAGATGTGCACCCCTTCGCCACGCATGGCCCGATCGTAGAGATACTGGAACAGCCGGCGGTTGTAGTCGTTGTGGCGCAGCAACTCTTCCCGGGCGTTTGGATCGGTGCGCTCGCGTTCCTTAATGGTCCACGTATCGACCCCGTCGGGATAGACCCGAAACACCGTGACCGGCCCGAAGCCGTCACCGTTGAGCACCGTCATCGAGTCATGCCCTTCGAGATGCTCGCGCAGCGATTCGGCCATCTCCACGAGGTGGCCGAGGAGCACGCGGAAGCCGACCCGGCCGAAGAGGTGGAGGTTGGCGTACGCGGCAAGCACGCCTGAACCACTACGCGACGTCTCCAACGTAAACACCCCGGGGTGACGCTCGCCGGACTGGAACAGATACGGCATCTTGTCCCGACCCCGCACGAGGCGCTGCAGGTCGGCTCGATCGCGGACCAGAAATAGGCTTGAGATGTATGGTGTGAAGCCGGTCTTGTGGAAGTCGATCCCGACGGAGTCGGCCCGGTGCAGCTTCGAGATGCGACGGCCGGCCGCCGCGAGCGCCCGCACCGTGCGGGGACGAAACCCGAGTGAATTTCGCTCGAAGTCGTAGTCGTTGAACACTGACCACGCCCAGCCGATGACGGCATCGGCGTGGACGTGCGGCGTGTAGTCGAGGTCATAGTCGGCAACCAACCGGTCACGCAGGTCGACGACCGCGTCGAGGTCGTCGACGCCGAACGCATCGGTCGTGCCCATCGTCGCGACCAGCGCCACGATACGCCGGCCCTGGTCGATCGCCGCGCGGGCGGCCGCGTCGAGTCGGTCGATGCGGATGTCGTTCTGTAGGCGCGTCGGTACCTCAATGGCGTTCTTCTCGCCGAGGCCGAGCCAGCCGGCGACGTTCAGGCGGCAGTAGTGACTCTGCGCCGAGGCCAGGATCACGCCGTCCGCACGGACGCCGTTGTCCATTGCGTCGGGAAACGCCTTCTCGATGCCGAGCTTGACGCCGTAGAGCGTCGTGCCGGTCCCGCCGAACGTGAAAACACCGGCCGATTGCTCTGCGTCGTAGCCGACGAGCCGGGCCACCATCGCGGCGACCGACGCTTCGGTCAACGCAAGGCCGTACGACGTGTCGTCGGAGACGAGGTTCGGATTGTAGATGGCGGGCAGCAGCGAGCCGATGATGCTTGGGATCGACGACGGCGGGACGACATTGATCTGCGTCCGCGGATGCCCCCAGATCGGCAGGCCTTCGAGCTTGCCGACCAACAGGCTCGCCACCTCCTCCACGCTACGTCCCTCCTCGGCTAGTTCCGTCTGCTCGGCGGCCGCGTAATCAAGCGCCTGCGGCCGGCCGAGCAGTGGCACCTCGGACTTTATGGCGTCGACCTGATCAAGCGCCCGCATGATCGAGAAGACGAAATACGCGTCGTGCAGCCGGTCGGAAACCGGTGCAGGGAAGGTGTCCCGTATTCGGGTCAGCAGCTCGTGGTAAATGGGGTTGGTCACGCGTAGACAGGGCCAGTCGGAGCGATCACGTCAAAGCCACCCGGCTCATGCATCAGCACAGACGTGCTCCGCTAAGCCAGCGCGTCCGAGAACGATCACCTCGACGAAATCAGTGGAAGTACTGTTCACTGGACACCACACACACGCGCCAAAAACTTTTCGCCTTACAACACCGGGTTGAGCATTCGCTGCGCCGAGGCGACGCGCCGCAGCAGGTGAAGCTGTTCGAGGCGAATTCGCATCGCTTCCACCGACACCCCGAATTCCCCGGCGAATGGGCGCGAGAGATCACGACTCGCATGCAGCGCCAGGGCGTCGTCGTCCGGCTGAATCGTGCGGGTCCTCGTGTCACCGAAACGAGTCTTCCAGGCCGCCAGAACCATAGCGCGGGGCATCAGTAAGCAGGCGGCGAAGAAGTCCGCCTGCCACTCGATGCGTTCTTTGGCACGGCTCTTTCGAGAGACGATCGTGGGCGCCGGGTCGCGCTGGAAGAGGCTAGGCTGATCGAGTCGCGACGGCAGAAGCTCGCGGTGCACCTGCCAATGGCCGATCTCGTGCGCCACCGTAAAACGGTACCGGCCCTCGCTCCACGACCGCTCGTCCGGGTCGAGCATGTAGTCGATGAAGACCGAGCGGTCATCAGCCCAGAGCGCCCCAAGCAGGTCCCGCTTTCCGCCGATGACTGGGATGCCGAGCTTCCCGTGGAGATCGCCGAGTTCGAGCGTGAGCCCCAAGTGACGTTCGAGGATGTCGTCAACCGGGGTCGGGAGGGCAAGTGGCGTCTGCCGAGCACCATGGAACTGCGCGAGCAGTACGTCCGCCTCCCGTTCCAGCTGACCCTCAGACAAATACGGTACGTCGAACACCTTCTTGATCCTTCATCGTGCACCTATCCCTTCTTGGGCTTTGCACCCTCCAGCCGCTGCGCTACCTGCTTCGGGCTCAGTCCCTTCATCGACCGCAGAAACGACGCCATCTCCTTCGAGTTGTCTCGGATGATGGCGGTGAGGTCCGACGACACCTTGCCCGCCAGGGCCAGGAGCTCGTCTTCGTCAAGAGCCAGGAGTTTGGCAATCGCCTGGACCTTCGCTTCGGCTGGTGGATGGAATTCATCCCGTTCGACCATGGACAAGTACGTCGGACTCACGCGAATCTCCTTCGCCGCCTGTCGAAGGCCAATCTTCAGTTCCTCACGCCTTTTCCGGATTCTCGGCCCAAACGTGTCTGCCCCGCCGCCTCTCGTACGCCTCATCATCTCAATGTTTATTGAATACTAAACATCGCTGGTTGTCAAAGCTACCAGCCGCCAGTGATAATCGCCGTAGGCCACCATCTTCGAAGGGAGTGAGGGATCTGTGAAATCACGCGGCGAGGCCCTGCGCGACTACGTGATCCGCCGGCTCCTGCTCATGATCCCGACCTTCCTGGGGATTACCTTCTTCACCTTTCTTCTCTGCCAGTTCGTCCCCGGGGGGCAGATCGACCAGATTCGCATGGCGCTGGCGGGGGCGGGGGGCGGCGGCGAGGTGGGCGCCGGCGGGGGCGGCGTGCCCGTCCAGCTCGACATCCCCGAAGAGCAGCTGGCTCGGCTCAACGAGTACTACGGCTTCGACCGGCCGTTCCTCGTCGCGTACGGCGCTTGGCTGTGGGATGTCGTGCGCCTGGACCTGGGCGACTCCTTTCGCTACAACGAGCCGGTCATCCGCGTGATCGCCGACCGCCTGCCGGTGTCGATCTACTACGGTTTCGTCACGGCGCTCTTCACCTACGGCATCTGCATCCCGCTCGGCATCCTCAAGGCGATCCGGCACCGGACGCGCGTCGACAATCTGAGCTCGATCCTGATCTTCCTCGGTTACGCCATCCCGGGCTTCGCGCTCGGCGCGGTGCTCAGCAACCTGCTGGCGGTGCAATGGGAGGTGTTCCCCCTCGGGGGGTTCCAGTCGGTCGGCGCCGCCGAGCTGCCGCTGGTCACGCGGATCCTCGACGTCGCCTGGCACTCGATCCTTCCGCTGATTGCCTACCTGGCGGGATCGTTTGCCGTGACGACCATGCTGATGAAGAACAGCCTGATCGAGAATATGAGTGCCGACTACGTCAAGACGGCGCTGGCGAAGGGGCTCAACTGGCGTCGCGCCGTCTTCGTGCACGCGCTACGCAACTCGCTGATCCCGATGGCGACGAGCGTGGGCGGGCTGCTCGGCATCTTCCTGACCGGGAGCTTTTTGATCGAGCGGGTCTTCAACATCCAGGGGGTCGGGCTGCTCGCTTTTGAAGCGATCCAGACGCGCGACTTTCCGGTCGTCCTCGGCTTCCTCGCCATCTCAAGTGCGGTGCTGATGGTGGGCAACCTGGTCTCCGACCTCGCCGTCTCCTTCGTGGACCCGCGGGTGCGGTTCGAGTAGCCGGATGCGCTGGCCGAAGCTCGATCCGATCACGCGCCGGCGCCTCGAGCGGTTCCGGCGCATCAAACGCGGTTACTACTCCCTCGTCATCCTCGTGACCGCCATCGTCCTCTCCGTCTTCGCGCCGTACCTCGCCGAGAGTCGGGCGCTGCTGGTCTGGCACGACGGGCAACTCTACCTCCCGACGTTTCAATATCTCCCCATGAGTACGTTCGGGCAGGAGCCGCCGCCCGCGTGGGGGCAGCAGGATCTGGAGACCGAGTACCTTCGCCTCCAGCGCGAGTGGCGGGTAGAGCGGTTCCTCTACGACCGCGAGCGCACGGCGGCGGGCGGCGATCCCCAGGCGCTGGCGGCGCTGGATCGCGCGTATCCCAACCGCGGCAACTACGTCGTCATGCCGCCGATACCCTGGAACCCTTACGAGAACGACTTCTGGTACAACGAGATCCTGAACGACGTCCAGGCAGCCTTGGACGAGGGAGACCGCGAGCGGGCGGAACGGCTCGCGCTGCGGGACGGCCTCGACGAGCTGGCGGAGGCAATCTACACGGGAGAGATCGAGGCGATCCTCGCCGATCCCGACCGGTCGCCGACGGGCGATCTCCTGGGGCTCGCGCGCACCGGCACGATGGCATCGCTCGCGGGGATGGGCGTGCTGCCGCCTACGCCGCCGGACCTGCGGCACTACTTCGGCACCGACTCGCAGGGGCGCGACGTCGCGTCGCGGCTGCTCTACGGCTTCCGCATCTCGATCTTCTTCGCCCTGTTCCTGGTGATCGCCGGCCAGATCATCGGGACCACCGTTGGGAGCCTGCAGGGCTACCTCGGCGGCCGCTTCGACCTGCTGAGCCAGCGCGTGCTCGAGATCCTGCTCGCGATCCCCTTTCTGTATGTCGTGATCATCATGGCGGCGCTCTTCGCCCCCACGTTCTGGCTGCTGCTGGCCATCATGGCGTTCTTCCAGTGGATTACGATCACCTTCTATATGCGGACGGAGATGTACCGCGAGAAGACCCGCGAGTATTGCCTAGCCGCCCGCTCCTACGGCGCGTCGCACCTGCGGGTCGTCTTCCGGCACCTACTGCCGAACTGCCTGACGCCGCTCGTGACGTTCACGCCGTTCGCCATCGTGACCGCGATTTTCGCCCTGACAGCGCTCGACTACCTCGGGTACGGCCTGCCGGCGCCGACGCCGAGCTGGGGCGAGCTGCTGGACCAGGCGCTGCGGCTCGAGAACCGAAGTAGCCTGTGGCTCACGCTCGCGCCGTTCGGCGCGCTCACGGCCACGCTGGTGCTGGTGGTATTCGTCGGCGAATCGGTCCGCGAGGCGTTCGACCCGAAACAGTACGCCCGATACGAATAGGATCCCTGGGAGGCTGAACATGAAACGCGCAGGTGCCCTCGTCGTCGCTGCGGGAACGATGTTGCTGTCTGCGGTCCTGATCGACGGACAGACGGCGGCCACGCCAGCCGCGCCGACGCAGGGTGCGGGGCCCGTGACGGTGCCGGACGACATCGTCTGGGAGACGAACAACGACGATTCGCCGATCGGATCGCCGGACGCCATCCGCGGCGGGACGTTCAACTTCTTCATGACCTCGTACCCGCTCACGTTCCGCCTGATGGGGCCGAACTCGAACGACGCCTTCGCCAGCTGGAACCGGATGTTCACTTTCTACTTCCCGCTGGTGGGCAGACACCCGGATACGGATCGGTTCATCCCGGTTATGGCGACCCACTGGTCGGTGCAGGACGATCGGAAGACGATCTACTTCCGCCTGGACCGCGACGCCCGGTTCAGCGATGGCGAGCCGATCACGGCAGATGATTACGTCTTGACTTGGCAGATGATGCTCTCAGAGCACATCGTCGATCCCTTCTACAATCGCTACGCCGAGCTGTTTTTCGAGTCCGTGGACCGGATCGACGACTACACGCTGCGCATCGTCGGCGCCCGTCCGAGCTGGCGCCCTTTGTCGGACTACGGGCTGTGGCCCACGCCCTCGCACGCCGTGGTGCTCGACGAGGATTGGGTGACCCGGACGAACAACGAGTACCAGATTGCGGTCGGCCCTTACGTCGTGTCGGAGGTGTCCCGCGGCGAGTCGGTTACCTTTGAGCGGCTCGACGACTGGTGGGGCGACGGCAAGCGCTACTTCCAGGGGCTCTACAACTTCGACCGGATTCATTTGCGGGTCATTCCGATCGAGCGCACGCTCGACTATTTGCGCCGGGGCGAGCTCGACATGATCCCGGAAATGACCGCGAGAACCTGGAACGAGGAATACACGTTCGACGAGATCCGGAACGGCTGGCTGCGCCGAGCGCGGGTGTTCGTGGACGTGCCGTCAGGCGTGTCCGGCCTGCACATGAACCTCGAGGCGCCGATATTCCGGAATAAGGATTTCCGCAAGGCGATGCAGTACCTGTTCAACTTCGAACGGCTGAATCGCAACCTCATGTACGAGGAGTACTTCCGGCAGACGTCCTTCTTCGAGGGCACAGAGTACGCCAACCCCAACGTGCAGCCGTACCCCTTCGATCCCGGGAAGACGCGGGAGCATCTGGAGCGCGCCGGGTATCGCCGTCCGTCAGCCGTCGTGGACCGGACGCTCTTCGGCGGCCTCCGGAGCGCCGTGCGGGGCCTGATCTTCACCCGCAGCGACACCGACAACATCCTGGTCAACGATCGCGGCGAGCCGGCGCGCTTCGACCTGATCTACGGGAGCAAGGGGCTGGAACGCCATCTCACCGTCATGCAGCAGGAGTACCGGCGAGCCGGCGTGGACATGCGCCTGCGCCTGCTCGAGCCTGGAACGGCGTTCGAACGCGGCCTCGAGCGTAAGTACGAGATGACGATGACGAACCGTACCGCCAACTTCTACCCTGATCCGCGTCAATACCTCCACACCGACTTCCAGAAGTCGACGAACAACAACAACATCTGGGGATTCGGCTCGGAGGAGGTGGACGAGCTGATCCGCATCTACGAGGACGATCTCGACTTCGACAATCGCCTGAAAGCGATGCACCGGATCGAGGAGATCGTGCACGACGAAGCCTTTTACATTCCTTTCTGGATGGCGCCGTACCACCGGATCGTCTGGTGGGACTACCTGCAGTTCCCGGAGTTCTACCTGCCGAAGCGCACGGAGCAGATCACCGACTACATGGTCTACTGGATCGATCCGGAGAAGCGCGCGGCCCTCGAGCAGGCGATGCGCGAGGGGACCGCGTATCCGGTCGACCCCGAGCTGGACAAGGACTTCTACGGCATCAGCGAGCGGTTCCAGTAGTGCCGCTGCTGGAGGTCGACAACCTGCGCGTCGGCTTCGACACCGAAGCCGGGTTCGTCCACGCCGTGGATGGCGTGTCGTTCTCCATCGAGACCGGCCGTACGCTCGGCCTGGTGGGGGAGTCCGGCTGCGGCAAGAGCGTGACGGCCTCCTCCATCCTGCGGCTGGTGCCCAGTCCGCCTGGACGGATCCTCGGTGGCGCCATCCGCTTCGGCGGGGCCGACATCCTCGCGATGCCCAGTCACGAGCTCTCGTCGATCCGCGGGAAGGAGATCGCCATGATCTTCCAGGATCCGATGACCTCTCTGAACCCGGTCTTCACGGTCGAGAAGCAGCTGGGCGAGGTACTGGCGCTCCGGTTCGGCCTCGACGGCCAGGCCGGGCGACAGCGCTCGATCGAGATGCTCCGGACGGTCGGCATTGCCGAGCCCGAGGCGCGGCTCGGGTCCTATCCACACGAGCTGTCGGGCGGCATGAAGCAGCGCGTCATGATCGCCGTGGCGCTGCTGTGCGAGCCGAAGCTCCTGATCGCCGACGAGCCGACCACCGCGCTCGACGTGACTATCCAGTCGCAGATCCTGTACCTCATCAAGGAGCTGCAGCAGCGGACCGGCGCGGCCGTCCTCTTTATCACCCACGACATGGGCGTCATCGCGGCCATGTGTGACGAGGTCGCCGTCATGTACGCCGGGCGGATCGTCGAGGTGGGTGACGTGGTGCAGATCTTCGAGCGCAGCGAGCATCCCTACACCAAGGGGCTGCTGCGGAGCATGCCGCGGAAGGGGGTTGCCCGGAAGTCGGAGTTGCCGACCATCGAAGGCGTCGTGCCGTCGCTCCTCTCGCCGCCGAAAGGGTGCCGGTTCGCCGAGCGCTGCTGGCGGCGGCGGGAGCGGACGGAGAGCGAGCAGCGCCGGTGCCTCGACGAGGATCCCAGGCTGGAGCAGAAGGCGCACGGCCGCGCCGCATGCCATTTCCCCGTCGGGGAGGTGCCGCTTGCCGCCGGAGCGGGTGAGGTCGAAGGTGGACGGTAACGGCGGCTCTCCGCTCCTTGAGGTCGACAACCTCAAGAAGTACTATCCGGTGCGCGGCGGCATCTGGGGTGCGAAGATCGGCGACGTCCGCGCGGTGGATGGCGTGAGCTTCTCGGTGGCCAAGGGCGAGACGCTGGGACTGGTCGGGGAGTCGGGCTGCGGCAAGTCGACCCTCGGCCGGACGCTGATCCGGCTCGAGGACCCGAACGGCGGGGAGGTGCGGTTCGACAGCAAGGACATCGCCCATGCCAGCCGTGCCGAGCTGTTCCAGCTTCGTCGCGAGATCCAGATCATCTTCCAGGACCCGTACTCGTCGCTCAATCCCCGCATGACCGTGGACGAGATCGTCCGCGAGCCGCTCGTGGTCCATCGCCTGGGCACGCGGGCCGAGCAGGTCGAGAAGGTGCGGCGGCTGTTCGAGACCGTGGGCCTGTCGGGCGACATGCTGGACCGATAC
The DNA here is from genome assembly GCA_965249205.1 of Vicinamibacterales bacterium. Taxonomy (GTDB): domain Bacteria; phylum Acidobacteriota; class Vicinamibacteria; order Vicinamibacterales; family UBA2999; genus JAQBVV01. Next base: position 610,190 of record CBDFLL010000005.1, on the reverse strand, counting down.
CCGCACGAGTTCTCGGGTGGGCAGCGACAGCGGATTGGCGTCGCCCGGGCGCTGGCGCTCGAGCCCCGGCTGGTCATCGCCGACGAGCCGGTGTCCGCGCTGGACGTCTCGGTCCAGAGCCAGGTGCTGAACCTGATGGTCCGCCTGCAGCAGGAGAGGGGGCTGACCTATATCTTCATCAGCCACGACCTGTCGGTCGTCGAGCACGTGAGCGACACGATCGCGATCATGTATCTCGGGCGGATCGTGGAGAAGGGGCCCGCCGAGCGGATCTTCGAGCGTCCGGCACATCCCTACACCCGAGCGCTCGTCCAGGCCATTCCGGACCCCAACCCGCGGAACCAGCGGGCGTTCGTACCGGTGAAGGGCGAGACGCCCAGCCCCGTGTCGCCTCCCGCCGGGTGCGCGTTTCACCCCAGATGCCCGTTCGCGGTGGACGACTGCCGCGCGGCCGTTCCGCCTCTGGAGCCGGTGGACTCTTCCGCAGCGCACGTGGCGGCCTGCATTCGCAAGCACGATATCGGCTAGGCGCGAGTAGGGCGTACAATCGCCTGGTTAGCCGTGCCTCTTGCGCTAACAGCGCGAGGCATGCCGTTTCTGGTATTGCCCCAGGATCCTTGATTGGGCGGAGCGCAGTCCGGCTACGCGGTGACCGTCAGCTGTCGAACATCTTCCAGAAGGCGCTGAACATCCGGCTCTGGTGCAATACACATGGTTCGATACGTGTCCAGGAAGGGGAGCCAATCTCCTGAACAAATTCGCGCAACTCGTCATCCAGACCGTCCGATTCTGACGTGGACTGTGACGTAACGTCGTCGGCTGGTGGCCGCACCGCTGGCTCCGTTGTCGGTATCTGGTACACTCTGAATGTCACTTCTTGAGTCTGCAGGATCAACCCGCCGCCGGGCGACACGCCAGCAGCGGCCACGATAGTGGGCCGCTGACGCCGAGAGGGTCAAGGCAAATAGTCAATGACAGCCGTTGTTCACATGGGAATTGGCAAGGGGGCAAGCACAACCTTGCAACGAAACGTTTTCCCGGCCCATCCGGACATTGCTTTTTTTGGAAAGAATCTGAAACCAGGTCAAGAGGTGTACCCGGGGGAATCGCGATACGTTATCACCGCCCTCGTCAACCTTGACCGGTTCAAAGGCATCCCGGCGGACGTGAAGGAACGCGTTGCGCAGTCGATGGCGGAAGCAGAGAACGATGGCAAACTATTTCTATTCTCCAACGAACATCTCTCCGAGTCGACTTGCCCCCTAGTTCAGGCACAGATTCTGAATGACACATTCGCAAGCCCAAAACTCTTGCTTATAATTCGTAATCAACTCGACGCAATTCCTTCACACTATAAATATGTAGGAATTTCACTTAAGTTTGCGCCAGATCGTTACAGAGGAAGATTCGTTACTTTTAGAGAATATTTCAAGTTTTCAAAGGAGACTTATTTTAGTGACGGCGGGCACAAAGCAAGAGATTGGGCGTCCGATTATTTTCGAACGATGGATTTCGACGATTTTCTGGCAACAAACGAGAAGATCTTCGGCGTAGAGAACATAATTGTGGTCCCGTTCGAAGAGCTTACGGACAACTTTTCGATACTTGTCGATAAGATCGAAGAGAAGACTGAATTTCGCTTTCACACTCGTCTCGTCGAGGTGCCGCAACGCGAGAACGCCAGCATGTCGGGACGCGGTGTAGCCTTGTTGTCAATGGTATCGAGAATTCCTGGAAACGAGCGTTTGCGAATAGCAATCAGGCGACGTTTTCCGGCGGTACACAACCGTCTTTCTAGGAGCGGAAGAGGTTTCAGAGTACCAGACGAGATCAAGGACGAAATCGTTGAATTGTTCGCCAAGGGTAATGGACGTGTTGCCGAACGCTATGGTCTGAGGCTGGCGGAGTTGGGCTACCCGGTTTGACGGCATGCGCGTTGGTTTGCCATCTGCTGAGGGGGAGAAGGCAGAATTGTTCCCTTAATAAGGCGAGTCGATAGGAAACATTGGCGGCCTCCTGAAAGTTAACCTGACGTTGCCCAATTCTGTGCCTCCTCTCATCGATTCCACTTCGCTTCGAGTGGCCAGAGGCGGCTCCCTAGCCGCGACAATCCTGACAGCCGCGCCTCAATGAATCTAGTCTCTTTAGCTGACGTCCGCGCAAATCGCGTACGTGGTGAAATCTTCGGTGCGCGCAACTGTGTCGACGTTCGTCCACGACGCCTGCCAGCTGTCATCGTCGAGCGGACGCGACCGAACCAGTGCGAAGTCAGAATTGATAAGTACCGCCGCACTGCCGCCGCCGCCCGTCAGCTTCTTGCCATTCGGGCAAGACGCAACCAGGTTTTGGAATGCACCGGGGTTGATAGTGATCTCCTGGGTAACAGTAACGATTTCTCAGCCTGACACCCCGCCCGGCAAGCCGTCGTCGCCCGCCGGACCCTGGGGACCCGTCGCGCCGGTCGCACCGACAAATGCGCTCGAGTCGAGACCGTCGAAGAGGTCGGCGTCCAGCCCGCTCCCGGCCCCATCGGCGGCGAGCACGGCTGGAACAATCTCCGCGTCCCGCGCAATCGAGGGGCTGACGACCGTCGCCCCCTGTGGGCCGGAGACATCGCCGGCGAGCACGCCGCTGAAGGTCGCGGCGCTGCCACTGACGTTCCCGGAAAAGGTGCCCTGTCCGAGAACGTTGGCGGGCGTTGCCCACAGGACACCAATTAGCAGAGCGCCCAACGTTCGAGTTGCGCGCGTCCAGTTCGACATCTTGGTAGTCATCGACTTTTCATTCTCCTGATCGGAATGTCCGGTTTGCCCCCAGGGAGCCCTTCTTTCGTTACCGGGATCGCCGCTTCGCCTGCCCCAGAAGGATCCTTTATACACCCCGACGCCCCAGCGCCCACGAAGTCGCCTTCACCGCACAAGCGTCCGGGTTCCGAGGCCGCCACTCAGCCCGCGCAACAGGGGCAGGTACAGTAGACGCCGGACTCCAAACCGATCTGCTACAGAAGACGGGGGCGTCGGTGGGCTTCGATCTTGGTCGTTCGGTTGTCAGGCCGCTCTGACGCCTAAAGAGCGCCGGGGGCACAGGCGCTGTGCCCAATCTTGTACCCACCCCAGGTAGCAACTGGTCATCAATGGTGGCAGTCGCCGAGTGGCTTGAACGACGGATTTCCCGCCTAAAAGCAACTCGGTGTCACGTGGTCGCAATTGATGCTCTTCACCTCGCCGCAACTGTTAACCGGAGGGTTGCTGGTTCGGGTCCAGCCCAAGGAGCCAACTTCCTTGACGATTTCGCGGACCTCCTCGTCCAGATCGTCCGATTGTGACGTTGATGTGGGTTGGAGTACCCCTGCTGCTGCGTCAAGCGCCTGCCGTCGAATGTAACTGCAGGCCTTCATCATCGCGGGGGAGACGTGGCCGATCTGCGCCTGGATCACCCAGTCGGGTTGACCGGCCTCCGCGAGTCGCGTTGGGGCCGTGTCTTGTCCCAGGGCAGGAAAGGATGGCGGCAGCCCACGCCAAACAGGGCGAAAGTGGGTCCGTCGACGCAGGGTTTGTCCCACGTCCCGGTGCTGCCTCATTTCAAGACCGGCAGCAGAAACGCGAGGACATTCAGCAGGGGGATTGAACGCTACTCTTCCTTAAGGGGAAACCACAAACAAATGAAAAACGGCTCTTCAGGAAGTCGTGTGGGTAAATTGAGTGGATAAAACGAGCTTGCTCCGAGTGGCGAGAAGCGTGTCCAGGGCTGCTCCAACTGCGATGATGTCCCGATGGCTAATTCCCGGAAGCGACAGCGGCGGCTGTGGGACGCATACGCGTTCCCTGGTGTGCGTCCGCGACACGCGGTGCGCGGTGTCTTCGGCGACCCGAAGGCGCGCGTCATCACGCTTGTCCGGCGCTCAAAAAAACGCGCTGCGGCTGTTGCGGTCGCGCGCACATGGGCTGGTACGACCGGCGCGTGCGTCACGTACGCGATCTCCCTTGCGGCGAGCTACGCATCTACCTGGAAGTCGAGGTGCGGCGCGTGCAATGCCGGCGCTGCGGCAAGGTGAAGCGCGAGCGGCTCGACTTCCTCGCCGACAATCCGTTTTATACCAAGCGCTTTGCCCAGTACGTGGGCCGGCGCTGCCGCTCGACGACGATCAAGGACATGGCCGCGGAGCTCAACCTCGACTGGGACACGGTCAAGACGCTCGAGAAGCATTACATGCAGGCGCAGCTGGCCAAGGCGGGCACCCCGGGGCCGAAGGTCATCGGCATCGATGAGATCTCGATTCGCAAGGGACACACCTATCGCATCGTGGTAAGCGATCTAATCCGCGAGCGTCCGATCTGGTTTGGAGGGGCGGATCGCTCGCAGGCGAGCATGGCGCAGTTCTACGAGTGGCTCGGAGACAAGAAGAGCCGAAGCGTTCGCCTGGCGGTGATGGATATGTGGAAGCCGTTTCGCAACGCGGCGAACACGCACGCGCCCCAGGCGGCGATCCTGTTCGACAAGTTCCATATCCTGCGCCACCTGGGGAAGGCGCTCGACACGGTGCGCAAGGCCGAGTACGCACGGCTCAGCGGCAAGGATCGTCGCTTCATCAAGGGCCAGAAGTACACGCTGCTGTCGCGCCGCGAGCACCTGACCGTGGAGGGTCGACAGAATCTCAAGACCCTGCTCGCGGCCAACAAGCGATTGAACACCGCCTACCTGCTCAAGGAATCGTTCGCCCAGATGTGGAGCTACGAGCGGGAAGCGTGGGCACGGCGTTTCTTCGAGAACTGGCGGGCGAGTCTGAAGTGGCAGCGCCTTGCGCCCTACCAGAAGTTCGCCGAGATGATCGATCGCCATTGGGATGGCATCGCCGCCTATTGCAAGCCCGAAAACAAGGTGTCGCTCGGGTTCGTCGAGGGGCTCAATAACAAGATCCGCGTCATCCAGCGCCGCGCGTACGGACTGCGCGATGAGGAATACCTGCGGCTCAAGATCCTTTCCTGCATGTTACCCGCGCTCTAAAATGCCCCGAAATCACCCACTCGATTACCTGAAGAGCCTGAAAAACATTGCTATGGTGCTAGCAGTACCCGCAAGAAAAGCAAGTGTTGGACTCAAGTATTCAGCGAAATACAGTGCTCCCAAAAATGGAACAAGACAAATAAGGGATGCGTAAGAAATTCCTATCTTTTTCCCGCAGGTCCGGCAGATGCCGGGGATCCCTGGTCCCAGATACAAACGTCGAAATAGGCTCATCCCCTTTCCATTGCAGCTGGGACAAACGAGCATATCGTGCATAGAAATAAAGATAACGCGCGATCAGATGGCGTGCAACAACCCAGCTTGAATCGCGCATTGGCCATCGCGTGCTTGCCGGAATGACCTCGTTCGTGCTGGCCATGGTGACTACCTACAGTCTGAGGAGCCAACCCCTTCTGCTCCCGTCAGGGTCGAGAGAACCCGCGAAAGGCTGATGCTCGCGGTCTGCGATGTGGTCGTCCCGATGTCTCAGTGGCAATTCGACATCTGCGTACCTCGGCACACTTCACGAAGTCTTTCGATCCTGCCTAGCACGCTCCTCGTATTCCGGATCATAGAGATCGAGCACGTTGCGTCCCACGACCTCCCGCTTCGGATAGCCAATACGTGGGTCTTCCGCGTATGAGGCATTTTTGTGTAGCGGGCAGCTAGCAGCGAGCAGCCACGCCGCTCCGTCTGTTCGGTCGCCGCGGGTGTGGGACACTACGGCTGGGAATCGACGCGATATACGCGACAATATCGGAGAGGCAGGGACGGTATGACCACCAAGAAGCTGGGGATTCTCGTCAGTGGCGGGCCGGCGCCAGGGATCAACAGCGTCATCAGCGCGGCGACGATCCGCAGCCAGCTCGAAGGCGTGGATGTCGTCGGCATCCGCGACGGCTTCGAGTGGATCATGCAAGGCGACATCGAGCACGTGACGCCGCTGACGATCGAATCGGTCAGCCGGGTCCACTTCCGTGGCGGCTCGCATATCGGCATCTCGCGGGCCAATCCGACCTCCAATCCCGATCACCTCGAGAACGCTGTCACCTCCCTGCTGCGTTTGAACGTCCGGATGCTCGTCACCATCGGCGGCGATGACACGGCATTCTCCGCGATCAAACTCGAGGAGCGCGCTGGCGGCCGCATCCACGTCGTGCACGTGCCGAAGACGATCGACAACGATCTGGATCTACCCAAGCACGTCGATACGTTTGGCTATTTGACCGCGCGGCACCATGGGGTCGAGATCGTCAAGAACCTGATGGTCGACGCCAAGACGACGTCGCGTTGGTACTTCGTGATCGCCATGGGTCGCGGAGCCGGACACCTGGCCCTCGGGATCGGCAAGGCAGCGGGTGCGACGCTGACGCTCATCCCCGAGGAGTTCGCCGGTAAGCGGATCCGTCTCAGGACGTTCATCGATACGCTCGTCGGCGCCATCATCAAGCGGCTCAGCTACGGCCGGCGTGACGGCATCGCGGTCATCGCCGAGGGACTGGTGCTGGGGATCGACCCAGACGACCTGATTCGACTGGAGAGCGTCGAGCGCGACGCCCACGGCAATGTTCGCATCGCGGAGGTCGACATCGGCGAGATCCTGAAAGCCGAGGTGCAGAAGCGCCTCGGGGACTTTGGCATCAAGACGATGATCGTGGCCAAGAACATCGGTTACGAGTTGCGTTGCGCCGACCCGATCCCGTCGGACATGGAGTACACGCGAGACTTAGGCTACTGCGCGGCAAAGTACCTGCTCTCGGGTGGCAACGCCGTTCTGATTTCGATGCAAAGCGGCAATTTTGTGCCGATTCCCTTCGGGGAATTGATCGACCATCAAAGCGGCCGACCACGGGTACGCCTGGTAGACATCCACTCGACGCGGTACGCGATCGCCCGGCGTTACATGCTCCGGCTGCGGCGCGACGACTTTGAGGACCCGCATGAACTCGCGAAGTTCGCGGCGACGGCGGGAGTGTCGCTGCAGGAGTTCCGGCAGGAGTTCGAGTATCTGATCGAGGCTGAGCCGCCGCGGCTGGTCATCGACGCCGGCACGCACAGACTCGTTGAGTTCCCGTCCGCTGGGACCCCGGTGCCGGGCGTTGGTGCATGAAGTCGTAACTAGCCCGCAACGGTCCACGTCCAGAGCCCTTCGGCTACCGAAGCCGCACGGCGCTGGACTGCCGGGCAGGCGTCGGTCAGACAGTGTCTTCGGCTGCAGAGTGCTCTGGGCAATTAGGGCCCTCGTGCCCGGAGTGCGATACTTTTGAACGCCCTGTTCCGGGCGCGCCAAAATCTTCGGATCCTAGAGAGGTCGCCGTGAGTATCGAAGTCCGATCGACGAAGTCTGCGCTGCCGAAGGGCGTCATGTTGAACGCCTACCCTGACAGCATTGGCCACGCGTTGGTTGACACGGTAAACATGCTCAAGAGGCCGGAGTTCAAGGATGTCTTTTCCTTGTTCTATGTCCTCCCCACGTTCTTCCATAGCGATCTGGATCGGGGTTTCTCCGTTGTTGACTACGACCGCAACGAGGAACTGGTCTCCGAGACCGATCTCAAAAAGATCGACAAACTGGGCATCAACCTGAAGTTCGATCTCGTGTTGAATCACCTCTCTGTCGGGTCGCCGCAGTTTCAGGACATGCTGGAACACGGGGATGACTCCCAGTTCAAAGATTTCTTTGTGGACTGGAACGAGTTCTGGAGTTCGCAGGGAGAGATGGGCGACGACGGCTACGTGATCCCGAAAGAAGAGCACCTGCAGAAGCTCTTCATGCGAAAGCCTGGCCTCCCGATCCTCAAAGTACGTTTTCCGGACGGCTCGGACAGACCCTATTGGAATACGTTCTACCAGGACGTGACCTATCAGGAACTCAGCCCTGCGGATCTTGCGGGACTTCAAGGACTCTCGGCCGAACAGGCGAGCGCGATCGCGGCAACCGTCAACGACGCGATACGAGCGAAGGCGAATGTCGGGGACGTCAGCCTGGGCGCACACGCCGGCTACAGAAACGATGTGCTGGCCATCGTCGAGCGAAAACGTCGCTATTTGGGCCAGATGGACTTGAATGCTCGGTCCGAAGGGGTCTGGGACTTTTACGATGCCACGCTGAAGAAACTTCACGACTTCGGCGCGAAGCTGGTCAGGCTCGATGCATTCGCGTACCTGCACAAAGAACCCGGCATGACGAATTTCTTCAACAAGCCGGGGACATGGGACTACCTAGAGAGGCTGAGGCAGATCGCGACGAAGTACGACCTGATCCTGCTCCCTGAGATTCATGCCGAGTACGGCACGGGCCTCCATGAGGAAGTCGCAGGCAAAGGGTTTCCCGTCTACGACTTTTTTCTTCCTGGTCTCGTGATCGACGCGCTCGACCGCGGTACAACGTCCGCACTTTTGGGCTGGGCGAGAGAGTTGCTCGACAAGGGTCTCCAGACGATCAACATGCTCGGCTGTCATGACGGCATTCCGGTGCTTGATCTGAAAGGGAAAGAGGTTTCGGGGGTCTCGAGATCCGGATTGCTGACGGATGAGCAAATCGACACGGTGATGGAGAACGTGCTGGCCAGGGGCGGGAGGGTCAAGAATCTCTACGGTCCCGATGGCACAAAGATTTCCTACTACCAGGTGAACGCGACGTTCTTCAGCGCCTTGGGCGAAAGCGAACAGAAGCTGCGACTCGCCCGGGCGATCCAACTGTTCATGCCGGGTATCCCGCAGGTCTGGTATCTCGACCTGTTCGCCGGCACGAACAACTACGAAGCGGCCGATCATGGCGGCGCTGCTGGACACAAAGAGATCAACCGCACAACGCTGACGCCGAGTGACATCGAGACGGGACTCGCCCGCTCCGTTGTGCAGGACCAGCTCGCACTCATGAGACTGCGGAATACGTCGCCAGCGTTTGACGGAGAGTTGGAAATCGGGGCCGCCGAGGAGCATCTTTTACGGTTGACCTGGAGGCAGGGATCCTGCATGGCGGCGTTAGAAGCGGACTTGCGGAGTCATGGCTTCACGGTCACCGAGATCGACAGCGCAGGTGAGACGCATACGCTGTCGTTCGGGTGAGTGGGCATCCATCAAGGCCCGGCACAAGAGCAGCTTGGGTGGTGCTGAGCCGCTGTGCGCCTTGGGCCGCTGGGCCGCTGGGCCGCCGCGCAGCCGCGAGGCGATTAACGACACGACATCACCAGTAATCATTCGAAGGTCTGCTGAAGGGACGCTGCGTGGGAGACGCCCGTGAAAATTTTGGCCACTGACTTGGACAGGACGCTGCTGCCGAATGGCAGTTGGAAGGCTGACGACAAGGCCATCGGCCTGTTCAATGAGTTGACGGAACAACAGGGCGTGCTGGTCGTGTACGTGACGGGAAGGAACTTGAGTCTGACCGAGCGTGCGATTCAGGAGTTCGGCGTGAGATTTCCGGATGTCTTGTGCGGTGATGTCGGTACGACGATACGGAAAAGGGAAGGCGGCGCGTGGACGTTCGACGATGGATGGACCGATCATGTCAGACGCTCAAGTCCGAGATGGGATGCGACCGCCATCAGAGAGGCCGTGGCCGGGGTGGACGGTCTGCGGGAGCAGGAACGCGAGCACCTCAACCAGTTCAAGCAGAGCTACTACGTGGATCTGGACAAGCAGGATGCGGTTCTGGGGAGTGTGAACGGGCTGGTGGAAGGGAAGTTCGACGAAGTCGTCGTCTACAGCGTCGACGTGCCGGACCACAAGGGCCTGATCGATCTCTTGCCGAAGAGCGCGACAAAACAGACCGCGCTGGAATACGTCGCCAAAGAATACGGCACTCCGAAGGAGCAGGTGGTGTTCTGCGGCGACAGCGGGAACGATATCTTCCCTCTCACGGCCGGTTTCGCCGGCGTGCTCGTGAGGAACGCTGATGACCAGCTAGTACGAAATGTGAAGGACGCGATGCATGAGAACCCCAATCTACGAGTGTATTTCGCGAAAGGGGAATTCAGAGGTTTGAGCGGCTATTACACGAGCGGCGTGATCGAAGGAGCCTATCACTACGGGGTTCTTCGCGATTCCGAGTAGCGCGCTCCGACTCTACCCATCGATTGGATCGAGCCAGGGGGAAGGTGGAGGGTCCCCCTAGATGTCAGCGGCCCAGGGCGTTACTCACGGACGAAGTGTTGCAAGCCGCGGCCCGCGACCAGGCCTGAGAACAGGTTGCCGTCTGGAGCGTTGGTCACGCTCTCGGTCAGGATGTCGCCGATGAATCCCTCCACGCGGCCGTCGACCGCGCTGCCGTAGTAGATACCCATTTCGAACCCTGGGTTGATCTCCTCGGTTGATTGCGAGTCGGCAACGTACAGTGTGTCGTCGGCGGACACATGGAGCCCGCTGGGACGCCCAAACTGCGTCCAGGCATCGATGAATTCACCTTCCGGATCGAAGATCTGCACGCGGTTGTTGTTGCGATCGGCGACGAAGACCCGTCCCTGGGAATCGATCGAGATGGAATGCGGCTGGTTGAGTTCGCCCGGCCCCGTGCCGGCCTGGCCCCAGGCCTTGAGAAATGCGCCATCCGGCGCGTATTTCGCGATGCGATTGTTGAGATGACCGTCGGCAACAAAGATGTCGCCATTGTCAGCCACCGCGACATCGGAAACGCCGTCGAAGGTGTACGGACCGTCGCCGGAGACGCCCGGGGTACCGATCGTCATCAACACCTCGCCCTTGCCGCCCTCGTGGCGGGCGTCGGTCACCCAGATATTGCCCTCGTGATCGACGTCTAGCCCGTGAGGATAGACAAACAAGCCTTCCCCCCAGCTCATCAGCAACTCGCCCGACGAATTGAATTTCAGCAGCGGCGGCTCCGAGCGATCCACACAGGTGTCGGAAGAGCAACGGTGGAACACGTACAGATTGCCATCCGCGTCCATGTCGACCGCGATCGCCTGCCCCCAGATCACGCCCTCTGGTAATTGGGCCCAGTTCTCCACGAGTTGGAATGGATTTGGCAACGAAGCCGCTGCGGTGCCATCAACCGCGGCGCCCTCAGCAGCTTCGGATGATGGATCGGTCTGGTCCGGTGCGCAGGCGTGCATGGAGACCAGCAGAGTAGCCGCGACGAATACGCGGAAGAAGCGACGGCGGACGGTGTTCGCAGGTGACATAGCGATAACTCCTAGGCAACCCCTATTTGTGACATGGCTGCGCCTTCAGCCCGTGGTAAAAGTCCGTCTGCATTCGACGAGCGACGCATCCTCGCGACCTGCGTTCTCTTCGCTCTCGCGCTCAGGGCACTCGTCGCCGGAGCTTTCTCTTATCAACCGGTCGTCGCTCACGTTTTCTCCCTCTTCGTGCCACCCGCACGCATGGCGCCGCGGGCGCCGGGAACGGACCTTGGTTCACATCCTGGATGCGGCTATTATTACCCGTCGGCAACGACGATGGTGCGGCTCCGTCGGCAGGTCACTTTCTTCCTGAGGGCAATTCATGATGTACCCAAAAAGTATCGGCCTCGCTGTTCTCCTTGGCTGTGGGCTGGCGGTGTCGGCGTGCGCCGGCGGCGACCCAGTCGAGCAGGCGGAATCCGTATTCGGAGTGGATCAAGCGGAGACCTTCGAGCGCCTTGCGGCGCGCTCGGCTTCGCGGGTGCCTGATGGCGCCTCCGCCCCGAGCTTCATAGTCGATCCCGGCTGGCCCAAGCCGCTGCCCAACGACTGGCGCATCAGTCAGGTCGGGGGCATCGCCGTTGATTCGCACGACAACGTCTGGGTGTATCACCGGCCGAGGGCTCTGGAGCCCAGCGCCGCGGCCGGCCTGGAAGTAGCGGGCACGAACGCGGACGGGGTGCCGGTGGATGGCTTGGGCAATCCGAGGGTGTTTGCCGACCGGACCTCAGGCTGCTGCGTGCCGGCGCCCTCCGTGCTCAAGTTCGACAGGGAAGGTAACCTGCTTGACGCCTGGGGAGGCCCGTCAGATCCAGGTTTTCTTGAGGAGCACTGCCGTGAAGAGGACGGATGCTTCTGGCCTGCGCGCGAGCACGGCATCTTCGTCGACCACAACGATTTCGTCTATATCTCAGGCAACGGGCAGGACTTTACGGGGCAGTTTCCGTGGGCGGCTACCTACGGCGACGATTCACACATCCTGAAATTCACGGCGGAGGGCGAGTTCGTCTACCAGATCGGCCATGCCGGCATGGAAGGGCCCGACAGCGAGAACATCGATGGGGGCCCCAACGGTACACCCCAGCCGTATCTCGTTGCGGACATGAGCGTGGATCCACAGACCAACCGAATGTTTGTTGCCGACGGGTACGGTAACCGGCGTGTGCTCGTCGTGGACGCCGAGACGGGCCAGTATGTGGGCCACTTCGGAGCATACGGGCAGAACCCGGTGGACGATCCGGAGGGCACCGAGATCGACCCGTATGACGCCGGCCCATGGGCTGCCGACTACAAGGCAGGCGACATGACACCGATGTTCTTCCGGAGTCCGCTGCACTGTGCGGACCTCAGCGCGGATGGGCTGCTGTATGTCTGTGATCGTGGTAACAACCGCATTCAGGTCTTTGACGTGGACGCCGTGGGTGAGCCGTGCAGCAATCCGAACGCAGAGCCAGGCAAGTGCGGATTCGTCGCGGACATCCAGATCGCCCCGTACACCGCCAGCGGCACGGCCGTGTCGGCGGCGCTCTCGACCGATCCCGGCGAAACCTGCCTGTACGTAGGGGATCTGGCCAACGGCACGTTCTATATCGTCAACCGGGAGAACTTCACCGAGTTGGATCGAATCGGCCGGTCCGGCCGACAGATTGGCGAATTCCATTGGATTCATGACCTGGCCGTCGATACCGAGGGCAATATCTTCACGGGAGAGGTGGACAGCGGGCAGAGGATCCAGAAATTCTCTCGCTACGGGGAGGTCAGTTGCAGCGGCATGGGCAGCGCTGACGTAGGGGCCTATGCGTCTAATCGGTAGTCGGCATTTATCTTGGGTTGTGTTACGATTCGGCTGTTTTTCGACGGGCTCGCCACCACTGGGCCCAGGCTCAAAAAGAGGGGACATATGAAGATGACAGGCATTTTTCGTGGCGTTGCTGTGCTCTGCACCGCTCTACTGGCGGTCGCATGCGGAGGGGGCGCTAGTCAGGTTGCGGTCGACGCCGACGATATTGGCGGCGTTGTGACGGGCCCGAACGGTCCCGAAGCCGGGGTGTGGGTCATCGCGGAAACAACCGACCTGCCCACCAAGTTCTCGCGGATTGTGGTCACCGACGACCTCGGGCAGTACGTCGTGCCCGATCTGCCGGACGCCAACTATGACGTCTGGGTACGAGGCTACGGCCTCGTCGACTCGGCCAAAGTGCAGGCCGCGCCAGGCGAGGCGCTGGACCTGATGGCCGTGCCGGCGCCGAGTGCGGCAGCGGCCGCTGAGTACTACCCGGCCATGTACTGGTATTCGATGCTGAATATTCCGGCTGCGAGTGAGTTTCCCGGCACGGGCCCTGAAGGGAACGGCTTCCCAGCAGCCCTCAGCTCGCAAGCGCACTACGTCCGGCTCGTCAAGACCGACCGCTGCGAGTCGTGCCATCAACTCGGCAACGAGGGCACCCGCACGATTCCCGCAAGCCTCGGCGAGTTTGAGTCCTCAACCGATGCTTGGCTGCGCCGCCTCCAGTCCGGGCAGGCGGGCCAGAACATGGTCGCGGGAGTCACCGAAATGGGCTTGCGCCCGACGCTGGAGATGTATGCCGACTGGACCGATCGCGTTGCCGCCGGCGAAATCCCTGCCGAAACGCCGCCCCGGCCACAGGGCCAGGAGCGAAACCTCGTTGTCAGTCAGTGGGACTGGGTCAATCCCGGCGTCTACCTCCACGACTCGATCGGTACCGACAAGCGTGACCCGACGGTGAACGCCAACGGCAAGATGTACGGGGCCACGGAACTCAGCGCCGAGTTCCTCCCGGTGCTCGATCCCGTCACGCACACGGCAAGCGAGGTGCCCGTGCCGCTGCGCGATCCAGAGACGGCGACCAAGGCGCTTCAGACCGGCTTCATGGCGTCGGCCTACTGGGGCGAGGAGGCTATCTGGCCGGGTCAGTCTAATGTCCACAACCCGATGATGGACCACCTCGGACGAGTGTGGACCACGTCTCGGATTCGATCGGACGACGACCATCCGGAGTTCTGCGGGCCGGGATCGTCGCATCCCTCCGCGCAGGCCACGCCGACCACTCGGTCCGGCCGCCAGTTAGCGGTGTACGACCCGAGTACCGACGAGACCAAGCTCATCAACACCTGCTTCGGCACGCATCACCTGTTTTTCGCGCATGACGACGAGAACCACACGCTGTGGACCAGCGGCGGCGGCAACGTTGTCGGGTGGTTGAACACCAAGATGTACGACGAGACCGGTGACGAGGCGGCGTCGCAGGGATGGACGGCGATGATTCTCGATCACAATGGGAACGGCACCCGCGACGCATACACCGAGGCCGACGAGCCGGCCAATCCGAACATGGACCGGAACCTGAACCGGGGCTTCTACGGCGTGATGCCGAGCCCGGCCGATAACTCTGTCTGGGGCACGCTCCTCGGGATGCCGGGCGGAATCGCGCGGATCGATCCGGGCGACAACGCGCCGGCCACGGCGATCAGCGAGTATTACGAAGTTCCGTTTGGTCCGGATGTCGACGTCCAGGGCTTCTCGCCGCGCGGAATGGACGTCGACGGGGAGGGCGTGGTCTGGACCGTGCTGGCCAGCGGCCACTTCGCCAGCTTCGATCGCCGGCTGTGCACGGGGCCGTTGAACGGCCCCACCGCGACGGGTCAGCACTGCCAGGAGGGCTGGACGTTGCACCAGACCCCCGGGCCTGAGTTCCAGAACGTGGAATATCCCGGGAGCTCGGACTCGCACTACTACAACTGGGTTGACCTGTACGACACGTTCGGACTGGGGGCGGATACGCCGATCGCCACGGGTAATTCATCCGATGCGCTGCTTGCGCTGGACAAAGAGTCGGGCGAGTTCACGGTGCTGCGCGTGCCGTATCCGCTGGGCTTCTTCGCCAAGGGCATGGAGGGTCGCATCGACGATCCGACGACCGGGTGGAAGGGCAAGGGCCTCTACACGACGTGGGGGACGCGCACGACGTTCCACACCGAAGGCGGTACCGATAACGTCGCCAAGATCGTGAAGTTCCAGCTCCGTCCCGACCCGACCGCGAAGTAACACGAGGGCGGCGAGTCGCCGCACCGCAACGCACGACAGCCTCTGGTGTCTGACGAGACGCCAGAGGCTCCTTTCCTTTCACCTCCATCGTCCAACCGGAAGCTACTGGTAGGATTCCATCTATGCCGAAAACTACACCTCGTCCGTCGGGGCCGATCGTCGCGACGGCCGCGCTCGGTCTGGCGATGCTTGGCGCCCTCGTCAGCGCCCCATACGCCCAGGCGCCCGTTCACCTGAATCCGATGATCGAGACGCTCGCGCGAGGCGACGTCGCCTTCGGTGTCAGCAACGAGGATCTGTCGCTGCAAAATGCGCGCGCCCTCGCGAGGGCCGATCTCGACTGGATGTACATCGACTACGAGCACGCGCCGATGAACTTTGAAACGCTGCAGCTGTTTCTCCTGGGCATGGTCGACAAGGCCGAAGCAGTGAGGAAGGGCAGCCCCCAGCCGAACGTCGCGCCACTGGCGCGCTTCGCGCCCTACGCGCGTGAGGGCAGCGAGTGGGTGATCAAGCAGGGTCTCGATCAGGGCCTGATGGGCGTGATCTTCAACAGCGTGGGCACACCAGAACAGGCACTCCGCAACGTGAGAGCGATGCGCTATCCGCAGCAGCGCGGCTCGTCGCTGATGGAGCCGCTTGGACTCCGCGGATCAGGTCCGGACAACGCCCTCTGGTTCTGGGGCGTACCGATGCCTGAGTACAAGGAACACGCGGACCTCTGGCCGCTCAATCCGGCGGGCGACCTGATTGCGATCATGATGATCGAAACGGCCGAAGGGCTGCAGCACGTGAATGAGATCGCGGCCGTGCCCGGCGTGGGCGGTTTCTACATCGGTCCGAGCGACTTGTCGAATTCGCTCGGCGTGTCGCCCGACTCGACAGAGACTGAGGCCGCGATCCAGACGGTGCTCGAGGCCTGCCTCGCGCACAGCGTGCCGTGCGGCATCACCGCCGGAGCAGCCGACATGCCGCGGCGCGTCGAATCCGGCTTCCGCATCCTCGGTGGCGGCGGCGTGGGCGGCGGCCTGTCGGTGCCGATCGATGCCGCGATCCGTGCGGGCCGTGCGGCGGCAGGTTCGCAGTAGCTCTCCGCGTTACGCAGAGAGCTCGTCGACGACCTTCTCGATGAACGTGCCGAGTGTGAGGTTGGGCGGCACCGAGCCGAAGTTCTCGAAGGGCGGCAGCACCTCGAGCGCGGCCAGTTCGGCCTTCGATTGCCCACGCGCCAGACCGCGCTCCACGTATTCAAGGACCGCCGTCAGATAGTCCCGGAACCGCAGTACGTCGCTGATGGACATGACGGGGCCGAGGCCGGCCTTGGTGTGCCCGACGAGGAAGATCGTATCGCTGTCTAACTCAGCGGTTGTCCTCTCGAGCACCGACACCCAGCTCCGAGCGGACGCGCCAGCCGGTGGGTCGATGTTCGCATGACGCTCGTGATAGCCAAGGTCACCCAGGTGCGCGACGTTCGCCTCCTCGAACAGGACCACCGCGTCGCCGCCGGTATGTCCGGGACCGTAGTGCCACGCCGACATCGTGACATCGCCAAACGACTGTCGCCACCGGTCAGCGAACGTCGTGTCGGCGTACGCTTGTGGCGGTGCATCGGCGCCGGCCGCCTCTGCGGCTGCCCGCTGAAGACCAGGCACGCGCTCGTGCGAGACGATCATCTCCGCTTTCGGCTGGAAGACAGCGTTACCGCCGATGTGATCGCCATGATGATGCGTGTTGATGACGGCGTCGATGCGGCGAGTCGAGCGCTGCTCGAGCCCTTGCAGGCAGATCTCGGCCGTATCCGGGAACTGTGTATCCACAACGACAAGCGCATCGGGTGTGACCGCCCATCCGATCGTGGCCCCGCGCGCAAGAAAATATCCAACGCCGTTACGTAACTCCGTGAAGGTACCGGTGGCGGCGGGTGCCTGCCCAAGCACGGGCACCGATCGCAGGGCGCCGGCGGCGAGTGCCAATGACGACGTTGCCAGGAATTCACGGCGGTTCCACTTCATGATGTTGTGCCTCCTCTTGGACGTGTGCCGCTGACTATAATCCGCTACCGCCGTTTACGTGTTTTCCGTGCGCCGCTGGCACTGAGGGCCTTTTCGATCTGCCCTGCCAGACGCTCCTCGCTGCGTGCGAGCGTATCTTCCAGGCGGGCAAAGAGCGCATCCATGTCATACGAAGCTCCGAGAGCCCCTGACCCGGAGGGCGCCTTCCCCTCGTCGTAGTGCCAGTCGGTGTGCCCTGCGTCGCGGTGCGCCTCGTCCCCGTGTCTATCCCAGTGGGGGTTCGGAGCGTCGCGATACGACGAGTCCACGTGCCGCCCGTCGAAGTGCCAGTCATCGTGCGGGTGGTCGAAGTGCGCCGAGTCCAGATAGGCGTCGCCGTGATCGCTGTGGCTGTCCTGGTGCGACCCCCCGTCGGCGTGGGGAGCGTCCTCGTGCGGCGCGTCGGCGTGAGGAGTGTCGCTGTGTTCCTCGCCGTGGCCGCCACCGGCGTCGGTGTGAACCCAGGGTCTCTGGTCCCATGGGACCGGTCTGGCGCGCACGCGCGAAGCAGGAATTTTCGTCGACTTCCTCGCCGTGCGTTTCGACTTCTTCTTCGCCATGACGGCCTGCCTGCCTTTTTTGTCCCGTGCTCCGACTGCCGCGAGTACTGCCGCCTCCAGGTGCGACACACGCTTCGTCCCCTCTGCCGGCCCGCAGAGCCGCGGGTCAGCTCCTTGCGCCGTGCCCGAAGTGCCTCACCCCCGCCGCCGACGCCTGCGTTTCGTTCCCGCGCGGTCGGTGCTGATGATCTCCTCAAGCCGCCGCGCCAGCCGCTCCTCGCTGCGTGTGAACGTCTCCTCCAGGCGAGCGAAGAGGGCGTCCATGCTGCGGCCCATGCGGGCGAGATCCGGCGTGGACGGTGCTTTCCCGGAGTCGCTATGGTTGTCCCAGTGCGCCTCGTCAAGGTGCGCCTGGTCCCAGTGGACGTCGGTGTGGGGGTCTGTGCCTGCATCCGAGTATGACGTGTCGACATGGAACCCGTCGTTGTGCCCGTCGCCGTACGGAACATCGACGTGCGTCGCATCGGCGTAGCTGTCACTGTGATCCCCGTGTGGCCCCTCGTCCGCGTGCGGCGTGTCGGAGTGGGGCGTGTCAGCGTGAGAGGTGTCGCTGTGCTCCTCGCTGTGGCTGCTGCCACCGGCGTCGGTGTGAACCCAGGGCCGCTGGTCCCATGGGACCGGCGTGACTCGCACCGAGGGCACGGTGCGCGTTGCCTTGCGGGTCGCCTTCCGCGTCGCCTTCTTCGTTGCCTTCCGCGGCGCCGTCTTCGCCGCCCGCTTCTTCGCCATGCGGTTACTCCTTCTCTTTCCTTCGTGGTTCTTCGAGCGCGGTGGTGAGCCGGCGGGCGATGCCTGCTTCGTGCCGTTCCAGCAGGACTTCGAGGCGCGCCTGGAACTCAGCCATCACTGAATCTTCCGCCATCGCCGGCCCGGCCGCACCGTCGAAGTGGTCGCCGTGCGCGCGGTCACCGTGCCCGTCTCCGTGTGACAATCCGACATCCGTAGGTCTCCGCTTTCTGGGCGCCATCAGGAGCGTCCCTTCGTGCCGCGTTGTCGAGCACGCCGCCACGCTATCAGCGCCGCGGGCGCGTCGGCAGCGATGGCCGCGTACGGCAGGCCGGCCCGGCGCGCGAGGGTCCGGAGGCCGCCATGCTTGGCGAGCACGTCGCCGTACCCATACACGAGGATGGTGTCACACGCGCTGCGCAGCCAGCGGCGCAGCCGTGCTGCGTTTGCCCGATCCACCTCGAGCAACCGCCCGGGCATCACGACGGCCATGGCGTACCGACGCCGTGGCAGCATCGCCTTCGCGTCGAGCAAGTCACCCGGAATGAAGCCCGCAGCGAACCGGGGTTCGGCGGCCCGTGCACGAGCGATGCCTGACACATTCTTGTCAATGCCCATCGGCGTGAGGCGATCGTTGCCGGCGCAGATCGCCCGGACCAGCGCTCCGTCGCCGCACCCCAGGTCGACGACTGTCCCTGTCTTTCCTTTGAGTGCGCGTGCGGTGAGCGCGACGATTGGCGCATGCGCGGCGTGCATGGCCTCCAGCGACGAGAACCCGTTGTCGGAGGGGGATGAGGCACGCTCGTCCCCACAGGGCGTCTCGACGATGACGGGTAACCGTCGCCGCCCTGACCGGTAGGGGAACCGCAGGCCGACGACCCCTTCGGTAGGATAGCGCTCGCCCTCCCGCCGAACGGTGTACTTGATCGGCGTCGCGTCGGTCCGCGCCGCGATCTTCAGAATCGGCGTCTCGATCTCCGCGATGCCGTGAAGCGCGGTCCACTGCGCCGGCCACGACAGCATGTCGCGAAGCCAATGGACCTCCTCGCCGAATCCCTCGTCCACAGCGCACGAGGAAAGCGCGTCGGCGAAGTGCACGGTCTCCTCGCAGTCGAAGCGGCAGGGGAGATGTGGCACGGCACGTACGCCGGCCCATCGGAAGAGAATGTTGGACTGCCACGGACCGCGGACGGTGACGTCCAGGCGTGCTGCTGACGCTGCCGTGGCAGCCGTCGCCATTGGCCAGGTCGTGTCGACAAAGCCATCGCCGACCCACGTTCTGAGAAAGAAAGCTCGGCAGCACGCAGGGTAGCCAAGCAGGCTACCGATCGCATCCTGATCGTTCTCGCGCCATGCGCGCTCGAAACGCCGAGTATCGCGCGGTCGGCCGATGACTGCCCTCCAGACATACGGCTGGCCTTCGACTGGTGGCACCGATGTGCTCGAATATCCGTGCCGGGACTTGGCGTTTCTCGTGAGTGGAACCACGCGCAGGCCGTCCTGCCGCTCCTCGGCGAGGGCCTCCGGCGCGACGTCAGCCAGTGCGCAGGGACGCAGTCCCCGGGCAACTGAGAGACGCTCGATCGCCACGTGCGCGGTGGAAAGGCGCGTCACGCGTGGAGCCCATACCGCGCGCGCGGCATCGCTCGCCCACGCCACTCGTGTGAAATCTGGCAGGACGAAGTCGAGCCGCCTCACCTCGACCCCGCGGCTTCGAGCGACTCCATCGTCGGGTTGCTGCCCTGCGTCCAGGCGTCCACGAACGCGCGTTCCAATTGCGCGCGCCTCCCATCGTCCAGAGAGATCGGCTGCTCGCCCGCGCGAACGAGGTCTGCCTCGATCCGGGCGAAGAGGCGCATCCACACCTCGCAGTGCTCTGTACGGTTTCTCCAATCGCCGTCGATCGCGGTTCCAGGACACTGGCCCTTGCACATCAGGAAGAAGCGGCAGTCGTGGCAGCCTCCGTCCTCCTGCGGCGTGTGATAGAGGGCGATGTACCGCTCGAAGCCCTCCGAGTCCGCTTTCCGGTAATCGATCCCCTGCTTGTTCGTCCGCCCGCAATTGCTTCGCTGCCCGCTGCCCTCGACGCCGCGAACTGCGCGTGTCGTGTACGGATCGCATGCATTCTAGACACAGGTTGTGGAGTGATCGCGGCCCAGGAGTTGGCGCCGCATGTCGGAGAAGAGATCGAAGCGCAAGCTGGGAAGCTCGGACTCGAGAGCGTGAAGCCGCTCGAGCGCTGACACGTTTTCCTCAACCGACAGCCCCCATCGCCGCCGCACATCTTCGCTCTCCGACTCAAGTTCGTGCAAGCGGGCCGACCGAACCCCCATCGCATCGAGGTCCTGGAACCACTCGCACAGCTGCGGAAGGCGCTCCGGTGTTGCGTTTCCCCGGTGGAGCGTCGCGATGAGGCTCGGCGGAATGCCTTCGCGACA
This sequence comes from Vicinamibacterales bacterium, assembly GCA_965249205.1. Classification (GTDB taxonomy): domain Bacteria; phylum Acidobacteriota; class Vicinamibacteria; order Vicinamibacterales; family UBA2999; genus JAQBVV01. Next base: position 589,202 of record CBDFLL010000005.1, on the reverse strand, counting down.
GAGCCGCGCGATCGTGGCCTCCGTTCGCGCAGTCGCAGCGCGGGTACGCGCCAACGTGCCCGCGGAACGGACGTCGTTGAGTTCCCCAGGCCCGTCTATCGAGATGCCGACGTGCACTCTGTATTTCTTGAACATACGCACGTGCTCATCGTCAACGAGCACGCCGTTCGTCTGAATGCCGTTCCGGCCGAAGCGCACGAATCCCCACGACCAGAGTTCGCGGAGGTCGTCGTGTGGCACCATCAGCGCCTCCCCACCGAACAGCGAGAAGGAGCCGCCTTCGGCGACGACAGCCGCTTTCATCAGCTCAAGGTCATAGTCGCGACCGACGTTTCCCGCATCGCGCTGAGGGTTTTGATAGCAGTAGTCGCAGCGGATATTGCATCGGACGCCAAGAGGCCGCAGTTCTACTGTCATGACGCCACGCTAGTCGCGCATGAACTCTTCGGCTTTGGCGACCATACCGGCTGAGCCGATGAAGAGCGGCGTGCGTTGGTGCAGCGAGGTCGGTGTGAGTTCCAGAATTCTGCGGCGGCCGTCAGATGCGGTGCCCCCGGCCTGTTCGATAATGAACGCCAGCGGGTTGCACTCGTAGAGGAGCCGGAGCTTGCCTTGGGGCGACTTGGCGGTAGACGGATAAATGAAAATGCCACCCTTGAGAAGGTTGCGGTGGAAGTCGGCGACGAGCGAGCCGATGTAACGGGATGTGTAGGGGCGACTGCTTGCGTCGTCGTCGACCTGGCAATACTTGAGGTACCGCTTCACGCCCTCCGGGAACCGCGCGTAGTTGCCCTCGTTGATGGAATACATGGTGCCGGTCTCCGGGCACTTCATGTCCGGGTGGGACAGACAAAACTCACCGATGCTGGGGTCGAGGGTAAATCCGTTGACCCCCCGCCGCGTGGTGTAGACCAGCATCGTGGACGAACCATAGATGATGTAGCCGGCAGCCACCTGCTCGACGCCTTGCTGGAGGAAGTCGGCTTCTGACAACGGTTTCTTCGAATCGGTTCTGCGGTAAATCGAAAAAATGGTTCCGACCGACACGTTGACGTCGATGTTGGACGAGCCGTCGAGCGGATCGACGCAGACTAGGTAATTGGCGTTTTTTGCGACCTTCGTTGTGATGGGGACGAGGTCGTCATTTTCTTCGCTGGCGATGGCGCGCGTCTCACCGCCTGAGCCGAGCGCGGCGATGAACTGCTCGTTGGCGTAGATGTCGAGTTTCTTGACTTTTTCGCCCTGGATGTTCATGGTGCCGTGTTCGCCAAGGATGTCAACGAGCCCGGCCTTGTTGACCTCGCGGTTCACGACCTTTGCGGCGATACCGATGTCGCGCAGCAGCCGGGACAGTTCCCCTTTGGCATACGGAAAATCCGACTGGCGCTCGATGATGAACTGGCCGAGTGTGATGACGCGTTTCATAGGTATGCAGACGCTGTTCGCGTGGCTGACCGTTCGAGGTTGAGCCACTGGAGTCGTCTGGATCCTACAACAGCCGCGGTCGAGTCGCGTGCTGTTGTCGAGGCCCCACCGCCTCACCCCTGGCTGTCTCGGTCCGCAGCATGCCACGGAGGGTCGGCTTCGAGCGGCGCCCGCCCGTTTCGCACCCGGCCGGCCGTAAAACCGGCAAAATCCCTGTATAATTTCGAGATCCCAATTCGGTGGATCAGCCAGGCATAAACGCCAGGCTGCCGGTTGGCGTATAAAAACTGTCAAGCGCCGTCGATTGGCAAACCACGCGGGGAATCTGTTCGATAGCGATGTCGTCCCGCACATGTCGGTCAAATCAGTAGGAAACTCATGCTTTCTGTCGTCTTCGTGAAGCGCCTGACCTGCGGCGCGGCCGTCTTGGCCACATGCGGGATCTTTCTGTCGCCCCTCGCGGAGAGCCAGGAGCTGACTCCGGAGATACGAGGGATTGCCCCACCTCCGATGGCAGAGGTGCCCCCAGGAAGCGCCTCGGAATCGCCCGCCGAGCGCCGCTTTATGGCGGCTGTCCGGATGGAGCCCGACGAGTCGATCGAACTGGATGGACGGCTCGACGAGGACGTCTGGCTGCGGGCCGTGCCGGCGACCAACTTTCGACAGCAGGATCCGGACAACGGCGCGCCAGCCACCGAGCAGACCGAGGTGCGCTTCGTCTACGACAACGACAAGCTCTACATGGGGGTCACACTGTTCGATTCCGAGCCCGACAAGCTGAATTACTACCAGATGGGCCGGGACGGGAACCTTCCGGCCGACGACAAGCTCCAGTGGGCCATCGACACCTTCAACGATGGTCAGAGCGCCTACTGGTGGGAGATGAACCCGGCCGGGTCGATGGCCGACGCGCTACGGGGGGCGAACAACTCGAACAACCGGCGGTGGGACGGGATCTGGGACGCGCGCACGACGCGGAGCGAGATCGGCTGGACGATCGAGATGGAAGTGCCGTTTCGCACGATGAACTTCAATCCGGATACTGACGGCTGGGGCGCCAATTTCCAGCGCACGATCGCGCGGAAGAACGAACGGAGCCTGTGGATGGGCTGGCCGCGCAACCAGGGATTGAACCGGATGAGCAACGCCGGTCTGCTGACGGGCATCCGGGATGTGTCCCAGGGCCGCGGCCTCGACATCAAGCCGTATGTCGTGGGCAACTCGGAGTCGCACCCTGGTCGGGCCGCCACGCCGAGCAATACCGAGGCTCAGGCGGGCGTCGATCTCTTCTACAACCTCACGCCGAGTCTTCGAACCAATCTCACGGTAAACACCGACTTTGCGCAAGCCCAGGTCGACAACCAGCAGGTCAACCTTACCCGTTTCTCGCTGCTGTTTCCGGAACAGCGTGATTTCTTCCTCGACGGCTCGCTCTTCTTCGACTTCGTGAGCAGTGGCGGTGGGGGCGGCGGCGGCCGCGGGGGCGGTGCCGGTGGCCAGACCCTGATTCCTTTTCAGAGCCGCCGGATCGGGCTCGACGAAGAGAATCAGCCGCAACGGATCAACTTCGGTGGCAAGCTGACCGGCCAGGCTGGGGCGTTCGACATCGGCGTCCTGCAGGTCCAGACCGGCGACGAAAGTGGTGACGGTGGGTCCCTCGGTGAGGACTTCACCGTGGTTCGCCTCAAGCGGCGGATGTTCCGCGAATCTTTCGTGGGCGCGATGTATACGCTGCGTCACACGCGCGGTGGCACCCTCGACGACCGCCAGACGATGGGCATCGATATGCGGCTGGCGACATCGACGTTTCGCGGTTCGAAGAACTTGAGCGCGTCCGGCTATTTCCTACGCACGTCGAGTCCACTCGACGCCGTCGGCAGAAACGCCGCCTTTGGCGCCGAACTTGCCTATCCGAACGATCCGTGGTTTGCGCGGCTCGGGTACCAGGAGATCCAGGAGAACTACGAGGCGGCGGTCGGATTCACTCGCAGGACAGGTTTCCGACTCATCAACCCGGGGATAGGGTTTGGGCCGCGGCCGCGCCAGCATCCATGGATCCGCCGGTTCAATTTCCGCGCCCAGATGAACCTGTTTCTCGACCCGTACAACAACAACCGGTTGTTGACCAGGGAGATCGACATCACGGCGTTCCAGATCGAGACGCACAGGCAGGAGTCGATTCAATTTCAGATCCTTCCGACGTACGAGCTGCTCGAGCGGGATTTCAGGATTGCGCCTGGTGTGACGCTTCCTTCCGCGAACGAGTACAATTTCGTGCGCTACCGCATCCAGGGGAGGACGAACGGTCGCAAACCGATCTCGGTGCGACCGCAGGTGGAGTGGGGCGAGTTCTTCTCAGGCGACCGGCTGCGAGTGCAGGCGTCGGTCAACGTACGCGCGGCGCCCGGACACTTCTATACTTTCACCCACGAGTGGAACCGCGTGTCGCTGGCGGAAGGGGAGTTCACCACCAAGTTGTACCGCGCGATCTTCGAGACGCAATTCAATCCAAGGATCTCGCTCGTCAACAACGTGCAATACGACACCCAGAGTTCAGGTATCGGCTGGCAGGCGCGTTGGCGGTGGATTGTCAGGCCGGGCAACGATTTCTATTTTGTCTACAATCAGAACTGGCTGGACGATCCCGTGACCGGCCGAATCTACACGCTCGACCGCCGGGCGTCTTCGAAGATCCTGTACACCCACCGGTTCTGAGAGTCGTCATTCCCTTGGTCACCGATCTCCTTCGAGGCTACAGATGGCTCCCCTGGTCTTCATGAGGCGTCTGGTCTGCGGCGCCGCTCTGCTCGGCGTCGCCGGGGTCCTCGGGGCGCCTGTTGCGCAAGGTCAGGAGGCGCCCGAGGGTCCCTCCTCGGGGCAGGCGCTGACTCCTGGGGTGCGTCCGATCGCGCCGCCGCCCGCTCAGTTCGTGCCGCCCGGGAGCGCGTCGACATCGCCCGCCGAGCGCCGCACGATGGCGGCCGTCCGGATGACCTCGGATGAGTCGATCACGCTGGATGGACGTTTGGACGAAGGCGTCTGGATGCGTGCTGTGCCGGCGACCAACTTCCGACAGCAGGACCCGGACAACGGGGCGCCCGCCACCGAGCAGACGGAGGTGCGTTTCGTCTACGACGACGACAAGCTCTACATGGGCGTCACGCTGTTCGACTCTGAGCCGGACGAGCTGATCTATTACCAGATGGGCCGGGACGGAGGGCTGCCGGCCGACGACAAGCTGCAGTGGGCGATCGATACCTTCAATGACGGCCAGAGTGCCTACTGGTGGGAGATGAACCCGCTGGGCTCGATGGCCGACGCGTTGCGGGGCGCGAACAACTCGAACAACCGGCGCTGGGATGGCATCTGGGACGGGCGCACGACGAGGAGCGACATAGGCTGGACGATCGAGATGGAAGTGCCGTTTCGCACGATGAACTTCAATCCCGATACCGATGGTTGGGGTGTCAATTTTCAGCGCACGATCTCGCGGAAGAACGAGAGGAGCCTGTGGATGGGCTGGCCACGCAACCAGGGGCTGAACCGCATGAGCAATGCGGGTCTGCTGACCGGTATCGAGGGGGTCAGCCAGGGGCGTGGTCTCGACATCAAGCCGTATGTCGTAGGTACGTCGGAGTCGTTCCCTGGTCGGGACGACACGCCGAGCAGTACCGAGGCGCAGGTCGGCATGGATCTGTTCTACAACGTCACGCCGAGTTTGCGCGCGAACCTCACGGTGAACACCGACTTTGCGCAAGCCCAGGTCGACGCGCGGCAGACCAACCTCACGCGTTTTTCGTTGTTGTTTCCCGAACAGCGGGATTTCTTCCTCGACGGCTCGCTGTTTTTTGATTTCGTCAGTGCAGGCGGCGGTGGTGGTGGGTTCGGGGGCTTCTTCGGCGGTGGCGGCGGCGAGACGCTGATTCCATTTCAGAGCCGACGGATCGGCCTCGGCGAAGACAATACGCCGCAGCGCATCAACTTCGGTGGCAAGCTAACCGGCCAGGCCGGGGCGTTTGACGTGGGCGTGCTGCAGGTCCAGACCGGTGACGAAAGCGGCAACGACGGCGGCGGATCCCTCGGCGAAGACTTTACGGTGGTGCGCCTCAAGCGGCGCATGTTCCGCGAGTCCTTCATCGGCGGCATGTATACGTTGCGGCATACGCGCAACGGCGGCGTCGACGATCGTCAGACGATCGGCGTGGACATGCGACTGGCGACCTCGACATTCCGCGGTTCTGACAACCTGAACACGACTGGTTATTTTCTGCGCACCACGAGTCCGCTCGACACCGTTGGTAAGAACGCCGCCTTTGGCGCCCGAATCGCCTATCCGAACGATCCGTGGAACCTTTCACTCGGGTATCAGGAGATCCAGGAGAACTACGAGGCGGCAGTTGGGTTTACGCGCCGGACCGGCTTTCGACTCTTGAACCAGCAGGTCAACTTTTCTCCTCGGCCGCAGCAGCATCCGTGGCTCCGGAATTTCCGTTTCGGGGCAGACATGAAAGTGTTCCTCGATCCGGACGACAACAACCGGTTGTTAACCCGGGAAATCGATATCACGGCGATCCAGATCTTCACGCATTCACAAGAGTCGATCGGTTTTCAGGTGCTGCCGACGTACGAGTATCTCGAACGGGATTTTAGAATCGAGGATGGCGTCGTACTGCCCGCATCAAGCGAGTACAACTTCACGCGTTACCGCATCTGGGCACGGACTGCCAGCCGCAGACCGATCTCCCTGCAGCCGCGGGTGGAATGGGGCGAGTTCTTCTCCGGTGATCGGCTGCAGCTCAATACGACCGTCAACTATCGCGCGGCGCCAGGACACTTCTACACGTTCACGCATGAGTGGAATCGGGTGTCGCTGGCAGAGGGTGAGTTCACCACGACGTTGTACCGCGCGATCTTCGAAACACAGTTCAACCCCAGGGTCTCGCTGGTCAACAACGTGCAGTACGATACACAGAGTTCGGTGATCGGCTGGCAGGCGCGCTTCCGCTGGATTGTTCGGCCGGGCAACGATTTCTATTTCGTCTACATCAACAACTGGCTGGATGATCCGGTGAGCGGCACGCTCCACACGCTGGACCGCCGGTTGTCCTCCAAGCTCCTGTACACACACCGGTTCTGAGCCCAGCACCGTAGACGGAGCGCCGCAGGTGGCGCTAGAGGCGGTGTACTGAAGGCGTCTTGGCTACAGGAGGCCTCGTAGAATCCGCAGCGCCAGCAGCGCTACCATCGGCGAGAAGTCCAAGCCCCCTACAGCCGGCAGGAGTCGCCGGATCGGTGCGAGCACGGGTTCGGTAAGGTTGTACACGGTCCGCGCCGCTGGATGTCGGACATCCACCTGAGCCCAGGACATGACGACGGCCGCCAGGACAACGAGCGAGTAGACATCAACGAGCGTGGCCAGCAGACGCATGATCGACCCTCCCCTTTTTCTGAATGCCATTGTTGCACGCAGCGAGAGGCGCGTCTCACATCTTGTAGACGATCGCGATCAGAATCGCCACGTCGTTCTTCTGCACGGCGGCGACCGGCGGCTTGTTCTTGAACGTATCGAGCAGTTCGACCTTGAGCTGGGTGCGCGTGGACATGGTGGCCGACACGCCGAGACTGAAGACGTGGAGCGAGTCCTCGAAATCCGTGGTCTTCCAGAGCCCCGAGAACGATTGGGTCAGCGACGTGGTTGCTGTCAGTGTCTGGGACAGCGACTCTCCGATCGTCATCGAACCAGATGCCGAGACGTCGATGCTCGCGTTCTTTTCCCACACGCCACCAAGACCGAGATCGATAGCTATCGTGGTTTCGGGTGTTTCGACGACGCTGTAGCCGAACCCGCCCGCAGGCGCCAAGAGATAGTCGATGCTCTTGAAGCGATCACGCAGGAACTGGTTCTGGCCAAACACATATACTCGTCCGTTCAGCTTGAATTCTGAGCGCACGTTGAGACCGAGCCGGTCGGCGGACAGGTCGCCTTCGTTCTTCCCTCGAATCATGAGCCCGTCGGACCTGACGAGGTATCGTGCCTGCGGATCGTAGACAACCTCGTAGGAGGCGTTTACCGTTGACGTGTCGGTATTGCCGCTGGTGAGTGCCAGGCCGGCTCCGGCGGTGACCGTCCATGCTGGTGACTCCTGATTTGTCGCAGGGGGAGGCACTTGCGCCATGACTGGAGCCGAGCACGCGAGCGCAGCGCAGATCAGCGCCGGTAGGATCAAGGGCGAACGTATCATCGACGGATATCTCCTGGGGGGTGCGATGCAAGAATGTAGCGTAGCAGATGGTTACTAGAGTCAGGCAAGCGACAAAAGCCGACAAGAAAGACCCGTGATAGCGGGAGATCAACAGGAAGGCTGGCGGCGCGCGCATGTGAGTCATACAATTGTGCTGGACCTGACGCAATGACCGATTCTCGACAGAAGGCGACACTGGTGGCGGTAACTGACGAAGCGCGACGCGCGCTTGGTGCTGACGAAGTACGGGTCGTGACTGGCTCTTTTAAGTTCGGGCGCGAACGCCGCTCGGCGCCCCGCGAGCTGAAACTGCCCAGCGCGCTGACCGAACAGCGCAGGGGCGCAGCCCCTGAGCTGAACGACGTCTATCTGCCGGAGGATCCTGCCGCGGCTCTGCAGATCGCAGGGGCACACTTCACGATCGAGGACGTCGGCGGCCAGTTCTTTCTCACCGACCGTGGCAGTTCGTGCGGCACGATCGTAGGCGGCCAGCGCCTGGGTGGCCGTCGACAAGGCGGTCGGACCGAGTTACGGGACGGGGATGAGATCATCGTCGGCACCCGGAGCTCGCCGTATATCTTCCGATTCCAGATCGAACCGGCGACATCGTAGCCGGGCTCCGCAACACACCTCAGCCCGCGTATAATCGGCCTCGTGAAGCGTATTGGCTTGTCGGTGGCGCTCATTGCAACCCTCTGGGCGATTGGTGCGGCGGTCCGTAGCAGCGGAGCGGATCCGGCGTCCGGTGCCGAGGGCGGCGTCTCGAATGAGGCCGTCGCTCCCGCTGTGGAGGCGCCCACGGTCCGAGCCCTGAGCGCTGACGAGGTCGACGCGGTCGATCGCGCAGCCAACACCCTGCCGCGCCTCCACAGCCTCCTGGTCAGCCTGCAGGGTGAGCTGCTGTTCGAGCGGTACTACAACGGTGTCGATCGTGATCGGCACGCGAACATCAAGTCGGCCTCCAAGAGCATCATTGCGGCCCTGGTGGGCATCGCCATCGATCGTGGTCTGATTGCTGACGCCAGCACGCCGATCGTGACCTATTTCCCGGAGCTGTCCAGCGACCCGGACACGCGCAAGAGGGAGATTACCGTCGAGCATTTGCTGACGATGAGGCCCGGGCTCGAGGGAACCAGTAACCGCAACTATGGCGCCTGGGTGACGAGCCGCAACTGGGTGCGCCACGCGCTGGCCCGACCGATGTTCGCCGCGCCGGGCGAAGAGATGGAGTACAGCACCGGCAACACGCATCTCCTCTCTGCGATTCTGACCAAAGCCGCTGGCTCGACGACGCGAGAGTTTGCCAACGAGGTCCTGGCGCAACCGCTCGGGTTTTCGTTGCCGCCGTGGCCACGTGATCCGCAGGGTGTCTACTTTGGCGGCAACGACATGTTGGTGACGCCGCGGCAGATGCTGGCCTTCGGCGAGTTGTATCTGAACGAGGGCCGCGCCGCCGACGAGCAGATCGTGTCCAGGCGATGGGTGGAGCGGTCGTGCGAGGGACGGCCGCGGAACCGCCGACCGGGCAATCCCGGGTTCAACCCCAACGGCAACGTCGATCCGCTGCGCGATCGGCGTTACGGATACGGCTGGTGGGTGCATCAGATCGGCGACTACGACACCTGCTTCGCCTGGGGCTACGGGGGGCAATACATCTTCGTCCTGCCGGAACTGGAGCTTGTGCTCGTGGCCACTTCGTCAGCCGATGTGAGCGACGAGCGCCGCGGCCACCGGCGGTTGCTCTTCGATATTCTCGAGCGTCTCGTCATGGCGCCGATGGTGAGTGCACCGATGTCGGTTACCCGCAACGCCCGCTGAGACATTGCCGGTCGATTAGCTTCAGGCATCGCGTGGTTCGCCATCAGCGGATGGGCGGCGGCCCGTGGACGGGGTAAAGACGGGGCCCGAAAGGATGGGAGGTTAGATCATGCGCCTGATTCCACTCGTTGCGGTTGCCTTCGTCTTGTTGGTGTCTGAGCCCACATTCGCCCAGGAGTGGATCGAGTACACCAGCCGAGCAGATTTCTTCACGGTCAATTTCCCGGGTGAGCCCGTGGTGCGGGACGTGACGTGGGCGAGGGAGTCTGGTGGCACGTTGCCGGGTCGTATCCACAGTATCGAAAATGGTCCCAACCACTATTCCGTCACGGTCGTCGATTACGCGGACGTCGGAGACAACGAAGTGCGAGGAGCACTCGACTATGCGGTGTGGACGCTCCTGCAAAGGGACACCAAGGTGACGCATTACGCGTACTACTACGCCGAACGCGTTCAGGGACGTCGGGTCCAACTCACCAACGCCGATCGATCGCGTACCTTTGCCGCGATCCACCTGCACGAGAATCGCCTGTATGTTTTTGAGGGGACCGTAGCTCCCGGCGCAGCACCGCCGGGGCTGTTCCAGCAATCGGTTGGATTCGTTGACGAGGAGGGGTTCAGGGTTCGCTACGAGACGATCTACGACAACATGCTTCCGCCCCCTCGCCGCGTTCAATACGGCCAGGGGACGACCGGCGTGCCGGATCTGTCAGGTGTGGCGATGGGGGCGAGGCGGACCTTCACCGAGGGTCCGTTTGCGGGGGAGACCTGGGGCGTTGACGGCTCGGGCCAGCCGTTTCGGGTACGGGAGGGTGCGCCTAGTTCTGCACAGGGGTATCCGTAGAGACCGGAAGGTGGCGCTGGGCGACCGGACCCTCCGTCAGATCAACCGGGTTTCGCGACTTCGATGTGAATCCCGCACTCCAGCTTTTCGCCCTGCCAGCGGCCCGAGCGGGGGTTGGACGGGTCGAGCGGGAGCGACGTGCACGGTTCGCAGCCGATGCTCGTGTAGCCGAGGTCGTAGAGGGGGAGCAGCGGGATGCCGTGCTGCTTGGCGTACGCCCAGACGTCCTTTGCCGTCCACGCCGCCAACGGACTCACACGTCGGATCGTCTTGCCGCTCGGCAGACGAAACGGCTCGACCTCCCGAACTCCAGCCCGGGACGGCGACTGGTCCCGGCGGAGGGCCGTGAACCAGACGTCGTAGGTCTCGAGCGCCGCAAAGAGCGGCCCGACCTTGTGGCGTGCGCAGCACGCATCGGTGCTCTCAGCCTGCCAGAGGCCGACCTTCGGCGCTTCGGCGTGCAGGTTGAACAGGTTCAACCCCCACGACTGCGTGATCTCGTCCCGGTATGTCAGCGTCTCGGAAAAATGGTGAAAGGTATCGAGAAACAGCACCGGGATATCCGGCCGCTCGGCGCGCAGCATGTGCGTGAGCACGACGCACTCCGCCTGAAAGCTCGACGTGATGCACGGAGTCTGCGCGCTGGTCAGGGCTTTGGCAATGACGTCAGCGCTCACACCGTGTACGTCGTTCATAGCAGCATCTCCTCCAGCGCCTTCTCGATAGCCTTGATCGCGTCCGCATCGGACCCCGCGTGGCGAGCGAGCAGCGCCAGTCGCTCGGCTGCGGTGACGGGCGCCTTGCCTGGTGCCACGCCGTCGCGCACCGCGTGCGTGATCATGCCGGCGCCGGCCGTGAAATGCGTCGACGGGTCGATCAGGATGAACCCGCCGGTGATGCGGTTGTTGGCGTACGGGTCGAACACGAGCGGCTGCGACGTCGAGACGGAGACCGTCCCGATCTGATTCAGCAACAACGCGTGGCCGACTTCCGCGGTGACCGTGCGCGTCGTGTGTTTTAGGAGATAGACGCGCGCGGGATCAAGCGCGCGCTCGTCCATCCAGACCACGTCCGCCTCGAAGTGCTGACCGACGTCGGGAGGGTCGGTGGCGAGAAGGTCGCCACGGCTGATGTCGATCTCCTCGTCGAGCGTCAGCGTCACGGACATGGGCGCAAACGCCATGTCGAGGTCACCCTCGTAGGTCACGATTCGCTGCACGCGTGCGGTACTCCCCGACGGCCAGGCGGTGACCTGGTCGCCTACCCGGATCGTACCGGACGCCAGTTGACCTGAGTACCCGCGAAATGTGTCGTGCGGTCGAAGCACGAGCTGCACGGGAAATCTAACAGGCAACGCGGTCAGATCCCGAGCGACGTCAACCGTCTCCAGATGTTCAAGCAGGCTCGGCCCCTCGAACCACGGTGTGCGCTCGCTGAGCGTGATCACGTTGTCGCCATGCAGTGCGCTGAGTGGTATTGCATGGCACCGCGCGCCGATCAGAATCTCTTCGAACTCGTCGCGAATGCTGTCGAACACTTCGCGGTCGAAATCAACGAGGTCCATCTTGTTGACGGCCAGGACGAAGTCGGTGATGCCAAGCAGGCGGGCGATGCGCGCGTGGCGGCGCGACTGGACCTTCACGCCTTCCCGGGCGTCAACGAGGAGAATCGCCAGGTCCGCCGTCGACGCGCCGGTGGCCATGTTGCGCGTGTACTGCTCGTGGCCGGGGGTGTCGGCGAGGATGATCTTCCGCCGGGCGGTGGCGAAGTACCGGTAGGCAACATCGATGGTGATGCCTTGCTCCCGCTCAGCTTTCAGCCCGTCGGTGAACAGCGCGAAGTCGATCGGGCCCGCTGCCAGATTCTTCGACGCCGCCTGCACGGAGTGGATCTGGTCCTCGTAGACCGACTGTGAGTCGTGGAGCATCCGTCCGATGAGCGTGCTCTTCCCGTCGTCTACGCTGCCGGCGGTGCAGATGCGCAGCAGTCCGGCCACTAGTGACCTGCCCTTGTCATGTCCAAGGCGCCTTTCGGGCGGGGCATCCCGGCTGTCGGCGTTGCTCCTCCCTCGAATATGGACAATATGCTCAGTCGTCGCGCCTGGTCAGCCGGGCGCCGCGCTCCGAAATCCGCCTTACTCATAACGAGGATCGGCCACTAGAAATACCCCTCGCGCTTTTTCAGTTCCATCGACCCGTCCTGGTCGTGATCGATGATCCGAAGCTGACGTTCTGACTGTCGCGTGGAAATCAGCTCCTCGATAATCTTCGGCACTGTGTCGGCATCGGACCGGATGGCGCCTGTGCAGGGTGAGCAGCCGAGCGAGCGCATCCGGCATTTCACCATCTGCGGCTTCTCGCCTGGCATGGTCACGACGAACGGCTGTTCCTGGACGATGAGGGAATTGCCTCGGACGATGACCTCGCGCTCTTTGGCGTAATACAGCGGCACGATCGGAATCTCTTCGACGTGGATGTACTGCCAGACGTCGATTTCGGTCCAGTTCGACAGCGGGAAAATGCGGATGCTCTCGCCAGGCCCCAGTCGGCCGTTGAGGAGGTTCCACAGCTCCGGCCGCTGACGTTTGGGATCCCACTGGCCGTTCGCGTCACGTAGCGAGAAGACACGCTCCTTCGCGCGCGAGCGTTCCTCGTCACGTCTGGCACCGCCGAGCGCCGCGTCAAAGTTTCCGGCCTGCAGCCCGTCCAGCAGGGACTTGGTCTTGAGCAGGCCGCAGCAGCGTTGGGTGCCGACCTTGAACGGCTGCGTGCCGTCGCTGATCGCCTCCTCGTTGGTATGCACGATCAGTCTGGCGCCCACCGACGCGGCCATGTCGTCTCGGAAGCGAATCATCTCGTGAAACTTGTAGGTGGTATCGACATGGAGTAGCGGGAACGGGATCGGGCCCGGATGGAACGCCTTCTGCGCCAGACGCAGCATGACGGACGAATCCTTCCCAATCGAGTACAGCATGACTGGGCGCTCGAACTCGGCGACGACCTCGCGCAGGATGTGGATGCTCTCAGCCTCCAGCGCGTGGAGGTGATCGAGGCGTGGCGTCACGGTCACATCTGGTTCCGGTACTGCGGTAGTGGACATATACAAATACAAAAGCCCGGGAGGTGGTCCCAGGCTTTCAGTCGTTTCGCGTGTTGTAGGGTTTGTGTGGTGCTACCCGCGGAGACGGACCGAAAGCGCCGGGACCGGACAGGTCCAACAACAACACGCGCACGGCCGTCGGCAGGTGAAGAACACGATGCGTGAATTGTACCTGTTCACACGTCGAAGTCAAAACCGTCGCACGGCTGAACTTGACAGGCCGGGTCTCGGACCGGTAGAAGGAATGAATACGCCATGCGCGCACGTTGCCTCATCTGTTGTCGTCTTTTCCTGTCCGCGCCGTGCCGGTGCACGTGTATCGGGCCGACGATGGTGAGGTAAGAGCGGTCTCAGGTCCCTCCTTTCCCGCCCGTCGATCGGCTGACCAGACGACTTTCCGTCATCACGTTTAGAGACGTTCGTTTTGAAGTGGACTGCTGTCGTGCGTTGCAGCGTTTCACGTTTTCCGTCCGTGGCGCTTTCGAGGGTTGACTGCCCGCGCGAGATGCTCGAGTTGAGAGAACCGGCATGACCGACTGGCATACCTTCGCACTCGCTGGGATCACGCTGTTTGCGGCCGTCGTGAATGGGGCGTTCGGCTATGGGTTTTCTTCGATTACCGTGCCGATCGCGCTCCTCTTTCTCGCCAACCGCGTGCTCAATCCTGCACTCGTGCTGATCGAGGTCGTGCTGAACGCTTACGTGCTCTGGGTCAACCGCGAGGCGTTGCCGGGTATCTGGAAGCGGGTGCTGCCAATCGTCATCGGCTTGGCTCCGGGCGTCATGGTCGGCACAGCTGTCGTCTCGCAGATGAATGCCGATTGGCTTCGGTTCGCGACCTACGCGACATTGCTCCCGCTGATTCTGTTGCAGACAGCGGGCTACCGGCGGCCGATTCGGAATGAGCGCGCCGTTGGCTTCGTCTTCGGCGGCAGCCTGGGCGTGCTGTATTCGGTGACCACAATCTCTGGTCCGCCACTGGCGGTCATGCTGAATAACCAGGGGCTCGCGAGGAAGGACTTTCGGGCGGCGCTGGGATTCGTCCGCCTCGCGGAATCGTCGATGACGGCCGTGGCCTACGGATTCGCGGGTCTCTACAGCGCCACCAGCCTTGAGCTGATTCCATGGATCGTGCCGAGCATCGCGATTGGCGTGCCGCTCGGGGCTTTTATTATTCGGCACGCCCCAGTGGAGACGTTCCGGCGGGTGTGCTTGAGCTTTGACGCCTGGGTGGTCGGTTTCGGGCTCTCCAGGCTGCTGAATGAGCTGCATCTGCTTGACGGGCCGGCCGCGTATCTCGTGATGGTCGGCATCGTCTCGCTCGACATCTGGATGTATCGTTTCTTCACGGGAACCGCGGCCGATGTGCCGACTGGGCGGGACACGTCGTAGCCCGCCTGCGGAGGTGACGGGGTGCGCGCGGGCAAGATGGTACAATCTGACGCTTCTACCTGCCCCTAGTGGCGCTTCTTTTACACACCCGGGAGGCTCCTCGTGACTCTGCGAATTCGTCAAGACATCCGCGACCAGCACGCATCGCTTTTTGGCTCGCACACGGCGAACGGACGCACGCTGGTGGTCGAAGACCTCATCGCGGACATGACTGCGGCGATCACCACCGATCTGCCACAGCTACTGGCGGCTCGGCATCGTTTTCAGGAAAAGGTCGCGCGCGGTGAGGCGCGGTATGACTTTCTGCCTGGCACCGACGAGATCGCGGATGCCGACGGCAACACGACGACTGCGACTGCCATACGGCGCGGTCTGCTGGACGGGTTCTTCGGACGCGACACGGCAGACGCCTGGCGTCTGAATGCTACGGTACCGATTCCCGCCGACACGATGAGGCCGGGACTCGAGGGCACGGGTCCTGCGATCGATCTCGGCATGGCGATGGGCGCGCTCAACAGCGGCGCGTCGCAGTGGATGTGGGACTGGGAAGACGCGGGCGGCGACTACAAGGATCAGCTCTATCGCGGGTGGCAGAATCTGGCGGACATTCTCGCCCACAAGTGGGACGGGAAGCCGTTCGTGCACCCGACGAAGGACCGGACATACACCATCGACGTTCCACCGGAAAAGTGGCCGACCATCTTTCACCGGGTGCCGGGGCTGCACCTGCACAACCGGCAGATCTCGTTGGATGGCGCGCCGGTGCCGGCGATCGTGCCCGCACTGGTCATTCACGCGCTGAGCAACTTCGACTCACAGCAGCGGAACGGCTCGGGCGTCTACTACTACGTGCCGAAGATCGAATCGTGGCAGGAGGCCCGACTGGTGTCGACGCTGCTCAAGCAGCTTGAAGAGGCCATGGGCCTGCGGCGCGGCACGCTGAAGATCAAGATGCTCAACGAGCGTGCCGAGTACGCGATGCAACAGGAACTGATCATGTGGGTGCTGCGCGAGAATCTCATCGGGCCGAACGTTGGGCGCTGGGACTATATAAACAGTCGCGAGGAGATGTTCAGGCTCGATCCCTCCATGGTGATTCCGGATCCCAACACCATCACAATGACCGAACCATCGATGAGCTATTACACGATGCGCAACGCTCTGCTGGCCTTGCTGGCCGGCGGCATGCCGATTGGCGGTATGGCGGCGCAGATGCAGAACCCGCGCGCACCCGAACACGACGCCAAGGCACTCCGCGATATCTGGTTCGACAAGTTGCGCGAGCGGCTGACGGGCTTGTTCCGCATCAACGGAACGCTGCACGATACCTACCGGCAGAGCTGGGTGGCGACGATCTCTCCGGCGTACGTTGAGGCTGGGCGAGAGTCACTCGTCGCCAACGCGGCCGACCTGCAGAGGGTGGTGGACAAGCTCAATCCGGAGGAGACCAGCCGCCTCGAGGCACTTGGGCTCATCGCCGACGGCAAGATTCGTCCGCTCGAGCTGACCGCCGATGACCTCACCGTAGACAAGTTGTTCTCGGAGGAGGCGCGAGAACGTCTGCTCGCGCGGCCCGACGGCCCGACGACCGAGGATGGCCTTCGCTACGCCATGTACATGTCCACGGAGTTCATGTTCCAGCAGCTCCAGGGCAACAACGCGGCGGCCATTTACGACCCGCGGACCGGCCTGCGTTTCATGAACGACCTCGCCACCTACGAGATCTTCTGGCATTTTCTCTACCTCACAGTGTTCCACGGAGTCGAACTCACCGCGGACGGCGAGAGGAGCAAGAAGGGCGATCGGGTCACACCAGAGTTGTTCATGCGCTTGCTGGATGAGCGTCGCGAGACGGTCAAGCAGCTCTTTGCGAAATTGGGCGTCGTCTACGAGGAGTCGCACGCGGAACTTGTGTTGACGGTCCTGAAGCGCCAGGTCGTGGAGACCGATGCGAACGGGCGCCTGGTTCCGCAGTCGCGATGGATCAAGTACGGTTCCCGGGTGCTGCTTGCCATCATTGAGCAGTCGGAGGCGGATCGTGCGGCGATCCTCGACGGGATCTTCGGCAATCGAGAGGATCTCGTCGCACAACTGTCGAGTGCCACCGACACGGCCAGCCGCGGCCGGATTGAGAAGGCGCTGCATGCGTACGATGATGTGTACGATGTGCTGCCAGCGTCGGTGTAACGCGCGCAGAGCCCAAACATTTTCGAGGTCACAATGAGTCCTTCGTCACC
This sequence comes from Vicinamibacterales bacterium, assembly GCA_965249205.1. Lineage (GTDB taxonomy): Bacteria > Acidobacteriota > Vicinamibacteria > Vicinamibacterales > UBA2999 > JAQBVV01. The sequence continues at coordinate 572,145 of CBDFLL010000005.1, read as the reverse complement.
TGTCCCGATGACCCTGCTCGATCTGTTCGCAAGTCACCCGCCAGACGCGTCCGCAAGGACGCCCGATGCCGCGTCCCAAAGGACGCCCGATGCCGCGTCCCAAGGGACGCCCGATGCCGCGTCCCAAGGGACGCCCGATGCCGCGTCCGCAAGGACGCCCGATGCCGCGTCCCAAGGGACGCCCGACGCTGCGGGTCCAGCGCGAGGCACGTCGCGGGCGCCCGTCACATCGTGTGCGCCGGCCGCCAGCGCGCAAGCGCAAGAAGGGCTCCCGATATAATGGCCGCGAATCAGCGGATAAGCATGGAGGATACGGCGTAATGGCACTGGCGAAAGAATTGTTTGACGCGTACACATCCGGCAGTCGCATTGCCGTGGCGCCGACGGCCCGCGAAGGCGGATGCGATCTGGCGACCGCCTATGCGGTGGAGGCGGAACTCACGCAGATGAGACGGGCCGAAGGTCGCACGATCGTTGGACGAAAGGTGGGCGCTGCGAACAAGGCGGTGTGGCGGGCCCTCAAGATCGAGACTGTCCTGTGGGCCAACATGTACGACGACACCGTGCACTTCGCGGAGAACGGACGCGCGTCCGCGTCGCTGGCGAGGATGCGTGCGCCGAAGCTTGAGCCAGAAGTCGTCATGAAGCTCAAGAGTGTGCCGACGTCGCCTGACGCCTCTGCCGTGCTCGGGTGCGTCGAATGGCTCGCGCTCGGGTACGAGCTGGTCGACAATCCGTTCCCGGACTGGAAGTTCAAGGCCGCTGATCTCGTGGCGTCCTTTGGCTTTCACGCCGCCCTCGTCGTCGGGACACCTGTGCCTGTCGACAGTGGAAACATTCCGGCGCTCGTCGATCAACTGGCTGCCTTCACGGTGCGTTTGTCGAAGAACGGGGAACTGGTCGCGGAGGGCGGAGGCAAGAATGTACTGGAGAGCCCCGCCGTTTGCATGGGCGAACTGGCCTCGGCAATCGCCGCGCAAGCTGGCGCCGAGCCGTTGCGGCCTGGCGAGGTGATCACCACTGGCACGCTGACCCCGCCGCCGGCCATCGCCGCCGGTGAGCGGTGGGAGGTCGTCGCGTCCGGTATTGATCTGCCGGCGCTCGGGGTGGAACTGCGGCCCTAGGTCCGTTGTCACAGTCTCCCGGCGGGTCCTGATCGGGGCGCGGCGGCCTTGTCCCCGATCACCCGCTCACGGAGTTGAAGGCACCGGCCTGTTCGTGCACCCTCCTACAGCAGTCGATCCCAGATCAGCACGGCCGTCATGCCGGTGAACATGACGAAGCTCAGCCATCCGAACACTGTTGCAAACCGCGACGGATAGAAGAGGCGATCGGTGTTCGGTATCACCGTGAAACAGTAGTACAGATTGAGAAAGAAGATCACCGGGGCGACGAAGTAGGCAAGGGCGGACGCGATGAGCACCAGCCAGACCGGCCGGTTGACGCCAGCCATGATCGCCACGGCTGCGACCAGGGAGAACAGCATCGTCGCCCGGTAGATGTTGTACTCCGAGTACGCGGTCGTGCGGTGCTCCTCGGTGAGCTCATCGGCGGCGATTCCCCGCAACCGGGCCGTTCCGGGGAACAGATTGCGGCAACAAGCGGCAACGACTCGAGGCCAGCCGTCAAAGTAGTTGAACGCGGTCGAGAACGTGGCCGCAAACGCCCCGACCAGGAACACGATCATCATCCAAGGACCGACGCTATTGGTGAAAATGCCGGCGATCTCGCCCATGACGGCGTTGCCGCTGACGTCGCTTCCGGGAATCCATTGGGCCGCGAGGAGGAGAAAGACGCTCGCGATGGCGAAGGAGATGATGTGGCCGAACCTGAAATCCAGCATGCCGATCGTGAACCAACGGCGGCAGTATTCAAGAGCGTCGGCCGGCAGCTTGGAGGTGTCGACGGTCAGGGCGCTCTTGGGCGAGGTCAGCGGGTTGAAGCGTTGGGTCACGCCATGCGCCTCAAGTTGTTCGCGAAGGCGACCCATGCCGGTCCGCTTCGCTTTACCCCACTCCGACGCCTGCAACGATACGTCGATGCCGGTTGGCAGCAGACCGAAGAACGCCGCGATGATGATCATCGACCCTTCAGGCGTGTCGAACATCAGGAAATACCGGAAGGCCGAGGCGGGCGCGGGCTCCACGAAATAGACGATGAGGCTCGAGACGCAGAGCACACCGGCGAACAGCTTCGTCAGCGTTTCGAGCATCGCGTAGCGCCCACGCAGAATAATCGTGACGGCTACTACGCCCAGTACGAACGCGTAGATCCCTGGGTTCAGGGTCAGCCCGAAGTAGTACTCCACGATGAAGTACGGCACGGCGGCCGCTGCGGCGAGGCGTCCCGCCTGGCCAAGCGCGCTCTGGACGATCGTCGTGACGAGCATGTACCAGAGCGGCCACTTACCGGGTGCCGTGGCATACGCGTCCAGCATGCTCCGCCCGGTCGCGTGCGTGAATCGGAACGCCATCTCGAAGCCGTAGTACTTGAAGACGTACGAGGCCAGCACAGACCACAGCAGGATGTATCCGAACTGCGCGCCAGCCAGCGGAGCCGTGACCAGATGACTGGTGCCGATCCCGGTCATCATCAGAATCATTCCAGGCCCGAAGTGCCTGATCATGCTGCCGGTGGACATCGAGGGAAGCGGTGGAGTGTTGATAGGAGCCGGAGATGCGGTGTCGCTCATGCCGCATAGCCTACACGCAGAGCCGCGGTCTCGGGTGGACGAACTTCGCCTAGCAGGCTGCTGAAGAACCCGGGTGATCGGGCCGTTTTCTAAGGATCATGCGAGTCACCACCGACCGACAACGGTGCGCACGGCTGTGCGCTGGCCCCGATCAAGGGGCCGGCGACACGCGCGGCCGGTGATCAGGGACACCTCGCCTCCAGATTCCGCAGCCGGACCAAGTTATAGACCGTGGCGGCGAAGGTAAGCTGCCAATCCACGAGGGCGACACCGCGATGCCGGAGTTTGCGCAAGCCGCCGACGGTCTTCATCCAGCCAAAGACCTGTTCTACGAGTTTCCGTTTCCGCTGACTGACGTGATAGCCCGCATGCCGCGTGGTCCGGCCATCGATCGCACTCCAGCGGACCTTCTGAGCAACGTGGGGCGTGACGGCCCGGATACGGACAGCGGCCACAAAGCTTGCCACATCGTAGCCCTTGTCCGCCCCGACCGTGCTGCCCGGCGGCGCGCTGGCCTCCAGCAACAGCGCCGCTGCCTCGCGTTCGGCGGTCCCCGTCGCGTGAGTCGCGCAGACGTTGGCGACAAGTCCCTGTCGCTTGTCCAGCAGCACGTGGCCCAGATACGCCAGCTTGGCTTCCTTCCCCTGGCCCTTCCGAGGCAGCATCGCCTCCGGATCGGTCGTCGACTGGTGCGTGTCGTTGCGCCGCCGCTCCCCGTGGAAGTTGACCGTGGGATTCCCGGGGTCATCGGGCGGGTCGCTCTCCGCCGCGTCCCGGCACCGAAAGCTCTTCAGGCTGGCCCACGCTTCCAATTGGGTCCCATCCACAGTGAAGTGTTCGTCCGAGAGCAGCCCGGCCGCCCGCGCGTGGGCCTGCACCGCATCAAAGAAGGCGGCCGCGAGATCGCCCGCCAGCAGCCGGTCGCGATTCTTGGTAAACGTGGTGGGATGCCAAACCGGGTCGTCCAAATTCAAGCCCACGAACCAGCGGAACAGCAGGTTGTAATTGAGCTCTTCCATCAGCAGCCGCTCGCTCCGCACCGTGTAGAGCACCTGCAGCAACAACGCGCGCAGCAGCTGTTCCGGCGGGATCGACGGACGCCCTGTGTTGGCGTACAGGCCGGCGAACCTGCGCGACATCGTTCTCAGCGCTTCGTCCGTCAGCGCGCGAACCGCGCGGAGCGGATGGTCGGCTGGCACGCGCTGTTCCGGCGACAGGTAGCTGAACATGTGAGTGCTTTGCTCATCGTGTCCGCGCATGATGGGGCTCCCTTCAGCGGTGTTGGGAGCATGGTAGTACGCCGGGATCGATCTGTCGATCCCATTTCACGGAGTTTTTCAGCAGCCTGCTAGCGCTCGGGCGCCCTGCTTCCTCAACGCTAGCAGTGACCGCCGCCACGCCGCCCTCGTCCGGCAGCCGGCTCCCGCCTTCGCGCAGAGCGCTTCGACGCGACAGGCCGCCCGTCGGGACATCGACCTCCGCTCGAACCCTGCCGCTCCCACCGCGAGTAGTGCCATTTCCGACGACAACCAGCCCGGCATGGGGATAGACTGCGACCGCGGCTCGGATATCGAACTATCGAGTTCAGCCGAATTCTACTTAGGCAGACCGAAAGGGACGAGATCAACCCGAATAGGAAATGACAGAACTGCGCATAGCGTCAGCGCAAGAGGACGACCTCGGGCGTTACATCGACCTACTGGAGGAGGTCGCTGACTGGCTCGAAGCTCGTGGAATCAGGCAGTGGCGTCCGGGTAGCTTCCGCCTTTCTTCGGACTACTATGCAGAATCGATAGGCCGGAGAGAAGTACATCTGGCGTTCATCGGCGACGAGTTGGTGGGAGCGTTTCGCGTGTTGATGGGAGAACCCATCGTCTGGCCGGATGTCGCTGAAGATGATGCGGTCTATGTGCACACCCTTGCGGTTAGACGCTCGTGGGGCAAGCACCGGTTCGGTGGTCAGATGCTGAAATGGGCTGCAGATCGGGCGACGCACCTTGGCAGAGAGTTCGTTCGCCTCGATTGCGTGGCCGACAATCAGTTCTTGGTAAATTACTATCTACAAGCCGGCTTCGAGGAACGTGGAGAAATCGACGCGCGATTTCCCCCGCCCGTCGGGACGTTGCGTCTGAGGCGCTACGAGAGATCAGTGCGGACCCAACCGATGGCTGCCCAACACCGCATGCAGCCGGCGGCGGCTGATGCCATCGTGAGCCGCCGCGGCTGAAGCGGAACGTTTTAGGCGGATGGCGGACGACGAAGAGCAATCGACGGTGCCGTCAAGGTCTCCGAACACGGTTGAGGCGAAAACGGCTGCACAGTGGCGCGCGTGGCTCAACAGGCATCACAACTCGGAACAAGAGGTATGGCTGATCTTTTACAAGCTCCATACCGGCCTGGCGTGCGTCTCCTACGAGGATGCCGTCGACGAGGCGTTGTGCTTCGGCTGGATCGACAGCTTGATCAAGCGTCTCGACGATGCGCGGTACGCACGCAAGTTTACGCCTCGCAAGCCGGATAGCAGGTGGTCGACGGCAAATCGCTGACGATATGCCAGACTCCAGGCCGAGGGACGGCTGATGCCCTCGGGACGCAAGCTCGCGCCAACGAACCGCGGCGGCGATGCCCCGCGGCCATCAGCGAAAGAAGTTCCTCCGTACATCTGGAAAGCGATCAGTGCTCAACGCGACGCTCGGCACTCCTTTGATCGCCTTGCGCCGTCGCAGCGACGCATGTACGTCGGCTGGATCGATTCTGCTAAGAAGGAAGAGACCAGGATGAGGCGCCTGCAGGAGGCGATCAGCTTGCTGGCGGCCGGCAACACCCTTGGTCTGAAATGAGGCGACGCCGAAGCCGCCCTGCGGGTGACCTCAGCCAATGATTGCGCTCGACCAGTCGATCCTTCACACTTGTCGAGTTCTGCGTCAATCCCTTTCGCCCAGGCCCAAAATCGATTCCGAGGAGTCTAGTCGATGCATTCGAAACTCAAAGTTGAGTCTGCTGCTGCGTTGATCGTCGCGGCCGTCCTTTTCTGCTTGTTGCCCGTGCCTGGCGAGGCCCAGGGTGGAGGCCCTTCGCAACCGATCGCACTTGACGCGATCTCCCTGCCTCCGGGTTTTCAGATCGAGGTCTACGCCGAGGGCCTGCAGGCGGCAAGACAGATGGCACTTGCAGACGACGGCACGGTGTTTGTGGGTAGTTTTGGGCAGTTCACCGGCGCACCCGAAGTGGGCAACATTTACGCCGTACGCGATACGGATGGCGATGGCACCGCTGATGAGGTCATGACGATCCTCAGCGGTCTGACGGTACCCAACGGCGTGGCGTTCAGAGCCGGTGCGTTGTTTGTGGCGGAGAACAACCGGATTACGCGCTACGACAACATCCTGACTGATCTTCAGAACCCACCGGACCCCGTGGTGCTGACCGACATGCCGGTGAACGGGATCGACCACAGCTGGAAGTACCTGGAGTTCGGGCCCGACGGCAAGCTGTACGTGCCCGTTGGCGGTCCCTGCAACGTCTGTGAAAACGACGATCCCTGGGCGACGATCATGCGGATGAACGCGGATGGATCGGAGCTCGAGGTCTACGCCAGAGGAGTCCGGAACTCTGTCGGGCTCGCGTTCGATCCCGGCTCTGGGGACCTCTGGTTCACCGACAACGGCCGCGACAGGTTGGGCGACAACCTGCCCAGCGACGAGTTGAATCGCGCCACCGCCAGAGGGCAGCACTTCGGCTTTCCGTACTGCCACCAGGGAGATGTTCTCGATCCTGAGTTCGGCGAAGGTCATTCGTGCTCCGACTACCGACCGCCGGTCGTGAAGATGGGCCCTCACGTTGCAGCGATCGGGATGATGTTCTACAGGGGCGACATGTTCCCGTCGCAATACAAGGATCAGATCTTTGTGGCCCAGCACGGTTCATGGAACCGGACCACGCCGCTTGGCTACAGGGTCGCGGTGGTGCGGGTCCAGGATGGCAACTCCTCTGGCCAGGAGGTGTTCGCTCAGGGTTTTTACGACGGGAGTCGCGTGGCGGGACGCCCCGTTGATGTACTCGAACTGCCAGACGGGTCGTTGCTGGTGTCTGACGACTTTCAGGGCGCGCTGTATCGAATCAGCTACTCGGAATAGTCACGGGCTGGCTAGAGCATGGGTGCCGGGCCGCGCGGTCCAGATGCGGACCGCGACTGTGCAGCCGGAGTGTAACCCAATCGCTCTACTTGCTCAGGCTGTTGACTGCGGTGACCCGCCGTCCGGCGGTTCATCCGCGCGTGCCGGTGTCGCCGGTGTCCACACCCCGCAGCGCGTCGGCGGCCCCGCGGTTCAACGCCGCCAGGGCCTAACGGTCGGTGCGCAGCAGGAACGGTGTGCGTGGGGCCATCGGCCCCGTGCCGCTGGAGCATCGCCGAGGCGACCTCCGGCGCGTAGGCCAGCGCCCTTTTTACCTCCGTTCGCTGTTCGTTGCTCACGCAGCGAACGACGGCGAGACCTCGCCGAGGCCTTGGCGAAGGCAAGCAGGCTGGTCGTGTCCCTACCCGAGGACGGCGCGGATCGAGTCGGTCAAGATCGCGACGGTGCGGTCCAGTTGGTCGTCGGTGATGACAGCGGGCGGCGCGAGCAGGTAGGTGTCGGCCTTGACCCTGCTGAACAGGCCCCGACCTGCCGCTTCCTGGTGGATGCGCGGCCCCACTTCGTCGCCGGCGGGGAAGCACTGCTTGGTGGACCGATCGGCGACGAGCTCGACGGCGCACATGAGCCCCTTGCCGCGGATATCGCCGACGTGGGGATGGTCGCCCAGCGCGGCTCGCAGCGCGCCGATCAGTCGGTCACCCTTGGCCGCGCACTGGCCGGGCAGGTCCTCGTCCTCGATGATCCGCAGGTTGCGCATGGCGACCGCGCATCCCACGGGGTGGGCCGAATACGTGTAGGCGTGCATCCACGCGCGACCGTCGTCGTCGAGCGTGGCGGCAACCGCATCGTTGATGCCGATGCCGCCGAACGGCACATACCCGGAGGTGATCGCCTTGGCGAACTGGACTATGTCCGGCTCGATGCCCCAGTGGTCGAGGGCAAACAGCGTGCCCGTGCGCCCGAACGCCGTGATTACCTCGTCGGCCACCAGCAGCACGTCGTACTGGTCGCAGATCTCCCGGATGCGAGGGAAGTAGTCGTCCTGCGGGACGATGATGCCGCCTGCGCCCTGCACCGGCTCGGCCAGAAACATCGCGACGGTGTCGGCCCCTTCGGCGAGGATCGCCTGTTCGAGCTCGTTGGCCGCCCCGATGCCCTGACTCACGCCCGGCGGGGCCTCGTAGCGATATGGGTCGGGTGATGGAATGTGGAGAAATCCCGGGACCCGTGGCTCGAACAGCGGCCAGTAGGCGCTCATCCCAGTGGCGCTCATGGCTGCCAGCGTCACGCCGTGGTAGCCGTCGATGCGGGAGATGACCTTTGTCTTGTCCGGCTTGCCACGCAGCTTCCAGTAGGCGCGCGACATCTTGACGCTGCTCTCGGTCGCCTCGCCGCCGCCGCATGTGAAGAAAAAGTGGTTGATCGACGGGTACGTCAGCGCCGCGAGATGTTCGGCAAGCTCGATCGCCGGCTTGTTCGAGCTGCCGGTGTAGCAGGACATGTAGGCGAGTGTTTCGCTTTGGGCGCGCGCCGCCTCTGCCAACTCGCGTCGCCCATGACCGGCCAGCACGTTCCACAGACCGGCGAGCCCGTCGATGCACTCGTTCCCGTCCGCGTCCGTCAACAGGGCGCCCTCGCCCTTGACCCAGACGCGGGCCGATTGCTGGGCTCGAGTGTCGTGCAGCGGGTGAATCAGGTGCGCGGTGTCGCGCGCGATCAGCTCGGCATTGGTCATGGCTGAAGTCTGCCCCTCGTCAGGTTCGGCAGGACATGAGTGGGCGGTGCTCACACTCCTGCACGACTTTCTCTGGCGATGCTTCCTTGCCCATGGGATTCCTCCTCCCCAGGCCCGGAAGTGTCTCCTATTTTCGCGATGTCTACGGGACGTGCGTCACAGGCTCCGGCCCGTCCGACCCAGATATGTAAACACTACGCGACTTATCAGGAGTGATGCGCCCAGTCGCGATACGCGCCGCGCTGGCGTGTGACCCTGAAAACAGAAGAGTGCCGGCCGGGGAGATCCGGCCGGCGCTCTGTCCTGATGGTCTTCGCTTGGCTTAGGGCCTCAGTTGTCCTAGCGGTACGAACTAGTTGGGGGCAGCTGTGCGCCGGACAGATCGTCCGGAACGCCATCCTCAGCGACGACGGTGTGCCTCAGCGTCCCTATACCCTCGATGGAGGCTTCGATGGTCTCACCAGCCTGCAGGTACCCAGAGCCTGACGCGCGCTCAACGCGGCCAGCGCCCGTTCCGCCCGATGTCCCGCTCTGCATAACGTCGCCGGGAAACACGGTGATGAGCGACGAAGCGTACTCGATCAGCTCCGGGATATTGTGGATCATGTCACCTGCCCTGGCCTCTTGAACGGTCACGCCGTCGATGACCAGACTCTGGTGCAAGCGCTCCATCGGATCTCCGTAGAACTCCTTTGGAACAATCCACGGCCCCTGGGGCGCGAAAGTGTCATGGCCCTTACCGACGAACCAGTCCGAACCGGAGCCGTAACCACCGGGAGGACGCCCGCCACGATCGGAAACATCCATGGCGACCATGTAGCCGAACACATGGTCGTACGCGCGGCTCGCAGAGATGTACTTGCCCGCACGGCCGAATACGACAGCCAACTCAACTTCCCATTCGATCCGGTCACGGCCATAAGGCAGGATAATGTCCTGACCGCTGCCGATGACCGCGCCGCGTGTTGGCTTGAGGAACAGGTACGGCACCCCCCGATTCTCCTGCCGCTCCCGGGTCCTCTCCGCCAGCTCTTCCGGGGTGCAGCCTTCACACGCGTGCGTGTAGAAGTTGACTGCCGCGTTCATGATCTTGCTCGAATACATGATCGGAGGAAGGATGTCCACGTCGGCGACACGGTGAACGTAGTCTGCTTCAAGCAGGTCGCTGCCCACTACGTTGTTGACGATCTCGTAAATCCGGTACTTCAGACCGTACTCGTACTGCCCGATCAAGTCGAGCATATCCGCCGGCGCGTTGACGTGCGGGTACATCGGATTGATCTCGAGAGCGGTGTTCGCCGCCGCAAGGTCAACGACCAGAGTGTCCCTGAGGACGATTCCTACCGTCGGCGCACCGCCGATCTCAAAGGTCCCGACCTTATATGGCTCAACCGAGGACACCGCCTGGGCCTTGAGCTTGACAAGGGCGGGGCTCGCGAGAGCTACAATCGCCGAGAGAACCAAAGTTACTCTTGTAATGCGTTTCATAGATTTCTCCGGTGAAACCAGGTGAATCCGTTGGCTCAGAAAGTATAGCCTGGGACGCAGCTTGTCGCGCCCCATGCCAATTCCTAAACACTACGCGACAAGGCAGCAACTGTCTTAGTTTTCGACGTTGACGGGTTGCCATGATTCTTGATGCTTGACCATTGCGTTGAGGATGGTGAGTAGTTTCCGCATCGCGGCCACGAGCGCCACGAGGGGTGGCTTTCCCGTCGCGCGTAACCGCTGATAAAAGGCTCGGATGACCGGATTGTGTCGCGTGGCCGTCAGCGTGGCCATGTACAGCGGTCTCCGGACGGCGGCCCGACCGCCCCAGACCACCCGTCGACCCCGCTGCTGCCCGCTGTCGCGATTGAGGGGCGCGACGCCCACGAGACTGGCGATTTGGCGCCGCGAGAGGGCGCCGAGCTCGGGCAGCAGCGCGATGAGCATGCGTGAGGTGATCGGGCCGACGCCCGGCACGCTGCGCAGCAAATCATCCTTCGCCCGCCAGAGCGGACTGCACTGCAGCGTGGTGGTGAGATTCGCGTCGGTCTCGTGGAGGCGTCGCTCGAGCCAGCGCACATGCTGCTGCACGCTCGCGTAGACGGACCGGCGGGCCGTGTCCAGGCGATTCCGCTCAGCCGTGAGCATGTCGACCAGCTGCCGCCGACGAGTAACCAACGCGACGAGCTCTTGCTGGGCGTCGTCGGGCAACGGCCGCACATCGGGGCGGACGCGCTCCGCAAAGAGCGCCAGTACGGCGGCATCGATCGCGTCCGTCTTGGCCAGGCGGCCGATCGCCTTCGCAAAGGCGCGCACCTGCCGCGGATTGATGACAGCGATCGGCACTTGCGCCACGGCGAGCGCCGTGACTACCGCGGTTTCGTACCCGCCCGTGGCTTCCGCCACGACGAGGGCCGGCGCCAACGCGACCAGGCGAGCCACGAGCGCCGTCAGACCGTCGGGCGTCTGCTCTACCTGCCAGTGCTCCCCCGTGGGCCGCACACTGACGTCGATGTGATCTTTGGCAATATCGAGTCCGACAAAACAGGGGGGCATTGGTCCTCCATCACGCAACGCTCCGTGCGCACCCAGCCTTGCGTGATGCGGGCTTCTCGCCCTGGCAACTGTACGGGCTCTGACGGAGCAAACGGACGCGGCGCCCCTGCTGCCTTGCGGTCTCGACGACCCGGGACTATGCGGGCTACCGCGTCCCGACGTGATGGTAGTCGTTTCGCGAGATACAAGGACCTATCCGCCATGAGCGAGCCCGAAACGGACGCGCGTGGGCTTAGTCCGTCGGCGCCAGCCGCCGCAGCTCTTCAAACCAGTTGAAGGGCCAGGAGTGGCGATGCACGCCAGCGCGTATTGACAGGGAGGAACCCTTGAAGCAGTGTAGGCGGATGAACATCACAAGATATCTGCTTGGGGCCGTAGTCCTGCTAGTCCTGAGCGGTACCGGGGCAGCGCAGGAAGTTCCCGCGCCGAATATTATCGGTACGTCGATCCAGGGCGACGCAGTCAACCTGGCGGACTTTGAGGGCGACAAGAACGTCCTCGTCGTGTTCTACCGGATGCACACGTGACCGTTCTGCCGTGCGCAGCTAGCAGGCTGCTGAAGAACCCGGGTGATCGGGCCGTTTTCTAAGGATCATGCGAGTCACCACCGACCGACAACGGTGCGCACGGCTGTGCGCTGGCCCCGATCAAGGGGCCGGCGACACGCGCGGCCGGTGATCAGGGACACCTCGCCTCCAGATTCCGCAGCCGGACCAAGTTATAGACCGTGGCGGCGAAGGTAAGCTGCCAATCCACGAGGGCGACACCGCGATGCCGGAGTTTGCGCAAGCCGCCGACGGTCTTCATCCAGCCAAAGACCTGTTCTACGAGTTTCCGTTTCCGCTGACTGACGTGATAGCCCGCATGCCGCGTGGTCCGGCCATCGATCGCACTCCAGCGGACCTTCTGAGCAACGTGGGGCGTGACGGCCCGGATACGGACAGCGGCCACAAAGCTTGCCACATCGTAGCCCTTGTCCGCCCCGACCGTGCTGCCCGGCGGCGCGCTGGCCTCCAGCAACAGCGCCGCTGCCTCGCGTTCGGCGGTCCCCGTCGCGTGAGTCGCGCAGACGTTGGCGACAAGTCCCTGTCGATTGTCCAGCAGCACGTGGCCCAGATACGCCAGCTTGGCTTCCTTCCCCTGGCCCTTCCGAGGCAGCATCGCCTCCGGATCGGTCGTCGACTGGTGCGTGTCGTTGCGCCGCCGCTCCCCGTGGAAGTTGACCGTGGGATTCCCGGGGTCATCGGGCGGGTCGCTCTCCGCCGCGTCCCGGCACCGAAAGCTCTTCAGGCTGGCCCACGCTTCCAATTGGGTCCCATCCACAGTGAAGTGTTCGTCCGAGAGCAGCCCGGCCGCCCGCGCGTGGGCCTGCACCGCATCAAAGAAGGCGGCCGCGAGATCGCCCGCCAGCAGCCGGTCGCGATTCTTGGTAAACGTGGTGGGATGCCAAACCGGGTCGTCCAAATTCAAGCCCACGAACCAGCGGAACAGCAGGTTGTAATTGAGCTCTTCCATCAGCAGCCGCTCGCTCCGCACCGTGTAGAGCACCTGCAGCAACAACGCGCGCAGCAGCTGTTCCGGCGGGATCGACGGACGCCCTGTGTTGGCGTACAGGCCGGCGAACCTGCGCGACATCGTTCTCAGCGCTTCGTCCGTCAGCGCGCGAACCGCGCGGAGCGGATGGTCGGCTGGTACGCGCTGTTCCGGCGACAGGTAGCTGAACATGTGAGTGCTTTGCTCATCGTGTCCGCGCATGATGGGGCTCCCTTCAGCGGTGTTGGGAGCATGGTAGTACGCCGGGATCGATCTGTCGATCCCATTTCACGGAGTTTTTCAGCAGCCTGCTAGATAGTAGAGATTGTCGAAGACCCGCGTCGGCTCGATGACCCGGTTCGGCTCAGGCGGCAGTCCGGCTGCGCGTCGGTTGAGCGCCGGTCTCCTCGGACCCGTTGCCGTACAGAACGACTGTGCCTCCTCAACGAGATCGATTCCTGCCAGTGCCATCGCCGTGGCGACGTGCGCCTGAGCGGCCTCGGAACCCGCGAACTGCTCGTTGGTCGGAAACTGCGCGGCCGCTGGTGACGCCAGTCCCGTCAGCGCGCACAGAGCAAACATATATCCCGCTACTGGAATTCTCGACATACCTTCACCTCTGAAATTGGTCACCACTCGGGCCTCATGTGTTGCCTATAATGCCTCAAGACTGGCCACGAGGGTCAGAGACGCGATTTCGCAGCAACAGGCTCAGGCCCGGAAAGAGAAGGCTCAGGATGATGAGAAGAGTGACCGTGTTCTGTGGAGCGGTGCTTGTCCTCTCGGTGGGAGTCGCGATCGCGCAGGAACGCGTCAATCGCCCCATCACCAACGAGGCTTGGGAGAGGCCCTTCCCTGGATTCAGGATCGCTGGCGATCTGTACTACGTCGGCACGTACGATCTTGCGGCCTATGTGATCTCAACGACCGAAGGCCTCATCCTGATCAACTCCGGAGCGCCAGGTTCGTATCCCCTCATGAAAGAGAGCATCGAGTCGCTGGGCTTGAGCGTGTCCGACATTCGAATCATCACGACGACGCAGGGACACTGGGACCACGTGGGAGACCTCGCTGAATTCAAGCGCGTGAGCGGGGCGAGCGTGCACGTCAGTGAGCCCGATGCGCCGGTGTTGGAGTCAGGCGGCCATCTGGACTACCGGCTGCCGGAAGGGCGGGGCATTATCTACGACCCTATCGACGTCGATCGGACTATTGCCGACGGTGACACCATCCGTCTCGGAGAAACGGAGTTGACGGCTCACGCGCATTCGGGGCACACACCAGGCTCGATGAGTTTTTCGTTTTCGACGCAGGACGACGAGCGCGCCTACAACGTCCTTGTCGCCAACATGAACAGCATCAACACCGGGGTGAAGCTGCTCGATTCGCCAGGCTATCCGACCATCGCGAAAGATTTCGCCAGGACGCTGTCCGCGCAGGCAAACATGACCCCGGATATATGGGTGTCGTCGCATGCGAGGCACTTCAACCTGCACGATATCTACGCACCGGGCGATCCCTACGACCCTGCCCGGTTTGGCGACCTCGCAGCGTACCGCGCGAAGGTTGCCGGATACCAGCAAGCCTACGACGAGCAACTGGCGGAGGAACGGCAGGCTGCCAGGTAAAAGGCGCCGCTGGCGTTCCAGGGGCTTTTCCCTCATCCGATGACGGGCGGGCTGCGCCTCCCAGACGTTCAGAATGAGGGATTCTGGCGCTGTCATGGAGAACACAACCGGCGCCGCCGATCGCGGGGCAGAACAAAACAGCCTGAGAGAAAGCGACGCTAGCCCGTCACACAGGATCTATACCGCAGAATCCCCGCATCCCCGTATAATCACGCGGGTTCAATCTGAAACGGTCAGTCGCCATCAAGATGCTGTCCGAGTCGGTGGCAGCGGATGCCGAGCGACTCGCTCGGTTTCGGCGTGAGGCCGAAGTCCTGGCCGCGTTGTTCGTTCGCTGTCGGAAAACCTGACGTGCCTCGTGTGCGCGTACTCACAGAGCATCGACAAAAGGTGGTCGCGAGCGACCGGATAGGACACGTTCTTGAAGTGCCTGCCCGCTTAAGTCTAGGGCCGCAGAACAGGGTTTTGGGTTAACTTACTGGATGCCGCCAATATCGCGTGTCGTCATCCGCTTCACTAAGCCGTACCGTCTTCCGTATATATCTCCGTGGAGTGTGTCATGCGTGTGTTCCTCATCAACCCGAGTCACGTGTCGTTCGGGACGGCTGTAATTACCCCCCGGTGGCTGTATGTGCTCGCAGGCGCTACGCCCTCACGATTCGGCGACCCGATCATCGTTGATGAAACGCTGGATCCCTTCGACACCACGCAGCTCGCGCCTGGCGACGTCGTTGGCATCGGGATCCATACGGCGAATGCCCTGCGCGGCTACGAAGTCGGCCAGCTGTCGCGTGCGCGCGGCGCCTACGTCGTCTTCGGCGGTATCCATTCGACGCTCTACCCGAACGAGGCCCACGCGCAGGGAGGCGCACACGCCGTTGTCCGCGGGGACGGCGATGCGGTCTGGGGGATCGTCATCGACGACTGCGTCGCCGGCACCCCACGTGAGATTTACGAAGCGGGGCAGATCGCGGGCAACACGTTCAAGCCTGCTCGGTGGGATCTCCTACCGAAGGACCGGTACATGTGGGGATCGATCCAGACGGTGCGCGGGTGCCCGAAACATTGCTCGTTCTGCTCGGTCTGGCGTACCGATGGCCAGACGCCGAGGCGGGCGGCGATCAACAACGTGATCAACGAAGCGGTGGAGCTACGACGACGGGGGTTCCGATTCATCGCGCTTGCCGACGACAACTTCTACCCCGTGACGCTTACAGACTTGGCCCAGGCCGCGCGCCGGAGCGATCCGTCGCGGCTGCGCGAGCTCGAGGCGATTCGCGCTGAGCGCTTCGCCCTGATGGAGGGACTCGCACGGCTCCCTGGCGACATGAATTTCTTCACCCAGATCACCATGGAGGCCGCCGAAGATCCGGAGTACCTCCAGGCGATGGCGCGCGCCCGCATCAAGGGGGCACTGGTCGGCGTGGAGGCGGTGACTCCGGCGGGGTTGAAGGACGTCCACAAGGGGTTCAACCTCGTGGGCGAGGCGCTGGTCGAGCGCCTACAGGCGTTCAAGACCCACGGCGTTCATGTCCTGGGGTCGTTCATTTTCGGCCTGCCGAGCGACCGAGCCGCGACGTTCGAGGCGACCGCCGACATGGCGGAGCGGGCGGGCATCACCTTCGCGCAGTTCGTGATGCTGACGCCCTATCCGGGCACGATCGACTTCGAGCGGTGGGAACGCGACCTGGGTGCCGATGCCGAGACGGTCGGCGGCATTCCCATCACGCGGCACTGGCTCATCCCGCAGGTAGACCGCCCGAAGGCCTATGCCGACCATCCCGTAATGTCGCCCGAGGAAATCCGGCGTCGTACGCAGGCTGTGTGGGACCACTTCTATGCCCTGCCGCGGATCTGGGTGCGATCGCGGATCATGCAGAGCTGGAAGGGTCGGCTGGCGTTCGTGCTCAGCTCGAAGTTATATCGCCAGATGTATGCCAGTACCGGGATTGCCACCGACTCCGCGCGGAGGACGCGCTCGGCTCGCCTCGCCCGCTGGATGGCCGTGCCGTGCCGCCGGCTCTTCGCCGCGGCCCCGATGCCGCTCCTCGAAATGCCCCGCGTCTGATCCGTCCTTCGCAAGTCGTACATCCGCCCCTGAGGTCGTGTTTGAGGGACGCGCGTGGCTCAGTTCGTCAGCCCGTGTACGGGGACTAATCGCGCCTTTGCGACCCTAACCGCTATACTTCCACCGATTTGGCCCTCACCCCCGGCACCCGCCTCGGCGTCTATGAAGTCACCGCCCAAATCGGGGAAGGCGGGATGGGCCAAGAGGGCCAAGTGTACCGCGCCACCGATACCGACCTAGCGCGGGCTCGCAAGTCAATGAGGTTGAGTGGTGTTGTCGCGGCCTGCCTCTGTGGGTCGGCCCTCATGACGTCCGGGTGCGCCCAAGAAGGAGAGAGAAGCCTCGTCGAAGCGGGAGGTTCGTTCAGCTTCGAAGAAGCGACGGTGAGCAGCGTCCACGTCGCGATGGCGGCTGGCGACCTCAGTTGCGCCGAGCTGACGGAATTCTACCTGCGCCGGATCGAGGCCTACGACCAGCAGGGACCGGCGTTGAACGCGCTTCTCGTGGTGAACCCGAGGGCTCAGGAGATCGCGACGGAGATGGATCGCGAGTTTGCTCGGTCCGGCACCGAGGGTCGAGCGCTTCATTGCGTCCCGGTCATCCTCAAGGACAACTACGACACCTTCGACATGCCGACTACCGGTGCAGCGGTGGCTTTGGCCGGATCGATACCGCCAGACGACGCCTTTGTCGTGGCGCGCCTCCGACAGGCCGGCGCGCTCTTCTTGGCCAAATCTAATCTGACGGAGCTTGCTCGCGGGGGCACGACCGTCAGCTCGCTCGGTGGACAGACGCGGAACCCCTACGATCTCACCCGCACCCCGGGAGGCTCGAGCGGCGGCACCGGGGCTGCGGTAGCAGCCGACTTTGGACTGCTCGGCACGGGCAGTGACACGGGTCAGTCGATCCGGTCTCCCTCTTCCGCCAACAGTCTGGTCGGGATCAGACCAACCCGCGGGCTCGTCAGCCGGGATGGCATTATCCCGATCAGCTTCACGCAGGACGAGGTCGGTCCGATCGTCCGGACGGTCGAGGACGCCGCCCGCATGCTGGATGTGATGGCGGGTTACGATCCGGAGGACCCCATCACCGCGTTCGGTTTGGGGCACATACCGGCCAGTTACACCGACTTCCTGGATGCTGCCGGCCTCAGCGGCGCGCGGATCGGCCTCCTGGAAGACTTACAGGGGGTGGATGCGGTTCACGGGGAGGTCAACGCGGCCGTTGAGTCGTCCATCGAGCACATGATGCGGCTCGGAGCTGATGTGATCCGCTTCCGGATTCCGGCCTTCGAGTCCCTCACGCGAGACCTTTCGCTCCAGTCATCCGAGTTCAAGGTCGCATTCAACCGGTACCTGGCGAGCGTGGGGCCGGCGGCCCCCGTGAAGAGCCTGCAGGAGTTCATTGCGAGTGGTGGCCTTTACGAACCATTCCGTGAAGGCTACGAGCGGGATCAGGCGCTCGAGGACCCGCTCAACGAACCGGAATACCGAAGCCGCCTCCTCAGACGAGAAGAACTGCGCCAAGCCGTGATGACCGCGATCGCGGACAATCAGCTGGACGCGATCCTCTATCCGCATCAGAAGCGTCTTGTGGTGCCCATCGGCGAGGATCAGGTGGAGCGCAACGGGGTGCTCTCGAACAGCACCGGGTTCCCTGCCATCACGATTCAAGGTGGTTTTTCGGAGCCGACTGAAGCGGCCCCGATCGGCGTCCCGGTCGGGATCGAGCTTCTGGGGCCTGCGTGGAGCGAGCCGACGCTTATCCGCCTAGGTTATGCGTTCGAGCAGGGCACCCAGATCCGACGACCTCCGCCCAGCACGCCGCAGCTGCCCTGAGGCGACGCGCTTGCCGGCAGCCGAGGTGCGTTCAACGGAAGCTCCCTGTATTGTGTCCCCTGCTGGAAATCGCAGGCGTGCTTCACCCGGTGGCAAGGTTTGATGGGTGGCCTGATCAATAAGGTCGTAGACTTCCGAAGCGACACAGAGCTGAGCATCAAGACCTGGATTCCCGGCGTTCAAGCTCGATCCATTCCCCGCGAGGTGGCGTAGCCGTGGAAGTGGACTGGGGCTCACAGCCGACAGGTGATTGGCCGACCGCACACGCACATGGTTGGCCCAACCGCTGCTCAGGCCAGTTCGCGGGCGGCACTTTCGCGTCGGCCGCCTGGGGTCCAGCCCGTCCCCTGTCGGTAAACACTAGCCCGTGTACGAGGACCTATCCCGTCCGCACTCACTCTCGCCCTTATAATCAGACACGACTTGGCCCTGACTCCCGGCACCCGCCTCGGCCCGTATGAGATCGAGTCTCCCCTGGGGGCTGGCGGCATGGGGGAGGTGTACCAGGCGACGGACACCAAGCTGAAGCGCCAGGTCGCCATCAAGGCACTGCCGGAGTCGGTCGCGGCTGATCCTGAGCGGCTTGCACGATTCCAGCGCGAGGCCGAAACTCTCGCTGCCATCAACCATCCCAACATCGCGATCATTCACGGCCTCGAACAAGAGGGTGACGTTCACGCGCTCGTGATGGAACTCGTCGAGGGGGACGATCTGTCGCAGCGCATTGCGCGTGGCGCGATCCCGATCGACGAGGCCCTACCCATCGCGAAACAGATCGCCGAGGCGCTGGAGGCCGCGCACGAGCAAGGCATCATCCACCGCGATCTGAAACCCGCGAATATCAAAGTCCGACCTGATGGCACGGTGAAGGTGCTCGACTTCGGCCTGGCAAAGGCGATGGAGCCCACCGGTGCGATGTCGTCTGAGATGTCGCAATCGCCGACGATTACAACCCCAGCGATGACGCAGGCTGGGATGATCCTGGGCACGGCGGCCTATATGTCGCCGGAGCAGGCCAAGGGCAAGACCGTCGATAAGCGCAGCGACGTGTGGGCGTTCGGCGCGGTGCTCTACGAGATGCTCACGGGGAAGCGGGCATTCGATGGCGATGGAGTCTCCGAAACATTGGCGAAGGTCATCGAGCGCGAGCCGGACTGGGACGCGCTGCCGCGAAATCTGCCTGGCCGCTCGAGAGAACTACTGCACCGGTGCTTGGCGAAAGAGCTTCGCCAGCGCACTCCAGACATCGTGGTCGCGCGGCAAGAGATCGACTCCGCCTTGGCCGGTTCGCCGGACAGCACGTTGGCTGGGGCCACCAATCCGTGGCGGCAGCCGCTGCCTTGGATTGGTGTCGCGCTCTTAGGCGCCTCGGCTCTCTGGGTATCGACGCTCTCCGCTCCTACGAACGCACCGCTCATCACCCGTTTCCAGATCGCCGCGCTGCGTTCCGCTGAGGATGGCTTTGCGCTCTCGCCAGACGGGTCGGCGCTCGTCTATCCGGCGCAAGGCCATCTGTGGCTCCGCTTCCTGGATGACCTCGAAGCCAGGCCGCTGCCGGGGACGGACGGTGGACGAGACCCCTTCTTTTCGCCCGGCGCCGAGTGGCTCGCTTTCTTCACCGCGACCGAACTGAAGAAGATGTCGTTTGACGGCAGTGCGCCCGTGACGGTGGCAAGTGTTGAGGATGGCCACCAGGGCACATGGGGAAGGGATGGAACGATTGTCTTTGCCACCCGGGGACCGTCTGGGCTCCGTCGGGTGGACGCCTCCGGTGGTCCGCCCCAGCCGTTTGCACCGCTGGGAGACCACATCGACATCCTTTATCCGCATGCCCTCCCCGAAGGCGACTGGGTCTTGTACAGTGACAGCGTCGCACTGCAACGGCACGAGATTGCGGCGCAATCATTGGTGACGGGCGAGCGCAAGGTCGTTCTCGAGCTGGAGACACGGCCGCGCTCGCTACACTTTTCTGAAACGGGTCAACTCCTCTACTCTGTCCCTTCCGCGACCAGCCCGAGCGGGGCCGAAATTCTTGCCATACCATTCGACCCTTCCACGCTCGAGACGAGCGGGCCGGCATCGCCGGTCTTGTTGGACGCTGCGCTCGAGTTCAGAGTCTCGTCCGAAGGAACGCTGATCCATGCGCTCGGCCAGAGAACCGAGGCGCAGTTCGTGTGGCTAGACGAGGACGGTGGCGAAGAGCCCGTGACGGAACTTGCGCCGCGTAATGATCCGATCAACTGGAATTTTGGTGCGGCCTTGTCCCCAAATGGAGAAACACTCGCGTTCTTCAGGAGCCCTGACATCTGGCTGTACGACCTGGAAAGCGGGTCCATCTCGCGATTCACGTTCGATCCGGCGCTCGACATTTATCCGCTTTGGAGCGCCGATGGAGAGCGTGTCGCGTTCACACGGCAGGCAACAAGTGGAGAGGGCGGACTGTTTTGGAAGCGCGCCGATGGGAGTGGTGAAGAGGAGCGGTTGACCGGAGAACAGGTGCGCGCGTTCTCTTGGACGCTCGACCAAAAGACACTCGTCGTCGGGCGCACTTGTGAAGGGAATTCTTGTACGGACATCGGACTGTTGTCGCTGGATGGGGACGGGCAGGTCGTTCCTCTCTTCGAGTCGGAGGCCGTCGAGGATCAGGCGGCGCTCTCTGCGGATGGGCGCTTCATCGCCTACCAGTCCAATGAGAGTGGCGCGCCCCGAATCTATGTGCGGCCATTTCCCGACATCGAGAATGGGCGATGGCAGATCTCACCCGAGGACGGCGCTCACCCCGTGTGGGCGCCGGATGGCACGAAGCTCTACTACCGGGCCCGCGACAACATCCTGGCGGTCCCGATCGAGACCTCGAGCACGTTCAGCTTCGGTAACCCATCCGTTCTGCTCGAGAACAGACCGTCGATGACGTTGTCCGGCGTTCGGGATTACTCCGTATCGCCAGACGGTGAACGGTTCATGATGGTCGTCGGCGGAGGCGAGCCGACGCGGTTGATCGTCGTGAGGAATTGGTTCGAGGAACTCAATACCCGCCTGCCCCCGAATTGAATCGATGCCACTCGAAGCCGGCACCCGCCTTGGCCCGTATGAGATTGCTGCCCAGATCGGCGAAGGTGGCATGGGGGAGGTCTATCAGGCCACCGACACCAAGCTGAAGCGGCAGGTCGCGATCAAGGTGCTCCCCGAATCGGTGGCGGCGGATGCAGAGCGACTGGCACGGTTCCAGCGTGAGGCCGAAGTCCTCGCCTCGCTGAACCATCCAAACACCGCCGCGATCTATGGCCTGGAAGACGCCGACGGCATCAAGGCTCTCGTCATGGAACTGGTCGAGGGGCCGACGCTCGCCGACCGGATTGCACAGGGCGCTATTCCCGTTGATGAGGCGCTCCCCATCGCGAAGCAGATCGCCGAGGCGCTCGAAGCCGCCCACGAGCAAGGCATCATCCATCGCGACCTGAAGCCCGCCAACGTAAAGGTCCGATCCGATGGCACCGTGAAGGTGCTCGACTTTGGACTCGCGAAGGCGCTCGAACCGACCGGTGCGATGTCTTCTGAGATGTCACAAGCGCCGACGATCACGACACCGGCCATGACGCAGGCGGGGATGATCCTGGGCACGGCGGCGTACATGAGTCCGGAGCAGGCGAAGGGCAAGACCGTCGATAAGCGCAGTGACGTCTGGGCGTTTGGCGCGGTGCTGTACGAGATGTTGTCAGGGCAGCGAGTGTTTCCGGGGAGCGACACCTCTGAAGTTCTGGCGGGCGTGATCAAGTCTGAGCCGGATTGGGATCTGTTGCCGCTCGACACTCCGTCCCTGCTGTTGATGTTTCTCAAGCAGTGCCTAAAGAAGGACGCCGAACAGCGCGTTGGCGACATCCGTGATGTGCGGCTGGCGCTGGAGGGCGCGTTCGAAACGGGCGTGTTGCAGGCGCCAGCGTCGGTCGTTGTATCTCAACCAGCCGTGTGGCGACGCCCGATACCGGTCGCCCTGCTGACTGCGGCGGTCATCGGCCTCGCAGTCTGGGGCGTCATGCGACCGGCGCCTCAGCCGCCTGCCGCCGTTTCGCGTCTTTCGATTCCGCTCGCCGCCCAGGAAGTGTTTACGGGGGCGGGCCGGCGCATGGTTGCCATCTCGCCGAACGGGCGCCACGTCGCCTACACGGCCAATGAAGGCTTGGCGCTTCGCCCGGTGGATCAATTGCGGGCCCAGCCGGTCCCCGGCACTGACGGTGCACGGAATCCGTTCTTCTCGCCCGACGGCCAGCAGATCGGGTTCTATGCCGACGGACAGCTCAAGCGCGTGTCGGTGAGCAGCGGGACACCGGTCACGGTGACGGAGGCGGTCAACCCGTCGGGCGCCACCTGGGGGGCGGACGACATGGTCCTGTACGGCCAAGGTCCCCAGGGGATCTGGCGCGTGTCGGGCGCGGGGGGCACTCCCGAACAGGTGATTCCCGTCGGGGACGGGGAGCTGGCGCAAGGTCCGCAACTGCTGCCGGGGGGCGAGTGGGTGCTCTTTACGTTGCGACCCATCGGCGTGGCGACGTGGGACGAATCGCAGATTGTCATGCAGTCGCTCACGACTGACGAGCGGATCGTGCTGATCGACGGCGGGCGTGACGCCCGGTATCTCCCCACCGGGCATCTGGTCTACGGGCTGGACGACGTACTGTTGGCAGTGCCGTTCGATCTGGCGACGCGTCAAGTCACGGGTGGCGCGGTACCGCTGGTCGAGGGCGTCGCTGGATCCATCGGCGTGACGGGTGGCGTGCAGTTCGCCGTCGCGGCCACGGGGGCGCTAGTCTATGTGCCGGGTACGCGTGGCGTCGGGCTCAGCCTGGTGTGGGTCGACCGGGAAGGGCAGGAGGAGGTGATCTCCGCCGAGTCTCAGGAGTATCGCCGTCCGCGCGTGTCCCCCGATGGCACGCGTGTCGCGGTCGACGTCGAGGGTTCGGACGGTGCGGACGTTTGGATTTGGCACCTCGTCCGCGAGACCCCGACTCGGCTGACCTTCGATGCAGGTGTCGACCGTAACCCGATCTGGACGCCGGACGGCGCACGGGTAGTCTTCTCTTCCGGCCGGGAGGGTGGTGGCCTGTTCTGGAAAGCAGCCGACGGCACCGGAGCGGTCGAGCGGTTGCTGGAGCATCCATTCGCAGCGCCGTACGCTTGGACGGCCGACGGTCGGTTGATCTTCGACATGGGGCGAGGAAATCCACGTGATCTTGGCGTCCTCGCATTGGAGGGCAACCGCACGGCGGATGTGTTGCTCGACATGGAGTTTGACGAAGTCCGTCCGGCCCTCTCCCCGGGCGGTCGCTGGCTCGCCTACGTGTCCAACGAGTCTGGCCAAAACGCAATATACGTGCGGCCGTTTCCCAATGTCGATGACGGGAAATGGCAAGTGTCGACGGGCAACGCCACCTCTCCCGTCTGGTCTCCGGACGGGCAGGAACTGTTCTATCGAGAGGGGGACAGCTTGATGGCGGTGCCGGTCGATACCGAGCAGAGCTTCACGTATGACAGGCCCCAAAGCGTCTTCAGCCTCGCCAACTACTTCGTGTTCCCCTTTGGCCGGGATTACGACATTTCGCCCGACGGTCAGCGGTTCGTCTTTTTCAAGGCCGGAGAGCCGGAACCCGGCGAGGACGTGGGCCCGCCGCAGCTGATCGTCGTCCAGAACTGGTTTGAAGAGCTGCGGCGGCTGGCGCCGACGGACTAAGCCCACGCGCGTCCGTTTCGGGCTCGCTCATGGCGGATAGGTCCTTGTATCTCGCGAAACGACTACCATCACGTCGGGACGCGGTAGCCCGCATAGTCCCGGGTCGTCGAGACCGCAAGGCAGCAGGGGCGCCGCGTCCGTTTGCTCCGTCAGAGCCCGTACAGTTGCCAGGGCGAGAAGCCCGCATCACGCAAGGCTGGGTGCGCACGGAGCGTTGCGTGATGGAGGACCAATGCCCCCCTGTTTTGTCGGACTCGATATTGCCAAAGATCACATCGACGTCAGTGTGCGGCCCACGGGGGAGCACTGGCAGGTAGAGCAGACGCCCGACGGTCTGACGGCGCTCGTGGCTCGCCTGGTCGCGTTGGCGCCGGCCCTCGTCGTGGCGGAAGCCACGGGCGGGTACGAAACCGCGGTAGTCACGGCGCTCGCCGTGGCGCAAGTGCCGATCGCTGTCATCAATCCGCGGCAGGTGCGCGCCTTTGCGAAGGCGATCGGCCGCCTGGCCAAGACGGACGCGATCGATGCCGCCGTACTGGCGCTCTTTGCGGAGCGCGTCCGCCCCGATGTGCGGCCGTTGCCCGACGACGCCCAGCAAGAGCTCGTCGCGTTGGTTACTCGTCGGCGGCAGCTGGTCGACATGCTCACGGCTGAGCGGAATCGCCTGGACACGGCCCGCCGGTCCGTCTACGCGAGCGTGCAGCAGCATGTGCGCTGGCTCGAGCGACGCCTCCACGAGACCGACGCGAATCTCACCACCACGCTGCAGTGCAGTCCGCTCTGGCGGGCGAAGGATGATTTGCTGCGCAGCGTGCCGGGCGTCGGCCCGATCACCTCACGCATGCTCATCGCGCTGCTGCCCGAGCTCGGCGCCCTCTCGCGGCGCCAAATCGCCAGTCTCGTGGGCGTCGCGCCCCTCAATCGCGACAGCGGGCAGCAGCGGGGTCGACGGGTGGTCTGGGGCGGTCGGGCCGCCGTCCGGAGACCGCTGTACATGGCCACGCTGACGGCCACGCGACACAATCCGGTCATCCGAGCCTTTTATCAGCGGTTACGCGCGACGGGAAAGCCACCCCTCGTGGCGCTCGTGGCCGCGATGCGGAAACTACTCACCATCCTCAACGCAATGGTCAAGCATCAAGAATCATGGCAACCCGTCAACGTCGAAAACTAAGACAGTTGCTGCCTTGTCGCGTAGTGTTTAGGAATCCGGCCGTGGGGTTCCCAGATCGGACCGGAACTCGGATTCCTCTACACTTGCCCGTGTACGGGGACCTATCTGCTCAGAGTCCCCCTTCCGCCCCTATAATCCACGTCACGTGGCCCTGACTCCCGGCACCCGCCTCGGCCCGTATGAGATCGCTGCCCAGATCGGCGAGGGCGGAATGGGCGAGGTGTACCAGGTCACGGATACGAACCTTGCGCGGCAAGTCGCCATCAAGGTACTTCCCGCGTCTGTAGCTGGTGACGCCGAGCGCCTCGCGCGTTTCGACCGCGAAGCCAAGACGCTCGCCGCGCTGAACCATCCAAACATCGCGCAGATCCACGGCCTGGAAAAGGGCGACGGCACCATCGCGCTGGTCATGGAACTGGTCGAGGGGCCGACGCTTGCCGACCGCATCGCGCAGGGCGCGATTCCTGTCGATGAAGCCCTTCCCGTCGCGAAGCAGATCGCCGAAGCCCTTGAAGCTGCGCACGAACAAGGGATCATCCACCGCGATCTGAAGCCCGCGAATGTGAAGGTACGACCGGACGGTACGGTGAAGGTGCTCGACTTCGGGTTGGCAAAGGCGCTGGAGCCGACCGGTTCGATGTCGCCTGAGTTCTCGCAATCACCCACGATCACGACACCGGCGATGACACAGGCCGGGATGATCCTGGGTACCGCCGCCTACATGAGTCCCGAGCAAGCGAAGGGTCGGACCGTCGATAAGCGCAGCGACGTGTGGGCGTTTGGTGCGGTGCTGCACGAAATGCTGACCGGCCGCCGCGCGTTCGAGGGCGAGGATGTGTCCGACACGATGGCGTCGGTGTTGAAAGCGGACACCAAATGGGACGTCTTTCCAGACTCCGTCTCCCCTACGGTCGTGAATGTGATCAGGCGGTGCCTTCAGCGGGATCGTAGTGAGCGCGCCCGCGACATCGGCGACGTGCGGCTGGCGCTGGAGTGCGCGTTCGAGACGAGCGTGTCGCAGGCGGTGGACTCGGCCGTGGTCCCTCAACCTGCTGGGTGGCGGCGGGCACTGCCGGTCGCGGTTGCGCTGGTGGTCGGTGGCCTCGTCACTGGCCTTGTGGGGTGGAGCGTGTGGCCTGCGACCGAGCCACGACTGGTGAATCAGTTCGCGTATGCCGTGCCGGACGACCAGTTATTTAGAAACACCGGTCGCTCCGTGATGGCGCTTGCCCCGGATGGCCGTTCCTTCGTCTACAACACGACAGACGGCCTCTACCTCCGCACGATGGGCGAGTTGGAGGCGCGGCTGATTCCCGGCACGGAAGACGGCAGCGTCCACCCGTTTTTCTCGCCCGACGGACAGTCGGTGGCGTATTACACGTCCAATGAGTTGAGACGCATCGGCATCAGCGGCGGAGCCCCTGTCGTGATTACGGAGGTGGACGACATTCTCAACGGAGCGACCTGGGGCCCTGACGGCACAATCTTGTTCGGTCAAGCCGACGGCATCTACCGTGTGCCGGCCACCGGGGGCACACCAACGCTGGTGATTGCCAACGAAGACGGGCGACCGGACGGCGCGCAGCTGCTGCCCGACGGGGATACTGTGCTGTTCAGCGTGATGCCCGGCGGTAGTTGGGACGACGCGCAGATCGTGGCGCAATCGCTCAGTTCGGGGGAGCGCACCATCGTGCTTGAGGGCGGCAACGATGCCCGGTATCTGCCGACCGGTCATCTGGTCTACGCACTGGGAGACGGCTTGTTCGGGATCGCCTTCGATGCTGACACCTTGTCGGTCACCGGGGGGGCGGTGCCGTTGGCCCAGGGCGTGTCGAGGGCTACTGATACCGCCGGGGCCAACTACGGCGTGTCGGATGACGGGACATTGGCGTATCTCAGTGGCGGCGTGACCGGGATACAGCGGTCGTTCGTCTGGGTGGACCGCGACGGGCGCGAAGAACCGGTGGCGGCTGACCCGGCGAACTACCAGGAGTTCACGCTGTCACCGGATGGGACGCGCGTGGCGGTTCGCATCCTTGGTGATGGGAACGCTGTCTGGATCTACGACCTTGTGCGGGACACCAGCACCCGCCTCACCTTCGAGTCTGACGACGTAGGCACGCTGGTCCCCACGTGGACACCCGATGGCACCCGTGTGGCCTTCGGCCCCCCGCTGTCCTGGAAGCGTGCCGACGGGATCGGGGCCGTCGAAGGGCTCGACGACGCGACAGGGCGGGTCCCGCACGCGTTCTCGCCTGACGGCACGACGCTCGTGTTTGAGGAACGGAATGCTCCTGGCAGCAGTGTCGGTCTGGGGGTGCTGACGCTGGAGGGGGACCGCACCGCCACCCTCGTCATTGATGGGGAGTTTGACGAACGCAACCCGGCCCTGTCACCCGATGGCTGGTGGGTAGCTTACAACTCCGACGAGACCGGTGAGCCTCAAGTGTATGTGCGGCCATTCCCGGACGTGGACAGTGGGCGGTGGCAAATCTCGACCGACGGCGGCCGCTGGCCGGTGTGGAACCCGGCCGGCGGCGAACTCTTCTATCGTGGCCCCACGGGGGTGATGGCGCTGGCGTTCGAGGCCGAGCCCACGTTCACACCGGGGGCGCTCACCCAGCTGTTTGAATGGAACTACTCCGGCGGACTGGGTAATCGGCGGATGGCCGTGTCGCCCGACGGACAGCGGTTCTTACTCTTGGCGGACGCCACGGAGACCGCGGACGGCGAAGCCACACCGCCGCAGATCGTCGTCGTCCAGAATTGGTTCGAGGAACTGCGGCGGCTGGTGCCGACGAACTAACCCACGCGCGTCTGTTTCGGGCTGGCTCGCGACGGATCGGTCCTGAGTAGTCGCGCAGACAATATGGAATGACCGGCTCACGATCGTAACGTCGTAGTGCTCTCGCACTCGACAGGGTGGTGGAAGCCACCGCGATTCGCGGGTTAGCGCCTTGCGGCGTCAGGGCCGCACACGAAAGGAGCCGGTCATGGAAAACGCTATCACGTACGTGGGGATCGACGCGCACAAGAAGGATCTCTTTGTCGCGATGCTGGTCGGGGGCCAGGCAACGCCGGTGACGTGGCAGGTGCCGAACGAGCCGAATGCCGTGCGCCGACTGGTGCGGCAGCTCAAGCGGGACGCGCCGGGCGAGGTGCGGTGCTGTTACGAAGCGGGGCCCGGCGGCTACGCGCTGCAGCGGCAGCTGACGACGCCGCGGGTGCGCTGCCCGGTCATCGCACCCGGGCTCATTCCGCGGAAACCGGGCGAGCGGGTCAAGACCAATCGCCGCGACGCGCGGAAATTGGTGGAGCTGCTGCGCGCGGGGTTGCTGACGGAGGTGCGGCCGCCGACGCGCGAGGCGGAAGCGGTCCGCAACCTGTGTCGCGCGCGCGATGATGCGCGAGAAGATCTGCAGCGGTGTCGGCATCGCCTGGGCAAGTTACTCTTGCGCCGCGGGCTGCATCACCACGGCCGCAACTGGACGCGCGCGCACCGGCAATGGATCGAGCGGCTCGACTGGACCCAGCCGGCCGAGCGCGTCGTCGTCCGCGACTATCTATTGGCGATCGATCAGCACGAGGCGCGGCTTGTCGAGCTCGACGCCCACCTGACGGACATCGCGCAGACGGATCCGTATCGCGCACCGGTCGGCTAGCTGCAGTGCTTCCGGGGCATCGACACCCTCACGGCCATCCTGCTGCTGGCCGAGTTACATGATTTTCGGCGGTTCCCGTCGCCCCGCGCCCTGATGGCGTATCTCGGCCTCGTGCCGGGCGAGGACTCCACCGGCGAGAAGCATCGACGCGGCCGCATCACGCGGGCCGGGAATGGGTCATGGCGCTCGCCCCCGGTGTTCGCCTCGGTCCGTATGAGATCGCTGCCCAGATCGGCATGGGCGGCATGGGGGAGGTCTACCAGGCCACCGACACCAAGTTGAAACGCCAGGTCGCGATCAAGGTGTTGCCGGAGTCCGTCGCATCTGATGCAGAGCGACTTGCACGATTTCAGCGAGAAGCCGAAGTCTTAGCCTCGCTCAATCATCCGAACATCGCGGCCATTCACGGCCTGGAAGAAGGCGGAGGCATGACCGCCCTCGTCATGGAACTCGTGGAGGGCGACGATCTGTCGCAGCGCATCGCGCAGGGCGCGATCCCAGTGGATGAGGCGCTCCCCATCGCAAAGCAGATTGCCGAGGCGCTCGAAGCGGCCCACGAGCAAGGGATCATCCACCGCGACTTGAAACCCGCGAACATCAAGGTGCGACCTGACGGTACCGTGAAGGTGCTCGACTTCGGGCTCGCGAAGGCAATGGAGCCGACGGGCGCGATGTCACCTGAGTTCTCACAGGCCCCGACCATCACGACGCCCGCGATGACGATGGCCGGGATGATTCTCGGCACGGCGGCGTACATGAGTCCGGAACAGGCGCGCGGCAAGCCGGTGGACAAACGTGCGGACATCTGGGCCTTCGGATGTGTGCTGTTCGAGATGCTCACTGCCAGGCGGGCGTTCGCGGGCGAGGATGTAACTGACACCATCGTTTCGGTGATCAGTAAAGAGCCGGACTGGACTGCGCTCCCGCCAGACCCTATCGCTGTGAGTTTCGTGCTGCGCCGGTGTTTGGAGAAGGACCCGAAGAGACGGCTGCGAGACATTGGGGAGGCGCGGCTGGCGCTGGAGGGCGCGTTCGAGACGGGCGTCACGCAGAGGGCGGAACCTGCCGTGATGCCTCAGCCTGCCGTGTGGCAGCGAGCGCTGCCGTGGGTCGGAGGCATCGCCCTCGGTGCTGTCATCGTCAGCCTCGCCGCCTGGAGCCTGTCGCCCTCGGTGGAGCCGCCCGTGGTCAGTCGATTCAACTATGACCTTCCCGACGATCAGCAATTCAGCAACGCGTCGAGTTCCGTTGTGGTGTTCTCCATGGATGGCCGTCAGCTTGTCTACAGCACGTCAGGGGGCCTCTACCTTCGCTCGATGGGTGAACTCGAGGCGCGACTGATTCCCGGGACTGAGAGCACTGCGCTCTGGAACCCGTTTATCGCAGCGGACGGGCAATCGGTGGGGTTCTTTGATGTGACGACGAGCGAGTTGAAGCGCATCGCCACGAGCGGCGGCACGCCGGTCGTCATCTGTGCGGCGACCATACCGTTTGGCGCGAGTTGGGGGACGGACAACACGATCCTCTTCGGCCAGACCGACGGCATCCGGCGCGTTTCGGCCAACGGCGGCACACCGGAACTCATTATCCCGGCCACCGAAGGCGAGCAGATGCATGGCCCGCACCTGCTGCCCGACGGGGAGTCGGTGTTGTTCAGCGTGACGACGAGCGCGGGACCGACGCGGTGGGACACGGCGCAGATCGTCGTGCAGTCGCTCCGCACGGGCGAGCGCACCGTCGTCTGGCAGGGCGGGAGTGACGCCCGCTACGTGTCCACCGGCCATCTGGTCTTCGCCTCGCGGGACGTGCTGTACGCCATCGCATTCGATGTGGGTAGCCTGACGGTCCGTGGAGGGCCCGTGCCGGTTGTCGAGGGCGTGCGACGGGCGTCTAGCCCCGAGGCGAATACCGGTACCGCCAACTTTGGCGTGTCGGTGCAGGGGTCGCTGGTCTACGTGCCCGGCACGACCGCCGCGTCCAGCGACCGGACGCTCGCGTTGGTGGGGCGAGACGGGGTCGTCGCACCGCTGCCTGTCCCGCCGGCGGAGTATCTGTCGCCGCGTCTCTCACCCGACGGGGAGACGCTGGTGGTGCAAACAGTGGAGGCCGAAGGAAATGTCCTCTGGACCTACGACCTGGCGAGCGACAGCCAGATCCAGCAGCTCACGTTCGAGGGGGATAGCCGTCGCCCCGTCTGGACCCCGGACGGCCAACGCATCACGTTTGCCTCGGATCGCGATGGGCCCATGAGCCTCTACTGGGTACCCGCCGATGGCAGCGGGGCACCGGAGCGGCTGACGACCGCCGAGCCGGGCACGAGCCATTGGCCGCAATCCTGGACGCCGGACGGCCAGACGCTGCTGTTCAATGTGCAACGGGATCTCGTCACCGACTGGGACATCTGGACGCTGTCGGTCACCGGTCGAGAGACGCAGAGTCTGTACGACACGCCCCGCACGATCTATATGGGTGCGGAAATCTCCCCCGACGGCCGGTGGCTGGCCTACGGCGCGGGCGCTAGCTCTGCCGCCGTGGACATCTACGTCGAGCCATTCCCGTTGACCGGATCAAGGCGCAGAATTTCGCAAGACGGCGGGTATTGGCCGCTCTGGTCACGTGCAAGGGACCGATTGTTCTACCGGCCTCGCAGCACCACGGCCGGATTGACGCTGAAGTCGGTGGACATCGTCACCCAACCAGCATTTGCGTTCAGCAACGAGCAAACGCCGCCCATCGACGGGTTCACGGTGGTGGCTTATTACCGTGACTACGACATCACGCCCGACGGCGAGCGACTGGTCATGGTGTTTCCCGCTGATCGGGCTGATGGCGGGGAAGCCGCTCGCCCTGAGATTATCGTCGTCCAGAATTGGTTCGAGGAACTGCAGCGGCTGGTGCCGACGGACTGAGCGACCAACTCAGGAGGCGAGCCGCACGCCAGGATTAGTCCTCAGTAGTCGCGTCGTGCTTATCCGGTTGTTTCAGCAAGCCACCACCGGTAGTGTATCGGCGTGGCGCGCCCGTCGTTTCCGAAGAATCTCCGGGAGTTTCAGCGGCAATTTGCGACCGCCGAGGCCTGTCAGGACTACTTGGCGGCGTGCCGCTGGCCGGACGGCTTTGTGTGTCCCCGGTGCCGGCACGCGCGCGGCTATCGCCTGACCACACACCGGCGCTGGCAATGTGCGGCGTGCCGGTATCAGGTGTCGCTGACCGCCGGGACGATTCTCCACAACACGAAGACGCCGCTCCTGGTGTGGTTCTGGGCGGCCTATTTGACGGTTACCGACAAGCGGGGCCTCTCGGCGCTCCTGCTGCAGCGGCAGTTGGGCCTGCGGCGGTACGAAACGGCGTGGCTGCTGTTGCACAAGCTGCGGCGCGCGATGGTGAACGCGGGGCGGGAGCCCTTGTACGGCGACGTGGAGATCGATGACACCTGGGTGGGCGCGCCCCAGGCCGGCCTGCGCGGCAGTCGCCAACTCAAGGGGCGGAAAGCCGCGCTGGTGCTGGTGGCGGTGGAACGACGCGGGGATCGGTCGGGTCGGGTCCGCATGTCCGTGATCCCGAACTTCAAACAATCGACGATGCTCGCGTTCGTCACTCACCACATTGCGCCGGGGGCGACGGTCTACACCGACGGGCTGAAAAGTTTCGATGGGCTCCAGGCCGCTGACGTGAGACACGTCGCCCGCCCGCAACCGATCCGGAGCGCCCTGCACAGGGGGGTGCCCTCCGTCGTGCCTTTGGCCGACCGCGTCATCGGCAATTGCCAACAGTGGTTGATTGGCACGCACCACGGCGTCAGCAAGGCGCAACTACAGGTCTACCTCGATGAGTTCGTGTTTCGGCACAATCGGCGGCGGCACCCGATGGCCGCCTTTCAGACCCTGCTGGGCCTGGGGACCGGACGGACGCCCACGCCCGCCCGACGGATTCGCGGCGCGCAGGACGTGCGCCCCCCAGGCTGATCGCAAGATATAGGGGTTAGCTGAAACAACCGGATAAGCACGACGCGACTACTGAGGACGTATCAGTCGCGAGCCAGCCCGAAACGGACGCGCGTGCGTCAGTTCGTCTGCACCAGCCGCCGCAGTCCTAAACTGACCTGCTATTTGTCTGCCCGGCCGCTCAGGGAGGCGAACCGAAAAGCCCAGGCGCAAAGAACAGTCGGGAGCAGCGTTCCCAACCACGACACCCACATCGGGGCTGACCACGGTCCCAACATCAGTGCCCAATTGTTGACGATCCGCAGCAAGTGAATGATCGCGACGATGGCGAAGATCGTTCCTGAGATGACCAAGTAGGCACGAGGTCTCATTCCTTCCCTCCTGTTTGCTTCAGCACCGAGCGGCAGCCGCTGACAAGTCAGCGGTGTTTGGTGGCACTGCGTGCTTCGGGGAGTGCTGAGAGCACGTCCTGACCGCTCTCACAAAACAAGACGGTAGCCCCACCTGACGCGAACGTAGACAGTCCGCTCGCAACTGCCTGCCCGGCCGGAGACGTCAGCGCGGACTCCATGCTCGCACTTGAATCAAAGTGCAGCTCGACAATCGCGTAGAAAGGAGAGGCACCGCGCCCCGCACCCACGACTCGCCGAATTGACACCTCCTGAACATGTGGAATGGAGCGCACCACTGGAAGGTAGGTGCCATCGAAGTGTCGATCGAACTCCTTCGACGCGACCGGGACGCCGAAGAGAATCAAGGTACTGACCATCTCAAACAGGCGGCCCCAACTCGTCCTACAGCCCTTGAAGCCGAAACCGCCGGCAGCGTTAGGTCCTCACGACCGTCGTCTCACATGAGATTGGGTACTCAATGAGACCATGCACCGGCGAGTAGCGGGCTCGTGCTTATCCGGTTGTTTCAGCAAGCCACCACCGGTAGTGTATCGGCGTGGCGCGCCCGTCGTTTCCGAAGAATCTCCGGGAGTTTCAGCGGCAATTTGCGACCGCCGAGGCCTGTCAGGACTACTTGGCGGCGTGCCGCTGGCCGGACGGCTTTGTGTGTCCCCGGTGCCGGCACGCGCGCGGCTATCGCCTGACCACACACCGGCGCTGGCAATGTGCGGCGTGCCGGTATCAGGTGTCGCTGACCGCCGGGACGATTCTCCACAACACGAAGACGCCGCTCCTGGTGTGGTTCTGGGCGGCCTATTTGACGGTTACCGACAAGCGGGGCCTCTCGGCGCTCCTGCTGCAGCGGCAGTTGGGCCTGCGGCGGTACGAAACGGCGTGGCTGCTGTTGCACAAGCTGCGGCGCGCGATGGTGAACGCGGGGCGGGAGCCCTTATACGGCGACGTGGAGATCGATGACACCTGGGTGGGCGCGCCCCAGGCCGGCCTGCGCGGCAGTCGCCAACTCAAGGGGCGGAAAGCCGCGCTGGTGCTGGTGGCGGTGGAACGACGCGGGGATCGGTCGGGTCGGGTCCGCATGTCCGTGATCCCGAACTTCAAACAATCGACGATGCTCGCGTTCGTCACTCACCACATTGCGCCGGGGGCGACGGTCTACACCGACGGGCTGAAAAGTTTCGATGGGCTCCAGGCCGCTGACGTGAGACACGTCGCCCGCCCGCAACCGATCCGGAGCGCCCTGCACAGGGGGGTGCCCTCCGTCGTGCCTTTGGCCGACCGCGTCATCGGCAATTGCCAACAGTGGTTGATTGGCACGCACCACGGCGTCAGCAAGGCGCAACTACAGGTCTACCTCGATGAGTTCGTGTTTCGGCACAATCGGCGGCGGCACCCGATGGCCGCCTTTCAGACCCTGCTGGGCCTGGGGACCGGACGGACGCCCACGCCCGCCCGACGGATTCGCGGCGCGCAGGACGTGCGCCCCCCAGGCTGATCGCAAGATATAGGGGTTAGCTGAAACAACCGGATAAGCACGAGCGGGCTAGCCGCTTGTTCGTGTTGAGTTGCTCGTCAGTAACGTCCCCTTTGATCCGCACCTCCGTCGTCATCTTCGGCATGCATGCTGCGTGCGACTCGGGACCTTTGACCTCGAAGAGCACGCTCGGATCGACTACCGTGCGGACGAACACCTCCATCCCGTCGATCCGAATGCCGTTTCTCGGCGCGTTGAGCGCAATACTGTTCACGAGGCAGGCCGCGACGGCACCGAGCGCCATCTCTACCGGCTCAACGCGATCAGTGGGACCAACGAAGCCAACCGCCTCCTCGACCTCACGCCACCCACCGTACGGGATCGTATAGTGTCGATCCTCGCGGTCGATTTGAGTTCCGCCTAGCGTATACGGGCCGATATGCACGGTGCTGCGGTCAGAATGTCCCTCCCAGATTCCTCGCGCCTCAAGTTCTAGCTTGACCGGGTTCGTCTGGAGGGACGCACGAAACGCCTCCAGTTTCTCGAGGTTCATACCACTTACGATGGTCTCCTGTGCCATATCGATCTCCTTTCGTTATCGATGCGTCGCCGAATTCGGCGTCTCCCCATGACTGCCGGACTGGCACCGCTGGTACATCAATCGCAACGAGTATTCAACGATGCCGCTGCCAGGATCAAGCAGGGCATCAGTGGCGGCTACTTGCGATCGGCCTTCGGATGTACGGAGAAATAGCCACGCCGGGCGCGGGCGAAATGATCCTTGTTGCGCATCCGCACACGGATCCCGCGCCAGCTGCCATCGGGCGTATGGCTAGAGTTGTAGCCGAGCGTGTACTGATGATTGAGCTCGTAGGCGATGCGCTCGGTGGCCGGCCCCAGATCCGCCGAGCTCCTCACGACCTCGGTGTAGCCGCCGCTCCGTCGGGTGATCTCGCGTAGCGCCTCGGGACTTGCGGGGCTGCTCGCGCGCGGATACTTCGACGAGTCGATCGCGATGGCGTAGACGAACGGGTCGCTCCGCTGCAGGATGTCGCGCGCCTTGATGAGCGTGAGGTCGCTGGCGGTGTCCGCGCCGTCGGAGATCAGAATCAACGCTGCGCGGCCATTTCGGCGCGTGGCAATCAACGGCGCCGCAGCGGCCAGCGCGTCGTAGATGGCCGTCGATCCGGTCGCCCTGACCGCGTCGAGCCGGCCCCGCAGCGATGAGGGCGGCTGCGTCCATGGCGCGACGACCTTCACCCCATGGTTGAACGTCGTCGCGAACGCCTCGTCCTCCGGTTCGAGCAGATCGCTCATGAACCGATCGAGCGCGCGGCGGGCATCCACTATCGGCTGCCCGACCATGCTGTCGCTGATATCCAGCAGCACCCCAAGGCTCACCGGCACACGCTCGTCTGTGAACGCCGTGATCTCCTGGAGCTGCTCTTCTTCGTAAATGGTGAAGTCGTCTTTCGTCAGGCCGGTGATGAGGCGGCCCTGTCCGTCGGTGACCGTGACGGTCACTTCGACGGCCTCGACGCCGCCTCGAAAGACCGGCGTCTGGGCCACGGAGGCCCCCGACAAAGCAGCCACGAAGAACACGAGGATCACGAAGTTTTTTCGGATCACACTGGGGATATTTTAATCGATCGCGACGATCCGCCACTGCTGCTGCTGCACGGCGACCAGGATCCGCAGATGCCGATCAACCAGTCACACGAGCTGCACGCGGCCTACAAGAAACTGGGCCTCGACGTCTACTTCACGTGGTCCACGGCGTGCAGCACGGCGGCGATCAGTTCTACGAGCCCGAGCACTTGACGCGGGTCCTCGGGTTTCTGAATCGAACGATCGTGAACGAGTAGAGGTGGCCCCCCTGGAAGCCCTCGGCGGACTTTGGTAAACACTGATATGGAATGACCCGTTGTCAAACTCCCGTGGTCCGTTACATACAAGCCTTTCTCTTCAGTGCGCGTCGGTGCCAAAAATCTCGACCAGCTCGACCCGGCGGTTTCTCGCGCGCCCTTCATCAGTCCGGTTCGACGCGACCGGCGCAAGGTAGCCAACGCCGTTGGCCCGCAGCCGGGCGGCCGCAATACCTTGCCCGGTCACCAGCGTATCCATCACCGCCTGCGCGCGACGGCTGGAGAGATCCATGTTGAACTCGAGCGTTCCCTCGCTGTCGGTATGGCCGACGATGTGCAGGCTCATGTCTGGGTTGCCCTGCAGCAGCGTCGCGATCTCCGTGAGCGTCGCGTCCGACTGGGCCGTGATGTCGGCGCTGCCGGTCTCGAAAAAGATGCCGTAGAGCGCGACGCGCCCAGCCTGGCCGATGTCTCTCGCCATGGCATCTGCGTCAATCGTGACCATGTTCGTTTCCATGGACTCGATTTCTACGACATCGAGATGAGCGTAGGTCCCCCTCGACGTAATCATGAGTGTATGCTCCGCGACGTACAGGAACAGGTAGACATCGCCCTCGCCGGGGCGCGCCAACCTGGCTGCCACATAACGCTGATTCTCAGGCTCGGGGATGAACAGATCGCTGATGGACCCGGTGCGGTCGAAGATCCCCCGCTCCCTGTAGTAGAAACGCGTGCCGCAGTCATCGGTCCGACACTCGAACAACGTCTCGAAGCCGGCACTCGCAAGCTCGGCAGTGTAGTTCCGGAACACCTCGAGAGACGAGCGGCCCTCG
This sequence comes from Vicinamibacterales bacterium, assembly GCA_965249205.1. Classification (GTDB taxonomy): domain Bacteria; phylum Acidobacteriota; class Vicinamibacteria; order Vicinamibacterales; family UBA2999; genus JAQBVV01. The sequence goes on along the minus strand of CBDFLL010000005.1, from coordinate 534,887 downwards.
GGCGTACGGTAGAGCAGGCGCGTCACTTCGCCCTCGAGTGTCTGCGCCTCCCCCCACACAAGCGGAGCGCTATTCGTGCCAAATCCTGATGCAGCCCCCAACACAGCTTCGTACTCGTCGAACTCGACGTGCGCGTAGTCGATGATCCACGACCCCTGAAATCGCGAAACGATCTCGTGGTCACTCGTCCCCTCGACATCCTCCTGGGCGCTGACCTGCGAAGGCACCAAGACTGCAACCGCCAGCCAGACGATGACCGAACAGAACCTCTTCATGATCGTATTTCCCTTCAGGACCTCAACAATAATCCAGCTTCGTATCCGTCGCCCGATACACCTCCGCCATGCCGCCTTCTCCGATCTGGGCGGTGACTTCGTAGACGCCGAGCCGAGTGCCGGGAGTGAGGGCCAAACTGTTGGAGTATAAGGGCTAGCAGGCTGCTGAAAAACTCCGTGAAATGGGATCGACAGATCGATCCCGGCGTACTACCATGCTCCCAACACCGCTGAAGGGAGCCCCATCATGCGCGGACACGATGAGCAAAGCACTCACATGTTCAGCTACCTGTCGCCGGAACAGCGCGTGCCAGCCGACCATCCGCTCCGCGCGGTTCGCGCGCTGACGGACGAAGCGCTGAGAACGATGTCGCGCAGGTTCGCCGGCCTGTACGCCAACACAGGGCGTCCGTCGATCCCGCCGGAACAGCTGCTGCGCGCGTTGTTGCTGCAGGTGCTCTACACGGTGCGGAGCGAGCGGCTGCTGATGGAAGAGCTCAATTACAACCTGCTGTTCCGCTGGTTCGTGGGCTTGAATTTGGACGACCCGGTTTGGCATCCCACCACGTTTACCAAGAATCGCGACCGGCTGCTGGCGGGCGATCTCGCGGCCGCCTTCTTTGATGCGGTGCAGGCCCACGCGCGGGCGGCCGGGCTGCTCTCGGACGAACACTTCACTGTGGATGGGACCCAATTGGAAGCGTGGGCCAGCCTGAAGAGCTTTCGGTGCCGGGACGCGGCGGAGAGCGACCCGCCCGATGACCCCGGGAATCCCACGGTCAACTTCCACGGGGAGCGGCGGCGCAACGACACGCACCAGTCGACGACCGATCCGGAGGCGATGCTGCCTCGGAAGGGCCAGGGGAAGGAAGCCAAGCTGGCGTATCTGGGCCACGTGCTGCTGGACAATCGACAGGGACTTGTCGCCAACGTCTGCGCGACTCACGCGACGGGGACCGCCGAACGCGAGGCAGCGGCGCTGTTGCTGGAGGCCAGCGCGCCGCCGGGCAGCACGGTCGGGGCGGACAAGGGCTACGATGTGGCAAGCTTTGTGGCCGCTGTCCGTATCCGGGCCGTCACGCCCCACGTTGCTCAGAAGGTCCGCTGGAGTGCGATCGATGGCCGGACCACGCGGCATGCGGGCTATCACGTCAGTCAGCGGAAACGGAAACTCGTAGAACAGGTCTTTGGCTGGATGAAGACCGTCGGCGGCTTGCGCAAACTCCGGCATCGCGGTGTCGCCCTCGTGGATTGGCAGCTTACCTTCGCCGCCACGGTCTATAACTTGGTCCGGCTGCGGAATCTGGAGGCGAGGTGTCCCTGATCACCGGCCGCGCGTGTCGCCGGCCCCTTGATCGGGGCCAGCGCACAGCCGTGCGCACCGTTGTCGGTCGGTGGTGACTCGCATGATCCTTAGAAAACGGCCCGATCACCCGGGTTCTTCAGCAGCCTGCTAGAAGCGGATATCTGGGTCTATGACGTGGTCAACCGGAGCTCGTCCCGACTCACGTTCGATCCGACCGCCAACGTACATCCCGCGTGGACTCCCGACGGCACGCACGTTGCGTTTTCCGCCATTGCCCAGAGCACTGTCCCCAGTGGCTCGATCGTCTTGAAGGCGGCGTCGGGCACCGGAGACGCGCAAAGTCTGGTCGGATCCACGAACCCGGTTCCGCAGGGCTTCTCACCCGACGGCGAGATCTTGATCTACTCCGACGCTGGTGACATCTACATGCTAGAGCTCGAAGGCGAACCGACATCGACGCCGATATTGGCAACGCCTGCGCTCGAGAGTGGCGCATACCTCGCTCCCAATGGACGTTGGCTCGCCTACACCTCGGACGAGTCCGGCCGTTCGGAGATCTACGTCCGCCCCTTTCCGAACGTCGATGATGGCCAATGGCAGGTGTCGACGGATGGAGGTGCCGAGGCCGCGTGGGCTCACGACGGAACCGAGCTCTACTATCGGACCGGGGATCGAATGATGCGGGTGACGGTCGACATAGACTCGACCTTCACGTATGGTCCGCCCGAGATTTGTTCGAGGGCGACTACGACGACCATCGTGCTCGAAACTACGACATCGCCCGGGACGGCCGGTTCCTGATGGTGAAGGACGTGACGCCGTCCGATCGAGCGTCGGTACGCCAACATCTCGTCCTGGTCCAGAACTGGTTCGAGGAACTGCGGCGGCTGGTGCCGACGAACTGACCCGCGTGCGTCGGTCTCGGGTTCGCTCGCGACGGATAGGTCCTTAGTAGTCGCGCAGACAATATGGAATGACCGGCTCACGATCGTAACGTCGTAGTGCTCTCGCACTCGACAGGGTGGTGGAAGCCACCGCGATTCGCGGGTTAGCGCCTTGCGGCGTCAGGGCCGCACACGAAAGGAGCCGGTCATGGAAAACGCTATCACGTACGTGGGGATCGACGCGCACAAGAAGGATCTCTTTGTCGCGATGCTGGTCGGGGACTATCTATTTGCCAGAAGGCGCTTCTGGGGGAGGCCGGAACCGGGATACGTAAACAGTAGCCCCGCCGATTCAACCGGTCGATAGGCTGTGAATCCCCTGACTCGTCCTGGAAAAGGCACCGGGATCGCGTTGACATCAGCGCGTCGGGGGGGGGACGATGACTTCGTGCTCCGCGCGCTGTTCCTCGCGACACTCTTGTTCGTCAACTCGGGCGCGGCGTCCGGCCAGGCGCTCAGCGTCCTCCACATCAAGGTTGTCCTGGTGGACGCGGAGGGGAAGGCCACGCCGGTACCGCGCCATGTGCTGCTCGTCAGCGACAATCCGTCAAGCGCCCCACCACGACGGATCTTCACGAAGCTGGACGGCACCGCCGACGTGAGGATGCGTCCAGGGAACTACACGGTGGAATCGGATCTGCCGGTCGCGTTCCAGGGCCAGGCCTACCGGTGGACGCAAATCGTGGACATCGCCGCCGGCCGCGACGCGGTGCTCGAACTCAGAGCCGACAACGCGAAGGTCGAGTCCGTCGCGTCTGCGACGACCACCTCCGCACTGCCGCTCGAGACCGATCCCTCGTTCCTCATGCCTCAATGGCAGGACAGCGTCGTCGCTCTGTGGACTCCGAGGACGCACGCCTCAGGGTTCGTGGTCGACGCGAAAGGCCTCATTGTCACCAACCAGCGGGTCATCGGCACTGCGACGTCGGTCGAGGTGCAGATCACGCCTGAGATCAAGGTGGCGGCGAGCGTCCTCGCGGCCGATCCGGTGCGAGACGTGGCCGTCCTGTGGGTCGATACGAACACTGTCACATCAGTACGGCCAGTGCCGCTGGGATGCGCGCAGGCGGTGACGGTGCCGGTCGCGGACGGGCAGGATCTCTTCACCACCGGCGCTCCGCTCCGTGGCCCAAAGGGCATGACGTCAGGAACCGTCAGCCGCGTGGGGCCGCGTGCCATCGTGTCCGACCTCAGGCTCGCACGCGGGAGCGCGGGCGGACCGGTCTTCACGGCCGGTGGCGACGTCCTTGGCATCACCTCGGTCGTGGACAGCGAGGATGAGAGCCTGGGCGGAGACTCCCGAGTCGTCCGGGTTCACGAAGCGTGCGCCGTCGTCGCGGTCGCGGAGGAGAAGATGAAGGACGCGGCGCCGCCGGACGGAATGCATCTTCCCGTGGAGCCGGTGCGGCCGTTTCCCGTGAGCGACTTCAGGGACGCGGCGCCCCGCCGCGCGGGCAGCCTGAGCCCCTACCAGATGTCCTCGTCCGACTTCGACATCACCTTCATCACGCCTCTGCTCACGCACGGCGTGCCGGACCAGTCGGAGACGGCACTCCAGCGCAGACTCCTGGACTTCGGCATCTGGGCCGACTACGTGCAAAACGTCCCGCCCGTGCTTCTCGTCCGCGTGACGCCGAAGTTGGTGGAGGGCTTCTGGACCAGGGTGGCCCGCGGCGCCGCGCGGACACAGGGTGTCTCCCTGCCCCCTTTCACGCACGTCAAAACCGGCTTCTCGCGGATGCGCGCGCTCTGCGGCGACGACGAGGTGACGCCGATTCACCGGTTCACGCTCGAACAGCGCGTCTCCGAGAGCGATCCGATCGACGAAGGTCTCTACGTCTTTGACCCCGGCGCGCTCGGGCCGGACTGCGGAACCGTCAAGCTCGTGATGTATTCGGAGAAGGAGCCAAGCAAGGGCGACACCCGGGTGGTCGCGCCGAAGGTGCTCCAGCAGATCTGGCAAGACCTGGCACCGTATCTCGGCGGGTCGCAACAATGATCACGGAGGACGCGGGTTATGGATCCGATCCGACGCAAGGATACGTCCTCCTTTGTCGCGAAGGGTAGAGTGACCGCGCCGGAAGGGCTTCCGGGAGTGCCGAAGCAAGATTCCGCCCGCAGCTCCTCTAGCAGGCTGCTGAAGAACCCGGGTGATCGGGCCGTTTTCTAAGGATCATGCGAGTCACCACCGACCGACAACGGTGCGCACGGCTGTGCGCTGGCCCCGATCAAGGGGCCGGCGACACGCGCGGCCGGTGATCAGGGACACCTCGCCTCCAGATTCCGCAGCCGGACCAAGTTATAGGCCGTGGCGGCGAAGGTAAGCTGCCAATCCACGAGGGCGACACCGCGATGCCGGAGTTTGCGCAAGCCGCCGACGGTCTTCATCCAGCCAAAGACCTGTTCTACGAGTTTCCGTTTCCGCTGACTGACGTGATAGCCCGCATGCCGCGTGGTCCGGCCATCGATCGCACTCCAGCGGACCTTCTGAGCAACGTGGGGCGTGACGGCCCGGATACGGACAGCGGCCACAAAGCTTGCCACATCGTAGCCCTTGTCCGCCCCGACCGTGCTGCCCGGCGGCGCGCTGGCCTCCAGCAACAGCGCCGCTGCCTCGCGTTCGGCGGTCCCCGTCGCGTGAGTCGCGCAGACGTTGGCGACAAGTCCCTGTCGATTGTCCAGCAGCACGTGGCCCAGATACGCCAGCTTGGCTTCCTTCCCCTGGCCCTTCCGAGGCAGCATCGCCTCCGGATCGGTCGTCGACTGGTGCGTGTCGTTGCGCCGCCGCTCCCCGTGGAAGTTGACCGTGGGATTCCCGGGGTCATCGGGCGGGTCGCTCTCCGCCGCGTCCCGGCACCGAAAGCTCTTCAGGCTGGCCCACGCTTCCAATTGGGTCCCATCCACAGTGAAGTGTTCGTCCGAGAGCAGCCCGGCCGCCCGCGCGTGGGCCTGCACCGCATCAAAGAAGGCGGCCGCGAGATCGCCCGCCAGCAGCCGGTCGCGATTCTTGGTAAACGTGGTGGGATGCCAAACCGGGTCGTCCAAATTCAAGCCCACGAACCAGCGGAACAGCAGGTTGTAATTGAGCTCTTCCATCAGCAGCCGCTCGCTCCGCACCGTGTAGAGCACCTGCAGCAACAACGCGCGCAGCAGCTGTTCCGGCGGGATCGACGGACGCCCTGTGTTGGCGTACAGGCCGGCGAACCTGCGCGACATCGTTCTCAGCGCTTCGTCCGTCAGCGCGCGAACCGCGCGGAGCGGATGGTCGGCTGGCACGCGCTGTTCCGGCGACAGGTAGCTGAACATGTGAGTGCTTTGCTCATCGTGTCCGCGCATGATGGGGCTCCCTTCAGCGGTGTTGGGAGCATGGTAGTACGCCGGGATCGATCTGTCGATCCCATTTCACGGAGTTTTTCAGCAGCCTGCTAGCCGGCCTTGCGGGGCTCACGCCGCGCACCTGCGCGACTCCCGCCACGGATTTTTTGCATCGGTGTCCAACTCGCGGTGGGACCGTGTGCGTCCCTCACCTCCACGCTGCTGACCCTTATACTCCAACAGTTTGGCCCTCACCCCCGGCACCCGCCTCGGTCCGTACGAAGTGAGCGCCGATCGTTAGGCAGACGAAGGCGACTCAACCATGATCAATCGCAGAACGTTCCTGGCAGTCGTCGCGGGCGGCATTGCCGCACCAGGAATGACTTCAGCGCAGCCCCGCAAGGTTTCCCTGTACGCGAACGTTGGGCCCGATCTCACGCACTACGAGGTGGATGTCGAAGGCGCCGCACTGACGGCACCCGCCTCGGCTCGTATGAAGTGACCGCCCTCATCGAAAGGAGTGATTCATGAATCCCCACGTGGCGAGAAGTGTTGCTGAGTTTCTTATTGCCGACTTCGAGAACGAAATGCAGACGACCCAGCGAGTCCTCGCCGCAGTGCCTGCCGACCGGCTCGATTACCAGCCGGACGCGAAAGCCAAGACGGGTTTGGGGCTCGTCCGCCACATCACGCTCGAAGACGAATGGATGCTCAACTGCGTCGCGAACGGCGAGTTCACGCCGCCGCCCGATGATTCCGACGAGTGCGGCATCATGAACCCGACCGACGCTGTGGCCCGCTACAAGGACAAGGTGCCCGCCGCCCTTAGTCGCGTGCGCGGCATGTCAGGCGAGCAACTCCTCAAGGTGATCGATCTTATGGGCCTGGCGCAGATGCCGGCGGTGAACTGGTTGGCGGGGGTTGTGAAGCATTCGGTCCACCACCGCGGACAACTCAGCACGTATCTGCGTCCGATGGGCGGCACGGTCCCCGGGATCTACGGGCCAAGCGCCGACACGCAGTAGATAGACAGACTGATGCCCCTGACTCCCGGCACCCGCCTCGGTCCGTATGAGATCGCTGCCCAGATCGGCGAAGGCGGCATGGGGGAGGTGTACCAGGCGACCGATACCAACCTCGGTCGCGACGTGGCGATCAAAGTACTGCCCGAGTCGGTCGCGCAGGATCCTGAGCGGCTGGCACGATTCGATCGAGAGGCTCGAGCATTAGCCGCCCTGAACCACCCCAACATTGCGCAGATTCACGGCCTCGAAAAGAGCGAGGGCACCATCGCCCTGGTGATGGAACTGGTCGAGGGGCCGACGTTGGCCGATCGCATCGCGCAGGGTGCGATCCCTGTCGATGAAGCGCTGCCCATCGCGAAGCAGACCGCCGAGGCCCTGGAAGCCGCTCACGAGTAAGGCATCATCCACCGCGATCTGAAGCCCGCGAACATCAAGGTCCGACCTGACGGCACCGCGCATACACTTCACGCGTGAAAGGAAGACATCTGATGACCCGAGGACTTCTGGCGGTGATGGTGGTCCTGTTGGCGATAAGCGGGATGGCGTGGGCGCAACCAGAGCAATCGGTGGCTGCACTACAGGAACGCGCAGAACGCGGCGACGCGTGGGCGCAAACCATGCTCGGTGCGATGTATGCCACCGGACAAGGCGTCCCGCAGGAGGATGCCGAGGCGGTGCGGTGGTATCGCTTGGCAGCGGAACAGGGCGACACGAGGGCGCAATTCAACCTTGGTGTGAGGTACGCCACTGGACAAGGCGTCCCGCAGGACGATGCCGAAGCCGCGAAGTGGTATCGCTTGGCAGCGGAACAGGGCCACACGAGGGCGCAATACGACCTTGGTGTGATGTACGCCACCGGACAAGGCGTCCCGCAGGACCATGCCGAAGCCGTGAAGTGGCTTCGCTTAGCGGCAGAACAGGGACTTTGGTTGGCGCAAGACAACCTCGGTTTGATGTACCGCAACGGAGAAGGCGTGCCGCAGGACTATGCCGAGGCGGTGTGGTGGCTTCGCGTGGCGGCGGAACAGGGCGAGGCACAGGCGCAATACAACCTTGGTGTGATGTACGAGAGCGGAAGCGGTGTGCGAGAGGACTACACAGAAGCCCATATGTGGTTCAACCTTTCGGGGTCGCGCGCGACCGGTAACCTTCGAGTGCGAGCTGGTGCAGGGCGAGACACAATTGCGCGACGGATGACGCCTGGACAACTCGCTGAGGCTCGGCGAATGGCGCGTGAGTGGCAGGAAGCGTTTGAGCGGCGGCAGCGGTAGGCGCCTGTTCAAACTTCTTGCCGAATGGGGCGACTTCACTGCACCCCATAGAAACATACCGTTGACGGCGTCAAGCGCGACACGGTGAAGGTGTTCGTGCTGGACAAGGAGTTGAAAGTCTAGCCCTCATCCTCCGATCGTTCCCCAGTTCACGGTCAGGTGCTGAGCGGTTCGCCACGCCAGCGCCTGAGCCGTGAGCGTTGGGTTGTGCGCCCCGCTGGTTCCCATGACTGACGCGCCGAGGATGCCGAGGTTCGGCACTTCGTGAGAAAAGCCCCAGCGGTCCACGACGTTCGTGTCGGGGTTGTCGCCCATGCGAGTGCCGCCGTACGCGTGCGTGGACGGGCCCATCGTGCCGATGTCGCCTCTCACCGTCTCCACAGCGCCCGCCGCCATGAACCACTCGACCATCTTGTCCTGCATGAACGCCGCGATCTTTCGTTCGTTGTCCTTGTAGTCGGCGGTGATCCGGCACACAGGCACCCCAAGGGGGTCGGTCACCATCGGATCGAGGTCCAGGTAGTTGTCTTCGTACGGCAACGTCGTCTTCTGGATGTACGTGTTGGTCCACCGGTCGGCGTTCTGTCGAACGAATGCCTTCCAGGATGAGCCCCACCGAGGCGCCCGCCCGAACGTGTCCATCTCTGCGGCGGCGATCGGTCGCCGCTCGGTGTAGAGCCAGAGGTTGCCTCCACCGATGAAGTCCAGATCGGCGTGGTCGAAGTTATCGTCAGCCCAGTCGTCGACAGCCACGCCCTGCGCAGCTGCCCCATACCACTTGTTCAGGTTCCACGGGAACAGCGCGTTCACGCCCGCGCCCGTCGCATGGCTGAGATAGTGTCTGCCCACTTGGCCGTGATTGTTCGAGAGCCCATCGGGGTAGGCGTCTGATTTCGACAGCAAGAGTGTGCGGACGTTCTCGTAGACGTAGCTGGCGAGGAGCACGACGTCCGCAGGTTGGAAATACTCCTGGCCGTCCTTGAGGTAGGTCACGCCATTCGCGCGACCGTCGCCGTCGACCTCGATCGCAGTGACGTGGGCCTGCGTGACCACGCCAAAGTTGCCGGTCGCTTGTGCTTTGGGGATCGTTGATACGGCCGTGGAACTCTTCGCGTTCACGTGACAGCCGCCTCGAGAGCAGAACCCGTGATAGACACAGCCCGAACGCCCTTCATAGGGTCTCGAATTGATCGCCGCCGGACCTGGAAAGGGGTGCCACCCGAGCCCTCGCGCGGCCTCGCCCATGTGTTCGGTGAACCCGGTGCCCCGGAGCGCCGGCATCGGATACGGTCGGCTGCGTGGTCCTTCGAAGATGTTGCCGCGCGGGTCGATCGTCCCGTTGACGTTGCCCGAGACGCCGACCTCGTACTCCACGGTGTCGTAGTAGGGCTCCAGCTCCTCGAGCCCGAAGGGCCAGTCCTCGACCGTTGAGTTGGCTGGAATCCGTCCACGTCCGTACCGTCGCGTCGTTTCGCTCACGACTCTGAAGTCCCACCGGTTGAGACGCCAGCTCTGGCCCCAGTAGTGAAGCGATGTGCCGCCAACCGCGTTCATCATCGGATGGACCGATGGTCGTGGCGAGTACGGCCCCGTCTCGTTCCGTCGATGCGTTGGCACCTCACGATTCGCCTTCTGTGCCGCTTGCGGCCATCCTCGAACGTTGTTCCGCAGTTCGTCGGGAGCGAAGTCGCGCGAGGTGAGCCAGGTGCCAGCCTCCAGGCCTATCACCTGGAGTCCCGCACGCGCGAGGGGAAGGGCGGCAACGCCTCCCACGGCTCCAGCGCCGACAATCACCACGTCCGTGGCTTGTAAGATCGTCGCCATCGTTCACGCGCCTCCTTTCGTGAACATCGCGTAGTCGTAGGCTGAGCGGTGGTTTGGCGCCGGGCTCTCGTCCATACGTTGCTGGTCAGCCGTCACCGCGGTTCGAACACCCGGGTACCCGATCAGGTCCCACCCGACGAAGTCCGCGTTCCCACCGTAGTACGGATCGCAAAACGTGCCCTGGATGGTGTGCGTGCGCAGGAGTTCGAAAAACGTGGAGGAGTCTGGTGTGAATCCCGTCGCCGTGTTCGATTCCATGTCGCTCAATACGGCGTCCTTGTCCGAAGCCGGAAGCTCCATGAACGGGGCGCCCCTCGATGCGGCTGCGTAACGGTTGAGGGCCTCGAGCCCGGAGGAGTACACGCTGCGGGATGAGGCGAGTGGACCGGTGAGCGCGCGATCGATGTAGTGCGCGGCGCGGGCCTCGGCAGCCCCTGGCCCATCGGCGTCGGTGGGAATCAGGCGGGCGACAACGGCTTCGAGCGTGTCGGACTCGGCTGCCGTGAGCGTTTCGAACGGTTCCCGTTGAGCCCCGGATGCTCGAGCCGGTACGAGCACCGACAAGGGAACGGCGGTCAACGCGCCTCGTGCTTATCCGGTTGTTTCAGCTAACCCCTATATCTTGCGATCAGCCTGGGGGGCGCACGTCCTGCGCGCCGCGAATCCGTCGGGCGGGCGTGGGCGTCCGTCCGGTCCCCAGGCCCAGCAGGGTCTGAAAGGCGGCCATCGGGTGCCGCCGCCGATTGTGCCGAAACACGAACTCATCGAGGTAGACCTGTAGTTGCGCCTTGCTGACGCCGTGGTGCGTGCCAATCAACCACTGTTGGCAATTGCCGATGACGCGGTCGGCCAAAGGCACGACGGAGGGCACCCCCCTGTGCAGGGCGCTCCGGATCGGTTGCGGGCGGGCGACGTGTCTCACGTCAGCGGCCTGGAGCCCATCGAAACTTTTCAGCCCGTCGGTGTAGACCGTCGCCCCCGGCGCAATGTGGTGAGTGACGAACGCGAGCATCGTCGATTGTTTGAAGTTCGGGATCACGGACATGCGGACCCGACCCGACCGATCCCCGCGTCGTTCCACCGCCACCAGCACCAGCGCGGCTTTCCGCCCCTTGAGTTGGCGACTGCCGCGCAGGCCGGCCTGGGGCGCGCCCACCCAGGTGTCATCGATCTCCACGTCGCCGTACAAGGGCTCCCGCCCCGCGTTCACCATCGCGCGCCGCAGCTTGTGCAACAGCAGCCACGCCGTTTCGTACCGCCGCAGGCCCAACTGCCGCTGCAGCAGGAGCGCCGAGAGGCCCCGCTTGTCGGTAACCGTCAAATAGGCCGCCCAGAACCACACCAGGAGCGGCGTCTTCGTGTTGTGGAGAATCGTCCCGGCGGTCAGCGACACCTGATACCGGCACGCCGCACATTGCCAGCGCCGGTGTGTGGTCAGGCGATAGCCGCGCGCGTGCCGGCACCGGGGACACACAAAGCCGTCCGGCCAGCGGCACGCCGCCAAGTAGTCCTGACAGGCCTCGGCGGTCGCAAATTGCCGCTGAAACTCCCGGAGATTCTTCGGAAACGACGGGCGCGCCACGCCGATACACTACCGGTGGTGGCTTGCTGAAACAACCGGATAAGCACGAGGCGCCTCGTGCTTATCCGGTTGTTTCAGCTAACCCCTATATCTTGCGATCAGCCTGGGGGGCGCACGTCCTGCGCGCCGCGAATCCGTCGGGCGGGCGTGGGCGTCCGTCCGGTCCCCAGGCCCAGCAGGGTCTGAAAGGCGGCCATCGGGTGCCGCCGCCGATTGTGCCGAAACACGAACTCATCGAGGCAGACCTGTAGTTGCGCCTTGCTGACGCCGTGGTGCGTGCCAATCAACCACTGTTGGCAATTGCCGATGACGCGGTCGGCCAAAGGCACGACGGAGGGCACCCCCCTGTGCAGGGCGCTCCGGATCGGTTGCGGGCGGGCGACGTGTCTCACGTCAGCGGCCTGGAGCCCATCGAAACTTTTCAGCCCGTCGGTGTAGACCGTCGCCCCCGGCGCAATGTGGTGAGTGACGAACGCGAGCATCGTCGATTGTTTGAAGTTCGGGATCACGGACATGCGGACCCGACCCGACCGATCCCCGCGTCGTTCCACCGCCACCAGCACCAGCGCGGCTTTCCGCCCCTTGAGTTGGCGACTGCCGCGCAGGCCGGCCTGGGGCGCGCCCACCCAGGTGTCATCGATCTCCACGTCGCCGTACAAGGGCTCCCGCCCCGCGTTCACCATCGCGCGCCGCAGCTTGTGCAACAGCAGCCACGCCGTTTCGTACCGCCGCAGGCCCAACTGCCGCTGCAGCAGGAGCGCCGAGAGGCCCCGCTTGTCGGTAACCGTCAAATAGGCCGCCCAGAACCACACCAGGAGCGGCGTCTTCGTGTTGTGGAGAATCGTCCCGGCGGTCAGCGACACCTGATACCGGCACGCCGCACATTGCCAGCGCCGGTGTGTGGTCAGGCGATAGCCGCGCGCGTGCCGGCACCGGGGACACACAAAGCCGTCCGGCCAGCGGCACGCCGCCAAGTAGTCCTGACAGGCCTCGGCGGTCGCAAATTGCCGCTGAAACTCCCGGAGATTCTTCGGAAACGACGGGCGCGCCACGCCGATACACTACCGGTGGTGGCTTGCTGAAACAACCGGATAAGCACGAGGCGCCTAGAGTGCCCGCTCGCTTCAGCAGTTCGCGCCGCGAGAAACCTCCACCTGTCTTCCTCACCATGCCGCACCTCCGGAATTCCCCGGTATAGCGAGCGCGCACGCTTTCAAGCGGTCACTGCCACCCAACCGTCGACCAGCCCGATCCTACGATAGAGTCGCTGACGGTCCGGTTTCAAATGAATTCTCGATGTGGTGTCGCTCAGGACGATAGCTGTTAGAGGCCTCTCAGGTTAGCGGAATGGGCCTTGTGCGCCCCGTTCCGGAGGGGCTTCAGGGGCGCCAGACCAGAAATCGCTGGTACACAAGCGAGCACAACGAAAAGCGATCAGCCTAGCGAGACCGTTCCACTGGATAGGTCAAGCCCGGTCGGTGGCGCCCGCCGTCACGACTGTTTCGATTGAGTAGTCAGCTCCCTCAGGCGGTCGATGCCTTGCCCGTAGATTCCCTGCAGAAGTGTTGTCACATCCTGGACGGGCATGCCGCTCCCCTTCGAGAAGTACGTCTCGAGCACAACCGTGAAAGAGCTAGCAGGCTGCTGAAGAACCCGGGTGATCGGGCCGTTTTCTAAGGATCATGCGAGTCACCACCGACCGACAACGGTGCGCACGGCTGTGCGCTGGCCCCGATCAAGGGGCCGGCGACACGCGCGGCCGGTGATCAGGGACACCTCGCCTCCAGATTCCGCAGCCGGACCAAGTTATAGACCGTGGCGGCGAAGGTAAGCTGCCAATCCACGAGGGCGACACCGCGATGCCGGAGTTTGCGCAAGCCGCCGACGGTCTTCATCCAGCCAAAGACCTGTTCTACGAGTTTCCGTTTCCGCTGACTGACGTGATAGCCCGCATGCCGCGTGGTCCGGCCATCGATCGCACTCCAGCGGACCTTCTGAGCAACGTGGGGCGTGACGGCCCGGATACGGACAGCGGCCACAAAGCTTGCCACATCGTAGCCCTTGTCCGCCCCGACCGTGCTGCCCGGCGGCGCGCTGGCCTCCAGCAACAGCGCCGCTGCCTCGCGTTCGGCGGTCCCCGTCGCGTGAGTCGCGCAGACGTTGGCGACAAGTCCCTGTCGATTGTCCAGCAGCACGTGGCCCAGATACGCCAGCTTGGCTTCCTTCCCCTGGCCCTTCCGAGGCAGCATCGCCTCCGGATCGGTCGTCGACTGGTGCGTGTCGTTGCGCCGCCGCTCCCCGTGGAAGTTGACCGTGGGATTCCCGGGGTCATCGGGCGGGTCGCTCTCCGCCGCGTCCCGGCACCGAAAGCTCTTCAGGCTGGCCCACGCTTCCAATTGGGTCCCATCCACAGTGAAGTGTTCGTCCGAGAGCAGCCCGGCCGCCCGCGCGTGGGCCTGCACCGCATCAAAGAAGGCGGCCGCGAGATCGCCCGCCAGCAGCCGGTCGCGATTCTTGGTAAACGTGGTGGGATGCCAAACCGGGTCGTCCAAATTCAAGCCCACGAACCAGCGGAACAGCAGGTTGTAATTGAGCTCTTCCATCAGCAGCCGCTCGCTCCGCACCGTGTAGAGCACCTGCAGCAACAACGCGCGCAGCAGCTGTTCCGGCGGGATCGACGGACGCCCTGTGTTGGCGTACAGGCCGGCGAACCTGCGCGACATCGTTCTCAGCGCTTCGTCCGTCAGCGCGCGAACCGCGCGGAGCGGATGGTCGGCTGGCACGCGCTGTTCCGGCGACAGGTAGCTGAACATGTGAGTGCTTTGCTCATCGTGTCCGCGCATGATGGGGCTCCCTTCAGCGGTGTTGGGAGCATGGTAGTACGCCGGGATCGATCTGTCGATCCCATTTCACGGAGTTTTTCAGCAGCCTGCCTAGTGCGAACGTGCCTCGAAGGAACACGCTCGTGTATGGCTCTTGGCTGTCAGCGATCACTTCGAGCATGTTGCGGATGTCCAGACGCGCGCCCCCGCGGATCATGCCCGCCGTGAGGTTGTCGTTGATCGCCCACTGCACAAACAGCCGCTCGCCCTGCAGCTCGGCGATGCTGACGCGCTGGACGTTGCGGTTGCTAGTGCCAATCGATACCCTGAGTCTTTGTGAGCGTTCCTCTGCTCGCCGCAGTACGTTTTCCTCTCTTCGAGCAATGCGGAGTGCATCGTCGAGGCGCGTACGAATCGACACCACTTCGGGTGCGTCCGCAAGGGACGACCTAAACAGCGGCAAGAGTTCCTGCTGAAGCGCTTCGCCGTTCTTGAGGGCATTCACCCACGCTTCGCCATCGATAAGCGAGTCGATGGTGTCTAAGCGTTGCTCGATCCCTTCTTGACGGGTTGGGAAGTCTCGTTCTGCGACAAGGCCGCTTGCTTCGTGCGCGGCGCTGGCGGCGCTTTCCAAACGACCTTGCTCTGCTACGTCTCTTGCGCGCCTTGCTTCTTGGGCCTCACGGATTTCAGCTGTCAGTAGAAGCGAAAACACCACGATCGATGTCATCCCTGCGAGTACAGCTCGTTTCCGGGTTGGCAACCCTGGGAATGGCTTTACGAGCGCGACAAGTGACGCGAACCCCATAGCAATCGTCGCAGCAACAAACGGGTTGTCTGTCAAAAAACCGAGCACGTCGCCCACAAGAACGAGCATTTCGTTTAGTTGAATCCCCGTTTCATAGAAAGCAATAACGATGAGCGTCCCAATTGTGAACATCGCATACAACACAATCTGTAGCGGCGTCAGATGCTTGGGTTCACTCACAACGTCCGTCCCGTCCACATGACTTGCCCCAGCACGACCGCGTCTTGGGGCCACGGCACGGGCTTGTACGCCTTGTTGTCGCTCGCCAATTGCCAGCCGTCCTCGGTGCGCTGGAGCCGCTTGACCACCGGGCCGTCCTCGGTGCGCACCGCAAAAATCTTGTCCCGCCGCCGCACGGTGCGCTGGAAGTCCACGAGGATCATCGCGCGGTGCTGCAGCGTCGGCTCCATCGAATCGCCCGTGACCTCGATGACGCGGCAGCGCGCGGGGTTGAGGTTCTGACTCTTCAGCCAGTCATCCCGGAACGCCAGGCTGCCCAGCACGCGCTCGTCGTCGGCGTTGGCTCCGGCACCCGCCGCAATTCCCGTCCCATGGGTGAGCAGCACGGGCCGGAATTCACGGCTGTCGGCGGGCGCTAGCGCCCCGGCGTCGTCCAGCTCGCTCACCTTGGCCCGCTCTTGGGCGAGTTCAGTGGCGAGCGTGGCGGCAGGCTCGGGGGTGTCCGTGAGGCCGAGCAGGTAGTCGGCTGAAACCTGGAGGGTCTGTGCAGCCCGCTTAAGCCCATCAACCAGTAGACCAGCACGATTCGACTCGACGTGCGAAACAAGAGATCTGTCCTTACCGAGCGCCACGGCGAGATCGACCTGAGCCAAGCCCGCTGCCCTCCTGGACGCCGCTAAACGCTGCCCAAGCACAATGAATGAATATTCTTCACCAAGTCAGGGTCTTGACGTGTGAGTTTTTTTCACACACCATCCGGGCAGTGAATAATTCTCACATCTCGGCGGAGGCGATCCGAACGCGGATTGCACAGGTCGGTACGACACAAGAGGACCTTGCCGCGCAGCTCGGGATGAGCCCGGCCTGGCTGAACTACCTGCTCACGGGCCGGCGTAAGCCCAAGCCTGACTTCGGCCCTCGGGCAATGGCCGCGCTGGACAGGCTGGAACAGGCTGAGCAGGCAGCGGACAAGGCCCGCCAGCGGGTGCTGGGAGGGGTGGCGTGAGTGGGCTAGACGTCTTCCTGAGCCGCCGCCTCGGTGACGCTCGTGACCACGTGCGTGACTTCTGTCAACAGTTCCCGCAGCAGAAGGATCACGTTGCTCCGGTCGTGTCCGCGCGGCCCGGGGGCGTGGTGCAGCGTGACGATGATGTCTGCCGTGAAGTCGTAGTCCATCTCCGGCGTCGGACGATTCACGGTGATCGACGCGATCTCTGTGCCGTCTGCCACTTCGGCTGTGTGGACATGGGCGCCAATGGTTTCGCCAGGTTCGATGCGATAGCTGATGTGGCGAAACTCCCCACCGGCCTGTTGGGCGACCGCCAGCTGTACCAGCCGGTGCTTATTGGCATTGTCAAGGGTTCGGCCGAGGCGAAGCAGCGGCGGGAGGTATGGGTGCGATCGATGGTACGGCTGCAGGCGCTCGACCGCTGTCTGCACGGGATCACTCAGCGTGTGGATGCACCCTTTGGCCTCCCGAAAACTCTCCGGCGAGTCACAGATCGGGAACGCGAGGCGTTCGGCGTCCGGGGGCGGGTCGACCTTAAATCTGCGAATCGCAAGGCCATAGACGAGATGGTCCAGGGCGCACCGCATGTTATGCACCGCGTCGCTGGCGATCAGCGACCACTGCAACAGCGCCGGAGGCTTCGTGATGCTGATGGTGAGGCTATGACGGGTGAACTCCGGGTTCGCGTGTCGGACGAATCGATACGGGCGATGGTCAAACCAGGTGCGGATTTGTCGCTCGACGGTCTCCACATGTTCTTCGGCGCGCCCGAGTGTTGCCCGACAGCTGTCGAAGTCTTTGAGGGGGCTCATGGGTAAACGATCGTGTGGCATTGGCCGAACAGTCGGCCCGCACTCTACCACGCGCGTCACGGCCGCGCTGGACAAGCTAGAGAAGGCTGAACAGGCGGCGGACACGGCGCGGCAGAAGGTTCTGGCGGGGAAGGGGGCGGCGTGAGCAAGAAGCCGAGGGATCAACAGCCGCTAGTCGGTGGACATCTCCAAGATGACACTATCCAGCGCTTCTTCAAAGCCGGCCAGCGCGCGGCCCTGATGATGCACAGCTGCGGCCGCGAGGGCTGTCTCTTTGAAGTCCGTGCGACTCAGGGTCTCTCGTCCAGCGGGCAGCAGAGCGAGCACCCCGCACACATAGGCGAGGCCGGCCACTTGTCCCTTCAGGTACTCACGTTCCTCATCAAGTCCGCGTTCGCTCATGCATCGAGCGATAGCCCGGTATCCGTCCCGCACTCTACCACCGCGCAGCTGCGGGACGAGCAGGCCACGCAGCGGGCACTGGGAGGGCCGGCGTGAGCACGTGCATGACGAGCCGTGAGCTCGAGACGCTGCCGGCCGTGCTGCTGATCGGGGATCTGGCGCGACTGCTGCGCTGCTCACCCTCAACCATCCGGCGCCGTCTGGCCGACGGCGTGTTCCCGATCGCGCCGTTGCCCAGTCTCGGCCGGACGCTGCGGTGGCACACGGCGGACGTCCGGCGGTGGTTGGAGCGGGGCGGGACGGTGGCGCGCGGCCGGAGGGCGGCATGACGCCCGCGCGGCTCGTCCTGCTGGTGGCCCTTGCGGTGATTGCCGCGTGCGCCTGGCGAATCTGGCCGCTGGTGGCGTGGGGGAGGGGCTGGTAATGGGTCCGTCCTGGGTGCATGCGGAACCGCTCGATGTCGTCGTGTTGCTGTGGGCCGCGGGGCTCGGCGGGTTGGTGCTGGCCGACGGGCTGCGCCGATGGGTGGTGCGCTGGTGGCGGGCGCGGCACGCCGAGGACTGGTCCGCCGAAGGAGGCATTTACCGATGGTGACGACCTGGCTGGCGCGTGCGGGCGAGCGCGTCCTTGCCTGGTGGCGAGGGGACAGCATGTCGCCTCGCTGGCGGCGGGTCCAGGCCCAGCGCGAGGCCCGCATCGACGTTCACGGCGTGCCGTGGCGCTGGCCCGTGCATCAGCGGCACGACCACGAGGAGGCCGCGTGAGCGCCGCCGACAGGCACGCAGCGGCGTGGCACGGGACGGTGGGCGGCTACGTGAACCACGTCTGTCGGTGCGCCCCCTGTCGCACGGCCCAGCGAGCCTACGGGCGCGCCTACATACAGCGCCCGGAGGTGAAGGCGAAACGGCGGGCCTACCGGCAGCGCCCGGAGGTGAAGGCGAAACGGCGGGCCTACCGGCAGCGCCCGGAGGTGAAGGCGAAACGGCGGGCCGCATACAGGGAAGCGCGCCGGCTGATCGCCCTGGCGCGACAGGTGGAGGCCGCCCCGTGAGCACGCCGATTCCGGTCTGGTCCGGCGTCGTGGACGACAACGGGACGCTGCGCCTGCAGTCCATTGATCTGTTTCGCGGCTGGCTCCGTCGGCTGAAGGGCCGGCCGGTGCGGATCACGGTGAAGTCCGCCACGCGGCGGAAGTCCTCGTCGCAGCTCGGGTACCTGTTCGGCGTGCTCTACCCGGTGATCGCGGACGAGCTGGGCTACCGGGTCTACGAAGTGGAGGATGTACATGACGCGATCATGCGCGAGCTGCGCGGGCTCAAGCCCGAACCGAATCCGCTCAAGCTGCGGGTGTCACTCGCGGACATGAGTCACGAGCAGGTGAGCGAATACCTCGAGGACGTCCGGCACTGGGCGGTGACGCACTACGGCATCATCACGCCGGACGCGGACAAGGCGGAGGCGGCATGAGGGCCACCTCAGCCGGAGAGCCAGGAGGCACGGCGATCGGCAACGCGATCGGCATGGCCGTCTACGGACGCTCAGCGATGCGGGGAGTGACCTGGCGCAGCGTGAAGGATGCCCTCGCTGAGCTCGGGGTGGAGGACGACGACGTGATCGCCTCCATTGAAATCGGGGTGAGGCAATTCGGGCCGGGTCGTCTCGTGCGGGACGACGCCCCGGACGGCATCGAGATTCGGGAGGTCTGACATCTTGAGGCCCCCGAACAAAAGGCCCGATGCGTGGCAGCGCACCGGGCCATTCACCACCAGCGCAAGGGAGGCGCTGACCGCATGCACATTATAAAGGCGACTGACGCGATTCGCGTCGAGCATCCGATCTTCATGATCTTCGGACAGCCGGGGATCTTCAAAACCTCGCTCGGCTATTCCTGCAAGGACCCGCTGCTGCTCGATTTCGACAAGGGCGCGCATCGGGCCGTGAACCGCCGCGACACGCTCGTCATTGACGCCTGGAAGGACGTCGTCGAACTTACGGCAGACCAGTCGGCGCTCGACCCCTACGCGACGATCGTTGTGGACACGACCGGCCGTTGCCTGGACATCATCGTGGCGGACATCGCCGCCACCGATCCCAAGAAGGCTCCCGGTGGCAATCCGACGTTGCAGGGCTACGGGCTGCTCAAGACACGCTTCCGCGCGTGGACGGCGCAGCTGCGCACCCTCGGCAAGGATGTCCTGCTCATCGCGCACGACAAGGAAGACAAGGACGGGGACACCCGCGTCGTGCGGCCGGACATTACGGGCGGGTCCTACGGCGAGGTCATGAAGGTCGCCGACTTCGTCGCTTACGGCTACATGCGCGGGAAGGACCGCATCCTGGACTTCAACCCGACTGACCGGTGGATCGGGAAGAACCCGGGCGGGTGGGCGCCGTTCACGGTGCCGGCCCCAGGCAAGGCGCAGAGCTTCATGGCCGAGCTCTTCGACCGTGGGCGCGAGGCCCTGGGGGCGATCAGCGAGGAAAGCGCCCAGGTGACACAGCAGGTCGCGACCTGGCGCGCCGAGATCGCGAAGCTCGAGACCGCGAAGGCGTGCACGGACGCGATCCCGCGCATCAAGACGCTCGGGCCGCTCCTGCAGCCCCAGGTCGCCAAGCTCCTGGTCGACCACGGGAAGGCCAAAGGGTTCACCTTCGACACCACGGCGAAGGCCTTTGTCGCGCCGGCGCCGAAAGCCGCCGCCGCGCAGCAGACGGGTGAGCCGGTCGGCCTGCTCGGGTAAGGGCCATGCGGATCTCGACCACGACACTCGAATCCTACCGGTTGTTCATGGATCAGGACTGGATGAGCGAAGACGATCTGCTCGCGACGATCCGCGGGGAGTTCGTCCCCACCCACGCCGTCCGGCTTGGGCAGGCGTTTGGGGCGATTCTCGAGACGCCTGATCCGTTTCGCGTCTCGGGTGGCTATCGGGTGGGCGACATCGCCCTGGGCGATGCGGTGATGGGGCCGGCGCTGGCGTTGATCGACCGATCGCGGACGGTGTTCGAGGCCAAGGCCGTCGGGCGGTACGGCACGCACGACGTCGTCGCCAAGGCGGATCAGCTGGTCGGCGGCCACCTCATCGAAACCAAGGCCACGCTCTCGACCTTCACCTTCGACAAGTACGCGCAGTCCTGCCAGTGGCGCTTCATGGCGGACATCTTCACGCCGGCAGTCGTGACGTACCACGTTGCGTGTCTGCACGAAGAGCGGTCGACCGGGGTCATCTCCCTCCGCGGCATCGAGCGCTTCAACCTCTATCCGTATGCCAACCTCCGGCGCGACTGCGAGGCCCTGGTCCAACAGTTCGCCGACTACGTCACGGCCAAAGGGCTGGACGGGCTACTCAACGACCGACAGCGTGCCCTGCGCGGCGGCCTCGAGGCGGTGGCCTGATGCCGGCCGGGGTGCCTCTCCTAGGGAGTGCGGCCTATCAGCGGCAGCTGACGGCCACGCGGGCGGCGGCTGGGCCTGTGTCGGCTCTGCTCGCAGCCGGCGGCGCCCAACCGGAAGACCTGCCAACACCATCTGGATTACCTGTCGGGGTGGAAGTTCCAACGAAAGTTGCAGCAGCGGAAGGTGGCCGTGTGACGCCGTGCCCGATGTGTGGTCGTGAGCGTGACGCTGGCGGGGTGTGGTCGCTGGTCGCGTGCGGTCGCGTGGTCGGCGGCGTGATCGGCCTTGCCCTGGCGGCGTGGGGGGGAGCGTGGTGATGCCGCACATCACCGCAGAGAAGAAGCTCAAGCACGCGCTCTGTGAACTTCGGATCATCGTAAAGTATGCCAAGAGCGTCGAGAAGACTGTGCTGGCTGCACTGAGCGAGCGTGCAGCGGCTCGGAAGGCTAAGGCATCAAAACCCGCCTCAACGCGTCAGGCGGGCTTATCGATGGCGATCGACACGTCCGCGTTGCCGTATCCGAAGCACACGCCGGCCCCGGTCGCGCGGCACTGGAGAGCGACGGCCAACGACGCGAAGCTCGAGCACGCGTACCGTGCCGTTGAACTCCGCGAGGACAACCGCTGCCAGGTCACGGGCATGCCGCTGGTGCCGAAATCCCCGAACGACAAACGGCGCCGCGAGCATCACCACTTGACGGGGCGCCGCGTGCGTCCGGAGTGGAGACACCGGCCCGAACGCATCCTCTTGGTTAGTGCCGACGTCCATCGGCTCTTGGAATCCCACGCCCTGCAGCCGGACGGGTGCGATGCCCGGACGCCGATCAGGTTCGCCTGGAACCGTCGCATCGTCCCGGCGGGCAAAGAGCCCTTCCGGTTGCGCCGTGAGGTCGCGGCGTAGTGGCCGAGGCGCTGTCCCTGCCGTTCGCCGGTGCTACGCCGATCAGCCGTCACCGGTCGGCCCAGGCCGCGCAGGCGGCCTCCAGCACCCGCGTCACGAAGACCTTGCGCTATCTCGATCTGCTGTTAGAGGCTGGGGAGGACGGCCTCAGTGATCACGAGACGGTGCGGCTGACGGGGTGGCCGCTGTCATCGGTGTGTTCGATTCGCAACGGGGCGGTGCGGGCGGGTTTGGTGGCACCGTCCGCGCGGGTGGGGGTGAGCCCTTACGGGCTGCAGGTGACGTGCTGGCGGCGGTCATGACGGACCCGGCGACCTTTCTCCCGTCGATGCCCGTGATGGTGCGCGACTTCATGTCGAGCGCGTCTGTCGCGGCCATGACCAACGAACAACTCGGGGCCTTCATGCGGCTGCTGTTCTGCGCCTGGATGTCCAGCCCGCCCTGCACCCTGCCCGATGACGATCACCAGCTCGCCAGCATGGCGCAGATGCCCCTGCGGCGCTGGCGGGCTGTGGGACTGGCGGTGAAACAGCGCTTCCCGTTGCTCGATGACGGGCACCGCCGGAACGAGAAGCAGTGGACCCAGTGGCAGTACGCGCAGGCGGCCGCGTCCGCAAACCAGGCACGCGGGCGGAAAGCGGCCGCCGCAAAAGCCGCGAAGAATGCTGCCCGACAACGCGCTCAAGGAGACCGTGACGGAAGCCGTGACGGAAGCCGTGACGGAAGCCGTGACGGAGCCGTGACGGAGACAGTGACGGAGCTCGTGACGGAGCTGGTGACGGAACTCGTGACGACCACTCCGAGTTAACCATCTATAATCAAGTATCAAACGTACGTACGGAGGGGGTGATCCGTGGCAACGAAGACGGGGCGACCGTCCCGGCACGTCCCTCCGCCCCCCTCCACGACCGATCCCACCGGACGCACGCCCATTGCGGCCGCGTGTGCTTGCACGCCAGTCAGTTCAGCGAATTCGTTCGTCGTCGGAACCACCCCGACGCCGACCGGGAGATCCGCGACTGGTGCCTGGCGGTGGAGCGCGAGTGGGGGCCGGCCGGGCCGCGCGCGCGCGAGGAACCCGGCGATCCGTTCGCGTTTTGGAAGGCGCGGTACGCCGAGCAGTGGCCCGCCACGCCCACCGCGCCGCTCTCGGCGCCCAGCGCGGCGGAACTCGAACAGCGCCGGAACACCACGAAGTACGCGAGGCCCGGGCCATGACCGGCCTTGCCGAGCGGACGCTGCCGAGCAATCTGGAGGCGGAACGAGCCGTCTTGGGGACGGTGTTGGTCACCCATGGCCGGGTGCTCGACACGGTCGCCGACCAGTTGCGACCAGAGGAGTTCTACCGCGAGGCGCACCGACGCATCTTCCGCACGATGGTGACGCTGTTTCGCCGTGGGGAAGCGATCGACTTCGTCACGCTGCGCGAGGCACTCACCACGACCGGCGACCTCGAGGAGGTGGGCGGCCCGGCCTACATCACGGCCCTGGCCGACGGCGTGCCCGTCTCCACCAACGTCGCGTACTACGCGCGCATCGTGCGCGAGAAGGCGACCAGCCGGGACGTGATCGACGTCGCCAACAAACTCTTGACGGCCGCCTACGACCTGGAGGACCCGGTGGCGCTCATCGACCAGGCCGAGCGCGCGCTGCTCGCCATCAGCCACCAGGCGGTGCCCGGCGACCTGGTCTCGGCGGCGCAGATGTCGCGCGAGATCTATCCGGTCCTCGAAGCCTTGACCGCGGCGCGGCAGCCGGTCACGGGGGTGTCCACCGGCCTCGCGGATCTGGATCACTACACCCGCGGCCTGCAGCCCGGCTCGCTCGTCATCCTCGCGGGGCGGCCCAGCACCGGGAAGTCGAGTCTCGCCCTGCAGTGGGCGCTGCACGTCGCCCAGACGCAGCCGGTCGCCTTCTTCTCGGTCGAGATGAGCCAGCAGGAGCAGGCCTTCCGGGTCCTGGCGACGCTCGCCCACGTCGACGGCCATCACCTGCAGTGCGGGCAGCTCTCGACGGGCGACCAGACGCAGGTCGGCCTCGCGCTCACCGCCTTCAGCCAGCGGCACTTCTGGCTCGACGACAGCGGCGCCGTGAGCCCGCTGCAGATCCGGAGCCGCGCCCGGCGCCTCAAGGCGCAACACGGATTGGGGCTCATCCTCGTCGACTACCTCCAGTTGGTGCAGCACGGGCGGGCCGAGTCCCGGGAACAGGCGGTGGCCGCGACGGCGCGGCTCCTGAAACAGGTCGCCCGCGAACTGGACGTGCCGCTGGTGGCGCTCTGTCAGCTGTCGCGGAAGGTGGAGGAGCGCGCCGACAAGCGGCCGCAGCTGAGCGATCTCCGGGAATCCGGGGCGCTCGAGCAAGACGCGGACCTGGTGCTCCTGATTCATCGCCCGCCACCGACGCGCGATGGGGTCGTCGTCGCCACGGCGCCGGCCGAACTCATCATCGCTAAACAGCGCAACGGCCCCACCGCGAGCGTCGAGCTCGTGTGGCAGGGCGACCAGTATCGCTTCGGCACCCTGGAGGCCCACCGATGACCGACGCGGGGCAGCGACTCGACCGGGCGGTGCGCTGGGCACAGGCGGTGCAGCGCGTGCGGCGGTCCGTGGAGGTGGCGCACGCCGACATGCTGGCGCTCGAGGCCGACGTCCGACGGGAGCTGCACGACGCACGGGCAGCGGTCCTTGAGGAGGAGCGCCGCGCCCAGACGCCGGCAGGAGTGGGAACGTGACGGCGCGCGCTGGGGGCGGGTCGCATGAGGCGCGGGCGATCCCCGCGTCCCGCGCCGGCCGCCGCGGGCCCGCGCTTCACCCCGTGCCGGCGGGACGGCGGCAACAGCCGCGGTGCGATCCCGCTGCCCGCGCTCGTGCGCGGCGCCTGCCGCGTGGCGCACGAGGCGCAGGGCACGGACGACGGGCGATGGCACAGGGACTGGGCTGAGCACCACAGCGAACAGGAGACACGCATGATCACACTGGGACAACACGTCATCGATCCCCTCACGGGCTTTACCGGCATCGTCACGTGCCGCTCCGAGTACCTCCACGGATGCGTCAGGCTGTGCGTGCAGCCCCGCTCGCTCCACAACGGAACAGTGATCGACGAAGAGTGGTTCGACGAAGCGCGACTCGAAGACACGAGCCTCGCTGCTACGACGCCGGCCACCGGTGGCGGTCCCGCACGGCCGGTTGATTCGTCGCGATGACGGCACACACGCCGGGGCCGTGGACGGTACATCACCGCTGTGTCGACAAAAGCCCGTACGACGACGAGAGCTGCGGGCTCGGGCTTGAGGTTGACGGTCCGCCAGAGCCACAACTGCGTGGACGGTTTGCACGGGCCGCCGACGCGCATCTGATCGCCGCCGCGCCGGAGCTGCTGGCCGCGCTGGAACAGGCCGTGACCGTCATTGCCAGCGACGAGATACAGGCGGCGTGCCAGTTAGCCGACCTTCACGGGATGCCCTATGGCGGCCCGACGGTGAACGTGGCGGAGATCCGTGCGCTGATCGCCAAGGCGCGAGGGGAGACAGCGAGCGAATGACCGAGCCCTTGGGTGAGGACGCGCTGGTCGGCACCATCGAGGTGCGGACGGTCGGTGACGAGTTCTACGCGGGGTGGACGTCCGGCGATGGAACGGTCGGCTGTGCTGGCGATCACGCCAACACGCCGGTCGGGGCGCTGGCGCACCTGTGTTCGGTGTTGATCAAGCTAGACGAGGATGAGGCCGCGCCCGAGCTGCTGGCGGCGCTCGAGGCGGTTCTGCTTTTTCATAGCGGCCGTAAGTGGGACGCAACCACGCGTCGGGAGTGGTCGCGTCTCGTGGGAGTACCAGACGCGACGACGAAGGTCGTGTGCGACGTTGCCCGATCTGCCATCGCCAAGGCGCGAGGAGAGACCGACCCCACATCGGAGGACGAGGGATAGATGCGAGGAGGCGTCATGTGGAAGTACCAGAAGGGGTACATGAAAGAGCTGCCCCTGGCCGGCGGGGTGCTCAGCCTCACGGGGACGTTCAATCCGCTGGAACTCGACGGCGACGAGCGCACCCTGGTCTTTGCCCTCGTGGATCTCTTACGCGAGTTCGAGCGCGCGCAGCCGCACCCCGTGGGGGCCGATGGCACCGTGGAGCGGGCGAGAGAAGAGAGCGCTGATGACTGAGCCGACGCTCGAGCCGCGCGTCCTCCGGGTGGAGTGTGAGCGCATTCCGGAGATGGACCCTGCATCCCCGGAGTGGCGCGCCTGGTGCGACGGCTACGGTATGGACGCCCTCAACAGTTCACGACGTGCCTGGTGTGGTGACCTGTCGACGTATCTCAGGAGCGCGACCTGGATCGTGTGGCACCAGGGCAGCCTGCTCGCGTTCCTCAGCGATTCGGAGTTCGCGGAAGAGACGCGCGATGCGGACGGCCTATTCGAGGGGAAGGGCACCCCCACGCCGGTGCCGGGGGATGAACCTGAGGAGGATGTCGCGTGACGAGGACGTTTGGCCCTGTTGATGCCCGTAGCCTGAAGCAGCTGGAGACCTGTCTCGCTGTTGACCCGACCGGCACGGCCCGCGGCGTGCTGTGCGCCGACCATCACCCTGGCTACGCGCAACCCATCGGCGGGGTGGTGGCCTACGAACATCACATCTCCCTGAACGGCGTGGGATTCGACATCGCCTGCGGCAATCTCGCCGCGCGGACGAATATTTCGACGGCGGGTCTCGCCGTCGGTGAAATCGCCCGCGTGATGGATGAGATCAGCGCGGTCATCAGCTTCGGCATCGGCCGCACGAATGCCGAGCCGGTGGACCACCCGGTCCTTGAGGAGATCGCCCACGCCCCTATCGCGTCCCAGAAAGCCATGACGACGCTGGCCGCGCAGCAACTGGGCACCGTCGGCAGCGGGAACCACTACGTCGACCTCTTTCGTGACGCCGAGTCGATGATCTGGATCGGCGTGCACTTTGGGTCACGCGGATTCGGGCACCGGACCTGCCGTGCCTTCTTGGAGGCAGCGGGCTGCACATCCGACGGGATGGACTCGCGGCCGGTCCTGATCGACACGCGCACGCCGCTGGGGCAGGACTACCTCCAGGCGATGGCGCTCGCGGGGCGGTACGCCTATGCCGGACGCGAGTGGGTGGTGACACGGGTGGCCGCCATCCTGGGGGCGACGCTCACCGACGCCGTGCACAACCACCACAACTTTGCCTGGCGCGAGCGGCATCACGGACATGACTGGTGGGTCATCCGAAAGGGGGCCACGCCAGCCTTTCCTGGACAACGCGGATTCGTCGGGGGGTCGATGGGCGAGATCAGCGTGATCCTCGAAGGCGTCGAGACGGAGACGGCTCGTCAGGCGCTGTACTCAACGGTGCACGGCGCGGGTCGGGTGATGTCGCGCACGGAAGCAGCCGGGAAGGTGAAGCAGCGGAAGGTCTGGCGCTGCGGCGATCGCGAGTGTAACGCGACGACGCCCGTGGCCGCGCTCCCCGCCTTCAGGCAGGGGCGCGACCCGAATCCGCGCTGTCCCTCCTGTGGAGCCACGATGCACCGCGCGCGTCTGGGCGAGCGCATCCGCGACGGCAAGGTGAACTGGCCCCTCGCGAAGCAGGCGGTGCAGGATGCCGGGATTGTGCTGCGTGGCGGTGGGGCCGATGAGGCGCCGGAAGTCTACAAGCGCCTCCCAGAGGTGCTCGCCGCCCACGGGGACACGGTTCGCGTCGTGCACACGCTGTCTCCGATCGGCGTGGCAATGGCGGGAGCGAAGGAACTTGATCCGTATCGAGACTAATGGCGAAGGGTGACTCCGTCTGATGCCGCGCCGCGCGCATCGCCTGGACGCGAACCAGGACGTGATTGTCAACGTGCTCTGCGCGGTGCCGGACGTGTCGGTGTGCTCGCTGGCGGGCGTGGCGGCGGGCTGTCCCGATCTCCCTCGTGGGGATTCGGGGCGTGACGCATCTGGTGGAAGTCAAGGACGGCGCGAAGCCGCCCTCGCGTCGGACGTGCACGCCGGATCAGCGGCGGTGGATCGAGCGGTGGCAGGGGTCGCCGGTGGTGGTGCTTACGGACGACGTCACGGCGCGGGCCTGGGTGCGGCGGGTGCGATGACGGCGATCACGAACGCTGAGAGGCGACTCTCAGTTGGAAAACGTCACGCGAAATTATACAGCCCTGTAAAAGTTATACCGACGCGATTGGCTGAACAGCTCGCCGCGAAGACGCCGCGCACGGGAGGTGAGGCTAAGCAGCCGTGAGCGATGCCCGCCTACGACAACGAGCACGAGCCGTATGCCGCGCAGTGGCTGCGCAACCTGATCGCGGCTGGCCAGATCGCGCCGGGCGACGTGGACGAGCGCGACATCCAGGACGTGACACCCGATAACCTCGCCGGCTACGCGCAGTGCCACCGATGGATGGGCCGGTGACCGCCCGACGACCGGGGGATCGGTTTCGCGCCGGCAAACGGCTCTGGAGCCCCGAGGACGACGCCGTGATGGTGACGCGGTATCCCCATGAACCGACGCCCGTGATCGCGACGGGACTGCGACGAACGGCCACGGCGGTGTACGCCCGCGCGGCGGTCTTGGGGTTGAGCAAGAGCCCCGCGTACCTCGCGAGTCCGGCGGCCTGTCGCTTGCGCCGCGGCGACCACGTCGGAGCTGCCTCCCGGTTCCCCAAAGGCCACGTGCCGGCGAACAAGGGCCTCCGACGGCCGGGGTGGAGTCGCGGCCGGATGAAAGAGACGCAGTTCAAGAAGGGCACGCGGCAGGGCCGTGCAGTGGACGTCTACAAGCCGATCGGCACCGAGCGCATCAGCAAGGACGGGTACCTCGAGCGGAAGATCAGCGAGGCCCGCCCGTTCCAGCGGCGCTGGCGCGCGGTGCATCGCCTGATGTGGGAAGCCGAGAACGGTCACGTGCCGACGGGACATGCGCTCGTGTTCAAAAACGGCGACAAGACAGATGTTCGACTCGACAACCTGGAGTGCATCTCGCGCCGCGAGCTGATGGCGCGCAACACAGTCCACAACCTGCCGGCACCGCTCCCCGAGACGATTCAGTTGCTCGGGGCGCTGAACCGCAAGATTCGACGAAGGGCCCAGAGCCGTGAAAAACAAGATCGACGATCTGCGGAATCACCTGTTTGAAACGCTCGAGGCGTTGAAGGACGACGAGCAGCCCATGGACATCGATCGCGCCAAGGCCATTGCTGAGGTGGGGAAGGTCATTGTCGAGAGCGCGAAGGTGGAGGTGCGGTTCCTGGAGGTCACTGGCGCGGTGCGCGGCACAGGCTTTCTCCCGTCGGAGCCTCGGGAGGCGCCGCAGCTCCCGGCGCGGCGCGGGCGGGTCGCATGACGGACTCGAGCACGGAGCCCAGCCCACCATGCCTGTGACCCCGGCCAGCCATCGCCCCGAGGCCCTGCTGTACGGGATGCCCGTGACGCCGCCGGCCAGCACGGAGAGCTGGTGGGTCGGGCACCCCCAGGAAGGCTTCACGGCCGAAGCCCAGGCGCGGTCGGCCTCGATGTCGGCGCGGGATCGGGGGCCAGGTCGGCGCTCTGGCGGTCGACGTGCCCCGGATACGCCCCTGGAGGTCGCGTGCTGACGTCGCGCGGGCTGGTCCTCGCGTGTGTCGTGGGCGCCGTGTATATCGTCGGACTCTGGGCGATGGCGCTCACGCTGGCCTGGCTGGCGCTGCGATGGTAGGCACCGTGACGGAAGTCTGCATCTGCGCGGCTGTGCTCACGGAAGAAGGGCTCGTCATTCGTGGGCATCGTCATCACGACGCGCTGCGGGCCGCCGCGCTGGCCTCCTGCAGACCGAAACGCGAGGAGACGGCGCAAGGGTTCATCACCTCGCGCAACCGCTACGTGGACAGAACCGAAGGCCTGCGGCTGCAACGGGCGGCACACGTCAAGTCCGTCGCGCCTGGCGGCTATCGAGGGCGCACGCTGTTCAGTGAGGACCTGTATTGATGGGGGGCCGACCGACGCGCACCGACGCGATTCTCGACGGCATCCGCCGCGAGCTCCTGAAGCGACCGCAGGCCCTGGAGGGCGGCATGTCGGCGCTGATGCTGACGTGCTACTTCGAGGGGGACACCTGGGCGCCGAGACACGTCGTCGTCCGCCCGGAGTTTAGCGACCCGCCTCGTCGGCGTGCGCGCACGAAGTAAGAAGGAAGATGAGCCGAGGTCTTTTACGAAGAGTTCTTCGCTGGCGCCTTCTATTCTCTGCGTGGGGCAGCGGCGTTTGTGACCAAGGTCCTATGGCGCAAAGGCGCCGGTTGTGCCGCTTCCTCTACGTGTTCAGCCGCGCGACGTTCCTGGAGCCGCTGGCGCGTCGCCTTTCTTGTAGGATCTATATGCGAAGTACCAGAACAGCGGCAGTGAAATGGGCCATAAGGGGACGATCACGCCCAGGAGGAGGAGAACGACCGTCGCGAAGCTGAAGGTGTCAGGTTGTTTTGGCATGGGGGCTCCGTGAGCCGATTGCAGGTCCGTTTGCCATTTTATAACACCCCGCGCCTAAGCGGCCAGGCGGTAACGACCACCAGTTGAGCGTGGGAGGCCGCCGAAGGTACACTAGCAGGCTCGTGCTTATCCGGTTGTTTCAGCTAACCCCTATATCTTGCGATCAGCCTGGGGGGCGCACGTCCTGCGCGCCGCGAATCCGTCGGGCGGGCGTGGGCGTCCGTCCGGTCCCCAGGCCCAGCAGGGTCTGAAAGGCGGCCATCGGGTGCCGCCGCCGATTGTGCCGAAACACGAACTCATCGAGGTAGACCTGTAGTTGCGCCTTGCTGACGCCGTGGTGCGTGCCAATCAACCACTGTTGGCAATTGCCGATGACGCGGTCGGCCAAAGGCACGACGGAGGGCACCCCCCTGTGCAGGGCGCTCCGGATCGGTTGCGGGCGGGCGACGTGTCTCACGTCAGCGGCCTGGAGCCCATCGAAACTTTTCAGCCCGTCGGTGTAGACCGTCGCCCCCGGCGCAATGTGGTGAGTGACGAACGCGAGCATCGTCGATTGTTTGAAGTTCGGGATCACGGACATGCGGACCCGACCCGACCGATCCCCGCGTCGTTCCACCGCCACCAGCACCAGCGCGGCTTTCCGCCCCTTGAGTTGGCGACTGCCGCGCAGGCCGGCCTGGGGCGCGCCCACCCAGGTGTCATCGATCTCCACGTCGCCGTACAAGGGCTCCCGCCCCGCGTTCACCATCGCGCGCCGCAGCTTGTGCAACAGCAGCCACGCCGTTTCGTACCGCCGCAGGCCCAACTGCCGCTGCAGCAGGAGCGCCGAGAGGCCCCGCTTGTCGGTAACCGTCAAATAGGCCGCCCAGAACCACACCAGGAGCGGCGTCTTCGTGTTGTGGAGAATCGTCCCGGCGGTCAGCGACACCTGATACCGGCACGCCGCACATTGCCAGCGCCGGTGTGTGGTCAGGCGATAGCCGCGCGCGTGCCGGCACCGGGGACACACAAAGCCGTCCGGCCAGCGGCACGCCGCCAAGTAGTCCTGACAGGCCTCGGCGGTCGCAAATTGCCGCTGAAACTCCCGGAGATTCTTCGGAAACGACGGGCGCGCCACGCCGATACACTACCGGTGGTGGCTTGCTGAAACAACCGGATAAGCACGAGCAGGCTGCTGAAAAACTCCGTGAAATGGGATCGACAGATCGATCCCGGCGTACTACCATGCTCCCAACACCGCTGAAGGGAGCCCCATCATGCGCGGACACGATGAGCAAAGCACTCACATGTTCAGCTACCTGTCGCCGGAACAGCGCGTGCCAGCCGACCATCCGCTCCGCGCGGTTCGCGCGCTGACGGACGAAGCGCTGAGAACGATGTCGCGCAGGTTCGCCGGCCTGTACGCCAACACAGGGCGTCCGTCGATCCCGCCGGAACAGCTGCTGCGCGCGTTGTTGCTGCAGGTGCTCTACACGGTGCGGAGCGAGCGGCTGCTGATGGAAGAGCTCAATTACAACCTGCTGTTCCGCTGGTTCGTGGGCTTGAATTTGGACGACCCGGTTTGGCATCCCACCACGTTTACCAAGAATCGCGACCGGCTGCTGGCGGGCGATCTCGCGGCCGCCTTCTTTGATGCGGTGCAGGCCCACGCGCGGGCGGCCGGGCTGCTCTCGGACGAACACTTCACTGTGGATGGGACCCAATTGGAAGCGTGGGCCAGCCTGAAGAGCTTTCGGTGCCGGGACGCGGCGGAGAGCGACCCGCCCGATGACCCCGGGAATCCCACGGTCAACTTCCACGGGGAGCGGCGGCGCAACGACACGCACCAGTCGACGACCGATCCGGAGGCGATGCTGCCTCGGAAGGGCCAGGGGAAGGAAGCCAAGCTGGCGTATCTGGGCCACGTGCTGCTGGACAATCGACAGGGACTTGTCGCCAACGTCTGCGCGACTCACGCGACGGGGACCGCCGAACGCGAGGCAGCGGCGCTGTTGCTGGAGGCCAGCGCGCCGCCGGGCAGCACGGTCGGGGCGGACAAGGGCTACGATGTGGCAAGCTTTGTGGCCGCTGTCCGTATCCGGGCCGTCACGCCCCACGTTGCTCAGAAGGTCCGCTGGAGTGCGATCGATGGCCGGACCACGCGGCATGCGGGCTATCACGTCAGTCAGCGGAAACGGAAACTCGTAGAACAGGTCTTTGGCTGGATGAAGACCGTCGGCGGCTTGCGCAAACTCCGGCATCGCGGTGTCGCCCTCGTGGATTGGCAGCTTACCTTCGCCGCCACGGTCTATAACTTGGTCCGGCTGCGGAATCTGGAGGCGAGGTGTCCCTGATCACCGGCCGCGCGTGTCGCCGGCCCCTTGATCGGGGCCAGCGCACAGCCGTGCGCACCGTTGTCGGTCGGTGGTGACTCGCATGATCCTTAGAAAACGGCCCGATCACCCGGGTTCTTCAGCAGCCTGCTAGACAGCACAACTGCATACGTGTTCGCGCCGGCCGAAGTGGAGAAGCCCGGCATCCTGTCTGACCACAGGGTGCCGGGCTTTTGTCGTTTGTGGCGCACCGTGCCGCGCGCGCGTGGAGACCGATGGGATGGGACACAGGCAGCTGATCGCGGTGCCGGGTACGCATGCCTGGCGCGGCCCGGACGGCGCGGGCGACTGGTACCATCCCGGGTCGCCCGTGCTGGCCTACCTGGCCTCCATCCCGCCACCGGGCACCATCGCCCTTGCTGATCCCGCGCACCCGTTTGTTTGGAGCACCGACCTGGGCGGGGCGCTGCCGTTCACGGATACCGACCTCGCCGTGTGGTTGGCGGCCGGGGAGAATCTGTATCAGTACGGCGCGCAGCCCCGGTGCGCGCAGCAGCGCATCCCGCCCGAGGAGACGGTCATCCTGTCGCACAGCCATGGCCTCCAGCCGGTGCTGGTGGCGGCGGCCAAGGGCCTGCAGATCCACACGTTCGTGGACGTCGCGGGGCCGGTGCGCAAAGACATGCGGGCCATCGCCGAGGCGGCGCGGCCCCAGATTCGCCGCTGGGTGCATCTCCACGCCGGGCACCGTGACCGGATGCAGTGGCTCGGCGAACTCTGGGATGGGCACCTCGGCGTGGTGCGTGAGCACCCCCTGGCCGACGAGAACGTGTCCGTGCCGCAGGCCGATCACAGTGAGGTGTTGCGGCTGCCACGGTACTTCCCGGTGATCGCGCGCGCGGTGCTGGGGTCGAATCATGACCGTTGACCTGATCCTCGATGACCTGATCCGCCGCGAGGGCGGCTACGTCCATGACCCCGCGGACCGCGGCGGCCCGACGAAGTACGGCATCACGCAGCGGACACTGCGGGCCTGGCGCGGCCAGCCGGTCACGGCCGCCGACGTGCGCCAGTTGACGAAAGACGAGGCGCGGGCGATCTACCGCCAGCGCTACGTGGACTTGCCGGGGTTTGCGACGCTCCCCGATCCGCTGCGCGCCCAGGTCATTGACAACGCCGTGCTCTCGGGGCCACGACAAGCCGTCAAGGACGTGCAACGGGCCATCGGCGGCGTCACGGTGGACGGCCGGCTCGGCCCGCAGACGCGCGCGGCGCTGCGGCAGCAGGGCGTGACTGCGGTGCATGCGCGGCTCATGCAGGTGCGGGTCGTGCGCATCGGGCGGCTCGTCCAGCGCGACCCGACGCAGGCCCGGTTCCTCACAGGCTGGCTCACGCGCATCACCGCCTTCGCGGAGGACCTGGCATGACGCCATCGGAGAAGCCGAACGAGGCCAACGCGGCGATAGGGCTTGTCGTTGTCGTGTCGATAGTCGCCGGGGTCGGCTGCTTCATGTATGTGGCATGGGCGCTGGGCGGCTGGACCGGTGTGGTGGCTGTGGGCGGCGTGCTCTGCCTCCTGCTGGCCTGCATCGCAGCACACGCATATGAGCCCGACTGAGCTGACACGCTCGCACCGCCGCTACCGCACCCGCCGGGACCGCGTTCGCCTGGACCAACCGCTCTGTCCCGTGTGCCAGGCCCGGGGCTACACCGTGGCCGGCGCCGAGGTCGATCACATCGTGCCGCTGTCGCACGGCGGCCGCCTGATGGCCCGCGCGAACCTGCAGCACCTGTGCGTCGCCTGTCACGAGGCCAAGACGCGGCAGCAGCGCCCCCGCCGCCGTGCCGGCGCGACCGTCGACGGCGACCTTGTGCGGCCAGGGGGGGGTGAAAGTACCGAAGAGGGCGTTGCCGGAAACCGAGGGTCCCCCTGAAATTTTTGGTGCCGCGAAATTGAGCAATGCGAGGACGAAAGCCTAAACCGCGTGTGTTGAAGCTGTTAGAGGGGAATCCGGGGAAGCGGACTCTGCCGCCGCCGGACCCCAGCGACCAGCCGTTGGGGCGGGCGGCGATGGCCCTGACGGAGCAGGAGCGGGCGACGTGGCGGCGGGTGGCGCGGGACTGTCCGTGGCTGCGGCGGGCGGACCGGGCGCTGGTCGAGGTGTTCTGCCGGTCGTGGATGCAGTTGACCGTGGCGGACCGCCGATTGGTCAAGCTGGTGGTGGAGGGCGGCGATCTCCAGAGGATGGCGGGCCTCCAGAAGATGGTCGATCACGCCCGCGCGTCGTGCCTGCGGATGCTGGCCGAGATGGGGGCGACGGCGGCCAGCCGGGCGCGGGTGCTGGGTAGCACAGGGGCCTCGTCCAGCCAGGGTGATGACCTGGCCCGGAAGTATTTCGCATGAGAATTGAGCAGCGATCGCTCGACGCCGTGACGCCTTACGCAGGCAACCCGCGCCGCATTTCCGCCGCGGCCGTCTCGGCCGTTGCTGAATCCATCGAGCGCTACGGCTTCCGACAGCCCATCGTGGTCGATGCTGCGGGTCGGTGCTCGTGGCGTTTCCGCAGAGGAGCCGGGATGAATCCCGCCGGTGGCGGTGGCGAGGAGAAGCTGGGCCACGGGACGCAGAAGCCCATCGAGTGCATGGAACGACCGCTCCGCAACCACGAGGGCGATGTCTACGACCCCTTCGTCGGGTCCGGCACGACGCTGATCGCCGCGGAGCGCCAGGGTCGCGCCTGCTACGCGCTGGAGATTGAGCCGCGCTACGTGGACATGGCCGTGGCCCGCTGGGAGGCCTACACCGGCCAGACGGCGGTGCGATGCTAGGCCGCCTTGTTGCGTGTGCGGCTTCGTCTGACGGTCAGCGTCGCCGTGAGTCCGATGCGGGTGGCCATGTTGACCAACTTGTCGATGGTGAATTTACTGATTTTCCCGTTCACGAGTTCGCTCACACGCGAGCGCGGCACGCCAAGCCGCTGGGCTGCTTGCGCCTGCGAGATGTTCTCGCGCTCGATATAGGCCTCGATAACGTCCATCAGTTGGGATCGCATCTTGAGGTTGGCCGCTTCCTCGGGGGTGTCCGCGATGGCGTCCCACGCATTGCGATAGGTGCGAATTTTCATCATGGGGTTACCTCTGCAGATGTTCGTTGAGTGCTTTCAGACGGGACTTCGCAAGCTCGATGTCATGCTTCGGCGTCTTCTGCGTTTTCTTGACACACGCATGCAGGACGTACACGGCGTCTCCGATGTGCGTGGTGTACAGGGTCCGATATGCGTTGCCCTCGACGCGGATGCGAATCTCCCGGACGCCTCGTCCGACGGTCGGCATCGGTTTCCAGTCGTTGGGCTCACGGCCACGCTGAATCCGGTTGAGCTGGCGGCCCATATCGTGACGGGCGGCTTTCGGAAACGCGCGAAGGTCGTGAAGCGACGAGCCCAGGAACTTCACGATCGTCATGGCGGGATTGTCTCATATTTGCGACATGTTGTCAAGTAGGACGTTCAGCGATCCGGTCACGGTTTACGCCAAGTCGGTGCTGGCGGGCACGACGCTGGCGGGGCCGCCCGTCCGAGCGGCGTGCCAGCGGCACCTGCGCGATCTGCGCCGAGCGGACCTGCGGTTCGATCCGGCGGCGGCGCAGCGGGTGCTCGACTTCTTCCCCGAGGTACTCCGGCTGCCGAAGGGGGAACACGCGGGCGAGCCATTCCACTTGCTCCCATGGCAGCAGTTCCTGGTCGGCTCGCTCTATGGCTGGTTCGGGCCGGACGGCCGCCGCCGGTTTCGGCGGGCCTACATTGAGACCGCCAAAGGGACGGGCAAGAGCCCGCTCGCCGCTGGGCTCGCGCTCTATGCGATCACGGCCGACGGCGAGCATGCGGCCGAGGGCTACGTGATTGCCAAGACGGCCGACCAAGCGCTGGTGACGTTCCGGCTGGCGGCCCAGATGGTCGAGCTCTCGCCCGCCCTGGCGGATCGGGTGCAGGTCTACGGGGGCGGGAAGCCGACGCGCATCGTGCATCACGGCAGCTGGTCGTTCCTGGAGCGCACGACCAGCCACGAGGCGGGCGCGGGCAAGTCCGGGCTCAACCCCCACCTGGTGGTCGTCGACGAGTACCACGAGCACAAGACCTCGACGATGATGGAGCGCTACGACGCCGGCATGAAGGACCGGCCGCAGCCGCTGCGCGTGTGCATCACGAATGCGGGCGCGGGACAAGACATTCCCTGCTGGGAGGAGCACCAGTACGGCGTGCGCGTGGCCGACGGGGCGGTCGACGATGATCGGTACTTCGCCTACGTCTGCGCGCTCGACGAGGGGGATGACCCGTGGGCGGACGAGGCGTGCTGGCCGAAGGTGAGTCCCTCGCTGCCCGTGATTCCTGGCCTGGCGTATATCCGGGACCAAGCGGCTAAAGCTGAGGGCATGCCGAGCAAGCGTGCCGAGGTCGAGCGGTTCCAATTCTGCCGGTGGACCGATGCGGTGGCGCCGTGGATCGATCCCGAGGCCTGGGATCGGGTCGTGGTCGACGCGCTCGACGAGGCGGCGGTGACCGGCGCGCCCTGCGTAGTGGGGCTCGATCTGAGCCGCACCCGAGACCTGACCGCGGCGGTCGCGGTGTGGCGGCTGCCCGACGGGCGGTTCGCGGCGCGGGCGCACGGCTGGACGCCGCAGGCCACGATCGCGCAGCGGTCGGATCTCGAGTCCGTGCCGTACGGCACCTGGGCGGCCGAGGGGCACCTGACGGCCACGCCCGGCGCCATCGTGGACTATGGCTACGTCGCCGCCTGGATGCAGGATCTCGTCGCGCGCTACGACGTACAGGCGCTGGTCTACGACGCATGGGGGATCGCGCACTTCCGGGAGCGCATGGGGCTGGCGGGGTGCCCGCTGTCGGCGACGCCGGCCGACGGCGGGCTGTACGCCGTCCCGCACAAGCAAGGGTTCCTGCCCGGGGCGACCGAGGCGGGCCGGCCCGCGCTCTGGATGCACAGCTCGATCGAGGCGCTGGAACGCGCGGTCTTGGATCGGACGATCGCGGTGGAGCGCAACGCGATGCTGCGGTGGGCGGTGCTCGGTGCCGCCGTCATCGAGGACGGCGCGGGGAACCGGAAGCTGTCGAAGATCAAAGAGGCATCCCGGACGGATGCGATGGTCGCCTTGACCATGGCGATGGGCTACGCAGCGGCCGTCCCGCCGGCGCCGGCCACGCGCACGGCCAGCGACTACATCCTGCACGAGCTCTACGAGGCCCCCGCGCCCTGAGCAGAGGAGGAACCCGATGACCAAGGAACATCGCCTCGTGTTCGCGTTGAGCGACCTGGCGGCCATTCAGTTGCAGTGCGCGACGTGCGGCGTCGCGGTCACTCAAGCGCCGACGTCGGCGACCGTGCCGATGCAGTGCCCGGTCTGTGGGGCGAGCTGGCTACGTCTGCCGGCCGGTGCCGATCCGACGGTCGGCGTGATAGCGGCCATCCGGGCGGCGCTCCAGCCGGTGGCTCCGGGACCGCCGGTCGAGGTGCGACTCGTGCTGGATGTGAAGGGAGCGGCGGATGGCGGATGAGCGTCGGGGTTTTGTCCGGCGCACCCTGGAGTCTGTGGGCCTGGTCCAGGGCGAGGTGACCTCACTCGGGCTGAAGGCGCAGGATGGCGCCCAGGCGGGCGCCGCCGGGGGCCTCTATGTGCCGGCTGATACCACCTGGTCTCAGATTCTCGACTACGCGAGCGGTGCGGGGGACCCCTGGCCGTTCGACTTTTACCGCGCCGGGCTGCCGATCGGCCGCGATGTCGCGGTGAGCTACGCGACACTCAACCGCTGCGTGACATTGATCGCGGGCACGGTGGCGCAGCTCGTCGCCGGGGGGTCGCTGCGCGTCGTGGACCGCGACGGCCGGCGGCGCACGAGCCGGCGCGCCGAGCGCGTCCTGGACCTGCTCTCGGGCTCACCCGACGGCGGGACCACGCCGGCGTCGTCGTTCATCGAGGACGTGGTTGCCGATTACTGCCTGGACGGCAACGCCCTGGTCGTGCCGTCCGTCAGCGGCGATGGGACGCTGCAACGGCTGCGGCGGATGTCGCCCTGGGACAACGACGTCACCTATGCGCGGACGGGCGAGCCGATCTATCGGCTCACGACGGTCGATGGGCCGCTCGCGACGGAGTATCACGCCGCGCGGGACGTGGTGCATATCCGGTGGCCGCGGCTGCTGCGGTACGGGCGGACGCGGTCGACGCGCGAGGGGTTCGCGTTGGCGCCGGTCGTCGCGCTGCGCCCGGCGCTCGACATTGGGCTCCAGGGCGATACCTACATCCGCGAGTGGTTCCGCCGCGGGGCACAGTCGAAGCTGCACATCAACTTCGACACGCCGCAGGGCACCCAGCCGCTCGTGCTCGACGAGCGGAAGAAGCTCGTCGAATGGGTCCAGACGTACTCGCGCACGCGTGCGCCGCTCGTGACCTTCGACGCGAACAGCGGGTACTTGCAGGACACCCCGCAGGACCGCGAGGCGAAGGAGCTCCGGCAGTTCCAAGTGCAGGAAGTCGCGCGGGTGTTTGGCGTCCCCGCGCCGCTCCTGAACGTCGACATCACGAATTGGGGATCAGGGATCGAGCAGCTGGCGAAGCTCTACTTCCGCTTCGGCGCCCGGCAGCATCTCGACCGGGTGCTGGCGGCGCTCGGGCTGCGGCTGCTGGCGCCGGGCGATCGGTTCTGGGTCGATACCAGCGACCTGCTGAGGGGCGACAGCGAGGCGATCTCGAAGCTGCTCACGTCGCTCCAGGGTGATGCGCAGCGGGCGCCGATTGCGACGCGCGAAGAGCTGCGCCATCTGGCCGGGCTGCCGCGGGATGTTGACGGCGAGTTCGCGCCGCTCGTCCAGGCGCCACCGTCGGGGAGCGGGCCGAGCGGTCCGTCGGCGGCGCGCGACGAGGGCGGGACGGCCATGACGGCGAGCGAGTTCCAGACGGCACGACGCGACCTGGGCGTGACGATCGAAGCGCTGGCGGAACGCCTCGGCGTCGAGCCGAGGAGCGTGCGCCGGTGGCAAAGCGGGGATCGGAAGGTCTCGAGCCAGGCGGCGGCGGCGCTGCGAGGGCTCCGCAAGGCGCCGGGAGCGCTCACTTAAGAAGCGCTAGCAAGGGTGCTCCTGTCTCCGTTGACTGAAAAGGATCGGGAATCGGTGCGCGAGGTTCCCGTATCTTGGCCCTGATGTCGCGCGTGATTGTTGACGCAGTGTAGAACCGGCCTCGGCGTTCACCATGGGCCTCCAGTAGACCCAGCTTACACAGGCGGGCCAAATCTCGGCTTGCAAGATTCTGTGAGATTTCAGCAACACTCCGATACCTTGCGTTGACGAGCCGGAATCCTTGCGTGGTGTCGCCCAACGCGAAGAACATGCGCCCCGGGAGCTTGTACTTCGCAACGAGTTCCTCAACGGCATCGCACATACGGTTGAATTCTCGGCTGCGCCTTAACACAGTCACGGCTTGTCGGTAATGTGCGGTGAGACAGAAGCGCACCCACCTCATTGCGTCCCGTTCAGGATGCCAGCTGCCATGCCCGACTTCCGCGAGGACGTTGTAGTAGTCCTGTTGATTGCGTCCGAGGTGCTCTTCAATGCTTGAGAATTCTGGGTTGATAATCCCCTCGCGAGCCAAGACAAGGCTCTGAAGGCAGCGCGCCATACGACCGTTCCCGTCTGAGAACGGATGAACCATCACAAGGTTCAAGTGCGCCATTGCTGCTCGCACCATGACAGGGTGGCTGTTCTCGGCGTTCAGCTCAGAGACGAGTTCATCAATCAGACCAGGTACAAGCTCAACATCTGGACCCTCGTAGACCCTTTCGTCTGTCGCTTCGTGTCGAACAAATATCGCTCCTGGTCGCCAGCGGCCAGGGTGCTTCGATAGGTCGTAGTTCGTCATCGTGTAGTGCAGGCTGCGAATCAGATCGGCTGAATATCCGAAGTGTTTGTCGTCAGCAAGCTGCAACACGTAGGTCATTGCGTTTCGATACCCGAGCACAGCAGCCCAGGTCTCGCTTGAGGCGCCAAGGGGCTCTTCACCGTCGACGGCCGCTAGGGCATCTTCAACGGTCACGTTGTAGCCTTCGATGCTGTTCGAACCTTGAATGGCCTTCGCCCTAGATACCCGGCTCAACAACCCAATCCAACGCCGCGAGCCAACCGAGTACACCAACTTCTCGCGAAGCTGATCAATTTCTCCGTGGACGCGAAGCTCAGTGTCCGTGAGCGTCGGCGTGGCGAACAGCATGACTATCCTCCAAGCACGACAGTAACATAATAACTTGCCTAAAGGCAATACAGTATATTGCAATTCGGCCCACGCTGGACGTTTCGTGTCATGTTCGCCCGGACCACCTAGTGGTCCGGGCTGGTCCGGCTGGTCCACTCTGGCGAAAACCACCTGATTCTATTGATGTTGTGGCGGACCAGCCGGTGGTCCGCGCCTGGTCCTTGTCAGGACGCCCGCCGTTGGTCACCCTCGATACATGGATCCTCAGCAGGCGGCGCGGCTGCGCGCCCTGGCCCTCGTCGACATTGTGCCGTCGGTCGCCGCGCGGTGGGCCGAGGCCCCGGCGCTCATGGCCCAGGCGGGCGAGGGGGAGATCCTCGTCTATGGGCCCATCGTCAACGCGCTTGATGCGGCGTTCGTGCGCGAGTTCTTGGGCGTCGAGGCGATCACCGGCGCGGGGTTCCGCGCGGCGCTCAACGCGATCGCTGGCGACGTCACGGTCCGGATCAACTCGCCGGGCGGTGACGTGCATGAGGCCTCGAACATGCTGACGGCGCTCCAGGAGCGGCGGTCGGCGGGCGCGGCGGTCCATGTGGTCGTGGACGGGATGGCGGCGAGTGCCGCGAGCTTCCTCCTGCTGGCAGGGAGCGCTGTGACGATCGCCGCCCTCGGGACGGTGATGATTCACGAAATGGCCGTGTCGGTCCACGCGGCTACCGAGCAGGACCTCACGAACTTGCTGTCGTTCGTCTCGCGGAAGAACCGCGAGATGGCGAGCCTGTATGCCACGCGTATGACCCTGTCGGCGGATGAGGTTCGGACGCTTCTGGCCGAGGAACGGTTCTACTCGGCCGAGGAAGCGGTCGAGGTCGGTCTGGCGGACGAAGTGATCGCCATCGAGCAGCCGAAGGCAACGAAGGCCACGAACGCAACGGACACGGCGGTGACGGCACTGTTCCGGCGTCGCAACCTGCGCCTGGCGGCGCTGGCGGAGATCTAGGGAGGAAGAGGATGCGATTCGATCCACAGAAGCTCGCGGACATCGTTGACGAGGAATCGCGGCTGAAGAACAGCCTGCGGGAGATCGGCGCCGATCTGCATGAGATGCAGGCCAGCGACAAGTCGTGGGACTCCGCGCGCCAGGGGGCATACGATCGCCTGCAATTGCAGCACGGGCAGGTGACGCGCGAGCTGCAGGTGGTGCGCGGGGAGCGGGAGCGCTACGAGTTGCAGGAGCCGAAGGCGGCGAAGCAGGCGGCGGTGTCGGCGTTCGCGCGCTGGCTGCGGGGCGGAGACGGCGCGCTCGAGGCCGCGGAACGCGAGCGCTACCTGGGGGACATCACCGATGCCGGGCTACCGAACGGCGGGGGCCAGACGTTCCGCCTCCAGGCGGCGAGCGCGTCGGACGCGACCAGCGGCGAGGAGACGGTCCAGGAGGAGATCCCGCCGCGCGTCATCGATCGGCTCGCCTACTACGGCGGCGTCTCGCGGATGGCGCAGCAGTTCATGACCGGGACCGGTGGCGAGTACCGGTTGATGCAGATGGACGCGGCGAGCCAGGAGGGCGAGATTCTGGACGCGCAGGACATGGCGGTCGCTGGGCTGGCCGTGCCCGACTTCGGCGTGCAGGTGTTCGGCGCCAAGACCGCGAGTTCGAAGCCGATCCTGCTGACGCGCGAGCTGCTCCAGGATGCCGTGTTCGACATTCAGGCGTATGCCGAGCGGCAGGCGGTCCGACGGATGGGCCGCATCTGGAACAAGGTGTTCACGACGACGCAGGCGGGGACCGGGATGCCGGTCGGTGTCGTGTCGTCGGCGACGGCGGGGATCACCGCGGCGTCCCAGACGGCGATCACCTGGACCGAGCTGCTGAACCTGATCTACGCCATCAACCGCGCCTATCGCGAGACGGGCGAGACGGGCGAGGGCGGGTTCGGCGTCGAGGGCGACGGCCGGCTCGGTTACATGCTCTCGGACGACGCCGAGAAGGCCGCGCGGGTGCTGGTGGATGCGGACGGTCGGCCGCTCTGGGTGCCGTCGACCCGCGAGGGCGCGCCGTCGATGCTCAACGGCTATCCCTACGTCGTCAATGGCCACATGGACAGCGTGGCCGCGGGGAATGTCCCGATCCTGTTCGGCAACTTCGCCTACTACGGGATTCGGACGGTGCGGAGCATCGAGATTTTCCGCTTCATGGACAGCCGGACGATGCAGAAGAACACGGTCGAGTGTCTAGCGTTCTCGCGCCGGGACGCGCGGCCGATGGGCGCGCTGGTATCGGACGCGTGCGAGGCGTACGCCAAGCTGACCATGGCGGCGGCGTAGAGGAGAGAGAGCCTGATGCAGGTCACGATCATCACACCGATGGCGGACGCGCTCGGGCGGAGCTACCGCCCTGGGCAGACGTACCACGTGGCCGACGCCGAGGCGGAGCGGCTGATTGCGTCCGGGGTGGCGTATTGCGAGCCGACGCTGGTCGAGACGGTCGTAGCCGGCCTCAAAGCGCTGGGCGGCGGGTTGGTCGTGACGGCGGAAACGGATGCGGCCCTCGTCGCCATGGCGACGGCGGCCAAGGTACCGCTCCACCGGCCGCGAGGCACCCGTGGCAGCGACGGCCACTGAGATCGTTTCGCTCGACGCCATCAAGCGCGAGCTGCGGTTCGACAGCACCGACGACGGGTCGCAGGACGACATGCTCACCGCGCAGATCGAGGCGGCCGTGGCGTTCGTCGCGCGCGAGACGTCACGGCCGCTGCTCAACGTGACGGAGACGATCTACGCCGTCCCACGTGGACGGGATCAGCCGCTCATCTTCGAGGCCGATGACCTGACGGCGGTGACGGCGGTCGCGTACTGGCAGCCGACACAGACACTCCGTGACGAGCCAACCGGCACGATTGACGTGGCCCAGATCGGCCGGCGGGTCGATGACGGACCCCGGGTGGCGCTCTATCCCCCGGCCACCGGCTGGCCGGACGTGCTGGCCGGATCATGCCTCCAGCTCACGGTGACGCGCGGGCTCTCAGCGGTACCCACGGCGCTGCGCCAGGCGGTCATTCTCTGCGTGCGCCAGTTCTACGACGGCCACGCGGAGATTCGGCCGACGGCGGCCTTCTATGCGCTGATCGCCCCGTGGCAGCGCTATGCCTGATCCAAGGAGACCGAATGGAGCCGGAGCTGTGACGCATGGCTGATCTGACGCTGGCGGACGTGTCGTTCGGCGTCGGGCTGCTGACCGCCGTCGTCGGCTTCTATGCGTGGTTCATCCGGCCCTCGGTGGTCTCGACGCTGACCTGGCGCAAGGACATGGAGAGTGAAGTCCGCGACCAGCGCAGGGACTACGAGTCCAAGGTGCGGGACCTCGAGCGGGGCAATCGCGAGCTGGAGAAACGCTTTGAGCGCCACAACGAGTCTCACACGGAGCTGCTGACCGCCGTGCAGGCGACGGGCAAGGACATCAGCGAGATCAAAACGAAGATCGCGGTGCTCGAAGAGCGGTCGCAGCGGTGGAGCGAGTGAACGGGTCACGCCTTTTCTCG
The DNA here is from genome assembly GCA_965249205.1 of Vicinamibacterales bacterium. Lineage (GTDB taxonomy): Bacteria > Acidobacteriota > Vicinamibacteria > Vicinamibacterales > UBA2999 > JAQBVV01. The sequence goes on along the minus strand of CBDFLL010000005.1, from coordinate 490,439 downwards.
AGGCGGGGACGGTGAGTAATGCCCGAGGGCAATCGCCAGATCGAGTTGCAGCGCGAGACCCCGGCCACGGTGGACGAGATCGGCCGGCCGGGCACGCCGACGTGGACGACGTATGCGAGCCCCTGGGCGCGCGTGACGCAGCCCCGCGGCCAGGAGTTCTTTACGAACGCCAACCCGGTGCAGGGCCGGCGCTCGGCGGTGTTTCGGGTTCGCTACGTGGCGGGCATAAAGGTCACCGATCGGGTGAAGTGGAACGGGCTCGACTATGACATTCACGACGTCGTCGATGAGGGCGGCAACCACCGCTGGGTGGCGCTGCACACGTCGGCGGCGGTGTAGGGAGAACGATGCAGGTGACCTTCAGCGGCGGGCGCGAACTGGAAGCGTCGCTGCGCGAGCTGGGCTCGCTGCGCCGCGTCAAGAGCGCCCTGACGCGCTCAGCGAAACGGGCGCTGCAGCCGATTGCCGAGGCGACGCGCCAGCGCGTGCCGCGGGATACCGAGGCACTGGCGAAGGGCGTGGAGGTGCGGCGGCTCACGCGGCGTCAGGGCGGATCGGCGGACGCGGTGAGTCTCGGCGTGGTGTTCACCGGCCCGCACCGGACGCTGGCGCATCTCTACGAGTTCGGCTTTACGCAGCGAGACGGCACGCCCTACCCGGCGCGGCCGTTTCTGCGGCCGGCGTGGGACGGCGGCCGGGATCAGGCGCTCGCGGACTTCGGCGGTGAGCTGTGGGCGTTTCTGGCACGGGCGGCGAAGCGGGCACGGAGGCACTGATGTCGAGACGACGGCACTACCGGGAGGCGAACGGCGGCGGCGTGGATTCGATGCTGGCGGCCGGGGCGCACGTGGCGCTCAGCGGCTTCGTCGCGGAACTCCGGGCGGCGGCCGACGCGCTCGAGTCGGCCGCCCATGGGCTCCGCACCGCCGGGCTCGGCTACGAGGCGAACCAGACGATGCAGGCGGCGCTCCGTGCGCGGGCTGCGGCGGGACTGGAGTCGTCGTGACGCTGGAAGACGGGCTGTATGCGCACGTGGCGCTGGCGACGGCGCCGGTGGGATCGGCGCTTGCTGCGGTGCGGACTCAGCTGGCCGATTCGGATCCGACGGTGATCCGACGGCTCTGGGCGATCCAGCTCACGCAGGGGGTCGACCGCTGGCCGGCGCTCACGTATCAGCGGATCGGCGACGGGCGGCGCGTCTGGTCGCATACCGGTCCGAACGGGCTGGTCGAGACGCGCCTGCAACTCGACGCCTGGGCGAAGGATACCGATGCCGCGTCGGGCGATGCGCTCACCGCGGGCCTGGCCGACGCCCTGCGGCGGGCGCTCGACGGGTTTGTCGGCCGCTGGGGCACGGTCACGGTGCAGCAGGTGCGGCTCGACAGCGAGCGCGCCACGTATGACCCGGACATCGAGGCGCGGCTCTGGCGGCGCTCGCAGGACTACCTGATTTGGTACGAAGAAGACGTGACGTAAGCGACAAAGAGAGGAACAGACATCATGCCACCAACCAAAGCACAGATTGGCTTCGGAACCATCCTGGCGTATGGCGCGGGGCCGCCGCCGATGCCCTCGGCGAGCGGCTACCTCGTCAACGGCGCGCTCGCCGAGGGGGCGACGACGATCGTCGTCGATGGCGGGACGGGCACGATCCCGGCCGGCGCGAAGGTGACGTTCGGCAGCGACACCACGGTCTACGTTGTGGCCACCGCGCTGGCGAGTGGAAGCTTCACGCTCACCGAGGGGCTCGGGGCGGCGGTCGCTGACGACGCGGCCGTGGCGGTGACGCAGGGCGACGAGGTGTTCACGCCGGTCGCGGAAGTCATGGGCGACATCGCGATCAATCAGTCGATGGACGAAGTCGAGGTCACCCATCACGGCTCGCCGGATCGGAGCCGCGAGTATCTGCCGACGCTCATCAACCGCGACGCCAGCTTCTCGGTGAACTTCCTGCCGAACGATGCGGGGCAACAGGCGATTGCGGAAGGCGTCTTCGCCCTCGGCGCGGTGCGGAATTGGCGGGTCACCTATCCGGTGATGCCGGGCGTGACGCACGCGTTTCGCGCGTTCCTGACGTCGTTCTCGATCACGGCACCGCTCACCGACAACATGACGGCCGAAGTCGGGATGCGGGTGACCGGCCCGGTCACGCGGGTGTAGGCGATGGGCAATCCTGAACGCAGCGAGATCGCCGTCACCATCGGAGGCGCGGAGTACACCCTGCGGTTCTCGACCAACGCGATCGTCGCGCTGGAAACAGAGACCGGGGAGCGAGCCATCCCATTTGTCAAGCGGTTCGCCGCTCAGGATGTGGGGATGGCGGACGTGCGCGTCATCGTCTGGGCGGGGCTGCTCGATCACCAGCCGGAGACGACGCTGGAGGACGCGGGCGCCGTGCTGGATGCCGCCCGCCGCGACGGGGTCTCACTCGTTGAGCCCGTGATGGAGGCGTTCGGGTTGGCGCTGGTGGAGATGACGGGGGGAAACCCTCCGAGGCCGGCGACGAGCCGGAAGATGCAGACGACGACAGCTGGGCGGCGTTCTTCGCCGCGGCGGTCGCGGCCGGCCTTGACCCCGACCGGTTCTGGCGCCTCACGCCGCGCGAGATCGCGCGGGAGGTGACGGCGCTGCAGCGGCGGGAGCGCCGAGCCTACGCCCAGGCGATGAGTCTGGCCTGGCACGCGGCGGCGTTCCAGCGGGCGAAGCGGCTGCCGTCGTTGACGGCCGTGCTGCGGCAGATCGAGGACGGTCCGGGGGCGCGTGCGCGACGACCACGCACGCCGGAGGAGCAGCAGCAGGTGGTGGAGCGACAGATGGCAGCGTTCGCGAGCCTGTGTCACGGAGGACGGGGATAGATCATGGCGACGACCATTGGCGCGCTGCGCGTCGAACTCTCGGCGAATATCGCGAAGTTCGAGCAGGACATGGGCAAGGCGGCCAAGCACCTCGGCCGCGTCCAGCGCAACTTCGAGCGCTTTGGGAGCCGTGCGACCGCCGCGGGGCAGTCGCTCTCGATTGGGTTGACGGCGCCGCTGGTGGGGATCGGCGCGGCGGCCCTGCGATCCTCGGTGGCCTTCGAATCAGCGTTCGCGGGTGTCATCAAGACGGTCGACGATGCGACGGACGGTATGGGGCGGCTCACGCCAGTCGGCGAGACGCTTCAGCAAGGCTTCCGGGATCTCTCGCTGCAGATTCCCATCGCGGCCACCGAACTGGCGGGCATCGGCGAGGTCGCCGGTCAGCTCGGCATCGAGAGCGAGAACATTCTGGGCTTTACCGAGGTCATGGCAAAGCTCGGCGTGACGACGAACTTGTCTGCCGAGGAAGCTGCCACCTCGCTGGCGCAGCTGGCCAATATCACGAGCCTGCCCAAACCGAGTTCGAGCGGCTGGGCTCGACCGTGGTGGCGTTGGGGAACAACCTCGCGACCAATGAAGCGCAGATCGTGGACTTCGGTAAGCGCATCGCGAGCGCGGGCACGATTGCGGGCCTGACGGAGCCGCAAATCCTCGCGATCGGCGGCGCGATGGCCTCGGTGGGCGTCGAGGCGGAAGCGGGCGGCACGGCGGTCCAGAAAGTCCTCAATGCGATGACCAAGTCCGTCGCGCAGGGCGGCGAGAAGCTGGAGATCTTCGCGCGCACGGCTGGCCTGTCGGCGGCCGACTTTCAGCGCGCGTTTCGTGAGGATGCCGCCGGAGCGTTTGCGTCGTTTGTGACTGGCCTGGGGCAGCAAGGCGACGCGGCGTTTACGACCCTGGACGGCCTCACGCTGGGGAATGAACGTGTCGTGCGCTCGTTCCTCTCGCTCGCCGCCAAGATCACCACGCTCACGGATGCCCTCGCGCTCGGCACCACGGCGTGGGAGGAGAACACGGCCCTGGCCCGCGAAGCCGACATCCGGTTTGAAACGACCGCCTCGCAGTTGAAGTTGTTGGCGAATCAGGTCGTCGAGGCGGGCCGTGCGCTCGGAGACATTCTGAAATCCATCCTGCAGACCGTGGTGGGGATCGTGCGGGAGCAGGTCGTGCCGTGGTTGAAGGCGGTCGTGGACCGCTTCAAGGCGTTGTCGCCCGAGGTGCAACAAAGCCGCGTGCTCTGGCTCGGGGTGGCGGCGGCGGTGGGGCCGGCGTTGATCGCGCTCGGGGGCCTGGTCGCCGTGCTCACGCCGCTCGTGCCGCTGTTTTTCGCACTCGGGAAGATGACGGTCGTGACGACGGCGCTGGCGTCGCTCAGGACGATGCTCGTGGCCGTCGGCCTCGCAGCTCCCGCCGCCGCCGCGGGCGTGGCCGGCATGGGCGCCGCAGCGACCAGAACGACGGCGGCCGTGAATACCACAACCCTCTCGCTCGCGCGGCTCCGCCTGGCGCTCCTCACTCAACTCCCGACGTTCACGCGGTGGGGCCGCGCCATGACGGGCGCGGCGGCGACGGTGGGGACCGCCATGAGCGGGCTGGCGACCGGAGCTGGCGTGAAACTCGCTGGCGCCTTCGGGGGGCTCAAGGTGGCAGCGGCAGGGCTGGGCGGGGCGCTCACCATGCTGGGTCCGGCCGCCGCCATTGTGGCGACAGGCTTCGCGTCGTGGAAGCTCGGTCGGTGGATCGGCGAGACGACGGGACTCACGGATGCCATTGAGCGGGCGGCGCTCAAACTCCAGGGATTCACTGACGAGGAGATCCGCACCGTCCAAGAGTCCCGCAAGCTGCTGGAAGAGACGGAGAAGTTGCGCGCGTCCTTCGAGGAATTCGCGGCGCCGCTGGAAGCGCTGGCCGCCAAGGACATGGCGGCGTGGACAAATGCCACCAAGGAGGCCAAGGGCAAGGCCCGCGAACTGGCGGACGCGCTGCCGCTCGCGGAGATCAAAGTCGAGCATCTCTCGCGGGCCGTGCACGAGTTTGCGGCCGAAGGCAAGCTGACGCCGCGCGTGATGCGCGAGATCGGCCGACAAGCCCAGGGGCTGGGGTTGTCGCTCGACGAACTCCCGCCCGAACTCCGCAACATCGTCACGTGGCTCAATCGCACGGCGGCGGCAGCGACGGAGGCCGGGCCGCCGGTCAATGATCTGGGCGAGGGCATGGGCGGCCTGAGTGACCGCGTGCAGCGGCTCGTCGATCAATTCAGTGGCGCCGCTCTGCTCGCCGCCGCGCGTGACACGGAAGCGGCCATCGCGGCGATCGGCGGCGTGGCAACGCTGACGAGGGCTGAGACCGACGCCCTCGCGACGCAATACGAGACCTTGATTGCCAAGTTTACTCGCGTCGGCGGGAGAGACGGGGCCGCCGTGGTCGCGCATTTCCAGGCATTGCGCAACACGATCCCGCTCGCGTCGCAGTCCGTCCGCGAGCTGACGGCGCGCTTCGGTGACGGGGCCTTTGGCGCGAACACCCTCGGCGTCGGACTCGTGAGAGCCATGCGCGCCTCGCGGGGCTTGACCGAGGAGGGCTTGATTCCCAGCCGCGTGAACGTGGACGTCTTCAGGCTGGCGATGCATCGCAACACCCTCGTGATGGGGAACTGGATCACCCAGACCAAGGCGGGCACGACCGCGACGGCACGGCTCGGTGAGTCGTTCGCGGGCTTCGGGCAGCAGATCGGCCAGACGTTCGCGCGGGCGCTGGAGGGCGGCGGGCAGTGGCTCGGCGCGATGCAGTCGCTCGGGGTGCAGGCGGGCGACCGGCTCGGGACGTTCCTGTCCAAGGGCCTGGGCAAGCGGATGACTGTGGAGACGGGGTTCCTCAGCAAAGGCCTCGGCAAGGTGCTGGGCGACGCGGCCGGGATGGCGATCCCGCTGATTGGGCCGGTCATCGGTGGGCTTGTCGGGAAGCTCTTCAGCCTCGGTGGCCCCTCGAAGGCGGAACTGGCGGGCCGGCAGACGGCGAAGCGCTTCCGCGACGGCGTCATTCAGACCCTCACCGACGGCCAGCTCGCCGAAGCCTCGAAGGCGGCGCTGGGCGCGTGGCGCGGCAACGAGCAGGGCGCGCAGTTTCTCATCGGCGTCCGCGACGCGTATCTGGCCGTCGGGCGCTCGGCCGGGGAGGCGGAAGCGATGGTGAATCGCCTCTGGGCAGCGGAGGCGCGCGGCCCCGAGGCCGTCGCCGCCGTCCAGCGCGAGCTGCAGGGCGTGTTGGATCAGGCGGACGCGCTCGCCGAGGCGGAAGGCGCGATCGTCGCGCGGCACCGGGAGATCGCCGACGGGCTGTCGGGCATCGTGGACGCCGGCCAGGCGGCGTTCGACCCGGCGCAGCTCGACCCGTATCTCGCCCAGCTGGAGGAGCTGGGCCTGCTGACGACGGCAGAGGCCGCCGCGCTCCGGCAGATGGCCGATGACGCGCACGTGGACTGGCGCGCCATGGAAGAGAGCGCCAAACAATACGGCGTCGCCATGAAGACCGTCATCGACGAGAACGGCAACGAGGTGCAGGTGTTCGATGAGTCGCTGCTGGGGTTGGGCCACGCCCAGGCCAAGCTGAGCGATGAAGCCGGGCAGCTCGCGTCGGCCTGGACCCTCCTGACAGGCGAGGGGACCAACACGCAGGTGGCCATCGAGGGCATGACGGATGAGGCCCAAGCCTTCGTCACCCAGGCCCTGGAGATGGGGATTGCCCTGCCGGAGTCGATGCGGCCCATGCTCGACGCGATGGTCGAGCAAGGCCGGCTCACCGACGCGAACGGTGACAAGCTCACCGACCTCTCCGGGCTGACCTTCGCGGCGCCGATCGCGGCGGGGTTCGATCTGCTGGCCGACAAGATTCAGCTGCTCATCATCACGCTCGGGGGACCGAGCGGGCTGTCGAAGGCGGTGGAAGACATGGTCGCCTCGGCCAGTCTCGACATCAAGGATCTTGCTGGGGAGTGGTCCGGCATGACCGACGCGATGAAGGCCGACTTCGGATCGTTTGAAGCCTTTGTTGAGGATCAGGCGCTGCGGGATCTGGCGGCTGATGCCGGCCTGAACTACGACGCGATCGCGGCGAAATGGAAGGGGATGACGGACGAGCAGCAGGCGGCGTTCGGCACCTTCCGGGAGTTCATGAAGAACGAGGAACTGAAGCAGCTGGCCACCGACGCCGGGCTGACGTTCGACGATCTGGAGCAGCAGTGGAAAGACATGACGGACGCGCAGCGGACCGAGGCCGAGAGCTTCCGCGCGTTCGTCAACGGGGAGCTCGACAAGATCGAGGACAAGACGGTCACGGTGACGACGCGCTACGTGACCGAGGGCGCTCCTGCTGGTGGACGACACGACGACGCCGAGGGGTTTCAGCACGGGTCGCCGTTCCGCCACTTCGGGCGCGGCACGCCGGCGATGCTGCACGGCCTGGAGCGCGTCATGACGGGCGCGGAAGGCCGGGGCATCCAGGCGGCGCTCGCGCGTATCCAGCAGGGGCTCGGGGCGATTGCGGATCTGAGTGGCGTGCGGGCGCTCGCGAAGGGCGGGCTCGTCACGCGGCCGACGCTGACCACCTTCGCCGAACACGGTCCCGAGGTCGGTATCCCGCTGGAACGCCTCGAGGAGTTCGGCGGTGGCCGGCGCGTCGAAGCGAAGCTCGATCAGCTGCATCAGGATTTCGCGCTGCTGATCGACGAGTTCCGGCATGGCCTCGATCCGCGGCGACGCGAGCGGGCGGTGGTGGCCGCAGCCGCGCTGAGCACCGCGTGAATCTCATGCCCCTCCTGGATCTCACGGTAGAGCTCGAACTGGACGGCGCGGGCCAGGGCTGGACGGACGTGACGCGCGACGTGCTCGTGCGCGGCGGGGTCTCCTGGGACTACGGGCTACCGGGGCCAACACCGACAGACACCACGGCGCAGATCGGCGAGTGCCGCTTCCTGCTCGACAACAGCCTGGGGAACAGCGCGGGGATCGCGGGCTCCTACGCGCCCGGCCATGCGCACGCGCGCGCCGGGTTTGACCTCGGGATCGCCTGTCGGATCAGCCTGGCGCGTCCCTGGGACGCGCTCTTTGCCGCGGCCCCGCACGCGGCCGACGCGGACGCGGACGTCGGGGTGCGCTGGTCGCAGGCGTTCTCCAGCTTTCTCAGCACCGACGCGACGCAGGCGCAGCTCATTGGGACCTCGAATTACGCGACCTTGCCCGCCTTCGACCGGGGCGACGGCGTCGACCGCTACCTCCGGGCCCTCACCCTCCAGCACGACACCGACAACATCACGGTCTCGCTCACCGACACGATCACGGGTACAGGCGATCCGGACGTGGACCTCACGGACGACGCCGAAGCGCGCTACGGCCTCGCGTTCCGCGACCGGGACATCGGGACGGTCTGGGACGTGGCGTTCGCCACCGATTCGAATGACACGGACCCCTACGCGCTGCCCACCACGCAGGCCACGCTCGAGGCGATCCAGGCCGTCATCGACGGCGGCGGGACGCTGGAGGTCCTCCTCTACGACGGCCGGCGCGTGCGCCAGCGCAAGATCTACTACCTCGAGACGCTGCAGCCGACGCATGGCCCCGCGGCGACACGGGCGGTCGTGGTGACGGGCACCGACTACATGGGGATCGCGGCCCGCGCACCGGTGAGCGGCCTCCCGCTCCAGCAGAACCAGCGGAGCGATGAGATCGTGGAGACCATCATCAACGCGCTGCCCGTGTCGCCACGGGCGCAGCAGTTCGAGCAGGGGCAAGACACCTATGACTACGCGCTCGACGACCTACGCGGCGCGCGATCCTCGGCGCTCGAAGCGCTCCATCGGGTGACGCGCTCGGAGCAGGGCTATCTCGTGGCGGACGCCGACGCGCACGCCGGCGAGACGCTGACGTTTCTCGACCGGCTGGCCCGCGTGAGCCGGTATGCGACGTCAACCGCCCCGATCCCGATGCTCCTGGAGGCGGCCAGCCTGCAGTGCGACCGCGCTCTGGCGGATGTCGTCGAGACGGTGCGCACGGGCCTCCGGATGCGCCGGGTCGACGCCGGGACCACCACGGTGCTCTATCAGCTGGGGGGCGCGGCGATGGCCATCCCTGCCGGCGCGACGGTGCACCCCTTCGGCCCGTACCGAGACCCGGCCCACGAAGCGGAGCAGGTGGGTGGCGCCAACATGCAGACGCCGGTCTCGGGCACCGACTACGTGGCCAATGCGGCCGCCGACGGGAGCGGGACGGATGTCACGAGCCAGCTCACCGTCACGGCGAGCTTTGGCGCGAACGGCGTGCAGTGGGCGATCACCAACACCGGCACGGCGACGGCGTATCTGACCACGCTGCAGGCGCGCGGCCGCGGCGTCTACGACTACGCGCGGGTCTACCTGGAGGCCAGCGCCGCCATGTCGACCGGTCGGAGCGTGCTCACGCTCGACTTGCCGTACCAGCAGTCGATCCCCGTGGCGCAGGATATTGCCACGCGCCTCTTGACGATCTACGGGACGCCCGCGATGCGCACGGCCTCGGTGACGGTGCATGCCGGACGCAATGATCAGATGGCCGCGTGGGCGGTGAGCCTCGGGGTGCACGACCAGATCGACGTCGTCGATGCTGCCACGGGCGTGGCAGCACGGCTCGTGATCCACGGGGTGGCGTGGCAGGTCCGCGACCCGGACGATGTGCGGGTGACGTGGGGCCTCACGCCGCTCAGCGACTTGGACGAGAACGTGTGGGTGCTGGGCACCTCAACACTGGACCTGACCACGCGCCTGGCGGCCGGGTAGCCGTCGGGACACACAGGAAGGGACGCGAACGATGATCACCACCTACCGGCAGCTCAGGCAGGTGCCACTGGCGGCGAGGCGCAACTGGTACCCGGATGAAACCGTGGCGGTGAAGGCGGCGCACGCCGCGCACGGCGTCGACTAATGGCCTGGACCTCCCCGCGCACGTGGGTCTCCGGCGCCGTCGTGACGGCGGCCCAACTCAACCAGCACCTCCGCGACAACCTGCTCGCGCTTCGCGCCGGAGATGTCGAGGCGCTCGACGCGGGCAAGATCACCAGCGGCACCATCGATGCCGCGCGCCTTCCGGAGATCAGCATGATTCGACGCATTCAAACTGGCACGCTGAGCCGCGGCGCCGGCACTGGCAATGCGATCACGTTCGCTCAAGCCAGCATCACGGCTGTCAATACCGCGAAAGCGATCGTTCTGGACATCGGGAGCGAGCTTGGGAACCAAACCGGCAGACTGGAGTTGACAAATGCAACGACGGTGCGCGCCTATGCCCGTAACAGCATCACTATCAACAAAGCGTTCGTGGTCGTAGAATACATGTAGGTGGGTGCCCTAGGCTGAAGCCCGGACACGAGACGACCGCGTATGTGGGCGTCAAGCAGCGCGTCGGTGCCACGTGGGTGGACGTGCCGATGCCGATCCCACCGGCGGGCCCGACCGTCACGGACCGCCTCGGGCCATCGAAACCACGCTCGCGGTGATCCTGGCCAAGGTGGGCGAGTGAGCCGGATACGTGGGAGCGCCGGAGCAACCATCCGCGCGCGCTCACGGCCAGCCGTACTGCCAGCCGTACTGCCAGCCGTTTCTGGATAAATGTGGTCACATCTGACTACATCTGACTCAATCTTACAATCAGTTTTCCTAATAAATATGGGAAGTATGGGGATTTAACGAGTGGTCGAAACGGATTCGAAGTCCGGCGCTCTATCCAGCTGAGCTACGGGCGCAGAGACGGCATGTTACCACGCGGCACTTGTGCGGCTGGGGGGGGTATCGCACAATGTGACGCATGTTGCCAGCGTCCAACACCGTGTGGCGCGCTACATGGGCGCTGCGCAGCGCTCATCTCGCTCCGCGCGTTCTGGGACTCGCCGTGAGCCTCGCGTTCGTCGCTCCAGCCATCGCGCAAGAGTCGGCAACCACCGAACAAGCCCAGGACGAGCCGGTCACCTACGAGGAACAGGTCGTCGTGACGGCATCCAGAGCGGAGCAGGAACTCGTCAACGTGCCGGCCGCGGTCAGCGTGGTGACCTCGGAGACTATTCAGAACTCACCCGCGACCAACCTCGGCGATCTCCTCCGTACGGTTCCGGGGCTCAACGTCACGCAGCTGTCGGCCCGCGACGTCAACATGACCGCGCGCGGCGCGACCTCCACACTCGCAACATCGCAGCTTGCCCTGGTCGACGGTCGGAGTGTTTACCTGGATTTCTTCGGCATGGTGATGTGGGATCTCGTGCCGACCAACAGCAACAACATCCGGCAGATCGAGGTGATCCGGGGGCCGGCGTCGGCGGTCTGGGGCGCCAACGCGATGAATGGGGTCGTCAACGTGATCACGAAGTCTCCGCGCGAGATCGCCGCGGAGGCTGGAACGACGTTGACCATCCGAGCGGGTGCCTTTGATCGGCCGGCCGCCGACGGCGACGCTGGGCAGGGGCCGCTCTTTGCCGTCGACGGCTCGTTCGCTCGCGCGATCGACGACCGGTGGGCCTACAAGGTGTCGGCGGGGTACTTCGCACAGGACCCGCTCTCGCGTCCGATGGGCATGATTGCCAATGCGTTCCAGACGCCATCATACCCGGCGTACATGAACATGGGCACGTCGCAGCCCAGGTTCGAGGCACGCGTCGACTACGACATGCCCGGCGGCGGCTCCGTTTCCGTCACAAGCGGCGTCGCGGGAACCGAGGGCATCATCCACAGTGGTATAGGACCATTCGATATCTCGAGGGACTCCCGGATGACGCATGTGACGGCCCGTTACCAGAAGGGCGGTCGTCGCGTCGCGTTCTTCACCAATCTGCTCAACGGTAATGCGTCGAACCTGCTCGCGCGCGGCCCGACGGGCCAGCCGCTCCCGCTGGTGTTTGACACCAAGACGTTCGACGTGGAGGCGTCCGACGTGCGCGTGTTTGGCGCGAGCCACGTTGTCACGTTCGGTGGCAACATCCGCCGGAACACGTTTGATATCTCACTCGCGCCGGCCGGCGCCGACCGCAATGAGGGTGGTGGTTTCGTGCAGGACGAGATCTTCTTTGGTGATCATGTGCGCTGGGTCGTCGGCGGCCGCCTCGACAAGTTCTCGTCGATCGACAACGTGGTCTTCTCTCCGCGCACGACGTTCATGGTGAAGCCCAGCGCAGCTCAGACGTTTCGTCTCTCATTTAACCGCGCCTTCCGGGCACCGTCGTACATCAACAACCATATCGACACGACGATTCTGAACGAAATCGACCTCAGCGCGCTGTCGTCGGCGTTGGCGGGTTTCGTGTTCCCCATTCGCGCGGTTGGCAATCCCGATCTCAAGCAGGAGGCGATGACGGCATACGAGGTGGGCTACACCGGCGTCATCGGAAATCGGGCGACGGTCACCGCGTCCGCGTACTGGAACGTCACCACAGACGGTATGTATTTCACGCCGAATGCGTTCTATTCGGCTCGTGCTTATCCGGTTGTTTCAGCAAGCCACCACCGGTAGTGTATCGGCGTGGCGCGCCCGTCGTTTCCGAAGAATCTCCGGGAGTTTCAGCGGCAATTTGCGACCGACGAGGCCTGTCAGGACTACTTGGCGGCGTGCCGCTGGCCGGACGGCTTTGTGTGTCCCCGGTGCCGGCACGCGCGCGGCTATCGCCTGACCACACACCGGCGCTGGCAATGTGCGGCGTGCCGGTATCAGGTGTCGCTGACCGCCGGGACGATTCTCCACAACACGAAGACGCCGCTCCTGGTGTGGTTCTGGGCGGCCTATTTGACGGTTACCGACAAGCGGGGCCTCTCGGCGCTCCTGCTGCAGCGGCAGTTGGGCCTGCGGCGGTACGAAACGGCGTGGCTGCTGTTGCACAAGCTGCGGCGCGCGATGGTGAACGCGGGGCGGGAGCCCTTGTACGGCGACGTGGAGATCGATGACACCTGGGTGGGCGCGCCCCAGGCCGGCCTGCGCGGCAGTCGCCAACTCAAGGGGCGGAAAGCCGCGCTGGTGCTGGTGGCGGTGGAACGACGCGGGGATCGGTCGGGTCGGGTCCGCATGTCCGTGATCCCGAACTTCAAACAATCGACGATGCTCGCGTTCGTCACTCACCACATTGCGCCGGGGGCGACGGTCTACACCGACGGGCTGAAAAGTTTCGATGGGCTCCAGGCCGCTGACGTGAGACACGTCGCCCGCCCGCAACCGATCCGGAGCGCCCTGCACAGGGGGGTGCCCTCCGTCGTGCCTTTGGCCGACCGCGTCATCGGCAATTGCCAACAGTGGTTGATTGGCACGCACCACGGCGTCAGCAAGGCGCAACTACAGGTCTACCTCGATGAGTTCGTGTTTCGGCACAATCGGCGGCGGCACCCGATGGCCGCCTTTCAGACCCTGCTGGGCCTGGGGACCGGACGGACGCCCACGCCCGCCCGACGGATTCGCGGCGCGCAGGACGTGCGCCCCCCAGGCTGATCGCAAGATATAGGGGTTAGCTGAAACAACCGGATAAGCACGAGACGGCTAGACCGGTAACGGAGGCGCGCTTATCGCGCGCCGCCACGGTGACGCCTTCGCCAGAGGACGAGGAGCAGGAGCACGGGGGCGCCGGTCAGCAGCACGACAAATTCGGTTCGCGTCGCGCCGCCGTTCGGCCGAGTGGGGGACTGCTCGTTGGTGATCTGCTGCGCCATGACGTAGCCCTCGAGCTGATTGGCCATTCGACTCATGGCCAGAACAGTTTCGAGATTACGCGCCATCTCCGCGTCGTTCTCTGCCGCGAAGTTCTGGGCGTCTTCGGCCCCGGTCTCGATGTCCGCGCCGGTCGCTGCCTCCATCGCACGCCGGAATCCATCGAGGGCGGGCACGGGAATGCCCGCCGTGAGCCCCTCGTCCAGGACGTACTGCTGAAGTCGGGGATTGCCGCAGGTGAACTCCGCGCACCCCACGCCGTGTCTGTTCACGCTCGCCACATACTCCTCGAGCAGCTTCGTCGCCGTCGCGCTGTCCGCCTCCCAGTAGCCCTTCCGGATCGTCTCCACCATCCGGGCGGTCATGTCCTGGTATGCGAAGGGTGAGTTCGCCTCGAAAAACTGCTCCATGCCGAGGTTGTGCTTGTCCTCCACATAGACATCAAACGTTTCCTTCCATTTCGCGTCGTCGATGACCTCTGGCGCGGTGGCATCCCAGCCCCACAGATACTCGGTAAACGCGCGCATCTCACCGGCGCCGGCGTAGCCTTCCTCCTTCATGCCCTCGATCCAGGTCGGGTTCACGTAGCGCGAGCGGAACTCGGTCCCGATGAACTTCTCGATCGAGGTCATTTCGGGGCGGCCTGGATCGCGAGTATTGGTGACGACCATCTCCGGGGTGGCGCCGTCCATGTTCCGGACCGCCGTGGCCAGTCCGCCCATGTACATGTAGAAGTCGTCGTTGTCGAGCGCGCCGTACAGCATTGTCGAACTGCTGTGCACGACCTTCTCGGTGCCTGACAGCGCCAGCCGGAACACATCCTCCATCGGGTCGCCCCAGAACCCGTTGCCGTACGCGTGACCGAGCTTGCGGAGATAGTCGTCAGCCATGCCCGCATCGGTGTCCCACGACCCACTGGCCGCGGCGATCGTCGACGTATTCAGATTGAAATGCCCGGGCGCTTCATCAAAAATCCGGACGCCGGCGCGGCGATCAGCGTCCTCCTCGGAGTAGCCGCGCTCCATCAGCGTCGCCTTTGTGCTCAGGTAGTGCCGGCGCACGTAGTTGTCGGCTTCGTCGAGCGCTTTCACGCGTTGCACGGCCTCGTCCATCAAGCGCGTAACGTTGCTGAACATGCCCTCGGCGGCGCTGGCGATCACAATGTCCACGCGCGGCCGGTTCAACTGCGCCTGCGGCACGACGTCGACACCCACGACCTTGCCGCGCACATCCCAGACTGGACGGGTGCCCAGTAGGTAGAAAATCTGCGACTCGATGACTCCCTCGTGGCGCATCGTCTCATCACCCCAGATGACAAACGACACCTTCTCCGGGTATTGCCCGTTCTCTTCCTGATAGTCGTCCAGCATCTGCTGCGCAAGCGTGACGCCCAGGTCCCACGACGCCGGTTTCGGCACCTTGTCGGGATCGATGCCGAAGAAGTTGCGCCCGGTCGGATACGCGTCGGGATTCCGCAGCGGTTCGCCACCGCCGCCGGTGCCGACGAACCCGCCACGGAGCGCACGCACCACGCTGTCGAGTTCACGTGGGCCAGACTCGACAATACGGCGCTCCATGTCGTCGGCCAGCACCTGTGCCGTGTTGGGCAGGAGACTCCGGTCTATGCTGACAATCGCGTCGATTGTCGAGTCGCGCATCTCCTTCTCTGGTGTGACGCCGAACGTGTGGAGGCCATACGGAATGTTCTGTCCCCGAAGAAGCAACAGGTGCTCCTCAACCTCGTGGACTGTCTCTTCCGTCAGGCTATTGGGTTCGTCGATCTCCAGGCTGAGATCGGCAGCGATACCGAGTTCGATGAGCTGTTCGCGGATCCGCTCCGCGTAGGCGCGCGTGAGTTCGGGGTTGTCAGCCTGCCGTTCGCCGTAGTCGCTGATCGTTTCACTGAGGAGCGACAGCTCCGGATAGAGACCGCCCTTCTTGAACGGCGGAACCATGTGATCCACGAGCGTGGCCATGCCGCGCCGCCGCGCCACCAGACCCTCGCCGACGACATCGACGTTGTAAATGTAGATGTCTGGGAGGTCCGCGATCAGGGCGTCGGAGGCGTCATCGGCCGACAGCCCGATATCCTTGCCGTCGAGCCATTCGAGTGTCCCGTGAGTGCCGACATGGATCACCGCGTCAGCCCGGAAGCCGTCGCGCAGCCACGCGTAGGTCGCCATGTACTGGTGTGGTGGCGCCAGATCGTTGGCGTGGTAGAGCTGTTCGAGATCCTCGCCAGCCCCCCGGGCCGGCTGCGGCAGCAGCGCGATGTTGCCGTACTCCAGGGCCGGAATGACGAAGTTCGGGCCGGCATCACCTTGCACCATCATCAGACGCGATGACTCGGGTGGTCCCCAGTCGTCAAGCACCTTCTGGCGCAGCGTTGGTGAGAACCCGTCCAACCAGCGGTTGTAGTCGGCCACGCCGACCTGCACGGTGGTTCCCCCGGCGACGAGCTCTTCCAGTTCCCCTGGCGCGTACCCGCCGACGTTGCGCGACTTCTCCAGCAGTTCGTCGAGCACCGCGGTGCCGGTCGTGGGGCTGTCGCCAACGTTGTAGCCTTCTTCGGCCAGCCGTCGCAGGATGGTGGCCAGCGATTCGGCCACGTTGAGGTAGCTGGCGCCGATATTCGCCTTGCCGGCGGGGTAGTTGTAGAACACGATCGCGACGCGCTTGTCGCGGTTGGCCTTCGCCCCGAGCGCGGCGTACCGCAGCCCTCGCTGCACCGCCATCCGTACCCGATCCGGGATTGGGGTGCGCACCACGACTGACAGCCCCGTGTCAGGGTCGGTGACCCTCTCCTGGCTACCCACGACCGTCGGAGCCACGAGACCAGCCACCTCCGGCACGGCCACCTGGAAGGTGCCTTCGAACATCGAGAGGCCAGTAGCCGAGGCGCGCCACTCCTGTTCGGTGCGCCCGTACAGGCTGATCAAGTTGATGACGGGGATATCGACCCCTTCCAGGATCGGTGACGCCTCAGGCCCGGCGAACCGAAACAGCAGCGACAGCACGACATCCGCGCGCGATTGCCCGTCCTCGTCCAGGAGCATCCGCTCGGCCGCCACGGCGTCGGGGTAGCCGAAGAAGGGCACCGCCTCGGCACCCTGTCGCTCCACCTCGGCGATCACCGCGTCGATGAGCTCGGTTTCGCCGTTGTAGTAGGACGACTTGTAGAATCCGACCGCGACGTGCGGCGCACCCGGACGCGCCTTACCGAGCTGCTGGCGGTGGGCCGTGAACGCGTCCCAGGTGGCGAAGACCTGGCCGCTCTCACTGTCGGGGTAGTAGTAGCCGAAGCTCAAGCTGGGTTCCGGATCCGGGATCGTCAGGCCGGCAATGCCGGCCCGTGACAGCACGAACTTCAGCAGGCCCACCTGATTGTTGAACCCGGACTCTGCCCAGAAGGCGCGAGGGGTCTCGTCGTAGAGGGCACCCTGGCTGACGTACTGCTCGCGCGGAAGCAACCCTTCACCGACCGCGTACACCCGCCCTTGCTGCCGTACGGTGTCGACGAGATCGATATCGTGCTCGGCGTTGAAGCGCTCCAGCATCTGCTGGTTCATCGTGTCCAGCACGACGACGTCCGATGCGGCGATACCCTCTGCGTCCACGTTGTCGAACATCGACTCGGTGAGAAACGTCAGGCTGACCTGCCCCGCCAGATCCGGGCGCTCCTCCAGGATGGCCTTGTATGCCCTTAGCGTGCCCGGGAGGTTGCCGTCCGAGTACACGAACCCGATCCGCACCCGCTCCTGCCCTGGATCCTGCCCGGGCTCCTGAGCGCGCATCTCAACGTCGCCGGCGACCAGCAACAGTACGAGGCTCGCTAGGCTAAGGCGCCTGGTCAACGTCGTCCTCCGGTACGTAGATGATCTGGCCGTCGGCCAGCCGGTACGCTGTACCGAGTCGCTCGCCATCTCCTTCAGCCGTCTCTCCGCTCACGCGGTACGCTTCGATCGTCGTGCCCTCCTTGACGATGATCTCTCGCTCGCCCTGCGCATTGGTCCGAACCATCGTCACGTTGCTCGTGGGGTCGAGCAGGTCGCCCATCCGGTACACGCTGAAGAGCGTGACCATCAACCCCACGATGAACACGATGGAGACGTCGAAGAGGTTGGCGATCCCCGCGAGCGGATCCTCTTCCATCGGCTCTTCCGGCGACGGTAGATGAAGGAAACGCGCCACGTCAGTCTTTCCCCAGTCCTGAATCGGAGCCGACCGATGGCGCCTCCAGTTCGGTTGCGATGCGCTCGACGAGGAAGCGCTGTTCCCTGACGGCTTCGGTAGCCCAGGCCTGGCGGGCAGACGCGACGACGTAGGCGAGCGTGCCGGTGGTCAGGCCCACGATCGTACTCGTGAAGGCCACGACCATCTGGCCGGCCATCACCTCGAGGTTGCCGGTGGCCAGCGATGCCAGCGAAGCTCCCATGGGTATGAGTGTACCGATCAGACCGATGCTTGGACCAACTTTGACAAGCGCCCTGGGCGCGAGAAGCGTGTGGCGAACCTGCTCCTCGCGTTCGAGCAGGAGGTGTTCGAGTCCGCCATGGTCCAGCGCCCTTGCGCGCCGAGCGTCGTGCACGTCGGCCGCCAGACGCCTCAGCAGCGCCGGCAGTTCTGCCAGCCTAGCGTCGGCGGCGTCCAGCACCGGTCCGGATTGCAGCCAGCGCTTGATGTCGAAGCCCCGGCGCTCGCGTTGCCGCGCCACGAGTTCCACAGCCGCGTGTCCGGCCATGAAGAGCGCCGCCGCCACGCACATCCACAGTAGGACCATGATGGGGAACCGCAACACCTGCCCGAGGGCGAAGAGCCCGTTCTCGAGAAGCTGCAGCAGAGTCATCGTCGACTCCAGAGGGCGTAGCCCGCGCCTAGGCCGAGCGCCGAGAAGGTCATCGCCAACGTCCAGGTTGGAATGACCTGCCCCTGTAAGTCGGCCGGTTGCACTGTCAGGCTCTGCGCGGCACCCCAGCCATCCAGAATCCCTGGCAGCATCGCGACACCGAGGGCCAGCGTACAGACAAGGACAAGCGCTTCGTCACGCAACTGAGGAGGCGCAAACTCCGGGTCACGCCGCGCAAGCACCGCCGCCGTCAGTGCGGCGAGGGCCAGAGGGACAGCAACCCACCTGGTCAGACCTTGCATGGCCAGGACACCACTCCACACTCCGGCCAGTGCGCCGCCGAGTCCGGCTGCGGATGCGCCCCACGCCGGCCGCAGTAGAAACAGCGCCGCCCCCGCAGCAGCCAGACATCCGATGACCTCTGTGGGGGGCACTCCCATACCCGCCGTCCATCCGGCGCCGATGCAGAACAGCATCGCGGCAGAGACACGGCTCCGATGCGAAGGGTCCGGTGCGGCGGAGAAGACCACCGCACCGAGTCCGCACAGCATGCTCAGCGCGTAGAACGGCAATGTCATCATGGGTTTACGGCGAATGTGTCACCCTAGCGGCACGATACCAAGAGAGTGACTCGCCGTAGCCTGAAGACTTCATGAATTCTTTGTCAGAGTCTTCCGGAGTGGAGGAGTCGGTTGGCTCAACGGGGCCGAACCACAAATAGGAGGTTGCCTTCCGTCACCAGTTGTCCATCGTGCGCATGCACCCGGACAACCTCGTATTCGAGATCGGTCGGATAGATGACTTCGTCCAGGTTGAACGTCCCGAGTGACAGCTCCTCGTAGAGCTTCATCGCTTCGGTGAGACAGAGGGTCGTATCGGTCCGAATGCGCGAACCCACCGTGACGAACTCCGCTCGGTTGGGCCCTGGGGCTGCGTAGAAGATGCATGAGCCCGGTGCCACGACTTTCAGCTCCTCGCTCCCCTCGATCTGGATCGACGACCGAGCCAGCGCGCCTCGACTACCGCGAAGTGCGTCAACCTGCATGACCAGCGCATCGACGTCCAGGCGCTCGAACAGCCGGGCGACGTAGCCTGTGTCGTGTCGCCCCTCGACGAACTCGTCGTCGAGCAGAATGCGCTTCAGGAGTGGGATGTTCGAGCCGATGCCTTCGATGCGCGCGGTGTCGAGCCATTCGAGGAGCGAGGCGATCACCGCTTCGCGGCTCGATCCGTGCGCGATGACCTGCGCGACGAGATTGTCATAGAAGGGCGAAATTCGGTCACCCGCCTCCACGGCTGACACCACGCGAATGTTGGCAGTCTCTGGGAGCGCACACGCCGTAACCACCCCAGGGTCGGGGACGATTCTAACGACCTGCCCGGGGTCCTGAATAAATCGCTCGGCGTTAATGCGAAGCTCGATCGCATATCCTTGCTCTGCGACGACGAGGTCCTCGAGCGACTCGCCCGATGCGATCCTGAACTGCTTTCGCACGATGTCGATGCCGGTCGTCGCTTCGGTGACCGGGTGCTCCACCTGCAGGCGGGCATTCATCTCCATGAAGTAGATCTCCCCTGCATCGAGATCGAAGATGAATTCCACGGTTCCTGCGCCGACGTACCCGACATCGTCGGCCAGCGCGCGGGCATGGGCGAAGGCGGCGTTACGAAGCTCGTCCGGGAGCAACGTCGATCCAGATTCCTCGATCACCTTCTGCTGCTTGCGCTGCACGCTGCAGTCGCGAAGTCCGAGCACATGCGTGTGACCGTGTCGGTCCCGCAAGATCTGGATCTCGACGTGGCGGAAACGCACGATCAACTTCTCGATGTAGAGATCGCGGTTCCCGAACGCCGACTGCGCCTCTGCTCCCATCCGGAGAAACGTGTCGTGCAAATCCTCCGGTGAATACACGATCGCGATGCCTCGTCCACCGCCGCCATGCACGGCTTTGAGCACGACGGGAAGGCCGATCGCTTCGGCGATACCCGCCGCAGCATCCGGCCCCGTCACGACGCCGTGGCTGCCGGGAACAACCGGAATGCCGAGCCGACGCGCGGTCCGTACGGCGTTCGACTTGTTCCCGGTCTGTTCCATGCTTTGCACGCCCGGGCCGATGAAGTTCAATCCGTGCCGCGAGCACAGATCGGCAAAAGCGGAGCTTTCGGATAGGAAGCCGATGCCTGGATGCAGGGCATCGCACCCCTCAGCCTCGGCGATGCGAATCACCGAGTGTGCGTTGAGATAGCTCTCATCCGGAGTGGAACCGCCGAGACAGACAAGGGCGTCAGACGGCAAGAGGTGTCTGGCGGCAACCGATTCCATGTCGGGGTCCGACTGCACGAGCACCGCGCGTAGGCCATGTTCGTGCGCCGCGGCGATCAGCTTCGTGGCCGTGCATCCTCGCGCGTGAATGAGCACTTTCGCCACCGGTCTGAAAATCTTGAAGGCGGGTGGCGCTTGGGCGGGTGCCGACTCGGCCGGGCGAGGCGACTTGCCCTCGACGACACTCGCGATGACATCCGCCACGTGCAGGCGCGGGAGCGGCATGTCCGGGTCGACGGCGAGTAGCTGCCGATCCAGATCGGAGACGAAGGGGTGCGAGACGAGAGCCTCCATCGCACCATCAACCTCAGACAGGTAGTTCGACAAGGTCGACGTGGTCGGCAGGTGGGAGGGCACCACGATCCGCCCCGCAAACGGCATCGACGCACCGGAAAAATAGAACGTTTCGACAAGCGGATGCGTGACGAGACTCGCCTGGGCGCCGCCAGTGCAGTCCCCGAACCCGAAGACGAGAATAGGGAGGCCGGTGTCGCGCGCAAACCGTGTGATGCGGTCGTTGACGATCGCCATGGAGAAGAGCGCACCGGCACCCTCCTTCGTCTGCATCCCGCCGGACGACACAAAGCAGACCACTGGCAGCCGCTGTTCCGCGCATCGAACGAGTAGGCGACAGAACTTCACGCCGCTCGCCATATCGAAGGACCCCGCCTGAAACGTGAGATTGGACACGAGCACGCCAACGCGCTGCGTGCCGGACGCCTGCGTGCGCACGCTCGCCAGGGCACTCACGGTCCCGCAGGGCACAATGCCATTGTCAAGGGCACGCTCGATCGCCGCCCGGAACCCCGGAAAGGCGGCCGGATCGACCGTCATCATGTCGCGGTCGAGTTCCTCGACGTCGCCGAAGAAGGTGTCGAGAATGCGGGTGGGCGTCACGACGTCGCGCCGTTTCGTCGTTGTCAGAATCTCCTGAATGAGCAGGTCCTTGTAAGCGCGGTCCAGCCGATTCCAGAAGTCCTTGATTCCGATGTTTCGAGGTCGGATCCGCCCGTCGTAGCGGCCTCCACGCTCGGCCTCGTAATAGCTCGGCAGGAGACGATCAAAAAAGAACGTAATGAGCCCAAAAAGAGGCTCGGACACTGATGGTGACGCGGCCTTCTTCCACTCGGCGACCAGATTCATCAACACGTTGCGCCGCCGATATCCGACGAGGTGACGAAGCCACACGGAGAACTGGTCCGGAAGCGCCGGGTCGTCGTCACCGCCCGCAGATCCGGGAATTGGCACTCCACGGGCGACGACGTGTGCGACCGACGCCGTCATCAGGGTGCGCACCGAATCGTGAGAAATGCGATTGGTCTCCATGGCCTCGAATGCCACGGACTTGAGCTGAGCGAGCAGGTGGTCGTAGGCCGCATCAAAGAGCATGAGGAGGCGACACTCATGGACGAACGCCTGCCGAACATCCTGATCCACGAGGAGATCGAGAATGTTCAAGTCCGCGTTCGCAGGGAGGGGCGCGTCGCCTGTCCGTTCGAGGTGGTCGATCAGTTGGCGCAGGTGGGCCGGGGATCGACTCTTCCACGCGTTGTAGACGTGAAAGCCCAATTCGAGCAGGAGAGCGTCGCGAGCCGCCGCGAAGTTCTTCTCTCGCGTGCCGAGAAAGAAAGATGCGACCGCGCTCCGGTCCCGCGTGAGCGCAGCGCGTTGCTCCTGAAACTTGGCCCAGGCCTGATTGATCGCGTCGTCGTATTTGACCTTCAGCGGGCTTTCGAGCCAGCGCAGGAAGGTTTGACGGTGCTGACGCTCGATCCGTTGCTCAAGGTCACCGGCAGGTAGTTCGACGTGTGACACCCGGCCGTATGTCTTGACCGTTGTGAAGCGAATACGCTTTCGCAGACCGAGATAGCGAAGGTGACGGTACGCGACGCCGTATATGTTCGGCTGCTGGGTTGGATTGTCGATGGTCGAGAGCGCTTTGCGAGCACTGAGTGCCTGAACCCGTCCCGTCGGCGCCACGAAACGCCGCACAGAGCGTCCGTAGTGCGCAAACAGGCCGTCGCTGGTGTCGGCGAAGTGACTCCCGAGGTCTTCAATGGCCTCGATGCTCGACGCGATGGCGCGCTCCAGATTCTCGATTCCTCGCGTTCCCGCGAGCGGGGTGTAATCAATAACGCCATCGAGATATCCCTGCGCGTGGAGTTCGTAGGCTGAGACGCCGACAGCCTTGGCGCACTCTTGCCACGACAGGCTGCGGTGACGGGCGATATTGGCAAGAGCCCTCGGTTGTATCGTGTTGAAGACCCCGTCGACGACGGAGAGGAGGATGTTCGTCGTCGCGAGTGGAATCGCACCACCCGAGTAGCCGTTGCCATAGATGATGCCCACCGTCGGCACATGCAGTTGGGCCATCTCTGCGATAAGTCGGGAAATGGCATGGGCCTGATTCGAACGGTTTGCGTCCGCGTCGGCCATGGCGCCGGGCGTGTCAATGAACGTCACGATCGGCGTCAGCTGGAGCGCAAACTCGCGCGCGATCTGCACCGCTCGCAGATGCTGCTCGGGCATCCACGCGCCGTTGTTGTGATCGCGGTCTTGCGCGAGGAGGCCGACCTTCCGCTGCTCGCCCGCAATCGTGAGGAGCACCTCCACGGCATGGAGAGGGCCTCGCACGAGTTCGCGCGTGACCGGCCAACGCAGCTGCTCGATCGCGGCCCGGATTCCGGCACGCGAGGGATTCTCGGCCGGTGCGACGGTTGCCAGAACGTATTCGTCGACGTCGAGTTGGCGAAGGGTCTGCAGTTCCTGCTGTACCCGCCGGTCAGAGACGAGCCCCTGAATGTTGTGCGGCACAGAGGGGTTCGACGAACGTGGGAACAACGAAAAGTCGGAGGCCGCCCGTTCGGTGTCGAGGAACAGTGCGTCGGACGGCCGAGCACGCAAGGCCGCTTTATCGTTGTGAGGGGAGTTGTCTGACAAGGCTTCTGGCAGGAATCTTGGCTCGGCGGGCCCAGGCGGTCAAGCGACGACGGCCAGAAACAGCCGGTTTGGCAGGAAAAGGGAGCCCAGACGGCGAAGCCCCAGCGTCTCCTTCATGCCTCGTTGCGCAGTCGTGAGACCGCTCCCGTGAGATTCTTGGTGCCGATCGACAGGTACAACTCGCGGTCTGTGACCGACACGCTGAACGACACACGTCGGTCAAGGTGCGCGACAAGTGCGGCCACCAGAGTCTGATCGAGGGCGTATAGCTCAAGGGCTGCGCCTTGATGAATCTTCTCGCCAGCCAGCTGCTTCAGGAGGCGAGCTGGGTCCTTGTGCGTGTAGACAGCCACGCGCGCAGCCGCTTTCGTCGCTTTGTGCAAGCGCGCGGCATCGGGTGTGCCCACCTCGATCCAGGCCGTGATCGCACCGGTCAGATCGCGGACGCTGAGGGTAGGCTCGTCCGGCTCTGACACGCCGCGCGAGAACCTAATGCCCTCGGTGAACTCGAGCACGTACGCCAGCACGCGAGCCACGAGATACTCCTCAGACTCCGAAGGGTGGCGGGCCACGCGCAGCGAGAGCGACTCGTAGACGTGCCGATCGGCGTCGGCCAGTTCGATGTCGAAGTTGTAGATCGTCGCGCCGAGTGCCACGCTAGGTTCGCCGCCTGTCAGCTCCGAGACCGGCCTGGGAGGTGTTCCTGGTACTCCACACGGAGTTGGACGAGATGTGCGTGATCGAGTCCAAGCTCTTTTCCGATCCGGTGCAGCTCGCCTTCCTCGGCGAGCGAGATCACCTCGTCAGCCGCGGACACAGCGAAGAGGCACCGCATCAGGGAGAGCTTCTGGTCGTGCGTCGCCAGGCCCGAAAACTCTCTGGCGACAAGATAGTTCGCAGTGCCACCGAACAGCAGGTTGCTGGTCTTGGCCAGCTGCGCCACAACCATGGCCTGGTCCTGAGAGAGATGCACCTGCTCCCGCACGAGTGCTTCCATCACGCTGGTTTCTTCGGGGGACACGTGCTGATCTGCATGGGCAACGCGGCCAAGCAGGTACGCAAACGCAGCAAGATAGCGCGCCTGGTTTGGTTCAAGATGGTCCAGGGCTTCCAGCGTCTCTCGGAGCGGTGCGAAGTCTTGCTGCTTCGCGGAGCCCTGCACCTCCGCGCTCTCAACACCCAGCCAGGCGCGGAGTGACTTCAGCGGCATCGCGACGAGGCTCCCACGAGGGGGTGTGCGCCGAGCGCGTTATGCGTCCACACGTCGCCGATCGAGTGCGCTGAATCGACGTCTACCACGGCAGCAACGGTCGGGCGTTGGCCATGCCTGGCCACGGCGACGACAGCACGATCGTGAGGAGGGCCAACGCGAAAAGGATGGCCGCGCCCTTATGACGGCTCACGTCCGTCGTCGCCTTTCGTATACGTACCCTGCCGACGTGCGCCAGAACAAGGGCGACCATCATGCCGAGCGGGTGCTCGACGAACCAGAATCGCAGGCCGGAGCTTTGCATCGCGGTCGCCGGGTCGCTCATCGCGATTCGGGTAAGCGGACTCAGTCCCAGGTGCAGGGCGAGGCCTACGAGGAACTGAAAATCCAGCGTCGCGACAAACCAGATCCCGGCCCGGTTGTCGGCAGTGCCCCATGACCGCTGACCAAGCCAGCCCGAACACGCCCGTGCGACCGCCAGCAGGCCAGCGAGCAAGATGACCCATCGCAGGAGCGAATGGAGGATGAGCACGATCGAGTACGTCGAAACCATGGCCGGCATTCTACCTCCTGACGGCTGTTCCACGCCGTTGGACGGCGTCCACTCACGCAACGTTGAATTTCGGTACGGGTCGTGGAAGACTGCCGGAAAGGCTCACCAGAGGGAGGCCGCGGTGGCACGCGGCGACCTCTGACGGCCACGCACACCGGAACTCTGATCGGAAGACCGTGGAGCGCGTTTTCGACTTCTTCATAGCGACGAATAGCCGCAGTACCGCAGCGGTACATGCCGGAGGAGTAGACCGGAGCAATCCATCGAGTACGCTCGCATGTGGCACCTCCTGGCCGCCCGACGAAGTACCACATCCGAGTGATGCGTACAAGCCCAAAACGCGCTAAAGCGCTTTTCATGACCGTGTGGCGTTCGAGCAGCCGCAATGCTGAAAATGGTTACGGCATTCGGCAGGACTGAAGCGTTGCAGTAGTGCGTGCAGAAGTACCATGACTCGCCCAGTCAGCCAGGCCATTTTGAAAAGCGCTCTAGTCGTCCTGCCTTACGACTGATCGGATGTCGCCTGGGAGGGCTTTCGGACAGTACTGGCGATTGGATCGCCGAGCAGGAGCGCCAGCCACGGCACGTCAGAATGTTCGAGCACGATCTTCACAACCATGGTGAGCGGCACGGCGAGCAGCAGCCCGACAGCGCCCCACACCCAGCCCCAGAAGAGCAGCGAAAGCAGCACGGCCAGGGGGGATAGCCCGAGCCGGCGGCCCATGATGCGCGGTTCAAGGATGCTGCCCAGCACGAGGTTGACCGCGACGAACCCAGCGAGTACCGCCAGCATCTCTGTAGGGCCCGAGCGGACCAATGCCAGCAACGCCGGTGGCACCGCCGCCAACAGAGACCCGAAGTTCGGAATGAAATTCAGAAGGAAGGCCAACAGGCCCCACAGGATCGGGAACTCCACGCCAAGCACGAGGAGCCAGAGCCACACCGCGACACCTGTGGCGAGACTGACCAGCGCCTTGATGAGCAGGTAGTGGTGCACGGCGGCCAGGGCCTGTTCCGTTCCAGCGACCTGCTCTGTCCCGAGACGGAACGCCATTGGGACTCGTCGCCGCAGGTGACTCGCCTCAAGCAGTATGAAGGCGGTCGTCAGCAACACGATAAACGTGTTGCCGAGCAGGGACGCCGCTCCGGACGACAGTGTCCGGACAAGATCAAAGGCTGCACCTGGATCGATCAACGACACCCAGCCCGACCCGTCGGCTTCCGATAGACCGAGTCGCTCCAGCCATGGCAGGAGGCCGCGTTCGACATCTGCCCGGTATGAGGGAGCCGATGCGGCGAATGTCTGCGCCGCTCGCTGCACGATGAGACCAGGCCCACTGAACGCGGCAAGCACGAGCAGCGTTGTCAGCAGCACCGCAATCCCGGACGGCACCCGTCGCGCCACCAGCCACGCGACGCTGGGGTAGAGCACCGTCGCCAGGAACGCGGAGAGAATCAGCGGTATCAGCAGTGTGACACCCGCCCGTAAGCCCGCGATGACGATCACGATGCTCGCCCCGATGAGGAGCATCTTCGGCAGCCGGGACGTCATGGCGTGTAACCGGCTATACGAGCGCGGCCTGCAGCGCCTCAAGCACGCGAGCGTCCCTCAGCGGGATGCGGCGAATGCGCACACCTGTCGCGTCGTAGATCGCGTTAGCGACAGCCGCCATCAACGCCTTACACGCCGTTTCACCAGCCCCATAGTGGGGCAAATCAGGGCGGTCGGGATTCGGATCGCCGTTCACCATGACGACGTCGATCTGCGCCGGCGTGTCGCTGTGCGTCAGCGTTGGATGCGTGACCCAGTCCACGCTTGTGACCTTTTCGGTGTCAAACGTCACTTCTTCATGCAGCGCGCGGCTGAGCGTGTGCATCATGGCGCCCTCCACGGTGCGGCGCAGCCCCTCGGGGTTGATGATGAGCCCGCAATCGTGGGCGCACACAAGCCGCTTCACCCACACGTGGCCGGTGGTGCGATTGACCTCCACCTCCGCAATCTGCGCGACGACGGTCTGGTTGCGGTAGGTGTACGCGATGCCGCGGCCGGTGAGGATGTTTCCGGCGCCCGCCGCCTTGGGCGAGGGACGGCTGTCCCAACCGAACGCGTCGGCGGCCGCCCTGACTGTGGCAATAGAGCGCGCCCGCTTGAATCCGCTGTCGTCGTCGGTGCTCGCGGTGAGCAGACGGAGCCGAAACTCCACCGGGTCGACGTTGGCCGCCGCGGCCAGTTCGTCTATGAACGACTCGGACGCAAACGTGACCTGGGGCCCATCCGGGTCTCGGAGGTTGCCCGTGCGCAGAGGTGTTTCATGCGCGAGCGGCATGCTCACGACCTGCCCCGTCATACGTTGATTCTCGATGGCGTACATGCTGGACGGCAGGGAAGCGCGGCCACCGGCAGCCGTTGGCCGTCTGATGCCGAGCAACTGCGCGATCAGGACGGTGTCAGGCTCGTTGTAGCCGAGATGGTAGTAGTCGGCAGCCCGAGCGTTGTACTCCAGCGCGACGAGTTGCCCCTGGTCGTCGAGTCCGCCACGCATCGAGATGGCGTACGCCGGCCCCTTGGTATCCCAGGCCGTCTCCTCATCGCGCATCCACTGCACGCGAACCGGTCGCCCCAGTTCCTTCGCGAGGAACGCGGCTTCGAAGCCGGCATCGTCAGCCGCGGTGCGGCCATAGCCCTGGGGCCCCTCCATCCAGACCACCCGCACCTGGTCCTGCGGCATCTGCAGAAACTCAGCCACGCCGCGTCGCATGCCGTACGACTTCATGTCGTTGGAGTAGATCGTCATCTGTCCGTCAGACGGATCGGCCGTGGCGTGCGCGGGACCGATGGCCGTGTGCCCTTGGAACGGAACATCGTAATCAGCTTCCACGACGCGCGCGGCCCCGGCGAGGGCCGCAGCCGGGTTACCTACCACCGTCGGCGTTCGTGTCGACGTCGGCGCCGCGTTCCGCATGTAGGTGAAGAGATTCTCCGATGTCGGGAACGGCGCCGTGGGCGGCTTCCGCCACTCAGCCTGCAATCGCCGCGCGGCCGTGATGGCCTGCTCTTCCCGCTCGCAGACAACAGCAACGTAGTTGCCTCGGCTCACGACGCTGACAAAACCCGGAAGGCCGCGAACCGAGGACTCGTCGATGCTCACCAGCGTCGCACCCGCAAACGGCGGCCTCACGTTGCGGGCGTGGACCATTCCCGGGAGCTTTACGTCTACGGCCCATCGCAGCGAGCCGTCCACCTTCGCCGGGATGTCGTAGCGCGGCAGCGATTGCCCGACGATCCGGAGATCCTGCACGGCTTTGACGGCTGCGACACCAGTCGTCGCATTGATCGTCTCTCCCGTCAGAGTGACATTGAACTGCCGTCCGCCGATCAGAGCCCCGAAGGTCACCGTTCTGGATGGATCGGCGGTGACGGTGATCACGCCTTCACTGATGCTGAGTTGCGCGACAGGCACACCGAAGCGTTCCGACGCCAGCTCCAGCAGCACCCGTCGGGCTTCGGCAGCGACCCGCCGCATCGGCCAACCGTCGACCTGAATCGCGTCGGACCCGCCGGAACCGCCCTGATCGACGGTGACGTCGGTACTGCCCATCACCAGACTCGTCTGGTCGTACGCGATGTCCAGCTCGTCGCACATCATCTGACGAAGCGCCGTGCCGGTGCCTTGGCCACAGTCGGTCTTTCCCACGAAGAAGGTAGCTGTGCTGTCCTCCCGGATGACAATCCAGGCATCCAGTTGTCTGAAGTCGGGATCCGGATAAGGGCCGCCAAGCTGGGCCTGAGCTGCGGCAGCGCCTGCGGATCGGAAACTGAGCGGTCCTGCGATCGCCGCCGCGCTGAAGCCGACGACCAGCATGCCCGAACCTTTGAGAAAGCCGCGTCGAGAGACAGCGCCACCCTGCTCATCCCGGAGCCGGTCGACCGCGCTTGGTGTCTGTGCTGGAGTTGTCATGCGACACCTCCCGTCCGCACCGTCTGGCCAGCGGCCATCGACGTCGCGGCCCGCTTGATAGCGGCCTGGATGCGGTAATACGTCATGCACCGGCAGAGCGTGTTGGCCATGCCTTGACGGATTTCGGTGTCGGTCGGGTTCGGATTTCTGCTCAACAGCACCTTGGCCGTCAGAATTTGCCCGTTCTGGCAGAAGCCACACTGCGGCACCTGCTCGTCGATCCAGGCTTGCTGCACCGGGTCCAGGTTGCCGTCTCTGGCCAGGCCTTCAAGCGTCGTGATCTCGCCGGTCACCGACGACGTGGGCGTGATGCACGAGCGCACGGCCGCCCCGTTAATGATTACGGTACATGCCCCGCACTGGCCGAGTCCGCAACCAAACCGCGGACCTTGAAGACCGAGATCGTTACGCAGAATGTAGAGAAGGGGAGTCGAGGGTTCGATGTCCACGGTGTGCGTGCTACCGTTCACCCTCAAAGTGACGTTGCTCATGCTCTCGTCTCCTTACCAAGTATGCCCGTCGAGGAAGATCGGACCGTGGCAACTGTAGCCGGTCGCCGCACCTGGAATCAACGCCGTTCGGCTCGGCGTGGCGGAACCGCACCACGCGAGCGAGACACTGAATTCAAAGCGCCGTCTAAGTATCTATAGTTTCAGCGTGTTACGGCGTAGTGCACGCAGTGGGGAAAAGAGGGGACATGGAGAGCACGACTGAACCTGGAATCCGAATTGTCACGATTCTCGGCACGAGCCGACCTGGGAACTTCACGGCGAAAGCGCTGGCACTGGTCGTCGATGAGCTGCGCACTCAGGCTCGCGTAGAGGTCACGACGATTGATCCATCGCGAATGCATCTGCCGTTTCCCGGCCAGCCGGGTGAGTTTCCTGACCAACAGGGGGTCCCGGACGCGGTGAAGAGTGCGACCGGAGTCGTGCTGGCGACGCCCGAGTACCACGGAGGTTTTGCCGCCGTGATGAAGCTCCTGATCGAGAATCTCGGTTTTCCGTCGCTGCTGGCAGGCAAACCGGTAGCGTTGCTTGGAGTGGCCGCAGGCCAGATCGGCGCCATTAAGTCGCTGGAGCAATTACGAAGTGTGTGCTCGCACGTCGGTGCGATCGTGCTGCCCGGACCAGTGTCGGTGGCGGGTGTGCAAAAACTCTTCGACGGTGAGGGGCATTGCCTCGACGCTGGTGTTGAAGGACGGATCCGAGGTCTGGCGACGGGCCTCGTCGACTACATTCAAGGAAGCGTCTGTCCCAGGATCGCACTGGAACAGATGGTACGGGCTCAGGCCGAAAAGGCCTCGTAGTACGCGAGAAAGGCCAAGCAGTGACGCAATCAGGGACAGATACCGTTGTCGTGCACGGCGGCGCAAGTGGACTCGCGCAGGAGATTCAGATCGGCGGGCATCGGCTGCGCGCCGATGAACCGACCGACGCCGGTGGTACCGACACCGGGCCGTCGCCGTACGATCTTCTGTTGGCAGCGCTTGGGTCCTGTACGTCGATGACGCTCAGGATGTATGCCAATCGGAAGCAGTGGGCACTGCAGGGTGTAACCGTGTATCTTCGCCACGACAAGATTCATGCGGAGGACTGCGCGGAGTGCGAAACCCGCGTTGGGCGCATCGACCACATAGAACGGCGGATCGAGCTGGCTGGTACGCTCGATGATTCCCAGCGTCAGAGACTCTTCGAGATCGCGAGCATGTGCCCGGTGCATCGCACACTCAAGGCGGAGATTCAGATCACGAGCACACTGGTCTAGTTGAACGCGCCCGGCCAGGGACGCCAGGGGTCAGAGCAGTTCCCGAATCGCGGCGTCGAGGTCGGCCTCGCTCATATTGCCGGGACGATACAGCTGAACGATGCCCTCGCGGTCCACGAGCACCAGCGTCGGCGTCGTTGATACGCCGTAGCGCTTGTGGTTCGCGTCGCTGACCGGCACGCTCTCACCGCTGAGGAACGCGTACGACTGGTTGCTGACCTGCTCGATGTGGCGCAGTTCATCGTCAGGCGACGCGTCCTGTCCGGAGACGATATACCCGAAGCGTTGCGTGGGGGCGACGACGCGAAAACCCTGCGATCGGTACTTGTCAAGCGCGGCCGCTATGGCGGGGGCCTGTGCCTTACAGTCGGGACACCAGTGCGCCCAGAAGAAGAGCAACACGACACTGCCCTTCAGGTCGTCGAGCGTCTGGACCGAGGCGCCCAGGTGCTCCGGCGCCACGATGGCGGGTGCCGGCTGGCCCGCGAGACTGAGCAGGTTGACGTTCTTCTGTAGCCGCTTGTGGATGGGGCTGTCGCGATATGTTTCCAGCGCACGTTCGAGGAAGTACACCGCCGAGGAGCGATCGCCCCGCGCCGCCCGTACCAGCGCGTCGGTTTCGATGGCGGCGCCGAGCGCGGCCTCAAGGTTGCTGTCCTCCTCCAGGCTGCGCGTCTCCAGCGCGGCGACGGCCAGGTCGTAGGAGTCGACGGAGTACTGCGCGGCCTGGTCGAACTGGCCAGCGGCATAGGTCCCTCGTGCGAGCCATGAGAGCGCCGCGATCATTTCCGGCGTCACACCGTGCGCCGATCGATATTCGTCGATGAGCGCCTGCCCGGCAGCGAAGTCCTGAGCGGCGATCGTGGCGCGGACATCCCTGACGATGCTCGTGCCCGTCGACTGCGCGGCGGCCGTGGTGCCAGCCGCCAGCACGGCGATCAGTGTCAGCAAAAGCGTGAGTCGTCGCATGTCTCGTTCCTATCTGGCGCTGTTGGCCGGTGCAGCGTTGGCCGGCGTCGTGTTGGCCCGTTCCGTATCCAGCGACCTGAGCCTGACGGTGTAGGACACCGGCACGGATTGTGGATTGAAGCAGATTCTGTCGTCACACGCCTGGTAGTCGAGCGTACCGGTGACCGTGAGGCTCTCCAGGTCCGCCAGTGCCGCGCGGTCCTCGCGCGCCGCGCTGACGTGCATGAGCTGTGCGAGCCGGAATGGCGACTCAAACACCGGCACCCGCTCGTTGAGCGGTTCGAAGAAATATATCTCCGATGCCGGGTACTCCAACGGGCGAGCGACCAGCAAGGGGTCCGGGTCGAGGGTCAGTCCGATCACCCGATAACCCTCGGCGCCCGGCGCGTAGACGTGCATACGCTCGCGAGGCGAGACATCGAAGACCAGCGAGAACAGGGAGCCGGGCGCCACCACGTCGTCGCTGACATAGGTTGTGATCTGCAGGTGGTCAGTGGTGATGCGGCTGGCCGTGACCGGTGTGCGGCCTGAGCCCAGCGCCAGCATCATGCTCGAGACGGTGGTGCGTTCCTGGTATGCCTCCTCGAAGAAGCGGTCCGTCACCTCGCCCTCGCCATTGAGCACGAAGGTTCCTGGAAACGGGATGCCGTAGTTGTTCGACGTCGCGTCCACGGTGGTATTCAGAAGGCCGTAGGCCTCGATCGTGCTTGACCCTGGATCCGAGAGTAAGGGGAACGTAATGCTGCGGCGGGAGGCAAAGTCAGCCATCACGGCCGGTGGATCGTAGGTGATCACCGCCAGGCCGAGTCCCGCGGCCTGCAGTTCCGGTAGCCGGTTCTGCAGGTCGAGCATCTGTGTCTTGCAATACGGGCACCAGTCCACCGAGCGTGAGAACACCAACAGGGCGCCGTTCGGCCCCATGATCGAGTCTCTCGTCATCGCCGTGCCGGTCTGGTCCTGCAGACGGAAATCGGCGATCTGATCCCCAACCTGGGGACCCAGGCTCGCGACATCAATACTGCCGGGCGTCTGAGCCGATGCTGACGCTGATGCTGAAAGGGATACGAGGGTCATCAGACCCGCCGTCAGGAGAGCGTTGCCTAGGAGTTTCATGACCACCTAGGATGCCTCCCTGCATCAGCAGATGCAAGTCGCCTCCAGCTGTATGGCGTACGATTTGATCAGGTACCGTGACGCGTCAGGGTGGCGCAGGCAGTATGCAGGCACGCACAGCGGGGCTGGGCAGGAGTGCCCCGCGCGCCAGCGGCGCGCGGGGTGGCAATCGAATGCTCAGACGCGCAGGTTGTCGGCCTGCCAGTCTTTCACGGCCTCCTTGATGCTCTTCCGCGTGGCCAGCGAGCCGTCGAGTGTCTGGCGCACCAGATCGGCAAGCTCGCCGTCGCCGGCGAAACGCAGGCCGATCAACTGCTCGGGCGTCACGTCGTTGATCCGGCCGTGCAAATCCGCCGGAAGTACCTCGCGCATACGCAAGCGCATCTCGAGACGAATGACCCGGTCCTGCGCTTTGAGGGACATAAGGCGCGCAAGCAACGCCGTCATGAGCAGGGCAACGGCCACCATCACGCCGAAGCCCACGCCGAAGGAGGGCGCGCTCCACGCGAGCCATACGCTGTACAGGACATTGACCAGCAGGACTGGCAGTACAAAAAAGTGAAAGCCGGGAATCAAGCGAGCGTGGTTCTTATAGTTCTGTGCGGTATCAGCCATGGTTGTGGGGGCTCCTTTGGCCGGAGTCTACATGCAAAGCGCACCCGCGGTGAAGTACGACGGTCTGGCAGTGAGACACCGTTTGACACCCTGTTCCACCCCTCCTACGATTACAGCCCACGATGTTCACCACCAGTTGTTCCCGATGACGCCCTGGGCTCGCAGTACGGTGTCGTTCGTGAATGCCCTCTTGCGACTGCCGCGCGTGCGTCTGATGGCCTCGGCCAAGCTCCCGACCGAGTACGGTGAGTTCGACATCCACGTGTTCAAGAGCACCTTTTCACGGAAAACTCACGTGGCGCTCGTTCGAGGGGAGATCGGCAGCGGGGAGGATGTACTGACGCGCGTGCACTCGTCGTGTCTCACGGGCGACCTGTTTCATTCCTCGCGCTGCGATTGCGGCGAGCAGCTCCACTCCGCCATGCAGCGGATCGTTTCGGAGGGCCGTGGCGTCGTGCTCTACCTCGACCAGGAGGGTCGCGGTATCGGCCTGGTGAACAAGATCCGCGCCTACGGCCTCCAGGACGGAGGCGCGGACACGGTCGAAGCCAACGAGCGGCTCGGGTTCCCCGCCGACCTTCGCGACTACCGCGCTGGCCTGCAGATGCTTCGCCATCTCGGTGTGAAGACGACCCGCCTGCTGAGCAACAACCCGAAGAAGCTGGCTGGTGTGACAGGCGAAGGCCTGTCAGTGAGCGAGCGGCTCCCTATTGAAATCGCGCCCACAGCGCTGACCCAGCGATACCTCAAGACCAAGAAAGAGAAGCTGGGTCACCTGCTCTCATCGGTGTAGCGTGGCAACGTCGCTCTTTCCCGGTTGGCGCACCTGGCCTGCGCTGGCCGTTTCCCTCTACGTCCTCAACGCGTCTGTCACGTTCGAAAACGTCTGGCCAACTCTCAAGGTGCGATGGGGCAGTGCGCTCTCCCCGGAACTCGCCCTTGGCGTGCTGTTTCTTGCCGTCGCGCACCGGTGGGCCGGACGACTGTCGCGGCGGGTCCTGCCAGTGGTCTGGGTCGTGCTGGTCGCTGGCCACTATCTCGATGTGACGGCACCCGGGCTCTATGGCCGGGAGTTCAATCTGTATTGGGATTCGCAGCACCTCGGCAACGTGGCTGCCATGTTTGGCCGCGCTGCGCCCTGGTGGCTCATTGCGACTACCGTCGGAGCCGGGGTGATGGCCGTCGGCGTGGCGTACCTACTGGCACGGCTGGCGATCGGGCACATTGCGACCGGTATGGCGCATCCAGGGTCGCGAGTTGTGGTGGGTGCGATGGCCGGAGCGGTCAGCGTCCTGTGGATCGGCCAGCAACTCTTGAGCGGATTGCCGACCATGGCCGCGTTCGCGGATCCGGTGACGCCCGCCTACGCGCGACAGGCGCGTTATGTGCTGGCCACCTTCGGTCCAGGCGCTGCGGCGCCCGCGCTCGGTCCAAGCCCGCCGCTGGACGCCACG
This sequence comes from Vicinamibacterales bacterium, assembly GCA_965249205.1. Lineage (GTDB taxonomy): Bacteria > Acidobacteriota > Vicinamibacteria > Vicinamibacterales > UBA2999 > JAQBVV01. Next base: position 455,132 of record CBDFLL010000005.1, on the reverse strand, counting down.
CTGGAGGGGCTCGGAGGCGCCGACGTGTTCATCATCTTCGTCGAGTCGTACGGCGCTGTGGCGTACGAGACGCCGGGCATTGCAGAGGTTGTCGCCGACAGCCTCGCGGATTTTGAGGCGGCCGTCGGAGAGACTGATCGGCGCGTCGTATCCGCCTACGTTGAATCTCCGACGTTTGGCGGCTCGTCGTGGCTGGCGCATTTGAGTCTGATGTCGGGTGTCGAAGTGCGCGACCAGTATGCGTACGCATCCTTGATGGCGTCGCGTCGCGACACGATGATCACGACTTTCGCGCGGCGCGGCTATCGGACGGTCGCGTTGATGCCTGGCATGCGACAGGCCTGGCCGGAAGGGGCGTTCTATGGATTCGACACGATCTACGGTCGGGATCTTCTCGAGTATGAGGGACCGCAGTTCGGATGGTGGAGCATCCCGGATCAGTACGCGCTGGCCAAACTCGAAGCGCTGGAAGGGAGTCGATTCCCACGCGTACCGATCTTTGTCATGTTTCCGACCAGTACCTCGCACGCGCCGTTCGGTCCAGTTGCGCCCTACCAGTCGGACTGGTCGCGGGTGCTGACGGCTGATGCGTACGAGCCGGATGAGGTGGATCGCGCGATGGCTGCCCGACCGGACTTGACCAACCTCGGACCCAGCTACGCCAACGCGATGGCGTACGAGTTCGCGTCACTGGCCGGGTATCTGCGTGAGCAGCGTGACGACCGCCTCCTGATCGTGATTGGCGACCATCAGCCGCCGGCCGCCGTGACCGGGCCTGATGCACCGTGGCGCGTGCCGGTGCATGTGATCGGTCCGCGGGCTCGAGTGCCCATGGATGCCGCCGCGCACGCGGCGATCGGGCCAGCGGACGGACCCCGAGAAGAGGTACTGCAACGACTACTCGACCACGGGTTTCGGGACGGTCTGGCGCCACGCCTCCCGTCGATCGCCGCCATGCACGAGCTGGTGCCGATGTTGCTCGATGCGTTCGACGCGGTGGAAGAGGCAGAACCGAAGGCAGGTGCCGCCGTGCGGGGGGCAGCAGATCAGGACTAACGAGAGACGCTGAAGGGCAGTCTCGTGCTGGACAGCGCCAGCGCCAGCAGACTGCCCACTACCGGTAGGCCGTAGCCGTTGGTCAGGTAGTCATAGTGGAAGATCACGTCGCTGGCGACGTGAAAGTTGAGCACCATCAGCAGTGTCAACGTAGCGGTCAGCCGTACGCGCACCCCCAGAATCAACGCGGCTCCCGCCGCCAACTCGGCGAGCAGCACTACACGCGCGAAGACGGGTGCACCGGGAATGGCGATGACGTCGAGGTACCACAAGACGAGAGGCAAGGCGTCGCCGCGCCATCCCTGCAGCATGCGGACCAGAGCGGCACTGTCGGTCAGCCAGCCAGTCTTGGTGAGCCCCATGCACACCAGAAACACCCCCATCACCAGCGACAGGATTCGTAGCGCGCTGACAGGTGACCCCACTCTTCCCAATACCGACATGACGACTAGGGTAGTCTCCCCAGGGGTTGGCGCGACAGCCAGCGGACGTCGATCGCGAAAGACCACGCCAAGGCGGCCAGCGCAGACGCGGCCACCAGCGTGCTGAGCCTTACGGGCACGACTGGCGCGAGGGCCCCAGCCAGTCCCAGGACCTGGCCAACGGCCACCGCCTTGCCGCGCCATGTTGAGCGCAACGGTTGCGCGAGCCACGGTAGCAGCCACCCGGCCGCGATGAAGCCGTATCGCATGAGACCGCACAGTAGGACCCAGGCGCCAGCCTTCTCGTGCTGCCAGACGAGAACCGAAAGTACGAGAATGAGCAAAGCATCGGTTTCCATGTCGAACCGTGCGCCGAGCCCACTTGCCATGCCCGTGCGACGCGCCACCCAGCCGTCCACCCCATCCAGCGCGCTCGCGACAATCGTGACCGCCACCAGCGCCCAGAGCATCTCCGGTGTCGCCGACTCGCCCACGGCTCCGGCCACGAGCGCCACCAGGGCCGCACGGGTTGCCGTTACGTAGTTGGCGGGGCCTGCGTTGGGGTAGGGATGCTCGTCGCCGGCGACCCACAGCACGCCCGCTATCAGTGCCGCGAAGACGGACAGGGCCCGTAGCGGATAGCCGAAACTCCCATCGAGCGTGCCGGCAGTGACGAGAGCGACGCCGGCGCTACTGAGGAGTGCGACCCCGATTGCGACGGTAACGTTGTAACGGCGTCTGGTCCGCATCAGAATGTCCACACATGCAGGAGCGGGCGAGAGCGTTCTGGGTGACAGCGCCAGGCCACGGGGAAATCCGCGGCGAAGTGCTGTCGGCTCCAACCGAGCAGGACGTCGTGGTGGAGACCTTGTACAGCGGTATCAGCCGCGGAACCGAGGCGCTTGTGTTTGGGGGGCACGTCCCTGAGAGCGAATGGGGGCGCATGCGTGCACCATTCCAGGTGGGCGAGTTTCCCTCGCCGGTGAAATACGGGTACGCGAGCGTCGGCCGCGTGATCGACGGTCCTGGTGAGCTGAAGGATCAGATCGTCTTCGTGCTGCATCCTCATCAAACGAAGTTTGTCGTGCCGGTGACGGCCATACACGCGGTGCCGGATGATGTCCCGGCGGCTCGTGCTGTATTGGTAGCCAACATGGAGACCGCGCTCAACGGTGTGTGGGACGCCAGACCGCATCTGGGCGATCGTATCTCGGTCGTTGGTGCCGGCGCGGTCGGATGCCTGGTGGCATGGCTGGCGTCGCGTATCCCCGGCTGCGACGTCGAGTTGGTGGACATCAATCCGAGTCGAGGAGAGGTGGCACGCGCGCTGGGGGTCCGGTTTGCTGAGCCGGGGGCAGCCGTCGATGAAGCGGACGTCGTGATTCACGCGAGCGGCGTGCCGGCAGGCCTGGATCTCGCGTTGCGGCTCGCAGCCACCGAGGCTCGGATCGTCGAGCTGAGCTGGTTTGGCGATCAGACTGTCCCGCTGCCTCTTGGCGGCGCCTTTCATGCCAGACGCCTGACGATTCAATCGTCTCAGGTGGGGCGTGTGGCGCCGGCACAGCGGCCGCGGTGGGACACCCGTCGACGGATGCAACTCGCGTTGCGACTCTTGAGCGACCCGACCCTCGACGCGCTCATCACGGGCGAGAGCGCCTTCGAGACGTTGCCGGAGGTCATGGTGCGCCTCACGGCGTCGCCCGGCGACACGCTCTGCCACAGGATCCGATATGCGTAACCGCGTCGGCGTTATGCCCAGCCTGGCACAGACCATGGGCAACGTTGTCGGCGGAGACTCGTGTCGATCCACCGGAACGTTTAGAAGGAGTGTTCGATGTACAGCGTGACCGTGCGCGACCACGTCATGATTGCTCACAGCTTCAAGGGCGAGGTATTCGGCCCTGCTCAGCGGTTGCACGGTGCCACCTACGTCGTGGATGTGGAACTGATACGGCCGGACCTGGATGCCGACGGCCTGGTTGTCGATATCGGGCGCGCAGCCGCCGCGTTGCACCAAGTGCTCGCCGAGCTGAACTATCGCAACCTCGATGAGCTGCCGGCGTTTGCCGGCCGGAACACGTCGACCGAATTTCTTGCGCGCGTTGTGTTCGACAACCTGGTCGCCGCGATTGGCCGGGGGGACCTGGGTGCAGGTGCGTCCGGCATCGAGCGCATCCGCGTGACGCTGCACGAATCGCATATCGCGTCAGCGGCGTTCGACGGCCGCGTGAGCACATCGGCGTAGCGATGGCGTCTGTCGTCCTGGTGGTGCCGGGGTCGCTCGACGCGCGCACAGGGGGAACCATCTACGACCGCCGCATCATTGAGGGCCTGCGGAAACGAGGCTGGCATGTGGAGGTACTGGAGCTGGATGCCGGCTTTCCGTACCCGACGGCCGCCGTGCTCGCGCGAGCCGACACCGCGCTAGCCGCCATCCCCGCTGGGGCCATCGTCATCGTTGACAGCCTCGCGTTGGGCGCCATGCCCGACCTCATCACGCGCGAGGCCGGGCGCGTGCGCATCGTCGCGCTTGTCCACCAGCCACTGGCCGCAGTCGCGGGGCTCGATCCTGCCTCGGCCGCGCGGTTTGAAGAGGCAGAGGGTCGCGCCCTCTCGGCGGCGGCGCTGGTCGTCGTCACCGGCCGCGCCACGCTGGCCCTGATCGCCCCGTACGCGGTGGCTGCTGATCGGATCGTGATCGTCGAGCCTGGCACAGACGCTGCGCCGCGCGCGCGTGGTTCGACCACTCCGCACCCTCTCCAACTGCTGTCTGTGGCGACCGTGCATCACGGCAAGGGACACGACCTGCTCCTTGATGCGCTCACCGCGGTACCGAGTCGGTCCTGGCACCTGACGTGCGCCGGCAGCCTCACGCGGCATCCTGCGACAGCCGAGCGGGTGCGCGACATGACGACACGTCTCGGGCTCGGGGACCACGTCTCGTTCGTGGGCGACCTTGACCGCCGGGAGTTGGCCGCCTGTTACGACGCGGCGGATGTCTTCGTTCTGGCGACGCGGCAGGAGACCTATGGAATGGCCGTCGCCGAAGCGCTGGCCTGTGGACTCCCGGTGGTCGCGACGATGACCGGTGCGATTCCCGATCTAGTGGGTGATGCCGCAGGGCTTCTGGTTCCCGTGGGTGACAAGCCGGCGCTCATCGATGCGCTCTCCCGCGTGCTCGAGGACGCTGCGCTGCGCTCGCGTCTCGCGGAAGGTGCCTGCCGCGCGCGCCAGCGATTGGCGACCTGGGATGACGCGTCCGAACGCATGTCTGGCGCGCTCAGCGCATTGACCGCCCATGGATGAATCCCTGTCGGAGTGGCTTCGACAACGCGAGTCGGCTGATACAGCCGCGCGCTCGACCGCGCTCACGCAGGCGATCGTGGACGCCGTACCGATGGGGGAGACGTTGCGGATCCTCGACCTTGCCACCGGGCAGGGGTCGAACATCCGCTTTCTGGCCGAGCGTCTTTCGGTACATCAGCACTGGCTGGCTATTGACCGAAGCGGTCTGCTGCTGGCCGCATTGCGCGACGGCATGGTCGCGTGGGGCGGAGCACGCGGATACACGGTGCGCAGCGAGGGCGGGCTGTGCAGTATTCGCGGCACGGATTTCGCGTGCGACGTCGAGTCGCAGCAAATGGACCTCGGCGCGCTCGACCGACGCGAAATCTTCGCCGGACGGCACCTCGTCACCGCGTCGGCGTTGCTCGACCTGGTCTCGGAGTCGTGGTTGTTGATGCTTGCCGCGCGCTGTCGTGAGGTGAGCGCCGCGGCGCTCTTCACCATCACGTACAACGGCCGTTTCTCCTGTCTCCCAGACGAAGCGGAGGACAGCATGGTCCGCGATCTGCTGAATCAGCACCAAAAGACGGACAAGGGCCTGGGTGGGCCTGCGGCCGGTCCTGCCGCCGCCGCGTGCGCCGAACGGTGCTTCGAGGGTGCGGGCTACCGCGTGCGCCGAGAGCCGAGCGACTGGATCCTGACGCCCGCCGACGCCGACGTACAACGGACGCTGATCGATGGGTGGGCAGAGGCGGCAACGGAGATGGCACGTGAACGGGCCTCGCTCATTGGCGACTGGCGGGCGCGTCGGCTGGCGCACGTTGATGCCGGCCGATCGCATCTGACGGTTGGCCACGACGATCTCGCCGCCTGGCTGCCACATGCGTAAGGCGCACCCGCGCGAACCGCCCTTCGACGCCACGGCGGTCGGTCACTACTACGACCGTCATACGCCCGCGTTCGTTCGATTCGGGCAGGGTGGCAACTCGGGCGCCATTCATCGTGCAGTGTGGGGCCGGGGTGTGGCGACTCGCGAGGAGGCGTTCCGCTATGTCGATGACCAGATCGCCAACCTCGTGCGGTCGCTGATCGGCGCGTCCGAGCCCTCGAGCGCCGCGGAGAACGTGGCGCGGGCTCGCGAGGGTGTTCGTGCGCACGTCGTCGATCTGGGGTGCGGCGTCGGGGCGAGTCTCTGTTACCTGGTTGAGCGGTTGCCAATTCGCGGTACCGGGATCACGTTGAGTTCAGTGCAAGCGCGGCTGAGCACTGAACGCGCGAGTGCTCGGGCATTATCGGACCGCGTGACGTGCATTGAGGGGGACTATGGCGATCTGCCGCCTGCCGTTGAATCTGCGGACCTTGCGTATGCGATCGAGTCCTTCGTGCACAGCCCCGCGCCGGATCGCTTCTTCGCGGAATGTCGCCGTCTCGTGAGGCCAGGCGGCCTGCTCGTGATCTGCGACGACGTCAGACGATCGACGCTCGAGGCCGCTGCGGCGCGGGCGATCGATCGTTTTTGCCGGGGCTGGCACGTCAATGCGTTGCTGCATCAGGATGAGTTGCGGATGCTCGCTCGCTCGGCCGACTTCGAGCACGAATCGACAGTGGATTTGACCTCCGCCCTCGAACTCGGTCGCGCCCGAGATCGCGCCATCAGCCTACTGGGTACGGTGTGCGATTGGTTCTCGATCAGCGCGCCCAGATTCGACTATCTGCTGGGCGGCGCGGCGCTCCAGCAATGCCTGGCACGCGGGTGGGTCGGGTACGAGCTTAGTGTGTTTCGCCGGATCGGCTAGAACGGTGGACGCCAGCCTCGCCACGGAGAAATGTCGCGACGACGGGGAAGTGGTCCGATACGCCGCCGAGACCCGGCACCGTTGACGGGTCGACGATCTCCACCGACTCTAGCGTGAGAGCGACAGCCGGCGCGTAGAGCACGTAGTCGATACGCGAGACGCGCCGGCCGGGTCGCGTCGATCCGGAGAGCACGCCACGAGCATGGCCACGCTCGGCGGCGTCCGCCCACGCGTCGCGGTACTGCGCTAACACCGGTGCAAGCTCACTCGCGTCCGGCCTGGCGTTGAGGTCGCCCATCAGAAGGCCCGGGCCCTGTCGCATGGCCCATGGCAAGAGCGTTCCAAGCTCCCGCGCCCGACCGGCCTGGTTCTGACGGGACGCGGCGAGGTGCGTCACGATCACCGGCACATCCGGCATCGACGCAACACGTACGGCGAGACCGACGCGACCTTCCGACAGACGCACCCGGCTCGAGTCGACGATAGGACCCGGTGCGAAGAACGCGACGCCTTCGGTTTCCACGTCGTCTCCGTCACCGCGCTCAAGACAGCGCCGGTCCTCGGTGACCCACGACTGCGCGTACACAGAAGTCCACGGCCGACCCGTGCGGCGCCGAAGACCGGCGGTGATCAGTGCGGGCTGATCGTCGCACTCGAAGGCTGCGTGGTTTCGTAGCACCTCCTGCACGCCGACAAGGTCGGCGTCGAGCGACTGAATCAGATCGATGGTCTGGTCGAGATCGTACAGCCCGGGTCGATCAGCACCTTTGTGAATATTGAACGTGGCGACGCGAAATGGGGGCGCGGAGTCGAATGCACCGATGGGCCGCTGGCTTGACGCGCCCATGAGGGCAACCGGAACGACGACGAGGAGCAGCACGCAGAGTTGACGCATGTATCTAGATGATGCGATGTACGGCACCTGGGGACGCATCGTCTACTGCGTCGGCAGGTTCGCGCAGCCTGCAGTCAAAGAGCACATCGCCGCCCATGCGAAAGACCTGATAGCTCGGGCGACGACAGTCGCGAAGCCGCGCATGCGGCGCGAGACGGATGGCGGGGTGGCCGTCGCCGATGATCACTGGCGCGATCGTGATCTGGAGCCGGTCGAGGAGATTCGCTTCGAGAAACGCCGACACCGTGACCCCACCGCCTTCGACGAAGACGCGCGCGCAGCCGCGCGCCCGCAGGAGCTGCAAGACCTGTGTGGCCCCGTCGGCGGGATCGTCGTGATCGATACCGGCGATCGCAGCGTCGCCCACGTGGCTCTCGCCGGCCTCGATGCGCGAGCGGGCGCAGATATACAGTGTCGGCACCGCTTGGTCGGAGAACACGCGGAAGGTTGCCGACAGCCGCCGTCCCGGATCAAAGACGACCCGCAACGGGTTGGGGCCAGGCACGAGCCGCGTCGTCAGCAGCGGATCGTCGGCCGCCACGGTGCCCGCCCCTACGACCACCGCGTCGCAGAGGGCCCGCATGCGGTGCACGTGCACGATGTTGTCGTGCCCGGTCACAAACCGCGAATCGCCCGACGGCGTCGCGATAAATCCGTCGAGGCTCTGGCCAAGATGCCCGACGGCGATCGGTCGTGCGGCCGTTGCACTGCACATCGGCAGGTACAGGTTCACCAGTTCCGAGTGCTCATCTCCTGGTGGCAGTCGGGACTCCCAGCCCGTGTCCGGATGCCACGCGAGCGCAACGTCGGGGCTGTCTGGCGGGACGCGTCGCAAACCCTCATGCTCGTCTTGCCCGAACACCTCTGCACGCGCCGCGCGATCGAGTTCCCCAGCCAGGATGCTGGCAGCACGAAGCATGCTCCACGCCGCATCGGCCACCGCTCCGCGTTGCTGGCCAGGTGTCGCCACCGCTTGGGAAGACATACGAGCGGCCACTATAGCCACCGAGGCTGGTGAATGCCAAATTGGGGGAAGAGGCCTCGTGCAAGCGACGGGCCTCTTCTTCATCACCTTCAGGCGGGTCCTGAACACGGACAGCCCCATGCGTGCCCGGCCCCACAAGCATCCGTGACGTGGGTGGCGCCTCCACCCCACCACACAGGCGTACGCGGCGGGGACCCCGGGCCTGCGGCGCGAACGGTGGCGTACGCGGCCACCCCCGACGAGGTGATGAAACCTGTTCTGGAATCCTGGTTTGAGTCACCGGGCACGATAATGACCGCATGAGCACCGACGAGTTCGTCGTCACCTATCCGTACTGCGGCGAGGACTGCGACGTCTACGTGGAACCGGACGTGACGGGCAGCTTTATTCAGGACTGTGAAGTGTGCTGCAACCCGTGGCGCCTGCATGTTTCCGGAAGAGAGGACGAGCGGTCGATCGACGTGGCGCGTGCCGACGGGTCGGAGTAGTCGGCGCCCGCAACGCGGGGCGCATCCCCCCCGCGTCACGGTGCCGTGAACAGCGTTCTAGTTCCGAATGTAGATATCGACCCTGACCGCCGGCGGAGGTGGACCACCGCCACGCCCGCCGCGCCCGCCGCCCCCGGGGCTCACTGGTTGGAGATCGAAGGTGCCGACAGGAGTGTAGCCCACCGGTGCCGGTGACCCGGTCGGGAGTATCAGCATCGACCCCGGGACGAGGCCCTCACCCTGCGGTCCCGTCGCGCCATCGACACCGTCGGTGCCGTTGGTCCCATCGACTCCGGGCAGTCCTTGCGGCCCGGTCGGGCCCGGCGCGCCATCGACACCGTTGGTGCCGTTGGTCCCATCGATTCCGGGCGGTCCTTGCGGCCCGGTCGGGCCAGGCGCGCCGGTCTCGCCAACGTACTGGTAGGCAGCACACCCGAAACCATCCACGGCGCTTCCCGCCGCCGTACCTGGACAGGAATCGTTCTCGTTCAGCACGCCGTCTCCGTCGATATCCGCCGGTGTATACGCGGTCAGCTTGTCGGTATCTCCTACGCCAAGCTCGACGCCGCCTGCGACATACAGCTGATCGTCAACCACACCAAAGGCGGCGGCGTACCGCGCGACCGGGGCCGAGGCCAGTGACGTCCACGTGTCCGATCCAGGGTCGTATTGGTAGGTCGTGGTTAAGACCGGCCCGTAGTTGTGGCCGCCTGCGACATAGAGCTTTCCACCGATCACACCTACACTTGGCGACGCGATCGCCAGCGGCGTCGGTGCGCCGGTTCCCCACGTATCCGCTGTGGGATCGTACACATGGAGGACAGGCGTCCCGGTCCCTCCAACAAGGTAAATCGCGCTGCCAACAACGGCCGCGGCCGCGCCATTCATCGGCGCAGGTATCGCTGTCGGTCTTGTTGCCCATGCGTTTGTCGACGGGTCATATACAAAGACGGTTGTTGTGGCAGCTCCGCCGCCACCGTCGCCACCGAACACAAAGAGCTGGCCACCAAATGCCGCCATCCCCGGGTTGCCTCTGGGGCCCGGCATGGGAGCCAGAGCCGCCCAGCTGGTAGAAGCAGGGTCGTACGCCTCCAGATTCGTGAGGGGTCCACCAAAGAATCCGCCCGCGACGTAGAGTCGACCACCAATGACTGCCGCACCCGGGCTGCTTCGCGCTGTTGGCATTGGCGCCAGGGCGCTCCAGCTATCGACCGAAGGGTCGTACACCTCCAGCGTGTCACAGCCAAACTCTGTGCCGCAGTCAGGCGTGTTCCACCCTCCGCCGGCCACGTACATGACCCCATCGATCGCTCCTGCCGCCGCGCCCTGACGTGACGTGGGCATGGGCGCCTTGATTTCCCAACTGTCTCCCACGGCAAGCGCAGTGCTGACCAGAAGAAGTATGAAGCCGAGGGCTACGGCAGAAAACCGAATCAACGACCTGCTCGAAGTGTTCATGGCACTCTCCCTGGACGGGAATCGAAGTTCCGCTTGAGCGGCGCAGACCGCACCCTTATACACCCGGCTATTCGTTCGGAGTCAACTCATCAGCCGGGTGCTTTTCGGCGCACCTCAGCGCCCGCCACGTCGCGGCGCTAGCAGGCTGCTGAAGAACCCGGGTGATCGGGCCGTTTTCTAAGGATCATGCGAGTCACCACCGACCGACAACGGTGCGCACGGCTGTGCGCTGGCCCCGATCAAGGGGCCGGCGACACGCGCGGCCGGTGATCAGGGACACCTCGCCTCCAGATTCCGCAGCCGGACCAAGTTATAGACCGTGGCGGCGAAGGTAAGCTGCCAATCCACGAGGGCGACACCGCGATGCCGGAGTTTGCGCAAGCCGCCGACGGTCTTCATCCAGCCAAAGACCTGTTCTACGAGTTTCCGTTTCCGCTGACTGACGTGATAGCCCGCATGCCGCGTGGTCCGGCCATCGATCGCACTCCAGCGGACCTTCTGAGCAACGTGGGGCGTGACGGCCCGGATACGGACAGCGGCCACAAAGCTTGCCACATCGTAGCCCTTGTCCGCCCCGACCGTGCTGCCCGGCGGCGCGCTGGCCTCCAGCAACAGCGCCGCTGCCTCGCGTTCGGCGGTCCCCGTCGCGTGAGTCGCGCAGACGTTGGCGACAAGTCCCTGTCGATTGTCCAGCAGCACGTGGCCCAGATACGCCAGCTTGGCTTCCTTCCCCTGGCCCTTCCGAGGCAGCATCGCCTCCGGATCGGTCGTCGACTGGTGCGTGTCGTTGCGCCGCCGCTCCCCGTGGAAGTTGACCGTGGGATTCCCGGGGTCATCGGGCGGGTCGCTCTCCGCCGCGTCCCGGCACCGAAAGCTCTTCAGGCTGGCCCACGCTTCCAATTGGGTCCCATCCACAGTGAAGTGTTCGTCCGAGAGCAGCCCGGCCGCCCGCGCGTGGGCCTGCACCGCATCAAAGAAGGCGGCCGCGAGATCGCCCGCCAGCAGCCGGTCGCGATTCTTGGTAAACGTGGTGGGATGCCAAACCGGGTCGTCCAAATTCAAGCCCACGAACCAGCGGAACAGCAGGTTGTAATTGAGCTCTTCCATCAGCAGCCGCTCGCTCCGCACCGTGTAGAGCACCTGCAGCAACAACGCGCGCAGCAGCTGTTCCGGCGGGATCGACGGACGCCCTGTGTTGGCGTACAGGCCGGCGAACCTGCGCGACATCGTTCTCAGCGCTTCGTCCGTCAGCGCGCGAACCGCGCGGAGCGGATGGTCGGCTGGCACGCGCTGTTCCGGCGACAGGTAGCTGAACATGTGAGTGCTTTGCTCATCGTGTCCGCGCATGATGGGGCTCCCTTCAGCGGTGTTGGGAGCATGGTAGTACGCCGGGATCGATCTGTCGATCCCATTTCACGGAGTTTTTCAGCAGCCTGCTAGTGGTCTGGTTGCGAATTGGCTTGTGCACCGAGGGCGGTGAGGCGCCAGGCGCGACGACGGAGCATGCCGGGTGCATGTGACCGAGAAGCAACGCCGCCAGACGGGAGGCATAGAGCGCTTTTCGAATAGCCTTGTGTTTCGGCATTGCGTCTACTCAGACGCCACACGGTCATGAAAAGCGCTCTAGCCGGCCGAATGCCTAACGCGTTTTCGATCGGATGTGGCACCTCCTAGCCGCCCGAGGAAGTACCACCGTGACATTCGCGACATCCTGCACAAGACGCGTCACACGGGGCGGCGCCGATCTGTCCGTCGTCGACACGCACCTGCGCGCTTGTGTGAGCCCCCATCGACGGGCCTGGGGAGAAGCATGAATAAGACTGACGTAGCATCGACTTCCACCAATTCGAGGCCAGCTCGTCGTCGTTGGGCGCCAGCGATTCAGTGCTGGCTGCCATGGCCAACGCTGGCGCTCTTGGCCGCGATGAGCCTTCTTCCGTATGGCGCAGTTGCACAGCGGCAGGCCGAGGTCGAGCGCGAAGGCCCCATCGCCAATCTGAGCGGCGGCTGTCCCACCGTCGAATTCTCGGTCGGTGCGACGGTCGTCTCAACCAACGCCGCGACCGAGTACGACGGGGGCGCATGTGCCGACCTGCGCAATGGGCAGCACGTGGAAGTTGAAGGCGTCTTGCCAGCCAACGGTCGCATGGTGGCCGCAGAGGTGGAATTCGACGACGACGACGGAGATGATGACGACGGAGACGATGACGATCGCGACGACGAGGATGACCACGACGACGACGATTAGTGTGCGCAGCGTAGCAGTGTGGCTGGACCTCGCCGTGGCACGCCGTGCACCGCGCACCTCCCTCCCGGAGTTGTGCGGCCGCGGCGCCTCCGGAGGCCGCCTCGGGAACGCAGAAGGGAGCCCTGCCGCACCCATCGTGGGCGCCTGACCTCGTTCGAACTAATTCGCCGGCTGGACCACGGGCATCGAGCCGACCGCCACCCATTCGCCGTTCAGACGAATGACAAATGTCCCGGCCGGACTCCCCTTGTGGTCCATGCCTTCGACGCGAAACCCTACGTCGTCTCCAGAGATGACTCTCGCGTCAGTCAGTCGCGTTTGCGCACGAGTCAGCGTCGATGCGATAGCCGCCACCACCGCCAGCGACACGAGCCAGAGCAGGACCAACTTCTTCATGCTGCCTCCTTGATGTGCCGATGTGGTTTAGACGATTGGGCCTGCCGCTTGGTCTTTGGCGTGGTATACCCGGTCGGAGCAATGGGGACAACTCGACGTTCAACGATGCCGTTCATTCCCCCGAAGGAACGCTTCAGCACACACGCGAAGAGCGTCAGCACAGACCCGGACGTCCTGTGCGATGCGATTGAGCACTTCGGTCGTCCAGCCACGCAGGCCGCGTTTCAGCGACTGTCCGGTGGATTCATGAACGCCAATTATCAGGCGACTATTGGCCAGGAGCGGTTCCTGCTGCGTGTGTACTCCACGAATGCCACCACGGCCGACCGCGAATGTGACCTTCTGGACTTCCTTAGCCATCAGGACGTACTGGTTCCACGCGTGCTCGCCCGTTTTCAGATACGTGATTCGGCGGTGGCGATTCTCGAATTCATCGACGGGATCACACTAGAAGCCCGTTTGCTGAATGGTGAGGTTCCGCCACACATCTTCGACCAGATCGGCGCCCAGCTCGCCACTATCCATCGCATCACGTTCTGCGAGACCGGTTTCCTGAGCCCTCAGCTCACAATCGGCCGCGAATACGACAACTACGCGCACTTTCTGAAACAGTACATCGAGCGCACGCTCTCGATGCTTCTGACTCGCCCCGACCGTCTGGACCCTGCGATCAACGACAGGCTCGTGCGCCTCATACACGACACCTGGGCACTGGTTGCTGACGCTGAACCGCGGCGGCAGCTCGTGCACTGCGACTTCAACCCAAAGAATCTGCTCGTGTCAGCCGGGCCCGCGGCGTCCTTGCTGGCCGTCATCGACTGGGAGTTCTGTCTGTCGGGAAACGGGCTCGGCGACCTCGGCAACTTCTTTCGATTCGAACACGACTATCCCGATGTCGCGCGTGAGGAGTTCGCCGCCGGTTACCGATCAATTGAGCCTCATCTGCCGGCGAACTGGTTCGATGTGGCCAAGCTCATCGACATCGGGAACATGTGCTCCTTCCTGGAACGCCCCGAGGACTATCGAAAGTCGTTCCGCACAGCTCGCACGGTGATGCAGTCGACGCTGACGCATTTTGGCTACTAGCCGGAACCGATGACCGTTGTTCCAGAGGGAGACCCTTTTACGCCGCTGCGTTCGGCGTATCGTAGAAGCGGTTTCATAACCTCGCTGCGGGTGGCCGCGGACGGGGCCGCCCCGTTCGCGCCGCAGGCGCCTTCCACGTTACAGATGGTTTTGGCGCCGAGCACGAATGGGGCTGTCCGCGGTCAGGACCCGGCTTGAGGTTGTGAAACCGCTACGAGGAGGAGACGATGACCAGAAGGCGCCTCCGGAGAATCGCAACCTCGCTCCTCCTCCTCGTGGGTGCGATCGCATTCGGCATCTGGTCCGTACTCCCGGCATCTATCCCCGCGCGTGGACGTTTTCACGGCTTCGACATCAACACGACGGTCGACTCAGAGGCGGCCAGGTACTTTGTCGAAAGCTATGCTCAGGGGCGAGCCGACAATCCAGAACTCCATGACGCGATAGAGGCGCTGAAGCAAGACTTCGGCGACCGCGTCCCCGACCACCGCGATCTCCATGAGCTGGCGCGAGCCCAGTCCGTGGATTTTGCTGCTCTCTTCTTCGCCGACCAGCTCCTCTCCCTCGAACCGAACGCCGCCATCAATAGGCGGTTCACAGCGAACCTCACCCGTGTGCTGGAGGACGACGCCGCCGTCGCGACATCGGATGACATCGTCATCGTTCTCGTGCCCGGCTACGACTACAGGGAGAACGGCCACGTGACAGGTGCCGACCTTCGGGATCAGGTCGTGATCCTGGAGAACCTCGGGTTCCACGTCGAGTTCATCGACGTCGATCCGATCGGGACGGTACTGGAATCTGCAGCCATGATCTCGCGCACGTTGGAGGCGCTCGCCGGTGCCCAGATCTTGATCGCCGGCCCGAGTTCTGCCGGCCCGGCGATTCAGACGGCTCTGAGTCGCCTCGGCCACGGGTCCGGTGTGCTTGCCTGGCTCAACCTGGGGGGCACGCTGCAGGGTGTGCCGCTCCTCGACTGGCTTCAGCGCTTTCCACAGCGTCTGCTCTTCGACGCTGTCGTCTGGGCGCAGGACTGGCGACCAGAGAGCTTCGACAGCCTGACCACCCGCATCCTCCGTGAGCGCTTTGCGCAGCTGTCCATCCCCCGAGACATCCAGGTGGTCAACTACATCAGCATGAGTCTGTCGGGCGACATCTCACGCTTCGGGTGGGACAAGTATTTGCTCATGCGCTCTGACGGTCCCAACGACGGTTTGGCCTTGCTGCCCGATCTGCTGCTTCCGGAAGGGCGTACGATCGTCTCCCCGAAAGGCGACCACTTCTTCGCCGAAGATCCCTTGATTGGAGAAAAGACCGTCGCACTCGTGCAGACGATTCTGGACAGCCTCGATGACTAGCGCGGATTTCTCTTGCACCTAGTGCTCGGTGGTGGTGCGCGTGAGGCTAGCAGGGAACTGCTGTCGAGACCACGATTTTCGGGGGCGATCGCGCTCTACAATAGAGGCAGCGAAGCCACGAAGGAGTGAGCCCTGTGTCGGATTTCACAGTGAAGGCGCTGGAAGCCGACCTGGACTTTGATCACCTGCGGTCCTGGGACGTGATCATTGTCGGCGCGGGCCCCGCCGGGTTGGCTGCGGGGCTGACGACGGCGCATCGAGCACTGACGACGCTGGTCATCGAAGCCAAGGCCCGCCCCGGAGGACAACCGCAGTTTCTGTACTCCGACAAGAACATCGTCGACGTCCCCGGATTCCCCGATGGCATCACCGGCGAGGAACTCTCCGCCCGTATCTTTCGACAGGCCACCGACGCGCTGGTCCAATTCCGATTCGGAGAGGAACTGATTGGCATCGAGGACACCGACGAGCTGGAGGGCGACGACCGTCTGAAGCGCGTGGTCACAAGCCAGAGCCAATACCTCAGCCGTAAGGTGATCGTGGCGTGCGGGCTCCTGCACTTCCCGCGCCGGCTGGCTGTCCTGGATCAGCTCAGCTCGAAGAACGTCCACTACAGAATTCCCAGGATCCTCGACTACGAGAGCGGCTGTGTCATCGTCGTTGGTGGAGGCGACTCGGCCCTGGATGCCGCCCTCACCGTGCTGAGCCGAAACGGTCGAGTCGTGCTCGTCGTGCGCGAGGCCACGCCAGCAGGCAAACCAGACACGCTGGCCCGCGTTCGTGATGCCGGTGGCATTATTCGCACCTCCACCGAAGTCGGCGACGCGGAGTTCGCCGGCGACGACCTTCGCCTGAGTCTGACGAATGGTGAGGCGATCGATTGCTCGACTGTGATCGTCCAGATCGGATTTCTTGCCGCCAAGGAGACGTTCGAACGGCTCGACGTGAAACTGAACGAGGACGGTAGCATCGCCATCGATCCGTACTTCGAAACCAGTCGCCGCGGCATCTTCGCGGTGGGCGACGTTCATGGCGACATCAAGCTGATCGCCGTGGCGTGGGCGGAAGGCATTCAGGCTGCCATCCATGCCTTCAAGGAGATCACGAGCCCGTACTGGCTCAACGAGAAGCGGCTTCGCGACAGCAAGATCGCCCTCATTGGTGAGAAGATCGCGCAGGCCGCCCGCTCGCGCAAGAAGGCCACATGAGTCACCTCATCTGAATGTCGCTCCCGCACGTCGTTGTCATCGGAGGCGGGTTTGGCGGACTGTCGGCTGCCCGTGTGCTGCGTGGGCAGCCCGTGCGCATCACGCTGCTCGACCGGCGGAACCATCATCTGTTTCAGCCCCTGCTGTACCAGGTCGCGACGGCGACGCTGTCGCCTGGCGACATCGCGTCCCCAATCCGCTGGATTCTTCGGAAGGCCCCCAACATCCGCGTCCTGCTCGGCGAAGCCAAGACGGTGGACACGGCCACACGGCGCGTGTTGCTGACCGACGGCACATGTCTCGACTACGACTTTCTGATTGTTGCCACCGGTTCGAGTCACGCCTACTTCGGTCACGAGGAATGGGCGCCGTTTGCGCCTGGCCTCAAGACGCTCGAAGACGCGCTTGAGATCCGGCGACGCATCCTTCTGGCCTTCGAGCGCGCCGAACGCGAAACGGATCCGCAGCGTCAGCAGGAGTTACTGACATTTGTCATTGTCGGCGGTGGCCCCACCGGCGTAGAGCTGGCCGGCACCCTCGCCGAGATCGCCAGACGTACGCTCAAGGGCGAATACCGAATGATCGACACCGGGGAAACGCGCATCGTGCTCGTCGAAGCCGGGCCGACGATTCTGGCATCGTTTCCCGAGAAGCTGAGGTACGCCGCACGCCAATCATTGGGCCGGCTCGGCGTGAAGATTCGGGAAGGCGTGGCCGTGAGCAACATTGACGCGCACGGCGCTACGCTTGGCGGCGCCGACGGCACCGCTGGCGAACGTATTGCCGCCGCAACCGTGCTCTGGGCCGCCGGCGTGACAGCCTCTCCACTGCTCCGGACGCTGGGCGTGCCCCTTGATCGCGTCGGCCGTGTGCTCGTGAGGTCGGACGTATCCATCCCGCATCACCCCGAGGTGTTCGTGGCCGGCGATGCGGCATCAATGCAGGGGCGCTCCGGCCAGCCACTACCCGGCGTGGCGCAGACCGCGATGCAGCAGGCTGCCCATGCGGCGCGCACGATTCTTCGGCGGACTCGCGGCCAGGCTCCGAGACCCTTTGTGTACCGCGACCTTGGCAACATGGCCATCGTCGGACGCGGCTCGGCTGTGGCCGACCTCAACTGGCTGCGCCTGTCTGGGCCGGTGGCGTGGCTGGCCTGGCTGTTTCTGCATATCGTCATGCTCATCGGCTTCCGCAGCCGCGTCGTGGTACTGGTGGAGTGGGCAACCGCCTATCTCACGTTCCAGCGGAGCGCGCGGTTGATCACCAACGACCGTTCGGACCATTCGTGACCGTTCACAAGCGCGACCTCTACGATCGCATCGCTCGGCTCTACGACGTACTCGACCTGCCGTTCGAGCGCTCTCGCTACGCGCCGCTGCGCCGGGTGCTATTCGAAGAGTTGGGGGGCGCCGTGCTCGACGCTGGCGTCGGCACGGGAAGAAACATCCCGTACTACCCGACCGGCTCCACTGTGGTCGGTATCGACATCAGCCCGGCCATGCTCGAACGTGCCAGACGGCGCAGGGACGCGCTGGCGGCATCTGTCGAACTGCGCGCAATGAACGTCCTCGAACTGGACTTCCCCAACGACACCTTTGACGCCGTCGTGTCCACGTTTCTGTTCTGCGTCCTCGACGCGGAGCATCAGCGGCCCGCCCTCGAAGAACTCCGTCGCGTGTGCCGCCCCAACGGCACCATCCGCATTCTGGAATACGCGATCTCCGAGAACCCCGTGCGCCGCTTCATCATGAAACTGTGGGCACCCTGGGTGCGTTTTGCCTACGGCGCCGAGTTCGACCGCAACACCGAGCAGTATCTTGAGGCCGCCGGATTGGACCTGGTGGAAAAGGCCTTTCTGTACGAGGACATCATCGCGCTGTTGACCGTACGGCCACAGGCTGGCGGTGTACCCGCTGAGTCACTGCGTCGCTAGCAGGCTGCTGAAAAACTCCGTGAAATGGGATCGACAGATCGATCCCGGCGTACTACCATGCTCCCAACACCGCTGAAGGGAGCCCCATCATGCGCGGACACGATGAGCAAAGCACTCACATGTTCAGCTACCTGTCGCCGGAACAGCGCGTGCCAGCCGACCATCCGCTCCGCGCGGTTCGCGCGCTGACGGACGAAGCGCTGAGAACGATGTCGCGCAGGTTCGCCGGCCTGTACGCCAACACAGGGCGTCCGTCGATCCCGCCGGAACAGCTGCTGCGCGCGTTGTTGCTGCAGGTGCTCTACACGGTGCGGAGCGAGCGGCTGCTGATGGAAGAGCTCAATTACAACCTGCTGTTCCGCTGGTTCGTGGGCTTGAATTTGGACGACCCGGTTTGGCATCCCACCACGTTTACCAAGAATCGCGACCGGCTGCTGGCGGGCGATCTCGCGGCCGCCTTCTTTGATGCGGTGCAGGCCCACGCGCGGGCGGCCGGGCTGCTCTCGGACGAACACTTCACTGTGGATGGGACCCAATTGGAAGCGTGGGCCAGCCTGAAGAGCTTTCGGTGCCGGGACGCGGCGGAGAGCGACCCGCCCGATGACCCCGGGAATCCCACGGTCAACTTCCACGGGGAGCGGCGGCGCAACGACACGCACCAGTCGACGACCGATCCGGAGGCGATGCTGCCTCGGAAGGGCCAGGGGAAGGAAGCCAAGCTGGCGTATCTGGGCCACGTGCTGCTGGACAATCGACAGGGACTTGTCGCCAACGTCTGCGCGACTCACGCGACGGGGACCGCCGAACGCGAGGCAGCGGCGCTGTTGCTGGAGGCCAGCGCGCCGCCGGGCAGCACGGTCGGGGCGGACAAGGGCTACGATGTGGCAAGCTTTGTGGCCGCTGTCCGTATCCGGGCCGTCACGCCCCACGTTGCTCAGAAGGTCCGCTGGAGTGCGATCGATGGCCGGACCACGCGGCATGCGGGCTATCACGTCAGTCAGCGGAAACGGAAACTCGTAGAACAGGTCTTTGGCTGGATGAAGACCGTCGGCGGCTTGCGCAAACTCCGGCATCGCGGTGTCGCCCTCGTGGATTGGCAGCTTACCTTCGCCGCCACGGTCTATAACTTGGTCCGGCTGCGGAATCTGGAGGCGAGGTGTCCCTGATCACCGGCCGCGCGTGTCGCCGGCCCCTTGATCGGGGCCAGCGCACAGCCGTGCGCACCGTTGTCGGTCGGTGGTGACTCGCATGATCCTTAGAAAACGGCCCGATCACCCGGGTTCTTCAGCAGCCTGCTAGTGGTCTGGTTGCGAATTGGCTCGGCATTCGGCCGGCGATACCTCCCGTCTGGCGGCGTTGCTCCGCGGTCACATGCGCCCGGCATGTTCCCTTGTCGCGCCTAGCCAGCCGGGCGCCTCACCGCCCTCGGTGCACAAGCCGATTCGCAACCAGACCACTAGCGGCGTGATACTTGACAGACCGTCGACGACCGTTCGACCATTCGAGTCAGCGCTGAAGGAGTCAGCTATGGACACGACACACGGGCCGGTATGGATCGGAGCCCTACTGCTGGTTGGAGTCTGCTGCGCCGCTGCGGCCCAGGACGGCCGTGTCCCGACGGATGCGCAAAGCACATCAGACGTTGCGCAATCGCAGGTGCCGGCGGTCTCGCTCTTCTACGCCGCTGGCTCTGTGGAGCGCCGGACCGACGCGCTCCGCCAGATCGGGGAGCGGTGGAGAGACGGCTACGCTGGGATGCTGTGGGATATCGCCAAGCTTCAGCAGCGTGATATCCGACGTCCACTTCTCGAGTTCCTCGAGGACGCGACCGGCGAGCGATTGGGGCAGAACCTGCAAGCCTGGCACCAGTGGATCTGGGCGCAGCCTTACGATCCGCATCCGGACTACGCCGAGTTCAAGGGCGTGCTCTACGGACAGATCGATCCGGGCTTCACAGCCTTCTTCCCTCCAGGCGCGCCGTCCCACATTCGACTCGACGAAATTGACTGGGGCGGCGTCCCGGTCAACGGGATTCCGCCGTTGGAGTACCCGAACGTTCTGCCGGCGTCCGACGCCGACTACCTGGCTGACGACGACATCGTGTTCGGCATCGCGATGGGTGGCGAGGCGCGCGCCTACCCGAAGCGAATTCTCGCATGGCACGAAATGGCGTTGGACAGGGTTGGTGGCACCGAACTGACGATTGTCTACTGCACGCTTTGTGGGACCGTCATTCCGTACGAGAGCGTCGTTGAAGGACGTCACATCCGGTTCGGTACCAGTGGATTGCTGTATCGGTCGAACAAGCTGATGTTCGACCATGGGACGAGTAGTCTGTGGTCGACGTTCGAAGGGCGTCCCGTCGTGGGCGCGTTGGTCGACAGTGGTCTGGAGTTGCGCGCTCGAGCGGTCGTGACGACCACCTGGAGAGAGTGGCGCACCCGGCATCCCGAGACGACGGTGCTGTCGCTGGAGACGGGCCATACGCGGGACTATACCGAAGGTGCCGCCTATCGCGACTACTTCTCGAACGACCGCCTGATGTTTCAGGTGCCCGGCGAGGACGACCGCCTGTCAAACAAGGACGAGGTGCTTGTCATGCGACTTCCGGATCCGTCCACCGGCGCATCACAGCCGCTCGCGATCGCCGAGAGTTTCCTCAGCCGCAATCGCGTGTATCACACGGAGACCGCAGGCGCTCGCCTCGTTGTCGTGACGAGTCGCGAGGGCGCCAATCGTGTGTTCGAGTCCGGGGAGACACGCTTTACGCGCGTCGTCGATCCAGATGCGGTCATTGACGCGGGAGGGCGGACGTGGCGAGTCACAGAGGAGGCGTTGGTGCTCGCGGAGGATTCGGGTGTAACGCTTCCTCGTGTGCCAGCGCAGCGCGCGTTCTGGTTCGGATGGCACGCGCAATTCCCGGATACGCTGCTGATCAGGTGAGCCCCGCGCGCCACACGACGAAACTTCAGGATGGTCGCGGGTTGTCCTCAACGGAGGGCGTTACGCCGTCCGCGTCAGCGGCTCGGGCGTGAGCACGCCGCGATAGTGAAGGGGGTCGCTCGGGTGGACGTCTGCCGCGGTGTACCCGCGCTTCCGAACGGCGCGCAGGAGCGTGATCGCCTCTGGCAGAGCGTACTGCTCGCCGTCGAACCCTGCGACAAACCGCCCGCCTCGTACCTCCCCGCGCGCTTCGAGCGTCCTCAGTTCACGCACGAGTTTCCACCACGGCATCGGCATGCGCTCGCGCTCGATCGTCTTGCGGAACACCACGCCCGCGCGCCTGAGCAGCTGCCGCGCCACGAGCTCCGGGGACGCATCAACCGGGTCGCGCCGCAGCAACGACCAGCGGCCCACCGTCGGCGTCCGGCGCAGGCGGCGAGAAGGAGGCACGATGAGGCCGCGAAGGGCGGCGAAGGAGTCGGCTGTTACAAGGCCGCGGCCCGTCAGCTCGGCGAGGCCCACCTCGACCTGGGTGGGGATGAGTCCTGTGGCAGCGGCGAGTTCTTGCGGAAACACCGCGCCCCGGGACGCCAAAGCCGAGAAGACCTGACCGGCGTAGCCATCGACAGGTGCTGGCACGTCGTCGACCATGCCTAGCCAGTGCGGGAGCGCTGATCGAGGATAGAAGCCGACCGGGGTCACGCGCACCGCGCACGCTCCAGAGCCCCAGAGCCGGCCCCATGCGAATTCTCCCGACAGCGTGGCCTGATCGAGCCATTCCCGGCGGTAGCCTCGGACGCGGGCGGGGAGCACACGCGTCTCCCACAACGCAGCCGGCACTTCGAATCCCGAGAGCTGGCGGAGCACAGTGAGCACGCCTGCCGGGCCCTCCAGCATGTGGGCGTCGTCGGCGTGCTGCCAACATGCCAGGAAGCCGACGAAATCCGCGGACGTGACCGGCTCGATCTCTTTGCGCAGCCGGTCCAGCGTGTAGCGATGGATGCGCGCAAGCAGCCGGCGGTCGCACCATGCCGAGCGTCCCTGCAACCGCACGCGGAGTACTGCGCCGTCGCTCTCCAGTTCAAGGAGGAGTGGATCCTCCGATTCGATCGGGCCGAGCGCTTCCATGCGACCTCGCAGCACCGCCTTCGGATCCTGGGGACCATCGACAGCCTTCCACCGGTCTTTGTCGAGGGTGACGCGTCCTTCCAGGCGTAGCGACTCCAGCCACGGTCGCCACCCCAGCCCCTCGTCTACAGTGACGTAGCCGATCCACATGAGCACTTCGTGCACCTCTTCGGCGTGCCCGGGCTGCGGCCATGCTTCCTCCCGGACCCGCGCCACTGCGCCCGCATCGAGTTCGCCGAGCGAGTCGAGGGTCTTGGCGTCGAGTCCGCCGCGCCGTCTCATCACGGCTTGCGTGCGGCGCTCTTCGAGCGGCGCGTCGTCCAGGAACGTATACGGCTGCGAGGAGAGAATCCCGCCCGCAAAGGTCGACGGCTCCGGCGTGTCTATCGCCACCTGTTCGATCGTGCCGTTCTCCAGGCCACGCAGAATAGCGAGCAGGCCGTCGAGGTCCATGGCCTCGTGGAGGCAGTCCTCAACGGTCTGGCGCACGAGCGGATGGTCCATCGGGACGGTGAGGTCTCCGGGGGGCAGCGTCTCGCCGCACGCGACGACGTCGGGGAAGGCTGCGGTCAGCAGATCCTGCGCGCGCATGCGCTGGAACCGGATCGGCACGCGCCGTCCGCTTCGTGCCCGCTCGACCAGGAGCGCACGTGTGGTGTTCCAGCGCCAACGCGTCTCGAACATCGGCTGCGCCAGCAGCGCCTGCACGAGCACCTCTCGGGCGGTCGCCGAGTGCAGGTAGCCGAACACCTCCTCGAGGGGAAACGAATGCTGCGGGCCGAGCGACAGCACGATCGCCTCTTCGTTGGCGGCGGCCTGAAGCTCGAAGCCAAATCCCACACAGAAGCGCTTCCGCAGCGCAAGGCCGAAGGCCCTGTTGATTCGACCGCCGAACGGGGCATGCACGACGAGCTGCATGCCGCCACTTTCGTCGAAGAAGCGTTCGATGACGATCCGGCGCATCGTCGGCACCGCGCCGAGCGCACGCGTGCCGTCCGCGATGTAGCCGCGCAGGTCCGCGTGGTGCCCACCGTCTTCTCGAATCTCCGATATGAGCGACGAGAGCTCCGGCGTCCGCGATGGCGCCTCGCCAAGCCAGAACGGAATCGTCGGCGGGGCACCCTCCGCATCGGCGACGCGCACGGTGCCGGGCTCGATGCGCAGAATGCGCCACGAATGTGCGCCAAGCTGCACGATGTCACCGCGCTGGGACTCGATCGCGAAGTCCTCGTTGAGCGTGCCGACGTGCGTGCCGTCCGGTTCGAGCAATACCTGGTAGTCGCCGCTGTCCGGGATGGCACCTCCCGAGGTGATGGCGGGGATGCGCGCGCGTTTGGTCGCAAGCAGACGCCCGTGAACGCCGTCGCGGTGCAGAAGGGCATGACGGCCCTCCGTGTGAAGGGCGACCACAGCGTCGAAATCGTCGCGCGACAACTCGCGGTAGGGCCAGGCTCGGTTTACGCAGTCGAACAACGCCGATTCACTCCACGGTTCGGGCACGCAGGCTGCGACGATCTGCTGCGCCAGGATGTCAAGCGGGGCTCTGGGAATCGGCGTGCGGTCGAGGGCCTTGCGCTCGACGGCGACCAGTAGGGCTTCGGCCTCGGCAAGTTCGTCGATCGTCAGCGGAAACATACGCCCTTTCGGCACGCGCGAGGGGCCGTGCCCGGCCCGTCCCATGCGCTGAAGGAAGGCGGCGATCGAGCGCGTGGCGCCAACCTGGATCGCGAGGTCGACGTCGCCGATGTCGATGCCCAGCTCCAGGGAAGCCGTCGCGACCAGCGCGCGAAGCCGACCCGTCTTCAGTCGCTCCTCGGCGTCGAGTCGACGCGCCCGCGCCAGGCTGCCGTGGTGGCAGGTGACCGCGTCTTCGCCGAGCCGTTCTGCGAAACGGGCCGACAGGCGCTCGGCCATCTTTCGCGTGTTGACAAACACCAGCGTCGTCCGGTGCTCTTCAATGAGCGCGGCCATCCGGGCGTAGATCACGTCCCACTGTTCATGCGAACAGACGTGTTCGAGTGGTGACGCGGGTGTCTCGATGTCGAGATCGAGCACGCGCAGGTGTCCGGCGTCCACGAGCGCACAGTCACGCCCGGCACCTACCAGGAAGTGGCCGACGTCAGCCAGCGGCTTCTGTGTGGCGCTCAGGCCGATCCGCTGAACGGGCCCAGCGAGTGCCTCCAACCGTTCGAGCGAGAGCGCGAGGTGCGACCCACGCTTGTCGCGCAGCATGGCGTGAATCTCATCCACGATGACTGTTCGGATCGTGCGCAGCATCCTCCGTCCGCTATCGCTCGTCAGCAGGATGTAGAGCGATTCCGGTGTGGTGACCAGGACGTGCGGGGGAGTCCTGGTCATCCGTGCGCGCTCGCTTTGCGGCGTGTCCCCAGAGCGGACCAGCACCCGGATGTCCGGAAGCGTCGGGTCGAGCGCGCGGATTTCGCTGATCGGTCCCAGCAGGTTCTTCTGGACGTCGTTGGCCAGCGCCCGGAGCGGCGAGACGTAGAGCACGGTTGTGGTCGGCGATGCCTGTGACACCGCGTCTGGCCCCCGCCCGTTGGGGGAGGTGCCCGGTGCTAACAGCGTGTCGATCGCCGAGAGAAACGCCGCCAGCGTCTTGCCTGAACCGGTAGGTGCGGCGATGAGGACGTGTCGGCCGGCCCGTATGAGCGGCCACCCATCTCTCTGAGGCGCACTGGGCTCCCCGAGGCGCTGAGTAAACCAGCGCTGGATCGCGGGGTGGAAGGAGGTGAGCGGCACCCGTGGATTCTACGATCTTGGGTGCGCGTGACCCTATTTCAACGAGCTATGGTTAGCGGGTCCTCAATGTAGACAACTTTGGGCGGCTGGGGTGTCTAGCTGGTTGAGGCATGAATTGCAGGGGCATGTGAACGGGGGAACGTTCGGGCACGACCAGGTGCGAGCACTCTACGAGGCGCACGGCCGCGTGCTGCTGGCGTACGCTGTGTCGCTGCTCAGGGACCGCAGCGCGTCGGAGGACGTGCTACAGCAGGTGTTCGTCAAGCTTCTCAACGGCCGTGTCGCGATCAGCGGGTCGCCCCTCCACTACCTCTATCGCGCCGTCCGAAATACGGCGCTGAATCACCGGCGAAACCATGCGCGCGAAGTGGATCTGCCGTCGAACGGACACTGGCTGGAGAGCCCCCCGGGGAAAGAGGCTGTCGGCATCGCGCTGCAATCGGCTCTGGCGGAACTGCCTGAGGAGCAGCGGGAGATCGTGGTGTTGCGCGTCTGGGGCCAGTTGACGCTGGAGGAGGCGGCGCTCGCTGTGGACGTGTCGATCAACACGGCGGCCTCGCGGTATCGATACGCGCTCGCAAAGCTCAAGGCACGGCTTCAGCCGTTGGGCAAGGAGTAGGCATGGACCAAGACGCTAGAGAGAACGCCGGAGAGAACGCCGGAGAGAACCGCGGAGAGGACCGCGGAGAGGACCGCGGAGAGGACACTGCGGAGTTCGAAGCCTTCCTTCGACAGTTTCAGCCAAGTCGGCCGAGGTCCCTCCCAGCTCGTCGTCGGGTAGCGGTGCCGCTGGCCACGGCCGCCGTGCTACTGCTGGGCGTCGCGGTCGCGATGCGCGTCTCATGGACAGAGACCGACGCTGATGACCGGCAATCGACGGCTGCGCCCGCGGCTACCGACGCAGCACCGGGGAACACACCGGGTGCTGGAGGATCGGGACAAGAGCGCGGTGCGCAGACAGCAGTGATCAGCCCTCTGGCCGACGCGGCTCAGACGAACACGCCGGGTGATGCGGGAGCTGCGCAAGATCGTGTGGCCCAGCCAGAAGCAGCGGGCGCGCCAGCCGGCGGGTCACCGGGCCTGCCTGTCCTGGAGTTCAGACCGAACGAAGGCCAGCCTTCGGGTCGTGGCCAGGCTGCAGGACCGGTGGAGCCGGTCGCGGGGCAAGAGAACCACTTTCGTATCGGCGGCGCGATCAGGCCGCCGACGAAGTTGTATGACGTCAGTCCGGTGTACCCGGAGGACGCGCGAGCGGCAGGTGTGCAGGGCGTCGTGATCCTGGATGTGGTGATTGGTTTGGAAGGCGAAGTTGTCGAGATGCAGGTCCTGCGGTCGGTGCCACTGCTCGATCAAGCGGCAATCGACGCCGTTCGTGAGTGGATCTTCGAAACCACGCTCCTCAACGGTGAGCCCATCAACATTGTGATGACGGTCACCGTCAACTTTCAACTCGACTAGCGCGAAGTTCGTGGGTGCCTATGAGGCGGCCGTGGAGTGCGGGGAGCACCGGAACACCATCAGTGCCTAGGTACGGCGATGTGCGCCGACGGGTGGTGGCCCGCCTTCCGCCATTGCGGCGACTGGGGGGCATGCACCCATAAAACCCGCGCGAACAGCGACCGAACTCTGGTTAACAGGGCTTCAAGGTTCTCGCGGGTTCTGACGGGCCATGTAGACTTGCGCCGAGATGGCGAAGAAGACGCGGCCGCCGCGCGCACCCGCCTCGAAGGGCACGTTCAAGCCGACGCGCGTCAGCGACGAGTTCCGTGCGTTCGTCCTTGAGCAACTGGCTGACGTCGACTCGGTGCAGGCCCGGTCGATGTTCGGCGGCGTCGGACTCTATTCGGCGGGCGTCTTCTTCGGGATTCTCGCGGCCAACACCCTCTACCTGAAGGTCGATGGCAGCAATCGCGCCCAGTACGAGGCCGAGGGCATGTCGGCGTTCAAGCCATACACAGACAAGCCCATGACGATGTCCTACTACCAGGTCCCGGCGCGTGTCGTGGAGGACGCCGACGAACTGACGACGGGGGTTCAGGCCTCGATTCGCGTGGCCGCTGGTGCGGCGCCCCGCAAAACACGTCGATAGTCGCACTTCGGCACGCTTAGGCAGTGGGGTGCCTTTTGCGGAAGGATGTAGAGCGACTCCGGTGTGGCGACCAGGACGTGCGGGGGAGTCCTGGTCATCCGTGCGCGCTCGCTTTGCGGCGTGTCCCCAGAGCGGACAGCGGCACCCGGATGTCCGGAAGCGTCGGTCGTTCGTCACCAAGTTGGCCCGCGCCATTCAGAAAACGCCTGAGAATGGTCGGGCTGAAGATGTAGGTTGACCACGGGTAGTTCTTGTTGACCGGGCCTCCGACCCACTCCAGACAGCTCTCACAGGTGGAAAGAAACCTCCCGGCCAACTGGTCGGCGCGGGCCATGCCGACCTGCAATCGAAGGGCGTCCGGTGCTGGTTTGCTCCTAACGACATGCAGCCCGGCAAGAAGATGCACCAGCAAATCGACTAGGCGATTCGCATCTACGACCGTTTGCTACTAATCCTCTCGCACGAGAGCATGACGAGCGAGTGGGTCAAGACGGAGATCGCCCATGCTCGCCAAAAGGACATCCTGAATCAGATGACCGCGCGTGGTCGGCCCGAGTCGTACAGTATTGGCCAGTGAGAGGCCTCTCGGTTGGGACGAGCGCGAGTCAGTTTCGATTCATGCACCAACGCCACCGCGCGCGCTGAGGGCGTCAGCGCAGCGCGCCGAGGCTGGCAAGTAGACGCTGGCGCTTCCCGAGGCGCGTCAGCTGATCGACGAGCCGCATGTACATGTGCTCGGCCCGAGACGCGGGTACGAAGATGAAGTTGTTCACGTAGCGACGGTTGCGCGCCTGCCCGGGGGCCTTCGCCTCCGTGGCGACCTGGTGGACGGCGGGATCGAAATCCCTCACCGAGAGGACCTGGCCATCGTTCACGAAGACGCCGCGGTAGTCGATCGCTTCGGCCCACGCGAACAGCTCAGCTGTCGCACCGGCGCGGTGCCGGTCCTCCGCCTCGACGAGCAGGTTCGGCCGCTGCTCGCGGATCGTGTCTCGCCCGCCATCGAGCACCTTCTGCTCGTGCCCCTCGACGTCGATCTTGATGAAACGGACCTCCGAGAGCCCCAACGAATCGATCGTCCGCAACTCGATGTCGACGACCTTTTGCGCGTACTCGGGATTGA
Source organism: Vicinamibacterales bacterium (assembly GCA_965249205.1). Taxonomy (GTDB): domain Bacteria; phylum Acidobacteriota; class Vicinamibacteria; order Vicinamibacterales; family UBA2999; genus JAQBVV01. The sequence continues at coordinate 426,475 of CBDFLL010000005.1, read as the reverse complement.
CGTCCGCCTCGAGCGAACCCCGCGTGTCGATCTCGCTCCCCGAATCGACGGGCACCCGCAACTGCGCCGTGCCCGCGCGATCCGACAATCCGCATTCGTGCACCGTGATGCGGTCTCCAAGCGCCTCGCGCAGCCCGGCTGCAAGCCGCGGATGCGCCTCGACCGCATGCACGTCGCGCGACACCGGAATCAGCAACTTGCTGAACACCCCCATGTTCGCGCCCACATCGACACTGTTCCACCGCCGATCAGCCAGCACATCGAGCAGATGCAGTTCGACCTCGTCCGCCCACAACGCCACCCCCGCCGCCAAAGACGGCACCACCGCCGCCGGCAGGCGACTGACAAGCGCTCGCTTAATGATGGAAAGCCGCGACATCCCGTGAACCCTCTATCAGATCCTACCCCCTCCGCGGGCGATCCCGCGTCCTCCTGAGCACGGTCCGTGCTCCTATGACTGGGCAAACGTCGAGCATCGGAGATTCGTCGTGCCGAGGTGCGCCATCTCGGCCCTGGCATGAGACCTTCTTGCGGTTCCGAGGGGTCGGAGAGACAGATGACGCGAGACAGTACGACCACCAGAAGCTGGCTCTTCGTCGGCACCTTCGTCCTACTCGCAGCTTGCGGAAGTGACGACAGTGCTCCTGACGGCGGCGGAGCTGATGCCCCGGCGGATGGGAGTACTTCTGCCCGCTAAGTCGAGACGATCTCTACGATTTCGGTGGACGAGGTCAGCCCGGCGGGGTTCTCTGCGCAGCAAACGCTCGGACGATAGCCGACATTAGAGGGCTCCCGAAAGTTAACGGAAGACCTATTACGCGACCCTGGCTGCTCCCCGACAGCGCCCATTATGCGCGATGGCGGGGACTAGGCAGTGCTTCTTGCGCTAGCCACCATCGAAGCTGATCCACTGCCAACAACGTGGGGACGATGGCGAGCAAGTTCGTCTATTTCGTGCCCCCCCAGCGGCGTCATGTCTTCAGATCCTCAAGCACCGCCCGCTGATCCAGCATCAGCGCGTTGAGTTCTTTAGCGAGTGCGCGGAGCGTGGGGCGTGCGCCGCCTCGGTAGGCGTTTTGTGAGACCCGCGACTTTTCGTTTCGTCCGGTAATTCATGGATGAGTCGGTGGATGACGGGCCGGCACGTGTCGGCTGCTCCGCACGCGCACTCGTCTGGGTAGGTCGGCAGCTCAGGCATGGGGTCGTCATTGTGGACAAACAACTACCCGCGAACGAAGGGTAGGTAGCGCGGGCGCCAGAAGTGGCTGCGGACGTAGGCCTCGGCGGTGGCGGGCGAGAGCTTCTTGGTGGTCGCGACCCCATCCTCAAAGGCCTGGGCGATGACACGCGTTGTGACCGCGATGGAGACTTCGCGCAGCTCGGAGATGGGTGGGTAGACGAGCCCGGCTGAGAGGTGCTCGTGGTCGATGGAGTCGGCCAGCGCCATCGCCGCGGCCATCACCATGTTGTCGGTGACCTCGGTGGCGTTTGCGAGGACCGAGCCGAAGCCGAGGCCGGGGAAGATGAAGGCGTTGTTGCCCTGACCGATTTCCTGCATGGCGCCGTTCGGCCGGGGCACCGGGTCGAACGGGCTGCCGGTGGCGACGATCGCGCGGCCTTCGGACCAGCGCAAGAGGTCGGCCGGCACCGCTTCGCAGGCGCTTGTCGGATTCGAAAGCGGAAAGATGACGGGACGCGCGGTATTCCTGGCCATCCCATGCACATGGGCCTCTGTGAAGGCGCCTGGCCGACCGGACAGCCCGATCAGGATGGTGGCCTTGCCCTGCTCTATCGTGGTCAGCATATCGGGCGCCTGGCTGCCGCCCCAGCCCGCGATGTCGCTCTGCGACTTCGTGAGGCTCTGCTTGTAGTCCTCCATCTGTCGACCCTCCATGAGGAGGCCTTTTGAGTCGAGGACGAAGATGCGAGCGTGCGCTTCTTTCGTCGAGAGACCCTCACGCATGAGCCCGTCGCGTATCGCCCATGCGACACCGGCGCCGCCCGCGCCAGCGCCGTAGACGATGATGCGCTGATCGGCGAGGCGTTCCTTGCGGAGCTTGCATGCGGAGAGCACGCCCGCCAGCGCCATCGCGCCGGTGCCCTGGATGTCATCATTGAACGACGGTAGCTGTTTTCGGTATCGCTCGAGCACCGTGAAAGCGGTGTCCTTCGAGAGGTCCTCCCACTGCAGGATGGCGCGCGGGTAGCGGGTCTTCACGGCCGCGACGAACTGGTCCATGAAGGTGAGGTACTCCTCGCCGGTCAGGCGCTCGTGGCGGACGCCGAGGCAGGCGGGGTTATCGCGCAGGTCGCCGCGATCCGTGCCCACGTCCAGTCCGACCGGCAGGCTGCGGTAGGGGCTGACACCTCCACCCGCGGTGTAGATCGCCAACTTGCCGATGGCGATGGCCAGGCCTCCGTACCCCTGATCGCCGATGCCGAGGATCGCGCTCGAATCGGTGGCGACGATCATGCGCACGTCGTCGTAGAAGGTGCTCTGCAAAACCTGGGTCGCGCGGGCGATGTTCCTGGTGGACAGGGAGAGTCCGCGGGCCGCCTGATACAGGGACGAGAACCGCTGGACGGCTTGACCTACGGTGGGGGTGTAGATGATGGGCAGCATCTCGGCGAGGTGGCGCTCGAGGACCGCGTAGAAGAGCAGCTCGTTACGCTCCTGGAGGGCTCGCAGGTGCTGGTACTTGTCGATGGACGTGGGCTCGCTCAGGTAGGCGGCGCGCACGCGTGCGATCTGCTCCTCGAGCGACGTGACATGCGGCGGCAACAGACCATCGAGCCCCAGCGCAACGCGTTCCTTCTCGGGGAAGGCCGTGCCCTTGTTGGTCGGCGCCAGGCGCAACAGGGCGTGCCCGGAGGTAAAGACGCGCATCTTCTCGGTGCCATCCGCGTCGTGAAAGGTCTCGAAGTAGCGGCTCAGTTTTGCCATGTGTACCGAGACTACACCGAGCGCCCACACGGCCGCAGGTGAACTCGGAACAAACGACTATGCCGATACCGCGGGGTCAGACGTTGTTGTGATCACAGCCGGTCTGGCATCGCCGAGTAGCTCTTGGTCAAACAGCAGCGCCTGATCCGAATCGCTCCCGTCAACGTGCGAAAAAACTGACCTGGCCCCCTGAAACCGTTCCAGCCCGAACGATAGAATTCGGGGCGCAATGACCGGGACAGGATGCCGAAGAAGCGCTACAGCACAGAACAGATCGTCACGAAGCCGCCAGGCCGAGGTGGAGTTGGGCCGGGGACTCCGGACCTGTGGGTGGCGAATTCGTAAAGAATTCGAGACATCGCTCGATGTTCATGTCGGCGCGGCTGATTAGCAATTCGCCACCCACAACCTCTGGAGCTGGACGATTGTGCGACGAAGAAGGTTTCGTAGGTTCTGGTGTATAAAGGTGCAGACAAAGCGGACTACGCGTACGGACGCCAGAGCATCCAACACGAGTACCACGACGGAAGCGTCAGCAGGAAGGTTGTGCGCCACGATGGGAAACTGCTCGTGGATGAAATGCTGTCGGCCCAATAGGCCCTACGCGGAACCGATCGCAGCAGAATAGTTGCCTCGGCACGGGGATCGAGGATCAAGCGAGCACGGGCGGACAGGAGACCAAGGCGTGACCCCTTCTCATGACGTGGTGCTGGTCGGCGGCGGCGGCGCGGGACTTCGAGCGGCGATTGCCATCGCCGAAAACAATCCAAGACTCTCGATTGCAGTCGTCTCCAAGGTGTACCCGATGCGGAGTCATACCGTCTCCGCCGAGGGCGGCTCCGCGGCTGTCATCGCGCCCGACGACAGCCTCGACGAGCACGCCTACGACACGATTTCTGGCGGCGACTGGATGTGCGACCAGGACGCAGTGGAGGCGTTTGTCAAGGAAGCGCCGGAGGAGCTCCTTCGACTGGAGCACTGGGGCTGCCCGTGGAGCCGCGAGCCCGACGGCCGGGTTGCCGTCCGTCCCTTCGGGGGCATGAAGAAGAAGCGCACGTGGTTTGCCGCCGACAAGACCGGCTTCCACATGCTCCACACCCTGTTCCAGACGTCCCTCAAGTACGCAAGCGTGGTTCGTTACGACGAGTGGTTTGTCACCAGGCTTCTGGTGGATGACGGTCGAGTCCAGGGGGTGGTGGCGATCGATCTGCAATCCGGTAAGGTCGAAGCGATCACCGCGCGGTCCGTCATCCTCTGCACCGGCGGCTGCGGAAAGATCTTCCCCTTCACCACGAACGCCAGCATCAAGAGCGGCGACGGCATGGCGCTGGCTTATCGGGCCGGGGCGCCGCTGAAGGACATGGAGTATCTCCAGTACCACCCGACAGGCCTGCCCTTTACCGGCATCCTGATCACCGAAGCGGCGCGCGCCGAAGGCGGATACCTGATCAACAAGGACGGGTACCGCTACCTGCAGGATTACGCGCTGGGCACGCCGCAGAAGGAGCCCGTGCTGCGGACGATGGAGCTGGGTCCGCGCGACCGGCTGTCACAGGCCTTCATGCAGGAGCAGGCGAAGGGTCGCACGATCGAGACGCCGTACGGCCACATCGTGAATCTCGATCTCCGGCACCTCGGCGAAAAAAAGATCGACGCGAAGATCCCCTTCGTGCGCGAGCTCTGCATCAAGTACCAGAACCTCGACCCGGTGAAGGATCTGATCCCGGTGAGGCCCGTTATCCACTACATGATGGGTGGCGTTCACACGGACATCAACGGCGCCACGCCGCTGCCAGGGCTGTACGCGGCGGGTGAAGTGGCCTGCGTCAGCATTAACGGTGCCAACCGTCTCGGATCGAACTCGCTGACCGAGCTGCTCGTGTTCGGTGCCCGCGCCGGCGCGGCTGCCGCCGAGCACGCCTCGAGCAACGTCGAGATCAGTCAGAGCGTACTCGCCCAGGCAAAGGACGAGCACCGGCGGGTCGAGCAGGATCTGTTCAGCAAGAGAGGGCACGAGCGCATCGCCGACCTCCGGGAAGAGATGCAAAAGACGATGGAAGAGAGCGCGGGGATCTACAGGACAGGGGCATCGCTGACGACGGCCGTGGAGCGGTTGCGCCGCGTCCAGGAACGCTACGCCGACATCGCTATCGAGGACCAGAGCAAGACGTTCAACACCGAGCGGATGTACGCCCTCGAGCTGGCGAACATGCTCGACGTCGCCGAGACGGTCGTCATTTCGGCGCTACGCCGTGAGGAGTCACGCGGGGCACATCAGCGCACCGATTTTCCCAAGCGCGACGACGATCGTTTCCTCGGGCACTCGGTCGTTCACCGTAACCCTGACGGCTCGGCTCGGGTCGAGTATCTACCCGTCACGATCACCCGCTGGCCGCCGGCCGCGCGGGTCTATGGAGAGGCCCCACCGCATGGCGGATCGCATTAAGTTACAGGTCGCTCGGTACCGTCCTGAACAGGAGTCCGAAGCCACGTTCGACGAATACGAGGTACCGTGCCCGAAAGAGTGGGTGGTGCTGGACGGGCTGAATCACGTCAAAGACCGGATCGACGGTACGCTCGCGTACCGGTGGTCGTGCCGCATGGGCGTCTGCGGAAGTTGCGGCATGATGGTCAACGGAGAGCCGAAGCTGACCTGCGCGACGTTCCTGGCCGATTACGGGTCGGGACCCGTCCGCGTCGAGCCGCTGAGCAATTTCCCCGTCATCCGCGATCTCATCGTCGACATCGGTGACTTCATGCGGAAGCTGGAGACGGTGAAGCCCTGGATTGTCCGGGAGGAGGAGAAGCCGCTGTCGGAGGGCGAGTATCGCCAGACCCCGCAGGAGCTGGACGACTACAAGCAGTACAGCATGTGCATCAACTGCATGCTGTGCTACTCCGCATGCCCGGTCTACGGCCTGGATCAGAACTTTATCGGCCCCGCTGTCATCGCACTGGCCCAGCGCTACAACCTCGACAGCCGCGACGAAGGCGCGGCGGAGCGGGTGGCCGTCCTTTCCGAACACGACGGGCTCTGGGGCTGCACCTTCGTGGGCGAGTGCACCAAGGTGTGTCCCAAGAACGTCGATCCCGCCGGCGCCATCCAGCGCTACAAGCTGACCGCCGCGGTGGAGACCGTGAAGGCGTTCTTCATGCCAAAGGGGGCACAATGAGCCAAAGTCAGGGGCAGCCCGAATACGAGCAGCGCGTGCTGCCGCCCCACATCTCGACGTTATGGTGGCTCGAGAAGGGGACCTACTTCACGTTCATCCTGCGAGAGATGAGTTGCGTCTTCGTCGCCTGGTTCGTCGCGTACCTCCTGCTGCTGCTGCGCGCCGTGGGCCAGGGAGACGTTGCCTACCAGCAGCTCCTGGCGTGGTCCGCCACGACGCCCATCCTGCTCTTGAACATCGTCAGCCTCCTCTTCGTGATTTTCCATGCTGTCACCTTCTTCGACGCAGCGCCGCAGGCGATGGTAGTTAAGGTCGGCCAGGCCCCGGTGCCGGGCAGCCTGGTGCTCGCGGGCCATTACGCGGGCTGGGTGGCGGCGTCGGCGGTCGTGTGCTGGCTTCTACTGGGGGCATAGATGGTGAGACAACACTCCGAGCCCTATCTGTGGTTGCTCTTCAGCGCCGGCGGCGTGCTTTCGGCGATGCTGATGCCGTCGCTCCTGCTGCTGTTCGGCATCGCCTTTCCTCTTGGCTGGGTTCCACCTCCCACCCACGAGCACATGCTGGGCGTGCTCGGGAATCCGCTCACCCGGCTCGTCCTTCTCGGGCTGTGTGTGTTGTCGCTGTTCCACGCGGCGCATCGCTTCCGCCACACGCTGCACGATGCCGCGCGACTCGCGCACCCGATAATCGCGGTCCTATGCTACGGCGCCGCGGTTGCGGGTTCGGGGTTCGCGGCGTACCTGCTCTGGCAGGCTGCGTAGGCACACGGGCCTCGGACGGCTCAGACCTGCGGCTCGCCTTCGTCTTCGCACTTGGCGCGCAGCCGTCTCTCCATCTCATCGAGATGATCTATGAACTTGGCAATCATATAATCCTCGATGCCTTCGATGATCGGACCCAGGTAGCCGAAGTTGACCCCTTCATCAACCTCGGTCCTACCGTCCGGGCATTCCATCGAGTAGTTGACTTCGACCGACCAACTCATCTCGAACCCCTGATAGTCCATCTCGATGTTCGGGCCGTCCACAATCTCCCATTCGACGTCGGCTGCGACGCCGTTTTCGTCTTCCTCCTCCTCGCCGGTATTCGTAGAGCTGATCTCGCAGTTGCAGTTCGGATGGGGGCGGCTCGGCTCCTCATCGTAGTAGCCGCCCATCGCATCGCAGCGCTCGCAGCCGCCGGTGGAATCGAAGAAATAGCTCACGATCTGCTCCTCCGGTACTCGGCGATGGCGAAGTGCAGTCGGTCTGCGAACGCCTGTCGGAGCTCTTCCGGATTCAGCCCCGCAGGTATCGGCCCGAATCGTTTCCCCGTCCGAAGACCGACCCTGTAGGCGAGCACGCCGGCCTCGTCCATCTGCGCGGCCACCAGGCTTCGGTTTCGCACGACGAAGTGGTCTCCGAGGACGGCGTCGTCGGGAAGCTGCGCGCGGGGCAGCCGCAGCGTATGCACGATGATCTCACCGTCTTCGTACGCCTTGAGCCGCGACACCAGTTCGGCGTCGTCGCTGCGCTGGAAGAACGAGCGCAGCAGCAGGAGGTCCCGCTCGCGGAGGTCCGCGACGAGGCGGACGGTCCGGACGGGTATACCCTGAATCGGCGGCAGAACGTCGCCGTCGAGCTCCGAGAACCGGCTCGCGAGCCCGGCGCCAGCTCCGGTCGCATCTCCCACCTGCGCGAGCGCGAACCGCACCATCCTCACGACGTCGACGTTCAGGGCCAACGGCGGATCGTCCATCAGGAGCGTGCGGTAGTCCGCGTGTCGGATGACGAGCGGAAGCGGACTGTCCAGCCGGATGCCGACGAGGCGGAAGAGCCCATCCTCGCCGGTGCGTGTCGTGGCCATGCCCACGCCGACCGTCGCTCCGGGGACAGGGACGCCCTCGGGGCCGATCACACGGCCGCTCACATTGCCGGTACTTGCGAGCGTGGCCGCTCCGACGAGCATCCTGCCGAGCGCGTTGCTCGACGGTGCGTCGGGAGTCACACGAGCCTCGACGGCCTGCGCGAACAGCTCCCCCAAGGCGTCGAACCGCGAGCGGCTCAGCTCGTCGATGGTAGTCACACCGCCCCTGACCAGCGCCTCGGCCCACTGCGGCGTCACGTTGTACACCTGGAGCAGGCGTGCCATCTGACGCCAGGAGCGCACCTGTTCCAACGACGCATCGGATCGGACGGCCGCGTGGATCGTGCCCGCCGGCCTGTGGATCAGCTCCAACAGCGTTCCCACACCGCTGGCGCCCAGCGTTTCGCTCATGGCGGGCCCGATGCCTTCGACGATCGAGACAGGGGCAGAGGGGTCGAACATTCAAGCACCCGCGCTGACGTGAACGGAATGGCGACCAGTACGAAGGCTTGGATTCATGAACGAAGTGCGACAACTCGCGCCCAACACCGGCTTACCTCAGAGGAGAGGTATATGCTTTTGGCGCTGAGAAGGCAAGGCTGGCGTCAGGCCCAGATCGCTCGCCAGCTCGCGACGGGCGGCGCGTACGCGTGGCCGGAATGGGCCGCAGCGGGCCTCAGGTGGCCTGGAATCTGAACACGGGTCCAAGTCGGAGGCGGTCCGGGCGCGCCGGCCGCAGCCGAAACCGAGCCTGCGGCGACTCCTGGCCCTGTGGTGACAACAACGCAGAGTTGAGGGCTCTGGGCGTTGAGCTGGAGGCCCGAATTGACGGGTTTGGCTGCGTGGCGCCACCGGCTCGTTGCCTGCGCTGTGGGCCACCAAAGTGAGATCAAGATCGGCGTGCCGAATGCTGTCGACGGGGCCAGCGTCAGTGGTGGCTCGTAGGCAGTATAGTGTTGGCGTCTGGTCGAAACTGCTCCTGGAGGAATCGAAATGCGAACCATCGTGACCGTGTGCAGCTTCATCCTGTTGTTTTCTACGTCTGCCTCGATGCAGCAAGCGGCGGACGATCACGGGCCTGAGTCGGTCGACGCACCAAACGCGCCCGCGAACGTCAATATCGCGACACACCTCACGGCCGCTGAGGTGGCGGCGGGGTTCGTGTCGATCGAAGAGGGCAGAACGAACAACGCCAATATTCTGGTCGAACGGGTAGGCGCCTATCGACTCGCGCTCGAGCACCGCAGGCTGCCCCAGAGACCAGCCGCGCACGAGCAGGAAGCGGAAATGTGGGCCGTGATCGAAGGCCACGCGACCATCACGACGGGCGGAACAATCGGCGGCGCGGCCGCACCCACATCCGGCACCGCCACGCAGGCGCCCGGCAACGTCTTCGGAAAGATGATCATCGGCGGCACGGACAACGTGATGGGTCCCGGGGACTTCCTGCTGATCCCGGAAGGCGTTCCGCACGAGATCACGGCGGCCGACTCGACGCTCAAGATCCTCGTGTTTGAAATCACGCGGCCCAGGGCGGCACAGTAGGAGTCCTGACTTGTTGCGTGAACACCTCGCAGCTGCCGAGAAGAGCGCGGCGGGGCGACCCCGCGACTGCGAGGTCGCCGCCCTTCAGGCTTGAGCCTTGATGCCCCGCGTTCCGGCGGACCCGTTTCTGTGCCTGTGGCAGCCAGCGGCGACAATGGGCGCTGTCGACGGGCCAGCGTCGCGTAATGGAGACTTCCGACCCCACTAATGTCGGCTATCGTCCCGGTCCGGGCGGGCAGAACGTGAACAAGGTGGCAACCGCCGTCGAGCTGCGCTTCAACGTCTACGTTTCGTCGCTTCCTCCGGACGTCAGAGCCCGCCTGACACCCCGGCAGAGTTCCTGGCCACGCTCGCCGACCACGTGCTAGACCGCTCGTGCTTATCCGGTTGTTTCAGCTAACCCCTATATCTTGCGATCAGCCTGGGGGGCGCACGTCCTGCGCGCCGCGAATCCGTCGGGCGGGCGTGGGCGTCCGTCCGGTCCCCAGGCCCAGCAGGGTCTGAAAGGCGGCCATCGGGTGCCGCCGCCGATTGTGCCGAAACACGAACTCATCGAGGTAGACCTGTAGTTGCGCCTTACTGACGCCGTGGTGCGTGCCAATCAACCACTGTTGGCAATTGCCGATGACGCGGTCGGCCAAAGGCACGACGGAGGGCACCCCCCTGTGCAGGGCGCTCCGGATCGGTTGCGGGCGGGCGACGTGTCTCACGTCAGCGGCCTGGAGCCCATCGAAACTTTTCAGCCCGTCGGTGTAGACCGTCGCCCCCGGCGCAATGTGGTGAGTGACGAACGCGAGCATCGTCGATTGTTTGAAGTTCGGGATCACGGACATGCGGACCCGACCCGACCGATCCCCGCGTCGTTCCACCGCCACCAGCACCAGCGCGGCTTTCCGCCCCTTGAGTTGGCGACTGCCGCGCAGGCCGGCCTGGGGCGCGCCCACCCAGGTGTCATCGATCTCCACGTCGCCGTACAAGGGCTCCCGCCCCGCGTTCACCATCGCGCGCCGCAGCTTGTGCAACAGCAGCCACGCCGTTTCGTACCGCCGCAGGCCCAACTGCCGCTGCAGCAGGAGCGCCGAGAGGCCCCGCTTGTCGGTAACCGTCAAATAGGCCGCCCAGAACCACACCAGGAGCGGCGTCTTCGTGTTGTGGAGAATCGTCCCGGCGGTCAGCGACACCTGATACCGGCACGCCGCACATTGCCAGCGCCGGTGTGTGGTCAGGCGATAGCCGCGCGCGTGCCGGCACCGGGGACACACAAAGCCGTCCGGCCAGCGGCACGCCGCCAAGTAGTCCTGACAGGCCTCGGCGGTCGCAAATTGCCGCTGAAACTCCCGGAGATTCTTCGGAAACGACGGGCGCGCCACGCCGATACACTACCGGTGGTGGCTTGCTGAAACAACCGGATAAGCACGAGACCGCTACCGACACAACGTTCGCTACTTCGGGCTGCTAGCGCCTCGCGTGAAGTGTCAGACACACGCTGCCGTGTTCGCGCTTCTGGGGCAGGAACGGCTAGGAAAGCCCAGGCGGCTGCGATGGGCGACGTCGATGCAGAAATGCTTTGGCGTCGACCCGCTGGTGGACCGGGACGGCCGGCGGATGCGCTGGGCTCGCCGCGTGCCACCTGCACAACCAGCCCTCGCGGTGAACTGACGCGCGTTTTCGCCCGTCTCAAACTGATTTACTGCCCGCGCGCGAGAACGCCTCCCCCGCGGTCTCCGACGGGTCAGCCAGCAGAGATTTGACCGCCCCTCCCCGGACACGGGCTCGTCCCGCGTACCGAGCACGCTTGACACCGGTAGCTTGAGGCTGCGCCACCTCACCTCGCTTGGCCGACGAATGCCAGACCCCGGCCTGAGTGCGCACCGGGAAATGAGTTTTTGAATTTCCTATAGATCAAGTCACGTTGCGATTTGGGCAGCGCTACCTCATGGCAGTGGTTGCAACGCATCGTAGATGTGGCTGATACCGAGGCTGGGCCCCGAGGAGGCGCTGTGGCAGACGAAGCAGTTCAAGCTCTGGTGGTAGGTCTCCATCGTCGAATTCGCCAGATCGAGGGAACCGACCTGCGTGCCCGCTGGTGGAATCTGGCCGTCTTGTGTCCAGAGCGAGCCGGTTTGGATGTAGTTCTTGCGGACGTCCCCATCGGCTAGCAGGCTGACGACGTCGCTGTTCAGAGAGATGATCTCGGTGTTGTTCTCGGCCGAGGATGCCTGGCCCCCCGCATCTCCCCAGGGATTGACCTGGTAGGTGTTACTGGCTCCAATGGTCTGACCGGTTGCGGCGACGATGTTGCCCGACGAGCCGTCTACGGCCATCCTGGCAACATTGGCGCCGGTCGTCTGGCTGCCACCGGTGGCCATGAAGAGCCAGTTGCCGCCGGAGTCGTACGTGACCAGTTGCATCGAGCCATCGCTTGCCTGGTAGTAGTAGTCGTTGCTGGGTGTATTGCTCAGGTGCTCGAACGTGGCCCAGATCATCTCCGGATGCCCCAGAGCGCTGCCGACGACGTGCATGCCGACCAGGGCCAGCTCGAGGGTCTCGGAGCCGTCAGGGGTCCACGTGGTGTTCGACGTGGGCGTGTATCGAGGCACCTCGGCACTGATCGTTAGATAATGACTGGCCTCAACCGTCGACGCATCGACCCATGAGGTCTTGACCTCAATGGCGAGGGCAGCGCCATCGCCGAACGTCATGCCGGCGAAGGCCTCGATGGCATCGAGATCGGCCTGTGTGGTTGGGAAGTCCGTCGCTTCGATCTCGCCTCCCTTCTGGCCGCTCAGGAAGTAGGCATAGACGTCGTTGACGTGGATGCCGTAGTACACGAGGGAGCCCTGCTGCGAGATCAGCACGTCGCTGCCGCCAGCCTGACCAGTCTCTCCGATGTCCTCCGGTTTTCGGACGCGCAGAGTGAAGTCGTTTGGTGCGGTGTTCGGGATGAGCACCTGTTGGCTGTTGGCGTCCTCCGGCGACACATCGAAGAAGACGCGAGCGTCGAAGACATACCGGTCCGCCTGGACCGGCGACGTCAGCCAGAGGAACATCTGCGCCGACCACTTATAGAAGTCGCACGTGTCGTTCTCCTGCGGGAATCCGACGCTGTTCGCCGCATCGACGAAACCGCCTTCGGTGACCGTGCCCGATTGGAACCATGAGGAGAACTCCTCCTCCGAGAGCGTACAGGTCGGTGCCGGGTTCGGCGGCAGCACCGATTGTCCATATAAGGTCGCGGCAACGAACCCGGCTGCAAAAAATGCAATCGCGAGCTTTCTCATGGTGCTGCCCTCCTGCGCCCCCGCTCGGTGGGTGGAGTTGCCCGGATGGATCGACCTGGCTGCTACCTGCGGAGCGGCTCGTTCAGGCGAGTCGTCACCATTCGGGCGATAGGAAATATTTGGAAATATTAGCCCAAGTTCGTCACAGAAACGGGGGGTAGTGGTCAAGTTTCAGGAGCCGCCCATCAACGTGTCTACCGGTGGTCCCGCGCCTGCGGGGCCTCCTTTGTCGATCGCTTCCTTAAGAAACGTGGCATAAGACCCAGCTCGGGAGCGGCGTTGTTGCATGAAGACCCGGTGCGCGTGGGGCGGCTTGGCCCGGTCTTTTCGGGACAGTGCACGGGGGCCACACTACGGGGATGCAGTCGAAGGTCCATCCCACGTACAAGGCGAAGTACCGCGTTGCGAACTGGTCGGCCTATAACCGGGCCCTTGTTCGACGCGGCGATGTGACATTGTGGTTGGCACCGGAAGCGATCGCCGCCTGGACAGCTCGCCAGACCGGCATGCGGGGCGGGCAGCGGCGGTACTCGGATCTGGCCATCGAGACCGCCTTGACGCTGCGGCTCATCTACCATCTCCCGCTCCGGCAGGCCGAAGGGTTCCTGCACTCGCTGTTCGCGATAATGCGCCTCGACCTCTCCGCACCGGATTACACGACGCTCTCCCGGCGCGGTCAGCATCTGCCACGCCGTCTTCGACCGGTCCCGTCTGGCAAGCGCATCCATCTCGTGCTCGACAGCACGGTTGTGATCCTTACTCACACGCTGACCGAGCCGACGGTGGATGACGCGACTACCGCTCTCGATCTGATCAACGCGGTCGATGGTACCCTCGCGAGCGTCACCGCTGACGCAGCCTACGACACGATCGCCGTCTACGAGACCACGAGGGTGCGGGGCGCGACGGTCGTGGTGCCACCGGTCAGGACGGCGAACGTGTCTCGCCACGGCCCGCGGTCGGCCGCTCGGGATCGGACGATTAGGTCCGTGAAGACGCTCGGACGGCGCCGCTGGAAGAAGGCCTCGGGGTACCATCGTCAGGCTCGGGCGGAGAACGCGTTCTTCCGATACAAGTCGATCATCGGGGACGGCCTTCGAGCCCGGAGCCCAGCCGGGCAGGGGAGTGAGGCCGTCCTCGGTTGCGAGATCCTGAATCGGATGACCGCCCTCGGCCGGCCAGCGTCGTATAGCATCGGCACGTGAGGGCCCTGTCGGTTGATATCGTGCGGGTCAGTTGCGATTCGCGCAATAAGGCCGTGCCGCGCCAGCGGCGACAATGGGCGCTGTCGACGGGCCAGCGTCGCATAATGGAGACTTCCGTTAACTTCCGACCCCACTAATGCTTCCTATAAGCGCCACCTGGGTTACAATCCACACGAAGCACCGAGGACAGCCCACACGGAGGTCATGGGCTGCACTCCACCAGCCCGACAGCACGACCGTCGTCACAGAGGCGAATGGCCCACTCGCGGCCCGGACCGGCAAAGGGCGGCGTAAAAGGGATGCCGCAGCCCACGGCATCTACATCGTTCACCACAGTGCCGGGGTTGTCCGGCCAGGGTGCCCTCGTGTTTGTTGATTTGGAAATTTGTTTAGGGAGAGTCTATGAAAGCCTTGGAGGGCGTACGAATTCTTGATATGACCCACGTCCAGTCCGGCCCGACCTGTACTCAGCTTCTGGCCTGGTTCGGCGCGGATGTCATCAAGGTGGAACGTCCCGGAACGGGTGATCCCACTCGCGGCCAGTTGAGGGATCTTCCGGATGTCGACAGCCTGTACTTCACGATGCTGAACCACAACAAGCGAAGTATCACGCTGAATACCAAACGCGACCAGGGGAAGGACATCTTCACCAGGCTCATCCAGTGTTGCGACGTGATTGTGGAGAATTTCGCTCCAGGCGCGCTCGACCGAATGGGGTTTTCCTGGGAGCGCATGCAGCAGATCAATCCTAAAATCATCTCTGCATCTGTCAAGGGCTTTGGACCCGGGCCGTACGAGGATTCCAAGGTGTACGAGAACGTCGCGCAGTGTGCCGGCGGTGGCGCCAGCACGACTGGATTCGATGATGGCCCGCCGACCGTCGCGGGTGCGCAAATCGGGGACTCCGGAACGGGGTTGCACTTGGCCTTGGGGATCGTGACGGCTCTGTTTCAGCGTGAGAAGACGGGCCGAGGTCAGCGTGTCGAATGCGCGATGCAGGACGGAGTGCTCAATCTGTGCCGGGTCAAGCTGCGCGATCAACAGCGCCTGGCCCACGGCCCGCTGAAGGAGTACCCCCAGTACCCCAACGGCACCTTCCATGACGCGACGCCAAGAGCAGGAAACGCCTCAGGAGGGGGACAGCCTGGCTGGATCGTCAAGTGCAAGGGGTGGGAAGAGGATCCCAACGCCTATCTCTACGTTATCGTGCAAGAGGCCGCTTTCAAGGGCTTGGCTCGGGCCATCCAACGTGAGGACTGGCTCGAAGACCCCGAATGGAACACGGCGTCGGCGCGACTGCCGAGGCTCGAGCAGGTGTTCGATGGGATCGAGAAGTGGACGCTGACTAAGACGAAGTTCGAGGCGACGAAGGTTCTGAGCGCCGCGGACGTGCCGTGCGGTCCGGTGCTCTCCATGAAGGAACTGGCCGAAGACCAGGCGCTGCGCGCAACCGGGACGGTAGTCGAAGTCGAGCATCCCACGCGCGGACGTTATCTGTCGGTGGGCAATCCAATCAAGTTGTCGGACTCCCCGTCCGAAGTCAAGCGTTCTCCGTTGCTCGGAGAGCACACAGACGAGATCCTGCGGGATGTTCTTGGGATGGATGCCGCGGCGGTAGCAGCCGCGAAGAGCGAGGGTGCGGTCTGAGACGAGCCGGACCCGCGGCTGGAGAAAGAGATTCGAGAAGAGGACATGAAAATCTGTGTTGTTGGAGCCGGCGCCATCGGTGGCTACCTGGCTGTTCGCCTGGCGAGGGCCGGACATGACGTCTCGGCGATCGCCCGTGGTCCCCACCTCGCCGCGATTCAGGCCAAAGGCCTGAAACTGGTCGAGGACGAACAGGAGTTGATCGCCGACAACCTGACGGCCACGGACCGGATCCGTGACCTCGGGGCTCAGGATGTCGTGTTGCTGGCACTCAAGGCGCACCAGGTCGGACCGGTCGCTGGTGACCTGCCGGCCCTCTTTGGGCCAGACACCGTCATGGTGACTCTGCAGAACGGCATTCCCTGGTGGTATTTCCAGAAGCTGGGGGGGCCGTATGCGGACCGGGTGGTCGAGACCGTCGACCCCGGCGGCGTGCTCTTCAAGAGCATCGACCCGGAGCGCATTCTGGGCTGTATCGCCTATCCGGCGGCTGCGATCGCCGAACCGGGTGTCATTCGCCACATCGAAGGGAATCGCTTCCCGATCGGGGAGCTCGATGGGAGCAACTCGGAACGAGCACAAAAGATCTTTACTGCGTTCACCGAGGCGGGGTTCAAGTCGAGGGTCCTGGATGACGTCCGCTCGGAGATCTGGTTGAAGCTGTGGGGCAATATGACGTTCAACCCGATCAGCGCGCTGACGCACTCGACCCTCGTGGACATCTGCCAGTTTCCGCTGACCCGCGCGCTGGCTGCCTCGATGATGACCGAAGCGCAGACGATCGGTGAGCGCCTCGGCGCGCAGTTTCGGGTGCCCATGGAACGACGCATCTCCGGAGCCGAAAGCGTCGGGAAGCACAAGACGTCCATGTTGCAGGATGTGGAAGCTGGGAAGCCCCTCGAGATCGGTGGCATGCTCGGCGTCGTCGTTGAGCTTGCAGAAGTAACGGGCGTCGAAGTCCCGACGCTGCGAGCGCTTCACGCATGCGTGAGCTTGCTGGACAAGACCATTCGTGAAGAGGGGATCAGGGTCAAGGGATCGCCGCGAAACGATTGAGCCCGAAGGAGTGGGATGGCACGTTGGATGCGTTTCGAGCACGCCGGTACTTCGGGCTTCGGTACGCTTGAGGATGATTCGATCACCGTCTACCAAGGCGACATGTTTGAGTCGCCGACAGCGACGGGAGTGGTGTTGTCCCTCGATCAGGTCGCGCCGACCACACCCACGATTCCTGGAAAAATGCTCGCCCTGTGGAACAATTTTCATGCCCTGGCCGCCAAGCTGAGCCTGGACACTCCGGCCGAGCCGCTGTACTGGATCAAGGCCAACGGCTGCTATCTGGCCACCGGAGGCACCATTCGCAAGCCACCAGCCTACGACGGCAAGGTGGTTTTCGAGGGCGAGCTCGGCATCGTCATCGGGCGGGTGTGTGGCGGTGTTGCCGAGGCCGACGTCGAACCGTACATTTTCGGCTACACCTGCATCAATGACGTCACCGCCGTTGGGATACTCAACAAGGATCCCTCGTTCCAGCAATGGACGCGGTCCAAGAGCTTCGAGACGTTCGGCGTCTTCGGGCCCGTGGTGGCCACCGGCCTGGACCCCACGACACTGTCCGTTCGCACCGTCCTCAACGGCCAGGAGCGCCAGAACTATCCGGTCAGCGATATGGTGATTCCGCCGGCCAAGATCGTCAGCATGATCTCTCACGACATGACGTTGCATCCCGGTGATGTCATTTGCTGCGGTACGTCGGTGGGCGTCGGCTCCATGAAGCCCGGCAGTACGGTCGAGGTCACGGTCGACGGCATCGGCACCCTAAGCAACCGTTACGACGCATAACACCGCACTGAGCCCCATCGCCGGCGTGGCGCGCGTCGAGAGTGCCACCTCAACGGCCGCATCTGTGCCTGTGGCAGCCAGCGGCGACAATGAGCGCTGTCGACGGGGCCAGCGTCGCATAATGGGGACCTCCGTTACTTTCCACCCCACTAATGCTTCCTAGAAGCTTCGTTGGTATCCGAGATTACAGGCACGCCCCCCGACTCGTGCGGCCCCGGCTGCGGCGGCGAGTTCATCATGCGAGCACACAAGGGCTGGTGGTCGCCGGACACTGGGTACTTTTGCGCGGCGTCAGGGGAGCCAGGGTTTCGCAACGTGATCATCCAGATCTTCGATCTGAGGGATTCGACCGACCCGCAGTTCGTCGGTCGCGCGTGGTTGCCCGGGCTGAAGGACGGCGAAGAAGGCTACGAGGGTCAGTACTCGCACCATCCGGTCGTCGACGAGGAGAACGATCGGAACTACGTCGGCTACCGTGACGCGGGTGGCCAGACGGCGTCGTTCGATATCTCCGACCCGACGGCGCCGACGCTCGCCTGGTCCCTCGATCTGAAGCCGCCGTATCGCGGGCCGCACACGGTGTCACCGATCGTCTACGACGAGGTGCCGCGCGCGGGAACGGGTCAGAGGACATACGCGTTTGTCGTCGATGAGGCGGGTGGCGGGCGACTCGGCCCCATGCGAAAATCCCGTCCGTCCTGCGTCCTACATGCTCGACATCACGATCGAAGCCGAGCCGGTGCTCGCGTCGGTGTGTCAGGTGCCGGTCGGGGACTTCTGCACGTCCGGCGGTCGGTTTGGCCCCCACCAGTCCGCCGAAACGATCAACGGACGGATCAATCGCTTCGTGGACAAGATTGCGTGGCTCGCGTATTGCAATGCCGGGGTGCGGGTTGTCGATCTGTCCGACCCGCTGAACCTGAGGGAAGTGGGGTATTACATTCCGCAGACGACCCCGACCTCACATCCCAGCGCGCTGGATCAGCCCACGGCGATCCAGATCAACGACGTGGACCTCGACGACCGCGGGTTCGCCTACGCGCCGGATCGTGCCGGGGCCGGACTCTTCATTCTCGAGTACACGGGAGAGTCGCCGTAGACGGCCGCGTCGCGCCGCCGGATCGTTTCGCGTTCGAGCCTCCCGAGCCTCGAACGATCCAGCGGCGCGACACCGCCCCGTTACTGCGTGACTACTGCTGGAAGCAATACAGTCGCGCCGGTTGGTGCAGGCAATTAAACGAGCTACCCGGTCTTAGGGACCAGGCGGCGCTGGCACTTGAGGTGTTCCCCTTGAATCCCTGATTACTCCCATTGGCAAGCCCCCAGCTGTTGCAATGTCTGGTTCCCACCAGTGTCCCGCTCGAGCTGGTGGCGGTCCAGGCGAATCCATTGAGTGCGTTGTGGGTCACGACGTTTCCGAACTCGTCGTTTTCGAGCGGCGCGGCCAGGGTCCCGTCCACCAGGTCCGCCCAGTTGCTGGCGATCTGGGTTCCGTCGGTACGGACGTAGGGCAGCGGACTCTGGGCGAAGCTCGTGCTGGGCGATGTCGTGGCGTCGGAGATCCACGCCTTGAACGTGCCGGTCAGGCCGGCTGCGGTCGCGTGCTGATTGCATATGGCGTCGGCGCCCGCGACACCGCCGAGATTCCCGTTCATTGTCGTGCTCGTCACGAAGGCGGTCTTTATACACAACCCGCTCCCTGCACACACCGTATCGAGTATCGCCCGAAGATCGTCGATCTCGTCTTGTAGCGGGCCCACGTCACCCTGCGGTCCGGTCGGACCGATCGGCCCTATGGGGCCAGGCCCGCCCGGCACTCCCTGGTCGCCCTGCGGCCCGGTGGGGCCGACATCGCCCTGCGCGCCCTGGTCACCCTGCGGCCCGGTGGGTCCGACATCGCCCTGCACGCCCTGGTCGCCCTGCGGCCCGGTCGGCCCGACATCGCCCTGCGCGCCCTGGTCGCCCTGCGGGCCGGTCGGCCCGACATCGCCCTGGGGGCCCTGCGGACCCTCCGGCCCGGCTGCGCCGATGGTGATATCCATCGAATCGATCTGGGTTGAACCGTTGCCGGCGCGCACGACCAACAGGTAACTGCCAGGCGCTACGGAGCCGGGGAGCGTCGCGGTGAACGCGGTCGGCGTGAGCAGCGTTTCAAATAACAGATCAACGATGCTCCCGTCAGGGAGCCCGAGAAACGCCTCAGGCGCGCTGTTGCCGAAGTTCTGCCCCGTAACAGTGATCACAGTGGAAGAGGCATCAACCGCCGCTGCGGTGATGACGAGCTGGTTCGTACTGTTCGTCCCGCGCCGTTGTTCCCGTTTCCCTTTCCCTGTCCGAAAACGACGCCGGTCGTTGCCAACGCGAAAGCAACGCATGTCGCCAGGTGTCTGAAGTGACTGCGTGTGAGTCGTTTCATCGTGGACTCCTGAAATTCCTATTGAGGCCACCTGTCTGTCTGCCATTTCCTTCGTGTCTCGTGGCGAAACAGAGCTGTCTGACTGAGGCAGGATTGTCTCTCGTCAGATCTCCGAGAGGCCACACCGTCGGGTTGCCGGTGATGGCCACCGCGATCCTTGAACAACGCCCTGGGGGGAACGGGGTGTTGTCCAGACTGCTGAGCGGACTATAGATCGAAACGCCAAGTTCACCGGAACGAACCTTTGTCCTGTCGGGAGACGCTCACGCCGTTCAGGCCCAGGGACTTCCGTTAACTTCCGACCCCACTAATGCTTCCTATAAGCATGATGGAGGCGAGTCCTCGTCGGCCACGAGCCGGCGCCCACAGTATTCTCGGGTGTGGTCGGAACGCCGTCGCCGGACGGTGACGGGTTGACGTCAATTCAGGCGCGGGCGAGCATCAGGGAGCAGACGCCGCGTGCACTCCCGACTTCCATCGCCGTGCGTCGTGGTGGTCACTGGGGATCGACGTACGCTGCGAGCACATGCACGCCGAGCGCCCGATCATCAGCGGTTTTCGAATCCGGTTGCTCGGCTGGCACGAAAACGCGGTCGACTTCGAGCCGCAACTCGATCTCGCTGGCCTCCCCCAGGATTGACGCGCTGAGCGGCAGCCTGTGCAGCACGTCCTCACTCGGGACAATCTCGACGCGATCGACGAGTCGGTCGCCTATCGAAATGGTGAGGGTTCGCGGCTCGCCGCTCCAGCCATCGAAGCCACCCAGGGTCAGGTACAGCAGTGAGTCCGTCCTGGGATTCTCGAACCGGATCACGCCCACCTTGTCCGACCAGCGCGACTGTCCGCTCGGCCCCGTTTCCACGGGATACCACCCCGACGTGTACGAGAGTTCGATGTTCTCCGTTGCCGGGAGGAGGCGCAACTCCCCAACCCGGTAGGCCAGCTGGCCGACGTGCCCGCCGTCGAGAGGCAGCCGTTTTCCGTCCTCCGCCGAGTACAAACCCATGTTGATGTCGACATCCCCCAGGTAAGGCTGCAGGGGCACCAGGATCGTTCGCGTATACCCAATCGTGTCTCCAGGCTCCCACTGAGTAGTAGGTGTCGGCGGGTGATGATCATCCGTCCACATCAGTTCCCCACCGTCGTCCAGCACGTGCAGGAAGACTCGATAGTTTTCGACGAAGACGGCATTCGGAAGTACGGAGAAGGTCAATGTGGCCTCGATGAGGCTCCCCACCGGCGCGTGCGTTGAATCGAGATCGAGCGAGACAACGGCGACGGGTTCACCCGAACCCGACCAGGAGCACGCGGTGAATCCAAGGAGCACGCCCAGTGCGGCTCCGCGGACGAGCGCGATCGAGACTCCATGCATGTGTAATCTCAGCCCATGCATACAGGCGCCGTCATCGGAGGGAGTTCACGGTCGACAGCACAGTACGCTCTCCGTCTGGCTCGATGGCAAAGAGCCTTACGTCATTGGCGCCTTCGAGTACCCCGTCTTCTGGCAGCATCGCGGCAAACGCCCAGGCCCCGTCCGCCCGGTAGGACTCGGTCGTGGCCGCAACGACGCCGTTGAGCGCAATGGCGAGTTGAACCGGCTCATCCTGCGGGGCGTCGAGTACTCCTGCAACGTACATGTGCACTTCGCGTTCCGATCGCCGGATCTCGCGAAAGGTCGAGAAGTTACTCGAAGAGACCTTCACAGGGCTCTGGCGAGCGGTCGTCAGAAGCGCCGCCTTTGTTCCCAGTAATTCGGCCGACGGTCCTACACCGTAGAGACGGGCGTTGGAGTGCGAGCCGAATGTCGAGATCTTGTGCTGCACGCTCACGCGACTCCGCGAGGCGATATCGCCCAGCCTTTCGACCCAGGCGTTGTCGAGGTTTCGCTGGATGAATGTCTTGCTCCCCCGATTCGGACCAGCGCCATCGAGCAGCGATTGACCATCGACTCCAAAAGGCAGATCGAACGACAGCGCTCCGGCGATCGTTGGCAGGATGTCAATCGTCTGCGCGTTCCTGTCGCTGACCATACCGGTCTGCTGCGCCGGAAGCTTGATGAACAGCGGCACCAAAGCGATATCCGACGCGTTGCCATCGGTCAAGGCGCGCCGATGCTGCCCCTGACGGTAGCTGGCACCGTGGTCGGCCGTGACGACAATCAGCGCCTCATCGTACAGCCCCTGCTCCCGGAGGCGGTCCGTGAGCTCTCCGATGAGACGGTCGACGAAACCCACCTGGAGCAGATGCCGCTGATATAGCGCGTGAGCGAGCCCGCGGTCGGCGGCTTGGAACAATGCCTTTCCCCCGATCTCCCGACCCTGATAGTCGGGCCCTGCATACCGATGGCCCGATGGCACAAACTCGAAGGCCATGTGGGGCAGCAGGCTGTGCAGGAAGTACAGGTGAGCGCCGCCATCGTTCTCGATCGCCGCGAGGAATCGTTCGAACTCTGATCTGCGGTCCTGCGCCGCGCCAACGTCAGTCTCAGGTTGCACGCGCACGCGCGCGAAACCCGACCAACCCCCGACAATCGTTGGCAGGTTCCGCGTCAACGGCTCTGGCAGGACGATGTGGCCCAGAATGACAGCCGAATCCGCGGCCAGTCCGGCGATCGTTTCTTCAGCCACAGCTCGGTCGTGCTGACACGCGGGCACGGGACACAGCTGGGGGAAGCTGCCGAGCACCGTCATCTCGTACCGCCCGCTCAACACCGTGAAGAGATTGTTCGGATAATAGCGGCGGGTCGGTACGGCGCCGCGCTCCAGCGGGTAGATGCCGGAGACGAGAGCTGGAAGAGCCCACATCGTTTCCGAGGACACGGTCGTCGCATTGCGAAACCAATGACTCCGTGCGGCGAGGGCCGAGAAATGCGGATAGCGGTCGGCGTCGATTTCGTAATGTTCGTCCAGCAGGCTGTTCAGCGGAAGCTCATCGAACACGATGAAGACTATTGGAGGAGTCTCGCTCAACTCAGCCGAGGCAAAGCGCTCGGCTATCGGGTCCAGCGCGCCACGGACATTGCTGTCCAACAGGAACAACACCGGCACGACCAGCGTGGCCGGGCCAAGGGCGGTCACGAAGAGGCGTACGGCCTCCGCTCGACGGTATCCGACGGCGAACGCGAGCCCGGCCGCGAACGCAAGCGAAACCGCAGCCCAGACGGCGAGGTCATCGACACGGTTCAGCCAGGTCATGACCACGGCCATGAACAGCAGCGCAAGAATCGCTTCGTGGACGTAACCACCGGCAGCGCCGCTCAGCCTCGCGGCGATTCGGGCGACGCCGAACAGCACCGCAGGGACGATGAAGCAGACGAGGCCTGCGAAGAGGACGACCTGGGCCGGCGTGCTGTTCCGGGCGACGAAGAATTCGGGGCTCTGCGACAGGACTTCGAAAAGCGGATACGCAAGACCCAGTGCGAAGAAACCACCGATATCGAGCGCCAGCCGCCAGCTCTTCACAGGATGCATTCGGCTGGATGATACGCAACTCTACGTGCCCAGTCCATATAGTGCTCGGCGAAGGAGCACTGCCCGCGGGGGACTGGGCGATCCGGCGTCTGCGGCGTCGGCCTCCCCCCGTCGGTGTCGCGGTCTGCACACTTGCGCCCGATACGCTTGCCTGCCTGGTCTTCAGAACCGCACACTGCGGTACTTGCGCCGCGATCGCGGGAGCCACTTGGGCCAGGGTGGGGTGTCTATTTGGTTGAGGCGCGAATTGCGGTTCACAGGGCGTCGCGATTCTCGCCGGGTGGAGCAGTCCATGTAGACTTCCGCCCGAGATGGCGAAGAGGACGCGGACGCCGCGCGCACCCGCCTCGAAGGGCACCTTCAAGCCGGCGCGCGTCAGCGACGAGTTCCGCGCGTTCGTCCTTGAGCAACTGGCTGACGTCGACTCGGTGGTGGCCCGGTCGATGTTCGGCGGCGTCGGACTCTATTCGGCGGGCGTCTTCTTCGGGATTCTCGCGGCCAACACCCTCTACCTGAAGGTTGATGACAGGAATCGAGCTCAGTACGAGGCCGAAGGCATGTCGGCGTTCAAGCCATACGCGGACAAGCCCATGACGATGTCCTACTACCAGGTCCCGGCTGGGGTCCTGGAGGACGCCGACGAACTGACGACGTGGGTTCAGGCCTCGATTCGCGTGGCCGCAAGCGGCAAACCCCGCAAAACACGTCGATAGCGGGTCCACCAAGGGACATGAGGCGGGGTGTGGGCATGTTCGGAGCAAAACCGTGTGACGGCCCTTCGTGCGCGCGATTAACGCCTCGGCCTTGGAGGCTCAGTGGCTCGGTCATCGCGACATTTTCGAATGCTACTCCAACCACTAAGAACCCTCCGAAACAGGCTTCCCCGGCTTCAAGGAATACGGGAAATACAATACCAAATACCCCACATGGAGGTAATCGACCAAAGCTGACTAGCTTTCTACGACAGCACACATCACGACCACCGAAAACTCACTCTATTTATTTTCAGTGTTCTCTCCGGCCAACTAGTTTTGACCCCGAGGTTTACGAACACATGAAAAGGTGGTAGTTTTTGAGACTAGTTTTGAAAAGATTAGCAGCTCGACTAAACATTTTAGTATAAACATCATTAGTTAGTCGTAATAACTTCAATCGCATAGAACAGCCTAAGATAATGAACAAAGTAAGACAATTAATGGAGCACATCGCACCAACAATTGCTTCTGCCTTAGGAGGACCCTTTGCCGGAGTCGCAACTAAATTTAGGCTCTTCAGGTAATCGAGTGGGTGATTTCGGGGCATTTTAGAGCGCGGGTAACATGCAGGAAAGGATCTTGAGCCGCAGGTATTCCTCATCGCGCAGTCCGTACGCGCGGCGCTGGATGACGCGGATCTTGTTATTGAGCCCCTCGACGAACCCGAGCGACACCTTGTTTTCGGGCTTGCAATAGGCGGCGATGCCATCCCAATGGCGATCGATCATCTCGGCGAACTTCTGGTAGGGCGCAAGGCGCTGCCACTTCAGACTCGCCCGCCAGTTCTCGAAGAAACGCCGTGCCCACGCTTCCCGCTCGTAGCTCCACATCTGGGCGAACGATTCCTTGAGCAGGTAGGCGGTGTTCAATCGCTTGTTGGCCGCGAGCAGGGTCTTGAGATTCTGTCGACCCTCCACGGTCAGGTGCTCGCGGCGCGACAGCAGCGTGTACTTCTGGCCCTTGATGAAGCGACGATCCTTGCCGCTGAGCCGTGCGTACTCGGCCTTGCGCACCGTGTCGAGCGCCTTCCCCAGGTGGCGCAGGATATGGAACTTGTCGAACAGGATCGCCGCCTGGGGCGCGTGCGTGTTCGCCGCGTTGCGAAACGGCTTCCACATATCCATCACCGCCAGGCGAACGCTTCGGCTCTTCTTGTCTCCGAGCCACTCGTAGAACTGCGCCATGCTCGCCTGCGAGCGATCCGCCCCTCCAAACCAGATCGGACGCTCGCGGATTAGATCGCTTACCACGATGCGATAGGTGTGTCCCTTGCGAATCGAGATCTCATCGATGCCGATGACCTTCGGCCCCGGGGTGCCCGCCTTGGCCAGCTGCGCCTGCATGTAATGCTTCTCGAGCGTCTTGACCGTGTCCCAGTCGAGGTTGAGCTCCGCGGCCATGTCCTTGATCGTCGTCGAGCGGCAGCGCCGGCCCACGTACTGGGCAAAGCGCTTGGTATAAAACGGATTGTCGGCGAGGAAGTCGAGCCGCTCGCGCTTCACCTTGCCGCAGCGCCGGCATTGCACGCGCCGCACCTCGACTTCCAGGTAGATGCGTAGCTCGCCGCAAGGGAGATCGCGTACGTGACGCACGCGCCGGTCGTACCAGCCCATGTGCGCGCGACCGCAACAGCCGCAGCGCGTTTTTTTGAGCGCCGGACAAGCGTGATGACGCGCGCCTTCGGGTCGCCGAAGACACCGCGCACCGCGTGTCGCGGACGCACACCAGGGAACGCGTATGCGTCCCACAGCCGCCGCTGTCGCTTCCGGGAATTAGCCATCGGGACATCATCGCAGTTGGAGCAGCCCTGGACACGCTTCTCGCCACTCGGAGCAAGCTCGTTTTATCCACTCAATTTACCCACACGACTTCCTGAAGAGCCTAAATTTATAACGGACAAATTAGTTGGAGATAGTAATTCTGATGGAAGGAGTTCTGAAGAGGTCGTATCTGATCTACTCAAGGATTCAAAGAATCTGCAAAGAATTAAGGACTTAGCAGGCTGCTGAAAAACTCCGTGAAATGGGATCGACAGATCGATCCCGGCGTACTACCATGCTCCCAACACCGCTGAAGGGAGCCCCATCATGCGCGGACACGATGAGCAAAGCACTCACATGTTCAGCTACCTGTCGCCGGAACAGCGCGTGCCAGCCGACCATCCGCTCCGCGCGGTTCGCGCGCTGACGGACGAAGCGCTGAGAACGATGTCGCGCAGGTTCGCCGGCCTGTACGCCAACACAGGGCGTCCGTCGATCCCGCCGGAACAGCTGCTGCGCGCGTTGTTGCTGCAGGTGCTCTACACGGTGCGGAGCGAGCGGCTGCTGATGGAAGAGCTCAATTACAACCTGCTGTTCCGCTGGTTCGTGGGCTTGAATTTGGACGACCCGGTTTGGCATCCCACCACGTTTACCAAGAATCGCGACCGGCTGCTGGCGGGCGATCTCGCGGCCGCCTTCTTTGATGCGGTGCAGGCCCACGCGCGGGCGGCCGGGCTGCTCTCGGACGAACACTTCACTGTGGATGGGACCCAATTGGAAGCGTGGGCCAGCCTGAAGAGCTTTCGGTGCCGGGACGCGGCGGAGAGCGACCCGCCCGATGACCCCGGGAATCCCACGGTCAACTTCCACGGGGAGCGGCGGCGCAACGACACGCACCAGTCGACGACCGATCCGGAGGCGATGCTGCCTCGGAAGGGCCAGGGGAAGGAAGCCAAGCTGGCGTATCTGGGCCACGTGCTGCTGGACAATCGACAGGGACTTGTCGCCAACGTCTGCGCGACTCACGCGACGGGGACCGCCGAACGCGAGGCAGCGGCGCTGTTGCTGGAGGCCAGCGCGCCGCCGGGCAGCACGGTCGGGGCGGACAAGGGCTACGATGTGGCAAGCTTTGTGGCCGCTGTCCGTATCCGGGCCGTCACGCCCCACGTTGCTCAGAAGGTCCGCTGGAGTGCGATCGATGGCCGGACCACGCGGCATGCGGGCTATCACGTCAGTCAGCGGAAACGGAAACTCGTAGAACAGGTCTTTGGCTGGATGAAGACCGTCGGCGGCTTGCGCAAACTCCGGCATCGCGGTGTCGCCCTCGTGGATTGGCAGCTTACCTTCGCCGCCACGGTCTATAACTTGGTCCGGCTGCGGAATCTGGAGGCGAGGTGTCCCTGATCACCGGCCGCGCGTGTCGCCGGCCCCTTGATCGGGGCCAGCGCACAGCCGTGCGCACCGTTGTCGGTCGGTGGTGACTCGCATGATCCTTAGAAAACGGCCCGATCACCCGGGTTCTTCAGCAGCCTGCTAGACCACGAGTTTAAGTTGGAAATGAAAAAATTAGACGTCGATGTTTTTTCACTAGCAGGCTGCTGAAAAACTCCGTGAAATGGGATCGACAGATCGATCCCGGCGTACTACCATGCTCCCAACACCGCTGAAGGGAGCCCCATCATGCGCGGACACGATGAGCAAAGCACTCACATGTTCAGCTACCTGTCGCCGGAACAGCGCGTGCCAGCCGACCATCCGCTCCGCGCGGTTCGCGCGCTGACGGACGAAGCGCTGAGAACGATGTCGCGCAGGTTCGCCGGCCTGTACGCCAACACAGGGCGTCCGTCGATCCCGCCGGAACAGCTGCTGCGCGCGTTGTTGCTGCAGGTGCTCTACACGGTGCGGAGCGAGCGGCTGCTGATGGAAGAGCTCAATTACAACCTGCTGTTCCGCTGGTTCGTGGGCTTGAATTTGGACGACCCGGTTTGGCATCCCACCACGTTTACCAAGAATCGCGAC
Organism: Vicinamibacterales bacterium; assembly: GCA_965249205.1. Lineage (GTDB taxonomy): Bacteria > Acidobacteriota > Vicinamibacteria > Vicinamibacterales > UBA2999 > JAQBVV01. The sequence continues at coordinate 398,573 of CBDFLL010000005.1, read as the reverse complement.
CGGCTGCTGGCGGGCGATCTCGCGGCCGCCTTCTTTGATGCGGTGCAGGCCCACGCGCGGGCGGCCGGGCTGCTCTCGGACGAACACTTCACTGTGGATGGGACCCAATTGGAAGCGTGGGCCAGCCTGAAGAGCTTTCGGTGCCGGGACGCGGCGGAGAGCGACCCGCCCGATGACCCCGGGAATCCCACGGTCAACTTCCACGGGGAGCGGCGGCGCAACGACACGCACCAGTCGACGACCGATCCGGAGGCGATGCTGCCTCGGAAGGGCCAGGGGAAGGAAGCCAAGCTGGCGTATCTGGGCCACGTGCTGCTGGACAATCGACAGGGACTTGTCGCCAACGTCTGCGCGACTCACGCGACGGGGACCGCCGAACGCGAGGCAGCGGCGCTGTTGCTGGAGGCCAGCGCGCCGCCGGGCAGCACGGTCGGGGCGGACAAGGGCTACGATGTGGCAAGCTTTGTGGCCGCTGTCCGTATCCGGGCCGTCACGCCCCACGTTGCTCAGAAGGTCCGCTGGAGTGCGATCGATGGCCGGACCACGCGGCATGCGGGCTATCACGTCAGTCAGCGGAAACGGAAACTCGTAGAACAGGTCTTTGGCTGGATGAAGACCGTCGGCGGCTTGCGCAAACTCCGGCATCGCGGTGTCGCCCTCGTGGATTGGCAGCTTACCTTCGCCGCCACGGTCTATAACTTGGTCCGGCTGCGGAATCTGGAGGCGAGGTGTCCCTGATCACCGGCCGCGCGTGTCGCCGGCCCCTTGATCGGGGCCAGCGCACAGCCGTGCGCACCGTTGTCGGTCGGTGGTGACTCGCATGGTCCTTAGAAAACGGCCCGATCACCCGGGTTCTTCAGCAGCCTGCTAGAGGCGTTACGCATGCACAGAGCTTGGTGAGAGCCGTCCTGCTACTGCCCGTTGCTCCCCGGTGCGTCGATAGCTTTGATGACCTCGCGCGCCAACGCCCAGCGATCGAACCCTTGGCGACCGTAATCGAGACCACGGCGCACGATGACCAGATCGTGCGAGGGCACGACGATGCTGTACTGGCCCCGGTTGCCGGAAGCGGCATAGGCATCCTTCGGCACGTCGTTCCGATCCTCTGGCACAAGCCACCACTGCGCGCCATACTGGCCGCCTCGCCCGACGGTGGCCGGCGTCGGCGTCCGCACGAAATCGATCCAGTCTTGGGAGAGCAGCCGCTCGCCGTTCCACATGCCGTTCTGCAGATAGAGCATGCCGAACCGGGCCAGATCGCGAGCGTTGGTATAGACCTGGCTGCTCAGGATGAAATCGCCGAACCGGTCAGTACTGACCAGCGTGTTTCGCATGCCGATCTTGTCGAGCAGCGCGCGTCTGGGGAACTCGCGATAGGTCTGATCATCTCCCAGAGCCTGCTTCATCTTAAGGACGGCGAGCAGCGTGTCGTAGTTCTCGTAGTCCCAGTTGGTGCCCGGCTCCCGGATGAGCGCCTGCCGCAGTGCCCCTTGCACCGAACTCGCACCCGCCCAGTACGACAACCCCGACCCGGTGGCGTACTCGAGCCCCCCGTTGTCAATGGTGTCGAGCCCACTCGACATGTTCAGCAGATTGCGAAGGGTGATGGCGCTGCGTGGGTCGGTCTCGGGAGAGAGGGCGCGAGGTAGCCATTCGAACCCCAGTGGCTCATCGAGCTGCAACTTGCCCTGGTCGACGAGCATGCCGACCAGCGTCCCGGCGATGCTCTTGGTGGCAGACCAGGTGCGAGTCCTGGTCGTCATATCCATCCCGGGCGCATACCGCTCATGGATGATCTGCCCCTGGTGAACCACCAACAGACTAAGGGTGACCTGCTCGGGCGATTCGCGGTCGAATGCCCAGTCGGAGGCTGCCTGGAGTGCCGCTGGATCGACACTGGCTGGCAGCGCGCTGCTCATGACGAGGTCGCCGTCCGGCCACGCAATGGTCGCCGGGTCACCGGGTGGATAGGGCAGGTCGAGCGACGGAAGGCTGTCGATATCCTCGAAGGTCTGGTCGGGGGCCAGGATGACGCAGCCGACCCCTTCGCGGAAGGCCGCTCGCATGATTGGCGTGCCGCCGGCAGACCCCACCGCAACGGCCTTCCGGGCCTCGTCCACGACATAGTCCCCGCCGGCGGGTGTGCCAACCGGATGGGGCAAGAAGGCGAGCTCCTGCGCAAAGACGTTCTCAAGCGTCCTGTTGCCGGCAAACAGCCCGTTGCACATGAACACCGCCTGTTGTCCGTAGGCGATCATCTGTCGCTGGGGCTTCCAGTAGTCGTAACGCTCTTCTTGCTGACCGACGATGGATGCCGGCATCAGCAGCACGAGCGCGATAAGTGCGATGAGTAGGCGCGTTGTCGTCATGGGGACCTCCCTTGAGCGTGAGACTACTGCGTCCGACCGTCGATTGTCAGCTAGTACGCGATCGCGTAGCAGTCGCGGCGGGGATCGGCGGCCGCCAGGCGATTCTGCGTCGCCGGGTCGATCATCACGGCCGTTGCGCACCCCGACATGCCGAACGGGCGGAGTCGGCCGACCCTGTGTCCGCGCGCCCGCAATTCCTCGTACACCGCATTCGGAATCGTAGCCTCGACGTTCAGCCTGTTGAAATCTGGTGAGTGTGGCCAGAAGGAACCGAACAGGTGCAGCGTCTGCGCGCGCGGCCGCTCCAGCGCGGCGTGGAGATTGGGGTACCAGTCGTCCCAGAATTCAGCGATGCTGAGAAACGCCTGCAGAATCGTTTGCTCCTGGTTGTCACCGCCCGGCGTTCCCAGCGCCATCATCGGCACGTCGCCCTTGAAGACTATGCTCGGCGTCAGCGTGTAGCGCGGTCGCGCGCGCGGGCGGAGCTGATTCGCGCGCGTGCTGTCGAGCCAGAACTGCTCGCCACGGACGCTCATGCCAATGCCGGTGTCTCCGAGAATCACGGCACCGCCGATCCAGCCGCCACTGGGCGTCGCGTCGAATATGTTGCCGTCTTCGTCGATGATCGCGATGTGCGTCGTGTCCTTCATGACGCCGTGGGAGTCCTGCCCAAGAGAGGCCATCAGGTCGGGAGGGGAGGAGGGCGCCGCGGCCTGAGCTGCGGTGGCGTCCTGGAGATCCGCCTTCCAGAAGTTCCACTCGTGCACGCTCGAATCGTACGGGAGCGGATTGCCGGCGACGTAGGACGTGGAGGCGCGCCGCGGATCGATCAGCGCCGCGCGCTCCTTCGCGTATTCCTTCGAGAGTAATCCCTCGGCGGGTGTCATGACGAACGCCGGATCCGCGTAATACGTGTCCCGGTCGGCGTAGGCGAGTTTCATCGCCTCGACCACGGTGTGCAGATAATCCGCGCTGGCGTATCCCATGGCCTGCAGGTCGAAGGTTTCGAGGATGTTGAGCGCCTGCAGCAGCATCGGGCCCTGACTGCCGAACCCGTGCTTGTACACCGTGTAATCACGGTAGGTGGTTTTGGCTGGCTCCTCGACGCGTGCGAAGAACTCCGCGAAATCCGGATAGGCGAACGGCGCTCCGCTGTCTTGCAGGAACGCCACCATCTCGCGCGCGATGTCCCCCTTGTAGAAACGATCGCGTGCGGCCACGATGCCGTTGGTTCGGCCTTCGACCTTCGCCGCTCGCTCGGCCTCGACCATTCGGGTGAGTGTTCTGGCCAGCGTTGGCAACCTGATGGTGTCGCCAGCCTTGTAGAGCGTGCCGTCGGGTCTCAACCAGTACGTTCGGTTGTCTGGCCAGCGCTCAAAGAAATCAAGTTCGTTCTGAACCGCGACCGCGGTGCTCGGACGGAGTGGGAACCCGTCCTCGGCGTACCCGATCGCTGGTGCCACCACGTCTTCGAAGCTCATCGTGCCCCACCGCTCAAGTACGGTCAGTGCCGCATGAATGGCGCCCGGCACCACGGCGGGATCGAGGCCTGCACCCTCGAGCGTCTTGTCTCTCGATTGGTACCAGTCCACGTCGACCGCGCTCGGTGCCCAGCCCTGGCCGACCACCGACGTGACCGTGCCTTCGCTAGTGGGGTAGACCAGAACCAGCGCTTCGCCTCCAAGGCTGTAGAGGTCCTGTTCCAGTACACCGCCTGCCAGCAGCGCCGCGACTCCGGCGTCAAACGCATTGCCGCCTTTGAGCAGGATGCCGAAGGCCGCGGCGGTCGTGAGGGGATGCCCGGTGGACACGCCGCCCGAGGGTCCCATCACAGCAGGTCGAAGCGCTGATCCCACAGGTTGCTGGTCCTGGATAGGGACCTGTCGAGCCTGGACGAACGCGTCAGCCAGCCACACGGTGAAACCGGCCATTGCCAACGCCGTTACCAGCGCACGCAGTTCACGACGCATTCGAACCTCCTTTGCCAACAGTCTCAGACGTCAGCCGCCTAACGCGGCTGTGCCGCCTAACGCGGCTGTGCCTAACGCGGCTTCGCCGCGCAGTGCAGCTTGCCACCTAACGCGGCTTCGCCGCCTAGCGCGGCTTTGCCGCGCAGTACCGCTTTGCCGCCTAACGCGGCTTTGCCGCGACGTGCGGCTTTGCCGCGCAGTACCGCTTTGCCGCGACGTGCGGCCGGTCGTGTCTGAAAATACTACAAGTGGGCGTGTAGCGGTGAGGGGCAAAATCACCTGAGGGGGGGAACTTTCACCACGGGCTGCGAGACTCCTGGCCGACCCGAGTCCCAGCTATGCCGTGAGATAGCGCGTGTGGTCTTCGGGCGACACGTTGCTTCCGGAAAGAATAGCTACCGTTCCGGGCGAAGGCGGTGCCCCGGCTTGCAGGATCGCGGCGACACTGGCGGCGCCACTCGGTTCGACGATCATGCCCGTTTCGCGAAACACCCACCGCATGGCATCGAGGATCGCGCCGTCGTCAACCGTGACGAGGTCGTCCACCAGGGCCTGGACGTGCGCGAAGGTGAGAGCACCTGGTTGGAGAGGCAACAGGCCGTCGGCCACACTCGACGCTCGCTGGAGCTTTACCGGACGGCCCGCCGTCCGCGACGCGGCCATTCCGGCTGCGCCGACCGGCTCGACACCGACCACGCGCACGGCGCGCCCGCTTCCCTTGAGCGCGGCGGCAACGCCCGAGATGAGTCCGCCGCCGCCCACCGGCACGTACACGGCAGTGGCATCAGGGCACTGCGCAAGCATCTCCAGGCCGCACGTGCCGGCGCCGGCAATGATCCACCGGTGATCGAAAGGCGGCACGATGGTGAGCCCCCGCTCAGTTGCTTCGACTTCCGCCACTGTCCGACGGTCCACCGACGTCGTGCCGGCGAAAATGACTTCGCCGTCGTGACGGCGCACGCCGTCGACTTTCACGCGCGGTGCGGTCTCCGGCATGACGACTACCGCGCGGATGCCGAGCCGTTCGGCGGCAAACGCCACTGCCTGCCCATGGTTGCCGGAGGAGTAGGTCACCACGCCGGCCGTCCGTGCCTCGGGCGACAGCTGCGAAAGCATGTTGCACGCGCCGCGGATCTTGAAAGAGCCGGTGGATTGATGGTTCTCGCATTTCAGCCAGACCGGGCAGGTGGACCGCGCTGAAGGATCGGCTCGATCAGGCCCGGCGTCGATGGTGGCCTTGATGAGCGGTGTGCGTAGTGCCACTCCGACAATGCGCCGCGCGGCGGCCTCAATGTCGGCTGATCCAACCAAGTCGAGGCTCAATGGCGTGAAGTCAGTTCCTTGCACCTGTACTCGATGGTATTACGGGTGGTCCGATGAATGACATGAGGCGGCGCACCTCCTCTGCAAACCGGCTCCGCTCGTCCTGCGTACGTACAGTTATGGGCACGTCTTACGTCGCGTCGCCAAAAATAACAGGACGGTGGGGCGGCGTGCGCCGACTTGCGCTAGCATGCGCGGGGAGTTTCTTTCTCGAATGAGCGCAGTTGCATGAACGCAGTCTTCCTCGGCATCGTCTTTATCGCGTTCCTCGTGGCAGGCTACAACCAACTGGTCTGGGTGCCGGAGACGGTGGACAGCGTGTCGCCGATGTCCTCGCTCACGACCGGTATGGTTGAGGCAGCCAGTGGCGCCGTGACCCTGGCCATTGGACTCGTTGGCATGATGGCTCTATTCCTCGGCCTGATGAAGGTGGGGGAAGCGGCGGGGCTCCTGACGATCATCGCCAAGACACTGCGCCCGCTGATGGTGCGCGCCTTTCCCGAGGTGCCGGCAGGGCATCCCGCGATGGGGGCGATGATCCTGAACTTCTCGGCCAACGCACTTGGTCTGGCCAACGCCGCCACGCCCTTCGGCATCCGCGCGATGCAGGAACTCGACAAGCTCAACCCCCTCAAGGGCACGGCCAGCAACGCCATGGTGTTGTTTCTGGCGCTGAACACGTCGTCGCTGACGCTGCTGCCCACAGGTGTCATCGCGCTGCGCGTCTCGGCCGGGTCGATGGACGCGGCGGGCATTCTGCCCACGACGCTGTTTGCCACCTGTGTGTCGACAGTGTGTGCGTTTCTCGCGGTCAAGATGTACCAGCGGTTTTCGATGGTTGATGCGACGGCTGCAGCTGGCGAGGCGTCAGCGGACGACGCGCCGAACGAGCCTGGTGATATGCGGACGTCAGAGCCGGAACTGCCCAAGGTGTCAGCCGAGGCGTCCTCAGGTGCCTATCCCACGTGGGTGTCGGTGACGGCCTTGGTCGCGGTCGTGGCGATCATTCCGCTCGCAGTCGTATACGGCGCCGTCGTGTCGCCCTGGATCATTCCGGGGCTGATGGTCGTGTTACTCGGATTTGGGGCAGCACGCCGGGTCCGCGTTTACGAAGTGTTCGTAGAGGGGGCGCGTGACGGGTTCCAGGTGGCGCTGCGGATCATTCCGTATCTGGTGGCGATCCTCGTCGCGGTCGCGATGCTGCGGGCCAGCGGAGCGCTCGACATCATCGTCGGGTTCTTGTCGCCTATGACCTCGACATTCGGTTTGCCAGGGGATGCGTTGCCGATGGCTCTGATGCGACCGCTGTCCGGGTCGGGGGCGTATGGCATCCTGGCTGCCACGATCCAGGATCCAGCTATTGGTCCAGACAGCTATACGGGGTATCTCGTCAGCACGTTTCAGGGATCGACCGAAACGACGTTCTACGTGCTCGCTGTGTACTACGGCGCCGTGCAGGTACGGCGGATCCGACACACGCTCGCCGCCGCGCTGACGGCGGATGTGGCGGGCGTCGTCGGCGCCGTCATCGCGTGCAGCTATCTCTACGGCGGCCGATAGTTCGGCGCGGACCGACGCGTCGCAGTGGTGCGTGCAGCAGTAACATGGCTCGAACAGTCAGTACAAGGGCTATTTAACAATGCGCTCTAGCAGGCTGCTGAAAAACTCCGTGAAATGGGATCGACAGATCGATCCCGGCGTACTACCATGCTCCCAACACCGCTGAAGGGAGCCCCATCATGCGCGGACACGATGAGCAAAGCACTCACATGTTCAGCTACCTGTCGCCGGAACAGCGCGTGCCAGCCGACCATCCGCTCCGCGCGGTTCGCGCGCTGACGGACGAAGCGCTGAGAACGATGTCGCGCAGGTTCGCCGGCCTGTACGCCAACACAGGGCGTCCGTCGATCCCGCCGGAACAGCTGCTGCGCGCGTTGTTGCTGCAGGTGCTCTACACGGTGCGGAGCGAGCGGCTGCTGATGGAAGAGCTCAATTACAACCTGCTGTTCCGCTGGTTCGTGGGCTTGAATTTGGACGACCCGGTTTGGCATCCCACCACGTTTACCAAGAATCGCGACCGGCTGCTGGCGGGCGATCTCGCGGCCGCCTTCTTTGATGCGGTGCAGGCCCACGCGCGGGCGGCCGGGCTGCTCTCGGACGAACACTTCACTGTGGATGGGACCCAATTGGAAGCGTGGGCCAGCCTGAAGAGCTTTCGGTGCCGGGACGCGGCGGAGAGCGACCCGCCCGATGACCCCGGGAATCCCACGGTCAACTTCCACGGGGAGCGGCGGCGCAACGACACGCACCAGTCGACGACCGATCCGGAGGCGATGCTGCCTCGGAAGGGCCAGGGGAAGGAAGCCAAGCTGGCGTATCTGGGCCACGTGCTGCTGGACAATCGACAGGGACTTGTCGCCAACGTCTGCGCGACTCACGCGACGGGGACCGCCGAACGCGAGGCAGCGGCGCTGTTGCTGGAGGCCAGCGCGCCGCCGGGCAGCACGGTCGGGGCGGACAAGGGCTACGATGTGGCAAGCTTTGTGGCCGCTGTCCGTATCCGGGCCGTCACGCCCCACGTTGCTCAGAAGGTCCGCTGGAGTGCGATCGATGGCCGGACCACGCGGCATGCGGGCTATCACGTCAGTCAGCGGAAACGGAAACTCGTAGAACAGGTCTTTGGCTGGATGAAGACCGTCGGCGGCTTGCGCAAACTCCGGCATCGCGGTGTCGCCCTCGTGGATTGGCAGCTTACCTTCGCCGCCACGGTCTATAACTTGGTCCGGCTGCGGAATCTGGAGGCGAGGTGTCCCTGATCACCGGCCGCGCGTGTCGCCGGCCCCTTGATCGGGGCCAGCGCACAGCCGTGCGCACCGTTGTCGGTCGGTGGTGACTCGCATGATCCTTAGAAAACGGCCCGATCACCCGGGTTCTTCAGCAGCCTGCTAGCGATCGCTGGTTTGCCCAAGCGGCGACATCCAGCCCGGGACCTCTCCCGGACTCTCCGTGTTGGGGTCGACCTCTGGATGAAGGTCACCTACAGCACGCAAGAGGGCAACGAACTCCCCTTCGGAGAAGACCGTTTCGTCCTGGCCGGGATTCAACACCTGGCTCTGGCACAGAACTCCCCGACCGTCTTTTTTGACCGCGTAGGCGGGCTCCTGAAGACGTTTGGCTTAAGCGAAGATGGTCAGACCGTCTCTCGGCTCAGACAGCGCTTTATGAGGCTCTCAGGGCTCTCTGTGCGGTTGATTTTGGGTCGAACAGAAGCCGAGCTCCAGGAAGGCACCCGTGGGGAGCAGGTTTTTGTCATCCGGCGCTATTCCCTACCGAGCCGGAAGGACCTCCAAACGGAGCATGCTGGTCAGTTTGCTATTCCCGGCACTCATCCCTACGGGGTGGTGCTGAGTGAAGATTTTTGGTCGCACCTGTCCGAGTCGAAGAATCGGCTACTGGTGCCACTCGAGCTGCTGAAGGTCTACGTCGATAAGCCAACGGGCTGGGACTATCTCTGCTTCCTAGTGGCTCGCTGCGGGGCTGCGCAGAGACCGTCGAAGATTCCCCACGAGGCCTTGGTTTCATTGTTCCGAGACACAGAGAAACAGGAAGACCGCAACATCATACGGAACCTGCAGCGCTACCACCGAGAAATCATGACGTTTAGCCGCGGTCGCTTGAAAGCCGAGCTGATTGAGGATGGAGTTTTCCAAGGTAGCGGTCGGGGTCGACCTCAAAAACGGTGGGCGTTGCTGGTCAAACCGAGCACTTCCCTCTTCGCTCGTCCTCAAGATTTGAGTCAAGCCCGTTCCTAGTTGAAACTCTCTGCGGCTCCTGATTGATTACGCGGCGTTCTTCTTCGACGTCGTCGTGTCGATCTTCAGTTCTCGCTTCAACGCGGCACGGAGCGCAGGCAGGTGCCGGTACCCCATCACCTTGTGCAGGCGCGGTTCGATGTCCAGGAGCGCGGTCGCCAGCCAGCGGTGACGTTGACTCGAGTTCTGCCAGTGATCGACCTTCGCGCAGCGTTCCTCGACGAGGGCATTGACGGACTCCAGACAGTTCGTCGTCTTCAGCGAGCGCCCCAGCACGCCGTAGAGCCCGAGTCGATGCAGCGTCAAGGTCTCTTCGAAGCCTTCCGCCAAGCTGCGGGCCGCCGATTGGTTCCGGTCCTCCAGCTCGCGATGGAGCGTCTCGAGGGCCGCGCGGGCTTCGTCGTAGTCCGGACGGTTGGAGGCGCGTTGAAGGCGCTGGCGCCACGACGCCTGCTCGGTCTTGGACAGGTAGCTCACCACGTTCTCGCGCTTATGCCACTGGCACAGGTGGACCAGCGCCCGGTCCCGGAAGGCTTTGCGGATCGTATCCCGTGTCCGATTCTATGTCTTGCATACGTGACCCACTCGCTTGGCCGCTGGAAGTGGAGACTGAAGTCGAGGTCGTTCTCGACCTCGATGAGCAGGATCGATTCATCGGTATACCTCGCGTCGGTTCCCAATCTTCACGACGAGTACGCACAACGCGCGGGCCTCGATGCTGGCAATGACGCGGTAATCGCCGACGCGGTACTTCCAGAACTCGCCCAGCGTGGAGCCTTTGAGGGCCTCTCCGATGCTGCAACGAGAGACGATGACGGCTACCTTTGCGCGCGCGGTTCGAGTGATTGCCACTCTTGCGGTCATGGCCGCCGCTCTCACGGCCACGACCGCCGCGATCCGGTCGCAGGTTGGCGATGCGCGGCCGGCCAACTTCGTTCGTCTCAGCGACGCGATTCCCGGTATCGTCCTCGACGTGCGCTACTACGGCGCCGATAATTTCGTCGGGACGGCTACGAGGCGTCGGCGGCACTCCTCACGCAACTGGCGGCCGACGCCCTGCGCCAGGTCCAGGCCTCCTTGCGGGCGCGCGGTTTCGCCCTGAAGGTGTTCGATGCCTACCGCCCGCAGGCCGCCGTCGATCATTTCGTCCGCTGGGCCGCGGATCCGGCGGACGACTACACCAAGGCCGAGTACTACCCCGACGTGCCCAAGTCCGAGCTGTTCGCGCGCGGCTATATCGCCGAGGCATCCGGTCACTCACGCGGCAGCACAGTGGACCTGACCATCGTGCAACTGTCCAACGGCACGGAGCTGGACATGGGGACGCCGTTCGATTTCTTCGGTCCGGAATCCGCCCTGGACTATGACAACCTGACGGACACGCAGCGCGCCAACCGCCGTCTACTGGCCGATGCCATGCAGGCCCACGGCTTCGAGCCCTACCCGGAAGAGTGGTGGCACTACACCCTCGCAGACGAGCCCTATCCCGAGACCTATTTCGATTTTCCGGTGCGGTGAACGACAACTGCGCCCGCTCAACCGGCGGGCGGCGACGCAGGCGTCGAACACGGAAATGGGGCGCTGGCGCTCAGACCAGCGGGAGGACCACGCCGCGCAGCTACGACTACCAACACTCCGCGATCTGGAAGAACAACGACGGGCGGGTCGTCCCCGCGCTGGAGCGGCGGGTGCCGAAAAGCGCGGCGGACCATGCCGTCATGCGGGCGCGGCGCTCTTCGACAGCGCCTCTCGCCCGAAGCGCTCGACGGCCTCCAGGGTCTTGCGCACGTCGTTCCAGGACGTGGTGTGGTTGATGATGCACATCCTGAGCGCGAAGGTCCCGCGACCGCCGAGGTTGCGGCGAGCCTCGGTAATGGAGAGGTGGTGAATCAGAGGGGTTGCGGGGGTGCCCAAGGACGACTCCTGATTAAATGATTGACGTTAATCATAACAGAGCAAATTGCGATCGTTGCAGGGCCTGAATCTGGCTCTTCTCGTCAACACAGAACACGAGGGGCGTTGTGCGGCCCGGCGGTACGCCCATCACGCCGCCCGCCACGCCTCGCGTGCGGGCACCGTGCCCAGCGAGGTCGTCCTCGGGGGCCGGAAGGTCGCCATGCAGCGGCCCCGCGGGCGGGCCGAGGGCCGCGAAGTCCCGCTGCCGACCTTCCAAGCGGTGGCCCAGGCCGATCCCCTGAATCACCGCGTCGTTGAGCAGATGCTGGTGGTCGTGGCGACCCGCCACTATGCGCGGAGTCTCGAGTCGGGGCCTGCAGGGGTCGTGAGTCGCGGCACGAGCAAGAGCAGCGTCAGCCGGCGATTCGTGGCGAAGACCACGGCGCCGTTTCGGGCGTGGCAATCCGCACCGCTGGACGGCCTTGACCTCCGGGGGGGCCAGAACGAGCGGATTGTTTTTCGCTACATGGCTGCTCGGCACCCTGCGCGCTACCGGCCCCAGGCGTAGTTGAGGCGTGTGTAGTAGAAGGCGCCGTTGAAGCCCCACGGCGTGTACTCGCTGTATTTCTCGCCGACGGACCGCGCGCGCGCACTCTCGTCCGGGAAGGTGTTGAACGCGTTCTGGCCGCCGACGGCCAGCGTCGTGCCGCCGCCCAGCCCAATGCTCGCCTCGAGGTCAACAATCGGCCGGCCGGCGAAGAAGCCCTGCTCGATGCCGCCGGATGGCAAGTAGATCTGTGCAAACCCGCTGTCGTAGTCGTACCAGCCGCCGAAGTAATTCACCCGAGCGAACAGGCTCACCCGCCCGAACTGCTGAGTCAGCCCGATGTTCGAGCGGGTTCGCGGTAGCGCGTAGGCGAACTCGGCTCGGCGCCGGTCGTTGAGCAGCCCCTTGTCGTTGTCGGTCACCGCGGTGTCGGTGTAGTTGAAGACGGCTCTGATGATGGTGTTGCCGCGCAACGCGACCGGCGTGAAGGTCGACACCAGATCGATCCCCTGGGACGCGGTGGCGAACGCGTTGGTGAAGAACCGGAACCGCCGCAGATCGCGGGCGGCCGTCACGCCCTCCGCCAGCAGGGTGTCGATCTCCGCTGTCGTGAGGGTAAAGTCGCTCGTGATCCCGATCCGGTCGGACACGGTGATCCGGAAGTAATCAGCCGTGAAAGTGAACGGCCCGGTGTCGAAGACGACACCGGCGGTGTAGTTGATTGACGTTTCCGGCGCGAGCGACACGCCGCCGCGGAGCGCCGCCACCGGCGAGATCGACGGGATGGTGCCGTTGTTCACGAGATCGCCGAGCGCCGGGTCGAAGATGGTCGAGATGTTGAACCCGTTCTGCTGGCCCGGCGTTGGGGCGCGGAACCCGCTGCTCACGCTGGCGCGCACGAAGCCGACGCGGCCGGAAAGCTTGCTGTTCATCGTCGGGCCGAAATCGTCGAAGTGCTCGATCCGAACGGCCGATCCGAGCGTCCAGTCGTCCTCGGCGCCGGTCAGCTCGATGTCACCGTAGACCGCGACGTTGCGCCGGCTCCAGGTGCCCGCCGCCATCGGCCCGTAGCCGAAGAATCCGTTGGAGCCGGCGGAGAATCCCTGTCCACGGCCATAGGGGCCGACCGTCCACGACGCGGGATCCCCTGCGCGGGTCTCGTACTGCTCGTTCCGCCATTCCGCGCCGGCCGCGATGTTGATCATGTCGGTGGCGGCGTAGGACACGTCGGCGTGGAGCGCGACCTCCCGCTGTCGGTTGCTGCCGAGCTTGAACGAGGTGGGCGTGTCGGGGCCGAGCGAGGCGTTGACGGTGTCGGTGATGAAGAGGTCGGTCTCGTGGGCGCCGAGCGATCCGCTCACGTCCCAAGTAGAGCCGTCGGTGGCGAAGCCGCGGATGCCGCCGACGAACGACATGTCCTGCGCCTCGCCGCCAAAGTTCGGCGTGAAGCCGCCCGGAAACCGCTCCCGGAACGAGAAGCAGTTCGGGTCGTCGAACACCTGCCGCAGGGCGACCGGGTCGGCGACGTTGTCGGTGATGGCCACCGTCGGACAATTCGCCGACCCCGTCTCGTTAGCTCGCAACACGTCGCCGATCAGCAGCGTCTCGCCGCCGTCGCCGCTGAAGACGCCGCCCCGCGTATTCGGGTTGCGGAAGAAGAAGCCACCGGTCACCCGCTTGCTGGCGTAGTTGGTGTGGCTATAGACCTGCACCCCGGCCGCGGATGTGTAGCCGAAATTTCCGAAGAGCTTGAGGTCGTCGTCGATGTCAGGCGATCCCCAGATCTGCGGCGTCTCGGACACCACGTCGGTGTTCCCGGCCGCGATGAGGGCGATCGCGTCACTGCGTGGCGCGCTCCGGTTGGTAGGGTTCGAGCCGCCGTACTCCAGGCTAAGGTTGGCAAATCCAGTAGTGCCCAGCGGCAGACCGACGTTGGCGGCAACGGTCATGGCCTCGCCGTCGCCGTGGCCGAAGATGCCGGTGTGGTACTCGATGGCGCCGCCGGAGGCGGCGTCCTTGAGTTGGAAGTTCAGCACGCCGGCAATCGCGTCCGAGCCGTATTGCGCAGCCGCACCATCCCGCAACACCTCGACCTGCCGCAGGGCGATCGCCGGGATGGCCGAGATATCGGGGCCCTGCGATCCGAACGCCACGCCGTTGCCACCGTGCCAATCGATGATCGACGAGCGGTGGCGGCGCTTACCATTGACCAGGACCAGCGTGTGGTCCGGGGCCAGGTTGCGCAGCATCGCCGGCCGAACGACCGTAGAGGCGTCGCTAATCGGCTGGGTGTTGACATTAAACGACGGCACCACCGTCCGGAGTTGGTCCTGTAGGTTGATGGTGCCCTGGCTGGTGAGGTCGGCGGGCGAGAGCACGTCCACCGGCACCGGTGATGCGGTCACCGTCCGCGGCTGCCCCCTGGAGCCGACAACCACTGTTTCCGTGGTGAACCCGTCGAGCAGGCGCTGCATCTCCTCTGGCGACAGGCCCAGCGCTTCAATCTCCGCCGGTGTCACCCCGAGCACCCGGCTGAGTTCCTCGATCTGCTCCTGTGGTTCGCCTTGCGCCGCGCCGCGCGCGTCGGCCCCGGCGGGCGCCCATGCCAGCGCCAGGACGGCCAGCGACGCGACGACACGCGGCGACAGGCCAATGGCCTTCAGAAAGGTCGACTTCAATGGATCCTCCTTTACTGTGAGTCAGGCTCGTGTTTGGCACGGGCCTGTTGCACGTTGAATTACACGCACCGCCGGGACCGTTGGCTCGTACCAGCGGGAAATGAGAGTCTATAATCGTACGTTAGGGAATTTTGTGAACCCGAGGCAGGTGTCTGGTTGGTGTATACGTCACCACGACACCCCCCCTTCCGCGCTCCTCGATCATCCTGACCGCTCGCTCCCGCATCTCCGCAAATACCGACTTGGACGTCCCATAGACCTCATCATCCCAAGCAATGAGGTCTCCGACGATCCCGGTACGGTTTAGCCTGCGCATGCGCCAGGCTCGTGAACCAGTGCTCGTTTGAAGCACTCGTCCCGGAACCGGCTGTTGAACGATTCGATGTAGGCGTTCGAATCCGAGCCGGCGTCGCGTCTCAGTGGTGTTCATGACGGTGGTCGTGTCGGCTCTGGTGAAACACGACGTGCAGTAGAGACCCGCCGACGAACGCTTGGTAGAGCTCCACGCCGCCGCTGTCGACAATTAGCGCCATGCCCACCGTGTAGCCGATCACCATGGCGACGGCGATCGCCCCAACGCCGAGTGCGCCTCCGACGAACCCGTGACGGGGTTCCAGCATCCACAAAATCACCAAACCGACCGGAATCCGGTGCAGGATCACCGCGATGGCGATGTCCGCCTCGTCCGTCGCGAGCGCCGCGCCCTCTATGGACGCATGCAGTGCGAGGCCGGACTCGTACGAGTCCAGGAACTTCCCCGTCAGATCGTCGATCAGCTCGCGGGCCGCAGACTCACCGTCGTAGTGGTCCTAGAAACCCGGTCCCCCAAACGCGCCGGGATGCGACGGCTATCTGGGCTCGAGGATTGCCCCAGGAGGCCGCACACGCGGCCGGGGCATTCTCCGCTATCCCCGAGCCTACCCTCTCGATGACCACAATCGCCGTGTGGCGAGACTCGGCTCTTTCCCCTACGTCGTGGTCTATATCGTTGAGGTCGACACCGTAGTCATTGTCGCGGTCGTGCACACCGCGAGAAATCCAGAGGAACGGAATCGATAGGCGGGCTCCCCCTGGGAGACCTTTGCCTTAGAGGGATACAGACACACGTATTATCTTATAGTCTTATTATCTTATTACGCTAGCTTTCCACAGGCCAGGCCCTTGACTCTCAATTCCGAGAAGCACAGAATAAGAGGATACAATTAAACTTATGGCCTTATAATCTTATGCCTAACGTTTATGCCGTCGCAAACACCAAAGGAGGGGTAGGGAAGTCGACCCTGGCCGTCAATTTGGCAATTGTGGCCGCCTCAAAGGGCTCCAAGGTGCTTCTGGTCGACGCTGACCCCCAAGCCAGCAGCCTGCAGTTCCTGAACGCTAGAGAGGACTCAAGACCGAAATTCACCGGAATTCAGCTCTTACAACCGATCATACACAAGCAGCTTCCGGATCTCGCAGCCGCCTATGACTTCGTTTTCATCGACGTCGGAGGGCGTGATGCTCCGGTTTTCAGAAGCGCCCTGATTGCCGCTAATACCATCGTCATCCCAATGGTGCCGTCCGTTTTTGACGCCTGGGCAGCGGAGGACGTTTTTAACGTCATCGACGAACTCACAACCGGAACCACAGTCGATGCCCGGGTCGTCTTGAATCAGGCCCCTCCTACAATTATCGCTAAAGAGGCTCTGCAGAGCCTTCAATCGGGACTGGAGAAACGGGGGATGACCCTGATGACCTCCGTGCTTCAGAGCCGCACAGCCTGGCCCCGTGCCATTGGCGAGGGCCAGGGGGTGGGGGAGTGGGAACCAGAAGGGAAGGCGGCTCAAGAACTTTATCAACTAGCTCGTGAACTCGGAATCTATGACGATGAAAACACCCCCAAAGCCTAAGTTCGACGTTGACAGTTTTATCGGGGGTGCCGCGACGGCCAAGAGCGCGGACAACACGCCAGTAGTAGCCAAGCGGAAGAAGGGCGTACCGCCCGAAGGCTCTATCAGAGCCACCTACAACTTTCCACGCTCGATTCACAAAGCCCTGAAGACTCGCGCCCTCCATGAAGACAAATCCATGCTGACGTTGGTGCTCGAGGCTCTGGAAAAGACTTACGACATCAAGGGCCGAGGGCGGTAATAAGAGGATAAGACTATACGCTTAGTCTTGCCGGCCGTCTTGTCCACAGCCTAACATCTAGCGTTTCTCTTGTGTTTTGTTATATTTAGGCGGGCCCACTACGCAGAGAAGCTGGCAGCCGAAACGGAGTACAGTCACCCTCGGACCCTAAACGGATCTGCTACTGAAGATTGGGGACACTTTCGGACCAAATGGGTTACCGATCGGTTCAAGGCGGCTGGTTTCGTCATCGAAGTAGCCGAGATCGTACTGCATGAAGCTCACGAGCCAGACGCGGTCGCTCACTTGCCGCACGCCGACGTTCTGGCCCGCGAACACCAAGCTCAGATTGATCTTGCGCCGTTTGTAGCAGATGCGGCCGCAGGTCGTCACGGTGGCCGTCCAGTCATGCCACGGATAGTCCAGGTCGCTGAGCCCCTGATACGGTCGAGGTGACGGCCGGTGGACCTCACCAGGGACCTGCATGCCCAGCGCTTGATGGGGGCGTTCGTGGTTGAAGCGTTCGAGGAAGGCATCGAAGCGCGCCTGCTGTTGCAGGACGTTGGCCACGGCCGGCTTGGTGGCTTCGGTTTTCAACGTCAGATGCATCCGCTCGTGGCGGCCGTTCTGCTCGGGGTGCCCGGGCTGGATGCGCTCGATGTCGATCCCCAAGCGTAACCACCAGACCGACAACTTGCTGAGGCCATACAGGGCATTGGGGGACGCAAAGGGCACCCCATTGTCGGTCCGGATAGCGCTGGGGAGCCCGAAGTCCTTGAAGGTGCGCTCAAAGACGGCGAAGGCATACCGCTCCTGCGTCGTCGAGAGGGCGTCGCAGGTAATCAGGTACCGGCTGGCGAAGTCGGTGACGGTCAAGGGATAGCAGTAGTGGACCTGCCCCGGTTTCGTGGACGGGTACGGACTTGGGTTTCAAGCACTCTGCGGCAGCTGTCTCCTCTCGTAGTTGATGGGTGACACATAGCCGAGGGCCGAGTGGCGTCGGTGCGGATTGTACCAGCCCTCCAGCCACTGGAAGATCGCCATCCGCGCCTCGGCCTGACTGTGGAACCGCCGCCGCTTGAGCACTTCGCGCTCAAGCGTGGCGAAGAAACTCTCGGCCATCGCGTTGTCGTACGCATCACCCGTTGACCCCATGGACGGCATGACGCCGGCTTCGCGGCACCGCTTGCCGAAAGCGTAGCTGGTGTACTGGGTGATTTCAAGGGGTCGTCGCAACACGTCCTCACTGGTGTGAGCGTAGCAGTTCGTTGAAGGCTTCGGATGGAGTTCTCCAACTGAGAGTCTTCCGCGGTCGGCGGTTGAGTGTGGCCGCGACAGCCGCGCTGTCGCGAGCGTTGTACCGACTGAGGTCAGTCCCTTTGGGGAAGTACTGGCGCAGGAGGCCGTTGGTGTTCTCGTTCGTGCCGCGCTGCCACGGACTGCGGGGGTCGCAGAAGAATACCTGCAGCCCCGTGTCGATACGCAGTTGGGCGTGCTGGGCCATCTCCGCGCCTTGGTCCCAGGTCAGTGACCGACGAAGCTGATCAGGGAGCGTCGCGATCGTCGACGTGATCGCATCCCGTACGGCTTCGGCGCCATGCCCGGCAAGCGCCGGACCGTTCCTGACCCTGCGTCGGCCACGTTCGGCCATGCGGGGCAGGTGGAGCAACATCGTGAATCGGGTGGTGCGTTCAACCAATGTGCCGATCGCGGAGCTGCCAAGTCCGATGATCAGGTCGCCTTCCCAGTGTCCAGGAACCGCTCGGTCCGCGGCCTCGGCGGGCCGCTCGCTGATCATGATCGCGGGGCCGACAAACGCCTTGCCACGACTCCGGCGGCGGGCCCTCGGCACGCGCAACGCCCGTCCGGTGCGCAGGCATGCCGTCAGGTCGCGGCGCAGTGCCCCCCGCCCCTGGATGTACAGCGCTTGGTAAATGGCTTCGTGCGAGACCCTCATCGATGCATCGTCGGGATACTCTAGCCGGAGCCGACGGGCGATCTGCTGCGGGCTCCACGCCGTCGCCCAATGTCGGTCCTGGCGGCGGCCATGACGTCGACCACCCCAGGAGCCCACGCGTGGGCCAAGCACGGGCGTCCCGTCCTCAGCCATGACCGTGCCCGCGAGGCGGTCCTGCACGTAGATCCTCAGCCGATCATTCGCGGCCAGCTTGGCGGTCTTCGGGCGCCTGGCACGTCGGTCGCTGTGCCACTGCGCTGTCGACGCCCGATACTCCAGACCACCGCTCCGAGTCGCCGCATTGCGATGCAGCTCTCGCGAAACCGTCGACGGGGCTCTACGGAGCCGACCGGCTATGTCGCGCACCCCGGCACCCTGAGCGCTCAGGATCGCAATCTCTTCTCGCTCCGCGAACGACAGGTAACAAGCCGATCGGGGCGCCACACTGATCGACGGCATACCACCGCTCTCACGGAACCAACGACCGCCCACGGGCGCCGACACACCACATGACACCGCGGCATCCTCACTCGACAGCCCCCGGGCGATCGCCTTCCAGAACCGGCGCTGCTCCTCGCGCCCCGCGACCGGCGGCCGACCAGGCGAACGCATCGCAGGCCGGCCCGCCCGGTCTGACCTTCTTCGTTTCCGTTTCTGCATCGCAGTACCTCATCATCGAGGCGTTGCGACGACCAGTTGAATTCACCCAGTACAGCAGCGACGCCTGGCGGCGTTTCTGTCGCTCGAGTCGTCTCGAGCCGAGCATGAGCCGGAAGGGGAACTGTTTGGACAACGCCGTGGCGGAGTCCTTCTTCAGCAGCTTGAAGAAGGAGCGCATCAAGAAACAGATCTACAAGAATCGTGAGCTGGCGCTGAAAGATGTGGCCGACTACATCGATAGCTTCTACAATCGGACCCGTCGCCACAGTCATCTGGGGGGCGTGAGCCCGGAGCAGTTCGAAGCAGCTCACAAACGGCGGTGAGCAGGTATCCACAAAACCCTGGGAACTCCAGTTTGGTGCCTTCCCGCCCATGAATCGAGTGGCCGTATTGCCACTGACCGACGAGCAGCGTGCCACGTTGGAGCGCTGGTTGCGCGCCGGCACCACGCCGCAGCAGTTGGTCTTCCGCAGTCGAATCGTCTTGCTGGCCGCGCGTGGGATGCCGAGTACGCACGTCGCGCGGCAGCTCGACGTGAGCCAGGACACCGTCCGGTTGTGGCGGCGGCGATTCGCGGCGGGTGGTCCGGACGCGGTGTGGCGCGATGCGCCGGGTCGAACGTGAATCCGCCGGACAAAGCCCTCGTGTTCTGTGTTGACGAGAAGAGCCAGATTCAAGCCCTGCAACGATCGCAATTTGCTCTGTTATGATTAACGTCAATCATTTAATCAGGAGTCGTCCTTGGGCACCCCCGCAACCCCTCTGATTCACCACCTCCCCATTACCGAGGCTCGCCGCAACCTCGGCGGTCTAGTGCGTCGCCTGCACAAGAAGGGTGAGTACTTTGTCCTCGTGAAGGACGGGATCCCGGTGGCCGCGCTCATGGACCCTGACGAGCTCGACGACTACCTCGATCTGCAAGACTCGGCCATCAGGAAGACTCTCACGCAGGGCGAACAGGACGCCCAACACGGCAAGGGCCGAGACGGCCACGCCCTCCTCGCGGAGCTCAGGAACGCCCACGCCACAGTCAGCCGCCGCCGGCGAGGATGACGCCGGCGTTTGTCGTCCGAGTCACCCCGGCGTTTGAGCGTCGGCTCAAGAAGCTCAGCCCTCGGCATCCGGGACTGGTCGACCACTATGCGGAAGTACTGGCCGCTCTCCAGGATGACCCGCAGAATCGACGCAACACCCACAACATCAAAAAGATCGGCCCGAAGCGATATCGGATTCGGATCGGCCGGTGGCGGTTCATCTACACGATGGACGGACGGGTGGTGTGGTTGATCTACTGCGGGCTCAGACGAGAGGACACGTATCAGTGATGACCCCTGGCTTACGATCGTGGGAGAACCTTTTCAGCGCTTGGGCCACGCGGCCCAGTGAGACAGCGCAGGGGCGCGCTGAGACTTCCACCATGGGACACCGATAAGTCATGCGCCTGTCCTGGAACGAGATCCGCGCCCGCGCGGCCGACTTCGCTCGCGAGTGGGCGGATGCCGCGTACGAGAAGGGCGAGACCCAGAGCTTCTACAATGACTTCTTCGAGATCACAGGCGGCGCACCGTACAGCGGGCCACGCGGTGGCCGTCGCGGCGCAGCTGGCGCCAGACCTTGCGCAGGCCGTACACCTGCTGATGCTGGTCCCACACGCGCTGAATCTCGAGGCGGAGCCCGTCGTCGCGGCGGGCCCGTGCACTCCGCTGCGTAGGATCCGCGTGTCGCGCCTTGTGCAGGAAGTACGTCGATGGGGCGATCGGCACGACGGCACAGATCGACTCGACCCCGGAGACATCTCGATGGTCATCAATAAAGCCGACCATCACTTCGCTCGGCGGTCGAGCTCCGCCTGGGCGAAATATGCGGACGCTTTCCGCAGGATCTCATTCACGCGCTTCAGATCGCGCACCTCGCGCGCCAGCTCCTTTCATCGCTGGCGCTCATCGGTCGTCAGGCCGCTGCGCTGGCCCGCATCGCGCTCGGCCTGCCGCTCCCACTTCCGGAGCGTTTCGGCCGTGCATCCCAACTTGCCGGCGATCGACGCGATCGACGCCCACTGCGACGGGTGCTCAGCCCCGTGCTCGCGGACCATCCGAATGGCCCGCTCGCGTACCTCTGGCGCATACCGACTCGGTCGTGACATGGCTCAATCCTCTCAAGGAAAAAGCCCTCCGACAAACCCGGTACGATTCAGGAAGAAGAAGAACGGTTAGTCAACCAGCGTAACTAAACCGTCCACCGAATCGGATCAGGCCCACCTCTCGAGCCTCGGCCCGAAAAACCTGTGACACCCTGAGACACCCTCGGATTGTCCCCTGCAAATACAAGCCGCAAGGGAGGGAGGGACAGGTAAAACGGAAATCCCTAGTAACGTCTACTGGGCGAGATTGGACGGGCCCGGATATGTTGGGGCCGCATCGCCCCCCGCAGACCACGCCATCGATCGGAGGACGACACATGTCAGAGCCGCGCGGCCATTGGAGTTCGAACACCGGCTTCATCCTCGCAGCGACCGGGAGCGCCATCGGCCTCGGCAACCTGTGGAAGTTCCCGTTCATCACGTGGGAGAACAACGGCGGGGCCTTCGTCCTCGTGTACCTCGTGTGCATCGCCGCCGTGGGCCTGCCCATCATGATGGCCGAACTGCTGATTGGGCGGTCGACGCAGAAGAGCGTGGTCGGGGCGCTCAAGGAGGCCATCGGGCCGGCGTGGGGCATCGTTGGCCTCTGGGGCGTGCTCTGCGGCTTTCTGCTGCTCAGCTACTACACGGTGATTGCGGGCTGGTCGCTCTTCTATTTCGCCAAGTCCGCGGGCTGGCTGGTCGGTGGATTCCCGGCGGGCGCCTCGATGGGCGAGCTATTCGGTGCGCAGGCGGCCAATGGCGGCCTGCAGCTTGGCTTGGCTCTCGGGTTCAATATCGCCACGGTCTCGGTTGTCTACTTCGGCGTCCAAAAAGGCATCGAGCGCATCGCGCGTGTTTTTCTGCCGATTCTCTTCGGGATCCTCGTTTTGCTGCTCGTCTCCGCCTTGGAGATGGCCGGGGCCGGCGAGGCGCTCGGCTTCATCTTCCGGCCGCGCTTCGGCGAGTTGGAGGGGGGGAGCGTCCTCGAGGCGCTCGGCCACGCGTTCTTCACGCTCTCGCTCGGCATGGGCGCGATGGTGACGTACGGCTCGTACCTCTCGAAGCATCAGTCGATCGTGAAGGCCTCGGCGATCATCGTCGTGCTCGATACGCTGATCGCACTCGTGGCCACGGTGATCATGTTCTCGGTGATCTTCAGCGTGCCTGGGATGGACGAGCAGGTCAGCGGCACCGGCACTGTGGGGATGCTCTTCATTTCGCTGCCGCAGCTGTTCTTCACCGAGGTCCCGTTCGGGGCATTCCTGGGGCCACTCTTCTACGTGCTGGTGGCCCTCGCGGCGCTCACCTCGACGATGTCGCTGCTGGAAGTGGTCACCGCCTACGTGATCGACGAACATCACATGCCGCGTGCCAAGGCGACGCTGCTGTGTGGCGGAGCGGTGTTCGCCTTCACGATCCTCGCCGCGTTGTCGTTCGGGGGTGTCGGCGCGATCACCGAGCTCCAACTCGGAGGCCCGCTCGGCCAGATACTCTTCGGCGGCAAGGCGAGCTGGTTCGGCATGGTCGACCACTTCGTGTCGAACTGGATGCTCCCGACAGGGGGATTCGCGCTCACGATCGCCGCGGGCTGGTTCCTAACGCGCGAGTACACCGAGCGAGAGCTCGTGGATGGGACAGAACCCGGGTGGTTCAACTATGGGGCGTGGCGGTTCTTCATCCAGTTCGTGTCGCCTCTGGCCGTGGCGGCGATCATCATCGCGGTGCTGTTCTTCGGGGTGGACTTCAGCTAGCCGACACCTGCTTTTTCGGTATTGACGCCCCTATGTGTCAAGACATTCCTTTAGGCGGCCTGGGTGACGTGTTGGCGCATGCGGAAGTCTGTCATAACCCGTTGGTAAATCTCGCGGGCGAGAAAGCGTTTGAGGCACCGGATGATCTCGCGTTTGGTCCGGCCGTCAGTGGTGCGTCGTGCGACGTAGGCGACGGTCGGCTGGTGGAACCGCATCCGGACGATGACGGCTCGATAGAGGGCGGCGTTCGCCTGTCGGTGGCCGCCACGATTGAGGCGGTGCCGGCCGGTGGTCCTTCCGGACGAGGCCGGGATCGGACACGCGCCGCAGAGCTTCGCGAAGGCAGCTTCCGAGCGAATCCGGTCGGGGTTGTCGCCGAAGAGGATGAGCAGCTGGGCCGCGGTACCGGCGCCGACCCCGAAGCCCTCACGGAGGGTGGGCGACGTCTCAGTCGTGAGTCGGTCGAGGTACTGGTCGTGCGTCGCGATTTCCTCGGCGAGAGCGATCCAGCGACGGGCCAGCGCCCGGAGCGTGTGCTTGCCGGAGGCGGTGGGCGTGTCGAGGGGGCCCGGTCGGAGTCCGGCGCAGCGCGTGAGCAAGCCGTGATCAGGAAGGCCTTGGAGGACTTCTCGCAGCCCGGGCGGCGCGTTCACGACGATCTGCTTCAGCGTGATCATCGCCGTGGTGCGCGCCTTCACCGCGGTATCCCGGGCGATTTTGAGTTGGCGCATCATCTCGACGGCGCCGTCCGCGGTCTTGGGAGTCGCCGTCGATTGGCCCGCCAACACCGACCGGGCGGCGGCCTCGGCGTCGATGGTGTCGGACTTGCCGGCGGCTCGGCGCAGGCGCCGGTCGCCTCGGTTCACTTCCGCGACGCGATGCCCCGCTCGGCGGACCGCACGCACCAGGCCTGCGCCATAACTGCCGGTGCCCTCGATGCCGAACGCTTCGATCCGTCCGTGGGTGTCGGCCCACATGAGCAGGGACCGATAGCCGCCCGAATCAGCGACGAACGATTGAGCGCCCAAGCGGATCCCCCTGGTGTCGATCGCCACCGCGACGTGGACATGCTTGTGGGTATCGACCCCGACGATCACCTTCTGCGCATCGGGCTGGGTGGTCATGTTGTTGGTCACCGGGTACCTCCTCAGGTGCGACCGCAGGCTGGCCCGGGTGGGCGGACAGGACTGTGACGGGCCGTCGTTGCAGCAGGCCCCTATTGGGTCACGGCCCATCCGGTCAGCTGGCTGCCGTACGGTTTACCGGCGGGTGGTGGCCGACAGATCAATAGCGAGGACCGTCGGTCAGTCAAGTTGCGGGTCAGGCCACCACCCACCGGCGCCCATCGGTGTCACTGAGCGACCCCGGCAGGTAGGAGGATCATGCTCACAGTCAAGTTCCCCAAGGAGAGCATCGTATGACACAACAGAATCTGGGTCGTCTGGAGCGCGTCGATCTGCGCGACAGCTGGACTACTGAGGCAACAGACTTCACTCCGTGGCTGGCGCGCGCAGAGAATCTCGGTCAACAGGCAGAGCACGAGCGCGAGCCGCATCCACTCCAGCCCGGGCGCAGACGTTATGTCGGCCCTCACATTCCCGTTGGCTGCGCTCATGGGTCGCGGCCAACCGGCCTACGTTCGTTTGAGATCTCCGAGCTGCAGCCATGAGGTAGCGGGATCGCGCGCAGGATCGTCTTGAGACGGCACGGACCACCGCTGCATACTAACGGGCGCTCCGGCCTGTTTTCGATGCTCAGCAATGGAATGCACAGGCCAACGGCCTGTACGTAATTTGTCGTACGTACTATTTGGTACGTACCTACTTGTACGTTGTACCCCCTTTTATGCGGTAGTTCGACCCTTGGTGGTACCACTTAATTTATGCGTGGAAAACTCCACGAAATCACAGCGTTTTGTGGAAAACCGCCGCGCGTGGCGCTGAGCGGCCCCAGGAGCCGCGCCTGCTGCAGGTCCTCGACATCCGTGAAGTGCCGCACCCACCGCAGCTGTTCCTTGAGGGTGCGGAAGAACCGTTCGATGCAACCGTTGCCGTCCGGCTGGCGAACGAAGGCCGGCGACGCCACGATGCCGAGGAACCGAAGCTCGGCGTGAAAGTCGTCGCTCATGTACTGACTACCGTGGTCGTGGCGCATCGTGAGCCCGGTCGCCGCGCCGGCGGACGACGCATGGCTACCCTCGTCGGTCCATGAGACATCCGCCGTCCGGATTTCTCACTAGCGGATGTGAAAACGTGCAGTCGTGCGTTCGTCCCTCGACGGACCCCGCTCCTCTACCGGCCGCCCCATCCGTAGTTGAGGCGCGTGTAGTAGTAGGCGCCGTTGAAACCGAACGGTGAGAACTGGCCGTATTGATTGCCGACCGTGTTGGCGCCGTACCGGTTCACGTCGGGGTACGTGTTCAGCACGTTTTCCCCGCCGACCGCCAGGGTGACGGCCTCGCCGAACGGGAGGCTGAGCTCAAGGTCGAGCAGCGCCTTGCCGGCATAGGCTGGGTAGAACCAGGATTCCGCTAGTCCGCCCGCGACATCGGCGGCATTCCGGCCATCCTCGCTGTCCCAGTACTGGCCGAAGTAATTCAGCCGGCCTAGCAAGCTCCACCGGTCGGCTCGGTGGAGGAGGGTGACGTTCCATCGGGTATTCGGCAAGCCCCGTTCCAGTGCGTTGATGCGAAATTCATCGATCACCGCCGAGTCGATATTCTTGACCGCCGTGTCCGTGTAGTTGAAGACCGCGCTGACTGTCGTGCGCCCGACCACTAGACTCGAGATCAGGTCCAGCCCCCGGGTCGTCGTCGAGAAGTCGTTCAGGAAAAATCGGAACACTTGGAAATTCCGCGCCTCGGGAATCCCTTCCGCGAGCAGCGTCAAGATCTCGGGTTCCGTCAGCGCGATTTCCTGCGACAGGGCAACCCGATCGTCGATATTGATCTGGAAGAAGTCGGCGGTGAAGAGAAATGGGCCCTGCTCAACGACCGTGCCCGCGCTGACGTTGAGGGAGGTTTCCGGCTGGAGCTGCCCGCCGCCCCGCGCGACGGCCACCGCGGAGGTGGCCGGCACGACGCCGTTGTTGGTCAACTGCCCGCCGATAAACGCGGTCGTCACGTTGAACGCGTGCTGCTGCCCGGGGGTCGGCGCCCGGAACCCACTGCTCACGGCACCGCGCAACGAGACCACGTCGGTCAGCGTGACGCGCGCCGAGAGTTTGCCATTCGTCGTCGAGCCGAAGTCCTCGAAATGCTCGGATCGGATGGCCGAGCCGACCATCCACTGGCCGTCAGGGTCGTTGAACTCGACGTCCCCGTAGACCGCCACGTTCCGGCGGCTCCAGCGGCCCGCCGTCGTGTCGGCCCGGTAGCCGTTGAAGCCGTTCGACCCGGAGCTGAAGCCCTGGGCGGCGTACGGGCCGATCTCCCACGACGGCTGTCCGCCCGCGCCGATCGTGAACTGCTCGTTGCGCCACTCCGTGCCGCCCGCGACGTGTACCATGGCGCTGACCGGATACGAGACGTCGAGGTTGACATTGACGTCGTGCTGCCGGTAGCTGCCGGGCTTGAACGACGTCGGTGTGTCGGAGCCGAGCGACGCGTTGACCGTATCAGAGATGAACTGATCTACCTCGCTGGTGCCGCTGCTGATGCTCACGTCCCAGTTGAGGCCGGTGTCCGAGAGTTGGCGCAGGCCGCCGACCACCGAATAGTCGACGAGGTCGCCGCCGAATTGCGGCGTGAACCCGCCGGGGAACCGGCTGTAGAGCGTGAAGCAATTCGGGTCGGCTTCCACCGCCGCGAGGGCGGCCGCATCGGGGACGTGGTCGATGATCGGGATCACGGAGCAGTTGCTGGCACCCTCGACGCCGGTCGCGGCCCAGACCCGGTCGCCGACGAGTAGAGTCTGGCGGCCATCAACCACCGGGCCGCGGAAGACCCCGCCGCGGGTATGCGGATTCCGGAAGTAGAAACCGCCGGTCACCGTGCGGCTCGCGTAGTTGGTGTGGCCGTAGACCTGCCAGCGGCCCGCGATCAGCGAACCGAAGTTCCCGAACAGCTTCAGGTCGTCCTCGCGCCGCGGCGCGCCCCAGACTTGGACCGGGTTGCGCAAGTTCCTGTTGCCGGCTGCGATAATGTTCTGCGCCCCCGTCCGCTGCACGCCGCGACTGGTTGGCGCGGCCTCGCCATACTCAAAGCTGAGGTTCGCAAACCCGGTCGTGCTGAGCGGCAGGCCGACATTGCCGGCGACCGTGAACGCCTGCCCCCGCCCGCCGATTCCGTTGCAGGAATGCTGGATGTCGCCGAGGATGCCCGTCCCGCAGGTGGACGGGTCGCCTGGGTTCGCATCGCGGTAGGCGCCGGTGCGGAACTCCAGGCTACCGCCCGAGGGGGCATCCTGGAGCTGTAAGTTCATCACGCCGGCGATGGCGTCCGAGCCGTATTGCGCGGCCGCGCCGTCGCGCAGCACCTCGGCCTGCCGGATCGCAATCGAGGGGATGACGGAGAGATCCGGCCCCTGTGAGCCGTCCGCGACGCCGTTGCCGAGCCAGGTGATGACCGCCGCGCGGTGGCGGCGCTTGCCGTTGACCAGGAGCAGCGTGTGGTCGGGCGCCAAGTTGCGCAGGTTCGCCGGCCGGACGATGGTCGCCGCGTCGCTGATTGGTTGAATGCTAATGTTGAACGAGGGAACGACAGTCCGCAACTGATCGGCCAGGTCCGTACTGCCCTGGCTGACGAAATCCTCGTTGCGGATGACGTCGATCGGCACGGCCGAGGCGGTCACCGACCGCGGCTGGGCGCGGGTGCCGACGACGACCACCTGCACGGCGCGCCCGCCGACCGCCATTTCCACGTCGAGGACGGCCGTGGCGCCGGCGCGTATCTCCACCACCTGCGCGGCGGCGGTGAAGCCGACGAGGGTGAACGTCACGGTGTACGTCCCCGGGGCGAGCCCGCTGAACGTGAACTGGCCGGTCCCGTCGGTGACGGTCACCTGCGCGCTACCCGCCGCGTCCCGCGCTTCCACGGTGACGCCGGGGAGAATGCCGCCCGTGGCGTCGGTGACTGTCCCGGCGAGCGTCCCGTCCTGAGCGCTGGCGACACCAGGCGAAGACACCAGAACGGCGAAGACCAGCACCAGCGCGAGGCAGGCCGGTCCGTGATGGCGAAGTGTCAACTTGTGTGCGCGCGGCGCCATGAGCCACAGCGTACAGCGCACGCGAGCGTGTCTGTCAAGTGGTAGAAAAGTTCAGCGCGGCCATGAGCCGGCGTGATGCCGTCGACTGGGTCCACCGGCGACGCGTACGAGCGCATGGCCGAGAGCTTCTTCGCACCGCTCGAACGCGAAGTCTTGAACCGCCGCCGGTTTCAGAGCCAGGACGAGGCACGGATGCACGAATCGCCATCTTCCAGTGGGGCGGGCTGGTACAATCCGCCTTGTCGCCACTCGACCCTCGGCTACGTGTCGCCCCTCAACTACGAGAGGAGACAACAGCCTGCAGAGTACGTGAGCGTGAGACCGTACCCGTCCATGGAACCGGGGCAAATCCATTCCTGGGGATCTCCATTCGGACTCACGGACGACGGAGATGAGGGTTTGCTTGTTAAAAAAGAGCGTTGTGATGGAAAAGAAAAGCGGGGTGACATCATAAAAAAACTCTCGCTCGTGCTCCTGGTGATCGCTTTGGTGGTTTCCTCCGGCCCGGTGTTGGCCCAGAACGGCTGGTATATGGGGATGGACCTGGGGGGTGCGGTAGCCCCGAAAATGGACGTGAAGACCGGGGGGGCGGATGATTGGGTATCAAGTGCGGCGGCGGCGCATTCAGCGATCCGATGCGACAAGACCATAAACCCGGACGGTTTTCAGGTCGAAGAAGGAGCGTGTGGCAATGCCCCTTCGACTTGGGGGCCCATGGACGAGTCGTTTGATGGCGGTAAGGGGCTCCTGGCTGGGTTGGCCTTGGGGTATCGCAGGGGGGCCTTCAGGGCCGAGGGCGAATACTTCTATCGCAGCGCAGCCCATGAGAGCACGGATGTTCCCTATGATTCCGCAACAAATTATGACCCCGGCACGGATCCGGGATTCCAGACCGTCATGGACGGAGTCGATGCCGTATTGTCGCACAATGTTTTTGTCAACTTTTACTACGACTTGCGCTCTGATTCGAAGTTTACGCCGGCTCTGGGGGTTGGAGTCGGCTTTGCGAACGCCTCGCTTGCGTACCGGACCCTCTGGCACCGGACAAATGACCCCGAGAACATCACGGTATTCGATACTGAGGCGTTGACTGGTGATGAGCTGGCGAAAGCCCAGGCGTTAAACCGGGAAATAGCCGGCACGATCACCACTGACAGCGCTAAATTATCGGCTCTGCTGCTCGGCTACCAGGCGATGGCGGGCCTGGATTACCGGGTCAGCAAGCCGGTCACCATCGGGCTCAAGTTCCGATGGGCGAGTTTCGGTGAATTCAATGACGAGTCGGCATATGATTCTCTCCGCGGTCATGCGTCGGTGGCCGGTAACCCGCCGGTTCCCGTTACCTACTATGTAAAGACGGATGACATTCAATTCTGGGGAATTAGCCTCAACATGAAGTGTCAGTTCTGACCGGCAGCTAAAGCGGTTTTCCCAGACTCCCGCGCCCCACGATTTCCTTGGACAGCTCTTTGTGAGAGGGAGAATGGGCTATGTCCAAGGGAAAACATGGCGAGGCTGGGGCCTCGGAGGGCGACCGGAGAGGCTTCAGCCTCGCGACCGTTTGGTCGGCACGGGGCGGTGGTCGGCGCGGCGGAAGGTGTCCGTCATCATTGAGCTGCTGAAGGGGGAGTCGCTCGAGAGTCTGAGTCGTTGCCACGGGGTGACGGCGGCGAAACTCTCGCAGTGGCGTGACGAGTTTCTGGCCGGCGGGGAGGCACGCCTGAAGCATCGCGAAAGGGCCGTGGAGGCCGAGGACACGCGGCGCATGAAGCGCGTCGTGGCGGACCTCGCCACGGACAAAGCGCTCCTCGTCGAGAAGGTTCGCCATCTGGAGGCCGGCCGCCCTTTAGGCTGGTGCGCTGCGCTCCGGCCCTCCGGGTGACCCATTTGCTCGGCGGCACGACAGCTTGGTTTCCGACCGACACTGACCGGTATTCGGCTTGACAAGCGTTCTCGGGTGTTCAGGCGCGCGGCAACATCTCCACGGTCTCGCATAGCAGCACATCGCCTTCACCACGCAGTTCGTTCACCCGGCCGTAGAGCGTTGCGCCGAAAGCTATACTCGCTTTCCGTGCGATGAATTCGTCGGCTTCGAGCCGGAAAAATCCTGATGGCCTGGCGCAGAACGTGATGCCCGCGCGAGCCAGGATGTCCCCGAAGGGGCGTACGCCTTCAATAAACTCTGGACGTAACAGCGCCGGGAAGGCGTCCAACACGATGCGAATGGCGGCCAGTTCCACCACCTGGCGCTCTCCGTCCTCCTCGGTGTACAGCGCGACGAAGCGGTAGAGCGAGCGTTCGTTGACAGGCAGATCATCCGTTATGAGGTCTACGACCAGCCGTTGGCCCCAGTGCGCCTCAAGGGTGGCCGTCATGCCGGCGGCATGGCCTGCGGCGCTCCTGCTTGGCTTCGTGGGAGGGCTCCGGCCCGCGATCCGCGCCGCCCGCCTCCCTATCCCCGCCGCGTTGCGGGAACTGTAGCCTCGGGCGAGGGTGCGGTGCCAGCACGTGCCGCTGGAAGACGTGCAACACCCGGCCCGGGCACGCCACGCCGAAGACGACCCAGATTTACGACCGCCGGGGTCGCACAGTCACGCGCAACATCGTGGAGCGCATTTCGGCGTTGCGCCGGCCCCTCGTCTTACCAGCCCTGGGAAGCCCGGCCGAGAATCGCTTTGTCCACGTCTTCCAGCATCGGACTCTCGCGGCGGTGGGCGTCAACGCCCAGCTCCAGGTTCAGGTGCTCGCGGTCGAGCACGCCGAGACCGTGGCCGACCAGGCCGGCAGGCCGTGTTGCTCGCGGAGCTGCCGGATGAACGTGACCCGGATCGCCGGCGTGACATGCGGAGTCCGCTGCGGCCGGGACGATCGGTCCTCCAGCCCGGCTGCACCCTCTTCGCGGAACCGGCGCACCCATTTCGCAACCGTGCGGACACTTACGCCGTAGCCCTCGGCCACGGCGTCGTGCGCCCACTCATCGAACAGGACACGGCGCACCAATTCCAGGCGCGAAGTCGGGGTCGTCTTGGCATTACGATGAAGCGTCATCCGGGGCCTCCTCTGGTCAGAACGGTGGTCTGGAAACTCCATTCTTTTCAGAGTGCTCCGGATGAACAACGTGTTTAGCAAAGACACCTAGCAAGCTCAGCCCGAGCAGGAACTGCCCAATCAGCGGCAGCGCCGGCACCGTCCGACTCACCCGCGCCCAGGCGCACCGACTCATCGAGACCTACGGGTACAGCGGGCCGGGGGGGCACCCGCAGGTGTAGTAGAGTGCCGGCGGAGGAGGTGCGTCGTGGCCAGCGTCGAAAAGAAATGCGCGCATTCTGTGTGTCAGTGCATGGTGCAGCCGCACGGCCCTCACGGGAAGTACTGCAGCGATCACTGCCAGCAGGCGGGCGACAAGATCGAGCTTCGCTGCGACTGCCAGCACCCACCCTGCCGCTAGAGGGCCGAAAAGCGCCTTCGGAACCGTTTGGAAACAGCGGTCAACAACCGCCTCGGCCCGCGTCTGCGTGTCGCAAACAGCCGTTTGTGATACATGCTGATCGGCTACGCCCGCGTCTCGAAGGTGGATGGCTCCCCGCGCTCGGCCCGCGCGACGTTGTGCGGGCCGAGGGCGTCGACGCCGTCAACGTCTTCGACTAAAGAGGCTCCCAAATGACGACCGCAAACGACGAGAGAACCGGAACAGTGCTCCAACCTCTATCGTCGGATTGAACCAACTGCGCAGCTGTTGGAATTCAAGTGCGTCGAGTTTGCCGAAGAGTTCATGTACGAGTCTCTTATAGCCCCGTCAACCAATTGAGCGCGTTGAGGCAGGGCGTTCCGGGGCCGTATTCGCATGAGTTCAGTACCTGAGTCGCCTACCGCTACTCGGCGGTTTCCAGAAAACGACGCGCCTCCTGGAACCCGTCGAACGACTCACGACCCGCCCACACCGTGGTCAACTTCCCGTAAGCCTCGGCAGCCATCTCACGGTCACCGGCCTCGGCGTACGCCCGAGCGAGGCCGAGAAGCGACCGCGGACGGTTCGGCATGCGACGGAGCGACATCTCGAACTTCTCGATCGCATCGGCGGGCCGGCTCAGGTCGAACAGCATCTCACCGTAAAGCTCGTGGACCGGCTTGACCGGGGAGGCCGGACCTCGTGGCGGCGCTCCCTCTTCGACGATGGCCTGCGCTTCGTCCATGAGGCCGGTCGCCACGTCTCCATGTCCCGTTCCGACCTGCAGCAGCGCGCCGACCTGCTTCGCCATGATGCGGGCGGTCC
This sequence comes from Vicinamibacterales bacterium, assembly GCA_965249205.1. Lineage (GTDB taxonomy): Bacteria > Acidobacteriota > Vicinamibacteria > Vicinamibacterales > UBA2999 > JAQBVV01. The sequence continues at coordinate 365,902 of CBDFLL010000005.1, read as the reverse complement.
TGTTTCCATTCGGACCGCGGTCGGCTCTTTCCTTGAGCGCGGCTTCGGCCTGCGCCATGGCCGCCTGGTCGCCCGTACGCGCGGCGCTCAGCCCTGTCGCCAGGAGCTCATGCATCGACGACTCACTGGTGATCGGCCGCACGTCCCACTCCTCGGTCTCGACGACGTAACGGGCCTTCAGTAGCGGGACCGCGCCCGCGGGCCGGGCCTGCCCTGGTGCGCCTTGCGGGCCGCCCTCTAGAAACCTCCCTTGGAGGGCCATGCTCTCGATCCGATCGATCCATTTTCTCGCCCTGGCGTAGTCCCCGAGCTGAAGGTCTCCGTACTGACCCCAATCCAGCGCGTGGACCGCGTCTCCCATGCTGTCGCCCGGCCTCCACAACTCTCTCGCAGCGGTATAGGCGGACTCGTTGTTGCGCGAGACCTGGCCCCACATGCCGTGCTGGATGAAGATGTGCGTGGGCATGTGCCGCGCATGCGAAACCGCCGGAGCGATCTCGGCGAAACGGTACGCGGCCTGCAGGGCGAGCGGAGCGTGCAGAGGGTCGTCAAACGCGTGGATCGTATAGTGAGCGGCACCTGGATGGTCCGGGTTGTGCTCGAATAGATTCAAGGCGATGGTGCCGGCCCTGATGTTCAGTCGCCCGGTCAGGTCACGTGTCCTGCCGGCCGTGCTCAGAAGCGAGAGCGCGTAGAAACTCGCGACCTCGGTGTCGTCCGGGTACTGCTCGTATAGCCGGCTCATCGTGTCCATGTAGCCGACCCTGCGGGTGACGTGATCACCCGCTCCCCACAGGATCTCGACGGCGTTCAGGAAGCCCTTCTCACGCTCGGTCGGGGCCTTGGCGAGTCGCTCGGCGCGAGTCGGCGCCAACCGCTGGAGCACCTTTCGAGGCTCTGTCGGGTCCATCTCCGAGTTCAGCGGATGGTTGTATGCGAGGGATTCACCCCAGTAGGCCATCGCGAAGTTAGGGTCGAGCTCCTGAGCGGCATGGAACTCCTCGATCGCCTGTTTCCAACCGAAACTATGCAGAATGGCCGTCCCTCGGAGGAAGTGGAGCTGGACTTCGCCCGACGCGGACGTCGGGAAGTCGAAGGAACCCACCTGAAGGAACTGTGCCTGGGCGGGTCGCGCGCTCACGATTACGGCTACGATCAGCAGAATGGAACGTGCACGATTCATCGCTCTCTCCTCATGGAAACGCCCCCACACACGGCACCGGGCCAAGACGTCGGAAGCTGAAGTATAGACCGGGAGGGGACTGGGAATCGTGGCTCGTGTACGTGCCGCAGTCGCCCTTGATCTCCTACTGTAGGTCGTAAGCGCCACGCGTGTCGACGCGCCGGGATGCGTCGGCTACGAGCTCGAGAACGCTCCGGCGGACAGGGTGCCTTCCCTCCGTCGCCCTGGCGGTCGCGGCTCCTGGGGCCGCTCAGGGCCTCAACGGGTGTTTTCCACAACACCCTGTGATTCCAGGGAGTTATGCACGGTCAAACGGGACACCTATAATCCCGGAAAATACGGGCAAACGGGACACCTAAAACCGGGATCCATACGGTCAAACGGGACACCTAACAAGTAGTTACGTACAAGTAGAACGTACAAGTAGTACCTCGGAGCGTTTGTGTGGAAATCGCAACGGTATAGCCTCCGCGCCCGGCCGGGTCAAGGCGCTCCGCGCCTCCTCCGCTCCGCTCCGGCCCTCCGGGTGACGCCGGCCGGACGCTGCGGCTCAGAAAGCTCTTATCGGGCCGGAAGGAGACCTTCCGGCCCGATAGACAGCCCCAACACCGCTCCTGGACGAAAGTGGACAACCCTGGACGGAGAGAAGCGGCTACTTACCGAACATCTTCCCCAGCACCGGAGGCCCCCAGGCTATTTTGGCAAGGCGGGCAGGCGCAGCGGCGGGGTAGGACGGCCGCGCTGGCGAAGGTAGTCGCGGAAGCGCTGGAGCGTTTCGCGGTCCTTCGTCCGCTCGCTTGCTTGCTAGCAATGATGTCGTCGATCGAGCAGACAGGGAACCCGTGGATGTCCGCGCCGCGCCGACGCCAAACCGATCTTCCGCGCTCTGTTCCGCGAGGTCGGTTTGCCGGACGCCATCCGCACCGACAACGGCGCGCCGTTCGCCTCGACGGGCATTCACGGCCTGGCGGCCTTGAACGTCTGGTGGATACAGCTTGGCATCGTGCATCAGCGCATCACGCCAGCAAGTCCGCAAGAGAACGGCACCCACGAGCGGATGCATCGCGAGCTCAAGCGCGAGACCGCCCGCCCGGCCGCCAGCAGCCTCCGCGCTCAACAGCGCCGCTACGCCATCCGCCCACGGCGTTGCCACAGGTGTAAACGCCAAAGAGTTCAGCACCTTCAGCGTCATTACGACCGGGGCTGCACCGAGCACCAGCGCCACACGACCGACCTCACCAGACAGCGTGAGAATCTCGCGGGTCTTCTCCGGCCCGGCCTGCGGGCTGAACGTGACCTTGCCAGAGTGGATTATCTCACCGAAACGGAACACGCTCGCCGCAGCTGGGTGCGCGTAGTCGCAGAGCGCCGCGTACACGGTGCCGATCGCCGGTGCTGACTCTTCGATCGCTGATATTGCATTCTTCGCCGTTGTTGCGCTGTGTATGGCCGGGCCTTCGCCTGGCTTGAGTTTTCGCGCGAACGCGAAATGAATGAGCATGTTTTCAAGTTCTGGCGCCAGGGCCAGCTGCTCGGAATACTCGCCCTTGATCGCCAGTCGCACCACTATGTGGCAGTCGGCCAGGCTGGACGGCACATCCGAAAAGGATTGCCAGGTATCTGCCGCGGCCTCCAAAAAACCGCGAATCCCCGCAGCCAGCATCAGCACGTTCCCATCAGCGAGTGCGCGCTCGCTTCCGTGCAGCCACTCGCGAAGGCGCATCAGCGCCACGCACGCCCCGAAGTGCGCACGGTAGAGCATTTCCTGCCAATAGACCTGATTGCGCTTCGCGATGCTCTCAAGAGCCGCGTACTCGGCGCACGGCATGATCCGATAGGTGCGCGGCCTAGCCGATCGCGCAAAAGAGTCGAGCAGGGACGTGAGAACCGCCGCTTCCGGACCGAACAGGCTGGGCCACTCAGTCACCCTGGCCGGGTCGGTAAGCGGAGCGGGTTGCGGGCTGCCGCAGCACTTCTTGAACTTTTTCCCGCTGCCGCAGGGACAGAGTTGATTCCTGCCGATGCGTCCCATCGCTGTGTGGATTGTGGCACCGCTGCTTCCCATATACATGCCCGGCCCGCTCGCAGGTGGGTCACCCGAAGGGCCGGAGCATGGAGCGCATTTCGGCGTAGCGCCGCCCTGGCGGCGCCCCCCTTCCCGGAGGGATAAATTAGGGAGGGAGCGACCCCAGGGGGCTGAAAAGTCGCTGTGGTGGCGGCGCAACGTGTTGTGCCGCCACCACAGCGAAAGTGGCGCGAATGCTGCCGCGGGCCCCCCCCTTTGGCGGGGGATCGCTCCCTCCCCCCCCTCGTAGCGTACTTGTTCGGGCGCGACCGCGATACAGGCCCGGAAACCGGGGCTGAAACGAAATCCGCCGCTGTACATATCTCCCGAAAAAGGGGGCAAAATGGTCGTACGTGTATGTACACATTATGTTCGGCCAAACGCGGCCGAATTCGCAACTCTGACACACCCTATTTCGACATCCCCGGCGCCCGGCAATGGACTGCCGCACAGACGACAACGCAACGTCCCATCGGCTGGGCGTTGCTATCGCAGTACAGTCACGTCTGTATGACCTTTGACCTTTTCAAGGGCGAGCATGTGTCTCTTGTCGCCGGAGACGATCAGGTTGGCCTTTACGGCGACCGCGGCTTCGTCAGCGTCCAGAAACTTGTGCAGACGGGGTCGGGCGATCACATCGGCGATCTCGGCTATTTGTGCCGTGGACGTCACGAGTTCGATGTCGCCCCGCAGCCACGCCTGATACAGCCTGTCCGGCGGGGTGCGGTCTTTTCCGACATGACGGTGCAGGTCTTCACCCGTGAAGAACACCTCGAGTTGCTGGTCTCGGAGCGAACCCGGGCGCTCCAGACGACCAACCGGCGACTCCAGCGCGCCCATGAGGCGATCGAGCAGGACTTGGCGATGGCGAAGGTGGTCCAGTCCGCACTGGTGCGCGAAGGGCAGGTGCAATTCGGCGACTTCGAGGCCTATGCGCGGATGACGCCGGCGCAACAAGTGGGCGGCGATTTCGTCGACATGCTGAAGCCGGCCGCCGGCACGCTCTTCGTCACCGTCGGCGACGTGTCCGGCAAGGGGGTGCCGGCGGCCCTGTTCATGGCGGCGTCGCAAGGCGCGATCACCTCGGTGGCCTCCGGGACGGGCAAGATCGCCGCCATCGCCAGTGAAGTCAACCGCCGGCTGTGCCACGAGAACCCGATGGGGTTGTTCGTCACCTGCGTACTGGCCATGGTCGATCTCGAGGAAGGTGTCATCGAGTATGTCTGCGCTGGCCATGAGCCGGCGGTGATCGTGCAGGCCGACGGCTCCCGGCGCGTGCTCCCCATGACCGGCGGGTTGGCGATGGGCATCCTCGACGACTTCGAATACGACATGCGCCGCGAGGCCCTGCACGCGAAGGAGACGCTCTTCCTCTATACTGATGGGCTGACCGACGGGTGAACGGCGGCGGCGAGTTGTTCGGCAAGGACCGGCTCGAGGCCACGCTCGACGGCGCGGCGCTCGCCGGAGCAGCTTGTGGACCACGTCTGGCACAGGATCGCCGACTTCTCCGCCGGGACCGCGGCCGCTGACGACATGACCTGTTTGGTGCTGCGCCGGCACTGAACCCCATCACGGCGGTGCCCGAGCGCTGTTTCTTTTTATGGCCGTGCTCGGTATAAGTACATACTCGACGTGACGGCCGTCCCGATGATGTTTGAAGACTTGCACGTGACGCTTTCGCCCCGGCTGTCTGCGGTGCGCGACCTGTCTCGGATGGTGAAGGCGTTCGGCGACGCCATCCAGTTGTCAGAGCCGCAGATCTACATGGTCAACCTGGCGCTCGAGGAACTGATCACCAACACCGTGACCTACGGCTTCGATGGGATCGCGTCTCCGAAGATCGAGATCACCGTGCGGGTCACCGATACGGCCTTGGTCCTGACGGTGGTGGACAACGGGACGAAGTTCGATCCCACGGCCGACACGCACCCAGATGTGACGTCAGGGATCGCGGAGCGGGCTGTGGGCGGCCTGGGGTTGCACCTGGTCAAGACGTTCGCCGACCGCGTGAGCCACGAATTCGTGGACGGCAAGAACCGGGTGACGCTGGAACACAATCTGATGCCGACGGGCGGGTGACGCGGCCAGTCGACGCGAGGCACATCAATCAATGGATATCGAAGTTGCAGAAGAACGAGACCACGACGTGCTGGTGCTCCTACCCATTGGACGAGCTCCTGATCGCCACCAAGGCCCTGCACGCGAGCCAGGGGAAGATCGCCCTCTGCGCCATGCAGAACCATATCGAGTAGGTCTTCCGGATCAGCGGCTTCGATCAGATCATCTCGATCCGGGACTCGCGAAAATCGGCGCTGGACGTCGTCGCCTGACGCGCCGCGACCGCCCGGTGTCACGAATCACGGTGCGGCGGATTCGGCGCACCGTCAGGACTTCGACTGCTGGTAGGCCTGTAACGTCCGGAACTGGACCGGGCGCCCGCCTTTGTGCGCGAGGGCGACACACCGTGGTGGTGCATAGGGCACGCATTTGCGCCGACGGTTTAGTCATCCGTGCCACGGCCCTGCGTCGAGCTATCTAACATGTACACGGGCGCACGTCATCCAAGGAGGGCAACTTCGCACGTGGACCGAATGCGCGTTGTCTGGATCCAGGGATGAAACTCTCCGCGTACGCCCTTCTGATTCTAATCGGCATCTCAGGGACCGCTGGCTGCGTCTCGAAGCCAACATTGGCAATGTTCCAGACCGATGACCCGCCCTGTTACGACCGCTCCAGCCAATCCCAGACCTCGGTTGTCGATACCCACCTGCACTTCCGTCCGTTTGGAGGCCCCGCGATCCCGTTCGAGGAGGTGGTCTCGTACCTTCAAGAGACCGGCGTCCTGTTCGCCAACATCGCTGGCATTGGTCAAATGCTGCCCCCGGCGTCGTCCTGCACCTACTACCTGGAGTGCCCAGGCACGCCAGTGACGCCAACGCTGAAGAACGACTTCGTCAATGCTGCCAACTACAGCAGGAACGCGCACCCCGGCGTCCATCTGACGCTCTCGATGACCTTCCCGGATTTGTCGCAACCGGAAGCGATCCTCCAAGGGATGCACCTCTTGGAGAAAGAATACCCCGGCGCGTTCACCTGGATGGGCGAGGTGAACCTGGTGAAACAAGCGTTGTTCCCGAACGGACATACGCCGGTCGCCCTGGCCACCCTCCCGGAGTGGGCGCCCTTCATGGAAGCGTTGCGGGAACGAGACATCCCGCTTGCGGTACACGCGGATTTGGGAACGGACGAGGATCCGACTCGACACCTACCTCTCCTGCAGGAAGTGCTGCGCTTGTACCCTGAGAACGCAATTGTGTGGGTGCATATGGGGCTGTCCCGTGAACTGGTCGACATGAATGCCGCCCAGCATATCCAGACGGTCACGTCGCTGCTGGATCGCTACCCAAAGCTAATGGTGGATATCTCTTGGCGGGTGATCGACGACGCCTATTTCTCCCAGCCGGACAACCGGGCGCGCTATGTACCGTTTTTGAATGACTACTCGGAACGGATCCTGCCTGGCACGGACTTCCTGGCGTCGAGGGACAAGGACATCGACGTCTATCGAACGGAGCTGTACGTCACGAGTCAAATCCTTCGTGACCTGCACGATACCGCCTTTCGGAACATCGCGTTGGGACAGAACTATTTCCGACTGCTGGATCTGGACTACACAGCCCCCCCGGTGTGCGAGTAGCGTCCCGGCCAGGATCGGACGCTCAGACAGAGCTTCCGTGTGTCGAGGACCTTCAGTAGAGGGCGAGACGCAGGTGGATGTTGAACTAAATTAAAGTGGCGGCCTGAACCCCCCCCTGTTCGGATCAACAAGTGGACTCCCATCAATGGCATTGAGCTCAGGCAAGCGACTTTGGCCTTGGCGCGGTCGCTTCAGCGTTGCCACTCTGCCACGAAGAGACGAGGGATGAGGGCCCACGTGCTGCAGCACGCGCCGTTCGAGGGGCCTGGCAGCATCGGCGACTGGCTGGAGGCGCGTCGAGCGGTAGTTCGTGTATCGCGTCTCTTCGCCGGAGATCCGCTGCCGACGACGGAAGCCTTCGACCTCCTGATTGCCATGGGCGGACCGATGAGCGTGAACGATGAAGCCGACCTGGCGTGGCTCGCCCCAGAGAAGGCGCTCGTGCGTGATGCGATCGCGCGGGAGATTCCCATCGTGGGCGTGTGTCTCGGCGCGCAGCTCATTGCCAGTGCTCTTGGTGCCTGCGTCTATCGGTCCCAGACCAGAGAGATTGGGTGGTTCTCCGTACAGGCCGTTCCGGCCTCCGTACCGACGTTTACGTTTCCATCAGCCTGCACTGCGTTCCACTGGCACAGCGAGACGTTCGACCTCCCCGATCGCGCCGTACGATTGGCGAGCAGCGTCCCCTGTGCAAACCAGGCATTTCAGGTCGGTCCGAATGCTGTGGGCCTCCAGTTCCATCTAGAAACGACGCCGGCCAGTCTGGACGCGGTTCTCAGGGGCTGCCGTCACGAGCTCACGCCGGATCCGATCGATCCATACGTTCAGACTGAGGAACACATACGCGCGGCTCCCGGAGCCCGATACACGGCGATCAACGGGTTGATGGGGACACTTCTTGACTACACTCGTCACCGCGCGCTGAATCGGCCGTGCAACGCCGGATCAGCGAGCAACGGCCGGCGAGCTAACTCCCATGAGCGCCGCCGCTACTCGGAAGCAGGCGTGGTGGGGCGAGATCGTCTCGTCACGCAAAAGATCTGAACGTTCCGGATGCGGAGACAGGACGCCGATCTGTTCCTGCAGAAACCCTCCGCGCCGTGCACGCCCTGCAGGAGCTCGGCTTCACGCTCACGCCTCCGCAGACGGCCGAGATCCGAGGCGGTAAGGACTTCGTCCAGTTGAAGAACGGTCCGTTTGACGTGGACCTCGTCTTCGCGCCAGACGGCATCGAACGCTTCGAGGACGCCTGGCGCCGCGGCGTGGACATCAACGGGTTTCCCGTCTGCTCGATCGACGACATTATCGCCAGCAAGCAGGCGTCCAACCGGTAAGGGCACCTTCCGGCCCTAACGCCTGCTGAGCCGCAGCGCCCGACTCGAGCGCGGCGTATCGTCGCCACGCGGCCCGTTTGAACGGACCTGCACAGGGCACCGACGCTCATTGCCCACTCGAGATGTCATTCGTTCCATCGAACAGATGCGTATAATCAGTTGTTTTCAACGGCCTCGTAATCCTCTTGTCTTGAGCGCACGGTTGTCCAACGACTGACTCGATGACTCGCACCAGAATCCTATGAACATCGTCCTTTCCTTCAGCGCACTGTGCATCCTGCTGATGGTCGGCAAGATCCTGCGCGTCGAGATCCGCCTGTTCCAGAAGCTCTATCTGCCGGCCTCGGTGATCGGGGGTCTGCTCGGGCTGGTACTCGTGCAGACGATCGGTGGCTCCCTTCCCGAAGCGACGATGGCGGGGTGGAATCAGCTACCGGGATTCCTCATCAACATCGTCTTCGCGGCCCTCTTCCTGGGCGTTTTCATTCCGCCGATTAGACGCATCTGGGGGATCGCCGGGCCGCAACTGGCGTACGGCCAGATCGTCGCCTGGGGCCAGTACGTCGTGGGCCTCGGGGTGGCGATTGTGCTGCTGACGCCGATGTTTGGGGTCCCGGGGGACAGGTGGCGGCGGTTTATGCTGAAGCCGCGCGTGTGCACGGCGAGGCGGCGAATGAAATGCTCGCCACGGTCTACCAGTCGAGCTTACGGGAAGGACTAGCCGAGATCGAGGAGTTCCGTGCGACGGTGCCGACCGCGCCGATCGAGTACGCCCCGAGCACGGCAGCCGCCCACGCTCCGCGCCGTGGCGGTCGGGATACCGTCTGACGCGCGGGGGCGCCGCCAGTGTAGCTGACCTGATCGCTCAACGAGGTTGCATGTTCGGTGTCCTGATGCGACTCTCTTGTGGTCTGTCGGCGTGGAGGCGGAGAACCTAATGAGCGGAGAACTGATTGGTATTCTCGGCGTGGGTGTGGCGCTCGCGGGGCTGATCTTGAACAGCACGCGCGGGCTCCGGAGTGAGATCGCGGCGCTGCGCGGAGAGCTCGCGGAGCTGCGGTCCGAGGTGGCGCAACTGCGTGAGCGCATGGCCCACCTGGAAGGGTTGCTCGACGGCTTGCGCGAAGCGATCAGCGGTCGGCGAGCGGTCGGCTAACACAACACCCTCTGATCTTGAAGTTAGGGAAAGCGAGATCGTCCGTGCCGGCCTCTATGCCCTGAAAGCGTTGCCCGATGCGACATTCCGCCGCACACTTCAGAGCCTTGCCAAGCTCCGGCCTGGCGTGCAGCCGCGCTGATCTCCGTGCTCGAACCGCCATGTACCTCGATGACGTGTGCGCGGGCCGAGCCGGCCATCGACCCCGCGGCCGCGTCGCGTCGCGGTCCTTGGCCCACGGCTGACCATCATGGCCCGCCGGGAGAACGTCGCGCACGCCCGCGCCGCCGCCGGGCCCCCATCGCGCTCGTGCCGACCACTCCCTCGATGGACTCCGGCGGTGTGGTTGCCCAACGCCGCCGCACTGCCCGGGGCCAGGTCGCCTGGGCATCATGCTGTACATCGGCAACTGGCTGGCGCAGGGTCGCCTACACACTGTGTGATAAAGTGCGTTATCACAGCATGTCGACGCCCGAGATCCCCGGCGCGGCGCTCGTGCCACTGCCCACCGCCCCGGCGGCGCTGGAGGGCCGGTACCCGGCCATTCTCGAGCGCGCCGGCGCGGGCGCCTGCTTCGCCGCCGGCGAGTTCTTTGGTGCGCGCCACCGGAACCCGCACACCCGGCGGGCCTACGGCCGCGCCGTCAGCCGGTTCCTCGACTGGTGCGACGCGCAGCCCGTCGAGCTCCGCGCCGTCACCCCGCTCCTGGCCGGACACTACATGGACAGCCTGGGCGGCTCGCCCTCGACGCAAAAACTCGCCCTGGCCGCCTTGCGGCAGTTCGGTAACCTGCTGGTGACGCGCCACGCGCTCACGCTCAATCCGTTCCTCTCCGTCACCGGCCCGCGACAAGCCCGCGGCCCCGGCACCGGCCGGACGCCGGAGATCACCGTCGCGCAGACGCGGACGCTGCTCGCCTCGATTGACTGTGCCCGCCCGGTTGGCCTCCGCGACCGCGCCGTCCTCGGCACGCTCGCCTACACCGGCGCGCGCGTGGGCGCCCTGGCACAGTTGCGCCTCCAAGACCTGTGCGACGCCGGCGAGAGCCGGACCCTGCGGTTCCGGGAGAAACGCGGCCAGGACCGCGAGATCCCCGTGCGCCTCGATCTCGACCACTGGCTCACCGAATATTTGGCCGCCGCCGGCGTGACCGGCGATGCCAAAGACGCGCCCTTGTTCCGCGCCGCGTCCGCGTCCGCGCCGACCGGCTTGAGCCGGGCCGGCATCGGTCCCTGGACGATCCGCGCGATGCTCCACCGGCGGTTGAAAGACGCGGGCCTGCCGACCCGCATCACGCCCCACTCGTTCCGCGTCATGGTGGTGACCGACCTGCTCACCCAGGGGGTCCCCCTCGACGACGTGCAATTTCTCGCCGGTCATGCGCACCCGTCCACCACGCAGGTCTACGACCGGCGGCACCACCGGGTCACCCGCAACATCGTGGAACGCATCAGCGTGTGATCACGCCCTCGTGTTGCGTGTCCGGCTGGCTCAGAACCGGGGATGTCCCGTGCGCTGTTGAAACTCAGCGGCGACTCGGTTCACGACTACGCGACCATCTCTGACGATTCCCCGAGTCCCAGCCGCGCGTCACGTGCGCCAAGGGCGGCGGTTCAAGGCGGCTGGTTTCGTCATCGAAGTAGCCGAGATCGTACTGCATGAAGCTCACGAGCCAGACGCGGTCGCTCACTTGCGAGCGGCCACGCCCTCAGCGCGTCTTTCCCGATGGCTCTTGCCGCCGGAAATTGGCTTGACAAATACAAGTGGTTAATGGTTACCTCACGTCAATATTTTAAATTGACCTCGTTTATATGCACCTTCTGTTAAATTAAGCGTAGCCGTTTCTACTTCTCATCACTCGTTATTAGGGGTTGATGGCCGATGAAGCGTTCGATGTCCCTTCGGGAGACGAGGCGACGGATCAACGTGCTGCAACACCACGACAACGTTGGATACCATTTTGAATGGGCACGGTGGGTGGCTAAAGCCTGTCGGTCCCTAATTATTAACCGATGGAACTCCGTCCGTACTGTTGAGTTAGTTGTCCTCAGTGTCGCGCTGTTGGTATTACTCGTATGGGTGGGCTGGCGCTACTTTCCATCGAACAACGATCTTAAACCAGAGGCCGTCGTCAGTGACTCCTTAGTAACCGTTGATCTGGAAACGGCCGAGCCTGATCCGGCTCGCTTCCAACGAGGCTCAGCTGTTCTTGAGCAGGGAGTTGAACCGCTGCGTGTTCCCGAAGTGCTTGTAACCGACGATGCCCAAACACCGCACTTGTCGGTTGTTCGTTCGGGAGTAGGGATCGACGTTGTGGATCAAGAACTCGTCGAACGGTCGGATTCCTTCGCCATCGGTGCGCAACCTACATTTTGGACACACGTGACAGGTGGACGTGTAGGCGACATCGTTCGTCATGTCTGGTTTCATGAAAACAGAACGGTGGGTGTTGTTAACCTCACGATCGAGAGTTCAAGTTGGCGGACGTACAGTCGCAGGCTTCTCACGTCCGGAGCTGAGGGTGATTGGGTCGTTGAGGTATGGGACATGGAAGGGCGCGTTCTAGCGCGGCACGAGTTTCATTGCGAGAGCCGCCTAATATCTGGGGCTGGCCCGGCTGGATGAACTGCTAGGGTGAGATCGATCCCAGTGGGCTTGGCGCCAGTAGACAAAGGCTTGCGCCCACAGTTTCGCTGCCGTTGTCGAGCCGAATGGCCCGGGGCAGCTCATGGAGTTCGCGAAGTTGATTTTTCAGTCATGGACGAGCGCTTGATGCCGACGTCAGCAACTGGGATCTGAGATGAGCGAACTCGATCGAATTACCGTCGATCCCGCGGTGTGCGGAGGACGCCCGTGCATTCGTGGCCTTCGCATTCGTGTAAAGGACGTCCTCGATCTCATGGCGGCTGGTGCGACCCACGAGGAGATCCTCGCCGACTACGAGTATCTGGAGTCTGCCGACATCAGAGCGGTGCTGGAATTCGCCGCGCGCCAGAACGACCACCCCGTCCTGCGGAGCGCGTAGTTGCGCTTCGTCGTCGACGCGCAGTTGCCGCCTGCGCTGGCGCGTCGACTCGAAACCCTTGGACACACCGCCGAGCACGTGGCTGACCGTGGTATGGCGTCGGCATCCGACAATACCATTCGCGATTACGCCGCCAGCGTGGGAGCCGTCATCGTGACCAAGGATGAGGATTTCGCGATTCGACGAGTGTTGACCGAAGGACCGGCCGTCGTGTGGCTGCGATTGGGCAACACCCGTCGTGTCGTGTTGCTGACCCACCTGGAAGCCGAATTACCCGCCATCGTGGCCGCGCTCGAACGCGGCGAGGTGCTCATTGAAGTCGTCTAAGCGTCGAGGTGTGCCCAGGGCGCGTGCGCCGCACGGCACTGGCATGCGCGCGTGACATGCTGATCGGCTACGCCCGCGTCTCGAAGGCGGATGGCTCTCAGTCGCTGGACCTGCCGACCACGTCTACCACGACTGCGCCTCCGGCGGCCGCGACGACCGGCCGGGCCTCGACCACTGCCTGCGTGCGCTGCGGACGGACGATGTGCTCGTCGTCTGGAAGCTCGACCGCCTGGGCCGCACCCTCGCCCATCTGGTCAACACCGTGCAGGAGCTGGCCGCCCGCGGCGTCGGCCTACGAGTGCTCGCCGGCCAGGGCGCGCAGATCGACACCACGACCGCCGGCGGCCGCCTCGTGTTCGGCATCTTCGCGGCCCTGGCCGAGTTCGAGCGGGAGCTGATCCGCGAACGCACCCGGGCCGGGCTCACGGCCGCGCGGGCGCGCGGCCGCAAAGGCGGCCGGACCTTCGCGCTGTCGAAAGCCCAGGTGCTACTGGCCCAGGCTGCCATGGCCCATCGCGACACCTCCGTGGCCGCACTCTGCCGGGAACTCGGCATCAAACCCGTGACCCTCTACCGGTACGTCGGGCCGCAGGGCCAGTTGCGCAAGCACGGCGCGAAGGTTCTCGCTGAATCGGCGCGCGCTCGACCGTAAGGTCGCCGATTAACGGTGGACCCTACGCCTGGCCGGATGCAGGTAGGTACGATGGTCGTTCTCAGAGTTGATCACATCAGCCGTAGCACTGGGACAGCGAGGATGGCCGGAATGCCACCGGTGTCGCGGGCGGACTAGCGGAATCCTGGTTCTACCCAGCCTATGCCGGCAAGACGCTGCTTGACCTTGAACTCAGCCTCCCGTTCGGCGAGGCCGTCACCCTGGCGGTCGGCGGGGAAAACGTGCTGAACACGTACCCCGACGTGAACCGGTACGGCGCCAACACGGTCGGCAATCAATACGGCCAGTTCTCCCCGTTCGGCTTCACCGGCGCCTACTATTACACGCGCCTCAACTACCGATGGAGCGGCCGGTAGAGGAGCGGGGTCCGTCGAGGGACGACCGCACCACTGCACGCGTTCACATCCGCTGGGTGTGACATCCGGGCGGCGTATGTCTCATGGATCGACGAGGGTATTCATGCGTCGTGCATCCGTATTTCACCCTCAGTGGAGTGCGTGTCCTCGATTCGGCCTCCGACGTGAGGACTGTACGTCGTCAGACCAAACCGGACCAGTGAGCCTGTTTCGCGCGAGAGACGGGTAGTGTCTTAAATCTGGTGGTCAGCTGGGCGATGTCGCCGGTTCTTGTCCTCATCGAGCTTGCACGTTGCGCATTCCTGCGCCAGCGTACCGTTATAGCGAGGTTGTAGTGCAGATTCAGTGGCACCGGCGGGCCCTTCAGACTGTAGAGGTCGTGAATCTGACCAGGTCAGCTTCGGTGTGAATCGGCCACACATCGTTGGAGACTCTCAGCGTCTTCTGTCTTCTGTTCTTTGGACATCCGGGGCGCGTAAATCGTTCTCGTTGGAAGTCATGCTCGTACAGCGTTCCTTTCAGCCGCCATCGCTTCTCGGTGTCCGGATCGCGCACGGTGACGTAGTGGTCACCCTGCCGCGGCACGTCGAAGCCCGCCTGCTGCAGGGCGGCGACCACGCCGGCCCGGTCCTGCACCTTCCCGTGCTCGACGCCCTGCAGTAGGTAGTCCCGGATCTGGTCCCGGGGATCGGCCTCCTGCGCGATCCCCGCCCGCAGCGCCGCCGCCTTGAGGTAGGCGTGGTGCCCCGGCTGCTGCGCCCGCGCCCGCGCCGGGTCATCCGGGCGGCTCCAGCCGTGGTCGAGGTTGCACGCCTCGACGAGCGGGCCATAGGTCTGCTCCCAGCCCGGCGGCGCGATGTTGAGACTCTTCCCCGTCTCCAGGTCGCACCGCGCGGCGAGCACATGCACGTGCACGCCGCCGTCGGCGTCGCGGTGCCGCACCGCCGCCCAGGCGTAGCGATCCGGATCCAGCCCGGCCCAGGCGGTCTGCTCGAACGCGTCGAGCACCCGGTCGATTGCCTGGTCGCTCGGCTGGTCCTCGGGAGCCCAGGCGATCACGCCCGCCGTGTATTTGTGGTCGAACGCCAGCGCGTCGGCCGCCGCGGCCACCTGGTCTGGGTCCCCACGCAACACCGTCACGTCGTCCCGCACCTCGCCCTGGCTGTCCAGCTCGCGCGTGAGGTAGTCAACCGCGGCCTGGACCGAGCCCGTGCCGCGGGCAAGGAACTTAACCAGCATCGCCCGCGCCCCGCACGCGCAATTGCGCCAGCGCGCGCTCGATGGCTACCAGGTGGGCGAGGACCTCGACGGCCGCTAGGTCGTCCAGGTGGGTGTGCGCCCAGCGCGCGATCTTGGTTCAGGTTCGAGCCGATGCGCGCGATCTGCCGGGTGCGCTCGCGCTCAACCGCCCGCGCCGGCGCGGTCCAGGTCTGCGTCCGCGCCATGGCCTGGCGCAGCAGCGCGGACAGCGACACGCCCGCCGCAGCGGCCTTGGCTTGCCAGGCGGCGAGCTCATCCGCGCTCACGCGCGCGTGAGCAATCGCGGGGCGACGCGGCGCAGGGCGGCGGGGAGCACGGCGATTGGGCATTGAAGCTCGGGGGTTCGAAGGGGGGCGCAGCGCCCCCTATGCCGCGCGCGCGGCATGCCGGCCTTGTGGGGGATACTGACGAGGATGACCCGCGCCGCGCGAGGGGGTGCCCGACATGGACCGGCTCGGGCTTATGGCGGTGATGCCGGCCCTGGTGCGCGCGCTGGTCTGGAACGGTGCGCAACCGCCAGCCGGGACGTGTGACGGAGGCTCGCCTGGCTGATGCGAACACCTAAACCCCCGAAGCTCGTCACCCGCAATCCCAATGCCCGTTTTTACCGCGTGACAGAAACGGCGACTTTGCAGGCCCCCCGGCCGGCGTCACCCGGAGGGCCGGAGCGGAGCGGAGGAGGCGCGTAGCGCCTTGACCCAGCCGAGGAGCGGAGGCTATGCAGGTGAAATTTCCACACGAACGTCTGAGGTACTACTTGTTTTTTTAACTACTTGTACGGCGGTCTCATCTGGTCATCGCAACAGTTCAGCCAGTTTCTCGGCTGGTTTCATCCAGCCGAGGGTTTGTCGAGGTCGATCGTTAAGCATGTGCGCCACCAAGATGCCGTTGAGTATGTGCTGATAAGTCACTGCCTCGTGGAAAATACTGGCGGAGTAGCCCGTTGGTGTTTTCGTTGCTGCCGCGTTGCCAGGGACTGGACGGATCGCAGAAGTAGACCTGCACGCCGGTGGCGATGCTGAACTGCAGGTGCCCGGCCAGCTCCTTGCCCCGATCCCACGTCAAGGACCGCGCGAGATGCCGGCGTTCCACTGCAACACCTCCGCGCTTAAGTGTCCTTGGTGTTGCGTTCACCGTGAGAGAGCAAGCCCGCTTTCGTGGATACCTAACCATTGGTAGTAAGGAGCCCACGATGCCGAACACCAGAAGGCCCTACCCCCGGGAGTTTCGCGAGCAGATGGTCGTGTTGGTCCGGACCGGGCTTACTCCGGAAGAGCTCGCCTACGAGTTTGAACCAACCGCTCAGTCGATCAGCAACTGGGTGGCCCAGGCCGATCGCGATACTGGTCGGCGAACCGACGGCCTCACGACAGCCGAGCGTGCCGAGCTGACGCAGCCTAGTACGAGAGCCTAGTTCGTACAGGAGACAGCACCGAACACGAAGCGTCACGAAGCTTCTAGAAGAGAGAGTTTCGGAAGTTGCCGGTGGCAACTTGTGGAAAATCCGTTTTGAGATTTTCCACAGTTGGCCACGGCGATACTGTACGTAGATATTGAAAAATCTACTGTATAAATATTGCTTTGCCGGAAGTGCTTTAGATTGAAAAAGATAGCGTGAATTTCGGGGCCTCATGCACGTTATTTCGGGATCGCATGCACGTAAAAAGCCCTATTTACGGGGTCTGATGCACGTGAATATCGGGATGTCATGCACGTGGAAATCTTTGTCGACCCCGACCCCAATGGAAAGTGGTAGCCTTTAGTCCAACCACAATGGCATCCGGGCTCTATAGAGACGACGAGGTCTTCGCTCAGCGTCTGCGACGGTTCGGTAAAGTCGTGGACTTAGCTGCTCGCTTCGAGCAGAACGAGCAGCTCGAGGCCATCCGGACGGCCCGGGCTCTAGCAGGCTGCTGAAAAACTCCGTGAAATGGGATCGACAGATCGATCCCGGCGTACTACCATGCTCCCAACACCGCTGAAGGGAGCCCCATCATGCGCGGACACGATGAGCAAAGCACTCACATGTTCAGCTACCTGTCGCCGGAACAGCGCGTGCCAGCCGACCATCCGCTCCGCGCGGTTCGCGCGCTGACGGACGAAGCGCTGAGAACGATGTCGCGCAGGTTCGCCGGCCTGTACGCCAACACAGGGCGTCCGTCGATCCCGCCGGAACAGCTGCTGCGCGCGTTGTTGCTGCAGGTGCTCTACACGGTGCGGAGCGAGCGGCTGCTGATGGAAGAGCTCAATTACAACCTGCTGTTCCGCTGGTTCGTGGGCTTGAATTTGGACGACCCGGTTTGGCATCCCACCACGTTTACCAAGAATCGCGACCGGCTGCTGGCGGGCGATCTCGCGGCCGCCTTCTTTGATGCGGTGCAGGCCCACGCGCGGGCGGCCGGGCTGCTCTCGGACGAACACTTCACTGTGGATGGGACCCAATTGGAAGCGTGGGCCAGCCTGAAGAGCTTTCGGTGCCGGGACGCGGCGGAGAGCGACCCGCCCGATGACCCCGGGAATCCCACGGTCAACTTCCACGGGGAGCGGCGGCGCAACGACACGCACCAGTCGACGACCGATCCGGAGGCGATGCTGCCTCGGAAGGGCCAGGGGAAGGAAGCCAAGCTGGCGTATCTGGGCCACGTGCTGCTGGACAATCGACAGGGACTTGTCGCCAACGTCTGCGCGACTCACGCGACGGGGACCGCCGAACGCGAGGCAGCGGCGCTGTTGCTGGAGGCCAGCGCGCCGCCGGGCAGCACGGTCGGGGCGGACAAGGGCTACGATGTGGCAAGCTTTGTGGCCGCTGTCCGTATCCGGGCCGTCACGCCCCACGTTGCTCAGAAGGTCCGCTGGAGTGCGATCGATGGCCGGACCACGCGGCATGCGGGCTATCACGTCAGTCAGCGGAAACGGAAACTCGTAGAACAGGTCTTTGGCTGGATGAAGACCGTCGGCGGCTTGCGCAAACTCCGGCATCGCGGTGTCGCCCTCGTGGATTGGCAGCTTACCTTCGCCGCCACGGTCTATAACTTGGTCCGGCTGCGGAATCTGGAGGCGAGGTGTCCCTGATCACCGGCCGCGCGTGTCGCCGGCCCCTTGATCGGGGCCAGCGCACAGCCGTGCGCACCGTTGTCGGTCGGTGGTGACTCGCATGATCCTTAGAAAACGGC
The DNA here is from genome assembly GCA_965249205.1 of Vicinamibacterales bacterium. Classification (GTDB taxonomy): domain Bacteria; phylum Acidobacteriota; class Vicinamibacteria; order Vicinamibacterales; family UBA2999; genus JAQBVV01. The sequence goes on along the minus strand of CBDFLL010000005.1, from coordinate 347,650 downwards.
CCGATCACCCGGGTTCTTCAGCAGCCTGCTAGGAGACGACTGAACAAAGTGGGTCGCCTCCTTCTACTTCTCTTTGTCGTCGTACCGACCGTCGAGCTGATCCTGCTCATCGAGATTGGCCAGCGTGTCGGTACGATCGCCACCCTGGCACTCATCGTCGGGACTGGTATCGTCGGAGCCTCGCTGGCGAAACAACAAGGCATTAACACCTTCGCGCGCTTGCGTCGTGACCTTGGCGAGGGTCGGTCGCCCGCCGTACCGATCATTGACGGTGTGCTGATCCTCGTTGCGGCCGCGTTTCTGGTCACGCCTGGCGTGCTGACCGACGTCGTTGGTTTTTTGCTACTTGTTCCGATGAGCCGACGACTGATCCGGCGTAACCTGAAGCGCCGGTTCGAGCGCGCTATCCGGACTGGCGCCGTCGGTGTCGCCGTGACGTCTCACGGCGCGGCCGATCGGTCGTCATGGCCACCGATGAAGAACGTGACTCCCGGCGGACCTGCCGAGCGGAACGACTGATCGGGTCGCAGCGATTCCGTTGTCCTGTCAGGGAGGGCGACGAGGGTAGCGATTACGATACAGGAACGGCGGGACGGATCGACGGGCGGGTGACGAACCGATTAGCCAGTCGCGAGTTCGAACCGGAACACGTACGGCGACCTCTCGGTGCCGACGACGATCTCATCGCCGCTTCGCAATTCGGTTCGTCCCCCTTTCCGATCACCGCCGATCTGTCGTCCAGCCACAATCGTTCCGCAGGCGCTGCCTCGATCCCGCAAGAAGAACTTATCGGCGACGTGCTCAACGGCGAAGTGTTTACCCGAGATATGCAGGTGCTTCCTCAACGGATCAGGTAGATAGACGTCATTCAATTGAGGTTCGACGCCAATCCGCAGATCTTCTGACCCCGAACGCGCAGAAGTTTCCACGCGGCGCTCTCGCCCGACCCGGAAGGGGAACGTCTCGACGCGCACGTCGGACCGCCCTCCGAGTGCTTGTGTGGCCTCTTCAGTTGTCGCCACGAGCGAAGCCACGGGTCGGGGCGTAGCCGTGGGTTCTTGGGGCTGCATCTGGGCCAGTGTATCGGGAGACTATTCGTCGGACTCCAGTGGTTTCGGCCAGGTGTACACCCGCGTTCCATGGAGTGCGCTTGTGTCTCCTCGTGCGGCCTTTTCGTGTGCAAGCGTGCGTGTCGGGAACGCGTTCCCGCGTGGCCACCGACGAAGAACGTGAGCCTAGTCAGTCGCGACTTCGAACCGGAACACGTACGACGAGCGATCGGTGCCGACAACGATCTCATCACCGCTGTGCAGTTCAGTCTGCCCCCCTGAGCAGTCGCCGCCGATGTGTCGTCCAGCCACGATCGTTCCGCACGTGCTGCCTCGATCCACGAGGAAAAACTTCCCGGCGGCGTACTCGATGGCGAAGTGCTCGCGAGAAATGTGCAAGTGCTTCTTCAACGGATCAACGAGGTAGAGGTCGTTCAGTCGAGCTGCGGAGCCGAGTCGAAGATCGTCTGATCTTGGACGCGCAGACGTCACCACTCGACTTTCTCGTCCGACCCGGCAGGGGAACGTCGAGATGCGCACGCTGGACTGGCCACCGAGCGCGAGTGAGGCCTCCTCGGTTGTCGCCACGAGCGAAGCCACAGGTGGGGGCGTAGCCGTCGGTTCCTCGGGCTCCATATCGGAGCATATCGGGCGATGTGTCGCGGGGCTACAGTTGCTTCCGACGCAAGTTCGCCAGCGTGCGATGGAGTGTGCTCGTGTCCGTTCGGAGGTCGCTCTTGAAAGCGTGTGCGCCTCGGTTGAACGTGAGTCGAGACATGCGAGCGTGGTGAGTCGGAGCCTCCACCGCTGGCCGGGAGCGCCCGGTCAAGCCCGCGCGATTAGCTTTCGTCGGTCGGGAGCCCTCCCAGGTGCGCGTCGCTTGCGACGTGCAGCGTCCGCGTCGGGAAGGCGATCTCTGCACCGTGACTCGCGATGATGCCGGAGATGTGCAGGAGCACCTCCTCCTTCACTTCGTGGTATTTCGTCCATACAGTCGTGTGGGTGAAGCAGTAGACAAAGAAGTCCAGCGAGGATGGTCCAAACTGGTTGAAGTTGACCATCAGCGTCTGGGAGTCGTCGATAAGGGCACTGCCAATCAGATATTCGCGAATCTCGGCCAGGATGATCGGCACCCGATCGATGTCGTCGTATCGCACACCGATCGTCTCCTTGATCCGGCGGTGAGTCATGCGTGACGGATTTTCGATGGAGATCTTCGTGAACGACGCATTCGGCACGTACAGCGGCCGCTTGTCGAAGGTCCGGATCAAGGTGCGTCGCCAGCCGATCTCTTCTACCGTGCCTTCGATCTCCTCATCTGGTGAGCGGATCCAGTCTCCGACGTTGAATGGCCGATCGAGATAGATCGTCACGCCACCGAAGACGTTCGCCAGCAGGTCCTGTGCCGCCAGTCCAACGGCGATGCCCCCCATGCCGCCAAAGGCGAGCAGGCCTGCAATGCTGATCCCGAATGTCTGCAGCCCCACGAGCGCCGCGGTGATGGCGATCGAGGCCCTGGCGAGCTTGCCGATCGCGCGCACGAACGTGAGGTCGGTGAGTCCGCCACGCGCCTGCTGTTCGGTGATGTAGACACCTTCGTAGCCTCTGGCGAAGCGCAGCAGGAACCAAGTCAACATCCAGACGACCCCGACGTTTCGTACGGCGGGAAGGGCGTCGAAGACGACCGCCTCCGTCTGGGCGCCGGCGATATACACAGCCGACGCCAGGCCGATCACCCAGACTAGCCCGCGTGCAGGCCCCACCAACGCCATGGCCACGGCGTCGTCTAGGATATTGGGCGTGGCTTTGGTGCGCTCAACCATGTGCCGCACCATGCGACGTACGACAGCGCCGGCGATCAACGTGGCCAGCACGACGCCGAAAACTTGCATCACCCAGCTGTATTCAATGGCCGAGGCTATTGCGCGGTTCATCACACTCGAAACGTCCAACTGTCCTCCGACCTACCGCTTTGTCGCGGTAAACGTGCCCGCAGCGCCACCGGTGACCGTGCCAGTCAGTCCTCCATGAGGAAGGAGTTCGACACCACGCGCGTGCCAGGCGTCATGCGCAGGATCGCGGGACGCAATTTCATATTGATTTGGGGCAGGAGGAACATCGTCAGCACCTGCGCCCCGGAGAAGTCAGTTTCAAAGAGATCGGCCTGCTCAAACTCCACCTGATTGCTCACGCCCGCGGCCTCGGCATTGTGTCTTGCCAGCAAGACCATCTCGGGGTTGTATTCGATACCCTTGGCGCGAAGGCCCCGCTTGGCGGCTGCGATGACCGTCCGGCCGTCGCCCGACCCGAGATCCATGAGAAAGTCCTGTGGGGTGACCTCCGCCATGTCGAGCATCGTTTCGACCACTTCATCCGGCGTGGGCACCCAGACGACGTCTTTCCCAGCCTGGCCAACCCGTGGCTCAAACGCCGACGCCGGAGGTGCCTCTTGGGCGAATACAGCGCCTCCCAGCAACGGCAACAGCAACGCGCCGACAGCGAGTCGAAGCGCGCGATGTCCAATGCGGAAAAGAAGTGCCATGGCCAACCCTCGACGGATGCGCCCGTCCTGCGTGAACACCGGAAGTCAGAAGCCTGTATCGAGTATGTATAAGGTACCTCATGCTTGAGCGTCTGGTTGCCCTCTGGGCCGCGGTGCACAGCGTGCTCACCATCGAGCTGTTTTCGATAGGGGGCACAGCAGTCACCTCCATTGGCGTCGTGCGAGTGCTGTTCGTGATTGGCGCGGCGGCGTTGGCATCACGCCTCGTGCGCACCACGTTGGCCCGTGTCAGTGCGCGCTGGCCGGGCACGGATCGCGCGGCGTTGTACACCGTGGGCCGCGTGGCGCACTACGTGCTGCTGGCGCTCGGCATCAGCGTTGGGCTCTCGACCATCGGTGTGGATTTTACGAACCTCGCCGTGGTGCTTGGTGCTCTTGGTATCGGTATCGGCTTTGGGCTGCAGGATATCGTGGCCAACTTCTTTGCAGGCCTGATAATCCTGTTCGAGCGGCACCTCCGCGTCGGCGATTTCATCGAGCTTGAGTCCGGTGTCTCTGGTGAAGTGCGCGAAATCCGCATCCGCGCGACGCGGATCGCGACCAACGACAACATCGACATCCTCGTTCCCAATCTGGAATTCGTGCGCGGCCGCGTCGTCAACTGGACGCTGGACGAAGGCGACCGACGGATTCGTGTGCCGTTCGGCGTGGCCTACGGCGCCGACAAGGATGCTGTGCGCGCCGCCGCGCTTGATGCCGCGCGGCGTACGCCACATACGCTGCAGGGTAGGCCCGCCCGGGGACCACAGGTGTGGCTTGTCAATCTAGGTGACTCGAGCCTCGATTTTGAACTCGTGGTCTGGCTCACGCCGGAGGCGGGGAAACGCCCGTCGCTCGTGCACGCCGACTATCTGTGGGAGATTCACAGCGCGCTGGTGGAACGCGGGATCGAAATTCCGTTCCCGCAGAAGGACATTCACGTACGGAGCCTGCTGGGGCTCGACCAGGACGCGGCCCTGGCGCTACTGAGCGGCCGCCGGATCACGACGCCGACGAAACCTCCGGAATCGTAGGCCCGGTCGAGCGGTGCGGCTACTGCGTTTCGCGAACGGGAAACCGCCCCGCGAGCGCATCGCGCACGATCGCCTTCACCTCGTCGGAGAAATCCTTTCGGAGCACCCATTCCAGAAACCCCCGATCGGTGGCTGCCAGGTCCGCCAGCGAGGTCCCCGCCTGCGCGCCGAAGGCAACCGTTGCCACGCCATTGCGCCACACGATCTTGCCGTCCGCATCAATCCGGTTGGGATTCCGGGGGTAGAGCCACTCGTGTAGCCCCTCAACCGTTCGCGGCACATCTGGATACCGTTCCAACTGCGCGACCAGCACCCCAACCGTCGCTTCGACGTCGCTACTGGCGTCGTGCGCCTGGCGAGTGGCCAGCGCATCCTCGATGTCGTAGAAGCGCAACGCGGCGTCCAGGCTCCGCGGCTCCTGACGAAGAAAGATCGTGTAGGCGTCAACGACACGGGCGCCGTCGGTCGGGTCGTCGAGCTCCGCCCGTCGAAACTCGGCGGAGAGCAGGCGACGATCGAAGCGTTCGACGTTGTAGCCGGTTAAATCGCTGCCCGACAGAATCGAGCCGATTGTCGACGCCAGCTCGGTAAATGTCGGCGCGTCGGCCGCCATCGTGTCGGTGATGCCATGGATCGTGGTTGTCTCGGCCGGAATCGGCTGCTCGGGATTGACCAGTGACGCCCATGTGGAGACCGCGCCGTCCGGAAAGACCTTGGCGGTGGCGATCTGCACGATGCGGTCGTGTCCAGGCCAGACTCCGGTAGCCTCCAGGTCCACGCACACCAGCGGGCGGGTCAGAGTGAGGGAGTTGGCGAGCGCGCTCGCCAGTTGCTCGATCGTCATTGATTCGAGGCGCCTGGAGGGGGCTACTTCAGGCCTCGCCGCAGTTTGAACGCCGGCCAGTCCTTCTTAAAGGCGATCAAGGCGTCCGTGTCGGCGCATTGCAGAAACGGGTTGGTCGCGCGTTCGAGAGCGATCGTGGAGCTGGGGCGCGCCCCGTAGTCGTGGCCTGGCCACACCGTGGCGTCGTCCGGGAATCGGGCGAGCACCCGTTGCAGACTCGTCCACTCCGTGCGCGCGTCGTCGTCGGTGGACGTGCCGCCCACCTTGCCGACAAACAGCAGATCGCCAGTGATGAGGATCCGGCATGCCGGCTCGTAAATCACGAGGTGGTCCGGACAGTGGCCCGGCACGTGCAGGAACTGGAGGAGCAGGCCACCCACTGCGAGTTCCTGACCGTCGGCCACGGGCACGTCAGGGCGCACCATGGTGGAGCCCGCGAACGCCGCCAGCGGGGCCTTGCACAACTCCAGGGCCGTGGCGTTGCCGTTGACGTGATCTTCGTGGCCGTGGGTGTTGATGACGTGGGTCACCGTGAGCCCCTGATCGGTGGCGCGCTGGACGAAGACCTCAGGCGAGTACGACGGATCGATCAGCACCGCCTTCCCGGCGTTGCGGTCGCCGAGCAGGTAGCCGAAGTTTCGATCGCCGCCTGCGCGGATCTGTTCGAAGACAAGTTGCATGCTCGGGTCCTTTCCGTCCCGCCGTAGGTTCTCCCCTGGCAGTGTACGCCGACGGGGATCGAGATCTATACCCGGCGCTTCGCGCTACCTCGGCGCCAGCGTGCCGGGTCGCCAGCAGGCAGGACCCGCAGTGCGGCTCGAAGTATGCACGTCTTTACTGCAAGCGGACGGTCGTTCAAACGGGGACAACGGCCTATCAAGACGGGGGGTGCCGCATGTCGTCGTGGACACGTTTGGCGGCCTGTGCGGCAGCGTTTTCATGGGGGTTCTCGGCCCCGTCGCCGCCGCTGACGCTTAGTACTTCGGGCGAAACAAAGTCCAGTACGAGGAATTCTCCTTCGAAGTGTTGAAGACTGCGCACTCCGATATCTACTTCTACGAGGAGGAACACGAGGCCACCGCCGAAGTCGGGCGGTGGGTGTGGAACTTCAGCCTCAACGCCGGGTTCTGAACCGCGGTGAGGGGGCATGGTTCTGCCCGAGAGTTCAGTCTGTCCGCTGCCGGCGCTCCGCCACGCCGAACCAGACCAGCGCGAGCAGGAAGCCCGTCCAGAAGAGCCAAGCCGGGAAGGGCTCCGGCACGCGCTCTTCCACCACCGCTCGCCAGTCGGCCACGAACGATCCGATGACGACCAGACCCCCTGCGCTCACCACCGCCCAGTCAGACGCGCGGAAGGATCGCGGCCGGTCCGCCGTCCAGTACAGGTAGCTTCCCACCGCCATCATGGTGACCGAGATCAGGCACGGCGCCCAGACTGGTCCCAGCCAGGGGACCGGCAGCAGAAACAGCAGGTCCCAGGTGGCGAGGCTCTCGGGCCAGCCGAGCACGAGTTCAAGAACGAGGTAGTAGACCAGGTCCCAGATACCGAAGAGCAGCATGAAGGCCGCGAATCGTTCCAGAAAGTGGCGACCCGCCAGCCGGGCCGCGGCCGCGAGCAGGAGCAGGCTCGCGCCCTCACGCACGATCTCGACACCCGCCAACCAGTTCGGAATGATGACCACCGGAAACCGGAAGCCGTCCGGGTAGTAGAGCACGCGCAGATACACCACCACCGCGCCCTCGAACCAGCCCAGGGCCAGCCCGAAGAGCCAAAGCCAGACGTAACGTCCGAGCGTGTTGGTCTCTCGCAGGGCGCCAGTCTACGCCATTGGTGTCGGGGGAGCACCTCGACGCCCATCGGGATTTGGGTGACCCCATCGCCTTGGCCACGACGTACTGCGCGGCATATCTGGTAATCTCCGGCCAGGCCTGCCTCCGGCAGGGTCGGACAGCCTGTTCGTGCTGATCTGTGGCCGCACGAATCCAGGAGGGCCAGTGCCGTAGAGAATCCATCTCGCGCGTCTAGCGCGGATTTCATGAGCGCGTAGCTCCAGAGGAACAGCAGGCAGTCCACTCGTGCCAGAGGGAGCACCTCGACCGTCTGCTACGCAGAAGTGAAATCCGCGCTAGTCGCGCGACCAGTCGTCGAAAGGGAAGAGCTATGTGCGACCAGGATCATTTTGAGGACGATCTCCAGAACTTCGAGGCGCGCGGCATGGTGACGCGGCGGCAATTTGGCGTCTTGCTGGGCGCGGGCATGGTCATGATGTTGCCGAAGGTCACCAACGCGGTCGCGGTGACCGAAATGGACGTGACCGTGATGACGCCGGACGGCATGGCCGACTGTTACTTCGTGTACCCCTCCACCGGTACTGCCCCTGGTGTGCTCATGTGGCCGGACATCTTCGGTCTGCGGCCCGCGTTTCGCCAGATGGGCAAACGGCTAGCGGAGACGGGCTATTCCGTACTCGTGGTCAATCCGTTCTATCGCGTTCAGGCGGCACCGACCGCCACGGCCGGCGCGGCGACGCCGATTCCGGAGGTGTTGCCGCTCATGCAAGCGCTGACCGAGACTACGCACATGACCGATGCCAGGGCGTTTGTCGGGTGGTTGGACCAGCAGGCCTCGGTCGCGGGGAACCGAAAGATGGGCACGCAGGGCTATTGCATGGGTGGCCCGATGGCGTTCAGGACGGCGGCCGCCGTGCCGGATCGCATCGGCGCCGTCGCGTCGTTTCACGGCGGCGGACTGGTGACCGACATGCCGAACAGCCCACACCTGCAGGCCGCCGGGGCTCAGGCGCAGATGCTGGTGGCCATTGCCGCCAACGACGACATGCGGGCGCCCGAGGACAAGAACGTGCTCAGGGAGACGTTTGCGGCAGCGAACCGGCCGGCGGAAATCGAGGTCTACGCCGGCGCGGCTCACGGCTGGTGCCCCCCTGATTCGGGGGTCTACAACGAGCTGCAGGCCGAAAGGGCGTGGGGCCGATTGCTCGCGCTGTACGAGAAGGCCCTGGCGTAAGACGCGGGCTGCGCCTAAAGCGCTTTTCATGACCGTGTGGCATTCGAGCAGCCGCAATGCCGAAAATGGTTACGGCATTCGGCGGGACCGAAGCGTTGCGGTGGTGTGCGCAGAAGTATCATGCTCGCTCAGTCACTACTGGGGCTATCTGAAAAGCGCTCTAGCCGTCTCGTGCTTATCCGGTTGTTTCAGCTAACCCCTATATCTTGCGATCAGCCTGGGGGGCGCACGTCCTGCGCGCCGCGAATCCGTCGGGCGGGCGTGGGCGTCCGTCCGGTCCCCAGGCCCAGCAGGGTCTGAAAGGCGGCCATCGGGTGCCGCCGCCGATTGTGCCGAAACACGAACTCATCGAGGTAGACCTGTAGTTGCGCCTTGCTGACGCCGTGGTGCGTGCCAATCAACCACTGTTGGCAATTGCCGATGACGCGGTCGGCCAAAGGCACGACGGAGGGCACCCCCCTGTGCAGGGCGCTCCGGATCGGTTGCGGGCGGGCGACGTGTCTCACGTCAGCGGCCTGGAGCCCATCGAAACTTTTCAGCCCGTCGGTGTAGACCGTCGCCCCCGGCGCAATGTGGTGAGTGACGAACGCGAGCATCGTCGATTGTTTGAAGTTCGGGATCACGGACATGCGGACCCGACCCGACCGATCCCCGCGTCGTTCCACCGCCACCAGCACCAGCGCGGCTTTCCGCCCCTTGAGTTGGCGACTGCCGCGCAGGCCGGCCTGGGGCGCGCCCACCCAGGTGTCATCGATCTCCACGTCGCCGTACAAGGGCTCCCGCCCCGCGTTCACCATCGCGCGCCGCAGCTTGTGCAACAGCAGCCACGCCGTTTCGTACCGCCGCAGGCCCAACTGCCGCTGCAGCAGGAGCGCCGAGAGGCCCCGCTTGTCGGTAACCGTCAAATAGGCCGCCCAGAACCACACCAGGAGCGGCGTCTTCGTGTTGTGGAGAATCGTCCCGGCGGTCAGCGACACCTGATACCGGCACGCCGCACATTGCCAGCGCCGGTGTGTGGTCAGGCGATAGCCGCGCGCGTGCCGGCACCGGGGACACACAAAGCCGTCCGGCCAGCGGCACGCCGCCAAGTAGTCCTGACAGGCCTCGGCGGTCGCAAATTGCCGCTGAAACTCCCGGAGATTCTTCGGAAACGACGGGCGCGCCACGCCGATACACTACCGGTGGTGGCTTGCTGAAACAACCGGATAAGCACGAGCCGTCTGGCGTGCCGGTCGCTCGGAGCTCGACCGCGCACTCACGCGGCCGCGCCGATCGAGTGCTGCGCGCTGATGATCGTGGTGGGCGACTGACTCGAGTTGGAATACTCAGGGCCTCGGCGTGAACCTGTGGGTTTGTGCCGGAGCTATGGGAATCAAGCCGCGCTTACCAGAATCTACTCGTCAACCATCAGGGTCGCGACGCCGAAGACCTGCCGCTCGACGGTTCTGAGTACGACGCGGTACCGTCCCGGAGAGACCGTTCCCGACTCGGGGCGCCACGCGTCCCATACACGGAAGCTGGCGGCATTCGCCGTGATCCCGATCTCGCGCGTCACGCGCAACAGTTCGCGGTCGCGCCACCATTCCAGTTGCACGGTCGCCGGCAGAGCCGTGGGCGCGAAGACTGCGACGAGCACAAAAAGTGCGTCGCTCACGTCGGCCGCCGACACCCGTTCCAGAAATGCGCCTGTCGTGTCGAGCGTGTCGCGGTCGATGCCGGACGCGAACGTGGCCGCCTCCATCCGGAGGGGCACCGGAGGGATCACGCCCGGCAGTCCGATCGGAAGGACCAGAATGACGATCGCTACACCGACGAGCCAGAGGCGCGCGTGAAACCGGGTGCGCATGGTGCGCAGCGCGAGTGGCGCTGCCCCGCCCACAGCCAGCAGCGCAGCGACCGGCGCCGAGATGCGCGGCGGCAGCCCGACGAGCAGTGGCAGCAGGAGGTTTATGGCCGCGAAGGCAACGACGGCGAAAAACGCGAGCGCGAAGACGGGCCGGGTGCGCAGCCAGCGGTCGAAAACTAGATCGAGGCACGAAAGCACAGCCAGGCCGCCCAGAAGGCCCAGAAACACGACATTGGGGGAGTCGATCACGGTGGAGTAGGCGTAGAACGGGAGGAGGAAGAAGAGCGTTTGCTGATACGTCACGCGCGTGACGTAGGACGATACCTCGTGCACGAGCCCTGGCGACTTCCCGCCGGTGGCGATGCCCTCGGCGGTGGCCCTGCCAAAGAACAGCGTGAGTGCCCACGCCAGGACCAGAAAGCCCACCACCCACAGCACGAGGTAGTAGCGATCCTGCGCGACCAGCACGATGGCGGTGCCGACAGTCAGGGCCCACGCGGAATGGAGGATCCAGATGAGGGTTCGGTGACGCTCCCAGAAACGACTCGCCCGTTCACGCAGAGTGTGCGACACGCTGTCTCCATCCTCCCATGCGCCATGCGTGTCTGCACGCGGAAAACGGTCTCGGGCGGCGGCGCCAGTTCGATTGTTGTTACCATGCGCCATGGCTCTTGATGAACGTGACCTGTTCAACGAACGTCCTGAAACCCGATCGGGGCGATACCAGTGCCCGAGGTGTCGCCGGACCGGCGACTACAGGATCCGTTGGACGCGGCGATCGAAGAAGGCCAGGTTGCCGCCGAGTGCGAGCGATGAGGATCGAGCCAAGTTTGCCAAGGTGCGCGACTACTTGCTGCGCCTCGAGGACGAAGTCACATGCAAGGCCTGCGGTAAGCGTTTCGAAATTCCATCGCAGCAGTCCGTGATGTTCGCGGACCAGTTCGCGGGTTTGCCCAATGACGACGAACTGGAGCAGGAGATCAAGGAAGCGGCAGGAGAGCCAGAACCGGAGCCTGTCGTGGAGACCAAGCCGGCGCTGCCGGCCCGCTTCACGCGCAAGTCAACGGGCTGGAAGTAGCTCAAGGCCGCCGCATCTCCACGCCGGCAGTCCGAGCAGATTATGAACGCCTTCGATACCGCGGCTGTACTCATCGCGATCGCTGCCCTCACGGGTTACATCAATCACCGCATTCTGCAGCTGTCGGCAACAACCGGGATCCTGGCGGTCGCACTCGTCAGTTCGCTGGTGATCGTGGCGGCGGATGCGGTGGTCCCGGCCTGGGGACTCCAGGCGGTCCTGACCGGCTTTCTCAGCGAGATCGACTTCAACGAGCGCTCATGCACGGCATGCTGTGCTTCCTGCTCTTTGCCGGTGCGCTGCACATCGATCTCGAGGGGCTCCTGGAACACAAGTGGACGATCGGAGCGCTCGCGACCGTGGGCGTGGTGCTGTCGACGCTGATCGTTGGCACACTCACGTGGTGGGTCTTCGGGCTGATGGGCGTGCAGATTCCGTTCGTGATCTGCCTCGTATTCGGCTCCCTGATTGCGCCGACCGACCCGATCGCCGTGATGGGGCTACTCAAGGAGCTGAGGGCACCGCGGAGCCTCGAGGCGCAAATCGCCGGCGAGTCCCTGTTCAACGACGGAATTGCCGTGGTGGTGTTTTTCGCGCTGGTGTCGGTCGCCGGGCTCTCGGCCGGCGCGGACGCAGAGGCCATCACGGTAAGCGCGACGGGCCTTGCAGGCTTTTTTGCGCGGGAGGTGGCCGGCGGCGCCCTGCTTGGACTGGGATTCGGCTACGTGGGTTATCACGCGCTCAAGAGCCTGAACGATCACTCACTGGAGCTGCTCATCACGCTCGCGCTCGTGATGTTCATGTACACAGTGTCGTTCTGGATTCACGTGTCGGGCCCGATCGCCGTGGTGCTCGCGGGCCTCCTGATCGGCAATCCAGGTCGCGCGTTCGCGATGAGTCACGAGACCCGGGAGCACATAGACGCGTTCTGGCAGATGGTGGATGAGATCCTCAACGCCGTACTGTTCCTGCTGATCGGTCTGGAGGTGTTTGCTGTGCCTACCGGGACTGGCACGATTGCCGCTGGCCTGCTGATCGTGCCGATTGCGCTCGTCGCGCGCGTTGTCTCGGTGAGCCTGCCGATCACGGCGATGAGCCTCGTTGGTCCCTACCGCCGCGGCATCGTGCCGATCCTCACGTGGTGCGGACTTCGAGGGGGAATCTCAGTGGCGATGATGCTCTCGCTACCAAGCTTTCCCGGACGGGACTATTTGCTGGCCGGTACGTATGCGGTCGTCGTGTTCTCGATTCTGGTGCAGGGGCTGACGGTACGGCGGGTGCTGGTGTACTACGGGGTGGGACAGCCCTCCGCGAGCTGAGGTCCGCATGCACGCACCACGCTTGAAGCTGATGGCCGTGCTGGCGCACCCAGACGATGAGTCGCTCGGGTTTGGCGGCGTGCTCGCACGCTACTCGGACGAGGGTGTCGAGACGTCGCTGGTGACGGCCACACGCGGACAGCGCGGTCGCTACAGGGGCCACGCCCGCGGGACGCCCGAGCATCCGGGCGAGCACGCCCTGGCCTCCATTCGCGAGACGGAACTGCACGCGGCAGCGACGGCCCTTGGTGTCCGCGACGTCACGATGCTCGACTATCGCGATCAGTGTCTCGATCAGGCTGACGCCCGGGAGGCGATTCGCCAGATTGTCGTCCAGATCCGGCGGCTTCGTCCGCACGTTGTGGTCACGTTTGCACCCGACGGAGCCTACGGACACCCAGACCACATCGCCATCTCGCAGTTTGCGACGTCCGCCGTGGTGGCCGCTGCCGATTCCGGCTTCGATCCCGGCAGTGCTGGGACACACACGGTGTCGAAGGTGTACTACCTCGCGTGGCCGGCCTCGACGTGGGTGGTCTACGAGGAGGCGTTTCGGAAGTTGGTCTCCCACGTCGACGGCGTCGAGCGCCAGGCCACGCCCTGGCCGGACTGGGCGCTGACGACCGTGATTGACACCCGCCGCTGGTGGCCCACGGTATGGAAGGCGGTGTCGTGCCATCAATCGCAGGTGACGGCGTATGCGAAGCTGAAGGACGTCTCCGAAACCAACCACGAGGCACTGTGGGGCCGGCAGTCTTTCTATCGTGCGGTGAGTCTGGTGAATGGCGGACGCGAGCAGGAGACGGATCTCTTCGCCGCGTTGCGTGAGTGAGATGAGCTCTATTGCCACGCGCCCGAGTACGTCATTTCCTTCCAGGACACGACCATGACTGCGGACCGCACAGATCGCTTCAGAGGCAGCGAAAGGAGCGACACTACCGCCCGACTCGCCCCGGTGGCGATGGATGCAGACGCGTTCAGGGCGCACGCGCATGCGCTGGTCGACCAGCTTGCGGATCTACTCGCCTCGGTTCCGAAACGTCCCATCACGCCAAACGATGCGCCCACCACGGTACGGCAAGCCCTCGATCTGAACCGCCCGCTACCCGAGGACGGGACCGCGGCAGGGCCGTTGCTCGAACGTGCGGCACGAGAACTATTCGATCACTCGCTGTTTAACGCACATCCGCGCTTCTTCGGCTACATCACCGCGCCTCCGGCGCCGATCGGCATCCTCGGCGACCTTCTGGCCTCGGCACTGAACCCCAATGTTGGCGCATGGATGCTCTCGCCCGCGGCGAGCGAAGTCGAAGCGCAGACGATCCGCTGGATCGCCGAACTCATCAGCTACCCGACCGATTGTGGGGGGCTGTTTGTGAGTGGCGGCAACATGGCCAACGTCGTCTGCTTTCTGGCGGCGCGCGCCGCGAAGGCACCGTGGAACGTGCGCGAACAGGGCATGGCCGGTGCGGCCGGGCGACGTCTGGTGGTCTACGGGTCGGCCGAGACGCACACCTGGATCCAGAAGGCAGCGGACCTCGGTGGACTCGGCACCGAGGCCGTTCGTTGGATTCCTACGGACGCGGCGCTTCGCATGAACGTGCACGCGCTGCGAGACCAGATCGAGACCGACACGCGCGACGGGGCGACACCCTTCATGGTCGTGGGCACGGCTGGTTTGGTCAGTACCGGTGCCATCGACCCGCTGCCCGAGATCGCGGTACTCTGCCGAGCGTACAATCTCTGGTTTCACGTGGACGGTGCGTATGGCGGATTCGCGGCCGCGGTGCCTGACGCTCCTGCGGATCTGCTGGCGCTGTCGGAGGCTGATTCGGTCGCTGTCGATCCGCACAAGTGGCTGTATGCAGCGCTCGAAGCTGGGTGTTCGCTGGTGCGAAACGCCGATCATTTGCGAAACGCATTCGCCTACCACCCGGCGTACTACCATTTCGAGGAAGCGGCGGTGAACTACGTCGACCACGGGCCGCAGAACTCGCGCGGGTTTCGTGCGCTCAAGGTCTGGCTCGCCCTCCAGCACGCGGGCGCATCGGGCTACCGGCGGATGATCGGCGACGACATCCGGCTGTCGCGCGCGCTGGCTCGTACGGTTGACGAGCATCCAGAACTTCGGCTCGAGAGTCAGTCGCTGAGTATCGCGACGTTCCGGTTTGTGCCGAAGGGGCTGGAGAGCCGCCTCGATGAGCCGATCGTGAGCGGGTACCTGAACGCGCTGAACGAACAGTTGCTCGATGCCATCCAGCGGGGAGGGGAGGCGTTCGTGTCCAACGCCGTCGTTGCGGGGCGGTATCTGGCTGCGGGCCTGCATCGTGAACTTCCACACCAGCCGGGCTGACGTGGACGCCCTGCCCGAGATTGTGGCGCGTGGCGGGCGCGCGCTGGACGCCGAGTGTCGGCCGGCGGACCTGCGCTGAGGACAGCCCGTCGGCTGCGGCCACAAGACGCTGCTACCAGGCTTCGCTCCGCCGGCTAGCCCGGGTGGCGAGGGCTGGAGTGGCGGCTGAGGCTACAATGCGTCTATGCCTTTTGCCCCTATGAAGACGGTGTCCCTCGCGCTTCGGACTCGCGTCCGCCCGGCGCTGCTCTGTTCGGCGGTCGTGGCGGCAGTGGCCGTCATCGCCGGCATAGCGGTCGCTGGCGCCCAGCAGCCGGCCATCCCCCAGGCGGTGCTGGACGCCCCGGTCGACCAGATTGTGCCCGTCGATCCCCTGATTACGGTGGGCACGCTCCCGAACGGGATGCGGTACTACGTTCGGGCCAACAGCCTTCCGCAAGGACGCGCCGAGCTGCGACTCGTCGTCAACGCTGGCTCCGTCCTCGAAGACGACGATCAGCGCGGGCTGGCGCACCTGGTCGAGCACATGAGCTTCAACGGCACGCGGCACTTTCCCAGACAGGATCTTGGGACCTTCATGCAATCGCTTGGCATGCGCTTCGGCGCGCACGTCAATGCGCACACAAGCTTCGACGAAACGGTGTACGAGCTTCAGATCCCCACCGATGATGCCGCCGTGATCGATCGGTCGCTGCTGATCCTGGAAGACTGGGCGCGAGATGTGTCTTTCGATGCGGTCGAGATCGACAAGGAGCGTGGCGTGGTCCTGGAGGAGTGGCGTCTCGGACTGGGTGCGGATGAGCGGGTTCAGCAGGCGCAGTTTCCCCTCTTGCTTGAAGGATCGCGCTATGCGGACCGGCTGCCGATTGGTACGCCTGAGGTCATTCAGAACGTGAGCTATCGCCGCGTGCGGGAGTTCTACCAGGACTGGTATCGACCGGATCTGATGGCCGTGGTCGCCGTCGGCGATTTCGACCCGTCGGTGATCGAAGCAAAGATCCGATCGCACTTCAGCTCCATCGAGGCACCGACGTCTCCGAAACCAAGGCCGGTCTACGACGTGCCCGATCGGCCGGGCACGGTGTATTCGGTGATTACGGATCCTGAAGTCACCAGCACCCTCATTCGCGTATCACGGAGGAGAGCGTCACGCCCGATGGTGACGCTCGATGACTACAGGCAGCACATGGTTGGGGGGCTGTTCAGCGGCATGTTGTCCGCACGTCTCGACGAGATCGCCCAGACGCCGGACGCGCCGTTTCTCGCGGCCCGAACCGGACGTGGACTCTTTGTGCGCACGGCGGAGATGACGACGCTGGATGCTCTTGTCGCCAGAGGCGGAGTGGAAGCGGGTGTAGCGGCGCTTTTCGCCGAGGTCGATCGCGTGATCCGTTTCGGTTTTACCTCCACCGAACTGGCTCGGCAGAAGTTGAATCTGCAACGAGGGCTGCAACGAGCGGTGATCGAGAAGGACAAGAGTCCCTCCGGGCCGCTGGCCGATGAGTTCATACGCAACTTCATCCAGGCCGAGCCGATCCCGGGCATCGTGTACGAATTCGGCCTGAACCAGCGCTTCCTGCCGGAAATCACGCTGGAGGAGGTCAACAGCCTGGCCGCCGGCTGGATGCCGGATGGCAATCGGCTCGTCGCGATTACGGCGCCCGAGAACGACCGGGCGTCCCTACCCAGCGAAGCCGCATTGGCACGGGTCATCTCGGCGGCCGACGGCGCACCGCTGACGGCGTATGTCGATTCCGTCAGCACGCAGCCGCTGCTGGCTGATCTGCCGGCGGCCGGTGAGATCGCGGCGACGGTGACCGACGAGGACCTTGGCATCACTGAGTGGCGATTGTCCAACGGTGCGCGGGTCGTGCTCAAGCCGACAACCTTCCAGCAGGATGAGATTTTGTTTCGGGCGGTAAGCCCTGGCGGCACGTCGATCGCCACCGACGAGGATTTCGTTGCCGCCGATACGGCCACTGCCGTCATTTCGCAGGGAGGACTTGGCGAGTTGGGCCTCCTCGATCTGGAAAAGGTGTTGGCTGGCACCAACGCGTTTGTCAGAGCCGACATTGACGAAACGACGGAGGGCCTTGTCGGCGGCACCTCCCGCGCGGATCTCGAGACGATGTTCCAGTTGCTCTATCTCAGGTTCACCGCGCCGCGCGCGGATCCGGTGGCGTTCGAGGTCCTGAACGAGCAGTGGAACGTGGCGTTGGCCAACCGTGGGGTCGTGCCTGAAACTGTGTTCGAGGAGGCGCTCGACGCGGCGCTGAGCCAGGACCACCTCCGCGCGCGGCCGCTCACGGCAGCACGACTTGCGGAGATGAACCTCGAGACCTCGCTTGCGTTCTACCAGGACCGGTTCGCCGATGCCAGCGACTTCACGTTCGTCTTCGTCGGGAGCTTTGACCTCGCGACGATGAGGCCGCTCGTTGAGCGGTACGTGGCGAGTCTCCCGGGCATTGGCAGAGTCGAGGCGGCCAATGACATCGGCATGAACGCGCCGCTTGACGTGGTCGAACGAGAGGTGCGGAGCGGCATCGCCCCGAGGAGTCAGGTCAGCATCGTGTTCAGCGGTGCGTTCGAGAACGACGAGTCCCATCGGGTGATCGCCAGGGTCATGGCGGAAAGCCTCGCCGGTAATCTACAGGGGACCCTGCGGGAGGATCTCGGCGGGACCTACGGTGTGCGCGTCGTGCCGAATTTCACGAAGTATCCGGCGGGGAAGTATCGCGTGACGATCAATTTTTCGTGCGACCCGGCGCGAACCGAAGCCTTGGTCCGGGCGGCATTTCGAGTGGTCGAGAACTTTAAGAGAGATGGTCCGAGCCGCGGACAAGTTCTCGATGCGCGCGCGGCGCTCATGCGGGACTTCGAGACGAATAGCCAGGAGAATGCCTATCTCCTGAACCGCATGGTCTCCAAGTATGAATTCGGAGAGGACGTCGAAGAGGTGTTCGACATGGAGCCGATCTACGGGCAGCTCACCGTGCGTGCCCTGCGTGATGCCGCGCGCGCGTATCTGAACACCGACCGGTATGTGCAGGTGACGCTGCTGCCGGAGACCAGGTAGAGGCTCAGACGTTCTGAATCCTTCGCTGGCGCGCCTGAAACCGTATCCGTTCACCAGGCTCGACGCGCTCTTGGTCGGCGTGACACCGCCGGCGATGCCCCCAATCCGGTTCTCGATCGGTGAACCTCAGCACGCGACACCCGAGGTCATTCGCCAGGCGCTGGTCGACCACCTGGATGGTCTGGCGGTGTATCCACGCACGAGCGGGCTCGACGAGCTTCGTGAAGTGCTGGCGGCCTGGTTCAGCCGACGGTACGCACTGCCGGCGCTCGATCCAACCAGTGATGTGTTCCCAGTAAACGGCACCCGAGAGGCCCTCTTCGCGTTTGCGCAAGCGGTTGTCGATACATCGCGACGTAGCGCAGTGGTGGTCTGCCCGAACCCGTTCTATCAGATTTACGAGGGAGCCGCGCTGCTGTCAGGGGCCGAGCCGATCTTCTTGAACCAGAGCGGAGCCAACGGGTTCAACCTTGATCTGGACTCGGTGGCGGAGAACCAGTGGCGTCGTACGCAACTCATGTACGTCTGCACGCCCGGTAACCCCACGGGACGGGTCCTCTCGCTCGACACGTGGCGCGCGATCTTTGATCACGCCGACCGGCACGGCTTCGTCGTCGCATCCGACGAGTGCTACTCGGAGATCTATCCTGATGAAGACGACGCACCGCTTGGTGGACTTGAGGCGGCGCACCGACTTGGCCGAGATGGGTACCGCAACCTCGTGGTGTTTTCGAGCCTGTCGAAGCGATCAAACGCGCCTGGGCTGCGCTCCGGCGCGGTTGCCGGCGACGCCGCGCTCCTGCGCCAGTTCCTGCTGTATCGCACCTATCATGGAAGCGCGATGAGCACTGCGGTGCAGCACGCGAGCATCGCCGCGTGGAGCGACGAGACGCTCGTGCGCGACAATCGGGATCGCTACCGAGAAAAGTTCGCAGCGGTTGTGCCGGTGCTCGAGCCGGCGCTTGACGTGCACGAGCCGGACGCCGGATTTTATCTGTGGGCGCGCGTGCCCGGGGGCGATGACGAACGGTTCGCCAGGGAGCTGTTCGCGGCCGCGCACGTGACGGTGTTGCCGGGGCAGTATCTGGCGCGTGACGCGCATGGCATCAACCCTGGCCGCGGATACGTGCGAATGGCGCTGGTCGCTGATGTGGCCACATGCGCTGAAGGCGCTCGGCGCATCGCGGAATTCTGTCGCTGATCTCAGGTTACGCTACGAGGCCTCCGCCCGCTATGTCTACACATGCTCTCGCTTCTGTCGTCGATGCCGCGTTCGAACACCGTGGCGATCTGTCTCCGGCCGACGCTCCACGCGATCTCCTCGACGGGCTCGACCAGGTGGTAGAAGCACTCAATACCGGTGATATCCGCGTGGCTGAGAAAATTGACGGGGCCTGGGTCACGCACGAGTGGGTCAAGAAGGCCGTGCTGCTGTACTTCCGTACACACGACAACGCGGTGATGCCGGCCGGCGGCGGTTCGGCCTGGTTCGACAAGGTGCCGCTGCGCTTTCAGGGCTACACCGACGCGCAGTTTCGAGAGGGTGGGTTCCGTGCGGTGCCGACAGCCACCGTGCGCACCGGTGTCTTCATTGGCCGGAACGTCGTGCTGATGCCGTCCTACGTGAACATCGGCGCGTACGTCGACGAGGGCACCATGGTGGATACATGGGCCACCGTCGGATCGTGCGCGCAGATCGGCAAGAACGTGCATCTTTCCGGAGGAGTGGGCATCGGCGGCGTGCTCGAACCGCTCCAGGCGACGCCCACCATCATCGAGGACGGTTGTTTCATCGGCGCCCGCTCGGAGATCGTGGAAGGCGTGATCGTGGAGGCCCACTCCGTGATCTCGATGGGCGTCTTCATCGGGCAGAGCACGAAGATCTACGATCGGGCGACCGGCGAGGTGTACTACGGACGCGTGCCGTCCGGTTCGGTCGTCGTGCCAGGGAGCCTTCCCGCAAGCGATGGTACGCACTCGCTGGCGTGTGCGGTGATCGTCAAGCGCGTGGATGCGGCCACGCGGGCGAAGACCTCAATCAACACACTACTGAGAACCTGACGCCACGATGGCCGAACCTGCACAAGCCTCGGACGTGAGCGCGCACACACTCGACCTGGCGAAGCGCATCGTTGCGTGCCGCTCGATCACACCCGATGACGCAGGGTGTCTCGACCTGATCGCGTCGCGACTGGAGGCCGCCGGGTTCGCCTGCGAGCGCGTCGATCGCGGAAACGTCGGCAACCTGTGGGCGCGCCACGGCCATGCCGCCCCGCTCGTGTGCTTGGCGGGGCATGTTGACGTGGTGCCGCCCGGCCCCGTCGAGCGCTGGACCAGCGATCCCTTCGTCCCGGTGGAACGTGGCGGCTACCTGTATGGACGCGGCGTGGCCGATATGAAGACGTCGGTGGCCGCCATGGTCACAGCGGTCGAGCGAATCGTCGCGGGGCGTCCAGATCACCCCGGTTCGATCGCAGTGCTGCTGACGTCGGATGAAGAGGGCGACGCGGTGAACGGCACCGCCGCGGTCGTGGATCTCCTGAAACAACGGGGCACACCGCTCCAGGCCTGCATCATCGGCGAACCAACCTCCTCTGAACGACTGGGTGACACGATCAAGCAAGGACGGCGAGGATCGCTTCAGGGCGTGCTCACCGTCAACGGGGTCCAGGGCCACGTGGCGTACCCCGACCTTGCGAAAAACCCGATTCACGCGGCCGTGCCGGCGCTGGCAGAGCTGACGGCCGTGGAATGGGATCGTGGTGACGAGACGTTCTCGCCCACGCGCTTTCAGATGTCGAACGTGCATGCCGGGACGGGCGCCAACAACGTCATCCCCGGCACACTGGAGGTCGTATTCAACTTCCGGTTCGGCCTGGCGTCGTCACCTGAGGCGCTGCAGGCCCGCGTTCAGGAAATCCTCGACCGGCATGGGGTCGACGGCGAGGTGGCCTGGACGCTGGGAGGCGTGCCCTTTCATTGTGCGCGAGGCCCCCTGATTGATGTGTTGAGCCGGGCAGTCGTGGCCGCCACAGGGCTTACGCCAGCGTTGTCCACCAGCGGAGGCACGTCGGACGGCCGGTTCCTCACGGCGATCTCAACCGAGTTGGTGGAATTCGGCCCTGTGCACGATTCGATTCACGCCGTCGACGAACGCGTGCGCGTGGCGGACATCGGTCCTCTCTCGCTCGTCTACGAGCAGACGGTTGCGGCGCTATTGACCAGGTAAGACCTCGCGGGGGCTCGTGAACTCCGCGCTAATTGTCGCCGCCGAGCGACACTGAGACGCCGGCGCGCACCGTTCTGGGAAGCGCCGGGAATCCGAACGACGCCTCATAGCTCTTGTCCAGCAAGTTCTCGCTGCTGACAAACAACCTGAGCCGCGGATGCACGCGATAGGCGCCTCCCATATCGACCTTCTGATAGGCGGCCTCGAGATCCCTGTTGGGCAGCAACAGCGAGTTTCCGAAGAACGCGTCGCTCAGGAAGGTGCTCCCGTCGCGCTTTCCAGAAAAATACACCGACAACGTCACTTGCCCGGGGCCCTGCGTGTAACTCGCCATCAGTGAGCCAGAGTGCGCCGGTCGGCGGAAGGGGCGCTGGCCAATGAGGGGAGAGAACGCGCCGATCGCCACGCCAGGGATCGAGGGATTGATCGCCGGCCGCAGCGCGCTGCTGGCGAACGAGTCGATCACTTCGGCGTCCATGTAGGTATAGGAGGCCATCAACCGAAGGCGCCCTGCCATGAGCGCCTCCCCTGAGGCTTCCAGCCCCTGAGCAGTAAAGGTCGATGAGTTCACGTAGGCTCCGAACGTGGCGACCTGAGCGAGCTCTGGCGAGACGCCCACTTGCGGCAGAACGTTCTTGCTGACGAACTCGAGCAGATCCTCGAAGCGGTTGTGAAAATACGAAACACGCAGCCGCGCCTGGCCATCGGCAAAGCCCTGCTCGATGCCTACGTCAACACTTCGGCTCCGCTCAGGACCGATCGGCGGCGCTGCCGGGCCGGACGAGGACGACTGCGCGAGCACGTGCAACGAACTCTGCTCCTGAAACACGCTCGGCGCCTTGATGCCCTTGCCAATATTGAACGTGACCTTGGTATCACCCACCGCGCCCTGGCCAGGCTGGCGGAGATAGGTGGCCACCGACAGACGCGGCGTTGTGGCCGATTCGAACGCAGCGTTCCGCTCGTACCCAACGCCGACGGCGACATGGGTTCGACGTCCGATGCTGCCGCGGGCCTCTGCGAACACGCCGCCGTTGTCGCGCGTGGCATTCGGCTCGCCATCGGGGTCGCTGTATCCCTGTTCGCGTTCGAACCGGCCGCCAATGGAGAGGTGCACGTCTGAGCCCGCCATGTAGGTGGATTCACCCGAGAGCGTGCGCCGCGTCGAACGGCTGTTGAAGATCGAGGGGTACGTGCCGCCGAAGTCCAGAATGGCGCGCCCGCTGGCGGTGTGACCGTTTGCGCCGGTGAGGGTCACCTGGTTGCCGAGGTAGTTGGCGCCGAAGCCGAACGGGTCGAACGCCTCGCCGGTGGGCGTGGGATTTTCGAAGGTCGTTGTCTGGCCGGTTGAGCCAAAGCGTACGGTGCTCTGCCAGCGGTCGGTCCATTGCGACCGCGCCGTGATGCCGCCATACGTGCGCTGTGACGCGGACGTCGAATCGTCGCTCAGGCCGAAATAGTTCACGGCGTTCGGACTGCCTGCCTTGCCGTCGACTTGTCGAAACGTGGCGCTGAGATCCGTGCCTCCTCCGAGAGCCAGGCCGACTCTGCCCGCATAGGTGTGATTGCGATACTGGTTATTGGGCACGTCATTGTCGGTGGTGAAGTAGGAGTACTGCGAGAAGTAGTCCAGACGCTGGTATGTGCCGCCAAGCGACGCCGCATTGTTGACGGTGCCGAGGTTGCCGCCGTCAACCGAATAAGTGGCCTCAGGTACGCGTGTGCGACCGCGGCTCGTGGTGATGTTCACGACCCCTGTGAGGGCGTCACTGCCGTAGATCACGCTGTTGGCCTGTCGCAGGACCTCGATCTGCTCGACGCCGGTCGTCTGGAGCTGGGAGAAGTCGAAGGCACCACCGATGTCGTTGGCGGCGATGCCATCAATCAAAACTTTGGCAAAACTGGCCGAGCCGCCGCGAATGAACAGCGATGCCGTACCGCCGCGGGCGCCCGTCTGCTGGACCTGCGAGCCCGGAACGAGGCGCAGCGCTTCGAGCAGGTCGGGTTTGTTGAGCGCCTCGATTGCTGCCTGATCGACGACGGTCACCGGTGCGCCGGTCTGCGCCTGGGGCAGCTCAGCCGCTGACGCCGTCACCAGGACGGCCTGCAGCAGGGGACCGATCTGTAGCGTGACGTCGATGGAGACGAGGCTCCCAGTACCCACGTACACCGAGTCAGACGTCATCGGCGCGAAGCCCTGCGCTGTCGCCAGCACCTGATATCGGCCCGGCGCGAGCCCGGTGAACTCGTAGGCCCCTTCCGCGTCCGTCGTGGTCTCACCGGCGGGCTCCTGATCACTCAGGAGCACGACCGCAGCGCCTGGCACGCGGGCGCCAAGCGAGTCGAGTACCGCACCGGTCAGCGTCGCCTGATCCTGCGCCGCAGCGATACCAGGGACCAAGAGGCTCGAGGCGAGGGCCATGCACGCCAGGGAAAATCGCAGACCAGACACTTTCATCGCTACCTCGTGAAATGAGCGCACTCGCTCGATGCAACGATCGTAGCTGGGCCGCGGGGCGCCGGACCTGAAGAGTTCCTGAATTCTTCGTCAGGAGGGCACGCAACGACCGCGCACGCCGAGACGGATTCTGAAAAAAACTTCAGGAAGTCTTCAGGGGTGGCTCGCAGACCTGGTCAACTACAGTCGTAAGTCGCATGAGCGTCGTTCCTCGTCCCACAGCTGGGGCAGCCCGAAGGGTGGTGCTGCTGGTCCACCTCTGGACCGGATTGCTTGTGGGCGCCTACGCTCTGCTGATCGGACTCAGCGGAGCCGCACTGACGTTCCGCGCGGAGCTCCAGGCTCACGCCTACCCGCAGTTCTTCGGCGGTCCGCCAACTGGCGGGTTGCTGGCGGACCCAACAGTCGTCGTCGAACAGATACGCCAGCGTTATCCAGGCTACCGGTTCAGCGGCATCGACTACCCAACGGTTCGGCGGCACAGCTTCCTCGCGTACCTCGCCGGGGACGGCGAGCTCCGGACGGTGTTCTCTGATCCGTACTCCGGGCGAGTGCTCGGCGAGCTGCCAAGGGACGGCTGGATTCAGCGCTTGCAGGAACTCCATTTCACTCTCTTTCTCGGACCCGCCGGTTACGTGGTCAGTGGCGTCGGCGCGATCTCTCTTGTCATGCTGGTGCTGACTGGTCTCATCCTGTGGTGGCCAGGCTTCCCGCGCTGGACCGAGGCGCTGTCGGTACACGCGGGTCGGGGCTGGCGGCGGGTGGTCAGGGAGTGTCACTGGGTGACCGGCTTCTGGACTGCAGGGCTCCTGCTGCTCTGGGCCCTCTCCGGGGTGTATTTCTGCTTCCCGGGCCCGTTTCGAGAAGCCGTGAATGCCGTCCTGCCGCTGACGACGCCTGTCGCACCCGTTTCAGCAAACAGTCTTCCGGTAGACGATGTGCCGAGCGAGGTGCTGGTGTCGCGCGCGCTGGCACGTGTGCCGGGCGCGACGGTGGCCAGGCTCTTTCTGCCCGCCACCGAGACTGCGTCGTCGGGTGTGGTGCTGGCGCGACGTGAGCACGGCGACTTCGACACGAGCGACGAGGTCACGCTCTTTTTCGACCGCCACACCGGAGAGTTTCTCGGTCTCTCTGATCAGAACGCGCGCACAGCGGGCGACCGCGTCATGACGTGGCTCGGTGTACTCCATGTCGGATCGTTCGGGGGCACGCCGGTGAAACTGCTGTGGATGGTCACCGGCCTCGCGTTTCCGGGGCTGGCGGTCACCGGGGCTGTCATGTGGTGGACGCGTCGGTCAGGCCCCCAACGCCGAGACGATCCGTGAACTGAGGGTTCGTAGGGCTTGCGGTTGCCCTCGGTATCCGCACACAACAGTCGGCGAGCGCAGCGCCACTCGGCAACGATGCCCCGTATAATCCAGCCGGGTCCCGGTTTGTCTCCCCAGGAGGGTCATGGCGCTCGTCCCCGGCGTTCGGCTTGGTCCGTATGAAATCGCTGCCCAGATCGGCGTGGGCGGAATGGGGGAGGTGTACCAGGCCACCGATACCAAGTTGAAACGACAGGTCGCGATCAAGGTGCTGCCGGCATCTGTCGTTGGTGACACCGAGCGGCTGGCTCGCTTCCAACGCGAAGCCGAAGTGCTCGCCTCGCTGAACCACCCGAACATCGCCGCGATCTACGGCCTGGAAGAAGCCGACAGCACCAAAGCCCTCGTCATGGAATTGGTCGAAGGGCCGACACTCGTCGATCGCATCGCGCAAGGTGCTATTCCAGTTGACGAGGCACTCCCCATCGCGAAGCAGATTGCCGAAGCGTTAGAGGCCGCACACGAACAGGGCATCATCCACCGCGATCTGAAGCCCGCCAACATCAAGGTCCGCGCCGACGGTACCGTGAAGGTGCTGGACTTCGGTCTGGCGAAGGCCCTGGAACCCGCCTCCGCGCTTGGCGCTTCGGCGGGGCAAGCCCTGTCGCAGTCACCGACCATCACGACGCCCGCGATGACGCAGGCCGGGATGATTCTGGGCACAGCGGCGTACATGAGTCCCGAGCAAGCCAAGGGCCGGACCGTCGACAAGCGCAGCGACGTGTGGGCCTTTGGGGCGGTGCTGTACGAGATGCTCACGGGACAGCGGGCGTTCGGCGGTGAAGATATTGCTGAGACCCTCGCAGACGTGATGCGCGTCGAGCCCGAGTGGGAAACGCTCCCGGAGGGGCTGTCGCCGTCGCTGACGACATTTCTCAAACGTTGTCTCCAGAAGGACCCCAAGCATCGCCTTGGCGACATTCACGATTTGCGTCTGGCCTTGGACGGCGCGTTCGAGACGGATGGGGCGCAGACGGTGGAGTCCGTCGCCACCCCTCGGCTTCAGGTGTGGCAACGGCCGATGCCGGCGGTGATCGCCGCCCTCTTGGTCGCTGTGGTTTCTGGCCTGGGCGTGTGGAGCCTGATGCGGCCAGTGTCTCAGCCGCCTGCGCCCATCGCGCGCTTCCCGATTCCGCTCGGCGCCGAGGAGGCGTTCACGGGGGGAGGCCGGCCCATCATCGCCCTCTCACCGGACGGGCGCCACGTCGCCTACACGGCCAATGAAGGTTTGGTGCTCCGACCGGTGGATCAATTGCAGGCGTTGCCGATCCCCGGCACCGACGGCGCACGGAATCCCTTCTTCTCGCCCGATGGGCAACGGGTCGGATTCTGGGCCGACGGGCAACTTAAGCGAGTGTCGATCAGTGGCGGCGCGTCGGTCACGTTGGGGGAGGCGAATGCCTTTCACGGCGCCAGTTGGGGAGCCGACGACCGTATCCTCTACGGCCAGGGTTCCGAGGGGATCTGGCGCGTGCCGGGCACCGGGGGCACCCCCGAGCAGGTGATTCCCGTCGAGGACGGGGAGCAGGCGCACGGCCTGCATCTGCTACCGGGTGGCGAGTGGGTGCTCTTTACGCGGCGACCCGTCGAGGCGTCGTGGGACCAGTCCCAGATCGTCTTGCACTCGTTAGAAACCGACGAGCGGGTCGTCCTGATCGACGGCGGGCGTGACGCCCGGTATGTCCCCACCGGGCATCTGGTCTACGGGCTGAGCGGCGCGCTGCTGGCGGTGCCGTTTAATCTGGCGACCCGTCAAGTCACGGGTGGCCCGGTGCCGCTGGTGGAGGGCGTGGCGGATGCGGGGACCACGACAGGCGCCGTGCAGTTCAGCGTCGCGGCCACCGGGTCGCTGGTCTATGTGCCAGGTGGCAGCGGCGCCGGGTGGAGCCTGGTGTGGGTCGACCGGGACGGGCAGGAGGAGGCGATCTCCATCGAGCCTCAGGTGCATCGCCGTCTGCGCGTGTCCCCGGACGGCACACGTGTCGCGGTCGAGGTCGCGGCTCCGGACAACACGGACGTCTGGATTTGGCACCTCGCCCGCGCGACCCTGACCCGGCTGACCTTCGATGCGGAACAGGACCGTCACCCGATCTGGACGCCGGACGGCGCACGGGTGGTCTTCTCTTCCGATCGGGACGGAGGCGGGCTGTTCTGGAAAGCGGCCGACGGCACCGGTGACGTCGAACAGCTGCTGGATCATCCATTCGCAACTCCGTATGACTGGACGCCCGACGGTCGGTTGATCTTCGACACAGAGCGTCAAGGACCGGGCGGTGACGTGGGCGTCTTCGCCGTGGCGGACGACCGCGCGGCTGACGCGGTGCTCGACACGGAGTTTGCGGAAGCCCGTCCGGCCCTCTCGCCGGAGGGCCGATGGCTCGCCTATGACTCCGACGAGTCGGGCCAACGGGAAGTTTACGTGCGGCCGTTTCCGAACATCGACGACGGGAAGTGGCAGGTGTCGACGGCTGGTGGCCACTCGCCCGTTTGGTCACCGGACGGGCAGGCACTGTTCTATCGAGATGCGGAAAGCCTGATGGCGGCTCCGGTCGACACCGGACCGAGCTTCACCTATGACACACCCGAGCGCATGTTCAGCCTCAGCGCCTATCGGGTAGCCTTCCAGGGTCGGGATTACGACATCTCACCTGACGGGCAGCGGTTTGTCTTTGTGAAGCGTGCGGGAGTGCAACCCGGCGAGGACGCGGACCCGCGGCAGGTGATCGTCGTCCAGAATTGGTTCGAGGAACTGCGGCGGCTGGTGCCGACGAACTGCTATGCCTCTTCAACCCGGTACTCGCCTCGGCCCCTACTAAGTGATCGCCCAAATCGGCGAAGGCGGCATGGGGGAGGTGTATCAGGCGCGGGACATCAAGCTGGATCGTAATGTGGCGATCAAGGTGCTGCCGGAAGCGTTCGCAACCGATCCGGATCGACTCGCCCGGTTCCAACGTGAGGCGCAAGTTCTCGCCCGCCTGAATCACCCGAACATCGCCGCCATCTACGGACTGGAGCGCCCCGAGGGATCGACCGCCCTCGTAATGGAACTGGTCGAAGGGCCGACGCTCGCGGACCGCATCGCGCAGGGTGCGATTCCTGTCGGTGAGGCGCTGCCCATCGCAAAGCAGATCGCCGAAGCGTTGGAGGCCGCGCATGAGCAGGGCATCATCCACCGCGATCTCAAGCCCGCCAACATCAAGGTACGATCTGATGGCACGGTGAAGGTGCTCGACTTCGGTCTGGCGAAGGCGCTGGAGCCCGCCTCCGCGCCTGGCGCTTCGGCGGGGCAAGCCCTGTCGCAGGCACCGACGATCACGACGCCGGCGATGACGATGGCTGGGATGATCCTGGGCACGGCGGCCTACATGTCGCCGGAGCAAGCAAAGGGCAGGATCGTCGATAGGCGCAGCGACGTGTGGGCGTTTGGCGTGGTGTTGTACGAGATGCTCACAGGGAAGCGGGCCTTCGGCGGTGAAGATATTTCTGAGACGCTCGCAGACGTGATGCGCGTCGAGCCTGCCTGGGAGACACTCCCGGCGGAGCTGTCGCCGTCGCTGAGCACGTTTCTCAAACGATGTCTCCAGAAGGACCCTAGCCAACGCCTTGGCGACATTCACGATATGAGGCTGGCGCTGGAGGGCGCGTTCGAGACGGCAGTGTCCCAGGCGGTGGACTCGGTCGTGGTCCCTCAACCTTCTGTGTGGCGGCGACCTGTGTCCGTGGCGCTGCTGACGGCCGTGTCCATCAGCCTCGTGATGTGGGCGCTGGTGCGCCCAGTTCCTCAACCGCCTGCGCCCGTGTCACGCTTCTCGATTCCACTCGCCGCTGAGGAAACGTTCACGGGGACGGGGCGGCTTCTCGTCGCCCTCTCACCGAATGGCCGCGACATCGCCTACACGGCCAATAACGCCTTGGTGCTCCGACCGTTGGACCAGTTACAGGGCCGGCCGATTCCCGGCACGGAGGGCGCGCGGAATCCCTTCTTCTCCCCAGACGGACAACAGGTCGGGTTCTATGCCCTCGGGCAGCTCAAGCGGGTGTCGATCAGTGGCGGGGCGCCTTTCGCGTTGGCCGAGGCCGCCAACCCGGATGGCGCGAGTTGGGGAGAGGACGACAGCATCCTCTACGGCCAGGGTCCCCAGGGGATCTGGCGCGTGCCGGGCGCGGGGGGCAACCCGGAACAGGTGATTCCCGTCGAGGACGGGGAGGAGGTGCACGGCCCGCAACTGCTGCCGGGAGGCGAGTGGGTGCTCTTCACGTGGCGACCGGCCGGGGCGTCGTGGGACCAGGCCCAGATTGTCCTGCAGTCACTCGCGACCGGCGAGCGGATCGCGCTCGTCGACGGCGGGCACGACGCCCGGTACGCCCCGACAGGGCATCTGGTCTACGGGCTGAACGGCGTGCTGCTGGCGGTGCCGTTCGATCTAGCGACGCGGGAAGTCACCGGTGGCGCGGTGTCGCTGGTCCAGGGTGTACAGAGGGGACTAGTACCCCGTCTCAGTGATTTTGATCGGTTGGAGGGGGGGTAGCTCATCTGCCGCCAGTAACAGCCTGATCGTCCGGGGCTGCCGTGGGACGCGGCTGATAAGCCCGCGCCGCTCCAGCGCGACGATCATGCCGTGGACCGTGGGGGGAGTGACCTGAAAGAACCGTTGGAAGTCGACTTCGGCCGGCGGCTCCCGGTGGAGTAACGCGTAGGTGTGGATGAAGGCCAGATACTGGCCTTGCTTCGCCGTGAAGTGTGGGGCCGGACGACTGGACACGGGATCGGCAGTGTGATCCAAGATATCCATGAACATACGCTATCGCGTGACGCTGACGCTCGAAGAACGGCACCACCTGCAGGCGCTGACCCGCGGCGGCACCCGGGCCGCGCGCCAGATCAAACGGGCACAGATTCTCCTCGCCGCCGACGCCCAGGTCCCCGACGAACGGATTGCGGCAGACATCGGGGTCGGCACCTCGACGGTGTATCGGACCAAGCAGCATTTCGTCGAAGACGGCTTGACGCGCGCGCTCATCGAAACGGCCCGGCCCGGTGCACCGCGGAAGCTCAGCGCCGGCGATGAAGCCCGCCTGGTCGCGGTGGCCTGCTCCGCGCCCCCGGCCGGCCGGGCGCACTGGACGCTGGAGTTGCTGGCCGGCGCATTGGTCCGCCTCACCACGCACGAGACCCTGTCGAGCGCCACGGTGGGACGCCGGCTGGCCGACATGAAACTGAAGCCGTGGCGGGAGAAGAGGTGGTGCATTCCGACGGTCAACGCCGAGTACGTGGCGCGCATGGAAGACGTCCTCGCACTCTACGCCGAGGCGCCGACCCCCCGGCGACCGGTGGTCTGCTTCGATGAAACGCCCCGACAACTAATCGGGGACGCGCGTGTCCCCATCCGGGCCGAGCCGGGGAAGCCCAGACGGGTCGACTATGAGTACGTGCGCAACGGCACCGCGAACGTGTTCCTGTTTGTGGACGTGCACCGCCCCTGGCGCCACGCCAAGGTCACTGACCACCGGACGTGCGTCGACTTTGCCGAGTGCATGCGCGATCTCGTGGACGAGCATTACCCGGAGGCCGAGCGAATCCAGGTGGTGCTGGACAACTTGTCGACCCATTCCGCGGCCGCGCTTTATCAGACCTTCGCACCCGCTGAGGCCCGACGGATCCTTACGCGGCTCGACTTCCACTACACGCCGAAACACGCCAGCTGGCTCAACATGGTCGAGATCGAGATCGGGGTGATGGTCCAGCAATGCCTCGATCGGCGTATCCCGGACAAGGCCACGCTTGTCACCGAGGTCGCTGCCTGGGAGCAGCGGCGCAATGCCGAGCAGGCGGGCATCAACTGGTTGTTCACCGTCGACCGGGCCCGCACGAAGATGGGCCGCGTGTATCCGCAGCCCGCCAGGCGCGCGAAGGCCGCCGCGTGAACCGGTCAGAACCACTGCGACGAGGTACTAGGTGCCGCTGGTCCGCAGGGTGATACTGGCCCCATCGGACCGCAGGGGCCGCAGGGCATCCAGGGGATCCAAGGCGACCAGGGGATTCAGGGCGACCAGACAAAGCTTGCCACATCGTAGCCCTTGTCCGCCCCGACCGTGCTGCCCGGCGGCGCGCTGGCCTCCAGCAACAGCGCCGCTGCCTCGCGTTCGGCGGTCCCCGTCGCGTGAGTCGCGCAGACGTTGGCGACAAGTCCCTGTCGATTGTCCAGCAGCACGTGGCCCAGATACGCCAGCTTGGCTTCCTTCCCCTGGCCCTTCCGAGGCAGCATCGCCTCCGGATCGGTCGTCGACTGGTGCGTGTCGTTGCGCCGCCGCTCCCCGTGGAAGTTGACCGTGGGATTCCCGGGGTCATCGGGCGGGTCGCTCTCCGCCGCGTCCCGGCACCGAAAGCTCTTCAGGCTGGCCCACGCTTCCAATTGGGTCCCATCCACAGTGAAGTGTTCGTCCGAGAGCAGCCCGGCCGCCCGCGCGTGGGCCTGCACCGCATCAAAGAAGGCGGCCGCGAGATCGCCCGCCAGCAGCCGGTCGCGATTCTTGGTAAACGTGGTGGGATGCCAAACCGGGTCGTCCAAATTCAAGCCCACGAACCAGCGGAACAGCAGGTTGTAATTGAGCTCTTCCATCAGCAGCCGCTCGCTCCGCACCGTGTAGAGCACCTGCAGCAACAACGCGCGCAGCAGCTGTTCCGGCGGGATCGACGGACGCCCTGTGTTGGCGTACAGGCCGGCGAACCTGCGCGACATCGTTCTCAGCGCTTCGTCCGTCAGCGCGCGAACCGCGCGGAGCGGATGGTCGGCTGGCACGCGCTGTTCCGGCGACAGGTAGCTGAACATGTGAGTGCTTTGCTCATCGTGTCCGCGCATGATGGGGCTCCCTTCAGCGGTGTTGGGAGCATGGTAGTACGCCGGGATCGATCTGTCGATCCCATTTCACGGAGTTTTTCAGCAGCCTGCTAGGATGTATCGGGCCGGCGCTGACGAACGATGCGGGGAATGCCTGCTATTCCGGCGGTGGTTCGTCGTTTGTGAGCGTGGCGTCGGACTACTATTGGTCGAGTACCAGCCACGACATAGCCGCGACCACCGCCTGGTACGCTTACGTCAACAGCGGCTTCATCGGCCACTTTGGCTTCTCCAAGGTCGACCCCTTCTTCAGGGCGTGGCCGGTGCGCAGCCCCCATCCCCACTAGACGCTTGGGAGGTTAGACCCATACGGGAGGGCCGGGGGGCCGGGAGCCCCCCGGCCCTCTCTCACCCTCAATGGATCGGTATTCGTCCTGCGGCCGACATCGCTAACCGTATGTAAGCTGATGCCCCGCTGAAACGCCGCCCTCGGGCAGTCTGCCACTGTCTCCGCTGGCGTCGGCTCAAAGTGGACGATCGCTTTCGCGGACCCAACCGTATTTCCGTATGTTGCGGTCACGACGTCGACGCCACTCACCCTCGACGAAATCCGGTTCCTCCCACAGTCAAACGCTGGCAACCCACCGGTAGATTTCGATGTTGACATCAGCCCGAATGGTGCCCCCGCGCCGACGCCAGCCTCACCGGGGGTTGGATATACCTTGCTTGGCACTTTCGCGGCTGGTGGGGGCCCGTTTGCGTATGAGCTGATTCCACTGAGAGGTCTCGTGCTGGCCCCCGGGGCGTACCACATCCGGCTGAACCCGACAGCCTCTACTGCTGGGGCCAGCTATGTTGCGTTCGACAACGTCGTGATCATCGGGCAAGCCCCGTACTGATCCAGGTCGTTCTCGCTTCTTGAAACGGACATACGTTTTCTCCGCCAGCGAAGAGTCGACGCGGCACGCCCTGCCACGGCCCCGCCATGCGTGGCAAGCGGCGCTGTGGGGTGCACCGGGGGCAAGAGCACCGGGCCCCGCACTGCGGAAGGACGCGAGTTCGGCTGTGGATTCATCTACGCGTCGCCGGAGGGCCGAAGATCGAGGGGTAGCGGCCCGCCACGAGGGGCTGCGGCATCGAATCGCTCACGCGATATGAGTGGCGTTGGGAGCGAACTTGTTCTCGATCAGTTCCGTTCGCGGAGGACTGAACACATCGACGAAGGTGGCCTCTTCGTGCAACGTTCTCCAGGAATGGGGAACCATCGAGCCGATGAGGTAACCATCCCCGGGCCCCAACAGGACCGTGTTCCGCTCCGCGGGGAGGGTGAGTTCCAACGTTCCCCGAACGATATAGCCGGCCTGCTCCGCCTCGTGCGTTTCCTCCGGCCATTCCAGACCTGGGGCGAACCGGTACATCACCATCATCATGCGCGTCCGCACGACAACCCGGCGGCTGATCTGGTCGTTCACGACGTCCCACGGCATCTCTTCCCACTTCACCCAGTACGGCGTCATCTAAGGCCTCCGCCCACGACGACAGTGACCAGCGCGATGACAACGACGGCTCCCCGGCCTGGCCCCGGGCATGCTGGACCTCTCGTCATATCCTGCTCCTGAATCAATCAGCCCTGGCCGTGTTGCTCGTCACAATCACCGCGTTGATGGTGGTCCGACCGACAGCCGCCAGGAGGCCTCAGGGCGCCCAGGCGGGCACCTGCATTCTATGTTCCCGTGAACCCGTTCGCACGGCGCCAGGCGCAGAACCGGATCGACAAACTGCGACGGCTGGTGCCGGTAAACTCACTCCCATGTGACCCCGCTTCCGGGACTTGCGGTAGACTCTCGGACCAGAGCGACGACGAACGAGAGCCGGCGATGGCGCTGGCTGGACCGCTTCAGTTCCCGCGTACAACTTGGATCTCCAGGGAGAACGTCATGTCCATGACAGTCAGCCCCTCGACCCGCAGGCGATCGCCAATCCATCTGTTCGGTGCGCTATTGCTTCTCCTCCTTGCCTGCGCCGTCGCCAGGCCCGAGGCGCAGGCCCTCCAGCAGGGTCCGTTCGCGCGCCTCGTGATTCGCGGCGCCATGATCATCAACGGCACCGGCGGCCCCACGTACGGTCCTGCCGACGTGGTCGTCGAGAACGACAGGATCACCGAGATTCGGACCGTCGGGGATCCGATCTCGGGCATCACGGCGGAGAATCGTCCGGCTCCCGGGGACTACGAGATCGACGCTGACGGGATGTACCTGCTTCCCGGCCTCATCGACGGTCACGTCCATGTGGCCGGGCCGAGCGACACGAGGAGTGGCCTGCCGGTCGACTACTACTACTACCTGCACCTCGCCCACGGCATCACGTCCGTTGTCGATGTCGTCGGCAGCGAGCCACTCCAGGCAAACGTCGAATTGGGTAGGCAGGTCGAACGCAACGAAGTCGATGCCCCACGCGTGTTCGCCTACGCGCGACTGTCCAATAGCGGACAGCCGGTTCGCTTCGACGGGTTCACCGACATCGTCTCCACGCCAGAGCAGGGCCGGGAGTGGGTGCGAGCCGCCGCGGAGGCTGGCGCCGTCGGACTGAAACTGCGTGGCAACCCTCCGGATATCACCGAGGCCATCATCGACGAGGCGCAGACGCTGGGCCTGAAAACGACGATGCATATGGAGCAGCTGGCGTTCGGGCAAATGAACCTCGTGACGGCGGCGCGCATGGGCCTGGACCGACAGGATCACTGGTACGGGCTCGCGGAGTCGATGCTCACAGAGCAGAGCATTCCGACCTGGCAGCCGTCCTTCGTCAACAACGGCGAAGAGCAGCGCTGGCGGGAAGCCGGCCTCAGCTGGCAGTGGGCAGCCGAGGCCGGTTCTGAGCAGTGGAACGCGGTGATGGACGAGCTGCTGGAACGGCGATTCACGCTGGCGCCCACCATGGTCTTCTACGATTACCTCCGCGACCCGATGGCCCGGCGCACGCTCGAGTGGCATCAGGACTACACCACGCCCGCGCTCATGAAGCGATGGGAAATGAAGGTTGTCAATCACCCGGGTATCACTGACTGGACCAGTCAGGATGAAACGACCTGGCGCAACTTTTTCACGAGATGGCAGACGTTCCTGAAGGAATACAACCGCCGCGGCGGCCGCATCGTTGCGGGATCTGATGCCGGGAGTGGATACAACCTGTGGGGGTTCGGCTTGATCAGAGAGTTGGAGCTACTCCAACAGGCCGGGTTGAGACCCACGGAAGTCATCCGCTCGGCGACGCTGTACAACGCGGAGTTTCTCGGCGCCAAGGACCTTGGGACCGTGGCAGTCGGGAAGATCGCCGACATGTTCCTGGTGGATGAGAATCCGCTCAACAACCTCAAAGTGCTCTACGCCAACGGCCACCTGCGGTACAACCCGTCGACACAACAGCTGGAGCGGATTGGCGGTGTGAAACACACCATTCGCGGTGGCGTGGTCTACGACGCGGCGCTCTTGAACGCGAGGATCAAGGAGATGGTGAAGGAAGTAAAGCCCTAATCATGGAGGTCAGTATTCGATACTGCAAGGTTTGAAACTACCGTCCCCGCGCGGCCCGTGTGGCGGCGCTCATCGCGAAGGAAACCGGGATCGACGCTGAGATCACCGAAGGCAGCCGTGGAGAGTTCACGGTGTGGGTCGGCGAGGAGGTCGTGGGGAAGAAGGACGCCGGCGGGTTTCCGGAGGACGGAGAGGTGGTGACGGCCGTCCGTCGGGCACTGTGACGTGACCGCCCGGCAATACGTAATATTGCTGTCGATAGATTCGCTTTCACCAAAAGGAGCTGTCCATGTCGTCACTTCACGGTCGCCGATCGTTCGTCTCGGCTGTGACCTCGCTGACCGGCCTCGCAGTAGCTCGACTCTCCGCCGGCCAGCAGCCCGGAGACGAATCGGCCGCACCGTCCACCGCGGGCTTCGACATGGCGTGGCTCGAACAGCTCCAAGGGCAGCACAAGCAACTCTATGACCTCGGAGGGCACCAGCTGGCCGACGATCCGCGGCCGCTCCGGTTCGCGCGTAATTTCCTCGACACGTTCCGCGACGTCTATCACTTGGAGTACCCCGACATCGACACGGCCATCGGCATCTCTGGCCCCGCGTTCCCGATGAACGCGTCCGATCAGCTGTGGGTCAAGTACAGATTGGGCGAACGCTCACGCATCATCGATCCGAAGACCCAGGAGCCAGCGGTGCGGAACATCTTCTATGACGACGGTAGCGACACCAGCGTCACGGCGTTACAGGCGCGCGGCACGACGTTCTGGCAGTGCAACGTGGCGCTCGGCGTCATCTCGCGGCAGCTGGCCGCGGCCTTCCAGATGCCGGTCGCGGAGGTAAGGACTGAGTTGGTCGCAGGGCTGAACCCCGGTGTGCGCCTGATGCCGTCACACGTGATGGCGCTCGCGCTGGTACAGGAGCGCGGCTTCAGCTATATGAAACCGTGATCGACATCTGACGTCTTTACGAATCGAGACGGGGAGTGGTGGTTCGTCGCGCACGGCGCGACGACGATCGGGCCTCAGAGACGAAGCAGCCGGGTCAGCTTGACGACGAAGCCGCGGTTCTGAAGCGCCGGACGGCCGCGGACGTCGGTGGTCCGTCCTTCGGTGTAGACGACGAAGAGGTCACTGCCAGGCCGATACTCCCAGCGAAAGCGAACGTTGGCGCTGAGGGCGCTGTTGCCAGAGTTGTACTGCACGAGCGCCGATGCGAAGGAGCGGGGCGTCATGGTGTAGGTCGCCCGGGTGCTGACGAGCCTTCGCGTGAAATCACCATAGGGAAGATCGATCCAGTTGAGCGACAGCCTTGGTTCGATGGACACCTGGCTGGTCAGTTCCACGCGTCCGCCGTAGCCGCCTCGTGCTTATCCGGTTGTTTCAGCTAACCCCTATATCTTGCGATCAGCCTGGGGGGCGCACGTCCTGCGCGCCGCGAATCCGTCGGGCGGGCGTGGGCGTCCGTCCGGTCCCCAGGCCCAGCAGGGTCTGAAAGGCGGCCATCGGGTGCCGCCGCCGATTGTGCCGAAACACGAACTCATCGAGGTAGACCTGTAGTTGCGCCTTGCTGACGCCGTGGTGCGTGCCAATCAACCACTGTTGGCAATTGCCGATGACGCGGTCGGCCAAAGGCACGACGGAGGGCACCCCCCTGTGCAGGGCGCTCCGGATCGGTTGCGGGCGGGCGACGTGTCTCACGTCAGCGGCCTGGAGCCCATCGAAACTTTTCAGCCCGTCGGTGTAGACCGTCGCCCCCGGCGCAATGTGGTGAGTGACGAACGCGAGCATCGTCGATTGTTTGAAGTTCGGGATCACGGACATGCGGACCCGACCCGACCGATCCCCGCGTCGTTCCACCGCCACCAGCACCAGCGCGGCTTTCCGCCCCTTGAGTTGGCGACTGCCGCGCAGGCCGGCCTGGGGCGCGCCCACCCAGGTGTCATCGATCTCCACGTCGCCGTACAAGGGCTCCCGCCCCGCGTTCACCATCGCGCGCCGCAGCTTGTGCAACAGCAGCCACGCCGTTTCGTACCGCCGCAGGCCCAACTGCCGCTGCAGCAGGAGCGCCGAGAGGCCCCGCTTGTCGGTAACCGTCAAATAGGCCGCCCAGAACCACACCAGGAGCGGCGTCTTCGTGTTGTGGAGAATCGTCCCGGCGGTCAGCGACACCTGATACCGGCACGCCGCACATTGCCAGCGCCGGTGTGTGGTCAGGCGATAGCCGCGCGCGTGCCGGCACCGGGGACACACAAAGCCGTCCGGCCAGCGGCACGCCGCCAAGTAGTCCTGACAGGCCTCGGCGGTCGCAAATTGCCGCTGAAACTCCCGGAGATTCTTCGGAAACGACGGGCGCGCCACGCCGATACACTACCGGTGGTGGCTTGCTGAAACAACCGGATAAGCACGAGCCGGCTTCGGTGAGTGTGCCGTCGAAGAACGAGCCGTACGCCGCGCTGAGTCGACCTGATAGGCGGCGCTGCGTGCCTAGGTTGTACGCGGTCTGGAACTGGCGGAACTGGTAGCGGCCGATCGGGATGGTGACGTTCGACGCGATTGTGAACGGATCGGCGAGAAACTCAGTGCTGTCGATCAGGGACGCATCGAACCGATCGCCCGACTGGAACTCGATCGAGAAGGCGCCCTTGGCCTCGCGGGTCTCGAGGCGGTGATCCAGTGTCGTGATGTAGTCGAGGGCCGCCTCGTAGTAGAAGCGCCGGATGCGAGAGCCGGCCGCCGGTCGCGGGCTGAACCGCACGCCCGTGTAGTGACGCCGGAACTCATCGCGGCGCAGGAAGCCGATCTCGGGATTGAAGCCGTCTTCCAGCGCGAGATGCTGATACACGAAGCCGTAGCGGTCCGCGTTGTACTGCACCTCGCCGAGGTAGCTCGCGCCGTCGGCGGCGCCGGGCGTCCGGGTGCGCGCGTAGTAGCCTTTGATCTGGAGGTTCTCGAAGAAGGCGAGGTTCGCATCAACGCCGTACGCCTGGTTGGTGTCGGCGCCGCTCGCCCGCGGGGAGCGGTTGGTCGCGATGACCCCGATTGTGCTCCGTCGGAGGATGTCGCGCCTCAGACGGACGACTGAGAAGTTGGCCGACTCGGCACCAGCGCGCTCGGAGTCGCCACTAGAAATGTTCAGCAACCCGACCGTGTAGTCACCCGCCCGACCGGTGACGCGGCCGCCCGCGACGATCGGCACCGCCTGTCCGGACTCCAACCCGATCCGGCGGCTGAAGAAGAGCACCGGCGTGAGCGTTGGAGCTGACGTGCGCCCGCCACCCCCCGGGCCACGGGGTACGCCTCCACCGAATCCAAAAATGCCCTGTCCTTCGAGGAAGAACTCGCGCTTCTCCGGGAAGAAGAGGCTGAACCGCGTCAGGTTCACCTGCTGCTCGTCTTCTTCGACCTGCGCGAACTCGGTGTTGTAGGTGAAGTCGGCGGTGAGACCTGGTGTCAACCCGTACTTGAGGTCGAAGCCGGCATCGCCGCCCAGCTCATTGGAAAAGACCGGACTGGCGGTCCGATCCGTGGTCACATCCGAGATCACGTACGGCTTGATTTCGAGATTACGACTGGCAGCCGGAGCCTCAAGCCCAACGAGCGTCGGGGCTATCGAAAACTTGAAGAGTCCGCCAGAACCGTAGGCGGCCGGCATGGGCGTGACGAAGCTTGTTTCGTTCTTCCACTTGACGATGCGCACCATGTTGATGCCCCAGACCTGCTCCCGTCCGGGTCCAAAGCGCAGCGACTTGAACGGGATGACCATCTCGAAGATCCATCCCTGGTCGTTGCGCGACGCCTTCACATCCCACACCGTCTTCCAGTCGTTGTTGGCGTTGCCCTCGTCGGTGATCAGCGCGTCGCGGAGGGCCCCGAGAGGGTTGGTCTGGAAGTAGTAGCCGTTGCGCCGGTCGTGGTAGGTGTCGAGCGCGACGGTGAAGCTCTCACCCTGGAAGATCCCGCGGTTGTCGCGCCGCATCTCGTTGGCGACCATGCGCTCAGGCTGGCTGTCGTGGAGCCGCGCCGACACATAGATATTGCTGTCGTCGAAAAAGAGCCACACTTCGGTCGCCTCGGTCGCCGGCTCACCTTCCCGTGGCTCCTGCTGGACGAACCCATCGATGGGCGGCGTCGTCGCGTACACCTCCTCGTCCAGTATCCCGTCCAGCCGGATCTGTTCGGTCAGCCGAAAGGCCCGGATCGTCGTCTCGCCGTCGGCGCTGCGATCGACTGGCGGGAGGGCGGGAACGGCGGCGATGGCGGCTAGGGCGATCGGCGGAACGCCCTGGGACGCTGGGGCCGCGGATTGACCCGCCGCCGGGCTCCCGGACGCGAGCGCACCGACGACCAGAAAGACCCACACGCGCATCGTGTGACATCTTACAGGCCCGGAGACGCTTTCCGCTCCTGGATAAGGATAACGTGACAGGGCGGGCGAGAGGAGGATGTCCCTGGTTCGCGACTACTTCGCGCGCCCGGTGAATCCCTGCGCGACCATCGCGACCCTGTACAGCGAACCCGCCCCGGCGATGTACAGCGTCTTCTTGTCCGGCCCGCCGAATGCCACGTTCTGGCAATCCCGCGGCGGACACCTCACCGGGATCGTTCCGACGTGCTCGCCCTGTGGGCTGATCACTTCGACACCTCCGCCGGTGGAGACGTAGAGCCGGCCGTCGTTGTCGATGGCCATCCCGTCGGCATACGTCTTGATCCCGCCCAACCCGTTATCGCGCGTGCTTCGGCCCTGAAGCGTGCCGAAGTCACGCCGGTTGGCCACGAGGCCATCGGGCTGGATGTCCCACGCGATCACATGCTCGCCGTTCGAGTCGCTGATGTAGAGGGTCTCCTCGTCTGGGCTGAGCTGAATGCCGTTGGGCCGGATCATGTTCTCCTCGATCCTGATCGCCTCTCCCCCTGGCGGGATGTAGTAGACAGCGGGCGGCAGACGCGGCCCCAGCGGCCTGCCGTTATAGCGTTCGACCAGTCCTGCGGCCTGTCCTGAGGTAAGACCAGGGTCGGTGAAGTACACGCCGCCATTTCTTGCGACGATGAGATCGTTGGGGCGGCTGAAAGGCTGGCCGTCGTAGCTGTCGGCAAGCACCTCCACGCGATCAGGCGGATGGATCACGCCGATCCGTGTCGAGCCGTCCCACGCCTGCGCCGAGATCAGGCGGCCCGTGCTGTCTTCGATGACGCCGTGCGACTCATTGGATTCGGCGACCAGCACCGACACGTCGTTCGTCGTCGGGTCCAGCCGGTGAATGCGGCGGGCTCCGGGATCCGAGAACAGCAACGAGCCGTCGCTGAGCCCAATCGGGTCGTCCAGGCCCTGGTACCCGGTCTGGATCCGTTCGATCGGCGTGCCACCCTCGACTACCCCGGGGATCTCCACCGCGACTCCCACGGCAGTTGGCACCTGAGCAGCCTGCGCGCGCGCGACGTCGGGCGCCGCCTGGAACCACAGGACACACAACAGAAAAGGGAGGATGCGTCTTTGAATCATAGGAATCGAAGCCTATAAGAAGTGCGTTCGGGAAAGCAACGCGTGGTCCGACTGGCCCCGCTGGCGTCGAGCCTGCTGGGCGGCGTTCTTGCGGAGGTCTCGGAACGGGAGCCCCACACGACGCGGGACTATCGGCTCGGCCACGTCGGCTGAGGCACGCTGTCTTTCGCCTCGACGCGTGCTTCAACAGGCCGGTCGTGCAAGCCGACGCTCGCGACCGCCGAAAGGACGGCGGCGGCCAGGGCCATCGAAAAGACCAGGCCGAACCCTCCGACACCATCCTCAGTCGGCCCGAGCATGCCAGCCAGCAGGCTGGACCCGACGATGCTGCCGAGATACCGGCTCGTCGAAAAGACGCCGGACGCCACGCCAGACTCCGCTGGGCCCACTGCTTCGAGGGCGGCTGTCTGCATGCCGGCCGACGAGAATCCTATTCCTGCACCCGCAACGCCCAGTCCAATGAGCAACGGTAGCGTGTCGACGTCCCCTCCGGTCAACGCGAGCGGAGCCAGGCCGACCGACAGGAGCAGCAAACCGAGCACAGTCGGCCATCGCCGACCCCACCAGTCGGCCAGACGTCCGCCCAATGGCGAGAACACCACCATGCCCGTGGACATGGCGGCCAGCACGAGTCCGACTTCCGCGCTCGTCCAGCCGACCCGGCGAGACAGCAGAATCGGAATAGCCAGCAGCGTTGTGTACATGGCCAGGTTGCTCAACGCGACAGCCGCGTTTGCCGCCGCGAACGTGCGGTGCCGAAAGAGGCGCGGCTGCAGCACGGGATCCCCATGGCGGAGTTCCCACCGCGCGAACGCCAGCGCAAGGCCTCCCAGGCCGATCAGGGTCGCAAGCGCTGTGCCGTCCCACGAGCCACGGGTCAGCAGCGCGGCCGCCCCCACGAGCACGGTCAGTAGCAAGACGGCGCCCGAGAGGTCGAACGTGTGACGGGTCTCCTTCGCCGGCCAGGCAGGAATCGATCGCCAGCCGATCAGTACGGCCGGCACGACCAGGACGACGTTCACGAGGAAGATGGCACGCCAGCCGGCCTGGCCCACGAGAAACCCGCCGAGTGGTGGACCAGCGGCCGCCGCCAGCGCGATGGCCGCGCCGACAAGGCCAAATCGCCCCGCCCGGCGTGCCGCCGGAATGACTTCCCGCAGCAGAGCGGCGCCGTTGGGCAATGCAATCGCGCCAGCCACGGCCTGCAGGACGCGAAAGAAGAGCAGGGCCGGAAGACTCGATGTCGAGGCCGCCGCCAACGACGCCAACCCGAAGCAGGCGACGCCGCCGAGGATCAGCGGGCGACGACCCACGCGATCACCGAGCTTCCCGGCCACCGGCTGCAACGACGCCATGGCGATGAGGTAGGCCGTCACCAGCCACCCGGCCGCCGCCACATCGGAGTCGAACTCTTGAATCACGCTGGGCAGAGCCACCGCGATCATCGTTGAATTGAGCGGCGCGAGCATCGTGGCCAGCGCCACCGTGGCGATGACGCCGCGTTCGCTTGGAGGCTCAGCTCCCAACGACCCTGACTGTCCCCGCGTCGCCGTCCACTTCGATCAGTTGCCCGTCCTCTATCGTCGCTGT
Source organism: Vicinamibacterales bacterium (assembly GCA_965249205.1). GTDB lineage: Bacteria > Acidobacteriota > Vicinamibacteria > Vicinamibacterales > UBA2999 > JAQBVV01. The sequence goes on along the minus strand of CBDFLL010000005.1, from coordinate 304,971 downwards.
GGCTCCGCCGGTGCCCACAACCGCTGGAATGTGGTACTCGCGCGCGACGACCGCACAGTGGCTCAGGATCCCGCCAGTGTCGGTCACGATGCCGCCGGCCGTCGCGAAAAGCGGAGTCCAGGGGGGGGCGTCGAACTGGTGACGAGGATGTCCCCCTCCTTCAACCTGCCAGCCTCTTCGAGCGACAGGATCACTCGCGCCGTTCCCCGCACCTTCCCTGGAGAACCTGCGTTGCCGTTCAGCACCTTCGGATCATCAGACGCGGGGGGAGGACCTCCGAAGAACTTCGTCAGAAACCGGCCCATCATGTCGTCGGGCGGGGGGCCGTAGTCCGTGCCGAGGACCGGAGGGGCGCTCATCGGCCGGAAGCGCTCCACCTCGGCCTTGCGTTCCGCCACCTGCGACCGTCGAAGCTCCGCGTGCTGCAGCGCGCCATCCACGTCGAGCGCCTCGTCCAGCGTCAGATAGAACACGTCGTCCGCGCCAGCCAGCACTCCGGCCTCCGCCAGCCGCCTGCCAAGCTCCATGAAGACGCAGCGCACGCGGTACAGGCAAGCGAAGTCGATCCAAAACCCGTGATCCTCCGACAGGACGCTGCCGACTTGCGCTGCCTTCAACAGAAACGCAAAGCGTTCTCTGACCGCTGCCGGGTAGCCTTTCAGGCGTTCCTCAGCGTCGGCGACCGCCCGATCGCGGCCGGTGTCGAGCGCTGCGTGGTCGGCCTCGAGGTCAAGTTCCGGCTGGGAAGCGTAGTCCTTCAGGTTCTTGAGAGCCGGCGCCGGGTCCTCGATCCAGCTCTTGTGGATCAAGCCCCACGCATCGCCGCGTTGTCCGTAGGTCTCCAGGAAGCCGCGGACCTCGTCCCCGAACGCACGCCCAGCGGTCGTGTCTCCAAGCGCGTCCATGATCTCGGCCGGCTGATGTTGCTGGAGCACGGCGTCTACCTCTGGCAGCGCCCGGGCCTTCCGGCTCAGCGCCCACAGCGCTCGCGCGCCCTCTAGCGTTTTGTTATCCCTTCCTTCAAGCAGCTTGTACGCGCCGAACTTGTCGTCTTTGCCAAACAGGTCGTGGTACAACTCATCGAACTCGCTCATCGCGCTGTACGCCGGAAGGACGATGAGAAAATGGATCTGCCAAATCCGCTCCAGCCGCGTCGCCGTCTCGCTGAGGTGCTCCGCCAGGCTTGTCGTAGACGCTCCCGGGAGATCGAAGGTCGCCCACCAGGCCAGATTTGACTGAACTTCCGGCAACCACTCGTCCCTCCAGGATGACTCCAAGCGGCCCATCGCTTCGTTCAGCCGTTCCTCACCGCGCTTCCCCAGCACCTCCATCTGATCGGGAGGCACGGCTGGTGCGATCGCCATATACAAGTAGGTGTTGACGCGCCGGGCATGCGCACGGATCGGCATTTCGTAGGTAGCAGCTGCCGCGTCGAAGCCACGGTACGCCAGAACCCACACCTCCTCATCGAGCGGCGCAACCGGCTCCGGAGCGTGCATCCGGTCCTGCTGCCAGAAGAGGCCTTCTTCGTCCGAGTCCGCCCAGGTCACGGGGAAATCCGGGGGAACCGGAATCAGCGTCGGGGCAGGAGAGTGTCCTGTGTCAGCGGCCATTCGTCACCTCGTCGTCGCCGAACCGAGAAATCACAACTGTGGAGGCAGCGTCGTAATGGGACGGCACTGTAACAGATAGAGGTCTTGCTCGTGGTAGGCGCACTCGACATCCACCGGCCGTTGATGGCGCGCTTCGAGCGACAACCCCAACCGCGCCATTTCAAGAATCTGCGCGTCGTCGAGCGCCGCCGACTTGCGAAGAAACTTCGGCACATCCACTTCGCTGGTGCCGCCAGCAACGGATACCGTCATACGCCGCTTCTCCGCTATCTGGGACGACACGATGGCGAAATCGCTCTTGCGCACGACGACCGTGTCGGGTGTCACAGTGCCACCCACGATGCTCTCGCCAAGCCCCCAGCTTGCGTTGATCACGATCTCGTCGCGATTCAAACTCACTGGGTTGGCCGTGAAAATCACGGCGGACATATCGGAGGGCACAAGCTGCTGGACCAGGACCGCCAGGCGCACATCGTCGGTCGGCAGCTCGTTCATTCGCCGATACTCGAGCACTCGCGGCGACCGTAGTGACGCTCTGCAGCGTCCCACCGCCTCGACGACGCCGTCAATGCCAGACACGTTGAGGTAGGTTTCGTACTGCCCGGCGAACGACGCAGAGCCGCCGTCCTCGTCCACCGCCGACGATCGCACGGCCACTCGGAGATCCGGCGCACCGCTTCGGCCTCCCAGTTCCTGATAGGCCAGCGCCAGCACCTCGCGGACGCCCTCGGGGGGGACGACTTCGTCGCCTTCTGACCACTGCTCAAGCGCGACGGTCGTGACACAGAATCCTGGCGGAACCCGATACTCCGCCGCCAGGCCACTCAGACTGGCGACTTTTCCGCCGACCAGTGCCACGTCGTGGCAGTCAGGATGGCCAAGCCAGAGCAGGCTCACAATCTCCTCCGTTACTGGCTCTCACAAGATAAGGGGTTGTACCACAACGCGGCCTTCGATGCGGCCCGCGCCCTCAGTGCCAGTGCCGAGCGGCTTGTGCACGATGCCTTTCGGAAGGCGCGGCGGCAGGCCTGGCGTCACCGTTGTCTAATGGTAACGTATATGGTACCGTCACATGGTGTGATCACGATCAAAGAGTACATTGCCCTCGACGGCAGGAGTCCCTTCGAACAGTGGCTCGACGGCCTCGACGACCCGGCGGCGGCGCGGGTCCTCACCGCGATGACCCGGATCGGGCAGGGCAACTTCTCCAGCGTGAAGGGCGTCGGTGGCGGAGTGTTCGAATCGCGGATCGACTTCGGCCCAGGCCTGCGTGTGTATTTTGGTAAGGACGGCGCGACGATCGTGATCTTGCTCGGCGGCGGGACCAAAAAGCGCCAGGCTCGAGACATCGCAGACGCGCAGGCGTGTTGGCGGGACTACAAACGACGAAAGTGAGCTATGACCATGCCTCTAAGGAAAGACTTCAAGGAGACCGTTCGGGCGCGCCTGATCCGATCATCTGGATTCCGAAAGGCCGTGCTACAGGAAGCTGTCGACGGACTGCTCGCCGGTGACATCGACACGGGTAAGTCACTGCTGCGTGACTACGTCAACGGCACGATGGGGTTCGAGCGCCTTGCCGAGCTGACACACATCCCCGCGAAGAGCCTCATGCGAATGCTTGGGCCGAAAGGCAACCCCCAGGCGCGAAACTTGTTTGAGGTCATCGGCCACTTGCGGCGAGTTGAAGGCCTCCATTTCCACGTGTCACTGAAGAAGACCACGAAGGGGCGAGCCGCATGAAGGCAGCAGCGGCGAGGTCCGCTCGACAAGAGACTCGACGCCTGACCGCTCTCTGACTATGCGGGCCGACGCACACGGTGCATTAGTTCACCGGCACCAGCCGCCGCAACTCCTCGAACCAGTTTTCGACGACGACGATTCGAGAGGACAAAGCGCCGCCACCGTTCGCACCCGTGGCCTCGGTCGGCGTGATTACCAGAAAGCGGTCGCCATCCGGCGTGATGTCGTAGTCCCTGGCGTCGCCCGTGGCCCAGAACACTCCGGTCGACAGCCTTCGCTCCGCGCCCCAGTCGAACGCCGCTGACGTGCGAACATCCACGCCCATCAACGCGTCCGCCAGCGCAGGCAGAAAGATACGAGGGCGTCGATAGAACAGCTCATCTCCCTCCCGCGTCCACAACGGAAACATGCCGCCGTCCTGCGTAATCTGGCGCGGCTCGGCGTCGGTTGCGGGAAAGGGCAGGACGTACACCTGTCCGTCAGTTTCTCCCGCACCATCGGAATGGAAAGCGATCCAGCGTCCGTCGGGCGAGAAGGATGAACCAAACTGATCGGAGCCGTCCGTGATGTCGTAAAAGAGCTCCGGCTCGCGCTCGCTGTCGAGCGAGAGCGTCCACACGCCATCATCGCCGGCAAGGCTCTTCGAGAACGACAGCGTCCGCCCGTCGGGTGACCAGGAGTCCGGCCAGACGCGTGTTGTCGCCTCGCTTTCCGGTGTCAGCGGTTCCGCGAGACCAGTCCCGTCTGCAGCCTGCGAATAAATGCGCCAGCGCCCGTCTCTGTCGGAGGCAAACGTGATCCGCTCCCCGTCAGGCGTCCAGATGGGGCTGGTGTTGTTCCCGTCCTGTGCGAGGCGTCGCATCTGCGTGTCGCCAGACAGGTTATAGACCCAGACGATGTTCTGTCCGCTCTCCTCACGGGTTAGCACCGCCAGTTGCGTGCCGTCCGGCGACAGTCGCGGGCCCGCGTACGCCGCCGGCCGCACATCAAGAAGTTTCTGCCCTCCGTCGCGGTCCACCAGCGCAAGTCTGCCCTCATAGCTGGCTACCGCTGACCCCTGAAGGTAGACCAGCGTACCCTGGTCGGAGACGCCGTAGTTCGCTGTCGCGGTGGTCTGTATGATATCTCCGATTGGCCGCAGCACTGCCTCGACCATGAGGACCGCTCCTCCCCGAATTTCCAGCCGGTCAACGTCGAACGCGACGGCGAACAGCCCGTCCTCCAGCGCGTAGACCAGGTGCCCCGTCGGCAGATAGCGGGCATCACTTCCGCCTCGCAGCACGACCGTCCGCTCGCCCGTGCGAAGCGACTGCACCGCAATCTGCGCCGCGTCCCACCGCGTCGGCCCCGTGCCCGTGGTGACGCTGAACAACACCGACTCCCCGTCGGGGAGCAATTGCGGGCTGTCCATCTGCTCGCTCGCCTGGGCCGGGATCACGAGTTCCGGGGTGCCGCCGTTGGCCGACACGCGCAGGATGCCCTCGGGCTGACCGAAGAGGATCGCATCGTCCGGTGCCCAGTTCGCGCCGAAGATGTTTGACGGCGCCTGGGCGATCAGGACTGGTGCGCCCCCCGTGATCCCGATGCGGGCCAACTGTTTCGCCGGTTCGTCCCAGTACGCTACCGACTGCCCGTCCGGTGAAAAGAACGGACTGGTCAAGGTTGATCTGACAAGCAGGCGGGCCTCCAGTGCGTCCATCGAGCGCAGATACAGACCCTCCCTGGTCACGTAAGCGAAGTGACGGCCATCGGGGGAGAACGCCAGCAGGGGCCGGCTAGCAGGCTGCTGAAAAACTCCGTGAAATGGGATCGACAGATCGATCCCGGCGTACTACCATGCTCCCAACACCGCTGAAGGGAGCCCCATCATGCGCGGACACGATGAGCAAAGCACTCACATGTTCAGCTACCTGTCGCCGGAACAGCGCGTGCCAGCCGACCATCCGCTCCGCGCGGTTCGCGCGCTGACGGACGAAGCGCTGAGAACGATGTCGCGCAGGTTCGCCGGCCTGTACGCCAACACAGGGCGTCCGTCGATCCCGCCGGAACAGCTGCTGCGCGCGTTGTTGCTGCAGGTGCTCTACACGGTGCGGAGCGAGCGGCTGCTGATGGAAGAGCTCAATTACAACCTGCTGTTCCGCTGGTTCGTGGGCTTGAATTTGGACGACCCGGTTTGGCATCCCACCACGTTTACCAAGAATCGCGACCGGCTGCTGGCGGGCGATCTCGCGGCCGCCTTCTTTGATGCGGTGCAGGCCCACGCGCGGGCGGCCGGGCTGCTCTCGGACGAACACTTCACTGTGGATGGGACCCAATTGGAAGCGTGGGCCAGCCTGAAGAGCTTTCGGTGCCGGGACGCGGCGGAGAGCGACCCGCCCGATGACCCCGGGAATCCCACGGTCAACTTCCACGGGGAGCGGCGGCGCAACGACACGCACCAGTCGACGACCGATCCGGAGGCGATGCTGCCTCGGAAGGGCCAGGGGAAGGAAGCCAAGCTGGCGTATCTGGGCCACGTGCTGCTGGACAATCGACAGGGACTTGTCGCCAACGTCTGCGCGACTCACGCGACGGGGACCGCCGAACGCGAGGCAGCGGCGCTGTTGCTGGAGGCCAGCGCGCCGCCGGGCAGCACGGTCGGGGCGGACAAGGGCTACGATGTGGCAAGCTTTGTGGCCGCTGTCCGTATCCGGGCCGTCACGCCCCACGTTGCTCAGAAGGTCCGCTGGAGTGCGATCGATGGCCGGACCACGCGGCATGCGGGCTATCACGTCAGTCAGCGGAAACGGAAACTCGTAGAACAGGTCTTTGGCTGGATGAAGACCGTCGGCGGCTTGCGCAAACTCCGGCATCGCGGTGTCGCCCTCGTGGATTGGCAGCTTACCTTCGCCGCCACGGTCTATAACTTGGTCCGGCTGCGGAATCTGGAGGCGAGGTGTCCCTGATCACCGGCCGCGCGTGTCGCCGGCCCCTTGATCGGGGCCAGCGCACAGCCGTGCGCACCGTTGTCGGTCGGTGGTGACTCGCATGATCCTTAGAAAACGGCCCGATCACCCGGGTTCTTCAGCAGCCTGCTAGAGTCGCCGATAACGAGGCCGACGGACTGCTCGTCGACGAACCGGGTGACGGATCCCGGCTCGGGGCTGGTGGGCCAGACGCTCCAGCCGAGGCTCACGACCACCGCCGTGACCAGCGACGCGGCGACCGCCACGGGCATGGGGCGTTGCCACGCAGCTGGCTGGGGCACAGCAGTTGACGCCGCCGCCTGCGACGCACCTGTCTCGAACGCGCCCTCCAGCGCGAGGCACATATCGTGAATGTCGCCAAGGCGCTGCCGGGGGTCTTTCTGGAGACAGCGCTTGAGAAACGTCGTCAGCGACGGGGAAAGGCGCTCCGGGAGTGCGTCCCACGCAGGCTCGACGCGCATCACGTCTGCCAGCGTTTCGGTGATGTCCTCTCCCGCGAACGCCCGGCTGCCCGTCAGCATCTCGTAAAGCACCGCACCAAACGCCCACACGTCACTGCGCTTGTCCACGGGCTTCCCACGCGCCTGCTCCGGACTCATGTACGCCGCCGTGCCGAGAATCATCCCGGCCTGTGTCATCGCCGGCGTGGTGATCGTCGGTCTGCGACAGGGCTTGCCCCGCTGAAGCGTGAAGCGCGGAGGCGGGCTCCAGTGCCTTCGCCAGGCCGAAGTCCAGCACCTTCACGGTGCCATCTGGCCGTACCTTGATGTTGGCGGGCTTGAGGTCGCGGTGGATGATGCCCTGCTCGTGCGCGGCTTCCAGTGCTTCCGCAATCTGCCTGGCGATCGGCAGCGCTTCATCGAGAGGAATCGCGCCCTGCGCAATGCGGTCGGCGAGCGTCGGGCCTTCGACAAGTTCCATGACGAGCGCTTTGGAACCGGCGGCGTCTTCCAGGCCGTAGATCGCGCCTATATTCGGATGGTTGAGTGACGCGAGGACTTCGGCTTCGCGTTGAAACCGTGCCAGACGCTCTCCATCAGAAGCGACGGACTCCGGCAGCACCTTGATGGCAACGACCCGCTTCAGATTGGTATCGGTGGCCTGATACACCTCGCCCATCCCGCCTTCGCCGATCTTGGCGGTGATTTCATACGGGCCGAGGCGGGCGCCGAGGGTTAGGGCCAACCGCTCCGAATTATACGTGCGGGACCGCCGCGCACACAGGGTTACGCCCCCTGGAGTCGGACTTGACTGCTATCATCGGACCATGACGTCAAGACGCCAGCTGACCGCCATAATCGAACGCGAGGACAACGCGTACGTCGCCCTGTGTCCGGAGCTGGACATCGCTAGCCAGGGCCCGACGGTTGAGGCAGCAAGGGCGAATCTGATCGAAGCCCTGGAGCTGTTTTTTGAATCGGCGGATCAAACCGAGATCGCCCGACGGTTGCACGGCGAAGTGTTCGTGACGCGCGTCGAAGTCGCGATTGGCTAGGCTCCGCGTACTGTCTGGCCTGCCAGATTCTGGAGTCCCACGGATTCTCAAAGGTTCGGCAGCGCGGCAGCCACATCGTCATGCAGAGGCGGTCCGGTAATACGACGATCACCGTTCCTGTGCCGGATCATGCCGAGCTGAAGATAGGGACGCTGACGAGCATCATCCGGCAGTGCGGTGTCCCTCGAAACTTCTTCGAACAGTAGTCCATAAGAACCGGCCACTCACGGATGTGCAGGGCTTGTCTGCTAAGCCCGATCTACGGCGAGGTCCTCATTTTCAGTCTATCGTGCCGTCGGAAGATTCTCTCGGGCGCGTCGCTGACGAACCCTGTCGAGAATGACGGTGGTGCCACGCTCAGTGATGACCGTGCTCAAGACCATCTCGTTGCTGCCGTCTCGCGCCGGCCAGCCGAGAATAGTCACGGTTTCCCCGACACTGGCGACGTCCCGAGCATGACCGAAGTTATCCCAGCGGCGGGGATTCATGCTTTCGATCTCCCAGGTCTCGGTCGAGCCATCGTCTCGCTCGACCTCGAGTACGAGCCGAATGTGCGGATTCGCGAACACGAAGCTCGTCAGCACGCCCGTGCGCTCGATCTTGTTGTCGATGTCGTAAATGGCGAACGAATGATGGGCCTGCACCTGCCAGGCGGCTAGACAACAGAACGTTGCCAGAACAACGAAGATTCGGTTGCGCACGTTGAAATCCTACCTGAGCCCTCGTACGCTGCGGTGACAGACCGGTGACATTTTCAGCCGCTTGGTGGTGTTTCCCTGCTTCATCTGCGAAAACCCCTATAATTTCAGCCAGCTTCATGGCCCGGCTCCCGACATATGCCGTGAGGCAGGACGTTGAGCCTGGAAGAACTTGATAAGGAGATCCACGTGATGAAAGCAGTGTCGATTCGGTGTCTGTGTGTTGCCGCGGCGGTTGTTGCCATGTCGGCCGTCTCTCCCGTCGTCAGCGGCCAAGCCAACTTCGACAACGTTGAAATTACGACCACGCAGCTTGACGACAACCTCTACTACCTCCAGGGCCAGGGAGGTCAGATCGGCGTACTGGCCGGCCCCGACGGCATCCTGATGGTCGATACGCAGTTCGCACCGCTGACCGATCGGATCGTCGCCGCGATACGGGAGATTTCGACTGAGCCGATCAAGTTTGCGCTGAATACGCACGTGCATGGCGACCACAGCGGCGGCAATTCCAATCTGGCCTCGATGGGCGTGACGGTGATGACACGCAACGAACTGCGTGCGGGACTGGCCAGTGCAGAGAATCCGCCCGCGCGCTTGCCGATGGTGACGTACGACGGACCGGTGACGTTCCACATGAACGGGGAGACCGCCCGGGCGATTCCGGTACCCGTCGCGCATACCAACGGCGACACGATGGTCTACTTTGAAAACGCCGATGTGTTGATGACCGGGGATTTCTACCGGTCGGCGGGGTACCCCAACATTGCCCGTCAGAACGGTGGAACACTGGAGGGCATGCTGGCCGGTCTCGGTAGCGTCATCGGCACGTCAGGACCCGACACCCGGATCCTTCCCGGCCATGGTCCCATCGTTGACCGCGATGCGGTACGCGCACACCGCGACATGATGATCGTCCTGGTGGAACAGGTTCGGGAACGCGTCGGCCAGGGTATGAGCGAGGACCAGATCGTCGCCGCAGGACTGACCGACGCGTTCGATGCCCAGGTCAATACCCCCGGGACGACCAACGAGCGCTTTATTCGCCAGCTCGTTCAGGAGTTGCAGTAGGCACAGTCGAGTAGAAACCCGTCTCAGGTGCGACCCGCGCGTGAGGCTTCGAGTAGGAGAACGAAACACCATGGCAACGGCGGCAGACGCAGAAATCGTGATGCGGCTTTACGACCTCCGGCGAGAAGAAACCCTACGGAAGGCCCGGCACTTCATGGTCTTCGCCTTTAACCCGAAGACGCTGGAAGAACTGCGGGCGGTCTCACGGGACATGACATCAGCCGATAATGTGCTGTGGCGGCAAACACTGAGCTTCTGGGAAATGGCGGCGTCACTCGTGCTGCGCGACACCGTGGATCCGGATTTATTTCTCGACACCAACGGAGAGGGCATTCTGATCTACGCGAAGTTTCATCACTTTCATGCCGAGACAGAGAAGCAGTCCGGCAACATCTTCATGCAGCATACAGCCGCGTTGATTGCGAAACATCACGCCGCGAAGGCGTTGTATGAGAAGTTTTTGCCGATGTTCGGGCCGAAGGGATAGCGAGCGTGGCGGCGACCTCAGCATGACGCTGCGCGACTCAACGGTACAGACACATGAAAGCCCTGGCTGAGATTCAGGTCGTTCCGATCGGCGTCGGCACCTCGGTCCGCGACCAGGTCCGCCGGGCTCACCAGATCATTCGGGACTCCGGCCTCAAGGTGCAGTTACATGCGTATGGCACGAACGTTGAGGGAGACCTCGATATGATTCTGGAGACGGTCGGACGCATCCACACCCTGCTGCATGCCGAAGGGACGCCCCGGCTGTCGACCGCTGTCAAGATCGGCACTCGAACCGACAAGGACAGCACGCTGGAGGACAAGGTGTTCGACATCGGGGCGGACGCGCCGAGATGATAGCGCACACGCCGCGAGGAGAAGGCTGATGACGAGTCGCTCCATAACCCGGTGGCTCGGAGGTCTCGGGTTGGCCTTTGCGCTGCTGGGGCTCACCGCCCCTGTGACGGTGAGTGCCCAGGGTGGTCTGACCGAACTTATTCGCATGGCGGAACAGGGCGATGCCGTCGCGCAGTACAACCTGGGCTTCTCGTACGCCTACGGCACCGGCGTGCCGCAGGACGATGAGCGGGCGCTGGCGTGGTATCGGCTCGCGGCGGAGCAGGGCCTTGACGCCGCGCAGCACCATCTCGGCGTCATGTACGCCAACGGCGAGGGCACGCCGCAGGACTTCGATGAGGCGGTGAGGTGGTTACGCATGGCGGCGGCGCAGGATTACTCCACGGCGCGGTACCACCTCGGCGTGATGTACGCCAATGGGGATGGCGTCCCGGACGACGAAGCGGAGGCACTGGCGTGGTTTCGTGAATCGGCGGAGCAGGGTGACGTGCCAGCGCAGTACATGCTCGGGGTGATGTACGCCGACGGCGCGGACGCGCCGAGGGGCCCGGTGAGGCACGCAGGTGTCTCAGCTCCGATCATTTCGGCTCGCGGTCGACGAGCACCCAACAACGTGGAGGCGCAAAAATGGCTCAACCTCGCGGCCTCCCACGTCATCGGTGAGGAACAGCGGTTCTACGCGGAGGTCCGCGACCGCGAGGCGAGGAAGCTGACATCCGGGCAACTCGCCGAGGCGCAGCGACTCGCGGCCGAGTGGCAAGCGGCCTTTCAGCAGAGACAGACCGAGTAGGCAGCGCCTATTCGGGATCCAGTGAGATCCGCTGTGCGGGAGCGTAGCGATCGCCAACGACCGTGTCGGCGTTGATCAAGGCTCCGGCACGACGAAGGTCCTCGTCTGAAATAACGAGATCGGCCGCGCCGGCATTCTCCTCGACGAAGGCGACATGCTTGGTGCCGGGAATCGGAATAAGCGTCTCGCCCTGCGCCAGCACCCACGCGAGCGCGAGCTGCGCCATCGTGCTGCGGTTCTGCTGCGCGAGAGCCCCAAAGCCTTCGAGCAGCGCGAGGTTGCGCTGGAAGGCGTCGCCAACAAAACGCGGCATCTCTCTCCGCAGGTCGTTCTCTTCCAGATCGGCGGGCGATCGAATCGTGCCGCACAAAAAGGCGCGTCCGAGCGGACTGAACGGCACGAACGCGACGCCGAGTTCCTCGCACGTCCCAAGCATGCGGTGCTCCGGTTCACGCGTCCACAACGAGTATTCGGATTGGACCGCCGTGATCGGATGCGTGGCGTGCGCACGCCTCAGCGTCGTCGATGACACCTCGGATAACCCAATGGTCCGGACCTTTCCCTCGGTGACCAACTCGGCGAGCGCGCCGACACTCTCTTCGATCGGCACGGCGTGATCCCGGCGGTGCAGATAGTACAAGTCGATGACATCGGTCTGAAGATTGGCGAGGCTCTGCTCGCAGGTCCGCTTGATCGATGTGGAGCGTCCGTCGGCTACCCGTGCGTTCGTCTTCGGCTCCACCGCGATGCCGCACTTGCTTGCGAGGACGAACGATGCGCGCCTCTCACGCAGGACGCGGCCGATCAGTTTCTCGTTGTGGCCCACGCCGTAGATGCTGGCCGTGTCGAGAAACGTGTAGCCAACGTCGAGGGCACGGTGCAGTACGCGCTCGCTCTCGGCGAGGTCGGGCGTCCCGTAGGCCTGCGACATGCTCATGCAGCCGAGGCCGATCGCCGAGACATCGAAGGGGCCGAGCTTACGCGTAAGCATTTCCTGCCTGGCGGCGACGGCGATTATAGCGTGCGCCTGACAGACGCTCAGCAGTCAGGTTGGGTCCGATCGCCGGCGCGCTCGGGACAGCGCCTTAGAAAGTTTCAACCAGTTCGACCCGGCGGTTCCTCGCGCGCCCTTCATCATTTCGGTTCGACGCGACTGGCGCGAGGTACCCGACGCCGTTGGCCAGGAGTCGGGTGGCCTCGACGCCATGCCCGGTCACCAGCGTCTCCATCACCGCCTCCGCGCGCCGCGTCGAAAGATCCATGTTGAACTCGAGCGCCCCCTCGTTGTCGGTGTGGCCGACAATGTGCAGTCGCATCTCGGGGTTGCCCTGCAAGAGCGTCGCGATTTCTGTGAGCGCCCCCTCTGACTGGGCCGTGATGTCGGCGCTGCCGGTCTCGAAAAAGATGCCGTAGAGCGCGACACGACCAGCCTGGTCGATGCCCCGCGCCATGGCGTCTGCGTCGATCGTGACCATGTTCGTCTCCATCGGCTCGATCTCGACGACGTCGAGGTGGGCGTAGGTCCTGTCATCCCAGGTACTCTCCGCGACGAACAGGAACAGGTAGACATCACCCTGGCCGGGGCGTGCCAACCTCGCGGCCACATATCGCTGATTGTCCGGCTCCGGGATGAAGAGATCGCCGATGGTGCCAGTGCGGTCGAAGATCCCCCGCTCTCTATAGTAGAAATTGTCTCCGCAATGCGCAGTGCGGCATTCAAACAGCACCTCGAAACCGTTGTTTGCGAGCTCGGTCGTGTAGTTTCGAAGCACCTCGAGAGACGAGCGATCCTCAGGCGTACGGTAGAGCAGGCGCGGCACCTCGCCCACTAGCAGGCTGCTGAAAAACTCCGTGAAATGGGATCGACAGATCGATCCCGGCGTACTACCATGCTCCCAACACCGCTGAAGGGAGCCCCATCATGCGCGGACACGATGAGCAAAGCACTCACATGTTCAGCTACCTGTCGCCGGAACAGCGCGTGCCAGCCGACCATCCGCTCCGCGCGGTTCGCGCGCTGACGGACGAAGCGCTGAGAACGATGTCGCGCAGGTTCGCCGGCCTGTACGCCAACACAGGGCGTCCGTCGATCCCGCCGGAACAGCTGCTGCGCGCGTTGTTGCTGCAGGTGCTCTACACGGTGCGGAGCGAGCGGCTGCTGATGGAAGAGCTCAATTACAACCTGCTGTTCCGCTGGTTCGTGGGCTTGAATTTGGACGACCCGGTTTGGCATCCCACCACGTTTACCAAGAATCGCGACCGGCTGCTGGCGGGCGATCTCGCGGCCGCCTTCTTTGATGCGGTGCAGGCCCACGCGCGGGCGGCCGGGCTGCTCTCGGACGAACACTTCACTGTGGATGGGACCCAATTGGAAGCGTGGGCCAGCCTGAAGAGCTTTCGGTGCCGGGACGCGGCGGAGAGCGACCCGCCCGATGACCCCGGGAATCCCACGGTCAACTTCCACGGGGAGCGGCGGCGCAACGACACGCACCAGTCGACGACCGATCCGGAGGCGATGCTGCCTCGGAAGGGCCAGGGGAAGGAAGCCAAGCTGGCGTATCTGGGCCACGTGCTGCTGGACAATCGACAGGGACTTGTCGCCAACGTCTGCGCGACTCACGCGACGGGGACCGCCGAACGCGAGGCAGCGGCGCTGTTGCTGGAGGCCAGCGCGCCGCCGGGCAGCACGGTCGGGGCGGACAAGGGCTACGATGTGGCAAGCTTTGTGGCCGCTGTCCGTATCCGGGCCGTCACGCCCCACGTTGCTCAGAAGGTCCGCTGGAGTGCGATCGATGGCCGGACCACGCGGCATGCGGGCTATCACGTCAGTCAGCGGAAACGGAAACTCGTAGAACAGGTCTTTGGCTGGATGAAGACCGTCGGCGGCTTGCGCAAACTCCGGCATCGCGGTGTCGCCCTCGTGGATTGGCAGCTTACCTTCGCCGCCACGGTCTATAACTTGGTCCGGCTGCGGAATCTGGAGGCGAGGTGTCCCTGATCACCGGCCGCGCGTGTCGCCGGCCCCTTGATCGGGGCCAGCGCACAGCCGTGCGCACCGTTGTCGGTCGGTGGTGACTCGCATGATCCTTAGAAAACGGCCCGATCACCCGGGTTCTTCAGCAGCCTGCTAGCACCTGTGACTCTCCCCACACAAGCGGAGAGCTATTCGTGCCATACCCTGACGCCGCCCCAAGCACAGCCTCGTACTCGTCGAATTCAGCGTGCGCGTAGTCGACGATCCACGACCCCTGAAATCGCGAGACGATTTCGTGATCACTCGTGCCTTCGAGATCTTCCTGGGCGTCGACCTGCGACGGCACCAAGGCTGCCCACGTCAGCCAGACGACGATCGAACAGAACTTCTTCATGACCGTGATCCCCTTTGCTGAATGAAACGCCATCCGGCTCCTATCCATCGCACGATACAACCCTCCCAGCTCGCCTGCACCGATCCGCCGGTGATGCCAGGGCCGAGGGGCTGATACTCGCACCTGCGCGGATTATACGGCGTGCGGCCGCCACCCGCATCGACCAGCGAGAGAGTGCGACAGTGCGGGAGGCTATACTGTGGGCCAACGATCGAGACTCACGTGTCAGCAGCCCGTAAATGCCCGTCTGCATTCGACGAGCGACGCCGGACTTTCACCACGGGCTGTCAAGGAGAGCTATATGTCCATAGGTTCACTCCAGCGCTTCCTGATGGGAGCGATCGCAGTGTTGCTGGCGTACCCGGGTGTTGCGCACGCGCAGTTCGGCGAAGGCGCGCCGCCAGGATCTCCGGGCCGCGAGATCATTCACTTGACCGGAGACCTCTATCGATTCCGTGATGTGCGCCATTACGGGATGTTTCTCCACACCCCGGAGGGCATCATCCTCGTGGATCCGACCAACCCCGACACCGCGGCATGGCTGAAGGGCGAGCTCGACAGCCGCTTCGACGTACCCGTCAGGTATGTCATCTACAGCCACGCGCACAACGACCATGCGCCCGGCGGGGAAGTGTTCGCCGACACCGCCACGTTCGTCGGGCATGAAAACATGGCAAAGAACCTCCTGCAGCCGGCAGACGACGCACCGTTGCTGCCGCTGGAAGCGATGAGGGATGCCAATGGGAACGGCAGCCTTGAGGAATCGGAAGCGCCGGATGTCTTCGCGAACCGTTTCGCAGAGGTCGATCTCGACGGCAATGGAAGCCTGAGTCGGGCCGAGATGTGGGCGCCCCGGTTCCGAGGCGCGCCAGTACCGCCGCCGGACATCGTCTATAGCGACCACATGACGATCGCGCTGGGCGGCAAGACCGTGGAGCTGCACTACACGGGCATCACCCATACCGACGGCATGACCGTCCCGCTCTTTCCCGAGGAGCGGTTCATATACACGGTCGACCACCTGACACCCAAGCGCCTGCCGCGCATGACCATCGACGGGGGCTACAGCTACCTGCCGGCATGGCTCGAGTCGTTGCGACGGATCGAACAGCTCGACTTCGATTACGTCTCCCCGGGGCACGAGTCAGTGGGCACCAAGGCGGACGTCTCGGAGCAGGTGCGCTACATGAACGACCTGATCGAGACCGTGTCTGCCGCGATCGACGCGGGCCAGACCCATGAAGAGGTTGTGGAACGTGTGCGCCTGGAGCAGTACAGCCACCTGATGGAGTACGACCGCTCCATCGAGAACAACGTGACTGCTGCCGACACGATGCTCCGCTCCCTCCGGGGACGCTAGAGCGGCCGCCAGATCTGTAAGCGCCGTGCGACCGACGATAAGGAGGATAGTCATGCGCATGATCTCGATACGAACCTGTCTGGTTGTGGGCGTGGCTCTCGTGGCGCACGTCATGCTGGACGCACAACGCCTGGCGGCCCAGGGAATCTATCTGAGCGCCGAGTCGGTCGCCGGCGCCATGACGGCCGGCGACCTTGCCGCTGATGGATCGGGATCCCTGGTCGGGGCGGGGGAGGTTACCAATATCTTCCCTGAGGGCCAGAAGCTGAGTGCGTCGTCGCCGAATCAGTTGATACGAACCCGACAGGCGTCAGAGCCGAACAACGCCAGCGTGCATCCCGACATCACCGAGGTCTATTTCATCGTGGCGGGGTCGGGAACATTCATGACGGGTGGGAGTTTCCTGGACCCGAACGATCGGTCGAAGGGCAGCACTGGGGGCGTACCGAGCAATGTTGGACGGGGTGACTTCGTCATCCTGCCGCCGGGCACCGTGCACTGGTTCGCCAAGATCAACGGATCGGTTACGTATATCGAGACGCGCTTCGAAGCCAGGTAAAGGCGCGGGCGCTCCACGGGCGGCGCTAGCAGGCTGCTGAAGAACCCGGGTGATCGGGCCGTTTTCTAAGGATCATGCGAGTCACCACCGACCGACAACGGTGCGCACGGCTGTGCGCTGGCCCCGATCAAGGGGCCGGCGACACGCGCGGCCGGTGATCAGGGACACCTCGCCTCCAGATTCCGCAGCCGGACCAAGTTATAGACCGTGGCGGCGAAGGTAAGCTGCCAATCCACGAGGGCGACACCGCGATGCCGGAGTTTGCGCAAGCCGCCGACGGTCTTCATCCAGCCAAAGACCTGTTCTACGAGTTTCCGTTTCCGCTGACTGACGTGATAGCCCGCATGCCGCGTGGTCCGGCCATCGATCGCACTCCAGCGGACCTTCTGAGCAACGTGGGGCGTGACGGCCCGGATACGGACAGCGGCCACAAAGCTTGCCACATCGTAGCCCTTGTCCGCCCCGACCGTGCTGCCCGGCGGCGCGCTGGCCTCCAGCAACAGCGCCGCTGCCTCGCGTTCGGCGGTCCCCGTCGCGTGAGTCGCGCAGACGTTGGCGACAAGTCCCTGTCGATTGTCCAGCAGCACGTGGCCCAGATACGCCAGCTTGGCTTCCTTCCCCTGGCCCTTCCGAGGCAGCATCGCCTCCGGATCGGTCGTCGACTGGTGCGTGTCGTTGCGCCGCCGCTCCCCGTGGAAGTTGACCGTGGGATTCCCGGGGTCATCGGGCGGGTCGCTCTCCGCCGCGTCCCGGCACCGAAAGCTCTTCAGGCTGGCCCACGCTTCCAATTGGGTCCCATCCACAGTGAAGTGTTCGTCCGAGAGCAGCCCGGCCGCCCGCGCGTGGGCCTGCACCGCATCAAAGAAGGCGGCCGCGAGATCGCCCGCCAGCAGCCGGTCGCGATTCTTGGTAAACGTGGTGGGATGCCAAACCGGGTCGTCCAAATTCAAGCCCACGAACCAGCGGAACAGCAGGTTGTAATTGAGCTCTTCCATCAGCAGCCGCTCGCTCCGCACCGTGTAGAGCACCTGCAGCAACAACGCGCGCAGCAGCTGTTCCGGCGGGATCGACGGACGCCCTGTGTTGGCGTACAGGCCGGCGAACCTGCGCGACATCGTTCTCAGCGCTTCGTCCGTCAGCGCGCGAACCGCGCGGAGCGGATGGTCGGCTGGCACGCGCTGTTCCGGCGACAGGTAGCTGAACATGTGAGTGCTTTGCTCATCGTGTCCGCGCATGATGGGGCTCCCTTCAGCGGTGTTGGGAGCATGGTAGTACGCCGGGATCGATCTGTCGATCCCATTTCACGGAGTTTTTCAGCAGCCTGCTAGGGCCTGAGATACTTCGTGATCCCGCTCCCTGCAACGGGCCGCGAGATTGGGCCTTCGGCGGCATAGACGTTTCCATCGGCATTCACGGCCACGCCCTCGCCAGCGGCGTGTGGCGCGTCATCGACATCGTACGGCGGAATGAACGCCGTCACACGATCCTCGGCCGCGTTCCCGATCCTGATTCCGATCTTCCAGTCGGGGTGACGCGTCGGGTCCGATTCAGAGTCGATCGCATAGAGCGTGTCGTCAGCATCGATAAACAGACCGCTCACGCGACTGAACTGCTCGTAGGAATCCAGAAAGTTCCCGTCCTGGTCGAAGATCTGGATGCGGTGATTAACGTTGTCCTCGGGCTACGGCCAGCATGCGTGGAGCCTCTGCGTGTCGATCATGACTTGCCGCCATCCCACGCCGGTAGTTCACATCGCGTGGGTCTGTCCGTACGGTATCCAAGCACGTAGTCGGCCTGCATGATTTTGTGAATCTCCCGGGTGCCCTCGTAAATCACCGCCCCTTTGCAGTTGCGGTAAAAACGGCCAACCGGATACTCATCGGAGTACCCGTTGGCGCCGTGGATTTGCACGGCGTCGCCCGCCGCCCTCTCAGACGCCACAGTCGAATACCACTTCGCGAGGCCCGTCTCCCGCGTGTTCCGCCGACCGACATTCTTGAGCCACCCGGCACGCATCCACAAAAGGCGCGACGCCTGATAGTCGGACTCCATCTGCGCGATCATTTCCTTGACGAGCTGGTGCTCACCGATCTCGACGCCGAATGTCTTCCGGACCGTGGCATACGTGACGCTCGCATCCCGACACGCCCGGATCAGGCCGGTGGCGCCTGCCGCCACCGTATAGCGGCCCTGGTCAAGCGCGAACATCGCGATCTTGAAGCCCTCGCCTTCACGCCCGACGAGGTTCTCCTTCGGCACCTCGACGTCATCCATCTTGAAGAAGCCGGTATTGCCCGCGAGGATGCCCCACTTCTCCGTGAGCGTTCCGCTCGAGAACCCCTTGAACGCGCGCTCGACGATGAATGCGCTCATACCCGACACGTCGCGCTGCCGTTTCTTCTCAAGATCGGTCCACGCAAACACCAGGAAGTTGTCCGCGACGTCACCGAGCGAGATCCACATCTTTTCACCCGTCAGCACGTACCGATCGCCCTTCTTGATGGCGACAGTCTGAATGCCGCGGGCATCGCTGCCGGCTGAGGGTTCGGTGAGTCCATACGTGGCGATCTTCTGGCCCTGCGCCTGCGGCACGAGGTATCGCTCCTTCTGGTCGTCGGTGCCCCAGCTCAGCAGGGTCAGGCAGTTCAGGCCCACGTGCACCGACAGGATCACGCGCAGCGACGTATCGACGTACTCGAGCTCCTCGCTGGCTAGACCAAGCGCAATGTAATCCATGCCCGCGCCGCCGTATCGCTCTGGCACGGAGACACCAAGCAGTCCAAGCGACGCCAATTGCGGGAGGATGCCGCGGTCGAAGTGGTGCTTGCGGTCGAGTTCGTGGATGCGGGGAGCCACCTCGCGTGCCGCCCACTCCCGCACCGTCTGCTCGAGCAACTGGTGATCGTCTGTCAGATCGAAACTAAGCATCTCGAAAACCTAACACAGCCAGACGGGGACGTTGCCGCACGTGTCCGGCCGCGGGCTTCTGGATTCCCTTGGGCCACCGCACTTCGCAGTGGGGTTTGTTAAACTGTCGGCCACCGTTGACGAGTGGGTGGCGGCCAGCAGCATGTTGGGCCGTCTTTCCAGTTTTTCCAGAGGGGAGCGCACCATGAACACGTCTACAGCAGGAAGCCCAGGGGGACGCCGCGCCCGGCTCGCCTGCCGCCTCATGCTCATCGCCGGATTCGCCATCGGGGCGGCCGTTTCGGCGGCCGGCCAGGGGCCCGGCACCGCCAACGGAGAGTGGCGCTATCTCGGGGGAGACGCCGCGCACACACGCTCCTCGTCGCTCGATCAGATCGACGCCAGTAACTTCGAAGACCTGGATGTGGCCTGGGTCTGGCGCGGCGACAACTTCGGGCCGAGCGTCGACTATCTTTACCGCTCCACACCCGTCTACGTTGACGGGCTGCTCTACACGGTGGCCGGCCAGCGGCGCACGGTCGTCGCCATCGACCCGGCGACCGGAGAGACCGTCTGGACCTACCGCGAGCCCCACACCACGCGCTACGAGCGCGGCATGCGGAACAACTACGGCAAGGGCATTGCGTACGCCGAGGTCGACGGCCGCGGCGTCGTCTTCACCAGCAGCCCGGGCTTCTTCCTCCATGCGTTGGACGCCAAGACAGGGCGCCCCCTTGAGAACTGGGGCGCGCCGGTGCCCGTCGATGGTTTCCCCCAGACTGGCGTCGTGGATCTCTTGCCGGACCTCGTGGCCGACTGGGAGCCGTGGATCGAATCCGGGTTTACCTACGACCCGGAGTACGGCATTCCGCAGGAGCTTGGCAGTATCAGCAGCTCATCGCCGCCCATCGTCGTCAATGGTGTGGTCATCGTTGGCAATGTGCACGAGCAGGGCTACTACCAGACACGCATCGAAAACATCCCGGGCGACATCCTCGCGTACGACGCGCGGACGGGCGAGCACCTCTGGAAGTTCCACGTCATTCCGAGACCGGGCGAGTTCGGTCACGAGACCTGGGGGAACGACGCATGGAAGGCAACAGGTGATGTGTCGTCGTGGGCACCCATGTCGGCCGACCCCGAGCGAGGCATCGTCTACATTCCGACCAACCCACCCACGATCGACTTCTACGGCGGCTTCCGGCCCGGCAATAACCTGTACGGCACAAGTGTTATCGCGCTGAACGTTCTGACCGGCGAGCGAGTCTGGCACTACCAGACCGTGCACCACGACATCTGGAACTTCGACAATCCAACCGCTCCGGTGCTGATGGACGTGACCGTCGACGGGCAGCCGACACCGATCGTGGTCCAGACCACCAAACAGGGGTTTGCGTATACGTTGAACCGCGACACTGGTGAGCCGGTATGGCCGATCGTGGAGCGGCCGGTGCCCCAGTCGGATCTTCCGGGAGAAATCCTCTCGCCCACGCAGCCATTTCCGACGAAGCCGTTGGCCTTCGAACTGCAAGGTCTGACGGAAGACGACCTCATCGATTTCACGCCAGAGCTGCGCGCCGAAGCGGTGGAGATCATCAAGGACTACAAGCTGGGACCGCTCTTCAACCCACCGATCCAGGTGGGACATCCGTCGGGCTTGCGCTCGTTCGTGAGCTGCCCGAGCGGTGCGAGCAATATCTACGGTCCAAACTCGGCGGACACGGAGACGGGCATCCTGTATGTCTCCTCCCAGCGAGGATGCCGCTCTGAAAACATCGTGCCGGGTACCCAGATGGACGATCCGGAAGACATCATGACCACCGGTCGGACCATCTCCGACTGGGTCGTCGCCAATCGCGGAGACTTCCGCGGACCGCAGGGCCTGCCGATCTTCAAGCCGCCGTACAGCTCGATCACGGCGATCGACATGAACACGGGCGAACACCTGTGGCGGATCCCGAACGGCGACACGCCGGACCGCATCAAGAACCATGCGGCGCTCGCGGGCGTGGACCTGCCGCAGACAGGCGTCCAGTCGCACCCGGTCACGATGGTGACGGGCAGCCTGCTGATTCAGGCCGAGGGCATCGCGGGACGTCCGCTCCTGCACGCGATCGACAAGCGCACAGGCGAGAAGTTCGGCAGCGTGGACCTTCCGGCTCAGGGGCAGTACGGCATGATGACCTTCATGCACGAAGGGAACCAGTACATCGTCGTGCAGGTCGCCAGCACGGCCGAACAATTCCCGGGATCGCTGGCGGCGCTCCGCCTGCCATGAGGTTCCGCAGGAACCACGTGTGGCCGTTTTCGCTTGTACCGCACACCAGGGTGGCCATGCTGGTGCCCCTGGTGTTGACGCTCGTGGTCACCGGGTACGCGTCCGCGCAGCCGCAGGAGCCGGTCGCTCCCGCAACGCCCGAAGGGCGTTCGGTCATGGACGGTGTCTTCACCGCGCGTCAGGCACGCAGGGGCGAGCGGTGGTTCCTGCAGATGTGCGAGCAGTGCCACCGCACGCGGGACTTCACCAATGCGCAGTTCCATGAGCGATGGTCGGGCCAGTCTGTGGGAGACCTGCTGCAGTTCATGCAAAACACCATGCCGCCCGAGAATCCCGGGGCGCTGAGTACGGACCGGTACGCTGATCTCCTCGCCTATTTCCTGGCGGTCAACGACTATCCCGCCGGGGAGGACGAGCTGCCGGCGGACGCATCAACGGTGATGGACGTGCGTATTGAGGCGCCCCTCGTGGAGGAGGTAGACGAGCCTCCGGCCACGGAGGAGGCGACCGTCGCTCCGTGATGCGACCCGAGCGACTTTGGTATTCTTGGCCTCGCGACCGGGCGGTCTCTAGCGGGGCCGTGATCGTTCCACCCGAGTGACCCCCGGAGGCTGCGCCACCGGTTGTTCACCTTGTCGCCCCTGGAAGGAGCACTATGCGCTTCACCCTCGCGTTGACACTACTTGTGGCGCTGGCGAGCCCGGCTTCGCTCCTGGCACAGAGCGGACCGGCGGCAACGAGCGCTGAACCATTCAAGGTCGGTACGTTTGAAATCAGCGGGACGCCGCGCGTCGGCATCGTCCTGCGCGACAGTCTGATCGTGAGGCTCGACGCGGCCAACGCCGCGCTCGAGACCGATCCTACGTATCCGCAGATCCCGATGCCGGCCGACATGCTGGAGTTGATCGGACGGTATGAATACGGTCTCAAGAGCCGTCTCTACGAGATCGTCAACGATCTGGTGTCCAACAACCGGCTTGCCGCCGGCGCCAGGCCCGACTTCGTGCACGAGGTCGATCAGGTCCGAACCCTGCCGCCAATCATGTATCCGGGCAAGATTCTTAACGCCGCCGTCAATTTCTACAGCCACGTCGACGAACAGGGCACCCCTGAGGAACGAGCGGAGGCCCGGCGATTGCGACGCGTGAATCGCGGCGTGCCCTACTTGTTCCTGAAGCCCAGTCGCGGGGCCGTGATCGGCAATGGCGACCCGGTTGTCATTCCCCATGGCCGCGATCGCATCGACTGGGAAGTTGAGCTGTCGACGGTCATTGGACGGGCAGCAAAGTACGTCACGGCCGCCGATGCGCAGGATCACGTCTTCGGGTACATGGTCTCACTCGACATCTCCGATCGCGGAGGGCGCCCACCAGGAGGGAATCCGCTGACGTCGGACTGGTTCGTCGGAAAGGGCCACGACAGTCATGCACCGCTAGCAGGCTGCTGAAGAACCCGGGTGATCGGGCCGTTTTCTAAGGATCATGCGAGTCACCACCGACCGACAACGGTGCGCACGGCTGTGCGCTGGCCCCGATCAAGGGGCCGGCGACACGCGCGGCCGGTGATCAGGGACACCTCGCCTCCAGATTCCGCAGCCGGACCAAGTTATAGACCGTGGCGGCGAAGGTAAGCTGCCAATCCACGAGGGCGACACCGCGATGCCGGAGTTTGCGCAAGCCGCCGACGGTCTTCATCCAGCCAAAGACCTGTTCTACGAGTTTCCGTTTCCGCTGACTGACGTGATAGCCCGCATGCCGCGTGGTCCGGCCATCGATCGCACTCCAGCGGACCTTCTGAGCAACGTGGGGCGTGACGGCCCGGATACGGACAGCGGCCACAAAGCTTGCCACATCGTAGCCCTTGTCCGCCCCGACCGTGCTGCCCGGCGGCGCGCTGGCCTCCAGCAACAGCGCCGCTGCCTCGCGTTCGGCGATCCCCGTCGCGTGAGTCGCGCAGACGTTGGCGACAAGTCCCTGTCGATTGTCCAGCAGCACGTGGCCCAGATACGCCAGCTTGGCTTCCTTCCCCTGGCCCTTCCGAGGCAGCATCGCCTCCGGATCGGTCGTCGACTGGTGCGTGTCGTTGCGCCGCCGCTCCCCGTGGAAGTTGACCGTGGGATTCCCGGGGTCATCGGGCGGGTCGCTCTCCGCCGCGTCCCGGCACCGAAAGCTCTTCAGGCTGGCCCACGCTTCCAATTGGGTCCCATCCACAGTGAAGTGTTCGTCCGAGAGCAGCCCGGCCGCCCGCGCGTGGGCCTGCACCGCATCAAAGAAGGCGGCCGCGAGATCGCCCGCCAGCAGCCGGTCGCGATTCTTGGTAAACGTGGTGGGATGCCAAACCGGGTCGTCCAAATTCAAGCCCACGAACCAGCGGAACAGCAGGTTGTAATTGAGCTCTTCCATCAGCAGCCGCTCGCTCCGCACCGTGTAGAGCACCTGCAGCAACAACGCGCGCAGCAGCTGTTCCGGCGGGATCGACGGACGCCCTGTGTTGGCGTACAGGCCGGCGAACCTGCGCGACATCGTTCTCAGCGCTTCGTCCGTCAGCGCGCGAACCGCGCGGAGCGGATGGTCGGCTGGCACGCGCTGTTCCGGCGACAGGTAGCTGAACATGTGAGTGCTTTGCTCATCGTGTCCGCGCATGATGGGGCTCCCTTCAGCGGTGTTGGGAGCATGGTAGTACGCCGGGATCGATCTGTCGATCCCATTTCACGGAGTTTTTCAGCAGCCTGCTAGGGCCCTGGATTGTGCCCAAGGAGTTCTATGGCGACCCGATGGAGAACCTGCGTCAGACTTTGAGCGTCGACGGCATACAGATGCAGGAAGCCACGGCCGGCGACATGATTCACTCGCTCTACGAGCTGATCGAGTACGCCTCGTCGATCGTCACGCTGTTTCCCGGTGACGTCATCAACAACGGGACCTCGGGTGGCACGGGAGCTGGAACGGCGGTTCGAGGCGAGCAACGCTTCCTGCAGCCGGGCGAGGAAATCGTCGCGACGATCGATGGGATCGGCACACTTCGCCTGCCCGTGGTGGCCGAAGAGGAACCCGCGGCGGGTAGCGGCGCTCGGCTGCCGCCCGTGAGCAGCTATCGGTAGAACTGCGCACGGTGGGGGCTGACCGCGGAATCCGCTGCCAGGACCCGTGTGGAGGCCGGCGAAGGTTCTCGTCGGCCATCACTCGGTCGCAGTGCAGAAGGAGAGACACAGCATGAGAAGTGCCGTGCTGGCGGTTGCAATCGGAGCCATCGTGCTCGTATCGGGCGAGGCGAACGCACAGGTGGCAGCGACGCCAGACGTCGCCTTCAAGCTGGCGACCTTCGAGGTCGATGGCCGAGAACGCGCGGGCATGCTGCTCGACGACCGGCTTCTTGACCTCCAGGAGGCCAGCGCGTATCTGGTCGCCGAAGCGGGTGTCGCGTCCGTGGACATGCCGGACGACATGAAGGTGTTGATCGAGGCGTCGGAGACGCTCAAGCCGCGACTGTTCCAGATCGCGAACTATCTGTCAGGCAAGACGGAAGGCCTCGCGTTCGGGTACTCACCGGACGCGGTCTCAATCAAAGCGCCAATCAAGTATCCGTGGAACCTGCTCGCCGCTGGGCAGAACTATCGCGCTCACGCAGCCGAGGTAGGCGGTTCGGCGGAGACGGACCCTGATGGGGACGACCCGTTTCTATTCGCGAAGCCGCCGCGCTCGACCATCATCGATCCGGGCCAGCCGTACGCGATCCCGCCAGGTCGTGACCGAATCGATTGGGAAGGGGAGTTCTCCGTTGTGGTGGGTAGGCAAGCCAGGAACGTGACACTCGATAACGCCATGGACCACGTGTTCGGCTTCACGATCCTCTACGACGTCAGCGACCGGGCCGCGCAAATTCCCGACCACGGTCGGTTCGCCCGCGACTATTTCGCCGGCAAGAGCATGGAGGGCTCTTCGCCCATGGGCCCGTACGTGGTCCCCAAGGAGTTTCTGCCCAACTACGCCAATCTTCAGGTGACCACGCGGGTGAACGGCGAGGTGATGCAGGACTCGAATACGGCCTACCTCATTCACGATGTGGAGCGACTGCTGCGATTCGCGTCGCGCATCATGACGCTCTGGCCTGGAGACGTCGTGGCGACGGGCACGCCCGCAGGCGTCGGCCTGGGACGCACGCCGCCGGTCTATCTGAAGCGTGGCGACATCGTCGAGATCGAGGTCGAAGGAATCGGAACGCTGGTGACGCCGATCCAATGAGCGCTCGGACAGGAAGCGCTCGGAACTACCTCAACGTGTACCGCATCATCTTCGGCAAGCCCACCTCCGCGCCGTAGACGATGCCGTCACTGTCCGCCGCCACACCTTCGGCGGCGCTGCTACCGCCAGTGGGCTCAGGATCCGGAATGAAGTACCTCACGCTGCCGTCTGTGGCGCTGCCAATGCGGATCCCACGCTGCCAGTCACCATGCGGAGGCCCACCGGCGTTGGGAAGATCGCTCGATTCCGAATCCGCGACATAGATGTTGTCGTCCTGGTCGATGTGGATGCCGCTTGGCCGGCTGAACTGGTACCAGCAGTCGAGGTAGTTGCCGTCCTGGTCGAAGATCTGGATACGGTTATTGTCGCGGTCACCGACGAAAAGCCGGCCCTGCGAGTCGATTTCCAGCGCGTGCAGGCTGGAGAACTCGTTCATGCCGCACGCACCTTCGCCAGGGCCTCCCCACTCCATGAGGAAGTTGCCATCTCGGTCGAACTTCATGATTCGCTCGTTGGTCCCGGTGCCATGCCCGTCGGCGACGAAAACATTGCCGTCGTCACCGACAACGACGTCGGAGGGTCCGCTGAAGTGATCGGGACCGTCCCCTTTGACTCCCGGCGTCCCGAGCGTCAGCAGCACCTCACCCTCCGGGCTGAACTTGATGACATCGGAGCCGATGTTGTTGGCGCCCGCTCCTCGGCCGTCATTGAGGACCGGATCGGTCACCCACACGTTCCCGTCCTGATCGACATGGATGCCGTGGGGAAACGCAAGCATGCCCGAGCCAAAGCTCCGAACAAAGTTTCCGTCGCCGTCGTAGAGAAGAATCGGATCGAGGTCTGAGCCCACGCACCCGTTGGAGCCACATCGGTCGATCGCCCAGACGTGCTTGCCGTCGGGAGCGATGTCGACACCGGCCGTCGAACCCCACGTGCGCCCGTCCGGCAAAGGGAGTACGGCTCCTTCATACGGATTGGGGAAATCATTGGTCGGCTCATTCTGCTGTGCTGGTGCCTGCTGTGCTGGTGCCTGCTCTGCTGGTGCCTGCTCTGCTGGTGCCTCCTGCTCTGCTGGTTCGGAACAGGCCTGCAACGCAACGATCGCCGCCGCCGTCCCGAAACCCAACGCCCATCTGGTCCTCACTCGCAGCATCCTCGCCTCCCCGTGCGCGCACACAGTAACCATGTTCTCGCGTTCCGGGAGTCTCACATGCGCCAGCGACAGACCGACGCCGAAGGTCCCGGTTCCTAAACCGCGTCAGTGGAACACGAGCCGGCGCGGAGCGTCAACCCGCCGATCGCCTCCAGGGGGTGACAGCGACGCCGCAGTTCCGTAACATTACGGAGCTTCGTCGGCCTCCGCTGGCGGCCTGGCACCAACTTTTTTCTCGAGGAGAAGACATATGAAGCGGTCCCTGTTTGTGTGTGGCGTGATGGCCCTTACGGCGCTCGTCGGTGTCGGTTCTGCCCAGGAGGCCCCCCCCGAGACGGGAGAGTGGCGTTACCTGGGCGGCGACGCTGGCAACACCAGGTCCGCGCCGATGCTGACGCAGATCAACGCGTCCAATTTCGCTGACTTGGAGGTGGCCTGGATCTGGCGAGGGAGCAACTTCGGAGCCGGTATCGAATACACCGCCAGGGCCACACCGGTCTTCGCGGACGGCGCGTTGTACACCGTCAGCGGTCAGCGGCGCACGGTCGTATCGATTGACGCCGCGACGGGCGAAACGCTGTGGACCTTCCGGGAGCCAGAGACCATGAGGTATTTGCGCTCGCCGAGAACCGACTTTGGCAAGGGCATCGCGTACGCCGAAGTGGATGGGCGCGGCGTGGTGTACGTGACGTCGCCCGCCTTCTTCCTGTGGGCGCTGGACGCCAAGACGGGGCGGCCGCTGGAGAACTGGGGGAAATCGGTACCGCTGGAGGAGTTCTCGAAATCCGGCGTCGTCGATCTGATACCCGACCTGGTCGCGGATTGGCAGCCCTGGCTGGACTGGACCGAGCCGTACGACGCCGATAACGGGATTCCCAGGACGTTGGGCATGGTGACCGCCTCGTCGCCGCCGATCGTGGTGAACGGTGTGGTCGTGGTGCTGGTCGGCCACGAACCCAGCTACGACCAGACGCGAATCGAGAACGTGCCGGGCGACATCATGGGCTACGACGCCAGAACCGGGGAGCATCTCTGGAAGTTCCACGTGCTCCCTCGGCCGGGCGAGGTGGGCCACGAGACGTGGGAGAACGACGCGTGGAGGTGGTCGGGCGACCTGTCATCCTGGGCACCCGCCTCGGCTGACCCGGAACTCGGGCTTGTGTATCTGGTGACCAACTCCTCGACCTACCAGGTGTATACGGGCCATCGGCCGGGCCACAACCTGTTCGGCGGCAGCGTCCTCGCACTGGACGTCAGGACGGGGGAACGCAGATGGCACTACCAGATTCACCACAGTGATCAGTGGAATTACGACATCCCGACCGCGCCCGTTCTGCTGGATCTCACAGTCGACGGACAGCCGGTGCCCGCGCTGATCCAGAACACGAAACAGGGACTCGTCTTCGCGCTCAACCGGGAGACCGGTGAGCCTATCTGGCCGATCGAGGAACGCCCGGTCATGCAGACAGAGGTTCCGGGGAACTACACCGCGCCGACGCAGCCGTATCCAACCCGGCCGGCACCGCTGGACCCGATTATCGTTGACGGCATCACCGACGAATTCGTCCTCGACTACACGCCGGAGTTGAAACAGCAGGCCCTCGAGGTCTTGAGCAAGTTTCGCGTGGGAGGACTGTACGTGCCGCCGCTCCCGTACCCCCATGACAACGACTTCATCAACAACGTCGGTTGTGGGGGCGGGCTGAACATCCCACACCCGGCGGTCGCGGATGCCACGACCGGAATCATGTACGCGTCGCACCGCAGGACCTGCAGCGCGACGCCGTTTCTCGTACCCACGAACGGGGTGGACGAGGAAAGAACCGAGGTCGCGGGGATGTCTGAGGAGGCCTGGCGAGGACGGGAGCGGGTGACGCCCACGACGGGCACCACAGTCGCCGCGTGGAAGACCGGCGGCCCCCCCACGGGCTATCTGCCGCTGGTTGAGGGCCTGTCGGTGTACAAGCCGCTGTTTTCAGCGCTGTCCGCCTACGACATGAACACGGGCGAGAAGCTCTGGGATATTCCGATTGGCGAGACTCCAGATCGCATCAAGAATCACCCGCTCCTGCAGGGCGTGGATGTACCTCCGACAGGGGGAACCGGGCTGTCCATCCAGATGGTGATGGGCGACATCCTGGTGCAGACCACGGAGGATCTTCGTGGGGACACCGAGGTGAACGAGAACGGTATGCCGATGCTGCATGCCCGTGACAAGCGCACGGGCGAGATTCTCGCCAGCCTCGAAGTTCCGATACCGGGTCAATACGGCATGATGACCTACATGCACGACGGGAAGCAGTACCTCGTCATGCAGGCAGGAAGCGCAAAGCGCGACCAGCCGGGCTCGTTTGTCGCGCTGACGCTCCCGTAACCTCAGCCGACCCACATTGAAGCCGGACCCGGGAACGCACGCCTGGGCCCGGTCTTAAAGGAAGGGAAGCATGACACGCCGAACGATCCACGGCAGAGCCCTTGACTGGTCTGTGGCATCCGTGCTGAGCATCGCGATGTGTGCGTTGGTCGCCACGCTCGTTCAGGGGGTTGCGGTCCAGATGGTTGCAGCTCAGGGCGCTACGGCCCAGGACGCGGCCGGCGGCGAGTGGCCGACCTATGGCGGCGATCTGCGGAGTACGCGATACGCGCCGCTCGACCAGATCACAGCGGACAACTTCGCCGAGCTTGAGGTGGCGTGGCGCTTCAAGACCGACGCGATGGGCCCACGGCCGGAGTTCAACCTACAGGCAACGCCGCTGATGGTGGACGGTGTGCTCTATATGACGGCAGGCACACGTCGTGCAGCCGTGGCGCTCGACGCGGCCACCGGAGAGATGCTGTGGATGCATCGCGAGGACGAGGGCGCGCGTGGCGAGTCGGCGCCGAGGCGGCTGTCGGGCCGCGGCTTGGCCTACTGGAGCGACGGAGAGGATGCGCGGATCGTCTACGTCACGCCGGGGTACCAGATGGTGGCGCTCGACGCCAAGACGGGTAACCGTGTGCCAGGCTTCGGACGAGACGGCATCGTCGACCTGAAACTCGACGACGATCAGGACATGGATCTCGTGACCGGTGAGGTCGGCCTGCATGCCGCGCCGGTCATCGCCGGCGATGTCGTGGTGATCGGAGCGGCGCATCTACCAGGCAGCGTTCCGGAGCGCCAGAACAACGAGAAGGGATACGTACGGGGCTTCGATGTGCGAACCGGGGAGCGCCTTTGGATCTTTCACACGATTCCGATGCCTGGCGAGGCGGGAGCGGAGACGTGGGAGGACGGCTCGGCGGCAAACACCGGGAACACAGGCGTCTGGGCACAGATGAGCATCGACGAAGAACTGGGCCTAGTGTATCTGCCCGTCGAACTTCCCACCGGCGACTACTACGGTGGCCACCGGCCGGGGAACACGCTGTACGGCGAGAGCATCGTGGCGGTCGAACTGAAGACGGGCATACGGCACTGGCACTATCAGCTCGTGCACCACGGCATCTGGGACTCTGACATTCCGTGCGCACCAATCCTGGCCGACATCGTCGTCGACGGCAGACCGATCAAGGCGCTCGCGCAGCCGACAAAACAGGGGTGGGTCTACGTGCTCGACCGCGTCACCGGAGAGCCGGTGTGGCCGATCGAGGAGCGGCCGGTCGAGGCGTCGATGGTTCCCGGCGAGAAGGCCAGCCCCACACAACCATTCGTGACAAAGCCGCCGGCTTTCGAGCGGCAGGGCGTCGCCATCGATGATCTGATCGACTTCACGCCTGAGCTCCGAGCCGAAGCGGTGGAACTCGTGTCGCGCTTCAAGATCGGCCCACTCTTCACGCCGCCGGTCGTGAGCCGTTGGGAGGGACCGCTTGCCACGCTGATGATGCCCGCGACGACGGGGGGGGGCAATTGGCCAGGGGGAGCACTCGATCCTGAAACGAACTATCTCTACATCTACTCATCGTCGCAGATGTCCTCCCTTGGCCTCGTCGAGTCTGACGGGATACGGTCGGACATGCGTTACGTCCGTGGCACGGCGGTCCGTCCGGACGGACCGCCCTCGGCGTTGCCAGCGGCCGGCGCCGCCGGGAGCGCAGTGGCGCCACCGCTCAGGGTGCAAGGACTGCCACTTGTGAAGCCGCCGTACGCGCGAATCACCGCAATCGATCTCAATAGGGGCGAGATCGTCTGGCAAATTCCTCACGGGGAAACACCGGACAACATCCGCAATCATCCAGCACTTGAGGGTGTGGACATTCCGAGAACCGGACGCATCGGGCGGATCGGCACGCTGGTCACCAGGTCGTTGGTGATTGCCGGCGAAGCCGGTTTCTTCACGACGCCGTCAGGCGAGCGGGGCGCTATGTTGCGCGCGTACGACAAGGCGTCGGGAGAGGAGGTCGGTTCGGTCTGCATGCCAGCTCCTCAGACCGGCTCGCCAATGACATACATGCTGAATGGCCAGCAATACCTGGTCGCGTCGATTAGCGGCATCGACTACAGCGGCGAGGTCGTCGCGTTCACGCTGCCGCCGGAGATCACGACGCCAGCCCAGCTACGCTGATTTCCCATGAGGGTGCGTCTTGCTGCGACGTTCGTCGTAGCACTGGTCCTTGCGGCGTCGGTCCCCGGGATCGCTCACGACATCCCGAACGCGATCATCGTCCAGGCATTTCTCAAGCCTGAAGGGGACCGGCTTCAATTTCTCGTGCGTGTGCCGCTGCAGGCGATGAGCGATATCGACGTGCCGCAGCGGGAACAGGGGTATCTCGATCTCGCGCGTGCCGACGACGCGCTCCGAAACGCCACAACGATCTGGATCGCGCGGGAGGTGGCCCTGTACGAGGAGGACACGCGCCTCCCTGTCCCGGACCTGGTGGCCGTACGCGTGTCGCTTCCCTCGGACCGGTCTTTCGAGACCTACGAGACCGCCCTTGCCCACATAGAGGGACCACCGCTGTCGGAGGAGATCGATCTCTACTGGGAGCAGGGGATCATGGACGCGTGGCTCGAGTACCCGATCGCGTCGGACGAGTCCCGTCTCGCCATCGATCCCGGCCTTCGCCCGCTGGCGCAGCGCGTCACGATCGCGTTGCAACTACTGATGCCGGATGGTCGAGTCCGCGTATTCGAGCTTCACGATGATCCCGGGCGAGTGCTCCTGGATCCGAGGTGGGGGCAGGCGGCAGCGCGCTTCGTCGGCTCCGGATTCACGCACATTCTCGATGGCATCGACCACCTCCTGTTCCTGCTGTGCCTGGTCATCCCGATCCGCCGTTTTCGCACGCTGGTCGGCGTCGTCACGGCGTTCACCGTCGCACACTCGGTGACGCTGATCGCGTCGGCCTACGATCTGGCGCCGGGCGCGCTCTGGTTTCCGCCGCTGGTCGAAACACTCATCGCCGCGTCGATCGTCTACATGGCGCTGGAGAACATCGCTGGCGCCCGCCTCATGCGTCGCTGGCTCATCACCCTGGCGTTCGGGCTCGTGCACGGCTTCGGGTTTTCGTTCGCGCTCCGTGATTCGCTGCAGTTTGCCGGCTCGCACCTGCTGACATCGCTGCTGGCGTTCAATGTGGGCGTCGAACTCGGACAACTCGTCGTCCTGGCGGTTATGGTGCCTGCGCTGCACGTCGTGTTCCGCTTCGTTGTCGCCGAGCGCATCGGCACAATCATCCTGTCGGCCATCGTTGCCCATACCGCGTGGCACTGGATGACAGAGCGGGGAAGTCAACTCCTGCAGTTTCCGGGGCCGACAATGGACGCGCGGTGGCTCACCCAGATGCTAGGATGGGCCATGGCTGGCGTGGCGCTGGCGGCGGCGATCTGGCTTGCACGAGTCCTGACGCGCGCGAAAGTCGACCGGAATTATGTTAAAAAGGTCGGCGACACTGCTGGATCCCGTTAGCTCCGCTCGTCGGACCCGGCCGTAGCCGGCAAAGGAGACAAACCGTGAAACGGAACACACTGATCGCAACGATGTTCGTCGTGGTCCTTGGGGCGCTGGGCATCACCCGCGTCGTGCTGCAGGAGACAGTAGAAGCGCAGGGTGACACCGTGACTGCGCCGCGATTCGAGGTCGATCCGTTCTGGCCCAAGCCCCTGCCGAATCACTGGGTGCTCGGATCCGCCATTGGCGTGTGGGTGGACGAACGCGATCACGTCTGGATGATCCACCGCAGTTCGGCCACGCTCGCCGACCAGGAAAGAGGCATCGAACTGGAGCACGCGGAATGCTGCGAGGGCGCGCCACCGGTGCTGGAGTTCGACGCCGAAGGTAATCTTGTCGGGTCATGGGGAGGCCCGGGAGAAGGGTACGAGTGGCCGCAGTCGAACCATGGCATCTTCGTGGATCACCTCGGCAACGTGTGGATCGGCGGCAACGGCGGCGGTGACTCGCACATCCTGAAGTTCAGCAGAACGGGAGAGTTTCTCGCCCAGTACGGGATGGCTGGCGCGCACCGTAGTCCGGGTGATGAGGGGGCAGACGACTACATCCCTACGTACGAGGGCGATAGCTCTGACATGCAGAACTTTGGTCGCGTCGCGAAAGTGGTCGTGGATCCGACCGACAACGAGGCCTACGTCGCCGATGGCTATCTGAACAAGCGCGTCGCCGTGCTCGACGGTGATACCGGCGAAATGAAGCGGTTCTGGGGCGCCTACGGCAATGCGCCGGACGACACGAACCTCGGTCCCTACGATCCCGACGCCGCTCCCGCACAGCAGTTTCGAAATCCGGTCCATTGCGCGGACGTGTCCGCTGACGGACTCGTCTACGTGTGCGACCGCGCCAACGACCGGATCCAGGTGTTTCAGAAGGACGGGACCTTCGTCAAAGAGGGGTTTATTGCCAAGGAGACGCTCGCCTCGGGTTCTGTCTGGGATATCGCGTTTTCTCGCGACGCGGAGCAACGCTATCTGTTCGTTCTCGATGGCATGAACAACCGGGTGCGCATCGTGCTCCGCGACACGCTGGAAGAATTGACAAGCTTTGGCGACGGCGGACGGCAACCCGGGCAGTTCTACGGGGTGCACAGCATTGCCATTGACTCGGCGGGCAATCTGTACACCACGGAAACGTGGGAGGGGAAGCGGATCCAGAAGTTTGTCTATCGCGGAATGGCTGACCTGCCGCGCGAGCCCCAGGGCACCGTGTGGCCAACCAATTCCACGCAGTAAAGTGCTGAACGACGCGCGGCATCTAGCGCGGATTTCATGAGCGCGTGGCTCCCGAGTCACCGCATCAGTGAAATCCGCGCCAGTGTCCTGGAGCCGCGCGTCACGTTCCGGCTGCGTCCACTAGTGGTCTGGTTGCGAATTGGCTTGTGCACCGAGGGCGGTGAGGCGCCCGGCTGGCCAGGCGCGACGAGGGAGTATGCCGGGCGCATGTGACCGAGGAGCAACGCCGCCAGACGGGAGCCATCGCCGGCCGAATGCCGAGCTAATTCGCAACCAGACCACTAGCAGGCTGCTGAAAAACTCCGTGAAATGGGATCGACAGATCGATCCCGGCGTACTACCATGCTCCCAACACCGCTGAAGGGAGCCCCATCATGCGCGGACACGATGAGCAAAGCACTCACATGTTCAGCTACCTGTCGCCGGAACAGCGCGTGCCAGCCGACCATCCGCTCCGCGCGGTTCGCGCGCTGACGGACGAAGCGCTGAGAACGATGTCGCGCAGGTTCGCCGGCCTGTACGCCAACACAGGGCGTCCGTCGATCCCGCCGGAACAGCTGCTGCGCGCGTTGTTGCTGCAGGTGCTCTACACGGTGCGGAGCGAGCGGCTGCTGATGGAAGAGCTCAATTACAACCTGCTGTTCCGCTGGTTCGTGGGCTTGAATTTGGACGACCCGGTTTGGCATCCCACCACGTTTACCAAGAATCGCGACCGGCTGCTGGCGGGCGATCTCGCGGCCGCCTTCTTTGATGCGGTGCAGGCCCACGCGCGGGCGGCCGGGCTGCTCTCGGACGAACACTTCACTGTGGATGGGACCCAATTGGAAGCGTGGGCCAGCCTGAAGAGCTTTCGGTGCCGGGACGCGGCGGAGAGCGACCCGCCCGATGACCCCGGGAATCCCACGGTCAACTTCCACGGGGAGCGGCGGCGCAACGACACGCACCAGTCGACGACCGATCCGGAGGCGATGCTGCCTCGGAAGGGCCAGGGGAAGGAAGCCAAGCTGGCGTATCTGGGCCACGTGCTGCTGGACAATCGACAGGGACTTGTCGCCAACGTCTGCGCGACTCACGCGACGGGGACCGCCGAACGCGAGGCAGCGGCGCTGTTGCTGGAGGCCAGCGCGCCGCCGGGCAGCACGGTCGGGGCGGACAAGGGCTACGATGTGGCAAGCTTTGTGGCCGCTGTCCGTATCCGGGCCGTCACGCCCCACGTTGCTCAGAAGGTCCGCTGGAGTGCGATCGATGGCCGGACCACGCGGCATGCGGGCTATCACGTCAGTCAGCGGAAACGGAAACTCGTAGAACAGGTCTTTGGCTGGATGAAGACCGTCGGCGGCTTGCGCAAACTCCGGCATCGCGGTGTCGCCCTCGTGGATTGGCAGCTTACCTTCGCCGCCACGGTCTATAACTTGGTCCGGCTGCGGAATCTGGAGGCGAGGTGTCCCTGATCACCGGCCGCGCGTGTCGCCGGCCCCTTGATCGGGGCCAGCGCACAGCCGTGCGCACCGTTGTCGGTCGGTGGTGACTCGCATGATCCTTAGAAAACGGCCCGATCACCCGGGTTCTTCAGCAGCCTGCTATCTAGCACCGTCGCCGCACTCCGCGGTAAGATTTCACGATTCAGACATTCCGCACTGTTTCGAGAACACTGCGGTTACCCGGCAAGGCAAGAGGACTGCCGTGCTGCGTTGCATACAGGAGGTCCCGATGAAGCTCACCCCTGCCGTGGTGTGTGTCGTGTTAATCGCAGGCAGTCTCATGTTGGAGCCGCTGGCGGCCCAGCAGGGGTTCACGCGGAGCTCCGAGGGCAAGGTTCAGATTCTTCAGTCGAACTCCGGCGGGGACAACATCCACATCATCGACCCGCTCACCAATACGGTCGTGGGGGAGATCGACGACGTCCCGATTCCGCACGGCGTCACGTACCACCCCGACGGCAGCGCCTACTACATCAGCAACGAGTTCGATCACACGCTCGATGTGGTGTCCACTGAGACGCTGAAGGTCGTCAAGCAGATTCCCCTTACCGACGGCCCGAACAATGTGGGCATTACGCCGAACGGCGAGAAAGTCTACGTCGCCATCGCGAGAGGCAGCGGCGGTGTCGACGTCATCGATACCGCCACCCAGACGAACATCCGGCACATCCCGACCGTCGGAGGCGTGCACAACGTCTTCGTCACGCCCGATGGCAAGCACGCCGTGGCAGGCATGATCTCGGCGAGAACGCTGACGGTCATTGACACAACGACCGACGAGCCCGTCTGGTCGAAGAGGCTCGACGACGGCGTTCGTCCTATGGAATTCGACGTCAATCCGGATGGCTCGACGAAATCGATCTTCGTTGAGGTCTCCAACCATCATGGGTTCTACGTGCTGGATTTCGAGACGCAGGAAGTGGTCGACAAGGTGCAGATACCGAAGCTTCCCCTCAGCCAGGTGGACAACGATTCGATTCAGGGATCGCCCAGCCATGGTCTGGCCCGAACTGTAGACGGGGAGATTCTGTGGGTCGCGAGCAAGCCTCATAACCGCGTGTACGCCTACTCACTCCCCGACCTGGAACTGCAAGGAAGTGTCCTGGTCGGGCACCATCCCGACTGGCTCGTGACTACGCCTGACAGTCGCTATCTGTATGCGGCCAACGCCGGGGGTAACGATGTCTCGGTGGTGGACCGCTCGACGATGACCGAGATCGCACGAATCCCGGTGGGCCAGACGCCGAAGCGAGCCCATACCGTCGTGTTGCCGCAGTAGCAGCTCGCCGAAGTCCTGAGGGCATCCGCTCAGCGGTATAGGCCGCTGGCGGATGGCCTCCATCTGACACCGAACACCAGGACGCACACCATGAGAAACCGGATCAACTGGAACCGCGGCACGCTGCCCGTGATCGGAGTGGCGTTGCTCATCGCCGTCTCGCAGGTCGGCACTGGGGAGACGAGAGGTGCGGTTGCTCCGACCGCAGGGGACCTCTTCGTGCCACTGGTCGGCATTGGGGGGTCAAGAACTGCGATTGCTCCCACCGCGGGGGATCTCAGTGCCGCGCTGGTCGCGGCCCATCCCAACGCCGCTGCTGCGGCGGCGCGACAGGCACCGACCGCGCTCGACTATGCCGTGTACAAGGAGCGCGTGGAACCGGTCCTGCTGAGAGACCGAGGTGGGTACGGCCCAGGGTTGTCGGCCTGCGTTACGTGCCATATCCAGTCGGGCACGCCGATGCGGCTGCAACCGCTGGAGGAAGATGGCAACGGCGGCGTGTACTGGACGGAGGAGCAATCGCGGAGAAACTTCGACGTGGTGTCGGCACTGGTCACGCCAGGCGAGCCCGAAGACAGTCGCCTCCTGCTCGCCCCTCTCGAGCTCAGCGCCGGTGGAAGTGGCTTTCACGTGGGCGGCAAGTTCTGGCAGTCTCAAGACGAGGCCGACTGGCAGGCGCTGGCGTCGTGGGTGAGCGCGGCGGACCCGGTGCCGGGAGGCCCTGCGGAGGTCGCCGAGGTGGACTTCGAGTTCTTCAGGACCTGCGTACAAAGAATCTTCCAAGACCGCGAGCAAGTGGCTGATCGGATGGAATGCGCGGCATGCCACGGTTCTGGCGTGCGCGGATTCGCGCAGGATTTACCGGACGGGCGCGTTTTCTGGGACGAACAGGAGTCCCGCGAAAACTTCGAGTTGCTCAGCCGGTTCATAGAGCCGGGCGACCCCCTCGGCAGTCGGTTCCTGACGCATCCGCTCGATTCCCACGATGGCGGCGACAACTACCATAGCGGAGGGCGTCGCTGGCACACGCAGGACGACCCGGAGTGGCAGATGCTCGCGGCGTGGGTCAACGGAGCAACCCCGGCGTGTGTCGTCGAGGATCGATAGATTGATCTCACTTCGCGGCGTCCTGGTCTGCTCTGCGGTCGTCGTTCTTAGCGGGTCTGTCATCGCGCAGGACACGCCCACGAGAGTCATGATCCGCGCCGTTGCACACGATGCGAAACTCATCGGCTCCGCGATAGGCGGCGCACGCATCACGGTGCGGGACGCGCGGACCGGCTCGTTGCTCGCCAGAGGCGTGCAAGCGGGTGGAACGGGGGATACGCAGCGACTCGTTGTCGAACCGCGCGCCCGTGGACAACGCGTGTTCGACACCGAGGGAGCGGCGGGCTTTCTGGCTGAACTGGCATTGACCCGCCCCACGCAGGTCAGGATCGAGGCCGAAGGTCCTATCGGTACGCCGCAGGCATCTCAGCGGATCTCCCGCACCATGCTGCTGGTGCCAGGGCACGACGTCCTCGGGGACGGCGTAATTCTTGAACTCTACGGCTTCGCCGTGGAGCTGGTGGAGCCCACCGGCGATCTGCACGACGTGCCCGGGAGTGAGATCGCGGTCCGCGCCCGCGTCACGATGCTCTGTGGATGCCCGACAGAGCCTGGCGGGCTCTGGGACTCGATGCAATACACCATCGAGGCCCGAATCGTCCGGGACGACACCGTCCTGGAGACCGCGACCCTGACGTACGCCGGCGAGACCAGCGTCTACGCGGGGCGCATCAGCGTTCCCGCCGAAGATGGCTTAAGCCTGCAGATCCTCGCCATGGACCCGTCAACGGCAAACTTCGGGATGATCGAGAAACCCTTCGACGAAGAGGGAACCGGCCAGAGCTCCTAGCAGGCTGCTGAAGAACCCGGGTGATCGGGCCGTTTTCTAAGGATCATGCGAGTCACCACCGACCGACAACGGTGCGCACGGCTGTGCGCTGGCCCCGATCAAGGGGCCGGCGACACGCGCGGCCGGTGATCAGGGACACCTCGCCTCCAGATTCCGCAGCCGGACCAAGTTATAGACCGTGGCGGCGAAGGTAAGCTGCCAATCCACGAGGGCGACACCGCGATGCCGGAGTTTGCGCAAGCCGCCGACGGTCTTCATCCAGCCAAAGACCTGTTCTACGAGTTTCCGTTTCCGCTGACTGACGTGATAGCCCGCATGCCGCGTGGTCCGGCCATCGATCGCACTCCAGCGGACCTTCTGAGCAACGTGGGGCGTGACGGCCCGGATACGGACAGCGGCCACAAAGCTTGCCACATCGTAGCCCTTGTCCGCCCCGACCGTGCTGCCCGGCGGCGCGCTGGCCTCCAGCAACAGCGCCGCTGCCTCGCGTTCGGCGGTCCCCGTCGCGTGAGTCGCGCAGACGTTGGCGACAAGTCCCTGTCGATTGTCCAGCAGCACGTGGCCCAGATACGCCAGCTTGGCTTCCTTCCCCTGGCCCTTCCGAGGCAGCATCGCCTCCGGATCGGTCGTCGACTGGTGCGTGTCGTTGCGCCGCCGCTCCCCGTGGAAGTTGACCGTGGGATTCCCGGGGTCATCGGGCGGGTCGCTCTCCGCCGCGTCCCGGCACCGAAAGCTCTTCAGGCTGGCCCACGCTTCCAATTGGGTCCCATCCACAGTGAAGTGTTCGTCCGAGAGCAGCCCGGCCGCCCGCGCGTGGGCCTGCACCGCATCAAAGAAGGCGGCCGCGAGATCGCCCGCCAGCAGCCGGTCGCGATTCTTGGTAAACGTGGTGGGATGCCAAACCGGGTCGTCCAAATTCAAGCCCACGAACCAGCGGAACAGCAGGTTGTAATTGAGCTCTTCCATCAGCAGCCGCTCGCTCCGCACCGTGTAGAGCACCTGCAGCAACAACGCGCGCAGCAGCTGTTCCGGCGGGATCGACGGACGCCCTGTGTTGGCGTACAGGCCGGCGAACCTGCGCGACATCGTTCTCAGCGCTTCGTCCGTCAGCGCGCGAACCGCGCGGAGCGGATGGTCGGCTGGCACGCGCTGTTCCGGCGACAGGTAGCTGAACATGTGAGTGCTTTGCTCATCGTGTCCGCGCATGATGGGGCTCCCTTCAGCGGTGTTGGGAGCATGGTAGTACGCCGGGATCGATCTGTCGATCCCATTTCACGGAGTTTTTCAGCAGCCTGCTAGGGCCGCCATGCGAACATGGCCGTCTCTGCGCTTCAAGCCCTGGTCCGAGGATCGACCAAACGCTGCCCTCGTTGCGGGCGGGGTCCGTTGTTCAAGCACCGATGGAGGATCGTGGTCCACGATCGGTGTCCCACGTGTGGCCAGAAGTACC
Source organism: Vicinamibacterales bacterium (assembly GCA_965249205.1). Taxonomy (GTDB): domain Bacteria; phylum Acidobacteriota; class Vicinamibacteria; order Vicinamibacterales; family UBA2999; genus JAQBVV01. Next base: position 264,620 of record CBDFLL010000005.1, on the reverse strand, counting down.
TGCTCAATCCAGGGGACCATTGAGCCTTCCTGATCTTCATCGACCGAGTCGCATTTATTCTTCCCGCTCGTCGCCGCCCTCTATTTCCGGATGTACGAACTCGGTGTACTTTTGTTCGGCGCCATCGCGGTGGGCGTGCTCTCGCTGCTGATCCTCACCACGCCGATCGCTACGGATTGTGTGTCGCGCTCGACTATCTCATGCGGGCAGGCTGGCCGGAAACGAACGACCCGCTGAAGGGGCCCGATTAGTGCAGACTAGGAATCGAGCCCTGTCCTGAGCGCACACACGTACTACAGTCGGCGCTCGCCGGGTGTAGTATGTGCCCGACGGGAGAGCCACCATGGCAGTCCCGCTTCGGTGGGCTGGGAACTTGGGAGGATCGATTATGCGTCTTGTTCCACTGATGTCGGCCGCGCTCATCATGTGTACCTCGGGGCTCGCTTTTGCCCAGGCGTGGACCGAATATGTCAGTCGGGAAGACTACTTCAGCGTCAGCTTTCCCGGAGAGCCAACGGTAGAGGACATCACTTACGCAGCCGAATATCGCATTTCCTTACCGGGACGCGCGCACAGCATCGACAATCGACGGGGCCGCTACTCGGTCACCGTGGTCAACTACGCGGACGCCGTCGCAATACACCAGGAACGAATCAAGACCTGCGTCGCGGCAGGCGGCGACGGGGACAGCTGCCAGGACGACGGGCCGGAGGAGGTGCGCGGAGCCATCGTCTATGCGTCGTGGAATTTCATCAACAGAGATGGCGTCGACGTCACGCACTACGCGCACTACAACTCGGACAGAGTTGAAGGCCACGAGATACATCTCACCAACGCCGACCAGTCACGCACTTTTGCCGTCGTCCATATGCACGAAAACCGCCTCTACATTTTGGAGGCGACGGTGCCGCCAGGCGCTCCGGCGCCGGGGCTCTTTCAAGTGTCGCTTCGATTTCTTGACGAGGAGTGGAACCCGGTCCGCTACAGCTGGGTGGGTACTCAGCTCTACTCGAACGGCTACCCACCGACCCCACGCACGAGGTGAACGGGGACGGGGCCCGGGGCAGCAGGACGGATAACTCGTGTTCGCAGCGGAGGAGGACGACCATGCAGCGCAAATTCTTCATGCTCACGGCCATGTGTGTGGTTGCCTTGGCCCTGCCGGCGTGGGCGCACCATTCCCACAATGGTTACGAAGTCACAGTGTGGACAGACATGGAGGGCACGGTCTCTGAACTCCACTTGATCGTTCCGCATTCATGGCTCTACCTCGACGTCGAGGACGACAACGGTGAGACGGTCACATGGGCGCTGGAAGCCGCCGGTCCGAACCGGATGATTCAGAACGGAGCCAAGCGTGAGGATGTCCAGGTGGGCGATCGCATCAAGGTGCGGTGCCATGTGCTCCGCGACGGCTCCAACGGCTGTCTGCTCGGGTTTGTGACACCCGACCATGGCGATCCCGGGCGAGGCCACGGTGTCGAAATCCATTGGGACTAGTAGTCTCGGCCCGTACGGGATAAGGTCCCCGGTCGGTGTGGCCGGCATGGGAGACAGACGATAGTGGGTTCGCGAGACCTGTCGTCTCAGAGGTAGGTATCAATGCGAGCGTTCTTGCTGAGCATGGTTCCTATGGCGCAGGCACGGGTCCTTGATTGACAATCCCGCATCCGCCTCCCGGAGGAAGCCCACGATCTGCCCTTCGGTGAATCGTTGCTTCATTGTTCGACCCTTTCACGCAGCCGAACTCTAAACCAGAGTGCTACTCAAAATCGGGGGGACGTCGACGTCGCACGCAGGAGTCCGTGGCAGCAAGAGCGCGGCTGTCAAAATCCGTTGTAAGAGAAGGGCTTTTGGTGAGGGCAGACGGAATCGAACCGTCGACCTATGGATTAAGAGTCCATTACTCTGCCAGTTGAGCTAAGCCCCCACTGGAGTAGATCCCTCAGAAGACCGGCGCTTGTAACGGAAAGTGGCGGGAGGCCATAGAGGTCGAGGATTTCCGGTTAGCTTGCTCAAGGGTCCAGCTGCGAATAGGGGCAAGCTCACACAAGGGCACCGATTGATGTCATTGTCCAACTCAGAAGTCGACGTTCTCTACGTCATCGCCCACGGTTTATCGGCTCGTATGATCCTTCATTCGGAGGTGGTGGAGGCGCTGCAGGCTCGAGGTCTATCGGTGGGACTGATTGCTCCGACCGGTTCGTCGCAATCACTTCGAGCGGATACCGAGCCTCGGGGTGTACGTGTCTTTGAGATGTCCACGCCCCGATTAGCGCGGCTATTCGATGCGGAGCAGCTGCGCCGTTATCTGTTTGAGGATGTGCGCGGCAACCCTGCGTTGTTCGCCAAGTTCCAGCGAGAAGTCCTTAGCCGAAAGAATCCCCTGCCGCGCCTCAAAGCTCTTGGGCTGTACGGGCTCAACCGTGTGCTTCAGCGCCACGTCGCTCTCAGAGACATCGCCTTCGGCGCCCAATAACTGGTCCTGCGTAGTGCTAGCGTCGGCCGATTGCTGCAATCAGTTCAGCCGAAGATTGTCGTGGCGACCTTTCCGTCGGCGATTTTGGATGCGGTGGTGCTTCGGGAGGCCGAAAAGCTCGGCATGCTTACCGCTACCGAACCTCTCAGCTGGGACAATGTTACTGCGAAGGGGCGCTTTCAGTCGGTGTCCCAACGGTTCTTGGTCTGGGGCCAGATCATGGCGTCTGAAATTCGGCAGTATTACGGCATCGACGCCGATCGTATCGCAGAAGTTGGTGTTCCTCATTTTGATACCCATGTCGGTCAGGCACAGGCCTATGACGTCGGGGCATTGCTCTGTCGGTTGGGCTTGCGGCCTTCCCGGCCTTATCTGCTCTTTGGCATGAGCTCGCCATACCTTGCTCCGCAGGAGGGTGACATTGTCGGGCAGCTGGCCCGCTCGGTTAGCGACGACCGCTTTGGTCGCGACATGCAGTTGATCATCAGACTCCACCGCAAAATTCTACCGGCAAAGTGGCCGACGATTCTTGGTTGCCCCGTTTGCAGCGCCTGGTTTCGGATCGCGTCGCAGTTCATGCCCCAGCGATCCGCGATAGTACCCTGGCCTGGAATACCACCCGAGAGGATCTCACCGAACTCGGTGCACTGCTGTCGACCGCTGCGGTGGCCCTCAACTCCGCATCCACTCTATCGATCGATGCGATTCTACATGACCGTCCGGTCGTATTGACGTCCTTCGATGCCGACAAATCCCTGCCGTGGTGGCGCTCGGCGCGCCGCACCCAGGACTATATCCACTACGCCAAACTCATTGGACTCAAGGGCCTGCGTGTGGCCAATAGCTTTGACGACATGCTCCGTGAGATCGGCAACTACCTAGACGAACCCGAACGGGACGCCGACGGCAGGGCTCGTGTTCGCCAGCAGCAGTGTGGCCTCTGCGATGGGCGGGCTGCCGAGCGGGTGGCCGAGGCCATTGATCGGTGGATAGGCTGATTCGACGCATGGGTGTGCAACGAGCATCGCTGTTGGCGGCGACATTGGGCGCTGTCGGAGAGGGGAGTGGGGAGGCCCAAGGTCGCTAATACTTCCTCATAGGTACGAACCTAGCAGGCTGCTGAAAAACTCCGTGAAATGGGATCGACAGATCGATCCCGGCGTACTACCATGCTCCCAACACCGCTGAAGGGAGCCCCATCATGCGCGGACACGATGAGCAAAGCACTCACATGTTCAGCTACCTGTCGCCGGAACAGCGCGTGCCAGCCGACCATCCGCTCCGCGCGGTTCGCGCGCTGACGGACGAAGCGCTGAGAACGATGTCGCGCAGGTTCGCCGGCCTGTACGCCAACACAGGGCGTCCGTCGATCCCGCCGGAACAGCTGCTGCGCGCGTTGTTGCTGCAGGTGCTCTACACGGTGTGCTGATGGAAGAGCTCAATTACAACCTGCTGTTCCGCTGGTTCGTGGGCTTGAATTTGGACGACCCGGTTTGGCATCCCACCACGTTTACCAAGAATCGCGACCGGCTGCTGGCGGGCGATCTCGCGGCCGCCTTCTTTGATGCGGTGCAGGCCCACGCGCGGGCGGCCGGGCTGCTCTCGGACGAACACTTCACTGTGGATGGGACCCAATTGGAAGCGTGGGCCAGCCTGAAGAGCTTTCGGTGCCGGGACGCGGCGGAGAGCGACCCGCCCGATGACCCCGGGAATCCCACGGTCAACTTCCACGGGGAGCGGCGGCGCAACGACACGCACCAGTCGACGACCGATCCGGAGGCGATGCTGCCTCGGAAGGGCCAGGGGAAGGAAGCCAAGCTGGCGTATCTGGGCCACGTGCTGCTGGACAATCGACAGGGACTTGTCGCCAACGTCTGCGCGACTCACGCGACGGGGACCGCCGAACGCGAGGCAGCGGCGCTGTTGCTGGAGGCCAGCGCGCCGCCGGGCAGCACGGTCGGGGCGGACAAGGGCTACGATGTGGCAAGCTTTGTGGCCGCTGTCCGTATCCGGGCCGTCACGCCCCACGTTGCTCAGAAGGTCCGCTGGAGTGCGATCGATGGCCGGACCACGCGGCATGCGGGCTATCACGTCAGTCAGCGGAAACGGAAACTCGTAGAACAGGTCTTTGGCTGGATGAAGACCGTCGGCGGCTTGCGCAAACTCCGGCATCGCGGTGTCGCCCTCGTGGATTGGCAGCTTACCTTCGCCGCCACGGTCTATAACTTGGTCCGGCTGCGGAATCTGGAGGCGAGGTGTCCCTGATCACCGATCGGGGCCAGCGCACAGCCGTGCGCACCGTTGTCGGTCGGTGGTGACTCGCATGATCCTTAGAAAACGGCCCGATCACCCGGGTTCTTCAGCAGCCTGCTAGGTGTTGAAGTCAAACACGTTGTTCATCACGCAGCACTCGTGAGTCGTGACACGGGCGGTTCATAGTGCAAGCTGGCGTGCGGCCGGTCGTGATTGTAGTAGCGCAGCCACGGGCGAAGGGCTCGCCGGCGGTGGCGAGACGTCTGATACGGCTGGACATAGGCCCACTCACGCAGCAGCGTCTGAATGAAGCGCTCAGCCTTGCCGTTGGTCCGCGGCGTATAGGGGCGCGTCCGCAGATGGCGCAGCGCGTGGGCCTGACAGGCTGTCCGAAACCGCCGGGACACGTAGCCGCTGCCGTTATCGCTCATGACGCGATGGACGGTGATCTGCCGCGCCGCGTACCAAGCGACGGCTCGGTCCAAGAAAGCGGCACAGGTGGTCCCCGTCTGGTCGCCCAGGACCTCGACGTAGGCCAGCCGCGTATGGTCGTCCACCGCCACATGCACGTACTCCCAGCCCGCCCCCGGTGACGCCTGCCGGGGATTCCCATGAATCCGATGGCCTACACGCCGAAAGCGCCCCCGCGGCTTGATGTCCACGTGTAGCAGATCGCCAGGGTGCGGCCACTCGTAGCGCTGGATCGGGACGGGCGGCGGGCCTGGGAGCCGGTTGAGTCCCAGCCGCCGCAGCCAGGCCCCCACCGTCGAGCGGGGCATCCGCAAGGCGCGGGCAATGGCCCAGGCCGGCAGGCCGTGTTGCTCGCGGAGCTGCCGGATGAACGTGACCCGGATCGCCGGCGTGACATGCGGAGTCCGCTGCGGCCGGGACGATCGGTCCTCCAGCCCGGCTGCACCCTCTTCGCGGAACCGGCGCACCCATTTCGCAACCGTGCGGACACTTACGCCGTAGCCCTCGGCCACGGCGTCGTGCGCCCACTCATCGAACAGGACACGGCGCACCAATTCCAGGCGCGAAGTCGGGGTCGTCTTGGCATTACGATGAAGCGTCATCCGGGGCCTCCTCTGGTCAGAACGGTGGTCTGGAAACTCCATTCTTTTCAGAGTGCTCCGGATGAACAACGTGTTTAGCAAAGACACCTAGGCAGCTCGTGCTTATCCGGTTGTTTCAGCTAACCCCTATATCTTGCGATCAGCCTGGGGGGCGCACGTCCTGCGCGCCGCGAATCCGTCGGGCGGGCGTGGGCGTCCGTCCGGTCCCCAGGCCCAGCAGGGTCTGAAAGGCGGCCATCGGGTGCCGCCGCCGATTGTGCCGAAACACGAACTCATCGAGGTAGACCTGTAGTTGCGCCTTGCTGACGCCGTGGTGCGTGCCAATCAACCACTGTTGGCAATTGCCGATGACGCGGTCGGCCAAAGGCACGACGGAGGGCACCCCCCTGTGCAGGGCGCTCCGGATCGGTTGCGGGCGGGCGACGTGTCTCACGTCAGCGGCCTGGAGCCCATCGAAACTTTTCAGCCCGTCGGTGTAGACCGTCGCCCCCGGCGCAATGTGGTGAGTGACGAACGCGAGCATCGTCGATTGTTTGAAGTTCGGGATCACGGACATGCGGACCCGACCCGACCGATCCCCGCGTCGTTCCACCGCCACCAGCACCAGCGCGGCTTTCCGCCCCTTGAGTTGGCGACTGCCGCGCAGGCCGGCCTGGGCGCGCCCACCCAGGTGTCATCGATCTCCACGTCGCCGTACAAGGGCTCCCGCCCCGCGTTCACCATCGCGCGCCGCAGCTTGTGCAACAGCAGCCACGCCGTTTCGTACCGCCGCAGGCCCAACTGCCGCTGCAGCAGGAGCGCCGAGAGGCCCCGCTTGTCGGTAACCGTCAAATAGGCCGCCCAGAACCACACCAGGAGCGGCGTCTTCGTGTTGTGGAGAATCGTCCCGGCGGTCAGCGACACCTGATACCGGCACGCCGCACATTGCCAGCGCCGGTGTGTGGTCAGGCGATAGCCGCGCGCGTGCCGGCACCGGGGACACACAAAGCCGTCCGGCCAGCGGCACGCCGCCAAGTAGTCCTGACAGGCCTCGGCGGTCGCAAATTGCCGCTGAAACTCCCGGAGATTCTTCGGAAACGACGGGCGCGCCACGCCGATACACTACCGGTGGTGGCTTGCTGAAACAACCGGATAAGCACGAGGCAGCTACACAGAAAACCGAAGCGAAGACGCGGCATTGGGATTCCTCCTGGAACTGATGCGCTTGCGTGCGTGTCCGTCCGCTGGGGACGATACGCACATCCGACCTGCTCCAAATATACGACAACCAAGGGGTGCTATGAGGGTGTCGCACGCGTCCGAAAACGCAGACCAGCCGAGCCAGTCCGGGAAATCATCGGAAGACCGCGCCGTCAGGTCTGTGATACAAGGAGCCCACGGCGTGCGGCGTGCGGGACCGAGTCTCAGGTTGGGGGTACGACATGAAACGGGGAATTTCCGTCGCACTGGCGGCAGGGGCTGTGTGCCTCATGGGACTCACGACGGTGGCGCAGTCGGTGCCGAACGAAGTCACGACGGTCGAAGCGTCCCGCACGGCTGTCGAAACCGTGAGAGTGGACGTCCCGATCGAACAGGCCGCTCGCAGCGACACCCCTGAGTTTAGAGGCGAAGGGTGGTTCCAGCAGAAGTGTAGCGTCTGCCACCTGGGACGCTGGCGAAAGAACGGCCAGCTTGAACCGTACGTCAGCCTGGAAGGCATTCTCGGGGATGCGACTGCGGACCAAGAGGCGGCTGTGCGTGCGTTTATTCAGACAGGTAGCGTGGACATGCCTGGTTTCCGAAACGCGCTCACCCCCACGCAACTCGATGAACTCATCGCGCATTTGAAGACTCTGTAAACGGCTTCTTTAGTGAGGAGGGCACCTTGTCCAACGTGAAATGGTGGGTCATCACGCCCGTCGCCATCGTGATCATGGGAGTCCTTTGGACCGGGTCGGCCTTCACCCAGTCGGGTGCCGCCGGCAGCGGGTTGATGCTGGGAACGGTCACGGCCGCAGACGGGAGCCCGATGGAAGGGGTCGTCGTCTCGGCGCGAACGTCTGATGAGACCTGGACGACGTCGGTCTACACCGATACCCAGGGCAGGTACAGCTTCCCGCCGCTCGGCGCCGGCGAGTACTCGATGTGGGCGCAGGCAAAGGGCTACGACATCGCGCGGGCGGAGTTCAGCTTGGCGGATGACAAGCGGGTCGATCGTGATCTGACGATGCGATCGTTGGCCGATCCAGAGGTCGTCACCCGGCAGCTGGATGGGCCCGAGTGGTTTGCCGCGTTGCCAGAAGGCAACGACCAGGAGCGCCGGATGAAGCACCTGCTTCGAAACAACTGCACGGCGTGCCACGGTGCCGCCGTCACGCTCCAGGCCCGGTTTGACGAACGCGGCTGGGCGAACATCATCGACGTGATGGCGCGGGGCATCCCGCCGGTCAGGGACCCGGGAGCGGGGAACCCGACATGGCAGGCCTACAAGGACGAGCTTGCCCAGTACCTGGGCCGCGTGAGCGAGGACCTGCTGCCCACGCCCGGTCCGCGTCCAGCGGGAGCCGCGACGCAGGTCGTGATCACCGAATACGACATTCCGCGGCAGGGGAGACCCATCTCGGCGCACACCGGCACCTTCTGGACCGAGGGCATCTCGACTCGATACGAGAGCAAGGGCGCGCGCGATATCTGGGTCGACAGCCAGGGCAACCTCTGGGTCTCGGACGACCGGAGCATGGGCCGCACCACAGGGAAGCTGGATCCGCGGACGGGTCTGTGGACCGACTACGCGATGCCCGACGAGGAAGGCGTGGCCACCCGTTCACACGGCATCTGGGGCGATCGGGAAACGGACACGGTCTTCCAGGGCGGCCAGCCGGACGGCGCGATCCTGATGTTCGACACGAAGACCGAGGAGTTCGTGCATTTCGCTCCGCCCGACTCGATTCCAGGGGCCGGCGGTCATATCGACGTCGATTCGCAGGGCAACGCCTGGGCCCCATCCCGCAACGGCGCCCTGAAGCTCAATCCGAAGACCGGGGAGTACACCTACTATCCGGTGCCGTACCTCGAGGGCTCGCGTCCCAGCGATCAGAATCAATACGGGCTCGCCGTCGATTCCGAGGACAACGTCTGGCTCGCCCGGGCGGGCACCGAAAGCGTGGCGTGGCTCGACACGAAGAGCGGGGAGACCGGGCACATCAAATTCGAGCCGATCGCGTTCTCCGGTTTGACCGAGAAGGACCGAACTGTCGCGGTCGGCATGAACAACGGGCCGCCGAACGGGAAAGGGCCCCGCAGGCTCGGCTCGGGTGGTCGCAACGGCGGCAACTACATGTGGGTGGCGCTGAACAAGTCAGACGAGGTCGCGAAGATCGATATTCGCACCAAACAGGTGGTCGAGGAGTATGCGTTGCCCGAGGGAAGCGCGCCCTATTTCGCGACCGTCGACAAGAACGGCATGGTCTGGATTCCGGCGCAGAATGCCGACCGCATCTTCAAGCTCGACCCCACCACCGAACAGCTCACGGAGTTCCAGTTGCCGACCCGCGGCACCGACCTCCGGCATCTCACCGTTGACGACAGCACGAGTCCATCAAGTATCTGGGTCACCTACAACCGGTCGAACAAGATCGCGCGGTTGCAGGAAAGACCGGCGGACACCCAGTAGACGGGAGGGGCTAGAGGCTATGGCCGGGCGTCCGGTCCGACGCGAAACGCCTCATCGAACGCTGAGCACTCGTAGTCGAGGAGCTGCATGTTGCTCTCGAGGCGTCGATAGAGCGGCATGCTCATCTTCCAGGGCCGCGTGAACACGTTCGGATCCTCGACCGTGACTTCGTAGCTGATGTGGTTGGGGGCCATCAGCGTGTAGCGTTCAACCACGTGCAGTAATTCGCTATGGTGGTTGCCTGCCTTGTCGAACCAGGTCTGATCGTTGAAGTGCACCACATCAACAACCAGCGTATCGCCTTCCCACGTTCCCCGCGAATCGCCCATCCACCACTCGATCGGACCCGGTGGATGCGAGGAGTTCATGAAGATATTCCGCACCGCGTGGGCATACTCGTACAGGATGGATACCTGCCTCGGCGTGTGAATAATCTGAAAAGGAAAGCCCATATAGGTGGCGCGTGGAACGCCAGGTAGCCAACACCTCGTCTCCGGATCCAGATCCGCGCGGTTCGCGTAGTTTTCCCTCTGCTTGGCCGCCGCCTCGGGTAGGTAGGGAATCTCGTTACCGTCGACGACGCCAAGGCCCGCCGGGACACCGAGGTCCGCAGGATGCGGCAGAATATTCCACGCCGCGCTGTTCACGACCTGCCAGATCCCTGACAGGTCGGGCTTGCCGTCTGGGGTGCGCGGGAGGGCCTGTCCGGCGGCAGGCGTCGGAGCGAGCACCACGATCGCAGCCGCCGCGACGACCGCCCCAACGAAGCGAGTCCTCATCTCCACGCGCCTTTCTCCTGCATTCGGGGGCCGAAGCCTCACGGCTCCTGGTGAGTATGGATACCCAGCCTGCCTTCCCGGACCGCAGCCCGGCCGGTATCCAGCAGGTTACTGAGTGTCACGCCTTCCCAGCACGCCTCCTCGAAGAATTCGAAATTATCCTGACGGTTCCGCACGATGCCGAACGCCACCTTCCAGGGCTGTGTGAAGACGTTTGGATCATCGATCGTCGCCTCATAGTCGATCGTGTTCGCATCGACCGCCGTCCAGCGTTCCACGACGCGCAAGGCATCGGTGTAGAAGGCCCCATGAGAATCAAGCCATGGCTGCTTGTTGTACCCGACCGGGTCGGCGCGGAAATTCGTGGCCTCGACAACAAGTGTGTTGCCTTCCCAGCGGCCACGCGAATCGCCCTGCCACGTGGCGGCTCCCTCCGGGGCATGGGGACGGCCGTCTACCGGAATGACGCGATAGGCGTGCACCCACTCGTACATGATCACGACGTGGCCGGGAATCTGGAGAATCTGCATGGGGCCCCGGAGATTGCTCCTAGGCACGCCCTGCAACGAGCAGCGGTCCTCGGGTTCGATATGCTGCACTTCCGTTGGCGTATACAGGTTGACGAGGTGTTCCCTCCGCTTGGCTGCCGCCCAGGGCTGAAACGGAATTCGTCCGTTCGGCGGGTCGATGATCACCTGTTGTCGCAGTCCGATGCGGTTGGCGGCCCTGTCCTGCATTCTGTTGTGCGCCAGTTCGCAGCATCCCTCTTCAAGGCTGTGCCCAGCGTTCGCCGAACCAGGCCCCCCTGCCCAGATTCCCTGGATGTCCGGCTGACCATCCGGCGTAAGCGGCGGGGTCCACGTCTGGCCCGCCAGGGGTGCCGGCGCCATGCACAAGAGCGCCGCGAGAAGCGCCGAGTGTGCCACGCAGCCGCGGGACTGTTTTCTCATGTCCGAAGCTCCTTTCAAGACCGCTGCGCGAAGTCTACTACTGACGGGACCCCTTCAGGTCGACCGACCGCGTGATTTCTCACACAATGGACGACAACCGTAGCGGGTGGCGAACCGACCACGCGCGCGCTAGCGCTGAACCGAGTTGCCTACTACACTGGCAGACTTGACCAACAACCTGACGGGTACTGGAATGATCAACTCTCGAATGACCTTTAACCGCACGGCGTCGGCACTCATGGTGCTGCTCGTCGTCGGGGCACCGACGAACGGCGCAGGCCAGGACACAGCGTCGGTCAGCGGCACGATCGCAGACGAGAGCGGCGGTGTGTTGCCGGGCGTCACCGTGACCGCGACCACCAGCGACACCGACGGCGATACACCCCGCGTTCGTACTGTCGTGAGCGGCGCTCAAGGGCGGTACGAGATCGTGGATCTGCCATCGGGGAGCTATCGCATGCGAGCGGTGCTGCCCGGCTTCAGTAGCGACGAGGTGACGGTGGCCGTCATGGCCGGCGGGTCGACTGTGGTCGATATGGCGTTGGCAATCGCGCCGTTGGCGGAGACCGTCACTGTCACGCGAACCGACCAGGATCTGGCTTCGGTGCCAAGTTCCGTCGCCGTCGTACAGCGCGACCAGATCGAATACGCTCAACGCAAGTCTTCGCTCGACGAGGCGCTCCGCGGGATCCCTGGACTGTTTGTACAGAATCGCCGGAACTACGGTCTCTCGGGCGGTGTCGGTATCAGCGTGCGCGCGCCGCAACCGCGCTTCGGTCTGCGCGGGCTGGCGATTATTCAAGACGGCATTCCGATCACGACTGCGGACGGCACCACGGAACCGGGGAACGTCGATCTTGGCTCGGTCGGCCGGATCGACGTCATTCGCGGCCCAAGTTCTGTGCTCTACGGCAACTCGGCCGGCGGCGTGATCAACTTGAGCACGACGTTCGACACGTCCCGTCCCCTGACGATCACTCCTGATATCCAGTTTGGCAGCCACGGCTACAACCGGCAACAGCTCCGCCTGGATGGCGGGAATGCCGGCACGCAGTTCATGGCGAGCGTGAGCCGCTTCGAGACCGACGGGTTCCGGGACAACAGTGCTGCTGAAATCACACAGGCGAACGTCGTGGTGCGTCACGCAGTGTCGGCCAATACCGAGATGCGGGGCGTGTTCAACCTATTGGATGCACCGTTTTCAGAGAGCCCGAGCTTTCTCAACGAATCCGATGCCAGGAACCGCCCCACGCTGGCGAGGAACGTGGCGGCGGCTCGGCGCTGGGGCGAGGGCACCACGCAGGGACAAGGCGGACTCACTGTCCAACATCTGTTCGGTGATGCGCAGATGTTTCGCGCCACCGGCTGGGGCATGTGGCGCAACCTGGACGCAATAGGCGTGTTTCAGAACATCGAGCTGGCTCGCACGGGATTTGGGTTCCGGTCTGAGTATCTCGGATCGACGCAGTCCGGGTCCATCGGCGTAGAGTGGGCGGCAGGGCTCGACGTCTCGTCCCAGAACGACGACCGGCAGGAATTCGGCCAGATACCACCGACAGTTCGAGGTGGGGACTCGACGAACGGACCGCTACGGGTCGACCAGACCGAGGACGTGCGCTCGGTCGGACCGTTTGCCCAGATCAGCCTCTCGCCGCACGACCGGGTGCGAGTCACCGCGGGCGTCCGCTGGGACTACTACGACTTCCAGGCCGGTGACCGGAAGCTGGACGACGGCGACCAATCTGGCGACCGGACGATGAGCGCGGTGAGCCCGTCGGTGGGAGTCACGTTCGCGGCTGCGCCAGGCGCGAATATTTTCGCCAACGTCGCGACCGCCTACGAGACGCCAACGACTGTCGAACTGTCGAATACGCCGACGGGGGAGGGCGGATTCAACCAGGATCTGAATCCCCAGGATCTTCGTAGCCTTGAAGTCGGCGTGCGGGGTCTGATCGCGCCAGCACGGCTCCGGTACGAAGTGGCCGCCTACGTCTCCACCGTGGACAACGCCCTGGTCACGTTTCAAAACCCCCTTTCGCAGGATTTCTTCCGCAATGCCGGCAAGTCGTCGCGGGACGGTGTCGAGTTATCGCTCGACTGGGTGCCGAACCCGAGCTTCAGCGCACGGTTCGCCTACACCTACCAGAACTTCACGTTCGAGCGATTCGAGACTGAAACGTCGGACTTCTCAGGCAACATCGAACCGGGTGCGCCGCCGCATCGTGTCTTCACCGGACTCAACTACACCGCGCCGTTCGGGTTGCGATCGGGTGCCACCCTCCGGTGGGTCGATGCGTACACGCTCAACAACAGAAACACCGTCTTCAACTGGGCGCATACCGTCGTGGATCTTCGGTTCGGGTTTGATCGCACATGGGGGAACGCGAATATCCGACCGTTCCTCGGAATCGATAATGTGTTTGACAGGCGCTATAACTCGTCAGCCATCATCAACGCGTTCGGAGGTCGTCGGTACTATGAGCCGTCGCCGGGCCGCGAGGTCTACGTCGGCCTGACGATCGGCGCCGGCTTGCCATAGCACGTGCAGGACTCCGGGGGGCGTAGCGCCCCGCCAGACGCACCGGGCCACGCGTGCCCTCACGTCTTGTCTGCCACGGCGACAATGACGTGCTCATCCAAGGCGTGACGTCCCGCTGTTGATGAGCGCGCCTCGGTCGGCGAGGCGTCGCTCTTTGAGCGCTGCCACCGCGCCTTCGCCGACGGGAGTGCGACTCCGAAATCGTCGAGCCTCAACGTGAGAGGCTCACAATGCATCGGGCTATTATCTGTCGGTGCCCTGGAGGATAGCTGCCGCCATAGCGAGCCTGGCGCTGGCCGGATGCGGTGGGTCACAGTCAACAGGGTCGGCACCGAACGCATCGCCGTCACCTCTGCCGCAGCCCACTGCCGGTCAGACGGTTTCGACCTTCTCGGTGAACTTGCCAATCGCCCCAGGAGACAGTGGCACCAACGCCTACGGCATCTGGCCGTTCGGCGTGCACGGTGGATCGCATGCGCTCGATGGCCACCCGGGATTCGACATTGAGTTTCGACCGGGCGCTTCTGTCCTTGCTGCGGCCGACGGTACAGTTCAGAACGTCACCGCGGACAGCGCAGCCGCAGGACGGTACGTGATTCGCATCGATCACGTGGTTGGACAGGCCCACTACGCCACCGACTACACGAACGTCAGCGCCATCGCACCTGGTGTGGCGCCTGGTCAGACGATTCTCGGAGGGAGCCCACTGGGGACGGCCGGAACGCAGACGCAGTTCATCGGATCGTCACTGGTCACGTGGGCCATGACGCACTTTCAGGTCAACGACTTCTCGCGAAACGAAGGGCTGTCGAACCCGAACGCCGTGAGCCCTGAGGCGGTCCTCAGCGCAGCCGGTCGCGCCACCTTTGAGACGATCTGGCAGACAGCCGCGTATCAGACCGAATGGTGTGAGCCCTTCGCCACCAACTCCCGCCTTGCCGGGTTCCCGATACCGCGCACCTGGACCATCCAGAGCGGCTCGCTTCCGGAGCACCTGGATGTTCGCTGCGTGATGGGCGGCAGTCTCGACCCCACGAGTACACGTTTCGTGATGCCGATGGGTCGCCGCGTGAATCCGGGTCACTTCGTCTGGACCCGTCTGCGAAGCCACTGTCCCGCGTCGACATGCAGCCAGCCTCCGGCGCCGTTCGTCTTGGGGTCTATGACATCGTCGACGCGTCGATGCTCCTCACTCTGGGCGCCCCGGGCGCCCCGCGGCCCTCCACACTGGCCGGCGCGACGCTGTTCGGCACCGCGCGCTAAGCACCGCTTCAGCGGGGCGCCCCGGGCGCCCCGCGGCCCTCCACACTGGCCGGCGCGACGCTGTTCGGCACCGCGCGCTAAGCACCGCTTCAGCGGGGCGCCCCGGGCGCCCTCGGTCGAAAGCGGCACAGGTGGTCCCTCCACACTGGCCGGCGCGACGCTGTTCGGCACCGCGCGCTAAGCACCGCTTCAGGCTCCTCACGCCGGGCATCGGTTGTTCCAGAGTCACCGCCCTTCAATGAACAGGGCAACTGGGGTATCGTGTTCGCCATCTGAGGGTGCGGGTCGGAATAGCGGCTTAGGCCCACCCGAGCCCCCAATCCTGACGGAGGCCTAGCGAATGATCGGGCGAATCATCAATCTCATGGTCCTGGCTGGCCTCTTGCTCGGCGGCATCCAGTTGGGTGCCCACGAAGAGTTTCGGATCGAGGGCGCGGTGGTGAAGTTCGAAGATCGCTCTCTCGTCGTGAAGAGCCGGACGGGCGAGTCGTTTACCATCCAACTACAGAAGAGCACCGTCGTCCGGCGCGAGAGGGAACGCGTCCCACAGACCGAGCTGCAGCCGGGCCGCACCGTCACCGTGAGAATCATGGCCGACAGTCTGTACGACGAGAACCCGTTCGTACTCTCGGTGACCCTGATGCCCGCCAACGCCAGGCGGACAGCGAAGTAGTCCAGCGGGCATCGATATTTCGGTGCGGTGCTTGAAACCGGCGGGCGCCGGCACCCGTATCATGATCGCCCGTGCCAACCAGCGATGCCGAGCTGACCCGTCAGGCGCTTGCCGGATCGCAGGCGGCCTTCGGCGCCCTGGTCGGGAGATACGCCTCTGCCGCGGTGAACGTCGCCGCTAGACTGGTGGGCGACCGAGCGTTGGCCGAGGAACTCGCGCAGGACGCCTTCGTCAAAGCCTTCGCGCGTCTGGGAACCTTCGACCCAGAGCGTCGTTTCTCATCCTGGTTTTTCCGGATTCTCCACAACGTCTCGGTCGACTATCTTCGACAACGGCGAGTCACGACGACCTCGCTTGATGCGCTTCTGACCGGTGGCTACGCCGGCCCGGCCAACCACGACCCGGCCTCGTCGCCGGAGACCGAAACGGAACGCCGGGCGCTCGCCGCGGCCCTCGCAGATGCGCTTGGCCAGCTCCGCGTGGAGTTCCGGGAGGCGGTCATCCTCAAATACCAACAGGGCCTGTCGGTCGAGGAAATCGCGGAAATTCTTGGCATCCCGGAGGGAACGGTCAAGACGCATTTGTACCGTGGGCGCAAGGAACTGGCGCTGATCCTCTCCGCCGCCGGCTGGGGTCCAACGACACCTTGAAACCCAATCCACTCGGCTCCCGTATGAGGAGGTAGGCACATGAGTCACTGGCGTACACGCACCGAGCACTGGCTGTCGAACGAGCACGGCGAGCAGGACGCCTCCGGCGATGCGCTGGCAGCGGTGTTCGCGGCGCTCCCGACGATCGAGCCCTCGGAAGATTTTGTGCGGCGATCGGTCCACGCCGCGTGGTCGGTGCGGACTCGGCGGCGGAGAATTGGTGTGTCTGCAGCTATCGCGGCGTCCGTGCTGGTAGCCGCCGCGGCCGGCGCCGTGGCGTATGACCTCGCGAGCGGGTCCTTAAGTTGGGCCCTCGCCGCTCTCGCCGCGGTCGCCACGAACTCGACGGCGTCGCTCACCATGGCTGCGGTGGCGTCCATCGAGTGGTGGGCAGAGATGGCACGTATCGGCGACGTCGTCCTCGGTGTGATCAGTGTGCCGCAGAACGCGGTCGGATTGCTCGCGATCGAACTTGTTGGAGGCGGCGCGCTCTATGTCCTCCATCGGCTCCTGCGGGCGGACGCTGGATTTCGGAGTCCTGGAACGCTGTGCGTATAGCCGCGCACCAGGTACGCAAGAGGTAGCTATCATGACGACATTCGGATTCGTGCGGGCGACGATCGTGCTCATTCTTCTCGTCGGCGCTCAGAGTACCGGTCATGGGCAGTCAGTGACCGCGGCGTCCGACCTTGGCGCGGAACTGCGCGAACGATACGACGTTGTGGCCTTGCAACGAGGCGTGGCGCTTGTGCCCCTCGAGGCGTCGAGCGGCGTGCGTATGGTCCAAGTCGTGGATGGGGTGGTCGCTGTCGACGGAGAGGCGCTGACTGGTGAGCAACTGCGCGCGAGGCTCGGCAACGATGCCGATCTGGTGCTGCAGCTCAGTTACCTCAACCAGGAGCGCCAGCGTGAGCTGGCTGGAGCTGCGGCGCCCACACCGCCGAACCCCACCGACACCGAATCGGCAGATGCCATCGAGCGAAGTCGGGTGACGAGGGGCGATACTGTCCGGTTTGGCGGCGATGTCAGCGTCGATGTGGACGAACGCATCCAGGGGGACCTTGTCTCCATCGGCGGCTCCATCGAACTCGACGGTGAAGTGACGGGGGACGTCGTCGCCATCGGAGGCTCGGTGACGCTGGGGCCACAGGCGGTGGTGCGCGGCGACCTCAGCGTCGTCGGTGGCTCGCTCGCCAGGGCACCCGGCGCTCGTATATTCGGCGACACGAACGAGGTGGGCTCAGTAACGGATGGTTTTACTCGCGGTGGGCAGAGAGCGGGTGCGATCGGAACGTTTCGACCTGGCTTCGGTAGCGTGACCACCACAATAGTTCGCATAACGCTGCTTGTCCTCGCTGGCCTCATCGCCCTGGCGTTTGGGCGAAGCTACATGGAGCGAATTGGGGGGCTCGCGGCGGCAACGCCGCTCCGCGCCGGGCTTATCGGTCTGCTCGCAGAGATCTTATTCCTTCCGGTGGTCATCCTCCTGGTTGTCGTGCTCGCGGTATCCATCGTTGGGATCCCGCTGATCGCGCTCGTGCCCTTTGTGATTGTTCTGGTCATCTTGGTAATGCTGATGGGCTTTGTCGCGTTGGCCTACCAGATCGGCGGGTACCTGACGACCAGATTCGGGTGGGCGGAACGAGGCGGCTACGGTGCGTTGGCGATCGGCATTGTCGCGATCGGGGGACTCACCCTCGTGGCCAGGTTGGCGGCGTTGGCAGGTAGCGCTCTCCTGGGAGGCTCCTTGACTGCATTGGGTTTCATGGTGGAGTACGTCGCGTGGACGGTGGGCTTCGGCGCCGCGATCATTGCGCTCTATGAGACGCAGGCGCGATTCGGGTCGCACCGGTCGGCTCCCGTCACCCAAGCGGCGGCATCATCGCCGGACCAGACATCACAGACCTGAGCCGATCGCATCCGGAACACCGTGGCGGGCTGAGTATTGTGCCGCCAGTGACGCAGGCGGACCAACAGGCTCCCGCTTGATGACACGTTACCTTGCCGGAATGCGACTCGAGCGCGTGGTCGGGCGGCCGGCACCCGGAGTTCCCGTATCCCGTCGCCGACCGGTCCGAACGATGCGGACCCATTCCGCCGAACGGCTTGACGTGCGCTCGACCGGCCAGTAGCATGCGGGGTTCTGAACCACTTTTGAGAGGGAAAAACGTATGAAGAGAAACCTATGGGGTCTCGTGGCAGTGCTGCCCCTGCTGACCGGGACGGCGGCGGCACAGGACGCAGGCGCGATCGCGCAGGCCGCCGCTGCGGCGATGGGCACCGACACGCTGCAATGCCTCACGTATTCGGGCGGCGGCGGCTATGTATCGCTCGTGGGCCAGGGTTTCTCCCCGGCCGACGACTGGCCGAGGGTCGAACTGGCCAGCTTCTCGCGGGTCATCAACTTCGATGCCGGAACCATGCGCGAGGAGCAGGTCCGGCGGCAGGGCGACTACTCGTCGCAAGGCGGGGGAGGGATGCCCATCCAGGGCGAACAGCGTCGGATCATGCTTGTCAGTGGAGACACGGCGTGGAACCTGAACGGCACCACCGTCCAGCCGCAGCCGGCTGCTGGCGATGCGCGGCAGATCGAGATCTATCTCGATCCGCACGGTTTCCTGAAGGGGGCGCTGGCCGCAGACGACCTGGTCGCCTTCGAGCGGAACGAGGGTGGCGGCGAGCGAAGATGGATTCTGTCCTATACGGTTGGACGGTTCCGCGTGCAGGGGTCCCTCAATCCTGACAACGACGTCGTGCGGATTCAAACCTTCGTACCGAATGCCTTCCTCGGCGACATGGTCGAGGAGAAGACCTACGGTAACTATCAGACGTTCGGCGGCGTGAGATTTCCGACGAATTTTCACAACCACACGAACTGGGACCACGAACTGCGGCCGCAGGGCTTCTTCGGGGTCCCCGATGGTGGGCACAATTCGTTCGGGACCACGATCAACGAGGTGCAGCCGAATGCGTGCGGAGAGGCCATTTCGGTGCCTGCCGAGGCTCAGAACGCGACGGTGCCCGCTGTGAACGTCATGTCGACGGAGGTCGCCGACGGCGTCTACCACCTCACCGGTGGCTCGCACCACAGTGTCGCGGTCGAGTTTGCGGACTACGTGACCGTTGTGGAGGCCCCGCTCAACGAGGCGCGGTCGCTGGCCGTGATCGCCGAAGTGCACCGGCTGATTCCAGACAAGCCGATCAGATACGTAGTGAACACGCATCACCACTTCGACCACTCCGGCGGGTTGCGCGCATATGTGCATGAAGGTGCAATCCCGATCGCGCATCGGGACCTGGTGCCCTACTACTACTACGCGGTCATGGACAGAGGGCGCCGGACGCTGGAGCCGGATCGGTTGTCGCTCTATCCGCCGGATGAGTTCCAGGAAACCTTCGTCCTCGAAGAGGTCTCAAACACCAAGTACACGCTCAGTGACGGCACGCGCACGATGGATCTGCATGTCGTGCAGGGCAATCCGCATGCGCAAGGCATGCTGATGGTGCACCTTCCGACGGAGCGAATCCTGATCGAGGCCGACCTCTTTACAGCCGGCCAGACGTTCCCGACAACCGTGAACGCCTCGGGGGAAAGCCTGTATGAGAACGTGCAGCGGCTCGGGCTGGACGTGGATCAGGTCGTAGCCGTTCACGGACGCCCGTTCGCCTGGTCTGAATTCGCGGCGCTCGCCAGCGGCGGAAACTAGCGCAGAGCAGTGCAGGCGGGTGGGCCGAACTACCCGCCTGCGCCGTTCTCATCGCCTTATCAGCCGACTCAACCAGCCCGGCTTGTCTTCGGCGCTCGAGCGCACCCTCCCAGACAGCCAGAACCAGCCCGAGAGCACATTGCCGGCCCGCGGCGGGGCGGGAAGCAATGCGGGGTCAATCACCACGTCGAATGTGCCACCGACTGTCTCGACCAGCGCCCACCAGAAGGGCGCGTCGGTGACGGTATTCCGGCGTTCTTCGGCCTCGACTACGCCGCCGACAAAGAGCGCATGCGGCTCTGGGGGATCGATCGGGCGACCGTCGGGCGAGAGCAGACCCGACGGGATGAACGACCGTGACTCAAACGCCATCCCCTGTGCCGCCTGCGACGCGGCGTAGAGCGCCTCCGTCTCAAAGACGGATACTTCCTGCGCGAACGCGGCAATCTGGGCGTCGACAACAGCAGGCAACGCGAGAGTCGCGAGCGAGTCGGCGTCCGGACAATCGAACGCGAAAGGGTAGTCCCCGCCTGTTTCCGCCCCCGCTGGCGGATTGGCCCAGGCGAGAAAGGTCCCATCAAGTGGCGTATGGGTGTCCCGAGCGACCCGGGCCTCCACCGCGATTCGTATTGACGACTTTCCCGCAAAGTGGGGGTTCATACCCATGGCGTCGCCGTTGGGCTTCACCTGCAGCCACAGCTGCTCGCCACTGGGCGGAGCCCACCGCAGATACTGGCCCCCCCTCGCCGGAATCGTGTCAGCCTTATCGGCGACGCTGCTCGCGAGCGAGGCCAGATCCTCTCCCGAGGTCACCGTGAACCCAATAGCAGAAAACTGACTTGGCATGAGAATCGTGGAAGAAGGGACCGTCCTGTGCAGAAACTATAGCCGACGCCGGGCACTGGGCTGCCCAGGGCTATGGCGCCACGGACCGGGAACCGATACTGGAACACGTGCAGGGAATGGCCGAGCGGCGGTAAAGTAGGCGTATATTGGAGACTCAAGGCCGCGATGCTTAAGCGCCTCACATGCTTCGTTTCGGGGGAGCACCACTACCGCGTGCGTGAGAGGGACGGTCGCGTGTTCCTGGAGTGCCAGCAGTGCGGCCAGCGATCGACCGGGTTGGAGAGCAGCAGCCGCCCCGTGCTGGGCACCAGACCAGCGGCACGGTCCAAGGCCGATCCCAACCTGGGCCCTCGCACCACGCCTTCGGTTCGCCCGCCGGGCGCCGACGCCGACCGGTTCCTCAGTGAGATACTCGCAGACGGCCCTATGAGGCAGGTCGACGTGACGAAGGCCGCCGCCGCCCAGGGCATAGCGGACCGGACGCTACGGCGCGCACGGGGTCGGCTGGGCGTGGTGGCCACGAAGCACGGGTTCGGCGGTGGCTCGTTCTGGGTGTGGCGGCTCAGGCCCACCGCCCACAGCGAGGGCGAGGGCCAGCGCGAGCAGGGCAACGTCGGACACAACAGCCGTGTTCGGCGTCGGCGTCCGGCTGATTCCGGAGAGACAGACCACACACCGGAGGCTTAGCAGCCTGTAGTGGAAGTCCGGCGGTTGTGTCACCACGGGCTGCTAAAGGTGGCCACCTTTGGCCCTCTTCGTTTGAAGACCGCCGAGCCGGCGAGCATTCTTCGTTAGTTATTCGGTTCCAGCCCAGAACATGCAGCCAGGGCCATCTCCTTCGCCCAGCATGATCTCCCCGGTCACTTCGAGCGTCGCCAGGTCGAGCACAGCCACCCGGTCGGCGGCCCTGAGTCCGACATACGCCCGCGTGCCGTCTCGCGAGACGAGAATCGCTCCGTCGCCAGTGTCCATGTCGCCCATGCTGATGCGCTTGATCACGCTCCGCGATGCCGCGTCGAGGACAATCACCGAGGCAGCCTCTCCATCGATGATCAGCACCCGACCGTCCGGCGTGAACTTCAAGCGATTGGCGTCCTGCATTCCCAGGTCGAGACTCTGGACAACCTCCTTGGTGGCCAGGTTGATGATCGACACGCCGCCATCATTCCTCGTCGCGGTCCAGACCTCCTGACCATCAGGGGAGACGTCGATCCCCTCGGGAAGGTCTCCGGGTACCGGGATGACCGACAGCGTGGTCTCGGATGGGCCGTCAATGGCGCCCTCGGCCATCGTGACGGAGTTCGACCCACGGTTCGGCATCAACAGCGTGCGTCCGTCAGGACCAAGCACGAGCATATGTGTGCCCTCCTGGCCAATACCGAGGGTCCAGTCGATCTGGTCGGCCTCCGGGTCGTACCGCCCGATCGATTTGTAGCCCTCGATCGTGAAATATACCTTCCCATCCGCGAAAAGCACGTCGTGGGGGCCGCTGCCCGGACCCGGATCGACTCTTCTGATTTCCCGCTGGGTGGCGATGTCGATCACGGAGATCCCATCGCTAGGGCTGGCCACGAAGGCGAGACGTCCATCAGTGGACGCGGTCACCTCATGCGGGTCGCGACCAGTGGGCACCCGCCCGAGGACATCTCCACTGGCCGGATCGACGATCGCCAGGGCGCTAGCGTCCCTCAACAGGACCAGCAGCCGCTCGGGCGAGGGCGCCTGGGCGCTCGCGATGCCAGTGGCGACCGTAAGGGCCACCAGGACCGTAACCGATGTGATCCACTGTCTCGAAATATTGATCTGGCTCATCTTGTGTCTCCTGTGCAGTTACCTGTTCGACGCCCTTCGGTCGGCTCCGCGCGACCGAGCACAGACCGGCGCGACGTCGCCGACATTCTCGGTTGACCAATGCCAACCAGCTACGGCTGTCGGCTGGGGTCGTCGTCCGGGTTCACGTATGTCGTGCTCGACGGCCCCATGCCCGTGATCTGAATCACCACGGCTTCGTCTCTTGTCATGGCAAAGTGGTTCGAGCCCGGGGGCTCGGTGTAGAAGCTCCCAGGCGGCAATTCCTTTAGTCCGGCTTCGTCGAACGTGTCGCCATACCCGATGTACCACATACCTGAAATAACAGTGGCGACCCGGTCGTCCTGATGCGAGTGCGGCAGCGCCCGGATGTTCGGTCCGGCGCGAAGCAGGAGAGTATACAGTCCGGGCTTGGTAGGATCCCCCTTGACGACCACCGTCTGCACACCGTAGACGCCGGTCGTACCGACGCCTCCCGTTGCCGATGCCGGCCACACGAACTCCTCGGGAGCCAGCCGCTGCTCGCCATTCTGGGCGTAGACAACCACGCTTGGCGACAGCGCAAGCACGAAAACTGCAGTGATAGCGATCTTCCTGGCAGACATGTGCCTCCCTCGGTGGATGACGTCTTTTTCACGCCAGCGCGGCCCGGGCGCGCGGCGACCCGTCCGACAGCATACCGCAGCGGTCATCGCCGCGCTCCTCGTCGAGTGCATGACGAGGGACGATGGACACGCTCCATGCACGTGTTGACGCGAACGTCGATCGTGAGTAGTGTGTCGGCGCCGAACCTTTTCCGTGGGGCCCAATGATGACGCACGAGACGTTCGACCACGAAGTCAACAACCAGATATCTCGCCGAAGGCTCTTTAAGACACTCGGAACCGCAGTGGGAGTCGCGGCGTTCGCGCCCCACGTCGCGCTCGGGCAAACGCCTGGGCCGGCGACGCCGCGGAGCGTTATCACGGATCCGCCCCGCGATTTCGGTCCGGGCGGGACCCTCTCGCCCTACCCGGATCCAGATCTGGTGACGGTCGACCCGCGGTTTAATCAGCTTCGGCGCGGCAATACGCCGATCCAGCGCCTGTGGACCGGTGCCCTGTGGTCCGAGGGTCCCGCTTGGAGCAGCCAGGGTCGCTACATGGTGTGGAGCGACATCCCGAATAATCGCCAGATGCGGTACCTCGAAGACGACGGCCGCGTCACCATCTTCAGGTCTCCGTCGAACAACAGCAACGGCAACACGTTCGATTTTCAGGGACGGCAACTCTCGTGCGAACACTTGACACGGCGTGTCGTCAGGTACGAGAACGACGGTTCAGTGACGGTGATTGCCGATGCGTTCAACGGTACGCATCTGATCGGCCCCAACGATGTGGTGCCCCACCCGGACGGAAGCTACTGGTTTACAGACCTGGGCGCGGGCGGTCAGTTGTATGAAGGCACGCCGGACGCTGCGGGGGGACCGAGTAATCCGCTCGGGCTCCTCAACCCGCGCCTCGGGCAACCACCGGAGATCGGCACCCTCACGCGGGAACTGCTGGCGAATCTGTACCGCGTGGACCCCAGCGGACGGGTGGACCTGGCCGTGAGCAACGAGGAGATTGGCGGCGGCACCAATGGGCTGACGTTCTCGCCAGACTACAAGAAGCTGTACGCCGTCAGCGGAGGCGTTGTGCACAGCTTTGATGTGGGCGATGACAACAGGTGTACAAACATGCAGCAGTTCGCCGACTTCATGGTCGATGGCGTGCAATGCCGGACCGACGGCATTCGCTGCGATGTCCAAGGCAATCTGTGGTGCTCGGCCAACGCTGGTCAGAACCTGGGCTATAGCGGCGTGACCACGTGGTCGCCGGAAGGGGAGTTGCTCGGACGCATCCGCCTGCCCGAAACGTGCGCCAACGTGTGCTTTGGCGGCCCGGAGCGCAACCGGCTGTTCATGGTTGCCAGCCAGTCCTTGTACTCCGTGTACCTGAGCACGCAGGGCGCCTCGCCGGGTTAGCCAGTGCGGGCCCTGGCCTCGCGCCCTCGGCCCCCACTGGGACGATCCGGGTGGAAGGCGTGGCCTGGGGCCGGCGTGGGCGGGCTCGGGAATTGCCGGTCGATATCGGGCGCGAGGTGGCGGCGCGGGTGCTGCCCACCGCGGGCTGTTGGGAGGTGAACGCATGTCGGTTCCACTCTTCAGGGCCACGTTCGGTGCCCTGGCCATCTTGGTTTCGGTCCTCCCTACACAAGCCCAGATTACCCGCCTGGTAGTCGAACACACCGAGTCGCTTGGATCCGATGGGGTTGAACGGCTCGCGGGCCATGTCTACGCCGAAGTGGACCCGAAACTCCCGCTCAACGCCATCATCACGGATCTTGAATTCGCCCCCCGCAATGCGCGCGGGATGGTGGAGTACGTCTCGACGTTCACCATGGTCAAGCCGGCGGACATGGCCGATGCCAGTGGCTTGCTGATCTGGGTGGCGTCCAACCGCGGCCGGATGAATTTGACGGCCGACGGCTTCTTCGCGGACGCACGAAGGCAGGGCCATGTCCTCGTGACCAGCGGCTGGCAGGGCGACCTTGAACCAGCTGAGGGTCGGGAGACGATGTCGGTGCCGGTCGCGCGAAACCCCGACGGGTCGAGCATCACCGGTCGCGTGCTGGCTCGCTTCGGTGAGATGAGTCCGGGCACGACAACGTTGCCCATTCGGCGGGGTGGCGTCGCAGGGACCGCCGATCCCGCGAGTCTCGACTCGTCGAAAGCCGTTCTCACGCGTCGCACCTCGGAACTGAGTGAGACGGTGCCGCTGCGCAGCACAGACTGGGCCTTTGCCGACTGTAGCTCCAGCCCGTTTCCCGGCACTCCTGACCCCCGACAGCTCTGTCTGAGGGACGGATTCGATCCCGCATTTCTGTACGAGCTGGTGTACACCGCCAAGGACCCCAAGATCCACGGACTCGGCTTCGCGGCGACGCGCGACTTCACGGCGTTCCTGCGCCACGGAGTCACCGACGAAGCGGGCACGCCGAACCCACTCCAGGGACGAATCTCCTGGGCCATCAGCCAGGGGAATTCGCAGGCAGGCACGTTCCTGCGCAGCTTCATTCATCTGGGGTTCAATCAGGATGAGGCTGGCCGGATCGTCTTCGACGGCATCAACCCCGAACGGGCCGCCCGTCTCCTCGCGATGAACATCAGGTTTGGGGCTCCCAGTGGGGGAGCCGGGATGTACGAGGCCGGCAGTGACGGTATCGTCTGGTGGGGCGAGTACGCCGACCAGGCCCGCCAGCGTCCGTCAGGGGCATTACTCGATCGTTGCCGGGCCACAGACACGTGCCCCAAGATCGTCGAAACGCTCGGCTCGGCGGAGTTCTACCACTTGCGCGCGTCTCCGACGTTGGTGGGCACGAGCGCCGATCGCGACATTCCGCTACCGCCCAACGTCCGGCGCTATTACTCGCCAGGCGTCAGGCACGGCGGTGGGACTGGTGGATTCGATCCCGACCCCCACACGGAGACCTGCTGTGGGCTTACGCAAAATCCGAACCCGACCAGCGACACGCTGCGCGCGTTGCGGACGGCGCTGGTGGAATGGGTCGTCGATGGCACGCTCCCGCCGCCGAGTCAGTATCCGCGCCTCGACCGGGGAGAACTGGCGTCGCCGACGCAGGCGGCGCTGGGATTCCCGACGATTCCCGGCGTGCCGCTGCCTGACGGCCTGCTAAACCCGTTCTACGACTACGACTTCGGCCCGGAGTTTCGCTACAGCGACCTGTCCGGTGTGATCACGATGCAGCCGCCTCCGGTTCGGCGGGTGCTGCCCACGCTGGCTCCTACGGTGGACATCGACGGTAACGAAACCAGTGGCGTCGCAAGCGTGCTCCATCAGGTACCGCTCGGCACCTACACAGGGTGGAACACGGTGGCGAGCGGATTCTACAAGGGTCGGCTTCGTAACAATGCCGGAGCCTTTATCCCGTTTGCCAAGACCAGGGCGGAGCGAGACGCGTCCGGTGACCCGCGACTATCGCTTGAAGAGCGCTACGGAACACATGCTGCCTACGTCGAGAGGGTGCGCGCCGCAGCCGCTCGGCTCGTGCGTGGGCGATTCCTGCTGCAAGACGACGCGGACCGCCTGATCGACGAAGCTGAGGCGAGTACAGTCCTGCGCTAGCGGAAGTGTGGCGCTGCACCAAGATGAGTGAGGCGGCTCGCGGACACGGTGACGACCGAACATACCGCCTGTCTTGACGGAGGAGCAACCGACGCCCACCTCGAGCTGCTCGGGCCGCGCGCGGCCGTTGCTACCCTGGCAGCCTGCGCTCGAATTCCGTTGAACGGATCATGCGGAGCAGCGTGTCAGCGTATCGCCCCGTTCGAACCAGGCCCAGGTACTCGCTGACGCCACCGCTGTCTGCTTCCCGGTCGAAGATTCCCAGATAAAAACGGTCGAGCAGCTCCTCAGGGGAGACCCCGTCCCGCATGCTGGCGAACTCTTGGCTCCGAAGCATCGAGTTGAGGAGGTTCTCGATGTTCCCCTGCTGCACCTCAGCCACGGCGCTGCGCTGACTGTCACGGTCGGGGTCTCGGTCGAGGATGGCGGAGTACAAGGCATCCACGACGAATTCGGCCTCACTTCGATCGTATGAGGTTCGAGCGGCGGGATCGACCTCAAGTTCGATGTTCCATTCGAAATTCAGGTTGCCCGGCACCCACACCCGTAGCTGGCAGCGACCTGTGTCAGATTGAGCGATGATCCGAAGGCCCTGCTGCCCTCGGTCCTGAATATCGAGTAGACGACGGCATCCGACTTGGTCGTATCGCAGTACGACGCGCTCCGCGGGGAACCGCCGGCCACGCTGGTCGCGACCCGATAGCTCCAGATCCATCTGACCACGCGGGGCCAGACGGTACGACGACCGACCGTCGAATCTTTGATCCCCTCCACCCTCGACCGTCGCAACAAGCTCTGCCTCGCACAGCACCGGACGCGACCACGACCCACAATCCTGGGCCAAGGCGGGCTGCGCTGGTACGAAGACAGACAGGGTGACGAGCAAAGAGACGGCTACGACGCCGGCCCCAATCGACCGCCCGACGAACTGCTGTGGACATGCTGAAACCGCGCACTGCTTAGCCCTGCCACCCATGACGTCACCTCGGATCTTCGATACGTCGTTCCACAGCTACGATAATCCATTTCTACCATTGAACCCGTGAGAAGACCGCTTTCCAGAGGTACCCTCAGGAGGGATGGCTAGATGGTGACGTCGGCATGGCTGCGAATCAGCAGCAGCGTGGCGATCCTCGGACTGGGGCTGGGTACTGGGACGATCGCGACGGCCCAGCGGGACTCGACCGGCGCCGAAGAATCCGGCCTCGCGCAGATGGGCTCGATCGCGATCCCGCTGGACGACGAGACCGGTTGGCAACGCTTGCGCTACCGGGGCATTCCTCCAAACGACGTTGAGTTCTCCGCTACGGGACTTCACATTCTGGTTGACCGATCCGGGGGGCCAATCGTCTACCCATTGCCATCGCCCGCCACGGTCATGCGACTCGCTGTGCGCGGGCGCCTCGAGGGCGACCTGCGGCGCGGCGGCGGGCGGCAAGGAGAGAATGGCTTCGACGACTACGTGTTCCGGGCCGGGCTCGTCCTGCGAGGCGAACGTCGCCTGCGTGGTCTCCGACGGCTGTTCGCGCCGCAGTGGGTGAGAAGGCTGCATGCGCTGGCGCCGCCCAATGAAGGTATCTCGACCGTTCGCTTCTTCAACGTCGGCGCGGACGTTGGCCGCATCGGAGACCGTCGCGTACATCCGCTCAGCGACCTGCTTGAGGAGGAAATCGTAGCTGTGGCCCGCGCCGATGGCACGTTCGAGATTGATGCCACCCTCAGCCCTCCGGTCGAGACCGTCGCGCTGTGGTTGTCGTCAGATGGTGACGATACGGGGTCCATGTTTTCCGTGGTCATCGAGCGGATCACGCTCACGGAAGGCGGGAGGCCTGACGCGAAGTCATCGCCGAACTCGTCTCGCTAGTCGCGTCCGGGTACTGGGCGCGGGTTATGATCACGACTGCTGTCCGCAAGGACATGCCATCGGCTGGCAATAGCGACGAGAGGTCCCATGTTTCGAGTGGTGAGTGCGCGTGTGTGCGGCTGCCTGGTCATGTCCGCCACCTTTGCGGCTGTCGGCTGCAGCGGAGGTGGCAATCCGACCTCTCCGACGATCCTGCCGTTCGCCCCGTTTTCGCAGACGGACCTGCGCGTGGGCGACGGAGCGGAAGCCACGCCCGGGCTGAGCGTGACGGTCAATTACACCGGCTGGCTCTACGACCCGGCTCAGCCGGAGCAGAAGGGACGGCAGTTCGACACCTCAACCGGCCGCGGTCCGTTCATGTTTCAACTCGGCGTCGGACGAGTCATCCCGGGATGGGATCTTGGTGTCGCAGGCATGAAGGTCGGGGGACAGCGGCGGCTGATCATTCCACCGGACCTTGGGTACGGATCATCCGGATCGGGCACCGTCATTCCACCCAACGCGACGCTGCTCTTCGACATCGAGCTCCTCGAGGTTCCGCTGGCGGGTGTCTGAGCGAAGACCGAGCGGGCCCCAAGAAATCCATACGAGTGGGTTTCTTGATCGGGTGAAGGCGCTCACGGACAGGTCGCTCGACAGTTCGCTCGTCTTTGTGCTCGGCTCTGGTGCGTCTCGCCAGTCCGGAATCAAGACCGGCGACGAGATGGTCGTCGACTGGCTGGAGATGCTCCGCGCGGAGGACCCGGACCAGGATCTGGACAACCCGGAGCATGGACACTGGGCGACGGCCGCTCGCCTGGAGATACCGGGTTCGACCCCACGGCTCCTGCTGCGTCGTACTCGCAAGTCTTCGCACGCACGTATCGAGGTCGAGGCGGAGAGGGCTTCGACTATCTCGAGGCCGAAGTCGCAGGACGGGAGCCGTCATTCGGCTATTCGGTGCTGGCGCAGATTCTCGCCGACACGAGGCACAAGATCGTCGTCACGACCAATTTCGATGATCTGGTGGCCGAGGCGCTCGGCATCTACACCAGCGCGACGCCCGTCATCTGTGGTCACGAATCGCTCGCCGGATTCATTCGCCATCACCCGGTCCGTCCGCAGATCGTCAAGGTCCACCAGCACGTGTTCTACGCGCCGAACTCGACAGCGAAGGAGCTGACGGCTCTCCCGACCGGCTTCGCCAGCGCCCTCAAGGATTTATTCACGGCGCATGTGCCGGTCGTGATCGGATACGGGGGGAACGATGGCTGCCTGATGAACGTGCTGACCGAAGGACATCTCCATCTCCCGCAGGGCATGTACTGGTGCTATCTCAAGAGCGCTGGAAGGCCGCGCCAGGAGATTCTCGATTTGGTGGACAGATGCGGGGGCTGGCTCGTGCCGATCGATGGCTTCGACGAGCTCATGGTCGACCTGCAGGATACGCTCGGGTTGAGCATCCTGGACGAGTTTCTCAACACGCGCGGTGATGAGCGCGCCGCCCGGTATCTGGCGAATCGTACGGCGATTATCGAGGCGCGCTCGGCGCGTGCGCACGCCCAACTCCAACACGACGAGGGTGCCCCCGCCGACGCCATCCGCGCGGACAGCCACGAGGTGCCCCCCCGTGGCCTGCGAGTGGTGCGCTCGTCCGGGGTAGCATCCGCGCGTACGCCAGAGGAGTGGCACAGTCTGGCACAGCGTGAGTCCGATGAAGACAGGCGCGCCGAGATCTACGAGGACGGCGTGCGCGCGTTGCCTGAGAGCGCGGAGATGGCGACGTTGGCCGCGCTCTTCATGGAGGGATCGGGCGCAACCGAGCGCCGGGCGGAGGACCTGCATTTTCGGGCCGTCGTGCTAGCCCCGGCGGACAGCGGCGTGCTCACGAACTACGCGAACTTTCTGACGGATATCAGGCAGGATCACGATGCGGCGGCGGCGTTGTACGAACGTGCGCTCGAGGCTGATCCGGATCGAGTCGGCACGCTCGGCAACTACGCGAACTTTCTGAGGAACGTCAAGCAGGACTACGACACGGCTGAGACGCTCTATCGGCGTGTGCTGGAGATCGACCCACACCGACCGAGCACCCTCGGCAACTACGCGCTACTCCTCGCAGAGGACCGACGAGATTACGATACCGCCGAGGCTTTGTACAATCGCGCTCTGGAGGAGGATCCGCACCACGCCAACCATTTGTGTAACTACGCGAATTTCCTGACAAACATCCGACAGGATCACGCGACGGCTGAGACATTTTATCGGCGTGCGTTGGAGGCCGACCCCGACAACGCGAATAGTCTCCGTGACTACGCGGACTTCCTCATGAACGTTCGACAGGATTACGGCACGGCCGAGGCGCTGATGGCGCGCTCGCTGGAGATCGACCCGAACGATACGGACGACTTCCACCTGTAGACGTCGCCCGCTCGCGGTTCGTCCAGCTACGTTCGCTCAGGCTCCCACCGCAAGCCAAGGGCAAGGATGCGCTCCAGGAGCCGCTCGTATGAGGTTCCACTGGCCTCGGCGGATTCAGCGAGATCCTCGCCGTAGGCCAGGTTGGGATTGGGGTTCGCCTCCAGCACATAGACACGCCCGGCCGCCTCATCAAGCCGTAGGTCAACACGCGCATATCCGCTGAGATCCAGTGCCTGGCAACTGCGTTTCGCAATGCGCTGTATACGCTCCGTCATAGCCGGGTCGAGCACCGCGGCCTTTGTCATGATCCCGTGTCGTTTCTGGTATTTTGTGCTCCACTTCACGCGCTCGGTCGCGATCCGCCATTTGTTCCCCGGCACGTCGGCGAATGACATCTCCCAGACAGGAAACACGTCAAGGCGCTGGTTGCCGATGGCGCCAACGTACAACTCCCGGCCGTCGATGAACTGCTCGACTATGGCCGCGGTGCCCACGCTGTCATGCACGAACTGCACGCGCCGCACCAATTGATCCTCATTCTCCACGACCGACGCCTGCGAAATACCGTTGGACGCCTCAAAAAACAGCGACTTGACGATGAGAGGGTAGTGAAGCCGCTTTGGAAGAATCGGCTTGCGGCCGCGCCGAACAACCGTGAAGTCCGGAACCGGAATCCTATGATAGGCCAACAGCTTTTTCGACAATGCCTTGTCGCGCGCAAGAATCAGACCGCGCGGATTGCAACCGGTGTATGGCAGTCGAAGTAGTTCGAGATAACTGACGACGTTCTGGTCGAAGGTTGGCACACCCGCAAACGCTTCCATCAGGTTGAAGACAATGTGGGGCTTGAAGTCGCTGACAGCGGGACGAATGCCGGCCAGCTCATCGTTCAAACCCAGCACCTGGACGTCGTGGCCGCCCTCTTTGAGCGTTTCCACGACGTCGTATTCCATCTTCCACTCGGCCTCGCGGACGTCTATGCCCGTGACATCGGCAGGCGGGATCAGGTGGTCGTGCACCAGAGCCAGAATTCGGTGCCTATGCATTAGAGCGACAGGCGGTATCCGCCGCCGTGGAGGTAGTTCATGACCTGCACCGTGAGCAGCACCGTCACTTCCTGTCGCGCACGCTCCTCCGGAACAGCCAGGCGCAGCCGAAGCTGGCGGCATCGGGTGATCATGTCCTCGAAGACCTTGTCGATCGTGTACTGATAAATACCTGTCCAGTCGGCCACAAGGCGACGCGTCGGGCGGCGGATGCGTGTCAGGAACCGCGCGGCCGTCATGTTCGCACTGTATTCAGCGGATTCTGAGAACAGCCGCCGCAGATCCCGGTCGTAGAAATTCGGGTAGTCGACACCGTAGTGCCGGCGCTTGTTGCGATAGTGTTGCCCGAGCGTCCTCCGGAGCTTTCGGAGCGGGTCAACTTCACTGGGGTTGGTCACGCGGGGCGGTTGATCCTTGATCGACCTCATGAGCGTATCCATACACTCAAGTTTCTTGAGAGCGGGCCAGCCCACGTATCGCTGGCGCCATTCACTGGTCGGCGTCAACCACACCGCAAAGGTCTCAGCGAAGTCCTCGTCCGGGTGACTTTGGGCGTACCACGCATCGAGGTGCAAGACGTAGCTCTTGCTGTAGGGCTTCGGTGAGTAAAACTCGGGGTATGGCACCGACGGCGACCCGAACGTCCGCCGACGTAACAACCGGCGTCGCAGCTGGAAGGCGTTGTCGATGGCGTGCCCGGCTTCGTGCCGCAGAATGCGCATGCACCACTCGTAGTCGCCCCCTTCGACCTCGAGCATCTGTGACTCCTCGAGTTTCGCGAGCCGAGGGTGCGCGAGATAAAAAGGCACGGCAATGGCAGTGGCGCCATCGGGAGTGAACCACTCGTCTGACAGGTAGCAGTGCAGCGGAAAGCGGAGACCGCGAGAATCAAGCTCCTCGGTGAGTCTCGCAATCCGACCAGCGAGCACCTCGTCGATGCGAAGAGGAAGGTCAGCCAGCCGCACCTCAAGCAGGGCCTCGTCCGGGAGTTCGGCCCAGTCGTCACGGAGGGGAAGACGCGGCATGCACGGGCATCATAAACTAACGCATCGTGCCGCAGGCCAACGCGGAGACTGACCGATCGTCCGCCCAGGACGCCTACACCTGGAACCTGGGCGACCTCTATCCGGATCTCGTCGCGTGGCGCGCCGAAAAGGTACGCGTCGCTGCCGAGGTGCCGCAGGTGAGAATGAGCGCCGGCCAACTGCACACCTCCCCGCAAGTCTTGGCTGATGCGCTGGAAACGACGAGTCGTCTTGATCAGGCGCTGGCGCGACTGTACGTCTACGCCAGCATGCTGTCCGACGAAGACACGCGGCTGAGTGAGCCGCAGGGCATGTATCAGGAGATGCAGCAGCTCTACGCTGAGTTCTGCGCACAAGCGTCCTATGTCGAGCCTGAGATTCTGCGCATCGGTGACGCCACGATCGAGGCGTATATCCTCGCAGAGCCACGACTGGCGCCCTACGTCGTCATGTTGCGGGACATCGCGCGGCGCGCGGCGCACACGCTGAGTGATGCGGAGGAGAGGCTCCTGGCCGACGCGCAGCCCCTCGCTGGCTCCGCAACGAACATCTTCGGGATGCTGTCAAACGCGGACTTCCCATACCCCACGATCACGCTGGCGGACGGACGCAGCGTGAAACTCGATCAATCCGGCTATGCCGACGTCCGCACGTCACCAATCCGCTCGGACCGACAGGCCGCGATGTCGACGTTCTTCCGCGCCATCGGCGACTTCAGCCGCACGTTCGGCACGACGATGAACTCCAACGTGCAGAAGGCGGTCTTTTACGCCAAAGCACGGAAGTACACGTCGACGGTCGAGGCATCACTCGATCGCGCCAACATCCCAGTGTCCGTCTACGACCGCCTGATCGAAGGCGTGGGCCGACATCTGCCGTCCCTTCACCGCTATCTGCGTCTGCGAAAGCGAATGATGGGCGTCACCGACGATCTGCACTATTACGATTTGTACGCGCCGCTCGTGGACTCGGTGAATCTACGGTACACGCCTGACGGAGCGCAGCGCCATGTCATCGGCGCGATGCAACCGCTTGGCGCGGAGTATGTGTCGGTGGTCGAGCGAAGTTTTCGCGAACGCTGGCTGGACTGGTACCCAGCGGAGGGCAAACGCTCCGGCGCCTACTCAAACGGCGGCGCGTACGATGTGCATCCGTTCATCCTGCTCAACTACCTTGGTCAGTACAACGACGTGAGCACCCTGGCGCACGAGCTGGGGCACACGATGCACAGCTATTTCTCGAACAACACGCAGCCGTATCCGACAGCCGACTATTCGATCTTCGTCGCGGAAGTGGCCTCGACGTTTAACGAGGCACTCCTCATCGACTACATGCTCAAGCGAATCACAGACGAGCCGACGCGATTGTCGCTACTGGGCAACTATCTCGAAAGTATCAAGGCCACGGTCTTCCGCCAGACACAGTTCGCGGAGTTTGAGTTGCGCGTGCATGAGATGGGGCTGGCGTCCACGCCGATTACCGGAGACGCGCTGGCCGCGCTGTATCTCGATATTACGCGGCGTTTCTACGGACACGAGCAACGTATCGTGGTTGTAGACGAGGACGTCGCCAACGAGTGGAGCTACATTCCCCATTTCTACACCGAGTTCTACGTCTACCAGTACGCCACGTCCTTTACGGCGGCCGAGGCGCTGGCGGCCAAGGTCCTCGCCGGTGACGGAGCTGCGACGGCGCGCTTTCTGACGTTCCTAGGATCAGGCAGCTCGAAGTATCCGATCGATCTGCTGAAAGACGCAGGCGTGGACATGACAACCGACGCGCCGCTCGACCAGACCATGCAGACGATGAATCGCGTCATGGATGAAATCGACGCGCTCCTGCCAGCAACCTAGCGCGGATTTCACTCGTACCTCGTACTCGGCCGTGGTACTCCTGCGGGTGGTGAGGAGACTGATGGCTGCGTATGCCCTGGACCTGGGGACGCTGGTACTGATTGCGGTTACTCGGGAGCTACGCGCTCATCAAATCCGCGCTAGACGACCCCCGACCCAACTAGGCGCTGGCGGTCAGGTAGGCTGCAGCGCGCGTCGCCGCCGCACGCCCATCAGCGATGCAGTCAGGGATGCCGATCGCGCGGAAGCCGCTGCCCGCCAGAAATAACCCCGGCACCGCCGACAGCCGTTCCTCTATGGACGCGACGCGCGTCAGATGACCGACCTCGTACTGCGGGCTCTGACGCGGGTATCGCGAGAGCCGCGTCAGGACAGCGTCGCCCTTGATACCCAGGATGCCTACCAGCGCGTCCTGAGCCAGCCGGACGAGATCGTCGTCGCTCTGGTCGAGTCGGTCGGGATCGCGCCCGCCTCCAAGGAATCCACGGAGCAGAACATGGCCATCCGGCGCGCGGCCGGGCCACTTCGACGTTACCCAGGTCGCGGCGAGCAGCGGGTACCGTTCGACGCGTGGGACAACAAAGCCCGACCCGTTGAGCGGGTGGAAGACTTGCGCTCGGCGGTACCCAAACGCGACGGTCGCCGTCGACGCGTAAGGCACGGCGTCACAGAGGGCCGCCAGGGGTGCGTCAATGGCCCGCAGCATCCCGGCGGCGGCGTACGCTGGCGCACACACGATAACGGCGCGTGCCCGGACCGGCGCGCCCTGCGAATCGATACTAAACGTTCCTGCTCGACGGAGGGCGTCAACCGCCGACGAGAGCTGGACGGTGCCTGGCCGCAGCGCGCCGGACAACGTGTCGACAAGCTCGCCGAGGCCGCCTGGCAGGGACACGAACGCACCTTTCGGTGACGGCGCAACCTTGAGGGCGCGGAGCGAACGAAGCACACTGCCGGCTCGGCGTTCCGCATCTATCAGGCGGGGAAACAGCGCCTCCATCGACAGGCGCTCGGCGTCCCCGGCGTGGATCCCGGCGAGGAGGGGCTCGCCGAGGTAGTCGAGCGCCTCCTGTCCAAACCGCCGCCGTGTGAACGAGGCGATTGACTCGTCACCGCCGCTCGCCGGCGGCACAACCACCTCGCACGCCATTCGAAGCTTCGCGCGCCACGAAAACAGCGACGAGCGCACCAACGCGCTAGCACCAACCGGAAAACCGAGGAACGACCCTTCCACCAACGGTCGCAGCCGTCCGTCCCGCAGTACGTAAGCCGTGCGCGGGATCTGCGTGGAGACAAGCCGGTCGCCGATCCCGAGCTCCCGGCACAGCTGAACCGCCGCTGGCTTCTGAGCAAGCAGGGCGTCGGGCCCTGCATCGATAGTCCAGCCATCGGTGCGTTCCGTGCGGATCACACCGCCGAGGCGCCCCGACGCCTCGAGCAGCCGCACCACCAGCCCACGCCGTTCCAATTCGTAGGCCGCAGAAAGCCCAGCAATGCCCCCGCCGACCACCGCGACATCAACGTGTTCGTTGATCACGGGGCTGCTCGCTTCCCGACGCGTCGGTCGAGCGCGCGCGAGGACGTGCCCTTGGCAGCCCGTGGTGAAAGTCCGGCGTCGCACCTAACGCGGATTTCATGAGCGGGGCCATGACCCTCTACCACGTACTACTGAAATCCGCGCTAGACGAACGAAGCGCCTCGCGCGGATTTCGCTCCGTCGTGGCACGCCTGCGGAATCCGCGCTCGCGGACAAGGCGCGACGACTGAAAATACCGCCCGTATTTGAGGGAGGAGCAACGCCGATCGCGAGGATGCGTCGCTCGTCGAATGCAGACGGACTTGTACCACGGGCTGCTTAACACAACGGCGAGCGATACGATGCTCAGGGAGTGGCCAGGCAGGCGAGCGACAATACTCGCGGCGCTCACGGGCGGGGCAACGCCGTATGCACGTACTGTGCAAGCATCTGCACATGTTCAACGGGCGTCGACGGCAAGATCCCGTGGCCGAGGTTAAAGATATGCCCGGCGCGGCCGGCGACGCGGGCGAGAATATCGTCGGTGCGGCTGAGCATCCGTTTCGGAGGGCCGAGCAACAAGGTCGGATCGAGATTGCCCTGCACGGCGCGATCGTGGCCGATGCGCTCCCAGGCCCGGTCGAGCGGAATCCGCCAGTCAACGCCGATGACGTCGCCGCCCGTCTCCCTCAGTTCCGAGAGTATCGCTGAGGTCCCCGTGCCGAAGTGCAGCGTCGGCACTCGCCCCGCGACCGTCTGAAAAATGCGTTGCGTATGCGGCATGACGAACTCGCGGTAGTCAGTCGCGCCCAACGCGCCAACCCACGAGTCGAATACTTGCACCGCATCCGCGCCTGCATCGATCTGTGCGGTGAGGTAGTTGCCCGCCATCGTCGCCAGACGGTCGCAGAGGCGGTGCCACGCCTCTGGATGGCCGTACATCAGTGATTTGGTGCGGGCAAAGTTGTTCGAGTGCCCGCCTTCGATCGCGTAAGAGGCCAGCGTGAAGGGTGCGCCGACAAAGCCGATCAGCGGTACGCGCCCAGCCAGTTCCTGCTTGATGAGCCGAATCGCTTCCAGGACATGGGCTAATGCCACTTGGGGTTCGAACTCTCGCAGGGCATCGATATCTGCGGGCGACTCGATGGGGCGCTCGATTTGCGGACCCTCGCCCTTGATAAAATCAAACGGAAGCCCCATCGGTTCCAGGGGGAGCAGAAGGTCGGAGAACAGAATCGCCGCGTCCACCTCGAGGCGCCTGATCGGCTGCAGCGTGACCTCCGTTGCCAGCTCCGGCGCGCGACAGATATCGAGCAGCGAGTACTGTTTTCTGAGCGTGCGGTACTCAGGCATGTACCGGCCGGCCTGGCGCATGAACCAGATGGGCGTAGCGTCGACAGGCTCCTGCCTGCACGCCTTGAGAAAGCGGGAATTCAGCATGTTGTCAGCTCTGGACCGGAAGGGCGAGGAGTTCGTGCGCGAGCGCCACCAGTTCGTCCAACCATAGCGGTCGATATCGCAGTTCCACGTAGAGCGCCGAAATCTCCGACGCCTGTGCCTCGTCGTGGGCATAGTCGCTCGTCACGATCGCACAAGGTACCGTGAGCAGGCCGGTGGTCGCACGAACCGCGTGCAGGAACCGCACACCGCTGGTGAGTGGCATTCTGAGGTCAAAAATAACGGCGTGCGGCCGGTGGGTCCCCGCGAGCCCGAGACCGTCGTCGGCCGACCGCGCCGCCCACACTTCGTGCCCCTCCAGCCTCATCGTTCGCGAAAACCAGTCGGTCACGCTCGCGTCATCATTGACCAGGAGGATGCGTCCTGCCGTCGCGACCGCGTCTTGGGGCACGGTACATTGTGGGGCGCGGAAAATGTGTCGTCAAGGCTGACGCCGAAGCGTGTGCTATATTCAGCCGGTTTGCACACCCTGAGGGGAACCTGTTGAGCCCGATTCTGGTGCGGCCCGTCCGCGAGCAACTTGAGCACGATCGGGTGATTCGTCTGCTCCAAGCAAAATACAAGCGAAAGTTCGAGGTCTCGATCAATCCTGGCCACGAGCAGACGGTACCGGTCGTGGTTGGGGGGTCCGCCTGGTACCCAGATCTGGTCCTCCAATCATCGGATGCCCGTCCCAAGCTCCTGGGCATGGTCGAGGTGGAGACTGCGGAATCAGTCAACCATCTCGAGGCGATGGCGCAATGGGCAACATTCGCCCGCCTTCGGGCGCCGTTGCACCTCTACATTCCGGTCTCCAGCGTGGATGCCGCGCGACGGCTGTGCGCGTCTCTGCAGATTTCCGTCTCTGAGATCTGGGCCTACAACACGCTGGGTGATCAGATCCTGTTCGTGCTTGTCCACAGGCTTGCGACCCGCAAGTCTCGCGACCGGCGTGCCTCGAAGACCGCGCCCCCGGCGCGCCGGGCTGCGTCCAAGCGGACCACCGCCAGCCGTACCAAGTCGCGGCGCCCCGCGCCGCGAGAGACCCCGGGCAAGAAACGCGTCGTGCGCACCTCAGCTCCGCGCAAGGTCACCAAGATTGTAAAAATGGCTGCGAAGAAGGTTGCAAAGAAGGTCGCCAAGTCTACCAGGGCCGCCAAATCCACAAGACCGGCGCGCACGGCGAAGAAAGCCTCGAGGTCGTCGAGGGTGAAGAAGCGTTAGTCGCACGTGCCGTTTCTGCGCATGATCCGCGACAAACGCGGATACGAAACGACGTATCTTATTCACTCGTTCCGCGAGGGCTCCGGCCAACGCTCCCGAATCCTCTACGTCTTCCGCACACCCGGCGGTGTGCATGGTGGGCGCGTCGCGTTCGAACCGGAGGCGCGACAGAGCATCGAGCTCAGCTACCCAACGATCGCGTTTGACTGGAAGGCGATCATGGCTGATCGGCAAGTGGTCGACGACAGTCCAGACCCGCGCCGGGGTCGAAGATCTCGTAGAAGTGAAGAGCCACGAGCGGCCCCGGCGGGCAGGCCATCCGCCACGCCGGCGCAGACACCGACTCCACCGCGGCCGCCTATCCCTTCGAAAATCGACGGTTCGACGCCGGACGCCCGGATGGCGTTCCTCTCCCTCTGGTATCCGATCGTGCGAGACCGCATTCCAGAGCGTACGTCCGAT
Source organism: Vicinamibacterales bacterium (assembly GCA_965249205.1). Lineage (GTDB taxonomy): Bacteria > Acidobacteriota > Vicinamibacteria > Vicinamibacterales > UBA2999 > JAQBVV01. The sequence continues at coordinate 224,954 of CBDFLL010000005.1, read as the reverse complement.
GCGACACGACGGGAGGCGCTCCAGGCCCTGGCAGAGCGACTGAATCCCACAGCGTGGACAGACGCGGATGAAATCGCCGCCGGATTGCAAGGCGCGGCGGAGGCGCTCGACCGCCTGTCGCGCGTGTTCTCCAAGCGCCGGCGGAGGTCACGACGCTCAACGACCCGACCGGTCGAGCCGGTGGCGACGGCCGACGTGAACGAGGCACCACCGAACACTGAAGCACCGCCGGACGCGCCGGCTGCCGCTACGACTGGCAGCCAATCTGAAACCGAGTAATGGACTGGCTGGTGCCGGCCATCCTCGCACTCGGCACGCATGATTCCCGTCATCGTGCTGTCCGCGTACTACGGAAAAGTGATCGGAGATGTCGCATCGCTCGCCGCCGGTGTCTCTCCAACGCGCGATGCGACCCGCACTCCTGGCCGATGGCCTGGTCGTGGCGATCGGCTCAACGGTCGTGGTCACGCGCGCGGTGCGACACGTGATCGAGCGGCAGCAGCATCGATAATCCATTCGACTCGGTCGCCCGCTGCGCGTAGCAACTGAGCCGGCCGGTGTGTAACGTCGATCGGCGCATCCAGCGCAGCATGTACCGCCGTCGCCTTGTCTGGACCCGCCGCGAGTACAAAAATCGTTGGCGCATTCAGGACTGCCACAGGAGTCAGGGTGATGCGCCACGCGCTGAGATGACCCACCCAGACCGCCTGAACGCGGCTGCCTCCGAGCGCGGCGTTCTCCACGCCGCGCTCGAGCAGAGGACTGCCGGGAAAAATGGATGCGATGTGGGCATCCGCTCCTAGCAGGCTGCTGAAGAACCCGGGTGATCGGGCCGTTTTCTAAGGATCATGCGAGTCACCACCGGCCGACAACGGTGCGCACGGCTGTGCGCTGGCCCCGATCAAGGGGCCGGCGACACGCGCGGCCGGTGATCAGGGACACCTCGCCTCCAGATTCCGCAGCCGGACCAAGTTATAGACCGTGGCGGCGAAGGTAAGCTGCCAATCCACGAGGGCGACACCGCGATGCCGGAGTTTGCGCAAGCCGCCGACGGTCTTCATCCAGCCAAAGACCTGTTCTACGAGTTTCCGTTTCCGCTGACTGACGTGATAGCCCGCATGCCGCGTGGTCCGGCCATCGATCGCACTCCAGCGGACCTTCTGAGCAACGTGGGGCGTGACGGCCCGGATACGGACAGCGGCCACAAAGCTTGCCACATCGTAGCCCTTGTCCGCCCCGACCGTGCTGCCCGGCGGCGCGCTGGCCTCCAGCAACAGCGCCGCTGCCTCGCGTTCGGCGGTCCCCGTCGCGTGAGTCGCGCAGACGTTGGCGACAAGTCCCTGTCGATTGTCCAGCAGCACGTGGCCCAGATACGCCAGCTTGGCTTCCTTCCCCTGGCCCTTCCGAGGCAGCATCGCCTCCGGATCGGTCGTCGACTGGTGCGTGTCGTTGCGCCGCCGCTCCCCGTGGAAGTTGACCGTGGGATTCCCGGGGTCATCGGGCGGGTCGCTCTCCGCCGCGTCCCGGCACCGAAAGCTCTTCAGGCTGGCCCACGCTTCCAATTGGGTCCCATCCACAGTGAAGTGTTCGTCCGAGAGCAGCCCGGCCGCCCGCGCGTGGGCCTGCACCGCATCAAAGAAGGCGGCCGCGAGATCGCCCGCCAGCAGCCGGTCGCGATTCTTGGTAAACGTGGTGGGATGCCAAACCGGGTCGTCCAAATTCAAGCCCACGAACCAGCGGAACAGCAGGTTGTAATTGAGCTCTTCCATCAGCAGCCGCTCGCTCCGCACCGTGTAGAGCACCTGCAGCAACAACGCGCGCAGCAGCTGTTCCGGCGGGATCGACGGACGCCCTGTGTTGGCGTACAGGCCGGCGAACCTGCGCGACATCGTTCTCAGCGCTTCGTCCGTCAGCGCGCGAACCGCGCGGAGCGGATGGTCGGCTGGCACGCGCTGTTCCGGCGACAGGTAGCTGAACATGTGAGTGCTTTGCTCATCGTGTCCGCGCATGATGGGGCTCCCTTCAGCGGTGTTGGGAGCATGGTAGTACGCCGGGATCGATCTGTCGATCCCATTTCACGGAGTTTTTCAGCAGCCTGCTAGACTCAGCAGCATGACATCCACGGTGACCGGCAAGACGCGGTCATACTCGCGCGCGGCCACGGCCGCGTCCGCGAGATCACCACGCATCGGATGAATCTGGTTCGACGGTATCGGCACGTGCGACAAGAGCGCACGCTGGGTCATGCCCACGTTGCTGTCGACGTGTTGGGATGGCACGTGCCGTTCATCACCCCAAAAGGCGTGCACGCCTGCCCACGCGATCTGCTCCCGCCATGCCCGCCGACTGTCGGCCAGCTGGTGATACACGCGCTGCGCCGTGCGCCCACCTGTGAAGCAGACGCGAGCACGTCCTCGCCGTGCGCATGACTGCTGAATCGCGGACGCGAGACGCTCCGCCGCCATCGCGGCGTGCGCCTCTCTGTCCTTCGTAACGGTAACAATCGGCACGGTCAGTCTGTCGCGCCCAGGCACAGCCGGCTCTTTGCCTGAATCTGGCCCCGCTGCGTCACGTTCGGCTGAAACGTGCCTCAGTCGCGAGTATCTTGCTCAGCCGTCGTCGATGGCGTTCCTCGCCGGAGAACGTCGCCGCCAGGAAGGCAGTCGCGATTTCCTGGGCCAGCGAGGCTCCCACGACGCGGGCCCCGAGACGCAAGACGTTCATGTCGTCGTGCTCAACAGCCTGGTGGGCAGTGTATGTATCGTGGCACACGGCGGCTCGGATGCCTGGAACCTTGTTGGCGGCAATCAACACGCCAGCGCCGCTGCCGCACACCAGCAGGCCCCGCTCGGCCCGACCGTCGGCGAGGCCGGTGGCCACCGCCTCAGCCGAGTCCGGGTAGTCGACCGCTGCGGTCAAATGGGTGCCGAGATCGAGAACCTCGTGCCCCGCAGGGCCACCACAAGCTCATTCTTCATGTCGAACCCGGCATAGTCCGCGCCGATAGCAATACGCATCAGCGACCATTATGTGTGCTGCTATAATCCGAGGCATGCGAAATATTGGGCGACCCATGGCTGCGGGAGCTATCGCGGGGTTCCTGGGGCTTGCTGGCTTCTTGATGGTGGGCGAAACCGGGACGGCTGCCCAGCAAGCTCCTCCGTCACCTGAAGGGTCACAGCCGACGTTCCGCGTCGCTGTTGACCTGGTCACGACCGATGTCATCGTCCGCGACTCGGATACCGACGCCTTCGTCTCGGATCTGACCGCTGACGAGTTCGAGGTCTACGAGGACGGTATCCGACAGGAGATTGTCTCGCTGGTGCTCACCCACGGCGGCCGGGTGTTCAACGTCCAGGCGCCCCCCCCGGCTCCGGTCGCGGAAGGCATCATCCTTCCGGCCGCACGACCCACCAATGATGCCGCGGGACGCGTATTCCTGATCTTCATCGACGACTTGCATCTGGCCTTCAACCTGACGCCGCGGACGCGCGATCTCATGCAGCGGATTTTGCGCAACCTCGTGCACGAGGGCGATATGTTCGGCATCGTGTCGACGGGTACGTCATCGATCTCTGAACAACTGACATACGACCGCCAGGTGCTTGAGGCGGCCATCAATCGGGTCACGGGCAGCGGATTGGGGCCGGACGACATCATCAAGACCCAGCAGGGAAGGGACGGCAATCCTGAGCTGCGGTACCGTGCGCACGTCGCGTTTAAGACAGCGTACGACCTCATGAGGAACCTTGAGCAGCTCAGAAACCGGCGAAAGGCCGTGATTTACATCAGTACCGGCTACGATTTCAATCCGTACGAGCGGACGCGCATGAACTACCAGGCAAATTTGTACGGAGGGGGGGACTACAATCCGTTTCTCGTCGAAACGCCTGGCTTGGGGTTTGCGGAGAGCGATTTGATCCGCGAGATTAGCGAGTTGACCAAGGCGGCCAACCGCGCCAACGCCACCTTTTACACGATCGACCCGCGTGGCCTGATCGGTGGACAGGACCTAGGTGACATACACGTTGACCCAATCGAGTGGCAGCGGCATATCATCAAAACGCAGGACAGTCTGCGCGTACTGGCGGACGAAACCGGCGGAATCGCCGTCGTGAATCGGAACAACTTCGACAATGCGCTCAAACGCATCGACGCTGAGACCAGCGATTACTACGTGCTGGGGTATTACTCGAACAATCCGGACCCGCTGAAGCGCACGCGAGAGCTTGAGGTCAAGGCCATGCGAGACGGTGTGGAAGTCTGGTCCCGCACATCCTACTCATTGCCGGAATGAGCTCAGTAGTTCTCGGGCGCTCGGGCCTCATTCTCGAACCGGGCGCTGATCTCCCCGAAAACGCGGATCACCTCTGACACCGGCCGCGGCGGGCGGCTCATCTTCGGATACAGCCACCCCGTCTGCCGCCACAGCGCATGCCCCTCGATCCGGCTGCAAAACAGCTCGCGGGCCGCTACGTCGGCAGCGGCGGCCTGCCAGGGGATGATGCTGATGCCGATGCCGAAATGGACCATCGCCTTGATGATTTCGACGTTTTCGGTTTCCATCACGATGTCTGGTTCGATGCCCTCCTGCGCGCAGAACTGATCGACCAGCTTTCTGGTCACCGATCCGGCTTCAAAGAGAATGAACGGCTGCCTATTCAAGTCGGCAGGCCGGATCGTCCGCTTCTGGGCAAGGGGGTGGGCGGGGTAGGTGATGAGCAGCAACTCCTCTTCGAGGACCGGCTGCGATACCAGCTCGGCGGCTTTCACGGGCAGAGTGACCAGCCCGAGATCAGCCGCACCCGACCGAAGCATGGCCACCGACCGCTCAATACCGCCGACCGTGATCTTGAGCTCAAGTCTGGGAAAGACCCGCCGCACCTCTGCGAGCAGCGCCGGGAACACGTACAGACACACGGTCATCGCAGCAACCAACCGCAACGTGCCGTGCAGCGTCTCGCGCTGGTCACTGATACCGGTGATCGTCTCGTCCATGTCCTGAAACACACGAAGACTAAGCTGCAGGAGGGAATCACCAGTGGGCGTGATGCTGATTCGTCGGCCAATCCGATAGAACACCGCCTGGCCAAGCTCCTCCTCGAGCAATAGGATCTGGCGGCTAATCGCGGACTGTGACACGTGCAGCTTCTCGCCGGCCGCCGTGAACGATCCCGTGTCAGCAATGGCGCGAATGATCTCAAGCTGCCTGAGGTCCATGTGCGCAGGATACATACCCTGTTCGCATGGGAGCAAACTGATCGATAAGCGGGCCGGTGGCTACGCCATCGACTCGGTTGCCTGAAGCGCGGCGCGCGTGCGGGCGACGGCCTCTTGCAGATAGCCCTCATCCATTTCCATTCCCACAAAGCTGAGGCCAAGCTCAGCGCACGCGACCGCTGTCGATCCCAGGCCGAGAAACGGGTCGGCCACCGTGCGGATCCGGTCAAGGCCGTGCAGTCGCAGGCACATCTCTGGAAGCTTGGGGGGGAAAGTCGCAGGATGGGGGCGATCCTTTGCCCGGCTCTGGATGGTTGTGTACGGGATAAACCACGTATTGCCTCGGCACCGGACGCCTGACCCTGCCGTGCGCCACCGGCTGACGTTTGATGAGTCCTGGTATCGGACACCGACGGCCTGGCGATCAAGCGGAACATCGCCATCCGGGGTGAAATGAAAGACAAACTCGTGGCTGTCGTGGAGAAACCGCCGGCTATTGATCGGTTTGTAATGGCCCACCGCCAGAAGGCCGTCCGCGTCGGCACGCCCACCGGCCATTGGCCTTTCAATCGCGATCGACTTGATCCAGTGAATCGTGTTCTGCAGGCGGAGGTGCGGTCGCGCCGCGAAGGCGACGTCTATCGCCGTCCAGGGCTCGGTCGGCTTCGCACCCACGTTTAGGAACAGCGAGCCCTTCTGCGAAAGCCGGCCCGCAGCCCGTTGGACCCAGTCGCCGGTCCACGTCATGTACCGGTCGTGGGACATCGTGTCATCGTAGGTGCGGTATCGAATTCCGAGGTTGTAGGGCGGAGACGTGACCATCGCATCGACCGATGCCTCCGGAAGCCGATCGAGCACGGTCAGACAATCGCCGAGATAGAAACGGTAGGTCGCACGGCCGGATCGCAGGAGTGTGTGGGGTCTGGGAAACCGAGGCACCGCGGTGATTGTACCGTCAGGTCCAGCCGATAGCCCTTGCAAGGGATCGTTTGTTTGCTACAATGCCCGCGTACTCCGTAACCGGTTATTGCACAAAGGTTTGCCAGTGACCAAGGCCAGGCTGTTCCGAAACGTCCGACTGATCTGCGCGCTGGGTGCGCTCGCCGTGCCTGGGACCCAGGCCAACGCGGCGGGCCAGACCACTCCGCCAAGAGGCCCGAGCCAGGCGCAGGCCCCTCTCCAACTGTCTGGGAGCCAGCCGGCGACCGAGCCGGTGGGCGAACGGGTGGTCCACGTTGTCCAGCGCGGAGAGAATCTCTCGTCGATTGCGAAGCGGTACGGCACCACCATCGCCGCCGTGCGCGCCTCTAACGGCCTGCGGGGAAGCCTCATCCGAGTGGGTCAGCGACTCTCCGTCCAGGTGGCTGGCGCCTCTGCGGCCGCGCCGAGTGGCGAACGGGTGACCCACGTCGTCCGGCCCGGTGAAAATCTCTCGTCGATCTCGAAGCGATACGGGACCACCGTCGCCGCCGTGCAGCGGGCCAACGGGCTGCGCGGGAGCGTGATCCAACCGGGGCAGCGACTCTCGATCGTCGCGGTGCCCACCAGAGCGGCCGCGCCCAGCAGCGAACCGGTGATCCACGTCGTCCGACGCGGCGAGAACCTCTCGGCGATCTCGAAACGATACGGCACCACCGTCGCCGCTGTACAGAGGGCGAACAACCTGCGCGGGAGCCTCATCCGGGCCGGACAGCAACTCTCGATTGTCGCTGGATCCGGCGCTGGACCAGCCTCGGTATCGGCGGCTGTGCCAAGCGCGGCAACTCGGCCAGCAGCCAGCGTCGCGCCGAGCAGCGAACGGGTGACCCACGTCGTGCGGCGCGGCGAGAATCTCTCGACCATCTCGAGACGATACGGCACCACCGTTGCCGCCGTGCGACGGGCTAATGGCCTTCGCGGGAGCGTGATCCAACCGGGGCAGCGACTATCGATCGTCGCCGGGACCGGCGGCGCCGCGTCTAGCGGCGAAGAGGTCATCCACGTCGTCCGGCGTGGCGAGACGCTCTCGTCTATTTCGAGACGATATGGCACCCGCATCGCAGCGGTGCAGAGGACCAACGGGCTACGCGGGAGCGTCATCCGGGCCGGCCAGCGGCTGACGGTCTTCAGCACACGACCTGGCGCGCGGACCCTGGCGACGCTGAATGGACTGAGGTTTCGGGTAAACGAGCAGGGCGAGCAGGTCCCCGATGTGCGTGCCGAGGCGGCCATCATCTACAACCCGGCGACCGGCCAAGTGCTGTGGGAGGAGAACTCGCAGAGCCAGCGGTCGATAGCCAGCATCACCAAGATAATGACGGCCGTCGTGTTTCTTGAGGATTCGCCGGATCTGTCAGTGGAAACACTGATTGAGCGGGCGGACGTGCGCAGGGCTTCGACAACCCACCTTCGAGCTGGCTACAAGGTGTCGAACGGCGACTTGTTGCACCTGCTCCTGATTGCCTCTGACAACGCGGCCGCACGGGCGCTCGCCCGTGTCTCACCCCACGGCAAGGACGGCTTCGTGACGCGCATGAATGAGAAGGCGGCGGAGCTTGGCCTGACGAAGACGCGCTACGTGGAACCTTCGGGGCTGTCGTCCGACAATGTTTCCTCGGCGTACGACATGGCGAGACTCCTGGCGTATGCGGCGGGTGACAACCGAATCTCGGATGTGATGCAAAAGCAGCGTCACGAGCTTTCCGTCGGGCGGCGAACCGTCTCGATCCGCAGCACGAATCAACTGGTGAGGACGGGAGACATCGACGTGCTCGGCGGAAAGACCGGGTTCATCCGGAAGGCCGGCTATTGCCTCGCCACACTACTCAGGCTGCCTGAGGGTGGTCCATCGGTTGCCGTTGTCGTCCTGGGTGCGCGATCCAGCGCTTCGCGTTTCCTCGAGGCGCGCCAGCTCTACAGTTGGCTGGCCAGCCGGGCGGACGACCTGCTGGGTACGGCCGTCGCGGCGGGACCGGTCGAGGTCGCGGCGGTCGCCAACGGCGGCTGACGCCTCGAGCGCTTTTCAGATAGCCCTTGTACTGACTGGGCGAGTCATGGTACCGCAGCACTCGGTACTGCAGCGCTTCGGTCCCGGCAAACGCCGTAACCATTTTCGGCGTTACGGCTAGCGCGGATTTCACTTCTACCTAAAAGGCGGTTGCGGTGCTCCCGCGGGCAGGAGGGCATTCATTGCTGTTATTCGGGAGCTGCGCGCTCATGAAATCCGCGCGACTCGAACGCCACACGTTCATGAAAAGCGCCCTAGCTACCCCCCATATCCACGTTGTATGGCCGCTGCGTCGAGCGGGAGTGTGGCGACGCTGTCGACCATGGGCATGACGGGCCTCGTTGATCGCCTTCCGTCGTACGCCTTCAGATAGCGCTTGCAGACGTCACAGGCGTACACACGATACTGGCCATCCGGCGTCGCGAACGACGAAATGGTCGAACGATCGCCATTGTGACAGTAGGGGCAGGTCAACGGATCAAAGTCCCAGTGGAGCGTGCATCGGCCGCAAATCAGATGCCGCTCGGCCGCCGGCGTAATGACTGCCAACTCTGGCTCGCCTCCGCACAGCGGGCAGTGCGCGTGCGACCAGCTCGCAAGTTCGGCGCGTGGCTGCAAGACCTCCGCACACCGGGAAAGAAACGGCCGCAGGGCGAGCGTCAAAACCTGATCGCGTGCGCCGTTCTCGACCGGCGGCTGCTCAGGAGGTGACTCAGCGACGTGCCCAGCGGTGGTGTGGTGTTCGGCTGCGGCTCGGTACCACTCACCGACCAGGGCCACAAGCCCGGCATCCCGGTCGAGGGCCTGCACGCTCTGGTATTCCGCCTCGTCGAGCGTCTCGAACCGACGCATGATATCGGCCGTCTGACGCAGCACCAGTCGGAGATCCGTCGGGTCGAGCGGGATCTGCTCGAATCGCAGCAGCGGGCGCCCCTCCTCCCGGTGGCGCGCCATGATGATCGCGTCAAGATCGAACGACGGCAGCTGAATCCTCACCTGGATGCGCCGCTGCAACGCGAGCAGCTCGATGTGCATATCGATCGCGTCGGCCAACTGCGGCTGGCGCTCTCGCAAGGCACGGAGTTCACTCATTTCCGGGGTGTCGGGACGGCCCGGACGGACTGGTCGCACGTCGGAGTCGGTCACCGAGCGGATCATACAGGGACCCGGCGCGGAATCTGACCTCGGCCTCGCCGACCGGGGAGCGTGGGACGTGCACGCGTCAACCGAGACTCCCGCCGTAGTGCTAGTGTGGAAACGGCGATGCGTATCCTCATGGTGGCATCCGAGGCCGCCCCGTTCGCGAAAACCGGCGGCTTGGCGGACGTGGGGACAGCCCTTCCGCGCGCGTTGGTCAGGCTCGGGCACTCGGTCGATGTCGTGATACCGCGATACCGCGGTATCACGGCCGGCAAGCCAGTCGGCCAGGTCAGCGTGCCCCTCGGCCGGCAGGTGACGAAGACTCCGGTCTTCGCGGTTACCGAGGCAGGCGTGCGTACATGCTTTGTCGATCATCCGGAATACTACGATCGGGATCACCTCTACGGCGTCGACGGCCGCGACTATCCAGATAATCCTGAGCGCTTTGCCTTCCTGTCGCGCGCCGCACTCGAGTGGGCGTCGGGTGCCACCGAACCCTACGACGCGGTGCACGCCCACGACTGGCAGGCCGGGCTTGTGCCGGTCTTTCTGCGTGCATTCACCGACTCGCCTGCGTTGCGCGGCGTCTCGACGATGTTCACGATCCACAACCTGGCATACCAAGGCATCTTCGACGCACGCTGGCTCCCGCGTCTCGGGCTGAGCGGGTCGCTGATGCACGCCGACGCGCTCGAGTACTCGGGCCGAATCAGCCTGCTGAAGGCAGGCCTCATGTTCAGTCGTGTCCTCACGACGGTGAGCGCTCGGTACGCGCAGGAGATTCAGACCCCCGAATACGGGAATGGCTTCGATGGAATTCTTCGGAGCCGGTCCAACGATCTGGTGGGCATACGAAACGGGATCGACTACAGGGAGTGGGACCCTGCGCGAGACTCGTACCTGCCGGAGCCATTCGACGCGAGCCGCCTCGAGCACAAAGCGGCGAGCAAACGGATGGTGCTCGACATGTTTGGGTTTTCCGCGGACGAGACGACGCTGCGGCGACCGCTGATCGGGCTGATCTCTCGTCTGGTCGATCAGAAGGGATTCGATCTCCTTGCTGAACTGGTCACGGAGTTACCGCGACTTGACGCTTCGTTCGTGCTGCTCGGGACCGGCGAGCGGCGATACGAAGAACTCTGGCTGTCCCTGGCCGAGAGGCATCCCGGGCGCATCGCCGTCAGGATCGGGTTCGACGAGGCTCTCGCGCACCGCATCGAGGGCGGCGCAGACCTGTTTCTGATGCCGTCGCGGTTTGAGCCGTGCGGACTCAATCAGATGTACAGCCTCCGGTACGGCACCATTCCGGTAGTGCATGCCACGGGAGGGTTGTACGACACGGTGCGCAACTATGACGCGACGACCGGGTCGGGCACCGGCTTTAGCTTCGATGAGTATTCGCCGCGGGCCTTGATCAACACGCTGCGGGAGGCACTCGATGTGTACGCGGACAAGGCCGTTTGGCGGCGGATGCAACTCGCCGGCATGCGGGAAGACTTTTCCTGGGACGCGTCGGCGCGGGAGTACGTCACAATGTATGAACGGGCTCGACCGTAACGACCCAGCAACCGGAGAGACAGATGGCATCCGATAAAGTGCAGACATTTACCGACGGCAATTTCGATCAGGACACAAAGACCGGCGTTGTGCTCGTGGACTTCTGGGCCGAATGGTGCGGGCCGTGCCGGCGCCTGGCGCCGACCGTCGAGGCGCTCGCGGGCGAGTTTGACGGACGCGCGACCGTCGGCAAGCTGAACGTGGACGAAAACCCCGCCGTACCGAGCCGCTTCATGATTCGTGGCATCCCGACATTGCTGCTCTTCAAGAACGGCGAACTCGCGGAAACGCTGGTGGGGCTGGCCCAGAAGGAAGATATCGCCCGCCTGATAGAGAAGCACCTCGAGTAATGGCAGATCAAGAGGTCGTCATTGTCGGGTCAGGCCCAGCCGGTCTCACGGCGGCGCTGTACGCGGCGCGCGCGAATCTGAAGCCACTGCTCATCGAAGGGCTCGACGCTGGTGGGCAGTTGATGCTGACCACGATGGTCGACAACTGGCCGGGGTTCCGGGACGGGATCATGGGGCCGGACCTCATGGCCGAGATGCGCGCGCAGGCGGAGCGCTTCGGCACTGAGGTGATCGAGGGAAACATCACAAGGGTTGACGTGACCCGTCGACCATTCACGGTCGAGCTGCGTGACGGCAGGCGGATCACCACCGAAGCGCTCGTCGTTGCCACCGGTGCCTCCGCGCGCTGGTTGGACATCGGATCCGATCGAAAGCTGTCTGGGCACGGCGTCTCAACCTGCGCCACGTGCGATGGCTACTTTTTCAGGGGCAAGCCGATCGCGGTCGTAGGTGGTGGGGATTCGGCGCTGGAGGAGGCGAACTACCTGACGAAATTCGCGTCGAAGGTGACGCTCATACACCGGCGCGACGCGCTACGCGCGTCGAAGATCATGCAGGACAAGACGTTTGCGAATGCCAAGATCGAGTTCATCTGGGATTCCGAGGTGGCCGAGGTCAAAGATGTCGAGAAAGGCGAAGTCACGGGCATCGTCGTGCGCAACCTGAAAACGGGTACGCTGCGCGATTTGCCGCTCGACGGTGTGTTCATCGCCATCGGGCATACTCCGAACACGTCGCTGTTTGAGGGACAACTCGAACTCGACGCCAACGGCTACATCGTCACCGGAGACGGCACCCGGACGAGCGTGCCAGGCGTCTTCGCTGCCGGAGATGTGCAGGACCACGTGTATCGCCAGGCGGTGACGGCCGCCGGTTCAGGCTGCATGGCCGCCATCGACGCCGAACGCTACCTCGAAGGCTTGCCGCAGGATCTGCGCGCGTCCCAGCACACGGTTGCGTAACGGCGGGGACCGGTACCGTTCAACGCATAACACCGTCGTCCGATACCGATACCTGCTCCCGTGCCATCGGCACGTCCAACATCGACCACCCTTTCTGTGTGGCGAGTTCATCGTAGGCACGGCGCAGTAGGAGACGAGCCTCAACCGTCACCTCACTGGTACCCGACGCCGCGAAGCTGTAGCGCGATGTGCGTGTGGCCCGTGCCGGCAGCCGGGAGTCCTCTGCGATACGAGTCGGCGTCCAGAATGCGGCCGTCGGCGTCTGTCCGGTCCACAACTGTTCGAGAATCTTGGCGAAGTACGCACCTGGCGTCCCCGCGAGATCTCCTGCCCACTGTGGCAACACGGCTCCCTCGTCGAGCGGGAGATCCCGCCCCTGCTCGTCGGTCGCCGAGACGATGAGCAACATCTGCCGCAGCGGTGAGCCGGTCGGCAGATGATGGCCGGCGCTCGCATTGGTGACGCTCACCTCCACGGACAGGCGTTCGGCATCGCGCGAGACGACGACATCGAGCTCTGCCGCGCCCTGGAGCAGCGCGTCGTCGCTCGCGCCGGGAAATCGGTGCGTCGAGATCGTGCGCGGATCCCGCTCCACACCTCCACGACGCGGCGCGATGTTCGTGGTGACGCCGTCTGGCGCCATATGGCAGTGCTGACACGTCGTCCCTTCATCGGCATAGGGGCTGGCCTGCCACTCGTTGAACGACTGATAGATCGGCACACCCCAGAAACTCGCTGAGTGACACGACGCGCAGACGTCGCTCTGGGCAAACAGCGGGGAATATGTGTCTCGGCCGAAATCCACGTCGTCGTACGGACCGAAGAACAGCCCAGGCTCGGTAGACCGCATCAGCTCGATGCTGAGCGCCCCCGAACGATTGGGGTATGGCGCGCCGGTCTGCGGATTGAGCGCGACGGCCGAGGTCTTATGACAGAAGTCGCAGTGTGTCCCCTGGGCGTGGACACCAGACGCTTGGTTCGGATCGGCATACGGCGACTCTTCCGCCACCAGCGTAGGCAGATGGCAGGTGGCACAGTTGCCGGCCGTGTCGGGGAAGTCGAGTTTGAATCCCGGACCGTAGTACGGCTCACTGGCGTCCGGCGGGATCGGAATGCGACCGTAGTCGCGACTACTGACGTAGCGGGTCGCCGGGGATCTGTCTCCCTGGCTGTTCGTACCGTTGTACATCGTCGTGAATCGAACGTTGGTCGCGCCAAGAGCGTGCGCGCTCTGACTCCAGGCCTCATAGATCGACGGGTGGCAATCCTGACAACCCAGCTCCAGGTGATCGGACAGCGGCTTGAGAAGTCTGTCGACGGACACCGCCGCCGCAAGATCCAGGCTCCTCTCTGTCACCCAGGCGCTAACCGCGGAGCGGCCCTCCGCCGCAGGTGGTTGCCACGCGTATTCGGTTTCGTCGACTTGGGGATACGGAGACAGCACAAGGTCGAGTGCGGAGTTCCACGGCCACGCGTTCGCGCCAGATATGTGGTGTCCATCCCGCCAGGCGGTCACCCGGACGCGCCGGGCCGGAGGAAAGCCCTCGAGAGTGAACCGGCCGGCAGCGTCGGTGACTGTGGAAGTTGGGCTTGCCTTGACACGGACCACAGCGCCGCCAAGGGTGGCGCCGGTGGAGTCACGAACAACCCCCGAGACGACCTCGATCCGGGAGAACGACGCGAACAGCAGCAGGGCCAGAAGCACGCTGGCCGAGGTCAAGACGACGGGACGCATCCGGCTGCTCTTTACGGCACGGTGGCCACCGTGGGCCACAGCGCACCAAGACCGAACACGCCACCACCTCGCGTGCCGGCGTAGAGTGAGCCGCTGTCCGAGGCGATTGCGAGACTCTGCACGGCCCTCACCGCCAGACCTGTGTTGTGGAGCGTCCACGTCGCACCAGCATCGACGCTCACGTACACCCCGCTGAAGTTCGTCCCGGCGTAGACGACGAGAGGCTGATTGGGATCGACCAGGATCGCGTTGACCCGCTCCGCCGGGTCCATGCCGATGCTGCTCGCCAGCCAGGAAACGCCGCCGTCCGTACTCTTGAAAACGCCTGAGTTGACCGTGCCCGCGTAGAGAACAGTCGGATTATTCGGATCTCCTGCCAGGCTCATCACAGTGGCGGTTTCCAGACCGGCTCCGGCGGCCCACGTCGCGCCACCATCGGAGGTTCGAAACACACCACGGCCGGCCGTGGCCGCCCACGCCATGTCAGCGTTGGACGGGTGGACCGCAATATCCAACACACTCTGGCCGTCCAGGGCGGTGCCCAGACGTCGAGTCCACGTCGTCCCTCCATCCGCCGATGTCAGGATGCTCACGATCGGTGGGGTGCTACAGATCTCCCCACCCTCCCGCGCGCAATTCCACACGCCAAAACCCGCATACACCTTCGAGGTCTGTGACGGCGCAAAGGCGATCGCCTGGAAGCCCTGAAACTTCTTGCCCGTTTCAGCCCACGGAAGGTTTGCTAACTCCTCCCGGTAGTTGGTCACAAGGCTCCAGGAGAGCCCACCGTCAACGCTCTGGTAGGTCCATCCCCAATGGGCCGAAGACATCCGGACGTGACTGGTCAGACCGGGATCGACCGCGATTCGCGCACCTTCGGCAATCGGCTGGAGGGCAACCGGGTTGATTCCCGTCCAGGTTCCTCCGGCATCCACACTCTTGAACGGCCCGCTACGTCCGGTAGCGTAGACCGTCGCCGAGGACGCAGGCGCGATGGCCACATCGGTAAGGTCCGCGCCGGTGTAGCCGGTACTGGCCGAGACCCAGTTCGCACCTCCGTCTGTCGACAGGAAGTTGCCGCCACCGTAGTTGTTGACAAAGACCCGCATCGGGTCACGCGGGTCCGCCTGAAGATCGATAGGGAAGCCTGGATTAATGCCGGCCGGGCCCCACTCGCCGAGCGGGATCCACGTGAGCCCAGCGTCCTCGCTTCGATAGAATTCGCCGGCACCAGCCGCGTAGGCGACATTGGGGTTCCCGGTCGAGAATTCAACGGACTGGATGCTCTCGCCGCCGACATACGTCCACGTCGAGCCGCCGTTGGCCGTGCGATAGATACCACCGCCCTCAGGGTAGGCGTTGTTCCCCGCGCCAGCGAGAAGAATCAGCGGGTTCTCTGGATGCATGAACAACGTCCCGACATACAGATTGCTGAAACCAATATTGACGGGGACCCATGTAGCCCCACCATCTGTGGACTTCAGTACGCCAACGCCGCCAGCAGTGTTGGTGGTCGGGTCGGAATTCGCGGCTTCACGGTCAAAGATCCCGGTCGCCGCGTACAAGGTGTTCACATCCGTAGGATCGATCAACACGTAACGCACGAGATTCTCGGCGCGCAAGACCGCCTGCCACGTCAGCCCGGCATCAATCGACTTGTACACGACCCCTTGGACACGATCGAACTCCCTGCCATTTCTGTTTTCGCCGGCCCACACATAGCTGGCTACTTCTCCGCCGACATACACCACCTGCGAATTGCCCGGTTCGACGGCGATGCTGCGTATCGCGAGGCCTTGCGTTTCAGTGATGCCGGTGATGCGCTTTTCCCAGCTCCCACCCCCATCCGCGGAGCGGTAAACGGCAGTGATGCCATCGAAGCCAACCCAGACGATCTCCGGGTTGTTCGGATCGATCGTCAGGCTGAACACCGGAATCGTGTCAGCCGATGGCCCGCCACGATCCACGATTCCCTCATTGATGGGAGTCCACGTTTGCCCTCCGTTGACACTCCGGTGCGCCCCCGCCTGGGCGTCGGTCACGTACATCAGATCGGGGTTGTCCGGCCGCATCCGGATGTCGTAGCCCAGCCCGCCCAACGGTCCACCGGTGCGTACCCACGCGAACCCACCCAACGGACCGGGGCCAGCCGGAGTTTGGCCTGACAGACGGCCTGCACCAGACATCGACCCAAGGGCGACGATGGCGACTACCAAAACAACGGCGCGGATCTTCAATACAGTCATCTCCTTGCGGGGCATAAGAACGACTCGTAAGTCAGGTGAGGCGACTAAATCCTGTCAGATTATCGGCTCGAATTCTAGAATCCGCAGCCCGTGCCGCTGACTCGCACCGGCAGCAACAAGCACGCGCAGGCCTCGGGTGTTCACGCGTTCCCGAGTCGCGGAATGAGCCGCAGGACGTTGTCACGTTCGATCGCACGAAGTTCGCTGTCGCTGAAGAGCTGCAGCGAGCGTAGTAAGTCGGACGTGCCCTGGATCGTCCCACCAGGAGGGAAGTCGGTGCCGAACAGAATGTGGTCCGGTTTCACGAGCTCGAGGAGCGACACCAGCGCGCCCCGATTGGTGGCTCCCGCGGTGTCGTAGTAGAACCGACGAGCTTGCTCCAGAAAGCCGTTCGGCAGGCGGTCCGTGGCGCTGGTGGAGGCACCGTCGATGCGTCCAGCCAGAAACGGCAGCGACCCGCCGGCGTGCGACCAGATAAAACGAATATTGGGAAACATCGCAGCATCGCCACTGAAGGCGACGCCCACGATGGCTCGTGACGTGTCCGTCGCGTACTCCATGCGGCCAGGGGCCACGCCATACGTCAGGTTCCGGCAGCAGTTGGCGGCCGTCGGATGCACGTGCACGACGGCGCGGCGGCGATCGAGTTCTGCCATCACGGGACGGAACGATGGGTCGCCCAGCCACATGTTCTCGTCGTAGCTCGTCATCAGGCCGATGCCGTCGACGTTGAGCGTGTCATACGCGTACTCGATTTCGGCTAGCGTCGCGTCCACGTCTGGCAGCGGCATGGCGGCGAATAGACCGAATCGGGTCGGATACGTCTGCACGAGCTCCGCCCCGTACTCGTTGCAATCGCGAGCCAGGCGACGCGTGACCGCCGGATCGCCGAAGTAGAGGCCTGGGTTGGTAATCGAAATTATTGCGGCGGCGGCGCCGCCCCTGTCCATGTCCTCGATCGATTGTTCGGGCGTCCATTTGGGGTTCGCCGGATTCAGCAGCGGTCGCCCCGAGACCTCGGCAATCCAGGCCGGCGGCGAAAAGTGATGATGGACGTCGATCCTGTTGGCTCCTGTTGAGATCGCTTGCGCCGAGAGCGCTGGATGACCGGTATTGGTCGTGGCAGCCAGCCCCAGCGACGCGAGGGCCGTGGCCAAAAAACTTCGTCGATCAAGATCCGTCATGCATCTCCCCCATTCCCAGCGAGACCCCCGGTTACGCGCACGGGCGCATGCGGATTATAGCGGGCGCCAAGTGTGCATCGGACTCCCGACGGCGCGTCGAGTGGCTGCCTTCGTGTATGCTCACGCAGGTCGCTGCGTAGCAGGTAGTGGAGAAGAGCTTCAGTCGATCCAGCCGCCGCCGACCACAACATCACCGTCGTAGAACACGACCGCCTGGCCTGGCGTGACAGCCGACTGCGGCTCGTCGAAGATGCACTCGGCCCGCCCATCTTCGATCGCGCGAACGCGCGCTGGTGCTGCCCGGTGACGATGCCGAATCTGAGCGGCAACGGGCACCCAACCTGACGGAGCATTGATTGAGACCCAGTTGACGCCTGATGCCGTCAGCGCCGTTTCATCAAGCGCGTCGCGTGATCCGACGGTCACCCGTCCCGACTCGGCTTCGATCTTCAGAACATACAGCGGAACTGCACTGGAAAGGCCGAGGCCCTTCCGCTGGCCGACGGTGAACCGATGCACGCCGCTATGGCTACCGAGCACGTTGCCACGCCGGTCGACGATCGCACCTTCGCGCGCCACCGCCGGCGCCTGTGTGGCGACGAACGAGGCGTAGTCGCCATCTCGCACGAAGCAGATCTCCTGGCTATCGGGCTTGTCGGCTACGTTCAATCCAAGACGCCTGGCCTGCGCCCGGACGTCGACCTTGTTCAACTCCCCGACGGGGAAGACCGCCCTTGCGAGCTGCGCCTGGGTCAGGGAAAACAGAAAGTACGACTGGTCCTTCGCCGGGTCCAAGCTACGTTTCAACAACCAGCGACCGCTCGCGGACCGCCCGACCCTCGCGTAGTGCCCGGTGGCGACATGCTCGGCGCCCAGACCTCTGGCCCGATCGAGGAGCGTCGCAAACTTCAGATCGCTGTTGCAGTGCGCGCAGGGTAGTGGCGTGCGTCCTGCCGCGTACTCGCGGACAAAGTTCGAGACGACCGTTTCCTGGAACTGTTTCTCGAAGTTCAGAATGTAGTGGGGTATACCGATAGCATCAGCAACGCGCCCTGCGTCTCGCAGGTCGTCGAGCGTGCAACAGCTGCCAAACGCTTGCTCTCCGCGCTGATCGTAGAGCTGCATCGACAAGCCGACGACGTCGCGACCCTCACCGGCGAGCAACGCAGCCGCGACCGACGAATCAACGCCGCCCGACATCGCCACGACGATGCGCATCACCGTTTCCTTGGGTCGCACGACACGTGTGCCTCAGACCCCACATACCCCACGTACTCGTGCTCTCGACGGATCATGCCCGGACCGGCGTACGAGACAGATTCCGCAGCTTCTCCACGAGGCCTGGAAGCACAGCGACCGTGCGATCGACATCGGCCTCCGTGTTGGCCGCGCCAAGACTGAACCGGATTGAGTTCTGTGTGCGATGCGTCGGCAGGCCCATGGCCTTGAGCACGTGTGACGGTTCGAGAGTGCCCGATGAGCAGGCCGAACCCGTCGACACAGCGATGCCTTCAAGGTCGAGTGCGATCAAGAGCGACTCCGCTTCGACACGCTCGAAACTGATATTGGTCGTGTTCGATACGCGAGGTGTCCTCGCGCCGTTGACCGTCGTACGCGGCACCGCGCGGAGAATGCCGTCCTCCAGTCGATCGCGCAATGCCTCGACACGATCGCCTTCCTCCGCCATTCGGGTACGCGCAATCTCAGCTGCGACACCCATGCCGACTATACCCGCCACATTCTCCGTCCCGGCGCGCCGGTTACGCTCCTGCTTGCCGCCGGTCGAGATCGGCAACATGCGAAGACCCCGCCTGATCCAGATCGCGCCGACACCTTTCGGACCGTAGAACTTGTGGGCAGAGATCGATAGCAGGTCAACCCCGAGCGTCTTGACGTCGATAGGAATCTTTCCGGCGGACTGGACTGCGTCGGTATGGAACAGCGCGCCCCTCTCATGGGCAATCAGTGCCAACTCCGCGACCGGCTGAATCGTGCCAATCTCGTTGTTCGCGTGCATGACTGACACCAGTGCCGTGTCGTCGCGCAGGGCTTGGCGTAAATCATCGGGCGAGGCGACCCCGGTATCGCCGATAGGTAACAACGTTGTGTCAGCTCCGAACTTGGCCAGCGCTTTCAGCGTGTGCAGGACCGCTTCGTGCTCGATGGCGCTGGCAACCAGATGTCGACGTCCGGCGCGGGCCAGTGCCTTGGCAGTCCCCCGAATGGCGAAATTGTCACCCTCAGTTCCGCCGCTCGTGAAGACCATCTCGGACGGATCGGCGCCGATCAGCGCGGCCACGGCGTTCCGCGCCCGGTCGATCGCGGCCTTGGCCTGCTGCCCGAAGTGATGCACGCTGGATGGATTGCCGAACTCCGCCCTGATCGAGGCCGACATGGCGTCAGCCACGGCAGCGTGGACCGGAGTCGTGGCGTTGTGGTCGAAATAGATACGATGCACGGCTGTTTGCCCTAGCGGGGCATCGTACCACCCGCCCCAAACCACAGCAATCAAACACCTAGCGCGGATTTCATGAGCGCGTAGCTCCGAGTGAGTAACCGCAATCAGTCCCCACGTCCGTAGATCCAGGGAGTAGGCACCTATTCAGCCCTTCCTACCTCCTTCCTACCTCCTTCCTACCCGCAGGGAGACCACGACCGAGTCCTGGGTACAAGTGAAATCCGCGCTAGACTAAAATTTCCGGCGACCGCTATACTCAGTGGTACTTGGCCCAGGCGGACGGTTGCTCCGAATGCCTGAGGGCCACAGAGTCGCCGAACGTCGCCTATGCGGGGAGGACTTGAGCATGTGGAAGCGTGACGAATCAGTGAAACCGACGGCTGCACAGCCCCTAGGCGGGTCGGACCGGCAGTCCAGCGGCACGTCGGGGTCGGCGCAACCTGGGAGTCGGCAGCAGATCGGGGGGGGTGTAGTGAACATCGGAAAGTCGGTCGTCATCAAGGGCGAACTGAATGGGAGCGAGGACCTCACCATCGAAGGCCAGGTCGAGGGGAAAATCGAGCTCAAGGATCACGTGCTGACGATCGGATCGAACGGCAAGATCAAGGCGCAGGTGTTCGCGAAGGCATTGATTGTGCTTGGGGAAGTGAACGGCAATATCGCCGCATCCGAGAAGGTCGATATTCGCGACGGCGGATCGGTCGACGGTGATATCGTGTCCCCGCGAGTCGCCATCGCAGAAGGTGCGCACTTCCGAGGTAGCGTCGACATGCAACGGAAGTCGGGGAAGCCCTCCATGCAACAGCGGCCCGCGGGCCAGGCCGCTCCACAGGCGCAGGTCGCGCAGCCGGTCGTTCGCTGACGCGCGGGAGGGATGGTACTTTCCGATCTTTTCGCGCGACTGCGAAAGGACGACGACGTCACCGCCACTGGCGGGCCTGACGAACTGATCAAGCCGACAAGGGCACTGACTCGGTTTCTGGCTGGTCTTGACACCAGCCAGCAACCGGTCCTGCTCGACCTCGGCCCCGTCGTCGGCTCGAATGTCACATTCTTCGGCGGGGAAGTTGGCTGCAAGATTCTGATCGAGGATCTGTCCAAGGACATCGATCAGCACGTGAGCCAGTCGAGAGTCGCGGAGCTCCCGGATTTCTTCGAGCAGCGATTTCCCCAGGATTCGGAAACCATTAGCGGCATTCTCTGCTGGGACATCTTCGACTACCTTGAGCGCGCGGCGGCCGAACGATTGGCGCGCCAACTTACGCGTGTGCTGCAGCCTGGCGGCGTCTTGCTCGCGTTCTTCAGCACAGCCGATCCGCAGTCCACTATTCACCCAACGTATACGCGGCATGTTGTGGTCGATCGGAGCCACCTGGAGTACCGACCGTACAAAGCGGCGCGCGCGAAGCAGCGACCACTCTTCAATCGCGACATTCAGCGACTCTTCGAGCCACTTCGGGTCGCTGAGAACTTTCTGCTCAAGACACACCAGCGGGAAGTGTTGTTTCGGAAGGCTGTCAAGACCGCAAGGGCTCCGTTCGAGTCCCCTCTAGCGGTCCGCTAGCGAGCCGGCGGCTCAATGGCACGGCCGATCATCGCTCTCCTCACTGATTTCGGGACGCACGATCACTACGTCGGCGCCATGAAGGGCATCGTACTCGGTATCTGCCCCGACGTAACGCTCGTCGACCTCAGCCATGGCATCTCGCCGCACAACGTGCGCTCCGGCGCCCTGGAGTTGGCAGCCGCGTATCGGTACTTTCCGGCCGGCACGATCTTTCTTGCGGTGGTCGATCCAGGGGTTGGATCGGAGCGTCGAGCGATGGCCGCCGAAGCCGGCGGGTTTGAGTTCCTTGCGCCGGACAACGGGATTCTGACGCAGGTGTTTCAGCAGACCCCACCAGGGCGCGTGGTGGAGCTGACAGAGCGCCGCTACGCGCGGCCGACAGTGAGTCGCACCTTCGAAGGGCGTGACCGCTTGGCCCCGGCGGCGGCCTGGTTGGCGACGGGCGTCGATTTGGGGCAGCTCGGCCGCCCCATGTCCTCCTGGCAGACGCTCGCGGTGCAGGATCCGACGATTCATGCGGATCAGATCATTGGAGAAGTCGTGCGTGTCGACCACTTCGGTAACCTGGTCACCAATGTGGACCGCGCCGTCTTCGAGCGTTTTGCCGCTGCCCGCGGCGTGTCGATCTCGGCCGGCACACAGGTGATCGACCGGATCGTGGCGACGTACGCTGACGTGCCCCTGGGGGTTGCCTGCGCGCTGTTCAGCAGTTCTGGCCACCTCGAGGTGGCAGTGAACGGCAGTGGGGCGACCCTTCGTCTCGGTCTCGGCTGCGGCGCGCCAGTCACGATCTCTCGCGCGTAGTGCCCCGCCAGGTTCCATCGTCATTCTCCCCACAGTGCCCTTACTGAGACAAGGGTGACATTTCATTCCGGAGACATGGGTGACACGCTCCCCCGAGATGGGAGGGTGTCATGCCTTGGAAGGAGTGTCATGTCGTGGACGAGCGTCTCCGATTCATAGCCCGCCGGCTCGATGGCGAGAAGATGGCGGCCCTCTGTAAAGAGTTCGGCATCTCCCGGAAGACCGGCTACAAGATTTACGACCGCTACAAGGACTGTGGGGTGCACGGACTGACGGATCGGAGCCGGCGGCCCTACCGACACGCCAACCAGCTCCCGCTGGCTATTGAGCAGTGGATCGTCAGGTTGAAGCGGGAGTATCCCAATTGGGGCGCACCCAAGATCCGCGAGCGCCTTCGCCGCCGGTGCCCGGCGGTGCAGTGTCCGGCGATCAGCACGGTCCATGCCGTGCTGGATCGGCATGGGTTGGTGACGCATCGCCGCCGGCGCCGCCATCGAGCCGAGGGCACGACGCTGTCCCGGCCGACGCAGCCCAACGCCCTGTGGTGCGCCGACTACAAGGGCGAGTTCATGCTCGCGAATCGACGCTACTGCTATCCCTTGACCGTCACCGACTTCGCCAGCCGGTACCTGATTACCTGCGACGCCCTCTCGACGACGCAGGAGCGGTATGCCTTCGCCGTCTTTGAGCGCACCTTCAAGGACTTCGGGCTCCCCAGCGCTATCCGGACCGACAATGGGGTGCCCTTTGCGTCCCCCAATGCCCTGTATGGCCTCAGCAAGTTGTCGGTCTGGTGGTTACGCTTGGGGATCGACATCGAGCGCATCCAGCCCGGGCACCCCGAGCAGAACGGCCGCCACGAGCGGATGCATCTGACGTTGAAAACCGAAGCCACCAAGCCGGCCGTGGCCAACGTCCTGCAACAGCAGGCGCGCTTCGATGCCTTCCTCGAACGCTTCAACCACGAACGCCCCCATCAAGCGCTGGGCATGCAGGTCCCTGGTGAGGTCTACCGGCCGTCACCTCGACCGTATCAGGGGCTCAGCGACCTGGACTATCCGTGGCATGACTGGACGGCCACCGTGACGACCTGCGGCCGCATCTGCTACAAACGGCGCAAGATCAATCTGAGCTTGGTGTTCGCGGGCCAGAACGTCGGCGTGCGGCAAGTGAGCGACCGCGTCTGGCTCGTGAGC
This sequence comes from Vicinamibacterales bacterium, assembly GCA_965249205.1. Classification (GTDB taxonomy): domain Bacteria; phylum Acidobacteriota; class Vicinamibacteria; order Vicinamibacterales; family UBA2999; genus JAQBVV01. The sequence continues at coordinate 201,549 of CBDFLL010000005.1, read as the reverse complement.
TTCATGCAGTACGATCTCGGCTACTTCGATGACGAAACCAGCCGCCTTGAACCGATCGGTAACCCATTTGGTCCGAAAGTGTTACCTATGTCGCCGGAATGATCTGTAACCCATGTGTCCGGAATGGACCCAGATCGGAGTGCCACAACCCCCCGATTCGAACCTCGTCGTGCACTCCTGGAGGAGGAATCAGATCGCGATCACCGCAGCCGCGTTCGTCGGTTTCGCGGGCTTCACGCTCGTGATGCCGTTCCTACCGCTCTACTTCCGGGAACTGGGTGTCACCGAGATCGGAGACATTTCGCTGTGGACGGGCGTCACTCTCGGCGTCTCACCAGCTATCGCAGCGCTGACCGGGCCCTTGTGGGGCCGCGTGGGGGACCGGTTTGGCAACAAGCTGCTCATCCAGCGCTCATTGGTCAGCTTCATCGTTGTGATGACGTCGATGGCGTTCGTCACCAGGCCCTGGCATCTGTTTGCACTGCGTGCCCTGCAGGGGTTTTTCGCCGGGTACGGGCCGCTGACCCTGTCGATGGCGGCGCTGTCGGCTCCGCGCGACAAGATGCCGGCGGCAATCGGCGCCGTGCAGACCGCCCAACGCATAGGACCTGCGCTAGCAGGCTGCTGAAGAACCCGGGTGATCGGGCCGTTTTCTAAGGATCATGCGAGTCACCACCGACCGACAACGGTGCGCACGGCTGTGCGCTGGCCCCGATCAAGGGGCCGGCGACACGCGCGGCCGGTGATCAGGGACACCTCGCCTCCAGATTCCGCAGCCGGACCAAGTTATAGACCGTGGCGGCGAAGGTAAGCTGCCAATCCACGAGGGCGACACCGCGATGCCGGAGTTTGCGCAAGCCGCCGACGGTCTTCATCCAGCCAAAGACCTGTTCTACGAGTTTCCGTTTCCGCTGACTGACGTGATAGCCCGCATGCCGCGTGGTCCGGCCATCGATCGCACTCCAGCGGACCTTCTGAGCAACGTGGGGCGTGACGGCCCGGATACGGACAGCGGCCACAAAGCTTGCCACATCGTAGCCCTTGTCCGCCCCGACCGTGCTGCCCGGCGGCGCGCTGGCCTCCAGCAACAGCGCCGCTGCCTCGCGTTCGGCGGTCCCCGTCGCGTGAGTCGCGCAGACGTTGGCGACAAGTCCCTGTCGATTGTCCAGCAGCACGTGGCCCAGATACGCCAGCTTGGCTTCCTTCCCCTGGCCCTTCCGAGGCAGCATCGCCTCCGGATCGGTCGTCGACTGGTGCGTGTCGTTGCGCCGCCGCTCCCCGTGGAAGTTGACCGTGGGATTCCCGGGGTCATCGGGCGGGTCGCTCTCCGCCGCGTCCCGGCACCGAAAGCTCTTCAGGCTGGCCCACGCTTCCAATTGGGTCCCATCCACAGTGAAGTGTTCGTCCGAGAGCAGCCCGGCCGCCCGCGCGTGGGCCTGCACCGCATCAAAGAAGGCGGCCGCGAGATCGCCCGCCAGCAGCCGGTCGCGATTCTTGGTAAACGTGGTGGGATGCCAAACCGGGTCGTCCAAATTCAAGCCCACGAACCAGCGGAACAGCAGGTTGTAATTGAGCTCTTCCATCAGCAGCCGCTCGCTCCGCACCGTGTAGAGCACCTGCAGCAACAACGCGCGCAGCAGCTGTTCCGGCGGGATCGACGGACGCCCTGTGTTGGCGTACAGGCCGGCGAACCTGCGCGACATCGTTCTCAGCGCTTCGTCCGTCAGCGCGCGAACCGCGCGGAGCGGATGGTCGGCTGGCACGCGCTGTTCCGGCGACAGGTAGCTGAACATGTGAGTGCTTTGCTCATCGTGTCCGCGCATGATGGGGCTCCCTTCAGCGGTGTTGGGAGCATGGCCCAGGCTCGGGCTCGATGAGCTTGGACGTTTCAGAGGATCGCACCCGACTGATGCTGCTCAAGCGCCTCGTCGCACTCGTACTGCTCGCCCTCAGTGTGACCGGCTGGGACTACGAGGCCCGCGCATCGCAGGAAGCGCGGCCGCCCGACGCTGTGGCCCTAGACGACACGCCGTCGACTCCTGGAGATGCCGCGCTTTTCGGCGGTCCCGTCCCGGCCGGCGTGGTTCAGCATGATCCCCTCCAAGAGGCCTCCGGCCTGGTCGCCAGCCGCGCGCACCCAGGCGTACTCTGGGCGCACAACGACTCTGGGGATGGTCCATATCTATACGCCCTCACGACCGACGGCCGACATCTGGGCGTCTTTGCGCTGAGCGGTGCCGAGGCGCGCGATTGGGAGGATCTCGCCATCGGCCCTGGTCCCGAAGCCGGGGTGGACTACCTCTATGCTGGCGACATTGGCGACAACGAGTCCCAGCAAGACCTGAAATATGTGTACCGCGTGGCTGAACCCGCCGTCGACACCGACCAGGCCCCCGCAGACACGACCCTAACTGGCGTGTCGACGATCACGCTTCGCTATCCCGACGGTCCGTCCGACGCGGAAACCTTGCTCGTCGACCCGCTGAGTGGCAACCTGTACGTGATCACGAAGCGCAGTACCGACGTCTCGGTCTACCGTGCCGCTGCGCCAATCTCGACATCGGACGTCGTTCCCCGTGAGCCGGCGCCCGCGTACCCCTTTTGCCTCAATCCTGGCCTTCGAGAACTTTCTGCTGGTCATGCTGGCGCTGTTCGGGCTCCAGCTCGTTGACCGTAGCTTCGGCCCGGTCCTGGCGCTGCATCTCGACCAGCTCGGATACGCGGTTAACGACATACCGGTCGTGGCCGGCGTGCTGTTCTCTGTGCTGGCATTCACAGCTGCTCTCGGCAATCAACTTTCGGGGCGCGCTTTGACACGACGGTCGCCGCGGGTCGTCATCGTGCGGGCGGCGCTGATGGCTGCAGCGGGGCTGACGGGTTTCGCGATCGCCCCCACGACGTGGCTGATGGCCGGTACGATGGCCGTCGTCGGCCTGGGCATCGGTACGGCGATCACGACAGCCTACACCGCAGGCGGTGTGGTGATCCCGAGGGACGTGCATGCACGGCGTTCGGCTTCTTGACCAGCGCCTCCCTGATCGGCATTGCGCTGAGCCCGGCACTCAGCGGGTTGCTCGGCGCGCAGAGCATTCGGGCAGTATTCGTCGCAGGTGTTGGGGTGCTCATCGTTGTTGCGCTCGTGGTACGAAGAGGAATGATCGAGCGCGATCCGTCAGCGGGGTTCACCTTAGCAGCGAGGAAAGCGGGACGGCACGCGGTGGGCGCGGACGCAGGCCACCCCGGGCCGCGAAAGACCGAGTTGCGGCATTAAGAGCCTTTATGATCCCTGGATAAACATCAATAAACATGATGATCTCAGCATGATTATCAATTTGACTGATGACCCGCCATCGGGCAAACTAGCGCACATGCCCAAACGCACTGGCGCGCAGATAATCTGGGAGTGTCTGGTCCACGAAGGGGTTCAGACAGTGTTCGGCTATCCCGGGGGCGCAATTCTGCCCGCGTACGACGCGATGCTCGACTACCCGATCCACCACGTGCTCGTGCGTCATGAGCAGGGCGCCACACATATGGCGGACGGCTATGCCCGTGCGAGTGGGCGGGTCGGAGTTGCGATCGCCACGTCGGGACCCGGCGCCACGAATATGGTGACGGGTATCGCCACGGCCATGATGGACTCGTCACCGATGGTCTGCATCACCGGCCAGGTGCCGGGAAAGATGATCGGCTACGACGCGTTTCAGGAGACTGACATCTGCGGGATCACGCTCCCGATTACCAAGCACAATTACCTGGTCACACGCGTGGAAGAGATCATGCCGGCCATGAAGGAGGCCTTCCACCTCGCTGCATCTGGACGTCCAGGACCAGTGCTGGTCGACATCACGAAGGACGCGCAACAGGCGTCGATCGAATGGGAGTGGGACCCACGTCCGGTGATCATGCCCGGCTACCGCCCGGATATGCCGGTTCCGGCCGCGGCCTTCGCCAGGGCGCTGGAGCTGATCCGAAACGCTCAGCGGCCGATCATTCTGGCGGGGCAGGGCGTGATCCAGAGTGGCGCGATGAGCGAGCTGATCGAATTCGCCGAACGCCTGAATATCCCCATCGCTGTGACGTTACTCGGCCTGGGTGGCGTCCCCGCGAGCCATCGTCTCAACCTGGGCATGATGGGAATGCACGGTGAAACGTGGGTGAATCACGCCATCCAGGAGGCAGACCTCCTCATGGCCTTTGGGATGCGGTTTGACGATCGGGTCACAGGCAATCCCAGCACGTACGCCCCGAATGCGCGAAAGCTGCACGTGGATATCGACCCCTCTGAGATCAACAAGAACGTCATGACAGACGCCGCCATCGTTGGCGACTTGCGGGCAACGCTCAAAGATCTGCTTCAAGAACTGAAGCCCGCCGATCATGCGTTGTGGATCGCGTACATCGACTCGATGAAAGGTAATGCCGCGGTCCGCGACATTCAGAAACTGCCAGATAGCGGACACCTCTATGCCGCACACGTGATCAACGACATCTGGCGCCTCACCCATGGCAAGGCGGTGGTGGTCACCGATGTCGGTCAGCACCAGATGTGGGAGGCGCAGTATTACCACCACGAGACCCCGCGGTCGCTGATCACGTCAGGTGGACTTGGCACGATGGGCTTCGCCCTCCCGGCCGCGATCGGCGCCAAAATGGCGTGTCCCGACGCCGAGGTATGGGCCATCGTCGGCGACGGCGGATTCCAGATGACGCAGGCGGAACTCACGACCGCGGCACAGGAAGGCATTAAGGTCAACATCGCCATCATCAACAACGGGTACCTCGGGATGGTGCGACAGTGGCAGGAATTCTTTTACGAACGCCGCTACGCCGCTACGCCGCTCCGCAGTCCGGACTTCGTGAAAATCGCCGAGGCCCACGGCCTCCCAGGCCTTCGTGTCGATGCCCGCGAACAAGTCGAGGATGCGGTACGTCGCGCCCAGGCGTCGGTGGATACGGTGCTTGTCGACTTCCGCGTCGAACAGGAAGACAGCGTCTACCCGATGGTGCCCGCGGGTGCCGATCTCGACGCGATGATTCAGCGCCCGGAGCCTTCCGTGCTGGCGGAAACGGGGGCTGATCCCCTGTAGCGTCCCACATCCCGGGTCCCTCGGTTCCTGGGTCTTGGTCTGTCATCAGGCGTGGTCACGCTCCTCGCTCGAACCTTCGCCCTGGCACTGACACAGGCCGTCTACCAACGATATAGTTGAGTCTCCGTCATGCATCACACTCTCGTCGCACTCGTGGAAGACAAGCCTGGTGTGCTCAGTCGGGTTGCATCGCTCTTTCGCCGCCGGAATTTTAATATCGAGTCGCTGACGGTCGGTCGGACAGCTGAGTCTGGGGTTTCCCGCATGACGGTGGTGGTCGATAGCGATCAGACCAGCGCGGAGCGCGTCACGGCCCATCTATACAAGCTCGTTAACGTTCTGCAGGTTGAGGACCTTGGGGTGGTACCGGCGGTGGCGCGAGATCTTGCGCTCGTCAAGGTGACCGTCGCCGGCCATGGTCGCGCTGAACTACTCAAGATCGTGGATGAGACTCGGGCGCATATCGTGGATTCCGGGGAAGAGACCATGACCCTGGAAATTACCGGCGAACCCCCGCATGTGGACGCGGTAATCGCACGGCTGAGCGCGTTTGGCATTATCGAGATGGTGCGCACGGGACAGGTCGCCATGCGACGAGGCGACACGGCGCTATCCGCAGCGCAGTAGAACCGTCACGTCTGCCGTCAGCTGAGCGCAGGTAGGCGAATACATAGGAGGGAAAGATGGCGACGATGTTTTATGACAAGGACGCGGACATTCAGTTGATCCGCGGGCGGAAGGTCGCAGTCATGGGGTACGGGTCGCAGGGGCATGCGCATGCGCTCAACCTAAAGGACAGCGGCGTCGACGTCATGGTCGGCCTGCCGTCAACGAGCAAGTCGGTTGAGAAGGCTCGAGCTGCCGGCCTGACGGTCAAGACGATCGCCGAGGCGGCCCAGTGGGCCGACGTCATCATGATTTTGCTGCCAGACCAGCATCAGGCGAAAGTGTACGACGCCGATATCAAGCCGCACCTGACAGCCGGCAAGATGCTGATGTTTGCACACGGATTCGCCATCCGATTCTCCTGGATCGTTCCGCCCAAAGACGTCGATGTCACGATGGTCGCACCGAAAGCACCAGGCCACCGTGTACGGGAGGTGTTCACAGAAGGCGCAGGCACGCCAGCGCTGTTGGCCGTGCATCAGGATGCGACAGGCAAAGGTCGGGCGACCACGCTCGCCTACGCGCGCGCGATCGGGTGCACGCGGGCAGGTGTCATCGAAACGACATTCGCAGAAGAGACGGAGACGGATCTGTTCGGCGAACAAGCGGTGCTCTGTGGCGGCACGAGCGCTCTAGTCAAGGCAGGGTTCGAGACGCTCATCGAAGCGGGATACCAGCCGGAAGTCGCGTACTTCGAGTGCATGCACGAACTGAAACTGATCGTCGACCTGATGTACCGAGGCGGCCTGGCCTATATGCGGCATTCAGTGAGTGAAACGGCCGAATACGGCGACTACATGGCTGGATCTCGAATCGTCACGGACGAGACCAAGGCGACGATGCGAGAGATTCTCAAGGAAATCCAGGCAGGTACGTTTGCCAAGAACTGGATCCAGGAGAACGAGGCGGGTTGCGTCAACTTCAAGGCGATGCAAGAGCGCGACCGGAATCATCCCGTGGAAATCGTCGGATCGAAGCTGCGCGACATGATGCCGTTCCTGGATCCTGTGAAACTGCCGCAGCCGACAGGCGTGTAGGCGCGACGGGACCGCTCGGGCCCGCCGATCGTGGGGGGCCACCCAACATGAGCCGGGTGCCGCAGAGCGGGCCCGGCGCCGTTTTTTATGAACAAGTATTCTTCGCGAGTCACTCAACCCCGCAGCCAGGGCGCATCGCAGGCGATGCTGTACGGCACCGGTCTGACGGATGCTGACTTGCAGAAGCCGCAGGTCGGCATCTGCAGCATGTGGTACGAGGGTAATACCTGCAATATGCACCTCGACCGTTTGGCGATTCAGGTCAAGGAAGGCGTACACGCAGCAGGCCTCGTCGGACTCCGCTTCAATACGATCGGCGTGAGCGACGGTATCTCGATGGGGACCGAGGGCATGAGCTACTCGTTGCCGTCACGCGACCTCATCGCCGATTCGATCGAGATGGTGATGGGGGCGCAGTGGTACGACGGACTCATCACGGTGCCAGGCTGCGACAAGAACATGCCGGGTTCCGTGATTGCGATGGCCCGGCTCAATCGGCCGTCGCTGATGGTGTACGGAGGCACGATTCGGGCAGGTCACGCACTCGGTAAGCCTCGCGACATCATTTCGGCGTTCCAGTCCTACGGCGAGTACCTCGCGGGCAGCATTACTGACGAGCAGCGACTCGACATCGTCCGGCACTCATGCCCGGGGGCGGGCGCGTGCGGCGGCATGTACACAGCGAACACGATGGCCGTGGCGATCGAGGCGCTCGGCCTGTCACTGCCGTTCAGTTCGTCGCTCCCCGCGGAAGACCCCGCGAAGGCGGACGAATGCCGGCGGGCCGGTGCGGCCGTCCGGATCCTGCTCGAGCGCGATCTGAAGCCGCTCGATATCCTCACGCGCAACTCGTTCGAAAACGCACTGGTCATGGTTATGGCGGTCGGAGGGTCCACAAACGCTGTGCTGCATCTGTTGGCGATCGCCAAGACGGCAGGCATTCCGCTGACGTTGGACGACTTCCAGCAGGCGAGCGACCGCGTGCCGCTGCTTGCAGACTTGAAGCCGAGCGGTCAATACGTCCAGGAGGATCTGCATGCCGTCGGGGGCACGCCGGGCCTGATGAAATATCTCCTCGAGCGCGGATTCCTGCACGGCGACTGCATGACGGTCACGGGCGCAACACTCGCCGAGAACCTCTCGAGTGCCGCACCACTGACGGTGGGCCAGCAGGTGATCCAGCCTGTGGAGCAGCCCGTACTCGGGCGCGGCCATATTCGCATTCTGCGTGGCAATCTCGCCCCGGATGGTGCCGTCGCTAAGATTACCGGCAAGGAAGGGGAGCGCTTCGAAGGTCTGGCCAGAGTGTACGACTCCGAGGAAGCCATGCTGGCGGGATTGGAGCACGAGGAGATCACCAAGGGTTCCGTCGTGGTGATCCGCTACGAGGGTCCGAAGGGCGGACCTGGCATGCCGGAAATGCTCACACCGACCTCCGCGATCATGGGTGCGGGGCTGGGCAAGGACGTGGCGATGCTCACCGATGGGCGCTTCTCAGGCGGTTCCCACGGCTTCATCATCGGCCACATTACGCCAGAGGCGCAGGAGGGCGGACCGATCGCGCTGGTGCGGGACGGCGACCGGATCACGATCGATGCGACGACATGCGAGATGCATGTGGATCTCACGACGCAGGAACTGAACGCTCGTCGCGCCGGTTGGACGGCACCCGCACCAACCGCGACGAGCGGCGTACTTGGCAAGTACGTGCGCCTTGTGCGCTCGGCGTCTGAAGGCTGCCTGACGGACTAGCGGCCTTCGCTCGGCGCGCTGCCGTGCCCCCAATCAAGTCTCTCGTCAAGTTCAGGGAACAATAGCTGCGGGAGCGACAGCCGAGAGCGGGAGATGCCCTCGAAGCCGGTGGCCCGCTCGAAACGCTCGACCGTCTCGAGGGCCCCCTTGAGCGTGTGCTTTTGCGTAGCCTCGAATTCGACGCACCGCACAGCGCGTGAGGCGGCCGAGGCCTCATAGTAGACCACCTCGCAGTCGGAAAAGTACCAGACCTCCAGCTCCTTGTGCAGCGTTCCCCTCCAGAGCACGCCGAGTTGATCGACAAACGCATCAACCTGCGCCTCCTGGCTCCCGGCATGGTGACCAAGGTCGAGATTGACCTCGAGGCGGACCTCGGTATCTCTCTCCAGCGCCTTGATCGTCAGGTGATGGAGTTTGGTGTCGTAGCGATGCCGAAAGAGAAACCGTCGCGCCCGCCCGCCTTCAGTCAGGTAGTAGCGGTCCTTGACATGTATGCTCTCGGTCCTGGTCGGGCCGAGGGCCACGACAGACCGCCTGAAGCCCTCACGATCGAACTGATCACCAACGACGTACTTGTGCTCGATCTCTTTGAAGCGCAGCGTGTCGGGCGCGGATTTCATGAGCGCGTCGCTCCCGAGTAACCGCACAGTACCCGCGTCCGTCGATCCAGGGCGTAGGCAGCCATCAGTCCCCTCACCACCCGCAGGAGTACCACGACCGGGTACTCGGTACAAGTGAAATCCGCGCTAGCGACACCTGTGGCTCCTGTGTTGTGCGCGCTCGGTGCTCACATCCATCGCTTGAACCGACCGAGCAGTCTCCGCCTAACCTTGAGCCGCGCAGGCAGGTCGCTCAGGACCTGCGCCGTGACCGGCACGTTGTCCGGATGCTGCCGCAGTTCCGCAAAAATCGCGGCGGCCGGCGCCGTCGCCCTAGCATCGGTGGTCACCAACATCGCCTCGGCCAGCCGATCGTGGGCGGCATGCTCGAAGTTGTAGCTGCCAAACGCCACCCACGTGTCGTCGATGAGCACGATCTTCGAATGCTCGCCGCGCCGGTTCTCATACAGGTGCACGCCCGCCTCCAGCAAGCGCTCGTAGTTGGCAGCCGCCGCGATCCAGGCGAGGTCGGTAGCCGGCAGGGCATCGCGATGGGAGTGGTATACCTCGACGTGTACGCCTCGGCGGGCCGCGCCAAGCAGCGCCGCGAGGAGCGATTCGATCGGCTTGAAATAGAAGCTCGTAATCAGAATCGACCGCCTGGCGGAACCGATGCTCTCGACGAGGCGGTCTGTGACCACGTTGCGGCCACGCCAACCGAGTGGCCCCGCAATGCCCTGGTGCGTGTTCGGGTTGCACAGCCAATACTCAAGCATGATCTCCGCGGTCCTGTCAGCGGGGTCGACCGCCGCCTGGGAGACAGCCGTCGCGACATCGCCCAGATCGCGGAGGTGGGACTCCTGAACGACGCCGCCGATCTCACGGTAGCTCCTCAGCAATGTTTGCACCACAGGGCCGCGCACAGCGACGGCGTACTCGTTCCAGCCCTCGAATGATGACCGGCTAAGGTTGCTGCTGCCGAAGATCGCTTCGCCCGTCTCCGACACCTGAATCTTGACGTGCTGGCCACCACCGAGCCACCGTTGCACGTATTCTCGGGGCCTGTAGGTCTCGACGATGCCGCCCGCGCGCCCTAGATCCTCCAGCATGACCGCCAACCCCACCTGTTGCTCGCGGGACATCAGCACCCCGCCAAGGCGTTGCCCGAAACTGTCGACTAGGAGATGAACGGCCACCCCTCGGCGCTGAGCGACGATCAGTTCCGACAGCAGCTCAGCACCGTACGCGTCGTGCTCGATGTAGTACGTCGACAGGTACAGAAACGACCGGGCCTTCCTGACCATTGAGAGCCGACGTGTCCATTCGGCTGCGCGGTTCCAGAGCGGTAGCAACGCGAACGCACTGGTCATCGGCGGCTCGCAGCCCGATAGGTGCGGCCCGTAGTGAGATCAGTCAGCATTGGACAAAACGATGCATGCTCTCGGTGCCACGCCGGACTCTCACCACGGGCCGTTTAGAGCCGGTATCCGCCGGCGACGTCGATGTTGACTCCAGTCACGTACCCGGCATCGAGCACATACTCTACAGCCTGTGCCACATCCTGCAGGGTTCCGGCCCGGGCGAGCGGTACTGTGACTCCGATCCGAGCGGGCGGCGGAAGATCGACGGAGTTATCGAGCTGGCCAGGGGACACCATGTTCACGCGGATGTGTCGGGCAGCGTGAGCGGCGGCGAGCGCTCGCGTCAGCACGAGCAAGCCCGTCTTGCTCACGTAGTAGTCGGTACCTCTGACGTTCGCGCGAACGCCCTCCAGACCAGCCATACCGATGTTGACGATGTTGCCCCCAGTCGGCATCAACGGGAGGGCATGAAAGCAGCAGTAGTACGCCCCGGAGAGATTCGTGGCCAGCGTCGCATCCCAGGTCGCCGGGGTCAGACTGGTGATGGGCTGCGGGTTGTAGTTGCCGACGTTGTTGATCAACAGGTCGACCCGGCCTTCGTCCAGTGCGATCTCGGCGAAGACCGCTGCAACCTGAGCCTCGACGCCCACGTCAACCGCGAACGACCGGGCGTGTCGTCCGGTGGCGGCGATCTCGCGCTCGAGCGATCGTGCATCGTCGCTGGAGGTCCGGTACAGAATGACGACGTCATATCCGCGCGCTGAAAGCGCCAGGCACAGATGCCGGCCGAGCCGGCGGGCACCACCGGTCACCACGGCCACCGGGCTTGAGCCGTCGGTCCGCAGCGGCTCCGGCGGCGATGAGGACTCGGGAGTACTCACGATCGCACGCGCTCCACCCGTACGAAGGCACACGTGGCAGCCGGCACGGCAGCCGGCTTGCGAATCTCCAACCGAACTCTCCGCACCTGCGGCAGCTGGTCGAGCAACATCTGGGCCGTCTTCTCTGCCATAGTCTCGATGAGCCGAAAAGCATTGCGCTGCGCAAGCTCGGTGATCCGTGCAGCGACACCATCGTAATCAACGGCATCAGCAATCGCATCCGAGGCGGCAGCGGACGCGAAGTCGTAGTCCAGATCAATCTCCATGATCACGGACTGGCGCTTCTCGCGCTCGTGCGGGTAGATGCCAACGATGCAGTCCACCCGTAGGCCCTGCAGGCCCGTTGTTCCAACCATGTCGTGTACTCCTCGCGCCGCTCGCGGCTGGCGCTACCCGGGCCTGCGGACGATCCAGATCTGCTCCTGAGCAGTCGTCTCCGAGAACGGCGTGCGGTCGAAATCACCGAAGCACGATTCGATGGTGAATCCTGCATCCGTGAGTAGTGCCCGCGCCTGTGCCGGCTCGAGCCAGCTGAGACCCAAGCGACGGTAGTACCGTCTGGCGAGCGCGCCATCCGGATCGAGCGCGTCCTCCCACGTGACGACCGTGATCGCCTGGGAGGCTTCATCCACAAGAGACGTCACCCACAATTGCGTACGCACCCCGGTCGGCGACGGGTACTCGGCACGGAGCTGCACCTGACGCATCTCGTTGATCCGCGTCGGTGTCATCAGAAAGTCATCGAAGACGAATCGGCCGCCAGGTCGAAGCTGCGAGAACACGTTCGCCATCGTGGACCGTTTGTCTTCATGGGTCAGGAGGTGGCCGAGACTGTGGTACGGCAGTGCGATCAGGTCGGCAGGTTCATCGAGCTGAAAGCGCCTGAAGTCGTCGTGTAGCAGCGTCAGACGGTCGAGTACACCGGCGGTGGTTGCGCGGACACGGCACCGCTCAAGCATGGCTGGCGACAGATCGACGCCGACCATCGCTCGACCCCTGGACGCCGCCGGAACGGCGATCCGGCCGTCGCCAACGCCAAGCTCCACGACCGAACCATGCGCCTCCAGGTAGGCGTCCACGTAGAACGCCAGGTTGGCTTGCGTCGACCCAGCGGTGTCGGTCCACACCTGGTAGATGTCGGCGAAGCTGTCGTACTCGTTCGACGAGAGCGGGGAAGGCGTCTCAGTTATCACAGTGGCCGTCGCAATGGTGATCAGAGTAGCAACACTTCGACGCGATGTGCGCGAACGGCATTGTCCGTCGGCGACCACGAGAAGATCGTGAAGCGCCCGTCCTGCGAGGCGACAAGCGCCACGGTGGTTGGCTGATCGTGAACAAACTGCGCTGCGGACAGATGCCGCGTGCCGCCAAGTTGACCGGGATGCATGCGCTCGGGGACGCTTCCCTCGATCGGTGCGGTGACGACAACCTGCTCCACTGCGGCAGCTCCTCGGCGACGGGTGATCTTGGCGCCGAACGCCAGCAGTTTGTACGTGCCGGTCACCACAGTCGCGCCATCGACCGCGGTCAGCCCGGCCACCGCGTCAATCGCTCGGGCCGTGGCCTCCGCCCATTCGTGGTCATCCATGCCGCCGTGCTTGGCCAGCAGCGTCGTCAACTCCGTGAACGGTGGCTGGACCGCATACTTGACGGGATGCACGATTGACTGCCGCCACTCGTCCGAGTCCGGTGGCACGACCAGCAGAATGCCGCCACGGAGGTGGCGGCGCATCGACAGCGCAAGCTGCACCTGCACGTTCAGTGCGTCGTCGTTCATCATCGCCGCGTCGAACCCGAGCATCGAGGCAAGTAGCTGAGGGCAGTCCGACGTTCCCGCGGCGGACTCGTCGACGATTTTGATTTGGTCGCCTTCCAGCACCGCTACGTTGACAAACTTGCGTGATTCGTGCCGGGGGCGATGCTTCAGCACGAGAAGTCCTGGTGCGACGACTTCTACGACAAAACAGAATGGTGGGATCGCGTGCGTCGTGCCCCAGACCATGAGCTCGGCGGGCTGGTCCACGCTGGTGCGATGGTCGGTCGACACGTCGTCACCGGGCCACACTCCCAGATGAACACCTGGCCGCTCTGCAGCGGCCGCCAGGCTTGTCAGCGCCGCGGGCTCGAGCGAGAGCGGTTGCTCGAAGAGCAGCGGCTGTATGTCGTTCATGGGCCGGAGAAAGGCAAGAGAGATCTTTGGAACGTACCCTTCCTCCCGCCTGAGGCTCGCCCAGAATGCCACCTCGACCATCGACTCGATCGTGCTGGCATCCGGCAAGAGCTCAAGCGGTGGTTGCAGCGGGGCAAGCAGCGGGAGCGATGCACGATGGAGCTGCAGATGCTGCGCGATTGCCGGCGCAACCAGGCGAGCCACCGCATAGGCCGGCGCGCTCACTGCGCGCCTGAAGACGGCGAGGCCGGTGCACGACCGTCCTGGATCGAGGCCGCAGGTGGTCCGTCCAGCAACCGTCGCAATTCGGCACCGTCCATGACCTCCACCTCGAGGAGTCGCCGGGTCACGGTCTCGAGCATGTCGCGATGCCCAGACAGTATCCGGTGCGCTTCGGCATGGGCGTCGGTCATGATTCGTTTCACCTCGGCATCGATCAGCCGGGCCGTGTCCTCGGCGTAGGCCCCGCGCTCCGGACCGCCGGCCAGATCCAGGAACTTGTTCCGCTTGTTCCCTTCGTAGCTGATGGCACCAAGCGAGTCGCTCATGCCCCATTCGGTGACCATCGAGCGAGCAATGTCGGTCGCGCGCATCAGGTCGTTCTGCGCACCCGTGGAGATCTCGCCGAGGGCGATTTCCTCGGCGGTGCGCCCACCCAGCAACACGGCAAGCTGATTGAGCAGGTCCTGCCGCTGCAGGAGGTAGCGATCCTCGAGTGGTACCTGCATCGTGTAGCCGAGCGCGCCGAAACCCCGCTGCACGATCGAGATCTTGTGCACCGGATCCATACCGGGCGTGAGCGTGGCGACGATGGCGTGGCCAGATTCGTGATATGCGACAATCTCGCGCTCCTTCGTACTCATCACGCGCTTCTTCTCGAGACCGGCCACGAGTCGGTCAATCGCCTCCTCGAAGTCCGGCATCTCGACGGTGGCCTTGTCGTGACGCGCCGCGAGGAGCGCCGCTTCATTGACCAGATTGGCGAGATCGGCGCCCGCAAAGCCCGCCGTCCGAGCCGCCACGACCCTGAGATCCACACCACTCGACAACTTGACCTGCTTACTGTGAATCCGGAGCACGGCTTCGCGCCCCTTGACGTCAGGCTTGTCGACGAGCACCTGCCGATCGAAGCGCCCGGGCCGGAGCAGAGCAGGGTCGAGCACCTCTGGACGATTCGTCGCGGCCATGATGATCACTGCCTTGCGGGAGTCGAAGCCGTCCATCTCGGACAGAAGCTGGTTGAGCGTCTGTTCCCGCTCCTCGTGTGACCCCATCGGCCCCTGGGCGCGCGCTCGACCCAGCGCGTCGAGCTCATCGATGAAAATGATGCACGGTGCCTTCTGCTCCGCCCTGGCGAACAAATCGCGCACGCGCGCCGCCCCCACGCCAACAAACATCTCGACGAATTCAGACCCGCTCATGCTGAAAAAGGGGACCTTGGCTTCGCCGGCGACGGCACGCGCCAGCAGCGTCTTGCCAGTCCCTGGGGGGCCGACGAGCAGAACACCCTTGGGAATTCGCCCCCCGAGCGCCGTGTATTTCGTGGGTGTCTTCAGAAACTCGACGATTTCTTTCAGCTCTCCCTCGGCCTCATCAACCCCAGCCACGTCCGAAAAGCTCACTTTGACGTCGTCCTCTGAGAACACCCTGTGCTTACTACGCGCAAACGACATGATCCCGCCCTCGGCTCCCCCCATGCGCTTGAGGAAGAAGTTCCAGATGGCGAAGAGCAGCAGGAGAGGAATGACCCATCCGATGACTTCGGGCAGCCATCGATTCATGAACTCGCCGGTGTAGCGCACCCCAGCTCCGTCCAGCTCTTCGATGAGCTGAGGGTCGTCGATGCGCGCCGCACTGAAGCTCTGGCTGCCGTCGATGTCGCTGCTGTAGGTGCCGCGGATCGTCTGCTCGCCGACAACCACTTCGGCAACCTGGCCCGCACGGACCGCCGCTTTGAACTCGCTGTAGGAAATCTGGCGGCCCGCAGGCGTCAGGAACCACGCCTGTGCCAGGGCCATCACCACCAGCACGGCGAGGGCGTACCAAAGGGGGCCTCCCGGTGCGCCGGCACCCGTCAGGGGAGTTCGCGGTTCGCCGGGACGCTTATCCCGCGGGTTCAGTCCCGGAGGGACGTTTGCCTGTGCCATCAGCGCGCCGACGTCTCCACCGAGCCCCGTTCCTTGACGTCGAACATCAATCCATTGTCCCCCACGTCCACCGTGACCCGGTCGCCCTCCCGAAACTCGCCCTCGAGTACACGCATCGCCAGCGGGTCGAGCACGCGGCGCTGAATCATTCGCTTGAGCGGCCGCGCGCCGTACATCGGGTCGTACCCTTCCGAGACCAGCAAGGCCTTGGCGGCGTCGCTCAGCTCGATGTGGATCTTCCGGTCATCGAGCCGCTTCAGCAGGCCGCGAATCTGAATCCCGACAATCGTCTTCATGTGCTCAAGGCTGAGCGAGTGGAAGAAGATCACGTCGTCGACTCTGTTGAGAAACTCCGGACGAAAGTGCTGTCGCAGCGCCTCAGTGACCTGACGCTTCACGTTTTTCGCCAACTCTCCGTCTCCGGCACCAGGGCTCATCGACGCTTCCGCGATGTGCTGGCTACCGAGATTCGACGTCATGATGACCACGACGTTCTTGAAATCGACCGTCCGACCCTTTCCATCAGTCAGGCGGCCATCGTCGAGCAGCTGCAGCAGCACGTTGAGGACGTCTGGATGCGCCTTCTCGATTTCGTCGAAGAGCACGACGGCGTACGGGCGCCGGCGCACGGCTTCCGTGAGCTGGCCGGCCTCGTCATACCCGACGTAGCCTGGGGGCGCGCCGATCATGCGTGACACCGTGTGCTTGTCCTGGTACTCCGACATGTCAATCCGAATCATCGAGTGCTCGTCGTCGAACAGGAACTCGGCCAGCGCCCGGGCCAACTCCGTCTTGCCGACGCCTGTCGGTCCGAGAAAGATGAAGCTGCCGAGCGGTCGATCGGGATCCTGTAGGCCGGCCCGGGCCCGACGAACGGCGTTGGCCACCGCAGTTATCGACTCGTCCTGCCCGACGACCCGCTGGTGCAAACGGTCCTCCATGTGGATGAGCTTCTGTATCTCGCCTTCCATCAGTCGGCTCATGGGAATATTGGTCCACTTGGCGACGACCTCAGCGATGTCCTCCTCGTCCACTTCCTCCTTAAGCATCCGCTGGCCTTTCTGCTGACCCAGCCGGGCCTCCTGGTCGCGAATACTCCGTTCGAGTTCCGGCAGGCGGCCGTACTGCAGCTCAGATGCCGCGGCGTAGTCGCCTTCCCGTTGTGCGCGTTCGATGTCCAGGCGCACCTGCTCAAGGGCTTCTTTGAGCCCGCGCCCACCCTGGATAGCGCCCTTTTCCTGCTCCCACTGGGACTGGAGACCTGTTTGCTCCTCCTTCAGATCAGCGAGTTCCCTCTCGAGCTTATTGAGCCGCTTAACTGACGCCTTGTCCTTTTCCTTGCGCAGGGCTTCGCGTTCGATTTCAAGCTGCATAATCCGACGACGGACCTCATCCAGCTCCGTCGGCATCGAATCGATCTCCATGCGAAGCTTCGAGGCGGCCTCGTCCATCAGGTCGATCGCCTTGTCCGGCAGAAACCGGTCGGCGATATAGCGGTGGGAGAGCACTGCCGCCGCCACCAACGCCGCATCCTTGAACGTAACGCCGTGATGGATCTCGTATCGCTCGCGAAGACCACGAAGAATCGAGATCGTGTCCTCGACCGACGGCTCGCCGACCAGCACCGGCTGAAACCGGCGCTCAAGCGCGGCGTCCTTCTCAATGTGTTTGCGATACTCGTCGAGCGTCGTCGCGCCAATCGTGTGCAACTCGCCGCGTGCAAGCATGGGCTTGAGCATCTGTGACGCGTCCATGGCGCCCTCAGCGGCGCCCGCGCCGACCACAGTGTGCAGCTCGTCGATAAAGAGCACGATCTGGCCGTCGGAGTCCGTGATCTCCTTGAGCACGGCCTTCAGTCGTTCTTCGAACTCGCCGCGGTACTTCGCGCCGGCCACGAGCGCGCCCATGTCGAGTGCGAAAATCTTCTTGTTCTTCAGTCCTTCCGGAACATCGCCGCGCACAATCCGCTGGGCAAGCCCCTCGACGATGGCGGTCTTGCCAACCCCAGGCTCACCAATGAGCACCGGGTTATTTTTCGTACGGCGCGACAGCACCTGAATGACCCTCCGCACCTCTTCGTCGCGGCCGATGACCGGATCGAGTTTGCCCTGTTGAGCCAGCTCCGTCAGGTCCCGGCCGTAGCGAGCCAGCGCTTCGTAGGTCGCTTCGGGGTTCTGCGAGGTCACCCGTTGATTTCCCCGCACCTGCGTCAGGGCTCCGTAGAGCGCATCCTTGGTGGCCCCG
This sequence comes from Vicinamibacterales bacterium, assembly GCA_965249205.1. Classification (GTDB taxonomy): domain Bacteria; phylum Acidobacteriota; class Vicinamibacteria; order Vicinamibacterales; family UBA2999; genus JAQBVV01. Next base: position 183,602 of record CBDFLL010000005.1, on the reverse strand, counting down.
CTTTCCTGAAGAAGCTGTGCACCTGGCGACCGACCGGCTTCGGTGGCCAGTGCGAGCAGCAAATGCTCGGTGCTGACGTACTCGTCCTGGAGACGCTGGGCCTCAACCAGAGCCGAGTCGAAGATCAATGTGATGCGGGGCGACAACCGCAAGTCGCCGCCGTGGGTCTTTGGCTGAGCCTCGAGGAGCTTTCGGGTGTCCGAGCCGATCTGCGCGGGATCCACCGTCAACTTCCGCAACACAGACGGCACGATGCCACCGGCCTGCTCGGCCAACGCGACGAGCAGGTGCTCGGGGGTGACCTCCGCATGGTTGTGCTCCCCGGCGAGCTGCTGTGCAGCGACGACCGCCTCCTGCGCTTTCTCCGTAAATTTGTTCAGGTCCATATCGCTAGCCCTCCCGCCGACAGACGGTCAACACCAGTGTCTTGCCTCGTCGTTCGCATGTCTCCACACAGCGGACACGAATCTCACGTGTCGCTATGGGACTGGCTGTGTCTTGGCCCCGTTCGCACGCAATCGAGCCAGTGCCTCGTAGTGCTCACGCTCCGCGGCGCAGATCGTCGTCGGAAGCTCGACGTCCACACGCCGTATAGGTCTCCCTTGTCCGTCGCATCTCCGGTGACCGGCATTCCGTACCCTTTGAGCCGGAACACCTGCCCGTTCTGCGTCAGTGGCGGAACGCGCAAGCGCACGGGCTTGCCCGTGAGCGACCGGACGTCGGCCTCGCCGCCCAGAACCGCTGTGGCCACCGGCAACGCCACTTTCACGTGCAGATCGCGTCCCTTGCGCTCGAACTCCGGATGCGGCTGAAGCCGCACTCGCAGGAACAGGTCCCCGGCGGTGCCACCACCGATGCCCTGTTCTCCCTCGCCGGCGACACGAACGCGGGAGCCGTCATTTACCCCGGCCGGAATCCGAACATCCACCGTTCGAACCCGCCCCTCATGGGTGAGCGACAGACGCTGCGTCGTACCGTCGTGAGCATCCTGGAGCGTCAGGTCGATCTCGTGCTCGACATCGCGGCCGGCACGCTGGCGGGCGCGTCCACGTGGTCCACGCCGCCCGTCAGGGCGGCCCGGGTCCTCGCCGCCGAAGAACGTGGTGAAGAAATCGGAGAAGGGATGGGAGTCACCAAACAGGGCCTCCATCTCCTCCGGCGTCATCGTCCGTGCGCCACCTCCACTTCGGGCGTCGGGGCTGCCGCCACCGGTATGCCATCTGGCGGCAAATGGGTTTGCCCCCCCTTGGGCCTCGGCCTGCTCGTACATCCGCCAGTTGGCACCCAATGCGTCGTACTTCTTACGCTTGGCAGGGTCGCTGAGGACTTCGTAGGCTTCGTTGACCTCCTTAAAGCGCACCTCCGCCCGCTTATCGCCCGGGTTGACGTCCGGGTGATGCCTACGGGCGAACTTCCGAAAGGCCTGTTTGATCTCCTTCTCGGAGGAGGCCTTCGTGACGCCCAGCGTCGCGTAGTAATCCCTGAATTCCATCGTCCTCTAGCGTGCCGTCAGGTGCGCCCCACCACACCCCTCAAACGAGCCCTGGCAGATCCTCACAGGCCAATCGCCTTGTTCAGCCTGTCAATTTCCTGCAACAACTGCCGGCGGCCGGCCCCCGTATCAAGCGCGTCATCGTCCATCAACGGTCGGATGCGTTCCATCACTTCCGCCACCAGCAGCAACCGCTGCACGCCGGCGAGATTGACACCACCCTCATCGACCAGGTGCTTGATGAGTCTCAATCGATTCAGCTCATCGCGGGAGTACCGCCGCATGGCCCCGATCGTTCGGGACGGCTGGACGAGTCCCAGTCGTTCGTATTTGCGGAGGGTCTGGGGATGCATTCCGAGCATCTCCGCCGCTATGCTGATGAAGTAAAGTTTCTCTTCCATCGTTGCAGTGTGCGTGTGCGATGTTTCTACTTAATTCAACCTTGACACATATCATATCAAGGTTGAGTGGAATCTTCCACGCTAATGCACGGCGCCTGCCACCCGTCCTTACGAGGTTGAACGACTGTTGGACATTCAGGTAACTGATCTCGTTACCGTTGCACTGCTCGTGGCACTGGAAGGGTTGCTCAGCGCAGACAACGCGCTGGTGCTGGCGGTGTTGGTTCTGGGGTTACCAGAGACTGAGCAGCGCAAGGCACTCCGATACGGCATCGCCGGCGCGTTCGTGTTCAGAATCACCGCCATCGTGCTTGCCGTTTATCTTATTCAGTTGCAATTCATCATGCTGATTGGCGCGGCCTACCTGCTCTGGCTCCCGTACGCACACTTCTCGGGGCACGAGGACACGGCCTCGCGCCGCCGCCCCAAGAAGGCGACTTCGTGGCTGGGCATGTCTCCGTTTTGGTCAACGGTTGTGAAAGTGGAACTCACAGATATCGTGTTCGCCGTCGACTCGATTCTGGTGGCGGTGGCGATGTCAAACAAGCTCTGGGTGATCATCACGGGCGGCATCCTGGGCGTGATCGCCATGCGCCTCGTGATCGGCCAACTGCTCACGCTGGTCAACCGCTATCCAACGCTCGTTGATGCCGCGTTTATCATCATCGCGTGGGTTGGGATCAAACTGGTACTCGAGTACCTGCACGTCGTCGGTTTCGTGCCATTTGAGGTGCCGAGATGGCTCTCGCTCGGTCTGATCGTCGTGATCTTCGCGATTGCTGTTGTGCGGGCACGCCTCGAGGGTCCTGTCGCAACGACTCCGCACGCTGAAAAGACCGCTGCCATACTTGGCACCGACTCCCGCTCCTTCCGTAGTGAGGCGCCGACCAAGCGTGACTAGCGTCGCGCGGCGGGAGTCAGCATCGTGTCGCGCCGCTCGCCGTTCCTGACGTAGACCACCCGTACCGGCTGGTCGGCCCGGAGCAGTTCGAGCGCGTACGTGTAGTCGTAGATGTTGGCTATCGTCTGGCCGGCGATCTCGACAATGAGGTCGCCCTTGGTCAACCCGGCTTGTTCGGCCGGACCGCCCCCGGTCACACCTCCCAGCAGCAAACCCTCCGTTTCGGTCGCGTAGTCGGGAATCGTGCCGGTCGTCACCCGTAGTCCGGCGACGGTCCCACGCGACACAGGTTGGTCGACCTTCGAGAACACCGGCGCGTCGCTGGCGTCGGCGATCGATCTGACGACGGCCGTGGCCATCGCCGCGACACGATCGAGGTCCTCGAAATTGATTCTCGCCGCAGTGTCCGACGGTTTGTGGTAGTCCACGTGAGAGCCAGTGAAAAACGCGAGGCTCGGCACGGCGGCCTGGTTAAATGTCGCCACGTCGGTCGGTTGGTACGGGTCCGGCTGCACGACAAGATTAAACCCGGCAGTGACGTTCGCGCGCTCGAGCACCCGTCCCCACGACGGACTCGTACCGGTCGCCTGGACGATGAGCCTGTTGTCCTGCATCCGGCCCACCATGTCGAAGTTGAAATACGCCGCAATCTGGTCGAGCGGCACCGGCGGCGCCGCCGTGAACGCGTTTGAGCCCACAAGGCCGATTTCTTCCGCCGACCACAGCGCGATCAGCACGTGGCGGCCACGCGCGCGCTCGGACAGCGATGCGGCAATCGCGAGGACGGCTGCAGTGCCCGAGGCGTTGTCGTCAGCTCCGTGATGAATCGCCTGAGCCTCATCCTGCGAAGCCAGTGAGTTGCCTTTGCCGCCTCGGCCGAGATGGTCGTAGTGGGCACCAATAACGACCCACGGTTTCTCGACCGTATCCACACCCGTGGTGGCAGGCAGATACGCGAGTACGTTGCGCGCAGTCTGACGTTCGCGCACGACGGCAGTCTTCAGCGAGAGGGTCACGCCCGGAAGATCGAAACCGGCGACATGGGGGTTTCCCCCGTCGAGGGCCTCCTGCGCGTCCCGGAGGACGCCAAGGCCCCCTGGACCGCCGGCCGGTTGCTGGTTCGCCGCAGAGCCGGATGCAGCGATGCCGGCTGTGGCAAAGAGCGCGTCAGCCACGGCGCTGTTGATGCTCGCGGCCGGAATCCCGGAGCCCGCAATCGCGGTGTCGAAGGTCATCGGCACGAGCTCACCGGCGTTGGGTGACCGCGGTCCAGCCACCACCAGCAATCCGAGGGCACCACGCTGGCGCGCGGCCATCGCCTTGTAGCGCAGATCCGCGTAGCGCGCCAGCACCGCGCGTGTCTGCTGGTCCGCGTCCTCCGGAAAGTAGCGCAAGACGACAACGATCTTGCCTTCGACGTCGAGCGTAGCGTAGCTGTCGTAACCGATGTTCTGCGATTCCGGCACCACGAGGCCGTAGCCGGCAAAGACCACTGGGGCTACGACGTCAGCGTCGTCCGAGAAGGACAGGGCGCGAACCTGCGCCGGACCAGCGAACGACCGCTCGGTCGCTGTGTCAGCACCGATGGTGAGGCTCGACCCGCCGTCCCGGCTTCCAGCCGTGAACTCGAACGGCATGAACAAGTCACCGTGGCCCGGCAGGGGCCGTGCGCCGATACGAGAGAGTTGCGACGTCAGATACTCTGCGGCCAGGCGCTCACCCGCGGAGCCCGCCTCACGGCCCTCGAGCGCGTCAGACGCCAGGAACTCCACGTGCTCCCTCGTTGGTGACGCGGGCTCGATTTGTGCGTAGCCGAGTCCGCCACAGACGATGCCAAGCGCCGCGACGAAACCGGTAAGTCGTCTATGTCTCATATGCCCATATCCTTCGTGGAGAATCGATCATCGGTTCGGCGCAGCGCGTAAGGCAGCGAGCGCGCGCTCGTGGTTCCAGTCTGCCAGGAAGAGCTGGCCCTCACGCCCCCCCCCTCTGCTGGACGTCCACGCGAGGCGCCTACCGTCTGGCGAGGGCACCGGCAGGCCATCGAACCCGCCAGAGTAGGTGACGCGGACCGGCTCTTTCATACCGTCGACGTCTGCCATGAAGACCTCGAAGTTCTCGAAACCCAGCTTGTTCGACGCAAACAGCAAATACTCGCCGGACGGATGTATATAGGGCGCCCAACTCATGGCTGCGAAGTCGGTGACTTGCGTCGCCTCTGTTCCGTCCGGTCTCATCGTCCAGACGTCCGCGATGAGTCCTTGCGCGTCGAAACGGCGCCAGACGATGTGGGTGCCGTCAGGCGAGAAAAACGGCCCGCCATCGTAGCCGATCACGTCGGTCAGACGACGCTGATCAGAGCCGTCGGCGCGCATGATGTAAATCTCGGCGAAGTAGCTCGGATCGATATCAAGCTGCCGCTGCTCGGGATCCGTCAGCGTCCGGTCGTACGCATCTCGCATCGACGAAAACACGATCCATGCACCGTCTGGCGAATAGCTGGCTTCGGCATCGTAGCCTCTGGCGTCGGTCAGCCTGGTGAGCTCCCCAGAACGCTCGGAAGCCGCGTAGATGTCGAACTCGGGGTCGTAGTCCCAGGCATAGCGGCGTTCCTGGCCTGACGCCCGAAAATCCAGTTCGGCCTGCTGGAGCGCCCGTGACTGGGGATCGTGATGCGTGGAAGCGAAGAGAATTTGATCGCTGCCCGGACGAAAGAACGCGCACGTTGTCTTCCCGTGGCCGGGCGAGATGCGTGTCGTGTCGCCGGTGCCAAAGTCGAGTGTGTAGATTTGGTAGAACGGATTGCCTGGCTCGCGCTCGCTTTGAAAAACGAGGCGCTGGCCATCTGGAGCCCAGTAGCCTTCGCCGGCGCGTCGGCCATCGACCGTGAGACGCCGTACCGTGGACAGGAAATCGCTCTCCTGTGGAACCTGCTGAGCGGATACCGCCCCTGCGAGGATCGCCACCACCACAAACGACCGCAGCATGTGAACCATGAGCCGAAGCGTAACATTCGTCCGGCCCCGTTGCATCATCCCGGAAGGCAGGCCGGAACCCCGGTCCGGGCCTCTACACGGTTCTGGGTTGCGCCGGGTCGGAACGGCCGTGGGCTGCCCGCACGTGCCGTCTGTGCGCCACTGGAGACAGGATTTCGGCGGTCGCGCTGGTCTCGGATCCCGTGTACCGATACTCGGGTCGAGATCGCTGATGAAATGGTACTTGACCGTTCCATTGAGAATCCACCCGGGTCCACCAGCAATTTTCGACCACGCCGCTGCGAGGAAGGCAAGGCCGAGTGTGAGGCGCGGGATCCAGAAGACATATCCGTATTGCCCGCCGGTCGTCTGGCGGCGCGGTCGCGCCAGCGCGCGGCCGAGCAAGGCGTCAATGCTCCATGCGTCGCCCCACCGAGCCGACAATAGGCAAATGAGGGTGAGGCCGAGCACCGCCACGGCGTGCGTCGACGTTGTCAACGTGAAGATGGCGGCCCAGACGAGAAATCCTAAGACGAAGCAGGCGAAGCTGACTGGCGTAGAGACACCAGCGATAAACAGGACACCGGAGGCATTCAGCCACACACCCAAGCCCTGGGGCACAGCGGGGTAGGCGCCGAGCCAGCGCACCATCGCTCCGTAGGCCCCCTCGGCGGCGACCGCGTCGTACGAATCCAATAGCGCAGGATTCGCGGGTTCCATCGCCACGAAGACAAGTACGGCTGTGCCGAAGACGATTCGGAAGAGCCCCGTGGCTTCCGCAGAGCCCGTCGGCACACCGCGCTGCATCCAGCCGCGAACCCGCGAAGACCACGCGCTGAGCTGAACCACCGGATTCGCAAGCAACGCTGCCCACGCGACTCGAAGGCGCAAGGGAGACACGAGATGCCCGTGCGCGAGCGATTCGCGGAGAAGCATGAACGCAGCGGCGGCGACACCGAAGAGGACGCCGGCAAAGAGCTTCGCCACTCCTGCGGCCCACGCAGGCGCGCCCCACAGGAGCCCTCCGCGCCTCGGCGACAGCGCGCTCGCGAACGTGAGGGTGCGTCTATTGATGCCTTCGGTGTCGGCCACCGATTGATGGGTCACGATGGCGCGCAGTGCCTCGGTAGACGTATCAATGGCCTCGTACACCCAGACGGCGCCGCCAAGTGGCGTCGGTGCGGCGAGCTGGAGCGCGCGCTCGAGCGCATGTCGCTCCGCTGGACCCACATCGCGCCACGTGATCTGGATCAGCGGACGAGGCGAGCCGAACAGCATCGGGATCCCCGTAAGCACGAGCATTCCCACGGCCGCGCACGCGGCGGCCCACGAGAGACATCGTCTCGACGTCGCTGTCATCGAATCCTTGCCGTCGCGCTCAGTAACGCAGTGTCACGCCCGCCGTCGCGCGCCAGAAGCTCAGCCGCGAAGCGCCGGGGGGTGTCGTGGCCACATCCGCCGCGCCAAGGCTTTTGAAATGCCGGAGGTCGAAACGAAGACCCGTGCGGTCGGTCAGAAAGCCGGTCGCGCCCACACCGACATTGACCGCCAGGAGGTTTTCGTCGACGGGGAGGACCCCCGCGGCGTGCTTGCTACGCGCCTGCATCAGCCCGATTCCCAACGCGAGGTACGGGCGCAGCGATTCCCTCGTGACGGCCAGCGGCGCGGCCACGATCACGCTACCGCTGACGGTGGTCACCCGGCTGGAAAGCACCAGACCAAGCGGGTCATCGCCCTCGAAAAAGCGTGGCGTGTGTCCAATTTCTGCTTCAAGACCGAAGAGGCTGTCACTCAGAAGCGCCACGGACGTGCCGAGCGTTAGCCGTCGGCCCAACCCTTCCTCGAAGATCAGAAATCCCGTTTGCGCGGCGAATGAATTGCCAAGAAACGGCGTAATCTGCCAGTCTGCGTGAGCGGTGCCCGGCGGCGTCCCCAGAAGAAGCAAGAGGGCGACCGCCAGCCGCCGAGGCATCACCCGACGAACAAGCTCAGAAAAACGCTGGCGAAGAGATTCGACGTGAGGCTCCCGTTCGAGAGAGTGTAGGGAGGGCCCACGAGGCCATCGCTATTGGCAAGAAGGATGAGCGTCAAGCCGCGAGCCGGCACCTTGATCACAAGAGAGGAATACGCGTCGCGATTCAGGCCGAAATGCCAGACGATCCGCTCGCCTCTCTCGTCCTGCACGAACCACCCGAGCCCCATCGGAGTGGAACCAACCCGCGTCCATGCGCTGGTACGCGTGGCAAGGTCGAGCAGAAAGCCATCGTCAAGAGCGACGTCAAAACGGGCCAGATCCCTCACGGTCGAAACCATTCCCGTCGACGCGTCGAGCTCTTCACTCGGCACCTCGGAACGGGTCGCGCGTCCGCGGTCGTCAACCCGATAGGGCACAGCCTTTCGGCTGAGCACTGCGGAGTAGCGATCGAGGATCGCCGACGGGAACCACCGCCGGTTAGGCGACGACGAGTCGTCCAGGTCGGTACCAGGGACTGACTGTGACATGCCCAGCGGGTCGAGTAGTCCGCCAGCAACGAGCTGCGGATAGGTGCCTCCGGCGCACTGCTCCAGGACCGGAGTCAGCCCGGCGAAGCGGGCTGCATCGTAATTGAAGTCGCCCTCGGACGACGTGTTCGACAGCAATTGCGCGACCGTTGTTCCGTCGTCGGCGTGATTCGGATCCCAGCGGCGCACCTGGTCGCTGACTTCGAGGTGACTCCGCTCCACGCACCGGTGGAGCAGAAGTGTCGCGGCCAGGGTTTGAGACAGGTCCGAAATCGGGTAGGGCGTGTCTGGTGTCGCAGCGACCAGGCCCGCGACATCCTGAAACCCGAAGCCCTTTTCCCACGCCAGGCGCCCATCCTGGACGATCGCGGCTGACAGCCCAGGAATCCCAGTCTGTCGACGGAGTGCTTCTACGTATCGCTCAAAGAGCGAAATGGGCAGACTGCTTTGCGCCTGGGCCGACGGACCAAGGGCAACCAGCGCCAGCGCGACGATAAGGACGGCCATCGTAGCTCGCATGCAGACCTGAAATCTTACATCGGTTAGAGCCGACATATGCTACAGTGCGTGTCAATTCAATTCGTACTGTAATGAAACACAGGGATCGATCCGCGCCGCGTTCGCTGAAACAGGCGGCAGCCTGCCTGCTGGTGTTGGCGTCGCTGACGGCGACACTCGCCGCCGCCGAGAGCCTTCGCATTGTGCCTCTGGTCCGCGACAACCAGGTACTGGTGACGTTTGAGCTGGCGGACGGTTTTACCAACGAAGTCCGGGAAGCGGTTCGCAGCGGCCTGAAGACGACGTTCACCTACATCGTAGACCTGCGCCTCGAGGTGCCAGCCTGGGTGGACCGAACCATCGCCACGGCAGTGATCACCAATAGTGTGGAGTACGACAATCTCACGCGACTGCACAGCGTAGTCCGAGTGCTTGATGGCAGGGTCGAAAGCACCGAGCTGACCGAAGACGAAACCACGGTGCGGCAGTTGATGACCAGCTTCCAGCGGCTACCGCTGTTTCGCACCTCACGGCTCGTGCCCAACCGTGAATACTACGTACGCATCAGCGCCTCGGCCCGTCCGAGCAACGGCGCGTTTCTGTGGCCGTGGGGCAGCGGCACCTCAGGGCAGGCGAAGTTCACATTCCTCCGATAGCGCCGCCCGAGGCAGGATTTTCGTCGGGCTCGAATTTCTAGACCGCGGCCGGGCCGACGCAGAACTTCTCGAATGCCGCGGTCAGCGCGCCAGCGATCTGCTCCGGTCCCTGGTTCTCAATCTGCCGCCGCTCGAGCATCCACACCAACTGACCGTCTCGCAGCAGACCGATCGATGGCGACGACGGCGCGTACCCGGTGAAATACCCGCGCGCGCGGTCGGTGGCCTCAAGGTCGGCGCCGGCGAACACCGTCGCGACGCGATCGGGCCTGACCCGATGCTGTAGCGCAAGTGCGATGCCAGGTCGAGCCTTACCCGCCGCGCAACCGCAGATGGAATTCACGACGACCATCAGCGTGCCGGTCGAGTCCTTTACCGCCGCGTCGACGGCTTCAACCGTACGCAGCTCTTCAACACCAAGGCGCGCCAATTCCTCGCGCATCGGCGCCACGAATGATTCCGGATATGCCATGCGGTCATTATGCCTCGGACGAGCCCTGGAAGAACCGAAAAGCGACCCGGGCGGTACTTTGAGACCGAGAGCATCGAACGCGAATGTGGTCGTCACGACGCGTCGGGACCGTGACGAGGCGCCCGTCCTCGGCCTCGAAGCCGGCAGTGACCGAGTATAATTTTCCGTTGCTCCGCCTCGACAGCGGTGGACATCTGCGAGGCACTGACATGCGTATCGCACGTCGGCTGGTCATCAGCGGCCGCGTCCAGGGCGTCGGATTTCGGTACTTCACCCAGGACGCCGCCGTTCGGGAAGGCGTCACGGGGTGGGTGCGCAACAGGTTGGATGGCCGGGTAGAGGCGTGCCTGGACGGTGAGCGCGACGCCGTTGATCGGGTCGAACGCGCGCTCCGGAGAGGGCCGCGCGGCGCGAACGTGCTCGACGTGAACGTCGAGGCGGACGAGCCCGGCGGCACGTATACACACTTTGGGATTGAGTAGCCGCCCGCGTGGCGGCGACGAACACGGGCCCACACAACGACCGGAGTGGCATGGATCTAAAACAACACATTCGGGGTGTGCCTGACTTCCCCAAGCCGGGCATCCTCTTCTACGACATTACGACGTTGCTGCGAGAGTCCGCGGGCCTCACGGCGACAATCGATCAGCTCTCGGCGCCATTTATCGGTCAGGGGATCGACGCGGTCATCGGGGTAGAGAGCCGCGGGTTTATTCTCGGCGCGCCAGTGGCGGATCGCCTCGGCGCGGGATTTATCCCGATTCGAAAGCCAGGCAAATTGCCCGCGAAGACACTCACCGAGACCTACGATCTGGAATACGGTCAGGACGCGCTGCAGATCCACGCAGATGCGGTCGACAAGGGTCAGCGCGTGCTTATCGTGGATGACGTACTGGCGACCGGGGGCACCGCAGCCGCAGCGGTCGGGCTCGTCAAATCGCTCGGGGGCGACCTCCATGCCCTGGCGTTTCTGATCGAGCTGAGCTTCCTCAACGGCAGGACAAAGCTCGCCGGCCAGGAAATTTACTCGTTGCTGCAGTACTAGCAGCCCGTGGTGTGGGGTCGACTTCGCGCCCAGCACGGGTGAGCGCCCTGAGGGCCTGGCCATGCAGGCTGCCTCGTTCGCCGATTTCGGGCGATCTTATCGCAGGCTGCTAACATACACGGCTGGGTCCCCGTAGCTCAGCTGGATAGAGCAACGGTTTCCTAAACCGTAGGTCGGCAGTTCGAATCTGCCCGGGGACACCATTTCGGTACGTGCACCGGGCTCTACGGAAGACATCGACCGATCGTCGGAGACGACGGTTCGAAACAAAGCGGAAGACGAAGAGAGAACCACCATGAAGCGAGCTAAACGACATCAACTGAAGGAAAACGAGCTGGCGAATACGATCGCGGCAGCACGGGAAGGACTTATCGCTCGAAAGGAACAGGTAACCTCTATTCTCCTGGGCGTTGTCGTCATCGCGGCCATCATCGCCGGGATCTTGGCATGGCAGCAGCAAGACGATGCGCGCGCGGAGCAACTCCTGGCGGACGCCCTGGTCATCTTCAACGCTCGGGTTATTCCAGCCACGGTGCAGTCTGAAACACCCGGAGAAGTACCAGCAGCGGCCACCATCGGCGCGACCGGGTCGTACGCGACCGAACTGGCCAAGCTCACAGATGCTCTGCCCAAACTGAAGGCCGCGGCCGATGCCTTTCCGGAGACCGACGCGGGCGTGACGGCGCGCTACCTCTACGCATCGTCCCTGTCGAATCTCGGCCGCCACGCCGAAGCGATCGACGCGTTTCGCGAGGTCGTCGACCTGTCGGATGACGACAGCCTCTACGGTCGCATGGCGCTGATGGGCACTGCTGACGCACAGACGCGCGCAGGCCAGCTTGACGCGGCGATCGAAACGTGGAACGCGCTTGCATCGAGCGCGGACGAGCAGTTACCGAAGGATGCGGTACTGATGGAACTCGGAAAAGTCTACCAGGCAAGCGGCAACCAGGAGGAGGCGAGCAAGGCGTTCGCGAGGGTCGTCGATGAATACCCGACTTCGCTGTACTCAGCCGAAGCGCAAGCGGCCTTGGGCGGCTCCTAGCCCTGGAGCCGTCGTCGCCGTGCCGTTTATTTCGCCTTCCTCACATCTTTGAGCGCCAGAAAATCCGCTTGCGCCGACAGGCGCATGCCGGTGATGTTCGGACGCGTGACCGCGACATTGGCCCTGTGCCAGAGACTAATATACGGCGCGTCTTCCGCCACCGCCTTCTGTACCGCACTGTAGTAGAGTCGCCGGTCCGCGTCCGTCGTGGCTCTCGTTGCCATGTCGATCAAACGATCCACCTCGGGATTGCTGTAATGCACACGATTGAACCCGATCGGCGGCACCTGCTCCGAATGAAAGAGGCGCCTCAACATGTCTGGGTCCGTGACGCCGACCCACTGCAGCGTGTACATCTGCACGTTGCCACTGAGCACGTCAGCATAAAACGTCGCGAACTCGTACGATCGTACGTCGAGCTCGATGCCGACCTGTCGTAGATTCTCTTGAATCACGGCCGCCTGCAACCGATAGAACTCGTCGGCAGACGTCTTGAGTGAAAGGCGCAGTCTTGGCCGAGGGCCGTCGCCGTCTGGATCGGGATATCCCGCGTCATCCAGGAGCTGTCGGGCTCGCGACACGTCGTAGTCGAAGCGATGCACCTCCGGCTCAAACGCCCACGCGAGCGGCGACAACACGCCGAGTGCTGGTGTGGCGAGCCCACGACGAAGATGATCGATGAGTGACTGACGGTCGACAGCATAGCCGATGGCGTGCCGGACCCGCTTGTCGCGCAGCACGGCATCCTGCATGTTCAGCCCGATATACGCGTAGTCTACGCTTGCGCCTTCGGTAATCGTCAGGCCATCCTGCTGCAGTCGGTAGGCGATATCTGGCGAGACATCGTTGATCGTCAGGTCCGCCGACCCACTCCGCAGCTCAAGTCCGCGCATCGTGTCGTCCGGGATAATGCGAAGCACTACCCCGGCGTTCTGTGGCAGCCCGTCCCAGTAGCCCTCGAACGCCGAGAGCTCGACCTGTTCATCATCGAGGTACCGCACGAAGCGGTAGGGGCCGGTGCCGATCGGAAACGACCGCATCGACTCACCCGCCCCGTCCGGCACGACCGGCATGACGAGCTGAATGGGAAAGGAGCCGAATGGCTCCTTCAGCTTGAACTCCACCCGATAGTCGTCCAGCGCCCTGACGGATGCGAGCATCCGGTAGGCACCCCGGCGAGCCGACACGAAATCAGGGTCGAGAAAGCTCGCAAACGTGTACACGACATCTTTCGCGGTCAGGGCATGACCGTCGTGAAACCGCACGCCGCTGCGAAGATACGCGATGTAGGTGAGGGGATCCGGGTTCTCGAGTCGTGCGGCCAACCCTGGCGCCACGCGGAGTTGTGAATCCACAGTCATCAGCTGGCTGTAGATGAGCTGGTGGACGCGCTGCGACTGTTCATCGGTGCCAACGCGGGGATCGAAACTCGTGGGCGAGGCCCGAATGATCACCTGCAGAATGTCGGCGTCGCTCGCCGTCTCGGCCTCGGTACCTGCACATGCCGTGCTGGCCAACGTCACGACGGTCAGAAGCCAGATCCCGCTACCCACCCTAGGCCTGCGGGTCACTCGTCCTCCGCGAGGTGTTGCAACTCGGCGAGCAGCTCAAGCGCCTGGCGAGGTGTGGTGTCGTCCAGATCCATCGCCGCGAGTCGCCGCGCGAGAGCGTCGTGACGACTGGAAGGGACTTCAGGGACAGGCTCCACGGCGCCCGGTTGACGCGCGGGCTCCGTCGCCAACACCTCGCGACCCACATCGGCGGGCTTGGCGAACAGACCGAGTTGGCTGCTCCTGGGGTCGCCGGCCGCGCCCGAGAGGGTTGGGCGGCCGCCCCGAGACAGCTCATCACGCTCGAGGCCGTCCAAAATCTCGTTCGCGCGGGCGGTCACCGCCGTCGGCAACCCCGCCAGTCGCGCAACCTGGATGCCGTAGCTGCGATCGGAACGTCCGGGCATGATCTTTCTGAGAAAGACGATATCGTCCTTCCATTCACGCGCCGCCACGTGTGCGTTGACGACTCCCGGTAGCACATCGGCCAGGTCGGTCAGTTCGTGATAGTGGGTGGCAAACAGTGTCTTCGGCCGAACAGCGGCGTGAGTCGCCAGATACTCGGCGACCGCCCACGCGATACTCAGACCGTCAAACGTCGACGTGCCACGACCAATCTCATCGAGTACGACGAGACTGCGCGACGACGCCGTGTGCAGGATGTTGGCGGTCTCCTGCATCTCGACCATGAACGTTGACTGGCCACGCGCAATATTGTCCGATGCGCCAACACGCGCAAAGATGCGATCAATGATCGGGAGCCTAGCGTCCTTCGCCGGCACGAAGGAGCCGATCTGCGCAAGCAGCGGCAGCAGCGCGGCCTGACGCAAATACGTCGACTTTCCACCCATATTCGGACCGGTCAACACCACCAGCTGCCTGGATGATCCGTTCAGATCGATGTCGTTGGGTACGAACGCACCTGCGGCATGGTGCTCGACAACGGGATGACGCGCGTCCGTCGCGACGAACTCGTCGCTCTCGTGCACGTGCGGCTTGGTGAAGTTCGCGAGAGCAGCCGTCTCGGCCAGTCCAGCAAGAACATCAAGCGTCGCCAACACCCGCGCCGTGGACTGAATCCGAAGCGCCTCAGCCGCGACCTGGGCGCGCAAGGCCTCGAAGATCTGCAGCTCGCGTTCGAGGATGCGTTCGTCGGCCCCGAGAATAGTGGCCTCGTGTTCCTTGAGCGCCGGCGTCGTGAATCGCTCACCGCCGGCCACCGTCTGCTTTCGCTGATAGTCTGGGGGTGCCGCGTGCAGATTCGATTTGGAGATCTCGATGTAGTAGCCAAAGACACGATTGAAGCGCACCTTGAGCGAGCTGATGCCGGTACGTGCGCGCTCTCGCTCCTCCATGTCGGCGATCACCTGTCGCCCCGACCGGCTGATCCGCCTCAAGTCATCGAGCCCGGCATCGAAACCGTCCCGCGTGAAGCCGCCGTCCCGGGCGAGAACGGGCGGTTCGTCGATCAGCGATTGCTCGATGCGATCGCGCACATCGGCGAGTTCATCCAGTTCCGCGATGAGACTGCACAACAACGGCGCCTGCAGATCCGCCAGCATGGTTCGGATGCGCGGGACGACGCGGAGGGACTGGCCCAGCGACACGACATCCCGCGGACCGGCAGTGCCGAGCGAGGCGCGCGCGACCAATCGCTCCAGGTCGTGAATCGATTTCAGCGCTTCGCGAAACTTGGCGCGATCCGTCGAGCGGAATGCCAGTTCTTCGACAGCATCGAGCCGGTCTCGTATCCGCTCGATCGCACGCAGCGGGCTCAGGAGCCAGGCACGGAGCATCCGCCCGCCCATGCCCGTCACGGTCCGGTCAATGTTGTCGAGCAGCGATCCCTTGATCGTCCCCTCACTTCCGATCAGCACCTCAAGATGCTTCAGGGTCACCGCATCGACGATCAGACGGTCAGCGCCAGTCTTGAAGGAGACTGCGCGAACATGGCCGATCTCGGCGTGCTGAGAGACGCGCAGATAGCCGAGCAGTCCACCGCCGGCTTGGACCGCCGCCGGACGATCATGGAGACCGAACCCTTCCAGGCCATGCACCTTGAACTGGTCCAACAGGACCTGATGGGCCGTCTGCGACTCGAAGGCCCAGGGCTCCGCGCGCGATACGGGAATCTGGAGCCGCGCGAGCTCGGGCAGTTGTTCACCGACGCCGGAGTCTCGCGGCAGCACGATCTCGCGGGGTCGCAAGACGGCGATCTCATCTGCCAGCGCTTGGAGGCCTTCCGTACCCGGATATTCGGCGACCGTGAATTCACCCGTCGAGAGATCGATGAGGGCCGCGCCCACGACATCAGACGCATCGACCAGAGCCATCAGATAGGCCGGCTCCCGTGCTTCAAGGTAACTGGCGTCAGTCAGCGTGCCGGGTGAGACGACACGCACGACCGCCCGCTTGACGAGTCCCTTGGCCTTCTTGGGGTCCTCCACCTGTTCGCAGATGGCCACGCGGAAGCCCTTGCCGACCAGTTTGGCGAGATAGCCGTCGAGCGCGTGAAACGGCAATCCGCACATCGGAATCCCGTTACCACCAGCATCCTTGGAACGGGATGTCAGTGTCAGGTCCAGTGCCCGCGCCGCCACCAGCGCGTCCTCGTAGAACATCTCGTAGAAATCGCCCATGCGGAAGAACACGATCGCGTCCGGATGTTGCTGCTTGGCGTCGAGGTACTGACGCATGGCAGGCGTGACGGAGGCAGCAGTACTCGGCATAGTTTCGCGGCTGGTGGCAGGCCTTGTCGTGCGCAACGCCGTGACATCGGCTCCCACACGCGGCCTGCGACCGCCTGTATTATCTCCCGCATGCTTGTCCTGTCGCTTGACACCACCTCGCGCGCCGGCAGCTGCGCGCTTGCGCACAACGGACAGGTGTTGCGCGTCCAGGCCAATGACCCGTCACGAGAGCCAGGGGGACAGCTTCCAGGGGCGCTCGCCACGCTGCTCGATCGCGAGTCGGTGGCCCTCCGGGACATCGATGGGTACGGGGTGGCCATCGGCCCCGGCTCATTTACTGGCCTGCGGGTCGGCATTGCGACGATGCAAGGCCTCGCCATGGCGACGGGCAAACCGCTCGTCGGCGCCTCGGCGCTCGATGCGCTGGTCACGTTGGCTGGGGCAGGGAAGGACGTCGTGGGGCGCGTTGAGGCGTGGATCGAGGCATGGCGAGGGGACGTGTTCTCTGCGACGTACGAGGGGGGCCGCGCGCTCGACGAGCCAGTCCTGGCCCGCCCTGACACACTCCTGCATCGCTTCAAAGGTCAGCCTGCCGTTTTTATCGGCGACGGGGCAGCCCGGAACGTGAATCTGATTCGTGCCGCGTGCGGTGGCGGTGCACACTTTGCGGATCCGATCGCGCCGCTGTTGGCCGGCGCCGTGGCCACGATGGCGAGCGACGTCTTACGTGCCGGCGACCAGCCGCCGCCGCACGCAATACGTCCGCTTTACGTGCGTCGGCCCGATGCCAGCGCTGCCGCCAACGAGAGGCCACTGTAACCGCCAATGCCACGCTACTGGGTCGAGCCGCTGCTCGATGAGCGCGACCTCGAGGGGGTGCTCGAGGTCGAGGCGGTGTCGTTCAACAATCCCTGGACTCGTGAGATGTACGCCAGGGAACTCCAGAACTCCACGGCCTGTCATATCTTCGTCGTGCGGAGCGAGGAGTGGGCGGTGGCCGGTTTTTGTTCGTTCTGGATCGTCTGTGATGAGATGCACATCAACAACGTGGCACTGCGGCCGCAGTGCCGTGCACAGGGTATTGGCACCGAACTCCTGCGCCGCGCGATTGGCGCAGCAACAGAGCTCGGAGTGAAGCGCGCCACCCTGGAAATGCGCGCGTCCAACACTCCGGCGCGACGATTATATGAGCGACTCGGCTTCTACGTCGCTGGCACACGCCGCAACTACTACACGCATCCGGTCGAGGACGCGCTGATTCTGTGGAGGGACGAGGCGGTGACCGGTTAGCCTGGCGGACCAGCGACAACTCAGACTCCCCGGGCTCTGGGCTCCCTGGAATCCGATGTGCTAAGGTCTGGTTGCAAACACTGCGTAACACCTTTTTCACGATGGGAGGAGACGCCTATGAGTGAGACAGAGACGCAGGCAGCAAAGAGCCTGCTGCTTCAGACCGACGACCGTTACCGCCAGCTCAAGACCGAACACCACGAGTTAGACCATCGCCTGCATCAGCTGACCGAGAAGACCTACCGCTCGACCTCCGAACAGCTTGAAGAGGTCACTCTCAAGAAACGAAAACTGGCGCTGAAGGACCTTATGGAAGGCATGGCGCGCGATTACAGCAAGACGCGTGGCCCGACGCCGCGCTAGCGTCCCGCTGGTGGTCGCTGCGCTGCCAGCCCGAGACATGGACGCGATGCCCCTTCAGATGCGAAATCAACCACTGGGAGCCTGGCGAGTGAAGGCGGGTGTTCTTGACACCACGCATTCGAGGGACAATTGCCCTCGGCGCCGAGTCTATGAAAATCGATCCTACAGGCTGGCCGTTCGTTGGAGGCGCGATGGCCCTTGCCGTCGTGGCCGGGCTTGGCGTTGGCGCGACCGCGGGGCTGCTGCTCGTTGGGTTCGCTGGGTTTTTCCTGTTCTTCTTTCGGGATCCAGACAGACAGGTGTCGCAGGGCACCAACGTGGTGCTGGCACCGGCTGACGGTCGGGTGATGGTTGCCGGCCCTCCCGTGGGACCCGGATGCCCGGACGGGAACTGGCGCCAGATCAGCATGTTCTTGTCACCCGTGGACGTGCACGTCAACCGCATGCCGGTTGGGGGACGGGTGACGCAGGTGAACTACCATCCCGGCCGCTTTCTGCCGGCGTACCGGTCCGATGCCGGGCATCTGAACGAGTACACCGAGGTGTGGGTAGACCACTGCGGGGAGCCGATTGTGGTGCGGCAGGTCGTCGGCGTGCTGGCTCGGCGGATCGTCTGTCGCACAAAGCCGGGCGACGAAGTAACGGCCGGTCAGCGATTCGGCATTATGAAGTTCGGCTCGCGGATGGACGTGTTCCTACCGACCACCGCGGACATTAACGTAAGGATTGGCGATCGGGTGACTGCCGCCACGACGGTGATCGCCACATTGCGGGAATAATAGAGATCGACATGACTCGCCAGCACTCCCGTCTCCGGATGCTCAGGCCGCGCCGGCGGAACGTCGACGTGCAGCGGCGTCGATTCCGACGCGGCGTCTACCTGCTCCCAAGCATGTTCACGATGGGGAACATGTTCTGCGGCTACGCGTGTATCGTTCACGCGATGCGGGGGGAGTTCGCCACCGCAGCGCCGTTTATCGGCTTTGCTGTCGTGGTTGACATGCTCGACGGTCGTATCGCCCGGA
The DNA here is from genome assembly GCA_965249205.1 of Vicinamibacterales bacterium. Lineage (GTDB taxonomy): Bacteria > Acidobacteriota > Vicinamibacteria > Vicinamibacterales > UBA2999 > JAQBVV01. The sequence goes on along the minus strand of CBDFLL010000005.1, from coordinate 164,697 downwards.
TGACCGGAACGACCAGTGCCTTCGGCGTTGAGTTCGACTCGCTGGCCGACATTATCTCGTTCGGCGTGGCGCCGGCGATTCTCACGTTTGCCTGGGGCCTTCAACCTCTGGGCCGGCTGGGGTGGGCAGCGGGCTTCCTTTTTCTGGCGTCGGCCGCCGTGCGGTTGGCACGATTCAACATCCAGACCGGATCACACGACAAGCGCTACTTCGTTGGTATGCCGAGCCCGGCCGCCGCAGGTGTGCTTGCGGCAACGGTCTTCGCGTATCCGGCCGGCTTCCAGACCTACATCGAGGCGCTCCCGGTCCTGGCGATGATCATTGTGCCAGCACTGCTGATGGTCAGCACGGTGCGCTTCCGCAGTTTTAAGAATCTCGACCTACAAGCGCGTCGGAAATATCCGGTGCTGTTATTGGTGGCGCTCGGCCTCGTGCTGCTGGCCGCGCGTCCTGAACTGGTACTCGTCGTGCTCGCGTATGGATACCTCGGCGCGACGCTTGTCGAAACGGCGTGGCACCGAGTACGGCGGCGGCATGACCACGAGACACAGACAGACGCCGTCGTCACTCAGGACACAGTCTCAGGTCTGTAGCACGGTCGTCTCCCCGGCTGCGATCGGCAATGTGAGCTCCACGGTCGTCCCCTGATCGCGCGCGCTCGCCACTGCAATCGTTCCTCCGCTCAATTCGATATTCCGCTTGGCAATGGGTAGCCCGAGGCCCGTGCCGCTCGTCTTGGTGGAAAAGTACGGCTCAAAGACGCGAGCCAGCGCGTCGGCGTCCATCCCCATCCCAGTATCCGCGACACGGATGCGTACAACCGACGCCTCCGACCGCACGACAACGGTCAAGATTCCCGAGACGGGCATGGCATGCAGGGCGTTCTCGACGATGTTGGTCAGGGAGCGCGAAAGAAGTGTGCGATCAAGGTAAACAGGAGGAAGGTGCCCCGGCACGTCGATGTCGAACTGGACACGTCCGCCCAGCGGAGCACGGTAAGGGTCGATCGTCTCATGCAGGAGTTCTGCGAGGTCTACAAAGGCGGGCGACACCGTCGGCGACGAGGCGAAACTGGAGAACTCCGACGCGATTTGCCGAAGGAGCTTCACCTGCGCCAGGATGGTGGTGACACACTCCTCGAGCACCGGGCTGAGCGGCTCGCCGCGATCCGCGTGGACGCGTTGCAGGTGTTCAGCGTTGAGCTGAATCGGCGTCAGCGGGTTCTTGATTTCGTGTGCGACCTGCCGTGCCATCTCTGCCCAGGCTTCGAGTCGGTGTGTCCGCTCCAGCTCCTTCTGGTGGTGCTGGAGCTCGCCGGCCATGCGATTGAAATCCTGAACCAAACGGCGCAGCTCATCGGACGACGTGGCGGCAATTCGCGCATCGAGATCGCCTCGGGCGAGGCGCCGGGTCGCACGCGTCAGGCGATTCACCGGATCGGCAATGCGTTCTGCGAGCCAGTAGCCGATAGCCGCGCCACCGAACATGAAACACAGCGCACCGAGGAGCACTTGACGGTCGAGTGCGTCGATCTGATCCTCGATCTGGAGCTCGCGTGACGTCAGCGGCACGGTCAGCACCGCCTCGAGTTGTTGCGTGGCGACCGACGTCCCGGCCACCAAATAGTTCAGCGTCCCGATCTGCTCGCGCACGACTGTCGTCGCCTCGTTGCGAAGATCAAGCGCGCGGTAGACGTCGGCTGGCGTCCGTGTCGGAAGCAGGCCAGACGCGAACAAGTTGCGTTCGCTCGTCGCCACCAGCCGCGTACCGCTGAACAGATTGACGTCCTGTTCGATCAGTCGACTGACCCACACCATCAGGTTGTCGTCGACGTTGGCCCCCTGCAGCGCGGCGCGTGGCGCCACGAAGTCCTCGACAACCCGACGCGCCGCCGCCGCCGTACGAATCGCTTCCTGTTCGACGTTGGCGCGCATCACATCGGCGACGTAGGTTCGTGTGGCCACCGCCAGCGCCGCAACGGGCACAACGGTTGCCGCGATAAACGCAAGGAGCAGCTTCCGATAGAAACTCGCGCGGATTTCACGCAGCAGCGCGCGCGCGGTGGTGCCGCGGCGACTGAACCACCCGAAACCCGCGCTCGTGACCAACAGCAGGAGATACGTGCCCCACGCGAGCATGGTGATCTCCGCGAGGTTGACGAAGTGGGCCAGCGGTGACGCGACCGGGAACCCGAGGGCGTAGATCCCTCCTCGATCGTTGAGGAGGTACACGTCGTAGTTCGTGGTCCCGCGCTGCAGCCTGTCCCAGACCGGCGCTCGAGTCTGCTCGACCTGGGCGAAGACCGCGTCGTCCAGCGGCCACGCGGTTGGCCCGGAGGCATACAGCGGGGTCCGACTCCAACCGTAGAAGGCGAACTCCACATCGCGTCCGGCGATCCCCTCGCCGCGCATCGCGTCCAGGGGTCGCATCAACTCGACGTACGGATTCTGTGACTGAATAAACGGCAGGTTGCCGTAATCCAGGATGGCATGAACGATGATCGATCCGGCTGGCCGACCGTCGTCGCCGCAGATCGCCCGGCCTGCGTGTAAGATCCGCCGCTCTTCTGCGAAAAACGGCGAGACCTCCTCATACACACCCCAATCGCACGCCTGCTCATCGGAGCGCGGGACCACCGTCAGATCGTCGGGCAGGTTGAATGCGAAACGGCTGACGAGGAGACCGTCGATTCCGTGGAGCTCCACTGAGGAGGTCACGGGATAGTCTGCGAGGGCGGTGAGTCGCCAGACCTGAAATGCACGGTCGGTGGAGGGCTCGCCCCCGGCCGGCATCGCCGGCATCGTCGCCAACTCCAAGAGTCCCGGAAACTGATCGATCTGATCCAGTGTGTCCTGCAGCAACAGCTGAATCGTCTGCCGCTGGTTGACGGCCTGGGAGGCGTAGCGCGTCTCGACCAGTTGAGACTTCGCCTGCCATCCGATCTGAAATACCGACGGATAGAACGCAGCCGCCGGCACGATCAACCCGAGCGCCATCAGCGTGAGCCGAAATGCTTGTGATCCGTGGCGAAACCGAGCCGTGAGTCGGGTCGCCGAGCCGACGAGGGCGACGACCACTGAGACTGCGACGAGCGCCGGAAACCATTCCGCAGCGGCTGCCCCGGAGACGAGCTGCCAGAGAATCAGCGGGAGCACCCATAGTCCGAGCGTCACGGCGCGAAGCCCTCTCGACGCGCGAGGTACGTTCCAGCCGACGAGCGCTGCCCGCAACAACAACACACCGAAGCCCAGGGCGGACGCGTGACACACCAGCAACCCGACCTGCAGCGCCAATCGTGACGTGCTCCACGGGTGCAGCGAGAAATGAAGCAGGTCAAGCGTCGTATTGGCGACGGTGTCTCTCAGTAGCAACTGATGCGCCGAGATCAGCGCGGCCACACACACCCCGGCGCCGAGCTGAAGCACCGCGAACCGCACCACGGGTTTGACACGTTCCACTCGCACGCGATGACGCCAGCGACTCAGGCGCCACGCCTCGGATGCGTACAGCAGGACCGCCACCAGGCTGCCCGCGGCAAGTGCCGTCGCGAAAAAGTCGAAGGGCGACGTCAAGAATGGGTATAGGCGCGAGGACGCGTACTCCGCCCCGGAGAACACGGGGGCGTCCATCCATTCGGCTGGCTGTAACAACCGCAACATCAGCCGGGTGACGACAATCGCACCGACGATGAGCGCAACCGCAACACCGTATTGCCGGCCTCTCGACACTCTATTGCGCCAGTCCAGTAGTGGCGCGCAGAGCAGCGCCACCGCAAGCACGAGCGCAGAGAGCGCCCACGATCGTGACGTCTGCCGCCAGCGCTCGCGGGTCCGGGCAAGGTCCGACGCGTCGACCGACGCGGTAAACAGACGGTCACCTGAGGGATCGGGCACCTCGAATGCGGTCGGGTCCGGAATCGTTCGACCAGCCTCGAATCTCAGATCGATAGCGACCGACGCTGTGCGGCTGGCATACCGGAAAGGGTCTGCGCCGCCGTCGGGCCGAGGGGACGCGGCAAGGCCAAGCGACCGCTCTGCGGCGACCGCGCCAACCCGGCGACCATCCGCCGTCATCACCGGCGTGACGTACACCAGGCGGAGGCCGAGGGCACTCTGCGTAAAGAACCACGCCTCCTCACCCTGAAGACGCTCGGCGGGAAGCTCCGAGGGCCGCCCGTCCCACGCCAACGGTTCGCCATTCGCATCGTACGCCGTCACGGCGAACTCGGCACCGTTCCCTTGCTCGATCGCGGCGCTCGCCGCGACAAACAGACGGCCCGCGACCGTCACGTCGTCTTGAGCGGCCCCGACCACCGCCTCTGGATCGGCCATGCCCAGCGCCATCAATCTCAGGGCACGCGCCATGGTGTCGAAGGAGGCAAGCACGTCAGCCTCCGTTCTGGCACGCGCCGCCGCTTCGTCCGAACCGAGAACTATTCGCTCAGTCAGGTAGCCGAGCGCGAGAATGACCAGCGCGCAGACGGCACCAGCGGCGGCAATGCTGACGAGCCGCCGCCAGGGCAACGGCGACGTGGGCGCGGAGCGGTCCGGAAGGCGCACAGAATGCATTGTAGGCCGTTGGTCCCCCGACGGCTCCGCACCACCAGGTAGGGGAGCCGAATGCCGGGACTTTGGGTAGCATGGACGGACACGTCATGTCGCCTCATCCCCTAAAGGCCGCGGTCAAGCGCGGAGCGCTGATCGCGGCCGCGAACTGGCCGGTCACGCTCATCCAGGCGTCCGCCGGGTCGCTGTTCAGACTCCTGCTGGCCGCTCCGGTCGTTGGGAGCCTCTTCCTCGTGGCGCTGGGGATCGGCCGTGACCCCTCTAGCCTGATGTCGCTCGAGTGGCGTGAGATGACCGCGACACTGACGTTGTCCTTGATGTCGCACCCGACGGCATTGGCAGCGTGCGGCCTCGCCATTGCGGTCGTCGTCATCGGCGGCTCGTTGTTCGTTGTGCTTGTCAGGGCGGGCACAGTGGCGACACTGGTGCGAAGCGATCGGGATGCGGGGCCGCTAAGGAGCCCCCACTGCAGCTTCCAGTTGTGGCACGAGCGTCGCGGTTCTCGATTGACGGGTATCTCGCGTCAGCGCACTCACTCTTCTCGCGCTACGCGCGCCTGTGTCTGATTCTCATCGGGGTATACGCCGTCTCCGGGCTCGGCTTTCTCCTGGTTGGTGCGGGACGTGATCCGTCCGAGGGCTGGGGCCTCGCCGCCCTGCTCGCAGCCGCCTTTGTCCTGTGGATCACCGTCATCAACCTGCTGTACCTGCTGGTGCAGATCGTGATCGCGGCCGAAGATTGCAGCGTGAGCGTCGCGACGTTCCGCGCCGCAGCGTTCCTGCGGAGCGAGCCAAGAAATATCGGCAGCGTGTTCCTCTTAGTACTCGGCCTTGTTGTGGTTGCCACAGGAGCGTCAGTGCTGGCGACCGCCGCACTCGGACTCGTGACGTTCGTTCCGTTTTTCGGCCTCGCCGCATTGCCGCTACAGGTGCTTGCGTGGCTTCTACGGGGGCTCGTCTTTCAGTATCTTAGCCTCACGGCCGTCGGTGCGTACCTCAAACTGTACGGTACATTCGCGGACCGTCGCAGGGACCGTCGGTTTGCCTCAGCCGCTGTGTACGATCGGGTGCCCTTCGAGTCATGACCAACTTCGACAGATTCCTTTCTCCGACGGGACGTCGACTACGTGAATCGGCGATCAGGCGAATGGGCACCGTCATCGCGAGCAACGTTGACATGGTCTCGTTCGCAGCAGGGTACCCGGATCCTGAGTCATTTCCAGTGAGCGCCATACGGGACGTCGCGAACGAGCTGCTCTCAGAGACCGATGGCGACGTCCTGCAGTACGGACCGACGCGCGGCCACCAGCCACTGCTCGACTCGATCATCCAACTACTGACCACCCGCCGAATCGCAGCCACGCCTGATGAGCTGCTGATCACGTCAGGGTCCCAACAAGGCCTCGACCTCATAGGACGAGTACTGGTCACGCCAGGCGACGCCGTACTCGTGGAGTTGCCAGCCTATACCGGCGCCATCTCGGCGTTCACGAACGCGCAGGCACACCTCGTTGGTGTCACGCAGGACCAGGACGGCATCAACCTCGACCACCTGGACGAGGTCTGCATACGGGAACGGCGCGCGGGTCGCCGCGTCACGCTCCTGTATCTGGTGCCTAACTTTCAGAACCCGACGGGCGTGCTGCTGGGGCAGGCGAAGCGACAGCGTCTAGTCGACTGGGCAGAGCGCCGCGATGTACTGATCATCGAAGACGACCCGTACGGATCGTTGTACTTCGGGGACGTCACGAGCGAGGATGAAACGCGCGCAATCCGGTCGTACGACGACGGTGGGCGGGTGATCTACCTGAGCAGCTTCTCGAAGACCCTGGCGCCTGGATTTCGCGTCGGTTGGATGGTCGCTCCTGCGGCGCTGGCCGATCGGTTCGAAACGGCCAAGCAGTCGGCCGACTTGATGACAGGGAGCCTGGATCAGCGCCTCGTGCAAGAACTGTTGCGCCGAGGCACCCTCGAGCGCATCGCGCCGGCGCTGCGGCGGCTCTACCAGCGCAAGCGCGACGTCATGGAGCGGTCGCTGCAAGCCAACATCGGCAACAACCTCCGGTGGTCCGCACCCAAAGGCGGCTTCTTTCTCTGGGCGACGTTGCCTGACGGCACAGATGACCTGACGCTGCTCTCACGCGCACTCGATCACCAGCTGGTCGTCGTGATCGGCAGTGCGTTCTACGTCGATGGAACCGGCCACGATCGGATCCGGCTCTCGTTCTCCTCCTGCACCGAGGAGCGGATTGAAGAAGGCGTGCGACGGCTCGCCTCCGCCATGCGCGGCGTGGAAACCTCCGGGTAGCCCGACGTCAGACAGCCACGTGCGCTTATGGGGCAGCGAACCCGCCCAATGGCGCACCAGCGCCTGGAGCAGATGCCAGCCTCTCTCTGCTCAGTATGCGGCCCGGCAACACCGTCAGCGGGACACTCGCGGCCTCACGAAACATCATGCCGGTTGGGCGTAGGGCCTCAACGACCCCTTCTCGCGTCACCGTGACCATGGCTACCTGGAACGGCTTCAGCGCCGGGTCAACCAGCGGGGTGCCAATAAGGTTCCCGGGAGCGTGCGTGCCCATGACTGCGCCTGTTTCACCGATGAGCGCGGTGACGGCCGGCATCAGCCCCGACAAGACGACGATGCCACTGAAAGCACGCGGCGGTAGGACCGGGCGGGTGCTGGTTGACTGCAGCCAGCGCTGATTACCGTTCCCGCGGTTCACGGCACGGACGACGTTGTCCAGCGACGCCAGGTAGACAAGATCACCGTCGGCAGCGGCACCGATCACGTCGCCGCCGTTTCTCCACTTCCACGTGAGAGCTCCAGAATCGGCGTGCAGCGCGTAAAAGAAATTGTCTGTCGAGCCAACGAACACGCGGTCGCGTGCGGCGGCTGGTTCGCTGAGTGTGCCAGGGAGAGCCTGTTCCCAGATCGGCTCGCCACGTTCCAGTTCTAGTGCCACAACTCGACCGTCCTCCAACGTGAGGTACAGCGCCTCGTCGCCTCCGGGCACCGCCGGGTGTGGTGATGGCGCGCCAAGTGCGCGACGCCAGATCAAGACACCGTCTGCCGCCCGGAAGGCGAGTACCTCGCCCGGCTCAGTGATCGCGATCAGCCAGCCGCTATCCCATGCGAGGGGTGCCGTAATGGTCCCCTCGACCTCGACGGACCACAGGTCCGCGCCGCTCGCGGCGTCGAGCGCCCGGATCTGGCCCCGACTGACGGCAAAGAGCGCAGTGTGCCCGACGACGATGGGATCGGCGGTATCGATCGCCCGGGTCCATTCCACGAGACCGGTTTCGCGCCCCAACGCAACGAGGAGATCCTGGCGCAGCGGGATATAAACGCGGTCCTGGTCCATCGCACCGGGCGCGGACGGCACGATCGGCAGTGTGAGCGTCCACGCGAGCTCGGCCGGCAGCAACGGTGCGGGCGCGGGCTTCGCGTCGCGCCACATGCGCTCAATCGCATCCCGCCGGCGCTCCGCGCTGACCGCAGCACCCTGCCGCGCCTCCGAGTAGGTGCCCCAGCTGACGATGAGCGCGAGCGTCGCCACCGCGGTGAGCGTACGACACCGCATCGTTCGAGTAACGCGCACTCGGTATAATAACTTGCGACGCCGGGCAGGATGTCGCCCGGCGGAGTTGTTCGAGTACCCCCTTAGTGGCCCATCAGACGATCGTCGTCCTCGACTTCGGCTCGCAGTACACGCAGCTCATCGCGCGGCGTCTGCGTGAGTTGTCCGTCTACTCCGAGGTGGTGCCGTTCAGCACGCCTCTCGAGACGCTGCGCGCAAAAAAGCCCAGTGGCATCATCCTGTCTGGCGGCCCCTTGAGCGTGTCAGACGCGGGCGCACCAAGATGCGATCCGCAAGTCTTCGAATTCGGTGCCCCGGTGCTGGGCATCTGCTATGGCATGCAGCTCATGACGGAAGTCATGGGTGGGGACGTTGGTCGTTCAGGTCACCGCGAGTTCGGTCATGCGCTGGTCCATGTGACAGGACAGGCGTCGAACGGGCTCGGCCTGTTTTCCCAAATCCCCAGCGAACTGCGCGTGTGGGCGAGCCACGGTGACGACGTGGCGGCGGTCCCGCCTGGATTCTCGGTGGCTGCGACAGGGGACACGGTGCCTGTGGCGGCGATGGCAGACCCAGAACGGTCGCTCTATGCGTTGCTGTTTCATCCGGAGGTCGTGCATACACAATCCGGGACGGAGATCCTCCGCAACTTCGCCTATGGTGTGTGCGGATGCTCCGGCGATTGGACGACTGCGTCATTCATCGACGAGGCGATGGCTCGCATCCGCGCGCAGGTGGGAGAGGGCAGGGTGGTCTGCGGGCTGTCCGGCGGAGTCGACTCGACGGTGGCCGCGCTGCTCATGCATCGTGCGATCGGCGATCGATTGACATGCATCTTTGTGGACAACGGGCTTCTCCGCTATGAGGAGGCCGACCAGATTCGCATCCGCTTTGCGGAGAAGATGCACCTGCCCTTGGAGTTCGTCGACGCGTCCGACCTCTTTCTCGAGCGGCTGGCCGGCGTAACGGACCCGGAAGAGAAGCGAAAGGTCATCGGCGGCACGTTCATCGATGTGTTTCAGAAACGTGCCGAAGAACTCGGCGGCTTCGATTTCCTGGGCCAGGGCACACTGTATCCCGATGTCATCGAATCAGCGTCCGTGCTCGGTCCGTCTGTCGTGATCAAGAGCCATCACAACGTGGGTGGCTTACCTGATCGAATGCGCTTCACGCTGGTCGAACCGCTGCGGGACCTCTTCAAGGATGAGGTCCGACGTGTTGGCCGTGATCTCGGCCTTGATGCGAAGTTTGTCGTTCGCCAACCCTTTCCAGGGCCAGGGCTGGCCGTGCGAGTGGTCGGTGACATCACTCGCCCACGGCTGGAATTGCTCCGACTCGCTGACAAGATCGTGGCCGAGGAGATCCGTGGCGCCGGTTGGTACGAACGCGTGTGGCAGAGTTTCGCCGTGCTGCTGCCTGTCCAGAGCGTCGGCGTGATGGGAGATTCCCGTACTTATGAACACACCGTGGCCATCCGGGCGGTTGAAAGCCTCGATGGAATGACGGCTGACTGGGCGCGATTGCCTTACGAACTACTCGCCTCCATCTCGTCCCGCATCGTCAACGAGGTCCGCGGTATCAACCGAGTGGTCTACGACATCTCCTCGAAGCCTCCCTCCACCATTGAGTGGGAGTAGACGTGGCAGAGTTCGTCCACCTTCATCTGCACACTGAGTTCTCGCTGCTCGACGGTGCATGCCGCGTCGACGAGTTGCTCGACGAAGCGGTCAAACTGAAGATGCCGGCGCTCGCGGTCACTGAGCACGGCAACCTCTTCTCGTCTGTCGTGTTTCACGATCACGCGCGTGATCGCGGCCTGAAGCCCATCCTTGGCTGCGAGGTATACGTCGCGTCGGGCAGCCGGCACAAGAAGTCGGGCTCGCAGACGGAAACGAACCACCTTGTACTGCTGGCGGAGACGGACCAGGGTTACCGAAACCTCATCAGACTGGTCTCCGCCGGGTATACCGAAGGCTTCTACTATCGTCCGCGGATAGACAAAGAACTGCTCGCCGGACACGCGGAGGGACTTATCGGTCTGTCCAGCTGCCTGAAGGGCGAAGTCGCAAGCGCGCTCAGAGTGGAGCAAGCCAAGCCCGCGCTGGAGGCAGCAGCACGGCTGCGAGACATCCTTGGCCCCAAGAACTTCTTTCTCGAAATGCAGTACCAGGGCATCGAGGAGCAACTGGTCGTCAACCGCGGCATCCTTCCGCTGGCACGTGAGCTCAATCTTCCGATCGTCGCCACCAACGACGTGCACTACCTGCGCCAGGGTGATTCGCAACCACACGACGTGCTGCTCTGCATCGGCACCGGCAAAACTGTGAACGACACCCAACGGTTGCGCTATCACGGCGATCAGTTTTTTCTCAAGACAGCCGACCAGATGGCTGCGGTGTTTGGTGACCATCCCGAGGCCCTCCGAAACACGCTACTTGTCGCAGAGCGCTGTAACGTCACTATTCCGAAGGGCCAGAACCACCTCCCGTCGTTCGGCGTGCCGGAGGGATTCACGCTGGACGAGTACTTCGACCACGTCGCGCGCGAGGGATTCGCTCAACGCATGTCGCGGCTCCAGCAGCTCGCGGCGGCCGGTCGGCTGCGGCATACAGTCGACGAGTACGAGCGGCGGCTCGAGTACGAACTCGCGATGATCAAGAAGATGGGCTACGTGGGTTACTTCCTGATTGTCTGGGACTTTATCCGGTACGCGCGCGAAGAGCAGATCCCGGTCGGACCGGGCCGTGGGTCGGCGGCTGGATCCCTGGTCGCCTGGTCGATGCGCATCACCGACGTGGACCCGCTTAATTTCGATCTGATTTTCGAACGTTTTCTGAACCCCGAGCGCGTATCACTGCCGGACATCGATGTCGACTTCTGCGAACGCCGCCGTGGAGAGGTCATCGACTATGTGACGCGGAAGTACGGTCGGGAGAACGTCGCGCAAATCATTACGTTCGGCACCATGAAGGCGAAGGCCGTGGTACGGGACGTGGGACGCGCGCTTGATATGCCTTACGCTGATGTCGACCGAGTCGCGAAACAGATTCCTGCGGCGCTCGACATGACGCTTGATAAGGCGCTCGCAGAGAATCCGACGCTGGCGGACATGGCGGCGAAGGACGAGAAGGTCAAGGAGGTACTCGACATCGGACGGCGTCTCGAGGGCATGTCGCGACACGCGTCGGTACATGCCGCCGGTGTGGTGATTGCGCCAGGCTCAGTCACCGACTACGCGCCGCTCTACAAAGGGGCGCGGGACGAAATTACGACGCAGTGGAACATGAAGGAGATCGAGCGGGTTGGGCTGCTCAAGATGGACTTCCTGGGCCTCAGCACGCTTACGCTCATTCATGACGCGCTCGCCGAGATTAAACGCACCGAAGACATCGACCTTGATATCGACAGCGTTCCACTCGACGACGCCAAGGCGTTCGAGCTGTTCAGCGACGGTCAGACATTTGGTGTGTTCCAGTTTGAGAGTTCGGGCATGCGCGAGCTGCTCAGAAAGGCGCGGCCCGAGCGCCTTGAAGACCTGATCGCACTCAATGCGCTGTACCGGCCAGGCCCGCTTCGAAGCGGGCGCGTGGATGACTGGATCGCCTGCAAACAGGGGCGGGCCGAGGTCAAGTACGAGCTCCCGGAGCTCGAGCCCATCCTGTCCGACACCTACGGCGTGATCGCCTACCAGGAGCAGGTCATGCGCATCGCGCAAGCGCTCGCCGGATTCTCATTGGGTCAAGCTGATGTCCTCCGTAAGGCCATGGGCAAGAAGGACCCGACGGTGATGGCGCAGCAGCGCGACGAATTCCTCGCCGGCGCGAAGAGGAACGGCATCAGCAGGAGCAAGGCCGCGAAGGTTTTCGAGGAGATGGAACACTTCGCGGGCTACGGATTCAACAAGTCTCACTCCACACCGTACGCTTACCTCGCGTACCAGACGGCTTATCTCAAGGCGAACTATCCCTGGCATTTTGCTGCCGCGTTGCTCACCATCGAGTCGCAGAACAGCGACAAGCTCGCCGTGTACCTGAGCGAATCGCGGGATAGAGGCATTCCGGTCCTGCCTCCCGACGTCAACGAGAGCGAGCTCACCTTTTCAGTGGAGCATGGGAAGGGTGTGCGATTCGGATTATCAGCGATCAAAGGCCTGGGGGAGGGGGCCGTGCGAGCCATTCTTGCCGCTCGCGCAGAGCTAGGCGGACGCATTCCGTCGCTGGGTGCGCTGTGTGAAATCGTCGACCTTCGCATTGCCAACAAACGAGTGTTCGAGGCGCTCGTCAAGTCCGGGGCCAGCGATTCGCTCGCCGGTGGCGGAGGACGCGACGGGCGAGCGCGGCAGTTCGCCGCCATTGACGCCGCATGCGAGCACGGAGCTCGCCACCAGCGAGACAGAGACCTTGGTCAAACGCAGTTGTTCGGCAGCGACGACGCAACCGGAGGGGCGGAGATGGCGACGCTGCCGTCTGCGGTTCCGTGGACGGAGATCGAGCAACTGCAATACGAGAAGGATGCGCTCGGTCTGTACTGGTCGGGACACCCCATGGACCGGCATGCAGACGCGCTGCGCGAGTTCGGCGCGAAGACGACCGGCGATCTCAATGCGCGAAAGATGGTCGATGACGACTCCGCACCCGACCGTGATAGCGCCGGTGCTCGCGGTACTGGCAACGGCTCTCGCACGTCTGAGGAGATTTCAATCGGCGGCATCGTCTCTGGGCTGCGACCACTGAAAACCCGCAAGGGCCACGCAATGTGCGTCATCACTGTTGATGACGCCCAGGGAAGCGTAGAAGTGGTTGTCTTTCCTGAACCCTTTCAGCAGTACGGACATCTGGCAGAAGCCGGTCACATGGTGCTCGTGAAGGGCCGGTTGGAAGGGGACGACGAATCGACGCGGATTCTGGCCTCAGAAATCGCGCCAATCTCCATCGTGACCGAGCAGTTGACATCTTCGGTCGCCATCACCCTGTCAGCGCCGCCCCACGACCGCGAGACATTCATGCGATTGTGGGACGTGCTGCTGCAACACCAAGGAGATCGGCGTGTGTCGATCGACTTGATTGAGCCGGCGCGTCACCTCCGCGTGAAGCTGGATGTGAATGCCCAGATTCGCGTCCGGCCATCAGAGCAGCTTGTCTCGGACGTCGAGCAGATCTGCGGCGTCGGGTCGGTCACGCTTCGGTGACCTCACTCGCTTGCATCAGGAGCTCGCATGGTTGAGCGAATCTGGGACACCGCGACCTGCGACGCTGACATCGTCGATCTGCTCATGCGCGAGCTTGGTGTTTCGCCAATCATTGCGCGACTCCTGTGCATCCGCGGGTTGGGGGAGCTGGAACAGGCCAGGCGATTTCTGGTCCCGTCACTGGACGATCTCCACGATCCCTTTCGACTGGCCGACATGACCGTAGCCGTGGAACGTATCCGTGGCGCAGTGGCTCGCAAGGAGCGGATCGCGATCCACGGGGACTATGACGTCGATGGGGTCACATCGACAGTCATTCTCCGTCGTGCCCTGGAGATGCTCGGTGCCGACGTGACCCACTTCATCCCGGAGAGACTGCGCGACGGCTACGGCCTGCAGATTCCGGCGCTCGATCGCCTGCAGGCGGAAGGTGTGCGCTTGGTCATCTCCGTGGATTGCGGGATTCGAGCGGCGGAGGCAGCGCGCCATGCCAGCGCACTTGGGCTCGATCTGATCATCACGGATCATCACGAGCCTGACGACGCGCTCCCACCGGCATTGGCCGTCATCAATCCGAAACGCCACGACTGCACCTATCCGGATAAGAACCTGGCGGGAGTGGGCGTCGCGCTGAAAGTCGTACAGGCGCTCTGCCTCACGTCTGACCGGATGAGCTGGCTGCCGGCCTTCGTCAAGATCGCGGCGATCGGCACATTGGCGGATATGGTGCCGCTCATTGGTGAAAATCGAATCATTGCGAAGCTGGGCCTCGGCATGCTGTCCGCGGGTCCGCACAAAGTCGGGTTGCGATCGCTGTTGGACGTCTGCGGCCTCTCTGGCAAAGAGATCGACAGCTATCACATCGGTTTTGTGATCGGCCCGCGCATCAACGCCGCCGGGCGCATGAGCACTCCCGACATCGCCGCCAGACTCCTTCTTGCGTCGGATGAGGCGATGGCCGACGAAGCCAGGGACCTCGCCGAACTGCTCGATTCGGAGAACCTGCGGCGGCGAGCGGAGGAGGCGGACATCGTCACCCAAGCCCGAGCGGCCGTCGAGTCAGACCTCGACATCGGGTCCCGCTCGGTGATCGTCGTGGCCGGCGACGGTTGGCACAGAGGCGTGATCGGCATCGTGGCGTCGAAGCTGCTTGACGCCACGCACCGGCCCGCGATCGTGCTCTCCATAGACGGTGACACCGCCCACGGGTCGTGCCGCAGTATTCCCTCGTTCGATATGCTCGCCGCGCTCGAATCATGCGCCGATGTCATGACAAAGTTCGGCGGTCACAAACAGGCGGCCGGGCTGACGCTTGAGTCTTCCCGGATCTCCGAACTACGAGCCCGGGTCAATGCGTACGCGGACCGAACACTGCAGCCAGCCGACTTGCGGCCCCGACTGTCGATCGACGGGCCGCTGACGTTCAAAGCGATCAGCGAGCAGGTGGCGTCTGACCTCTCTGCACTCGGTCCATTCGGCATCGGCAACCCGCGTCCTGTCTTCAGCGCTCGTTCCGTGGAGATCGTTGACGGTCCGCGTCTACTCAAAGAACGCCACCTGAAGATGTCGTTTCGTCAGGGGGGCAAGATCATACGGGGCATTGCCTGGCGCGCAGCCGACCGTGAGGGCTTCGTCTCGGCCAATCGCACCGCGATCGACGTGGCGTTCTCCCTTGAGCAAGATAGCTGGCGAGGCGAGCGGTACCTGCAGCTGAATGTCGCCGACTTTCGTGCGCCCGGGGAGTAACGCCCGTCGCGGCCCCTCATCGCGAACGGTGCCCTCCGCCCTACAGGCCATAGCGACTGAAGGGGTAAGATCATGTCAATGAAGTGGCAGAAGCGCGCTCGGTTCGGCGTGGCCGTGTTCGGTATCGTTGTCGCGATTACGGTGTACACGACGATAGGCGAACGTCAAAACGCAGCGCCCGTAACCCGGACGCCTGGGCTGGACCCCAGCGCGGTGCTCGAGAGTGTCGGAGCCACCTTTCAGCAGTTCAGGGCAGCCAGGCAAGACTACGTCATCGAAGCCGATCGACAACTGACCTACGAGGGTGGCGCCACCAAGTTCGTCGGCGTGACCATCACGGTCCGCCAGCGCGCCGGCCGCGACTTCGTCGTATCCGGACGGGAGGCGCAGGCTGGTGAAGGACAGGCGGAGCTCGAACTCGCTGGCGATGTCACGCTCGCTGCCAGTGATGGCTTCCTCGCCACGGCCGACCGCGCCATCTTCAGCGAAGCCGACGCGACTGTACGGGTGCCGGGCCCTGTTTCGTTCCAAAAGGGAAGAATGACTGGCTCTAGTGTCGGAATGACTTACGACCAGGAGACGGACGTATTGTCCCTGCTGGACCAGGCTCGAGTGGCGGTGACCGACGAAAATGACGTCCCGGCAACTGAATTTCATGCGGATGTCGCCACCTTGGCCCGCCTGGAGGACTCCCTCACACTCACCGGAAGCGTGTATGTCTTACGGGGCCAGCAGGTGCTGGAGGCCGACAACAGCTTCGTGCGCCTATCGACGGGCGTCGAGTTCGTGACCGCGATGGAGCTCCGCGGACATGCGAGCGTCGTTGGCGGTGGTGCGTTCGACTCGATGACCGCCGACGATATCGACCTGGATTACACCGAGGACGGTGCGGCGCTTGAGCGCGTACTGCTCTCCGGAGATGGCGCGATCGTGATGAACGGCGCCGGCGACGAGGCGGGGCGCGAGTTCGTCGGCGACGTGCTCGACCTGTCGTTTACTCCGGATGGGGCACTCGTTCGCGCCACTGGCAATGGCCATGTGCAGGTGGCTTTGCCCGGAGCGCCCCGGCGAAACGTCAGCGCGTCGATGTTCGAAGCCACAGGGGAACCAGGGAAGGATCTGACTGCAGCCCGCTTCGATGGCGAGGTGGAATATCGGGAGGAGGCGGGCGAGGGGCGAGGGCCGCGAACGGTCCGATCCAACATGCTGCGCATTACGCTCGCTGACACTTCAGTCACGGCTACGAACTTCAGCGGCGGCGTCCAGTTTGGGGAGCAGGGGCTTCAAGCGTCCGGGGCCGAGGCCCAGTACGACCCGACCAACGGCACGTTGCGTTTGTCTGGAGTCGATGCTGGGCGCTCCCCTCACGTCGCTGACGAGCAGATTGAAATCGACGCCGATGTGATCAATGTCACGCTGGCGGGGAGACAGATGACCGCCAGCGGTTCAGTCACGACGCTGCTGCACGCGGGTGCGTCAGGGCGCCTTCCAGGGTTGCTGCAAGACGGCGAGCCTGTGAACGTCAGCGCGGACACGCTGGATTATCAGGGTGGTGCGGGCGCGGTCGTCTATGCGGGAAACGCCACCTTGTGGCAAGGGGCGACGGCCATCCGGGCCGACGAGATCATGCTCGACCGCGCGAGCGCCGACCTGGTCGCCTCCGGGACCGCGCGGTCGACCATCGTGCTCGACCTCGGAGAGGCCGTGGGGCGTGGGGCCGGAATTCGATATGACGACGACGCGCGAACGATTGTCTATGAAACTCCGCTGCCGATCCCACCGGTCGTCGGTGCCGCGGCGCCCGCTCAGCTCAGCGGGCCCCAGGGAGATATCCGTGCCCGACGCATTGAGATCGTCCTTGGCCGGACCACGTCCAGCGCAGAGAGACTTGAGGCCTACGGGGATGTCAGCGCGAATCTCGGCGTGCGTGTTGCGACGGGCGATCGGCTGACGTACTTCGCCGAAGACGAGCGCTACGTCATGAGCGGTGTCGCCACCATTCCAGTCACGATCATCGAGGAGTGCCGGGAGACCAGTGGAAGAACCATGACTTTCTTCAAGTCAACCGAGCGCATCATCGTCGACGGGCGAGAAGAAGTTCGCACCCAGTCTAGACGTGGCGCGTCGTGCGTCGCCACGCCCGCGCCCTGATGGCAACGCTGCAGACCCACGCGCTCACCAAGTCCTACAGCGGCCGCACGGTTGTTCGGGGCGTGAGCCTCGAAGTCGCGTCCGGGGAAGTCGTCGGCCTCCTTGGCCCGAACGGAGCCGGCAAGACGACAACGTTCTACATGACGGTTGGATTGACGGCGCCCGATGCGGGACGGGTGATCCTGGACGGTGAAGATCTTACCGACGATCCAATGTACGTACGAGCCCGGAAGGGGATTGGGTACCTGCCTCAGGAGCCCTCGATTTTTCGCGGGCTCACTGTGGAGCAGAACATCCTGGCCATTCTAGAAACGCTCGATCTGAGTCGTCGCGAACGACGAACCAGACTCGAGGAGCTCCTGGGCGAGCTTAATCTGACACCGCTCGCGAAGGCTCCCGCGTATACGCTGTCTGGCGGGGAGCGGCGACGGACGGAGATCACCCGCGCATTGGTCGTCTCGCCCAGATTCATGCTCCTCGACGAGCCCTTTGCCGGCATCGATCCGATCGCCGTGACCGACATCCAGAACATCATCGTTCATCTGAAGGCGCGCGGCATCGGCCTGCTCGTCACCGACCACAATGTCCGCGAGACGCTTCGCATTACCGACAGGGCCTACATCGTGCACGACGGAGCGATCTTCAAGAGTGGCACACCTGAATCGCTTGCGACTGACGAGGACGTGCGCCGAATTTATCTGGGGACCGACTTCCGCTTGGACTAAGATGTTTTTCAGTGCTGGGACAGCGACGCTGATCGTCTGATTACATGGCTATTTCGCAAAGGCTGCACACCAAGCTCGCACAGAAGCTGATTCTGACGCCATCGCTGCAGCAGGCGATCAAGCTCCTGCCCATGTCAACGCTCGAGTTATCCGAGTTGCTCAACCAGGAAATGGTGGAGAACCCGATGCTCGAAGAGGTCCCCACCGAGGAACTGCAACCCGCCGAGGCCTCTCCTGAGAAACAGGACGAGCAGACGCCGGACAAAGAAAAGACAGACATCTGGGACGACCAGGACTACGAGTACTTTTTCGGAGAGTACCTCGACGAGGGCTACCGATCGCGCATGCCGACCGAAGTCAAGGAGCTTCCGCCGATCGAGAACACGCTCTCGACGGCCGCGTCGCTCTCCGATCATCTCCTCTGGCAGCTCTCGATGCAAAGCGACGACCCGCTGATACGAGACATCGGCGAGGCGATCGTCGGCAATCTCGACGGCGACGGGCAGCTGGTGGCGACGGTCGAAGAACTGGCCGGCATGGGGCCGTGGCCGACCGAAGACGTCGAGCGTGCCTTGGCACTGGTGCAGACCTTCGATCCGATCGGCGTGGCTGCACGTGACCTGCAGGAGTGCCTCCTCCTCCAGCTGCGACACCTGGGCGTGGGCGGTGCGCCGGCCGAGAAGATCCTGACGGCTGAGAAGATCATCACCGAGCACATGCGGCTGCTGCAGAACCATCAAGTCCCGGAGTTGGCCCGCAAAATGGGCATGTCGATCGACGACCTCAAGCCGCACATCGAAACCATTCGGCACCTCGACCCCAAGCCGGGGAGCCGCTACAACCCGTCCGCGTCGCAGTACGTGATTCCCGACGTGTATATCGTGAAGGCCGAGGACCAGTACGTCGTGCTGCTCAACGAGGACGGCTTGCCCCAGCTTCGTATCAGTCCGGTGTATCGCCGACTGATGGACAAGAGCGTGGCGGAGAACACTGACGAGACACGAGCGTACGTCAAGGACAAGTTCCGCTCCGCGCTCTGGTTAATCAAATCGGTCGAACAGCGTCAGAAAACGATTCATAAGGTTGCGACGAGCATCATCGCCTTCCAGCGTGACTTCCTCGATCATGGAATCGAATATCTGCGTCCGCTGGTCCTGCGCGATGTGGCTAACGATATCGGCATGCATGAGTCGACCGTGAGCCGCGTGGTGACGAACAAGTACATGCACACGCCCCAGGGGGTGTTCGAGCTGAAGTACTTCTTTCACAGTGGCATCGCGAGCTCGTATGGCGGGGCAGTCTCGTCTGTCACGATCAAGCAGCGAATCCGCAAGATCATCGAGCACGAGGACCCGCAGCGGCCGCTGAGCGATTCCAAGATTGTGGGCCTGCTTCAACGTGAGGGACTCGATCTGGCACGTCGCACGATTGCCAAGTATCGCGAAGAGCTGAAAATCCCGACATCGAACCAACGCAGGGTGCTGTACTGAGCTTCGACCGTGGTCTCGGTGTATGACAAAGCCAACGGTGAAGAAGAGACGGTCGCCAACTCCTGGCCGGCGAGTCACGCGCGGCACAGGCCGATTTGTGATCCTGACGGGACTCTCCGGGGCTGGCAAGACGCAGGCCATTCGAGCGCTTGAGGACCTTGGCTATTTCTGCGTCGACAACCTCCCGACGCAGATGATTCCCACCATGGCGGATCTCGCGACGCGGGAAGAAACCAGCGTCGGGAAGGTCGCCATCGTCGTCGACGTGCGGGAGGGTGGGTTTTTGGCTCAGTTTCCCCGCATCTATCGAAAGCTCGAAACACGCGGCCCCGTCACACCGACGCTAATCTTTCTTGAGGCCGACGACGCCGCGCTGGTCAGGCGGTTCAGTGAGAGTCGACGCCCTCATCCACTCGCACCCGATCGGTCGGTGAGCGAGGGCATCACCGAGGAGCGGCGGAAGCTGAAATCGATCCGCTCGATGGCGGATCTGATTCTCGACACCTCCAACCTGACCGTACATGAATTTCGTGACACGTTCATGGGTATCTCGCGCGGCGGTGGGGCCAAGGCGAGCATGGTGGTCAACCTGGTCAGTTTCGGCTATAAGCACGGTATTCCACTCGACGCGGATCTCGTGTTCGACTTGCGCTGTCTGCCGAACCCGCATTTCGTCGATGCCCTTCGCAATCTCACTGGGCGGGATCAGGCCGTGATCAAATACATGCGGCGGCATCCGGCAACCAGGGACTTCACCGTAAAGCTGGAAGCATTCCTGAGTTTTGCGCTCCCACACTACGTACAGGAGGGAAAGGCCTACCTGACCGTTGCAGTGGGTTGTACGGGCGGACGGCACCGTTCAGTGATGATGGCCGAAACACTCAAACGATCGCTGACTGGGATCAAGGGCATCACGCTCCGGGTCACACATAGGGACATATGAGGCGCTGACATGATTGGTATCGTCGCCGTCACGCACGGACAACTCGCAGCCGAGCTACTCAACGCGACCGAGATGATCGTCGGTGAGCTGCCAAACTTCGCGGCCGTGTCGATCGGGTGGCACGACGAGACCAGCGACGCCCGCGATGCGATCGAGCAAGCGATTGCGCGCGTACAACAGGGTGAGGGTGTGCTGCTCCTGACCGACATGTTCGGCGGCACGCCGTCGAAGCTGGCCATGACCTTTCTCGGGCAGGACAACGTGGAGGTGCTCACTGGCGTCAATCTGCCCATGCTGATTTCGCTGGCGAACCGTCGCGAGCAGGTGAGCTTACTTGAAATTGCCAGGGAGGCGCGGGAGCGCGCGCGAAACGCGATCTGGGTCGCCTCCGATCTGCTCCGGGGTGAAAACACGTGACTCTCGGTTCGACGATGAGGTCAGCGCTGCCGTTGATGAGGTAGCCACGATGACGACGGTGGCCGTCACGGTCTGCAACGAGCTTGGACTGCATGCGCGCACAGCGGCGAGATTCGTCTGGCTAGCCGCCACATTCACATCACGCATCAGCATCGGACGCGACGCCAAAATGATGGATGGTAAGAGCATCTTGAGTATTCTGCTGCTGGCAGCGGGGCCCGGCACGAGACTGACGATCACCGCGGATGGAGCAGACGAAGCTGCCGCGGCTGCCGCGCTGGCCCATCTGGTCGAATCTGGACTTGGTGAAGAGTCGTGAACCAGCTGACAGGCATCGGCGTTTCGAGCGGGCTGGCGATCGGCGCCGCGCTTGTGACCGTCCAGGGCACACGGGTCATCAGGTTTCCGATCTCCCCTGACCGGATTGCGCGTGAGCTGTCGAGGCTGGACCGAGCGCGGATCCGATCCCAGGAGCAGCTCGAGCAGATCCGGGACCGTGTTGCCACGCAAAAGGGTAGAGACCTGGCGGCGATATTTGACGCACAGATCCTGATGCTCGACGACCCGCTGTTACTTGGACGGGCCTCGGCCATCGTCAAGGACGAACGGGTGAATGCGGAGTGGGCGGTCCAACGAGCCATCGACGAGCTGGCGGACGTCCTCAACGACCTGCCTGATCCGTACCTGCGGGAGCGAAAGGGCGACCTGCACGACGTGTCGGGACGCCTGCGGATGAACGTCCGAGGCGAGCAGGGCGGCATCCGGGGCCTTCTTGACGATCTCGATGCGCCCTGTGTGCTCATCGCTGACGAGCTCATGCCGTCTGTCGTCGCGCAGATGGACTGGGATCGCATTGGGGGCTTTGCCACCGACGCAGGCAGCCGGACCTACCACACCGCGATCTTGGCCCGGTCCCTTGGAGTACCAGCGGTTGTCGGACTTCACAATGTCAGCCTGCGCGTCCCGCCTGGCGCCACGGTCATCATCGACGGCGATACGGGTCAGGTCACGGTCAATCCCCACCCCGAGCTTCGCCGCGAAGCCGAAACGCGCGGTCGCCCAGCACGCCCACGATCGCAAGCTCAGTACCCGCTTGACAGCCTATGTACCACGAGCGACGGCGTGCGAATCTCCCTGCATGCCAATATCGAGCGCTCGGAGGATGTCGCGCGCGCGCTCGCGTCGGGGGCAGAGGGTATAGGGCTGTTTCGCTCTGAATTTCTCCTTGGAGGCGGGCCGCCGGAGATGGCGGGGGAGGACGAGCAATACGACGAGTATCGACGGGTCGTCGAACAGATGGGGTCTCGGACTGTCACGATCCGAACCTTCGATATCGATGAGCGCCAGCTCACCCGGCCACCGGTCGACGCTGGACTCGACCGGCAGGGGGGGCAAGACGCGGGTCGGGGGGGGGCGAGCCGGACTGCGCGGTATCCGCCTGAGCCTCGCGTACCCGGGCATGTTTAAGACCCAGTTGTGTGCATTGCTCCGGGCCGCTGCCCACGGGTCGCTTCGAATTCTGTTTCCATTCGTGTCGTCGGTCCGAGAGGTCCGGGCCGCCAGGATCATGCTCGCCGAAGCGCAGGCCGATCTGGAG
This sequence comes from Vicinamibacterales bacterium, assembly GCA_965249205.1. Lineage (GTDB taxonomy): Bacteria > Acidobacteriota > Vicinamibacteria > Vicinamibacterales > UBA2999 > JAQBVV01. Next base: position 142,295 of record CBDFLL010000005.1, on the reverse strand, counting down.
GCCAGGGGACTCGCGGGGGGGCCCGCCGCCGTCGGGATCATGATCGAGGTGCCATCAGCAGCCTTCGTGGCCTCGCTCCTGGCGCGCGAGGCCGATTTTTTTACGATTGGGACCAACGATCTTATTCAGTACACCCTGGCGGTCGACCGGACGGACGAGCGGGTTTCGGATCGATACCAGCCATTACACCCGGCCGTGCTGCGTCTGCTACGGCAAGTCCGCCGAGGCGCCGCGCGCCAGAATATTCCCGTGTCCGTCTGTGGCGAAATGGCGTCGGACCCGCTGCTCCTGCCGCTGCTGATCGGCTGCGGACTCAAGGAATTCAGCATGACACCTGACGCGCTGCCGAAAGCCAAGCTGGTCATTCACCACACCAATGCGGGCGAGATGGGACGTATCGCCGCGCGAGTTCTCACGCTCGGAACGGTTGACGACATCGAGCAATTCCTGCTCGATACGCTCGGTCACCGACACGTGCCCACCGAGGTGAGCACGTTATGAGCGACACAGCCGTGACACGGGTCGAAAAACCGTGGGGCTACGAGTTGCACTGGGCGAAAACCGACCGCTACGTCGGCAAGGTCCTGCACGTGCAGGCGGGCCATGCGCTGAGCCTGCAGTACCACGACCGCAAGGACGAAACGATCTACTTGTATTCCGGAAAAATGCTGTTTGAGATCGAGCAGAACGGCGTGCTGATGAAGCGGACCATGGTACCTGGCGAATCCGTGCATGTCACGCCGGGAACCGTGCATCGCATGACGGCGATCGAAGACTGCGACGTCATGGAGGTGTCCACGCCGGAACTCGACGATGTCGTGAGGCTGGAAGATCGGTACGGAAGGGACACACAACAATAGCATGTCGGCCTCGAACTCATGCGTGGCGGGGACAGTCGCGCGTGGCCACTGATCGGCGTACGAACCACCCGCCGTCGTCAGACCGTCTCAGAAAGGAATGTCGTCGTCGGTAATCGGTTCCATCGGCGACTCGTCAGGCGCCCCACCCGCAGATCCCGCGCTACCGCTGCGGCCCGTCGCTCCACTGCGGCCGCCACCCCCGCCTCCAAGCAGCGTGATCCGATCGGCTTTGATCTCGGTCGTATATCGCTTGTTACCTTCTTTGTCGTCCCACTGGCGGGTTTGCAGACGCCCTTCCACATAAATCTGCTTCCCCTTCACCAGGTACTCCTGGAGGCTCTCAGCCTGCTTTCCCCAGAGGACGATCCGGTGCCATTCCGTTTTCTCCTGCCTTTGCCCCTGCTTGTCGTTCCACACTTCCGTGGTGGCCAGATTCAACGTGGATACGGCCGCGCCGCTTGCGGTGAAACGCAACTCCGCGTCCCTACCGAGGTTACCCACCAGAATCACTTTGTTCACGCTGCCCATCTACGGTGTCCCTCCTAGCCTGTCGAGATTCTGCCTGGCCAGTCGCCCCGCATCGCTGTCGGGGAAGTTCTCGGCGACCGCCTCCCAGGAAAGACGCGCCGCCTCCATCTCACCGAGATGCTCCTCTGCGAGGCCGCGCTTGTAGAACGCGTCCGGCACGGCGTTGGTGCCGGGGTAGTTCAGCATGACCTGATTGTACGCAGCGATCGCCTCCGTCCACGCGTTCTGCGCGTAGTGCGTTTCGCCAATGTGGAACTGCGCATCATCAGATTGCTCGGAGCGTGGGAACGCTCGCAGGAACGCGTCGAATCCGTTGATCGCACTGGTCCACTGACCAGCGAAGTAGTCAGCCCGGGCCGTCTCATAGAGGCGCGTCGGCGACAGGCCGGCGGTCGACGGGAGGGGCAGCGGAGCCGGTAGCTCGGGAAGCCCCCCCGGCGCGTCCGGATCAACCGGCGCGTCAGGATCCAACACCGGTGGGGGCGCCATGGCCAACTGTTGAAGCGCCTGCACGGTCATCCGCAATGCCTCAAGTTCCTCGCGGAGTTCGCCCATCCGCACGTTCGTGTCATTCGAACGCTCGCGCATCACCCGAACGCCTTCCCCGACGCTGTCGATCGTGACCTTCTGATCAGCGGCGATCTGCCGAGCGGACTCGCTCGCCTGGTCCAGTCGCGCGTTGAGGGCCTCGAGGGATCCTGCGAGCGCCAGATTGAGTGCCGCGAGCGTGTTCGCCAACTGCTGCGTCTGCTCCTGCAGCATCCGCACATCCGCCGCCATCTGCTGGTGCTCGCGGTTCTGAGCCCCGGCAGGCGATGGCACGCTCACAGACGCCAGTAGTGTGGCGAGCGCACATGAAATGATCTTCTGCATCTCGATCCTCGGGCTGGAGACGGCCAGCCCTGCCTCTCAGACTAAGACTACTGCGACGTGATCACAAAATGCCCGCGGCGGTTCTGCGCCCACGCCCGGTCGTCGTGACCAGCGTCGAATGGGAACTCCTTGCCATAACTCACGGTCAGCACTCTGTCGGCGGCAATGCCCAGCGACACCAGATACATTTTGACAGCAACAGCGCGGCGCTCCCCGAGCGCGAGGTTGTACTCCGCCGTGCCACGTTCGTCGCAGTGCCCTTCGATCGTGACCGTCCACGTCGGGTACATCTGTAGCGCCGCGGCGTTTTCCGTTACAACCGCACGCCCGCCATCATCCAGTTCTGCGCTGTCGACCCCGAAAAAAACCGGCGACAGTGGTGAATCACGATTCATCTCGTCCAGCGATCTGGAGAGGATGCCATCATCCGCAATCGGCCCCGAGAGCACCTCTGAGAGGATTGGTACGGTCTCGGTCGGCGGCGCATCAGGTTGAGACACCGGCGGCGCAACGGGCGGCGCCGTCGCGGCCGGCGGCGCGGAATCCTCTAGCGGCGCCTGCCGCTGCGCGCACCCCGCCGCAACGACGCTCAGCGTTAACGCGCAGGCCACCAGGGATGTGGGACCAACGCGAACACCCCTGAGCGCCTGCCAGCACACCCGCGTTGGCCCGGTGCTAAATCGCAGGTTCATACATGCATCCTTCCACTAGTTCGACCACGACGGCGTGGAGTTTTGGCCTTCCCGAGTAATTTGTCGAACGCCTCGCCCGTCCCGGCCGATCGTAAAAATCTGGGTGTCGCCCGCGCGCGTCGACGTAAACGCGATATGGCGGCCGTTCGGCGAGTACGACGGACTCTCGTTACTGCCTTCACCGAAGGTGATCCGCCTCGTGACACCGCTGGCGAGATCGTACGTCTTGATGTCGTATCCCGGCCCGGTGCTCGCAGCGAACGCGATCTCGTTGAACGGTGCGGGTGACCAGGTGGGCCGGTCCGCGTACGATTCTGCGGTGCTCAACCGGCGAAAATTCAGGCCGTCTGCACCAACGATATAGATTTGCGGCCGACCGGCTCGGTCGGAGGTGAACGCGATCTGCGTGCCGGTGGGCGACCATGTCGGCGTGGTGTCGATCGCCGGATGATTCGTCAACCGCCGAACACCTGAACCATCGCTGTTCATGACGTACAGTTCCGCATTGCCGTCGCGATTCGACGTGAAAACGATACGGGTGCCGTCGGGCGAGAACATGGGCAACCAGTTCTGTGTGCCACCTTCGGTTGGCTCCTGCTGCACGCCGTCGTAGATCAGCGCGATGAATAGATCGGGGTAGCCACGACGATACGACGTGTACGCGATCGCGCGCCCATCCGGGGACCAGACCGGCATAAGGTTGAGCTGTCGGTTCGTGGTGATCCGTCTCTGGTTTGCACCATCGTAGTCGGAGATGTACACCTCCTTGACTTCTCGATCCTCCACGGTTCCAACCAGCCGCTCCCGATTTCGGTTGGAAGAGAACGCCAGCTTGGTCCGGGCGATGCCCCTCAGGGCTCGCTGGTGCTGGTGAATTTCGTCAGAAATCGTATGTGCATACAGCCGTGGGTTGGCGGGCGTACCCGTGTACTCCTTGGAGAAAACTGACTGCCGCGTCTGCACATTGAACAGCCGCACCTGCACGCGCACCTCGTCGCCCGTGCGCTCCACAGTACCAAACACCACGGCGTCGGCGCCAAGTTCACGCCACGCATCGAACGGGATTTGGTCCGGCGTGCGCGCAGCGGGTACGGTCGCGTACGTGTCGCGAGGAATCAGATAGAACTCGCGTTCAAACGCGAGGTCGTCCCAGAGCACCTGGCCCATCGTAGCGGCAACGTCAGTCGCCTCGGCACCAAGCGCGACGAAGTCCGGGACGACGTAGCGCGGCGGCGTACCAGGATCGCCGCTAATAACCACGGCGACCTCAGACGGTTGTTGCCCGGAGGCATACAGACCTCCAGCCACGAAGGGGGCGGAGAGCGTCACAACGGCGAGTGCCATACGCCATTTGCACAGAGCACCCATATGACGCCGACCTGTTCGAGTGTCCGATTTCGGTATTGGTTTCTGGGACTTGGGCATGTGCATTACCGCTGATACTCGAATGTCAGGTGAACAGTCAGCGTGGGATTCGGAAACTGCGGCGGCAACTCCGCCAGCCGAGTCGTGAGCAGCGCGCGTTCAGCCGCCAGATCGAGCGCGAGCAACCCGCTCGGCCGTTCGACCATGATGCTCTCGATCGAACCCACACGTGTGATGATAAACCGCATGAGTGTGGCACCCCGTACCCCTTGGTTGGACTGCCAGTTACGCTGAATCAGCGTCACCATCTGCTCGATGTACTCCGGACAGCAGAAATCCGCGACGTCGAGCTGGACGCCGCTGCCTCCCGACCCTCCGGTGGCGAGACCGAACCCCTGGCCGCGTGTCTCAGTCTCGGTTCGCGTGACGCCCGGCTGCGGCTCCTCCGGAGGTGGCATCGCCCGTGGCCGTCGTGGCGGGGTCTCCACCGGCAACACGCGCTCGACCGTTCGTGGCGGGGGAGGCGGCATCGCACGCTGTACGGCCTCAGGTGGAGGCGCCTCCACGGTACGCCCCCCCATCGGGGTCATACCGGTCTCACGTGGTCCGGGCGCTCCCCCAAGGCTGATGGTCATCACTGGGTTGGCCACCTCGTCTGCATCCACACCCCAGTCCATCGGGCCAAACAGCAGGAGGCCTATCAGGCACGCATGCGCACCGATCGACCATATGAGCATGCCCCCGAATGGCTCGGGCTGCAGCCCACGTGCGACGATGAGGTCGGTCACCTCCGACAGCGGGGCGTCAGTCTCTCTACTGGTCACCTGGGAGCCTTGAGACGATGCCGACGTCTTGGATCCCGGCTTCCTTCAGCCGGTCGAAGACCTCGTACAGTTCCTGGAGATTGATCTGTCCATCGCCACGCAAGTAGATGCGCTTGTCGGTCCGATTCAGCATCAGTTGCCGCATACGCTCGGCGAGAAAGTCGACTCTGATCGGCTCCAAGTCCACGAACACTTGCCGGTCGTCGCGATAGGAGACAGGCAAATCCACGAACACTTGGTCACTGGCGATCTCCTGCGAGCGACCGGCGACCGGCAGGTTCACTTCAACGCCGCGCTGCAGCATTGGCGCAGCCACCATAAAGATAATGAGCAGCACAAGCATCACGTCGACCATCGGAACGACGTTTATTTCCGAGAGCGTGGGTGCAACGCGGCGACCGCGCTGCCGATGGCCGCTAGAGCCTGACACGGAGGACACAACTTTCGGCATCGATCAGTAGCTCTCTACGTGAAGTTACGCTCAGCGATATTGAGAAACTCAAGCGCAAAGTCATCCATTGTGGCCGAAAGATCCTTTACGCGGTGAGTGAAGTGGTTGTAGAACACGAGGGCCGGAATCGCCGCGAACAGGCCGGCGGCGGTGGCGATGAGGGCCTCACTGATACCCGGGGCCACGATAGCGAGATTCGTGGAGCCGGTCGCCCCGATCCGTTGAAACGCGATCATGATGCCCACCACGGTGCCGAACAGGCCGATGAACGGCGTGACACCGGCTGTAGTGGCGAGAAAGGTCATGCGGCGCTCCAATTTGCCGATCTCATTGGTTCCAGCGCGGATGAGGGCGCGGTCGACACCATCGAGGCTCTTCAAAGTCGGGCGTGCGGACGCACCACCGGGGCTAGCCGAGGCACCCGTTCCGCCCGTCACACGAAACTGCGCATTCATTTCCGCAAAGCCGGCCTGGAAAACGCCAACCAGCGGGGTTGCAGACACCGTTTGGCAGACTGCCTGAACCTCTGAAAACTTGCTGCTGCGGCGAAAGACCTCAAGGAAACTCGCAGTTTCGCGATCGAGCACGCGAAACATCCACAGCTTCTGCAGGATGATCGCCCAGGAGGCGACCGAGTAGAGCACCAGGATGATCAGTACCGCCTGGTTGATGGGCGTGGTGTCGGCGATTAGCGTGAGAACGTCGCCGCTCCCCGCAAAAGGATTAGCGTCACCCGGCACCTGCAGTGCGAGGATCTGGGAGCCGAACGTGTACAACGAAGCCTCCGATGCATGGCGGCGCGCCGCTGGGCAGGCGCAGATACACGACAGTATCACGCGTCAGAAATCCTGTCAAACATATGATACGATGGAAGTTCCGCTTACATGCTTCGTGTCCTGCGCATTCGTAATCTCGCGGTAATCGAGGCTGTCGACGTCGAGTTCGAGTCAGGCTTCAACGTCCTTACCGGCGAGACCGGCGCCGGCAAGTCGATCGTGGTTGAGGCCGTTGGGCTCCTCCTTGGTGGTCGCGCGTCGGCCGATCTCGTCAGAACTGGTGAGTCTCGCGCTACGATCGAGGCCATCTTTGAACACGGTGGAGCCGACACCGTCGTCAAACGGGAACTCTCCAGCCAGGGCCGTAGCCGATCCTTTATCAATGGCGCGCTCGCCACAGCTTCGGCGCTGCGAGATCTGTCGACCCGACTTGTTGAACTGCATGGCCAGCATGAGCACCAGGCCCTGCTCGATCCGCTGACACATCTGCCGCTCGTCGATGAGTACGGTGCACTTTCAGCTCTGGCCTCGCAGGTCTCTCGGGCGTGGGTCGACGTTCGTTCGCTACGCGAGCAACTGGATCGCTCCCGCATGGGTGCCAGAGAGAAGGCAGCGCGACTCGATCTCATCGAATTTCAACTCGGCGAGATAGAGCGTGCCTCGCTAAGAGCGGGGGAAGACGGCGAGTTGGCGTCGCTTCGCCAGGTCCTCTCGAGTGCCGAACGCATTCAGTCGCTCTGCGAGGAGAGTTACTCGGCTCTGTACGACAAGGACGGTGCCGTCCTGGCGTCGCTGAGCGGGGTCTGGAAACGGGTGGGGGAGCTGGCGACGTTCGATGCGCAGTTTTCCCCCTATGAGGAGGCCAGAGAGGACATCAAGGCTCAGCTCGAAGATCTGGCGCTGTTTCTCCGACACTACGCGGATAGCATCGACGCATCACCGGGGCGGCTACAGGAGGTCGAGGACAGACTCGCGGAGCTGGACCGGCTGAAACGAAAGCACGGCGCGACCCTGGAGGCCGTACTGGAGCGTGGTAAGGCGCTTACGCACGAGCGTGACCTGTTGACCGGCGTGGGCGAACACACGGAAGAGCTGCAGCACGCGTTGGAAAAGGCCGAGGGCGATTATCTCTCGGCGGCGGAGGAGCTCTCCGCACGGCGCCGTGACATCGCTGGGCCATTCGCCCGCAAGATCGAAACACTTCTTGCCGAACTGGCGATGGCCCGCACCAGATTCGAGGTTCGCTTCGATGACGTTGCACGTGGCCCGGCTGGATGGACCGACCACGGCATCGACCACGCCGAATTCTATCTCTCACCGAACCCTGGGGAGGAGCTTCGACCGCTCGCGAGGATTGCCTCCGGCGGCGAGCTGTCACGCGTCATGCTGGCATTGAGAACTCTGGCGATCGGCGAGACGCCCGGCAGAACGCTGATCTTCGACGAGGTGGATGCCGGGATTGGAGGAAGGGTCGCGGAGGTCGTGGGCAGGAGGCTTGACGAGCTGGGCGGGCGATTTCAAGTACTCTGTGTCACACATCTTCCGCAGATCGCGGCCAGGGGAGCAAGCCACTACCGCATTGACAAACGCGTTGACGCGAACCGCACCACGACCTCAGTGGAACGCCTGAATGCCGCGGGGCGTGTCGACGAAATCGCCCGAATGATTGGCGGAGTGACGGTCACCGAGACGCTTCGGGTCACCGCTCAAGAACTCCTTGAGGGCGGGCCCAGCGGGGAAGCCCCGCTCGGCGCCACGGCGAAAGCGAAAGGCGAAACCCGTTCGAGGCGAAAGCGAAAGTCTCCGGAGCAGGAAGTGGACAGCGAACCGCCAGAGTGAAATCGAAATCCATGGCCAAGAAATACCGCATCGAAACGTTCGGCTGCCAGATGAACGTGCACGACTCGGAACGCATGGCCGGCCTGCTCGATCAGGCGGGCTACGAACCGACGACCGACGATCGCGACGCCGATGTCATTGTGATCAACACCTGCAGCGTTCGTGAGCACGCTGAAGACAAGCTGTACACCCGCCTCGGTGAAATCAGGGTCCTCGGCGAGGAAACCGGACGGCGCCCGGCGGTGGCTGTGGCAGGTTGCGTCGCCCAGCAGGAAGGCCGGTCTCTGCTGACCCGAACGAACGGGCACGTGATCGATGTCGTCGTCGGCACTCAGCGGATCAAAATGCTCCCCATGCTCCTGGACAAAGCATCACAGTCCGCTTTTTCCGAAGTCGACGTGACTCCCTGGGACGACGTGGGATTCCCCCTTGGACTCGCGCGCCGCAGCGACCCGGTGAAGGCGTACACCACCATCATCGAAGGATGCAACGACCACTGCGCCTTTTGTGTGGTGCCCCACACCCGCGGCCACGAGCGCATGCGCACCAAGGCTGACATTCTCGCCGAAGTGGCGGAGGCCGTCGCCTCAGGCCGACGGGAAGTGCAGTTGCTCGGACAGATCGTGAATCACTACCAAGCCCCGGATGACCCTGCATGTGATTTCGCACAGCTACTGAAAGAGGTGAATGCCATCAGTGGCCTTCAGCGGATCCGATTTGCGAGCCCACATCCGCGACACACCGGCAGACGACTCATAGAGGCGATCCGAGACCTGCCAAAGGTGTGCAAACACATGCACCTGCCGCTCCAGTCGGGATCGTCTCGCGTACTTCGCACGATGCGGCGCCGGCACACACGGGAGGAATATCTCGATCTGGCGTGTCGTCTTCGTGAGGCTCTTCCGAATGTGGCCCTATCGACCGATATTATTGTTGGCTTCCCTGGCGAGACCGCAGGGGACTTCGACCAGACGCTCTCGTTGATCAAGGCGGTGCAGTACCACAGCATATTTTCGTTCAAGTATTCGGTCAGACCGAACACGCTGGCGTCAAAGCGGCTCCCGGATGACGTGCCCGCGGACGAAAAGACCGCACGCATCGTCGCATTGCAGTCGCTGCAGCGTGAGATTCAGACCGCACTGCACGAGCGGCTCGTTGGGACGACACACGAGGTCCTGGTGGATCACACGAGCAGGCGACACGAAGGGGAAGTCGCGGGGCGAACAACGGGTAATACGATTGTGAATTTTCCCGTGCCGGAGAACGGCGAGAACAGCGGACCGGAGGGCTGGATCGGACGTACGGTGCACGTCACAATACGGCGAGCCGGCCCACACAGCGTGTGGGGTGAAGTCGTGGGCACTGGGCCCAGGTAACAATCATGCTAATCGAAATGACTATCAAGGGGCTGATGGTTGATCCCATCACGAATATGCCGATCGTCGTCCTCAAGGACAAGGACGGCGAGCGAGTACTCCCGATCTGGGTGGGCGTTTTTGAAGCGAACGCCATCGCACTCCAGATCGAGAACGTCGCGACTCCTCGACCTATGACTCACGACCTTCTCCGCAATGTGATCGTCGACCTGGACGGAGCCGTGGACCGGGTGGTCGTCTCCGATCTGCAGGAGAGCACCTTCTTCGCCATTATTCACCTCACCGTCAAGGGAGAGCATCTCGTCGTCGACGCGCGACCAAGCGACGCGATCGCGTTGGCGCTTCGCACGCGCGCGCCAATCCTGGTCGAAGAGGCCGTCATCGACAACGCCAAGACCGTCGACTTCGCGTCTGAATCAGTCGACAGCGATCGACTGCAGCAGTGGCTTGAGAGCCTCGACCCCGATGAGATGGGGAAGTACAAGATGTGACGACAGCTGCCTCGTCCGGGTGCGCCTGACGCGCAGGGCTCCGAATGTCGGCCGGCCGACATTCGGAGCCTTGCATCCCCCCTCCGAACGCGCGGACTATTGAAGAGGCACCCCGAGTCGTGATTCAGCGCGTTCCAAGAAACGCCCCGCAGCCCACCGAAGCTCCGCCCCATTAGACTCCCGTTTGACTCATCTGTCCGCAGCCCCTAGAATGAGCGCGTCGCGCCTCCAGAAGATTGTCACGCCTATAAATGATCGTCGCTATCGCCAATCAGAAGGGTGGAGTCGGCAAAACGACGACGGCCGTGAATCTTGCTGCCGCCCTTGCGATGCGCGGCCGGAAGACGCTGCTCATCGACCTCGACCCCCAGGCCAACAGTAGTATCTCGTTTCTCGATCACACAACGATCGGGCGCAGCACTTACGACGCGATCGCGGAGCCGGACTGCGCGCTGGCTGACATCATCCAGCCCTCAACACTCCCGAATCTGTTCGTGGCGCCGGCACGGATCGGACTCGCCAAGCTCGAGGCCAGGCTCGTCGGTGAACTGGATGCGCATTTCAAGCTGAAGGACAAGATCGAGAAACTTGGAGGCGATTACGAACACATCGTGATCGATTGCCCGCCTGCTCTTGGATTACTGACGGTGAATGCACTCGTGGCGTCCGCATACCTGATGATCCCGATTCAGTCGTCCTATTTCGCGCTTGAGGGGACCGACGACCTGCTGGAGACCATCGAGAAGGTCCGCCTGCGACCGAACCCAGCACTGCGTATCCTTGGTGTCGTGATCACGATGCACGACAAGCGGACGGCGCTCGCACGGGACATCCGTCAACAGATCCAGAAGGTATTCGGTGGCAAGGTCTTCAACACCGTGATCGCCAAGAACGTACGCCTTGAGGAGAGCCCCGCGTACAAGGAATCCATCTTCACATTCGCGCCTGACTCAAGCGGGGCCAGCGATTACTACAGCCTGTGCCAGGAGGTCATCGAACGTGTCGAAGCGCGGACTCCCTAATACGTTGCGAATGCGGCATGACGAGCACTACGTTGAGGCACTCGCAGCCTCGGCGGGAGCGCCGGTTGGTCGCATGGTGTCGATCGAGCTACTCGATCCGAATCCCAGCCAGCCTCGGCAAGCCATGGGAGATCTCTCCGAACTCATCGCATCCATCGCCGAGAAGGGCATCATTGAGCCGCTGATCGTGCGACAGCGGGGAAATCGGTATCAGATTATCGCCGGAGAGCGCCGCTATCACGCAGCGACCCAGGTAGGACTCAACGAGATTCCCGTTGTTCTTCGCGCCGCAGACGACGTCGAGGTCATGGAGCTCGCGTTGATCGAAAACCTGCAACGGAAGGACCTGACGCCGTTTGAGGAGGCCGAGGCCCTGCAGCAGCTCGCGCAGAGGTGCCGCTACACGCACGAGGACATGTCGCGAAAGCTGGGCAAGTCCCGCACCTCGGTCACGGAATCTCTTTCGCTCACCAGCATGCCCAGCGACGTGCGAGAGCTGTGCCGACAGGCCGGTATCTCATCGAAATCGACGCTCCTCCAGATAGTCCGCCAGTCAGACCCGCAGAACATGCGTACGCTGGTGGAGAAGATGATCGCGCAAGGCCCCGTCACCAGGCAGGCTCTACGTACCGCGACCGCCAAGCCAAGGAAGACCGCGAAGGCGCGCCCGTATGTCTTTGCGTTCCGACCGCCCACCAAGTCGTTTCGACTTCGTATGAGCTTTAGCAAGACCCGCGTCGACAAGACCGAAATCATCGAGGCCCTCGAGAACATCCTCCGGGATCTTCGGGCCTCCAGATAGGCAACGGCAACCCAACAGTCGTCTCGCGGAAGGCTGGCTCCTTGGTCCGCGGCACGGCGATGCCGTGGGGAAACCCGACGGAATTCCTTTGTTCGTTCGGTAATTCACATGTCAACGCAAAGTAGAAATGTCGGGTAGGCCACTCGCTATGGGCTGGTCGGCGTCGCGTCCGCCCGCGCTCGGGCGGTTCTGATCCGTTGCTTCTCGCGCAGCGTGCGGTGCGGGCCGGCCAGGAGGCGCTCGTCTCGCGTGCGCTGATCGGCCTGGATTGTGGCCAGGACCGCCCCCAGCCGCTTGTTCGACACGATGTCCCCGTGGGTGACCCGCCGTTGCTCTTCGAAGGCCGTGAAAGGGAGGCGCTGGCCCGCGTGACGAATCTCGAGGCGACCGTCGGCGTCCGCATGCACGCGACAGCGCTGCCCACGCAGTCGCCGGGTGAGCGGGCCTGGGGTGATGAGGTAGACCCCGCGTCGATAGTGGAGCGTCAGGGCTTGGGAGATGGTCCGATCTTCCTGCCACGTGAAGATCAGCGCGAGGTCCTCATCATCGCGGACGGGGCGATGCGCGTCATGCGCACTCCTCGGCGGCTTGCCGAATCGGGCGTTGTAGTCGGCCATGAAGGCGGGCGCATAGGCATTGGCGGCCTCGGGCGTCGAGATCTCGCGGAGGCGCAACTCCTTCACGAGCCGATCTTGCAGCGTCAGGTGCGCCCGCTCAACGCGCCCCTTGGCCTGGGGTGCGTTCGCGCACACGATGTCGATGTTGAGGTCCGCCAGCGCCCGGCTGAACTGCGTGGGGCCTCCCGCGCGGCGCCGTGCCGCGCCCGTCGCCCGAAAGATGCTGGCCCGGTCGCTGTAGAAGGCCACCGGTTTGCCGTGGCGCTTGAGATACGTCTGCGTCGAGGCGAAGTAGTCGAACGTCGATTCCGAGGCGACGAACCGCAGCTCCATCAGCTGACTCGTCGCATCGTCCACATAGACGAGCAGCGTGCAGGTCGGGCCTCGATCCTCGAACCAGGCGTGGTCGCAGCCGTCGATCTGAATCAGCTCGCCGACGCAGGCGCGCTGGTGGCGCGGTTGGTAGACGCGGCGCGATCGGGCGGTGCGCGGCACCCACAGCGCCGCGTCGATCATCCAGCGCCGCAGGGTCTCGACCGACACGAGGATGTCGTCACGTTCACGGAGTTTCTCGGCCGCGAGGGTCGGCCCAAAGTCGCGGTAGCCAGACCGCACTAACTCCAAGACGTGGTCACGCAGCGCGCGCGGGAAGCGTCGGTGGCTCGGCCGGCCGCGCTTCTTGGACACCAGTCCGCCAGGGCCGTCGAGACGCAGGGTCCGGCACAGACGCTCGACCTGGCGCACCCCGAGCCCCAGTTGTGCGGCCGCGTGGGCCTGGGTCAGGCGCCGTTCCCGCACACGCCCCAGAATCTCCAGGCGGTGCAGTTCCTTCGTACTCATCGTCAGGTAGCCCTCGTTGTCCATGTCGGCCTCCAGGCCATACACGGTGCCCGAAACCCGACATTTCTAATGTGGAGAAACCCGACATTTACATTTTGTGTCTACACAACAACGTCGCATAATATACGTTATGTTAACTTTTACAACCCGCCGGAAACCGCTCGAAACTGCCCGCCCCAGGATGCCGTGGGGTTCCGAACTGGGCCGGTGACGAGCACTCGCCTCCCACCCCTTTTGCCGGTCATAGGTCATAATCCGAACGTGAGGTACTGCTTCAGATAATGCGCCTTGACCGCTACGTGATTCGCGAAGTGCTGGGGCCCTTGCTCATCGGGCTGCTGGTCTTCACGTTCATGTTGATCGTTCCGTTCTTGATCGACTACGCGGAGAGCTTTATCTCAAAGGGCGTCCCGGCCCAGGTCGTACTGCGCGTGATGGCGACGTTGCTGCCAGGGGTGATGGCGCTGACGATCCCGATGTCGCTCCTCCTTGGCCTGCTCGTCGCCTTCGGGCGGCTGTCCGCCGACCGCGAATTTGTGGCCATGCAAGCGTGCGGAATCAGTACGTTGCGATTGCTGCGTCCGGTGGGCCTGCTGTCGATCCTGGCGTGTGCGGCCACGAGCTACATCATGCTCGTGGCGGTACCCGATGCGAACCAGCGCTTTCGTGAGATTACGTTTGGCGTCGTCGTCGCTCGCGCCGAAGGAGAAGTGCGGCCGCGAACCTTCTTCGAAGACTTCCCCAACCTCGTGGTGTATGTCCGGGATATTCCGGTGTCTGGAGCCGGCTGGACCGACGTGTTCATGGCCGACAACCGTCCGGGACAGCCCGCCGCGACCTATCTGGCCCGTCACGGCCGGATCGAGATCGATCGCGAGGCACGCACGCTCGAGATGGTGCTTGAGGACGGGACACGACATACGGCAGACGCCGCCGGCGCCTATGAGGTCTTTCAATTCGACGAACTGCTGCTCCGTCTCGATGCCGACACTGTGTTTCCGCGCGAAGGCCCCCCGCCCGGCGCGCGCGAGATGTCGATCGCACAGCTGCGAGTTCGGGCCGCTGAACTTGAGGCGGAGGGCCTGTACCCCCATAGCGAGTATTTCGAGATCCAGAAGAAGTTCTCGATTCCGGTGGCCTGCCTCGTCTTCGGCCTGATCGGCCTGGCCCTCGGCGTCAGCAACCGGCGCGACGGCAAGCTGGCGAGCTTCGTCCTCGGCATCTCTGTGATCTTCGTGTACTACGTGTTGCTCTGGTTCGGGCAGGCGCTCGTGCGGGGGCACGTCGTGCCCCCCTGGTTGGCGGCCTGGATGCCCAATATTCTGCTTGGCGGTCTGGGACTGTTGCTGTTCGTCTGGCGCGATCGTGTCGTGGACCGGCCGATGCGAATCCGGCGTGAACCCGGCGAGACGACGTTTAAGATCCCCACGATCAATCTTCCGATGCTTGGGATCCTCGACCGTTACGTCGTGTCGACCTACGTGCGCTTCGCAGGCCTGTCGGTAGCGACACTGGCGGGGATCTTCTATATTTCGACGTTTCTCGATCTCTCCGACCGGGCCTTCCGGGGCGAGACGTCCTGGGCCACGTTGGGCGCGTACTTCTGGTACATCACGCCGCAGTACCTCTATTACATTCTTCCGCTGGCCGTGCTCCTTGCAGCGCTTGTCACAATCGGACTGCTGACCAAGAACAGTGAACTTGTCGTGATGAAGGCCTGCGGGATCAGCCTGTACCGTGTTGCGCTGCCAATCGTCGGTGCAGCCCTCATCGCGGGCGGTACGCTGTTTTTGCTTGGGGAGACCGTGCTTGGGCCGTCGAACCGCCGAGCGGAGGCCATCCGCCATGTGATCCGCGGCGGATCACCTCAGACGTTCGACGTACTTCTCAGGCAGTGGGTGGTTGGCAGCCGCGGCAAGATCTACCACTTCGACTACTTCGACTCGCGCGCGCGGCAGCTCAACGGACTGTCTGTGTACGACTTCGGACCGGACGCAGTGACACTCGCCGGACGCACGTACGCGAACCGGGCCGTCTACGCCGGCGGAGACGACGCCTCGTCGGCTGCGTGGCAACTTCGGGAAGGGTGGACACGCGAACTGACCGAAGACGGTGAAACGCTCAGCTTCCTCCCCTTCTCTGAATCAGAGACGACGATTGAACCGCCCGGGTATTTCGCGACGCAACAGCCTGACGAGCGTTTCATGAGTCGCGGCCAACTCGGTGCGTACACGGCACAGCTACAGGCGAGCGGATTCGACGTGAGCGGTCAGCTCGTCGCCCTTGAACGCAAACTCTCGTTTCCATTCGTCACCCTTGTCATGACGCTGATTGCGGTGCCCTTCGCCGTGGCAGCCGGCCGGCGCGGCGCGATGTACAGCGTAGGGATCGGCATCGTGCTGGCGATCACCTACTGGGTGGCCATCAGCATGTTCGCCGCGCTTGGCACCGGTGGTCTCATGGGCCCTATGCTTGCCGCCTGGGCGCCGAATCTGTTGTTCGGCGCCGGCGCAGGCTACCTTCTCCTGACAGTACGGACCTAGCAGTCCGTGGTGAGAGTCCGGCGTCGCACCGAGACCAGCGAGGCGCCTCGCGAGCTGGCGCCTTCAGCGCTATCGTGCGTATCGCACGTCGTCGATCCAAAGCGTTCCACTGGCCCCGACTGGCGTATTCACGGTATTGACGACGAACAGAATCGCTTCGACGTCCTCCGGCACCGGCAACGGGCTCGAAGTGACACCACTCGCCCGTAGATCATCGAAGTACACCGAGATGGTGCGCGGCGAGGAATCGAGAAAGACGGACCGGTGCCAGCGCTCCCCCGCCTCCCCATCAGGCTGGCGCAGTTGCACCGATAGCCGCATCGGACGGTTCGCCCAGGCCGTGAACATCAGCCGGTCGTGTTCACTGATGGCCGAGCCAGCCGGCATGACAAGCGCCACGAACGGATTTGCAGCCATGGTGCCACCGAGCCCATAGCGCAGTGACAGCTGTGTGCCGCCCACGGCCGTGACGACGTCCAGTGCGCCAAGTGAGGTCGAGCTGGTCTCGATCGCCCAGTCGGAGGCTGGACCGTTGTCATACTGGACCGCGAACCCGGCAGCAGCCTGGCGAGCGCCAGACACTTCCGTAGCACCCGCCTCACGACCGACATAAATCGGATTCGACACGATCCACGGAACGGGCGGGTCCCCGGGGCTCGCCGGCAGCGCCACCTCTACCCGGTAGACCGCCGCCGTCGCATCGACAACCAGCTCAAGCTGTGTGCCCGATGACGTCCGCAGAAGACTGCCATCCCTCAGGACGTCGATGCGAGCCGTGTCAGGACCCTGCACGTCTACGCGCAGAGTCACGGGACCATCGAGCGGCAGCGTATCTCCGGCCACCGCGGTCGCAGCCCCGCTGGCTGCGGTGAAGGACATCTTCGCCGTCCCTCCGAGCCCGTCAATCGTTGAGTAGACATGCCCGGCGCGAATGGCGGCAAGTACGAGCTCGGCGTCGGCGGCAGCATCGCCGCTGAGCGTGATGTCCGGCAATGCGTTCGTAAAGATCTGAAACATGCGTTCGTACGAAGGCAGGTGCAGCGAGCTGCCGCCACCGTACGGCTCACCGATGCTCCGGAAGCTGATCCGCGCGTGGGCATCGGCTCCGGCCAGCGCAACAACCCGTCGTCGCTGCGTGAGCCCATCCCATCGCTCAAGCGGACCGGCGGGGCGGTCCAGCAGGCCGACGAGCGTCTCGGTTCCTCGGATCGGGTAGGTCAAGAGCGCACGCGCGAGCGACCAGACCGACTCGTCGCGCCACTCGCTGTCAGTGTTCAGCCACTCAAGGCCGTCAAGCTCGCTGTCCCAGTCCGTCCATCGCAGTCCGGGTCTTGGTGATCCAGGATGCGCGGCGATCGAAAACCCTCCCAATCGCGAGATGTCCTCAAGAACATCGCGGGCTTCTCCACGCAGCGGGTACGGTGCCCGTGGTAAACCGAGCGCGACGACGTGTCCCTCGTCGGTGCTCAGTTCAACCGCATCAATGCACAGCACACCATCAAGGTACTGAGGCGGGTCGGGCGGGCGTGTCGCGTCGCCGTGGTCCGTCAGGATCACGAAGTCGAGGCCGACTCGCGCTGCGGCGGCGGCAATCGCATCCACGTCCCCAGTACCGTCCGAACGTAGGCTGTGCACGTGAATCGCCCCGCGCACGGGAGGTTCTCGTGGCTCGTCGGTGACCATCATCGATACATCGGCGCGAGACGGCAGTAGGGCGTACCAGACCCCCCCTGCGCCGGCAACCAGGGCGACGATCATCACGCGCTTCAGCATCGTGCCCCTTCACAGCCGGTGCGCACGGACATGCTGACGCACCGAGCGTCAGGCCGCGGCAGGTTGGCCGACGCATTCCGACGTCTCGACGGTTTCGGATGTGAGACACCCATCACGCGCGCGGATGAAACTGGTCGTACACAGTGCGCATGCGGTGCTCAAGAACGTGCGTGTAGATCTGTGTCGTCGACAAATCGGCATGCCCCAGCATCATCTGGATGGCCCGCAGGTCGGCACCCCGCTCGAGCAGATGCGTGGCGAATGAATGGCGCAGCATATGGGGACTGACAGACACGGTCATGCCAGCCTGGCGCGCGTACCCTCGAAGAATTTTCCAGAAGCCGATACGGGTCAGGCCTGTGCCGCCGCCGCGCGCGCTCACAAACAGTCTCGTGCTGGTACGTGTGCCCAGGAGCGCGGCGCGGCCGTCCCGCAGGTACCGACCGACCCACATCACGGCCTCGTCGCCGATCGGCACAATCCGTTGTTTGTCGCCCTTCCCGGTGCAGGTCAAATACGAAGCCTCGAGGTTCACGTCGGCCGGCCGCAGGCCCGTCAGTTCCGAGACGCGCATCCCGGTCGCGTACAGCAACTCGATCAGCGCGCGGTCCCGAAGCCCCGATGGCGTTGTCACGTCAGGCTGTGCCAACAACCGATCGACATCGTCGATGCCCAGGTACCGCGGAAGGGTCTTCCAGGCACGAGGCGGCCGCAGTTCGGCTGCGGGATTCGCCGCGGCCCGACCATCGACGACCAGAAAGCGATAGAAACTCCGGTAGCACGCGATGGCGCGCGCCACTGATCGCGGCGAGCGACCTTCGGACATCAGATCGCGTATAAACCCCTCAAGATCAGTGCGGCCCATGGACTCGATCGCCCGGCCCCGAGCTGCGGCAAACGCAGCCAACTGGCGAAGGTCCCTTCCGTAGCCATTGACCGAGTTGGCGGCCAACCTTCGCTCGACGGTGAGATGTGCCAGATAGGCCTCGATCAGAGGTGTGTGCATAGCAGCCATTCTGGTTCTTTCAGGAATCGGTAGAATTGTACGTGAATGCGTTCGAAGTGGCAGTCACTCCCAACCGAGGCGATCAATCCAGCCAGCCTCGGGATCGATAAGCTCTCCCCGTCCGAGATCGTCGATCTCATGGTCAGCGAAGACCGTAGGATGCTCGCAGCGGTGCAACGCGAGCGCGACCGTATCGCAGTCGGCGTCGAGATGGTGGCCACCGCGCTTCGCAAAGACGGTCGTATCTTGTTTGTCGGGGCCGGCACGAGCGGACGGCTCGGGATCCTTGAATCCACCGAGATGCCGCCGACCTTCAGCACCCCCCCGTCGCTCGTCCAGGGGATCATGGCAGGGGGCCATCGCGCAACCTTCGCGGCCAAGGAGGGCGTGGAAGACAACTATGAGGAGGGCGCCAGGGCCATGACCCGGCTCCGTCCTGGCAAGAAGGACATCGTCATCGGCGTATCGGCCAGCGGTATGACCCTGTTCGTACGGGGCGCGCTCACGCGGGCACGCAAGTCGGGCGCGCGAACGATCTTCGTCACCTGTGATCCGAAAACCGAGCTCCAGATGTTCGTTGACCTGGCAATCGCACCGGGTGTCGGCGCCGAGGTCATTGCAGGGTCGACACGACTCAAGGCTGGAACAGCCACCAAGCTCGTTCTGAACATGCTGACGACGGGAGCGATGATTCAGATTGGCAAGACCTACGGCAATCTCATGGTCGACGTCCAGACCGGATCTGAAAAGCTGAAGGATCGCGCCCGCCGTATCGTGAATATCGTGACCGGACTCGACTATGACGAAGCCGACAAATGTCTCAAACGGGCCCGCTGGAACGTGAAAGCGGCGATCGTCATGCAGAAGACCGGCCTTGCCTATCCGAAAGCGCTGTCTCGCCTCCGCAAGGCGAACGGCGCGATACGTGAGGCCATTGGCGAGGATATCGAGCCACGCCTCCGCGGAATGCTCCAGGGCGCGGCCGAAGCCGCGACGCATCGGACATAGGGACAACCCCTGAGTTGCCGTCGAACGATCAGGGCATCCCGTCCGGCGGATTCGACGCGGCGGCATCGATCCTCGTACGAGCGGTGACGCAGCACAGGTTTCCAGCCGCAGTCATCGAAGTCGGCACCGCGACCAGATCCCTTTGGCGACAGGCATTCGGACGACTGCACGTAGAGGCCGGCGCGCCCGCGACGCTTCCTGACACGATCTTCGACCTGGCTTCGCTGACCAAGGTTCTCGCGACGACGGCGCTCGCGATGCAGCAGGTCGAGCGGGGCGCAATCGCCCTCGACGACCGCGTCGGAGCGCACATTGCCGCGTGGCTGGGCTCCGATCGGGAGCACGTGACCATTCGCGATTTACTGGAACACTGCAGCGGCCTGGCGGCCCATGCGCCACTGTACCGGGACTACGAACCGCTGTCGTCCTCCTCGGTCGGCCTGTACCGACCGGCGAACACCACCGAACATGTGCCGCTCACCCCCGGTCAGATGCGAGACCGATTCGAGGCGGCTATCTGCCGCTTACCCCTCGACTACGCGCCGCGCAAGAGGTCGGACTACAGCGACCTCGGGTTCATGCTGCTGGGATTCATTCTCGAGGGGAACGCCGGCCTACCTGCGCGGTTTGACGCGATGCGGAGTCAGATGGGAAGCGTGGAGGACTTGCAGTTCACCCCACCGACGAAGTGGATGCCGCGAACGGCGCCAACGGAGTTCGACGCGTGGCGTGGCCGGCCGCTCGTTGGTGAGGTGCACGACGAGAACGCCGCGGCCCTGCATGGCGCCGCGGGGCATGCCGGACTCTTCGGTACTGCGGCAGCGTGTGGCGAGCACGCGCGCCACCTCCTGCAGATTCTGGATGGCCGGGTCGGCGCGTTTCGACGCGCAACGTTGGACACGTTCCTGACGCGAACCGCTCAGGTGCCCGGCAGTTCGCGCGCACTTGGCTGGGACACCATGCTGCCAAGCTCGTCGTGCGGCAGCCGCATGTCATCGCAGGCGTTCGGCCACACCGGCTTTACCGGCACGTCGCTGTGGATCGACCCTGAACGAGGTGTCTACGTCGCGTTGTTGACGAATCGTGTGCACCCGACGCGCGCGAACGACTCCATCAGACACGTTCGGCCCGCAGTTCACAACGCGGTCATGGACGCGCTGGGCGCCGATGAACGCCTTCGCGACTAGTGGTCTGGTTGCGAATCAGCTAGCGCGTTTTCGGCTTCTACGTATTGCTCGCATGTGGTACTTCCTCAGGCGGCTAGGAGGTGCCGCATCCGATCGAAAACGCGTTAGGCATTCGGCCGGCTAAAGCGCTTTTCATGACCGTGTGGCGTCTGAGTAGACGCAATGCCGAAACACAAGGCTATTCGAAAAACGCTCTATGCCACCCGTCTGGCGGCGTTGCTCCTCGGTCGCATGCGCCCAGCATGCTCCCTCGTCGCGCCTGGCCAGTCGGGCGCCTCACCGCCCTCGGTGCACAAGCCAATTCGCAACCAGACCACTAGCGACCGGGGAACGGAAATCCGCCTCGCGCGCCCCCTCCGGTGGGAGCCTGACCGCGGCTCTGACCTGGCGCTCCCCGACCTGGAAACCCCTGTCCGACGCCGCCCGGAGGGGTACCCTGCCTGCCCCCTCCACCTCTGCGACCGGGCACACCTGGCCCCACGCCTGCACCGTTGGGGACACCGGGATTCTGAGCGCCTTCGGGAGCCCCCGCCTGCGCGGTGGCCACGACGGCCACGAAGGCCCACTCGTTATAACGTCCACGCCCGTTATAGAGCCGCAGTGACTCTTCCGTGCTTGCGCTGACGACACCGATGATGGGCCCTGCGCCGACCGGTGCGCCGCCCCGACCGGCCTCACCGGAACCAGCAGGGGAACTGCCGGGCATCCCGCCGCGCCCGGTTTGTGGCTGCTCACCCGTTTGTCCTGGCAACGGCTGGCCGAAGTACACCGGCTGGAATTCACCGTCCGGCGTCATCGGATCCTTGTACAACTTGCGGATGTAGCGCCCTTCTTCAAGCACCTCAAGATTCGGAGGGAAACCGCCGTTGCGACGCGAAAACAACTCGATCGCCTGCGCGTATTGCTCGCCGCGAAACACCAGCTCAGCCTCGCGCTCCCGCTGGACGGCGGTGCGCCAGACGGGCAGCGCCATGCTGAGCATGATCCCCATGACGCTCAGCCCGACAAGCAGCGCCGCCATCGCGTACCCGCGCTCGTTACTCCTCAGCGACTTGCCAGGGCGCAGCGCCGACGCGCCTGAACACGGGCTCATCACACACCAGACACGATGAACTGCACGACCGCCGTCGCGGTTCGGCCGTCGGTTGTCGTGACCTCCACGGTCGCGGTCTTGGCTCCGTTGGACGTGTACACGTGAGTGGTCACGTTGCCGTCGGTCTCAGCCGTGGTGCTGTCACCAAATGTCCATTGATAGCTCTTCACGACATCCGCGCCGTCGGTGGCCGGCGTCACCGTCGCTGTCAACGTCACCGGCTGCCCAACGGTGAGCACAGCGGTCCCCAGACTCGCGGCTAGCGTCACGAGGAGCTGCGGCCGCACCGCCCTCGCCGTCACGATCACGACAGTTGACGCCGTCGCGGTTTCGTCGTTGATGTCGACAACCTGCACCGTCGGCGAGTACGACGTCGTCGCGGCCGATCCTGACGGTCCGCTATATACACGGGTGCTGGTTGCGGTGCCGCCAGCCAAATTACCCAGGCTCTGAGAGTTACCGTCACCGAAATCAAGGGTGGCGGTGCTGAGCGTGCTGCTCGCCGTCGGCTTCGTCACTGTGAAAATCACTGTCGCGGTGTTACTGGTCGTATCAGCCTGCACCGCCGCGCAGTTTCCGGTTCCGGACGCGGGAGCACAGGAGATGGTCACGCTAGGACCCGCCCGAACAGCCACCGTCAACGTGCTGCTGGTGGTGACGCCCGCCGTCGCGCTGGCAACGGCCTGCTGACTCGTCGTCAGCGTTGTGCGCGACTCGCCGTTGGCGTTGGTCGTCACGGTCTGGGCACTGAGGGTTCCCTGATCGGTGCTAAACACGACTGCGACCCCTGGCAACGCCTGACCGTCGGCGCCAATCACCGTTGCGATCAGCTCCACCGCTCCGCCGCGTGGCCCCACGGTACCTGGATTCGCACGCAACGTGACGGTGTTGACCGCGGCGGCGCCCACCGTCACCTGCACGACATTCGTATTGTCGGCTCCGCCGCCCGCCGCCCCGGACGTCGCCCGGATTTCCGCAACGCCTGAGCTGCCGTCGGCGAAAAACATCGTCGTCGCCAGACCGTTCGTCGTCTGCGCCTCGACTGGTTCGACACGGCCAAGCGTGGAACTGAAGCGCACAGTGGTGCCGTTTTGTACCGGCGTGCCGCTCTGTTCGAGTACATACGCCGTAATCTCGGCGCTACCGCCGCTCGCCAGAACCTGCGCCGGCGCCGACACCGTGATCGTTGAGCTCGTCGGCGCCAGCAACGGCACCTTGTCGCACCCGCCGACGACGATCGTCGTTATCACCAGCAGAGCAGCTGCCAGCGACGACGCTCTTGCGCGGGGCGCCGAGTACTGCCTTTTCGACATACGGGCTACCAGTCGGCGTACGGGCTGCCATCCATCGCCATGCGATCGGAGCCACTCTTGACGTCAAAGATACCCGGCTGGGCCGAAAGGTCTGAGGCATTCATGTCAGACATGATGGTCTGCCAGGTGTCTGCCGAGTCTGTGAACGGATCAACCGGAATCGCGCGAAGGTACATGCCGCTCACCAGATCATCCAGGGCCGCCGGGTACTGACTCCTGTCTGCTGAGTACTGATCAATGGCGTCCCGCATGCGAAACAGATTTTCCTTGAGCACGGCTTCCCGCGCCCTCGTCTGGCTGTTGGCGTGCGTGGCCAGACCGATCCCCGCGAGCACCACGATCAACGCCATCACGATCATGAGCTCGATGAGCGTGAACCCCGACGGTGTGCGGCGCGCCATCATCACCAGTCCGTGTAGTTGGTTCCGTCGAGGGCCGTGCCGCTGCTCCTCGTATAGACGTCATAGACATTCTGCCGCCCCCACGTTGTGGAGTCCGGCGAATCCTGATACGAGCGGAGTCCCCAATCCGAATCTCCTGTCGTCGGATCAATCGGGACCCGGCGGAGGAAACGGAGCTGGCGACCGGACGCGTCGTTGGCGGCACTGATGCCCTCAACCAGTATGTCGAGAGTCGGGGGATATCCTTCGTTGCCAGGCTCAAGCTCCGTCGTCGGTATCAACCCCAGATCGACAGCATTCTTGAACGCGTCGATCGCAGTGCGCATCTCGCGAAGCGTGCGTCGGAGTTCCGCCTCCCGCTGCCGCTGTGAGCTGACCTGTGCCAACGGCATTACCGCAGAGGCCAGAATCAGCAGTATCGTCGTCACGATCAACAGCTCGATGAACGTGTAGCCACGCTGTCCGGCGAGCGCCATCCGCGTGCTCATCGGACCGTCACCACCGGTGTCGCTCCGAATACAAGCGGTACGACTCCTCCACCAGGACCAGTCGCCGTGCCAGTCAGGGTCAGATCCGCGGTTCCGCCGCCAACCGCATCGAACAGGATCGCGCTGAGAAGCCCGGTGCCCGCGACTCCAGTTGGATCGTCAGGACGCACGATGGCGATATCGATGCGACCCGACGCCGCATCGACCTGCTGAAGAAACGTCGCGGCGACGCCGCCGGCGCGCATGAAACTGCCCTCCTGGACAGAGCGGACGCGTAGAACCGTGGGATTGAACGTAATCGTCAACGACAGACTTGAGACCTGCGACGCATCGGTAATCGACACCGGCACCGTGTACGGCCCGGCCCCCACACGAAACTCCGGCCCTGGTGGCGACAAGATGACCCGAGCACCGATCCCGCCCGTCGGCGCTACGTTGGCTGGCGCTACGTTGGCTGGCGCTGCGTCGGCGGGCGCTGCGTCGGCGGGCACTGCGTCGGCGGGCGCTGCGTCGGCGGGCACTGCGTCGGCGGGCACTGCGTCGGCAGGCGCTGCGTCGGCCGGCACGCCGTCCGCCGGGTTGACTCCGACCGGCGCAGCAGGCTGCACCCCTGCCTCCGGAGCGGTCGGGCCAGGGATCGCCGTACTCCCCGGGGGCACGGTGACGCCGCCATTCCCGTTCGGCAGCACCGCCGGCTCAGGTATTGGCAGCGCCGCCTCCGGCACTAGCGCCGCGGCAGGCACGTCAGCGCCGGTGACGGTCGGCGCGATCAGTGGCGGAGGCCCGCCCAGTCCCAGACTTTGCTGCGACCCGATAAAGATCGGGCTGACATCCTCCGCCGTCAGCTGCTGTGTCCGCACGATCCGCGGCGTGAGCAGCATAACGATGTCGGTCTGGGTGATCGTGGCGTCTTCGGAACCCAGTAGATTTCTGAGTATCGGAATCCGCGACAATCCCGGGAAACCGCGGAGAGAGCTTCGCTCGTCTTCCCGCAGCAAGCCCGCGAGGAGGGTTGACTCCCCGTCCCGCATGCGGAGTTGCGTCTGTACGCGCCTCGACCCGAATGACGGCAAATTCTGCCCCGCGATGTTGACGTCCGCCGTGCGCGTGCTGTTTTCCACCAAGAGGTCAAGGATGATGTCGCCATCGAACGTGACGCGGGGCGTCACGGTCACGTTGACACCCACGTCCTTGTAGTTGAACGACGTCAGCGGATTGAAGTTGGCACCGCCCTGCGCAACCGGCGTGAAGACCGTGGCCGGTACGGGGATCTGGTCGCCCAGATTCAGGGTAATCTCCTGCCCTTCGGCACCGCGGAGCTGCGGCTTGGCTATGAGCCGCGTCTCGGAGTCGGTCTCGAGAAACCGCACAACCGCCGAGGGCACCGACAGATAGAAATCGGCGGTCGAGATGCCGCGCGTGACGGTATTGAGGTTGAAGATACCGGAAGCGTCGGTGCCGCGCGGATCAGCCTCCGGAGAGAACACCCCACCGATGGAGAAATCGGACAGATCGATACCGAAATCGCTCGCGCGCGTCCGGCTGATCTCCATTATCTGTACGTCGATCACCACTTCAGCCTTCGGATTGTCGTTCTGTGCGATGACCCGCTCGATGATCGCCACGATGTTGGCCGTCGCTCTCACGGTGATCGTGTTGTTCGTCTTGTTCGCGACAATCTGCGGCGCCACCGCCAGCGCGGGAATCCGAATCACACCATTGAGGATTTGCGCCACTTCGGTCGCGTCAGCATGGGACACAAAAAACGTGCGAATGACTTGTTCGGAGTACAACGCGCGTTTCTGCGCATTGTCCGGGATCACGAGAATCGTGCGGTCGTTGATCGCTTTGTAGAAGAGGAGGTTGCCCGCGAAGATCTGATCGAGCGCCTCTTCGAAGGTCACGCCGCTCATCTGCACGGTGTAGCTGCGGTCCTGGTAGTCGCGCTCGAACGTCACGTTGATGCCGGCTGACGTTCCCAGCGATGTCAGGATGTCGCGTAGGCTCGCGTTGTTGAACACCACCTCGATCGGTTCGCGCGACGCAGGATTGAGCAAGGGCTCCGGGTTCTGTCGCGCCGATTGCTGAAGCTGCTGAATCGTCGGCACGGGCCGGGAGGCCTCGGCCAGGTCGCGGATCCGCCTCTCGATCTCGCCTACCTTCCCGGCGATTTGACGGTTGCTCGGGTCGAACTCGCTGGCGCGACGATACTCTCGCAGCGCGTCCTCCAGTTGCTCGCGCGCCTCCAGCAAACGAGCCTGATCCAGGTGCTGGACCGACGCGGCGATCATGGCGCGCTCAAGGGCTATCTGATAGTCGATGTTTTCCGGGTCTTCCTGCACGGCTTGGCGGAAGTGGTCAACTGCCGTGTCCCAGTCGCCCCCGCGAGCCGCGCTCTCGCCCCGACCATTGGCCCTGCTGGCCGCACACCCGACAACCAACGCGCTCATTGTGAGCAGCGCCACGACATAGACGAAGAATCGGGTGTATCGGTGCGTCATTGTCCTGAAAGACGGATGGTCTGGCGGCCGCGTCCGTCGAGATATGCGAGTTCCGCCGCGCTGGGGCTGACCTTCAACACTCTGTAGCGCCCTTCGATGATATCGCCTTCCTTCCCAAAAAAAACGTGCCCGCGTCCATCGCTGAAGAAGACGACCTGCCCTTCGGGCCCTGGCGCACCAGCGAGTCCGATGAACTTGATCGGGATAGGGGGCGGGGGCGCGGGGCCAGCAGGCCCGGGAATGGGTGTCTCCCGTACCGCCGACGGCCCAGGCGCCAGGGGCGGCAGGAGCGTCGGCTGGCTCGGCACCGCCGGTGGGGCCTGAAAACGGAACAGGTTGCGCTGGGCCTCACCGATGTCCGGCCGTGCCCGCTGCAACGCGTCGAGTTTGACATCTACGACGGGCGCGTCGCTGGGCGCAGTCGCCCGGTCGCCGGCAAGAGGCGGCGGCGTCGCATCCGTCCCTCCCGCGTCGTCGCGGAGCATCGTTGTCAGCGCGACAAGGAGGACCACGGCCGCGCCAGCCGTGCCGACTGTACGGACCGAAGGTACGGTCACGGGGTGCCCCCCATGTAGTAGGTGGATAAGTCCAACGTCACCACGAGGGAACCGCCTCCCGCGCTGTCTTCGTCCAGTTCCACGTTGTCGATCACCACGAAGTCGGGAGCGGTTTCGAGCCGGTACATGAAGTCACGCATGTCGGCGTATGCACCCAAAAGCACCATCTGGATCTGAAGCCGCGTCAACGCGCTACCGTCTTCGGTGTCTGGTTCGTAGGACGCGCGCTCGTACTGCAGGTTGGTGTCTCGCGCAAGCTGCGCCAAGCGGAGAAACGTCAGTCGACGCGCCCCTGCCAAGTCGCGCGGGAGCACATCGCTGTAGAAGGTTTCCAGCTCAGCTGAAGCCCTGGCCTTGCCGGTCAGCGTGCCTGAGGCACGCGCGTGCTCCAGTCGGGCTTCCGTCAGCGCCAGGTCGGCAGCCTGATCGCGCTGCTCGACGTTGGCGACCTGCTGGGACAGCGGGTAGACCAGCAGCGCGTACACGAGCACGTTGACGACGCAGACCAGCCCCAACACCAGGAGAATCCGGCGATGGTCCGCCGCGACGCGCCGCAGAAGGGGCACGCCGTGGGTTGAATCGGTCATACCCCCCCGCCCTCCGGGGCAGCCGCCAAGGGATCCGGCGACGTCACCCCTATGTCATCAGGCGCCGGCGCATACACGCCCTCAACGATCGCCTCGATCAGACCCTCGCTGTCTGTCTGCGTCTGGATCGCGAGCGCGTCGCGAAATCCAGCGCCCGCTTCTAGTGTTTCGACGAAGATGTCCAGGTCCTCGGCTCGCCGCGCCTGAACGCCGATCGCCACGACGAAATCCCCCGTGCGTTCGAGTCGCGGCTGAACGGCCGTGATCCGTACGTTGGCTGGCAGTGTGGCTTCGAACCGCTCAAAGAGCGCCGTCCAGGAGAACGCACGCTGGTCGATAATCGCGTTCGCTTCGCGCGCCGCACTGGCAACGACCTCGAGTTCCTGCGCGTTGATCTGCGCCAGCATTCGTTGCGCCTCGATCCGCAATTGCGTCGCTTCGTTTTCGGCCTCCGCCGCTCTGGCCCCGAGCGACTCCTGATTCATGCCGAGATCGACCAACCGAGCGGCGTTGAACAGCCCCGCGCCCAGCAGGATGATTCCGGCCGCGCCGAGCGCCACGTGTACCGCGCGCACGTTGTAAAAGGGTCGCGTCGACAGGTTCGTTCGAAGCATCAGACGCCCACAGCTTCCTGTTGCGTACGCAGCAGTATTCCCGCCAGAGGCGCGAGAAGATCCGCCACCGCGCCGGAGGTACCGATACGGGCTGACACGCCCTCAACGATGGATGAATCGATCGGTTCGACCGTCCCGCCGAGGCGTTCCTCAAGGTTATGCCGCGCCAGGTCCACCGCCCCGGGCTCCCGCCCGTTGCCGCCAAGCAGCACACGAGTGAAACCCTCGCCGGACAGTCGATCCTGGTAATACATCGCGGTCTGGTGTACCAGGTCCGCCAGCGTCTCATCGCCACCTTCAGGACGGTTTCGGAAGAAGACGACGTCCCCGCCGCGCACGATCGCAATCGACGTGTATTCCGGGCGCACATGCACGGCCAGGCAATCCGACGTCGAGGTACTCGGCGACCCGAGCACAAGGTTGAGCAGCGAAAACGTGCTCAGATCGACGAGGCCGGCGTACGTGCCCGCGTCCGCGCACACCCCTTCGTACTCCTCCACGATGTCACGTCGAGCCAGCGCCACTACGAACTCCGCGCCACCGTCGGCACCGCGAGCGCCGGGACTATACGTGACGCACGCGTCATCGATGGGGAACGGCGCAGACTTACGCACTTGCCAGCGGACGAGCTGATCGAGATCGTCGCGACGCGCGGGCACGTCATCAAAACGGATCAACGACACCTTCGCAGCAAGATCGGGAATCACAAGCGCCACACGAGCCGTGCGGGTCTCCAACCGCTCCAGCACCGTGCGCACGGCTGCCGTGACAGCTGGCCGGTCAACGATGTTGTGGGCTCCGATCGACGCGGTGACCGCGCCGGACGATAGGGCCTCCACCGCGTACGAACGCACGGCAACGCCAGCACCACTCGAACCCCGTGATGCCACCGTCGCGGCCGACACGTGCGTCGGCGCGATCTCGACGGCCGCGTCGGGCGGCGGGCTCGCCAGCCAGGAGGCAAGCAGATTCATTCGACGAAGGTCACCTTATTGATCTCCCGCAACGTCGTCCGACCGAGCAGCACAGCCTCGACGGCCGATTCGCGGAGGAAGCGCATCCCTTCTTCGCGCGCTGCCCTCTTGATTTCTGAATTGGGTCTTCGCTCAAGGATCATCTCACGGATGTGATCTGAGAGATCGAGCAGTTCGCAGATCGCGGTACGCCCTTTGAAGCCCGTGCCGCCGCACTCCAGGCATCCCGCCCCTTCGAAGAACTGATGTGTGTCGGCGAGCGTAGGATCGAGCGCAGATTCCTCAAGCAACCCGCGATCGACGCCCACCGGACGCTTGCACTCCGGACAGATGAGCCTGACGAGCCGCTGCGCCATCACGCAGTTGAGCGCGGAAACAAACTGATACGGCTCGACGCCCATATTCAGGAAGCGGCCGAGCACGTCGACCACGTTATTCGCGTGAACCGTGGTGAAAACGAGGTGACCGGTTAACGCAGACTGGATGGCGATCTGTGCAGTCTCGGAATCTCGTATCTCACCGACCATGATCTTGTCAGGGTCATGCCGCAGGATGGACCGAAGCCCGCGAGCGAAGGTGAGGCCCTTCTTTTCGTTGATGGGGATCTGGGTAGTGCCGCGCAACTGATACTCAACGGGATCTTCGATCGTGATGATCTTGTCCTCGACCGAGCGGATCTCGGAGAGCGCCGCGTACAGGGTGGTGGTTTTTCCAGAACCGGTTGGTCCAGTGACCAGCACCATGCCGTACGGTTCGCGGATGTACTTTCTGAAGCGCGTGAGCTCACTCTCCGCGAGTCCGAGGATGTCAAGCCTGAGTTCGGTGAACTGCTCGCTGATCGACTCCTTGTCCAGAATACGGATGACGACGTCTTCGCCGTGTGCGCTCGGCATGACCGAGACTCGGAAGTCGATCGTCTTGCCTGGCATCCGGACCTTGAAGCGGCCGTCCTGCGGCACACGCTTTTCGGCGATGTCGAGTTCCGCCATGACTTTGATGCGCGAGACGATCGAGCTATGGAAATGTTTCGCGATCGGGCGCATTGCCGGCTGGAGCACGCCGTCGATTCTGTATTTGACATGTACCGCGTCGTCGCCGGTCTCGATATGAATGTCGCTGGCCCGCCGCTGGATCCCCGTGTAGATGGTTGAATCAACCAGCCGGATGATCGGACTGACGTCACTCGTCAGCCGTTCAACCGTCAGGTCCTCTTCTCCACCCTCGTCGTCCTTCAGCACCTGCAGCTCGAAGCCCTCCGTCGCATCCTCAAGGACGCGCTGCGAGCTCTCACTCTTCTTCAGGATCGACTGGATAGCCGATGGTGCACCGACCGTGACCTTGACCGGCGTGCCCAGCACCACGCTCAACTCGTCGATCATCGGCAGATCGGTCGGGTCGGAGACGACGATCACAAGTGACTGCCCCTCGCGCCGGTACGGCACGAAGCCATATCGCAGCATCAGGTCGGCTGGAATCGCCCGGAACAGCTCCTGATCAATCCGGAAGTCGTCCATCTCGACGTATTCCTGGCGATAGCGCTCCGCCAGCGCGCGCGCGCGTGCCACCTCGGCGGAATAGTCCTCCGGAGCCTCAGCAATCGTTTGAGTCGGTTCCACTGTCGCCATGCTGTCCGGGCGGGCGTGAGAGCCCACCTTATATACTCCTGTTCAATTATGCCGCCAGTGGCGGGTGCTTCGTCCGGCGCGCAGCCTCCTGGTCTATCCGCCGATCACCGAGCTCAACTCGAACAGTGGCATGTACAGGGCCAGTACCACGGCAGCGATCACCACGCCCATCACCACCAGGATAATGGGCTCAATCAGGGTGATGAAGCGCGCGACCTCGGTCTCGATTTCCTCATCGTAGAAATCAGCCAGACTGTTCAACATCTCCTGCAGCGCGCCCGTCGACTCCCCAACTTCGACCATCTTGATCGCCACATCAGTAAACACCCCTCGCGCCCGGAGCGCCGACGCGAAGCTTTCGCCCTCCTGGACGCGCCGGGTCACGCCCTGAATCTCGACGGCGAGGTGGCGGTTCGTCATCGCCGAGCCGGCGATCTCGAGCGCATGCACAAGCGCGATGCCACCGCCAAGCAAGGTGGCGACTGTCCGCGCAAGCTGCGACGTCGCGAACTTGCGGACGGTCGCGCCGGCCCACGGAAGCGTCAGCAGAATGTGATCGAGGCGTGCGCGCTGCCCGGGATGCCGAAGCCACGCCGCCGCAGCCAGACCAACCGCAAGACCGACAAGCACCAGAGGCCAGAAGTTGGCCAGCAGTGTGTCGGACACGCCCACGATAATGCGTGTCGACAGTGGGAGTTCACGGTTAAAGGTGGAGTAAAAGCCCGAGAACGCGGGCACTACACGCAGGACGATGATCCCGATGAGGCCGATCATCAATGTCACGAGAATGGCTGGATAGATCAGCGCCGAGATCGTCCGGCGCCTGACGGCGCCAATCAACTTCTCGTAGGCGACGTATCGCCGGATCACCTCGTCGAGGTTTCCGCTGCGTTCACCCGCCGTGAGAGACGCCGAGTAGACTGCCGGAAAAACGTCGGTGTGCTCGCCAAACGCCTCGGACAAGGCGGTGCCCGCCTTGACCTTTTCATGCACGCCATCGAGCACCGCTTTAAATCCCGGGTTCGACACGCGCTCGCGGAGGATATCGAGCGACTGAACCAGCGGCATTCCAGCCTTCAGCAACGTGGCCAGCTCCTGGTTGAACACCAGAAACTCCTGCCTGGTCACCCGCCGTCGCCCTCCGCCAAACGCCAGCCACGAGAAGGAACCGCGCGCCTGCAGAGACAGGACGTACAGCCCTTTCTCCTCCAGATCGTGCCTCAGGCGCGATTCGCTCTCGGCGACGTACACGCCCTCGACGATCTCGCCTCCTGGCGTACCGAGCCTACAGCGAAATTCCATCGAACCAGTGTGGCATACCCTGTCTCTATCTATCGGTTAGACCAGCAGAAGGCCCCAGCGGCCGGGTCCAGATGTGTAAAAACCCTCCACCCAGAGTGTTAAGCGCAATGCTCCCCCCCCCCCACAAAAGCCGGTACGCTCAGTCATAGCGCCGTGCCCGCGAGGCGCACCGCTCGTCTCGGCGCGACGCGGGACACCGAGTACAGGTGCTAGGAAGGCTGAACGAAGGCCCGGAATACCCGCACCCCTAACTCACGGGAGTCACTGCTACTGAGGGCCGGTACCGACGCTGGTACAAAGGTCTGGTCGACCGAGATGGTCAGATCGACCGTGTCAGCGGCCCCCAACGCACTCGCAGGAATGTCTACGCGCCGAAGCTCCATCAGCGCTGACGGCAAGACGAAGCGATCCACGACCTCGGAACCTGCTCGGACCTCGATCTGTTGAGGCTCGCTAAAAGCCGCGGTGGGCTGATCCAACTGTAAGTAGAAGCGCACGTCACGTTCGGGGTTGGCGAAGGACAACGTCGCATCGTTCATCGACCAACGCCACTCAGGCCCCTCGGAGTCAATGGGAGTCTCAGCGTCGTACCACCCATCCGCGAATACGACAAGGAGGTTCTCGCTCTGCAACCGCATGTCGAAGGTCGCGACCTGATACGACCGCTGTCCGGCCGTGTCGCCCTCCAACGGCAGCCGCTCGCCTGTCGCGGGCGAGAACAGACCGACCTCGACGCGAGTCAGTCCGGCGTAGGGAAATGTGGGAACGAACATCGTTCGGGGGTACTCGACGGCCGATCCTGGCGTCCACTGGCTTGTCGGCGTGGGGGGATCATGGTCGTCGGTCCACATCAGCTCACCAACGGCGTCCAGAAAGTGCACGAAGACTCGGTAGTCCTCCCCAAAGGTCGGCGCGTCGGCCGCAACCTCGAAGCGGTATGTCATCTCGACCGGGCTCCCAGCCGCAGCCGCATCGCGCATCACCAGCGACGGCGTGGCCACCGCCTCGGCACCGTCGCCGGCGCCCGAACACGCGACTCCCGCTCCCGCGACGGCGAGCAGTCCGAAACACGCGCACATTCGACCCATCGTGCCGGCATGATACCCCGCAATCCGTGTTAGAGTTCCGCCAACGAGCCACGCGGTTCGTCCCTAACAACAATGGCAGCAGATGCGCTCGGCTTGGTGGAGACCAAAGGTCTCGTCGGATCCATCGAAGCGGCGGATGCGATGGTGAAGGGCGCGAAGGTCGTGCTCGTGGGGAAGGAATATATCGGCGCCGGCTACGTCACCGTCCTCGTGCGAGGTGACGTCGGTGCTGTCAAGGCCGCCACCGACGCCGGTGCGGCCGCCGCACGACGGGTAGGCGAGCTGGTGTCGGTCCATGTGATTCCTCGGCCTCACGCAGAAGTCGAAAGAATCCTTCCAAGGGCCTAGCCGTGCCGGTCGAAGACGCCGGGCAGCGCTCCGAGAGGGACGAGCAGTCGGTGTCTGAGGCTGCAGTGCTCGCCAGTAGCGCCCGTCAGGCCCAAACACAACTCGCCGAGCTTTCCCAGGAACAGATCGACGCGATCATCACGGCCATGGCCGAGGCGGTTACGCCTTACGCCGAGGCGCTGGCCCGTTTGGCGGTTGAAGAAACCGGTTACGGCGTCGTCGCCGACAAGATCCAAAAGAACCTCTTTGCGTCCCGCCACGTGTACGAGTTCATCCGGCCGATCGCCACCGTCGGCGTCGTGAACCGTGTTGAGGATCGAAAGATCGTCGAGATTGCCGAGCCCTTCGGGGTCGTGGCCGCCATCGTACCGTCGACCAATCCGACATCGACGGCCATTTATAACGTGCTAATCGCGCTCAAAGCGCGCTGTGCCGTCATCATCAGCCCCCATCCGTCTGCCGTACGCTGCATTACGCGAACGGTCGAAATCATGGCGGATGCCGCCGCGGCTGCTGGTGCGCCATCCGGCAGCATCGGGTGGATGAAGACAGTGACGCTTGACGGCACCCAGGCGCTGATGAAGCACCGGGACGTCGCGGTGATTCTGGCCACTGGAGGCATGGGGCTCGTGCGCGCTGCCTACAGCGCGGGCAAACCGGCCTACGGGGTCGGCCCAGGCAATGCCCCCTGCTACGTCGAACGCACGGCTGACATCGCGAAGGCCGCAAGCGACATCATGGTCGGCAAGACATTTGACAACGGCGTGCTCTGCTCGTCCCCGAATTCGGTGATCGTGGACGTGCCGGTGTCCGAGGCACTGCGTCGGGAATGCGAGGCCCGCGGAGCCTATTTCCTGAACGCAGCCGAAACGCAGAGTCTCGCCGCGAGCCTCGTCACCCCGCAGCGGCTAACGAACCCTGCTCTCGTCGGGAAATCGGCCCTCGATATCGCCGACCAGGCTGGGCTGTCGGTCCCCGCCGACACCCGCGTGCTCATTGCGCCCCTGAAGGGGGTCGGCCGCGACTATCCGCTCTCAATCGAAAAGCTGGCGCCCGTGCTGTCCTGGTACGTTGTCAAGGACTGGCTCGAAGGATGCGAGCGCTGCATCCAGGTTCTTCGCTATGGCGGCATGGGCCACACGATGTCAATTCACTCCCAGGCGGAGGACGTCATCCTGCAGTTCGGCCTGAAGAAGCCGGCGTTCCGAATCTGTGTCAATACCCCCACAACCCACGGTTCGATCGGCCTCACCACCGGCCTGGACCCGGCGTTGACCCTCGGGTGCGGCGGATGGGGCGGCAACATCACGTCGGACAACATTTCGCCACGGCATCTGCTCAATATCAAGCGTCTGGCCTACGAGATCCGCCCCGCCGTGGTGGCCAGTCCCGAGGCTGGGACCGCCAGTGTCTCGCAATCGGCGATACCGGCTCGGTCTGCCCACAACGGCATCCCCGTCGAGGCACTGGCCGCGCGTATCGACACGTTTCTGGCCTCACGGGGATTTGCCGACGGCTCGCCTGCTGCGGTTGGGGAACTCCCTACCCAAAGCGGTGCCGCCGTTGACATGCCGGAGACCCCGGTGGCCCCGGTGGCCGACTTCGTCTGTGAGGAGGACGTCCGGATGGCGATGCGCTCCGGGCACAAGCTCGTGGTTGGAGAGAAGACGATCCTCACCCCATCTGCCCGGGACCTGGGTGAGGCCGAGAAGGTCTTCGTTCAGGCGCCTAACGCGGATTTCATGGGCGCGTAGCTCTCAGGTAACCGCTATCAATCCCCCCTGCCTGCGGGGGTACCACGACCGCCTCCTCGGTAG
Organism: Vicinamibacterales bacterium; assembly: GCA_965249205.1. Lineage (GTDB taxonomy): Bacteria > Acidobacteriota > Vicinamibacteria > Vicinamibacterales > UBA2999 > JAQBVV01. Next base: position 106,714 of record CBDFLL010000005.1, on the reverse strand, counting down.
AAGTGAAATCCGCGCTATCCGCGCTGGTCATCCTGACCGCACTGATCGCCTATAACTGATGAGTCCACTGGACTTACTGTTGACCGATCATTTGGCGAATGCTAGACTTACGCCCGATGATCGGTTCGATCCGCATCCAACTGACCGGAGTCGTGTGCGTTGTCGCCCTCCTGGCCGCTGGCTGCTCAGGCCGGTCGACGCCGCGCTTCCCCGGCGCCATCGCGTCAACGCCGGCAGATCCGACTGCCTCTGAGCCCACGACCCAACCAACCGTCCCAGACCCGATCGTCCCGCCAGCGGGCCGGGCCGACGTGCTCGCTGGTCTCGGCAACGAGACCACACGGAACGCGGCCGAGGACAAGGCAACCGGTATTCCTACCCCCGGAGCTGTTCCGGCCCAGGTGACCGCCGCCGACCTCTGGCCGAGCGCGCCCGATATCGATATCCCGATGAATTCCCAGGTCAAGGAGTTCGTCGCGCTCTTTACCGGCAAACGGAAGGCGTTTCTCGAAGGGGGCCTCAGCCGCGGCATGCGGTATCTGCCGATGATCCGGGACATTCTCCGGGCCGAGGGATTGCCGCTCGATCTGGCCTACGTACCGCTCGTCGAGAGCGCCTTCAAGCCGATGGCGGTCTCCGGGGCCCAGGCCAAGGGTATTTGGCAGTTCATGTCGGGGACGGGCCTGGAAAACGGCTTGACGCACGACTGGTACATAGACGAGCGTGCCGAAGCGGAAAAGGCCACCCGGGCCGCGGCCAAGTATCTCAAGTCGCTGCGAACCATGTTCAAAGGTAACTGGGCGCTCGCGCTCGCCGCCTACAACGCAGGACAGGGCCGGGTGCAACGGGCGCTGAAGCGCTCCGGCCGCTCGGACTTCTGGGCACTTACCGGTTCGACCACGTATCTACCGCGGGAAACACGGAACTACGTGCCTTCCGTCATGGCGACTATGGTTATCGCCAGGGACCCAGCTAAATACGGATTCGACATCAAGCCGACCGACACGCCACCGGTCGAGACGGTGATCTTGCCGGCCGCCGTTGACCTCAGGTGGATCGCGACGTGGATCGGCTCATCGGTCAGGGCCATTCAGGCGCTCAATCCCGAACTGCGCCGTTGGCTGACCCCCATCCGCACCGCCAACCATCCGCTCAAGGTGCCCTCGGGGACTGGTGACATCATCCGCGCGCATCTGGCTCAGGCGCGTCCGGACGAGCTGGCGCCGCTCGACTGGCACACGGTCGAAAAGGGCGAGACCCTCGTAGCGATTGCCAGGAAACTGAAAGTGACGCGGACCGACCTTGCGGAAGCGAACTATCTATCGACCCGTGCGCGGCTGCAGGTTGGACAACAGCTGATGGTGCCTCGTGCTCCGGCGCTGCAGCTGGCTCGGCAGGACAGCCAACCGCCTGCAGTCGTGCCAGGCACATCGGAACCCGCCGAAGTTATGGCGAGTGTCGACACTCAACCCAAGACCGAGGGCGAAGCCGACGTGGTCGCCAGCGCCGACGTCGCGGTCGAGACGATGGTCGACGCCCAGCCCGAGGTCGACGCCGGGATCGACGCCGCGGTGGCCGCCAATGTGCCGGACGCTCCCGCCGATGCGCCGCCACCGTCGGTCGTGCATCGTGTCAAACGCGGCGACACACTTTTTTCGCTTGCCCGGTTGTATCGCACGACGGTCGCGTCGCTCAAGCGCTGGAATCAGTTGCAGAGCAACACGATCCTGGTGGGGCAGCGCCTGACCATCTTTACAGGCCAGGCCATAACCGCGACGTACTAGCGATTCACTAGGCCAGCTGCCGGCCTTCCTCGGCGTCGCCGCTGGCGCGATCGCGCAGCTGCTTGATGCTCTTCTCGATACCCTGCGCCAGCTCGCGCTCCTGATTGAGCATACGCAGCGTATTCTGCGCCTCCAGCATCACGAACTCGAGCTTGGCCAGCCGATCGACGATATGGTCAACGACCGCCTTCTGTTCCGCTACCGATTCCAGGTTGACGCGCACGTCTCCGAGCAGATTTGAGATCAGTGTCGTCTTCGAGTGCACCTCTTCGACGTTCCGGCGACGCGACTCGATGGCCGAGATCGTGTCCTGCGTCTTGCCCGCAGTGGACAACAAACTCTCGATGCTCTGGCGCAGCTCAGCCACCTCGCCTCGGCGATCGCTCATGTACTGCAGGTCCTCTCGACTTTTCGCACTGACCTCGTGAATGCTGTCGATCTCGGCCTTCACCGCCGCGATCACATTGCCACGTTCCACGAGAGTTTTCATCTGCTGCTCAACGGCAGCCGCGGTCTGCGTCAGCTCGGACATCTTGGCTTCGACGTCCCCGAGCTTCTTGTCCGAAAACGCGAGCTGTGACCGACGCTGCTCGAGCCCTCGATACATCGTCTCTGTGCGACGGAGCTGATCCTCGGCCGCCAGTGACCGGCTGACGTCGGCCAGTTCGGTCAGTCGCGCCTCTTGTTCGGCGAGTGCCGCCTCGTCCCGCTGGACTGCCTTGACCTCTTTGGCCGTCTTGTCCAGGCGGTCCTGCATGATCGTCAGGCGGGTCTCCATGCGCAGAATCTTGCCTTGCCGCGTGGCGACGCTGCCAATCTTCTGCTGGGTGTCCAGCATCTGCGTGGTGACGCTATCGCACTGCGCTTGAAGTGTGTCGAGTTCGGTGCGTCGGGCCAGCTGCGTGGCGAGCTTGTTCTCCACATCCGTTGCCACGGCATGGAGTGTGTCGAGACGTCCCTGAACGACGCCGAGCACTTCAAGCCGTTCGGTCACCGTCGACACCTGCGCGTCGAGGTCCTCAGCGATCTGACCGATCCGCTCCGCATGCCTGGCACCCTGCTCAACCAACGGCATTTTCTGCAGGATGGCATCTATGGTCCTGTCCAGCTCCGGTGCATGGACGCGGAAGGAGGCGAGGCGATCGACGAACCCTTCGAGCGCAGCGCGATCAGCCCCAAGTCGGTCGCGCAACTGGGCGACCTCCGCATAGGCGCCTTGAAATCCGTGGATTTCCGCTCGAACGGCCTCGACGTCGGCCCGGCTCTGCGTCAAGCTCTCGTACTGCGCCTCGGCCCGCGCGGACAGGTCCTCGATGTCCGACAGCCGATCTCGAAGTGTGTCGAGGCTCGCCTGCTTCCCGGACAACTCATGAGCCTGTTCGGTGAGCGTCTCAAGCACTTGGGCAAACTCATCAAGTCGCGTGGGAAGGCCTCCGAGATGGGCCGCCTGCTGGCCGAGAGCCTCCATCCGCTGTTCGGAGTCCTGCACAGCCTCCCGCATCGAGCGCAGCCGCTCGCTCAGCGCCTCGAATTCCGTCTTCTCGAGTGCAAGCTTTTCAACGTTGTTCCGCACCGTCTCTGCGAGCGCGCGACCGTCCCTCTCTATGCGCTCGCTATCCTGCATGAACCCGTCGCGGGCTCGTGTGGCCACGCCGACGCGCTCGTGGAGATCCTCCGCGAGGCTTTCCAGGCGCGCCGCCGCCTCTTCACCCTGCGCGGCGTGTTTGACGCCTTCGTTCAGCTTGTCAATCTGCACACCCATGTTCCAGACCAGCTCGTCGACCCGATTGGCCTCGACGGCGGCCCGATCAACGACATGCTTCTGCCCTGTCAGTACCTTGGTCTTCTGGGTGATGTGTTCGGCCAGCGCGTTGAGCGCCGCGAGCTTGCCTTCAGCAGCTTGGCTCAACTCCTGGAGCTGCGAGAACCGCCCCATTTTGTTCTCGATGTCCTTGACGGCTGCCGAAGCCACCGCCGCATCCTCCCGCGCCTCGCGTGACGTGGCACGGATGTTTTCGTAGTCGTCAGCCAGCCTAGCCTGAGCCAGATTGATGTTCTGGTCGAGCGCCTCTGCACGCTGCTCAACATCGACCAGGCCCCTGGCCCGTCGCTCCAACTCTTCGATGCGCTTGGCCACAGCATCGAGGGATCCCATGGCCGCAGCGGCTTTCGCCGTCACCTGCTCGAGCGATTTACCCGTTTCGGTCAGCTTGGCGCTGTGCACCCTCACGGTGGTGACCATCGCGTCCAGGGCTCCACGTTCCTCCCTGGCCTTGGCGATCAGCGCCTCGAGTTCTTCGGCCTCGGCCCGCTTCTGCGACTTACCGCCGCCGGCCATGCCTTTAATGGCGTCCAACATAAGAGGTCCTTCGTCGTATGAGATAGGTCGCGATGAGAATACTCGGCGAAGCGCCTAAACTCAAACCCCGATTGTAGTTACGAACAGGCGCGCCTCGGGACGTCCCCGGCAAGCCCCCCCCCACGGTCACGCGCCACCGCCCAGGATGTCAGACAGTCTCTGGCGTCGCACGCTCGTCGTGCCTGTATATCGGACCAGAGATCCCTGGGCGTGAGTCCCGGACGCGAGATAATGCCTGAACTATGGCCCAATCGCCCGACCCCCTCCGTATGCAGCTTGCCTGGATTCTCGACTGGGAGGAGGCGCACGTCGGCTTCGACAAGGCGACCGGCGGCATTCCCACCGACAAGCGCGGAGCCCAGGCACCAGGATTTGCGCACTCTCCGTGGCAGCTGATGGAACACATCCGCATCGCCCAGAAGGACATCCTGGCCTTCTCCGTGAGCCCGACGTATGTACACGACCTCAGTTGGCCGGATGACTACTGGCCAACGGATCCGGCACCTCCAGACGCGGCCACCTGGGACGCCAGCATCGCCAGCTATAAGGCCGACCGTGAGAGGCTTCAGCAGCTCGCGCTCGACGCGCAGGGCGATCTGCTCGCACCCGTCCCAACCGGCGACGCAAGCCAGACGGTGCTGCGCGGGATTCTGCTCGCCGCGAGCCACACCGCCTATCACCTCGGGCAGCTTGTGGCCGTCCGGCGCGCGCTCGGCATCTGGACGTAACCTGCGCTGCGGTTCGCAGGACGTCAGCGGCTCCCACAGCTCGTCCCGTGCCAGTGCCGACGGACGTATCGCCAGCGAATGAGTACGATTCGCTCCCACGAGGAGGTGGACATGTTGAATGCGGAGATGAGTTTCCGGCGCCGTTGTGGAACATTTTCGGTGCGACGGTTGTGGTCACGGTGACGGTGTTTGCGGGAGGCGCGATGCTGGCCGCCCAGCAACCGGACAACTCCCTCGTCGAGCTGGCGTGGGCCTATGCGATCCCGACTGAACCGCGACCGCCGATCGTCGACGACGGGGGCAAGCACAGCCTGCCTGGCACGCCCCTCACCTTCACCCGAGACGAAATCCGCGGTCGGGACTCCAACGACGACGCCATTCGCACCGCGCCGGCCGACTGGTACCCGGGCGACCATCCGGTGATGCCAGATATTGTCGCGAAGGGTGACCAGTCGCGCAACGTGATCGCGTGCGCGCTCTGTCACTACCCGAACGGCAAGGGGCGTCCGGAAAATGCAAACCCTGCGGGTTTGCCGAAGGCCTACTTCATCCAGCAGAGGAAGACTTTCAGAACGACGTTCGGAACGGGTCCGAACCACCCAAGGGCAACTACACGACGATGATCAACATCGCGAAGAGCATGACCGCGGAAGAGATCGAGGAGTCCGCGGAATACTTCAGCTCGATGACGTGGACGTCCTGGATCGACGTGCGGGAAGCCGCCATGGTGCCCAAGACGCAAATCATCGGTGGCATGCACATCAAGCTGGAAGGCGAGCGCGCCGGAATGGAACCGATCGGAAACCGCATCGTCGAATCCCCCATCGACGCACATCACACCGAGCTTCTGCGCGATCCCCGGTCGGGATTCATCGCCTGGGTGCCACCGGGCTCGCTGGCCAAGGGTGAAGACCTGGTGCGGACCGGCGGCGGTGGCAAGACCGTGCAATGCGGCATTTGCCATGGCGAGGATCTCAACGGTCTGGGCTCGATTCCGGGGCTCGCCGGCCGCTCACCCAGCTACATGGCGCGACAGCTCAACGACATGAGGCTCGGTAACCGAAACGGTCCGCAGGCGGCATTGATGAAACCGGTCGTCGACAAGCTGACGTCAGAGGACATCCTGAACATCACCGCGTACACGGCGCTGTTGCCGGCGCCGGGGGGCGACACAGCCCATTAGCCTCACGTATTCGCCATGGCGCGCGACTGATCGCTCCCCGGGGCGCCTACCACGTTCAGCTCGGCTTTCAACGCGACGGTCAGTCGTCTCTCGTTAACGCACGGTCGCCCCTCCTGCCATGTCGCAGTTTCTGCGCCCCTGGACGAGTCACCGGCTCCCAATCGGCCGTGAGCACACGTGCCACCCGGCTCGTTGAGACGGGGCAGGGCTTGCATGGTCGTGGTTCATGCTTGCCAGCCTTCGAAGCGCCGCTGTGTTCGGCGTGGACGCCTATCCGGTACAGATCGAAGTGGATGTGTCCTTCGGGCTCCCCCACTTCACGATGGTCGGTCTGCCGGACGCGACAGTCCGCGAGAGCCGCGACCGGGTCCGCTCAGCGATCAAGAACTCGGGGTTCGAGTTTCCACCGCACAGGATCACCGTCAACCTGGCGCCAGCCGACGTGCGCAAGGCGGGGTCATCCTTCGACCTTCCCATTGCGCTCGGGTTGCTGGCCACCTCCGGCACGCTGACGCGTCGCGCCGTCGATGACACGGTCGTCCTTGGTGAACTGTCCCTGGATGGCGCGATCAACGGCATTCGAGGTGTGCTGCCGATCGCGATCGCTGCCAGACGTCTCGGTCTCCGTCGCCTGCTGCTGCCGCCGCACAACGCGGCGGAGGCGTGCGTGGTTGAGGGCCTGGACGTCTGCGTCGTGCGATCGCTGCCGGAAGCGCTCGAGGCGCTCAATCATCCAGAACGGGCAGAGCGACTTGCGACCACTCCCTCACCCGCGGTCCCCGCGACCTCGGCAGACGGTGATCTTGCCGAGGTTCGGGGACAGTCCCTTCCACGGCGCGCGCTGGAGGTGGCTGCGGCGGGGGGACATAGTCTGCTGTTGTCAGGACCGCCTGGTGCCGGCAAGACAATGCTCGCCAGAAGACTCGGCGGAATCCTCCCGCCACTGACGTTTGACGAGGCGCTCGAATGCTCGGCCATTCACTCGGTAGCCGGCGTCCTGGCGGCCGGTGCCGGCTTGCTCGCCACTCGGCCGTTCCGGGCTCCCCACCACACGACCTCCAACGTCGCCTTGGTCGGAGGCGGCACGGTGCCACGACCAGGCGAGATCTCGCTGGCGCATCAGGGCGTGCTCTTCCTCGACGAGATACCCGAATTCGACCGTCGCGTCCTCGAGGTCTTGCGACAACCGTTGGAAGACGGCTGCGTCACGATTGCGCGCGCGGCGCGCACCGCGGTCTTCCCGGCTCGCTTCATGCTGGTCGCCGCGATGAACCCCTGCCCGTGTGGATTCCTGGGCGACGAACGTCGAGTCTGCCGCTGCACTCCAGACCAGATCGCGAGGTATCGCGGGCGTCTGTCAGGGCCGCTCCGCGACCGCATCGATCTGATCGTCGACGTGCCGGCCGTTCCCGTCAAGGCCATCATGGATACGCAGCCTGGCGAATCGTCGGCACACATCAGAGCACGCGTGTGCGCCGCCAGAGCCGCCCAACGAGCGCGCTACGACGGCCGGCAGGCGCGCACGAACGCCGACCTGCGCGGTGACGCCGTCTCACAGTTCTGCGGGCCGAACACTAACGCGCGTCGCCTGCTTCGCACGGCCATCGAGCGACTCGGCCTCAGTGCGCGCGGCTACGACCGCGTACGCAAGGTCGCACGCACGATCGCGGATCTGGCGGAATCAACGGACGTGCAGGCGGAACACGTCGCGGAGGCGCTGCAGTATCGATTGGTGACGTGACGCCGTACCCCAGCTGCCGGAATGCTATGGCGCGGCGCCACGACGGATCCCAGGGACCTTCCGTGGAGCCAGTCGCGGCCGTAGTCGCCCACACGAGCTGCGCCAAAAGACCCGGGGTCGCGCTCAGAGAGGCCTCGACGAGAAGGCTCGGGCTCCCGAGTCTGTGCTCGGGAGCCCCTGTTTCGAAAGTCTGGGACACGCGTTGCTACCAGCAGTACAAGATGCCGCCCACCTCCACGCAATATGAGGCTTCCGGAGATGACTTCGGCAAGTAGGTTGACGTGGAGTCAACGCCAACGCCAGTCAGCAAGCTGCCGCTGCCAACGCCGTCCCGTCCTTGAACCGTTGCCGTCATTGAGAACACCGCCAACGACAGAACGACCGCTGTGCTCGTAATTCGCAGAATGTGTCGCATGTGCTTCCCCCTCCTTGCGCTCTCCTGCCCGGATCCACCGCGTCGAGGACGACGTGGCGGCAAGGGCTACGAAGACCGTTGAACGTCCTGGAGTGAGAGGCTATTCAAGATCGAGCGCAGGGGCGGTGCGCATCGTCACGAGTAGGAAGTGATTTTGGTCACAGGGAGTCAGCCGCGTGCTTCAGATGCGCTTGTGTATGGGGATTCGGCGTTGTCACTCACCTGATGAATAGTTGTGGCGCCGACGACTTCGGGCCACTATTCAGGCGTCCAGTAACGTCGAAGGGCTCGCTCCTCAATGGCCAGCGACTTCCGCTCGATTGTAATGAAACGGGCGTTCTGAAGCGCCTTCATCGCTCGGCTGACCGTCTCCCGCTGACACCCGACCATCTGTGCGAGAAGTCTCTGCGATGGTCGAGGGTCGATGACGATTCGCGCGTGTTCACGGTTTCCCCGTTCGTGACCGAGTCTCAACAACGTCCGCACCACTCGGCCGTGAATATCGAACATGGCCATGGTTCGGAGCTGGTCATTGGCCTGGCGCAGGCAGCCGACCAGATGCGCCAGGACCTTGACGAGAAGTGTCTCATCCCCGAGCACCAGATCGAGAAACTCACGCCGGGACCATCTGATCAACGTTGACTTTTCGAGGGTCACCGCCGTGGCGGATCGCGGCGCACCGTCGAGCAACGCCATTTCGCCCAGGAAGCTGCTTGGCCCAAGGATCGACAGGACGATCTCCTTGCCTTCCCCCCCGAGCAAGCAGACCTTCACACGGCCAGAGATCACGAGAAAAAGATAGTCTCCGGGATCTCCCTCCTGAAACAGCACGACATTGCCGCGATGCGCGACGGTTCGAGAACACGTCAGGATGGCGTCCAATTGGCTATCCGACAGGGACGACAACAACCGGATGGTCCGTAACAACGACTTACCTACGACCATCGAAGTTCCTCCGCTGGCGTGTGCATCTCGTCCTCGATGGTCCCGGAAACTGTGCGCTCGCTCGTGGAAGTCAGCAGCGGTGTCAGCGTACCACCATCCCCGCCGCTTGGTATTGGTTCACCTGGTGCCCTCACGTGACGGACTCCGGTGGCGTAGAATCCTCGCGGAGACGCGGCCGGCGCTATGCACGGTCGCCCGACGGCGGCTCGTGCGCGGGCTGTGTCATCGCGTACAGGCGCTTGGAACACGTCCTTCGGAAACCGGGGAGCCATGCCCTCTCGCTGGGTTCAGGTATTTTGGCAAAGCGGAACGAGATCGTTTAGACGAGGTCGGGTCCGAAAGGCGATAGGACTCGGTCTTGCGCTGGGCATCATCGGGATCGGCGTGCGCCCGTTGAATTGGGCGAGCGGCCTTGAGGACTGAGTCGTTCCGTACTTGTTTCGTGTGAGGGGAACCGCTCAGCCTCCGCCAGGCGTCGCGGTAGTGACCATTGACCGCGTCTCGGCTCAACAGATAGGCATCGACCCGCAGGAATGGCCGCCACCGCGTCAGGTGCACGCACGTGTGATTCGCGCCCTCCATGCCCATGACGTGTCCGCGATCGTCATGGACATCTCGTTCGAGCGGCAGCGGTCGCCTGAGGGAGACGATGAGCTCGCACGGGCGATGGCTGACGCAGGTAATGTTGTTTTGGTTGAGCGGATCAATCGTCTGACGGTACCGGGAGCCGGCATCAGCGCCGAACTGGTTCAGGGTCCGATTCGGCAGTTGCACGAGCGCGCGATTGGTCTGGCGCCATTTCCCCTCCCGGAGACCCCACTGACGCGCGGGTTCTGGTCGTTCCGCCAGATAGCGGCCAGCAACCTACCGACGCTGCCAAGTGTTGCGCTTCAGGTGCGTGCACTTCCTTTCCTTGACCACTTTCTCTCAGTGCTGGAGCAAGCTGGCGTACAAGGCCTCGACGAGCGCCCACCGAAAATCGAGTCGGCAGACGATCTGCGTGCGTTGATGCTCGTCGTTCGCCGGCAGCTCGCAAGCAATCCGCGCGTTGTCGAACGTGCCTCGACTTTGATAGAGGACGCCGCGTCCGACGGGCGGTCTCCCCGGGAGCGCGCGGTTCTACTCGCGCTCGTACGGCTCTATGCCGGACCTGATGCGTATAACTTCAACTTCTACGGTCCGGCAGGCACGGTCGAAACCATTCCCTTTCATACGCTCCTCCAGCAAGAGACGACCGACCGCCTGAGTCTCACCGGCAAGGTGATCTTCGTCGGCGAGGGAGCCTCGGCGCTTGTGACCAGCGCCGAGCAGCCGGACGCATACCCAACGGTGTATTCAACGGCCGACGGCGTGGATCTCGGTGGAGCCGAGGTCGGCGCCACAGCCTTCGCGAATCTTCTCACGGGTGGATGGCTACGCCCCGCCACCCCGTTGGCGGCCATCTCGATCTTGTTTGTCTTCGGCGGTCTAGCAGGGGCGATGGCGGTGCTCGTACGAGCGAAGTACGCGCCCTGGCTCGTCGTGGTGGTTCCGCTGGCGTGGAGTGGACTGGCCACGTATTGCTTCATCAAGCACCTGTGGCTTGTACCGATTGCGGTACCGGTACTGGTTCAACTCCCGCTCGCGCTAGTGCTGGGCCTTGGACTGCGTTTGCAGAGTCTCCGGCGACAGGTTCCAAGTGAGGGATTCATCAATGACCGGCCGCGGCGTTCTCTCGGAGTATGTGTGGCCACGGATGTCGCCGGATACACGCGTCTCACCGAGCGCATGGAGTCCGGTGGCGAAGGCGACCGTCTGTGGAAGCTGCTGGCCGAATACTTTGAGATGTTGCACCAGATTGTGAAGCGTCGAGGCGGCGTAGCCTGGGGGAGTGGCGGAGACAGTATCGTCTTCGTGTGGCAGCCCTCAAGGACGGAAGAGTGGTTCGCCGGCGCTACCGTTCCGGAGTGGGTCGAAGCACGGGCCTCAGCGTTTCCTCGATGGCGCGACCGCCCTGCCAGACTGGATCGACGAGTGCGTCTGAACGCCTGCCTGGCAGCCATTGAGCTGAAGAACGCGATCGGTCTTTTCAACGCTCGTCGCCTCCCGGAGCTGCAGCTCCCAACCCGCATCGGCCTGAGTGCGGGCATTCTACGGACGGGGTCGCTTAGAGTCCTGTTCCATACCATGGGGACGCCTCCGAACATGGCGTCCCGGATCGAAAGCCTGAGTAAGGAACTATCGACGACGCTCCTAGCACCAGCTTCGCTCGTCCACGACCTTGAGTCGATCGTGACGCGTCGCGTCGGATCGTTTCAGTTGAGGGGCATCTCGGCCGAAGTCGAGGTGGTCGAACTTCTGGGGGAGCACGGGGCCGTGGGAGAAGCCGTTCATCAGCTATGCGACCGATTCGAGAACGGAGACTATGTTGCGGCCGAAGTGCTTTTCCAGCAGCTCGTCTCGGACTGCGATGACGGTCCGGCGCGGTACTACCTCGATGAAACCCGGCAAAGACTCGGCGATCCCGACCTAAGAAGTCCCCTGTAGTCGGCTCGTGCTTATCCGGTTGTTTCAGCAAGCCACCACCGGTAGTGTATCGGCGTGGCGCGCCCGTCGTTTCCGAAGAATCTCCGGGAGTTTCAGCGGCAATTTGCGACCGCCGAGGCCTGTCAGGACTACTTGGCGGCGTGCCGCTGGCCGGACGGCTTTGTGTGTCCCCGGTGCCGGCACGCGCGCGGCTATCGCCTGACCACACACCGGCGCTGGCAATGTGCGGCGTGCCGGTATCAGGTGTCGCTGACCGCCGGGACGATTCTCCACAACACGAAGACGCCGCTCCTGGTGTGGTTCTGGGCGGCCTATTTGACGGTTACCGACAAGCGGGGCCTCTCGGCGCTCCTGCTGCAGCGGCAGTTGGGCCTGCGGCGGTACGAAACGGCGTGGCTGCTGTTGCACAAGCTGCGGCGCGCGATGGTGAACGCGGGGCGGGAGCCCTTATACGGCGACGTGGAGATCGATGACACCTGGGTGGGCGCGCCCCAGGCCGGCCTGCGCGGCAGTCGCCAACTCAAGGGGCGGAAAGCCGCGCTGGTGCTGGTGGCGGTGGAACGACGCGGGGATCGGTCGGGTCGGGTCCGCATGTCCGTGATCCCGAACTTCAAACAATCGACGATGCTCGCGTTCGTCACTCACCACATTGCGCCGGGGGCGACGGTCTACACCGACGGGCTGAAAAGTTTCGATGGGCTCCAGGCCGCTGACGTGAGACACGTCGCCCGCCCGCAACCGATCCGGAGCGCCCTGCACAGGGGGGTGCCCTCCGTCGTGCCTTTGGCCGACCGCGTCATCGGCAATTGCCAACAGTGGTTGATTGGCACGCACCACGGCGTCAGCAAGGCGCAACTACAGGTCTACCTCGATGAGTTCGTGTTTCGGCACAATCGGCGGCGGCACCCGATGGCCGCCTTTCAGACCCTGCTGGGCCTGGGGACCGGACGGACGCCCACGCCCGCCCGACGGATTCGCGGCGCGCAGGACGTGCGCCCCCCAGGCTGATCGCAAGATATAGGGGTTAGCTGAAACAACCGGATAAGCACGAGTCGGCTATTATGCTTTGTACGACCTGCTCTCCAGAAGGATGGGACAGCTAGAATTGACCTGATGACACCGCGACGCTTCACCGGACTGATATGGTTCTCGTCCGTAGCGTTCTTGTGTGCCTCGCCAGAAAATGCTCACGCACAATGTGAGTTCCCTAGCGCCACGGTCATCAGCATCAACCAACAGGTCAACTACAGGGCAGCCTCGAACGACCTGTTCATCCCTGCGAGCCTCAATCAGCGTGTGTGTGAGGGTGATGCCATTCGGACGGGTGATCGAAGCCGCGCAACGGTTGCATTCGTAGACAACATTCAGATGGTCATCGATCAGAACACGACCTGGGTCGTTCGTCGGTCACCGAACCCAGCTCGGACGCTGATCGAACTTGTCAAGGGCGCCATCTTATTCTTCTCACGTCAGCCTCGCTCGTTGGATGTTGAAACGCCGTTCGTCAATGCGGCAGTCGAAGGCACAGAGTTTCTTGTACGCGTGGAGGAGACTCAGGCGATCGTCACGGTGTTCGAAGGACGAGTCACGGCGAGCAATCCCGACGGCAATCTCTCCCTGACGCCCGGCCAGTCAGCGGTGGCTCGAAAGGGTCAGGCGCCGGAATTGGAAATCGTCGCCCGCCCCAGAGACGCGGTGCAGTGGACGCTGTACTACGAACCGTTGTTCGCAGGTGACTCCTTCGAACGGCTCGAGAATTCCGCGCTTAGCTGGGACGCTCGTTTTTTTGTGCGGCGGGCGGGACTGTTCCTGGGAGTAGGGCGCCTCGACGAGGCGCGTCTCGACATCGGACAAGCGCTGAGCATGGATCCGAACGACGGCGACGCCTATGCGCTCTTGGCTGTCATCGCAGTGGCACTGAACGACACCGAGGAGGCACTTCGCAGCGGACGGCAGGCTGTGAACCTTCGCCCGACCTCTGTGACGGCTCGCATCGCATTGTCGTATGCGCTGCAGGCCAACTTCGACCTCGACGCTGCGCGCGATCAGGTGCTGCGCGCAGTGACCGATCAGCCAGCCGATGCGCGTGCCTGGGCGCGCCTGGCCGAACTCTGGCTCTCGCTCGGATACCTCGATCGGGCGCAGGAGGCTGGGGCGCGCGCCTCGGCGCTCGCGCCCGACCTCGCTCGACCCAGCGCCGTTCTAGGATTCGCGGCTTTGGCCCGCTTCGACACGTCCGGTGCCAGGACGGCGTTCGAGCGTGCGCTGGCGCTCCGGTCTGACAACCCCCTCGCCCGGCTTGGTCTGGGCCTCGCCAAGATTCGTGACGGAGATCTCAAGGAGGGGCGTCGCGATCTGGAGATCGCGGCCATGCTCGATCCGGGCGATCCGATCGTTCGCAGCTATCTGGGTAAGGCCTACTTCGAGGAGAAGCGAGAAACGCTGCCGCCCGCACAATTCGACCTGGCCAAGCAACTCGATCCGGCCGATCCGACCCCGTGGTTCTACGATGCCATCCGGAAGCAAACGATCAATAGGCCCGTTGAGGCACTGAGCGACCTCCAACGGTCCATGGAACTGAACGATAACAGGGCGATGTATCGGTCGAGTCTGCTACTCGACAGCGACAGCGCCGCCCGAAGTGCCAGCCTGGGGCGTATCTATCGGGACTTGGGTTTCGAGCAGCGGGCGTTGGTGCACGGATGGAACTCTGTCAATACCGATCCGAGCAACCACTCGGGTCATCGCTTTCTGGCCGATGTCTACTCCGCCCTTCCCGGACACGAGATCGCACGCGTGAGCGAACTCCTGCAGGCACAGTTACTCCAGCCGAGAAACGTCACGCCCGTTCTGCCATCCCTCGCTGAAACCGACCTGGCGATCCTCCCTGGTTCTGGACCGACGCATCCCGCCTTCAACGAGTTCAACCAGCTCTTCAACCGCAACCGACTGTCGATGCACGGGTCTATGAGTCTTGGGGCCGAGGGCGTGGCCGGTGACGAGGTCGTGGTGTCGGGCGTGTGGGACCGGGTATCGCTCAGTGCCGGTCAGTTCCACTATCAGACGGACGGGTTCAGAGAGAACGCGGATCAGAATCGCGACTTGTACAACCTGTTCGTGCAGGCCAGCGTGTCACCCTCCACCAGTGTCCAAGGGGAATTGCGGTCGAGCGAACTTGATCGGGGAGATCTGCTGCTGCGGTTCGATCCAGGGTTGTTCTACCCGATGCGGCGGCGAGGCGAGGACCTCGACTCCGCGCGATTAGGGGCGCATCATGCCTTTTCGCCGCGGTCGGATCTCATTGCCTCGGTCATGTATGCCCGGACCACGAGCACCAGTTCGGACCGGCCCGAACTACCTCCCTTCTTCCTGCCCGGGAGGTTCGATGTCACGCTGAATCGTCGGGGCTGGTTAGGCGAAGGTCAGCATCTCTACCGGGCGGATCGTGTCAGGCTGGTCACAGGTATGGGGCACTTCCAGGCGGCCCTCAACGAGGAGATCGACGTTGCGACCGGCCTGCCATTCCCACCGTTCGTGCAATCAATCGCCTCCACGGTGAGTGACTCTGCTAGCAGGAGTACCAAAGCGTACGCGTATGCCCACATCGATGGTGTACCGAAGACCACAATGACGCTGGGTGCGAGCGTGGACGCCTTCGATGACGGCTCCGATCGATCTACGAACCAGTTCAATCCCAAAGTAGGTGTCACGTGGAATCCGGTGGCCACAACGACAGTTCGAGCCGCCGTGTTCAGGACGTTGCAACGATCGCTCGCGCTGTTTGCGCCGACCATTGAGCCGACGCAGGTCGCGGGGTTCAACCAGTTCTTCTACGGTTTCGACGGTGAGAGAGCCTGGCGCTACGGCGTCGCCATCGATCAGCGTTTGCCCCGAAATGTCTTTGCCGGATTCGAGTGGTCCCGGCGCAACCTCGACGTGCCGGCGACCATCCCAGGATTGGGCGTCGTCAGAAACGACTGGCGGGACGGCTTAGCACGGGCCTACGTGTATGCGGCGCTCCACCGATCACTCGCGATGACGACAGAGTATCTGTACCAAGAAATCACACGGGAGGGAACGTTCGGCGATCTCCAGATCAAAGAGCTACGATCTCACCGAGTCCCTGTCGGGCTAGCCTATTTTCATCCGTCCGGGCTGAGGGCACGGTTGAAGGGCACGTACATCAAGCAGACCGGAAGCTTCCCAACGCCGACTGGGCCGGTGTTTCCCGGCCAGAACGATTTCGTCGTCGTCGATGGAAGCGTCGGCTACCGATTACCCAATCGGCTAGGACTCGTCACGCTCGAGGTGCAGAACCTCTTGGACCGGGAGTTCAGGTTTCAGGAGACCGATCCTCGGCGGCCGGAGTACCGACCCGGCCGACTCGTGTCGCTGAGATTCACCATCACCCACTGACATGCGTTCCAGGCTCTGATCCATCCGATCCCTGCCTGCTCATGAGCATGCCAGCAGGAACCGCTTCTGTCGCGGCACTGCCCCCTTCGCCGTGAGCATTCTCACGGGAAAAGCGTGATCTCGATCACTTCAATTCAACTGCAGACTTGCTTCAATCACTGGCGTGTCCAGGTTCTTCCAATTGGTCATTCCGAGTGATATCCGGTGCCCTACGAACACCCTCAAGAAGCTGTGAACGCTCCTCCCATCATCAAGCTTGTCGCGGCGACAAGAGAAGCAAGAGCCTCTCTCGGCGGCCGACCGGAAGTGCGCTCCCAAGCGTTTCCGTTCAACCTTGGAAGAGAAAGCCGCGTGGCGACTCAGGCGAGCCCCGGCATGAAGGATCTGCGACTCGGCGTCGCACCTCAAGTCAATGACGTGTACCTACTGGAGTCGAAGTCAGCACATTTGTTGTACATTTCGCGCACACACTTCGCAATCGAGTACGCGAACGATCAGTTCGTTCTGGTAGACCGCGGCAGCGCGTGCGGCACGATCGTGGCTGGAAAACACGTCGGGGGGGACCGGACAGGTGGACGAGCGGAGGTACGGAATGGCGACGAGATCATCGTGGGAACAGACTCATCGCCATTCGTGTTCAGATTCGAGGTCGTGACTGAACACGTGACTGACCCGCTACCTGGTTCCCTCCAGATACCGGATCTGCCCCCACCGGAGCTACGGAGCCGGTGGTCAGGCCTGGTTGGCCCCTCCCGCTGAAGATACTCGCGACAACGCCGTGACGGGCAACGGCGCGCTAGCTTCTGATTCGGGAGGCTAAAACTGGAAGCGCATGCCGACTTCGATCTCCCGCGGGTCGTCTGCCCGGGTCGGCTGACCGAAGCGCCGGGAGGTCAGTGTGCTGCTGACCCTCTCGACGTTCGTGCGGTTCAGCACGTTGGTGATATTGGCAAACACGTTGACCTGCGTGCCGGCACCACCTGCGCGGGAGGCATTGGCGCTGCGTCGAAGGAAGAACACCTTTGACAGGTTGAGGTCGGTGCTCAGGAATCTCGGGGTCGTCCCGCTGTTGCGCGGCACACCAGGCGGTCGATCGTTGGATTCGGTGTCGCCATTGTCGTCCCGGCCAGTTGTGATGGTGTAATGCTCGCCGCTCTGTGCCTGCACGCCGAACGTCAGAAATATCCCCAGCGGGATCTGCGCGTTCACGCTCCCTCTGAAATCGTGCACCTGATCGTCACCCCGACTCCAGTCAGCCGCAAGGTCGTAGTTGTTCGACGGCAGGCCGAAGGCCCAGTCCGAGTCGTCCATCTCGTGCGTGAAGCGGTAATCCCCAGACACCGTGAAGGTTCGCAGGCGCTGCTGCAGGTTGACTCGCAGCTCGTGCTTGGTGCTTCTCCCCGTTGACTGAAGCTCGAGGATGTTGCCCTGCGTCGGGTCAGGGCGCACGGTTTCGCCAGGGCGAGGGGCGTTGAGATTGACGCTCCGGTGCTCGCTGGTGCTGCGCTCGAAGTCGTACGACACGGTGGCGCGCGCGTTGCCTCGCAGCGTCTGCTCCAGCGACACCGTTGAGCGTAGGTTCATCCGCGACCCCAGATCGGGCGCGCGCACGCGGATCGACGATGGCGGGATCAGTTCTGTAACACCCGACAGAAACGGATCAGGGTAGGACGGATTCGTCACGACGAGTTCCTGCTGCCGCGCACCATCGAGACGCAAGAGTTGTTGGACGTTGTTGGACTGGAGCCGGTTGTGGAACAGGCCGACGCCCCCCCTCAGCACGGTTGAATCACTGAGGGCATACGCGTACCCGAGACGCGGATCAAAATCGTTCCAGTCGTCCAGATTGCTCTGTGCCTGGTAGCGCACACCGAACATCAACATCAATCGGTTGGACACGCGGAAATCGTTCTGCACGAAGGCGGCAGCTTCGACCTGCGTCATCTCGAGCAGCGGATCGCCGGTGACCACGGTGTACTTCGTCGGCGTGCCTGCGACGAAGTCTTCCAGGCTGGCGAACTCGAAACTGCCGTTGAAGTCATCCTCGGTGAGCGAGCGGTCGGAGAGACGACTGAGATCGAAGCCGGCCTTGAACGTGAGACGGTCGCCTGTACGGATCAGGATGCTTTTCAGGCTGACCGTCTTGCGCACCGTCTCGTTTTGCTGGTCGGCGCCGCCACCTTCAAACGCGTCCTTGACGTTCACCGCGACGCCCGGCGTGACCCTTCGATTCTGAATAGTGGTCCGGTTGTAGCCGACCGTGACATCGAGCACCGTTCTGTCCGACAATTGCGTCAGGCTGCGCACGTTGGACGTGAGAAAGTTGAACTCGGAATCCCTCCCCCGCTCTCCCAGCGTGAACTCGCCAACGCCCTGGTTGTCGCGGCGATTGGCGTTGTAGTTCGCCGTAAAGTGCACCGCCTGCCGATCAGACACCTGGAGCTGACTGTTGCCATTGAACCGGCGCGACAGATTCGGCTGTGTGATTCCGACCGACACGGTGCCATCGGGCGTCAGCGCAGACACCGTGTTGACCGTATCTTCTTCGTTCTGGTTCACCGAGAAGCCGACCGTCAGCCGATTCGCAATCAGCGGGCCGTTGAAACCGGCGTCGATGTTCCGGCGCGTGTATGGGGGCTTGTTGTCGGCGAGCGCGTTCTGCTCGTTCAGGTGGTGGTTCTGGTACGTGAAATTCACATTGCCATGGAAGTCGCCGACGCCGCCCCGCGTGATGACCTCGTTACTGCCTCGGCCGCCACCCCCGCCGCCACCTCGACCGCCGAATCCCCTGCCTCCGACAGCACCCAGTGTTTCTGTGGTGTACGAATTGTTGTTGATGCGAATCTGCGCGATCTGATCGCTGCTGCCAGCGCCACCTCGGCCCGACCCGTTGCCCTCACCCTCCTCGTTCAAGCGGGCGTTCTCGGGCACGCCACCAGCCACGCGCGCGCGCATCCACGCCTCACTTTGTTCCGCTGTCAGGACGTCGTCGAGATTGGAAAGGAACGCCTCACTCATCCACGCAATACCGGCGAGCGCCTGGTCGAGCTGGGCACCCTGCGGTGGGCCGCCGCTGAAGTCGAGCACCTGTCCGAAGAGTTCCTCGGAGGCGCGCCGCTGCTCGTCCATGACCAGGGCGATCATCTGCACCTGCGCCTCGGTAAAGGGCAGGCCGGACTCCTGAAGCGTCGAAGCGAGCGCCGCGCGAATCTCGTCGAGCGGGTTCTGGACCACCATGCCACCCTCCTGCCCGGCAAAGGCGGACCCAGTGGCAAGCAGCGATAGCAACGCGGTGACGATAACTCTTCTCACTGATGCTCCGAAACATCGGGATGGTGAATGACTACGACCGCCGCGTGACCCGCCACGGGCCAGACGCCGGCGCACACGTGCGTCCGGCGCGCGAACCACTCTTGTGTGGTCTGGTTGCGAATCAGCTAGCGCGCACATGCGCCCGGCATGCTCCGTCGTCGCGCCTGGCGCGGATTTCACGAGCGCGTGGCTCTCAAATAGCCGCAATCCCTGACAGGTGAAATCCGCGCTGGCCAGCCGGGCGCCTCACCGCCCTCGGTGCACAAGCCAATTCGCAACCAGACCACTAGCGGGATATGGGGAACGATCGGGGCGGCGCTCCAGCCGCGGCCCGAAGGATCAGGGCGCGAGGCGCTTCCGCGCCCACGAACCATCCGCCAGCAGGCGGTATTGAAGCCGATCGTGCAACCGATTCGCACGGCCCTGCCAGAACTCGAACTCGTCCGGCACCACACGGTACCCGCCCCACCACGGCGGCCGCGGCACCGTCTCACCGTACTGCTGGCGCGCCGCGTCGTAGCGCGCTTCCAGCGCCTCGCGGCTTTCAATCGGCGCGCTCTGGCGCGACGCGTACACACTCCACTGGCTCTCGATCGGGCGCGTGGCGAAGTACGCATCCGACTCGGCGTCGGTGACCTTCTCGACATGCCCGTCAATGCGGACCTGCCGCTCCACCATCCGCCACACGAACAGCAGACACGCCCGACTCGTCTGATCCATCTCGCGCGCCTTGCGGCTATGGTAGTTCGTGTAGAACACGAATCCGCCGGTATCGGCGCCTTTCAGCAGCACCGTACGCACAGACGGACGGCCGTCGCGTGTTGATGTCGCCAGCGCTATGGCCGTCGGATCGGTCTCGACGGCACGCACCTGCTCGAACCAGATTGAGAACTGCGCGAACGGATCCGTATCCGAGTGAGCCTCGTCCAGCGGCTCACCAAGATACTCGCGTCGCATATCTGACAGTGACATGTGCGACGGCGTGTCTAGGACCGAGCGCTACGCGTGGAGCTGTAGTTCATCGTGCTCTACCGCGATCCGAATGGTCGCGCCGCGTTTCAACGATCCGAACAGCAGCTTCTCCGACAGAGGCTTCTTGATCACACGCTCGATGAGGCGCGCCATCGGCCTGGCCCCGAAGGCACGGTCAAAGCCCTTGGTGACCAGCCACTCCCGCGCCGCGGTCTCGATCTCGATCGTCACATATTTGGACGCCACCATTGCGCGTAATTCGTCGATCTGCTTGTCCACGACGCGTCCGATCTCCGCGGGGCCGAGGCCACTGAAGTTCACGACAGCGTCGAGCCGGTTGCGAAACTCCGGCATGAACGTGCGCTCAAGCGCGCCACGCGAGGACCCACCCGTGCCCGCCTCCGAAAAGCCCACGCGGCGATCGGACAAATCGCGAGCGCCGACGTTGGTCGTCATGATCAGGATGACGTGCCGGAAGTCGGCCTGACGGCCGTGCGAATCGGTCAACGTGGCGTGATCCATGACCTGGAGCAGGATGCTGTACATATCGGGATGGGCCTTCTCGATTTCGTCCAGCAACAGCACGGCGTGCGGCGCCTTGCGCACCGCGTCGATCAGCAGTCCGCCCTCCTCGTAGCCCACGTATCCTGGCGGCGCGCCGATCAACCGCGACACGGCATGCTTCTCCATGTACTCGGACATGTCGTAGCGAAGAAACTCTATGCCAAGGATCGTACCGAGTTGACGCGCCAGCTCGGTCTTGCCAACGCCGGTGGGACCGGCAAAAAGAAAACTCCCGATCGGCTTGTCGGGTGATCGCAAGCCGGAGCGCGACAGCTTGATCGCGGACACCACCTCATCGACGGCAGCGTCCTGCCCGAAGATCACCGTTCGCAATTCGGTGCTCAGCGTGGCCAGGGCGCGCCGATCGTCGGCGGACACCGCGCGCACCGGCACACGCGCCATCGCGGCGACCACCTGCTCTACCTGCGTCAGCCCGATTGTGTCGGTACGCGTGTCCTCCGCGAGCAGCTTCTGCGCCGCACCGGCTTCGTCCATGACGTCGATAGCCTTGTCGGGCAGGTGGAGGTCCTTCAGGTGCTTGGCTGAAAGCGTCACGGCGCCTTCAAGGGCATCGTCCGAGTACTGCACGCCGTGATGCGCCTCGTAATGCGTGCGGAGTCCCTTGAGAATCTCCACCGCCTCGGCCTCGGACGGCGCAAGCACATCGATTCTCTGAAACCGGCGAGAGAGCGCGCGGTCGCGATCGAACGACTGCTTCGCATCGCTGAACGTCGTGGAACCGATGCACCGAAGCGTGCCGTCGGCCAGCGCGGGCTTCAGCAGATTGCCGGCGTCCATCGCCCCCCCCGACGCAGCGCCGGCGCCGATCAGCGAATGAATCTCGTCGATAAACAGAATGGCGTTCGGCTCGCGTTCGAGGCGCTCGAGGACCTGCTTGACACGCTCCTCGAAGTCGCCTCGATAGCGCGTGCCGGCCAGCAGCGCTCCGAGATCGAGTGCGAACACCTTGGCGCCCTTTAACACGTCGGGAACCGCGCCGGTCTGGATCCGAAGCGCAAGGCCTTCGGCGAGCGCCGTTTTTCCCACACCCGGCTCGCCCACCAGCAGAGGATTGTTCTTGCGGCGGCGGCACAGGATCTGGATCATCCGCTCGAGCTCCAGAGCCCGACCAATGAGCGGATCGATCCGCCCTGCGGCTGCCCGGGCGATCAGGTCCGTGGCGAACGCGTCCAGTGGATCGGCGGGCACTGGCACCCCGTCCTCCGGCCCATCACCCTCCACGCCACGCCCCGGCGTGGAAGCCGTATCCGCCTTTCCGCCGTGCGCGATGACCCGCAACAGCGTCAACCGATCGACGCCCTGCGCCCGGAGAAAGAACGCGGCATGACTCTCTTCTTCGTGAAGCATGAAGACGAGAAGACTCCCCGTGTCCACATGACGAGCGCTTGACACGGCTCCATGCACGACCGCCTGCTGAATCACGCGGTCAAGGCCTATTGTCGGCTCTGGCTCGGAGGTCGCTGGTGCCGGCACCGGCGTAAAGGCCTTGGTGAGCACCTCGTCGACCTGCTGTTGCAACGCGGCGAGATCGGCGCCGCACATGGCCAGCACTTCCCTCCCGTAGGGATCATCGGTGATCGCTCGTAGGAGGTGCTCCAGCGACACGGTGTCGTGCCGCCGCTCGGTCGCGAGACGGAACGCGCGCTGGATGGTCTCGAGCGTGTCTGGCGAGAACGGTACGGGAGGCTGGGCCATCAGTGCGTCACCGTCTCCGGCTCGGGTTCCATTGTGACGAGCAGGGGAAACTCGTGCTCCTCTGCCAGCCGCTCGGTCATCTTGACCTTCGTCTCGGCTACGTCCCGCGTGAAGATGCCCGCCACCCCCAACCCCGTTTGATGCACGCTCGCCATGATTGAAAATGCCTCACCTGACGGCTTGTGAAAGATGCTCTCCAGCACCCAGACGACGAAGTCCTGCGTCGTGTAGTCGTCGTTGTGCAGCAACACGCGCCACATGCGCGGTCGCTGCAGCTTCTGCGCGCTGCGGGTGTCGATGAGCGTTGATTCGAGAGGGTCGTTCATTGGCGCTCCCTATCCCGTGACCGGCATTCTTCATCTTACCCGTACAGTTTCCGGAAGATCCGGGGCCAGGGTCCACGGTGACGGGACGGCCGACAACCTGACCAGACGGTCAACGGTGCGAACGAATGCCGTGCGCGGGATCGTGCTCGCGCCGAGCGACGCCAGGTGGGTCGTAAACACCTGGCAGTCGACGAGTTCGAAACCCCAGTCCTCCAGTTGCCGCGCCAGATAGACCAGCGCGATCTTTGAGGCACCCGGGCGCCGGCTGAACATTGACTCGCCGTAAAACATGCGGCCCAGCGCCACTCCATACAAACCGCCGATCAGTGCGCTGCCTGACCACACCTCCACGGAATGGGCATATCCGAGGAAGGCGAGCTGACCGTAAGACTCCGCCATTCCTGCGGTGATCCAAGTGCCGGCGTCCGCGTCGCGCGGCTCCGCACAGGCCTCCACGACAAGGGGGAAGGCGGCGTCGACGGTGACCCGATGCCCCCCCGATCGAAGAGTCCGGCGCAGCGACCGCGAGACGTGCAGGTCTCGCAGCCACAAGACTGCCCTCGGATCTGGACTCCACCACAGCACGGGATCGTCACCCCCGAACCACGGAAAGATCCCCTTCGTATACGCGTCCACGAGGCGCTCGGGGGACAGGTCGTCGCCTCCCGCCAACAGCCCGTCTGGGTCGCGTAGCGCTGACTCGACCGGCGGAAATGGATCGCCCTTCGTCAACCAGGGAATCGCCACGTCAGCCGGTCCTCGCACGGTCACGCGTCACCATCGCATCATTGTGCGTTGCCCGTGCCGAACGCTACCCCCACGGCGCTTTCTCGCATACCATTGCCTGGATGAACTGGTTTCGCGGGGCGGCGTTCGCGCTCGCGGTGATGCTCTGCGCGCCTCCAGTCCTGGCCCAAGGCATCCCAGGAACCCGCGCTTATGTCGAGGCGCAAAAGGGGTGGGAGGCCATCCGCGACGGGCGTCATCAAGACGCCGCCGAGGCCTTTGCCCTGGCACTCGATGCAGAACCTCGCGACCCCTCCAATCACCTCGGCTCGGGTTTGGCGGCGTACCTCCTTGGACAGCCAACCGTGGCGCAGCACGAACTCGAGCGGGCGCTGGAGCTTGCGCCCTCGCTGACCGAAGCCTCGCTCCTGCTGGCGAACGTCTTGTACCGGGCGAGCGACATCTCAGGAGCCATTCGCGTCTACGAGGCGGCGCTCGAGTTCGCCCCCGCTGACGACACGCTTCGTACGCGATTGGACGACCTGCGCCAGGAAACGGCCGTACACGGAAACTTCCTGGAGTCACATGGCACGCACTTCACCGTGCTCTTCGAGGGTGCCGCGGACGCGGAGCTGGCGAGTCTCGTCGGCGCGATCCTCGAAGCCGCGTACTGGCGCGTGAGTACGGCCCTTGCCATCTACCCGGAACGACCGATTACGGTCGTGCTCTACACGCAGGAACAGTTTAGAGACATCACCCAATCGCCCCAGTGGGCGGCGGCGGCGTACGACGGACGCATACGCCTCCCAGTCGGCGGTGCCAGCGCCAACCCTGGTGAACTTGAGCGTGTCATCGTCCACGAGTTCACCCACGCGCTGGTGCAGACCCTGACGCCACGTGGCGTACCGATGTGGCTGCACGAGGGGCTCGCCGTCATGTTCGAGCCGAACGGCGAGGCGTGGGTCGACGAGCAACTCTCCCGCACCCCCACCCGGCTGCCGTTAGAGCGCCTCGCCGGCAGTTTCGGCGACCTCTCTGGAGACAACGCGCGGCTGGCCTACGCTCAGAGCGCGGGAATCGTGCGGGCCCTGTTCGAGAGCGGCGGCCCCTTGAGCGTCGGCGCGGTCTTGCAAGACATCGCGCGCGGCGATACCTTTGCTGTGGCCTTCGAGCAACGTATGTTTATGGCCTACGACACATTTCTGGCTGGCCTGGCATCAGGCCATTGACCTTCTGAGTTAGAATCAGAGAGTCTACGAGGAACCTTGGCAGTTCGCCTTTTTATCGGAAATCTGCCGTACGGCGCGACCGAAGCTGATCTTCGAGCCCACTTCGCCCCCGTCGCGGAACCATCACACATCGCCATGCCGGTCGATCGGGAGACCGGTCGCCCGCGAGGCTTCGCCTTCGTCGAGTTTGCCGACCGCGCGCTCGCTGAGCAAGTCATCCAGAAGTTTGACGCTCAGCCGTTTCAAGGGCGGAACCTGGCCGTCAGCGAGGCTCGGGCCAGAGAGGACCGGCCGCCTCCACGCCCGTCTGGCGCCGGTGGTTATGGCGGTCCGCGTCCGTCTGGTGGCGGCTATGGTGGCGGAGGCGGTGGGTATGGAGCCCGGCCGAGCGGTGGCTTTTCCGGGGCTGGCGGCCGCGATCGCTCCGCCAACTTCGGCCCACCAGCGCCTCCCCGTCGGCTCCGCGGGCCGAAGAAAGGGCAGGGACAGGACCACAAGGTTCGTGGCCCGATCAAGGAAAAGGCGACCGGCCGCATTTACGCCGTCGACGACGCGGAAGACGACACAGTGCTCGACATCGACAATGTCGCGACGCGCGCGCCGGTAGATCCCGACGCTGATGCCGACACAGATACGGTTACCGACGACGGCACGGAGAGCGGCGTGACGTCTATCGGGGATGCCACATCTGCGAAGGACGGCGACTCCGACGATCAGAACTAGACGGAGCCGCGCGTCAAGCGCAGGTGGTCCTCATACACCGCGCAGCCGCTCCGCCGCTCGTTCCAGCGTGTCGTCCCGCTTGGCAAAACAGAACCGCAACACCGGCCCAGCGTCAGCTCCGCAGAGAAACGGCGACAGGGGAATCGCCGCGACACCGTGCTCGTTGATGAGGCGAAGGGCGAAGTCACTGTCCAGCTCGTCGGTGATCGCTGAATAGTCCAGTATCTGAAAATAGGTCCCGCGACACGCCAGCGGACGGAAGCGGGATCCCTCAAGCAGGCTCAGAAACAGATCCCTCTTGGCCTGATAGAACGGCGCTACATCAGATGCCACCGGATCGCGCGTGACGAACTCCGCGTACGCACGCTGGACCGCGCCGTTCACCGCGTAGGTGACGAACTGATGCACGCGTGCCACTTCGGCGCTGATGGCACGCGGCGCCGCACAGTAGCCAATCTTCCATCCCGTCGTGTGGTACGTCTTGCCGAACGAGCTGATGACGACGGCCCGATCGGCGATCTCCGGATGCATCGCGATGCTTTCGTGGGACTGCCCATCGAACACCATGTGCTCGTACACTTCGTCGGACACAACCATCGCGTCGGTGTGCTGAAGCACTCCCCTGAGCTGGCGCATATCATCCCGGTCGAGCACCATGCCGGTCGGGTTGTGGGGGGAATTTACGACGAT
The DNA here is from genome assembly GCA_965249205.1 of Vicinamibacterales bacterium. Taxonomy (GTDB): domain Bacteria; phylum Acidobacteriota; class Vicinamibacteria; order Vicinamibacterales; family UBA2999; genus JAQBVV01. The sequence continues at coordinate 80,359 of CBDFLL010000005.1, read as the reverse complement.
GACTCGCGTGCGCTCGGTCACAGCTCGCCGGACGTCGTCCCAGTCCACGCGGTACTCCGGTCCGCGCAGGGTCACAAACACCGGCGTGCCGCCACTGAGCTGCACAACCGGCGCGTACGCATCGTAGGCGGGCTGCAGCAGCACGACTTCGTCGCCTGGCCGGACCAAAGCGGTCAGTGCACTGAACAAGCCTTCGGTCGCACCGCAGGTCACCGTGATTTCCGACCCTGGGTCGTACCGACGCCCGTACAACCGTGCGATCTTGTCCGACAGTGCCTCTCGGAGTACACGCGCCCCAAGCATGGGCGCGTACTGATTGTGGCCCTCGCGCATACTGCGGACGACCGCCCCCACCAACTCCGGCGCGCACTCGAAATCAGGAAACCCCTGGGAAAGATTGATGGCACCGTGCTCGTCGGCAAGACGCGACATCACTGAGAAAATACTCACCCCAGTTGAAGGAAGCTTGGAGTGGATCACGTCAGGGCTCCATCCATTGCGACACCTTCAACGCCAACAACGGGTACCGGCGACGAACGCCCACCACGTGGTCGTGGTAATCCGATTTGACGATCTCGCGCCGCAAGCGACGGTCGCGCAGGCGCCTCAATTCATATCGATAGAGATCGTTGAGAAACCCGTGCACAAGATCCGGAGAGGTTGCACTCGTCGGCCTCACCCCGTGGGTGGCCAAATAATCGAGAACCTCTTGCTTGTACCGGCGTTCCACGAGTGGGTCAGGCGGGTGCGTCGGGACTCGGCAGGTCTGCGGACGCACAGACGTCTTCGATGTAGGTCTGTGCCTCCGCGATCTCGGCGGGCAGGCCTGGACGCGTGCCCCACGTCTCAAGCAGGGCTCCATACGACGTGCATGCCGCCAATACATCCTTGAGGCGGCTCGAGGCCCGCGCGCTCCCGACCATGATCCGCAGCGAGGGTCCGACACGATCCGCGGCGTCGGCGTACACCTGACGCGCATCCTCGTACCGGTCGACCTGGAGCCACAGATCGCCGGCGATCTCGGTCGCACTGACGAGCGGTGCGCCCGGCAGCCCCGCCGCACTCTGAATCACCTCCATCTGCATGGCCGTCTCCAGATACAGACGCATCTCGCCTCGTTCGTTCTGCGCCGCCGCCGCGGCGGCCTGAAGTACCAACCGTGCAATCTCCGCTGAGCCACGGCGCCCCTGGGAGAGTGCCGCGAGCGCCTCGATCGCCCCGTGTACTGGAGCGAGCGCTGCGACGGTGCCACCATCTCTAAACGCGTCGCGCGCATCAACCAGGCCGCGAAGGTAAATCAGTCCGACCTCCGAACCGGCGTCCCCACGCTCGGCCGCCACTCTCAGTAGCTCCATCGCACCAGGCAGATCGAATTCGGCCGAGCGCACCAGCGCCTCGGCAATGAGGCTTCGCGCATCGCGGCCATCGGTCCCCGGGACCGGAGCGGGCGGCGCCGCGTCCGCCGATACCTCGGGCACCGGCAGAGCCGCTGCCACGCCGTCACCCGCCACCAGGAGCGGTTCGTCAACCTCGGCGCCCTGGAGATCGCCCAGTGCGGGTTGCGGATCCAACCCGTCGGCCTCTTCTCCCGCCGACGCGGCTTCCAGCGGTTCGGTCACTGCCTCGGACTCGGCTTCCAGCGGTTCGGTCACTGCCTCCAACGGTTCGGTCACTGCCTCCAACGCGGCCTCCAGCGGTTCGGCCGCTGCCTCCGATGCAGCTTCTACCTCCGCTACCGCGGCCTCGTCGATCGGAACCAGGGTCTCGTCCACCACGCCCCCTTCAGCTGCTTGCGCGGGCGGCGGTGCGAACTCGTTTGACGCCGCACCATTCAGGGTCACCGCATCATCCATCGCCGTGCGGGACGCCTGAGCGCTCTGGCGATCACGTTGTTGCACAGTGAGTGTCACGGCCACAGCGATGCCAACGGCCAGCGCTAGCAGGCCGACAGCGACGGCCACAGCCGGGCGGCGCCACCACCTTGGTGCACCGCTGACGGGCGGTCCTTCCGGCAACATGTCGTGGCACAGAGCCTCAAACGCGACCTGGTCCGACGAGGCATCGCCACCCGTGGCAGCGGCCAAACCAAAGCCAAGCACGACCGTTCGTCGCTCGGGCGTCAGCAGTACGTTCTCCGCTCTTAGGTCCCCGTGGGACATACCCTTCTTGCTGGCGACCGCGAGCGCACCCGCGACCTGCGCGATGCACGCTGTTGCCACGTCGATCGCCAATTCGCCCCGATCAACGAGAGCCCGCAACGTCTCGCCGTCGAACGGCTCGGACACGATGAACACCGTGTCTGTCGTCGTTCCGACGTCGTAGATCTTTGGAATGCTGGGGTGTGTGAGGACGGCCGATTCCAGCACGTCAGCGGAGAGGCGAGGTAACAACGCCGGATCGGCGTCGGTGGCGAACCGCAATACACGGATCGTGACGTCACGCTCATCGTCGTGATCGCGGCCCCGGTAGATCTCACCAAGGCCCGCAAGCGGGAGCAGCGAGAGAATCTCGTACGGGCCGAGACGTGTGCCGGGCTTGAGCGTCATTGATCCCAACCGCTGGCGTCGGCCGCCAGCCGAAACTGGTACCCACCCCTCATGCCCCGGCGTCGGGGAGGCAAGACGGGGTGCCCCGGGCCCGCCCCCCTCAAGGGAGGCAGGCCCGCTCGTGTCTAGTACCGATAGTGATCGGGTTTGTAGGGGCCGTCAACCGGCACGCCGATGTAATCGGCCTGTTCCTGCGACAACCGCGTCAGCTTCACACCCAGATGATCGAGGTGCAGCCGCGCAACCTCCTCGTCCAGCGCCTTCGGCAGCATGGTCACAGTCTTGCCGTACTGCTCTGCCTTGGCGTGCAGCTCAAGCTGTGCGAGCACTTGGTTGGTGAACGACGCTGACATCACGAAGCTGGGGTGCCCGGTGGCGCACCCGAGATTCAGGAGTCGCCCCTCCGCCAGCACCAGCACGCTATGACCATCCGGGAAGCGGAACTCGTCGTACTGCGGCTTGATGTTGATCCGCTCGACACCCTCGGTCTTCTTGAGCCCAGCCATGTCGATCTCATTGTCGAAATGGCCGATGTTGCCAATGATGGCCTTGTCCTTCATTCGCTTCATGTGTTCCACGGTGATAATGTTGAAGTTGCCGGTCGTCGAGACGAAGATGTCCGCTTCCCCGACCACGTCGTCCATCCTGTTGACCTCGAAACCCTCCATCGCCGCCTGCAGCGCGCAGATGGGATCGATCTCGGTGACCATCACGCGGCAGCCCTGTCCGCGCAGCGCCTGCGCGCAGCCTTTGCCAACTTCGCCGTATCCCAAGACCAGCGCCATTTTGCCGCCGAGCATGACGTCAGTGGCGCGCGCAAGACCATCAGGCAGGGAGTGCCGACAGCCGTAGACGTTGTCGAACTTGCTCTTCGTCACGGAATCGTTGACATTGATCGCCGGGAACAGCAGCGTGCCAGCTTCCATCATCTGATAGAGCCGATGCACACCGGTCGTCGTCTCCTCGCTGACACCCCGGATGGCATGAGCCAGCGCCGACCATCGGCCCGGATTCGCCTTCAGCTCGCGGGTGATGGTTTCGAGGATGACACCCCACTCCTCTGGGTCTTTCTCCGAGTTGAAGTCCGGCACCTTGCCCATGGCCTCGAACTCGGCCGCCTTGTGTACGAAGAGCGTGGCATCGCCGCCGTCATCAACAATGAGCGATGGGCCGGCGCCATCCGGCCAGACGAGCGCTTCGACCGTGCACCACCAATACTCATCGAGCGTCTCACCCTTCCATGCGAACACCGGCGTGCCCTTCGGCGCCGAAGGGGTACCGCCCGATTCCGGCCGACCCACGACAACCGCCACCGCCGCGTGGTCCTGCGTGGAGAAAATATTGCAGGACACCCACCGCACGTCGGCACCGAGCTCGGTCAACGTTTCGATCAACACCGCAGTCTGGACCGTCATGTGCAGACTGCCCATTATGCGCGCGCCGGCCAGGGGCATCTTCGCCCCGTATCGTGCACGGAGCGCCATGAGTCCCGGCATCTCGTGTTCGGCCAGGCGAAGCTCCTTGCGTCCCCACTCGGCAAGGTTCACGTCCGCGACCTTGTATGGTGGCCGTCCAGCTTTCTCGGCGGCTTCGAATGCGTGCATCTTTTCGGTCAGTACTGTTGCCATCATCTATTTCCTTTTCGTGTTCGAACGGGTCCAACAACCCGTCTCTCTCAATGAGGACGTCTGTCCCCCTTCGTGCGAACGTGCGCCCCTCTTGTTGCGACGGCCGCGAACAGCCCGGGACCTCTGGCGTCAGGATCCATCGGCAGCACGCGTATGCGGATGTCGCTGAATCCCGCTCCGGTCAGAAACCGCGACATTTGCGTCTCGGCGAATCCGAGCCACACGTGGCCCATCTGTTGCTGATATTCCTCGCGCTCGTGCGGCAGCATGTCGACAACCAGCAGACGACCGCCAGGCTTGACCACGCGCGCCACCTCGTCGAGCGCATTGGCCGGATGTGGTGCGTAGTGCAGCACCAGCGCCAGCATCGCGCAGTCAAGCTCCCCTGGGTCAAGCGGCAGCGCTTCAAGATCGCCCTGCCGGACGTCGACGTTTGGCTGGTCACCCACGCGACGACGCGCCGCAGCGAGCATGTCGGTTGAGCCGTCCACAGCGATCACGCGACGGACATAGGGCGCGATCGTCTCGGTGAGCTGCCCGGTGCCGCACCCCAGATCACCAACGACAAGTGTCGGATCAATGAGGCCGAGCACCGACCACAGATAGAACGTGTCACCAAAGAGATCGCTCCGAAGGCGATCCCAGTCGCCTGCGGCCGTCGCGAAAAACTCCTGCGACTTCGCCCGACGGCGCGTCAGCACACCCTGCAGCCGGACGTCGTCCTGGCCCGCCGCAACCGTCGCCGCGACCTGCTCGCGAATCAGGGGCCACAGTCGGCTCGCCCCGGAATCCAGGTCGTGCAGGGGCATGCTGTAGAAACGACTGGTCCCGTCACGACGCGAGCTCACCCAATCGTCGTCGGCGAGCGTCTTCAAATGGCGACTGACGCTTGACTGCGGGCACCGCAACACTGCACACAGCTCGGACACGGTCAGTTCGTGCCTTTCAAGCAGCAACAGCAGCCGGCACCGTGTGGGGTCGGCTAGCGCCGACATGTGTTCGAGAATCGCAACCATCCGTTAATCCGGATGGAATGCTACATCGGATGGCGCGCCCTGTAAAGGCCGCGAGGGCAGGTGCGGAGCGGCCTACTGCCCCAGCTCGGTCTCCAGCCGGGCGACAAGGGTGTCGAGCTCCGCCGCGACCGCGAGCACCGTGTCCGGCTGACTGAGATCGACGCCGGCTTGCGCGAGCAGGCTCATTGGATAATCGCTCCCGCCGGCCCGCAGCAGCGACAGATATTGGCCTACGCGCTCCGCCCTCATCCCGGCGTCCGACGCACGCAGGCCTTGCATGATCTTCGCGGTGGACGCGAAACATGTCGCGTACTGGTAGACGTAATACGGCGTGCTGAAGAAGTGCGGGATGCGAGCCCACGTGACGCGCGACACCTCTTCCTCATCCATGACGTCACCGTAGTAGTCGCGCAGCAACGTCGCGTACAACGTGTTGAGCACGTCGGCGGTCACCGGACGATCCTCCTCAACCAGCCGGTGCGCCTGCAGCTCGAAATCTGCGAAAAGTACCTGTGTATAGAACGTGCTCGCGATACTGTCGATCGCGTGCTGAAGCAGAACGACCCGCTCCTCTCGCGACCGCGCGCGCTCGAGCATCAGATCCAGAAAAAGCGCCTCGCTGAGCGTGGACGGCACTTCAGCAACAAAAATCGTGTACCCCGCATACACAAACGGCTGGGCCTGGTGTGACAGCAACGTGTGCATCGAGTGGCCCATCTCGTGGGCGAGCGTGAACACGGCATCAAGCGTCTCGTTGTAGTTGAGCAGCATGTACGGATGCGCCCCGTACACCGGCGCCGAATACGCTCCGCTCCGCTTCCCGATGTTCTCGTAGACATCGATCCACCCCTCGTCAAACGCCCGGCGCACATCGCGTTGGTAGGTCTCGCCGAGCGGCGCCACCGAGTCGACGACCCAACCTCCGACCTCGTCGTAGGCATACCGGACGTCATGCTCAACCAGGGAAAGAGAGACATCGAACAAGCGGTAGGACTCGACGCCGAGTACACGTCGTCGCAGACGATGGTACCGCCGCAACGGTTCCACGCCCTGTCTCGTACCCGCGATCAGGTTCTCGACGACCGAGGTCGGAATATTGTTGCCATGCAGGGCGCCATCGAGTGTCGTCTCGTACCCTCGCGCACGCGCGTGAAACCAGTCGCGCTGCAGGACGCCGTTGTACAGCGCGGCGTAGGTGTTCTGGTTGTCCGCGTACGAGCGATGGAACGCCCGATACGCCGCGGCGCGGTCTTCTTGCCTCCGATTCGTCTCCAGCAGCACCCGGTACTGGCCGTAGCTCAAGGTCACCTGATCGCCGCCGCCGAGTGTGATGGACGGAAACTTCGCGTCGGCCGTCGTCAGCGCGGCATAGCTGTCATGCGGCACGCTGTTGAAGCGGCCGGCAAACGACATCAGGCGCTCGCCTTGCTCGTCGAGAACGTGCTCCTGCTCGTGAAACAAACTCTCGATCGCGAAGCGGTACACCGCCAGTTCGGCGCTCGCATCAATCCAATCCCGGACGGCCTCAATCGGGATCGCGAGCAGTTCCGGATTGAACCATGAGCCGGCCTGCTGCTGCCGTGCGAAGAGAATCTGGACCTGCTGACGTCTCGCGTCGATGGCGTTGTCGCGCTGGTCCTGGTCGTAGTGGAGCGACGCGAAATACCAGACCTGATAGCTGAGGGCGCCCATCGCGTCCATCGCGCGGAACGCCGTGAGCAGATAGTCGGCGCCTTGCGCGAGCGTGCCCTGAAGTCCGGCGAACGCGGTAATCTCCGACTCGAGATCGCCGTAGGCGCGCGTCCACTCGTCCCAGTCGCGACAGATAGCCGTCAGATCCCAGGTGTAGCGGGAAGGAATGGCGTCGCGTGGCGGCAGTGTTCCCTGCACGGGGCGAAAGGCATCGAGTTGTGGCATATGACTGGACTCAGATAGCGAAAAGATGACCCTGATCTAGAGGCGTAGAAGTTCCACCAGGGCGGAATAGTTGGCTGCCAACGGCACGCTGTGGCGCGGACGGGCCAGCGCGGCCGCCAGCGCGGACGGCAGCGCGATGGGCTCTCCGATCGAAGGCTCCACGACCTCGCAAAACTTCGCGGGATGCGCCGTGGCCAGAAACACCCCCGTCGCGCTGGTATCGGCCTGCAGCAACGGCTGCAACCCCAGCCATGCGGTCGCGCCATGTGGGTCAAGCAGGTATCCGTGCTGCCGATATACGTCGCCGATTTCACGCACGATGCGCGCATCGGTGAACGACGCTCCCGCGATGTCGCGCCGCATGCGATCGATATCGTCGTCGTACAGAGCCCGTATACGTTCGAAGTTGCTAGGCGCACCGACGTCCATCGCATTCGCCACTGTCCGCACCGAATCACGAGGCTGATACACACCCGAACGCAGGTATTCGGGCACCACATCATTCACATTGGTCGACGCGACAAAGCGCCGCACTGGGAGGCCGATCCGCTTGGCGATGAGCCCAGCCGTGAGATTGCCGAAGTTGCCGCTTGGGACCGATACGATCGGATCGGTCTTCAGGCCTGCCAGCACAAAGTAATAGAACACCTGGGGGAGCAATCGTCCAAGGTTGATCGAATTCGCCGGCGTCAGCCAGACATGCGCGCGCAGGTCGTCGTCTGCGAACGCCTGCTTGACGAGGCGCTGGCAATCATCGAACGTGCCGCGCACGGCCACCGCCGTGATGTTGCCGCCAAGCGAGGCCATCTGGGCCTCCTGCACGGCCGTGACCTGCCCTTCCGGGTACAACACGATCACGCGCGTATCAGGTACGCCATGAAACGCCTGGGCCACCGCGCTGCCGGTATCGCCCGACGTGGCCGCCAGAATCGTGAGCGGCGTGCCATCGGTGAAGTGATGCAGCAGCCGCGCTTGCACGCGGGCGCCTACGTCCTTGAACGCACCCGTCGGTCCGTGAAACAACTCCAGCGCCCACACCCGTTCCGTGACCTGGACGAGCGGAATCTGGAAATCGAGCGCATCGCGAACGAGGGCAGACAGGTCGGATGCCGAAATCTCGTCCCGCAGCAGATGCCCGCCAATGATCGATGCGGTCTCGGCGAGATCAGCCGACCCAAGCGCGTCCAGGCTGGCGTCGGGTAGCGGCTCGAAATGATCCGGAAAATACAATCCTCCGTCCGGCGCCGTGCCGGCGAAGAGCGCGTCGATGAAGGGGACGGACAACGACGCCCGACCCGTACTCACCCATTTCATGTGCGTCAGACCTGCAACGGTTCAGGCCGGATCGGCACGGGGTTTCCATGATCGTTCACGGCAACCAGCACCACAACGGCTTCGGTCACCTTGACCAGTTCACCCAGACCGCCGGCCGACGACGCCAGACCGCCACTCCAGCGCTCCGCCTCAACTGACACGCGAACGGTGATCGACGTCCGACCGACGCGTACGGTCTCTGTATAGAAGCTGACCACGTCCCCGACAAAGACCGGCTGGTGGAACTCGACCTGATTCATCGCACGCGTGACGTAGCGGCACGGAGCGGCCTTGCGAGCCTCCACGGCAGACGCCAGATCGATGTGCGACAGAATGACGCCGCCGAAGATAGTGCCAGTCGGGTTGGTGTCCTTCGGCAGCAGCAGCAGCTTAATAGCGGGAATGCGATCCGACATGAGGCCTCCCACATTCTACCTGCCGTCTCGACTTTGACTGTACGCATCGGACGGCTGTCCCGCGCACTGCGGCGGACGCCACGGCTACGCACCGTCCGATCAGCTGACGCTGGTCAGGCAGTGAGCCCACTGTCACGCAAGAAAAGACCGCAGACGCGCGCGTAAAGACCCCGTATCATGATAGCGACATGAGCACGGTGACCAACGGGCGCTCCGCGCCGACGACCGCGAGTGTCTCCACTCCATCCACGCGCGCCTGGGGTGTGCACGACGCCAGCGAGATGTACGAGGTGGCTCGATGGGGCCACGGGTACTTCTCGGTCAGCGACGACGGCCACGTGCAGGTCCATCCCACCAAGGACCCGGCCGCCGCCATCGACCTCAAAGAACTGGTCGATCGGCTGCAACTGCGAGGCATCCCATTGCCTGTGCTCGTCAGGTTCACAGACATTCTTCGGCACCGCCTCGGAGAAATTCACGCGGCCTTCCAGTCGGCCATCGCGCAGAACCAGTATCAAGGCTCGTATAACTGCGTCTACCCCATCAAGGTCAACCAACAACGGCATGTCGTTGAGGAGGTCATGGATTTCGGGCGGCCGTTCGGCTTCGGCCTCGAAGCCGGATCGAAGCCGGAACTGCTCGCCGTGGTGGCGATGGCCGACAATGCCACGCCCATCATCTGCAACGGCTTCAAGGACGCTGAATACATCGAAACGGCGATGCTGTCGCAGAAGATCGGCCGGAAGATCATTCCCGTCGTCGAGAAATACACCGAGCTTCGCCTGATCCTCGACGCCGCTGAGAAAGCGGGGGTCCGGCCCCAAATCGGGGTCCGCGTCAAGCTGGCGGCGCGCGGCAGCGGGCGGTGGCAATCCTCAGGCGGATTTCGCTCGAAGTTTGGCCTGACGATCACCGAGATGATGCGCGCTCTCGAAGAACTCAAGGCCCGCGGCATGCAGGACTGCTTCAAGCTGCTCCACTTTCACCTGGGCAGCCAGATCACCAATATCCGTATCGTCAAAGGCGCGCTGAACGAAGCAGCGCGGGTGTACACGCAGTTGGCCACGCTGGGGGCTGGCCTCGAATATCTGGACGTCGGCGGGGGCCTTGGTGTCGACTACGACGGTTCACGGACGAATTTTGAATCGAGCATGAACTACACGCTCGAGGAATACGCCAACGACGTCATCTATCACGTCCAGACCGTGTGTGACGAAGCCGGGGTGCCGCATCCGACGATTGTGTCGGAGAGCGGCCGCGCCGTCGTGGCCTACCACAGCGTACTGGTGTTCAACGTGCTTGGAGTCTCGGGTTTCGGCGAGGAGAAGGTCCCGACCGACGCCGATCCCGAATGGGAACAACCGGTCATCGATCTGGTCGACACGTATAACACCCTGTCCGCGCGCAACGCGCTTGAGGCGTTTCACGACGCGCAGCAGGCGCTCGATATGGCGCTGAGTCTTTTTTCCGGGGGCTATCTACCGCTCGAACAGCGCAGCCTGGCTGAGAATCTCTTCTGGGCCATCTGCGCCAAGCTTCGCAAGATCTCGCACACGCTGACCGAGATCCCGGAAGACCTTCAAAACCTGGACGAGCAGCTGTCGGATACGTATTTTTGTAACTTCTCGCTGTTCCAGTCGATCCCGGATAGCTGGGCCGTCAAGCAGCTCTTCCCGGTGATGCCGATCCATCGCCTCGACGAAAAGCCGACGAAACCCGCCGTGCTCGGCGACATCACCTGCGATTCCGATGGCAAGCTCGATCGTTTCGTCGATCGCCGCGACGTGAAGAAAACCCTCCCGCTGCACACGGTCAACGGCGACCCGTATTACCTTGGGGTATTTCTGGTCGGCGCATACCAGGAGATCCTCGGCGACCTGCACAACCTGTTCGGCGACACGCACGCCGTGCACGTCAGCCTCGACCCCAACGGCGGCGCGCGCCTCGATACGTTGATCAAGGGCGACACCGTGAACGAAGTGCTCGAATACGTGGAGTTCGACGCTGACATGCTGCTCGGCAAACTTCGGACTGACGTGGAAACAGCCGTGCGCGAGGGCCGCGTGGACTATGAAGGCGCGGGCCGCCTCCTTCGGTTTTACGAAGACGGCCTCCACGGGTATACCTACCTCGAGGGCTGAGCCCCCCCCTGCCCGTGGCGGGCTACGACGCCTTCTTTTGCTGTTCGGAGAAGCGTCGACACGCCCGCTGGAACCGCTCGTTGAGTAGGCGGGCAATGTCGACAGGTACCGGACCAAGCCGCACCCACTGCGTCTGCGCGCGGCGCAACTCCTGCTCGGCCTCGCGCCAGCGTGACTCTTCACTCGGGGCACTCTGACCTCCGGTGATCGTGTTTGTCGCGAGCGCCTCCCGCAATTGCTGCGCTAACCGCTCTGTCGGCGACAGCGTCGCGGCCTGTGCGGCTTCGGGCACCAGCGCCTCGACTTTTTCAACCAGCTTCTCCATCCGCTGGCGGGTCACGTGCGGATCGAGGTCCGTGCCGCCGAAGGCTTCCGGCCACGCCGTCACGAGCTGCCCCATTACCTGCTGGTAGCGCCGGGTCAGTTCCTCTCGCGTGTGGCGGGGTATGTCAGGTGCCTGTTGCCAGGTTGCACGGGCCTGCTGGATCCGGGTGAGCAGGCCGTCAGGGGCCTCCGGCGCACTCGACCCCTCCGCTGGGACGAGCGACGTCAATTCGCGAATGACAGCCTCGCGGGGCGCTGCCTTGGCGACGAGATCCACCTGATCTCTATGTTTGAATCGCTCGAAAAAGCGGTCGCACGCTGTGCGGAAACGCTTCCAGACGGCCTCTGACTGCGACCTCTTGACCGGCCCAATGGTCTTCCACTCGGTCTGGATCCGTCGCAGCTGGCCCGCGGTCGCGTCCCACTCGGTCGACTCAACCAGCGCCTCGGCGCTCTCACAGAGGGCGACCTTGCGTTTCATGTTCGCCGCCCACAGTTCCCGACGCTGTTTGAGATCCTCTTGCCGACGTTTGAAGAAGCGATCGCAGGCTCCGCGAAATCGCTCCCAGACCGCTTTTTCATGGCCCCGACTCACGGGACCGATCGTCTTCCATTCCGCCTGGAGTTCCTGAAGCGCTTGGGCCGCCCGAACCCAGTCGCTCGAACTCGCGAGGGCTTCGGCGCGGTCGCACAGGGCCTGCTTCCGCTCCAGACTGGCCGCACGCGCCTCATTCTGCGCCGCGACGTGCGCCGCGGTTCTCCCGAACACCTCATCCTGTGCCGCTTTGAAACGGCGCCACATGACCTCGCCTTGGACGCGCGGGGCCAGCGCCACCTGCTTCCAGCGCGCCTGCAGATCGCGCATGCCGCGCGTGGCCACCTCAAGGTCCTCTTCCTTCTTGAGGGCCTCCATCTCGCCTGCCAATTGCTCCTGCACCTGCAGATTCGCCCACCGCTGCCACTCATCCGCATCGCGAAGCTCTTGGGCCCGCGGCCCCAGCGCGGCACGCGCCGCCTCGAGTCTGCGCTGCATCTCCTGTCGGTCCCTTTTTGACGGTAAGGGTGCGCGATCCTGAAGCGCCGACTGGATATCGCGCAGCGAGCGGTCGACGACCTTGAGCGTGACTGAATCAGCCGCGGCGAGGGTCTTAGCATGGCGACAGATCTGATCGAGACGCCGCAGGCTTTCCTGCTCCTGGGCGGCCCGGACCTGTGTCTGCCGCTGCTCCAGTGCCTCGAGCGCAGCCACGGCCTGCTCCAGTCGCTGAGCCGCCTCAGGGTTCGCGGACGCATGCTCGCGCAGGACGTCGGCATCGCGCCGCAAGCCGCGCCAGCGGGCCACGACCTCATGCGGCGCCTGGTCCGGACGCAGGAGCTGCTCCAACTCTGTCGCTAACGTGTCAAGACGGCCAGCCGCCGCGGCCGCGAGTGTGCGGCGATTCTCGCCTTCGTGAAACATGCGGCACGCGTGTTGAAATCTGCGGGTCAACGACGCGGCGTACTCGGACGACATCGGCGGCAGGCCGTCCCATCGGACCTGCAACTCCGCCATGCGATCGGCGAATCCGGGTCCCGACAGCGCCGCAATGGCGTCGCAGATGCCGACTCGGTCCGCCTGCTCTCTCGCAACAGCCTGTGCGCGCTCCTCGTCGGCGATCCGCTCCTGCTGCCGCTGCGCGATCGCCTCCCGAACCGCCTCGGTCGCCAACTCGAACTGCTCGGAGAGCGAACCGTGAAGCTCGACATCCGCCTGAAGTTCCGCCCAGGCGAGCCGGACCGCCGCGAGCCCCTGCTCCGCCTCGTCCAAATCGGTCACCGCGACGATCGCTTCGGCACGATTCAGCAGATCCCGAGCACGCTGCCGATCCTCGGCACTCATGCGCACGTCGGCGTCAGATGTCGACGGCATCGCCGCTTCCTCGATCGCCCGAAGCTTCGCACGAGCCCGCCGTCCTGCCACCTTGTTACGTGCTCGCTGTCCGACGGCAGTCAGCTTCTCGGGTTCGGTGATGCGCTCGAGCGCCGCCACGGCAGTATCGGTGTGCTCGGCCTTGAGCGCCACGCTGAACACTTCCTCCTCGTCACTCATCCGTGCCAGTGCGCGCAGGCGAGTCGCGCTGTCCTGCGCCTGACGGCTGATGGCGCCGAGCGACCGCTGGTCATCGAGCACGTCGACGACCGACGCGCGTACGGCTGCGCTGGAACTGTCACGAACCACGAGCACGATTTCTTTGGCTCGACCGAGCGCCATGAGCTGGCGCACGGCGTCCATCGCCTGCCCGATCTCCTCGGTCTCAGCGGCGATGCCGGCCAGACCCCGCACGGCCTCTGACCGTACTTCCTCGTCGGGATCCGTTCGGCCAATGTCCCCGAGGACACTCACGGCATCGATACGCGTGACCGCTGCGCGTCGAACGCGCGCTTCCGTATCTTCACGCGCCAGCGCACACAGGGCATCGGACTCTTCAGGACCCAGGTCGTAGACGGCGGCCGCCCGCACCCCTGGGTCGGGATGCTTCCACCGTGGGTGAGGACGAAGCTTTTCGAGAATGCCCATGCGTAATCTGCTAAACGGCCCGCCTGCCCAGGTCGATGCGCCGCCGAAGCCGGCACCGCCCTGAACGTAGCGTAACTATTTACGTAATCGGTAGAGCAGCCAGATGGCTACGGAAATTTGGATCTTGACCAACGGAAACCCGTAGCCAGGGCCGCCACCCCCTCGCCAAACACCACGCGGTGGGGACCTTTACGTTCCCTTGCAGGATAGGTACCACGTTCACGGCACGGGCGGCCATCGGCAGGACACCGACAGCGAATACATGTCTGAGCCCTCTCCGCCCGCCAACAGAGGACAAAAAAGGGGCCGCCTACAAAGCGGCCCCTCACCTAAGGACACGTGGCGGCCTGGCGAGCTATTTCACGAACAGCATTTCGCGATACGTCGGCATCGGCCAGGTCTTGTGCGGCGTGAGCACCTCGATCTTGTCACCGGTCTCGCGAAGCTTGGCCATCGCGGGCACGACCTGATCCCGCATGTACTTCGCCTGTTTTTCGGCCGAGGCACTCTCGTGGCTCAGCAGCTTGTCGAGCGCATCGGTCTGTGCCTTGAGACGATCGACCTGCTTCGTGTACGTGGATAAGAGCTTCCGGCCCTGTACGCTCGGGCTGCCTGCAGCTTTGACCGCCGACACGCTCTGCCCGATGGCGCTGCCGTCGGCCGGCGGGGCGAGAAACGAATCGTGCTCTTCCGCCGTCATGCCCTTGATCGACCAGTCTCGAATGCTCTTGGCGGCTTCAACAAGTGCAGTAGAACCCATGGCGTCGGCTGTACCTTTCGTCAGGAAGAAGTAGCGAGTATGCAATGACCGGGTGACTGCGGTTGGCGATCACGCGCGAGGCCGCGTCCCCTCGCAGATCCCGCCACAGGTCCCGAAACAATCCGCCAGGAATGTCTGAATCATTCGAATTCAAGACAATTTCGTTGACTTATGTAAATCAACATATGTAGATTTATAGATACGTGCAGCGTGCATCCAGCCTCTTCAAGCTTCTGGCCGACGGTAGCCGCTTACGACTGCTTCGCGTGCTCGCGCAGGACCGTTTCAACGTCAGCGAACTCACCGGCATTCTCGGTCTCGCGCAGTCAGGGATCTCCAGACATCTGGGCCTCCTGAAGGAGGCTGGGCTTGTTGTAGAGGAACGCGAGGCCGGCTACGTCTATTGTCGCCTGGCCGACGGGGAAGGAACCAACGGCCAGGGACCGCTGTGGGCGCTGCTCGACGCGCAGTTTTCCGCGTCGGCCGACGACCCGTCGGTGCGCGAGGACGAAGCCAGACTGCAGGAAGTGCTCCGCCACCGGAAGGAAAACTTCGAAACTCATGGCGATGTCCGCCAGTTGGTCCCCGGCCGCAGCTGGGCAGCCTGGGCGCGCGCGCTCGGACATCTCCTCCCGCCACTCGACGTGGCGGATATCGGGTGCGGCGATGGGTATCTCACGCTGGAAATGGCTCGCTGGGCACGAACCGTCGTAGGTATCGACCGGTCCGCTCCGGTACTGGAGCGGGCGGAGGCACTGGCTGCCCGGCGCCGCGTGACCAACGTGGAGTGGATGAAGGGCGATCTATCTCGTCTGCCGCTCGGCGACGTATCCGTCGACGTCGCGCTCCTCTCACAAGCACTACATCATGCCGCCGACCCGGAGAGCGCGGTCGCCGAAGCCGTCAGGATCCTGCGCCCCGGCGGGCGCCTCCTTGTCCTCGACCTTCGCGAACACGATCAGACCTGGGTCCGCTCGCGCTTCGGCGACCAGCGACTCGGTTTTACCGACGTCGCCCTCGAGGCACTGTTACACAGCGCGGGACTGCGCGACGCTCGCGTGGGGGTTGGCGCACGGCACGCAGGAGATCCGTTCGTCGTGCTGATTGCCTCCGCCCTGAAATCACGTACCCCCCCTTCCAAGGCTCACAAGACACATGACAACAGCTGACCGGCTTCACGCACTGCTTGCCACCCGGATCCTGGTACTCGATGGCGCCATGGGCACGATGATTCAGCGTCACTCGCTTGAAGAGGCTGATTTCCGTGGAGACCGGTTCCGAGACCACCCGCACGACCTCAAAGGCAACGGCGACGTGCTCGTGCTGACGCAGCCGGACATCATCGGTGGCGTGCATCGGGAATACCTCGCCGCGGGAGCGGACATTGTCGAGACCAACACGTTCAGCAGTACGGCCATCGCGCAGGCCGACTACGGTCTCTCCGAGCTGGCCTATGAGCTCAACGTCGAGGCCACGCGCCTCGCGAAAGCCGCGACCGACGAGTGGGCAGCCAAAACACCGGGTCGGCCACGCTTTGTCGCCGGCGCCATGGGACCGACAAATCGCACACTCTCCATCTCGCCAGACGTCAACGATCCCGCTACCCGGTCGGTCACGTTCGACCAGGTGCGCGATGCGTACCGCGAACAAGTTCGCGGTCTGATCGACGGTGGTGCCGATCTCCTCTTGATTGAGACCATCTTCGACACGTTGAACGCCAAGGCCGCGATTGTCGCCATGCTCGAGGTCTTCGACGAGCGTGGCATCGAACTGCCACTGATGATTTCCGCGACGATCACCGACCGGAGCGGCCGCACACTCTCCGGCCAGATGATCGATGCCTTCTACGCCTCCATCCGCCACGCCAAGCCGTTCAGCGTCGGCCTTAACTGCGCGCTGGGTGCGGAACAGATGCGGCCCTACCTGGCCGAGCTCGCCCGCATTGCCGAGTGTCACGTGAGCTGTTACCCGAATGCCGGGCTACCGAACGCGTTCGGGGAGTACGACGAGCAGCCGACGGACACGGGGCGACTGCTGCGCGATTTCGCGGAATCGGGCTTCGTGAACATGCTCGGAGGCTGCTGCGGCACCACGCCCGACCACATCCAGGCCGTCGCCTCGGCCATTGATGGCGTTGCGCCCCGGAGGCTGTCGCTGCCCGATCCACAAAGTCCGAATCCCACCACGTTCACGCAGCTCTCCGGACTTGAGACACTCGCGATCCGTCCCGACAGCAACTTCATCATGATCGGTGAGCGCACCAACGTCACCGGCTCCAAGCGTTTCGCGCGATTGATTACATCCGGCGAGTTTGCCGAAGCGGCCGACGTCGCGCTCGGACAGGTGCGTGGCGGGGCCAACATCATCGACGTCAACATGGACGAAGGCATGTTGGACTCAGAAGCGGCCATGACGACGTTCCTCAACATCATCGCGACAGAACCTGAAATCGCCCGGCTCCCGATCATGGTCGACAGTTCGAAATGGTCAGTCATTGAAGCGGGCCTCAAATGCGTGCAAGGCAAAGCCGTCGTCAATTCCATCAGCCTCAAAGAGGGCGAAGAGGACTTCCTGCAGAAGGCCCGCCTGGTGCGCAGATACGGCGCCGCCGTCGTCGTGATGGCGTTTGACGAACAGGGTCAGGCGGACACCGTCGCGCGCAAGGTCGAGATCTGCCAGCGCGCGTACCGACTCCTGCTCGACAAGGCGGGCTTCGATCCGCACGACATCATCTTCGACCCGAACATCCTCGCGATTGCCACCGGCCTCGAGGAGCACAACAACTACGCCGTCAACTTCATCGAGGCTACCGGGCTCATCAAGGCGACGTGCCCCGGGGTCAAGATCAGCGGAGGCGTCAGCAACCTGTCGTTCTCGTTCCGCGGCAACGACGTTATCCGCGAGGCCATGCACTCCGCGTTCCTCTTCCACGCCATCAAGGCCGGCCTGGATATGGGCATCGTCAACGCCGGCCAGTTGATCGTGTACGAGAGCATCTCGGCGGAACTTCTGGAGCACGTCGAGGACGTGATCTTCAACCGACGAGAGGATGCGACCGAACGTCTCGTTCAGCTCGCGGAAACCGTGAAGGGCGAAGGCCGGAAGCAGGAGTACGACATGACCTGGCGCGAGGCCACGGTCGAGAAGCGCCTCGCGCATGCGCTGATCCACGGCGTCGTCGATTTCATCGAATCCGACGTCGAGGAAGCCCGCCTCAGCTTGCACCGCCCGCTCGACGTCATCGAGGGGCCGCTGATGGACGGGATGAAGGTGGTCGGCGACCTCTTCGGTGCCGGCAAGATGTTTCTGCCACAGGTCGTCAAAAGCGCCCGGGCCATGAAGAAGGCTGTCGCCTATCTGCTCCCCTACATGGAGGAAGAGAAGCGCAAGGGCGGGACGACTGGCTCCTCGCCCGGCAAGATCGTCATGGCCACGGTCAAGGGTGACGTGCACGACATCGGCAAGAACATCGTGGGTGTCGTGCTCGGCTGTAACAACTACGACGTGATCGACCTCGGGGTCATGGTGCCTGTCGACCGCCTGCTGCAGACGGCGACCGATGAGCACGCCGACCTTGTCGGACTGAGCGGTCTCATCACACCCTCGCTGGACGAAATGGTGTTTGTCGCGCGTGAAATGGAACGTCGCGGCTTCACGATCCCGCTACTCATCGGCGGCGCCACAACGAGCCGACAGCACACCGCCGTGAAGATCGCGCAGGAATTCAGCCAGCCGGTCGTGCACGTGCTCGACGCGTCACGCGCCGTTGACGTCGTGTCCCGGCTCCTCAGCGAAACGCAGAAACAGGACTTCGACGCTGCCAACCGGGCCGACCAGGACACCATCCGTCAGCAATATGCGGCGCTCAAACAACGGCCACTACTCGCCTGGCCAGCGGCTCAGGCGAACCGTGCGAAATTCGATTGGCGTCGCGACGAGGTGGCGACACCGGCCTTTACGGGTGCACGCATGCTGGATGACGTCCGGCTGGAGGACCTGGTCCCCTACATCGACTGGACGTTCTTCTTCGCAGCGTGGGAGCTCAAGGGGCGGTTCCCGGGGATCCTCGACCATCCGCAGTACGGCGCCGCCGCCCGCGAACTCTACGGCCATGCCAGCGAGCTGCTCGATCGCATCGTGCGCGACCGGTTGCTGAGACCGCGCGGGGTGTACGGTTTCTGGCCGGCATGCACCGAGGGCGACGACATCGTTGTGTGCGACGCGGCCGGGAGCGAACTGCTCCGCTTCAACATGCTCCGACAGCAGGAGACGATGTCGGCTGGCAAGCCCAACCTGTCGCTGGCTGATTTCATCGCGCCTCGCGAGAGCGGTGTCCGCGACTCGATCGGGGCGTTTGCCGTCACGACCGGCCACGGCGTGGACGAGTTGGTGGCTGAGTTTGAACGCGACCACGACGACTACAACGCCATCATGGTGAAGGCCCTCGCGGACCGTCTCGCCGAAGCCTTCACCGAGTTCCTACACGCCCGAGCTCGTCGCGACTGGGGATACGGCGCGGCCGAGCAGCTCACAAGCGCCGACATCGTTGCCGAGCGCTATCGTGGAATTCGACCAGCGTTTGGCTACCCGGCGTGTCCGGACCACAGCGAGAAGCGCAAACTCTTTGACCTGCTCCAAGCCGAGCGCACCGGCATCACGCTCACTGGCAGTTTCGCGATGGCTCCGGCCGCCGCGGTCAGCGGTCTCTACTTCGCCCACCCGCAAGCGCGCTACTTCACGGTTGGCCGCATCGGACCCGATCAGATCGACGATTACGCCGCGCGAAAGCGCCTCAGCGTCGCGGAAGTCGAACGCTGGCTGGCGCCCAACCTGTCGTACGAGCCGGTCGGCGTCTGAGGAGTCGCCGACGGTGATGGAATTACCGTGCTCGATCCGCTATGCTTCGATGTTCCCAGTACCAATTTATTCGCCTCGAGGAGCTACATATGACGTCCGCAGATTTCTTCCAATTCGCAAAAAAGAACAAGGCCGAGATGGTCGACCTGAAGTTCGTAGACATGCTGGGTTCCTGGCAGCACTGTTCGTATCCCATCGACGTGCTCGACGCGGGGACATTCAAGGAGGGTCTCGGATTCGACGGCTCGTCGATCAGGGGCTGGATGGGCATCCACGAGTCCGACATGCTGGCCGTGCCGGATGCCGACACAGCCCGGCTCGACCCGTTCTTCGAGAAGCCGACCGTGAGCGTGATCGCCGACATCGTGGACCCCGTCACTGGCAAGGACTTCACGCGCGACCCGCGGCATGTGGCGCGTAAGGCGCAGGCGTATCTGAAGGCTTCCGGTATCGCCGACACCTGCTTCATCGGACCGGAACCGGAGTTCTTCATCTTCGACGAGATCCGCTACGAACAGAACCAGCACCGGGGCTACTACCAGGTCGACTCGGTGGAAGGCGCATGGAACACGGCACGCATCGAGGAACCGAATCTCGGCTACAAGCCGAGCTTCAAGGGCGGCTACTTTCCCGTGAGTCCGACCGACACGTATCACGACCTGCGCGGCGAGATGGTCTACGAGATGCGCAAGATTGGCATCGTCGTCGAGGCGCACCACCACGAGGTGGGCACGGCCGGCCAAGCCGAGATCGACATGAAGTTCCAGCCGCTGCTCAAAATGGCCGATCAGTTCATGTGGTACAAGTACATCTGTAAGAACGTCGGCAAGCGGCACGGCAAGACGGTCACGTTCATGCCGAAGCCCATCTTCGACGACAACGGCAGCGGCATGCACACGCACGCGTCGCTCTGGAAGGGCAGCAAGCCGCTGTTTGCGGGCAACGGTTACGCAGGACTGAGCCAAACCGGGCTGTACGCGGCCGGTGGACTCCTCAGGCACGCACCGGCCATTCTCGCGTTTGCGGCGCCCACCACCAGCTCCTATCGCCGTCTCGTCCCCGGATTCGAAGCACCGGTCAATCTGGCTCTTTCGGCACGCAACCGCTCCGCCGCCATCCGGATTCCGATGTACTCGAAGAGCCCGAAGGCGAAGCGGCTGGAATTCCGATGCCCGGATCCTAGCGGCAACGGGTATCTGGCGTGGCCAGCCATGCTGATGGCCATGATCGACGGTATCAAGAACAAGATCGACCCGGGCGATCCGCTTGACCGCGACATTTACGAGATGACAGGCGAGGAGATGCGCGAAATGGGCATCCGAACAACGCCCGGCTCGCTTGGGGAAGCGATCGACGCGCTCGAGAAGGATCATGCGTTCCTGACGCGCGGGGACGTGTTCACTGATGATCTCGTGCAAACGTGGATCGACTACAAGCGGGACAAGGAACTCGATCCGATGCGTCTGCGACCGCATCCGTACGAGTTCGAGCTGTATTACGACAGCTAGCGCGGATTTCACTTCTGCCTGGCAGACTTTCGAGGTGCTCCCCCTGGCACCATGGCGGGGCCCCGCCGCGCAGGCCTGCGCGGTGGGGTGGCTGTGGCCCACCCGGCGCACTCCCGCGCTCCCCTGCCGGGGACGACCACTCTCGCATCGATGGAATGGGACGCACGTGGAGTACCTGATCAAGCAGTACCCGCTGGAAACCGGTGCGCTGGAAATTCAGTACATCGAGGAGTGTTTCGGTGAGTTTCCGCGAAAGAAGACCGCACAGGAAATTGTGAACCGTCTTCTGGGTCGGGAGTATCTGATCCTGATGGCCGAGGCCTCTCTGCCCGACGACGCGGGTACGGTCGTGCCCGTCTCGTTCAAGATCGTGCATGAGCTGCATGAAAGCGAAGCGGAGCCCAAACTGCGTGACCTGGTCGCACGGCTCAAGGACAGTGTTCGCTTTGACGGCCGCAAGGTGCTGTATAGCTGGATCGGCGGTACGCGCCGCGACTGGCGGGGCCAGGGGCACTTCCGGGCGCTCACGGAGGAATCGGAGGCGTGGGCCCACACGTGCGGGTTTTACGAAGTGGTCGTCAAGACCAAGAACAGGTTCTACGGCATGCGCGGCACCCTCGATCAGCTGCAGTTCGATGTGGTCAAGTACGAGGTACATCCTTCGAACAACCGGGAGTCAAAGGTCTACCTCAGTAAGCAACTCACCTCAGACGTACTCCGAGCGCACACCAGCGCGCGGACCGTCGTCTTCGCCGACTAGGCAGGTAGGGACGCGCATGCCGACCCTCGCCCCTCCCCGCGTCGTTAACATCAGCGATCTCCGGACCCTGGCGGAGCGACGCCTTCCGAGAGCCGTCTTCGACTACATCGACGGCGGTGCCGACGCCGAAGTGACGCTGCGTGAGAATTGCCGCGTCTTCGACGACATCACGTTCCGGCCCCGACAGGCCGTAGCGGTACCGACGTGCGATCTGGCAACGACGGTCCTCGGTACACCCGTGGACATGCCGATCCTGCTTGCCCCGCTTGGCAGCAGCCGCACGTTTTACCCACGCGGCGAGGAGGTCGCCGCCCGGCAAGCGGGCGAGACTGGCCTCGTCTACGTGCTCTCCACCCTGTCCGGCTGCAGGATGGAAGATGTCAAGGCCGCCACGAACGGGCCGGCCTGGTATCAGCTCTACCTGACGGGCGGGCTCGACGCGGCGCGGAGCGGGATCGACCGCGCGCGTGCCGCCGGCTTCTCTGCGCTGGTCGTCACTATCGACACACCCGTTGCCGGATTGCGCGAGCGCGACGTGCGAAATGGCACGAAGGAACTACTCGACCGCGGCATGTCCATGCTCCAGTACGTGCCGCAGTTTCTCGCGCGACCCCGATGGCTCGTCGATTTTCTCCGTGACGGCGGCCTGATGAACTTCCCCAACGTGGTCCTGCCGGACGGAAGCCCACTCCCCTATGCGGATGTCAGTGCAGCGCTCCAGCGGACGACGATCACCTGGAAGGACTTTGACTGGATCCGCACCGCGTGGGACGGGCCCATCGTGGTGAAAGGCATCCTCACCGGAGAGGACGCCCGCTTGGCCGTTGACGCAGGGGCCGCCGCAGTCGTGGTCTCGAACCACGGCGGACGGCAACTCGATGGCGTGTCGCCGACACTGCGGGCGCTGCCGGAGGTCGTCGCGGCGGTGAGTGGGCGGGCAGAAGTGCTGTTTGACGGTGGTGTCCGGCGCGGGAGCGATATTGCGAAGGCACTGTCGCTGGGGGCACGCGCCGTGCTCGTCGGCCGTGCCTACGGATACGGGCTCGCCGCCGCTGGGGGCCCTGGCGTCGCGCGTGCACTGGAGATTCTCCAGAGCGACCTAACCCGCACGCTCAAGCTCCTGGGTTGTGCGGCGTCAGCCGATCTCGACCGGTCGTACATCGACGTGCCACCAACCTGGACAACGGGGCGGCCCGGGTAGCGCGACTGTGTGACCTACCGCTGATGCAGATCACCGACGGCATCATGCTCCACGAACACGAGATTGACGAGCGCTTCGTGCGCGCGTCAGGGCCGGGCGGCCAGAACGTGAACAAGGTGGCCACCGCCGTCGAGTTGCGCTTCAACGTCGGCGCCTCGTCGCTGCCTGCCGACGTCAAAACCAGGCTAACGGTGCTGGCAGGAAGCCGTATGACCACCGACGGCGTGCTCGTGCTCGACAGTCGGGAGTACCGCACGCAGGGGCAGAACCGCGAGGCGGCGCGCGCGCGACTTGTCGCCCTGATTCAGCAAGCGACCGTCCGGCCCAGGACGCGCAGGCCGACCAAGCCAGGCCGAGCCGCGAAGGAGCGGCGACTCACGGCGAAAAAGCGGCGCGCCGACGTCAAGGGCGCACGGGGCAGGCCCAACATCAACGAAGACTAGAACAGGCGTCACAGGTCCGCGGCTGTGGACACCTGCGCGCAACGTTCCTGCCTCGACCATCCATAGTGACCTGCCCTGTGCACCCGCAGGCTGCGGGGCTCCGTTGACTCACGGCTGACCGATGACACGATGTGTCTGGGTGACGTGCCCGAGCGCACCCGACTACCATGGCAGGACTTTGAGAGCACACGACGTCCCGACGGGAGCACAGAGGAGCGCGGGGCGCCTGATCGCGGCAATGATGCTGGTTTGTGCCGGTGTGTCGATTCTCCGAACCTACCTGCTCGGCGGTATAGTCCACGATCCACAAGACCTCCTGTTACTCCATTACGTGTGGACTGAGACCGCCTTTCTCTGCGCGATCGCGATCGCCGGCGTTACCTACTTGCGCGTTCTCCGAAGCCCCAACAAACCTCCGCTTCGGACCGCCTTACGACTCTCGTGTCTCATTCACGCTTGCGCGGCCTTCGCTCTTCCCTATACGTCCTACGACGTCCTCCTGAACCTCGCCTATGGCCGCCTCTTGAGCCTTGGCCTCAATCCGTATCGTTACTCCCCCTCCGCCCTGCCTGCGGGGGACCCTTTCATCCTCGATGCCAGCAGCCCTTGGTCAAGCCACGTAAGCGTCTGGGGACCCATCTCGGTCGTGTTGTCCCGTCTCGGTGTCATTTTCGAAAACTTGTGGCTGTCCGTCCTCTGGATGAAATTCCTCGTGCTGGTCATCTCGATCGCGATCCTTCTGCTTGCCTTCTGGCTTGCCAAGAGATCCACCGCGGCGCACCACAGCAGAGACGCATTCCTCTTCGTCGCCTGGAATCCACTCTTTGCATGGGAGCTTTCCGGGCAGGCACACAATGACGGCGTCATGCTGCTCTTTGCATTCCTGTTTCTCTCGCTTTGTGCGCGCGGTCACATTCGCACCGCATGGGTATCGCTTTGGCTGGCATTCTGGTCGAAGTTCGCGGTCGCGCCATGGGCAGGTCTCCACCTTCTGTGGTGCCTCCGCCAGCGCCGACCCTCCACTCTCTTTGGAGTGTTGATCTTCGGACTTCTTGCCGCCGCGTTCTCCATAGGCTTCTGGAACGGGTGGAGCGCGCTTGGAGGACTGCTCAACACCACAGGTTGGAACCCAGAATTCGTCACCAGGTCGTTTCTGGCCTTGATCCTCGAACCCATGCAACTGCTGGGCGAGCCCATCTCACGGACCGTCTTCGCCGTATGGACCGCCGTGTCTACAATCCTTCTTGTCCTGCTCGCACTGCGTTTTATGTGGCGCACCAATGGCGAGCATGACGTCACGCGCTATTCTTTACTCCTCATCTTGCTCTACCTTCTCGTTGGAAAAGCCTGGTTCCTCCCTTGGTATGTGTTGTGGCTCCTACCGCTGAGCTTCGCGACACGAGATGCACACCTGAGATGGATCGTCGCTGTATACAGCGTGTGCGTCCCTGCACTTTATCTCCCGAAGCTAGGGTTCGGCCTAGGTGTTCTGATTGCGCATGGTGTGCCGCTCGTTCTCCTCCTTCGTCGGAGAGCGGACATCATCGAGCAAGCCGTCGCCGAACGGGCGTCCAGCTGACTTCAGCCGCGTTCCCCTGCTACCTCTCGTCCTGGCACTGTGGAGGGCCACGGGCACGTCGCCGGAACGTAGGGTGGACATCGTTGTCCGGGAACTCGCACGGCGTACCGCGTCCGTTCGGCACAGCGAGCCCCGTCCAGAGGCACTCGGCAAGCGGGGCGCCCGCACATACCCCGCCGGCTTGGCCGGCGCACGTCGCTAGTCTGCCGGAAGAGCACCTCTCGCCAGAAACACGTCCCTATAGAACCGAGCTGGCGTCTCCCCCGAAAGCGAACGGGAGAGTTCTTCTGCGACGACCGCAGCACTTCCAAGTTCAGGTCGCGCCGTACTTGAATCGCTCAGAAACGCCGCGTAGGGGAATGAACCGACGAGATCGATCATCGCCTGCGGGTCCGCTCCTAGCCGCTTCATGCCGTACGGCCAGAACTCCGTGATGACGTAGTCGGCGGCGGCAAAGAGTCGTGGCCCTCCCGCGATCACGCTCGACTCCGCCCCTTGTACATCCATCTTCACGAGGATCGGATGGCAAAGCTCCGCAGCGTTGACGGCGTCATCAAGCCGAACAGCCTCGACGGGGATGACATCCCAATCCTCCTCGCCATACGACCCCGACTCCCGAGTTTTCACGACCCTGCAGTCCCCCGCATTCGTCGGCGAAATGCCAAACGAAATCGTCCCTGGTGACGAATACACTGCCTTCTGGTGTAGGACGACTCTATTGGACGCCGGTAGGTTGCCTGCAACGTTTCTCCGCAACAGCTCAAAGTTCTTCGGTGCCGGCTCGAATCCGATGCACTCGACGTCAACGGCCCTGGCCACCGGGATCAGCGTCATACCGATATTGCAGCCCAGGTCGAGGTACGTGCCGCCATCCCTGAGTACCGAACACGCAAGGCGCAAAAGTCCCGGCGCCCACGACTTCTCCGATATGTATCTGCCCATCGTCAGATCGACGTTCGACTCAAAACGGCCGTTTAGCCCATCTGCTGTGATGCTCGGCACGCTGTATCGCCACGCAAGTTCTTTGAATAGTTGAACGGCGAGTGCATTCGGCAACGTACGCGCGAGCCCGCGCACCGTCGCCTTTGCGGCGTTCCTGATGATTCGGTTCACGCTGACCTCAGCACACCTGCCCATGCGGCAGCAAGACGACCCTGACTCGTGGCGACAGTCGCTGTGCGCGACGACGACTGAGACCGCCGCATTCGTCGGAAGGTCAAGGACCCGATCGTGACATATCGCTCTTCGACCCTCCGTCGCTGAGTATTCGGAACGCACCAGTCGCTCATCCGCTACAGAAGCGCGCCGAACAACCTAATGTATTCCTGTGTCATGCCTCGGAGAGTAAAACGTTCAAGCGCTCGGGCTCTGGCGCGACGCCCCATCGCCCTCAGTTGCTCACGATCTTCGGCCAACTCCCGCACCGCGCCCACATAACCATCAACATCGTCGACGTCGCACAGCTTGCCAGTGACACCATCCTGTACGATCTCAGGCAACGATGAACAATCCGTCGTGACCACCGCTTTACCACACGCCATCGCCTCCGCGGCCGGGAGACCGAAGCCCTCGAAGCGCGTCGGAAACAGAAGGGCATCCGCTCTGCGATAGGCAGCGCGCAGTTCTTTCTGACTCACACGTCCGAGGGGGCGCATATTGGGCACGCGCTCGATGCCCTCATCCGTTCGTAGGCCACTGGTGTACTCAAGCGTGAACTGACTACCAAGTGCCGACATGATCGAGGGCAACAGATCGGCTCCCTTCCGGCGAGTCAAATTGCCAACGAAAAGCAGTTGCAGTGGCCGATCGTCGGTCCGCAGGTCGGATTCTGGCGCTGGACAAAAGTATTCGGTATCGACCCCGTGATGAATGACGTGCGCGTTCTTTATCCCGAAGACAGCCTCTAGACTCCCGGCGGTATAGTCGCTGACGGTGACCACTACGTCTGCAACTCGGAACGTTTCCGCCTCGCGTTTTCGCACCAGCGTGTCGTGCACCAATCGTTGTGTGAAGTCTCTATAGGGGGCGAACGCCGCATCAAATACGCAGTGGTGTGCAACCGCAACAAGTTGGTCCACGCTCTGTCGAAACGCGAAGCCAGTTTGACTTGGCGCGACTGCGAGGTTCGCGCCTTCCGGAGCCCGTCGAAAGCTGAGAGGCCAGGACCAGTACATCCAGTAGGCTGAGTGGCTGTCCAAGATCGCTTCCCAGCCGGCGCTTCGCAGTCCGGTCGCCAAGTTTTCACAATACACATCGGCCCCGCCGCCAGTGGCGGCATAGGGCAACCACACTCTCACAACGACACTGCCCTCCAGCCAACCAACAGACTCCAGAAGCCGAACGGTGACGTCCCCGGTGGACGAACCATGCCGAGACTCCGGCACCCGGTGCGCCGCCAGGCCTCACTGCTCCGTGCGCACGGGCGGCCCAGACGACGATCCCCGGCCCGGCTCCGTCGACTAGTCGACGTCGATCATGACGCGATCCCGATCCGGCCTCCGGCCCCTTCCGCGCGGCCGCAGCAACTGAGCCAGCCCGAACGGTCCGCCGGCCCCGTAACCCGGCTCGCGATAGATCTCCTCGACGGGGCGTTCCCAACTCGGCGATAGCAGGTCCCGCTGCACAAAAAACGCGTTAACTCCGCGCCTCTCGCAGTACACCAATGCATATCCCTTCCGCCGACTGAGCCGCTCCAGCGCGGTGAGGCTTGCTCCGAAGTAATCCGTCCCGTTCCATCGAAACCCCGGGTCGTATTCGATGGTTGCACTGCGCGGCGGCGGGACCGAGGCGTTATATTCCATCACCAAGACGCGCGGACGATACCGCAGGCCAATGGCCTTCCAGACCCAGTAGTCATTGCCATCAATGTCGATTGACAAAAGATCGAATGCGCCCGGCACATCGTACTTAACAAAGAGGTCGTTGATGTTCTCGGCCGTGATCTTCTCCTTTCGGATGTGAGAACTACGATCGCTCGCACCAGAATCCATCAACAGCCCTTGCCAACCGTGCTGTTCTTCCAACAGCCGCGTGTTGCGTTCCCTGCCGTCAGCGCCGACGCCAAACTCGACGAAGAATTTGGTCGTCGTGCCGAGTACGTCGAAGATATGCGCCAGCACACCGTCCTCACCGTTTTGCGAGAACGTACGTGATTCATGGGCCTCGAACTCAGATCCGACCAGCTTCCTCATCACGCTTTGGACTCGCGGTGCGGCGTCTTCTCTTGGACACCACGATCTCGTCGGGCCCCGGCACTCCAGGCGCCTTCGCGACAACTAGCCCATCGACTGAAAACGACTCATCAGGTTTGTGAGACGCAACGATCTTCATGGAGTGGGCCCTCAAAGCTGCGAGACAGTCGGCGTGAAGTTGCTCCGAGTGGGTTGAAACGAATACCCAGTTCACCTGCTTGTTTGACAGCAGCCGATCTGCACCCTGGACCATCTCAAGCTCGGCACCTTGAACATCAGCGTGCAAGATATCAATTCTCTTCAGGCCATGTCTCCTCGCCAGGCCGTCGACCGACACGATCGGAACTCCGCCGACCCCTGTTGCGTCTTCGGCACCGACAAACCCTTCCTCGTACTCCCCTTGCATTCCGTTCGCTGCGAAATTCTGCCTCGCACGATCGAGGTTCGCTGGAATCGGTTCGATCATGATATTGCGAGGGCGTGTGACCACCTTGTTGAACCACATTGAGTAGAAGGCCCAGTAGCATCCAGCCTCGACCATCACGGCGTCGGCAGGCAACCAACGCAGCACCTTTTGAAACACCCGCTCTTCCTGCGGCTCGTGAACCCCGCGATTCTCCATGAGCAGGAGCCGGTATGCCTCGCCGTAGTAACTTCCTGGTACTACGCGGATCGGGGCTGACTGTCGGGCATGTGGAGTCGGGCTTGCGCTCGTTTCGGCTCTTTCACCCCTTCCCCGAGGAGATCACGCGGCTACTGACCTTCCGGCTCTCGCAAGTGCTTTTTTGCCCGGGAGAGTGGGCGATGGGGAACGTCGCGAAGCTCCGGCGTGAGAAGATCAACACCGGCTCCAACACCTTGGGTGACACGCTCGCTCTGGCGATCGCCACCGAGCGATCGCGAGAGCATGTGCCCAGTGGGCCCTATGGGCTCGTGAGTTTGCATCGCTACGAGAACATTTTCTCGCGCCAGTCCTTCGAAGCATTGATCACGCTCGTCGAGGAGATTGCCACCGCGCGCGAGGACGGGCCCCTACTGCTCTTTGTCCTCCATCCGCCGACGGCGCGGCAGCTCGAACGCTTCGGCCTCGAAGAACGTCTGCGAGGTAACCCGAAGATCGAGCTGCGCCCACGCTGCACTTACTTCGATTTTGTCACCCTGATCGAGGGAGCTGACTTCGTCGTAACCGACGGAGGCAGCATCCAGGAGGAGTCCTCGTACCTCGGCATCCCTTGCCTTTTGATGCGGGAAGCCACCGAACGTCAGGAAGGTCTCGGCGCCAACGTGCTCCTCTCCGAACTGGCCCCCGAGCGCATCCGTGAGTTCGGCCGGGACCCCAGCCGCTGGCGCCGACCCCGCCACCTCCCGGGTAACCGGCCTTCCGACTGCATCGCAGACGCCGCCGTTCACTTCGCGAATCGTGCGCCGCGTCGGGACGCGCCTCAATGAGCCGTCGAGCAGCGCGATAAGGAGGTGAATTTCGCGTGCCCGGTGTTTCTGGATGGCCTGGCGTGGTCGATCAAGGCGATCAGGCGCAGGCCGTCGCGTTCGTTGGACGGCAGGCCCGCGTCAGAACACAATGAGTCGTGGCTCGCTCATCTCCTCCATGGCGTACTTCACGCCTTCACGTCCGAGGCCGCTGTCCTTCACGCCGCCGTAGGGCATGCTGTCCACGCGGAATCCGGCGACGTTGTTGACCATCACGCCACCAACCTCCAGCTCGTCGTGGGCGTGCTTCATATGCGCAAGGTTATTGGTGAACACGCCGACCTGGAGGCCGTAGACGCTGTCGTTCACCCGCGCGATGCCTTCATCGAAGTTTTCGACGCCTTCGATCATCGCAACCGGACCAAAGACCTCTGAGCAGTGCACGTGCATGTCGCGACCGGCGTCGGCCAGTAGCGTGGCTGCATAGACGTTGCGATCCGAATCGACCGACGCTCCGCCTGCGAGAAGCGTTGCACCACCCTTCACGGCTTCGTCCACCCACCTGCAAATGCGCTCAAAGTGCCCCTTGTCGATAATGGGCCCTACCGACACGGACGGGTCACTCGGATCACCCGCTTTCAACGCGCCGTATTCCCTCACGAGAAGATCGCGGAACGCGTCGTGGACGCGCTTGACCACATAGATGCGCTGTGTGCTGATACACGTCTGACCGGCGTACAGGTTTGCCCCCATGGCGACGACCTTGGCAGCTGCGGCGAGGTCCGTGCCCTCGTCGACGATCACGGCGGCGTTTCCACCCAGTTCCAGGGCCACTTTCTTCCTGCCGCAGATGGCCTTCAGATGCCAGCCGACCCTGTCGCTGCCGGTAAAACTGAGCATCGCAA
The DNA here is from genome assembly GCA_965249205.1 of Vicinamibacterales bacterium. Classification (GTDB taxonomy): domain Bacteria; phylum Acidobacteriota; class Vicinamibacteria; order Vicinamibacterales; family UBA2999; genus JAQBVV01. Next base: position 49,868 of record CBDFLL010000005.1, on the reverse strand, counting down.
TGCGCGCGTCGGTCGCCAGCGTCTCAGCAACGGGAATTCCGCACAGCAGTGCGCTGAAGGCGCCTCGCGGCCAATCGATCTCCTCCATCATGCTCGCCAACGCCATCGCGCTGAGTGGCGCCTGTGGTGCGGGCTTGAGCACGACGGGACACCCCACGGCCATCGCGGGAGCAACTTTGTGTAAGACCAGATTCAGCGGAAAGTTGAACGGCGTGACCGCGCCGACGACACCGACAGGAAAGCGCTTCGTGAAGGCCGCCTTCCCGACACCAGCTCCGTAGTCGATCGCCACGCTTTCTCCCGTGAAGCGCACAGCCTCAGCGGCCGCGGTGCGCACGGTGGTCGCGCATCTAGTGAGCTCGGCCCGTGCGTACCCGACAGGCTTGCCGGCCTCCTGCACGATCAGCGTGGCCAGCGCCTCATGCCGGCTCTCGATCAGCGCGGCCAAGGCCTCCAGCTTGGCACTCCGCTCACCGGCGCTCATGGCCCGTAAGGCGTTGCGACTCGCGTATGCTGCGGCCATTGCCTCTTCCATCTGCGCGTCGGTCGCGTGCGGGATGCGCGCGAGCGTGGTGCCGTGGTACTTGTCCACGACGCTACAGAAGGTGCCATCGCCCTCTGTGAACCATCGCCCGTTGATGAAATTGGCCGGCGTGAACAGCGTGGAGGGGGTCAACACGGACTCGGTCATAGCGTCAGCTCCTCATAGGGTCGAATCCCTCCCCACGCGCTTCTACACCGCGGTCAGATCGCCCAGACCAGCCGGGACCGGACCGCCGGTGGCCCAGTCGAGCAACTGCACGGTATGCACGACCGGCACCTGGCTGTAGGCTGCGATCTGTTCCATGCAGCCGATATTGCCCATGGCGACGACCTGCGGGCTGACGGACTCAACGGCCTCCGCCTTCAACGCTCCGAGCTGCTCGGCCGCGTCCGGCTTGAGCAAATTGTAGGTACCCGCACTGCCACAGCAGAGATGGGGATCCGGGATGTCCAGTACGCGGAATCCTGCCTTGCCGAGCAGCCCACGCGGCTGGGCGCGAACCTGCTGCCCATGCTGAAGAGAACACGCGTCGTGGTAGGCCACCCGCAGCGCCGGTGCGAGGCCGGACACGTGGGCCGGTAACTCCAGGCCATGCACGACTTCCGACAGATCCTTCGTGATGGCGGAGACTCGAGCTGCTTTTGACGCGTAGGCGGGATCATCTCGAAAAATGTGGCCGTAGTCTTTGACAACCACGCCGCAACCAGATGTATTGATGACCACCGCGTCCAGCCCTTCGCCGTCGATCTCCGCGTGCCACGCATCGATGTTGCGTTTCATGTGGGGAAAGCTGCTCTCGTGATCGCCCATGTGGTACACGAGCGATCCGCAACAGCCCTGGTCGCGCGACAGCACGACATCACACCCAAGCCGCGTGAGTAAACGAATGGTGGCATCGTTGATGTCTGGCCCCATCACCTTCTGCGCACAGCCTGTCAAGAGGGCCACGCGCGCGCGCCGGGTGCCCTCGGCGCTGTGCACGCCCGGCCGGTCCAGTTGGGACGGGGCCGGCAACCGATCAGGAATCATGCGCAGCATGGCCTGCTGCCCACGCGGCGCCAGGAAGGCAAACGGCTTGGCCAGACGACCGGCCAGCATAGCCAACCGGAAGCGGCTCGGGTACGGCAGCAGCCACGCCAGCATGCGTCGCTGCAGGCCGTCCACCGCCGCGCGCTGATACTGTTCAGCGATTTTGCTGCGAGCCGAGTCGATCAGGTGCGAGTAGCGGACCCCGCTGGGACACGTCGACTCGCAGGCCAGACACGACAGACAGCTATCCAGGTGTGAGACGACGCTGTCCTCGTGCGAGATCTTGTCCTCGAGCAACGACTTGATCAGATAGATGCGGCCACGGGGCCCCTCCATCTCCACGCCCTCCAGCTGATACGTAGGACACGTGGCATTGCAGAAGCCACAATGTACGCACGAGGTCAGGATGCTCTCCGCGATCTTTGCGTCGGGATGAGCGTATTGCCGCTCGGTGATAGCTGTCTGCATGTCGTCGGATTCCTACAGGCCCGCGTACATGCGACCTGGATTCAGCACGCCATTCGGGTCAAAGGCGATCTTGAGCCGCTGGTGCACCACACGGTTCGCGCCATCGAGCGGCGAAAATGACTGTTCGGTGGCCTCGTCAAGGTCTGCGCCCTGATGCGTACTCGCCGAACGCACCAACCGTGCATGGCCTCCCGCGTCCTGCGCCATGCGGTGCACCTCTGAGGCAGCCAGGGATACCGGTAGCGCGCACCACAGCAGCCCCCCACCCCAATCGAAAAATACGCGGGGCGTCGTGGTTGCCTTCGTTGTCGTTGACGCTGCTGCGTTCAACAGCGTGGCTTTACACTTCGCGGACACACTTGGAGGCACCGAGACCCGCCACAGACGTTCCCCGGCCCCGATGGCCAGCGGCTCCAATTCGCGGAGCGCAGACCATACCGACTTGGAGGTCGCCTCCTCAAGCGAGGCCGTCTGTCGCTTGATCATCGCAACGAGTTCCCGAGCCCGGTGATCGACCGACGGCGCTGGCCCCTCGACGCGGATCAACGTGATGGAGTCCCCGCCTTCGCTTGTAGCGGAAAGTCCCAGCGGCGCTCGCACGCCCCTGGGCAGATGCGCCAGGCCGCTCACGTTGTGGGGAGAGCGGGAGGCAAGAATCATGAGCGCGATCGCGTCCGCGTCGTCAAGACCCGGCACCACCACCGTGCGTTCCGTTTCCGCAGCCGGCAGCACCTTCAGCACCAACTCGGTGAGCACCGCCAACGTACCGAAGCTGCCGCACATCAGCTTGCTGAGATCGTAGCCGGTCACGTTCTTCACAACGCGCCCACCGCCCTTCACGATCTGGCCGCGGCCCGTGACAGCCTCGAACCCCAGCAGGTGATCGCGAGCCGCCCCCGCGCGTACGCGGCGAGGGCCCGAAAGATTGCAGGCCACTGTGCCGCCGATCGTGGCCTGCGGACCCCAGTGCGGCGGCTCGAACGCCAGCGCCTGCTTCGACCCGGCCAGCGTACGCTCCAGTTCTGCCAGCGGGGTACCAGGTCGCACCACCACCAGTAGCTCACCCGGCTGATAGTCGACGACGCCGCTCAGCTTGGCCAATGAGAGCGTGCAGGATGCGGACACCGGCCGCCCATAGAAACGCTTGTTGCCGCCCCCGACAACTTCCAGCGGTGTCTTGTCGTTGACAGCGCCCTGGACGCAGGCCTGTACGCCGGCTGTGCTGTCCGGGGTCAGGTGTTGGGTTGATTCTTCTGCGCTCACGACGATCTGTACTCCTGCCTCACGCGCGCATACTCCAAGGGAAAAGACGTCAGCAGAAACGGATCCGCCCTAGAACCGTTCCAACTCTGGAAAGGGCAGCTTGCCACCGTGGATGTGCATGCCGCCCAGCTCAGCGCAACGCTTCAGCACCGGGAACATCTTCCCGGGATTGAGCATCGACTCGGCGTCGAAGCTGCACTTCACGTGCTGCATCGCGTCCAGGTCGGTTTCGCCGAACTGATACGTCATCAGGTCGCGTTTTTCAATGCCGACGCCGTGCTCACCAGTGAGCACACCACCCACGTCGACGCACAGCTTGAGGATTTCGGCACCCATCTGCTCCGCCTTTTCAAGTTCGCCAGGTACGTTTCCGTCGTACAGCAGCAGCGGGTGCAGGTTGCCGTCGCCAGCGTGAAACACATTCGCCACCCGCAAGTCGTAGCTGCCAGACAGCTCCCTGATCTTTCCTAGCACCTTCGCCAGCGCGCCGCGCGGGATGGTGCCGTCCATGCAGTAGTAGTCCGGACTGAGACGCCCCATCGCAGGAAACGCCGCCTTGCGCCCCGCCCACAGGCGCAGCCGCTCCTGCTCGCTCGCCGAGACCCGAATCTCGGTGGCACCGGCCGCACGCAGCACCGTTTCGGTCCGCTCCAGCAGGTAGTTCACCTCTACCTCCGGACCGTCGTGTTCGATGAGCAGGATGGCTTCGACACCGACCGGATAGCCCGCTTTTGCGTAGTCCTCGGACGCCTCGATCGCGAGCTTGTCCATGATCTCCATGCCCGCGGGCACCATGCCGGCCGCGATCACGTCCGCCACGGCTTGGCCGGACGCTTCGACGGTGTCGAACACGGCCAGCACCGCCCGCGCGGTCTCAGGCTTGCGAAGCACGCGCACCGTGACCTCGGTGATAATGCCGAGCAACCCCTCGGAGCCGGTCAGCAGGCCCATCAGATCGTAGCCAGGCGCATCGAGGGACTTGCCGCCAACCCGCAGCACCTCGCCGTCGGCCAGCACGACTTCGAGTCCCAGCAGATTGTTTGTGGTGACGCCGTACTTGAGGCAGTGCACACCGCCGGAGTTTTCCGCGACGTTGCCGCCGATCGAGCAGGCAATCTGACTGGACGGATCCGGTGCGTAGTAGAAGCCTTCGGCCTGAACAGCCTGGGTAATACGCGCGTTGGTCACGCCCGGCTGCACCACGGCGCACCCGTTGTCGAGGTCTATCTCCAGAATCTGTCGCATCTTGGACAACGCAATCGTGACGCCGTCACTCAGCGGCAGTGCTCCGCCGGATAGTCCCGTACCCGCGCCCCAAGGCACGACGGGAAGCTGTAACCCGTACAGGATTTTCATGGCCGCCGAGACTTCGTCCGTTGACCGCGGCAACACCACGGCCATGGGCGCTTGCCGATAGGCGGACACGCCATCGCACTCGTACGCGATCAGATCCTCGGCGGTGAAGAGCACACACTCACGAGGCAGGATGGCCAGCAAGGCCTTGACCGCCGCGTCTTTCTTCGCCAGCCGCGCCGGATCAGGTTCTGGAAGGTGCATGGGCTGGCGGAATTGTACATCCCTCGGCCATCGGGAAGACAGAGCGATGGTGTGCGTTCCCCGAAGATTGTGTTGAGTTGATCTGGTGCGGGGGTTTGGAATGTCGGCCGGCAGGGCACCGCCGTGGGTACTACGCGCCGGCGGTGGTCAGTACGATCTTGCCGGTGTGCTCGCTTGATTCCATCAGGCGATGCGCGGCCGACGCGTCGGTCAGTGAAAACGTTCGATATACCACCGGCTTCACTCGTCCGTCTTCGAGCAGCGGCCAGACCTCCCGTCGAAGGGCCGCGGCGATCTCCCCCTTCTCCTTCACCCCGCGTGCGCGCAACGTCGATCCCGTGATCGTGAGTCGGCGAAGCAGGATCACGCCGAGGTCGATCGTGGCCGATGCGGTGCCACCCATCAGGCCGATCTCCACCAGCCGACCGTTCACGGCCAGCACAGCGATGTTGCGGGCGACGTACTCACCGCCGACGATGTCGAGTACGACGTCCACTCCACGGCCACCTGTGACGTCCTTCAGCACGGTCACGAAATCTTCTGTGCGGTAGTTGATCGCGCGTTCGGCGCCCAGTGCTTCGCACGCGCGACACTTCTCATCGGATCCTGCAGTCGCGAACACCCGGGCACCACGTACAGCGGCCAGTTGAATGGCGGTAGTACCGATCCCGCTCGAACCGCCGTGGAACAGCACCGCTTCGCCGCGTTGTAGGTGGCCCCGGTCGAATACGTTGGTCCACACCGTGAAAAACGTTTCAGGGACGGCCGCGGCAGCGATGAAGTCGAGCGCTGCGGGCACCGGCAGGCACTGCGCCGCCGGCGCGACACACAGCGTCGCATATCCGCCGCCAGCAACCAGCGCACATACGCGATCACCGACACGCCAATCGTCAACGCCATCCCCCACTGCGGCCACGGTGCCGGCAACCTCGAGTCCCGGGATGTCACTGGCGCCCTTCGGCGGCGGATAGTGTCCTCGCCGCTGCAGCACGTCAGGACGATTCACGCCCGCAGCTGCAACCTGAATCAGGACTTCGCCGGCGCCCGGCGCCGGGTCGGCGCGTTCGGTTGATGTCAGAACATCCGGTCCGCCTGGAGACGCGATCTCGATGCAAAGCATGTAGGAAGAGGGTACTCGAAGAACCTGGGACCTCGCTGCGCTGCGGTCAGCGGATCACGACCAGGGGCGAGTAACGGTGAGGACGACCGCACGGCTGTGCAGGTGGAACATCTGCACGGGTCCGGCAGCCGACGGAGTCCCCTGCCGCCACGCGGCTATTTGTCGGCCACGTATAGCCGCGGCCAAGCCACCAGAGCGAGACGCGGCAAGCCACGAGCTGCTTCATACCACCCGGGGAACTGAAGCCCTGTTAGGGAGAAACGAGTCCGCACATCACAGAGACGTCCACCGTCGCAGTCACGGCGCCAACGAAAAGGTTCGCAATGGTTAGGCCCCAGGTGTCATCGCCAATCGCATTGCTGCCGGCCAGCACAAGCGGCGTTCCTGGTGTGGACGTAACCGTGCCGCCGCCACCCAAGACCTTCTTCGGGGAGGGACACATAGCTTCGAACGCACCCGGAGGACTGACCCCTGGAGCAATCGTAACGGCCACAAAGGAGGCGGTGACGATTTCGTAGCCAGACACTCCATCCGCACCGGTGGCACCCGTCGCACCGGTCACGCCTGTCGCACCGGTGGCGCCTGTCGCGCCCGTGGCACCCGTGGCACCCGTCGCACCCGTCGCACCTGTCGCGCCCGTGGCGCCCGTCGCGCCCGTGGCGCCCGTCGCGCCTGTCGCGCCTGTGGCACCCGTCGCGCCTGTGGCACCCGTCGCACCCGTCGCACCCGTCGCGCCCGTGGCACCCGTGGCCCCCGTGGCACCCGTGGCCCCCGTGGCACCCGTCGCGCCTGTCGCGCCGGTGGCGCCCGTGGCACCGGTCGCACCCGTGGGACCGGTCGCCCCCGTGGCACCCGTCGCGCCTGTGGCACCGGTCGCACCCGTCGCACCGGTGGCACCCGTGGCACCCGTCGCGCCTGTCGCGCCTGTGGCACCCGTCGCACCCGTCGCACCTGTCGCGCCCGTGGCACCGGTCGCGCCCGTCGCACCCGTGGCACCCGTCGCGCCTGTGGCACCGGTCGTACCTGTCGCACCGGTGGCGCCTGTCGCGCCCGTGGCACCCGTCGCGCCTGTGGCACCGGTCGTACCTGTCGCACCGGTGGCGCCTGTCGCGCCCGTGGCACCCGGATCGCCGGCAGCGCCCGTTGAGCCCGTCGGCCCAGTCGGGCCCGTCGCACCAGGCTGCCCCCCGCCTCCGCCGTCGCCAATCGTGAACTCTGCGTCGTCTACCTTTGCGCTGTTTAGGTTGCCGGGCGTGTCCCGAACAATGAGCAAGTACGTGCCAGGGTTGGTCGTCGTGAGGATGGCGACAATTGCGTTGTCGCTCGCGCTTATGACTGTGAGCTGGTCCACGCCGCCGTTCTCACGGCCGAGGAACACCTCCGGCGTGTTCCCGAACTCGCTTCCTTGGATGTAGATCGTTGAGGTTCCGGTATCGACCTGAATTGCAGTGATGACGAGCTGGTAGTTATTGGCCTTCGTACTCTTCTGCGAGTTCTTCGCTGGCGTTGTCTGGGGCGCACCGATCGTGTTGCGCGGGGACGGCGTCAGCGTCGGAGCGATGTTAGCGATTGCCACCGGTATCCTCTCCTTCGCCTTGGGTCTGATCGCCGAGCAGCTCTCCGCCATCCGGAAGAGTCACCGGGAAGAATGACCGGCGACCCGAAAAGCTCGGTGTCCACGATCCATCTTTATTTCGAGCGACAGATCGCTTTCGCGTCGGTCTGCGTGTTGGCCCTGGGCTTTGTGTTCGCCGCCTATTCCAATCACTTCCACAACGAGTTTCATTTCGACGACTCGCACGTCATCACCGGCAACCTCTATATCCGCAGCCTCAATCAGATCCCCAATTTCTTCGTTGATGCGGCGACATTCAGCAGCCTGCCCGCGAACGCGATTTATCGTCCCCTGCTGTCGGCCACCTACGCGATTGACTTCTGGCTAGCGGGCGGGCCCGACCCGTGGCAGTTTCATGTCACGCAGTTTCTGATGCTGATATGCCTCGGGGCGTGTGCGACCTATCTCTTTCTCCGCGTGATGAACGAGGCGGACCCGCGGTGGTGGAATCGCTATCTGGCGTTGTTCGCGGCGACCTGGTTTTGCGTGCACACGGCGAACACAGAGACCGTGAACTATCTCAGCTCGCGCTCTGATCTGCTGTCGACGTTGGCAGTGGTGCTTGCGTTCTGCGTGTACCTGCTCCCGGCGCCGGCCAGACGGCGCTACTGGTGCGTGATTCCGATGGCCGTCGGCGCGCTCGCCAAGTCGCCGGCAGTTGTCTTCGCTCCGCTGCTGCTCGCGTATGTGCTGCTATTCGAGGAGCGTCTGTCGGGCCGCGATCTCCTGACGCGCGCGACCCTGCCGCGCCTGCGGTCCGGCGCGGGTCGCGCGGCCCCGGCATTCGTGGCGGGTGTGGCGATGTTCCTGTTCGTCGAGAGCATGAACGGGTCGGATCTGATCTATAGCCAGCACAGCCGGTTGGGCTATTTGATGACTCAACCGTTTGTCTGGCTCGACTACTTTCGGTTGTTCTTCATGCCGCTGGGTCTGACCGCCGATAGCGACTGGGGCCTGTTGCCGCATTGGTACGACACGCGCCTGTTCGCCGGTCTGCTTGGCCTTGGCGGACTTGCCTGGCTGGGCTGGCGCACATCGACGAACCCCGCCACCCGTCCAGTGACGTTCGGTCTGATTTGGTTTGCGGCGGCGCTTGCCCCAGCGTCCAGCTTCTTTCCGCTCTCGGAGGTCACCAACGGTCACCGAACCTTCTTCCCCTATGTGGGGCTGACACTGGCAGTCGTATGGGGAGCGCGTATCGTGGTCGGCCAGTGGGCTGGCGCACGGCCGCAGGTCGCCGCCGTCACTGTCGGCGCCCTGATGGCCATGGTCCTGACCGGCAACGCCTACGGCACATACGTTCGGAACCGCGTCTGGCTATCGGAGGAGAGCCTGTGGAGCGACGTCGTCGAAAAGAGCCCGAACAATGGACGCGCCTGGATGAACTACGGATTGACTCAAATGTCGCAGGGGCGGTATGCCCGCACCAAGGAGCTCTTCGACCACGCGGCAGTGCTCACACCGAATTACTCGACTCTCGAGATCAATCTGGGCATCGTGAACGACCAACTCGGCGACCAGGCGGCCGCAGAGCGCCACTTTCGGCGAGCGCTGGCACTGACACCGGATCATTCGAGCCACTTCTATCTCGCCCGGTGGCTGGTGGACCGAGCCAAGGCCCCCGAGGCGATTCCGCTACTCGAGCGTGCCATCCAGCTCAGTCCAGGTTTCGCGCCGCCCCGCACCCTGCTGACGAACCTGCGCTACGCCGCGGGAGACGACCTCGGCGCGCAGACCATGATTAACGACGCGCTGGCGATCTTCCCGGAGGATCCAGTCGCGACCGCCTATGCACGCGGCGGGACACCGGTCGCCAACGCGGCGGCTGGCGTTGAGGCTGTCTTTGCGCGTGGAGTCGAGTTGACGAACCAGAGCCGCCATCTGGAAGCGGCTGTCGCGTATCGGCTCGCCGTGCGAATCTCGGAGCAGCCTGAGGGGCAGGATTGGGCGAAGGCTGCCGACGCGTGGAACAACCTCGGCTTTTCACTCGCCGCGGCGGGACTGTTCCAGGAGGCAGTCCACGCGCTGGAGCGGGCGCTCGCACTCCGTCCCGGATTCGAGTTGGCGGCGAACAACCTGGCCTGGGCCCAGGGGGAAGTGGCCGCGAGCTACTGACGGCATGCAACGAGCGCTGAAGCGCCCCGCTTCTCTGCGTCAGTCTCGCGGAGGCGCTCACTGCTCCGTGCCAGCTTGCTGTACGACATCATGCACGCCGCTGCTGTCCACGAGCACGGCCCCGTCTGGACAAAGGGCCTCGCTACTCCTCTCGACGATTGAATACTCCGACATCGTTGGCCCCGTCATCAGCATGCCGATCGGCTCCATGCCCACGACGCAATACGTCTGCCCGCGTTCGAACTCCTCCCACCACGGCTCGGCCCTCCAATCACGCGCCGCCTGCAGGTAGTCGATTTTCTCTATGCGGTAGTGGACGTGATTCTCGCGGACCATGTACGAGAAGAGGCCTATCGCGAGTATCAGCAGTGCGAGCGCACCCAGCGGAATCTTCTTCTTGAAGTGAGGAAACAGCATGCCGACCGTGGCCGCCCAGCTTAACGGAATGAACATGTAATAGCGCAGTTCGTGAGACTGCGGCAGGATCGCCACGAAGCACAAGGTAGCCACCGTCACCATGCTGACGATCGTCCCCCTCTTGCGGTCGTAGACGACGAGCATGATCATCATCGCGGCGAGATAGACGCCGACACCAACCCCCCAGAAGCCGCCCATCCGGAACGCGATCCAGGCATTACCCTGGTCGACTTTCCACCGCGGCCTCTGGTCGTAGCGCGTCGGATGATTGATCTCGAAGAGCGAGTGCACGAAAAGCGAAGCCCCACTGTAGTCTGCGAGGGGTGGAGGTCTCTGCGACGCGAGGCCGGCAGCGACGGGGTCTTCCTCGTACGGAAACCACTCCACCATGACCGGCACCCGCACTGGCCAGAAGGGATTTCCGTAAACTGAGAGGTTCTTGGCATAGGGCAGCGCCGCGAGGAGCGCTGCCGCCACCACGAGTAGTGCCGCGCGCCGCCGACTGTACGCGCCTTTGCGTGGCTTGCGTAGACCGACAGCCAGGAACAAGCACAGTCCGAGCGCGACCACAGGCACGAGGTTGAATTTGGACCACGCCGCCCCGATCAACCCACCGAGCCCGCACAGCATGACCAGGCGTTCCGGTCGCTTCGGAAACAGAAAGAGATAGAGACAGGAACTGATCCCGATCGCCAACAGCGAATTCCCGAACAGATCTACCAGGCTCGTCGTCGCATGGATGACAACCATCGGCGCCGTCAGCGCAATCAGCGCGACCAGCCAGAACCTCGCCCGCAGTGCGACGTGGCAATAGCCAAGGAACGCGATGAACGCGAGAAAGTTGACGACACCAGTGGCGTTGATTTCACCGGTCAGGCGCCAGAGGAGCCCCTGCAAGAGATGAGGGAGCGGAGGGAACCCTTCGTACAAGTGGCTCATCCTCGCGTCCATCTCGTACGGAATACGCAGCCCTCCCCTCAGGGCGGAAAACGGGAGATGGTACCAAAAGGTGTCCCACCAGTACTCAAGCCGGACAACTGCTCGAACAGCAAGGTCGGCAAGCGCAAGCACCGCAGGCAGTGCACCGCTCGCGGTGAGTACTTCGGTGGCCCGCTCCACGTACAACGCCGAGGCCAGAGGGGCCGCAATGATACGACTGGATGGGGCCCTGTCCTCTCCGAGAGTGCCATCCACCTGCCCGGTCATTGCGTCGACTCAACGCGACGATTGAGTCTCTCCCGAAGCATCCAGTTCAGGTTGTTTCTGGCAAGCTGAAGGCTTGGATCGAGGCGAATCGCCTCCAGCGTGCTGCGGATCGCTTCATCCCACTGTCGCAAACCGGCCGCGCAGAATCCAAGGTTGCTGAACGCGGCCGCTGAATTCGGATTCAGGTTGGTGGCCTGTGTGGCCGCGTCGACACATTCCCTCCAGCGTCCGGCGCCGGAATGCTGCAGCGATTGATTGAGCAGGGCGTTGGCCTGTACGGCCTGGGCCGCCGGAACGGGAGGAAGGGCGGCTTGAGCTTGCTTCTGCTGAATCATGGCCAGGGTGTCCCGGGTCCGCTGATCGTCTGGCCTCAGCCGGATCGCCTCCAGGGCCACATGGAGGCCTTCTTCATACATGCCCAGTTCCAGGTACGACACCGCCAAGATGTCAAAGGCATCAGCCGAATCGGGAACCGCCGCGATCACGGCCGTCGCCAAGTCGATCGCGTCCAAATACCGTCCTGCTTGGTACGCTTCAGACGACTGGCCCAGCGCGTCCTCGGCGAGAACCGCTCGGCGGACCGATGGCTCTCCAAGGCCATTCGCCACCCAGAGCGCGAGGACGAGCATGAGCACAACTGCGACGGCGCCCGCGCGTCGCCACACCTTCCAGTGGCCGTCACCCTCGGCGGCACTTCCAGCAGGTTGGGTGGTATCCTGAGTCATCGATTCCTATCTGATTATGAGGTCCATCCGCGATCTACGGAAGTTTCCAGCGGTTGAGCCGTGTGTCAGAGGGTCCTCAACCCTGCAACCGGGCCGCGACATGACAGCCGATTCGATCGGCGTTGGCCATGATCGTCATCGTCGGGTTCTTCGCCGCCACCCGGGAGAGGACCGCGCCGTCGGCGATGAACAGCCCGTCGCAACCGGCCAACTGGCCATGGGCATCGGTGACCGGCCCGGAAGTACGACTGTCGCGAGTCATGGGCAGCGTGCCGGCATAGTGGACGTCGGCTCCAGGTCGGGTCATCCGGGTGCCGCCGGGGAGGGCCACCGCGCCAAGCCGCAGAAGGAGGCGCGACAGCCGCGACCGCACGTCGGTCACTCTTGACATGAGATCGGGATCATGGGCACCTGCGATGACCAGCCGCGTACGACCACCATGCTTATCCACCTTGAGCGTGTTGCGGCTCATGCTGCCAGGTAGGTAGCAGTTGGCCAGCAGTAGACCTGGCATCAGCAACCGGGCTAGCCGGCGGGCGCCAGGGCGTGTGAGTGGCATGTGTCGGGCCAGGTCCGCGGCCGGCAGCGATGTGGCGGCAAACAACACGCCGTGCGCATAAGCGGCAGGGTCATCTGCATCGTCGGCCACGAACGCCAGCTGGCCCAGCGCGAACCCTTTCTCCGGCAGCGCCACGCCCAGGCGTTCGGGCATATGGAACGCAGTGGCGAAGGCGGGATTGGAAAGCACCGGCAGGTCGCGGCCGAGGAAGCCGATGAATTCCAACGCCAGCTTGGTGGAGCCCAGTGTACCCGCCGCCAGCACCACCACCCGCGCAGACGCCTCGCCGGTTGGATGCGCCTCGGCTGCGGGCCCATGGGCGAGGCGATAGATGTCGCCTTCCCGACGCATGGACCGGACGAACGCGCCTCTCCTGTAGGTGAAGTCGGGATGAGACCGGAGGTTTTCCATGTCCGCCGAGGCCGAGTAGATGGCCCCACGAGGACAGCCCCAGAGGCACCTGTCATCCAGGGTGCACGCGCCGCGACCATCCATGGGTTGGGTAAGGACAGCGTTGCGCGCGCGGCCGAAACGGACTCCGATCCGCTGGGCGAACTCTGCCCGCCTGCTCGACCGATCGAGGAGGCGGCGCATGTTTTCATGCAGTTCCACCGGAGGCTGAAGCGGCAGGTCATCGCCGTAGAAAGCCCCAAGGGCGCCGTCGGCGACACCGCTGATCCCCATGCGCTTGGCAACGGCGACGAAGGAAGGGGTGAGGTCATCGCGTCGTATGGGAAAGCCGGCCAGATCCCGGTCGTCGTAGGCATAGGCGCCTGCACCCCAGACATTGGACAGCCCACCCTGGGCCAGGGAGCCGATGGCCTGAAAATTGTCGGTGTGAATATCGTACGCCTGCCGAAAGCCACGAAACACGTATGCGTTACCGGGCGCCTTGAGCTTCGGCGACACATCGTGCCGCCCCTTCAAGGCGCTAAAATCGTCGCCCAAGAACCGTCGCCACTGACCGGCGTCATCGCGGCGTATGTCGAGGTACCCCCTGTCGTCCGCATCAGTGATCGGGCCAGTGTCGCCCTGGTCCAGCATCAGCACCCGGAGCCCGGCCGCCAGCATGGGCCAAGCGGCGGACACTCCGGCCGGACCGCTGCCAACAATGATGACGTCGTGGGGTGGGTTCATGCGTCACCCCGTCCCAGCAGCAAGCGGAAGGGCAGAACCAGGGTTTCTGTAACTGCCAGCCACAGCAGCGTGAGGCCGGCGAGAAGCGGCGCCACCGCAGCCGGTCTCCGATGGAGGGCAAGAAACATCCTGGCGCCCTCCGGGGTGGTTTCGGCGATGGCCGAGGATGTAGGCCAACAGGGTTCGCCCTTCGGCAATCAGGCGGCGGCGAACGTTGCCGCACTCCTCGGCCAAGAGAGCGCCAGGGGCGCCGAGGGTGATGCCCAGTGCCTTGAGGCTGTCCTCCGTGTCCGCCACTCGGGTATCGGCCAGACCGAGAATCCGTTCGCGGGCCACCACCGGCAGTTGGGGAATGACCCGCGCCAGAGATTCTCCCAGAGCGGCCAGTCTGAGAGCGGTTTCGACGGAAACCGCGACGGCGCGGAGGCGGCGACCTTCCCTCGCCCGAGCAATAAGGCCCACGAAGCGCCTGAAGGTCATGGCTTGAGGCGCGCCCAGTTGATAGAGATGCCGCGGCACCGTCGCCGGGTCGGCAATCCCCAACAACGCATCGCACAGCTCGTCGATGTGGATGGGGTGTACGGGCGCCTCGCTGCCAACCATGGGGAGGACTGGGCCCAGGCGGGCCAACCGGCACAGCGTTCCGTACACTCCTCGAGTTTCGCCCCCGTACACGAGCCCGGGGCGAACCGCAACTTCCCCTTCTCTGTTGAGCAGATTTTCCACTTCCCACTTGTTGCGTCCGTAGGCGGCGGCCGCGTCGGCCCGAGCGGACAGGCTGGACACGAAGATGAACCGGCCGACGCTGGCTCGGCGAGCCGCCTCCAGCAGACGGCGGCTGCCCTCGAGGTTGAGGCCGCCATCGGGGCTGCCGTCCAATCCCGACTGGGCAAGATGGATAACCGCATCGACGCCGTCGAACGCGTCGACCGATGGCTCCTCTTCCAGGTTGAATCGACGGAACACCGCCTTGCCTTCTGCGACCGTTTGCGGCCTCCGACGGCCCATCATGACCAAGCCCAGGCCCCGCTCCAGGGCGCGACCGCACAGGCGGGAACCGACATACCCGCCGGCGCCGGTTACCAGGATGGTGAACTTCAATCTACGAAAGAACCTCTTTCGATCACGACGCTGTCTTCCGGACACAGGACTCGGTGGCTTCGATCGATAATGTGGAATTCCGACATCGTCGGCCCAGTCATCAGCATGGCGGTGGGGACCATGTCCACAACGCAGTATGTCGTGTCCGGAGACAGTCTCTGCCACCATCCGGCCACTGCTAGGACATCCGCGGCAACGACGTAGTCCACCTTCTCAATAGCGTAGTAAGGCCAATTCATCCGCGCCATGTACACAAAGAGACTCGTGACGAGCGCTAATTGGCACAGCGCGATTCGAGCGTGCTTGCGTTGTAGAGCTGGGAACAGCATTCCGATGGTCGCCGCAAGGCACAGAGGAATGAAGAGGTAGTAGCGCAGCAGGTTGGAGCCCGGCAACGCCGCCACGAAGCAGAGAAGAAGCGTACCGCCCAGGGCGAGCCACAGTCCCTTTCTCACGTTGTGCACGATTCCCATGACAAGGACGGACAGCAGGTTCACGACAACAGCCACGTTCCAGAATCCGCCCCGTCGCAACGGAATCCACGGATGCGATTGATCGATATTCCATCTCGCGAGTGTTCTGTCGCTCGTGGGCAGACCGAACTCGAAGAGTGAGTAGAAGAAGATCTCGAATCTACTCATCGCGAAATCGAACGGATACGGCACCCCCACATATCTCAGGTCTGGCTTGTACGGTAACAGCGCGCCGACGATCGGCACCCGTACTGGCCAAAAGGGGTTTCCGTACGCGAACCAATTCTTGAGATACGGAAGGGCAGCCACCAAGATTGCCCCGCTGATGAAGATCAGTATTTCGCGTCGGTTCTTTACTGCCCTGCCCGTGGGTGTGGCATACGTGAGCAGAAACAGCATCAGAAACAGCGCGGCGACAGCAACCATCTGGTACTTCGACCAGGCGGCTCCTACCAGGCCGAGCACTCCACACACCAGCAAGGTCCTGTCGTGCTGCTGATCAAACAGGAACATGTACACAAACGCGCTTACGCCAATGGCAAGCAGGGAGTTGCCGAACAGGTCGATATAGCTCACGGCGCTATGAATCAGAATCATCGGCGCCGTCAGCGCAATGAGTCCCACCAACCAAAAGCGTGCGCGTAGTTTCAGGTGGCAGAACGCGAGAAATGCGGCAAAGGCCACGAAGTTAATCACCCCGGTGGCGTTGATGGACCCGGTCAGACGCCACAGGGCTCCCTGGAGAAAGTGGGCCAGCGGTGGAAACCCCAGGAAGTAGTCGTACATGTCGTCGCTCAACTCGTAGGGAACATTCAGGCCGCCCCGGATCGCGGCGAACGGCATCTGGTACATGAATGTGTCCCAACGAAGGTCCAGCCGCACAGACGCTCGAACGGCCAGGACCGCAAGCGCCAGCAACGCCAGCAACACACCGACCGCGGTGAGCACCTCGGTGGCCCGTTCCACGTAGGGGACCGACACCAACCGAGCCGGAGTCGCGCGGTCGGATGGTTCGCCCCCGGGGCGAACGCCATCCATGCCCGTCGTCATTGGGGCTGCTCAGCGAGGGCCTTGAGCCTCTCCTGCTGCATCCACACCAGATTGTTCTTGGCGAGCTGCAAGGTCGGATCGAGGCGAATCGCCTCCTGTGTGTTTCGGATCGCCTCGTCCCACTGTCCGAGGTTGGCGGCGCAGAAGCCAATGTTGTTGAACGCCACCGCAGAATTCGGATTCAGTCTGGCCGCCTGTGTGGCTGTGTCGATGCATTCCCTCAAACGTCCGGCGCCAGAGTGCTGCAGCGATTGATTGACCAAGGCGTTGGCCTCTGCGATCTGGGCGGCCGGGACGGACGGAACAGTGGCCTGAGCTTTCTCCCGCTGAATCCACGCCAGGTTGTTCTTGGCAAGCTGATAGTCCGGCCTCAACCGGATTGCCTCCTGAGCCGCCTGGATGGCTTCGTCGTACATGAGCAGTCCCAGGTACGACACCGCCAGGTTGCTATAGGCGTCCGCCGAATTGGGATCTGCCGCGAGCGCGACCTTGGCTGAGTCGACCGCTTCCTGATACCGACCCTCTTGTAACTGTTGGGCGGACAGCCGCAGCGCGAGCGCGAAGCGATCGGGCTGGGGGGCCGTCATCAGGACCGCGCCGACCAGCATCGCGACAATGGCAACAGCGATCATCCAGCGCCACACCTGCCAGAGACCGTCACGTCCTGCACGGCTCCCCGCCGGTTGGGTTGCATCCTCAGTCATCGATGCTCCTTCCCTTCTCGCTTATCCACAACGAACGTTGTTGCGCACCGAGGTCTGCTGACGTCTTGTCCAGCCTTCTGAAGCAGCAGCAGGAGACATCAACCTCACCCTCGGGGTGCACGCGAGGGATCCTCAGTTTTCCACATCCAGACCGAGTTCGTGAATCAACAGACCCGTCAAGACGATCGAGCCTGTGTAGTTCACCTGATCCTGATTAGCAAACCACCCCCCTGATGGCAAGTAGTAGGCGCCATCGACGACTTTTACGCCACGTTGCTGAGCCATCGCCTTGAGCTTCTCAAAATGCTCGGTAAACGCCCCCGGGATTCGGGTCGCATACTCGGGACGCACCGGCGTGTTGACCAGTACGAGGTCTACGATCCGGGCGGGCCATGGGGGAGGCACCATCGACCTGGAGCCGGTGCTATCTCAACGGAAATGCCCACGGGTCGCGTCGGCCGAGCGCCGCTGCCCTGATCGCTTCATCTGATACAGGAGATGTTCCTGATTCAGCCTCAGTCGAACGATCATGTCGGCCAGGATGGCCATGACGTACGTGGACACCGCCAGGAACCCGAACGCGCCGCCGACGAAGCCGGCCCAGATGTGGGGAGTGAATCCTCCCGTACGTAACCAGTGCACTCCGAGAAATACCAAGAAGCTCATCCCGACAAGGAGAAATAGCGTGCCGAGCGTGAAGAAGAAGCTGAACGGACGGTACGAGATGAACGCGCGAAGCATAATCTGGAGCGACCGAAAAGCGTACCGGGGCAGGCTCGACGCCACGCGAGAGGTGCCAAACTCTCGAACGCCACGCACCTTGGTCGGAATCTCCACGATTGTCAGGCCCTTAAAAGTCAAATCGAGAAAGCACTCCTGCGTGTAAGTGAAAGCGCCGAAGAGATTCATGCGAAGCAGGGCTTCTCTGGAAAACGCGCGGAATCCGCATGACACGTCTCGAAAGCTGCGGCCGGTGAGCAGACGGACGATGCTCGCCACGCCACGGTTGCCCCAACGTTTCACAGCCGGCATCGTCGGAACGAGATCACGGTCGAGAAACCTCGATGCCGTCGCCATGTGCGCCTCGTGGTCAACGACAGGCTTCACCAGGAGGGGGATGTCACCTGAGTCGAACTGGCCGTCGCCGTCGATGTGGAGCAGGACATCAGCATTGCGAGCGATCGCGATGCCGACGGCCTCCTGAAACGTCGCGCCAAGGCCGCGCGTCGTGTGGTGCCGGACAACCTCGGCTCCCGCCTCTCGCGCGCGGTCACCGGTCCCGTCCGACGACCCGTCGTCGATGACCACGACGTCCACACGTGCCACGCCCGGAATGCCTCGCGGCACGTCGGCCACGACGCGACCGATGGTTGGCGCTTCGTCCAGACAGGGGATGACGACAAGCAGATTGAGCGCGTCAACGTGTGCACTCGTGGGTAGGCTCGGCTCCGGCATATCGAGTGGTGCGCTCACAACCCTGGCTGGCGCTGGACTATATCGCGGACCCCGCCCGCGCCGCCGGGACAACCGGTTTCAGCGGCTCCGGCGTGAAATCCTCGCCAGGGTTAATGAAGCGATTGACCTCCAACCGGTACTGTTTGTCATACAGCTGCCGGTAGCGCCCTTCGAGCGCCAGCAGTTCTGCGTGGGTACCCCGCTCCACGATCTCGCCGCCCTCGAGTACAAGAATCTGATCAGCGCTGCGAATCGTCGACAGGCGGTGTGCGATCACAAACGTTGTCCGCCCGGACCGAAGCTGGTTGAGGCCGTCCTGAATCATCTGCTCGCTCTCGCTGTCGAGGCTCGACGTGGCCTCGTCGAGAATCAGCACGCGCGGATCGGCCAGCACCGCTCGCGCAATCGAGACGCGTTGACGCTGACCACCCGAGAGCTTGATCCCGCGTTCACCGACCACGGTGTTGTACCCATCGGGAAACTGCGAGATGAACTCATCACAGTGCGCCACTTTGCAGGCGGCGGTGATCTCGCCACGCGTCGCCCCTGGCCTCGCGTACCCGACGTTCTCGGCGATGGTTCCGTCAAACAAAAAGTTGTCCTGCAAGACGGAGGCGACCTGGTGCCGGTAGTCCATCAGCTTCACATCGGCCAGGTCGCGGCCATCCACCAGCACGCGCCCCTTCGTCGGGTGGTTGAACGCCATGATGATGCTGATCAACGTGCTCTTTCCGGAGCCGCTCGATCCGACCAGCGCAGTGGTCGTGCTGGGAGCCGACCGGAAGGACACGTTCTTGAGTACAGGCTGACCTGGGTTGTACTCGAACCAGACGCCATCGAACGCCACGTCACCCCTGACATCGCCGATCGATACCCGATCCGCGTCCTCGTCCATTTCCCTCGGCATGTCGAGGATCTCGCGAATGCGGTCGAGCCCGGCAAAGGCCTCGGTGATCTGCGTACCAATCGAGGCGATCGAGACGAGAGGCGCCGCCACTAGACCAATGAAGAAGACGTACATAATCAGATCGCCCAGGGTCATTTCCCCTGCGATGATCGCGCGTCCGCCGAGCCAGATCATCAGCACTCCGATCACGCCGACCACGACCGTGCTTCCCGCCGTGGTAGCCGAGACACCTGTCATCGATTTCGCGACGTTTCGAAACAGGCGATGCGCGCCTTTGGTGAAAATGATCTCTTCGCGCTTCTCTGCCGTGTAGGACTTGACGACACGAATGCCGCCGAGTGCTTCGGTCAGTCGCCCAGTCACCTCGGCGTTGATCTTTCCGCGCTCACGAAACAGCGGCCGCAGTGTCCGGAACGCGTACGCCATGCCACCGCCGAAGACGCCGAGCACGATCAGCGTGATAGTTGTCAGACGCCAGTTCAGCCAGAAGAGCACGCCCATCCCGAGAATGGCGGTCACGAAGCCGCCCGCGAGCTGCACCAGCCCGGTGCCGACGAGGTTCCTGATGCCGTCGGCGTCAGACATGACCCGCGAGATCAGGACGCCAGTTTGCGTGGAATCGAAGTAACGGACCGGCAGACGTATCACGTGTGCCTGCACTCGCTTCCGCATGTCGGCGATGGCACGCTGGGCGGCCACCCCGAGAATCTGCGACAGTCCGAAGGCCGCGATCGCCTGCACGATTGTCGCCGCGCCGGCCGCGAGCGCGATTGGCAGAAGAAGCTCTGTGCGACCCTCGCCGAGCACGTCGTCGATCAGCCACTTTGACGAGGTTGGCAGCACCAGACCCGCCAACCGGCTCACCAGCATCAGGGCTAGGCCCATCCCGAGCCGGCGCCGGTGGGCCCAGACAAGCTCGCGCGCCTCGCGCCACGCAGCTGACACGGAGACACGCTTCTGCTTCGTAGGATCCATCCTCTGGGTTCGAACTGTACTACGTCCACCACCCTCGCCCGACGGCATCACCCGCATGTTCAGGTTCACCATGCGATAATGGCGTCTCCCATATGACTGACAACAAATTGAAGCAGCAGGCCGACGACGCTCCCGCCAACCCGCCTCAGGCTGGCGCACAGGGCACCCGGACGAAAGACACCACGACGCGAGGCATCCGGATCCAGGTCCAGAGCAAGTACTTGGCCGAACGCAGCTCTCCGCGCGACGAACAGTATCTCTTTGCGTATCAGGTCCGCATCTCCAATGTGGGCACCGAGACGGCCAAGCTCGTCTCGCGCGAATGGATCATTACGAGTGCCGAGGGTGACGTCGAGCACGTCAAGGGCCCAGGCGTCGTTGGCGAACAGCCGGTGCTCGCGCCCGGCGGATCGTTCGAGTACACCAGCTATTGTCCGCTGAAGACGGCCGTCGGATCGATGCACGGCACCTACCAGATGGTCACCGGCGACGGCGAAACGTTCGACGCACAGATCGCGCCGTTTACGCTTGCTGTACCGAACGCGCTCAACTGATCGCGCCCGGTTCACGTCGCGCGACTAGTCGAGATGGGCGCGCTCAGAGTCACCCATCGCCACGCGTCCTGAGGGAAAATACTCCTTCCACCGACGCGTGACGAGTTGCGCGATGTCCTCGCGGCACGCCAGCTCCTGTGGAAACCCCGGCTTCAGCCTCGCGTCGATGACCACCGGTCCGCGGTACGCGATGTGGTTGCGCACGATGCGGCGTTCGGCCGCGTAGATATCGGCCGCCGGCTCAAACCGCGTGAACGTGGTCCACAGAAAGTTCATGGCGCTGGCTGCCGCCCGAGCCGGCTCATCGGAGAGCACGACGAGGGGCCACCCCTCGAACGCTCCCTCCCGGGCCAATCGCTCAGCCGCACCCGGTTCATCCTCATAGGACGGGCCGCCGACGACGAGACACCCGCCGCAGAACACACGCACGTCCGTCACGCCCGATGGCACGGCCGCCGACTGAAACTGGCGCGGGAGTTCGCGCACCGGATCGCCAAGCCCCAGCCAGACGCCCTTCGAGCCTTCGTTGACCGCCGGCCCCGTGTAGTCGAGCGTGTCCATCGACAGGTTCGAGAACACATACAGATCCGTCTCAGCGTTGGTCCGCGCGAGCACATGCTCGAGCGTCAGTGTGAAGTTTCGCAGGTCGACTCGCTGGTCGGTGACCAGCAGAAACTTGGTCAGTGACAGCTGGCCCTCACCGAGCACGCGGAACGCGCTCGCCATCGCCTCCCGTGCGTAGCGCTGCTTGACGACAGCGGCGCTGAGCGAATGGTATCCAGTCTCGCCGTACGACCAGAGTCCTTCGACAGCCGGCATGACGAGGGGAAACAGCGGCGAGAGTAGCTCCTGCAGCAGGTCGCCAATAAAAAAGTCCTCCTGGCGCGGCTTGCCGACCACGGTCGCCGGAAAGATCGCGTCGCCCCGGTGCGCCATGCGCTGCACCTCAAACACCGGGTAGTCGTGCTGAAGCGAGTAATACCCATAGTGATCGCCGAACGGTCCCTCGGGCTGCCGCGTGCCTGGCGGCACCTCCCCCATCAACGCGAACTCCGCGTTGGCCATCAACGGATGCGGGCCATAGCCACGAACCTGCGGGAGGCGTTCGCCGGCGATCAACGACGCCAGCAGCAATTCCGGCACGTTCTCCGGCAGCGGGGAGATGGCCGCCAGCATCAACGCGGGCGGACCGCCCAGAAAGACCGTCGCTGGCAGTCGCAGCCCGCGCGCTTCGGCCGCGGCGTAGTGGAAGCCGCCGCCCTTGCCGATCTGCCAGTGCATGCCGGTCGTACGTGGGCTATGCACCTGCATCCGGTACATGCCAAGGTTGTGACCGGGTCGATCGGGATGCGTGGTGTAGACCAGCGGCAGCGTGATGAAGGGACCGCCGTCCTCGGGCCAGCACGTCAGCGCGGGGAGCCGGTCCAGGCGCACGTTGGCGGTATCGCGCTCGACGACCGGCCCCTTCTCCACCCGTCGGGTGCCAACCTTGATCAGGTCCATGGCCACGTCGCGCGCGCCCCACAGCCCGGCGGCGCTGGGCGGCAGCAGGGTCTCAGCCAGTTCGACGATGCGCCTGATCAGCTGCAGCGGCCGCTCGCCGAATGCCAGCTCGGCGCGCCGCGCCGTGCCCATCAGATTGGTCACGAGGCGGAAATCCGACCGCGCCACGTTGTTGAAGATGAGTGCCGGTCCGCCGGCCGCGACCACGCGTCGATGAATCTCGGCGGCTTCCAGATGCGGATCGACTTCCGCCTCGACTGTGACGACATCGTCTGAACGACGCAGCGTATCGAGAAACGCGCGCAGGTCGGTAAACGCCACTATCGCGTGAGCTTCCGGTACTTGATCCGGTGCGGCGTATCCGCATCAGCGCCCAGGCGCCGCTTGCGGTCGGCTTCGTAGTCCTGATAGTTCCCCTCGAACCACACCGCGCCGCTGTCGCCCTCGAACGCGAGCATGTGCGTGGCGATGCGATCGAGGAACCATCGGTCGTGGCTGATAACCACTGCGCAACCGGCGTAATTCAAGAGCGCCTCTTCGAGCGCGCGCAGCGTGTCGACGTCCAAGTCGTTGGTTGGCTCGTCCAGCAGCAGCAGGTTCGATCCGCGCTGCAGCAGCTTGGCCAGGTGCAAGCGGTTGCGCTCGCCGCCGGACAGCGTGCCGACCTTGCGCTGCTGCTGCGCCCCCTTGAAATTGAACCAGGAGACATAGGCACGCGACGCCACCGCGCGTGTACCGATCTGCAGCTCGTCGAGGCCGCCCGAGACTTCTTCCCACACGCTCTTATCCGCCGCAAGCGCATCGCGGCTCTGGTCGACGTAGCCGACCTGCACCGTTTCTCCGAGCCGCAACGTCCCGTCATCCGGCGTCTCTTCGCCGGTAATCATGCGAAACAGTGTGGTCTTGCCAGCACCGTTCGGACCAATCACGCCGACGATGCCGCCAGGGGGCAACGTGAAACTGAGATCGTCGATGAGCAGGAGATCGCCGTACCCTTTCCGAATACTGCGGCCTTCAACTACGACGTTTCCGAGACGTGGGCCGGGGGGAATGTAGATCTCCACCTGCTCGAGTTTCTGCGCCGTATCTTCGTTGAGCAGACTTTCGTACGCGTTGAGACGCGCCTTGCCTTTCGACTGCCTGGCACGCGACGACATGCGGATCCACTCCAGCTCGCGCTGCAGTGTTTTCTGTCGCTTGCTCTCGGTCTTCTCTTCCTTCGCCAGCCGCTGCTGCTTCTGATCGAGCCACGACGAATAGTTCCCCTTCCACGGAATACCTGATCCGCGGTCGAGTTCCAGGATCCATTCGGCCACGTTGTCGAGGAAGTAGCGGTCGTGCGTGACGGCCACGACCGTGCCTTTGTAGTCCTTGAGGAACCGTTCGAGCCAGGCCACCGACTCGGCGTCGAGGTGATTGGTCGGCTCATCCAGCAGCAGCAAGTCCGGCGACTTCAGCAACAAGCGGCACAGCGCCACGCGGCGTCGCTCGCCGCCCGACAGTGTGGTCACATCCGCATCGGGCGCCGGGCAGCGCAACGCATCCATCGCCAGCTCAAGCTGTGAGTCGAGCTCCCACGCGTTGACGGCATCGATGCGGTCCTGCAGGCGCCCCTGCTCCTCCATCACTTTGTCCATGGCATCGGCAGCCAGGTCCTCGCCGAGCTTCATGTTCAGCTCGTCGTACCGATCCAGCAGCGCCCTGGTCTCCGACATGCCTTGCTCGACATTGCCGAGCACGGTCTTTGCCGGATCCAGACGCGGCTCCTGCGGCAGAAAGCCCACCGAGATGCCGTCAGCGGCAAACGCCTCGCCGATGAACTCCTGATCCTCGCCAGCCATGATCTTCAGCAGCGAACTTTTCCCCGCTCCGTTCAGCCCGAGCACGCCGATCTTGGCGCCGGGAAGAAACGACAGCCAGATGTCTTTGAGTACTTGGGAATCGGGAGGATGCACCTTCCCGAGCCCCTTCATTGTGTAGATGTATTGCATCGATCTCCGGTGGGCTACAAAGTGCTCAGTATATCAATGGGCGCGACGTCGCAGCCGCGAGCCGCCGCAGGCATACCGGTCCGCGCCGCCGGCTCTCACCTGCGCGCAGAGCGCGCCAGGCCGCATGCCGGACTTTGCCTGCCTAAATAGCCAGGCTCCGACTCGCCCTCCTTCCGTTGGCGCGTCGACTGGCAGCTAATTCGAAACTGTAGTCCGTCAGGCGCAATCGGACCTTCTGTAGTGATCCGCACGATCGTCTGCCCGTCGGCAAGGGTCTTGAGCACAGCCTGCTTGATCTGCTGCACTTCCTCGTCGGCCATCTGGTCGATCACCCATCGCAAAGATGAGCGTCGAACCATGGCCTGGCCAGACCGACAAACCCGATAAATGGAGCGGCACCCACAACTGTGACCGCCAGAGGGGGGACGTCAGCGTCGCAGAACCGGGGTTCCGTTGACCTCGGCCCCCGCTCATGCTACCTACACCCCGCCCGGAAGCATGCGTATCGCCGCCCCCGCTGTTCTCGGCGCTCCCGAGCCCATTTCGCCCTATAATCAGCCGGTCTCTGCAGAATGCATGGCTCTGTCTGCGAGCACCCGCCTCGGCCCATATGGATCACTGCCCAGATTGGCGTGGGCAGGATGGAGGGGTCTGCCGGGAAACGGGGGGCTGTCTCATGGGCGCTGGAACTGCCGCCATCGTTCGTCGTCGACTGGACGGCCGGACGACGCCGTGACATTCCAGTTCGGTTCGTTCGAGAGAGGGAGAGAGGCTCCTGGTACGTTAGCGGTTCTGCTGTAAGGCGCAGCACGGAGGTATGAGATGAGTGTCCCAGAGATCCCCACCAGCTACTCGGTTGCGTCGAGCGTGGCTGTGAGCGGTTCCCTTGACATGGACCTGGACGAGATCCGTATCAAGGAACTCCCGAAGATCTTCACTGACAGCAACGTCGTCAGCAACAGCACGATTGATATAGGTCTCGACAACATTCGCATCCGGGAGCTCCCAAAGATCAACCTGTGCGTCGAGCTGGCGATGAAGCCGACGCGCATCCACTTCCCCGTTAACTTCAAGTTCGGCGTGAAGGGGCTAGGAATGGAGCTGCTCTGCATGAACCTCTGCGGCGAAAGCATGGTGGTCATCGAAGACTACGTTCCTCACAAGACCGAGATCTGCAGGTAGACGTAGGAGGGCACCATGGATACCCAAGTAGCCGCGTCCGCCGAAGCATGGCGGCTCGACCGAGGGCCGTTCATCTTCAGCGGTGTGCCACCGATGTGTGTCGGTGACGTCGACCTCATCAACGACTCGGACGAGAAGGTCAAGGTCAAGGCGATCTCGGTCGTGGGAGACGAGGTTCGGGCGCTGGGGAGTACGGGCTTGAGCGAGTTGCGAATCGGTGCACGCCTGGCTCCTCAGTAACGCACTCGCACGCGCGCGCACTTCCTCATCGATCCGCACACGCCACCCGGCACGTACTCCGCCGAGTTGTGTTGTGGCTCGCAGCGCGAGCGCATCGTCGTCCACGTCTGGGAGAAGCCGGGAGTTCGTATCGATCCCACGCCGATTCGGCTTCGCGGTGCCGGCGGGGACGTGCTGAAGAAAATCGTCGTAATCTCGAACGACGGGAACGTCACCGAGACGCTTCCAGACGTGGCTTTAGTGCCGTTCCAGGAGTAGAGATGGACTGGGCGCTCGATGGTGACCGCCGTGCGAGAGACCGAGGCGAACGAGGGGATCTCGGAGTACTTGGATCGAGTCGTCCGTGAGCTGAAGGGCACTCTTCCCCGGCCGGCTCGCGTGACCCTACGCAGCGAGGCGTTCGAGTTCCGTCCGGGTAAGACGCGCGAGGTCGAGCTGGAAATCAGGCTCCCGGCCGAGTTCGCCAAGGGGCGAGGATACATCGGATGGGGGCCCTTCATGAGCGGTCAACTTATCTTCAAGGTGGAGTGCAATGGTGCGGTCAATTCCACCAAACGGAGGCCTCGATGAGCCACGCAACTGCAAGACAGCCCTCTTCGACGGGACAGCCCTCCCTCGACGATCTTGTCGGGTTCGGGTTTAAGTTGCTCTCCCTGTCGATCGACACTCTCCGAACGGTCGTTCAGGAGGCGCCGCGCCTTCTGCCGCAGTCGCTCGACGCGACGCCGTCCCGGGGGCAGTGCGTATGCGAGATCCCGGAGACCGAGTGCCCGCCTAGGTGCATATGTGACGTCACCTGGGAGGCGACTCTGGGTGAGACGCCGAGTCTCACCGTACGCGTAACCAACTCGGGGGGGCGCCGCCCGGAGTTTCCAACTGCACGCCACGCCGTTCGCCGGCCCCGGTGGGTCTCCTGGGACGATCAAGCTTGCTCCTGCCAGTCTGAACCTGCAACCGGGGAACAGCGGAATCGTCGACGCGAAGTTCACGGTGCCCAACAAGACGCTTGAAGGCGATTACCGCTCTGAGATCATCGTGACAGGAGCATACGAGCAGTGCGTCCGCGTACTCTTGAAGGTGCGATGCAAGAAAACGTGTGGCGACGAGCACTGCTTCTGTGACGTAATGCAGGGTGACCCGCCGGTGCGCATCAGAGCGCACCATTGGTACGATCACTTCCAGTGCATCGAGCCCTGCGTGGACCCTCGATACGTAAAGAGCGACCACGATCAATGACGCAGCGAATCTAGCCCGAGACCGAGATCAGACTCGTTTCGGTTACGCAATTCGGAACAATCACGAATCAGGAGAGATGCCATGACGTCGAGAGGTCCGTCTGCGCGCACCCCGGAAGAGTTCGTCGGGCGGCTGAGAGACATCGTCACGGCCAACGCCGAGGGGGGTGCGAAACTCGTCACCCGATTGGGCGACTTCGTGCGAAGTGTTTCTCAGGAGCTGCGCGACGAGCGCCCCGGAGACCGGACCGACGCGGAGGCGCTGCTAACACGATGGCTCGAGTTCAATCTGGCGTCGTTCTCGGCGGTAAGCGCGCAAGGCCTCGCGCTCTTCGACGACCTGCTCTCCGCCGCCGAGAATACGCTCGTGCCGAGTGGGCCGGGCTCGCGCGACGTACCGCCGGCTCCAGCGTCGCGCGTTGAACTTCAGCTGACCGGCCGCCGCGGCGAGCGCGCAGCGACGGGCTTCGTGATCGAGAACAAGTTCGACCATTCGCTTTCTGTCTCGTGCGTCCCCACAGACTTGGTTCCCGCCTCCGGAGAGCCGATGCCCGCCGCGCTTGTCACGTTCGACCCTGCCAAGCTTGCACTGGTGCCACGTGGGCAGGGAGTCGTCAACATCTCTGTTACGATCACGGACGACTTCGTGGTCGGCGAGACGTACTTCACGACGATCCGCCTACTCGGCTTCGAAGGGAAGGAACTCGGACTCTCGGTCACGGTCCTCGCCGGGGACGGCGGGTCCGTGAAAAAGCCGGTTCGTAGGGGGGCCACCTCGCGCAAGACGCCCGCGAAATCCCGCGCGTCCACGAAGACGCGCAAGCCCGCCAAGAGGGCGACGGAGCCGATCAGGCTGGCGCGCAGGCCGGCCAAGTCGGTGCAGAAGCGAAAGCCGCGCGCGCGCAAGTGAGTTCCGGTCCGTTCACTCGCTTGCCGCTGTCGGACGTCCTTGAGCGGCGTTGGCTCCACTATGCGTTCATCACCGTCGACGAGCGTCAGGCGCTGATCGCGAATTTGGCCACGCTCGGCGGTGAGGACGGCGACGAGCCGACGCAGACGAGCGTCCTACTCGCCTACCACCGCGACCACGGCTGGAACTGCAGCCAGTGGCACGCCGAACTCCCGGGCGAACCGTGGACGTCGTATGGATCCACGCCGCCTTCCACGCGGATGCCGCGGGAGCCCGACTTCGAACTGCGCTCTCTGGCGGGAACCCCCTCGGTGTCGCTTCACCTGAGGAGCACCACCACTCCGGCGCCAGCGGGAGTCTCGCACTTCCACGGAAGGAACTGGAAGCGATGGCAGGCACAGCCCGGCGTGCTCGCGACCGGACACTGGGCGGATGGCATGTCGCCGCCGCGCCGGACGTCCGCTGTCGGCTATCACGAGCGCGTGCACGGGCGGTGGGCGTGGCCCGAGATGGGTGGCTGGGTCTTCGGATTCTGTAACCAGCTCGCCGATCCGGCCGACGGGCCGCCGGAGTGGGCGGTCGTCTTCGCTCTTCTGCAGCCGCGCGACGAGAGCCACGACCACACGGCGATGGTGATGCTCTGGCGGCGCGGGCGCATGGTGCTCTTTGTCCCACGCCGGGCGATCCGGGTCAGCGTCGCGGGTCAGCTCGCGCGGGACCGCGTGCTTGTAACTCCGTCGCTCGCCCCGCTCTTGGGGACGTTCTCCACCACTCCGGTTCCGGCTGCGCTCTGCATCGACGGCTACCAGGGCACGGATTCGATTCAGGTCCGTTACCGCAGTCGCGATGCCGCCCGGTTGGTCGTGCCGTCGGAAACCAGCCTGCAACCCTTCTCGGTGCACGAAGTCATCGGCGACATGGAAGTGCGCGTCAGGATGAAGGGACAGGATGTCGTCTTCACGAGTCCCGTTATCGTGGAATTCGCGGGCGGCGCCGCGGAAAGGTCGTGGAGTGCCCTCCGATAGCCTTCGTTACGGCGCGCAGCTCGGACCAGCGCGACAGCACGCCGACGTCGTCGCAATCGACAGCGCAGCCGATCTGCTGGCGCAGACCGTCAATGTTCTGGTCCGGCGAACGCCCTCGATCGCGGCCGCCGCGGCCTGTGAACTGGGGTCGATCGTGCTCACGTTGCACTTCGGCGATGGCAGCGAGGCCGTTCTCGCCGCGCACCTCAACACGCTCGTCGTCACGCACACACCGGCCGACGCAACGGTTGCCTGTTTCTTCGACGATAAGAGCCTGATTGCGCTCTACGACGTCGAGTTGCGCCCGAGCGAGGTAATCGCACAAGGCGCGTTCGATATCCGCGGTCCCAGCGATCAGGTGCTGGCTGTGTGGCGCACATTCCAGTTGCTCGCCCAGCGCGCCGCGGGTCTGCGGCCTGTGCAGAGCCTATGGCGAGCATATCGCCGCAGTCGCAAGATCGATGTCGGAGTCGCGCAGAACGGGCGCGCGCACGAGCCGGGCCCCGGGAGCGCGGTACCGGATGCCGCCGCGCTGGTCCGTGACGGCGAGCCGATGGTGGCTCGATCGGCGTCGGTTGCCACCACGCGCGTTCTCTGGGACCGCAACGTCGGCCAGGGTTGGTGGACCCTCGAGGGCCCGCGGGATGCCGACCTCTTCGACGTCATGGAAGTCTGCCGGCGTCGCGTGGCGGATGAGATCTTCCAGCTGATTCCCAAACGCCGCCCAGTCGACAGCTTGTACCGGCTCATGCGCGAGTACCCGGCGCGCGGCGGGAAGGGGCTACGTCCGACGCTCTGCATCGCCACCTGCGGTGCCTTCGGAGGGCACGCAGAGGACGCCGTGAAGATCGCGACCGCCGTGGAGATGTTCCATAACGCCTTCTTGATTCACGACGACATCGAGGACGAGTCTATTAACCGTCGCGGCAAGCCCTGTCTTCACACGGAGCACGGAATTCCACTGGCGGTCAACGCCGGCGACGCACTGCACCTCCTGGCGGTCGAGACCGTACTCCGCAACATCGATGGACTCGGCCTCGCGCGGACGCTTGCCTTGATCGACGAGATCATCCTGATGTGCCGCGAGTCGCTCGAGGGCCAGGCGATCGAACTCGGCTGGATCAGGAAGGGGATTGTGCCCACCCGGGACGCCGACTACATTGACATGGTCGCCAAGAAGACGGGTTGGTACACGTGCCGGTCGCCGTGCCGATTGGGAGCGATCGCCGCCGGCCACACGCGGCCGCACGAACTCGACCTGATCGGCGACGTGTTCAAGGAAGTCGGCGTCGCGTTCCAGATCCAAGACGACGTGCTGAACCTGGTGGGGGAGGAGGATCTGTACGGGAAGGAGGCCCTCGGCGACCTGCTGGAGGGCAAGCGGACGCTCATGCTGATCCGTCTGATGCGCACCATCGACAAGCGGGAGCGCACCGAGCTCCTGCGGTGGCTCGGTCGATCGCGCGACGCACGCACACAGGCCGAGTGCGAAGGCGTTCTCGAGCGGATGACCGAGAAGCGCGCGATCACGTACGCCCGCGAGGTGGCCGCGCGCCATGCGGCCCGCGCCGCGGAGCTCTTTGAACAGACCCTCGGGTTCATCCCGGAGAGCGAGGACAAGGCGATCCTCCGGCAGGTCATCCAATACGTGAACACGAGAATGCTCTGAGACACGGACCGTGAACCCTGAAGACACCCGTTTGATCCAGGCGATCGAACAGGTCACGCACGGTGGGGTACGGCTGCTGGTCACGCTGGCGCGGCGCGGGAAGGCGCTTGAGCGGGATGATCCTGAGCGCGCGAAGTCCCTGCTGGCTGCGGTGATGACGCACCCCCTCTACAAAGGCGGCCGTCTCACGTTCGACATGCTCGAGATCGAAGACTTGATGCTGGACGGTCCGCGTGTCGAGTCCATGAGTACGCACGAGGTGATCCAGGTGCTGAGCACAGGCGCCCACCAGCTAGGCGACGCGCTGAAGCGGATGGGATCCCCGGAGCCGGAGGGCGACGACCACGACGGGGCCAGACCGGCGATCCCGCCTATTGCTCATGGCGCGCCGGGCGACGCCCCGGTCGAGACGACCACGCTCCCACGTCTGAGCCTGGGGCCCGAAGACGAAGCCTCACGCACGACGGCGTCATCCACGGCAGAGGTCGAGGACAGCGGCGGGCGAGACAGCGCGCCCGAACTGCGGTCGTCGGACTACCTGTATGGCTACGTGGTTCTCGGATGGCTGGACGTGGCGGGCGGTATCACGACGTTTCATTGACTAGGAATACGTATCGCCTGACTGCTGCAGCTGTCGGAGAGCCAGGGTCGCGTCACCGGTCTTCGGTTAACTTTTCTCGAGGCCGCTAATATTTCCCATAAACCTGACACCGTATCAGGCACCCAATGCGAATGCCTCCGCGGAGCGGTTCGTACGCTCGATCAAGGACGACTGTCTCCATCGCGTGATCCCGTACGCCGACTGGACCTGGAAGCCGTGCTGTTCGAGCAACGCCTTCAGATGATCTCGACCAAAAAAGCGCTTCAGTAACTCGAACACGCCCGCTGTATCGACTGGATACTCGCGTGCGAGTTCGGGTACAGCCTGCCCTTTGCCCTGATAGAAGTCGTCGTAACCCTCAGCCCGTGCCTCGTAGTACGAGAACATCTCGTCCCGCTCGGCCTTCGTTCCGCCTGGCTCGTGATCAACCGCGTTCATCGTGACTTCTGTGCGC
The DNA here is from genome assembly GCA_965249205.1 of Vicinamibacterales bacterium. Taxonomy (GTDB): domain Bacteria; phylum Acidobacteriota; class Vicinamibacteria; order Vicinamibacterales; family UBA2999; genus JAQBVV01. The sequence goes on along the minus strand of CBDFLL010000005.1, from coordinate 18,084 downwards.
CATATCCACGCAATAGCCGCTTCCGGGCAGCATAACCGCAGTTGAGCGACAGTGTGCCTCAGGCGGCCGGTGGTCTTAGCCCCTGCCGCGGGGATGCCGGACGGCGGGCGCCGTCGGAGCATACCGACTTCCCGATCCGGAAATCGTGCGGAGCGAGTCTTCCGCGTCGACTTCGGGCCGTGTGCACGCAAGCGCGCGGATCACGGCAGGCGGTCCGATTGCGCCTGACGGACTACGCCTCGAGTCAGCGACTAGTCGACGCGTCATCAGAAGGGTACCGAGCCGGAGCGTGGCCATCTTGGCAAGCACTGCCCGGGATGCGGCCTGCCGCGCGCCGAAGAGCTCTGCGCGGAGGCGGGAACCGGCGGCCGCCGGCCGGCATCCCCGCGGCGCCGCACCGCACGCCGCTGGGCACACCACACCGCTCTCCACGACGGTAAACGAACCCGCTAAAATAGAAAGGGTGTTTAGCGTGATCGGAGGACCTGCGCGATGATATTTGATCCCATGTACCTGCTCTTCGTACTCCCCGGCCTCGGGCTATCGCTGTGGGCCAGCTCGCGGGTGAAGAGTTCGTTCAAGAAGTATTCGAAGGTGCGCACGGCGCGCGGGTTGACGGGCGCTGAAGCCGCCCAGGTCCTGCTGCGTGGCGCGGGCATTTCGGACGTGAAGATCGTGCGCTCCAAGGGCGTGCTGTCGGACCACTACAACCCGGTGTCCAAGACGCTTGCGCTCTCGGAGTCCGTGTACGGCTCGGACTCGGTCGCGGCCGTGGGCGTCGCCACACACGAAGCCGGGCACGCGATTCAGCACGCCAGACACTACGCGCCGCTCTGGGCGCGCTCGGCACTAGTGCCGACGGCGAAAATCGGCTCCAGTATCGGCTACTTCGCGATGATGATCGGTGTCTTCATGGCGTCGACCAACATGGTGCTGGTCGGGGCGGTGCTGTTTTCGGCCGTCCTGCTGTTTCAGGTCGTCACGCTCCCGGTTGAATTCGACGCCACCAGCCGCGCAAAAGCACTCATCGTGGAACATGGCATCGTCACAGCGCAGGAACGCAGAGGTGTGGACGCGGTGTTGAACGCGGCAGCGTTGACGTATGTGGCCGCGGCCGTCAGCACGTTGCTGACCCTGCTGTATTTCCTGTGGCGATCTGGTCTGATCGGCGGACGGCGCTAGCAGGCTGCTGAAGAACCCGGGTGATCGGGCCGTTTTCTAAGGATCATGCGAGTCACCACCGACCGACAACGGTGCGCACGGCTGTGCGCTGGCCCCGATCAAGGGGCCGGCGACACGCGCGGCCGGTGATCAGGGACACCTCGCCTCCAGATTCCGCAGCCGGACCAAGTTATAGACCGTGGCGGCGAAGGTAAGCTGCCAATCCACGAGGGCGACACCGCGATGCCGGAGTTTGCGCAAGCCGCCGACGGTCTTCATCCAGCCAAAGACCTGTTCTACGAGTTTCCGTTTCCGCTGACTGACGTGATAGCCCGCATGCCGCGTGGTCCGGCCATCGATCGCACTCCAGCGGACCTTCTGAGCAACGTGGGGCGTGACGGCCCGGATACGGACAGCGGCCACAAAGCTTGCCACATCGTAGCCCTTGTCCGCCCCGACCGTGCTGCCCGGCGGCGCGCTGGCCTCCAGCAACAGCGCCGCTGCCTCGCGTTCGGCGGTCCCCGTCGCGTGAGTCGCGCAGACGTTGGCGACAAGTCCCTGTCGATTGTCCAGCAGCACGTGGCCCAGATACGCCAGCTTGGCTTCCTTCCCCTGGCCCTTCCGAGGCAGCATCGCCTCCGGATCGGTCGTCGACTGGTGCGTGTCGTTGCGCCGCCGCTCCCCGTGGAAGTTGACCGTGGGATTCCCGGGGTCATCGGGCGGGTCGCTCTCCGCCGCGTCCCGGCACCGAAAGCTCTTCAGGCTGGCCCACGCTTCCAATTGGGTCCCATCCACAGTGAAGTGTTCGTCCGAGAGCAGCCCGGCCGCCCGCGCGTGGGCCTGCACCGCATCAAAGAAGGCGGCCGCGAGATCGCCCGCCAGCAGCCGGTCGCGATTCTTGGTAAACGTGGTGGGATGCCAAACCGGGTCGTCCAAATTCAAGCCCACGAACCAGCGGAACAGCAGGTTGTAATTGAGCTCTTCCATCAGCAGCCGCTCGCTCCGCACCGTGTAGAGCACCTGCAGCAACAACGCGCGCAGCAGCTGTTCCGGCGGGATCGACGGACGCCCTGTGTTGGCGTACAGGCCGGCGAACCTGCGCGACATCGTTCTCAGCGCTTCGTCCGTCAGCGCGCGAACCGCGCGGAGCGGATGGTCGGCTGGCACGCGCTGTTCCGGCGACAGGTAGCTGAACATGTGAGTGCTTTGCTCATCGTGTCCGCGCATGATGGGGCTCCCTTCAGCGGTGTTGGGAGCATGGTAGTACGCCGGGATCGATCTGTCGATCCCATTTCACGGAGTTTTTCAGCAGCCTGCTAGACTGACTGAGGCGCGCCGGACTCAAGGCGTCTCAGTCACCTGCGTGCTCTGACTGGCCACGCACTGCCACCGGCCGTCGCGAAAGACGAAGACATCCATATAGCGGTACGTCAGCTCGAGCGTCTGCCCCTGGCTCGGGCCCACCAGATGCTGCGTAAACCAGACGACGGCCGCGTCGTCGTACAGGTTCACGGTGAAGTCATCCACCGTTGACGAGTCGATCTGCAGGTTGAAGGTCGCAATCATCTCCAGTTCCTGCGCTCGATCGACACGCGTCCCGTCACCGTAGGTGGCCATGAATTCTTCAGCCAGGACGTCCTCGACGAAGGCGACATCCTTGCGATGAAACGCCTCGTCCCAGTCTCGCTCAAGCTGAATGAGTGCTTCACGATCCCCCTGCATGGACCGAGACTGCGCACCGGCGACCGACGTGGCGCAGATGACGGCCAGCACGACGCTCAACGCAACCCGGCCGATCATGACTCAGCCCTGGGATCGATGGCCTGTCCGGTGATCGTGCCTTCCACGCTGCTCACATAGGCCTGCGCGACGGTCGCCGCGGCCAGGCCGTCATCCGGCGACCGACCCAGTTTCAGCAGCGTCTCGGTCACCCATGGCGGGCTCACGACGTTCACGCGGATGCCGCGCGGCGCCTCAAGCGCAGCGGCACGGCCGAAACCTTCCAACCCGGCATTGACGAGACTCACGGCTCCCGAACCCGGTATCGGGTGCCGCGCCAGATACCCGGCCGTCAGCGTGAATGAGCCGCCATCGGTCACCGACGCCAGCCCCAAACGCACCAGGTTGACCTGCCCCATCAGCTTGTTGGAAAGACTCAGATCGAAGTCTTCGTCCCCAAGATCAGTCAAGGACTTGAACGCTGCCCGGCCGGCGGCGCTGACGACCGCGTCCACGCGGCCGACGCGCGCGAAAAGCGCGCGGATCGACGCCGGGTCCGCAATGTCGACCTGCTCAGGCGACTTCTGGACGCTCGCGAGAATCAACTCGTGCCGTCCGCTCAATGCGGCGGCAACGGCCGAACCTATGGTGCCGGAGGCACCGACAAGAAGAATGCGCATGCCGACAGCTTATGCCTAAACGGCCTGCAGGACCTACCGGGAGGGGGACATCAACTATCCAGCGCGGCGAGTACCGACTCGGCGCTACTCACGTCGAACGCCGGGCCGTCTTCAACGTCGATCCTGGTCACCGTGCCGTCGTCGACGATCGCCGCGAAGCGCTGGTACCGGAGGCCGAATCCGATCATCGAGCCGTCGAAATAGTGGCCGAGGGCCCGTGCGAGGTCGCCGTTGCCGTCAGCGACCAACCGAATCTTGTCACCCACGTGCTGCTCCCTCCCCCAGGCCTCCATCACGTGCGCATCGTTCACCGAGACGCAAATGATGTCGTCAGCCCCCTTGGCGCGGATCGCGTCGGCGTGCGTGACAAAGCCGGGCAGGTGCTGATTGGAACAGGTCGGCGTAAACGCACCGGTGACCGAAAACAGCACCACTTTCTTCCCGCGGAATAGATCGTCGGTCTTGACGTCCGTCATATCGGTCGCCTTCATCGTCACAGACGGAATCGTTTCGCCTACCTGAATCGCCATGTCGTCACTCTCTCACGTCCATGTTGACGTTGGGCTGCCCGAAGGCCTCGAGCCGCACGCACGCGCGTTGACCGCCACGCCTCGCCCGGCCTTGCATCAGCGCGCGGCCACTGGTTCCAAATCGCCTTGCGGCACGCCGTTCTCAATCGGGTCGGTCTCCGGCATCAGCGTGACGACGGCGAAACGATCGGGCGGAAAGTACTTGCGAACCACCGCGTGAATGTTCTTCTTGGACAGCGACTCCGTCCGCTCACCGCGCCGCAGGATGCCCCGCGGATCCCGACCAAGCATGTGCATCGCCTGCAAAGACCTCAGCCAGTACCCGTTCTGGAGCAGCGAGCCCTCGAGCGCTCTGAGTTCAGTCTCCTTCACCACCTGCAGCTCCGTGTCTGACGGACCGTCCCGCCGGAGCCGGTCAAGTTCGTCCATGACCACACCGGTCAGGCGCTCCGCGTTTTCGGGAGCGCTGCCAAACTGCACGCTCGTGGTGCCATACCCAGGTTGCGGCGACGTATCGGAATAGCGCACCCCTACCGAGTACGTTCCGCCCAATTCTTCGCGTAGGACCTCACGCAGCCGCTGCTGAAGGATGCTCGTGGCTGCCCGCAGACGATGCGTCTCAAACTCGTCGAGACCCGTGTCGGCGAAAAACATGATCGCGGTCTGACTCCGCGGCTCCCTTCCCTTCCGCACAGTCTCCCGCAGCATCGCCTCCGGGAAGTGCAGTCCCATGTCGGTCCATCGCGACTGCGCCGAGCCCGTGGACGGCAGCGAAGCGAGGTAGGTGGTGAGCAGCGGCGTGATCTCGTCAACGGTGAACGCTCCAACGAAGAAAAAGGTGAAGTCGGCGGCATTCTTGAAACGCTCGGCGTGGAAGGCGCGCATGCGATCGGCATCCAGGCCGTCAAGGTCCTCTGACCGCATGGGCCGAACAGAATAGTGATCCATCGTTGCCAGCCGCCGGACCTGATCACCAAACACGGCCCCAGGACTCTGATCCTGGTTCGCCAACCTCGCTGCCATCCGGCTCTTCATCAGGTCGAACGCTGATGCGTCCCGGTTCGGCGCCGTGAAGGACAGGTACACCAACTGGAGGGCGGCCTCGAGGTCACCTGGCGTGCCGCCACCCGAGATGCCATGTGTGTAGTTGTCCATGTACGGCGACGCACTGGCGATGCGGCCAGCCATGACCTTGCCCAGGTCGGTCGGCGAGAGGCCGCCGACGCCGGACACGCCTACGAGCGACGTGCTGAGCGATGCGTTGAGGAAATCCGCTGGCGATGCGAGCGATGCGCCACCTCTGGCATAGGCGCGGAAAGCAACCTGGTCGTTACGGAAATCCGTCGGCTTCAGCCAGACTTCGACGCCATTCGACAGCGTGAGTACCGTCACGCCGATCTCAGGAATCTCCCGCCGGGCGCGCACCGTGCCCGGCGTCGGCGGTTCGGACATCAACTCGCGACCCGTGCTGTCATCCTGCCACGCGGTGACTGGCGCGGCGCTGCCCGCGCGCAGTGCATCGCGAAGACCCGGCTCGGTGACCGCGAGCAGGCCGTCCTTCTCCGGCGACGAGGCCACGACGACGCGATTGTCCTCGCCGAAGAGTTCTTGTGCGTATGCGTTGACCTCGGCCACGGTGATCCCCGGCACGAAGCGCTGTACCAGATCGAGCTCGGCGTCGATACCAGGAGCGCCTTCATCGGTCAGGAAATAGCGAAGCAACTCCGACGCCAGTTGTCCGCTCTGCGCTCTGTCGCGCTCGTTATAGGCGCGCTGGAACCTCGCCATCAGATCCTTCTTGGCCCGGTCAAGCTCTGCCTCGCCGAAACCGTGCTGGTCCAGCCGCGCGACCTCCTGCGCCAGCGCCTCAAGCCCCTGCACGATCGCGCCATCGTTGACGCGTGCGGACACGGTGACACTTTCCACGTCTCTACCCACTCCGCCGCCCCCGAGCGACGCGCGAAGAAAGGGCGCGTCCGGGCGACGCGCAATCTCTGAGAACCGGTCCCTCACCATGCCGCGAACAAGTCGACCCATCGTGGAACGCCTGTATTCACCCGCCGTACGCAGCTTTTCGACGGGCCGCTTCCGGATGATGCTGACCGACGAGCCCTGCGCCTCGGGATCGGACACCACCACGACGCGCGTGTCCGCGTGCGACGGGACAGGGTAAAGCCCCCTCTCCGCCGGTCGGCGCGACGGCAGACCGCCGAAGTGCGCACGAATAAGCGCCTCCATCTCCGCCGGATCGAAGTCACCGACGGCGATCACCGCCATGCGATCGGGCCGGTAGAACTCTTCGTAAAAATCGCGCACACGCTGCGCGGGGACCGTCCTGAGAAGGTCGGGAAGTCCGATGGGCAATCGCTCCACGTACCGTGACTCGCCGAAGATCGCTTCCATCTGCGCAGTCCGCATACGAGAGCCCGCGCCCTGCCGCCCACGCCACTCTTCGATGACGACGCCGCGCTCCCGGTCGATCTCCTCTGGATCAAGGGTGATGCCACCGGCGAAATCACTGAGCGCCTCCATGCCGCGCACGACGATGCCGTCTCGATCGGTCGGCACTTCCAGCATGTAGACCGTCTCGTCAAAGCTCGTGTAGGCATTGACGTCCGCGCCAAACCGCGCCCCGATCGACTCGAGGTAGCTCACGAGTTCGCCCGGCTTGAAATGCGCCGACCCGTTGAACGCCATGTGCTCAAGCAGATGCGCGAGGCCGCGCTGGTCGTCCGCCTCGTCGATCGAGCCCGCCTTCACGGCAAGGCGCAGGAACGCGCGGTTCTCGGGCAGATCGTTCTGGCGAATCAGAAACTGAAGCCCGTTGGGTAACGTACCGGTGTGAATGGCCGGATCGAGCCCGAGCGGAGCTGACAGATCCTGTGCGCTGGCGGCCGCGGTGACCAAGAGGAGCGGCAGCAGGTATGCTGCGCTCATGCGGCTCAGAATACGACGGCTGGATCCCACGATTGCTCTCCCCACGTATGGCACCGACGAAGCGGCTGGGTTCGATCTGGCAGCCGCGCACGACGTGCGCGTACCACCGGGACAGATCGTGCTCGTGAGGACCGGCCTGGTCATCCAGGTGCCCACCGGTCACTTCCTTGGCATTTTCGCTCGAAGCAGCACGCCACTCAAGCGCGGATTGGTGATCCCCAACGGAGTCGGCGTCGTCGACCCGGACTACTCCGGTCCGGATGACGAGGTGAAGGTGCAGGTGCTGAACTTCACCAAGGCCGAGGTCCAGGTGACGCGAGGCGACCGGCTGGCTCAGGGTATCGTCCTCCCCGCCCAGCGCGTGTCCTGGCAGGAGGTGACCGAGATCGCCGAGGTCACACGAGGCGGATTCGGCTCAACCGGGAGCTAGTGGCGCCTCGGAGCCAGCGACCGAACACCTCGCCCAACGACTTCGGGACCCAGTCATCCACCATGCGTCGGATTCTCCACGTGGACATGGACGCTTTCTACGCGTCGGTCGAGCAGCGCGACAACCCGGACCTGCGGGGCCGGCCGGTCGCGGTTGGGGGCGACGCTGACAAGCGTGGCGTCGTCGCCGCAGCCAGCTACGAAGCGCGGACGTTCGGCGTCCGCTCGGCCATTCCGATGGCGAGAGCAAAACGTCTGTGTCCGTCGCTCGTGATCGTTCGTCCCGACTTCACGAAGTACCGCGCGGTCTCTCAACAGGTGTTCGCGATGTTTCGCGATGTGACGCCACTGGTGGAACCGTTGTCGCTGGACGAAGCGTATCTCGACGTCACGGACAACGCGTGGGGCGAGCCGCTCGGCACAACCGTCGCGCGACGGCTCAAGGATCAGATCCGTGAGCGCACCGGTCTGACGGCCTCAGCGGGCGTCGCCCCGAACAAATTTCTGGCGAAGATCGCCTCAGGGTGGCAAAAACCAGACGGGCTGACCGTCATCGCGCCCGATCGAGTGGAAACGTTCCTGCAGTCGTTGCCGATCGATGCCCTGTGGGGCGTCGGCCCCGTCACGGCAAAGAAACTGCGCGCGCGCGGCATCAAGAAGCTGGTGGACATCCGCACCGTCGATCCCCGAATGCTCCGCGAAACGGTCGGCTCGCTGGCCGACTTGCTGGAACGACTCGCGCACGGCGTCGACGACCGACCGGTCGTCTCCGAGCGTCACCCGAAGTCGTCAGGGAGCGAACGCACCTTCGCCGAAGACGTGACCAACCTCGACGACATCCGCGACGCCATTCGCACGATGGCGTCCAGCGCGGCGGCGCGGCTCGTGAGTCACGAGCTGTATGCGCGGACTGTGACCCTCAAAGTGCGGTATCACGACTTCACGACCATCACCAGAAGCCACAGCGACATCCCGACACGCGATGCCGATGCCATCGTGGGGCGCGCGCTGGCGCTGCTTGACAAGACAGAGGTTGGGACCCGGCCGGTTCGCCTGCTCGGCGTGAGTGTGCACAACTTCGGCCCGGAGGTGATCGCCGCACCGGAACCACAAGCGCGGCTTCCCTTCTAGCGCCTGCCGTAGCCACGGCAAAACGCGACACGTGCCAGGCAGTCTGCCAGGTTCTAGTGGTTTGGTTGCGAATTGGCTTGTGCACCGAGGGCGGTGAGGCGCCCGACTGGCCAGACGCGGCGACGGAGCATGCAGGGCGCATGTGACCGAGGAGCAACGCCGCCAGACGGGCGGGCATAGAGCGCTTTTCGAATAGCCTTGTGTTTCGGCATTGCGTCTACTCGAACGCCACACGGTCATGAAAAGCGCTTTAGCCGGCCGAATGCCTAACGCGTTTTCGAGTTCTTCAAAGTAGACCGGAGCCGAAAACGCGCTAGCTAATTCGCAACCAGACCACTAGCAGGCTGCTGAAAAACTCCGTGAAATGGGATCGACAGATCGATCCCGGCGTACTACCATGCTCCCAACACCGCTGAAGGGAGCCCCATCATGCGCGGACACGATGAGCAAAGCACTCACATGTTCAGCTACCTGTCGCCGGAACAGCGCGTGCCAGCCGACCATCCGCTCCGCGCGGTTCGCGCGCTGACGGACGAAGCGCTGAGAACGATGTCGCGCAGGTTCGCCGGCCTGTACGCCAACACAGGGCGTCCGTCGATCCCGCCGGAACAGCTGCTGCGCGCGTTGTTGCTGCAGGTGCTCTACACGGTGCGGAGCGAGCGGCTGCTGATGGAAGAGCTCAATTACAACCTGCTGTTCCGCTGGTTCGTGGGCTTGAATTTGGACGACCCGGTTTGGCATCCCACCACGTTTACCAAGAATCGCGACCGGCTGCTGGCGGGCGATATCGCGGCCGCCTTCTTTGATGCGGTGCAGGCCCACGCGCGGGCGGCCGGGCTGCTCTCGGACGAACACTTCACTGTGGATGGGACCCAATTGGAAGCGTGGGCCAGCCTGAAGAGCTTTCGGTGCCGGGACGCGGCGGAGAGCGACCCGCCCGATGACCCCGGGAATCCCACGGTCAACTTCCACGGGGAGCGGCGGCGCAACGACACGCACCAGTCGACGACCGATCCGGAGGCGATGCTGCCTCGGAAGGGCCAGGGGAAGGAAGCCAAGCTGGCGTATCTGGGCCACGTGCTGCTGGACAATCGACAGGGACTTGTCGCCAACGTCTGCGCGACTCACGCGACGGGGACCGCCGAACGCGAGGCAGCGGCGCTGTTGCTGGAGGCCAGCGCGCCGCCGGGCAGCACGGTCGGGGCGGACAAGGGCTACGATGTGGCAAGCTTTGTGGCCGCTGTCCGTATCCGGGCCGTCACGCCCCACGTTGCTGGTCCATTCCGGACACATGGGTTACAGATCATTCCGGCGACATAGGTAACACTTTCGGACCAAATGGGTTACCGATCGGTTCAAGGCGGCTGGTTTCGTCATCGAAGTAGCCGAGATCGTACTGCATGAAGCTCACGAGCCAGACGCGGTCGCTCACTTGCCGCACGCCGACGTTCTGGCCCGCGAACACCAAGCTCAGATTGATCTTGCGCCGTTTGTAGCAGATGCGGCCGCAGGTCGTCACGGTGGCCGTCCAGTCATGCCACGGATAGTCCAGGTCGCTGAGCCCCTGATACGGTCGAGGTGACGGCCGGTAGACCTCACCAGGGACCTGCATGCCCAGCGCTTGATGGGGGCGTTCGTGGTTGAAGCGTTCGAGGAAGGCATCGAAGCGCGCCTGCTGTTGCAGGACGTTGGCCACGGCCGGCTTGGTGGCTTCGGTTTTCAACGTCAGATGCATCCGCTCGTGGCGGCCGTTCTGCTCGGGGTGCCCGGGCTGGATGCGCTCGATGTCGATCCCCAAGCGTAACCACCAGACCGACAACTTGCTGAGGCCATACAGGGCATTGGGGGACGCAAAGGGCACCCCATTGTCGGTCCGGATAGCGCTGGGGAGCCCGAAGTCCTTGAAGGTGCGCTCAAAGACGGCGAAGGCATACCGCTCCTGCGTCGTCGAGAGGGCGTCGCAGGTAATCAGGTACCGGCTGGCGAAGTCGGTGACGGTCAAGGGATAGCAGTAGCGTCGATTCGCGAGCATGAACTCGCCCTTGTAGTCGGCGCACCACAGGGCGTTGGGCTGCGTCGGCCGGGACAGCGTCGTGCCCTCGGCTCGATGGCGGCGCCGGCGGCGATGCGTCACCAACCCATGCCGATCCAGCACGGCATGGACCGTGCTGATCGCCGGACACTGCACCGCCGGGCACCGGCGGCGAAGGCGCTCGCGGATCTTGGGTGCGCCCCAATTGGGATACTCCCGCTTCAACCTGACGATCCACTGCTCAATAGCCAGCGGGAGCTGGTTGGCGTGTCGGTAGGGCCGCCGGCTCCGATCCGTCAGTCCGTGCACCCCACAGTCCTTGTAGCGGTCGTAAATCTTGTAGCCGGTCTTCCGGGAGATGCCGAACTCTTTACAGAGGGCCGCCATCTTCTCGCCATCGAGCCGGCGGGCTATGAATCGGAGACGCTCGTCCACGACATGACACTCCTTCCAAGGCATGACACCCTCCCATCTCGGGGGAGCGTGTCACCCATGTCTCCGGAATGAAATGTCACCCTTGTCTCAGTAAGGGCAGCTCAGAAGGTCCGCTGGAGTGCGATCGATGGCCGGACCACGCGGCATGCGGGCTATCACGTCAGTCAGCGGAAACGGAAACTCGTAGAACAGGTCTTTGGCTGGATGAAGACCGTCGGCGGCTTGCGCAAACTCCGGCATCGCGGTGTCGCCCTCGTGGATTGGCAGCTTACCTTCGCCGCCACGGTCTATAACTTGGTCCGGCTGCGGAATCTGGAGGCGAGGTGTCCCTGATCACCGGCCGCGCGTGTCGCCGGCCCCTTGATCGGGGCCAGCGCACAGCCGTGCGCACCGTTGTCGGTCGGTGGTGACTCGCATAATCCTTAGAAAACGGCCCGATCACCCGGGTTCTTCAGCAGCCTGCTAGGGCGCCGGAGGTACGACGCGGATGGTTGTGACCTCGATCCGGGTCACCGGCTCTTCTCCGTTGACCGGCACCGCTTCAATTTGCTCCACGACGTCCATCCCCTCCACCACGCGGCCGAACACGGTGTACTGGTTGTCGAGCGCTGGTGCAGGTGCCAGAACGATAAAGAACGATGACGTGGCGCTGGCGGGATCATCGCCGTGCGCCATCGACAAAATGCCCCGCACATGCGGCGTCGTGTTGAACTCGGGCTGCAGCTCACGCACGTAGCTGAACTGTCTTTCGTCGAGCGGTTCCAGCCTGGTCCCGAGAAATCCGCCCTGGATCACAAACCCTGGTGCGACCCGATGCAGCGCGGTGCCGTCATACACACCAGAGCCGGCGAGCCGAAGCAGCGCGCGCACGTGGTTGGGCGCTCGGTCCGCAAACAACTCAATCGTGATGTTGCCCATGGACGTCTCGATCACCGCGCGATGCAGCGACAGCTCGTCAGCGGTTGCATTGACGAACGGCTCCGGTTCCGGGGGCGGCGTATCCCGGATAGTCGCGTGCAGGATCTCGACCCGCTCGTTCGGCATGCCGTCGGCGTCGGCAGCGACCATCGACATCTTCTGCGCGACAAGGATCCCTTCTTTCACGCGCGCGAAGATCGTGTACTGCCCGTCGAGCGCCGGCTGATCGGTAATGCAGATAAAGAACTGGGAGCCGCCGCTATCGCGATCACCAGGGACCAAGACCGCTGCCACCGCACCGCGCGTGGCCTGCTCGGCGTTGGGCTCGAACTGCAGAACACCAAGCCCACCAGTGCCGTAGCGCTCCTGCTGCGAGGGATCGGTCGACAATGGATCGCCGCCCTGGATGATGCCCATCGGGATGACGCGATGAAACACCGTCCCGTCATAGGCGCCCTCATTCACACGCGCGATGAAATGCGCGACGTGTGTGGGCGCCGCATCGGCGAGCAGGTCCAGGACGATCGTCCCGGCGGTCGTCTCGAGGACGGCCTGCTTCTCCCGTAACTCCTCGGCCGTGAGGGCCGTCGTGAAAACGTCTGGCGCCTGCGCAAGGCCCAGCAACATCAGGAGCACGAGCATGGCCGAATTATATGTGCGCGCCGTCTACCGTTCTAGCTTGAGCGATCGCCTCGGCGGCCTGCCCGCCATCCGGCTGCGCCGTTTCTCGTCGAGTGCCGCGCGTTCGTCCCGTTGCCGCGCCAGCACGACGAGCTCCTGCTGAAATCTTAGGTAACTGTCAAGTCGGGCGGGATCGAGTCGACCATCGGCCAAGGCCGCCTTGACGGCGCATCGCGGCTCGCCACTGTGCCGACAGTTCGTGAAATGGCAGCCCTCGGCCAGCGTTTCGATGTCGTCAAAGCTTTCCCGCAGCGCTTCCTCGACATCCCAGAGCTGCAGCTCCCGCATGCCCGGCGTGTCGATGATCAGCCCGCCGGACGGGAGCTGAATCAGCTCGCGGTGCATGGTGGTATGGCGGCCCTTGGAATCGGCGGCCCGGACTTCCCGGGTCTTCTGCACCTCTTCGCCGACAAGGCGATTGATCAGCGTACTCTTGCCGACGCCCGACGATCCCAGCAGCGCGCCCGTGCGCCCCTGAGCAAGGTAGGCCGCCACGGGCTCGACACCGTGACCGCTCTTCGGGCTTACCACATAGGCCGGCAGGTCCCCCGACACCGCACGCACGTCGGTCACCTGTGTAGCCACGGTGGTCGACAGATCAGGCTTGGTTAACAGAATGACCGGGGCAGCGCCGCTTTCCCGGGCCAGCAGCAGATACCGTTCGAGCCGCCCGGTGCTGAAGTTCCCGTCAAGCGCCATGGCCAGAAAGACCACATCAACATTGGCCGCGACAATCTGTTCGTCAGTCACCGTGCCGGCCGTCTTGCGCGAAAACCAGCTCCGGCGCGGCAGCACCGCAATGATCGCTGCCTGGTCGTCGGCCGGTCGTCGGCGGACCATCACCCAGTCGCCAACCGCCGGCAACTCGCTTCGACGCGCCGCATGATGCTTCAACCGGCCGGACACCGTCGCTCCGATCTCGCCCTCCCCGGTCCACACACGGTAGAGATGGTTAAACTCGATGGCGACCCGCGCCGGCTCGACATCGGCGTCCAGCGCCAGGGGCTGACACGCCGCAGCGAAGGTGTCATCCCACCCAAGTCGGGCCAGCCGCTCTGCGCGGCCTGGGGACATGGTGTGTGGTTCGGACATGTGGGGACAGCCTACAATACGCACAGTAACTGGGCGACCACGTGGCGCGCCGCCACATGATAGGAGGGGCTCATGACGTTCGCGTTACTGGCATGCGCGGTCGCTGCGGCGAGCCTCACGCTGCTTGGCGTCGCCGGACCCGCCTATCGCCTCGACATGCTGTCGCTGCCCAACGCCTTCACGCTGTTCCGCTGGGCCGCCTACACCGGCATCGTTGCTGCGTTAGCGGGTCTCGTCGCCGGAAGCCTCGCCTACCGTCGCGGGGCGCGCTTCGCGACATTCGTTGCGGCCACGGCGGTCCTCGGCGGCGTGGCGACCTTCGGAATACCCTTCGAGTGGCAGCGCGGGGCGCGGAACGTCCCGCCGATCCATGACATCACGACGGACCTGGAACGTCCGCCGACATTTGAAGCGATCGTCCCCCTTCGTGCCGGGGCTCCCAATTCGCTCGAGCGCCCAGCCGAACTCTCGGAGCAGCAGCGGCTCGGGTATCCAGATCTAGCGCCGATCACGCTGTCGACACCGCCTGACCAGGCCTTCGATCGCGCACTGGCTGCAGCCTTGCAGGCGGGCTGGGATGTCGTCACCGCCGACAAGAACGCGGGACGCATCGAAGCAACCGACACCACCCGCTGGTTCGGCTTCAAAGATGACGTGGTCGTGCGGCTCACCCCGTTGGGAGCCGGTACGCGCGTCGACGTGCGGTCGGTATCACGCGTGGGCGGCAGCGATGTCGGAACCAATGCGCGGCGCATCCGCCGGTACCTCGCCGCGCTGCAGTCCGGCTAACGCGGATTTCATGAGCGCGTAGCTCCGACTAACCGCGCTCATTACTTGCGTCCGTAGAACCAGGGAGTTCCCAGCCATCAGTCCCCTCCTACCCGCAGAAGCACGACTGAGCACCAGGTACAAGTGCAATCCGCGCTAACGCGACCAGTCTGCCGCACGCCGAACCACCCGCTTCTACTTCACGTAGGGTCGGCGCAGATGAACAGGCTCGGTGCGCGCCCGCACGCGCAGGTTGATCATTTCCACAAACACCGAGAATGCCATCGCGAAGTAGATGTAGCCCTCCGGAATCGGTTGATCGAAACCTTCGGCAATCAGCGACACGCCGATCAGCAGTAGAAAACTCAGCGCCAGCATCTTGACCGTGGGATGTCGGTCAACGAACCCCCCGATGGCGCTGGCCGATACGAGCATCACGCCAACGGCAATGATCACGGCGAGTGCCATCACGGCGACGTCGTCGGCCATGCCGACCGCCGTGATCACCGAGTCGAGTGAAAACACAATGTCGAGAAGCAGAATCTGAACGATCACCGCACCGAACGGCGCCGCCACCCCGGCCGACAGCCGAGCGTCCGCTCCTTCGAGCTTGTCGTGAATCTCGTGCGTGCTCTTGGCAATCAGGAAGAGGCCGCCAATGATCAGAATCAGATCCCGCCCTGAGAGATCCTGGTCCACCATCGAGAACATCGGCGCCGTCAAACGCATCACCCACGTGATCGACAGCAGCAGCCCGATTCGCAAGAACATGGCGAGCGATAGCCCCACGCGTCGCGCCCGCGCACGCTGGCCCGCAGGAAGCTTCCCCGCCAGAATCGAGATAAAGACGATGTTGTCGATGCCGAGGACAATCTCAAGCACGGTCAGCGTGAGCAGCGCGACCCAGCCCTCGGCGCTCGTCATCCATTCCATGGTGGAATTCTCTTAGTGGGGCCCGTAACGTGCGACCATAGGCGCCCCTCCGACGAGGGGCTGCTAGACCTGCGGCGGGCTCACCTCTGGCAGATTCGCCAGACCGCCCCATGTCTCGGGGTCCTGCCAGATCAGCGTCGAGAGATACAGCGAGACATCCTCGGCTGGAAACGCCGACGCGAGGGTGGCGGCTGCCGTGGCGAGGCGCGCCTGCGGAGGCGCCGCAAGTTCCTCGTCCGAGATCATGCCGTCTTCGTGAGCAATCTCCAGCGTATCTAGGAACCGTCCCATCATCGGACGCTGATGCGCCACGTGATACACCACCAGCAAACGCGCCGCGACCGCCTCCGATACCGTCGGAAGCGCCACCACGTGGCGCGCCTTCTTCTCGACCGGCATCGCCACCACGCTCTTGATCCTGAACTTGATGCGCTGCGCGATCGTTCCCAGGAGTTCGCCCTGTTCGGCGGTCGCATTCGGGTCACGCCACAACTCTTCGGCCGCCGCGAGCCGCCGCTCCCCGGACAGTTGCTTCCAGAGAGTAGACGGGAGGGGCGGATCAGCGACGTCGGCCATCAGCGCGATACGTTAGCATAGCGATGTGCCAAAACTGACGGTCGAAGGGTTTGAGACAGTGGACGTGGAGCACGGCAAGCGGCTCGTGCTTGGAATCGAGCAGGATGCCGGCGTGGATGTGCTTCACGCCTGCGGCGGCAACGCACGCTGCACGACGTGCCGTGTTGAATTCATCAGCGGTGAACCCGAGCGGATCACGGCTGCCGAGAAAGCCAAACTGGCGGAGCGCGGCTTGACCGGGATACGACTCTCCTGCCAGATCGCGTGCGAGCAGGACATGACGGTGCGCGCCATCAGTCGGCTCGAAGGCAGCGGGCGGCCAGACCCCGGGGGCACGCCGCAGGACACGATTCAGCCACCGCCCGAGTGGACGACGCGATAGCAGGAGTCGGGCGAACGTGACCAAGATGTGGACTGTATACCTTTCGGGCGAGATTCACTCAGACTGGAGGGAGCAGATCGAAGCCGGCGCGAAGCAACGATCACTTCCGGCCCTGTTCACATCACCGGTCACTCATCACGAGTCCAGTGACGATTGTGGAGTCGCGATCCTGGGACCGGAGGATGCGCCGTTCTGGAAGGATCACAAGGGTGCCATGGTCAATGCCATCCGCACTCGGACGCTAATCGGCGCAGCCGATATCGTCGTTGTGCGCTTCGGCGACAAGTACCGGCAGTGGAACGCGGCCTTCGACGCGGGGTTCGCGGCCGCGCTCGGCAAACCGCTCGTCGTGCTGCACCCCGAAGAGTTCACGCACGCGTTAAAGGAGGTGGATGCAGCCGCTCTCGCGGTTGCGAGAGACCCAGCCCAGATCGTCGCCCTGCTCACCTACGTCATCGACGGCCGGCTGGCGAGTAACTGACGGTGGCCGGTGGCATATAGGCCGGGTCAGTTCGAAACCTGGCAGGAGCATCTATGCAGAGACAGTTCTTCGCGCACACGGTAATGGCACTTGGTGCAACTGCGGTGATGACCGCCCAGATCACCGTCAATCCGATCCCCACGCCGGTTCCCACTGGCGGACTGAGCGTCCAGATCGAGGACCTGGCGCGATTGCCCGATTCGCGCGGTATCCGTCCGAGGGACCAGGACGTCAGACAGTCCGGGTACGCGCGTGTCAGTTTCGTACGTGATCTACCGGACGACAGACGCTTCGTGAACGACTCGCGCGGCGTGCTGTATCTGCTCGACGAGACCAACAGGCCAACGGTCTACTGGAACTTCTATCAGGAAGTGCCGTTCGGTGTGTATAACAGGCTCGAGAGCGGCTTCATCGGTTTCGACTTTCATCCGGAGTTCGCGAACAACGGGTTGCTGTACACCGTGCACAGCGAGACCGCGCAGGGTAACCCAGCGACGCCGGACTTTATTCCGCCAGGGTTTACGCCAGAGCAGGTAACGCACCACAACGTATTCACCGAGTGGCGGGTGGACAGTCCGTCCGCCAATACGTTCCAGGGCAATCGGCGTGAGCTGCTGCGCGTCGCCCACATCGTCGACTCGCTGACGCACCCGATGGGGTATGTCGGCTTCAACCCGACCGCGGAGCCCGGTTCAGAAGATTACGGCTTGATCTACACGAGCGGCAGCGACCTCGGCTTCAGCAACGGCGCGGGCGTGCACGCCGAGAATCCTGGGCAGACCCAGCGGCTCGACAGCGTGATCACGGCCATCCTGCGTATCGATCCCCGCAGCCCGTCGCAATCAGGCGGCACCAAGGGGCTTGGCGACTACACGATTCCCCCCGGCAACGCCTTCGCGGCCGATGGGGATTCTGAGACGCTTGGCGAGATTTACGCGTACGGCTTCCGCAACGCCCACCGTCTCTCCTGGGATCAGGCCGACGGTACCCTGTACGCCTCCGACATCGGTATGGACCACATCGAGGAAGTCAATATCGTCCACAACGGCGGCAACTACGGCTGGATGAAGCGCGAAGGGTACTGGGAGAACGGCATCGTCAGACCAGGCGGCGAGCTCGATGAGCTGTTCTCGCTGCCGGATGCGATCCTCGACGGCTCACAGACAGACGAATTTACCTATCCGGTCGCCATCTACGAC
>CBDFLL010000004.1:577500-1020241 GCA_965249205.1 Vicinamibacterales bacterium | reverse complement strand
ACTGAGGCACAGCGGGGCGACATGCGGGATACGTGTGCCGACACCACTCGCGCGAGAGCGGACCTGGCATTTAGCCCGACCACCATGCTGGAAGAAGGGCTCCGCGCCCAGTACGATTGGATGACGGCAGGACATGACTGAACGCAGGTCCGTCGGAGGCTGGCGCATCGCCATCATGGCGGCACTGGCTGTCACCATGATGTCGTGCGCGCCGAGCCTCCAGACGCTTGTGCCACCCGATACCGCAGCTCCAGACCAGTTCCTGTGGGAACACGGCCTTGAATCGCTCGAAATGGGGCGCTGGCTCGACGCGCGCACCTACTTCCAGCAGATCATCGACGGCTACCCCCAGAGCGAGTTCAGGCCTGACGCCAAACTGGGAGTCGGTGACTCATACCTCGGCGAGGGCTCCGCGGAGTCGGGCGTGTTGGCCACAGCCGAATTCCAGGAGTTTCTGACGCTGTACCCAACGCACGCACGGGCTGACTACGCGCAGTACAAGCTGGCGATGACCCACTTCGAACAAATGCGGGCGCCGGAACGCGATCAGACCGAGACCGGCGCCGCGCTCGTCGAGTTTGACGTGTTTTTTCAGAATTACCCGGACAGTCCCCTGACCGCCGAGGTCAGATCCAACTGGCGGGTCGCCCGCGATCGACTGAGCGAGGCATCATTTCGGGTCGGCCTGCACTACTTCCGTATTCAGTGGTATCCCGGCGCGATCGACCGGTTTCGCGAGGTGCTTCGCGACGACCCAGAGTTTACTGGCCGCGACCAGGTCTACTTCTATCTGGCGGAGTCGCTCTCCCGAACCGATAAGAACGCTGAAGCGATTCCGTATTTCGAGCGGCTGCTGACGGAATTCGATAGCAGCGACCACCTCGATGATGCGCGGGATCGGCTCGAAGCGCTGAAGAATCAGTAACTTATCGACTGGCGAGCCTGCGAGGGCGCGTCTGCGAGTAGCTGCCAATGACCATCAATCACCGTATCGCCCGCCGTCGCCTCTTCGCATCGCTTGCGCGCCTGCGCATCACCGGACTTCTGGTCGCCGCCGTGGTGATGGCCACCGCGGGGGCACCGGTCCTCGCGCAACGCGCGCCAAGCCCTGTACCCACTGGACTCACGCCTGAGGTGCTTTCGCTGGCGTGCGCCCCCAGCGTGGCCTACCAGGTACCGCAAGTGCCGCTGCGCGTGACGGGCAGCCAGGAGTCTATTGTTCACTACACGTTCGCGCCGGGCGATCTGATTGTCATCAACGGCGGAACTGACAACGGAATCGAGGTCGGACAGGAGTACTTCACGCGGCGCGCGGTGCCCGTCGAACGCGAGGGCGTCGGCCGGAACAATCCAGCCACCACTCACACGTCAGGGTGGATCCGCGTCTACGCCGTGGACGAGGAGCTGTCGCTGGCGACGGTGACGTTTGGATGCGATTCGGTTGAACCGAATGACTATCTCGAACCGTTCGTGTTACCGGAGGCGCCTGAGGTCTCGATCCTCCGGCCGGAGGCACAACGCGATAACTACGGCCGTGTCATTACCGGCAGTGATAACCGCACGAGCTTCGGCCTCGGCGACTACTTCGTCGTCGATCGGGGTAGCAACCACGGCATCGCCGCTGGCGCGCAGTTCGTTCTCTACCGTGACAAGCTGGAGCCGGACACCTTTCTGGTTGAGCTTGGCGAAGCGGTCGCGGTGGAGGTCGAACCTGGGATCTCCACGCTACAGGTGACCGTCTCCCGCGACGCGGTCATGTCCGGCGACTACGTGGCGCTCAGAAAGTAGCGCCCAGCCTCGGTCCTAGTCCTCTGGCATGCCGGGCGCATGTGACCGAGGAGCAACGCTGCCAGGCGGGAGGCATAGAGCGCTTTTCGAGTAGCTTTGTGTTTCGGCATTGCGTCTACTCGAACGCCACACGGTCATGAAAAGCGCCTTCGCCGGCCGAATGCCTAACGCGTTTTCGATCGGATGTGACACCTCCTAGCCGCGCGAGGAAGTACCACATGCGAGCAATACGTACAGGCCGAAAACGCGCTAGCTGATTCGCAACCAGACCACTAGCTGGCCTTCCTCGCAGGCACGACGCTGCGGTCCTCGGCGCGCGAGTTCAGCAACCTCTGGAGCCGGAAGCAATAGTCCACGGCTGAGGCCAGCGCCGTCAGCATTACCACCCAGAGTGCCACGTAGCCGATCGGCGCAAGCCAGGGTAGCGGGCCCCACCCAAGAATCAGCAGCAGGATCGCCGTCACCTGCGACGCCATCTTGATCTTGCCAAGCGGAGAGGCGGGCATCGTAATTCCACGGGTATGCGCGAAGCTCCGAAGCCCGGTGATGGCAAACTCGCGCCCGATAATCAGCGCCACCATCCACGCCGGCGCCAGGTTCAATTGCACGAGCGAGACGAACGCCGCAGACGTCAGGAGTTTATCGGCGATCGGATCGAGCATCTGTCCGAGCCACGTGACCTGACGACGGCGTCGAGCCAGATATCCGTCGAGCCAATCCGTCAACGAGGCGATCGCGAAAATCGCCGCACCAACAAGTTCTTTCGGCACACCCAGGATCCGGCGCCCCTCGAACTCGGTCAGCAGCACGACGACCAGGAGTGGTACGAGAAACATCCGCACCAGCGTCAGCGCGTTCGGCAAGTTCATCGAGGGGGCCAATTCTATCATCGAGTAAGATCGGTGGTTGTCATGAAGGCCATCCTGTTGGCCGGGGGCAAGGGGACTCGCCTGCGGCCGCTTACGATTCACACCCCCAAACCGATCGTGCCGATCTTCAATCGGCCCTTTCTTCAGTATCAGATCGACCTCCTGCGACAAATTCCTGAAATCGACGAGGTCATTCTGAGTCTGAACTATCAACCGGGACGCATCGAAGAGATCCTCGGCGACGGCACGACGCTGGGCATACCGCTCCGGTATGTCGTCGAACCCGAGCCGCTCGGCACAGGCGGCGCGGTGAAATACGCGGCTGGCAACGTGTCTGACCCGGTCGTTGTTTTCAACGGCGACGTGCTTACGCAGATCGATCTGGCCGCCGTCATCGCCCTCCACAGGGAGCGCAGGGCTCGGGCGACGATCGTGCTGACGCCAGTCGACAATCCTAGTGCCTACGGCCTCGTGGAAACCGACACCGACGGCAACGTCCAGCGCTTTCTTGAGAAGCCGGAGGCCGATCGCATCACGACCAACCACATCAATGCGGGCATCTACGTACTCGAACCCGACACCTTTGAGCGGATGCCGAGCAATGAGCCCTGCTCGATCGAGCGAAGCTACTTTCCATCGCTGGTTGAGCGAGGTGAGACATTTGTGGCCTACATCTACGACGGCTACTGGATTGATATCGGCACGCCTGAGAAATACACCGATGTCCACCGCGACATCATGGATGGGCGCTACGCGACGGCGCCGTTTCTGAACCTCCCTGCCCCGCGCGTGTCAGTGGCACCTGATGCGACGGTCGAGGACGGCGCAACGCTGGAGGGCCCGTGCTTCGTCGACGAGGGAGCCGTCGTGAAGTCCGGTGCGCGCGTCGGCCCTTATGCCGTGATCGGTCGGCGGACGCACGTCGAAGCGGGCGCGTCGATCGAGGGCTCGATTCTCTGGCCCCACTGCCGCGTGAACGGCGAGGCCTTAGTACGCGACGCCATCGTGGGACGGCACTGCCACATCGGGCACGGCGTCACCGTTGACGGCGGGACGGTGCTTGGCGATAGAACGACGCTGACTGACTACACCCGAGCCTGACAATGAGTGTGAATCCAGAGATCTTCAAGGCCTACGACATCCGTGGCCTATATCCGAAAGAAATCGACGAAACCGTCGCACGACTGATTGGACGTGGGTTCGCTGCGTATTTGCAGACACCCACGATCGGTATGTCGCGCGACATGCGGCTGTCCTCGCCGGCTCTAGCGGCGGCGTTTACCGACGGCGTGCGCGAACAGGGCACCGATGTCGTCGACTACGGGATGATGGGCACCGACATGTTGTACTTCGCGGTGATCCGCGATGGCCTTGGCGGCGGTGCGCAGATCACGGCCTCGCACAACCCGAAGCAATACAACGGCGTCAAGATGGTGCGAGCTGCCGCGCTACCACTGAGTGGCGACGCCGGCATCGGCGATATCCGCGACATGATCGCCGACAAGCGTCTGCCATCCGCGGCAACACGCCGTGGCTCGCTCACAACCAGCGAGGTGGTGCCCGACTACTTGGACAAGGTGATGTCGTTCATCGATCCGTCGGTGATCAAACCTTTCTCGGTGGTGCTCGACGCCGGAAGCGGCATGGCTGGTCTTACCGCGCCGCCCATCTTTGAACGGCTGCCCTGCAAGACGACGGCACTCTGCTGTGAGATCGACGGTAACTTTCCCAACCACGAGTCGAATCCGCTCATCGAGGCGAACCGTCAGGACATCACCGCTGAGGTCATCCGTCAGCAAGCAGATATCGGCATCGCGTGGGACGGCGATGCGGACCGCTGCTTCTTCATCGACGGCAGCGGCGAATTCATCTCCGGCGACTTCGTGACCGCGCTGCTCGCTGAGGCCTTCCTCCTGAAGCATCCTGGCTCGACGATTGTGTACGACCTGCGTGCGAGCCACGCCGTGAAGGACATCGTGGCCAAGTACAACGGCCGCGCGTTGATGAACAGGGTCGGCCACGCGTTTATCAAGAAACGCATGCGCGATGAGGACGCCATCTTCGGCGGCGAGGTCACCGGCCACTACTACTTCCGCGATTTCTACTACGCCGACAACGGGCTCATTCCAGCCCTGCTCATTCTCGAACTCATGTCGCGGAAGAATCAGTCCCTGCGGGAGCTGCTCCAGCCGTTTCGCGAGCGCTATTTCATTTCTGGAGAAATCAACACAAAGCTCGCGTCGATGCAGGAAGTGCCGAAAAGGCTCGCAGCGATCGAGGCGCGCTACACGGACGCCACGTTGGCACATCTGGACGGCTTGTCGGTGGACTACCCCGACTGGCACTTCAACGTACGGCCCTCCAACACCGAGCCACTGCTCCGCCTAAACCTCGAGGCCACGTCACCGGCAATGATGGAAACGAAGCGCGACGAGGTGGTGGCGCTTATTCGGAGCTAGCCTAGCCTACGCTACAATTTGTGGCGCGTGGCCGCCAGACGCGGGCTTAGCATAGTGGTAATGCACTGGCTTCCCAAGCCAGCTAGACGGGTTCGATTCCCGTAGCCCGCTCCAGTTAACCTGTTGCGGATCAAGGGGTTGTCTTCTTAGCCCGCCGCCGTCTCCACAATGTCTCCACCTTCCGAGGGGACTCGGGGAGACTCCAGCAGACGAATCGCCGAGTCCACCGCTGCCTGAGTCAGGTGCATATACCGCTGCGTAGTCGTCAGATCTTGGTGTCCGGCCAATTCCTGAATCGCACGCCCCGCTGCCCCTCGCATCGCAAGATGCGAACAGAACGTGTGCCGTAGGATGTGAACCCCGCTGACTGTGGCCCCCGCCTTCCTTGCCGCTCGCCGAACATGATCACCAACCATGTCCTGCGTCAGCGCTGACCCATCAGCTCTGCTGATCACGCGCTGGCTCTTCAGGTGACGATGCTCCCGAAGCGCTGCTTTGAGTCGAGCAGTCATCGGCACATGCCGCAACCGACCTCCCTTCGGAACATCGACATGGCCGTGCCACTCCGATCGCTGGATGCTGGCCTGTAGTGAAATCCACATCACCCCATTCCAGCCCGATCATTTCACCGCAGCGGAGCCCCGCTTCGGCGCCCAAGAGCACTATCAGGTAGGGCACTGGCCCCGACGTCTTCGCGGCAGCAAGAAGTCGTTCGTAATCATCGAAGTCGTAGAATCCCATGGAGGTCATGTCTTCCCAGTCGATCGCGGAGGCGCCGGCGAGCGTGTAGCTCCCGAGCACCCCCCCTTCAGCTGACCGCATAGACCCTGGGCTGATCCCCGGAGTCGTTGTGGACCCAGAACACGTCCGGATTGGTGCGGCTGTGGGACAATCCCGAGACCTCGCCCAGACTGGCGGGAAGCAACGCCACCTCGGTGCCTGCGGTGAAGGAAGCCGCCGTCGCGAACGTCGAAGCGACCAACAGCGCAGCGACGACAGCGACGACCCCGATGACCGCGGTGGCGAATATCCACCGGATCATGGCGTTGTCCCCATGGTGGACACTCCGGCGTCACCACCGTGAACGATGCGGCCGCCGACCATCGTCAGAACCGTTCTGATGTCCTTGATCTCGTCAGCCGGCACCGTGAGATAGTCGCGATCCAGGACCACCAGATCGGCCAGCTTGCCGGACTGGATCGCGCCGAGGTCGTTCTCCCGAAACACGAAGTAGGCGTTCTTGCGTGTATGCGCGATCAATGCCTCCTCGCGGCTGATCGTGTGGTCGATGACGGTCCTGCCGCTCGGCATCTTGCCGGTGACGGCGAAGTACAACGTCGTCATCGGCAGGTACTGGTTGGCCGCGCTCCCGTCGCTGCCGAGACCCCAGGTGATGCCGCTGCGCTGCACGACCGCGAACGGCGACAGATCGCCGGCAGCATCCTGACCGAACTTCTCGTGCATGATCGCCCCGTTGATGACACCCCATGGATGCATCGCGGCATACATGCCGAGCTTCTTCATGCGCTCCAGCTGCGCGGCGTTGACCTGATTGAGGTGCGCCAACACCCAGCGCAGGTTTCTGACCGGATACACCGCGTTCACGGCTTCGATCTGGTCGAGGAAGGCATCTATGGTGTTGGTGAGGTTGGCGTGCACGTGTAACGGCAGCCCCGCCTCCGCAATGGCCATCGCCATGCGACGCCATTGCTCCAGCTGATTCGGCGGCGGATTCGATTCGGTCGCGAACATCGGGTCGTGAAGTGGCCGGTACACACTTTCGCCGAACGTGACCGCGTCGATGTACGCGTCGCCCTGAAAGAGCTTCACGTTCGCGATCGCTTGCACAGATCCGTCGACTTGCGCCGGCGTCGCTGCGGCGGGGCCGTCGATGCAGAACACGCGGATGTTGAGCTCGTCCCGGGCCCGCCATCGGCGGAAGATCTCCAGCGCGTCGTCGTTGCACCCGGCCACGCCGAATGCCGTGAGGCCGGCGCGGTTCATCGCGCTCACGAGTGCCCGGCTACTGGCCTCGAGCCGCTCCGGCGCGACGCGCGGCAACCTGGCAGCCACCGGACGCGTCGCAGCGATGTCCCCTCGGATCACACCGGTCGGCCGGCCGGCCCCGTCGCGCATGATCGATCCTTCGACGAAATCCTGAGGGTCCGGCGCGCCGGCGCGAATGTCCCAAGCGTCCAGCGCACGGCTGTTCAGAAACACCTGGTAGTACGATTCCTGTAGCGCCACCGGATTGTCCGGCGCGATCCGATCCAGCTCTTCGCGCGTGAACGGCCGCGGGTCGTCCGCAAACTGCGCGGTCGTCCAGCCGCCGATGTTGAACACCCACTGACCGGGGCCGACAGCCGCCGCGCGGGCGCGCAGCATCTCGACGGCCTGCTCGCGGGAGTACACGCCGTCCCAGCGGAGCTCGATCGGCCACGTGGCGGCCACGCGGAGCAGATGCATATGGTTGTCGATGAGTCCGGGGATGACGGCTCGTCCCTGAAGGTCGATCGTGCGGGTGTCCGGACCCGCCAGTCGAGCGATGTCCTGATCGGTGCCAACGGCCACGATGCGATCGCCGCGAATCGCAACGGCCCGAGCGATCGTAGAGCGGTCGTCGACGGTGATGATCTTTCCGTTCGACAGGATCAGGTCGGCGGTGAACTCCTGCGCTCGCAGAACCGGGAGCATGGCCGCAATCGCCAGCAGGCCGGCCATCGCCACGTTCCGTCTTCGTCGTGTCATGTCCGACTACCTGATCTCGAAGGAGTTCGGGGGGGCCTGCTATCAAATCGTACGGTTCCGGACGACTCGAGTCAAGGCGATCGTGCGAAGAAACCGGTCATCGTCATGTTCTGGATGACGAGGGTGTCCGGTGGGGCATTCACCATGGGTCTCCTCCCGCTTGGCCTTGAATCGTTTGAGCCGTCCGATGGCCTCCCGCTCCCGCTCTTCGAGGGCCATTTCGATCCGGGCAATCTGCCGCTCGAGGCCCTGGATCAGGACTCGCTCCAGCGCGTTGATCCGCCGCGAGGCCTCCTGCTCGCGGGACCTGAGCCTGGCGAGTGTCGCCAGCTCGTCGTCCGCCTCGAACCTGCGAGAGCGGGACGCCATGCTCCGTTCGTGCCCGCCCGGCGGCTGCTTTACCAGGAACAGCCGACGGCTTCCGTGGCGCGTCGGGTGGCCCGCAGGCCGCTCACCTGGCCAGCGGATCGGGTCGGAGCTGGAACTTGATGACCTTGCTCAGCGTCCCCTTGCCACCTTCCATGTGGAACGGTGCGCGGGTGCTGACCGTGGTCCAGAGCCCTTTGCCCTTCCACCCGGCGTTCACATCGTCTATGCGGCCGTCGACCCACTTGGTGTAGTACCCCAGTGGATAGGGCACGCGAAACACGAGCCACTCTTCATCGTTCAAGGCCAGCAACCCCTCTGACAGGTTACCGGTATTGATTGGCGTGTTCGGACCCAGGCCGAACGTGTCGAACTGGTCCACCCACGTGAAGTAGCTGCCTTCAGCGCTGCCCGGGCTTTCGACGCCCTTGAGCTGCGGCAGCGGCTCGGGATAGAAGGTCCAGCCCTCGGGACAGTGCTGGCCCGTCGCTGTCGGACCGTTCAGCGGTCCGGTGCACTTGCGCCGGTCAAAGCTCGCCAGGTGACCGCTTGACATGGCCAACCAGGCTACGCCGTCGCGGTCGACGTCGAACCCTCGTGGCGTGAAGCCCTCCACAGGCACCCCCTGGCTGTCGAGCGGCGGCTCATACACTTCGGCCAGCGCCGTCTCTGAGGGGTCCGCACCGGGATCCAGCCGAACCACCGCGCCCGGGAAGCCAGTCACGGAGCCCCAAATCGATCCGTCTGGGGCGGGCGAGACGCCGTAGAAGGCCCTCCCGAAACGCTTGTCCATCGTCGGATCCACCGGCTGGTCCGGCTCGACGTACGCGTCACGCTTCCCGTTGCCGTTGGTGTCCATGATGAGCGCCGTCCACCCTTGCGACCTCGCCTCGTCGCCGGTCTCGAGGAACATCTTCGTATCCAGCCATCCGACGACCTGACCGCCACCGCTCGTCCAAAGCGTGTTGTTGGCATCCTCGGCGAACATCAAGTGGTGGGTTGAAAAGCACGTGCTGATGTGGGTGAGCTCCTTGGTCGCCGGGTCGTACATCGCAAGGTGCCGGTTGGCTCGCTCGACCGGGAACGCCTGGGCCGCCGGATGACTGGAACCTTCAAGGCAGAAGTCCGGGTTCTCTGGCGGCCGCACCCTGGACGTGATCCAGACGCGTCCCTCGTGGTCCATCATCGGGTTGTGCACGTTGTTCTTGCTGCTCCAGAGAACTTCCTCGCCCCAGTACGGCGAAGGTTCCAACACTTGCTGGACGGTCGAGAACTGGGTCTCCGGGTCCCGGACCGTCAGCATCACCTGGCTCGTCGTGTTCTCCATCGGGTCGAGCACGGGCAGATAGTCTGCGCTATTCTCCAGCGACCCAAAGACTGGACCATTGGCGTTGACGGTCGGGGCCCGCCGGTCCGTCGACGTGAGATCGTGGAGGTATACCTTCGGGTCGGCCCAATCCCACTCGGTGATGACGACGTTGCGCTCCTGCCCTTGGGGTCGAGGCGGCGTCGGTGGGAGCTCGCCCGCGGCAATCCGATCCGTCCAGTCCGCGAGAACCGCAACGGTCCGGCCCAGCCCGATCTGGCCGATGCCGGCGAGCATGTTTCCGCCCGCCTGTCCGGCCTGGATGCGCCGTTCCCAGGCCGCCGCGGTCGAATCGAAATGACCGAGCTCCGGAGAAATCTCGCGCGTGGCCTTGTTACCGAGCTGGTGGCAGGTCAGGCAGCTGCCCGTCTTCAGGCCCCTGAGCCACTGGGCCTGGTTGTCGATGTCTGGCGAGATGCCGTTCCCAGACGGCCCGGTCCCGGGAAACTCGGTCTTGGCAGGCGGCTGGATCAGCGAAAACCAATACCCGGCCGGGAAGTACTGCGCCGCCGCGTGCGGGTCTGGCGCCGCGACCGCCGTAAGGTTGAGACCGCTCCCAGGCATGGCCTGTTCCTTTGGCGAGTCAACGAGACCGTACCCCCGTACCCAGACGTCG
Organism: Vicinamibacterales bacterium; assembly: GCA_965249205.1. Lineage (GTDB taxonomy): Bacteria > Acidobacteriota > Vicinamibacteria > Vicinamibacterales > UBA2999 > JAQBVV01. The sequence continues at coordinate 1,010,029 of CBDFLL010000004.1, read as the reverse complement.
TAGGTGGCCTGCGGCAGGTCGGGCACGAGGTAGCGTCCCTCCTCGTCGGTCACCACGATTTTGACGAGCTTCGTCGGAAGGTCCGTCGTCTCTGCAATGACCCAGACGCCGGCTTCCGGCCCGCTCGGCCCTGTGACCACGCCACCGAGATCGTCGCTGTCAATCGGCACCGCCTCCTGGCCCTGGCCGTAGGCAGTGGTCAAGGACAGTACGGCGGCCAGCACCAAGACCAGACCGGTCGGCTCCATGCGGCTCCTCGGCATTCCCGTTGTCTCCATTGCTATTTCCCCTCGTCTGACCTCTCGCCGCGCCATGCGGCTCCGCCGGGTTGTCGTCCACTTCGGCGCACGCCGCGCCAGAATTTACGCGATGTCACTGACAACTAGTGTCTCGGATGCTACCACCACCCGGCATCTCCCGATCTTGAAAGAATCTTGAAACATTGCGCACGAAAAGGGCCGCCCCGGTCAGAGACGGCCCAAAGGTGATCTTCGCATCTGCTTCAGCAACCGAGAGTTACGGTCAACACCCGAAAACGACGAATGGTGCCGAGCCGATTTTGAGTCCAGCGCGTCTGCCAGTTTCACCACTCCGGCATGTTCTCCAAATCAACTGGATTCTCGACACGCCTCCAGCGGCATCCCACGGCCTAGGTTTCCGGCAGTGGGATTGCTGTCGAAGCGGACTGTCTACTTGATCTTCTGTTGCCTCGTCTTTCTTGCGAGGGACGGTTTCTCTGAGACGCCGCTGACGTACATGACCCTACCGCTCAAGTCAGACTTGGCGGATCCGACAACGCTCGCCTGAATGCGAGTGGCATCGACACCCATCAATGCAGCGAGCTTTCTGGCTTCAAAACTTGCAAGAATCCCGAATTCGCTTGGATCCTCAACAGGAGCCATAGCGACGGGTGCCGGTCCGATGATCGGCCTCTTGCCGTCTGGTGCACCCTTGAAAGGAACGGGGCGCCATGTGCTGACACCAAACCCGGAAGCAGCCATGTCGATGCTCTGCTCGAGACTCATTTCAGTACCTGCCCGCTCCGCACACGCTGCCACAAAACAGATCGTAAATTCAGTGTCTCCGGGCCGCGTAACGGTGCCCTCTCCGGCGCCGGGATCGACGGTGTAGCCGGGTGCCCCTTCGATTGTGTCGGCGATGTCCGGGTCAAGAATGTCAGTATCGGCCGGGAAGTCGAGCGCCCACAGGACAGACAGACCAACGTCGTCGTCGGGGTGGCGGAGTGACGCACCATTCGCAATACTTGGACGGCTGAAAATGCTCCAGCGGTTTCTTCGAGATCTTGATCTTGATGGGCATGGGTTCCCTTAGAGTGGGCTGCGTTGGTTATCAATAAGTGGCAACTTGACGCAGCACCTGTAGACACAAAATGTAAATGTCGGGTTTCTCCACATTAGAAATGTCGGGTTTCGGGCACCGTGTATGGCCTGGAGGCCGACATGGACAACGAGGGCTACCTGACGATGAGTACGAAGGAACTGCACCGCCTGGAGATTCTGGGGCGTGTGCGGGAACGGCGCCTGACCCAGGCCCACGCGGCCGCACAACTGGGGCTCGGGGTGCGCCAGGTCGAGCGTCTGTGCCGGACCCTGCGTCTCGACGGCCCTGGCGGACTGGTGTCCAAGAAGCGCGGCCGGCCGAGCCACCGACGCTTCCCGCGCGCGCTGCGTGACCACGTCTTGGAGTTAGTGCGGTCTGGCTACCGCGACTTTGGGCCGACCCTCGCGGCCGAGAAACTCCGTGAACGTGACGACATCCTCGTGTCGGTCGAGACCCTGCGGCGCTGGATGATCGACGCGGCGCTGTGGGTGCCGCGCACCGCCCGATCGCGCCGCGTCTACCAACCGCGCCACCAGCGCGCCTGCGTCGGCGAGCTGATTCAGATCGACGGCTGCGACCACGCCTGGTTCGAGGATCGAGGCCCGACCTGCACGCTGCTCGTCTATGTGGACGATGCGACGAGTCAGCTGATGGAGCTGCGGTTCGTCGCCTCGGAATCGACGTTCGACTACTTCGCCTCGACGCAGACGTATCTCAAGCGCCACGGCAAACCGGTGGCCTTCTACAGCGACCGGGCCAGCATCTTTCGGGCGACGGGCGCAGCACGGCGCCGCGCGGGAGGCCCCACGCAGTTCAGCCGGGCGCTGGCGGACCTCAACATCGACATCGTGTGCGCGAACGCACCCCAGGCCAAGGGGCGCGTTGAGCGGGCGCACCTGACGCTGCAAGATCGGCTCGTGAAGGAGTTGCGCCTCCGCGAGATCTCGACGCCCGAGGCCGCCAATGCCTATGCGCCCGCCTTCATGGCCGACTACAACGCCCGATTCGGCAAGCCGCCGAGGAGTGCGCATGACGCGCATCGCCCCGTCCGCGATGATGAGGACCTCGCGCTGATCTTCACGTGGCAGGAAGATCGGACCATCTCCCAAGCCCTGACGCTCCACTATCGACGCGGGGTCTACCTCATCACCCCAGGCCCGCTCACCCGGCGACTGCGCGGGCAGCGCTGTCGCGTGCATGCGGACGCCGACGGTCGCCTCGAGATTCGTCACGCGGGCCAGCGCCTCCCTTTCACGGCCTTCGAAGAGCAACGGCGGGTCACCCACGGGGACATCGTGTCGAACAAGCGGCTGGGGGCGGTCCTGGCCACAATCCAGGCCGATCAGCGCACGCGAGACGAGCGCCTCCTGGCCGGCCCGCACCGCACGCTGCGCGAGAAGCAACGGATCAGAACCGCCCGAGCGCGGGCGGACGCGACGCCGACCAGCCCATAGCGAGTGGCCTACCCGACATTTCTACTTTGCGGAGAACCCGACATTTCTACTTTGCGTTGACAGGCTTACGCGACCTGGCCCTCCCCGACAGAGAACGACCCGGTCTGCCGTCCGGCCAACAAGACTTTCTGCTCCATCGTGGCGAGGCCGAACCCCCACGTGGACACCCGATGGCACCCGTGTGGCCTTCGGCGGCCGTGCCGTCGCTACGCCCCGCGTGGCGCGACCGCGGTTACTTCGTAGAGCACCTTGGCGCCGGGAACGCCAGTACTGATCGCCCGGGTGGTACCGCACGGACGCCAGTCACCCAACTTTTCCCGCATGTAAGTGCCGTCGCCCGGTTCGCCAATGCGGGTGATGAGGATGATGTGCTGCCAGCTAATGCCGGCAGCCTGCAGCATGCTCTCGATCTGGTCGGTCAGCATCCTGTCCTGCGTATCAATCTCCTCGGGTAGGCTGAAACTGCCGGCATTCCACGGATCGACGTCGGGCGGATAGGCGGTGATCCCCGAGAAGTACACCAGATCCAGGATGCCGCTCACCCTGATAGCGGGAGCGAATGCCAGCCCCGGCCGAGCAAGGATGGGCTCGACTCCGGGAACGACTCCTGTAAGGGTCTGTGCCTTGCGCGGCGCGACCGCGGTGATCTGGTACACAATGTTGACGCCGGGAACGCCGGTATCGGTCACTCGCAGGCTGGTGCTACAAGGGCGCCAGTCGCCCATCCTTTCGTTGAAGTTAATCGCACCGCCCCCTGGGGCGGCGTATCTGACGATCTGGACGATGTGCTGCCAGCCAATACCGGCGGCCTTCAGCACTCTATCGAGATTGTCGGTTGCCATCTGGCTTAGCGCCGCGCCATCTTCGGGCAGTCTGAAACTGCCGGGACTCCACGGATCGACGTCGGGCGGATAGGCGCTGATCCCTGAGAAGTACACCAGGTCCATGTCGCTGCTGATCCTGATCCCGGGCGAGAACGCCGTGCGGCCGGTCACTTCCGGCCGAGGAAAGATGGGGTCGATTCCACTAATGATTCCGGGAGTTGCCTGTGCCATAGCCTGTCACCTTTCTCGTGAAGCGGGTGCTACCCGGCCACTGCTCTGGTCTCGTTAGGGACGATCCATAGGTCGATTTCCAACCGAGCCTGCGGCGATGACAGACCATTGATCTCGAACGTCGTCATGGCTGGCCACCAGTCCTTGAAATAGCTGGCCAGGACCTCGTCGATCTGCCTCGATTCGTCCATGCGCTTCTGGTAGCGCGTCACCTTGACGACGTTGCTCCAACCCAAGCCCATCCAATCGAGGATTTCCTTGTGATTGCGCATGAGGAGTCGTGTCTGCAGCCGAATGTCGTCCGGCTGCACAAGCTCCTGTGTCTCGATGTGCGGGTGTTCATGGTAGAGCTCCATCGACGTTGAGCCCGCATGCACGACGATGCCGTTGGCGAGCGGCGCGCGGACAAAACTGATCCGCGGCGCCCCCGCCCGTGGTACGGCGCCCTGCAGTGCGGCCGCCTGCGCCCACGTCGGCATGATGGAGGTGATGGCACCGCCCGCTCCGACGGCGGCGCTCCCCCAAGCAAACCTCTTGAGGACTTCTCTGCGATCCAATGGTCGTGACATGTGTCGTCTCCCCCAAGACAGGTTGATGAAAGCGGGTTCTCCCAAGTGCCGCAGTACCGCCGTGCCGGCCGTCTGATGATACGCCGCATCCGTAACGACCGCTCCTCGGCAACAGACGGCCCGGGCGGAATCCACCCGCCCGGCCTCTGAGCGGCGTCGTGAGAGGCTAGCCGCCAACCAGCGAAGTTGGGCCGTGGCTAGAACGTCAGTCGGAAGCCCAGCTGCGCCGTGCGATTCTGACCCGCAACCCTCTCTCCAAAATCCCTTCTGCTTTCCTGGGTTTCGACTGTCCAGTTCGGCGAGTTGAACAGATTGAACACCTCCGCGATCCCATCGAGCGACACGCGGTCGCCGAGCGGAATCCGCTGCAACACCTCGACCTTCCGCTGTGGGGCGTTCCCAGGCGCGCCGGCCTTCAGCTCATCATCGACAGCACGGGCCTGTCGATCGTCGGCGAGGGTGAATGGGCGGCGGCGAAACATGGAGGCCGTGGCACGCGCGGGTGGAAGAAACTCTGACCGAGAGCAGCACGTCGAACACGACGGTGGCTGTGCCTGTCCAGCCATCGACGACAACGAGCGCGGTCAACGGGGCCAGGGTCGCATAATCGGGACTTCCGTTAACTTCGGACCCCGCTAATGTTTCCTATGATCTATAATCACATCCGCTTCGGTCACACGGCGCGACGACCTTATCCTCCGGTAACATTTACCATGGCGCGATACGCGGAGGTTGTTTAGGACATGGGCAATCGCCTAGACTGGGCGAGCCGCTTCAGAAGAAGAGTGGCTGACCGGAACCTTTTCACCCGTTCGCTGCAGGAGGGGGTGCATCGTGGCGGATGACGACCGAGATAACATCACACGATCTGTTTCAGCGTCTCATCGATGTGGTTGGCGCTCTTGGTCCCGAAGCCGCCGCCGATATAGGTCGCGATGACGCGGACCTTGTGTTCGGGGAGATCGAACTGCGCCGCGAGTGCGTTGGCAACCCGGCCGGGTGATTGCGTTGACGCCCAGAGCGTGAGGCGATCGCCTTCCCACGTCGCGAGGTTGGCGCGCGGCTCCATGCCTCCGCTCCAGCTGGTCGGACAGTGGTAGGTGCGCTCGATGACCAGGTCAGACTCGGCGAGTCCCTGCTCGACGTTGCCGCGCGTCAAGACGCGCGGCTCGCCTGAGAGGTTGCCGTCCGGGAACAGCTGGGGCGCCGTCGGCTGCAGGGCCTCTTCAGGATCGAGGACGAAAGGAAGGACCTCGTATTCGACCGTAATCAACTTGAGGGCCTCGTCGGCCGTCTCGGCGTCTACCGCCGCGATTCCCGCGACCGCCTCACCTTTGAAACGCACCTGTTCGTTCAGGACGTAGTTTCGATGTGCCCACAACGGGAGCTTCGGGGCGTCCCGGTAGGTCACCACCGTCCTGACGCCCTGCATCGCCTCTGCCTGGCTGGTGTCGATCCGAATGATGCGGGCATGCGTATGCGGGCTGCGGAGCACACGGGCCACGAGCATGCCTGGCAGCTCGAGATCACCGGTGAACTTGGCCTGGCCCGTCACCCGTTCGACGGCGTCGAGGTTCGGGGTTCGCGTGCCAACGACTCGTAGCGGCTCACCGACCGTATTCGACTGCTGAGCCATAGGTACTCACTCCTGCTTACGCCTGCATGAGGCGCGACGCCGCCATCACCGACTCGAGGATTCGCTTGTAGGCGGCACATCGGCACAGGTTCCCGCTGAGCGCCTGCCGCGCCTGTTCCTGGGTGGGGTTCGGCAGGCGATCGAGAAGGGCCTTGGTGGACATTACTTGGCCAGGTGTACAGAAGCCGCACTGAAAGCCGCTGTGCTCGACGAACGCCTGCTGGATCGGGTGCAGGGCGTCACCCTGCGCGAGCCCTTCGATGGTCTGCACCTCAACATCCCGCACCTCAAGACGGAGCAGTTCAGGGTCCACACCAACATCCCCAACACCGGACCGACACGCGGCGTTGGCGATCCGCAGGAGGCGTTCGGTCTGGAATCTCTGATGGACGAGGTCGCCCACGAGATGGGGTGGGATCCGGTGGCCTTCCGTCTGAAGAACATCAAGCGCACTGGCGATCCGGTTCCACGTGGTGGGGGCGCGGAGGACGGTCGACTCGTGAGTCACGCGATGGACCGCTGCATCGAGGAGGGTGCCCAGCGCATCGGGTGGGAGCGCCGCAGCCCGTCGCCGGGTGCCGATCGAAGCGGGTATTGGAATCCAGGATCTCCTCTTCCCGCGAGTACTGGAGCTTCACGGGTCGGCGCGCCCGGCGCGCCAGTCGCACCACGATGCCGATGATCGTCGCTGAGATTCTCGGCACCTCGTTGGCCAGTGGCCGGCGACCCTGAGGGACGCACGTACGCAACTTGCTCAGGAGCATGGCCAGGTTGCCCTGCTCGCTGGCGGCACCGATCTGCTCGGGGAGATGAAGGATGACATGCTCGCGCCGGAGCGCCTGGTGCACATCAAGCACCTGCGCGAGCTGCAAGGCATCCGACCGCTGAACACGGGACTTCGCATCGGCGCCGGAACGCTGCTTGTCGAGCTCGTGGACAGCCCAGCGGTCCGGCAGCAGGCGCCGCTCGTGGCGATGGCTGCAGAGCACGTCGGCACACCGCAACTCCGAAACATGGCAACGCTCGGGGGCAACCTCTGTCAGCGCCCCAGGTGCTGGTACTTTCGAAACAACTATCCGTGTCTCAAGCGCGGTGGTGACCGCTGTTACGCTGCGGCAGGAGAAAACGAATTTCACGCGATCCTGCTGGGCGGACCGTCGTTCATTGTCCACCCGTCGGACATCGCGCCGGCCCTGGTGGCCCTGGGAGCGACGGCTCGGATTACGGGAGCAACGGGCGCGCGAACCGTGGCGATGGAAAACTTCTTCGTCACTCCGCGCGAGAACGTCCGCCGGGAAAACATCCTGTTACCTGACGAGATTCTCACTGACATCGAGGTGCCGAACGCCCCAGCCGGGTCGAAGGCCATCTATGTCAAAGAGATGGTGCGAGAAATCTGGGACTTCGCCCTCTGTAGCGTCGCGGCCATGGTGACGCTGAGGGATGGCGTCGTGGAGAATGCCAGCATCGTCCTCGGGGGAGTGGCGCCCATCCCGTACAGGGCAACGAGTGCCGAGGCCGCGTTGAGAGGACAAGCCCTGAACGAGGCCGCTGCAGCCGCCGCCGGTGAGGCTGCCGTCGAGGGCGCTCGTCCGCTGGCGAAGAACGGTTACAAGGTTCCGTTAACGCAGGCCGTGGTCAAACGGGCGCTGCTGTCCCTGGCCTGAGGGGTACGGGCGACGCCGAGAATTACAAAATGGCGTTCGCCCCCGACTCAGATCCCTCGGTCGCGTGGCGGGCCCTGCTCGTCCAATCGGCCGAGGCCTTCAACCAGTACCGGACCGCCCATCCCGCCGAACCGGTCACGCTGACTGGCGCGGACCTTCAGGGCTTGAATCTGGCCGGGGCGGATCTCCGTGGGGCCATCCTCTTCGAAGCCAATATCGCCTGGGGAAATCTCGAGAACGCTAGGCTGGACGGCGCCGACCTCCGGCGCTGCCGCCTCGAAAGATGCAACCTCACGGGCGCCTGCATGGACGGAGCCCGAATGGATTTCGCGAACCTTCGTGGCGCCAACTTGCAGCGCGCGAGTCTACGCTCGGTGACGCTACGTGGTGGAGTGTTCCAAGGTGCGGACCTGAGATTCGCCTCGCTCAACGGGGCCGACTTGAAGCGTGTCGCGTTCTGGGATGCGGACCTGACGGGGACCGATTTCACCGGCGCTCAGCTCGTTGAGTCGGACCTGCGCGCGGCGAAGTATGAGGTCGCGGACCTGATCGGTGCCGACCTCACCCAGGCTATCCTCCGATAAGCTCCGACAAAAGGAGACGAACAGTCACCGGCATCGACGGGCGACGGGGCGTTGCCCAGAAAGCCAAAGGGCCGGGCTTCACGCCCGGCCCCTCAGCCCGAGACCTTGCGGCCTCACCGAAGTTGTGCAGCTACCAAACGCCGCTTAGAACCCGAGTCGGAATCCGAACTGCGCCATCCGCGGCAGATACACGGTGTTGCGATTAAACGACGGCGTCCCGAACTGGGAGCTGCTCACCCGCGTGTTGTAGGAGCCGTAGTTCTCGTGGTTGAACGCGTTGAACACCTCGAACAAGCCGTCGAGGGTCACGCCGCCACCCATGGGAACCCGCTGCCGGAGCCGCAGGTCCAGGCGGTGGATCGGGTCGCCGGTAAAGTTATTGCGCGGCAGAATCGAGCCGTCCGGATGGAGGCGGTCATACCCGCCCTCGCCTACGTCGCGGAGGTCGCTCCCCCAGTCGGTGTCAAACCGCATGCCCGAACCGTAGAAATACAGCCCGCTGATCTGGAAGCCCATTCCGACATCCCAAATGGCGTTGAGCACCGCACGGTGGCGCTGGTCGTCCTCGGCCAGCGTGTAATCCTCCCCGAGGTCGGCCGGGGGCGAGAAGGGGTACGCCTCTTCACGGATCGAGCCCGTGAACGAGGGGGCTGCCCCTTCGACGTAGTCAGTGAGGATGACGTTGCGCGGGTCGGCGATTGAATCCCTGAAATACGCCAGGGTGTAGGTCACCGAAAGCTGCCAGTTGTCGCTGAAGCGCTTGGTGAAGGCGTTCTCCCAGCCGTGGTAGTTCGAGAACCCGCCCATGAATTCCATCTCGACCGCGCCCCAATCTTGGTAGCGCCTCTGGTCGCCGAAGGGAATGTTGATCCCGGTGGCAGCGTCCCAGTTCAGATTGACGTTGTAGCGGTCTTCCTCTTTGCGCCCGCCGGTGTAGACGTAGTTCGTCTCGTACGACATCGTGTCGCCGATTTGCCGCTGGATCCCCACCGAGGCCTGATGGCTGTAGGAGATCGCGTGGTCCGGCGAGGGGATCTCAGTGGTGATGCTCCGAGTGATGCACCCATCCCGTAGCCCGTTGCCTTCGCAGAGATTCTCGAACGCGACATCGTAGTTCGGGACGGGCCCGTCCCACGGGTTTTCCGCGAAGTCAGCCCGGCCGTCAGGCCTCAGCTCACTTTGAATGATCTGCGTGAAGAGCTGCGGCTGATGCGCGCCGTCGTTTTCCAGCTGGGTGAAGTACAACCCGTACCCGCCGCGCAGCACCGTCTGGTCATCCAGCCTGATGGCCGTCCCGACTCGGGGGCCGAAGTTGTTCATATCCGACGAGCGATTGCCCGACAGCCACGGCAGGATCTGGACCTTCTCGCCCTGCACGCCGATGTCGACGTCGTAGCGCAGTCCGATGTTGAGGGTGACGCGGTTGCTGACCTGCCAGTCGTCCTGCAGCCAGTAGCTCGACATGTGCCGGTCCGTACCGTAGCTGAAGTCCCCAACCCCCTCGAAGTACTGCCTGATCCCGAGAGCGTTCAAGGCACTATAGTCCCAGGTCGACGCGTCGTTCCAGACCGGGAAGATCTCCTCGGCGTTGGCCGGGATGTTCCCACTCATTCGGAACCACCCGTTGCAGCGGTTGCACCAATCAATAAAGACCTTGTTGTACATGTACTCGCCGCCCACCTTCAGGTCGTGACGTCCCATGGCTTCGTACGACATCGAGAAGTCATTCCGGAACGAGAGCATGTCCTGGCTCAGTTCCTGCGGCGTGTTGGTTGCGGTCCCGAGGTCATAGTCGCGGAAACTGATACGCTTCGCCCCGCCATCGCGGACCTTGGCGCCCGGGAAGGCCCCGCCCCCAAAGTTGACGTCGGTGTCCAGCGTCCAGTCGTAGATGACCATGCCCGCCTTGAACTCGTTCACCGCGGAATTGCCAATGACCGCGGTGTACGAGCCCAGGAACTGGTCACTGTAGCGTAGTACGTTCCGCTGGGTCGACGGGTGCCGGCGGCTGCCCCCCGTGTTGTTGTTCGGAATATTCTGGTAGTAGTTCGCGTAGCGCACCGACGCCCGCTGCGCATTCGTAAACTGCACGTCCAGCCGGCCGCCGCCCTTGTGCTCCGTGCGGGTGGCCCCCAGGTCGATGTTGAAGCCTGGAAACGGGCTATTGAACGTCACCGTCGACGGCTCGCGCTCGTACTCGTAGTTGACGAAGAAGTGGACGCGGTCCTGCACGAGCGGCCCGCCCAGGGTGGTGGCCACCTGCGTGTTCGAGTAGGGCAGCACGCGATCCTGGATGAAGTCCTTCGCGATGAAGTTGTCATCCCGGAAGTAGCCCGACAACGTGCCCGCGAAGCTGTTGGTCCCCGACTTGGTCACCGCGTTCACGATCATGCCGGCCGACCGGCCCTGGGTGGCGTCAAACCGGTTGGTGACCAGCTCGAACTCCGCGATCGCATCCTTGCTGAAGCGGGGCTGCTGCGACGCGCAGCAGATCATCTGCGTGACCTGCTGCCCGTCGACCACGACCTGGAAGTACCCCTGGCGATTTTGCGGCACCTCGCTCGCTTCGTTCTGCCGGCTCCCCGGCGCCAGCAGCGACAGGTCCATCCAGTTGCGGCCGTTGACCGGCAACTCTTCCATCTGCCGCGCGTCGATGTTGCCGCTCAAAGCCGAGGTCGTGGTATCGAGGAGCGGCGCCTCGCCGGACACCGTTATCGTCTCTTCCAGCGTCGAGATGCCCATCGAGACAGCGACGTTGGAGATTTGCCCCACCAGCACCTGCACGTCGGTCGTGACCACGGTCTGGAAGCCCGGGAGCTCGGATGTCAGCGTGTAGGTCCCGATGAGCACCGGAATGTTAAAGACACCGGTCCCGTCGCTGAAGCCCACAAAGACGTTCCCTGTGGCGTCGTTCTGAGCCACGACCGTCACCCCGGGCAGCACGCCGCCCGTGGTATCAGTCGCCGTGCCTCGAACGGACTGTTCCTGTGCGTACCCGGCCAAGGGCAGCGCCAGAATCACACCCAGTACGACTAACCCTCTGAGCATGCTCGCTCTCATAGGTACCTCCTCAAAGCAAAATAGCCCTTACACTTCGCCAACTCAATGACGATTTCGAACATAGCCGACTACGCACCACACCTGGCGGTCGTTAGTTAAGCTGCTTTGGCTAATCGCGCGGATTATGTCCCAATTTGGTGAGATAAACCATCTCTAAATAGTCCAATTTATTGGATGTCGTTTAACAGAGAGAGACCACTAACCGGATCCAAGTTTTTGGATCACAATCGAAGCCTCGGGGGCCGTGGCTTGGCTTCAAACTCGCGAAAAGATTGCGATCCGACGCGACTGCGCGCGGGACAGACCGCGTCACGTTCCCGGTCTTACGGCCGACGACCCGCTTGCTCAAGAGCCACGACACGTGCGCCCGTGCAGTCGGCCATCATCGACCAGTAGCGAGCCGCCCGTTGACGACCGTAGAGCAAGGGGTTCGCACCGCCGGGGTTCTCGCGGATCGTTTTCATGTCGGCCAACGTGTCTTGATAAATGCCCGGATGCGTATTGAGGAACGCCTCGGCATTCATCGCAATGGCGAAGTTCTCGATTGTGCTCTCGAGGCGATCGAGCGAGGCGCGGTCGGGGTGCTGGAGTCCGCCGCCGTGCAACCAGACGGTGTGTGATTCGCCGTGCCACGTCACCGGGATGAACATCCCCAGACTGCCCGCCGAGTGGCCGAACAGCACTGCGAAGGTCAACGTCGTATCGCCGAGGGTCAGCGTCTGGCCATGGACGATATCGATGTCGCGGTCGGCCAGCGGCCGCTCCGGGCGCTGCGCCGGCAGCGTCACATCCCAGTCGGCCTTGCTCATCAAGACGCTGGCACCGTAGGTGCGCTGCAGATAGTTGGCGCCGCCGGTATGGTCGGTCTGTCCTGGATGGCCGTGGCTCAACACGATGTACTTGATCTGCGCGGGGTCGAGCCCGGCCTTCCTGATGCCCGGCACGATGACGTCCCGCGCCTCTTCGGTGTTGTTGAGCGTGTCGATCAGGATCAGTCCTTCGCTTGTGGTGATCACGAACGCACCCTGCGACGCCAGTCCGACGTACCAGACATTGTCGAAGACCTTCGTCGGTTCGACCGCGTAGTCCTCGATCGGCGGCAACCCGGCAGCCTGTCTGCGGAGCGCTGCGCGCACCGCGCCTGGTCCGGAGCACACCATCTCGAACTCTGCCTGCAGATCGGCGCCGACCCTCGCGCGCACGGCGGCCACGATCCTCTGCGCGTCGGCCGACGCCTCGAACTGCTCCGCGGTGGGAAACCGCGGCGGGCCGCCGCCGCGCTGCGCAGCGATCGAAACCTGCAGCATCAGCGCCGCGCTGGTGGCGACCACGACTCCGGTCAGTGCTCTCTTCAACATGGCCCGCTCCCTGAATCTTGAATCAGCCGCCGGGGACGTGAGCGCTCGGGCCGCCCCAGACCCCGACACCGCTCTCTACACACCGTTATGTACAAGGTCTCTCTTTTGCTGTACTGGTCCCTCAACCGGGACGATGCAGCGTCGCCCGGTAGTCCTACGGCGCTCCTGTCGACGCGGCCGCCTTCGCTTCTTCGTCAGCCAGGTACGTGCTCGCCACCATCTTCAGACGCTCGGTCCAGCCGCGCCATGATGCCGGATCCACGAACGGATGCGGGTCGTCCCCTCGCCGAAGCTGGAGCTGCGCGGCGCGCTCGAACGTACCGCCGTTCGGGTAGGTGGACATGGCCAGCCAACTGTGTACAAGCAGCCCGACTGATACGTCGGGGATTTCCGCCACGCGGTTCATGCTGGCGACGAAGTCGTGCGCCCCTACCACGCCGCCGCGCGGCTCGGGTCCGGCGACCAAAAAGGCCTTGTGCGGCGTGCCCCTGTCGTACACGGCGAATTCGAACGACGCGCCCCCAGGCGTATGCCCCGGCAACAGGTACACCTTGAGCGACGTGCTCCCCAACGTGATCGTGTCGCCCTCATCGAGGACGATATCGCGCTCGACCGTGCGGTGGAACGGGGGGCTGGCCGGTAGCGGCCGCTTCGCGTACTCGTCCATCAGCACCCAGTCGCCTTCGGCGGAGGCGACACGGGCACCCGAGAGATCCTGGATGCGCGCTGCTCCACCAAAATGATCCAGGTGGCCCTGCGTGAGGAGGATGTACCTGATGTCCTTCGGGTCGTAGCCGGCGTTCCGGATATTGTTCAGCACGTGGTCGACGAGGGGTTCCTGCACGGTGTCGATCAGAATCAGTCCATCGGTCGTTGGAATCAGCCAGGCAGACACGCTGCCAACGCCAACGTGATACAGATTGTCGAACACCTTGAACGGCGCGATCTTGTTGTACTCGGCGTCCGCTCTCCGACTGCCGCGAAACGTCTGACTCAGTGTCTCGGTTTCCGCCGCCTGCCCGCCGCCCTGTGCAGCGACCGGCGATTGCAGCATGAGCACAATGATCGCGGCAACGATCGCTCCGGTCAGTACTTTCTTCAACATGGCTCTCTCCTTGAATCGGCCCGGGGCGCGACGGTGTTTCCGGAGTGTGCCTGCCACAGCGCGTCCGCCGCTTGCGCGCCGTGTTGGCTAACGCGGGTCGAATCGGCTGCGGGCGTCTCGACTAGCGCGGATTTCGTGAGCCGTAGTGTCAGTAGTTCCAGGGAGTACGCAGCCATCGGTCCCTTATTCCACCCGCGGGAGTGCCACGACCGATTACTAGTCGCAGGTGAAATCCGCGCTACCGCTCCACCGGTTCGCCGCCTTGCGCGTCGAGGGTCGCTTGGTACATGGCTTCCTGGATGTCGACCTCGAGCATGCAGTTGGCCGGGTCGATGAATGGATTCGGCCCGCCGCGCTCGAGCATCGCGTGTTTCGCCAGCATGTTGTGGTACGCAGGGTGATCCCCGAGAGCGACGTCGCACGGCAGCGACCGAACGAGCGGGAACGTGCGGCTGAACTCGGCCACGTGCGCAGCCGTCACGACCCCGGGAGCGCGCAGACTGCAGTTGAAGACCACGTCGTAGGCACTGCCGTCCTCCTGCACCGTCGTCGTCCATGTCGTGCAGCCGCGCGTGTGGCCTGCCGTCAGATGCGCGACGAGCGTCGTGCCACCGAGCGTGACCGATTCTCCGTCGCGCAGAATCCGATCGATCGGGTGCTCCTTGTCGCCGGGCCTCATCGCCTGCAGCGCCGGCACGTCCTCCGCCATCATCATGACCTCGGCCCCGGTCAGTTCCTTGACCAGCGCGTCCCCTTCCTGATGATCGCGATGGGCGTGGGTCCCGAGCAGGATCTTCACGTCAGAGAACGCGAACCCGAGATCGGTCACCGACTGCTCGATCGTGCGCACGTTCCGTTCGTAGGTACTGTCGATGAGGATATGCCCCTCGGGTGTAGCGATAAGGAACGAGCTCAACGTCCTGGTCCCCACGTAGTGGATGTTGCCGACGATCTTGTGTGGTGGAAACGCCGTCGTCTGGTCCTCTTCCGTACCCATGTTGCGTGTCAAAATCGACCGTGGCGTGTAGGTCTGTCCCCGGATCGCAACCGCCGGACTGTCGCCCGGCCCCTGCGCCAGCGTGGTGCTCATGCCCGAGCCGATCACGACTGCGCCAAGCAGACCTCCGAAACACATCACCCTGGACACTGTGTTCATGCCGCCCTCCCGGATTGCCGCCACGAAGCTTTCGGTTATAGTGTGCACTGAAGAAACCGTCGTCGCCGGACCCGTAGTATAAAATCTTTCCATGCGGCCCGGCAGAATAAGAATTGGCAATGACTACTGACAATTCTCGGAGGACATCCATGCGTCTGATGCCCGTTCTCTTGGCGGTGTTCGTCCTGACCACGTCCGTACCTGCCGATGCCCAGGATTGGACTGAGTTCGCGAGCCGAGAAGACCGCTTTTCGTGCAATTTTCCGGGTGAGCCGACCGTAACCGAGACCACCTGGACATCGGAATACGGTGCCGAGTTACCAGCGCGGCTCTATAGCGCCCAGCTTGGGCGTGGCCGGTATGCAGTGACGGTGGTCGACTACAATCAGGCGCAGCCGATGCTCACGGAGCGCGCAAAGGCCTGCCCTCCTGGCGCTGAGACCTGCCAGGGCGGAGCCGGTTCAACCGGTGAAGGGTACTGGAAGCTAGATCTCCGGGGTGCGCTCGTCTACGCGAGCTGGAGGTTCATGCAACGGGACGCCGTGGTGACCCACTACAACTTGAATCACGTAGACGTTGTCGAGGGCCACAACCTGCAGCTCACCAACAACGCAGACCAGTCCCGGACCTTCGCGTCGATCTACATGCACGAAAACAAGCTCTACGTCATGGAGGCTACCGTCCCCCCCGGCTACCCTGAGCCGGGGCTGTTTCAGCAATCGCTGGGCTGGCTCGACGAAAACGGACTTCGACTCCGATACCAGACGTTCTACTCCAACGGGTTCCCGACGCCCGAGCGCGCCGGCCGAGGCGGTCCGGCACAAAACCAGGGCCGGAGCGATGCCCCCGGCGCCGTCGCCGAACCAGCACCGGCGCGCTAACACTGCAACCTCATTATTCGGTATGCTCTCGACTGGACTTAGGAGGATGAACATGAAGGTCAGATTAGGCCTGGCGGTGATGTGTGCGGCGATCTTCGCGCTGCCGGTGGTGGCGCACCATTCACATGGCAACTACGTGGACACGTTCTCGGACATGGAGGGCGTGGTGTCGGAAGTCCACTTCGTGGTGCCGCATTCCTGGGTCTACCTGGAAGTGGCAAACCCTGATGGTGGTGAGCCGCAAATCTGGGCGCTGGAGGCCACCGGTCGCGGCGGGCTCGAACGGCTCGGAGTCGACCGCGATTACATCAAGCCTGGCGACAACATCAAGGTGAGATGCCACCTGCTCAGGGATGGCTCCAACGGCTGCCTGCTCGGGTTTCTGAAAGCCGCCGATGGGTCAGTGAAGGATTGGGACGGCAGAGCCGACACGCCAATTCCCGCGGACTTCTAGACGACCGACGATGACCGGCGCGTTGCCGAGGGTAGATCTGCTCGGCGGACCACTCTTGTAACTACGGCAGCGCTGTACTTCACCGATGCGCGGGGGCTTTCGTCCCCGCGCCCACGACCCTCCCCCGTCGTGCTGGGCGAGCCAGCTGCGTCTGACGTTGGCCCTCGGCTGGTGGCGCCCGCACCGAGCACATCGCACTCATCCACCCAGACAACGTAGCTGCCTTCTGCGCTCCCGGCTGCCTGCACGTGCTTGAGCTGCGGTACGGACTGGACCCAACGCTGTCGCCGGACGGTCAACTGTGTATAATCCGGACGCTGTTCCCATACACCCGTCCCACACCCTTGGGAAAGGATCTCTATGCCTAGCGAACTTGAGTCACCCGAGCCCCGGACCATCTGGGAAAAACTGTACGTAGGCTGGTTCATTTTCTGTTTTCTGATGGTCTGGGTCGGCACATGGGCTGTCAACGAGCCCGTGTCGGTCTTTGGCTTTCCGATGGTCTACGCCTGGTGCACGGGATGGGGCATCGCCTGGCAGACAGGATGCTGCCTTATCGGACTCAGGGTTGAACGAGACGACGAAGCAGCAGGGAGGGCATAGCCATGGAATCCTGGCACTACACACTCATGATCGTCATGGCCTACGCCGCCCTGATCCTGTGGCTCGGGACCGGAAAGTGGACGAGAGGCGGGCGGGTGTCCATGGACGACTACTTCAAGGTTGGCCCCGGGTTCGGCTTCCTGATCCTCTATCTGGGCATGGCCGGAGGCTTCCACACAGCGTTCGCCATCCCGGGCTCGATGGGCTTCTACCACCGTCACGGCGTGGCGTTTGCCGGCAATATCCTGTGGACGGTGTTCACCCCGCTCTTCATGATCTACTTCTTCGGGTCGAGAATCACGTGTCTGGGGAGGAAGTTCAACTACATCACGCCCGCGGACCTGATCGTCGACTATTTCGGTGAAGGCAAGTTCCGCGCCTTCATTTCGCTGTACGCGTTGTCCTGCTGCGTTCCTCTGATGACGGCCAATATCACCGGCCCGGCCAGGCTGCTCTCGGGTGGGACGGAGGGAAACATCTCCTACCTCGCGGCGCTCGCGATGATGGGCGTGATGGTGATCATCTACGTCTGGAAGAGCGGATTGCGGGGGGTGACGTGGACGACGGTGGCTCAGGCCGTCTGGATGTTCGTGGCCATCTGGGCGGCGGCCTTCTGGTGCCTGTCGCTGGTCCCCGGTGGCATGCAGGGACTCTTCAATGCCGTGGAAAGCGCGAACCAGGGATTGCTGACCTTACCCGGGCCAGAGGGGATGGCGACCCCGCAGTGGTGGTTTAGCTGGCCGGTGTTCGGTATCGCGCTCTATTGGGCCATTCTCCCAAGAGGGTTCATGTTCTTCTACTCCGCCCGCGATGTGAAAACCGTGCGGAAGGCCGGTCTGACCCTCGGGTTCTACCTCATGGGCTTGTACATTCCGGCGATGATCATTGGCTTTACGGGAGCCCTGTTCTACCCAGATCTGGTCGGCTCCGGGGCCGAACAGTCATTCCCGCTGCTGCTGGCGGAGCACGCCCCCGCCTGGTTTGCTGGCCTGATCGTCGCCGGCGGATTGGCGGCCGGGATGTCCTCGCTGGACGCGGACACCAACGCGAACTCCGCGATGCTCACGAAAGATGTCTACAAAGGCTTCATCAAGAAGGACGCGCCGGACGCTCACTACGTGGGGGTGGGGCGGATATTCGTGGTGTGTCTGGTGCTCATAACCGTCGCGGCGGCCACGTATGACTGGGGACTCGTGACGATCATGGTTGGCGTCACGGCCGCGATGATCACCCAGCTTCTGCCGGCGCTGATCACCATTCTGATACCGGGCAGTCTTCGATTGAGCAAGGTCGGTGTCACGGTCGGCATCGTCGTCGGACTGATCGTCTCGCTCGCGGTGCGGGAGCAGGTCTACCCCATGCTGGGTATGGGCACGCCGTCGTTCCTACCCCTGCTCGGTGTGGACCCGTCGTTCTGGGGCGTCGCGGTGAACTTTCCGGTAGCGTGGCTGGTGAGCAAGTACACACCGCTCCCCGATCCGGAACCGGTTGCTCGGATTCAGGCCGCCCTGCGCGAAGAGTTCGGCAGAAGACGACGACCGATCGAAGCACCTCGACCGGCCGCGCAGGAAGGATAAGCGACGGACCGGTGGTGATACAGCGCGCCGGTGTGATGGCCGTTGTTCGCTCGACGGCCATACACACCGCGCCGCGCTGACGCCACACGGGCGAACGCGTGAGATGACGAGTACCCGCGACCTGCTGGACTTCGCCATCGACGCCGCCCGGCAGGCTGGCCGGGTCACGCTGGCCTCCTTCCAGACGGGCGTGCCGGTGGAATGGAAGGCGGACGCGTCGCCCGTCACCGTCGCCGATCGAGCGGCCGAGCAGCTCCTGCGACAGCGTATCGAGCGCCGGTTTCCCGACCACGCCGTCTTCGGTGAGGAGTTCGGTGAAACCGACCGCGACTCCACGCATCGCTGGATCATCGACCCGATTGACGGCACCCAGTCCTTCATCCGCGGCGTGCCGTTGTACGGCGTCCTGGTCGGACTCGAAATCGCGGGTGAAATGGTGGTGGGCGTTGCCGGCTTCCCGGCGCTAGGCGAGATGGTGGCCGCCGCGACGGGTCATGGCTGCACATGGAACGGCCGGCCGGCCCGCGTCTCGACGACCGATCAGTTGGCCGATGCGGTTGTGAGCTTCACCAGCAGCTCGAACCTCTCACGCCTGCGGCCATCGGCGTGGGAGCGCCTCCAGCAGGAGACGCGTATCCAGCGAGGGTGGGGCGACTGCTACGGCCACTGCCTTGTCGCGACAGGACGGACCGACGTCATGCTCGACCCCGTCCTTTCCCCGTGGGACTGTGCCGCCCTGCTCCCCATCCTCCGGGAAGCCGGCGGCACGTTCACCGACTGGACTGGCACGCCCACGATCGGCGGCGGCAACGGCATCAGCACGAACGGCGCCCTGTTCGAGCAGGTCATGGCCATCGCGCGCGACGCAGAGTAGCAGCCAGGTATCTGCTGGCGTCCATATCAGCCAGCCGGTCTCCCCTTGAATAGTTCGTCTACGAGCCGCTTCAGCGTCTGATGCGTCTTCTTGTCGCCGCCGATGAAGACCCTGTCGGTTGACACGATGTTCTCGTCTCCCGCCAGATTCGTGAAGACGCCTCCAGCCTCCTTGATGATCACGCTGCTCGCGAAGTACGGAAAGCTGTCTTTCGCGAGGCAGACCACGCCATTGCACTTCCCACTCGCCACCAGGCAGTCGTTCACGGCATGGGAGCCCAGGAGGCGATAGAGCTCAAACCCCTCGAGTCGGCGGGACACCTCTCGCGCAACCGCGTCATCCTTCCAGTCGAGCGCAAGGTTAAAGATCACCTTCGGCGATGCTGCGCCGGGATCGGAGATGGATATGCGTTGTCCGTTGAGAAACGCACCCTCGTTCTTGTACGCCGTGTACAGCGCGTCCATGGACGGGTCGTAGACGGCGCCGAACTGCACCTCCTGTTCGTGCACGTGCGCGGCCACGATCGCATAGTGTGGCAGTCCCGCGATAAAGAGCCGGGTGCCACTGATGGGGTCGACGACCCACACATCGTCAGCATCGAGGGCCTGGTCGTTCTCCTCCTCGGCATAGAACTCGTGACGAGGATAAGACTGTTGGACGAGCTGCTTCAGCTCCCGTTCGATCCGGACGTCCTCCTCGGTGAGATAGGCCTTCGTGATCCCGATATCCTGGATCGTGCCGGACTTGCCGCGGATTCGTCTTCCACTGCTGACGATGTGACCGACAATGGCGTCGTAGAGACTGCGCATCTCAGATTTCCTCTATACGTGACGTAAAGGCTGGATCCTCGACTGGCGCCGGATCGGTCACCCTTCGCGAACGCTCCTCGTCCGCCGAGAGGCGATGTAGGCGCGCGCACCTGAGGAAGCCTAGAGCGCTTTTCAGATAGCCCCAGTAGTGACTGAGCGAGCATGATACTTCTGCGCACACCACCGCAACGCTTCGGTCCCGCCGAATGCCGTAACCATTTTCGGCATTGCGGCTGCTCGAATACCACACGGTCATGAAAAGCGCTTTAGGCGGCGACCACTATACTATCCAGGCTCTCCAGGTCCGGGACCGGCGGTGAATGGCTGCGCCGCGCCGGCACGTGCGGGGTGCCTCGCGGAACGTGGCGACTCAGAGTACGGAAGTTGAGGACGCGGCCGACATGAACACAGCGGCGATTGTTGTAATCGCAACACTCGATACGAAGGGGCCCGAAGCGGCCTTCGTGGTCAGCCGGATCGAAGCGGGCGGTTACCAGTCACTGATCCTGGATACGGGCATCACGCCGAACCCGGATCCGGCAGCACCAGTTCCCTCCATCACATCCGACGCGATCGCGGCCGAGGTCGGCGAAAGCCGCGAGTACCTGGCCTCGAGGATGACGGAGCAAGAGACGCGGGATCGCTGGATTCGCGCCATGGCCGCGGGCTCGGCGAAGATCTTGAAGACGCTCCACGCTGAAGGGCGCGTCGCCGGGGTGATCGGATTGGGTGGGGCGCAGGGAACCGAAGTGTGCAGCACCGCAATGCGGGCGCTGCCGATCGGCGTGCCCAAGATGCTGGTGTCCACCGTCGCCTCGGGACGCACGCCGTTCGGAATCTATACGGGCACGCGCGACCTCACGATCATGCACTCGGTCGTCGACGTCCTCGGACTGAATTCCCTGACAAAGCTCATTCTGACCAACGCCGTCGGTGGCGTCGTCGGCATGGCCTCGGCACACGCGTCGATGCCGCCGCAGCCGTCGTCGCGGGCCAGGGTGGGCATTTCGATCTACGGCAACACCACGCCCGCGGCCATGGCGATCAAGGCCAGGCTCGAGCAACGAGGCTATGAGATCTTCGGCTTCCACTGTAATGGCACGGGCGGCGTCGCGATGGAGGAACTGGCATCCGAAGGGATGCTGGATGTCATCCTCGATCTGAGCACCCATGAGCTGACCGATGAGATGCTCGGCGGGATCCACGGCGGGAACGAGACCCGGCTGGTCCTCGGGGGTCGCACGGTACCCCGTCTGGTCGTGCCTGGTGCCCTCGACCTCATTACGTTCGGGCCGATGGAGTCGGTGCCGGAGCGCTACCGCGCTCAGCCATGCGTGCGACACAACCCCAACGTCTCGCTCGTGCGCGCCTCTCAAGAACAACTCGTGGACCTTGCCGAAGTGATGGCGGCTCGGTTGAACAAGGCCACCGAGCCTGTCGCCGTCGTCGTGCCCACTGGTGGCTGGTCGTTCTACAACCGGGCCGGTCTCCACTTCAGGGACGAAGAGGCGGACCAGGCGTTTATCCGGACGCTTCGAAGCCAGTTACGTCCGGACACGCCATTTCACGAAGTCGCTGACCACGTCAACGACCCGTCATTCGCGGACCACGTCGTGACGCTGTTCGAGCAGTTCTGGCACGACGCCACAGCCGCCAGGTCGACAAGGTGACGCACCCGGGAGATCGAGGCAGAACCACGGACTGCTTGAACGAACCAGCGCGTTGCTCGATGGGGTCCACGCCGACATCCGGGCGGAGCGCTCTCCGTGATCAGATCGCGACGTGGCGGGTGACTGGAGAGGTGTGGAACGTCGTATGGCGCTTTTAGCGGTACGCGGTGGATCGCCGGTACGGACGCGGCCGTATCCGTCCTGGCCCATCGGCGGCGCGGAGGAGCGAGAGCAGTTGGAACGTGTGCTGACCAGTCGCCGCTGGTTCGCCGGTTTGCAGGCGGACGACCCTGACGCGGCAGGCACGCTGTTCGGACAACGATTCGCGGAGCGTCATGGCGCCGGCCGCGGGCTACCGGTGGCCAACGGGAGCGTCGCCATCGAGATCGCGCTTCGCGCGCTTGGCATTGAGCCGGGTGACGAAGTGATCGTGCCGTGCTACACGTTTATCTCCACGGCAACCTCGCCCCTGATGGTCGGCGCGATCCCGGTGTTTGCCGACATCGATCCCACCAGCTACTGCATCGATCCGGCTGACGTGTCCCGCCGGGTGACGCCGAGAACCCGGGCGATCCTTCCGGTGCATCTGGGTGGACACATGGCCGACATGCCGGCCCTCCTGGAGATCGCCCGGCGGCGCGGTTTGCACGTGCTCGAAGACTGCGCGCAGGCCATCGACGCGACGCTGTCGCTCCAGAAAGCCGGCACCTGGGGCGACTTGGGGACATTCAGCTTCCAGTCCAACAAGACGATGACCTCCGGCGAGGGAGGCCTCATCATGACGAACAGCCCTGGCCTGGCCGAACGGATCACGGCCCTACGTGCCTTCGGTCGGTTCAACACCGGCGAAGCCGTCAGATCGTCGGCACTGGAGTGTCGTCAACTGTCGAGCAATTACCGGCTATCGGAGTTCCAATCCGCGGTGCTGCTGGGCCAGCTCGACTCCTTTCCGGCGCAGGATGAACGCCGCCAGGCCAATGCCGCGCGACTCACCAGCCACATCGACCGTCTCCCTGGACTGCGGCACGTCCGGGCACTGGGAGCGGACATGAAACACGGCTACTACTACTATTTGATCCGGTACGACCTGCAGCACTTCGGGCAGGTGTCACCTGATCGTCTGTGCCAGGTCCTCTGTGCCGAAGGTGTGCCCTTCGTGCCGGGAGACCGCAGGCCGTTGTATCGCCATCCAGTATTCCAGGCGGAGAACGTGCGCAGCCACCTGTGGCCGGAGGCGCTTGCGCGATATGAGGACGCGCTGGTTCGCGATCCTCCGCGGTGCCCAACGGCGGAAGCAGCCTGTGACTGCACGATCATGTTGCGACATCAGGTGCTGCTGGCTGAACCGCCGGATATCGACGACATCGGCGAGGCTTTGTCGAAGGTCACGAAAAACGTAGGGGAAATGCTCGAGGAGAAGAACTGATGCACGTGAAGGACATCAAGAGCGCCAAACCGGCCGCGCCCGATGACGTGAAGAAACTCCAGCGGACGGTCGAAGAGATCATCCAGACCGTCAGAGCCGGTGGGGACGAGGCCATCGCTCAATACTCACGGAAGTTCGACGGCTATGACGGGCCCTTCCGGGTGACCGACAAGCAGATCGACGCCGCGAAACAGGAGCTGTCGCCCGCGCTCGTCGAGGGGCTCAACTTTGCGATCCAGCAGGTGACAGCCTTTGCCAAGGCCCAGCGCGCGCAGATCACGGAGTTCGAGCAGGAGATCGCTCCAGGCGTCTACATGGGGCACCGCCTCGTTCCGGTGGACTCCTGCGCGGCGTACGTGCCGGCGGGGCGCTATCCGTGCGCCACGTCCGCGGTCATGTCGCTGGTCCCGGCGGCAGTGGCCGGAGTCAAACGTCTCGTGGCGGTGTCATCGCCCGGCCAGGAGAAGCGCATCAACCCTGCCATCCTCTACACCATGGCCGCGATCGGTGCGACCGAGATCTACTGCCTGGGCGGGGCCCACGCCATTGCGGCGATGGCCCTCGGTACCGACACGATCGCCTCCGTGGACATGATCGTGGGACCGGGCAATCAGTACGTGATGGAGGCGAAGCGACAGGCGTACGGAACCGTCGGTATCGACTTTCTTGCCGGCCCCAGCGAATGCATGGTCATTGCCGACGAGACCGGCCGCGCCGACTACATCGCTGCGGACCTGCTGGCCCAATGTGAGCACGACCCCAACGCCAGGGGTGCGTTCGTCACGACATCCGAACAACTCGCCGCGGATGTCGTGAAAGAGATCGAGCGGCAGCTCGGCGAGTTGACGACTGAAGAGGTGGCCCGCCGCTCCTGGGAAGACAACGGCATCATCGTCGTTGTGCCAACTCTGGCGGATGCGGCCGCCTATGCCAACGACTACGGCCCGGAGCACCTGGAGGTCCACGCACGGGACCCCAAGGCTCTCGTTCCGCGCTTGACCTCGTACGGATCCCTCTTTCTGGGAGAATCAGCGGCCGAAGTGTTCGCCGACAAAGTCTCGGGCACCAACCACATTCTTCCGACAGCGCGGGCAGCCAGATATACAGGGGGGCTCTGGGTGGGACATTTCCTGAAGGTAATCACCCACCAGTGGGTCGACGAGAGAGGGGTGCAACTGCTGGCCCCGTATTCTGCCCGCCAGGCGGAATACGAAGGCATGGATGCGCATCGTCGAGCGGCCGCGATTCGGTTGACGCCCAAGGCGTGAGGGCACTACGATTGCGAGTTTGCAGCCACCGCGAGTTCGCGGTGGTTGGAGTTTGGCGACCTCGGTTACGCAGGCGGCGACCACAGTACAGAGCGCGATCTTAGCGGTTTTCCAAGAGGAGACGGGGCATGGAGTGGGAAGTACAGAAAGAAGTCAAAGAAGAGAAGATCTATAACCTGTTTCGCTGCGGCTACCTGGACGTCCGAAAGTGGCTGGAGGAAACCGACATCGTCCTGATCCCGCTTGGAAGCACGGAACAGCACGGACGGCACCTGCCCGTCTCCACCGACAGTATCGCCACCGAGCTGCCCTGCCAGCTCGCCGCCGAACTCGCCAACGTCCCCCACTACGAGACCATTCCGTTCGGCTATTCACCGCAGCACCTACACCAGCCCGGCACGGCCTCTGGCACCGTGACGCTGAGTGCGTCGGTCTATCAGAACGTGCTGTACGAGGTGGGCCGGTCGCTGATCCAGAACGGCTTCAACAAACTGATCTTTGCCACGGGCCACACCTCCAACATGAAGGCTGTGGATCCGGCGCTGAGGACCCTTCGCTACGAAACCGGCGCCTTTGTCTGCTGCTGGCGCAACGACGCCGAAGCAGCCCCGGCGCTCCTGGCTGACGAAGGCATTATCGAGAACCCGCCAGAGGAAGCGCCGGGTTGGCATGGCAGCGAGGTGGAGACGTCGGAATGTCTGCTCTTCGAGAGTATGTACGGCAAGAAAATCGTGCACCTCGAACGCACCGACAAGGACTTCACGCACCCGCCCAAGTGGATCACGGACGTCAGCAACAAGTTCACGAAGGCGAATGGCTCTCCGTATCTGACGATGAACGGCAAGGATGCCGCGTGGGTGCCGATGGATCACCAGGAGTACAGCGACACCGGCCTGATCGGCAACCCGGGCAATCCCTTCAGAGCGACCCCGGAGAAAGGCCAGCGCATCGTGCGGAAGAAGGCCGAGCTGCTCGCGGAGTTCATTGAAGAGATCAAGAAGGTCACGGTCGAGATCAAGAATCGAGATTACTGGAATCGCGCCTTTCGGCCGATGTAGCACGCTTCGACCGGGCGGCCGGGACCGGCCGCCCCCTTCTTCGCCGGCCGCGCCACCCCGTTCGACGATCGCCGATGGCGCGAAAGCTCCCGGCGCGTCTTTGAAATGCGCTCGCGTTCTGCGAGTGTGGTCGTATGATACCGAGTTGCAATGCCTGAAAACGATGTCCTGCTCACGAAGCAGTCGGTAGTAGACGCGGCGCAGCGCGCGTTTCGGACCGGACTGCAGACCAATATCGGAGGCAATCTCTCGGCCCGTGTTCCCTCGGGCGACGCCTGCGTTATCAAGGCGACTGGGGTCGGCTTCGCAGAGTGCACGATCGAGAACCTCTGCGTGGTCGGGCTCGACGGCCAGGTGCGCGAAGGCGCGCAACCGACGAGCGACGTGGCCATCCACTTGGCGATCTACCAGATGCGGCCTGACGTGCATGGCATCGCCCACGCGCACCCGCCCTGGGTCACTGGATGGGCAGCCGCGAGCATCGCGCCGCCAAGCGTGACGGTCACCGCCGATGCCAAACTGGGCTCCGTGCCGATGATCCCTCTCGCCCCCGGCGGGCTGACGCAGACTGACGCCGAGATCGTCGCGATGATGGGCGCCGGTGGACCCAGGGGCGCCATCCTCGAAAGACATGGCGCGATCGCATGCGGCCGGTCCATCCTGGAGGCCATGCATCTGCTCGAGCTCATCGAGGAGAACGCGCACATTGCTGCGGTCCGATCCATGGTCCTGGGTCCGGGACCACGGGCTGGAGATCGGTAGACGCTGAGATAGAATGGGCGTGCTTGGCCTCAGCGGTGTGGCTGTGGTGCAACTCGAACAATATTTGGGGGATGTCACTATGCGTTTGGTCTCATGGCGCCCATCGGCTTTTCACTACGCGATCGGCACCATGTGCTGCGCTCTCGGTATCGTCGCCATGTATACGCCATCGGGCCAGGCGCAGCAGTTGCGGCCCCTCACGGCAGGCGTCTACTCCGCCGAGCAGGCCGCTCGTGGGGCGGTGCTCTACGAGGACGGTTGCGCGTCCTGTCACGGCATGGAATTCGAGGGCACCATCGGACCGCCGCTGACCGGAGACCTGTTTCTGTCGAATAACAGCGCGGCTCCCCTCTCGGCCATCGTCGACCAGATTCAGACGACCATGCCCTTTAACCTCCCCGGTAGTCTTTCCCGGGAGCAAGCCATCGATCTGACGGCGTACATCCTGCAGGGCGGCGCGTTTCCAGCGGGGCAGGCCGCGCTGAGCGAAGCGGACCTTGCGGGGACCGCGTTTCCAGTAACGGAGGCCCCCGCCCCGCCAACACTCACCGCCGATGCCGGCTCGCTGCCACCCCCGGAGGGAAATCTCGCAGAGTTGATGCGGGGCATCGCGTTTCCCAACGCGAACATCATCTTCAACCTCCAGATCAGGAACCCAAGCGACGAGCCGGCATTGGAGGTTGGGCAGCCGTTCGACTACAGGCAGTGGGGATCGACGATCTATCCAGGATGGCGAGCTGTCGATCAGGCAGCCATCGCGCTGACCGAGACGGCGGCTCTGCTCTTGACGCCGGGGCGCAAGTGCCAGAACGGCAGATTCGCGCCCGTGGATCGGGACGACTGGAAGCAGGCCGTCGCGGACATGGTCGCCGTAGGACAGCTGGCGCATCAGGCATCGACGGCGAGGGATTTTGACGCCTTCATCGACATCAGCGAACAGTTGAACGAGGCCTGTGACTCCTGCCACAGGGTGTACCGCGACACGGACGGCGTCGAGGGAGGCATCGGCGGAGACCGATGCCTGTAGCAGCCTAGACCGAAGGATTCTGAGTTGCTTGCGAACAACGCGTGTTGATGCGCACGAGGGAAAAGGAGAGCCGATGACCCGACAGATCACCATCGCGGATCGCGTCATCAGCGACGACAGCGAGGCGTACGTCATCGCGGAGATCGGACACAACCACCAGGGCAACCTGAAGACGGCCAAGGATATCTTCCGCGCGGCCGCCGAGAGCGGCGCGGCGGCGGTCAAGCTGCAAAAGCGCCACAATCGATCACTGTTCACTCGCGAGATGTTCGACAAGCCGTACGAGAACGAGAACAGTTTCGGCTCAACCTACGGCGAGCACCGCGAGGCACTCGAGTTCGGCAAAGCGGAGTACGGAGAGCTGCTCTCGGAGGCGGCGCGGCTGAAGGTCACCTTTTTCGCCACCGCGTTCGACCACGCGAGCGCCGATTTTCTGGCCGAGCTGGGCAGTCCGGCCTTCAAGATTTCCTCCGGCGATCTGAAGAACACGCCGCTGCTCAGGTACGTCGCCCGGATCGGCAAGCCGATGGTCGTGAGTACAGGTGGCGGGACGCTGGAGGACGTGCAACGGGCGTACGACGTGGTCATGCCGATCAACACGCAGCTCTGCATTCTGCAGTGCACTGCCGGATACCCGGTCGAGTTCTCCGAACTCGACCTCCGGGTCATCGCGACGTACCGCGAGCTCTTCCCGGACGCGGTCATCGGCTATTCAGGGCACGACAACGGGATCGCCATGCCGCTGGCGGCCTACATGCTGGGCGCACGGGTCATCGAGAAACACTTTACCCTCAGTCGCTCCATGAAAGGCACGGACCACAGCTTCTCCCTCGAGCCGGTGGGCATGAAGAAGATGGTCCGCGATCTCCGGCGCGCGTACGTGGCGCTCGGCGACGGTCGAAAGAAGGTCTACGCGAGCGAGGCCGGCCCCTTGCTGAAGATGGGGAAGAAACTGGTTGCTGCACACGATGTTCCCGCGGGACACGTGCTGACCGCCGCCGACGTCGCGATCAAGAGCCCCAGTGATGGGTTGCCACCCTACTACCTGGATCAGGTTCTGGGGCAGGCGCTCGTGCGTGACTTGCGCACCGACGACGCCATCACCCTCGACCTGCTTGTGCAACCGGCAACAGCGAGCGTTGGCCGCGTGAATAGCGATGGCAAGCCCGCTGCGGGCGCGTGACGCGGTCAGGAGGCCGGATCACGCGATTGCCGTCGCCCGGAGACCAGCGGTGACACGACAACTGCTTGCGGTGACCACCGCTACGGCCCTGTTCCTGGGATGCGGCGCCGGCACGCCGCCCATGTTTCTGACGGTCCTGACTGGTAACACCAGTGGCGTCTACTATCCGCTCGGTGTCGCGCTGTCGCAGGTGTTCCGCACGGTGATCCCTGAAGCGAACATTTCGGTGCAGTCAACGGCCGCCTCGGCCGAGAACATGCGCCTGCTGGAAGCGGAACGTGGCGAGCTGGCGTTTACTCTCGGGGATGTTCTGGCAGACGCCTGGGAGGGAAACGCGGATGCCGGATTCACGACGCCGCTCAGAAAGCTCCGGGCGGTCGCGACGATCTACCCCAACTACATTCAGATCGTCGCCAGCGCCGATGCAGGCGTCGAAACGCTCGCTGACCTGCGAGGCAAGCGTATTTCGGTCGGCGCTCCAGGCTCCGGCACGGAACTGAACGCGCGAGCGATCGTGGCGGCGGCGGGGCTCTCGTACGACGACTTTTCAAGAGTTGAATATCTCTCGTTCAGCGAGTCGGTGGAGCTGATCAAGAACCGTCAGCTCGATATCACGCTCCAGTCGGCCGGGCTCGGCGTGGCGTCGCTCCGCGACCTCGCCGTCAGCGTACCGATCGTCGTGATTCCCATTCCCGCCGACGTCGTGGAGAACGTCGGCCGCGCGGTGTATCAACCAGCCACGATCCCGGCCGGCACCTACGACGGACAGGCCGAGCCGGTGGTGACCGCCTCGATCCGCAATGTACTCGTCACGCACGACAGCGTGCCGGACGACGTGATCTACCGGATGACGAAGGCGCTGTTTGAGCACCTCGACGAACTCGCCGCCGCGCACTCCGCGGCGGAACAGATCTCCCGCGAGGATGCTGTGCTGAACCTCGACGTGCCGCTTCATCCCGGAGCCGCTGCCTACTACAGGGAAGTCGGCCTGCTCGAGTGACCGACGGAGCGCGTCAGCTGGCCGGTGCCAGTCGGCTGACGATCATGGCCGGTGCGCTCACCTTCTCGGCATTCCAGCTCACGATCGCGGCGATCAGTCCTCTCTCGAGCCAGGTTACCCGGTCGCTGCATGTCGCGTTTCTCCTCCTCCTCGCGTATCTCCTGTACCCGGCGGCACGCCGCGGCCACCACCACACGATTCCCTGGCACGACTGGCTACTGGCGCTCGGCGCGTTCGCCCTGGGCTTCTACCACTGGGTCTTCGAGGCGGACCTGATTCAACGAGCGGGGCAACCGAATACCGCCGACCTCATCGTGGGCACCGCCGTCGTGGGCCTGCTCTTCGAGGCGGCGCGACGGGTGATCGGTATCGCGCTGCCGACCGTGGCCGGTGTGTTTCTCGCGTACGGCTTGTTCGGCCAGTTTCTTCCCGGATCCCTCGCACATAGGCCGTTCGGCTACGACCAGGTCGTCGCGCAACTCTACGTCGCCACGGGTGGCATCTACGGCACGCCCACGCTTGTGTCTGCGACCTACATCTTTCTCTTCATTCTCTTTGGCAGCTTTCTCGAGCACAGCGGCATGATGCGCTTGTTCAATTCCGTGGCCCTCGGCACCGTCGGCCACACGAAGGGCGGTCCAGCGAAGGTCTCGGTCGTCTCGTCGGGATTCATGGGCACGATCAGCGGCTCGGGTGTGGCCAACGTGCTGACGGTGGGGTCCTTCACGATTCCGCTCATGCAACGCTTCGGCTATTCGTCCGTGTTCGCCGGAGCCGTGGAAACGACCGCGAGCATGGGCGGTCAGATCATGCCGCCGGTGATGGGCGCGGTCGCGTTCATCATGGCCGAAACGCTCAACGTGCCCTACATCGAGATCTGCAAGGCCGCCATCGTTCCCGCGGTCCTCTACTACGCGACGGCGTTCTGGATGGTGCACCTCGAGGCCGGTCGCGCACAGCTGATGGGCATGCCGAAGGACGAGTGTCCAAATGCGTGGGACGCGATCCGGCGGCAGTGGTACCTGCTGGTTCCAGTGGCCGGCCTCGTCCTCATGCTGTTCAACGGTTTCACGCCGATGTTCGCCGGGCTGACCGGACTGGCCTTGACGGCGCTGCTGATTCTGGGTGCCAGCATCTCGGCCTCGATCGGCCCACAGGCGTTTCGTGTGTTTTTCTGGATCGCGCTCGGCCTGGGCGCGTCCAGCTTCACGCTCTGGGGCATCACGCCGGTCATTGCCGTGATCGCCGTGCTCGTCATCGTGAATGGCTTCGCGCAGGGCGGCCGCGCAACGTTACAGATCATGCGGACCGGCCTGATCGACGGAGCCACGCAGGCGCTGCCAGTCGGCCTGGCGTGCGCGATTGTCGGCGTGGTCATCGGCGTGCTGACCTTGACCGGGGCCGCGAGCACCATTGCCGGCTTCATTCTCCAGGTGGGCAACGCGAGCCTCTTCCTGTCCCTCGTGCTCACGATGGTAGTCTGCCTGGTGCTCGGCATGGGTATCCCGACCATTCCGAACTACATCATCACGAGTGCCGTCGCCGCGCCGGCGCTGCTGCAGCTGGGCGTGCCGCTCATCGTCTCGCACATGTTCGTCTTCTATTTCGGGATCATGGCGGACCTCACACCGCCTGTCGCGCTGGCCGCGCTGGCTGCCTCCTCGATCGCCAAGGCCCCGTACATGCGGATCGGATTCAAGGCCACGCAAATTGCCATTGCAGGGTTCGTCGTGCCCTACATGGCGGTGTACGACCCGGCGCTGATGCTGCTGGGCGGCTGGTCCGATTCAGCGTATGTGATCGGAAAAGCGCTGCTGGCGATCGGCCTCTGGGGCGCCGCGATGATCGGCTATCTGTGGGCGCCGGCCGGCCGGGTGGAACGTGTGGTGGCGGTGACCGCCGCCGGCCTGCTCGTGGTGGTCTTCCCGGTCACCGACGCCGTCGGATTCACGATCGCCGTGGCGCTCGCGTTGCTCCAGTTGCAGAAAGCCCGGCACCTGCCGGCGGGACCCACAGCGGTCAGGCCGGCAGTCTAGCGCGACTTTCACTTGTACTTAGTGGTCTGGTTGCGAATTGGCTTGTGCACCGAGGGCGGTGGGGCGCCCGGCTGGCCAGGCGCGACGAGGGAGCATACCGGGCGCATGTGACGGAGGAGCAACGCCGCCAGGCGGGAGGCATCGCCGGCCGAATGCCGAGCTGATTCGCAACCAGACCACTCGTGCTTATCCGGTTGTTTCAGCTAACCCCTATATCTTGCGATCAGCCTGGGGGGCGCACGTCCTGCGCGCCGCGAATCCGTCGGGCGGGCGTGGGCGTCCGTCCGGTCCCCAGGCCCAGCAGGGTCTGAAAGGCGGCCATCGGGTGCCGCCGCCGATTGTGCCGAAACACGAACTCATCGAGGTAGACCTGTAGTTGCGCCTTACTGACGCCGTGGTGCGTGCCAATCAACCACTGTTGGCAATTGCCGATGACGCGGTCGGCCAAAGGCACGACGGAGGGCACCCCCCTGTGCAGGGCGCTCCGGATCGGTTGCGGGCGGGCGACGTGTCTCACGTCAGCGGCCTGGAGCCCATCGAAACTTTTCAGCCCGTCGGTGTAGACCGTCGCCCCCGGCGCAATGTGGTGAGTGACGAACGCGAGCATCGTCGATTGTTTGAAGTTCGGGATCACGGACATGCGGACCCGACCCGACCGATCCCCGCGTCGTTCCACCGCCACCAGCACCAGCGCGGCTTTCCGCCCCTTGAGTTGGCGACTGCCGCGCAGGCCGGCCTGGGGCGCGCCCACCCAGGTGTCATCGATCTCCACGTCGCCGTACAAGGGCTCCCGCCCCGCGTTCACCATCGCGCGCCGCAGCTTGTGCAACAGCAGCCACGCCGTTTCGTACCGCCGCAGGCCCAACTGCCGCTGCAGCAGGAGCGCCGAGAGGCCCCGCTTGTCGGTAACCGTCAAATAGGCCGCCCAGAACCACACCAGGAGCGGCGTCTTCGTGTTGTGGAGAATCGTCCCGGCGGTCAGCGACACCTGATACCGGCACGCCGCACATTGCCAGCGCCGGTGTGTGGTCAGGTGATAGCCGCGCGCGTGCCGGCACCGGGGACACACAAAGCCGTCCGGCCAGCGGCACGCCGCCAAGTAGTCCTGACAGGCCTCGTCGGTCGCAAATTGCCGCTGAAACTCCCGGAGATTCTTCGGAAACGACGGGCGCGCCACGCCGATACACTACCGGTGGTGGCTTGCTGAAACAACCGGATAAGCACGAGCCGACAAAGACTTCCTTGGTCACGGTGTCGATGCAGATCGGAGCCTTGAGCAGCGGCGTGAGCACGGTGGTCTCAGGCAGCTCTTTTCTGACCTCGAGCGCGAGCGGCCCGATAGGCATGTCGAGTGTGCGCGCCCGATGGCCATCAAAGTGTGTGGGAACGATGACGGACGGTTTGAACAACCGAACGAAGTTCATCGTGAGGGGGGTAGCCATTTCAAGCCCGTAGTACGGGATCAGCGCTACATCCAACGCAGGCACCGTCTCCATCAGCTCGCTTTCAGCGTCGGTGACGGGCCCAGCGCTGTCGCCGTAGATCAACCGGAACCCGTTATCCAGCGAGACGACATACCGCATCGTGCCCTCGGTGACCAGCCGCTGTCGGGTCTCGGGATCGAGCCGGGGCCCGCGCTCGCCGAGCTCCTGCCGAAACGCTTCTTCGGGGTCCGTGAGACCGGGCTTGAGCGTCACGGCTCCGGCGGCGGTCCGAATCTTCCTGATGTAGGTGGTGTCAATGATGTTGTGATGGCCGAGCACCGGCCGAACGGTGAATCCGTCGAAGGCCGCGGTTTCCCCGTCTCCCCCAAGCCCCTTGACTTCGGAAATCTGGCTCTCTGGCAGCCCGGATTCCCTCAGGAACGTGGCGCCGATGGGATCCGCCATCACCGTCGCACCCGTTCGCTCAGCGATGTACGGCACGTCCCAGAGATGTTCGCCATGGGCGTGACCGATGAAGATGCCGTCAGCCTTGGTGATCTGATCGCGCGTCAGCCCGGTCTGTGCCCACCACGGCAGCAATTCGATCCCGGCGTCGAGGAGAATCACCTGTCCGCGATAGGTCAGCTCATAGTTCGCGACCCCGAGGAAGCGGAGCACCATCAGGTTCTGGTTGTTCGGAAGGGGCCCACCCGCCGACGCGGGGGTGAGGGACTGGCACGCGGGCTCGTCGGGAAGGCCCAGGTGGTAGCCTTGCGCGCC
The DNA here is from genome assembly GCA_965249205.1 of Vicinamibacterales bacterium. Lineage (GTDB taxonomy): Bacteria > Acidobacteriota > Vicinamibacteria > Vicinamibacterales > UBA2999 > JAQBVV01. Next base: position 976,212 of record CBDFLL010000004.1, on the reverse strand, counting down.
TGTCGTTGAACTCGAGAGCCACACCGTCAGCGCCACGCCAGCGACGCCGGCCATCAGCGCCAGCCATCGCCGGTCTCGTATCGATGTAAGAGACGTCATACGCTTTAACCCTCCGATTGCATCCGGTGCCCTGCCCGCCGTCGAGTCCGTCGCTCAACGGCCGGGAATCTGACCTGATTCTTCACCGAATACGAGCCGACGATACTCCATCCGACGCCGATGTGTCCTCTCCCGCCGAGACTACCCGAGAAACAGCGGAATGATCAGCAGCGCGAGCCCCGGAACCAGTGTCACGGCGATCAGATCCATGACGACACCGTATCGGATCATGTCGGTGATGGTCACACGGCCGGAGGCGTAGACAATTGCGTTCGGGGGCGTCGAGACGGGCAGCGCGTCGGCGACCGACGCCGACAACGCCGACGCCACCGACGGGACAATCGGGTCGACCCCGGATGCCATCGCAATCGAGATCACGATGGGTATGGAGATGTTGGTCGCGGCCGTGTTGGACATCGTTTCCGACAAGACCACGGTGAAGAACGCCGCAGCGAACGTCAGCGCCGCCAGGTCACTGGTCGGCACCAGTCCGGTGATGCCTTCGCCGACCACTCGCGCCAGACCTGTCGACGCCGCCAGCGCCCCCAGCGCCAGGCCTCCGCCGAACAGCAGGATCGTGCCCCAGTCGATCTGGGCGGCTTGACGCCAGGTGATCGTGCTGCGCTCAGTCTTGCTGATTGGCAGCAGGAACAGGAGGACGACACCCACCATCGCAGCCACTGCCTCCGGAATGCTTGCGAGCACCGACACCGTCACCGGATGCTCGCGCCCCAGCACCAGCGCCAGAAGGCCCGGGCCGACCCACAACGTGACCGTGACGCCGAACGCAATGACGGCGTTGATCTCGCCCCGTCGCCACGGTCCCAGAGCTGCCTTGCGCTCGGCGATGATCCTGTCGGTGCCCGGAATCTCGTCGACCCCGGCGTTTCCCGCCCAGCTGAGATACGCAAGCACGATCGCCAAGAGCACGAGCACGATCGGCATCGAGAACAGCATCCACTGGACGAACGTGATTCGCACGTCGAGCTGTTCGCTGATCATGCCGACGGCGATCAGGTTGGGCGGCGTGCCAACCGGCGTTGCCATGCCGCCGCGCGAGCAGCAGTAGGTCGTTATGAGCATCAGCGCGGTGCCGTACTTCTTCGGAATGTCCGCCTCCGATTCCATGAACCGGATCAGCGACAACCCGATCGGCACCAGCATGGCCGCCGTCGCGGTATTGCTCATCCAGGCTGAGAGGAAGGCGGCCAGCAGGCCGTACGCGATCAGGATGCGGGTCGGTCGTGCGCCGACGATCTTCAGGGAGAGCACACCGAACGCGACCCGCTCGTTGACCCGATGGACGAACAGCGCCTGCGCCAGGATGAAGCTGCCGATGAACAGAAAGATCGTCGTGCTCGCAAACGGCCGGAACGTTAACCCGGCCGGCGCGACCTGCAGGACGATCGCCAGCGACGGCCCGAGCAACGAGGTCACGGCCAGCGGCAGCGCCTCGGTGATCCAGAAGACGATCACCAGCGCCATCACCGCGGCCAGCCGGTGCGCCTCCGGTGAGAGCGACGCGAAGGGCCACGCCAGCACCAGCAGGAACATGAGCGGACCGGCGACGATGCCTACCTTGCGTCGTGACTCATCGAACCGGAGCTCTGCCTCGGTCTTGACAGGTGTGGGGATGGTGGTTGGGGCTACGTCTGAAGGCATTAAGACCGACGATTCATCATATTCTTCCGCCCTTGGCCCACGGGAACGGGGCGGTCGATCGTTGCCGGCGACGCGTCTCTTCGAGCTGCCACCTTGTAGGGTGCCCCCGTGGATTGGGCGGCGATGTCGGCCATGGATGGAGTGGATGTATCACACTTCGTGTCTCGAGCCCATACTGGAGTCGCGAAACGGCAGGACCGACCGGGACACGACGGGCCCTGGGCATAGGCCTGAGAAGGTTCGTGCGGTCGACTTGCCCCGCCCTGCAGCCTGTCAGGCCACCGGGCAGTAGCCTCGGTAGCGTTTCAACTGAGATACCACCGTAGCCTCTAATGGGTGGACACGGTCGGGGGATTTCAACTAACCTTCAGCCGATCTGTGGTTTTGGGTTCCGAAATCGCCAGGCACTATTAAGTTTTAGGAGATCTTTTCATGATGGGCATTCGAATCGCGGCACTGGCCACGGCGGCTGCGGTGACCGTGGGCTCGCTGGTTGTCCCCGTCGGCGCGCAGAGGCCCACCGCCTCGACAGAGCTCCCCGCGACCGTCGAGGACGTCGTTGGTGAACTGGCTAATTCAATGGGGATGCTGCGCGGGCGCTCAAATAACGATCGGGGGTCGCTGGATTCGATCCTGACGCTGGAGCATTGGGCAAGTGGGAGCCTGTCGGTGGGTGACCAGTTGTTCGACGTGCCGGAATACAGGATGAGCCTGAACTTTTCCTATCCCGGGATGCGCGAGGATTTAACGCTGACTCGACCTGGGGAGAGCGAGCGACGGATTGAAGTGGTGTCCGGCACTGCGGCGTGGAACGAAACCGAACGCGGCATGAACGCCACCGCGGCTGCCGATGAGGTGACGGCGCGCCTGGTCCGCCTCTGGACGACGCCGTTTGGGGTTGTCAAGGCCGCTACGCTGGCGGGCCCGTTTGCCACGATGGAGAGGCAGGACGATCAATCCGCCGTCTTGTCGTTTCCGTTGCCGGATCCCGTGTCCGATGTCACCGTAAACGTGTCCGTGCGGAAGGACGCGAGCCTGGTGGTGCCGCATCCGGAGGCGCTGATGGATCTGGTAGGCACCTACATTGTGAGGGTCGAGACAACCGGGGCCGTTGTCTCCGAGACGACATACGCCGAGTACGGCGATCAGAACTGGGACGACTACAGGGCTGACATCATGCTTCCCAAGCGCATCACGCGCACGCAAGGGGACTCCACGTGGGTGCTGACGACGACCAATACCAACACGTATAATCCGTATGTGGTCATACCTGTGCCGGAGAACATTGGGCAGTAGGGCGGATTTCAGTAACGGGAGGCAAGCGATGAGGAACGTAAGAACGGGCACGGTTGTGGCGGCGATGGTTGCAGCGCTGTTGATGGCGGGGGTGGTTTCGGCACCGCCCGTGGCCGCTCACCACGCGATCCAGGCTGAATACGATATGAACGAGATTGGCTCCTTCACCGGGACACTGGTGCGGTTCGCCATGATCAATCCGCACGTGCGCTGGTTGTTCGAGGAGACGAAGCCGGACGGGACGGTTGAGGAGTGGGAGATGGCGGGCGCGGGACCAGGGGCCCTGCGTGCGGCCGGCATGGTGCGGATCTTCAAGGTTGGAGAGGTCTACGACGTCACGTTCGCGCCAGCCTTCAACGGCGCGAACCTCGGTCGGGTTCGCCAGATGACGTTTCCGGATGGGCGGGTCGTGACGCTGTTTCACGAAGATCCCACCTCCGAGGAAGCGCAGCGGCTCAACGAGTAACTGACACCTTCGATCAGTTCGAAGAGACTGGGAGTCATGATGCGTCGAGGTATTTTTGCGAACGGAATCGTCGTCGTTGCTGCTGCGGCTGCGTTGTGTTTCGTGCCCGCGGACACGGCTGCGCAAGGGAGGGGTGGCGGCCCAGGGCCGAATGCAGAGACGCCGCGCACGGCTGACGGCAAGCCTGATCTGAGCGGCGTCTGGGCGGGCGGTCGAGGCGGGACTCTGGTGCCCGATGCGGACGGTAACATCACCGTGTTGAGCACGGGACGCCCGTGTCACCCGGCACAAGAGTGCGCGCCCAGCGTCAATTTTGAGCGCGACAGCGGCGTGCGCCAGCGCATGGACCCGAACAAGCCGGTGTACAAGCCCGAGTACTGGGAGCGCGTGGAGTTCCTGGACGTCAACGGCAATGCGGAGGATCCGGACGGTCGGTGCTATCCGGAGGGCCTGCCGCGCATCGGCGCGCCCAGCAAGATCGTGCAGACCGACACCGAACTGATCTTTATGTATACGCACATGAATACCTTTCGCGTCATCCCGATCGATGGCCGCGAGCACCATCCGATACGTTCGCAGGACCTGACCTACTACGGAGATTCCGTGGGCGAGTGGGAAGGCGACACGATGGTGATCGACAGCGTGGGCTTCACCGATTGGAGTTGGCTCGCGTGGCCCGGGTACTTGCACTCCAACAATATGCGGGTCGTTGAACGCATAACGCGCGAGGGGAACAGTTTCACGTGGCAGGCGACCGTGTATGACGATTATCTGACCGAGCCGTGGGTGATGAATCCCGAAAGGAGCAACCTGAATCCCGATCCGCAGGCGCTGCTGACCGAGGACCTGCCGTGCGAAGATCGCGACCTGGCCAACATGTACACGCGGGAGCGCGGATAAGACAACAGGGCTAGGTCGGCCGCGGACATCGGCGCCTTCGCTGAGCACTGCTTGGGGATAATCGAATGAGGGACGTGAACCACAAGCGGATTGGCAGGCGACGGTTGGCGGGTGGTGCCATTGCAGTGGCGGCGTCATGCCTGCTGGGCGTCGCGTTTGTTGCCGGCCAGAAGGCGTCGGCACAGGCGCAGCCGATGGCCGAGGAGGTGTACTCGGACGTCCAGGTGCTCAAGGGCATTCCCGTGGACGAGTTCAACGACACGATGGGCATGTTCGCCTCCGCCCTCCTGCTTGACTGCGTCGGCTGCCATTCTCCGGCGATCACCTACGATACCGAGGCGTTTGCGATTCCGACGCCTCGGATTCAGCGAGCTCGACAGATGGTGATCATGATGAACACCATCAACCGCACGTATTTCGGCGGCGAGCAGCGGGTGACCTGTTTCACCTGTCACAACGGGGACTATTTTCCAGGTCAGGCGCCGAGTCTGAGACTGCAGTACTCAGAACTCCTTGACGATCCTCAGCCGCTCCGGTTTTTCGCCGCCCTTTATGCGCCATCTGCCGAAGAGGTATTCGAGCGATACATACAGGCGCTTGGCGGCGCCGAGCGACTCGCGACGATTTCGAGCATCACCGGGTCGGGTACCTACGTCGGGTTCGACACGGCTGGTGCCGTCGTGCCGATGGAGTTCTATGCCGCAAGGCCGAACAAGCGCACGATTGTCGCGCATGGGCTTTTGTCCGATTTGATATGGGCGTATGACGGAACGAACGGGTGGAAATATCAGCCCGACACGCCCGTTCCGCTCCTCAGCCTGACCGGAACGAGTCTGACTGGTGCCGGGATTGACTCGATGGCGTCGTTTCCGGCGCAGATCCAGGAGGCGTTCAGCGAGTGGCAGGTGGGCTACGGCGATATTGGCGATGATCAGGTCGAGATCCTCAGGGGCGCCAATCCAGGAGAACATCCCGTCGACCTGTATATCGACGATGCGGGCATGTTGCGTCGCCTCCTGCGCTGGACCGACACAGGGGCGGGGCCTGTTCCCGTACGAATGGATTTCAGCGACTACCGTGAGGTAGACGGTGTGCAGATGCCGTTTCACGTGGTGTTGACCTGGACCAACGGGCAGTCGACGCTTCAGTTCGACGAACTGGAAGCGAACGCCGCGATCGACGACGCGCGGTTCGGCCGGCCGGAGCCGGAGCGGCCGTAGCGTGAACTGAAGTTCGGCACCGGCTCTTCTCGTCCGTTATTTCCCTATTCTTCGTGTCCGCGGGTTCCGGTGGTCGCACCGGTATGGAGTGGTCCAGTCGGTGACCGATGTGGGCTGCCGGGATTAGGTGAAATGCGGCCTGGCCGTAGCGCAGTCGGGAGCTACGGCTGAAACAACGCGAGCGACGGATCCCCGTTGAACCGCATGCGCGCATCGGCTCTAAGTGCCGCCGCGCGTGCCGGCTCGCCGACGATCGTCCAGAGCCTGGCGGCGGCGTCGTAGCCCTCTGGGGTGGGCGCGGTGTCGACGAGGGCGTCGAGAGCTTCTTCCACCCCGCCCGCACGATTCGAGGCGTGGTAGAGGGTGACTAGACTGGCGTACGCGGCGATGCTGCGTGGAAAGGCCTGCAGCTCCTCGCGGAATTGCGCTTCCGCCTCGGGGTACTGGTCAAGCCTTCGGAGCGTATCTCCCAGATACCAGTGCAGTTCCTCAAGCGCGCGGCCATGCTGCGTGAGCACGGTGGTGGCCTCCTGAAACGCCACCAGCGCCTCCTCATACATGCCATCCGCGTGCAGCAGTCGCCCGCGGACGAACCGCGCCATCGGCAGCCCGGGATTCTCGAGTTCGGTGGCTTCGCCGTACGCCTCGGCGCGTTCTCGATCGTCAAGTACGAGCGCCACGCGCGCCGCCACCTCGAAGGCGGTGCAACGTGCCCGGGTGTCCTGCCGTTCAGCCAGCGCGACGGCCAGTCTCGCGCGGTCGCTGGCTTCGTCGTACCGGCGGGCTCGCATCAGCACACGCGCCAGCGCCGCAGGAATGTACGGATCGTCAGGTTCGGCTGAGGCGGCCGCGCGGAACGCGGTCACGGCCTCGTCGAGTCGTCCCGCACGCGACAGCAGCATGCCGAGCTGATACTGCGCCACCGCCATTTGCGGATGGGCATGCGCAAGTGCTTGCAGCAGGTCGATGGCCACCGTGTAGGATTTCTGTCCCGCGAGTCTCGCAGCGGCACGATAAGTCTCCGCGACGAACGCTTCATCCGCAGGATCGATCGATGCTGATTCCGCATCGGCGATCAACGCGCCTCCCAGGTACCCCAGCGCGGCGTACTGGTCCTCATCAGCGGCCGCAATCTCCGTCGGCTGACCCACGGGCTGTCCTTCGAGGAGGCGGTCGAGTTCTTCGCTGAGGCGAGTAGCGTCTGCCGCTTCGGGAGGCGACGGGCTCGCCGGTTCACCCTCGGACTCTCCGGCGGCATCGTTGCCACTGCGAACGTATCGGTACGCCTGGCTTGCGAGCGCGAATTTCCCTGGGCCTCCAAATCTGAACCGCCCCGCCAGAGACTCGGCGTAGATCGGCTGATCGGCGAGACCTGTCTCATCGCCGCCGAGCACCGCGCGAAGAGATCGACCCCGCAGCCCAGAGGGAATGGGCGCGCGCACCAGATCGAGGAGGGTCGGGAGGATATCGATGTGCTGCACGGGCACGGCGACGCGACGGCCCGCGCCTTCGCGGTCCGGCTGCTTGACGAGCAACGGTACGTGAAGCGATGCGTCGTCGAGTGACCCGCCGGCGCCGGTGGCACCGTGACTGGATGTCAGGATGATTGTGGCCTGATCGTACAGCCTCAACTCTTCGAGCATCGCGACAAGCTGCGCCACGGTGGATTCGGCGGCATCTCCGCTCACCTGGACGAGGAGGAAGACGCGATCCTCGGCTTGCGAGCGAAGCCACTGTGCGGCTGCCTGGGCGGTCTGCGCGCCGTCGCGTTCGACCACCGGCGAGTGCGCGTCGGGCTCGTCCGGCAATTCGGCATCAAAGAACGTGAAGCCCTGGGCGACGCCCGTTGCCGGCCGAAGCAGAAAGGACGATACGGCCGCTCCGGTCTCGAAGCCGCGGTTCCGCAGTAGCTCCGCCAGCGAATCCGCGTTCTCTCGTAGTGCGAATCCGGCCTCATCCCTGACACCGTGTTCGAACGGGAGTTGCCCGGCAAGCATGGAGGCGTGGGCGGGGAGCGTCAGCGGTGAGTGTGTGTACGCACGTTCAAAGATCACGGCGTCGGTCGCGAGAGCCTCGATAGACGATGTCGCGTCGCCGGCGCGAATGCCGCCAGACACCCGCGATGGGCTCAGGTCGTCGATGGAGATGAGGACGATCGGTCCCGAAATCGGCGTCGAAACCCCTGCGTACCACCAGCCGACCAGTCCGGCGCCGATGACGGCAAAGACGAACACCGCCACAACGAGGGTGGCTTGCCAGCGGCGAGGCCCAGAGAGCGCGTACTGCGGCATGTCGAGTCCATTTTATTCCACCAGGCCCGTTGTACAGACGGCACCCTGTGCGCTCGGCGCCTTCTCCCTCGGTGCGGCGTCCAAATTTCATTTTTACCGGCTAGTGGTCTGGTTGCGAATCAGCTAGCGCGTTTTCGGCTCCGGTCTACTATGAAGAACTCGAAAACGCGTTAGGCATTCGGCCGGCTACAGCGCTTTTCATGACCGTGTGGCGTTCGAGTAGCCGCAACGTGCTTATCCGGTTGTTTCAGCAAGCCACCACCGGTAGTGTATCGGCGTGGCGCGCCCGTCGTTTCCGAAGAATCTCCGGGAGTTTCAGCGGCAATTTGCGACCGCCGAGGCCTGTCAGGACTACTTGGCGGCGTGCCGCTGGCCGGACGGCTTTGTGTGTCCCCGGTGCCGGCACGCGCGCGGCTATCGCCTGACCACACACCGGCGCTGGCAATGTGCGGCGTGCCGGTATCAGGTGTCGCTGACCGCCGGGACGATTCTCCACAACACGAAGACGCCGCTCCTGGTGTGGTTCTGGGCGGCCTATTTGACGGTTACCGACAAGCGGGGCCTCTCGGCGCTCCTGCTGCAGCGGCAGTTGGGCCTGCGGCGGTACGAAACGGCGTGGCTGCTGTTGCACAAGCTGCGGCGCGCGATGGTGAACGCGGGGCGGGAGCCCTTGTACGGCGACGTGGAGATCGATGACACCTGGGTGGGCGCGCCCCAGGCCGGCCTGCGCGGCAGTCGCCAACTCAAGGGGCGGAAAGCCGCGCTGGTGCTGGTGGCGGTGGAACGACGCGGGGATCGGTCGGGTCGGGTCCGCATGTCCGTGATCCCGAACTTCAAACAATCGACGATGCTCGCGTTCGTCACTCACCACATTGCGCCGGGGGCGACGGTCTACACCGACGGGCTGAAAAGTTTCGATGGGCTCCAGGCCGCTGACGTGAGACACGTCGCCCGCCCGCAACCGATCCGGAGCGCCCTGCACAGGGGGGTGCCCTCCGTCGTGCCTTTGGCCGACCGCGTCATCGGCAATTGCCAACAGTGGTTGATTGGCACGCACCACGGCGTCAGCAAGGCGCAACTACAGGTCTACCTCGATGAGTTCGTGTTTCGGCACAATCGGCGGCGGCACCCGATGGCCGCCTTTCAGACCCTGCTGGGCCTGGGGACCGGACGGACGCCCACGCCCGCCCGACGGATTCGCGGCGCGCAGGACGTGCGCCCCCCAGGCTGATCGCAAGATATAGGGGTTAGCTGAAACAACCGGATAAGCACGAGCCGCAATGCCGAAACACAAGGCTATTCGAAAAGCGCTCTATGCCTCCCGTCTGGCGGCGTTGCTCCTCGGTCACATGCGCCCGGCATGCTCCCTCGTCGCGCCTGGCGCGGATTTCACGAGCGCGTGGCTCTCAGATAGCCGCAATCCATGACAGGTGAAATCCGCGCTGGCCAGCCGGGGGCCTCAACGCCCTCAGTGCACAAGCCAATTCGCAACCAGACCACTAGTACAGCTGGTAAAGCATCAGGTAGATCACCACACCGGTGACCGAGACATAGAGCCAGATCGGCAGCGTCCAACGGGCCAGGCGGACATGCCGGTCGAACTGGGCGGTCAGACCGCGCGCTGCGGTCATCAGCGCGAGAGGAAGGATGGCGGCAGCAAGGACCACGTGGGTGATCAGAATCCCGAAGTACACAACACGGACGGCGCCCTGGCCAAGGAACGGCCGTGAACCGGCGTTGGCGTGATACACGACGTAGGAGATCAGAAACAGTGCGGACGTGGCGAGTGCCGCCAGCATGCAGCGCTTGTGCAGTTCGCGATTGCCGCGACGGATCATGACGAAACCCGTCGTCAGGAAGATCGCCGCAAGGCCGTTTAGTGTCGCATTGAGCGCCGGCAAGTCGGATATCTGCATCAGAGTCGTCAGATCCAGAGACGGTCGGCGACGAGCGCTCCCCAGAGCAGCGGGAGATACGTGATGGAAAACAGAAACAGGCGTCGCGCAGTCGTCGCCGATCGATCGCGCGCAAAGTTGGCGCTCAGCGCAATCAGGGTCAGCCCGAGCACAGTCGCCACAAGAAGATACAAGCCGCCGGCGAGTCCGACGAGCGGCGGCAAAAGGCTTACCGGCCACAGTGCGGCGCTGTAGAGCAGCGCCTGCTGTCCCGTGCGGCGTCCGTCTGGCTCAACCACGGGCAGCAGCGGAATCCCCGCCGCGGCGTATTCATCTCGGTACAGCCACGCGATCGCGAGGAAGTGCGGCATCTGCCAGAAGAACGAGATCCCAAAAAGTACGAGCGCCGGCAGCGTCAGAGAGCCGGTGGCGGCCGCCCAGCCAATGACCGGGGGAAGCGCGCCAGGAACGGCTCCAACGAGCGTTGCCAGCGACGTCCGTCGCTTGAGTGGCGTGTAAACGAGTACGTAGCTGCCCAGCGTCAGGGCCGCCATGCCGGCGGAGAGAGGGTTGACCCCCACGGCAAGTTCGATGAGACCCGCCGTTGACAGGGCGAGGCCAAACAACACGGCTTGCGACGGGCGCAGACGGCCGCTCGCGATCGGTCGCGTGCGCGTACGGCGCATCAGCGCGTCGGTATCCCGCTCCAAGACCTGGTTCAGAGCCGCTGCCCCCCCGGCAATGAGCGCCGTGCCCACAAGGGTGTGCAGCAACACCGACAGCGCAACGCCGTTCGGCGACGCGAGGTACAGGCCGGCGGCCGCCGTGAAGACCACGAGCAGGTTCAGCCGCGGTTTGACCAGCGTGACGAAGTCGGCCGCGCGGTGTGCCGGTTGTGCATCCGTAGCGTCCCATCCCGTCGTAGCCGGGACCGAGGGTGTTGCTGCCGCGTCAACGGTGGGCTTCATGCGCGCGCTCCGGGGACTCCAGGGGTCGGGCTCCATTCGCCGGTTGATTCGTACGCTCGACTCGAGCCGCGTAGTACATCGGATCCGGTGGCGCCAGTCCCTGTGACAGCAAAGCGCGGTCGGCAGATTCGCAGCGTGAGCACGAGGGACGTGCCGAGCACGAACGCGCCGGTGACGACATGCAGCGAGTTGATGATGTAGTGCTTGCCGCTGAGCACGGTCAAGCCGCCGAGTGTGATCTGAATCGCCAGCAGTGCCAGCAGCAGGAGCGACGGTCTCCGCAACTCCAGTCGGCTCAGGTGGTGGTAGAGCACGTGCCCAACGGTCGCCAGCACGCACCCGGAGACCACAAGCGCGCCAACCCGATGAGCGTAGTGAACAGCGATCGGGGCCGTCCAGTACGGCGGCACGATGGATCCAAACACCAATGGGAAATCAGGGATCGCCAGGCCCGCGCCGGTGTGCCGCATGGCCGCGCCCGCAATAATCTGCGCGTACACGAGTGCCGTCGTGACCATCGCGATCGTTTGCAGGGGCCGGTCAGTGCCGAGAGGTGCCGTTTTGTTCGTATAGGCGCGCCGCCAACCGGGAGAGGTGAACAACGCGAGCGATACCGTGAGACAAAACACGAGCTGTGCCAGACCGGCGTGTGCGATCGAAATCGGCGCGGGCAGAAACCAGAGCACCGTGATGCCCCCAAGGATGCCCTGCGTGACGACAGCCCCGACGGCGATGTACCCGAGGCGTCGCACCCAGCCCCGGGGTTCCGCTTGCCACAGCCACGCTGCCTGCACGACGATCAGGAGGCCGACCAGACTCGCGATGAGGCGGTGGCTGTGCTCGTAAAAAATGCCGCCGACCATCCTGTCGATCGGAAACGTCAGCATGAACCAGCCGTACGTGTTGGGCCAGTCCGGCACTGAGAGCCCGGACCCTGTACTGGTGACCAGTCCACCCGCGAAGATGAGCACGGCCGTCGAGGCTCCTACGAGCAGGGCAAACAGGTGAAGCAGCATTCCCGCGATCCCGCTACGCCTGGAACGAAAACGTGATGTCTCCGGTTTCCTGCTCGCCGATCGTGACGGTCTGGGTCTGTGCGCCCAGCGTTTCGTGCCAGGCCTCGATCGTGTAGCTACCAGGTGGTAGCCCCTCAAGGCTGAAAGAGCCGTCGGCTCCGGTCACGGCGAAGAACGGATGATTGACGACGCCGATGTACGCCTCCATCCAAGGGTGCACGTCGCATTTGAACGGCACCATCACTTCTGTCGTCGTGAACTGATGCGTGTGTATCATGCCGGGGAGCGGCTGGCCGGTGTTAAATTCCTGGTTCGTCGTAGGCACGGCGTGCACGTTGTGCAGCGTCGGATCGCTGTTGACGATGTCAACGCTCTGGCCTACCTGCGCGCCAAGCACGTGGGGCACGTAGCGGCAGTCCTCCTGGTCGAGCACGATCGGCGTCGATGGTATGGGAAACCGCAGGTCGCCCAGGCCGTCCTTCACGTATACGAACACGTTCTGCACCGCGCCGTCGTCGGCGACGACAACGGCCTCGTCGGTGACCGTGGCGCCCGGTTGGACGCAGTTGGGATCGGAGTCCATGCGCACGACACCCGCCTGCGGCGGTGGGCCTTCAAAGGCGATCCGACCCACGATGTTGCCCGCGGTCGCGGCGTCGACAGGGCTCACGAGCGGCGCCGGCGGTTCCGAGCCGGCGTCTGACGATCCGCCGCCACAGGCCACAGCACCCACGCCCAGCGTCACAACCATCAATCCAGCCTGCAGCCGTCGCGTCATTCGTCTCGCCTCCAAAACCTCGATTATCACATGCCGCTCCCGCCCGATTCAGCGATCTTCCGTAGGACGCGGTCCTGCATCCACTTCGGGTCCCACCACTCCACGGGATTCACCGGGTTGCCGTTGACGAGCATGGTGAAGTGCAAGTGGTCTCCGCCCGCGAGCCCGGTCATCCCGCTTCGCCCGAGTGCCTGCCCTTGTTCCACGCGATCTCCCACGTTGACGTCAAAAGAGGAGAGATGGGCGTAGAGCGACTGCACGCCCAGGCCGTGATCCACGATCACGGAGTTGCCGTAGATGCCGAGATCGGCCGCGCGCAGCACGACACCGGCCTGCGCGGCGAGAATGGGGATTCGCTGCGTCACGGCGAGATCGAAGCCGAGGTGCACTTGTCGGTCAATCTCCTCACCCTCATAGAAGTAAGTGCGGTTGTCGGCAAACCCAGCTTCGACCGACGCGTTGCCCAGTGCCTGGAAGGCGCTCCGCCACGGCATCTCCGCAGATGTGTTTTGGGCGTATTCGGCAATTGTCTCGGCGTTCTGCTGCCGGAGGTCACTGTTGATGCGCACGAACGAGTCCACCAGATCGGTCGGATCCGTCGAGAGGGCCATGCTTGGCGTCGTGGCGGCGATGGCGGGCACTACACGCTGCACGAAGCGGTCGTCAATCCCGATCCGGCTGCGCGCGAACGGTTTGGGAAACGCGCGATGCACGAGCGCCGTGCTGGTTTCGTTACCGGCCGGGTCACGCGCGTACACCGAGATCGGCGCATTGAGGTCCTGATCGTGGAGCAGGGCAAAGAACGCGACCCGCATCGTCTCGTCCCCTGGGATGCCGGCGCCGGATGCGGGGAAGCCGGGATATGTCTGGTCCCCGACTCTGACCCCGGAGTCGACATCGGCAGGCGTGGCGCGATAGACGACAAATTCTGCGCCGCCGTGGTTCACATAGTGGAGCGTTGAGAGAACCTGTATGCGCGGCGGTTCGAGCCGGATTTCGACGTCGCGCGTCAGTCGGGATTCAGCCTCCCGCAGTCCGTACAACACCGGCCTCGACGCGCGCACGACGATCGTCGCCGGGCCGGGCTGCAGCTCGGGCACGTCCTGTTTGCCGACAGGTCGAACAATGTAGATCCGTTCGGCGGTTTCCTGACGCACGTCGCCTTGCGTCGGCTGTGCCAGGGAAAACACATCAAGCGACCGGTCGCCCTGTTCCAGCGTCACGTGCACGTCGGTAAACTGTCCGTCCGGCGACTCGACCATCAGGTCCAGCGATGTGACCTGACCAATGAACCGATCCGGCTGTCGGATTTCAATGATCGGGCCTGCCTCTCGGCCGGCCCAGAACCAGGCCCCGCCGCCGCCCACAAGACCCAGAAGCATCACGACCGCAATGAATTTCCGCATATAGGGATATCTGATTGTGGGCTGGATTCTTCGAAATTCATACCCGCTTTGTGGATGCTCGTAAGTCATGGCGGAGAACCGAGGGTGGATCGCGGGCTTTACCCGAGCGCGCGCATCCGCTAGCATCGCAAGGTTCGTTCCCAACGAGCCGGTATCGTCTAGGGGTTAGGACACGTGGTTCTCAGCCACGGGACCGGGGTTCGAATCCCCGTACCGGTACCAAAAACTTTATCAACTGCCTCTCCCAGTCCGCGCAGCTGTTTCCTCCAGGACCCGGTTCCGCGCTCAATCTTCTCAGCGAGGAAGGCCTCAGCCCGCCCTGCGAAGCGTTTGCGCGGCGTGCCACAAGTCCCAATCATTCTGTAGTCCCAGCCAGAGTTCCGCGGACGTGTCGAGGAGGCGCGCCAGGCGGATGGCCGTGTCGGCGGTCACGCCGCGCTTGCCCCGAACGATCTCGTTGAGCCGATTGAGTGGAATTCTCATCTGGCGCGCGGCGTCAACCTGCGTCAGGCGGGCCGGCTTCAGGAACTCCTCGAGCAACATCTCGCCAGGACGTGTCGGAGGACGCTTGAGCACGAGAATCGATACTGGACCTTCAATGGTAGTCTTCGCACGCGACTTGGTAGGCATGACCATCCTCGAGGCAACGGACATTCGATCTGGGCACGCGAGCACCGGGCGACGCGAGGTCGCTCCCGCGCCCGCATGCTCGCCTCTATCTTCCTACTGCGCGTTACTCGGCATCGGAACCAGGCCGAACCCCTCCGGCGGCACGCGGTGCTTCGTGGCCAGCTCGTACGCGGAGGCAATCCGGAATAGCACCGGCTCGTCGAACGGGCGGGCGTAGAACGTCACGGCGACCGGAATCCTGGCCGGCACCGGATCCACCAGCCGCGTCCCGCCCGGCGCGGACGCGTCACGGACGCGATCCCACACGTTCTCCGTGAAGCCGGACGGCACGTTCATCATCGGAAACCCCTTCTGCCCCAGAATCGGCCAGACCGAATTCCCGCGACCGTTGAGGTTCGGCTCGCGCGGCTCCCCCAGGATGTACGCCGGAATGTTGCCCGCTGGCGACACGAGGGCGTCCAGATTCTGCTGCGCCATGCACTGCAGGACGATCGTCTGATAGGCGTAGCGATCGGCGAAGAAGTTCACCATGTCAAGGGTCTGGTCGGCTGTCGTCTCGAGGAGAATTTCCTTGCGATCGTTATATCCCGTATCCTCGCGGATGTCGGTAAAGAACGTCGACTTGTTCGCCAGATCCTCGACGGTCTTGATGTTCGCATCGCCCCGCTCCCGAAGGTAGCGGTTCAACATGTACTTGTTTTGCCCTTCCGTCCTGACGCCCCCCAGCCCGCGGATCGACAGGCTATCCGGCACCCGATCGGGGTTGAACCACAGGGCGACGAGCGCCTCGATGTGGTCCCCCGTGGGCTTGCCGCCCGCCACCGGGAAGAGCTCCGGGAACTGGCCGATGAACATCGCGCTGCGATACAGGGGGCCGTACTGGTTCACGCAGCTCTGGAAGAGCGCACCGCCCGGCCCCGGGTCCACGATCGTGGCGCCGAGCCGGCGGAGATCCTCGATGGCCTTCTCCGCGATATCGATGCTTTCCACGTCCGCCTGGTTGAACAGCTCCTTGTTCATGTACTCCTGCACCACCCCGATGCGGACCCCGTTCAGCTTCGTTTCCGTCGCGTAGGCCTGATACGGCTGCGCCGGCATCCGGCCGACCGTATACGCCGTCATTTCATCTTTCGGGTCGTACCCAGCGATGATCTGGAGCACACGGGCCACGTCCTCGACCGTGCGGCACAACGGCCCGACGCGCGTCACCATCCCGGCGCCAATCATGCCGTCGCGGCTCACCAGCTCCTGCGTCGGCACGATGGCCGGCACCATGTTATTGCGCGAGGGGTGCAGAATCGACCCGCCGGTATCCTCTCCAATGGCGCAGGTGACGAGATTCGCGGCCACAGCGCTGCCCGATCCACCGCTGGAGTGACCCGGGTTTCGGGTCGTATCGTACGGATTACACATGACCCCGCCAAACGAGCTGCGGTTCATCGCGGTCGCCATCTCGCCCTGGTTGGCCTTCGCCAGAATGATCGCCCCCGCCTCCCGGAGACGCTTGATGAACGTCGCGTCGTCGGGCGGACGATCGTTGGCGTAGGCGGCATCCATCCCGGACGTGGTCCGCATGTCGAAGGTGTCGTACTGGTCCTTAACGGCGAGCACCATGCCATGCAACGGTCCGACGAGCTGGCCAGTCTTCTTGAAGTGCGCGTCCTGCTGCGCAGCCACCTCCAGCGCATCGGGCATGGCCGGATCGTTGTCGGCCGTGTCCGTCAGGCTGCGCGCTCTCCGGTCGTCGAAGCCCCAGGCCTTCCGCTGCGCCGGCCGCAGGTTCAACGTCAACAGCGCGTAACCGATCTTCCCGGCGTTCTTGATCGGCGTGAACGTGCCCAGGTGCGCCTCCGGCCCGTCGGAGGCGTAATCAACGCACACGCCGTTGTAGGCCTTGATGCGCGCCAGGTAGAGATTGACGACCTGCGTCGACGTCAGCGTCCCGTTGCGGATCGCATTCTGAATACCCTCAATGGTCGCTTCCTCAATCCTGAACGGCGTCTGGCCGAAGGCCTCGCCCGGCGCGGACACCAGCAGCAGGCAGATGCCACACGCTCTGGCCAGCCTGCAACCCAGCGCACCCACACCAATTCGATTCGATCGACTCTTCGTCATGCGAAAACCCTCATTCGATGAATCCGGCGATTTCAGTGTGACGTACCACCTATGGTTGCCTGAGCGCATCAGGCCGGGAAGCGGCCATCCTACTCACGGCAACTCGGGTCGTCGCAACGTGCGGCGAGCGGCCTCCGGAGGCCATCGTCCCCGGAAGATTCGCCCTCGTGCAGGAAGCCCTTCGCTGAGCTTACTACGTGCAGGATGCAAGGCGGCTTATTGCGCTCCTACGTGCTCCAGAAGAACGGAACGCAGCGCGCCAACGCGAACGCACGGATCTTGGGGAGATATCCCGACTCCTCAAGCTCTTGTATCGCGGCCTTCTGAGCGCCATCCATGCATTAGCGGACCCCTTGAGGGACGCTCAATTCCCTCCGCGATTCCTCCTATAATCAGGCCCAACTCCGATGGCCCTGACCCCCGGCACAGTGAAAGGGCGACGATGCTGAAAACGAAACGCGGCGCGCGGGTGTGGCTGATCACCCAACCGGCGCACGCAGAGCTGGCCGGGAAGATGGCAGCTCATTGGGGTAACGAGGAGTTCGCCGTCCCGGGTCATTTCACGACGTCGGCGGACCCGGAGCGCCTGCGGCGGGAGGTCGTGCTGGCAGTGGCCGAACACGATAACGGCTGGTGGGAGTGGGAGGCAGACCCTCCGTTGTCCCACGAAGACGGACTGCCCCTGGGTTTAGGCGAGGTGTTGAAAAACCCAGTGGCTGGCATGGAGCGCTGGCGGCTGGGCGTTCCCCGGCTGGCCCAACGGCATCCTTACGCGAGCCTGCTCATCGGCGATCACGCGCATAGGCTCTACGCCGCGCAGTTCAATCCTGATTCTCCGCCGGAGTTCACGCATATCCTGCAGTTCAGCCGGGCGATCTATCCGAAGGAGCTGGAACAGGAGGCGCGGCGGTTCCTGGCCGACGTGAAGGAGCTACAGGAGGCGTTCCGCTGTCGGCTTGAGGAGGACCAGTTCTGGCAGGCAGCGCTCGAGCCAGAGCAGCGGAACCCCCACGCGCGACTGCTCCAGACTCTCGACGCGCTCTCGTTGGCGCTGTGCTCGGCCGCCATTGCGCCGGTGAAGGGCGAAGCGAAGGGACTCGGGGAGGACAACGTCGTGTTTCACGAGGTGCCGCGTGGAAGCTGGGAGGAGCGTGTGTCCGTCGAGATCAAGCCGCTGGGCGACGGCCGGATCATGATCGACCCGTACCCATTCAACGAAGCACCATTGACGGTTTCGGTCCCCGCGCGGGTGGTCGAGCCGCATGCGTGGTGGCGACAGGCACCCTGGATTCTGAAGGAGTTCACATTTTCGCGGAAGCAGTCCAGGAGGTGAGCTGGACTTAGTGGGAAGGGTGAGTTGTAAGCAGATAGGTGCAGGAGCCGTCTTCCTCTCGTGGCAGCCGACGGCCAGGCCCGGCTTGCCCCATCGTGGGGGTGAGGATGGTCTTTGCCTGATTCACCGGCACTTCGGCGCCGGGAACAAGCCGTCCGCTTGCCGGCTCTATCCCTTCTCCTTCCATCGACTCGGCGACTCCGTGGCCGTCGACTGCGCGTTCTCTTGCCGGGCGGTCAGCCGCGGGCAGGGCCGAAGTCTAAAGGACCATGAAGCAGATTGGACTGAGCTGGTGGACGGTGGCGCCGTGTCCGAGCAGCTGCCCTACCGCCTCACTCCGAAGGCGAAACTCGCGGGAGAACTGGCGCAGACCTATCAGTCCTTCCTGGAGAGCTTCCTCGCGGATCGGAGCCTCGAGCTCCCGCAAAGGCTCCGCCGTTGCCTTCAATTCAACGCCCTCGCAACGACTGGAAGCCCCGACGGGCCTGCTGCGGCCATGCTGCGGGATGGGATAGCCAAGGGACTCCGCCAGGGGAAGGTTGAGGACTGGCGAGGGGAGGAGATGGACAAAACGCAGGAAGCCATCTTCCATCAATGGCTCTACCTGGCCCTGAACCCACCTCCGGCCAACATGGACGCTCTTGCCACGGCGGAGCGGGACAAGCTCGCGCGGCAGAGAGTACGGGCGGGGCTGGCCTTTCGAGAAAAAGCTTCGTCCCCTTGGGCGGACAACAAGGAGCTCCCGGTGACGTTTGAGCGGGTGCTCGAGATCTCGTCCAGCTTCGTGGATTCCGCCCAAGCTGCGGAACTGCTCGAACGCTTCCTGCTCGCGAAGGTCACGGGGCAGCGCTTTCTGCTCGCTGGCGCGGTCAGTCTCCCCTTCACCGAAGCGGTCCCCAAGTTCCTGCTGTGCTACCCGATGGTGGTTTGGACTGCCAAGGCGCTGGCGGCAGCCAGGGGGGAACGGGCTCTTGCGATGGTGGATCTCCAGGAAGCCACGCGCCTCGTCGATCGATCCATGGGTCAAATCGCTACATCGCGACTTCCCAAGAAACAGGCCCGTGTGTGCGACTTCGTGATGCTTGAGACCGACTTCGTCCTTGCTGCGACCACGACGGTGAGGCGGGTCTGAGCCGGGCAGGAACTGCGACGGCTGGTGCCGACGGACTGACCGACCGACTCAGGAGGCGAGCCGTACCACGCCCGAGAAGTTCAACCCCGCTGTGACACAGGGTTACGCAAGGGTTCGAATCCCCGTACCGGTACCACTTCTCTCACACCTTCCTGCGCAGGCGCGCGGCCCGGCGGCATGCACACCTGTTCGTCCGTCGAGCGGGTCTGCGGCTTGTCGGAGGGCGAGCAGACGTCGGGATCGTGCTCGAGTACGGACTCCATACCGTGGCCGGCGGACTTGCCCTTCCGCTCAAGACCGGCCTACCCTGACGTGTCGTGTCGGATACGGAGGAACTCGGCCGTCCCGTCCTCTCGCTGGAGCTGAGCCAATTTCTGGTCGATCTCTCGGTTGCTCTCCATCGGCACTCGATGTACCCGAGCGGCCACCCGTCGCTTGCCCCGGCCGTGGAATCGATCGTGGCGCGCCTGGATCGCCTGCTCGAAGACCGTCCGTCGATCGCGTTTGGTGTCGCGCGCAGGCAGCTCATCATCGAAGGTGTCGCGACGGATCCCGATCACCCGGTCCTCCGGCGGATGGCCGAAGCGCTGCACGCGCATCATCTTGGCGCGGTCAGTGTTCGGCGGGGCGTGCTCGGCGACGAGATTGCCGAGGCGCTTCGCCTGCTTGCCGCCGAGCCGGCGCGAGGGGGCGCGGTCGGTCTTGCGGCATCGGGCGCTGCACCCGCATGGGCCCATCTGAGATTGCATCCACTGTCGTTCGACGGTCTCGCGCTCGTTGGCGATGCGCCGCTGGCGGCCGACGGGGATTCGGGAAGGCTCGACAGGCCTGGTGCGAAGGACAGGGTCCGAGAGGCGGAGTTGTGGGTCGGGCTGGCGCGCGCGGCACTCTCGGTTGACGAGACCGACGATTCGACACCAATACCGACTGAACCTACTGTTGTCGCTCGGGCCATCGACGAGCATCCAAGCGCGGAAGCTTACGACCAGGTGGTCGTCGGCTATCTGCTGCAGATCGGGCGGGAACTCAAGACCTCGACCGGTGGCGAAAACGAAGGGCTCCGCAGTAAGGCGTCGTCCATGATCGCCGCGTTGAAGCCTGAGACCCTGCGCCGGCTCGTGGAAATGGGCGGCGACACTGGACAGCGGGGTGAGTTCGTGGTCGATGCCACGCACGGAATGGCGGTCGATGCCGTCATGGAAATCGTCAAGGCCGCGGCCCATGCCAGCGGACAGACGATTTCGCACGGCCTAACCAGAATGCTCACGAAGCTGGCCGCGCACGCTGAGGCAGGCCCGCCGCAGGCGCGCAAGCGAGCCGATCTCGAACTACGTGATCAGGTGACCCACCTGCTCTCGGAGTGGAACCTGGAGGATCCCAACCCCGAAGCCTACAGCGCGCTCCTCCAGCAGATGGCGACGTCGGAGTCCTCCGCGAGGCCCCTGACCGGCGACGGATCTGAAACGGCGGCGGGACCGGACGCACTCCGGATCGTTCAGATGAGTCTGGAGTCGGGCGTCTTCGGACCTCTTGTGACGCGGGCGCTCGAGGGCATCATTCGCTCAGCGCATCCGGGGCCGGTGCTCGACCTTCTGGCGTCGGCACCGCCAGAATGCGATGAGGCTGGCGTGGCGATCATCGACACACTCGCCAGTCCAGAGGCGTTGCGCGTCTTCACGTCTCGCGAGGTTGTCGATGTGGCCGGTCTCCAACGGCTGCTTCACCGCGTGGAACTGGAGGGGTTTGAGGTGCTCCTCGACGCGCTGGCGTCGTCGGAGGACCGGGTGACGAGGCGTAAGTTGCTGGATCTGCTCTCCGGTAGGGCCTCCGATATCAGCGGACTCGTTGTGGCCCGTCTTGGAGACGAGCGGTGGTACGTCGTGCGCAACCTGCTCGCGATTCTTGAGCGCTCCGGTCACAACCCCGATGACTTTTCGCCGGCGCTCTGGACGACCCATCCGGACCCCAGGGTGCGGCAGTTGGCCGTTCGGCTGCAGTTGAGGCTGCCGCACGAGAGGGAGCTTGCCATCCGAACGGCGCTCGACGACGCCGACAAGCACGTCGTGGCCCTCGGTCTTGCCGCGCTCCAGGACAGTCGTTCGCCCGACGCCGCCGTGCGCGTCTCCGCGATCGCGCTTCAGCCGGATGCCGACGAGGACATCAGGATCCTGGCCGTGGGGGGTACTCGGTCGTCTCCGGCGGCCGCATGCGCTGGACACACTACTGCGCCTCTCAGACGGCGGACTGTCAGTCCTGGGAAGGCGGAAGCTGCCTCCCCAATCGCCGCTCCTGCTGGCAACGGTCAGAGCGCTGGCCGAAGGGTGGAGCACAGTTCCTGGCGCTGCGGCGGTGCTTTCGCTGGCTGCCAAGTCCGCCAACCCAGAACTGCGGGAGCTGGCGCGGGGCGTGACGCAGTGAGCGATCCGGTCGGTTTCCTCAACGCATTCGCCCAGGTTCTCGCCGTCATGACCCTCTATCCGGAGGGCCACCCGTTGCGGGAGAGCGCACTCGATGGGGCGTTCGAGCACCTCGACGGACTGACGGGTGGTCCAACGGGCCGGCCGACGTTCACCTTTCTTGAAGATGAGGTGGTCTACGGGCGAGAATCGCTCAGGGAGCTCAAGTCATGGGGCTTTGGCCTGCGTCTGGTCGCTGCCTAAGACCAGGAGATCTCCGAGCACTTGGGTCGTCACCCGGCCGCGCCGGCAAGGCTTCATTCTGTGAAGTGTAGCTTTTTGGTCCCTCTCATTCCCTTCCCTTATTAGCTTCGTCTCGTTAGCCTTACGTGAGCTTGTCGGCGCGCTCCAGCAGGTGAGTTTATGTAGCGCCGTTGGCCGCTTTTGCTAACACTGTTCGTGGGATACAGATCGGAGGAAAAGGTATGAGTCCTCGCACTTATTTGATTATCTCAGGAGTGATCTTCGGAACCGTCGCGACGCTTCATTTACTGCGGGTCGTCAATGGATGGGCTCTGGTGCTGGGACCGTGGGCCGCCCCTATGTGGATTTCATGGCTGGGCACGCTGGCCCCGGCTGTTCTGTGCGTCTGGGCTTTTCGGCTGGCGTCACTGAACGGCCGGGAAGACAAGTAGCAGGGCCGCCGACTACGCCGCCGGATCGGCGAGGTGTTCGCGCGCGAGCCGTTCGATGAGCGTGTCGAGCGATTCTCCGTCGAGCGCGAAGACCGAGGTCGCCTCATCCCACGACAACTTGAAGCTACGCGAGAGGGCCGACACCCAGACCTGTCGGACGGGAGCGTTGGGGCTGACGACAAACTTGGCTTCGGTGGGGTCCTCGAAGACAACCTGGAGGACACCGTTCTGCAGCTCGACTTCGAATTCTTCCTCGTCGGCGAGCGGCAGCAGCGCTCGTTGCGCCTGCTCAAGCGCACGGTCGGCCGCGAGGCGGAAGTCCTGCTCCGTCAGGGCAGCCATTACTCGGCGGACCGCAGACGTTCCTGCGAGGCGATGTAACTCCTGCGCGCCCGGGCGTTCATACCGCGCTCGTTCATTTCGACTTCAAGTTCGTGGACGCGGCCATCGAGATTCGTCGGGGTGAAGCCGAGCGTGTACTGGCTGTGTAGCTCTTGCGCGACGCGGGTGAACGTCGGTCCGAGATCGTCCGTTCTTTCCAGTTCAAAGAACCCACCGCCGGTTTCCTGCGCAAGGTTGCGCAGCCCGCGGTCGGGTCTCGTCCTGACTCGGCGCCGGCCGTTGAAATATTCCGATTCGAGACCGATCGCGTAAATCATCGTCTCCAGGTCCTGAGCCCGATCGAGCACATCGCCCCTTCCAAGGCGACTGGCCGTGTCGTCGCCGTCAGTGAAGCCGAGGACGACTCGTCGCCCCTCGATGCCTTCAAGCATGACGATGCTCGCATCGATCGCGTCCCAGAGGCGCGTCGGATTGCCGAATTGCAGTTCTCTCAGCGCGAAGATCAGGTCATCGCGATCGTTGGTGAAGGTACCGCTGAATTGAATCTTGTCGCTGAAGGATCCGACTTGGCCCCTGTCCTCTGGCAGCATGCGCAGGATGAACTGTTCGGCCGCCGCCTGGAGCCGGTCGAGGTTTGCCGTCATGCTCGCGCTGTAGTCCATCATGACGACCACCGTAAACGGCTGGACCTCGTTCTGAAAGAACGTAATCGGCTGCGGCTCGCCGTCATCCAGGATCGTAAACGCCTCTTGTTCCAGGCCCGGGACAAGCCGGCCTTGCGAGTCGGTGACGGTCGTCACGACCGACACGATCTGCGTGCCGGTTCGGAACGTCGGCTCCTGGGCGATGGTCATGGACGCTGTGACGAGGACGAGCAACGGGATCAGTGCTGAACGCATATCACGGAGCTTAGCAATGATCGTTCCATGGAGTAAACCGGCTTGGCGGTAAGTTTCCAGGCGCGGGAGGGCGGTGTCCCCAGCGGGTGTGTCGCCTGTTGAGGCCTTTCCTCCTCTGTTTTTCGTGTCGTTCCGACGCCAGCGTTGGTCGGAAGGCGCGGAATCCAGCCTGAACGCATGCGGAATGGTGGAACGGGTCTTTCGATGACCGCGTTCAAGTTGGGGAATTGGGCCGGCAGAGCGGGTAAGATGCGCGGGTGGGGTTGATGCCGGTCGGCGTGTGGCAGTTGGGATGTGCCACCTATGTCGCGGGCATCGTGTGGGGGCTCCTGATGACCGATGCCCGTCCCGCGGCGCGATTGGGCCTCGCGTTGCTATGGCCGCTCGGGCCGCTCGCGTTCATCGGCACCGTCATGCTCTTGCTCGCGGCGTCGTTGATCGCCGCCCCGGCGTTTGGCGCCGCGGCGCTCCTGGCGGCGACGGCGGCGTGGTGGGCTGCGTGGTAGGCGGCGTGGGCGGCGCTGTGGTCGGGCTGAGCGACCGGAGGGCCTCCCGCTGCGGAGCCCAGGTCTATTGAGTATGCGCGCGCGCATGACGCGCTTGCGTATTGGCGCGCGTGAGTCTGTCATCTTGGCAGCACTGAGGACTCTATGAAGAAGCAGTGTGCTCTCGCCGTGATTCTGACCGTGGCCTCGGCGTCTCTGGCGGGCCAAACGCCGACCGAACCCCCCGCCCAGGGTCCAACATTCCGCACCGGCATCGATCTGATTGCCGTCGACGTATCGGTCGTCGACGACGACGGCCGCCCGGTCGAGGATCTATTCGCGCCGGAGTTCACCGTGAAGATCGACGGCGAGGAGCGCCGCGTCGTGTCGGCCGAGCAGGTGACCTTCGATGTGGAGGCCGCGCGCAGGGAGGCGGAGGATCCATTCGAGACGCTGTACACGACGAACCTGAGGCCCACCAACGGACGTCAGATCATCATTGCCGTCGATCAGACCGGCATCAGGCTCGGATCAGTGCGCCCGTTGCTTGCCGCGGCGGCGAGGTTTCTGGATCTGCTCAGTCCGGCCGACAGCGTGGCGTTTGTCGCCTACCCCGAGCCTGGGGTGCAGATGGCGTTCACGTCCGACCGTCTCCGTATCAAGAGGGCGATGGAGCGTGCCGTCGGGCTCCGTCCGCAGATGCGGGGTGTGCACAATATCGGCGTCTACGAGGCGATCGCCATTGCTGAGCGGAGCGACGGTCAGATGTACAGCCAGGTCGTCGGCCGCGAATGTCCGCGTGAAGAAGGATTCGCGCGTGAGCGGTGCGTAGGCGACGTCGCAGTTGAGAGCACCGTGATCGCGGCCGACATTCGACAGAGCTCTGAGAATTCGCTCCGCAGCCTGCGGGATCTCCTGCTCGGGCTGTCGGTGATCGAAGGACCAAAGACGCTGATCCTGATGTCGGAGGCGCTGATCGTCCGGACAGCTGGCGATCTGGACGAAGTCATCCGTGCTGCGGCGCTGGCCCAGGTCACGATCAACGTACTGGTGATGAACGTGGAACGGAGTGACATCAGCGTCAGAGAAATCGGGCCGACCGCAACCCAGGACCGCGAGATGCAGGTGGCCGGCCTTGCGGATCTCGCGTCAGGGGCTCGCGGTGCCCTGTACTACGTCGTGGGCAGCGGTGATCGCGTCTTCGAGCGCCTGGCGGGTGAGATGCGCGCCCACTACGTACTCGGCGTTGAGCAGGAGCCGGGCGACCGCGACGGGCGGGCTCATCGCGTTGACGTTGAGGTGCGGCGGCGCGACGTGACCGTTCGCTCGCGCCGAGCGTTCGCGTTTTCGTCACCGACGACGAACCGGCAGACCGCGGAGGAGACGCTGCTCGATGCGTTGAAGTCGCCGTTCGGCGTTGCGGAGGTGCCCATCAGAGTGGCGACGTTTACGCAGAAGGACAGCGCCAGCGATAAGGCCCGGGTCGTGGTTGCGGCGGAGGTCGGTCAACCTGGCGGCGAGCCGGAGGAGTACACCGTCGGCTACGTGCTGCTCGACAGTGAGGGTGAAGTCGTGGGAGGCACCGTCAATGTGCACACCCTGTCCGTGCCGGAGGGCTTCCCGAACGCGCCTCGTGAGTACCTTGGCGAGATCGTCGTAGACCCTGGGAACTACTCGCTTCGGTTCGGCGTGGTTGACTCGGAGGGGCGTCGCGGCGGCGTGATCCGCGAACTGAGCGCCTGGAAGCTCGGGGGCGAGGAGTTTGCGCTCGGCGACCTGATGATCAGCGACACGTCGATCAATTCCGGGCGCCGAATACGGCCCGGAGTCGAGCCTCGCGTCAGGGGTGAGATCGGTGCGTTCCTGGAGATGTATTCGATATCCCCGGACGGGTTTGACGGCACGATGGTGGATGTCGAAGTAGCCGACGACCAGGACTCTGCAGCGCTGCTCACGGGAGCGGCCGAGGTCGTCCCCGGAGATGAGCCGACGTTGCGGACGGTGCATGCGCTGATCGAGCCGACGCTGCTGCCTGCGGGTCGGTACGTCGCCCGTGCTCGCGTCATGAAGGATGGCAACGTCGCCGGCGTGCTCGTGCGCCCGTTCATTCTCGATCCGCAGGGGGCGGCCGCCGCCGCCTCGTCACCGTTCATGCGGGGCACCATCGCCGAGTTCGATCCGAGGATAGCGATGACGTCCGAGATCCTGGAGAGTCTCCTTGACTCGGTCGAGAAGCAGTTTCCGGGCCTGGACGGGCCGCTTGCGGACGCGCGAGCGGGGCGATACGGGACAGCCGCTATCGACGCGCTGCTTAGCGGGGAGCAGGCTGCGGCCGCGTTTTTCAAGGGGCTCGACTGGTATTCGCTCGGGCAACTCAGTCAGGCGGCGACGCAGTTTGAGGTGGCCTCCGGCCCGCGCAGGGAGTTTTTCGCCGCCGCGTTCTACCTCGGCGCGGTGTACGCCGCTGCCGACCGCGACCGCGACGCGGCGGGTGTGTGGCAACTGGCGCTCGGCGACGAACCCAGGCCGATGATGGCCTACACGCTTTTGGCCGACGCCCGCTTGCGGGACGGTCAACCAGGCTCGGTGATCGATGTGCTCAGGCCTGTGCACGCGCGCGAACCTGAGAATGACGATATCGGCCGGCGTCTTGTCTCGGCGTATCTGATGATCGGTCGCTACGAGGAGGCGTTGCCGGTGCTGGAGGGCTATCTCTCGCGCAATCCTACCGATGAGGTGGCGCTGTTTGCGGCCGTGTTCGCGCAGTATCAGGTCGCGACGCGCGAGCGCCTCGTGCTGTCGGACGAGGATATGACCAGGGTTGCCCGCTACGTGAGAGCGTACGAGGGGCCGTACGAGGCGCTGCTCGCGAAGTACCTGCAATCCATTCGTGGCGGCTGACGTACCTGGCGTTCCTTTGCGCCGCGCCTATCTTGCGGTAACGTTGTAGCCATGAGGCTTGCTTTCCTGTGGCGCGTCGCGCTGGGTGTGTCGGTCGTTGTGGTCGCGATGGTCGCGGCTCAAGGCCCCGCTGGACCTGCGGGGCGCGGTGGTGGGGGCGGCGGCCGGGGTGGTCGAGGCATCCTGGTTCAGGCCGGAGCGGAGTGCCCCCCGGGCACGACGCTTGTGCGCGTGGGGCGCTGCCAGGCACCGGAAGTGTCGCCGCCGAGCATCGTCGACTATCGCCCGGAGTCCACGCTTGTTGCCGAAGAGCACCCGACGCCGACGGCGAAGTTTCCAGTCGTCGATATTCATAGCCACGCCGGCCCGACGCCGGACACGATCGACCGCCTGATCCAGGAGATGGACGCGATGAATATCCGCGTCCTGAACAACCTGAGCGGCGGGTCCGGGAGCGGACTCAAGCAGAAGGTCGACTTCATTCGGAGTACGAACTACGCCGATCGCTTCACGGTGTTTGCCAACGGTCTGGACCGATTCAGCAATGTCGAGGCCGGCTATGGTGCGCGGGCGGCTGCGCGGCTCGAAGAGGACGTCCGCAATGGAGCCATCGGTCTCAAGATCTTCAAGCAGACGGGCATGGACACGCTGAAGAGAGATGGCACCCGTCTGAAGATCACCGACCCGGAACTCGCGCCGATCTGGGACACGGCCGGGCGGCTCGACATCCCCGTGATCATTCACACAGGTGAGCCGCCGGAGTTCTTTCAAGACCCCGACATGCACAATGAGCGATGGTTGGAGCTTGCGCTCTTTCCGAACCGGCGTCAGTACCTGAACGAGACGACCTGGGAGACGCTTGCTGCCGAGCGGGACGCGCTGTTTCAGCGGCATCCGCAGACGCGGTTCATCTCGGCGCACTTCGGCTGGCATGCCAACGACTTCGGCACCGCGGGCGCGCTGCTCGATGCCAACCCGAACGTGACGCTCGAACTCGCGGCGATTCTGTACGACCTTGGACGCCAGCCGCGAGCGGCGCACGACTTCTTCGTCAAGTACCAGGACCGCATCCTGTTCGGGAAGGACACCTACGCGCCGGCGGAGTTCCCGTATTACTGGCGCGTGCTTGAGACGACGGACGAGTACTTCGACTATTACCGCAACTACCACGCGTTCTGGAAGCTCTACGGCATGGATCTGCCGGATGATGTGCTGCGGAAGGTCTACCACGAGAACGCGGTACGCATCACGCCGGGGTTGCCGCAAAGCGGCTGGTAGCCTGGCCCGCAAGGCCGCCTCGCGGCGTGCCGCAGCGGTCGTGACGCCGACTCTTGACACCGTCGGCACGCAGGCCTACGCTGGATATTCGATGCTGAGCTGGTTTCGCATCCACGCTGCGCGGATCGCCGCAACGGCGATCATCGCGCTTTCCTCGGTGGGCCTTTCGGCTGTGTCGCCGCACGTGGACGACTGCCACGATGCCGGGTGTATGGCGATGGTCGTCGATCACGACGCCGCCGCCCATGTGTTCTCCGCGCCGCCGGCCCCTGGCGCCGCCCCGCTGCACTGCCTCGTCTGTCACCTGGTGCGCTCGTTCCGGCTCCGGGCCGAGGCGCGCGTGGCGTCCACGCCAGCGGCCGACGGTGGTACAGCCGTCCACGTCCAGCTCTTCACACCTCCGGTGTCTGCGCCTGCGGCGCAGCTTCCGGCCCGGTCTCCGCCTCCGCTCCGGCTCGAAGCGTAATCATCGATTACTGAGGTTTCCAGATCCCATGTCCTAGGCGCGTGAGCGTGCTGGGACCGGGGCGTGATTCCATTTCTACCGGAGACGACTATGCGCGTGCGATGTGTTTCTATTCGTGCCTGCGCTGCACTCATTCTGGCGGCGGTGCTGTTGGGCGATGTCCCTGCCGCATCCGCGCAATCTGCCGATACACAGGTGCTGCAGCTGGAGATCGAAGAGCTGCGGAGAGAACTCGCGGCGGTGCAGCAGGAGTACGCGGAGCGGCTGAACGCGCTGGAAGCGCGTCTGGACGCCGAGCGCGTTCAGGTACCCGCCGCGGCGCCCGTCGCCAACTCGAAGATCTTCAATCCTGACATTGCGGTGATTGGCAACTTCCTCGGCGCCTCTGGCAGCAATGCGGTCAGTCCTGGTCCGGCGCTGGAGATGGCCGAGTCCGAAGCGTCTTTTCAGGCGATTGTCGATCCGTATGCGCGTGCCGACTTCTTCATGGCGTTTGGCGAGGAGGGCGTCGATCTCGAAGAGGGGTTCCTGACGTTCCCCGCAGTTCCTGGAGGGTTGCTCGTGAAGGTGGGCAAGATGCGCGCCGCGCTTGGCAAGGTGAACACCTTGCATAGCCACGGCGTGACCTGGACTGATCGACCGCTCGTCGTGCGCAACCTGGTGGGTGGCGAGGAAGGCATCGCGGATGCCGGGATTTCGGTTTCCAGATTGATCGTCAATCCGTGGATCTTTCTGGAGGCGACCGGGCAGATCTATCGCGGCGATTCGGGTGATGTGTTTCAGTCGAGCACGCGCGGCGATCTGAGTTACGTAGGCCGCCTGCGAGCGTATCGCGACTTCACGGACGACACGAACCTGGACCTGGGCTTGTCGTACGGCCGCGGCCACAACGCGTCAGGTGTGATTGATGACGTGGACATCGGACGTTTTACAACGGACCTGTGGGCCATCGACGCCACCCTGCGCTGGCGGCCGCTTCGGCAGACCGGCTACCGCTCGTTTCTCGGTCGTTCGGAATTCTTTTGGAGCCGCCGAGAGCAGCCGGGTGGGCGTAGCGGCGCCTTCGGGTACTACCTGTCGGGTGACTATCAGTTGGCGCGTCGTTGGTTCGTCGGCGCTCGGTACGACCGGTCTGAGCGGGCCGAGGATATCAGGCTGCACGACAGCGGACAGTCCGCGCTTCTGACGTTTCGGCCGAGCGAGTTCAGCCTGGTTCGCGGTCAGTATCGCCGGACCGAATACGGAGAAGGTACGACGGCGAACGAGTTGCTGTTCCAGTTCCAGTTCTCGATTGGCACGCACGGCGCGCACGTGTTCTAGTGATGAGGAAAGAGGTCATGCGTAACAAGCTATTGGTGTTGGCGTCGGTTGTCGCTGCGTTGCTCGTCGGTACGACAGCGCACGCGCAGAGCAGGTTACGGGTGGTGACGTCGACCGAGGATCTTGCCTCGATCGCGCGCGAAGTCGGCGGCGATCGGGTGAACGTGACGGCCTTGGCGAGGGGCTATCAGGATCCCCATTTCGTCGACCCCAAGCCAAGTTTCATCCTTGCGGTCAACCGGGCGGACCTCTACATCGCGGTGGGTCGTGATCTCGAGTTGGGCTGGTTGCCCCCGTTGATCACGAGCAGCCGCAACGCCAAAGTGCAGCCCAGCGCGAGCGGGTATCTGGACGTCTCCCGGAACGTCCGGATTCTTGAGATTCCGACCGGCCAGATTACCCGTGCGATGGGCGACGTGCATCCGCTCGGCAATCCTCACTACTGGCTTGATCCCGGCAACGGCCGGGTCATCGCCGCTGCCGTGCGCGACAAGCTGAGCGAACTGTCGCCATCGGACGCCGCCTCGTTCGCCGAGCGCTACGACGATTTCGATCGGCGGCTGTCGGCTGCCGAGCAGCGCTGGGACTCCGTCATGGCGCCGTACGAGGGCACGAAGCTCGTGACCTATCACCGCTCATGGCCGAATTTCATGGAGCGTTTTGGCTTGGAGGTCATGGGCTACGTTGAGCCGAGGCCGGGTATTCCGCCGTCACCACTGCATACCCTTCAGCTGATTCAAGAGATGAAGCGCGACGGTGTCACGCTCATCGTTGTCGAGCCCTACTTCAGCCTCAGGACGCCGGCAGCGATCGCCAATCAGCTGACAGGAGGCAGGGTACTCGTGCTGGCGCCGTCTGTGGGCGGCGTAGAAGAGGTGACCGACTACATCGAGCTGTTCGACTACAACGTCGACCTGCTGGCCGAGGCCCTGCAGGAGAGCACGGGAAGGTAGGGCGGCGTGGAGTGGGCGATTCTTCAGTTTCTGGCTCCGGCGATTGCTGCCAGTCTGATCATCGCGGGCATTCACGCTTATCTTGGTTTGCACGTCGTCGAACGAGGGGTCATCTTCGTTGATCTCTCTCTTGCGCAGATCGCGGCACTTGGCGCCGCGATCGCTGTCTGGCAGGGCTACGACGAGCAGTCCTCCGCGATCTACTGGATGAGCCTGGCATTCACGCTCATCGGCGCGGCTGTGTTCGCCCTGGTCAAGGGACACAAGGCTCGTATCCCACAGGAAGCCATCATTGGCATTTCGTACGCGGTCGCGTCGGCGGCGGTGATCATCACGCTCAGCAAGGCGACAGGGGAGGCCGAGCATCTTCGCGACATGCTCGTCGGCAACATCCTGTCCGTGCAGTGGCCAGAGGTGTGGCTGACCGGCGCGATCTACATCGTGATCGGGCTCTTCCACTACGTCTTCCGACAGCGGTTTCTCGAGATCTCTCTGGACCCCGAGGCGGCCTCGGCCAGGGGTGTTCCCGTGCGCCTGTGGGATTTTCTTTTCTACGCGTCGTTTGGTCTTGTCGTCACGCGTTCGGTGGCGATCGCCGGCGTACTGCTGGTCTTCTGCTATCTCATCGTGCCATCGGTGGGTGGCATGCTGTTCTCTGGGAGGGTCGGTCCCAGGCTGGCCATTGGGTGGGTCATGGGCACCGTTGTGTCGATGCTGGGCATGTACTTTTCTGTGCTGTTCGACCTGCCAACCGGGGCGACGATCGTGTGCACGTTCGGACTCGTGCTTGCCCTCATGGCGGTCGTGCGCCCGCTCATCCGGCGCCCGGTCGCGTGAGGAGTTTCGTTGGCGCGCGTTGACTCGCTCGCGTGACGGACGTATAACCAGCGTGCGTTCGATCAAACGCACAACACACTTGGAGGTCCCAATGGTCCGTTATGGCGGCGTTCTGCGAGTACTGGTGGTCGGATGCCTGACGTTCGCACTTTCTACGTTTGCGTTGGCGCAGGCACCAGCCGGTCCCGACATACCTGAGCAGATGAGCGTGCATGCCGACATGTTGCAGGTGATGCGTTCGATTCTGTATCCGGCGTCGAACCTGATTTTTACAGCACAGTCGGAGGATCCAGCGTCGTTCGAGCCCAGCCGCAGAATGTCGACCTCACCGAATCCGTTCACGGCGGCGTACGGCCAATGGCAGGCCGTCGAACTCGCTGGACTCGCGCTGGTGGAATCCGCCAACCTCCTGACCCTTCCACGTTTGTGCGGCAACGGCAGGCCAGCGCCCGTGCAGGATGAAGCGTGGCTGACATGGGTGCAGGAAGTCCGTGATGCGGGCATGTCCGCCTACGAGGCTGCGCAAACCCAGAGCCAGGATGCGATTCTTGATGCGGCGGGTGCGGTGTCGGACTCATGTCTGCACTGCCACCAGCAGTACCGACAAGTGCCGGGGGGCTTCGAGGCTCGCTGTCCAGAACCCAACTAAGACACAGGCAGGCCTGACCCTAAAACGAGAAAGGCGCGTGAGGCCTGTGCCCCACGCGCCTTTTGTCGTTCCGAATAGCGTGTACGCTGGCTAGGGTCGAGGCGTTGGCGGTGCCACCGGCCCCGGTAGCGGCATCACCGAGGCCAGATACGCCACGACGTTCGTCATGTCCTCGACGGTCAGGTTCTCGATGATCGGCATCATCAGCGCAACGTTCGGGCCTTTCCGTGTCCCCTGCCTCATGTCCCACAGCTGGCGCATCATGTAGCTCGGCGAACGGCCGGCGATGCCCGGCATGATGCCCACGCCCATCAGATCCGCACCGTGGCAGATGTTGCACGCGACGGTCTTGCCTCCCCCGGTGGTCACGAGTTCCTCGCCCGCGGCGAGACTCCCCACGGGAACGTAGGCATTCCAGCCCGACCGTGGGCTACGCAGGTAGTTCGACTCGAGTTCGTTCTCGGGGGTTTCGATGATGATGCCGTTGAGCGGTAGTTCCGGCTCGACGCCCACCGTGATGAACATGTTGCCCACTTCGAGATGCATCGCGGGCGCCATATCGGTCTCGATCACGCGAATCCACGGCGTCCAGGGGGTGGCCTCGTACCACTCCGCGATCTCCTGCATCTCCTGCTCGCTCATCCCCTTGGCGAGCCGAACCATCGTGTGAGGGTTGCTCTTTCTCGGGTCGGAGGTATTGCGCAAGTCATTGCGCATGTCGTTGAGCTGCTGGATGGTGTAGGCGGCCGGCTGCCCACCAGGCGGCGCGTTCTCAGGGCGGCCCTTCCCGTTGGCGAGGTGGCACAGCGAGCACGCCCGAGCAGTGTTGCCGAGGTTTTCGGACCCGACCATGTTGACTCTCGGCATCGGCTGTGGGTAGTCATTGGGAAACCATTCTGGATAACTGGTATGGCTGCGGAAATCCAGCCGAGTGAACTGCTGGTCGCTCCCTGTCACGGTCCAGACCTTGGTGACTTCTGCCTCGTCGTCGTTCGGGCGCATTCCCTCAGACCCGCGGACCGGGTTCTGCGGATTGTACGTGTCGCCAGGCTCGGCCGGCGCCCGCTGGGCCCAGGCCCACAGCGGCCCCACTTCTTCCTGATCGTATGTGGCAGGCGGCTCGTGCTCCAGCTCCTGGGCCTGGATCGGCCCCCTGACCACCGCCGACGCCAGAAACGCGGCGCAGGCAACACACAAAAAACCGAAGCGAAGACGTGACATGGCCTTCTCCTAGATCGGGCAACATCGCCAATCGAGTCGCCGTGAAAATTCTTGTAACAGCTCTATATACACCCGACGGTCCCCGGATGCACGATCTTTCGTCGCAGCAGCCCCCCTGGAGTCCCCCTGGGCCTGACTGAGCCCGACTGGGCTCGGCTGTGCCCGACTCAGCTCGCAGGCCGGCGCCGAAGGCTTGGCGCAGGCCGTCGGGCCCCTGTGTGGGCCTGCGCGTGTCCTATCCGGGCCGCGTCGTTCGTCACAGGGGTAGAACGACGGAATACACCGGTCGGGTTCTTTTGAGGAGACATCACCATGGCGGACTTCTTGCTCTTGTA
The DNA here is from genome assembly GCA_965249205.1 of Vicinamibacterales bacterium. Lineage (GTDB taxonomy): Bacteria > Acidobacteriota > Vicinamibacteria > Vicinamibacterales > UBA2999 > JAQBVV01. Next base: position 942,228 of record CBDFLL010000004.1, on the reverse strand, counting down.
CGAAGGCGGCGACTCCAAATGGATGGAGACGGCGAAACCCGAGGAGGTCCAGGCGGTCATGCAGAGCTGGGGCGACTGGTTCAAGCGACTCGAAGCGTCCGGCAACCTGCGGAATCCCGGTGCGGCGCTCGCCCCGGGCGGTGCCCTGCTGACGACGAAAGGCAACGACATCCAGACCGACACAACGATGTCGGAGGTGAAGGAACTGGTCGGTGGCTTTTCAGTGATTGCCGCGGACTCACTCGAGCAGGCGACGGAGCTGGCCAAAGGCTCGCCGTTCCTGAACAACAATCCGACAGGGCGGGTGCACGTGCGTCCCGTGCACCAGCCAGGCTAGTCTAGCGCGGTGTAGGCCGGGTCCCGCTGTCGGCACCGGAGGCGGTTGGGGGCTCGGCTTCTGCGGCGTACACGCGCTCGATCTGCTGCGCAATCAGTTGGCGCTCGTGCAGCGTCTGGGCGCCGCCCAGCGCCTCGTCGAGAAAGTGCCTCGCTGTCTCGTGCTTGCCGGCCCTGGCGTACAGATGGGCGAGGACGGCGGCCGAGGAGTAGCTGTTGGGTAGGCGTCCAGCCGTTCGAATGGCTTCGACGATCGGGATTGCGGAGGATGGTCCGTCCCGGTACGACAAAGCGACGGCCCGGTTCAGTTCGACGACGGGCGAGGGCGCAACCTCCAGGAGCCTGTCGTAGAGACGGCAGATCGACACCCAGTCCGTTTCGTGGAACGTCGTGGCCGAGCAATGTAGCGACGCGATGGCCGCCTCCAGGTGATACCGGGTCGCGGCCACTGATTCCATCTGGGACGATCGCCTGAGGTATGTGTACCCGCGTTGGACGAGCGCGCTGTCCCATCGCGAGCGATCCTGTTGATCGAGCGGGACGAGATGTCCGTCTTCGTCTAATCTCGACTCGAGCCGAGCAGCGTTGAAGCACATCAGTGCCAGCAGCGCCACGGTCTGGCTGTTCGATACCGACGACTCATCGACCAGTAGCTGGGTCAACAACATCGCATCCCGGCACAGCTCGCGGAGGATCGGCTTCTCAGTCGCCGAGAGATGGCCTTCGTTGAAGAGCAGGTAGAGCGCCGTATGGACCGTCTCAAGCGCGTCTGGCAGCTCGGCGTCAGATGGCAGTTCGAAACGCACACCCCGCAACGCACGGCGTGTCCGATACAGGCGCTTATTGATCGTGGATTCGGTGGTCAGGAGCGCTCGCGCGATGGCCGGCACGCTGAAGCCGCAGAGCGTCTTGAGAATTAGCGTCACCCGGTTTTCGACTGTCAGCGTCGGATGACAGCACATGAAGATCATCCGAAGCTGATCGTCGCGGATCCAGTTCTCGCCGAATTGCTCATCGACGGTGAGCGCCAGGGTCCAGTCACTGTCGAGGTACACGGCAAGATCGTCGGCAAATGTCCGCCGCGTCCGTTCGCGGCGAATCGCGTCGATGGCGCGGTTGCGCGCAGTGGTCAGCAGCCAGGCCGACGGGTTGTCCGGTATGCCGTCGTCAGGCCACGTGCGCATCGCCAGGACGAAGGCCTCCTGGACGACGTCTTCGGCGAGCTGGAGGTTCTGCGGACCGAGGATCCGAGTCAGGACGGACGTCAACCGGCCGGCGTCATGCCGGAACAGCTGCTCCATTTCGCCCGGAGCGGGGCTGCGGGGGCGGGTCACGTGAGGGGGCCCGATGGCGTCCACCGGGCCCCGTATCAACTACTGCGTGCCGAGGTTCAGGCCGAAGTCGCCCTCGAACTCGCGCCAGGTCGTGTGGATGTGACCGACACTGTCACCCCGCGACTGGGCGTATTCGATGATGAACGTCGGTCCCTGGATTGTGTAGTTGTGCGCCTCCCCGCTCTCGATGCTGCCGTGCCACCGGAATGCGATGGCGTCAAGGGCAGAGCCTTCGAGTAGTCGACTGCGTCGATCCGCTGCGACGTCCTCTGGCATGCGCGTCAGATACTCTTCGACGAGAGCGACCAGCATCGTCTTCTGCTCGGCGGTCATCTGCGCGGCGAGGAGTCCAGGCGGATCCAGTGGAGTGGTCTGCATGTTGTTGATGCCGGTGAGCATGTCAGCTTCCCGACCGCCGGAGCGGCCGTTGCCATATGGTTCGGTCTGGCTAAGAACGCCAATGTCGCGCTGAGCGGCGTCCAGGGACTGCATGATTGCCCGGGCCTTGTCCTCCTCACCAGGGAGCATGCGCCCGCCCAGCTCGGACGGGATCTGGTCCGCGGCCTGCCGGGCGGCGTCGGTCATCTCGGCGGCCAGGTCGTTCGGCTGCGCGCCGATGAAGAGCGGCGTGTTCGAGATCGTCTCACCGTAGACCGTGAAGTTCGCCGAGATGTGATGGCCTTCGAATCGCCATCCCCAGGGCTCAGTTGCCGACGGCGTGTCGAACACGGCGACATAGAAGAGGTCCGTTTGACGAAGCGCCGCCCCTTCGGGCGTGCTCTGCGTTGCGGCAAGGACCGGTTCGCGGGCGATACTCGCCAGAATCTTCTGATAACCCGCTTCGCCCGTGCTCGCCTTCAGCAGGTCCATCGCCAACGGTCGCTGCGACTCGTTCAGATCCCTGAACACCACGCCCAGACGCGGCCCCGGCGACTCGTTCCAGTTGAATCGCTCGCCGTGATCGAAATACATCACGGTTTCGGCTCTCTGCACTGGTGTCAGCGCCGCAAGGAACGTGTTTGCCGCTTCGCGCATCGCGGCGGCCGATCCAGCCTGCGCGGCGGCGTCGGCGGGCCACAGAGCAACCGTCGCAGCGACAGCCGTACCGCACACCAGCGCGACGAGTTTCGACAATCTCATGCTCTACCTCCCACGTGTGTCATCGCCGATCTACACCAACGACGACGAGTTGAACCCGGCGACCCGGAACAGCGGTCGAAGAGGCCAAGTCTAGGATCAGTGGTCCGGCGAGTCAAACGGGCAGGGGGATAGGTAATAGGGCGATCTGAAACTGCCCTCTTGCGCGCCCCGCACTCACATTTCGCGCGTTCTCGTGGGCTCGCTCTCTTGGCGTAGCTCGTGTGCGCCAATCCCCGTGCGACGAAATTCTGCCCGAGACAGCTGTGCGTCGATTTGCACGGTGTTCGCGCGTGGGAATTCGGCAAGACATGGATTCACCCCCGTTTACTTATAGGCGCAGGTCGGCCACGAAGATATTCCGCCCACACACAACGACTTTGGGTGTATAACCAGCGTCGATCCGGGACCGCCGAAATGGAAATTCCGGGTCGTATCCTTGTGTGTCGGGGAAGCGTAAATCGGAGACAAAGGATGAGTTGGTCGTAAGAGAGGGGACCTTTCAATGGTAAATATGCTCCTCGGTCGCGCCGGCGTCGTCTCTGTTTCGTTTTCTGTCTTGTGCTTGATAGGTGTGCAGAACCTGTGGGCGCAGGACTCTGTGTGGGAAAGACTGTTGCCGGACTTTCCCGGTCGCGCCGTGCCCGCAGCGGCCACTCTGAGGAACGCTCGTCAGAGCGATGACCTTGCGTTCCTCTCTATTGGCGCGAATCGTGGCTATGTGGAACTTGTCCGAAGCCTTTTGGCCGAGGGAGTGTCGCCGCACGAGGGGTATAACGGGGTGTTTCAGCTGCAGTGGGCGTTGATGCCTAACATCTACGATGATGGTGTGGAGCGTGACGAATCGAGCACAACCGCCATAGTCCAAGCCCTACTCGAAGCTGGGGCGGACCCGAGTCGCTTCGCGGCAGGCTCAGCCCCACCGATCATTGCCGCCATAGCATATGATCACTTTGAAGCGTTGGAGGCTATTGTTGCCACGCCTGGCTTCGATCTGGACGCCAAGATCCCGTCAGGAGAGACGACGGCCCTCAGCTATGCAGCCGAGTCCTGTAAGGCGGACAGAGCGGCGCGACCACTATTAAGGGCAGGCGCAGACGTCGACGATGTTCTCGGTAATCCGATAATCTACGTTGTCCGGAGCCTAAGGGAGAACTGCGACGACACTGACCTCATTGCTGGTTTGATCGACCGATTTTCCGAGCGCTATGAAATCTCGCAAGAGGTGGTCGATAAACTCCCTGCCGATCCCGATCGTCTCCGAGTCAGGCTGTACAGCTGGGATTATTCGTCCTTTGCGGTGGTGCCGGCTGACGAGACCATTATGATTCAGGCTAGCGGTCCATCTCAATCCGAAATCCGATCGTTGACACCTCACGAATTCTTCGGGTTTGAGCTACGGCGAGAAGGCCAGTATGACGTTCTGGCATACCGTCAAAGTAGCAGACCCACTTACCGGGGCACCATCTATGTAGCGATGGAGCAGACGCCGGCACACGTTCGGAGGGGCTATCCAGAAGGTGCTCGAACGGGGCGAGGCAGTTCGCCAGACGGGCGCTCCGCAGCTCCCCGTTCGACAGGCTCTATACGCGTTTGTGCGGGGGACGTTCCGCCGGGGGCGTGGGTTCTTATCAAGATGCATAGCAGTGGGAACGGGGGTTGTTCCGGATTCTTTAACAACACATGGGAGATGAGGGACGTCTCCGGAGCCCCGATCGGGAGTGAAGAACTCGTTTGCGTCAACAGCCCGCGTCCGGACGGTTGGGAGGAGGTCGATCGTTCATACCAGATCGGCCGGTGTCGTTTTGAACCCAGCCCGCCGACTAACATGAAGAGGATTCGGCGCGTGAACTGAGGATAGGTCTCCCGACCGCGCGAATCATTGGCCCGAAACGAGCCGTGTCTCTCTTCCTCGCCCCACCACATCCCGAGGTCTCTGGCGGGGTGTGTCTACAGTCCGCGCTGCCTGGCGCGCGCCGCTGATCGCGGCAAGCCGCGTTCGCCTCGTTCCATCTCCGCGTCGTTTAGTGAAATGGATCCCTCGCACGTGGAAGGTCTGAGCTTGCGGCCCGATGTGGTCTGCGAGGCGATCTGCCCGCAGCGCCTCAGAGCACGCGCGATCCACGCACAATCGACGCGAGCAATTCCTGGTTCCTGCGATGCGGCGTGCTTTGCCCGGATCGGATGTCGATGAGCGCCCGCCGCGAGAGCCTGCCCATGCACGCTGTGACCAGCGTCGCCAGAGGCACTCGCTTCACTGCCGGCAAGATCTTGGTGTGCCACTCGTTGCGTCGCGGGTCTGTGTACTCGGTGTAGACGTTCTGCTCGTCGTGCACGAGGCCCGCCTGCACTTCTTCCAAGCTGTTTGACTCCTTCCCAATCGCCGTAATGCCATCGATTCGCACATGGCGCCGCTGGAGGAGGCCCACCGTCTGCCTGTCGCACGGACGCCCCTCGGCATCAGCACACTTGGCCTCAGGGTGAGAGTCGTACGCCTCGATGACCTCTCCGTAGGTCCGCACGCGCGCCGTGCGGCGGTCGCCGTGATGCCCCGTTGTGGTGATGCGGTACGCCTTGGTCGAATAGCGGTCAATCCATGGCATCTTCAGCCAGCGCGTGGGATCCGGTTCGTGCGGGGCGATCAGCTGAAACTGTTCTGGACGGACGCCCGTCGGATGGCCGAAGGCGCGCACGTGACACGTCGACAGAAAGTTGAACGGCTTTACCTGCTGTCGATAGGGTTTGCGCGTGTTCAGCGCCGCGAACGGTCGTAAGAGCGGTGGGCTGCTGATCGCTAATCGACCGACGGCGGGGAGATCTTCGAATCGGAGCGTGCGCGTCGTCAGGCCGAGCGCGCGCCGCACGAGGTTCAGCCACACCTGCGCGATCCACTCGCGATCCTCGCGCTTGGGATCGGTGGGATTCACCAGATGGCCGAGCCCGTGTTCAGACCACCGGTCCTCGTGATTGTTCACCGTGTCGCGCAGCAGGATCGGTTCGCCATGGGCATCCCGGACGAAGAGAGCGTACCGCTTGGCGGAAATCGCGAGACACCACAGTTGCCGCTGTCGTTTCGGGTGCGTGTTCGGCTCGAAGTTATCTTCCTCAATTTCGAGAATGGAGCCAGACACCGCGCTGGAGTCGTATGGATTGAGTGCGCGAAACGCGTTCGAGATCTGTGTAACGTCTACCCACGACAACGCCTTGACCGCTGCGCGCCCGTCGCTCGTCAGATGCGAACCACCAGGACACGGGACGAGTCCGCCTGTCTCTGTAGCCACGACCGCCATGGAATCGGTGTCCTCCATCGCGTAAGTGCCGCCCATCGCCGTGACGTGGTGTTCCAGTAGGGCGAGCATCAGTCGTGCCGCTGCTGTGATCAGGGACGCGAGCGGCGAAAAATAGTATTCGCCGGGCACGTCCGCGTGCGCGACGCGGCACGCGTAGGGCTCCGATTCAATCCCCTGGCAGCGCACTGTGCGTAGGCGACCGCTCTCCTCTCGTTGCATTTGGCCGTAGATGCCGTAGCTGGTCGCGTTGGCCAGGACTTTGAGCGCTTTGTCGAGCCGCTTCCGTTCGATCTCCGCGAGATCCTCGCGGTGCGTCAGCCGTTTCCGCTCCTCGACCACGACCTTGAAAAAGTCCTGCGTGGCGGGATCCACCGGAATCGTGCCCCGGAGCGCTGTGGCATAGAGACGACGTAGCCTGCCCCGTGGTGCAAGCCGAAAGGCGTCCACGATGTGTGGCACCTGGCCGGTCAGGATGACGGACGCCACCACGTCTGGCAGCGCATACCACACGCTGTCGTTTGGCGCGTCACCCGCGTACAGGTATGGGATCGCGACTTGCCAATCGTGCGCGGCCACGGAGAACTTCCCGCGCACGGGGAGCACGTCGCCATTCGGTACCACGCGCACGAACGCGGTCAGCTGTGGCCATTGCGTCGGCGTGAACCATTCATCCGGCGAACGCGCGCAGGCCTGCAGCAATTTTTCAATTTCAGTCACACAGTTCGTGACGACACGAATCTCACGCGCCGTGACAAACCGCCACAAGCCCATGAGGCTGTTCACCGTGGGGTACATCGAGAGGAAATCAACGTAGACGATGGGCACCGGGACCTTCCGAATGTGCGCACTGGTCCGCCCCCCGAAGAACGCTGATTGCGCATGCCCCACGAACGCGGGCGGGAAATTCGGTTGCCGTTGGAGGATCGGCTGAATGCTCATCGCCCGCAGGTACGCCTTCCCGATGGCAGCCGGCGACAACGCCTTCGTCACCGGGAGTGTGATGGGGTGGCGGTCGTATTCTTCCAACAGCTTCACCGCCAATTCTGAGGTGGCGAGCACGTCGCGCCGGTTGTAGTCAATGTAGGCTGGCGTGACGATGCCATGCTCCGCGACCGATTGCTTGGGATGCTCGACGCCGAAGGCGTCGCACGCGCTTTCGAGCGAGTGCCCTTGGTTCGTTAGCGCAAAGGCGAGCGTGCGCAGGTCAAGGAAGTGCCCGGGGAAGGCGTGGCCCCGTACCGGATCTCCCGTTTCGGACTCCTCAGGGATCAGGTCCTCGGGATCAGGTGTATTTCTGCCGGTGAACCCCGTCAGCGCGCGTTTGCTGTCGATGTGCTTGATCGCCACGCGCGGCCGGAACAGATGCCGCTGTTCCCGACCCCTCGCATCGCGATACGACCACACGCCAAGCGAGAAGCCGCCAGCATATCGACCGCGTGCATCGGTCACATCGTGCGCGAGGCGGGACAGGTCAAACGGCTGGTTAAACGCGACCAGGAGCACGCGCCCCTTGTAGACAAGTCGGTAGAAGCGTTTGAGGAAGTCTGCACGTGAAAGCAGCGAGAGCCGCTCGACACCATCCTCCGCGACGTCGGCGGGCTGCATGGCCACGTACTGCGTGAGCACGTGGCGCTCGGCCGTGGAGAGATCATCCGCACCGAAGAGCGCTTCGGTGAGGCACTCTCCACGCTCGATAAACCGGTAGCTGCCAAACGTGAGCCGCTGCGTCACGTCGACGCGTGTTTCGGTGTCCCAGACCACCATCGCGTCTGAACGCGTGGGCGGCTTGCGGGGGCGTTTTCGTTTTGAGACGTCTGGCGATACCGGGTACACACGAATGGCAACCGGCACCGCCGTGATGGGACGGCTTTCTACGTCGTCGGGGCGTATTGGGCGAGGTCTGGGTGTCGCCACCACGTTGGCCCGACGTGGTCGACGAGAAAGGCGTCGATCGCTTCCAGCAACTCGGCTACCCATGCCACAGATTGTTTGATCAAATACACGATGGTGTCGATGAACCCGCGAATGCACGCCGCGCCTGCCAGCGCTGGGCTGCCGCGAGGATTCTCACGGGTTTCCTTGGGCCAGTCCAGCTGCGCCGCGCTGAGCTCTGCGCGGTGGTCATTGACTGGTACAGGAATCGTCACGGAGTGATTGGCAGCGCCCGCCGGATGATGATTGTCGTCCGTGCTCTTCCCTTGTGCCCGCCCGCCGCTGGCAGGCGGCGCAGATGGTCGGCTTGCTGCGTGGAATGAGGGCTCGCGGGCGGCTCTCACCGCACGCACAGCGTCGCCGGCCCACGCGCCGGGTGGCGGTCGTGCGACGGACGTACGCACCCTCTGGGTCGCGCGCCGGAATCTTCTTCATATTGTCCTCGCATAGATTGATTCGAAAGAAAGTACGCCCGCCGCCCCGAGATGATCGAGCGCGGCGGGATCGGTGAGCAACGTGAGCCGGTTACCGTCGCGATCGGTGACGTGCGCATCTCGGAATCGATCCACGGCGGCGGTCTCACCTTTTGCGAGGTGCTTGTGCACGGCATTCCAATGCTCGGCCACCACGCGGGCCTGTCTGGAGTCAAACGCCCCTTCTCGCATGCCGTCCACCGTCAGCACGTGAAGGACACGCACCAGCCTGTCGCTTCGCTGCACGACATATCGGCCGTTGGGGGCTTTCCGCAAGGCCGAGCCAGCCCAGCGACGGAGGGTCGGTCCGCTGGTCCCCGCCGCTCGTGCGGCGCGGTGAAAGGACGTGCCTGCGCGCATGCGAGACAACGCGTCGGCTACGCGTCGGAGCGTGCGTTGCACCCGCACTGGCTGCGCAAAGAAGTCGTCTGCGCTCCGAATGGACGGCTTCCGTCGTGCACGGATGGGTTGCCGACTGCGAGCCGCGATGCGGGTACGCCGGGACGACCTTGAGCGCTTCATAGCGCTTCCGTTGGCGGCACGCTGTGCGGGATTGGCGTGTCGTGGCGCAGGAGCTTGTCGATTTCAGCCTTCGGGATCACCACCCGTCGGCCGATGCGTCGCCCCCGAAGCGCGCCCTGGGCGAGCAGGTAATCGACGGTTCGCAAACTGAGCCTGAGCGCCTCGGCCGCTTCACGGCGATTGAACGCCAAACGTTCTGTGTACATCACGCTGCACCTCCACTATTGCCCTTGCAGTTATCCAGTTCTAGCCGAGCAATAATGGTGTATTATGGATATGTCAAAACTTATTGACCCGTAATTATGCCTGCCGGAAGACCCGCACGTGCGCACGCTGGAACGCTCTACGTGTTTGCCCATCAGTTCTATTGGGATTTCCGGCGGTTGGCCGAGGGCAGCCAGCGCGCGTGGTTCGACAGGCGCAAGTACGAGCAACTGGAAGAGGTCATTGAACAGACGAGTCTTGACCCCACTGACAGGCAGAACGCTCGCATCCACGAGGTCCTGGACGACGAGATCCAAGGTGGGCGTGTGGAACCGACGCACCGGGGTGAATGGCTGAGGAGCGTGCGGGACAGCCAGCGGGCAGCCAATCGAGCGTCTCTGCGTTGGCGTGCCGTCGAGGACGCCACGACGACGAAGAAGATTCCCGGTGAGCCCGGCGTACTCGATGCGCTGCTCAAGGCTGACACGCCAGCGCGCGTGCGCGCGATCTGCAAAGACGCCTACGTGACGACGATGCTCGAAGTCGAGCCAGGCGTGAACCGAGAAGTGGAAGTGCCGAACTGGCCCCTTCCTATTGGGAGTGTGTTGCCGTTGTATTTGTCGTTGCACGCCGAAGCCTTCGTTGCGGCGAAGAATGGTCGGCGTTATCCAGAATCGCTGCGAGCCTCTAGCCGGTTGAAGCAACTCTGGTTCTTATCTCGGGCGCTGGCGGGTGCCGTCTTTGACGTCAGACCGCGCACCGCAATCAACCTCGTGGGGTCTACGAGACCGGAGGAAGCTTTTGAAGATTCGCGAGCGGCGAAGCCCGCACGCAGAAAGAAGAAGGCAAGGAAGAAACCGAGGACTCCGAGACCAATCGTGAAACGTTAATAACGAAGCGGGCCTCTCGCCTGTTTGAACCAGGCGACAGGCCCTTACCACCACTGGAGGGCAAACTCCGATGGCAGCTGCGCTCACCGTACCGCAACTCTCGCCTGCGCTCAATTCACCCCTGCATGTTCCGCGAGGACTTACGCCCAGTCGCGGCATCGTGACGCTGTATGGCTACGGCATCAGCGTCCGTGTCAATCGTGGTCATCTCGTTGTCGAGGATGGCGTGGGTCCCGCGCGGCGACAGGCCCGCTTCCCGCGCGTGCGGCATGGTCTTCGGCGTCTCGTCGTCATCGGGGCTGATGGCATGGTCTCGCTGGCGGCGCTCCGCTGGCTTGCCGATCAGAAGGCTGCGTTCGTGATGCTCGACCGCGATGGGTCGGTTTTGCTCGCGACCGGTCCGGCGGGACCGAATGATGCGCGGTTGCGCCGTGCTCAAGCCCTCGCGCATCACTCGGGCGGGGCGATTCCGATCATGCGCGATCTGATCGATCACAAGTTGGTTGAACAGGCGCGGATCGCGGGTGAGGTCATGGGCCACGCCTCTGCCGCCCAGGCGATCACTGCATCTCGCGACGGATTATCTCGGGCTAAAACCACTGAGGCGATTCGCTTTATTGAATCGCAGGCGGCGCTAGCGTACTGGTCGTGCTGGCGAGCACTTCCGGTCGCGTTTCCCAGCAAGGACCTGCCACGCGTACCGGAACACTGGCGAACGTTCGGTGCTCGGCGCTCGCCCTTGACAGGCTCGCCCAGGTTGTCCATCAACCCGCCGAACGCGATGCTGAACTATCTCTACGCGATACTGGAATCCGAAGTACGGTTGGCGGCCACCGCGCTTGGCCTGGATCCGGGACTCGGCCTCTTGCATGCAGACACGAAAGCCAGAGACAGCCTAGCCTGCGACCTCATGGAACCGGTGCGCCCACAGGTGGACGCGTATGTCCTCCAGTGGCTCACGCGCGAGTTCCTCCGCCGTGAATGGTTCTTCGAGCGGCGCGATGGGATCTGCCGGTTGATGGGCAGCTTCGCGGAACGCCTCGCTGAAACCGGACCGACGTGGGCGCGGGCCATTGCGCCCGTGGCGGAACGAGTCGCGAAGGCCTTGTGGACGGGCACCACGAGGTCTCGGCGTGGAGCTGGACCGGCGACACCGTTGACACAATCACACCGACGGGCGGCGAAGGGTGCGACGATGCGAGCTGCCGGCACGCCCCCACCTGCACCGAGGATGTGTCGTGTCTGCGGAGCCCCGCGTCGACAGGGGCACACGTATTGTGAAGAGTGCGATGCGAAGACCGCACCGGACAGGATGCGTCGAGTGGCGGAACAAGGTCGGATTGCCGCGCAGGGCCCGCGCGCGCAAACACGCCGCGCTGCAACACAGCGGACGAATACACAGGCAGCACGAGCGTGGAATCCGTCTGACCAGCCCGCCTGGCTCACCGAGCAGGTCTACTACGATCGGATCCAGCCTCGGCTCTATAGACTTCCCGCTTCGACGGTGGCGGCGGCGCTTGGTGTCTCAAGGCCTTATGCCGTCGACGTTCGGGCGGGGCGGCGACGTCCACATCCTCGGCACTGGTTGATTCTCGCGAGGCTAGCCGAGGTGACAGAAGGGTGACATGGAAATCAGGAACGATCTCGTCTTCTCCAGATTCAAGAGAGCGGCGAAATGCCCGAGTCGCTGAGGAGCATAGCCGAAAGTCGTGACCGAGGCGCATCGCTTATACCGCCCACGCCCTTTCTACTCTTCCGTGCCGAGCTTGGCCCTCTGCCTCTCTTGCTCGGCCGCCGGGTCCCCTAGACTAGGTCCTTCAGTACGATCGCTTCGAAGGCATGGTTGCCGGTCATGGAGTGAGTGAAAGAGTGAGTAGCACCATGCATCCTGCGGTGGTGTACATGGTCTTCGTCAAGATAAGACGTGACATCGAACATCTGCCGCCACTTCTCTCCGAGTTCCCATGCGACTACCAAGTCCACATCCTCGACCGCCTTAACTTCCGACTGAAGTTCTTCGACCAGCCCATCCACGGTGTATTTGTACTCCAAGACCTTCACAACGCTCTCTAATGCCTCTCCTGCAATGAAGTATTCGGCGTCGATTCCGAGAGGGTTGCCGTCCGCGAGGATGAACTTCTCGAAGGGCTGCTCCATCTTGATCCGAAAAAGTCCATCGTACTGCTTGTACTGGGAGCTTGAGATTAGTTGTAGTCCTCGGACGATGCCCGAAGAGAGCATCTGGTTGAACAAGGCTACAACGTCTTGCTCAACCACAGGCTCGGAGCGGATTGGCAGTTGCTCGGTCGGCATGAAGAGACCGGAACCCGAGATTACCAAGGGGGCTTGCTTCTCGTGAGTTAGCTGGTTCTGCTTCCAGGTCTCCAGCTTCAACTCGTCGTCATACTCCTTCGCTCCGCCAGGCTTTCGCAGGAGGGCGTAGTGGCCACGAAGAGCGGTGACTGCCGACACCGCGAGCTTCTCGGCAACTCGAACTGCCTCAGGTTGAAACCCTTTTCGCCCCAGATCCGGCTCGGCATTCTCGAAGTGCACGATTACGTGGGCGAGGTTTTGGAAGCCGATGTTGTTTGTCATTGGAATCGTCAGCGGCAAGCCTTGCGGCATATGGCGCGTAGCAAGCTGCAGGCCGCCTCGAAGGATCCGGTGCCCCTTTCGTAGCTTTAGAGTCTTGTCGTTGTAGCCATCCCACAGTTCAGTCGAGAAACCGAGGAATATGCGGAGCTGAAGGCCGAGTTCTTCAACGAGCCTGATCTCCCGTTCGTCAAGTCTGTGCCTGATGGGGCTTTCGCTCTTCGGATCGATGATTTCGGCGCCGGTCCACTCTCCCCAGATACCATTTAGGCTTCTCGTGCTTATCCGGTTGTTTCAGCAAGCCACCACCGGTAGTGTATCGGCGTGGCGCGCCCGTCGTTTCCGAAGAATCTCCGGGAGTTTCAGCGGCAATTTGCGACCGACGAGGCCTGTCAGGACTACTTGGCGGCGTGCCGCTGGCCGGACGGCTTTGTGTGTCCCCGGTGCCGGCACGCGCGCGGCTATCACCTGACCACACACCGGCGCTGGCAATGTGCGGCGTGCCGGTATCAGGTGTCGCTGACCGCCGGGACGATTCTCCACAACACGAAGACGCCGCTCCTGGTGTGGTTCTGGGCGGCCTATTTGACGGTTACCGACAAGCGGGGCCTCTCGGCGCTCCTGCTGCAGCGGCAGTTGGGCCTGCGGCGGTACGAAACGGCGTGGCTGCTGTTGCACAAGCTGCGGCGCGCGATGGTGAACGCGGGGCGGGAGCCCTTGTACGGACGTGGAGATCGATGACACCTGGGTGGGCGCGCCCCAGGCCGGCCTGCGCGGCAGTCGCCAACTCAAGGGGCGGAAAGCCGCGCTGGTGCTGGTGGCGGTGGAACGACGCGGGGATCGGTCGGGTCGGGTCCGCATGTCCGTGATCCCGAACTTCAAACAATCGACGATGCTCGCGTTCGTCACTCACCACATTGCGCCGGGGGCGACGGTCTACACCGACGGGCTGAAAAGTTTCGATGGGCTCCAGGCCGCTGACGTGAGACACGTCGCCCGCCCGCAACCGATCCGGAGCGCCCTGCACAGGGGGGTGCCCTCCGTCGTGCCTTTGGCCGACCGCGTCATCGGCAATTGCCAACAGTGGTTGATTGGCACGCACCACGGCGTCAGTAAGGCGCAACTACAGGTCTACCTCGATGAGTTCGTGTTTCGGCACAATCGGCGGCGGCACCCGATGGCCGCCTTTCAGACCCTGCTGGGCCTGGGGACCGGACGGACGACGCCCGCCCGACGGATTCGCGGCGCGCAGGACGTGCGCCCCCCAGGCTGATCGCAAGATATAGGGGTTAGCTGAAACAACCGGATAAGCACGAGGCTTCTAAACTTAGGCGGGATCTTCGAGACATCAGCACCCTTGGCGACCCGAGCCTTTCTGTCAGCAAGAAACTCTTTGATGTCGGCGACACGGTGCATTACTTCGGCAGGATAGAGATAGCGAGGGGCGTCGAGATCTACCGTAGTCGATTTGCCTTCTGGACTGACGACCTCGAGTGTCGTGCCGATAGGGCTCGCCTGGTTACCGCAAAGATAGACGCCTCCTAAGGGTGTGACCGTACGTAGTACAGCCATCCATCGTTCTGCTGTCTCTGCGCCGACCCAAGACAAGTCCCTCGGTCTGATCCCAACGCCGACAAGCTTTACTTTCATCGACGAGCCACGATCGACCTTTGTGAATGGTAGATGACCGGGCGGCGCATACTCGACCTTCGGTCGCGCGACCGAGTCTGTTCGGTCTTCCACCCACTCACGACCTTGTCGAATGACGCCGGAGAGTTCCTTGTCTTCGAAGCGCGTAGATACCTCAAGGTGGTTGAAGCCGTACGCGAGATAGGTTGCGCCCACCCCCTTGCTGCCACGGGCCTTGTCAGCGTGCTTGAAGGAGAAGTTCGGCCGAAGGAACTGGCGGAACTCCGTTTCGTTCATTCCACAGCCATTGTCTGTAACTGCGACCTCCGATGTCGCGAGTTGAATCGTGATCCAGATGTGAGGCTCGTACCCTTCAGACTTTTCAGCTATTCGGCGCTCTACGGCGTCGAGGGCGTTCTGAACCAACTCTGAGAACAGATCGTAGTAGCCTGTGTAGCTCTTGAGGATGTTCCGGATCTCCCGCCGTTGAGCCGCGACGAACATCCCGGGATCCGACTCGGAGGAAAGCGGGTCCCAGGCTTCTAAGGCTGGCTGGTGCTCAGGCATCGTGGCTCCAATGCTGGGTGGCATGACGACCGGCGGTACCACCTAGATCGTACGCAAGCTCTGACTTCAAATAGTGAGACTCAACAGCGTTGAGTAGGTCGGCTATCGAATCAATGGCCTCCCCGACGACCAGCCGACTCGCGTGTGCCAACGGCTCAGCCCCGTGGTCAATCGCGAGACTCAGGTCCCGATGGGCGAGGTGCCTTCTTCGCCAATCTCGCGCAAACTCGCATCGATCGAGGCACTCGCTTAGCAACCGTTCCACCTCTTCTCGAAGCTCAGGCGCGACAAAGGCAGGTAGTCTCCGGAGTGTCAGATTGTCCTTCCCGGCGGACCGGGCTGGGTCAGTCAGTCGCGCTATATGGAGCAGAACATCGTCCCACACTGTGTCCTGGGCCATTCGGAAGAAGGCGCTAGCTGATTCGTTGAGCAGATCGATTCGCTCTGGCTCCGAGCCGAAGAGCGTTACGTACTCACCCCATTTCCAGTGGAGCCAGGTGCACTCATCGACCAGGCGATGAAACACCGTGCCAAACTCGACCCCGAGCGAATCCACGTAGAGTTGTTCGACTTGCTCGGGTGTGCGGTACGACATCTACTGATCTCCTGCCGTCACGGCGTTGAACTGCCAGCGCTGGAATCTTCCAAGGCTCCAGTGCTTTGTCAGACCGTCTCGTGTGTACCCTCGTCTTGGGGATCGCGATGCGCGATGAAGATCATGATCTTGTCCCACAGAATCATGCCCCAGGAATGCAGCTTCTTCCCGTGGGCGTCACCAACGAAATACTTGTACTCGAAGACCCCACCGTACGAACCGAGAGGCGCCTGTGACTTAACCTTCTCCCAAACGAGATTGGCTCCAGACGTCTCTCTCGCACGCTCCGGCTCGATGATTTCCGTGGTGAACGGGGTGTCATCAGCAAGTACTGAATTGGTTTCGTGAAAGTAGAGACCGCGCACCAGCTTCCAAGCGACTCGATTTATGCGGTCACCTTGAAATCGCTTGACAACGCGACCACCAGGGAGGTGAAGACCGCCGGGGTGCTTTTCAAACTCACGTCGAACCTTCTCATACAAGAGTGCCAGCCGGCCGCGCCTCCTGAGTTTTTCTGCACGGTCTTGCGCCAAGGCATTTCCGGCAACTGAACCTACTGCCAATGGGCTGAGTGACCAGGTGAAGTACTCTTCGTCGCGTTCGAATGATCTGTTACACACTCCGTGTGCCGGAATAGTCACGAGCTGACTGAGGTTGAGCTCCCGACGGAGCGACGAAGCGTAGAACTGCCGGGGCGGCACGTGATCCATTGAGGCGTCGGAATCAATCGGTTGTCCGCATAGCAGGCTGCTGAAGAACCCGGGTGATCGGGCCGTTTTCTAAGGATCATGCGAGTCACCACCGACCGACAACGGTGCGCACGGCTGTGCGCTGGCCCCGATCAAGGGGCCGGCGACACGCGCGGCCGGTGATCAGGGACACCTCGCCTCCAGATTCCGCAGCCGGACCAAGTTATAGACCGTGGCGGCGAAGGTAAGCTGCCAATCCACGAGGGCGACACCGCGATGCCGGAGTTTGCGCAAGCCGCCGACGGTCTTCATCCAGCCAAAGACCTGTTCTACGAGTTTCCGTTTCCGCTGACTGACGTGATAGCCCGCATGCCGCGTGGTCCGGCCATCGATCGCACTCCAGCGGACCTTCTGAGCAACGTGGGGCGTGACGGCCCGGATACGGACAGCGGCCACAAAGCTTGCCACATCGTAGCCCTTGTCCGCCCCGACCGTGCTGCCCGGCGGCGCGCTGGCCTCCAGCAACAGCGCCGCTGCCTCGCGTTCGGCGGTCCCCGTCGCGTGAGTCGCGCAGACGTTGGCGACAAGTCCCTGTCGATTGTCCAGCAGCACGTGGCCCAGATACGCCAGCTTGGCTTCCTTCCCCTGGCCCTTCCGAGGCAGCATCGCCTCCGGATCGGTCGTCGACTGGTGCGTGTCGTTGCGCCGCCGCTCCCCGTGGAAGTTGACCGTGGGATTCCCGGGGTCATCGGGCGGGTCGCTCTCCGCCGCGTCCCGGCACCGAAAGCTCTTCAGGCTGGCCCACGCTTCCAATTGGGTCCCATCCACAGTGAAGTGTTCGTCCGAGAGCAGCCCGGCCGCCCGCGCGTGGGCCTGCACCGCATCAAAGAAGGCGGCCGCGAGATCGCCCGCCAGCAGCCGGTCGCGATTCTTGGTAAACGTGGTGGGATGCCAAACCGGGTCGTCCAAATTCAAGCCCACGAACCAGCGGAACAGCAGGTTGTAATTGAGCTCTTCCATCAGCAGCCGCTCGCTCCGCACCGTGTAGAGCACCTGCAGCAACAACGCGCGCAGCAGCTGTTCCGGCGGGATCGACGGACGCCCTGTGTTGGCGTACAGGCCGGCGAACCTGCGCGACATCGTTCTCAGCGCTTCGTCCGTCAGCGCGCGAACCGCGCGGAGCGGATGGTCGGCTGGCACGCGCTGTTCCGGCGACAGGTAGCTGAACATGTGAGTGCTTTGCTCATCGTGTCCGCGCATGATGGGGCTCCCTTCAGCGGTGTTGGGAGCATGGTAGTACGCCGGGATCGATCTGTCGATCCCATTTCACGGAGTTTTTCAGCAGCCTGCTAGGTAACACGTGTCGGCCATCTTGTGTTCCGTCAATCAGACGTCTGTCGTTCAGTCTGCTGGCCACTTTGCCCGGGCCGGAGACAGAAGATCCCGCGCGAACCTGGCGCGTATCCCGTTCAATAAGTGGGCTGCACGAAAAGCGCGCGAGTCCACGCGCGCCACACACTGCCACAACGAGGTACAGCCCCAGCGAGCGGTGGGTCGACCGTGCGACGATCGCAGGATAACGCCAAATCAGTGCGGACATCTCGCGCGCGATTCTCCCTCCGTGGATCGAACAGAAAAGAGGACGGAAACAGCATTTCCCCGCAGCTAATAAATGGGCGATTCCTAGGGTTCTTTTTGAAACTTCTACGGCAACAAATGCGCGCGCGAACGCCGCGCGAATTGGCGCATATCTTTTCTTCCTTTTCAGGGTAGGTAGGCCGCGCAAGAATTGCGCGAGCCCACGCGCGCCGCGATCGTGTCCCATCCGCGCGCGCAAGAATCAATTCGCGCGCGCGCCGCAAACGCGCAAATCTCTGACACCCGGACGCCGACCGACACCCCCGCTCATGACCCAACCAGCCGAATGTGAGTGCACGCCACGCAGGAGGGCAGTTTCGGCGCTCGCTATTACCTATCCCGTCAAACGGGCAGGGGGATAGGAGCTAGCGGGTGGGAAATGGCACTCGCTGTGCGCACACGCCGTACGGACCATAGCGGACATTAGCGGGCTCCTGACAGTCAACGGAAGGCCTCTTAAGCGACCCTGGCTGCTCTCCTAGCCCGGACCTTCCTCTGCGCGGGATTGGAGCGACTGCAACGATGATCGCGCCAAAACCCAGAGCGCCGCCCGGAGGATTCGGCGGAGGATCGGAATTCCTGCCCCGATACAATTGCGCTGGCATGGCCCTACGCCATTGGACAAGGGTAGAGAAGTGGCTGCCACCGGCGGGCTATGTGCCGACCCGAGTGGAGGTATTGGAGGACCGATGGAGCGAAGTGTTCGATATTCCAGTCTGTGGTGCGGTGGATTCCTGACCATCGTGCTGTTGTGTTGTGGAGAAGGCGTTGCGGGCCAGCAGCGTCCCACAATGCTGGCGGCTACCGAGAACTTCGAGGTGCGCCAAGCGGAGAGCCTGGTCGATCGGCTCGTCCGAGTAGGCGACCTCAAGGCGTTTCGGATAACCAATCCGCTGTTGCCAGACCGCTCCCATGAACGTCTTGAGCAGTACTACCAGGGCGTGCCCGTCTATGGGGCCGACGTGACCCGACAGGTAGACGGCGGGCTTCCGCGATCGGTGTTCGGCGTGATCTATGAGGACATCGACGTCGACGCCACACCCTCGGTGTCGGTCGAGATAGCGCAGGCGCTCATTGAGGGCCTTGCCGGCGCGCCGATGAATCCCGGCGTGTATCCGGAACTGACGGTCTTGCCATTGGACGAGGGGGGGTACGCGTTGACCTACACCGGACGGGTGTTTACCGGTACCGACCTGCGGGTGTACTTCATCGACGCGCAGACGGGCGGGTTGGTGCTGGAGTTCAGCGGTCTGTTCAGGCAGGAGGGGAACGTGGGTACCGGCCTCGGCGTTCACGGCGATGACAAGAAGATCAGCGTGACGCCGTCGGGGGACAGATTCGTCGCGAACGACCGGCTACGGCCGGTGGACGTGCAGACCTACAACATGCAGGGCGACATCGAACGAGTACGCCGCGTGCTCAACGGTAGCGTAGCGCTCCGGGAGAGTGAACTCGCCGGCGACGTGGACAACGTCTGGCAGGATCCGGTCGAAGTCGATGGCCACGTGCATTCCGGCTGGACGTACGACTACACGTTCAGAAATTTTGATGGCGGGTCCGATAGCGACCCTATCCCGAATCTCCGTGTCCTCTCGCTCGTGCACCCGGTGGATCGTGAGAGCGTGCTGGCGGCCTCTCCGGAAGACCAGAACCAGTTCTACCTGAACTCGTTTTTCTGTCCCGCGTGTGCCGCCGACGGCAACGGTGTGCTGGTGTACGGCGAAGGCCTCCCGCCGGGTTTTACGGCCGGGGGATCCCGTGTCGGCTCCTGGGCTGGGGCGCTGGACATCGTTGCACACGAGTTGACCCATCTGATCACGTATGTCACGTCACGGTTGGGATCCCGCAATGAGGCTGGTGCGCTCAACGAGGCATTCTCGGACATCCTGGCTACGTCAGTCGAGTTCTCCTATCAGGAACCAGGTGCTGGACTGCTCAAGGCTGACTACCTTATCGCAGAGGATGTCGCCGACCCGCTGGTCGCCGGACTCAATCGTTCGCTGGAGGATCCGCAGCGGTTCGGAGACCCGGACCATAACAGTAACTACTCCTTTGATAGAGCTGATAACGGCAGCGTACACACGAACTCCCTGATCGTCAGCCACGCTTTCTACCTGGCGGTCGAGGGCGGCACGAACCGCACGTCCGGTATGACCGTGCAGGGCGTCGGTAGGGAGCAGCAGATTCGAATGGCCGAGGTCTTCTACCGCGCGTTCACAGAACTGTTGCCGTCCAGCGCCACGTTTCATCTGGCCCGGTTGGCGACGATTCAGGCCGCCCGGGATCTTGATCCGAGTGGCGGGCTCGCTTCGGCCGTCACCCAGGCCTGGAACGCCGTGGGGGTGGACTGATGGTCCCGGCATCCAGAGGCGCGGATACCTCGACGATGACCAGGCTACTGCTGCTGGTTGTCACCGTCGCCGGGGTCTCACTGCTCAGCGCGGGGGTTGCCATGGCCCAGACGGCGGAGGCTCGCTGGCACGTCAGCGGCGACCTCGGATTTCAGACGACAGGCATCGCGAGCATTCTGACGGAGCCGATCACGTTCGAGCGATTCGGGGAGTCTGGTGAGGTTACACGGTCACTCGCGATCAATCGGCAACCCAGGCTCCAGGTCGCCGCTGGCGTGTCGGTCTGGCGGAATCTCGGCCTTCGATTCGGATTCTCGCAGTTCACGCAGAATGATGAGATACAGCTGAGCGTGTCGATTCCACATCCGTTTTTCTTCAACCGCCATCGAAGGTTCAGCCAGCCTACGGAAACGGCAGATCGCGAACGCAGCGTGGACGTGCACGCGCTCTGGATGGTGCATCGGGGCGACCGCGTCGCGTTCAGCCTGTTCGGTGGGCCGACGGTGTTCCGTTGGAAATTGGACGCCGTCGGCGTTCAGAGCCGTGAAGAGGAGTACCCGTTTGAGGCCTCGCCCGTGACCGGGATCGTGACCTTCCGCCACACGCCGGTCTCTGTGGGTTACGGAGTTGGCGCGGACCTGGCAGTCTTCTTGAGCCGTCATGTCGGGGTCGGGTGGCTCGTGCGGTACGATCGGGCCACAACCACGATCGCGTTGCCCGACGATGGCTTCTTCGCGACTGTGCTCGGCCAACCAGTCACGACCGACGTGAGGCTTGGCGGGGCCAGTATCTCGGGGGGGGCTGCGGTTCAGATTCTGACCGACGTTGGCTGGTTCGGCCAGCGTCGCTATTGGCTCAGCTATTTCTGGAGCGCGCGAAAAGGCTTCCCGTCACCTGGCGGATGTGGCGGGACGAAGGGGGGGTGCCATTTCTTGCCGCTAGCTCCTGTCCCGTCAAACGCAGGCCGGGATAGGTATAGCTGAGGGGAAAACTGCGTCGATTGCCGTTCCGGCACTTCCTAACCAGACGGCATAGACTACGCCGTGGCCTTTCTGAAGAGAAGCTGGCGCGCGTTCATCCGGCAAGGGCTGTTCTTGCATCGTCCGTACCGTGACCTGGCCTTGGGGCGGCGTTGACTGCTGTAGTAGCAAGCCTTGTGAAACCGTTGATCGCGCTCAGCAACTTCGCCGGGCGATGGTTCGGCGCCGTCATCCTTGCCGCCGCAGTGGGCGGGTTCCTCGCGCCAGAGGGATTCCTATGGGCGCTTCCCTGGATCGGCCCGCTGCTGGCCATCATCATGCTCGGGATGGGGACAACGCTCACCGCCAGTGACTTCGCCGCCGTGTTCACCCGACCGCTCACCGTCGCCGCTGGAGTTGGCGCGCAGTACATTGTCATGCCACTCCTGGCCTGGGGTATCAGCCGCGCGTTGCAACTGCCGCCGGAACTGGCGGTCGGCGTCATTCTGGTTGGTACCTGCCCCGGAGGCACAGCCTCGAACGTCGTCGCGTTTCTGGCGCGGGCTGACGTGGCGCTGTCGGTCACCTTGACCACGATTTCGACGCTGCTCGCGCCGATCCTCACTCCGGCACTGACGTTGCTGCTGGTGGATCGAAGCATGGACGTGTCGGCCGCCGCCCTCTTTCTCGACGTGCTCAAGATCGTCGCGGCGCCGGTCGCCCTCGGCGTCCTCCTCAATCGCTACCTTCCCGGCCCGGTGCGGACATGCACACCGTTCCTGCCGCTCGTGTCCGTGACCGCGATCGCACTGATTGTGGCCGCCGTCGTTGCGGGAAATCGCGAGTCGCTCTACATCTCCGGTCTGCTCGTGGCGGTTGCGGTGGTCGCCCACAACGGTATCGGTCTCGCGCTGGGTTATGGCGCCGCCCACCTCCTGGGGCTAAGCGTCGCGCAACGGCGTACGACCGCCATCGAAGTCGGCATGCAGAATTCTGGACTCGCCGTGGCCCTCGCGCGAGCGCACTTCGATCCCATTGCCGCCCTCCCTGGCGCGCTCTTCACCGTGTGGCACAACCTGTCCGGGGCGCTCATCGCTGCTCGGTGGCGTCAGCGGGATTCGAACGGTCGCTAGGCCAGAAGCGGTTTCATAACCTCGCTGCGGGTGGCCGTGGACGGGGCCGCCCCGTTCGCGCCGCAGGCCCCGGGGTCCCCGCCGCGCACGCCTGCGCGGTGGGGTGGAGGTGCCTTCCACGTTACAGAGGTTCTTGGCGCCGAGCACGAATGGGGCTGTCCGCGGTCAGGACCCGACTTGAGGTTATGAAACTGCCTCTAGAGATTCCCGAGGACTGCTAGCTTTTCCACGAGGCTAGTTGTCTTTGCTAAACACGTTGTTCATCCGGAGCACTCTGAAAAGAATGGAGTTTCCAGACCACCGTTCTGACCAGAGGAGGCCCCGGATGACGCTTCATCGTAATGCCAAGACGACCCCGACTTCGCGCCTGGAATTGGTGCGCCGTGTCCTGTTCGATGAGTGGGCGCACGACGCCGTGGCCGAGGGCTACGGCGTAAGTGTCCGCACGGTTGCGAAATGGGTGCGCCGGTTCCGCGAAGAGGGTGCAGCCGGGCTGGAGGACCGATCGTCCCGGCCGCAGCGGACTCCGCATGTCACGCCGGCGATCCGGGTCACGTTCATCCGGCAGCTCCGCGAGCAACACGGCCTGCCGGCCTGGGCCATTGCCCGCGCCTTGCGGATGCCCCGCTCGACGGTGGGGGCCTGGCTGCGGCGGCTGGGACTCAACCGGCTCCCAGGCCCGCCGCCCGTCCCGATCCAGCGCTACGAGTGGCCGCACCCTGGCGATCTGCTACACGTGGACATCAAGCCGCTGGGGCGCTTTCGGCGTGTAGGCCATCGGATTCATGGGAATCCCCGGCAGGCGTCACCGGGGGCGGGCTGGGAGTACGTGCATGTGGCGGTGGACGACCATACGCGGCTGGCCTACGTCGAGGTCCTGGGCGACCAGACGGGGACCACCTGTGCCGCTTTCTTGGACCGAGCCGTCGCTTGGTACGCGGCGCGGCAGATCACCGTCCATCGCGTCATGAGCGATAACGGCAGCGGCTACGTGTCCCGGCGGTTTCGGACAGCCTGTCAGGCCCACGCGCTGCGCCATCTGCGGACGCGCCCCTATACGCCGCGGACCAACGGCAAGGCTGAGCGCTTCATTCAGACGCTGCTGCGTGAGTGGGCCTATGTCCAGCCGTATCAGACGTCTCGCCACCGCCGGCGAGCCCTTCGCCCGTGGCTGCGCTACTACAATCACGACCGGCCGCACGCCAGCTTGCACTATGAACCGCCCGTGTCACGACTCACGAGTGCTGCGTGATGAACAACGTGTTTGACTTCAACAGCTAGTCAGCCAGGAGCCATGCGATGGCATCCCGCCGTGTGCCGAAATACGCCGTCGGGAACTCGGCGGGACCGACGGTCGCGGGAGGTGCTCCGATGGCCGGCATCCCGGGGGGCATGAGAAACGCGAACCGTTTCACGCCCGCGGTGTTGTAGCGGGGGATGATGTTCGCGTCCCTCCAGCCGCCATCCATCCGGTCCATCGGCATCGCGAATGGCACGCTGTCGACGAGGACTCTGGACCGGCCCGTCCGCTCAACTTCGGCGGCAAATCGAGACAACCAGTCGTTGAACTTGGTTGCCCGTCATGGTTGCGGTCGAATCAAACCATCGGATCTCGATGGTGTCGTGCTCTGGGCGATCGATGACCTCGCCCCATTCGTCGGTAAATGCGATGCTGGCCATGCTCAGTTCGCTCCTTTCATGGCCGCCATGATCTTCTCTGGCGGGCTGTTCTTGCCTAACGCTTTCTGCAGAGCCGCGATCGACCCGATGTGGTATCCCTCGTGGAACGCGAAGAACGCAAACTTGTCGCGCACGCACTCCTCGGCGTGTGCACCACCCGGGGCTGGCGCCTGAAGATCGGCGTCGGTCGCGGAGCCAAGCGCAGCCATGAATCGCTGGCTCAGGCTGGCCCACTGCGTGCCCAGCTCAGCAGTGGTGGGATAGTCTCGACCATCGGTGGCCGGACTGCTCCCGAATGCGGCTTCGTACGGGTTGTCGTCAGCCTGGCCGAGGAGCTTCAGCCCGTTGGACCGGTAGCACAGCAGGTGACCCAGGTGCCACGCGATGGACGGCCCGTCACCCTCGCGCGCGCGAGTTCGGGCGTCCGCATCAGACAGGCCCTCAAGAATGAGCGGCATGAGGTAGTCGGTGGTGCCGAAAATGTTCATGAGAGGTGCTGCGCTATTCGCCATGATGTGCTCCTAGGGATTGAACTCGGGCTGTGTCAGTTACTAAGACGAACGAGCCGTCGCAAAAGATGCGGCCCTGCGGCTGCCGTCGCAGGACGCGGATCCTTTTCGGCCCGCCGATCGTCGTGTTATCGGGGATGAGCGTGATGGTGACCATTCAGGGGCGCTTGTCAGTAGACGGGGAAGAACCCAATGACGAAGCGCGAGCACCGACTGGAGGAGCGCGTGGAGACTGACGCACAAGCAGCGGCGCGAAGGGAGTTCGACAAGCTCGTGAGCGACGTGCGCCCGGACCTGCATCGGTACTGCTCTCGCATGGTGGGTTCGTCGATCGAGGGCGAGGATGTTGTGCAGGATGTGCTCGCCAAGGTGTTCTACCAGCTGTCGGAGTTGGGCGGGGTCACGAGCCTTCGCGGTTGGATCTTCAAGGTCGCGCACAACAAATCGCTCGACTATTTGCGACGCTACGATAGGACGCACGTTGTGGCCCTGGAGTCAGAGGCCGCGGCTCCCGGCGAGGTCGACGCGCTTGTGCGGACGGAGTTGACGACGATCGGGTTGTCCTATTTCGCGAAGCTGACGCCGATGCAACGGAGCTGCGTCATCCTGAAAGACGTGCTCGACTACTCGCTGTCCGAGATTTCCGCTGTCCTCGATGCCACTCTCCCGGCCACCAAAGGCGCGTTGCATAGAGGGCGAGCGAGCTTGCGCCAGGCGGTGGATTCGGCGCAGGACCACAAGCCGGCTGCGCTGACTGAGGCCGAAGCCCTTCTGCTGTCCCGCTACGCCGATCGGTTCAACGCGCACGACTTCGACGGTTTGCGCGAGATGCTTGCCGAGGATGTTCGACTGGACCTGGTTGGGCGCTTCCAGGCTCGGGGTGCGCAGCCGACTGGTCGGTATTACACGAATTACGCCAAGGCCCCGGAGTGCCGGCTCTGCCCAGGGCTGGTCGAGGGGCGTCCGGCGCTGCTGGCTTCCGACACGCCGGACGGAGCGCCGGACTACTTCATTCTGCTGAGGTGGCATGGAGAGCGCATCGGCACGATCACCGACTACCGGTATGCGAGGCACGTACTGGCTGATGCCGATGAACGGATCGGTCGAGAAGCCCACTCGTCGAACTGATTGGGGGCCACTGGGCAGAACGGTTCGGCCGACTATCTCTTGTGGATGTTTCTGTGACAGGATCCGGTGAAGGATGTCCGCATTTATGTACCGCTTCGTGTTTGCCGCGCTTGTCGCAGTAGCAGCGGCATCCACGGTGATCGGACAGGTCCCCGGTACCTGCTCACCACCCGGCACGGCGACCTGCGATCCCAACGGCAATCCGATCGATGGCCCGGC
Source organism: Vicinamibacterales bacterium (assembly GCA_965249205.1). GTDB lineage: Bacteria > Acidobacteriota > Vicinamibacteria > Vicinamibacterales > UBA2999 > JAQBVV01. The sequence goes on along the minus strand of CBDFLL010000004.1, from coordinate 916,421 downwards.
TGTGCCGGGGCCGGTGGCGCCTGATCCAGGAGCCCCGGAAGTCCCTGCGGCCATTACCGTCCACTCGCTGACGTCGATCGTCCCGTTGGGCGGAGGCCTAGCCGTAAAGGGCGCCGAAGGGATCGCGATCGATCCCGTGTCGGGCCTGGCCTACATCGGCCTGAACGGCACGATTGTGAATGGCTGCGAGGGAGATCCGAGCCTGACCGGAGTGACCGGTCCTGGAGCCGACCGAGGCCCCGGACGGGATCAGATGAGCATCGTCGATCCCTCCGCATCGATCGAGGTAGCCGCGGTACCAACAGGAGAGGCTCCGATCTGGCCGACGATCGATGCCAACCGCGGTGTCGTGTACATGATGGGATCCGGAGGCGCCGGGACCGTGACCGTGCACGATCCGACCGACGGACGGGTGCTTCAGGTGATCACGGTGGGTGGGAAGCCTCATATGGGCGGCCTGGACCTTTCTACCGGGCTGATGCTGGTGGGCAATACCGTGCGCAGCAGCGAGGTGATCGCCGAACAGAATTACGCCTCGGTGATCGATACCACCACCGACACTGTCGCTCTTGCGTTCGAGACAGCGCCGGCGCCGCATGGCGTTGTTGTGGACCAGGAGCGCGATCTGATCTACTTCTCAGCGGTTGGTAACGGCGCGATCGTTGTTGTGAGCGCCGTCACTGGCCAGGCGCTGTTTGCCGCGATCCCGAAGGATGCCTATGGGGCGGACTTTGGCGGCAACAACATGCTGACGCGCCAGGCCGCGACGCGGCGGTTGTTTCAGACGAACACCCAGAGCGGATATACCGGCATCCTGGTCGCCGATGAGGTGACGCTGGCAGCCGAGCAGGTGATCACGCTAGGTATGCGATCCCTTGGGGGATGGCCGTCGACGAGCCGAACCGCCTGCTCTTCGCGGCGCTTCCAAATACGAACGTCGTGGCTGTGGTGGATCTCGATACGCTGACCCACGTCGCGAATATTCCGGTTGGAACCTGTCCGTACGCGGTCGCCGTTGACCCCACACGGCGCCTGGCCGTCGTCACCAACCAGGGTTCGCCCACAGAAGACGCCAGCGCCTCGATTCTGAATTTGTGTCCGATCTATGCCGCCACGGGCCGCGCGATCGCTGAGTGCTCGGTCCTCGACCAATTGCGGTTCAGCCGATAGTGGTCTAGTTGCGAATCGGCTTGTGCACCGAGGGCGGTGAGGCGCCCGGCTGGCCAGCGCGGATTTCACCTGTCATGGATTGCGGCTATGTGAGAGCCACGCGCTCGTGAAATCCGCGCCAGGCGCGACGAGGGAGCATGCCGGGCGCATGTGAGCGAGGAGCAACGCCGCCAGACGGGAGGCATAGAGCGCTTTTCCAATAGCCTTGTGTTTCGGCATTGCGTCTACTCAGACGCCACACGGTCATGAAAAGCGCTTCAGCCGGCCGAATGCCCAACGCGTTTTCGAGTTCTTCATAGCGACGAATAGCCGGTGTACCGCAGCGGCACACTCCGGAGACTAGTAGACCAAAGCAATCCATCGAGTACGGTCGAATGTGGCACCTCCTGGCCGCCCGAGGAATTACCACACGCGAGTAATACGTACAAGCCGAAAACGCGCTAGCTGGCTCGCAACCAGACCACTGGGCGAGGCCCGGACATCGGTGCCAAGCCCAGGCCTGAGCGCCGGCGTACGTCTGTTTTTAGGCACTGTGTAGAAAAATAGACGCCACTGGCCGCAGCTGCGGATCACGCGATTCCGTTTTCCTGATCAACCCCTCGGCATCACTCTTGCTCTGTTGCTCCCCGCGAGGTGCCTCAAGAAGCGGCTCGCTGACTCCGATATAAGGAGGAGCGCCCGCTCGCATCTCGCATTCCTGCGTTGACGGACGAATCCGGTGATTCGACCGACTTCGTCACCAGATAACAGGAGCAACGTGGTTCATGATTCTTCGTGGTGTCTTACTGTTTCATATCGCCTTGGCCGCAGCCCTTCTGTGGCCGATGTCCGTGCAGATAGTGGACGTACCCACTCCTGGCCAGGACATCTAGCTTGAGTATCTTGAGCCTGAAATCCCGGAGTTTCACGCGACGGTGACCGCGTATTCGTCGTCGCCCGACGAGACGTGGGGTGACCCGTTCGTCACGGCCAGCGGTCGTCGCGTGTTCGATGGTCTTGTCGCCTGCCCCCGCGCCCTTCCGTTCGGTACGAAAGTCAGAATCGGGGAGCGGACCTACCACTGCTACGATCGCCTGCACCGGAAATACGACGATCGATTCGATATCTGGATGTCTTCCAAGAACGCGGCTCTGGCCTTTGGCAAGCGAACATTGCGTGTCGAAGTCATGGAGAGCTAGATCCTACTTTCCATCAGACCGCGCAGGTCTGGAGGGACAGGCGCTTCGATCTCCATCGGTTCTCGCGTGACCGGATGAGGAAGCGCGATGCGCCACGCGTGCAGGGCTTGCCTGGTGACGGCCGGGTGCGCCGCTCCGTAGGTCGCATCGCCGGCGATCGGCCACCCGCGCGCGGCCAGGTGCACCCGGATCTGGTGTGTCCGGCCGGTGACCAGTTCACACCGAACCAGCGAGCAACCGTTGCTCGTTGACAGCAGCTCATAGTCGGTCCGGCAGTCCTGGCCTGTCGGCGTCACGATCACCAGACGGCGGTCTTCAGGGCTTCTGGCGAGAGGCAGGGAGATCGATCCGCAAGCGGGGTCTGGTGTGCCACACACCGCCGCGAGGTACTCCTTCTGAATCAGGCCGGCCTCGCCGTCCCGTTGTACCTGGGCGTGCACGCCAGGCCCGAGTGCCACGAGCACCAGACCCGACGTATCCTTGTCGAGTCGCGTGACGATGCTCGGTTCGGTGCCCAACCGATGACGCACGTGCCAGAGCACGCCGTTGAGCAGTGTGCCAGACCAGTTCTTGTACGTGGGATGAACCACCATGCCAGGTGCTTTGTCGATGGCGATCAGGGAGTCATCTTCGTAGATGATGGTGATCGGCACCGCCTCGGGTTCAGGCCTGGGGCGTCGAGTCGTCGATTGAATCGGCAGGCCGGTTTCAGGCATTGTCTAACGATATGAGGATTTCATCATGAAGACGCTTCGCGTGCCGGAGCCCGATCAAGCCCTGGCAGGGCGCCCTGAGCCGTTGCCGGTCCCCGGGGCGCATGCGGTAGACGGCCATTCAGTGGTTCCCCCTTTCCCCGACGGCCTTCAGCAAGCGGTGTTCGCCATGGGCTGTTTCTGGGGAGCGGAGCGGAAGTTCTGGGAGGCATCGGGCGTCTACTCGACCGCGGTTGGCTATGCCGGAGGCCTAACGCCGAACCCCACCTACAGGGAGGTCTGCTCGGGCATGACCGGGCACACCGAAGTGGTGCTCGCCGTGTTCGACCCCGGGCTCACGTCGTTCGATGTCATGTTGCAGCTGTTCTGGGAGAACCACGATCCGACTCAGGGGATGCGGCAGGGTAATGATGTCGGCACGCAGTATCGATCGGCGGTGTTTACCTATTCGCCAGAACAGAAGCGCGCCGCGGACCTCTCGCGTGCAGCGTTTCAGGATCGTCTGACGGCCGCAGGCTTCGGTCGCATCACGACCGAGATCGCCAACGCGCCGCCGTTCTACTACGCGGAGGAGTATCACCAGCAGTACCTGGCCAAGAATCCGAATGGGTACTGCGGCATGGGTGGCACCGGAGTGAGCTGTCCAGTAGGCATCGGGGCCTGAACGACTCGCCTGTGCTTTGCGTGCGCGTATCGGCGCAAAGCTACGGCGCCGCCGAAGCTAGCATGAACGAGAAACGCGAGCGGCGGCGGGTATAATTCGCGCAATGGGCAAAGTTACTTACACAAACACGCCGGACCGGGTCGAACAGACAGAGATCCGCGACGCGCATGGTGTGCGACTCGTCACTGATGCCGAAGAGGGCACGGGCGTCAACGCATTGCCTGGAGGCGTGTATGGGTACACCTACTCGCCGGGACTGCTCAACGCACCGCTGTTCGCGGCGAGGCGCTACCGCACCTACGAAACACACAAGCTGGCGGGCGGCGAGACCTTCCTCATTGCGTACGCGGACGCCGATACGGCTGCGCGAATGGTGTCGGCGTCGGAAGACGTCACGGTGCTGGCCAATCCAGAGCCGAGTTCGGACGACAGTGTCGTTGTCAAGATTCCTTACTCCAGGATCCGCCAGCACAGCCGGGTTGCCGCACCCAATCAAGATGGTTTTACCGTAACCCTCGCGCCGGCGTCCGACCTGGTGAGCGGCTAGCAGTCCTTGGTAAAAGTCCGGCGTGGCACCTAACGCGGATTTCACGAGCGGGGCCATGACCCTCTGCCAGGTACTGCTGAAATCCGCGCCAGACGAGCGAGGCGCCTCGCGCGGATTCTGCTCGGTCGTGGCACGCCAGCGGAATCCGCGCTCGCGGACAAGGCGCGACGACTGAAAATACCGCCTGTATTTGATGGAGGAGCAACGCAGGTCGCGAGGATGCGTCGCTCGTCGAATGCAGACGGACTTTTACCACGGGTTGCTAGGGCTCGGGTCGGAAACCCGAGCGCTTAGCGTCGACGTTCGGGCCCTGTTTCGACAGGGCGTGCTGGATCGCTCGACCACTCCGACCACGACCCTGGATAGAGTCTCGCTCCGCTCAGGCCAGCGTGTTCCATCGCCAGGAGATTCTGACAGGCTGTAACGCCGGACCCGCAGTACATCACCACGTGCTCAGGTGATCGGTCGCCGATGACGTCGGCAAACTGCTGGCGCAACGCGTCGGGTGACAGCATCACGCCCTCATCGGTCGCGTTCCTTCTGAAGAAGTGGTTCGCGGCACCCGGGATGTGCCCCGGCGCGCGGTCGATCGGTTCGTTCCCACCTTCGAACCGCTCTGTGGCCCTGGCGTCGACCAGCAATGTCGACGGGTCACCGAGCAGGGCCTCGACGTCCTGAACGGTGAGCCGGAGCTCGTCCCGGGGCTGGCCGGTGAACGTCGCCGGTGCGCGGGTTTCCTCGCCCGCGCGTTGCGGCCGCCCCTCGCGCATCCATTTGGTCCAGCCGCCGTCGAGCACGGCGGCCGCCTGGTGCCCCATGTAGCGCAGCGTCCACCACATGCGGCTCGCAAACATGCCTGCGTCTGCGTCGTACATGACGACTTGTACGCCTCGGCCGATCCCGAGACGACCGAAGGTCGCCTCGATGACGTCGGCCGTGGGGATCGGATGTCGGCCGCCGATGCTGCCGACGGGTCCGGAGAGGTCCTTGGACAGGTGTGCGTACATCGCGCCAGGGATATGCGCGTGGAGGTATTGCTCGCGCCCGGAGTCTGTGTTCCGCAGATCGTAGCGACAGTCAACAACGGCCCAGCAATCGTCGCGCTGCGACGCAAGTTCCTCGGTGGAAATGAGGGTGGTGAACGCCACTGCTACCGTAGCCGTTCCGCGAGTCGATGCAGGAAGAGGCCGACGTCTGTTACGACGCCGACCGTCTGTGCCGATCCTCGATCTGAGAGCTTCGTCACCACGGCAGGGTTGATGTCGACGCAGACGACCCTGACCCAGGAGGGCAGCATGTTGCCGACGCCGATGCTGTGCAACATGGACGACAGCATGAGGACGAGCTGGACCTTCTGGGAGAGGGCCGCGGCGTAGCGTTCCTGCGCGTCGACCAGGTCCATCATGGTCTCGGGCAGCGGGCCGTCGTCCCTGATGCTGCCCGCCAGCACGTAGTCGACACCGTGTGTGACGCACTCGTACATCACGCCGGACGTCAGAACGCCAGACTCGACCGCCTGGCGGATACCCCCGGCACGATTAATGGTGTTGATCGCGGCCATGTGATTCCGGTGTCCCTGCTCGACTGCCGCTCCTTCAATGAGGTCGATTCCCAGCGATGTGCCGGACAGGGCGAACTCGATGTCATGCACGGCGAGGGCGTTACCGGCCAGGACGGTGTCGACATATCCGTTCCGAATCAGCTCAGAGAAATGTTCGACGCCTCCGGTATGCACGACGACAGGTCCGGCGACGACCGCGATCCGGCCACCGGCCTGCTTGACCTGTCGCATCATCTCCGCGATGCGGTTGACAACGCCCTCGACGCGCCGCTCTGACGACACGTCGTTGCTCATGAATGCGAACCCCAGGCGATCGCGCTCGCGGAATTCAGGGGTGACTCGAATGCCGCTGTGCCCGCAGACGATCGGCTCACCGGCTCGGACGTCTCGCAGCTTGCGGCAGACCGCGCGGTCATCAGCCGACACAATCACCGCGTCCATACGCTGTCGCTCAACTTCGATCCAGCGCCCCCCGAGCCGCACATGCGTGCGATGGTTCGTGGTTGAGTAGAAATCGTCTGGCACGCACCGGTCCTTCTCCGCCGGTTTCACCGTCGCGTCATGTTCCCGGATCGGGTGACACCCGAACGTGGTGAGCTGCTGCAGCAGTTCGTCAAGCGCGGGCCGGTCGTCCGCGTTGATCCGCATTTCGATCCGCGAGGGATCATCGTTGGTGCGTCCGATGTTGAACGTGAGGATTTCGTACGAGGCCTTGAACTCGATGATCTTGTCGAAGATCGCCGAGAGCAGTCCAGAGTCAACCAGATGCCCTTCGGCTTCGATCGTGTCGCTGGCAGCCATGGACGTCATTCTAGTGGCGCGTGCTCGTCATGTCTAAATAGCAGACTGACTGACTCCAGACGAGGTGGGAGCATGTCCGGAGCAGAACCGTGGTCAGCCTAGGTGCGAAGCGAGCCTGAATGTTTACATTTGAAGATGGCGCTAGACGAGCTGAGCCGGTTCTGCAGAGGACATGCCCACACCTCGTCCTCGGACGTGACGGTCGGCCTGCTAGGGCCGAGGGACAAAGCTGTAGCCGACACCGCGGACTGTCTGCAGAAACTTCGGTGCCGCGGGCCCGTCCTCGATGTATCGCCGCAGCCGCACGATGAAGTTGTCGATGGCGCGGGTGTCGACGCCTTCGGGTAGTCCCCATACCTCCAGCAGGATCGCGCGGCGGGACACCGGTTGATTGGCGTTCTTGACCAGATAGCGCAGGAGGTCACATTCCATGACTGTCAGGCGATGCGACTTGTCGTGTGCGTGCACCTGCATCGCCGCGAAGTCGATCGTACGCCCAGCGAATGTGTAGACATCGGGTGATGTCGTATCCGACGCCACGCTCGCGTCGGCTGGGTCCTGCTCGTTCCAGCGGCGCCGTCGCAGGAGTCCATTGATGCGCGCCAGTAGAATGGAAAGCTCGAATGGCTTTGGCAGGTAGTCGTCGGCCCCGGCCCCGAAGCCTCGCAGTACATCCTCGGCGCTGCCGCGCGCGGTCAGCATCAGGATCGGCACGAAGTGGCCGGCGGCGCGCAATTCGGACGCGACGTTGAAACCGTCTTTCCCAGGAAGCATGACGTCCAGGATCACGATGTCTACACGCTGCGGCTCCTCGAGGATGGTCGTGAGCGCGGTCTCGCCATCGGACGCGACCATCGCCTCGTGTCCCTCGGCTTCGAGATTGAACCGAAGACCGTCGGCAATGTGTTGCTCATCTTCGACGATGAGGATGCGGCTCATAGGAAGAACCCCACGTTCTGGATCTCAGGCCTTCGCCTCAGCCGCTGGTAGCGGGTCAGACGCCGCGGCAACCCGCGGCAGCTCGAGCGTAAACGTGGCGCCGCACCCCTCGCCTTCGCTCTGGGCAAACACGCGCCCTCCGTGCGCCTTCGCGATCGACCGCACGATGTAGAGGCCGAGGCCCGTACCTTTGATGCCCCCGAGGCCACGAGTCTGTACACGGTAGAAGCGCTTGAAGATGCGCTTGAGCTGTTTGGGGGCGATGCCCATCCCGCGGTCCTGTACCCGGATCCACACGGTGTCAGGTGCGGGCGCTACAACCGAGACGGTGACACGAACAGTGTCGGCAGAATACTTGACGGCGTTGTCCAGCAGGTTCGTGACAACCGTCGCCAACTGCTCGGCGTCGCCGCTGACGGCCGGGTTGCCGTCGGGCGCCTCTATCGTGATCGCGCCGGCATCGAGGTGGTGCCGCGCGAGGGCGAGTTGCACACAGTCGCGTGCCAGTGCTGATGTGTCGATCGGAGACCGAACGACGGCCTTGGATTTTTGGCTGGTGGCGCCCGCCGCCAGCACCTGGTCAACGGTGTGATGGAGGCGGTCGGCATCGGCCAGCATGATGGCGTAGAACTCCTGGCGCCGTTGCTCGTCGAGGTCTCTGGACTGCAGCGTCTGCAGGTACAGACGCATCGACGCGATCGGGGTCTTCAGCTCGTGCGTGACAGCGTTGATAAACGTGTCGTGGTCTTCGTTACGCTTGATCTCGAGTACGAGAAAGACCGTATAGACGATGAGGCCGGCGATGATGAGCGCGAAGGAGATGACGCCGAGGACGAGGGGCGCAACACTTCTCGAGTTGATAACGACCCAGCCGATGTTCAGAGACACCGCTGCCGCCACCAGCAGGACGCACAGGGTCACAAAGAAGGCGATGGCCTTCTGGCGACGGGTCACAGAGTGATTGTAATAGGGCTCGGTCTCGCTGCGCCTTGCGGCCGGGTAGGGCTCAGGCTACGGCTTCTTGAACTGCTTCGTCCGCCACGTCTAGCTGCTCGTTCTCTTCGTGGGGCACCGCCTGAGCGATCTTGGCGACCTTGACGTCCCAGACGAGTCCGATCGCTCGCAACACACTGATGCACATCCAGTTGAAGTCGACTTCGTACCACACGAGCCCGTGGCGGGCGGATGTCGGGTGTGCGTGGTGGTTGTTGTGCCATCCCTCGCCGAAGGTCAGCAGCGCCACCCAGAAGCTGTTCGTCGAATCATCGCGGGTCTCGAATCGACGCGATCCCCAGAGATGCGTGGCCGAGTTCACGAGCCACGTCGAGTGCAGACCCCATGTCGTCCGGAAGAAGATGCCCCACAGGACGTACGGGATGCCGCCAAAGGCGAGCAGCATGAGGCCGACCACGATATTGGTGGTCCAGTGCCACTTCGACAGCCACACGTGGAATGGGTCGCGCGCCAGGTCAGGCACGTACCGTGCGAGAACCGTCGAGTCGGCGTGGAGCCCTTGTCCCATCACGATCCAGCCCATATGTGCCCACCACCCGCCTTCCCGCGGCGTGTGCGGGTCGCCTTCCTTATCGGACTTCTGATGGTGCACGCGGTGCGTCGCAACCCAGAACATCGGGCCGCCCTCAAGCGCCAGCGTTGCGCACCATGTGAGGAAGTATTCGAACCACGGATAGGTCTTGTACCCCCGATGCGTCAACAGGCGGTGGTAGCCCATGCCGATTCCCAACATGCCGGCCATGATCCACAGAAGGACGGCGGTCAGCATCGCCCCAGCGTCGATGTAAAACAGGGCGGCCACGGCCCCGACGTGAAAACTGGCCATCACAATCGCGGTAAGCCAGTTCACGCCCGACTTGTATTTCCGCCCGAACGGTAGCGTGCTCGTTGCCATCGATCGTGTTCTCCCCCAAACGACGCCGTTTCGAACCTCTGCAAGGTAACAGCTGGCGCGCGCGGGCACTGTAATAGTTCTGTAATAGGTCGTAAGTGACTGGGTGGCCAGATGTTACGGGTTGGCGCTATCCTGCACACATGGGCCCCGTTTACGCGCTGAGCATCCACGCGGACTACCGATGCCAGCACTCGGGCGTTTGCTGCTCCTCTGACTGGGACGTGCCCGTCGAGTTACCGGTCTATCGACGCCTCGCCGCCGCGCTTACGTCGGGGAGCGTTCGCCCGGCCGCCGATGCGGACGGCGGTGGCGCTGTCCTAATCGTCGAGGACGACCTGCCGGACGACGCCGCGGCGATGCTGGCGCGCACGACTGGAGGCGACTGCGTCTTCTATCAGGGTGGCTCACGCCTGTGCGTGGTCCATCGTGCTCTGGGGGAAGCGCGGCTGCCTGCGACATGCCGCCACTTCCCACGTCTTGCGGTTTGCGACAAACGCGGGACGTTCATCTCGCTGACGCACTACTGTCCGACCGCGGCAGCGACGCTGTTTCGCGACGACGTGCCCATCGAGATTGTCGAGGCGCCGCCGGCCTTCCCCCCGGCCGACTATGAGGGTTTGCTGGTTGAGCCAGACGCCTGGCCGCCCCTGCTGCATCCGAAGATGCTGATGGACGACGCCGCGTACGATGCCTGGGAGCGGCACATGGTGTCGCGATGCGCCGACGAGACCCTCTCGCCCGATGGCGTCGTGGCTACGCTGCAGCGTGATGCCGTGGTCCTTCGCCGTTACACGCCAGGCGCCGGGTCACTGATAGACGCCGTGGCGGCACTACCCGCGGATGCAGTCGCGGCACCCGTGCACGAGGCGCTCGGACCGAGCCTTGCGCTATTCACCGAGGTGATGCGCGCGGTGCCGGACGACATGAAACCGGAACCTGACGAAGATCGCTTGGCGGATGTCTATCTGGTTGCCGTGGCACCGCAGTGGACGCAATGGGACGCCCCACTGAGGCGGTACCTTGCTACGAAGGCCTTTGCGTCATGGACTGCGTACCAGGGCCGCGGGCTGTTGACGGTTGTCCGCGGACTTGAGGTTGCCCTGGCGCTGGTCCGGGTTGAAGCCGCGCGCGAGTGCCGCGACCAGGGCCGTCAGCTGGACGCGGATCTTCTGAAGGAGGCTTTCCGGCAGGCGGACTTCGCGCTGAACCATCTGGCTGTTGGCGACGAGCTGGCGCGGTCGTGGTCGCGGGTCGAGGGTAGATCCCGGGCCACGGCTCGCAGGCGTGGGTCCAGTCGCACCAACCACTAGCAGGCTGCTGAAAAACTCCGTGAAATGGGATCGACAGATCGATCCCGGCGTACTACCATGCTCCCAACACCGCTGAAGGGAGCCCCATCATGCGCGGACACGATGAGCAAAGCACTCACATGTTCAGCTACCTGTCGCCGGAACAGCGCGTGCCAGCCGACCATCCGCTCCGCGCGGTTCGCGCGCTGACGGACGAAGCGCTGAGAACGATGTCGCGCAGGTTCGCCGGCCTGTACGCCAACACAGGGCGTCCGTCGATCCCGCCGGAACAGCTGCTGCGCGCGTTGTTGCTGCAGGTGCTCTACACGGTGCGGAGCGAGCGGCTGCTGATGGAAGAGCTCAATTACAACCTGCTGTTCCGCTGGTTCGTGGGCTTGAATTTGGACGACCCGGTTTGGCATCCCACCACGTTTACCAAGAATCGCGACCGGCTGCTGGCGGGCGATCTCGCGGCCGCCTTCTTTGATGCGGTGCAGGCCCACGCGCGGGCGGCCGGGCTGCTCTCGGACGAACACTTCACTGTGGATGGGACCCAATTGGAAGCGTGGGCCAGCCTGAAGAGCTTTCGGTGCCGGGACGCGGCGGAGAGCGACCCGCCCGATGACCCCGGGAATCCCACGGTCAACTTCCACGGGGAGCGGCGGCGCAACGACACGCACCAGTCGACGACCGATCCGGAGGCGATGCTGCCTCGGAAGGGCCAGGGGAAGGAAGCCAAGCTGGCGTATCTGGGCCACGTGCTGCTGGACAATCGACAGGGACTTGTCGCCAACGTCTGCGCGACTCACGCGACGGGGACCGCCGAACGCGAGGCAGCGGCGCTGTTGCTGGAGGCCAGCGCGCCGCCGGGCAGCACGGTCGGGGCGGACAAGGGCTACGATGTGGCAAGCTTTGTGGCCGCTGTCCGTATCCGGGCCGTCACGCCCCACGTTGCTCAGAAGGTCCGCTGGAGTGCGATCGATGGCCGGACCACGCGGCATGCGGGCTATCACGTCAGTCAGCGGAAACGGAAACTCGTAGAACAGGTCTTTGGCTGGATGAAGACCGTCGGCGGCTTGCGCAAACTCCGGCATCGCGGTGTCGCCCTCGTGGATTGGCAGCTTACCTTCGCCGCCACGGTCTATAACTTGGTCCGGCTGCGGAATCTGGAGGCGAGGTGTCCCTGATCACCGGCCGCGCGTGTCGCCGGCCCCTTGATCGGGGCCAGCGCACAGCCGTGCGCACCGTTGTCGGTCGGTGGTGACTCGCATGATCCTTAGAAAACGGCCCGATCACCCGGGTTCTTCAGCAGCCTGCTAGTATCCTGAGTCAGAGGTTCGGTGACAAATATTCCGGAGCCAGGCGGGATGCCCCGCCCGGAAGATGTCGGCGAACTTCTGATTCGGGACACTAGGACGAGACGTCGAAGGTTTCCATCACTGGTCCATGGTCGCTCGTGCCGACCTCCCGATGCACGTCGCACTGGGTTGCGCGAGTGGCAAGCGCTTCCGACGCGAACACGTAGTCGAGCCGCCACCCGATATTTCGAGCTTTCAGGTTGCGCCACGGCGCCCACCACGTAAAGAGATCAGCGTTGTCGGGATCAAGCTGGCGGTGCACGTCCACCAGGCCTCGCGACAAGATGCGCTCGATGAGTGCCCGCTCCTCCGGAAGTTGTCCGGTGGCGCGCGGTTTTCGTTCCTTCGGGTGCACATCCATCTCCGTCCGTGCCACGTTCAGGTCGCCGCACAGCACGAGCGCCGATCCGGCGGCCTGGAATTCCGACGCGTAGGCATCGAGCGCTTCAAGGAACCGGATTTTTGCCGGAAAATCCTTACCGCCGTTCGGCACATAGATCGAGGCGATCGTGGCGTGGGGCAGACGGGCGGTGACGATGCGATGCTCGAAATCGAACGCGGGATGCGCGTACGTGGGCTGCGCCGGATGCCACGCCTTCCGCACATGAAGGTCCACGCCCGAGTACCCCTTCCCGCCGTGCCAGTAACACCAATACCCGTCCAGTTCGCACAGCCACAGTGGCAGCTGCTCAGGGGCGGCCTTGAGTTCTTGCAGGCACACGATGTCCGGCTGTTCCCGTTCGAGGAACTCCTGCACGTGGGCCTGCCGCGCCCGGATGCCGTTGACGTTCCATGTCACTAGTTTCATCGCGCTATCATGAACCCGCATGCTCATCGTTATGAAATTCGGCGGCACGTCCGTCGGGTCCGCCGACCGCATCATGCAGGCCGCTCAGCTTGTTGTCGACACTGCGGCCAAGGGCCATCAGGTTGTGGTCGTCACCTCCGCCATGAGCAAGGTGACCGATTCGCTCATCGGCGCTGCGCGGCTGGCGTCGACCGGTCAGTGGGACCCCGCTGTTCGAGAGGAGCTCTTCGAACGCCACAAGGCAGTCGCTGACGCGCTCGTCAGCCACGACGCCGCTCGTCACGAGGCGGTGCTCGATGCGCTGCGGCGGCGACTGGAGCGGTTCGAGAAGCTCTGTTTCGGCTTGTCCATGGTGCACGAACTTACCCCCAGATTGCTCGACGCGATTTCTGGCACCGGTGAAACGCTGTCGGCGCCGCTCCTGGCCGCCGCCATTGCGTCGCGCGGGTATGCATCGCAGGCCGTCGATGCCACCGAGGTGATCGTGGCGACGGACCAGCACGGCGGAGCCGAACCACTCATGGATGACACGCGAGCGAAGGCGAGCGCGCGGTTGCGCCCCTTGCTCGACGGCGGAGAAATACCCGTGGTCACGGGCTTCATTGCGTCGACGGCGGACGGGGTGCTGACGACACTCGGACGCGGAGGGTCGGACTATTCCGCGTCCATTGTTGGGGCCGCGCTGGACGCGGACGAAGTCTGGATCTGGACAGACGTCAACGGTGTGATGACCGCCAACCCGTCGGAAGTGCCCGAAGCGTGCACGCTGTCTGAGATCTCCTACAGCGAAGCGTCCGAGCTGGCGTACTACGGCGCGAAGGTGCTGCACTACAAAACGATTCTGCCGGCGTGTCGCCAGCGCATTCCGGTGCGTATTCTCAACAGTTTTAACCCCGGCGATGCCGGAACGCGTGTCTCCGTCGAGGGCAACCCGTCGGCGCAGGGTGTCAAGGCGGTCACGTCGATTCGCGGCGTCATCCTGGTGGCGATCAGCGGCACCGGTATGCAAGGAATCCCGGGGATCGTGGCCAAGACATTCGACGTGGTCGCTGCGCAGCTGGCCAACGTGCTGATGATTTCGCAGGCGTCGTCCGAGAACAACATCTGCTTCGTGCTTAGCGCGACCGAGGCGCCACGGGTCGTGGCGGCGCTGCGCACGGCGCTCGAGCTCGAGTTGATGCGTGGTCACATCGAGGAGATCGCGGCGGAGCAGCAGGTGGCGATCGTCGCTGCCGTCGGCGACCGAATGCGGGGGGCTCCAGGAATCGCAGCGAGGGTGTTTAACGCCCTCGGCGACGCCTGCGTCAATGTGATTGCGATCTCGCAGGGATCGTCCGAACGCAATATTTCGTTGGTCGTAACCGAGGCCGACGCCGCGGGTGCCGTGCGGGCCATCCACCGTGCCTTTCAACTCGACAAGACCGCATAGCGGTGCGGCGGCAGGGCGTGATTTCGTGATGCGGTCATTGACAGTGAAAGGTCATTCGGTTCATGCACAATCCTTTTGTCCCTGAGACGCTCGACGGCTGGTGCGTGCTGCATCTGATGTATCGCGTGCGGTGGGATCGCCTGCGCGAGCGCACACCAGAGGACCGCGAACGTATGGCTGCGGCCGCGACAGCGGCGTTGGCGGATCCGAGCGACGGGCCGACAGCGCTGGTGCAGATCCTTGGACACAAAGCCGATCTGATGTTCATCTGCTTCCGCCGCAGTTTTGACGAGCTGGCGCAGGCACAACTGGCGCTCGCCCAGTCCGACCTTCACCAGTCGTTGGAGGCCACCTCGTCGTACGTCTCGGTCGTGGAGCTTGGGATGTATGACATGACCGCGAAGATTCACGAGCAGGTCGGGGCCCGCTTTACTCCCGGCAGCGACGAGTTTAAGAAAGCGTTTGACGGCGAGATTGAGACGCAACGGCAGCGTGTCATGAGCCGCCTGTTTCTCGACATACCGAGGCGGCGGTTCGTCTGTTTCTATCCGATGGACAAGCGTCGCGGGGAATCAGTGAACTGGTACAGCGAGACCTTCGAGCGCCGGGCCTCCATGATGCGGGAGCACGGTATGATCGGACGCCAGTACGCCGGACGGGTCACCCAGGTGATTTCCGGGTCGATTGGTTACGACGACTGGGAGTGGGGCGTCGACCTGTTCGCCGACGATCCGCTGGTATTTAAGAGCCTGATCTATGAGATGCGGTTCGACGAGGCAAGCGCGAAGTTCGCGGAATTCGGACCCTTCTATACCGGGCTACAGTTTTCGGCCGGCGGGCTGGGCGCGTACCTGAACGGGAATGTGCCAGCGCTGTCGTAGAGCGACGTGTGCCCGTGATCCTTTCGAGGAAGACTGGTCGTCAGAGAGATATAATCCGGTCGAGCCCGACATCAGGAGAGAAGAAGAGTCCGTCTCTTCTGCTCCGACCGATCCGACAACTCGAGGAGGCCCATGAGACTGCCGACTATCGTTCTGTCGTTCGCGATTATTGCGACCTTCGCCGCGCCGTCATCAGCCAGGCAGGCAGCGCCCGAAGCGCTGCGTTCGCCAGACGTCATCTACGTCCCCACCCCGCAGGAGGTGGTTGATGCGATGCTCACGCTGGCCGAGGTGACGCAGTTTGACGTCGTCTACGATCTCGGCTCGGGCGATGGGCGCGTGCCGATTACCGCCGCACGGTCGTATGCGGCCAGAGGCGTCGGGATAGATATCGACCCAGCGCGCATCAAGGAAGCCAACGAGAACCTGCGAACCGTCGGTGTGGAGGACAAAGTACGCTTCCTCAACCAGGATCTGTTTACCTCCGACATCAGTGAAGCCACGGTCGTCACGCTGTACTTGCTGCCGTCACTCAACCTGAAGTTGATACCCAAGCTCAACGCCGAGCTGAAACCGGGTACGCGTGTCGTCTCGCACTCATTCGACATGGGCGAGATCAGGCCAGAGCAGACTCAGAACGTGAACGGTCGCACGATTTATCTGTGGACGGTGCCTATTCAGTAGCTGCCTTTCCCTGGTGCCGCCCTTCTGCTGTTAGTATCGCGACTCAATCTCAGTTTCGAGGTTCCAGCATGCTTCAGGCGTTTGTCATCACTCTCCGGGAAGGGCTCGAGGCCTTCCTCATCATTGCCATCAGCCTGGCCTACCTGCGCAAGAGCGGGAGGGAACAGCTCATACCTGCCGTGCACTGGGGCATCGGCGTCTCAGTGTTGCTGAGCATTGGTGCGGGGTGGCTGTTCCAACAGGCGTCAAACCAGGCGCTCTGGGAGGGCGTTCTGGCGCTGGTGGCCGCCGTCCTGGTGGCGTCGCTCATCGTGCATATGTGGCGGCACGCGCGCCGCATGAAGCGGGAGATCGAAGAACATCTCGAACAGTCGGCCCTGAAGGTGGGGCCCAAGGCGCTCGCCGGTGTGTTTCTGTTCACCCTGTTGATGATCACGCGCGAGGGCATGGAAACGGCGATGCTGATGGGCGCGCTCCTCTTTCAGGTGCAGGCGTCTGAGCTCGTGGTCGGAGCGGTGGGGGGCATCGTCTTCGCGGCCATTATCGCGTGGCTCTGGTCGCGCTACGGCCATCGGGTGAATCTCGGACTCTTTTTCCAGGTGACCGCCCTGTTTCTGGCGGTGTTCGTGGTGCAGTTGATGATTTACGGTTTCCACGAGCTGACCGAAGCCAATATCTTTCCGTACAGCGAGCCCTTGCACTTGGCGACCGAGCCGTACGGACCAGATGGGCTGTACGGCCAGTATCTGACCTACATGCTTGTGCTTGTCCCCGTAGGTTGGCTGATATTTGCCGGGGTCTTTGGGGGCCGAGATGGCGCCGGGGCCCACCAGTCGGCCGCGCGGTAACGTCAGTTATCCAGCCGCGGGAATGACAACACCGGGAGCAGGCTGTGCAGCCAGCAACCTTCGATAAAACCGCAGCGCCCGGTCCGGCATGCCAAGCCTTCCTTCTGAGCTCGGGGAAACACGCGCAACGTACTGCGATCTTAGTGGGAATTCAACGTTCCAGGGCCATCTTTGCTGGCCGGCAGAAGGCACCGGGCCTCCCGAGAACAACCTTGAACCGCAGCTTGACGCCCCGTCCCGCGTAGGGGTCCGGGGCTCAGGGCTCTCCCGTCAATCGTAGCTGAGGCTGCGCACAACATGGCACGCTGGGGAACCATAGCTAACTCCTTATTCCATAGGTTGATAGCGGAGATAGTCGAAGCGCCTGCTGGAGTAGCCTCAAAAAAACACAAAAAACCGGTTGAGGAGGAGGGCTGCTGGTCGCTACAATTCGCCTCTTCCGTGCCCGGGGAAATGGGCCGCGGTGAGGGCCCACATGATAAACGTCGCGGCGATCCGGATGCAGCAGTTTGGCGTGCAGTTTTACCAGGCGTCGCTCACTGCCGAAGACATCGACAAGCTTGTTCGTTTCGAAGTGCTCAATTACGGGGAAGCCGGCCAGCCCGCGGTTCGTGGCGGGAAGAGGAAGACGCCGTCGAAGGTGAACTGGGACCTGCTCGAACGTCGAATCGCTTCCAGCGAGAAGGCCTACCAGCGGCAGATCATCAGACGCAAGATTGACGAACTGGTGCAGTACTACGAGCAGTGCCGCCAGGCGCGGGACCTGCCCTCCATACCTGGGGCGGTCATCATTTCCTGCGACGAGAAACTGACGTTCGAGCCGATGGAGTCAGAGGCCGTTGTGGGCCGTCTGAAAGTGCCTGAGCGCGAGGGGATCCTTCGCGCCATCGACGGTCAGCATCGGCTGCTCGCGCTGCATGCCGACATCGACAACTTTCGCGACCAGGCGTTCTCCGTACCGGCGATTATTTTCGACAGGCTCCCTGAAGACCACGTCGTGCAGATGTTCGTAACGATCAATGCGAAGCATACGCGGCTGAATCCCTCGCATTTGGTGAGCTTGTCGGGGCGCCAGCTCTACCGGGACGATGCGCTGGCAGCCGCGCACGACGTGGTTCGCGCGCTCAACGATCGGGATGATTCGCCTCTACACGGCGAGATCAAGCTTCTCGGTGTCGGCCGCGGCCGTGTGGCGCAGGCGCCGTTGGCGCAAGAGCTGAAGAAGCTCTTCGCCAGCGACGCGTTCGGCGGGCCCCGGAAGTCTGCCGACTTCCGTGAGGACTCGAAGCGGTTCTTTGTGAACTACTTCAAGCAGGTGTCGGTCGTGTTCGGCGCCGCATGGGTGGGACGCAAGTACAGCATTAAGTCTGCGACCGCCTTGCGGGCTTTCATCCGTGTGGCCCCCGACGTGGTTCGACGTCTGGATCAGGAACATGCGGATCGGAGCGACTTTCGGGCCATCGGTCGGGTGATCGCGCCGTGGGGCCGTCGCATAGGCGATCTTCGGTTCGAGCGCGAAGGGGCCTGGAAACGTACTGGCACGACGACTGACACGCTGGCGAGCGAACTGAAGCTGGCGTTGGAGTACCCGGAAGGCGCTGGGGTTTAGGATCCGGTGCCGGCCCGTTTCGCGGGCCGCCACGAACACAAAAAATGAGGGGCGCCGAAATGGCGTCCCCTCATAGGATTGCCGGACCGACCCCCCCGGGTGTTCGCGGCTCCCGCCGTGAAACTCAGGCCGACGTCTTTCGTTAGAGCAACGGGCGTGCCGTTCGTTTTTCCTAACGAATGTCAGCGCCGGCAGACGCCGCGCCTTCAGAATCGTGGGCCCGATTACGAATATCGTTCTGGCGCAACCATGCGCATTGACCTGAACGGCGACGTCGGCGAAGGGGCCTCCGGCGGCGCGGCTGAGCAGGATGCCGCGCTGATGTCGCACATCACGTCGGCGAACGTCGCGTGTGGATTCCACGCTGGCAATCCGAAATTGATGCGAGCCACTGTGATTCTGGCTCGTGAGCACGGCGTAGCGGTGGGCGCGCATCCTGGGTTTCCCGATCCCGACGGTTTTGGTCGCCGCGAGCTCCAATTTTCGCCGAGCGACGTCGAGGACTTCGTGGCCTACCAGATCGGAGCGCTGGCCGCGATCGCGGCCGCCGAGGGAGTGCGGCTGCAGCACATCAAGGCGCATGGCGCGCTGTTCAATATGGCGGTTCGCAGCGCGTCGCTTGCCGACGCGATTGCGCGAGCGGCAGTGGCGATCGACCGGTCGCTGATTCTTGTGGGTTTGGCCGAATCGGAGATCGTGGCGGCTGGACGGCGCGCGGGCCTGCGTACAGCAGGTGAAGGATATGCGGATCGCGCGTATCAGCTTGACGGCACACTGGTATCCCGCGAGCAACCGGGCGCGGTCATTGACGATCCGGATCGTGTGGTGCCGCGCGCGGTCCGTATGGTGCAAGACCAGACGGTTGAGACGGCCGATGGCTGGCGCGGGCCGCTCGCGATCGACACGCTGTGCGTGCATGGCGATACTCCAGGAGCGGCGGATCTTGCCGCGAGAATCCGAGTCGCGTTTGACGACGCGGGCATCGACGTGAAGGCCATCGGGCGCGACTAAGAGGCTGTGCCCCTCCTCGGCTCGAACGAGGATGACGGGCGATGTCGCCGACTGAACCGGTCAGCAGCCCGTGGTGAACGTCGGTCGGCATTCGACGAGCGATGCATGCTCTCGGCCAGCGTTGCCTCACTCACATACAGACGGTATTCTCGGTCGTCGCGCCCTGTCCGGGAGCGCGGATTCCGCAGACGCGCGACGACCGAGCGAAATCCGCGTTAGGCGCCTCGCTCGTCTAGCGCGGATTTCAGCAGTACCTGGCAGGCGGCATGGTCCCGCTCGTGAAATCCGCGTTAGGTGCCACGCCGGACTTTCGCCACGGGCTGCTACGACAGGAGCATCAGCAGGAGGGCCTTCTGTGTATGCAGACGGTTTTCTGCCTGGTCGAAGACCACAGAGGCGGGCGACGCCATCACCTCGGCGGTGACCTCCTCGCCGCGATGCGCGGGCAGGCAATGCAAGAAGAGCGCGTGCGGAGCCGCCGCTTCCATCAAGGTACTATTTACCTGAAACGGACGGAACGCGAGCCGGCGTGCGGCGGCTTCCTGCTCCTGGCCCATGGATGCCCAGACGTCGGTGTACACGGCGTCGGCAGCGGCTACCGCCTCCCGGGGATCCTCAAAGAGTCTCACCTCCGCGCCGTCGCAGGCGCCGCGCGCCGCCGCCTCGATCACGTGCACTGGTAGCTGGTAGCCCGGTGGCGAGGCCAGGTGAACCGAAATCCCAAGTTGCGGCGCTGCGTGTGCGAGCGACGTGGAGACATTGTTGCCGTCGCCAACGTAGGCGATGGTCCGACCCCGACAGGTACCCCACCGCTCGCGCAGCGTCAGCATGTCGGCCAGCGCCTGACACGGATGCTCCTGATCGCTCAGCGCGTTGATGACATGCAGGGTCGGCGCCGCCGCCGCCAGCGTTGTGACGGTCGTGTGTTTGTAGGTTCGAATGACCAGGGCCATGACCCATCGTTCGAGGTTCCGGGCCACATCCTCCAGTGGCTCACGGTCGCCGACGGCGAACCGATCGGGCAGTTGCAGCGCGTGTCCACCGAGTTCGTGCACGGCGATCTCGAACGTTGAGCGGGTGCGGAGTGACGGCTTTTCGAACACCATCGCCACGTGACCTCGCTTGAGCACGTTGGCGGTGGGCGCCTGGTCGGCAAGATGGCGCTCCGTTTTCAGTTGTGCGGCGAGGTCAAGCAACCGGACCAGGTCGTGGCTCGAGAAGTCCAGAATGGACACGAAGTCCTTGGCCGGTGCTCCCGTTGGAGTCATGTTCGGTAATCGCCGTTGATACGGACGTACTCGGCGCTGAGGTCACAGGTCCAGATTGTGGCCGCAAGGTCGCCTCCAGAGCCGAGACTGACGTCGATCTGGACAGAGTCGCCCTGCAGGTGCTCAGCCGCCTGCGGCGCTCGCTCGTCGTGGGCAGCGCCGTGATCAAAGAGGAGGATGCCGCCGATTCGGACACTGGTTTTCGCGAGGTCGAACGTCGCGCCCGAGCGTCCGGCGGCCGAGACGATGCGGCCCCAGTTGGGATCCGCCCCGTGGATGGCGGTCTTGACCAGCGGTGAATTTGCAATCGTGCGCGCGACCTGTCGCGCTGCGTCGACGTTCTGGGCGTCGGACACAGTCACGGCAATCAGCTTTGTCGCCCCTTCTCCGCCACGTACGATACCGAGGGCGAGTTCGCGCGAGACTGTGCGGAAGCCGTCGAGCAACGCTGGATACGTGACGTCGTCGATGGCGACGCCGCTGGCGCCCGACGCTAGCGCGAACAACGAATCATTCGTTGAGCATTCCGCATCGACGGTGATGGCATTGAACGTGTCGCGTGCCGAGGCCTCGAGCGCGCTCTGGAGCGGGGCGGGCGAGACGGCGGCGTCAGTCGTCAAGAAACCAAGCATCGTCGCCATGTTCGGCTCGATCATGCCGGCACCTTTGGCCATGCCTCCGACCGTAAAGGTTCCTCGGGGTGTTGTCACCGTTGCCGCACATTCCTTGGGAAACAGGTCAGTGGTCATGATCGCCCGAGCCGCCTCGCTCCCCTGACTCCGTGACAGCGTGGGCACAGCGGCCCGGATACCAGCCGCGACGCGATCGATCGGCAGCGCCACTCCGATCACGCCGGTGCTGGCGACGAGCACGTCGTGCGGTGCGCAGCCGATCGCCGCGGCCGTCTCAGCCGCCATGGCTTTGGCGTGGGCATGGCCTTCTGGTCCCGTGCACGCGTTCGCGCAGCCACTGTTGACGACGATGGCCCTGGCGATGCCTCCCGACCGCTCGATGTACTCGCGCGAGACGATAACCGGCGCCGCCTGCGCGAGATTGGTTGTGAAGATCGCTGCTGCTGAGGCAGGGCCGTCGGCCACCAGGACAACGAGGTCCAGCGCAGAGGCGACAGCTTTGACACCGCAGTGCACCGCGCCTGTCCGAAAGCCCTCGGGCGAGGCAACGCCTCCCTGCATGGGCGCAACCGCGAAGTCGTCGCTGTCAGCCATGAAGCGCCGCCAATGGTACGCAGGCCTGTGTCGCGCGGTGTAGCTCGCGCAGCATCGCGTACTGACCACATCGTCGGAACTTCGGGCAGGCACGGCAATCGGCAAGGATCTTTTCTGGCAACCAGACGTGCGGAACGATCGAGAAACCAAACTGTACGAAGTAGGCGGGGGCGTGCGTGAACGCACAGAGTTTCTCGAACCCCGCTGAGGTGGCCCGCTCGACGAGCTCGTCAATGATGTGGTGGCCAACCCCGAGTGTGCGCGCTTCATGGCTGACGACAAGCGAGCGAACCTCGCTGACGTCCCGGCCGAGCGGGGCGAGTTCGGCGCAGGCGATCACGCGAGCACCCCTGGCGGCGACGACGAAGCGATGTGCATGCACGGCAATCTCGTCCCTGTCGCGCGGAAGCAGGTGACCCTCCGCCAAATAGGCGACGATGAGCGCGTGCATGGCCGTCGCGTCATCAGCGGTAGCCGGGCGAAGGCAGAGGTTAGGGACAGCGGCCACTGGCGGCTGCGTTGGCGCAGCGGGAATGACCGCGGCCATCGTCATGGAGCGGTCTCCGACCCGGCGGCGGCCAACACCTCGTCAAGAATGTCGACAGCGCGATCAATCTCGGCGGCTTCAATCGTGAGCGCCGGCAATAGTCGAACCACGTGTGCGTCAGTCCGGTTCACCAGCAGGCCCTGTTCGCGGGCCGCGTCGACGACCTGGGTGGCATCGATATGTAGCTGGAGGGCCCGCATCAGGCCGACACCGCGCACCTCGACGATCGACGGGTGGCACAGCGCGAGGGTGCGGAGGCGGCGCTCGAAGTGCACGCCAACGGTGTTCACATGATCGAGAAGGCCGTTCTTCAGCTGGTCGAGTACGAAGACGGCGGCGCGCGTGCCCAGGAGATTTCCGCCGTACGTGCTGCCGTGATCCCCGGGTGACACCATCTTCGCGACGTGCTCCGACACCAGCGCCGCTCCGATCGGGATGCCGCCGCCCAGTGCCTTTCCGACCGATGTCAGGTCGGGCCGGAGGCCCAGCGCTGGCGCGTAGAAGGCATGGCCCGTGCGGCCGAGCCCCGACTGCACCTCGTCGGCGATATAGAGCGCGCCGGTCCGCTCACAGGCATCGTTGATGGCGGTGGCAAACTGCGACGACAGCGGACGGATGCCCCCTTCGCCAAGAATTGGTTCGGCAATGATCGCCGCGGTGTCGGCCGTCACGGCGGCCGCCAGATCCTCAGGATTACTCGGATCGACGAAGGTCACCGGTCCGATGAGTGGTCCGAAGGGTGTGCGATAGCCCTCGTTGTGGGTGACCGAGAGCGCGCCCATCGTTCGGCCGGAGAATGACCCTTTCAGCGCAACGAAGCCGGTCCGCTGTGTCGCGCCTTGGGTAAACCAATAGCGTCGCGCGAACTTGAGGCAGGCCTCGACGGCCTCCGCCCCACTGTTGCAGAAGAACGTACGTGGGAGCCCAGAGAACTCAGCCAGGAGCGCGGCCGCCTCTGCCTGGTATGGATGGTAGTACAGATTCGATGTGTGCAGCAGCGTCGCCGCCTGATCCGCGATCACCGCCGTAAGGCCAGGATGCGCGTGTCCGAGAGAGGTCACACCGATGCCGGAGATGAAGTCGAGATACTCGCGACCGTCAACATCGTACAGCCGCGAACCAACGCCACGCACGAACGCAACGGGCTGCCGAGCATATGTCTGAAGCACGTGGCGCGATTCGCGCTCCTGGATGTCGGTGAGCGTCACGGTCATCGGACCACCTGCGTGCAGCCGGATAGGCCGGATAGTGGCGTCCGGACGCCGGCCAGAGTTTCGAGATTCCCGTCGCGGCCATTCGCGATGATCACGTCGCCGACGCCTTTGCGGAGCGCCGAGCGGCACGCTTCAAGTTTGGCAACCATGCCTCTGTCCGCGGTGCCGGCGCGGATCAGACGCGCGGCTCCGCGGGCGGTCAGCCGGTCGATGGTGTCTCCCGAGCCGTCAAGCACCCCAGCCGTTCCGCCGGCAATCACCAGACGCCGCGCGCCGAGCTGCCCCGCCAGGTGAGCGGCGAGCGTGTCTGCGTTCACATTCAGGATCTGTCCGGCGCGGGTGGCTCCAAGGCACGCCACGACCGGCACGTAGCCGCGGGCCAGAAGGGCGGTCAGCAGCCTCGGCGAGCCACTGTTTATCGGTGATCCCACGAGACCCAGGTCAACGGTTTTTCCGGCAACGCTCATGACAGGCCCTGCCCGGCGTACGGTGATCACTGCGGTGTCCGCGCCGGTCAGCCCCACCGGGTTCGCGCCGGCTCGGCGCAGCGCCGCCACGAGGCGTGTATTGATGGCGCCCGCTAGCACCGAGACGACGACGTCCAGCGTGCGTGCATCCGTGACGCGGATGCCGTCGATCTGATGTTTGGCAATTCCGGCGGTTGCCAGCGCGGCGTCGATTTCGCGCCCACCCCCGTGGACCACGACGAGCGAGGCTCGGCGAGCCAAAGAGGCAATTCCGGCAGCCAGGCGCTGCAGCTCTTCGGGCTGTTCCAGCAGCTCGCCGCCGAGCTTCAAGACAAGGCGGCGCTTCACAACAGGCCCGTACGCTCGTCGAGGCCGAGCAGGATGTTCAGGTTCTGCACGGCCTGGCCGGCAGCGCCCTTGATGAGGTTGTCGATGGCCGACACCATGACGAGGCGCCCGGTCGGCTCGTCAACGCGCCAGCCAATGTCGCAAAAGTTGCTGTAGGCGACGTGTTTGATTTCGGGGAGTTCGCTCCCCGTCAGTCGAACGAACGGTGCCGCCGCATAGGCGCGGTGAAGGGCGTCGGTTATCTGAGCATCGGTCGTGCCCGGGCGCAACGACCCGTAGATCGTCTCGAGGAGGCCTCGATCGAGTGGGACGAGATGAGGAACGAACGTGACCGAGGCTCCGAGCTCCTGTTCGATTTCGGCAGTGTGCCGGTGCGCGAACACGCCGTAGGCGGCCACGCTGCCGTGATTCTCACAAAAATGCGTACGGTCGCTCGGTGACTTACCGGCTCCAGAAATCCCCGACTTGGCGTCGATGACCACGTGGCCTTCGAGCAGTCCCGCATCGGCGAGCGGTGCGAGGGCCAGCAGCGCGGCAGTCGGGTAGCAGCCGGGATTGGACACGAGGCTCGCGTCTCGAATGGTCGTCGCATACCGCTCGGACAACCCGTAGGCGACGCCGGGAGGCAACGCGCCGGTGGCCGGATACCACTGCTGTCGGCCGGCGTCGTCGCGGATGCGGAAGGCGCCAGAGAGATCGATGACACGTGTGTCGCGCTTGAGCAGCGCGCCTCCGACTTCCGCGGAGGCGGCTTCGGGCAGCGCGAGAAACACGATGTCGGCGTGCGCCACGAGCGTATCGACGTCCAGCGGTACCACCGTGCCGTCCCAGACGCCCCTGAGCGCAGGAAGGGGCCTCGGAGCACTGGTGGCCCCGGACGACATCGCGTCGGTGAGCGTCACGGCCGGGTGTCTGGCCAGCAGGCGGACGACCTCCTGCCCGGCGTAACCGGTGGCGCCAGCCACCGCGACACGGGGCACGTCTGTGGCGGTGGCGAGAGGGACAGTCGTAGCCATATTGGTCAGCAAAGAAAAGAGTATTTATACATCTATGTGCATAAACAGTCAAGTCTTGGTGTAAGCTACCAGACGATCAGATATGAAAGCCCGCCGCCAGTCGGTGATCCTCGACGTTGTCCAGCAGCAGCCCGTGCGTAACCAGGAGCAGCTACGGCGCCTGATACGCAAGGCTGGGTTTGACGTGACGCAGGCGACGTTGTCGCGGGATGTCCGAGAACTCGGGCTTGTCAAGGGAGGCCACGCTGGGGCCTACCAGCCGCCAGTGGCCTCGGACTCGAATGGACAGTCGGCGCGGTCCTTGCTGAATCGCGCGGTAGGGGCGCACCTGACGCGTATCAACCGCGTGCAACAATTCGTGGTGCTGCGCACGGGCCCGGGCCAGGCGCAACTCCTCGGCGTCGCGCTCGACGGCGCCCGCTTGCCCGAGGTCGTCGGCACGATTGCCGGTGACGACACGATTCTCGTGATCACGCCAGACGTCCGGCGCGCGCGCGCGCTCGTCACGTGGCTAGAGGGGTTGTCCAGAGCATGAATCGGCGGATTGTCCTCGCGTATACAGGAGGCCTGCAGACCTCGATGGCGATTCAGGCTCTGGCTGAGCCACACGGCGCCGAAGTGGTGACTCTCACGCTGGACCTCGGGCAAGGGTGCGATCTGGAAGAGGTTCGCGACCGCGCACTGGCCGTCGGTGCGGTGCGGGCACATGTGCTCGATGTGCGCGAGGAGTTCGCCCAGGACTTCGTGCTTCCATCGTTGCGGGCCGGCGCCTTGTGCGAGGGGCGGCATCCACAGGGCGAGGCGCTGGCGTGGCCGTTGATTGCACGGAAACTGGTGGACATCGCCAGGGTCGAGCGGGCGACCGCGGTTGCGCACGGTGGCAGGGACGGCGTTCATGAGCGAATCGGTGTGTGTATCGCGGCGCTCGATCCGGTTCAAGTCATGGCCGTCGGGTGCGGGGACGTGGCTCAGCGCGGGCATCCGAACCTCTGGGGACGCGCGCGTGCGGTCAACGCACTGCGGGTCGAGACGCCGGACAGCCCGGCGTCTGTCGAGATCGCCTTCGAGCAGGGGGCGCCCTCGGCGATCAACGGTGTGCCGATGCCGTTGATAGAGCTGATCGAGAGCCTGACGGTGATTGCGGGCCAACACGGAGTCGGGTGGATTGGGGCTGGGCACCGCGGAAACGGCACGCCGGGCGATCACGCCTGCGAAGCGCCCGCTGCCGTCGTGCTGCATGCGGCGCGCGCAGCCCTGAACGCGGCAGTGTTGCCGCCGGATCTGCTGCAGCTCAAACAGGACAGGGCTCTGGCCTACGCCCACCTTGTGAGCGAGGGGCGGTGGTTCACCGAGGGTCGCGAGACAATCGACGCCCTTAACGCCAGGATGGAGGAGATGGTGACCGGCTCGGTACGCATCAAATTGTTCAAGAGCACACTGCTTACGTCGGAGGTCGTCGGCGGGCGGCAAGCGGAGGCATCACGCGCATGACACTCTGGTCTGGTCGTTTTGACACGGCGCCCGATCCGGCGGCGTTCGATTTCGGCGTGTCCTTCGGCGTTGATCGTGCGCTTTTTCCTGATGACGTGGCTGGCAGCATCGCGTGGGCCGAGGAGCTGGGCAGCGCGGGTGTGGTATCACGCGAGGACACCACGGCGATTGTCGCGGGCCTCAGGGCGATCCTCGAAGAAGGGCTGCGTGTCCCAGCTTTGGTGTCCGGCCCCGACGAGGACGTACACAGCTTTGTCGAACGGAAGCTGATCGAGCGCATTGGCGACGCTGGCCGTCGTCTTCATACAGGGCGTTCCCGGAACGAGCAAGTGTCGCTGGACCTTCGGCTGTATCTACGGCGGCGCATACCCGTGTTGCGGAGCGGCGTGGCGTCTCTCATCGCCGCGTGCGTGGAGCAGGCGGAGGAGGCAGGGCAGTCCCTCATGCCGTCGTATACACACTTGCGCCGCGCGCAGCCTGTCTTGGTGGCGCACTACTTTCTGTGCCACGCAGCGGCGCTGCGTCGCGACCACGGTCGGCTGGCGACAGCTGCCGACGAAGCCGACGCTCTGACGCTGGGCTCTGGCGCGGTGGCAGGAACCAGCTATCCCGTCGATGCAGCGCGGCTGGCTCGTGCGCTCGGTTTTTCACGCATCGTCGATAACAGCATTGACGCGTCGTCCGATCGGGATTTCGTGGCCTCGTTCCTGTACGCGACGTCGCTTTCGATGGTGCATCTGAGCCGCCTGTCCGAGGACGTGATTATCTTCACGGGCGAGGAACACGGGTTCTTCGAGCTGGCGGATGCGTCGGCAACTGGCAGCAGCATGATGCCGCAGAAGAAGAACCCCGATCCGCTCGAACTGGTGCGCGGAAAGACAGGGCGGGCCATTGGCAGGTTGACGGGGTGGCTTGCGACGATGAAGGGGCTGCCGAGTGGCTACAACAAAGACCTTCAGGAAGACAAAGAAGCGGTGTTTGACGCCGAGATGACGCTGGCCACATCGGTTGCCGCAGCGCACGCCGTGGTGGGTCGGCTGGTGTTGAACGCCGAACGGGCCGAGCACGCGGCGTCGGGCCTGCTGCTTGCGACTGATGTCGCTGACTACCTGGTTTCGCGAGGCATGCCGTTCAGGCGGGCGCACGAAGTCGTGGGTGCCATGGTCAGGCGGCTGCTGGCCGAGGGGCGCGATTTCAGCACACTTACGCCCACCGAATGGAGCGATGCCAGCGACATGTTCGGGGAAGATGCGCCCCGTGCGGCCACGGCCCTCGCGTCGGTCCAGGCCCGTCGGACCCCGCAGTCGACCAATCCTGAGGCGGTTCGTCAAGCGCTTGGCGAGTGTCGGGCGTGGTTGGGGAAGGCAGGAAGGTAGGTTGAGGCGCTCGGCGACGCGCCGGGGGTGACACTTCTGTGGATCAGGATGAAACTCCAGGAACAACGGGCTCGATCCACAGCGCTCGGAATCGGCCCGGCGAATTTTGGATTTCAGGCATGATTTGCTAAGATTTCCGCACCTACTTCCTTTCTCATCCCGCCTGAAAGGAACGGCTCCGGGGGAGTAATGCAACAACGCCGGCTTAGGCTCGGTGACATTCTCGACGACTATTGTCCGCGCGAGCGCCGCATAACGAATCATGCCGTTGTGGCGATGATTGACGAGCAGGTGAAGCAAACTCGTTGCTCCACATGTGATGCGGACCATGAGTACCGGGCGGCCAAGGTGCCGCCGTCACGCAAGAAACGTCCGGACGCCGACGGCGATCCGACCGATGGAGTGCTGCGTCCACCCAGGGCAACTGGGGACGCCGAGCCGCTGAAAGAGGAGCCCACTGTGGACGACGGAACGCCTGATTCGTACGAGACCCCATCATCGCCTGACGATGCCATCGCGGACGCGGCGCCGATGGCCGCTGCCGAGGCCGATGTTGACGATGGACCGGTCCATCGCCGGTTGATTCGCGCCACGTTGCCGCGACCCGACGGGCAGTCAGCTGAGCGACGGTCACCTGACTTCACCGTCCGCCAGCCGGGTGGCCGGGGCGGTCGCGAGCCTGACGGGAACAAGGCAGGCCAGCGATTCGGTCAGGGACGCCGACAAGGGCATGCGCAGGGGGGCTCGCAGCAGCCGCGCTCCGGGGGACCGCGTCAAGGTTCGGGCGGGCAGAGAAGCGGATCCGGACCAGGAGGCGCTGGCAATCCCGGAGGCCCGCGCGGGAACAGGTCGGGCCAGGGTTCTGGTCGTGGCGGTGGCCGCAAGCGCGGACGCTAGCCTGGACACGTAGTTCGTCACGGAACTCCCGGGCAGGGCATCCCGCCTGGCAGCGTTGTGTCTTCCTCACATATGGCCACTATGCTCGGTCGTCGCGTCTTGCCATCCGGGGGCCGCGCTTCGCGACGTATGCAACCAATCACGTTTCCAGGGGACTAGCCGTTGTCTGACTTCACCGGCAAGCATGGCCTGATCGTCGGCGTGGCCAACAAGCGGTCGATCGCCTGGGCGATAGCGCAGGAAACGGCCCGCCGTGGTGCCCGTCTCGCGATCACGTATCAAGGGCGTTTCGAGGATCATGTCAACGACCTGTCGAAAGGGCTTAGCGAGCCGCCACTCGTGCTGCCGTGCGATGTCACGTCGGACGCGGACATCGATGCGGTCTTCGCACGGGTCGATCAGGAGTTCGGTGGACTCGACTTCGTCGTGCATGGCGCCGCGTTCGCGCTCCGCGAGGAGTTGTCCTCGCCTTTTTCCGATACAACTCGCGAGGGGTTCCGCGTCGCCCTCGACATTTCTGCGTATTCGCTGATCGCGCTGACCAGGGGCGCAGCGCCGCTCATGGCGAAACGTGGCGGCGGTAGCGTGTTGACGCTGACGTACCTCGGCAGCGAACGCGTCTTTCCGAACTACAACGTGATGGGTGTGGCCAAAGCAGCGCTTGAAGCGACTGTCCGCTATCTGGCCGCCGATGTCGGGCCGAGAAACATCCGGGTCAACGCCATTTCCGCGGGACCGATCAAAACGCTGGCCGCCGCTGGTATCTCAGGCTTCTCAAGCATTCTGCACGTCTATCGCGACCGGGCGCCGCTGAGGCGGAATGTCGATACCGGCGAGGTCGGAGAAGCCGCGGCGTTTCTCCTGGGCGATGCCGGTAGGGGTGTGACCGGCGAAGTGCTGATGGTCGATGCAGGGTTTCACATCACTGGCATGTAGGCTCAGCGTGCCCACTGCTCCGTTCGGATCTGCGTGTCCGGCACGCCCATCGCCCTGAGCGTGGAGACGGATTCCTTGACCATTGGTTCAGGCCCACAGACCAGACACAGGGTCGCCGCTGGCTCGTGCAGCACCGACTGGAAATGCGATCGACCGATGCGACCGCGCCGGCCAGACCAGAATGCGCTCGGGTCGCGCGTGACCGTCTGGTGCAATTCGAGTCGTCCCCCGGTAGCGTGCTCGCGCAGTTCGTCGATGAACGCGAACTCATCGCCGCGCCGCGCGCTGTAGAGCAGTGAAATCCTGGGTGCGGCGTCTCGTCTCAGCAGGTGATCGAGCATGGACCGCAGCGGCGCGATCCCTGTCCCTCCGGCGACGCACAACACGCGGTGATCGCGTGTCACGTCCGGGAGCGTAAAGGCGCCGATCGGTCCTTCGAGGTCGACTAACGTACCTGGGCCGGCGGATGCGAGGTGTAGACCTGGGTCACCGCTGGTGTCGACCGCGACAAGTAACTCGAGGCGCCGAGTTTCAGTCGCTCGTTCTGGAGAACAGGCGATGGAATAGGGCCGTCGATCGTTCTGTCCCTGGGTGCCGACAACGACCGCCTGGCCGGGAAGAAATTCCAGCCCAGTGGAAGGCAGACGCATGGTGACGAGGCGCGACCGGGGCGTGACCGTCTCCATGTCGACAATTGGCACCGTGACGATCGACACAGCGTGAAGTGTACCCCTACGAAGACGGCACACGCCGTATGATGATGCGTCGGAGATTCGATGGCGAATATCTTGCACAGCGTTCCGGTTGGCCAGAAGGTCGGCATTGCCTTTTCCGGCGGCCTCGACACCAGCGCCGCACTCCGCTGGATGCGTGCGAAAGGTGCTGTCCCGTACGCGTACACGGCCAATCTTGGGCAGCCGGACGAGCCGGACTACGACGAGATTCCTCGCCGCGCACTGGAGTACGGCGCGGAGAAGGCGCGACTGGTCGACTGTCGGGCCCAACTCGTGTCGGAGGGCGTGGCGGCTCTCCAATGCGGCGCGTTTCACGTGTCAACCGCTGGTGTGCCGTACTTCAACACCACGCCGGTCGGCCGGGCGGTCACCGGCACCATGCTCGTCGTGGCCATGAAGCAGGACGACGTGCACATCTGGGGCGACGGTAGCACCTTCAAGGGCAACGACATCGAGCGGTTCTATCGATACGGTCTGCTGGCGAATCCCGATCTCAGGATCTATAAGCCCTGGCTCGATCAGACATTCATTGACGAGCTCGGGGGCCGGTCTGAGATGTCCGAGTACATGCGTGCGGCTGGGCTGCCGTATCACATGAGTGCAGACAAGGCGTACTCGACGGATTCGAACATCCTGGGCGCCACCCATGAAGCCAAGGACCTTGAGCGCCTCGATACCGGATTCAGGATTGTCGAGCCGATCATGGGCGTGGCGTTCTGGCGCGAGGATGTGGCCGTGCCCGCGGAGGAGGTGGCGATCCGATTCGAGGAAGGGCAGCCGGTGGCGCTGAACGGGATGTCGTTCGCGGACCCGGTCGAACTGCTGCTGGAAGCGAACAGGATCGGCGGTCGCCATGGCCTGGGTATGAGCGATCAGATCGAGAATCGCATCATCGAGGCGAAGAGCCGGGGCATCTACGAGGCGCCGGGACTCGCGTTGTTATTCATCGGCTATGAACGTCTCGTCACAGGCATCCACAACGAGGACACCATTGAACAGTACCGCGAGAACGGTCGGCGGCTGGGGCGGCTTCTGTACCAGGGCCGTTGGTTCGACCCTCAAGCGATGATGCTTCGCACGGAGGCACAGCGGTGGGTGGCCAGGCCAGTCACCGGCGACGTGGTTCTTGAGCTGAGGCGCGGCAATGACTACTCGATCCTCGACACGAGAAGCCCCAATCTCACTTACAAGCCCGAGCGCTTGACGATGGAGAAGGGCGAATCGGCGTTTACACCACAGGATCGCATCGGTCAGCTCACGATGCGTCATCTCGACATCGTGGACACGCGCGACAAGTTGCTGACCTACGTCAAGACGGGTGTGTTGGCGCGGGCAGCCGGTTCCGAGTTGCCGAACCTACTCGACGCCGACACGCGCGAAGGAAAGAAGGGCTAGCAGCCCGTGGTACAAGTCCGGCGTCGCACCGAAACGAGCGAGGTGGCTCGCGCGGATTCCTCATGGAATCCGCGCTCGCGGACAAGGCGCAACGACTGACCATACCGCCTGTATTTGACGGAGGAGCAACGCAGGTCGCGAGGATGCGTCGCTCGTCGAATGCGGACGGACTTTTACCATGGCACACTAGGCCGACTCGGTCTTGGACGCGGCCTTGCGTGCACGTTTGTCGCCGTACATCCGGCTGTCGGCCGCATCAAGAAGCGCGTCGTGCGACTCGCCGTCGTGGGGGAAGACTGCCGCGCCGGCACTAATCGACAGCGACAGCCGCTCGCCAGGGCGCGGTTCGAGCGCGATGCGCCGCACGGCCTCCTCCAGCTCCACGCGTTTGCTTTCAGCCTGCCCGCGTCCGCAATCAGTCAGCACGACAACGAACTCGTCTCCCGCGTACCGGACACACATGTCGTAGGGTCGAATCGCACCGCGAAGTACCATCGACACGGCGCGCAGCGCGGTGTCGCCAACGTGGTGCCCGTACGTGTCATTGATATGTTTGAAGTCGTCGAGATCTATGACGACCATCGAGCATTCGATCCGCAGACGGGACGCGCGCGCGAGCTCACGATTCAGATACTGGAAGAGGGCGCGCGTGTTCGGCAGTCCGGTGAGCGCGTCGGTGAGCGAGTCCTCCTGCGTCCGTTCGAAGACAACGGAGTTGTGGATCACGGCGGCCGCCTGCTCGCACACGCGTTCCAGGAGTCTGCGGTGGTCTTCGCTGTAGAAACTCGGCTCTGCGTGATAGAGGGCAAGCGTACCGATCAGCCGCCCATCGAGGTTCAGTGGACAAATCAGCGCAGACTGCAGCACCGTGCTCTGGGTCGAGCCGCCGGCCTCGAGATCGACGCTCGGCCGTGCGTTGACGAGTGGCCGACGATTGCGGGCGGCCCACCCATTCAGTCCCTGACCGCTGTCGAGCGTCAGTGTCTGGAGCAGTTCCGCGTCTCTGCCGGTCGCGAACCGACATCGCACTTGATCGGTCGATTCTGAGTAGATGAACACCGCGCACGATGAGAACGGCACCAAGGATGACAGCTTCGACGTGATCAACGACATCATCTCCGCTAGGCCGAGGCGCGTTCCCATCGTTTGCGCGATTTGGTACAGCCCATAGAGCTCGCCGTGGGCGACCGCGATTTCGTCGAATGCCGTCACCCCGGGATGGTCGGCCTGTGGTGCGCCCAGCGTCCGAAGGCCTTCGCCGGTTTGCACGTGCGGCGTGACCTTCGGGCCCGCTGGCGCGATCGGCTCGATCGCGGCCATGAGCTGCGGAAGTGTATGAACGAAGGTCTCGACGAGCCGCGGATCGAGGGCCTTGCCGGCGTCCTGTGTGAGCACGGTCGCTGCCGCCTCTGCGCTGATCGCCGGGTGGTAGGGCCTGTCAGATGTCAGCGCGTCGAAGTAGTCGGCGATGAAGATCACGCGTGCGCCGAGCGGGATGTCTTCCTTCTGAAGACCGGACGGGTACCCGCGACCGTCCCAACGCTCGTGATGGCTAAGGATCCAGGAGGCGACGGGATAGGGGAACGGAACGGAATGCACGATCCCGGCCGCCACCTCTGGGTGGACCCGGACTTTCTGGAACTCTTCCGGCGTGAGCGGGCCGGGTTTAGCCAGAATGTACTCGGGGATTGCGAGCTTACCGATGTCGTGTAGCAGCGCTGCGGTCCTGAGCGCCTGGATGTCGATGTCCGACATACCGATCGCCCGAGCGAGACCGGTCGCATATGCCTGCACCCGCTGGACGTGGTTGGGTGCCGTCTGGTCTCTCGCGTCGATGGCGAGCACGAGCGCTTCGATCGTGGCGAGATGCAGCTCAGCCGTCTGCCGCGAGTTCCGGCGCTCGTCGTCGATGCGGCGCAGAACTCCCCGGTAGGCGAGATAAAGGGCCGCAGCCGCAGGCGCTACCAGCCACGGAGCTGGCACCGCGAGTACGGCGGCGGCAGCGGTCGACGCCGCGGCAGCCAGCGCGCCACCGGCATACGCACGGGTCGCCGAGGGCCTCAGGTTCATGTACAGGCCCCAATTCTAAATTAGAGTCTCCGCGTACTTCGCGAATTAGGGCAGCCAGATGATCGTGACTCGAGTTCTCATTTTTCCTCCCTTAGTTGCCGCGGTGTGCCACCAGGCGCCTGTCGGCGACCGGCTGCGCTGCTGGCCAGAGTGTCTGGGCGACGCCGCCGGTGCTCCAAACGATGTTGTCGCCACCACCGGTGCTCCAAACGATGTTGTCGTCACCGCCAGTACTCCAAACGATGTTGTCGTCGCCGCCGGTACTCCAAACGATGTTGTCGCCACCACCGGTGCTCCAAACGATGTTGTCGTCACCGCCAGTACTCCAGACGATGTTGTCATCGCCGCCAGTACTCCAAACGATGTTGTCGTCGCCGCCGGTACTCCAAACGATGTTGTCGCCGCCGCCGGTACTCCAAACGATGTTGTCGTCGCCGCCGGTGCTCCAAACGATGTTGTCGTCGCCGCCGGTGCTCCAAACGATGTTGTCGCCACCGCCGGTGCTCCAAACGATGTTGTCGTCGCCGCCGGTGCTCCAAACGATGTTGTCGTCGCCGCCGGTGCTCCAAACGATGTTGTCGTCGCCGCCGGTGCTCCAAACGATGTTGTCGCCACCGCCGGTGCTCCAAACGATGTTGTCGTCGCCGCCGGTGCTCCAAACGATGTTGTCGCCACCGCCGGTGCTCCAGACGATGTTGTCGTCGCCGCCGGTGCTCCAGACGATGTTGTCGCCGCCGCCGGTGCTCCAAACGATGTTGTCGTCGCCGCGGGTGCTCCAAACGATGTTGCCGCCGCCGCCGGTGCTCCAGACGATGTTGCCGCCGTCACGTGTGCTCCAGACGATGTTGTCGTCGGTTTTCACCCCCCAGACGAGCGGCTCCCCTGCCGGTGCTGCGTCTGCTCCCCACGAGACGCTGAGATTCCACGCGTTGCTGCCCGGCAGAAGCAAGCCGCCATGGATCCGATGATTGCCCCAGAGAACGTGGCGGCTCCATTTGACAGGCTCGTCCTCGATCAGATCGATCGGCAGCGGGGGACCGTCCTGTGGCGATCCGAAGAAGGACGCCAGGCGCACCGCACCGAGCGCGTTCAACTGGCCGGCGCCCTGCGCGAGTAACGGCGCGCCCTCACGGGCCTGGGCGGTGTACTGCAGGATGGCCTTGACGGCGTTGGGTGTCAGAGCCGGGTTGGTCTGCAGCATGAGTGCGACGGTGCCCGCCACCACGGGCGCCGCCATGCTCGTGCCGGACATACTCAGGTACGGTTTGTCGCGAGTTGGGCGCACACCGTCGAGCAGATAGTCGGCATGGGTCGTATACAGAGTGCTGCTGGGGTCCGACAAGGATTCCGTGCCGACACCCGGTGCAATGAGGTCCGGTTTGGCCGAGAAGTCGATCCACGTCGGACCGCGTGAGCTGAACGGGGCCAACGTGTCATCGCTGCGGTGCGGCGTGCCCTGGTGGCTTCCGGCGCCAACCGTGAGGACCCACGGCGCGTTGCTGGGGCTGGTGATCCCGCCGTATTGCACGTCACCGTTCGCGTTCGCGCCGAGATTTCCGGCCGCTGCGACGACGACGATGCCCGCGTTGACGGCGCGGCGAGCGGCGAGCGTCAGGGGGTCGGTCGTATACGACTCGAACACCCCCGATGCGACCGACAGATTGATGACACGGATGTTGTAGAGGTCTTTGACAGCGATTGCGTGATCGATGGCTGCGATCACGTTGCTCATGTACCCGTTCCCCTGGGCGTCGAGGACCTTGAGTCCGACCAGGTGTGCTTCTGGCGCAACGCCCATCCTGGCGCCGCGTGAGTCGAAGCCGTTGCCGGCGATGATGCCGGCGACATGGGTGCCGTGGCCGAACTCGTCCGACGGTTGTTCGGAGGCCCAGATGTTAGGACTCATCTCGGTCGTAAAGTCCATGGAGTGCACGACACGCGGATCGGCGCGCCTGGACGTGGAACCCGTCAGGTACAGGTCGTCGTGCCAGGCGGTAATACCGGAATCGATCACAGCCACGCCGATACCCTTGCCGGTGACGTCGAACGCCTGGCTGGCCAGGGTGGCGGCAATCGTCGCACCCGTGCGATCGAGCGTCGGAAATACTGGGTGGTCGATGCTGACCCGCGCGATCTGCGGGTGGTTCGCCAGATCGGCGAGCATGCGGTTGTCGATCTCGGCCACCTGCGAGCCGCCGGCTGCAAGTCGCCGCCCGGACACGCCGCCGTTGCCCGTGATCAGGCGGGCATCAGCATCGCCGCGAAACCGCACGATCACCCGCGACCGTCCAGATAGGTTCTGGGCGCGTTCCCGCAGGACGGGCGCCAGCTTCTCTGTCTCGACTTGTTGTCCCTGACTCGTCGCCGGGGAGAGCAGTCCGAGCAGCGCGATCACTATCGCGGCACGGCGCACGCGTGAGGTGGGGCTTGCCGACGTGACGAGGATCTTGATCGGTTCGGTTAGATTCATCATTTTGTCCCTGGGGAGTTCGCAGTCGGTAAGGCAAGGGTCCTGCCGCATGGCGCGTACCACGATCGTGTGATTCGTAACTGGTTGCGCAATAGGACACTTACGGCGCATCTCATTCGGCGGCCGAGCGTTCGCGGGTGTGCAGTT
Organism: Vicinamibacterales bacterium; assembly: GCA_965249205.1. Classification (GTDB taxonomy): domain Bacteria; phylum Acidobacteriota; class Vicinamibacteria; order Vicinamibacterales; family UBA2999; genus JAQBVV01. Next base: position 879,420 of record CBDFLL010000004.1, on the reverse strand, counting down.
GAGTGCAGCGAGTGTGCAGAAATTGCACAGTGGTGAGCACTGTTCGTGGCAGAAAGCGCCGTTTTGTTAGAGAAATACTCTCGGCACAACTGTGCTAAATCAGTACGCCTGTCCAGGCTTATAAAGGTTGGTTAGATTCCGAGTCGCAGCTTGGAGGTGTTCTAATTCAGGACACCTTCATCTGGGGATCAAGGCCGTATTCGAGGATCTTTCGATACAGCGTGCCCCGGCTGATTTCGAGAATGCGGGATGCCTCTTTCTTATTCCACGCGGCAGCGGTGAGGGCTCTCGCAATATGACTGCGTTCGGCCTCGCGGAGTGTCGGTAGCCGTGGCGGAGCCTCCAGGCCGCGCGGCATCGTCGCGTGTGCGTGTAGGAACTCAACGTCGCTGCCGCGGATGAGGCGGCCAGGGGCGGTCAGGGCTGCGCGAGAAACGGTACTTTCCAGCTCGCGGATGTTGCCGGGCCACGGGTACCGCTGGAATTGTTCGATGGCGTCGGCCGAGAAGATCTTGGCATCGAGTGGCAAACCGCTGGACGCGCAGTACCGAGCGAGGAATCGGGTCGCCAGAACAGAAATATCGACCGGACGCTCGCGCAGCGAGGGCAACCTGATCGCGAATGCGTTGACCCGATAGTAGAGGTCCTCTCTAAATTTGCCATCGCGTACGAAGAGGTCGAGTGGTCGGTTGGTCGCCGATATCAGTCGGAAGTCGACATGCACGGCCTTTTGGCCCCCGAGGCGCTCGAAACGCCGGTCTTCGAGTGCGCGAAGGAGCTTGGCTTGCGCGACCAGAGAGAGGTCGCCGACCTCGTCGAGGAGCAGCGTGCCGTGATTGGCTTGCTCGAGTCGTCCAGGCTTGCGGTCGTACGCTCCGGTAAACGCGCCCCTTTCATAGCCGAACAGCTCGGACTCGAACAGCGTGTCGGGAAGGGCCGCGCAGTTGACCGCCTGAAAATTCTCGGAGCCTCGACGGCTCAACTCGTGGATCATGCGCGCCACGACTTCCTTGCCCGAGCCCGTCGGTCCGAGGATGAGCACCGAGATGTCGGACTTGGCGGCGGTGCGAATCCACTCGAAGACCACCAGCATCTTCTCGTCGCGGCCGATCATCTCCCGGAAGCGCTGGACTGACGGTGCTTGGTCCTCGGAGCTGACGGCAGCTTGCCGCTCAAGAAACACGTCGAGCTGTCGCGCGGCGGCTGCCCGTTGCGGCCGGTGCGCGGCGTAGGTGAGGGGTGAACCCGGCACGCGACGCACGACGCCGAACTCGACGAGCTCGCGGAGACAGTTCTCGACGTCGAGCCGCATGCGGCCGAACGTGGACATCAGCGAATCCACATCGAAACCTTCAGCTGGTCTGGCACTCAGAAAACGGAGTAACCCTGCGCGCAGGGGGGACTGCACCAGATTTCGGAAGACAGCCTCTTCGTCTCCTACACGGTCACGGCGGCCGATGGCAGGCGGGTGCGATGTAAGGGTCAGTTTATCCACAACGTTCTGCCCGCTTATCGGCTGTGCGTGGGCCCGGCAACAGCGCATCGGGCTAACAGCCCATGGTGACAGTCCGGCGTCGCTCGTCGAATGCAGACGGACTCTTGCCACGGGCTGTTAAGCTAGCGTCGTGCCCCAGCGTGGTCCTGGCGCCCCGAATACAGGGCTCGCCAGTCATCTATCCGGCCGACCGATTCGGTACTTTCGTCCCCGCGGTAGCGCCGATGTGCGACAGCTGATTGACGACGGATTCCAGGCGTTCAATGCCGCCCGTTTAGGCGAAGCGTGCCGGGTGTTCACCGACAAGATGCTGCTGCCCGAGCACGACACGACCATTGGCTTGACGGTCGCGGGCGCGTTGACACCGGCTGGACTAGGCGGCTGCGTCGTGGAGCTGATGGAGCGCGGGCTGGTCGATTTCGTGGTCAGTACCGGCGCGAACCTGTACCACGATCTGCACTACGCGCTGAACTTCACCTTGCACCGCGGCTCGCCGTTTGTTGACGACGTCGAGCTGTACGAGGACGGCGTCATCCGGATATACGATGTGTTGTTTCCTGCGACCGTGCTCCTCGAAACCGACGCGTACATCCGCGAGTTCCTTATTCGCTGGGGCGCGAACATGCCTGTATCGACGGCGGAGCTGCACTACGCGCTGGGCCAGGACCTGCTCGAGCAGAAGCCTGGATGCGAGGAGTACTCGGTGGTGGCCGCCGCCGCGGTGTGTGGGGTCCCCATCTACACGTCTTCACCCGGGGACAGCTCGATCGGCATGAACATCGCCTTCCACGAGCTGATGAACGAGAGCGGCCTGATGGTCGATCCGAACAAGGACGTCAACGAAATCTGCGCGTTCATCCTTGCCGGAAAGAAGAACGGGTGCGTGATCCTGGGTGGAGGGTCGCCGAAGAATTTTTATCTCCAGGGCCAGCCGACCCTCTGGGAGGTATACGGCATCCCGAAGGGTGGCAACGACTACTTCGTTCAGTTCACCACCGATTCGGGCGTCTGGGGTGGACTGTCAGGGGCCACGCCGGCCGAAGCGGTCAGCTGGGGAAAGGTCAACCCAGGGGTGCTATCGGATACGGTGGTGGCCTACTGCGACTCCACGATTGCCTTCCCGCTGTTCTGCGAGTACGTCGTGGGATCAGAGCGCGGCCGCCGCCCCCGCAAGGCACTGATGCACCGGCGCGACGAGTGTGTGGCCACCCTGAAGCGTGAAGCGAGAGACGCGCGTCCCGTTGGCGCCGGCACCGCTTCGACCAACGCTGGACCGGACGGCGGGTCGGACAAGGAGCGGCATCGCTGATGGGTACGCTTGCGTCGGAACTGACGCCGCACGCAGAGCGCATCGCCGGCCAGCCGCGTGTGTACGTAGACGCGAACGTGCCTGCGGGCCTCGTCGGGTTTATGCGGACACGGCTGCGCTGGGACGTACTGTCTGTGATCGAGCACGACGATCTCCGTCGCGCGAGTGACGTGGATCACTACCGGCGTGCGCGTGAGCTGGGTAGGACACTCATCACGCTGGATCACGATTTTCTCGACGATCCCCGGTTTCCGCCCGCCGAAAGCGGCGGCGTGCTGGTGCTGACAGCGCCGGCGGAGCAGGGCTTCAGGAGGTTGCTGACCCGGGCTGATGCCGGACTGTTCCGGCAGGCGCCGTTGCCGCTGCAGGGGCGCAAGCTTCACGTCCATGTGGACTGGGCCGGCGACGACGCCGTCCAGCCGTGATCGCCCTCGCCGGCGGCGATCTTGTCCTGCCAGGCCAGATTCTTCCGAATGCTGCGCTGCTGATTGACGGTGCACAGATCGCAGCCGTCGAGTCGCACGGCCGTGTCGACGCCGCGAATACCACCATCATTCAGACCCCGGATTGTTACGTTGTGCCTGGTTTTATCGACGTGCACGTGCATGGCGTCGACGGATGGGACACGCTCGATGAGAATGACGGCGTCGCGCACATCGCGTCGCGGCTCCCTCGTTACGGCGTGACCGCCTTTTGTCCGACGACGGTCGCGTGTTCTGCGGCGGCGCTAAAGACTGTGCTGGCCAAAGTTGCGGAGGCACGTGCAGAGCGCCCTGCCAGGAGTGCTCGCGTGCTTCCGGCACACCTTGAGAGCAACTTCATCAATCCCGACTACCGTGGCGCGCAGCCGCTCGAGTGCCTGCGGCTGCCCCTGGACCTGGCAGCGGACCGGGCCGGCGAGTTTGCAGCGGCGGACATTCTCAACGTCATCTCGGGCGCCCGGTCTGATGTTGGCATCGTGACCCTTGCGTCGGAACTACCGGGCGGCATCGAGCTGATTCGGGCTCTGGTGGCGGCCGGCACGCGCGTGTCGCTGGGACATTCGGGCGCGACGCTGGACGAGGCGATGGCGGCGATTGACGCCGGCGCACGGCGTGCGACGCATCTGTTCAATCGAATGACGCCGATGACGCATCGCGCTCCCGGGGTAGCCGGCGCGGTGCTCGCGAGAGACGACGTGGCTGCTGAGCTGATCTGCGATGGATTTCACGTGCACCCCGCCATGAGCCGGATCGCCATCGCGTCCAAGGGCGTGAGTCGAGTCATGGCGATCACCGACGGCACCGCGGGTTCCGGTCTCGCCGTCGGTTCACGCACGCAGCTGGGCGGCCGGCAGATTCGCGTGACCGAACGCGCGGCGGTTTTTGACGACGGCACCGTGGCAGGGAGTTGCCTGACGATGGACCGTGCGTTTCGGGTGATCGCGACCACGTTCGGACTACCGGTGACGGATGCCGAGATGCTGTGCTCGACCACACCGGCGCGCGAACTCGGTTTGACCGGCTGTGGTGTGCTTGCCGAGGGGGCGACTGCAGACGTCGTTGTCCTGGATCGCAGCTTTGACGTCGTGCACACCTTCATTGACGGGGAGGAAGTGTATCGACGTGGAGCCGCCGCGTAACCCGTACAGTTTCTCCACCCCGGTGGCACCCACCAAAAGAGGCCCGGCGCCTGGCACCATTTCGCTAAGATGACTGCGTATGTACTCGGTCACCAAGCGCATCGATTTCTGCTACGGGCATCGCTTGCTCGATCACGATGGTGTCTGCAGACACCTGCACGGCCACAACGCCGTTGCCGAGATCGAGGTGCGCGCCGAGACGCTGGATTCACGCGACATGGTCGTCGATTTCGGCGACATCAAGCGGCTGGTCAAGGAATGGATCGATCGCGAGATCGATCACCGTATGATCCTGCGCCACGATGACCCCTTGGTGAAGACCCTTCAGGCGCTGGGCGAGCCGGTCTATCTGCTCGACAGTAACCCTACCGCCGAGCGGATCGCGCGGTTGTTGTTCGACGTGTCCCGCGAGCGAGGACTCGCCGTTGACCGGGTCACGTTGTGGGAGACCCCGTCATCATGGGCGACCTACGCCGGCTAGCGCGGACTTCACGAGCGGGCAGCTCCCGAGTGGCGTGTCTCGGCCGAAGGAGGACCGCCTCCCGGGCGGGGAATCCCGGTTCCACCCCACCGCGCACAGTCCGCGCGGCGGGGGCCCCGGGTGGACGGCGTTGCTCCTCCCTCAAATACCACCAGTATTCTCGATCGTCGCGCCTGGCCCCCCGGGCGCCGCGCTCCGGGATCCGGTCCTCCTTCAGCCAAGACGCGCCACTTACGCGCGTCCGTAGGTTCAGGGCATGGGCAGCTGTTGGCTCCCTCCTACCAGCACGCGTACCGCAACCGAGCACGAGGTACAGGTGAAATCCGCGCTAATCGTGTTCGACCTGGATGGCACGCTGGTTGACTCCAAGCGCGATCTCGCCGAGTCGGCAAATCAACTGATCGCGGAACTGGGTGGCATGCCCCTGCCGGAGAAGTCCATCAGTCGAATGGTTGGCGGGGGCGCTGCTCGACTCGTTCGGCGGGCGCTGGCGGCCGCCGGGATCAGAGACCTGCCCGGTGGGGCACCCGGCGCGCTCCCTCGATTCATGGAGGTGTACGGGAGCCGTCTGCTGAACCACACCCGGCTCTACGACGGTGTGCCGGAGGCGGTGCGCGTGGCCCGCGAGCACGCGCATGTCGCAGTACTCACGAACAAGGCACAAGGTCCGAGCGAGCGCATTCTCGAAGGCCTCGGCGTACGGGAGTTGTTCGACGATGTCGTGGGCGGCGACGGTCCGCTGCCCCGCAAGCCAGACCCGGCCGCGCTGCTCGACCTGATGGGGCGGTCCGGCGCGATCGCCTCACACACGCTGCTTGTCGGCGACTCGACGTTCGATCATCAGACGGCGCTGAGAGCGTCGAGTCGGTGCTGTATGGCGGCCTACGGCTTCGGCTACGCGACGTTCGCCGTTGAGGATTTGACGGGCGAGGAATGGATCGCCGCCGACTCTCGGGACCTGGTCGGCGTCATCGAGCGGTTCACTGCTGCGGTGTGATTACAGCGAGTTGAGGAATGCGGAGAGCGCCGCTTTGGCATCAACGGATGACTCGTCAAACCGACGCCGCGCGGGCTCGGCTTCTGCCGCATGGCGTCTGATCGCATCATCGATCGTTGCGGCCGAGCCGTCGTGGAGCAGCGGTCGGCGGCTCCGAAGTCCCCACAACGCGGGGGTCCGGATCTCCTCGGGAGCGCCCGCCTCTTGCTGAATGCCGTCGCCGGTGCCGATATCGTGTAGCAACAGATCTGAGAAAAGCGGTACCGAACGACGGTGAAACAGTGGATTCGCACTCGGTCCAGTCATGAGCGATGGGACGTGACACGTTGCACATCCGAGAGCCCCGAAGATCTGCTCGCCGCTTCTCGTGGCCTCGTCAAGAGGACCCCGTCCGAGGGGCGCGAGGAACTTCATGAAGCTATCGAAGTTGTCGATACCGCGGCGGCCGGTTTGTGGCTCCCTCACGTCTTCTGGATCGGGGAGCGGATCGCAGACTCGCATGCGTTCCGGCGAGACTCCGAGAGCCAGCTCCCGCGGGAACAGATCGTTGGTGATCCCCATCTCGTTGCGATAGGCATCGGCACCGAAGACGAGGAGCGTGGCGTGCTGTGCCTTCCAGCCAAACCGGCCGATACGCGGTTCTCCGGAAGCGCGATCGACGATCCGCGCCGCGCGCCCGCTGACACCGTCGCGGTCCAGGTCGTGGGGGTCTTCGAGCGCGAGCAACGTGTCGTCCGGGATGGCCTCGACCAAGCCGGCGCCGAAGAGCGGAATCGGCACCCGCCGGGCCACGATCGTCGCTTCCGAGGGGATGACCGCGTGACACGCATGGCTTGGAACCGAGAACAACTGGAACAGTGATTCTCCCGAAGGGTCGAGTGGAATGAATTCGCCTCGTGGCCCGCGACGGCCGGCGCGGGTTTCCGCGATCGAGCTGGTGCCGCCAATTGCCGGAACACTGTGGCAGACTGCAGCAGCTTGTGCCGTTGTACGCCGGCCCCAGGCCTTCTTCCGCTGTCTCGACTTCCAGAAAATCATCCAAACCGAGCCGAAACTCTTCGAACTCCACGGGCGTTACGCCCAGGAGCGGGTCGCCCGGCCTCGGCGCGCGCTGCGCAAAGAGGAGACCGCCCAGACACACCACCAGGCCAGCGGCAACGAGAAGGGCTGACCAGGGAAACGCGCCAGAGGCTGGACGGTGGTTGCGCAGCACGGTTGTGTTCTCCTAGTCGGTGGCGACGATGACTCCGCGCATGAACGAGTGCCCGGCGCCACAGAGCCGGGAGCACTCGAACGTGTAGCGGCCGGCCTCCGGCTGGAACATGACGCCCGTTTCCCCTCCCCGGCCGGGGATCTCGAAATCGATGTCGGTGCCGAGGATGTGGAACCCGTGGATGGTGTCTTCGCTCCGAAGGCGAATCGCGAGGCGCGTCCCTGCTTTGACACGTATTTCGGACGGGGTAAACCTGAAACGCTCTGCGACGATCTCGACGACCTGAACCTCTTGCGCGGCCGCGGCCTGCGAGGGCCACACCGATGCTCCGACGAGGATCGCCGAGACGACCAGCGCGAGAGCGAGCGAGCCGAGCATGTAGCGCATCAGAACCACCATCCCAGTCCGAGGTTGAATGAATTCGGGGCCTCGATTACCGAACTCTGGCTGCGGAGCATCGCGTAATCGACTTTGACAGCAATATCTGGATGGGGCCAGTAGTTGGCGCCAACGACCCAGGCCTCGCGGTCGAATTCGGGAAGGCCCACGTAACCCTCCGGCATCTTGAACTGTGTGTCGAAGTTCTCATAGCGCACGAAGGCGCCGACATCGCCGAAGCTAGCGCCAGAGAGAATGCGATATCCAGCCTCCGTGTAAAAGCCGCGCATGCTGCGCCCGATGTTGGGATTGACGCCGATCCGAAGCGCCAGCGTGTCGTTCAGCCGGGCGACGTTGCCCAGCCAGCTCTGGGCAAACTCCCCTCGGAGGTCGATCCGGCCCCGCGAGTAGCGGGCGTCGGCCTCGATGAGTGACACCGGGACGTCGAATAGGGGACGGAATTCGAAGCCCGAGTGGCCCGTCCATGCGCTCGCGCCAACGGTGAGACCGGGGTAGCCCACGTATTCGACGCGGCCAGTCGCTGCGAGTCGCCCCATGTTCGCGTTGGCCCCCTTCTGTCGGCCTTCGCGAACGCCCTCATCGGCGTTGAACTCAGCCGCGTTCATCGGCGCGGTTAGGAACGCCCTGTAACGCCAGCCGCGGCCGACCTCGCCGTGGATGCCGGCTCCCACCTCGAACCACGTCGACGGTACGATGATCGTGTCCACGAATGGACGTTCGACGCCATAGTACGAGGGCGGCTCGTGTCGCTCGTTGATGATTCCGATTGGCATCAACATCATCCCGGCGCGCACATTGAAGCCACGTGTCAACAGAAAGTCGATGTACGCCTGCTCCAGCTCGAGTTCGCCAGCCTCCTCCAGGCCCTCGACCAGCGCGTGCTCAAGCTCCAGCTCTCCCACAAAACGGATGCGATCCGTGAAGGAGTGAGAGAACAGCAAAACGAAGCGATGGAACTCGATTCTCCCGTCCACGAACTCCGGCTTGTTGTAATGCAGATCCATGTAGCCGGCGACGGTTGTTCGAGGTGGCTCTGGCCTCCCTTGCGTGTTCTGCGCGAGTACCGGTGTGGTAGCCAGGGAGATCATGAGCGCCTGTATGAGCAAGTGGCGGCGGAGTAAGCGGGTAACTCGCATTTCGAAAGAGTGTAAATGGTATTTTGATAAATAGATAGTTGTATTTTGAATAGTCAAAACTCATATGGCCGGTCGGCGCCACCAGACGCAGACCCGGGTCTACGACGATGTGACCAGTACCAGGAGAAAGATCGCGGCTTGCGTCACGTACACGAGAACCTTCGATGCTGCCCGCGTTCCGATGGTGATGCGCCGGTCGTCCTTGCCTCGTACACGGACACTATCGGACACCGAGTCGCGGTCTTCGACTTCAATGGACTCGCCAGGCTTCAGATGATGGTCTTCAATAAAACGCAGAAAACCCTTCTCCTGATCGATCACGCGCGTGATGGTGACCCGTACATTGAGCGGACACGTGAGGAGGGTCTGCGCAGGGTGCGGCTTGATCACGCCTTCCTGGTCGGGGATGGGGTCGCCATGTGGATCGACCTCTGGCCGCCCAAGCATTTCGTCCATCCGATCGACGAGGCGGTCCGACACGACGTGCTCAAGCTGCTCCGCTTCGTCGTGCACCTCATCCCACCGATACTCCATGACCTGCACCAGGAACAGTTCGACCACCCGGTGGCGCCGGACAACCAGCGCGGCGAGCTTCTCACCGGCCTCAGTCAGGGCAACGCCCGCGTACGGCTCGTATTCGACGAGGCCAGATTCGGCGAGCGTCTTCACCATCGTGGTGGCCGTGCCCGGAGCGACTCCGAGCGCGGCAGCCAGCTGGCCCATCGGTAGCAGTCGATTCGGACGCTTGAGGGCGCTGCCCCCGAGGTAAATCGCCTTCAGGTAGTTCTCGACGGTGCTGGACGGCAGCATTTCGTGGAGTCTAACACAGGATTTTGAGCAAACACGATTTGGCTTTTGTCCTCACTATGAAGTATTTTTGATTTATCGAAATGTCCACTATTGGATCCTTGACACGCCGGGCGTGGCTTCGTGCCGCCGGGCTGGCTTCACTGGCAAGCGGAGTCGTCGGTGCTGCGCGCCTGTCTGGTCAAGGGAGCGGCACCGCGCTGCACCCACTGCACGGTGCCCACGTCATGGGCACGGTGGGTAGTCCCGCGCCAGACGGTTTCAACCCATCGACATACCTGAAGACATGGAACTTCGGTGACGTGCCGCCGGAGGAGCGCGCGCGGTTTTACCGGGAGACGCCCCGTCCCGATGGCACCATGCTGCGGGAGTACGAGATGTTCGCGGCAGACCGTGAAATCGAGGTCGCGCCGGGAATGTTCTTTCCGGCCTGGACCTATAACGGTCAGGTGCCTGGGCCGACGATCCGCGCCACGGAGGGCGATCGGATTCGCGTCACGTTCCGCAATCTTGGTTCCCACCCGCACTCCATCCACTTTCACGGCTGGCATCCGCCCGCTATGGATGGATCGCTCGCGGGTCAGGAAGTGCCGCCGGGCGAGACGTTCGTCTATGAGTTCGACGCGGACCCGTTCGGCGTGCATCTCTACCACTGTCACACGGTGCCGTTGAAGCGGCACATTCACAAGGGTCTGTACGGAGTAGTCATCATCGACCCGCGTGAGTCAAGCGGCAGCCGTCCGCCCGCCGACGAGTTCGTGATGGTCATGAACGCCTTCGACACGACCTTCGACGCCGAGAACGAAGTGTACGCGGTGAACACCGTGGCCAACGCTTACGTGCGCGAGCCCATTCGGGTCACGGTGGGCCAATTGGTGCGGGTGTACCTCGTGAACCTCACCGAGTTCGACCCTGTCAACAGCCTGCACCTTCACGGGATGTTTTTCGACGTGTATCGGACCGGCACTTCTCTCGTGTCCAGCGAAAGGACCGACACGATCATGTTGTGTCAGGGGGAGCGCGCGATCCTGGAAACCACGTTCCGGTACCCCGGCGACTTCATGTTCCACGCTCATCAGAGCGAGTTCGCCGAACTGGGGTGGATGGGCTTTTTCCGTGCGGAGGCGCCGCCCGCGTGACGCGCCGGCTACTCCTCGCGCTGCTGCCGCTCGCGCTCCTCGCAGCGCTACTGGTCCTCATTGTTCGGTCTGGGCCGGCAGCATTGGTGCGCGGCGACGATTACCCGCCGGTGGAACGCCTGACGTTCCAGCGCGTTGTGCTGGAACCCGGCTTCATCGTTGCCAGCGTACTGAACGATGGACCGGACCAGGTCACGATCGCGCAGGTTCAGGTCGACGAGGCTTTCTGGACGTTCACTGCCGACGATGGCGTCGAGCTGGGGCATCTGGGTCGGACGACATTGCGCATCCCATATCCGTGGGTAGACGGCGACGCGCACCTCGTGAAAGTGCTGACATCCACGGGCACGGCATTCGAGCACGAGATCGCTGTTGCCGTCGAAACCCCCAGGCCAGACGCGCGCTTCTTCGGGATCTTTACGCTCATCGGTCTCTACGTCGGGGTGATTCCCGTCGCCATTGGACTGCTGTGGTTTCCGTTCCTGAAACGTCTGTCGGCTGGTGGGACGGATTTTCTGCTGGCGTTGACGGTTGGATTGCTCGCGTTTCTGCTCGTTGACGGTGCGAGCGAGGGACTGGAGTCGGCGGAGATGCTGCCCGAGTCGTTTCAGGGCGTCGTGCTGTTCGCGCTCGCTGCCGCGGGTGCCTATCTGCTGCTCGAAGGCGTCGGTGCGTGGCTGCGGGCGCGCCGGCGCGAGGCAGATGCAGGCCAGGGCGGCTGGGTGCTGGCGCTGCTGATCGCTGTCGGCATCGGGCTCCATAATTTCGGCGAGGGACTGGCGATCGGGTCGGCCTTCGCGCTGGGAGAAGCCGCGCTCGGCACGCTCCTGATCGTCGGCTTCACGCTGCACAACACGACGGAAGGGCTGGCAATCGTGGCGCCGCTGGCTCGGGAGCGCGAGCGCGTCTCGGTGGCCGACCTGGCCAAGCTTGGGTTGATTGGCGGGGTACCCACGATCGCCGGCGCGTGGGTGGGCGGCTTCGTCTACTCTCCGGTCTGGTCGGTGCTCTTTTTGGCGATCGGCGTGGGCGCGATCGCACAGGTTGTCGGCCAGATCGTCCGGCAGATGGCGCGAGAGGGCTCGGCGTCGCGGATGCTCGCCACCGGTCCGGTGCTCGCCGGCCTGTTTGCCGGTTTTGCCGTGATGTATGTCACCGGGATGCTGGTCGGATGAGCATCCTGGGACACAACCTATCGCGAACCGTGCTGCTAAAGACGGCGGCCACCATCGTCGCGGTGCTGTTGCTCGCCGTGCTGTTGCCCGCGCTCACCGCGACGCCGACACGCGCAATCACACTAGTCGCCAGGGGCATGGCGTTCTACATCGAAGGTGATGCGAGCACGCCGAATCCGACAATCGAGGTGAAGGCGGGCGAGCGCGTGCGAATCGTGCTGCGGAACCAGGATCGCGGGATGACGCACGACTTCGCCGTTCCCGCCATTGGAGCGGCTATGGATGCGATCCGTTGGAACGATTCAGCCGATGTCACATTCGACGCACCGGAAACGCCGGGGGCCTACGAGTACGAATGCCGTCCACATCGGCTCATGATGCGAGGAGTGCTCCGGGTCTATTGACGCCTCGCTGAATCCCTTTCTTCACCGCAGCCGGCCTGCCCTCGTCCGGCGTCCGGCTCCGCGGCCACCCGGGACGAGGTGATGAAACCGCTTCTCTAACCATCAACCGCCGACGTGCCCATGTGACTCCGAACAAACCCATGGATCCACCCTCGATCCGTACCGTTCTTGATGAACGGGTTTTTCTCCGCACATGACCACGCCGACGGTCTGGCCCCGTTTGAGAATCTGCCGACGACGTGGCGTTCGGGGTTGGCGGAAACCGCGACGTCCGCGGCCGCGACGTGTCGAGGTGCCGCGAATCCGGCGCTCTCTTTCTTGGCACGTCGCCCGCCACGTTTCGGGCGCGTGGCCCTGCCGTCCGCGCGCTACCAACCCCGGCGTCCCGCCGAGGACGTCCTGTACCAGATCGTGCAGGCCCACTTCGAGACGTTTCTTGCCCAGGCCGCCAGCCTGCGGGACGGCGAGGGCGTGCCCCGATTTGTCGAAGGGGAGTTTCGGGACTTCCTGCGCTGCGGGTCGCTGGCCGGCGGGTTCGCGCGGTTTCGCTGTACCGCTTGCGGTCTGGATCGGTTGGTGGCCTTCTCGTGCAAGGGCCGCGGTTTTTGCCCGAGTTGCGGTGGCCGCCGGATGGCCGAGCGCGCGGCGCACCTGGTGGACCACGTCTTCCCCCACGTGCCCGTGCGGCAGTGGGTTTTGAGCCTGCCGTACCGCCTGCGCTATCGGCTGGCGTGGGACCACGGCTTGTGCCGCGCCGTCGTCGCCGTCTCGTGCTTATCCGGTTGTTTCAGCTAACCCCTATATCTTGCGATCAGCCTGGGGGGCGCACGTCCTGCGCGCCGCGAATCCGTCGGGCGGGCGTGGGCGTCCGTCCGGTCCCCAGGCCCAGCAGGGTCTGAAAGGCGGCCATCGGGTGCCGCCGCCGATTGTGCCGAAACACGAACTCATCGAGGTAGACTTGTAGTTGCGCCTTGCTGACGCCGTGGTGCGTGCCAATCAACCACTGTTGGCAATTGCCGATGACGCGGTCGGCCAAAGGCACGACGGAGGGCACCCCCCTGTGCAGGGCGCTCCGGATCGGTTGCGGGCGGGCGACGTGTCTCACGTCAGCGGCCTGGAGCCCATCGAAACTTTTCAGCCCGTCGGTGTAGACCGTCGCCCCCGGCGCAATGTGGTGAGTGACGAACGCGAGCATCGTCGATTGTTTGAAGTTCGGGATCACGGACATGCGGACCCGACCCGACCGATCCCCGCGTCGTTCCACCGCCACCAGCACCAGCGCGGCTTTCCGCCCCTTGAGTTGGCGACTGCCGCGCAGGCCGGCCTGGGGCGCGCCCACCCAGGTGTCATCGATCTCCACGTCGCCGTACAAGGGCTCCCGCCCCGCGTTCACCATCGCGCGCCGCAGCTTGTGCAACAGCAGCCACGCCGTTTCGTACCGCCGCAGGCCCAACTGCCGCTGCAGCAGGAGCGCCGAGAGGCCCCGCTTGTCGGTAACCGTCAAATAGGCCGCCCAGAACCACACCAGGAGCGGCGTCTTCGTGTTGTGGAGAATCGTCCCGGCGGTCAGCGACACCTGATACCGGCACGCCGCACATTGCCAGCGCCGGTGTGTGGTCAGGCGATAGCCGCGCGCGTGCCGGCACCGGGGACACACAAAGCCGTCCGGCCAGCGGCACGCCGCCAAGTAGTCCTGACAGGCCTCGGCGGTCGCAAATTGCCGCTGAAACTCCCGGAGATTCTTCGGAAACGACGGGCGCGCCACGCCGATACACTACCGGTGGTGGCTTGCTGAAACAACCGGATAAGCACGCGCCGTCTACATGCGCGCGGTGCTGGGCTGGTTGCGTCGTCGTGCACAACTGGACGATGTTGTCGATGGTCGAGGGGGTGCCGTGGCCGTTCTCCAACGGTTCGGAGGGGCGCTCAATCTCAACGTACACATCCACGCACTCGTGTTGGACGGCGTCTTCGCGAAGGACCGGGCCGGTGCGTTGGTGTTTCATCCGACGCCCAGCCTCAGCGCGCTGGACGTGGCGGAGGTGTTGGCCACGGTGGAACCGCGGATCGTCCGCCTGCTCAACCGCCGGGGCATCGGCGATCGTGACGACAGCGCCGGCGAGACGGACGCGTGGACAGACGAGGCTCCGGTGCTGGCTGGGCTGGCCGCAGCCTCGGTGCAGGGCCGCGGGGCGCTGGGCTGCCAGCGGGGCGCCCGCATTCGTCGTCTGGGTGCCTCGCCCGACGAGGCCATGCCGCGCCCGCTGGGCCGCTGTCACGCGCGGTCGAACGGCTTCGATCTGCATGCCGGCCTTGTCGTGCCCGCCGGACAGCGCGAGCGGCTCGAGCGGGTGTGTCGCTACGCGTTGCGGCCACCCGTGGCGCGAGAACGGCTCAGCGTCACCGGCGCGGGGCAGGTGCGGCTGTACCTCCGGCAACCGTGGGCGGATGGGACGACCCACCTGGTCTTCGACCCCGTCGAATTCCTGGGACGGCTGGCGGTGCTCGTGCCACGGCCGCGGACCAACCTACTCCTCTACCACGGTGTGCTCGGACCCCGGGCGGCCTGGCGGGCGGCGGTCGTGCCGCGCGAGGTGGCGCCGCCTTGGGATCGTGAGTCGCGCACCGAGGACCTCACCAGTCATGATGGCCAGGCGCAAACGGACACAAATGCGCCGGATGCGGATCGGCGGCGCGCGCGGGGCCGGCTCTGGGCGGATCTGATGCGCCGGACCTTCGGGTTCGACGTCCTGGCCTGTCCGCGATGCGACGGGCGCCTGCGCCTGATCGCCTTGATCGACCACACGCCAGTCATCCAGACGATCCTGCGCCATCTCGGGCTACCCTCCGAGATCCCCGTACCCACGCCCGCTCGTGCCCCGCCACTCTTGCTCGCGGACTCCGCGGCGTTCGATCTCGGCTGCTGAGGACCACGTCACCGAGCCGCTGTGCCGGAGGTGTGCTCGCTCCGCACCTCAGCGCACAGGCAAGACCCGTTCGCGGCCGTCCGCAGTGGTAATCTGCGCTGTCACCGCCAGCCATCGCGCATAATGGGCGCTGTCGGAGAGTAGCCATGTCAACGCAAAGTAGAAATGTCGGGTTCTCCGCAAAGTAGAAATGTCGGGTAGGCCACTCGCTATGGGCTGGTCGGCGTCGCGTCCGCCCGCGCTCGGGCGGTTCTGGTCCGTTGCTTCTCGCGCAGCGTGCGGTGCGGGCCGGCCAGGAGGCGCTCGTCTCGCGTGCGCTGATCGGCCTGGATTGTGGCCAGGACCGCCCCCAGCCGCTTGTTCGACACGATGTCCCCGTGGGTGACCCGCCGTTGCTCTTCGAAGGCCGTGAAAGGGAGGCGCTGGCCCGCGTGACGAATCTCGAGGCGACCGTCGGCGTCCGCATGCACGCGACAGCGCTGCCCGCGCAGTCGCCGGGTGAGCGGGCCTGGGGTGATGAGGTAGACCCCGCGTCGATAGTGGAGCGTCAGGGCTTGGGAGATGGTCCGATCTTCCTGCCACGTGAAGATCAGCGCGAGGTCCTCATCATCGCGGACGGGGCGATGCGCGTCATGCGCACTCCTCGGCGGCTTGCCGAATCGGGCGTTGTAGTCGGCCATGAAGGCGGGCGCATAGGCATTGGCGGCCTCGGGCGTCGAGATCTCGCGGAGGCGCAACTCCTTCACGAGCCGATCTTGCAGCGTCAGGTGCGCCCGCTCAACGCGCCCCTTGGCCTGGGGTGCGTTCGCGCACACGATGTCGATGTTGAGGTCCGCCAGCGCCCGGCTGAACTGCGTGGGGCCTCCCGCGCGGCGCCGTGCCGCGCCCGTCGCCCGAAA
Organism: Vicinamibacterales bacterium; assembly: GCA_965249205.1. Taxonomy (GTDB): domain Bacteria; phylum Acidobacteriota; class Vicinamibacteria; order Vicinamibacterales; family UBA2999; genus JAQBVV01. Next base: position 863,418 of record CBDFLL010000004.1, on the reverse strand, counting down.
GATGCTGGCCCGGTCGCTGTAGAAGGCCACCGGTTTGCCGTGGCGCTTGAGATACGTCTGCGTCGAGGCGAAGTAGTCGAACGTCGATTCCGAGGCGACGAACCGCAGCTCCATCAGCTGACTCGTCGCATCGTCCACATAGACGAGCAGCGTGCAGGTCGGGCCTCGATCCTCGAACCAGGCGTGGTCGCAGCCGTCGATCTGAATCAGCTCGCCGACGCAGGCGCGCTGGTGGCGCGGTTGGTAGACGCGGCGCGATCGGGCGGTGCGCGGCACCCACAGCGCCGCGTCGATCATCCAGCGCCGCAGGGTCTCGACCGACACGAGGATGTCGTCACGTTCACGGAGTTTCTCGGCCGCGAGGGTCGGCCCAAAGTCGCGGTAGCCAGACCGCACTAACTCCAAGACGTGGTCACGCAGCGCGCGCGGGAAGCGTCGGTGGCTCGGCCGGCCGCGCTTCTTGGACACCAGTCCGCCAGGGCCGTCGAGACGCAGGGTCCGGCACAGACGCTCGACCTGGCGCACCCCGAGCCCCAGTTGTGCGGCCGCGTGGGCCTGGGTCAGGCGCCGTTCCCGCACACGCTCCAGAATCTCCAGGCGGTGCAGTTCCTTCGTACTCATCGTCAGGTAGCCCTCGTTGTCCATGTCGGCCTCCAGGCCATACACGGTGCCCGAAACCCGACATTTCTAATGTGGAGAAACCCGACATTTACATTTTGTGTCTACAGTCGGAGAGTAGCCATGTCAACGCAAAGTAGAAATGTCGGGTTCTCCGCAAAGTAGAAATGTCGGGTAGGCCACTCGCTATGGGCTGGTCGGCGTCGCGTCCGCCCGCGCTCGGGCGGTTCTGATCCGTTGCTTCTCGCGCAGCGTGCGGTGCGGGCCGGCCAGGAGGCGCTCGTCTCGCGTGCGCTGATCGGCCTGGATTGTGGCCAGGACCGCCCCCAGCCGCTTGTTCGACACGATGTCCCCGTGGGTGACCCGCCGTTGCTCTTCGAAGGCCGTGAAAGGGAGGCGCTGGCCCGCGTGACGAATCTCGAGGCGACCGTCGGCGTCCGCATGCACGCGACAGCGCTGCCCGCGCAGTCGCCGGGTGAGCGGGCCTGGGGTGATGAGGTAGACCCCGCGTCGATAGTGGAGCGTCAGGGCTTGGGAGATGGTCCGATCTTCCTGCCACGTGAAGATCAGCGCGAGGTCCTCATCATCGCGGACGGGGCGATGCGCGTCATGCGCACTCCTCGGCGGCTTGCCGAATCGGGCGTTGTAGTCGGCCATGAAGGCGGGCGCATAGGCATTGGCGGCCTCGGGCGTCGAGATCTCGCGGAGGCGCAACTCCTTCACGAGCCGATCTTGCAGCGTCAGGTGCGCCCGCTCAACGCGCCCCTTGGCCTGGGGTGCGTTCGCGCACACGATGTCGATGTTGAGGTCCGCCAGCGCCCGGCTGAACTGCGTGGGGCCTCCCGCGCGGCGCCGTGCCGCGCCCGTCGCCCGAAAGATGCTGGCCCGGTCGCTGTAGAAGGCCACCGGTTTGCCGTGGCGCTTGAGATACGTCTGCGTCGAGGCGAAGTAGTCGAACGTCGATTCCGAGGCGACGAACCGCAGCTCCATCAGCTGACTCGTCGCATCGTCCACATAGACGAGCAGCGTGCAGGTCGGGCCTCGATCCTCGAACCAGGCGTGGTCGCAGCCGTCGATCTGAATCAGCTCGCCGACGCAGGCGCGCTGGTGGCGCGGTTGGTAGACGCGGCGCGATCGGGCGGTGCGCGGCACCCACAGCGCCGCGTCGATCATCCAGCGCCGCAGGGTCTCGACCGACACGAGGATGTCGTCACGTTCACGGAGTTTCTCGGCCGCGAGGGTCGGCCCAAAGTCGCGGTAGCCAGACCGCACTAACTCCAAGACGTGGTCACGCAGCGCGCGCGGGAAGCGTCGGTGGCTCGGCCGGCCGCGCTTCTTGGACACCAGTCCGCCAGGGCCGTCGAGACGCAGGGTCCGGCACAGACGCTCGACCTGGCGCACCCCGAGCCCCAGTTGTGCGGCCGCGTGGGCCTGGGTCAGGCGCCGTTCCCGCACACGCTCCAGAATCTCCAGGCGGTGCAGTTCCTTCGTACTCATCGTCAGGTAGCCCTCGTTGTCCATGTCGGCCTCCAGGCCATACACGGTGCCCGAAACCCGACATTTCTAATGTGGAGAAACCCGACATTTACATTTTGTGTCTACAGTCGGAGCCAGGGTCGCGTAACCGGTCTTCCGTTAACTTTCGCGAGGCCGCTAATGCTTCCTATAGGCAGTAGGAATCTCCTCGGGGCCGGATCTTACGGTGCACGAGCTTGGCACCTACAGTTGTGAGGTATCGGAGGTCTACGCTCAGTAAGTTGAACCTCAACTATATTATTGCAATAGAACGAGAAAGCCTCGCTTCGCTGACTGGCCCGGCGAGCTGGGTCGAAGAACGGGTCACTCAACCAAGAAGATAAGATCGCTCGTGCTTATCCGGTTGTTTCAGCAAGCCACCACCGGTAGTGTATCGGCGTGGCGCGCCCGTCGTTTCCGAAGAATCTCCGGGAGTTTCAGCGGCAATTTGCGACCGACGAGGCCTGTCAGGACTACTTGGCGGCGTGCCGCTGGCCGGACGGCTTTGTGTGTCCCCGGTGCCGGCACGCGCGCGGCTATCGCCTGACCACACACCGGCGCTGGCAATGTGCGGCGTGCCGGTATCAGGTGTCGCTGACCGCCGGGACGATTCTCCACAACACGAAGACGCCGCTCCTGGTGTGGTTCTGGGCGGCCTATTTGACGGTTACCGACAAGCGGGGCCTCTCGGCGCTCCTGCTGCAGCGGCAGTTGGGCCTGCGGCGGTACGAAACGGCGTGGCTGCTGTTGCACAAGCTGCGGCGCGCGATGGTGAACGCGGGGCGGGAGCCCTTGTACGGCGACGTGGAGATCGATGACACCTGGGTGGGCGCGCCCCAGGCCGGCCTGCGCGGCAGTCGCCAACTCAAGGGGCGGAAAGCCGCGCTGGTGCTGGTGGCGGTGGAACGACGCGGGGATCGGTCGGGTCGGGTCCGCATGTCCGTGATCCCGAACTTCAAACAATCGACGATGCTCGCGTTCGTCACTCACCACATTGCGCCGGGGGCGACGGTCTACACCGACGGGCTGAAAAGTTTCGATGGGCTCCAGGCCGCTGACGTGAGACACGTCGCCCGCCCGCAACCGATCCGGAGCGCCCTGCACAGGGGGGTGCCCTCCGTCGTGCCTTTGGCCGACCGCGTCATCGGCAATTGCCAACAGTGGTTGATTGGCACGCACCACGGCGTCAGCAAGGCGCAACTACAAGTCTACCTCGATGAGTTCGTGTTTCGGCACAATCGGCGGCGGCACCCGATGGCCGCCTTTCAGACCCTGCTGGGCCTGGGGACCGGACGGACGCCCACGCCCGCCCGACGGATTCGCGGCGCGCAGGACGTGCGCCCCCCCGAGCCCCATCAACTGCTTCACGCGCCCCTTCTACCGCGAGCCGGTCTTTCCGAGATCCCTCGCTCTCGCCCTCTCCTGGCCGGCCTTCCGCTTCTTCTTCTCGCCCCGCGCCTCGTCCTTCTGGCGCAGGCTCTCCGCCCTGGCCTGCCCCTTGGCGGCGCGCCGCGCCGCCCTCTCCGCGCTCAACCGGGTCTTGCGGGCCTCGTTGCGCCTGGCGCGCTCTGCGGCCGCCACCTCGTCGGCCAAGTGGCGCAGGCTGAGGAAAACTCGGCGCAGACCCGGCACGCGGATCGCCAAGTCCGCTCGTGCTTATCCGGTTGTTTCAGCAAGCCACCACCGGTAGTGTATCGGCGTGGCGCGCCCGTCGTTTCCGAAGAATCTCCGGGAGTTTCAGCGGCAATTTGCGACCGCCGAGGCCTGTCAGGACTACTTGGCGGCGTGCCGCTGGCCGGACGGCTTTGTGTGTCCCCGGTGCCGGCACGCGCGCGGCTATCGCCTGACCACACACCGGCGCTGGCAATGTGCGGCGTGCCGGTATCAGGTGTCGCTGACCGCCGGGACGATTCTCCACAACACGAAGACGCCGCTCCTGGTGTGGTTCTGGGCGGCCTATTTGACGGTTACCGACAAGCGGGGCCTCTCGGCGCTCCTGCTGCAGCGGCAGTTGGGCCTGCGGCGGTACGAAACGGCGTGGCTGCTGTTGCACAAGCTGCGGCGCGCGATGGTGAACGCGGGGCGGGAGCCCTTGTACGGCGACGTGGAGATCGATGACACCTGGGTGGGCGCGCCCCAGGCCGGCCTGCGCGGCAGTCGCCAACTCAAGGGGCGGAAAGCCGCGCTGGTGCTGGTGGCGGTGGAACGACGCGGGGATCGGTCGGGTCGGGTCCGCATGTCCGTGATCCCGAACTTCAAACAATCGACGATGCTCGCGTTCGTCACTCACCACATTGCGCCGGGGGCGACGGTCTACACCGACGGGCTGAAAAGTTTCGATGGGCTCCAGGCCGCTGACGTGAGACACGTCGCCCGCCCGCAACCGATCCGGAGCGCCCTGCACAGGGGGGTGCCCTCCGTCGTGCCTTTGGCCGACCGCGTCATCGGCAATTGCCAACAGTGGTTGATTGGCACGCACCACGGCGTCAGCAAGGCGCAACTACAAGTCTACCTCGATGAGTTCGTGTTTCGGCACAATCGGCGGCGGCACCCGATGGCCGCCTTTCAGACCCTGCTGGGCCTGGGGACCGGACGGACGCCCACGCCCGCCCGACGGATTCGCGGCGCGCAGGACGTGCGCCCCCCAGGCTGATCGCAAGATATAGGGGTTAGCTGAAACAACCGGATAAGCACGAGTCCGCTAGCGACGCCGCGGCGCGGGCCGGCAGCGCGCCGAACGCTACAGGCGCGGGCGCCGCCAACGCGCCGAGCTGCTCGACGGCCTCGACGAACCGCGGCGTCGCCGGCGTGTCCAAACCGAAGGGCCGGACGAACCGCTCGACGAAGCGCCGGGTCCGCGCGCGGCCGCGCTCCGGCTCGCGGAGCACCGCGCCGAGCTGCGCGAGGTGCTCGTCGAACCCGCCCGCCGTCTGCAGTAGGCCATTTTCCCCAACGAGATACCGGAAGTGGGGCGCACCTTCCTGGTGCAGCCGGAATGCATCGGGCTGGATCGTCAACACGGGCCGGCCGGCGACCGCCGCCTCCAGGAACGCGCTGGTGACCAGCCCGACGACCGCGTCGGCGTGGTACAGCGAGTCGAAGTACTCCGCCTTGGCGTCGGCATCGATCGGGTTCCGGCCCCGGACGGCCACGTCCGCGAGGGCGGAGAGATCGACCTTCTCCCACTGGCTCATCCGCTCGGGGTGCGGCCGGACCACGATGCCCGCCTCCCGCAACCGCGGATCGTCGCTCTGCCGGATTCGCGAGATCCACTCGCTAACGAACGCCGCCTCGGAGGCCGCGGGACGCACGAGCACGGAGCAGACGTACAGGAGGAGGGGCCGGCCGGGGTCCAGCCCCGCGGTGCGGCAGAACGTGTCACGGTCGCGGGACGGCGTGCGCCCGAACCACTGGTCGTAACACTGCACGCCGGTCACAACGACGCGGTCACCGGGGATGCCGTGGAGTTCCTCTGCTTCATGCCGCTGCACCTCGTTCCAGACCAGGACCCGGTCGGGCACGATCCGGAGCCACGCCTTGCCCGACAGGTTGTCCCAGCTCCAGATCGCCGCGCCGGTACGGACACCAAGCGCCTGGGCGCTCTTGAGGTGGTCCAGCTGCGGTGAGCCCGGGTTGGTGACCGAGGCCAGCAGCACCAAGTCCGGTTGCCACTCGGCCAGGCGCACGTCGAGCCCCTCGAAGGTCGGGATCGCCCGCTCGAGCGCCGACAGCGCGGAGGCGGCCGCGCGCCGGGTCGCCGGGCGGTTGAGCGCCCGCCGCTCGAAGATCCAGCGGAGCAGATTCGGCGCCCGCTCCCGGGATCGATAGCGGTACTTGGGCATGGCGTCGTAGCGCGGATCCCGGAAACGGACGTACTCGAGCGCGAAGCGGATCCGCCGCGCCAGCGGGGTCCAGCGCCAGGACTCGCGCGAGGGCGCGAAGCTCGAGGTGATCTGCGGGTGCTCGGCCGCCAGCCGTTCGACGAGGTCGCGACCGCCGAGTGCTTCCTCCTCGTCGGCCAGCAGGTGTACTTCGTGGCCGCGCCCGGCCAGCTCGCGCAGCACCGATTCGAAGTTCCGGAAGTAGTTGAAGTGCAGGGCGGCGAAGAGAATCCGCATCGCTCAGCTCCCGAGATCCTCGAGCGTGATCTGCCCGTCGGCCGACAGGCCGGTGAGTACCCGCCGGCACACGAGGGGCGGCAAGTCGGCCAGTTCGTACGGCATCGGGCAGGCCTTCACGCTGTGCAGCGGCATGACGGTGCGCTGCCGGACCGCTTGCCCCGTTTGGCGGCCAAGTTGATTGACGTCATCCACGGAAGCGCCCGTGCCGGGGCGTTCCGGACCTTGGTGAGCTCTGTCGGGGACATCGCAGCCTCCTTTGCTGGTGAGTAACTGCAACCCCAGCATGAAGGTTGTTGATGTCCCTCGTCGATCCCAGATCCCGTTGGGACTGGCTGCTCAAGATCGTACCTATGAGGAAGCATTGGAGGCCCCTTGAAGGTTAACCGAAGACCCATTATGCGCCTGGCCGCCGCTCCGACTGCGCACATTGCGCCCGATGGCTGGCGGTCACAGCTCTGGATCTCTTCGCTGAATATTCCGAATGAACAGGCAATCGCGCTATCGAAGCTACGGAACGGATGGGCTCGATTCCGGCGAATCACACTCGAACTCGTCACGCCGCAGGACCGGTTTACGTGTGCGATAAATCAGACGAACACTGCCGAGATCACCCGTTTTGATGGGGACGGTTCGTCGGAAAGCGTTGACAGCGACCAGCCGCCGCGCGACAGTCTGATGCTTTGATCAGTAATGAGTTGTGCGTCTTCTGAGCCAGGAGCAGGAAGCAGCGACCTCCTAGCGATTCTGCCCTGGACAGGACAGTAGCTGGACCTGAGAATAGGTCTGATTTGCTTCGAGGACTCAAGGATCGTGCTCCAGTCAACCTCAAATTGCCGCCACCACCGCGGCGCAAGACGTACTGGAAATCCCGGCGGGCTTTTGGACCCGTTGACTACTCTGCGTTTCATGGCGCCTCGTGTTGAAGGAAGTGTTTCGTTGGCGCAGACTCTCTCGACCCAGCTGGAGCCGCGCTTCGTCGCCGTCATGTGCAGGTCGCATCGTCATAGGGTGCGGTCGGCGTGTGGTTGCTATGCCTCGCCCTTGTCAGAAAACCCCAGAACCCGATGGCCGGGTCGACTGCGTGATCGAACACCCAACGGCCAACGTGACGAGTTGCACCTTTGGTGGACGAAACCTCGACACGCTGTTTATCACCACGGCCTCCATTGAGTCTGAGCGACCAAGAACGGCGCGCCCAGCCGCTGGCCGGGGGCCTGTTCGCCGCCAAACCGGGCGTCACGGGACCCGCCACCCAGGCGTTCGCCGGTTGACCGGCCGTTAAATTAGACTGCTCCTCACCCAACGTGCCGACCGCAGCCAGCCAGATTGTGGATAACCCGAATCCCCGAACCCATCTCCGACGTGTCACGGCTTTCGCCGCGCACCACGCATGACAGTTCTCGCCGATCTCGTCATCCTCGTGCACATACTCTTCATCTTGTTCGTACTCTTCGGCGGCCTGCTCGCGTTCCGCTGGCGCTGGGCTCCACTGCTCCATCTGCCTGCCGTCGTCTGGGGCGCCGCGGTCGAGCTGTTCGGGTGGGTCTGTCCCCTGACCCCGCTCGAGAACCTGCTCCGCCGAGCTGCCGGCGGCACGGGCTACTCGGTGAGCTTCGTCGAGCAGTACCTCGTGCCACTGGTGTACCCGGCCGAACTCACGCGCGAGCTTCAGTTCCTCCTGGGTGGTACCGTTATCGCCGTCAACGCGGTTGTCTACTTTCTTGTCCTGCTTCGAGGCGGCAATCTGGGGCGCCGAGAGCCATCAGCGTAGGAAGATGCGAGAGGTGACCGGGAAGAACATGCGGGACTGTGCGGAGCCATGCGTCACGCGATGACCACTGCGGCTCTATTGGTTGTCATGGTTGGCGCCGTCCTGGCGTTCTTCTGGACGATGCAGCGCCAGCTGATGTACTTTCCGACGGCTTACGTACCGACGCCCGGTGAGATCGGGCTGGCGCCTGTCGAGACTGTGAGCTTCGAAACGGATGACGGACTCGAGCTGAACGGCTGGTTCCTGTCCGCGTCGGAGCCGTCGACGCAGGTCACCGTTCTGGTGTTCAACGGGAACGCCGGCAATCGATCGGACCGAGCCCCGCTGGCTGCGGCGCTGCATCGGCAGGGATTGCAGGTCCTGCTCTTCGACTATCGGGGTTATGGCGGAAATCCTGGGAGCCCGACGGAGAGCGGATTGGCCGCAGACGGACGCGCCGCCCAAGGGTACGTGCGGGGTCGCTCCGACGTTGACCCGTCGCGCCTGGTCTACTTCGGCGAGTCGCTTGGGGCAGCCGTTGCTGTCGGTCTGGCCGTCGAGCACCCTCCGGCGGCGCTCGTCTTGCGGTCGCCGTTCACCTCGATGGCAGACGTGGCGCGGTATCACTATCCGTTTCTGCCGGTGAGGTTCCTGCTGCAGGACACGTTCCCGTCGATCGATCGGATCGACAGGATTGGCTCGCCGCTGCTCGTCATCGCGGGCGAGGACGATCGAATCGTGCCCACTCGACAGAGTCGACGCTTGTACGACGCGGCTTCAGAACCAAAGGACCTCGTTGTCGTTCCAGAAGCCGATCACAACGACTACGAGTTGGTCGTGGGGGACGAGATGATCCGGGCCGTCGTCCACTTCCTCCAGCCGCTCACGTAACGGAACTTGGGCGCCCTGAACCCAAAGTCGAAAGGCGGAAGGCTAGAGTCTTAGAACCATGCGCGCGTAGGAACTATGAGGCGTCGAGAGTCAACTGAACAGCGGTTGCGCGACCCTGACTGCCCCCTCCGACAGAAGTCTCCTGTCCTCGAGGCGTCAGGGAACACCGCAGATGGCGGTACGCTCGATCATCCCGGCAGACATCATCGAGGTTGCTCGTGAGTCATAGATTTGCTTTTCTTGGATTGATTCTGCTCGCCGGAGCGCCGCAGGTGATCGCACAAAGCCGTCCGCTCTATATTCAATTCAACCCAGGAGCGGTCAAAGGTGCCTTGTACAGGCCCGACACCGGACCTGCACCGCATGTCGCCGTTCTGCTGACGCATCGCACCTCCAACTTCCTCTCGCACATCGCCACGCGGGAACTCTCGACACGCGGGTTCCTGGTGCTGGCCATGAACCCACGCTCGGACAACAACGAGGCAGCCGTAGACTTCGAGAGGAACGCGCTCGATATCAAGAGCGGCGTCGAGTTCCTTCGCAAGCAGCCGGGGATCACGCAGGTCGTCCTATTCGGCCACAGCGGCGGCGGCCCGGCGACAAGTTTCTACCAGGCGGTAGCCGAGCAAGGCCCCTCCTATTGCCAGGGACCGAACAAGTTGGTGGAGTGTCCCGAGGATCTCGCTGGGTTGCCGCTCGCCGATGGTCTCGTGCTGATGGACGCGCATCCCGGCATCTCGGTCAACGCCTTGCGCAGCATCAATCCGGCGGTGGTCAATGAGGACGATCCCCGCCGGATCGACCCCGCCCTCGACCCGTTCAATCCCGCCAACGGCTACAACCCGGATGGCGATTCGAACTATTCGAACCAGTTTCGGCAGCGATACTTCAGGGCGCAGGCCGCCCGCATGAACCGCCTGATCGACATGGCGCTCGAAAAGCTGACGCGCATGGAGACCCGCCAGGGCCCGTATCCAGACGACGACATCTTCCTGGTGGCGCGCGGCAATGGAGCCCGGCTGACGCAGCTTGACACGTCCGTGCATCACAGCACCGTGAGACCGCAGAAACTATTGAAGAATGACGGCGCTGTCGTGACCCAGGTGGTGGAGAGTGTCCGGATTCCCGCTCGTGGTCTGGCCGAGGCCAACGCCACGTTCGAGGACGGCACTCGCCTGCTCACCGTGCGATCGTTTCTCAGCGCCAATGCGGTCCGCGCCGCCGACGCCATGGACGACATCGACTGGTGCTCCACGAACAGTTCCACGCCCTGCGCGTTGCAGAACGTCTCGGTTCCGATTCTGATCACCGCCATGGGCGGGCATTACTTCGTCCGCGACAACGAAGTCCATTACGACATGGCGGCGAGCACGGATAAGGACTACGTCGTCATTGAGGGCGCTACCCACGGCGGCACCCCGTGTACGACGTGCGAAACCACTCCGGGCGAGTACTCCAACACCGTGAAGAATTTCTTTGACTATGTGGCTGGGTGGATCCAGGCTCGTTTCTGAGAATTCGGGGCACGGTCCACCCTTGTGCCGCGCTCATGCGCGCCTCAGCGGTAGAGCACCTGCTGTCTCGCATCTCGTCGGGTGACGCGACAAGACATGAGACGCGTATGGGCTCGGGCCGAGACCCCAATTGCGCCGACTTACCGACGCAGGGGACGCGGATGATTCGGGCGTTGATCCGCTTCAGTCTCCGGACTAGACTGCGGCCGCCGGACGCGAAACGGCCATGGTGGGGTAATGCATGATTTCCAGACGGGCGCTGCTCCTGAGCCCACTGGCGTTGGCCTCAGTGCCTGCGCTTTCGGCGCAGTCGGGCAAGATGACGCTCGCCGTGCACCAGAACACGTCGCTGCCGGCGGGCTATCGCGGGTCGCTCGAGGGGTGGTCACGGGCGGGCGTAAGGGGCGCGGAGATCGTCGCCGAGCAGCTGGACGAGTTTCTCAACACCAACACGACGGCCGCCGCGCGGCGCCTCTTTGCCGACCTCAACCTGACTCCGGTGTCGGGCGCGAGCCGTGTCAACGAGCTGTGGGAGCCGCACCCGGGGAATGCGGCAGCGCGTGAGAACTTCAGGCGGCGCTGCGATCTCTTCGCCTCCGTAGGCCTGACGAACATCTATTCGTCCACCGGCACCACCGGCGCATTCACCGCGGACGACTACAAGATCGGCGCCGACAACATGCGGGCGGTCGGCGAAATCGCCAGGGAGTTCGGCATGACGGCGATGGTCGAAGCCGTGCGGGCGTCCACCTTCATCTCGACCCTCCCCACGCTGCTGAGGACGACGCGGGCCGCAGCCCATCCCAATCTCAAGCCGCTGCTCGACTGCTATCACTTCTGGTCTGGCAACAACAGGCTTGAGGATCTCGACCTCATTCAGCCCAGTGAGATCGGCCACATGCATTTTCAGGATGTCCCAGACATCCCGCGCGAGCTGTTGAACAACACCACCCGAATCATTCCGGGCGACGGCATCTCGCCGCTCACCACCATTCTCGGCAAGGTGGCGAGCAAGGGCTACAGCGGCGCGCTGTCGGTGGAGCTCTTCCTGCCGAGGTTCCGGCAGGGCGATCCCTTCGAGGTGGCGAGCGAAATCCGACAGAAGTCCGAGGCGGTCATGCGTCAGGCAGGTGTGCTGTGATCTCGCGCGTGAACACATACGCCGAGCCGGAGTTGCTCCCGAGGTCGTCGCCCCCCAGGGCGCCGATCACCGCGGTGTCCGAAGGCGCCCTCGCAGCACGCCTTCGCCAACACCGACACGATGCCGATTGACGTGTTGGTCGTGCAGGCGAAATAGAGGCTCAGTCATCCGCGGTCGGGCGGCTGGGCGCGTCCCGTTCAGCCGTGCTGCGGGTGCCCCGCCCCAGGCTCGGCGTGCACTGCGCCGGACTAGCTGGTTTTCGCGGCGGGATCCAGTTGCGCCGCCAGGGACGAGCCGATCATGCGGAGCGTAGCCATTCCATGCACGTCATGCGGGAGCAGATGCAGGTAGACACGCGGAAGCTCTGAGAACGTCTGATCGATCTCACTTCGGTACTTGTCTTCCTGGAGCCTTCGCTCCCGGAGGAACTCACCCTCGGCGTCCGGTGGCAACAAACGATTTACGATCATTCCCGCGACAGGCACGTCGAACGTTCTCAGGATATCGAGCGTCTTTCGGCTCTCGAGAATGGGCAGCCGCTCGGCGTTGATCACGAGCAGGAATGCGGTGATGCTGGCGTCGGTCAGGAGAGCCCTCGCTCGATGAAATTTTCGTCGCCGGGCCAGCAGCATGTCGCGGATGCGACCATCGCGGCTGTCGTCCGGCGTCACGGTGGCGCCGCTGAGAATCCCGAACTCATCTTCCGCCGCTGAGTGCCGGCCGAGCGCGGTCAGGAGGGTGCTGAGCTTTCGCGACCGGTCGCGATATCCGAGCATCCCGTCACTCCAGGCGGCCATCATTTCCGGCAACGACAGCAGGCGAATGGTGTGGCCGGAGGGAGCCGTGTCGAAGATCAGCAGATCGAAGCGACGCTTCGTGTCGGCCATGAGATCGGCCATGCGCTCAAGAAGAGCCGCCTCAATGGTGCCAGGGGAGTGACGGGCCAACTCGAGCTGTCGATCGATCGCGTCGTACATCCTGGGGGCGACCAGTGACTTCATGCTCGATTTGACGGAGTCGATGTGTTCCTCGGCCTCGGCCTCCGGATCGATTTCCAGCCCCGTCAGATTGGGGCTGAGCGGCGTCTCCGTCTTCCCGATCCGTGTGTCGAACACGTCACCGAGTGAATGCGCGGGATCGGTCGAGACGAGCAGCGTCGCGCGGCCCGCGTCGGCCGCCCTCAGGGCGAGTGCTCCCGCGGTGGTGGTCTTGCCGACACCACCTTTCCCACCCACGAAAATGATGCGGCGGTCGAGGAGGCGATGCACCGAGGACTAGCGCCCCTGCGTGTCGAGCCCTCGGCCGTGAGGGCGCCGAAGGAAGCGAACCGCGGTCAGCAGCATCTGAAGTCGTCGAGGGGTGAATGCTCCATGCCCATGCGCGTGTGCCATTCGTGGAACCGCTCCAGGAGGATCGGCTGCAACTCGAGTGTGTAGTAGGACGCCGGGTTCGGAATGCCCATCATCTCCGAGAAGACCAGGAGCATGAAGAGGTCGTCCTCGTCGCGCTTGGCGCGCGCGACCGCCCCTCGATACGGGGCGTGATAGAACTCCGAGGCCAGATAGGCCCCCCAGCGCAGAGTCTTCCTGACGTCAGTCCACGCCAAGTACGTCAACTCGCGGACGCTGCCGCTGTGGTGGACGCGTCTGCGGCCCGCCTCTCTCTGGTGAAGGCAGCCGCGGATTCCAGGAGCACAAAGATCGACGCGATAACGATCACGACGTCCAGCCCTACGAGCATGTACTGGGCGCTCGCGAACAGATCCCAGAGCTGATAGAGCGCCGCAAGGAACGACATCGACGTGACAAACACCATTGGCACCAGCGTAAAGATGTACCGTCGTCTCAGCTTGACCAGCATGACGCTGATCACAAGCAAGGTCAGGCCTGCCAGGAGCTGATTGGTGGTCCCGAACAGCGGCCAGATGAGCATGCCTCCCTGACCGTCGGCGCCGCCGGCTCCGAAGGCGAGCGCTACGCATGCGGCGACGGCGAGGCACGTCGCGACGTAGCCGTTCTGCAGGGCGGGAATCTTGTAGATCACTCCCCATTCCTGGACGATGTAGCGCTGGAGCCGCACCCCGGCATCCATCGTCGTGCCGGCGAACAACACGGCCATCACGGCGAGCAGCGTGGCGGCAAACTCCTGTGAAAGGCCCGTGCCGGACGAAATGATGGACGACCCGCCGGCGACGAACGTCGCGATGCCCGTTGTGCCGAAGGCCGAGTAGGTCGCCTCCCACTCAGCCAGGGACGCGAAGCCCGCGGACACAGCGATGATCACGACAAGGGCGAGCAGACCCTCACCCGACGAACCCAGATAGCCGACGAAACGCGCGTCCGTCTCCTTGTTCAGCTGCTTGGAGGTTGTGCCGGACGAGACGAGACCATGGAACCCGGAGATGGCCCCGCATGCGATGGTCACGAAGAGCAGCGGGAAGATGGGTGGCGTGCCCTCCGGCACGTTCGTGTTGAACATCGGCGCGACGATAGTGGGGTTGGCAATGAAGACGGCCCCGAACAAGAGACCCAGGCCGATGAAGAGTTGAATGCCGTTGATGTAATCCCTCGGCTGAAGGAGCAGCCACACCGGAAGCAGCGAGGCGACCAGCGCGTAGGCAAAGAGGATCAGGATCCACTGCGGAGCCGGCGCAAGGCCGAGGAAGCTCTCCGGTAGCCCCACGGGCACGGCCTCGCCGAGATAGATGACGGCATAGAGAATGATCGTGCCGACGATGGTCGGCCACAGGATCGGCACGCCGACCCGGTAGATCAACACGCCAATGACGACGGCGACGGCGATCGCGCTCCACACGGGAATCACCGCGCTGGGTGTGGCCACCAGGGCGTTGGAAATCGCAACGGCGAAGACGGCGTTGACCATCAGGAGCAGAAGAAAGATCACGATCATGAACAGGGTGCGCGCTCGAGGGCCGACCACCTCGCCGGTGAGGGCCCCGACCGACGTGCCTTTGTTGCGGACGCTGGCCCATATCGCGCCAAAGTCGTGTACACCCGCGAAGAAGATCGTGCCGCCGATGACCCAGAGGAACGCGGGCAGCCATCCCCAGATGACCGCGATAGCCGGTCCGATGATCGGCGCGGCGCCGGCAACGGCCGTGAAATGATGGCCCCACAACACGACCCTGTTCGTGGGAACGAAGTCCACGTCATCCTGCATCGCGTGGGCTGGTGTCTCGAAGTCCGGATCGAGCTTGTAGATCTTCTCGGCGATGAACTTCGAATAAAAACGATAGCCGAGACTCACGGCCGCAAGACCGGTTACGGCGAGAATGATTGCGCTCATAGTTTTAATCCGGACCGAGGGTGGACTCAACCGCGCCAACAAGCGCGACACACAGTGCAGACGGCGGACGCAAGGAGGGCTGGCCGCGCGCCCGTGCCAATTATGGTTGACGCCCGGCCATTGTCAAGGCGCAGCGTGATCCAGTGTTGTGGTCAGCGCCGGGCGACGGCAACGAGCCCTCTGGGCGGCGCGAGCCTAGCAGCCCGTGGTGGAAGTCCAGCGGCATTCGACGAGCGATGCATCCTTGCGATCTGCGTTGCTCCTCCCTCAAATACAGGCGGTATTTTCGGTCGTCGCGCCTTGTTCGCGAGCGCGGATTCCGCAGGCGTGCCACGACCGAGCAGAATCCGCGCGAGGCGTCTCACTTGTCTAGCGCGGATTTCAGCAGTACCTGGCAGAGGGTCATGGCCCCGCTCGTGAAATCCGCGTTAGGTGCCATGCCGGACTTTCACCACGGGCTGCTAGCGTTCCAGCCACGGCTGGAGCACGTCGAGCAGGAAAGACAACACGTCCTCCTCGGACAGCTCATCGAGTGAGGATCCCGGTTTGACCGGCCGCTCTTCGTCGATGGTGCGTGAGCCCCTGGAGCGCCTGATGTGTCCCACGACCTGCGGCGGGTCCGTCGCGGCGTCGAGTGCAAACTCCACGTAGTCGTCGCGGCCACGGTCCGACGCCAGCCGCAGGCCGCCGCCGGGCGTAAAAACCGTAAACGCGTAGTTCTCCACCTTCAGGCTGTTCTCGAGAAGGCGGGTCACCGGAGTTGCAACGTCCTGAAGGAAGGTTTCGTATGCCTGTTCGGCAGTTGCCGTCCGCTGGCGGCGCTGCTGAGCCCGCTGCCGGGCAGCCTCGATCGTGCGGTTCAGTCGGTTCCGGACAAGGGATACTTCCACGGCGGGCCATTGTGGCACGCTCCAACCCGAGCCGTCGCAGAGACGTCACAATAGCGGGGTGCTTCCGGTAGTGTCCCTGCTACTCAAACTGAGACACTACCGTGCTTCCGCACCGTGCCCGGTTGAGCTCCCCGCGGAACTAAAATAGTTCGTCGTGTCTCTTGTGACCAGTGGTCCCGTCGATTACGCTGCCGCCCGCCGGACGCTGGCCCGTCGCGATCCGATTCTGCGCGATCTGATGCGGCGTCAGGGGGCGTGCGGTTTGGCCGACTCCCAGCGGACCGATCCGTTTCAGGCGCTCGTGCACGCCATCATTTCGCAGCAGCTCTCAACGAGGGCAGCAGCGACCATTGCCTCACGGGTGGATGTGTTGCTTGGTGGAGTGCCGACGCTGGCGAGTCTTGCCCGCGTGTCGGACGTGCAGCTGCGGGGGGCAGGTCTCAGCGGCCAGAAGGTCAGTTACCTGCGGGCGCTCGGCGCGCGTATCACTGACGGGTCGTTGGTGCTTGGTGCCCTTGATGCGATGCCAGACGAAGCGGTGATCGCGGCGCTGACGCAGGTCAAAGGCATCGGCCGCTGGACCGCCGAAATGTTTCTCATGTTCCGCCTGCACCGCCCCGATGTTCTGCCCGTGGGCGACCTTGGTATTGGCAAGGCCGTGCAGCGGGCCTACCGGCTTCGCACGCGTCCGTCGCCGACCCGACTGCTGCGCCTCGGCGAGTCGTGGCGCCCGTATCGATCCGTGGCCTGCTGGTATCTGTGGGCCAGTCTTTCCAATCCACCTTCACAGGAGTGATTCCCATGCCTCGACGTGCGTCCATCCGCCTACTGCTGACCGCCGCGCTCGCCGGCGCGCTCGCCACCATGAGTGTCACGACGCCGCGTGCACAGAGCCCGGCATCGACCGCGGACATCCCGGATCTGCCGTTCGAGAAGTACACGTTGCCGAACGGCCTGGAGGTGATTCTCAGTCAGAACACACGATTGCCGATGGTATCGGTCAACCTGTGGTATCACGTCGGGCCCGTCAACGAGGAGCCGGGCCGTACAGGGTTTGCCCACCTGTTCGAGCACATGATGTTTCAGAGTTCGAAGCATGTGCCGGAGGACTCCCATATTCGCTTGTTGGAGGCAGCCGGTGCGAGCGATCTGAACGGCACGACCAGCCACGATCGCACCAATTATTTCGAGACGGTGCCGGCCAATCAGCTTGAGCTGGCGCTGTGGCTTGAGTCCGACCGCATGGGCTATCTGCTTGAAAAAGTTGACCAGGCAGCTTTGTCCAATCAGCAGGACGTTGTGCGAAATGAGCGCCGCCAGAGCGTCGAGAATCGCCCCTATGGGCTCGCCGAGGAGATGCTCGTGCAGACAGTGTTTCCGCAGGGGCATCCGTACTATGGCGACGTGATCGGGTCGCACGAAGACATCCAGGCGGTGAAACTGGAGGACGTGAACAGATTCTTCCGCCAGTACTACGCGCCGAACAACGCGAGCTTGGCGATTGTCGGGGACTTCGAACCCGCACACACGAAGGCGCTGGTCGAGAAATACTTCGGCACGCTCAAGCGTGGCCCGGCTGTCCCGTCTGTGGAGACCGAGACACCGCCGATCACGGCCGAGCGTCGGCGGGTGGTCACGGCGCGCGTGGAGCTCCCGCGGGTCTACATGGCCTGGTTGTCGCCGCCGATTTTCAAGCCTGGCGATGCCGACGCGGATATTGTCGCCGGCATTCTCGGTTCCGGACGGTCGAGTCGCCTCTACAAAAAGCTTGTATATGAGCGACAGATTGCCCAAGACGTGTCCGCGTACCAGCAGTCACTTGTGCTCGGGTCGATCTTTCAGATCGAGGCGACCGCACGTCCTGGGCACACAGTCGGGGAGTTGGAGGAGGCGATCAACGAGGAACTGGCCGAGTTGAAGATGCTACAACCCGCCCTCGGCGAGGTTGAACGGTCGCGGAATACCATCGAGACCTACATGATCGGCGGACTGGAGCGCCTTGGCGGTTTCGGTGGCGTGTCCGATCGGCTGAACTCTTACAACCACTACCTGGGAACACCCGACTATCTCGACAAGGACATTCAGCGCTACCGGGCTGTCACGCCCGAGTCCGCGCAGGCATTCGCGCGCGAGTATTTGACGGAGAGCGGCCGGGTCGTTCTGCACGTCGTGCCCGGAGAGCCGCAAGCGCCGGCGGCACAGGAAGCGCCGGCAGCGGCTCAGGAAGCCGCGGACGCGGGAGCGTCGGGCGGTGAGGGAACATCGATCAACGACGATGAGCCGTGGCGTTTCGAGATGCCGGGACCCGGTCCCGCGCGACTGGTGGAGTTGGCGACGCCCGTGTCGGCGACGCTGCCTAACGGCCTCACGCTCGTTCTGAACGAGCGGAGCGGTGTGCCCATTGTCGCTGCCAACCTTGTGCTCCGAACGGGAAGTGCCGCCAATCCCCTCGATAAGGTCGGCCTGGCCAGTTTCGTCGGCGCAATGCTTGACGAGGGCACCACCACCCGCAGCGCGCTGGAGATCGCGGACGAGGTCGCGAGCCTCGGCGCGACACTCACCACGGGGAGCACGATGGACGCGATGACGATGCGCTCGCGGTCGTTGCTGAAGAACTTCGAGGCGACGTTGAGCCTGATGGCCGACGTCGCGCTTCGGCCCTCGTTTCCAGCAGAGGAGATCGAGCGGCAGCGCACGAGTCGCCTTGGTGACCTCGTGCAGGG
This sequence comes from Vicinamibacterales bacterium, assembly GCA_965249205.1. Classification (GTDB taxonomy): domain Bacteria; phylum Acidobacteriota; class Vicinamibacteria; order Vicinamibacterales; family UBA2999; genus JAQBVV01. The sequence goes on along the minus strand of CBDFLL010000004.1, from coordinate 844,949 downwards.
GCGCGACAACCCCGGGCGGGTGGCCGCCGAGGTCATGGCGGCTGCGCTCTACGGTCCCCGTCACCCGTACGGCTACACGGAGAACGGCACTGAATCGTCTGTGCAGGGACTCATGCGCGACGACCTGGTCGGGTTCTGGAGACGGCACTTCGTGCCCGGCAACGCCGCGCTTGTGGTCGCGGGTGACATCTCAATGGGCGCGCTCCGGGCATTGGCGGAGAAGGCCTTCGCGGGATGGAAGGGCGCCGCGCCCGCGCCCGTTACGCTCGGCGAGACAGAGACCACGGCGGCTCGCGTCATCATCGTAGACAAGCCGGGTTCTCCACAGACGCAACTCCGCGTCGCCGGCATCGGTGCGGCGCGGTCGTCGCCTGACTTTCGCGCGCTGCAGGTGATGAACCTGGCGCTGGGGGGGCTCTTTTCGAGCCGCATCAACATGAATCTGCGAGAGGAGCACGGGTACAGCTACGGGGCGTTTTCGGCCTTCGTGTTTCGCCGAGGCGCGGGACCATTCGTGGCGGGCGCTGGGGTGCGCACGGATGCAACGGCCCTCTCAGTCACGGAAATATTCAAGGAAATTGCAGGGATGGTCGCGGCGCCCATGAGCGAAGAGGAGCTGCAGAAGGCAAAGGATTCCATGGTCAACTCGTTGCCTGGTGCGTTTGAAACCAGTCTTGATTCGGTCAGCAGCTTCTCGAATATCTTCGTGTACGACCTCGGTCTCGACTATTTCACCCGGTACGCGGGGCAGGTACACGCAGTGACTGCCGCGCAGGCGCTCGATGTCGCCCGGCGCTATCTGGTTCCCGAGGACCTCGTCGTCATTGCTGTGGGCGACCGTGCGGTCATCGAAGAAGATCTCCGCGCGCTGGATTTGGGCGATCTGGAGTTCAGGGACGCGCAGGCGCGGATCCAGTGACCTACCGCGTTTTCGCCTTGTCGTAGTACTCGGATGTGCTTTTGCCCCTGGCTACCAGTAGGTGCCACATGCTTTTCGTTGCTATGAAGAACCCGAAAACGCGGGAACGGCACGACGCGCGGAACACAGGGCGGGGACAAAGCTGGAGTTCATCGGCCGGAGTTGTGTAAAATCGGACTTGAACAGTCGGATATGCCAGTTGTGACCCTTGGGCTGCCACGAGCCTCCCCGTCCATCGTCGATCTGATAGGCAATACGCCGCTCGTCAGGCTGTCGAGCTTTGAGAAGGGACTCCGCAACGTCGAGTTGTGGGCAAAGGCGGAGTGGAGGAACCCGGGCGGCTCCGTCAAGGACCGGCCGGCGGCCCGGATGATTCTTGAGGGTGAGCGGTCTGGAGCGCTGACGCGCGACAAGATCCTGCTGGATGCGACGTCAGGCAACACGGGCATCGCATACGCGATGATCGGCGCGGCGCGTGGGTACCGTGTGCGCTTGTGCGTGCCCGACAATGTCACGCCGGAACGCAAGCGCATTCTTCGTGCGTTCGGCGCCGACGTCGTGTTCACCGATCCCATGGAGGGGTCCGATGGCGCCATCATTCGGGCCAAGGCGATGTATGAGGCGGAGCCCGACATGTACTTCTATTCGGACCAGTACAACAACGCGGGCAATTGGCTGTCGCACTACGACACCACGGCGCCAGAAATCATCCAGCAGACCGATGGGCGAGTGACTCATTTCGTTGCCGGGCTGGGCACCAGTGGCACGTTCGTCGGTGCAGGCCGCCGGCTCCGGGAGTTCAAGGCGTCGATTCGTCTGATCTCGGTTCAGCCCGACTCGCCGCTGCACGGTTTGGAGGGGCTCAAGCACATGGGCACCGCGATCGTGCCGGGGATCTACGACTCGGCGCTAGCCGATGAGGACGTGGGTGTCGACACTGAGGAGGCGTTCGAGTTGACGCGCGAACTGGCCCACCAGGGGGTGTTTGTCGGTATCTCGAGCGGTGCGAACCTGGCGGGCGCGCTGCGCGTCGCGCGTGCCGCGTCAGACGCCGTTATCGTCGTCGTGTTCTGCGATGGCGGCGAAAAGTATCTGTCGGAGCGTTTCTGGGACGAATCTGGGGACGGAGGCGGGCAGTGACGACCCTGACGCTTCGCCCGGGTGTTGCCGACGCCATTCGGGGTCACGGTGTAGAGACGTATCCCGACGAGTGCTGCGGGGCGCTCATCGGCCGTGATGGGGTGGTGACCGACACCTACGCCCTGCCGAACATGACCGAAGAGGGACCCCGGCGGCGGTTTCGCGTGCGGCCGGACGACTACCGCGAAGCCGAGCGGCGGGCTGCCGAGGGTGGGGCCGACTTGCTCGGGTTTTATCACTCGCACCCAGACCATCCGGCACGTCCGTCGCAGTACGACCTCGATCACGCGTGGCCGTTTTTTTCGTACATCATCGTTTCAGTCCGCGGAGGCGTTCCCGAAGACATGACGTCGTGGCGTCTGAAGGACGACCGTTCCGCTTTCGACCAGGAAAACCTGACCAATGCCGAACACGATTCACATTCCCACTCCTCTCCGCCCCTTCACTGACAAGAAGGAGTCGGTCGAGGTCAACGGCAACACCGTCGGCGAGCTGCTCGCCGATCTCACGTCGCGTCACGATGGACTCCGGAAGCATCTCTACGCCGACGATGGGCGGCTGAGGAATTTCGTCAACGTCTATTTGAACGACGAGGACATTCGGTATTTGGAGCGTGAGCAGACGCCCGTCAAGCCGGGTGACGAACTCAGCATCGTGCCATCGGTGGCCGGCGGCGCTCCGGTGACGGAAGTGCCCCCCTCGACAGGGAACGCCGGTGCGGACACGCAGTCTCCCCCTGAATTGTCGCAGGCGGAAATTCAGCGCTACAGCCGTCATCTCATCATGCCGGAGGTCGGCATGGACGGGCAGCGGAAGCTGAAAGCCTCCAGCGTGCTCTGCATTGGTGCCGGGGGACTCGGGTCGCCGGCCGCGATGTACCTGGCCGCGGCGGGCGTTGGCCGCATCGGCATCGTCGATTTCGACGTGGTCGACTTCAGTAACCTGCAGCGGCAGTTGTTGCACGGGACGCCAGACGTCGGGCGGTCGAAGCTGGTGTCGGCGAAGGATCGCCTGCAGGCGCTCAACCCGCACGTCCAGGTCGAGACGTACGAAACGCTGCTGTCGTCGGAGAACGCGCTGGAGCTGTTTGAGCCCTATGACGTCATCCTCGACGGGACGGACAATTTCCCGACGCGGTATCTAGTGAACGACGCATGCGTCATCAGCGGCAAGCCCAACGCGTACGGCAGCATCTTCCGGTTCGAAGGTCAGGCGTCGGTCTTTGCGACCGAGGGTGGCCCCTGCTATCGATGCCTGTATCCCGAGCCACCGCCACCAGGGCTCGTGCCGAGCTGCGCGGAGGGCGGTGTGTTCGGCGTGTTGCCGGGCATCATCGGTGTGATTCAGGCGACCGAAACCATCAAGCTGATGCTCGGGATCGGCGAACCGCTCGTCGGACGATTTCTGATCTACGACGCCTTGAAAATGCGGTTCCGCGAGTTGAAATTGCGGAAGGATCCCGAATGCCCGGTGTGCGGCACGAATCCGACAGTGACGGAGTTGATCGACTACGAGCAGTTCTGCGGTATCCGGCCGGAACCGCCGGCCCAGCCGGCAGGAGCGGCCGGCAACGAGTGGGAGACGACGCCCGTCGAGTTGAAGCGGCGGCTGGACGCCGGCGACGACGTATTCATTCTCGATGTCCGGGAACCGAACGAGTACCAGATCAACCGAGTGCCGGGATCGACGCTTATTCCGCTTGGCGAGTTGCCCCGGCGCTACCAGGAGCTGGACCCGGAGCGTGAAGTCGTGGTCATGTGCAAGATGGGCGGTCGCAGCGCAAAGGCTGTGGACTATCTGCGGTCGGTCGGGTTCTCGAGGATCAAGAACCTTCGGGGTGGCGTGCTGGAGTGGATTGACACTGTCGATCCGAGTCAGCCGAAGTACTAGCGGTCCGTGGTAAAAGGCCGGCGTCGCGCCGAGACGGGCGAGGCGCCTCGCGGACAAGGCGCGACGACTGAAAATACCGCCTGTATTTGACGGAGGAGCAACGCAGGTCGCGAGGATGCGTCGCTCGTCGAATGCAGACGGACTTTTACCACGGGCTGCTAGCGGTCTGGTTGCGAATTGGCTTGTGCACCGAGGGCGGTGAGGCGCCCGGCTGGCCAGCGCGGATTTCACCTGTCATGGATTGCGGCTATTTGAGAGCCACGCGCTCGTGAAATCCGCGCCAGGCGCGACGAGGGAGCATGCCGGGCGCACGTGACGGAGGAGCAACGCCGCGAGACGAGAGGCCATAGAGCGCTTTTCGAATAGCCTTGTGTTTCGGCATTGCGTCTACTCGAACGTCACACGGTCACGAAAAGCGCTTCAGCCGGCCGAATGCCTAACGCGTTTTCGATCGGATGTGGCACCTCCTAGCCGCCCGAGGAAGTACCACATGCGAGCAATACGTACAGGCCGAAAACGCGCTAGCTGATTCGCAACTAGACCACTCGTGCTTATCCGGTTGTTTCAGCTAACCCCTATATCTTGCGATCAGCCTGGGGGGCGCACGTCCTGCGCGCCGCGAATCCGTCGGGCGGGCGTGGGCGTCCGTCCGGTCCCCAGGCCCAGCAGGGTCTGAAAGGCGGCCATCGGGTGCCGCCGCCGATTGTGCCGAAACACGAACTTATCGAGGTAGACTTGTAGTTGCGCCTTGCTGACGCCGTGGTGCGTGCCAATCAACCACTGTTGGCAATTGCCGATGACGCGGTCGGCCAAAGGCACGACGGAGGGCACCCCCCTGTGCAGGGCGCTCCGGATCGGTTGCGGGCGGGCGACGTGTCTCACGTCAGCGGCCTGGAGCCCATCGAAACTTTTCAGCCCGTCGGTGTAGACCGTCGCCCCCGGCGCAATGTGGTGAGTGACGAACGCGAGCATCGTCGATTGTTTGAAGTTCGGGATCACGGACATGCGGACCCGACCCGACCGATCCCCGCGTCGTTCCACCGCCACCAGCACCAGCGCGGCTTTCCGCCCCTTGAGTTGGCGACTGCCGCGCAGGCCGGCCTGGGGCGCGCCCACCCAGGTGTCATCGATCTCCACGTCGCCGTACAAGGGCTCCCGCCCCGCGTTCACCATCGCGCGCCGCAGCTTGTGCAACAGCAGCCACGCCGTTTCGTACCGCCGCAGGCCCAACTGCCGCTGCAGCAGGAGCGCCGAGAGGCCCCGCTTGTCGGTAACCGTCAAATAGGCCGCCCAGAACCACACCAGGAGCGGCGTCTTCGTGTTGTGGAGAATCGTCCCGGCGGTCAGCGACACCTGATACCGGCACGCCGCACATTGCCAGCGCCGGTGTGTGGTCAGGCGATAGCCGCGCGCGTGCCGGCACCGGGGACACACAAAGCCGTCCGGCCAGCGGCACGCCGCCAAGTAGTCCTGACAGGCCTCGGCGGTCGCAAATTGCCGCTGAAACTCCCGGAGATTCTTCGGAAACGACGGGCGCGCCACGCCGATACACTACCGGTGGTGGCTTGCTGAAACAACCGGATAAGCACGAGTGGTCTAGGGTGAATTCAACTGGTCGTCGCAACGCCTCGATGATGAGGTACTGCGATGCAGAAACGGAAACGAAGAAGGTCAGACCGGGCGGGCCGGCCTGCGATGCGTTCGCCTGGTCGGCCGCCGGTCGCGGGGCGCGAGGAGCAGCGCCGGTTCTGGAAGGCGATCGCCCGGGGGCTGTCGAGTGAGGATGCCGCGGTGTCATGTGGTGTGTCGGCGCCCGTGGGCGGTCGTTGGTTCCGTGAGAGCGGTGGTATGCCGTCGATCAGTGTGGCGCCCCGATCGGCTTGTTACCTGTCGTTCGCGGAGCGAGAAGAGATTGCGATCCTGAGCGCTCAGGGTGCCGGGGTGCGCGACATAGCCGGTCGGCTCCGTAGAGCCCCGTCGACGGTTTCGCGAGAGCTGCATCGCAATGCGGCGACTCGGAGCGGTGGTCTGGAGTATCGGGCGTCGACAGCGCAGTGGCACAGCGACCGACGTGCCAGGCGCCCGAAGACCGCCAAGCTGGCCGCGAATGATCGGCTGAGGATCTACGTGCAGGACCGCCTCGCGGGCACGGTCATGGCTGAGGACGGGACGCCCGTGCTTGGCCCACGCGTGGGCTCCTGGGGTGGTCGACGTCATGGCCGCCGCCAGGACCGACATTGGGCGACGGCGTGGAGCCCGCAGCAGATCGCCCGTCGGCTCCGGCTAGAGTATCCCGACGATGCATCGATGAGGGTCTCGCACGAAGCCATTTACCAAGCGCTGTACATCCAGGGGCGGGGGGCACTGCGCCGCGACCTGACGGCATGCCTGCGCACCGGACGGGCGTTGCGCGTGCCGAGGGCCCGCCGCCGGAGTCGTGGCAAGGCGTTTGTCGGCCCCGCGATCATGATCAGCGAGCGGCCCGCCGAGGCCGCGGACCGAGCGGTTCCTGGACACTGGGAAGGCGACCTGATCATCGGACTTGGCAGCTCCGCGATCGGCACATTGGTTGAACGCACCACCCGATTCACGATGTTGCTCCACCTGCCCCGCATGGCCGAACGTGGCCGACGCAGGGTCAGGAACGGTCCGGCGCTTGCCGGGCATGGCGCCGAAGCCGTACGGGATGCGATCACGTCGACGATCGCGACGCTCCCTGATCAGCTTCGTCGGTCACTGACCTGGGACCAAGGCGCGGAGATGGCCCAGCACGCCCAACTGCGTATCGACACGGGGCTGCAGGTATTCTTCTGCGACCCCCGCAGTCCGTGGCAGCGCGGCACGAACGAGAACACCAACGGCCTCCTGCGCCAGTACTTCCCCAAAGGGACTGACCTCAGTCGGTACAACGCTCGCGACAGCGCGGCTGTCGCGGCCACACTCAACCGCCGACCGCGGAAGACTCTCAGTTGGAGAACTCCATCCGAAGCCTTCAACGAACTGCTACGCTCACACCAGTGAGGACGTGTTGCGACGACCCCTTGAAATCACCTAGGGTCAACCTGACGCCTTCCGGGGACCCGTGTAGTACTCGGGATGCACCTTCTCAACGACCGGGCCGTCGGACGCGTAGATATGACACGAGTCGATCTGCGGCGGTTTCACTTCCTCGCCGTTCTGCCTCTCGCGGTCGACCTTATCCGCATACACGGTCTGAAACGCAGTCGTCGCAACCGGCCCCAATAACTCGACCAGATGCGTGCATCCCTTGGTGCCCCCTAGCAGTGCGCGTGTTTTTTGTGTCCACCCCTGCTTGATCGTCAAACCTTTCAACCGCTTGAAGTTAGGCGCAATGTCACCGCAGGCCGCGTAAGGCCCCCACACGGTCTGCGCTTCGACATCGACCACATGCAGCTTGAGATCGACAGTCAGGCGTATCCACATTTCATGGATCGGTTCCCCTGCCTTTACCTCACCGCGATCCATGTTGTGGAACGCGACACTCTTCACGTCGACCAGGTGGCCTTCGATATCGTAGAGAGCGTCGTCGCGACGATAACCCCTACATTCGATCGTGCGCGAGTGCAGTGGTGTGCGCGGCACTGGGGCCGATAGCGCGATCCGGCTCATGCCGCCGCCTTCCGGTGTTGTTCACGTCTCGTAAGCACTTCGCGTTCTCCTCATACTGCACATCAAAACCGCGATCCCGGTCCTGGTCCGCGTGAGCGCGACCTTGCGGCTGCCGGGCACGAACAGCGCCCCTTCGACACGCCGGTCGGCAATTTCATCGATCGCGCGGGGGCGAGCCGTGCAGTAAACCCACTATGCCGCCTTCTTGCGTTTGATGCTCAATGCACGACCGGCGCGGGACACCGTGACCCGTTCCAGACGCGAGCAGATAAACTCCGCAGCGTCGAGCAATGCATCCATATTCACACCGGTTTCGATGCCCATGCCGTCGAGCATATACACCATGTCTTCGGTTGCCACGTTACCGGTCGCACCGGGCGCGTACGGACAGCCCCCCAGCCCGGCGACCGAACTATCGAAGGTGGCCATGCCCATTTCGAGAGACGCCAGTGTGTTGGCGACTGCCTGGCCGTACGTGTCGTGATAATGCCCGCCGAGTCTTTCGACCGCCACGTGGGCACCAACGGACTCGATCAGGCGCTGTGTCTTTGCCGGCGTGCCCATGCCAGTCGTGTCGCCGAGGGAGATTGCGTAGCAGCCCATGTCCGACAGGCGCCGCGCCACATCGGCAACTTGCGCCGGCTGTACCTCACCTTCATACGGGCAGCCAAGCACAGCAGACACATATCCACGGATCCGCAATCCCTGTTCGATCGCCGCACGGCACACCGTCGACTGCCGTCCGAGTGATTCGGCGATTGAACAGTTCGTGTTGCGCTGTGAAAACGTCTCAGTCGCCGCGGCGAAACCGGCGATTTCCGTGGCACCTGCGGCAATGGCCGCGTCGAGGCCCTTCGTATTTGGCACGAGCACGGGGTACGCCACGCCTTCGCGGCGGCGGATACGCGCCATGACCTCACCTGTATCCGCCATCTGCGGTACCCACTTGGGTGACACGAAGCTGCCCGCCTCGATCATCGCCAGACCCGCGTCAGCAAGGCGCTCTATCAATTCGACTTTGACGTCGGTGGGAACGGCACGTGCCTCGTTCTGCAAACCGTCCCGGGGGCCAACTTCGATCAGGTGTACCCGCTTCGGATATGTCATGGCTGGATTTCCTCTATAGCGAGCAGTTGCGCACCTTCCGCTACCTGTTCGCCGAGCGTGAAATATATGTGCGTGACGCGGCCCGCGTGCGGCGCCGAGATCGTGTGTTCCATTTTCATGGCTTCGACGACTATCAACGGCTGTCCCGTGTCGACCAGTTGTCCGGTTTCGACGAGTACTTTCGCCACGCTGCCTGGCAGCGGTGATACCAGCAACCCGCTGGGTTTGTCGTCCTCAGTGATCGTGAACTGCTCGCGTTCGAGGCGATGGCTAGCGCCGAATGCGAATACGGTCAACGCATGCGGCTCTCGAACCACAGCGCCACTGATACGCACTCCATCCACATCGGCGACAATTCGATTGTCGTCTCGGTGTTCTCCACTCACCACAGCGTCGCTGCCCGGTAATTCCAGAAGAAAGCCACGTTCGCGATAGCGCGCGGTTACTGTGACGCGCCGGCTACCATCGATGAAGACGAACGCCTGATCGTTGTCTAGATTGAGACGCCACCCGTCGCGCCTATGCCACGGCGAATAAGGATCGGCGGCAGCATCCCGCGCCTGATGGTCACCGTGCAACAGTTCCGACAGCACCGCGAGCGAGAGCACCAGGTCTGATGCCGGCTGCGCGTCAGGGAACAACTCTCCCCGGTAACGTTCGATCAGCCCCGTGTCGAGCAACGACGGCTCACTATCAGCGCCCGCAAAGGCGTGATGGGAAGACAGATTGAGCAGAAACGACACGTTGGTCTTCGGTCCAACGATTTGATACTCACCGAGTGCGCGGCGCAAACGGCGCAGAGCCGACGGGCGGTCGACGTCCCACGCGATCACTTTCGCAATCATTGGATCGTAGCTGATGCCGATGTCGTCACCTTCACGCACGCCGGTGTCGATGCGCACGTTCCGCGAGTCGGCGGGCTGTCGCAGGTGAGTGATGACACCAGTCGCGGGGAGAAACCCCCGCTCCGGGTCCTCGGCGTACACTCGCGCTTCAAAGGCGTGGCCGGCCATGCTCAGTGCCGACTGCGTCAACGGAAGTGCACCGCCATACGCGACCCGCAATTGCCACTCCACAAGATCGAGTCCAGTGATCATTTCCGTCACCGGATGCTCCACCTGCAGGCGAGTATTCATTTCCATGAAATAAAACTGCCCGTCGTGCTCGGCAATGAACTCAACCGTGCCTGCCCCCACATAACCAACGGCCTTCGCCGCCGCCACGGCGGCCTCGCCCATGCTTTGACGACGCGACTCCGTCATGCCCGGCGCGGGTGCTTCCTCGATGATTTTCTGATGGCGCCGCTGCATGGAGCAGTCGCGTTCGAACAAGTGCACGCAATCGCCGGCCTGATCGGCAAATATCTGCACCTCGATGTGACGCGCACGCCTGAGGTACTTTTCGACCAGCATGCGGTCATCACCGAAGCCGGATTGCGCCTCACGCTGGGCGCCACGCAATGACTCTATGAAGTCTTCGCGCTGCCCGACCACACGCATACCCTTGCCCCCACCGCCAGCGGAGGCCTTGATCAGCACGGGATAGCCGATACGGTCGGCCTCCCCTTGCAAGAGCGCGTCGTCCTGTGTCTCACCGTGATAACCGGGCACGAGCGGCACACCGGCTTTCTCCATCAATGCCTTCGCCGCACTCTTGGAGCCCATCGCGTCGATGGCAGCAGCTGGCGGACCGACAAACACGACACCTGCGTCGGCACAGGCGCTGGCAAAACCCGCGTTTTCCGCGAGGAACCCGTAGCCTGGGTGAATCGCCTGTGCGCCGGCCTCTCGTGCAACCTCGATGATGCGTTCGCCGTGCAGATACGAATCGCGTGCGGCGGCGCCCCCAATCGAATGGGCCTCGTCACAGATCTCCGAGTGCATGGCCCCGGCGTCGGCGTCCGAATAGACCGCAACAGTGCGAATGCCGAGGCGTTTCGCCGTGCGCGCAATGCGAACCGCAATCTCGCCGCGGTTGGCTATGAGTATCTTTTTGAACATGGGGGCGATTTCAGGGCGTCAACGACCGTGAGTCCCTCTGCTCAGCTAGTCTCCAGGCACCCACGCCGGTTTACGCTTCTCGAGAAAGGCGCGAATGCCTTCCTTTCCTTCGTCTGACGCCCGTACTCGCGCGATGCGGGTAGCCGTTTCCTCAATCAGCTGCTGATTCAGCGGCGATGCCGTTATCGCAGTGATCACTGACTTCGTCTCAGCGTGAGCAGCGCTTCCGCCTCGTATGAGGTGAGCGAGTACTTCGTCTATCTTCTCGTCAACTTTGTCGGCCGGCGCCATTTCATGCACAAAGCCAACCCGATACGCCTCCGCCGCGGCAAAGCGCTCGGCAGTCAGCATGAATCTCCGCCCGGCGCGTTCACCCATCGCCGCAACCACGTATGGACCTATCGTCGCGGGAATCAGTCCGATCCTCACCTCGGACAAACAGAACTCCGCTTCGACTGCGGCAATAGCGATATCGCAGGCAGCCACCAGCCCCACGCCACCGCCGTACGCATGGCCGTGCACACGGGCGATGGTCGGTTTCTTAAACGTATGGAGCGTGTGCAGCATGGTCGCCAGGCCGAGCGCATCCTCGTAGTTCTGCTCGGTGCTGTAACCGGCCATCTTCTTCATCCAGTTCAGATCGGCACCTGCGCAGAACGAGGGACCACGCCCAGCGAGCACGATTGCGCGAATCGCATCATCCGCCTCGAGCGACGTGAGTACCTGCGTCAACTCGGCAACCATCGTGTCGTTGAACGCGTTGCGTACGTCGGGCCGGTTCATCCAGATGACCGCGACGTCGCGACGGATCTCAAGTTCGAGCGTTCGATAGTCAGTCATCGTACTTACGGAACAACCTCCGCTCCCGCATCAGGATCGAACGAATGCGCCGGCCATCATGCGCGGCAGGCACGTGTCTCGAGTTGGGCAAGTGGTCCGGCGTTCACCAGGTGTCGCGACGCCGCATCGTTGGCACACGTGCGTACCGATGGCGCCCCTACATCCTGAACACGCCAAAGCGCGTTTGTCGAATCGGCGCATTCAGCGCGGCGGAGATCCCCAGGCCCAGCACCATGCGCGTGTCGACAGGATCGATGACACCGTCGTCCCACAACCGGGCTGACGAATAGTAGGGGTGGCCCTGCATCTCGTATTGCTCGTGTATCGGCGCCTTGAAGGCGGTCTCATCTTCCTGGCTCCACGTCTGGCCGGATGCTTCGATGGCATCCCGCTTGACCGTGGCAAGTACATCCGCTGCCTGCTCGCCGCCCATCACAGATATGCGTGCGTTCGGCCACATCCAGAGAAAACGTGGCGAATACGCGCGTCCGCACATCCCGTAATTGCCGGCTCCGAAACTGCCGCCGATGATGACCGTGAACTTCGGCACCTGCGCACAGGCGACCGCACTGACCATTTTTGCGCCGTCTTTGGCGATACCGCCGGATTCGTATTTCTGCCCGACCATGAATCCGCTGATGTTCTGTAGAAATATCAACGGAATACCGCGTTGCGCGCACAGTTCGATGAAATGCGTGCCCTTCAGCGCCGATTCGGAGAACAGAATGCCGCTATTGGCGACAATGCCCACCGGATAGCCAAGTATGTGCGCAAATCCGGTGACCAACGTCGTGCCGTACAACGGCTTGAATTCGTCCATCTCGCTACCATCAACGATGCGCGCGATCACTTCCCTGACCTCATACGGCTTTCGTGTATCAGCGGGAATGATTCCCGGCAGTTCGTCTGCCGCATAGACAGGTTCCCGCGATTCTCGTACCTCCAGCTCAACCTGCTTACGCAGATTCAGACGCGCCACGACGCGACGAACCATCTCAAGAGCATGGTCATCGTTCAGTGCGTAGTGGTCGACAACTCCCGACGTGCGCGCATGCACGTCTGCACCGCCAAGTGCTTCCGCGCTGACCACTTCGCCAGTCGCCGCCTTCACCAGCGGCGGACCGCCGAGGAAAATCGTGCCCTGGTTCTTGACGATAATCGCTTCGTCGGCCATGGCCGGCACATAGGCGCCGCCAGCGGTACATGAACCCATCACGCAGGCGATCTGCGGAATGCCCGCCGCGGACATGTTGGCCTGGTTATAGAAAATGCGTCCGAAGTGTTCGCGATCAGCGAATATGTCGTCCTGATTGGGAAGATTCGCACCCCCGGAATCGACGAGATAGATACATGGCAGCCGATTCTCCCACGCGATCTCCTGTGCACGCAGATGTTTCTTGACCGTGATCCCGTAGTACGTGCCTCCTTTGACCGTCGCATCGTTGGCGACGATCACACACTCGCGACCCGACACACGTCCTACACCGGTGACGATACCCGCTGAGGGCACGTTGTCGTCGTACATGTTCAACGCGGCGAGCTGCGACAGCTCCAAAAACGGTGACCCGACATCGAGCAGTTTGCGCACACGCTCTCGGGGCAGCAGTTTTCCGCGAGCTTCGTGCTTCACGCGCGCCGCTTCCCCGCCGCCTTCACCGATCTCCCGACACTTGGCGCGTAAGTCGGCCACCAACGCGCGCATCGCATCTGAGTTGGCTTTGAATTCCGCGGAGCGCGGATTGAGATCGCTATGGATGGCCGGCATTCACGATGCGCCGCGTTTCGACGATGTATCGCCCGTCGGGCCGATTCCCGTTTTCGTACCAACGGGGCACCCTGCCGTTCGCTGACCCATCAGCATGCCAGTGATAGTAGAGCAATAGCCGCCAACAGGCGAACTCGGGCTGTGCTGAGCGTTCAGATGGACAACGTCTCGGTGGCAGTCCACACGCCGTCCCTGTTCACGACCTGGCCCGCCTCCGCGAGTTGCTCCAGGCCGGCCAGGAGTAGGCGGGCTGCGTACGGGTACATCGCCTCCTGCACATCCTCATACACTCTCGGGAGCAACCCCTCCACGGTGTTAGGTCCCTGTGCGACTGCGGCCCGCAGCTTGCCCTGCCGGACCTCACGGTGCTTGATGAACTTCTCGACGATTTTCTTGCCATCTGGGACCGCCGGACCATGACCGGGAAGCAGCGCGGTCATCTCGGTCGCAAGCAGCCGATTCAGGCTGTTCATGTAGGTCTCAAGGTGGCCTTCCGGAGGGTCAATCATGATCGTGGTGACGGTCGAGATCATGTCGCCGGCAATCAGTGCCTTGTAACGACTCTCACGAAACGCCAGGTGCCCACGGTCGTGGCCCGGGGTGAAAATCGCTTCCAGATACCAGTCGGGGCTTCCGTCCGGCGCGGCACCGAGATCGATCCGATCACCGTCCGCCAGCACGCGACCGCGCAGAAACCCCGGCTCGAGCCGCTCCATCGTGATCGCATGGGCGTGGACCGGCAGCTGATAGCGCTGACTGACCGCGTTGACGGCACCGACGTGATCCCGATGATGGTGCGTGCAGATGACCGCCTCAAGGCTCGCGCCCTCGCCTCGTAGCTCGTCGAGGAGCTCAAAGAGCCGTGCCTGATCCGCCGGCGCCGGCGCACCTGGGTCGACGATGCACAGGCGATCCGCCCCGACGATGAAACAGTTGGTCGTCGTGGCCGGCGGCAATGTCGGCGTGTTCAGGATCGCCATCAGGATGCCCGGGCTAAAGAACACGCGGTGCAACTTGCCCCGTCGGAAACCCTCGGTCATCGCCGCCGCGTCCGCCGTGAAACTCGAGAGGTCGCCTGCCCGCAAACGCTGCAGAAGAACGATCACGGGAGGCACGATCAGGCAGTCGCCCGCCGCCCACTCTGCGAGCCAGGTCTCCGCGGTCTCGAAACGGCCGGTCGTCAGCTCACCGAGCCACACCTCCGGCTCCTCGCCGTCGGGGAGTGCGGCGAGGAAGAACTGTGTGTCGTACCGAATGGGCGTGAAGGCCGGAGTACGGATCCGGCAAAGTTCCGTCAACTCTGACGGACCGGCCGAGGCGTGTCGAAGTTCTCGCCACGCCTCTTCGGCGACGGTTTCGTCGTGATCCAGGAGACGGCGTCGGAGTTGCGCTCGGCGATCCGCTGGCAACGACCGCATCCCGGCATCGAGGAGCACACCTGTCTCCTCGAACAGCTCGCGCTTCGCGCATTGCCGCATCGCATTGCGATCGGCGCGACCGGCGGCGACGCCGGTTCCCGGCTGCGCATCCTCATCCGGACCGTCCATCGGTGAGCGCACACCACCGGGCATCGCGAGATAGTCGCCGAAGAACCGCAAATCCGGCGAGCGATGGACGAGGAACATCTCGAGGTCGCCAGCTGACCACCGATACAACGCGATCGCCGCCGCAGACCGGTCCATGTCCCTCCTACTCCAGCGCCGTGAGCTCACCGAGCATCGGCGCCCGATCCACCTCGTCTCTCACCGACCGCCCGGTCAGACCGACAGCACCAGTCTGCCCGTCACCTGGCGGTCGAAGAGCATCTGCTGCGCTTTTGCCACGTCGCTGAGCGGCATCACGTCGGCCACGATCGGCCGAATCTTCTTCTCGGTCACCAGCCGGAACGCCTCCACCAACTCGGCGGTCGTGGTCGCGAACGAGCCGAGCACTTGGAGCTCCTTCAGGATCATCAGACCCGGCATGAATGACGCCGGTTTTGTCTCCAGGCTCCCCACGAGGATCAGCCTGCCCGCCGGAGCGAGACTCCGCAACGCCTGATCAAAGGTGAGCGCCCCCGTGATCTCCAGTGCGACGTCGACACCGGCGCCGCGTGTGAGACGACGGACCTGGGACGCGAATTTCAGATCGGGCGCGACGATCACCTCATCAGCGCCGGCCTCTTTCAGTCGATCGGCCTTCTTGGGCGAGGAGGTTACGGCGATCACCCGTGCGCCGGTCAGTCGGCAGACCTGGATCGCGTGCAGGCCAACACCGCCCGAGGCGCCGGTAATCAGCACCGTCTCGTCGAGTTGAACCGCCCCCCGCGATCTCACGACGTGAATCGCCGTCCCGATTGTGCAGGCGCAGATCGACCCCTCCTCGTACGGGATGGAGTCGGGAATCTTCGCCAGCCCCTGCTCCTCGGAGACGACGAAGTCGGCATAGCCGCCCGGAATCTCCTCGCCGAAGAACACCCCCTCCTTGCAGAGGGTACTGCGGCCTCGCAGGCACAGGTCGCATCGGCCACAGTGGACGCGCTGAATGGTCGCCACCCGATCACCGCGGCGGAACAACTCGACGCCGTTTCCGACTGCGGTCACCTCTCCGGCGATCTCGTGCCCCATGATCGACGGGAGCTTCGTACGTGGCAGATTGCCGGTCCGATTGATGATGTCGTGGTAACAGACTCCGACCGCCTTGACGCGAATCAACACTTCGTGATCCTTGAGGATCGACGGGGTCGGTGCGGCAACCTCTTCGAGATTGAGTTTTTCGGGCCCGCCGAACTCCCTCAGGACCACTGCCCTCATCACGTCCGCGCTCATCCTGATTCTCCTCCGATGCCGAAGACGGTCCGGGTCGAACTCAACCCCGATGCCCTGCGACAGTCTTCTTGAGATTGTGTTGCGTGACGAAACACTAGTGGTGAAAGTCCGTCTGCATTCGACGAGCGACGCATCCTCGCGGCCTGCGTTGCTCCTCCGTCAAATACAGGCTGTATTCTCGGTCGTCGCGCCTTGCCCGCGAGCGCGGATTCCGCAGGCGTGCCACGACCGAGCAGAATCCGCGCGAGGCGCCTCACTCGTCTACCGCGGATTTCAGCAGTACCTGGCAGGGGAGCATGGCCCTGCTCGTGAAATCCGCGTTCGGTGCCACGCCGGACTTTCACCACGGACTGCTAGTTAGCGGCCCGCGTCGATCCAGGCCAGCATGATCTCGGTCAGCTCCTCGCCGACCGCCGTTCGGAAGATATGCTGTGCGTGAGCGCTGCCCGGAAGCGTCGTCAGCGTCTTGGGCTCGCGTGCGGCCTGGAACTGCTGCTCTACCGAGGATCTCGACCCGTCGCCCTCGGAAACGATAAATAACTTTCTGCCCTGCAGACGCTCCGGCGACCGGGTCGGAACGGCTGCCAGCAGGACGAGGGCATCGATTTCGCCGGGGTCGAGCTGGGTGACCGCGTCGCCGACCGCACCACCCCCCATGCTCGCTCCGATGACCGACACCCGCGCCGCACCCTGTTCCCTCAGATAGCGAATTCCGCCAATGATGTCCTCGTGCAGCCCGCCACGGGCTCGACCGGCTCTCGACTTCCCATAACCCCGAAAATCTATCGCGAGAGCCTGATGGCCCTCCGCCGCCAAGCGCTTGGCCAGATGATCCCAGCTCTCCTTGTTGAAGACGGCCCCATGACCCAGGAGCACTGCGTGCGGGCCCTCACCATAGAGGGTGCCGAAGACGCCGCCGCCGTCGCGGGTCTGATAGGAAATCTCACGGAACCCGTCGGCGACATCACCCTGGTCGGCACCCCGTCGAGTCTCAGCCAGCAGCGCCTGGGCACTCGCCATGCCTTGGCTGACCAATCCCACCAACGAGAGAGTCACGCTGACGGCGATCCACCGAGTCAGGGAGTATCGTTGCGTCATCTGTGTTCTCCTGGCTGCACCGGCCACACACTATCGGACAGGGGAGACGGCCGCAAGCGGAACCAGCGCAGGAACTTGGAGCAGTCCCTTCGCCTCACATGGATGTAGTCATGGGCCCACGCAGTAGCTTCGGCGCCACCTCGTCGCTGGCTATCGTCGTCACTTTGGCCGCCAGCCTGGCGTCGTGCGGCGACTCCCGAGTAAATGTCCTGGTGCCCGATGGTTCGCCTTCGTTTGCGATCATGGACTTCACCGATCCCCTGCCGATCGATCCGCTACCGGACGGCTGGTATCACAGGCTGTTCTGGAGACACGGCCCGATGGATATCTCGTTCGAGACCAAGCAGGGCGTGGCGGCGATCAGGCTGGCCACGCACGACACCGCGTCCATGCTCTTTCGACACACAGACATCCCGCTTGATCGCTACCCGACATTGAGCTGGCAGTGGTACATCGGGAGGGGGATCGACAGCACCATCGACGAACTCACAGAGGCAGGTGACGATCACCCCGCGCGTTTCTTCATCGTGTTCGAAACGGCAGACGATGAGCCCCATCGCATGGAGATTATCTGGGGCAACCGCATGCTCGGCTCGGGTGATTACAAGTACATCGGGTCGTTCCCTCATTACGTCGCGAATGGCGGTCAGGCGAACGTGGGACGCTGGCATCACGAGGCCGTCGACCTTGCCGACATCTACCGGGAATTGTGGGGTGATCCCACCGGCGCTCGGATCGTCGATATTGCGCTCTTTTGTGACTCAGACGACACCGGGGGCGAGACCGTCGCGTACTTCGCGGATGTCCGCGTGACGCAGAGGAGCCTGACCGCTCGTGAGCCAGAGAGCGACTAAGGGTTCGGGCCGGAATTGGAGTGTCAGCTTGGGCATCGAGGCGCCCGCCCGGCAAGGCGCGGGGAACGCGTATGCCGGGCGCATGTAAGCGACGAGCAACGCAGCCCGGCGGGATGCATCGGTGGTCAAGGTGGAAGTCTTTTTCCCACCCGAGCCTAGGGCATCTCGCGGAGCGTGGCGAGGGACCGGTACACCAGAATTTTCGGCACGTCACAACGAGATTGGGCGCTCTTGGCGACCTACGGCCCTAAATTAGAAACCTGGCCCGAATGTGTCGCGTATGCGGCTGGTTGTCTAACTTTACCCGACCACGGCGGCTTGTCGCTGTGGGTGTCTTCTTCCTGGCGCTCGGCGTGGCCGTCCGCCGCGTCACTGTGCTTGCCAAAGCACGCGAATAAGGGCAGATCGACGCTCCTGCAGGGCACGACGGTCACCACTGCAGAGTTCGGCAGATCAATACCATGGGCTTCCAGCCTTCCTTTTCGGCTAGAATCGGTCCTCTTGTCCTGTACGGGAATTGTGCTGCATGGATCGAACCGCCATAACGGGAGGTCGCGGAATGAATGCCAGGCCGGGTTCATATCGTTGCCGCCCAGCATCGGCGTCGGGGCCGAGGGGGCCCGTCGCTGCTTCGGCGTCGATCAATCACGGGGGAGGTCTTAGTGAACGAATCTGATGTCATCGTAGGGATTGGCGGCGCGGCGGGCGATGGAGTCGCCTCAGCCGGCAATACCTTGGCACTGTCTGTGGCCCGGCAGGGTCAGGCCGTGTACGCCTACAACGCCTACCAGTCGGTGATTCGCGGCGGGCACTCCTGGTTGCGCCTCCGCATCTCAGCCAAGAAGCCCCTCAACCACGGCGATCAAGTCGACGCGCTCATCGCCCTCAATCAAGACACGCTGGACCGCCATCTGCAGGAACTCGTCGGCGGCGGCGTGGCCCTGTACAACGGCGCCAAGCTGACACCGAGTTACGAGCCGCCCGCGGGCGTCCAGCTCTGTCCCCTACCCGTCCCCGACCTGGCCCCGGCATACAAGAAGTTGCCGGTCATGCAGAACACGGTGGCGGTAGGAGCCGCGATTAGCCTGATGGGTCTGGACTTCAGAGAGCTGGAGTCGGTGCTCGAGTCAACGTTCGCGAAGAAGCCGCACGTGGTGAAAATCAACATGGAGGCGGCAAAGGCCGGCTATGACTACGCAGTCGCCAATTTCACGGCGCCGGCCAAGCGACTCGAGAAGAACAGCCAGAAATGGGCGATGGTCCTGGGCAACGATCTCCTGGCCATGGGGGCGGCACTGGCCGGCTGCAAGTTTTATTGCGCCTACCCGATGAGCCCGGCGACGCACATCCTCGAATGGTTCGCGGCCCACGGGAAAGAGATGGATATCTGTGTCCGACAGGTTGAAGACGAGATCTCGGTGATCAACATGTCCATCGGGGCCGGCCACATGGGCGTGCGGAGCATGTGTGCCACCTCTGGCGGCGGCCTCGCCCTGATGACGGAGGCCATCGGCCTCTCGGGGATGCTCGAAACTCCGGTCGTCGTCGTCAACGTGATGCGCGCCGGCCCTTCCACGGGCGTGCCAACCAAGACTGAGCAGGGGGATTTGAACCAGGCCCTTGGCGCCAGCCAGGGCGACTTCCCGCGGATCATCATCGCCCCTATCAGCATGACGGATAGCCTCACCACCCCGGGCTTGGCCTTCAACGTCGCCGACCGCTATCAGTGCCCGGTGATCATCCTGACGGACCTGCTAATAGCCGAGGGGAGCGAGACCGTCGATCCGGCTCTGCTCGACGTCGACTTCAAGATCGATCGAGGCGAACTCATCACCTCGGCATCTGGAGGCAACAACAAGGGCGAGACCGCCGACGGCGAGCCGTACCTCCGCTACAAGAACACCGAGTCTGGCATTTCTCCTCGCGCGGTCCCGGGACTTCCCGGTCACATCCACGTGGCCGCGAGCGATGAGCACGACGAAGACGGTGTGCTCCTCAGCGATGTCTTTACTGACACCGTGCGGCGCAAGAAGATGGCAGACAAGCGAGTCCGCAAGATGAACACGGTCCTCGAGCATCTGCCTGCTCCGACGCTCGAGGGCTCACCCGACGCCGAGGTGACGCTCGTGGGCTGGGGTTCCACCTGGGGCGTACTGACCGAGGCGGTCGCACAGTTGAATCGGGAGGGCATCTCGACAAGCCATCTGCAGATCAAGTTCCTGGTGCCCTTCCACATCGCCGAGGTCTCTGCCATCCTCGGCCAGAGCCGGCGGGTGATCATCGTCGAGAACAACCAGAGCGGCCAGTTCGCACGTCACTTGCGGGCTGAGACGGGCATCGTCGCTCAGGCTCAGGTCCGCAAGTACGATGGTGAGCCTTTCGAGCCCAAGCACATCGTGGCGGCCGTCAAGGAAGTGCGGGCAAACGGCACGAAACTCATCGAAGTACTGTCGACAGAGGCAGGATGGCGGACGGAGCATCCGACAGGCACGTCGGGTGACTGGGCGGGACGACGCGTTGCGGCTACGGCGGCAGATGCCTCGCCACTGACAACCTAAGGAGAGACATGGCCACTGCAACCGCGCTACTTGAAATAAAAGACTTTAAAGCGGACGTTTCACCGGATTGGTGCCCTGGGTGCGGCGACTTCGGCGTCTTGAACACGTTGTTCCGTGCGTGTGCCGAACTGGGGCGTCGACCGCACGAGGTCCTGGTCGTTTCGGGCATCGGGTGCTCGTCAAACCTGCCCGGGTTCTTCCGCTCGTACGGCGTGCACAGCCTGCACGGCCGGGCACTACCGTTTGCCACCGGAGCCAAGCTCGCCAATCATGATATGACCGTGGTCGTCACCGGTGGCGACGGGGACGGCTACGGTATCGGCTTGAACCACTTCATCCAGGCGATGCGGCGCAACATCGACATCACCTACATCGTCATGGACAACGAGACGTACGGCCTGACCACCGGCCAGGTCTCGCCCACCAGCGAAACGGGGATGGTCACGAAAACCACCCCGCACGGCAATTTGGAGGGCATGCTCAACCCGATGGCGCTGGCACTGGCCAGCGGCTGCGGTTACATCGCGCGCGGATTCAGCGGCCAGCCGAAGCACCTGCTGAAGCTGTACACCGAGGCCATTCGGCACCCGGGCTTTTCGCTCATTGATGTCTTTAGCCCGTGCGTGACGTTCAACAAGCACAACACCTATGAGTGGTTTCGCGAGCGGGTGTACAGATTGGAAGACACTGCCCACGACCCACACGACTTCCATGCCGCGATGGATACCGCACTGACATGGGGCGACAAGATTCCGATAGGGCTCATTTACCAGGATGGGATCCCGCGGCCGAGCCTTCACCTTCAGGATCCGGGACTTCAGGCCGGCCCGTTGGTCAAGCAGCCGATAGCGGTGAGCGGGGAGCAGCGTCGGAAACTGGTCGAGGAGTTCATGTAGGTGCCGTTCGTCATCACCGATCCCTGCATCGGCACGAAGGACGCCGCCTGCATCGACGTCTGTCCCGTCGACTGCATCCACCCGCTCAAGGACGAGCCGGAGTTCGAGCAGGCGACGATTCTCTACATCCATCCGGAGGAGTGCATCGACTGCGGTGCGTGCGTCCCGGCGTGTCCAGTGGCCGCGATTTATGACAGCGTCGAGGCGACTCCGTCACACCAGACGGATCTGATTGAAGCCAACAGTATCTACCGCAGTGGCGATCCCGACGCGATGGCGAAAGCAGAAGCCATCGTTCAGGCCCACATCGCCGCGCAGCCAACGCTGATGGCCATCCCGCCCGCGGAACGACAGGCGGCCCACGGCGTCTAAAGCGCTTTTCATGACCGTGTGGCATTCGAGCAGCCGCAATGCCGAAAATGGTTCCGGCATTCGGCGGGACCGAAGCGTTGCGGTGGTGTGCGCAGAAGTATCATGCTCGCTCAGTCACTACTGGGGCTATCTGAAAAGCGCTCTAATTTAGCCAGATCGCGGCGGCAGAGAGTAGAGGATCGAGTTTACAGCACGTCCGTGCGCTTCATCAACGGACGGGCGTCGTTGAGGCCCGTCCGTTTCTCACCTTCCAGAAGGTCGTCGAAGAGGACTCAGAGCGCCTTGTTCACCTCGGACCAGTTCACAACGTTCCACCATGCCTTGATGTAGTCGGGCCGTCGATTCTGGTACTTCAGATAGTAGGCGTGCTCCCAGACATCGAGCCCAAGAATCGCCGTCTTGCCGTCCATGAGCGGATTGTCCTGGTTGGGCGTGCTCGTGATCGAGACCTTGCCACCGTCGTTCACCAGCCAGACCCACCCGCTACCGAATCGGCCGACGCCCGCCTTGCCCCACTGCTCCTTGAAGGCGTCGAAGCTCCCGAACGCGGCGTTGATCGCATCAGCGATCTTGCCGGTCGGCGTGCCACCGGCATTGGGCGCCATGCACGTCCAGAATCGCGAATGGTTCCAGTGACCACCGCCATTGTTGCGAACGGCGGTCCGCACATCCTCCGGGATACCGCTTATCCCGCTGCAGAGATCGTCGAGACTCTTCGAGTGCAATTCGGGATGCTTGTCTAACGCGGCGTTCAAGTTGGTGACGTAGGCCTGATGATGCTTCCCGTGATGGATCTGCATCGTCTGCGCATCGACGTGAGGTTCGAGGGCAGCGAGGTCATAGGGGAGCGTTGGAAGTTCGTGCGCCATGAGTTCTCCTCGTACGCAGCGCGCCCCGTTGCGAGACGCCTGAACCAACGATGGTACTCCGAGGCTATCGGATAGACAACATCCGATCAAGCGCGACCCGCGTCCAGTGCTTCTGGTCGTCCGGCACGACGATCTGGTTGTGGACCTGCCCCTCCACGAGCGCCTCCAGGATCCACAGCAGGTGGTTCGGCGACACGCGGAACATCGTTGAGCACAGGCAACCGAAGCGATCGAGCGACAGGACGGTGCGGTCCGGCGCGAGATCGTCAGCGAGGCGATTCACGAGGTGAACCTCGGTACCGACGGCCCAGATGGAACCGATTGGACTACTGGTAATCGTCTTGATGATGTACTCCGTGCTGCCGCAGTCGTCGGCGGCCTCGGCGACCTCCCATGGCACCTCGGGGTGCACGATGACGCGCACACCCGGGTGCTGCGTCCTGATGGCGGCGATCTGCTGCACGGAGAAACGTTCGTGGACCGAGCAGTGCCCCTTCCAGAGGATCATCTTCGCGCGCGCCACCTGGTCCGGATCGAGCCCACCGAACATTTCATACGGATCCCACACCACCATCTCGTTGAGCGCGATGCCCATCCTGTATGCGGTGTTGCGTCCGAGGTGCTGATCCGGCAGAAACAGCACCTTCTCGCCGCGCGCGAAGGCCCACCGCAACGTCGCGGTGGCGTTGGATGACGTGCAGACGGTGCCGCCGCGTTCTCCGACAAAGGCCTTAATCGCGGCTGCCGAATTGATATACGTGACCGGCACGACGCCGGGAATGCCCATCTGCGTCAGCTCTTCCCAGCAGTTTTCGAGCTGATCAGGCTCCGCCATGTCGGCCATCGAGCATCCGGCGGCCAGATCCGGCAGGATGACATGCTGGTGCGGGGCACCGAGTACGTCGGCGCTCTCGGCCATGAAATGCACGCCGCAGAAGACGATGTACTCCGCGTTTGGGCTAGACGCGACGCTGCGTGCCAGCCGGAATGAATCGCCGGTGTGGTCGGCAAACTTGATCACCTCGTCACGCTGGTAGTGATGGCCGAGGATCAAGAGGCGCCGGCCGAGCGTCTCACGCGCCGCGGCTATCCGCGAGTCCATCTCGGCATCCGACAGACCCAGATACCGCTCGGGAAGCACCTGGCGCTCCGAGATGTGCGCCGCCTCGAATTCGGTCAGCAACGAAATAGTGGACGACATGGTCTTAGTCAAGCTTGTGAAATTTTTCGCAAAGTCAGCACATTAAAAAGGCCGAAACCCCACCCGGACTACTCCTGCCCGGAGACGCTTGGACCTGCAGAGATTATAGCGCGCGACAGCGACCCGGGTCAGCAGGAAATCGTGTCTTTGACGTTGTAGAAGGTGTCACGCTCAAGTGGCTCCCGACCAGCCGAACGCACGAGATCGGTCAGGTGGGTCATCGTCAGACCTTCAGGGGTCGGGGAGCCGGCCATATGATAAATCTTCTCCTCCTGGACCGTGCCGTCCAGGTCATCCACGCCAAACCAGAGCGCTGCCTGCGCCACGTCGACCCCCGTCGCGATCCAGAACGCCTTGATGTGCGGGATGTTGTCGAGCATCAACCTCGCCACCGCATGCACCCGCAAGGTGTCGGTGGCGCTCGGTGCGGGCAGCTTACGCATCTGGTTGTTGTCGGGGTGGAACGCCAGCGGAATAAACGCCTGGAATCCCCCGGTCTCATCCTGGAGCGAGCGCGCGCGCAGCATGTGATCCACCCGCTCCTCAAGCGTCTCGATGTGCCCGTACAACATTGTCACGTTCGTGCGCATGCCGAGACGGTGCGCCGTCCGGTGGATGTCGAGGTACCGCTCCGTCCCACACTTGTCGTTGCAGATTTTACGGCGCACGCGTTCCGCGAATATCTCGGCGCCCCCCCCGGGAAGCGAGTCCAGCCCGGCGTCCATCAACTCGCGCAACACCTGCGCATCGCTCATGCCATAGAGATCAGCAAAGAACGCGACCTCCACGGCTGTGAAACATTTCAGGTGAATTCCAGGTCGGATGCGCTTGAAACCCTGGAGGAGTTCTGTGTAGTAGCTGAAGGGTAGGTCGGGATTCAGCCCGTTGACGATGTGGAGTTCGGTGAGAGGCTGATCCGCGCGCCGTCGCAGTTTGTCCCACGCCTGCTCGAGCGACATCGTGTACGCCGCGTCGTCGGATGGTTTCAGGCGCGCGAACGAACAGAACAGGCAGTTGGCCACGCAGACATTGGTCGGCTCGAGACGCAGGTTGTAGTTGAAGTACGTCCGGGCCCCGTGGCGCTTCTCCCGCTCGCGGTTGGCCAACGAGCCCACGGCCAGGAGATCAGGACACTCGAACAGCCGGAGACCATCGGCCGCGGCCAGACGCTCACCGGCACGAAGCCGGTCGTCGATGTCGGCCAACCCCGCAGACTGAATCCGTGATTTCACGACATAACCCCAACGAATTCTAGCGTGCTATACTTCGCCTCACAACCGACACCGCCCGGGTGATGCAGGGGAAGTGGGTGAAAAACCCACACGGTCCCGCCACTGTAAGCGGATTCGAGCGCGCGCGAATCCGCAAGTCAGGAAACCTGCCCCGGCGCTTGTTCCCGTTGCTCGCTCGCCAGGTCGTATGACCAGGCACACCACCAAGAGCGAGTTCGGCGCGAAGGACGCCGACAGGAGACGATGACCCTACAGGTCGAACGCGTTTCGTTCGGATACGGCCCCACACACCACCCGCCCGGCGAGGCGACGCGATCGTTCTCGTTGGTCGACGTGTCCGTCACCATCCAGCACGGGTCGCTGACAGGCCTGCTCGGCCCGAATGGCTGCGGCAAGACGACGCTGCTCAAACTGATGGCGGGTGTGCTGCGTCCGCGCAAGGGTGTGGTCACGCTTAGCGACCGCGCCGTGCACAGCATTCCACGACGTGAACTGGCCAGGCAGATCGCGGTCGTCCCTCAGGAAACGCACCCTGCCTTCGACTACAGCGTCCTTGAGATGGTGCTGATGGGCCGACACCCTCACCTCGGTGCCTTTCAGCTCGAGGGCCCCCAGGACATTGCCATCGCGCGCGACGCGCTCGCCGCCACCGGCACTGCTCATCTGGCGGAGCGCGCGTACATGACTTTGAGCGGCGGGGAGAAACAGCGCGTCGTGATCGCGAGCGCGCTGGCACAGTCACCCGACGTCCTACTGCTCGACGAACCCACAGCCTCCCTTGATCTTGCGTATCAGATGGAGGTTGCGTCGCTGCTCCATCGCCTCAATCACGACCGTGGCGTCTCGATGGTGCTGGCCACCCACGATCTCAATCTCGCAGCCTCGCTCTGCGATTCGCTGGTCCTTGTTCGGTCTGGGCGGGTCCTCGCCCAGGGCCCGACCCGCGAGGTGCTCACAGCCAGCATGATTCAGCAGCTCTACGATGTCGACGCTGACGTCCACTTCCATGAGGCGTCTGGCCACCTGACCGTGGTGCCCATCCGGCACGCCCCTGGGCCCGTGATGTGACTCGCTGGTATGACGGCGCCCGGGCGCGGATTTCACTTCTGCCTCGCAGGCGGTCGTGGTGCTCCCCCCGACGGGAGGGAACTGCCTGCGGTCCCTCGGGGGCTACACGCTCATGAAATCCGCGCTGGCGCGTTTTCGGCTTGTACGTAGTACTCGGATGTGGCACTTCTTCGGGCGACCAGCGCGTTTTCGAGTCGAAAACGCGCCAAGTGCCACATGCGAGCGTACTCGATGGATTGCCCCGGTCTACTCGCCTCCCGAATGTGACGCTGCGGCAGCGGCTATTCGTTGCCATGAAGAACTCGAAAACGCGCTATGCGTGCGATGACATCTGTTCAGTCAGCCAGCTTTGTCGCACGCGCACAGCCGCGACCGATCCGAGCGCGACTGGGCATGACGTTGCTGGCCTACGGTGCGTTTGCGCTGGGCACATGTCTACTGGCGCCGTTGATGGGCAGTACATCGATCAGCCTGGCTCGTGTATTCGACCAGTCGATTCCTTTCACCGACAACGTGGACGCCCAGATCTTCTTCATCGCCCGGTTGCCGCGGGTGCTGGCAGGTGCGATGGTCGGCGCCGCGCTCGCTTCGGCGGGTGTCGTCCTGCAGGCGCTGCTGCGCAATCCCCTGGCGACACCGTTCACCCTAGGCGTCTCCGCTGGCGCCGCGCTCGGCGCGATGCTGGCGATTTCCTTCGGCGCCGCCATCACACTCGGACCTCTGTCACCGTTGCCGCTCGCCAGCCTGGCCGGCGCGTTTCTCTCCGCAGCCATCGTCTATGCCATGGCTACTCGGCCGGGCCGGCCCATCTCGACGTCGGTGCTGCTGCTGGCCGGCGTCACGTTGAACTCGTTTTTCTCCGCGCTGATTCTGTTTGTCCAGTACATGGGGGACTTCGCCGAGACCTACCGCGCTGTCCGGTGGTTGATGGGCGATCTTGACGTAGGCGGTTTCGGTCCGATTCTCGGCGCACTGCCGTTGGTTGTCGTGGCGTTTGTGATCTTCGCGCGGCTGTCGTCGTCGCTGAATGTGCTGAGTGTCGGTGCCGAGACCGCCGCGACGCGTGGCGTGGACGTCGCCAGGACCCAGCGCCTCGCATTCATCAGCGCAGCACTCGCGACGAGTGCCGCCGTGTCACTCGCCGGACCGATTGGTTTTGTCGGTATCGTCGTCCCCCACCTCGTGAGATTGATGGCAGGTGTGGACCACCGGATCGTGCTGCCCGCGGCGGCGCTCTTTGGTGCGGCTTTTCTGGTGGCGTGCGACCTGGTGGCGCGAACGATGCTCGCGCCCGTGGAAGTGCCTGTCGGCATCGTAACCGCCATGCTCGGAGGACCGTTTTTTCTATGGCTACTTATCCGAAAAGGCTGATTCTCCTCGGGGCGCTCGTCGCGGTGACTGTGCCAGGCCCGAGAGCCTCCGGGCTCCCTGCGGGCGGCGACATACCGGTGGCTGCCCGTCAAGTCACCGACAACAGCACTGCGCCCGTCACGCGCATCATTTCGCTCGTTCCGGCGCTGACCGAAATGCTGTTTGCGATTGGCGCGGGCTCCCAAGTCATTGCCGTGAGCAGCTACGACGAGTTCCCACCGGCAGTTGACGCGCTGCCGCGCGTCGGCGCCCTGCTCGATCCTGACGTCGAACGTATCCTCTCGCTTCAGCCAGATCTCGTGCTCACCTACGGGTCGCAGAACGAACTGGAGGTACAACTGGCCCGGGCCGGGATACGCACGTTCGCCTACCGGCACGGCGGCGTGGCAGGGGTTCTTCAAGCCCTCCGCGACCTGGGTGCCGCGACCGGTCATGCGGCGGACGGCGAGCGCAAGGCACGCGAAATTCAGGCGCAGCTCGACGCGGTGCAGGCCAGGGTCCACGGCTACGCACGACCGCGCACCCTCCTCGTACTCACACGGCAGCCACAGTTGCTGCAACAGATGTATGTCAGCGGAGGCGTCGGCTTCCTGGACGACATCCTGCAGATCGCTGGCGGCGCCAACGTATTCGCCGACGTGAGGCTGGAGTCGGTGCAGCCCTCGCACGAGACGCTGCTCGCGCGCGCGCCAGAGGCGATCGTTGAGCTGCACGCGGCGGGCATGATGGCGTCGACGGATCTGGATCGCGAGCGGACCCTCTGGTCGACGCTGGCGTCGATCCCGGCCGTCAGGGGCGGCCGCGTACACTTTCTGGAGGGCTCCTATCTCGTGGTTCCCGGCCCGCGCATGGGTTTGGCCGCCCAAGCGCTGGCGCGCGCGCTGCACCCGGAAGCGTTCGAATGACGATTCTGCTGCCGCCGAGTAGCGGAAAGGGCGCGTCGGCGGATGAGTAGCTATCCCTCCCGTATCGTGTGTCTCACAGAGGAAACAACAGAAACCCTCTATCTGCTTGGGCAAGGAGATCGCGTTGTCGGGGTGTCCGGGTACACGATCAGGCCGCCGGAAGCGCGCCGGAAACCGCGCGTCTCTGCGTTTCTCAACGCGCGTTTCAGCAAGATCGAAGCACTCAAGCCGGATCTGGTACTGGGTTTCTCAGACCTCCAGGCGGACATCGCCGCCGAACTCATCCGACGGGGCTATCCGGTGGCGGTCTTCAACCAGCGCAGCATCGCCGAGATCCTGCAGATGATTCGCGTGCTGGGTGGCCTGGTGGGGTGCGCCGACGATGCCGAAGCCCTCGCCGCCAGGCTCGAGCTCGAAATCGACGCCGTCCGCGAGGTGACCACAGGCTTGCCTCGACCTCGGGTCTTCTTTGAAGAATGGGACAATCCGCTCATTTCAGGTATTCGGTGGGTGGAAGAACTCGTCGAGATCGCGGGAGGCGCACCCATCTTTCCTGAGCTCAGACAAGGAAAGATGGGACGGGACCGCATCGTCACGGCGGAGGATGTGGTGCGTCGGGATCCCGAAGTCATCGTCGCGTCCTGGTGCGGCAAGGCCGTGCGGAGGGAACGGATCGCGGCACGGGTCGGCTGGGCGAACGTCGCCGCTGTCCGTCACGGACAGATTTATGAAATCAAGTCGGCGCACATCCTGCAGCCGGGTCCGGCGGCGTTGACTGAGGGACTACGGCAACTGCACCGCATCCTGACACAGGTCCGTGCGGCAACCGCCACCGGCGGATCGCCGATGGTGTCCCCGTAACCGCCCGGTCAGGCCGCGGGCTTCTCTCCTGCCATCGGGGTCGTCGGCACCATCAGATCCGGCAGCGGTGGAGCCGCAAACATCTTCTGCAGCAGCGAGAATCCGATGCCCCCCCACTTTGTTGCGCGGGACGCGCGTGCGCTGTCGGTCGACAACCCAGTGTTCCCGAACGCCTGGAGCATGACCTTCGACGCGACCACAAAGGCGACACGGCTCTTGTAGCTCTTCAGCATGTCAGACCGCCGCCAGGCCGCTTTCAGGCTGTAGAAATCGTTCCACACCTTCTGAGTACCCTGTCGGATTTGCTCACCAGACATGACCGGGTGCGGGGTGAGCAGCTTCGGCCGCTTTCCCTGCGGAATCAGCCAGTGGCGCGACACCGGGATGCCGTCCACCATCGCCATGTTCTCGCCCTGTTCGCGCTCCCACTTCTCAAAATCCAACGTGCCCGGGAACGGCGTCAACGTCACGAACTGCGCGAACGCGATGTCGGCTCGCTTGGCCAGCGAGGCCGTCGCCTCGAACGTCGCTGGACGGTCACTGGGCAGACCGAAAATAAACGAGCCGAGGATGTAGATTCCGTGCTCGCGGAACGTCTGCAGACGCTCCACGAGATCCTCACCGGCAAGGTTGAAGTCCTTGTAGACGTCCTTCAAGCCTTCCGGGGTGACCGCCTCTACGCCGACCAGCGCACCTCTGATGCGCGCCGCCCGCATCGCGTCGAGAAACTCCGGATCCTCGGCGGACTCCATCGTGATCTGCGTAAAGAAATTCAGATCGCTCGGCAGTTCCGCCATCAGTGCCATGAGCTCGAATCGCTCGTCTCGAAGCGCCTTGAGCTCGTTGTACCTCGTCTTGTCCGCACGGCGGAAGGCCATCCTGAGGTCTTCGAGCGTGACAGGGTAAAAATTGTCATCTGCCAGCGCGATGAACCGGAAGCCCATGCGCCGCAGCTCGACGATCTCCTCGATGACCGGGTGCACATCGCGTTGACGAGGCTCTTGCCCATCGGTGCGCCACACCGAGCAAAACGAACAGTGCTTGGGACATCCGCGCACGGTCTGTACCGTCGCCCACGCGTAGCTCTCACGCTTCATCAGATCCCAACGCGCTTTTCTGAACTTGCCTGCGTCGATTCGCCCACCGCTATAGATCTGCTGCGGCGCGCCACCGACGCAATCCTCGATCACCTGACCCCAGACGACGTCGCCGTCACCCTTCACGACGGCGTGCGCACCGCCCCGATCGAGTGCCTCTTCCGGAAACAACGTCGGATGGCTGCCGCCGTACACCACCCACGCCCCTCGTGCACGAGCACGCTGGCCGAGCTCGTAGCCGACCAGGGCGTTGCCGGTGTGAAGGCCGATGCCGACCACGTCGCCCTTGTCCAGCCGGTCAGTGTCGAACGGCTCGAGCGACTCGTCGCTCAGGATCGGATCGCCCCATTTCGGCGGCGTTGACGCTGCAAGCACAAACATCCATCGCGGTGTAATGAAAGCCGTCCCGAATGAAAAGTGACTCGGATTGACGATGTGTACGCGCAAGAAATCTCCCTCTTTACAGTCCCGGGCGCCTGGTCGCCGGCTTCGGCACCACGCCAAGCACGGCTATATAGAGTAGCTCAGTCTGGTCTAGGGATACGCGCCCCTCGGCACAAAATGAGCCCCCTTTTCGGACCACACGCACCACAGGCAGCCAGACTAGGGTAGCGGGTGAGCATTCGCGCCGCACGACTCTGCCACCGTCGGCAGGGCGCGCGCGCCTGCCGCACTGTCGACAAAATCAATGTCCAGGGCAGCACCGAGTTGCCGCGTGTCCGGGCTGCCGACACTCGCTGGAGACCATGTCCGGGACACCTCCACGTCCAGCTCGATTCGCGCTTCGGTCATCGGCAGCCTGAGAATGATGTCCACCGGAGTGGGATCGACCAAGGCCCCTTCAAACAGCACCTGGCACGGGCTGGAAATACGGAGTGTCACGGACCGGTCGGACGCGTCCGGGTGCTGAATCCAAGCGCGCAGCGACAGGTACGGCGCGCGCTTGACGAGCCCCAGGTGTGCTTCTCCGCGTGTCCACTGGAAATCGCCGCCGTCTGGGTGTGCCTCCTCCTGATACAAGCCCACGACGTAGTCACGGTTGGCGCGGGCGGCGCGCTCGGCGACGTCAAGGCTGCCCCTCGCCAGCGCGACGTGACTGCCCGCGTACGCCACGGCCAGCCCCCCGACAACCATCCAGGCACCTGAGAGCGACCGGCCTCGGGAGGGCCAGGTTGGCGTGGCGGCGCCGTCCGAACCAACGCCATCCGAGCGAGCACCGTGGACGTCAACACCATCTGGGCGAGCACCGCCTGGGCGAGCACCGTTGGGGCTCGCACCGTCGGGGCTCGCATCGTCGGGGCTCGCACCGTCTGGGCTCGCACCGTCTGGGCTCGCATCGTCGAGAGTGACAGTGGCCAGCATCGCCACCATCAGGAAGAAGATCATCAGTACCACGGGGTCCTGTGTGGGCATGCCCACGAGCGACACGATCCCGAGACCCACCACCAATCCCCGCACCGTCGCGACGTGATCTCCCCGCGCCCGCCGCGCGCCCCGCATCGTCAGCCACACGATGACGATGGACCATGCCAGCACAGGCAGCGCGCCCAACAGGCCCAATTCGGCCAACTGGTGGCGCCACCAGTTCTGTGCGTTGTCAAACGCCAACTCCTGATTGAATGTCGTGCGTTGATAGTCGGGCGCCAGCCAGTGATAGGTGCCGACGCCCACACCGGTCATCGGATATTCCCAGAGCATGCGAGCCGCGATTTCACCGTAGCGGCCACGAGCCACCAACGCTTCGGCTACCTGCCACGGTGAGCGGCCGGTAAACTCCTCGGTGCGTTCAAAAGGGCTCGTCGTGCGAGAGAGCGTGACAGTCAGTGTCAGAGCGGCGAACAGCGCGACCAACACTCCGGCCGCTGACGCCCACATGACTCGACGTACCCGTCGACGACGGACCTCGCCGATCGCAAACGCCACGGTGCCGGCCAGCGCGCACAGCAGTGCCGTGCGCGACCCAGACATCCACACACCACCCCAGTTGAGCACGAACGCGGCGGCGCCGTACCACCGGACGCGTGGCTGAAGCGAGCAGGCCGCAACCGCAGCCAGCGGTGCCGCCAGCCCGGCTACCACGCCATAGGCGTTCGCATCGAGCATCAGGCCCGTCGCTCGACCGAGGGACGCCCACGCGGGGCTGCTCAGGAACTCCAGATCGACGGTGCCCTGGTAGAGCGCCACGAGACTCGAGACGGTCGCGCCAATCCACAACCCGTGCACGACCGCCGGAAGGCCGCGCTCCGACCAGGCCCGCAGCCTCGGCATGATGGCATCGAGCCAGAGCAGACCCGAAAGCTGGACGAGCACGACGTACATGATCCAGCCAGACACCTCAGAGGCCGACATGCCCGCCCATGAGTTGATGGTCGCCGTGTCGCCGAACGCGCGCAGGTCAAAGCCGATCTCGCGAGCCACGACGATCGGCCACGCCAGTGACAGTGTCAGCGCCCACCCGCCCAGCAATACGCGCCACGCCGCCGGCAAGTTCCATCGTGTCAAGGAGATCGAGGGCAGCAGCGCGCCGATCACCGCCGCGAGCCACACCGACTGGGCGACCGGGTCCGCACCTCCAGCAGCACCAGCGTTGCCAGACGCGGCCGCAATCGCCGTCGGAAGTACGGGCGCCAATCCGGCCACGGCAACCAGTGCGGCCGCCGCCGAAACGCTGCCGAGTACCCACCCCCCGGCCAGCGCACAGGCAAGGAGCATCCGTAGCGGCCACGACACGCCTGGATGGACCGCGAACTGTAGCCCAAGGATCAGCAACACGGACGCGAGTGCTGCGACCTTGCTGACCGCCTCGATCAGCGACCCCTCTGCGTCTGTGGTTGTGCCAGCTACCGCCACCGCGTGTTCCCCCGATTCTGACCGGCGGCGCGACTACGCACGCCACCAGGCGGTCTCCTACCAGGCCCTGAGGGTAGCACTGGCGAGTTGCGACAGCCCGCGGGGCTTTCGGGAGCACCATCGAAGACTCCCGCCCCGACCCACCGAACGGCACGAACGCGCGTAGCAACGCTACGGCTGCGGCACAGCCGTGAACGTGACGTTGCCGTCGGGAGAGATCGACGCGCGGAAGAGTGCGTCCGGTGTCACTCGGCCGCCCAGGATCCAGTACAGAAATTCCCGATCAGTTGTCGGATCCAGCGGAAAGTCGACCCGGATCTCCGTCACCTCATCGGTGTAGCGATAAATCGTCGTCGAACCCCGGGCCAGCGCGCCATAGGCGGGCAGGCGGGCCAACGTGTGGGCGTCGAGAATTCGCCATGGCTGGGCGACCACGGCAGCGACGACCAGTGCGACACCGACGAGAGGGACGGCGCGAGACCGGGCGGTGAGCGCGCTCCAGAGGACGAGCACGATCGACGGCATCAGCGTCAGGAACCAATACTGATCGTAGGCGAGCTGCCAGAAAGCGAACCCCACCGTGGCGGCAACTACAGGGAGTACGCTCGCGCCGGCCAGCAGCCAGTCATTGCGGCAACGATAAGCGGCCAGCGCCAACGCGAACGACAACGCCACGGCCGTACCCGCGGGATTCCACGGTCGAAGCAGGATGAAATCGGTCGCCGAAGCGACGGCTGCAAACGCGTCGACGATCCGGATCGTGTCCGGGGTGACCGCGGTCGCCGAGACCTGTCCGATCACCGCGGTTGGGCCGACAGGATCCAGCGACCCGCTGAGCACGAAATGCAGAATGAACGGCACCTGCAGCAGCAACACGACTCCGATCGACGCTGACGCACGCTGCAGCGCGCCTTTCCAGTTTCGCGCGGCCAGTTCGGGAATAACAAACACACTTATCGCCGGCGCCGCAACGAACACCGCCGTGGCGTGTGCCTGCACAGCGAGCCATCCGGTCGCCGTGGTGGCAACCGTCCATCCAAGCGACGGCCGTCTCGGGGCCAGCAGCAGCAGGGCCAGCGTGAGTTTGACGAGCGCGACCGAGAGTGTCGGATTCCAGATCGTGGCAGACAGCGCCATGTCGAGCGGCGACGTGGCCAGCAAGAGCGTGAGCGCCACTGCAGTCAAGCCAGAGCCGGATTTCTTCCAGATGGCCGCGAGCAACACGCAGTCCGCGACTGATTGCATTACCGAGAGGCCGATGCCGCCTGCGTGGGGCAGGTTGTTCACCCACGGGCCGATGACGAGGCGGCACACCCAGAGCGTCCAGTAGTAGATGGGGCCAAGACCCACGCCGCCGACAGAACTTGGCGCCCCGGTGAGTGGGAGTTCGTCGAACGGCAGCAACGCGAGCCGCCAGTCTCGGATCTGATCGCCGAGCAGCCAGAATGTGTCGGAGATTCCCCACGTACGTGCCACCGTCAGGTAGAGGAACACCACCACCACGGAGGCCCGGCGCGCCGTTAACTCGGTCGCCAATCCGCTCGTCAGCCATGTCACGAATCGGCTCATTTTGAAGTGGACCTGATCATAGACGGTACTTCCAGTGAGGATCTGGTCTTGGCGGCCCTTGTGGCGTATGCTGTGCCGGTTCGCGATAAGGCGAGCGAGGAGACATGGGGGACTTGGATATGGTTCGGAATTCAACACGCGCGTGGACCGTCGCACTGGCTGCCCTGTTGGCGATGGCGGGGGCGGCGTGTCAAAGCGCGCCCGAGGTGCCTGAGGGCCCTCCCGTCACCGCACTCACCGGCGTCCGCATCATCGACGGCAGCGGCCAGCCGCCCGTGGAGGGCGGCACCATCCTCATCAGCGAGGATCGCATTACTGCGGCCGGGGCCGATGTCGAGGTGCCTGCCGGAGCGACCGTCGTGAACCTGGACGGCAAGACCGTGATGCCGGGCATCATCAACGCGCACGGCCATGTCCAGCACGTCAGCGACTCCGTGCCGATGCGTGACGATCTCGTCCGGCGCCTCCAGATGTATGCCAATTACGGTGTGACCACCGTTGTGAGCCTGGGACAACAGGAGGCCGACCGGGACGCCGTCGTCGTGTTGCGTGACGAGCAGGGCGGAATCGAGCTCGACCGCGCGCGCGTATATACGTCCGGCCCTAGCACTCGTGCCCATCAGTCATCGGAGGCCGCACGCGAGGCCGTGGCTGACCTGGCCGACCGGGGCGCGGACCGCATCAAGTTCCATATGCAGGGCGGCGACAACCGCATGTCTGACGAAACCGTCACTGCCCTCATCGACGAGGCGCATTCGCGGGGCCTGCGGACGTTCTCGCACATCTTCACGTTGGACGAGGCCAAGGTGGTCGTGGACAGCGGCCTCGACGTCGTGGCCCACAGCGTCCGCGACCAGGACGTGGACGAGGAACTCATCGAGGCTATGCGGAGCCGAAACGTCGGCTATGTGCCGACGCTCACGCGTGATTTGTCGGTCTTCACCTACGAAACCACGCCGGCATTCTTCGAAGATCCGTTCTTTCAACGCGGCATCTCCATCTACGACGAGGAAGCGACCATGCTGAGCGAGGAGGAGTATCAGCAGGGGGTCCGCACCAGCGAACAGGCACAGTCCATCAAAGCGGCGCTGGCGCAAGCCACCCGAAACCTCAAGCTTCTGTCAGACGCGGGCATCCAGATCGGCATGGGCACCGACAGCGGGGTGCGGGGCAACCCAGGGCGCTGGCAAGGCTACTTCGAGCACGTCGAGATGGAGATGATGGTCGAGGCCGGCATGACGCCGATGCAAGTGCTCGTCGCCGCAACCAGCGGTGCCGCGGCAGTGTCAGATCTGGACGAGGTAGGCACGATCGCACCCGGTATGGTGGCGGACCTTCTTGTGCTCGATGCCAACCCGCTGGACGACATCAACAATACGCGGCAGATCAATTCAGTCTGGCTGGAGGGTCGCCAGCTGAACTAGCGCACGAGCGACCCGCGCAACGTTCTTTGTCAGATTCGGCAGGCCCTACAGCCTCGTCAGGCGTAGGGCCAGCCCCCGCTTTCAGTGCCGACGCAGCTTCTCGCCGAAAGGCGAGTGTGGGCGCGTGGTCAGGGCGTGGGGCCCACGACAGGATTCGTCAACGTGCCGATCCCCTCATAGCTGCACTCAGAGCGGTCGCCCGCCTTGAAGTACACCGGTGGCGTGCGCGCGGACCCGACGCCTGCCGGCGTGCCTGTCGCGATCACGTCTCCCGGTCTCAAGGTCATGATGCTTGACGTGTAGGCGACCTGCTCAAAGACGTTGTGAATCATCAGCGACGTCGTGGATTCCTGCATCACCTGATCGTTCAGCACGAACCTGATCGCCAGATTCTGCGGGTCGGCCACGAACTCCTTCGGCGTGATGAACGGTCCCATCGGCGCGAACGTGTCGTGGTTCTTGCTAACGACCCAATCCGAACCGTACCGGGTGTCGCCACGGCCCGCCCGGTCGGACACGTCGTTCTCGATGGTGTAGCCGAAGATGTAGTCGGCGGCCTCCGCCACCGCCACACGTGTCGCCGGCCGGCCGATGACGAGGCCAAGCTCGCACTCCCAGTCAACTCGCACGCGTCCGGGTGGCAGCCGAATCGCCTCCCCGTCCGCGATGATCGCCGCCGGCAACTTCGTGAAGACGTAGGGCGTCCATCGGCCGTCAGTCTCGGCCCGCTCCCAAATTCCCGGCGCGCTCACCGTGCCAGGGAGCGCCGCGCCGGCCGTCGGGGCACCCGACCCTGGCACCTGGTCACGTAAGAGCGCCATTTCCGCGTCGTGGGCGGCGTAGTTCACCGCCACGTTTAGCATCGTCATGGGATACATGATCGGAGGCAGGATCTTCACGGCGGAGAGCGCGTACGCGTACGGAGGCGGCGTCGCACCTGCCGCCTCAACGCTACCGACGATCTCAACGATTCGGTCCCGAAGTCCGGTCTCATAGCGAACGATCAGGTCCTTCATGTCGACCGGCGGCACCAACGTCAGAGAGGAAGACGGGATCGCGGCATGCGCCCTCGCGAAATCGATCACGACAGACTCGCGCAGCACGACGCCAACGAAGACCCGACCGTCTCGCTCGAACGTCCCGAGTTTGTACGGTGTCGACACCTGGGCGCTCACCAACGCACCCGCCATGCTGCAGGCCAGCAACAATCCCAGAATCACACGCGTCATCTGCGTTCCTCCTCTGCTCGGTCGAGCGCTCCGTCTCAGAAATGGGGATCGGCAGTCAGGAGGGCCATGCCCATCACGCCGGGGTGCTCAGGAGCTGAATTCAACCACGGCGGGCTTTGGAATCAGCCGCTGTTCCCACGCGTCGTCGAGGAGCCGTGCGACGGCCGTGCGGCCGCGGTCACCGTACTCCAGTGTCAGCTCGTTGACGTACATTCCGACGAACCGATCCGCCTTGGCCCTATCGAGTCCGCGGCCGAACTGCAGCGCGTAGTCGAGCGCCTCCTGACGGTGCTCCAACGCATACGCAATGCTCCCATGCAACAGGCGAGAGACTTCGCGGATTGTGTCGGGGCCGAGATCGCGTCGGATGACGTTGCCCCCAAGCGGCAATGGCAGTCCACCCGTCCGCTCGGACCACCATTCGCCCAGGTCCACGATCTTCTTGAGGCCCTCGTCCTGATAGGTCAGCTGTCCCTCATGGATCAGCAGACCGGCAGCGACCTCACCCTCGCGCACCGCATCTTGGATCCGATCGAACGGCATCATCACGCACGTGACGTCCGGATCATAAATTCGCAGCGCGAGATACGCGGTCGTCAGCTCACCGGGGACCGCAACCATAATGCCCTTCGTGGACGAGGGGCCGTCTGTGCGCGCGACCACAACCGGCCCGTAGTCGTCGCCCATGCTGGAACCGTGCGGGAGTAGCAGATACCTGTCCGTCAACTGCGCATAGGCGCTGAACGAGACGGCCGTGACCTCGTACGTGCCTTCGAACGCGGCGCGGTTCAGCGTTTCGATGTCCGCGAGCAGGTGTGAGAACTCAATTTCGTCTGACGGCACTTTGCCGCTCGCGATGCCGTAATGCATAAAGGCATCATCGGAATCAGGACTGTGCGCGACGGTGATCTTCATTCCTCCTGCGCTTCTTGTCGCTCTTCGTACCACGCCATTTGAATCGCCTCCAACCTGGGTTCATTCGATGCATTCGGATCATCGTCGAAGCCTTCCAGCTGTAGGACCTTCTCGCGCAGATCGGTGAACCTCACCGTCAGCGGGTCGATCGACGGGAACTTCTCGAACAGCGCGATGCCGATGTCTTCGGAATCGACCCACGTCACGACTGCGCCTCCGCCTCTTTTCGGGCTTTCTCTCTGTCGTCCGGCTGGCCGAGCTGAATTGCACCGCCTTCCTGAACGTAGTTGCGCGTGTACATCGGGAATTCGACGACGACGTCCCCTTTCACCACGGCCTGGCAACCAAGTCGCGAACTCGTCGTGAGTTCCCACGCGGTGTCAAGGCGATCCGCTTCGTCGTCCTCCATCTCGCTCAGGTTCTCCATGCCCTCGCGAACGATGAGATGACAGGTCGTGCAGGCGCAACTGCCACCGCAGGCGTGCTCCAGATGCAGACCGATGTTCATCGCGATGTCCAAGAACGACTCCGGTAGACCGTGCTCGTGATATTCCAGCTTGCCGTGCTCGAATTCCACGGTCTGTTCCGTCTTGTCTTGATGGATGAAAGTGACTTTAGGCATCAGACGTCTCTTACATTCTTCCCCGCCAGAGCTTCTCGTACGCTGCGGTTCATCACGACCTCGGCAAGTTGGCGGGTCGCCTTGTTGAGCGCCTCGGTCGTCTGGAGTATGAGGTCCCGATCAACCCCCCCGAGTACGTGTTTCGCCTCTGACAGCGCCTGCTCGATGCGCTGCCGCTCTCCCGGCTCAAGCGCGTCGGCGGCCAGTTGATCGAAATCCGGCCGACGAAGCGACTTCTCGGTCGCATGAATCACCGTCTCCGCTTCATTGCGAGCCTCGATGAGCAGACGCGCCTCGATGTCCGTCTCCGCATGCTCGAACGACTCGATCAGCATGCGCTCAACCTCCTCGTCGGTGAGCCCGTACGACGGCTTGACCTCGATCGTCTGCTCGACGGAGGTCCGTAGCTCCTTCGCACTGACGCTGAGGATGCCGTTAGCATCGATCTGGAACTGGACCTCGATGCGCGGCATGCCAGCGGGCATCGGCGGAATGCCGCGCAGGCGGAAACGCGCCAGGGACCGGCAGTCGGCCACCAGCTCTCGCTCGCCCTGGAGCACGTGCACGTCGACGGCCGTCTGGCTGTCGGCGAAGGAGGTGAACATCTCCCGCCCACTTGCAGGGATCGTCGAATTCCGCAGAATGATCTTCGACATCACCCCGCCCATGGTCTCGATACCGAGAGAGAGCGGGGTCACGTCGAGCAGGAGCATTTCACGACGCCCGCTGACAAGAATGTCTGCCTGCACGGCCGCACCCAGCGCCACGACCTCGTCAGGATTCAGCTCCGAATGAGGCTCGCGCTCGAAGAGTTCATGCACGAGGCGGCGAACCAGCGGGATGCGTGTCGATCCGCCCACGAGTACGACTTCCTCGATATCGTTCGGCCCGAGTCCCGCGTCGGCCAGCGCCTGGCGACACGGCCCCAGCGTGCGTTCGACGAGCGGCAGAATCATGCGCTCGAAGTCGGTGCGCGTCATGCGCCGCCGGTACCCGTCCGGCACGCCGGCCATCGGCTCGACGCGAAGCTCGGTGTCCTCCTCGCTGGAGAGATCCCACTTCGCCTGAATCGCGGCCTTGCGAACAGCCTGTATCGTTTCGGCGTTGCCATGCTCCAGCGCGG
Source organism: Vicinamibacterales bacterium (assembly GCA_965249205.1). Taxonomy (GTDB): domain Bacteria; phylum Acidobacteriota; class Vicinamibacteria; order Vicinamibacterales; family UBA2999; genus JAQBVV01. The sequence continues at coordinate 804,737 of CBDFLL010000004.1, read as the reverse complement.
CGCCGGCGATCGCTCGCCTCACCTCTGCCGTGAGCAGCGCGTCGATGTCGTCGCCACCCAGATGCGTGTCGCCATTGGTGGACAACACCTGGAACACGCCGTCTTCAACCTTCAGAATGGACACGTCGAAGGTTCCGCCGCCGAAGTCGTACACCGCGATCGTGCCTCGGTCGCGCGCGGCCATTCCGTACGCGAGCGACGCCGCGGTCGGCTCGTTGATTATGCGCAACACTTCGAGCCCTGCGAGCCGTCCGGCATCGCGCGTCGCCGTTCGCTGGGCGTCGTTGAAGTAGGCAGGCACTGTGATCACGGCCCGATCAACTTCGAAGTCGAACTCGCCCTGTTCCCGGAAATGCTCCTCAGCGCGGCCCTTCAACTCCCGCAGCACAAGCGCGGATATCTCCGGCGGGGTAAACTCCCGCCCCGCGATCGAAAGCCGCACGACGCCGCCAGGATCGCCGCCGATGCCAAACGGCAACAGGCCCGCATCCTCGTGGACATCCTCGACACCCTGGCCCATGAAGCGCTTGACCGAGTACACGGTGCTGGCGGGCGCCGTGAGCAAACGCCGTTGCGCCTCGCGTCCAACGACGACCGCCCCGTGCTCGCCGATGGACACGATCGACGGCACCAGCGCGTCGCCGGAGGCGTCACGGATCACGACCGGCTCACCGTCCTTGACGTAAGCGACCAGGCTATTGGTCGTACCAAGATCGATGCCAACAACCTGGCTCATGGCGCGCCCAGACCAGCCGCCTCACGATCGATAGTGGCGAGCAAATTGTCTATGTACTTGCGCTCGAGCAGTTGCTCACGCAACGCCGCGAGGGTGGCCAGGCGCTCGCCGGCCGGCGTGTCAGCCTCGCCATCCCACCGGCCTCCCAGTTCCTTGATCCGACGCTCATGCTCGTCGCGCTTCCGCTCGATCGGCGCTCGCGCCGCATCGAGCCGCGCGCGGAGCGAGGCCGGGTCGCCGCCCGACTCCCGAAGCTCCCGAATCTCGTCGAGTTCCTCGTTGAGCGCAAACACTTCCTCAAGCAGCGCCGGCGGCACCTTCACGCCGCCTTCATCCGACGCCGCGGGAGGCAGTCCCTCCACGGCAAGCAGGTGCTCAATGCGAGCCGAGGCGTCCTTCAGGGTGCGATACGCGTCGTTCAGATATGACGATCGCTCCAGACTGGCCAGTCGCTCGGTCGGTGGCGCGTTGTAGAAGTAGTCGGGATGAAATTTTCGGCTCAGGTCACGGAAGCGACGCTCGAGATCCTGCAGATCGACACCGAGCCGCCTCGGTAAACCCAGGAACGAAAAATAGTCGCCATGCCGGCCGAGCGCGAGAATCCGGCTGCACTGCTGGCAGAAATGCTCGTCGACGGGCGCGCCCGCACCGCAATTGCGGCACTCGAGCATCGACGCAGAACGCACGGGAATCGGTTCGGGAGTCATGAATGTGCGGGCCACCCCCCGCGGCGCGTCATGCGCCGAACGAGCTGCCGCAGCCGCAAGTCTGTTTGGCGTTCGGGTTGTGAAAGACAAAACCCTGGTTGAGCAGCGCCGTGTCATAGTCGAGCGTCGTGCCTTTGAGGAACAAGAGGCTTTTGCGGTCAACGAACAGCTTGGCGCCATCAGGCCCCTCGAACACCTCGTCGCCAAGCCGCGGCTCCCGATCCCACCCAAACGTATAGCTGAGTCCAGAGCACCCACCGCCCTTGACGCCCACGCGGAGACCACCGTCGCTGATGCCCTGCTTGGCCATCAGCGACCGAATCTTCTTTGCCGCGGTCTCGCTAATCTCAATCATCCTCGCCACCACCCAGTCCAGCACCCGTACAAGGCGTCCGGGGCTGGATCATGGAAGTCTTCAGGCACTCGGCTGCGCGTGCGCGCCAACAGTCTCGCCCGGCTTGCTCTCGTCGCGCTTCTTCTTGTAGTCGGCAATCGCCGCCTTGATCGCATCCTCTGCGAGCACCGAACAGTGAATCTTGACCGGCGGGAGCGCCAGCTCGGTCACGATGTCCGTGTTCTTGATCGCGAGCGCCTGATCGACCGTCTTGCCTTTGAGCCACTCCGTCGCCAGGCTTGAACTGGCGATTGCCGACCCGCACCCGAACGTCTTGAACTTCGCGTCATCAATAACGCCAGTCTCCGGGTTGATCTGCACCTGGAGCTTCATGACGTCGCCGCATTCCGGGGCACCAACTAAACCGGTGCCCACGTTGACGTCGCTCTTTGGAAGCGATCCAACGTTGCGGGGATGCTCGTAGTGGTCAATTACCTTGTCTGAGTAAGCCATCTGGTTCTCCTAGCCTAAAAGCCCTTAGTGCGCAATCCACTGCATCTTCGAAAGGTCCACGCCTTCCTTCACCATTTCGTACAGTGGCGACATTTCGCGGAGGCGCCGCACGACGTCCGTGAGCTTGTCCACAACGTAGTCGACCTCCTCTTCCGTACTCCACCGCCCCAGTCCGAACCGAATGGACGAATGTGCCAGGTCGTCACCTGCGCCGAGTGCCTTCAGCACATACGAGGGTTCGAGGCTGGCGGACGTGCATGCGGAACCTGACGACACCGCTACATCATTGATACCCATCAGTAACGATTCGCCTTCGACATACGCGAAGCTGATATTCATGTTGTGCGGCAGCCGGTGCTCCATCGAGCCATTGATGTAAATCTCGTCCAGGTTCTGGTGAAACTTCTTGTTTAAGCGCTCGCGCAGAGCCAGCAGACGTGCTGCGTCAGCGGCCATGTCGGCCTGGCAGATCTCCGCAGCCTTGCCGAGCCCCACGATGCCCACCACGTTCAGCGTGCCTGAGCGCATGCCGCGCTCGTGACCGCCACCGCTGATCTGCTCGGCCAGCAGCACACGTGGATTGCGGCGACGCACGTACAACGCCCCCACCCCCTTCGGGCCGTACATCTTGTGGGCAGAGAGAGATACCAGGTCGGCCTTGACCTCGTTGACGTCGAACGGCACCTTGCCAACCGCCTGAACCGCGTCGGTGTGAAACAGAATCCCCTTCTCCTTGGCAATCGCACCAATCTCGGCCACCGGCTGGAGCACGCCGATCTCGTTGTTGGCCGTCATGATCGTGATCAGGATCGTCTTGTCCGTAATCGCCGCGCGAAGCTCGTCCAGGTCGATGCGCCCGTCCTTCTGTACGGGCAGGTAGGTGACGCGCCCCCCCTGCTTTTCCAGCTTCTTGCACGTGTCGATGACCGCCTTGTGCTCGATCACACACGTGATGACGTGGTTGCCCTTCTCGCGGTACATCTCCGCGACGCCCTTGATGGCCAGGTTGTTGGATTCTGTGGCTCCGCTTGTGAAAATGACCTCCTTCGGTTTCGCACCGATGAGATCCGCCACTTGCTTACGGCCCTTGTCCACTGCCTCTTCCGCAGCCCACCCGAAGGCGTGATTCCGGCTCGCCGCATTACCGAAGCATTCGGTGAAATAGGGCAGCATCGCCTCCAGCACACGCGGATCCACGGGTGTCGTGGCGTGATAGTCCATGTAAATCGGAAGCTTCATAGTCTTATCACCGCGGTGTGCGCCATCGGCACCTCCACCGCATCACTCTCTGCCGCCATTTCGGCAATGGTTACCGTGTCAAGGGTCGCTGCAATTCGCTCTCGAATCTGCCAGAGCGGGTCGCGAATACTGCACTTGCTGTACTGATCACAATCGTTGTTGTCCGTTGAACAGGCAGTCACCGTGAATGGCCCGTCGATCGCCTGAATCACGTCGGCCACGCTGATCGCCGCCGGCAGCCGGCTCAGCGTGTAGCCACCCCGTGTCCCTTGCGTCGAGATCAGTAAGCCGGCCCGCACGAGCCGCTGAAGCACCTTCGCCATCAGCTCGAGCGGAATGTCGTACTGCTCGGCAATCTCCCGTGCGCTCGTGGATGAGGGTGAATCCGGCAGAGCCAGATGCCTCACGGCCATGAGCGCGTAGTCGGCCTTTTTCGATAGTCGCAGCATGCCTTCCTCGCGGGTCTAATACCCTGCAGCCACCACCACTCCGCCCTTAAAACCCGACTTCATTAGTCGTATTTTATGCGACCTTGGCGAATTCCGTCAACATCGTTCGGTGTTCCGCAGGCCAGGTTCCTCACCTCCAGGTGGGATCCTGACCGCGGACAGCCTCGTCCGCGGTCACCCACGGCGCGATCGCCACACCGCCGCTAGTGGTCTCGTGCTTATCCGGTTGTTTCAGCAAGCCACCACCGGTAGTGTATCGGCGTGGCGCGCCCGTCGTTTCCGAAGAATCTCCGGGAGTTTCAGCGGCAATTTGCGACCGCCGAGGCCTGTCAGGACTACTTGGCGGCGTGCCGCTGGCCGGACGGCTTTGTGTGTCCCCGGTGCCGGCACGCGCGCGGCTATCGCCTGACCACACACCGGCGCTGGCAATGTGCGGCGTGCCGGTATCAGGTGTCGCTGACCGCCGGGACGATTCTCCACAACACGAAGACGCCGCTCCTGGTGTGGTTCTGGGCGGCCTATTTGACGGTTACCGACAAGCGGGGCCTCTCGGCGCTCCTGCTGCAGCGGCAGTTGGGCCTGCGGCGGTACGAAACGGCGTGGCTGCTGTTGCACAAGCTGCGGCGCGCGATGGTGAACGCGGGGCGGGAGCCCTTGTACGGCGACGTGGAGATCGATGACACCTGGGTGGGCGCGCCCCAGGCCGGCCTGCGCGGCAGTCGCCAACTCAAGGGGCGGAAAGCCGCGCTGGTGCTGGTGGCGGTGGAACGACGCGGGGATCGGTCGGGTCGGGTCCGCATGTCCGTGATCCCGAACTTCAAACAATCGACGATGCTCGCGTTCGTCACTCACCACATTGCGCCGGGGGCGACGGTCTACACCGACGGGCTGAAAAGTTTCGATGGGCTCCAGGCCGCTGACGTGAGACACGTCGCCCGCCCGCAACCGATCCGGAGCGCCCTGCACAGGGGGGTGCCCTCCGTCGTGCCTTTGGCCGACCGCGTCATCGGCAATTGCCAACAGTGGTTGATTGGCACGCACCACGGCGTCAGCAAGGCGCAACTACAAGTCTACCTCGATGAGTTCGTGTTTCGGCACAATCGGCGGCGGCACCCGATGGCCGCCTTTCAGACCCTGCTGGGCCTGGGGACCGGACGGACGCCCACGCCCGCCCGACGGATTCGCGGCGCGCAGGACGTGCGCCCCCCAGGCTGATCGCAAGATATAGGGGTTAGCTGAAACAACCGGATAAGCACGAGACCACTAGAACCCCTCTTGCTTAGCCAGAATCTCTTTCATGATCTCTGACGTGCCGGCCCCGATCGTGTAGAGCCGCATATCGCGCCAAATCCGTCCAATCGCATATTCAGTCGTGTATCCGAAACCGCCGAAGATCTGCTGGCAGTCGTAGGTCACGCGCTGCGCGAGATCCGCGGCGACCAACTTGGCCATCGTGACTTCGCGATCGGCCTTCTTGCCGCGGTTCATCAGATCGGTCGCGCGATACGCCATCCAGCGAGACGCCTCCACGCTCGCGCGATGCTCGGCGAAACGATGTCGCCACACCTGGAAACTTCCAACCGGCTGGCCGAACGCGTTGCGGTCCTTGCCGTATTGAATTGCGAGTTCCAGGGAACGATCCATGAAGGAGTTCACCAGCAAGGCGGTCGCGAGACGTTCGCCCTGGAAGTTCTGCATGATGTAGTGGAAGCCCCGGTTCTCACGCCCGACGATATAGCGCTTCGGGATGCGGCACTCGTCGAAGAACAGCTCGGCCGTGTCTGAGGCGACGTTGCCGATCTTCTTGAGCTTCCGACCGACCGTGTACCCCTTCACGTCCGTCGGGAACACCACCATCGAGATGCCGTCGTACCGCGGCTCAGCGGTTCGCACGGCCAGCAACACGTAGTCCGCGACGGTGCCATTCGTGATCCAGAGTTTCTGCCCTGAGATCACCAGATCATCGCCGTCGTGCCGTGCCGTCGTACGCATCGCCGCGACGTCCGACCCGCAACCAGGCTCGCTGATTGCCAGCGCGCCAATCTTGTCGCCCTCCACAGCGGGTCTCATGAACTCGCGCTTGAGCTCGTCCGTGCCCAGTTCATCAATCAGCGGGATCGCGAGGTCCATCTGATCCATGAAGCCGATGTTGAGGCTGGGAAAGTCAGTGTATTGCAGGGCATCGTACGCCGCCGCCGAAGCCCACCAATCCATTCCGGCGCCCCCGTACTCGGGGTCAATCCGGATCCCGAACAGCCCGAGATTGGCGGCCTTTTTGAAGAGCTCCCTGGGATGCCCGCCGGCGTCTTCCCATTCATTGGCGTGTGGGGCTACCTCTTCGAGGCAAAAACGCTTCACCGACGCGCGGAACAGTTCGTGCTCCTCGCTGAAATACGGGTAGGGCGCGGCCTCATAGGGTCGGCTGGGCACTTCGGTCATCAAGCTCGAGTCTTGATTATGATCAGACACGGTCTTGATTATATTCCTGCAGGCACGGTGTGGGTGAACTGCCACGGGCTGCTCGACAACGCGCTTCCGTTCGGGGGCTACAAGCAGTCTGGCATCGGGCGGGAAATGGGCCGTGCGATGATCGATCTGTACACCGAAACGAAGTCGGTCATGATGATGCAGTGAAGGCCCGATGGTCCTGACGGGTTCTGTGGCTCTACTATCACGGTCATGCTCATGAGTCAGAAAACGATAGAGTTCTCCGTCGAGAAGAGCGTGGCCACCATTCGCATGTGTCGGCCGGAGATCGCCAACCGGGTCGGCCCAGAGTTCATGACAGATTTGTTGGAAGCCACGACCGCGTGTCGCGCCGATCCCGGCGTGCGGGCTGTCCTGCTGACCGGGTCTGGCGACTTTTTTAGCGTTGGCGGCGACCTCAAGTACTTCAGTACGGCAGGCGACGAGCCGAAGTCCGTGCTGCGCAGACTGGTTGCCGATTTTCACACGGCGCTCGAGCATCTCGCGAAGCTCAAGGCGCCGCTAGTCGTTGCCGTCAACGGCGTTGCGGCCGGCGGGGGCATGAGCCTGGCGCTTGCCGGCGACTTGGTGTACGCCGCCCGATCGGCCACCTTTACGGCCGCCTATACGGCCGCCGGGCTTTCTCCAGATGGCAGTATGACGGTGCATTTGAGCAAGCTCGTGGGACTACGCCGCGCGCAGGAGTTGTTGCTGACAAACCGCCGGCTCAGTGCCGAGGAAGCCTTGGACTGGGGTCTCATTACCGGGGTCGTGGAGGCTGATGCCCTGCACCAGCACACCCAAGCCCTTGCAGCCCGTCTGGCGATGGGCCCGACTCAGGCGTACGGCCGGGTCCGCGATCTCCTGCGATCGAGTTTCAGAAACGACATGGAAACGCAGCTCGACAAGGAGCTTGAGGGGATCGTCGATTCCCTCGTCTCCGCTGACGGGCGAGAGGGTGTGCGCGCGTTTCTCGACAAGCGGAAGCCGCGGTTCACGGGCCAGTAAACGAGCGTGCGGCCGTTCGAGCGGATCACAGGCGGACCTTATTTGCTTCAATAGGGAAGACGACATGGCCGGATTGACGCAAAGCTACGTGCATGGCACATCGGACACGACGCTGATTGGCGACACGATCGGCGTGCACTTTGACAAAGCGGTTGCTCGTTGGCGCGACCGCGATGCTCTGGTTGTGCGTCACCAGAACATCCGGTGGACCTGGGGCGAGTTGAAGGCGCGAGTCGATGACCTTGCCGCGGGCCTGATCGCACTCGGTCTCGAACCGGGCGAGCGCGTGGGCATCTGGTCGCCGAACACGATGGAGTGGGTGGTCACCCAGTTCGCGACCGCCAAGGCCGGCGTGATCCTGGTGAATATCAATCCCGCCTATCGCCTGGCGGAACTCGAATTCGCGCTCAACAAGGTTGAATGCAAGGCCTTGATTACGGCGGCGGCCTTCAAGTCGAGCGACTACGTCGGCATGATCCGTGCGCTTGCGCCTGAGATCGACACTGCCACTCCTGGCGACCTGCACGCCGAGAAGCTGCCGCATTTGCGCTGCGTCATTCAGTTCGGCGGTGGCGATGTCGCCGGCATGTATACGTTCGATGAGATTGTGGCGCGCGGGGCCAGCGCCGGCCATGCGGCGGTCGAGGCGCTCGCTAACACGTTTCAGTTCGACGAACCCATCAATATCCAGTTCACCAGTGGCACCACGGGTCTGCCGAAGGGCGCGACCCTGACGCATCACAACATTCTCAATAACGGCTATTTTCTCGGCGAACGCATGGCCATGACCGAGGCCGACCGTTTGTGTATCCCGGTGCCGCTCTACCACTGCTTCGGCATGGTCATCGGCAACCTCGCGTGCCTGACCCACGGGGCGGTAATGGTGTTTGCCAGTGAGGCGTTCGATCCGCTGGCGACGCTGAAGGCGATTGAGGCCGAGCGTTGTACCGGCGTGCTCGGCGTACCGACCATGTTCATCGCTGAGCTGCAACATCCCGAGTTCGACAGGTTTGATCTCAGTACCCTGCGTACCGGCATGATGGCTGGCGCGCCCTGCCCGGTCGAGGTGATGAAGGAGGTCATCGACAAGATGCACATGGAGCAGGTGACCATCGGTTACGGCATGACCGAGACGAGCCCTGCGTCGACGCAAACGGAGCGGGACGATTCCCTCGAGCGACGCGTCGGCACGGTTGGTCGCATCCACCCGCATGTTGAGATCAAGATCGTCGATGAGGAGGGCCGCATCGTTCGGCCCGGCACGCCTGGTGAATTCTGCGCCCGCGGGTATCACGTGATGCGCGGCTACTGGAACGATCCCGACAACACCTCCGGGACGATTGACGCCGCCGGATGGATGCACTCGGGCGACCTGGCGACCATGGACGAAGACGGCTATTTCAAGATCGTCGGCCGAATCAAGGACATGGTGATTCGCGGCGGCGAGAACTTGTATCCACGCGAGATCGAGGAGTTTCTGTACCGTCACCCGAAGGTCGCCGACGTGCAGGTGTTCGGCGTGCCAGACCAGAAGTATGGCGAAGAACTCTGCGCCTGGATCAAGCTGGCCGGAGGCGAACGCGCCGATGAGGAAGAGATCCGCGAGTTCTGTAAGGGTCAAATCGCGCACTACAAGATTCCCCGGTACATCCTGTTCGTGGAGGAGTTTCCGATGACGGTGACGGGCAAGGTACAGAAGTTCCGCATGCGGGCCCGCATGATCGAACAACTTGGCCTCAGCGAAGTCGAGACGGCCTGATAGTGGTGGATTGCCCTCCTTCGGACTGAAATTACTCTCAATCTGTGTGGAGAGGGTGACCATGCGGGAAGAAGATGTACCGATAGAACTCGCTGAGCGGCAGTGCCCGGATTTCGGGGACCCACCCTGGGTCGAACCTCCAGCAAGAAACTCACGCCGAGTGGCTATCGTGTCGACCGCGGGCCTCATTCAACGAGGAGACCGTCCATTCGGCTTCGGATCGGCAGACTACCGAATCATCGATCGTCGTGATTCTCGGGATCTGCTGATGACCCATATCTCGACGAATTTTGATCGCTCGGGTTTCCTCCAAGACAACGAAGTCGTATTTCCGTTACAACGCCTGTTAGAAGCGGCCGGGGACAAAGAGATCGAAGCGGTGGCGCGGTACCACTTCTCTTTCATGGGCGCGACAAGCCTGGAACAGATACGCCCGGCAGCACAGCAGCTCGCCCGCGCCATGGTCGGAGAAGGCACCAACATCGCATTGCTGGTGCCTGTGTGACCCTTGTGCACGATCGCCGTGAGCGGTCTGGGTCACATTCTGGAAGCTGCAGGGATTGCCACGGTCGCAATCGGACTGGTTCCACAACACGTGAAGACCATTCGACCACCCCGCGCGTTGGTGGTGCCATTCGACCTGGGGCGCCCATTTGGGGCACCGAATAATGTGGCTCTACAACGCGATGTCCTCATCGCGGCGCTCGCGTTGCTCGATGAAGATGGTCCCGGACCGATCTTGAAAACGTTAGAAGTGGATATGCCTTCCGTAACCGGGGACACCCATGGCGCCGTGTGGGCCTGCCCAGTGTCATTTCCTGCGCCGAGCAGGGGGAAGGCAATCGCCGATCGTTTACTCGAAGAAACCGGGCTGCTCATGCCCTGGTTCGACCGTGGTCGAGACCTTCGAAGGCGCAGCGCCGCCGACGTGAGTGGACTAGCGGTGGAGGACCTTTGCACCTGGCTAGGCAAATTCCTGGAGGACCCAACACCGGATGAGTCACCCATCGCCGAAAGAACACTGGCCGAAACCTTCAAGCTCTCTGTAGAAGACTTGAAAGCGTTCTATATCGAAGCGGCAATCGCCCAACCCGGGGTGGGCAGTGCGCAGGAGATCAACAATTGGTTCTGGGACGAAACCGCCGCTGGCGATCTGCTATGGCAACTTCGTGAAAAGTTGAAGAAACACCCTGACGACATGATACGGCTACACGCGGGACTCACCTTGGTCCCCCGGGCCCAGGTGGCCCGACGAAAGGCGCGGGCTAATCCGAGCTGACAGCTACCCGCGCTCCTTCGTGACGATGTGCTCAGCATCTTGCTCCAAGCATGGCAGGTCCTCAACGATCTCGGCCATCGGGTCGGCGTTCAGTTGCCTGGTCTCTTCGTCCATGACCCAGGGCCTGAGTAGGGCGTCGGGGTCGGTCACCGTCGCCTGCCAGTGCATCGTATCGCCCTCGCGCTGCATGCGCTCCTCGACGTGCATATTGTAGCTGTGGGCCCAACCTGGCCAGCCAAGCCAGCTCTCGTCGGTGAAGTCCACGGTGTCGATCACCAGGGTGTCGCCCTCCCACCGGCCAATGGAGTGGCCGTACCAGCGCCCTCCCCACTCCTCTTCGGGTGGATGCGGACGCCCGTCCATGTAGATGATGCGGCGCTCGTTGCGCGTCTCGTACAGGAAGATCATCATGTCGGGCGTCTGGACGATCTGCGTGGGTGGTCCCATGCGCGGCACGCCCGCCGGGAAACACTTGAACTCCGGATCTTCCAGGTTGCCGTTCAGGTCGTAGTACTGCACGAGCGGCCAGTACTCAGGCTTGTACATGGGCCGGTTGGGGTTGGACCGCTGGCTCAAGCTGCTGTCGCGTTCGAAGTTCACGAGAGACCCCTCACGGAAAAGCCTCTCGATGCCCAGGGCCAGGTTTCCTGACTCATCTTCGGTGAGGCCGAGACCGAAACCGCCTCCACCCCAGATGCCGGAAAAGTCCGGTACTTCTGGCTCGCTGGCACAGCCGACCGCCAGAGCTGATACCAACAACGTCGCACCAAACAGACCACGTCTCATGTCTTAGGCTCCCTTTATCATTGGACGCTCACCCACCGGATTGCCGACGTCCAGCACCAGACGAGTCCCAGCTCCCTCCTTGTCCTGCTGTCCTAACCTTGCGATCTCAAACCCCTCCGGAACTCGGTACTCCCTGGCGCTGAACAGGTTGATCACCCTTCCATCCGGCAGCTCCAGATCGACCACGAGCGCGAGGTCAGACCCATCGCGCGCGGGGATGCCACGCACCTTATAGGTATCGCCACCGCCAATCGGGCTGCACTTGATGGCGCCGCTGCCACGCGCCAGGCCGGCGCGCCTGAGCGCGGCAGCGGCGATCGTCTCGAGTCGCCAGGTTGACGTCTCCCCATTCGACTCGACCTCCAGGTCCATGTAGGCGTGGGGGTTGATCCAGGCAAACCTCAGGCACGTCCCTTCGAGCGCTACCGACTTGGTCATGTCGAATTGCGCCTGTGCGGCGTGGTGCGCGCCCGCCGGCGCGATGGACATCAGCAGCCCAACAACCGTTAGCATTCCGAAAAATCGGCAGCTCATAGTCTTCTCCTGTTGACGATTCCGACCCCTAATAGCTCCAGCGTCTATTCCGTCTATTCCGTCTATTCCGTCGCTCCCTCGACACTGTCTGGAACCGGGACGATGACGTACGGGTTATACGAATTGCCGCCGGTGACCGTCAGGTCGAGCACCGCATGTCCGTCAACTGTCCGTACGATACGCCCAGGGTACAGCACGTCGCTTGGATTCTCCTCCCCTCCAAGGTCGTAGTAGTTCGAGTAGCTGGCCTCGACATCGACCTCCCCAATCCCGGGGTACTCGACGGTCGTTTCCACGCGATCGATGAAGTTGTCTGCGTTCACGTGCGCGGTCATCGTGGTCCCCGGCATCTCCGGAACGACGGTCGTCATCATGGTCATTCCGCCGTCCTGCACCACCTCCGTCCCGCTGTCCGCCATCGTGGCCGCTTTGACGAATCCCTGCGGGAGCATCCAGAAGGCCAAGCTCCGGTCGACCCAGGCGTCCATCGCCGGCGTAGCAGTACCCTCGCCAGCCACCAGTCCGGCGCCGGGCTCGGATTCGTTCCACGCATGCCGGCCCGACACAGCGAGGATCTCCTCCTGAGAGGCACCATCTGGGCCCACACGTTCAAGGTTCACGCGCATCCCAGCCATGTCGTACGCGATGCTGACATCGTATCGAGTGACCTTATGCTGAGGCCAAGGCCCACCGGGTTCGGCCCCCTCGCCTACAACGCTCATGGTCCCGGCGCCGGAAAACTCGACAGTCAGAATGACGTCATCGCGGCCCATTCCACGAAGCATGCCCAGGGCGTCGGCTACCGCATCCAACTCGACGGGGACGGCCTGGCCCTGAGCGCCAACTGGTGCCTGGACCGCCAGGACGGAGAACAGCAGAGCGGAGGCGGCCGCTGTCAGTTTCACACGCATGAGATTCCTCTCTAACATCCAACTGGCCTTAGACTTGCGAGGTGGCTCCCCCTGAGATCCGACGGCGGCTTGCGCAGTGACCGAAACGCCGCGCATCCAGAGCTGGCAATCGAACTGCGGGGAATTCTAACTGAAAAAATCGGCGTCGAAAATACAGGCGGTTCCGGCATGGCAGCGGACTAGTCGTGTTCGCTGAGCAGGCGCGGGCCTGGGCAACGTTCACTCTGTGGGCGCCCAGAACATCGGTTCGCATTCGTTCACTACGCACCGCAGGGCCTGGCGCTCTGAGTGACCGCCGGTGGACTCCCCCCGGCCGCATCGCCTGCAGGACACGGGTGCGGCCCGCCCTACGGTCCCGTATACTTGGCCCGCCTATCGCGGCCTATCACGTACACGCGAGGAGGAGGCCCGAACTTGCGCCGCTCGTGGCGTTGCCGGGCTCTGAACGCAATTGCTCGAGGGTCGAAGTCGCGAAAGATCCGACGATCGACAGCCATTCTCTTAGTCGTGACACAGAGGAACCATGACAGTGACCCAGCCAGTCTCTCAGCTTGAGGAGAAGAAGATTCTTAAGATCGCTTTGACTGCACTTTCAGGCACGACGATCGAATGGTATGACTTTTTTATCTACGCCACGGCAGCCGCACTGGTGTTCCCCGCCCTCTTCTTTGCTTCTGATGTGCCCCCCTTGGTTGGGGTCATGTTGGCCTTCAGTACTTTTGCCGTAGGTTTCATTGCCCGCCCGATTGGGGGCGTTGTGTTTGGTCACTGGGGCGACCGCGTCGGGCGCAAGCGAGCACTCGTCCTGGCACTGATGACGATGGGGGTTGCCACTACGCTCATTGGTTGCCTGCCGACGTACCAGACCGTCAGATGGTTCGCCCCGCTCATGCTGGTTGTTTTGCGTTTTGCGCAGGGACTGGCCATTGGTGGACAGTGGGGCGGGGCGGTTTTGCTCATCACCGAGACGGCCCCGAAGGAAAAGCGCGGCTTCTACGGTAGCTTTGCCCAGGTTGGTGCGCCGGGTGGCGTAATCCTGGCCAATCTAATCTTTCTGGTGGTGACCGCCAGCGTGTCTGAAGAAGCCTTCATGGCCTGGGGCTGGCGCGTACCCTTCCTGCTGAGCATTGGGCTGATCTTCCTGGCCATGTACATCGAACTGCGCCTGCAGGACAGCACCGCATTTGAGGAACTTAAGGCCCTCAAGAAAAGGCAGGATCAGGCAGCAGCGCGACAACGAGCGCAGGAACGTGGCGAAAGCCTTGCCGAGGCCGAGCAGGAACTCATTGAGGAGCGCACACCGTCTCCGGTGCTTGAAGCGCTCAAGACCTACACCAAGACCATTGCACTGGCTGCCGGAGCCATGATCAATATTCAGGTGTTTTTCTACATATTGATCGCCTTCAGCATTGTGTACGGCACCAACGAGGCGAGTCTCGGGCTGGATCGCAGCATGATGCTGGCTGCCGTGCTCATCGCGAATGTGGTGATGATTCCGTGGTTACTTCTTTCGGGAGCCTATTCGGACAAGAGAGGGCGGCGCGGTGTTTCGATCGCAGGGACCGTCCTGGCCGGCATCTGGGGCTTTCTTCTGTTTCCTCTTATCGATACGGGTTCTTTTCTCTGGATTACTGTCGCTGTCACCGTAGGCATGGGTAGCGTTGCTATGCAATATGGCCCCCAGGCGGCGTTCTATTCAGAACTCTTTACCACCAAAATGCGCTATTCAGGGATGTCCATGAGTTATCAGATCGGCGCCATTGTGGGTGGCGCGCTGGCACCGGTCATTGCCACCGCTCTGCTGGCTCGGTTCAATAGCACCATCGGCATATCCATATACATAGCCCTCTCTGCGACCATCTCGCTGGTTTCCGTCATATTGCTGCAGGAGACCTCCAACACCGATATGGTGGATGCGAAGGCGGAGGGAGTCTGAAGGCAGGCCTTTGAGAACGGTTGGAGTTTCCGCATGTACGATTTCAAGAACTTCTATATCAACGGCGTGTGGGTCGACCCCGTCACGAGCAACGATTTCGACGTGATCAACCCTGCAACCGAGCAGGCGATAGGCCAGATCTCTTTGGGGAGCGCGGCCGACCTCGATCAGGCTGTCTCCGCGGCGCGTCAGGCATTCGAGACCTACTCGCTCACGAGCCGGGAGGATCGACTGGAGCTGCTGCAGAACATCCTGTCCGAATACGGGAAACGCAAGAAGGATGTGGCGGCGGCGATTTCCGACGAGATGGGTGCGCCCATGTCTCTTGCCGGCGGCGCCCAGGTAGGCACGGGCGTTCAGCATCTTCGTGGAGCGATTGCGGCGTTGACGGAGATGGACTTCGAACAGGAGGTCGATGGGGCGCAGATCGTGAAGGAACCCATCGGCGTCTGCGGCCTGATCACCCCCTGGAACTGGCCCATGAATCAGATCACCTGCAAAGTTGCGCCGGCTCTGGCGGCCGGCTGCACCATGGTGCTGAAGCCCAGCGAGGTCGCTCCGCTGAGTGCCTATGTCTTCAGCGAGGTGCTCCATGCCGCCGGCGTTCCGGCCGGCGTGTACAACATGATCAACGGTGACGGCCCGGGAGTGGGTGCGCCGATGTCCGCGCATCCCGGCATCGACATGGTGTCGTTCACGGGTTCGACGCGCGCCGGCGTCGCCGTCGCCAAGGCGGCGGCGGATACCGTGAAGCGCGTCGCTCAGGAGCTGGGCGGCAAGTCTCCCAACATCATCCTGGACGACGCGGACCTTCGCCGCGCCGTAAAGGGCGGCACTCTCATGTGCATGCACAACAGTGGCCAGTCCTGCAATGCGCCGACCCGGATGCTCGTGCCGAAGGAGCTGCTCGGGGAGGCCGAGGAGATCGCGAAGGCAGCAACGGAGAAGCTCGCGGTTGGAGATCCACGAGCGGAAGACAGTTTCATGGGTCCCGTCGTCAGCCAAGGGCAGTGGAACAAGATTCAGGGTCTCATCCAGAAGGGTGTCGACGAAGGCGCCAAGCTCTTGTGCGGCGGCCCCGGCAGACCCGACGGTCTCGAGACGGGTTATTTCGTGAAGCCGACGGTGTTCTCTGGCGTGAGCCCCGACATGACCATCGCGCGGGAAGAGATCTTTGGCCCGGTGCTCTGCATCCTTCCCTACGAGAGTGAGGAGCAGGCGATTGCCATCGCCAACGACACGCCATACGGACTATCGAGCTACGTGTCCTCGGGAGACGCGGTGCGCGCCAAGCGCGTGGCTTCGCGCATACGCGCCGGCATGGTGCACATAAACGGCGCGCCGCTCGCAGGCGCTGCGCCTTTCGGCGGTTATAAGCAGTCGGGCAACGGCCGCGAGTGGGGCGCGTACGGCATCGAGGAGTTCCTTGAGGTCAAGTCTGTTTACGGCCCGGCCGCTTGAAGGTGCTCCGGAGCCCCTGCCACTCGATGTAATTCGGGGAGAACGGGTAGTCGCGGAGCACAGAGAAGCGCTCTTCCGGAGTTCGAAACACGTCGGGCACGGACCTCCGATCGTCTGACGATGACGTCTTCACGTTCGGGCGCTCCGCTTTGCCATCACGCCCGTGCGTGCGCCCGGTCGGCCCGCGCGGTCAACGCCGACACATGACGGCAAGGTCCGTTCATCCCGTTCGATCGATCAGGTAGCCGAGCAGACCGGCGATCCCGAGCACGAGAATGACGACCAAGCCAGCCAGGACAGGTAGGGGCATCTGGTTTCCTCACAATCAAAAGGCGCCGCCGAGGAACGGCAGCATACGGCCCCAGTAGATGATTCCGAGCCATAGCACGATGGACGACACCGCCATCGTCTTGTCGATCCATCGGGCATTCCCGCCGGCCTCGATCGCCCACGTGTCGTCGATGACCGTCAGATACAGGAAATTGACGCCGGCGGCTATCAGGAACAGGATCTTCCAGTAGAAGGGCCCGTTGGCCGCGTACTGGCCTGGCACCGAGATGTAGAAGAGCATCCCGGTGGCTAGATTGATGCCGAGCGCGAGAAGCCCCCACGGCAGGAGACGGTGGACCGCCGCGAACGGAATGCGCTTCATCGCGCCGAGCAGCCGCAGATTCACCGCAAGCAGAACGCCGAAGGCCATGCAGAGTCCGAGGAAGTGCAGAACCTCGGCCACCGGCCAGACCATGGGTTCCTGGAACACCCACGCGTTGATGGCGGTCGATGTCAGCCACCCCGTGCCTACCGCTGCCACCTCGTCGACCCGGATCTCTGGATGGTTGATCTCTCCCCCCATCGTCGCGGCGCGTGCCATCATCCCGAGGGTCAGGGTCGAGAGCAGCAGAACGGCTGGCGAGAGCCAGGCCCCGGGACGGGGCAGGCGGCGAGCCTGCCACAAGCCAACCCAGGCCACGAAGCCGGTGATCTGCATGCACATGAAGGCCAGCAG
Organism: Vicinamibacterales bacterium; assembly: GCA_965249205.1. Classification (GTDB taxonomy): domain Bacteria; phylum Acidobacteriota; class Vicinamibacteria; order Vicinamibacterales; family UBA2999; genus JAQBVV01. The sequence goes on along the minus strand of CBDFLL010000004.1, from coordinate 787,613 downwards.
GGCCGCGTCATGGTGAGCCGTAATGAGTGCGGACGAGATGTCCGGGAGGTCTTGGATCGCGAACTGGGCGGCCCCGCCGGTCACGTACACCGGCAAAGTGAAGAGCGCGACCAGGAAGAACACTTCCAGGCTCGCATGTCTGAGCGCGGCCTCTTGGCGAACCATCCCCATGAGAAGCAAGAAGATCGCCACGATCGTACCGACTGTCGGCACGTGGTTCAGCAGCAGATGCAGATGCGGCAGGTCGACCGAGTCGATCGGGAAGCTCGCGAAGCTGTCCATGGCGCCGTCCCTCAGGATTCGATCATGAAGATGTAACCCAGCATCCGTCCGGCCGTCACCGCCGCCGTCCAGGCCAGCATGGAGCCGATCGCGAGGCCCCGAGCCATGCCGCTGGGCTTTTCAGGGTCGGCCGTCGGACCGTAGACGTGCCGCTGGATTAGTACGAGGGTGCTGACGCCGCATGCGACGAAGAACATCTTGGTGAAAAAGGTGGGCGACGTGCCCCGCTGGGTTGCCTGCGACGCGAAGAGCAGGATGCCGGTCACGGTGTTGATGCCGAGTCCGATCCACATCGGGCGATACAGCACACGCATCGCGGCCAACGGAATCTGGCGCCACAGGCCCAGCAGCCGCAGATCGAGCACCCATGCCGACCCGACAAGAATGGCCAGCCCCATCGTGTGCAAGGTCAGCACCGTCGGCAGAGCCAACAGCGACTCGGACTCGACTACCCACCTTGCCAGTGCGCTGCTTTCGAGCCACGCAAGCATCTCCATGATCCGGACTCGCCTTTCTCAACGGTAGCGCCGCCGAACGGAGAAGCGTAGGCGACGAGATGGTGCTGGGTCAACATGCGACGCGCCCTTGGATACTTGACAGTCATGAATACGTGTAGAATCAGGGCGAACGGTTAGCCCATGTCGCGGACACGGTCATGAACGTCGGCGGGCGCCCCCCTCGTGCTGAGGAGCGACGGATCAGGTGTGCGCCTCGGTTGAAGAAGGACCGGATCCCGGAGGCGGCGGCAAGGCCGTGGACCGCTCCGTCTGGTTACCGACAAGCTGCGCAGTTACGCGGCAGCGCACCGCACGGTCATGCCGTCCGTGCTGCACGGCACGCGGCAATACGAAAACAATCGAGCGGAAGTGTCTCACCAGCCGACCCGGCACCGCGAGCGCCAGATGCGCCGGTTCAAATCGGCCACGCACGCGCAACGATTCCTGTCGGTGCATGGCGTCGTGTTGAATCTCTTTCGTGTCGGTCGTCACCTTCTGCGAGCCGTGCACCATCGCCTGTTGCGTACCCGTGCCTTCGGGGTCTGGCGGGAGGCGACGTGTGTATAAATCGGAGGTTATGAGTTGTCGCCGCATCGGACGGGCGAAGCCTGTCCGCTTGACGTCAACTTGACAGTGCCAATGTAAGTAGAGGTGGGTCAAAGGATTGGCCTGTAGTTTGGGGCTATTGGTAGAAGCAGCGGGACATCATGATCAGAAAGTATTTTCTTAAGCGAAAGTTCATCCTATTGGTCTTTGTATGGTTCGCCGGGTTTAGCCACTTGACCTATGGGCAGAGCGATTGGGTGGTTCGAGATACTTATGAGCCAACAGCGCCGAGAATTATCTATACCGCCGCCCGTTCGATAGGCATGTTGCGCGGCATGCAGGAATCCGACGTATGGCAGACATTGCGCTACGAAGGCTCGGGTGTCTATTACCAGGTAACGGATTCAGACCCATCAGATTGGCCCCGGGTCGAACTTGACAGGTACTACGTGGAAATAGCCTACCCTGACGGGGGCCTGCGTTATGATCTCACAACTTCTGAGGGCGAGCGTTCGGTGTGGGCTACTGCCGGAGATTACTCCTGGAACGAGCAGAACGTTGCACTTGAGGGACCGCCCGTGGGGGACTCGCAGACCCCTGCACCTCAGCTTCACGATTGGCGGCAGAGACTGCTTGCTGTCACTCCCCCTGCTGCAATCAAACTCGCTCATCAGAGTGTCGATCAGGTGCAAGTGACGGAGCTCGAACACCGGACCTATGAGTTGAGTGTTCCCTACAACGACGCGAGCATGAAGATTCGGTTAAATCGTAATCGTCGTCCAGAGCTTGTGGAAATGAACGTGAATCACCCCGTCCTGGGTCAGGCGACCTTAACTGGCGAATATTCGGGTTATCGCGATTACGAACCGCTTGATCCATTGCTGAGCGATGAAATCATGAGTGGGTTCCAATTTCCCAGCCGTATCGTGCAAAAGCTCGATGGCCATACGATTCTGGATGTAGAAATTAATACCTGCTGGTGCACCAACGCCTATGTCATTTTCCCAGTCCCTGAGAATGTCATGTCGGCCTCGGCAAGTCGCTGATCTGAGTGAGGAGTTCTCCCGTCAGGGCTTTATGATTTGTAGCTTTAGAGGAGTAGATGTCATGACTGAACTAATGAAACTCGCATTGAACAAACTGTCCGCCAGCATCTGTCTGGTCGCTGTGCTTGTGGCCGGCGTGTCGTATTCCACGTATGCTCACCATTCCGTTTCTGCACAATACGATTTCGATTGGCCGTTTCTTATTGACAATGCCGTCTTGACCAGGACCCGCTGGATCAATCCGCACGTGTTTCTCTTCTTTGATGTAGAGAATGAGCAAGGCGAAGTCGAGGAGTGGGCCGTCCATACCACCGGAATTCGGGGATTGCGCCAACAAGGGCTCGCGAAGGATACCCTCGTACACGGGGAAACCTATACCATTCGTGGCGTGAGGGCTCATAGCGGTCGGGCTGAAGGCTTCCTTGCCGAGATTGTCTTGCCAGATGGTACATCCCATATTCTATGGTCGGGAGATCCTCTGGGTGGAACATGAGGACAAATAGTGTCTTCAAAAAATATAGAGCATAGCGATCTTCTGATTTTTCGATAAAGGGGAAGGGCAGACTATGTCATTTTGGGTGGACCAGTCTGGTAAAACGTTCAAGGAAGCGCTGGCTATGTTCTGTTGCTTCCTGGGGGTTGTCGCCTTTGCAACCGTATCTCAGAGCTCCGCTGCTCAAAGCGCCGCCGCTCAAAGCTTCGAGGGGAGCTGGGTGGTAGAGGAGGCCGAAAGGGAAATGCGGCCTTCTCAGGAGTTAGAGGGAGCGAGTGTGGTGTTCAATGCCGACAATTCTTTCTCGATTCTACGGTTGCAGCGAACGCCGTGGCGCGGCACGTACAGTGTGGATCCCGAATTGGGGACCATTGACCTCACATTCATAGGCAGAAACTTGACACCGCCAATCGATGGCACCGTCTGGGACGGAATATATCGCTTCCATGCGGACGGTAGTTTGGAGATCAACACTGCCCAAGGCGCTGATGCCCGTCCGGTGGAATTTATGACAGGCTACGATCTCACGCTGGTGACGTTAAGGCGCACCAACTAGGGGAGAATGGGAAATGCATATCTTGTTGAGAACGGTTTTCGCAATTGGAATCACAGCGGTTCTGGCACAGCCGGCAATAGCGCAAGGTCGCCAAGGTGGTCCCCCTAGCCCCTCGCGTGACGAGCTGCTGAGCGCGCCTACACCGCGCACGGAACAGGGTCATCCCGATCTTAGCGGTATTTGGATTGGAGGCGTCCCTGGGCTGCAAGAGGGCCCTTATGCCCGGAGCGGGAGAGCTTTCGGTTTTGCTGGTGCTGATACCGACAGCGATGAAGTAGGCAGCACGATGCAGGTGCGAGACGGGAACTTTTATTGGGTCGAGATTGATCAGGAAATCATTATCAAGTCTGATCGCGACAGGATGCCTCTTTACAAGGCCGAATATTGGGAGCAGGTCAGATGGAATGAAGAGTACGCTTACGAGAGACCGACGGATCCTGGCTTCGGCTGCCAAGAGAAAGGTATCATTAAGCGAGGCTTCCCAAGCGAGATTATCCAGTTACCCAATAAGGTAGTGCTTCTTTACGGGAGGGCGCCTCCGGCTATCCGTCAAGTGCCGACCGACGGCAGACCGCTGCATTCAGAGGATGACTACGAAGGTTTGAATCAGTTGGGTGGTAGTACGGTTGGTCGCTGGGAAGGAGACACTCTTGTTGTCGAAACAGTGGATTTTCCTGACGAACTTGTCTGGTACTCCACCAGAGGGTGGCCGATGAGTGCGGCCACGAAAATTACTGAGCGATTTACCAGGCGGGGCGACGTGGTCACGCTTGAGACGACGGTGGATGACCCGGCATTTATCGAGCCCTGGGAAGTGAGTCCGATTGAGCGGCGACCAAACCCTGATCCAAACGCCTTGTTCCCCCTGACTGCTGTATGCATAGAATATGATGGCAATTCGGTATCTGGGGATCGTTTTGGAGCGCGCTTTAGGTAACGCCAGCAGTCCGTGGTGAAAGCCCGGCGTCGCACCGAGACGAGCGAGGCGCCTTGCGGACAAGGCGTGACGAGTGAGAATACTGAGCGTATTTGAAGGAGGAGCAACGCAGACCGCGAGGATGCATCGCTTGTCGAATGCAGGCGGACTTGCACCACGGGCTGCCAGGGTGCTCTGCCCGTAGGAGTGCCAAAACGGAAACTTGGTCGATGATTCAGTTCGGCCAAGTTTCTGTTTAGGATGGTGACGGGCAAGGTACAGAAGTTCGTCATGCGGCCGCGCATCATCGTACAACTCGATCTCAGCGAAATCGAGAGGGCCTGACACTGGCTCGAACATGACACCAGCTCGGCGGCTCATCGAGCGCTTCGGCGATCCAGACGCGATGGCCGAACTCTACCATCCCGACATCGAGTGGACGCTGCCAGAATCGTCCGGGCGCTTCGCGGGTCCTCATAGAGGGCGAGTCACCGTGCTCGCCTTCAATCGAGCCGTCTGGGGCAAGCTCTACTTTCCCGACGTCCACGTCGAGATCCTGGACGAGACCGGCGACGCGGCACGCAGCAGCGTGCGCTTCCGCTACACCGCTCGTATTCGCCCGAACGGCGAGCAGTACTCGGTTGAGTACGCCCTGTTCGTTCGGTGCGAAGACGGTCAGCTCCGAGAGGTGCACGAGTTGCTCGACACCGCGACCTCACAGTTCGTCCTCGGCACGACAGCGGACTTCGGCGGATTCTTCTAGCAGGCTGCTGAAAAACTCCGTGAAATGGGATCGACAGATCGATCCCGGCGTACTACCATGCTCCCAACACCGCTGAAGGGAGCCCCATCATGCGCGGACACGATGAGCAAAGCACTCACATGTTCAGCTACCTGTCGCCGGAACAGCGCGTGCCAGCCGACCATCCGCTCCGCGCGGTTCGCGCGCTGACGGACGAAGCGCTGAGAACGATGTCGCGCAGGTTCGCCGGCCTGTACGCCAACACAGGGCGTCCGTCGATCCCGCCGGAACAGCTGCTGCGCGCGTTGTTGCTGCAGGTGCTCTACACGGTGCGGAGCGAGCGGCTGCTGATGGAAGAGCTCAATTACAACCTGCTGTTCCGCTGGTTCGTGGGCTTGAATTTGGACGACCCGGTTTGGCATCCCACCACGTTTACCAAGAATCGCGACCGGCTGCTGGCGGGCGATCTCGCGGCCGCCTTCTTTGATGCGGTGCAGGCCCACGCGCGGGCGGCCGGGCTGCTCTCGGACGAACACTTCACTGTGGATGGGACCCAATTGGAAGCGTGGGCCAGCCTGAAGAGCTTTCGGTGCCGGGACGCGGCGGAGAGCGACCCGCCCGATGACCCCGGGAATCCCACGGTCAACTTCCACGGGGAGCGGCGGCGCAACGACACGCACCAGTCGACGACCGATCCGGAGGCGATGCTGCCTCGGAAGGGCCAGGGGAAGGAAGCCAAGCTGGCGTATCTGGGCCACGTGCTGCTGGACAAGCGACAGGGACTTGTCGCCAACGTCTGCGCGACTCACGCGACGGGGACCGCCGAACGCGAGGCAGCGGCGCTGTTGCTGGAGGCCAGCGCGCCGCCGGGCAGCACGGTCGGGGCGGACAAGGGCTACGATGTGGCAAGCTTTGTGGCCGCTGTCCGTATCCGGGCCGTCACGCCCCACGTTGCTCAGAAGGTCCGCTGGAGTGCGATCGATGGCCGGACCACGCGGCATGCGGGCTATCACGTCAGTCAGCGGAAACGGAAACTCGTAGAACAGGTCTTTGGCTGGATGAAGACCGTCGGCGGCTTGCGCAAACTCCGGCATCGCGGTGTCGCCCTCGTGGATTGGCAGCTTACCTTCGCCGCCACGGTCTATAACTTGGTCCGGCTGCGGAATCTGGAGGCGAGGTGTCCCTGATCACCGGCCGCGCGTGTCGCCGGCCCCTTGATCGGGGCCAGCGCACAGCCGTGCGCACCGTTGTCGGTCGGTGGTGACTCGCATGATCCTTAGAAAACGGCCCGATCACCCGGGTTCTTCAGCAGCCTGCTAGCCCCCTCTTTTCACGCGGCTCCCCAGGTCGGAGGCCGTCGTCTGAGGAAGTTTCGCCCGATCGCTCGGAGTCGGTGTATAACCATGTCTCGCCGTCCCATTTTTCCTGCCTGGAGGATGACATGCGCCTCTTTCGCTCGCGTCTGGTTCTCGGCGTGCTCTTTGTTCTGCTTGTCGGCTCAATGCCGATCCTGACGATGGCCCAGGGAGAGGCCACCTGGACATCCGTTGGATCGATGCCCTACGAGCGGTCGGAGATCACGCTCGCTGCGGCGGCCGGAAAGCTCTACGTGATTGGCGGTCAAATGCGCGGAGTGAACGCCAACTCGTTGAACCAGGAATACGACCCGGTCACCGAGACATGGCGGGAGGCGGCCTTGATGCCGCAAGTCACGTCGCATGCCGGCTCGACGGTCTTGGACGGGAAGATCATCGTAGTGGGTGGTTTCCAGTTCGGCGCGCACGGCGGCGCAGTGACGAACGTCTACGAATACGACCCCGCCACCGACACATGGCGTGCGCTGGCGCCGCTCTCCGCCCCGCGCGGTGCGCCCGGAGCGGTTGTCGTGGATGGCAAGGTGTACGCGATCGGCGGCCGCAATCCTGATCAGCAGACGGTGGATACCAACGAGGTCTACGACCCGGTCGCCGATACCTGGACGCTACTGGCGCCACTGCCCGGCGCGCGCGACCATCTGGGCATTGCCGCGCTGGATGGAAAGGTTCACGTCTTTGGCGGACGCTTCGGTGCGACCGTCGACAACACGACCAAGCATGACATCTACGATCCCGTGACAAACACCTGGAGCGTGGGCGGCCCACTGAGCGTGGCGCGCAGCGCGGGCGTGTCATTCGTCCTCAACGGGCGCTTGGTGTATGCCGGCGGTGAGTGCAAGGATCGTCCGGCGCGGCTCACGTTCGACGACGCCGAGATGTACGACCCCACGACCAACGAGTGGACGATGCTGCCGCCGATGCCGATCGGACGGCACGCGGCGTACGGCACGACCCTCGATAACGTCGGCTACGTCATGGGAGGGGCGCATGGCTGCGGCATGGACAGAATGTCGAGAGACATCACGACCTTCCGCCTGCCGTGACGTCGTCACGCTATCGGGAGCGTCGATCAGCAACCGTCATGCGGCTCGAAGGGCAGGAGTAGTTGGGAGGAAAGATGATGCGCGTGTCTGTGCTGGCGATGGCGTTCGTCGTGTCCCTGTCGGGGTCCGCCTCCGCGCAGGAATGGAGCCTGTACGTGAACGAGCAGGATGGCTTCAAGATCAATTTTCCTGGCGAGCCGACGGTGACGGCGACTACGTGGGTGTCGGAACAAGGGTACGCCCTACCGGCGAATGTGTACACCGCCGAGAGGGGCCTGGGACGCTACTCGATGACCGCTGTCGATTACCGCGACATCGAGCAGCAGGGCGTCGAGCGAAGCGAGGCGTGCCCACCGGGGGCCGAAACCTGCGAAGGCCAGACCGGGGGCCTGTTGCTCAGCGTCATCGGTCCTGGATACGCGTTTCAGGACATACGAGGCGCACTCATCTACGCCTCGTTGAAGTTCATTCAACGGGATGCCACGGTCACACACTACACGTGGGCGTTTACGGATCTCGTTGAAGGACAGACGCTCCAGCTGACCAACGCCGATGAGTCCCGCACGTCCGTGTCGATCTTCATGCACGACAACCGCCTCTACGTCGCTGAGGGGACCGTGCCGAAGGGGTACCCGGAGCCGGGCCTGTTTCAACAGTCCCTGGGATTTGTCGACGAGGATGGGAACGGGCTGCGTTACGAAACGGTCTACTCCAACGAATTCCACGGTCTGGGAACATACCAGCCGCCTCCCCTCCGTGGTCGTGGCGGTGGGGCTGGTCCCGCAGCTAACCCGGCCGGCGGTATTAGATGAGGTTGCCTGCGTAGGCAGGTAAACTCGTCCGACCTTACCTGCCGGCGCCTCCGCCTGGCGTTCCGGCCGTAGCTGTTCCCCCGCCGCGACCACCCGCGCCGGCGCGAGGCGGTGCAGGGAACCGGCCAGAAGCTGACGCTAGGCGATACGACGGTGACGCTCGTCAATATCCCCGGCCATACGCCTGGTGCGCTCGGGGTGATTGTGCCGGTCACGCACAATGGCACGCCGCATACGGTGATGACGTTCGCCGCTACGCAGATGCCGACGCGGGCATCGCTCGAGCAGTTCGATCACGTCTTCAACGAGTTCGCGAGACCGCTCGGGGTCGAGGCGGCGATCAACTTTCACGCAGGCGGTCTCCAGGATGACTTCGCGCTGCTGGAAGCCATCCGTAGCAACCCGACAGGGCCGAATCCGTACCTCTACGGCCCCGAGCGATTCGATCGGTGGATGTCCATCGTGATCGAGTGCGGGAGAGCGCGACTCGCCGCGATGGGCCGCTGATGCCGACTGTTCGCGTGCGGTAGGCGAGCAGGCCGGTTCTTGCGTGGGCTATACGGCCGTTCGGAGGGCGCACTGTGACAGAGTCGCGATAGCGTTAAGGACGTGGATGTGCCGGCCGTTCGCCTCCCGGCTCCGCACGCCGGAAGCCTCGCTCCGCTCGTGCCCTTCCGCCGCTGCCGCGAGTAGTGCCTGACTCGAGCGCCTGCCGTCGCGGCATGCACTGGCCCAGCTAGTTCCTACGTCACGGATCGCGCGGACCGAACTCGCGGCACTGAATCGCTCCGCTCGGCTTCAGCCGATCCGCGTCGGCATGCTCCGCAGGTCGGCGAGCCGTCCGACACCTCCACGTCCCTGTTGACTCCCTGCCAATCCAGTCTGGCGACGCGAGGCGGTTCAGTCCACCGGCACCAGCCGCTCCAGCTCCTCGAACCAGTTCTGGACGACGATGAGACTGGGCGGCGCCGACGTGTCCTCGGCTCCTCCGCCTTCCTTGATCATCAGGAACCGCTGGCCGTCGGGTGCGATGTCGTAGCTTCGACCCGGTCCCGTGTGGTAGGTGCCCTCAAACAGGACCTCCGGCGTGGCGGGCGTGAAGCTCGGCCCCGTCTGCATCGGTACGACCATCAGCGCGGCACCGCGCCGATAGAACAGCTCGCGTCCGGTGGACGCCCAGAGGGGCCGCGTGCCGCCCCCGGTCGAGATCTGCCACTGCCCATCGTCTACATTGGGAAACGGCCGGACGTAGACTTCATCTTGGCCGGACTGGGTCGACTGGTAGGCCATCCAGCGGCCGTCGGGAGAAAGTTCCGCGTTACGCTCTGCAAACTCAGTGGCCACCAGTGTTTCGACTGTCTGGTTCCCGGCCAACGAGAGCACACGCAGGTCTTCACCGGTGTCAGGCTGATTCTCACGGAGCACCAGCGACTCTCCATCGGGGGAGAACGAATAGCCGTACGGAAGATTGGCGCTCTCCGTCAAGCGCTCGACCGTGCCGGTGCCATCGGCCGCTTTCCAATACAGGTCCCTCCCTCCCCTGGTGGAGCTAAACACGACCCGTGTGCTGTCCGGTGTCCAGACGGGATATTGATCGAAACCGGGGTCGAAGGTGAGCCGGGTCAACGTCTCGCGGGCGAGGTCCCAGATCCAGATGTCGTCCTCCTGGTCCCGCACGTCCAGCGCGACGCGTGTGGCATCCGGCGAGAGACGCGGGTACTGGTAGGTCCGTGGGGGTGCGGCCAGCAGCTCTTCCTGCCCCTGGCGGTCCACCCAGACGAGTGTCCGCTGCGCAGCTCCCTGCGGATCGCCAGTGGCGTAGAGCAGGGAGCCGTTGGCCGACAGGCTGAACTGCACCAGGCCGGTGGGATCGGTCATTACGCCTTCGAGCAGGGGCACGGGGTCGCCGGTGACTTCGAGCCGCCCAAGATCAAACGGCACCGCTCGCAACGCACCGTCGGCCCCGTAGACCAGATGCCCCGTGGCCGCGTACTGGGCATGGCTCCCACCAGGCAATAGGACCTTCTGCTCCATCGTGGCGAGATCGAGCACGGCCAGTTCCATGTTCTCCGCGCCTGGGCCATGGACGACGGTAAAGAGGACGGCCTCGCCTCCGGGCAGGACCTCCGGCCAGTAATGGCCGACCTCGCCGCGCTCAGCGTCCGGAGTGGTCAACACCGCGGACTGGCCACCCCCGGCGGGTCCACGAAACAGGCCCGTACCGTTCTGCGCAAAGAAGATCGTATCGTCCGGTCCCCAGCTGGCGCCACGGGGCGCAGTGCCCGTGGGGTTCGGGAACAACGTGAGAGGCGGCCCCCCGAGGATGGAGACCTTCCTCCACATACCGTCGCTCCCAAAGACGACCCAGGCACCATCGGGCGAGACGGTGGGATTGCCGCCCAGGCTTGTGCTATACAGCGAGTACCCCTCGAGTTGATCGACCGGCCGGACATAGACGTGAGTCGTGCCGTCCGCGCTGCTCAGATACACGATGCGTGTTCCATCGGCTGAGATCGCTATGGAGCGAAATCCAGCGTTAAGCAGTGGAGTGGTCGGCGTGGTCACCACGAAGCGTTCGACGAGCGCGGACGAGGGCGCTGGCCGCACGACATCAGAGAGCGTGAGGCCGATGACCAGCCCGCCGATCAGTGTCGCGCCGGCGACCCACGGCAGTGCCCGCCGCCACACAACCGTCTGAGAAACCGCGACCGACTCCGCCGCCGTGGACGCGCCCGTCTCGAACGCGCCCTCCAGCGCGAGGCGCACGTCGCCGATGTCACGGGCGCGCTCACTGCGATCCCGCTGGAGGCATCGCCTGATCACATTCACAACCGTTGGAGAGACCGAGTCTGGGAAGGCGTCCCAGTTAGTGTCTGCCTTCAACACCGACGCCATCGTGTCGGACACATCCTCGCCCGCAAACGCCCGCTGCCCCGTGAGCATCTCGTACAGGACCGCGCCAAACGCCCACACGTCGCTGCGCTTATCGACCGTGCGTCCCTTGGCTTGCTCCGGCGACATGTACGCTGCCGTGCCAAGGATCATCCCGGCCTGCGTCATCGCGGGTGTCGTGATGGTCGGTGCCTGCGAGAACTCAGGTGCCATCGCGCCGGGTCGGTTCCATGGCCTTCGCTAAGCCGAAGTCCAGCACCTTCACCGTGCCGTCCGGGCGCACTTTCACATTGGCGGGCTTCAGATCACGGTGAATGATCCCCTGCTCGTGCGCCGCTTCGAGGGCCTCGGCGATCTGCTTCGCGATTGGGAGTGCCTCGTCGACTGGGATCGCACCCTGCGCGACGCGGTCGGCGAGCGTCGGTCCCTCGACCAGTTCCATCACCAGCGAGATCGTGCCGTCGCTCTTTTCGAGGCCGTGGATCTGCGCGATGTTCGGATGATTCAGGGCGGCGAGGACTTCAGCCTCGCGTTGAAAGCGCGCCAGTCGCTCCGCATCCAACGCCAACGACTCCGGCAGCACCTTGATAGCGACGGCTCGCTTGAGGTTCGTGTCGGTGGCCTGATACACCTCCCCCATTCCGCCCACGCCGATCTGGGCAGTGATCTCATAGGGGCCGAGGCGGGTGCCGGGAGTAAGGGGCACGGGTGTTGCCGTGGATTATACGGGCGGGACGTCCCTAAGCGGTTTCTACGCCCTGAACGGGTCGATGATGCTCACTCCAGCTGTCTCGAAATCAGAGCGGTTGCGCGTGACCACCTTCAGTCCGTAGAAAAGCGCGGTCGCCGCGATCAGGCTGTCCTTGATCGGCATCGCTTTCCCGGTTGAACGAAGGCGCGCGAGCAGCTCAGCCCATTTCACACCCGTGTCCCTGTCCCACGGCACGCAGTGCAGGCGCCGCACACCGGCATCAAACCACTGTTCGAGCGCCGTTCGCTTCTTTCCCTTCGGAAGGAGCAGGATGCCAAAGCGCAGTTCGCCGACGATGATCGGATCGACCGCCATGTCCGTTTCGTGACGGCGAAGCCACTCGATCACCCGTGGCTCCGGGGACGGCTTCGTCGGTTCACTCAGGACATTTGCATCGACGAGGTACTTCACAGGGTGTCTGTCGACTCGGAAGAGACGGGCACGAAGAAGCCTTTTGCTGGACACGCAAGCAGCCAGTCCACGGCGCCGTCATTCGGCCGGGCCGTACGTCTGACGAGGCGGTATTCGCCACGATCGAGACGCTCCACGTCGAATTCCTGACCAGCTTCGATTCGATCCAGCCGGCGGAACTCTGCGGGCAAGACCAGTTGACCTCTGGACGACACAGTGGTCTTCATGGAAGTAAGATATCGTCTTACTCATGACAGGTCAAGGGCCTCTCCGGGGCCAGACCGCCGCCCATGGGTTTGTTCGGAGTCAGGTGGCCACGTCGGTATTGACGTTCCGACAGCGCTACTGTTGACCGATTCCGAGTGCGGAATCCCGGACCTAGCCGTTGAGGTGAGCCCGCCGCGCGGCGAGAGCGAAATGGTCGAAGTATTTCTGTAGCGACGCGCCGGTCGAGCCGTACTCGTTTGACCCCGCGAGAAAATCGACCACCACTTCGCGCGCACGCGCGATTTCGCGGAGACGCGCGACTGACCGCCGATGCCGCGGGTCATCCAGCATCAGGTCGAACAACTCGAGCCCGCGGTACAGAGCGGCCTGGGCGGTCTCAGGATTCTTCGTCGACCAACGGATCGCGCGGCTGATCTCACTCCCGACATTGCCGAATTGCTCGGCGAGCGACAGAGCGTGCAAGCGACCGTGAGCGACGTCACGATGTTGCCACTCGGTCATCGACGCACCACACGGGCAATGAAGGCAGCGATGGCCACTCGGGTGACCGGGTCGTCGACCCCGCGCGACCGATTGCCGAAAGACGGCCGAAGGTTGATCATGGAGTCAAATTCCAGCCAGTCGTCTCCCGCCGCGTCAGGGTAGAGATTGATTCCCCAGAGATCCGATTGTTTTGACCCGTCCGCCAGCAGGCTGGCCTCCTGATCGGCATGCAGGTCTGCGTCGAGCAGCAAAATGCCGCGTTCGAGATCGAGAACGCCCTTGATCATGTCGCCGAATCGTTCCTCCGCGAGCGTTCGGATCTCGTCCAGGGAAATCGTATGTGACTCGGTCACTCGTCTCATTGACGCTCCGACCGCATTCTATCTGTCAGCTAGTGGTCTGGTTGCGAATTGGCTCGTGCACCGAGGGCGGTGAGGCGCCCGGCTGGCCAGGCGCGACGAGCGAACATGCCGGGCGCATGTGACCGAGGAGCAACGCCGGCGGTCGGGAGGCATCGCCGGCCGAATGCCGAGCTGATTCGCAACCAGACCACTAGCAGGCTGCTGAAGAACCCGGGTGATCGGGCCGTTTTCTAAGGATCATGCGAGTCACCACCGACCGACAACGGTGCGCACGGCTGTGCGCTGGCCCCGATCAAGGGGCCGGCGACACGCGCGGCCGGTGATCAGGGACACCTCGCCTCCAGATTCCGCAGCCGGACCAAGTTATAGACCGTGGCGGCGAAGGTAAGCTGCCAATCCACGAGGGCGACACCGCGATGCCGGAGTTTGCGCAAGCCGCCGACGGTCTTCATCCAGCCAAAGACCTGTTCTACGAGTTTCCGTTTCCGCTGACTGACGTGATAGCCCGCATGCCGCGTGGTCCGGCCATCGATCGCACTCCAGCGGACCTTCTGAGCAACGTGGGGCGTGACGGCCCGGATACGGACAGCGGCCACAAAGCTTGCCACATCGTAGCCCTTGTCCGCCCCGACCGTGCTGCCCGGCGGCGCGCTGGCCTCCAGCAACAGCGCCGCTGCCTCGCGTTCGGCGGTCCCCGTCGCGTGAGTCGCGCAGACGTTGGCGACAAGTCCCTGTCGATTGTCCAGCAGCACGTGGCCCAGATACGCCAGCTTGGCTTCCTTCCCCTGGCCCTTCCGAGGCAGCATCGCCTCCGGATCGGTCGTCGACTGGTGCGTGTCGTTGCGCCGCCGCTCCCCGTGGAAGTTGACCGTGGGATTCCCGGGGTCATCGGGCGGGTCGCTCTCCGCCGCGTCCCGGCACCGAAAGCTCTTCAGGCTGGCCCACGCTTCCAATTGGGTCCCATCCACAGTGAAGTGTTCGTCCGAGAGCAGCCCGGCCGCCCGCGCGTGGGCCTGCACCGCATCAAAGAAGGCGGCCGCGAGATCGCCCGCCAGCAGCCGGTCGCGATTCTTGGTAAACGTGGTGGGATGCCAAACCGGGTCGTCCAAATTCAAGCCCACGAACCAGCGGAACAGCAGGTTGTAATTGAGCTCTTCCATCAGCAGCCGCTCGCTCCGCACCGTGTAGAGCACCTGCAGCAACAACGCGCGCAGCAGCTGTTCCGGCGGGATCGACGGACGCCCTGTGTTGGCGTACAGGCCGGCGAACCTGCGCGACATCGTTCTCAGCGCTTCGTCCGTCAGCGCGCGAACCGCGCGGAGCGGATGGTCGGCTGGCACGCGCTGTTCCGGCGACAGGTAGCTGAACATGTGAGTGCTTTGCTCATCGTGTCCGCGCATGATGGGGCTCCCTTCAGCGGTGTTGGGAGCATGGTAGTACGCCGGGATCGATCTGTCGATCCCATTTCACGGAGTTTTTCAGCAGCCTGCTAGAACAGCGTGTCGGCGATGCGCATGACCATGGCGACCCAGGGCCCGGGGTAGACACCCATGCCGACGACGCCGATGAGGCAGGCCACGATCGCGGCGGTCAGTGGCGTTGGGATGGGGATGGGCTCGTCGCGCTCCGGCGCTTCGATGTACATCTGCCTGGCCACCTGGAGGTAGTAGTACAGCGCCACGACAGTCAGCACGGCGCCGAGGAAGACCAGGCCGTAGAGGCCGCGCTCGATCGCGGCCCAGAACACGTACAGCTTGGCCCAGAAGCCGGCCACGAACGGAATCCCACCGAGCGAGAGCAGGAAGATCAACATCGCCAGCGCGAGCAGTGGCGACCGGCGCGCAAGGCCGCGGTACGCGTCGACGTTGTTCGACTGCTCCGACTGCGCAACCGCCTCGACCACGAGGAAGGCACCCATGTTTCCGAACATGTATGCCACGAGGTAGAATAGCATCATGCCGACGCCGGAACTGGACAGTGCGGCAAGCCCCACCAACATGTAGCCGATGTGTGCCACCCCCGAGTAGGCAAGCATGCGCTTGATGTTCTGCTGCGGGATCGCCATGAAGTTGCCGGTCACAATCGTCATGCCGGCCAGCACCGAGAGCGCCGGAATCCAGATCAACGCCGCGTCTCCGACGCCCTCCAGAAACAGGCGGATGATCGCGATAAAGCCCGCAGCCTTCGGCGCCACCGAGAGCCACGCGACAAACGGTGTCGAGGCCGCCTCGTATGTGTCCGGTGCCCACATATGGAACGGGAACGCGGCGATCTTGAAACCAAGTCCGGCCAGCAGCAGTGTCATGCCCAGCAGCATGAGCGGATGGCCGCCGGCCATCGCTGCCGGAATCGCGTCGAACGATGTGCTCCCAGAGACGCCGTACACAAACGACATCCCGTACACGATGACGGCCGACGACGCGGTGCCGACGAGGAAGAACTTCAGTGCGGCTTCCGGGGCGACCGCGTCGCGCTTGAGGAAACCTGTCAGCAGGAACAGCGGGAGCGACATCAGCTCGAACGCGACAAATAGCAGCACCAGCTCGCGCGAAGACGCCAGGACCGACATGCCGAGCAGGGAGGCGACCAGCGCGAAGTGATATTCGCTCGTCCGGCGGGTGAAGGCATCGTGCCGAATGGTGAGCGAGCCGAGCACGCTGAGGGCCGCCGATGCGATGAACAGCTGCTTGGCGAAAACGGCCAGGCCGTCCTGGACAAAGGCGCCGCGCAGGATCGATGCACCTTCTGTTGCCAGGAAGGTGAGGCCGAAGATCGCGAGCAGGCCAACCAGCGTGACCCAGCCGACCGCCGTACCCGCTGGTCCCTGGTGCGGATCCTCGGCGGCGTACTCACGAGGCCTCGGGCGCATGATGCCCGCGACCAGGACAATCACGGCGAGCGCGAACAGCGCGAACTCGACGACGAGCGGCATGCCGAGAGAAAACGTCATTGGCCGGTCAGCCTCAGCAGCAGCGGACCTGTGGCCGAATCAACCGGGCCGATCGCCAGGCTCGGGAACAGGCCGAAGAGTATGAGCACAAAGACCAGAATGCCCAGCGCCGGCCACTCGGGTCCCTGCGCATCCGGCAGCTGCTGGAACCGCGGGTCGTCGCTCTTTGGTCCCCAGAAGATCTGCTTGGTGACGCGCATGACGTAGATCGCCGTCAGGAAGGCGCCAACCACCGCTGGGAACAACCACCAGCTGTAGTTCGAATTCCACGTCCCGAGAAAGGTGAGGAACTCGGCCACGAAGCCGGCAGTCGCCGGTAGCCCAAGCGATGACAAGCCGCCGATTGTGAAAGCGGTGGCAATGCCGGGCATCATCGTCGCGAAGCCGCCCATCTTGAAAATCTCGCGCGAGTGCGCCTTCTCGTACACCAAGCCGACCAGCGCGAAGAACAGACCCGTCATGATCCCGTGGGCGAACATCTGGAAGACGGATCCGTTGAGGCCGTTGACGGTCAGCGTGGCGGCGCCAAGCATGACGACGCCCATGTGTGACACCGACGAGTAGGCGATGACGTACTTCAGATCCTTTTGCGCCATCGCGCTCAGCGCGCCGTACACGATGTTGATACACGCGATCGTGCCGACCAGCCACGCCCAATCCACTGCCGCTTCCGGCAAGAGCCCCATGCCCAGACGCACGACACCATATGCGCCGAGCTTCATCAGCACGCCGGCATGGAGCATCGATACCGCCGTCGGCGCCGACGCATGGCCGTCAGGCGACCAGGTATGCAGCGGCCAGATGCCAGCGAGAATGCCGAACCCGACGTAGAAGGCAAGGAAGACCCACGTCTGCAGGACCGGATCGATCTGCATCGCCTCGAAGGTGAGGAACGAGAACGACTGCGATCCGCCGGCGACGTACAGGGCCAGAATGCCCACGAGGATGAACGCCGATCCGAACAGCAGATACAGCGTCAGCTTCATCGCCGCGTACTCTTTGGTGCCGACGCCGGTCCGGCCCATGGCCCAGCCGAAGATGCCCTGAGGCAGCACTTCACCGGAGGAGCCCCAGATGCCGATGAGCAGATACATCGGCAGCACCGCGATTTCGTAGAACAGGAAGAAGACGAACAGGTCGAGCGACACGAACACCCCGTAGACCCCGGTCACCAGGATGAGCAGCAGCGCGTAGAATTCCTGACTTCGCTCCTTCACGGTCCACGACGCAAAGACACCCGCGAAGATGATGATCGATGTCAGGACCGACATCAGGATGCTGATACCGTCCACCGCAAGGAGATACGAGATTCCCAGCGAGGGCACGAGCGCGATCTCCTCGTGGAACTGGAAGCCGGCCAGGTCCGTGTCGTACGCCCAGTAGACCCACAGCGACGCCACAAGCGATACCGTCGCTCCGGCCAACGAGATAAATCGCACCAGCATCGGCCGCCGGTGGGCGAAGAACATGATGAGGAGCGCTGCGACAAACGGCGCCCACGTCATGATGGAGAGGATCGGAAGACCGGTCACGCGCAGGCCCTCATGCAAGTGCCCACCGTGCCCAGAGCAGGAGAATCATGAGCCCGACTGCCACGCCGTAGACGTAGTCCTGGACCCGCCCCGTCTGCATCGTTCTGAGATCCTCGCCGGAGGTCAGCGTCCACGCGCTCACCACGTTGAGCACGCCGTCGATCACATAACGGTCGAACCATCCGATCGCTCGGGAGAATCCGAGCAGCACCACACCGTAGGCGGCTTCAATCACGTCGTCGATCCAGAAGCGCCTCATCGCTGCGTAGCGCAACGGTCCGCACGCTCTCGCCAACGCACCCGCGTCGATGATCCGTCGCTGATACGTGAGCCACGCGAGCAGGATGCCGCCGACGGCGGAACCGACGGCGATCGGCATCAGCCATGTCGGACCCTGAAACTCCGCCTCGGCCGGACCGAAGGGGAGCGCGGGCCCTGCGACGGTGAAATAGAGCCCGATCCCGAACGACAGTACGGCCAGGATCCAGAGCGGCAACGCCATCGTCATCGGCGGATCGTGAGGGTGGGTGTCGTGCGCGGGCGGCGTCGCAAAAAATGCCAGGAACACCACGCGGAACATATAGAACGCCGTCAGGAACGCCACCACCAGGAGGATGACGAACGGTCCAGTCATACCGCCAGCCCACACGGCGCCGAGAATCTCCTCCTTCGAGAGGAATCCACCGAACAGCGGAATGCCGGCAAGCGATAAGGTGCCGACCAGAAAGATGATCGCGGTCTGTGGCATCCGGCGCGCAAGACCACCCATCTGGGGCAGGTCATTGCTGTGCACGGCGTGGATAACGGCGCCCGCACCCAGGAAGAGCAGCGCTTTGAATACCCCGTGAGTGAGCAGGTGGAAGAAGCCGGCGGTGGCGAAGCCCGCACCAATCGCCGTCATCATGTAACCAAGCTGCGAGACAGTGGAGTACGCGAGGACGCGTTTGATGTCGTCCTGTGCACACGCCAGGATCGCCGCCAGCAGCGCGGTGCCGGCGCCCACCCAGGCGACTAGCGCGAGCACTTCCGGCGTCAGGGCAAACAGCCACTCGGTCCGAAACAGCAGGTACACCCCGGCGGTCACCATCGTCGCCGCATGGATGAGCGCCGAGACCGGCGTCGGTCCCTCCATCGCGTCTGGAAGCCACACGTGCAGTGGAAACTGCGCGGACTTGCCGACGGCACCGAGATAGATGCAAAACGTGATCAGCGAGAGCCCGGCGACTGGCAGCGCGCCACTCTCGACGAGCCCGCGCATCTCGGTCAGATCGAATGTGCCGGACTGCCGCCAGAGCAGCACGATGCCGATGAGCAGTCCGACGTCGCCGGCCTTGGTGATCCAGAAGGCCTTGACCGCGGCGCGTGCGGCCTCCGGCTTCTCGTACCAGAAGCCGATCAGCAGATACGAACAGAGGCCGACGAGCTCCCAGCAGATAAAGAGCTGGACGAAGTTGGGCGCCAGCACCAGGCCCATCATCGAGAAGGCGAACAGCGACTGGTAGGCGTAGTACCGGCCAAGCGCCGGCGGTGGTTCATCGCTCAGGTATCCGAGCGAGTACACCTGCACGAGGCAGGCCACCAGCGCGACAAGCGTGAGCATGACGGTCGACTCGGCGTCGGCGAGCACGCCGACGGTCGTCAACGTCTGGCCCTCGGCCGGCAGCCATTCCCACACCAGGCGTGACACCGCACCGCCGATATGTCGCTGCCAGGCCATCAAGGCGGCGGCAAGGGAGCCGATCGCGCAGAGGATCGAGAAGTACGCCGCCGGTCGACCCAGCCGCCGAAAAGGCGCCGCCAGTGCCAGCACGAGGAATCCAAGCGCGTGCAGCATCAGCGCTGCCAGAGCGAGCAGTCCGTCGCCGGTCATCATCCTTTGAGAAGATCCAGTTGGTCGGCCGTGACCGTTCGGCGGACGCGGAAGAGCAGGATCACAATGGCGAGGCCAAGCGCGGCCTCCGTCACCGTGATGCAGATGGTGAAGACCGTGAACACCATGCCAGTCACATCACCGCTGAAGCGCGAGAACGCGACGAGGTTGATGTTGACCGAGTTCAACATCAGTTCGATGCCAAGCAGGATGCCGATGGTGTTGCGGCGCGTGATCACGCCGAAAAAGCCGATGCAAAAAACGATGGCGGCGAGTATGAGGTAGGCCTGGAGTCCCATAGACGTCCGCTAGTCCTCAGGTCGCGCGAAGTAGATGGCGCCCAGGAGCCCGGCCAGCATCAGCAGGGCCAGTAGTTCGAACGGCAGTACGAAACGGGTCAGCACCGTCTCACCGATGAGCGCGGTCAGATCCCCGTCCATCGGCGTTCTGATGGTGGTGAGCGGACCCCTCGTGATGGCGTTGACGACCAGTGCCGCCAGCACGATCGACACCGCCGCACCCCCGGCGATGCGCCGGCTCGTCTGACTGATGCGCTCGCCGACGAGGCGTTCCGTCACGACGATTGCGAACACGACGACCGTGACGATGCCACCGGCGTAGAGCAGGAGCTGCACCGCTGCCAGAAATTCAGCGTCAAGTAGCAGGAAGATCCCGGCCGTGCCCGTCAGCGCCAGCGCCAGCCACAGGACGGCGTGAAACAGGTTCTTCGTCAAGACCACCGCGAGCGCCGAGCCGACCAACACGGCCGACAGACAGTAGAACGCGATCGCTTCACCTGTCATGCCTGGGCGCCTTCCTTCGGTGCGGCGGGTGGCGCTGCCGGCGTGGGGGGCGGTGCCTTCTTCGGCGCGGCTGCCTTCGCCTGCTTCGGCGGGCCCTGCATATCGCGCAGCCGGTTGCCGGTCGCCCACGACACCTCGTGCTGCAGTCCGATCGTGTGGAGCCGATCCTTGTCGAGGAGGAGCTCTCTGCGGTCGGAGGTCGCCATGTCGAACGACTTCATCATGACGATCGCGTCGGTCGGGCAGACCTGGACACAGAGTTCACAGAACTCGCACGCGTATAACTCGAGCGTGAAGGCCTTCGCGTAGTTCCGCTTCTCGCCCTTTTGTATCTCGACCTTGATCACGGCCGGAGGACACACGAACTCGCAGAGCCGGCAGCCGATGCAGGCTTCCTCGCCGGTGTTCTTCTCGTAGACCAGCGCAAGCAGCCCACGGTAGCGGTCCGGATAGGCGCGCTGTGTCGTGGGGTAGTGGACCGTCACCGGTTTCCGGAACAGGTTCGTCAGCGTCATGCGCATGGCGCTGAGAACCGCACGCACGAGGGCGGGCACGTCGGTGCCAGCCGTACGGCGAGCGTCGCGCAATGCGCGAACGTCGGCGACGGTCTGCAACTCAGGCGATGCCACTGTCCCTCCAGACGACGACAAAGGCGGTCGCCAGCAGCAGGAGCAACGTCATCGGCAGCAGCGCTTTCCACGACAGCGCCAGGATCTGATCCACGCGAATCCGGACGAAACTCCAGCGGACCCAGGTAACCAGCATGAAGACGAACAGCGCCTTGAGCAGGAACCAGCCTGGGCCGAGCCACTCGGGACCTGGCCCCGCCCATGCGCCCAGGAACAACAGCGCGCCGAGGAAGGAGGCGCCAAGGATGTGCGCGTACTCCCCGAGCTGGATCAGCGCGAACTTCATGCCCGAGTACTCGACGCGAAAACCGGCGACCAGCTCGGACTCGGCTTCCAGGATGTCGAACGGCGCACGATTCTCCGCCGCCACCGTCGAGACGATGAAGAAGATGAAGGCGAGCTGGCCGATCACAGGGTAAAAGACGAACCAGAGCCCGTCCTGCGCCACCGCGATGTCCGACAGCCGCAACGAGCCCGCCAGCAGGACCGGCGTCAGCGCCGAGAAGATGAACGGGAGGTCGTAAGAGATGACCTGGTTAACCGCGCGCATCGCCGACAGCAGTGCGTACTTGTTGTTGGAACCCCAACCGGCCATGAACAGACCGACGATCTCCATCGCCGAAATCGCCAGAAAGAACAGAATGCCGATGTTCAGGTCCGCAACGCCGAGTCCGGGCGCGAACGGAATGGTGGCGAAGATGAACATACAGGGCGCGAGGAAGACGATCGGGGCCAGGTTGTAGACCGGTCGATCGGCCGCGGTGGGCACGATGTCCTCTTTCATCATCAGCTTGATCGCATCCGCGATTGGTTGCAGCAGCCCATGCGGGCCGACGCGATAGGGGCCGATGCGCGACTGCATGCGCGCCGCGAATTTGCGCTCGAGCAGCGTCACGTACGTGACGATGCCGATGATCGCGTTCAGCACGATGAACGGTGCGATAACCGGAAGCAGCCACTCAGGCATCGTTCAGCGATCCACCTCTCCGAACACCGGGTCGACCGATCCCATGATCGCCACGACGTCGGACACCTTGTGGCCGGGGATGACGTGCGGCAGTACCGCGAGATTCGAGAACGAGGCGCCTCGCCACTTCATACGGTAGGGCTTTGCGCTGCCGTCCGCGACCAGGTAGCAGCCCACCTCGCCACGCGGCCCTTCGACACGCACGTAGGCCTCGCCCTTCGGGATGCGCGTCTGCGCGACCGATTTCAACCCGGGTCGAGACGACACGTGACCCGCGGGCAGCTTGTCCAGCACCTGGCGGACGATCTTCAGCGATTCGCGGAACTCGACCATGCGCACGCGGTATCGCGCCAAGCAGTCGCCGCTCGATTCGACCGGGACCCGGAAGTCGAAATCCTCATAGGCGGAGTAGGGGTCCGCTCGGCGCAGGTCGTAGGCCACGCCGGAGCCTCGCAGGAGTGGCCCGGAAATGCCGACCTCTTCGGCGAGTTCACGCGAAATGACACCGACGCCCTCCGCCCGCGCCATGAAGAACGGGTTGTCCTCCAGCATGCGCTCGTATTCGCTGATCCGGCTGTCGAGAAGGGTAACCGTCTCGATGCACGTTGCCGCCCATCCATCCGGCAGGTCGTAGCGCACGCCGCCAACCTGGAAGAAGCCGTAGAGGAGACGTGCGCCGACCAGCGATTCGAACAGATCCAGAATCAGCTCGCGCTCGCGAATGGTGTACAGAAAAATCGTGGCTCCACCCCCGAGCGCGCCGCCCATATCCATGCACCACGTACCGAGCCAGAGCAGGTGGGAGGCGACCCGTTGCAACTCAGACACCAGCACCCGCAGATACTCGGCGCGTTTCGGCACCTCAATCTTGCCGATCGTTTCTGCCGCCCGCACATAGGCGAATTCGCTGGTCATCGCAGCGACGTAGTCGGTCTTCGATGCGATGGACGGATACTGCGCGTAGGTGAGCGTCTCGGCGAGCTTTTCGTGGCAGCGGTGCAGGTAGCCGATGACCGCGTCGACGTCGATGACCGTCTCGCCTTCAAGCGTCAGCACGGCCCGAAAAACGCCGTGCGCCGACGGGTGCTGCGGCCCCATGTTCATGGTGAGCCGCTCGCTACCGGTGTAGTCGAGTTCGACGCGCTGGGGCGCGGCAGTACTCATCGGTACGGGGGATGCGGAGTATCGACCGCGTAGGACTTCAGGAGGGGGTGGCCCTCCCAGTCGTCGGTAAGAAGGAGACGTCGCAGATCGGGGTGGCCCTCGAAGGTAATGCCGAACATCTCGAACGCCTCGCGCTCCATCCAGTTGGCACCGCGATAGAGCGGTGTCAGCGACGGACACGACGAGACGTCGGGGCCGAGCCGGGTCTTGACGAGCAGCGACAGGTTGTCGTCGACGTTGTCGATCTTGACGACGACCTCCAACCCTTGATCCTTCCAGTCAACCGCTGTGAGGAATGAGAAGTAGCGGCAGCCCAACTCGTCCTTGGCGAACTGCGCGAACGGGAGCCATGCGTCAACGGGGAGCGTGACCGTCAGCGGCGGCCCGTCGTCGATCTCCGCGGTGCCAAAGCGCTCGCCGATGAGTGTGCTCGCCTGCTCTGAGGTCACGATGTCAGTCGACCTTTGGATTCGGTTCCGCTCGCCGGCCGGTGCGCCGGAAGTGCGCGATCTGATCCTGGAGCAGCAGCAGTCCGTTGAGCAGCGATTCAGGTGGAGGTGGACAGCCCGGGACGTAGACGTCCACCGGGATGACACGGTCGACGCCCTTCACGACGAAATACCCGTGCCTGAACGGTCCGCCGGAGTTGGAACAGGAGCCCATCGACACCGCCCACTTGGGGTCGGGCATCTGATCGTAGATGCGCTTGAGCATCGGTGCCATCTTGATGGTCACCGTGCCAGAGACGATCATCAAGTCCGAATGACGCGGCGACGCCCACGGCACCATGCCAAGGCGCTCGACGTCAAAGCGCGAGGCAAACGTCGCCATCATCTCGATCGCGCAGCAGGCCAGGCCGAAGGTGACAGGCCACACTGACGACTTGCGGGCCCAGTTAAAAAAGGAGTCGGCGGCGGTGGTGAGCACGAAGCCGCCCGGAAAGCTGTGGATCCCCTCGGTCACGGCCTCGAAGGCTGCCGAGTGTTTGTCGCCTTGGGGACGTTTCTGGTGCAGCGTCTCCCATTCCTGAAGGTCCTTGAAGTTCCTCCAGACGGGAACCGGGATCTCCGGGGTTGGTGGGGGCTTTACTGCCACTCGAGGATCCGCTCCCGGTAGGCGTAGATCCAGCCCAGCGACAGAATGGACAGGAAGCCCAACATCGTCCAGATGCCCCACATGCCGAGGCCACGGAGCGCCAAGACCCACGGGAACAGAAACACCGCAAGCGCGTCGAAGACGATAAAGAGCAACGCGACCAGGTAGAAACCAACGGGAAACTGCACCCATGCGTCGCCGACCGGCTCGGCGCCACACTCGTAGCTCTTCAGCTTTTCCGCGAACGGCCGCGATGGGCGCAACAGGCGCGCGGCGGCGAGCGATACGACGGCGAACCCGACGATGAGGCCCAGAAAGATGACGACTGGGAGATAACCGGTCACCGGCCGACTCTCGACACGAGTGGCGCGTCTTGGCTGAAGAAGGACCGGATCCCGGAGCGCGGCGCCCGGTGGGCAAGGTCAACGATGACGCTGCGGAGGTTGTGCGTCATCGGGCGCGACGACCGAGAATACTGGTTGTATTTGAGGGAGGAGCAACGCCGTCCGCCGGGATGCCCCGCCCGGGAGGCGGTCCTCCTTTGGCCGAGACACGCCACTAGCGGAAGCTCTCCATGATTTCGTCCAGCACCGCTTCGCTCGGCCGCGTGCGCGACTCCTCGAGCATCGACAGCGGTTCTTCGACGATACCGAGCAGGTCGACGAAGTCCTGCTTGTCGGGCTCCACGTAGATCAGGCCCGTGGCGTACTCGCTGCGGGACATCGTTTCGTGCAGCACGCGCAGCGCACTGATCTTGTCCGTCGGGTGGTAGTCCTCGGACAGCTTGCTGAGCATGACCTTCGATCCGTCGTGCAGTGTTACCTGCGTTGTCGTGCCGGGGTCGTATTCGATGTTGATGTCTTCGAAATACGGCACGAAGCTGACATCGCTGAGCGACTCGCCGTGCTCCTTGACGTATGCGTAGCTACGCGTGGATCCGACGTGGTCGTTGAACGTGACACACGGCGAGATGACGTCGATCATGCACGTGCCGCGGTGACTGAGCGCCGCCTTCAGGATGGCCTTGAGCTGCTTCGAGTCGCCCGAGAACGACCGGGCCACAAACGACGCGCCAAGCTCGATCGCGAGCGCGCACGTGTCGATCTGGGGCAGGTCGTTGACGACGCCCGTCTTCAGCGTGGAACCCACGCCCGCGGTCGGCGAGAACTGGCCCTTCGTCAGGCCGTAACAGCCGTTGTCTTCGATGATGTACACCATCGGCAGGTTGCGGCGCATGAGGTGGACGAACTGCCCGATGCCGATTGCTCCCGTGTCGCCGTCGCCGCTGACGCCGATCGCGATCATTTTCTGGTTGGCAACCACAGCGCCGGTCGCGATCGACGGCATGCGGCCATGCACGGCGTTGAAGCCGTGAGCGCTGTCCAGGAAATACGCGGGGGCCTTGCTGGAACAGCCGATACCGGAGAGCTTGATGACCTGCGCCGGGTCGATGCCAAGCTCGTAGAACGAGTCGATGATGCGCTCGGTGATCGCGTTGTGTCCGCACCCGGCGCAGAGTGTCGTCTTGGTCCCGCGGTACTCCACCGGTGCGAGACCGATACGATTCACCTTCTTCTTCGGTGCCGGCTTCGGCGGTACGGGTGTGGTAGGCATCTTCGCTTGTGTCTCCCAGGGGCCTGAGGCGTCCGGTTACTCGTCGCGCTCCTGTGCCAGGAGGCCGGTTGTCACGGACTGGCCGTCGATCGGCAACCCGTCATAGTGAAGGATGCTACGAAGCTTGGCAAACTGCGCAGAAGTGCACTCCATCCTGATCAACGACAGCATCTGTGCGTCGCGATTCTGCTCGATCACATAGACCCGTTCGCAGCGATCGATGAAGTCGCCAAGTTCCGGCGTGAAGGGATACGCACGCAGCCGGAGGTACGACGTCTCGATGCCCTCGTCAGCCTTGAGCTGGTCACGCGACTCCACGACCGCCCAGTGCGTCGTCCCGTAGGCGATCAGCCCGATGCGGCCGCCGTCGACCATCTCGACCTCAGGCTTCGGTACGAGCGTGCGGGCGGTATCGAATTTGCGGCCCAGTCGGGCGAGGTTGTTGGCGTAGTCGTCGGCGCGCTCGCTGTACTGAGCCTCTTCGTTGTGACCGGATCCGCGCGTGAAATACGCGGGCATGCCGTCGCCCGGCACCGTGCGATACGGAATGCCGTCTCCGTCCACGTCGCGGTAGCGCGCGAACGTGCCGATACGCTTGAGCGTGTCGGCGTCCAATCGCTTGCCGCGGTCCAGCGGTTTCGTCGGGTAGTCGAACGGCTGCGCCATCCAGTTATTCATGCCCAGGTCGAGATCGGACATGACGAACACCGGCGTTTGCAGACGCTCGGCCAGATCGAAGGCGTCCATCGCCATCGTGTAGCATTCGTCGACAGACGCGGGGATCAGCAGCGGATGCTTGGTGTCTCCATGCGAGAGCAGGGCCGTGGAGAGAATATCCGGCTGCGCCGTTCTGGTCGGCAGTCCGGTCGAGGGACCTACGCGTTGCACGTCGAAGATCACCGCCGGCACTTCGGCGTAGTAGCCCAGGCCGGTAAACTCCGCCATTAATGAGATACCCGGTCCCGCGGTCGAGGTCATGGCCCGAGCGCCGGCCCAACCCGCGCCGAGCACCATGCCGAGCGAGGCGATCTCGTCTTCGGCCTGGATCACCGCGTAGGTGGCTTTGCCGCTTTCTGGATCACGTCTGTACTTCTTCAGATAGTCGATCAGTGCTTCGGGCAGCGAGGAAGACGGGGTAATCGGATACCACCCTACGAAGGTCACGCCGGCCATCATGCAGCCGATCGCCGCGGCAGCGTTGCCCTCGATCAGGATCATGCCGTTTGTCTTGTCCATCGGTTCGATGACGAACGGATCCTGCTTCTCGAAGTTGGCTTCCGCGTAGTCGTAGCCGGCCTTGAGCGCGCCCAGGTTGAGGACGATCGCCTTTTCCTTCTTCCCGAACTGCTTTCTCAGCGCCTTCTCCATCTGCGACATATCGATCGAGAGCAGCCGTGCCACGACACCGTCATAGATCATGTTGCGCACAAGACGGCGGAGCTTGGCGTCGCGGGTAATCGTGAGGACGATCTTGTCGAACGGCACCGGATAGAACACGATGTCGCTGCGGAGTTCGTCGAGCTTCAGCGGCGCGTCGTAGACGGCGGCAGCGCCCGCCCGCAGCGTGAGGACATCCTCCTTCGCTGTCTCGGCGTTCATCGCGATGAGGAAGTCGATCTCCTTCTTGCGGCCGATGTAACCTTTCGCGCTGGCGCGAATGATGTACCAGGTTGGCAGACCGGCAATGTTCGACGGAAACAGGTTCTTGCCGGACACGGGCACGCCCATCTGAAAGATCGATCGCAGCAGCACCGTGTTGGCGGACTGGCTGCCCGACCCGTTGACTGTGGCGACGTTGATCGAGAAATCGTTGACGATACGTTCGGTGGGTGGTTGGGGAACGGTCTCCTGCACGGCGACGTCGATCACTGACATGTTCCTATTCTGCTCTGCCGCTCATCCCGATCGTGGCGGAGGAGATTGCGCGTGGCTGACTGATCGGAATGCGTGAGGATCCCAAACCTTAAAATTATATCACTCGCCCGCGAGCGTTGGCGGGGTTGCTGACCCGAAAGTCGGCAGGGCACGCGAGGTGATGACATGCTCTGTCACTACTTTACCGCCGATCAGGTGTGACTGGATGATGGCCTCGAGCACCGGAGGGTCGCACGCGGCGTACCAGGTGCCCTCGGGATAGACTACGGCAATGGGGCCGCCTTCGCAGATGCGCAGGCAGTTGGCCTTGGTCCGGAGGATGCCGCCCCGCTCCGAGAGCCCGAGTTCCTTGAGGCGCCGCTTCAGAAAGTCCCAGGCGGCCAGACCCCTCGCTGCATCGCAGCACTTCGGCTTGGCCTGGTCACAGCAGAGGAAGATGTGACGCCGGGCGTCCGGCACGCCGACCGCCTGGGCAATCCGTTCCAGCGAGCCGGTCAAAACAGCCTCACCTCGACCACCTCTCCCTGCTCGACACCATCGCTACCGGCGGGAATCTCTATGTATCCATCGGCCAGCGACATGCTGGTGATGTCGCCGGAGGCCTTGAAGGCCGGCGCGGCGGTGCCATCGACCAACCGCACCGTATAGAACTGATGGCGGTTCGGCGTCGATGTGATCCGCTGGCTGAGCGGCAGCGCGACCGACCTGACCACCTCTGGCGGGAGCCGCGCGATCCTCCTAAGCGCCGGTGCGAGAAGGATATACGCGTTTGACAGGCACGATGTCGGGTAGCCGGGCATCCCGAAAAAGAGCTTGCCCGAGACCCGGCCGAAGGCCGTGGGCTTCCCGGGCTTGACCGCGATGCCGTGGAAGATCACCTCGCCCCGCGATGCCAGCACGTCAAGAATCAGGTCGCGTTCCCCGACAGAACTGCCGCCGGAGAAGACGAGCAGATCGTCCTGGAGACAGGCGTCCAGCGCGTCGGAGAGCGCGTCGATCGTGTCGTGGGCCGTCCGGTGGGGGACCGGCTCTCCACCGTGCGCGGCGACGACACTGGCCAGCGTGAATCTGTTGATGTCGTAGATCTGGCCGGGTTCCAGGCCGTGGCCCGGTTCGACAATCTCGTTGCCGGTGGACAGAATCGCGACGCGTGGGCGGGCGTATACCGCGATCTCCGAGCGCCCAAGCGCGGCCGCCGCTCCGATCCGGCCGGGGGTGAGCGTGGTTCCCTTCGAGAGGACCTCCTGGCCCTGGCGGATGTCCGCCCCCTGCGGGCCCACGTTCTGGCGCGGCGACACAGCCGAGAACACCTTCACCGCACCGGAGGCTTCGCCGTCTGTCTCCTCCACGATGACCACCGCGTCGGCGCCTGCCGGCATCGGGGCTCCGGTCGCGATTTCAACACACTCCCCCGGTCCGACCGTCCGCCGGGAGACCTGGCCGGTAAATAATGTCTCGATTCGGGTGAACGTGCGCGGCTGCTCGCGGGTTGCGCCGGCGGAGTCCTCGGCGCGCACGGCGTAGCCGTCCATGGCCGCGCGAGCAAACGGCGGCACGTCGGCGGTCGCCACGAGGCTTTCGGCAAGCACCCGGCCATCGGCGTCGGCCAGCGGTACACGCTCGATCCGGTCGATCGGGCGCACGGCCGCGTCAATGCGGGCGCGCGCTTCGTCCAGCGAAATCGTCTGCCCCAGCGGGCGCATTCGGGTCGTCATGCGCGCAACTGCTGGGCGAGGTGCCCCAACTCGGGGAGGATCAGGCGGGTCATCGCGAGGCGCACAGCAGCCTCAGAGCCAGGCAGGACAAAGATCGGCGTGCGTTCCACCGTACCCGCCGTGGCGCGGCTCAGCATGGCCGCTGCGCCGATCTCCTGGAAGCTCAGCATCCGGAACAGCTCGCCAAAGCCATCGAGCCGCTTTTCGAGCATGGCATCGACCGCGTCGAAGGTGCCGTCGCGTGCCGTGATGCCCGTGCCGCCCGTGGTGATGACGACCTGCGTGGAGGCGTCGGCGATCTGCGCTCGCACGTACGAGGCAACCTGCTCTGGCTCGTCATTCACGATCGCGTGGCCGATGATCACGTGGCCGGCATCCTCGAGCAGTTGCCGAATCGCGCGGCCGCTCGTGTCTGTCTCCGGGGTGCGTGAATCACTCACCGTCAGCACCGAGCAGGAGACCGAGGCTGGCGCCTGCGCTTTGTGTTCGACGTGGCTCACCGGCGGATGCTCACGATGCGATTATAGGCCGCGCGAAGTGGTCGCCGAACGCGGCCTCGGGCCACACCCGCATGCTATAGTTTCGTTTCGTGCGCTCTCGCACGCACCCCAGGCGCGCCATACGAGCGCGTCTTCTTTTTGCGCCCTTAGCTCAGCCTGGATAGAGCGTCCGGCTACGAACCGGGAGGTCGCAGGTTCGAATCCTGCAGGGCGCACCACCTTTTATTCAGGGAAAACGCGCAAATTGCTCAAAAAGGCCTTGAATTATCGCCGGCACTTGCGACGACCGAATAGGGGATTTTATTGAGCAATGTTGTATGGCGGTGGGGGATCGGCTGGCACCGGCTGGCACCTGTCGAGGGCTGGACGCTCAGCTGTCCGCCGCCCACGCCTTGATGGTCGCCGCGGCTGCCGCCGCCGCCGCGCCCTCGATGTAGCGCTCCGTGGTCCGCGTCTCCGCGTGCAACATGAGTTGGCGCACCCCCAGGATGTCCTGCGAGCGTCGATAGGCTTCAGTCCCGAAGCTGTGGCGCATGTCGTACGGACGAATGGGCGGCATCACGATGGCCTCCGGATCCTCGCCCCGATCGGCGGCCTGTTGGCGAAGGGCCGTGAGTAACGCGCGCTGCGCGGCCAGCCACGACTTGCGGAACGAGGCGGTGGAGAAACGCCCCTCGGCCTTGATCTGAAAAAAGTGCACCAATGCGTCGATCGCCTTGGGGAGGAGCGGGAGCGTGGTCCCCGGCACACCCTTGCCCTTCCGACGCGGCTGCACGACGAGCGTGCCGGCCTGGCGGTTGAAGTGGACGGGCAGGAGTTGCATCACCTGGGACGGCGGCAGGCCGGTCCAGGCCAGAACCCGGGCACGCGCTTTCGAGAGGCTGAGCCCCGGGCACGTGCCGTGTCGGTGGCGAGCGCCACGATCCGGCATGTAGGCGATGATGGCCTCGATGAGATCCATCGGTTGCCCGCGGGCGACGAGGCCCGGACGCCGGCGATACTTCACCTTGTCCGTCGGGTTCGGCTCGTCCTCACCGTCGAGTCCGCGATAGAGGTTACGCAGGACGCGAAGCCGGTGATTCAACGTCGCCGGTGGAACCCCGGCCTCCTCCCAGCGCGCCAGCTGCGTCCGCACCTGGGCGCGTGTGATCAGAGCACGGGGGATTCGCCCCAGGGGACTTAACACCCAGTGCTGCAGGACCGCCCGGTCATCCTTGAGACGCTTGCCCAGCAGGCTTGCGAGGTACGTCGGGGCGTCCGCGTCGAGGGTCCCGCGCGTGGCGCGCGTGGGGAGCGGGCCGCCCAGCAGGGTCGCTTTCGTCCGGAGCTGCCACTTTCTGATCGCGTCCAGATCCGTGCCGAGTGGAAAGTGCCGCTCGCGCTGCACCCCGCGCACTTTCGCGCAGGCGCGGATCCAGGTGGTGTGGCGGTAGATGCCGGGGGCGAGGCGCACGCCGGGACCGGTGCGGGCCATCGCGACTACGGCTCGCGCGGGTGGGCCGCGTCCCACTCGCGCGCGAGGCGCAGCGCCTCGGCGAGCTGCTCGCGGGTCATCTGCTCGGCCAGAGCGTCGCGCAACGCGATGGCGCGCTCGCGAATGTCGCCCGCGGACCTGGAGGCGGCGAGGCTGAACGACACGTACGCCGACACGGCGTCCTTCGGCAAGCCGCGCCCAGCGGTGTCCACCACCCGATGGATGGCGCGGATCCCGGCCGAGTCCACGTGGTAGGCCCCGGTGAGGAGCACCGCGAGGCCGCCGACGACGACCCCAGCGGTCACGGCTAAGAGCCCTGCTGTCATGCGAACCATGGTGCTCCTCCTATCGAACGTCCGTGCCGCCTACTTTACTTCGCCGGTCCTCACCAGCGTCCGCCCCGTCCACATCACCTGCCCGCGCACGGCCGCATCGTGCGGGAACGACACGGCTCCCTCGATGGTGTTGCCGAGGATGACTGACTACGTCTACCGTTGCGTTTCCCTTCAGGCAGCAGTTGGCGCCTTCTCCACAACGTATGTGGTCATCAGCTTGTCGTGCCAGCCCTGCCGATCGCGATCGAAGAGAATCCATAGAAAGCCGAGCCCGAGGATAAGCCCGGAGATCCACTTCCCGATCCATTCTCGAACCAGCATTGTGCCGAAGCCGGCCGTCTGTCCGGCTTCCTTCACGACTCGCATTCCGAGGACGAGCTTGCCTGGCGTGGTCCCGCGCGAGAAGAGCATCAACGCCCACACGACGTAACCCACGAACAGGAGCGAGGAGATAACAGCACCAGCGCTGCCGCCAGCTTCGCCTGACTGTGGCGCACTGGTAGCCGCAACGCCGAAGAGGACGCCGAGCGTGGTGAACGGAATCGCGATGTCCAGCACGAGGGCCGTGAGGCGCTTGAACGGAGAGGCGAGACGGCCCACGGTTGCGTCGAGAAGATTGGCGTGACAGAGCGAGCACCACCGAAGACCAGCCGGAGACTCAGCTTTACACGAGGGGCATGTGGCCATATGAGTATTTCCTTTCGCTCCACGATTTCAGGTTATGGGTCAGTAGACTATCAATCAGCCTTTCGAGCACGGCGGCAGTCATCCCACGAGCCGCTGTCGCACGTTGCCGTCGGCGACCGTGCGCCCGAGCCAGACGACCACGCCGACGAGGATGTCGAGCAGGTTGTGCTCGCGCCCGAGTATGAACGCCTGTGTCGGATAGCGCGCCTTGTCCGTGTTGTCCGAGCTGACGATGAGCGTGTGTCCAGCTAGTTCGAGGCGCTTGAGCGCGCCGCCCTCCTCGCCGGTGAGCGGGCCGAAGTTGACGGCGTAGACGTGGCCATTCACAGGGGGCAAACGCCGCTTGGGGTTTCGGTCGATGACCACGATGTCGCGCGGGTGGATCAGCGGCAGCATCGATTCCTCGCGATGCCCCACGCGGAGGCAGACCGGATCTGTGAACTTCCGCACCGTCTTGTCGCGGAACGCGAGCGTGCTGTCGCGCTCGGTGTCGCGATCCACGAGGAGCGGTGCACCGGCGGCGATCGGCGTCGCGAGCAGCGGCAGGGCGACGAAGCCCTCGATGTTCGTCGGCGCTCTGTCGACATCTAGCAGGCTGCTGAAGAACCCGGGTGATCGGGCCGTTTTCTAAGGATCATGCGAGTCACCACCGACCGACAACGGTGCGCACGGCTGTGCGCTGGCCCCGATCAAGGGGCCGGCGACACGCGCGGCCGGTGATCAGGGACACCTCGCCTCCAGATTCCGCAGCCGGACCAAGTTATAGGCCGTGGCGGCGAAGGTAAGCTGCCAATCCACGAGGGCGACACCGCGATGCCGGAGTTTGCGCAAGCCGCCGACGGTCTTCATCCAGCCAAAGACCTGTTCTACGAGTTTCCGTTTCCGCTGACTGACGTGATAGCCCGCATGCCGCGTGGTCCGGCCATCGATCGCACTCCAGCGGACCTTCTGAGCAACGTGGGGCGTGACGGCCCGGATACGGACAGCGGCCACAAAGCTTGCCACATCGTAGCCCTTGTCCGCCCCGACCGTGCTGCCCGGCGGCGCGCTGGCCTCCAGCAACAGCGCCGCTGCCTCGCGTTCGGCGATCCCCGTCGCGTGAGTCGCGCAGACGTTGGCGACAAGTCCCTGTCGCTTGTCCAGCAGCACGTGGCCCAGATACGCCAGCTTGGCTTCCTTCCCCTGGCCCTTCCGAGGCAGCATCGCCTCCGGATCGGTCGTCGACTGGTGCGTGTCGTTGCGCCGCCGCTCCCCGTGGAAGTTGACCGTGGGATTCCCGGGGTCATCGGGCGGGTCGCTCTCCGCCGCGTCCCGGCACCGAAAGCTCTTCAGGCTGGCCCACGCTTCCAATTGGGTCCCATCCACAGTGAAGTGTTCGTCCGAGAGCAGCCCGGCCGCCCGCGCGTGGGCCTGCACCGCATCAAAGAAGGCGGCCGCGAGATCGCCCGCCAGCAGCCGGTCGCGATTCTTGGTAAACGTGGTGGGATGCCAAACCGGGTCGTCCAAATTCAAGCCCACGAACCAGCGGAACAGCAGGTTGTAATTGAGCTCTTCCATCAGCAGCCGCTCGCTCCGCACCGTGTAGAGCACCTGCAGCAACAACGCGCGCAGCAGCTGTTCCGGCGGGATCGACGGACGCCCTGTGTTGGCGTACAGGCCGGCGAACCTGCGCGACATCGTTCTCAGCGCTTCGTCCGTCAGCGCGCGAACCGCGCGGAGCGGATGGTCGGCTGGCACGCGCTGTTCCGGCGACAGGTAGCTGAACATGTGAGTGCTTTGCTCATCGTGTCCGCGCATGATGGGGCTCCCTTCAGCGGTGTTGGGAGCATGGTAGTACGCCGGGATCGATCTGTCGATCCCATTTCACGGAGTTTTTCAGCAGCCTGCTAGATTACGCCCGAGGCCGTAACGCTGTTCGATGAAGCGTCCAGCGAAAGTCCCGTAAGAGATGTCATAGAGCGCAGAGAGCGCCTTCAGTACGTCTGGCTCGGGGTTCTTTATTTGCCCCTTCTCCAATCGAAACAGGACTTGGAAGGTTAGTGGCGGATTCAGTTTTCGCCGTTTAGCGATGGAGGCTGCCCCTCTCAGCGTCCAGCCTCTCGCTTCACGGTGCTCGCTAAAGAGCTTTCCGAGTTCCGGCAGAAAAACGGGACGTTTCCTCAACAGATTCGGAGCCTAACACCGGTCCTGTTGCCATTGTTGAAACGGGTTGTAGTTTGTGCTTGACACATGGCCTCACAATACGTTTTGCAATGGCAAACACAATCCCGAAGGTTGAATTCAATGTGCAACTTCTAGCCGAAGATATGGCCGCTAAAGGCTTGAACAAATTGGATTTATCCGTTCGAGCCGGCGTTGCCGACATGACGGTGATCCGCTTTCTTAGGGGGAACCACCAGACGGCCAGAACCGCCAAGAAACTCGCCGACGCCCTCGGCTACTCGGTGCGGCGCTACCTCCAGCACAAGGTGGCGGCGTGATCACGGGGAGGGGCACCGTGACGTTTGCCGATCGCGTGCGTGGCATCCTGGCGGCGACCCCGCCGCCCACCGGTTGGCATCCGCCGCATGACACACGAGTCGAGCAGGGCGATCCAGTCGCGTGGGAAGCCCTCGTGGCGCCGATCCAGGCAAACCTGATTCGGTGCCTGTCCGACATCGAGTGGGTGAATGTTGACGATGCCCAGAGCGAGGAGAACCGAAGGTGCCCGTGGTGTTTCTCGCCCGAGGCCCGCGGCCACCATCCGGAGTGCGTCTTGGGCGCGTTGCTGGCACGGGGGGACACGCGGGCGCAGCAGCAGCGGCGGCGGGCCCATCCCACCGAAGGCGATCGCCCAGGACCGTCCGGACGCGATCGACCAGTTCGCCCTCGGGGTGATGGCCCGCACGGGCCGTCCTTGCTGGGCCACGTCGAGAGAGGCGGTAACACAGCCATGACCACCAGAGGCTACTGCCGATGACGACGCCGCGGAAGCGCGCATGTCGGGGCGAAATTCCGGGGACCGTCCAGACGGTGCAAGACGCCGTCTACGAGACGATCCACAACACCCGTGGCGCCGAGCCGAAGGCCCTGGCCGAACTGATGGGGTTGCGGCATCGCGACATTCTTGAGATCGCCGACCCGTTTCGCCAGCGGCGCCTGCGCGCCGAGGAGATTCCGGCGCTCATCCACGCGACGCGCGCCGCGGGTGGGGAGGCGAACACCCTCGTGCTCGACCTGCTCGAGCGGAAGGTGGGCCGGGTCGCCATCCAGCTCCCGGTGGTGCATCTCGCCCGCGGCGACGACCTCAAGCACGGGATGCGGTCGTTGAAGGAATACGGTGAGCAGGCGGCCACGTTCGTCGAGGTTCTCGAAGACCACCAGGTCAGCGCCCAGGAATGCGCCGGCTACACACGCGAGGCCTACGAAGCCATCACAGCCATCCTCCAGTAAGTCGCGTACGTGGAGGCGAAGTACGCCGAACGCGCTGCGGCTGGTGAGCAGCCGCCGCCGGCACTGCGGAGTGTCGCGCGATGACCGCCCAGGTGTGGAAGCCTGACGCGATGACCCTGCTCGGAGGGGCCGCGTGACCCCTCGCTCCACACTCCCGCTGCACGACCCGACGCAGTGGCCCCTGCGCATGACGCGCGCGGACGTTGCCCACGTGTTGCGCTGCGACCGCTCGACGCTCTACCTCCGCATTAAAAGGCACCTGTTCCCGCCCCCAGATCTGGATCGGATGTGGCCGAGGGCGACGGTGCAGCGGTACGCCGAAGGCAACATCCAGGAATTCGGCCGACAGGCGAAGCGTACCGCGCGGACGATGGCTCGTGCCGGTCGGAAGCTCCGAGTCGCCGCCGTTGGCACGCAGCTGGTGACGGACGTGCAACGGCAACGCGATGAGGGTGAGGCGCCGGCATGACGCCCGTGCGGCTCGTCCTGCTGGTGTGCCTCGCGGTGATCCTCGCGTGCGCCTGGCGGGTCTGGCCGCTGGTGGCGTGGGGGAGGGGCTGGTAGTGGGTCCGTCCTGGCTGCACGCGGAACCGCTCGACGTCGTGGTGCTGCTGTGGGTCGCCGGGCTCGGCGGGCTGGTGCTGGCCGACGGGCTGCGCCGGTGGATCACAAGCGGCTGGCAGGCCCACATGACGCGGCGCGATCAGATGTCGGCCCGGTGGCGCCGCCAGCGCGCACGCGCGTCTGCGTCCAGCCCGCAGGAGGTGCCATGAGCGCCCCCATCCCGGTCTGGTCCGGCGTCGTGGACGCGCACGGCGCCCTGCACCTGACCTCGATTGATCTGTTTCGCGGCTGGCTCCGTCGGCTGAAGGGCCGGCCGGTGCGGATCACGGTGAAACTCGCCACGCGGCGGAAGTCCTCCTCGCAGCTCGGGTACCTGTTCGGCGTGCTCTACCCGGTGATCGCGGACGAGCTGGGCTACCGGGTCTACGAAGTGGAGGATGTACATGACGCGATCATGCGCGAGCTGCGCGGGCTCAAGCCCGAACCGAATCCGCTCAAGCTGCGGGTGTCACTCGCGGACATGAGTCACGAGCAGGTGCGCGAATACCTCGAGGACGTCCGGCACTGGGCGGTGACGCAGTACGGGATTGTGACGCCGGACGCGGAGAGGGCCGAGCCAGCACGGCACTCGGCCGCCGCGGCGTAGGAGAGGAGCGATATGAGCGACGTAGCAAACATCACACAAGAGCGCGCGGCCCAACGGTTCGCGCAGATCGCCACCTTGGAACGGCACCTGTGTCTCAAGCTGGGCGAAGTCGCGCAGGCCAAGGCCCACACGAAGGAACTGCAGGAGGAGGCTGACGGCTTGATGGCGCGCATCCGGACGGCGGCGCGCGATGACGGCGAACTGCCGCTGTTCGACATTGACGGTGTGTAAAAGACCGACAGGCCCGATGCGTGTCCGCGCATCGGGCCCTGTAACACCAGCGCAAAGGAGGCGCTGACATCATGCGCATTATACCGGCGACTGACGCGATTCGCGTCGAGCATCCGATCTTCATGATCTTCGGACAGCCGGGGATCTTCAAAACCTCGCTCGGCTATTCCTGCAAGGACCCGTTGCTGCTCGATTTCGACAAGGGCGCGCATCGGGCCGTGAACCGCCGCGACACGCTCGTCATTGACGCCTGGAAGGACGTCGTCGAACTCACGGCAGACCAGTCGGCGCTCGACCCCTACGCGACGATCGTTGTGGACACGACCGGCCGTTGCCTGGACATCATCGTGGCGGACATCGCCGTCACCGATCCCAAGAAGGCTCCCGGGGGCAATCCGACGTTGCAGGGCTACGGGCTGCTCAAGACACGCTTCCGCGCGTGGACGGCGCAGCTGCGCACCCTCGGCAAGGATGTCCTGCTCATCGCGCACGACAAGGAAGACAAGGACGGCGATACCCGCGTCGTGCGGCCGGACATTACGGGCGGGTCCTACGGCGAGGTCATGAAGGTCGCCGACTTCGTCGCTTACGGCTACATGAGCGGCAAGGACCGCATCCTGGACTTCAACCCGACTGACCGGTGGATCGGGAAGAACCCGGGCGGGTGGGCGCCATTCAAAGTGCCCGCGCCCGGGAAGGCGCAGACCTTCATGGCGGACCTGTTCGACCGCGGACGGGCCGCGCTGGGCGCCATCAGTGAAGCGAGTGCCCAGGTCGCGCAGCAGGTCGAGACCTGGCGCGCGGAGATCGCCACACTCACGACGGCGGCCGCGTGCACCGCTGCTATCCCGCGCATCAAGACGCTCGGGCCGCTCCTGCAGCCCCAGGTCGCCAAGCTCCTGGTCGACCACGGGAAGGCCAAAGGGTTCACCTTCGACACAACGGCGAAGGCCTTCGTCGCGCCGGCCCCGGCCGCGACCGAGGACCCGGTCGGCGCGCTCGGGTAGCGGCGATGCGCATTTCGACCACCACTCTCGAATCCTTCCGGCTCTTCATGGAGCCGGAGCAGGCGTGGATGAGCGAGGACGAGCTGCTCGCGACGATTCGCGGGGTGTTCGTGCCGACTCACAAAGTGCGGGTCGGCGGGGCGTTCGGGAAGATCCTCGAAACGCCCGAGCGCTACCGGGTGGCCGGCGGGTATCGGTGCGACGGCATCGCCCTCGGGGATGACGTGATGGCCCCCGCGCTCGCCCTGATCGACCGGCCGCACACGGTCTTTGAGGCCAAGGCCGTCGGGCGCTATGGCGCGCACGACGTCGTCGCCAAGGCGGATCAGCTGGTGGGGGCGACCTCGATCGAAACCAAGGCCACGCTCTCGACCTTCAACTTCGACAAATACGCCAACGGGTGCCAGTGGCGCTTCATGGCGGACATCTTCACGCCGGCGGTCGTGACGTATCACGTCGCGTGTCTGCACGAAGCGCGGTCCACCGGGGTCATCTCGCTCCGCGGTATTGAGCGTTTCAACCTCTATCCGTATGCCGCGCTCCGGCGCGACTGCGAGGCCCTGGTCCGCGCGTTCACCGACTACGTCACGGCCAAAGGCCTGGACGGGCTACTGAACGATCGACAGCGTGCCCTGCGCGGCGGCCTCGAGGCGGTGGCCTGATGCCGGCCGGGGTGCATCTCGTGGGCAGTGCCGCGTATCAGCGGCACCTGCGGGCCACGCGGTGGCGGCTGGGCCTGTGTCGGCTCTGCTCGCAGCCGGCGGCGCCCAACCGGAAGACCTGCCAACACCATTTGGACTATCTCTCGCGCTGGGCGTTCGCGCGCAAGTTGCGGGAGCGGAGGGTAGCGGCGTGATGCCGTGCCCAACCTGCGGTCGTGACAGTGACGCACGCTGGGTGTTGGGGTTTGCGGCGTGTTGCCTCTCGGTCGGCGGATTCGTCGGCGTGGCCCTGGCGGCGTGGGGCGGAGCGTAGGGCATGCCGCGCATCACCGCGGAGAAGAAACTCAAGCACGCGCTCTGCGAACTTCGGATCATCGTAAAGTATGCCAAGAGCGTCGAGAAGACTGTGCTGGCTGCACTGAGCGAGCGTGCAGCGGCTCGGAAGGCTAAGGCATCAAAACCCGCCTCAACGCGTCAGGCGGGCTCCTAGATGGCGATCGACACGTCCGCGTTGCCGTATCCGAAGCACACGCCGGCCCCGGTCGCGCGGCACTGGAGAGCAACGGCCAACGACGCGAAGCTCGAGCACGCGTACCGTGCCGTTGAACTCCGCGAGGACAACCGCTGCCAGGTCACGGGCGTGCCGCTGGTGCCGAAATCCCCGAACGACAAACGGCGCCGCGAGCATCACCACTTGACGGGGCGCCGCGTGCGTCCGGAGTGGAGACACCGGCCCGAACGCATCCTCTTGGTTAGTGCCGACGTCCATCGGCTCTTGGAATCCCACGCCCTGCAGCCGGACGGGTGCGATGCCCGGACGCCGATCAGGTTCGCCTGGAACCGTCGCATCGTCCCGGCGGGCAAAGAGCCCTTCCGGTTGCGCCGTGAGGTCGCGGCGTAGTGGCCGAGGCGCTGTCCCTGCCGTTCGCCGGTGCCACGCCGATCAGCCGTCACCGGTCCGCCCAGGCCGCGCAGGCGGCCTCCAGCACACGGGTGACGAAGACCTTGCGCTATCTCGATCTGCTGTTAGAGGCAGGGGAGGACGGCCTCAGTGATCACGAGACGGTGCGGCTGACGGGGTGGCCGCTGTCATCGGTGTGTTCGATTCGCAACGGGGCGGTGCGGGCGGGTTTGGTGGCACCGTCCGCGCGGGTGGGGGTGAGCCCCTACGGGCTGCAGGTGACGTGCTGGCGACGGTCATGACGGACCCGGCGACCTTTCTCCCGTCGATGCCCGTGATGGTGCGCGACTTCATGTCGAGCGCGTCTGTCGCGGCCATGACCAACGAACAACTCGGGGCCTTCATGCGGCTGCTGTTCTGCGCCTGGATGTCCAGCCCGCCCTGCACCCTGCCCGATGACGATCACCAGCTCGCCAGCATGGCGCAGATGCCCCTGCGGCGCTGGCGGGCTGTGGGACTGGCGGTGAAACAGCGCTTCCCGTTGCTCGATGACGGGCACCGCCGGAACGAGAAGCAGTGGACCCAGTGGCAGTACGCGCAGGCGGCCGCGTCCGCGAACCAGGCACGCGGGCGGAAAGCGGCCGCCGCAAAAGCCGCGAAGAATGCTGCCCGACAACGCGCTCAAGGAGACCGTGACGGAAGCCGTGACGGAGCTCGTGACGGAGCTGGTGACGGAGCTCGTGACGACCACTCCGAGTTAACCATCTATAATCAAGTATCAAACGTACGTACGGAGGGGGTGATCCGTGGCAACGAAGACGGGGCGACCGTCCCGGCGCGTCCCTCCGCCCCCCTCCACGACCGCTCCCACCGGACGCACGCGCATTGCGGCCGCGTGTGCTTGCACGCCAGTCAGTTCAGCAAATTCGTCCGTCGTCGGCACCATGACGGGGCGGATCGGGAGATCCGCGACTGGTGCCTGGCGGTCGAGCGCGCGTGGGGGCCGGACGGGCCGCGCGCGCACGACGAACCCGGGGATCCGTTCGCGTTTTGGAAGGCGCGGTACGCCGAGCAGTGGCCCGCCACCGCCCCCGTGCCGCCCTCGGCGCCCAGCGCGGCGGAGCGCGAACAACGCCGAAACACCGCGAAGTACGCGAGGCCCGGGCCATGACCGGCCTTGCCGAGCGGACGCTGCCGAGCAATCTGGAGGCCGAACGCGCGGTGCTCGGGACCGTGTTGGTCACGCATGGCCGGGTGCTCGACACGGTCGCCGACCAGTTGCGACCAGAGGAGTTCTACCGTGAGGCGCACCGGCGCATCTTCAGCGCGATGCTCGGGTTGTTCAGGCGCGGGGAGGCGATCGACTTCGTCACGCTGCGCGAGGCACTCACCACGACCGGCGACCTCGAGGAGGTGGGCGGCCCGGCCTACATCACGGCCCTGGCCGACGGCGTGCCCGTCTCCACCAACATCGCCTACTACGCGCGCATCGTGCGCGAGAAGGCCACCGGCCGGGACGTCATCGCTGTTGCGAACCGCCTCCTGACGGCCGCCTACGACCTGGAGGACCCGGTGGCGCTCATCGACCAGGCCGAGCGCGCGCTGCTCGCCGTCAGCCACCAGGCGGTGCTCGGCGACCTGGTATCGGCGGCGCAGATGTCGCGCGAGATCTATCCGGTCCTCGAGGCGTTGACCGCGGCGCGGCAGCCGGTGACCGGGGTGTCGACTGGCCTCGCGGATCTGGATCACTACACCCGCGGCCTGCAGCCCGGCTCGCTCGTCATCCTCGCGGGGCGGCCCAGCACCGGGAAATCGAGTCTCGCCCTGCAGTGGGCGCTGCATGTCGCCCAGACGCAGCCGGTCGCGTTCTTCTCGGTCGAGATGAGCCAGCAGGAGCAGGCCTTCCGGGTCCTGGCCACCCTCGCCCACGTCGACGGCCATCACCTGCAGTGCGGGCAGCTCTCGACGGGCGACCAGACGCAGGTCGGCCTCGCGCTCACCGCCTTCAGCCAGCGGCACTTCTGGCTCGACGACAGCGGCGCCGTGAGCCCGCTGCAGGTCCGGAGCCGCGCCCGGCGCCTCAAGGCGCAACACGGATTGGGGCTCATCCTCGTCGACTACCTCCAGTTGGTGCAGCACGGGCGGGCCGAGTCCCGGGAACAGGCGGTGGCCGCGACCGCGCGGCTCCTGAAACAGGTCGCCCGCGAACTGGGCGTGCCGCTGGTGGCGCTCTGCCAACTGTCCCGGAAGGTGGAGGAGCGCGCCGACAAGCGGCCGCAGCTGAGCGACCTCCGGGAATCCGGGGCGCTCGAGCAGGACGCGGACCTGGTGCTCCTGATTCATCGCCCGCCACCGACGCGCGATGGGGTCGTCGTCGCCACGGCGCCGGCCGAACTCATCATCGCCAAGCAGCGCAACGGGCCGACGGCCAGCGTGGACCTGGTGTGGCGGGGCGAGCAGTACCGTTTCGCGGAACTGGAGGCCCGTCGATGACCGATGCGGGGAAGCGACTCGAACGGGCGGTGCGCTGGGCGCAGGCGGTGCAGCGCGTGCGGCGGTCCGTGGAGGTGGCGCACGCCGACATGCTGGCGCTCGAGGCCGACGTCCGACGGGAGCTGCACGACGCACGGGCAGCGGTCCTTGAGGAGGAGCGCCGCGCCCAGACGCCGGCAGGCGTGTCAGCGTGACCGGGCGCGCGTGGTACGAGGCGGCATGACGCGGAGCCTCACGGTGGATCGGCTTTGCGTGGTGCACGGCCTGCCGGTGCCGGTGGCCGAGCATCGCTTCAGCCCGCCGCGGCGCTGGCGCTGGGACTGGGCGTGGCCCGACCGACGGATCGCGCTCGAAGTCAATGGCGGCGTCTGGACGCGGGGGAAGCACTCGCGCGGCGCGGGGCAGCTGCGGGACTTCGAGAAGTGGAGCGAGGGCGCAGCGCAAGGCTGGCGGGTGATCCACGTCACGCCGGCCCAGATCCACGCGCCAGCCACCTGGGACTGGCTCCGGCGCGCGCTGGGGGCGGGCGTATGAGGCGCGGGCGATCCCCGCGTGCCGCGCCGGCTCCGTCCGGCCCGCGCTTCATCCCGTGCCGGCGGGACGGCTGCAACAGCAGCGGGTGGACGACGGTCTATCGGGCGCCGAGATCGGGCAGTGCGATTCCGTTGCCCGCGCTCGTGCGTTGCGCCTGCCGCGTGGCGTATGAGGCGCAGGAGGGAGGACATCCATGATCCGGCGGGTGAAC
This sequence comes from Vicinamibacterales bacterium, assembly GCA_965249205.1. Taxonomy (GTDB): domain Bacteria; phylum Acidobacteriota; class Vicinamibacteria; order Vicinamibacterales; family UBA2999; genus JAQBVV01. The sequence continues at coordinate 744,286 of CBDFLL010000004.1, read as the reverse complement.
GGAGGATGAGGCGGTTGCACACGCCAGGGCCGTGGACGGTCCGTCACCGCTGTGTCGGCAAGAGCCCGTACGACGACGAGAGCTGCGGGCTTGGGCTTGAGGTCGACGGACCGCCAGAGCCACTGCGCGGACGGTTCGCCCGGGCCGCCGATGCGCACCTGGTCGCCGCCGCGCCCGAGCTGCTGGCGGCGCTCGAACAGGCGCTGGCCGTCATTGACAGCGACGAGCTGAAAGGGGCGTGCCAGGTGGCTGACATCCACGGGATGCCCTATGGCGGTCCGACGGTGAATGTGGCGGAGCTACGTGCGCTGATCGCCAAGGCGCGAGGGGAGGCCGACTCACAATCGGAGGACGAGGGGTAGATGCCGAAGCGGATTCAACGCTCGCGGCGGAAGGGGTGGCGGCTGCCGCCGAATACGGTCGTCGTGTCACGCCCGTCGAAGTGGGGCAATCCGTTTGTGGTGGACGAGCGGGCGCGCGTGTCCAATCGGCGAATCGCGACGGACTTGTTTCGGGATTTCCTGCAGCGGGAAGGGGCGTGGAGTTCGATTCCGCCTGATCGCTGGCCACGAGGAAAAATCCCGGCGGTGTGGATCACGGTCGACGACGTGCGGCGCGAATTGCGCGGTAAGGACTTGGCCTGCTGGTGTCCGCTCGACGCACCGTGTCACGCCGACGTGCTGCTGGACCTTGCAAACGATGGCGGGAGGGCACTGTGATGACGGCCAGCGTGGGGCAGCTGCGCGCCTACGGCAATGCCATCGTCCCGCAGGTCGCCGCGGAAGTGATCCGTGCCTACATGGATCGTGAGTAAGTGTCGGGACTCTCGCTCGTCTGGAGGGAGCGAATAGTGAGGAGGAATCCGCGAATGACCTTGGATGAAGCGTTGTCCGAGCTTGATACGTGCAACCACCTCAAGGTGAGCCTGACATCGGTGTCCGCTTCACGATGGCGGCGAGGATTCATCACGACCATTGAGGCGCACGTGCATATCCGCCGCAAGAAGGGGGAGCCCTTCCCCGACATGCTGATCAGGGCAGCGGCTCGTGTTGCCAGTGGGCACCATCCTGTCAGGCGCGCGCCGATACCGAAGCCTACCGATCGGTGTGCATGCGGGCGTACTAGCGAGTTGGCCTACGACTCGCTAGTCAAGCAGCGAATGTGCCGCTCGTGCAGAACGGCTTGGGCGCGTGCCGCCAAAAGCAACGACATGCCTCCGGTGAGCGGTCGCGAGGTGATGTAGGTCGGTGGCTGACTATCGTCGGGGAGTTGAGGGAGGGAGCGGGAGCCAATGGAATACCTATCTGCGACCTGGGCTGGATGCGCGACCTCGTGCGGGACTGTCGCTCGGCCCATGTACCGGTGTTCGTGAAGCAACTCGGGGCGCGGCCCGATGGATGGTGGACGAACGAGCTGGAGCCGCGGGTGAACGCTGTGCGCGACCCGAAGGGCGGCGACATCGCCGAGTGGCCGGAGGATCTGCGCGTGCGGGAATTCCCGACACTCGATGGATCAGGAGAGCCAAGCGATGAGCCGGTGGTTGCAATTTGAAGATGCCACGGTGGCGGGTGCGAAGACGCGCACGATGAATGTGAGGAGCACGTCGAACGGAGGACTGTTGGGTCAAACGGTGCGGCGCGATCTGTTCGTCTATCTCTCGGGGCCGATGACGGCCGCGCACGGGTACAGCGTCGAAGACAACGTGGCAGCGGGCCTGCGGGTGTTCTTCGACTGCGTGGCGCGGGGCATCCCGGCGTTTAGCCCACATGCGCTCGGCGCGTTCCCGTCGACGTGGGCGATCGATCGGCCGCAGTGGTTGGCGTACGACTGCGCCGTGATCGATCGCTGCACGCACGTGCTGCTGCTGCCGCGCTGGGAGACGAGTCCGGGCGCGGTGGCCGAGCGGGACTATGCGCTGTGCATCGGCACGCCGGTCATCACGTCCCTGGAGGAGCTGGAGGCGACGTGAGCCTGAATACGTGGCGCCTCGTCACCGGCGACTGCCTCGACGTGCTCGCCACGCTCGAGTCCGCCAGCATCGACGCCTGCGCAACAGATCCACCCTACGGCATCGGGTTTCTGGGTCGGGAGTGGGACACGTTCGCCCCGTCGGTCGTCGCACAGCACCGCACGCACATGGACACGAACGCCCTCACCCACCCGAACCCCAACATGGTCGGGCGCGGACACTGGTGTGGAGGGGCGGCGGTCGAGTATGACCGCTCAGCGGCGGCGAATCGACGGTTTCACGCGTGGACACACGCCTGAGCGTCGGCGGTCCTGCGCGTGCTCAAGCCTGGGGCGTATCTCCTGGTCTGCATGAGCCCCCGCACCGCGCATCGTGTGGTCATGGGGGTCGAGGACGCCGGCTTTGAGATCCGGGACCAACTCCTGTGGCTTCACGGAAAAGGGATGCCGAAGTCGATGTGGCTGGATGCGGACAAGACCGTCGGCACCGCGCTCAAGCCGATGTATGAACCGATCCTGCTGGCGCGCGCCCCGTGTCAGGGCCCGGCGACGGTGTGTCATGCGGCGCACGGCACGGGCGGACTGCAGATCGATGGTTGTCGTCTTGATGGTGACGGCCGCTGGCCGCCAAACGTCGCCCTCGATGAGCACGCCTCAGCCTGTCTGGACACACAGGTGGGCCATGCCGTGTCGCGTTTCTTCTACTGCCCCAAAACGTCAACGGCGGAACGCGAGGCCGGCTGCGACCACCTCCCGCTGAAAACCGCCGGCGAGCTGACAGGCGGGCGGAAGGCGGGCTCAGCGGGGCTGAACAATGCCCGTGCTGGGGCTGGGCGCACGTCCAGAGGGCGCCGCAACCACCATCCGACGGTGAAGCCCGTGGCGCTGATGCGCTGGCTGGTGCGCCTCGTCACGCCGCCCGGCGGCCTGGTGCTCGACCCCTTTGCTGGCTCGGGCACGACCGGGATCGCCTGCGTCCATGAGCAGATGCGTTTCCTCGGCATGGAGCGCGAGGCCGAGTACGTCCGGATCGCCGAGGCGCGGATCGGGGCGGCCATGGCGCAGTTCCAGACCGGCGGACCGCTCTTCGCGGCGCTCGACACGCCCGACACGCCCGGTGCACTCAGCCTCGTCCCAGCGGAGCCCACGCCATGCGCGTGACCCCGGCCAGCCACCGCCCCGAGGCCCTGCTGTACGGGACGCCCGTGACGCCGCCGGCCAGCACGGAGAGCTGGTGGGTCGGGCACCCACGAGAAGGCTTCATGGCCGAGGCCCAGGCGCGGTCCGCCTCGATGTCGGCGCGGGATCGGGGGCCAGGTCGGCGTCCTGGCGGTCGGCGTGCCCCGGATACGCCCCTGGAGGCCGCGTGCTGACGTCGCGCGGGCTGATCCTGACGTGCGCCGTGGGACTCGCGGCGATCGTCGGACTCTGGGCGATGGCGCTCACGCTGGCCTGGATGGCGCTGCGATGGTAGGCACTGTGCGCTGGGTGATGCGTGTCCGGTGAGCCGATGACGCGCATCGACGCGATTCTCGACAGCATCCGCCGCGAGCTTCTGAAGCGACCGCAGGCCCTGGAGGGCGGCATGTCGGCTCTGCTGCTGACGTGCTACTTCGAGGGGGACACCTGGACGCCGAGGCACGTCGTCGTGCGCCCCGAGTTCAGCGACCCGCCTCGTCGGCGCGCGCGCACAAAGTAGGATCAGGGCCATGCCCAAGTTCACGCTGCACGATCTGCCTCCAGACGCGTGGGCTCTTCACTGGGGTGAGGCTGGATTCAGTCGGAGGTGCTGGGTTTACTCAGCTTCTCGGATTCACAGTGAGATAGTCGTTAGCAAACTGGTCGATTAGGCTCATGACTTCTGTGCGCGCAGCGCTGGAGAGTTCCTGTTCGTTCATGACAAGCGCCACGCGACAACGATCCCAAGTCTTCGCCAACGTGTCTACGCCACTGCTGAGCCTTGCTAGCTGCACGAGGCTCACCTCCGCCAGAACATACCCACCACGCTCGACGCCATCTTGGTCCGCGAATCCGGTGACAATGATCCTCAGAATCGCGTGACCGTTCGCGTGTAGGGGAATCTGGTGCTGCTCCAAGCGATTCTGGGCTGCCGCGTGAAGTAGCCTGCCCAAGGCCATGTCAGGGGCGGCCGTCTCAACATCTGCTGCGCGTGGCAGGTGTGTCAACAGCTCGAGACTAACTGGGCCGATTTCTCTCAGACTGCTTGCTGATTGCCCACTGGCGCGCTCGGCAACGCCGAGCAGTGCGAGAATCCCGACGGCGACGATATAGCGTGTTCGCATAGTGCCTCGGTAGTTCGGCGGCCAGGTGCTACTCCCTCCGAGCCTTCGCGGGTTCGACCTCCTGGGCCGCGTAACAGGAGGTCGAAAGCGATCATAGTGCCTGTTGACGTTTGTTCGACGCCAAATCGGCTGACGATCGCGATACCGATTAGCTAGGCATTGTCGAGTTGAGGCGGGAGAAGATCGATGATCACGATTCAGAGCGACGCGCTGCGCGCCATTCGCAACACCTCTAAACCAATTGCAAGCTGTTTCCCCCGCGGAAGTGTTCGGATGGAGTCAGGAAACGCCTTCACCACAGCGGGATTCACTCCCTTCAAAACAGACTCTGGCGCACCTGGATTGAGTGCTGATAGCCAAGCTATTAGGACGGACATCTCTGGGGTGGGCGGACGGCCAAGATCTGCTCGATAGAACAGAGAGGCGAGGAACAACACCCAAGCATTGGCTTCTTCTTCAGGACCGTCATAAATTTTTTCAGGATCTCGGTCGGCGTGCTTGAGGAAACCGGCAAATTCTCTTATCTTTTTCCAAAGAATATCTTGCACCTCAGCAGGGAAGATTTCCCCGAAGCATTCATTGACGACTTGCTCGACGTTGCGTGCGTCTTGCTTAGAGGCAAGATCCTTAAGAACCTGAACGCTGGATGCGGCAAGCAGGTATATTGCCACGGGATCTTCGTTGCGGAAGAACATCCGGATCGCCGCGTCTGTCAGCCGCCGAGCCGCCTCAAGTTTAGTGACTTTGATCCTCGTCATGGAAAGCCTCCGCCACACCGCCACACCCACACCCGCCTCGGCGGCGTGCGCCTACGACGTAAAGAGGGTAATCGCTGACTTGACCCGTACGCCTAGGCTCGCGGTTCCTTGCGGGCTGAATCCTTCAACGATTTTATCGACGCGGCGCGCCTGTCGACCGATCCGACGTTTCGGGTGGAATCTGGAGCCAGGTGTGCGTGCGTGTCGCGCCAGTTCTCTCAGGGGTGTACCCGGCGGCTGAACCACGTCCCCAGTCCGAGGGATAACGCAACGGACGCCCACGCCAGCGACTCCGAACTGGCGACCAAGGCCTGAGCCATGTCCCCGACAAGACGCCTGTAAGCCTCCATGGCTGCCGCTATCTGATTCGCTAGCAGTGCTCCCACCACGGCAGGCTGCCCCGCCGGTGCAGTCACCCAGAGGTATCCAACGACAGTAACCAAGACGACACTGGCAGCAATGGTGAGCGCACCTGTCCCCGGGGACTGCAGCCTATGGGTCTGACTGCCGACGAGGTCCGGGGCCAGCGCGGCAATCCTGGCCGCAAAATCCTCGGGCGGCTCCCACAATGGACCGCGCTGCAAGGTCTGGTCTATTTGCTCGAATGCCAGCTGAACGCGTTTGCAGTCAGCACAACCGCGCATGTGCGCCACAACCGCAACGCTGAGCGCCATCGTGGGCACATCGCTCGCCAGCTGCCTTCGAACGTCCTCACACCGCATCGGATACCTTCTGTTGAGTCACACGAGCCTCGAGCTTCGGCGCGATCCATTCCTTCAAGAGTCGCTTACCACGAAACACCCGCGTCTTGACTGTCCCCAGCGGAACCCCGAGCATTTCCGCGATCGTGCCGTAGGCGTCTCGTGCTTATCCGGTTGTTTCAGCTAACCCCTATATCTTGCGATCAGCCTGGGGGGCGCACGTCCTGCGCGCCGCGAATCCGTCGGGCGGGCGTGGGCGTCCGTCCGGTCCCCAGGCCCAGCAGGGTCTGAAAGGCGGCCATCGGGTGCCGCCGCCGATTGTGCCGAAACACGAACTCATCGAGGTAGACCTGTAGTTGCGCCTTGCTGACGCCGTGGTGCGTGCCAATCAACCACTGTTGGCAATTGCCGATGACGCGGTCGGCCAAAGGCACGACGGAGGGCACCCCCCTGTGCAGGGCGCTCCGGATCGGTTGCGGGCGGGCGACGTGTCTCACGTCAGCGGCCTGGAGCCCATCGAAACTTTTCAGCCCGTCGGTGTAGACCGTCGCCCCCGGCGCAATGTGGTGAGTGACGAACGCGAGCATCGTCGATTGTTTGAAGTTCGGGATCACGGACATGCGGACCCGACCCGACCGATCCCCGCGTCGTTCCACCGCCACCAGCACCAGCGCGGCTTTCCGCCCCTTGAGTTGGCGACTGCCGCGCAGGCCGGCCTGGGGCGCGCCCACCCAGGTGTCATCGATCTCCACGTCGCCGTACAAGGGCTCCCGCCCCGCGTTCACCATCGCGCGCCGCAGCTTGTGCAACAGCAGCCACGCCGTTTCGTACCGCCGCAGGCCCAACTGCCGCTGCAGCAGGAGCGCCGAGAGGCCCCGCTTGTCGGTAACCGTCAAATAGGCCGCCCAGAACCACACCAGGAGCGGCGTCTTCGTGTTGTGGAGAATCGTCCCGGCGGTCAGCGACACCTGATACCGGCACGCCGCACATTGCCAGCGCCGGTGTGTGGTCAGGTGATAGCCGCGCGCGTGCCGGCACCGGGGACACACAAAGCCGTCCGGCCAGCGGCACGCCGCCAAGTAGTCCTGACAGGCCTCGGCGGTCGCAAATTGCCGCTGAAACTCCCGGAGATTCTTCGGAAACGACGGGCGCGCCACGCCGATACACTACCGGTGGTGGCTTGCTGAAACAACCGGATAAGCACGAGTCGCCTTGAATGGCTGCGTAGGCGAGCGGCAGGCGGTACTTTTCTGGAAGCTGGTCCATTCCGTCACGGACGAGGCACCGGATTTCCTCCCGCATCGCAGCCGTCTCCGGGTTGGTGACGTTCGGTGCGGGAAGCCGATCGAGATCGAGCACGTCCGAGTCGTCGCGTGCGACCCACGATTCGAGACGATGCCGACCAACCGTCCGAACGTGGTCGATCGCCACCCGGTGGGCAATCGTGTAGATCCAGGTGGAAAGTTTCGCGCGTGCGTTGAAGTACGGGAGGGCTCGGAAGACACGTAGAAATACCTCCTGTGTGAGGTTCTCAACCGCATCAGGATCCCCCGCAGCCCGGGGATGTCCCGACCGCTGTTGAAATTCGGCGGCGGCTCGGGTGAGATTCTACGCGACGTTCGCCTCTGAGACACCGAGCCCCAGTCGTTGGTCGCGTGCGCGAAGCGCGCTGACCAAGCGCGGCATATCGCCGCATCCCTTCAGGCGCCGGAAGCCCTTGACGGCTTCGAGGACACCGGCGGCCACCCACCGGAGCATCATCTGTCCCCCACGCCACCGTTTCACGTTGCGCTTCACGTGGCGGGTACGACTCAGCAGACTCTCGGCGGCGTTGGTCGTGGCGAGCGACCGCTGCAGGCGGGTCGAGAGGTGCAACGTGAGGACGGTCAGCGTTTCGGCCAGTCCTTCTCGGACGCTGCCGGCGGCGCCGGGATATTCGTCCTCCAGGCGCGTGGCGAGATCCGTGAGGAGCCGCGTCGCCGTCTTCACGTCGCTCGCCTGATAGGCGCGCCGCACGATCGCCTGGACCCACGGGCGCTGTCGCTCCGGCAGGTGGTCGAGGATGTTGCGGAGCTTGTGGACTTGGCACCGCTGAACGAGGGCGGCCTCGCCAAAGACCGCGCGCACCGCTTTGTGCAGCGCCAAGGCGCCATCGAGGATCACGAGCAGGCTGCGGTCCGTGCGCAGGCCGCGGCTCTGGAGATTCGCGAGGAAGCTCTGACACACGGTCGCGTTCTCGGTCGCGCCCTCCCACAGGCCCAGCGCGTGTTTCTGGCCATCGGCCGCGATCCCGAGGGCCACCACGAGGCAGTGCTCCCCGATGTGCACGCCGTCGAGGAGCAACGCCACAAGGTCGAGGTCGTCCAGCGGCGCCGATTGCCACGTCCGGAGCTGCGCCGTGGTCTTCGCCACAAACCGTCGGCTGACGCTACTCTTGCTCGTGCCGCGGCTCACCACGCCGGCCGGCATCGGCTCCAGACTCCGCGCATACTGGCGGGTCGCGACACCCACCAGCATCTGTTCGACGACGCGCCGATTCAACGGGTCGGTGTGCGCCAGGGCCCGAAACGTCGGCAGCGGGACCTCACGCCCGTCGGCGCGGACCCGCGGCCGCGAGACCGCCACCTTGCGCCCGCCCACCACAACGTCGCTGGGCACCGTGCCCGCGCGGGCTGATGCGCATACCGCGGCCCGCACAGCGCCGTGCGATCCTCCTCCAGCATCGCGTCGAGCACGCGGAGGCCCGAGCGGACCATCAACTCGAAGAGTGCGGCTTTCGTGTCGACCAGGAGGTCAACGAGCGGCAGGGACCGGACGGCGGGAGATGCAACAGCAGCGATCGGACGGGCTATGCGAGACTTCTTCATGGCGGCTCCTTCTTGGCGGGCTTGCGCCCGCGGCTCGTCACCACTCGTGTACCACGAGCAGTGAGGAGCCGCCGCTCTCAAATTTCAACAGTCAGTGGGACATCCCCCGCAGCCCTCCAGATCACGGTGCCGACCATCCTCGCGTGGGCCTCCACAAGACTGGCGCAGGCCGCCTGGTTCCCTGCGAGGCATCGTCGAACCGATGCCTGTTCGTCACGGTCCACATCAGCTCCTTGCTCCTCGCGCGATTTCTTAATGAGACGGAAAAGGAGCACAACCGGTTTCACACGGCGTGGTTTGAAACCAGTTCCCTCGATCATCGTCTCATGACATGAATGGACCCTCTACGGTTTCACTGCCAAGGCAGGAAGGAGATTTCCGATGGCTGAGGAAATAATGGCTGGGCGACTCGTGCTTATCCGGTTGTTTCAGCTAACCCCTATATCTTGCGATCAGCCTGGGGGGCGCACGTCCTGCGCGCCGCGAATCCGTCGGGCGGGCGTGGGCGTCCGTCCGGTCCCCAGGCCCAGCAGGGTCTGAAAGGCGGCCATCGGGTGCCGCCGCCGATTGTGCCGAAACACGAACTCATCGAGGTAGACCTGTAGTTGCGCCTTGCTGACGCCGTGGTGCGTGCCAATCAACCACTGTTGGCAATTGCCGATGACGCGGTCGGCCAAAGGCACGACGGAGGGCACCCCCCTGTGCAGGGCGCTCCGGATCGGTTGCGGGCGGGCGACGTGTCTCACGTCAGCGGCCTGGAGCCCATCGAAACTTTTCAGCCCGTCGGTGTAGACCGTCGCCCCCGGCGCAATGTGGTGAGTGACGAACGCGAGCATCGTCGATTGTTTGAAGTTCGGGATCACGGACATGCGGACCCGACCCGACCGATCCCCGCGTCGTTCCACCGCCACCAGCACCAGCGCGGCTTTCCGCCCCTTGAGTTGGCGACTGCCGCGCAGGCCGGCCTGGGGCGCGCCCACCCAGGTGTCATCGATCTCCACGTCGCCGTACAAGGGCTCCCGCCCCGCGTTCACCATCGCGCGCCGCAGCTTGTGCAACAGCAGCCACGCCGTTTCGTACCGCCGCAGGCCCAACTGCCGCTGCAGCAGGAGCGCCGAGAGGCCCCGCTTGTCGGTAACCGTCAAATAGGCCGCCCAGAACCACACCAGGAGCGGCGTCTTCGTGTTGTGGAGAATCGTCCCGGCGGTCAGCGACACCTGATACCGGCACGCCGCACATTGCCAGCGCCGGTGTGTGGTCAGGTGATAGCCGCGCGCGTGCCGGCACCGGGGACACACAAAGCCGTCCGGCCAGCGGCACGCCGCCAAGTAGTCCTGACAGGCCTCGGCGGTCGCAAATTGCCGCTGAAACTCCCGGAGATTCTTCGGAAACGACGGGCGCGCCACGCCGATACACTACCGGTGGTGGCTTGCTGAAACAACCGGATAAGCACGAGACCACTAGTCCTCGGTCGTCGCACTTCTGCGGGTGGTGAGGGAACTGATGGGGGGCTCTACAGCCCGCTCGATTCGTTGTTGAGGACGAGTGCCGAGCGGGGCGCGCGTCGAGCGGTAGGGGCGGACGACGGCAGGACCGGAACCGGGATGCCGCTGGAGCACCCCAACCCCGATCCAGCCGTTTCGTACTGATCGTCGAGTCTATTCCGACCCGCCCAGCGAGTCGAGCGCCGCCTTGAAGTCGCTCCAGGGAACAGGATCCCCGTGGACGGGCGCCAGCGTATCAACGTTCAGGTTCATGCGCGTCACCTGGGTATCCAGGCTGCGCATCGACCGCAACTGCGCCGCCTTCGGCGGCTCATGCGTGTCGAACAGGTCCGCCTGAAACGCAATACCCTCGGCCGGCAGATAGGCCATCAGCATGCCGTTGACGTGCTGCAACGGCTGCACGTAGAGCACGCGCAAGATCCTCGTGTCGTCGGTAATCACGTAGCTTTCCTGAATCGACTCGATGGTATAGCCCTCGGCCAGCTCGGTCGGCGGCCAGAGCGAGACGATGTCTGGCTCGACGGTCCTCGCGTGGTACGTCAACACGTCCTTGTTCAAGAACTCGAGGTTGATCGCGTGCGTCACGATCGTCGAGCCGATGTGGAGATACGTGCGCAACCCTCCGATGTGATCGAAGTGCGGGTGCGACGTGATCAGCCAGCGAATCGGCTTGTTCGGAGCCAGCCTCACAATCTCCTCGATGACCGCCAGGCTGCGTGCCTCGTTCGTCGGCGCCTCGAACACCGCGACGAAGTTGTCGAACTCGATCATGTAGCTATTGGCTGGCCCGCCGCCAAGCTGGTAGACACCGTCGGCCATCTCGTTGACCGTCACCTGCGTGTCGAAGGCCGCGTTCGCCACCGCCGCCGGCACTGGAACCGGATCACCGCAGTCGTGGGGAGTGATGTCCGGGAACTGCCCCCCGTACGCGTTGTGACCGGTACTGGTCCCGTAGAACTGCCAGTTGTCATCCCAGCCCTGGTGTGAGTGCCAGTTGGTCGGCCATTTCACGTTGCCGACCTGGGTCTGATTGGTCGACTCGTGCTCGATGTTGAAATCGCCGAACGCGGGTATGTTCACCGTCGTCTTGATCCGCTGGATTTGATTGTCCGGGTTGATCGTGGCGTCCACGCGGTACTTCCCGAACATCGTGATCGCGACCACGTGCATCCTGACCGGATCGACGACGTTCCCGTCCCGGCCCTTCTCGAGCTGCTCCCACCGCCACAGGGCCACGGGATTGGCCCCTGGCATGCGCGCAGCTTTGAGGAAGCCATGGGGGTTCAGGTACATGTCGAGGCGATACACCTCCGCCAACTCAGGCGAGACGGCCACGGGCGGTCCGTCACCGTCCATGTGCCAGGCGGACGTGCCATTGACGATGTGCGTTTGACGCGCCGCTTCCTGGACCGTATCGCCACCTTCCCAGCCGAGCCCGTACTTCCACGAAGAGGGATTCAGGCCGGGTTCGCGATCGAAAGTCTCCACGCTCGTCCCGGCTTCGTAGTTGATGGTGCGCGTGTAGTTGGCCATCGAATCGATGCGCGGCCAGTCGATGTTCACCGCGTTCTCGCGCGTCTGGCCGACCCCACCGCTGTAGCCGGTACCGGAGTAGCTGACGCACGTCAGATTGGCTTCGCCGATCTCCTCGGCAACCGCGGCCAGAAGCGGCGCGGGGTCAACGTAGCCCGGGGGAAACTGCTGGGTGGCCACCGACCCGCCGGTCAGGGCGAGCAAGGCGGCGACAAGAAGGGGGAAACCGAACTTTCTCAACATATAGCCCTCTCAATCAGGAAGCGGCGTGAAACGCGCAGGAGGCAAGGTATAGGCGAAACTGTCTCAGAATTCAAGTTTTTGTGGTCAGGTTGCGAATTGGCTTGTGTACCGAGGGCGGTGAGGCGCCCGGCTGGCCAGCGCGGATTTCACCTGTCATGGATGGCGGCTATGTGAGAGCCACACGCTCGTGAAATCCGCGCCAGGCGCGACGACGGAGCATGCCGGGCGCATGTGACCGAGGAGCAACGCCGCCAGACGGGAGGCATAGAGCGCTTTTCGAATAGCCTTGTGTTTCGGCATTGCGTCTACTCGAACGCCACACGGTCATGAAAAGCGCTTTCGCCGGCCGAATGCCTAACGCGTTTTCGATCGGATGTGGCATCTCCCAGCCGCCCGAGGAAGTACCACATGCGAGCAATACGTACACGCCGAAAACGCGCTAGCTGATTCGCAACCAGACCACTAGCAGGCTGCTGAAGAACCCGGGTGATCGGGCCGTTTTCTAAGGATCATGCGAGTCACCACCGACCGACAACGGTGCGCACGGCTGTGCGCTGGCCCCGATCAAGGGGCCGGCGACACGCGCGGCCGGTGATCAGGGACACCTCGCCTCCAGATTCCGCAGCCGGACCAAGTTATAGACCGTGGCGGCGAAGGTAAGCTGCCAATCCACGAGGGCGACACCGCGATGCCGGAGTTTGCGCAAGCCGCCGACGGTCTTCATCCAGCCAAAGACCTGTTCTACGAGTTTCCGTTTCCGCTGACTGACGTGATAGCCCGCATGCCGCGTGGTCCGGCCATCGATCGCACTCCAGCGGACCTTCTGAGCAACGTGGGGCGTGACGGCCCGGATACGGACAGCGGCCACAAAGCTTGCCACATCGTAGCCCTTGTCCGCCCCGACCGTGCTGCCCGGCGGCGCGCTGGCCTCCAGCAACAGCGCCGCTGCCTCGCGTTCGGCGGTCCCCGTCGCGTGAGTCGCGCAGACGTTGGCGACAAGTCCCTGTCGATTGTCCAGCAGCACGTGGCCCAGATACGCCAGCTTGGCTTCCTTCCCCTGGCCCTTCCGAGGCAGCATCGCCTCCGGATCGGTCGTCGACTGGTGCGTGTCGTTGCGCCGCCGCTCCCCGTGGAAGTTGACCGTGGGATTCCCGGGGTCATCGGGCGGGTCGCTCTCCGCCGCGTCCCGGCACCGAAAGCTCTTCAGGCTGGCCCACGCTTCCAATTGGGTCCCATCCACAGTGAAGTGTTCGTCCGAGAGCAGCCCGGCCGCCCGCGCGTGGGCCTGCACCGCATCAAAGAAGGCGGCCGCGAGATCGCCCGCCAGCAGCCGGTCGCGATTCTTGGTAAACGTGGTGGGATGCCAAACCGGGTCGTCCAAATTCAAGCCCACGAACCAGCGGAACAGCAGGTTGTAATTGAGCTCTTCCATCAGCAGCCGCTCGCTCCGCACCGTGTAGAGCACCTGCAGCAACAACGCGCGCAGCAGCTGTTCCGGCGGGATCGACGGACGGCCTGTGTTGGCGTACAGGCCGGCGAACCTGCGCGACATCGTTCTCAGCGCTTCGTCCGTCAGCGCGCGAACCGCGCGGAGCGGATGGTCGGCTGGCACGCGCTGTTCCGGCGACAGGTAGCTGAACATGTGAGTGCTTTGCTCATCGTGTCCGCGCATGATGGGGCTCCCTTCAGCGGTGTTGGGAGCATGGTAGTACGCCGGGATCGATCTGTCGATCCCATTTCACGGAGTTTTTCAGCAGCCTGCTAGTCAGCCGCGAAGCAGTAGAACCGTCCGGCGCCACCGGTGCTGTTGAACGACTCGAGGCTGCAGCCAGCGGTCGAGTGCGACGAATTCCACGACGTGTTCCAGCCACTCATCCGGTCGTGGTGGCCGATCATCGCATGCGCGTCGGGGCTGTCGGATGTCCAGTTATTGCAGGTGCGATCGTCGGCCTGGTTGGACATGCCCGGGGGGAATGCCCGACCGTGCGAATCGGACCCGGTCAGCATGTCGTGCTGTTGCGGCGTGCCTTCCGGGCGACCGAAGCCGTTCACCCGCTCCCCACCTTCGTTGACCGCCGTGTTCACATTGATGAGATTGGTATCGCGCTGCACGTCGCCGTGCAGATCGGCCAGGCTGCCGGCGATCATGACACCGTTGGCGTTGTGCCACGGCCCGTCCCCGATCCGATCGCGGGCGTTGACGGCCGCTGCGGTCTGGCTGCCCTGGGTGCTCAGATACGCGCGCCACGTGCGGCCGCCAGCTCCGACGGCGGCGGCCAGCCGCTGGCATTCGGCGTCGGCACCGGCAAGGCCGCCGAGATCCCCGCTGTGCGTGGCACTGGTCACGAAGAAGCCCATTGGTGGCTGTGGTGCCTGCTCCTGGGCGAACGCGGCAGTCGAACCCAAGACGATGGCTGACACGGCGACGAGCATGATGGTTCGGTAGGTCACGCACTTGCCTCCTCTGCTCCGAGTTTCAGGTTCCGGTCTGGCGCAAGGGGCGCATCCTGGCGCCAGACGGGTCATCTTCCCACAACACGGCCCGCGCTCAGGCGCGGGCTCAGGCCCTGCCTCAGGCCAAGCCCCCTCGGACTCTCCCCTCAGAGACGCAAATGATTGAAATTGCGGCAGGTTAAGATCGGGTAGCAATCGGGTTCCGCGATTAACGTGCGCGCGTATGACACCACAAGGGCGCTCCAGCGAACGGTCTGAGACGCAAGGCTGGAACCCGGCAGCCGCCCTCCGCGACTACCGGATCGGGTACCGCAGCCGCCAGTGCAGCATCGTGGCACGGGGAGAGGTGTTCGGCGGAAAGGCGAAATTCGGGATCTTCGGCGAGGGCAAGGAGTGCGCTCAGCTGGCAATGGCGCACGCGTTCAGGAAGGGCGACTTCCGATCGGGGTACTACAGAGACCAGACGTTGATGTTCGCCCTCGACATGCTGACGCCCGAACAATTCTTTGCCCAGCTCTACGCGCACGCCGATGTCGCGGCCGAACCGGCGTCGGGAGGCCGCTCGATGACCAGTCACTTCGCCACACGCCTGCTCGACGACGAAGGGCGCTTCCTGCGTCAGACCGATCGCTACAACTCATCTGCAGACCTCTCGCCCACGGCGTCGCAGATGCCGCGACTGGTGGGACTGGCGTACGCGTCGAAGCTGTACCGCGAACTGCCGGGACTCACGCCACACGCATATCTGTTTTCGTCAAACGGCGACGAGGTGGTCTTCGGAACAATCGGTGAGGCCAGTTGCGCCGAAGGGGTGTTCTGGGAATCGGTGAACGCCACCGGCGTCCTTCAGGTGCCGGCATTGATCTCGATCTGGGACGACGGCTTCGGCATCTCCGTGCCCAAGGCTGTCCAGACCACCAAAGGGGATATCGGGAGAATACTCGAGGGCTTCGGACACCGCGTGGACGGGCAACCGGGGATCGACCTGCACGTCGCGCGCGGATGGGACTATTCGGAATTGTGCTCGACCTACCGTGACGCATCAGAACACGTCCGGCGCGATCACACGCCGGCCATCATTCATGTCACCGAACTGACGCAACCCTACGGACACTCCACCTCGGGAAATCACGAGCGCTACAAAACAACAGAACGGCTCGCCTGGGAGAAGGAGTTCGACTGCCTGCCCAGGATGCGCGAATGGATCCTGCAGCGAAAGCTCGCGACCGCAGAGGCACTGGACCAGGTGGAGATGGAAGAGACGCAACTCGTCCTGAACGCACGCGAGAGCGCATGGCGAGCTTGCAGGGCGCTGATCGAAGACGAGCGGCAGACCGTACTCTCGCTGACCGCAACGCTGGCCGCGATGTCCGCGCAGGCGGAGCACGTCCGACGCGCGGCTGAATCGCTACGCAACATGCAGACGCCACTGCGCCGGCACATTATGGCAACCGTCACCGACGTCCTGCTCGCCATGAAGAACGAACCACGACAGCAGACGGCCGCGTTGCGAGAGTGGAGGCAGGAGCAAAACGGGATCAACCACGTGCGCTACGACTCGCACCTGTACAGCGAATCGGCCGAGGCCGCGCTCGAAGCGCCCGTAGTACCGGCGCGGTACGCCGAGAATCCTCCGATGCTCAGGGGCTTCGAGATCATCCAGTCGTGCTTCCATGAGGCGTTCCAGCGAATGCCTCGCTTGATCGCTATCGGCGAAGATGTCGGTCGTCTCGGCGGGGTGAACCAAGGCTGGGCCCACCTGCAGGAACGGTACGGCCCGCAGCGCGTCACCGATACCGGCATCCGAGAAGCCACCATCATCGGACAGGCGATCGGCATGGCGTTACGCGGCCTGCGCCCGATCGCGGAGATCCAATACCTGGACTACTTCCTGTACGCGCTTCAGATCATCTCAGACGATCTGGCGACCCTGCACTGGCGGACCCACGGCGGCCAGAAGGCGCCCGTCATCATCAGAACGCGTGGGCATCGGCTGGAGGGCATCTGGCACTCGGGGTCGCCGATGTCGGGAATCATCAACCTCGTGCGAGGCCTTTACGTCTGTGTTCCGAGGAATGCCGTGCAAGCCGCAGGATTCTACAACACGCTGCTCCGGTCGGATGACGCAGCCGTCGTCGTGGAGGTCCTGAATGGGTATCGCAAGAAGCAGCCGCTGCCGGAAAACATCGGCGACTTCACTCTGCCCCTCGGCATCCCGGAGGTCCTGCGAGAAGGAGGCGACGTCACGGTCGTGACCTACGGCGCGTGCTGTGAGATCGCCATGGACGCCGCGTTGATGCTACAGGGCGCCGGCATCGACCTCGAGGTCATTGACGTGCAGACGCTGCTTCCCCTCGACATTCACGCCGCGATCCTGGACTCGATCCGGAAAACCAGCCGCGTGCTCTTTCTGGACGAAGACTGCCCTGGCGGCGCGACCGCCTACATGATGCAGGACGTCCTCGAACGACAAGGCGCCTTCGAGCTGCTTGACGTCCAGCCGCGCACGGTCTCGGCCAAGCCGCACCGCCCCGCCTACGGTTCCGACGGGGACTACTTTTCCAAACCCAATCGCGAACAGATTGTGGAAGCCGTCTACCAAATGATGGGCGAGTCCGATCCCGGACGATTCCCGCCGAACGCGCTGGCGTGAGACACCGGACGCACGCGAACGAAGTAGGGACGCCTACGGGTAGTGGGCTAGCCCACTACCCGCCCACACGACGTCACGACGGGAGTAGGCGCGCGATCGCGCCGTGACAGTCCAGTCTCCGGTAGCCCCCTTCCGCGGCACGGGCTACGATAGGGTACTGGTGACAGACGAACCTCCGGCCGGACGCGACCGACTCCGGTCTCGCGCCCCGTTCCTGCGACGCCAGGCTGGGCGAGGCTCCAGCACAAGCGGTGGCGCGGGTGCCGCGAACGTCGTGACGCGCGTGACGGTGATGGCTGTGGCGGTCATCCTGGGGGCGCTCGCGGTCTTCCCGCCAGTGCGTGCGAATACGGCGCAAGATGCGGGGCCGCCCGCCGTGGTGCAGGAGACCCCGACCGAGCCGTCGGAGGTTGCCGCACCCGAGCCCCTGGTCGAGGAGGGGTTCTTCGACGACGCGCGGGAGCGGCTGGCCGAAGCGTTCAGGCTCGACGACTTCTACGCCTACCAGGAGCGTCGCACCGACATCAACACCAACCCCTTCGGCCGGCTCGGCACCGGCGACGTTGAGCTCTACGAAGTCTATCCGTCGCCGACGCGGGGCCTGACGTACCGCCGGCTCATCGCCGAGAATGGCGAGCCGCTGTCGAGCGAAGAGTTGGCGGGGCAGGACCGCGAGTATCACGAACGCGCAGCAGACGTCCGCCGTCGCCTCGCCGAAGATGCCGCCGAGGCGCTGCTGGCGACGCCGGAGGAACGAGATGACGCCGCCAAGCGGCGCGCCGCGCGGCTTGAGCGATCACGCGAGCGCGCTCGGGAACAGATCGACGACGTGGTCAACGCGATGCAGTTCAGCGTCGAGCGGCGCGAGATATTTGAGGACCGACCGTCGATCGTGGTGACGTTCGGTCCGCATCCGGACGCCGATCCTCAGACGCGGCGCGGAGATCTGGCGCGCAAGTTCGCCGGGACGGCCTGGATCGACGAAGCCGAGCGAGAGGTGCGCTATGTCGAGGCCATCTCTGTGGACAGCATCTCTTTCGGCCTCGGCCTCGCCGCGCGAATCAGCGACGGCGCCGCCGCGACGATGCGGCGGGAAAGAGTTGCCGACGGCGTGTGGATGCTGACCAGCGTGACGATGACGGGAAGCGGCCGGGCCGTGCTGTTCCTCCGAGGGCTCTCGATCGACTACTCGGTGGAGTGGTTCGACTACCGGCCCGCCGACGAGGTTCCGATTCCCGGCGCGCCGTAGGCCTCTAAGACCGATACCTCACGCCCACTGTCGCGACCTGTGTTTCCAGCAGGTTCTGGTAGAGGGCCGTGAATCCCTGTCCGTCGATCTCCTGCTCGACCGCGAAGTCGTTGGACACATCGGTGAGCGTAAAGACGAACTCGGCGCGATCGCCCATGATCGGGCGCTGGAGCGCGACATCGAACGACGACCGGGCGCGCTCTCGGCCCTGCGGCACATTGCGGGCACCGTAGTAGATGTAGCTCAACTGCAGTTCGACGCTGCCCGGCGCCTGCACCCGGTTGTTGACTGTTAGGTCCCAGGTGTCGTCGGTCGAGGCGCCCAGCGCGAACGGACGTGGCGTCGGAAACCGGAGCGTCGTCTCGAACGCGTCGATCGCGTTCCTGTACCAGTTGAGGCTGCCGGACACCTCCCAGGGGGCAGCGATATCCTGATCGAAGAGAATCTCGATCCCGCGCTGCGTCGAATCGCCGGCATTTTCGTAGACCCGGTTCACCACGTCGTAGTTCGCGTTGGAATTGTCGATAGCGAAGACGCGGAAAAATGAGTCTGAAATGTTGCGAGCATACAGGGCGGCGCTTGCCGAGCCTCCCGTCCAGGAGCGTCCGTACCCGACTTCCCCTGCGTGCGTGAACTGCGGCCGCAGGAACGGATTGCCGACCTTCAGCAGTTCCGGGTCGTCATACTTCGGAAAGATGCGCAGCTCGGCCTCGCCCGGGCGGTCGACTCGCCGATTGTAGGCGGCGATCACGCGATTCGTCGTGTTCAGGCGGTACGTCAGCCGTAGATTCGGAAATACTTCGAAGTAGTCGTACCTGTCGCTCCCGGTGTAGTAGAGATTCTCGGTGGGAATGGTGTACGACACGTTTGTCTGCTCAACGCGGACGCCGGCTTCCAGCGAATAGCCGGCCCGTTCTCGGACGACATTGCCGTACAGCGCAACGATGTCTTCATCCCACTCCGACGCATCGCCCAGGCCTTCGTAGATGACGCTCTGGACACCGCGATCCACCGTGTAGGTGACCGGAATCCAGCGGCGCTGGAGCCGCGTCCCAAGTTCCAGGCGGCCGGCGCTCAGCGGACGCACATAGTCGATGCTCAACGGAACCGTGTTCTCTTCAGCGATGAGATGCGTCATGTCCGTGCCCTCGCGGACCCGCGACTCCTCGTTGAGGAAATAGGCTTCGTCCTCCCAGCCTCGTGTGTACTGCAGGTTGACCCCCATCTCGTGACCGGGTGCGGTGAACTGCCGCTTCCAGTCGACGCTGATATTGGCGAAGCCGGTGTCTTCCTTCTCCCTCCAGAACCAGAAGCGCTCGCGCGCACCGGTCGACCGCAGGATAAACGGCACCTGCGCGCGGTCGGTGTGGGTTTCGAAGTCGTAGACGCCGGACACCGACAGTACGTTCGAGGCGTCCAGGGTCCAGTCGGACCCGGCGCGAACGACGTAGTGCGACTGCTCCCTGTTCTCCGGCACCTGCGACTCGATGACGCGACCGTCGTCGTAGAACCGCGTGGTGAACTCGTTGTTCGGCAGATCGTCCTGCAGGAGCAGTTCGCCCTGCAGGAACGTGCGGACCGTGCCCGTGTTGTAGTTCAGGTTCAGGCTGGGAATGCCCTTCGGGTTGTTCGCGTAGCTCCCGAGTTCGGTCGGCAGGTCGTTCCGCTGCCTCGACATCTGTCCGAGGCCCAGAGACACGCCCACGTCGCCAGACAGCCCAAGTTCCTGCTCCTGGCGGTAGATGATGTTGATGATCCCGGCCATCCCGGCGGCATCGAACCGCGCGGACGGATTGTTGATGATCTCGACGGCCTCGATGTTCGCCGCCGAGACGCTGTCGAGTCCCCGCTGGTTGCCAAACCCGGTCAGACTTGACTGGCGGCCATCGATGAGAATCGCCACCCGATCGCTACCTCGTAGCGAGACGACGCCGTCCTGGTCCACGCTGACACCAGGCAGGTTCCGCATGGCGTCCAACAGGGAACCGGTCGTCTGCGCGGCACCCTCGTCCAGGCGGAAGACCTGCGTGTCGATGCCAGCCGCTCGAATCGCCTCCGCCGTGACGGTCACCTCTTCTGCGAACGTCTCGAGGCGGTCCAACCGGATGTCACCCAGATCGAAGACCTGGTTCAGTTCTCCGACAAAGAGTTCTACCTCCACGGCATAGTAGCCAGGGAACGATGTGGCGACGGTGTAGGTGGCCGGGGGAAGACCCTGCATGACGAAACGGCCGTCTTCGCCGGTGAGCGCGCCCGTGAGCTGCACTCCGGAGTCGACAACCTGCACGACCACCGATACGAAGCCGACCGGAGCACCGTCCGCGGCGTCCAGAATGCGCCCGGAGACGGTGGTGGTGCCCTCCTGCGCGAGCGCCTTCGATGGCATCGAGCACAGGAGCACGAGCAGCATCCCTGGTAAGAAGGACCTCGGTAGGCTCTTGGTACGCATGCTCTGATTATCGCTCTTGGCGCCCTCTCAGAGCGGCAGGGAATGTCGCTGTTCCTTGTCGCGCGTTAACGGCCCGCACGCCAGCGACCGCGGTCGTGTGCATCGAAAGAGCCAGTCACCACACAAACGGTAGGTACTCGGACGGAGCGTAGCCGTCGTCCCAATAGATCGCGACGTTGAGCGTGCCCTGGGCGCCGTCGGCGAGCGGAATGTCGCTGAGTCGCGCGCTGCTGGCGTGCCATTCGAGCAGGGCGGAGATCACCTCGCCACCCCGGGGAAACATCAGCGCCTTGTATGACATGCCAGGCGCGGCTCCGGCGGGGGGCGTCCACTGGACGACGAAATCGCTGCCGTCGCGCCTCCAGGAGATCCCGGTCGGGTAGCCGACGATCGTCGGGGTGTAGGACACGACCTGCGTGAGCGCCACATCGGTACCCTGGTAGTACAGGAAGCGGTAGTCCCCCGGGGTGGGCAGCCCCGCCCCGGCCGGGCCGTACAGCACCCAGCGCCTCGTAACCTCCCCCGAGAACGTCTGGATATTGAAGTCTTTGTCGAGCTCGTAGCGCTGGCCACCAGGAGCTTCCACCACCACGGCCGTCAGATCCCACAAAAAACAGGTTTCCAACGCCACGAACATGCCGACGCAGTTCGACTTGAACTCGTAGCTCGAGCCATCGAACGCGTTCTGGGCCCACACCTGAGGAAAAGCGGGATCGCTGGCGAACGGGGCGGAGGGTCCAGGCGGCGGCATCGGGCTCGGCCCCGTCGGGCTCCCGGAGCTACTGGAGTTGCCGGAATTCCCAGGGTTGCCCGTGCCCCCGCCTCCGCTACAGGCGGCAGCCATCACGAGCGCGACCGCGCATGGCAGCAGACGGCCCCACGCGTTGAACACCTGACGAGGTTGAACTCTCATGCCGCACCGTGGCATCGAATATATCAGTTAAACGCAGGCGCCCTCAGGATGGGCGGAGCCGGCTCCTGCTGATGTCGGATGTTGTTGTCCGTGGTGGTCGACGGCCTGTCTCTTCTCCGTCAATCGAGGCCGGCCACTTCATCATTTCCGATCAAGCCCACAGCGCCGCCACCCTCGCTATCAGAGCTTCCACGTCTAAGGGCTTGTAGATGACATTGTCGGCTCGGCTAAAGGACCTGAGAAGTCTTCCTGTTTCCGTATCTTCCTTGATCATTTTCGAGACCCGATACGCCGAGCTCCCCCGCGACATCGACGATACGGTGCCCGGCCACGACGCTGGCGTGGTCACCTTGGGTATCACCGAGAACGCGCTGCGCGTGCGCCTCCAGGCCTGTCAGTCGAAAGGCACCTCGTGTTCGTAGACCTCGCCGAACTGATCTGTCGCCGTGATTCTCACGCTCCTGCCACGGGCGATCCTGCGATTGAAGGGCCCGCCGCCCCCTCTAAAGGTGTTCAGCCCCATCTCCGTAATGCCGCCGGTCTCGAGTCGGGGCAACGTCGATGTGAACGGCGGGAGGATGCCCACTGGGATGATTTCCACCTGGCCCCCAACTAGCGGCCCTCCTGTGCGGTTCTCGACCGTGATGAACGTCTGTGAGACTTCGACGCCGAACGGCGCGTCCACGCTGTTGGCCGCAGTGTCGGCGTCGGAGCAGGCGGCGGCTGCGCACACAGTGAGCAGCGTGAGCGTAACGCCGAGGGTCGATACTCGGACGCGGGCCTGGCGGCGCACCCTGGGACCAGCCTGCATCACCGGCCTGGATGCGACCGCGACTTTCTGATTCATGCGCATGGAGTTCTCCTTCAACCTGGGTCAGGTTACGTGAGCAGACAGCACATTCCGTGACACGTACAACTTGGCTGGGGTTCCCGTTTTACCTGCTCCGGATGGCCACTCCACGACGCGAGGACCGAGGTGCTGGACGAGGAGTGCCGGAATAGCACGGGCCGACGAGGGGCGACGACGAGAACTGAGAGAGCAGATTGCATGGCGACCTCCGTCCCGATTCGCTGTGCCGATGCTACAAAGCTGCACGGGCGCACAGCCAGACAAAGCCTACTCCTGTTTCAGCGGAAGCGCCATGAATGTCTTACCCTGACGGAAGACCACAAGAAATAACAAGGAAAACCAACCGGACCAGCGGCACGCCGGCCGAATGCGCCGGAGCGCCGTGCGGAGCCTTCTGAGCCAGCCCGCCTGTTCCGATAAAAAAACGGTGAAATATTGGTATTCAGGCCGGCCAACCACTTGCTTCCAGAACCACCAGACCGAAACTGAATGTCGGATAAACTATGGGATTACACGAACGCATAGACACATAAGTGACTATTTAACAGATATTTACCAATGCCCTTACTGAGACAAGGGTGACATTTCATTCCGGAGACATGGGTGACACGCTCCCCCGAGATGGGAGGGTGTCATGCCTTGGAAGGAGTGTCATGTCGTGGACGAGCGTCTCCGATTCATAGCCCGCCGGCTCGATGGCGAGAAGATGGCGGCCCTCTGTAAAGAGTTCGGCATCTCCCGGAAGACCGGCTACAAGATTTACGACCGCTACAAGGACTGTGGGGTGCACGGACTGACGGATCGGAGCCGGCGGCCCTACCGACACGCCAACCAGCTCCCGCTGGCTATTGAGCAGTGGATCGTCAGGTTGAAGCGGGAGTATCCCAATTGGGGCGCACCCAAGATCCGCGAGCGCCTCCGCCGCCGGTGCCCGGCGGTGCAGTGTCCGGCGATCAGCACGGTCCATGCCGTGCTGGATCGGCATGGGTTGGTGACGCATCGCCGCCGGCGCCGCCATCGAGCCGAGGGCACGACGCTGTCCCGGCCGACGCAGCCCAACGCCCTGTGGTGCGCCGACTACAAGGGCGAGTTCATGCTCGCGAATCGACGCTACTGCTATCCCTTGACCGTCACCGACTTCGCCAGCCGGTACCTGATTACCTGCGACGCCCTCTCGACGACGCAGGAGCGGTATGCCTTCGCCGTCTTTGAGCGCACCTTCAAGGACTTCGGGCTCCCCAGCGCTATCCGGACCGACAATGGGGTGCCCTTTGCGTCCCCCAATGCCCTGTATGGCCTCAGCAAGTTGTCGGTCTGGTGGTTACGCTTGGGGATCGACATCGAGCGCATCCAGCCCGGGCACCCCGAGCAGAACGGCCGCCACGAGCGGATGCATCTGACGTTGAAAACCGAAGCCACCAAGCCGGCCGTGGCCAACGTCCTGCAACAGCAGGCGCGCTTCGATGCCTTCCTCGAACGCTTCAACCACGAACGCCCCCATCAAGCGCTGGGCATGCAGGTCCCTGGTGAGGTCTACCGGCCGTCACCTCGACCGTATCAGGGGCTCAGCGACCTGGACTATCCGTGGCATGACTGGACGGCCACCGTGACGACCTGCGGCCGCATCTGCTACAAACGGCGCAAGATCAATCTGAGCTTGGTGTTCGCGGGCCAGAACGTCGGCGTGCGGCAAGTGAGCGACCGCGTCTGGCTCGTGAGCTTCATGCAGTACGATCTCGGCTACTTCGATGACGAAACCAGCCGCCTTGAACCGATCGGTAACCCATTTGGTCCGAAAGTGTTACCTATGTCGCCGGAATGATCTGTAACCCATGTGTCCGGAATGGACCCAAATAAAATTGGCGGAGAGGGTGGGATTCGAACCCACGTGCCGGTTACCCGACAAGACGCTTTCGAGGCGCCCCCGTTACGACCACTTCGGTACCTCTCCCTTATCGTGAGTGCTGGCTGCACGCGCGGCGGGCGCCGCGCGAACATTCCATTATACCGAGTGTCGACGCTCCTGGAAGAACTCCTGAACAAGAAGACGGCATGGCTCCTCAAGCACGCCTCCTTTGACCGCAAAGCGATGATTGAGACCCGGCAGGTCGAGCCCCTGCACCGCTGACACGAGCGCACCGGTCTTCGGCTCCGCTGCGCCGTAGACGACCTCTCCCACGCGGGCATGCACGAGTCCGCCCACGCACATCAAGCACGGTTCCACAGTGATGTAGACCGTGGCCTCCACCAGACGGTAGCTGCCCAGAATTCGGCCGGCTTCGCGCAGCACGAGGATCTCGGCATGCGCCGTGGGATCAGTGGCGGCAATCGGCTGGTTGCAGGCGGCTGCCACGATGCGGCCGTCAACGACCAGCACCGCGCCAATCGGCACCTCACCGGAGGCGCCTCCCCGCCGGGCCTCTTCGAGTGCCGCTTCCATGAACAGCTCATGCGACACGGGGACCCCCGCTCACGGTAAGACAGACCGCCGACACGCTCATGCTACTTCGGCCGACCCGGTGGCGAGACGTGGGCACGTCCTCCGCAAAACCGTAGACAGCGTGAGTGCGACGCGAGCCCAAAGGTATACATCTAGACACAGACTTCGACGAGCTGAGCCGGCTTTGCGGAGGATATGCCCACGTCTCGCCACGGGTAGACGCCGCCGGAGGTCCTGTCGCGGCGGCCAGTGAAGGCAACGGCTCTACCCGAGAAAGAACGCGTACGCCGGATTGTCGTGCTCGGGCGTATAGGAATACCCGAGCCCGTCAAGAAATGCGCGAAACGCGGGCAGGTCCGCCTCGCCGACCTCAAAGCCGGTGAGTACCCGGCCAAAGTCGGCGCCATGGTTGCGGTAATGAAACATGCTGATGTTCCAGCGGCCTCCGAGCTTGTCGAGAAATCCAGTCAGCGCCCCTGGGCGCTCGGGAAACTCGAAGCGGTAGAGTCGCTCGTCCCGAACGTCGGGCGCGTGCCCGCCGACCATGTGCCGCACGTGGACCTTCGCCATCTCGTTGTCGGTGAGGTCCGCCGTTTCGTACCCGTTGGCGTTGAGGAGTGCCGCCAGCGCCGCGCCATCCTGCCGCGACTCGGTGACGATGCCGACAAAAATATGTGCCTGCGTCCGTCCGCTCAGCCGATAGTTGAATTCGGTGACCACCCGGTGGCCGATGGCCGCGCAGAACTCGCGGAAGGCGCCGGGGCGCTCGGGAATCGTGACCGCCAGCAGCGCTTCACGGTCCTCGCCCACTTCCGCGCGCTCGGCGACGAACCGAAGGCGATCGAAGTTGATGTTGGCTCCGCTCAGCACCGCGACCAGCGACTGATCGCGCACCCCTTCCCGCGCCACCCAGGACTTCACGCCGGCAACCGACAACGCCCCGGCCGGTTCCATCACCGAACGCGTGTCGTCGAATACGTCCTTGATGGCCGCGCAGATCTCATCGTTGGTCACGCGCACGACCTCGTCGACCGTCTCGGCCACGATCGGAAACGTCAGCTCGCCAACCTCGCGCACGGCTACACCCTCGGCGAAAATGCCGACGTGATCCAGTCGCACGCGGTGCCCGGCAGCCAACGACTGGTACATGGCGTCCGCCTCGAACGGTTCGACGCCAATCACCTTGACGTCTGGCCGCAGCTCCTTGATGTAGCCGGCAATGCCCGCGATCAGACCACCGCCGCCAACCGGCACGAAAACGGCAGCTGGTCGATCCTGACCGTGACTCAGGATCTCGGCGCCGATAGTGCCCTGTCCCGCCATGACGAGTGTGTCGTCGAAGGGATGGATGAACGTGAGTCCGCGCTCTGCGACGATAGCGTCGCTGTGGGCCTTGGCGTCCGAATAGCTGTCGCCAACAAGCACCACCTCGGCTCCCATCGCGCGCACGGCGTCCACCTTGATCGGCGGCGTCGTCGTCGGCATGACGATCGTCGCCTTCAGGCCGAGTGTCTTGGCGGAGAACGCCACACCCTGCGAGTGATTGCCTGCGCTTGCGGTGATGATCCCGCGACTGCGCTCGTCCTCCGTCAGGTGGGCGATCTTGTTGTAGGCCCCCCTCACCTTGAAGCTGAAGACGGGCTGTAGATCCTCTCGTTTGAGGAGAATCTTGTTCGCGAGTCTGCGCGACAGGCGGGGCGCCACGTCGAGCGGCGTCTCGCGTGCAACGTCGTACACGCGGCTCTTGAGGATGTCGTGGAGGAGCTGGGTCAGCAAGGCGTCAGAGTATTACATGGACGCGCGGACAGGCCCCGGTGAGAGCTGTATCCAGCCGCGCGCCGACGTCATCACGCTGATCAGGAGCCGGACGGCGGTCAACAGGGGAAGCGGCTGACTCACGACCCGCACCCGGCCGGCCGCGATCGCCTCGCAGATGGATGCGGGGTCTCGCTCCGCGTCAACCATCGAGTACGTCGTCCCGAGCTGCTCCAGCAGGTGCACGTCCCCGTTGCCCACCATCGGCACGCCGTGTCGGCGAGCCCACCGTTCTGCCAGGAGGTTGAAGTTCAGCGAGGCGGTGAACATGGCGTGGTACTCGACCGCATCGAACAGATCGGCGTACCGATTCATGCGCCCGAGTAAACAACTTGGCGACGGAAAGAACGGATGAGGCGCCACGACGAGCCCTGGAAACCGTTGCTTCAACCGCGCGATGTCGTCGAATGACTGCACCGCGTCGGCGTCACGAGGGAAGTTCAGAAGCAACACATGACGCCCGCCGACGGTGCGCTCGACGCCAGGGATCAGCGTGATGCCACGCTCGGCGGCGTAGGAGGCAAACGGCGCCAGGTCGAGCTGCCTGTCGTGCAGGGTGATCGCGAGCGCGTCGTAGTGCAGCGCCGCTGCCCGATCGATCAGCACCCACGTCGAATGGGCGATCGTGTCTTCCGGGTCGTCCGATGTATGCGCGTGGAGTTCGACTTTTAGCACCGGCAAAAATCTGTGTGATCAACGATCGCGATCTCGACACCGAGCCAGTATGCCGGCATCTGGTGTGTCTCCGTTCCGAGAACCCGCGCTACTGCACGTCGAAGAGAATGCTCTGCGTCGCGGAGTGGTTGCCAACCGTCGTCGATGCATCCACGCGGAGTACGTACACGCCGGGATTGAGATCCCTGAGCGGGTAGCTCGTCGTGAACCCGTGCCCCTGCCGCCCGGCGTCGGCCACCACGGAGCGGCCATCCTCGGCCTGGACAAGCGTCCGGCCGTTGGACGCGTCCACGATGGTCGTCGTGTAGATGATGTCGTGGGCCGCCCGGGTCGAGTCGTCATACACCTCGGCGAACCAGGTGATGGTCTCCGCCTGGCTGAACGTGCGGCTCACGACCGGCGGCGACGGTAGCAGACCGCTCCAGTCCTGGTCATCCCCGGTCGCATACGCTGCCGCGTCGGTCGACGTGAGGAACACGCCGCTCAGCGCAAACGGCATATCCGAGTAGTCGGGCACCACAAGGTCAAACGGAACGGTGCCGATGGCCTGCCCCGTGGCCTCCTGGACCGCCACGCGAATCTGGTAGCGTCCGGGCTCCAATTCGAGATGCGACAGCAGGCGCACCCCGGTACGGCTGACCACCTCGTGCGTCTCGGGCTCAAGATTCAAATTGAACGTCTTGGAATCCCCACCCTGGACCCGCGACCTCTCGTCAATGGCCACGACCGACACTTCGACCGACTCGACGAAACGGCCATCGCGTTCCTCGAAGCGCAGTGCAGGCCCGTCAACCTCCAGGGCGACCACCACGGACCCGTTGTCGTTGCTCCCGCGCAACGGCGCGGCAAAGACGCGCATCGGGAGATCGCCCACCGGTACAGGCTTGCCGAGCGCGGCGATGAGCACCGGGGACGCACCCGACTCCAACAGTTCCAGCCGCTCGCGCTCGATGGCTTCGGTATCGGGCGGCAGAAAGCCCTTGCGCGCACGAATACTGAGGCCGGGCCGCGTCGTCCGGACGTCGAGTTCCATGAAGCGATCACGCTCCCATGCGTCCGCGTCGCTGTAGTAGCCAATAACGTAGTACCGACTGTTGTCAAGCAGGATGCGTCCGAGTCCGCCGGCCAGGTCGGCCTGGTTGACGACAGGCAGACCGCCGGTTTCCTCCGACAGCGAGATCAGGCTTTCCTGGGCGAGCAGCAGTTCCCTGCCCATCCCTCGGAAGCCCTGGTATGAGAGCTGCGGGTAGCGCGAATACCCGTTGACCTGGGCCAGTTCGCCAAAAGCGCTCATCGCGCGCGGGTCGATGCCGTACACGTTCACGTTGGCGCGCTGCGCTGCCGCAGTGGCCTCTCTCGTTTCGGCGATCACGGACGAACTGTCCTTGGCAAGGTGGAACGGCTGGTAGATGTCGTAGTCGAAGCCCTCGCTGAAGAATAGCAGCGCCTTCCGGCGGCCCTGCACGTCACCCAGCCACTCGGAAATGTTTTCAATGGCATTGAGGGCGCGGCGAACATTGTACGCACGCTCGAAGTCGAACGGATCGCGGACCGACTCAGCAGCCTGCAGCGCCTCGCTCGAGCGGTAATCCGGCGCCTGGCCGGTTCCGTCGTCGACATCTCCGCTCGCCTCCAAGAGATGCGCAGCCATCCGCTCGGCGCCGGCCGACGGCAGCTTGCGGGCCTGGAAGCGATCGATGGCTTCCATCAGGAGCCGGCGATTGTTGGTCAGCTCCTGTCCCGACTCCTGCCGTCCGCTTGTGAAGATGACGGCCGCAAGGTCATTTTCGCCCAGGTACTCGCTGATGAACTGCTTCGCGATGTCGCGGACAATGTTCGTCCGCGAGATATGCGTGTGCAGGTCGTCGAGCAGCGCGATAAAGATGCGCCCCTCGAAGGCGCCGGTCGTCTCGCGCACGTCAGGCTCGATCGGCTCGGCGATAGTGCCGTCCGGATTCACAGGCGCGAAGCGGCGCTCGATCGGCACGTCCACCAGGGAGAACACCGTCGGCGTCTGCAGTTGCCCGTCCTCGTAGACCTCGAAGTCATCGAGCGTCAGGCCCCGGACAAACTCCCCGTCGTCGTCGGTCACGATGGCGTGGACCTCGACGAAGTTGGTCTCTGTCCTGAACGTGACCACCGACTCCTGACTGGCATCGGCCGGCTGCTGGCTCGCGCTGGCAGGCCGCGCCGGCGGCTGCTGAGCACCCACGATTCCGGCGCCGATGATGCCGGCGCCGATCAGCGCGATCGGTAACAGGAACAGTTGTCGACGCATGAGGTGTCCTCTCGAAAATTCCGTGTGTACCTGTAACTTCCCTGCAAGTTTGGTTCCCTTCAGTGTAGCCGTTCAGCCCACCTCTGGTCGAGGGCAATGAGCACCTGTGACGCCGTGAGTGAAGCCGTTGGAAGACACCACGCTGGAAGAGACCGCTCTAGAAAGCACCGCTCTAGAAAGCACTGGACGAGCAGCCGGAAACGAAACCGGCGGCGCCCGTAGGTGCTCGGGGCACCGCGGACGCCGCCGGGAAAAAGTAAAGGCAGACGGCCCCTCTCCCGGTGGAGAGGGGCCGTGCGTGCCCGAGACGCGAATCTAGACCGAATCTAGAACGAGAGCCGGATCCCCAGCTGGACGATCCGGGGCTGATACGCGATGTTGCTATTGACCTCCGGCTGACCGAAGGCGCTGTTGGTCGTCTCGGTCTCGTAGGAGCCGAAGTTGTCGTGGTTCATCAGGTTGAACACTTCGAACATCCCGTCGATACCCACCGAGCCGCCCAGCGGAATCCGCTGCTGGAGCCGCACGTCCACCCGGTGAATCGGATTGCCGACGAAGCTATTCCGCGGAACGATCGTGCCGTCCAGATTCAACCGCTCTTCCGACTGGTTGCCCTCGTTGCGGTTGTCGTCGCCGGTATCCGTCTGCCGCCGGGCCCCCGACGCGTAGAAGTAGATCCCGCTCAGCTGGAGGCCACGGCCGATGTCCCAGATCCCGTTGAGCGTCGCCCGACCACGCTGGTCGGTCGAGGCATACGAGTACTCGCCGCCCATGTCGGAGGCCAGCGCAAAGCCGATCGCCTCCCGCGTCAGCGTGCCGTTCCGGAACACCCAGTTCATGCGGTCCGGCCGCGCATCCTTGAACCACGCCGCCGTGTAGCTCGCCGTCAGCTGCCAGTTGTCGGCATAGCGCTTGGTCAGCGTGAAGTCGGCGCCGTAGTAGTTCGACCGCTGCGCGAGATACTCGAAGTTCACCACCGCGTAGCCGGGGAACGCCCGCCGCGAGATGTCCCGGAACGGGTAGTTGGCGCCGGTCGCCTGGTTGTACGTCAGGTTGCCCTGCGTCGAGCGCTCCTCGCCCCGGCCGCCGGTGTAGAGGAAGTTCCCCTCGAACGACACCACATCGGCGAGCTGCCGCTGGAACCCGACCGACGCCTGGTGGGCGTAGGAGGTCTGGCGACCCGGATAGTTGATCTCCTGCCCGAACGACCGGTACACGCAGCCAGCGGCCGAGTTGTTCTGGTCGCAGGCATTCGCAATCGCCTGCTGCGCCGTCGGCTGCGGGCCACCAAACTGCCCTTCAGGCGACGTGCCGCTCTCGTGCCAGTTCGGGATGAAGTCCGCCCGGTCTTCAGGGGCGATCGTGTTCTCGAACCGCGGGCAGGTGGGCGTCCCGATGTTGCAGGTGTAGCCCGTCGTCTGCTGCACGCCGTCGTTGGGCGCCTGGGCGAAGTAGAGCCCGTACCCACCGCGGATGACCGTCGCGTCGTCGAGACGCATGTTGAAGCCCACGCGCGGCGCGAAGTTGTTGCGGTCGCGCGGCAAGTTCCCCTGCAGCCACGGCTCGAACACGTGCTGCTCGTTGTGCCCGTTGCTGTCCCAGTCGTAGCGGATGCCCATGTTCAGCGTGAAGTTGTCCGACATCCGCCAGTCGTCCTGATACCACCCCGCAAAGATGTGCCGCCGCACGATGTAGGTGTGGTCGGTGTCCGAAGCCGAGTGCCGCACGCCCGGCGACCGGACGAGCGGGGTCAACCGCTCCAGGTTCGTCCACGAGGCGATGTCCAGCGGATTCACGAAGATCTGCGCCAGATCCGGAATCGCGTTGCGGTTATTGACGTTGGCGTCGCCCGTGCACCGCAGGCACCACCGGAAGTCGTTGGCGAAGCGGAGGTAATCGCCGCCCATCTTGACGTCGTGGCGTCCACCCGCTTCGTACGACGTCGTAAAGTCGTTACGAACCGTCTGGGTGTCCAGCAGGATGTTCAGCGGGGTCGTGCCAACCGTGTAGCCACGGAACCGGAACACCGCCGACCCGCCATCGAGCACCGGGTTGTACGGCTTCTCCGAATTGCCGGCCCACACGCCATTGGCCGTCTGGTCCGCCCGCTCATACTCGGTCGCGCCCCCTTTGAGCTCGTTCACCGAGCTGCCGCCGATCACCGACGTGATGCCGCCGTTGAGCTGGTAGGCCAGCCGCTGCCGCTGCTGCGCGTTGATCGGCGAGTTCCGCGAGCCACCACCGTTGTAGAAGACCCGGTCCTGCCCCGACCAGCGGAAGTTGAAGCGGGTCGCGTTGTTGGCCTGCACATCCATACGCGTGAGCCACTTGTGCGTGATGGCGGTTTCCTCTGTGTCCCGAGCGAAGTGCGAGAACGCCCCGCGGGGGTTGAAGACGTAGGTCTGCGGCTGCCGCTCATACTCGTAGCTGCCGAAGAAGTGGACCCGGTCCAGCATGAGCGGGCCGCCCAACGTCGCGCTGAACTGCTCGTTCTCGTAGGGGAGCACGCGGTCCGCCACCAGATCCTTCGCGTTCAGGCTGTCGTGCCGGAAATACCCGCCGAGGCTGCCGGCAAACGTGTTGGTCCCCGACTTGGTGATCGCGTTGACCACCATGCCGCTCGACCGCCCCTGCGTTGCGTCGAAGCGGTTGGCAATCACCTGGAACTCCTGGATCGCGTCGCGGCTGAATCCCACCTGCTCGTTGTCGCCGCCCGAGTGGTAGTTGATCGTCGACTGCTGGCCGTCCACGACCGTCTGCGAATAGCCCTGCCGGTTCTGCACATACCCGCCCGACTCGTTGCGGCGCGCACCAGGCGTCAAGAGCGCCAGATCCATCCAGTTGCGACCGTTGATCGGCAACTCGGCCATCTGCTCCGGATCGATGTTGGCTCCCACCGTCGACGCCGTCGTGTCGATCAGCGGCGCCTCGCCGGTCACCGTCACCGTCTCTTCCAACGTGGCCGGGGCCAACGTCAGGGTGGTTTCGAACACTTCGCCGAGGAGCAAATTCACGCCGGTCTGCGTCACCGTCTGGAAGCCCGGCAGCGCCGCCGTGACCTCGTAGACGCCCGCGCGAACCGGCATCCGGAACTCGCCGGTGCCGTCGGTCGTGGCTTCAAACACGTTCCCCGTCGCCAAATGTATGGCGATCACGGGCACGCCGGGCAGCACGCCGCCCGTCGAGTCGGCCACCGTGCCGGCCAACGTCGATTCCTGGGCGTAACCCGCTGCGGGCCACGCGACGAACGCTGCTATCACTAGCAGCCATCCGCAAATATTCGACCTTTTCATATCTACTGTCCTCACTTATCCTGAAACGTCTGGATTAGTAGCGCATTGCGTCAAAAAGCACGTTGTCCGGGTGCGCAACCCCGGCCAGCGCATTAGAGTTTCTAAGCTAGATCTGTGCCGTTTCGACGGCACAAAAACACCAACGAAACCGGCCAATCGTCACTGAAATCCAAATATTTGGTCTATTCGGATCCATATTTCCGTATTTGCCGTATTCGACGACTCGGATCCTACCAGAACACGGCCCGTGTTGGCAGGGCGAAAGTCAGACGAATATCAGGACTGCGTAGCGGCGGCCGACTGCGGCCATCGAAGAATGTGCGTGCCGACCCATGCGGCCAGGGCCGACAGCAGAAGCACAGTCCCAGCATGCCAGATCAGATCGAAGCCGTGTGGATGAGACAGGCACACGGCGAAGTTGCCTAACCCAGCCGCAGCCAGTCCACCAAGCCCCGCAGTGAGGCGGGGAGTCAGCGGCGCGCCGCGGCGAAGCATGCGGGCCATCACGACGGCCGGCACCGCGGCACCCACAAGAATGGCTGTCACGCAGCGCCAATTCATCTGCAGCAGCACAGCACCCAGGCCAACCGTCTGCGCGTCCTGCAGCGCACGCGCACCGATCAGCCCAAGCCAGACAGTGAGTGATGCCAGCGGCAGCAGCAGCAACACGCGAAGCCGTCTGCCCGGCACGACGCTGGCGAGTGCTGCGCCGGCAGCCGTGATGCCCATCAGCAACGCCGCCCACTGCTCGATCAAAAACTGCGTGTCCTGAACTCTCGCTCCTAGATCATCGCGCGGAGACATCACTGCGATCAGCGCAGCCAGATAAATCCCCGCGCCAGCCACCCAGGCCGCCGCGCGCACGACGGGGCGCCGCAGTGGCCGCACCGGCTCAACGTTCTGCGCCAGCGATTGAATCAGACGTTCAGTGTCCACGGGCTTCACCACCAGCCAAGATCCGACGCAACGCCGTCATCGCTCGGTGCGTCGCGACCTTCAACGCACCGCTGCTCACGCCGGTCGCCGCAGCCGCCTCCTTGAGTGACATCTCGCGCATTTTGAGCAACTCGATCGCCTGCCGCTGGCCGGCAGGCAACGTGCCAACCGCACTCTTTCAACGCACCAGTATCGCCGACCTCTTCATCAAGAGTATTCGTCGCCACGTTCGCGAAGGTTACAGCCACGTCGTCAACGGCAACCTCGTGCGCCGCCTGTCGCACGTACCGGCGAGCACCATCACCCAGTCGGTGACGAACAATCGCCATAAGCCAGGGCATGAACGGGCGTGCGGAATCGTAGGTGGCGCGCGCGACGTGCAGCGAGAGCAGCACGTCCTGGACCAGGTCCTCGACGTCCTCGCGCCCCGCGAAACCCCGCTGACGCTGCACGGCCCCACGCACCCGCGGCACAACCGCCTCGAGCAGCACAACGTACGCTTGGGCGTCTCCGGCCTGCGCAGCCGCCATCAACCTCGCGAGTTGACCGTCGCCTGATGGATGGTCCGCATCGCTCATGGGAGATCACCCTGAGTCTACGGCACTCCGGGAAGTCCTATGTAACCTTTCGCGCCCCTCCTCCGAAGTTTACAAGTGGCGAGTCGATACAGGCCGCCTGAGACTCCAATTCCGGCGTCTCGTGCATATCCGCGGAGGATTTCTCAATGGACAAGCGTTATCTCGTCGCGTCGGCGCTCGCCGCTGCCTTTGTCGCTCCAGTACTGCTCTCGGCTCAAGCACCGGTTATGCCC
Organism: Vicinamibacterales bacterium; assembly: GCA_965249205.1. GTDB lineage: Bacteria > Acidobacteriota > Vicinamibacteria > Vicinamibacterales > UBA2999 > JAQBVV01. The sequence continues at coordinate 709,592 of CBDFLL010000004.1, read as the reverse complement.
CCAAGCGACTTCACCGCCGAGAAGTGCTACGGCGTGGCCAAAGCTGGCCAGAACGACTGTGCCTCGACAGGCAACAATTCGTGCGGCGGCACGTCGAAGATAGACGGCGATCCCGGTGCATGGATCTACGTCCCGGCCGGGTACTGCGACCGGATCGTCGGCGGCAGCACGACGGCGGAAACTCCGGCCTAGTCGGACGTAAAGACATGGCCGTCACCATGACCTCGAATCGCCGGATGCCGCACGCGGCAGGCGTCGGTCTCAGGCTTCCGCATCTGGCGGAGGTGACGGCCACCCTTCCCGCTGTCGGATGGCTGGAAATCCATCCTGAGAACTTTCTCGCGAACCCTCATGCCACGGAGATGCTGATCGAGCTGTCGCGGCACTATCCGATCTCCGTGCACACCGTCGGCATATCCATCGGGAGCGTCGAGGGAATCGATAGAGCTCATCTGGCGCGACTCGCCGCACTTGTTGACGCGGTCGATCCGATTCTCGTCTCCGGGCACCTCGCATGGTCGACACACGAGGGTGCCTATCTCAATGACCTCCTGCCGCTGCCGTACGACGAGGCGACGCTTCGGCTGCTCGCCGAGCATCTCGACCGGGTGCAGGACGGCCTGGGCCGGCCCTACGTCGTGGAGAACCCATCGAGCTATGTCGCGCTGGCCGCGTCGACGATGCCGGAGCTGGAGTTTCTCAACGAGCTGGTGCACCGCACCGGCTGTCGACTCCTGTGCGACGTCAGCAACGTGTTTCTTAGCGGGCACAACATGGGATACGACCCGTACCCGTTCATTGACGGGTTGCCCGCCGCTGCCATCGCTGAGTTGCACCTGGGTGGCTTCACACCGGAGGAGGACGAGGCCAACCCCGGCACCGAACTATTCGTCGACACGCACGCGACGGCCATCACTGAACCGGTGTGGGATCTCTACGCCCACGCCCTTCGACACTTCGGCCGAACGCCGACGATCATCGAGTGGGACAACGACATCCCGCCACTCGCCACGTTGCTGGGTGAGGTCGCGCGGGCCGACGCCGTCGGCGCGCACGTCCGGCAGGAGCCAACACACACGCGCTATGCCCACGCTCACTGAGATCCAGGCCGGCGTCCGGCGAGCAGTGGTGCTGGGCGAGGACTCGGCGGTCGCACCCTGGCTTGTGGGTGGCCGCGACGGGCGGAAACGTCTCGCGATTCACCACCGGCACTACCACGCAAGTCTTGTATCAGCGTTGCTCGATCGTTTTCCCGGCACCATCTGGTTGGTCGGTACGACGTTTGTCGCGGAGGCGGCCCGGCGCTTTGTCCAGAACCGGCCGCCCACCAGGCCGTGCATCGCGGAATACGGCGAGGACTTTCCGGCCTTCCTCGCGGCCGAACGCGGTGCGGCCGAACTTCCCTACTTGCGGTCGTTCGCGGAACTCGAGTGGCACCTGAGCCGACTCTCGCTCGCCGTGACACTGCCCGCACTGAGCCAGGCCGATCTCTCATCGCTGGGACGAGCAGCCCGTGGTGAAAGTCCAGCGGCATTCGGCCAGCGATGCATCCTCGAGGCCAGCGTTGCTCCTCCCTCAAATACAGGCGGTATTCTCGGTCGTCGCGCCTCGTCCGCGAGCGCGGATTCCGCAGGCGTGCCACGACCGAGCCGAATCCGCGCGAGGCGCCTCACTCGTCTGGCGCGGATTTCAGTAGTAACCCGGCTCGTGAAATCCGCGTTAGGTGCCACGCCAGACTTTCACCACGGACTGCTAGACCCCGGCACGCTCGCAGACGTCAGGGTGACGATGCAACCGGGCGTGCACTACTTTCACGCCGGCTGGAACGTCGATACGTTGATCCGGTTGTATCTCACCGACAACGCACCCGATCAATTCTCGCTCGAACGCGGCGACGCGTGGATCGAACTCCGCGGCGCCAGGGGCGACCTGCGAATCAACCGACTCGCTCACCCCGACTTTGCGTTCAGGTCCGCACTGTCGGCCCGCCAGTCGCTTGGCGACGCGGCGGTCTCAGCACTCGACGTTGATGCGACGTTCGACGCGGGTCACGCACTCACAACCATGGTCACGAATGGTCTTGTGACCGCAGCCGAGGTCCACCACCCGGGAGGCACTGAATGAACACGGCAACGGCAACGTACGCGATCCCGGTCGAACCCACGGGCGTCGCAATGTTCGATCGCGCGCGCGAGCGCCTGGTCGGATTTCCGCTCTCGATCCTCCAACTGGGGATGCGCATCGGGGTCGGGGCGGTGTTCTTCAAGGCCGGCCTGATCAAATACAACTCCCCGGAGTTCACGCTCCTGCTGTTCAGGGACGAGTATCAGGTTCCGCTGCTTCCACCCGAGGTCGCCGCGCAGATGGCCATGGTTCAGGAGCTGACGATCCCGGTCTTGCTTTTCCTGGGGCTTGCCACGCGATTGGCGACGCTGCCGATGCTCGGCATGATCGCCGTCATCCAGACCTTCGTCTATCCAGAAGCCTGGACAGACCATTTCATGTGGGCATCCGCGCTGGTGTTCGTGTTGACGCGCGGCCCAGGGGTGTTTTCGCTCGATCACCTCATCGCCAAGGGCTTCGCCTCACGCGCGTCCGGACGCTGACCATGACTGGCATTGCTCTGCCCGTGATCAACACCCCTGAGCCCGACGCGTTGCAACGCTGCGGGAGCCGGAGAAGCGGTACTGCGCGGCAATCGCGCTCCGGAGGCGCCGCCGCGCGAACGATCGCTCTGTGCCTGATGTGTGCGGTCTACGCTTGGGTCCCTGGCGCTGCCGAGGCGCAGTCGGATGAGGACAAGATCTTCCGCGTCCTGCCCCGCGATGCCATCCCCGCAATCGACGAGCCGGTGTTCGAGCCAGTGGCGACGGCGAAGGCCTTCAACAACAACGAACTCATGATCGGCCTGGTCGGAGACGGTGATGAGCCGCGTGCCTATTCGACTGGCAGCTCGATCGGCACGAGATCGTCAACGACACGTTCGATGGGCGCCCGGTCGCGGTGACGTGGTGCCCGCTCTGCGGCACTGCGATCGTCTACGAGAGGACCGTCGCGGGTCGGACGCTGACATTCGGCGTCTCGGGCATGCTCTACCGGGACGCATTAGTCATGTACGACCGCGAGACCAACACGCTGTGGAGCCACGTAACCGGACGGGCGCTCAACGGGCCACTGCTCGGCGAAACGCTGCGGCCCGTCCCGGCGATTCACGCCACGTGGAAGCAATGGAAAGCGCTCTATCCCGAGAGCATGGTCCTCGAGAAGAACGGCAGGTACCGATCCTCCTACGAAGACTACAATCGTGACCCGCTGCGTATCAGCATCTTCGGACGGCGCATGAACCGTTCGGCGTTGCCGCCGAAGGAGCGCATCCTCGGCGTCCGCTTTGGCGGCGAAGCCACGGCGTTCGTCGTGCGTGACCTCCGCAAGGCTGTCATCGTCGAGGGCGAGGTCGGTAACGTGCCGATCATCCTCGCCGCCGTCGACGACGACCTGCCGATTGTCGCGTTCGAGCGAGTCGTAGGGGACCGCATCCTCACGTTCTCGGCCGCTGACTCGGTCGAGCCCGCCTTGGAGGACGCCGAGACCCACAGTCGATGGCGGCTGTCGGACGGCGAGGCGATCGATGGACCGCTTCGAAGCGAACGACTGACGCGCGTGACTGCACATTCGGCATTCTGGTTCGGGTGGTACGGCTTTTTTCCCGATTCGGCGGTCTGGACACTTTCCAGCCAACGGGCGCACCGCCAAGATTGAATCTGCATCAGAATGGGGCGATGAACGCGGCTGCACCGGCCAACGGCGCGCCGGAACTCGTGCCGGATGACGAGGCCAATCGCGCGCTCGTCGACGCCGTGCATCCGGCGGACTGGAGCAACCCCGAACCCCGCGGAGTCTATGACCTCGTCGTCATTGGCGGTGGAACGGCCGGGCTGGTGAGCGCCATGGGAGCCGCAGGCGTGGGAGCGCGGGTCGCGCTCATCGAGCGGCACCTCCTCGGCGGAGATTGCCTGAACGTCGGCTGCGTACCGTCGAAAGCCCTCATCCGCTCGGCCCGCGCGGCGGCCGACGCCAGGCGAGCAGCGAGGCTGGGGGTCGACGTCGGATCCGTCGAACCAGATTTCGCGGCCATCATGCGACGCATGCGCGAGAGGCGCGCCGGTATCAGTCCCAACGATTCCGCGCAGCGCGTGCGGGCGGCGGGTGTTGACCTGTTCTTCGGAGACGCCGCGTTCACAGGTGCGCGCACGATCGACGTCGCCGGGCGCACGCTGCGATTCAACCGGGCGGTCATCGCCACAGGCGGTCGGCCGACGGCGCCTCCGATTCCCGGATTGACCGACGTCAACTACCTGACAAACGAAACGCTCTTTTCGCTGACAGAACGACCCAGTCGACTGCTCGTGATCGGCGGCGGCCCGATCGGCTGCGAACTCGCTCAGTCATTCGCCAGTTTTGACAGCGACGTCACCGTGTTCGACCAGGCCCCGCACGTGCTGCCGCGCGAGGATCCAGATGCGGCGGCGGTTGTCCAGGGACGATTGGTGGAGGACGGCGTCCGGTTGGAACTCGGCGTGACACTGGTCAAGGTCGTGGAGGAGCGCGGTGAGGTGCGCGTGCGCTTCGAGCGTCCCAACGGCGCTGGTATGGCGGAAGCCGTCGGCGATCACCTGCTCGTCTCGGCCGGACGCGCACCGAACATCGACGGCCTGGGACTCGAGGCGGCGGGCGTGTCGGTCTCCCGGCGCGGTGTGATCGTCGACGATCACCTCCGGACGTCGAATGGCAGAGTCTACGCGGCGGGCGACGTCTGCTCGGCGTTTCAGTTCACACACGCCGCCGACGCCCTGGCGCGTGTCGTGATACAGAACGCGCTGTTCTACGGCCGTCGACGCGCCAGTGCGCTGGTCATTCCGTGGTGCACCTATACGTCGCCCGAAGTGGCCCACGTCGGCCTGTACGAGCAGGACGCCAAACAACAGGGTCATGACGTGCAAACGATCACCGTCGATCTGGTCGACGTTGACCGCGCGGTGGTCGACGACGACACGGATGGCTTCGTGCGCGTCCACCACGAGCGTGGTCGACTACTCGGATGCACGATCGTCGGGCCGCACGCGGGCGACCTGATTGGCGAGGCGACCCTCGCCCTCACCCATCGCCATACGCTCTCGGATCTCTCTTCGACGATTCATCCCTATCCCACTCACGCCGAAGCCTTGCGAAAAGTCGGCGACCAGTATCGCCGCACGCTGCTGACACCGCGTGTTCGTACATTGATGGAAAGGTATTTTCGATGGACCCGCTAATGCCGAACGTTCTTGACGACGAGACGTTGCTTCGAGCGCCACTGCACGCGCGTAGTCCCCTCGGCGGCACTCGATCGAACTCGGTGCTCGCGCTCGACCCGGCGCGACCGAACTGGATCGCGACCGACAGCCGTGGCGCGCGCCTGCTGGCGCTCTTCGACGGGAAGACCCGCATGTCCGACGTGGTCACGACCTACGCGGCAGACACCGACCTCGATGTGGCCAGAGCCTGGCTACACGTCGAAACGTTCGCGCGAGACGCGCTGCGACAAGGCTTCCTCTCACATGACGGGGCGGCACCGCCGGCATATCTCGGGCGATCGGCGTATCTGCAGACCGACCGGCTGTCCGAGCTGTGGCTCCACGTCAACGACTTCTGCAACTTGTCGTGCGCACACTGCCTCGTATCATCAGGCCCCGATCGATCCCAGGGGTTACCAACAGAGCGGCTGATGGACGCGATCGACCAAGGTGTGGCGCTGGGCGTCGAACGCGTTTTCTTCACCGGCGGTGAGCCCCTCGCCCGGCCGGACGCGCTCGAGTTGAGCCGCCGAATCGTCACCGATCACCGGCGCGAGCTTGTCATTCTCACCAACGGCACGCTGTTTCGGGGCGAACGCCTCGACCAGCTCAGCGCACTCGCCGGAGAGCGGCTGCGGGTCCAGATCAGCCTCGATGGCGCGTCGGCAGAGACCAACGACCCGATCAGAGGCGATGGATCGTTTGCCCGCATCACCGAAGGCATTCAGACGGCGGTCGCCGCGGGACTGCGGCCAAGCGTGACGATGGTGCTGCTGGAACGCACGCTCGGCGACGTGGACGCGCTGGTCAGACTTGCCGCATCGCTCGGCGTTCGCAACGTGCATCTCCTCTGGCCGCATCGTCGAGGCCGGGTGCTGAACGGTCCGTTCGCGAACCTCCCGGCGCCCGACGCGATGCTCGCCGCGGTGCGCAGCGCTCGCGCCGTCGCCCGCGAGTTGGGAGTGTCGATCGATAACGTCGATGAGTTCCGCCTCCGCATGGACGGTCGTGCCGGCGTCAAGAACGACCTGTCCGGCGCCGGGTGGAACAGCCTCTGCGTCTATACCGACGGCTGCGTGTATCCGTCCGCCTCGATGGCCGGCGTCCCGGAGTTGCGGTGCGGCGACCTGCACGCCACATCACTGGAACGGATCTGGAAGGACGGCGCGGTGTGCCAGGAGATGCGCCGCGCCACGGTCGAGAAAAAGCCGCAGTGCCGGAGCTGCACGCTCAAGTTCCTCTGCGGCGGCGGTGACATCGAACACGGGTACTGGGCGACGCAGAGCTTCGTGGGACACGACCCCTACTGCGATCTGTACAAGGGGTTGGCGGGTGACACGTTCGCGGAGCTGGCGTCGGAGGGTCGGGCCACGGTGCAGCCGCGATCGGGCTTCGATCGACCCGTCGTGTTTCGAGCGATGGGTGAACGTACGCTGCACGACGAAGAGGCGATCGTCCGGACGACGCACTCGGCGTGCGTGCTCTCCGAGGAAGTGATCGAGCGGTCGCGCGGATCGGTTCGCGAGTTCTACGGACACGCGGCCGACGAACCACAGGCCGAACTCTGCTGTCCCGTGCGGCCAGACGAGGCCGATCTGACGCACATTCCGGCCGAAGTCGTCGAGCGCTTCTATGGGTGCGGCAGCCCCGTGACCGCCGCGGCGCTCTCCCCGGGCGAAACGATGGTGGACCTCGGCTCAGGCGCTGGCATCGACTGCTTTATCGCCGCGAAGAAAGTGGGCGCGGAAGGACGCGTCTACGGCATCGACATGACCGACTCGATGCTGGCGGTGGCCCAGGACTGTCGTCCCAAGGTGGCCGACGCGCTTGGCTGGGACGTTGTGGAGTTTCGCCGCGGGTTTCTCGAAGCGATTCCGCTCGAGAACGGCACCGCCGATGTCGTGACGTCGAACTGTGTCATCAACTTGTCGCCAGACAAGCCCAAGGTGTTTCGGGAGATCTGGCGCGTGCTGAAAGATCACGGACGCACGGTGATCGCCGATATCGTGGCCGACCGCGAGGTGCCGCCCAAGATGCGCGCCGACGGTCAATTGTGGGGCGAATGCATCAGCGGTGCGCTGACCGAGGAGGCATTCCTCGCGGCGCTCGAACGCGCCGGCTTCTACGGCGTATCGATTAAGCAAAAGACCTTCTGGCGCGAAGTCGAGGGGTGCCGCTTTTACTCGGTGACCGCGCGCGGCTACAAGTTCGAGAAACAGGCTGGGTGCGCCTACATCGGTCAGTACGCGATCTACCTTGGTCCGCTCAAGGCCGTGATCGACGAAGAGGGACATCTGTTTCCGCGAGGGAGCCACGTCGAGGTGTGCACCGATACAGCGGCGAAGCTCTCACGAGCACCGTACGCTAGCTCCTTCGTGATCGTCGACGGCCCCGCCGGCCAAACGGCAGTGGACAACGGCGAGGCCTGCTGCTCGCCGGAGTCGGGATGTTGCTGAAAACACGTCGCCCATGCTGCTAGCCCTGTTCACGATCATCTGCGCCGCCGGAGTCGCGTGGGCCAACGGTGCCAATGACGTCTCGAAGGGCGTCGCGACGTTGGTTGGCAGCCGTCTGGCGACCTATGGCCAGGGACTCTCGTGGGGCACGGGCTGGACCGTGGCGGGAGCCGTGGTGGCACTCCTGTTCACGAGTGCGCTGCTGCGCACCTTCAGCACAGGCCTGGTGGGTGGGCACTCGGATCTGAGTCCACGGACTATCGCCTCGGCTGATCCGGCGAGTGCTCCCGCAACTGATCCCTGAGCGCACTCACCGACGACGCCGTGGACACCGAATACGGCACCATGACCGTCAGGACCATGCGCCACATCCGCGAGGCTGACACGTCGCCGCGAATAATCGCATCGCCGTGATTGATCGCGATGAGCAGCGCGCCGACGCCAACAGCATAGAGACACGCCCGCCTGACCACGGCCCGGCCGCGCGCGAGGCGAAACCAATCACGCATCAAGACGCCTCATGACCTGGTCCGTTGCAGCTCGGCGTCGAGCGCACGGCGCGCCGCCCTCGTGCCGATCACGACCACCGCGACAGTCGCCAGCAGGCCGATGACGTAGAGCGTCGTGCCAGCCATGCCACCACCCTGGGCGACCGACGACAGTTCGGCCGCGGCGGGCGCCAGCGATCCGAGATACACATAGAGTGCGGTCCCCGGCAACATGCCGACCACCGACGCGAGCACATACGTACCAAGCCGGACGCTCGTCAGGCTCAGCACATAGTTCAACAGGTTGAACGGCACGATCGGCGACAGGCGCAGCAGCAACACCAGCTTGAAGCCCTCCCGTTCCACGGCGGCCTCGATCGCCCTGGCGCGCGCCGATCCGCTTGCCTTCTTCGCGGCCCAGTCGCGCAGCAGCGTACGCCCGAGCAGAAAGGCGCACGTCGCGCCGGTAACGCTGGCTGGTGACGCGATCACCAATCCCCAGAACGGTCCATACGCGAACCCCAGCGCCAACGTCAGGATCGACCCGGGGAGACCGGCGACGGTGCTGACCACGTAGGCGACGAAAAACAGCCCGACACCGAGCGGCCCGGTCTCACGTGCCCCCTGCGCCAAGGCGGTGACCCACTGCCCGAGCGGAAGGCCGTACGCCGTCAGGGCCGCCAGCGCGATGCCGATCGCGACGAGGTATGCGCGCTGACTGGGGTAGGCCGTCCACTGCGGTGTCGCTCGCACGGGGCATTGTGCCGTACCCTCTCTGGAGCTGATGCCTCACCCTCTAGAGCCATGTTGAGTTCCTCCGCACACGAACCTCGACCCAATCGCACGGCGATGCTCGTCCGCGCGGTGCTGTATCCCAGTCTCGCCGTGGCGCTGGTGGTCGCGCTGCGTACGCTGCCGGTGGATGCCGTAATCGTCTCGCTGCGATCGTGGGCGGAAACCAGCGGGCCGACCGGCATGGTCGGATTCGGCGCAGCTTACGTCGTGCTGGCGCTGTTGTTTGTGCCGGGGGCCGCGCTGACGATGGTCGCCGGCGCGGTCTTTGGTATCGGCTGGGGCATCGTGGTCGTCGCCATTGCGACCAGCGTCGCAGACGCCGCCGCGTTTCTCCTGGGCCGATACATCGCGCGGGGCGCCGTCGTGCGGCTCATGGAGCGCTACCCCCGGTTCAAGATCGTCGACCGCACGATCAGCCGAGGCGGATGGCGTATCGTGGCGCTGATCCGTCTCAGCCCGGCGCTCCCGTACAGCGCCAGCAACTATCTCTTTGGTGTGACCAGTGTCCCGTTTCTTCCGTTCCTGATCTCGAGCGGCATCTTCACGCTGCCTGGCGCACTGGCCTATCTCTATCTCGGATACGTCGGGGCCGAGACGGTGAGCGGCAGCAGCCGCAACACCGTCGAGTGGGCCTTGCTCTCTGTGGGACTCGCCGTGACGTTCGTCGCCATCGGGTACGTCACGGTCCTGGCGCGCCGAACGTTCGCTGAGTTGAAGTGATCACCCCGAGGCGGCGAAATGCTTCTGCAGTGAGTCCAGAAAGGCCTTGTAGATCGGGTCGGAAAATTCCTCGACCCCGCCCTTGCTGTCCTGCCAGCTTGACGACCATTCGACAAACGTCCCGTTGCCGTCAGTGACCGGGAAGACGCGCACGATGGCGACATAGTTGGTGACCTGGTCCTTGGCCACGGGCCCCGGACCATCGTCGATGCTGTATTTCAGCTCGCGATCCACGTCGTTCAGCGAGAGCAGCCTCTCGTGGAACACGCCGTTCACCACCCTGCGCGCGCCGATCTGATCCGCCGCCGCTTCGCCAACCCGGTCGAGCTTTTTCACGACACCGGGAGCCCACGACAGATCGTGGAAATTCCGGAGCGCCGTCCACACCTGCTCAACCGATCCCTGTACGACACACGAGTTATAGCAGCCCACGTTTCCCTCCAGTTGCGCGCCGTCTTTCCGGTTGACGACGCGACATCCATTATCAGCAACTCTCGTCGGTGAGCGCATGCGGGGTGACCCGATCGGTCAACCACGTCACGTCGTTTTCGCGGGCTCGGGCTCGTGTCCCGGCCGTGCGTAGTAGTAGCCGTGCGCCTCGTCTATTGCGACGGCGCCATCAAATACGCGGCTGATCGACCCGGTGGTCAGCACCGACTCTTTGGGGCCGGAGGCGACGATGCGACCACCGCCCAGCAGGATGACGCGACCGATCTCGGGCACGATCTCTTCGATGTGATGCGTGATCAGGATCAGCGTCGTGCCCTTCCGCGCGATCTCCCGTACGCGCTCCATGAACGCGTGCCTGGCGATCAGATCAAGACCCGTCGTCGGCTCGTCGAGTACTAACGCGCGTGGCGCCGTGACCAACGCACGTGCCAGCAGCACGCGCCGCGCCTCGCCGCTCGACATCTCGTCCAGATGCCGTTTGGCCAGGTGGGCCACCCCCATCCAGTCGAGCGCATCGGTCGCGCGACGCCGCATATCCGCGGTGACCACGCCATAACGCAGGATGCCGTGCGTGGCGAGGAAACCCGACAGCACGGCGGCCTCGGCCCTGACACGGCCTTCGTTGTTGCCGAAGACAAACCGGAAATGAAGGTCGGACGACACAATGCCCAGCTGCGACCGTAGTTCGAATACATCCCAGCGGTCGCTGCCGAACACCCGGATTGGGGAACTGGCGCCGGGCCTGCTCAGCGGCCGGTCGTCGTGCGTCAGCAGGCGGACGAATGCCGACTTGCCAGCACCGTTAGGACCAAGAATAGCGGTGTGCTCGCCGGCGGCGATGGTCAGTGTGAGGTCGTCCAGGACTGGCCGCTCGCCCCTCACCACGGTCGCACCACTCAGTTCGAGAACAGGCTCTGACATGATCCGCCTAGTGTACAAGGATCCTCAGGCGCGGCTGCCGGTCAGGCGGGTCGCTGCTATCCTATGCCGGTTGACATTGACGTCGGCTGGCAGGGGCCGACCAGCATTGCATGACGCCGCGCCGGAACAAACGGTGCGCTACCTTAAGGCACGCGACAAGCGCACGCTGATTGGTCTGTTCACAGGAGGCCCGATGACACCGACGAAGAGAGGAATCGTGCTCGGAGTGCTGCTCGCGATCGGCGGCGTGACGCTGACCGTGGCCGCGCTTCAACAGCCACTCGCCGGACAGGAGGCGCCACGCGTTGTCGCAGCCGAACAACTGAAAGACAACCTGTACCTCCTCAGGGGCGGTGGCGGCAACGCCTCCGCGTTCGTGACGGACACCGGCGTGGTCCTGGTCGACACCAAGAATCCAGGCTGGGGTCAGCCGCTACTCGACGCGATCGGGTCGGTGACGAGCAATCCCGTCACGATGATCATCAACACGCACACGCATGGCGATCACGTGAGCGGCAACGTGGAATTCGCGGAAAACATCGAGATCGTGGCGCACGAGAACACCGAAACCAACATGCGGGAGATGCGCCCGAATTCTTCCTCGGCGCCCAGCAGCACTCCGCCCAGGAATATCTTCAGGGAGAACGGTGGCAAGGGAATGCCGACCCAGACATTCACCGATCGCATGACCATCGGCAGCGGTAGTGACCAGATCGAGCTGTACTACTTCGGGCGCGCGCACACCGATGGCGACGCCATGGTTGTCTTCCCGGCGCATCGCGTGATGCACATCGCCGACGCCTTCCCGGCGATGGACATGCCGATCATGGACGCCAACAACGGTGGCACCGGCATTGGTTACGCCGACACGCTGGAGAAGGCGTCCGCGTTCATCGACGACAACGTCGACACGCTCATCAGCGGGCACAGCCCCACCACCACCACTCCGGCGGATCTGCAAAACTTCATCCAGTTCGTTCGGGGGTATGTCAGCGACGTGCAGGCGGCCAAGCGGGAAGGGAAAACCGTTGACGACGTCGCCAGCACCTGGATGCCGCCGGCTGGATTCACCGCGCGGCCGACGCGTGTGCGCAGTAACGCACAGTTGATCTTCGACGAAACGCCGTAAGCAGCCGCGACCAGAACAGAACGGCCGCTAGGTGCCGCCGCCGGGCGTGGTCGACGAACGCCTCTTCCCTCGTCTGGCGAACTGCGTGATCTCGTCGATCGTGATCACGCCCTCAACCCGCATCGCCGTGCGGCTGACAACTGGTAACAGCCCGGCTCCCTGCGCGAAGCGCACCAGCACGACGTCGAGCGAGTGGTCCGGATGCACATGCACGAACGTCTCATCAAGCGTGGACTGCACGGCGTCCCCTCCACGTCCTGCTGCGCGCACCTCCGCGAGTCGTTCTGGCGTCACGATCCCGCGCATCGATTGCCGCGTCCCGACGAGGTACGCGGGGCGCCGGTCCGAACCTGTCGCTTCCAAGGCCTCGTCCACGGATTGGCTCGCAGCCAGGAACGGCGACGCCTCAGTGTTCATGATGTCGCGAGCCGTCCACCCAGCCGACTCTCGAAGCGCACCTGACGGAAGATGAATCTGGTCCTGATGTAGCAGCGCCTCGTAGACAGGTACTGGTTGGTATCGTCGAGAAATCGCGAAGCTCAGCAGGTTCGCGACCATCAGCGGCACGAGGATCTGATAGTCCTGCGTAATCTCGAAAATCATGAACACCGATGTCAGCGGCGCTCGAATGATGCCGGCGAAGAGCGCACCCATGCCAACCAACGCGTACGCGCCAGGGTCGCCAGTGGGAAACGGGGCGACGCTATTGACGATCATCCCGACCACGCCGCCGGCCATGGCTCCGATGTAGAGGCTGGGGGCAAAGATGCCGCCGGCGTTGCCGGAACAGTACGACACGACCGTCGCGGCAAGCTTCACGACACAGAGCAGGATCATTGTGCGCAAGACCAGGCCACCGTTGAGTGCCTGGTCCACGTAGTCGTATCCAACACCCTTGATCTCGGGAACAAACAGAAGCGCGACGCCAATTGCCACGCCGCCCATGGCTGGCTGCAGCATGACCGTCCACTTGGGTAGGCGCCGGAAGGCGAGGCGAAGCGCGAGCAAGGATTTACAGAACGCCAGCGAGACCAGGCCCCCGACGACTCCAAGAACGGCGTAGCCGATCAGCTCCGCCGGATGCTCGAGCGCGTAGGCCGGCACACGAAACAGCGGTTCGTTCCCGAGGATCGAGCGCTGAACAACGACCGCCGCCACTGAGGCAACCACGGTTGACCCCAGCAGTGTGGCGTTCATGTTGCCGATGATCTCTTCGAGCGCGAACAACACCGCGGCAATCGGCGTATTAAATGCCGCGGCAAGCGCACCAGCAGCGCCGACCGGTATGAGTTCCTTGATGCGGGCCGGGGACAAACGGAGCCAGCGTCCGATCGCGGACGCGATACCGGCGCCGATCTGCACCGAGGGACCCTCTCGGCCCATCGAGTGGCCCGATCCGATACACAACGCCCCCGTGATGAACTTGCCGAGCGGGACGCGGATCGGAATCGCGCCGCCCTGCAGGTGGAAGGCGGCCTTGGTCTGCGGCACTCCGCTCCCGCGCACGCCCGAGAACACGGTGGCGAGCAGCACGCCCGTGGCAAGGCTGACGAGCACCGGCACGAGGAAGGTCCGAAGCGATGACGGTTCGAACCCAAACAACGCATAGTCCGCCCGATCGATCGCCAGACTGAAGAGCACGGCCGCCAGTCCGGCCAGAATGCCGATGATGATCGAGAGCGCGAGAAAGATCTGACTTTCGCGGAGGCGGAGATGCTGCACCTCGCCGGTGCGGGTTTCGCTCACGGTTGTTCGAACCCGTGTCGGCGGCCGATCAGCAGCAACGCTCGGTCGAGCGGCGTAATCGGTGTCCGGCAACGCAGTTCGATGGAGCGCTCGATGCGATAGACAAGGTCGACACCTTCGTCGATGAGGTCGCGAAGATCCCCGGGGCGCTGTTCCGCCACCGCAGCGTCGAAGTCAACGGCCTCGACTTGCAGCATTTCGAGACTGTCGCGTCCAGCGACCGATGGGTCAGCCAGGCAGATGGCCAGGCTTGCGCTCGCCCGCTCGAACGCCAGCAACAGGCGTTCGCTGCGCGCGCGCACGCTCAGCCTGGGCTCAAGCGGATCGCTGGCGAGCACGAGCTCGGTGACCTCGCGTAACGCGGCGGCGCCCTCATCGTCTTCTGGTGCGGCGCTGAGGTACCGCCGAGCCTCAACATAGTCGGCGAGTTCAAACGCCGATTCACCCGCGCCTGCGAGGGCTGGCCCGTCCTCGGGATCGACATCGAGGGCACTTACGAAACGATCCAGCGCCTGACGCGGATCGCCGGCGCTCAGGAAGAGCCGGCCCACCTGCACCTGGACGTCCTTGTCAGCCGGCAGGTTGGCATCCAGTGCCAGCAATTGTGACAGCGCCCGCTCCCGCTCCTGGCGCGCCACGAGAAAGTCGATCAGTTCGAGACGTACAGTCCGGCGTTCTTCGGCGTCTTCGGGTCGCCAGAGGCCGGCGATCGCGCTCTCGTAGTAGCGCCGAGCGCTGTCCGCGTCGGCCCCCCGCGCCTCGATGCGAGCGAACTGCACATTCGTCTCCGGATCTTCTGGCTCGGCTTCACGAAGAATCAGCAGGACGCGTTTCGCCTCGTCGTCGAGGCCACTGGTCGCCAACGCGCTGGCCAGTGCAAGGCGATACTCTCTGTTCTCCGGATCCCGCAAGACGGCCCGGCGCAGCGTCATCACCGCGGGCTCCACACTCCCGCTCTGCAGCGCCTCCTGCCCCGCTTCGAACCACAGCACCGCCTGCTGGCGACGCAGTTCGTCGTTGCCGACGGCCACGTTACGTGTCACGACAAAGGCCGCGATGGTGACGCCAACGAGCACGACGAGCACAAAGATCTCCCGTTGCACGAACTCGCCGTAGACGACACCAAGTAATCGCCTGCCGTCGCAGCGCAGACAGCGACCGGCCGTCAACGAACGACCGCACTCTGAACAGTGGGGTGAATCTGTCATGGCACTACTTCCCGACCAGCGCGTTCAAGATCTCCATCCCGCCCACATGCATCGGGCCACGAAGCGCAACCAGACCACTAGTTCGTCGTGTCGCCCGCGGCACCCTGCGCGACATCCATGATCAACCGGGTCATCAGGTAGAGGCGAGGCTCAATCGACGGGATCTCAATGTACTCGGCATCGTCTGAATGCGCACCAAAACCCCTCAGCCCGAAGCCTTCGAGCACGGCTGCCTTCGTCTCCAGCGCGGCGAACGCGGCATCGGTGCCGCCACCTGACGCCGCGGTCTGCACGTTCAGTCGCCGCCCGATTCGCTGGTACACGCCTTGCGCGTGCGTCGCTACCGCGCGCGATGCACGGGTCGCTTCAAGCGGTGGCCGCGTTCGCTCGAACACCATCTCCACGGTGGTGTCGGGAATGGATCTGAGACGTATGCGGTCGCGAATCTGTTGCTCGATGCGCCCGTAGTCGGCCGCCCGCAAGACCCGCACATCCGCAGTCGCCCGCGCCTCGGCGGGAATGACATTTCTGGCGGTGCCGGCGTCGGCCAGCGTCCAGTTCATTTTCACGCCCGTACGGGGATTCGACAGATCCCGCGTCTGCAGAATCTGATGCGCCAACTCGTACAGGGCGTTCCGCCCCCGTTGGGGAGCGGCCCCGGCGTGCGCCGCGCGCCCCGTGACCTTGAGCTGCACGGCAGCGAGCCCTGCCGTCGTGAGTTGGATGGAGTCCCGCCGCCCGATGCCCTCGAACGACAACACGAGGTCGTGTTCCGATCCGAGTTGCGTGACGAGGGTCCGCGAGCCTGGGGAACTCACCTCTTCATCGCCATTGATGAGCACCGTCACAACGCCATAGTCTCGGAAGCCCATCGCCTGCAGGATGCCGACGCCATGCAGGATCAGCGCCACGCCGTGTTTGTCATCGGCGACGCCGAGGCCGTACGCGCGACTCCCAGCAATCCGAAAGGGCTGCCGTGCCAGCATGCCCCGCGCATAGACCGTATCCATGTGGGCAAGCAGCAGGATGCGCGCCGTCCCCGTTCCGCGGAAGCGCGCGACGACCGACCGTCCGGTTCGCGCAGGGGTATTTTCGAACCGCACCATGTCGGCAGGGGGCTCCACAAAGTCCACGTCGCCGCCAAGAGCCCGGAGCCGCGCCGCGATCAGCTCGGCAATCTGGTCCAGGCCCTCGATGTCTCCGCTCCCTGACTCGATGGACACCAGTTCCCGGAGCGTGTCGAGATAGGCCTGCCGTTCCTGCTGTACGCGCACCATCAACGGCTCCGCCGTCTGCGCGAACACCGCGGCAGGAGCCAGCACGCCTAGAATGACCAGGCACAGGCGCGGGGCACGACGCATCATGGATGATCTTACCGAAAAGGCAGGGCTGTGCGGGACTTGCGTGCACGCGCGTCAGGTCCCATCCGCGAGAGGATCGATCTTTCTGCTGTGCCGCCTCTCGGTCGACGATCCAGACTTCCGGCGCTATCCGATCCTCCCGGTCTGGCGCTGCGTCGGTTTTTGCCCGCCTCCGTCTTAGCAGGCCATGGCGCTCGAGTCGGTCCGCATTCGAGCCAGAGGGCCTCGCGCTGTCACCTCAATCATTCCGCGTCAGTTCGGCCACCGGTGATTAGGTCTGGGCATGTCCTCCGCAAAACCGGCTCAGCTCGTCGAGCTCCGGGTCTACCGGCGCACATTCGGGCTCGCTTCGCACTTACGCTGACTACGGTTTTGCTCCGAACATGCCCAGACCTAACCACCGCTCGTCACCGCCGACCGACAACGGTGCGCACGGCTGTGCGCTGGCCCCGATCAAGGGGCCGGCGACACGCGCGGCCGGTGATCAGGGACACCTCGCCTCCAGATTCCGCAGCCGGACCAAGTTATAGACCGTGGCGGCGAAGGTAAGCTGCCAATCCACGAGGGCGACACCGCGATGCCGGAGTTTGCGCAAGCCGCCGACGGTCTTCATCCAGCCAAAGACCTGTTCTACGAGTTTCCGTTTCCGCTGACTGACGTGATAGCCCGCATGCCGCGTGGTCCGGCCATCGATCGCACTCCAGCGGACCTTCTGAGCAACGTGGGGCGTGACGGCCCGGATACGGACAGCGGCCACAAAGCTTGCCACATCGTAGCCCTTGTCCGCCCCGACCGTGCTGCCCGGCGGCGCGCTGGCCTCCAGCAACAGCGCCGCTGCCTCGCGTTCGGCGGTCCCCGTCGCGTGAGTCGCGCAGACGTTGGCGACAAGTCCCTGTCGATTGTCCAGCAGCACGTGGCCCAGATACGCCAGCTTGGCTTCCTTCCCCTGGCCCTTCCGAGGCAGCATCGCCTCCGGATCGGTCGTCGACTGGTGCGTGTCGTTGCGCCGCCGCTCCCCGTGGAAGTTGACCGTGGGATTCCCGGGGTCATCGGGCGGGTCGCTCTCCGCCGCGTCCCGGCACCGAAAGCTCTTCAGGCTGGCCCACGCTTCCAATTGGGTCCCATCCACAGTGAAGTGTTCGTCCGAGAGCAGCCCGGCCGCCCGCGCGTGGGCCTGCACCGCATCAAAGAAGGCGGCCGCGAGATCGCCCGCCAGCAGCCGGTCGCGATTCTTGGTAAACGTGGTGGGATGCCAAACCGGGTCGTCCAAATTCAAGCCCACGAACCAGCGGAACAGCAGGTTGTAATTGAGCTCTTCCATCAGCAGCCGCTCGCTCCGCACCGTGTAGAGCACCTGCAGCAACAACGCGCGCAGCAGCTGTTCCGGCGGGATCGACGGACGCCCTGTGTTGGCGTACAGGCCGGCGAACCTGCGCGACAT
This sequence comes from Vicinamibacterales bacterium, assembly GCA_965249205.1. Taxonomy (GTDB): domain Bacteria; phylum Acidobacteriota; class Vicinamibacteria; order Vicinamibacterales; family UBA2999; genus JAQBVV01. The sequence continues at coordinate 691,544 of CBDFLL010000004.1, read as the reverse complement.
CGTTCTCAGCGCTTCGTCCGTCAGCGCGCGAACCGCGCGGAGCGGATGGTCGGCTGGCACGCGCTGTTCCGGCGACAGGTAGCTGAACATGTGAGTGCTTTGCTCATCGTGTCCGCGCATGATGGGGCTCCCTTCAGCGGTGTTGGGAGCATGGTAGTACGCCGGGATCGATCTGTCGATCCCATTTCACGGAGTTTTTCAGCAGCCTGCTAGTTGGTACGATTAACGGTAGACGGGGAACAATCGCATGCACAACGTGTTCATCAGTTATCACCACCAGAATGATCAAGCTGACAAGAAAGCATTGATCGATCTTGGTCGGAGCTTTGGTGTGTTTATCGACAAGTCCGTTGACACAGGCAAGATCCCCGAAAACCTGAGCGATCAAGCCATCCGAGAGAAGATACGGGATGATTACCTAAGGGACTCAACCGTTACCATCCTACTGGTCGGCATAGAAACAAAGTCGAGGAAGCATATTGATTGGGAAATTTACTCAAGCATGTTCGATGGGGTCAAGAACAAAAAGTCTGGCATCCTCGTGATTAACTTACCGTCTACGCAATGTACACACTTCAGGGCCGCGCATGGCAAAGAAGAAAAAAGTCTCCTCTATCCAGAACAGCGTTCTTGGACTGCCATTAAAGAGCGTTCGGAATACGAGAATCGATACCCACACCTGCCCGCCAGGATCATAGACAACTTGCTTGCTCCAAAGCCGTATATTTCGGTTGTGCCGTGGGAAAGGCTTACGGCTGACCGTCTTAAGTTTCTGGTCGATGCGACGTTCAATAGAAGGGGCGACTGTGAGTACGACCTCAGCAGGCCAATGAAGAGACGAAATGCGTAGAACGCCGCTACAACTACAAACTCATGGCGACGCCTTGCCCGGGGATGTCCCGTGCGCTGTTGAAACTCGGCGGCGGCTCGGGTGAGATTCTACGCGACGTTCGCCGCTGAGCCTCCGATGCCGAGACGTTGATCACGCGCCCGCAGGGCCGTCACCAGGCGGGGCATGTCGGAAGGCTTCCCATGGCGCCAGGCTCGCCGTTGACCTGTTGGGTACTCGAGAAGCGCTGGTGGCAATCCTGGCACCGATGCCGGCGGACGACCGCGAAGTCCGAACGCCGGCACCGCACCCGCAGCACACGGTTCTTCTGGCTCCCGCAGTGCGGACACCGCACCCGCGCGGGCTCGTCGTTCGCTCTCGGACGCAACGCGGTCATCCGCCGGTTCGCTCCTTGGCCTTGCTCCCCCGCGCGATACTCTTCGCCAGGATGCCTCTGATGTAGCGCATGGCCAACGGATCGGTCGTGCCGGCGCGGCTACAGATGCCGTGCTCGAACAGGACCGGCCCGAGCCGGCGCACCTCGTAGATGTGCACGCCGGAGATCGCGGCCCACTTACTGAACATCACCTGGTCGGTCTTGCGTGGCCGGGGTCGCGCCCCGAGCGTCGGCCAGGCCACCGCCAGGCGCTGCGCGTCCCGATCGTCGGCCAGGAAGATCAACGCCACCGGGTCCAGGGCTCGAGCCTCAGGCACGGGTCGCCTCGCCGACCTTGACGGCCGTCTTCCCCGTGAACGCCTCCCAGCGGTCGATGTCGAGCTGGACATACGTCGGATTGAGCTCGTTGGCGTAGCAGCGCCGCCCCAGCGTCTCGGCGGCGATGATGGACGATCCGCTGCCGCAGAACGGCTCGAAGATCTCCGGCGCGTGGTGGTTGCGCATCGGCCGCGCCATGCACTCGACGGGCTTCTGCGTGCCGTGTCCGTGGCCGCCATCCTCACGCGTGGGGATCTCCCAGACGGTGGTCGCCGCTTCCGGCGGGTGCTCGAGCGCCGATGGCGTCTCGATGCGCCAGAGCGTGGACTGTGAGCGGTCCGCGGTGCGCCGCCCCGGCTGCCCGTCGCGCACGCCGTACCAGCAGGGCTCATGCTGCCAGTGGTAGTCGCCGCGTGAGAGCGCCAGCCGATCCTTCGCCCAGATGATCTGCGCCCGGAGTGTGAACTGGGCCCGCTCGAGCGAGGACTGGACGATCGAGGACTTCAGTCCGGCATGCCACACGTAGGCAGCCGACCCTGGGAACAGCCGCCAGGCCTCGGTCCAATCGGCTTGGTCGTCGTTGAGGACCTTGCCGAGCTTGCCCTGGCCTTGTGACACGCCCGCCTTGAGCCGCCAGGCAGGGTCGTAGTCCACACCGTAGGGCGGGTCGGTGACCATCAAGGGCGGCACCGCGCCGCCGAGTAGGCGCTCGATGTCGGCCGCCCTGGTGCTGTCGCCACACAGCAGGCGATGCCGGCCGAGTTCGAACAGGTCGCCCTCCACGATGTCCGTGGGTCGCTCTTCCGGTACCGCATCCGGGTCCATCAGCCCGGTCGTGCGGTGGACCGCCTCGAGCAGCTGGTCGAGCTCGTCCTTCGACCAGAACGCCGACAGGTCGGTCCCGGCCGCGACCAGGCGGTCCAGGATCTCCGCGTCCCACTCGGCCAGCTCACCCGTGCGGTTGTCGTAGAGCGCGAGCCGGGTCTTCTGGTCCGGCGTCAGCCCACGCCGGCGGACCGCCACGAGCTCGTCGCCGTCGACGTCGATCACCCGGAGCCTGGTGAGACCGGCGGCCGCGGCGGCACGCGTGACCCCGTCGCCGGCGAGGATGCCGTTGGCGTCGTCGATGACGATGCTCCGCGCGGCGCCGACGTCACGGAGGGACGTTTCGATCATCTCGAGGTTCCGCTCCGGATGCCGACGCGCGTTCTGCGGGTTGGCCACCAGTTGCTGAATGGTTCGTGGTTCTGCACGTGTCGTCGCTCGATTTGCACGCGTGGTCGATTTCTTGGGCATCCGCAGGCAGGACCTCTCCCCTGGCGAACCGATAGATCTCGCCAGGTGATGGAACACGCTGCGTCGACAGCGAGTACCTGTCACTCAGGGCCTCGGGCGCGGGGACCAACCGCGTCCGGGGTCCGCTTCTCAATTCACCTCTGCCGCGCTGCAGGTCGCCGTCAGCCGCACGATCGCGATCGCCTCTTCGGCCGACAGCGTGAACTCCCACGCAGTCACGATCCGCGACCACGCGAGTCCGTACCAGCACCAGGACGCCTGATGCGACGGCACCCACTCGTCCGGGCCCCGTGCGCCCTTCTGTCGATTGGCGCGCGCGCTGACACTAACCAGGTGATCGGAATCCTCGAGGCTGTTGGCGAATCGTTCGCGTCGCTCCCGGGTCCAGGTGGCCCCACCATGCGCCTGGGCCCAGCCCAGTGGGACCATGTGATCGACGTCGAGCCGTCTCGGGTTGGTGAACGTGGCGCCCGTGTATGGGTCCGTCCAGACGCCACGCGCCACGCGGCAGCCGCCGGCCTGCAGCACTGGTGCGCCCTCCGACTCGGCGATCAACGCCTCCTGGCGTGTGTCCTGGCAGTCCCGATCAGCATCTGACCAATGGGGCCAGTCCGCACGGCGATACTCAGGTACATCGTCGACCTGGAGCAGCAACGCAACGAGCCCTGCCGTCAGAAGCGGGAGCATCGGCCTACCGCTGCCGGCGCACGCCCCCGAAGACGCGCTGCGCAGGCCTTGTATTCCGTATCGTCGATTCCAGCTGCGCGGAGGGCCGCGTGCATGTCTTCCGTGATCCGTGAGGTCCACCCCCACACGCTCATGCTCGACGTCCAGAGAGACCCGCGTGAGAAATGTCCCTGGTCTCCGCCGTGCAATCTCACCCATCCACGTGCGCCCCTCACGGCGTGAACCGCCGCTCCCGTGCCGGCCCCCGATACTTCGCGCTCATCTCGATCGATCGTTTCTGCGCTTCTTCGGTGAACCTCACGCGGCGCCTGTGTCCCCCAGGAGTCCGGACACGTGCGGGTCGCCGGCGTCCCGTAGAGGATCGGATCGGGAGGATCAACAGGAACGGGCGTCATGCGGGTTGCCCCAGGATTGGCGCAGAAGGACGCCGTCCGGCTGCTCCGCGCGCTCGAGCCCACTGACGCAGGCGCAGCGGGCCCAGCCCCCGACGCCGGCGCCGGTACCGCCGTAAGGTCATCGAGAAGCCGGGCCGCGACGTCCTTCGAGAGTTTCGCCAGGCGCTGCGTGGGCGGAATGAGACAGAACCCACGCTTCCGGCCACGTGACGCCAGTGCCTTCACCGCCCCGCCGCTCCCGGCCTCGTCCTTCCCCTCTGGCGCGTAGACGTACGCCTCGTCCAGCACGATGAAGGCCGGATGCCAGGGTGCCAAGGGGGCGTTCACCACGGCGGACAGGAAGTGCGTCACGAACTGCTTCCGCGCGTCCGGGACCACTCGTGGTGTTCGCATGTGCCTCCTCTGTCGCGCCGTACAACACAAAAGCCCCGCACCCTGCGGTCAGGCAGGATGCCGGGCTTCTCCACTTCGGCCGGCGCGAACACGTATGCAGTTGTGCTAGCTAGTCTACCTCTTGGGTCCTCCGGCGCTCAAGCCAGCGCATGAGCGCCACGGGCTTCACGGTCGGATGGTGGTTGCGGCGACCGCTGGTTCGGGAGGGCCAGGGCGTTCGTGTCCATGTGCGTGCGGTGCTGCGCGACGACCGAAGGGGGAGAGAGGTGGACCCCATCCTTCGGACAGGTATTCGTCACAGCTAAGGTGGAATCCGGGTTCATGATTCAAGCTGCGTTTGGCTGGCCGGAGGTGGGGCGGAGCCCCAGGCTCCGCTCAGCTTCGGCGCGAGTGTACGCCTCTTCGGGCGTCCGACCGTTGAAAGACGAGTGGGGCCGGCGGCGGTTGTAGAAGTCCATCCACCCGCCGATGCCAGTCCGGGCCTCAGAGCCAGTGGTGAACTCGGACAGGTAAACGCACTCGTACTTGAGCGATCGCCACAGGCGCTCGATAAACACGTTGTCCATCCAGCGGCCCTTGCCGGCCATCGAGATGCGAACGCCAGCCTCCTTGAGCACGTCGGTGAAGTCGACGCTGGTGAATTGACTCCCCTGGTCGCTATTGAAGATCTCGGGAGGACCATAGCCCTCGAGCGCCTCTCGCAAGGCCGCGACGCAGAAGCTCGCCTCGAGCGTGTTGGACAAGCGCCAGGCCAGCACCGTGCGGCTCGCCCAGTCCATCACCGCGACCAGGTACAGAAAGCCCCGCTGTAGTGGGATGTAGGTGACATCCGTGCACCACACGTGGTTCGGCCGCGTGATCGGCAGGTCGCGCAGCAGGTAGGGATAGATCCTGTGTCCCGGGTGCGGCTGAGACGTCCGGGGGCGCTGGAAGACCGCGTGCAACCCCAGCACCCGTAGCAGGCGGCGCACCCGTTTCCGAGAGACCGTGTCGCCCTGCCGGCGGAGCCAGCGTTGCATCTGCGAGCCGTAGAACGGCGTCTCCAAAAACTGCGCGTCAATCGACCGCATCAGGCGCAGATTCAACGGACTCTCGCCCGGGCCCGCGTAGTAGAACGACGAGCGGGCAATGGACACTAAGCGACACTGCCGCACAAGACTGAGCCGTCTGTGGGCGGGATCAACCATCCCGACTCTTCGGCCGTGGCTCAACGACCGAAGGCCTTGGATAAAAATCCCGCTCAATGACGAGCTCGCCAATCTTCGCCCGCAGTTGCTGGATTTCGGCCTCCCGAGAGGCCGCTCGCCGCTCGTGACTCCCCGATAAGCCGGCCAGCACCTGCTGCCGCGCCTTCGTCTTCCAGTTGGTAATCAGGTTTGGATGGACACCGTAGCGGGCCGCCAGCTCCGCCATCGGTGCTTCCTCGCGCAGTGCCTCCAACGCGACTCTCGCCTTCAGTTCGGCAGGATAACTCCGTCTCTTCCGTGGCATGCCAGACTCCTTCTCCTGGGTCTGGATCCCACCTTAGCAAGCTGTCCGAATTTCGGGGTCCACCTCTCTCACGACTCATCCCGCCCTCCAACAACCGTGTCCGGTGTGCGTCTGAGAAAGTAGTACGTCAGGTGGCCAATGCCGAGCAGGCCAACGATCGCAGCCGCCCCGCCAGCCACCCACTCTGGCGGGCCGTCCCCCGCGGACGCGCGGAGCACCGCAGTGGCGATCACAAGGCCGATCCCGAGAAAGACCATAATGACTCCTCGGCGGAGGCAGTCCTCAGGGGTGTCCTTCTTTTTCTTGAGAAGCACTGGCGGTGGTTCCATGCCCTTCTCGATCATCAATCGTCTCTCCTCATACTGGAGCTGTGTCGTCCGGTGCTCCCAATAGAGATACCAATAGCCAATACCCAGTGCCATCACGATCGTGAGTATCGGAATCATCAAAGCCAGCACAGCTAGTCGCCCCGTGCTTATCCGGTTGTTTCAGCAAGCCACCACCGGTAGTGTATCGGCGTGGCGCGCCCGTCGTTTCCGAAGAATCTCCGGGAGTTTCAGCGGCAATTTGCGACCGCCGAGGCCTGTCAGGACTACTTGGCGGCGTGCCGCTGGCCGGACGGCTTTGTGTGTCCCCGGTGCCGGCACGCGCGCGGCTATCGCCTGACCACACACCGGCGCTGGCAATGTGCGGCGTGCCGGTATCAGGTGTCGCTGACCGCCGGGACGATTCTCCACAACACGAAGACGCCGCTCCTGGTGTGGTTCTGGGCGGCCTATTTGACGGTTACCGACAAGCGGGGCCTCTCGGCGCTCCTGCTGCAGCGGCAGTTGGGCCTGCGGCGGTACGAAACGGCGTGGCTGCTGTTGCACAAGCTGCGGCGCGCGATGGTGAACGCGGGGCGGGAGCCCTTGTACGGCGACGTGGAGATCGATGACACCTGGGTGGGCGCGCCCCAGGCCGGCCTGCGCGGCAGTCGCCAACTCAAGGGGCGGAAAGCCGCGCTGGTGCTGGTGGCGGTGGAACGACGCGGGGATCGGTCGGGTCGGGTCCGCATGTCCGTGATCCCGAACTTCAAACAATCGACGATGCTCGCGTTCGTCACTCACCACATTGCGCCGGGGGCGACGGTCTACACCGACGGGCTGAAAAGTTTCGATGGGCTCCAGGCCGCTGACGTGAGACACGTCGCCCGCCCGCAACCGATCCGGAGCGCCCTGCACAGGGGGGTGCCCTCCGTCGTGCCTTTGGCCGACCGCGTCATCGGCAATTGCCAACAGTGGTTGATTGGCACGCACCACGGCGTCAGCAAGGCGCAACTACAAGTCTACCTCGATGAGTTCGTGTTTCGGCACAATCGGCGGCGGCACCCGATGGCCGCCTTTCAGACCCTGCTGGGCCTGGGGACCGGACGGACGCCCACGCCCGCCCGACGGATTCGCGGCGCGCAGGACGTGCGCCCCCCAGGCTGATCGCAAGATATAGGGGTTAGCTGAAACAACCGGATAAGCACGAGACGCCTAGTACCCCGTCTCAGTGATTTTGATCGGTTGGAGGGGGGGTAGCTCATCTGCCGCCAGTAACAGCCTGATCGTCCGGGGCTGCCGTGGGACGCGGCTGATAAGCCCGCGCCGCTCCAGCGCGACGATCATGCCGTGGACCGTGGGGGGAGTGACCTGAAAGAACCGTTGGAAGTCGACTTCGGCCGGCGGCTCCCGGTGGAGTAACGCGTAGGTGTGGATGAAGGCCAGATACTGGCCTTGCTTCGCCGTGAAGTGTGGGGCCGGACGACTGGACACGGGATCGGCAGTGTGATCCAAGATATCCATGAACATACGCTATCGCGTGACGCTGACGCTCGAAGAACGGCACCACCTGCAGGCGCTGACCCGCGGCGGCACCCGGGCCGCGCGCCAGATCAAACGGGCACAGATTCTCCTCGCCGCCGACGCCCAGGTCCCCGACGAACGGATTGCGGCAGACATCGGGGTCGGCACCTCGACGGTGTATCGGACCAAGCAGCATTTCGTCGAAGACGGCTTGACGCGCGCGCTCATCGAAACGGCCCGGCCCGGTGCACCGCGGAAGCTCAGCGCCGGCGATGAAGCCCGCCTGGTCGCGGTGGCCTGCTCCGCGCCCCCGGCCGGCCGGGCGCACTGGACGCTGGAGTTGCTGGCCGGCGCATTGGTCCGCCTCACCACGCACGAGACCCTGTCGAGCGCCACGGTGGGACGCCGGCTGGCCGACATGAAACTGAAGCCGTGGCGGGAGAAGAGGTGGTGCATTCCGACGGTCAACGCCGAGTACGTGGCGCGCATGGAAGACGTCCTCGCACTCTACGCCGAGGCGCCGACCCCCCGGCGACCGGTGGTCTGCTTCGATGAAACGCCCCGACAACTAATCGGGGACGCGCGTGTCCCCATCCGGGCCGAGCCGGGGAAGCCCAGACGGGTCGACTATGAGTACGTGCGCAACGGCACCGCGAACGTGTTCCTGTTTGTGGACGTGCACCGCCCCTGGCGCCACGCCAAGGTCACTGACCACCGGACGTGCGTCGACTTTGCCGAGTGCATGCGCGATCTCGTGGACGAGCATTACCCGGAGGCCGAGCGAATCCAGGTGGTGCTGGACAACTTGTCGACCCATTCCGCGGCCGCGCTTTATCAGACCTTCGCACCCGCTGAGGCCCGACGGATCCTTACGCGGCTCGACTTCCACTACACGCCGAAACACGCCAGCTGGCTCAACATGGTCGAGATCGAGATCGGGGTGATGGTCCAGCAATGCCTCGATCGGCGTATCCCGGACAAGGCCACGCTTGTCACCGAGGTCGCTGCCTGGGAGCAGCGGCGCAATGCCGAGCAGGCGGGCATCAACTGGTTGTTCACCGTCGACCGGGCCCGCACGAAGATGGGCCGCGTGTATCCGCAGCCCGCCAGGCGCGCGAAGGCCGCCGCGTGAACCGGTCAGAACCACTGCGACGAGGTACTAGCAGGCTGCTGAAGAACCCGGGTGATCGGGCCGTTTTCTAAGGATCATGCGAGTCACCACCGACCGACAACGGTGCGCACGGCTGTGCGCTGGCCCCGATCAAGGGGCCGGCGACACGCGCGGCCGGTGATCAGGGACACCTCGCCTCCAGATTCCGCAGCCGGACCAAGTTATAGACCGTGGCGGCGAAGGTAAGCTGCCAATCCACGAGGGCGACACCGCGATGCCGGAGTTTGCGCAAGCCGCCGACGGTCTTCATCCAGCCAAAGACCTGTTCTACGAGTTTCCGTTTCCGCTGACTGACGTGATAGCCCGCATGCCGCGTGGTCCGGCCATCGATCGCACTCCAGCGGACCTTCTGAGCAACGTGGGGCGTGACGGCCCGGATACGGACAGCGGCCACAAAGCTTGCCACATCGTAGCCCTTGTCCGCCCCGACCGTGCTGCCCGGCGGCGCGCTGGCCTCCAGCAACAGCGCCGCTGCCTCGCGTTCGGCGGTCCCCGTCGCGTGAGTCGCGCAGACGTTGGCGACAAGTCCCTGTCGATTGTCCAGCAGCACGTGGCCCAGATACGCCAGCTTGGCTTCCTTCCCCTGGCCCTTCCGAGGCAGCATCGCCTCCGGATCGGTCGTCGACTGGTGCGTGTCGTTGCGCCGCCGCTCCCCGTGGAAGTTGACCGTGGGATTCCCGGGGTCATCGGGCGGGTCGCTCTCCGCCGCGTCCCGGCACCGAAAGCTCTTCAGGCTGGCCCACGCTTCCAATTGGGTCCCATCCACAGTGAAGTGTTCGTCCGAGAGCAGCCCGGCCGCCCGCGCGTGGGCCTGCACCGCATCAAAGAAGGCGGCCGCGAGATCGCCCGCCAGCAGCCGGTCGCGATTCTTGGTAAACGTGGTGGGATGCCAAACCGGGTCGTCCAAATTCAAGCCCACGAACCAGCGGAACAGCAGGTTGTAATTGAGCTCTTCCATCAGCAGCCGCTCGCTCCGCACCGTGTAGAGCACCTGCAGCAACAACGCGCGCAGCAGCTGTTCCGGCGGGATCGACGGACGCCCTGTGTTGGCGTACAGGCCGGCGAACCTGCGCGACATCGTTCTCAGCGCTTCGTCCGTCAGCGCGCGAACCGCGCGGAGCGGATGGTCGGCTGGCACGCGCTGTTCCGGCGACAGGTAGCTGAACATGTGAGTGCTTTGCTCATCGTGTCCGCGCATGATGGGGCTCCCTTCAGCGGTGTTGGGAGCATGGTAGTACGCCGGGATCGATCTGTCGATCCCATTTCACGGAGTTTTTCAGCAGCCTGCTAGTGCTCGTCGCCGCCGAAGCGCAACCAAGTCCCGGCGAGTGCCTGCTGACCGACCCCGGGTTTTGACCAGTCGCACACGCCACCTGCGAAGATCGCCTTCAGCCGCGTCATTTCCTCCGCAGCAAAGCTCACTCCATAGTCGGCAGGATCGATCGGCTTGAGCTGGCACTTGATGATGTCGCCGGCGATTGGCGAGCCGGCCACGCCTCGCGGATAGGAGTGCGAGGGATAGATCTCATCGCAGCGCCCCGACTGATACGCGAGCCGCTCGGCGATCTTCTGCGGCAACTCCTCACGCGTCCAGCACGCATCCACGAGGCCAGCAGGCCTGGCGCGACGCAGCTTCACGTCGGGCGTATCACCGGACGTATCCTCCGCCAGCGCCGTGAGCCACTCCCCCATCTGGTCGAGCCCCTGACGCAGGATCGGGCTGGTCGTGGAAAAGGCTCCGTACCGCCGATCGTGGTGCAACATCACGAGGTTGTCGCTATGACCGTTGGCCTGTTCCATCCTGGCGCGCGTCGCGAACGACTGAAAACGCAGGTGCACGTCGCCGCGCGGCAGTTCGTCGTAGTAGGTCCGATAGTCGAGGATGGGCACCGTCGCCAGGCCACCGCCGTTGACTCGACCGGTCCGATAGGCCGCGACCGTCGCAGCCGCGTCAGCCACCATGCGTTCCGCGACCAAATTCCCGTCGACGTCGAACCCGCCGATCTTTTCATTCAGGTCCAGGAACTGCTCTGTCGTGATGTCGCCGCTCTTCAGGACCGCGAGTCCGTATTGCACACCCACATTGTCGAGCGGACGCCGCGCGAAACCTGTGTCCGGATCCCGGCCGTACACGTGAACCGTATGGTCCCAGAGGTTGCAGCGAGCGCCCTGCGGATTCGCTGCCGGGTCGTACCGTTGCGCCGCCGGCAACACATCTGGACACGCTTCAGTGGCGTTGAACCGCCGGGCCCGCAGGCGCGCCAGGTTGTCAAGCGTTGCGAGGTTGGCAAAGCCGGCGATCTGCCGTTTCTGCTCGTCGGTGTAGTCCACGCCGGCGCGCTCGTCGAAATAGTAATTGAGCACGCGCGCCTCGCCGCTCGTCGTGCTGCTCGCAAACTGGCCATCGGCAAAGCTGCGGCCCAGGATGAGACCGTCGAGCAGTCCAGGGTAGTTCTGCGCGACGAGCTGCTGCTGAATCGACCCCCCTGATGTCCCCCACCCGAGTGTGTAGAGCGGCTCGCCGTACGTCTCGATGAAATGCTCCTTCACCATCATCATCGTCTCGGCGGAGAGTGGATCGTTGTAGCAGTTGTTCCCGCCGACATCGAGCGAGGCCGACGCGACCGCGTAGCCGCGCTGCAGATGGGCATCATTGACCACAGCGGCTGTGGAGGCCCCCTGACGGTACCAGCCCGGCTCGCACCCACCTCCGAATGTGTACAGCAGACTGCCGTTCCATCCGTCGGGTGGACTGGCGAAATCTGGCGCGGATTCCTCGGCCGGATCGTGCAGGATCGCGATCTGGTAAATCGCGCGATTGATCGTCCCCGTTTCGATCCGGACGATGTAGGGCACTGTCGCGCCACCGGGGACCGCGACCTCCGCAAGATCGGGAGGCGTGCCGGACTCCGGCAGCGCCATGAGATCGCCACCGTCCGTCGAACGATAGTAGTAGTCGACGCGTCTGTCGATCGAGCAGTGCTCGTCCAGCGCCGCGCCAAGCGTCTCGCCGGACTGCAGCTCGAACTGCTCGGTCTCGCACATGAACGGCTGCTCGTGGGGGCCCGAGAACACCGGGCCTACGATCGGATGATTCATGATGGTCAGCTCCGCGCCGCCAGCATTCGATCCCCCAACCGACACCGTGTTTGGCCCAAGCGCGAGTCCAGTGACCAAGCCCGTAAGGGCATGACCGGCATCGTCGCGTCGAAACACGCTCGTTACGTCGGTGCCGTTCAACATGACGCGATGGCCGTCGAGCGCTACGCCGCCTGGCACCGCCACGTGAAGGAGTACGTCGCCACCTGTCACGGAATCGGCGCGTGTCGAGACGGTCGAAATGGCGAAACCACCATCCGCCGACTGCGCCGACAGCTGGGCCGAAGCCACCACGGCGAGCACGAACGCCACTGCGACTGCGGCGCGTCCGCGGAAACCACGCTTGCCACGGCCCCGCCGGGCCTCGTCGAGTAATCGATGCATGAGCTCTCCTTGGAGTTGCGAACACACACGGCCGTGGTCCGCTCCGGCACCACAGACGCTGGTTCTGCTAAACGATGTCGTCCGCCTCCGGCGCGGCTCGAGTCGCTAGCCGCCGCTCCCGCCGAATCGCTGCCATGTGCCGGTCATCTTCTGTTGATCGACGCCCGGCTTCGACCAGTCGCAGACCCCACCGCCGAAGATATCGTTCAGGCGCGACATTTCGTCCGCCGTGAATGCCACGGTATAGTCGGCCGCATCGATCGGCTTCAGTTGACACTTGATGACGTCGGCAGCGATCGACCCGCCTGCCACTTCACGCGGAAACGACGCTGACGGATACAGCTGTTCGCAGCGAGTCGACGCGTCGCGGGTTTGTGGCTCCGCAACCTTCTGGGGCTCGTCGCCACGCGTCCAGCACGCATCCGTGAGGTCGGCCGGCTTCGCACGACGGATCTTCTCGACCGCGGAATCGATCGATGTGTCGTCCGCGAGCGCCGTCAGCCACTGATCCATATGGGCTAGGGCTTCTATGTTCACCGGGCTATTCGAACGGCCACGATACCGGTTGTCCTCAACCAGCATCACGTGGTTGTCGGCTGTGCCGTTGGCTTTGATCAGACGTTCGCGCAGCGAAAACGAGTGATAGCGCATGTGCACGTCGCCGTTCGGCGCGTCATCGAGATAGTTGCGGTAGTCGATGATCGGCGTCTGCGCGAGGCCGCCTCCACCGCTGGTAAGGCGTCCTGTGCGGTAGGCCTGACGGACAGCGACAAGATCGGCCTGGGATCGCGAGGCCACGACATTGCCGTCGTTGTCGAACCCGCCAATGCGCTCGTTGACGTCGAGAAACTGCTCCGTCGTGATGGTCCCGGCGTTCAACGCCAGTAGCCCGTACTGGATCCCTTCATTGTCCAGGGGCCGACGGGCGAAGCCCGTGTCCGGGTCGCGGCCGTACGCGTTGACGGCGTGGTCGTACACATCACAGCGGGCCCCTGTCGGGTTCGCGGTTCTGTGATACCGCAGGTCCGTCGGCAGTACATCGGGGCAGTACTCCGAGGCGTGAATGCGCCCGCCGGCCGCGTCAAGATTCTCGACCGAGGCCAGCGTGAGGAAGCCGCTCACGGCTCGCATCTGCTCCGCTGTGAACGGCACCGTCGCCTTCTCGCTGAAGTATCTGTTGAGCAGGCGCGCGTCAGACACCGCCGGCACGGTCGCCGACGCTATGTCAGGAAACGTGCGGCACGGAATGATCCCGTCAAGTACGCCAGGGTAGCTATCGGCAATCTCCAACTGCTGATAGGACCCGCCCGAGCACCCCCATCCGATCGTGAACCTGGGTGCGCCGTACGCTTCGATGAAGCGCTCCTTGACCATCGTCATGGTCTCGGCGGTGAGTAGCTCGGAGCAGTTGTTGCCGAAGACGTTCAGCGACGACGACGCCAGGGCATAGCCTTGGCGCAGCATCATGTCGTCCTCGACACCACCGGTTCTGGCACCCTGTCGATACCATCCCCTGATGCAGCCCCCGCCATGCCGGTAAATCAGACGCCCGTTCCAGCCAGGGGAGGTCGTCCACGGATCCAGAGCCGAATCGGCGCTCGGATCGTGGAGCATGGCCACCTGGTAGATACCGCGATTGACGGTGCCGGTCTCAATCCGCACGACATACGGCACCGTCTTACCAGTGCTGGTCGTCACCTGCGCAACATCGGGAAGCGTCGTGGAAGCGGGCAGCGGCTGGAGGTCTTCACCATCGACTGAGCGATAGTAGTAATCGACACGCGTCTCGACTGAGCAGTGTTCGTCCAGCGGCGCGCCGAGCATCTCCCCGGATTGCAACTCGAACCGCTCGGTGTCGCAGATGAACGGCTGCTCATGCGGGCCCGCGAACACCGGGCCCACGATCGGATGGTTCACGACCGTTAGCTCAGCCGTGTCGCCCTCGCTGGCGTCGACCGACAGCGCGTTCTCACCGAGTACGAGACCGGTGACCAGGCCCATGAGGCTGTGACCCGCGCCGTCGCGATGAAACGCGTTGGTGACGTCCACGCCATTCAGCATGACCCGAGACTCATCGAGCGGTACGGCGCGCGGCACGCGTACGCGAACGAGCACATCCCCACCGCTCACGAAGTCTGGTCGAGCCGAGACCGTGGTGATTTCGAACTCACCGTCCGCGGACTGCGCCGACGGCCAGGCCGCGAGCGTCACGACCAACGCCACGCCGATGACGATCCCTATTCGCGAACCGAAGATACCTGTGCGCATCACCCCTCCCCTTGATTCCACCTTCACACTGGCACGAGACGACGACTCGGCTAATTCGTGCCCGCCACGTCGCCTGTCAACTGAGCGCTCAGCGCCGCGCGATCGACCAGGCTGCCCTGCATGTAGAAGCTCGAAATACTGCGCGTGTTGATGATGTCATCGAGCGGATTGGCATCAAGCACGAGAAAATCCGCAATCTTGCCTGGAGCCAACGTGCCCAGATCATCCAGATTGAGATAGGCGGCAGCCCGGCTGGTGCCGGCAATGATCGCCTCCATCGGCGTGAGTCCGGCCGCCACGAGCAATTCCAACTCCCGATGTTCGGCAAATCCCCAGAAGTGGTTTCGAAGACCGGTGTCGCAGCCCAGGATGACAAGCGCCCCCGCCGCGTTGAGCTTCGTGACGGTGTTGTGGAGCAACATGTAGTTGTTGCGTGAGTTCTCAGCGGCTTCCGGGCTGCGGTCGGCAAACGACTGGTACAGGTCCGCGATAACCTCCTCCCGAACCGTGTCATTGAGCATGCCCACAAGGTAGGGCTCCTGTAACCACGGCGGCACCTCGCCCGCGTAGGTATTGCGTTCCGCCATGCTCAGCGTCGGCGTCACGTACACACCTCGCTCGGCGATCGCCGCGACCAGCGCATCGTCCATTTCTCGATCGCGCGCCAGGTGTACCAGTGCGTACACACCGGCAGCGACCGCGACTTCGGCATCGGCGTGCCCCCGAACGTGGGCGGACACGCTCAAACCCAGCATCCCCGCTTCGTCGACGATCGCCTGGGCCACCTCGGGGGCCATCTTCTGACCGCGACCGCCCCGCTCATCCAGCCAGATCTTGACCGTGTCCGGCTCGTAAGGTGCCACGTCCCGAACGGCCGCGCGGCCCTCTTCCTCCGTGACGACGTCGTAGGCGACGCCCCGGGCATACGTCATGTTGCCGGGGCCCGCAAGCGGCCCGCCGATGCCGGCGCCGGCGGTTCGCAGACGCGGGACGCCCGCCGTACCGCCAGCGGTCTCGTCGCGAATGTCATAGACAAACGCCGGAGTGTCGATGCCCATGGTCATCACCGTCCCGAGGCCGAAGTACGCCGCACGGCGCAGATCCTCGTAGATGGTCTCCCTCGAGTAGTTCTCGATCGAGAAGGTCGTGCCCTTTTGGTAGCCGACGTGGCCATGCGCGGCGATCAGCGCAGGCATCACGGTCTTGCCGGTCAGATCGACGCGCGCGGCGTCAGCCGGGACATCAAGCTGGCCAACCGTGCCAACCTGCGTGACCATGCCGCCGTCGACGACAAGCGCGGACTGCTCAATCGGCGCCGACCCGTCTCCGGGAATCAACAGCGCACCCTCGTACACCACGGCCGTACCGGCGGGTGTCGTGTCGGTGGGCTCGTTCGAACACGCAGACGCGAGCGCGGCAACCGTCACAAGCGCGATCCACTGACGATGCATATCCATCTCCTGTCTAGACGCGCGCTCGCGGGCGTATTCGATGTACGGAACGCCGGGGACGCCACGGGCCGCAGCCCTGGGCACGCATCATGACTCCCGACGTCCTTTCATGCAAACCTCCCTGACCGGGGCGAAACGGACTCACGCGGGCGGTGTCAGGAGTGCCGCCAACGCCTTGGCATCGAGGCTCGTATCGAGCGTCTTGAGGTGGTCCAGCGCCCGCTCCGCAGCCGCAGGCGACACACACCGCGCGGCGCACTCCAGAAACTTTCCGTCCCGTTCCGCCGTGGACACCGCCCGATCGGGATATCCTCGCGCCCCGCTCACCGCGCGCTCCAGCGTCCGGCCGTCGGACAACGTGACACGGACCCGTGCGTGGGTCAACGGTGGGGACACCCCAATGAGAGCGTCGTCGACGCGCATCGTCACCCGGGGAATGAGCCGCTGTACAGCGGGATCCCGCAAACCCGACGGCTCGAACATGTCCATGCCTACGCGGCCATGCGCCAGCGCGGCGGCCGCGCAGAAGTGGAGGCTGAACTTGGCCTCAAGACCGGATGTCGGCCGGTCGTGAATCAGCACAGTAGGCATGACCCCGTCGACCCCGACATCCACAGCCGCGACGTCGTCCGGACCGAGGTCATGCTCGCGGCGCAGATCGAGGAGCGTGTCGATCGTGGGATGCGTCCCGGCACAAGACGGATACAGCTTGACGGTAATTCCCTCGTCAACGATCTCCCAGCGCTGTCCGAGCGCCGACAGCGACGCATCCAGATCTCCGTCTCCGCCGATCATCGCGACCAGCAACCCCTGCGGGCCATCGATGGCGCGCCTGGACGCCGTCAGTCCGTCGCGCGCGAGGAGCGCGGCCAGCACGCCGTTGCGGGCAGCCAGCCCCGCGTGCAGCGGCTTGACCATCGTGCCGAAATTCTCCTTCAGTCCCGACGCCTCTGATGCCGCGATCGCGAGCGCGCGCCACGTGGCCTCCGACCCAAGTTCCATGACGCGTGCCGCGGCCGCAGCCGACCCGATCGTGCCGATGGTTGACGTGCAGTGCCAGCCCTGCGCGTAGTGGGATGGATTCATCGCGCCGCCGAGTGCCGCCTCGATCTCGAATCCGACGACGTACCCTTCAAGTACGCGACGCCCGCCGGCACCGATTGACTCCGCAGTGGCCATGCTGGCAGCCACCAGCGGTGCGCTCGGATGCGCCATCGAGGTCCAGCACATGTCGTCGAAGTCGAGTGCGTGCGCAGCGGTGCCGTTGACCAACGCCGCCCACGTGGCCGACGTCGTATGCGGCGTGCCGAACAGACTCGCCGGACCCTCGGCGACTTCCGCCAACGCCGTACGCCGGGTGATCGACGCCACCGGCTCGGCCGCCCCGGCGAGCACGACTCCGATGGTGTCCTGCACTGCGCCGCAGGCAACCGCGCGCGCCTCATCCGGAACCGTTGCGCCGGCCACGAACTCCGCGAGCCGCTCCACCGCGGTCTGGGTCATCGGCGCGTTTTCGAGTTCTTCATCGCAACGAATAGCATGTGGCACCTCCTGGTAGCCCGAGGCAGTAGCACATCCGAGTACTACGCACAAGGCGAAAACGCGCTAGTCGGCTGCGTGGTGGACCGTGGCAGGCAGCACCGTCGCGTGACGACGGCTCACGACGGCCTTGTGGGCTCTGGAGGACGTACCCGCACGAGTTCGGGAGCCTGACCACGCTTGTACACCATGAACGTGCGCTTGTACGTGATGATCACGACGCCATCCTGATTGAAACCGACACTTCGAATCGTGACGATGCCGACCGTTGATCGCGATTTCGACTCGCGCTTCGACAGCACCTCACTCTGGGAGTAAATCGTGTCACCCTCGAACACCGGATGGGGCAGCTTGACCTCATCCCATCCGAGATTCGCCATGACATTCTGAGATACGTCAATGACCGACTGCCCGGTGACCAGCGCAAGCGTAAACGCGGAGTTCACCAGCGGCTTCCCGAGTTCGGTCTTCGCTGAGTACTCGTGATCAACGTGCACGGGGTTGCTGTTTTGCGTCAGCAGGCTGAACCAGATATTGTCAGCCGTGCAGACAGTTCTGCCGTTCGGGTGACGGTACACATCGCCCACCTCGAAGTCCTCATAGAACCGACCGGTCCATCCATCCTTCACCGCCATTGCACTCCCCTGCTTTCAATCGAAATCATCACACGATTCCGGCTTTTCGCCACCTGCCGATCGTATCCGACGCGTATCCCAGCTCGCCCAGGATCGCATCGGTGTGCTGCCCTACGTCCGGAATCGCGTCCATGCGAGGTGATACGCCTGTCATCGTCACCGGCGGTAGCATCGCAGGTAGCCGACCGACGGGAGACCCCACCTCGGCCCAGCGGTCACGCGCCCGAAGTTGCGGGTGCGCCGCGAACTGCTGGACAGAGTTGAGGCGCGCGTACGCGATTCCAGCCTTCTCGAGTAGGACCACGATGGCATCTGACGACAATCCACCGAACACGGCCGCGATCTCCTGGTACAACGCGTCCAGATTCGCCACCCGCTTCGCGTTGGCATCGAAGCGAGCGTCGTCGGCCAGTTCCGGCTTGTTCAGCACTACCTCACAGAAAACCTTCCATTCGCGCTCGCTCTGCACACCCAGGAAGACCACTTCGCCATCGGCACCGGCGAACGGGCCGTATGGCGCGATCGCGGCGTGCCTTGCTCCGCTTCGTGGGAAAGAGCGCACCCCCTCGCTCGTGTAGTACACGGGATACCCCATCCACTCTCCGAGGGCCTCGAGCATCGACACTTCGATCGCGGTGCCAGCACCGGTCCGTTCTCGCATGAACAGCGCTGTCAGGACACCCGAGTACGCGTACATGCCCGCCGCGATATCCGCGACCGAGATGGGCACCTTGACGCGCTCCGACTCGGTACCGGTGATCGAGAGCAGACCCGACTCTGCCTGCACGAGGAGATCGTAGGCCTTGCGGTCCCGATAGGGACCCGTCGATCCGTATCCAGAGACGCCGCAGACGATCAACCGTGGATGCGCGGCGCGCAGTGGCTCGGCCCCGAGACCAAGACGCTCGGTCGCACCTGGTGCCAGGTTCTGGGCGAAGACATCGGCCTTGCCGAGCAGGCGAGTCAGGACCTCGGTCGCCTCAGGCCGCTTGAGGTCCAGCGTCAGCGATTCCTTCGAACGATTCAGCCATGCAAAGTTGCTGGATAGCCCCTTCGTGGCGCGGTCGTACCCCCGAGCGAAGTCGCCCACACCTGGCCGCTCGACCTTGACGACTCGCGCCCCGAGATCGGCGAGTTGACGCGTTGCAAACGGTACGGCAACAGCCTGCTCGATCGTCACAACCGTCACGCCGTCCAGCGGGCGCACTAGTGACCTGTCCGTGTCATGGATAAAGTGCCTTTCGGGCGGGGCGTTGCTCCTCCCTCAAGTACCACCAGTATTCTCGGTCGTCGCGCCTCGCGCGGATTTCACGAGCGCGTAGAAATCCCCGCTGGCCCACCGGGCGCCGCGCTCCGGGATCCGGTCCTTCTTCAGCCAAGACGCGCCACTAGAACGACCTCGGCAATCCGAGCACGTGCTCCCCCACGTATGACAGGATCAAGTTCGTCGAGATCGGCGCCACCTGGTACAAGCGCGTCTCACGAAACTTGCGCTCGATGTCGTAGTCCTCGGCGAAGCCGAATCCGCCATACGTCTGAACCGCGACGTTGGCGGCCTCCCACGACGCATCCGCAGCTAGTAGCTTCGCCATGTTGGCCTCCGCGCCACACGGGCGGCCCGCGTCAAACAGCTCTGCCGCCTTCATGCGCATCAGATCTGCGCTTTCAACGTTGACGTGCGCGCGAGCCAGCGGGAACTGAATCCCCTGGTTCTGGCCGATCGGCCTGTTGAAGACTACACGCTCCTTGGCGTAGGCGCAGGAGCGTTGCACGAACCACCGGCCGTCGCCCACGCATTCAGCCGCGATCAGAATTCGCTCGGCGTTCAGGCTGTCGATGAGATACCTGAAGCCTCGACCCTCCTGACCGACCAGATTGTCGGCCGGCACCTCGAGATTGTCGAAGAAGACCTCCGTCGTCGCGTGGTTCATCATGGTTCTGAGCGGTCGAATCGTGACGCCGTTACCGACCGCGCTCTTCAGATCGACAAGGAACACCGAGAGCCCATCGGTCTTCTTCTCGATGCGGTCCAGCGGCGTGGTTCGGGCAATGAGCAGCATCAGGTCCGAGTGTTCAGCCCGTGAAATCCACAGCTTCTGGCCGTTGACGATGTACTTGTCCCCACGACGAACGGCGGACGTCTGGAGGCGAGTGGTATCGGTGCCCGTGGTGGGCTCGGTGACCGCGAACGCCTGCAGCCGCAGCTCACCGCTCGCGACCTTGGGCAGGTATCGCGTCTTCTGCTCGTCTGAGCCGTGCCGGAGCACCGTGCCCATGATGTACATCTGCGCATGACACGCAGCGGCGTTGCCTCCAGCCCGATTGATCTCCTCCAGAATGATCGAGGCTTCGAGAACGCCCAATCCCGATCCGCCGAATTCTTCTGGAATCAGCGCTGCAAGGAATCCTGCGTCGGTCAGAACCTTGACGAACTCTTCCGGGTAGCCGCGATCCGCGTCGAGCTGACGCCAGTAGCTGTCGGGAAAACCAGCGCAGATCTCCCTGACTGCCGTCCGCAGGTCATTGTGTAGCTCCGCACTCTCGTTCGCCACGAATCTCTCCTTCGCGCGCCCATCGCGCCCATCGCGCCTCTGCCGCGGTGCTCACCGGCCACCACCACCCCAACCACCGCGACCCCCATCCGCAATCGTACGGCATCCACCAGCCGCAGCGTAGCCGCCGTGACCAGCAGCCTTATGACCACCATCGCGACGACCCACGTCGCAAAGCTCAGGTGTTCGACAAGGGACGCCACCAACTCGCGCGTGGCGAGGCGGCGCCTGGTGAGAAACGTGTGCGCGGGCTCGCCGGCGGGCAGCCCGATCGGCGTGACGTTGCCGATAGCGTCGCGGGCGGGAAAAGCCGGCTGCCCGGCGGAAGATCAGGTTGGTGAAGCACGCGACGCCGCCGAACGTGCAGGCCGCGGTCAGCAGGCGCCGACGGTGACCGTCGACGACCCCCGGCCGACTGCTCACATCTGGCGGCGGGCTTCCACCTGTTGGAGCGTCTCCTCGATCAGTCCTTCGTGATCCGCCTTCGATACCTGACGGCGCAGGATTTTCGAGGCGATTTCGACGGACAGATCGATCGTCTCGCTGCGGATCTGCTGGACAGCACGCGCCGTCTCAAGCTGAATCTGCTTTTCGGCATTCGTCACAATCGTCGCCGCTTCCGCCCGAGCCTTCTGCTTCAGTTCCTCCCGAAGCACCTCCGCATCGGAGCGACTCCTGGAGACAATCGCCTCCGCCTCGACGCGCGCCTGCTGCATCATCTGGGCGGATTCGCGGTTCAATCGCTCCAGCTCCTCCCGAGCGTGCGCCGCGTCTTCGAGCGACTTCGCGATCGCTGCCTGTCGGCCC
The DNA here is from genome assembly GCA_965249205.1 of Vicinamibacterales bacterium. Taxonomy (GTDB): domain Bacteria; phylum Acidobacteriota; class Vicinamibacteria; order Vicinamibacterales; family UBA2999; genus JAQBVV01. Next base: position 670,003 of record CBDFLL010000004.1, on the reverse strand, counting down.
TCCAGCGCCTGCAGCAACGGTCGCCACGCGAAGCGCGCGAGCAGTGCCACCAGGACGAGGAACGTCAGGATGGTCCAGATGAACAGCCCCGGATCGGGCTGAACCAGAGGGTTATCCATGACCCTACTTCAGCAACACGATCAGCAGGCAGAACACGAGCGCCAGGATCGCCACGCCTTCGAGCAGGAAGAGCGGTAAGTTCACAGCACCAATGATCTGTGGCGCCGCGCTCGGCTGACGAGCGAGGCCTTCACCCAGCCCGGCCGCCAGTCTCCCGATACCCAGCCCTGCGCCGACCACGGCCAGACCCATGCCAATCCCGGCACCCAAATACGCAAACGCAAAACCATCCATCAGTCGTTTCCTCCGTAGAGTAGCGAAGCTACGCTTCGCTACCAGTTTCCGCGCCCGCGAGAGCGGGCGCGCCGAAGCCGGGCCTGCGCGACACTCCTACATACGTGGGGAATGCAAGCACGGCTAGTGGTGCGCGTGAATGGCCATGCCAATAAACACGGCCGACAAGAGCGTGAAGACGTACGCCTGGACCAAAATCACGATCAGTTCGAGTGCCGAAATACCCACGGCGAGCGGCACCGAAAAGAGCGCCCCGATACCCATGCCGACGGCCGGCCCGGCCATGTCGTTGAAGATGAACACGAACGACAGAATCGTCAGGATCGCGATGTGGCCTCCGGTCATGTTCGCCGCAAGTCGCATCGTTAGGGCGAACGGTCGCACGAGCATCCCGAGTATCTCGATTGGGATCAGCATGATCGAGAGCGCCACCGGTCCGGGCGGCGCCAGATTCTTCCAGTGCTGCACGAAGCCATGCGCCTTCGAGCCGGCCACGATAATCGCGCCGAAGGTGACCGTCGCCAGCGCAGCGGTCACGTTGAAGTTCGCGGTGACCGTGGAGCCACCGTGGAGCAGGCCGTAGAAGAAAGACTCCTCGCTTGCGTGCAGCACCCAGTGATTGATCAGGCTCAAGACCTCAAATATCGGAATCATGCCGATCGTGTTCGCGCACAGGATGAAGGCGAACAGCGTGAGGATCAACGGCATCCAGGTGTGCGTCCACTTGTCGCCCACGCTGGGCTGCACGACCGAGTCGCGAAGGTACTCCACAATCGACTCAAGGGCGTTCATGAAGCCGGACGGCACCAATCGATCCTGTTTCAGATACCGCCGGATGGTCATGGTGATGCCGAAGAAGACTAGCGCCGCCACGACCCACAACATGAAGACGTGTTTGGTCACCGAGAAGTCGATGCCCGCGATGGTGGGCAGATGGATGAGGGGATGATCGAGCCCGGTGTTTGCGACGTGCTCGATGATCACCTCGCCGGCGTTGAATCCCTCGGCGACGGCCTCAGCGGCCTCTTCCTGCACCTGCGTCAAGTTCTGCATCCTGAGTCTATTTTCTCTACCGCCGCCTAGTGCACCGCAGGCACGTGTCGCGCGAACAGCCGCTGAAGACAGACCGCCTCGAAGAAGTGTAGTGCAATGAAATACGTCGTGAAGCTGACCACGAACGGTAACGGCCGAAGCGACAGCACCGCCAGCATGACCGTTACGTACGCCCCAAAAAACACCACCTTACCGCCGAACGCGACCACCATGCGCGGCGTGAGCCGATCCGGGTTGGTCGGGTACGTGCGCACCACAAGCACCCACGTGGCCACCGCCCCGGTCAGCGGGGCAAGCATGCCAAAGAGAATCTCCACGTCGCTCTCAACTCCCGGCAGGGCGGCAACCGCCAGCCAGGTCGCGACCGCGCCCCCCACCATGCACCACGCTGGCGTCATGGCCGCCACAGTGTCCTCGCCAGCTCATAGAAGCCGACGATAAGCCCGAGGATCAACCCCCCAAACAGGCACCACGGGGAGGTATCGAGCCACTCGTCGAGACCGTACCCGATGCCTCCGAGCAGCAGGATCGCGCCGATCAACGTGTAGCTGACCGCAGCCGCCGGCCCCGAGCTCATGATGCTCGCCTGCAGAGCTTTCAAGCTGCGAGCGGACACAGACCCGCCGCGACCGATCGCACGGCGGCTCCCCCTGGACACAGCCAAACGGCTAATACTAGCAGACGCACATTGACAGTGGCAACGCGCCGGGGACTATACTCAGTTTTTTAGCCTTGCTTGGTCGCTTTTCGGCCTCCTGGAGAACTATGCGCGAACGGCTTTCGGTTCGGTTCATCATGGTCGCCGCGCTGGCGACCGCAACGGCGCTTGTGGCTTGGCCTGTCCCGGACGTGCTGGCTCAGGCCGGCGCGCGCGAGCGGACGATTTTCGTCACCGCGGTCGACTCACGAGGCGAGCCGGTCAACGGTCTCGATCTGGACGACTTCATCATCACCGAAGACGGTCGGCGCCGCGAGGTGCTGCGGGTGTCGCGCGCGATCGAGCCGATGGATATCGCGTTGCTGGCCGACAACAGCCAAGAAGCGGCTGACCTGGTCGGGCCGCTCCGGGATGCGCTACGGGATTTCGTGGGAAGCATGGCTGGCGACAACCGGATCGCGTTGATCGCGCTGGCCGACCGCCCCACGATTCTCGTCGATTACACCACGAACCCCATGCGGCTGGAGGAAGGCATCGGGCGCCTCTTTTCAATGAGTGGGAGCGGCATGACACTCCTGGACGCGATCGTCGAGGTCTCGGCTGGCCTGCGGCAGCGTGACGCCACGCGCACGGTCATCGTGCCCGTCATCACCACCGGGGTCGAGTTCAGTAACCGCTACGGTCTAGATGTCATTGATGCGGTCCAGGAGGCGGGCGCTGCGCTCGAGGCGCTGGTCATGGGGCTGCCGGATTTCGGCACCATGCCGGGTCGCGAACGCGCGGTCGTGCTCGACGCGGGAACCCGCGAGACTGGTGGACAGTACGTGACGCTGCTGACGGAGAGCGCGGTGAAGCCGGCTCTTCAGAAACTCGCCAGGCAGCTGTCGTCTCAGTACAAGGTGGTCTACAGCCGGCCCGAGTCGCTGATTCCACCTGAGACGACCGACGTCACCTCGCGCCGAGCGGATGTGACCACCCGCGGCACACCAGCGCGCGGACAGGCGGGAGACTAGAGTGTCGCGCATCCTCCTCTTAGCGGCCTGCGTCCTGACATGGCCGATGGCCACCGTTCTGGCGGAGCCACAGGGCTCCCAAGGACCCTCGTTCCGGACCACGATTGATATCGTCTCGCTCAACGTCACCGTCATCGATGGCGACAACCGATACCTGACGAATCTTGCCCAGCCCGACTTTTCGGTCTTCGAAGACGGAGTCAAACAGGACATCGTCTTCTTCACTCGGCGCCCACAGCCGATCGCGATGTCGCTGTTGCTCGACAGCAGCGCAAGCATGGAAGACAAGCTCTCCACGCTTCAGGAGGCTGCTACCAACTTCGTCCGCAGACTCAGGCCCAACGACCTGGCGCAGGTCATCGACTTTGACAGCCGCGTGTCGATCAGGCAGGCGTTCACGTCCAACCAGAGCGATCTCGAAACCGCGATCCGGCAAGGCGCATCCGGCGGATCGACGTCGTTGCACAACGCTCTTTATATCTCTCTGAAGGAGCTGGGGAAAATCCGTGCGCTCAACGAGGAGGACGTGCGGCGACAGGCCCTCATTGTCTTTTCGGACGGCGAGGACACGTCGAGCCTCGTGTCGTTTGAGGAAGTGCTCGACCTGGCGAAGCGATCCGAAACATCGATCTACACGATCGCGCTGCGGGGTAACGACTCGCGGACGCGCGGCTTCCACGAGGCTGAGTTCATCATGCGCCAACTCGCGCAGGAAACGGGCGGGCGATCGTTTTTCCCGAATCGCATCGAGGATCTCGTCGGGGTCTACGCCCAAATCGCTGACGAGCTCGCCAGCCAGTACACCCTCGGATATACGTCGAAGAATCCGCGCACCGACGGTGCCTTCCGACGCGTCATCGTGCAAATTGCCAGAGATGAGGCGACGCCGCGGACCAAGCGGGGCTATTACGCCCCTGGGCGGTGAACGTTCTCCCCCTGCTCTTGTACGCGGCGGCGGGGAGCGCCTACGCCGTCCACTTCGCGCGCCGGCACCCGCAGGCGGGCCGTGTCGCAACCGCCCTCCTGATCTTCGCGACCCTCGCCCACACGTTTGTCATTGGCATGCAGACTATGGAGGTGGGGCAGGTACCGTACGCGAACCCGTCCCGCGCCGTGTCGACCTTTGTCTGGCTGCTGGCGCTCTCGTATCTGTACCTTGAGATCACGGCGGACGAGCGCGCGATGGGCGTGTTCGTCATGCCGATCCTGATCGGCCTGCAAACCATTCCGGCCGTATCTCCAGGCGTCGAAAACATGGATCCCGTTCTCGACAGCCCGTTGTTCTGGGTACACGTCTCGTCGCTGCTGTTCGCATATGCCAGTTTCGCGCTGGCCTGTGCGCTCGGGCTGACATACGTCGTGCAGTTCAACGCGATCAAGAAGAAGCACCTGGGCTACTTCTACGCCCGGCTTCCCTCATTGCAGACGCTGGATGTCATGAACTGGCGAGCCGTCGCGGTCGGCTGGATTTTCCTGACGCTCGGTGTCGGCGTCGGAGCACTGTGGACGGCCCAGGCACGACTCGTTGCCCCGGATGACCCGAACCTGCAGGCCATGTCGTTGGACGACCCGAAGGTCCTGCTGGCCGTGATTACTTGGGGCGTCTATTCGTTCGCCGTATTCGCCCGACAGACACTGGGGTGGACCGGACCACGCTCGGCCTGGTTGTCGGCGATCGGGTTCGCGATCGTGCTGCTGAACTTCCTGCCCATCAACTACTTCATCACGACGAGCCACACGTTTTAGGCGGGATCTGGCCAGTGCATCTGTCCCTTGTCGGCGTGAGTCACCGGACAGCGCCCGTCGATCTCCGCGAACGGCTCGACTTCTCGAGCCGTGACGTCGGGGCCGCCGTCGAATCGCTGGCCGCGCGATCCTCGGCTTCCGAATCGGTCGTGCTGTCGACGTGCAACCGCTCCGAGATCTACGTTGCCAGTAGCGATCCGCAGCGCTCGCGTGAGGAACTGGTCGCATTCCTCGGCGACTATCATCAACTCCCCCAGGACGTATTCCTGCCGCACCTGTTCGCGCACGACGACGATGCGGCAGCCCGGCATCTGTTTCGCGTTGCCGCTGGGCTCGACTCGTTGGTTGTCGGCGAACCGCAAATCCTCGGTCAGGTGAAGACCGCGTTCCAGACGGCGTCAGAAAGGCACTGCACCGGGCCACTGCTGAACAAGGCGTTTCACTGGGCCTTCGGCGTGGGCAAACGCGTCCGCAGCGAGACAGCACTCGGCGAGGGAGCCGTATCGATCAGCTTCGCCGCCGTCTCGCTGGCACGCAAGATTTTCGGCCGCCTCGATGGCCGGCATGTGCTCGTCGTCGGCGCGGGAGAAATCAGCGCACTCACAGCGCAGCACCTCCGGAGCCAAGGCGTTGCCGAGATCGTCATCACGAGCCGAACGGCCGCGCACGCTGACGCCCTTGCCGCCGATGTCGGTGGGCGCACGGTGCCGTGGAGTGACATGAGACAGGCCATGGCGCGGGCCGATATCGTCGTGACCGCCACCGGTTCGCAACGACCGATCATCTTCCGCGAGGACGTAGAGGCCGTGAGAGGACGAAGACGCGCAGGCCCTTTGTTCATCATCGATGTGGCTGTCCCTCGCGACGTCGACCCGGCGGCGAATGAAATCGAGCAGGTGTTCTTGTACAACGTCGACGACCTCCGAGGCATCGTTGAAGAGAACCTCGCGCGCCGAAGCGCGGAGATTGCGCACGCGGAGGTAATCATCGCCGAGGAGCTGACACGTTTTACGGCGTGGCAGCGGTCTCGTCGCACCATTCCGACCGTCGTCGCCTTGCGACAGCGCTTCGACGATATCCGGCAGGCAGAGCTGAAGCGGCTCGAGGGTCGGCTGACCGGTCTTCCCGAGGAGGCACGAACTCGGATCGACGAAGTTACGCGACTCATTGTCGAGAAACTGCTCCTCGAGCCAACCGAACAACTCAAAGCGCTGCCGGATCAGGACACCCAGGCGCTGTACACCGAGGCGGTCAACCGGTTGTTCCGGCTCGGCGACAACGAACCCAAGGACGGTTCGCAGAGCGACGGCCCCGATGCGAACGACCGCACCGATCGGCAGAGCGTCGGCGCCGATCGTCGGCGGAGTAACTAGCGCGTGTCGGCTCTGAAGCTCGGCACACGTGGTAGTCAGCTGGCGCTGTTCCAGGCGCACGCGGTGGCAGGGCTGCTCCGGTCGTGCGCAGGAATCGACTGCGACATCACGGTGATCAAAACGTCTGGCGACCGACTGGCTGAGGTGCCGCTGTCGGAGATCGGCGGCAAGCGTCTGTTCGTCAAAGAGATCGAAGACGCGCTCTTTGCCGGCACCATCGATCTTGCCGTGCACAGCAGCAAGGACATGCCAGCCATCCCTCCGCCGGGCCTCACCTTGGGCGCCGTGCTACCCCGCGAGGACGCGCGAGACGCGCTTGTCCTTTCGGCTGGCACCGCCCTTCCGAGTAGCACCGCACTTCCAAGAGGCTCCACACTGGAAGACATCGTGCAGCACCTTGGCCGCGCGCCTCGGATCGGCACCAGCAGCGTGAGGCGTATCGCGCAACTGATGCGCCTCTTCCCGGAGGCGCACTTCGTGCCCGTCCGCGGCAACCTTGGGACGCGCCTGCAGAAGCTCGACGACGGCGCCTTTGACGTGATCGTGCTTGCCGCCGCAGGTCTGATTCGTCTTGGGTACGGATCCAGAATCTCCGCGGCGTTACCCGTAGACGCATGCGTGCCGGCCCCTGGGCAGGGCATCATCGCGGTCGAGATCAGAGACGACGACGCAGCGACCGGCACCGCCGTGGCCAAGATCACCGATTCGACCGCGGCCGCGGCCCTGACCGCGGAGCGTGTTGTCGTGACACGACTCGGTGGCGGGTGCCAGATGCCCATTGGCGCCCATGCTGTGGTGTCCGAGGGCGAACTCGCGCTGACAACGATCGTGCTTTCACTGGACGGGTCTCGAACGGCACGCGCTGACGCGCATGGACCGGCCACCGACGCGACACTGGCTGGCACCAGAGCCGCCGACGAGCTACTGAAGCAGGGGGCCGCGGACATCCTCGCCGAGGTCGACGGAGCGCGACCGATCGAAGAAGCGCAAACATGAGGCGACCAGCGGTGTACCTGATCGGCGCTGGGCCCGGCGACCCTGGGCTGATGACCGTCCACGGGCTGGAATGTCTTCGGGCTGCCGACGCGGTGGTGTACGACCATCTCGTGCCGCGCCGCCTGTTGAAACACGCCCGCACGGATGCTGAGTTCATTGATGTCGGCAAGGCGTCACCGCAACCGCTAGCCCAGGACGCCATCTGCTACCTACTCGCTGAGAAGGCGCGCGACGGCAAGATCGTCGCACGACTGAAATGGGGCGATCCCTTCGTGTTTGATCGCGGCGGGGAGGAGGCGTTCTTCCTCCATGAGCAGGGCGTGCCCTTCGAGGTCGTGCCGGGTATTCCCGCGGCTGTCGCCGTGCCTGCCTACGCTGGCGTGCCCGTGACGTACCCGGGGGGCGGAGACACCATCACGCTGATTCGGGGCCATGAGGACGAGAGTCGCACGCTGCCCGCGCTAGACTGGGCCAGCCTTGCACGCTTGAACGGTACCGTCGTGTGCTACGCGGGACCGCACCAGCTGCCACTGCTGCTGGAGGCTCTTCACTCCAGCGGCTGGCCGGAAGACGGGCAGGCTGTGATCGTCTACCACGGCACGCTGCCGCAGCAGGAAACGGTGTCAGGAACCATCGCGGAACTGCTGGACGGGCTACGCGCGCGGCCGAGGCACGCACCAGCAACGATCGTCGTCGGCCGTGTTGTCGGGCTGCGGCCCCATCTCCGCTGGTTCGACTCCCGGCCGCTGTTTGGTCGGCGTGTGCTCGTCACTCGACCACGCGACCAAGCCCTCGAACTCGTCGGCCGGCTCACGCTCCTGGGCGCCGACACGATCGAGGCCCCTCTCATCCGCATTGAGCCACCCGAGGACCTCGGTCCCTTGCAGGAGGCTGCCGCCGCCTCAGACAGATTCGACTGGATAGTCTTTACGAGCACGAACGCGGTCGATGCGTTTATGAAGGCGCTACTCGAAGGCGAGGGCGACGTGCGCACCATGAAGGGTCCGCGTCTCTGCGCTGTGGGGCCGGGCACAGCCGAGCGACTGGCCCGATACGGCATCAAGGTCGACTTGCTGCCCGGTGAGTTCCGGTCGGAAGCGCTCGTCGCGGCAATCGCCGCGGCGGGGTCGGTCAACGGCGCGCGTGTCCTGCTACCTCGCGCCAACATCGGTAGGGACGTGGTGGCCGATGAACTGCGCCACGCCGGCGCGATCGTGACCGACGTCGTCGCGTATCGCACGCTCCTCAATGACACGCCGCGTCCGGGCGAACCGGATGTGTACAAGCTGCTCCTCGAAGGCCGCATCGACGTCGTGACGTTTGCCAGCCCGTCCGCTGCGCGAAGCTTCGTCACGATCTACGGCGCCGAGCCCGCGGCAGACCTTTTGAAGCAAACGGTGGTCGCTGTAATCGGACCAGCCACGGCAGAGGCGACACGACAGCTTGGTCTCCCTGTCACGATCCAGCCGGATACCTACACGATCGGCGCGCTCGTGGACGCCATCGCGGCGCACTTCGCCCGGGGAACGTAACGCCGACAGTATGGCAAGATCGCGCTCATGGCTGTGACACCCACGTCCCGACTCACCCTGACCAGACGGCCGCGTCGACTCCGGCGCACCGACGCCATCCGCCGCCTCGTACGCGAAACGCATCTCACGCCCGACTGTTTCATTTATCCGCTATTCGTCTGCGAAGGTCGCGGGCAACGGCGCGCCGTGCCCTCGATGCCGGGTGTTTTCCAGCTCTCCGTGGACGAAGCGGTGAAGGAGGCCGCAGCGGCGCATGGCGACGGCGTGCCCGCCGTGCTGCTCTTCGGGCTGCCGGACGACAAGGACGTCATTGGGTCTGCCGCCTGGGATTCGAAAGCCGCCGTCCAGTCGGCAACGCGCGAGATGAGAAAACACGTGCCGAGTCTCGTCGTGATCACCGACGTCTGTCTCTGCGAGTACACCTCGCACGGACATTGCGGCATCCTCGACGGCGAGGAGATCGTGAATGACGCGACCGTGTCCCACCTCGTTCAGGTGGCGTTATCCCACGCGGCCGCAGGCGCCGACTTCGTCGCGCCGTCAGACATGATGGACGGGCGGGTGGGGGCGATCCGCCAGGGCCTCGACGAGCAGGGGTTCGAGCGTGTCGGCATCATGTCCTATGCGGCCAAGTACTGCTCCGCCTTTTATGGTCCGTTCCGGGACGCGGCCGACTCGACACCGCAGTTCGGTGACCGGCGCAGCCACCAGATGGATCCGGCCAATGTCGAGGAGGCGCTCCGCGAGGTGGAGGCCGACCTAGCCGAAGGCGCGGACATCGTCATCGTCAAACCTGCGCTGACCTATCTCGATGTCATCGCGAAGGTGAAGATGCGATTTGGCCAGCCAACCGCAGCCTACTATGTGAGCGGGGAATATTCGATGCTGAAGGCCGCGGCGGCCAACGGCTGGATCGACGAACCGCGCGCGATGATGGAAGCGCTGACGGCGATCCGCCGTGCCGGGGCGGACATGATCATCACGTACTACGCGCGCGAGGCTGCGCGCGCGTTGCGCGCCGACGCGTCGTAGCTTCCTGCGCGCGCCGACTGTAGAAAACGTCCACACGCGTTCGCCGCCGAACCAAGACAGCATCCATTGCCGTACCGAATGAAAAAGCCGATTCGCAGTCACGCCCTCTTCGCACGCGCGCAGCAGGTCCTCCCTGGCGGTGTGGACAGCCCGGTCCGCGCGTTCCAGGCTGTCGGCGGTTCGCCGCTATTCATCCGGCGCGCCGCCGGTGCGAGGCTCGAGGATGTCGACGGCAACCGATTTGTCGACTACGTGATGTCATGGGGCCCGCTGCTGCACGGCCACGCTCCTACTGGGCTCGTCAAGGCCATCGCTGCCGCCGCGCGGCGCGGCACGAGCTTCGGCGCACCCTGCACCCTCGAGCACGAGCTTGGAGAGCGAGTGCGTGCGTTGATGCCTTCCACGGAGCGCGTGCGGTTCGTCAGTTCAGGCACCGAGGCCGCGATGAGCGCAGTGCGTGTCGCTCGTGCGTACACGCGGCGAGACAAGATCATCAAGTTCGCGGGCTGCTATCACGGTCACGCCGACGGTTTCCTCGTGAAGGCCGGCTCGGGCGCCACAACGCTCGGCGTGCCGACGAGCCCTGGCGTGGCAAGAACGGTAGCAGCCGACACGCTCCTGGCGCGCTACAACGACGTCCCATCCGTCGCCGCGCTGTGCAAGACCCACAAGAACAAGATCGCTGCGGTCATCGTGGAGCCGATCGCCGGCAATATGGGCGTCACGCCGCCAGCGGATGGCTTTCTGCAAGGACTACGGACGCTGACAGCGCGCGACGGCATAGTCCTCATCTTCGATGAGGTGATCTCGGGCTTCCGCGCGTCATCCGGCGGTGCGCAGTCCATCCTGGGTGTCACGCCAGATCTCACGTGTCTTGGCAAGATCATTGGGGGCGGCTTGCCGGTCGGCGCCTACGGGGGGCGCGCTGACATCATGGAACTGGTGGCGCCGGCAGGTCCCGTGTACCAGGCGGGCACGCTGTCCGGCAATCCGCTCGCGATGACCGCGGGCCTGTGGTCGCTGAAACGACTGACGCCCGGCCTGTACAAGAACCTGGCCCGACGAGGCACGATGCTGGCGGCCGGGCTGGCCGAGGCCGCGCGTGACGTCGGCGTGCCGCTGCAGCTCAACGCGTTCGGGTCGATGCTGACGCCGTTTTTTACCTCGTCGCCCGTGCGCGACTACGAGTCTGCGCTAACGGCGGACACAGCGGCCTACGCGACGTTTTTCGGCGGGATGCTGAAGCGCGGCGTCTATCCGCCGCCATCACAATTCGAAGCGTGGTTCCTGTCGGCCGCTCACACGGACAGCCACGTCGAACAGACGATCATCGCCGCGCGCGCGGCGATGAAAGAGGTCGCGCGGCGGCACGGTGGATGAGGTCCTTCATCGGGCAGCCTGATGGCCACCGACTTCTCCCCACAGATGGCCGAACTGGGCATGCCGGTGCGCTGAGGTGCGGAACGAACAGGTCGCGGAACGCGACCTGCAGGCGGCGCGGCCGTCTCTTTTGCTATGCTCTGTGCCCGTGGGGTTCCGCGTTCTCGTGGATGATGCTCGAGCGCGCTCCCGAACGGCCGGGGGGCAGCAATGATCGCTCATAGACAAGCGTGCGTACGACCCACCGTGACCGGCGTCCTCGCGCTGGTCTTCACGAGTGTATCGGCCGTGGTTGATCCGGCGTCTGCCCAGGGTTGGATCGAGTACGTCGACCAGACGGAACGATTCGGCGTGACCCTGCCCGGCCAGCCCGCGATACACGAGATCACTTACACGTCGTGGAGGGGCGCCACGCTTCCGGCACGTGTCTATACCGTCGAGGATGGTGCGCGTCGCTACTCCGTCACGGTGGTCAGCTACGCGTCCGCTGAGAACGAGACGGACGTGCTCGGGTCCATCGCCCACGAGGCATGGAGCGTCCGCAAGAGGGGCGGCGAGATCACCTACGACGCCTACGCACAGGCCGATCGCATCGCAGGACATGAACTGTACGTCACCAACACCGATGAAAGTCTCACGATGGTGGGGATCTTCCTCCACGCCCGCCGCTTGTACATCCTCGAGGCGACGGTACCACCGGGCGCGCCGCCGCCGCTGCTGTTTCAGCAATCACTCCAGGTGTTTGACGAGAAGGGTGAGAGGATCCGCTACGAACTCGATGCGGATGGGCAGAGAATCGAGCGCGTTCGAAACGGGTGTTGATCGCGCGAGTCGGATACAGCCCGCGCCCGGGCAACTAGTTTCAACTAGCGCGGATTTCACGTGTACGTAGATTGCATCAGAAACCGCCATACGGAGGCCCCCATGACCATCGCTCGCGCTTTCGCCGTCTCGCTCGCGTGCGCAATCTCCCTTGCGCTTGCCGCTTCCGCCGACGCACAGGTTCTCACACGTCATGGCGTCTCGATCGAGATGGCAAAGACGATGGCCAATGTGGCACAGGAGACCTGCGCTGAACTGGGCTACAGCGTCTCCGTGCACGTGGTGGATACGGCGGGCGATACGCTTGTCGCGTACCGGGGCGAGACGTCCGGCGTGCACACGTTCGTGAACAGCTTTCGCAAAGCCTACAGTGCCATGACCTTTCGCCGCCCCTCATCCACCTTCGGTGAACGCTGGACGAACGGCGAAGTGGGCCCGCAGCTGCAGTTGATGCTTCCTGACATGGCCGGCCAGCAGGGCGGGTTTCCGATCACGGTCGGCGAGGAGGTGATCGGCGGGATCGGTGCGTCCGGTGCCGGAATGGGCGCGGACACGACCTGTGTGCTCGCCGGCATCGAGGCCGTCTCCGATCAACTCCAGTAGGCGAGTGTCGGCGAACGCCAAAGGAACGTCGCACCGCGCGAAGCGCACCGACCCATCATCGCCTCGATACCTGGCCTCGACACCTGGGACCGGCCTTCTTGGGGAGGGCTTAGGCTTGGCCCGCGCTGCAGCGCCGCGTCACGGATGGCGCGCAGCAGCTTGGCCTGCACCGAGAGCGCGAGGTCCGACACCTCGTCGAGAAACAGCGTACCCGCATCGGCGTGCTCGAATTTGCCGCGCCGGCCTCGCACGCCGGTGGCCGTCCGTTCCTCGATACCGAAGAGTTCCGCTTCGAGTAACGTTTCCACCACCGCCGCGCAGTTCACGGCGACGAACGGCCCAGCCCGTCGTGAAATCGGTCAGAGCGACACGCTCGACGCGCTCCCTGTTCTTGAGGTGCTCGAAGATCTCGAGGACGGGAGCCCGGCCCGAAAACGACCGCTACAGATCGATCGCCTCCACAGACCCGCCCTTCGACAGCAGCGTCGCGCGGAAGCGGTCCCCGTTGTCGCGCGTCGCGATCAACAATGGAGCAAGGCCGGCTTGCCCCGATTCCAGTACACGTGTCACGGGCGGCCCATCGCCCCACCAGGAAGCCCCATGAGCGAGGATGCACACAGCCGACCGTCAGGAGACGCACGCGAGCCGCTCTACGACGTGAATATTCCGACGCCGAGTCATGCCGAACGAGCGCGAACGCTGGTGTCCCAGATCTCGACCGGGACCTTGTGCACGTTGGCCCAGGAGCCAGATGGCTACCCGTACGGCTCGTTTGTGACCGTCGCCTTTGACCGCGGGGACCCGATCTTCCTCATCAGCGGCCTCGCCGAGCATACGAAGAACCTGCAGCGGGATCCTCGCGCGTCCCTGCTGGTGGCAGAGGGTGGCTCCGCCGATCCGTTGGCCAACGGCCGCGTCACGCTGCTCGGGCCGTGCACGCGCGTCGCAGGGGATGCCGACAGCGCCCGTGCGTCATTCCTCGCTGTACACGCGAATGCTGCGTACTATGCTGACTTTCGCGACTTCGGGTTCTGGAGGCTCCGCGTGGATTCCATCCGGTACATTGGCGGCTATGGACGGATGTCCTGGATCGATCGAACGGACTGGCAATCCGCCGAACCGGATCCGCTTGGTCCGTCGGCGGTCGACATCATGGCCCACATGGACGCTGACCATGCCGAAGCGATGGTGCTCTACTGCCACGCGTTCTCGAAAGCGACCGACGTCAGTGCCGTCACCATGACGGCTATTGACCGGTACGGCTTCGAGATGTCAGTCGACACCGCCGACGGACGGCGGCCGATCCGCGTGGCGTTTGCCAAGCCGGTCAGCACGCCTGAGGAGGCACGCGCCGCGTTGATCACCATGGTGAAGGACGCCAGAATCAAGCTGAGCAACGAGAGGAAACACTAGCGGGATCCGAAGTTAGCGCCAGTCCACCAGCGGCCGACCAACCGCGCTGCGGGACTGGGCCTCCGCCGGCGGCAGCATCGCCTCGCGCGAAGTCGCGACAACGAGTGGAGCAGATAATGGGGCGACGATGTGGCTGACGCGGTTCGCCCCGGCCCCCACCGGCTACCTGCATCTGGGCCACGCAGCCAACGCTCTCCACGTGTGGAACGAAGCTCGCGCGCACGGTGGGCGCGTGCTGCTGCGCATAGAGGACCACGACCGAGAGCGGTGCCGGCCAGACTATGAAACGGCCCTCCTCGACGATCTCGACTGGCTGGGGTTCGTGCCCGATCTCTATCCGACAAGCGCCTTTCGCGCAGGACCGTGCGAATCGCGGCAACGTGACCGCGGCGGGATCTACGCTGCGATGGCGGAGCGGCTTCGCGCCCAGCGGCTGCTCTACGCGTGCGGGTGCTCGAGAAAGACCCTACAGCGCTGGGGCGTCCGGGCCGAGGGCCAGGCGTCCGACACGCTGGAGCCCGGCAGCGGGGCGGAGGTTCCCTATCCGGGCACGTGCCGGAATCTGAGGCTGCCCTTCGAGGGGGGCGTCGGCTGGCGGGTGAGGTTGCCAGCGGCACACGTTACGTTCGAAGACCGGTGGTGCGGCAGCCAGACGCACGTGCCAGCTGACGAGTGCGGCGATCTCCTCATTCGCGATCGCCGCGGCAACTGGACCTACCAGTTCGTCGCCACCGTCGATGATTACGCGCAGGGCGTCACCGACGTGATCCGCGGTGCGGACCTGCTCCCCTCGACGGGTCGACAGATCCTGTTGGGCGGCCTGCTTGGCCGACCCGTGCCTGCAACCTTCGCCCACCACGCGCTCCTCATGAAGTCGCCGACCCAGAAACTTAGCAAGTCGGACCGCGACACCGGCGTGCGCGATCTCCGCGCGCGCGGCTGGACACGTGACCAGGTCCTCGCCGCGGCTAGGCTCGGCTAGCGCGACTCAGTACTCGGTCGTGGTACTCCTGCGGGCAGGAGGGGGCTGATGGCTGCCTACGCCCTGGATCTGCGGACGCGGGTACTGATTGCGGTTACTCTGAGAGCCCGCCGCTCGCTCCTGGCATAAATGAGGAGATTTGCTGCTACCTGACCGGCACGCCCGCTCTCGCGTCCTCGATGTACTTGATCGTACCGGCCTCGGCCGTGTCCAGCCACCGCCGCCACTGCGCGTTATCAACAAACGGATGCGGATCACCCGCCTTGCGCTCCACCAGCTTCGCCGCCGGCTCGAAGACGGTGCCGCCGCTGTCGTACGGATAGGTGCGAAGGTAGCTATGCACGTGGATCGGAGCATCGATGTCTCCGAATTCAGTCTTGAGGCGCCGCAGGCTGTTGAGGAACTGCGTGCCGCCCTCTACCCCGTTCCGCTGTCCTGGTCCCCCGAAAATGAATGCCGAGTACGGCGTGCCATTGTCGTAAACCGTGAACTCGAACGACGGGGAGCCCGGCGTGTGCCCGGGAAGCTTGTACACGTTCAGGGAGGTCGTGCCGAGCGTGACCGTGTCACCCTCTCGCAGGACCATATCGCGCTTCACCGGGACGCCGAGGGGACGACCGGGGCGGGCTGGAGCCAGGTAGGCCTCTTCGATAAGCGTCCAGTCCTCTTCGAGCGTGGCGACACGGGCATCGGACAACGCCTGAATCTTTCCGGCGCCGCCGAAGTGATCGAGGTGCCCCTGAGTGATCAGAATGTACTTGATGTCCGCCGGGTCGAAACCCGCCTTCCGGATGCTGTCGATCACGTGATCGACATAGGGCTCCTGCGCAGTGTCGATCAGAATCAGTCCATCGGTGGTCGAGATGAGCCACACCGAGACCAAACCGGGCCCAACGTAGTACAGGTTGTCGAAGACCTTGATCGGCGGGACCTGCTGGTATTCCAGGTTTCCTGACTGACTGCCGCGGTAACTCTCGCTGAGTCCTTCGCCAGGGGCCGGGCCAGCGGTCTGCCCACCAACGTTGACCTGCAGCAATGCAGCAGCCAACACGCCACTGACAACAATGAGTGCGGGACGTAGCGTCATGTGTCTGTTCCCCCTTGTTAGCGCCCTGGCGCGCGCCCTAAGGGCAATATTACGCGCGTCCTCAACGTTGGCGGCCGTCCCGCGTCGTGCTGAACTTCCAGGAGTTGAATCGGCGCGAGGCTCGGGTTCGTGACGATCTGCATCGCGCCACCCCTCCCGTCAGCGGGCGACGTTGATGAGCAGCGGCGAATCCAGCCGCACGCGCAGGACCGACCCCTGCGGCAGATCGACCTCCCGGCCTTCGGTGGCCGCGATCGTGCCTCCAGCGCCTATAAGGATGCCCGCCAGCGTGCCCTTGAAGCCGCCGAGGAGGCCACCCAGTATCGCACCAACACCGGCGCCGGTCCCGATGCGACCAGCCTCTCCCCTGATCCCATCACCCTCAATCGCCTGGATGACCGTGCCGCGCATGGCATACACCTGTCCGCCAACAGTCGCCTGATCGAAGCTGACTGTCAGTCTGGCCGTGCGATTGGTACGGGTGGCTGGCTCGACATCGGTGACCACACCGCGCATCACCGACCCCGCCGGCACGGCAGGGCGCCCCCCCACATTGACGTCGATCAGCGTTGTGGCCTCGAAGCGATCCTCAACGCGCGCCTCGCCAGAATTCAGGCCATCGGCGAGCCGGACGTCGATCTCCGTCCCCGCCTGAATCTCCATCGCATCGATGGCAGCGTCTCCCGCCGTGACGCTCTTGATCCCTTCGGTGGCCGGTGCGGGCGCCACTGTGGGCACGGATGCGTTCACTGTCTCGCTCCGCGCGCGTGTGCGGAGATCCTCGATCTGGTCACGCACGTCCGCGTACTCGCTGCGCACCACGGTCTGTTCTCGGCGGAGCTTGACCTTCAGATAGATCACATCCTCGCGCAACTGGTCGAGTTCGGCTTGAAGCGCATCGGCACGCGAGGGCGAGGTGTCCCGGCTGCGAAGCTCCGACACGTCGGTGCCGGCCTGAAACACGCTGTCCTGCAGTCGTTGAATATCGGCAGGCGTTACGCCGGCGTTCTGCTGCGCCGCGGCGTGCGCCGCGAAGCCGACGACCAGAACCACGGCCAGCGTGACCCGACAGATACGAAACATCGGCACTCCCTGAAAAAGAATCTAGTTGCGCCAGGGCATCAGGTTCTCGATCCAACTGATGCGCGTGAGATCGTTATAGATGACCGTCACCATAAGCGTCATCAGCAGGACAAACCCAGCCAGCAGCATCTTTTCTTTCACGGCGATGCTGAAGTCGCGTCGCGCGACGCCTTCGAGCGCCATGATCAGAATGTGACCCCCGTCGAGCACAGGAATGGGCAGCAGATTGAGCAGCCCCAGGTTGAGGCTGATCGCCGCCATCAGTGAGAAGAGCGCGATCCAGCCGGCTTCGGCGGACTCCCCGGACAACTGGGCGATCGCCACCGGACCCATGAGCTGGCGCGGCGACGTCTCCCCCACGAACAAGCCGCCCAGCGTCTGGAAGATCAACCCGCTGAACTCGATGTTGCGCTCGACGCTCAGTTGCAACGCCTCGAACGGACCCGGCGTAAACGACCGCGTGGGTTCGGTCACGTAGATCCCGAGCATGCCCCGGTCGCCGCGCTGTTCCGGCGTCGCTCTGACGGCCTGTTCACGACCCTCTCGCTGGATCGTGAGTTCGATCTCTTGGTCGCCGTTTGCCGAGATCGTTTCGACGAGCTGCGTGCGTGTGACCATGCGCTCGCCGTTCACCGCCAATACGACGTCGCCGGCGAGCAACCCCGCGCGTTCCGCTGGCTCACCAGCGATGACCGACGCCACGATTGGATTGATATCGGGCATCACGCCGATCGTGCCGATCTCGTACCGTGTTTCAGGCACTGGCCGCACCGTGACCGATCGTGTCTGGCCCGCGCGCTGAAGCGTCACGGCCACATCGCGATCCGGGCGCGTGCCCACGGCGATGAACAAATTCTCCCAGGTATCCACCGTGTTGCCCGCCACATCGACAATCAAGTCGCCACGCTGGATCCCCGCCTGCTCCGCAGGCGATCCGGACTCGACGGCACCGACCACAGGGGGCTGATCCTGGTACACCGGTACTTCCGCACCTTGTGCGAGCACAACCGCCATCACGACAACCGCAAGCACGATGTTCATGAGGGGTCCCATGATGAGGACCTGGAACCGCTCCCACTTCGTCTTCGACATGAACTCGTCCGGGCTGCCCGCTCGCGCGTCATCCGGGGTCTCTCCCGCCATTTTCACGTAGCCGCCAAGCGGGATGGCGCTCACGCAATATTCCGTGTCGCCGCGCTGGAACTTCAGGATCTTCGGGCCAAAGCCAAGCGAAAACGTCAAGACACGAACGCCGAGCCGGCGTGCGGCCAGGAAATGCCCGAGCTCGTGCACAAAAACGAGCACACCAAGAACGAAGAGAAACGAAAGCAACGTAGTCACGTGCGCAAATACCCTTTCAACAAGTCCTCAGGCTGTCAATTCTAACTCGCGGGCCACGTGCAACGCGTGTTCGCGCGCCCATCGGTCTGCGCGCCGAACGGTCTGCAACGTCGAGACCGGCTCCGCTGTATGCGCCTCCATGGTCTTCTCTATGACGTGTGGAATCATCATAAAGCCGAGCTTCCGCTCGAGGAAGGCACCGACGGCGACCTCGTTGGCCGCATTGAGTACCACCGGGAGCGTCTGCCCCGCGCGCAAGGCGCGATAGGCCAGCCCCAGGCACGGGAAGCGGTCGAATGCCGGCGGCAGAAAATCAAGGCGACCCGCCGCCGCCAGATCCAGCGAGGGCAGCGAGCCATCCCATCGATCCGGAAACGAGCAGGCATACTGAATCGGCAACCGCATGTCGGTGACGCCGAGTTGCGCAATCACGGAGCCGTCGATCAGCTCGACCAACGAGTGCACGATCGACTGGGGATGCACGACCACATCGATCTGATCAGCGGAAACGCCAAACAACCAGCGGGCCTCGATGACCTCTAGTCCCTTATTCATCATGGTCGCCGAGTCGATCGTGATCTTCCGACCCATCTGCCAGGTGGGATGCTTGAGGGCCGCCTCCGGCTCTACGCTATCGAGTGCGTCCGGTGCAAAGTTCCGAAATGGACCGCCTGACGCCGTGAGCACGAGGCGGCGCACTTCCGATCGCGGCCTCTGGTGCAGGCACTGGTGGATGGCATTGTGCTCGCTGTCGACCGGCAGAATCACCACGCCGCGTCGACGGGCGGCCTCGGTCACCACCTCGCCAGCCATCACGAGCACCTCCTTGTTGGCAAGTGCGATCGTTTTGCCGGCTTCAATTGCCGCAAGCACGGCGTCGAGTCCGGCCGTCCCAGCCGACGCACAGATGACCATGTCTGCCGACGGGTGTGTCGCGACCGCGATGAGACCGTCCGTGCCGGTACCCGCCACCACTGGCGCGTGCGCTCCACACGCCGACCGGAGCCGATCGACCCCCTCGGTGGAGGCCATGGCGACGACATCGGGCACGTACTTCGCCGCTTGCTCGGCCAGCAGCGTGGCGTTGTCACCCGCCGCCAGAGCGACAACCTTCAGACGACTAGGGTGCGCATCAACGACAGCGAGGGCGCTGCGGCCAATCGACCCGGTCGACCCCAAGATCGCGACATGTTTCATATCAACTCAGCAGATACACGTAGTAGACCGGTACGGCAAAGAGCAGCGCGTCAATGCGGTCCAGGACCCCGCCGTGGCCCGGAATCAGCCCAGAGCTGTCCTTGACACCTGCCCCTCGTTTCAATCGCGACTCAAACAGGTCGCCGCAGATGCCGAGTACGACCACCGCCACGCCGAGCAGCGCCAGCGCGCCCGGCCCGGCCGCTGGAAAGACCCAACTTCCGGCCACCGTCATGAAGATCGTCCCGATCGCGAGCCCTCCGACTGCTCCCTCGATCGTCTTCTTCGGACTGATCTTGGGCGCGAGCGGACGGCGACCGAATCTCCGCCCGGAGTAGTACTGCGCCGAGTCACTGACCACGACGCCCGCAATCAACAGCAGCGTCGCCATGCGGCCGCCCACCATCTGCACGGCTGCAAGCATTCCGAGCGGCATACCGAGATACAACGGTGCCAGCAGACGAGCTCGCACGCGCGCAATGGCGAACCGGCGCCACGCCACCTCGAGCCCGCCCCATCCGACGCCAAGCAGCAGCAAGGGCAGCACACCTACCGCACCCGAGCGTACCTCGCCGCCGGGATCCGAGAACGACCAGCACACGAGCGCGACCAGCGTGAGAATCGGAGCAGCGTCCAGGCCACGGCGCGCAGGATCGACGATGCCGAGATATTCGTAGGCGCCCAGCACAGCGACAAGGCATGCGATCACCCGCAGCCCGGAAAACGGCACGAAAAGAATGGCGGCGAGCGCGGCCGCTGCCAGGGCGACCCCGCTCAGCAACCGCGTCATTGCGCGCCGATGACCGCCGGCGCAGGAGTAATGCCGCCGTACCGCCGCTCCCGCTTCTGATAGGCGAGCACGCCCTCAAGCAGGTGCTGGCGGCGAAAGTCAGGCCAGAACGTCTCGGTCACGTAGATCTCAGCGTAGGCAATCTGCCAGAGCAGGTAGTTGCTGACGCGCAGCTCGCCGCTGGTCCTGATGAGCAGGTCCGGGTCGGGCTGGCCGGCCGTGTAGAGAAAGCCGGCGAAGCGCTCCTCGTCCAACTGCTCAGGGGGGATCCCCGACGCGATCGCCCGCTTCGCAGCGTCGACGATTTCGGCTCTGCCGCCGTAGTTGAGCGCGATGTTGAAGAGCATGCCTCTGCTGCCGGCGGTTCGGTCCATGGCGGCACGCAGTTCGTCCTGGACATCGCGAGAGAGCTCCTCGATCCGTCCGATCACCTGGAAGCGGATGTCGTTGGCCAGCAGCGTGTCCAGTTCGGAGCGCAGATACCGCTTGAGGAGCCGCATCAGTACGCCGACTTCCGATGCAGGGCGTTTCCAGTTTTCGACAGAAAAGGCGTACAGAGTCAGTACGCCAAGGCCGAGACGGGCTGCGGTCTCCACCGTGTCGCGCACGGCGTCAATGCCGGCGCGGTGGCCCTCCACCCGCGGCAGATGGCGCTTGGCTGCCCAGCGGCCATTGCCGTCCATGATAACGGCGATATGCGCTGGCAGCCGGTCGAAATCTACCTGCCGCGCGAGCGCCTCATCGGGATGCCCGGCCGGAATCCATTCCAGTAACTGCTCACGAGACACGTTGCATCTCCCGCTCTTGCAAGGACTTAATCATAGACCACCCGGACCAGGAAGAGCCCCTGAGGCGGCGCCGTGATACCGGCCTGCGAGCGGCTGCCGCCCTCCAGCAGCGCCGCGATCGACGCCTCCGTACGCTGGCCGCGACCGATCTCCACCAGCGTGCCGACAATAGCCCGAACCATATGTCGAAGAAAGCCGTCGCCGCTGACTTCGTACACAAGGAACGGGGCGGTCGAATCTCGCCAGCCCTCGGCGACTGCTTCCCCGATCACCGACTCTGTAATCGTGCGAACGGTACCCGTCGTCTCGCTACCGGTGCTTTGGAACGCCGCGAAGTCGTGCGTGCCGACCAGCGCGCGGGCGGCGACCCGCATGGCGGCGACGTCGAGCGCCACCGGTACGTGCCACATATAGGCCCGCTCGAATGGACTCGCGACGACCGACGTCTGCAGCCGGTAGCGGTAGGTCTTGGAGCGCGCACTGAACCGTGCGTGAAAGTCCGCGGCGACTTCCTGGATGTCGATCACCCTGACATCCGGTGGCAGACACGCGTTGAGTCCTCGCGCCACGGAGTCGAGCGGATGCGCGGATGTCATCCGCGCGCTGGCAACCTGGCCAAGTGCGTGAACCCCGGCATCGGTCCGGCCCGCGCCATGCACCGCGACCGGCGCCCCTTCGAAGCGCCCGAGTGCGTCTTCAAGCAACCCCTGAACGGAAACGCCGGCGGCCTGACGCTGCCAACCGACGAAACGTGTGCCGTCGTAGCTGATAGTGAGCTTGAGGTTGCGCGCGCGTGTGTCGCTCAGGCGCGGGACCCGGGCTTCACCACCGGCTGCCCTGCCTGGCACAAGGGGCATGCCGCGGGCTCGTATGTGGGAAGCAATATCTCGGCTAGTGAGTAAAACGGCACGTCGAGCCGCTGTTGACCGCCGCTCCGATCGACGATGGCAGCCGCGCCAACGACCTCGGTGCCAGCCGCGCGCGCAACCTTAATCGTCTCCAGCGTTGAGCCACCAGTGGTCACGACGTCCTCGACCACCAGCACCTTCTCGCCGGGTTCGAACGTAAAGCCGCGCCTCAGCGTCAGGCGGCCGTCCTGACGCTCGGCGAACGTCGCGCGGATGCCGAGCGCGCGGGCTACTTCCTGGCCGATGATGATGCCGCCCAGCGCAGGCGATAGCACGACCTGCGCACCGAGGCCGCGAACGTGTTCAGCAATCCCGACGCCGCACGCTTCCGCCTCGCGGGGATGCTGGAGCACCAGCGCGCACTGCAGGAACCCCGCGCTGTGGAGTCCTGATGTCAGCCGGAAGTGCCCCTCGAGCAGAGCTCCCGCGCGACGAAATCGATCGAGCACGGCCGCAGAATCCTTGGACGTCATAAGAACCGCCTAGTATACATAGGGAGTCTAAGAGGTGGAGTCCCGCAGTCACAAGGGGTACATATGACGTTGGTTCGAATCGGCTGCGTCGCAGCCATGGTGTTCAGCCTGATCGTGCCCACCGCGGCCCAGGCACCATCATCGGAGGTGCGCAGCCTCACCGTCGAGGACGCGGTGCGCATGGCGCTCGAGAACAATCTCGGGATCCGCGTTGCGCGCGTCGAGCCACAATTGCAGGACCTGAGTCTGGCCCAGGCACGCGCGTCCTGGTTCCCGACCTTCACGAGCACGTTGCAAAGCGCGAGCACCGACTCGCCCAACAACAGCTTTCTCTCCGGGGCTCAAGGCACGAAGACGAGCGACGCTCGTGTCAACAGCAACTTCGGGCTCGCCCAGATGTTGCCGTGGGGCGGCAGCTACAGCGTCGGGTGGGACAGCGTGCGCTCGACGACCACCAACCTCTTCTCCAACTTTTCGCCGCAACTGCGCTCGTCGCTCGCGCTCAGCTACCGGCAGCCGCTGCTGCGCGGGTTCCGCATCGACTCGGCGCGCCAGCAAGTGCTCGTCTCGGAGAAGAACCGCGAGATCGCGGACGTCTCGCTGCAGGAAACCATCGCACTGACGTCGAGGGCGGTCCGGCACGCGTACTGGGACCTGGTCTACGCCATCGCGTCGCTGGATGTGCAGCGACAGTCGCTGGAGCTTGCCGCCGAATCGTTGCGGAACACGCGCGCACGGATCGAGATCGGCACCACGGCGCCCGTGGACTCCATCGAGGCTGAGGCAGAAGTGGCTCTTCGTGAGGAGGCTGTGATCCTTGGCGAGGCTCAGGTGGCGACCGCCGAAGACGCTCTGCGTGCGTTGGTATACGACCCTGCGGATGACGACTTCTGGACGTTCCATATTGAGCCGGCGGACCTGCCGACCTTCACACCGACGTCCGTTGACGTGGAAGCAGCGCTCCGGGCCGCGCTCCAACAGCGCAGCGATCTGCAGCAATCACGCAAGACCCTGGAGACCCAGGACGTCAATATCCGGTTCTCCCGCAACCAGACGTTGCCCGATGTCACCGCGAGCTTCGACTATGGACTGACCGGCCTGGGTGGCACGCAATTCGTGCGCGGGCAGGGCTTCCCAGGACCGATCATCGGCGAGACTCAGCGCAACTTTGTGACCGTACTCGGTGACCTGTTCGGCAACGAATTTCCGAGCTGGACGGCATCGCTGAACGTGAGCTACCCGATCGGCTCAAACCCTCAGGGGGTGGCGCTGGCACGAACGCGGCTGGAGTACACCCAGCAGCAGACGCAGCTCAGAAACGCCGAGCTGCAGGTGGCGGCCCAGGTGCGAGAGGCCGGACGCCAGGCGCTCACCAACCGGCGGCGCGTGGACACGACCGCCATCTCCCGTCAGCTCTCCGAGCGGCGCCTCGAGGCCGAGGAGCGCAAGCTGGCGGCCGGCACCTCCACGAGCTTCTTCGTGTTCCAGGCGCAGCGGGACCTCGCGGAGGCGCGCAACAACGAGCTTCGGGCCATCATCGACCACCAGCGTTCGCTCGTGGACTTTGAAACCGTCCAGGAGGCACCGCTCAGGTAAGATTCCCACCGTGCCGAAAGTCTCGGTGACCATCATCACGCTCGACGAAGCCGAGCACATCGGCGTCGCGATCGACAGTGCGGTCTGGGCCGACGAGGTCCTGGTCGTTGACAGCGGCAGCACCGACGGCACCGCTAATATCGCGCGCGGCAGGGGCGCAACGGTCCTTTCCCGGGAGTGGTCGGGATACGTCGATCAGAAAAACTTCGCGGCTGATCGAGTGTCGAACGACTGGATCTTCTCGCTTGATGCCGATGAGCGCATTCCGCCGCCGCTGGCCGCCGAAGTGCAGGCGCTGCTGGCGAGTGAACCGCCGAAGCGCGGCTACCGCGTCCCGCGCGTCTCGTTTCACCTTGGACGATGGATCCGCACGACCGACTTCTACCCCGACTTTCAGACTCGCCTTTACGACCGGCGAGCCGCTCGGTGGCGCGGCAAGTACGTGCATGAATCCGTGTCGGTCGATGGCCCGGTTGGCCGGCTTCGCCACGACCTCGAGCACTACTCGTACCGGGACCTCCGCGATCAACTTGACCGCGTCAATCACTACACGTCTCTGGCGGCACGCCAGATGCACGAGTCCGGCCGCCGCGCGGGACCACTCGACCTGGTTGTCCATCCACCGGCCGCGTTCCTGCGCAACTACCTTCTCCGCCGCGGAATCCTGGATGGCACCGTGGGGCTGACGATCTCGATCGTCAATGCCTATTCCGTGTTGCTGAAATTTGCGAAGCTCTGGGAGCTGCAGCAAGAGACCAAGGACCAGGGCACGAAACCCTCACCGTAGACAGATGTGGCACATGCAGGTGTGACGTGTTCTCGCTTCACATCGACACCGCGCTAGGGTGGCGAGGCGGACAGAGCCTCGTGCTGCACACGGTGCTGGGGCTGCGCGCCCTTGGGCAGCGCGCCGCGCTCGTCGCCCATCCCGACGGGGAACTCCTGCGGCGCCTCAGCGAGGGACACGACCTTGTTCCGCTGGCACCGCGTGGCGAAGTCGACCTCTCCGCCGCATGGCGGCTGTCACGCGTGGTGAAGCAGCTCGCTCCCGATATCATCCACGCGTACGACCCGCATGCGGTGGCCATGGCCTCAACGGCGCTTTCGATCGCCGCTCCGTCGCCGAAACCGCCACTTGTCACATCTGCCCGAACGGCCACCCATCTGACGCACAGCTCGTTCGCGCGGTGGAAATATTCGCAGATCGACTGCTTCATCGCGAACAGCACATTTGTTCACGATCGACTCATCGCCGACGGCGTTCCTCCGGAAAAAGCCACAATCGTCAGCCAGGGAGTAGATGTCGAACGAATCGCACAAACGCCCGAGGCCAGCGTACACGCCGCCTTCTATCTGCCAACACACGCGCCTGTCATCGGCAACGTGGCCACCCTCTCACCAGACAAGGGACACCACCACCTCATCGACGCCGCGCAACTGGTCGTCCGCGAGGTCCCCGACGCCAGGTTCGTGGTCGTGGGCGACGGTGAGTTGAGGGTGGGGCTCGAAAAACACGTGCGCGACAGGCACCTAGAGCGGCACGTCTTTCTCGCAGGATTCCGCGCCGACGCCGTTGAACTCATCAAAGCGTTCGACCTCTTCGCCATGAGCCCTATCTCCGGAGGCCTGTGCACGGCACTGATCGAAGCCATGGCGGCCTCCAAGGTCGCCGTCGCGACCAGCGTCGGAGCCATTCCTGAAATCGTCATCGATGGGGAAACGGGGTTCTTGACGCCTGCGCGGGACCACGCCGCCATGGCGGCGAAACTGATTCTGCTGCTGAAGGATCAGGCGCTCAGGGACCAGATGGGTGCGGCGGCTCTGGCGCGGGCGCGCGAGCGGTTCGCGGTGGAGCGGATGGTCCAGGAGACGGCGACGGTGTACGAGCGGCTGACTGCGCGGTGAAGCGCTCCATTGGGACGGCGACAGAATGGCTAGGGCGAGCGAACCCTCCAAAGACCCCGATCGATATCCGTGCAACCCTCCATGGACTTCTGGTGAGAACGCCTCGACAATCCTGCGCTCAACGAAAGGTTCAACCCAATCATGCTGGTCGTGTTCGTTCACGGCTGGAGTGTCACCAATACCGACACCTATGGCGGCCTCCCGCCGCTCTGGTCAAGAACGCGTCTGCGAAGCTCGATCTTCAGGTCGCGCATCTCTACCTCTGGAAGTACGTGTCCGCCGGTCCGAATCGTTCAGCCAGCCAGTCTTCGGCTTCTGCAAGGCTCGCGCAGAACACCGCTGGGGACTTGCGGGCCCGCAGCAGTTTCTCCGTCTCCTCCAGCACGCGGCGCGCGTGGCCAGAGACAGATTCGAAATCGAAGATCAGAAGTGCCTTCTCCGGTGTGGCGCAAACCGCGAGGGTGGCTTCGACAAGGCTAAATGCCGCGATTGGGGTACCCGGCTGCTCGGGATTTCCTAGGTGAAAGACCACCAAATCTGCGTTCGCCTTGGCCGCTTCCTCTCGTCGACGAGCCTCCTCGTTCCATTCGTCGACGACGGGGTCGAAGAAGATGGACGGGGCGAGGCCCCGCGCGGCCAACCGCTCAACCAAGCCCTTGCGCCAGCGGTTCGCCCCGCTGGTCCCGCCGAGGAAGACGAGGGGTTGGCTCGCGCTCACTCAGAGCCTGCGGAGGCGCCTCGGCTCAGGAACGCCGTGGGTTTCGCGACCTGTTTCTCTGTCGTGTCGAGCATCCAGCCGTGGGGTGCGGTCCCCGCCGCCTGCAGCGCCCACGCCTCCGCGGTGTCGCTGTCACCCAGCCCGACGCAGGCTTCGCGGAGGGTAGCGAGAAGCCAGTACTGCTCTTCCCGAAGCTTTTCGTCGCGTTCATCGGCCGAAACGTCGAACTCTTTGTTCTTCACGCGTTCTTCGTACTCGGCTGTGCAGGCCCGGAGCACCCTGCGCCACACCACCCCGGCCTGCATAGCGTCGCTCTCGGCATCCTGTGCGCCCTCCGTCGCCGAGCGGGCCGCCAGCAGGAAAGCCAAGTTGATCCCGTTGTACCAATCCGTCTTGAGCGCGTAGATCTTCTCCAGTCCTCGAATCGCGGTGTCGAGGTATCGACTCTCAGGTTTCTGCTCCCACAGGCGCTTCTGGATGGCCGCCCACAGTCCCACGGTCTCCGTGTCCACGGTCGCCTCAGGGTGAAGCGGTGCGAGAACCTCGTTCGCCCGCTTGAGCGCGGAGATTTCGTCCGGCAGCTTGCTCTTGTACGTGACTAGGGCGAGCTGTTGACGAAGGTAGTCGTCGCTCGGCTGATCCCCGACGACCTTCTTGAGCAGCTCTTCGGCGCTGGAGAACTCGCCCCTGCTCTTCGCCTTCATCGCGAGCCCAAGGAGCATGGCCACGGTCTCCGTGCTCTCCGCAACCGCCTCTTCACTCTCGGCGATTGCCCCGAAGGACTCGACAGTGCCTTTCGCCGGCGGCGCCAGCCCCGGGAGGAACAGATACACCGGGCTGTCAGGCTCATCCTTCGCCATCAGCTCGCTGATGTGCTGACCCAGTTCTCTCTTGATCCGCTTGACCTCGGCATAACCGATGTCCTCTCCGATGTGTGTGTAACGCCAGATCACGAGATGAGATGTGTCGAAGGGGGCCAGGAACCCCTTCTCGGCGATGATGATCGTGCGCCGCGGACGAAGGGCATGCCTCACACTGAGCTCGTAGGCGGCATTGACGTTCGAGGTCGAGAGGTCGGCGATGACAAGATCCGCCTCGAGAAGTTCCCGGAACATCGGGACATCGATCGTGCCTGAGTGGCGGATCTCGTCGGCTCGAATGCACTCAAGCCCCGCCGCTTCCGCGGTCTCCTTGATAACAGCGTAGGTCGCGTCCAGGTCGAGTACGCGGTCAGTCGCGAAGTCCTTCTTCTTATGGAAACCGCTGACGTAAAAGCAGCGCTTTATCACGGAACCTCTGTCGGCCGGCCGCCCAGGAACGGCTCGAAGTGTTCTGGATTGATGAGCCGTTGTCCAACGGCTTGTCCCAGCTCCTGGAGCTGGTCCATGCCCTCGACTGAGTCCAGCGCGGACACCTGGTCGGGCTGGATGGACGAGAGTCCCAAGTCGTCGAGCCCCTCTTGGCTGAGCTCAGCGTTGTAACGCAAGTACGTGAAGTGCTTCGCGCCCCCGGGGTTGGCGACACCGATCAGATCGCCCAGCTCGCGGTCGAGCTGATGACCCACGAGGCAGCGCTCGAAGACGCGGCAGAGCAGATCCTGCTCGTTGAGCGCCGCGAACATCAGGGCCGAAGGGATGGCGGTAGCGTTGTAGATGAGGTTCATGTCCGAAGGGCCGAGATCGAGATTGGCACTCGCCGCCTGGCCGGTTCCTATCGAGACGATCAGCATCTGCTGTTCTCCCGAGGGCCACTCGAGTCTGTAGGGCGCAAGGGTTGCCATCAGGTACAGCTGGAAGGCTGGGTTGTTGTACATCGTCACCCCGCCATCAACGAAGACATGCTCGACCCCTGGCTTCACCTGGAAGACCTCAGGCGGGAAATATGTTGGTGCCGCAGTGCTCGCCCGCACAAGTTGCCATAGGGGAATATCGAGATTGCAGTTGTGGCGCGCGCGGTCGTTGTACTTCGCGCGCGGATTGTTCGAAATGGGCCAGGGCGAATCAGTCGAGGCATTGCGCAGAATCATCAGGAGATAGGTTCGAAGCTCCTCGCTTCCAAGCGGGGCTCCGCCAAAGACCTGCTTGAGCTTTGCGGTGAGCGCCGCGTCTTCGTACTTGTACTTGTGACGTTTCAGGAGGGAGGCCTTGTCGAACATCTCCCGTCCACTCTGGAGATAGAACTTGCGGAGCTCCGTTACGCTGAGTCCGCGGGAGATTCCAGCTGCCAGAATGGCTCCCGTGCTGGTTCCCGCGACATAGTCGAAATAGTCGGCGAGCACGAATTTCTCGCTCGGGCTGGGGATGCCGGCCTTGATGCGTTCCTCGCGAAGGGTCCCTTCGAGCCGCCCGAGAATCTCGACGGTCATGAGGCCGCGAATTCCGCCTCCGTCGAGGGCGAGGAGCTTGCGCGGCCCCGTGCGTTCATCGATGTCTGTCAGCGCCATGAGCACCTCCGGCTATCTGGGCGTGGGACCATCAATCTCTGGGACGCGAGTCTACTCCCCATTCAGTGCTAGCTGAATCCCCTCCGCAAGAGCGCGATCCTCCGTCGAATAGGAGAGAAAGGCCTGTTTTCATCACCGCCACCCGAAAGCCTTCCGGTCGCCAGATTCATGAACGGCGCCCACGGATCATACCGCCGCGTCCTGGGCGCACGCCGGCTCAACGTGGGCCGAAGGCCCCGGTTACTGGGACTGGTCCGCGTGGATAGAGGCATCACCTGGGCTACTTCTCGCCATCGATCACGTTGTGTGGATCCTGCATCAGTCGTTTAACCCGTCGCGCGTTGAGAGCCGAGCGCGCGAAACGGGCCTTCGTCTGACTACCTCAGGTTGGGGAACGTTCCGGCTTCGAGCTGAGCTGCACCGATTGAGCGGAGGGCCGCTCACGATCAGCCGCATGTTGGAGTTGACCTACCCCGACAACGCGGAGCCACCGAGTTCTAGTTCCGTTCTGGACACACCGTCTTCAGGCACCGCTGCAAGCGGCCGCGGTCCGTACGTGTTCATCTCTTACTCGTCTGAGGACGCCGCACAGGCGAATGCCGCCCGCGAGGCGATGAACACTCTTGGCGTTCAGGTTCGAGACGCCAGGGAGATTCCCGGTGGTCAGCCCTTCGAGACGGGCCGCCACCTCCTCGCGGCAGAGCTGCACAATCGGCCGTGGATCGTTGGGAAAGTGCTCCATCCCGACCGGCGTCCACTGGGCGTCCAGCACGACCTGCTCGACGGTCCTGCGGTGGTCCTTCAGGTCCTCGGAGGTGGATGAGATGAAGACTCGCATGGCGCAGACTCTTCTTTAAGCGAGCAGCGTCATTCTCCGAACACGGCCCCGATCCGGGGGGCGGTCGAGTTCGCCGTTTGACGAAATCTCCGCCGTTACCGTCTTTACCGCGAACGTGTTGCCCACGGCCGGTAGTCTAACCTGGGAGTCTGCGCCGGGATGGCTTGGACAGCCGCTGGACGGGCGTGCCGGCTGCCGCCCGCAACGCCGCCGGTGCCCCCCGCCGTGCCGTGGTACAGCACCAGCTTGAATCCGCAGCCGCAGCCCAGGTGTCAGGGGCTTCCCGGTGTGAGACCAAGGGCACCAGCGATCTCCCCACGACTGACCGAATTGGTCACGCTCCATTCAGAGAGCCCGGCGAGCAGCGTGACCTGTTCGCGCTTCAGGCGCATAACATACGGGATGTTCTCGCCGAACGTGGAAAACCACGGAAAGTTTCGGAAGCCACGAGACTGCACCATCTGCTGCGTCTCGCGAGGGAGCAACCCAACCCATTTCGGCACCAGCTCGTTGTATACCCAGCAGATATTCAACCCGTCGTATCCGGACACGTTGTACAGCTCGTTGGGCTTTACCTTCCAGTTGCGCCCACAATAGACGGTCGCACCAGCGTCACTCACGCCCTCGCGAAGGCCATCCCGCAACTCCCAGTAGTGGCTCGGGTCGAACACGGCGTTCATCGACCGGTCACCGCCAGTGTCCTCCTGCTGGTCGAGCGGCCAGAACATGGATTCGACCTGCTTGCTCCGGTCGAACGGCTCCTTCCCGTTAACGAAGACCAGGATCTTCGTCACACCCCGCGCCAATAGCGGCATGACGCCGAGATTGTCGGTGAACCCGCCATCACCGTGCAGGAGCCCCTCTGTGATGGGCTGCACGGAGGCAACCTCGTCCCGTTCCCTGATAGTGAAATGGTTGAACGAGGGAAAGAGTGCAGTCGCTCACTCGGCGGCTGGAACCGGCCATCCCCGAGACAGGGCAAGCAGCGGCGCGGCGCCGCTCGAGGCAATGACATCCGCAAGCGTGAAGGGCCGGGCCGCCTCTCTCGCAGTGACGCGCACGGCGTCGCCCTCGATCTGGTCGGCACCGGCCACGTCATATGCGTAGGGCGAGACGTAGACACCGCCAAGACTTGCGCCGTACTGCTGCCGCACACCGGTGTAGTACGGCGTGTACTCCACCGGAATCAGACGCGGATACTCGTAGGCAGGGTGTGGCGCGATGATCGTGCCACCAGCGATCAGAAACGGTCGTTCGTCAGTCGCCCGGAGAAACTCGGTGACGCTCAGCTGCGGGTTCAGCGCCTTGATAGCGTCCATCGACGCCTCGTTCCAGGTGTAGCGAAGCTCGGTGCCGTCGGTTACGTGCGGCTCGATGAAGAGCCGACCGAGCAGGTTGGCATAGGTTTCGCGAGTCGAGCCATTCAGGAAGCGCCGCGTGAATGCTCGGATCGCTGGTGATACGTCGCGCCCCTCGATCTCTGCCTGGGCCCATATCTTGGCGCCCTCGACGGCTGCGGGCGCCAGCAGCTTCGAGCGCTCGATCGACCGCAGGAGCGACCCTTCAGGCAGCTCCGCCTTCACCACCGCCGGGGTAAGTTCGCCGGGCGGCCGGACCTGGCCCAGCAGGAGATCCAGATCGGCGTCGCCGTACGTAAACGGCACCGCGGCCCACGACCCGCCAGAAACGGCGGCGATGTAACGGACGTCCCGGTCCAGCCAGCCGTTGTGGCGCAGTCCCCTGAGCTGGCCGACCGCGGCCGCCGCGGCTCTTGTGCCTCCTCCTGAAAAAGCGACTCCCACGGCGCCGCGGCCGGCGGCATCGAGGGCAGCTTTTTCGGGCGGCTCCCAAAGCTGCCCTTTCCAGGTCTCAGGCGGTACTTGCCAGTACTGGGTCCACTCGAAGGACGGCTCCTGCGCCGAGGCGAGCATGCCGAGACCGACGAGCCAGGCCACGGACAGGAGTGTGCGCCGGAGCGGGAGCGGCCTCATTGGAACAGCGCCCCGAGATCGATGTCCACGCCGAAGAAACTCTGCATGCTATCGGCGGCTTTGTCCGTTGGGTCGAAGTCTGCGTAGAGCTGCATAAACGGCCTGGGCCAGCGATCGCTGCTCGTGCCCGGCAGCGGGAACGAGAGGAAGGCGTCGATCTTCACTCGTCGCCACGGCGTCAGGTTCGTCACACCGGGTTTCTTGGGATCGGGTCGTTCAATCGCACTGAACAGTTCAGTCTTGCCCCAGCCGACCTCGAAATAGCTACCGCCGAATGGGCCAGACTCGATGAGCAAACCAGTGCCCACGTGATGCGCCTGATAGGCCTCCTGTACCTTGAGTGCCTCCGCGCCCTGTACTGTGCCGCTGAGCATCATGACGCCGAGCCGGCCAGCTACATAGAAACGGGTCGGAAAGTCCGTATTCTCATGTAGCCGAAGGAGCTCCAGGCGGGCGCCGACAAACGCCTCTTTACTGGTCGCCTTCACAAGGATGTATCGAAATTGCTCGGGCTGTTTGTCCAGTAGCGAGCCGCACACCACGGGTTTGTTCTCGACCCCACAATCGACGTCAGCCGAACGAACGCCGTTGAGCGTCTCCCCGAAGATCCAGAGCTGGCGATCACCCCGACCCGCGACCCGAAACTCGAAGTCCACACCGGCGATATATCGTTTCCTCGAGCTCCCGTCGGCAGCGTCGGCGGCGTAGCCCCCGACCAAGCCGGGAGCGAAGTTGTCGACGGCATAGCCGAGGTACGCGAACGCGTCGAATGGCAACCGCTCGTCGACATTCTGGGCGGGGCCCGATGGTGACTCGCAATCTTGCGAGCCGTCTCCGGCCATCACCGCGCGCGTGTCGGCCCAGGCATCTCCCGGAGCCTCGGGCAGGTCGACTCGACGAACCCGGATGACGTCGCGAGCCTCAAGCGGTCCGCGTAGCCGTATCTCAACGCGCTCGACACCACCGGCCGGCGTGTCCTGGAGCCTCCCCTTGTCCAGGTCGACCTGCACGACTGTGTTCGGACCAGGGGCCTCTCCCAGTGTGACGACAATCGTGCAAGCGCCTGCCACGAGCTGCTCAGGAAGACGTGCTGTGGAAACGGATTGCGCGAGTGCCGGGGCGGCGGCCGTGCCGCTAAGCACAAGAACTGTCAACGCAAAGTAGAAATGTCGGGTTCTCCGCAAAGTAGAAATGTCGGGTAGGCCACTCGCTATGGGCTGGTCGGCGTCGCGTCCGCCCGCGCTCGGGCGGTTCTGATCCGTTGCTTCTCGCGCAGCGTGCGGTGCGGGCCGGCCAGGAGGCGCTCGTCTCGCGTGCGCTGATCGGCCTGGATTGTGGCCAGGACCGCCCCCAGCCGCTTGTTCGACACGATGTCCCCGTGGGTGACCCGCCGTTGCTCTTCGAAGGCCGTGAAAGGGAGGCGCTGGCCCGCGTGACGAATCTCGAGGCGACCGTCGGCGTCCGCATGCACGCGACAGCGCTGCCCGCGCAGTCGCCGGGTGAGCGGGCCTGGGGTGATGAGGTAGACCCCGCGTCGATAGTGGAGCGTCAGGGCTTGGGAGATGGTCCGATCTTCCTGCCACGTGAAGATCAGCGCGAGGTCCTCATCATCGCGGACGGGGCGATGCGCGTCATGCGCACTCCTCGGCGGCTTGCCGAATCGGGCGTTGTAGTCGGCCATGAAGGCGGGCGCATAGGCATTGGCGGCCTCGGGCGTCGAGATCTCGCGGAGGCGCAACTCCTTCACGAGCCGATCTTGCAGCGTCAGGTGCGCCCGCTCAACGCGCCCCTTGGCCTGGGGTGCGTTCGCGCACACGATGTCGATGTTGAGGTCCGCCAGCGCCCGGCTGAACTGCGTGGGGCCTCCCGCGCGGCGCCGTGCCGCGCCCGTCGCCCGAAAGATGCTGGCCCGGTCGCTGTAGAAGGCCACCGGTTTGCCGTGGCGCTTGAGATACGTCTGCGTCGAGGCGAAGTAGTCGAACGTCGATTCCGAGGCGACGAACCGCAGCTCCATCAGCTGACTCGTCGCATCGTCCACATAGACGAGCAGCGTGCAGGTCGGGCCTCGATCCTCGAACCAGGCGTGGTCGCAGCCGTCGATCTGAATCAGCTCGCCGACGCAGGCGCGCTGGTGGCGCGGTTGGTAGACGCGGCGCGATCGGGCGGTGCGCGGCACCCACAGCGCCGCGTCGATCATCCAGCGCCGCAGGGTCTCGACCGACACGAGGATGTCGTCACGTTCACGGAGTTTCTCGGCCGCGAGGGTCGGCCCAAAGTCGCGGTAGCCAGACCGCACTAACTCCAAGACGTGGTCACGCAGCGCGCGCGGGAAGCGTCGGTGGCTCGGCCGGCCGCGCTTCTTGGACACCAGTCCGCCAGGGCCGTCGAGACGCAGGGTCCGGCACAGACGCTCGACCTGGCGCACCCCGAGCCCCAGTTGTGCGGCCGCGTGGGCCTGGGTCAGGCGCCGTTCCCGCACACGCCCCAGAATCTCCAGGCGGTGCAGTTCCTTCGTACTCATCGTCAGGTAGCCCTCGTTGTCCATGTCGGCCTCCAGGCCATACACGGTGCCCGAAACCCGACATTTCTAATGTGGAGAAACCCGACATTTACATTTTGTGTCTACAAGAACTGCAACGATGCGCCGGAAATCGTCAACCTTCATCGTCAGTCCTCCGCGTACGGTCGAACGACAGCCGAGCAGAAGCAGTCGTCGGTATTTTGCCCCTGACCGAGAACGAGCAGGTCTAACTGCCCGGTCGAACTACGACTCCGATGCGACAGGGCAGCAGTCTAGCTTGGCAGGCGGCGTCCAAGGATCGACGCGAGAAATTCTCTGTGCAAAGGTTGCAAACGGCCTGTCACGACCGACCCGCCACCCGTTCAAGTCGTCGACGATGCCGGAAAGAACGTCAAGCGCTTCTGAGCCGGTCGGCCCAGACGGTAGACCGTGCCCATGCTTGTTCTACGCAACGGTGACGACTCGCCGTGGGTCAGCGAAGCGCAGAAGCGCCTGAAGCGCCACGGCCTCTACACAAAGCCCATCGCTGCCGGCTCCCTCCGAGTCCGCGTCCCTCATGCCCTACTCACCACCCCGAATCCTACTCGTATCTGCCTCGCGTCTTGCCGGGCTTCGTAGCGCCCGGCATTTCAGGGACCCCTTCCTCTCCGCCAGAGATGCCAATAAATGCGGAACACTTCCCCACCCCACGCCGACGAAAATAGATCGCAACGCGGATACACTGTCACCGGTTAAGAGCCCCATGCCTCGCAGCTTCGAAGACAACGTCAACGTCTACTTCGACCGGGCGGCGGCGTTCAGCAGCCACCCGAAAGGCCTTCTGGAACAGGTCCGCGTGTGTAACGGCGTCCACGCGTTCCAGTTTCCCGTTCGTCACCCGGATGGCCGGATCGAGGTCGTGCGCGCATGGCGGGCCGAGCACAGCCACCACAAGCTGCCAACGAAGGGCGGGATCCGGTTCAGCGCAGCAGCTGATGAGTCGGAAGTGAAGGCACTGGCCGCTCTCATGACCTACAAATGTGCGCTCGTAGATGTGCCGTTCGGGGGCGCAAAAGGGGCCGTGCAGGTGGACCCAGACAAGTACAGCGTGGAGATCCTCGAGCGGATCACCCGCCGCTACGTTCATGAACTTGCCAAGAGGAACCTGATTGGCCCGGGCGTAGATGTCCCGGCGCCAGACGCCGGCACCAGCGAACGTGAAATGGCGTGGGTTGTCGACACCTACATTGCGCTCAACCCCGGGCAACCCGAAGCTACGGCATGCGTCACCGGCAAGCCCGTGACGGAAGGCGGCATTCACGGTCGAAAGGAGGCGACGGGCCGTGGCCTCGTGTACGCGCTTGCTGAGGCCTGCTCGTATGCCGACGACATGGCAGCGCGCGGACTCTCGACAGGCCTCGACGGCAAGCGTGTTGTCGTACAGGGCTTCGGTAACGTCGGGTACCACGCGGCCAAATTCTGCCGCGAATACGGCGCACGAGTGGTGGCCATTGCCGTGCTGGAGGGTGCGATCCTTGATCCCGAGGGCTTCGACGAGGATGCCGTCATGGAATTTCGCTCGCGCACAGGATCGATTCTCGGCTACCCCGGCGCCACGTCATTACCCCGGAACGCCGACGCGCTGGAGGTCGACTGCGACATACTGATACCCGCGGCCTTCGAGAATCAACTGACCGCCGATAACGCTCCGCGGATCAAGGCCAGGATCGTGATCGAGGGCGCAAACGGGCCGACGACGCCGGAGGCCGACGAGATCTTCCGGACGAAGGGCACACTCGTCATCCCGGACCTCTACGCCAACGCGGGGGGTGTGGTCGTGTCCTACTTCGAATGGCTGAGAAACCTCTCCCACGTCCGGTTCGGGCGGTTGGAGCGGCGTCACAGGGCCGCCTTTCACGGGCGGCTGCTCCTCGCAATCGAGCAAGCAACGGGCAAGACCTTCACCGACACCGAACGTGCGGCACTCGCCGAGGCGCCGGACGAGTTGCGTATCGTCAATTCCGCTCTCGAGGAAACCATCGTGACCGCCTACCAGGAGAATCGTGACGCGCTCCAGCGACAGCCGGCCATCCCGGACGCGCGGACAGCCGCTTTCCTCACCGCCATCAACAAGGTGGCGGCAGCCTACCTCGAGCTCGGCATCTTCCCGTAAGCCGATCCCCGTCTCCCACTCGCGCACTTCGAACGTCGGTACAGGAGCCCCGCCCCTCCGTCGCTCACGCTTCCCCAGGACCTGCTGGCGGCGGTCTCAGATAGGAGCACCTCCAAGTGCAGGCCGTTCCCACAACCCGATCATCGCAAGCAGCGTGAGGTCGACGAACAGCAGCGGCGCGAACACGGGTGCACCGTGGATGAAGTTGTCGAACAGGCTCGACGACAGGCCGTTGATATCCGCAACCAGGTGGAAATAGAAACCAGCGATACCGACAACAACTTGCAGTATCAGGACCGCCACCACGATCCGGAGAAAGCCCGGGTGTCGTTCGACGAGGGCCACACCCAGGAAGCCGACGGCCAAGGCACCCGC
The DNA here is from genome assembly GCA_965249205.1 of Vicinamibacterales bacterium. Classification (GTDB taxonomy): domain Bacteria; phylum Acidobacteriota; class Vicinamibacteria; order Vicinamibacterales; family UBA2999; genus JAQBVV01. The sequence goes on along the minus strand of CBDFLL010000004.1, from coordinate 632,840 downwards.
GAAGACCGGCAGCCATTCGGCCGCATAGAAGAATCCGTTGATCGCGTGGTCGGCCAGCGAGAGCCCGAGGTTTCCGGTGAATCCGCCCAACGCCAGGAGCACGACCCACTGGCTCCACTCAGCGTCGCGACTTGGCACCTCGGTAGCCGCGGTAGTTGAAGAGCCAGTAGTCGTACTTTCTGTGAAGGTACTGACCAACGGCGACGAAGAGAGCGAGGGTAATGACAACAACCTGGGTGACTTTGAGGAGGACCCTCATGTCACGCCATGGAGGCGCAGATTGCTTCGCTGATGTCGCGGATCCGCCAACTGCGTAGCGTTCCAGTCATCGAGCGATCTTACCCGACTTCCACCTCGGGTTTGTGGGAGCGACCGCCGCGACGCTGCCTGCGGCCTTCGACGCGTGAGGGGACACCACTCGTCATCAGCACCCTCGGACCCAGACATGGACTGTCACGCGGCCTTGAGCGATCTGAACGTCATTCGCACCGGGGCATATAATAAGCGCAGGAAGGCCCAGGGGCGTTGGCTGGCTGTTTCTGGAGATTGCGGCAGTGCGACGACACCTGTGCACGGTAAGGATACAGACGGATTGGCCTCGCCTTCACCGATAACCCCGCGACGTCGTTTCCGACGAACCCGCCTGTTGCTGTGGACCGCCGCGGCGCTCGGCGCGGTTGGCGTGATGCTGTACGCGGTTTCGACACCGCTGCTCACAATGGTGGGCGAGCAGCTCGTGTACTCGGATCCGCTCGAACGCGTTGATGCGATGGTCGTGCTGGCCTCCGGCACGGATCGCATCATCCAGGCGGCCACATTGTACGGAGAAGGATACGCCCCACTCGTCGTTCTCACGACAGATCCGACGGACCCGGCCAATGCATTTCTCCGGAGCCACGGTATCGAGACCCGGTCAAGCGAGGAGCGCCGGCGGCAGCTCTTGCAGGCGCTGGACGTGCCACCCGAAGCGATCGTCGTCTTGCCTGACGTGATCAGATCCACAGCTGACGAAGCCCGCGTGTTCGCGGAGTGGAGTCGTGAGCAACCCATTCGGTCCGTAATGATCGTGACGTCGCCGGCCCACTCGGCACGATCGCGACTCACGTTCGCCCACGCGCTGCAGGATCAGCAGATTCGGCTGCTCGTTCGCCCGTCGACACTCGACGAGTTCCGAAGCGACACGTGGTGGCGTTCCCGCGATACCCTGAGGGAGGCGGTCATCGAATGGCAGAAACTCGTGTACTACCGCCTGTTCGAGTTGTGACACGTCGGCCACGACCGCCGAGCCTCAGCCAGGTTCCTCAACGGATCCTCACGCCGAACCGAAAGCGCGTCGCGTTGGCTACCGACGACCGGCGTACTGCGCGTCGGTAACCTTCTCGAACCACTCGGTCACGGCGTCAACGTTAAGGGCCAGGTGGGTCATCGGCGCGTCGGCCGTGGCACCGTGCCAATGGCGCTCGCCCGCCTCGATACGAATGGCGCCGCCGGCGGCAACCTCCTGGACCGGCTCCCCCTCCTTCTGCACTCGACACTGCCCTTCGATGACGAGCAGCAGCTGTATCCCGCTGTGTGTGTGCCAGGCCGTGCGGGCCGACGGCTGAAACGTGACCCGGTACATGTGCACCTCCGGCCGCTCGGCTAGGTCCATGCGCGCCATCGTGGCGTGCCCGGAGAAACGCGCGGCATCGGCGGGCTGGGGCAGATGATTTCGTGAATGAAAGAGTTCCATGGTGGATAAATCCTCAGTCTGTTGGGTTCGTGGCAAAGACGGTCAACTCGGTCACGAACCCTCGGTCGTGCATCTCGAGCGCCGACCGGACGGCGTGCGCAATATCGTCGGCCTGCAGTTTCGTCGGGTTCTCTTGGTTCTGGGCCAGTCCGGCCGTCGCGTAGAAGTCGGTGACCACCTCGCTGGGATTCACGAGAACCACCCGAACGTTGAACTGCCGCAGCTCGGCGCGCCAGCACTCACTCATCCCACGCAGCGCAAACTTGCTGCCGTAGTAGGCGGTGCCACTCGCACCGCCCCGAACGGCCGCCGTCGAGCCGATGTTGATGATGTCGCCACTCTTCCGCTCGATAAAATGCCGCGCGGCCTCCCGCGCCATCAACATGGCGCCGGTGACGTTCGTCGCGAACACCTGTTCAAAGCTGGTGAGGTCCATGTCGACGAGGGGCTTGATCACGCCGAAGCCCGCGTTGTTCACCAGAATGTCGAGGTGGTCGAATACCTGAAACAGTTCTTCGTAGCTCCGCAGGACGTCCGCCTCCTGTGCCACGTCCGCGTGGATCGGATGGGCGCCGATCGCCTTGCTGGCCTCGGTCAGACGCTTCTTGTCGCGGCCGGTGATCGCTACCCGCGCGCCGGCCTCGGTTAGCCTCCTCGCGATGGCGAGACCGATTCCGTTCGATCCCCCCGTGACTAGCGCTGTCGCACCCTTCAGATTCATCGTTCAGGCCCCGGCTGGTTACGTTGTCGCCGCCGCCGGCTGGTTTAGAGCGCCTCGTGCAGTCCGGCCGCCGAGCGCTCGGCAGTGCTCGCCCTGCAGGCGCGGATTTCGTTGACCATCTCGAGCGCTGTCTTCGGACTCGCCGATAGCGCGGCTGCGCTGCGGGCCAGCGGCGTCACGCGACTTCCCCAGCGCACCAAGTGCGCGCAAAAGGTCAGCCCTGCACCGAACGCCGGCATCAGCACCAGCGCGCCGGGCCCCACGCGACCCGTCTCGACTGCCTCGGTCAGTGCCACGGGCACAGTGGCGGCGCTCATGTTGCCGTAACTCTGGACGGTGAGCATCACCTTCTCCATCGAGATGCCGGCACGCGCGACCACGGCCTCGATGATCCGCAGGTTCGCCTGGTGGGGTACCACGAGATCGATCTGATCGGGCGTCACGCCGCACCGCTCCATCACGGCCGCGCTGGCCCGACTCATCCCCCTGACCGCCCTCCGGAAGATCTCCTGCCCGTCGAAGTCCCACAGCGTGTCGCCGAACACCACGTCGCGATTGGCATAGGCGCAGCCGATGCCGCGCACGCGCAGGCTGGAGCGCCCGTCTGTATCGCATCCGAGCTGCTCGCCCAGCAACCCTTCGTTTCCGTCGGTGGGCTCGAGGACCACTGCGGCGCAGCCGTCGCCAAAGAGCACCGCCACGTTGCGGTTGCTCCAGTCCATGTAGGGTGAGATCAGCTCCACGCCGATCACGACGGCGCGCCGCACGACCCCCGTGCGGATCATCGCGCTCGCCGTGGACAGACTGTAGAGGAAGCTGGTGCAGGCTGTATTGATGTCCATTGCCGCGGCGCGAGTGGCACCCAGAGCCTCCTGCACGCCCGAGGCGGAGTTCGGCACCTGCTCGCCGTTACTGCAACTGCCGTAGAGGACAAGGTCGATGTCAGAGGGCTCGAGCCCTGCGCACGCGATCGCGCGGCGCGCGGCAACTGTCGCCATCTCGGCGGCTGGCGCGTGGGAGATGCGGCGCTCCTTCATACCCGTCCGGCTGGTGATCCACGCGTCGTCGGTCTCGAGGAACGTGGCGAGGTCAGCGTTGGTCAGCACGGCCGGCGGCATACAGGCGCCCCAACCGGTGATAGCGGCGTTGGTCATGGGATATCAGAAGATCACAGAAAAACGGATGACGTCGTGGCGCAAGGGACGGCAAGACACCCTCGACAGCTAGCGCGGATTTCATGAGCGCCTAGCTCCAGACAAATCGCAATCAGCACCCGCGTGCGTAGATCCAGGGAGTACGCAGCCATTCGTGCCCTCCTACCCGCAGGAGTAGGTACACGTGAAATCCGCGCTAGGGCTGCTCCTGTGCCTCCGCCTCATCGGCAACGCGAGCAGCCCTGAGCGTATTCTCCAAACCGCGGTTGCCTTCGTGGCAGGCGTATTCGTAGATCAACCCGTCCTCTCGGTTCCAGGGCAACGCCACCGTCCACGGGCCCGTCCACGTATCGGGGTCCGTGATGGTGAACCGATAGTCGATCATGTCGGCGCCAGCGCGGGTGAACCGCTCGATGAGCACCATATTCTTCGTGGCCTCGAGGAACAGCGAGCCTCTCGCCTGATCGGTGAAGTTGGTCGTCTCCACGACCAGCGTGTCTCCCTCCCAGTGCCCCCGGGAGTCGCCTAACCACTGACGCACCGCGCCTGTCAGATGCAGCCGCCCATCCAGTGGAATGATGCGAATGTCGTGCATCTGTTCCTGGTAGATGGCTACGTAGCCCGGCGTTTGCACGATCTCGTAGTTGTTGTTGTAGCCGGTGGACAGTCGTGGCAACCCAGCACGAATGATGCAGCGCACGTAGGCGCTGAAATCCTCCCACGAGTCGGATCTGCCCAGGTCCTCGCGCGAGTCCGCCTCGCGCAGCTCCACCCTTCTCGCCTCGCCGGCCGGAGTAAGTGCGGGGACCTTTCCATCGGCCGGATCGATCACGAGGGAGGTCCGTCGGTCCGCCACAATCCGCTCACCACGATCGTACCAAATGGTGTTGTAGGCAGCGGTCACGTCTCGCAGCGTCCCTGGTGTGCGAATGTCGGTGTTGACGCCCTCCCGCAGCCGCGCCTCCCATTCCAAGGCCTCCGCCTCCGTCAGGGTTGGCTTGCCTTCGAACTCGGCAGGCCGCTCGAGCGGTGTGAGTGTTTGGTTGGTCCAAGTACCCTGCAGGTCGGGATCACCCCACGGTGTTCTGAACACCTGGCCTTCCACCGGCACCGCCGCGAGTAGAAACACGGCACCGGCCGTGAGAAAACCGGTCAAGTCAAGGTAGCGCCAGCGCATCACATCCTCCGGTTCTTCATTACGCGGTTGCTCAGTTGGGACTGGACCCCGCCATCAGCAGCTTGGTGCCGTCCGGCAGCGTCAAGTCCCGGCCGTTGGCCTTTCGGCTCCCGTCACGCGCCTCGTATCCATCCACGTTGATCACCGTCCCGACCTTCACGGAATCCCGTGTGAAGCCGCGCCGAAAGAGGCTATTGGGTGTCCCGGCCTCGATGGCCCACGATTCGACCGACCCGTCGGGCTGGGTGACGTCGATGTGGATCCATGCGTGGGGATTGATCCATTCCACCTCCGTGATCGTGCCCCGCAGTTGAATCGGCTTGTTAATGTCAAACTCCCCTGCAAACGAATGGTGAGCAGACGCCGGCGCGGCCGCTGCAACGAGTCCACATGCAGCGATGACCATGGCCAACTTCGAATACATCGGTTCCCTCCCTGTCAGTTCTCCGTCTGCCGTCGGAGATGCCCGTACATCAACTCCTCCGCGAACGGTATGCACTTGAACTCCAGCAGTTGCGAGTTCTCTTCGAGGCGACGGTAGAGCGGCATACGCACCGTCCACGGCCGCGTAAACACCATCGGATCCTCGATCGTCGCCTCATACTGGATGATATTGGGGCCGGTAGGCGTATAGCGTTCGACCACGTGCAGGGCAGCGCTGTGGAAATTGCCGGCCCTATCGAACCAGGTCTGGTCCACGAAACTCGTGACGTCGACGACGAGCGTGTCGCCCTCCCAGCGGCCCCGCGACCAACCCATCCAGGTATCAACGGGACTCTCCCCGACGTCCTCCATATGAATGAGCCTGGTGGCAGCCGCAAAGGGATACGCGATAATGATCTTGCCCGTGCCCTGAATAATCTGGAACGGAAAAGGCATGTAGGTGGCGCGCGGCACGCCGGGCATGTAGCACTTCGCCGCGGGATCGGCCGTCCAGCGATTCGCGAAGTTCTCCCGCTTCTGCTCCAACGCTGACGCCTGGTACGGGATCTCGTTGCCGACGACAACCCCCAGGCCTGCCGGTTCGGAGAAAAGGGCGCCGAACTGGGAGGGGCCAGGTCTCGCCTCATGGGCCTCAAGATCCCAATTGGCCTCATTGACGGCCTGCCAAATGCCGCTCAGGTTGGGCCTGCCCTGGATACGTTCCGCCGCGGGCGCGGGCGCCTGGCCCACCAGCGGCACTCCTGACGCCGCGACCAAGACCGCCACGGCGATCGAAATCACGGCGGCTGCCCCACCTCCCACTGGCTTGCGCCCTTGCATCACGCCAATTTGGGTGCATGGCGACCGTCCCTGTCAAGCCTCAAGTCGTACTGACGCCTGCCACGATCGAGCACGCTGCGCCCCCGCGCGAAACACAATACACCCGCTGGACCCCCTCGCTCCGGCTCAGACGATAGGGCCAGGCGGTGAGCGAAACGGCGCGTTTCGTCGAACGATCTCTTCGATGTACGCTCTTGGCGTCGCGCGACGCGAATCTGAACCCTGTGTAGGCTCGGCGGGTACACGATCACCACGAGCACGGGCTCGAGCTTGGGAGATAGATGATGGTGCTTCAAACACCAAAGGCTGCGGCTCGCTGGCGCTTCTCTGCCGCACTGGCAATGGCATTGGCAGCCTCGATGCCGGCATTGCCGACCGGGCAGACGCCGAACGGCCCGCGGTGGGTCACGGCGTGGGGCTCTGCTCACCGGGCACTTGGTGAGGACCTGGTCACCAACGCGACCGTTCGCATGATCGCCCGGGTGACGATCCCTGGGGATGCCATCCGGGTTCGCCTCTCCAATGTATACGGAACCGATCCAATGACGGTCGGCCGCGCGTCGGTCGGCCTGCGCGCTCGCGGGGGTGCGCTCGTTGCGGGCTCGGCTCGTCCGCTCACCTTCAGCGGTTCACCGCAGGTGGTGATTCCGCCTGGTGGCACCGTGACGAGCGATCCGGCGCCCTTCCGTGTACGCGCGCAACAAGACATGGCGGTCAGCCTGTATGTGCCCGGAAACGGCGTGCGGCCAAGCCAGCACACCGGCGCACTGGTGACGTCATACCGGACACCAGACGGGGCCGGCGACATTACGTCGGACGAAGCGGCGACCGGTTTCGATGGCACGACCACTGCTATGTGGTGGCTCAAATCCATCGACGTTCAGTCGACCTCGTCACCTGGCGCGATTGTGGCTTTCGGTGATTCGATCACCGACGGTACGTGCTCGACTCTCGACGCGCACGATCGCTGGGAGGACCTGTTGTCACTGCGCCTCGGCCTGGAGCACGACGCGACCCGCCAGGACCGCGCGCCCTCGGAGGGACTGAAGGCCGTGGTCAACGAAGGGATCGGCGGTAACACGATCACGAGGGAGGGCTTGATACCGCCGCCTGACAGTACACCGGGGCTTGAGCGGTTGGACCGCGACGTCCTATCGCATCACAGCGTCAGTGACGTGGTGCTGTTCATGGGCACCAACGACATCCGCAGGGGGGTGACGGCGGCCAATCTGATCTCGGGCATGACCGCGATCGCGGAGCGGATCCAATCGCGAGGCATCAGGGTGATCGGCGCGACGATCATTCCCCGCCACAACCGGGCGGCGGTTGGCACCAATACGGGTTGGAATCCCGGGAAGACCCGCATCCGCAATGAGGTCAACGCGTGGATCCGGACGACGGCGCCTTTCGACGCGGTGATCGACTTCTCGCAGGTCGTCCACGATCCAGCCGATCCCGATCGGCTCTTGCCTCCGCTCGACTGCGGCGACGGCATTCACCCCAGCGTGATGGGCTACTACGAAATGGGCAAGGCGATTGACTTGCGCCTCTTCAGCGCACAGCGGTAGCGCCCGACACACAGCCCACCTACACTCCTTTTATGTCAACCACCAGGACACGCCTGCTGTGGCTCGCACTTCTCATCGCCGCAGCGGGGCTTCTCTACGGTGCGCTCAGCGGGCACGCACGTTTCACCAATGACCGTGGCGGCACGGACTTCAATGTCTTCGCTCTTGCTGGGCGCACGGTCCTGGACGGGAATGCCTCCGAGCTGTATTCGGTGCACACGGAGCGAGGCCCAGGGTTTACGTATATCTATCTTCCGCTGTTTGCCGTGCTGATGGCGCCCTTGTCGTTCTTCCGCATCGAGATAACGTCAATCATCTGGAACCTCCTGTCCCTGCTGATGATTCTTCACAGCGTCATGATTCTCTATGCTGGATATTTTTCCCGTTCGCTCGGCGAACGGGCACTGAAGCACGCGTATCCCGTCTACCTGGTCGCCGCCTCGGTCGTATTCCTGTCAGAGAATCTCTTGCTGGGGCAGGTCCACGTCCTGCTCCTGTATCTGCTTGTGCTGGCCTGGAAGTACGAACGGGCGAGCGTGGAATGGGCGGCGGGTTCCCTGATCGGCGCAGCGACGGTACTGAAACTGCTGCCCGGGGTGTTTCTTCTCTATTTCTTGCTTACGCAGCAATATCGCGCGGTCGTCTCGATGCTCGTCACGGTACTCGTGTGCGTGTCTGTCTTGCCTGCCCTCGTCATTGGATTCGAGACCAACGGAGAACTCGTGCGTGAGTTTTACGAGATGCAAATCAGACCCCTCGTGTCCGGGGACACCACCGAGGCCAGTATCTACGCTAGAACCGCGCAGCAGAAAACGCTACATGATCAGGATCTCGGCGCGCTGCTCATGCGGCACTTTGCCACGGACCATTACTTCGTCGAGCAAGTGAATGCGGAGAACTACCGCTTCCTGAATCTCATGTCCTTGAACACGTCGAGAGTCAGACAGCTCATGCTCCCCGTGTTTGCGGCTCTCGTGATCTTCACATGCGTCATCTACGTGCGTCACAGGAGATCGATCGACTCAGACCCGGACTCGCATGACTTGTTCTTTGCGTTGTTCGTACTGCTGTCTCTCCTGCTCTCACCGAAGATCCGGCTTACGTACCTCACCGTCCTCATGATCCCCTATGGGCTACTGATACGGAACCTGCTCGTACACAACGACGAACGCACGACGTCCTTGTCACGGAACACCCTGGCGCTCTCGCTCGGGAGCGTCGTGTTGTTCAGTTTGCCGCTATTCCGAGCGTTGACAGTCCTCTACTACGGGCTCGGCTTCCTGTTCTTTGGATTGATCAGGCTGCTCGTCACCAAGAGTGCCAGCAGCCGCCCGCCAGTGGGCAGAATCCCCTAGACCGGTGTTCGTTTCTTACCTTTGCAGCATCAGCTCGACGCCGGCGTTCCCCTCGACACACGCGTCTTCCCACTGCTCGTAGCCCTGCTCGACGGGCGTGAACGGACGGGTGCTAATCGTCCACGGCTTTGCGAAGACGGACGGATCGTCTAGCGTCGCCTCGTACGCGAGTGTCTCCGCGTCGATGATCGTCCAGCGCTCCGTCACGCGAAGGGCGTCGCTGTGAAAGCTTCCGACGATGTCGAACCACGTCCTGCCATCGTTGCCGGTGACATCCACCACCAGCGTGTTGCCTTCCCAGCGTCCACGCGACTCTCCCATCCACAGTTTGACGTTCTCGGCGAGGCGCGGCCGGTCGTCCAGCGGAATGACGCGAAACGCGTGCTGGAACTCATGAATCATCACGACGTATCCAGGGGGCTGGATAATGCGCATCGTATTTCCCCCCTGATAATTGATGCGCGGTACACCCTCCAGGAAGCAACCGCGCGCAACCGGGTCGATGTAGTCGATCGACGGCGGGTCCATGTGGTTGTCGGAGATGTCTTGCCGCTTCGCCGCGGCCCATGGCTGGTACGGAATCTTGCCGTCCGGCGGATCGATGACGAGCCCCCGATCGTCGGTGTCCAGTCCCGTGATGCTGAGGTGTGTTGCGCGATCCGGATTGCCTCCCTCAACGCTGTACGTTCGTGCGCGCTCAGGGTTCCGCCAGAGGCCCTCGACGTCGGGCTGACCGTCTGCCCGTCGCGGCGGATCCCAGGTGCCCACGGCGGCCGCTGGCGCCTGGCCTGCCACCGGCCCAGGCAGCGCAACCAGGAGAGCCGCCGTTGCCATGACGAAACCGATGAAACGAAGCATAGCTATACCTCCTGGCCGACAGGCATTGGCGATTAGAGTGCGCACGACGCCATCACGCTACGGGACAGCCTGGAACAGAACGTCGAACGCATAACATTCGTATTCCATCAGTCGAAAGTTCTCTTCTTTGTGACGGTAGAGGAGCATGCGCATCGTCCACGGTCTCGTAAACACCTTCGGGTCCTCGACCGTCTCCATCATCCGACCACTGACCCGATTTCTCATCTCAACCTCCGCTGGGGCCTCGGTGCCCGACCCGCATCCGGCGAGCAACACCGCTGACACACCGCCCGCCCACACCGCCATTCTCAAACGTCTCGTGCGGTCCTCCTTAACGGCGGCTACATGACCTCGGTGCGGCCGATGCTAGCACACGGCTTCCGCGCAATCAGCCGACCGGGACTGGCCAGACGACCAGATCTATTTGACACTGCATGACGACCCTGCGAGAATCCGCGGCACCCATCAGGCACCGAGGCACACCCGTCGCGCCGAACGTGCTGCAGACGATGAACACGGCTATCGAGGAGCGGTCGATCACCATGCCCTCGCAACCGCTCCGACTATGAGGTCGCGCACATGAGCCTACCCCCCAACCATCCCGAACAGATCCCACTCGTATCGCGCCGACGTGCCATCAAGACGATCGGCGTGGTGGCCGGTGCCGCGGTTACAGGTTCCCACGGCGTGTTGGCCCAGGGTGAGCAGGGGCCCGCGCCACGCTCAACGGTGACGACGCCGCCGCGCGATTTCGGGCCGGATGCCGCCCCGACCCCATACTTCACGGATCCCGACGTCCTCGTGGTCGACCCGGCGTTCAGCGCGTACGTGCAACCCAACGCCGCGATCACGCGACTGTGGACCGGAGCGCTATGGGCGGAAGGACCTGCCTGGAGCGGCCAGGGCCGATATCTGGTGTTTAGCGACATCCCGAACAACCGGCAGCTCCGGTGGATTGACGGGGCCGACCGGGTCGACGTCTTCCGCTCCCCATCCAACAACAGTAACGGCAACACGTTCGACTTTCAGGGGCGACAGCTTTCGTGTCAACACTTGATGCGACGGCTGGTCCGTTATGAACACGACGGCTCGGCGACGGTCATCGCAGATGCGTACGACGGCAAGCGGCTGAATTCACCGAATGACGTCGTCGCGCATCCTGACGGGAGCTACTGGTTTACAGATCCCCCGTACGGCGGACAACTGTACGAAGGGCAGCCGGACGAGGCTGGAGGGCCCTCCAACCCGAACGGCAGGCTCAATCCCCGCCGAGGTCAACCGGCCGGCCTTGGCAACTTTCGGCGGGAGCTCCCGACGGCTGTGTATCGTGTCGATCCCGACGGCACGGTGGACATGGTGATCGACGAGGCGCAGGTGCCGGATCCGAACGGACTCGCCTTCTCACCCGACTATCAGCGTCTGTATGTCGCCAGCACGGGCAAGGGGCCGGGCGATACGGGACCCGGCGGTATGGGAGAGGTGTACGTCTTCGACGTCGGCGCCGACAACACGCTCTCGAACGGCAGCCTGTTCAGCGATTTCATGATCGACGGCGTCAAATGCGGCCCTGACGGTCTCCGTTGCGACGTCGATGGCAACGTGTGGTGCGCCAGCAACGCTGGTCGGGCGGTGGGGTACAGCGGTGTGACGGTCTGGAATCCGCAGGGCACGCTGATCGGGCGCATCCGCCTGCCAGAAATCTGCGGCAACGTCGCGTTCGGCGGTCCGAAGGGCAACCGTCTCTTTATGGCTGCCAGTCAGTCGCTATACGCCCTGTACGTCGGCACGCAGGGCGCAGGATCGGCGTAACCCCGAAACCGGCCCACGCGCCCCTCACATCAACTGTTGCCTCAGGCCCTGCCCTTCGACCTTCGTGCCCTGACCTTCGGACGACACGCGCCGCGCAGCGGGCACTGCGAATCCTTCTGGGCCTGCTTGAACCCGCAGGCACCCATCATGCCCACGTGGCAAAGCGCGAAATCGTAGCGCACGGGATCGATCGGATCGATGGCGCGCAACGATGCAGTGATCTCGGCGGCCATCTTCCACCCGGGACTACGGTATCGCGTCAGCCGCAGGCACTGCCCCAGCCGCACGATGTGGGTGTCGAGCGGCACGATGAGCCGTGCCGGCGACAACCCGGTCCAGACGCCGAGATCGATGACATCCTTCCGCACCATCCAGCGCAGGAACAGATTGAGCCGCTTGCAGGCGCTCCCGGCCGAAGGCCGGGGGAAGAAGTTGCCGACACCCAGACGCTTCGGGACACGGCCATACGCTCGGCGCACATCGATGGCAAGCGCTCTGGTTGAAAAGGCCTCAAGCCCGGGGCCGATATCCGGTGTATCCGGGACGTCGCCCGCGAGAAAGAAGCGCTCGATTGTTCCTGACTCTCGAAGCATGCGCTGAAGAACGAGCATCAAGGCGGCAAGGTCGCTGCCACCGATCCATCGATGCACGAGCGGCGCCAGCCGCCGGCCGTCCGTCGCTGAATCGAACGCCCGCACGAACGCTGCGGGCCGGGGGCCCATGACGGCGAGAAGGGATTCGATCGAGTGCAGCACGCTGGCGACTCGCCCGAACGCGAGACCAGCCGCACAGAACGCCACAACCTCCTGATCCTCCGGCGCAGAGTAGCGCCGGACCATGTGCACGGGATCGCTGGCGGAGTGCAAATGATCGAACGTACGGTACACCCGCTCGAACGGCTCACGCAGCTTCGAACCGCCGCGCGGCTGCACTCTCCTTACGCCCTCGCCAGCTTGCGGAGCGCATCGCCCGCGAGCCGGTTCACGGTCCACTCGTGCATACCCCGCGCTCCGATGCTTCGGTAAAAGCCGATCGCCTGGTCGTTCCAGTCGAGGACGGACCACTCCATGCGGCCACAGCTGCGCTCGACGGCGATGCGTGCAAGGTGGCGAAGCAGCGCGCTGCCGACGCCACGGCCACGCCACTCCGTGCGCACGAAAAGGTCCTCAAGATACAGACCAGGTCTGGCGAGAAATGTTGAGTAATTGTGGAACCACAGGGCGAAGCCGACGGCCTCGCTTCCGACCCTGGCGATGATCGCTTCCGCGTGGGGCGTGGGGCCGAACAACGAGTCGCGAAGACGTGCTTCGGTGGCCTCAACTTCGTCGGCGAGCCGCTCGTACTCCGCTAGGTCCTTGATGAGCTTCAGGATCACCGGAACGTCCTGAACCGTGGCCGGCTCAATCCGCACATTGTCCGCCATTACTAAAACGCCGCGACAGGCGTGCCCGCCTGGCACAGCGGACAATCGTCCTCGGGATAGTTGTCGGGCGCCTTGTACTCAGCCAACGCCACGTTGGGCACGTCGGCATCGGTGAGCGCTTCCATTCGATCGTAGATCTCTGCGGTCGCCAGTACCTGGCCGCCCGCTTTACGAACGAGCTCGACGCAGCGCGCTTGCGTCTGTCCGGTGTTGCGAACGTCGTCGACCACCAGGGCGTTCTTTCCGGCCACTTGGCGCTCGTAGAACCGCGTCAACGCGTGTCCGTGATCGGCGTCAAGCGTGAACGGCGCAAATACGGTTGGAGGACGACTGATCGCCCGCCGGCTGTCCAGCAGTCCCGCCATCGTATGCGCGAGCAACGCGCCACCGGTGACCGGGCCGGTGACCACTTCGGTGGACTCAATAATTGACGGGGGCAACACGTCCAGCAGATCCTGCGCAAAACGCCAAATCGTCGACGGATAGCGGAAGAGCTGGTGAGGATTGAGACACAGCGAACCGTGAAAGCCATTGCCGAAATCGAAGTGGCCGTTGAGCATCAACACCTCATACTGCTGCAGGTCCGTGAGAGCTTTCTCCCGGATCTCGTCCCGGCGGCTCATACGGTGAGCCCGGCGTCAGGGTTTGTAAAGACGGGCCGGCCCCCGACAAACGTTGCAGCCACGCCACCCCGTAGCTGCCATCCATCAAACGGTGTGTTTTTCGAGCGGGAGCGCAGACGGTCTGCCTCGATCCGCACATCGAGATCCGGCGCGATCACCGTGACATCCGCTGGGGCACCCACGGAGAGCGACCCACCGGACACGCCGAGAATGCGAGCGGGATTGACCGACAACAGCTCTATCAATCGCGGGAGCTGGATGACGCCTGTGTGCACGAGGCGATCCAGTGACAGCGACACGGCTGTCTCGAGACCGACGATACCGAACGGCGCCTGATCGAACTCCAGGTTCTTCTCGTCGTAGTGATGAGGCGCATGGTCAGTCGCGATCGCGTCAACGCTGCCATCGGCGATGCCGGAGAGCATGGCGTCCCGATCGGCGGCCTCCCTCAGTGGAGGATTCATCTTGGTATTGGTGTCGTAGGGAGTCGGAGACGCCAGCGATTCATCCGTCAGCGTGAAGTGATGCGGCGCGACCTCGCAGGTCACGCGAATGCCGGCCTCCTTACCCTTCCGCACCGCCCGCAGTGACGCGCGCGCGCTCATATGCGCGACGTGGAAGGCTGAACCGGTCAGTTCCGACAGCAGCACACCGCGCTCAACACCCAGCGCCTCGCACGCTCCCGGAATGCCACGTAGTCCCAGCGCAGCCGCATGGTAGCCCTCGTGCGCGACCCCATCGCCTTTAAGCGAGTCGTCCTCGCAGTGCTCGATGACAGGGATCCCGAACATTCCGGCATACTCCATCGCGCGACGCAGCAGCAGCGCCGTTGCGACCGGATGCCCGTCATCGGTAATCGCGACGCAGCCAGCCTCTTTCAGCTCCGCTATGTCTGCGAGCAGCTCACCCTTGGAGGCACGTGACACTGCCCCGATGGGATAGACCCTCGCCAGATTCGCCGCGGCCGCCTTCGCGAGGATCAGAGACGTGACGTTCGCGTCGTCGTTCACGGGGGTCGTGTTCGGCATGCAAGCCACAGCCGTGAACCCGCCCGCCACCGCCGAGGCCACGCCGGTGGCCACCGTTTCCTTGTGCTCCTGCCCTGGCTCGCGAAGGTGGACGTGCATGTCGATCAGCCCTGGACAGACGACACAACCCGGCGGAATGTCCACTGCCGTCGCACCATCCACCGGAAGATCGCGGCCGACCGCGGCGATACGATCACCGTCGAGCAGTACGTCGTGTGCCCCGTCGATCCCGTTCACGGGATCGACCACGCGGCCGCCCCTAAGCAGCCGTTTCATGTGCCACTCCTCCTGCCAGCAAATACAACACAGCCATTCGCACGGCGACGCCGTTGGCCACTTGCTCGAGAATCACCGAGTAAGGGCCATCGGCAATTTCCGATGCGATCTCGACACCGCGGTTCATCGGCCCGGGATGCATGATCATGACGTCCGGTTTCGCGAGGCGGAGGCGCGCCTCGGTCATACCGAACACGCTGAAATATTCGCGCAGCGACGGGAAGAACGCGCCCTGCATGCGCTCGAGTTGAATCCGCAGGAGCATGATGACGTCCGCATCAGCGACAGCGTCGTCGATCGCACTCGTCGCGCGCACACCGAACCTGGCGATGTCGGTGGGCATCAGCGTCGGCGGCCCGCACACCCACACGTCGGCACCCATCCTCGTCAGCAGATGAACATTGGACCGCAGCACACGACTGTGGAGCAGGTCGCCGACGATCGCCACCTTTAGGCCAGCCAGGCGTTTCTTCTGCGCTCGAATCGTGAACGCGTCGAGCAGCGCCTGCGTCGGGTGCTCATGCATACCGTCGCCCGCGTTGATGATCCCAGCGCGACAGAGCCGCGACAACAGGTGGCAGGCGCCAGAGGACGCGTGTCGCAGCACGATCATGTCCGGGCGCATCGCCTCCAGGCTCAGCGCGGTGTCAGCGAGCGTTTCACCCTTCGTCGTACTGGACGAGGCGTTGGCGATGTTCAGCGTGTCGGCGCTAAGCCGCTTCTCGGCGATCTCGAACGACGTGCGTGTCCGCGTGCTCGGCTCGAAAAACAGATTCACGACCGTCTTCCCTCGCAGCGCGGGGACCTTCTTGACATCCCGCGATCCGATCTCCTGCATCGCCTCGGCCGTGCCGAGAATGAGGGAAATCTCGTCCGTCGTCAGATCCGCGATGCCCAGTAAATCCTTGCTGCGGAGTGCCGTGACAGCAGGCGTCTCACCGAGCTGGGCGACAACTGGCCCGCTCATGCGGCACCTCCATCTCGCAGAATGACCTCATCGGTGTCGTCGCTCTCCTGCAGGCACACCTGGATACTCTGCTCGGCGGACGTCGGCAGGTTCTTTCCCACGTAGTCAGCTTTGACCGGTAGCTCCCGATGGCCGCGGTCCACGAGCACGACCAGCTGGATAGCCAACGGTCGACCAAAATCGATCAGCGCGTCAAGCGCGGCACGCGTCGTACGGCCCGTATACAACACGTCATCGACGAGCAGGATCTTGCGATTGTCGATGGAGAACGGAATCTCTGTCCGCCGCACAAGTGGCTGCGGCCCCACGGCCTGGCGCATCAGATCGTCCCGATATAGCGTGATATCGAGTACCCCGTTGGGAACGTCCTGCCCGGTGATGTCCTTGAGGATCCGCGCCAATCGTCCCGCGAGATGTACGCCGCGGGTACGCACGCCGACCAGGGCGAGATCTTCCACGCCTCTGTTGCGTTCGACAATTTCGTGGGCGATACGGGTGAGGGTGCGGGCAATCCGATCCGCATCCATGACGACTGGCATATGACACCTCTTTGCGATCTCTCGGGACCGCGTTTAAAGAGTTGCACGAGTATAGCATTCGCCAACCAGCTGGGGAGCCCTGCTTCTGCAGGGCCGGCTGGTATACTCCAACGAATGCCCGTCGACGTCGAGGCACGGGTTATCGCCAACACGCGCCTCTCTCCCGATTACAACGTCATCGCCCTCGCCGCCCCAGACATCGCGTCCGTCAGCGCGCCCGGCCAGTTCGTCATGGTCAAGCCGGACCACGGTTCAGCACCGCTGCTACGGCGACCGTTCTCCGTATTCGAGGTCCTGCGCTCCGGCGGGCACATCACCGCCCTGACGCTGCTCAGCAAGCGCGTGGGAGCCACGACAGACCTGCTGTTCGAGGTCGTAGAGGGCGACGTCGTGTCATGCCTCGGGCCGCTCGGCCGCCCATTTCAACTGGTCGATCCACCCGCCGAGGCCTGGATGGTCGCCGGAGGCGTCGGGCTCGCGCCCTTCGCCACCCTCGCGGAGGCGCTACGTGACCGCGGAGTCGCGGTCACGCTTTTTTACGGCGCCCGGAGTGATCGTGAGCTCTTCTATCTCGACTGGTTTCAGACGCGAGGCGTGCGGGTCGTGCTGGCGACCGAGGACGGAACCGCAGGCGACGAGGGTCGGGTCACCATCCCGCTGGAACGCGAACTGGTGGCGGCAGCCGGGGACTCGGAGCGCGACGTCATGGTTTACGCGTGCGGCCCTGAACCGATGCTTGAGGCCGTTGCAGGTCTGGCGACGCAGTACAGCCGGCCGTCGCAGGTGTCGGTAGAACGCGTAATGGGGTGCGGCCTTGGCGGCTGCTACAGCTGTGTGATCCCCGTGCGGAACGACTGTGGCGGTCAGCGCTATGTGAGGTCGTGTATTGGTGGTCCCGTCTTCGCCGGGACCGATATTGTGTGGGACTAACGTGACAGACCTCTCCGTCCAAATAGGGTCGCTCAGGCTCGCGAATCCCGTGATCGCGGCCAGTGGATGTTTCGGATACGGCGTCGAGTACGCCGACGTTGTCGACTTGTCGCTGCTGGGAGGCGTGGCAGTCAAGGGTTTGTTTCTTGCGGAGCGCCAGGGACATCCGCCGGAGCGGATTATCGAAACTCCCGCCGGCATGCTCAACGCCATCGGGCTTCAGGGCATCGGCGTGCACCGATTCATCCAGGAACAACTGCCGGAGCTCCGTCGGCGCCGTGCCGTCGTCATTGTCAACATCTGCGGGAGCACGCTCGACGAATATGTCGAACTCGCCCGCATCCTGTCGGATGTGGAGGGCGTGGCTGCCCTGGAACTCAACATTTCGTGTCCGAACATCAAGGAGGGCGGCATCACATTCGGGTCCAGTCTGGAAGGCACGTTCGACGTAGTCAGCTCCGTCAAGAAGGTGACCCGGCTGCCAGTGATTCCGAAGTTGACGCCGAATGTGACCGATGTCGCCTCATTTGCCCGAGCCTCGGAAGAGGCGGGTGCCGACGCGGTGTCGCTGGTCAATACGTTCCTGGCCATGGCGATTGATGTGGACACCCGACGCCCCAGCCTGTCGAATATCGTCGGCGGGCTGAGTGGACCAGCGATCCGGCCGATCGCGATACGTATGGTCTACGAGTGCCGCTGTGCCGTGAAGATACCGGTGATCGGGATGGGCGGTATCGCGTCGGCCCGTGACGCGCTGGAGTTCATGATCGCCGGAGCCACCGCGGTACAAGTTGGCACGGCGAACTTCGCTGACCCGTTCATCTGGACCAAGCTGCTGGACGGTATCCGCGAGTATCTCAAGCGGCACGAAATGCCGCGCGTCAGCGAGCTGACCGGCACGATTGATACCAGCGCAGGCGAGAAGGAGTGGGTGAGTTCCTAAATAACGTGAGGGGCGGACCTGATCGGGTCCGCCCCTCCGTCTACCACTGACTGTGGCCTATCTCGTCTCTACTTGGCGGTGAAGACGAAGTGGCCTCGCCGGTTTCGCTGCCAGCATGCCTCGTCTTCTTCAACGCACTGAGGACTTTCCTCGCCCCGCGTCACCGGGAGCAAGCGGTCTGCTGCAACCCCCAGGGTGGCCAGATAGTCCCTGACCGCTGCGGCCCGTTCATCGCCGAGCGCCAGGTTGTACTCGTTGGTGCCACGCGAATCCGCGTGACCCTCGACCGTCACGCGAGTTGACGTCCAGCGCTGCAGGTACTCTGCGTTCGCCTGGAGCACCGGCTGTGCATCAGCCCTGATCACCGACTCGTCATAGTCGAACAACGCGTCCGCGAGGGGCATCTCTGCGTTCAGCTCGGCCAGCGTCTTCGCGTCGAAGATCTGCTCCTCCGTCAGCGGTGCTGGCGGGGGCTCCGGTGGCGGTGGCGGTGGCGGTGGCGGTGGCGGTGGCGGTGGTGTCGCAGCCGGAGGCGGCGGCGCCGGCGGAGGCGGCGCAGGCGGCGGCGTTTGCCTCGAGCAACTCGCCATCACGACAATCATCAGTAGGGCAACTGTTGTCAGCAGCACCGAGCGGCGCAATTTCATGAGCGGATTCTCCTGCGAAATCTAGCGTATTAAACCCGGACGAGCTTACGTCCGGATGTGGCCCATGTCAATCCGGACCCCGCCGCACGGGCTGTGGGGCACGGGCTCATGGCCTCCCTGGCATAGAGACGCCCAGGGAGGACCCTCACGCGGGTCGAAGCCAAACACCCTCGTTCAGGCTGCCCATCCTATACCCTTGCAGGTCGATCGTCACGTGTTGATAGCCGATCGACCGCAGCTGGTCCGCAATCTGGTCGCGCATCCCAGGCTCCAGGGCTCGGGCCATTTCGTCGCGGCCAATCTCCAGTCTGGCCAGGGTGTCATGGTGCCGGACGCGGCACACACGGAAGCCTAGCGTTCGCAGCGCCGTCTCGGCGCGCTCGATCATGCGGAGTTTCTCGCCCGTCACCTCCGAATGGTACGGAATCCGCGACGAAAGACAGGCGGAGGCCGGTTCATCCCAGGTAGGCAGTCCGGCCAGCCGCGACAGCTCGCGAATGTCCGCCTTTGTCAGATCAGACTCATCGAGGGGACTACGCACCCCGAACTCTCCCGCGGCTTTCCGCCCAGGCCGATAGTCGCTGCGATCGTCAGCGTTGCTACCGTCGAAGATCGAGCCGATCCCGCGAGCGGCAGCCAGGCTGGACAACACGCCGTACAGTTCGTTCTTGCAGTGGTAGCAGCGATTCACCGGGTTGGCGCGATACTCCGGCTGCTCTAATTCGGCGGTACGGACAAACTCGTGGCGCAGGCCGCATTCGCGCGCGATGCGAAGGGCAAGCTGCCGATGGTGATCTGGATAGCTGGGACTCTCGGCGGTGACACACAAGGCGGCTGGACCGAGTGCCTGGGTCGCGGCCCACGCGAGATATGCGCTGTCTACCCCGCCACTGAACGCGACGATGACCGCATCGAACGATGCGAGCAGATCGTGCAGGCGCTGCTGACGAGCAGCCAGGACGGTTTCTGCAGCCTCAACGTTCACTCGTCCTCGGTATCGTCGTCGTCGTTGGTTTCATCGTCCTCGTCGTCGTCCTCGTCGGCGAAATCGAGCTCGTCGGCGCCCAACAGGACGAGGTTCTTGCCACACTCCGGACAACTCAAGGTCTCGCCCTCTTCCAGGTCGGCCGTGTCGATATCGTCGAAGTCACAATCGGGGCAGGTCGCCATTCTGGCTCCATGCAGCGGTTCGGCCGCGCTCCAGCGTCGGGAAGTGTGCCGCGCCCTCACACGGACCAGCACGCTCGGCAAAGGTCGAATTATAGCGTGTAACCTCCGCAGTGGCTCCCTGGGTGCCCACCTCGATCTCGACAGCCACCGGCTTTTTGGCACGGGAGAGGCCCGGCCACAATCAGCAGACCGGCGTCATATATGCGGCAACGCTCATGTTTGACGTGGCCAGCCGGTACCGCAAGGCGACCCGCGTGTCGCGGCCCCACGCGTCACGCGCATGAGCGCGCGCTCGAGCACGAGTCCTTGCGGACCGCTCGCCGGTAGCAGTCACCGTGCACGGCGTCAGGTGCGTGGTAGCACCACGACTTCTTCGCGAGTTGTAGAAACCTAGGGTGTTGCCGACCAAGCGGGCATCGGATAGCATTCGTGGCTGGGCAGCACCATAAACAGAAGCCACTCTGTTAGTTACGAGGAGGAGTACCGCGTGATAGAGGTTCAGCACCTCACGAAACGTTACGGGCCGACAACTGCCGTCGATGATGTGACCTTCCGGGTAGAGCCCGGGGAGGTTCTGGGCTTCCTCGGGCCAAACGGTGCCGGCAAGACCACGACGATGCGCGTGCTGACCGGGTACATGCCGGCCTCGGAGGGCCGGGCGATCGTCGCGGGGTACGACGTCTTCGAACAACCCCTCGAGGCGAAACGGCGCACGGGCTACCTCCCGGAAACGCCTCCGCTGTATCCCGAAATGACGGTCCGCGACTATCTGACCTTCGTGGCACGAATCAAAGGCGTGCCGCGGACGGAACGGCAAACACGCGTCAACGCGGCCATGGACCGCACTCGGATCATCGACGTGGCCGACCGGCATTGCGCAAAGCTCTCGAAGGGCTACAGGCAGCGGGTCGGGCTCGCCCAGGCACTGATGCACAACCCCGAGGTGCTGATTCTCGACGAGCCGACGGCCGGGCTTGATCCGAAGCAGATCATCGAGACGCGTAAGCTGATCACGGACCTCGGGGGTGATCACACGATCATTTTGAGCACCCACATCCTTCCGGAAGTCAGCCAGACCTGCCAGCGCATCGTCATCATCAACAACGGGCGCGTCGTGGCCGTCGACACGCCCGAGAATCTGATGTCGCGGCTCGGCGGGTCCGAGACGATGTACATCCAGATCGACGCGCCCGGCGCCGATGTCAAGACGACGCTCGAAGCCGTGCCGGGGATCACGCAGGTAGCCGAGGCGGATGTCCGGGGCAGCCTGGGCGGATTTGAGGTCAGCAGTGCAATAGGACACGACGTGCGACGCGAGCTTGCCGCCGCGGTGGTCGGACAGGGCTGGGGCCTGCTGGAGCTTCGCCCGCTGCGGATGAGCCTCGAGGAAATCTTCCTGCAGCTCACGACGGAAGACTCGGCTGCACAGAGCACACCCGAGTACGCATCGGTCGACGCACCGCCAGACCCGGCGGCCGAGCCACCACAGGAGGCCGCACATGGGTAACGTCATGGCGATCGCACACAAGGAAGTGAAGAACTACTTCGCGTCGCCGGTCGCGTATGTCGTCATTGGATTTTCGGCGATCCTGTTCGGTTGGTTCTTTATCAACTTGCTCTATTTCTTTGACCGGGCGTCGATGCAGGCAGGAGGGAGCTTCGGCGGCCCACAAACGGTGAACGTCAACGAAATGCTGATCTCGCCGTTGTTCATGAACGTCAGCGTGATCCTGCTCTTCACGCTTCCCTTGATCACGATGCGTACCTACGCCGAGGAGAAGCGGTCAGGGACCATCGAGCTGCTGCTGACCTCTCCGCTGACAGATGTCCAGATCGTGACGGGCAAGTTCCTGGGATGTCTCGTGCTCTACGGCGCGATGCTGGCGGTCACGCTGGTGCACATGGCATTCCTGTTTGCGTTTGGCAATCCGGAGTGGCGCCCTATCGCCGCCGGGTACCTGGGACTCGTGCTCATGGGCGGTTGCTTCCTGTCGCTCGGACTCTTCATCTCAAGCCTGACTCGGAACCAGATCGTCGCAGGCATGGTGACGTTTGCGGTGTTCCTGCTGTTTTGGGTCATCAACTGGATCGCATCGTTCACGGGCCCGACCATGCAGATCGTCCTGAACTACTTGTCGATCACTGAGCATCTCAATGACTTTGCCAGGGGCGTGATCGACACGAGCCATCTCGTGTACTACGTATCGTTCATTGCGTTCAGTCTGTTTTTGACCGTGCGAGCGGTCGACAGCGAACGCTGGCGCGGATAGGAGCCATGCTGCATCGCATCCTCAGCTTCCTCGGGTGGGTTGGAACGGCGCTGGTCTTCGGCGCGGTTGCCGTTCGCCTCATGAGACCGGAATGGGATCAATACGCCACATGGAGTGCGTGGGCTGGTCTCGCGCTCGTGGCCGCGTACACGCTCGGACAGTGGCGAGAGGTGGTCGAGTACTTCCGGCACCGCCAGGCGCGCTACAGTGCGATCGCCACGCTTGGCGTGATCGTCGCCTTGGCGATCGTTGTGGCCGTCAACTACCTTGGAGTGCGGCAGAACACACGCTGGGACCTGACGGCCAGCCAGCAGAACAGCCTCTCGGAGCAAAGCGTGCGCATACTGGAGAGCCTCGAGGCACCAGTGACGTTCACGGTGTTCGATCGCCAGACCGAGATGGATCGGTTCCGCAACCGTCTCAACGAGTACGCCTATCACTCAAGCCAGGTATCGGTCGAGTACATCGACCCTGACATGAGGCCGATTGTCGCGAGCGAGTTTGACATTCAGGCGTACGGCACCGTCGTGGTGGACTACATGGGTCGCCGCGAACGCGTGACCACCGACGCCGAGCAGGAGCTGACCAACGCACTGATTAAGGCGATGTCCTCGACTGAGCGCAGGGTCTACGTGCTGCAGGGTCACGGTGAAAAGGAGCCTGACGACACCGAGCGTGATGGGTACAGCGCTGTCGCTGAGTCTCTGCGCCGGGACAACTACATCGTCGAGCCGCTCGTGCTCGCCCAGATGAATGACGTCCCGGATGACGCCACTGTTGTGCTGATTGCCGGCCCGACGACCGACGTGCTCGCCGCCGAAGCTGAGGCCCTCCGGCGCTATCTTGCCCGCGCGGGAAAGTTGATGGTGATGCTCGACCCGCCAGTCGGCCCGCAGGCGGCGCCGCTGCCCAACCTTGAGTCCCTGGTCCGGGAGTGGGGCATCGACCCCGGCAATAATGTCGTCGTCGACGTCAGTGGCGCCACCAACGAGCCGAGCATCGCCGTCGCGGCTATCTATCCGGTACATGCCATCACCGAGCGCTTCACGACGCTCACGATCTATCCACTCGCACGTGCCGTGGAGCCGATTGAGGGTGGAGCCGGAGGACATCTCGCGCAGGCGATTGTCGAAACGAGTCCACAAAGCTGGGCCGAAGCAGACCTCGCCTCGTTGACGAGCGACACCGGCGTCACGATGGACGACGCCGCCGGCGACACGCCGGGCCCGATCCCGCTCGGCGCAGCCGTCTCGGCTCCCGTCGAGCCCGCGACCGACGGCCAAGGTGCCGCGACGGAAGATGATGCGCCGACTCCGGAAACCCGGGTCGTTGTCTTCGGCGATTCCGACTTCGCCAGCAATGCGTACGGGGGAGTGCCTGGCAACCTCAATCTGTTTGCCAATGCCGTCAGCTGGCTCGCGCAGCAGGAGAACCTGATCGCCATTCGCCCGACCGAACCAGAAGACCGCCGGGTGACGATGACGCCACGCCAGCAGACACTGGCCATGGCAACGTCCGTCTTCTTCCTGCCTGCACTGGTCTTCGGGGCCGGCATCTTCGTCTGGTGGAGACGACGCTAGATGGGCGGGCTCAAGTCGACCGTTGTTCTGCTCATCGTGCTCGGTGGTCTTGGCGGATACATCTACTTCGTTGATGCGAACAGGGATCCCGCAGCGCTCGACGCCAAACCGAGGGTATTCGCTGAATTGTCGGCGGCCGACATCGAGGAGATGCAGATCCGCGGTGACGCCGGTGAGACGTCCACTGTGCGCCGAGTGGGCGAGAATTGGGGACTCCTCGAACCTGGTGCCGCAGATGCCGATACCGGAGTCGTCGGCACCGTCACCAGCAACCTCGCGTCCCTCGAAGTTCAGCGGGTCGTTGACGAACAGCCGGCTGACCTGACGCAATACGGGCTCGAGCCCGCGCGCATCGACGTCGCCTTCCGCCTGGAGGGTCAGCAAGACTTCGAGCACCTGCTTGTCGGCGAGCAGACGCCGACCGGCGGCGACCTGTTCGCCAAGCGGCCCGACGAAACCAGAGTGTTCCTGATCTCGTCCTTCCTTGAATCGATCTTCAACAAGACGGCATTCGACCTGCGGGACAAGGCTGTCTTGAAGTTCGAACGAGACATGGCAGATGGTGTCGAACTCCTGGGGACCTCAACGCGCCTTCAGTTTGCAAAGAGCGGCGCCTCCTGGCGTATTGTCGAACCGATTGCCGCACGCGCGGACTACGCCGCCGTAGAAGGCCTGATCACAAGTCTGTCTTCGACGCACATGCGACGGATCGTCGCGCCGGAGACGAGCGATCCGCGCGAATACGGCCTCGATCGTCCCATCCTGACGGCGACGGTGGCGGGCGAAGACTCCAGTGCGAGTCTGCTCATCGGAGACCAGGACGTAGGGGAGCGGTTCGCCCGGGATGCCGGCCGCCCGGAAGTCTTCACGGTTGAGGAGAGCCTCCTGACGGACCTCTCCAAGGGCGTGTCTGAATACCGCCGTAAGGACATCTTCGACGCCAGATCGTTCACCGCCACCCGACTCGAAACACGCCGCGGGGACGAGACGCGCACCCTTGAGCGGCCCAGCACGGACGATGACGCGACCTGGCGAGATGCAGCGGACCAGGATGTCGACATCACCGTGGTAGACGATCTGTTGGCGAAACTCTCCCGCCTGCGGGCGGAGGCGTTCGAGGAGCCAGCCGGCGCAGCGCTTGAGGCGCCGGCGCTCACCGTGACCATTCATTACGACGGTGACAACACGGAGACGGTCACGTTCGTCCGCTCGGCGATCGACGTCTTTGCCGCCCGGTCCGACGAACCAGGCTCTGCTCGAATCGACGCGATGCTGTTCGACGAGGCACTCATGGCGGTGGACGCGTTGCAATGACATGACCTCCCGGCCATACATCCTCGCCCTGGTTGTACTGGCCATTGACATAGCCGGCTGCGCGAAGACGCCGGTTGCGCTCGCCCCTTCCCGCCTCGATCCAATCCAGCAGCTGACCCAAGACATCGTGTCCGCCACTGCATCGCCTGGCGTGCGCCGGGCGGCCTGGGGCATCGTGGTGCACTCCTTCGATCGTGATGAACGCCTCTTTGAACTGAATCCTGGCACGCTGCTCGTCCCAGCATCGGCGGCGAAACTTGTCAGCCTGGCGGGGGCGGCTGATGCCGTGGGATGGAACTTCAGATTCGAGACCACGGTGCGCGCAGCTGGACCTCTCGTCGACGGCACGCTCCACGGCGATCTGATCGTCGTCGGCTCAGGTGATCCCACCATAGGGGGTCGCGCGGGTCAGACGCTGTCCGTCTTTGTGGACGCCCTCAGGGCGCAGGGATTGCGCCGCATCGACGGACGAATCATCGGCGACGACGACGCCGGCGAAGAGCCGCGCCCACAGCTCGCCTGGGCATGGGACGACCTCGGGTACACGACCGGCTCACTGTTTGGCCCACTCAATCTCGAAGAGAACCGCATGACGGTGACGGTCAACCCAGCCCTGTTGTCTGGCGACCGGCCAACGCTCAGCGTCGATCCGTCCGACTCGTCTCGTCCGCTCCGCAACAGGACCACAACGGGCGCTGCAACATCCTCGTTCCTGGTTTGGCCGGAGCAGCGTCCTGGCGAACCGTTTCTCACGATCGCGGGCTCGGTGCCGGCCGGGGCTACACCGACTCAGCTCTCGGTGTCGGCCGGCAATCCGACGCTGTGGTTCGCCAGCAAGCTGCGCCACGCGCTTCTCGACGGTGGCGTCGAAATCACCGGCGAGGCGTTCGACATCGACGACGTGGCCGAGCGCCCCGAGTGGGCGACCGCGACACTGCTATACGCGCATCGCTCCCCGACGCTTGCCGAGATCACGCAGCCGCTCCTCAAGGACAGCGTCAACCTCTACGGCGAGGCGGTGCTGAGGCTCAACGCGGACCGGGACGTGCTTCCGACCAACGACGCGGCACTGGAGGGCTTGCGGACCCGTCTAGCGAACTGGGACATCCCGCCTGACGCCTGGCAGATCATCGACGGTTCAGGGCTCTCGCGACGCAACGCGATCGCGCCCGAGACGCTGCTTGCCGTGTTGCAGAAGATGTACGACCCTTCATGGACATCACCGTGGATGACGGGACTGCCAGTCGCCGGGCGAGATGGCACCCTGGCCGGCAGGATGCGGGACACGCCGGCCGAGGACAATCTGCGCGCCAAGACAGGTACGATGTCGAATATCAGATCGCTGGCGGGATACGTTCGCACGCTGGACGGTGAGGCGCTCGGGTTCGCGCTCATCGCGGATGGCTTTGAGGGCTCCGGTCGCGAGGCCGCACAGGTCATTGATCGCATCGCGGTGCGGTTGGCCGGGTTCAGCCGTGTCGGTGACTGACGTCGGACGCCTGACGTCAGCCTGAATCGATGTCGTCTATCGCGGATTTCATGGGCGCGTAGCTCCGAGTAACCGCAACCAGTACCCGCGCCCGTCGATCCAAGGAGTAGGCACCTATTCAGCCGCTTCCTGCCCGCAGGAGTACTACGACCGAGTCCTAGGTACACGTGAAATCCGCGCTATCGGCCCAACAACGGATCGGCTAAGCCCATCTGTGCGAATCCAGCCGCCCGAAGCGCGCAGCTGTCACAACGACCGCAGGGGTGTCCGCCTGCATCGGGGTCGTAGCAACTGTGCGTCAGCCCGTAATCAAGTCCGAGCGTGAGCCCCCTCTCAATGATCTCGGCCTTCGTCAGGTGCTGGAGGGGAGCATGAATGCGAATGCTGGCGCCGCCGACTCCCTCAGCCGTCGCAAGCGCCGCGAGTTGCTCAAAGGCCGCGATGAACTCCGGTCGGCAATCGGGATACCCAGAATAGTCCAGCGCATTCACGCCGATGAAAATGTCACGAACCCTAAGCGTCTCAGCCCACGCCAACGCCAGCGCCAGGAACACGGTATTCCGTGCCGGCACATAGGTTGAGGGAATGCCGCCACCATCGAGCACACGGTCTTTCGGGACAGGGCGGTCGGTAGTCAGTGACGACCCGCCGAACAGCGACAGGTCGGCGTCGAATTCGACGTGCCGTTCCACGCCAAGTGCGGCAGCTACGGCGCGAGCCGAAGCCAGCTCCTGCGCGTGACGCTGCCCATAACGAATCGTCAGCGCGAAGAGCCGGTAGCCGTCCGCGTGAGCCATGGCCGCAGCCGTATAGGAATCCAACCCTCCGCTTAACAGCACAACCGCCTCAGACATCTGTTGGTTCGATCGTTGCGCGCCTGTTGTCAGACGCCGCGCGTGAGGGGATCCCAGATGTACTTGTGCAACTGCACCTGGACACGCGCGTCCAATCGATCCGCAAGCACCCACTCCGAGAGACGTCGCAGGTCCATGACATCGTGCACCGGTGACAGGTGCACCGCGGCGGCGCGCGCGCCCAGATCATATTGGCTGATCACGCTGCACGCGTACTCGTAATCCTCGCGATCCTTCACGACGAACTTCGCTTCGTCATGGGGCCGAAGTCGCTCAAGATTGGCCCACTCCGTGCGGTGCGCCTCTCCGCTGCCGGGGCACTTCACGTCGAGAATCGTGACCACGGGCGCCGGCACATCAGCAGTGCTGCGGTGCCCCCCCGTCTCAAGCAGCACGGTTCGGCCCCGATCCAGCAGCGACCGCATAAGTGGGTACACCTCGTCCTGCATCAACGGCTCGCCACCGGTCACCTCGACCAGCGGGCAGTTCAGACGATCCACTTCGGCGAGCACGTCGTCCACTGACCGCTTGCGCCCCTCGTGAAACGCGTACTCGGTGTCGCACCACGAGCAACGAAGGTCACACGCCGAGAGACGCACGAACACGCACGGCCGGCCGGCAAACGTTGATTCGCCCTGAATGGAATAGAAGATCTCGTTGATCGTCAGCAAATGCCTATGTCCGCGAGCACCGGGCGTTACCGCGTGTGGCGGTCACGGTTGCACGGTCACTCTCCTGATGACGTCGTTGACCTCGAGCGTCCTCGCGACATCTATCCCGGAAATGACTTGGCCGAACACGGTGAAATCGGCATCCAACGCCGGTTGCGGCCCAAATGAGATGTACATCTGGCTGTCCGCCCTGGTCGGATCGCCGGGATGGGCGAGGGCGACGGAGCCGAGCCGGTGCGTGTGCGTGGGACTCACTTCGGACACGCCAATCGGGTTGCCACTGCCCCCCGAACCCCACGTGGCGCGACGGGTCATGTCGCGCGTTTGAGGATCGCCAAACTGCACGACAAATCCGGGTTCCACCCGCTGGATGCGCAGCCCGTTGTAGAACCGCCTGTTGACCAGCGCGACGATGTGCTCGACGGACTTCGGCGCCTCGTCTGGATAGGTCTCGATCTCGATCGTGCCCTTCGCCGTCTCGACGATAAGAATGGGCGGTCCGCTGCTTTCCGTCGCCGCGGCCTCCGCCGAGTCCTCGGCCACCGCTGGTTCGCCCCCCGGTACCGCGGCGGCGGGAGCGCCACTAGCGGGTTCGGCGGCCACCGTCTCCTCAGCTGGTGCCTCCGGGGGGCTTGGCGAACAGCCGACCAGCGTGAGCGTCAGCATGGCGAGGGGGACAACTCGAATCACACTCGCAGCCACATCATTTCTTGCAACCATTCGCTTCATGCTGTCCTCCGTTGAGTTCGCTTTCGCGGAACCGTCTGGGCCTTGCTCACCCTCTGCCTCTTCTGAACCCCAATTCTTGGGCATTCCCCTCGAATGGCGCAATCCCCGCATCGCGGATGCACCGGCCGGCACACATTCTGCCCCCACGTGACGAGATACAAATTGATATACGGCCACCACCGCCGGGCAATGGCGCCGTACAGCGCCTGTTCCGTCTCGTCTGGCAACGAGGTTTTCACCCATCCAAGCCGGTTGGAGATCCGGTGAACGTGCGTGTCGACGCAGATGTTCTGGAGGCTCCGAAAGCCGAGAATCATCACGAGATTCGCCGTCTTTCGGCCGACACCAGGCAGCATGACGAGATCGCTCATCGAGGACGGTACCTTGCCATGCCAGCGGGTCACGAGCATCTCGCAGCACGCTTTCACATATCGAGCTTTGTGACGATAGAAGCTCACCGGATAGATCAGCCGCTCGATGTCCTTCACCGGCAACGAGCCCATCGCCCTTGGCGTCCGGGCGACCTTGAAGAGCCGCGTCGAGGCCGCGTGGGTCGTCGCATCCTGAGTGCGTGCCGACAGCGCGGTCGCGATCAGAATCTGGAACGGATCCTCCGCCTGCTCGTCGGATATTTTCTCGACGGCCGGAAGCTCAAGACCGGTGATCGCCTGGGACAGCGCCCGCATGACACGCTCCACCTTGCGGGGCGCCGGCTTTCCAGGTAACGGCCTGCGCGGTGACGGCTTGCGATGGACCGGTGTCATCTAGCGCTGGTTTCGTGAGCGCGTAGCTCCCGAGTAACCGCAAGTAGTACCCCTCTCCGTCGATCCAGGGCGTACGCAGCCATCAGTCCTCTCACCACCCGCAGGAGTACCACGACTGAGTGCGAGGTCCAAGTGAAATACGCGCTATTGCGCCGCGGCGGAATTGTCAGGGGATCGGCGTCAATGGTGGATCGCCACCGAGTACGGCGATGACGTTGCTCGCCGCAAGGTCCGCCATCGCTGTCCGCGTGTCCGTCGTGGCACTGCCAAGATGGGGAGCCAGCACGACATTCTCAAGCGTGAGCAGCTCAGGGTGTACCGCTGGCTCGCGCTCGTAGACATCGAGCGCCGCACCTGCGATCAATCGGCTGCGCAGCGCCCAGGCCAGCGCCGCTTCGTCTACCACAGGTCCTCTGGTCGTGTTGACGAGATAGGCTGACCGCTTCATGCGCGCAAGCTCGGCCTGTCCAATCAGGTGGTGTGTCTGGGGCGTCAGCGGCACATGCAGCGAGACGATGTCCGATGTCGCAAGGAGTCGGTCCAGCGGCATGCCGTCTCCCGACCGGGATGCGTGCGCCACGGTCATGCCAAAAGCCGCGGCTCGTGTGGCCACGGCCTTTCCGATCCGCCCGAATCCGACAATGCCGAGCTGTCGGCCGCGAAGCTGCATGCCGAGTAGCTGATCAAACGCCCATCCCTGCCACCCGGCGCGGCGAATCAGGCGTTCACCCTCTCCCAGGCGGCGGGTGATCGCCAGGATCAGCGCGAGCGTGAAATCGGCCGTCGCGTCGGTCAGCACATCCGGCGTATTGGTCACGACGATCCCTCGCTCGCCGGCTGCGACCACGTCGACGTTGTTGAAGCCGACAGCGGCATTGGCAATGATGCGTAGGGATGTGCCAGCCTCGATCAGGGACCGGTCGACAACATCGGTGACCATCGACAGCAGCGCCTGCTTGCCACGGATCCGTGCGACGAGCTCGTCGTGCGCCAGGACGCGATCGCTCTCAGCCCGATCCACGTCGCATGCCGCCTCAAGGCGTTGCATGACCGAGGAGGGCAACGCGCGAGTGACCAGGACCGGGAGCTTCACCGTTTGACTGCCACGCTTAGAGCGCTTTTCAAATAGCCCTTGTACTGACTGGACGAGCCATGTTACTTCTGCACGCGCCACTGCGACGCGTCGGTCCCGCCGAATGCCGGAACCCTTTCGGCATTGCGGCTACTCGAACGCCACACGGTCATGAAAAGCGCTTTAGTGTCCGTACGACAGAGCTTGCTCTCTCACGGTGAACGCAACACCAGGGACACTTGAACACGGAGGTGTTGCGGTGGCAGTGAAACGTATCCGGGGTGTCCGGCTGACTCGAGAAGAACGGCTGGCTGTGCGCCGGCTCATCAACGAAGGACATAGTTTCGAGACGGCCGCGGCCGTCGTCCGCTGTTCGACGAAAACGGTTCAACGCGTGTTGAATGCCGTTGGCGGGATGCTGGCACGGCCGGCCAGTCGGTCTGCGCGGCAACTGGCGTTGGCTGAGCGGGAAGAGGTGTCGCGGGGGCTACGGGGTGGTGCGTCGTATCGGGCGATTGCGCGCAGTCTTGGACGAGCCGCCTCCAGCGTGTCTCGCGAGGTCAATCGCAACGGCGGACGAGGCCGATATCGGGCCTGTCGCGCCGACGAGGCCGCATACCGGAAAGGGCGGCGGCCGAAAGTCACGAAGTTTCGACGTTGTCCAGGGCTCCGCGCCCAGGTGGAATCGATGTTACACACGTGGTGGTCTCCTCAACAGATCAGTGCGAGACTGCGGGTGGAGCACCCACGCAATCCCGAGATGCACGTGTCCCACGAGACCATCTATCGGTCGCTCTTTGTGCAGTCCAGGGGGGCACTGCGCAAAGAACTCACCGCGTGTCTACGTTCGGGGCGCACCCGCCGCCGCCCGCATGGTCGCAAAGATCCCGGGGGCTACATCAGAGACATGGTCCTCATCGCCGACCGACCGGCCGAGATTGCCGATCGCGCCGTCCCCGGTCATTGGGAAGGCGACCTCATGCTGGGGGCACGAGGACAATCCGCGATTGCGACGCTGGTGGAGCGCCAGACCCGCTATGTGATGCTCCTGGCCATCGGCCGCGACAAGACCAGTCAGCATGTGTGTGGACTCCTCGCCAAGAAAATTCGTACGCTACCGCGGCATCTTGTGCGGTCCTTGACGTGGGATCGTGGCAAGGAGTTGGCCGGGCACCTGCAGTTCAGCATTGCCACCGGCGTGCAGGTCTACTTCTGCGATCCGTCCAGTCCCTGGCAACGCGGCAGCAACGAAAATACCAACGGGTTGCTCCGCCAGTATTTTCCACGAGGCAGTGACTTATCAGCGCATACTCAACGGCATCTTGATCGAGTAGCGCACACGCTCAACGACCGGCCTCGACAAACCCTCGGCTGGATGAAACCAGCCGAAAAACTGGCCGAACTGTTGCGATGACCAGATGAGACCGCCGACAGTAGCCACAGTGATCACACATCACGGCTGGTTCGATCAGGCAGGGACCGTCCGTCTCGGCGCCAGACGGGAGCTCCCACCTTCCATGGCTCGGGTGGCACTGCTCGACTGCCACCAGCCGTGGTTGATCGGAGCGTTCAGCCGGCACACCCTTCGTGTTCGGCGATCGCTCGGCGCACGAGCACGCGAAGCTCCTGCTCGTTCATGCCTGCACGTCCACGGTATCCACAATACCGACGACGGCTACGTCCACGGGCGCGAGCCTCCGGCCAAGCGCCTCCCCAGCCGCGCGTCCCTCCATCACAATCAGCACCTTCTCGTGTACGCCGGCACCGAGCCCGTCGACGGCCAGTCGTGCCGGCCCACGAGGCGCATCGTCCAGCGTCAGCGGCTGCACCAGCAGCAGCTTGGCGCCCTCGAATGCGGCGTGCTTCTGCGTCGCCACCACCGTTCCAACCACGCGAGCGATCTGCATCAGGCCAGATCCCAGTGATCCACGATGCCGACCACTCCGGCGTCGGTCGGAACCCACCTCGGATAAAACGGTAGGCTCGCTTCCTTTCCGCGCACGAAAAACACGGTTTCTCCAACGCCGGCGCCCACGGCGTCCACCGCCACGAGCGTCCGGCCAGACGCCGAGCCGTCGGCCCCCAGCGGCTGCAGTACGAGCAGCTTCATTCCCGACAGATTTTCGTCTTTGAGTGTGGCGACGACGTCGCCGATAACCCGGGCGAGTTGCACCCGGTTAGTCCCCTGCCGGAAGGTCTATCGTATCCACGATGCCGACGACCGCCGCGTCGACCGGACAGTCTTTCAGGCCGGCCGCCATCCTGGCAGAGCTCCCGCTGACGATCAGGACGCTCTCGCCTACACCCGCGTCCACGGTGTCCACGGCGACAAGATAGGCGCCTTCTGATTTGCGCTGCGGGTCCATCGGACGCGCTACCAGCAGCTTGTGACCGACAAGGCGCTGGTCTTTCCGGGTGGCAACAACGGTCCCGACGATGCGGGCGAGAATCATCGGGACAGATACCTGCTACGACTTGCCTGATCCAGCCTTCCCGATGGGTAGGGCGTCCTCAAGGTTTGCGTGCGGACGCGGGATCACGTGCACCGACACGAGCTCGCCCACACGGCGCGCTGCGGCTGCGCCGGCGTCGGTCGCCGCCTTGACGGCCGCGACGTCGCCCCGGACAATAGCGGTCACGTAGCCGGCGCCGATTTTTTCCCAACCGACCAGAGTGACGTTCGCCGCCTTGACCATGGCGTCAGCCGCCTCGATCATGGCGACCAGCCCCTTGGTTTCGACCATTCCCAACGCCTCTCCCATTCAGTGCCTCCGGATCTCAGTGGCTGATGCGTGGTCCGCCGCTGGTGCACGACGAACTAATCTTTCAGCGTCCTAACAGCATCCGTGATGAGCGCCGTCAGTTCGGCGTATGTTAGCCGAATTTCTCCATCCCTGCTCGCCTGCTGGAGCGCTACAGATGCGGCCGGCACCAGGCGTCTAGCGGATGATTCCGGCGCCTCTAGCTCCTGGCACACGACCTGCTCGCCATCGACCTCGGATGGGTCGGCGCAGAGAGGCGCGGGAGCGGGAATGCCGTAGAAGCCCCGAAGACCCTGCAGCCGTATCACCTCTTCTCTCGAAATCAAGTATTCGCCGCCAAGCTGCCGCGCCACCAAGCTTATTCTTGCGAAGTGCTCGATGGTCTCCATCTTGTAATAGGCGCTCAGCACATCGCCGCCGCACGTGACCGCGCCGTGGTTGGCGAGCAACATGCCGTCGTGGGCTTTGATGTACTTGCGCACGGCCTCAGGAAGCTCGCTCGTCGACGGGGTGCCGTAGGCCGCAATCGGTATGCTCCCGAGCGTGGTCACAACCTCAGCAAGCACGGCTCGGGTGAGCGGGATTCCGGCGACGGCGAAACCCGTTGCATGCGGTGGGTGTGCATGCACGACGGCGTTGGCGTCTGGGCGATTGCGATAAATCTCGAGGTGCATCGGCAACTCGGTCGATGGATCGCGCTCCCCGGCCAGCTTGTGACCCTCGTAGTCGACAATCACCATCATGTCCGGGGTCATGAAGCCCTTGCTCACGCTCTTCGGCGTGGTGATCAGACGACGGTCGTCGAGACGAGCGCTGATGTTGCCGTCGTTCGACGCAACGAACTCACGGGCATACAGCCGGCGCCCGGCTTCTACGATCTCAGCGCGAAGCTGTTCCTCGGTCTTGGTCATGATGCGTGAGTCGCCTGGGGTGAACCAACAACCGACACGGCCGCCTCGGCACGCGGGTTAGCCCTCAGGCCGTCCTACCGAACGCCTCTCTACACTCCTTAGAGCAGAAGTAGTGCGTACTGCCGGCCGACGTGAGCGACAACGCCGCGCCCGGTGCCACGTATGTCCCGCACACCGGATCCCGCACGAGTTTCGTCCCCGCGATGCTTCCACCGTCACGTGCCGACCGCGTACCCCCCGCGGCTTCGATGACACCGCCGATCAGCCGCAACAGGGCCCGAGCCACCAGGAAAAGAAGGACAGCGGAAAGGACGAGGCGGAGCACCGATCGCCTTCCCTAGCCACCTGGCGCGGCGGCGCCGTGACCCGCCGCGGTAATGCCCTCAAGCGCTCGACTCGCCGCCTGCCCTTCGGGGCTGTTCGGCGCGAGCGCAACGACCTGCTGCCATGCCGCTTGGGCACCTTCAAGATCCTGCCTGCCGAATGCCAACACAATGCCCTGGTTCAGCATCGTCTTGGTATGGCGGGGATCGAGCGTCAAGGACACTTCGAACTGCTCCAGCGCGCGATCGGTCAATCCTGAGTAGTAATAGCTGACACCGAGATCGGTGCTCGCATCGGGATTCGACGGGTCGATTCGCAGACTCTCCTCGTACCACGTGATGGCGTCGGCATACCGCTCGGCATCGAAGTAGGTGTTGGCCAACTGCAGAGCCGCGCCCGCGTTTTCCGGATCGTTTTTGATCACGGTCATGAGCGACTGGACACGCGCCTCATCGAGCGGCGGCGCCTGCGGGGCGGCACCACCGCCCGTGTCCCCCGCTGGAGCCGCTGCGGTCAGCGTCGCCGGCACCTGGCCAGCCTGCTGGGCACCGACCACCCACCCGAGGATGACGCCGAAACACATTCCAGCCACGGCAAATACGATGGATTCTGAACGCATTAAAAAGCCTGTGCCTCCCGTCGATTCTATTTCACCGGCGCCTCAGCTGGAACCATGCAGCGAGACGCCAGGTCCGTACATCCTGGACTGCGCCAGCGACAGTGAGAAGGGCCGAGGCCGCCGGCGCATCACCCGGCCAACCCGGGTCAGGCTCGCAGCACATCGAGGTACTCACGAACGCTCTGGGAGAGGCCCACAAACACCGCGCGGCTCACCAGCGCGTGGCCGATAGACACCTCATCCAGATGGGGCAAGCCGCGGAACACCACAAGGTTGCTGAGGTCCAGGTCATGCCCAGCGTTCACGCCGAGACCGAGTTCGTGCGCCAGCTCCGCGGCCCGAGTGAACACGGCGAACGAGCGACGCCCCTCTTCGGCCCCCTGCTCGAAGGCCCGCGCGAACGGCTCGGTGTACAACTCGACCCGGTCAGCACCGAGATCCGCCGCCCACCGCAGTGACGCCTCGTCCGGATCCACGAACACGCTTACCCGCACGCCTGCGGCGCGCAGCGCATCGACGACCTTGCCAAGCCCCTCGCGTGGTGTATCAGCCGCCCACCCGGCCTGACTCGTGATCTCGCCAGGACGCACAGGGACCAGCGTGCATTGGTCGGGCTTTACTGCATGAACCAGTTCAAGCAGATCCTGGCGTGGATCACCTTCCACATTAAACTCTACGCGGCGGTCAGCGCCGGAGAGACGGCCGCCGATGTCGTGGACATCGGCGGTGGTGATGTGTCGGGCGTCCGACCGCGGATGCACCGTGATACCGCTGGCCCCTGCCGCGACACAGACATCCACGGCCTCCAGCACGGAGGGCATGAGCCCGCCCCTCGAATTCCGGAGCGTCGCGACCTTGTTGACGTTGACGGATAATCTGGCCACATCACACCCCGGATACCGCTCCGGGACGCGCACCGACGACAACCCGGAGCCGGACTCCGCGCATCAGCACGCGACGTGCGCCTTGATCGCGTCGACGATCTCCTGGCCCCACCGTTGAATGTCTCCCTGATCACGACCTTCCAGCATGACGCGCAGCAGCGGCTCGGTGCCGGAGTAACGCACCAGCAATCGGCCGTTCCCCGCCAAGCGGGACTCGACGGATGACATCACATCAGCCACTTGAGGAACCGTCTGCAGCTCGACTTTACGCCGCACGCGGACGTTCATCAGCACCTGCGGATACGCTGTCAGGTCGGACGCAAGGTCCCCAAGATGGCGCCCCGTAGCTTCCATTGTCCGCAGGACGTTCAGAGACGTGGCGAGTCCGTCTCCCGTAGGCAGATGCTCGGAGAAAATCACGTGGCCGGACTGCTCGCCGCCGAGTACCAGGCCGCGCGCCAGCATTTCCTCCATGACGTGCTTGTCACCAACGGCACAGCGCACTGTTTCGATGCCTGCCTCGCGTAGCGCGACCTCGAGTCCTATATTGCTCATCACGGTCGCGACGATAGCGCTGCCGGTGAGGCGGCCCTCGGCCTTGAGCTGCTTGGCGCACATCAACATGACAGCGTCTCCATCGATGACGTGCCCATCAGCGTCGACAAACATCGCGCGATCGCCATCACCGTCATAGGCGATTCCGAGCTGGTAGCCTCCCTCGACAACCGTGCGCGCGAGCAGCTCTGGCGCCGTCGAGCCACAACCGAGATTGATGTTTCGTCCATCCGGCTCGCAGCCGATGCACGTCGCGTCGAACCCGAGTTCCTCGAACAGCCTCGGCGCGACCGTCGTGGTCGCGCCGTTGGCACAGTCCACGGCGACACGAACAGATCGGTGCCGATGTTCAGGCTGAACAATGCGCAGCAGCTGCGAGATGTACTCCGATCGATAGTCAATGCGGTCGACCGGGTCCGGGATGGAGCTGGCCTCGGCGCTTGAACTACCGCGCCCGTTATCATGCACGCCCCCTGACGAATCGGCCACGATCGATTCAACGTGCCCCTCGAGTCGCCGTGTGAACTTTTCGCCTGTCCCGGAAAACACCTTGATGCCGTTGTCCTCGAAGGGGTTGTGCGACGCGGAGATCACCACGCCGGCGGTATAACCCATGCGGGGCGTCAGATAGGCGATCGCCGGCGTCGGCATGACACCGGCGCTTGTGAGCCTGCCCCCCTGGCTCCACATGCCAGCGGCGAGTTCGCGCTCGATCCAGACTCCCGACTCCCGCGTGTCGAGTCCCGCAAGAAACCGGGCGCCCCCATCTGTGGGTCGCAACGCACGCGCCAGTGCGACGCCAACCCGTCGGACGGTGACCGCATCCAGCGGGTACTGGCCAGCCTTGCCACGCACACCATCGGTGCCAAAGAGCCGTTCCATCGTCCCCCTATCGAACCTCGACCCGCACGAACGGTGGTTCCACGCGTATGACGCTGACGCCGACTGGCGGCGTGACATTCACCGGAAGCTCAAAGACGCCAGCCTGAAGCCCGTCAGTATCGACCGAGGCGTCGAAATCCTCGACGGCCGACGATCGCAGCTCCCGTGGACCGCGAAGAAAGACGGCCACCTCAGCGATCACGGGTGCAGGCGGACCGCCGAGACGGCCTCGCACCGGGACTCCGGCGATCGCCCATTCCACAGGCCGGACCAGCACGTCCACAGTTACGGTGGCGCTCACCGGTGAGCGGAGTCGTACGGAGGGATCCCCAATGCCGACGTTGACGGTCTCCGTCACACGTCCCGCCGCGCCGGCAACAGACACAGACTCGGTAATCGCTGCTGTCAACCTCTCAACCGCGCTGGACGGGCCGACAACCTGCACGGAAGCCGGGTTCGCCGCCACGGTGCCAACGACGTACCCTTCAGCCGGTTCCCCCTGAATCCCTGGGACGACCGGGACGATCTTCGTGGCCTGAGACTCGAATTCGATCGACACGTTCGAGGGGGTAATCTGGACAACCTCGACTCCGAACGGCGTTCGCACATCAGCGCCCGACAGATGCAAGAGACGCTGACCCGGCCGACCCGATCCCACATCGAGCACCGCGACAAGCTCAAGGGCCGTTGCGCGGCTCAGGGCTCCTGAGGACCCGCGGACCCTGACGTCCACAACGGCGGGAGTGTCCCCCACCATTTCGAGGTCAGCCGGCAAGTTAGTGAACTCGAGCGGGATTTGCAAAGCCCGCTCCACGACCTGCTCACCGGACAGAAGCAACCAAGCCAGCGCCGCCAACGCCACCGAGAGCGACTTGAGACCGACGTTTCGAACGCGCAAATTCGCCATCTATGTCAGAGGGCTCCGTGAGTCGTCGCGCGGGCGACGGCCACCCCGTCGACCGCCCAACAACGATTGCAGACGAGTACGCAGCGCTTCAGGCGAAATGCCGCGCTGGAGGTCGCGGCCAAGGGCCAGCGAGATACTGCCCGTTTCCTCGGAGACAACAATCGCAACCGCATCATTCTCTTCGGTCAAACCGAGTGCCGCGCGATGCCGCGTCCCCATCTCCCGCCTGACGCCAGGGCTGACCGAGAGCGGCAGGAAACATCCCGCTGCCGAGACCCGGTCACCTTGAATAATCGCGGCGCCGTCGTGCAGCGGCGATCCGGGCTGGAAGATGCTCGCCAGCAGATCGTAGGTCACCATTGCCTCCAGCGGGATGCCCCCCTCCACGTAGTTGCGTAGGCCGATCTGGCGCTCGATGACGATCAGTGCACCGGTGCGCTGCGATGCGAGGGCCTCAGCGGTGGCGACGACATCCTCGATCGTCTCGTTCGTACTGTGCGCCCTGCGGAAATGTCGCAGCAGCGACGCACGACCGAAATGCGCCATTGCGCGGCGGATATCCGTCTGAAACAACACGATGATGGCGAATACGACGTAGCCGGCAAGATTCCGGATGACCCAGTTGACCATCTCGAGTTCGAGCCGTTCCGACAGGAAGAATAGTCCGATCAGAAAGCCGGCGGTCGACGCCATCTGCACAGCCCGAGTGCCCCTGATCAGTAGCAACAACTGATAGATCAGGACCGAGATGATGGCGATATCGAGAAGATCCCACCAGCTGATCGTCTGGCGCCGGAGAAGCTCTGCCAGCCAGGTCACGTACTCACGAATGATATCGCCGAATCTCGTCGGCGACGCGCACGACCTGCAACATCTCGCGCACCGCATGCACGCGCACGATGTGTGCCCCAGACAGCACAGCAGACGTGACGGCCGCGGCTGTCGCCCAATCGCGATCTGACGCCGGGACGGACCCGCGCAGGGCCGTCGCCAGAAACGACTTGCGGGAGGGACCCACAAGCAGCGGCCGTCCAAGATCGGTGTACTCGTCGAGCCTGGCTAGAGCCTCATAGCTGTGCGCCGCGGCCTTGGCGAACCCGAGACCTGGATCAAGGATGATGCGCTCTGCGGCGATGCCTGCACCGGTCGCGAAGGCTATGCTCTCGCGCAGTTCGTCCTGCACCTCTGCAATGACATCGTTATACGACGCTTGGTCGTACATCTGCCGAGAGCGTCCACGCGTGTGCATCAAGACCATGGCTGCGCCATGGCTGGCGACGACATCTGCCAACGCCGGCTCGTATCTCAGGCCGCTCATGTCGTTGACCAGCGAAGCTCCGGCGGCGAGCGCTGCCGCCGCCGTTGAGGCCCGATAAGTATCGACAGAAATCGGGACGGGAACGCGACCCGCCAGCCCATCGATGACCGGGAGCACTCGTCGCTGCTCCTCCGCCTCAGCGACCGGATCAGCGCCCGGCCGCGTCGACTCACCGCCGATGTCGATGAGGTCGGCGCCCTCTTCCACCATGTGCACCCCGGCCTCGATTGCGTTGGCCGGGTCGAGGCACTGCCCACCATCCGAAAACGAATCCGGTGTGACGTTGACGACCCCCATGACGAGCACCCGCTCGCCCAGGGCGAGGCTCGCGCCGCCGGGCAGCGGAACAGTGAAGCGGCGGCGTATAGGCATGAGGAGACAGTGTAAAGGAACGACAGTCAACGCAAGTGAGCGAGTCCGGTTGTACGCGAGAACGCCCACGCGAAGCGCGGGCGTGCGATGTGCGACGAGCCGTACCGCCGCCGCGTCCGGCGATGTCCTGAACTACTCCTGCGTGACGGGGCTCGGCGCCAGTGGCGTCACGATGGCCCGTCGCTCTTCCTCTTTCGCCGTCTCCGGCTCCTTGGGTGGCGCCGGCGCCGGGCTCGGCGCCGGTACAAATGCCTCAAGCTCTTCACCCGCGGCGATGCGCCGGACCTGCTCAGCGTCGAGCGTCTCGCGCACGAGGAGCGCGTCCGCCAAGGCCATCACCTGCTCCTTGTGCTCGAGCAGCAACTTCTGCGCCCGCTCATAGTTGTCGGTAACGAATCGCTTGACCTCTCGGTCAATGTGCAACGCCGTGTCTTCGCTATAGTCCTGGTGCTGGGCGATCTCGCGACCGAGGAAGATCTGCTCCTCCTTCTTGCCGAAGGCCAGCGGCCCCATAGCGTCGCTCATGCCCCATTCGCACACCATACGGCGTGCCATGTCGGTCGCGCGCTCAAGGTCGTTGCCCGCACCCGTCGTGACACTCCCGATCGTGATCTCTTCCGCAATGCGACCACCCAAGAGTATGGCGATCTGATCCTCCAGGTACTCGCGCGAGTAGTTGTGCTTCTCGTCGACCGGCAACTGTTGTGTCAGGCCAAGCGCCATTCCGCGCGGAATGATGGTCACCTTGTGGATTGGCTCCGCCTTCGGCAACATGACCGCCAGCAACGCATGACCCGCTTCGTGCACGGCGGTGACGTGCTTCTCGTCCTCGCTGATGATCATGGAGCGTCGTTCCGCGCCCATCAGCACCTTGTCCTTCGCAGACTCGAAGTCGAGCATGCGCACGACTTTCTGATTGACGCGAGCCGCAGCGAGCGCTGCTTCGTTGACCAGATTCGCCAAGTCGGCGCCGGAAAACCCCGAAGACCCTCGCGCCAGTACCGCCACATCCACATCGTCCGACATCGGGATCTTCTTCGTGTGCACGTCGAGAATGCCCTCGCGCCCTCTGACATCTGGACGATTGACCACGATGCGCCGATCGAACCGTCCCGGACGTAGCAGGGCCGGGTCGAGCACATCCGGGCGATTCGTGGCTGCGACGAGGATGACGCCTTCGTTGGCTTCAAAGCCATCCATCTCCACCAGGAGCTGGTTCAGCGTTTGCTCGCGCTCATCGTGGCCGCCGCCAAGGCCGGCCCCTCGATGCCGTCCGACGGCATCGATTTCGTCGATGAACACGATGCACGGTGCGTTCTTTTTTCCCTGCTCGAACAAATCGCGCACGCGCGACGCGCCGACCCCCACGAACATCTCAACGAAATCCGAACCGCTAATCGAGAAGAACGGCACATTGGCTTCGCCCGCGACGGCCCGTGCCATGAGCGTCTTGCCCGTTCCGGGAGCGCCCATCAGAAGGACGCCCTTCGGAATCCGACCGCCAAGCTTCTGGAACTTCTGCGGCTCTCGGAGAAAATCGATGATCTCCTGGAGTTCTTCTTTGGCCTCGTCCACCCCCGCGACGTCTTTGAACGTCACCTTCTTCTGGGTGCTCGACGAAAGTTTCGCCTTGCTCTTGCCGAATGAGAGGGCCTTGTTGCCGCCACTCTGCATCTGACGCATGAAGAAAATCCAGAAGCCGATCATCAGGAGAATCGGCGCCCACGAATACAGCAGCGTGGCCCACGGGCTCGTGGCCGGTTCCCGAGCCGACACCATGACGTTGCGTTCGATCAGGCGGTTTGCGAGACCTTCGTACTGCGGCGGGGCATAGGACCGAAAGCTTTCGTTCGCCGTGTTGACGCCGGTAATCTCGTTGCCGGTGATGGTGACCCGCTCGATCTGGCCTGCGTCGACCGCTCCCATGAACTCACTGAAACTCAGGGGTTGGAGGCTGGTCTGGAGCTGCGTGGAAAAATTCCACACGATGACCCCAATGATGACCAGGGCCATCCAGAACACCAGGCTCTTTAGCGTCGAGTTCACGACCGTCCCCCGCTCGGCATACCCCCCAACATTATCACCTTAGACCACCCCTCTGCGCAGCAAGACCAGGTTTGCGCCGCGAACTTCCACGCGGCATCCGGGGACGTCCACCCCGCCGCGTGTGCGGCCGAGCAGCGCCGTCACCGCCTCGACGTGGTCCAGGCCCACTTCATGGGTGCCGGCGGCGGCACGCATCGCCCGCAGCAGCACCCGGTGGCGTACGGGGGACGGCGTGGCCGCGAGACCCTTTCGGTCCATTTCAAGGCCAGAATCGGTCTCGACCGCCAGCGTCCGGAATCGTTCATCACTGAGCCCCTCGAGCCACTGCCCGTCCTGCCGGATTAGCGCGGCCGCCCGTGCGATGGCGGGGTGACTTGACCCGCCGGCCGCCCGGTCCATTTCTGGAAGGATCCGATGGCGAATCCTGTTGCGCGGATTGTCGAGATCGCTGTTGCTTTCGTCCTCGACCCACGCTTCGCCCTCGG
This sequence comes from Vicinamibacterales bacterium, assembly GCA_965249205.1. Lineage (GTDB taxonomy): Bacteria > Acidobacteriota > Vicinamibacteria > Vicinamibacterales > UBA2999 > JAQBVV01. The sequence goes on along the minus strand of CBDFLL010000004.1, from coordinate 589,849 downwards.
CGACGAGGTAGGCCCTCAGCGCCGCGTCGGTCACGTCAAGCAGGGGTCTGATCAGGGCCCCACGCCGCGGATAGATCCCACCCAGCCCCGTGAGACCAGCGCCACGCATCAGTTTGAGCAGGAAGGTTTCGGCCTGGTCATCCTGTGTATGGCCAACCGCGATTCTGTCCGCGCCGATGTCAGCCGCAACACGGTCAAGGAATGCGTACCGAAGGCGGCGAGCGGCGTCTTCAACAGACAGGCCGCGCGACTGCGCGCGGGCACGAACATCGACCGTCTCGACGGCGATCGCCAGACCCCTCCGCTGCGCAAACTGCCGACAAAACGACTCGTCACTGTTGGCCGACGCCCTGAGCTGATGATTCAGATGAGCCAGACCGGCCACGATGAATTCGCCGTGGTCGGCAAGGTCAATCAACAACCGTGTCAGCGCCACCGAGTCGGATCCGCCAGACAGCCCAACCAGCACGCGCGTGCCCGGGGGCACGAGCCCATAGCGGCGGATAGTCCGGCGAACCTGCTGATGAAGCCCCGTCACGTCCCCAATCCCGATCACCAAATCCCCAGCCCCAAGTCTGCGGTCGCGCGCTGGGATCCGGGGTGGGATTTGGGCTTCGATGGTGCCGGAGGGCGGACTCGAACCGCCGACCCCGCGCTTATGAGACGCGTGCTCTAACCGGCTGAGCTACTCCGGCACGAATCTAGAATTCTATCAGGACCGGGGGCCCGGACTGCTGCGCCACCAGCTTACGCTGCTTCCATGATGGCGGCCGCCAGCAGGGGAATCAGTACCTCGTGATGGCCGACCAGCGAGATCCCCGCGCCTCCGGTGCCGGCTACAGGCCGCGTCAGCACGTTGGTCTCTGGGCGATACATCCTCAGAAAATCGATGTTGACTGTCGTCAATCCTTCGAGCGTGACACCCTGGTTGCGCGCGAGCGCGACCGCCTTCAGGAACACCTCGGGTAGCACCACCGCCGACCCACAGTTCAGGTACACGCCGCCTCCGAGGCGGGCCACACACGAGGTGAAGAACCTGAAGTCCCGTAGGCTCGTGTCGCCAATAGCCGCGCCGGAAGCCGTGTGATGCATATGAATGATGTCGGTGCCCATGGCCACGTGGACCGTCATCGGAATGCCCAGACGATACGCGGCCACCGCCAGACTTCGATCCGCGTGCGGCGGGTTGCAATCGGAGAGAAATGCCGCGACGGCTTGACCGAGGCCAAGACCCTGTTCGGCCCCGCGGCGAATGGCGCCGTTCAACAATACGCCCGTCTCCTCGGCCATCCCGAAGCGGCCGGGGCCGAGGGCCTCGTCCACGTCTTCCGACGTGGCGCCCGACAGCGCGACTTCACAGTCGTGGATGATGCCCGCGCCGTTGAGTGCCACCGCTGACACGAAGCCGCGGCGCATCAATTCGATCAGCACCGGCGACACGCCGGTCTTGATGACGTGGGCGCCGAGGCCCCACACGACGCCACCACCGCGCGTGCGCGCGCCGACAACCGCTGCAACCACCCGCCGGAGATCGCTGCCTCCAAGAATCTGCGGCAGCGAGTCGAACCATTCCTTGAAGCTGGAGCCTCGCACCACCGGCCGAGCGAAATCTTCGATCCGCGCCTTGTTGATCCTCGACGCCAGCGGATAGGTGTGCACGCCCGAAAGGTCAAACTCCTCATAAGGAAACGGCATCGGTATACGTTACAGGATCGCCATCGCGTCGCCGTAGCTGTAGAAGCGATACCCTCGACTGATCGCCTCACGGTAGGCGCGGAGAACCCGTTCGCGACCGGCGAAGGCAGCCACAAGGACAAGCAGTGACGAGCAGGGCAGATGAAAATTCGTAATGAGGCCGTCGGCGACGCGAAACTCGTGGCCCGGCCTGATGAACAACTCCGCGTCCGCGGTTGATGGCCGAATCCGGCCATCCTCGTGGGACGTCAACGATTCCAACGCACGCATACTGGTCGTGCCGACCGCGATGATTCGCCGTCCCTCTCTTCGCGCCCGCGTCAATGCCTCGGCGGTCTCTGTGGGCACTACGCATGCCTCCGGGTCGACAACATGGTCCTGGATACGTTCGCAACGCATTGGCTTGAATGTCCCGTAGCCGATATGCAGTGTGAGTTCCGTGCGTTCGACACCCCGGGACACAAGCGTCTCGAGCACGTCTGCGGTGAAGTGCAGACCGGCCGTCGGCGCCGCAATCGAACCTCGTTCGCGGGCGTATACAGTCTGATAGCGCTCGCGATCCGAGAGTCGGTCGTCGCGTTTGATGTAGGGGGGCAGTGGCATGTGGCCGATACGTTCGATCGCGTCGACGACGTCGATGTCGCTGTCGGTCCAGAGCTTGATCGTCCGGCGACCATGAAAGTGCCTCGCCGCGACCTCACCGTACAGCCGCACGCCGGCACGCTCGAAGACAGTCCGCGTTCCCGGCCTCAGGCGCTGGCCAGGATGCATGAGCGCTTCCCACCAGACCGGGCTCCCAGCGGCGTACTCTTCCCCGTCCAGCCTCTCGCCGGCCACCGCCTGCGCGGTTGGCAGATCGGCGTCCACCAATCCACCGGCAGCGCTTCCTTCGCCATCGTCGCCCGTGGCGGTATCAGGCGCTTCTCCCGGCGGCTTCGGAACCTGACGAATCAGCAGGCACTCGGCGGCACCGCCGCCCGGAACGCGGTGCCCCAGCAGACGCGCAGGAAACACTTTGGTATTGTTCAACGCTAGAACATCGCCGCGGTGCAGGAAGTCAGCCACGTGCGAAAACGCCGTGTGCTCGATCCTTCCGGTCTCTCGATACAGCACGAGCAGCCGCGAGTCGCCCCGCGTAGCGGGCGGCTCCTGCGCGATCAATGCATCGGGAAGGTCGAAGTCAAAATCGCGTGTCATCATGACCGGGTCGGTCATGCCCCTCGACTGGCTGGCAGGAACGTGTCGAGGTCGGTACGACCGCGCGCGCGCAGAAGCGGTTTCCACAGATCGCCTTCCGCCCGAAGACGCGCCGGGACATTGTCGATCCGGAAATCTTCTGTCGTGGCACGGCCGGCAACCTCCTCCCATTTCAGCGGTGTCGATACCGTGGCGCGCGGCCGCGGTCGCACGGAGTACACGCTGGCAAGCGTGCTGCCCCACCGGTTCTGGTTGTAGTCCACAAGGACTCGCCCTCTGGGCCGCTTCGCGATCCGGTATTCGGTCGTCATTAACTTCGGGTGTCGCAACCCCAGTTCCACCGCGAGCGCCTTGGCGAATGTCCAGACTGCCTTCTGCACCGGCCGGCGCACGATCGGGACGTAGAGATGCACGCCCTTCGATCCGCTTGTCTTGACGAGAGGTTTCATACCGAGCGTGTGGAGTGCATCCCTGATGATCAGGGCGCATTCGCGCACGTGCTCAAACGTCGCGCCTTCGCCAGGGTCAAGATCGAAGTGCACGAAGTCCGGTCGGTCGACATCGTCGCATTTGGCATACCACTGGTTGAGGTCGATACACCCGAGATTGACGACCCACAGCAACGACGGCAAGTCGTCAATGACAGGAAAGTCGATCGCCGTCCCGCCTGGGTGCGGAATGGGGCACGTGCGAATCCACGCCGGACGTGGGGTCGGCGCGTGCTTCATGAAGAAGAACGGACCAGCGGCGCCGTGAGGGTAACGCTTTATGACCATCGCGCGATCACGAATGTGGGGCAGCAGCGCAGATGCCACGTCCGAGTAGTACTGCAGCAACGCGCCTTTCGTGATGCCGTGTTCAGGCCAGAACGGCTTCCGCAGGTTCGTCAGATGCACCTCGCGGCCCGCGACGGTCAACGTCGCGCGATCGACGCCACTCGGAATCACAACCCTGGAAGCGCGCGTCACGTCCTGACCCTACGGTTTACCGCGCGAGCGGAGGATCGGCCTCGCGAGCACGACGCGGGCAGACACGCGACTCTGTGATGCCTACGCGTCGAGGCCCCACCGCAGCAGCACACCGCCTACAGTAAAGCCGGCCCCCACCGAGGCCAAGAGCACGAGGTCGCCACGTTTCAGGCGACCCGCTTCATAGGCTTCGCAAAGCGCCAGCGGAATCGTGCAGGCCGTCGTGTTTCCGAACCGATCAATGTTGATCACGACCTTCTCTCGTGGCAGGCCCAGTTTCTCAACCGCCGCGACGATGATGCGCTCGCTGGCCTGGTGCGGCACGAACAGATCGACCTGCTCCGCGCGGAGTTGGTTGCGCTCCAGAATCCTTCGACAGACCTCTTCCATGTTGCGAACCGCAAACTTGAACACAGCCTGGCCGTCCTGTTTCACGTAGTGCAGGCGCTGTTCTACGGTCTCCGTGGACGCTGGCAGCCGGCTGCCTCCCGCCGGCATGCACAGCGCCGGCCCCCCGGTCCCATCGACGTAATTCTCAAAATCGAGAACGCCGATCGACGCGTCATCGGTGGGCTCGACTACGACAGCGCCGGCGCCGTCACCGAACAGCACGCATGTCGCTCTATCCGTGTAGTCGATGATGCTCGACATCACATCCGCACCGACAACCAGAGCGTGTCGACTACCACCGGCCGCCACGATTTGTGATGCCGTGGTCAGCGCATACGTAAACCCTGAACACGCAGCATTGAGGTCAAAGCCCCACGCATGTGGAGCGTCGATCCTGGCCTGCAAGAGGCAGGCGGTGCTCGGGAATAGCGTGTCCGGCGTGGTGGTGGCGACAATAATAAGGTCAATGTCCTTCGCTGTCAGACCGGCCTTCTGAATCGCGGACAGGGCGGCCTCGCACGCGAGGTCTGAGGTGGCCACCCCCGGATCGACGACATGGCGCTCTCGGATGCCGACGCGTTTCATGATCCACTCGTTGCTCGTATCGACTAGTTTCTCAAGGTCGGCATTGCTGAGCACGCGCGGCGGCACGTATGTGGCTATGCTGGAGATGTGTGCGCGCGCCGGACGTAAAGACGCGGTAGTTACCAAAGCTGAGAGTCCCTCCGAGGAGCAGTAAGTCCAAAATACTCGTAAGCCCGGGCAGTCGCAATCCGACCCCGGGGCGTACGATCAAGAAAACCTGCCTGAATCAGGAACGGCTCGTAGATATCCTCGATCGCATCCTTCTCTTCGCTGATCGCCGCGGCCAGGCTGTTCACGCCGACCGGCCCACCGCTGAACTTGTCAATGATCGTCCGCAGCAGCTTGCGGTCGACTTCGTCGAAGCCTCGATCGTCCACCTCAAGCAGTTCCATCGCCGCGCGCGCGACCTCCGCCGTAATCCGACCATCCGCCCTCACCTGAGCGTAATCCCGGACACGCCGCAGCAGGCGGTTGACAATTCGGGGCGTTCCGCGCGATCGGCGCCCGATCTCTTTCCTCGCCTCGTCGTCGATCACGACCCCGAGAATCTTTGCAGAACGGCGGACGATCTCCTCCACATCAGCTGCCTCGTAGAAGTCGAGGCGATGCACGATGCCGAAACGAGACCGCAATGGAGAGGTTAGCAGGCCCGCCCGGGTCGTCGCGCCGATCAGCGTGAAACGCTGGACCGGAACCTTGACGGAACGCGCACTCGGACCTTGCCCGATCACGATATCGAGCTCATAGTCCTCCATCGCCGGATAGAGAATCTCCTCGATCGCTGGCGACAGCCGGTGGATTTCGTCGATGAACAGTACTTCGTGCTGCTGCAGGTTTGTCAACATCGCCGCCAGGTCGCCAGGCTTCTCGATGACGGGCCCCGCGGTGGAGCGCACCGGCACGCCCATTTCATTGCCGATGACGTACGCGAGAGTGGTCTTACCTAGTCCTGGCGGCCCGTAGAGCAGCACATGATCGAGTGCCTCCGCCCGGCCGCGAGCCGCGGCGATCGACACCTCGAGATTGTCGCGAACACGGTCCTGTCCGATGTATTCGTTGAGGGTGCGTGGGCGAAGCCCGGCCTCGTATTGCGCGTCCTCCTCGACGCGCCCACCGGCCACCACGCGGTCATTCATTCGGTCACAGTCAGCAGGTTGGGGACGTTGACGCGCTATCGCATGAGCTCGCGCAGCGCAGCCTTGAGCCCACGCTCAAAGCTGCGTTCGCTGGTGGACGACAGCATCGCGTCAACAGCCTTTTCCGCCAGCGGCCGATGATAGCCCAGGTTCTGCAGGGCCGAAAGGAGATCGTCGCGAAGCCGTTCGCCGGGAGCCATCGTTGAGGGGTCGCCAGTGCCCTGCGCCAAGGTTAGGTGCGCGAGGCGATCCTTTAACTCGAGAATCATTCGCTCGGCCGTCTTGCGCCCGACACCTGGAATGCCGGTCAGTCGTCCGACATCACCGTGCTGCACCGCGTGGACGAGTTCGACGGGCCCAATGCCTGACAACACGGCGACGGCCAACTTTGGCCCGATTCCGCTAATCGTTATCAGCCGTTCGAACAACTGCTGCTCGATCGTCGTTAAGAATCCGTAGAGGTGAAACGCCTCTTCACGAACGTGCGTATGGATGTGAAGCGCGATCTCCGCTCCCTGGTCGCCAATGTCGTAGTAAGTGGACAGGGGCACATGCACTTGGTAACCCACACCCTGCACGTCCACGACGAGCACGTTGGGCTGTTTGTCGAGGACCCGTCCGCGAAGAAACGCGATCATCCAGTCGTCGGTGGGCGGTACTGCCGCCAGGTCTTCGGCTGGGGCCGGCGGGGCGACGCCGGCGACGCGTAGCGGGGTACCCCAGAGTCCGCCCCAGCGTAGTTCGGCACCGAATGCAGATGGCAGATCGCGACCGCGAGTGCATCAGCAGCATCGTGCGGCGAGGGCAACTGCTCGAGACCGAGCAGCAGTTTGATCATCTGCTGAACCTGTTGCTTGTCCGCACGGCCATAGCCCACGACAGCGCGCTTGATCTCTGTCGGGGAGTATTCCGCCACCGGGCAACCTGCTTCGACCGCCGCGAGCATCGCGACGCCACGGGCATGCCCGAGCTTCAGGGCACTACGGACGTTGATAGCGTGGAACACGTTTTCTATGGCGACGCAGTCGGGGGCGCAGCGACTCAGTAGCGTGGAGAGCTCTCGGTGAATGCGCGCCAGGCGCTGTGGAAAAGCATCACCGGGGAGAGCGCTGACCGCACCACACATCACCAGGTGGGTCGCGCGGCCATCCGTTTCCAGGCAGCCGTAACCGGTGCGCTCGGAACCCGGATCGATGCCGAAAATCTTCACGCCAGAGAGGCCTCGAGCTCCTTCTCGTCCACCTCGAAATTGGCCCACACATGCTGTACATCGTCCTGATCTTCGATCGCTTCCATCAGTTTCAGCATCTGTTGCGCCTCCCGTCCAACCAGCTTGACCAGGCTCTGCGGAATCATCACGATCGCCGCCCCAACAGGCTCGATGCCGAGTGCCTGAACGGCCTCGCGCACAGTCTCGAAGGCCTCTGGTGGACAGACAACTTCCCAGCCTCCCTCGTCGTCGTTCACGTCGTCCGCGCCGGCGTCAAGCGCGGCCGAGAGGAGCTTGTCCTCGTCGATCGGGCCCTTCTCCACCAGAATCTGCCCTTTCCTGGAAAACATCCACGCGACGCTGTTCTCAGCCGCCAGGTTTCCAGCGTGCTTGCCAAGCACGTGGCGAATCTCTCCCACCGTACGATTCTTGTTATCGGTGAGCGTTTCGATCATCAGCGCCACGCCGCCGGGACCGTACCCTTCGTAGGTGATCTCGTCGTATGAGACGCCAGGCTCCTCACCTGTACCTCGCCGAATGGCGCGATCGATATTCTCGCGCGGCATGTTGTTCGCCTTGGCGTCGGCAACAACCGTGCGCAGCCGCGGATTCATCTCAGGATCGCCGCCACCGTTCCTCGCGGCAACCGTCAGTTCTTTGATAATTCGGGTGAAAATTTTCCCGCGCTTGGCGTCGGTAGCCCCTTTCTTATGTTTGATGGTGTGCCACTTGGAATGGCCTGACATGCGAAAACTCCAGATAAACCGAGGGAAAGTTGCGTCGATTCTACCAGATCGTCTCCGCCTTCCTCATCAACCGATGGGCGAACGTCGTCGGCTCAGAATGATCCATACCTCGGCCTTGGGAGACCAGGGGCCGCCTTGATAATCGCCGCGCAGCGCCGTGATCTCAAAGCCTGCCTTCTCGAGGCGACGGGCCATCTGCGGAACCGACAGGGAGCGAAACGTGAGCGCAAATCGGCGGGAGTGGCGCTGGTTCCCGCGTCGCTCTGTGAACTCCTGGTCAAAGATCGTCAGCCGTCTCGCGCGGTCCTGCCGTACTGTTTCTACCAGTGTCACATGGGCGCCACCTGGACGATCTCTCCAACCCTTGAGACTCACGCGCTTCTGATACTCGGCCCATGAAGGCAGGTCCGCCACGAGTTCGACACCGAAGGTCCCGCCCCGGCGGAGAACACGATGGACCGCGCTCAGCGTTGCGGCGAGGTCTCGTTCGCGGAGCAAGGACTGCAGAACGCCGTAGGGAGCCAGAACGGCCGAAAAGGCGGAGTCTAGAAACGGTGTGGCCCTGATGTCGCCTCTGACCAAACCCACCTGCCTCCTGAGGCGTGCCCGCGCCACGCGCCGGCGTGCGATGGCCAACATCGAGGCTGAGCGATCAATGCCGACGAGTCTCACGCCGGCACGGCCGAGCGGCGCGGCGATGCGGCCCGTACCGCACCCTAGCTCGAGAACGGGGCCGTGGGCCTTTAGCGCGATGGTTCTCCAGAAGGGCACGTCGCGTCGACCGAGTGTTCGCGCGTTCTCCCAGTCGTAGAACGGAGCGTACTCGTCCCACCCGAGATGGCCTTCGCTATGGGGTTTCTTGGGCAACGGTGGCGGGCTGCCTGGTGGGCAGGCACTCGATAAACACGGGCACGGCTGTGGCCGCTCCAACGATCGGGCAAGACGAAGGCATCAGCACGCTCCCGACTGGCGTCGATTCAAATGGAGAAGCCGCAACGACACGTGCGGTACCGGCCGCGTGGGTCAATCAGACACCGCAAGTTCCCCTGGCACGATTGGTCGAGTACGGGGCAGGAGTCCTAGGCGCGACAAGTGTCCGACGTACATGAGGATCGCGACAAACACCAAGAGCTTGGCTGCGTCCCCAGGCCGCGTTGCGGGCAGTACCTTCCAGAGGATCCACAGCACCGGCTGCGCAATCGTCACCGCCCACACAGAGCCATAGAAATATCGCCGTTCGTGGCCCTCTCCCTGCGTGGAGGCCTTTACGCGTGGAAGATACCCGAGTGCGCCGAGCATCCAGACGCCGCCCGCAATGGGAAAATAGGCGAGCTCGTACATTTGCTTCAGGCGCCAGTCGCCAAACACCGCTGCGTACGCGAGGCCCGCCACATTCAGGGCAGCAAACGCGACTACTTCCCCCCACGCCGTCGTATAGCAAATGCGACGGTAGAGGGGATTCGGACGATCCTCGGTGAACCGGATGATATAGGGCTTCGGCTCGCATCCCGGCAGGCGCCCCCGAAATGCGGCAACCGCCGTAGCGCCCAAGACTACGGCGAGCCAGCCGACCATGCGGCGATCGAATCCCCGCTCGACGAGGTCAAATGTGAGCGGCCCGGGCGCGATGAAAAAAACAAAGATCCAGATTGGCCAGTGAAGAACCCTATAGTAGCCCTTGTTTCGATGCCGAATCGTGCGCTCCGTATCGTGTTCGACGAACCGAGCATCAGTGAGAATCGTTGAGTCGGGCATGGTCGACGGACATTCTACGCGGATGTGCGATGACCCAAGACCGGTCTACGCGGTGAGGACGTCGCCGGGGCCGCACGCGGTGATTGCGCAGCGCCTTCCAAAGCCGAACCGGTAATGTCCGAACTGACCCGCTGTGCTTGGCCTACCACGAAAAAGCCCGCTCCATTTCTGAAGCGGGCTCTAGCTTAACGGTCGACGCCATAACCGTGCGTCCTGATAGAAATTACTCCCGGCAGCGACCTACTCTCCCACACACCTGCGCATGCAGTACCATCGGCGGTGGCAGTCTTAACTTCCGTGTTCGGAATGGGAACGGGTGTGACTCTGCCCCTATGACCACCGGGAAACTTGTTGGATGTCCGGCCCGACGCCGATACCCAGATCGTTGCTGGTGATCGCACGAAGTGGATCACCAGACACTTGGTTGTCCGGGGTCCGGTAGGGCGGAACGCAGCTCTCAGCCACGTCTCATCGCCGTACCGATCGTCCCGAACTATACTGTCGGAACCCGCTTTTGCATTCCGACAGATAGTTCACCGCTATCTACCGGAACGCCTCGGCGGCGTTCCTTTAGCTTGTCGGAACCCGCCGTTGCATTCCGACAGATAGTTCAACGCCATCTACCGGAACGCCCGGGCGGCGTTCCTTCAGCTCGTCGGAACCCGCCTGCTCGTGGCGGCGTTCCGTTGGATCCTGTCAAAGAACAGCGTTCCTTCACGAACGCACAACTGAATAGCCTACAAACGGTAGTTCAGATCGACCACATCTCGCAACATGAGACCACAGATCTCTTCAGATCTATGGAAAGAGAATAATGGTCAAGCCGCACGGCTTATTAGTACCAGTCAGCTTAACGCCTCGCGGCGCTTCCACATCTGGCCTATCAACCTGGTCGTCTACCAGGAGCCTTCAGAGGTCTTACGACCTGGGAGATCTCATCTTGTGGAGGGTTTCACGCTTAGATGCTTTCAGCATTTCTCCCTTCCGGACGTAGCTACTCGGCGCTGCCGCTGGCGCGACAACCGATACACTAGAGGTCCGTCCAACCCGGTCCTCTCGTACTAAGGTCAGCCCCACTCAAATCTCCTGCGCCCATCACAGATAGAGACCGAACTGTCTCGCGACGTTCTAAACCCAGCTCACGTACCGCTTTAACCGGCGAACAGCCGGACCCTTGGAACCTGCTACAGCTCCAGGATGCGATGAGCCGACATCGAGGTGCCAAACCCTAGCGTCGATGTGAACTCTTGGCTAGGATCAGCCTGTTATCCCCGGCGTACCTTTTATCCGTTGAGCGATGGCCCTTCCATGCGGAACCACCGGATCACTAAGTCCTGGTTTCCCATCTGCTCGACTTGTAGGTCTCGCAGTTAAGCTCGCTTATGCCTTTGCACTCTATGGCTGATTTCCAAACAGCCTGAGCGAACCTTCGAGCGCCTCCGTTACACTTTAGGAGGCGACCGCCCCAGTCAAACTACCCACCTAGCAGTGTCCCTGATCTGGATAACAGAACGAGGTTAGAACGCCAGAGCAGTAAGGGTGGTATCTCACCGTTGGCTCCCCCGAGTCCGAAAACCCGAGTTCAAAGCCTCCCACCTATCCTGCGCATACTGCGCCAGCATTCACTACTAAGCTGTAGTAAAGGTGCACGGGGTCTTTTCGTCTTGTGACGGGCAACCGGCGTCTTCACCGGTACCACAAATTCGCAGTGCGTCTCGTTGAGACAGCGCTCAGATCGTTACGCCATTCGTGCAGGTCGGAACTTACCCGACAAGGAATTTCGCTACCTTAGGACCGTTATAGTTACGGCCGCCGTTTACCGGGGCTTCAGTTCAAAGCTTCGCCTTACGACTAACCTCTCCCTTTAACCTTCCGGCACCGGGCAGGCGTCAGACCCTATACGTCGTATTCGACTTAGCAGAGCCCTATGTTTTTAGTAAACAGTCGCCTGAGCCTCTTTATTGCAACTCCGTGACGCTCACCGGGCAAGCCGGATCACGAGACAGAGCACCCCTTCTTCCGAAGTTACGGGGCAAATTTGCCGAGTTCCTAAACGAGACATCACACTCGCGCCTGAGGATTTTCTCCTCGCCTACCTGTGTCGGTTTGCGGTACGGGTACCTACCCCACTCCTTAGAGGCTTTTCTCGGCAGCGTGGCGTCACCAGCTTTACGGGCCTTGCGGCCCTCGCTCCGGCACCTCAGGATTAACGACCCACCGGATTTACCTGGCGGATCTCCCTACGTGCCTCAACCCACACAACCAATCGTGGGCCCGGCTAGCCTCCTGCGTCCCCCCATCGTAATAACGTGGAATAGGTAGTTCCGGAATGTTAACCGGATGTGCATCCGCTACGCCTTTCGGCCTCGCGTTAGCTCCCGACTGACCCTGAGCGGACGAACCTACCTCAGGAAACCTTAGGCTTACGGCGGGAAAGATTCTCACTTTCCTTATCGCTACTTATGCCGGCAGGGTCACTTCTCTCCGCTCCACCAGTTCTTACGATCTGGCTTCACAGCAGAAGAGAACGCTCCTCTACCAATGTACAGTCCCGCAGGACTGTGTATTCTAGGGCTTCGGTGGTGTGCTTGAGCCCCGTTATATTGTCGGCCCAAATCCGCTTGACCAGTGAGCTATTACGCTTTCTTTAAAGGATGGCTGCTTCTA
>CBDFLL010000004.1:0-572500 GCA_965249205.1 Vicinamibacterales bacterium | reverse complement strand
TGCGATCGGGCAGTGACCAGCCCGCTCAAGGCGTGCGAGCGCCATGATCGGCAGGAGCGACCCGACGTGTAGACTGCTGGCTGTTGGGTCGAACCCGACGTAGGCCGTGATGTCAGGCTGCGCGAATCGTTTCTTCAGGCCATCCGTGGCGTCGTAAACCAGGCCGCGCCACTCAAACTCGCTGTACAGGTTCATCAGCCGGTACTATAAACCCGGACCCGCGCTGATTCACGCGCCGCACCGCGTTCAGGGCGCGACAAAGAGGAGCGCGGGATCGTGACTGAAAGTCACGATCGTCGACGGCCCTCCATGGGGATCATCTGAACCTCTCACGATGCAGTGACGGTTCCGCCTCCGACGAAACGCCTGCCCTCGATCCGCCATCCACCGTCGAGCACTGTTCCGACCGCCTCTGCGTACGCGCGGTGTTCCTCCACGAGGATGCGTGCGCTCAACGTTTCGGGGCTGTCGCCCTGCATGACCGGAACGGTCCGCTGAACGACGATCGGGCCGTTGTCCAGCTCGGCCGTCACCAGATGGACGGTGACGCCGGCGACTTTGACGCCGTGATCCAGCGCCTGGCGCGGCGCGTCGACCCCGGGGAACGCGGGCAACAGAGACGGATGGATATTCAAGATGGCATCGGGAAACGCCTCAAGCAGCGGAGCCCCTATCAAACGCATGTAGCCGGCCAGGCAGACCAGACCGACGTCTCGATCCTTTAGGTCTCGGGCAACCGAACGATCGTGTTCGTCCCGCGACGAAGCAGCGCGATGGTCAATGCACAGCGCCTCGATGCCAGCACGCTTGGCGTGCTCAAGACCCGGCGCGTCGGCTCGATCGGAAATGACCACAACGATCTCGGCGTCGAGGCGCCCGTCACGAATAGCGTCGGCGAGCGCAAGCAAATTGCTGCCCCGCCCGGAAATCAGAACACCGAGGCGGCGATTCACGTGAGATTGATGTAGCTCACAGAAGGCGTCTCACCAGCCACAATCTCGCCGACGACCCGCGCATCGCGGCCGCCGCGAGCTGCTAGTTCCTCGAGAAGCTGCTCAGCCCGGTCGAGCGCAGTCACGATGACCAGTCCCAAGCCCATGTTGAAGGTGCGCATCATATCGTCGATGGGAACATCGCCGCTCTGCTGCAGCCACCGAAAGAGGGGAGGCATGTCCCAGGCGGCAGCATCAACCACGGCACCCGTGCCGTGTGGCAGAACACGGGGCAGGTTCTCCGTAATTCCGCCGCCCGTGATATGCGCGATCGCCTTGATACGACCGCCATCGAGAAGCGGCCGCACGAGGGACAGATATGAGCGATGCGGCTCCATCAGGGCCTCCCCCACTGTACGCCCCAGAGCGTCCACATGGGTATCGACCCGAAGGCCAAGTTGGTCGAACACGATCCGCCGAGCGAGTGAGAATCCGTTGGTGTGGAGACCCGATGACGGTACGCCAACAAGTACATCGCCGGGCGTGATCGTCTTGCCGGTGATCACCTTCTCGCGATCAACGATCCCGACGATAAAACCGGCCAGGTCGTACTCACCTTCGCCGTAGAAACCAGGCATCTCGGCCGTTTCACCGCCAAGCAGCGCGCAACCGCTGTCCCGGCATGCGTTCGCAATCCCCCCGACGACGCTCTCCGCTACGTCGGGCGACAGCTGCCCGGTCGCCAGGTAGTCGAGGAAGAACAACGGCTCCGCGCCTTGCACCAGAATGTCATTGACGCAGTGATTGACGAGGTCAGCACCCACGGTCTCGTGCCGGCCCGTCAGAAACGCGATCTTGAGCTTCGTGCCAACACCATCGGCACTCGTCACGAGCACTGGTTCACGACATCGGCTGGTGTCGAGCTGAAACAGTCCCCCGAACGATCCGATGTCAGACAGCACACCGGTCGTGAACGTCGAGCGTGCGAGCGTACGGATCCGCCTCACCGTGTCATTGCCGGCGTCGATATCGACCCCTACGCTCTTGTAATCCATGTTCAGAATTCCAGTTCGTCGGCGGGCATGCCTGTCAGCGCGGCTCCCCCTCGCTTCTCCGGTGTTCGCGTCGCCCACCCCCTACGGCAACTGAGCCTCGCCGTAGCGGACCGTGACTCATGACTTGCTTGGGTCGTCACCCGCCGCTCGAACCGCCGACGAAACCCGCGACCGAGTCTTGCTCGGAATCAACCACCGGCCTGTCGGAGTCAGGGCCAGACGTCTGCTCGGGGTTGAGCTTCAGCGCAAGTTGCAGGTACGCCGCTTCATCGCGAGGAAACTCGACCGGGTAGTCTCCGGTGTAGCACGAGGTGCAGTATTTCGAACGCCCACCATTCACGCCAGAAGCCAGCCCTTCAAGGCTCAGATACGCAATGCTGTCTGCATCGAGGTACTTGCGGATTTCCTCAAGGCCGTGGGTGGCCGCGATCAGTTCCGCGCGCCGGGGCGTATCGACCCCGTAAAAGCAAGGGGAAATCGTCGGTGGGCAGCTGATGCGCATATGCACCTCCAGGGCGCCAGCGCTACGGACCATGCGCACGATCTTCCTACTCGTGGTGCCGCGAATAATGGAGTCATCGACAAGCACGACGCGCTTGCCCTCGATGATGCTTCGCACCGGGTTCAGCTTGACCCTCACGCCGAAATGGCGAATGGACTGCTGGGGCTCAATGAACGTCCGACCAACATAGTGGTTGCGGATCAGCCCCAGGCGCATCGGCAGACCGGACGCCTCGGCGAAACCCACGGCGGCGCACACACCAGAATCGGGAATCGGTACGACGACGTCTGCATCTGCGGGGGACTCGAGGGCAAGCCGCCGGCCGAAACCCGTGCGCACCTCGTTGACGCTCTCGCCAAACACGTAGCTATCGGGGCGTGCGAAGTACACGTGCTCGAACACACATTGGGACTGCGGAGCTTGCGCGAACGGCTTGATGGACTTGAGCCCAGCGGCACTCGCGATGACGACTTCCCCCTGTTCGACGTCTCGAACATATCTCGCTCCAATGAGATCGAGTGCGCAGGTTTCCGAACAGATCACCCACGCGTCGCCTAGCTGACCGAGCGCAAGCGGTCGGAAGCCGTGGGGATCGCGTACCCCGATGATGCGGTCCTTCGACATGATCACGAACGAATACGCGCCACGTACCTGCGAAATCGCATCGACAATCGCGGCCTCCGTCCCCTCTTCGCGGGATCGCGCGAACAGATGAACAAGCGCCTCCGTATCGCTATTCGTCTGAAAAATCGCGCCTTCGCGAACCAGCGTGTCTCGCAGTTCACCGGCGTTCACCAGATTTCCGTTGTGGCCGATGGCAAACTGGCCGTGCACGCTGTCGACAACGATCGGCTGGGCGTTCAACAGCTTGCTTTCTCCGGCCGTCGAGTAACGAACGTGCCCGATGGCGAGATTGCCGACAAGCTTGGTGAGTGAGTCCGCGTCAAACGCCTCGCTGACCTGCCCCATCGCTCGTCTGTGGCGGATCTGCACCCCGTCTGACACGGCGATGCCAGCGCTTTCCTGACCGCGGTGCTGCAGCGCGTACAACCCAAGATACGTAAGGTTGGCGGCCTCGGCGTGGCCGAAAATCCCAAACACGCCGCACTCTTCGTGAAACTTGTCGAACATCAGGGCAGACCTCTTAAAGTGTACGGCTTTACCCAGTCGCGTGCGCTGATTCGAAATAATTCCCGATCGCACACGACCAGAGACGCTCGGCTGCAACAAGCGGCTCGTCGAGCACACTGCGCCCGGCTACCGAGACTCGAAACCGGTCCCCGCCGACGCGGCCGACAGTCGCAACGGGGACACCGACGTCCGCGGCGACCGCCTGCAGTTCAGCCACCCGGTCCGCTGCGATAGACACAATGACCCGCGATGCCGACTCGCCGAAGAGCACCGATGTATCGCGAAATCCCAGCATGGCCGTCTTGACAACCGGCAGATCCACTTCGGCCCCGAGACTCGTATCGAAGCAGCATTCAGCGAGGGTCACGGCAAGGCCTCCCTCGGCACAGTCGTGCGCCGAACGAATGAGACCGTCGGCAACACCCTTGACCAGCAGCCGCAGAAGTGCCGCCTCGCGGCCGAGATCTAGCCGCGGGGGAACGCCCCTTACCAACCCGTGCATGACCTTAAGATACGCGCTGCCACCGAGCTCGTCCCACGTCTCGCCGAGGAGCACGATCGAATCCCCTTCGTTGCGAAACACGCGGCTCGCGACCTTCGCGGCGTTCTCGATCAGGCCGACAACACCGAGCACCGGCGTCGGCAGAATCGCCTGCCCGTCCGTCTCGTTATACAGGCTGACATTACCTCCTGTTATCGGAATATCGAGAGCACGACACGCAACGCCAATGCCTTCCACAGCGCGCGCGAACTGCCACATGATCTCCGGGCGCTCAGGGTTGCCGAAATTGAGACAATTGGTCCCCGCGATCGGCTGCCCCCCGGCGCACGCCACGTTTCGAGCCGCTTCGGCCACCGCCAACTGGGCACCGGCGAAGGGATCCAACTGGACGAACCGGCTGTTCCCATCGACGGAAAGCGCCAATGCGCGGTCCGTGCCCTTGACCCGCACGACACCGGCACCCATTCCGGGAAGCACGAGCGTGTTCGTCCGTACCATGTGGTCGTACTGGCGATAGACCCATCGCTTGCTCGCGATACCCGGCGACGACAGCAAACGCCGGAACACCTCAGGCGCGAGCTTCGGTACTTCGAGCGGTGGCAGTTGCTGCGCTTCCGTGAGCGTGGAGGGTTGCGCCGTCGGTCGGTGGTAGAGCGGCGCGCAGTCGGTGAGCGACTCAGTGCGGATCTCGGCGACCACGTCGCCGTGGTTCTTCACGCGCATCAGCCCATCTTCGGTGACTTCGCCGATACGAACGGCATGGAGATCCCACTTCTCGAAGATGCGCTCGACATCACCCTCGCGCCCTTGCTTAACGACGAGCAGCATGCGCTCCTGAGATTCGGAAAGCATGATCTCGTACGGCGTCATGCCCGTTTCGCGCTGCGGGACCAATGACACATCGATCTCAACGCCAGCGCCGCCGCGCGCTCCCATTTCACAGGTCGAGCAGGTAAGTCCAGCGGCGCCCATGTCCTGGATCCCGACGAGGGCGTCGGTCTTCATCACTTCAAGACAGGCTTCGAGGAGGAGCTTCTCCATGAAGGGATCTCCGACCTGTACAGCAGGCCGCTTCTCCGCTGACTTCTCATCAAACTCCGCCGAGGCCATCGTTGCGCCATGAATGCCGTCGCGACCCGTCTTCGCGCCGACGTAGTAGACGGCGTTGCCGGCGCCAGAGGCCACCCCTTTGACAATCTCACCAGCCTTGGCGATCCCCAGACAGAAGACGTTCACGAGGGGATTTCCGGTGTAGCTCTCGTCGAATCCGATCTCGCCGCCAACAGTCGGAATACCTATGCTGTTGCCGTACCCGCCGATTCCCGCGACGACCCCCGCGAAGGTGCGACGGACGAGCGGTTCCTCGAGCGGCCCGAACCGGAGCGAGTTCAGGAGAGCGATCGGACGCGCGCCCATCGTGAAGATGTCGCGAATGATCCCGCCCACGCCTGTAGCCGCTCCCTGGTACGGCTCGATGAACGACGGGTGGTTGTGTGACTCGATCTTGAACACCGCTGCAAGGCCGTCTCCGATGTCCACAGCTCCCGCATTTTCGCCAGGCCCCTGGAGCACGCGTCGGCCGGTCGTCGGCAGCGTTTTGAGATGGACCCGCGAGCTCTTATAACTGCAGTGCTCAGACCACATCACTGAGAAAATGCCGAGCTCGGTCGGGCTGGGTTCGCGCCCAAGCATCTCGAGAATGCGCTGATATTCGTCGGGCGCCAGACCGTGTCGCTGCACAACGTCGTCGGTGATGGTCATCGTGCGCTAGCGAAATGGCCTTCACCAACCGAGTGCACGGCGGACTCCAGGAGCAAGAGGCCGTCGGCGCTCCCAACCGCCAACTCGCAGGCCCGCTCAGGGTGCGGCATCAGGCCGACGACGTTTCGCCCCTCACTACAGATGCCGGCGATGTTGTGTACCGAACCGTTGGGGTTGGCGTCAGGAGTCACGGCGCCTGAGGCCGTGGCATAGCGGAAGAGAACCTGCCGGCGCGCTTCAAGCTTCTCGACGATGTCCGGCTCCGCATAGTAATTGCCCTCGCCGTGCGCAATCGGAATCCTCAGCCGTTGGCCCGGATCGCAACTCGACGTGAATGGCGTATCGGCATGTTCCACGTTCACCCACACGTGCTCGCACCGAAATCTGACGCTCCGGTTGCGGAGCATTGCTCCCGGCAGGAGGCCGGCCTCGAGTAGCACCTGAAAGCCGTTGCAGATGCCGAGCACAGGACCGCCAGCGTTCGCGAACTGTTTGACCATCTGCATGATCGGCGAGAAACGCGCAACCGCTCCTGTGCGCAGATAGTCGCCGTGTGCGAAGCCGCCTGGCAGAATCACCACATCAGCTCCCTGGAGACTCGTGTCCTTGTGCCACACGAACACCGCCTCCTCACCGAGCACGTGCCTCGCCGCGTGATACGCGTCGTGATCGCAGTTGGAACCGGGAAACACCACAACGGCAAACTTCACGGGACCGCCCCCGCGGCGCCCGGCTCGACCTCGATGCGATAGCTTTCAATGACTGGGTTGGCCAACAACTTGTCTGCGGCTTCTGACGCCAGCCGGTGGGCCTCCTCTGCCGTACCAGCGCTGATGTCCAGTTCGAAGTACTTACCCTGTCGGACATTCTGGACGGCGCTATAGCCCAATGTATGCAACGCGTCGGTCACGATGGTGCCCTGCGGATCGAACACCGACGGCTTCAGCGTCACAAACACTCGCGCTCGCATCAGGCCTCTACCTCCTGAAACACTCGTTGGAAGATATCGTCGACGTGTTGAAGCTGCTCGCCGAGATCGAAGGCTCGCTCAATGTCGGCAGGAGGCAACACCGCGGTGATGTGGGGATCAGCCAGCAGCAGCGACTTGAAGTCGCGCTGCTCAGCGAAAGACCGCATCGCATTGCCCTGCACCCACTCGTACGCCTGTTCGCGCGAGGTTCCGCGCCGCGCAAGCTCAAGCAGTACGGTTCCAGAGAACACCACGCCACGTGATCGCTCAAGGTTCTCACGCATCCGGTCGGGATAGACGACCATGCCGGTAACAACGCGCGTGAAACGCCGCAACATGTGATCGAGCACGATGAAACTGTCCGGCAGAATGACGCGCTCGACCGACGAGTGCGAGATATCGCGCTCGTGCCAGAGAGCGTTGTTCTCGATGGCTGCACCGGCGTTGGCGCGTACCAGCCGCGCCAGGCCGACGATCTGCTCGCACGCAATTGGATTGCGCTTGTGAGGCATCGCCGAAGAACCCTTCTGCCCTTTGGCGAATGGCTCCTCGACCTCACCAATTTCGGTCTTCTGGAGGCCGCGAATTTCCAGTGCACACTTTTCGAGGGACGATGCGGTGATCGCGAGTGAGCCTACGAGCTCGGCATGGCGATCCCGCTGGATGACCTGTGACGCGACAGCCGCGGGAGTCAGCCCGAGCGAGCTGCACACGTCGGCCTCCACCGTTGGCGGCACATGTGCGAACGTCCCGACCGCTCCCGAGAGTTTGCCCACCGACACGATGTCGCGGGCGCGGCGCACGCGCGTCACGCCTCTCGCCAGTTCCGCGTACCACAACGCCAGCTTGAGCCCGAACGTCATCGGCTCGGCATGCACGCCGTGTGTCCGTCCGATCATCGCGGTGTGCTGATGCTCCTCGGCGCGTGTTCGAATGGCCTCGAGCAGTCGGCCGAGCCCACTTTCGATGAGGTCGCAGGCGTCGCGCATCTGCAGGGCCTGCGCCGTGTCAACGACGTCAGAGGAGGTCAGACCAAAATGGAGCCAGCGCGCCGAAGGACCGACATGCTCCGCCACGGCTGTGGTAAAGGCTATGACATCGTGCTGGGTGACCAGCTCGATTTCCTCGATGCGGGCCACGTCGAATCCGCCTCGCTCCCTGATGTCGCGGGCCGCTTCCGACGGGACAATTCCCGCGCGGGCCATCGCCTCGGCGGCGGCGGCTTCAACTTGCAGCCACGCCTCGTACTTTCGCTGTTCACTCCAGACCCGACCCATCTCCGGGCTTGTGTACCGTGCAATCATCGACGCGACTCTAATCGCCTCAAACCAGAAATCCCGCGCATCTAGAGCGCTTTTCAGACAGCCCTTGTACTGATTGGCGAGTCATGGTACTTCTGCACGCACCACTGCGACGCTTCGGTCGCGCCGAGTGCGGCAACCATTTTCGGCATTGCGGCTACTCGAACGCCACGCGGTCATGAAAAGCGCTTTATCCAAGCGACAGCCTCTCAGGAGGCAACTGCAGGCCGTTGACGGCTCCAAGCACCGTGGCAGACAGCGCACCGTCTGAGAAGAGATGCCTCGCCACGCGCTGGACGTCGTCCGCGCTGACCTGCTCGACCCCTTCCAGGGTCTCGTCGAGCCCGACTTGACGGTCGAAGTAGATCTCCTGGCGAGCGAGGTGCGACATGCGGCTCGACGTACTCTCCAGACTCAGCATCAGACTGCCCTTCAAATGGTCCTTGGCCCTCCGAAGCTCCGTGTCGGGTAATCGTTCATCCTTCAAACGCCGTAGCTCAGCGATGACGACATCAATAAGCTCCCCAACCACGTCGCTGGCGCAGCCAGCATAAACCGTCACTGATCCCGCGTCGCGATACGACGTCAAGCCGCTGAACACGGCATACGCCAAGCCGCGTTTCTCCCGAACGTTCTGGAACAACCTGGAACTCATCGACCCGCCCAGAACCGTGTTCAGCACGTAGCTGGCATAGCGATCCGCGTGGTCCTGCTGATAGCCATCTGTACCAAGGCACACATGGCTCTGTTCCAGTTCCTTATTGCGAATCAGCACGTGGGGGACAACACGTGGCCGCTCGTCCGCCAAGTCCTCGCTCAGGCTAGGCAAGCCTTCAAACGACCGAGCCAGGAGGTCACGCACCTGATCATGCTCAACATTTCCAGCGGTCGCGATGATGAGGTTCGGAGAGCTATACGTGGTACCGAAATAGCGACGCAGTCCTTCAGCCGAGAACGATTCGACGGTCTCCTTGGTGCCGAGGATGGGCCGTCCCAACGGATGGTTCTGCCAAAAACCTTCGGTGAAGAGCTCATGGACGAGATCATCCGGCGTGTCCTCGACCATTTTGATCTCTTCGGTGACCACCTTTTTCTCACGTTCGATATCGTCGGCGCTGAATGCGGGCCTCATGACGATGTCAGACAGCACCTCAAGGGCTACGGGCAGGTGCTCGTCGAGCACCTTGATGTAGTAGCTTGCGTATTCCTTGGCGGTGAAGGCGTCCATATGCCCCCCGATCGAATCGATCGTCTGGGCAATGTCTTCAGCGGTGCGCGTCGCCGTGCCCTTGAACAGCATGTGCTCGACAAAGTGGGCGATGCCATTTTGATCGACCGGTTCGTGGCGAGAACCGCGCGCCAACCACACGCCGATGCTCACCGAACGGACATGCGGCATCCGCTCGCTAAGAAAGCGGAGGCCGTTGGGGAGCACGTCGCGAATGATCGTTGATTGAGCCACGGATACGTTAGGGATCTTGTGGTCGCCCGGCCGCGTCCATCCTCGGGGGTAAGGCCACCAGCCTCGCCGCAAACCCTTGACAGACAGGTAATTAGAAGAACGACATCAGCATAACATGGAAGCTTGTCGCCACATCGAACAAACGAATCAGGGGGGGCACTTTTTGCTACAATCCTGGGCTCGCATCTCCCTGGAAATGTGTGACACATGAGACAACCACGGTGGGATCCCACTGAACTCGAACTTCGGGACCTGGAGGCCGCGCTCGAGGCGCGCGGCGTCGCACCCTTCCACGCGCGTCAACTCTACCGGTGGATCCACAAGCGCGGCGTGACTGACATTGACCAGATGACTGATCTGTCGCTGGCCCTGCGCGCGGCGATCAAGACCTACTGTCACCTGTCGACACCGAAGGTGGTGGCCGACCAGCGCTCCGTCGACGGCACCCGTAAGTTCACCCTCGAACTCTCCGACTCGAGACGCGTCGAGGCTGTCTTCATCCCTGACACACCATCCATGACATTCTGCATCTCCACGCAGGTGGGATGCGCCATGGCATGCGGTTTCTGCCTGACAGGCAAGATGGGCCTGGTCAGGAACTTGACGGCTGGCGAGATCGCGGGACAAGTCCGGGTGCTCGCCGGGGCGACCGGCCTGCTCGATAAATCGTTCAACATCGTCCTGATGGGCATGGGCGAACCACTCCACAACTACGACCAGACGATGAAAGCGCTACGCATCCTGCACTCTGACCAGGGCCTGGCCGTGCCGCCGCGTCGCGTCACCCTCTCAACGGTCGGCATCATCCCCGGCCTCAAGCGCCTCGCTGGCGAACGGTTGATGCCCAATCTGGCCATCTCGTTGCACGCCACCACCGACAAACAGCGCACGGCGCTTGTACCGCCGAATCGCCGATATCCACTCGCCGATCTCCTGGACGCGTGTCGACGGTTTCCGCTGAAGAAGAGGAGCCGCATTACCTTTGAATACGTCCTCCTGAATGACGTCAACGACACCCCCGAGGATGCGCGCCGACTGGCGACCTTGCTGAACGGCATCAAGTCGAAGGTGAATCTTCTTTCCCTCAATCCCGCGCCCGGTATCCCGTTCGAGCGACCGTCCGACGATCGTGTCGACCGCTTTGCTCAGGCCCTGGTGGACTCGGGTGTGAACGTGTCTGTACGAAAGAGCCGCGGTCGGGACATCCGAGCGGCGTGTGGTCAGCTCATTGTCGAAGGAGGGGTCAAACAATCGGCCGCACAGCAGATGGCCCTACTCTTGCGTTGACCGAGACCTGGTCCTACCGGACTCCCGCGACTGTCGCCCGCCGCTCTCGTTCGACCCGCACTTGGACCCATTCGTTCCGCGGTTGCTGCCGGTCCAGACGAAGCTTCAGGTAATTGCTCGTGACGATCGACACCCCCTCGTCAAGGCTGAGTCCGCGCACGGTTCTCCCGACCTGCGACTCCCGAAACCGCTGGGACATCCGTTCTCCGATGGCGCGCGCTTCGCGCCCTCGCTCACGTACGTCCCGGCCATCAACCTTTGGGGTCAATCGCGACGCGGCAGTCCCAGGCCTGTCCGAATAGGGAAACACGTGCAAATGGGTCAGCGGCAGCTGTTCGAGCACACTCCGCATCTCAGCGAAATGCGAAGCTGTTTCCCCTGGAAACCCCACGATGATGTCTGAACCGATCGAGGCGTGCGGCAGCAGAGTCTTAATGCGATCGACCAGACACCGATAGTAGGACACGGTGTAGGGGCGCCCCATGGCGCGAAGCATGTCGTCCGACCCATGCTGAAGCGGAAGGTGAAAGTGAGGCGCAATCCGCTGAGAGGACGCCACCATCTCGACGATCTCTGGCGAACAGTCCATCGGCTCCAGCGAACTCACGCGGAAGAGCACATCGGCCGGCCATTCACTAAGCCTGCCAACCAACGTGGCGAGTGACGAGCCATCGGCGAGATCTCGACCGTACGACCCCAGGTGCACTCCCGTGATCGCGATCTCCTTGTATCCGGCATCGACCGCTCGTCGAACGTCACGAACAACGTTCGCTAGCGGATGTGAGCGACCCAGCCCTCGGGTGCTCGGGATGATGCAATAACTGCACGCCTCGTCGCATCCAGTCTGCACCCGAAGCGTCAGTGCTGTGCGTCCTGCCGTACCAGGCTTCAACGTATGGCCACAGGGGCCGTCGCCATCACCGAAACGCTCCGCGGTGGTCAGGCCGCTCTCTTCTGCAACAACGTCAACGATCGCGTCCTTCCCGGCGTTGTCCACAACACGGAAGACGTTTGGCAGCGCGGCAACCTCTCCCGGTCGCCGAGTCGCGTAACACCCTGTCACCACGATCCGCACGGCAGGATTCGAGCGGGCGATGCGCCGAATCGTCTGCCGCGCCGCCTGGTCGGCGCTGGCCGTCACCGAACAGGAGTTGACAACGACCACGTCTGCACGGTCGGGAGCGATCGCGGTCGCACCCCGCGCCCGCATGCCGGCCTCGATCGCGAGCGACTCCGCCTGGTTGACACGGCAACCGAACGTCACAACGGCGTATGTCTTGCCGTCAGAACTTGCCAAGTGCCTTCCGTCCGATATCCATACGCAGCTGTCTCCCCTCGAAACCAACATGGGCAGCAGCGCGATACGCCACATCGATAGCCTCGCGATATCCCTCTCCGTGTCCCACGACGGTCAGCACCCTCCCGCCCGCCGTCACCAAATCTCCCTCATGCAAGCCCGTCCCTGCATGAAAGACGAGCGCCCCCGGGGTGGCTGAGGCCCCGGCCACCCCTGTGATGGTCCCGCCGACCTGCGTCGACTCCGGGTATCCCGGCGCTGCCAGTACCACCCCGACATGGGGCTCACCGAGAAATCGCGCTGGCCGCGACGGCAATGCACCTTCGGCAGCGGAACCGAGCAGCCAGGACAGATCCTCATCAAGCCTCGGCAGGACGACTTGCGCTTCCGGATCGCCGAACCGGACGTTAAATTCGACGACCTTGGGCCCGGTTGCCGTAAGCATCAGCCCGACGTACAGAAATCCACGAAACGGATTGCCCTCGCGCTCCATACCCTCCAGCACCGGTCGGACAATGTCATCCAGCACGCGACGTTCAACCTCTGGCGTCATCCTCGGACTTGGCGCAAACGCGCCCATGCCGCCCGTGTTGGCGCCACGGTCGCCGTCGAAGATGCGCTTGTGATCCTGTGCCGACGACAGAGGGAGGCATGCTGTGCCGTCGGCCAGGACAAAATACGACGCTTCCTCACCGACAAGAAACTCTTCCAGTACCAGACGCTCCCCGGCGGCGCCGAAACGCCGATCCACCATCGTGGTTCGCACGGCACTCTCGGCCGCCGCGCGATCCTCGGCGATCACGACGCCCTTACCGGCCGCCAGGCCGTCTGCTTTCAGCACAACCGGATACCCGAATTGGTCGGATGCGATCGCCGCGTACGCAGCTTCAGACGAGTCGCACACCTGAAAGCGCGAGGTTGGAATACGGTGCCGCTCCATGAACGCCTTCGCAAACGCCTTGCTAGACTCAAGCGCTGCCGCCGCCCGAGATGGTCCCACGATCGCCCGTCCCTCTGCCGCAAACAGATCGACGATGCCAAGACTCAGGGGGAGCTCGGGGCCAACAACGGTCAGGTCCACCGCCTCGCGCGCCGCGATTGCGAGCAACGCGGCAGGGTCGGCGACGTCGCCGGGAATGCAACGCCCTTCGGCCGCGATGCCCGGGTTGCCCGGCGTGCACAGTACCTCGGACACGCCCCGCTCTCGGCCAAGCTTCCACACCATGGCATGTTCTCTGCCACCGCCACCGATAACCAAGATCTTCATGTGATCGAGACTAACTACTTATTGGACAGTTGTTTGGAGGAGTGAAGCGAATGCTCCGGCGACCGGGACGAGGCGCAAGCCGACACGTACCGGTGGACGGGGCGTCGGGCGATTTCGTGCTGGTCGTTGACAGCGCGGCGTGTCGTGCCTCTACCCCCCTGCGGCTGTGATAGCCTAGCATATTCGGCACTTTTCAACGGGTCATCACAGGGCTACCTGTTACGGGTGAGGGGGTGTTTTCAACGCGTGGCTGAAGTCAAGATTCAGGAAGGCGAGTCGATCGAGAGTGCGCTCCGCCGCTTCAAGCGCAAGGTGCAGCAAGAAGACATCGTCAAAGACATAAAAAAACATTCCTTCTGTCTCAAACCAGGTGATAAGCGCCGGGCCAAGCAGGCGCTTGCTCGGAAGCGAAGTCGCAAGAAGATCCGGCGTGAATCGGAGTAACGATCTGACGTGATCGACACCCATCGCAGAAGCGCACGTCGCACGCGACAAGGAACAGGGCCAGGCCACGAGCCTGGCCCTTCTTCTTGTGTGCTAGAATCGCGGCCTTTGCGGCTGTGTTGGCGGCGTGAGTAGCCCAGAAGGAAGGTTATGCAAATCGAGGAGCGTGCGGTCGGGGACGTTACTGTCTTGGACCTCAAGGGCAAGATGACCCTCGGCGAAGGCGACGTTATCCTGAAGGATAAGGTCAACAGCCTCGCACTGCAGGGAAAGAAGCAGATCGTGCTGAATCTGGCGGATGTTCCGTACATCGACAGCGCGGGCCTTGGTGAGATTGTGCGAACGTACACGACCATGAGCCGCCAGGGCGGCAGCTTGAAGCTCCTCAGCCTGACAAAGCGCATCACCGACCTGCTCTCCATCACGAAGCTCTTGACGGTATTTGAGACCTACGAGAACGAAGCCGACGCGGTCGGGAGCTTCTCCTCTTCCGCCGGCGCCTGACGGCCGCGCTGTGGTGGCGCGCACCTCATCAGCACGGGACGCTGCGCTTTCCGCGGCATCGTCCTCCGACACAGGTCGACGACACACCATCGGACTCGTCGTCATCTCGCTCCGCCCGGAGCAATGGCTCAAGAACCTTCTCCTGTTTGCAGGCCTGATTTTCGGTGGGCACCTGCTTGAGATCCACGCCGTGTTGTCGGCGGCGGCGGCGTTCGCTATCTTTTGTGCGCTGTCTGGCGCTGTCTATCTGTTCAATGATGTGCGGGACCAGGACGCTGACCGACGCCATCCACTCAAGCAAGAACGGCCGATCGCAGCCGGGGCTCTGCTGCCCCGAACAGCCCTGTCGGTCGCCGCCGCACTCAGTGCGACGGCGGTAGCAGCGGCCTTCTGGATCAGCGTTCCGCTCGGTACCGTCGCCGCAGGCTACAGCCTGCTGTTGCTCCTCTACTCAGTTGGACTGAAGCACATCGTCATTATCGACGTGCTCACGATCGCCGGGGGTTTCGTGCTCCGGGCGATCGCGGGCGCCCTGGCCGTCGACGTCCCCATCGGCACATGGCTACTGACATGCACGACGCTCCTGGCGCTGTTTCTCGCGCTGAGCAAGCGTCGGCACGAATTGATACTTCTCGGGGAAGGCGCCGTCGACCACCGACGCATTCTGGATGAGTACAGTCCGTACCTGCTCGACCAGATGATCTCTGTCGTGACCGCCTCGACCTTGATCGCCTACGCGACTTTCGCTATCAGCGCCGACACCGCCCTGCGACTGGGCACGGAGCACCTGGGCCTGACGATTCCATTCGTGCTGTACGGGATCTTCCGATACCTCTACCTCGTACATCAGAAGCGCGGGGGCGGGAGTCCGGCCGGCATGCTAGCCACCGACCGTCCACTTCTGGCCTGCGTAGTATTGTGGGTTGGTGCGGTTGTGATGCTCATGTATTTGCCACTGGGAAAATAGTCAATGCCTGCCGTCTCGGATACTCCCTCGACACTCAGTCCGCCGGCTCCGATCCGCACGGCCCGCGTTGCCGTCGTGCGAACTCGCCCCGAGACGGTCGTGGAAGATTATGGCCGCGTGATGGATCTGGCGGGCTACCGCGAGGTCTTGCCTCGGGATCGCGACACGATCATCAAGCTGAATCTCTCGTGGACGAAGTACTTCCCTGCGTGCTCGTCGCAGCCGTGGCAGGTTGACGGCGTTGCCACGAAGATGATCGGCGACGGGTACGAGCGACAGAAGCTGATCCCGGTCGAAAACAAGACGGTCGTCACGAATCCAAGAGAGGGCTGCCGCAACAACCGGTGGGAACCAGTGCTCACCCGTCACGGTCTGACGTTTACACCCCTGACCGACGTGGACTGGCAGGTCTATTCGTTCAAGGGTCCCCTGTTAAAGTTGAACGACATTTTCCCGGAAGGGATCCAGATCCCGTCGATGTATGTGGGTAAGCAGATCCTTCACCTCCCGACAGTCAAGACCCACGGCCACGCCGTCATGACCGGATCGGTGAAGAATTCTTTCGGCGGGCTCCTGCGGGAGGTCCGGCACTATGCACACAAGTACATGCACGAGGTGCTCGTCGATCTGCTGTACATGCAGCGGGAACTGCACCCCGCGGTCTTTACGGTCATGGACGGAACGATTGCCGGCGACGGTGCCGGCCCCCGCACCATGATTCCGCGAGTGAAGAATCTCCTCCTCGCCGCGAGCGACTCGGTGGCGATCGACTCCATTGCGGCGAAGCTCATGGGCTTTGATCCGTTGTCTATTCCGTTCCTCCGCATGGCGCACGAGCGGGGACTGGGAATCGCGGACCCGCGTGACATCGAGCTCGTTGGCGACGATGTGTCGCACGAGAATTTCGGCTTCCAGACGCAGCGCTCACTGGTGATCTGGGGCGATCAAATGATTCGCAAAGGCTTCCTCCGTCCATTCGAACGCCTATTGCTCCACTCGCCGCTCATGGTATGGGCCCCGATCGCGTCCAACGTGTACCACGACGCCTTCTGGTATCCGACCATCGGGCGCTCACGCATCCGCTCGTTCATGCGAACGGAGTGGGGGCAGCTCTTCAGAAAGTACTGACGCACATGGAACAAAAACAGGAACGACGTCGCGGCCACTACCAGCGGAGCCGGCGGGGGGCAGATCGCCGTGGTGGTGACCAGCGCGCTCAGCACCCGCAAGCTCAAGCGAAGCCCGGGCGCAACACGGTGGACGTTGAGCAGATCATGCGTGATATACGCAGCCGGATCGCTCAGCGCCAGGGAGTCGACTTGTCGACCCAGCAGATCCAGGACCTGGCTGCGCGACGCCTTGAGTCTATTCTCGACCCGAGAGCCATCAAGCCGTCGTTGCTGAATGCGCTCCGCCGGACCGCGAGCGACGCGCCAGCGCGCCACCCAGCCAACACATCCAGCGACTTGGCGTTCACGTTCGAGGACTCGACGATCTACGACTCCCACCGTGGCGCGCTCCGCCTCATACGACGGCTGCTCAACCCGCTTCTGAAGCTGCTGTTCAATCCAAACCCGGTGATCGGCGCTCTGCACCGGCAGGCGCGATTGAACGCGCAGCGAGCCGAACGCGACGCCGAGCGGGACCGGGAGCAGACGGAATGGAACGCGCTCCACTATGAAATTGTGCAGCGCCTTGTCACAGAGGTGTCCCGCGTCAGCCTCGAGCTGAAGTCGATGGCGATGCAAATCGAGTCGCTTGATGCCAAGTTGGAATTCAACGAGAGGCGGGTCCGAGGTATCGAGGGCTCTACGCACCGATCGAAACCGCAAAGCCGACCAGTCGAACCCGTTGCCACGACGGTGCAGCCGGCGGACCCGGCCGACGCGTCGGGCGGCAGCGCGGCGGCAAGAGTCGAAGGCCAGTCTCCTGACCCCATCAAGCGGCGCCGGCGGCGACGACGGGGACGGCGCCCCGATGTTCCCAGCGGCGAAACGCCACAAGTCGATGAGGCCGCCAAGATCGGAGAACGGGAAACGAGCCAGGCGGACGGTCCCCAAGGTCCGTCCGGCAATCCACAGGAGGCGCCAGCGGCGGTCCAGCTCCCCGTCGCCGCCGCCGACGCCACCGCTCCAGAACCGGGCGTTCCGGTCGTGCAACCGCCGACGGCTGAGCCTCGCGTCCTGGAGAGAGAGGCGTCCGATCCGCCATCAACTATCGCGGAGAATCCGCAACCGACTGTGGAAGTACCGGTCCAGAGTGGCGAGGCAACATCGGCATTGGTCGCCGACGAGCCGGACGCCGGTCAAGGCGAGCGCTGACGTCCAGATGAAGCTCGCGATCGTGGTGCAGCGCTACGGCACCGAGATCGGCGGCGGCGCGGAGCTGCACGCCCGGTATATCGCCGAGCGGCTATCTTCACGCTTCGAGGTCCGCGTGCTGACCACGTGCGCGCGGAACTACCTGACCTGGCGCAATGAGTTTCCGCCTGGCCTTGAAGAAATAAACGGGGTTCCTGTCGAAAGGTTTGGCGTCTCTCGGGAGCGCAACCTTCGCGACTTCGCCACACGGTCGCAGCGCGTCTTTGATCGGAGGCATTCCCTCCAGGAGGAAATGGACTGGCTCACGAGCCAGGGCCCAGTCAGCCGGGGCCTGATCTCCCGACTGCGCCGATCTGCAGAAGAGTTTGACTTCGTCCTCCTATTCAGCGTCCGCTACTATCAGGCGTACCACGGCGCCCGAGCTGTTCCGCAGCGCGCCATCCTAGTTCCGACCGCTGAAAGGGAGCCCGCGATCGGCCTGGCCATCTTTCAACCCATCTTCCGGGGGGTGCGCGCAATCATGTACAACACTCCAGAAGAGCGAGCGGTGATCCACGCAGTCGCCGGCAACCAAGATGTGCCAGGCGTCGTCGTGGGGGTGGGTTCCACTATTCCGCCGAATGTCGAACCCGCGCGCGCGCGCCAGAAGTTTGCGCTGTCGCGTCCCTTCCTGGTCTACATCGGGCGCATCGACCCGAACAAGGGCTGTACCGAAATGTTCGACGTCTTCCAGCGGTATGTGGCCAGATCCGGACGCGAAGTGGATCTGATATTGATGGGTACGCGAGCACTCCCGATTCCGGATGACCCTCGCATCCGCCACCTGGGTTTTGTCTCCGATCAGGATAAGTTCGACGTGCTGAGCGCAGCCGAGGCACTGATCATGCCGTCGTTGTTCGAGAGCTTATCCATGGTGACGCTTGAGGCCTGGGCCCTCGGCCGTCCGGTGCTCGCCAACGCCCGATGCGACGTGTTGGCTGGCCAGTGCCGTCGAAGTGGCGCAGGCCTGTGCTACGAGAACGGGAGTGAGTTTGCGGCAGCGCTCGATCGACTTCTCGACAATCACGCTTGCGGCAGCGCACTCGGTAACAATGGTCGCGAATATTTCACACGCCACTACAGCTGGCCGGTCATCGAACGCAAATACATCGAGATGTTCGATCGGCTGGCCTCCGAGCCAGTGTCCAAGCAGATGGAGCCTTCGCCGGGGTGGTATGCGCGGCGGCGGACCATGGTGCCGGCGGCGACAGCGGTACTGGCCGGCCTGCCATCTGGACCTGTACCGGCCGCTGAGACCCTTTCTGGAGCAACCGCGTGAAGTTCGCCTTCGTCACGCCGCGCTACGGTGCCGACATTCCCGCAGGAGCTGAACACGCCTGCCGATTGCTCGCAGAAAGAGTCTGCCTGCGGCACGAGGTCGACGTGTTGACGACCTGCGCCCGCGACCCTCTCACCTGGCGAAATGAGTACTCCGAAACGTCCGACCGCGTGCGCGGCGTTCTCGTTCGGCGATTCGCCGTCAATCAGATCCGTGACGACGACGCCTTTCAAAGCTTCTCCTCGCGAGTATTGGTTGACCCCCATAACCGGGCAGACGCGGACGAGTGGGTCCGAGCACTGGGGCCCTCGTCACCGGGCCTTCTTGACTTCCTCAGACGCCAGAGCCGCTCGTACGACGCAATCGTGTTCTTCTCCTTGCAGCACGCCACGACGGTCCAGGGCGTCGCCGCGGCGCCAGAACGCAGCGTGGTGTTCCCGTACGTAGGGCTCAACCCGGTGCTCCGGCTCAGCATCTGGAGCGAAGTGCTCGGGTCTGCCCGGGCAGTTGGTTATCTGTCGGCCGCCGAACGGGACCTGGTCCACCGCTATCTTCGTGTCTTCCCCGCGGCCGAGGACGTCGTGGGCATCGGCGTCGACATTCCTGAACCCGAAACATATCCCCGACATCAGCAGGATCCAGCCGACACCATCGTCAGGGATGACGACGAGCGCGGCGCGCCGGAAGATTCGTCGCTGGCACCAGACTATCTGTCGGGCCGGGGCATCCCCTTCCGACGTCGCCACCGCCTGCACGGTCCATTCGCGATCTACGGTGGCCGCGTGGAATCACATAACGGGTGCGAGGAGATGATCGAGTATTTCGATGGCGCCTTGACCGGCGAATGCGATCCCGCCCTCGTGCTGATGGGCGTGAAGCTCATGAAAATCCCTGAGGCACCGCACATCCGCATGGCCGGCGTCGCATCCGATCGCGAGCGGCTGATCGCGTACGAAGCCGCGGAGGTCACGCTCGCGCCAGGTCCGGACGATACCCTGGCCCAACCGGTACTCGAAAGCTTCGCTGTCGGCACGCCTGTCCTGGCAGCCGCCAGGAATGAGGCAGCTGTGGTGCATTGCCGCCGTGCGAACGCAGGGCTGTACTACGCCACGCGAGAAGAGTTCGTCGAAGCGCTCCAGCTCATGATGTCCAACCCGACGATGCGGGAACAACTCGGCCAGAATGGTCGCCAGTACATCCGTCAGCACCACCGGTGGGACGTCGTGATGGCCCGATTCGAGAGACTGATCAAAAAATTGCCACGGCGGTAGGCCCACCTGGCGCGGATTTCACCTGTACCCGGTACTCGGTCGTGGTACTCCTGCTGGTGGTGACGGGACTGATAGTTGGGCACGCCCTGGATCTACGGACGCGGGTACTGAGTGCCATTACTCGGGAGCCACGCGCTCATGAAATCCGCGCTGGCTCGCGAGCAGCGTTCACTGCTCTCGTGGTAACTGCGCCGCCGGAAACGCCTGGCGCCGCACTTCCGGCGACCGTTCGGCCACGGGTCCGGTTACACCGACGGCTCCGTCCTTCTTCCGGCGCGGCCCGATCCCGTACCGCTTGATCATCTCGCTCAGCGTCGTCGGCTTGATTTGCAGCAAGTCCGCCGCCCGCTTCTGCACCCCTCCCGCTGCTTCAAGCGTCGACTCTATGATTCGCTTCTCGACGTTGGTGATCACCTCTTTAAAAGAGATCCCCTCGGGCGGTACGACGAACCTCGGAATATGAAACATCGGCGACACCCGCACCTTCTCGGGTATCAAGTCTGTGTCAATTCTTGGTCCTGGCGTCAACACCACGGCGCGCTCAATGACATTCTCCAGTTCTCGAACGTTTCCGGGCCAGTCGTAGTCTGTCAGCAGATCAAGCGCATCGACTGTCAGCTCCAGCCCGGACTTACCGTTCTCGTCGCTGTACTTCGCAAGAAAGTGTTGAGCCAGTACGGGAATGTCTTCCTTTCGCTCCCTGAGTGGCGGCAGGTAGACACTGATGACGTGAAGACGGTAGTACAGATCCTCTCGGAACTGGCGGTCTTCGACCATTTTCTCAAGGTTGCAGTTAGTGGCGGCAATGATCCGCACATCCACTTTGATGGTGTCCATCCCGCCGAGCCGCATGAACTCTCGCTCCTGCATCACGCGCAGCAGCTTGGCCTGGGTTTCGAGCGCGATGTTGCCGATTTCATCGAAGAAAATACTTCCCTTGTCGGCAAGGTCGCACAGCCCCTTCTTCGGGTACACCGCGCCCGTGAATGCTCCTTTCACGTGGCCAAACAACGTGGACTCCAGAAGGTCCGACGGCAAATTCCCCGAATTGACGGTCACGAAGCCCCGGTCCGATCGGGCCGAGTTGGAGTGAATCGCCCGCGCTACGAGCTCTTTTCCGGTCCCACTCTCTCCGGTTATCAGGATGGTCGAGCGACTCGGCGCTGCCTGGATGATCAGATCGAACACCTGCTTCATTCTGCCGCTGCGGCCGATGATGCCCGCAAAATCCTTGTGCTGCGCGCGAAGGGTCTGACGCAGG
Organism: Vicinamibacterales bacterium; assembly: GCA_965249205.1. Taxonomy (GTDB): domain Bacteria; phylum Acidobacteriota; class Vicinamibacteria; order Vicinamibacterales; family UBA2999; genus JAQBVV01. The sequence continues at coordinate 550,947 of CBDFLL010000004.1, read as the reverse complement.
GCAATGTTCTCAGCCTTCAACAACCGCCGCTCCACCGCATTCCGAACGACCACGAGCACCTCGTCGTTCTTGAACGGTTTGTTGATGTAGTCGAACGCACCGAGCTTCATGGCCGCGATCGCCGTTTCCACCGACGCAAACGCGGTGACCATCAGGACCGGCAGGTCGTCGTCGATCTTCTTGAGCTCATCAAGCGCGCCGATCCCCCCCATGCCCGGCATCATGACGTCGACAATGGCCGCATCAAACGGCGTCGACTTCGCGAGCTCAATCCCCTCCTCGCCTGATGCCGCCAGGTGCACCCGATAGCCCTCGCGGGTGAGGAGGGTATCGAGAATCTCGCGCATGATCCCTTCGTCGTCGATCACAAGGATCGACGCGGTACGCTGTGTCGTGTTCATAAATTATGGGCTCTTCAGGTAATCGAGTGGGTGATTTCGGGGCATTTTAGAGCGCGGGTAACATGCAGGAAAGGATCTTGAGCCGCAGGTATTCCTCATCGCGCAGTCCGTACGCGCGGCGCTGGATGACGCGGATCTTGTTATTGAGCCCCTCGACGAACCCGAGCGACACCTTGTTTTCGGGCTTGCAATAGGCGGCGATGCCATCCCAATGGCGATCGATCATCTCGGCGAACTTCTGGTAGGGCGCAAGGCGCTGCCACTTCAGACTCGCCCGCCAGTTCTCGAAGAAACGCCGTGCCCACGCTTCCCGCTCGTAGCTCCACATCTGGGCGAACGATTCCTTGAGCAGGTAGGCGGTGTTCAATCGCTTGTTGGCCGCGAGCAGGGTCTTGAGATTCTGTCGACCCTCCACGGTCAGGTGCTCGCGGCGCGACAGCAGCGTGTACTTCTGGCCCTTGATGAAGCGACGATCCTTGCCGCTGAGCCGTGCGTACTCGGCCTTGCGCACCGTGTCGAGCGCCTTCCCCAGGTGGCGCAGGATATGGAACTTGTCGAACAGGATCGCCGCCTGGGGCGCGTGCGTGTTCGCCGCGTTGCGAAACGGCTTCCACATATCCATCACCGCCAGGCGAACGCTTCGGCTCTTCTTGTCTCCGAGCCACTCGTAGAACTGCGCCATGCTCGCCTGCGAGCGATCCGCCCCTCCAAACCAGATCGGACGCTCGCGGATTAGATCGCTTACCACGATGCGATAGGTGTGTCCCTTGCGAATCGAGATCTCATCGATGCCGATGACCTTCGGCCCCGGGGTGCCCGCCTTGGCCAGCTGCGCCTGCATGTAATGCTTCTCGAGCGTCTTGACCGTGTCCCAGTCGAGGTTGAGCTCCGCGGCCATGTCCTTGATCGTCGTCGAGCGGCAGCGCCGGCCCACGTACTGGGCAAAGCGCTTGGTATAAAACGGATTGTCGGCGAGGAAGTCGAGCCGCTCGCGCTTCACCTTGCCGCAGCGCCGGCATTGCACGCGCCGCACCTCGACTTCCAGGTAGATGCGTAGCTCGCCGCAAGGGAGATCGCGTACGTGACGCACGCGCCGGTCGTACCAGCCCATGTGCGCGCGACCGCAACAGCCGCAGCGCGTTTTTTTGAGCGCCGGACAAGCGTGATGACGCGCGCCTTCGGGTCGCCGAAGACACCGCGCACCGCGTGTCGCGGACGCACACCAGGGAACGCGTATGCGTCCCACAGCCGCCGCTGTCGCTTCCGGGAATTAGCCATCGGGACATCATCGCAGTTGGAGCAGCCCTGGACACGCTTCTCGCCACTCGGAGCAAGCTCGTTTTATCCACTCAATTTACCCACACGACTTCCTGAAGAGCCAAATTATGAATGCGCCGCGCGTGCAGACGCGTTGGCGGATACCGATGGAAACCCAAGCACAAACCGGGTGCCTCGCCCGACGGCGCTCTCGCAGTCAATCGAGCCGTGATGCTCACGTACAATGCCGTACGTGATCGATAGGCCGAGGCCTGTGCCCTGGCCGATGGCCTTGGTCGTGAAGAACGGATCGTAGATCCTGGCCAGGTACTCGCTTGGAATGCCGGACCCGGTGTCGGCCAGCTCGACCGCCACCTTGTCGTCCGCGACGGACGTCAGCACGGACAACCAGCCCCCCTTCGGCATGGCATCTTTCGCGTTCAAGAACAGGTTCAGAAACACCTGCTGCAGTTTGTGCTCCTCCCCGACAACGAGCACCGGATCGGCCCAGAGCTCCCGTCTGACTAAAATGCTTTGAACCCCGAGCTGGTGTTCAAGCAGCGCCAGCACCTCGTTGATGACCTTGTTCAGGTCGACCGACGTCAGATCTTTGCCCGCCGCGGAAGGCGCTCTGGAGAGATTCAGCAGGCTGTTGACGATTTTGGCTGCTCTGAGTGTCTGGCGTTCGATCTTTTCCAGGAGCCGCGTTCGCGAATCCTCAGGATCCGCACCCTCAAGCAGCATCTGGGTGAAGCTAGAGATTCCCGTCAACGGTGTGTTCACTTCGTGAGCGACACCGGCAGCGAGCAAACCGATCGAGGCCATCTTTTCAGAGATCTGCAATTGTTCCTCGAGCTCAACACGCCTCGTCACGTCTTCCAGAATGACGATTGTCCCGACTGTCGTCGTCGACTGCTCGTCAGACGCTCGCAGCGGAACCACGGCGGCGTTCACAATCGCTGTTCTCCCCGCGGCCTCGCCGCGAACAGTGATCGGGATGCGGGAGAGCGTGGTTCCATCCGGCGCATCGCGGCGCGCCGCGCCGATCGCCTCGGCCACGGGAGCCTCGAAGAGATCGCGGAGCCGCTGCCCCACCGCCTCAACGCGCGGGACGCCATAGAGCTGCTCCAAGGCCCTGTTCCACCGAACGACGCGGTCGTCCAGATCCGTCACCATCAAACCGTCGTCCAGCGACTCCAGAATGTTCTCGTTAAACGCGCGTACCCGATCGAGTTCGGCTGCTTTGACGTGAAGCTGTCGATACAGCCGCGCGTTCTCGAGGGCCGTCGCGATCTGCCCGGCGACTGCAGCCAGCAGGGCGGTGTCTTCACTGTTGAGTGACTCGCCGGTGTTCTTTCGGCCCACGGCCAGCAGCGCAATCGTGCGCTCAGTGGATACGCAGGGAATGAAATGGTACAAACCCTCGTCTCGCCAGAACTCCACGTCCTCCGCCTCGAACCGGCTGGCGGCGATCGGATCGTCCAGAGCGACGGTGTGTCCTGCGCACAACCGCGCACCGATGCTGGACGCCTTTGACAACGGGCGAGGAGGATGATGGGCGAAGCCGGAGGCGCGAACTGATTCGAAATGTGACGCCGTTCCGTCCGCCAGCATCAGCGCCATGCGGTCCACCAGCAGCGTTTCGGTGACGCGCGAGACGAGCCGCTCCGCGAGCCGGTTCAGATCGAGGTCGCTGTTCAAATCACGGGCAAACCCTACAAGCGCGCGACGATAGTCGTACCGATCACGATAAAAAGCCCGATCGAGCGCATTCTGAATCGCCTGCTTCACCGGCGGCACCAACAGCAGCGCGATCACGGTGACGACGGCGGCAAGCACCCAGCTGTTTCCAGCATCGCCGACGGAAAACACCCGCTCGAAGCCCTGCAGCAGACCAGCGTAAATCGCCGCGACCACTGCCAGAGCCGCCGAGTACCCCAGAGTGCGCTTCACGATCACTTCGACGTCCAAGAGCCGATATCTCACGATGGCCGATGCGTATGAGAGCGGGATCAGGCTCAGCGGAATAGCTGAAAGCTGCATCGGCAGCGAGGGATTTACGCCCATGGCCCACGGCAGCGCGTAGACACAGATGAAGGGCGTCGCTCCGAGCGCCGTTCCCCATGCGATCCAACGCAGCTGCCGTCGAGCGGTGATCGAGCGCACCTCGGCGAGCGCCCGGGTGAGGGCAAACAGTCCCGCCACGAAGCAGCCGACCAGGTAAACGTATTCGAGGCGATCGAGCGTCGCCACAATACCCAGGAAGCGCGGCGCGTTCGCGCCTCCTTGAGCGAGCGCGATCACACGCGCGGCACCGAGCGTCAACGCCGGAGCATAGATGAGGGGAACCAGGACCCGACCGGCGCCTCTAGCCGCCCACTGCCCCCTGCGTTGGGGGAATACGAGCGCAAAATGCAGAAACAGGGCGGGGAGCAACAAGATGGACAGCGCGTCGCCCCAGTAGAAGATCCAGTCAAGGCGATCCAGGCGACCGCTGAACGAGAATGTGAAGAGGCCGAAGAACGCCACTGACAGCCAAAAGAAGTGCATCGTCGCCGGGTCTCGGGGGCGACGAAGCCGAACAGCCCCCCCGACCAGCAGCGTGAATATGCCTATGGACGCCAGCAGGAAGTAAAAGGGCCGCGCACCGTTCGGGATCGGCGCGATCTGCAGATCGACAACCTCGCGCGCACCAAGCCGGAGCACCGTGTACCGAGCCGTTGCGTCCGCCTCGGCCGCGTGCAAGGCGTCAACCACGTCGGAGACCGCCTGTACCGGCCGATCATTGATCGCCAGCAGCACATCGCCCCGTACGAGACCCACGGCTGCTGCGGGAGTGTCCTCGGCAATCTCAGCGGCTACCACGCCCTCAGGGCCCTCTGCCCAAAGCACGCCGTCCTCCACCTCCTGGAAGCCAGCCCGCGCCAGGATATTGGCAACACCGAGACACAGCAGCACCGCGACGACCACCACCGGTAGGCCTGGCCCGCTCCACTGGGCCCAGCGCGAGAGTGCACTGGTTGACGAGGATGTTTTTCTTGTTCTCACGCTGTACCGGCGCAGGTCGTATAAACCTACGGCCAAGCCTTCAGCAAAAGCAAACGCCATACCAGGTTGCCGCAGGTCATTCCGGTCGTAACGGATTGATAATAAAGCGTTTTACCGCCTCTGAACAGCGGCACGGACGAGGTCAGATCCAAATACCAGAATAAGTCGTTCAATAATATGGATCCATAAGCCGCCGCAGCTTTCGCTAGATCTGGCCTCTCTTTGGATTAATCGGGGTTGGGCGAGTTGCCTTAGAACCTGACAGCGACGCCGCCGACCATACGCTTCGGGGACCGTACCACGAGCAGCTCGTCGTAGATCGAGGCGTCCGCAGGTTCCTCGCTGAACAAACTGCGCAGAGCCACAAGCATTTCCCAGCGAGCTCCAGAGAAGTTCAGAAACGGCAACGCCTGATTCACCCGAATGTCGAAGCGTGCGCCAGCGCGGGCCTGCGCGGCACGACTGTCCGCGAACCGCGAATTGATCTTGTAGACCACGAATACCCGAGTCTCAGTCACGGGCAAGACACCCGCAACCGACGCCGTCAGATCGTGCACGCGCTCCGTGTCTCCAAGCACCGCACCCGAAACAAGGGCTAGCGCATCGGCGGCATCTGGGGCGCGCCTGATCCAGCGTGAATCGACATTGGTGTATTCGATGGAGGCCTGGGTCCCCGTCTCTGTCGCGCGTCGCGCGCTGACACTCCAGCCTGTCGCGTCAACGTCGCCGGCCGAGGCGACGAAATAGTGACCGGGGCGACCCGCGGATGCTCCTGGCACCTCGGCCCCGAAGAGGGTGACAATCTGATCGTCAACCGTCTGCCGAAACGCCCGGACCCCCGTCACTACTGAGCCCCACTCGCGTTCAGCCACCAGCTCAACATGATCGACCCGCTCAGTCGAGAAACCCTGGCCCGACACCAGGGGCGAGAAGGTGCGCTCCGGCGGGAGCCACGGGCCAGTCGACGGAGGTACGAACTCCGCCGCACCCGGAGCCGCCGCCCGGCGTGAAACTGCCGCCCGAACCTTGAAGCTGTCGCCTTCAAAAGGCGTCAGCGTCATGCTCGCGCGTGGGCTGAACAGTGCAGGCTGCGCGACATAGTCATAGTGCGCGTACTTCGCGCCGTAACTGACCGAAAGCCGCGGGTTGATCGTCCAGTTGTCGTAGACGCGAATGGTGCCGACACTGCGACCGGGGTCAGCGACCAATGGCAGCGCCTCAACGGTGCCACCCTGATAGCGCTGCGTGCCGTATGACAGTCCGGCCTCGAAGCGGTGTGGCGCCGGAGCACGGCGATACGAACCAGCGAGAACCCAGGACGAAAGGTCACCCTGCATGACTGCGGCACGCATGGCCCAGCGACCCTCACCGGTAGGCGCTTCGAGAGAGACAAAGGCCACCCCCCTCGGCTGCATCGACAGCAAATCCTGGGGCCGATCGAACGACGTGCTGGTCAAGAAATCGACCTGGCCGGTCACCGGCACACCGGAAAACAGCGACGCCGCAAGCCGGGCAGGTGAGCCAACGGCGCGGCCCAGACCGCCGAACGCGTCCCCCAGGAGAGAGCCACCATCATCCGACTCGGGCATCAATCCGGTATCAACGTCTTTAAGCACGCTCCGCTTCAGATGACGGAGCCGCCAAGCAACCTCTCCGTGATCGTGGTCGGTCTCCTCGACGTCATCCACGGCAGGAGCCCCAACCGTGGGTCCCACCCCCGCGGCGAGTACCGGAGCCGGCTGATCGCCGGCGGCCCGCCGTGTCAGCACCACCGTTGCCATCGTGTCGGATGCGCGGTTGACTTGGACCAGTGCCGCACGCGAAGCCAGATGGCCCTGGAGGTGCGCGCGCACGAGATACGGGCCGTACGAAATATCGTGGAATGCAAACCGACCCTGGCTATCGGACACCGCAAAGGCGGAGGTGGAGCCGAGCGCGGACACCACTACGCCGGCGAGCGGTTCGCCGCGATCATCTTTGACTGTGCCCAGTAGCTCGGCCCGCGCGGGCGCCGACAACTGCGCTGCGGCCTTCCGGACCGCGGCCCCGGACTCCGACCGGTCCTGAGCCAGCGCCGGAACGACAGCTACCGCCACGCAGAACACCGCGACCGGCGGGAGCAGGGTGAGGTGACGGTTCATAAAGATAGGCTTCTCCTTTGAGGATCAGGCCTCGACGATGAAACTCGCGTTGCTCGTCAACGTCTCGCCGGAAATCGCGTCGGTCAGCTTGATCTCAAGCCGATACTCCCCGACGGGAAAGCTCGCGAGCGGTACAAACAGCATACCTGGCAACTGGTCTGTCGTCACGTCGAATTGTGGCGGCAGGGTCGAGGGATTCAGCACCTGAGGCGGGGTCTTGTTGAAGTAGACCTCGCCGTCGACTGTCTGCCGATGGAAACTGTACTCGATCGTGACATCCGGCTTATTGTTAGTTTGGCCTGTTCCATAGATCCAGAACAGCATCTGTAGCTCGGCGGCCTTCTTCAACTTCGACTCGGCCGCTACCGTCACACGCATCTGGCCGAAGGTGTACGGATTCTCTTTCTGCTGATCGGCATCCAACGGCGCTGCCAACGGCTCGATGCTGCCAATCAGTACGGAGCTCATGCTGAGGTCGCCGAAGTCAGGCACCGTGATGTCGCGCCGCAACAGTCCGGCGGCGGGTGGCGACTGGCCATCCTGAACCTCGAGCGGACCCTGTTCCTTGATGGCAACAAACACCTCGTACTCGCCCGGCGCGAGCACCATCGCGCGCGAGATCATGCCGTCCTGGCCAACGTCCACGAAATTGATGTCGTCCCACGGGTACTCGACGGCTGCCGGCGGTTCATCAGCAGGCGCAGGCGCTGCGGCCGCATCCTTGCCGACCGCACGCACATACAGTGCAGCGCCCGCGGCGAGCTGCGACGGGTCTATCCCAAGCGTGAACGGGATATACGTCGTCCCGTCTGCGGCCTTCATGAAATGATCGCGCTCCCACCGGAGACTGACATCGACGGGGGTCGGCTGCGTCCCGGCAGCTACAGTCTCAACCATCTCAACCAGCGCCTGTATGTCGCGCTGCTGCCGCTGTTCTTCGGTCTGCTGCGCGACAACGGCCGGCGCACTCACAACCGCAGCCACCAGGACGGCGAGCGTAGCAACGCGACGAATATGCATCATGCCTCTCTGAACCTAGACCCCCCATGTGGGGATCGAATATTACTCAAACCGCCTGATCATAGGCGCGAATCAGGGTCAAGTCAAACAACGGAAACGGCCCTAACTTGCCACCGAATCTCGCGGCCGCGACCGCCGAACCACCCTGACAAGGATGGTATTATCAGACTCCTTGGGCATGCTCGTGTCGGCACGACCAGAGGGTCGAGCTCTTCGGCGGCAGTGCTTCGTTTTCCCTTGTGAATCTATGAATATCACGCGTGTTCACGGCCGCGAAATTCTCGATTCGCGCGGTAATCCCACCGTCGAAGTCGACCTCTGGGCAGGCAACGTATTTGGGCGGGCGGCTGTGCCGTCTGGGGCGTCAACCGGCGAACGCGAGGCGCTGGAACTCCGTGATGGCGACCGGCACCGTTATCTTGGCAAGGGTGTCCGGACCGCGGTCGCCCACGTCAACGGAGAAATCGCCGACGCCTTGCGAGGTCACCCACTTGACCAGCGCGCGATCGATCGCCGGATACTGGAGCTTGACGGTACGCCGACCAAAAGCCGCCTCGGAGCCAACGCCCTGCTTGGCGTGTCGATGGCGGCGGCCAGAGCTGGCGCAGCCGCAACGCAGGAGCCGCTGTACGCCCATTTCGCCCGCCTGGGTGGCAGTACCGCAGCGGAGCGGCCGTGTCTGCTGCCGGCGCCGATGATGAATATCCTCAACGGCGGGGCGCACGCCGACAGCAGCGTCGACCTGCAGGAGTTCATGGTGATGCCCCTGGGCTTGCCGACTTTCGCGGAGGCTCTGCGAGCGGGCACCGAAATCTTTCACGCGCTTCGCGCGATTCTGAAGCGCGCTGGGCACTCCACCGGGGTCGGTGATGAGGGAGGCTTCGCGCCGAACCTCAGATCCAACGTCGAGGCGCTCGATGTTGTCCTTGACGCGATTGGCCAGACCGGTCTACGGCCTGGCCAGGACGTGTTCCTGGCCCTCGACGTCGCTGCGAGCGAACTCTGGGACGACGGCCGGTATGTCTTTCTGAAATCGGGCGAAGCCGACCGTTCCCCTGAGCAGATGGTCGAGCTGTACACCGACTGGGTCCGCCAGTATCCGATCATCTCGATCGAAGACGGTGTCGCCGAGGGCGATTGGGACGGATGGACCGCGCTCACGCGTGCCCTCGGGGATCGCGTCCAGCTGGTCGGCGACGATGTCTTTGTGACGAACCCTGAAATTCTGCGCAGAGGGATCGCCAAAGGCGCCGGGAACGCGCTGCTGGTAAAGCTGAATCAGATTGGCACGGTCTCGGAAACGCTCGACGCTATCGGCATCGCCCGCGACGCCGGATACGCGACCGTCATTTCCCACCGCTCCGGCGAGACGGAGGACAGCACGATTGCCGACCTGGCGGTCGGCACGTCGGCTGGGCAAATCAAGACCGGATCGGCAAGCCGTAGCGACCGAACCGCCAAATACAATCAGTTGCTCCGTATCGAGGAGGAACTGGGCGCGGCGGCCACTTATGCCGGCCATGCCGCGATCTCGCAGCTCGCTGCCGCGTCGAACTGAACATGTTCCGCCTGGTGCTTCTTCGCCACGGTCAGAGCGTCTGGAACCGCGAGAACCGATTCACGGGGTGGACTGACGTCGATCTGAGCGATGACGGCCGCACGGAGGCGAGGCAGGCCGGCCAGCAGCTGGCAGACGGACAGTACCAATTCGACGTTGCCTACACGTCGCTCCTGCAGCGTGCCATCCGCACACTGTGGATCGCACTCGATGAGATGAACCTGATGTGGGTCCCCGTCCACCGGACGTGGCGCCTGAACGAGCGGCACTATGGTGCCTTGCAGGGCCTCAACAAAGCAGAGACCGCGGCGCAGCATGGCGAAGCGCAGGTCAAGATCTGGCGGCGCAGCTACGACACTCCTCCGCCGCCACTCTCGGCCGATGATCCACGGCACCCCTCGCGGGATCGTCGCTACAACGACCTCGCGCCCGCAGAACTACCGCTCGCGGAATCGCTCAAAGATACGGTCGGGCGCTTTCTTCCGTACTGGCACGGGTCGATTGCGCCGGAGATCCGCGCGGGAAAGAACGTGCTAGTCGCGGCGCACGGCAACAGCCTCCGCGCGTTGGTGAAGTACCTGGACGGCGTCTCCGATCAGGAGATCGTCAACCTGAACATCCCGACAGGCATACCCCTCGTGTATCAGCTGAACGATGATCTCAAACCGCTGGACAAATTCTATCTGGGTGATTCAGACGCCGTGCGAAAAGCGACCGCGGCCGTCGCCAATCAGGGAAACGCCAGATAAAGGGGCGCTCGGCCCCGTCCGGTGTCCGGGCCCCAGGATCTGAGCGCTCGCAACCGATACCCGCAGAACGCAGACGAACTTATTCGACCGCCTCTTTGGCCTCGTGGGCGCCGATCCGTAGCGACCGGAGAAACCGGCGATCATTGGCAGTTAAATCGAAGGTTTGCCCGGCTGGTAACAGGCGAGCCGGCGTCGCCACCTTCGTGACCGAGTCGTCACTGGTTCGATTGACAAACCCCACGACGGCCTCGAGCGTCACGCGCATATCGAAACCTGCTTCCCGCGCCTTCGCACGGCACGACTCGACTTGGGGGCTTTCAGCCACGGCAGCAGCGATCGCGTCAGCCAGTTCCTTTGCATACTGGTTCACGGCGTCATCCATTCCTGCTCCTCCTCATCCCGCCACTGGCATGCGGGGCGTCTCCCGATCCGAATCTGCGAGATCGGGGAGATCGGGCAGGGATCGGGCGCCAAAGGTTTCATTCACAGGGGTTTAGCCCTTAGGAAGACTGCTGGCATTGTAGGGTCCCTGTCGGTAAAGTGTCAACAAACTGGTGGAATCCGGCGCCTTCGGGTCGCGACGAGCACGAATGTAGGCGGCCCCAACGAAGTAAGATCTCGACGCTGATGCCCACGCCCACCGGACCGCGCACCTTCATGGTGCCGCAAGACCTCGCTGACGCCGACGTCGCGCGCGACATCGGGTCTCCGGGCGCCTGGCCCTTCACGCGGGGCGTCAGGGATGACATGTACCGCGGTCGCGCATGGACCATGCGCCAGTATTCGGGATTCGCCACTGCCGCCGAGTCCAACAAGCGCTTCCGCTACTTGCTCGCGCAGGGCGTGACCGGGTTGAGCGTCGCGTTCGACCTCCCCACCCAGATCGGGTACGACTCTGATCATGCCCTGGCCGCAGGCGAGGTCGGCCGAGTGGGCGTCGCGATCGATTCGATCGAAGACATGGCGGTGCTTTTCGACGAGATTCCCATGGAGCGCGTCTCCACGTCGATGACCATCAACGCCACGGCCATCATTCTCCTCGCCTTGTACGCGGCAGTGGCAAAGCGACAGGGTGCCGCTCTGTCGAGCCTCTCCGGCACCCTCCAGAACGACGTCCTGAAGGAGTACGTGGCGCGGGGCACGTACATCTATCCGCCCAGACCATCGTTGCGCATCGTCACTGACCTCATGGCGTTCTGCGCCGCCGAAATGCCGCAATGGAATTCGATTTCGATCAGTGGCTACCATATCCGCGAAGCAGGCGCGACCGCCGTCCAAGAGGTCGCTTTTACGCTGGCCCATGCCTGCACATACGTGCGGGCCGCAGTCGACGCTGGTCTCGACGTCAACAGGGTAGGCCAGCGAATCTCGTTTTTCTTCAACGCTCACAACAATTTTCTCGAGGAGATTGCCAAGTTCCGGGCAGCGCGCCGTATGTGGGCGCGCATTATGCGCGATACCTTCGGCGCGACCCACCCGCGGGCGCAGCAGTTTCGATTCCACACGCAGACGGCGGGGAGCACGCTGACGGCACAGCAACCCGACAACAACATCGTGCGCGTCGGGCTGCAGGCACTGGCGGCCGTCCTGGGCGGCACCCAATCGTTGCACTGCAACGGCCGTGATGAAGCGCTCGCGCTGCCGACTGAGGAGAGCGCCATGATCGCGCTCCGCACGCAGCAAATTCTGCTCCACGAGAGCGGCGTCGCAAACACCGCGGACCCACTGGCCGGGGCGTACGCCATCGAGTCGTTGACCAATCGCATCGAGACTGAGGCAACGGAGGTGCTTGCGCGGATCGACGACGCCGGCGGAGCGCTGGCCGCGATCGAGACTGGCTACATCCAGCAGCAGATCCAGGATGCCGCGTACGAGGCGCAGCAGGCTGTCGACGCGGGAGAAACCGTGGTCGTCGGCGTGAATCGGTTCATCCGAGAGGATGACAGCGAAACCGACAACAGCGGCAGCGCCTTCCGCCTGGACCCGGAATTGGAGGGCCAGCAGATTGAGCGGGTACGCGCCGCGCGCGCTGGACGAAGCCAGCGGGAATGGCGCGAGGCGCTCGCCCGCGTCGGGCAGGCCGCGCAGGGCGGCTCGAATCTCGTACCTCCCATCATCGCCGCCGTGGAGGCTCGCGCCACACTTGGCGAGGTTGCTGACGCCCTTCGGCTCGTCTTCGGGGAGTATGAGGGCGTCTCCGCATCGTAATGGTTGACCCGCTCCTGGACGTCCAGGATCTTCGGGTGGTGTTCGAGGGCGCGGCTAGGACCGTCACGGCGGTGGACCGTGTGAGCTTCCAGATCGCTCCGGCCGAGACACTCGGTCTGGTCGGTGAGTCTGGCAGCGGCAAATCGGTGACGGCGCTCGCGATTCTCAGGCTGCTCGAGGCTCCGGGCCGGGTCGCCGGTGGCCGCGTCATGTTCGAAGGCCGTGATCTGCTGACGCTGCCGGAACGCGATATGCGCCAGATCCGCGGCGCCCGCATCTCACTCATCTTTCAGGAGCCGGCGACCGCGCTCAATCCTGTGATGCGCATCGGGGATCAGATCGCCGAAGCCCTGACGGTCCACGGCCGGACCGGGGCGCGGGAACAGGCCGTCGACCTTCTGCACGCAGTGCACATCCCGGATGCCGAGCGCCGTGCCCGCGACTATCCACATCAGTTGTCCGGCGGAATGCGCCAACGGGTCCTGGTCGCCATTGCGCTGGCGTGCCGTCCCGCGCTGCTCGTCGCGGACGAACCGACAACGGCACTCGACGTGACCATCCAGGCCCAGGTACTCGATCTGCTGCGCGAACTGCGCGCGAAGTACAGCCTTGCGCTACTCCTGATCACCCACGACTTCGGCGTGGTCGCCGAAATGGCGGATCGGGTCGCGGTCATGTACCAGGGAGCGATCGTGGAGCAGGGTCCAGTGAGACAGATTCTGCGGGCACCGGCGCACGACTACACGCGTAACCTGCTCGCAGCGATCCCCAGCGCGGGCGTCGGGCGGCCAGCACGATGAGCCAGATCCCTGGATCCACCTACGCGGGCCGAGCGTCTCCCCTCCTCGATGTGCGCCATCTCGTCAAACACTTTGTCCGCCAGCACAGGCTTTGGCGCGCGCCGTCGGTCATCAAGGCGGTTGACGACGTGACCTTTACGATCGGGGAAGGCGAAACGTTTGGCCTCGTCGGCGAGTCCGGGAGCGGAAAGACGACGCTGGGGCGGTGCATCCTGCGACTGCTCGAACCGTCGTCTGGCGATGTGCTCTTTCGCGGTGAACACATCGGGCAGTTCTCACGGCCGCGTATGCGCCAAGCGCGACGCGACATGCAGATCGTCTTCCAGGACCCCTATTCGTCATTGAATCCGCGGATGCCGGCTGGGGACATCGTGGAGGAGCCGCTACTCATCCACCAACTCGGGTCGGCGGCAGAGCGACGGAGACGCGTCGCCGAGCTGTTCGATCTCGTCGGCCTCGACCCGGATCACCTGACACGGTACCCTCATGAATTCAGCGGGGGGCAGCGCCAACGGATCGGCATCGCTCGCGCACTCGCGCTCAATCCTGCCCTGATTATCGCCGACGAGCCGGTATCAGCGCTCGACGTGTCCGTCCAAGCTCAGGTCGTCGGGCTCCTGCGGGAGCTGCAGGCACGACTGAAGCTCACCTACCTCTTTGTTGCACACGACTTGCGACTGGTGGAACACCTCTGCAGCCGAGTGGCGGTGATGTACCTGGGGAAGATCGTCGAGATAGCCGACACGCCGTCGCTGTTCTCCAATCCTGCGCATCCGTACACCCGCGCGCTGCTCAGCGCGGTGCCGGTGCTGGACCCTGATGCGACTCGGCAGCGAATTCCGTTCAACGCCTCTGCGTTCGATCGGGAGGCACCACTCAGAGAGGTGGGCTCGGCACACGTGGCGGCTGTCTAGCGCAGATTCAGACAAATCGCAATTAGTACCCGCGTCCGTAGATCCAAGGGAGTACGCAGCCATCAGTCCCCCCTACCCGCAGGAGTACCACGACCGAGTACTAGTGGTCTGGTTGCGAATTGGCTTGTGCACCGAGGGCTGTGAGGCGCCCGGTTGGCCAGCGCGGATTTCACCTGTCATGGACTGCGGCTATTCGAGAGCCACGCGCTCGTGAAATCCGCGCCAGGCGCGACGAGGGAGTATGCCGGGCGCATGTGACCGAGGAGCAACGCCGCCAGACGGGAGGCATCGAGCGCTTTTCGAATAGCCTTGTGTTTTGGCATTGCGTCTACTCAGACGCCACACGGTCATGAAAAGCGCTCTAGCCGGCCGAATGCCTAACGCGTTTTCGAGTTCTTCATAGTAGACCGGAGCCGAAAACGCGCTAGCTGATTCGCAACCAGACCACTAGTACCCCGTCTCAGTGATTTTGATCGGTTGGAGGGGGGGTAGCTCATCTGCCGCCAGTAACAGCCTGATCGTCCGGGGCTGCCGTGGGACGCGGCTGATAAGCCCGCGCCGCTCCAGCGCGACGATCATGCCGTGGACCGTGGGGGGAGTGACCTGAAAGAACCGTTGGAAGTCGACTTCGGCCGGCGGCTCCCGGTGGAGTAACGCGTAGGTGTGGATGAAGGCCAGATACTGGCCTTGCTTCGCCGTGAAGTGTGGGGCCGGACGACTGGACACGGGATCGGCAGTGTGATCCAAGATATCCATGAACATACGCTATCGCGTGACGCTGACGCTCGAAGAAGGGCACCACCTGCAGGCGCTGACCCGCGGCGGCACCCGGGCCGCGCGCCAGATCAAACGGGCACAGATTCTCCTCGCCGCCGACGCCCAGGTCCCCGACGAACGGATTGCGGCAGACATCGGGGTCGGCACCTCGACGGTGTATCGGACCAAGCAGCATTTCGTCGAAGACGGCTTGACGCGCGCGCTCATCGAAACGGCCCGGCCCGGTGCACCGCGGAAGCTCAGCGCCGGCGATGAAGCCCGCCTGGTCGCGGTGGCCTGCTCCGCGCCCCCGGCCGGCCGGGCGCACTGGACGCTGGAGTTGCTGGCCGGCGCATTGGTCCGCCTCACCACGCACGAGACCCTGTCGAGCGCCACGGTGGGACGCCGGCTGGCCGACATGAAACTGAAGCCGTGGCGGGAGAAGAGGTGGTGCATTCCGACGGTCAACGCCGAGTACGTGGCGCGCATGGAAGACGTCCTCGCACTCTACGCCGAGGCGCCGACCCCCCGGCGACCGGTGGTCTGCTTCGATGAAACGCCCCGACAACTAATCGGGGACGCGCGTGTCCCCATCCGGGCCGAGCCGGGGAAGCCCAGACGGGTCGACTATGAGTACGTGCGCAACGGCACCGCGAACGTGTTCCTGTTTGTGGACGTGCACCGCCCCTGGCGCCACGCCAAGGTCACTGACCACCGGACGTGCGTCGACTTTGCCGAGTGCATGCGCGATCTCGTGGACGAGCATTACCCGGAGGCCGAGCGAATCCAGGTGGTGCTGGACAACTTGTCGACCCATTCCGCGGCCGCGCTTTATCAGACCTTCGCACCCGCTGAGGCCCGACGGATCCTTACGCGGCTCGACTTCCACTACACGCCGAAACACGCCAGCTGGCTCAACATGGTCGAGATCGAGATCGGGGTGATGGTCCAGCAATGCCTCGATCGGCGTATCCCGGACAAGGCCACGCTTGTCACCGAGGTCGCTGCCTGGGAGCAGCGGCGCAATGCCGAGCAGGCGGGCATCAACTGGTTGTTCACCGTCGACCGGGCCCGCACGAAGATGGGCCGCGTGTATCCGCAGCCCGCCAGGCGCGCGAAGGCCGCCGCGTGAACCGGTCAGAACCACTGCGACGAGGTACTAGGTACAAATGAAATCCGCGCTAGGACGGTCCACCCGGAGATCCTGCGTGCCGTGCATCCCGCCCACCGGTCGCATCAGGCCGTACGCCTGACGTCTTTCTCCAGCTCGCCGTCTTTCAGCTGAAGGACGCGGTGTGCAAAGGCCGCGACTTCCGCCTCGTGGGTGACGAGCATGATCGTGTTCCCGGCCCGATGGAGGCGCGCAAACAGCGCCATGATCTCCGCGCCTGTTTTCGAATCGAGGTTGCCGGTCGGTTCATCAGCCAGGAGCAGCGATGGATTGTTGACAAGGGCGCGCGCAACCGCGACGCGCTGGCGCTGGCCACCCGACAGCTCGTTCGGTCGGTGCGTCATGCGATCCAACAGATCAACCTTCTCGATCGCCTCGCGGGCGCGGTTCTCCCGTTCGCTGGAGCCCACTCCGGCGTACACGAGAGGAAGTTCCACGTTGTGTAACGCGGAAGCCCGGGGAAGCAGATTGAACGTCTGGAAGACGAAACCGACCTCCTCGTTCCGAATCCGGGCCAACTCGTTGTCGTTCATGTCGCTGACGCGCTTGCCGTTCAACAGGTAGCTGCCTTTTGTCGGCGAGTCCAGGCACCCAATAAGATTCATGAGCGTCGATTTTCCTGAACCTGAAGGGCCCATGACGGCGACGTATTCACCGCGCTCAATATCGACCGACACGCCGCGCAGAGCGTGGACCTCCTCGGCACCCATCGTGTACGTCTTCCACAGGTCGTGGGTCTCGATGAGGGGCATGTTAGGGTTCGGGCCGGAATAGGACTGTCAGCTTGGGCGTCGAGGCGCCCACCCGGCAAGGCGCGAGGAACGCGCATGCCGGGCGCATGCAAGCGACGAGCAACGCAGCCAGGCGGGATGCATCGGTGGTCATGGTGGCAGTTCTATTCCGACCCGAGCCCTTAGATCAGCCCGACTGCAGCCGAGAAAGCAACGCCCTGGCTACAGGTGGCGCGTCATTCGGCACGTGGGCGGACCAGGAGTTCGTGTTCACCGGCACCATGGTGAGCATGCCTGACGGCCTCGCCGTGCGCCGCTGCTCGGCAATGGCCCGTCCCAGGTCCCCCACCGGCGCCACCACCGGGCCCATGAGAAAGACGCAGAGATCGCGTTGCTCGTCCATCTCCGCCCGGGCCGCCAGCGCCCAACTCTCGCGCAGCGTCACGGCATCGACGGTCTCAACGAAGCGGCCAAGAATCCGAGGGGGGCGCGTGCGGCTGAAGAAACCCGCCTTGGGAGGCTGAATGGCGACGTCGAAGCCGCGAACCGGCCCTTCCTCGCACTGGCCGAATTCCTGATTCGCTGCCGCACGGAAGCGCATCACCGCCGCCTTTCGCACCAGGTTGCTCGCGCCGACCCGCCCCGACGACGCGACGGACGGCCGAGCGGAGGGTGTCGGCGTGGATGACGACGCCTCTTCGGCCGCTCGCGCCCGAGGCTCAGGTCTTGCTGGGGGATCCTCGGCGGCGGCGGACGCCTGTGACGGGGTCTGTGGCGACGGTGCGACAGCGGCCGCGCTCAGTTGGGCGTCGTACGCAGTGCGCCTGGTCTCATCGCTGAGGGTTCTGTGGGCAGCCGTTAGGCTGGCCGCCTTGGCGGCAGCAATGGCCTGGAACTCCTGGCCCAGGTGCTGGACCTTATCGGGGTGGTACTTCGAAATCTCGCGTCGAAACGCGCGCTTGATCTCGTCGGCCGACGCCGTTGGGGCGACGCCCAGCATGTCGTAGAAACTTTCCACCGCTCGTGCAGTGTACCGGACGCCGCGGTCGGCCGTCGGTGGCGGACGGGCTATTTCTTGAATTCAGCGATGTTGCGCGCCGCCGGCAGCGCCGGCACGGCCTCCGCGCTGGCCAACGTCTTTGGACGCCGCTTCCCTTGGGCCCGGGCCCCGGAAGTCGTGGTGGCACAGTAGGGGCAAAACTTCCACTCTGGCTGTTTCGGCCGGCTGCACTTTGGGCACGTACCGCTTACGCCGTGCCCACAGGCTGGACAGACAAGGAAGTCCCGCGCCAGACCTACCCCGCATTCGGGACAGGTCGCCTTCACTTCGCGCACTTCCGTGACAACCCTCAGCAGCTCCTGGGGAGTCGTGACTCCCGCTTTCACCTTCTGCAGGCCGTCCTCGCCCAGCGAGATCATCCCGACCGCCAGCGCGGCGTCCCGAAGCAGCGCCTCTCCGCCCTTCATCGAAATATGCCGCCGTAACTCGTCGGTGACTGGCATGAGTTCGTAGATGCCGAGTCGCCCGCGATAACCGGTCTGGTTGCACGCGTCGCAGCCCACAGCGCGATAGAACACCAGCGAGGCCGCTTCCGCGTCCGTGATGCCCATCGCGCGCAGCGTCTCGCGCTCCGGGGTGTACTGGCACCTGCAATGTGTGCAGAGGCGTCGGACGAGCCGCTGCGCGATGATCCCGATCAGCGCCGAAGCCGACACATACGGCTCGATCCCAATGTCGGTCAGACGCGTCACGGTTGACGGCGCGTCGTCGGTGTGCAGCGTGGACAGCACGAGGTGACCAGTCTGCGCTGCCTGCATCGCGATCTGTGCCGTTTCGCGGTCCCGAATTTCGCCCACAAGCACCACGTCCGGGTCCTGCCGGAGAATCGAACGGAGCGCGCTGGCAAAGGTGAGATCGATCTTGGCGTTGATCTGCGTCTGGTTGACGCCCGGAATCTGGTACTCGACCGGATCCTCGATGGTGATGATGTTCGTACGTTCCGACCGCACAGACGCCAGCGCTGAACTCAGCGTCGTCGTCTTGCCTGAGCCGGTCGGACCAACGACAAGAATCATTCCGTGTTGGTATCGCAGAAAATGTTGGAGCTGCGTCAACGCCGCGGCGGAGAAGCCCAGTTCTTCGAGAGGCGGGACGCCTTTGCGCTGGTCGAGTACCCGCAGCACAACCTTCTCGCCGAAGATCGTACGGAGCGTCGACACACGCAGATCGATATGCTGGCCGTCGGCGGCGGCGTGAATGCGGCCGTCCTGGGGCAAACGCTTCTCGGCGATATCCATGCCCGACATGATCTTGACCCGGGCAACCACGCCTTCGTGAACCCATTTCGGCAGGTCCATCACCTCTTTGAGCAGCCCATCCAAGCGCTGGCGCACGATCACCTTGGTTTCGTTCGGCTCGATGTGGATGTCGCTGGCTCCACTCTTGATGGCGCTCTGGATGACCAACTCGACCATGTCGATGATCGGCGCAGTTTCCGGCGTCTGCACCTGCACGTCCTCTGAGTCGGGGCCCTTGAAACCGGCCTCCTTTTCGAACACGTCGTCGTCAGGGCTCTGCGCCAACCGAATTCCATCAGCCGGCGACGACACGCTGGGCCCCGAGGACGCGTTCGCGAGCGCTGCGCCGCGGCCGTCGGTGCCGACACCAGACGGGGGCATGGGGATGAGCGCCTTGTCCGGATAGGACAGGTGGATGGCCTCGATGATTTCGTCGCGCGTCGCCACGACCTGCTTGATCCGATAGCCGGTTCGAAACTCCAGGTCCTGTACCAACGTGAACATCAACGGGTCCGACATCGCCACCGTGAGGACATTCCTCTCGACAGCGACGGCGATACAGTTGCGCCCGAGCGCAATCTCTTTGGGAATCAGGACGACTACGGCTGGATCGGGGGGGGACTCGGTCAACTCGACGTACTGGAACCCGAGTTGGTCGGCCAGCGCCTTGGCAATCTGGCGCTCGGTCGCCAAACCCATCCTGATGAGTACAGACCCCAGGCGCTCGCCGGATCGCTTGTGCTCGATCAGAGCCGACTGCAGGTCCGTTTCGGTGACGATCCCCGCCTGACGGAGACATTCGCCGATCATCGTGCGCACAGATACCCCCCTGACAGCCGCTGAGACGCGTTCCTGTTGTGTGTCGGCTCGGCTGGCTCTTTAGAGTAGCCTTTGTACCTCCAGCGTAGGCCGGCGGTTCCTACGCTGTGGCAATTGTGCGCAATCACCTGCAACTTGGTCATGGTGACCTGGACGCGTCTTCAACCGCTCGCCGAGATCATCCTATAGAGACAGGTTTGTCAAGAACCGATACCTACGACGTGGCGGATCCGGCTGAACTGCGCGCCCAGGTCGCGCGCTCCCTTGAAGAGCGCTCAGAGGCCATCGTCGACGACGCGGTGGCTGTGTGCGCATTCGCGGGCATGGAAAGCCTCGCACTCGCCGATCGCGCCCGCCTGATTGGGGCGATCCTGCGGCTGCTAACGCACGCCGTTCGTGAGGCCGCACTCGACTCCCGGAGCTCCGACGTCACTGATCTGAGCCAGGTGTTTCAGAAGACGACGCTCGATATCCGAACCCTCTTCAACGTGGTGTATCTGCTGGAACGGTCTTCCCTGGGCGAGGTGGCAGTCGACGAATCCTTCGGCGCGGCGTCCGAGACGTGGCCCGCCATCTCGCAGATGGTGCGCCGCGCGTCCTTTGACGTGTGCGCCACGTTTGGCGAGTTCCGCGACCGCCAGGGCTCTGAGATCACAGACTCCATGACCACGCTTCACACCAGGGAGGTGTTTCTTGCCGCCCTCGACAAAGAGATCCAGCGGTCCGAACGTTTCAGTCACTCGTTCGCGGTGATGGTCATCGACATCGATCGTCTCGCAGAGATCAACTCTGCACAGGGCTACGGCGCAGGTGATTTCGTCATCGAACGCGTTGGGATCGTCGTCCGCAACTACTTCCGTGAAACGGACTGGTTCGCACGGGCGTCCGGCGACGCGTTCGCGGTCCTGCTGCCAGAAACGCAGCGCGCGGACGCCCAGCAACTCGCCAACCGCGTGCGCATCGTTATCGAGGAGCGCCTGCACCTGAGCGATTACCGTTCGGACGACCGGCTTCCGGTGACGGTCTCAATAGGCGTCCTGGTTGCGGAAACCGTCGATCGCGATGTCCAGGCGGATGACCTGCTGGCGCAGGCGGAAGACGCCGTGGGCCGCGCGAAGCAGGCAGGCCGCAATCGCGTCGAGTATGTGGCGGCCTCATCCAAGGAAGCCGGGGGGCCGCCGGTCGACTAGTGCGGATTTCACTTGTACCTAGGCCTCGGTAGGGGTACTCCTGCGGGTAGGAGGGGACTGATGGCTGCGTACTCCCTGGATCTACGGACGCGGGTACTGATTGCGATGTGTCTGGAGCTACGCGCTCATGAAATCCGCACTCGTGCGTTGGTCGTATGGACTCGGGCCCACCCGAGCATCCAAAGCGTCGACCTACACGCTCGTGGCCCAGCGTTGGCGGTGGGGATTTAGTCGTAGTACTCCCGGCCAAGGTGCGTGATAAGGTCTTCGCCCTGCATGAACCTGAGCGTGTTTTTCAGCTTCATCAACTGAATGAACAGGTCATGCTCCGGATACACATCTGGGGAGTGCATCGGCGCCTTGAAGTAGAAAGACAGCCATTCCTGGATGCCGGACATGCCCGCACGCTTCGCCAGATCCAGAAACAGCGCGGAGTCGAGCACGATCGGCGCTGCCAGAATACTGTCCCGGCACAGGAAGTTGATCTTCAGCTGCATCGGATAGCCGAGCCACCCGACCAGATCGATGTTGTCCCATCCTTCCTTGTTGTCACCGCGGGGCGGGTAGTAGTTGATGCGAACCACGTGACACAGATCCTTGTACAGCTCCGGGTATAGCTGTGGCTGAAAGATATAGTCGAGCGCTGATTTTTTGCTCTCCTCCTTGGTCTTGAAGGACTCGGGATCGTCCAGTACTTCGCCATCGCGGTTGCCAAGGATGTTTGTGGAATACCAGCCCTTCACGCCAAGCAGACGGGCCTTCAGGCCCGGCGCGATAATCGTCTTGATCAGCGTCTGGCCGGTCTTCATGTCGTTGCCGGTGACGGGCGTCGACGTGCGGGCGGCCAGCTCCAGCATCGCCGGGATGTCAGCGGTCAGGTTCGGCGCAGCGTTTGCGAACGGTACGCCCTCACGAATCGCGGCGTACGCGTACACCATGCTCGACGGGATCGCGTCGTCGTTGTCTTCAAGCGCCTTTTCGAAGGATGCGACGGTCGCGTGCGCGGGCGTCTCCTTCATGAAGACCTCGGTGCTGCCGCACCACACCATCACCAGGCGGTCGCAGCCGTGCGTTTCCTTGAAGCCCCGGATGTCCGCCGTGACCTGATCGGCAAGATCGCGCTTCGTCTTGCCGTGCTTGACGTTTGGGCCGCTGAGCCGCTTGACGTATCGCTGGTCGAACACCGCGGGCATCGGCTGGATCGCCTCCAGCTCTCTGCGCACCTGCTCCAGTTGCGACGGTTCCAGTACCCCGGCGGTGCGGGCGGCGGCGTAGCAATCCTCCTCAAAAATGTCCCAGCCGCCAAAGACGATGTCATCGAGTCCGGCGATCGGTACGAAGTCCTTGATCAGCGGGGTCCTCGCCTCGGTGCGCTTGCCAAGGCGAATCGTGCCAATCTGCGTCAGCGACCCGATCGGCTGAGCAAGGCCTTTGCGGATTGCGCAGACCCCAGCAATCGTCGTTGTACTCACCGCTCCCAGGCCCACAAGGAGGACGCCCAGTTTTCCGCGGGCCGGTGCGATTTGAAGTGGTGCAGTCACGACCGGCGACTATATCATGGGGGAAATTGATGTTTTTTCTCCGAAAGTCCAAGTCGGAACCGTTACCAATCACGATGTGCGGCGTGAGCATGGGCGAACGCGTACTGCAGATCGGAATCGATGATCCATCGCTCGTTGGCGCGCTCGCGGCAAAGGTCGGGCTAAGCGGACATGCGGCCATCGCGGTCGTCGATGACCGCGCGGCGGTGAAAGCGCGCGTGGCGGCAGAAGACGCGGCTGTGCTTGTGGACGTACAGGTCACGGCGTTGGGCTCGCTGCCGTTCCCTGAGGATGGCTTTGATGCGGTCGTGCTGCACGCAGTGACCGGGGGGCTCCCGCCGCTGGACGGCGCGACTGGGCTCGCGATTCTGCGAGAGGCTCTCCGTGTGCTGCGCGCCGGAGGGCGCGCAGTGATCTTAGAGAAAGGTCAGAGCCGGAAGACCGTGTTTCGAAGCCAGCCGCCCACGCCGCAAACGGCCGCCACGGCGGCCGCGCTGAGCACAGCCGGCTTTCGCGCGGCTCGCCAGCTTGCCGACCGCGATGGCTGCAGCTTCACGGAAGGACTTAAATAGGACACCAGCGTCTCCCTGAAGTGTCACTCGCAACCCATCGGAGTGTGAAAGTGGCCCGATCCGTCGGAATCGACCAGGCAAGGCTTTTGCCTCACCCTTCCAAGCCCATAACAGCGCGGAGGCCTGCATTGATCCGAACATTCTTCCGTCCGCCCCCCGTCGCACTGCTCGGCGTATTTGCAGTCGTCACCATCGCCAGCGCCAGTAGCCAGGGGCGTCCGAGCTTCCAGGGGGGCGTGGATCTGATCAATGTGACCGCCACGGTGACCGACGGCGACGGTCGGTTCGTCCAGGGACTGCGCCAGGAGAATTTCGCCATCTTCGAAGACGGCGAACGGCAGGACGTGGCGTACTTTAGCGACGACCGGGTACCGGTGAGTTTGGGCATCGTGCTCGACGCCAGCGGCAGCATGACTGCCGACAAGCTGTCCGCGGCGCGCTCCGCCATCGACCGGCTCATCTACGACCTGCTGGGCGACAACGATGAGCTCTTCTTCCTTGAGTTCGGCAACCGGCCGAACATCATCCAGGAGTGGACGACCAACCGCCGTGTGATCAGCCGAGCGATGGCGCGCGTCGAGCCAGCCGGAGGCACGGCGATGTTCGACGCCGTTGCCAGGGCCCTGCCTCTGGCCGGCATCGGCCGCCACCCGAAGAAGGCGCTGCTGGTCATCTCTGACGGGAACGACACCAACAGCCGCCTGTCGATCGCGGAGCTTCAGCCACTCATCCGCGAGAGCGAGGTGCTCGTTTACGCGCTAGGCGTGGACGGCGCCGAGGCGACAACCCGATCCCGTCCGCGGGTCCGACTTCCACTCCCTCGAACACCCTTCCCATTTCCTGGGCGGGGCCCTCAGCGGCGCTCTCCCCCCATCATTCCGGGCGGCGGGACATGGAGCGCCGGAACACGAGAACGGGTGGACGCAGCCGCGTTGCGTCGGATGACAGACGACACCGGCGGCCGCACCGAGATCATTCGTGGCTTTCGCGGGCTGGATGGAGCTACGTCCCGAATCGCCGAGGAATTGAGCAGGCAGTATTCCCTTGGCTACGAGAGCCCCGGGCACAGAGACGGCAAGTGGCACGCTATCCGGGTGGAGGTAACCGACCGCGAACTGACGGTCCGGGCGCGCCACGGGTATATCGCGTCATAATCGCTGTGCGTGTCGATATTTCTCATCGCTGTCGGCCTGAGCCTGGTCGGCGGGGTCGGCGGACTGCTCGTGGCCTCCGGCGTTCTGCTCATTGGCGATTCGGCGCGCGCGAAGCTGATTCCCTGGCTCGTCAGTTACGCAGTTGGCGCACTGCTCGGCGTATCCATGCTGGCGTTGCTCCCCACCAGTCTTGCGCAACTCCCAGCTCAGCGCGTATTCGCCACGCTGCTGGTCGGCATCCTCCTGTTTTTTGTTCTCGAAAAGCTGGTGCTCTGGCGCCACTGCCACATCCACGACTGCGAAGTACACGAGAGCAGCGTGTTCCCGGTGCTCGTCGGCGACGCGTTTCATAACTTCGTGGACGGCGCCGTCGTCGCCGCTGCGGTGATGACGTCGGTACCGCTCGGCATCAGCACAGCCCTGGCCGTGGCCGCTCACGAGATTCCGCAAGAGGTCGGCGACTTCGCCATTCTTCTGAACGCTGGCTATTCGCGCGGCAAGGCGCTGCTGCTCAACCTGCTCTCATCGGCGGCCAGCGCTGTCGGCGCAATCGGGGCCTTGGTGGCGTTCGACACGGTCCCGCGCCTGCTTCCGTACTTCCTGGCGATGGCGGCCGCCAGTTTTCTCTACGTCGCTATGGCGGATCTGATTCCCGGGCTCCACCGGGGCCGCACGGATGCATCCTCCATGCGACAGATCCTGCTTATCGCCGCTGGAATCGGGACAATGCTCGTCCTCTAGCGGTCCGTGGTGAAAGTCCGGCGTCGCACCTAACGCGGATTTCACGAGTCCCCTGCTGGCCGCAAGAGGCCATGACCCTCTGCCAGGTTCTGCTGAAATCCGCGCTAGACGAGTGAGGCGCCTGGCGCGGATTTCATTCGGTCGTGGCACGCCTGCGGGTACTCAGGGGACTTACCGCTGCGTGCTCGCTGGATCTACGGACGCGGGTACTGCGTGCGGTTTCTCGGGAGCTATGCGCTCATGAAATCCGCGCTAAGCGTTCGCAATAGAGGACACGCGCATACCTCCACCCACGTTCGGCCCGGAAATAACGTTGCCGCGCCGCCCAGCATTGGCAAGGTTCTTGCCCTCACTTCATGCATAGGGGACGAAGCCCCAGCCAAGACGTGGAAACGTATGGAGGAGAGCAAATGACTAGAATCTTTACCGCGGTTATCGTGATGCTGGCGATGGGAGCACCCGCGTGGGCGGCTCAAAGAGAGAATCTTGAGATCTTCCGGGACGTCTCGAAGCAGGTCCTGCAGTACCCGAGATTCACGATCTTCGATAACGTCGATGCCTCAGTGGATGACGGCGTCGTGACACTCAGCGGCAACGTGACCATGCCGTTCAAGAGCAAGGACATCGAGCGGCGGGTGGCTGGTGTCGAGGGCATCCGCGCCGTGCGAAACGAGGTCACCGTTCTTCCGGTGTCTCTATTCGACGATGAGCTCCGATTCCGAATCGCGCGCGCGATTTACGGCAACTCGCACTTCTGGGGCTACGGGGCGATGCTGAATCCGCCGGTTCACATCATTGTGGAGAACAGCCACGTGAGGCTCGAGGGAGTGGTGAACAGCAATATCGACAGGCTGCTCGCGCGGTCGATCGCAAGTTCGTTCGGTGCCTTCTCAGTGACAAACAATCTGAAGACAGACGCTGAGGTCAGGGCCGACCTCGAACGTATATGAATCAAACGGCTTGAGTGGGATGGGGCACGGCGAACCGCCGAGTTCCATCCCGCTCATCGTCTGAGACACCTCGCCAACCTGCGCCCGCCCGCCACCCGACACATGACACTAGCCTGTCCCCGACGTCGGCGCTGCGGGCTCCCCGACATCGTCGTCGCGCCCGCGGCGGGCCATCCACCAGATAACCAGCGCGAGTGCTGCAGCAGCGGCCACCACGGTCGACCCGAAGAGCAACAGGGTGGTGTACAGAATCGAGTCGGACTCCAGATCGACCTCGACATCCACGGGGCGGCCCGCAAGCCGGTCGGCCAGCGATTGCTCCCACTCCAGAATGTTGCCGCGCTCCACCTGGCGTGACGGCGCGTTGTGAAACAGGATTTCGCTGGGTAGATGCATCCGGAACAAGACCGTTTCCTCGCCGGTCCACTGAATCGCGGGGCTCGGGCTTCCGTCTGACGGCGGCCCAACAACCTGCCGAAACTCGAACATGTCGTCCAGGCGCTGGAAACGATAGGCGGACCACGCGAAAGGAACGAGCCGGGGCAAATCCCGCACATCGGCCACCCTGACGCGTGCGTGCACGAATCGGCGCCCATCGCGCCGGGCGAGACTCACCGAAGCCTCAACGGCCTCCCCTCCGAACCACGCTCGAACCTGATCCACATCGATGCGGGCGCGGGGGTCAGGATCGAGATCGGCGCCATGCAGGGCCACCAGTGATGCCACCGACGCGTGCACATTCACCGTCGCGGTTCCGTCGAGCGAGAGGTAGAGCTCTTCCTCGTACTCGTATTCCCTGCCGAAGACACCCGCACGCGAGCATCCCGCCGCTACGGCGTAGGCCACAAGAAGCGCGATCAACAGCGTGCGCGCCCGGTGGATCGCACTGACCGTCATCAGGGCCAATGATATCCTTACCGACGCGAACCCCCGGTCATGCCGCGTCCCACCCTGTTTCTGATCGACGGCAGTTCCCAGATGTACCGCGCGTATCACGCGTTTCGAGGAAAAGGACTGTCAAACCAGGACGGGCAGGCAACGCACGCGGTCTACGTGTTTGTGACGATGCTGCGGAAGCTGATCGCCGATCATCATCCCGCCTACATCGCCGCGTCTTTCGATCTGGCCGGCCCCACGTTCAGGGACGCGCTCGTCACCGACTACAAAGCCAATCGCGCGGCCATGCCGGACGATCTCGCCGAGCAGATCGGCTCGGTTCACGAGGCATGCGAAGCGTTGGGTGTTCCGATTATCACCGCCTCTGGCTTCGAGGCCGACGACGTGATCGGCACCATGGCGATGCGCGCGGCGGCAGCGGATTTTGACGTCGCGATCGTTTCGATCGACAAGGACTTTTTTCAGCTCGTCGGCGATCGAATCCGTGTCTACGACGCTCGTGACGACGGCGTGTGGTACGACGAGGCCGCCGTCGCTGCGAAGTTTGGCGTCGTGCCCTCGCAGGTGGTCGACGTGTTGTCGCTCGTGGGAGACGCGAGCGACAACGTGTCGGGCGTTCCGGGGGTTGGAAAGAAAGGAGCGCTCGATCTCATCACCGCGCATGGAAGCCTCTATGTCCTCCTTGATCGGGCGAGCGAGCTGAAGCAGAAGGCCTACCGTGAAACGCTGCTCGCCCATCGTGCCGAGGCCCTTCGCAGCCGCGAGTTGGTGACCATCAGGTGCGACGTGCCGCTCGACTTCGAGTTCGAATCGCTTCGCTACCAAGGTCCCTCGCGTGAGCGGAGTTACGCCCTGTTCTCGCGACTCGCCTTCCGCTCGCTCATGAACGAGTTCGCGCCAACCGCTGACGCGATCGAACAGAACTACGCGCTTGTCGTGACGCTGCCCGATCTTGATGCGCTGATCGGAGAGCTGCGGGGCGCGGGGGAGTTCGCCGTACGCGTGATCGCCGATCGTCCGACCGCCATGCGTGCGGCAATCGTCGGTATCGTCTTCTCCGTCGCCGACCGCCACGCGCGATATCTGCCTCTTGACCGTGGCGAGGCAGAGCGCGGCGGGGATCTGCTTTCCGACCCGGCCGCCACGCGGGTTGCTCGACAGGCCGCACTCGACCGTCTGAAACCACTCCTGGAAGACGAAACGGTGCGCAAGGTTGGCCACGATCTGAAACTGGACAGCATCCTGCTGGAGACCCACGGCATTACCCTCGGGGGACTGTCGTTCGACACGATGATGGCGAGCTATGTGCTCGACGCAGCCAAAACCGGCCACGCGATCGAGAACGCGTCGCTCGATCATCTCGGGTACAAAGCCCTGACCGAGCAGGACGTCCGCGGTCGCGGCGCCAAAGCGCTGCCGTTCTCGCATGTCACGCCGGACGACACGCTCATGTTCGCCGGAGAGCGGGCCGATCTCGCCTTGCAGCTGTCGCACCGACTCGCGCCGATCCTCGTCTCCGAGCAGCTGGACGACGTGTTTCGCCAGCTCGAAATGCCCCTCGTTCCAGTGCTTGCGCAGATCGAGCGTGCCGGCATTCGCATCGACGGCGCATCGCTGGCGGCGCAATCCCGACATCTGGAAGGCGAACTGAAGAGTCTCACCACGCGCATCTTCGAATTGGCGGGCCAGGAGTTCAACGTGAACTCGCCGAAACAACTCGGTGAGATTCTGTTCGACAAATTGCAACTGCCCGCACTGAAGAAGACGGGCAAGACGCGATCGGCATCAACCTCGGTCGACGTGCTCGAGGAGCTTGCGCTCGTGCATGAGCTGCCACGACTCGTGCTTGAGTGGAGGGGCCTCAACAAGTTGAAGAGCACGTACGTGGACGCGCTCCCCGAGCTCGTGCATCCGGACACCGGGCGTGTGCATACCTCGTTCAACCAGGCAGTGGCCGCCACTGGACGGCTCAGCAGTTCCGACCCCAACCTGCAGAACATCCCAATCCGGACCGAGCTCGGACGCCAGATCCGTGGGGCGTTCGTCGCCGCACCCGACAACGTGTTGATATCGGCCGACTACTCGCAGATCGAACTGCGCGTGCTGGCGCATCTGGCTGAGGAACAAGCCCTCATCGAGGCGTTTCGGGCTGGCGAGGACATCCACGACAGGACGGCCGCAAGCGTGTTCGGCACAGACAGCGGGCTCGACGCCTACGAACTGCGCCGACGAGCCAAGATCATCAACTATGCGCTCCTCTACGGGAAGACCGCCTTCACGCTGGCCAAAGATATCGGCGTCACCAATGAGGCGGCTCAGGCGTTCATCGACGCCTACTTCGCCGGGTTCCCACGAGTGCGGGGTTTCATAGACAGGACGCTCGCACAGGCTCGCGAAACAGGAGTCGTCAAGACACTGTTCGGGCGGCGCCGGCTCGTGCCGGAGTTGAACAGCCGCAACGGCCAGGTCCGAGCGGCGGCCGAGCGCGTCGCCGTCAACATGCCGATTCAGGGTACCGCGGCGGATGTTCTCAAGAAGGCGATGATCGACCTCCATGGGGAGCTGCCAAAGCGGGGCTTCGCCACGCGCATGATTCTGACTGTGCATGACGAACTGCTGTTTGAAGGTCCCAAAACCGAAGCGGAGTCAGCCGTCGCACTCGTGCGCGAACGCATGGAGGGAGTCGCCTCCCTGGCCGTTCCGCTGACTGTCGATGTGGGATTCGCTGGGAACTGGAGAGACGCCAAGCCGTAGCAGGCCGTGGCTAGCCGTAGCCCCGCCTCGGCCAGATCCAGCGGGCGCTTGACGCTACCGCGCGATCAGAGGTCGAGCAGCCGCGTGTACTTGACGATGAAGGAACGCCCGAGCAGTTCCTCGCGCGTGAAGGAAGACGTGTCGCGCCGATCGTTGTAGACCAGGAAGAGGCCGGTGCTGCTGCGATCGAGTAGCGCCAAACGGAGGTTCGACGAGATCGTCGATCTTTGCTTGTTGTACTGAATCAGGGCCTGCAGGTTCGCCAGGCTCGTAAATGAGTACGCGACCTTGATCGGAATCAGGTCGGTCGTAAAGCTGCCCCAAGGCAAATCGACATCCGAGTGGTCCCAGCCGACCTCAGAGATGAGCCGCGCGCCGACGCGAAAGCCAATCGTCGCATCCCACCCCAAGAAGTCGCCGTCGTAGAAGCGACCGATGCGCTGGCGCAGCGACGCGTTGATGGGGGCACTCCGATCTGTGTTGCCCTCGAACATGCCCTGCGTCCAGGCGTACTCGCCCGCGGGAATCGTCACCTGCCGTCCCGTCACGTCCCTATAGATCGTGAACGGCTCTCTCGGTCGATCCTGCCTGGTTTCAATGACATACCCGAAGCGCGCACCCGAAGTGGTCCGGAGATCCAGGAAGTGGATGTGTGCCTGCGAGGTCTCCAGCCGGTTCTCGAGGTCCGTCGTGGCCCTGTAGTTGAAGTGGGGCGCAATTCGTCGGAGCCACGGCCACCGGATCGGCTGATAGCTGAGCGCGTAACGGCCCTCATACCGCCGGTAGGCCCGCCGCGGGAGAAACCCCACTTCGGGGTTGAAGTGTTCGCCGACCTGCGAGTACCCCGCGTTGCCGCTCTGGACGTCGTTCGCGTAGTTGTACGAGACGCGGCCCGCGTAATCCGACCCCCCCTTGCTCGCCGGCGAGTCGGTACGGGCGATGAACGCGAATATTCTGCTGTTGGTGGTCGACTGCCACGCGAGATCGAGCCCGAGGGCGCGGTTGTAGTCGTCGGCCAACGCCAGGTCACCGACGCCCTGCCGGTTGACGAACATCGCGCCGAACGTTGACCGGCCAACCTCCCGCTGGGCGCGTAACACGGAGAAGTTGTTCGCCTGGGAGATCGTCTCCCCGGTCCGGCGATCGACTGCGGAGTCCGTCTGCACGTTCAGAAGCCCGACGTTGTAGCCACCCAGTTTGCCGCTCAGTCGGCCGGCACCAATAATGTCGATCGGCTGGCCCCCCGCTAGGCCGATCCGGCGTGAGAAGAACAGATCGATGTTCCGGGGCTGGCCGAGCTGAAAGACCTGGGGCGTTCTCGAGGAAGAAGGCACGCTTCTCAGGAAAAAACAGCGCAAATCGCGTCAGGTTGACCTGCTCCTCGTCGGCCTCGACCTGCGCGAAGTCGGTATTGACCGTGAGGTCGAGGGTCAAATCGGCCCGAACACCCCATTTGACATCGAGGCCGATGTCGCCGGTGCGATCCACCGTATCGGTCAGGAGCGTCTTGTTGTCGTTGAACGACCCCGCCACGAACGGCGTGAACTTCAGATCGCGGCGGGTCGGCAAGCTGAGCCCGTTGAGCTTGCCCGCAACCGACACGCGCTGGAGCGAGTAACCCCTCGGTACCGGTGCGAGGAAGACCTGCTCGTTCTTGCGCCGGATATTGCGCAGGACGTTGACGCCCCACACGCGCTCCTCACCGGGCTCATAACGCAGCGTTCTCAGCGGGATGGCGAACTCGGCCTCCCAGCCGCGCTCGCTCGGGCTCGCGCTCACCGTCCAGTCAGCGTCCCAGTTGAGGTTGAACCCACCACCGCCAAACCCACCACCGCCGGTCTGGCCTTCGGCCATCACCTGGGCGTCGAACTCGATGCCAAAGGGGTTGGTCCCGAAGACGAATGCGTTCTGCCCGTCGTTGAACGTGTCCAGAAGGATCTGCACCGAGTCGGTATTACCGAGGTTCGCGTCTCGCCGGCTCTGGCTGACGACGAGGCCGTCGGGCTCGGTGTCATAGCAGACGACGGCCACGTAGAGATTCGTCTCGTCGATGAAAAACCACACGTCGGTCCGCTCCGTGGCCGGCTGGCCCTCACTCGGCTCCTGCTGGGTAAATGTGCTGTACGCGGCCTCCGTGGACCAGACCGCTTCGTCGACCTTGCCGTCGATCACGGGCCGATCTTCGCCGGTCAGATGGCCCACGGTGAGCTGCGGCACGCCCTGCGCAAAACTCGGTGGCACGATGCCAAGACTCATGGCCACGAAGGTCACGGTCACCAACCCCCGCAACCGGGGAAACACACACTGCGACGCGGCCATTCAGGTCCTCCTGGACAAACACCGACGCGGCGAGGGCCTCGAAGGCCACGGCGCTCTCGAAAAGGTGAACATACTATGCTAGCCCGAATCCTGGACACGCGCGTGATCTGGCGCACACGACGGCAGGAATTGGTTGCAGCGTTGGCCGGAGTCGCTCAAGGGGCACGCGAGGCTGTTTCCTGAAATAGCCGATCTGGACCTGCGGGCGATGGACGAGGTCTCCCGCGGCGCGTACACCTGGAAGTACTAACGTCATGGCTATCGCCAGATACAAGTCGGTGATGCCATCCTTTCGTGCTATCAGGTACGAGGATCTTGTCGAGCGTCCGAAAGCGGTGTTGGAGCCTGTTCTTGCTGCCTACGATATCCCGTGGAGCGACTCGGTCCTGCAGCACGAAGTGGTGCACAGCGGGAAGCGCTACTGCGGCAACAATCTTGGTTCCAGGCCGATCGACAGAACGCGGGTAAGCCCTATGTTGCACCTGACGATCGCGAGAAGGAGAGGGTACGGATGATATGTCGTCCTGAAATGGACGAATATTACCCGCGCGTCCCAGCGGCGACAGCAGCATCCACTTCGCCGTCAATCAAGACTGCTACGTAACGAAATTTCTGCGCCCGACGCCAAAGATATCGGCAGATATGGGCTCAAGCCCTGCTACGGCCGAGCCCTCGGTGCCACATACGTCCTACGAGCGCGCACGTCCAGCCCCCGTTGATCGACGCGTACTGAGATGTCATGCACCTTGCCGTCGCGTCTCGGCGGGACGAAGCCCAGGAGATACTGGCTGTGTAGCTCATCGGCTACTTGCGCGAATGCCGCCGCGAGGTCCTGGCCGAAACGAATCTCCGTGTAGCCGCCGCCGGTTTCACGGGCGACGAGCGCCAGACCGTGGTCGGGGAGGTCGGCCATCAACATCGCCTGCAGAGCGCCAGGACCGATTCCCGGCTGCCTTGGGCGCACCCCCCGGCTGCGCATGCCGATCCCGTACACCATCACGTCCTCGTCGCGAGCACGGTCGATGATCTCAGCCTGGCTGAAGAAGTGCTGTCCGAAACCAGTCGGTCCACTGTCTTTGCCATCGCTCAGCACGAGGATTACCCGGCGTGCGTCCGTTTCGGCTCCGAACCCGTCCAGCGCCTCATCGATCCCCCGCCACAACGGCGTGGGCGCATCGGGGGCAATCGAGCGCGGCAGCGCCGCCTGGAGATCGGTTGCGTCGCCCGTGAAAACGGCAGGACTGATGACGACGTCGTGCCCGAACGAACCGACGCGAGCCACGTCATCCGGACGAAGACGCGTGAACAGTTGCTCAGCGGCGGCGCGGAGCAGCAGGAGATTGCCCGCCATGCTGCCCGATACGTCGAGCATGACGATGAGCCGAATACGTTGCGGTGTGTTGTCGAACAGGGTGAGCGGCTGCGGCTTCCCCTCGTCGCGCACCTCGAAATCGTCCCTGGTGAGCGTCGTCACGAGCCGGTCGTCTCGATCCGTCACGGTCGCGAAGACACGAACTACGTCCCCCGCGCCACGAAAGACCGGCTGCTGCCGCCCGGCGGCACCAAGCACACACAGGAGACACACGACGAAGGTTCCGAGCGTGAGAAACCGGCTCATGGCAACACTGTCTCCTGCTCCCGAAAAGGGGGACTCGCTCCCTCACTCATACCACGAGCCATGTCCTGACCAAAGGCTCGAATCGCCGTCCAGGCGTCGGTGCGTGGCGAATTGTTGAGCGTGGAGGCGTCCGAGATTGGTGACTTTATCGACTCTTTGCCACGGGAGAACAGGCATTGGATCATGTTTGGAGACAACTTTTTCGTGCGGTATATAAAGGACACAGTCGTGTGGTTGATGCCTCGGTTGGAGTATGCCTTTCGGTAATCCGGCCCGCCATGCCTTTTACTCTTTCGCGATCCGAGAATCCGCGCCAGACCTACTTGCGCCATCAGTCCTGTAGTCATCTGCAACCAGGACTTTGAGTGCCTGCAGCACTGCCCGAACGCCCTCTGTCAGCTCTTCGTGATCCAGAAAATAGCTGTCGAAAAAGGCCTCCCAGTTTGACTGTTCGACCCAGTTTCCGGATACCGTGATGCTTGTGGACAGCGATTCAGCGGTATGCCACCAGCCCTCCGGGATGAACACGATGTCGCCGGGTTCGAGGACGCCGATCGTGGGTTCGTATCCTGGGAAGAACCTGTCCAGGACATCCGATGGCGACACTCTTCGGTCATCCGGGTCGCGAGTGCTTCCGGCTTCGTTGGGCCACATCCACAGTTTTTTACGCCCACAGACCTGGAGCAGCCACGCATGGGTGTGATCTCGGTCAACGTGCACGTGCGGGAAGCGCGCGCGCGGTGGACTGATGAACAACTCGAACCAGTTGAGCCATTCCGCGGGAAGTGAATGAGCGAGCATCGGGTGGCCTAGCCAGTTGGGCTGAGCGATCTGGGGAACCCGAACGTCTTCCAACAGAGCGGGAAGATATTCAGACAAAAACATGTTGCGAAGGTAGGGCAGGGCCCGAGGATCGGCTCCTGCTTCCAGGTCACGAACATAGTCAGCCAATGAAACCGTGTCATCATCAACGGTCGAATCCTGAAGAGGCATGCGGACATGGCCGAACCGGGTCGCCAGGTAGGTTGGGGTCCAGCGCTGAACCGCCGGCCACTCAACGGCACACCGCTTGAGAATCAGCGGCACGCGAGGCCCGAGAAAACTCTCGGCAAACTCCGACTGATCGATCGTGTTCCTTTCAGCCGCCTCGCTCATAGAACATCTCTTCTCATCTTCCCGGCCTTTACCTCCACTGTTCCTTGAGCGCCTGCCATTGCATCCGGAGCACGGCGGCCGCCTCGGGTTCCGCGCGTTCGCGTTCGGGGATCAGCCCTTCCGTGACAAGACGATCAAGGTCAGCGCGGAGCGGCCCAGCGCTTTCGGGGTGGAGGATCGCTCGCACCCAACCCGCGACTGCGGCACGCCACGCGCCCGCGGCATCCCCTGCGCCACGCGCCACAACCGCGAGCCAGTAGTTGGCGACCGCGTTTCCCGGATCCTGTCGAATCTCCGCGGTCATCTTTTCGCCGATCCGTTCCAGTAGTGGCGCCCGGCGCTCCACAGCCAGCGCCTGGGCTTGCCGGTCAATGGCTGTCGCCCACCACTCGAGCAGCCGCAACCGATCCGCCGAACTCAGCACGGACGAGCGGTCCAGAGCAGCGCCGAAGAGTTCCGCCGCGGCGTCGAACGTGCCGCCCAGATACAGCGCCTGCCCAATGCCCACGAGTAGATCCACCTGATCGCGTTGGGAGAGCGCAGCCTGGCGAACGGCGGTCAGCTCGTCGCGCGCCACGATCAGGTCACCCGGATCACGATGCAGACGATAGCGCTCCAGCCGGGCGCGAGCCCCAACGAGCGCTGCCGCGTCGGCCCAGGCGGGATCGTCACGCGCAACCCCAGCGGCCTCGATGGCGGCATCGTAGTCAGCGGCATTGTGCAACGCACGGGCCTGCGCGAGCGAGGGGTGTTCGGCCGCCAAGGCTGTCGGCGCGAGTGCGAGCGCCATCGTGAGAAGCAACGGGAGGGGGAGCGCCGCCCGGACCAGCCGCATGACCGCGATCCTAGCACCTCGGCCATTGGTGGCCAGTTGCTACAATGCACACCGATGACCCAGCCGCTGGTCGTGCCGCGCGCCGAGCACACCATCTCGCGCAAACAGATCGACCCCGACGCACTGCGGGTGTTGTACCGACTGCACGAACACAACTATCTGGCGTACCTGGTCGGTGGCAGCGTCCGCGATTTGCTGCTGGGCCATCGGCCGAAGGACTTTGACATCGGCACCTCTGCCCATCCGTACCAGGTCAAGAAACTTTTTCGCAATTGCTGGATCATTGGTCGCCGGTTCCGGCTCGCGCACATCCGTTTCGGCCCGAAGATGTTTGAGGTCGCGACCTTCCGGCGACTTGTGTCCTCGGAGAAGCAGATCGCGCTCGCCGCCAAGCCGCCGCAGAAAGACGTACAGGGGGCCCGGCCTCCACGCGGTACCCACGATCGCGTCATCCATCGGGACAATACGTTTGGCACGTCCGAGGAGGATGCCTTTCGGCGTGATTTCACTGTCAATGCACTCTTCTACGACATCGGCTCGTTCTCTATCATCGATTACACGGGCGGATTGCGAGACCTCGAGGCACGGGTCATTCGATGCATTGGCGAGCCGGCGGAGCGTTTTCAAGAGGATCCCGTCCGCATGCTCCGAGCCATGGTGATGGCGGCGCGTCTCGATTTCTCGGTCGAACCGCCGATCGACGCAGCCATCGCCATACATCGCCGGGACATTGCCAGGAGCGCACCGGCGCGGCTGATCGAAGAGTTCTACAAGATCCTGCGTTCGGGGGCATCCGAGCGCACGTTCCGGCTGCTCGCCGAGCGCCGTCTACTGGATCCGATCGCCCCACAGTTTCAGGGCGGGTGCGGTGACCGGTTGTGGCGATCGCTGGCGGCGCTTGATGCCTACCGCAAGCGGTTCGAAGCGCCGCCCGACACCCTCACCAACGCGGTGTTGCTGGGATCGCTGCAAGTGCCCCTCGGCGTTGGCCCGGGCAGCCCCTCCGGGACAACCACTCAACGCCGGGCGCGGAACACGGAACCGGCACTATCGCTCGGCATGCTGCCGCTGGCACGACGCGATGTCGAACGCCTTCGACAAATTCTGGGACTCCAACGCCGCCTCATGGACAGGAACGCGCCGCCACGGGCCCGCGCGGCGATGACCCGTCGTGCCTCCTTCCAGGAAGCCCTGACATGGCTGGATATTCACGGCGACGCACCGGACATTGTGGCGCACTGGCGAGCCTCGATCGAGGCGGTGGACTCCTCGGAGATGACGCCGGATGGGACCGGTACGCTACCAACGAAACGGCGCCGCCGCAGACGCCGTCGCCGGCCCGCGGGTCCCGCTGCCCCGGGACCAAAGGCCGACGATTAGCGTAGCCGTGCCCGCCATAGGCCCTCCGTCGGCGTAGCGTGGATTTCACTAGTACCTGGGACTCGGTCGTGGTACTCCTGAGGGCAGGGAGGGAATGAACAGGTGCCTACTCCCTGGATCTACGATCGCGCGAGGATGCACCGCTCGTCGAATGCCGACGGACTTACACCACGGGCTACTAGCCTCGCGCGTGCTCGAACTCGCGCATGAACTCGACCAGCGCATCGACCCCGGCTTCGGGGAACGCGTTGTAGATTGACGCGCGCATACCACCCACTGATCGGTGCCCCTTGAGGCCGTCCAGGCCCGCAGCTGTCGACTCCTTCACAAACATCTTCTCGAGTTCCTCGGTCCCCAGGCGGAAGGTCACGTTCATCAACGAGCGGCTGTCCTTCCGAGCCGTACCCCGGTAGAACCCTGTGCGATCGATCTCGGCGTAAATCTTGCCAGCCTTGCGTTGGTTGATCGCTGCGACGGCCGGTAGCCCTCCGAGCGAGCGTACCCAGCGCACGGTGAGCCCGAGGATATAGATGCCGAACGTGTTCGGGGTGTTGTACAGCGAGTTGTTCTCCGCGTGCACTTTGTAGTTGAGCATGGACGGTAGCGTGTCGGATGCACGCTCGAGGAGATCCTCGCGGATGATCACGAGCGTCACGCCCGACGGCCCCAGGTTCTTCTGCGCGCCCGAATAGACCAGCCCGAAGCGGCTGATGTCGATGGGGCGGCTGAACATCTCAGAGGAGGTGTCGGCAACAAGCGGCACGTCACCCACGTCCGGCGGAGCCGTCCACGCCGTGCCCTCAATGGTGTTGTTGGTCGTGACGTGCGCGTACGCTGCACCAGGCGTCAGCGTGAGGTCCTGTTGCGCTGGAACGCTCGTGTATTTGTCTGCCTTGCTCGACGCGGCGATATTGACCGTCCCGACCTTCTTGGCTTCCTTGATGGCCTTGCCTGACCACGAGCCGGTGTCGATGTAGTCGGCGACACCGCCGGCCGCCAGGAGGTTCATCGGCACCATCGAGAACTGCAGGCTCGCACCACCCTGGAGCATCAGAATCTTGTAGTTCGTCGGAATGTCGGCCAGTTCACGGATATCCTCGATCGTGCGGCCCAGCAGATCTTCGAACGCCTTCGATCGGTGACTGATCTCCATCACCGACATGCCAACACCAGGCAACGACAGCAAGTCGCGCTGCGCCTCTTCCAGAACGGGCAGCGCGAGAACCGCAGGGCCAGCAGAAAAGTTGTGAACACGTGCAGTCGTTGACATCAGTGCTCCTAGATCAAGTGGGAGAGAAGGCCATCGCGAAGCTTCGGCTCGAACCAGGTCGACTTGGGGGGCATGATGCCGCCGGCATCGGAGATGGCCATCAAGTCAGCCACGCTCACCGGGTACATTGAAAAGGCGACGGCCGCCTGACCGGAGGACACCAGTGTTTCGAGCTGAGCGGTCCCGCGGGCACCACCGATGAAGTCGATGCGTATGTCGGTGCGCACATCGCCGATCCCCAACAGCGGCGACAGTACGAGGTCTTGAAGGCGGCTCACGTCGAGCTGCTCAGCCGCGCCTGCACCATGGGGCGGTGCGCCAAGTTCGACGGTGTACCACTCGCCCGCGAGAAACATCGATACGTCACCCTTCCGTACCGGCAGGGCAGGTCCCTTCGCGACCGCGAGCCCTCGGCGCAGTAGCGCCAGCAGCGCCTCTGGTGTGTGGGCACCAAGATCCTTCACAACCCGGTTGTAGGACAGAATCTGCGTCTGGTCTCCCGGGAACGCCACGGCAAGAAACGTGTCCCAGTCGCCGGCACCGCCTGTCCCGCCGAAGTGCTCGCGGGCGCGCGCCGCGCTTGCCGCGCGGTGGTGCCCGTCAGCGATGTACAAGGCCCGCATCGCGCCGAATGCGACGACCAGCGTGCGTTGGTCCTCCCCGTCAACCCGCCAGAGCGTATGCCGCACGCCGTCGGCCGCGGTGAAATCACACAGCGGCGACGTGCCGGCGCCGGTCGTGCGGGCCACCACCGCCGTCACTGCAGACGAGGCACCGTGGATCAGAAATACCGGCCCCGTCTGGGCGCGCAACTCGATGATGTGCCGTGTCCGGTCGTCCTCTTTGTCCCGCCGTGTGCGCTCGTGCCTCCTGATCATGTCGGCGTCGTACTCGGCGACTGAAAAGCAGCCCGCAATCCCGGTCTGCAGGTGTTCGCCCAGCCGAAGGCGGTACACATAGAGGCTCGGCGCCTCTTCAAGGACCAATGGCGCACGTTCTCTCAACATCGCAAAATTCTCTGCGGCCTTGAGATATACGACGTCGGCATGAGCATCCGTCTCCCGCGGAAGATCGACCTCCGCGCGCGAGACGTGCAGAAAGCTCAGCGGAGCATCGGCGGCCAACGCCCGTGCTTCGTCGCCGCTGACGACATCGTAAGGAACGGCCCCCACAGCGGACGCCGCCTGAGGAACCGGGCGGAGCGCCCTGAACGGAGCGATGGTAGCCATAGAACTAACGATTATACGGGGAGGCGAGCGAGGCCGCTGCCATGACATTGGCGAGCAGCGCAGTGCCTACAGACGCCGCCGACGCGTCCTAGTGGGTCGCCACGACGGCCGGCGGTGGCTGGACCATCCCGGTCACAGCGGCGAGCTGCTCCAGGGCCTCATCCCGCACGACGCGAAAGGCCTCCATCGCCCCCGCCGGCACCGGGTCACCCGGCGGCATGTTGCGATGCTCACGAAGCGGATCCACCCACGTGCCGTTCTTCTTCAGCCCGTAGTGGAGGTGCGGCCCGGTGGCAAGACCGGTCGACCCAACCGCCCCGATCGTCTGACCTTGCGCGACGCGCGCCCCACGGCGAATGCCGGACGCAAACGCGGAGAGATGCAGATAGTAGGTTTCATAGCCGCTCGCGTGCCGCAGGCGCACCATCCGGCCATTCGCGTTGTCGCGCGTGGCCGACACGACGGTGCCACTGGAAACCGCCACCACAGCCGCTCCGGTGGGCGCGCGGTAGTCGACGCCAGTGTGCGCCCGCGCCGTCCGCAGGATGGGATGCATGCGCCGCGTCGAGTACCGCGACGTGACCCGCGGCTCGAACCTCAGCGGCGATCGGAGGAAAAAGCGCCGCAGCGAACGCCCATCGTCGTCGAAGTAGTCCGCCTCTCCGCCGGGTGGGATGAAGCGCACGGCCCGGATCCGCCGGCCGTCGTTTTCGAACTCGGCTGCGGTGATGACGCCGTAGGTTGGGGGACGCTCGTCGCGGACGAACCGCTCGAACGCCACCGCGAACCGGTCTCCCGGCTGCACCTCGCTGTTGAAATCGATCTCACCAGCGAAAACCTGCGCAAGCGCCAGCGTTAACTCGGGGCGCTCGCCAGTCGCCCCCATCGCCTGGAACAACGACGGTGTCGATGCATCGATGCTTCCCGCCGCGACGCCGTGCTCCAGCGTTTTCGGGATCGGCAACACCTCGGCACGAAACTCGTCCGCATCGGGAGCGACCGGCGCGACGCGCAGATAAGAATCGGCGTCGATCTCGTACTCGAAATGGCGAAGGTCGCCGCTGAGCGCCCGCTCCAGTAGAAACGGCTGTGCGGCGCGGAGGCGCCGCAGGTCGAAGACCACGCTGGCCGCCTCCACGACGGTACCCACGACATTCGCCGCAACACCGTGTCCGCGGAGCATCGCGTCAAGTGTGGCGCGTGGTTCCACCAGGCCTTGAATGCGTGTGGTATCAGGCTCAAGAAACACATCCTGAGCGGGGGGCGGCGATGATGGTGCGTCGTTCACGCAGGCAGTCACGCCCACGAACGAGACCAGAATCAGACTCAGGATCCTCAAGCCGCTCATAGTATCAACTGATTGCCGTGAACCGAAATCCCGCTCCCCGGCGGGGCTGGCGCCCTGCTACGATTCAACATCCCATGGACGTGTTCGTGCCCGCCGTCGTAACCCTTGCGATCGTGGCCGTCGTGGCAGCCGTCGTGGCCGCCGTCGCTACCTCGCTGGCCCGATCACGGGCTCGCCACGAGATGGCGGAGGCGCGCGCCGAGATGGCCGGAGCCCTGGCCGCCGCACAGCAGGACAACAAGTGGCTGACCGAGGAAGTCGCGCGCCAGAAGCAGGCCCTCGGCGCCACCGGAGCGCTGCTCGACAAGGCGGACCAGAAACTGCGCGACGCCTTCCAGTCACTCGCGGCCGACGCCCTGAAGGACAACCGCGCGGCGTTCCTCGATCTGGCGAAAACGTCATTTGCCGGATTTCAGCAGCCGATTGCCGACACGCTCAAGAACGTGACCCTGCGCCTGTCCGAAGCGGAGCGGGAGAGAGTCGCCGCCTACGCCCGGCTCGCCGAGCAGGTCGCCGCGCTGGGCACGACGACCAGCACGCTGTCGCGAGCGCTGCGCACACCAGCCGTCCGCGGTCGATGGGGCGAGATGCAGCTCCGCCGGGTGGTCGAGATCGCCGGCATGCTCGAGCGGTGTGACTTCGACGAGCAGCCTTCGCTGACCGGTGACACGGGACGGCTGCGCCCCGATCTCATCGTGCATTTGCCGGGGAGCAAGCAAATCGTTGTTGATGCCAAAGCGCCACTCGAGGCGTTTCTTGATGCGCAGGAGGCCTCCAGTGACGACGTGCGCACCGCCCGGCTCCAGGCGCACGCGCGGCAGGTCCGCGACCATATGGACAAGCTCGGGAGTAAGGCCTATTGGGAACCACTCGGCGATTCTCCAGAGATGGTCGTCATGTTCCTTCCCGGCGAGATGCTCTTCAGCGGCGCGTTGCAGCATGACCTGGGGCTCATTGAACACGGTCTGAGGCAGCGCGTGCTCCTGGCCAGCCCGATTACGCTCATCGCGTTGCTGACCACCGTCGCGCACTCCTGGCGACAGGAAGTGCTCACCGACAACTATCGCGAGGTCGCGCGACTCGGCCGGGAATTCTACGAGCGGCTCGCCACGTTCGCCGACCGCCTCGACGAGGTGCGGAAGAAGCTGGACGGTGCTGTCCACGCGTACAACGATGCGGCGGGGTCGTTTGAGTCGCGCGTGCTTGTCAGCGCCCGGCGACTGAAAGAACTCGACGTCACCAGCGCCGACGAGTTGCCGCCGGCTGAACCGATCGACACCGTGCCGCGGGTGTTGAGACAGGTGGGACTGATGGGCCTGCCCGACGGCGCCACGGCAGACGATCCGGACGAGACCTGACCGACGGAGCCGGGGTCCCGCAGGTTGAGCGCACCGCCGCGCCTCGGTGCGACCCCGCGACAATTATCTGCCCGGGCGCGGAGACTTGGCGCGTTTTGGCGATGGGATTTGAAATAATGACCGGATGGACTCACCTGTCGGCACCGCCGACGCGCTGGCTACGGACTTTATCCGCGACCTGATCGCGGACGACCAACGTACCGGCAAGCATGGAGGCCGCATCCTCACCCGCTTCCCGCCGGAGCCGAACGGCTTTCTGCACATCGGGCACACAAAGTCGGTCTGCCTGAATTTCGGCATCGCCGCGGCATTTGATGGCGCCTGCAACCTCCGGTTTGACGATACCAACCCCACGAAAGAGGGCCTCGAGTATGTGAGGGCGATCGAGGAGGATATCCGGTGGCTCGGTTTCGATTTGGGCGAACGGATGTTTTTCGCATCCGACTACTTCGAGACGCTCTATCAGCTTGCCGAGCAACTCATTCGCGACGGACTCGCCTATGTCGACAGCCTCTCGGCCGATGAGACGCGCGACTACCGCGGCACGCTGACCGAACCTGGGCGAAACAGCCCGCACCGCACGCGGAGCGTCGATGAGAACCTGGCGCTGTTCGGACAAATGCGCGCCGGTACGTTCCCGGATGGCGCGCATGTGCTCCGCGCGAAGATCGATATGGCGTCGCCGAACATGAACATGCGCGATCCGACGTTGTATCGCATTCGGCACGTCACCCATCACCGCACCGGCGACGCGTGGTGCATCTATCCAACGTACGACTATGCGCATCCGCTGTCCGACGCCATCGAGGGCGTGACGCACTCGCTGTGCACGCTGGAATTCGAGGATCACCGACCGCTCTACAACTGGCTCATCGAGCACACGCGTCAGCCGGCACGGCCGCAGCAAATCGAGTTCGCGCGCCTGAACCTGAACTACACGATCATGAGCAAGCGCAAATTGCTCGCGCTGGTCGAACTGGGTCACGTCGACGGCTGGGATGATCCACGAATGCCGACGATCGCTGGCGCCCGTCGACGCGGCTACACGCCGGAGGCGATTCGCGATTTCTGCGGACGCATCGGCGTCGCGAAGAAGGCGAACGTCGTCGACATCGCGCTGCTCGAGCACACCGTTCGCGAAGACCTGAACCGCCGCGCCAACCGGGCCCTCGCCGTCGTCCGCCCCGTCAAGGTCGTGATCGAGAACTATCCGGAAGAACGTGACGAGCATGTCGAGGCGGTAAACAATCCCGATGACCCGACGGCCGGCACGCGGAAACTTCCGATCTCGCGTGAGATTTACATCGAGCGAGACGACTTCATGGAAAATCCGCCAAAGAAGTTCTTCCGTCTCTCGCCTGGAAGCGAGGTGCGACTCCGCTACGCCTACATTCTGAAATGCGAGCGTGCCGTGAAGGACGCCTCTGGGGCCGTCACCGAGCTGCGCTGCACCTACGACCCGGAGTCGCTCAACGGCGCGACGGCGACCCGGCGTGTCAAAGGCACAATCCACTGGGTGTCGGCGACACACGCGCGCGACGCCGAAGTGCGGCTGTACGACCGGCTGTTCCTCTCGTCGGATCCCGGTGAGGGCGGTCGCGATCCGCTGGACGACCTGAATCCCGACTCACTCGAGCGCGTCATCGGCTGCAAGGTCGAGCCCGCACTGGCGGAGGCGCCACCGGGTACCCGCTTCCAGTTCGAGCGGCTCGGCTACTTCTGCGTCGATCCGGACTCCCGACCCGACGCGCCAGTGTTTAACCGCACTGCAACGTTGAGGGACACCTGGGCGAGACTCACCGCCCGTGGCGGGTCGCCCACGCGCTGAGCCGCGCGGCGGCCGCAGCCGCTTCAGGCTCCGCTGACAACGTGTCGGAGGGCCATGGCAGGCGCCATGTCCAGTTCTCCACATCGGCACCACCAGCAGTATCAGCCGTGCCGATCGTGTCCGGTACATTGATGCGATCCCGCCAGCCGAAGACGTCCGGCATCGGCAGAATCAGCAAGTCGGCCCCAGATGCGTAGAGCGCTTCGATCAGTGCGTCCCGCACGCCGTCGGGCAGGTCAGGCGCCGCCAGCGCGTGCGCGCGTTCTGCCTCGCTGAGTCGCGCTCGGACCAGGGGGATGGCGAGCGCCGCCTCCCTCTCCTCGGCCGGCGCATGCTCCCACCAAGTCGCCATCGGCTCGAAGTCGTGTGTCCCTGACGTGGCGACCGCAACGGACGGATAGTCGTCCGGATCCTGGAACGGCTGCCCTTCGACGTCAGTGAACCGCTCCAACCGCAGCACTTTGCAGCCAGGGACGGACAGCCGTGCGAGTGACTCGCGGACGAACTCAGGTACCAGCCCGAGATCCTCGGCGATGATCTCGGCGCCTGGCTCGCGAAGTACCTGGAGCACCTGTTCTCCCAGCTGCGTCTGCGCCGCCCGATCGGACGGGGTGAACCGCGCCGCGCTGCCGTCGTGCGGGCGGAAGTAGGTCCGATAGAAGCCCACGAGGTGATCGACGCGATAGCCGTCGAACAGCTCAGCGTTGCGGCGCGCGCGCTGCCGCAGCCAGCCAAAATCACGTTCGGCCAACACATCCCAGCGATACACCGGAAGGCGCCAATCCTGTCCGGTCTCGCTGGTCTCGTCGGGAGGCGCGCCGACCGAGGCGTCGAGCCGGAATTCGTCCTGCCGCGCCCACACGTCGGCGCTGTCGGCGCTCACCATGAACGACAGGTCTCCGAATAGCGCGACGCCGTCCGATGACGCGCGCGCCGCGTCCCACTGCTCGTTGGCGACCCACTGCATGT
This sequence comes from Vicinamibacterales bacterium, assembly GCA_965249205.1. GTDB lineage: Bacteria > Acidobacteriota > Vicinamibacteria > Vicinamibacterales > UBA2999 > JAQBVV01. The sequence goes on along the minus strand of CBDFLL010000004.1, from coordinate 505,968 downwards.
ACTGGCGGTACAGGATGTCGTCCGCGAGGTCGAGGCGCGCCTGCGCGAGCGCGGCCGGCTGTCGTTCCCGCAGGGCCGCGGGCCACTCGAGCCACGGCCGCTCACCCTCGCGCGCGCGCAGCGCGCGAAAGAGGGAGTACTCGTCGAGCCACCAGGCCTGCTTGTCGATGTACGCCCGAAGCCCCTCAGCCCGTGGTGAATACGGGACCCACTCGCTATCGCAAAACCGCGCAAACGCCTGACGGAGAACGGTCTGCTTCAGGTCGCGCACGTTCGGGTAGTCGATGCCAGGCGCCGCCCGGAGGCTCTCGAGCCTCGCTCGAAGGTCGGCCTCGAGCCACGGCTCGCCTCCGAGCAAAACGAAATCCTCGAGCTGGTCCATGGCGATGAACAGCGGGTCGATCGCCATCGCGCTGAGCGCCGAATAGGGTGAGGTTTCACCTGCTGCCATTTCGTTGATCGGCAGAAACTGCAGGAGGCGGATGCCCGCGGTTCGCAGCCAGCTCGCCATGATCGCGATGTCGCCAATATCACCGACGCCCCAGCTCCTCGACGAGGGTATCGAGAAGAGCGGAACGAGCAGGCCGGCCCGGCGAGATCCTGCTGGCGGCATCATGCCCAGGGTAACTGTGCGTGGGGCGTTTGGGACGTTCGGGTGGTGGTGGTCATCGGTGCAGTCAGCTCGTTCTCGCAGTCAGCTATTGACGAACGTGAGAAGCCGCGCGACGGCGCGTTCGAAGACGTCGGGTGAAGGAATGAGACTCACCACGACGTGCGCTTCACGCGGAAAGCCGAAGAAGTATCCAGGGTGGACCAGGATCCGCTCCGCACGCAGAAGATCCAGGGCCAGTTGTTCCTCGCTCCGCGTGGCCGGCACCCGAACGACGGCGGACCATCCACCCTCCGTGCGGAGCAGGTCGCACGCCGGATGACGTCCCACTGCTGCGTGGAGCGTCGCGAGATTCTCTCGAATGCGTTCCCGAATCGCGGTGCGGATCGCGGCGCCGCGATCGAGAAGTCCGGGCAGCGCGACCTGCACCGGGGTTCCCACCGACAGATAGCTATCCGCGATGAGCTCGAGCGCGGACAACGCGGCGTCCCGTTCAGGTTGGGGTCCGCCGACGATGCACCATCCAAGCTTCAGCTGCGGCAGTCCCACGGACTTCGAGAGACCTGCCAGCGTGAACGACAGCACCTCGTCGCGGGCCGCAATGTCGGTCAGCGGATCGGTGACGTCGAGCGGGTAGTCGGCAAACACTTCGTCGGCGATGAGCGCCCAACGCCGCTCGCGGCAAACCCTCGCGAGATGCCCAAACTGGTCCTCATCGATGTACGACCCTGTTGGATTGTTGGGCGACACCACCATCACAGCGCGTACGTCGTCCGGCGCCGCTGCAATCGCATCGATATCGATCGTCCAGCGACCGTGGTACTCCAACGCGTAGGGGTGCAGGCGCACACCGTCGAGCGCCGTCAGATGCTCGAACAGGGGATAGCTCGGCTGCGGAACGAGCACGCCGTCACCAGGGTTGCAGAGAAGTTTGAAGAGCCAGCTGTACGCCTCGCTGCTGCTGGCAGTCAGCACGACACGCGCCGGATCCACCCGGGTACCGCGTCGACACTGATCGGCGGCGACGGCATCTCTCGCGGACGGAAGCCCGAACGGATGGGGCTCGTACCGAAGCGCCGCGCAGTCGGCAAGCGACGCGAGCAGGTCGTCTGGGTACGGGATTGCGGCGCGCGTCGGATTGTATGCGGTCAGATCGACGATCGGCGCGCCGTCCGCCCGAAGCACGATCAGCGCTTTCGACAGCGCGTTCCTATCAGCGTGTGGCGGCAGCCGTCGCGAGAACACGTCAGACCTCGCTTCCCGCTCGCGCTGTACTCATAAACGTCTCTGCGACCACGGAATCACAATAGCAGGCCCGAGCCCGCTGGGCTGCTATCCTGTCGCTATGGCTTCGGTTATTCGCCTCTCGGCGTGGCTGTGTCTGGGTATAGCTGCGCTGGGCGGAACCTCGTTCGCCCAGACTCCACCGAGCACGCCTGGTGCGCTCACGATCGACGCCATCTACGATCCGGACACGCGCGTGAATTTCAGCGGCGCGCCAGCAACCAACCTGCGCTGGATCAACGATTCGAGCTATCTGCAGACCCGCCGGGTCAGCGGGCGTGTCGAGTGGCTGACGGTCGACGCCGTCTCTGGACGCACGTCGTTGCTGTTCGACCCGTCCCTCATGGAGGCGGCGCTCGCCGCACTGCCTGGCGTGTCGTCGCAGGCTGCGACCGTACGCGATTGGAGCAACGGCCTTGTGTTCAATGCCTCGCGCACCGCAGCGCTCGTCACGCTCAACGATGACCTGTACCTGTACGACTTTGCAGCGAACTCCGCAGCGCGCCTCACGGCGACTCCAGGCCCGGAAGAAGAGGCAACTTTCAGCCCGAACGGCCGGCTGGTGGCCTTCGTGCGCGACCACAACCTCTACGTGGTCAATGTCGGTACGCGAACGGAGGTGGCCCTGACGACCGACGGCTCCCCGGAGCTCCTCAACGGCATCCTTGACTGGTTGTATCAGGAAGAGATCTATGGGCGCGGTCACTTCCGAGGTTACTGGTGGAGCCCCGATTCCACTCGTGTGGCGTTCCTGCAGCTGGATGAGCGTGGGGTGCCCGATTACACCGTTATTGACGACGTCCCGTACCAGCCAACGCTCGAGGTGACGCGCTACCCACGGGCGGGCGACCCCAATCCGCGCGTGAAGCTCGGGATCGCTGAGGTCGACGGTGGCGCACCGCGCTGGGCGGAACTCGGAACATACGCCGACGCCGAATTCCTGATCGTCGATGTCGAGTGGGTACCTGATACAACTGGCGTGGCGTACCAGGTTCAGGATCGCGAGCAGACCTGGCTGGATCTGAATCTCGTGGACGCATCGTCAGGACGGTCGCAACGGCTGTTTCGCGAAACAACGCCCGCGTGGGTCAACGTGAACGGCAGCCCCGTCTGGCTCAAGGACGGCTCGTTCCTCTGGTTCAGCGAGCGCAGCGGTTTCAAACATCTCTATCGCTACCGCGCGGACGGGACACTCATCGGGTCCGTGACCGACGGTCCTTGGGCTGTTCGCACGTTGTACGGCGTTGACGAAGCGCGTGGCGTGCTCTACCTCAGCGCCGGGATCCAACGACACGTCGACACGTATATCTATCGCATCGGCCTCGACGGCACGGGGCTTACCGCGGTGTCACGCACCGACGGCACACATCGGGCGAACTTTGATCCGTCATTTTCCCGGTACATCGACGTCTGGAACAATGTCACGACTCCGACGCAAGTCCGTCTGCATGATGCCGACGGCACCGAGGTCCGTGTCATCGACGCAAATCCAGTGCCGTCGCTGTCCAGATACCGCCTCTCAACGCCGCAGTTCGTGGAGGTGACCGCGCGTGACGGCTTCGTCATGGACGCGATGATGATCACACCGCCGGACTTCGATCCGTCTCAGCAGTATCCGGTCTACCAGCTGACCTACGGCGGACCAGGCACAGCGCTGGTGCGCAACGCGTGGGGCGGATCGACGTATATGTATCACCAGCTTCTGGCCAGCCGGGGCGTGATCGTCTGGGTGTTGGACAACCGGAGCGCTGGCGGAAGGAGCGCCGAGGCCCAGTGGCCGGTCTACGGCAACCTTGGCGACCTGGAGCTGCGGGATCTGGAAGACGGTGTTGCCTGGCTCGGGCGCCAGCCATACGTCGACGCCTCGCGCCTCACGCTGCACGGGTGGAGCTACGGCGGATTCATGACCGCTTATGCCCTGACGCACAGCACGAGCTGGGCCGCCGGCATCGTCGGAGCGGCGGTGACCGACTGGCGAAACTACGACACGGTGTACACCGAGCGATATATGAAAACGCCGCAGAACAATCCCGAGGGCTATCGCCTGACGGCACCACGATTTGCGGCGGCTGATTTGCAGGGTCGCATGCTGCTCATTCACGGAGGCATCGACGACAACGTGCACCGGCAGAACTCCGAACAGTTCGTGTACGCGTTACAACAGGCCGGCAAGCCGTTCGAAATGATGATCTATCCGCGGCAGCGCCACGGGGTGACGGACCCGCAGTTGAATGCACACCTCCGTCAACTGATGTTCGACTTCATCATGCGCTCGGTTGGTGACGCTCCTCCAGCGACAGTCGATCAGGCCCGGTGACGACGATGTCGTTTCTGCACTCGCTTCAGTCCGGGAGCACGGTGATCGCCGCGGAGCTCCGGCCGCCTCGGGCCGAGCTCGGATCGATCGAGGGCATGGACGCCTGGATCGACACGTACCACGCTGTCCGGACGCTCACCCGGCAAGACGTACCGGTCTTCCTGACAGACAGTGCCGTGGGCACACAGGAGGAAAATAACCTTCGCCATCTGGTGACGAACCTGGGGCGCGATATCCCTCGCGACCGAATCGTCCCTTTTCTGACATCGAAGCATTCCCTCGAGTTTTGTTTGAGCTACGCGGAACAGACGTGGCAGCACGGATTTCCGGCGCTGGTGGTGCTCGGCGGCGACCGGGCGGGCGGGCGGCCCCGATGTGTCGACCACGCGTGGGAGCTCCGTCGAGCGATCGCCGCACGCGAGCCGCAGCTGACGCTCGGTGGGTGGGCCAACCCCTACGCCGACCCTGCACAGCAAGTTGACTACCTGACCGATGATGGCTTCACGGCCGAGTTCTATCTCACGCAGGTTGTCAGCCACCTGAACGTCGCGCCGGTCGCGCGGTTTGTCGAGAAGACTCGAACGCGCGGGCTGGACCACCTGCCTGGGCTCTTCGGGGTGTTCTTCTACCGCAGCGCAAACCCCAAAACCCTCGACATCCTGAGCCAGTTCCTGCCGGTGCCGGTCGACACGCTGGCGGCTGAGTTCGCGGCGGGCGCGACCCCGATCGACATCTGTGGACGCACGCTCCGCGCGATGCTCGACGTCGGCGTCCGGCACTTCTACATCAGCAACCTGCCGCTGTTGCGCGCCTCCTCCACCCTGAGCGCGATCCTCGAGCGCGTCGGCGCGCTCGCCTGACAGCGCCGACCCTATTTCAGGTGTCGGCCGCCGTCCACCCGGATGGTGTCGCCGGTGATGAAATCGCTGTCCACGAGCCCGAGAATGGTCTTGGCTATCTCTATTTCGCCGCCCCAGCGTGCCACGTGGCGTCCGCGCTCCACCCTGGCGAACCCCTCATTCGAGGTGCCCTCGGGCGCCCCGATCGGGCAAGGAGAGGCCCCCGCTACGGTGACCGCACCACGAAAGCGCTTTCGCGTGCCGAAAGCCCGCGCAGGCCCGATCCCCCGTATCTTGTTGACCCACAAGGGGTCAGAAATGGTCTGTATCGTGCTGTGCCTCATCCCCTCGGCCTCGACGCCGCCCTTCGCTGGTTGAACGGTCGAGGTTTCTCTGTTGGTTTTTCGTATTGCCACGCCGAAGAGCGGGCACGAGGAGATGTTTATGAGCAGGATCTGGTTAAGCATGTTGGCCGTTGTCTGGATGTCGGCGGGGATGTCCGGAGTCGCGTCTGACCATATTGTGACGATCTTCGGCAGCGGCTCCGGCGCGTTCGAGACAACGCCAGTCGCCACGGCCGGCGTGGCGACGGCGACCTGTACGCTCAACAGCACGACCGTGGAGATCGCGTGCACGGCACGCGTTCACAACATCGTCAACCTGACAGCGGGGCACCTGCACATCGGCGGGCCAGGCGCATCGGGACCTGTCGTACTCGGCATTAGCGGCCTGCCGACAGGCTCATCGGACGACTTCGTTCATTCGTGGACGTGGACCGAGAGTGACCTGAGCCTCCGCTCGGCCCAGGGCGTGCTGAAAATAGCGGACGTCTTTGAGGCATGTGCGAGCGGCAACTGCTACATCAACTTCCACACCGTCTTAAACCCCTCTGGCGAGATCCGGATCAACATGTGCCCGCAGGGCACAACGGAAGACCGGTTCGCCAACGGGCTGTACCAAATCAACGTCTGCTCACCCAGGAGCTAGACCGCATCGAACGACGACCACCGTGTGCGCTACGATTCATACGTGGTGCGCACGGTGTTCCTCTTCCTACTGGCCTCGCTGGTTGCCGGCATCAACCTCGATGGGTTCGAACCATCACCCGGCCTTCGCCTGATTGACGAGGCGATAGGCATCGGCCACAACCGGATCCAGGCCGTCCGCGTCCGGTTTCACGAGCCCTACCGTATCCAGATCGCCGCGCCCCCGATCGACTACATCGATATCGTGACGCCGTTTCGGCGCGTGGCGCTCCTCGCCGAAGAACGGGCCAGGGTCGGCGGCCGTCTCCTTCAAAGCGAGGCGGTCGCTCTGCTTGCGGACCGTTCAACGCTGGTTGAATTGCGAGTAGAAATGACGTTTCATCCGCTCAACGCCTTCGTGGGTGTGCCCGCCTACGACATTCTGCTCAGGACGGAGGCGGCCGGCGCGCACATCGATCCTGTCCGGACCGACCTCATCCCGCGATTCGGTGCGCGCCTCGAAGGGATGCCGAGCAGACTGTCGTCGACCGGGCTGACTGTTGTGGCGGGGCAGAGTCAGCCGCTGCTGGGAGGCACGATCGTCGCAACGTTCAGCGCGGACGGACTGAACCAGACTGGGGTCTATGAAGTTGTCGTGAGTGAGGAAGGTACGGAGCTGGCTCGGGCCCGGATCGATTTGGGCACAGTGCGGTAGGCACGGTCCATGTGGCGCGTCGGGTAACCAGCCAGGTGTAACGCCCAAACTGGAGCCACGGGCACCCAGGCGACCGACGCCAGGGGCCCGCGGTCTGAGAGGTACTCACGCCGCCGGCGGAGCGTACTCCCCGTGCGTGTCTCCGCTCTACGACAGCACCCTCACCACGACGCGGCGGTTCTGCGCGCGGCCCTCGCTGCTGTCGTTGGGCGCCGCCGGCCTCTCTTCCCCGTAGCTGATGACGTTCATCTTGTGCAGCGGCACCTGGTGCTGCTCATACAGATACGCCTTGACCGACTCAGCTCGCTCCAGACCCAGGCGCTCGTTTCCGACCGCCGAGCCTGTGCTGTCGGTGTGTCCCTCGATCTCGAAGTAGACGTTCTGCGGATTGGCCTTCAGATCATCGATCACCGCGTCGAGCCTGGCCTTCGCTGCATCCGGCAGTTCCGTGCCGCCCGACGAGAAGTTCCCCTGGTCTTCGCTGAGCGTGACGGAGTAAACAAGCTTGCGCACGGCCGCATCCACAGCGTCGACGCGACCATCAAGAGCGGTGGCCGCTGCGGCTGCCTCGTCGGCAGCGCCACGAGCGTCGGACGCGGCCTGACCCGCGGCTTCCGCTTTCTGATCGACCGCGCCAATCCGGGTCTCGTTCTCGCCCACGCGCTGCTGCGTCTGCTCGATCGTGCTACTCAAGGTGTCGCTCAAGGTGTCGACCCTCGTGTTGACCGCGCCGACTTCCTCCCGCACGAATCCTTTCGTCGCACACGCCGGCGCCACAGCCATGGTGACCGCAAGAACCGTTATTGCTAGCAAAGTTTTCCGCATGATACTTTTCTCCTCGTTGTCAGAATACATATCCGTTCATCAATCCGATGGCGAGGGGCCGGATATGTACCCGCTTCGCGCGTGGACGGTCAAGGTGCTGTCGTGGGTCCGCACTTCGAGCGGGTGCCACCCTGGAGCCGCACCGGATTCAAACGTGATCAGGTGCTGGTAGCGCAATTCCGCGAACAGCGTGCGGATCGCCTCAGCGGCGTGTTCCGGCTCACTCGCGACCTTCATATCGCCGCCCGTCCAGCGCGACAGGTCGGCCAGCGTCCCGGCGTTGGATCGCACGCCGTCAACCGCGAGCACGGCCGGTTCGCCTCCGCCGTTGTTCAGTGGCGTCACGACGGTCAGCACGTACACGGGCACGTCGATCGCGCTCGCGATGCCGGACACCTCGGCGGCGCTGAGTCGGCTGGCCGTATCAACACCGTCGGTGATCACCAGCAGGGCGCGATGGCCATTCGCGCGCTGCGCGACATGTCTGGCTGCCGCTCCGATCGCATCGTACAAAGACGTCGTGCCCCAAGGCTCGCCGTCGAGACTGACTCTCCTGACAGCATCGAGATTCGTCGTGAACGCCACCGCCTGCTGTAGCTTGGCATCGAACGTATACAGCGCCGCCTCATCGTCGGCGCCACTCAACATGCCCATCGCAACGCCGACGGCCGCACGGGCCCGATCGATATTGCCCCCGACCGCCATGCTTCCGCTGATGTCGAGCAGAACACCAAGGCTGATCGGTGCCACGCTCGTATGGAAGTCGCTGATACCGCGCGCCACTCCCGAATCGATCACCTCGAAATCGGCGCGCTCCAGATCGCGGACAACCTGTCCGCGCTCGTCGCGGACCGCGGCAGTCAGCGTCACCACGTCCACACCCGCTTTGAACACAACCGCGGGTTCCCCACCTACTCGTACCGGGGACGAATCCTGCGCGCGTACGACTCCCGGGAGCATCGACACCGACGCCACCAGCGTCACGAGGGCTTGACGAGCGTCGATCATCACTCCAGTATCGCATTCAATGTGCTTGCCAGCGCAGGTAGCCGTGCAGAATCAACTACTTACAGAGATCGTTCCTATCCAAAGGGCGGGGGATCGCTCGCCAGTCGTGTAAATCCTACACTCGCCAACCCCGCCCCACCCCGCAAAATCCAAGTCACCGGGCCCTAGTGACACGCCGTGTAAGATGGAGGCCAAGATGCTCACAGAAAAGTCCACGAGCCCGGTTCCGGTGGCGCGTCGCATCGATCGATTCTCGTATGCCATCCGCAATATCGTCGCGGAAGCGCGGGCTGTGCAGGCGCGGGGCCTAACTGTGCGCTACATGAACATTGGCGACCCAGTAGCGGCCGGATTCGAGACACCGCCACACATGATCGAGGCCGCGCAACGAGCCATGCGCGACGGCCACAACGGGTATTTGCCATCCGCTGGTCTTCTCGAGGCGCGCGAGGCCGTGGCGGCGGAATACTCGGCGCGCGGCGTCGCTGTGTCCCCGAGCCGAGTCCTGATAACGGACGGCACGTCGGAAGGCATCGACATCGCGCTCAACGCGCTGGTGAATGGGGGCGACGAGGTGCTAGTGCCCACACCCACCTACCCCTTGTACACGGCGGTCCTCGCGAAGATCAACGCGACGCCACGCTATTACCAGACCGACCCTGAGCGCGGATGGGCTCCCGATCTCGATCAACTGCGCAGCCTCGTCACGCCTCGCACACGCGTACTCGTGGTCATCGATCCGAACAACCCGACCGGCGCGGTCTATACAACGGCCGTGCGCCGCGAGCTGATCGACTTAGCCGAGAAACACAATCTGACCATCCTCGCCGACGAGGTGTACTCGGACCTCGGGTTCGAGGGCGCCGTCCCGCTGCTGGGAGCCTTGGAACCAGACGCACCGATCATCTCGTTCTCGAGCCTCTCGAAGGCGTACCTCGCGCCCGGTTGGCGCGTCGGCTGGATGGTGATCGGCGCCACGCCGCGACTGGATGACGTCATGACGGCTGTGATGAAACTCGCCGATGGTCGTCTGTGCAGCCCCGGCCCGATGCAATTCGCCGTCACCGCGGCGCTTATGGGTGACCGTTCGCACCAAGAGGCCTTTCGACGGGCGCTGGCCGATCGGGGGGCTGTCACCGCTGAGGCGCTCAATTCGATACCTGGCATGCGGTGCGTGCCGCCGCGCGCCGCCTTTTACGCAATGCCGATGGTATCGCTCCCCCCGGGGCGAACAGACGAAGACTACGTGCTCGCGCTGTTGAGAGAAACCGGAATCCTCTGCGTGTACGGATCCGGCTTTGGCATGCCGGCGGAGCTGGGATCCTTCCGCGTCGTCTTTCTTGCCGACCCTGACACCCTGTCGCAGATCTACGCCGACATCGGCGCTTTCACTACGGACTATCTCCAACGCGCAGGCTGACGCCGCACCGGCTCCTGTTCCCGCACTGGGTTCCGGTCCAAGAGCCACGGCCGGGGCCCCAGCAGCCAAAGAGTTGATATGATCGGTGGGTTATGGAAACGGTCACGCTGACCATAGACGGCCGTCCGATCACGGTGACCAAGGGACGCACGGTGCTTCAGGCGGCGATCGAAGCTGGCATCTCCGTCCCTTACTACTGTTACCACCCCGGCATCAGCATCGACGGCTCCTGTCGTGTGTGCGTGGTCAAGGTCGAGAAAATGCCGAAGCTGCAGACGTCATGTTCGACGCTCTGCGCCGACGGCATGGTGGTGTCGACAGCCGAGCCGGACGTGGTTGAGGCGCGAGCGGGCGTCTTCGAATTTCTGCTGGTGAACCATCCTCTCGACTGCCCAGTCTGCGACAAGGGCGGCGAGTGTCCGTTGCAGGATTTTTCCTACACCTTCGGGCCGGCCGAGAGCCGGATGGACTTTCCGCGGCGCGTGTTCGACGGCGAGGGCGTGAAGGCAGACGTCGATTTCGGCCCCACGCTGATGCTGAATCGCAACCGCTGCATCCTCTGCACGCGGTGTGTGCGCTTCATGAAGGAAATCGACGACGACGCGCAGATCGGCATCGTCGACCGAGGCGCCGGAAGCGAAATTGCGACCTTCCAGGAGCAGGGGGTGCACTCGCTTTTGTCGGGCAATCTGATGGACGTCTGCCCGGTCGGCGCCATCCTCACCCGCGACTACCGGTTCAAGAGCCGTCCCTGGGACAACCCGACCGTCGTCGATACGACCTGTACGCTGTGTTCGAAGGGGTGCAGCACCAGCGCCTGGCTGAAAGCGAAGCCGGAATGGGCCAAAGGATCGCGATTGATTCGTATGACGCCGCGCCACAACCCCGACGTGAACGGCTACTGGATGTGCGACATCGGGCGCTTCGAATACCACTGGGTTGACAGCGATACGCGGTTGCGCCGACCGATGATGCGCAGCGGCGCTTCGCTTGAACCAGCCGCCTGGCATGACGTGCAGCCGCGGCTGCGCGACCGCTTGCAGGACGCCGGCACGTCGTCGGAGGGCGCTACGCCGTCCGATCAGGCGCCGACCGTGCGATTCCTGGCGTCGGCACATGCTTCCACCGAGGAATTATTTGTGCTCAAGCAGCTCGTCGAGGGCCTGACGGGGCCTGACGGGCTGAACGCCGTCACCGTCACGTGGACCGCCAGCGACAAGTCGCAGCCAGCGGGAACCAAGTTCAAGATCCCTCGGACCGACGCGCCCAACGTCAACGGTGCCAGGGATCTGGGCTTCAGGGTAGGCGCGGGCAACGAAGGTGTCGCGGACCTCTCGGAGCTCCGCGGTGCCATCGAGGGCGGCCAGGTCAAAGCCCTGTACGTGATTGACCCCGGCCCGGATGGCTCCCTGGGCGACACGTCGTGGCTCGTCGCCGCCCGCCAAAACGGCACGCTCCCGTTGCTGATCGTGCAGGGCGTCGTGATGACCGAACTCGCCGCCGCCGCTGACTTCGTTCTCGCGGGATCAGCCTTTGTCGAGAAAGACGCCTTATACACCAACGATCAGGGACGCGTGCAGCACGCGTCGCGCGCCATCGCTCCTCCAGGAGAGGCACGCGACGACTGGGACATTCTGGCCACGCTCGGCCGTTCCCTGGGCCTGACGCCGACCTTCGGCAGCGCGGTCGACGTGCGCCGAGCGCTCGCTGCGGCCATGCCGGGCACACCGTACGCCGACGCTGATCTGCTTGTCGTCACGCGACCGGTCCCGGCCCGCAGTTGGTTGGAGGCGTCGAACCCTTCCGAGCGATGGAAATGGGATTTCCTCTACCAGGACCTCCCGCCGGTCAAAGGCCACTCGGTGCAGATGGAAGGCGTGTCTCCGCGAGCCGCGTATATCCCACTCAAATTGGCCGAGTAGCGGACGACGACAGCGCGGGCGTGAAACACGTTACGTAGACGTAACGGGACCGACACTCTCAAGAAATCTTCGCGCCATACAAGTAACAAGCGAAACATGGCAGCCCACGACCCACGGGCGCGTGGGGTAGCAGCTACACGTATGGGTGGCTGGAGCAGGACGTCACACCCTCTGCGTTTGTCTTCAGCGACATGCCCGGCACGAACGTGCGTCTTCACATGCTTCAAGCGTCCTACATGGTGAAGATCGGTTTGAGCCTCGACGCGACGCTGCACCTCATGAAACGACTGCTCCTGGCACGGCCCGGCAACCCCAACAACTGGTTGTTTCGTCTGCATCTCGCGGCCATCGTCGGCTTTTGAGTCTCCAGCCCCTCGCGTCAGGTGTTATTCTGTCGCGCAGGATGCAGAGAAGCGCTGCTCGCCTTACCCTCGCGACATCACTCGTTGTCGGTGGGATCCTGGCGGCCTCGTTTCTGTGGATCGTCGAGCGGCGTAGCGACGAAAGCGTCGGCGCGCAAGTGGACATGTCGATGAGGCTCGCGCACATGAGCGAGACTATTGCAGCCATCGGCGCCGCCCAGCGCGGCTACGTCGCACCAGGACAACTTGACGAACCGTGGTTCGAGCAAACATCCGCGCTACTCGACCAACTCTCCGTCGACATCGAACAGGCCGCCGGCAGCCTGCGGTCGCCACGCGCTGCCGAGGCGATAGAGGCTCTCGGCGATTCCGCGAAGGCGCTGGTCGCAGCCGATGCCCGCACTCGCCAGAACCTGGCGATCGGACAGGACCTGATGGCCTCGGATGTCATCTTCAGCGACGGCCAGAACATCATCGACACGATGACCGTGGGCCTGCGTGATCTGCGCCTCGCCGAGCAGGCGGCCCACCAGGCGCGACTCGCGTCGTTGACCGGCCAGCGGTGGGCTGCGTTCGGGGCGGCAGCGGCGCTATGGATCGTTGGTCTGCTGGCACTGGCGAAACCGCCGAGCCCGACCGCCGCGTCGGTCGCAGAGGCTGCGCGAGTAGAAGCGCCTATCCCGGCCGAACCGATGGAGGCTACAGAGGCTGGAGAGTTGAGCCCTCCGCTAGACCTGACGGTGGTCGCCGGCCTTTGCACCGATCTGTCCCGGGTGACCTCACCATCAGCGCTTCCCGACTTGCTGGGACGCACAGCCCAGATCCTCGACGCGTCAGGTGTGATCCTCTGGATCGGCGCGGGCGAACAGTTGTTCCCTGTGATGGGGCATGGCTACTCGCCGGACGTACTGGCACGTCTGGCGCCGCTCGCGCGCGACGGGGACAACGCGACAGCCGCCGCCTGGCGGACGGGGCAATTGACAGTCGTTCGACCGACCGCGCCCTCCGACAATGGCGCGATCGTCGCGCCGCTGCTCGGACTCGATGGATGTCTGGGCGTGCTGGCCGCGGAGGTCCGTCATGGCGCCGAGGACCGCGCGGCGGCGCCTGCCTTGGCGACGGTGATTGCCGCCCAGTTGGCCACCGTCGTCCCGGCCTGGCCCGCCGCCAGCCTGACGAAACCCGGTGACGCCGCACCGGGTGGAATACCCAGCGACTCCACGACCGCCACACCGAGCCCTGACGCAGCGACCTCGCCGCAGGCCCCATCGCTTGAGGTCCGCTCCGCATAGCGCACCCGACCTCGGTTGCCGCGTCTCCTGTGCTTCGGCTACAGCGCTGAGCCCCCCGAGCCGACACCTAAGTCACGGTTGTCTATCGAGGTGCATTGATGGTTTTCTCACTTTTGCTCGCTGTGTCGCTAAGCCTGGGTCCCTCAGCGCAGGACTCGGCTGCTCCGGCGACTCCGGGGCTCCCGGAGGCCGTTGAAGCGGCAAACGACGGAGGCGACGCCGAAGCGCTGGCGGCGTTGGAACGAGTTGTCTCAGACGATCCCGACAACCGCGAGGCCCGTCTCTCGATCGCGCGGCTGCACGCCAGCATGGGTGATCACGATCTGGCGGAGCCAGTCTATAGAAGCGTGCTCCTGGAGGATCCCGACAACCTCGCCGCGATGTTGGGGGTGGCGGACGCGCTCCTGCGACGCGACGAACCAGCAGCGGCGATCGACGTCCTGGAAACGGCCGAAGAGCTCGCGGCCAACAACGCCGAGGTGCTTGGCGCGCTGGGCCGGGCCCATCACGCTGCCGACCATTCCGACCAGGCGATTGCCTACCTGCAGCGCGCCGTGGCCGTCGCACCAACGAGACGGCACTTGCTATCCCTCGAAGCTGCCCGGTTGTCCTCTCTGCACCGCGTCGAGGCACGCGCGGCAAACGAGCAGTTCAGCGACTCAACGCCAGAAAGCACTCTCGGCGACCTGTTGCTAGACATCAGGCTCACCAATCGGTGGCGGTTGCTTGCCCAGGGACAGGTGCAGCGCAGGTTCGGGACGACCGAAGAGCGCGGTGGTGCAGGTGTCGAGTGGCGATGGACATCTGCCACGACGCTCCGTGCGCTGGCCCTCATCGGGCCGGACAACCGCATCGCACCGGAGCGGGACTATCTCGCGGAAGTGCGGCACACCCGCAGGACCACGGCCTGGACATTGACCGTCCGCCATTTCGACTTCGGAGACGCGGAGACGACCATCTTCTCGCCCGCCGTGGCGTGGACACCGGAGAACCCGCTGTCTTTCGCGCTTGGCTACGCCCTGTCACGCACCGACACCCGGACAACGGCGTCGGAGGGCGGACACAGCGCGTACGTGCGAGCCGCGGTGCGCGTGTATCCGCGACTCTCGATCCAGGGCGCCTATACGAGCGGTGTGGACGACTTCGACCGATTCTCGATCGATCGCATCGGCGATTTCAGGGCGAATACGTTTTCCGGAGGTGTGCGCGTCTACCTCCCGAGCATGACGGCGATCGTCGCGCAATACGCTTTCCAGACGCGCCGCCGTGGCGGGAACAGGGACATGGGCCGCGCGACGGTGTCTCTCATGCAAACGTTCTAGCAACCCGTGGCGAAAGTCCTCAGACTTACGCGGTGATTTTCACCGCCACCACGGTCGTATCATCGCGCTGCGGCGCACCGCCCCGGAACGCGCCGGCTGCCGCAAACACCGCATCGACAATGTCTTTTGCCGTCTGCTCTCGATGCGCGTGCACCACTTCGGAGACGCGGGTGGTGCCAAAATCCTCGTTCTCGTCGTTTACACTTTCGAGAATGCCGTCCGTGCAGAAGGCAAACACGTCTCCTTGCTCCAGCGGAATCACCACTTCGTCATAGGTGACGCCTGGAAACGACCCGAGAGGAACACCGGGCAATTCGATTTGCCCACAGGTCTTCTCCGAGCATTTGATCGGATACGGCAGTCCGGAGTTGGACATGGTCAGCACGCGACGATCGAAGTCGAACAACGCGTAACAGAGCGTGCAGTAGTACTCCTCAAGTTGCCGCTCGTGCAGCGTCTGATTCATCGCCTGCAGCACGCCGGACACGCTGAACTGATCCGGCGCATAGCGTCGACGCACGGTACGCGAACGCACGAGTTCCGAGACGTAGGCTCCATACAGAGCCGCGGGCGCACCTTTGCCGGAGACATCACCGACAGCGACCACGAGGATGTTGGGCTCTGGTCCGAGAAAGTCATGTAAATCGCCACCGAGCTCGTTCGCGGGCTCGAATCGACCGGCAAAGTCTGCGTCTCGCAGTCCCGCCGGCAATTCCGTCGGCAGCAGTGCCTTCTGCACGCGCTGCGCGAACCGCAGTTCCTTCTCAATCCGTTCTTCGTTGCGCAGGACCTCTTCGTAGAGACGCGCGTTTTCGATCGCCACGGCCGCCTGACTCGCCAGCAGTGTCAACAGCTCCTCGTGTTCCTTGGTGAACGCTCCAAGCTCCGGGCTCTCGAGGTCGAACACACCGATACAACGGTCCTTGATCAGCATCGGGATCACGAGCTCGGAGCGCACATCCGGCACCAGGCGGAGGTACCGATCGTCCTGCGACACATCCGCCACCAGAACCGGCTCCTTGTGTCGTGCCGCCCAGCCTACAAGCCCCTCGGCCAGCTTGACGTGCGTCGACGTAGCGTTCTCGCCGTACCGAACGGCGAACTTCACGTCCAGCTCCTGCGTGGCCTCGTTCAGCAGCAAGATGCCGAACGTGCGATAGTCGATCAGCCGCTTCGTGAGGCTCGCGATGCGCGTCAGCAGCACGTCGAGATCGAGGATCGATGACATCTCTCGGCCGATTTCGGCGAGCGTGTGGAGCGTGTCGACGTACTGGCGCTCCGACTTGAACAGGCGCGCGTTCTCGATCGCCACAGCAACGTGCGCCCCGAACTGGCGCAGCAGGGCTTCATCCTGGCTGCTGAATGCGCCAGCTGGTTCGCCGAGCAGATTCAGCGCGCCGATGACCTTGCCTTTTCGACGCATCGGCACGGCCAGTTGTGAGAGCATGTTGCGCAGCGGTCCCATGTAGCGCGGCTCGTCGCGAATATCGTTGACGAGAATCGGCCGGCCCTCTTGAACAGCCGCCCCCACCACGCCTTGCCCGACCCGGAGCCGTTGCGTCGTCATCACATCATCCGGATACCCCACGGCATACGCGATCCGAAGTTCCTGGCGTTGCTCATCAAGGAGATAGACGGAAAAGGCGTTGAACCGAGTCAAGCCCGCGATGAGCTGCGGAATCTTGGCGAGCAGCTCTTCGAGATCAAGTACGGACATGACCTGACGTCCCAGATCGAACAGCGTCGATAGGAGCTCGGTATCGGACGGGGGACGGACAGGTGGCAGTGTGCTCATGGATGGTGGGGCGAACGGATTATACTGAATGCCCTTGACGAGTTCTCTCACCCTCCCGCTGGACTACAGCGCGATTGAGCGCATTCTGCCGCACCGCTATCCGTTTCTGCTGGTCGACCGCATCATCGAGCTGGAACCAGACAAGCGGATTGTTGGTATTAAGAACGTGTCGCTCAACGAACGGTATCTCTCGCACCAACCCGGCGAATCACCGGCATTGCCACCCACCATCCTGACCGAGGCGGTCGCGCAGGTCGGTGCCATCCTGATCCTGTCGAAGCAGGAGAACCGCGAGAAACTGATCTTCTTCATGGGCATCGAGCGCGTCCGGTATCGGCGACCCGTATGCCCCGGGGACGTAGTCGAAATCGAAGCCCGCGTGAAGCGCCTCCGTAGCAGGATGGGACAGCTGGAAGGTTTCGCTCGCGTCAATGGGCAGATCGCAGTGAGCGGCACGATGACCTTCGCGCTCGGGCCACGCGGCGGCGCCGCCGCCTAGCAGCCCGGGCGTTAGCGCGGACTTCACTTGTACCTAGTCTTCGGTCGTCATACTCCTGCTGATGGCTGCGTACTCCCTGGATCTCGGGACGCGGGTCCTGATTGGTGACTCGGAGCTACGCGCTCATGAAATCCGCGCTAGGTGTCTTTGCTAAACACGTTGTTCATCCGGAGCACTCTGAAAAGAATGGAGTTTCCAGACCACCGTTCTGACCAGAGGAGGCCCCGGATGACGCTTCATCGTAATGCCAAGACGACCCCGACTTCGCGCCTGGAATTGGTGCGCCGTGTCCTGTTCGATGAGTGGGCGCACGACGCCGTGGCCGAGGGCTACGGCGTAAGTGTCCGCACGGTTGCGAAATGGGTGCGCCGGTTCCGCGAAGAGGGTGCAGCCGGGCTGGAGGACCGATCGTCCCGGCCGCAGCGGACTCCGCATGTCACGCCGGCGATCCGGGTCACGTTCATCCGGCAGCTCCGCGAGCAACACGGCCTGCCGGCCTGGGCCATTGCCCGCGCCTTGCGGATGCCCCGCTCGACGGTGGGGGCCTGGCTGCGGCGGCTGGGACTCAACCGGCTCCCAGGCCCGCCGCCCGTCCCGATCCAGCGCTACGAGTGGCCGCACCCTGGCGATCTGCTACACGTGGACATCAAGCCGCTGGGGCGCTTTCGGCGTGTAGGCCATCGGATTCATGGGAATCCCCGGCAGGCGTCACCGGGGGCGGGCTGGGAGTACGTGCATGTGGCGGTGGACGACCATACGCGGCTGGCCTACGTCGAGGTCCTGGGCGACCAGACGGGGACCACCTGTGCCGCTTTCTTGGACCGAGCCGTCGCTTGGTACGCGGCGCGGCAGATCACCGTCCATCGCGTCATGAGCGATAACGGCAGCGGCTACGTGTCCCGGCGGTTTCGGACAGCCTGTCAGGCCCACGCGCTGCGCCATCTGCGGACGCGCCCCTATACGCCGCGGACCAACGGCAAGGCTGAGCGCTTCATTCAGACGCTGCTGCGTGAGTGGGCCTATGTCCAGCCGTATCAGACGTCTCGCCACCGCCGGCGAGCCCTTCGCCCGTGGCTGCGCTACTACAATCACGACCGGCCGCACGCCAGCTTGCACTATGAACCGCCCGTGTCACGACTCACGAGTGCTGCGTGATGAACAACGTGTTTGACTTCAACACCTAGCAGGCTGCTGAAAAACTCCGTGAAATGGGATCGACAGATCGATCCCGGCGTACTACCATGCTCCCAACACCGCTGAAGGGAGCCCCATCATGCGCGGACACGATGAGCAAAGCACTCACATGTTCAGCTACCTGTCGCCGGAACAGCGCGTGCCAGCCGACCATCCGCTCCGCGCGGTTCGCGCGCTGACGGACGAAGCGCTGAGAACGATGTCGCGCAGGTTCGCCGGCCTGTACGCCAACACAGGGCGTCCGTCGATCCCGCCGGAACAGCTGCTGCGCGCGTTGTTGCTGCAGGTGCTCTACACGGTGCGGAGCGAGCGGCTGCTGATGGAAGAGCTCAATTACAACCTGCTGTTCCGCTGGTTCGTGGGCTTGAATTTGGACGACCCGGTTTGGCATCCCACCACGTTTACCAAGAATCGCGACCGGCTGCTGGCGGGCGATCTCGCGGCCGCCTTCTTTGATGCGGTGCAGGCCCACGCGCGGGCGGCCGGGCTGCTCTCGGACGAACACTTCACTGTGGATGGGACCCAATTGGAAGCGTGGGCCAGCCTGAAGAGCTTTCGGTGCCGGGACGCGGCGGAGAGCGACCCGCCCGATGACCCCGGGAATCCCACGGTCAACTTCCACGGGGAGCGGCGGCGCAACGACACGCACCAGTCGACGACCGATCCGGAGGCGATGCTGCCTCGGAAGGGCCAGGGGAAGGAAGCCAAGCTGGCGTATCTGGGCCACGTGCTGCTGGACAATCGACAGGGACTTGTCGCCAACGTCTGCGCGACTCACGCGACGGGGACCGCCGAACGCGAGGCAGCGGCGCTGTTGCTGGAGGCCAGCGCGCCGCCGGGCAGCACGGTCGGGGCGGACAAGGGCTACGATGTGGCAAGCTTTGTGGCCGCTGTCCGTATCCGGGCCGTCACGCCCCACGTTGCTCAGAAGGTCCGCTGGAGTGCGATCGATGGCCGGACCACGCGGCATGCGGGCTATCACGTCAGTCAGCGGAAACGGAAACTCGTAGAACAGGTCTTTGGCTGGATGAAGACCGTCGGCGGCTTGCGCAAACTCCGGCATCGCGGTGTCGCCCTCGTGGATTGGCAGCTTACCTTCGCCGCCACGGTCTATAACTTGGTCCGGCTGCGGAATCTGGAGGCGAGGTGTCCCTGATCACCGGCCGCGCGTGTCGCCGGCCCCTTGATCGGGGCCAGCGCACAGCCGTGCGCACCGTTGTCGGTCGGTGGTGACTCGCATGATCCTTAGAAAACGGCCCGATCACCCGGGTTCTTCAGCAGCCTGCTAGGCCCCTGGAAACGTGATTTGCTGCATAAGTCCCGGAGCGCGGCGCCCGGCTGGCAAGGCGCGACGACCGAGAATATTGGGCGTATTTGAGGAAGGAGCAACGCCGCCAGCCGGGATGCCCCGCCCGGGAATTGTGTGACGAATTACGTTTCCAGGGGACTAGCCAGCCGCGAGCCCGTCATCTGACCAGACGCAGTTGCGGCCGTTCTCCTTCGCACGATAGAGCGCGGCGTCCGCGCGCGCGATGACGGCCGTGACGTCCACCTCGCCTGGCGCGACCACGGTCACGCCGAAGCTTGCCGTCACGCGCACGTCGTGTTCGTTCCAGCGCACCGGACGCTTCGCCAGTTCGCTTCGCAGCAGCTCAGCGACCCGCTGTGCGCCCGCCAGGCCCGTATCGGGAAGTAACACCAGAAACTCCTCCCCGCCATAGCGGCACTTCAGGTCGCTGGCTCGCAGGACTCCACCCATTCGCTTCCCGACCGCGGACAGGACTGCGTCCCCACACAGGTGGCCAAACTGATCGTTGATGTCTTTGAAGCGATCAAGATCGAACATGAGCAACGACAGCGGCAGCTTTGATCGGCGCGACCGGCTCAGCTCCCCATCAAACACCGCCATCGCATGGGCACGGTTGGCGCACCCGGTCAATGCATCGTGCACAGTCGACTCAAGGAGCGAGTGAAACCGCTGCGCGTTCTTCAGGGACACCGCCAGGAGGGGCGCCACTGCAGCCACGGCCGTCCGCTCGGCTTCGCTCAAGGCCGGCTCGGAGCCCACGCCGAACACCCCGACGGCCTCCCCGGCGGCAATCATGGGAAAGCAGAGGTCAGCTGGCGGTCCGGCGGCGCCCGAGCCCGTGTCACCCAGCGCGAAGCGGGCCGCCTTCTCACACTCTTCGAAGGCACGGTCGCCCGACACTGCAAGACGGCGCCAACTGGTGCCACTCCGAATCATCGCCCACGCCGGTCGCCGCCCGCTCAACAACGGAAAGTGCTTCGCGGACACATCGGCAATGGAGTCGAGCGTGAGCGACTCGCCGAGCGCCTGCCCGAAATGCAACAGGTTCTCCATCTCGGCCACGCGTGCGACCGCCTGCTCGGCGGTTGTCGCCGAGCTCTGCGCTTCGACGCGCGCCTCGTGGCGCTTCCGCATCTGATGAATGGTCAACACCACAGCGAGAATCACGAGCGCAGAAAGCAGTTGCTGCCCGTAGCTCTCGTCTGCCTCGAACGCCAGGGCCATCAGGCGGCCGAGTGGTCGCGAGACGACGACAAACAGGGCGAGCCAGACGCCCACGAGCAGGAACAAATCGTTGCCATCTTTCAGGCGCATGGAGTTTTAGGCGAAGATGGCGCAGGTGTCACGAAGATGCGACAGCGTATGACCGCGCTGCGATGCTGTCAAGATCCTGTCCCGCCTATATAATCGTCGCCCGGTGGCAGTGAAGTCTCCCCGCAAGCCCGCGCGCGACCCGCGCGCGACCGCCCTCGCCCGCCTATTCGAGGCCGTCGGCGAGGGCGTGTTCATCGGTACCCTAGACCCGACCGTCGACGGCGCCGACAGCGTCACGATCGCCGCGAATCCCCATCTCAAGTCGATCTTTGGGTACGCGGTCGACACGCCGGAGGCCGACGTTGCACCGTTTGCGCCCGATCGATTCGCCGATCCGTCCGCGCGAACGTCTTTTCTGGCCCGCCTGACGACCGACGGCGCCGTCTCCGACCACCTGCTGCGGATGCGGCGTGTCGACAACTCCCCACTCTGGGTGGAGGTCACGGCGCTCGCGGTGCGCGCCAGAACCGGACGCACGCGGGTGGACGCGCTCATTCGCGACGTCAGCGCGCGCAAGCACCTGGACGACCAGTCGCGCGACCTGTACCAGCAGTTGCTGCAGGCGGAGAAAATGGCGGCCCTGGGTCAAACCATCTCGGGCGTCGCCCATGAGCTGAACAACCCGTTGGCCACGATTCTGAGTTGGACAGAGCGTCTGTCGGAAAAATCGCTGGACGACGACATCCGACGTGGCGTGGACGTCATCCGTGGAGAGGCAGACCGAGCAGCCCGCATTGTCCGGAACCTCCTGACGCTTGCGAGAAAACGACAATCGACGCGCGCGATGATCGACGTCAACCAGGTGGTGACTGAGACGCTGGCGCTACGTGTCCATGAGCAGCAGCTGATCAATGTGGACGTGGAGACCACACTCGCCGCGGGCCTGCCGCAGATCTTTGCCGACGCCCACCAGATTCAACAGGTGCTGCTCAATCTCGTCATTAACGCCGAGCAGGCGATGCGCGCGGCCCATGGCCAGGGCACACTCGCCGTGCGCACGTGGCATGACACCGAACACGACGCAGTGGCGCTCGAGGTCAGCGACGATGGCCCTGGCGTGCCACCGGACGTACAAAGCAAGATCTTCGAACCGTTTTTCACGACAAAGGAGGTCGGCGCTGGTACCGGCCTCGGGCTAGCGGTCGCATACGCCATTGCTCAGGAACACGGAGGCGAGATTCGCGTGGACAGCGCGGGGCATCGCGGGGCGGTGTTCGTGGTGAGGCTCTCCGTCAGCGGGACGGCCGTCGCCAAGCCGCCGAAGCCGGCCGTGCCCTCAATGGAGGTCGTACGAGGTGCGTCCGTGCTCCTCGTGGAAGACGAGCGTGCCCTGGCCATAGCCGTGGGTGAGGCGCTCACCGACGCGGGCTTGGTCGTTGATCACGCGGGAGACGGCGAGGAGGCCCTTGCGCGCGTCCGCCAAAAAGCGTACGACGTCCTGATCTGCGATCTCAAGATGCCCCGCATCGACGGGATGACGCTCTATCGCGCTATCGCTGCGACAACGCCTGGCTTGGCCCGCCGCGTTATCTTTGTCACCGGCGACGTCGCCGGCACCGACGCCGAGCGTTTTCTCGCCGACAGCGGTTGTCGCTGGCTGGCGAAGCCGTTTCGGCTTGGCGACTTGCTGCGCGCGGTCCGCGATACCGTCGGGTAGGGCACGACCACTCCCGGCTTGGGGAGACCCTTGTTGTTGTGGCCGCCGCTAGCCGTCCAGCCGCGATTGTCCAACGTGGCTTTGAGCATGCGCGGCCTCTGATGAAACGCGAGTATCGCTCCGCGCATCACGGTCGCGGCCTCGGCTGGTGGCACCATGGAACCAAGCGCCTCCTTGAGCCGGCGGATCGCACGCGCATGCAGCTGAGACACACGGGACTCGTTAACGCCGATTTCGCTTCCGATCTCCTTCATCGTCGCTTCGCCATAGTAATAGCGACCGATGACCATCTGCTCGCGGGGCGGCAACGAGGCGATTGCCGCACTCACGCGGACGCGGACCTCCTCGCGCTCGAATGCGGCGTCGGGCTGCTCGGGCTCGGATGGGATCAACGCCCGTGGCAGCGTCGACTCATCGATGTGATCGCGGTTGGCCACCGACGAAGTTGACTCAATGGTGTTGATGCGAACGATTGTGCGACCAAGGCGCTTTTCGTCGGTGCCCACTTTCGCGGCAAGATCCGCCAGCGATGGCTCGCAACCGTTCTCGCGCCGCAGCGATTCGCGCGCGGCCTCCAACTCGCGCCGCTGGCGCCGCACGCCGCGCGGCCAGGCGTCCTTGCGTAGCGCATCAATCATGGCGCCGCGGACACGACGCTCAGCAAACGTCTCGAACTTGATGCCGCGGCCCCCATCAAAGCGACGAGCCGCGTCGATGAGCCCGATGACGCCGTCCTGGACAAGATCCCCAATATCAATCGAGTGCGGCATCGTCGCCGCGACGCGGCGGGCGAGTTGCTGAACAAACGGAATGCCGGACACGACGAGCGGGTTTTCCTTCTTCCTCTGCGAACGCATGGGCGTAACCTCCGGACAGCCTTAACGCAACGAGGGTACCAACAGCCAGCCGCCATCGAGGCGAACGCTCATCGCCGGCGTGGCAAACGCAGTAACATGCTGCCAAATCTGCACTTAGTGGCACGTTCCGGCCACGACCCAACAGCCGATCTTGCGAGCAAGCCCGACCAATATCGTCAGCGCATTGACGTTATCTGGCCTCTAACGTCAATGTGTTGACTGTCGTGATTACAAATATTGGATCGGTGTCGCGATTTGATGCGGCGCCTCGACCAAGGCGCCGCCGCTGCGCTGAGGACCGCTTAGCCGCGTCGCGGCCCGACGAGCGCCGACAGAGAATCCGCGCTAGTCCCCTGGAAACGTGATTTGTTGCACAAGTCCCGGAGCGCGGCGCCCGCCTGGCAAGGCGCGACGACCGAGAATATCTGGCCTATTTGAGGAAGGAGCAACGCCGCCAGCCCGGGATGCCCCGCCCGGGAGGGTGTGACGAATTGCGTGTCCAGGACTAGACATCCGCGGCTTCAGACCGCATCCGGATTTGGCGGGCCGTACTCATGGCGTCGAGCACGCTCGACACCACCTGCGACGCGCGCGCGCGCTGCCCCTCGTCAGCGATCTTGAGTTCCAGGAGTTCGGCGTGGGCGAGAATGATGCCGAGCTGGTTGTTCAACTTGTGAAACAACACGCTCAGATCGGGGTCCTGCGACGTCATGTCTGTGCCGGACTGGGTCGACTGAGAGGCCTCGTTCACGCGCGGTCGCCCGCGGTGCTGGTGGCGCTGGCCCCAACGACGCGTCTGGACGTCGTCGCATCACGCCACAACGTGTCGGTGAAGATGCGGATCGATCCGCCAGCGGTGCGCACATATTCCACCTTGCCGGCAGAAATCCAGTTGTAGATCGTGCGACGGCTGACACCGACCACCTCGCACGCCTTCATGATGGACAGAGTCTGACGATCAATTCGTTGATCCATACGGGTTCCTTGCAGGCTTCGACTATTCTGACGGCACGTTGCGTTACAAAGCGTGTATCGGCCTGAGGGCGAAATCCGTTAGATCCAGCGATAGAAACGTTCTGTGTCAACATATTGGCGCTTCTAGCCATGAACGAATCAACTCCGCATCACCTTCTCTTCGTCGACGACGAAACTGAGTTGCGGACGCTCATGGCTGAGCGACTCCGGGAGTGCGGTTTTGAGGTGACTGAGGCGGACAGCGGCGAAGCGGCTCTGGAGCTTCTGGATCAGTTCGCTTTCGATATCCTGATTACGGACCTGCGCCTCCCAGGCATTGACGGCGGGGCTCTGGTGGAAGAAGCGGTCGGACGGTATCCAGGTATCGTCGCCCTCGTGATCACAGGGTACGGCACTGTCAGGGACGCGGTGGATACCATCAAGCGCGGGGCGTCCGACTTCATCGCCAAGCCGTTCCAGTTCGACGAGCTGATGCACCACCTCGAGAGGTCGCTCGAACAATCTCGGCTCTCCTCCGAGAACGCCTATCTGCGCTCGCAGCTCGAGGAGCGTCATCAGTTCGGCGGCATCCTCGGCCGGAGCCGCCCGATGCAGGCCCTGTTTCAGATGCTCGACACTGTAGCCCGCTCCAGCAGCACGATCCTTGTGACCGGCGAAACCGGGACAGGTAAGGAAGTGGTCGCCCGAGCCATTCATCACAACAGCCCTCGGCGGGCGAACCGGTTCGTCGCGCTCAACTGCAGCGCCATCCCGGAGACACTGCTTGAGGCGGAACTGTTCGGCCACGTGCGGGGCGCTTTCACCGGCGCAGTCGGGACCCGGCAAGGCCGCTTCGAGCAGGCACACAAGGGCACGCTCTTTCTCGACGAAGTGGGTACGATGAGCGTTTCGCTGCAGACAAAGGTGCTGCGCGCGCTCCAGGAGCGCGAATTCGAACGCGTGGGCGACAGCCAGACGATCAAAGTCGATGTGCGCGTGATCGCCGCGACGAATTCCGATCTGCTGGGCATGGTCGCGGAGGGCACGTTCAGAGAAGATCTGTACTACCGCCTCAATGTGATTCCGCTCGATCTCCCGCCGCTACGGGAGCGGCGCGACGATATTCCGATCCTCGTGACCCACTTCCTTCACAAGTTCGCGCCGGACGACGTTATCCATGTGTCGCAAGGAGCGATGCGCGTGCTGATGGCGTATCACTGGCCAGGCAACGTGCGACAGCTTGAAAACGCGGTGGAGAGGGCGATTGCGCTCGGAGGGGGACGGCAAGAGATCGACATCGCCGATCTGCCTCCGGAAATGCAGAGCGAGCAGGAGTCGCAAACCGCGCCGTCGGTAGACTTACCCGAGGGCGGGCTCGATCTCCCGGGGCACCTCGCTGCAGTTGAGCGCGATCTCGTCCGCCGGGCGCTCGATCGTACCGGCGGAAACCGCAACAAAGCCGCGGACCTGTTGCGGATCAAGCGCACGACACTTGTGGAAAAGCTGCGGCGAATCGGAGCAAACACCTAATGCCCCCACGCCACGCGTACTGGACGATCATCACCGGCGGTTTGCCGACAGCGTTTCGCATGACGGAACGCGACGAGCTGCTACCGACGTTCAGGCGGATCAAGCGGAAGCACCCGGACGCGGAAATGAAGTATTTCGCGAGGGGTCGGCTCTGGAATTCACCGGAGGAGGCACGGGTCGAATCGGAACGGTTGCGAGCGGAGGCGGACGCGCGGCGCGGCGCGAGAGCGCCGTCGCGTGGACGCGCGTGGCGGCCTGGCGGTGATCATCAGGATCCGCGACAGAAATTCAAAGACGCCAAGAAGGTGCGGAACCAGGACCTGAGACAGAAGCGCTTCGACCGACGTCACAAGGAAGGCGCTCAGCCGCCTCACGGCGCTGCCCCGGCACGCCGGGCTCCGCAGTCAACCCGAGCACCCCGGAACGAATGGCGCGATCGACCGGCGCGCGGGAGCAGACCGCCGGCCTCGGGAGGTCGCCCGTGGAGCGATCGGCCGCCGCGAGACAGGGCGCGCCAGGACGACCGTGGCGATCAGGGTTTTCGCGGGAAGCCGCCGGCCGCACGCGATCGGCCATGGAACGACCGCGGTCCCCGCACCGCTCGACCGCCCTCATCAGGGGACCGGCCATGGAACGATCGGCCGCCACGGCACAAGGCGCGGCAGGACGGATGCCGCCAAGACGATCAGGGCGGGCAAGCCTTCCGCGGGAAACCCCCGACCGCACGCGATCGGCCTTGGAGCGATCGCGGTCCCCGCACTCGACCGCCCTCATCAGGGGACCGGCCGCGGAACGATCGGCCGCCACGGGAAAAACCGCCCTCATCAGGGGACCGGCCGCGGAACGATCGGCCGCCACGGGAAAAACCGGGCCAGGACGACCGCGTTGACCGGCCCCCTCGTCGAAAGGCGGCCGGCGGTGCCGAGAGCAAGCCGGCCTCGACCAGACCAGGGTCAAGGTCGGGGTCGAAGCCCGGTGGGTCATACGGGTCGCCGAAAGGGAGTTGGGCGCGCAAGCCCGAGTCCAAGTCACGAACATCCGGAGCGGGGGGCCGCCCACCCGGCAAGCCAGGTAGGGACCGAGACCAGCGCGGACCCTCGAAGGATCGGCGGCGGCGCTGATGGTTGCACATATGGTGCTGTTTCGACCGAGGGCGGATCTGTCTCCCGCGGCGCGCACCGCGCTTGCCCGCGCCTTCGAAGCAGCGCTCCGGGCGATCCCCGCCGTGCGCCGCGCGAACGTCGGGCGACGCCTGATGCAGGGGCACAGCTACGAAGCGCGGATGCAGGTGGACTACGCGTACGCGGCGGTGCTTGAGTTCGATGACGCCGCCGGTCTCAACGCCTACCTCGAACACCCGGCCCATCAGGAGCTTGCCGCGCATTTCTACGAGGCCTTCGAACAGGCACTGATCTACGACTTCGAGTTGCAGGAAGGGAAGGCTGGGATCGCGGCGCTCGTGGAGTGAGCGTCACGCGTGTGTCGTCACCAACAGGGTGTACCACCGAATGCAGGTGGCCGTCACGCCGCAGAGTACCCAGTAGCACCAATGTTCGTGGTTCGAAACGTCAGCGACGGGTGTCAGCCCAACTCGCGGCGGGTCTAGGTTTAGAATCGTGGATTGTTCTCTGATCAAAGGAGGGAGTTGATGAGCAGGATTTCGTACATCGTCGAGTTCACGATCGCCGATGGCAAGGCTGGCGAGTTCAAGAGCAAAGCCCAGGGTTATATCGATGCCGTCGAGGCCAACGAACCCGGTACGCTCGGGTATCAGTGGTACGTTGATGCCGCTGGCACTCGTTGTTTGCTTCATGAAACCTTTGCGAGTTCAGAGGCACTGATCGCCCACTTGCAGAACGTCGGCCCGTCGCTGCCAGATCTACTCGCGATCGCGCCGATCACACGCACCGAAGTGCTCGGCAGTGCCAGCGCCGCGGCAACCGAGGCGCTCGCCGCGCTCGGTGCGGTGCACTTTCCGTACCTTGCGGGCTTCGAACGCTAGTGTAGTGTCCGGGAAATAGCTGGTGCATCGAGGACGACGATGCGCCCGGCCGGTGAGGCGCGACGACCGAGAATATTGGCCATATTTGACGGAGGAACAAGGCAACCGGCCGGGATGCAGCGGCGGCCGAATGCCCAGTTATTTCCTGGACACTACACTAGGTTCCCGTTGCCGACGCGGGGTCAGTTGTGTCGACCAGGACACGGAGGCGACGTCTCGTATTGGCGGTCCTCCTGCTTGTGCCGGTCGCCGGGGCAGCCTGCCAAGGCGCTCCACGCGAACTCACCGAGGCGCCGGAGTACTTGCCGGAGGGGTGAGGGGCTTCGAACAGTTTCGCGCATCTAGCGCGGATTTCAGTTGTACATAGCACTCGGCCGTGGTACTCCTGCGGTAGGAAGGGGCTGAATAGGTGCCTACTCCCTGACTCTACGGACGCAGGTACTGATCGCGGTTACTCGGAGCGGCGCGTTCATGAAATCAGCGCCAGAAACATTTCGACGGAGGAGGTATGCGACTTGCTATCCTAGCCACATCAGCTGCACTCATCATCTCGGCGTCGCCGGCTTCGACGCAAGCGCCATCGGTGCCGCACTCCGACAGTGTGTTCCTTGAGGAACTCACGTGGATGGAGGTTCGCGACGCGATCGCCGACGGTACGACAACCATCATCATCCCCACAGGGGGCACCGAACAGAACGGGCCTCATATGGCGCTTGGCAAGCACAACTACCTAGTGAAGTACAAGGCCGGGCAGATCGCCGAGTGGATCGGGAACGCGCTTGTGGCCCCAGTGGTCGCCTACGTTCCCGAGGGTGAGAGCAACCCGCCCACGAGCCACATGCGATTCGCCGGCACGATCACGATCCCGCAGGACGTCTTTACCAACGTGCTCGAGCACGCCGCCAGAAGCTTCAGACAGCATGGGTTCATCGATATCGCGTTCATCGGGGACAGCGGAGGGAACCAGGAGGGGCAGAGGCTCGTGGCCGAGGCGCTGAACCAGGAATGGGCCGCCACGACGGCGCGCGTCCACCACGTCTCCGCCTACTATCCAGGGCGGGGTGACGAGTGGGTCCTGAGTCAGGGTCTCAGCGCCGCCGACGTCGGATCACATGCTGGCACGCACGACACATCGAGCCTGATGTTCATCAATCCATCGATGTTGCGTGTCGACAAGATGGGCCCCGGACGACCTGACGATGGGCAGGGTCACACCGGCGATCCTTCGAAATCAACGGCCGTATTCGGCAAGCGCATTCTGGAAATGCAGATCGAAGATGCCGTCAATGACATTCGAGAGTTGCGCGTGAGCAGCCGTCGCTGAACAGGACCGTTTCGATGTACTTCCTTCTCTTTTACGACTACGTGGAGAACGTCGTCGAGCGACGGGCGCCGTACCGCGAGGCCCATCTGGGTCTGGTGCGGGAATACGCCGCTCGTGGCGAGCTGGTGCTGGCTGGGGCGTTTGCCGATCCGGTGGATGGCGCCGCCTTCGTATTCAGGGTCGGCGACCGAACGAACGTCGAGGAGTTCGTCGCAAAGGATCCCTATGTTGTTGATGGTCTCGTGACTGGATGGCGAATCCGAGCATGGACAGTTGTCGTCGGTTCGGCTCTGTAGAGTGATTCGGGAACATTGACGGGAGCGTCTTATGGATACACACAAAGAGGTACGGGTCGTGGCCGTCTTGTTGGCCGTCGGAGTGCTCGCTGCTAGCTGTGGCCGCGACGCGCCCGGAGGCGCAACGGCGCCGGCCGAACCGTCCACAGCGCTTGACGCGCCGACGTTTCAGGTAGACCCGGCGTGGCCCACGATTCCGAACAACTGGCAGTTCGGACAGGTCGCCAGCGTCGCGGTCGACGCAGAGGACCACGTCTGGGTCCTCCAGCGCCCACGCACATTGGACCCGGAGGAACAGGAGAGGGCCGCCCCTCCTGTCTTGGAGTTCGACGAAGCCGGCAATCTTGTCCAGGCATGGGGTGGACCCGCCGACGGGTACCAGTGGCCGTCCTCTGAGCACGGCGTGCACGTGGACCCCAAGGGTTACGTGTGGATCGGTGGCAATGGCGAAACTGATAACCAGATTCTGAAGTTCACCAGGGCCGGGGACTTCGTCATGCAGATCGGCCGGGCGGGGCAGAGCCAAGGCAACGCCGACACGCAGAATCTGAATCGGCCGGCAGACGCGTTCGTGCACGCAGACACGAATGAACTCTTCGTCGCCGACGGCTACGGAAATCGCCGGGTGATCGTGTTCGATGCCGACACTGGCGGCTTCAAACGCATGTGGGGCGCGTTCGGCAACGTGCCCACCGACGACGCGCCCAATCCGGCGCTGGCTGACGCCGACGACCTGGGCGCTCCACAATTCGTGCAACCGGTGCACGCCGCGCGCGTGTCACAGGACGGGTTTGTCTACGTCTCAGACCGCGGCGGGAAGCGAGTGCAGGTGTTCACACTCGATGGCACGTTCGTGACGCAGGTGTTTATCGGACGAGATTGCGTCGCGCCCGAGTGCGGCAACGGTACGACCGCCGCCAGTACTGCCTTCTCCACCGACCCCGAGCAGCGGTTTCTGTATGTCGGCAACCGGAGCCAGGCCAAGGTGATGGTGTTCGATCGTGCGACGCTGGAACTGCTCGACACGTTCGGCCAGTGGGGTTCTGCGCCAGGTGAGTTCGGGACGCTGCACCACATGGCAGCCGATTCCAGGGGGAACCTCTACGTGACGGAAGTAACGCCGCTTCAGCCGGAGAACAGACGTGTGCAGAAGTTTACCCTTCTCGACGTGAACGCGAAGTGATCGCTGGGCCGGCCTTTCCGACGGCGTCCGGGAACATGTGATCCGTGAGGGCCTCCTTTAGCGCAGCGGTACAGGCGCTTGCAGCCGACGCCCCTTAGTGCGATCGTGAAGCGTGCGGTTACGCGCCCACACGAAAGCCAGCGAGGTCCACGCGCCATGCCACTTGCAACGTCAATCCCTGGCTGCGCGCTGCGGCCCTGGAGTCGCGCTGACAAGGCGAGCCTTGTCGCGAACGCGAACAATCGGAAGGTCTGGCTCAATCTCACCGAGTCGTTTCCACACCCCTATACGGAGCGCGACGCCGAAGAGTGGTTCGAGATCGCCGCATGTTCGGGCCCAAGTATTCCCCTTGCCATCACGCTGGGTGGCCACGCGATCGGCGGCATCGGCGCAATGGGCGGGAATGGAGTCTGTTTCCGCACAGCGCACTTCGGCTACTGGTTGGGTGAACCGTACTGGGGGAAGGGAATCGCCACGGCAGCCGCCTTGGCGTTGGTTCAGCACCTAGGGTCAGAGACCTCATTCGCCAGGCTGGAGGCGCCCGTCTTTGCGTGGAATCCCGCATCCATGCGCGTGCTGGAGAAGGTGGGCTTCCAGCGTGAAGGTCTTCTGCGTGCGAGCGTGAGCAAGGACGGAAAGCTCATTGACAGCGTCATGTATGCCTACATCATTGGTGCCTAACTCTTCGCTCAGTGCACCTTGCTTCGCGTTTATCGATGGCAGGCCGCCCGTCAAACAGGAGACCTGAATGACGACTGTTCTGTTTATCGCCCTCGTCCTCGTCATGGCGGTCCTCGTGGGGCTGGCGCTCCTCCGTATCGAAGCACAATTGGGGCGCGGCCGGCGGTGGGCGTATGTCGGGGGCTTCCTCGTCGTGTACCTGGCCGTTCCAGCACTCCTAGCGACGAGCGGCCAGTTCGACCGGTACGACTCGGTGCCCGCCCCGGCGCTGGCCATGGTGTTTCTTCTGACACTCGTCACGGTCCGATTCGCCACGTCGGCTGCTGGAGCGCGCGTGGGCTCGTCGGTCGGGGTGGCGGCATTGGTAGGATTTCAACTGTTTCGGGTTCCCGTTGAGTGGCTGCTGTATCGGCTCTCCGTCGAGCAGGTGATCCCGGAGGTCATGACCTACGCGGGCCTCAACTTCGACATCGTCAGCGGCATCACCGGAGGCCTGCTTGGTTTGTGGCTGCTCCGCCGCAACGTGCCTGGCTGGGTTCTGTCCCTCTGGAATCTGATGGGCCTGGCGCTTCTGGCCAATAACCTGCTGGTCGCCGTTCTCTCCACGCCCGTCCCATTTCGCGTCTTCACCGACGGTCCGCCGAACCTGCTGCCAGGCACGTTCCCCTTTGTCTGGCTACCAAGCTTCCTTGTTCAACTGGCGCTGCTTGGGCATCTGATGCTCTTTCGGCGGCTTCGATCCGCGTCCGCCACCCACGTCGCTGCCCGCAGGACGCCTCGAGCGATACAGTAGACACCTCGACTGAAGCAATCTCGGGAACAGGGACGCAGAGAGGGGCATCGGGCAGTTGGGTCGGGGCACACAGTCATGACGAACATCATTGAATCGATTCGCTCGGAGTTCCTTCGATACAAGGGGCTCGGTGAGAGCGCCATTAACCAGATCGACGAAGCTGCGCTCTCGGTTGACGGGCCCAATGGCGGAAGTTCCATCGCGGTGATCTGCTGGCACCTCGCCGGCAACCTCCAGTCGCGCTTTACGGACTCCCTGACCAGCGATGGCGAGAAGCCGTGGCGTGACAGAGAAGAGGAGTTCCGGCCGCGGGTCGTGACACGCGCTGAGCTTCTCTCGAAGTGGAGCCAGGCGTGGGATGTGCTGCTGGGCGCCCTGGCGACGCTCGAGGACGAACAGCTCCAGCGCACGGTCACGATTCGAGGGCTGCCCCTCCGGGTGGACGAAGCGCTGCATCGATCGCTCGCACACATCAGCTACCACGTCGGGCAGATCGTGTACTTGGCGAAATCGTCGCGCGGCACCGCGTGGACATCTTTGACGATTCCGCCCGGCCAGTCGAAGGCCTACAATCAGGCTCCAACACGCGAGCGAGTGACGCATGACGATCACTAAGGACACTCGGGTCGCCGACATCCTCGAACAATACGGTGACATCGCGGACGTGATGGAAGTGTTCGGCATCGAGCGGGTAAGCGGGTATTCGGTGCGTCGCCTGCTGACCAAGGCGCTCACGGTTGAGTGGGCAGCGCGCATTCATCGTGTGCCGCTGGATGAGTTTCTCGTGACGTTGCGCCAGGCCGTTGGAAGAAAGGCCAGTTCGTGAGCGGGATTTAGCCGGGCCGAAGGCGCGATGGATTTCTCTTCAGAGGAGAAGACGCGATTTATGGCGGCCGCGTTGGCGGAGAGCCGGAAGGCTTTGCCAGCATGCCGACCGAATCCCCCGGTCGGGTGCGTCATTGTCGCTGGCGATCGGATCCTCTCGCGGGGCTTTACCGGAGTACCCGGCGCTCCACACGCGGAGGCGTCCGCGCTGGCGTCCTTGTCATTCACCGGGAGCGCCGCTCGGCTTTCAGTGTTCGTCACCCTGGAACCGTGCGCATTCCAGGGCCGTACGCCGTCTTGCGCGTCCGCGCTGGTTGCCCGAGGAATCGGATCAGTGTTCGTCGGTATTGTCGACTCGGATCCGCGAAACAACGGCAGGGGCTTGCGGCTACTGCAGGATGCCGGCGTTCACGTGGAAGTTGGCATCCTGGAGCGCGAGGTGACAGCGTTCCTGGCCCCGCATCTGGCAAACAGTCGCGTCGACCAGCGCTCGCGCACCGCTGCGCCCGACGCGGGCCACGACTGAGCGCCCTACACGCGAAGACCGCTCGATCTGCTGACGGAGACGGCTGCAGGGCGCGCCGCGATCAGGCGTGCACGGGGGCGGCGAAAAAGAACTCGTCAACGATTTCGCGCAGCTCACCCAAGCTCAGCGCGCTGTTGACGCGTGAGCGCAGGTGCGATCCATCGTCGAGACCCTTCGAGTACCAGGAGCAGAGGGCGCGGACTTTGTTGATCACCCATCGGTCGCGACCGCGCGCGATGGTGTTGCCGACGGCGTTTCCCGCCACGCGTCGGCCGGCGGTGTCGGCTGGGCTATCGACGCCGGTGCCTGGGGCGAAGTGCCGGAACCCTTCGCCCTCGTTGAGGCGCTCGTTCAGCAGCAGCTCAATATAGTCACAGAGGAACTGCCCCCTTTCACGCAACGTCACCTGCCTGGGCGGTCGCCCAGCAGCAATATCGGCGGCCTGCGCGAGAATCCACGGATTGCGCAGCACGCCCCGGCCCACCAGCACGCCACTCACACCCGACTCCATACGCGCGATCACGTGCTCAGGCTCGATGCAGTCACCGCTCCCGAGCACCGGAATCGTCAGCGCCTCCGCGACGCGAGACACCAACTCCCAGTCGGCCGTGCCACGGTAGGACTGTTCAGCAGTCCGGCCATGAATCGTCACAGCAGCGGCACCGGAATCCTGCACCATTCTGGCCAGCTCCGGTGCGTTGCGGTCGTGGTCGTTCCATCCCGCGCGCATCTTCACGGTGACCGGAATCTTCACGGCCTTCGACATCGTCTCAATGACGCTCGCCGCGTGCGCCGGTTCGCGCATCAGACTGCACCCAGCGTGATGCTTGGCGATCTTCGGGACGGGGCACCCCATGTTGACGTCGACGATATCGGCGCCCATGCCCTCGACAATCTGCGCGGCGGCCGCCATTTTGACAGGGTCACCGCCGAAAATCTGGATGGACACCGGACGCTCCTCTTCGGTGTATTCGGCGTACTCCAGCGTACGGCCGATCCCGCGCACAAGACCTTCCGACGACACCATCTCGGTCACCACGAGGCCGCAGCCGCCGTGGCGCCTGACGAGACGGCGAAACGCCGTGTCCGTCATGCCGGCCATGGGCGCCACGACGTATGGCGATGGGAGCGTGACGCTGCCGATCTTCATCAGTATGGGCGGACGTCAGCGGCGTCCACCTCCACGCTGACAGCCTGCCCGATCAGGTTCACCGAGAGGATCAGCCGTGCATGCGCGCCCTTGCGGATGAGGCGGCCGACAACACCGACAAGCGGTCCGTGCTTGACCTCCACCATCGTGCCCTCATGAATCATCGGGCACGGGTCGTAGGCGAGGTCGGTGTCGACCAGTTGGCGGATCCAATCGATTTCATGCTCGGGAATCGCCGCGGGCTCGCCCTCAACAGAGATGATGTTTACGACACCGGTACACTTCAAGACGGGCAGCCTCTCGTGCGGATCGAACCGTGCGAAGCAGTACCCAGGAAACAGCGGCCAGTCGATCTTCTTCTTGCGATCCTTCCAACGACTCCACTTGGTGACCGTCGGAAGAAATGTTTCGATCTCCTTGCGGTCGAGCTGTTCACGAACGACCTGTTCGTGCCGCGAGCGCGTCCACAGCGCGAACCACGGCGCCTCGGTCATCCCGCCATGGCTTTCTGCCTCGCCGCCAATGCCTCGTCGTAGGCCTGCTCCAGCGCCTCGTTCCACCACGTGATCGTCGCTTGGCCACGGAGCCGCTCAAGGTAATTCAGGCGCTCGCCAGCCATTTTGGCCGAACCCACTTCTGTGCCTATGTCGCCGCGCGCCTCTTCAAAGCTGCGGATTTGCGTCTGGGTTCGCGTCTCCAGCCTCAGGATTTGATAGCCGGTCGGCGTACGGATGACGTCGGTCAGGCCGCCAACCGTCATACCCGCAAGATGATCCTGCAGCGGCTGGGCGAGTTCACCAACACCGATGGGACCGATCAGGCCGCCGTTGGCTCTCGACGGCGCATCCGACAGCTGGGCCGCCAACCGCGGGAAAGGCTCGCCCGCCAACA
The DNA here is from genome assembly GCA_965249205.1 of Vicinamibacterales bacterium. GTDB lineage: Bacteria > Acidobacteriota > Vicinamibacteria > Vicinamibacterales > UBA2999 > JAQBVV01. The sequence goes on along the minus strand of CBDFLL010000004.1, from coordinate 470,307 downwards.
ACCGTCCCCGAATGGCCTCGGCTTCCTCTCTCGCGGCATCATCCTCAGCCACACTGATACCGCGAGCGGTCACAGGCACTTCGATAAATATCTCCCGCAGCGTGACCGCGGCCGGCGTGGTGAAGTCTTCGCTGTGTTCCGCATAGTAGGCTTGCGCCTCCGCCTCGGTGACGACGATCTTGTCAATGACGTCGGTGCGCTCGGCCTCAGTCGCCAGCATCTGACGCTCGAGCGTGTTGCGCAGCGTGTCCATGGTCAGCCCTTCCTGTGCCAGCGCTGCCTCGAACTGAGCCTGATCAGTCAGGTTATTCGACGTCCGGATGTTGGTCACGATGCCTTCGAACTGTTCATCGCCGAGCGCCATACCCAGTTCGCGTCCACGCTGAATCAACAGCAGCTCATCGACCGCGGCCAGGATCAACTGCGGCGTCACCTCCGTGAGCGCCTGCATCAACTCGGGGCTGCCGGCGGTCACGTTGCCCAGCTCCGGCCGTGAACGCAGCACCTCGACCTGTCGCCGCTCAAAGTCGGTCTTTGTCAGAATGTCGCCGTTGACGTTGACCAGCACCTGCTCAATGATCTGGGCTCCGGCGTCGACGGGTACGACAAGGGCCAGCAGTGCAACCACGGGAAGCGCAGCACGTTTGTTGGTCATAAATACAATCCCCGGAAACCTCATAGTCATCCAATGTTAACCGAGGGCACGTAAGAGCCCCTCGAGCGTCGCGAACATGCCACCGGCCGCCCGCGGGTCAGCCTCGGGCTTTCGAAGGATCTCCCCCTTCGTAAAGCCCGACGTCACCTCTCCGGCGGTTGCCCGGGCGGTCCACCAGCTCGGCGCCATCTCACCTCTGGACCGGCCCTTCCGGCCCCCCGGGCCGGGCCGGCCTCGCCCTGGCGCAGGTCCAAAAGTTGGTCCCGCGACCGGCGGCTTCGCACGCTGCGGCATCTCCAACTCCAGCCGCAAGGTTGCAGGCGGCACGAGCGTCGCTCCCGCATATTCGTGCACGACCCTGACCAGACGCGCGGGGTCCAGTTTCGCGTGCGGCCTGAACTTTATGACGACCAAACGGCCTTCCCGGTCGATCGTATCGACGCCTAGGCTATCAGCCAGTACCCGGATGCGCCCGTATTCAGCCAAGTTCAAGACCGAATCTGGGGGCGAGCCATACCGGTCTCGGATCTCCGCCAGGCTGTTTTCCAGCTCTTTCTCGGTGCGAGCCGCGGCCACGGTCCGGTACGCCACCAGTCGCTGGTTCATCTCAGGAATGTAGGTCCCGTCGATGGTGACGTCGATCTGCAGGTTCACTGTGGCCCGCGCCTCGTCTTCGAGATCCTCGCCCTTGAGTTCGCGCACCGCTTCCTCGAGCAGCTTCATGTACATTTCGAATCCGATCGCGTCGATGTGCCCGCTTTGCTCGCCGCCCAATAGATTGCCGGCACCCCGAATCTCGAGATCGAGCGCGGCCACACGGAACCCGCTGCCCAGGTCGCTGAATTCCCTGATAGCCGCCAGCCGTTTCCGCGCCACGGGTGACAGCGACTCCTGGGGCGGAATCAGCAGGTAGGCGTACGCGGCTCTGTCCGACCGACCGACACGGCCGCGCAACTGGTAGAGCTGCGACAGTCCGTACCGATCGGCCCTGTTGATGATCATCGTGTTCGCATTCGGGATGTCGAGACCGTTCTCAACGATCGTGGTCGCCAGCAGCACGTCGAACCGGCGTTCCACGAATCCGAGCATGGCGCGCTCCAGTTCTTCTTCCCCCATCTGTCCATGGCCCACGGCGATCCTGGCCTCTGGGACCAGCCGCTGCAGCAGATGCCCAATGGAAAAGATCGACTCCACCCGGTTGTGGACAAAGTAGACCTGGCCTCCACGCGCCAGCTCGTTGCGTATCGCACGTTCGATCACTGCCGCGTCGAACGGGACGACGTTGGTCTGAATCGACAGGCGGTCTTTCGGCGGTGTGTCGATCACCGACATGTCCCGGATGCCGACCAGCGACATATTGAGAGTGCGGGGAATCGGCGTCGCCGTCATCGTCAGTGCGTCAACCTTCCGTCGTATCTGCTTGATCCGCTCCTTGTCCGCGACGCCGAACCGCTGTTCCTCGTCGACCACGAGCAGTCCGAGGTCTTTGAACACCACGTCCTTGGACAAGAGCCGATGCGTGCCGACAATGATGTCGACCTTGCCGGCGGCCAGGCCTTCGAGGATCGCCTTGACTTCCTGCTTGGTGCGGAAGCGGCTGACCATCTCGATCTCGACGGGAAATCCAGCCAGTCGATCACGCAGGGTCTTCAGGTGCTGAAAGGCCAGGATGGTCGTTGGCGCGAGAAAGGCGGCTTGCTTGCCGTCCATCACCGCCTTGAACGCGGCACGCATCGCCACCTCGGTCTTGCCGTAGCCCACGTCGCCACAGAGCAAGCGGTCCATCGGCGTCGACGCCTCCATGTCCGTCTTGATGTCGGCGATGGCGGTCACCTGGTCGCCTGTCGGTTCGTACGGGAACGCGCTTTCGAACTCCTCCTGCCAATGGGTGTCTGACCCGAACGCGTGCCCAGGCACAGCCTTGCGTTGCGCGTACAGTTTCAGCAACTCTTCGGCCATGTCGCGCATGGCCTTCTTGACGCGGGTTTTCGCCTTCTCCCAGGACGTGCCGCCAAGACGGTCCAGCGCCGGACGCGCACAGCCGGTGTGCTTCTGAACCAGATCCAGTCGTTCAACCGGCACGAAGAGCTTGTCCTCGCCGGCGTAGCGCAGCTCCAGAAACTCCTGCGATGCCTCGCCGCTCCCAGTCAGCCCCAGTTGCTTGAGGCCAACGAACTCGCCGATGCCGTGGTCGACATGCACGACCAGATCGCCGACCTTGAGATCGCGCAGATCCGAGAGGAACGTCTTTGCGAGATTGGGCCGCCGGTCGCCTGGGCGGCGCTCTTCGTCGAAGACGTCCGCCTCGGCATATACCTGGAGGGCCGCCCCAGGGAGGCGGAACCCGCGGGACAGCGAGCCCACGGCGACCAGCACCGTCGCCGCACGCGCGTCTTCGATACCTTCGACCAGCATCGACACGATCTCGTACTCACGCAGGATCTCAACCGTGCGCTCCGCGCGGCCGTGGCTATCGGCGACGAACAGAATCGAATCGCCGCGCTTCCGGGCGTCACGGATCTCGGTGGCCCAGTCATTGACGCGGCCACGAAACTCCATCGCCGGCTGACATGCTACGTGGCGCGCAGAGCCACCCTTGCCGACGGCCAGCTCCTCGAGACGCGGTGCGCTACTCACGCGATCGTCCAGCTCGCCCCACGTGACGAACGCTTCCGATGGCGACTGCGTGACCATGTGCCCGCGCGCTGCGCCAGCCGCGTGGCTCGCCTCAAGTTGATCCCGCACCTTCAGGGCCTGCTCCTCGACCAGGCCGTACTCGGAGACAATCAGATAGGCGCCGTGTGAAGCACCCAGGAACGTCAGGACAGGTGTTGTTGCGCTGTCATCGTCAAACCGCTCCTGGACCGGCACGATTAGCAGTTGGTCAATCTCACCGGTCGAACGCTGCGTGGCCGGGTCGAAGCGCCGTACCGATTCGACCATGTCGCCTACGAACTCGATGCGCGCCGGCTCGAGATCTCCGGCCGGAAACACGTCGAGAATGCCTCCGCGGATCGTGAACGAGCCATGCTCCTCAACCGGATCCTCGCGAATGAAGCCGGCGTCGACGAGAAGCTCGGCCAGATCGAGCGGCTCGGTCTCTGTTCCGGACGCGATTGCGACCGACGCGCGCATCAACCGCGCCGGCGGACTCACTCGTGGCAGGAGGCCCGCGGCCGACACAACGATGAGCCGCGCCAATCCCGCCGCCGCCGCGTGCAATGCTCGCGCCCGCGCCGCGGCAACTCGAAAGTGCGGGCTCATCCCCCGATAGGGATCGACCTGCAGCGATGGAAGAGGAAGCACCGCCCGCTCGACATCCGCCTCGGACGCGCCTTCGAGGGCCCCGTAGAAGAACCGCGCGTCGCTGACGAGCTGCTCCACGTCCTTGTCCGTAGGCACCACCAGCACCGTCAGGCCAGAGGCCGCTCGAGCCGAAGCAACCGCCGCAAGCGCCTTGGCCGGTGGCGTTAGGCCGGCGGTCAGCGGTGCGAGATGGTCCAATCCAACCCGAGCCGTCGTCTGGCTGAGAAGGGCGCGAAGCGTCAAGGACGTGGCGGTTGCCGTCACAGGTACATACGAACAGCCCACCCCGGCCGTAGCCGTGGGTGGGCGCGCAAACGTCTATTGTCACATAGGAACTTCAGGACCGGGCGGGCCCACGCCGGTTGGGCCTGCCATCGTCCGGTGGCCGCCGGACGCCGGACGAGGGCAGGCCGGCAGCAGCGACAGGTTGCCTCGATATCAGCGTGGGGGGAACGCTAAAGCGCTTTTCATGACCGCGTGGCGTTCGATTAGACGCAACGCCGAAAATGGTTACGGCATTCGGCGGGACCGAAGCGCTGCAGTAGTGCGTGCAGAAGTACCATGACTCGCGCAGTCAGTACAGGGGCCGTTTGAAAAGCGCTCTAGCCGGCCGGGAGACCGCGTACTTTCCGGACGATCTCGGACGTGGAATACCCGGGAGCCAGCTTAACCCGCACGACGCGACCGCCTCGGGCCTCGACAACATCCCGGCCGACGATGTCGTCTGGTCCCCAGTCGGCGCCCTTCACCAGGATGTCGGGCTGGATGGCGCTGACGATCTCGTGTGGTGTCTCTTCGTCGAAGATAACGGTCGCATCCACCGAATCGAGTGCCAGCAGCACCTCGGCTCGTTCACGCTCGGGATTGATCGGCCTGCCCGGCTCCTTGATCGTGCGCACCGACCTGTCCGAATTTACGGCGACGATAAGCGCGTCGCCAAGCGCACGGGCCCCTCGCAGATACCGCACGTGGCCTGGGTGCAGGAGGTCGAAGACGCCATTGGTGAAGACGACCGTGCCGCCGCTGGCGCGTACACCGTTGGCAAACGCCGCCGTCTGTTCGGCCGTCAGGAGTTGCGCCTTTCCGTCGAAAGGGTGGCTCACTCGTCCCCGTCCCGTGGCCGGAGGCCTTCGATGCGGATACCGCCCGAAAACTCCCAGCGGTGGGGCGGGCGGAAGATACCCGTCTCCGCCACCGGGGCGGTGACGCGCAGCGTGTGCAGCAGGCGATGGTAGTCGTACGGCACGCCGTCCTTGCGGTGAACCGCGACATCGACCTTGTACGTCCCGGCGACCAGATCCAGCCGGTCGATCGAGAAACGGGCTTCGCCTCGGTCACTGATGGCGCCCGATATCGCGCCTTCGAGGTCCGTGTTCGTGCCGTAGCAGCACACGCCGTCCGCGTTGAAGATGCCCACACCGACGACGAGATCCGTGACCGGCCTGGACGCCTGTACCTGGAGTCGAATCTCCATAGGTACGCCCGACGGGAAGACGTGCCCGGCCTGCCCCGACGCGCCAACGAACTCGACGGCGACGATCTCGACGTCGCGAGAACCCCATCGTCCCTCGACCGCCTTGGAGAGATCCTGGGGCTCTGTCTCGACCGCGGGCGCTTCCGGCTCCGGCTCGGCTTCGACAGGCGGCTTTTCAGACGCGTCACTGCCGGCAACGACGGGAGCCGCATCAACCAGCGCCTTTTCCTCAGCCTTCGCCACGTCCAGGCGGTACGCGTCGATCACGCGCCTCGGGTCGCCTTGCGCTTGCACAACGCCGCCATCGAGCCACAGCACCTCGTCGCAGAATCTGGTGACCAGATCGAGCGAGTGCGTTACCAGCAGCACCGTTCGTCCGTTGCGCCGGAACTCCGCGAACTTGTCGAGGCACTTGTGCGTGAAGGATTCGTCGCCAACCGCCAGGACCTCGTCCACGAGCAGCACTTCCGGATCGACGTGAACCGCGACCGAGAATCCGAGGCGCATGTACATGCCGGACGAGTAGGTCTTCACCGGTGCGTCGATGAACTCCTCGATCTCGGCAAACGCGACGATCTCGTCGAATCGCGCCGCAACCTCACGCTTGGTGAGGCCCATCATCATGCCGTTGATATAGACGTTATCCCTGCCGGAGATTTCGGGATGAAACCCTGCGCCCAGCTCGATCAGCGCGGACACGCGGCCCCGAACCGTCACCGTCCCCGCCGTCGGCCGTCCGATGCCGGCAATCAATTTGAGCATCGTGCTCTTGCCGGAGCCGTTGCGCCCCACGATCCCGAACGTCGTGCCCGCCGCCACATCGAACGACACGCCCTTGAGCGCGTCGAAGGAATCGCTCGGACGCAGGTCGCGGAACAGACGGCCCGTCAGCAGCGCGCTCTTCAACGTGCCAAACTGTCGGCGCCGACCGAAACGGCGGTAGGTCTTCCGGACGTCGCGCACCTCGATCGCCGGGATACTCGTCATCGTCGTAGTTGCGGCCACGTCACACTTCCTCCGCGAGCGTGTCCCTGAGCCGATCGAAGACAAAGAACCCCAGTGCGAAGACGCACAGGGCTCCGCCGCCCACGGCGAGCAGCCGGGGCCACTCGCTGAACGTGCCTTCGACGAAAAGTACTTCCTGATACGACACCGCCAGATGCGTGAACGGATTCAGCGATAGGTACCACCGCAACGTCTCCGGCACCAGCGACAGCGGATAGATGATCGGCGTCGCGAAAAACCAGAGCGTCAACAGGTTCGTCAGTAGATCCCGGATGTCACGAAAGTGCACCGTGAGGGCTGACAACAACAACGCCAGTCCGAGCGTGAGCACCAGCTGGATCAGCACGATCACGGGAAACCACAGTAGGTCGGTCGGCATGATTGGCACGCCGTAGTAGAGAAGAAACGCGGCCAGAATGGGCAGGCCCAGACAGAAGTGCGCCAGCCCGGCGAACACCGTCACGATCGGCAGCACCTCCGCGGGAAACAGCACCTTGCGAATGAGATTGCTTCCCGCGATCAGCACGTTTGACGCTTCGAGCAGCGACGCTGAGAACCATGCCCAGGGCAGAATGCCGCAGAACATGAAGAGCGCAAACGGGTCGAGCTCCGGTGGACGCACGCCCGGCAGGACCAGGGTGAAGACGAACGTGTAGACGAGCAGCAGCAGGAGTGGATTGACGAAGGACCAGAAGAATCCGAGCACAGACCCTCGGTATCGCGCCTTCAGGTCGCGAGCCACGAGGCTCGCGATCAGGCTGCGATATCGAAGAACATGTCGGAAACTCAGTAGCAAATCAGGCCTCTACGGCCTTCTTTATACCTTTGTCCGAGCGCGCGATGCGACCTGACTGCGAATGAGGGATTTCAGCAGGGCCAGACGAGCCCGCTCGATGTCGACGTCAACCGTCTTGTTCAGCCGCTCTTCAGCCCGCTTTCTGGCGGCTTCCGCTCTGCCGATATCGATGTCTTGCGCCAGCTCGGCAATCTGCGCCAGCACGGTGACTCTGTCCGGCAACACCTCGCCGAAACCAGCCGCAACCGCCAGGAAGTACTTCTCCTCTCCGATGCGGTACCAGAGTTCCCCCACGGCCAGCGTCGCGAGCAACGGTGTGTGACCCGGCAAGACGCCCAGGTACCCTTCCGCGCCCGGGAGCTGAACCTCGTCCACGTCTTCGTGGACCAGGGATCGGTCGGGCGTCACGATCTCGAGTAGGAGCTTTGTTGGTAAGGCCATGTGCGTTCAATGGAACCGTGGCTACGCCGCCTTCATCTCCGCGGCTTTCTCAACCGCTTCCTCGATCGTGCCCACCAGGTAGAACGCTTGTTCGGGCAGGTCGTCGTGCGTGCCAGCGACGATTTCCTTGAACCCCTTGATGCTCTCAGCGATGGAGACGTACTTGCCCTTGATCCCAGTGAATTGCTCGGCCACGAAAAAGGGCTGCGACAGAAATCGCTGCAGCTTGCGCGCCCGCGACACGGTGAGCTTGTCCTCTTCCGACAATTCGTCGATGCCGAGAATCGCGATGATGTCCTGAAGATCCTTGTACCGCTGCAGAATCAACTTCACCGAGCGAGCCACATCATAGTGTTCCTCTCCCAGCACGCGCGGGTCGAGGATGCGGGAGGTCGACGCGAGCGGATCCACGGCAGGATAGATTCCCAGCTCTGCGATCTGCCGCGACAGGTTCGTCGTGGCATCAAGGTGCGCAAAGGCTGTCGCGGGTGCCGGATCGGTATAGTCGTCCGCGGGTACGTAGATCGCCTGCACCGACGTGATCGATCCCTTGCTCGTGGACGTGATGCGCTCCTGCATCTGGCCCATTTCGCTCTGTAGCGTCGGCTGATAGCCGACTGCCGATGGCATGCGCCCGAGCAGCGCCGAGACCTCGGATCCGGCCTGCGTGAACCGAAAGATGTTGTCGATGAACAGCAACACGTCCTTGCCCTCGGCGTCGCGGAAGTACTCGGCAAGCGTCAGCGCCGTGAGACCCACCCGGAGGCGCGCCCCTGGCGGCTCCGTCATCTGGCCGTAGACCAGCGCGGCGCGCGACTTGGACATGTCCTCGGTGTTGATCACGCCCGACTCCTGGAACTCGTTCCAGAGATCGTTGCCCTCGCGGGTGCGCTCACCAACACCGCCGAACACCGACACGCCACCGTGTTTCATAGCGATGTTGTTGATCAGCTCCATGATGATGACCGTCTTGCCAACTCCCGCGCCACCGAACAGGCCGATCTTGCCGCCCTGCAGGTAGGGCTCAAGCAGGTCGATGACCTTGATGCCGGTCTCGAACATCTTCAGCTCCGTCGACTGATCTTCGAGCGAAGGCGCCTCCCGGTGGATCGGCCAGCGCTCCGTTGTCTGGACGGGGCGATCAGGGAAATCCACCGGCTCTCCGAGCACGTTGAGGACCCGGCCGAGCGTCTCCGGGCCGACGGGCACCGTGATCGCCGCGCCGGTGTCGACGGCCGTCATGCCGCGTGTCAGACCGTCGGTGGGCCGCATCGCGACCGTACGCACCCGGTTCTCACCGAGGTGCTGCTCGACTTCGGCCACGATGTCGATCTTGTCGCCGCCGTCAATGCCCTCGGCGACGATCCGGACCGCGTTGTAGATCTCGGGGAGGCCTTTGGGAAACTCGATGTCTATGACGGGGCCGATCACCTGAACGACCTTCCCTGTGCGCGCTTCTGCTGATGTCTGTGCCATTTCGTTTCTCGTTCGCCGGTGTTCGCTACGTTGCCGCCGCGCCGGATACGACCTCGATGATCTCCCGGGTAATCGCCGCCTGTCGAACCTTGTTCATGTGCAACGTGAGGCTCTCGATCATTTCCGCCGAGTTGCGGGTTGCCGCGTCCATCGCGGTCATCTGCGCGGCGAAAAACGCCGCGTTCGATTCCAGAAGCGCCCGGTAGATCTGCGCCTGCATATGCCGCGGCAGCAGGTCTCTGAAGATCTCTGCCGGTTCCGGTTCGTACAGATAGTCCGACGTCGGACCCGGCGCTGCCTCGTCCTCGAGCCGGGGAATGGGCAGCAGGCGCTCGACGACGATTCGCTGGGTCATGACCGACTTGAACTCGTTGTAGATCAAGTACACGCTCGATGCCCGATCGGACACGAATTCGTCTATCGCCATGTCGCCGATCTCGACGGCATGACTGAACGCGAGTTTCTGAAAGATACCCACCTGTTCGTAACGCACGTCGGAATCGCGGCGGCGGAAGAAGTCGCGCCCCTTGCGTCCAATCAGTCCAAGGGCAACGTCGTCGGCCTTCCGACCGTCGCCCTGGATGAACTGCCCCGCCGACTTGATCACGTTCGAATTGAAACCGCCGCACAAACCACGGTCGGAGGTGATCACAATGATCAGTGGCCGGCCGTCGGACTGATCCGGATTCCGGAGCAAAGGGTGCGAGTCGGCATCCACTCTGGTGACCAGGCCGTTGAGCACGCGCAGCATGCGCTGCGCGTACGGACGCGCAGCCACCACGCGACTCTGCGCCCGCTTGAGGCGCGAGGCGGCGATCATCTTCATCGCCTTGGTGATCTGCTGAGTCGACTTGACCGCACGAATACGGCGACGCAGGTCAATCAGTGAGGGCATGGTTCAGCGATTCAAGCCTTGTTACGGATTTACGCGACTGCGGCAGCCTGCGTCGTCGCGACGAACTGCTGTCCGAATTCCGTGAGTGCCGCCTCAACCGCAGCCTTTAGATCATCGTCGAAGATCTTCTTCTCGCTGATCCCGGTCAGCACACCGGCGTGGCGCGCCTCGAGGAAGCGATACAAGTCTTCCTCGTAACGAGCGACGTCTTCGATGGGAACCGGATCGATGAAGCCCTTCGTGGCGGCGTACACGATGATCACCTGTCTCTCGACGCTCAGCGGCTGGTACTGCGCCTGCTTCAGGATCTCCACGAGCCGTCGGCCTCGATCGAGTTGAGCCTGCGTACCTTTGTCGAGGTCGCTGCCGAACTGCGCGAACGCCGCCAGTTCGCGATACTGTGCGAGGTCGAGACGCAGCGTGCCTGCCACCTGCCTCATCGCCTTGATCTGCGCCGAGCCACCCACACGCGACACCGAGTTGCCGACGTTGATGGCCGGACGCACGCCCTGGTGAAACAGGTCGCTCTCAAGAAAGATCTGACCATCGGTGATCGAGATGACGTTTGTGGGGATGTATGCGGACAGATCGCCCGCCTGCGTCTCGATGATCGGCAGTGCCGTCAGCGATCCACCTCCCAGGGTGTCGTTCAGCTTCGCCGCGCGTTCCAGCAAGCGGGAGTGGAGGTAGAACACGTCGCCGGGATACGCCTCGCGCCCCGGCGGGCGTCGAAGAAGCAGAGAGATCTCACGATACGCCTGCGCATGCTTCGACAGGTCATCGTAGACAACGAGCGCGTGCCGTCCACTGTCTCGGAAGTACTCGCCTATCGCGCATGCCGAGTACGGGCCGATGTAGAGCATGGGTGCTGGATCCGATGCTGTCGCCGCCACCACGATGGTGTAGCTCATTGCGTCGTGCTCTTCCAGCGTCGCCACAACCTGCGCGACCGTCGACCGCTTCTGGCCGATCGCGTTGTAAATGCAGATGACGTCCTTGCCGCGCTGATTGATGATCGCGTCGGTGGCGACGGCGGTCTTGCCCGTCTGGCGGTCGCCAATGATCAACTCGCGCTGCCCACGACCGATCGGCACCATGCCATCGATCGCCTTGAGGCCAGTCTGGAGCGGCTCCTTCACGCCTTGCCGGTCCACCACGCCCGGCGCTAGCCGTTCTATCGGCAGAAACTCTTTCGTCTGGATCGGTCCCTTGCCATCAATCGGCTGGCCGAGCGCATTGACGACACGGCCCAGCATCTCGTCGCCTACCGGGACTGAGATGATTCGGCCCGTCCGTTTGACGATGTCGCCCTCTTTGATCTTCGTGAAGTCGCCCAGCAGCACCGCCCCGACGCTCTGTTCTTCCAGGTTCAGCGCAATCCCGAACACGCCGTGTGTAAACTCGAGCATTTCGCCAGCCATCGTGCGTTCGATGCCGTGCACGCGCGCGATGCCATCACCGATAGCGATGATGCTGCCCACTTCGGCGACATCGACTTCCACGGCGTGGCTACCGATCTGGTCGCGAATGATCTTGGAGATTTCTTCGGCTCTGATATCCATCAGCGTTGTTCCTCGAGTCGTTCTCTCATCTTTGCAAGCTGCGTGGCAATGCTGCCGTCGTAGACGGTGCTGCCCACGCGTGCCACCGCACCACCGATCAGCGACGGATCGACTTGCGTTGTCATCATCACGCGACGCCCGGTCGCGGCGGCGAGCCGCCGTTCGAGCTCCGTGATCTGTTCGGGCACGAGGGGCGACGCCGTCGTCACTTCCGCTCGATCGATCTGGCGATGCTCCATCAACCGCTGGTGATAGACGGCGGCGAGTTCGGGTAGCAGCGCCAGGAGGTTTCGGTCTGCGAGCATCAACAAGAGTTTGCTGAGCACGGGTGAAGACTGTCTCCTCGCGACAAGCGCCTCGACGATCCCACGCTTGGCCGCCACCGGTACTGCGGGACTCGTCAACGCCTTCTGGAGCTCCGGGTTGCTGGAACACAGCTCCGCCACAGCCGACAGTTCCTGCTCCACCTCCTCCGGATCACCTTCCTGAATGACGACATCGAGAAGTACTCGCGCGTATCGAGTCGCGGACGCACGAGTGGTCATGACCTCACCTGCAGCAGATATCGTTTTCCGAACCGCTCGCGGCACGCCACGTGGCGCGGCTCTGTGAGCTTGTACCTGAATGGCACAAACAGTCTTTTATAACACAAAAAAGACCGAGCGGGCTCGTCGCCGGGAGAAAACTCAGCGCTCGTTCAGGCCGGATGGCCGGGGCTCGGTGAGGTGTTCAAACAGGCGATGGAGCTCCGATTCAGAGCTGAAGGCGATTTCGATTTTGCCCCCTCGGTCGGCTCGCTCCTTTGTCCCTTTCCGGCGACCGTCCCGCCGGACAATCTGAACTTTCGTGCCAAGAGCGAAGCGCAGACGATCCTCAGCGGCCTTGGTGTGCACGTCCGGCGGCGGAGGGATCAGGTCGGTTCCAGCGGGGCGGGGCGGCGCCGTGAGCTTCTTCACGAGCGCTTCGGCATCGCGCACCGAGAGGGACTTCGAGATCACGTCGCGGGCCGCCTGGCGCTGCGACGGGGGGTCTGGCAGCGCCAGTAGGGCTCGTGCGTGGCCCATCGAGAGCGCGCCGGAGGCCACGTCGCCACGCACCTCCTCAGGCAGCCGCAACAACCGCACGTAGTTGGCGACCGAGGTCCGGTCCTTGCCGACCGCTGCCGCGATCTGCTCTTGCGTGAGGCCAAAATCATCGACGAGACGCTGATACGCGAGGGCTTCGTCGATCGGGTTCAGGTCCTCACGCTGGAGATTCTCGACGAGCGCGAGCTCCAGCAACTGTTGTTCGGCGCCCTCTGGAACGTCTCGGATCACGACCGGCACCCTGAGGAGCCCAGCCCGTTGCGATGCGCGCCATCGTCGCTCGCCGGCGATGATGCGATACGTGCCGCCAGTCCGCCTGACCAGAATGGGTTGGATGACGCCGTTGGCCGTGATCGACTCGGCCAACTCGGCCAACCTCTCGTCGTCCAGCTGCAAGCGCGGCTGCTGATCGCTCGGCGCCAGCAGGTCGATGTCCACCTCGATCGTGCCCTGTCGAGGGGGCGCGGGCGCATCGGGGATCAGCGCACTCAGGCCTTTGCCGAGCGCGGGGCGGCGTTCGCTCATCGTGTGACTCCTCCTGACTCCTGCGGGTTCGAACCGTTAAGCGGCATGGCGTGCGAGCATCTCCCGCGCGAGCGCGAGATAGGCCTCCGCGCCGCGCGACTTCGGGTCGTACAGCACGACTGGCAGTCCGTGGCTCGGCGCTTCGCCTAGTCGGATGTTGCGCGGAATGATGGTGTCGAACACCTTGTCCTTGAAGAACTCCCTGACGTCGCGCGCGACGAGCTGACCGAGATTCGTGCGATCGTCATACATCGTCAGCAGCACGCCTTCGATATCAAGGGCTGGGTTCAGCCCGCTGCAGACCCGGCGCATCGTCGCCACCAGGTCTGCCAAACCTTCAAGCGCAAAATACTCACAGTGCAGCGGAATGAGGACAGCGTCTGCAGCCACAAGGGCGTTCAGCGTCATCAGGCCCAGTGACGGAGGGCAGTCGATAAGCATGAGATCAAAACGCGCCCGGAGAGGCTCCAGCACGCGTCGCAGTCGCAGTTCGCGCTGGGGGACGGACACGAGCTCGATCTCGGCACCTGTGAGATTGCGGTCGGCGGGAATAACCGTCAGGTTCTCAATCTGGCTGTCAAGCAGGAACGCTGCGGGATCTACGTCGGTCATCAACGCTTCGTAAATCGTGCCGGCTGGTGCGTGGCACCCCTTCAGCCCAACGCCGCTCGTGAGATTCCCCTGGGGATCGAGGTCAACGAGCAGGACCCGTTTGCCTGACAGTGCCAGCGACGTCGCGACGTTGATCGCCGTCGTCGTTTTTCCGACGCCGCCTTTTTGGTTGGCCACGGCGAGGATCCGACCAGAAGACGTACCTGTTTCGTTCATATGACCAATACTTTTTTATATTGTATGTGAAGCACCGCGCCTAACTCTAATTGGACGAGGAGTCGGTGGTCAAGGACAATGTTCCACGTGGAACAAGCGAATACAAAGCGAACTCTATCAATCAGAGTGCCTTCCTCGCCGACCTGTTCCACGTGGAACGCTCCCTGCTTCGGTCCGTTTCGCGAGAACAACGAGACGGCTTCGAAGTGATTCGATCAGGGGGTAGGTGGCTTGCCACGACAGCGGCGGCGTCACGCTTTCCGACTGGGTAGATGTCCCGGACCCGCGGAACAACAGCACAAGGCCACCGGGTCTCACAAACGCCTGGAGCGTCAACAGCATCCTGGATTCGACACGAACGGCCCGCACGGAGACCAGGTCGAAGGTTTCATGGAGATCGGGTCGCGCCAGAAGCTCTTCGAACCGCGCAGTGATCACATCAGCGCCGCTCAGGCCAAGCGTGCGCACGGCCTCACGAAGGAATACCGACTTCCGCGTCTTGGATTCCACCATGAAAAGACAAGGGCAGGACGCTGCCAGTGCCAGGGGGATCGCTGGCGATCCTCCGCCGGTTCCGATGTCGAGCATCCGTGCGGTGCCAACGGGGACATGCCGAGCGGCGACGACCGGCTCAATCAGTAGCCGATCAATAGCGTCTGCCGGAGTACCAGATAGCTTCAGCCCAGTGAGATTGATTTTCGTGTTCCAAGTGGTGAGCAGGCGGTAGTACACCTCGAGCTGAGTAGCCAGCTGCGCGGGAAGCACCAAGCCGACGCGGCGCGCCCGGCGTGCAAGCCGACCCTGAAACTCCTTACTGTTCACTGACTCTACGACCGCTTTCGAAGCGCCGACCCAAGAACCGCTATCGCCGCCGGCGTCACACCAGGTATCCGGGACGCCTGACCCAGAGTTTCCGGCCGCACCTCCATGCAGCGATGTACGACCTCCTTCGACAGGCCTGAGACACCCGCGAACACAAAGTTTTCCGGAATACGGTGATGCTCTTGACGCCGAGCCCGTGCGACGCGTACCAATTCTTGCTTCACGTACCCCGCGTATTTCGCGTCACTCTCAAGACTCGCTACATCGAGTGCCCGTCCCGACGGCTCAAGATCGAGAACGACGTCACCCCTGTCGAGAAGCGACTCGAGTTTGACAGTGGGCCGGCGTAGCAGTGTGCTCACAGCGACGCGATTCCCGTGTGCCCCGCGAACCGTCGCCTGATCGAGGGCGGCGGCGTTACGCGTGTGGCGCGAGCGGCGGGCGTCGAAACGCTCGTAGCGCACGTTGTCGACCAGGCCAATGCTTCGGCCGCGGGGCGTCAAGCGCAGGTCGGCGTTGTCGATCCGCAGCAACAGGCGGTGCTCAGCTCTCGAGGTAAACATTCGGTACGGCTCCAGGCAGCCCTGCGTGACGAGATCGTCAATCAGAATGCCAATGTACGCCTCGTCGCGGCCGAGCGTAAGCGTCGGCTCACGCCGGACCCCTTTAGCCGCGTTGATTCCCGCCATCAATCCCTGTGCGGCGGCCTCTTCGTACCCTGAGGTCCCGTTGATCTGGCCCGCAAAGAAGAGACCGGCCACGCGGTGGGTTTCCAGTGTCGACTTGAGCTCCGTCGGCTGAATGAAGTCGTATTCCACCGCATAACCCGGCCGAATCATGGCGGCGTCTTCCAGGCCTGGCAATGCGCGCACCAACTCCTCCTGCACCCGCACCGGCAGTGACATCGAGAAACCATTTACATAGATTTCGTCTGCGTCCAATCCCTCCGGTTCAAGGTAGATCTGATGCCGTTCGCGCTCCGGGAACCGCATGATCTTGTCTTCGAGCGACGGACAGTACCGGGGACCGATCCCCTGAATCTGACCGTTGAACAGTGGGCTGGAGCCGATGTGCTGTCGAACCAGGTCGTGGACGCGATCAGTCGTGTGCAACACCCAGCAGCAGATCTGGTTCCCCGGCGGTGTCTTCGTGAGAAACGAGAATGGCACCGAGATCTCGTCGCCTGACTCTTCGACGAAAGCACCGTTTTTCACCGCCTGCTCGAAATCGATCGAGTCCCGGCGAAGCCGAGGGGGAGTACCTGTTTTAAGTCGTCCCCCCATAAATCCAAGTGACGTGATCGACTCAGCGAGCTCGCGCGACGGCGGTTCTCCATACCTCCCTGCCGGACGCTGCTCCGGCCCGATATGGAGGAGCCCGTTCAGAAACGTGCCTGTGGTGACGACAAGCGCGCGGCACGCGTGCCGCCCGCCACCTTCCATCACGAGACCGACGATCCGACCGTGCCGCACATCCAGCCGAGCGGCCTTGCCGAACAGCCAGGTGATCCCACGCTCGCGCTCAAGCGCCTCGGTCACCCACGCGCCGTACCGTCGCTTGTCCGCTTGTGCTCGAGGCGACCAGACCGCCGGGCCCCGGCTTCGGTTGAGGAGTTTGAACTGAATGCCGGTCGCATCGATCGCCAGGCCCATCAACCCGCCCAACGCGTCAATCTCGCGAACCAGGTGACCCTTCGCTGTGCCGCCGACGGCAGGATTGCACGGCATGTGCGCGACGGTGTCGCGCGACAGCGTGCACAAACCGACGCTGCAGCCGAGACGCGCGGCGGCGTACGCGGCTTCAACCCCGGCGTGACCGGCGCCGATCACGATGACGTCAAACGCCTTCATCGGTCCCCCGCATCATTTTCCGATACAGAACGTCTGAAAGATATGGCGCAGGAGATCCTCGTTTGTGCGCGCGCCGCCAATTTCCTCGAGGTTCGCACGTGCCGCCTGCAGGTCGGCAAGAACGAACTCCTCTGGCGTCTCGCCGCCAGCGACGGCTTGCTGCGCCGCGCACAGCCGCCCGCGCGCCTCCTCGACACGTTCGATATGGCGCACGTTGGAAATCGCGGCTTCATCGCGAAGCGAGTCGCTACCCGTCAATAGAGTCGCGATTTCACGTCGCAGCTCATCGATGCCGGCGCCTGTCCTCGCAGATACGGCCAACAGGCCATCGGGAGCCACAGCCGCCCCAACACCGGCTCCGGTGACCGGAAGGTCCGACTTGTTGCTCACGATGATTCGTCGCCGGCTCGCGGTCTGCGCGAGAAGCAGCGTGTCTTCCGTTCTTCGTGGTTCGCTTCCGTCGAGCACCACAATCAGGAGGTCGGCCACCGCACGTGCCCGCTCTCCACGTGTCACGCCTTCTCGTTCGACGACGTCGCGCGTATCGTGCCATCCCGCGGTGTCAACGAGCGTGACGGCCAAGCCTTCTACGTCGACCTGCTCGGCGACCAGGTCGCGAGTCGTCCCTGGAATCGCTGTCACGATCGCTCGTTCAGAACCAGCTAACGCATTGAAAACACTTGACTTGCCGACGTTCGGCCGACCAGACACTACGACCGTTGCGCCCTCCCGAATCATCCGCCCGCGCCGCGCACTCTGAAGAAGAGCCTCGAGTTGCGCCACAATCCCGCCAACTCGTCGACCCGTCTCCGCCGGCTCGATGAAATGGTACCCCTCGTCTGGAAAATCGAGCGACGCTTCGAGACGCGCGACCAGATCAAAAAGTTCGGCGTCAATGACCGCGATTCGGTCGGTCAGCGTACCGTCGAGCTGATCGAATGCGACCCTCGCCTGCAACGGCGTCGCCGCCGCGATCAGATCGGCGACCGCTTCGGCCTGGATGAGATCGCGCTTACCGTTGAGAAACGCACGCAGCGTGAATTCCCCTGGCTCAGCCAGCCGCGCACCGCCGTTGATCGCGCTCCTGACGATGGCTTGAAGCACGACCGGGCTGCCATGCGCGCTGAGTTCCACAACGTGCTCGCCGGTGTAGGAGCGTGGCGCAGGGAAATAGGTGGCGACCACCTCGTCGAGCGTCTCGCGCGGGCCCCCTTCCCCAACCCCGCGAGCGTGGGCGAGCGTCGCACGGCGTGGCTCGAGTGGCAGACGTCGATTGAGAATTCGAGTGGCGATCTCGTGGGAAGAGGGACCGCTAATCCGAACGACGCCGATGCCGCCTCTGCCAGGCGGCGTCGCGATGGCAACGATGGAGTCATCGGTGGAGAACACGGGCCGACTACCAGTGGCTGACTGCCGCGCCCGACGCCCGGCCTACTTGGTCGTCGAGATAATAACCGTCTTCATAAACGCGTCTCCGATGCTCTCCGATGTCGCACCGGGATCCTCCGCGATCGCGAGATGCACGATCCGGCGCTCGTACGGATTGAGCGGCCCCATTTCCTGAGCCGCTCCGGACGACTTCGCCTTCTCCGCGTTGAACCGCGCCATCTGCTTCACTTCCAGATCCTTGTCCTTGCGAAACCCATTGCAGTCCACGACGATGCGCTGATCGCCGCCAAGCTGTCGGCGGAACGCCGTAGCCGTCAAATGTTGCAACGCCTGGAGCCCTTCTCCGTCGCGCCGGACCAACACGCCGCCGTCCTCTCCTTCGAGGTTGATGCGGTGTGCCGTCCGGGGTCTCCTCAATGGTCGGTGACAGCGTCATGCCCATCGCTGCGACGACGTGCTGCAGGAACTCAGCGATCTCGGTTGTCAGTGACATAAGTTGTCTCGGTCGTACGCCGCTATCTCGCCCTCGGCGCCCTTCGCACGCCGAGAAGCAGCACGTTGTTTACGTTCCCTTCTCCGCCTTGGTCGTGCGACCGGAACCCGCCTTCTTCAGTCGGCGCTCAGCCGGTGGGCGGACTGTCGGCACAGTGACGGGACCGATCATCCAGAGCGTGAAGTACTGCTGGCCGACCGCCCACAGATTGCTGACGAACCAGTACATGACCAGGCCGCTTGGCGCCGCCAGAAAGAAGAACGTGAACATGAGCGGCATGAGCATCATGATCTTCTGCTGCGCAGGATCCGCCGTCGACGGCATGATCTTGGTCTGCCAGAACATCGTCCCGGCCATCAGGACCGGGATGATGTAGTACGGGTCAGGCTGTGAGAGGTCGTGAATCCAGAAACCGAAGTCGGCGCCACGGAGCTCTATCGACTGGCCCAGCATCGAATAGAACGCGAGCAGGACCGGAAACTGGAGCAGCATCGGCACGCAGCCGCCCGCCGGGTTCACACCCTTCTCCTTGTAGAGCGCCATGATCTCCGTGTTCATCTTCTGCCGGGCCGGGTCGGTCTTCTTCAGGCCGGCGTACCGCTCCTGAATCGCCTTCATCTGCGGCTGCACAACCTGCATCTTCCGCATCGACACAACACTCTTGTGGCGGAGCGGTGCGATGAACACGTTGATCAATAGCGTGAGCAGCACGATCGACCAGCCGTAGTTACCGGCGAATCCGTAGATCCACTGCAGGGCGCCGAGCAGCGGCACCGCCAGCCATCCGAAGATTCCGAAATTGATGGCCCGGACAAGCTCCGCATCCACCGACCTCAGCAGATCCAGCTGCTTCGGGCCGTAGAAGAACTGCACGTTCTCGGGCGGGCCGGGAAACGTGAAGCTCTGCGAGACCAGGACCCGCTGCGTCTCCTCCAGGCCGGCGATAGACGAAGGTTGGTACTCAACTCGGACCTGACCGGGGTTGAGCGCGGCGGCGATGAAATAGTGATCGTCGATGCCCACGAACCGAAACGGCCCCTCATGGGCGGATTGCTCCTCGAGATCGCCGCCCGTCAGCCGTTCGACGCTCCCATCGAGATGATAAATCCCCTGTGGAGGCTGTGTGTAGTTACCGGTCAGAAAGCCACCCCCGCCGGCCTGTGCGCCGGAATCAGAGAGTCCGGGTCCCCAGAGCACGGTGGGATTCAAGGCAACACCGCTGTCCTCGACGACCGCGGAGAAGGCAATCAGGTAGTTCTGCGGATCGAACCGCAATTCCTTGCGTGCCCGCAGGCCGGTGGCGTCCTCGAATTCGAAGAGCAGACTCGCCTCGCCGGCCTGTGCATCCACACGGCCGGCGCTGTCACCGGTGACCCGGTACAACGCCGTATTGAGCCGGTCGGTGATCCCGTCATCGTCCACGCGCAGCTCGAAGGGTGTTGGCGAACCGGGAGGCAGATCCGACGGTACGAGGTCGACGGGCTGGCCGAGGCTGTCTTCGTACGTTTTGAGGCGCCAGTGAAGAATTCGGCCACCCCGATTCGAAAGCGTTGCCTCAACAGTCGCTGTTTCGACGACGATTTCGCGCTCGACCTCAGCTCCAATCACCACTGCCGCCGGTGCAGCCGGCGCCGAGGCGGGTTCACCGGGGGGAACGGACGCGGCGGCCGGTGCTGGCCTGGCCGTCGCGGGCGGCGTCCCCGGCGGCGTCACCTGCGGTTCCTCCGGCGCTACACCAGTCGGTGCGCCTGGGGTGGCTGGCTGGACCTGCGCTTCGGGCGGCAACGGCGGCGGCAGCACGAGGGTCTGGTAGCCGTAGAGCACCAGGAAAGACAAGAACACGGCGACGAGAACGCGGCGCTCCATTGGCACTACCGTGGTACCGGGTCGACGCCGTGGCGTCCGAACGGATGGCATCGCGACAGTCGGCGCACACCGAGCCACGTACCGCGCCAAGCCCCGTGGATCTCTACCGCCTCGCTCATGTAGTCCGCACACGAGGGATAGAACCGACAGCACCCTGTAAACAGCGGTGAGATGAGGGCCTTATATCCCCTGAGCAGGCCGAGGATCCCGGTGGCCGCGAGGCCGACCCGGCTTGGAGGCCGCGGCACTCCGTCCGCTGCGCTGAAGCGTGGTGTTGTAGTCAGCTTCAAGGTTCCGGAAAGTCGCGTCGAGCATGTCCCGCCGCGGAACGACGACGATGTCGAGCGCACGTGCCGTCTTGTGACGACGGAAGATCTCCCGGGCCAGCCGCTTGGCACGACTGCGATCAACCGACGAACCGATCTTCCGGGTCGCCGCCACGCCGAGTCGTGCGCACGCACCGCCGTTCGGCAACACGAACACGGTCATAAACCGACCGTGCGCCTTCGCCCCCGACTTGTAGACGCGCTCGAATTCGGGCCGGCGGCGGATGCGCTCGGCGGCAGACAGCGCCTGTCCCCTCATACAGGCTCCTGTTGGACTCTCCGCGACTAACCTTCGTCAGCAACGGTCAATCGCTTGCGGCCCTTGGCCCGACGTCGCTTGAGCACAATTCGACCGTTCTTCGTCGCCATTCTGACGCGAAAGCCGTGCTTCTTGCGGCGGCGACGGGTATTGGGTTGGTAGGTACGCTTGCCCTTCATGCTGATCCTGGTCTTGCGGAGCTGGTCGCACGCGTCTTGCGTGGGGAACTGCTAATACTAGTCGTGGCTCATGCGGAGTGTCAAACACGGACACGACCCCCGAGGACAATTCCAGTGTGCTACAGTCGCGACCTCACGCCGGCGAATTAGCCGCTTTGGTTTGGTCCCCAAGTTTTCCACAGCTGTTGAAAAAGCTGTGGAAAACAGGGCTAAATCGAGCGTCTTGGCGCAGAAACGTCGATTTTCTGTAGTCTCCGACGAGGCGAAAGTGATCGGAGGGCCTGTTTTGCAGGCTTTTGCGATCATGATCCGGAGAATTGGCCGTAATACCTAGGCCTCGCGAAGGCGAAAGTCCAATTTGTTCAGGTTTTTCAAGTCATAGTTCGATGGACGTCAGCATCTGGGACCTGATTCTTTCCCGAGTCGAGACGAAGGTTAACCGCCACAGCTTTTACACCTGGTTCAAGCCCACGGCGTTTGTAGGGGACGCCGGGAACTCGATCACGGTGAGGGTGCCGAGCCTGCTCTTCAAGGACTGGCTCACGAAGCATTACTCGGTGGTGCTCTCCGAGGCGCTGGCCGAGGTCCGACGGCCCGGGGCTGAATTCGTCTTCGTCGCTGAAGGGGCAGCCGAGGCGCCGCAACCGCCGGACGACACGCCAGCCCCTCGGGGAGGGTTCTCGGCTTCCGTCACGTCGATGGCCTCCTCATCGGCCGGCCTCATCCAGCGTTATACGTTCGACACGTTCATCGTTGGTCCGTCGAATCAGTTCGCGCATGCAGCGTGTCAAGCGGTCGCCGAAGCACCGTCACGCTCCTACAATCCGTTGTTTATTTACGGCGGAGTGGGACTTGGAAAGACTCATTTGATGCACGCGATCGGGCAGTACGTGCTGCAACACGATTCCTTGTTGAAGCTCACCTACATCTCTTCCGAGCGCTTCATGAACGAGATGATCAATGCCCTGCGCTATGACCGTATTCTAGATTTTCGGGAAACCTATCGGTCCGTCGATGTCTTGCTCGTCGATGACATCCAGTTCGTCTCGGGCAAAGAGGGGACGCAAACGGAGTTTTTTCACACATTTAACGCCCTTTACGACGCGCAGAAACAGATCGTTCTGAGCGGCGACCGACCACCTCACGAGATTCCTGCCCTTGAGGAGCGACTCCGATCACGCTTCGAATGGGGCTTGATCGCCGATATTCATCCTCCCGATATCGAAACCCGCGTGGCGATTCTGAAACGTAAGGCTGAAGCGGAAGCTGTGCCGTTGCCCGATGGTGTTGCCATGTACATTGCGGGACGTATCAAGTCGAACGTTCGAGAACTTGAGGGGTCGCTAATTCGACTCATTGCCTACGCATCGCTAACGGGTCGCGAGATCACGCTTGAACTCACCCAGGACGTGCTGAAGAATGTCATCGACCAGGACGATAAAGCCGTCACGATCGAGGCCATTCAGCGTTTTGTCTCGGAGTACTACCAACTTAAAATAGGTGATCTGAAGTCGCGAAATAATTCGAAATCTGTCGCGATGCCTCGCCAGATCGGCATGTATCTCTGTAAGTCACTCACCCAGGCGTCCCTCCCGGAGATTGGACGCAGTTTCGGTGGAAAACACCATTCGACGGTTATTCACTCGCTCAAAAAGATTACGGAACTCCGTAAAAAAGACCCAGATTTCAACAGCTTGATCGAGAATTTTATTAAGTCATTTCACTAGATTCTGAGTTCTCCACAGGTCCCCGCCGACAGAAGTTGTTAATATTACCGAGACCTTTTATAACTTTTCTTTTTTCCTCGATCTATCCCTCTCTGATCCTCAGCTTTTGGTAGACCCTAAACCACTGGTATTGAAGGATTAACGCCATCATTTTCCGGTTTTACACAGCACCTTATTCCTATATAATTCACTATTATTTCTTCTCCTCTAAAGAGGATCTTCTGAGAGTCGTCCATCACTCCGCCTGAGGTCACCACACGCCTATGCAACTCGTTGTTCGCAAAAATGACCTTCTGCAAGAACTGCAGCTTTTTCAGGGAATCGTGGAAAGAAAAAATACCATTCCGATTCTCGCCAACGTTTTGATCGAGGCGAACGGGGACGAAGTCAGACTACTCGCCACCGATCTTGAGGTGGCCCTTCGCAGTCGATGCGCAGCAAAGGTTGGCAAGGCTGGTTCGTTGACGCTGCCAGCAAAGAAGCTCTACGAAATTCTTCGAGCGCTCCCGGAAACAGATGTTCGGATCGAGGAAGACAAGAGTGGCGTCAAAGTCGCGGCCGATCGATTCGACTCGCGCATGCAGACGTTACCGCGCGAGGATTTTCCAACGCTGCCCGAGGCGAGCGGTACAGCGCGCGCGACGCTTCCGCGGAGCGCGTTAAAAGAAATGGTCGCCAAAACCCAGTTTACGATTACAGGAGAAGACACCCGGTTTTTCCTAAATGGCGCGAAGTTCGTGTTGAAGCCAGACAGCCTTGCAATGGTGGCAACCGACGGACACCGTCTGGCGCTTGTCGAGGTGACGCATACCGTCGGCGTGACCGAAGAAGTCGGCGTCATTCTGCCGAAAAAGACGATTCTTGAGCTCGGAAAACTGCTCGCCGAAGGGGAGGGAGACGTGCTCTTTGAGAGCGGGGAGAATCATTTGTTCTTCGAGGTCGGCGACCGCGTACTCATCTCTCGAATGATCGACGGCCAGTTTCCCGCGTACGAACGCGTGATCCCGAAGGAAAACGATAAAACCATCGAGTTCGAGCGAGAGAGACTAGCCAACGCTGTTAAACGTGTAGCGCTCCTGTCGAACGAACGCTCACGATCGGTAAAGGTTGAAGTAGACAAGGGTAAAGTCGACGTGACCTCGAGCAGTTCGGAATTCGGCGAAGCTCGTGAAGAGCTGGCCGTGGAGTACGACGGAGACCCACTCGCGATTTCTTTCAACGCGCAGTATGTGTTGGATTTTCTAAACGTCGTCGAGACCGACGTCGTTGCGCTGTCGCTCAAGGACGAAGTCAGCCAGGCTGTCATGAAACCTGTCAGCGCCGAGGGCTACCACTACACCTACGTGATCATGCCGATGAGGATCTGACCGGAGGACTGACGCCTCTTGGCAACCAAGGACACGCGTGGAACCAACGGAACAACCGCAACAATCGAGTGACCCGCGAGCGCACCTCGCGCCGGAATCGTCCGCTGTGGCAGGGCCCAACGGTAATGGCTCAGGTGCCGACTACGACGCGGACAAGATCAAAGTCCTCGAGGGCCTCGAGGCGGTCCGGAAGCGGCCCGCGATGTATATCGGCTCAACGGGGCCATCCGGGCTACATCATCTCGTCTACGAGGTCGTCGACAACGCGATTGATGAGGCCCTTGCCGGGTATTGTGACGAGATCAGCGTCACGGTCCACATCGACAACTCCATCACGGTCGTCGACAACGGCCGCGGTATCCCCGTCGACCGCCACGCCAGCGGCAGGTCAGCTGCCGAAGTGGTGCTGACCGTGCTGCATGCGGGCGGGAAATTCGACAACGATAGCTACAAGGTTTCCGGTGGGTTGCACGGCGTCGGCGTCTCCGTTGTCAACGCGCTCTCGGAGCGTCTCGATCTCGAAATCTGGCGCAATGGGCAGGTCTACCAGCAGAGTTACCAACGCGGTGACCCGCTCGCCGACCTGGAAATCACGGGTACGACGCAGCGGCGAGGCACCAAGGTCACATTCAGACCGGACGCGCGAATTTTCGAGACCGTCGAGTACAGCTTCGATACGCTGGCGCAGCGACTGCGTGAACTTGCGTTTCTCAACGGCGGCATCCTGATCGCGATTCATGACGAGCGCGACGGGAAGAATCATCAGTTTCGGTACGAGGGCGGCATCGTTTCCTTCGTCCAGCACCTGAACAAGAACAAGACCATTATCAACGCCACCCCAGCGTTCATCAGGGGCGACAAGGACGGCATCGATGCCGAAATTGCGTTGCAATGGAACGATGGGTACTCCGAACTGGTCTTTACGTTCGCCAATAACATCAACACGCACGAAGGCGGCACCCACCTCTCCGGCTTCCGATCAGCGCTGACGCGCACGATCAACTCATACGCGGTGAAGAACAACCTGGCGAAGGATCTGAAGGACGCCACGATTGGCGGCGATGACATTCGCGAGGGCCTGACCGGTGTCATCAGCGTCAAGATTCCGAATCCGCAATTCGAGGGACAGACGAAGACGAAGCTTGGCAACACCGAGGTGAAAGGCATCGTCGAAACGATCGTCAACGACAGGCTCGGACAGTTCCTCGAAGAGAACCCCGCTGTGGCCAAGCGGATCATCGGCAAAGCCATCGACGCGGCGCGGGCAAGGGAAGCCGCGCGTAAGGCGCGTGATCTCGTTCGCCGCAAAGGGGCGCTCGACGGCAGCAGTTTGCCCGGCAAGCTTGCCGACTGTCAGGAACGCGATCCGGCGCAGAGCGAGATCTACATCGTGGAGGGCGAGTCGGCGGGCGGTTCAGCGAAACAGGGGCGCGACCGGCGGTTTCAGGCGATCTTACCGATCAAGGGCAAGATCCTGAACGTCGAAAAGGCGCGGTTCGACAAGATGCTCGGGAGCGACGAGATCAAGACGATGATCGCGGCGCTCGGCTGTGGTATCGGCACCGATGATTTCGACGTCGAGAAGCTCCGCTACCATCGCGTCATCATCATGACCGACGCGGATGTGGACGGCTCACACATCCGCACGCTGTTGCTGACATTCCTGTACCGGCAGATGCCGCAGCTGATCGATCGAGGGCACATCTACATCGCGCAGCCGCCTCTGTACCGCGCGAAGCGCGGACGTACCGAAACCTACATCAAGGACGAGCGGGCCCTTGAGAGCTTCCTGATTCATCGAGCGGTCGAGTCCCGGGTGGTGAAGCTTGCCGACGGCGGCGAGATCTTCGGTGAAACGCTGGAGCGCTCGCTGCAGCGCACGATGGCCTTCCGCAAGCTGCTGCAGCAGGTGACGCGCCGCGGCAATCCGCCCGACATTGTCTCGGCCTTGCTGCAGGCGGATGCGCGCGACAAGAGCTTCTGCGAGCGACGCGACAAGCTCGACGTGATCGCGGCACGTATGACGACGCCGGTTCGGAGTGTGGCAGTCGACCGGGATGAGGAGCACAACGCGTTCGTCCTGGCCGTCGAAGACCGCTCCCATGGATATCCACGTAATTTCTCCATTGGCGTCGAGTTCATCGCGTCTGGCGAGTACCGGACGCTACTTGCCGCATTCAACGAGATTCGCGACATTACGTTCCCGGTGCTCGTCAAGAGCACGGCGGGCTCGGGAGACGAGGCTGCGTCGGAAGACCTGAGCGCGCCGGCTGCCGACGGGGCGGTGGAGGAGGCGGCTCGGGCGGACGACGCGGCGACCCAGACGGCGGATCCAGCCGAGATCGCAAAGGCGGCTCCGGCCACCGGCCGAACGGCTGGTTTGCGGGGCCGCAAGGACGCGGATGCGTCACTCGACAATGTCGATGCGTTCGTCGAGTTCTTCATCTCCGCGGGCAAGAAGGGCGTTGCTGTAAACCGCTATAAGGGCCTCGGTGAGATGAATCCGGACACGCTGTGGTTAACGACGATGGATCCGGACAACCGCACACTGCTCCAGGTTCGCGCCGAGGATCATGCTGAGGCGGATCAGATGTTCACGACGCTGATGGGCGACCAGGTCGAGCCGCGGCGCAAGTTCATCGAAGACAACGCGCTCGATGTCACCAACCTGGATGTCTGAAGGCTCCAGGCTCGGGGCTGGCGGCCAACCGTCCGTCTAAGACCACACGCGCGGCTCGGGCCCTCCGGCTTGAGCCATGTCGCGATCGACAACACAGAAGTCCATGAACGCACCAGACCAGAGCAAAATCCCCGTCAACATCGAAGACGAGATGAAGCGCTCGTACATGGATTACGCGATGAGCGTGATCATTGGACGGGCACTTCCGGATATTCGGGATGGCCTGAAGCCGGCGCATCGGCGTGTGTTGTACGCGATGCGGCAGATGGGGCTGGCGTCCAACCGCGGGCACCGGAAGTGCGCGAAGATCGTCGGCGAGGTCATCGGGAACTACCATCCGCATGGAGACGCCCCTGCCTACGACACGCTCGTGCGTCTGGCGCAGGATTTCAACATGCGCTATCCCCTGGTTGACGGTCAGGGGAACTTCGGTTCGATCGATGGAGATCCTCCCGCCGCCTATCGGTATACCGAAGCGCGTCTCGAGTCCCTCGCCGAAGAGCTCATGGGCGATCTCGAGAAGGACACCGTAGACCTCGTTCCCAACTTCGACGAGACGACCGATGAGCCGACCGTGCTGCCGGCTCCGTACCCGAATCTGCTCGTCAACGGCTCAGCTGGTATCGCCGTCGGCATGGCCACGAACCTGCCTCCGCACAACATGCGCGAGGTGATCGATGCGGCGATCTGGTTGATTGAGAGCGCCCAGCAGGACGCCCCGCCCACACTACTCGAGAAACAGCAGCGCCTGCTGGAACTGGTTCCCGGTCCTGACTTCCCGACCGGCGGATACATCGTTGGCAGTCACGGGATCCGGCAAGCGTACCTGACGGGCCGGGGTGCGGTCGTGATGCGGGCGAAGTCCGAGATCGAGGTCTCGAAGAAGGGCGATCGATCGTCGATCGTGATCGAGGAGATTCCGTACCAGGTCAACAAGGCCAGGCTCATTGAACGCATCGCGGATCTGGTCCGTGACAGGACGATCGAGGGTATTTCCGACATTCGCGATGAATCGGATCGCGATGGCATGCGCATTGTCATCGACCTGAAACGGGGCGAAGTCGGCGACGTTGTCCTCAACAACCTGTATAAGCACACGGCCCTACAGAGCAGTTTCGGCATCATCATGCTCGCCATCGTCGGTGGCCGCCCGAGGGTGTTGTCGCTCATCGAGATTCTCGACAACTTTGTGGAGTTTCGCCGTGAGGTTGTGCGACGCCGAACGGAATTCGAGCTACGCAAGGCCGAGGCCCGTCGCCATATCCTTGAAGGCCTCAAGATCGCACTCGACCATCTGGACGCCGTGATCGCGCTCATTCGAAGCGCCAAGAACCCGGGCGAAGCCAGAGTTGGCCTGATGGCGCAGTTCAGCCTCACCCAGATTCAGGCGCAGGCCATCCTCGACATGCAGCTGCAGCGGCTGACCGGCCTGGAGCGACAGAAGATTCTCGACGAGCTGGCGGAGTTGCTCGCGTTGATCGAACGGCTCCTTGCGATTCTGTCCAGTGACACGCTGGTCATGCAGATCATCGTTGATGAGTTGCGCGCGGTGCGCGAGAAGCACGGAGATGAGCGACGGACGGAGATTCTGGCTGAGGAGGGCGAGTTCCGCGCAGAGGATCTGATCGTCGAGGAAGACATGGCGATCACGGTCAGTAGTACCGGGTACATCAAGCGTACGGCGATCGCCAGCTACCGCAACCAGCGGCGAGGGGGCAAGGGACGGATCGGCATGCGCACGCGCGAGGAGGACTTCGTCAGTCACCTCTTCGTCGCGTCCACGCACGCCTACATCATGATCTTTTCGGATCGCGGCCGCGTGTACTGGCTGAAGGTGTACACCATTCCTGATGTTGGTCCTGACGGGCGCGGCAAGGCGATCGCGAACCTTGTGTCCATGGAGGACGGCGAGCATATCGCCGCGTTGCTGACTGTCAAGGAGTTCGAGGCCGGCAAGTTCATCGTGATGGGCACGCGCCGCGGCGTCATCAAGAAGACCGAGTTGACGGCGTTCAGCAATCCGAGAGCCGGTGGCATCATCGCGATGGGTGTCGAGGAGGACGACTCCGTGATCGACACCCAGGTCTCTGACGGCAGAGGCGAGGTCTTCATCGGGACACGCGACGGCATGAGCATCCGCTTCGCTGAAGCGGGTGTGCGGTCGATGGGGCGAAATGCATACGGTGTGCGCGGCATCTCGCTTCGCGCCGGCGATGAAGTGGTCGCGATGGAAGTGCTGCGGGCCGGCGGCACGATTCTGTCGGTCACTGAGCGGGGCTATGGGAAGCGGACGGAGTTGAGCGAGTACCGAGTGCAGGCGAGGGGTGGCGTTGGCATCATCAATATCCAGACCAGTGATCGCAACGGCAAGGTTGTTAGCCTGAGCGAGGTCACCGACAACGAGGAGTTGATGCTGATCACGGAGCAGGGAAAAATTCTGCGCATGGCCGCGCGGGACATTCGCACGATTGGGCGCGCGACACAGGGCGTGCGCTTGATCGATATCGAAGGCGATGACCGCGTGGTGTCGATCGCGCGTCTGGCCGAGGAGGACGGCGGGGAGGACGGCGAAGAAGACCCGCCGCCGGTCGAGGTGTAAGCGTCTGGATCGTCGCTCAACGACGGCGTCTACGGGAGTTGCAGCTTCGCGAACCGCGCTCGTAGTGTTTTCTGCCCAACTGACGAAAAACGCACGATCAGCTTCGTGTCGTCCTCGAGTGGTTCCACGCTGAGGACGGTGCCTTCGCCGAACGTCGGATGCCGCACGCGCACTCCTGGCCTGACACCCCCTGATTCGGACTGGTCTTCATCTTCATAGGCATACGGAGCCGGTTCCTCATACTCGCGGCGGCGTCCCCAGGATCGGCCATCCCGGCTCCCATGAACGCGCGACGAGGACGACTGGCGAGACGACGCGAACGTGGAGGGAACGTGTTCTACGAGTTCGCCGGGGATCTCGTCGATGAAACGCGACGCCTCGTTCGATTGATACTCGCCGAACACGCGCCGCCGCGCGGCCGATGTGAGCACAAGGTGGCGTTGAGCCCGCGTGATGCCGACGTAACAGAGCCGCCGCTCCTCCTCCAGTTCGCCGTCGTCATCGATCGACCGGGCATGCGGGAACAAGCCTTCCTCGAGGCCCGCGATGATCACGACGGGGAACTCCAGACCTTTCGCGCTATGCATCGTCATCATGAGGACCCTGGCGTGACGCGTGCCGGCCTCTTCGTCCGTGTCGGACAGCAACGACAGCTGATCGACAAATCCCGCGAGCGACGGCTCAGGGTCGCGGATCTCGTATTCGCGAGCCGCGGACACCAGCTCCATCAGGTTCTCGATGCGACTCTCGGCCTCTTCGCTGCGCTCTTCGCGCAAATCCTGCAGATACCCACTCCGATCGATCGCCTTGCCCAGCAGCACCGAGACAGTGTCCGCGGTGGCCATGCCCGCCAGGCCCGTGAGTAGGTCGCGAAACGCCGAGAGCGAGGCGCAGGCGCGCGGCGTGAAGCTGCGATGCTCGACCGCGTGTACGAGCCGGGCCCACAGCGAATCGGTCGAGACCACTGGCAGCAAGCCGGCGAGCAATGATGGCGACTCGACGTCTTCGTGCAGCTCGACGCCGGCGAGTGAGTCCAGAACGCCCTTACCGATACCCCGCGCCGGGACATTGATCACGCGCCGGAGGCTCACGCTGTCATGGGGGTTCAGGATGAGTCGGAGGTAGGCCAGCGCGTCCTTGATCTCCTTGCGCTCGTAGAAGCGGACGCCGCCGATGATCTTGTAGTTCGTGCCGGACCGGCGAAGCGCGTCTTCGACCGTGCGCGACTGCGCGTTGGTCCGATAGAGGACGGCGACGGTGGTCTCTTCGTCGTCGTGCAATGCCGCCCTCGACGTACGTGCGATGAATTCAGCCTCGTCAAGATCGTCAGCGGCACGGTAGTAGCGCACGGGAGGGCCGCCCGCCAGTTCCGTGTAGAGGCGCTTCTCTTTCCGGTTGCGATTCTGGGAAATCACGGCGGAGGCGGCGTCGAGGATCACCTGGGTCGATCGATAGTTGCGCTCGAGGCGCACGACTCGCGCTTCGGGAAAGTCGTGCTCGAAATCGAGAATGTTTCGCAGGTCTGCCCCGCGCCACTTGTAGATCGACTGATCGGGATCCCCGACGACGCAGAGGTTTCTGTGCTGAGACGCGAGGCGCTGAATCAGCAGATACTGTGGGCGATTCGTGTCCTGATATTCGTCGACCATCAGAAAACGAAACTTCCCACTGTACTTGTCGCGCACCGGTTCGGATTTGTCGAATAGCTCGACCGTCTTCAACAGCAGGTCATCAAAGTCCAGTGCGTTGGCATCGGCGAGGGCTTTGACGTACATGCCATACAGGGTGCCGATCTGTTGGTCACGCGGATTCCAGGCATCAGCGGCGAGGACCTCCGGCCCTTCCATACGGTTCTTCGCGTGACTGATCCGCGACAGCGCTTGGCGAGGCTGCACCGAGGTGTCATCAACGCCCAGTTGCCGCATGGCCTGCTTCATCAGCGTCAGCTGATCAGTGGAGTCGTAGATGACGAAATCTCTGGACAAGCCCACGTGCGGTGCTTCGCGGCGCAGGAGCCGAGCGCACAGCGCATGAAACGTCGAGATCCACATCGGGCGGCAATCGACGCCGAGTAACGTTTCGACGCGTGTGCGCATCTCTTCGGCGGCTTTGTTGGTGAACGTGACAGCGAGCACGCGATCGGGAGGGCAAATGCCGGTGCTGACCAGGTGCGCGATGCGATGCGCAATGACGCGCGTCTTTCCAGAACCT
The DNA here is from genome assembly GCA_965249205.1 of Vicinamibacterales bacterium. Taxonomy (GTDB): domain Bacteria; phylum Acidobacteriota; class Vicinamibacteria; order Vicinamibacterales; family UBA2999; genus JAQBVV01. The sequence continues at coordinate 438,491 of CBDFLL010000004.1, read as the reverse complement.
GCACCGGCTAGGATGAGAATCGGTCCGTCAGTCTGAAGAACAGCGTCCTGTTGTTCGGGATTCAGAGCGGAAAGAAGGTCCACGCCTCCCTATTCTACCGTGACGCTCTTCGCGAGATTTCTTGGCTGGTCCACATCACAGCCACGCCGAACGGCAATGTGGTACGCCAGCAGCTGGAGTGGAATCGTCATAACGATCGGCGTGAGCAGTGCGCCGGTCGCAGGCATCGGAAGAATCACATCACTGGCGTCGAGCACGTCGGCCATGCGTGGATCACCCTCCGTCGTAATCGCAATCACCGAGCCGCCACGTGCCTTCGCTTCCTGCACGTTACCGACCATCTTCTCAAAGACATGGTCGGCGGGCGCAAGGGCCACCACTGGCATGCGTTCATCGATCAAGGCGATCGGCCCGTGCTTCATTTCACCGGCTGGATACCCCTCGGCGTGAATATAGGAGATTTCCTTGAGTTTCAAGGCTCCCTCGAGCGCGATCGGATAGTTGATGCCTCTGCCGAGGAACAGGAAATCGGTGCGACTGTAGAATCGCTCGGCGACTTTCTCGGTGACCCGGGAAGCCTTGATGGCCTGCTCGATCAATTGCGGCACGTGCAGGAGTTCGGCGATGCGTGGCCGCAGCGTCTCCGGCGTGAGACTGCCGCGAAGCTGAGCCAGATATAGCGCGAGCAAGTGAAGAGCGACCAGTTGCGACGTGAACGCTTTTGTGGAGGCCACGCCGATCTCAGGGCCCGCGTGCGTGTAGACCGTACCGTCAGCTTCGCGCGTCGCCATACTGCCGACCACATTGCAAATGGCGATGCCGTGCGCGCCCCTTCCGCGCGCCTCTCGCAGCGCGGCAAGCGTGTCAGCGGTCTCGCCAGACTGGGTGATGGCGATCGTGAGTTCCTTCGCCGCCACGATCGGACTGCGATTGCGGTATTCAGAGCCGTAGTCGACCTCGACGGGCAATTGTGCGACGGCTTCGATCAGGTACTTGCCGACAAGTCCGGCGTGCCACGAGGTCCCGCACGCGATGATGGTGACCTTTTCAAGTGTGCGCAGCGTTTCGTCCGGGATATGTAGGTCTTCCAGGAACATCTGGCCTCGGTCCACCGACACGCGGCCCAGGATCGTCTCGCGCGCTGCCGAGGGTTGCTCGTAGATCTCCTTGAGCATGAAGTGCCTATGTCCGCCCTTCTCGGCCGCGATCGGATCCCACAGCACGCGCTGCGTCGGCTTCGAGAGCGGGCGGCCGCCGTGGTCGGTGAAGGCAACGCCGGACGGAGTAATGACCGCTATCTCCTCGTTGCTGAGAAACACGACATCGCGGGTGTGGCTGAGAATGGCAGGGATGTCGGAGGCGACAAAGGACTCGTCCACGCCTATACCGACAACCAACCCTGGGCCGTTGCCCACCGCCACGATCTTGTCCTGGTCGTCGGCAGACACCAGCACCAGCGCGAACATGCCGCGTAAAGACGTCAACGCGCGACGGACCGCGCCCTCCAGGCTATCGTCCCGCATTTCGCGCTCGACAAGATGAGCAACGATTTCCGTGTCGGTCTCGGTTTGGAAGTTGTGGCCCTGCGACTGAAGTTCGCTTTTTAGCTCAAGGTAGTTCTCGATGATGCCGTTATGCACGACCACAATGCGACCGGTGCAGTCACTATGCGGATGTGCGTTCTCCTCGGTGGGTCTCCCGTGCGTCGCCCAGCGCGTGTGGCCAATCCCGTACCGGCCCTCGACCGGCTCGTCTCGGATCGTGCTTTCAAGATTGACCAGCTTACCTGGCGATCGACGAAGCGAGATCCCGTCTGGGCGGACGAGCGCGACGCCTGCGGAGTCATAGCCGCGATACTCCATGCGCCGCAATCCGTCCAGCAGGAGTGGCACGACGGGTTTGGACCCGATGTACCCGATAATTCCACACATTGAGGTGTTCCCCGTTTCGCCTTTCGCCGGTTACGTCTTCGCCCGCGCGGCCTTCTTACGGTCCGCCCAACCCTCTATGTTGGCTTGCCGTCCCCGGCCGACGCCGAGCGCCCCCGGGGGGACGTCCTCGGTGATCGATGAGCCCGCTCCGACATAGGCACCCTTGCCGACTCGAACCGGCGCGATGAGTTGTGAATCGCTTCCGATAAAAGCGTCGTCTTCAATCACGGTCTGGTGTTTCTTCTGCCCATCGTAGTTGCACGTGATGGTACCTGCTCCGACGTTGACCTTGGTGCCAATCGTCGCATCGCCGAGATAGGATAAATGGTTCGCCTTCGATCCAGCCCCGAACGTGGTCTTCTTGAGCTCTACGAAATTGCCGATCTTTGCGCCTGCGCCAATGTCGGTGGCCGAACGCAGGTGAGCAAACGGACCAACCGCCGCCCCCTCAGCTACCTGCGAATCAAGAATCAGGCAGAAATCGTGGATGGTCACCCGATCACCGATTTCCGAGTCGGCGATACGGACGCTGGCGTGGATTTCACAGGCCGAGCCGATTTTCGATCGTCCCTGGATCAGCACACCTGGGTGGATTACCGTGTCTTGGCCGACCTCAACCTCGTTGTCGATGTAGGTGGTGGCTGGATCGACGATGGTGACGCCGGCGGCCATCAGTTCTGCGTTCTTGTTCTGTCTCATGATCGTACTCACTTCCGAGAGCTCACTGCGTGTGTTGACCCCGCGAACTTCGCGGGGGTCTCCTACGATTTGCGTTTCGACGGCTAATCGGCGGCGTCTATAGACGGCGACCAAATCGGTCAGGTAATACTCACCCTGGGCGTTGCGCGCCGCGATGGTGCGCAAGGCGTCGAAGAGCGGTGGCAAGTCAAAGGCATAAATTCCGCTGTTGATCTCGCAGCCCCGGCGCTGTGCTGCCGACGCGTCGCGCTCCTCGACGATGCCGACAATATTCCCAGCTGTGCGGATAACGCGACCATAGCCGTACGGCTGCTCCACAACGGCCGTCATCACGGTAGCTGCAGCCTTGGCAGCCTGGTGTCTTGCGACGAGCAGCCTGACCGTCTCAGCGCGAAGAAGTGGGACATCGCCGGACAAAAGCACGAGGGTGCCGCCCTGCCCAGCCAGCAGCGGCTCTGCCTGCTGCAGCGCGTGTGCGGTGCCGCTCTGAGGCACCTGTAACGCAAGTCGAAGGCCGCTGCGGCCCGGCAGGCGCGTCTGTATCGCGTCCGCCCCATGTCCGACGACCAGCGTCGTGGTCGCCGGCCCGAGAGCCGCGGCCGTTCGCAGGACGTGCTCAAGCATCGGTTCGCCCGCAACCGGATGAAGCACCTTGGGTAGGGAGGACTTCATCCGTGTCCCCTGGCCAGCGGCCAGAATGACCACGTGGACGTCAGGAACCATAACCCCTGCGCTTCTCAATCAGATCGTAGACATATTTGGTCGAAAGACCGTAAGATTTCGCCACGGCGGCCACGGCGGCCCGTCTCCCACCACCCCCTGTTTTAGCCATATGACCAAAATCAGCGAAAACGCGAGCGTCGTCTACGGGTTCCTGATTGCTCTCAACGACCTCGGATGGGCCCAACACAAGGGTAAACTCACCCTTTGTCGAGGTCATACGACCAACAATCTCTTGGCCAGAACCGTGGATGAATTGTTGATGGAGTTTAGTCATCTCCCTGGCTACAAATATAGGCCTAGTGCCAAACAATGTGGGCGCGTCTGCCAGCGTCCTGAGAATACGGTGCGGCGTTTCGAAGCAGGTGAACGTACCACCAACTTCACGCGCCCGCTCAATCCACTGTTTTCTGTCTTTCGACCGAACAGGGATGAACCCAAATATCGTCAGCGACGCCAAAGGAAAGCCAGATGCCACGGCCGCAGTCACCGGAGCACAGGCCCCCGGCACCGGGTCGACACGGAGCCCCTTTTCGCCGCAGACCCGAATCAGCTCGCATCCGGGGTCTGAAATGCCGGGCGTGCCGGCATCGGTGACCAGCGCCACGTTTTCCCCACGATCCAACCGCTCCAGCAGTTCCGGGACGCGGGTCCGCGTGTTGTGCTCGTGAAAGCTGAGCGTCGCTGACGGGATCGAAAAATGGGCCAGGAGCTTGGCCGTGCGCCGCGTATCCTCGGCCGCGATGAGATCGACCTCCCGCAATACACGCAGGGCTCGAAGCGTGATGTCCTCAAGGTTGCCGATGGGCGTGGCGACGACGAACAACGTGCCGGGCATCGGGCGGACCGTTATTGTACCATTGGAGGCTTCGCGCTAACGCATCGGAGGTAGCGAGCGCGCCGTGGTCACGCATGTACCCATCTGAGCCGTTCCCTCATTTTGTCGAGGACTACCTCGCCCATCTCCGCGAGTTCCTACCAGGTCAGGCGAGCCGGGACGGTGTGCATCTGCACGACGATTTACTAGAGAACTTCAGCCGCCCAGCAGTCGAGGCCCACCTCCGCGCGCTTACCGGTTTCAGCCGTCGGCTTCAGCACGTCGATGCGGCGTTGCTTCAGCCGAGCGAACGAATCGATCGGCGGATGCTTGTCGCCAACATCGAATCCCGGATACACGAGTTTGAGGCCCGTCACAGTTGGCTGCGAAGCCCCCAACTGTACGCCGAGGCGCTCAGAAGTAGCCTCGCTGGTCAGGCGCTGAGTGACCACGCTCCGGAAGTCGAACGCGCCCGACGCGTCGTGTCGAAATTACGGCAGGCCCCTCGGTTGGTCCAGGCGGCGCGCGACAACATCGGTGACTGCCCTGGGCTGTTCGTCAAGGTTGGCCTCGAAGCCTGGCGTGGCGCAGCGACGCTGATCGAGGTCGACCTCCCCCGCGCGTTCTCCGGCCTCGATGATCTGCACATTCTTGGCGATCTTGCGGACGCGTCGACGGAAGCAGCGGACGCGGTCGGTGGTTACGTCCAATCCCTTGAGACGGAGCTGGCGCCGCGGGCGAAGGCCTCCTTCCGGCTCGGCCGAGAAGTCTTCGAACGGAAACTCCAGCTCGACGAGGGCATCACGCTCAGTGCCGACCGCTTGCTGGCGATCGCGCTGCGCGAACTGGATGAAGCGCAAGAGGAGTTCCGCAGTGTGGCGGGTCGGCTGAACGGCGGTGACCCGATCGCGGCCTGGCGCGCGGCGAAAGAGCGGCATCCGGACCCCGGTCAGCTCGTCGCTGTCGTGGAGCAGCAGATAGAGGAACTGGCGGCGTTCCTGGAGCGCCAGGCGGTCGTGTCGCTGCCGGATTCCGAGCGGGTGGTCGTGGCACCGTCTCCGGCATCCCGTCGCTCGGCACTTTCCAGTGTACGGCCCCCGGCTCCGTTCGAGAGTACGCCGGCCGCCGGCTACTACTACGTGACAGACGTGGATCGGCGGTGGCCGGAGCAACGCCAGCACGAGCACATGCGCGAACTGAATGTGCCAAGGCTCTGGAATATGTCGATCCACGAGGTCTATCCGGGACACTGCCTCCAGTACCAGCACCTGCGGCGAGTCGAGTCGAAGGTGCGACGGTCAACGCTACTCGCGCCCAGGTCGTTTGTGGCAGGGTGGGCGCACTACAGCGAGCAGATGATGGCCGAGGTCGGGTTCGGGCGCGGTGACGCGGCGATCAGGCTAGGCCAGCTGGCTGGATCGCTCGTCCGACTGGCGCGTGTCGTCGTTGCCATTCGCTTACACTGCGAAGACCTTTCGGTCGAGCAGGGAATGCGAATCTTCCGGGACGAGGCATTTCTCGAGGAACGCATGGCGCGCCAGGAAGCTGAACGCGGAACGTTCGATCCGGCATATCTTGTCGGGTCGCTCGGCAAGCTGATGATGCTGAAGCTGCGGCGTGACTACCAGGGTCGGGAGCCCGGCACATTTTCGATGCGCACCTTTCACGACGCCGTGCTTGCGCACGGCAACGCGCCGTTTTGGGCGCATCGAGACCTCCTACTCAACGACGCATCGGGCGCGATGCTGGAGTAACGCATGCCTCTGTACGAATACGAATGCGAAGCCTGTGGACAGCGCTTCGAAGTCATCCGAAAATTTTCCGATCCCCCGCTCGACGTATGCAAACAATGCGAACGTGGCCCGATACGACGGCTTCCTTCGTCTCCCGCCATCCAGTTCAAGGGGTCAGGCTTCTACATTACCGACTACCCGAAGACGGGCGACGCAAGCGGACGGGCCGACGAGCAGTCGTCCGAGCAGAAGCAGGATGCGAAGTCCGATGCCGCCGCCGCTGATAAGGGGTCCAAGGCCGAGGGCAAGACGGAGAGCAAGACGCAGGGAAGCAACGGGAAGGCCACGAAACCCGACGCCTCCGCGAAAAGTGAGACGGCTGCCAAGTCGTCCGCTGCGTCAACGAAGACCACGAGCGGGAAGAAAGACTGATCACCTGCCGGGCGAGATCTGTCGGACGCCGTCAGGGTCGATGGCCAGGAGTCCAGAGGTCGGAGAGCGATTTCACAGGATTGAACGTGAAATCCGGGACTTCGACGAAGGCCGTGTTCCAGAGCCCCATCGCCCCGTTCCAGAGCCCCGGATGCTCATAGACGAGTGATGGCACGCCCGCCAGCACCTTGCTGGCGACAATCGCTCGATCCGGCACGGCGAAGGCATGCAGATCAAACGGTTCCCCTTCCGCATCGCGGAGCGAGCACGCAATGTCGACGGGGTTGAAATAGTGCGAGCGATGAAACAGATCCCGAACGCTCGCGTCGCCGACGTCAACCTCGGCACCCTCGACAACCTGCAGGGAAGGACCGCGCTCCGGTGTTTCGGCCCAGAATGGGCGGCCACCACTGTGATCGCGCGCGCTGACGACGCCACAGACGCGGATAGGCCTATTCAGTTGGAATACGGCGTAGGCTCGCCTTGCCGCTTCATCCAGCAGCGGTGCTGACGGCCTGACCCCGAACTGTCGCTCTAGTAGGTTGAGCGCGTCCTGTGCACCTCGGCCAGCGCGAAGTTCCCGAACAGCGTCGTGCACCTGGTTCTCCAAGTGCAGCAAGAGCCCGGAGATCTGCCGACGCACCTGCGCGATCTGCGGCGAGGTCTCTCGTCGAGTGGTGTTGTCGATGTTCTTGATGAGCACGACATCCGCGCCGAGTTGAGCAAGATTGTTCAGCAGGGCTCCATGGCCGCCTGGATGAAAGGCGATGCGACCCCGGTCGTCTCGTCGAATCTTCCCGTGAAGGTCCGATGCAATCGTGTCGGTGGCATGGGACTGCACAGAGAAGGTCACTCGACATTGCACGCCGCCGCCGCCCTCGATTCGCGCGGCTTCGATCTCTCTCGCCCGCTCAAACGATCGCATGTGGAGCGCACCGATCGTGAAGTGCACGTCGCAGTGCAGCTTTTCGTGTGCCTCGCCGCGGGTCTGCCCGTGAGTGGTCAGCTGCGCCGCTTCATGCAGATGCTCAGCAAAAGCGGACCGCGCGCCATCGTTATAGAGATGAAACGGAACAAGCCCTTTTGGCTGGTCGTGATACCACAGTCCGTTCGGACCAAAGAGGCCACCAAGAATCTGCCCGACCGAGAGAGGCGAGCAGCCTCGAGTTTCTAGCTCAGGCCAGACTGCGAAGCTGCGGATGTTTTCGAGTACGACGAGCGCGTCGCTCGCAACGCCGTCTCCGCTCAATGCGCGCGATCTCACGCGTTCGAGGTCGGTCTCCTGATCCCGATGGAGTTGGAGAAGACTGTGAAACAACCGGGTGCCGCTCCCCGACGCCGGAATGAAGGAGGACACCCGTCGAGCGCGGCACGCCTCCTCGTGACGGCTCAGCAGTTCAGCGCGATCGTGGTCCCCGAGTCGTGATATCCCATCGCCGAGTGTCGCCGCACGCAAAATCGGGGTCGGCCGCCTTTTCTGGCGTAGCACGGTCAACTGGGATTCGACGCGATCCGGATCCCGCTCACCCACGCGAATGTCCGCGATATCGGCGTCGGTCAGCGAGCCGTGGCGTGTTGGGGGCACGGAAGTTGGGTGGATTGGCGGTTGGCTCTATGTGAGCGGCGAACCCGAGTGGCGGGGCAAAACACGCGCGCTACGCCGCGGAATGCGGCACAGCGGGTCCTCCCGATCATGGCTGCCCATCGTACCCCAGGAGCGACAGATGGAGATACGATCGGAGGACGCATGGTGGACCCCACCCTGTTTCGAGACGATGCCCCGATTGTTCGCGCGGCCTTGCGGCGTCGTGGCGCGGACTTGTCCGCCGAGCTTAACGAACTCGCGTTGCTCGAGTCGGCACGACGCCGGCTCCTTCCAGAGCTCGAAGGGCTCAGGCGCGATCAGAATTCAGCCGGCGAGGAGGCCGCGCGCGCCCGGAAAGAAGGGCGCGATTTCAGTGCCATTCAACAGAGCAGCCGTGAGCGCGGTCAGCGGATCAAACAGATGGGCGCCGAACTCGAATCAGTCGAGAAGCGGCGAAACCGAGGTCTGCTGGCGATTCCGAATCTGCCGCACGAGAGCGTGCCGGACGGCAGGAGCGCTGCAGACAACGTCGAGGTGCGCCACCACGGCGCGCCCGGCACGTTCGCGTTCACGCCGCAGCCGCACTGGGACCTGGGGCCCACACTCGGCATCATCGATTTCGAGCGAGGTACCAAGATCGCGGGCGCGCGATTTGCGGTGTTGGTGGGTGCCGGCGCAAGGCTCGCACGCGCGCTGATCAATTTCATGCTCGAACTGCATACGACTGAGCATGCGTACACGGAAGTAGAGCCGCCGTTTATGGCGAACAGCGCGTCGCTGACCGGCACGGGCAATCTGCCGAAATTCGAGGAGGACCTCTTCAAGGTCGCTGGCGAGTGGGACCTGTACCTGATCCCGACGGCAGAAGTGCCGCTGACCAATATGCACAGCGGAGAGATTCTCGACGGCCGTGGGTTCCCGATTCGTTACACCGCATACACGCCCTGTTTCCGCAGCGAAGCGGGTTCGTACGGCGCTGATGTCCGGGGCTTGATCCGGCAACACCAGTTCGACAAGGTCGAGTTGATGGCGTTCACCACGCCCGACCGGTCCTACGACGAGCTGGAGAGACTGACCGGCAACGCCGAGGAAGTGTTGAAACGTCTCGGGCTGCCCTACAGGACGATGCTGTTGTGCACCGGCGATATGGGCTTCGCGTCTGCCAAGACGTATGACATCGAGGTCTGGTTGCCGAGTCAGAACACGTATCGCGAGATTTCGTCGTGCAGCAATACGGAAGCGTTCCAGGCACGACGGGCCAATATCAAATTCCGGGCCACTGGCGCCGGCAAGGCGGAGTTTGCGCACACGCTGAACGGATCTGGTCTGGCCGTGGGCCGTACGCTTATCGCGATTCTGGAGAACTACCAGCAGGAGGACGGGTCGGTGGTGGTTCCCGAGGCGCTGCGCCCGTTCATGGGCGGGCAGACCGTCATTCCGGCGCCGTAACCGGCCGTCGCGAACGACCAGCGCCCCCAGAGGATCTTGCCCCCCGCGCTGGCAGATCACTGTGGTGTCGAATCACACGGCGTCAAATAACGCGGTGTCGACTCCGGTACACTTGGCGGAGCCCAGTGCGGAGGGATGGCCGAGTGGTCGATGGCGGCGGTCTTGAAAACCGCTGTACCCGAAAGGGTACCGGGGGTTCGAATCCCTCTCCCTCCGCCACGCATTTAAGGTCCATTCCGGACACATGGGTTACAGATCATTCCGGCGACATAGGTAACACTTTCGGACCAAATGGGTTACCGATCGGTTCAAGGCGGCTGGTTTCGTCATCGAAGTAGCCGAGATCGTACTGCATGAAGCTCACGAGCCAGACGCGGTCGCTCACTTGCCGCACGCCGACGTTCTGGCCCGCGAACACCAAGCTCAGATTGATCTTGCGCCGTTTGTAGCAGATGCGGCCGCAGGTCGTCACGGTGGCCGTCCAGTCATGCCACGGATAGTCCAGGTCGCTGAGCCCCTGATACGGTCGAGGTGACGGCCGGTAGACCTCACCAGGGACCTGCATGCCCAGCGCTTGATGGGGGCGTTCGTGGTTGAAGCGTTCGAGGAAGGCATCGAAGCGCGCCTGCTGTTGCAGGACGTTGGCCACGGCCGGCTTGGTGGCTTCGGTTTTCAACGTCAGATGCATCCGCTCGTGGCGGCCGTTCTGCTCGGGGTGCCCGGGCTGGATGCGCTCGATGTCGATCCCCAAGCGTAACCACCAGACCGACAACTTGCTGAGGCCATACAGGGCATTGGGGGACGCAAAGGGCACCCCATTGTCGGTCCGGATAGCGCTGGGGAGCCCGAAGTCCTTGAAGGTGCGCTCAAAGACGGCGAAGGCATACCGCTCCTGCGTCGTCGAGAGGGCGTCGCAGGTAATCAGGTACCGGCTGGCGAAGTCGGTGACGGTCAAGGGATAGCAGTAGCGTCGATTCGCGAGCATGAACTCGCCCTTGTAGTCGGCGCACCACAGGGCGTTGGGCTGCGTCGGCCGGGACAGCGTCGTGCCCTCGGCTCGATGGCGGCGCCGGCGGCGATGCGTCACCAACCCATGCCGATCCAGCACGGCATGGACCGTGCTGATCGCCGGACACTGCACCGCCGGGCACCGGCGGCGAAGGCGCTCGCGGATCTTGGGTGCGCCCCAATTGGGATACTCCCGCTTCAACCTGACGATCCACTGCTCAATAGCCAGCGGGAGCTGGTTGGCGTGTCGGTAGGGCCGCCGGCTCCGATCCGTCAGTCCGTGCACCCCACAGTCCTTGTAGCGGTCGTAAATCTTGTAGCCGGTCTTCCGGGAGATGCCGAACTCTTTACAGAGGGCCGCCATCTTCTCGCCATCGAGCCGGCGGGCTATGAATCGGAGACGCTCGTCCACGACATGACACTCCTTCCAAGGCATGACACCCTCCCATCTCGGGGGAGCGTGTCACCCATGTCTCCGGAATGAAATGTCACCCTTGTCTCAGTAAGGGCATAACTTATTGATATGACTGCGCTTTTCATAGATTCTGTTCCCGATTTTCCGCCAGTTTCCGGGCGTTTGCCAACGCTCCCGGGATGGCCCGTGTTGGCAGAGACGCTTCGGTGCGGCGTGACGCACGGTTTGCGTGTGATCGTCTCTCGCGGCTTTTTTCGTGGTACGGGTTTTGAGCTTGTTGGAGTCCCCGGACGGTGGGATCAGGCACGACGTAGCGAACAGACGGCGACGACGGGCCATCGGTTATGAGCAGCCGTACATCGGCGATTCAGACCGGGAATGGATCGAAGATCAGGAGGGCGCGAACCCGAGCCGCGCCCGCTGCGCCGGCCATGTGAGAGGGAGCCGCGTATCGCGCATGAGCCGGTTGGCGGTCAGCTCGGGTGGCTGGCGGCCGTCGATGATCGCCGCGACGATATCGGGGGCGAGGCAGCCAAGGCGCAACAGCCGCGTGACATAGGAGGCGGAGACGCCGTCGGCGCAGGCGATCTGCTGCAGGGTAAGATCGGGATGTTGCGCCAATCGATCCTGGATCGCGAAGGCCCTGAGCAAGAGTCGGATCAGGCTCGGGTCCGGTGTGGGGTTTGGATGGGCGCCCGGGATGATCAGTGTCATGCCCATGCCGGCGCGTTTGAGGACGGTTGGAATAGGGAGGGCGATCGGCTGGCCGGCTGACGCATTGCCCCGCCTTGGGGTCCTGACCGGGCGGCTTTCAGGACCGGCCAGGAGCCTCTTCAGGGCAGGGGCGGGGTCGATCTCGAGGGTGAGACCATCGGGCCGAATGACGACCCGCCGGATGAAGGCGTTGAGATACGGCTTCGCGTCCGCCGGCGCCAGGCGGGGCCAACGCTCGGCGAGCGCCTTGGCGTTGGCGAGCAGGACGGTATGGGCCGGTGCGTCCAGCGGATCACCCGCGACGATCCCACTGACCGCCGCGGCATCGCCGAGCCAATCCCTAAGACGGGTGGTTACGAGGGCCTCGAGGTCCGCCGCCGGCAGGCGCCAGCCCGTGCGCTCCGCTGTTTTGCCGTCGGTGATGAGGTGACGGGAGACGTAGTAGCGGTAGCGCCGTCCCTGCTTGAGCGCGTGGCTCGGCGTGAGGCCCTCACCCTGCTCGTCGACGATAAGACCCGTGAGCAGGCTGGGTTGCCGGGGCCCTTCCCGGCGCTCGCCGTTGGTGTTGGCGGCGAGGATACCCTGAACTTCGTCCCACAGGAATGGGTCGATGATCGCCTCATGCTGGCCGGGATAGGCTTTGTCCTTGTGGACGATCTCGCCCCGATAGATACGATTGTGGAGCAGGTGATAGAGCGCGCCCCGGTTGAGGGGTGTGCCGCCGCTGATACGGTCGTCGCGCCGCACCCGCCGCTTGCTGAGGATACCTTCGGCCTGAAGCCGGCCGCGCAATTCACGCACCGATCTGATTTCACGGTAACGGCGGAAGATGTGGCGGACCGTCTCGGCCTCGGCTTCGTTGACGATGAGCTTGCGGTCCTTGACGTCGTAGCCCAAGGGTGGATTGCCACCCATCCACATCCCCTTTCTCTTCGAGGCGGCGATCTTGTCGCGGATGCGCTCGCCGGTGACCTCGCGCTCGAACTGGGCGAAGGAGAGCAGGACGTTCAAGGTGAGCCGGCCCATGGAGGTCGTGGTGTTGAACTGCTGGGTCACCGAGACGAAGGAGATCTCTTTTCGGTCGAAGAGCTCGACCATCCTGGCAAAATCCGACAGCGCCCGGGTCAGCCGGTCGACCTTGTAGACGACGATGACATCAATCAGGCCATCCTCGATATCACCGAGCAAACGCTGCAACGCGGGCCGCTCCAGGGTGGCGCCGGAGAGGCCGCCATCGTCGTAATGGGTATCGAGCGCTGCCCAGCCTTCGTGCTTCTGGCTCGCGATATAGGCCGCGCAGGCCTCGCGCTGGGCATGGAGCGAGTTGAAATCCTGTTGGAGACCCTCTTCGGAGGATTTGCGGGTGTAGATGGCGCAGCGCACCATCGCCGGGCGCTTCGCTCGCGGTGGTTTCCGGCGCTCAGCCATGGCCTGCCTCTGAGACCACCTCCGCGGCGTGCGCACCGGAAGACCGCAGGCCGAAGAAGCGTGGCCCCGACCAGTGCGCGCCGGTGATCCGTTGGGCGATAGCGGTCAGGGAACCGTGCGTCTCGCCGTCATGATCGAAGCCGTTTTCGGTCACGGTAACGACGTAGGTCCGGCCTTGCCATTCGCGCACCAGCCGCGCGCCGGGGCGCACCGTCGCGCCGTTGAGCGGGGCGACGCGGCCGGTCGCGGCGAAGGCCTGAGCCAACGTCCGAAGGCGCCGCCGCGTGGCCTTGCCCAAGCCGCCATAAGCTTGTTCCTGCAGTGTGTAGGCGATGCCCCGGATCAAGAGGTCACGGCTGAACCGCCGGGGTGGGGGCGCCCGATGGTGGCGTCGCCATTCGTCGCGCAGCGCCGGCAAATCCATCGCCTGGATCTTGGCAACCTGGGTTCCACCCTCGTTCATCTTACTCACTCTCCGTAACGGAGTCTCGGGACTGGCGACGCACCCACAGTGACGCTCTCTTGCCGGCTGAAGTCCAGTCCAAAGCGGAGGTTTCTTGTGCTTAACCCCGTCGATCACTTGAGTTGATAACCTGCATGCGCGAACCACTTCTGACAATGCCGGGGCTGCACGACCCGCCGCGCACGTTGCGCGGTGCAGCGGAGAGTGACGCCGGTCCGCGGCGCGACAGCCCGAATGCGCTTCTTCATCAGCGCCCACGCGGCCTCAATCGGATTGAAATCGTACGAGTACGGAGGCAAGAACCGCAGGGTGGCGCCGGCCTGCTCGATCAACGCGCGGACCTGCCGCGATTTGTGGGCGGCCAGATTGTCCATGATGACCACGTCCCCACGGCGCAGGGGCGGTACGAGGTACCGACGCACCCACGTGACGAACCGCCGGGTGGTCATCGCGTCCCACGAGGTCGCGAGCGTCAGCCACCGATCCACGCGGATCGCGCCGACGAGCGTCAGATTGTCGCCCCAGTTCCTGGGCCGTGGTTCGATCAACTCGGTCCCGCGGGGCAGCCAGGCGTGCGATCGTCCCATCGCGAGATTCGCGCCGGATTCGTAGAGAAACACCAACCGCCGCGGATCTACCCGGTGCGCCCAGTGGCAGAACGCCTCGCGGTCGGCTTGGACGCGCGCCCGATCCTGTTCCACCGGGCGCGAGCGTTTTTTTTGAACACGTATCCGGTGCGCTGCAACGCCCGCAACACGCTCGACCGATGCACACGGGCCGCTGGTACCGCCTCGCGGTTGTACGCGCGCGTCAATTCGTCGGTCGTCCGGTCCGGCCGCGCCTGTACCAAGCGGTGCAAGAGCGGCAGATCGATCGGTGATGGCCACCCGCCCCCTCTGTCCAACGGGGCGATCAGTCCCGTCTCGCGGGCGCGCTGGACCCACCGCACCAGGGTCGCGAGGCTGACGCCAAACGTGGCCGCCACATCGCTGTACCGGTCCGCGCCGCCTTCGTACGCGCGCACCGCCCGCTCGCGCAGGGCGGTCGGATATGGATTGGGATCTGGGGCACGACGACGAGCCCACCCGATACTTGCCGTTGATGGAGGACGTACTGCGCCGGTATCCCGAGAACGCGATCGTCTGGGTCCACATGGGCCTATCGCGCGAACTGGTCGACATGGATGCCGCGCAGCACGTCGGGGTGCTGAAGTCGTTACTGGATCGCTACCCACGGTTCATGCTAGACATTTCCTGGCGCGTGCTCGATGACGAGTATTTCTCAAACCCGGACAAACGGGCGATCCATGTGCCGTTTTTCAATGCATATTCCGAGCGGATTTTGCCTGGAACGGACTTTCTTGCGTCAGCCGACAAGGACCTTGACGTGTACCGGACCGAGCTCGAGGTCACGAGTCGCATCAACCGCTACCTGACCGACACAGCCTTCCGGAACATTGCCCTGGGCCAGAACTACTTCCGACTGCTGAGTCTCGAGTACGAGGCGCCGTCGATCTGCTCCGCCACGGCCCCGTGACGTTGTGGCTTCGGCGGCCCCGTGCGGTTGACCGCTGCCACACGGTGGGATGGCGCTCTGCGGAGAGCTTTGGCGACGCCTCCCACACGGACAGGCAACCCGTCGCCTCTGCGTGGTGGCTGTCGTTGGCCCCGCGCAGCGTGGCATACGCCTCACACTCGTTCGACAAGCTCCCGCCTGACCCTCCCGACGCTCGACGTGACGCCCACCCGCCGAGAAACGAGAGGTTGTCGAAAGCGACCAGGCGGGCCCACAACAACGGAAGACCAAGAGCGATGCTGTCGGCAGGCTGTCTTACTGGCTGCCCCAGGCGTACCGAACGCGGGCGTAATAGTACCCGCCGTTGAAACCCCACGGCGTGGACTCGCTGTACCGCTCGCCGACGCTGCGCGCGTTGGGGCTCTCGTCGGGAAACGTGTTGAATACGTTCTGGCTGCCGAGGGCGAGTGTCGTGCCGTCGGCGAGCGGCATGCTCAGCTCGACGTCTACGACCGGCTTGCCGCTGAAGAGGGTCTGCGCGCTGTCCCAGTCGAACCACGCGCCGTAGTAGCTGACCCGCCCGAGGAGATCCACGGGGCCGGCGTGCTGGGTGACGCTGACGGTCCAGCGGTTCTTGGGGAGCGCCGCCTCGAGCTCGCGGATCCGTCGGGCTACGTTGAGCAGATCCCGGTTGAACCGCGTGACGTCGGTCGACGTGTGGTTGAAGGCGGCGCTGAGCACGGTGCCGCCGCCGACCGCGGGCGGCACGTACGTCGAGACGACGTCGATCCCCTGTGTCGTGGTCGCGATGTCGTTGGTGAAGAACCGGAAGCTCGCCAGGCTGCGCGCGTTCTCGACCCCCGCGGCGAGGAGCTGGTCGATCTCGACCGGCGTCAGCGTCAAGTCCCGCGTCACGGCGAGCCGATCGGACAGGTCGATACGGAAGTAGTCGGCCGTCAGGGTGAACGGGCCGTGGTCGATGACCGCGCCGACCGCGTAGTGGCGCGACGTCTCGGGCGCGAGCGGCCGCCCGCCACGTAGCTCCGCCACCGGCGAGATCGACGGGATCGTGCCGCGCTCCGTCAGGTCCATGAGCACCGGATCGAAACTCGTCGACACGTTGAAGCCGTTCTGCTGGCCCGGCGTCGGCGCGCGAAACCCGCTGCTCACGCTGGCGCGCACCGAGAAGACCTCGGTGACCCGATAGCGGCCTGACAGCTTGCCGTTCGCCGTGTGGCCGAAGTCTGCGAACCGTTCGACCCGGACCGCCGACCCGACCGTCCACCGGTCGTTGTTCCCCGACAGCTCGAGGTCGCCGTAGAGCGCGACGCTGCGGCGGTTCCAGACGCCCTCGGCGAGCGGGCTGTAGCCGCTGAAGCCGTTGGAGCCGGCGCTGAAGCCTTGCGCGGCGTAGGGCCCGACGTCCCATGAGGCGCGGTCGCCGCCCCGCGTCTCGTACTGCTCCTCGCGCCACTCGGCGCCGGCCGCGACGTTGACCCGGTCGCTGACGGGATAGGAGACGTCGACATTGAGGCCGACCTCCCGCTGCCGGTTGCGACCCAGATTGAAGGCCGTTGGGGTGGCTGGCCCAAGCGAGGCGTTGACGGTGTCGGTGATGAACAGGTCGCCTCGTGCTTATCCGGTTGTTTCAGCTAACCCCTATATCTTGCGATCAGCCTGGGGGGCGCACGTCCTGCGCGCCGCGAATCCGTCGGGCGGGCGTGGGCGTCCGTCCGGTCCCCAGGCCCAGCAGGGTCTGAAAGGCGGCCATCGGGTGCCGCCGCCGATTGTGCCGAAACACGAACTCATCGAGGTAGACCTGTAGTTGCGCCTTGCTGACGCCGTGGTGCGTGCCAATCAACCACTGTTGGCAATTGCCGATGACGCGGTCGGCCAAAGGCACGACGGAGGGCACCCCCCTGTGCAGGGCGCTCCGGATCGGTTGCGGGCGGGCGACGTGTCTCACGTCAGCGGCCTGGAGCCCATCGAAACTTTTCAGCCCGTCGGTGTAGACCGTCGCCCCCGGCGCAATGTGGTGAGTGACGAACGCGAGCATCGTCGATTGTTTGAAGTTCGGGATCACGGACATGCGGACCCGACCCGACCGATCCCCGCGTCGTTCCACCGCCACCAGCACCAGCGCGGCTTTCCGCCCCTTGAGTTGGCGACTGCCGCGCAGGCCGGCCTGGGGCGCGCCCACCCAGGTGTCATCGATCTCCACGTCGCCGTACAAGGGCTCCCGCCCCGCGTTCACCATCGCGCGCCGCAGCTTGTGCAACAGCAGCCACGCCGTTTCGTACCGCCGCAGGCCCAACTGCCGCTGCAGCAGGAGCGCCGAGAGGCCCCGCTTGTCGGTAACCGTCAAATAGGCCGCCCAGAACCACACCAGGAGCGGCGTCTTCGTGTTGTGGAGAATCGTCCCGGCGGTCAGCGACACCTGATACCGGCACGCCGCACATTGCCAGCGCCGGTGTGTGGTCAGGCGATAGCCGCGCGCGTGCCGGCACCGGGGACACACAAAGCCGTCCGGCCAGCGGCACGCCGCCAAGTAGTCCTGACAGGCCTCGGCGGTCGCAAATTGCCGCTGAAACTCCCGGAGATTCTTCGGAAACGACGGGCGCGCCACGCCGATACACTACCGGTGGTGGCTTGCTGAAACAACCGGATAAGCACGGGTCGGCTTGATGGGCGCCGACGCTGACGCTCGCGTCCCAGGTGACGCCGCTGGCCGTGAACCGGCGCAGACCGCCGACCACCGACATGTCTTTGGCGTCGCCCCCAAAGCTCGGGGTGAACCCGCCGGGGAACCGTTCCTGGAACGAGAAGCAGTGCTCGTCCGCGAACACCCGGCCGAGGGCCTCGGCATCGGGCACGCTGCCGGTGATGGCGACCGTGGGACAGTGGGCGGAGCCCATGCCCCGTGCGGCGAGCGCGTCGCCGATGAGCAGCGTCTGGCCGCCGTCCGCGCTGAAGACGCCGCCCCGGGTGTTGGGGTTCCGGAAGAAGAAGCCGCCGGTGACCGTCTTGCTGGCGTAGGTGGCGTGGCCGTAGGCCTGAAAGCCGGTCGCGAACAGATGCCCGAAGTTGCCCAACAGCTTGAGGTCGTCGTCGACGTTGGGAGAGCCCCAGATCTGCGCCGGCTCGTCGATGTGGGTGTTGCCGGCTGCCAGCAGCCCGGCCACGTCGCTGCGCTGGATGCTCCGGTCGGTCGGGCCCGCGTTGCCGTACTCCAGACTGAGATTGGCAAAGCCGGTGGCGCCGAGCGGCAGCCCGACATTGCCGGCGACAGTGTAGGCGTGGCCGTCCCATCCCTCACCGAACGCCCCGGTGCTGACCTCGACGCTGCCGCCGGAGCGGGCGTCCTTGAGCAGGAAGTTCAGCACGCCGGCGATGGCGTCCGAGCCGTATTGCGCGGCCGCGCCGGCACGCAGCACTTCAACCTGCCGGAGGGCGATCGACGGGATGGCCGAGAGATCCGGGCCCTGCGACCCGAACGCCCCGCCGTTGCCGCCGGCCCAGGCGATGATCGACGAGCGGTGGCGGCGCTTCCCGTTCACGAGAACCAGCGTGTGGTCGGGCGCGAGGTTGCGCAGCGTCGCCGGACGCACCACCGTCGACGCGTCGCTGATCGGCTGGATGTTGACGTTGAACGAGGGGACAACCGTCCGCAGCTGGTCCTGCAGTGTCGTGGCGCCCTGGCGGGTCAGCTCCGCGGACGAGATGGCGTCGATCGGGACCGCGGATTCAGTCACCGATCGCGGCTCGGCTCGGGTACCAACGACGACGACCTGCTCCTGCAGTTGGATTGTCAGCTCCACCACCAGCGTGGTGGCGACACCGGCGCGCAGCACCACACCCGCGCGCGTGACCGGACGGAACCCCGGGAGGGCAAACGTCACGTCGTACGTGCCCGGCGAGAGCGCGCTGATGGTGAATCGACCCGTCCCGTCAGTCAAGGCGGTGTCAACCGCACGGGGATCCTGCGAAGCGATGCGTACCTCCACGGTCACGTCCGGCAGGTTGAGCCCCGTGGTGTCGGTGACGGTCCCGCTGAGAGCTGCCTCCTGCGCGGTGGCGACGCCAAGCCCGAGTGCCACCGTGGCAAGGAACGCCATGCCTGCCACAACGCGGGTCGCTCGGTTCCTCGCATCGGTGGGCCTCGGGGCAGTCATCAATCGCAGCGAACGGGTCAAGATACGCAATGTGTGCAGCTCCATCGAAACTGGTATTTCAGGTTCAGACACTGGCCCCAAAAACCTGCTGTCGTCAGTCGCCACGCGGTAGACGATCCGCTCGCCCCGGCCGGCCGTGGAGTCATGGCTGCGGAGCTGATGCCATTCCGTCGGAGCGCTCTCGAACGCGCCGAAGTCCACCCACCGGAACGTGAGACCCAGCGTCACCGGATCGCTGAGGTGATAGCCGACGCCAGCCAACACCTAACTAGCAATAGATATAGCCCGGCCATGGAAACAAAGACCATTGTTCTAGCCCTTGCAACTCTGCGGTGAAGTCCGCGGTCTCTGTGAGCCGGAAAGTCTCCCGTCGAAAACCCCGCCCTCGGCTTGCTGCAGGACCGTGGTGACTTGCTCGACGAAAAAGCGCTTCTTCATGGCTCAGAGAGGATAGCAGACCGTCAGTGTGACGCGTTCGCGAAAGCGTGCTCCATGGCTAACCAATTCCGGCCGTCCACGCACGCGTAGGACATGCGGTCGGCGACGTGCCTCGCCAGGTGAGCCCCAGCCCGCCGACCACCGGTTCCTCTAGTGACGACGTGACATCGGCATTCGTGTCCTGCGTCGGGTCGAACAGCTGTCCGTTGTCCTCCATTTCACCCGGCGGCATCCGGAAGATCGTCCGGCCTGCCAGCGCGTCCTGTTCGGTCTCTTCATGGAAACACGTTGGCGTAGATCGCGTGCACCTTATCGCGGTGCACGCACAGAGCGACCCCGCACGATGGGTGTGACGGAGGAACACCCATTGGGCCAGAAAACCGCAGGTTTTCGTGGGGTCGCTCCCGGCTCTTTGTGTGGCACAACAAAGGGCCCTGCGGATGAAGCCGGGTATGCAGTTTCGGGCCATGGGAATCAACCACTTCCACACCACCAGCCAGGTGATTCCGTGCGATACGGAGTGTGACAGGGGCTGTGACTCGGCCGCCGGGACGCGATCACGGGCTGACGCGAAGCATTGGGCCTTTCCGGACTGTATCGGTGACGTGCTTGCGGGCGGTTCTGGATATGCGCGACGCGAGGTCGGTGCATGCGCGCATCTCGACCAGGAACGCAACGATGGTGCGTGACGCTCTCAGCCGCCATCCGAGCGTCCGCCAAGCCGCCGGCGAGCAACCGACCACGCGCCAGGGACTGTCGTAGCTGATGGCGGCCCTGCAAATCCACCGTGTCGATCCGAGCTATCATCGAGCATCAGAGTCCTTCCCAGGGGGGATGTTAACGACAGGCACGACGCTCAACCCCAACATCACTCCCTTCCGCGGGGCCGCTGCCATGATGACGGCTTGCCCGAAGACGATGGCAGCGCACACCTCCCCAAATGTGCCGGTCTACTAATCCCGATCGTCGGTCCAGCGTCGCGGACCCGGAGGTTTGGTTCCGCGTTCGTCCACATAACCCTGGACTGCGACGGCACCCTGGTCGCTGCTCAGCGGGAACAAACCGTGGAGATCGGCCTCGCGCCCAAAGGGGCCTTCAAGACGGCCACATCGGCACCCTGACGCCCAGCGTGCCCGCTGACCGGGTCGTGAGCGCCGTATCGCAACGTCGGACTCAGCCAAGACCCCCCAAGGTTCCCACGACACCCCGAGTCGTCGAACTCCGCCGCAAGGCCATCGAGTGGCAGGCACTGATCGAGTCCGGGGACGCCTCCAACCAAGCCGAGTTCGCCCGTAGAGAAGGCCTCACCCGGGCCCGCGTGACCCAGGTCATGGGCCTGCTGCGCCTTGCACCCGCGATCCGGCAGCACATTCTGTCCATGCCCGACATGGTCCGCCGGCCGGCGATCACTGAGCGCGCCTTGCGGAAGGTCGGACTTCAGCGCGCGGAAGACGGCCTCGACGTCGGTGAGCGTGGAGTAGGTGCGCCACAAGGTGTCTTCGTCCCAGTCGGTCTCGCTGCTGCGCAGGCAGTAGACGCCCGGATGGGTCGCCATCGAGCCGTCCTGGGAATGGTCCAGCTCGACGCCCCGGCTCGTCACCGCGACACGTGACCCCGACTCGCTGAACGGCATCCGAGCAATGGAAGTCCTGGCGGTAGACGGCATCACCTTCGAGGACGCCGCCGATCCAAGCGACGCGCACGGCCCCTTGGTCGCGCGTGTCTCCCCGGTTACGCTAGTCCAACACGAACTCTGACCAACGGCCGTCGTAGCAATAGTAAAAGGTTCCCCGGTGAATTCAGGGGGTCGATGCAACATGAGCCAAGACTGGAGGTCTCATGGTGCGACGACGTGGTCCGCGTCTCACGGCCGCGCAGAAGGCGGAGTTGTGGCGCCGCTGGCGTCAAGGGGAATCGCTGTCGGCCATTGGCCGCGTGCTGGGCCGGATTCCCAGGGTCGTGTATCACGTGGTGGCCGGGGCGGGCGGCATGCCTCCGCCGCCGCGGCAGCGGTCACGGCTCGCCCTAACCCTGGCCGAGCGGGAGGAGGTGTCGCGGGGGCTCGCGCATGGGCGCGCGCTGCGCGCGATCGGACGCGACCTGGGACGCGCCGCGTCAACGGTGAGTCGCGAAGTGCGGCGGCACGGCGGCCGGCATCGGTATCGCGCCGCCGACGCCGACCGCCGGGCGTGGAAGCGAAGTCGGCGCCCCAAGCGCTGTCGCTTGGCCACCTCTCCCGCGATGCGAGACGTCGTCGCGACGCAGCTCGCGTGCGAGTGGTCGCCGCAGCAGATCGCGGGCTGGCTGCGACAGGCGTATCCTGACGATCCGACCATGCACGTGTCGCACGAGACGATCTATCGCAGCTTGTTTGCCCAGAGCCGCGGCGTGCTGAAAAAGGCGCTCCTCGCCCACCTCCGTCACCGGCGGTTGTATCGACGGCCCCGCACGCGGGGCGCCCATCCGGGGGGACACATCGTCGATCCGATCTCGATTCGGGCCCGGCCGGCGGCCGCGGAGGACCGTGCGGTCCCGGGGCATTGGGAAGGCGACCTCCTCGTGGGCGGGCGCAATTCCTATCTCGCGACGCTGGTGGAGCGGCGCTCGCGCTACGTCTGCCTCGTGCGGGTCACCGGGAAAGCGACGCAGACCGTGGTGCGCGCGCTCACGCGGCACGTCCAGCGACTGCCTGCCGGCCTGATGACCACGCTGACGTGGGATCGCGGGTTGGAACTCGCGGCCCATCGCACCTTCTCGATCGCGACGGGTGTGCAGGTCTACTTCTGTGACCCGCAGAGTCCGTGGCAGCGCGGCACCAACGAGAACACCAACGGCTTGCTGCGCCAGTACTTTCCCCAAGGGCACGGACCTGTCGGGGTACTCGCAGAAGGACCTCGACGCGATTGCGCTGCGCCTCAACACGCGACCACGGAAGACGCTCGGCTACCGCACGCCGGCGGTTACACTCGCGGAAACCGTTGCATCGACCGGTTGAATCGGCACCCCCCCCTTGTCGAGGAAGGCGTCCGAAATCGAGTCGTGCGACAACCCATCGGGGAATTCTTTGAGGATCGGCTTCCAGCGAGCCAGGGAAGACGGCGACGCCGCAAAGAGTCCGCGGGAGAAGAGGATACCGCGCGTGCCTGTGTCCTGAAGGAAGCTGCGGTCTGGCCGGGACGCTGTCAACGGAGGACAGCGCGCGGGACCACCCCAGAACACAACGACCGCCGAACGGGCGTTGCGAGAACACAACGCCGCCCAGTCATTCTGTTCCGGCGCAGCAAACGCACCTGAGACGATGTTGTGAGGCCTGTCGTTGCCCCACGTCTGAGGGATCGAGCAGCCTCGGTCGGAAAGTGCCTTCCGGATGGCTGGCGGAACATTCTCGAAAACTGCGGGTTCCAGGCGCACGATCTCATCGGCCGCTACGTTCCAGCTGGCCTGGGTGTGAGCCGATGCACTCGCCGCGCCGAACAACAGCAGGAGTACCAAGGACACGTCTTCCGCCACACTCGATGCCATCATTGTCGTGCCGGTTCACCTTCGCCCGGCCAACGATCTGATTCCCCCCCCCCCATCCGAACCTGCCACCAGAGGGCAGACTGTCCTCCGGCTCAGAGACAGGTTTTCGAAAAGCACAGCATCGATCTAGTGGACCGTCCCGCATAAACGTTTGCCGTGTGGCTGTCGTCTTCAGCGTATATGCCCTTTGAAGGACAGGCGATTCATCTGACCGACGCACAACGCGATGACCTCGAGGAGATCGCCCGCTCCCACGCCCTGGCCGCAGGGTTCGTCGAGCGCGCCAAGATCGTGTCGCTGCTTGCCGATGGCATGTCCGCGCGCGCCGTGGGGACGAAGCTCGGCGTGTCCCGGCCGACCATCGCCAAGTGGCGCCGGCGGTTTCTGGAGTACGGCGTGGAGGGCTTGACCAACCGCCACCCGACCGCCGTGGAAGTTGACAGCGCGGGTGCGGGCCCGGGTGCTGGCTGCTACGCGGCGCCCACCACCGGACGGGACGACGCACTGGTCCTGCCGGCGCTTGGCGGCTCACCTCGGCGTGAGCAAGAACATGGTCCAGCGCGTCTGGCGCGAGGCCGACCTGCGGCCGCACCGGCTGGCGCGCTACATGGCGTCCACGGACCCCGATTTCGAGACGAAGGCCGCCGACATCATCGGTCTCTACCTGGACCCGCCCCGTCATGCGGCGGTGTTCTGCATCGACGAGAAGACCGCCATCCAGGCCCTCGACCGCCGGGACCGCGTGTTGCCGCTGTCGCCGGGCCGGGTCGAACGTCACGGATTCGAGTACAAGCGGCACGGCACGCTGTCGCTCTACGCGGCGTTGAACGTGCAGACCAGCGAGGTGCAGGGCAAGCCGACGGCTCGGCACACGAGCCGGGACTTCGTGGACTTCCTCGCGGATGTGGTCGCCACCGGCGCAGCGGAGGAGGAGATCCACGTCATCCTCGACAACCTGTCCACCCACAAGACGAAGCTCGTGGAGGCGTTCCTCGACGAGCATCCGAACGTGACGTTGCACTTCACCCCGACGCATTCGTCGTGGCTGAATCAGGTTGAGCTGTGGTTCTCGAAGGTTCAGCGGGACGTGCTGTCGCGGGGCATCTTCACGTCGACGGCAGACTTGGCGCGGAAGCTGCGGCGGTACATCGACGCCTACGCGAAGCGTGCGAAGCCCTTCCGATGGAAGTATGCCAACCCCACGCAGCGCGTTCCTCATGGAAAACCTGTCTCTAAGGACGGTCCACTAGTGGCAATTTAGTTCAAACTGAGGTGCCAGTGAGTCGGATTAGGATGGATCTCCACGCGGAATCCGAGAGACTCCGCCTTAGCCTGGTGCGTTCAGGCGGTCGATGCAACATGAGCCGAAAGATGGAGGTCTCATGGTGCGAACGCGTGGCCCGCGACTGACGCCGGCGCAAAAGACGGAGGTGTGGCGCCGCTGGCGCCAGGGGGAATCACTGAGTGCGATTGGCCGCGCGTTGGGCCGGATTCCCAGGGTCGTGCATCACGTCGTGGCCGGGGCGGGCGGCCTGCCCCCACCGCCGCGGCAGCGCTCGCGCCTCGCACTGACACTGCCCGAGCGCGAGGAGGTCTCGCGGGGGCTGGCGCACGGGCGCTCGCTGCGCGCGATTGGACGCGGGGTGGGGCGCGCCGCCTCGACGGTCAGTCGCGAAGTGCGGCGGCACGGCGGCCGGCACCGGTATCGGGCCGCGGACGCCGACCGCCGGGCGTGGAAGCGGAGTCGGCGCCCCAAGCGCTGTCGCTTGGCGACGTCTCCCGCGCTGCGCGACGCCGTCGCGACCCAGCTCGCATGCCAGTGGTCGCCGCAGCAGATCGCCGGGTGGCTGCGGCAGGCGTATCCTGACGATCCGACCATGCACGTGTCGCACGAGACGATCTATCTCAGTCTGTTTGTGCAGAGCCAAGGCGTGCTCAAGAAAGCGCTGCTCGCGCACCTCCGCCACCGGCGGTTGTATCGACGGCCCCAGACCCGGGGCGGGCATCCGGGTGGGCACATCGTCGATGCCGTGTCGATTCGGGAACGGCCGGCCACCGTCGAGGACCGCGCCGTCCCGGGGCATTGGGAAGGCGACCTGCTCGTGGGCGGGCGCAATTCCTATCTCGCGACGCTGGTGGAGCGGCGCTCCCGCTACGTCTGCCTCGTGCGCGTCACCGGGAAAGCGACGCAGACCGTGGTGCGGGCGCTCACGCGGCACGTGCAGCGATTGCCCGCGGGACTGATGACGACGCTGACGTGGGATCGCGGGTTGGAACTCGCGGCCCATCGCACCTTCTCGATCGCACGGGCGTGCAGGTCTACTTCTGTGACCCGCAGAGTCCCTGGCAGCGCGGCACCAACGAGAACACCAACGGCCTGCTGCGACAGTACTTCCCCAAGGGCACGGACCTCTCGGGCTACTCCCAGCGGTACCTCGATGCGATTGCGCTGCGGCTCAACACGCGACCCCGCAAGACCCTGGGCTATCGCACGCCGGCGGTTACACTAGCGGAAACCGTTGCATCGACCGGTTGAATCGGCACTGAAAGAACGTCCTCTGCGCGGGGGTCATGGAACTCCAATTGATATCGACGTCGTGCCCCACGCGATGAGTTTGATGCGGTGGCACCCAGGTTCCCGAAATGTCGAATAACCCGCCTGTTTGCAGACTCATGTCATTGATGAACAGATTGGTCTGGTATTCCTGATGGTAGATCCGTCCCAATGCTTGTAAACCAGCGACCAATGCCGGAGTGCCCCAGTGGTTGCTCCTGTGCTCCGGCGTTGAACCGACGAGCGTGAGGCCTGTGCTCGCCGGCAGTGCAGCCAAAACCGGAAATCAGGACATTGTTGTAGTTTGTAATCGACTGGCCGCCACCGGCGACAACCTGTCGGATCAATCCGCAGGCTTCAGGCGCTCGGAATATCGAACGCACGTTTTGAGGCCAACGGCCAAGGGTGAATGTCGAGGGGGCAATCGTACCAGTCGGCCCGTCTCCGTCGTGGTCGTGTCCACCCGACCCACTTTGTCTGGCGAGGCTCCTGAGGACCATTGGTGTACCAATGTAGTGGTTCCACCAGGCCCGCAATTTTGGGTGATCTCCGGTGCAACCAGCTTATTCTTCGCGTTTATCTCGTGGCTGGAGGATAGCAAAGGTGTAGCCTGGCGGTCAACATATAGCAACTGTCTCTAGCAGGCTGCTGAAGAACCCGGGTGATCGGGCCGTTTTCTAAGGATCATGCGAGTCACCACCGACCGACAACGGTGCGCACGGCTGTGCGCTGGCCCCGATCAAGGGGCCGGCGACACGCGCGGCCGGTGATCAGGGACACCTCGCCTCCAGATTCCGCAGCCGGACCAAGTTATAGACCGTGGCGGCGAAGGTAAGCTGCCAATCCACGAGGGCGACACCGCGATGCCGGAGTTTGCGCAAGCCGCCGACGGTCTTCATCCAGCCAAAGACCTGTTCTACGAGTTTCCGTTTCCGCTGACTGACGTGATAGCCCGCATGCCGCGTGGTCCGGCCATCGATCGCACTCCAGCGGACCTTCTGAGCAACGTGGGGCGTGACGGCCCGGATACGGACAGCGGCCACAAAGCTTGCCACATCGTAGCCCTTGTCCGCCCCGACCGTGCTGCCCGGCGGCGCGCTGGCCTCCAGCAACAGCGCCGCTGCCTCGCGTTCGGCGGTCCCCGTCGCGTGAGTCGCGCAGACGTTGGCGACAAGTCCCTGTCGCTTGTCCAGCAGCACGTGGCCCAGATACGCCAGCTTGGCTTCCTTCCCCTGGCCCTTCCGAGGCAGCATCGCCTCCGGATCGGTCGTCGACTGGTGCGTGTCGTTGCGCCGCCGCTCCCCGTGGAAGTTGACCGTGGGATTCCCGGGGTCATCGGGCGGGTCGCTCTCCGCCGCGTCCCGGCACCGAAAGCTCTTCAGGCTGGCCCACGCTTCCAATTGGGTCCCATCCACAGTGAAGTGTTCGTCCGAGAGCAGCCCGGCCGCCCGCGCGTGGGCCTGCACCGCATCAAAGAAGGCGGCCGCGAGATCGCCCGCCAGCAGCCGGTCGCGATTCTTGGTAAACGTGGTGGGATGCCAAACCGGGTCGTCCAAATTCAAGCCCACGAACCAGCGGAACAACAGGTTGTAATTGAGCTCTTCCATCAGCAGCCGCTCGCTCCGCACCGTGTAGAGCACCTGCAGCAATAACGCGCGCAGCAGCTGTTCCGGCGGGATCGACGGACGCCCTGTGTTGGCGTACAGGCCGGCGAACCTGCGCGACATCGTTCTCAGCGCTTCGTCCGTCAGCGCGCGAACCGCGCGGAGCGGATGGTCGGCTGGCACGCGCTGTTCCGGCGACAGGTAGCTGAACATGTGAGTGCTTTGCTCATCGTGTCCGCGCATGATGGGGCTCCCTTCAGCGGTGTTGGGAGCATGGCCCAGGCTCGGGCTCGATGAGCTTGGACGTTTCAGAGGATCGCACCCGACTGATGCTGCTCAAGCGCCTCGTCGCACTCGTACTGCTCGCCCTCAGTGTGACCGGCTGGGACTACGAGGCCCGCGCATCGCAGGAAGCGCGGCCGCCCGACGCTGTGGCCCTAGACGACACGCCGTCGACTCCTGGAGATGCCGCGCTTTTCGGCGGTCCCGTCCCGGCCGGCGTGGTTCAGCATGATCCCCTCCAAGAGGCCTCCGGCCTGGTCGCCAGCCGCGCGCACCCAGGCGTACTCTGGGCGCACAACGACTCTGGGGATGGTCCATATCTATACGCCCTCACGACCGACGGCCGACATCTGGGCGTCTTTGCGCTGAGCGGTGCCGAGGCGCGCGATTGGGAGGATCTCGCCATCGGCCCTGGTCCCGAAGCCGGGGTGGACTACCTCTATGCTGGCGACATTGGCGACAACGAGTCCCAGCAAGACCTGAAATATGTGTACCGCGTGGCTGAACCCGCCGTCGACACCGACCAGGCCCCCGCAGACACGACCCTAACTGGCGTGTCGACGATCACGCTTCGCTATCCCGACGGTCCGTCCGACGCGGAAACCTTGCTCGTCGACCCGCTGAGTGGCAACCTGTACGTGATCACGAAGCGCAGTACCGACGTCTCGGTCTACCGTGCCGCTGCGCCAATCTCGACATCGGACGTCGTTGTGATGGAACGCACGGGCACGCTGTCGCTGCCGCGGGTCGCCGGCGCACCAGCCGCCGGCCAAGGCGCCGTGGGCGGCGACATCTCGCCCTCGGGCCTCGAGGTGCTGCTCAAAACCTACGCCGCGGTCTATTACTGGCAGCGCGGCTCGGCCGCCGATCCGCTGTTTGCCCATCCACACCGGCCGCTGCCATATGTCCCCGAACCTCAGGGCGAGGCGATCGCATGGGCGGCCGACGGAAGCGGGTACTTTACGCTCAGCGAAGAACCTCGCTCGATCCCAGCCGCGCTGTACTTTTACCCGCGACAGACCACAAACTGAGCTGGACGCGACGGCCGTCTGATCGCCGGTGTGTGTGTTGGGGGGGACGTCGCTCGTCGTCTTCCACGCATGTTGCAGGTGAACACGTGTCTCAGCGATTCCCGCGCCTGTTCCGTGCACGGCCGCGCCTCTCAAATCCGCCGTCCACGACGGGGGAAACAGTCCGCCGAGGACCTGCTTTGACTACCCTGTGCCGCGCGTCCGCTTGTCGTGCAACCGCTCGAACAGGCGCTCGATCGATCGGGTCAACTTGTGGGTGGCACCGCTCACCGCCTGGTCCACCGTGGCCGCGTGATCCGTGACGGCAACTGGCGGGTGGCCCTCAACCCGGGCCTCCATCACGCAGCGCATATCCACGCCGCCCTTCTTGTCACTGTTCTCATCGCTCAGGTGGACGTCCACCCGCGTGATGCGATCCTTGACTCGCACCAGGGCGCGCTCCACGAGGCCCTCGATCCGAGCGGCCAGTGCCTCGCGCCGTTCGATGTTGTGGTCGGTATTTAGCAGGACCTGCATGTTCGCCCTCTGTTCAACGCCGAGCCGGGTGGGGGTGACACCGGTCCGGCCCAGCTGTGGTCGCGGCGCGGCAAACCAGCGGGGGTGACCAAGTCCGCATGGGATTCCTCGGCGCCGGCCTTGTCGTTGCGAAACGAGAAGAAGATCGACTTCTCGGTCATCGCGCCTAGCGACCCGGGCGCCGCGCTCCGGGACTGCGCCAAGGAACCACGCTTCCGGGGGACTAGCGAATCAGCGGTGCCATGACGAGGGCAACAACCGCGATGAGCTTAATGAGAATGTTGAGACTCGGCCCGCTGGTGTCCTTGAGCGGATCGCCGACGGTGTCGCCCACAACTCCGGCCTTGTGGGCGTCGCTGCCCTTGCCATAGGTGACACCGTCAATCTCGATACCACCCTCGATACGCTTCTTCGCGTTATCCCACGCTCCCCCGGCGTTGGCCTGGAAAATGGCCAGCAACACGCCAGACACGGTCACGCCGACGAGCAACCCGCCGAGCATGTACTTGTCGATCAGACCCACGATCACCGGCGCGGAAATCGCGACGACGCCTGGAAGCACCATCTCCTTGATGGCGGCTTTCGTGGAAATGTCAACGCACTTGGCATAATCCGCCTTGGCCGTGCCCTCTCTGAGACCGGTGATTTCACGGAACTGACGGCCCACTTCCTCGATCATCTCGCCGGCCGCCCGGCCCACGGCATTGATGGCCATCGCGCTGAACACGTACGGCAGCATGGCCCCGAGCAACACACCCGCCAGGATCACGGGGTCGGCGACGTCGATGTTGTCCACATCGGCCTGCTGCATGAACGCCGCGAAAAGCGCGAGCGCGGTGAGCGCGGCCGAGCCTATGGCAAACCCTTTGCCGATCGCTGCGGTGGTGTTGCCGACCGCGTCGAGCTTGTCGGTCCGCTCGCGGACCTCTGGAGGCAGTTGCGCCATTTCGGCGATGCCGCCGGCGTTGTCCGAAATCGGACCATAGGCATCGACCGCGAGCTGAATACCGGTGACCGACAGCATGCCGAGAGCCGCGATCGCGATGCCGTAGAGACCAGCCGAGGCGGACGCTCCGATAATGGCCAACGCCAGAATGAAGGCGGGAATGCCCGTCGAGTACATGCCCACACCCAGGCCTGCGATGATGCACGTGGCCGATCCGGTCACGCTCTGCCGAGAAATACCGGCCACCGGTGCATGATCGATCGACGTGAAGTACTCGGTGACCAAACCGACCATGACACCGGCGACCAGGCCGATGAGTACCGCATAGAAAACACCCAGCGACGTGTATGTGGTGCCGGCGACAGTCCATTCCGACGGCAGCATCCACTGGATGATGAAGTAGGACAGCACCGCCATAATACCGGACGCGCCGAACTCGCCCGCGTTGAGCGCAGCCTGTGGGTTGCCACCCTCCCGAACCCGCACGAAGAAGGACCCGGCGATCGACACCACGATGCCAACGCCAGCGACAACGAGCGGCAGTAGCACTCCGGCCAGCGGCTCCACGGCCATACCTTCGAACGTCGCGATGAACGCAGCGCCGAGCACCATCGTGCCGATGATCGACCCGACGTAGCTCTCGAAGAGGTCCGCTCCCATGCCGGCGACGTCGCCGACGTTGTCACCCACGTTGTCGGCAATCGTGGCCGGGTTACGCGGATCGTCCTCAGGAATACCCTCGTAGACTTTGCCCGCGAGGTCTGCGCCGACGTCTGCCGCCTTGGTGTAGATGCCGCCGCCCACACGGGCAAAGAGGGCAATCGATGAGGCCCCCAGCGAAAAGCCCGAAATCACATTGATCACGCGGACCGTGTCCCATCCCATGTTGCTATAGGCGATGAAGAGCCCGCTGAGACCAAGCACACCCAGACCCACGACGCTCAGGCCCATGACAAGGCCTCCAGAAAAGGCGACGCCAAGGGCCGGGGCCAGCCCGGTGCGAGCCGCCTGCGTCGTGCGCACGTTAGCCTTGGTGGCCACGGTCATCCCGATAAACCCGGCCAACGCCGAACAGAGCGCGCCGGTCACAAACGACACCGCCACCAGCGGCGACGATTGATCGTTGGCGAGGTTCGCTCCGACCAGCAGCGCCGCCACGGCAGCGACGAAGATCCCCAGGACTTTGTACTCCCGGTTCAGAAAGGCCCGAGCGCCCTCGGAGATGGCCGCGGCGATTTCCGCCATGCGCTCGTTGCCGGCATCCTGCTGGCCGACCCAACGAGCCCGAAGAAGCGCGTAACCAAGAGCCAGCAACCCCGCAACCGGGACGAGATAAATGATGAGCTGCGTATCCATATGTTTGATGTCTGTCCTTAACGCCGATGCGTGATTACCGGATGACCCGCACGTACTCCGTCACGAGCGACTCAATTTCGCTCCCGCGATTCACCGAGACCGTGTTGGCCGAGAACCCTGCCGAGTCTCACGCGTCGGGGACAATAGGGAATCTTAGCGGCCCCACGATCTCAACGCAATTTTCGCGATGGGATGCCGCGCCGGATCAGGCGCGGACCCGCGGTCCGGACCCACTCCACCGTCGTGAGGCATGGGTCGCTACAGAAGCGTCAGGCCACCCTCGGTGTCGTGAGAGCCCAGGATCCCTGCCACAGGAGACCCGCAATCACGGCCCCGCCGGCATAGGCCACCGCGTCCCACACATCACCCGTAGCCTGCGAGAACATGTTCGGGGCGAGCAACTCAGCCGCGACGGTCCATGTGGCCAGCGCGAATCCGATGTCGCTCCACCGCGGCATCTGGTCGTCACTCCGCCAACCGATCCGGCGCTCCAGCCATAGCCACAACGGCAGCGCGGCGGGAATCAGCAGGATGTCTGCGAAGTGGCCGCTCCACAACGGCGTCTGCGAAGCGACCGGTATCAGCCAGCGATACCCGAGGTAGGTCGCGACCGCACCAAGACAGATCGGGTCGCGCCAGTAGCCGAAATGCCTGTCGCCCAACTTCACAACAGGGCGGCCGTGGCGAGGCCGAAGCCAAGCGCGAGGAGTGTTTTCAGAAAAAACTGCATGCTCACAACACAAGAAAGTCAGCCGCGCGGCTGGGTGGGTGCGACATTCAACACCCGCCATTGTAGTCTGCCGTGCCTGGCTGCCTGGCCCCATCGGGTACACTGCGCGTCGCGAGGCCACGGCGCTCAACTGCCGTCAGGAACCAACTGCACCTATGTCCAGTCCGAGTGCCACCGCTTCCGTCAACAGTGCGCGGCACGTGCTGTTTGCAAGCCTCGTCGGCACGACGATCGAGTACTTCGACTTTTATATCTACGGTACGGCAGCCGTCCTGGTCTTCCCGGCGCTCTTTTTTCCCGCATCTGACCCGGCTGCGGCCACATTGGCCTCGCTGGCCACCTTCGGAATCGCCTTTCTCGCCCGGCCCGTGGGCGCCGCCCTCTTCGGCCACTTTGGGGACCGGGTGGGACGCAAGACAACGCTGGTTGCGGCGCTGCTGACGATGGGTGCCTCCACAGTGGCGATCGGCCTCCTGCCGCCCTATGCCTCCATCGGTCTCGCCGCGCCCATCCTGCTGGCGATCTGCCGCTTCGGGCAGGGACTCGGCCTTGGCGGCGAATGGGGTGGCGCTGTGCTGCTGGCCATCGAGAACGCGCCGCCGGGCAAGCGCGCCTGGTACGGCATGTTCGCCCCGCTCGGCGCCCCACTCGGTTTCCTCCTGTCGACGGGCGTATTCCTCGCGCTCTCGGAGCGCCTGACCAACGATCAATTCCTGGCGTTCGGTTGGCGGATACCATTTCTGGCGAGTGCCGCCCTGGTACTCGTTGGCCTCTTCGTCCGTCTGGCGCTGACCGAAACACCGGTGTTCACCGCCTCGCTCAGCGACCGTGTCCCCGCGCGGGTCCCGATGCTGACGGTGCTTCGCGACCATCCGGGCGCACTCGTGACAGGTACGCTGACCGCGCTAGCGACGTTTGTGATTTTCTATCTCATGACGGTTTTTACGCTGGCGTGGGGCACAGCCGAACTTGGGTTCACACGCGACCAGTTTTTGCGGATCCAGCTGGTCGGCGTCGTGTGCCTCGCAGCGACGATTCCAATCGCCGCGGTCCTGGCTGAAGGGGGACGGCGGCGGGTGCTCATCGGATCGTCGATCGCGATCGCGCTGTTCGGCCTCGTGATGGGGCCACTCTTCCTCTCCGGCCGCACGGGCGCGGTCCTGACGGTTGCCATCGGGCTTGGTCTGATGGGACTCAGTTTCGGCCCGCTCGGCACGCTGCTGTCCGAGCTCTTTCCCACGAAGGCGCGATACACCGGCAGCTCACTCACGTTCAGCCTGGCTGGCATCTTCGGCGCATCACTCGCGCCGTACATCGCCACGTCACTCGCCAACACGTATGGCGTGCAGTATGTCGGGTACTACCTCACCGCCGCGGCACTGCTGTCGCTGGCTGGCGTGATCGCTACGCGCGAAACCCGAGACCGCGACCTGACGAGCTGAAACTCGCGCGCGAATACGATGGCGGGTAACATGCTGATCGTGCCTCGCTTCTCTTCGGCCGAACGACTCACGATTGCCACGACCGCGCTGGCACTGGTCCATCACGTCGACCACGTGCTTCGCGTCGATAACCACGGGTGGCCGTTTCGGTCCGAGATAACACTCTTCACGTACAGCTTCCTCGTGTACGCGATCATCGCCGTGGTGTGGCGCGCGCGCAGATGGCCGCGGCTGCGCATCGGGATGTCGGCCCTTCTGACACTTTTCGTGGCACTGACACATGTGTGGCTCGACACGCCGTCGGCGCAGTACGTGACGTGGGCCGCGCGTCCGGAAGCGAACTGGCTCGCCGCCAGCTCGCCCGTGCTTGGGGCGATGTCGGTCGCGGTGACGTTTCTGGCACCGCTGGCCGCAGGCAGTACTTTCGTCGCCTTTCTCCGCAGTCGAGGCGTGTAGATCACCCTCACTATCGCGTAATCTTTTGCTATGACGATCACGCCACGACTCTCGATTATCGGGATTTCGCTGATGGGAGTCGCCGGACTCCTCGCAGCGCCGGCCACGCTGGCAGCGCAATCGACGACAACGAGCGACCTCCCCGTTCTGGCGGGCGGGCTACCTGAGACGATTCCGATCTTTCCGCTCCCGAGCGCCTCACTCTTCCCGAACGCGTCGCATGCCTTCCGCATCTACGAACCGCGCTATCGCACGATGGTGGTCGAGGCGATGAAGGGCAACCGGATTATCGGTATGACGACGCTGCAACCGGGCTTCGAGGCCGACTACGAAGGACGGCCGCCGATCGAGCGCATCGGATGTGCCGGCCTGATTACCGACTTTGAGGCACTGCCAAACGGAGAGTTCAACATCGTGCTCGGCGGCCTGGTGAAATTTCGCGTCCTCGAAGAAGAAAACGACAGCCGGATCTACCGCCTGGCCCGCGTGAAGCCGATCGAAGAGGTGCTGAACGAGAGGGATGCCCTCACGCTGAGCAACGTCCGCTTCCAGTTGGAGTCGCTCCTGTCGGCGCTGACCGACCGACTGGGTATCGTGCAGCCGCCGGCGGGCGTTCCGGACGAACAGGTTGTGGACGAGCTGTCCCAGTTTCTTCCGATCGATCCGTCGTATCGTCAGGAGCTACTCGAGGAGCGGGGAGCGCTGGAGCGCGGCCGCGCGGTGGTCGACATCCTGGAGCGGTTGCGTCGTGCCCGGTAGAGACGGCCTGCGCCTACTCAGCTATTCTTATGCGTATGTCTAACACCGTCGAATTTGCTGTCAACGAACATATGGCGTCCGGTTACCTGGTCACGCCCCCGGCCGGCACCGGTCCAGGCATCTTAGTCATCCAGGAATGGTGGGGCCTCGATTCGGGTATCAAGGAGATGGCGGATCGCTTAGGTGCCGCCGGTTTCGTCGCGCTCGCGCCCGACCTGTATCACGGCGAGTTGGCCGCGCACGACGAAATGGACAAGGCGGGGCAGCTCATGCAAAGCCTCCCGCCAGACCGGGCGAGTCGCGACATGAGCGGTGCGGTCGACTACCTTTCGGGTCACCCCGCAGTGACGAGCCAGGGCATCGGTGTCGTGGGATTCTGCATGGGCGGCATGCTCGCCTTT
Source organism: Vicinamibacterales bacterium (assembly GCA_965249205.1). Lineage (GTDB taxonomy): Bacteria > Acidobacteriota > Vicinamibacteria > Vicinamibacterales > UBA2999 > JAQBVV01. Next base: position 403,373 of record CBDFLL010000004.1, on the reverse strand, counting down.
CTCATCGCCGCGAATCGTCCCGACAAAGTCACGGCCGTCGTGCCGTTCTACGGATTCCCTCAGGGCGAGGCCGAGCCGGAGTGGTCCGCGCTCACCGCGACCGTGAACGGCCACATGGCCGAGCACGACAGCTTCTTCCCTCCGGACGCCGCACGAGCGCTCGAGACCAAGCTCAGGGCCATGGGCAAGAACGTCACGCTGACGGTCCACCCCGGTACCGGCCACGCCTTCATGGCACCGCACAATGCGCTCGGGACGTTGAACGCAGAGCTGGCTGCTCAAATCTGGCCGCAGGTCGTCTCGTTTCTCCACGACACGTTGGAGTAACCTGGAACCAACACGTCGCGCCGGGCGCGGCACGAACGGAGAACGTACCGTGGACAACCACACTCGACTCGTCACGACCGCGACGCTGGTCGCACTCGTGGGTGGGGTCATGGCCTTTTTCGCGCTGACCGATCGCGGCCGCGACGCGCTGCGCCAAGTGGGACCTGCGTTGGACGACGTCTCGCACACGCTCGAAGAGGTCCGAACGATCGTGCAGAAGCTCAACCGCGTCGTGCAGGAGGCCAGCGCCATGGTCACCGACATTCGGGACGTCGTACCGTCGTTGTACGCCGACGACGAGCTCGAACACCCGCCGTACGGCGCCTGAGCCGTTCACGCGACAGAGTCCGGCCATCGCCAGGTTCGTGATAGTTTGCGTACTGGATCCGCGAGCAGGGAGAGCCTCTGGAGCAGATCACGCCAATTACTGTCGAGTCGAGCGCCCCAGGGGTTGCCACCGCGCCACAGCATGATGATCTTGCCATCGTGCTGGACGGTGGAGGTGCGCGCGCGGCGTACCAGGTGGGGCTGCTTCGCTGGCTCGCTCGCCGGTACCCCGACCTCCAGTTGCGCGTGGTCACCGGAGTCTCCGCCGGGGCGATCAACGCCGCGTTCCTGGCGTCGCACCGCGGGACGTTTTCGTCTGCCGTTGACGATCTCTCAGCGATCTGGACTTCGCTGACGGTCGATCAGGTCTTCCGCGTCGATACACCGTCGCTGACCGGAAACTTGTGGCACTGGGGGGTGCGCCTCGTATCCGGCGGCGGGAAGATCGCCCCACCAATATCGGGACTGGTCGACACCGCGCCGCTGCGACGCACCCTCGAAGCGGCGTTCACGCTCGGCCCCGGCGGCGACATTGAGGGCATTGCCGACAATCTTGAGACGGGCCGGCTGGCCGCCGTCGCCGTCATTACCAGCAGCTACACAACGGGACGGTCGGTGGCATGGGTCCAGGGCCGCAATATCCATGATTGGGAACGGCCATTCCGACACAGCAGGCAGACTCGTATCACTCTGGACCACGTGCTGGCCTCCACAGCACTGCCACTCCTGTTTCCAGCGGTGAGGATTGACGACGCCTGGTACGGTGATGGCGGCATCCGCCTGACCGCTCCGCTCGCGGCGGCGATTCACCTTGGCGCGAGCCGGGTTCTGGCGTTTTCCACCAGATACCGTAGCGCTTGGACCGGGACGGAGCGGCGACGACCGGCACAGGGGTATCCGCCACCGATGCAGATCGCCGGCCAGCTCCTGAATGCCATCTTTCTGGACGACCATGATCGCGACGCGATGAACCTGACCCGCATCAATCGTCTCTTGGCAGACCTGCCGCCAGAGAAACGCCAAGGACTTCGGCTCGTAGACCTCGTGCTCATCAGGCCGTCGCAGGACATCGGGCGGCTCGCCGGCAAGTACGAGGTGCGCCTGCCTGGTCTCTTTCGGCATCTGTTGCGCAGCGCCGGAGCCCGCAACACGAGAAGCCCCGATCTCCTCAGCCTCTTGATGTTTGACCCGGAGTACTTGAAAGCGCTGATGGCGATTGGTGAAGCCGACGCCGAGGCCCGCGCCGACGAGCTCGACGCCGTGCTCACGCCCACGCGCCACTCCGTAGGGATCAACTAACTCGGATAGACAGGACCTCCAACCATTGGCACACACGCAGCCGCGCGTCTGGCATCAGTTCTACGACGAGGGCGTACCGCCCTCCCTCGATTTCGAGGCGTTGCCGCTTCCGGCCTTCCTTGAGCGCAGCGCCCGAGATCATGGCGATGCCACCGCGCTGATCTTCCTCAACAGCCGGCTCACCTATCGCCAACTCCAGAACGAGGTGGATCGGTTTGCCACAGCACTGACAGGACTCGGTGTCGCCAGCGGTACGAGAGTGGCGATCCAACTGCCGAACCTGCCGCAAACGGTCATTGCGTTCTACGCCGTGCTACGCCTCGGAGCCGTCGTGGTGATGACCAATCCCCTGTACGTCGAGCGGGAGATCGAACATCAGTGGAACGACGCTGGCTGCACGGTCGCCATCACGACCGATTTCTTGTTCGCCGGCCGCATCGCCGGGATCCGTTCCAAGCTCGCCGTCCAGCACTACGTGATCGCGTCGATTCCCGAATACCTCCGCTTCCCGCTGAATCTGCTGGCGCCGCTGAAACTGAAGCGAGCCAAGCCGCCGCTCATGGCCACGGTCGCGGCAGGGCCTGGCATCCACTTCATGCGCCGACTGATCAAGGCGACGCCGGCGAACTCGCCCGCGGCCGCTATTGACATGGATGCGCCGGCGGCGCTTCAGTACACCGGCGGCACGACCGGCGTCGCCAAGGGTGCGACCTTGACGCACCGCAACCTCTCGTGCAACGTGCAGCAGGTGGCCTCGTGGTTCGTCGACGCCCGTCCGGGTGAGGAGGTCATGCTCGGGTGTCTGCCGTTCTTTCATGTGTTCGGCATGACGGTCGCGATGAACTTTCCGGTGCATGCGGCCGCGGCCATGGTACTGATGCCCAACCCCAGGGATATTCCGCTCATGATTCAGAACATCGCCACGCACCACGTCACGCTGTTTCCAGGCGTGCCCGCGATGTTCAACGCGATCATCAATGCCCCCGGTTTGGAGAAGCTCGATCTGACGAGCGTAGCGTCGTGCTTTTCCGGAGGGGCGCCGTTGCCGCCTGATGTACTCGAACGATTCGAAAGCTTGACCGGCAGCAAAATCGTTGAGGGCTACGGACTAACCGAGACCTCGCCCGTCACACACGCCAACCCACTCAACGGCCAGCGCAAGATCGGCAGTATCGGCGTGCCGTTCCCCAATACCGATGTGAAGGTCGTACACGTCGACGACGCCACAACGAACGTGGCCTCTGGCGAGCAGGGTGAGCTGCTCATCAAGGGCCCGCAAGTCATGGCAGGGTACTGGAATGCACCCGAGGCCTCTGCGGCCGCGCTGACCGACGGCTGGCTCCACACGGGTGATGTCGCCACGGTTGATGAGGACGGATACTGCTTCATCGTCGGTCGCAAGAAAGACATGATCATCGCTGGCGGCTACAACATCTATCCTGACGAGGTGGACTCGGTGTTGATGGCGCATCCTGCCGTCCACGAGTCGGCGACGATCGGCGTGCCGGATCCGAGCCGTGGCGAAACGGTCAAGTCCTTCGTCGTTTTGCTCCCAGGGCAGGCGGCCAGCGCCGACGATCTCACCGCGTACTGCCGGCGCGAGCTTGCCGCGTACAAGATCCCGCGATCAATCGCGTTCCTGGACGAGTTGCCGAAGAGCAGCGCGCTGAAGATACTCCGCCGGGAACTGCGAGACATGGAGGTCGACGCCACAGCCACACGGCCGCCGACTTCATGATGACGATGCTTGGCGTAGCGCTGCTGGTAGTGCTCGCCGTCTTGCTGCTCTATCTCGGCCGCGGATACTGGGCATGGACGCTTCCCGGAGCGACGGCTCTTGCGTGGTGGTGGATGCGCGCTCGCTCCGCTGAGGCCGAAGTCACAGCGCCCGTCTTCGCCGTGCTGGCGGTGTTCGTACTGGTAGCCGGCGTCACGGGTATACCTGCACTCCGTCGTCAGCTCGTAAGCCGCACGGCGATGCGACTGATACGGCCGATGCTGCCCCGGATCAGCGACACTGAGCGCGAAGCACTTGACGCCGGCACCGTGTGGTGGGAGCGCGATCTCTTCGCTGGCCGCCCCGACTGGCGGAAGCTGCTGGCGTTCGCGCCGAAGCTGCTCTCTGCGCGTGAGCAGACGTTCCTCGACGGGCCGGTCGATGAGCTCTGTTCGATGCTCCGGGAATGGGAGATCGTGCGCGCCGGCGACCTTCCGGCAGAAGTGTGGAGCTTTCTGAAGCGCCACGGGTTCTTCGGCATGATCATTCCGGAATCGTTCGGCGGCCTCGGATTCTCCGCCGCCGCGCATTCGGCCGTGATCGTGAAGGTGGGCAGCCGCAGCGTAACGGCCGCCGTGACCATCATGGTGCCGAACTCACTTGGGCCTGCCGAGCTTCTGCTCAGGTACGGGACCGACGAACAGAAACAGCACTACCTGCCGCGCCTGGCAAAGGGCGAGGAGATCCCGTGCTTTGCGCTGACCGGCCCTGAAGCGGGTAGCGACGCGGCCGCGACACAGAGCGTGGGCATCGTGTGCCGCGGCACGTACCGCGGCGAAGACGTCCTCGGCATTCGCCTCAACTGGCGTAAGCGCTACATCACGCTCGGTCCGGTGGCGACCGTCATCGGTCTGGCCTTCCGCCTCCGCGACCCGGACGGTCTGCTCGCCGGCGCTGAGGACCTCGGCATCACGTGCGCTCTGGTGCCGGCCGACCTCCCGGGCATCGAGATCGGCGCGCGGCATGATCCGATGGGCATCCCGTTTCAGAACGGCCCCAATTGGGGTCGGGATGTCTTCGTCCCGCTCGACTCGATCATCGGCGGCCCGGCGATGGCCGGTCAGGGCTGGCGCATGCTCATGGAGAGCCTGGCCGCGGGTCGCTCGATTTCATTGCCGGCACTCGCGTGCGCCTCGGCGCAAGTCTCGGTGCGCCTCGTCGGCGCGTACGCCACGGTTCGGGAACAATTTGACACGCCGATCGGTCGCTTCGAGGGCATCGAGGAGCCGCTGGCCCGCATAGGCGGGCTGACGTACGTGATGAACGCCGCTCGGTGGCTGACAGCCGGCGCGGTGGACGCGGGGGAGCATCCGGTAGTCGCGTCGGCGATCGTCAAGGCGTACCTGACGAACTCGATGCGCCTCGTCGTCAACGATGCAATGGATATACGCGCAGGTGCCGCCATCTGTCGTGGCCCTCGAAACATCCTGGCGCAGATGTATCAGGCCGTACCGGTCGGGATCACCGTCGAAGGGGCCAATATTCTCACCCGCTCGATGATCGTCTATGGCCAGGGCGCGATCCGATGTCACCCGTTTCTGCAAGACGAGGTCGCCGCCGCCACCACCGGGAATCTCCCGGCCTTTGACAATGCGCTCTTCGGGCACATCGGGCACGTGGCGTCGATGACGGCTCGATCCTGGTGGCTGGGCATCACCGACGGCCGATGGAGCGCGCACGCGCCATCGAGCAGACAGACACGGCGTTTGTACGACCGGTTCACCCGGATGAGCGCCGCGTTCGCCCTTGTGTCGGACGTGTCGTTGGCGACACTCGGAGCCAACCTCAAGCGACGAGAGAAGATCAGCGGTCGGCTGGCGGACGCGCTGGCGTGGCTGTACCTGGGTTCCGCGACGCTGAAGCGCTTTCACCACGACCGAGAACCGGACTGGGCGATCCCGTTCGTGCGCTTCTCTTGCGAACACGCGCTACACGAGATTCAGGGAGCGTTGCAGGGCGTTCTCGACAATCTGCCCAATCGGCTTGCAGCCTGGGCCGTGCGGCCACTCGTGTTTCCGCTGGGCGTACGGTACCGGCCGGCGACCGACGCGACCGGCGCGCTCGTCGCGCGCGGACTCCTGGAGGAGCACGACGCCCGCGCCGGACTCACGGCCGGCATCTACACGCCGCCTGCTACCGAGCCAGGGCTCGGGCGCCTCGAAGCGGCGCTGCACGAGGCGGTGGCCGCACATCGGGTGGAAACGAAGATCCGTGACGCCGTCCGCGCTGGCCGGTTGGACAAAGCGCCAGGCGACGTACTGCTTGACGCGGCGCTCAAGGCGGGCATCGTGTCACGCGACGAGTATGAACAGGTACTCCAGGCCGATCGTGTGCGTGATGAAGTGATCCAGGTGGATGCGTTCTCGGCGGCCGACTACGCCGCAGGGACCCGCTAAGCCCCGTCGCTGAGCTTCGCTGCCGTTGCATCCGCGCCCGGGATGTCGGGGCGCCGGCACGCGCGGTGAGTATCGACTACGGCAACTCTCCGAAGAGCGTCTGCACGTTTGCCAGCAGCCGCGCCTCCGGGACGGCGTAGCCCTCAAAGCGCGCTGACGGCGTCCAGTTCTCGGCCGCATCCTCCGCCGACTGGCCTGCGGCCTTCGCCGCGCGCATCGCCTCCAGGAACTCGACCGTGAAGTCGGCATACTCGCGGAGATCGTCCATCGTCATCAACGTGCTGTGCCCGGTGATGATCGTGTCGACCTCGAGAGCATCGATCACCTTCCGAAGCGTCGCTGGGAACTCCATCGCGCTGCCGCCGTTGTTGGCGTCCATAATCGGGAGGTTCTTGCCGGAGAAGGCATCGCCGCTATGCATCACGCTCAGCGCCGGAAACACCACCCAGACGTCCCCATTCGTGTGGGCGCGGCCAAAGTAGTAGAGCTCGATCTGCGCGTCGCCGCTACCCAGTGTGAACCTGTCGGTGAACGTGTCGGTCGGCATGCCGCGATCGCCCTCGAACGTCATGTTCTGCGGCCCGAAACCGGTGACCGGGCGCATTTCCAACATGTTGGTCGCCGAGTTTTCGTGGGCCACGATCTGGATATCGGCCGGTAACTCCGGGTTGCCGCCGACGTGATCGAAGTGGCTATGGGTATTGATGAGCGTCGTTACGGGAAGGTCGGTCAATGCTGACACACTATCGAGCAGCGTCTGCCCCCAGCCTGGTATTTTCGTGTCCACCAGTGTCACGCCGTCAGGGCCGATCAATGCCGCCGTGTTGCCACCACCGCCCCGCAACACAAAAAGGTTGTCACGCACCTCTTCAGTTTCGATGACGCGGGCCTCCGCCTGCTGGGCCGTGAGACGGGCCCCGTTACCAGCCAGCGCAATCCCGAGAGCACCGACGGTCAGCAGGCCGGCGAGCACGTAGAGTCTCCTCATTGACGATCTCCTTCTGACAACCGACCCTCAGCAGTCCGGCCCGCCACCGGCCCCAACTTGCACAGCGCGCGTCCGGTCACAGTGACACGCATTCCTGTATGCCCTACCTGCACACCCACCCCGTGATGTCAGACTGCGTCTCGTGACAGGGTGCGACGTCGGGAGGCGCATCCAGCGAGTAGTACACCTTGAAGTCGTCGCCGGACCGTCCGTTGAAGCCGATGATCTCGATCGGGTCGCGCGGCTCCTCGTCGCCCGGCGCCATTCTGTAGTTCATCGAGACAGCGGCGGGCGCGTACATCGAGCGTCCCGGCAGATCCAGCGGCTCGAAGGTGGCGTTACGCACGACCGAGCGTTTGGCGGCTCGCGCCAACTCGCTGTCCGACGCGTACCCGGTGGCGACCACGACACCAATGTGGTTGCGAAAGTACCCGTTCTCGATCACGACTGACCCGTCGCCACGACCCGGCTCCAGCCGCGCCTGGTTTGGGTAGAACGGGCTGGCCACGCCTACGCGAAGCCCCTGAATATCAACGTCTCTGACTGCCACACTCTTTGCCGCATAGTTCGAGAACCAGAGGCCCACCGGAGCATCGAGATCGCTCACGAGTGTCGATCTGTCGCCGCGGACAGTCAACCGATCGACGACCAGCCTGTCTGTGGGCGTCGCGGTCACGCCATGCCGCGAGGGATGCCAGACGCGAAAATCCGTGACCTCGCCGTTCCAGCCCCACACCGCGCCCGCCTGTATCGCGCCGTAGGCCTCGTTGTTCGTAAACTCGAGCACCCCCGAAATGGTCGTATCGAGCATGACCGTTTCACTGTCCACGGTCGGATCGGCGCCCTTGAACGCTGGGATCCTGACCGAGCCGAGCCCGCCAGCGGCCAGCCCGAAGCCAACGGCGTCGGCGTTGGCCGCTACGTTGTTACGGATGTAATTGTGCGGCCCACGGAACCACAACCCGGCCCCCTCGCCTCCAGGGTCCGCCGTCGGTCCACCGTAGCCGCTCCGCGGCGCGAAGTCGCCAGAACCCTCGATCCGCAGCGCGAAGTTGTGTTCAAACACGTTGAACGCCTCGTTGCCGTCCTCGGTGGCGATCCCCGCGCCTCCGGTGTTGTACACAACGTTGTCCTGGACAAGGCCGTAGTGGCTATTGTGGACCGTGACTCCCCACTTCGGGGCCTCGTCCACCGCGTTGCCGATAAGTGTGAACTGGTAGCCGTTCTCGGGCGGCGTCGTCGGACCGAAGTTGTGATGGAAATGGATCGCATAACGCCCGATCTGGTTCTCTCCGGCGTGCACGACGTTACCCTCAGCGTCGAACACCGTATTGTCGAGCGGCCCCATCTTGGTGCGTCCCATGCCCTGCACCGCCACATAGCGAATATCAACGCTGGCGCGCGCCATGAAGATCGTGTGTCCGCGCGTGCCCTCCGGGTTCTCGGAGCGAACGACGATATTGCGCGTGAGATTGCCAACGTGCGGAAGGAACTCGAGCGTGTCGTCCGGCGTTCGCGCCCCGCCGTGGTCGTACTGGAGCGCGGACTGTAGCGTGACCTGGTTGCCCGCCACCGACGCGATCCGGAGCTTTTCATCACGAGAGACAAAGCCCTGACGGCGCTCGCGTTCTCGCAGTTGCCGCGTGTCGGGAATCACAACCTCGTCGCCGGCCGCCCAACCAACTGGTTCGTCTTCAAACAGCAGCGTGGTCTGTCCGGCGAGCGGCTCGGCAGCCAGCCGCAGGAACGTGGTCGACTTGACCGCGCCGTGCATTCGGACCGTGCCAAGGCTCTGAACACCCGTTCCAAGCTGCGCGGGATCGAGGCTGCCGTCAATGACCTGGTCCGCAATGATGATTTCAGCGGTGGCATCCGGCGCCACTGGTTGTGCTTCAGTCCCGATTTCAAGAACCCCGTCATCCATGACGGTCAGATTGACGATCCGCATCCGCGTGCTGGCGTCGGTACTGAACCTGAGGCGTCCGTTCACCTCGATGCAATCGAGTCGGACGTCGCTGGCTGCATCGTAGACAACGTCGTGACCGGCCTCTATACGCACCTTCTCGTCGACGCCAGGCACCCGCTGGGGAGACCAGGTCTCCGGGTCCGACCACACCCCGCTGGTGGCGCTCGTCAGGCTGGGACTCGCGCAGAAGTACGGGACCCCCTGCGGCACGCCGCTGAGCGGCGCTGTGTGGGTGGGTGAGTCCTGAGCCACAGCTGGCTGCGCGGCGCAGAACAGGCCGGAGATTGCGACACACAGTGCAACGACGGTCCGAGTGATTTTGGCAGACACGGGCGCCTCCTTTGGGAATGCGCGAAATATAGCACGGTGGGCCGGTCGGCCCCGCAGTACAGACCGGCCGTCAACGACGGTAGAATGAGCACTGACTCTCAAGCTGACAGGAGCATATCCCGTGAATTCACGTCTCTTCTCTAGTTTCATCGCAACGCTCGCCCTCGCAGGTCTCGGAAGCGTCACCATGGCCCAGGGGAATCCCGACGCAGCAGCGCTCGAAAACCCGGTCGCGGCAACTCCGGAGTCTATCGCCGCCGGGCAGGCAAGCTACAACCAGTACTGTGCGTCGTGCCACGGCCGCACCGCGGAAGGCGGAGTGGGCAACGACCTGATTCCGGACTCGCCGGACCTCACCGACGCGACGTGGGATCACGGCTCCACCGACGGCAACGTCTTCGACTCGATCAAGAACGGCGTCCCGCCGAATTTCGATATGATTCCGTGGGGCAACCGGCTTTCCGACGACGAGGTCTGGAACGTCGTGAACCATCTGCGGTCTCTCGCCAAGTAGACATACGCCAAGCAGAAAAAAGTAGAGGCGGGCTCGGAAGCCCGCCTCTACCACATCACGCCGCGCCTAACCTATCCTACTGCTTACTTAGCGAGTGGGTTCGGTCGCACCTGGAACTTCACGAGCTTGGGCGTGGTCCCCTTGCCGGTTTCCATGTGGAACGGCGCTCGTGTCGACACCGGAGTGTAAACGCCCTTTCCCTTCCAACCGGTGCTCGCATCGTCGATGCGGCCGTCGATCCCCTTCGCGAAGAAGCCCATCGGATACGGCACGCGAAACGTCAGAAGGTTGTCATCCACAAGCGCCAGTAGCCCCTCGGACAGGTTTCCCGTCACCAACGACACTTCGGTGCCCACACCGAGCATGTCGAATCGATCGGAGAAGTTGTAGTACGCCGAATCGGCGCTGGCGTTATCGACGGCTCCCTTGTAGTTCGGCCCTGGCAGCGGATAGAGCGTCCACCCTTCGGGGCAATGCTGCCCTGATGCGGTGGGACCGTTGAGTGCGCCGGTACACTTGCGGCGGTCGAAGCTAGAGAGGTGTCCGCTCGACAGGACCGTCCAGACGACACTATCGCTGTCGACGTCCATGCCGCGCGGTCCAAAGCCCTGTTCCGGCGCGTTGGGGTTGTCCCACGGCACCTCGTAGACCTCGACGAGGGCCGTCTCTGACGGGTTGTCACCAGGCACCATCCGACCGAGCGCGCCCGGCATGCCCCGCACCGATCCCCAGATCGAGCCGTCGAGCGCCGGCGAGTCACCGTAGAACTGAATGGCCAGCCGTTTGTCCATGGTCGGATCCTCGGGCGCATCCGGCTCGGTGTAGGCGTCACGTGTCCCGTTGCCGTTGTAGTCGAGCACAAACGGCGTCCAGCCCTGGGCCAGTTGCTCGTCGCCCGTCTCGTCCCAGATCTTCACGTCGAACCATCCCTCGACGCCGGTGGGCCCGAACGACGACCAGAGCACGTCGTTCTCGTCGAAATTCACGTGGCCATAGGAGAAACAGGTGTCGATCGTATGCGTCTGCTCCGTTTCCGGGTCGTACATGATCAGCCCGCGGCTGGACGAATTGATCGGAAACAGCTTCGCAGACGGATGATCCGACCCCTCACGACACCACGCCGGCGTGTCGCGCCCTCGAACGATCGACGCCGACCACACACGACCCTGCCCGTCCATGGCGAAGCTGTGGGCACTCGTCTGGCTGTTCCAGATCACCTCGTCGCCCCAGTACGGGGACGGCGCGGCCGGCGGATTGTCGCCGGAGCTCGGAGTATTCGGATCGCGAGGAGTCAACTGAATCCGGCTCGATGTGTGGGTGACCGGATCGATGACCGACATGTAGTCGGCGCTCGCTTCGAGCGCCCCGTAGATGGGACCGTTCGCGTTGACCGTCGGATCGCGTTTGTCACTTGAGATCGCATCATGCAGATAGACCTTCGGGTCCGCCCAGTCCCATACCGTGACGACCACGTCCCGCTCGCGGCCCTGCGGACGAGGTGGCTCTGCCGAGGGCAGCTCGCCGTCGGCAATCCGGTCCGTCCAGTCCGCAAACATCCCCAGCGTGCGGTCCAGGCCCACCTGGTTGAACCTGGCGCTCATACCACCGCCAGCCTGGCCCGACAGCAGCCGACGGTCCCAGGCTCCCCTTGAGTCTTCCGTCTCGTCGAGGATGCTCTGTGGGATCGTGCGGGTGGCCTTGTTGCCCATCTGATGGCAGCCCGCGCAGCCGTCGGTGTTGACGACCCGAGCGACAAAGGCGCCCTGGCTGTGGATGTTCTCAGCAATACCATTGCCCGCCGGCCCCGTTCCGGGGAAGTCACTCGGTGGCGGCAACTCAAGCATCGAGTACCAGTACTGCGCCGGGTAGTACTCGGCTGCGGCCCGCTCGTCGGGTGCGACGACGGCCGTCAGGTTCACGATATTTCCTGGCGTCGTCATGACCTTTGGCGAATCGACGAGGCCGTAACCACGGACCCATACGTCGTATTCGGCGTCAGGCAAGTCGGGCACGACGTAGCGGCCCTCGTCGTCGGTCACGACGCTCTTAACCAGACGCGTGGGCAGGTTGGTGGTCTCCGCGATGACCCAAACCCCTGCTTCCGGGCCATTCGGACCGGTCACCACCCCTCCGACGTCGTCGTTATCAATGGCGACGGCAGGTTCACCGCCCTGTCCCGCATTGACGACCACCAGCGATGCCACGAGGCTCGCAGCAACGCCCAACGTCACGATCCCCCAATAGAGATCTTTCGAACGCATACACCCCCTCCTTCTACCTGGCGTACAGCCCGCCGGCGCGCGCAACCCTTACGCTATCCAACCCTAGGCAACTGTACTTAAAAAATTAGACGGTCAGTGTGCCTCTTAGCGCCCCGCCAGTCAAGAAACATCGGTGTGGAGCCAAAACCAGAGGATTTGCCCGACCATGGCGGCGATGACAACTGGGGCTGCCCGCTCGGCCTCGAGCCTGGCGCTGCTGGCTAACCTGACAGAGGGCCTGCCCGCTACGGCGGTGCGGCGAAGATCGCGTCGGACCCTGCAGAATCGGCACCCGCGGGGAGGAGGTGCCAGCCTTGGAGGGCGAGCTCCACGATGGCTTGCTCCTTCGCACGCAGGTACAGAGCGATCGAGGCTCGATCGCCGGACCGCAATCTGACGGAGCGCGCCATCGGCGCGACGTGGCGGTGCCTGTGCAGGGCCAGGATCACATAGGTGTCCGAGCGACGGTCGACAGCGGCCTGCGCGTCAGACAACTCCTCGGCGGATTTCTGCGCCTCGCGAAACTCAAAAAGGCCGGTCGTCACTTCCGCCTGGCGCCAACGCACGTCCCACCGCTCCAGATCGTGGGGACCATCGAAAAGCACGTCGGCGCGATGTCTGGCGACATGCTCTGGGGCGCTGTCTCCGCTGGCTGAACTCACCGACACCAGTCCCGTCGGCACGTCGAATTCATGTCTGGCATAACGAACGAACTGGCTGTTGAGGTTCTCGTTGAACGTGGCGCCCACGACGGTGCCGGCCAGCTCGATGCGGGCGCGCCGCAACGTGCGCTCCTGTAGGCCATCACCGAACACGACCGTGAACCCTTTGCGCTCGGCCGCGTGGCACCGTTGCGGATCGTTGTCGATCAAGACGACGCTGGCGCCGCGCGCCCGAAGCTCGGTCGCCAGCGCGAGCCCGAGTCCCTGCGCGCCGAGCACCGCGATGCGATCCCGCGCGGCGAGCCGAAGACCAAGCGCCGCCGACAGCGGCCACGCGACGAGCGCGGCCGCCGCCACAGTCCCTGAAATCACCAGGAAGACCAGCGCACGCAACGCGTCTCCGCCCGCTATGCCGCTGCTGTCCAAGGTCCTGGCAATCAGCGACGCCACGGCAGCCGCCACGATGCCCCGCGGCGCCAGCGCCGCCAGGAACACGCGCTCCTTCGCGGCAAGTTCGGCGCCGCGCGTGACGAACCACACGCTCGCCGGGCGCACAACCACGATTAGCGTGCCGACCACGGCCGCACCCTGCCAGCCGAGCGCCTCCACCTCCGCCATACCCACATCGGCTGCCAACAGGATGAAGATCGTGCCGATCAGCAAGAGCGTAAGCTGATCCTTGAACTCCCGCAGGTCGTCGATCACCGGATTCTCGTGGTTGCCGACAATGACGCCGGCGACGGTGACGGCGATGAGACCACTCTGGCTGAGCACATGCTCACCTAAGTGAAAGATCAGCGTGACGAATGCCAGGACCAGAATGTTCTCGAGACCGCGCACCAGCTTCTCGAAGCGCAGCAACAGCGTCAGGGTGAATCCGCCAGCAGCGCCGATGGCGAGCCCGGCCACCACTCGCACAACGAGGTCGCGCATGCCGGCCGCCGCCTGAGATGGATCGGTCGCCAACGTCACCTGCAGCACGAGCACGGCCAGAAGCGCACCGATCGGATCGATGAACACTCCCTCGGCTTCGAGCACCGTCTGTAGTCGCGGCCTGAGGCGGAGGTTCCGCACGAGCGGACCGACAACGGTTGGACCGGTGACCACGACCAGCGCACCGAACAGAATCGCGAGCGGCCACGGCCACAGCAGCCATACGCGCGCGGCTAGCGTGGCACCTGCCAGAGTGATGAGTGCGCCGATGCTGACGAGGAGCCGGATGACGCGTTCTTCGCGCCGGAGTCGCGCGACATCGAGATTGAGCGCACCCTCGAACAGGATGATGGCGACGGCGAAATCGACAAGGATAAAGAGGCTTTCACCGAGCGCGGCGGGCCGAACCCATCCTAGGCCTTCAGGCCCGAGCGCCGCGCCTGCCGCCAACAGGAGGACAATCGCCGGTACGCGAACCAGCTTGGCAACGCATTGAACCGACACGCCCGCAGCCAGCGCAACGGCGACGATGAGGGCCGTGCTTTCATCCGTCACTCGATAATCCAGCGCCTATCATAACGGCGGCCGGGCGGGTCGCCTAGCGAGTCGAACAGGCACAGCTCCACCCTCGTTGCGTGTTCAGAAAAGATCGCAAAGTTGACGCCCGCCCCGTTAAAGGTGTTGCCGAGCGGATACGGAGCGCCAGGACGAACCTTCATCGGCGCCCTCGTCGGGTTGAAGACAAAACATGTTGTGCGCGTTGCAAACCGACATGCTCCACGCGTCGCCTCACGTATCCCGGTGCCATGCCTCGCGCGGGACCGCACTGTCTGTGTTGATGTTGATGATGTGCACGGACTCGACGCGTCGGGCCGTCTGCCCGCTCCGATCGGGCCGGGTTACGTGTGTGCCATCCGGCCGGCTCCCAGCACGAAGGCCACCCCGATCGCGACGACCGCAGCCGAGAAGCTCAGGAGCGCCCCCATCTTCGTCTGGTCGAGCAGTTCTCCGGCCGGAAACGCCGCCGTCGCAAAAAAGAGCGCGACGGTGAAGCCGATTGCCGCCACCACACCGAGCACGGTCATGTCGCGCCATGTCACGCCGGCCGGCATGTGCAAACCGCCTGCGACACTCAGTCCCGTACAGGCAACGATGCCGATCGGCTTGCCGAGCAGGATTGCCGCCAGCACGAACCAGGTGCCGGTGCCGACGCTCGTGACGGCGACACCCGCGTTGGCGAGACCGAAGAAAAACAGGATGACGTGAACCGGTAGCTTCCACCAGTGTTCGAACTCGTTGAGCGTGTCGTGGGCATCCGGTCTTTCGACAAACAGACCCGCGTCGCGCGACGCGTGTGGCACAAACGGCATGATCGGCACAAGCGCAAGCGCCGGATGCAGGCCACCCCAATAGAAGGCGAGCCACGAGACCGCTCCCGCACCGACAATGTACGGCCAGAAGCTCAGCGTCTTGCGGCTCCGTAACCACCACGCCAGTACCATCGCCACGCCCAGAACGATGGCGAATGTGCCCAGGTGTAGATCACCGGACGGATAGAACACCGCCAGAATCATCAAGCCGAGCGCATCGTCAGCGATCGCAAGCAAAAGCAAGAACGGAATGCCTGGATGCTTGGCGCCGAATATGATCCGCGCGACGAGATAGCTGAACGCGATGTCAGTGGCCACCGGAATGGCCCATCCCTGCGCGAGGTCCGGCCGAGCGAACACCAGTACGAGGGTGATGTAGATCGCAGCAGGGCCGACCATGCCACCAATCGCCGCGATCAGCGGCACTGCCGAACGGCGCGGCGAGTGCAGCGCCCCGCCAGGGGCCGTGGCCTCCACGACTTCCTTCGCCGCGATCGCGAAGAAGAAGGCCATTCCGATGTCGTTCACGGCGAAGTGCAGCGCGTGCGAGACGGTCTCATAACTCTCGTGGCCGACGTTGGCCCAGATGAGGGCAAGCACCGTGCCGGAAACAAGCAAGCCGGAGTTATCAACAAAGACAGAGAACCGACGGCTCATACGTGCTCGCTTAGTCGGTGATCGCGGATGCGGTGCTAGGCGCCGACACCGCAGACTGGTGGGTTACTGTGCGCGAATTCATCGTCCTCAATGATATCCGCCCCGAAGCCCGTGGCAGGTGCACGCGCTTGACATTCGCCGGACGAAGGCGTCCTCCGCTGAATTCAGGGACGGCAGTCTGCGGCTGAGGACTCAGCTGCGGGGGGCAACATCGTTGAGGCGTCGTCGGGGGCTTTTAGCACCGCCACGAAGCCGTGCACGGCCTTGCCGTACTCGTACCGCAGGATCACGTCGTCCAGACTGGCTAGGGTGAGAGCCACCTCTCCGGCAACCTCTCTGATGTGGTCGGCATGGTGCGCAAAGCGCCCGGAATCAGTGAGGTGAAAAGGAGGGCGGTCGCTTCGTTCGACGGTGAACGCAATGAGGCCCCCCGGCCGCAACCATTGTGCTGCCGGGAAGACGACCTGGCGCAGATCGCCAAAATAGATCAGCGTGTCGCACGCCGTGATGAGATGAAACGCGTCGTGCCCGGTCCGGGCCAGAAATGCGGTCACCTCAGCTACGTGCAGCGCGTCGTACGGCCCTCGGCGCCGCGCGACCTCAACCATCGATTCCGACAGGTCCACTCCGACCCAGGCGACGCGCACGCGACCTGAGCTGCGCGGCGGCAAGTCCCGTCCGCATCCCAGGTCGAGTACATCAAGTTCGGCCCACGCGCCGCCGATACCCTTGCCGGCGCTGGACCATCCTGCAGAGCAACCAATAGATGCCCGACTTCGGCGTCACCCGGCCGCAGTTGATCGTACCGTTGGTAGGCCTCCCGAGCTTCCCCGCGGGAATCCATGATGTGCGCCAACTCGCCCAATTCGCGCCAGACGTCCGGCCTGTCCGGCGCCAACTGCGACGCGTGCTGCTGGCACACGTAGGCCGCCGCGACACGGTCAGCCTCACGGAGCTCAGATGCCAGCTTTGTCAGCGCCCCCGCCGTCAGCGCCGCGTCGATCCACGCCGCGCACGACGTCCAGTCGCACTCTGGAATCGACGAACTCAGGTCCTGCTTGATCTGAGCAATGCTGCGTCCGCCGATGCAAAGCTCCGCGACCAGCGCCGCGATCGGATTGAACCGATGGAGCTGCGCCGTGCGGACGTCATAGACAAGATATCCATCGGCGACCGCGGAGAGCAGTAGCGACGATGAAAGCCGAAGTCTCCTCATCACGCTCCCGGGACCCTTACATTACGTGGGACCCGACCCGTCGGTGTTTCCCTTGCCCTTGTCCTTCCCTTTGCCTTTTCCCTTTGCCCTTACCCTTCCCTTTGCCGTCGCATCTCGGTGAAGTTTCTGTGACCACACGAATCGACCGGTCGGGTTCCACCGGTACATCGGCCCCGCCGTGGTCAGCGGCGGGCGTCAGGTCCGGGTTGTGCTCCGACCGACGTCGGAAGATTCGCGGGACAGGGGCAGACCGCCTGGAAGGGTTGTACCCGTCCTCCTGACGTGACAGGCGTCATCACGAAGCGACGCCGGACCGCGCGAATCAACCCGTTGGGCTCGTGAGACGCCGGCACAACAATTGCCTCAATGTCCTCCAGAGGCATGGAGGGTCTCACGCCATGACATATACACGTACTCTCGCATTCTCGTGCGCAGTGGTCGCCATGCTCGGCGCGCCGCTCCTGCAGGACAGCGCTGAGGCGCAAGGGCGACGTGGGGGGCGCCCAGCCACCGGCGAAGGTGGCGGCAGAGGCGGCCGACAGGTAGCGCCCGCACCGCGTTCCGGCAATCGTGGCGTGGCCGGGCCGCGTCGAACTGTACGGGTCGTGCCTCGGAGACGCGGCGGTGTCGCCATCGGGGCCTATTACCGGCCGCTGTACTACTCCTCGTTCTACAGCCCGTTCTACAACCGGTTCTACAATCCCTACTACTACGGTGGGTACTCCTACTACGGCGGATACTCCGCGTACGGCGCCGGCCAGATCTACCGTCCAGACTCCGCACTTCGGCTGCAGGTCTCTCCGCGCGAAACCGAGGTTTTTGTCGATGGCTACTACGCTGGAACCGTAAACGAGTACGACGGTATCTTTCAGCGGCTCCGACTCAAACCCGGCGAATACGAGATGTCGCTGTACCTTCCGGGCTACCGTACCGTGACGGAGCGACTCCTGCTACAGCCCGACAAGACACTTCGCTTCAAGCATGAGATGGTGCCGCTCGGACCGAACGACTCGCCAGAGCCGAGACCCACGGCGACGGGCCAATCCTCGCTGAGGGACACTTCCGCCGCCGATTCGAATCCAATGAATCGTGACGCGTCGTTTGGCGCAATCGCGGTCCGGGTGCAGCCCGCGGACGCTGACGTGCTCATCAACGGCGAGCGATGGGAGGGACCATCGGATGATGAGGCGCTTGTCCTTGAGATTGCCCCCGGAACGCACCGCGTTGAAGTCCGTAAAGACGGATATCGCGGTTACTCGACGCAGATCGACGTTCAGGCTGGAGAGACCGCGCCGATCAACGTCAGCCTTCCGCGGGAGTAGAGGCAGCGACATGGGCTCCGGCATACACGCCCGCCGCCTGAAAACGGCGGGCGTCGCGGTCCAACCACGTATCGCCTTGCTGGGCCACCCGCTACTGTCTGAGGGCGTTCGCTGACACGCGCGACGATCGTCTGAACGGCACTACCGACAGCGTCGCGCTACACAGGCCCTTCCCTGAAGAATCACAACCGTCGACACATCGGTGGGAGGATCCTCCCTTCTGGAGGAACGAGCGGATCACCGCAGGGCAGCGGTCAGAACCTGAAAAGGCGGTTGAACTTAACGACGAAGGCTCGGGTCGTCAGCTCGGGCACGCCCCGGCCACGCGTGTCGCGCTGGTCGTTGTAGACGACGAAGAGCTCGCTCCCGGGCTGATACTCCCAGCGCAGACGAACGTTCGCGGAGAGGGCCTGGCTCGCTGAGTTGAACTGGATGAGCGCGCTGACAAACATCCGCGGCGTCATGGTGTAGGTCACCCTGGAGCCGGCCAGATGCGTGGAGAATGACCCTTCGGCCAAGTCTACCCAGTTGACCGAGTAGGTCGGCTCGAGCGACAAGCGCGGCCCGAACGTCAGACGACCCCTGGTCGCTGACACCGCCGTCCGGTGGCCACTGTAGAACGTGCCGTACTCGGCGGTCACGCCCACCGAGGCCGCACGTTGCGGACCCAGCGCGTATCTGAGCCTCACCGTGTCGGTGTCATATCCTCCGATCGGTACTGCCACGTTTGACGCGATCTGAAACGAGCGTGGCACGAACTCGTACGCTCGCATGTAGGTCAGGTTGAACAGATCGGCGTTTTGAAACTCGATGCCAAAGTCGGCGACCTCTTCACGCGCCTCGAGTCGTCCTGCACCATTCTCGACATAGGCGATCGAGCCAGTCCACGACAACTTGCGAATAGGCCCGCTCGCCAGACGTGGGCTGAATCGCGCCTCACCAAACGAGCGTCTGATATCTTGCCGACGGACGTAACCCAGCTCCGGCCGAAAGCGTTCGCCGACCGCAAGGTGCTCCAGCCGCATGCCGTAACGATCGCCGGCGTAATTCGCCGCCGCCCGATAGCTTGTGTCGTCGCCGGCCGTGGCACCGTCCGAGCGCGTTCTCGCCCAGTAGCTGTCGACCGTCAGAAACGTGAAGAAGTTGAAGTTCGCGTCGACCCCGAATGCGGCGTTCGCGCCCCCGCCGCCCGATCCCACCGATCGTCCCGTGGCGAGAACCCCCACACTGCTGCGCGCGAGGATGTCCCTCTTGAGACGGACCGTGGAGAAGTTCGTGGATCGAGCCCCCGTGGAGTCTGACGACGCCGTCTGGATATCCATCAGACCCACAGTAAAGCGGCCCACCCTGCCCGTCAGGCGACCGCCGGCGATGATCGGCACCTGCTGCCCGGCGTCCAGACCGATACGCCGGCTGTAAAAAAGAATCGGTGTGTCCCCGCCACTCCCACCACCACGACCTCCGGTCCCCACTCCACCAAACGCGAACGTGTCACGATTCTCCAGAAAGAATTCACGCTTCTCAGGAAAGAACAAACTGAAGCGCGTCAGGTTCACCTGCTGCTCGTCGGCCTCCACCTGTGCAAAGTCGGTGTTGTACGTGAAGTCGGCGACCAGGTTCTGTGTCGGGCTGTACTTCACATCGAGACCCACGTCGCCATCGGTCGACGTCGGCGAGGACGGACCGCCTCGTGCATCTGTGGTGAGACTCGAGACCGCGTACGGTTTCACTTCAAGTTTGTTCGACGCAGGAGGCGCTTCGATCCCAACGATCGTCGCCGCCAGTTGCGGCTGTCGGATGCTATTCATACCGCGCAAGGGCGGAACCGGTATCAGCACCGACAGCTCGTTTCGCCACCGGACAGTCCGCAACGCGTTGAAACCCCACATCTGAGCGGTCCCGGTCCGGTAACGGAGCGACTTGAAGGGCAGCGCGACCTCGAGCGTCCAACCCCCGTCGAAGCTGCCATTGGCCATCTCCCACACCGGGTTCCAGTCCGAGTTGTACTGCCCATTGACGATCTGACCGTCGTTGCGACCACCGATCGAGTTCATCGTGATGCCGAATCCGTTGCGACGGTCGTAGAAAGTGTCAACGAAGATGCTGATGACGTCGTTGCCGTTGTACAGGTTCGTGCCGTCCCGACGCATCTGGGTGGCGACCCGGCGCTCAGGCTGCGAGTCCCAACACCGGAAAGACAGATAGAAGTTGTCACCGTCAAACGCGATCCACACTTCGGTCTTCTCCGTGGCGGGCGCGCCGAGGTCCGGCTCCACCTGCACGAAGTCGGTCATCGCCGGTACGCTGGTGTACAGCGCCTCATCGAACGCGCCATCGATGCGCAGTGGTGCGTCCACGCGCACGGCACGTATCGTCGTCCGGCCCTCGGCGTCGCGCGCCATCACCTCCGGTGGCGACGGGGGAGGGGAACCATCGTAAGTGTGGGCACTGATCTGGCCAGCCTGCGCCACGCCGACATTCAGCAGCGATGCCGCCACAATCAAACACAGCCGAGACGCGGTTATTTCGAGCCCTAAGTGAACACGCTGTCCCTTTAGCCCTCGGCTGGTGGCGCGTCTTGGCTGAAGAAGGACCGGATCCCGGAGTGCGGCGCCCGGCGGACCAGGCGCGACGACCGAGAATACTGGTGGTATTTGAGGGAGGAGCAACGCCGTCCGCTGGGATGCCCCACCCGGGAGGCGGTCCTCCTTTGGCCGAGACGCGGCACTAACGACCATCGTGCTTCCCAGCCAGCGCGATCAGGCGCCGTGCACGCTCGACAATCGGCAACTCGACCATCTGGCCGTCCATCGTCGTCACGCCCTGTCCAGCGGCCCGAGCCGTTTCGTACGTCTCGATAAGTTTCTGGGCGCGTTGGACCTCGGCAACCGTCGGCGTGAAGGATTCGTTGATGACTTCAAGCTGTCGCGGATGGATCGCCATCTTGCCGCGGAAACCCAGCGCACGCGCGCGCCGAGAGTCGCGCCGAAGGGCGTCGGTGTCGTTGAGATCGATACAGACGCCATCGATGGCATCTGCACCCACCAACGCCGCTGCTAGGACGATCTGGGCTCTGGCGAACGACAGCTCTTCGCCATCAATGGTTCGCTCGATGGAAAGGCTGGCCGTGTAGTCTTCGGCACCGAACAGCAGCGCCGCCACCGGCGCGTCCGCTACCGCGATCGCTGCCGCGTTGAGGATGGCTCGTGGCGTCTCAAGGAGCAAGAGTAGAGGAGGCGCCGCACCGGACGGCGACCGCGCCGCGAACGCGCGCGCGACCTGCTCGACAGCACCGGCGGTCTCAATCTTCGGCAACAAGACGCCGTCGAACCCTTGCACTCCGCTGAAACACTTTAGGTCGGCTTCGCCGTCCGGAGTGTCAGGCGGGTTGAATCGGATCAACCGTAGCGCCCCGGTGCCAGGCGTCGCCAGGTAGTCGGCGACGAGCGCGCGAGCCTCCGCCTTCCGCCCAACATCAACGCTGTCTTCAAGATCGAACGCAACCGCGTCAGCGCCGGCGTTCATCGCCTTGTCGAATCGGTCCGGGCGGGTGCCCGGTGCAAAAAGAAGCGAGCGGATAGGACCGATCATGCCCGTAGCTTACCGTGTGGAGTCAGGAGTCGTTTTGCTCGAGAGCTACTCGCTCATGAAATCCGCGCTAGGCACCGGACGCTCGCCGCCACAGTCGGATGCGCTCGAGAACGCGGCCGGGATCCACGGAAGGGTGATAGTGGCGGGCGGAGGGGAGCTGTAGGTAGAGAACCGCGGCCAGCGACAGAACGCCCAAGGCGAGCGACTCGATGTGGATGGCGCGCAGGATCTCGGAGGAGAGGAAGACGTAGACCGAGAAACGGGCACGCTCGTAGCGGCGGAGCATCAGCGTGCCGACGACGGGGGCGAAGAGGAAGTAGACGAAGGCGTCCCAGGCGCGAGGGCTGCCGTAGTTGAGCCAGTGCTGCCCGAGCAGCAGAGCCGCGCCGTGGATCACTGGGCTCGCCAGGAGCATTGCCGTGAGGAGCCAGAGGCCAGGCGGGCGGCGCACGGCCGCAGGTTCACCGACTACCGCGGGCTGTGCCGCCTGACCATGGCGAAGAGTTGAGGCGACGTGGGCTTCGAGGTTCGGCACTGGCGCAGTGTATTTGAATCCCTGGCGGCAGCGCTTCCAAGAGCTGCCGGACGCTCGGATCTGGCAAGCCGTCGAGCGCCATCCGGTGGACGCCGCCGGCGTATTCGTGGCTCAACACAGAGGGGACATTTCTAACGAGGCAAGGACAGGGACACTATCTATTTCGCGTTGATAGATCTCTTGACCCTGTTCCAGTTCGTGGATAAACTCCGTTGACAGATCTTCGGTCCTCGGACTCGCAGACAACCTTTCTTTCAGCGCCTCGGAGTCGTAACCCGTTTGTCTCAGATTTTTCCCCCCTGGTGGAACAAGCTCCCGCTCATGGCCGCGATCGGGGGCATTCTCGGTCCGGCGCTCGCGGTCGCGGGGGTCTGGTACTTTTTTTCTCCCTGGTACACAGACGTCGGCTACAGTCCCGTTCAGCCCGTCCCGTACAGCCACGCGCTCCACGCCGGCGAGCTCGATATCGATTGTCGATACTGTCACGCGTCGGTCGAGATCTCTCCGGTCGCAAACGTTCCGCCGACGCAGACTTGCATGAACTGCCATCAGACCGTGATGCGGGACAGCGAGGCGCTCGCACCGATTCTGGACAGCGACGAGACCGGCCGGCCGATGCGCTGGATTCGCGTCCACAGCCTTCCCGACTACGCCTATTTCGCCCACAACGTGCACGTAGCGGGGGGAATCGGCTGTGTCACCTGCCACGGTCGTATCGACGAGATGGAAACGGTCACCCAGATGGCGCCCCTCAGCATGAGTTGGTGCCTCGACTGTCACCGCAACCCGGATCCCCACAGACGCCCCGTCTCGGAAGTCACCAACATGAGGTGGACCCCTCCCCGGGACGTGCTGGCGCTCGCAGCGCAGCTCGATCGCGACCGACCTGTCAATCCGCCGACTGACTGCTCGGGGTGCCATCGGTGAAAGAGGCGTATTGGCGCAGTCTTGCGCAGCGCGAGGATCGCCCCGAGTCGCGCGCGTTCCTCGAGCGGGAATTCCCGGGGGGAGCCTCGGAGCTTCCCGAGGGGATCACCCGGCGCGGCATGATGAAGCTCATGGGCGCCTCGCTGTCGCTCGCGGGGCTTGTGGGATGCCGACGCCCCGTCGAAGAGATTGTTCCCTTCGTCACCGCCCCCGAGGAGCTCGTCCCTGGGATCCCCCGCTCCTACGCCACGACGATGCCGTTCGGCCGGAGCGCCTACGGTCTCGTTGTCGAGAGCCACGAAGGCCGACCGACCAAGATCGAGGGGAACCCCAGCCACCCCTCCACCCTCGGGGCTTCGAGCGGGCGCGTCCAGGCGTCCGTGCTCGGCTTGTACGATCCTGACCGCTCGCAGACGGTCAGACTGAATGGGGAGGCGACGTCCTGGGACGAGTTCGTGACGGCCTGGGGGGAGCGGTCCCAGGCTCACGCCACAGATGGCGGCGCCGGCCTGGCGGTCCTCTCCGAGTCCTTCTCCTCCCCCACGCTGGCGCGCCTCGCATTCGAGTTCCGCGCCCGCTATCCGCAGGCACTTTGGGCGACGTACGAGGCGGTCAGCGACGAGAACCGGCTGGCGGGTCTGCGGTCCGCAACGGGGCGCGACCTCGACGTCGTGCTCCGGCTCGATGAGGCGGCCGTCATCCTCGCTCTCGACGCCGACCCGCTCCTGACCGACCCCGAGATGATCCGCAACGCGCGAGGCTTCGCGGCCGGACGGCGCGCGGGGCCCGCTGGCGGGGCGATGAACCGGCTGTACGCCGTCGAAGGAGTGTACTCCCTGACGGGAGCCATGGCGGATCATCGGCTTCGCCTCGAAAGCCGGCAGATCGCCCCCTTCCTCGCGGCCTTGGCGGCACGCGTGGCTCCGACAGAGGCCGGAGCCGCAACCCTGGCTGGAGCCGGCGTCCCCGGTGTCGACTCGCGCTGGATCGACGCCCTTGCCGAGGACCTTCTGGCGAACAGGGGCAGCGGAGTGATCGTGGCTGGGGAGCGCCAGCCCCCGGCCGTCCACGCCGCAGTCTGCGCCCTGAACACCTATCTCGGCAACACTGGCACGACCGTCAGCTACTACGAGACGACCGACGCGGCCCTTCCGAGCGTCGGCTCGCTCGCGTCGCTCGTCTCCGCGATGCAGGGGGGCGCCATCGAGACCCTCGTCGTGCTGGGCGGCAATCCCGTCTTCGATGCCCCCGCCGATCTCGACTTCGCCTCGGCCATGGCGGAGGTCCCTCACTCGATCGCGCTCGGACATGCGGTCGACGAAACATCCTCCCAGGTGGAGTGGCATATCCCTCGCGCTCACTACCTCGAAGGGTGGGGAGACGCGCGCGCGGTTGGGGGCACGCTCAGTGTCGTCCAGCCGATGATCCAACCCCTCTTTGGCGGACGAACCCCCGTCGAGCTGCTGGGCCTCATGGCCGCCGAGGCACCTGTGGTTCCCGTTGATCCCGTCGCACCTGTGGCTCCTGCTGAGCCCGTAGCGCCGGTGGCCCCTGTGGCCGCCGAGGCACCCGTCGGGCCTGTCGCCCCGGAGGCGCCTGAGGCGCCAGCCGCACCGATTGATCCCGTCGCGCCGGTGGCGCCTGAGGCGCCAGCCGCACCGATCGATCCCGTTGCGCCGGTGGCGCCCGTCGTGCCCGTGGCGGGGCCGGATCGTCCCGGCTACGACATCGTCCGGGAGACCTGGCAACCGATCCTGGGCGAGGACGATTTCGAGACAACGTGGAACCGCGTCCTGCACGACGGATTGTTTGCCGGTAGCGAGCTGCCCGAAGTCGTCCCAGAGCTCACAGGCGAGCCCTTTGCGGAGCTCGCGCAATCGATCGGCGGCGCAGCTCCAGATGGCCTGGAGATCGTCTTCCTCCCGTCCCCCTCGGTTCACGACGGTCGCTTCGCCAACGACGGGTGGCTACAGGAGCTTCCCGACCCGTTGACCAAGCTGACCTGGGATAACCCCGCGCTCGTCAGCCCGACAACGGCAGAGTCGCTCGGCCTCACGAACGGGGATTGGGTCCGCCTCGACTACTCCGGCCGCTCGATGGAACTCCCTGTGTGGCTCCTCCCCGGAATGACGGATGGCGTGGTCGCCCTGACGGTCGGCTACGGCCGTTCGCACGCGGGTCGGGTCGGGTCGGGGGTCGGCTTCAACGCGTTCACGGTCCGAGGTTCCGAAGCCCTGGGCTTCGGCAGCGGGGCCAGCCTCACCAGGCTCGAGCGCACCTACCCGCTCTCGGCGACCCAGGAGCACGGCAGCATGGAGGGGCGCCCCCTCGTCCGCGAGTCGACCCTGACGGCGCTGCGGTCGCAAACAGACGCCGAGACAGAACAACTCGAGGATGGGGAGGGCGCGGCAACGGCCGACCACCCCGAAGGAGTGACCACCCCATACGGCGTCTTCGCGGAGGAACCGCATCTGTTCTCCCTCTTTGAGGAGCAGGCCTACGATCAGGGCCACCAGTGGGGGATGACGATCGACCTGAACTCGTGCATCGGGTGCAATGCGTGCATGGTCGCCTGCCAGAGCGAGAACAACGTGCCGGTCGTCGGCAAGGCCCAGGTCGCGATAGGACGGGAGATGCACTGGATCCGGCTCGACCGGTACTTCTCCGGCGAGCCATCCGGCAGCCCGGAGGTCGTCTTCCAGCCCGTTCCCTGCATGCAGTGCGAGGACGCGCCCTGCGAGCAGGTCTGCCCGGTGGCCGCGACCGTTCACGACGCCGAGGGCCTCAACGTCATGGTCTACAACCGGTGTATCGGGACCCGCTACTGCTCGAACAACTGTCCCTACAAGGTGCGTCGCTTCAATTTCTTCAACTACACCAAGGACACGCCGGACACCCTCCAGCTCGCAATGAACCCGGACGTCACCGTCCGTTCGAGGGGCGTGATGGAGAAGTGCACCTACTGCACGCAGAGGATCAATCGGGAGAAACTCGACGCGCGGCTCGGGGGGCGCGAGCTTGCCGACGGCGACATCAAGACGGCGTGCCAGCAGGCGTGCCCCGCCTCGGCGATCGAGTTCGGAGACCTTCGAAACCCGTCGAGCCGGATCGTGCAGACCAAGGCCGATCCGCGCAACTACTCGCTCCTCGAGGAGCTGAACACCAAGCCCCGGACGACCTATCTGGCCAAGGTGCGGAACCCGAATCCGGCCCTCGAAGGCGCGCAGGCCGACGCGGAAGCCTGGCACGCGGAAGAGGAAGGGAGGGGGTCGCTGGCATGATCGCCCGCCGACGGCGCCTGCGGGCGCTCGCGCTGACGCTCGCGTCGGTCGTCGCCCTCAGCGGCTGCGCGCGCGGTTGCACGTCGAGCCGCCCTCCCATCCATATCAACCCGAGCATGGACGACCAGCCGAAAGTCCGCCCACAGGCGGCCAGCAACTTCTTCTACGACGGCGCGTCCATGCGTGCACCCGTTCCGGGAACGGTCGCGATCGGAGAGCTCCGGGAGGACGCGGCGTTCTTCACTGGACAGGGAGCGGACGGGGAGTTCGTCGCGGCAATCCCCGTGCCCGTGGACGACGCGCTCGTCGAGCGCGGAGCCCAGCGCTACGAGATCTACTGCCAGCCTTGCCACGACGCTCGGGGGTTCGGCAGAGGGATCCTGTTCGAGCGAGGCAGCGTCCCCACCGCCTCCTTCCACGAGGAACAGTTCCTGGCGTATCCGGACGGGCAGATTTTCGACGTCATCACGAACGGGTCAGGGCTGATGACCGGTTACCGCTGGCCGATCCCCCCCTGGGACAGGTGGGCGATCGTCGCCCACGTGCGAGAGCTTCAGCGCGAGCAGCTGGCAAGAGCCGCGAACGCGCCTCCAGGCATCAACTGAGGAAGGCGCCGTGACGAACACCGTGACGAACATCGTGAGGAAAGCCGTCAGGAACCGCAAGGTGCAGGTCCTTCTCGGTCCCGTCGTCGCCATCGTGATGTTCGCAGGGGCGGTCCAGATGGCCTCCTTGCTGATGAGCGGGGAGTACAGAGCGCCTTCGCGAGTTCCTGTCGGGACCGTGGACCAGACGCCCCGCGTCGCCGGCTTGGCCGACGAGGCAGAGGACGCGGCCGAGGAGGCCCGGACGACGCTCTACGAGGAAGCCGAGTACCGGACGTTCCCGGTCGTTGGCAGTCGTGTAGCGATCTGGGCGGTCGCGCAGCTGCACCTGCTGTTCGCGGCGTTCGTCCTTGCCGTGCCCCTCTTCGCGTTCATCATCGAGGTAATCGGCTACAAGACCGGAGATCCGCGATACGACAAGCTTGCGCACGAGTTCACGAGGCTCCTCTCCGTCTCCTTCTCGCTCACGGCGACCCTCGGAGCGTTCCTCACGTTCATGCTGATCATCCTGTATCCGCAGTTCACGAACTACCTGATGAGCGTGTTCTCGCCGACGTTTCTCCCGTACGTACTGCTCTTCTTCGCCGAGGCCTTCTTCCTCTACACGTACTACTACGGCTGGGGGAAGTTCCATCCCCTGGTACATCTTGGCTTGGGGCTCGGCCTCAACATCGTTGGCACGGGCATCATGCTGATCGCCAATGCCTGGCTCACGTTCATGACGTCGCCGAACGGGATTTCGGAGAGCGGGGCGGTGATCTCCACCTGGGACGCGGTCTACAACTTCACCTGGATGCCGATCAACATCCATCGAGTCATCGCGAACGTTGCCTTCGGCGGATCGGTCGCCGCCGCTTACGCGGCTTTCAAGTTCCTCGGGGCGACATCCGACGAGGAGCGCGCGCACTACGACTGGATGGGGTACATCGGGAACTTCATCGCAATCATCGCCTTCCTCCCGCTTCCCTTCGCCGGCTACTGGCTCGCGGCGGAGATCTACGCCTACTCGCAGACGCTCGGGCTCACGCTGATGGGAGGGGCCTTTTCCTGGCTGTTCATCATTCAGGCGGTCCTGATCGGGAGTCTTTTCCTCGGGGCTAACTACTACCTCTGGCTCGGGATGGGGCGGGTCCAGGGGAGCCAGCCGCTCCAGAAATTCATCAAGTACCTTCTCATCGCGATCGCGCTCTGCTTCATGGTCTGGGCGACGCCGCGATCGATCATTGCAACCGTTTCCGAACTCCGGGCGATGGGAGGATCGACGCACCCGATCCTCGGTTTCCTGGGCGTCATGTCCGCGAAGAACACCGCCGTCAACATCCTGATCCTCACGACCTTCATGAGCTTCATTCTCTTCCGCCGGACGGGAAAGGCCGCAACGGTCGCATGGGCGAAGGCGGGCCATGCGGCGCAGCTCACCATCTTTGCGGCCGCCGCGATCTTCGTCATCTTCCTCGGCGTCTACGGGTACTTTGTCGAGGCGAGCGTCAGGATTGGCCTCTCTGTGCCCCAGGTCGGCTCAGTTCTGCTCGCCATGGTGTTAATCGCCGTGATCGACATCCCCCTCTACCGCAAGGCGAGGACGGCCGAGGTGCACTGGGGAAGGATCCCGGCCATCTCTCAGTACGTGCTGATCTTCATCGCGGTGACCTTCACCTGGCTCATGGGGCTCATGGGCTACGTTCGGTCCGGGCTCCGCCAGCATTGGCATGTCTACGGTGTCATTCGGGACAACTCGGCCGACGCCTTCACGCCTACCCTCGGCTTCGCGACGCAGGTCGTCTCGGTGACCGTGCTCATATTCTTCGTCCTGATCGGCGTCGTGTTCTGGATCACGGGCCTCCACGACCTGCCCGATCGGGCTCTCGCGCCGGCGCCGCAGCGAGAGACGCCCACAGGCGGACACATAGCGCTCGGGGGCGCTGTAGGCCACCAGCCGAGTGCCGTAGCTGAATCGCGTGGCGTATCCGCGCAGGACGTCGAGGGGCGGACCAGGCTGTCATGACGATTCCGGTCGCTCCCAAAATCGGCGCTCTCGTCCTCGCGACGACCGCGTTCTATACCTACGTCGGCCAGATGGTGCCTCAAAACGAAGTTCAGCCTCCTGAGGCGATCGTCATCAGCGCCGACCTCACCACGCCCGAGATGGTCGAGATCGGCCGCGAGATCGCGGGGGGCAAGGGCCTGTGCATGACCTGCCACACGATCGGCCAGACCGGGGCGCTCCGATTCCCCGACCTCAGCGGGGTCGCCGGTCGCGCGCTCACCCGCGTTCCTGGCATGAGTGATGTCGAGTACTTCGCTCAATCACTCTATGAACCCGACAGCTATGTTGTCGAGGGATTCAACCCTGGAATGCCCGTCATCAACGTGCCTCCGATCGGCCTGACCGATCAGGAGATCCTGGTCGTCATCGCATACCTCCAGTCTCTTGGCGGCACGGCGACCGTCACGCTCCAGACGGCGCACACCTATTACACCCCGGAGAACGCGGTGCTGCCCGCCGACGCCCCTGTGGACGAGGAGGCCCTTGCGGCCGAGGGCGCCGCACCGGATGCTCCGCCGCCGGCCGAGGGGGTCACGCCGGGCGCCGCGCCGCCTGCGGACGGCCTGCCCGCCCCGGGGATCGCGCCAGATGCGCCTCCGGCCCAGGGGGCCACGCAATGAACAACCTTGTCGTCCTCGCTCTGGTCGCCGTGTTCGGGCTCCTTCGCCTCCTTCGGGCCAAGCTGCTGTTGTGGGCCGGCGCCTGGTGGGTGGGGAGTTACGTCCTCTTCCGATTCGGATTCACGGCCCCGATTCCCGCTTCCGTCATCTCGATCTACATGGGAATCGTCTCGATGGCGATCCTGGCATATGTCTCCTCGAGCCAGGAGCGCCGCGAAGAAGTCTCCGGCCCGCTGCTCCGGCTCATGACGGACAAACGGTACACAGCGCTCCTCGTCGTGACGGCCATCGTCATTCCGGCGCTCGCAGCGGCGAACGTCTACGTGCAGATGAACGTTGCCGTCGAGCCTCCATTCTTCGCGCGGACGGTCCATCCTGCGCCGCCTGCCGCGATCACGGTTCATGAAGCCGAGATTGATCTCGACGCTGGAGACAACCCCTTCCGACATCTAGAGACGGAGAATCCGGAAGAGTTTCGGACACATGTCGAGAACGGGCGCCGGGTCTACTATGAAAACTGCGTCTTCTGCCACGGAGATAATCTGTCCGGCAACGGCATGTTCGTCCACGGGCTGGACCCGCTCCCGACCGACTTCGCCGACGGGGCGACGATCGCGAATCTTAGCGAAACGTTTCTGTTCTGGCGAATAGCGAAGGGGGGACCAGGGCTGCCCGAGGAAGGCGCTCCCTGGGCGACAGCCATGCCCGCCTGGGAGCAGTTCTTGAGCGAAGAGGAGATGTGGGAAGTGATCCTCTTTCTCTACGATTTCACGGGCGAGCGGCCCCGCGCCACGGAGGAGGGTGAGGCGGAATGACCTTCGTCACGGCTCTGCGGTGGTGTTTCGCTGTCCTGGTCGCCTCGTTGTGCGCCGTGTCGTTGGGATCGGTGCGCACGACGGCTCAGGACGTTGGGACCGGAGCGGAGCGGGAGTCGGGCAGGGCGCTCTACCTGAGAAACTGCGCGCAGTGCCACGGCGAGGACGGTGACGGCGCGGGGTACGCCACCCCGCACCTGTCCCCCAGGCCCCGGGAATTCACGATGGGCAACTTCAAGGTCCGCTCGACTCCCAACGGACAGCTCCCGACCCATCAGGACCTCGTCGACATCATCAGGCGCGGGATGCCCTACACGTCGATGCCTGCGTGGCCCGACCTCTCCGACCAGGAGGTGTCTGATCTCGCCTACTATCTGACGACCTTCTCCCCTGGCTTCTCCAACGCGGAACCCCAGCCCGTGCCGCTCCCGAGCGCCCCGGCAAGCACGCCAGAGTCGATCGAGCTGGGGAGAGCGCTCTACGAAGAGACCGGATGCGGGGAGTGCCACGGCACGCTCGGTCGGGGCGACGGACCTTCAGCTCCAACCCTGGAGGACGACCTGGGGCTGCCGATACGCGCGGCGGACCTCACGCAGAGTTGGACCTTCCGGGGAGGGTCGTCCCGCGAGGATATCTTCCGGACGATGACCACGGGGCTCAACGGTACGCCCATGCCGTCGTTCGACGAAGCCCTGACCCCCGAGCAACGATGGGCGATCACGGACTTCATGGTCTCCCTCTCGCTCTCGGGGAGCGCCGAGCCAGACTATTCCAACCTCGTCGTCGCCAGGCGCGCCCTGGATCCGATCGATCTGGCCCTGGGAGCCGCGAACTTCGAATCCGCGCCTGCGGCCCACTTCCCCATCGTAGGGCAGATCATGGAGCCCGGACGCGCCTTCCAACCTGCCGCAACCTCGGTGGCGGTTCAGGCGATCTACGATGCCGAGTCGATCGCCGTTCTCGTTCGATGGCACGACAGGGCTCCGCAGCAGGAGGGGCAAAACGGGCCGACGCTTCCGGTGCCTCCGGAGGAAGAGGTGTTGACGCCAGAGGAACTACCGGACGCGGGCGACCCCTCTGCCGTGGACCCTGCTGATCCCTTTGGGGTCGGTCCCGTTGCAGCGGATCCCTTCGGGCTCGCCGACCCCTTTGCGCAACCGGGAGCGGCGGCAGCCCCACCACCCGAATTCTCCGACGCAGTGGCGATGCAGATTCCGTCGCAGGTGGCGACGGGCGCCCGCAAGCCCTACTTCATCTTCGGCGACGTCCAGAGCCCGGTGGATCTCTGGTTCTTCGATCTGGCTCGCGCCGAGCCTTTTCAGTTCACCGGCCGGGGAAGCACGGACATCACGCCGAACGATACGGGAGATCTCACCGGCGTCGCGAGCTACGACCAGGGGGAATGGTCGGTCATCTTCACGCGGCCCCTTCGCGCGACCTCGGGCGCCCCGTTCGCGCCCGGAGAGTTCATGCCGGTCGCCTTCTCGATCTGGGATGGGCTCTCGCGCGAGCGTGGTAACAGGCGAGGTCTCACGGTCTGGTACTCCCTCTACGTCGAGCCGGAAGTGGTAGCATCGGCGGTCGGTCCGATGGTCAGGATGGTGCTGCTCATTCTCGCCATCGAGCTGGCCGTGATCTTTCAGGTGCGGCGGCGCTACGGCTCTGGCGTCCGCGAGGAGGCAGGCGGTGAGCCGGGGCTACCGGTAACCACCAGAGCGTGAGCTATCTCAGACTATCCGGAGGATAAGTTGTACAAGAGCATCTACGTTCCCGTCGATAACTCAGACCTCTCCAACCGCGCCGTCGCCTGCGCTCTCGGGCTGGGTAAGGCGTACCAGGCGAAACTGGTCGGCTGCCATGTCTACGCGGCGAAGCTGCACGACTATCGCTTCAGGCAGATGGAGTACACCCTGCCCGAAGAGTACATCGACGAGGTGGAACTGGAGCGCCAGCGGAAGATCCACGACAGCCTCATCACGATGGGCCTGAAGCTCATTTCCGACAGCTATCTCGATGGCATGTCGCGGCAATGTGGGGAGTCGGGCCTCGAGTTCGAGCCACGGATGATGGACGGGAAGCATCACATCGAGATCCTCAAGGATCTCGCCGGCTCACAGCACGACCTGGTCGTGCTCGGCGCCCTGGGGATCGGGCGCGCCCGGGACAGCGTGATCGGCTCGGTCTGTGAACGCGTCGCCCGCCAATCCGATCGCGATCTCTGGGTCGTCAAGCACCTCCCGGAGCCGGACGAGGCGGAGCGGGACACGATCCTGGTCGGCGTCGACGGCAGCCCTCAGTCATTCGGCGCGCTGATGACCGCGATCGACCTGGCACGCACGTTCGGCAAGAAGGTCGAAGCGATCTCCGTGTACGACCCCTATCTGCATTACTCCGTCTTCAACGGCATCGTCGGCGTCCTCACCGAGAAGGCAGCGAAGGTCTTCCGCTTCGAGGAGCAGAATCAGCTCCACGAGGAGATCATCGACACCGGACTCGCGCAGATCTATCAGTCACATCTCGAGGTGGGCGAGCGGATGGGGAGCGAGGAGGGCATGGAGATCAAGAAAACGCTCCTCGACGGCAAGGCCTTCCAGAAGATCCTCGACCACGCGCGCAAGACGAATCCCTGGCTCATCGTGCTGGGACGTATCGGCGTTCACAGCCCGAAGGACGAGACGGGGCTGGGGAGCAACGCGGAGAACATTCTCCGCGGCGCGGACTGCGATGTCCTCCTCTCCACGCGCCTCGAAGTACCACACCTCGACGTGCGCGCCGAGGAGACCGTCCGATGGACACCCGAGGCCGAGGAGCGCATGACGCATGTTCCCGACCAGGTCAAGGGGATCGCCCGCACCGGGGTCCTTCGCCTGGCGCTGGAGAAAGGACATTCGGTGGTCACGAACGCCGTGATTGACGAAGCGATGGATCGGTTCATGCCGAAGAGCGCGTCGACCGCGACCAAGGCGCTGGCCGAGGCCGTGGCTCTCGAGCGGGCGAAGTCCGGTCCTGTGTCGATGTGCCGGGCGTGCGGCGTCGCGGCCACGCAGAGCGGCGCCGTGAGGTGCACCGTCTGCGGCGCCACGGACTTCGAGGTGATCTCCCAGGAGATGATCGAGAAGATCGCGGAGGTGGAGGGAGGTCTCCAGGAGGAGACCACCTACGACGGTCGCAAGCTCCGGTGGTCGGAGGAAGCCAAGAGGGGCCTCTGGACCATGAAGAACGCCTATCAGCGCCGGCGCGTGAAGGCGCGTGTCGAAAAGAGCGCGCGCATGAAGAAGCTCGACGCGATCACACTGGACTTCGCCCGTCGGGTGATCGAGGAGGAGACAGGCGCGCCTCTCGACATCCCGGCCCCCTCAGCCGATGTGACACGAGCGCGCGCAGCCGAAGCCGCCAAGAGTGGTGCCGACCCAGGGAGCGAGGCCAAGCTCATTGCGCGCGACGAGAGGAAAAACCCGTTGATCTCGACGTTCGAATGGACCAACGAAGCCGCGCAACGGATCCTCCGGGTCCCGGCCGGCTTCATGCGGAACCAGACGCAGGAGCGAGTCGAGGAGCTTGCGCGGGAGCGCGCCGCGGCGTCAATCGACCTTGCGCTCGTCGAGGAGGGCATCGAGCTCGGAAAGCAGATGATGGCCGCGATGATCTCCACGTACACCTCATCGGGCGCGAGCCCAGACGTCGCGACGCCGGCGCGGGCCTCCGCCGGCGCCTCCGCGGCAACCTCGGGCGCGCCCGTGAAACGTAGCCGGAGCGACTACCTCAACGAAGTGAGCCCGCTGACCGCGCGAAGTGCTTCTGGCGAGCAAGGCGAGGCTTGATCGGCCTCGCCTACGTTCGCGATCGCAACTCCTCGCGAACGTAACGCGTTTTCGAGTTCTTCATAGCGACGAATAGCCGCAGTGCCGCAGCGGCACATTCGTGAGGCGAGCAGACCGGAGCAATCCATCGAGTGCGCTCGCACGTGGCACCTGGCGCGTTTTCGACTCGAAAACGCGCTGGCCGCCCGAGGAAGTACCACATCCGAGTGACACGTACAAGCCGAAAACGCGCTAGGCGGACCGGATGACGGCGTATCGCTTCTGCCGCTCGGATGACATCGGGCTTCTCAGCGACGCGCTGAATCGCTGCTGGCTTCCGTACTTTCCCGACGAGCCTCCCATGACGCCGGCCACGTTCAAGCGGTCGATCCGCGACCTGCAGGTGTGGTCCAGCAGCTGCATGGTCGCCTTCTCGGGCTCCGACCCGATCGGCGTCCTGATCGGCGCGAAGCGGCCTTCGGGAACCCTCATCCACAAGATCGCCGTGCATCCCGATCATCGGCGACAGGGTCATGGCCACCACCTGCTCACCTCGCTCAGCTCGAAGCTTGCGATTCTCGGGCCCCCTCGAATCGTCGTCGAAGTTCCCGAGAATCTCTCCGACGCCTGTGAGCTGTTCAGCGCAACCGGATTTGCCCAGGAGGCGCTCCTGACGGACTACGTCTTCCACCCCGCGGCGCACACCACGCGCAGCGGCGGCCCCGAGCCGCGTGAAGAGCACGATGCGCCCGAGGTTGCCGCAGAGATGTCCGCCGAAGCGCCTAGCGCGAAGGCGGACGATCACGACGGCCGGTTCGTGATCCCTGTCACGGTGGACGATCTCGCCGCCAATGGTCTTCTTGGAGAAGCTGACCCGCGACTGTGCTGGACGCGCTCGGTCGAGACCCTCACCGCGATGAAGGACGACATCGCAGGACTCGCCATCGCGTCCGACGAGCGAATCGAGGCCTACCTCCTTTTCTACGTGAAGTGTGAAGTGGGACCGGAGGGGAACGCAGAGGCGGATCCGCAGCCGAGAGCCCCGAACCAGAGCCCCCACGATGCGTTTGGTGCGTCGCGGGGTGAGGCTGCGGAAATTCTGACCGTCCGCACGTTCACTGAGCACGGCGGAGCCCATCTGAAGCAACTGTTCGCCCGCCTCCTCGCGCGAGACATCGGGACCTTCCGGTTCCCGAAGGTCCACCCGGAGGAAATCTCGAAGGAGTGCCTGGAGACGCTCGGTTTCCGCGCCGCTGCCGCGCATCGACTCTACGCGGCGTCTGCGCGGCCCGGTTGACCGGCGGTAAAGTGTAGGCTAAAGGTCAACAACGTGAAGAGCTATCACGACATCGTCGGCGACGGAGGGTCGAGGGTCCTCGAGCAGGTTGCCGAGCAGCGGAGCCGCATCACCGAGGGGCTCGCCGAGGTGCGCCACCTCGTGGCCATCGGCTCCGGCAAAGGGGGAGTCGGCAAGAGCACCTTGACGCTGCATCTCGCGGAAGCCCTGCGCGCCCGGGGGCTTCGCATTGCGATCCTGGACGCGGACTTCAACGGCCCCTCACAGGCGCGCATGGCAGGTGTCGAAGGGGCGCTGTTCGTGCCCGGCAGCCGCAAGGTCGCGCTCCCGCGGACCAGGACCGGGATCGCGGTCTTCTCGATGGGCTCGCTGATCCCGGCGGCGGAGGCTCTGGAGTTCGAGAGCGCGGCGCACGGAGAGTCCCATACGTGGCGCGCCACGAGGGAGTTCGCCCTCCTCGGCGAGATCCTCGGGTCCTTCGAGTGGGGAGCGCTCGATCTGCTGATGTTCGATCTGCCGCCGGGAGCCGAGCGCACGGTCCAGTTCGCCGATTTTCTCGAGCCGCGGACCTCGTTCGTGCTCGTGACGATCCCTTCCGAGGTCGCACGGGGTGTGGTCGCGCGCTCCGTGGCAGCTCTGTCGAAGGGACCCAATCGCGTCCTCGGTTACGTCGAGAACATGAGCGGCTACTACTGCCGAGACTGCAACGCCATCAAGCCGCTCTTTGTCTCAACCGAACCAGCGGGCCTGGAAATCCCCTGCCTCGGGACCGTCCCATTCGATCCCGAGCTTGCACGACACTGCGATCAGGGGATCCCGCTCGCGGATGTGCCCAACACGCCAGTTGGCCGCGCCCTTGATCATGTTGCGCAGCACCTTCTGGCCAGCCTCGAATCGACAACGGAGCCTCCCCGATGAAATTCCTCTGCGTCCCCTGCGATAGTCCGATGAAGATCCAAACCATGGCCCCGCCCGAGGGCGGCTCGCTCTCGGTCGTCTACTCCTGTCCTGAGTGCGGCTACGAGATGGCGCTGCTCACCAATCCATTCGAGACGCAGATGGTCCAGTCACTCGGCGTGCGGATCGGCCCCGAGACGAGCGCGTCGAGCCGCCTCAGCGCCGAAGGCACTTCAGCGAGCCTCGCCGAAGCTTCAGCGGAGGCGAGCGTCGCGAGTGCGAGCGTGGGCGGGCCCGACTCTGACGCGCGCCTTTCCGGCGACGGGGAGGTTGAAGGGGGCGCCCCCACCTCCGCCACCAAGTGTCCGTTCGCGGCGATGATACCTGCCATGGAAGGGGCACCCGGGGGGGCTGAAGCCCCATCGACAAATGGGGGCGAACCAGTACCAGTCCGATGGACGGCCGCCGCCGAAGCGCGGCTCGCCAACATCCCTGCGTTCGTCCGCCCCATGGCGCGGACCGGCATCGAGAAGTTCGCCCGAGAGCGGGGGTCGCTGGAAGTAGACGAGAAGATCCTCGATGCGGCCCGCGACTTCTTCGGTATGTGAGGCAGCGTCTCTGAAACGAGCGTCATCGCGATGAACATTTCCCAGCCCAATACGAGCGGGTTCACCCGGCCGTACGTCGTCTCCTGGAACCTCACCTATCGGTGCAATCTCGCCTGCGAGCACTGCTATCTCGACGCCGGCGCCGCGCCTCTGGTCCGCACTGAGAACTTCGCGGACCGGAGCGAGCTCGGCACCGACGAGTGCTTCAGAGTCATCGACGAGATCGCCGCTTTCGCGCCCGAATGCCTGACGATCCTGACGGGTGGCGAGCCGCTCTTACGGCGCGACATCCTCGAGATCGTCCAGCGCGCGGCAGAGCGTGAACTGTGGGTCGTCGTCGGCACCAACGGCGTGCGCATCACCGAGAACGTGGCGGGGCGTCTGGCGGAGGCCGGAGCACGGGGACTGTCCCTTTCCCTCGATGCTCTCGATCCGGGTCGTCACGACCGCTTCAGGATGGTGAGTGGGGCCTGGCAGAACACTGTGGAGGGAGCGCAGATTCTCAACAGGACAGGGCTCCCCTTTATCGTGCAGACGACCGCAGGCTCGCATAATGTCGGCGAACTCGACGCGATCGCCGACTTCGCGCACGATCGCCTCGCCGCCAAGGTGTGGAACCTCTACTTCCTGGTACCGACGGGGCGCGGACAGTTCGTCTCGGACATGACCCCCGCGCAGTACGACGAGGTGCTCGCCTCTCTCTACCGAATCCAGAAGAAGTACAAGAGCCGAATGGTCGTGAACGCGAAGTGCGCTCCGCACTACATCAAGACCGTTCTGGAGCATGCCGGCGCCGAGACCGATCCGAGCCCGACGGATGCCGAATCGCCCGGTCTGTCCCCGATCAGGATCTACTCCGGAGGGGCCGGCGGGTGCCCGGCGGGGACGCACTACATGGGGATACGACCGAACGGGGATGTCACGCCCTGTCCATACCTCCCGGTGTTCGCCGGAAACCTTCGCGGGTCGTCTCTAGCGGATCTGTGGACGTCATCGGAGGTGTTCACCGACATTCGCCGCCGCACGTCGCTCGGGGGACGGTGCGGGGACTGCGAGATGAACGCCCACTGCGGGGGCTGCCGCGCCCGAGCCTACGGCATGACCGGCGATCTCATGGCCGAAGATCCGCTCTGCACCCACACCCCCGGGACGTTCGCGGGTTCCCCGCTGCTGGCCCCCCCAGGGCCTGCCGCCAACTCCGGAGTTCCCGCGGTCGAGTACGGCCCCGAATCGCCGGCAACGATCGCGTGGGACGATGCGGCCTCCGCGCGCATGAAGAAGATCCCTGCGTTCGTCAGGGGAATGGTGGTCAGGGCCGTCGAGGATACCTGCCGCAAGAGCGGCCTCGACCGCGTGACTGTCGAAGAACTCGAACGGATCCGCGCGCGGATGCCGACCCCGAAGATCTTCCGTTAGCGCTCGGATTGAGGAAAACTCGGAACAGGCCGCCGCAGTCAATCCTGTGACGGGCCTGGGCGCAGCCTCGCTGGCCTTGCTAGAGGCGCTTTCACAACCTCAAGACGGGTCCTGACCACGGAGTCCGCGGACAGCCCCACTCGTGCCCGGCGCCAAAAGCATCCGTCACGTGGGTGGCGCCTGCGGCGCGAGCGGGACGGCCCCGTCCGCGGCCACCCGCACCAAGGGTATGAAGCCGCTTTAGAAGAAGAAGGGGTTATCTGCGGCCTCGGCGGCCTCCTCGACCATCTGCTCCATCCGCTGCTCGAATTCCCCGGCGGTCTCGATGGTGACGAATCCCCGCATCCGGTAATGGCCCAGCCCGCAGAGCTGCGCGCAAGCGATCTCGTACTGGAACTCCGGATTCCCGGTTTGGGTTCGCATCTCAGCGGTCGTGACGGTGGGGACGAACCAGACGGGAACCGTGAGGCCTGGGATGGCGTCCTGCTTCACGCGAAGCTCGGGCACGCCGAAACTGTGGATGACGTCCTTGGTCTTGAGCATCACGACGATCGGCGTGTCCACGGGCAGATAGAGCTGATTGAGAGTCGTGACGTCGTCCATCGCCGCAGGATCGGAGCGATCGAGTCCCAGGGGGTTCGTCTGGAGGTCGATCAGATTGATGTCCGTGCGGCCGAATACCCCGTCGGGGCCGGCATAGTGGGCGTTCCAGGCGAACTGCTCGCCGGTGACCTGCACGACCAGCGCTTCGCTGTCCGGGGGCCTCTCATCAACCCTCGCGGCCCAGAGCGGGATCGCGAAACCGATCAGGAGAACCGCTTCGACCACGGCCACGCCGATCTCGGAATAGGTCGATGTGTGAGACGTGACCCCCGTATAGTCCGCCACCGGCTGCCGCGATGCCCGGAAACGGACCAGGCAGTAGCCGAGGAACGCTGACCACCCGACGAACAGGATGAGCATGAACACGTGTATCCAGCCGATCAGGCTGTCGATCTGCCCACCGTGAGCCGAGGCGAGCGCCGGGAGTCCCATCCATTCCGTCATGATCTTCTCGGCGACCTCTGGACCTCCGACCATTCAGTCTCGAGGTCGATGTCCGCGATGCGCTTCGCGCGCCTGCGGAGATACAAAAAAAAGCCCACGAACGCACCCTGCATCGCAAACGTGACGGCGAGCATCGCCAGGATGCCGACCATCGCCCCGTCCATGATCGAGGTGTCGCCCTCCAACCGCGTCCCGTGTTGTGCGAGGGCGCTCGTTCCACCGCCGATCATTACGGCCCCCGCCGTCGTGAAGGCCCGCCTTCGCAGCTGCCCTGCTACGGCGCGGCAGGCCCGCAAGATCCCGTGGCGCCCTCGCGAACGGCCGCTTCTTGCCTCGCCGAAGCTCGAAGAGCGAAGGCGGGTCATCACAGCGTCCTCGTCCGGCGCAGGAACCACGAGTCGTAGGCAACGAGGCCGAGTGATACGGCGAACGCCGCGACGGCCGCGAGCGGGCTCGCGACCTCACGCCCCGTCAGGCCCAGGCACCAGACACCGAACAGCGCCGCGAGCGCCGCGGAGAAAAGGATCACTACTGCGTGGACCAACCTGAGATTCATCCGTCTATTCCGAAGCCGTCGCTGACGGTGAGGATGGGAAGGAGCAGCAGCGCGACGAAGAAGGCAGCGGTCAGGATGAGGACCGCGTGGATCAGCTTCTTCTCCGAGATCAGGTGCATAAAGTAGCACGCAACCAGCGATCCCTTGACGGTCGCGATGAGCAGCGCCACGGTCACGGCCATCGCAATGGACAGGTCGAGGTACGAGACCGCCACCGTGACGACTGTCAGGACCATCAGCGCGACGAACACGCTGATGTAGACCCTGACGTGTCTGTCGATGTCAGCTGCGTGATCGCTTGTCAGGGATGCCGCTGCGTGGTCGCTTGTCATAGACGTCCTACAGAAGATACAGGGTCGGGAAGAGGAAGATCCAGACCAGATCCACGAAATGCCAGAAGAGGCCCGAGTGCTCGACCCGATTGGTGAACCACACGGGATTCGTCTTCCAGAGCTTGGTGCCAGGACCCCAGAAATAAGCGTTGACCACCATCCCGCCGAATACGTGGAGCATGTGCAGGCCCGTCATGGTGTAGTAGACGGCGAGGAAGTTGTTGGTGCTTGGAAATTCCCCCAAGCCGAGATGGTGGCTGTATTCGAAATACTTGACCACGAGGAAGACGCCCCCGAGCAGGATCGTCGCCCCCATGTAGATCCGATAGGTGCCGAAACGGCGGCGCATCAGCGACGCCCAGGCCATGACCATCGTGACGGAGGACGTAATCAGGACGATCGTGTTGAACGTGGCGAGCGGGACGTCGAGAAGCGTGTCTCCCCGCGGCCAGCTCGGCGCCCCCGTCCGGATCAGGATGTAGCTCGCGAAGAGCGCTCCGAACAGCATCACCTCCGAGGCCAGGAAAAGCCAGATGCCGATCTTGCCGTTGGTCAGACCGGTGTCGCGGCGGACCTCTTCGGTGTAGGGAATGTCCATCTTCGATCAGGCCTCGTGCTGCGGCACGAAGTCCCTGGCCGCGCCGGGAACACTGTACTCGTAGGGCCCGCGATGCGCTTCCGGCGCCACGACGAAATTGCCGTGCGGCGGAGGCGACGGAGCCGCCCACTCCATCGTCGTGGCCCGCCACGGGTTCTCCTCGGTCTTCTCCCCCTTCCGGATGCTCCAGAAGAAATTGAAGATGAAGGGAATCTGGAAGATGCCGAGGACCCACGCGCCCCAGGAGGAGACGACGTTCCAGTAGAGGACCGGCTCCGCAAAGGCGTAGGTCGCCCCGCCGTCGAACAGGCGCCGCGAGACGCCAGCCAGCCCCACGATGAACATCGGCATGAAGACTACGTTCATGGAGACAAACGAGCCCCAAAAGTGGATCTTGCCGAGCGTCTCGTTCATCTTTCGCCCGGTCGCCTTCGGAAACCAGTAGTAGATCCCCGCGAAGAGGGCGAGGATCGTCCCGGGAGCGACGACGTAGTGGAAGTGGGCGATGACGTAGTACGTGTCGTGCAGCGGGATGTCCGGGACGTTAAAGGCGAGCGGAAGCCCCGTGAGCCCGCCGATGCCGAACATCGGGAGAAAGCCGACCGCAAAGAGCATGGGCGTGTTGAAGCGTATCGATCCGCCCCAGAGCGAGATGATCAGCGACGTGAGGATCACGACCGACGGGATCGAAATGATCATCGTGGTCGTCTGGAAGAACGTCGCCATCGCCGTCCCCATACCGGTCATGAACATGTGGTGCGCCCAGACGATGAACGACATGAAGCCGAGGAATATGAGCGAGTAGACCATCGAACGATAGCCCCACAGCGGCTTGCGCGTGTTGTTCGTGATGACCTCGGCGATGATGCCCATGGCGGGAAGGATCAGGACGTAGACTTCCGGGTGTGCCAGGAACCAGAACAGGTGCTGCCAGAGCAGCGGGTTGCCGCCGCCCGCCACCTCGAGAATCTGGCCGCTCACGACGAGCCCGCTCGGGAGGAAGAAGCTCGTGCCGACCACACGATCCATCAGCTGCATGACCGCGGCGGACTCGAGCGGCGGGAAGGCCAGGAGCAGGAGGAAGGCCGTGACGAACTGAGTCCACACGAAGAAGGGGAACCGCATGAAGGTGAGCCCCTTGGCGCGGATCTGGATCGTTGTCGTGATGAAGTTGACCGCTCCGAGCAGCGACGAGGTGATCAAGAAGACCATCCCGATGAGCCACCACGTCTGGCCCGTGGTCGCGATGTTGGCGAGGGGCGCGTAGGAGGTCCATCCGGACTG
Source organism: Vicinamibacterales bacterium (assembly GCA_965249205.1). GTDB lineage: Bacteria > Acidobacteriota > Vicinamibacteria > Vicinamibacterales > UBA2999 > JAQBVV01. The sequence continues at coordinate 360,772 of CBDFLL010000004.1, read as the reverse complement.
CGCGGCTCCGCCGGGGACGAAAAAGCTGGCGAACATAATGACGCCGCCGAGGAACAGGCACCAGTAGCTCACCATATTCAGCTTCGGGAACGCCATGTCCGGGGCTCCAATCTGGAGCGGGAGCACGAAGTTCCCGAATCCTCCGACGGCGAGGGGCACCACCCCGAGGAAGACCATGATGGTGCCGTGCATCGCCCCGAGCGAGTTGTAGAACTCGGGGAGCATCGTCCCGCCCGGCATGCTCGCCTCGCCGAGGAAGCTGAGCAGCGGCAGCGCGGTCTCCGGGTAGGCGAGCTGCCAGCGCATGAGCATCATCAGCACAAAGCCGAAGAGCAGGAACGTGAGGCCGGTGATGGCGTACTGGATGCCAATGACCTTGTGGTCGGTGGAGAAGACGTACTTGCGCCAGAAGCCGAGCTCCTCGTGATGGGCTTCATGCTTAACGGCCGGCTCGGGTGCGACGACGACGGGCTGCTCACTCATGGGGCGACGACCACAGGCTGCTCACTCATGGGTCCTTCTCTTCTTTCTCGATCGCTAGGCTAGCTGGCTAGCTGGGGACGGCGAACGTGAAGTCCTGGCTCGCCGTCTCGCTGTCGCCAACCGTGATGGAGGCCGTCTGCGTGCCGAGCCTCTCTTGCCAGGCGGTGATCTCGTAGGTCCCCGGGGGGAGGCCCGAGATCGTGAACGTCCCGTCCGAGCTCGTCACCGAGAAGAAGGGATGGTCGAAAACGCCGATGTAGGCAAGCATCCATGGGTGGACGTCGCACTTGATCTGGAAGATTGCCTCCGGCTGGCCGAACGTCGTGGTCGTCTCCGTGAGCGTCGCCGGCATCGCCCGGTTGAATGTCGTGTTGATCTCGGGAAGCGTGTGGATATTGTGGAGGATGCCGTCGGAGTTGAGGATATTGTAGGCCTGACCGACCATGATCCCCATCGCGTGCGGCACGTAGAGGCAGCCTCTCTGATCGAGAACCACCGGAGTCGTCGGAACGGCCCAGTTGGCCCCGTCCGGAAGCCCGCTCGAGACCCAGACGATGATGTTCCCCATGGTGTTGCCGTCGCCGAGGACCAGCATCTCGGCCGGCACGGGACCCGAGTGTTTGTCGGCGCACTCTGGTTCGGCGTCCATGGAGAGCGCCGGGAGGGCGGGGGCGTCCCCGTCGAACATGACGCTTCCGGTGATGGACGAGGCGCCGAGCTCTCGCACGGGACCGGTTGCCGTTTCTGGCGCCGGCTGCGCCGTATCAGCCGGCTGGGCCGTATCAGCCGGCTCGGATCCGCCGCATGCGGCCGAGTACCCAAGCACCAGCAGTCCAAGTCCAAGAACAAGCGCGCGTTTCATGAGGAACCTCCAAGCGTCGAATGATAGCAGCCGGACCCGCCGACAGATGAGCTGCACACTTTTCTCTCCGTCGTCATCGTCGGTGCTGCTGTTCTTGCAGTGCGTAACTTTGTACACGTTAGTGAAAAAAAGATCAAGCTACTCTCCCTACACCGGACCCTCAAGGGTTCTCCAACGCGAGCGATTCGGCGATCCTCGGGTCGCGTAGCGGCACAAGCGCCCGCCGTCGCATGAGCCAGCTCGCCGCCGCCAAGAAGCACCCGCCGACGGTCACCAGCGCGGCGACGTCCAGCAGCGACGGACTGATCCCCTCGGGATGAAGCGTCGGCATGACCTGCCAGTACAGATCCAGGAAGTGCATGACGAGGAGCCACACTCCTCCGATGGCCAGGGTCGATCCTCTCCGCTTGACGGCGCGCCCCATCAGGTAGAAAAACGGAATCGCGAAGTGTCCCGCCATGAGGAAGATCGAGACCATCATCCACGATCCCTCCATCCGCGCCTGGAACCAGATCGTCTCCTCCGGGAGGTTCGCATACCACATGAGGAAGAACTGCGAGAAGGCGATATACGCCCAGAACGCCGTGAATGCGAAGAGAAACTTGCCGATATCCTGCAGGTGATCGGCGCTGATGACCGTGTCCAGCAGCCCCGCCTTGCGCGCCGCCACCGCGACGACCGAGAGCAGCGCGATGAACCCCACGAACGAACCCGCGAAGAAATACACGCCGAACATCGTCGAGTACCAGTGCGGCGTGAGCGACATGATCCAGTCGACCGAGGCGAAGGTCTGGGTCAGCGCGAGGATTATGATGGAGGGCCCGGCGAAGCGGCGCAGGCGGGCCGACACCCCGGGATCCCCCGTCGCGTCCTGTCCGCGCGAGCCACGATAGTACAGGACGGCGATGAAGGACCAGAGTCCGAAGTAGAGCGCCGCCCGGATCAGAAAGAACGGCACGTTGAGGTATGGCGCCTTCCAGCGAAGCAGCGCATCCTGCGCGACTGCGTCGGCGTGGGTCCATTCGTACAGATGGTGCAGGCCGAGAAGCACCGGCAGGAAGAGGGCCGCCATGACGGGAAGCATCGCGAAGGTCGTCTCCCCGATCCGTCGCAGCACGACCCCCCATCCTCCCTGGGCCGCGTACTGGATCAGCACGAAGAAGAGCGCGCCGAGGGACAGGCTCAGAAAGAACAGGAACGACACGAGCCACGAGAAGAAGAATTGCCTCGGATCTGCCGGGCCCAGAATCGCGCAGACCGCTGCGCCCAGCACGGCGCACACGACGCCGACGATCGGAAGGCGATTCCACGGGTGCCCCGTCGGGATCGTGACCTGCTCAGGCCGCAGTTCCACGCTATCGCGTACGGCGGTCACTCAGGACTCCAGGAGCTCGACGCTTCGTGCGCCCAGGGACTCCAGCAGTGTCCCGGTGGCCGACGGATCGAAGCGAGGATCCCACGATTCGATCGAGATGAAAAAGGCGTCGTCGGTCACGCGCTCGAAGACCTTGGATTGGAAGAGCGGATGGTTGTGCATCGGGAGCCGGTTCAGACCGAACATGCCGAAGACGGCGCCGAGCGCGGCGAAGAGCACTCCCACTTCGAACGTGATCGGAATGTAGGCTGGCCAGGCGAGGTACGGTTTGCCGCTGATCACGAGGGGGTAGGCGACGGAGTGGACCCACCACTGCAGGCCGAACCCCAGCGCGAGCCCCGTCAGTCCCATGCCGAGGATGATCCAGGGAAGCTTCGAGCGCCGGAGCCCCATCGCTTTCTCGAGGCCATGGACGGGGAACGGCGTATGGGCGTCCCACCGCGTGAAACCTGCGTCACGTACCCGCTCGCACGCGCGATAGAGGTCTGCCGGCGTCGTGAATTCAGCAAGGATTCCGTAGTGGGGGCCCTGGGGGACCTGGGGGCCGAAGAGCGGCATCAGGAGGCTCCCTCGGGAGCGGGCTCGAGCGCCCCATGGTCTTTGATCTCGCGCTCGGGGCCAGGCTGCCAATGCGGATCGGCCTGCGGCAGGACGGTCTTGACCTCGGCGGTGGCCACCATCGGAAGAAAGCGCACGAACAAGCAGAACATGGTGAAGAAGAGTCCGAAGCTCCCGAGCAGGCACGCGATGTCCCAGAACGTCGGCGTGAAGTAGCCCCACGCCGAGGGGAGGAAGTCACGGTGCAGGGACGTCACGATGATCACGAAGCGCTCGAACCACATGCCGATGTTGATGACGATCGACAGCCCGAACAGGACCGGGATGCTCGTGCGCGCCTTCTTGAACCAGAAGATCTGCGGGCTGATCACGTTGCAGCTGACCATGATCCAGTAGGCCCAGGCGTACGGGCCGCCCGCCCTGTTCACGAACGCGAAGACCTCGTAGGGGTTCCCGCTGTACCAGGCGGTGAAGAACTCCGTGCCATAGGCGAAGCCGACGATCGTCCCGGTCACGAGGATGATCTTGGCCATGTAGTCGAAGTGCCGGAGCGTCATGATGTGCTCCAGGCCGAACGCCGTGCGGCAGATCACCATGAGCGTCAGCACCATGGCGAACCCGGAGAAAATCGCGCCCGCGACGAAGTAGGGCGGGAAGATCGTCGTATGCCATCCGGGGAGGACCGAGACCGCGAAGTCCATCGAGACGACCGAGTGAACCGAGAGGACCAGCGGTGTCGCGAGGGCCGCGAGGACGAGATAGGCGGTTTCGTAATGGCTCCATTGCCGCACGGAGCCCCGCCATCCGAGGGCGAAGAAGCCATAGACGAACTTCCGTGTCTGGGTCTTCGCCCGATCGCGCATCGTCGCGAGGTCCGGGATCAGGCCGACGTACCAGAACATGACCGAGACGGTTCCGTACACGCTGACCGCAAAGACGTCCCAGAGCAGAGGACTCCTGAAGTTGGGCCACATGTCCATCTGGTTCGGGAGCGGGAACATCCAGTAGGCGACCCAAACGCGTCCCACGTGGATCCCCGGGAATATCATTGCGCACATGACCGCGAAGATGGTCATCGCCTCCGCCGCGCGGTTGATCGAGGTGCGCCATGTCTGCCGGAACAGGAAGAGGATCGCCGAGATGAGCGTTCCGGCGTGCGCGATCCCGACCCAGAACACGAAGTTCGTGATGTCCCACGCCCAGCCGACGGGGACATTGAGTCCCCAGATGCCGATCCCCTCCCAGAAGAGCCACGAGACCGCCACGCCGAGAAGGCCGAGGAGCGCAAGGGAAGGGAGGAAGAAGAACCACCAGCCGGTCGGTGTCGGTCCCTCGACCACCCCGGCGACCGCGTCGGTGACTGCGTGGAAATCCGGCGACCGCAGAATGAGTATGGGGTGGCCCGAGACTGGGTTGTCGAGCAGGTCTGCTTCCGTCTGGGCCAAACGTGTTTCCGCCTTGGGTCCTGAAGAGTGATGCGCTATCTTGGATTTTGAGGAGCGATGCGTCGGTATGTATGTACCATCACGCATTGCGGGGAGTCAAGCACCCGCCTCCGCGCTCGCGCGCTCGTCAGGCGCGCTGGAGGCGGCCCGGAACCGGCACCGCTAATCCATGTTCGCCAGCTGCGCGAGGATCGCATCAATCGGCGCCTTCGCGCACGCGAACATCGGCGTGTCCCGCTCCGTGTAGAGGCTCGCCTCCGTATAACGCAGCCGCCCCACCAGATCGACGAACTCCTGCGGGTAGTCCGAGTCGAACGCGACCACGAAGTCCTGATCGTCGATGCCGTAGCTGTAGCTCGTATTCAGGCGGACACCCTTGAACGGCACGGAGGCGGCGATATGCTCGTCCATCATGCCCTGCCGCGCGTGGGGCGAGAGACGGTACCACGCCCGCGTCTTCACAAACGGGTACACGAACAAGAACTTCCCCTCGCCCGGCAGCAGCTCAACACCCTCTCCGGAGCCCTTCAGACGATTGACGTACTGCGACCGGCGCTGCAGCGAAAGAAGGCTGTGGGTCTGCGACAGGTAGGCGCCCAGCTTCGACTGTCTGATCGTCGCTTCCATCGACTGGAAGCACAACGGGTCAAACGCGATCCGCCAGAGCATGAAGTCGACGTCCGCGCGCAGGCCCACGAGTGAGTACGTGCGGAGGATCAGATCGTCGGAAGACTCCCACGTCCTCACCAGTTCGATGAACCCGGTCGCCGCCACTCGCTGCTCGTCGGCGGGGAGCCGCCGGAACGACGGGTCGAGCCGGTAGAACGAATAGTTCAGGAACTGGCGGCGTTGCCTGTCCGCGCTCTTGCCCGTGACGATCCCGGTCGGATCGAGGTCGACGGAGGGGCCGCGCCGTGGCGGCGGGCCCGTGCCCTCGGGAGGGCGCTCCATGCTCATAGCTACACCATATCGAAGAACACAGCGGTCGCCCAGGCGAAAATCACCATCGTCACGAGAAACGGGATGATGGTCCAACCGAGCTCCAGCAGGACGGACTCGTGGACGGGATGCCCCACTTGTTCGCCGGTCCGGTCGCGGTGCGTGACCGCAACAATCGTCACGAGGACAACGACGAGCAGCGCGACGCCCGCCGTCACTGCCGTGATGAAAAAATATAGGTTGTCCACCTCGGGAGCGAGGGTGGACGCCTGTTCGGGGAAAAGCGGAATACCAGGCAACATCAAGCGTTGGGGTCTCATGCTCACGGCCGACGCATGGCCTTCCACCTCGGGATGCTCCATCAAGGGCCTGCCGTCGTTTCGAGCGACTCGCGCAGGTACGGATCACGGAATGCCAGCAATGGCCGCTGCGCAAGCTGAGTGAAAAACATCCACAGCCAGAGGCCGCCGACCGCGAGCGGCGCCGCCAGATCGAGCCAGTGCAGGTAGAACCCGCCCTCGCGCTCTCCTGCTGCCATGTGCACGTTGGCACCCGTCGCGTCGAATTCCGGCGACACGAGCATGATCAGATCGATGTACCGCACAACGAGAATGGCCAGTGCCACCCAGACGAGGCGATGCGGCATCCGCTTGTTGTCACGGGACAGTAGCAGCGAAACGGGCACGGCGAAATGGAACACCACGAGAAATATCGCCATGTACTGCCACCCCTCGCTGATTCGCATCAGAAAATACGGGATCTCCTGGACCAGGTTCGCCGCGTAGATGAGCATGTACTGGGAGAAGTTGAAGTACGCCCAGAGCATGACGAACGCGAGCGACAGCTTGCCGAGGTCGTGAAAGTGGCTCGGCTTCAATAGCGAGGCCATGGGGGCGCGCCGGACGAGAGACGTACTCACGATGATCGTAAACGCGAGCGCTGAAAGTCCCTGCCCACCCACGAACAGAAAACCAAACAGCGTGGAATACCAATGGGGGTTGAGCGACATGACCCAGTCGACCGAGGCAAACGTAGCCGCCAGCGTGTAGAACACGATTCCGCCGCCACTGAGGTACTGCAGCCTGAGAGTGACGCTCATATCGCCCTCGTCCTGCTGCCGTGACCAGCGGGAGAGCGTCCAGGCGATCAGCGTCCAACCGACGAAGTACGCGAGAGCCCGGATCAGGAAGAAAACGCTATTCAGGTACGTCGCCTTGTGCAGCAGCACTTCGTCATGCTCAACCAGATCGGGGTGCGACCACGGATAGAGACTCGTCATGCCGAACACAATCGGCAGGAAGAGCACCGCCATCAGCGGCAGCGTTCGGCTCGAGGCCTCGAACACGCGCCGAAACACGCCCCACGCGCCGCCAGACAGGTGCTGCACCATCAACAAGCCCATCGAACCGAGCGCGATTCCGAGAAACAGCAGATAGGCAATCAGCCAGGAGCGGAAAAAGTGATCGGGAGCGACGCCGTAGCCGAACGCACAGGCCACGAGCCCGACCCCGCCTGCCCTCAGCGCGATCGCGCGACGTGCGTCGAGGTCCTCAGGCGGCGCGTACGTTGTGTCCGAGCTCACGGTTCCGGTTCCTGCTCCGGCGTCGGCTCGTCCAACTCCGCCCCGCTGGCGACGGGCACGTCGTCGACTGTCGCCTGCTGGCTCCGCTGCAACGCGCGTATGTAGGCGGCAATAGCCCAGCGGTCGGTGACAGACACCTGCGAGGAGTAATCAGACATGGCGCCAAAGCCGTGCGTCATGACGTCGAAAAAGTAGCCGGCCGGCGCGTCGCGCAACCGTGCCTCACGGTAGGACGACGGGGCGCGGAACCCCCGCTGCACCACCATGCCGTCACCCTGACCGGTCCGGCCGTGGCACGGCGAACAGAACACGTTGAAACGTTCCTGGCCGCGCGCCATCACGTCCGCGGTCACGGGCATCGGAAAGATATCCGTCAGCTCGCCGTCGATTTTGCCCGTGTAGAGATGGTCGTCTTCGCGGAGCATCCCGCGCGCGACCGTATTGGCCACCAGCATGCGCGAGCCACGACCATCGGCAAAGAAGGTGCTCGCCTCAAGCGGCTCATGTCGCGGCGCGTCGTGCATGTCCTGGCGGCAGCCGGCGACAGCGATCGTCATCACGACAATCGCCACCGCCGCGGTGCGTTCGGTGTAGCCGAGTCGGGCCTTCAGCCTACGGAGCAACTTCGGACACTCCCAGAGGATGGAGACTCTCGAGAAACTTCGATGTCGTGTGCCGATCGAACTTGGGGTCGGTCGTCTCGATGCACAGAAAGAATCGGTCCGTCGACGCGCGGGCAAACGCGGGCACATTGAAGACTGGGTGGTACGGCATCGGCAGCTTGTTCAGCGCCCACATGCCGACAAACGCACCCAGCGCCGCACCCAGTACCGTCGTCTCAAATGTCACAGGGATGAAGTGCGGCCAGCTGTGGAACGGCCGACCGCCGATGTTCAACGGGTACTCGATAACCTGGGACCAGTACTGGAGTCCATAGCCGGCGAGTCCGCCGAAAATCCCGCCTCCAAGCGCGATCCGTGGTAGCCGCGTGCGCGGAAGACCGAGCGCCTCGCTCAGTTCCTCGATCGGTATGGGCGAATAGGCGTCCATCTCCCGGTAGCCCTCGAGCCGGGCCCGCACGGCCGCGGCGACCAGCGCTGTGGGTGTTTCGAACTCTGCCATGAGACCGTGCAGCGCGGATGGTGTCTCGTCGTGTGCCATCACCGTTACCCGTGCCGCTCCGGCTGCAGCTTGGCCTCCGGCACGATCGTGCGCATCTCAAAGATCGCAAGCGCGGGCAAGAAGCGGATGAACAGAAAGAACAGCGAGAGGAAGAGACCGATCGTGCCCGCGAACATTGCGAAGTCCCACCGCGTCGGCTGGAAGATGTCCCACGAACTCGGCAGAAAGTCGCGATGGAGGCTGGTGACGATGATCATGAAACGTTCCAGCCACATGCCGACGTTCACGAGCAGCGAGAGAACGAAGAGCAGCCCGACATTGTTGCGAACGCTGCGGAACCAGAAGAGCTGAACCATGCACGCGTTGATTGCGATGAGCGACCAGTAGAACACCGAGTAGGGGCCGCCCATGCGGTTCGACATCATGTAGCCCTCGTACATGTCAGCGCTGTACCAGGCGAAGAACACTTCGTTCACGTACCCGTACGCCACGATCATGCCGGTGACCAACATGATCTTGGTCATGTTGTGGATGTGCCGCATCGTGATGAAGTCCTCGAGCCCGTAGAACTTTCGCAACGGTATTGCGAGGGTCATGACCATGGCGAAGCCCGAGTAGATGGCGCCCGCGACGAAGTACGGCGGGAAAATCGTGGCATGCCACCCGGGCACCACCGACACGGCGAAGTTGAAACTCACCACCGCGTAGACCGACAGGACCAGTGGCGTGGAGATGCCCGCGAGCAGGAGGTACGCCATCTCGTAACGATGCCAGTGCCTGGCCGATCCGCGCCACCCGAGTGACAGCATGCCGTACATCACTTTGCCCGCCCTCGACTGGGCCCTGTCGCGCAACGTGGCCATGTCGGGCACGAGTCCGGTGAACCAGAAGAGCAGCGACACGGTGAAATAGGTCGAGACGGCGAAGACATCCCAGATCAGCGGACTGCGGAACTGCGGCCACAGACCCATGCTGTTCGGGTACGGCAACAGCCAGTACGCTGCCAGCCAGGGACGCCCGGTGTGCAGCAAGAGGAACACGGCGGCGCACGCGACCGCATACAGCGTCATGGCCTCGGCAAAGCGGTTGATCGACGTGCGCCACTGCTGACGGAACAGCAGCAGGATCGCGGACATCAGCGTGCCCGCATGTGCGATGCCGATCCACCAGACGAAGTTGATGATCGGGAAGGCCCACCCGACCGGGTTGTTGTTACCGAAGACCCCGATGCCCGTAAACAGCAGTTTGCCGATGGCGATATTCATCAGCATCAGTAACCCGAACCCGATCGCTAAGCCGAAGAACCACCCGATCCTCGTCCGCTTGGTGAGCACGATGCCGCTGATCTTGTCCGTGACCGATTCGAAGGAATGGCCGGGCGCGATGACAGCCGGCATCTCACGGACCGCGCCGTCGCTGGCCCCTATGTCGCCGTCGTGCGGATGTCCTGGTACCGCCGCCATCAGCCGCGTTCCTCAGTCGGGCGTGAGCCCGCCGGTTCCAGCCCCGTGTTGGGATTCCTCACGATCGCCATGTACGTCGTTCGCGGACGCGCGTTGAGTTCGGCGAGCAACGAGTAATTGAGCGTACTGGCCTTCATCCGCGACACGCGGCTATTGGGATCGTTGATGTCGCCGAACACGATCGCCTCTGTCGGGCACGCCGACTGGCAGGCCGTGATCACCTCGCCATCGCGAATGGAGCGATCCTCGAGCTTGGCCGCCACGCGCGCATGGTTGATACGCTGCACGCAGTAGGTGCACTTCTCCATCACACCGCGGCTCCGTACCGTGACATCTGGATTCCGCTGCAGCGAGAGGCTTGGAGTGTCCCAGTCCTGGTAGAGCAGGAAGTTGAACCGGCGCACCTTGTACGGGCAGTTGTTCGAACAGTAGCGCGTCCCGACACACCGGTTGTAGACCATGTCATTCAGGCCTTCATCGCTGTGGACCGTCGCGGCGACCGGACACACCACCTCACACGGCGCGTTCTCGCACTGCTGGCATGGCATCGGCTGGTGGTACGTGTCGGGGTTCTCAAGATCACCACTGTAGTACCGGTCGACGCGCAGCCAGTGCATCTCGCGGCCATTCAGTACCTGTTCCTTACCGACGACCGGCACGTTGTTCTCGGCCTGACACGCAACAACGCATGCGTTGCAGCCAGTGCAGACGTTTTGATCGATCGTCATGCCCCAGGCGTAGCCGTTGCTCTTGTGCTCGGCGTACATGCTCAATCCCGTGATCGGCAGGTGCTCCATCTTTTGGGCAAATCGTGGATCCTCGGCAAACTCCGCCTCTGTCGCTACCCGCACGAGATTACGGCCCTCAAGCGACCAGTGGTCCTGAGTCGACGCGAGCGCATACGTCTCGTCGGTTTTCGTGAGTGCGACACCGGCCAGGACGTCGGGCGCCGCGGTCGTGCGAAGCGGATTCACGTTGAAGCCGGTGCCGTTGCCGGCGCGGCCGGCTCGCGTCCGCCCGTAGCCCAGGTGCAGCGTCAGCGTGTCGGCAGCCTGGCCCGGCGCCACCCAGATCGGGATTCGGATCGAGCGGCCTCCTTCGGACAGCTCGACAACGTCGCCGTTGGCCAGATCGAGCTGCGCGGCAGTGGTCGGCGACACCAGTGCGGCGTTGTCCCAGGTCAGTTTCGTGAGCGGCTTTGGCAGTTCCTGGAGCCACGCGTTGTTTGCGAAGCGCCCGTCATAGACGCTCGGGTCCTGACGGAAAACGACTTCCAACCCCGTAGCCCTGGGGCCGTTGACTAATTCCGGCTGCGCAGTGAAGTCGGTGCGCACCCACATCGTCCTCCACGCGAAGGCCGTGTTCGGCAGGAGACCGTCGTGGAGCCATTTGCGCCACTCGCGGTCGAGCGGCGACATTAGCGGCACGGGCGCCGCGGCAACTGGCGCCGGTGCGCCAGCCACGACTTCATCGCCAGCAGCAATGCCGGCCGGCGCGGCCACTCCACCGTCAGCGGGCAAGACGGGCGCCGCGGCGATCGAGGGCGGCTCCGTTGACAGCCCGGTTTCCCGAGACCAGAATTCCCGAACGAGGTCGTACCCAGGCCGCTCGCGATCTGCGACGGCGGCCAGTACCTCGTGGGCAGATTTTCCGCTGTACAAGGGCGCAATCAGCGGCTGGATGATCGTCACCGTGCCGTCATCGGACCGCACGTCACTCCAGGCTTCCAGGAAGTGTGCCTCGGGGATGTGCCAGTGGCACTGCGCGGACGTTTCATCCTCGTACAAGCTAAGGTGCGCCCGGAATGGCACCCGTTCCATGGCGGCAGTGAAATTCAAATCCGCTGGCGCACTGTACGCCGGGTTGCCTCCAAGAATCAGCAACGTCTCGACCGTTCCGGCATTCATATCGGCGACCAGTTCCCGTAGCCCGGTCAGCTGATTCATCGGCTGCGCTTCGGCCGTCTGTGTGTAGACGACGGTATTGCCAACGTTGCCGAGGTTCTGGTTGATTGCATGCACCAGCGCGTGCACAACCGGCGGCTGGCCGTCACCCGCGATGACGAGGCACTGCCCGCGATGAGCCTCCAGGTCGGCCATAAGCTGCGGCATGAACGCCTCGGCGGTCGGGGGTATGGCCGCCAGCCCCTCTGGCCTGAGCAGGATAACGACGTGTAACGCTAGCGAGCGGGCAAAGTCTTCCACGTGGGAAGGACGCAGCCGTAAGCGGTGATCGGCTCTCGACCCCGTATTGGTGGGCGTGCTTTCGACGGCATACAGGCGATTGGCTTGCGCCCGGTCCCCGTCTGCGCGCCGGCGAGACGCGAAAGCGCGAGCGTGCTTGAGGCCAGCAGGACCAGTGCAGAGAAAATCAGCGTCAAGCGACACAATGACCGTCGCCTTCGCGATGTCGTATTGTGCGTCGACGTACTCGCCGAAAGCGATCCGGCTACCCTCGCGCGCGTTGTGACGACCAAGTGGTTCCCACTGCACCCACTCCGCGAGTGGATATCGCTCAAGCAGGTCGCGTAGCTGCGCGGCCAACGTCGGCGATGCAACCGTCTCGGTCAGAATGCGAACGCCCGCTCCCTGCGACGCCTCCTGGCTCGACAGCGCCGCCTGCGCTGCGCCGACGAACGTCCCGAAGGGTCGAATCTCGCCGAGGTTGGTCAACGCCTGCGACCGATCGGGGTCGTAGAGGCCCAGGATCGCCGCCTGCGCGTAAACGTCTGTCGCGCCGCGGCTGGACGGATGGTCCGGGTTGCCTTCGATCTTCGTCGGGCGTCCTTCGTGGCGCTCGACCAGCAGCCCCATCCCCGCGCCAGCCATCGGCATCGCCGTCGCGTAGGACAACGGCTTTCCTGGCAAGAGCTCCTCCGGCTGGCGCACGTACGGCACGAGTTCTTCGGTTGGCTGGCGCGTACAGGCGCTGACGCCGGCCAGCGCAAGCGAGGCACCCATCAGCTTGAGGAAACTGCGGCGACCGACCGGGTCGAGCCACTGCGAGGCGTTCTGGGGGAACTCTCGGTGCAGGAACTTCTTGAACTCCGGCGTTTCCGACAGCGATTCGAGACTGCGCCAATATTCGCGGCCCCGGGTCTGATCCAGTTTCGTACGGAGGGAGTCGATGTCGTGCGGTACCGTCATGAACTCACCGGTGGCACGTCGAGCACGACGTCAGACTCTGGATCGCGTATTTCCTCACCAACTGCGGCCCAAGGTCGGCCTGCGCGACAGGTGGGCGATAGCCCATCGTGAAGACCTCGTCGCGTGGGCGGACAAACTGCTCCGGGGCACGGTGGCACTCGATGCACCACTCCATCTGCAGGGAATTCTGCTGGTACACCAGCGGCATCTGATCGACACGCCCATGACACGTCTCGCACCCCACGCCCTTCTTCACGTGAATGCTGTGATCGAAGTAGACGAAGTCCGGCAGGTCGTGCACGCGCGTCCAGTGCAGCGAGCGGTTCTCACGCAGGCTCGCGCGGACCGGCTCGAGGATCGGACTTGTGACCCCCAGCTGTGAGTGGCAATTCATGCAGGTCTGCGTTGGGGGGATCCCGGCAAAGGACGACGTCTCAACTGACGTATGGCAGTAGCGGCAATCGATGCCGGCGTCTCCCACGTGACGCGCGTGGCTGAACTGCTGGGGCTGCTCAATAAACTCGTTGGCCCGCGTGACGTACGACGATCGCCCGAAAATGATCAGAAAGGCTGATTGCGCCGCCGGCAGCCAGCAGCCCAACGGCGAGGCTGAGCTTCGCGAGCGTGTTCGCGCGGCGACTGAAAATCTGGGGCATCGGATGCTGTACGGTCGAAGGCCAGTGCGCCGGACGCGCACATCAGCTACGCGCCAGGAGAGACGTGGATCGGGTCCGCTTTTCGCTCGTGAACGTCCTGAGTTGTACCATGTTGTGAAACAAGGATCAGGCCACGGCGCGCCGCAGAATTGATGAGCGAACCGGAAAATTCTAGTCGACAACGGTGGCGCAGATCCATGCCTAGTTTCTGAAAGATTGTTTGATCCGCCATGGTCCTGGCGTAGAATCTCCCCGGTACGCGGCTGCCTCTTCGCAACCTGTTGGGAACCACCTCACACGGGGTTCCCGCCGCACAGTCAGACATTCACACAGCGAGACATCCATGAGCGAGCGCAAGTACCGCCTGCGCGGGTACCAGGACGACGATCGGGATCGGCAGCCCAAGCCGAAGCCCGCGCGGCCAGCCAGGGAGCCCGGAGCACCCGCGGGCGCCAGACGAATTTCCCAGGACGGGCCCCGTAGCATGAATATGCCGGGGTTTCGAGAGGTTGTGCGCTGCGCGCCATGCGGAGCGACGCTGGACCCCGAGGTGGGCCTCGAGAGCCGATGTCCCCGCTGCGGCACCGATCTCCATACGTGCTCGCAGTGCGGGTCCTTTGACCCAGGCGCCCGGTTCGAATGCATGCAGCCGGTGACGGTCCGCATCGCCCGAAAGAAGGTAAGGAACACATGCGCCTCGTTTACGCCTCGCACGACCGTTGAGCGTCAGACCACCACGCCGCGCGGAAAGGTAGACGACCCCAGAAAAGCGTTCGACGATCTGTTCAAACTGTAGATTTCGGCCTTCTCGTTGCAATCAGGAGATGTGATGCACAACCTTCGAACCAGCCTCGCCGTCGCCGTGACCGTCGCCTTCTTCGCTTCGGTGGCTGCGCAGCAGCAGCCAGGCCCTGACGGCGGCGCGACGGCAGCACAACTCGAGTCCGCCGCCGTTGAAATGCCTCAGTTGGTGACGCTGCTCGAACTGGAGCCAGGCATGTCGGTTGCCGATGTCGGTGCCGGCTTCGGGGCCTGGACCATCTCGTTCTCCGAGTCGCTCGGGCCCGCAGGGCGCGTGTATGCCTCGGACATCGGCGAGCAACAGCTTGCCGCGTTGAGACAGGCGGTGACCCGCGGGCCGCTGACAAATGTCACCGTCGTCGAGGGCGCCGAACGTTCCACAAACCTGCCGCCCGAATGCTGCGATGCGATCCTGATCCGCGATGTGTACCATCACCTGACGCAGCCAGGAGACTTCACTCGCAGCCTCGCGGCGGCCCTCAAACCGGGAGGGCGGCTCGCCGTTGTGGATTTTCCACCTCGCGCGGAGACCTCGGTTCCAGCAGGCGTCCCTGCCAACCGCGGCGGCCACGGAGTGCCGCCTGACGTCGTGGTCGCCGAGGTCTCAGCCGCTGGGCTGACGCACGTGAGCACGAATACGGAGTGGTCCTCGGCCAGCCAGCCGGCGTCGCTGTTCCTCGTCCTGTTTCAGAAACCGGTGCGCTAGAGCGTTTTTCATAACTCCGTAGCGACTCGATAGCCGCAGTGATGGACGAAATTGGCGCATTCCTGCGGCGTGAACAGCCGAATCGCGATGGCGACGAGCTCGACGACCTGATCGAAGCGGCGCGGGCGCGCGGCGCGCAGGAAGGCTTTCAACTTCGCAAACGCGAGTTCGATCGGATTGAAGTCGGGACTGTACGGCGGGAGAAACCGAAGGTGGGCCCCGACGCGTTCGATGGCCGCCTGCACCGCGGGCTGTTTGTGCACGACGAGGTTGTCGAGCACCACCACATCGCCCGGCCGCAGCGCCGGGACAAGCACTTGCTCGACGTAGGCGAGAAAGGTCGGATTGTCGATCGGGCCATCGAAGACCGCGGGCGCGTGCAGGCCGTCCAGCCGCAGGGCGGCGATAACCGTGTGCGTCTGCCAGTGCCCACACGGCGTGTCATCGCGGAGTCGCAGACCGCGCGGGCTTCGCCCGTAGCGCCGCAGGAGATGGGTCGTGACACCCGTTTCATCGAGAAAGACGTAGCGGCGCGCATCGCGGAGCGGCAGCCGGTCCTGCCAGCGGCGGCGCGCGGCGGCGACATCAGGGCGCCGTTGTTCGTCGGCGTGAACCGTTTTTTTTCACGGTCAACCCCAGTCGATCGATGGCGCGCCAGAGCGTGCTCAACGCCGCCGAGGTCGGGAGCGCGTCTCGTAACTCCGCGAGGGTCGCATCGGGCCGTGCGGTAATCAGCGTCCCCAACCGAGCTTCCTGAGCGCCCGTCAAGACGCGGGTGCGAAACTTCGTTTGCTTCCGGGGCGCCATCGATCCGGTCGCGCGCCGCCACTGAGCCAACCGGTGGACCCACGCCCGGCTCACCTCGTACTTGGCGGCGACACGCTCCGCGTCCATGCCCCCATCCCACGCCCCCAACACACGCTTCCGCAAGTCCATCGAGTACGGCATCACGGCACCTCCAACGGGAGAAGTACCATGCCGAGGTACTACGTACAAGTAGAAAACGCTCTAGTCCCCTGAAAGGCAGGCGTCGCACCGAGACGCACGAGAGTTACGGGACAAGGCACGGCGGCGCGAGTCGCTGACGTTGGCGGAGGGAGATCCGCCGGACCATTCTTAACCCGGTGGGGCTGACTGTCTGGTCGCCCTCGAAGGCAGCTTCTCTTTCTCGGCCAGCAGCGAGGCAAGTTTCTTGACGACATCGCCGACTGCGGCTTCGTTGAGATGCCAGTCCTCGGGCGTCAGGCGCCAGTCGTCGACCTCGCAGTCGACGTCGTAATACTCGATCCCCTCGTTGATCTCGTCGATGTTGTCCCATTCCTGCTTGAACGAAAATCGAAAAAGCTTGTCATGAATCACGTACGGTCGCGGCTCGGGGTGCATCTCCTGTCCGAATAGCAGACTCGTCCTGGTCTTGGAGCGGAATGCGAGGAACGTCCCACCGCGGCTCTCTACCAGCTCCTTAGTCCGGTGCAAGAGGGCATTCATTAATTCGATCGCATATCGTATTCTCGGACTCACCGGCACGAATCCAATCGCGTAGTTCGACTTGTCGGTTCCGAACTGCTCCAGGGACATGAAACCCCACCCGCGGTTGTACAGCGACTGCCAGAGCATCACTGGTTCCAGTTCCGGCCGAGGCTCGACCGGGGCGTAAGGTGGGGGCAGATATCGCTCCGACCATGCCGCGTCTGAGGTGGCGAGGGTCGGGCCCGCGGCGAATACCGTCTGCAGCAGTGCGAACAACTTCACCGATGACAGGATGGGCTCTATCGGTTGCCCCATCTCCATGCTCGGCCCGATCAGCTTCCCTTCGACGAGTGCGAACGTCGGTTTGGGTTGACTTCCCTGCTCCCACGCATTCGGAAAGAGATTGTTCCAGATGTCGTTGGAGGGCGACTCCCACATCAAGACGAGGTCTGCTCGAAATTCATGGTCCTCGAAGTACTTCTCGAGCATCAGGAGTTGCTGATCCTGACCATGTCCGACGACAGCGAGGGAGAAAACCCTGACGCTCATGTAACCCAACCGATGCAACTCTCTTTCTAATAGCAGCGAGGGCATCTTGTCGAAGGAAAGGTTGAATCCCTGGGCCTGTGAGTCGCCCAGAATCAAGATGACGAAGTCGTTGTCGTCGTATTCGAATTTCCACCACGTTCTGGGGCGCTAACTGGTCAATCGGATCATCGAGCTGGCGACCCAGTATGGGCGCTATGGCTATCGGCAGATCACGGGGCTGCTGCGGGGGGGGGAACGTGCGTGTTAAGAAACGCCCCTAACAGCCACCGATCTAGCAGGCTGCTGAAGAACCCGGGTGATCGGGCCGTTTTCTAAGGATCATGCGAGTCACCACCGACCGACAACGGTGCGCACGGCTGTGCGCTGGCCCCGATCAAGGGGCCGGCGACACGCGCGGCCGGTGATCAGGGACACCTCGCCTCCAGATTCCGCAGCCGGACCAAGTTATAGACCGTGGCGGCGAAGGTAAGCTGCCAATCCACGAGGGCGACACCGCGATGCCGGAGTTTGCGCAAGCCGCCGACGGTCTTCATCCAGCCAAAGACCTGTTCTACGAGTTTCCGTTTCCGCTGACTGACGTGATAGCCCGCATGCCGCGTGGTCCGGCCATCGATCGCACTCCAGCGGACCTTCTGAGCAACGTGGGGCGTGACGGCCCGGATACGGACAGCGGCCACAAAGCTTGCCACATCGTAGCCCTTGTCCGCCCCGACCGTGCTGCCCGGCGGCGCGCTGGCCTCCAGCAACAGCGCCGCTGCCTCGCGTTCGGCGGTCCCCGTCGCGTGAGTCGCGCAGACGTTGGCGACAAGTCCCTGTCGATTGTCCAGCAGCACGTGGCCCAGATACGCCAGCTTGGCTTCCTTCCCCTGGCCCTTCCGAGGCAGCATCGCCTCCGGATCGGTCGTCGACTGGTGCGTGTCGTTGCGCCGCCGCTCCCCGTGGAAGTTGACCGTGGGATTCCCGGGGTCATCGGGCGGGTCGCTCTCCGCCGCGTCCCGGCACCGAAAGCTCTTCAGGCTGGCCCACGCTTCCAATTGGGTCCCATCCACAGTGAAGTGTTCGTCCGAGAGCAGCCCGGCCGCCCGCGCGTGGGCCTGCACCGCATCAAAGAAGGCGGCCGCGAGATCGCCCGCCAGCAGCCGGTCGCGATTCTTGGTAAACGTGGTGGGATGCCAAACCGGGTCGTCCAAATTCAAGCCCACGAACCAGCGGAACAGCAGGTTGTAATTGAGCTCTTCCATCAGCAGCCGCTCGCTCCGCACCGTGTAGAGCACCTGCAGCAACAACGCGCGCAGCAGCTGTTCCGGCGGGATCGACGGACGCCCTGTGTTGGCGTACAGGCCGGCGAACCTGCGCGACATCGTTCTCAGCGCTTCGTCCGTCAGCGCGCGAACCGCGCGGAGCGGATGGTCGGCTGGCACGCGCTGTTCCGGCGACAGGTAGCTGAACATGTGAGTGCTTTGCTCATCGTGTCCGCGCATGATGGGGCTCCCTTCAGCGGTGTTGGGAGCATGGTAGTACGCCGGGATCGATCTGTCGATCCCATTTCACGGAGTTTTTCAGCAGCCTGCTAGTGTTCTGATCATCGAAGGAATGAAGGTGGCAATCTGTGACTTACCAAAAGCACCAACTGTCTTGCCCTGAACCCTTTCACTAATTGAATAGTGGAGCGACTCATCTAGCTTTCCCGTGGCAAAGGTTTCAGGAATGGGAATGTCCTCAGAGCGGAAGTGTTGATAGGCGTATTTATCCTTCCTGAAACCATCGCCGGTTCCATTGATTCGTATAACATAGTCCTTGTATCTCGCGAAACGACTACCATCACGTCGGGACGCGGTAGCCCGCATAGTCCCGGGTCGTCGAGACCGCAAGGCAGCAGGGGCGCCGCGTCCGTTTGCTCCGTCAGAGCCCGTACAGTTGCCAGGGCGAGAAGCCCGCATCACGCAAGGCTGGGTGCGCACGGAGCGTTGCGTGATGGAGGACCAATGCCCCCCTGTTTTGTCGGACTCGATATTGCCAAAGATCACATCGACGTCAGTGTGCGGCCCACGGGGGAGCACTGGCAAGTAGAGCAGACGCCCGACGGTCTGACGGCGCTCGTGGCTCGCCTGGTCGCGTTGGCGCCGGCCCTCGTCGTGGCGGAAGCCACGGGCGGGTACGAAACCGCGGTAGTCACGGCGCTCGCCGTGGCGCAAGTGCCGATCGCTGTCATCAATCCGCGGCAGGTGCGCGCCTTTGCGAAGGCGATCGGCCGCCTGGCCAAGACGGACGCGATCGATGCCGCCGTACTGGCGCTCTTTGCGGAGCGCGTCCGCCCCGATGTGCGGCCGTTGCCCGACGACGCCCAGCAAGAGCTCGTCGCGTTGGTTACTCGTCGGCGGCAGCTGGTCGACATGCTCACGGCTGAGCGGAATCGCCTGGACACGGCCCGCCGGTCCGTCTACGCGAGCGTGCAGCAGCATGTGCGCTGGCTCGAGCGACGCCTCCACGAGACCGACGCGAATCTCACCACCACGCTGCAGTGCAGTCCGCTCTGGCGGGCGAAGGATGATTTGCTGCGCAGCGTGCCGGGCGTCGGCCCGATCACCTCACGCATGCTCATCGCGCTGCTGCCCGAGCTCGGCGCCCTCTCGCGGCGCCAAATCGCCAGTCTCGTGGGCGTCGCGCCCCTCAATCGCGACAGCGGGCAGCAGCGGGGTCGACGGGTGGTCTGGGGCGGTCGGGCCGCCGTCCGGAGACCGCTGTACATGGCCACGCTGACGGCCACGCGACACAATCCGGTCATCCGAGCCTTTTATCAGCGGTTACGCGCGACGGGAAAGCCACCCCTCGTGGCGCTCGTGGCCGCGATGCGGAAACTACTCACCATCCTCAACGCAATGGTCAAGCATCAAGAATCATGGCAACCCGTCAACGTCGAAAACTAAGACAGTTGCTGCCTTCTGAGGAAAAGAGAAACCCTTGAGATGCTTCTCCGCCGGTGATGGCTTGAACAGAACTGATATCGCGTGCAAAGTGCTCATTAAGAAACTCTATGAGCTTCCCATTGTCTATTCTGGCCTTAGCCGTGGACATACTACCCGCCTCGTGCTTATCCGGTTGTTTCAGCAAGCCACCACCGGTAGTGTATCGGCGTGGCGCGCCCGTCGTTTCCGAAGAATCTCCGGGAGTTTCAGCGGCAATTTGCGACCGACGAGGCCTGTCAGGACTACTTGGCGGCGTGCCGCTGGCCGGACGGCTTTGTGTGTCCCCGGTGCCGGCACGCGCGCGGCTATCGCCTGACCACACACCGGCGCTGGCAATGTGCGGCGTGCCGGTATCAGGTGTCGCTGACCGCCGGGACGATTCTCCACAACACGAAGACGCCGCTCCTGGTGTGGTTCTGGGCGGCCTATTTGACGGTTACCGACAAGCGGGGCCTCTCGGCGCTCCTGCTGCAGCGGCAGTTGGGCCTGCGGCGGTACGAAACGGCGTGGCTGCTGTTGCACAAGCTGCGGCGCGCGATGGTGAACGCGGGGCGGGAGCCCTTGTACGGCGACGTGGAGATCGATGACACCTGGGTGGGCGCGCCCCAGGCCGGCCTGCGCGGCAGTCGCCAACTCAAGGGGCGGAAAGCCGCGCTGGTGCTGGTGGCGGTGGAACGACGCGGGGATCGGTCGGGTCGGGTCCGCATGTCCGTGATCCCGAACTTCAAACAATCGACGATGCTCGCGTTCGTCACTCACCACATTGCGCCGGGGGCGACGGTCTACACCGACGGGCTGAAAAGTTTCGATGGGCTCCAGGCCGCTGACGTGAGACACGTCGCCCGCCCGCAACCGATCCGGAGCGCCCTGCACAGGGGGGTGCCCTCCGTCGTGCCTTTGGCCGACCGCGTCATCGGCAATTGCCAACAGTGGTTGATTGGCACGCACCACGGCGTCAGCAAGGCGCAACTACAGGTCTGCCTCGATGAGTTCGTGTTTCGGCACAATCGGCGGCGGCACCCGATGGCCGCCTTTCAGACCCTGCTGGGCCTGGGGACCGGACGGACGCCCACGCCCGCCCGACGGATTCGCGGCGCGCAGGACGTGCGCCCCCCAGGCTGATCGCAAGATATAGGGGTTAGCTGAAACAACCGGATAAGCACGAGTCGCCTTCTAACGCCTCGACCATGCCCTTGACCTTGAACCCCTCGAATGTAGACCGATACAGCCCGTGCAGTTCGTCGAGCATCGCGTGGTCCCGGCGCCGCCGCGGCCGCGCCAGCGTCGCCTCGAGTTCTCGCACTCTCTCAACCAAACTGGTCAGCCGCGGCTCGATCGCCGACCATCGCTCCCTCGCGTTTGTCACCTGGCAATACTTCTGAACCGGTGCCTCGGCATGGAGGCGGCTGAAGATGACCAGAACGCGTCCCTGCCGTTCGCACCGGGCGCAAAAGTCATCGTAGCTGACGGCGCGGTTCATGAACTGGACCGCCTTCCTGTTATGGATGATCTGCAAGTTGAACCGCGTCAATCGGTACCCGAGCTCGATGTCCTCGATGATGGAAGGGAACGCCTGATTGAAGATGCCGTGCTGCGTGAGCAGCGCACGCTTGCACGACGACCGTCCCCCCCAAAAATACGTGTAGTCAAGCCACTGTCCGTGCCGAATGGACCCGTAGGAGAACAGGAAGCCGCCGACATCGGTCACGTAGTGCATCAGAGCCGTCACGCGCAGCCTGGGCGCCCAGGTCGTGTAGCCCAGCACCGCGACATGCTCGGCAGGGTGGGCGCGGTGGGTCTCCAGATGTCGCGCCAACAAATCGCCGCTCGCGACATCATCGTCGTCGAAAAAGACCAGCAGCGGCGCCGACGCCACGAAAATGCCAATATTCTTCGCTGCGGAGATCCCAGCGGGATCGATCCGCACGTAACGCAGCTCTATCGTTCTTGCCGCCCGCCTACACACCTCTGGCGTGTCATCGGTCGACCCGTCATCGACGACAACAACCTCGAACGTGCCCTTCCGGAAAGTCTGGCGCGCCAGGCTGGCAAGCGCCCCCCGCAACAGCCGGGCACGATCGCGGGTCGGCACGATCACGCTAAGCAAGGGACCGTTGGCTGCTCGTTTAGGCATTGGCCATCTCGCTCGCGGTGAAGACGCGCAGCACCCCGAGACACTCCTCCATAGACGGTGCGTCGTACTTGTGCCAGAGTGCGGTGCGATCTCGGTCCGCGTCCTCCCAGCGATACCCGGAGACCGGGGGGCGCACGGAGTGGTCGACCGGCACGGCGTCGATGATACCCAGCGTCTGCTTCCGCTCTGTCAGGCGCGCCGACCAGACGTTTTCGTAGCCCCAGCCCATGGGCGAGGTCAGATCGAAGGGAAACACAACCTCGAAGATCGATCGATGAAAGCTGACCACCGGACCGATTTCCACGAAGCGCGTCTGGCGCGCGACGGTCCCGCGCTGCTGCTCGACAATCGGATGGTCGATGAACGACCGACTCGTGCGCGCCGGCTGAGCGAGCGCGAAGCCGAGATGCCGCTGTAGCGAGATAAAGTGATCGACGAACGCGTGGGGAAGCACAACATCGTCGTCCACAAGCAGCACATGTTCATAGTTCGAAAGGGTTTCGTCGGCGAGCAGCTCGTTGATTATTTGGAACTTCGGCGTCGGCGAGTCGACGCGGCGCACGGTGACGGCCTTAACCTTGGCGGAAGGCCGTTTGCTCCCGAGCGCGACCCATCGCTGATCCACCCGGTGCCGCCGCGATTCGGCAAGGCGTGCCACGGTGTCTTCGACAGTGTTCGGCTGATCTGCCAGATAGACCCCGGCCACAAGAATCCGCGGGCGGGCGCGGCTGTTCCGATGGTACGCACGCCGGATGGGTACGACCTGAGGTCTCAGCTCACCGAGCTTGACACGTTTGAACGCCGCGCGGGCTGCCTGCGCGACAGCCTCGGCCGATCGCTGCGATGATCCTGCGTCGGGCAGCGATGCAGCAGCGACCACCTGCAGATCGGCCCGTGCCTCGTCCAGGCCATAAACACGGCAGGTGTCGACCCGATCGCACACAAGGCGGTAGCGCAGCTCGAGGTGGCGCCTGAACTCCTTGTAATACTCCAGCCACCAGAGGGCCGTCGCCGGGAGCAGGAGATACTGCGCTCCTTTCTCGCGAAGTGTCTCCAGGTAAGCGATTGCCGCAGCGCCATCGCGTGGATAGTGGCCCGCATACACGCCATCGGTGGTCTGTGGGAAGTGCCATCCGCGGCGGTTTCCCAAATCGAGCAGTTTCTCGTCACCCTTGCTGACGACCACGACACACGTGTGCTGTGGGAGCGTGGACTCGACCACGATGCGGATGCGCTCGATGAGCGTGTCGTACTGATTCGTGGGCTCGCCCCGGCGCCGGTCGGGCCAACTCCGGACTTCGTCGGGTCGCGCATCTGCCAGCAACGGCCGCTTCCGACTGGTAGCATGCACTCCCGTGAGCATCTCGGAGAACTTCTGGCGCGCGAGGTCCCGCTCGCGTGTCGCCGTGGCGTGCGTTCGCCCTGCGGACGCGATTCGCTGCCACAGGGCTCGGTCTTTCAGGAGCCGAACGATGGCCGACGCGAAGACATCAGGATCGTCCGCGATCAGCGCGTGCTCGCCATCCTCGAGACCCAACCCCTCGGCGCCAACCGTGGTGGTCACCGACGGCAATCCGGTCATCAAGCTCTGGATCAGCTTTCGTTTGGTGCCGGCGCCGTAGCGAAGAGGGACGACAGCCACGCGCGCCTTGTCCAGATGCGGAGTCAGACTTCGTACCCAGCCTATCAGCCGCACACCCGGCAGGCCCGCCACGGCTTGGCGCACGTCGTCGTTGACGCCGTTGCCGATCACGGAGATGGGGTGCGCTTTCCATACGGCTTTCGGCAGTCGCGGCAGAACATCGCGGCACAAGTAGTTGATCGCATCAATGTTGGGCGCATGGCGAAAGTTGCCGACGAACAGAAGCCCCTGACGTGCCCCGAACGATCGAGTGGAGAGCCGCAGGTCTTCACCATCGGGAACGACACTCGCGTTCGCCTGATCGCCAAGCAGGCGGTTGACCAACCTGGCTTCCTCTTCCGATACGGTCAATGCAGCATCGGCGGCGGCATACGCGTTTAACTCGCGAACAATCTCGAAACTGGTGGACGGATCGAGAAGCCCTGGTCTCGCGTCGTCAGCTGGTTGCACGAATGCCAGGCGCGCGTTACGGACGAAGTGCAGATCGACCGAATCAACTACAACTTTGGTGCGCGGCGACAGCACACGAATCACAGGTGTATACAACTCGCCGATGTGCCAAAACGCCAGCAAGGCGAGATCGAACCCTCCATACCGAATCAGCTCGCTGATGTCGTCGCCCTGCGCCGGTTGGACGACAACGCCGGCCTTCTCGAGAAGGCGGATGTATCTGTCCGGTCGGCCGACGACCTGCCTTGGCGCGAACGTGACATCCCATCCGGCCTCGCGGAAAAACAGAATGAAATCGTAAACGCGCTTCGAGCCGCTCTCCCGGTCGAATTCAGGCATGCCCGGGGCGCACACCAGTGCACGCAGGGGTCGATGGGCAGACACACCCACAACGTGGCCCTTCGTGCTCAGGGTCTTTCTCAACACGCGCCCTAATCTACCTGTTCTCGATGGTGCGCGTCAGCAACGAACTGTGCAAATTCGCGAGGGCGCCTACCTGGTCCTCAACCCGGTAGATCTTTGGGATTCCAGCGCGCAATTGCGCCCAGAGACCCAGGAGTCGTGGTCGCCCGTCGGATTGTAGCAGCCAGACTGACCGGGGCCGCTCGCCGGAATGCAAGCCGTTGAAGCCGTCGGTCCCCTCTTCCGCCATACCGCCGATATCGCTTGAGATCACGGGACGCCCGGGCATGAACGCCTCCTGGATGACGAGCGGTGCATCTCCCACCAAATCGGCGGCACCACAACCCAATCGATATTCGCCATCAGCCGCGACAGTTTCCTATGTTCGTACCGTCTCGCCATCGTCACGGTGTCTCCAGCGGTCAGGGAGGCCACGGTCGTAGTACAGGCCTTCGGTTAACTTTCGACCGCCGCCAATATTACCTATCGTCTCGTGATCGTCCGCTGGCACAATCTGCTCATTCCAACGCAACTCACCCGGTTGAGCATCGAGCGCAAGGATGGAGTTGGTGCACCGATTCGGACCAGACCACAGGCGATGATAGGCGAAGTTCATAGGATAGGATCGTAAATCTGAGGATCGACAGGGAACACCGACGGCCTCCACGCTGGGGTTACGACACCAACCACTGGCAGATCAGGCGCGCCCACACGAAAGGCCGAATCTTCTCAGTTCTTCTCACCATTGTGTTCGAGTGCCAATGATGACAAATCCCCGGATCCAGACATGTGAGGTTCTGAATGTAGACGAACGCCCCGTCCGGGCCGGGAGCTTCAGCGGTGCCACAGCACCCTCTCGGTAATCGTCCAATACACAGTCGCAATCATGTCCATCACTGTCGTCAGCGGATTGCCGGGCTCTGGAAAGTCAACCATGCTGATTGAAGCTGTCAACGCCGCGCGAGAGCAGGACCGCTCGGTGGTTACGTTCGCATGCAGTGAGTCAGCGTGGCTCAGAGCCCACAAAATGATCGGCGCCCGGCGCCTCCTTTCCTGCCGGCGACATGGATTGACTTGCCCGCTCGACCATTTCGTCCCGACTGCTGAATGCGCGGCGATTCTGGACGGAACACCATCAGGAGCACTGGCAGTCTTCGAAGAGGCCCACGCCTTTGCGCCGACCATCGTTCCCCATTGGGTCGAAGCGTCACGGCGTGGCATCGACGTACTGGTCGCGCAGCCCTCCAAGTCGCAACGTCAGCTTCTCGAAGGCTATGCGTTCGAGGAGACGCTCCTAGCCATGCAGTGTCGAGAGTGCGATGCCGCAGACGCCAGCATGTTCGTGTGGTTGGCGGATCCGGACGTGACGGTTGCGACCTGTGCGACCTGCCATCTCGAAATGCAGAGCGCTGCGCGAAGGCAGGTACTTGACCTCCTCACTCAACACAACCCGTCCCAAGATGAGAGAGTGCTGCATGTTCCCATCGAGCTCGAGGAGTACTCCGACTGGACGATCATCCGTTCGGACTCGAAGCGGCGGCTAGAACTCGTGCGTCAGATGCTTCGCGAGGCCCAATTGCCGGTCGATGGCTCACGTCACCGACGAACGTATCTCGATGTCGGGTGCAGCACCGGCTACTTCTGTCACAACCTCCGGCTGCTTGGTTTTCGAGTTGAGGGCGTCGACGTGCTCGAGCGCCACATCAGAGTGGCGAGGCTCCTGGATTCCTTTTATCGAAAGGACTTCAGCAAGTACGCCGTATCGGATGTATATACGTACCTGCACGAGACGCGGGAGCGTCGAATTGACGTGACTTCGGCATTCGACGCATCGCGGTGGATGAGCGTCGAATCGCCCGATCGGCGGATCGCGGCTCTCGAGTTGCTGTTCGCCAAGACGAACAGGCTCTGCTTTCTCGAGATGGGCCATGCGTGGGAACGACACGACCGAGGACCTCTGCCGGTCGATCTCGATCGGTCGTGGGTCCAGCGCGTCATGGAAGAAATGGGCGGATTCGCTGAGATCAGAGTATTCGAGGCCGGCGAATACGAACTACTGAGCGATATCTTCCTCGGAATCAAAGCGCCCAGCGAGTGGTAATAACCAAGGCGGATCAACATACGGGACCCATCCCGTCTGCTCAAACTGATAGAGAATGCCGGCCCTCAGACCGAAAGACAAACTTGAGCATGGCACGAATTCAGTTACGCCTGCCATGATGTCCTCCGCATATAAAGATGCGCGACGATTGGCGATTTCGGAGCCACTCCGGAGACCAAGCCGGGCCGCCCCGACAAGCAGATTGGCCTCCAGTTGTTCGTCCGCATCATCGCGACGAACGCACTGACCCTAGCCTGAGGCGCCGTTGTTCCGTTGATTCCCGTCGACTACTTCCGGCGCGATTGCCCCCAGGCCGCGCTCGCGCAAAACCGCCAGGCGCCGCGCCGCGCTCTCCTGCATGATCGGCCTCACCTCATTCATCTGAGCATCCGTGATGCGTAGCCGCGTCTGCATCTCGGCCATCTCAGCGGAAAAACGTTTGGCGTCGAATGCCACACCTTGAGACAGGGCGAGCGACAACACAGTCAACATCAGAGCAATCGACAACGCTGTCAGTCGGGCAGCGGCAGATCGTTGAAGCGTCATGGCGTTTACTCGGTAGCAAACTCGACTAGCTTACAGGAAGTATCAGCAGGTCCATAGTTGACACGAGTGTGGCGGCCCTTCAGTCGGCCCGGGTAGAGCGCTTTTCAAAAAGCCCTTGTACTGACTGGGCGAGTCATGGTACTTCTGCACGCACTGCTGAAAGGCTTCAATCCCGCCGAATGCCGTAACTATTTTCGGCATTGCGGCTGCTCGAACGCCACACGGTCATGAAAATCGCTTCAGTCGAACCATCCCCGGAGCTGAATACGAGTCGCGCTCCGCGCCCAGACTGGAACCGGCGACGCGTTTTGTCTATGCTCTCCACGGTAATCGACGCGGAGGTCGAACCGGAGCGATCCATCCGTGTGTATCCGACCCGGGCTGTGCTTGAGAAAGGACGTATCACTATGTCGAGGGGAATGCGAGGTGTGTACAGGATGGTTCTAGGAGCGTTGACCATCGCCGCATTACAAGGGCAACCACAGGCCCAGATGGGACCGAACCCGTACCGTCCCGCAGGCGGCCTACAGGCAGGCGAAGGACCTGGCCGAATCGGCGAGACATGGGCGAAACTACCGGAGGGCCGAGCCATGGGGTCGCCAGGCGGCATCGAGATCGATGTCGATGGGGAACATCTCTGGGCCGTCGTGCGATGTGGGAACGACGGCACGCCGCGCGGAAGCCAGACCTACTGCACCGGCTCCGATCTGGACCCGGTCATCAAGTTCGGTCCGGATGGCAATGTGGTCACGATGTTCGGAAGCGGCATGTTCGTGTGGCCCCACGGGATCCACGTCGATCAGGGCGGTAACGTCTGGGTGACGGAGGCCGGAGAATCGGAGACTCCGGTGCCGGCCGGCGAGAACGTGTTTGGCCACCAGGTCTTCAAGTTCTCCCCGCAGGGTGAGCTGCTCATGACCCTGGGAGAGGCGGGGGTCTCCGGCGATGGACCGTATCACTTCAACGCCCCGAGCGACGTGATCACGGCGCCCAATGGCGACATCTTCGTTGTGGACGGTCACGTGACGGAAGGCAACAACCGGATCGTGAAGTATTCCCCCGACGGAACGTTCATCACGGCCTTCGGAGAAACGGGACACGGACCGGGCCAGTTGTACGGCCCGCACGCGATTGCGATGGATACGAGCGGGCGGCTATTTGTCGCCGACCGTCAGAACCAGCGGATCGTCATCTTCGACCAGGATGGCACTTACCTCAACCGGTGGACCCAGTTCGGTATGCCCAGCGATATCGCGATCGACGACAACGGCCGGATCTACGTCGCCGACTCGGAGTCGGACCTGACGCAGAATCCAGGCTGGGAGAAAGGCATTCGGATCGGGGACGTGGAAACCGGTTGGGTTGAGCACTTCATCTTGGACCCGGGCGATAACCCGCCGATTACCGCAGGGGGCAGCGGAGCGGAATCCCTCACCGTCGACCGGAACGGCAGCATCTTTTCAGGCGAACCGCGCCCACAGCGGCTGCTGAAGTACATCAAGGTGCGGTAGCGAGAGATCCGGACGAGGCTCGTCGAGTTGCGCGGCGCAAGCAGGCGGCGCGTATCGTGCGAGAATCCCAGATAGTTCAGGGTTTCGCCCAATGCCGAAGTGGGCTGGTGGCAGTCGGGGGCGGCATGACTGCATGCTGTCAGCCGTCCGGGAGGTGGACAGTGCCTCGTAAACAGACATCCCGCCAGGGCAAGACGACGACACGCGCTCGGCAGTCAACGAGCGCGGGTCGGCGGCGTCGCTCGACGGTCGCTACCGCCTCGTTCAGACGTTTTTACGATCTCGCCCCTGATATGTTCGCCATCGTTGATGCCAAGTCTGGCCGCGTGCTCGACTGCAATCGGGCTCTGGAAACCTGCATCGGCTACCCGAAGCAGGAGATCGTGGGACGCGACGTATTCGATCTCTATGACCCGGCACACGCGGAACGCGCCAAACAGGTGTCAAGAGAGTTCGTGAAGCGTGGCGAGATGCGCGATGTCGAATTGCCGCTGAGGCATCGGCATGGCCACGTGGTCGAGGCGAGCATCAGCGTGTCGGCAGGTGCGCTCGACGCTGACGGGCACATCGTGGAAAGCGTGCTCATTCTGCGTGACGTATCCCATCAGAAGAAGATCGAAGCCGCCCTGAAAGCGTCCGAAGCACGGTATCAGGATCTCTACCACAACGCTCCAGACATGTTCGCGTCGGTCAATTGCGCCTCGAGGCGAATCGTCCAGTGCAACCGAACGTTGGCCAAGGAGGCAGGGCTGACGACCGACCAGCTCATCGGTCGTTCGATCTTCGAGTTGTTTTCCGCCGAGTCGCATGATCTGCTACGCGACGCATTCGACACGGTGGACGAAACCGGGGACGTCAGGGATGTTGAACTTCGGCTGCTCAAGCCATTGGGTGCCGAGACCGATGTCAGCCTTCACGTGGCGGCGATCACAGACGAGCAGAGCCAGACCTATTTCAGGACAACCCTGCGCGACATCTCCGCGCGAAAGCGTGCGGACAAGGAGATCCTCAAGAGCGCGCTCGAATTGAAGCGGGCTAAGGAAGCGGCGGAGATGGCGAACCGGGCCAAGAGTGAGTTCCTGGCCAACGTCAGCCACGAGGTCCGGACGCCCCTCAACGGCGTGATCGGCACGGCCGAGCTACTCGCCAACACCGTGCTTACCCAGGCACAGCGTAACCATGTCCGGGTGATCGATGAGTCGGCCGAGGCGCTCCTTGTCATTCTCAATGACATCCTGGATTTTTCGAAGATCGAAACGGGCAAGGTTGAACTCGAGCGGCAGTCGTTCCACCTGCGCGACCATCTGGGTAACATCTTGAAGTCGCTCGCAACGCGCGTCGGTGACAAACATCTCGAACTGATCGCCGATGTCTCAACGGATGTGCCTGGCAGGCTGATTGGCGACCCTGGCCGGTTGCGGCAGGTCCTGTTCAACCTGGCGGGCAACGCAGTCAAGTTCACCGACGCCGGTGAAGTCGTCGTGAGGGTCCGCCGGGAAGCGTCGACGGGCGGCGATGTGATTCTGTGTTTTGAGGTGTCGGATACCGGCATCGGGATTCCCAAAGACAAGCAGGACGTCATCTTCGAGGAGTTTGTACAGGCCGACGCATCCACGACGCGACGCTACGGTGGGACTGGCTTGGGTCTGGCGATCGCGTCGCGGCTGATTCGCGCGATGGGCGGACAGATTTCGGTCAGCAGCGAGGTGGGACGGGGAAGCACGTTCCGCTTCACGATTCGTTTCGATCCGGTTGACGTGGCAGGCGGCGAACCAGCGGGCACCGTAGTGGCGTTGACCGGGTTGCGGACGCTCGTGGTCGACGACAATGCGACGAATCGGAAAGTCCTGGCCGAAATGGTACGAAGCTGGGAACTTCGGGTGCACACGGCGCCGAGCGTCGAGTCGGCGCTCGAGTATTTGCGGCAGGCGGCGCAGCAGGGTGACCCGTTCCGCTTGGTGCTCTCGGACGTCCAGATGCCAGAGGCTGACGGGGTTGACTTGGCGCTTGCGCTGAAACGGGACTCGACGTTGGGAGCCCCGACGACGATCCTTTTGACGTCCGCAGGGCACTTTGGTGACCAAACACGCCTCGAGGGAGCCAGCGTGGCGGCGTGTCTGATGAAACCCGTGAGGCACTCAGAACTGTTCGACACGATTCAGGCTGTGATGGAGGCGACGCCTGCGCCGGCACAGACATCCACTGTGCAGGAGGCGACGCTTCGACTCGAGCCTCTGCGTGTGTTGATCGCGGAGGACAGTCTCGCCAACCAGCGGCTCGTGGTCGGCATGCTCGAGAAGGACGCACACACCGCCACGGTCACGAACACGGGTGCGGAAGCGGTCGCCGCCTTCGTCGCAGAGCCCTTTGATGTGGTTCTCATGGATCTGCAAATGCCAGAGATGGATGGGTTCGAAGCTCTCCGTGCGATCCGACGACGAGAGCATGAGACCGGGGCACCACCGACGAGCATTGTGGCGCTCACAGCTCGCGCAACGCGAAAAGACAAAGAACGCTGCCTGGCGGCGGGCTTCGATGGGTATTTGAC
The DNA here is from genome assembly GCA_965249205.1 of Vicinamibacterales bacterium. Taxonomy (GTDB): domain Bacteria; phylum Acidobacteriota; class Vicinamibacteria; order Vicinamibacterales; family UBA2999; genus JAQBVV01. Next base: position 329,315 of record CBDFLL010000004.1, on the reverse strand, counting down.
GAAGCCGTTCCGTTCGAGACAACTGTTCGAGGCGATTGCCGACAGCCTACCGCCACAGGAGACGCGCGGTGGTGACCGCCCTGACGCCGGCACAGGCGACGCAGGCCTGGACTGGGAGGCGGCGCTGGCGACTGTCGATGGTGACCGCGAGCTCCTGGGCGAGGTCGTTCGAGGGTTCCTGGATCAGCAGCCGTCCCTGGTCGCCGAACTCAAAGACGCGCTTCAGGCGTCGGATCTGTCTATCGTACAGCGCGCCGCACATACCATTGGCGGGTCGCTTCGCCTCTTCGAGGGTTCCCGGGTCGTCGAGTCTGCGCGCCGCCTGGAGGAGACGTGTCAGGCAGGGTCGTCCGATCAGGCGAACCTGGAGTGGCGCGCCCTCGAGTCGGAGCTTGAAGCGGTACTCCCCGAGTTACGGCTGTTCGTGAAGGCGCTTCACTAGGACTCTGGACCCCGCTGAGGCGTGATATGTTGTCCCGACGTTAGGTTCGGACACTAGGTGTCTAAGGGAGGTACCGATGGCGGTTCAGATGGCGCGTCGCGATGTGGGTACGGTGACGATTCTCGATATACGGGGCAAGCTGGTGGGCGACGCTTCGGACACGCTTGTCGGGCAAATCGGTGACCTGCTCCGCGATGGCCGCAAGCATCTGGTACTCAATCTCGGCGAGGTATCGTTTGTGGACAGCGAAATGCTGGGCACCCTTCTGGCGCAGAGTTCCGCTGTTCGCGCGGAAGGGGGCGCCCTGAAGCTTCTCAATGTCGGCGTGCGAATATCGGATCTGCTCGTCACAACCAGGTTGGAGATGACGTTCGACACGTTCGAGTCGGAGGCTGAGGCGGTCAAGAGTTTTGACGGCTGACGCGAGCGACATTGGATGAAGCGTAAGGCCGCCGGGAAGCACCAGGCGACCGCCGCTGCCGACTCAACGACGCAGCCGACCCCCACACACCCAGAGACGGCCGCCGGTGCCCCGCTCCAGTTTCAGCCTGGCGCGTCTTTGCTGGTCCCAGGATTCGAGATCGGCGCGTGCCTCATGGCGAGTGACGGGATCGGCGGCGACTTCTTCGACATCATCGAGTTGTCGGACCAGCGGGTCGGGATTGCGGTGGGCGATGCATCTGGCCGCGGAACGGCTTCTGAGCGCTTGATGGCCAAGGCTCAGGGTAGCCTCAGGGCCGAAGCCACGAGCGGGGGTGAAGCGGTCACCTTCATCAGCAGGCTCAACGAAGGGCTGAGGCGCGACGGTCGCCCGCAGGATTCCGTGACGCTCTTCTACGGTGTCGTGTCCGACACGAACCAACTGCGCTACGTAAGCGCCGGCCACCCTCCGGCAATGCTGGTACGGAACGATCGCTCGCTGCCGCTAGCGGCGACGGGATGTCCCCTTGGGCTCTTCGTCGACGCGACGTGGGGGGAGGCACGCGTCCCGCTGGAGCCGGGTGACGTGTTGCTCGTCTACAGCGACGGCGTCACCGATGCTCAGAGCCCCGCCGGCCCGTTTTTCGACGAAGGCGGGATTGAGTCAGTGCTACGAGATCATCGGAGCAAGCCGGCCCACGAGATTGCCCATGTTGTATGTGACGCCGCCGAGCGTTTCGAGCGGGGCAGTCCGGACCCAACCGATGACAAGACTGTTGTGGTCGTGCGTGTCAGGGAACGACCGGACGCAGGCTGACGTTCCTCAGGCTGTGGAAGATGGTCTCGTTTCGGACTCAGGGGCAAAGCGCTTTACCAACGTCACCTCATTGCCTCGGTCGTTGTAGTGCACCTCATCCATGAACGACCGCATGAGAAAGACACCACGTCCGCTGGGGCGATCGAGGAATTCAGGCTTGGTGGGGTCGGCTAGAAGATGCGCGTCGAAGCCGTCTCCGTCGTCGCGAACGACGAAGCGTGCCTGTTCACCAGCGAAGGTGACTGTGACATGGATTCGCCGGTCGCGGTACTTCGGCTCAGAGGCCCTGACTTGAGCGAGGGCCCGATAGGCACTGCTGTTGGTTTCGCGAATGTCCGACTGTACCTCCAGGTTGCCGTGGTAGTACGCGTTGGTGAGGGCCTCGTCCAGCGCGGTCGACAGCCGGTGACACGTCACGTGGTCGAAGAACCCGAGATCGCGGACCATGTGGGTGAGGTAGCTGACCAGTGACGCGATGAGGTCCAGGTCGTTCTCAAGTACGAACGACGCCTCCTGCATCCGGCCGAGCAGTCGACGGTAGCTTGCGTGCTCGCTAGACGTCTCGAGAATTCTGTGGACCGTTTCCACCAGGTCCAGCGCCAGGGCTTTCTTGGCTACGTAGCTGGCGGCGCCCGCCTGAAGCGCCTCGACCGCTATCTTCTCGCTGCCGCGGCCGGTCATGAGAATCACCGGGACGGCCGGATGCTCTTCCCTGATTCGCTTCACGAGTCCCAGGCCGTCGAGCTCGGGCATCTGCAGGTCTGTCACGACGAGGTCGACCGCGTGCTGCTGCAACTGCTCGAGCGCGGCTCGACCATTCTCGGCGTAGATGACGTCGCACTCCGAGCCTCGTTTCAGGAGTTGGGCAGCCAGGATCCTGTCGGCCGCCGAATCATCCACGATCAGGACGCTTGCCATGTCTGCGCAGTGTCGCACAAGTTAGCCAAAGTCTTGAACCCTCGGTTCTGAGCTATGCTGCGCGATCTCATCGACACGACGACCGCCTGATGTGCGTGCGGGCTGACGATCCTGAACGCGATCGTGCGGACAAACACGACGTGCCCACAGACCCCTCAGCCAGAGCACGCGCGACGTCCAAGCCAGGAAGAACCTGGGACGCTGGCGGGCCTTCTTGATGCAGACGACGCTCGTGGCTGAGTGAGTCACCGCAGGCTCAGAAACGCGAGCGGTCATCGGCCTCTGCGGCAGCCGCAGGCGATCCCTACTCTTTCCCCGCGCACAGTCCGCCCGCCGGTCCCCTCCGGGGTCTCACCGTAACCCGACGCCAGCGGACGCGACGAAAAGCATCATGCTGGGTGCCGCCGGTGCCGAGGCCTCGGCACTGCCCGCGGACACGAGGTGCAAGCGCACATCAAAAGAAAACGCGAGATGCGCCTTCACAAACCACCTCGCGCCGCCGCCGACATTGGTGCTGTGTCGGGTGCCACTGTCTATCGACTGTGCGCCAGTCGCCGTGATTCTGCTCTGCCCGCCGCCGAATGCCGACGCGCCCGTCGTCAGGTGCGCGCGACCAACACCTGCGCTGATATAACTCCACCCTTGGGCGGAACCGAAATTCAGGGAGAGTTGCGGCGCAATGGTGGTGAAGGTGGCATCAACATCGGGCCCTGTCGCAACGGCACTCGTGGCCGAGGATGTCGAGGTCGACCCTGAGTCCGGCGTCACTGGAGAGGCCGCCGCTCGAATCCTCAACGCACTCGCGCCGATGCCAAGACGCATCGGGCCGAGGCGAATCGGATAGACATGTGCGGCGATCTCGATACCGGTTCCGAGTGACGGAATGCGTGTGCCGGTTGGCACGGTCGGGAATATCGCCGCGTCCTGTGGAATGCCGGTTATCGTGCCGCGCACATCGACAACGTACGGCCCCGGAGGGCCTGGTGCGGTAATCTGCGCTGCGGCTGGCGTGCCCGAGCACACCGCGAGCCACATGAGCCAGACCACCGTCGAGCGCCGCACTACTTCCCTGCTTTCCCCGCCTTCGTCTTTCTGCGCTCCGCCCAGTACTTGCGCATGCGTTCCGACACCGCCTTGCGCGCGGCCGCGGACATGCCTTTCCGCCGTCGGCGGCGCGCGCGTGCAGCCGGCGCCGAGGCCTGCGAGGTGCCCCCGCGCTGGGCCCGTCCGAACAGTTCCGGGAACTCAGCCCGAATCGCCGCCTCCTCCTCCCGCAACTGAGCCAGCCGCGCAATCGCGCCGAGCCGCGCCAGACGCCGTAACTGCTCACGATTCAGATTTGCCACACTCATCTCCTTGCCTGTTCCTTTGTTCCTTTGAAACTCTGACCCAAGGGTCTCGCTTGCTGCCTTCGGTCAACCATGCGATTCCTGGACGATGCGCACGCCAGCGCTGGCACCGATGCGACTGGCTCCAGCCTCCACCATCGTTCGTAGATCGTCTAGGTTCTTGACGCCTCCTGCCGCTTTGACGCCCATGCCGTGGCCGACCACTCGTCGCATCAGTGCGACATCGTGGGCCGTGGCTCCGCCAGGTCCGAATCCAGTAGATGTCTTCACGAAGTCGGCGCCCGCCGCCTGCGCCAGTACGCAGGCCGCCACCTTCTCCTCATCGGTCAGCAACGCCGCCTCGATGATCACTTTGCTGACCACGCCGGATTCCTTGCACGGACCGGTCACCGCCTCGATATCCCGCTCGGCCAGGCGCAGGTCACCGGACTTGAGGGCGCCGATGTTGATTACCATGTCGATTTCACCGGCCTCATCAAAGATGGCACGACGCGTCTCGAACTGCTTGGCGGCAGAGGTCGTCGCTCCCAGAGGAAAGCCGACGACCGAACACACCTTCGCACCGCTCCCCCGCAGAATCCGCGCGCACGCCGACACCCATGTGGGGTTCACGCACACGCTTGCGAATCCGTACTGCACCGCTTCCTGGCAGAGCGCCCCGATCTCCTGACTGGTGGCATCCGCACGCAACAGCGTGTGATCGATGATCGCGGCCACCTCACCGGCCGGCCCGCCAGAGGCGTGGAGCCCTATTCGGCTGGCACCCGCCTCAAGAATGCCGCCCACCCGGTCGGGGCAACACGCGCGCAGCACCGCGTGGCACGCGCAGCAGTCGGGCTCGACACCTCGTCCGGCGCCTGCCAGTTCGTCGACGACGATCTGCATGACCCGCTGGATAGTCGGGTCCGGCACTACTCCAGGTCCCGAATCTTCGAGAGTCGCCGGATGTACCGAGACTCTTTCATCGGCGTCTCGATGAAGGTCCCAACGATCTCCAGCGCTTCCTCTACCGTGACGAGCGTCGATCCGAGGGCAAGCACATTGGCGCCGGCGTGCTGGCGCGCATACCGTGCGAGCGTCCGGTTCAGACACATCGCGGCGCGCGCGCCGTCAACCTTGTTGGCGGCGATCGTCGAACCAAGGCCAGTGCCATCGATCGCGATACCCGCCTCGGCCTCGCCACGAGCGACCTGCACCGCCACCGACACCGCTGTATCGGGATAGTCCACCGGATCGGTGCCATCGGTGCCCAGGTCATGCACGGCCACGCCGCGGCCACGGAGACGCTCCACAAGCGCATGCTTGAGCGCCACACCGGTATGATCGCTCGCGATCGCCACGATCCGAATCTCGCTGGGCGGCGCCAGTGACTCCGCGTCCACGTCAGTGCCTTCGCGCACAACCGTGATACGGCGTTCCTTGAGCGTGTCGTCTGCGAGCGGCGTGACGTGGCCGCCCGCGACCAGCGCGACGGTGCTGCCATATTCAAGCACCCTCGCATCGGCCTCGGCAATCATGGTGAAACGTCTCATGCGGCGGTTCGCTATGTTACCTTCGCGTTCGACGCACCACCAAGCTTCATAGAGGACGCTCCGGACGCGCCATGAGAATGCTGATCCCGTCACACGACATCCAGGTGCGCGTCCGCCAGATGGCCGCCGACATTCACCGGGATCACCCGGACGGCGTGCATCTGATCGCGATCCTCAATGGCGCGTTCATGTTCCTCTCGGATCTGGCCAGGGCCATCCCCGGACGGTGCTCGATCGACTTCATGGCGGTGTCGAGCTACGGGATACGCTCATCCTCCTCCGGACAGGTGCAATTGCTGAAGGATCTCGACACCGGGATCGAGGGACGCCCCGTCGTTATCGTCGAGGACATTGTCGATACCGGCTTGACGCTGACCTACCTGCAGAATCTGCTGCGCGCCCGGTCGCCCGACAGCCTTCGCACGGCCTGTCTCCTGAACAAACCCTCGCGGCGACGGGTCGACGTCGCACTCGACTACGTCGGCTTCACCATCGAAGACACGTTCGTGGTCGGCTACGGGCTCGACGCCGCCCAGCAATATCGGAACCTGCCCCATATCGCTGCCCTCGATGGTCCTGAGCACTGAGGGGACCGACGGCTCCGTGCTCCCTGGATCGACGGACGCGGGTGCTAGTTGCGGCCACTCGAGAGCTACGCGCTCATCAAATCCGCGCTAGCCGCCCGGCGCACTATCATGGGGGCGGTGCCCCTCCACGTCGTTGACCATCCAGTGGCCCAAGATGCGCTCATGGAACTTCGAGACCCGCGCACCGAGTCCGCTGCGTTTCGAAGAGCCACGACCCGGATCAGCATGCTGCTGGCCGCCGAGGCACTCCGTGAGGTTCCATCCACGACCGGCACGGTTGTCGCGCCGAACGGCTCAGCAGAGGGTCAGGTGATCAGCGGAGACGTGGTTGTCGTGCCCGTGTTGCGCGCCGGCCTGGGCATGCTCGACGCAGTTCTGGCACTCGTGCCTGCGGCGCGCGTTGGCCACATCGGACTGCAACGTGATGAGTTGACCGCAGTCGCCTCGACCTACTACGCGAAGCTGCCCCCAGACATCGACGATAGCTTCGTGATAGTCGTCGCTCCTATGCTCGCCACGGGTGGAAGCGCCGTCTCGGCCATCGATCTCATCAAGGCCAACGGCGCCCGCACAATCTGCATGATGTGCATCGTCGCCGCGCCCGAGGGTGTCGATGTCGTATCGCAACGTCATCCCGACGTGACCCTGTACACGCCCGTTGTCGATCGCGAACTCGACACGCTCAAGTACATCGTGCCGGGAGTCGGTGACTTTGGCGATCGCTTGCACGGCACGATTTAGCGGCTGTGCTAGACTCGAAAATTGTACCTGGTGGAATGCATCCGGGCGCGTGGCTCAGCGGTAGAGCACCCGCTTCACACGCGGGGGGTCGATGGTTCAATTCCATCCGCGCCCACCACTAACTGCTTTATTTTATATGTTTTATGGCTACACAACAGACGTCTTACACGGCGGGCCATGATTGAGGGGCCATGATTCAGTGCTAATTGCCGGACAGTGGTCTCCTCCTGGAGGGGCGGGCCGCGCGTCTCCACACGGGGCCGCTGATGGTGGACGGCCGGCCGGCCACCGAATCGGTTCCGCGCCCTCCTCCCCCTAGCAGGCTGCTGAAAAACTCCGTGAAATGGGATCGACAGATCGATCCCGGCGTACTACCATGCTCCCAACACCGCTGAAGGGAGCCCCATCATGCGCGGACACGATGAGCAAAGCACTCACATGTTCAGCTACCTGTCGCCGGAACAGCGCGTGCCAGCCGACCATCCGCTCCGCGCGGTTCGCGCGCTGACGGACGAAGCGCTGAGAACGATGTCGCGCAGGTTCGCCGGCCTGTACGCCAACACAGGGCGTCCGTCGATCCCGCCGGAACAGCTGCTGCGCGCGTTGTTGCTGCAGGTGCTCTACACGGTGCGGAGCGAGCGGCTGCTGATGGAAGAGCTCAATTACAACCTGCTGTTCCGCTGGTTCGTGGGCTTGAATTTGGACGACCCGGTTTGGCATCCCACCACGTTTACCAAGAATCGCGACCGGCTGCTGGCGGGCGATGTCGCGGCCGCCTTCTTTGATGCGGTGCAGGCCCACGCGCGGGCGGCCGGGCTGCTCTCGGACGAACACTTCACTGTGGATGGGACCCAATTGGAAGCGTGGGCCAGCCTGAAGAGCTTTCGGTGCCGGGACGCGGCGGAGAGCGACCCGCCCGATGACCCCGGGAATCCCACGGTCAACTTCCACGGGGAGCGGCGGCGCAACGACACGCACCAGTCGACGACCGATCCGGAGGCGATGCTGCCTCGGAAGGGCCAGGGGAAGGAAGCCAAGCTGGCGTATCTGGGCCACGTGCTGCTGGACAATCGACAGGGACTTGTCGCCAACGTCTGCGCGACTCACGCGACGGGGACCGCCGAACGCGAGGCAGCGGCGCTGTTGCTGGAGGCCAGCGCGCCGCCGGGCAGCACGGTCGGGGCGGACAAGGGCTACGATGTGGCAAGCTTTGTGGCCGCTGTCCGTATCCGGGCCGTCACGCCCCACGTTGCTCAGAAGGTCCGCTGGAGTGCGATCGATGGCCGGACCACGCGGCATGCGGGCTATCACGTCAGTCAGCGGAAACGGAAACTCGTAGAACAGGTCTTTGGCTGGATGAAGACCGTCGGCGGCTTGCGCAAACTCCGGCATCGCGGTGTCGCCCTCGTGGATTGGCAGCTTACCTTCGCCGCCACGGTCTATAACTTGGTCCGGCTGCGGAATCTGGAGGCGAGGTGTCCCTGATCACCGGCCGCGCGTGTCGCCGGCCCCTTGATCGGGGCCAGCGCACAGCCGTGCGCACCGTTGTCGGTCGGTGGTGACTCGCATGATCCTTAGAAAACGGCCCGATCACCCGGGTTCTTTAGCAGCCTGCTAGTGTCCCCACATCACCACGAGGCCAACCGCGAGCGCCACTGCCCGCATCTCAACCCGCTGACGTCTTCCGCCGCTTGATCGCGCGTGCCGCGCGCTGCAAGGTCGCATCGATCCGCGCCTGCCAGCCCTGGCCCGTGCTGCGGTACGTCTCCACCACGTCACGGCTCAGCCTGAGCGCGACCAGCTGCTTCGTCGGCGCCTTTTGCGGCCCGCGTCCACGTCGCTTCTTCATGGCGCCCTCGAGCGCCTGTCGCATCGGCCCAGGGAGATGCTCAATACCGCGCTTGGCGCGCGCGAAGTCCTGAACGGTGAGTTCCGGGTTGTCAGAATCTCTTGGCTTCCTACGTTGACTCGGCATACCACCTCCGCTCGTTGCGGCTCGCGCGCCGCAGGCTGATGACCCGCGTGCGGGCCTTGCGGTAGGTCACCACACCCGTCCACAGCCGCCCATCAATAATCCCGACGAACTTCCAGCGCCGCTCGCGCGCGCTGCTGTGCTGTTCGTCGGCAATGAGCAGCGCCGTCTCGAAGTCCATCTCCTCGAACCGGGCCAGCGACACCCTATGCTTCCATCGATTTGTGACGTCCTTCGCAGGGTCAAACTCGACGAACACTCAACATATTGTATCTACGAATTACGTGTCTGTCAAGGAGTGGTGCGAGAATTTTTCGAACGGCTGGCTGACGAGCGGCCGACACAGCAACGGGCTGAGCGACGGCCTCGTAATGCTCTCGACTGCGCCGGCGGCGCCCCCGTGGCGACCTTCCTTCTCGAGAGGACCTGCGTGTTTCCCGCGTTCGGTACCTACACCGTCACGGGCACCGCCGTGACGGCGAACGGCTGGACGACGAGCGCCACGACGACTGTGACGGTACCGGTACCGGTCCCGGCCCCAGAGGTCGTGGACATCTTCTTCGCGCTCGTCCACTCCTCCCCCACTGAGAACGTGGTTTCGTTCTCCGTCCGCTCCGTCAACGATGCCACCAGGTATCACTGGACCTTCGACGGAGACGGACGTGGACACTACGATCTTCTCCCGCGTCCGGTACACATTCACGCCACCATCACGGGAACGGACTGTCACCGTACGAGCGACCGACGGCGACGGCCGCACGCTTGCTACCGGCTCTGTCAGCGGCATCTGGTAACGGTGAACGAGCGCGCACAATTTGATGGCCGTCCGTTCACAGTGATGTCGGCGTAACCTCCCGATCGCACCCGTCGCAGTCGCTGGGGATTTCGTCCAGCGTCGTCCGGTCGGTCCGTGTCGATCCGCCCTCCTCGCACATCAGCGGATCCTCGCGGGCCTTCGTGCATCCCCTCTCGGATCGGCGGCCGTCGTCAGGGTGACGTGTCCCAGGGCATCGCGTACGTGGTCACGGAGGGAGCAGGCCTCGCCTGACGGAAACGTGGCGTAGGGACGTCTGCGGATTGACCCAGGCCGCTGACAGAGCTGAACGAGATCATCTGCAGTATTCGTGAGCTGTGCCGTTACCGGCAGGACCGTGCTGAAAACGGTCACCTTACGGCTGAACGTGGGCGCTGCAGATTTTCGAGTGTATAACAGGGCGTAAGCTTCCCCGACCGATGGACAACCGAGAGTAGACTGCTCCGCGTCAGGAGCAGCTATGCGGAAGTCGAAGTTCAGCGAGACCCAGATTGTCGGGATTCTGAAGGACGCCGAAGGTGGCGTGCCGGTGGCGGACCTGCTGCGGAAGTGCGGCGTGAGCAAGGCCACGTTCTTCAAGTGGCGCAGCAAGTACGGCGGGGCGACGGTCGCCGACGTGAAACGACTGCGCGAGCTCGAGGCCGAGAACGCCAAACTCAAACGGATGTACGCGGACCTGGCCTTGGAGAACGCAGCCATCAAGGATGTCCTCAGCCGAAAGCGGTAGGGCCGTCCGCGAAGCGACAGGTCGCCACGGTGCTCGTGACCGAGCACCAGCTGCCGGTGCAGCGAGCCTGTCGCGTGGTGAGGTTGTCGCGGGCGGCGTTCTATCGGCCTCCAGTGCCGGCGAGTCGACGTGATGCCGTCGTGATCGCGGCGCTGACGGATGTGGTGGTGCGGTATCCCCGGTGGGGCTTCTGGAAGCTCTTTGATCGGATGCGCACCGAGGGGCGCGTGTGGAACCACAAACACATCCAAATCTGCCGCGCCGAACGACCCGGCGCGTGCCGAAGCGGCCCCGGCAGCCGCTGGCGGCGCCGCCCGTACTGAATCGCACGTGGGCGCTCGACTTCATGAGCGACACGTTGTACGACGGTCGGCGGATCCGCGTGCTCACCATGCTCGACGAAGGGAATCGGGAAGCGCTGGAGATCGCCATGGGGGTGTCGCTGCCGAGTCGCCGTGTCACACGAGAACTCGACCAGCTGGTGGCCGTGCATGGCTGCCCGTCGGCGATCCGCATCGACAATGGTCCGGAGTTTACGGCCCAGCCGTTCGTCGATTGGTGCACGGACCACGGCGTGGCCATTCACTACATCCAGCCGGGCAAGCCCGACCAGAACGCCTACATTGAACGCTTCAACCGCACGTATCGGACGGAGGTCCTCAACGCGCATCTCGTCGAGTCGGTCGCCGAACTGCGGGCACTGACCGACACCTGGCTCCACGTCTACAACCGCGAGCGGCCCCACGATAGCCTCGGCCGGGTGCCGCCGCTTACGTTTCTGCCGAGGCCCACATCAGGCGGCGCGTCTCCTTTCGGACTGTCTACTTGACGGGGAAGCTTACGAGGGGGGTCCATCTGGGGCAGGCAAAACGGCATGGAACTCCCGGTCAACTCCACTGATCTCTGGGGTTACGTTTCGCTCACCCTCAATGAAACCACTGTGGACATAGTTGAACACCGTGTAATAAGGAGACAAGACCATGAACACCGACCGTCTCGTCTCGTCGCGCGGTTCCCTGACGGCGGCGCCGTGAAGATTTCGCAGTTCAGCGATCTAGCGGCCGAGTGAATGAACGCCAGCCCGTGATCGGTCTGCGCCCTCCAGCGACCGGGGTGATCGCTGGTCCCAGCACATAGACTGACCACGGGCCGTCTCTCAGCCTGCTACCACGCCACGTTGACCGCGCCGCCGCCGGTCACCTTCGAGCCCCACTCTTTGCCGATCCACGTCGCCACCTCGAAGTGACGGCTGCGGCCGACTCGATGGACGACGGCCGCGTTCATCCCGCTGTCGGTGGCCACGCCGACGATGCCGCCCGTGGCACCTCGCGGTAGTCCTTTCGACAGCTCAGCGATAACCTTCGCGGCGTCGGCCATTAGATGTGGCGGCGGCTCGGTGAACGCGACGCCTTTCACGCGGCCTTCCGATCGAGCGTCCTGACGCGATGACCAACCGGCGCCGCCTGCGGCATGAACTGCTGTCGGTTGAGCATGCCCGAATGCCCGCCCGTGATGTTCGTGTTCCGGTCCGCCCACGGCATCTCGCGCATCGGGCGGCCGCGCTGCGCGATAAACCGAATCCGTGACCCCCACCCTTTGGAGAACAGATGCTCGTGATAGTCGCGGTTGTGCTTCCCGGCGTACCACACCGGGTCGAGCCTGCGCTGTAGCGGCGTGTCGATCGTCACGACCGACCGCACCCGCTCGGTCTTTGGGTCCGCCAGGAGATACGCCACGACCGCCCCGCCCCATGAGTGCGCCCAGATGTTCCGGTCCTCGTAGGCCAGCGCGTTGAGGTGTTCCTGTAGCTGCTTCGCGCCGAACTGCCACGCCAGGTGACCGCTGCCCGTGAAGAACGTGCCGGCCAGGGCCGTACTCCAGAACCCGAACGCTGTGCCGCACCACTCGAAGCCGTGATCTCGCATGAACAGTGCAAACAGCGAGCCCTCGCGATTCCACGCGTGCTCTTGCATGCCGGCGTTCGTGCCGGCGACTGGTACGTATTTCATCGCGTTCCCTCGACGTGTCCCATGCCATCGCTCATCAGTGGATCCCTCCAGTCTCGTGTCGCCCCTTCACGCCGGCGCCTCGTACACGAACGGCAGGCACCGCGCGAGCCACCCGAGGGCGTTCCTCAACTGCGTGTCAGGATGCGCGCGAATGAACGCCTTGACGTGTTTGTCCTTCGCCAGTGACAAGTAGTACCGGGCACGGTGCTCAATCACGCCGAGGTAGAGCCGACGCTGATCGGTCACAGCGGCAAGCGCAGCCTTTGTCTTCGCGCCTGGCACGCCATCAATCCGACCGACGGCATGGCCGCAATCGCGGAGTGCCCGCTGTAGCGCCCTCGTGCTTATCCGGTTGTTTCAGCTAACCCCTATATCTTGCGATCAGCCTGGGGGGCGCACGTCCTGCGCGCCGCGAATCCGTCGGGCGGGCGTGGGCGTCCGTCCGGTCCCCAGGCCCAGCAGGGTCTGAAAGGCGGCCATCGGGTGCCGCCGCCGATTGTGCCGAAACACGAACTCATCGAGGTAGACCTGTAGTTGCGCCTTACTGACGCCGTGGTGCGTGCCAATCAACCACTGTTGGCAATTGCCGATGACGCGGTCGGCCAAAGGCACGACGGAGGGCACCCCCCTGTGCAGGGCGCTCCGGATCGGTTGCGGGCGGGCGACGTGTCTCACGTCAGCGGCCTGGAGCCCATCGAAACTTTTCAGCCCGTCGGTGTAGACCGTCGCCCCCGGCGCAATGTGGTGAGTGACGAACGCGAGCATCGTCGATTGTTTGAAGTTCGGGATCACGGACATGCGGACCCGACCCGACCGATCCCCGCGTCGTTCCACCGCCACCAGCACCAGCGCGGCTTTCCGCCCCTTGAGTTGGCGACTGCCGCGCAGGCCGGCCTGGGGCGCGCCCACCCAGGTGTCATCGATCTCCACGTCGCCGTACAAGGGCTCCCGCCCCGCGTTCACCATCGCGCGCCGCAGCTTGTGCAACAGCAGCCACGCCGTTTCGTACCGCCGCAGGCCCAACTGCCGCTGCAGCAGGAGCGCCGAGAGGCCCCGCTTGTCGGTAACCGTCAAATAGGCCGCCCAGAACCACACCAGGAGCGGCGTCTTCGTGTTGTGGAGAATCGTCCCGGCGGTCAGCGACACCTGATACCGGCACGCCGCACATTGCCAGCGCCGGTGTGTGGTCAGGTGATAGCCGCGCGCGTGCCGGCACCGGGGACACACAAAGCCGTCCGGCCAGCGGCACGCCGCCAAGTAGTCCTGACAGGCCTCGGCGGTCGCAAATTGCCGCTGAAACTCCCGGAGATTCTTCGGAAACGACGGGCGCGCCACGCCGATACACTACCGGTGGTGGCTTGCTGAAACAACCGGATAAGCACGAGCGCCCTAAAGACGGCGCGGTGCGACGATGTCACGCCGAAGTCGATCAGCACGTGCCGTAGCCAGTCGGGATACGCGGCGAACGGCGCGAGGTAGAGCTGCTGATAGAACGCGCGAGCCTCGGCCTCCGTGATGGCATCCAGCGCGGCGCGGGTCGCCTGTCGGCCGAAACCCTTGTGCCGTCCCCAACTCGTCGCCGTAATCCCGCCACGCGTCCAGCCGCCCCTATCAGACGCCTTTCGCAACGCCCTCGACTGGTCCCAGGTCACCCCCGGGGGCAACTCGCGACGGAGTACGGCGTCGATGAGCTGGTCGTCGGTGATCATGGCGTCAGAACAGACCGCAGGTATGCGCCGAGCGCATGCCACCCCTCGGATGCCGCGGCCAGCGCCGCGATCGCGGCGGCGGCTGACGCCGCAATGCGGGACCATCCGTGCTCATCAACCAGCGCACGCGCCGTCGTCTTCATGGCCAGTTGCCGCTCCTGGGCAATCGCCTCCTGGACGGCATCGCGCACCTCTCGGTCCTTTTCGATGTCTCGGATGCGTGCCTCGGTCTTCCCGACCCGGCCATTTTGCTGGCCGACCTTCTCCGTCAACGCGCGAAGGTCTTTACTCAACTCGCTGCGCATCGAGTCGATCTTGCTCTCCAGGTGACCTGACAGCACTGCGAGTTCGTCGCGGGTGACGGCATCGCTCACGCCAGCAGCTCCGCGATGCGTGCATCGGCCATGGCCTCGTCCGGCCAGATCGACGGCACGCCGGCTGACTTCACGAACGCCCATCCCCTCACCATTTCCTCGCGGTCGAGGTTCACCGTCCGGCGCGCGTTGAGCCGTGCCCACCATGCGCGGGCTGTCGCGCTGGATTCCATCAGCGTCTCGAACGCTGCGTGTTCCTCGATCGTGATCCGATCCAGGAATTCTTCAAGGGGGATGCGTCGACTGGTGATGGGGACGTATGTGTCGCCGGCAGTCCACCGCAGGCCAGCCATGTCGCCCGAGACCGTGCGAATCGTGGTGCCCGGTCGTGGGCTGGGACGGCGCGCGGCGTACAACGTACTGCGCACGCGCCCCGTCATGTCGTCGGTGTAGGCGTACCACTGCATCATAGGAACTCCAGTACGACGAAGGAGACGACCGTCGTGTAGCCCGACGCCCCATCCAGCCGAGTCGCCGTCACGGTCGTGCTGTTGGTGAGCGTGATCGATGGCGTCCCGCCGATGCCGTTCGTGCGCGCCCCAAGGAACAACAGCACGGCTTTTGAGGTGGTGACTGATGTGATGGTCGCCGTGTCAGAGGTTTCAGGATCCGTCAGCGTGATCGATCCGTACTGGATGGAATTGATCGCTACCACCGTCCGCGACGCGACCGCCACCAGCGACCACACCGCGTTGGCCGCCGCCTGGAACCCCGACCGGGAAATGCCTCCCAACACTACGCCACCTCCACGATGCTCAAGCGGGCACTGACCACCGACGTCACCGATGCCTTCCCCTGAATGAAGTCCCCGGCCGCCAGCGACTCGCCCCCAGCGACGTTCGCGGTTTCCTTGCTCACCAGGGCGTCCTTCCACACCTGGTTGTCCACGTCCGCCGAGCCGCCACTGGGCACCACGTGCACCTCGGGCCTGCGTGAGGTGCTATCCGTGTTGCAGATCAGCGCGCTCAGCACGATCGCCTGCTCGCCCGCCGGTGCCGTGTACAGCGTCGCCAACGCCCCCGTGAGCGCGACGCCCTCGACGACCTTCAGCGCCAACCCGGTTGGCTGATCGTCAAACGTCAGGGCCGTCACCGTGACACCCACCACCGACCCCGACGCCGCCAAGCCTCGAATCGTCGCCTCGGCATCCAACACGATCGGCACCCCGATCGTGACCGTCTCGCCCGGCTGGACCGTGTCCAGAACAATCGACCGCGCCACCGAGGCGACCGTCTGACCCGGCTCGATCAGATAGAGGCTCACCGCGTGCGCGCTGCTGTCCGTGTTGGTGATTGCGATCTTCGTCACCACCGCGGCGGCAATGCCAGACGGCACCGCCCAGACGTCGCCGATGCTGCTGCCCAGCTCCGCACGCGTCACGACCGGTGTCAGCGTCACCGACAGCGCATCGTCCACGTCGTAGATCGGCACGCCCGTGATGGCTCGCAGGATCGCCTCGCGATTCCGGCGCGCCGCCGTTTGCTCGTCGTCCGCTACCCAGAGCGTGCCCATCAGTTACTCCACGACAGCGTCCACCCAAAGGTGACCGCAATGGCGCTGGTCTTGACGATCGTGCTGCCCAGCACGATCCGCGCATACAGGTCGCCCGCCGCCGCCGCGTTCAGCAACCCCGCCTCGGCCAGCGTGTTTCCGTTGGCACTGCTCGGCCCCAGGTAGTACCGGTAGACTAGCTGGGTACTCCCCGGCACGGTCTGCGTGAACGTGTCCCGGAAGACCTCGGTGTCAAGCGCCGTGTCCCCCAGCGCCACGGGCGTGCTCCCCATTCCAACCGCAAAGTGCGACAACGCATCCCCGGATCCAGAGAGCCGATCGCGCAGCAGATTCAGGCCCGCCGTGGTGACAAGGTTGTGCCGTCGCTCACGACGCACCAACCGTCCCCGCCCGGCCCTGGCGGCGGCCTCGAGTGCTGGCGTGCTGACGTCCCATGTCTCCACCACGACATTGACGCGTGCCACACACGGGGCCTGCAGATCCGTCATGCGACCACACTGAAGCCGATCGGCGCGTTGCCGATCCGCGTGAGGGGCGTGTGCGCGTCCACTTCGCCCAGGTCTTCCGCGGCCACGACCGGGTCCGTGATGCTGCGCAACAGCGCCACCACCTCGTCCTCCCGAATGACAAACTGCCGTCCGACCTGCGCGAGCCGGCGGAAGTACGCCTGCCACCCGCCATACGGGTCGCCCGCAATGGCGTTCACCGTGTACCAGAGTTCGTCCGCGTCTTCGTTCACCACCGCCGACACCGAGTCGATCAAGAACTCCTCGGCGCTGATGCCGTGCGAGGGGAACGTCACCTCGACCAACTGTCCGGCCGCGAAGCCAGCCGACCGCGTCTGGCAGGTGACGACACGTCCAATCGAGCCGTAGCGCGCGAGCATCGCTTCAACCGCCTCTGTCGCCATCGCAAACGAGTCGATGTTGGGCCGGTTCTCCACGCGTGTGTACATACCCGTGCCGCCTTCGATCGCCTGCCGAGCAACCACCTCGCTATCCGCCGTCGCATCGACGATGATCGGGAACATGCCCTGATAGGTGACCTCGAGGAGGTCGGTGCCGGTGAGCACAGCCCCGGACTCGTCCTGCGAGATTTCGGTCGTCCCTTTCGACCAGTACCAGTCCCTGCCCGTATCCACGCCGCGGATCCCCACCGTCTTGCTGACGCTGTTCACCTCCACGGTGGGCACCGTGCCGACCTTGAAGCTCGTCGTAAACGTGCGCCGCTCCTCATCCCCGGAAAACGGCTCCGTCCGCGCGTCGGTCAGGTCCGTGCCCGCCCGCACGATCTGGCGATTCCGGTACTGCTCCCGGTTCGGTCGCACCCGGACCGTCCCGAGCAGGGCCGTGGAGCCATCGAGCGGTGCCGGAGCCGCGATCGACGTCCGCTCACGGAAATGCAGCACCTTGGAGGCATCGACCCACCACGCCATCCCGGCGAGCTCGCTCAGCTCGTTGAACGCCTGCGAGGCCGGCACCCAGTTGAAGACCGCCTTGTCAATCGTGGGGCCCGTCTCCACGCCGCGCGTGTCGAGTCCTTCGCCCGCCACGTCGTGCGCCACGATGTCGAGCACGATCGCCTTGAGCGTCTGGTGCTCGTACACCCGTGCCACCAGATGCCGGTCCGCGATCGCCGAGAAGTCCACGGCCGATGCGTCGAACCTCAGGACCCCGGTGCCGGGTTCTTCGTATTCCTCCGGCTCGACGAGCATGCCGCCGAAGCGCCGCGTGCCGTCTTCCAGCACGATAACCTCTTGCCCGTCCTCCGGTCGGAACCCGCCGACCCGGTCGAACAGCCGCACGCGCAGCGTGTTGCGGCCGTTCAGCAGGTCCTCGTAGCTCAACTCGCCCGTGCGGTCCCACGCGGCCGTGCGGTCGACACCGGTCACCGTGATCGTGACCGCCATCAGGCCACCCCGTGCACCGCCAGCACGCCGGGAATCCGGCGCACGACCGCCTCTGCGGCCCGCCGACCGTCAATGTGGGTGTGCAGGTGGACGACGATGGGCGCCCCCAGACCCGCCGCGCCGGCCATCCCTGCCCCGGCCGTCTCCATGTGCCTGGACGCCACCGCGAACTGCGCCCGCGCGTTCTCGAGCTGGGCGCCCACCATCGTGGCCACGCCTTGGCCCTGCTGGCGGGTCAGCACCTCTTCCTCGCCGTGGAGCCACGCGGGCGTCCCGAACGGACTGAACTGCCGGAGGCCGCCCGTCCCGTCCGCGAACTGGTGCCCGCCCAGGGCCTCGTCGGCCCGATGCGCGTCGCCCGGGTTCCGCTCCAGCCAGTTCGCCTCCCACGCCTCCCGCGTGCGGAAATTCGACGGGGACAACCGGTCGTTGCCCTCCCGGCCCGGATCGATCATGCCCGTCAGCACCGGCGTGACCGGGATCACGATCGGCGTCGCCATCTCGTCCTTCATGGCGCCAATCGCGAGCGCCATCTGCCCAAAGTCCCAGACGCCCGTCTCGCTGGCGTCTCGGATGAGGCCCTGCATCTGCACCACCGCCGGATGCGTGCTGCCCAGCGAGTCGGTCAGCGACTCGGCCTCGCGCAGAATGGTGCCCAGGTTGTAGGTGCTCCCCTCACTGGCCTTCCGGAACTCGGCGGCCATCCGCTCGAGGGAGTCGGTGTTCGCGATCTTGGCCTGCATCCGGTCGATCGTGGTGGTCAAGCCCGCGAACGCCCCACGCCCGGCCGCGGTGACCTCCTCGAACGCCTCGCCGCTCGCCTCGATCGTCGGCGTCAACTCGGTCGCGATGGTCTGGGTGATCTCGTCAATGACCTGCTGAACCGCCGCGCCGCCCTCCTGCTCCGCTCTCCAGAGGCGGTCAACGACCTCCAACGCTTCCTCTGCGCTCGCGCCAGCGGCGAGATACGCATCGCGGATCGCGATGACCGTCGCCGCCCCGATTTCGTTGCCCTTCCACGCGCCCTGAATCGCCTGCTGCACCTCCGCCATCTGCGCCGGGTTCAGCTCGGCGAGGAGGCCTTGGCGGAAGCGGCCAGCCACCTGTCGGCCCGCCAGCTCCGCCTCCGAGGGGCCACCGAGACTGAAGAGCTTGCCGACGAGCGACCCGATCACCGGTCCAATCAGCGGGATCGCCATCCCGGCTGCGTCGCCGAGCACCTTGCCGAGGCCCTTGCTGAGGAACCCCGTTTCCGCGGCCATCTTCGTGCTCAATCCCTCGGACAGGGACGTCCCGAGCCGGTCGCCCGCCTGCACGCCGAGCGACTGGGTCGCCCCGAGGAACCCGCCGCCGCCTTCCAGCGCCCGCGCGAACGTCTGGCCGATCTGCTGCCCGAAGCCCGCGAACGACTCACCCATGCCGGACAGAAACCCGTCGGCCGCCGCGGTCCCAGCCGGGGTCGCCGCGGCTGGCAGATCCTGCAACGTGCCGATGAACCCCATCAGCGCGTTCTGCGAGTTCGACGTGCCGCCGGTGAAACGGTCGAAGCTCGTGTCGAGTGCGTCGACGGCCATCGCCGCTTCGATGCCGAGTTGCGGGAGGGGCTGCAGCGTGCCGATGAGTGCGTCGACGGCGGCGGTCGAGCCTCCCACCGAGGTGGTGAGGTCGTCATTCGTTTTGGTGGCCCGCATCGAGGCCACCGCGGCGTCCCAGATGGCTTGCTGCGAGGCCTCGATGGCCGCCTTCTCCTCTTGGATGGCTGTGACTTGCTCCTCCCGGTCGGCGAGGAGTTGCCGGTTCTCTGCGATCTCTCGCTTTTTCGCGCGGACCAAGCTGTCGTAGTTGCGGGAGAGTGTGGGGAGCGCCTCGATCTCGGCCTCGAGGCGGGCGATCTCGGCCGGCGCGTTGCGGACGGCGGCCGCGGCGGCGTCGTTCGCGGCGGTGAGCGCGGCCTCCTCGTCGCGCAGCGCGGCGGTGAGGTGCTGCTTCATCCTCGTGGCGCGAGCACCCGTGTCGCTGATGTTCGCGATGCGCTCGCTGAGGCTGGCGATCCGCGCTTCGACGCTGGCGACCTCATTCCGCGCTGTGGCCCACTGGAACACCTTCCAGGCGGCCCACATCCCGGTGATCGCGATGCCGACGGGGCCGGCGGCCAGGGTGAGGGCGCGGAGGCTGCCGCCGAGCAGGCCGACGCCCGCGGCGGCGGCGGGGGCCGCGGTGCCCGCCGCCGCCATGGCCGTGGTCGTGCCCGCCAGCGCACCGCTCAGCGTCCCGAGCGAGGTCACCGTCAGTCCGGCCAGGCTGATCAGCGTCCCGAGGCCGATCAGGACCGGTGCCGCCGCCACCATGAGCACCCCGAGCGCCACCCCGGTCGTCTGCAGCGCCGCCGGCAACCGCCCGAACACGTCGACGCCCCACTCGACCGCGTCCCACAGCGGCCGCATGACCTCGCCCGCGCGCTGCAGATGTGGAATCAGGTCGTCCCCGAACCGCTGCGCCGTGGTGACGACCTCCTGCTTGAATTGGTTCCACGCGAAGCCGGCGGCGTTCACGCCCTGCGTCTGCTCCCGGAACGCCTCGTCGGTGGCGCCCGAAGCCTGCTCCATGGCCGCGAGCTTCGTCGCGAACGTGTCGGCCTGCCCCCCGGTCAGCGCGAAGACGGCGTTCAGCCCTATAACCTGTTCGAACAGCTCGCCGATGGCCTGCTTGCTGCCGTCCGTCTCGCCGATGAGCGCCTGCATGGCCCCCACCATCCCGAGTTCCTGAATCATCGCGCTCGCCGACGCATATTCGAGGCCCTTGATCGCGGCCTTCATCTTCTCGGTCGGCTTCAACATCGAGGACAGCACAGCCCGCAACTGCGTCGACACCAAGGCCGCGTTCCCGGTCACGCCGGTGAGCGTGGCGAAGCCGGCGGCCAGCTCCTCCTGCCGCACGTTCAACGTCGCCGCGAACGGCGCGACATTCCCAATCGACGCTGCCAGTTCCGGGAACGTCGTCTGGCCGAGCTTCACGGTCACGAACGCCAGGTCGGACGCCTGCTGCACGGCTGCCGCGCTCGTGTCGCCGTAGGCCTTGGTCACCGCCGACGTGAGGTTGATCGCGTCGGTAGTCGTCGCCAGGCCAGCGGTCGCCGCCCGCGCGTTGATGTCGAGGATCTTCACGGTGTCGCTGGTGTCCCCGAACGCCGACACCACCTGGTAGAGCCCGCCGGTCAGGTCCGTCGTGCTTTTCCCGACCGCGACCGCCATGTCCTGCACGGAGCCCTTCAGCTCCTTCACCCGCTGGGTGTTGCCCGGGATGAGGGTGGCGACGTTCGCCATGCCGGCGTTGAAGTCCCTCGCCATGGTGACGGCGCCGAGCCCCACCGCCCCGACCGCGGCCGAGAGGGGCAGCATCGCCCGACCCGCCGCGGACGTCTGTTGCCCCAGTTCGTTGAGGCGCTTGCCGGTGGTGGTGAGTCTGGTGGAGGCGCGCGTCAGCGCCGGCGTGAGGGTGTCCTCAAGCAGCAGGTATCCCTTGAGCGTGCCGATGCTGACCGTGCTCATCTCGTCGTCGCGTCTACGTGGTCGGGCGCTCCGTGGCGCCCGGTGTCTGCTGCCCGAACGCCTCCGCAATGGCCCGCGCCCGCGCCTTGATTCCCTGCCACTGCGTCACCGCCGTCATCG
Source organism: Vicinamibacterales bacterium (assembly GCA_965249205.1). Taxonomy (GTDB): domain Bacteria; phylum Acidobacteriota; class Vicinamibacteria; order Vicinamibacterales; family UBA2999; genus JAQBVV01. The sequence goes on along the minus strand of CBDFLL010000004.1, from coordinate 307,815 downwards.
GCGCCTTCGTCGACCTCGGTGCCTCGAACCGCAGTACGAAGTCGCTCAGCGAGTAGAGCGACTGTCCCGTGCGCCGCGCGAAGATGTTGTAGAGCGCCCGCTCAATCTGCGCCGCGCGCAGATCCGCCCGCACATCCCCAAACGGCTCGAGCTCGTCGTAGGCGCGCCACTCCCGAAACTCATGCACCGACAGCTGCCGCAGCCAGCGCCGCGCGCTCGGCTGCTTCAGTTCTTTCGCCGCCCGGTAGGCGAAGCGGAGATGCCCGCTTCGCCTGAGGCGTTTTTTACCTGCTCCTGGACCGGGGCAAACGTCTCCGCCACCGCCAGCAACCGCTCCGCCACTGCGTCCGGCGCGTCCTCGGCCGCCGCCTTCAGGCGCCGCACGACCGCCTGATGCACGAGCTGGACGACGTCCGTCTCCTGGCGGTTGAGTCTCATCGCGCGCTCCTGCAACAGCAGCAGGGGCTTGACGCTTTTCTGCTTCAGCCGCTCCAGATCCTTCGCCGTGAACAACGGCGCGCCCGTCTCGCCGTGGATCGCGCAGATCTGAATCAGCCGGACCATGGCGTTCTTCCGCGCCGTGGTGTTGTTCCCCTCCTCGAAGTCGATCGCCTCTTCCGCCGTCATCGCACGCAAGGTGACCGTGCCCCGCCACTCAGGCACGAACACCTCGTCGCGCTCGCAGTCCTCTGCGGCGAAGATCTCCTCCGCCGACAGGTGCTTCGTCTTCGCCTTCGCCATTCGACGCCCCCCGTGTGCCGTCCGTGCCACTGCCCTACGTGCCGATCAGCACCCCGTCGATCCACATCGGCCCGTCCGGCCGAATCGTGACGTCCGCGCTGATGGCGCCCTCGCGCACCGGCGACACCTTCGCGATCGCCGTGATCGCGCCCGAGAAAATCCACTCGTCGTCGCCGGAGCTGCCGCCCGGCCCGCGCAGCCGCCACCCGTCGAACGCTTTGTCGGCCATCGACTGGTAGATCCCCGTCAGATGGTTGTGCGTAGGGTCGTCATGGATGAAGTTCAACCGGAACGTGAACTCCCCGCGCTGCAGCAAATTGCTGACAACGTGCCGGTCAATCGTCGCGTTGTGCGGCGACGTCTCCGTCGCGGCCCGCGTCAGCTCCGGCCAGGTGATGTCGCCGTCGAGTTCGGCGATCGTGGTGAAGAGGGCCGGCGTGGCGTTCGGCGCGCGCGCGACCAGTGTGCCGTGTCCCGACTTGGCATCGCTCATGACTACGTTCTCCTTGTGAACCGTTCCCTACGTGTCGCTCAGCTCGAGGTTCCGTATCTGCAACGCGGCGTAGGCCGCCAGCGCCATCCCGCGCGCCGCCGCGTGCGTCTTCGCGCGGGCCGTAATCTGCGCGCCCGGGTGCTGATAGCCCGGCGCCGGCGCCGCGTTGTGCGTGCGATCCGGGGCCGTCCCGCCGGTCTCGATCACCTGCAGGTACGGCCCGTCTCCATCCGGCACCCTCGCCTGCGTCGACGCGAAGAGGGAGGTCCCGAACGTCCCGACGCCCTGGGTCGCCAGCCGCGTCACGATCTCCTGGATGAAGGTCGTCGACGGCCGCTTGACCGCGAGGATGTTGAACTTGAACATCAGTCGCCCATTGCCATCGAGGCCCGCATCAAACGGCTCCTGCCCGACGTCGATGTCCCGGTACCACGCCATCACCCCGTCAGCGGGTTCAGGTCGATCCGTCTCACGATCCGGGTCGCCAGATGCGGCGCCGACTCGAAGATCACCGCCTCGATGAACTTCGCCTGCCCCGTGGGGTGCTGCGCCTCCAGGTCTTCATGGACCGCCACCGCGTACGGCGCCGCCGGCCCGCCCGCGACGATCGCCGTCACGATGCGCCGGCCGCGCCGGTGCGGCCCTTCGACGTGAATCGAGCCGCGTAGGTTGCCGGTGTCCACCGGCGTCAGGCGCTTCGCTTCCGTGGCCTCGATCTCCGTTTCCTGCGCCAGGGCCAGCGCCACCGCATCCGGGATCTCCGCCGCCAGCCGATCCAGCGTGCGTCGCATCGCGCCCACGCCCTGCACTCGCGGCATCGCGCTACCCGGCCACCGCCGCCACCCGCGTCCGCTCCCCCAGCTGGACCGCCTGCGGATAGAGCGCGGTCTCCAGCGCCTCTGTGAACGCCGCCCCGATCGCCGGCCACCGGTACTGCGGCCGTGACACCAGCGCCCGCCCACGCCCCGCGTAGTCCGCGCGCAGCGCCCGGTCCCGATAGAGCCGGTCGAGCGCCGCGATCGTGGCCTGCCGATCGGGAATCCCTCCGATGACGTTGATCTGGTGCGGCGTGCACGACGTCGTCGAGCACGGCACCGTGATCGCCGCATCCTCGGGCCATTCGCTCAGCGCCGCCCACTTCGGCACGACGCATGGAATCCCACAGGCCATCGCCTCCATCGTCGGGAGCGACCACCCCTCGTTCTGCGACGTCGAGAGCAACACGTCGAACACGGGGTAGGTCGCCGCCATCGCCGCCTCGGTCGCGCCGTTCCGGTTCGTCAACCGCGGTTCGATGAGCCGATTCGCAATGCCGTAGTACTGCGCGAGCTGGCTCAGCGTGTACGCCTCGTCCCCGGTGGGCGCCGAATGCACGTAGAGCGCCGCATCCGTGATCCCGCGCGACTTGACCCACTCGGCGAAGTACTGCACCAGCAGGTCGAACCGCTTCCGCGTCTGATTCCGGTTCACCGTGCCGACAATGAACGTGTCCCGCGGCAGCCCACGATGCGTGAATACGCGATCGAGCCCCAGGCGCGCCCGCGCCGCCTCGCGGTCCCCCGGCTGGTACACGTCGACGTCGACGCCCAGCGGCACGACGGCCGCCGGCCCGGCGTACCCGCCCTGCCGCGCCTCGTGCAAGCCGAATTGCGTCCAGAACACCGCGAGCGCCAGCCCGGACAGCCATTCCGCGCCCCGGCAGTTCTTCCCGTCCACGGCCAGGAACGCCACGACGGGCGTGTCCCCCGCCCGCTGCCGGTACGCCGGCACGTTCCACGGGTCGTTCAGGAGGCACACGCAATCCGGGCCCAGCCGCTCGACCAGTTCGGCCGTACGGCCCACGCCCAAGCTGTCACCCCCGGAGGCCGCCGGGTAGATGGGGTACGGGTAATCGTGCGGGTCGCCGCGATAGTTGATGCCGAGCACATGCACGTCCCACGTGCGCGCCAGCACGTCGAGGACGCCATGCGTCACCCGCGCAAAGCCCGAGTGCACGCCCGCGTCCCCAATCCACAGCACCCGCCTCATGCCCTCACCACCTCGGCGGCCCGGTTCACATACGACCAGTCGCGGCCCGGCCACGACTGGAACCAGTGCGTCGTTTGACCTGGACTGATGACGCTCTCGCGCCCGGTGTGCTGCACGAAACTCGGCGCCGACGCCAGAAAGAACCGCAGCGTCGGGTAGCGCGCCGCCGACCACCGGTGTATCGCGAGGTCATAGCAGGCATCAGGCCCGACACCGTCGTCCCCGAGATAGCGCGGGTGGTCGAACAGCCACTCCGCCAGCGACCGTGCATCCGCATGCCTGACGGCGAATGCCTGCGTCCCATAGAACGCCGACACCGGGTAATCCCATGACGTCCCGCCGCGCGTCACCACGTCCAGGATCTGCTGGTAGGCCGCGCCGAACGCATACACGCGCCGGTCGTCGCGCGCATGCGCATCGAGCCACGCCCCGACGCTGTCAAGAAACCATCCGCACACGTCGATGTCGTCCTCGAGGAACAGCACCCATGGCGTCCGTGTGTCCGCGCCCACAGCCAAGGCCGTGGCCACATTCAGGTTCGGCGTACGCCGCTGACCCTCAGTCGCGCGGTGCACGTGCACGCGGTCGGGCGGCCAGTCCGCTGTCACGTGGCGGTCGGTGTAGGCGCAGCACAGAATCTGCCTGTCGGGCCAGTCTGCTCCCCCACCGGAATCCACCAGGTGCAAGCTGTGAAGACGCGGTGATCCCCACACGCCGCCTCGTGCGAGGTTCTCCAGCGTCTCGCCCAGGTAGTTGCGCCGAGGCGCACGATCGACCGTGACGATCACCCCCGTGATGTCTCGCATGCGGTGTCTCGCCGTCATGCGGCCCTCCGCATCCCGAAGACCTCGCTGAGTTCATCCGACGTCGTCAGTACGGTGTTCGTGTACTTCGTCCGGAGCGCTGTCAGGCACGCGGTGTCCGCCGGCACGTGCGGTCGTTCTGCGGTATCCCAGGCCAAGCCGGCGTGTCCGCCCTGGAGCGAGATCCCCGCGAGCACCACCGCCGCCGCACCACCGGCGAACGCCAGGCACGCCGCAAACACCCCGGTCGACACCCGCTGGTCCCTCGGTCCGGCGCCCAGCGCCTCTCCGCACGCGACCTGCACAATGGCATTCCGCTCGGCCTTCGACACCCCGATCAGCGTGTCGTAGTCCACGTCGGCGTCCGCCAGCGTGGCGCGCACCCGCTCGAGCGGGCCATCCGTCAGATCCGCCCAGACCTGCCGCACGCGCAACCCGTGCCACCGGTCGATCGTCTCGCGCTGCTGCCGGGAGCTGCGCCCGCAGAAATGCGCGGTCGTCGCCAGCACATCGACCTGCTGCCCGCAGTCCCGCGCCACGTAGGCGCCGCCGTTGGCCGCGATGATCACGGCACTCGGCCGCACCACGACCGAGGGGGCCGATCCCACCACGGAGACGACCTTCCCCCCGAACACCCGGAGGCCATGCGTCGCGACATCGGTCAACATCATTGGAAATACACCGTCTCGTGATGGGGGCCGTTCTCGTCGGACGCCTCCTTCACGGCAATCGGGAGCGGCTGCGTCGGCACGAAACGCGCCGGCAGCGTGAACCGGTCCTTGACCGTCACACCGAACGCGCCCGCCAACGTCACCTGCACCGTGCTCACCACCTCGTGCCCCTGCTGATCGCGCACCGTCATGACCTTGCCGGACACACGCGCGGCCCGCGTGACGCCGGGACCGTACGTGCTGTCACCGAACCCGTCCGCACCCACCACGGGCTCGACCGTCACCGTGTCTGGAAAGCACTCCGCGAGATCGTCAACGATGGGGTCGGCCATCACGCGATCCGAAACACGGCGGAGCGCCCGCCCGCTTTCAGCAGCATCTCGGCGCCACGCCGGCGGAGCCCTTCCAGGTGCGACCGATACGCGGAGTCCTGCGTCGAATCGCCCCACGCCAGCCGCAGGTCCTCGACCTGCTTGCTCACCAGGCCCTTCGTCTGCGCCAGGAGCACCTCGCCGCACCGCGCCGCCGCGAGGTACTTCACGTGGTCCCCCGCGCCGGCGCGGGTCTGCTCTTCCGCAATGACGGCGACGATCTCCTCGTCCTGCAAGGCCGCCTTCGTGACGTCGCGGTCCCCAATGAAGAACCGCACCCAATCCTTCTCCGACGCCAGCGACGCGCCGTAGGTCGCCGCCATCGGCTACGCGTTCTCGATCTCCGCGATCCGCGCCTCGATCGCGCTCAGCAGCGTTTTCCGTCCACCCAGCACCTTGGGATTGCGCCGCTCACGCTCGGCAATCAGCTGGAGATGCGCGACGTCAGGAATCGCCTTGATATGGACCACCGCATCGTCCACCGACGTGCTATGCACCTCTGCGTCCTTCGCCCGCTCGTCCGGGTCCCGCCTGTCCTCATCGCCTGGGCCCGACTCGTCCTGCTGGCCGGAGTCCTCAGTGGACGACGAGGGCGGGTCGACCAGCTCCACCTGGTTACCCAGCGCCCTCGCCTCGTCGTCGGTGAGTGCTACGTGACGCCCTGGCCGACAGATCACCGTCTTGTCGCTCCGTCGCCACGCCGCCTTCCCGCTGACCACTCGATACGTCTTCATGTCACATCCCCATGCGTCGTGAAGCTCCTCTCAGGTCCACCGATTTCGACGCTAGACGTTGCCGGTGCAGATCCCCGAGTTGCCGTCGAAGTCGTCCCGCACGCGTGGCACGATGATCGCCATGACCATCCAGAACAGGACGAAGCCGTCCGTCGACGTCCACGGCACGACCACGGGCCGCTGCCCGTCGATAATGTCGATGACATCCGACGTCATCTGCACCATCGCGGTCCGGTTGGTCGGGAGCAGGTCCGCCGTCTTGACCATCAGGGTCCGGCCGCCCACCTGAATCTCCTGGAGCCGCTGGAGGATGGTCTTGTCCGAGTGCGCCTTGAAGTCCTCGTTCAACTTGTTGCCGTACGAGGTCGGCACGTAGAGGTGGTAGGGCCCGTACCGCTTGTCCGCCTGCAACGTATCGATCATGCCCTGCACGTCGCCCAGGATGTCCTCGCCGTCATGCCCCGCCGCATCCCACGCCTCGTTCGAGCTATAGGCGTACGCATTCACGTTCGGCGCATTCAGGAGTCCCGGCGTGCTACTGCCAGCCACCGTCACCGCAGCCCCGTTGATCACCGAGTCCTCGATCGCTTCATTGACCCGCCGCGTCGCCTGCTCGACGAGCGCCGTGTCGATCGGCGTGCCGTTCCGTTCCGACGCGGACAGCAGTCTCCGGTTGACGCTGAAATCCTCCGTCGTCAGATAGATCGGGATCTTCCGGACATCGCGGCCCTGCAACTGGTTCTCCCCGCGCGCCCGTGGCAGCATCGTGCGCTGCGCCCCGCCGGCTTCCGACACGACCTCCCACTGGAGCTCCATGACGCTCATCGGATTCGCCAAGGGGAACGTCAGCCCGGCCGCCATCACGTCGGCGGCGATGGTCAGCCGGTCCAGCCCAACGCGGACCACCGCCTGGTCAACGAGCTTCTGCGCATCCTCTTCGAGCGGCGAGTTCGCCCGCATCTCGGCGACACTCAACCCGCTGGTCAACAGCGCGCGCATATGCGCTGGCGCCCGGTCGGCCAGGTATCGAGTGGCGGCCGGCGTGAGGCCCGGCACCGCAACCAGGAGCCCCATGTCTGCCTCACCGCACAGCACCATGGCGCCCATCGCGGCCGCGGCCAGCGCCGGCCCGCGCCACCGATGACCACACGCACGCTGTAGGCCCGCCCTCATTCGCGCGACCGCGTCACGGAGGGCCATCGCCCCTCTTGTCACCGCGTTGGCCAACGTCCCGCGCCAGGCCTGGACGTTGACCAGCTTCGTTGGCATCGCGGCGACCGCGATCAGCATCGCCACCACACACGGCAGCACGGTACAGGTGCGTTCTCTCGTCATGATTCGGTTCTCCTCAACCTCTGTCCGTTGGCGTGGCCTAGACCACTTCGACGCGCATCCGCGCGTCTCCCGGGCCGGCCGAGTTGTCCTTCGCCTCGATCGCCTTGGCGACGATCGTGCCCGTGCTGTGCGCGATCAGCCGGCCCGCCCCGTCATGCTCAAGCGCGGCACCGTCCGCGAGGTTCTGCCCCGAGGGCACAAACGCCAAGAACGTCGTGCCCGGCACGCCGACACCGGCCTTGACGAGATCGCCGTCCGCATACGCGTCGTCGAGGCCCTTGTTCATCTCGGACTGGTCGAGCGCGATCGTCGAGCCCGCCACGCCGGCCGAGGCGTGTTTGATGTATTTCCCGGCACTCCGATCGAGGAAGTGCCCGGGCGTGATCGCCCCGTTGGCGTGTAGGTCGTTGACCTCCGTGACCGGCCCGCCCAGGTGAATCGTGCGCGGATGGAATTTCGTGATTGCCATGCTCTCGTCTCCTTCGCTGCCGTACGGTTCGCGCGTGCTGTGGGTGGGGCGGCCTCCTACGCCGTCCGCTGCTCGAGCGCCGCCTGGTACGGGTCCGGCGGCGTCGCGTACACGTCATCCTCCGCCGCGGCGCTCCGCGGCACGCCTCGCCCGCTGAAGTTCGGCTGGACCACCTCGGCCTTGGCGACCCGCGCCATCCGCTCCAGGTCGTCGACGTCCATTTCGGTCAGCTCCGCTTCGCTGTACTCCGTCTGCGCCGTCGTGAGCACCGACACCAGCGCCGTCTTCCGCTCGGCACGCTGCGCCTCGTGCTTATCCGGTTGTTTCAGCAAGCCACCACCGGTAGTGTATCGGCGTGGCGCGCCCGTCGTTTCCGAAGAATCTCCGGGAGTTTCAGCGGCAATTTGCGACCGCCGAGGCCTGTCAGGACTACTTGGCGGCGTGCCGCTGGCCGGACGGCTTTGTGTGTCCCCGGTGCCGGCACGCGCGCGGCTATCGCCTGACCACACACCGGCGCTGGCAATGTGCGGCGTGCCGGTATCAGGTGTCGCTGACCGCCGGGACGATTCTCCACAACACGAAGACGCCGCTCCTGGTGTGGTTCTGGGCGGCCTATTTGACGGTTACCGACAAGCGGGGCCTCTCGGCGCTCCTGCTGCAGCGGCAGTTGGGCCTGCGGCGGTACGAAACGGCGTGGCTGCTGTTGCACAAGCTGCGGCGCGCGATGGTGAACGCGGGGCGGGAGCCCTTGTACGGCGACGTGGAGATCGATGACACCTGGGTGGGCGCGCCCCAGGCCGGCCTGCGCGGCAGTCGCCAACTCAAGGGGCGGAAAGCCGCGCTGGTGCTGGTGGCGGTGGAACGACGCGGGGATCGGTCGGGTCGGGTCCGCATGTCCGTGATCCCGAACTTCAAACAATCGACGATGCTCGCGTTCGTCACTCACCACATTGCGCCGGGGGCGACGGTCTACACCGACGGGCTGAAAAGTTTCGATGGGCTCCAGGCCGCTGACGTGAGACACGTCGCCCGCCCGCAACCGATCCGGAGCGCCCTGCACAGGGGGGTGCCCTCCGTCGTGCCTTTGGCCGACCGCGTCATCGGCAATTGCCAACAGTGGTTGATTGGCACGCACCACGGCGTCAGCAAGGCGCAACTACAAGTCTACCTCGATGAGTTCGTGTTTCGGCACAATCGGCGGCGGCACCCGATGGCCGCCTTTCAGACCCTGCTGGGCCTGGGGACCGGACGGACGCCCACGCCCGCCCGACGGATTCGCGGCGCGCAGGACGTGCGCCCCCCAGGCTGATCGCAAGATATAGGGGTTAGCTGAAACAACCGGATAAGCACGCTGCGCCTTGTCCCGCGCCACCAGGTCCTTGATGGACTTCGGGGCCGTCTTCAGGTACTCCTCCTCGGACTGCTCACCCGACGCCGCGGTGGCCGCAGGCGGATCAGCCGCCGGACTCGGCTGTGCGCCCTGCGCCGGGGCGGCCGGTGGATCCGCCACCTTCTCATCTGCCGCCTCAAGCGCCGTCAGCTGCTCGTCTGTCAACGACTCCAGGAACGCCTGATGCTCCGCCGAAAACGTGTGCTGCTTGCCCCCGATGAGCGCCGAAATGCGCTGCGACTTCTCCATGACTGCTCCTCCTGCCGTTCTGTTCGTGTTGTCGCCGCCACAGCCGCAGGCGGCCTTCGGCGCTGTTGGTGCTGCACTTACTGACACGAACGCCGTCTCTGCGCGCACCTCGGTTTTGTCGTCCTTGACCGCCACGGTGCCCTTGGCCTTCGCCGTAAACGACCGCTGATACATCCGCAGTCCGCCACCGCCATCTGCGAACGCGTGATAGACCACTCGTGCACCGTCATCGACCGCGAGGATGCCGACAAATCCAGGCTCAGCGTCGCGCAACGCAATCTCCAAGGCCCCGCGCAGGTCTGTGTCCGTCAGCGCTGCTCGGAGTCCTAGCCATTCCAGGCCCTCCACCGTGGCCGCGTAGGTCAGCCGATCGCTGTCCGACACCGTGCCGCGACCGAACAACGTCTTGAGGCCCTTCTTCAGCGCATCGAGCGTCGACTGGTTCATTGCGTTCCCTTCTCTGACCGCCACCCGTGGTGCACCGCAGCCCATCTGAATCGAGCACGCCCCTGTCTCGTCCTTCCGCAGCATCGCGAGATGATCAGGACCCACCTGTCGCCACACGTAGCGATACGCCTGGCCGCCGTGCTCTCCTTCGTGTTCCTCGAGATCGAGCAACACGCCCACGGAGACTTCCACTTGTTCGTCGTCGAGGAGCCGCTCGACGAGCTCTTTCGCGTCGCCGCCCAATTCCCTGGCGCGCGTCTCGTCAATCCACGCCTCCACCGTCAGCCGGCGGTCATCGACGGATGCACTGAAGATGCTGCCGACCGAAGCGCCCTCCAGGACGCGCGGGTCATTCGCGCTGACGTACTCCCCGTTGCGCTTGGGGTGACCCACCATCACCGGGCGGCCGTTCCAGGCTTCCGGGTGATGGCCAAACTCTGAGGCCAGCGCCAGCTCCTGGGCTTTCGAGTTGGCTGGGCGAATCACCCCTTCGACCAGCGCGACGACCGGCACGACAAGGTGCTGCGCGCCTCTGAACTCTGCTGTGCGGATCTGACCGGTCTTCCCCGACAGATGGCGCACGACCGAGCCACGCGCGCCATCACAGACCCGCAGCGCCGCCGCAATCGATCGCTGTCCGCCGATCGTGAGTGTGATCACCGTGGCCCATGGTAGGGGCGCGGCCCAGGTGTCACATATTTTGGTAGACGAAATTCAGAACGACCGGTAGTGGTCACGTCTTGACCGCACACGGAGGCGACGAGGATCGTCTGGACTCAGGACGAACACATGCCTGGGCGTCTTGCTATCACTCGTGAAGTTGCACGTCAGCGTCAGCAACGAGAGTCCTCCGTCGATGCCCACTGGTGCCTCCGGTCGCTTCGTGAGGCCGAGATCTGCGCGTCTCGCCGACGCGTACGCGAAAGCCGTGGCGCGGGGTAGCACCCGCCCGGTGCAGGACGTCGCCACACGGTTCCGGAAGCCGGTGGCCTGGATGCGGACCAGGGTTCAACGCGCCCGGACCCTGGGCTATCTTGAGCGCGGCACGCAGGGGCATGCCGGCGGGCGGCTCACGGCGAAGGCAAGGCGACTGCTGAACACCACACTGAAGGCGAAGAAGGAGGAGGGTCGGTGATGCGCGGACGACGTGGACGAGGAGAAGGAAACACTAACCAGGGTGACTGTCAGATCAAGTCGTAGCTAGTACATCTCATGCCGCCGGAAGCGATTCTTCGACGGCCTTGAAGCGTACGCCGCAGTGGCCGGGGTCAGCTCCTCAGAAGGGGGTCGACATGTGCATCAGCACCGCTCGATCGGCCGGGCCCCGCTTTATGGCTTCCACTTCTAACGTCCATGCCTGGGCCTGCCGCAGGCTCCAAGCGGTGCCCCAAGCCAGTTCCCGGCCCTGCCCGGTCCAGCGCAGCCGGCTATAGGGCGTCAGCAGACCCGGTACGCCCGGCGCCGTCAGGCCGGCGTAGGCCACCTCGCTTTCCATCCGGGGCTGGGAACCTCTCCCCATGGCCCCCATCCCCGCTGGGCGTGTGACGGCCTCCGCGTTGTCCCACAGCGTTGTTCGGCCGCCGCCGTCCTGGCCCCGCGAGGAGTTCACCGACACCCTGAACCCCCGCTGCTTCTCGCCCGGGTCCCAACTCGCCTGTAGCCCCACGCCCCAGTCCCGCACGTCCCACGTCCAGTCCCGGGCGTCACGGCCATACGCCACCAGCGTCCGGCCCTGCAGGGCCACGTCCAGTCCACTGTTCGCATCCAGGAACCCCAGACGGAACCCGGTTTCCGCGCCGCTACCCCGATCCGCAGCGCCCTCGTCCACGCGGCCGCCGGCCTCCACCTGCAGACTCAGGGAGCGTCCCGGCGAGAACGCCGTGTCGTGCACCCACTCCAGCAGCACCCGGCCCCGGTGAGTGTCACCGCGCACCGGGGTGATGTCCGCCACGGCGGCGGTCTCCAGTTGCGTCGTGAAGGCATCCGCGCGCAGGCCCCATTCATGGTTGCCTCGCCGCGTCAGCACCGACCGCACGCCCCCAGCGAACATCCGCAAGTCGGCCCCGACGTCGTGCATCCGGCCCGGCTCGGTGACCTCCACGTGGCCCTGTCCCACGCCGCCTATGCCCCACACGCTCACCCGGTCATGCGGCTGCCAGTACAGATACGGGTGCACCGTGTTCATCCGGCTCTTCAGCACCCCCTCTACGCCATCATCGGTGTACTCCAGGTCCCCCCAACTGCGCATGAACGACAGCCCGGTCAGCATCTGATCGTTGGCATAGAGATCCAGCCCGACGTGCGCGGCCTCGAGACCTCCTCGATAGTTCATCCCGATCCGCGTCACGTCCCCATTGACGGACTGCAGATCCCCCTGGCCCCACACCACCGGCACCCAGCTCGTCGCCTGCTCCTGCGCTTTCAGGGACATCTCGAAGGACACCCCAGACAGGTCGAACACTTGCCCCATCCTCTCGGAGAAATCCCCCGACCTCGGTCTTGGCGCCGCGTCTTCGACCCCAGCACCATAGCGTCGATCCTGCCCGGCGCCGCTCCCACCAGGCGCCATCCCGAAGCCGGCAGCAATATCCGAGTCGCGCGGGCCGGAGCCGACCAGGTTCCCCAACGACCCCAGCAAGACACTCTGCAGCCACGAGCCTGGCGTGCCGGTTTCCCGATGCTCCGCGGTCCACCCCGATCCCATGGCGGCGCTGGCCGTGGCGACGCTCCACGCGCGCGGCACCCCCGAGTCTGCTGCTCCTCGGCTGCCGGCGCCAGCGCGGCCGAACGACCCCAGCAAGACACTCTGCAGCCACGAGCCTGGCGTGCCGGTTTCCCGATGCTCCGCGGTCCACCCCGATCCCATGGCGGCGCTGGCCGTGGCGACGCTCCACGCGCGCGGCACCCCCGAGTCTGCTGCTCCTCGGCTGCCGGCGCCAGCGCGGCCGAACGACCCCAGCAAGACACTCTGCAGCCACGAGCCTGGCGTGCCGGTTTCCCGATGCTCCGCGGTCCACCCCGATCCCATGGCGGCGCTGGCCGTGGCGACGCTCCACGTGCGCGGCACCCCAGAGTCTGCTGCTCCTCGGCTGCCGGCGCCCGCGCGGCCGATCGTGTCGCTCCCCGGCGGCGGCGGCAGCGCCCCACCCGATGGCCCCAACCGACTCCACTGCCGATGCCGCGCAAAGCGACCCTCGATCGCGGTCCGCGCGCTCTCCCCCATCGAGCGCCCCATCACCGCCAGCATCCCCTCCAGCGAGGGCGTGAACTGCTGCGCCGTTCGCTGCTGCTCGAAACGCACCTGGGTCGAGGCGGGCTCGCCTGCACTCACGGCCGCCGGCAACTCGCCCACGCTCAGCACGATCCACTCTCCAGAATCGCTTACCTCATCCGCCCAGACCTCTATCGCAATCGTCCCCTGACTCTCGCCTTCCTCAAACACCACCTTCGCCGGCACTCCACTGTAGTCCTCGGGCGTCGTCCCGCCTTCGAGCGCCACCACCAACGGCACGTCCACCCGCCGGTCCGCCGCCGGGGAAACGAGCACTGTGATGTCAGCCGCCTGGCCTTCCTTTACCTCGTACGCCGCCTGCCCAAAGCGCACCTGCAGCTCCACCAGCCCTTTATCCTCGAGCGTCACCGTCGCCACCGCCGGTGCCCCGGCCAGCACGATCTCCGGCAGCGCCCCAAAGCCCAGCGCCACCGTCTCGTCCTCCCCATCCCCATCATGGTTGGCGGCAATCCGCAATGTCTGTTCCGTTGCCTCGGCCGCGAAGGTGAGCGTGCCGGTGCCCGCCTGGGCATCCCACTCGTCCAACCCTTCGACCGTATAGTCGCCAACTTCCGTCGTCTCCGGCCGCGTCACCCGGATCGGAATCGCCAGCGCCTCATCCCCAGCCTGGTTCAGCGTCACCGTCACCGTTACCGGCTCCTCACCTTCGGTCGCCGTGTAGCGCTCCTGCTCGTAGCGCACCACCAGCTTCGCCTCCACTTTGAAGGGCGCTGCCGCCTCATTGCCGTTACCGCCCCCGTCCTGGGCGCCGGCCTCGGGAACCGTCACCACGACCGGCTGCCCCGCCTTCGCCGGCGTGATCGTGGCTCGATACTCACTTGATGACACCGCAGTGAAGTCTGCCACCCTCCCATTGCTGACCTGGATGTCTTCCGACGTAAACCCCTGCACCCACTCCGAGAACGTGATCGTCACGTCGAACGGTCCCGTCACCGGACTTGTGGCCTCGCTGGTGATCTCCACCGTCGGTCTGGTTTGATCGCCCGGCTTTTGGTCGTCCGGCTTTTGGTCGTCCATGGCCGGCGTGGCGGTCACGGTGATTGCCAGGCCGTCACCGTCAGCGTTTACCGTACGCACCTCAAACGTGTACTCAGTGCCGTTGCTCAGGCCCGTCACGGTGAAGCCGGTGGCGTTGGTCCCGCCAGAGGCGCTGTTGGGGATGTCGATCCAGCCGCCGTAGGCGCCCGTGCCTGCTTTCTGGCGATACTGGTATTTGCTGATCCCGCTGTCGCCCAGATCGCGCCAGGTGAGCACAACCTGGGTGTCGCCCGGCGTGGCCGAGAGGCCCATCACGGTGCAGATGTTGGTGCTGTCGCCTTCGAAGTAATTGAGATTCCGAACCCAGTTCTGGACTGCGGTGTCCGGCACGCACAGCTCGTTGTCGACATACAGGTCCAAGAGGTTGTCTAAGTTGAGAAACGCCGTCGGGATCGACCCCGTCAGGGAGTTGTCTATGAGATTCAGTTCTGTGAGGTTGGCCAAGTCGCCCAACGCCGCCGGGATCGACCCCGTCAGGCGGTTGTTGTTGAGATACAGTCCTGTGAGGTTGCCCAAGTCACCCAACGCCCCCGGGATCGACCCCGTCAACTGGTTATTGCTGAGATTCAGTCCTGTGAGGTTGGCCAAGTCGTCCAACGCCGTCGGGATCGACCCCGTCAACTGGTTATTGGTGAGATCCAGTTCTATGAGGTTGGTCAAGTCGCCCAACGCCGCCGGGATCGACCCCGATAGGTCGTTGAAGTGGAGATACAGAACTTCGAGGTTGGTCAAGTCGCTCAACGCCGTCGGGATCGACCCCGATAGGTCGTTGTAGTTGAGATACAGAGATTCGAGGTTGGTCAAGTCGCTCAACGCCGTCGGGATCGACCCCGTCAACTTGTTATCGGTGAGAATCAGTTCTTCGAGGTTGGTCAAGTCGCTCAACGCCGCCGGGATCTCCCCCGACAGGCGGTTACTCTGGAGATTCAGTTTTTTGAGGTTGGTCAAGTCGCCCAACGCCACCGGGATCGGCCCCGACAGGCGGTTAGTGCGGAAAGTCAAATGTTGGAGGTTGGTCAAGTTGCCCAACGCCGTCGGGATCGACCCCGATAGGTCGTTGTAATCGAGGTTCAGTTCGTCGAGGTTGGTCAAGTCGCCCAAGTCCGCCGGGATCTCCCCCGACAGGTCGTTTTGGGTGAGACGCAGGATTTGGAGGTTGGTCAAGTTGCCCAACGCCGCCGGGATCGACCCCCTCAGGATGTTCTCGGCGAGAGCCAGCTCAGTCACCCGTCCGTCGACAGTGGTGACGCCGTACCAGTCATCGAGGGGGTCGGTACTCTTCCAGTTGGTCTCGAATCTCCAACTGGCCCCCTCGGTCGCGTCGTAGAGCGCGACCAACGCCTCTCTGTCCTTTGGGTCATCAGCGTACGCCCCTGTGACCTTGATTTTGAGCGAAGAGCTAGAGTTCACCCAAGCGGCGGTATCGGTAGCGCGATAGTAGTACGTATCGCTGATGGTCCAATTCGCGGCCGCGCCGGAATCTTCATTGTCGGATTGCGTAGACGCCCACTCAGGGGGGTCCATGATAATCACGCCAGGGGTGGTGACCTCAAACCTCATGACCACGAAGTATTGGGTCTCTTGTTCTAGCGTGGCACAGCTGCTATCGTCGGTGAACGCCTGCTCTCCCGTCCCCAGGGTGGCCGGGTTGGTCAACGTGCATAACACGCTGTCCGGCTCTCCATTATTTGCGACGGACCACAACGTTAGCGTCACGGCCCAATCTGTGGAAGGACCTGCTGGAACGCGGTCTATGACCACTACGATACTTTCCAGGTCGTAGCCCGCCCGATTGCTGCCCGTGGTAAACGCCTGCGCAGCGGAATCTACGTGACGTAATTCATAGCTGCCGTCGCTGGTGACGCCCGTGTTACTTACGAGGTCCACGACTTGCTGCGCCTGCGCCGGCGCCGTGAAGCCGAGCAGCAGCGCGGCGGCGAGGCATGCGCCGATGATTGTCAGACGCGGGCTTTTGCTCTGCATTACTCCACTCCCCAAGACTCCAAGAGGCCCAATTGCGCGACGACGCGACATCCCCCCGTGCTTCAGGAGCAGATCCCGTTTAGCGTTCGAGGGTGACTGTACTCCATTCGGCTGCCAGCTTCTCTGCGTAGTGGGCTGGCGTCAGCCCGCCGAGGCTCTTCTTGGCTCGAGAGTTGTGTACCCGGGATTTTCATTTCGGCCGTCCCGGATCGATGCAGTGATACACCCAGCACCGCGCGCGTCGGCCGAATATCTTCGGGGCCGGCTTGTGGGCCGGCAGAGACCGGCAGTGGGGTCCACATCACGGCCGAACGTGCCGGAAGCGACATCACTCCAGGGCATTTCTCAGACACCTCTCCCGCGTTGCGCCCCGCTGTTCGCCCCGACGGTCCTCGCCGACTCTCGCCAGTCAGCCGGTCGGCACCGGGAGCGCCCAGATCCGTCGGAGCATCGACCCGAACAGGCGTCGGGTCAGGTGGCGCTCGGCCAGCAGGAGCCAGTAGTACCGGGCCTGCTTGACCAGCCCGCCCACCCGTCTTGACGAGTGACCAGCTATCGATGCGCCGTGGCAGCACCAGCCTTCGCCAGAGATTCCCGAGGTTGTACGCGAGCACACTCAGCTGTAACCGGACCGCGTTCGCCCGGAACCGATGACACGACAGTCGCGTCCAGTGCGCCGCTTGCTTTCCCTCCTTGATCCATGGCTTGGCCGTGCCTCGCTTGTTGGAGAACCGCACGACGGCGCGATTGGGAAGCTGGAGGTTCGTGACGATAAAGCCGACGCGCGGGAACAGTTCCTCGCTCGCCTTCGGTGGCGTGGCGGGCGGCTCGACTTAGGCGGCGGGCGACGTTTCGAAGGACGACGATCCCCTGCGAGCAGCGACACCCGACATGAAACGGCGCGTGCATCTTCGTCGTGCCATCCGGCAGCGTGAACGGCTCAGTCAATCCTCGTCGCTGCCCTTCCAGCGCCGCGCAGATCGGACACAAGCGTTCATCGGGTGTGATCAGCGGCTCGCGTAGCTCCTCGCCCGTCAACAGGCCCCCGTCTCTCGCCTGCTGCCACAACTGCTGCTGCCCCTCGTTACTGGCCTCCAACATCTCGTTTGCGGCAATCGTCAACGCCCGTTGCCGAATCAAGCGATGCGCGTATCCGCCGGCGACTCGCTGCATGAACGCCTGCGACACGCCCGTCTTCGGCACACGCACGCGGACCTTCCCCGCCTTCACCGATGCCCCTGGTGCCGCTGAGGCCAATCGCTCGCGCAGCCGTATCACCGCGTGTGCCTGTCCGTTGGTCAACCCGATCAACGGTCGGACGAGTCGGGCCGCGTTGCGTGGCGACACGCCCTCCGCAAACGCCACCGCCACGATGTCCCGGATCGCCCCGCGTGCGTTCTCGCCGATCTGCGTGACCAGCTCTGCCGCACGCGCCTCCGCCCATCGCTGTGCTGCGGGATTCGTGCGATCGAACGACAGCCCGATGTCCGCCGCCCGCATCCCCTCCGCACTCGCCAACCGCGTCGTCCGCGTCGCGGCCATCCCGCCGGCCACGAGCGCGTCCTTCAACACGGGTGGCAACGTCTCGACCAACGCGGCCGTGCTGGCGTCGATGGCCGCCTCGAGGAGCTGGCGCATCGTCGCACGATCGCCATCTCGCCGCGCGCGCGCCATCGCGGCCAGCGTCACCGTTCCTCGCGCCTGCTGCAGCGCCTCGGCCACCAGGCGCCGGGTCCGTGCCCGGTGCCGCTTGGCTGCGCGCCACATCGCCGTCAGCGAGTCCGGGACACCCGCCGCTGCGCGTGCCGCCTCGTCGTCCGGCTCGTCTTCGTCCTCGGGCTGTTCAGCGTCTTCGTCGAGATCGTCGTGCGCGTCCTCGTCAAGCTCGTCCGTTTCTTCGAGCGGCTCCCAGCCAAACACGCGATCCCGTATCTCGTCCGCGCTGATGACCGTCTCGCCCTGCGCCTGATTCACCTCGGCGTACCGCTTGGCGAGGTTCGCTTTGTCCAGATCGTCCAGGTTCTTGACTTCCGGCCACCGCACCTCATACTCGACGGGCTTCGGGAGCGCGTTGGCCTGCAGTAGTCGCTCGATGAACGGATGCACGATCTGCGACTCGCACTCGCCTGTGCGGCGATCTGACACCCGCTCGTTCCAGTTCGTCTTGTCCTGCGTGGACGCCAGTTCGCCGCGCTCCGACCCCGTCAGGATGCGATGCGGGATCCGCGTAATCGCGCTGATCTGCAGCAGGATCGCGTCCGCTGGCTGGTAGAAGTTCGCCACGTCGGCGCCGAGCGCGTGGACCTTCACGCCCCTGGTCCGCAGGATGCGTCGCATCCCGTGGACGTACTCATCCACCTCGTCGGAGAGCTTTGTCTCGTCCCCAGTGGCCATCTCCACGGCCGGGTCCAGGTCGACCTGGAGGCCCTGGTCTGCGCGCCGCCAGAACGCCTCCGCCCCGCCGCCGGTCACCTTGTCCAGGTCGTCCAGCTTGTTCCAGGGCCGCATCAATCTCGGCTGACCGTAGACGCCGTCATCGAGCCCGCCAGTGGCGAAGTGCAACACCCGCGACCAGTGCACGAGCTTCGTCTGTGTCGCGCTCGCGCCCACGCCGATCCGCTTGATGCTGTACCGCTCCGGCTCGCCGAATCGCCGATTGGTCGCATCCTCGACCAGGCGGTCGACCTTCGCGTCCTGCTCACCGAACGGGCTGAGAAACCAAATGTCCTGTGGCCCGCGGAGGCTCGGCAGCGCCGTGTCCAGCTCGCCCGGTGCCCCGATCAACAGCACGGCATAGCGGCCGAGCCCGGCCAAGATGTCGAGACGGCGGAACGCCTCCCAGATATGGAGCCGATCGTCCAGGGCCGCGAACGCCGCCTCGAACGGTGTCTGGACGTCGGGGTCATCGTCTTCGACCAGCTCGCCCCCGCCGCGCCAACAGGCCACGGGCATGGCCTCGACTATCGTGCCGGCGATCCCGCCGCGATCGAACCGATCGCGGTAATCCTTTGGGGTGAGGGTCTTCTTGTAGCCGAGCGCCGTTGTCAGACTGCGCTTGCCGTCGAAGGTCAGGTCCATCTCCTGCGCGAGCAGGGCGCGTGTCAACAGCTCGGAGGTCGCTGCCCGCATCGTCGCACGTGTCCGCTTGGATGGCGTTGAGGGTGACGTCTGGGCACGCCTGGCCGTGCGAGTGTTCCGGCGACTCACCGTGCTAGGGTATGAGGTCCGCTCGGCTTCCGGCCATTTTGGTAGACGATAATCACCGTTGCCGCCCCCAGGTTCCTCCGCGTCGGCTCACCGGCTCGTCGGGATCCGCCACGCTGTCAACCGGCTCGCTCGTGGCGAGCAACTGCCGTAGCGCCTTCCTGATCAACGCGCTCAGATCCGTGCGTCGTTGCCGGGCCAACGCGTACAGCCGGTCTACTTCGTCGATGGGCATCTTGGTCGAGACAACCTCACTGGGCGTCCCGTCTCGCGACAGCGGCGGCCGTCCGCGCGCACGCGACGCACGTGCGTCCCCCTCGTCGACCGCCACCCGAAGCTCGCTCACGCAGCCTCTAGTTCACGGGTTCCAGCGCCAGCGTGTCTTCCGGTCCAACAATCTCCGGCGCGATCGGTTGGAACGGCTGCCCCTTGGTCAGCGTCCACAGCCGCACGCGTCCGCCCGCGAGAAGCTGCGCCATCTCTTCCGTGGTCAGCGCCCATTCCGTGCAGATCCACCCGCTCTGGCGGTCCACGATCGCCGGCACCGGCGTGTACTCCGGCTGCGTCTCCGCGATGATGACCTTGAACTGGCCACTCGCAGGCGGCGGGGCCTTCATGTTGACGGGGTACATGCGCCCTCCTCGCTCACGCTCGCGTTCGTCGATCACGCGCGACACGCGCCGTCCGCCGGCGTGTGTCCAGCACCGCGAGTGCGCTGGCCAGCGTGTCGACGCGCACGACGTGGTGCCACACCACCCGAATCAGCCAGAACGTCAGCAGGTGCAGTAGCCCCGACACCGCCAGCGCCGCCACCCACACCACCCTGATCTGTCGGGGTCATCGTCCTCGACCAGCTCGCCCCCGCCGCGCCAACAGGCCACGGGCATCGCCTCGACAATCGTGCCGGCGATTCCGCCGCGTTCGAACCGGTCGCGGTAATCCTTGGGGGTGAGATTCTTCTTGTAGCCGAGCGCGGCCGTGAGGCTGCGCTTCCCGTCAAACGTGAGGTCGAGTTCCTGGGCCAGCAGCGAACGCCCGATCAGATCTGAGGCCGCCGCCCGCATCGCGGCAGTTCGCAGACCGGCCGCCGCTGCTGCACGCGTGGACCTCGCCGCGGCCGACCTGGCACGCGACCGCGTGCGGGTGGTGATGCGACTCACCGTGCTAGGGTAAGCGCCACCTACGCCCTCGCATATTTTGGTTAACGTAAATTACCGGCCCCAGGTTCCCCCTCGACTCGGCTTGCTGCTCGTCGTGCGGATGGGGCTGTCCACTGGGTCATCCGTGGTCGCCAACATGCGGCGGAGTACCTGCCGGAGGAGTTCGGCCAGATCCATCCGGCGCGCCTGCGCAATTCGATAGAGTCGATCAACCTCGTCGGGATGGAGCTTCGTCCCGACGCAGACGCCGCGCGTGCCATCCGGCGAGAGCGGCGGCCGTCCACGCTTGTGGCTCTCGCTGTGGCTCTCGCGCGGTGGGGGCGGTGGCGGCCTCTCTCGACGGCGACTGCCAGCCACGCGAAGAAGATGCGTCATCGGTACGTTCGCTGACCGATCAGCTTCACGACCCCTGTCACCCACAACAATGCCGCGAGCATCTCCGGAGTCCGCGTCAGTTCGCGCATCGTCACCGTCCCCACGTGCCTCCCTGGCCCGTGCCTGACGGGTCGGGCGGCCGGTCGTCCTGCGTCGACACGACGACACCGCGTGATCCGTCGCGCGACAACGACGATCGTCCGCGCGCGTGCGATGCTCGCGTGTCCACCTCGTCGACCGCTACCCGCAGCTCGCTCACGCAGCCTCTAGTTCACGGGTTCCAGCGCCATCGTGTCTTCAGGCCCCACAATCTCCGGCGCGATCGGTTGGAACGGCTGCCCCTTGGTCAGCGTCCACAGCCGCACGCGTCCGCCCGCGAGAAGCTGCGCCATCTCTTCCGTGGTCAGTGCCCATTCCGTGCAGACCCACCCGCTCTGGCGGTCCACGATGGCCGGTATCGGCGTGTACTCCGGCTGGTGCTCCGCGATGATGACCTTGAACTGGCCACTCGCAGGCGGCGGGGCCTTCATGTTGACGGGGTACATGCGCCCTCCTCGCTCACGCTCGCGTTCGTCGATCACGCGCGACACGCGCCGTCCGCCGGCGTGTGTCCAGCACCGCGAGTGCGCTGGCCAGCGTGTCGACGCGCACGACGTGGTGCCACACCACCCGAATCAGCCAGAACGTCAGCAGGTGCAGTAGCCCCGACACCGCCAGCGCCGCCACCCACACCACCCTGATCTGTTCGTCTGTCACCGTCCCCATGTGCCTCCTCGTGGCTTCTTTTTCCCCAACGTCAGCTCGTTGAACGCCGTCGCACTCGCGTCCACCTGGTCATCGTGGCGCCCGTTCGGGAACAGGATCAGCTCCGCGATGTAGGCCTCGTTCCACTCGCCCTCGAGCATCCAGACATGCCCGTTGTCCACCTGCACGGCAAACGGCTGCGCGCGCACCAGCTTGCTGCCCGTGGACGACTCCCCCGCGTAATCGAATCCGCGCAGAAGCTGGACGTGCGACGCGATGACCTTCTTGCCAGACGACCCGCCTTCCTGCTCCTCGCGCTGTCGACAGGCGCGGCCATCGGCCACGGCTGTATTCCGCAGCACGTTGTCGCCCTCGGCAGGCCCATAGCGCCCACGAACGACGTGCATCACGACATACAAGCCGCGTGCGATGTAGTGGCGCATCTTCACCCCGGCGGTGTAGTCCGGGTCCCGGCCTGGCGCGGCTTCGGTCGCGGCGGCATCCCAGCCGCGGCACTCCTCGACATCGGTGTCGACCGGCAGCTCCTCGCGCGTGACCACCCGCAACTTGTCCCGTTTGAACGTCGAGCCCCCGTCCGGCACTGGTCGTTGCTGATGCTGCGTGGCAAACCCGGTGGCGCCCAGGTCGCGCGTCGCCTGCCTGACCTCGGCCGCGCCGAACCGCTCCGGGCAGAGCAACTCGCCGTCCGTCGTGCGTGGATCGCGCCACCCGATCGCCGACACTTGTGCCTGGTCCTCGATCACGCACCCGCGCGGCTGACGCGCCCGCACCGTCTCGATGAAGGCGTCCCGCTCCGCGTCGGTCGCCGCATGGCCCATGACCTTCACCGTGTTCCCGTGTACCTCGATAAACGGCGTCGGCTCGTACTCGGTGGGCAAGGTGAGGTGTTCGAGGCCGCCTTGCTCCAGGAGGTACCCGGCCAGATCCCCCTCGTGCCCGCGCTGCATGATCGTCACGTGGCACCCGGTCTTCGGGTCGTTGAACCGCGTCGACCAGACACTCCGTCGCCACTCGAGGACGCCCAGCCGCTCCGGGTCGCTGTGAATGTTTTTCAGGTTGTGCGGGTCGTCGGCGACGAGGAAATCGCCGCCGCGTCCCGTCGCCGTGCCACCCACCGACGTCGAGATGCGATAGCCGCGCCGCGTGTTCTCGTAGTGCGTTTTGACGTTCTGATCGGTTTGCAGCTGGACCCGGTCGCCCCAGTGCTCCTGATAGCGATCGCTCTCGATCACGCGCCGGCTCAGGACGGCGTGCTCCGTCGACAGGTCCGCCGAGAAACTCGTATACAGGAACCGGAACTCGGGGTGGTCGATCCACGCCCACGTCGGCCAGCTAATCGAGGTGCAGATGGACTTCGTGTGTCGTGGCGGGACCGTGATGAGCAGGTTTCGGATCATCCGCGTCGTCACCGCCTCGAGGTGCTCGCAGATCGCGTCGATGTGCCAGCCGCCCACATACGGCGTCGACGGCTCGATCACCGGCCAACAAATCAGCCGCACGTAGTCGCGCAGGCGCCGCCGCGCTTTCTCGGCTTGGACCTCGTTCAAGCTGGGGAGCGCGAGGCTGCTCATCCATGCGCTCCACCCGCTTCAGCCGGCCGCGCCTTCGACAACAGCCGCTCGAGCTGGTCGAGCTCCTTGTCGCTCAGCCCCGACAGGTCGAGGTCCGGCGCCAGCCCGTCCTGGTGCTTCACGATCGCCGTCGCCTCGCCCCGCGCCCGCCGCTCGATGGCCGTGGCCTTGTCCACCCACATCGGCACCTGCCCGACCGACACCTGTGGGCCGCCTCGCTCGTTCATCGTGTTCAGGCGGGCCACCACCTGGTTAGTCATCGCCGCCGCGAGATTCGCGTGGCGCTCGTTCATGTCCTTGATCTCCTGGAGTCGTGTACGTCGTTCCTCCTCACTGAGATACGCGTCATACGCGGCCGCGCGATCCGCCCAGCGATACACACGAATCCACGTCTTCCAGACCTTGTTCGGGTCGATCAGGCCACCAGGGATCATTCCGGGATCTTTCGCTGAAACTTTGCCTGCCTCGCCTCGCCTATTCAGGCAGCTCAGTTGATGCACCGTGAACGATCGCGCCTGCGACCGAATCGTGACGGGTAAATCGCGGTAGTGACAGAAGGCGTGAAACGCCTTCGGCGGCTCGCCGGGCTGACGCTCCCACAGGGGACCGCTCATGTCGAGACTGCCCCCAGGCACGTCGTCACTCTGGTGACACCACCGTGGTGATGCTGGACGTCGGGCCGGCCGTGCATGGCGTCCGTCATTGCACGGTCGGGTGGCCCGTTCCTGCCAGGAACTCCGCCGCGATACACTCCAACGCCTTCCAGCGCGTCTCGATGGACACGTCACCCTCACCGGCGAGCTTGTCGACGGCCTGCTTCAACACCAGCGCCACGTCGGGCGGCACGTTCGGCGTCCCGAAGATGCTCGACAGCGGCACCCACCCCTTGTGCCGTACGGCCTGTGTCTCAGCGTCGTACCACCCGGCCTGCAGCTCCGTCCGGTGGTTTTCGAAGATGTCCAGCAGAATTAGGAGCCCCGTGGCCCCGTTGCTGACGTTGTGCGCCTTGTTCGCCTCCGCGAGCGCGTCGAGTAGTCGGTCGTACTCGCCCATGCGCGCCAGGTGCACGGTGTGAGCCTTGGTCATCTTCCGGGCGTCCTCGAACGTCGTGCGGATGCGGTCGACTTCTGTAGGGAGGAACAGGAACGTGGTCGTGCGGAAGTCCAGCCGGACATCGCTCAGGGCCGGCATGGGCGCCTGCAGGAGCGTGCCGAGCGCCTTATCGTCGAGCCCCGAATACATCTTCAACTCGACGCGACTGAGTGTGTCCCACAATTCCTTCAAGACCACCGGGTCGTCTTCACCGGCGATCGCGTTGTGCGAGAGCTGAATCGCCAGCTCCTGCTCCTCGGTCAGCGGCTCCGTGGGATAGATGATGGGAATATCCGCGAGGTCGGCGGCGCGGGCACCTTTCACGCGGTGGTTGCCGGAGAGCACCAGGAACCGCCCGGTGTCCCGCTTCACGCAAAACGGCAGCTGTGAAATCTGGCCGTCCGCCCGGATGTTCTCGACGAGACGTGTGAACGTCTCCGACCGCATGAACCGGGCGTTCTTCTCGAGCAGATCCAGCTTCTCCAGTGGGACCACCTCGATGACGAACGACCCGTAGACGATGCGCTGCGTCATTCGGAACGACACACCTCGGGCGCGATCTGCGTGTTCACGTCCCAGCCTGGCCCTGCGCGTCCATCGCGGCCTGCATTTCCACGAACACCGGCACCGGCAACACCACCACCGCCGGCTTGTTCTCGCTGTCCATCACCATCGAGGTCTGCTCCCGCAACTGCGCCACGTCGAGCTTGCGCATCTGCCCGAGCGTGAGGTGCCGTATGCCCAAGTCGATCATCGGTATCGCCATCGTGTCCTTCTCCTTCGTGGGTTGCCCTGGCCGGACTCGAACCGGCGACCCCCAGGTTCTGGGCCTGGCGTCAGTTCCGTCGTGCACACCGCCGAACGTGGAGCGGAGGCATGGACTTGAACCACATTGCACCGCGGGTCGCGGCTGCATCACCGGCAATGCTTCCTCCGCGTCGTCAGGCGCGTGCTGCCCGCACGCACCGCGCCAGCGCACCAGCGAGCCACCGTGACGGGACGGGCACCAGCCCTCACAGGCCGGGGTCGCCCTGTGCTCCCAGCGGCTGGCCCCCGCCCCGCTCACCGGCTGCTGTCCCGAGTACTCGATCGAGTACCCATGGGTGAGGATGCGCCCACCCGATCAGAACGCGGTAGCGACTATGTCGGTTATGTCGATTTAGCGGTGGTACGTGGAACAGTCAGGAGCCGAGGCCCCGTTGTCAGGCACGTGCTGCCCGCCCGCACCGCGCCGACCCGTGCTGCGTCTCCCACCACGCCAGCGCACCAGCGAGATCCCATCGACCGGCCTGCGCCACGTAGTTGAGCGCCCTGCCGTCCTTTTTCCTGTTGTGGAGACGGAACAGTCCGCGATACTTCATGCTCACCGGCTTCCGCGTGAATGCGGTGGTCCCAAGCGTGTCGACCCGCCGATTCATGGCCTGCTCCAGCACGGCTTTCATGTCCGTCGAGAGCATCGCCGCGAGCACGAGCTTCGACAGCCGGCCATAGACGGTCGGCCGCACCGCCAGGTCCGTCATGACGTAGGTGTCACACCACCCACTCCCGAGCACCGCTGGATGCGTGAAGCCGCAGGCGCCAACAAGCTTCTCGCCCCACACGATGCCGACGTTCACCTGCACGGCCGCCGGCGCAATCCCGACCGCCAGGTATTGGCTCCGGAGCGAGTTCATCTGCCCGGCCGTGAGCGTCACGAGTCGGAGTGGACCCTCGCCCACCCCGTTCAAGCGACCCATCGGCACCGCGTCGATCTTTTGTGCCGGGATGCTGACGCGAGCGCGGCCCTCCCCCGCGTACACGTAGACCGTCTTGGCGCGTGGCGTCGGCTGAAACGACCCGATGCACGACGGCTCGAGATCCTCCACCGCCTCGTCCCGCAGCGTCACCCACGACGCCTTCTCCTGCATGAGCGCCGTCAGCTCGGCGAAGCGGTCCGTGTCGAACGTCACGTACTCGGGCGGCGTCCACTCGAAGATGTCCGAGAACTGTGCGTAGAGTCTTTCGTACCCTTCGCGGTAGGTGGGCGGAAAGCTGATGCACACCGCGTCTCGGGGAATCGCGCGCACGAAGTCGAGGACGTCACCCGCAAAGAACGACTCGAGACGCAGGTCGGCGAGCGCCGTCTCCACCCGCGTCACCGTCTTCGCGTGCAGCGCCGGCCAGTCCTGCTCATAGGCGGCCGCCATCCGGCGGTGGTACGCCTCACCACGGCCGGTGAACTTCACGTATTCCATGGTGAGCAGCAGGTGGGCGATGAGCGGAGGCCCGGGGGACAGGTAGGGCTCCATCCACGAGTACTCGCTGTCGGTCTTGAGGCCCACCTGGCAGGGGTTCCCCGCCAAGTAGTGACCAACGACGCACGAATACAAGCTGACGTCGTTGCCGTGGAGGGCGGTCACACCCTCATGGGCGAGGATGCGTTCCACCGTGAAGTTCCCACTGCACCCAACGAAGACACGCCGTCCCCGCCAGCGCGGCGCGAGCTCGGCGAGGAGTCCCCGGAGATCTTGGTTGATGCTGCCGATGAACACGGTTGGTCTGGCCAACCCTACCAGAACTGTCTCGAATGGTGACTGAGAGGGGCGGAGAATTCGCCAATGATGCGCGCTTCGGTGCGGATGCAGCCAGGCCGACTACCACGACGCCAGTAGCGAACAGACGCTCGGACCAAGCATCAGTCCGTCGTCGTCTCGCTTCACGCGTCCAGTCTCTATACACTCGCTGGGGACACCACGGGGGGATGCTCTAGCAGGCTGCTGAAGAACCCGGGTGATCGGGCCGTTTTCTAAGGATCATGCGAGTCACCACCGACCGACAACGGTGCGCACGGCTGTGCGCTGGCCCCGATCAAGGGGCCGGCGACACGCGCGGCCGGTGATCAGGGACACCTCGCCTCCAGATTCCGCAGCCGGACCAAGTTATAGACCGTGGCGGCGAAGGTAAGCTGCCAATCCACGAGGGCGACACCGCGATGCCGGAGTTTGCGCAAGCCGCCGACGGTCTTCATCCAGCCAAAGACCTGTTCTACGAGTTTCCGTTTCCGCTGACTGACGTGATAGCCCGCATGCCGCGTGGTCCGGCCATCGATCGCACTCCAGCGGACCTTCTGAGCAACGTGGGGCGTGACGGCCCGGATACGGACAGCGGCCACAAAGCTTGCCACATCGTAGCCCTTGTCCGCCCCGACCGTGCTGCCCGGCGGCGCGCTGGCCTCCAGCAACAGCGCCGCTGCCTCGCGTTCGGCGGTCCCCGTCGCGTGAGTCGCGCAGACGTTGGCGACAAGTCCCTGTCGATTGTCCAGCAGCACGTGGCCCAGATACGCCAGCTTGGCTTCCTTCCCCTGGCCCTTCCGAGGCAGCATCGCCTCCGGATCGGTCGTCGACTGGTGCGTGTCGTTGCGCCGCCGCTCCCCGTGGAAGTTGACCGTGGGATTCCCGGGGTCATCGGGCGGGTCGCTCTCCGCCGCGTCCCGGCACCGAAAGCTCTTCAGGCTGGCCCACGCTTCCAATTGGGTCCCATCCACAGTGAAGTGTTCGTCCGAGAGCAGCCCGGCCGCCCGCGCGTGGGCCTGCACCGCATCAAAGAAGGCGGCCGCGAGATCGCCCGCCAGCAGCCGGTCGCGATTCTTGGTAAACGTGGTGGGATGCCAAACCGGGTCGTCCAAATTCAAGCCCACGAACCAGCGGAACAGCAGGTTGTAATTGAGCTCTTCCATCAGCAGCCGCTCGCTCCGCACCGTGTAGAGCACCTGCAGCAACAACGCGCGCAGCAGCTGTTCCGGCGGGATCGACGGACGCCCTGTGTTGGCGTACAGGCCGGCGAACCTGCGCGACATCGTTCTCAGCGCTTCGTCCGTCAGCGCGCGAACCGCGCGGAGCGGATGGTCGGCTGGCACGCGCTGTTCCGGCGACAGGTAGCTGAACATGTGAGTGCTTTGCTCATCGTGTCCGCGCATGATGGGGCTCCCTTCAGCGGTGTTGGGAGCATGGTAGTACGCCGGGATCGATCTGTCGATCCCATTTCACGGAGTTTTTCAGCAGCCTGCTAGTGGTCTGGTTGCGAATCGGCTTGTGCACCGAGGGCAGCATCGCCGGCCGAATGCCGAGCTGATTCGCAACCAGACCCCTAGCTTCCTGAGACGCGCTTCAATCGTGTCAGCCACGAGGTCAATAATGCACCATCATGACAACGTGCTACAGGGGAAAGTGCACTCGCCTTGACCAGCTGCGGGAAGGACTAGACTTAGTGTTTTTCCTAGGCTTTCTGCGCTATCCACTAGACTCCAGCCAGGGCAGTCGCCAGTCCATTCTGGTGACGGTTGAGAGAGGCAGAGCATGACCCGACTTCCCATGTCCGTCGCGCTCGTTGTGTTGGCGCAGCTGGGCGCTCCGTGGACAGACGCCGCCGCGCAGACGACTGCGGATGTGGCGACGACTCGGCAACAAGCCGAGCAAGGTGCCGCCAATGCGCAGAACGACCTCGGCGTCATGTACTACAACGGAGAGGGCGTGCCGCAGGACTACGTGGAGGCGGTCAGGTGGTATCGCCTCGCGGCGGACCAGGGCTTCGCCGCCGCGCAGCTCAACCTCGGCGTCATGTACGACCGCGGGCGGGGCGTGCCGCAGGACTACGTGGAAGCGGTCAGGTGGTATCGCCTCGCGGTGGACCAGGGCCTCGCCGCCGCGCAGTACAACCTCGGTTTCATGTACGACCGCGGGCGAGGCGTGCCGCTGGACTTCGTGGAGGCGCTCAAATGGGTCAACCTCGCAGCCGCACGCGCCTCCAGTGACCGGCAGGAGGACTACGCGGAGGCACGCGACGCGCTGGCGAAGATCATGACCCGCGCGCAAATTGCCGAGGCGCAGAAACTCGCGATGGAGTGGCAGGCGGCGTTTGACGCACGGCCGGAGTAAGGGCTCGGGTCAGAATCAAGTGGCCACCTTATTCTGACCCGAGCCCTAGGGACGGACGATGGCGCTAGTACGGGTAACCTTGAAGCCTCGGCATTCCCGGCTGCCAGTCCTCCGGCATGGGAGCCCATCCGTTGCGATTTGGCATCTCGATCTTCGGCAGACTCTGGGCGTCGAGGACCTCGGTCTCCGAGATGAGATCGTTCTTGAAGAGCAGAAAGGCGGTCAGCGCGTAGACCTCATCGGCGGTTAGCGTCTCCTCCCTATACATAGGCATGGCGCGATTGATGTAGTCCCATACCCCCGTCGAGTACGGCGCGCGGATCGGAAGTATTCGCCCCAAGTCCCAGGGGTCGGCATTGGGTTCCACGTCGAGCTTAACCAACCTGGGAGCTTGGCCCTCTGTTCCTTCCGCCCCGTGGCATACCGCGCACCCTTGCTGCTGATAGACCAGCGCGCCTTCCTCGGCCGTTCCCCGCCCCGGCGGGAGTTCCTCTCCCGTAGGACTGATGGAGATGTCCCAGGCACGGATTTCTTCTGCGCTCGGGGTCCTTCCCACGCCATAGGTGGGCGACTGCGCCAGCGCGGAGCCCCCCAGGAGCATCACAAACAGGAGAAGCTTGACAGCCCGTGGTGCAAGTCCGCCTGCATTCGACGCACGATGCATCCTCGTGGTCTGCGTTGATCCTCCGTCAAATACAGGCGGTATTCTCGGTCGTCGCGCCTTGTCCGCGAGCGCGCTGTTAAGCAATCGCATTGTGAACGGTCCCATCGCTGGCGATACTCCACGGTTGAATCGAATTGTCCATGCCTGGCACACGGTATGACGGATCCCTGGGCACGTTGAAGAATTCGGCGACCTGGGCTCTCGACGGTTGAATCTGGCCCAGGTCGTCGGTGCAGCGCGAAAGGAGCTTGGTCTCTTGTCCGTCCCAATTCCACTGAAAGCCAAACCGGGTATGCGCCATGCGATATGCCGTCCCCCGAATTTCAGCGTCCATCCAGCTCCGGCCGCCGTCGGTGGACACCTCCACCCTGCTAATGGCGCCCCCTCCGGACCAGGCCAAGCCGGTGACCTCGTAGAATCCACGGCCAGGCAACTGCTGTCCCGCAGAAGGAAAAGTGATGACCGATTTCGGTCCGATCTGCCAACCCAACTTGGCCTCTTCGGGTCCTCGACGAAGATGCCCGTAGTCGTTGTAGGTCATGTAGTACCGGTCCACTACCTTGATTCGCCTGAGATACTTCGAGTGAAAGATTCCTTCGAAGCCGGGAACCAGGGTGATTTCAAGGGGTCGTCGCAACACGTCCTCACTGGTGTGAGCGTAGCAGTTCGTTGAAGGCTTCGGATGGAGTTCTCCAACTGAGAGTCTTCCGCGGTCGGCGGTTGAGTGTGGCCGCGACAGCCGCGCTGTCGCGAGCGTTGTACCGACTGAGGTCAGTCCCTTTGGGGAAGTACTGGCGCAGGAGGCCGTTGGTGTTCTCGTTCGTGCCGCGCTGCCACGGACTGCGGGGGTCGCAGAAGAATACCTGCAGCCCCGTGTCGATACGCAGTTGGGCGTGCTGGGCCATCTCCGCGCCTTGGTCCCAGGTCAGTGACCGACGAAGCTGATCAGGGAGCGTCGCGATCGTCGACGTGATCGCATCCCGTACGGCTTCGGCGCCATGCCCGGCAAGCGCCGGACCGTTCCTGACCCTGCGTCGGCCACGTTCGGCCATGCGGGGCAGGTGGAGCAACATCGTGAATCGGGTGGTGCGTTCAACCAATGTGCCGATCGCGGAGCTGCCAAGTCCGATGATCAGGTCGCCTTCCCAGTGTCCAGGAACCGCTCGGTCCGCGGCCTCGGCGGGCCGCTCGCTGATCATGATCGCGGGGCCGACAAACGCCTTGCCACGACTCCGGCGGCGGGCCCTCGGCACGCGCAACGCCCGTCCGGTGCGCAGGCATGCCGTCAGGTCGCGGCGCAGTGCCCCCCGCCCCTGGATGTACAGCGCTTGGTAAATGGCTTCGTGCGAGACCCTCATCGATGCATCGTCGGGATACTCTAGCCGGAGCCGACGGGCGATCTGCTGCGGGCTCCACGCCGTCGCCCAATGTCGGTCCTGGCGGCGGCCATGACGTCGACCACCCCAGGAGCCCACGCGTGGGCCAAGCACGGGCGTCCCGTCCTCAGCCATGACCGTGCCCGCGAGGCGGTCCTGCACGTAGATCCTCAGCCGATCATTCGCGGCCAGCTTGGCGGTCTTCGGGCGCCTGGCACGTCGGTCGCTGTGCCACTGCGCTGTCGACGCCCGATACTCCAGACCACCGCTCCGAGTCGCCGCATTGCGATGCAGCTCTCGCGAAACCGTCGACGGGGCTCTACGGAGCCGACCGGCTATGTCGCGCACCCCGGCACCCTGAGCGCTCAGGATCGCAATCTCTTCTCGCTCCGCGAACGACAGGTAACAAGCCGATCGGGGCGCCACACTGATCGACGGCATACCACCGCTCTCACGGAACCAACGACCGCCCACGGGCGCCGACACACCACATGACACCGCGGCATCCTCACTCGACAGCCCCCGGGCGATCGCCTTCCAGAACCGGCGCTGCTCCTCGCGCCCCGCGACCGGCGGCCGACCAGGCGAACGCATCGCAGGCCGGCCCGCCCGGTCTGACCTTCTTCGTTTCCGTTTCTGCATCGCAGTACCTCATCATCGAGGCGTTGCGACGACCAGTTGAATTCACCCAGTAACCGTAGCGGGAAACCGTTTTGGGGACGCACCGCCTCGCCGTTCATGCCGTAGGCCACCATACAGTCGTCCATGGCCTTCGCCATCGGAATGCTCGACGCTCCCTTCACTTCCTCCATCCCTTCCGCCACGATCCAGGGCGCCCCGTCTTTCACGCCGACCTCCTTGAGCAGCACAGACAGGAGCACTCCGGTCCATTCGGCGCAACTGGTCATCCCGTGCGTTTCCTGAACGGTCTCATGCTCGGGCCTCGAACGGTTCCCCGCGCACTCGATGAAATGAGGGCGGGTTACCGAAGGGAGACGCTTCAAGTCCTCCATGGTGAAGGTCAGCGGACGGTCCACCAGGCCGTGGATCATGAGACGATGTTCCCGGGGATCGATGTCCGGCATGAAGGAGCCACGGGTGGTCCCCACAAAGTGGAGCGAGGATGGCGTGATCATCCCCACCGAATCTTGCAGCGGAGCCGCCACATGAAAAACGAGCCCAAAGGCATCGGGCGAGGGCCTATTGCCGTGCGGTATGCGTACCGAGGTCACGAAACTGGAGCGCCCGCCATAGGCGATCATTTCATCGCTGCCCCGGATCATCGTCACAGATGACGGTGTCTGGCTACTCGCGGGCTCTACTGCTCCCAGCGTCAAACCACCGGCCAACGCGGCGCCGCCTTTTAGAAATGCCCTTCGATCGGGTCGTTTCGAATCCATGAGTCTCTCCTTGGTGGCTGAAGTCACTCGGAAATCGTTGCCCGACGGTCAAGAGTATACGCTCATACCAGAGGTCCAAGACCGGCTTTTACCACTTCACTATTCAGCTTCCTTCACGGCCATGAAGCGCACTTCCGCTTCCACTTGATCGCGCACACCGACGCCCAGATATCGTGGCGCCTGGATGGTGTGGTCTGGTAGGGCAACCGGGAAGTGCGCCACCACCTCGATGCCGTCCGGGGTACGTGCCAACTCGGCTACGCCCGACACCGAGCGTTCCACGCCGTGTAGCCGGAGTGTGGCGCTGAACGCCGCCTCTCCCTCGAACGTCCTCGGATCGGCGCCGTCGAGTGCGATGCCCGAGATCACGGCGCGCGCGAAGTTCTGCCCGCGGTAAACCTCCAGGTAGGTGTCTCGGAGGTGCGTGTTTCGCAGTTCGATTCCGGTGTCGAGCGTCGTCAGGTCTACCTCAAGGGCACCTCGCAAGCGCCCCGACGCGTCGGCCGCTATCACCCCCTCGAGCACCGTTGTCGTGGCCGCGAAGCTACCGCCGACGGTCAGCGGACACAAGACACGAATCTCACCGCTCATGATGCGCCACGATGTCTCCTGCGCCTCGGCCGGCAAGGAAAGCGCGAGTGCCACAAGCACCCACGGCACGACGTCACGAACCAGGGGGGACATGCGCATCGATAGTGTAGACCGTGATACTCAGCGCGCCACCAGAGGAATTGACGTCCCTTGACGCATTGGCCGGTGGCCTTGGAGTCTGATCATACGCTGCGTGTCGGACTTGGCGCCCTCGCGCTAGTACCCCGTCTCAGTGATTTTGATCGGTTGGAGGGGGGGTAGCTCATCTGCCGCCAGTAACAGCCTGATCGTCCGGGGCTGCCGTGGGACGCGGCTGATAAGCCCGCGCCGCTCCAGCGCGACGATCATGCCGTGGACCGTGGGGGGAGTGACCTGAAAGAACCGTTGGAAGTCGACTTCGGCCGGCGGCTCCCGGTGGAGTAACGCGTAGGTGTGGATGAAGGCCAGATACTGGCCTTGCTTCGCCGTGAAGTGTGGGGCCGGACGACTGGACACGGGATCGGCAGTGTGATCCAAGATATCCATGAACATACGCTATCGCGTGACGCTGACGCTCGAAGAAGGGCACCACCTGCAGGCGCTGACCCGCGGCGGCACCCGGGCCGCGCGCCAGATCAAACGGGCACAGATTCTCCTCGCCGCCGACGCCCAGGTCCCCGACGAACGGATTGCGGCAGACATCGGGGTCGGCACCTCGACGGTGTATCGGACCAAGCAGCATTTCGTCGAAGACGGCTTGACGCGCGCGCTCATCGAAACGGCCCGGCCCGGTGCACCGCGGAAGCTCAGCGCCGGCGATGAAGCCCGCCTGGTCGCGGTGGCCTGCTCCGCGCCCCCGGCCGGCCGGGCGCACTGGACGCTGGAGTTGCTGGCCGGCGCATTGGTCCGCCTCACCACGCACGAGACCCTGTCGAGCGCCACGGTGGGACGCCGGCTGGCCGACATGAAACTGAAGCCGTGGCGGGAGAAGAGGTGGTGCATTCCGACGGTCAACGCCGAGTACGTGGCGCGCATGGAAGACGTCCTCGCACTCTACGCCGAGGCGCCGACCCCCCGGCGACCGGTGGTCTGCTTCGATGAAACGCCCCGACAACTAATCGGGGACGCGCGTGTCCCCATCCGGGCCGAGCCGGGGAAGCCCAGACGGGTCGACTATGAGTACGTGCGCAACGGCACCGTGAACGTGTTCCTGTTTGTGGACGTGCACCGCCCCTGGCGCCACGCCAAGGTCACTGACCACCGGACGTGCGTCGACTTTGCCGAGTGCATGCGCGATCTCGTGGACGAGCATTACCCGGAGGCCGAGCGAATCCAGGTGGTGCTGGACAACTTGTCGACCCATTCCGCGGCCGCGCTTTATCAGACCTTCGCACCCGCTGAGGCCCGACGGATCCTTACGCGGCTCGACTTCCACTACACGCCGAAACACGCCAGCTGGCTCAACATGGTCGAGATCGAGATCGGGGTGATGGTCCAGCAATGCCTCGATCGGCGTATCCCGGACAAGGCCACGCTTGTCACCGAGGTCGCTGCCTGGGAGCAGCGGCGCAATGCCGAGCAGGCGGGCATCAACTGGTTGTTCACCGTCGACCGGGCCCGCACGAAGATGGGCCGCGTGTATCCGCAGCCCGCCAGGCGCGCGAAGGCCGCCGCGTGAACCGGTCAGAACCACTGCGACGAGGTACTAGACCTTCAGCGTTGTCGAACGGGCCGAAAGTACGCATCGCGCCTGTGGCACACTGTGGCCGATGACGGAGTCTTGAGGAATTCGTGGGGCTGCTCGACGCAGCCGAGAAGAACGTGACCTGAAAAGGGAGTAGCGTCAATGGAACGGAAGTTATTGCTTGTCGTTGTCGCAGCGCTCCTGGTCGCGGGTGGCTGGTCGGTTGGCCGAGCGCAACGCAGCATGGCAGCGCAGGGTCCCGTGGCAGAGTTCGAGATGAGCATCGAGGCAGCGCCAGGATCCCTCACGGTTAGGTGTCATCTTGGCTGTGACTGGCCTGAGAGCCTAGACGGCACCTCGATTGCGAGTTTCGAGTGTGCATCGGCACCGTGTCGCCGGACATTCAACGGCTACGGGCTCGTTCGCTTGGGCATGCCTTTCTAGTCCCCTGGAAACGTGATTTGTTGTTTCGTCAGCTTTGCTGCGATCGCTGCGCGTCGACAAGCTCAGCGAGATACGCCATGAACGGGCGCCCATCGTAGTCTTGATAGCCCTCGATGACATCGGTCTTCAGGGCCTCAAAGTGCTTGTCGAACACCGTTGCACGCTCGTGCGCCAGCGGAGTCGGGCAATAACAGACCTCGCTCCACGAGACGTTCCCGTCGTTGGTGAGCACCGCTCGATTCATCGCGTCAATGATCTCCTGGCCATCGGGCGATTGGCTTTGAATGGTTCCGTCAGTGAGCTTCCTGAGGAAGTCGGCGCCAGTTTCAGTTCTTAGACGTGCAGTCACTTGGTAGAACACGTGGCCTCCTCTTCAGACCAACCGGTTGCGATGATTCGGATCAACACGGGTGCCGGGAGCTAGAGACATGTTTTCTCTTTTAGACGGGCTGATTATAGGAGGAACCGACTCAGGAGCGCCGGGAAGGAGGGGGATAATCAGGCGAGAATTGTGATGACACCAAAGACGAAAGAGGCTGTGCGATGAAGACGAAGGTCCGCTCGTACGAAGGCGATGACATTGTCATCGACTATGACGTCGCTCGTTGTATTCATGTCGCAGAGTGCGTCCGCGGGCTGCCGCAGGTCTTCGACCCGGCACGTAAGCCGTGGGTCGATGCGACACGCGGGTCTGGGGACGCGATTGCGGAGGTCGTCAGGCGCTGTCCAACAGGGGCACTACACTATCGGCGGACCGGCGAAGCAGAACGACCCGCCGAGAGAAACGAGGTGCACGCAGCCGCTGACGGGCCACTCTACCTGCAGGGCCGACTCGATATACAGCTGCCGAGTGGAGAACGTATCGAGGAAACGAGGGTGGCTCTATGTCGGTGCGGGGCATCACGCCACAAGCCATACTGCGACAACTCGCACATCGAGGCGGGCTTTCACGACTCGGCGACGAACGTTCCTCAACAGCTCGCCGAAGCCGCCGCGGGGAAGACGACGGCGACCGTGACGTTTGCGCCTGACGGTCCAGTCCTGATAGACGGCCCGGTGGCCGTTTGCGGCGCAGACGCAAGCGAGGCCGTAGGAGTGAAATGCGCGCTGTGTCGATGTGGCAAGTCCCAAACAAAGCCGTTCTGCGATGGAAGCCATGTCACGGCGAGTGTCCACACAAACTGACTCAGGTAGGGCGCAGGCGGGCTCCGCAGAACACGCTGTGATCAAACTTCTGGTCGTCGGCCTCGCGCTCGCTGCGGCTGTCGCACCGATTCCTCCGACCACGGTTGAGCGTTGGTTTTCGACAGGGCTGTACCCGGCAATCCAACGTCATCTGACGCCGCTTTCAAGCTCGCTGCCGTTTGCCGTGCTCGATCTGCTCGCCGTCGTGGGCTGTCTCGCCGTCATCGTAGCCGTGGTCCGGGCGGTGTCCGCGGTGAGGCGCACGCGGCGGGTGTGGCCGGCCGTGCGTCTTCTTGGAGACCTGGCGTTCGTGGCGGCCCTCGTCTACCTTGGGTTTCTCGCGCTCTGGGGGTTCAACTACCGACGCGTGCCGATGGCATCGCGACTGATCGTGGAGCGTGGTGCGCCGCCGTCGCAGGCCGTGACGGAACTTGGCATCGAGGCGGCCGCTCAGCTCAACGCGCTGTACGACGAGGCGCATCGCATCGGTTGGGACGGCGGACCGTCGAACAACGAGGCACTTCGGGCCGCGTTCATCTCGGCCCAGCGGACACTGCACGACGCGCCACCAGTGGAGCCCGGACGCCTGAAGAGCACAATCTTCGGCCCGTATTTCCGGTGGACGAGCATCGACGGCATGATCAATCCGTTTGGCCTCGAGGTGCTCGCCAACCCCGATCTCCTGCCGTTTGAACGTCCGTTCGTTGCCGCTCACGAGTGGTCGCACCTGGCGGGGTACGCCGACGAGGCAGAAGCCAGTTTTGTCGGATGGCTCGCGTGCATGCGCGCGGACCCGCCCGCACGCTATAGCGGGTGGCTCTTCCTTTACTGGCAAGTATCGAGTGAGGTCGATGCGGCTGACCGTGCCCAACTGGGCAGTGCTCTCGGAGCCGGACCCCGCTCGGATATCCAGGCAGTAGCCGCCCGCATGCAACGCGGCCAGCTGCCATGGCTGCGTGCGGCTGGCTGGCAGGTCTACGACCGGTATCTGAAGGCGAATCGCGTGGAGGAGGGCGTGCGAAGCTACGGGGCGGTGGTCACGCTCATCTTGCGCACGCGCTTCGAGCCCGACTGGACGCCGGTTCGGCGTGCTGCGGATCAGGTGCCTGGCTCCTGACGGAGTGTGTCACGCAGTTTCGGTGCCGACCACGATGATGCTGGCTGCTGCGCGATGGAGCCGATCGCGGACTGCCCGCCAGAGGCCGTGGTCGCTCGCGATATCTCGCGCCAGAATCACGTCCACGCGCGCCGCATCGAGCTCCCGAAGCGCCGCGTACAATCGCGCAGCGGTCGCCTCCGCGTCGTCTTCCGAGGCGAGGGTCACGAGCACGAAGCGCGGATCGCCGATAACGGCCAGATCGCGCAGGCGGGGAGCGTCCTCGGCGCTCACGAGCATGCCGACCCGCCGACCATGTTCTGCCGCCGACAACGCCCCGTTTTTCAGCGCGAGTCCAACCGCTACGGGTTCGCCCCGATAGATCGTCAGCGGCGCGCGGGGCGCGTAGTGCTTCGAGAGAAGGCCGGGCGACGGCATCGACTGGCGGTCGCTGACCGGAGCAGGCGGGACACGATACTGGACGGCCGGCACCACGGTGCGGAGCCTCTCGACGCTGATCGCGCCCGGGCGCAACACGACGGGCGGGTCAACGGTCAGATCGACGACCGTCGATTCGACGCCAACCGTTGTCGGCCCGCCGTCGAGGATCATGTCGATCCGCCCATCAAGGTCATCAAGGACATGCCCAGCCAACGTCGGGCTGGGCCGGGAGAACAGATTCGCGCTGGGTGCGGCGACCGGCAGTGACGAAGCCAGTAGCAGCGCGTGGGCCACCGGGTGCGCTGGCACGCGAACCGCGACCGTCTCACGGCTCGCCGTGACCTCGTGCGGTACCAACGTTGCGCGGTGGAGAACGAGTGTGAGCGCGCCAGGCCAGAACCGTGAGGCCAGCCGTTCCGCGTTCCGAGGAAGCTGGACGACGAGCGGCGCCACCTGGCTGAACGACGACACGTGCACGATCAAAGGGTCGCTGGCCGGACGCCCTTTGACATCGAAGAGCCGCCGCACGGCCACGCGGTCCAGGGCATGCACACCCAGGCCATACACCGTCTCGGTAGGGAAGGCGACGAGGCCGCCGCGCCGCAGACAGTCTGCGGCGCGAGCGATGTCCGTCTGATTCGGCCTGACCGGATCAACGTTGACCACCTCAGTCATCGGCCGCCGACGCTCAACATCGATGCGCATGCTACCACCGTCAGATATCCTGTCATGGTGCAGTTCGGTCTTCCATTTGTGAATCCGACCGCGCCGCCGGCCCGGCCGTCGCGTGCTGATCCTGACGACGGCGCCGATGCCCCCATTGAGTTCTACTTCGTCCGTCACCATCGCGCCCGACGATATGTGCTTCGGCTGGACAGTGACGGCCGCGCTCGCGTGACGATTCCACGCGGCGGTTCCAAGCGCGCCGCCACGGCGTTCGGATTGCGGCACGCGGAATGGATTGCCGGTCAACGGGCCAGAATCCGACGGCTCGGACTGGGCACAGACGAGCGACGTCGACTGCGCGCCCGTGCCGACGTGGAACTCCCGGCGCGACTGCTGGAACTTGCCGCGATACACGGCCACACCGTGGTTCGCGTGAACGTGCGTGACCAACGCACGCGCTGGGGCTCATGCGGGCGCAATGGGCATATCAGTCTGAACTGGCGACTGACCCTGATGCCGGCGTGGGTGCGCGATTACGTCATGATTCACGAGTTGATGCATCTGAGGCGGCTCGACCATTCACGCGAGTACTGGCGCTTTGTGGCGGACGCTTGCCCCGACTACTCGCTGGCCCGGGGTTGGCTTCGCCGGAACGGGCCGTCGCTGAGGTAGTTGGTCTCTTTTTCCTCGTCAGGGGTTACGCTATAGAGGTGCAGAACAGACGGCAGTTTCTGGCGATTGGCGGGGCCGTGCTCGGATTGACGCCGGTCGTCGCCTGGTTCGCGCGGTCGCAGCCAGTCGAGACCAAAGCCATGGCGGGCACCTTTCCGGTCGAGAAGACCGACGCGGCATGGCGCGAGCTGCTCACGCCCCAGCAGTATCGAGTGCTCCGAGGCCACGGTACGGAGCGCCCCTTCAGCAGCCCCCTGGACGATGAGAAGCGCGCCGGGACGTTCGCCTGCGCGGCGTGCGACAACCCGCTGTACTCGTCGGCCACCAAGTACGACAGCCGCACCGGCTGGCCGAGCTTCTGGGATGTGCTGGCGGGCGCCGTCGGGACATCGGTTGACCGAGGCCTGCTCATGATTCGTGTCGAGGTGCACTGCGCACGCTGTGGCAGCCATCTCGGGCACGTATTTCCGGACGGACCGCCACCAACGGGGCAGCGCTACTGCATGAACGGCGTGGCGATGGCATTTCATCCCGACGCGTAGGGCGACCTGCGCGCATTGACGGAGGCTCACGATGCATCCACAGCGTTGGCTCCTGGTTGCGGTGATAGCCCTGGCGGCAGGGTACACATGGTTGAGCGGCGGTTTCGTTGGCATCACGGGTACGCCGGCCGAGCAGGGGAGCGCCGTCGTGGCGGCTGCCGCGGCGCGTCCCCAACAATCTGGCCTGGCTACGGCGACGCTTGCGGCGGGTTGTTTCTGGTGCACCGAGGCTGACTTCGACAAAGTCTCCGGCGTTGTGTCGACGACGTCAGGGTATACCGGCGGCACGGTGGAGAATCCGACGTACCGCCAGGTGACGAGCGGTCGAACCGGACATGCCGAAGCTGTGGAGGTGGTCTTCGATCCGGCGGTGGTCAGCTACGAGGCGCTACTCGATCACTTCTGGAAAAATGTCGACCCGTTCGTGGCCAATCGTCAGTTCTGCGATGCTGGTAACCAGTACAGGCCGGAGATCTTCTTTCACGACGAGGCTCAGCGGTCCGCTGCCGAGGCCTCAAAGGCGAACGAACAGAAGAAGTATCGGCAACCGGTTGTCGTTGAGATTTCGTCAGCCGGACCGTTTTATGCGGCGGAGGACTATCACCAGGATTACTACCTGAAAAACTCCGCGCAGTACCGGTTCTATCGATTCGGTTGCGGTCGTGACCGGCGACTCGAGCAGATCGCCGATCTCGCGGGGTAGAACGGTCGATCCCGTGGCTTACCCGCCCCGGGTATGCATTTCCAGGTGAGGGTCGCTGCGTAGTCGTTCGATCGGGATAAGCGGTGCGCGATCCCGAGCGGCCAGTCGTGCTTCGGCGCCGCGATCGCGACGCGCCTCCCATGTCGAACGGATCAGCGTGGCAAGCGCATCGGGTGCGGCGCCCCCTCGGAGCGCACCCCGCAGGTCAAGACCAACAGAGGCGTAGAGGCACACGTACCACATGCCGTCCGCCGTCAGCCGACTGCGGTCGCACTCCTCGCAAAACGGTGCGGTTGTGGATGAGATGACCCCGAAGACGGTGCCATCCGGCAGCCGATAGCGGTCGGCTGGCGCAGAGGAGGCCTCCTGTACCGGTGTGATGGGACCGTAGTGCTGGGCCAAGCCGGCTAGCATCTCCGTCCTTGCCACGACGCGCTCCATCGACCAGTGCGTGGCGCCGCCCACGTCCATATATTCAATGAACCGGACCTCGGCCCCGTACTCTCGCCCGAACTCGATGAGATCCACGAGTTCGTCATCATTCGTGCCGCGAATGACGACCGTGTCGATCTTCAGCCCTGGAAAGAGCGGCGCCGCGACCCCGATCCCTTCAAGCACTCGTGGGAGGTCGTGGCTCCGTGTGAGTTGATGGAAGCGTTCAGGCCGCAGCGTGTCGAGGCTGACGGTCAACCTGTGGAGCCCGGCGTCGGCGAGCCTTTGTGCTTGCGATGCGAGCAGAACTCCATTGGTCGTCATTGCCAGATCGCGGATCCCGGATCGTGCCGTGAGGCGCGTGAGCAGTGCTGGGAGGTCGCGCCGGAGCAATGGTTCTCCGCCAGTCAGGCGCACTTTGTCGACACCGAGGCTCACGAACACATCGACGAGTCTCTCGATCTCTTCGAATTTGAGAATGTCTTCGCGCGGGAGCCAGACGTACTCCGGTTCGGGCATGCAGTAGTTGCACCGCAGATTGCAGCGGTCGGTGACCGACAGCCGCAGGTTGCGTAGCGGGCGCTGGAACTGGTCGAGAAGCACGGCACCCATTGTAGGACGCATTGTAAGCGGGGCATGGTGGAACGGTGGCCGGCACCGCGGCCCGCACGCGTGCGCGCGGCGAGGTATGATCAATGGTTCAGATGCCCCGCATTCTTGTGACCAACGACGATGGGGTGGGTTCCGATGGGATTCACGTGCTTGCCGAGGCGCTGGCGCCCCTGGGTGAGGTGACCGTCGTCGCACCGCTACAGGAAGCTAGCGCGATCGGCCATGCCCTGACGCTCAGACGCCCTCTTCGACTCGAGGAGGTGCGCCCTGGCGTGTTCACGGTCGACGGCACGCCAACCGATTGTGTCAACGTTGCGATCTCGCACGTGCTGCGCGGCAAGCCTGACCTTGTCGTGTCGGGGATCAACAAGGGCTGGAACCTCGGTGATGACGTGACCTACTCGGGTACGGTCGCCGGCGCGCTCGAAGGAGCGCTGCTGGGTATCGCGAGTATGGCGATCTCGACGCGGAACAAACGCGGCGTTTTCGAGTTTCCGCCGGCGGCACGCGTGGCGGCCATGGTGGCGGAAGCCGTGCTCACGCAGGGACTGCCGTCGCTCACGTTCCTGAACATCAATGTGCCGTTCGGGCCACACAAGGGCTTTCGCACGACAGTGCAGGCCAAGCGCAACCACGTGACCGAGGTGAGCGAGCGACTCGATCCACGCAAGCGCCCATACTACTGGATCGAAGAAGGCCAGAATGATTGGGAGCCGCACGATCAGTCCGACTACCAGGCGGTGCGTGACGGATATGTCTCGATCACGCCGCTACATCCTGACATGACCGCGCATGATGTCCTGTCGCACGTGGACGGGCTGTCGTTGGTGAGCCCCTCGGAAGTACGATAAATCTCTCTCTAAATTTTCTCCAGCTTTCGCGAATTCCCTGAGAAAACTGCCTTCTTGCTAAGGGTTATGTCGTTCGTTTTCGGGGGTGTTCGGTGTCAAATCGTTATGTGGGCTTGAGCCGCTTTCGTGGACGGGTACGGACCTGGGATTAAGCGGTCGCTCGCAGTCTTCCCTCTCGTAGTTGATGGGTGAACGATAGCCGAGGGCCGAGTGGCGACGGTGCGGATGTCCCAGGGATTCCTCCTATAATCACGCCAAGCTCTGATGACGCGCAGTCCCGGTACCCGCCTCGGCCCTTATCGACAGGGGCGCTCCTTGCTCCGAAGCATTGTTTTGACGGTCTGGGTCTGGGGATGCGCCGTTCCACTCGTTCTCTCCGCGGCCGCGCCCCAGGGGCAAGCGAACGAGCAAGCTGGCGGAACGGCGGCCCAGCAGCCGACGACGGCCTCTGCGCCGTCAGCCAGGTCTGCCGTCGTGACAACGATCATGTCGAACATCAACGTAGACGGGTTGCTTGACGAGAGTGTCTGGCACACCGCACCGAAGATTGGCGACTTGACGCAGAGAGAGCCACAAACGGGCGACGAACCAACCGAACGAACGGACGTCACACTTCTTCACAACGCCGACTATTTGTACATCGGCGTCGTGTGCTACGACTCGAACCCGGAGCAAGTCATCGGCACACAGATGGCGCGCGACGCCAGCTTGAACTCCGACGACCGAATCGAGATTCTGCTCGACACGTACAGCGACCAGCGCAACGCTTTCTACTTTGCCACTAATCCAGCCGGTGCACTGGTGGATGGTCTGGTGTTTGCGAACGGTCAATCGAATCTCCAGTGGGATTCCATCTGGACGGTGCGAACAAGACGGACGAACGAAGGATGGACTGCAGAATTCGCGATTCCGTTCAAAAGCCTGAGCTTCCCTGCCGGGCAGACGGTCTGGGGATTCAACATCGCCCGCTATATCCAGCGAAAACTGGAGGACGACCGCTGGTCTGGGGCGCGCCTTGAACTGCAGTTCTTTCAGGTGTCGGAAGCGGGTCAAATCACGCTTCCTGAGAGCCTCACGCAGGGCGTCGGTCTCGACGTCCGGCCGTTCATGGGGGGGCGCTGGCTGCATACCGGTGCAACCGGTAGTGATACGGCCACTGGCAAGCCGGGACTCGACATGTCCTACAACGTCACTCCCAGCCTGAAACTGACCGCGACGCTAAACACGGACTTCGGCGAGACGGAAGTTGATGCACGCCAGATTAACCTGTCGCGTTTCTCGCTGTTCTTTCCGGAGAAGCGTTCCTTTTTCTTGGAGGGTGCCGGAGTCTTCAGTTTTTCGAATACTGGCGGTACGCCACCTGGACGCATTCCCTCCACCAGATCAGAAACGATCCCGTTCTTCAGTCGCCGAATCGGACTGCTTTCCGGAGAAGAGGTACCCATCGATTTCGGGGTGAAGTTGACCGGCACGGTCGGCCGGACTGATGTTGGCGTGCTCGACGTGCGAACGCGGGACCAATCCCTGGTGCCGGC
Organism: Vicinamibacterales bacterium; assembly: GCA_965249205.1. Classification (GTDB taxonomy): domain Bacteria; phylum Acidobacteriota; class Vicinamibacteria; order Vicinamibacterales; family UBA2999; genus JAQBVV01. Next base: position 263,818 of record CBDFLL010000004.1, on the reverse strand, counting down.
AAAGAACGTTCTCGTCGGCCGCGTCAAACGAAACTTCCTGGAGCAATCCTATGTTGGCGCGATTCTCACCCACGGAAATCCCGCTCTTCCTCTATCGAGTACCACATTCGGCGTGGATGCGCGTCTGGCCACGTCGCGTTTCTTGGGCAACTCTCGGAATCTTGAGATTAACTTGTACGGCCTCAGGAGCATGAACGAGGGGATTGTTGAGAAAGATTGGTCGTATGGTGTTTCCGCGGAATATCCGAACGACCTGATGGTCATGCAGTTCTTCTGGCGCGAGGTACAAGAGAATTTCAAGCCCGCCCTTGGTTTCGTCTCCCGCAGGAACGTACGGATGCTGAGAATCGGCGGTGACTACAACCCCCGACCCAAAGACTTCCTGGGCCTTCAGCAGACATTTAATGGCGCGTACTACACGCGCTTCACCCGCCTCGATAACGGAGAGGTGGAAAGCTGGCAGTTTCATTTTGTTGTGCCGATCGATTGGCACTTCAGGTCGGGTGACTCCGTCCATAACTTCTTTAACCCGCGAATCAACTACGAGCGTTTGTTCGCCCCATTCGAGATTTCCCCAGGCGTCGTTCTTTCTCCGGGCGAGTACCGGTTCACACGCTTCGCGTCGTTCTTGTCGACCGCAGCAAAGCGTACGTGGCAAGTGAACCTGCAGTGGGTGCTCGGCACCTACTGGTCGGGACACGCTGACGAAGTCATTACGACGTTCACATACAAGGTTCCCCCGGGCTTGACGATGAGCCTCACAACCAATCAGACGTTTGCCCGTCTACCGGAAGGCACTTTTGTCGCCCGGATCGTGAGCTTACGGGCAGACTATGCGGCCTCGCCTTTCTTGTCGTTTTCAAATCTGATTCAGTACGACAACCGGTCCCGGAATCTGAGTTGGCAGAGTCGCATTCGGTGGATCCTGCAACCTGGGAATGACCTATTTTTTGTATTCAGCCAGGGATGGATTCAGGATCCTGCAGGCGGGTACCGATTCGATGCGGAAGACAGCAAGATCTCCGCGAAGTTTCAGTACACGTTTCGCATCTAGCAGCCCGTGGCAAAAGTCCGTCTGCATTCGACGAACGATGCATCCTCGCGACCGGCGTTGCTTCTCCCTCAAATACGGGCGGTATCTTCAGTCGTCGCGCCTTGTTCGCGAGCGCGGATTCCGCAGGCGTGCCACGACCGAGCAGAATCCGCGCGAGGCGCTTCGCTCGTCTAGCGCGGATTTCAGCAGTACCTGGCAGAGGGTCATGGCCCCGCTCGTGAAATCCGCGTTAGGTGCGACGCCGGACTTTCGCCACGGACTGCTAGGGATTGGCTGATGTCGATGAGAGCGGCCGCCAGTGAGGGCGGCTTGTCACGGGATTTCGCTGCTTTGGTGTTCCTCGGCGCAGATCATCCTCGTCCAGAACGCGATCAAGGAACTGCGACGGCCTGAATCAGCAGTTCCGATCAGGCGTGGGAGTGATCGTGGACGTGTGTCTGTGCGACTGCCGTGGACATCAAACTACGGACCCCGTCGATTTCCGCAAATCGTATCGGCTCAAGATACCTGGCGATCTGGTCTTGGCTCGGAATGCTTAGGGGGGCGCCATTCTTTTCAAGTACTTACGGGTATAGAGGGTTGGACTTCCTCTCGGGTTTCTGCGACAATCCGCGCCGGGCGAGGAGACGCGCACGCTGGAGGCGACGAAGGCTCTGGTAGAGAACCGGTGGTCCGGGTAGAGCGGTACAGAGTTCTTCGCAATCGTCTCGTCTGACGATTGATCTCATCTGATGATCCGTCTGGTCTTGACGGTCCGGAGGTTCCGATGGGCTTTTACCCCGATCTGCGCATCCATTCGAAATTCTCGCGCGCCACGAGCCGCGACTGCGCTCTCGGGCACATGGCCGTTCACGTCGACAAGGACGCTCTCCCTCTGTACCCGAGCAGGGGGAAGGGTAGACGAGGCTCCAAACTGATAGCCGTTGCCCTGCTTGGGATGCTTGGAGCTATCGCGCCCACCGCAAACCACGCCCAATCGCCCACGGGGGCCGCACTGACGTCGTCTTCCGCGGGTCAAGAGCGGATGTTGACGTTGCTCCGGCAGATCGCGGACGAGACTCCTGACACTAACCCCTACATCGGAGATGGACCGGCGAGAAAGCTGCGGGAGGAGCTCGACGTTCTTCCGGCTGCAGCGCCAGGGCCCAACAGGTGGCTCCTGCTAATGCGATTGGCCGATGAAGAGCTGCGCCTGGGCAACGAATCCGAGGCTATCCGCCTGTATGCCGAGGCGCGCGACCTCGTGTCGCATTTGATTCGAACGGATCTCGTAGAGGACAAGTGGCTCAACTACACGCGCTATTTCCTCGGCGTTGCGTACATGCGGCTGGGTGAAACGCAGAACTGTGCACTTCATCCCACGGCGGATAGTTGTATCTTGCCGCTTCGGGGTGGCGGTATTCATAGCCAGCAGGACCCTTCCCGGCAGGCGATTGCCGTGTTTACCGACATGCTTGAGAACATGCCGGAGCCGACGGCGCAGAATCTGCTGGAGGAGCAGACGTCGCTGAACCTGGCGGCGCGGTGGCTGCTCAACATCGCATACATGACCGTTGGAGGTTACCCGGAGCAGGTGCCTGAGCGACACATGCTTCCGCCTGACGCGTTCGAATCTGCCGACCAGATTCCTCGCTTCACGAACATCGCGCCGACGCTCGACCTTGACATATTTGACATGTGCGGTGGCGTGATCGCGGACGATTTCGACAACGATGGCTATCTGGATATCGTGGTCTCGACATGGGACGTAGAGGGTCAAGTCCGCTTCTTCAGAAACAACCAGGATGGAACCTTCTCCGATCGCACGGAGGCGGCGGGACTGCTTGGCCTCTACGGAGGGTTGAACCTCATCCAGTCGGACTACAACAACGATGGCAACGTGGATATTCTCATCCTGCGAGGTGCCTGGCTTGGCGAGCACGGCCGACACCCGAATTCGCTGTTACGGAACAACGGTAACGGCACATTCACGGACGTGACCCTGGATGCCGGCCTGGGCGACGTGCATTACCCGAGCCAGACAGCATCCTGGGGCGACTACGACAATGACGGCGACCTGGATCTGTATATCGGCAACGAAACGTCCGAGGCCTTGGTGGCTCCCAACCAGCTGTTTCGAAACAATGGGAACGGCACGTTTACAGACGTGGCCGCTGCAGCCGGCGTCATGAACCATGCGTATGCCAAGGCTGTGATCTGGGGCGACTACGACGGCGACCGCTTGTTGGATCTCTACGTGTCCAACCGCTTCGGAAGCAACCGTCTGTATCGCAACACGGGCGACGGGACGTTTATTGACATGGCACAGCGGCTTGGTGTGGATCAGCCGACCGAGAGTTTCCCTGCGTGGTTTTGGGATTTCGACAACGACGGCGTGCTGGATCTGTACGTGTCTGCCTATGCTGCCCGCGTCGAGCACTTGGCGGCCGACGCGCTCGGCCTGCCCGTCAACGCTGAGTTGGCACGGCTCTATCGAGGAACGGGTGGGGGACAGTTCGAGGAGGTTTCGCGCCGATACAACCTTGCTCATCCGACCGCTGCAATGGGGGCCAATTTCGGTGACCTGGACAACGATGGCTATTTGGACTTCTACCTCGGGACCGGCTATCCCCCATATGAGAGTCTCATGCCGAGCGTGATGTATCGCAGTCAGAACGGGAAGGGTTTTTCAGACGTGACCTACGCGGGCGGCTTTGGCCATCTTCAAAAGGGTCACGGGGTGTTCTTCGCCGACCTTGACCACGACGGGGATCAGGACGTCTTCGAGCAGATGGGCGGAGCCTATCCAGGAGACCGGTTTGGCAACGTCTTGTACGAGAACCCAGGATTCGCGAACAATTGGATCACGATCAAGCTGGTGGGCGTGCAATCCAACCGATCGGCGATCGGAGCGCGCATTCGTGCCGAAGTCATCGAGGGCGAGACGCGACGTTCCATCTACCGGTACGTGAACAGCGGTGGTAGCTTCGGCGCCAATCCTCTTCGTCAGACCATCGGGATCGGGAAGGCGTCACGAATCGAGCTGCTCGAAGTCTTCTGGCCAACGACTGGCGTTACGCAGACGTTCTCCGATCTGCCCGTCGATCAGATCATTCAGATCGTCGAGGGCGAGGAGTCGTACTCGACTGTCCAGTTGAAGACGCTGAACCTCGGCTCGCAAACCATGGGGGACGATCATGCTCATCACGCCGCTGTTGAACCGTAGAAAGGCGTGCATCGTAAGGGGCTTCCTGCACTGAGGTCTCAGGACCCGCACATCGGGTCCGTCGGCACTGACGCGCAGGTTATCGACGTGGCAGGCGTCGTGACTGGCCGCCACGTCGCTCAGCGGACTTGGGCGGGCTGCGGCAGAGCCAGGAGTTCACGCCGAGCGGCGCCGTTGCCCGGGTCCAGCATGAGCACTTTTTCGTAACTGGCTCGTGCGTCGTTCCACTCACCACGTCGGCGATGCACCAGACCCTTGTGGAGCCATCCGAGCACCGACGCGGGGTCGGCACGAACCGCGCCCAGCAGCGAGTCGACAGCAAGCTCCAGCTGTCCCGCCTCAGCCGCCGCGGTCCCGAGCCGCAACAACACGATGGAGTCGTCTCCCAGCAGACGTCTCGCCGTCTGAAGATCGCGCACCGCCTCAGCGGCGCGCCCAGACTTCAACCGGGCCACACCCAGCCGGAGCTGGTCGACGGCTCGACGGTGCTCCCACGCGGCCCCCACGAGCCGGAGGCTATCGGGCTCAAGCCGGGTCAGTCGGGTGTAATACTCCACGGCCTTGTCGTAGTCGCCTGCTTCGAACGCGAGACGGGCGGCAAGGCTCAGCTCCGGTTCGGAGACGCCTTCGTCGCGGAAGGACAGCAGCAGCGCGTCCAAGTCCGCCTCGGTGATCGCGCCGCGAAAGAGCCGACGGAACTGTCCATCCTGATCGAACACGAACGTGGAGGGAAGAGCCGCCGCGTCGCTGGCTCCGAAGAAGCGCTCCATGACCTCATCGTCCGCGAGAAACTGAGGATACGGGATGGAGAACTCGTCAATCATCGCGTGGACACTTGCAAGATCCTCTCGTTCAACGCTCACACCGGCAAAGACGGCTTCGCCCTCGTACTGCTCCGCAAGGTGTTTCAGTTGAGGCAGCTCTGCCTTGCAGGGAAGACACCACGGCGCCCAGAAGTTGACGACCGTCGGGCGCCGGACATCGCCAAGCGCGACTCTCCCGCCTCCCTGCAGTCGCTCTGCCGTGACCGTCGGAGACGGAGCCCCGGCCAGACGAGGCCGCGACCCATCGGACCACCGTGCGAGCGACTGCGCGTCGACGCCCGCCGCGCCCTCTTGAACGGTCAGCAGCTGGTCGACCGGGAGGTTGGTCCAGCGGTCCAGATGGCCAGACGGCCAACGCACCTCCAGCGATTCAATCGTCGTGGCGTCGCCGAGCCCAAAGTGGAGATCGGCGGCGACCTGTGTCCGAAATCCGTCGGTCAGCCTGACGAAATCCCGACGAGTCACGCCGCCGGCCCGCATCTCGACGATGGCCCCAAACGAGGGTGTGCCGGGCTCGGTTGCCACGCGGACGCGTGCGAACCGCCTGGAGGCGGACGTGTTCTCCAGCAACCGGAGGCCCTGTATGCTGAGCACGGCCAGGTCCAGATCGCCGTCACCGTCGATATCGACCGGTGCGGCGGATCGTCCGTCGTGGTCGTAGTCCAGTCCAAAAACGTAGGCGCTCTGGACGAAAGGCTCGAACGACCCATTGGGGTTGTAGAAGAGGCGATCCCGCTCGAAGCCACTGAAGGATCCCCGGAAGTCCGCAACCTGGTCGGACACGACATTGTCGAACGGCTGCCGTTCCTCGATGGCTTGCGCGTCGGCGACTACCTGTCGCCAGAAGAACGTTCAAAAATCGGGCGCTTCGGGATCGACGAAGCTCGCGTTGCCATTAGCAACGAAGAGCTCCTTGTCTCCGTCGTTGTCGATGTCGCAGAAGACATTCCCCCATGCCCACCCGCCATCGTTCACGGCAAGAGGGTGGGCCTGGTCCGCGATCTGCCCAATCCCTGGGTCGAGCGTGAATAGCTGGTTGCCTTCCGCCATGACCTTGATCTGGGCGTGCATCCCGTCGCTCATCGACGCCTCCGCCAGACGAACGACACGATTCCCTGCGTGCGAATACATGTTGGAGATGTAGAGACTCCACTGCCCGGTGTTGTCCCAATCGGCGATGCTGAACCCCATCGTGAAGTTCGGATCCTTGGCGAGCGGGTGGTCCGGCAACGCCCGAAAGGTCCCGTCACCCTGGTTGTCCCACACCACGTTCTTCCCGTAGTCGTTGCCTTCAACGAGGTCCAGGTCGTCGTCCTGGTCGAGATCGAAAAACTGCGCCACGTAGGTGTATTGGGTACCGGTAATGCCACGGGCATCCGATTCCTCCGTAAACCTCAGTCCCCCGTGATTGATGAAGAGGAGATTGTCAGAGCCATCGGTCGCATGCAGGTTGTTGAAGCGGCTCGGGTCCCTCGACCGATTGTTTTCGTACGCGGCGACGAACAGATCGATCAGGCCGTCCCCGTCCACGTCGGCAGCGGTCATCGAGAGGGCCTCGGTTTCTTCCAGCCCGGGCACCGTCTCGAACTCGAGGGCCCGAGGCAGGACGACCCATGTCCCATTCCGTCTCGTGTGGACCGTCATCGAGCCCTTTGCGCCGCGGTACAACACTCGGTTGGAGACCAGCTCGTCCAGGCCATCATTATCGAGGTCCACCACCAGCACCTGGCTCGGAATCAGGCGGCGATCCTGAAAACCCAGCGACTCGCGCACGAAGCCGCCCTTACCGTCATTGACGAACACGACGCCGTGATCCCAGGACTTCGTTGCCACAATGTCCCAGAAGCCGTCACGGTTCCAGTCGACGACATTCAAGCCCGAGTCGATCAGGCTGGTACGTGTGTCCAGAAGCTCCTGCCGGAGCCGCCGATTCGCCTCCGAGCTGTTGAAATGGAGCCCCACCGCGTCCGTGATATCTCGAAACGGCGGATCGGGATTCTCCACCCGCATCCCCTCCTCCAGGTCCAGCCGCTCAATGAGCCACCGATCTTCGCTGGCAACCACCGCCTCGACTACGACCGTGGCGTTGAGAACGGAGCGCCCGCCACCCGACTCGGGGCCGCCCAGCTCCAGGTGCGCCTTCAGGTACGCACGCTGCCGATCCGGCTCGGCCAGAAACTCGAACACGTGCCACGACGCCCGCTCGACTGCAGTCCAGGAGCTCACATGGGCGCGCAGACCTTCCAGGAAGCCGGCTCGATCCAGCACGTCGAGGTCGGTCCCTTCGTATTTCCGAATCCTCAACTTGTCGTCTTCGATGACGATGCCGTCCCCTGGACGCGGAAACCGCGCGCGGAGATCGGTCGCAAAGGCGTCTGCCGCACGCTGCCAGTCGAAGTTCCGGACGCCGCTGACAAAGGTGCTGGCGATGCTCTCTTCCACCAATACCTGAAGGGCCTCGGATTCCTCGACGTCGGTGATGAAGCGCGCGGGGGGCGTAAGCGGAAGTCCCGCTTCTTGGGCAGGTTGCGCCCAGGCGTGGCCAGGGGCGAGCCCTGCCAGCGAGGCGAAAAGGGCGCTGGCGGCGACGAGGTGTCCCGATTTCATGCGCCGCTCACGTTGAAGTTGACGCTGCGGACCACGGTCGAACCGTTCGTGCTGTCGATGACGCGGATGTTGAGACGATACGACCCTTCCGAGAAGTTTCGAAGTGGAACCTCGTGACCTGCCACGATCTCCTGGCCGGTAGCCGCCTCGAACTCCACCATTGTTTGGGCGTTGAACCGTCGCGGCGTCGTCCGGCCGACGAACGCGTCGCCGGTCTCCTCGCGTCGATAAAACACGTAGTCGACCAAGATATTCGGGAACCCCTCCGCGGTGAGTCCTGGGTTGTAGACGAAGAACAGCACATTGAGGTGGTCGCTGGGTCTGAAATCAGCGTCTGCCGTCTTGAGGAAGCGCTCGGTCCCCAGGGCATTCCGGTAAACCTGTTGCTCGGGCACCAGCGGGAGGTCCGGCTGATCCACTCGGTCCACCAGCACGATGCTGCTGGTCGTCAGCGTGCGATTCCATAGATCGGGAACCAGGAGACGTTGCTTGGTCAGCATCACGTCTGGAGCCGCCCCGCCCGAAGCCTCGGTGCTGTCAGCCAGTGCCACGTAGACCTCGTGCTCGCCTGGGCCCACCGAGAAGGCCCTGGTGATCCGATGGCCTGCGGCTGTCGTATCAGGCGGCAACGTGTTCAGGTCGACGAAGAAGGCCGCCTCAAACGCAATTGCGGGCGGTGGGGGTCCCTGAAGCTCATCCAGCACCGAACTACTGGGCGCGCCTGGGAGCTGCCCGGCCGGGTCTGGCGCTGGTTGCGTCTCGACGACCAGGACGTAAAAGGTGGCCGCGGTCGTTCGGAGCTTGGCCGGGTCGACGCTCAACGTGAACGGCACGTAGATCGTTCCATCCACTCCCTTGAAAAAATCGTTGGACCAGCCCAGCCGCGAATCACCGTCGGCGGATTCGTTGTGAAGGGCTTCGAAGACCACCCGTGCCAGAGCGCGCACCTCGCCAATCAGGGTGTCATCAGGCTGCTGCTGCGCCACAGCCGGTGCCCAGGACGATGCACCGAGCAGGGCGCCCAGCGCAACCGTTACCGTCACGTTGGCATGCTGAGTTCGCAGAACCATATGCCCCACGTGGATACTAGCCGATCCGCCAAGTCAGAAGCGAGACTATCCACCGGGCGTCGGCGAGAGCTTTGCGACCTGCTCCGGGTCGTACTGGCGCGTTCATGGCCGGCAGGTCTGGCGACAAGATTACTGAACAGCGAATTGGTGTAAAGTGCCCACGTCGCGCGTCCGCGCGATCGATTGTCGACAAGGAGCAAGTATGCGATCAGTCTCGTTTGGAGCAGGATCGTCATGAAAGCGAGCGGCTTGGTGACAGAGTGCCGCGCGCGTCTCGCGGGGTTCGCGCGGCAGCTTCACACGTGGAGCGGAAAGGGGATTATGACTAGAACAATTCTGGCAACGGCGATACTCGTGCTGAGTGCAGGGCTCATATCGCCAGCGTTATCGGCGCAGGCGTTTGTGTTTGACCGAAACGCGACACCTCCGCCGCAGATGATCGATCTGGCGACGGCGCAGAAAGCCGTCGATGCGGCGGCCGCCGCCGCCATCGAGATAACCGGAGATCCAAACGGTCGTGTGGCGATCGCCGTGCTGGACGCCAATGGCGACGTCGTCGTCGTCCGGCGCATGGACACCGCAATTCCACGAGCGGTGACCAGTGCCATGGGACATGCGCGCGCCGCGCTGTTGTTTGGCGTCTCGGCCATAGACCTTTATGACGCCATGAACGCCGGCGAGTCGATTACCGCGTTCCCCCAGAAGCTCCCGATGGGCAATTGGGAAATCACGATCGAGCCCGGCGGCATTCCGATAGTGAGGGACGGCGTGACCATCGGGGCGATCGGCGTGGGCGGCATTCCCTCCCTCGATGATGAGAAGGTCGCGCAGATCGCTGTTGACGCGCTGGGGTTCTAGATATCGAACCGCCGTGGCTGCTCCCATGATCACGCGGGCAGCGGCGACCGAGTTCGTCGTAGAAGATTTGGTGACGTAGAAGACTTGGCGGGCTGGGGGGAACGAATCCCCGGCCCGACGCAGGACGCACCGTGATGACTGGGCACGACCTGCACTTCGCGTGACGAGGTGTCTGCAGTCGACGAGCAGTTAGGCAGTCGTAGCGGCACCGTTGGAACTTCGGGAGATTCCGGGATGATTGGTAGCAGAAGCCTCACCGCGGTCGCGTTCTTTGTTGTGGTGCTCGTGGGTGTCTCGGGGGGGCAGGTGCGACCCACGGGGCCCTTCCTGTTTGTGTGGGCTGGAGACGAAGACCGCCAAGATAGCGATTTCCTTGCAGTGCTCGACGTCCAGCCCCGGCCCGGGCAATACGGCAGGGTCGTCGCCACCGTGCCGGTTGGGGAGAAGGTCCTGTATCCCCATCACACTGAGGAACAGGTCGGGCCCTCGGGAATGCTCTTCGCCAACGGGTTCGCCGGAAACCGAACGTTCTTGTTCGACCTGCGCGATCCGCTGAATCCCAGGGTGACCACGCGGTTCGGCAACGTGGGCGATCTCGACCTCAGTTTTCCTCATGGTTTCTTTCGCCTCCCGAACGGGCACGTCGTCACGACGTTTCAGGGCCTCGGCGACGACAATCGGAGGCCGGGAGGAGTGGCGGTGCTGGACGAGCTCGGCCAGCCCGTGCGCGCGGTGACAGCAGCCGATCCGGCCGCGGAGCAGGACACGCTGCGGCCGTACGGCGTCGCCGTTGTGCCCGAGCTCGATCGGGTGGTGATCGGCCTGACGTACATGGGTTTTCCCTCCTGGCGTGGCAACACAGCTGATGTCTGGAAGGACCGTCGCGGCAGCCAGGTTCAGGTCCGGCGACTCTCCGATCTCACGCTCGTCAAGACCATCAAACTCCCGGACGCCGAGGCACCGGCCGAACCGAGAGTGTTGAGCGATGGCGAGACCGTGATGGTCCTCACGATGTCGTGCCGAGTCTATCGTGTTGCCGGGCTTGACAGCGTCGAGCCCTCGCTCGACCTGGCATACGACCCTCCAGCGTCCGGCGGGTGCGGGTTCCCTGTGGTCGTGGGGAACTACTGGATCCAGCCCAATGCCGCTACCAGGGTCGTGTCTGCTCTGGACGTCAGTGATCCGACGGACGTTCGCGAAGTCTCATCGGTGCAGTTCGATAGCCTCCAGAGCCCCCATTGGCTGGCATCCGACGGACAGCGGATTGTCGTCGTCAGCCAGATCGGGGGCGAGGGCCGGATCTGGATGATGGATATTGACGCCGATACGGGCCGGCTCACGATCGACGAGGCGTTTCGCAACGAGGGCTCGGATCGCCCGGGATTCAGTTTTGCTCAGGACGTTTGGCCACACGGGCGTACTGGAGGGGCCTTGCCACACGGAACAGTCTTCGGGCCGTGATTTGTCCTCAGTGATCGCGGCGGTGACTGCTACCCGTTGGCAGTCTCTTTCGCCAATTTCCCTCATCAGATCTCCTATTCATCGGATGGCCGCGCGTGCGGTCAGGAGACGCGACGCGGAGTCCACCACGGCGACTCTGTCTGTGCTAGAGTCGCATCGCCACGCCGGATACCCATACGACGGAGCGCTCTGCACCGCGCGATTGCTGGCAAGCCGGCAGCTCGCGTGGCGAAGTGCTTGCAATCGACCAGATAGTCAGGCAGTCGCGAAGGCGCCGTTGGAACTTCGGGAGATTCCGAGATGATTGGTAGCAGAAGCCTCGCCGCGGTCGCGTTCTTTGTTGTGGCGCTCGTGAGTGTCTCGGTTGGGCAGGTGCAACCTACCGGGCCCTTCCTGTACGTGTGGGCTGGAGACGAAGATCGCGAGGATAGCGATTTCCTTGCGGTGCTCGACGTCCGGCCCGGGCCGGAGCAATACGGTAGCGTCGTCGCTTCAGCGCCGGTCGGGGAGAGGGCCCTGTATCCCCACCACACCGAGGAAGAGCTCGGGCCCTCGGGCATGCTCTTTGCCAACGGGTTCGCCGGAAACCGAACGTTCTTGTTCGACTTACGCGATCCGCTGAATCCTAGGGTGGCCACGCGGTTTGGCAACGTGGGCGATCTCGACCTCAGCTTTCTTCATGGTTTCTTTCGCCTCCCGAACGGGCACGTCGTCACGACGTTTCAGGGCCACGGCGACGACAATCGGATGCCGGGAGGACTGGCCGTGCTGGACGAGCGTGGCCAGCCGGTGCGGGCGGTGACAGCAGCCGATCCCACCGCGGAACAGGACACCCTGCGGCCATACGGCCTTGCCGTAGTGCCCGAACTCGATCGAGTGGTGATCGGCCTGACGTACATGGATTTCCCCTCCTGGCGTGGCAACACCAGGGCTGTCTGGAACGACCATGACGGCAGCCAGGTTCAGGTCCGGCGACTTTCCGATCTCACGCTCGTCAAGACCATCAAGCTCCCGGACGCCGACCGGCCATCTGAACCGAGGGTGTTGAGCGATGGCAGGACCGTCATGGTCCTCACGATGTCGTGCCGAGTCTATCGCGTTGCCGGGCTTGACAGCGTCGAGCCGTCGCTCGACCTGGCGTACGACCCCCCAGTGTCCGGTGGGTGCGGTTTCCCTGTAGTGGCGGGGAACTACTGGGTCCAACCCAATGCCACGACCAGAGTCGTGTCTGCTCTGGACGTCAGTGATCCGACGCGCGTTCGCGAAGTCTCGTCGGTGCAATTCGATGATCGCCAGAGCCCCCATTGGCTGGCGTCCGACGGGCAGCGGGTTGTTGTCGTCAGCTCAATCGGGGGCGAGAACCGGATCTGGATGATGGACATTGATCACGAGACCGGCCAGCTCACGATCGACGAAGCGTTTCGCAACAAGGGCTCGGATCGCCCGGGATTCAGTTTTGGTCAGGAAGTCTGGCCACACGGGAGCACTGGAGCGGCATTGCCACATGGAACAATCTTCGGGCCGTGACGTGTTTTTCACGATCGCGCCGGTGATGAAGGTCGCCTCCTTCGAAGACTTCACGATGCGAGCGTCGGAATCATGGCCATAGACTCACGTCCCGTTTGAAGAACCGACCATCGTAGCTGGAGGAGGAGATGCGGGGAATGCAAGGCGTGCTGCCGGCAGTAGCCGTCGCCATGCTCGCGGGAGCCACCGTCACGCGGGGCCAAGCTCCTGCGCCCGAGACCGTGCGCCGCGATCTGCCGTACGCAACACACGACGGCGTCACGTTGAGCGGCGATTTCTATGGCCCGACGGGGCCCGGCGAGCATCCAGTGGTCGTGGCCGTCCACGGAGGTGCATGGCAAGGCGGCAGCCGCAATACGTACCAGAACTGGGGGCCGTATCTCAGCGAGCGAGGCATCGCAGTCTACAGCATCGACTATCGGCTCTCAAGACCTGGGCAGCCGAGCTATCCGCAGGCCGTTCACGATGTGGTCGCTGCGATTCGATTCGTGAAACATAACGCCGCTGACTTGAATGTCGATCCCGACCGCGTCGCGGTGATGGGCGATTCGGCCGGCGGCCATCTCGTCGCGTTGGTCGGCCTTGCCGGCGACTCACCCCTTTTCTCGAGGGCGTATCCCAATGACCCTTACGCGGCAGTCAGCCCGCGAGTGACGGCAGTGGTCGGTGTCTACGGCGTGTACGACCTGCTGCAGCAGTGGAGCCACGATCAAATCCATCGTCCACGCGATCAGATTACGGAGAAGTTCCTCGGCAAGCCGCCGATGGATGATCGCAAAGTCTATTTCGACGCGTCTCCCATCAGTTATGCGGTCCGCGCCCCGAACCAGCCGGCGTTTCTGCTCACATGGGGAACGACCGACGATGTCGTGGATCCCGTGACGCAGTCCGAGCCGTTCCTCATCGCGCTGAAGCAAGCGGGCATCCAAGCGCGGACCGCGATCATTCAGGGCGCGCCGCACTTTTGGATCCGCGAGCCGCTCGACGATCCGCGGAGTTGGATCAGCGCTGTGTCTGGACACATCGTGCGTTTCCTCGAAGGACGGTTCGCACTGACGCAGTAAGTTGGTCGGATCGCATTCACGCCGTAACCTGAGCCCTCGGCGAGGTCCATCGAGACCTGGAGGATGCTCGTTTCGCCGTCGAGCCGACATTCACATCTGGGTCGTCTGGAGCATTCCGGGATAAACATCCGCGGTTCTCTAGCAATTTCAGGAGGCAGCAATGGTGCATCGACTGTGGGTTTTTCTAATACTCCTACCGCTGATGACGGGGACAGCGGCGGCGCAGGATGCCAAGGTGGTGTTGCAGGCCGCCTCGCGAGCAATGGGCGCCGATATCCTGAACACCATACAGATTTCGGGGGCGGGCACGAACGCGGCGACGGGTCAGAGTTTCGACCCGGTGTCTGGCGACCTCGCCACGGAGGATTGGCCGAAGTTCGAGGTGCCGAGTTACACCAAGACCATTGATTACGACACCCGGTCCTCGAGGGAGGAATTCACCGAGAGGCAGGGGAGGTTTGGACCCCGCGGCGGCGGAGGCACGCCCCTCCAGAGAGACCGGCAGTCGGTACGTATCGTCAACGGCGACTTCGCCTGGAACATGCAGGGAACCACTGCGAATCCCGCGCTGGCCGTCGCCGAAGTGCGGCAGCTCGACATCTGGCTCACTCCCCACGGCGTTCTCAAAGCGGCCATGGCGGCGCCCGACGCGACGGCAGTGGTCTTTCCGGTCAACGGACCCTCCAACCCCGGGCTGACGCAGGATGGAAACAGGAGAACCATCGTTTCGTTTACCGCGCTTGGAAAGTACCGGGTCAACGTCACCATCAACGATCAGAATCTGGTCGAACTGGTGCAGACATGGGTGGCCAACCCCGTGCTCGGTGACATGCTGTACGAGACCCGCTACGTCAACTACCAGGATTACGCTGGTGTGAAATTCCCTGGCGTGATTCATTCACACGAGGGTGACCCTTGGGTGAATAAGGGCCACAACACGTGGAACATCATCGTCAGCGGCGTGCAGGTGAATCCGGCTGTTCCAACGATGACGGTGCCTGACGCAGTTCGTCAGGCAGCCGCGCCAGCGGTTCGCGCCGAGTAGCAGGAGTTGGCAGATGGTGTGTGGCTTGTTGGTGGCGGGTCTCACAACAGCGTCGTGATCGAGTTCCGCGATTTCGTCGCAGTGATTGAGGCCCCGCTGAACGAGGCACGGTCCCTGGCGGTGATCGGAGAAGTAGAGAGGCTCATTCCGAACAAGCCGATTCGGTATCTGGTGAATACCCACCATCATTTCGATCATGCGGGCGGACTTCGCACCTACGTGGCCCTCGGTACGACGATCGTCACGCATCCAGAGAATCGCGAGTTCTACGAGAAGGCGGTGTTCTCCCCAGGGCCACGGACGTTGCGCCCAGACAGGCTGTCCACCTTGTACCCATACTTCGGCATCGACCGAGAGCCCAGACTCGAGACGGTGATGCATATCGGCGATATGCGAAATACAGGCTACAACAAGTTTGTAGTGAGCGACGGAGTGCGCTCGCTAGATATTTACCCTGTGCATGGTCTCGCGCACGCCAACACGATGCTGATCGCGTATCTCCCGAACGAAAGGATGTTGGTGAATGCGGACCTCTACTCTCCACCCGCGCCGGGAGCACAGCCGCCGGCCAGTCCCAGTCCCGCGTCGGTGACACTTCAGCAGAATATCCAACGGCTGAAGCTGGACGTGACCCAGCATGTGCCTATCCACGGGCGGGTCGGGACGATGGAAAAATTCGTGAAGATCGTAGGCACGGGAACCAACTGAGGGAGGGGCCTCCTCTGCTGTTCCATCGGATCGGCCCTCGAGGTGGAGCGCGCCAATGACAACCAGCTCGTGGTCGGCGTTCTATTCCTGGGCTTCGGCGTCGGACAGCTCTTCTACGGTCCGCTGTCAGACAGCACCGGACGGAAGCCCGCGGTGTTTCTGGGGCTGGGTCTCTATCTCGCCGGATGTGTGCTGGCGCTTCTCTCACAGAACCTGTCCACGATGCTGGCTGGGCGCCTGCTCCAGGGGCTCGGTGTCGCCGGGCCACGCACCATCACGATCGCCCTCGTGCGGGACAAGTTCGAGGGCAGAGCGATGGCTCGGGTCACGTCCATCATCATGGCCATCTTCGTGTTGGTCCCGATCGTGGCCCCCGCTCTCGGCCAAGCCGTACTCAACGTCGCGAGCTGGCGCGCCATCTTCGGCATTTACATGACGCAGGCCCTTATCGTCGGCGCCTGGTTCGGACTGCGCCAAGAGGAGACGTTGTTCGAGGACCAGCGCATGCCGCTCACGCTGGCGCGCGTGAGCGGAGCCGTTCGCGAAGTGGTGAGAACCCGGTCGGCCCTGGGCTACACCATCGCCGCTGGGTGTGTGTTCGGGGCGTTGCTTGGGTATCTGAATTCGGCGCAGCAAATTCTGCAGCAACAATACGGTCTGGGTACCCGCTTTCCGCTGTACTTTGGCGTCCTGGCCGCTTCAGTGGGTGGCGCATCGTTCCTCAACGCTGCACTCGTCATGCGGTACGGGATGCGACTACTGTCGATCTGGTCGATCTGGCTTGTCGGGGCCGTGTCCGTCGTCTTCCTGGGAATTGCGTGCCTGCTGGGCGGGCATCCGCCCTTGTGGGCGCTTATGTCCTACCTGATGTTGTCGTTCTTCGGCATTGGTCTGACCTTCGGCAACCTGAACGCACTGGCGATGCAGCCGTTGGGCCACATCGCAGGCACTGGCGCCGCCGTCGTGGGAGCACTGGCGACGTTGCTCTCGATAGTGTTTGGCACGGTGATCGGCCAGGGCTACAACGGGACCGTTCTCCCACTGGTAGCTGGCTTCGCCATCGTCAGCGCGCTAGCCCTTGTGGCGATGCGGTGGGCCGCTCGTGAGAATCAGCGATGACGCGGGCCCGTCGCGAGTGACCATCGTCCCGAACCGACAGGGCTAGGCGCCTGGCCTGCGGAGGTTCAGTTACCGGTTCTGCCGATGGCTGCGCGCAGGTCGTCGAGTGTCACCTGGCGACCATGAATCGGGAGAATCTGCGTCACGTCAAGCTGCAGCCGCTCGATGTTGTTGTAGAGATTGACGCTTTCAGGATGGGCCGTCGCCGGCGGCGTCGCATTCGGCGGCGCCGGCGTGTACACATCCGCCTCGATCAAGATGTTGTCCGCGGGCAGATAGGCCACGAGCATCGTGTCGGCGTGGTTGCTGCCTTGCAGCCGATGCAGCTCCAGGGTCCGCGTCCCATCGGTCAAGACGCGGCGCTCGTCCACGCCTTCGATGACCGGCTCCCGGGGGGCTTGCGCCAACCGATCCGGGTTCAGGGTACGGGGATTGGCCCACGCCTGCGCGAAGTAGTCGGTGGCCTGGGCCTGGGTGATCACGGTGGCCCCGTCGGCCACAAACGCCCGCAAGCCGCCGGCATGGTCGAAGTGGTGATGCGTGTTGACCACGTATCTGATCGGCTTGTTCGGCATGGCCGCCTTGACGGCGTCGATAACGGCCAGCGCCCGCGCGTCATGCTGGGGGCCTTCCACGACGACGACGTGATCGCCAAACTCCACGGCCACGCTGTGATGGCTGCCCCCGGTGAGATACCAGACGCCGTCGGCCACTTCCTGCGTTTCGACGTTCACTTGCGGCGGCATCGCGGCGGCCTTCTCCACGTTCTCGGGCAACGGAAAGATGATGTACGGATTATAGGCGTTCACGTTCTCGATCGTGAGGTCCAGGATCGGATGGCCGCCCTGGCTCCGCATAATGCGGGCTGGGAAGAGGACATCGGTGGGAAGGAGAAGGTCTCCGCCCAATTCTCCATAGCCGGCATAGGTCGCCGCGACGACCGTGTCGCCCAACACCGGATTGTCAACTATCGTCTCGACCCGGTCGATCAGGTTCTCGGCGTTCAGGGTCGCTGTCATCGTGGTCCCGGTCATGCCTGGGACCGGGACGGTGAGCACCGTGGCCCCACCTTCCATGGTCACCCTTGCATTGGCGCCGGCGAGGTACGCGGCCTTGACGACGCCGTGGGGCAACATCCAGAGTGAGAGGGCTCGGTCGCGGGCGGCGCCGAGCGCCGGCGTGGCGTTGATGCCGGGCTGGGTTTCGTTCCACCCGAACCGACCGGCCACGACCTGAATCTGTTGCCGCGGCGCCAGGAAGGGGAGCCCGCCGCCACCCTGCACCAGTCCGTCGGGGTTGGTGCGCTCGATCTCCACGCGCATGCCCGCCCGGTCGGGGTAGAACCCGATCGAGGATCGGTAGCGCGTCACCTTTGCTGCGGGCCAGGGCATGTCCGGCCGCCACGACTGTCCGGGCGCATAGCTCATGCCGGTGCCCTCGTACCACGTCGTGAGCAGTGAGTCTTCCGCATTGAGGCCACGCAGCATGCCGAGGGCGGTCGCCATGGCATCGATGGTGGTCTCGGCGTCTTGCGCCCGCATCGTCACCACTGACAGGGCCGCCACGACTGCGATCACGATCACATTCTTTCGCATGCTCACCTCTTTGTTCGCCAACCTGAACGATCCTCAACGTGGTTCACAGACCAGGATCCGCGGGGAGTCGGGGAGTATACGTCTTTCAGGGTGCCAGTGCCAACTTTCAAGGGGTTCGTGCTTGACACGGTGGTTCTCTGGGAGTACTTTCTGGCTCTAGTCGGTCGTCCAGCCCTCCCTACTCTAAAAGTGGCTGTGGGTTTCAAGGCTCGAGCGCAGATCAATCATGCCCCGTCCTCTTCGCGGGTAGGGGATGACCTCGGTTTTCGATCACGTCGATGAACGTAAGGAGCCTTCCGAGATGAAGCGCCATTTTTCGCGCTACAGCGTCGCCACAGTCGCCGGCATCGCAGCCTTGTGGTTCGGGCCGATGAGTGCCGGTCCGCACGCCGCACAGGCTCCGGGCGCAGACGCCGCGCCGACCGCGTCCGCGCAGACACCGCGCACCGCTGAAGGGAAACCGGACCTCACGGGACTCTGGACGGGCAACCCCGCTGGAAGGGGGAAGGTCGGCGAGCAGGGTGATTTTGTCACGGGCATCCCCGCGAGGGGTGGCGGCTTGATCGACAGCACCGGCATCACGGCGGTGAATTTCGAGCGTGACTCCACGCTCACCCGGCGATCGGATCCGAATAAACCGATGTACAAGCCTGAGTTCTGGGAGAAGGTCAACTATCTGGATGACAACCGGAACAAGGAGGACGCGTTCTTCAGTTGCGGCGCTCCCGGTGTTCCACGCATGGGTCCTCCACACAGGATTGTTCAGACCGCACAGGAGATCATCTTCCTCTATGACACTCCCCGTAACTTCCGCGTGATACCGACGGATGGCCGGGCGCACCACCAGGACCGATCGCTGGAGCCAACGTTCATGGGAGACTCGGTGGCCCATTGGGAGGGGGACACGCTGGTTGTCGACGTGATCGGGTTCAACGACGTCAGCTGGCTCGATACCCCCGGCTATTTTCATAGCTTCGACATGCGTGTCACGGAACGCTTACGTCGCGAGGGCAACGTCCTCCACTATCAGGCCGCAGTGGAGGACCCGGTCGTGCTGACCGAGCCCTGGGTGAGGAACCCTCGAGCGCTGAATCTCAACACGTTGCCCTGGGAAGATCCAGCCTCTGGATTCTGGGAAGACGTACCGTGTAACGAAACAGATCTTGAACATCTGGTGACCAAAGAGCATCACTGAACGGAACATCACAGAACTAACGCGTCGTTGTACGGACTCTAGTCGTCTATTGAGTGTCTCGGTTCTCGCATCAAGAGAGAGGGTAGGTATGAAAAGCGATTCGATGGAGCAAGCGACCAGCCGGCACGCCGTAAGGCGTCTACTAGGGATCGGCTTGATCGTTGGCCTGATCGTCGGGATTCCGGTAACTGGGTACGCCCAGGAGGCAGTGGTGTATGGCACGGTGACCGACAATACGGGCGGAGTGCTGCCTGGCGTTGTGGTGACGGCCCGGCACGTAGCCTCGGGGAATATCTTCGAGGCGGTGACCGATGGATCCGGACAGTTTCGGCTCGCCGTGCGCATCGGCGGCTACGAGATCATCACGGAACTGCCGGGCTTTACGACCCTCGTCCAGCAGGGGCTGGATCTGCAGGTGGGCCAGGAGGTGGTAGTTGATCTCCAGCTGACCATCTCGACGCTGGAAGAGACGGTCACGGTGACCGGGGAAGCGCCGCTGGTCGATGTGACCTCGTCGTCGCTCGGCGGTGTCGTCGATGCGGCGCAGATGGAGGAGTTGCCGCTGAATGGCCGAAACTGGATGGACCTGTCGATGCTCGCACCGGGGAGCCGGATGAACGACGCGTCGAACGGCACACCGAATGGGAGACTGCAATCAACGGGGGACGGGAACTTTCAGATCAATCTCGACGGGCAGGGCGTGTCCCAGTACTCGGCGCCCACGTTCGGGCAAGCCCGCTTCAGCCGGGATGCCATCGCCGAGTTCGAGTTGATCGCGAACCGGTTCGACGCCACCCAGGGGCGCTCGAGCGGCGTGCAGGTGAATGCCATCACGAAAGCGGGCACCAACACGTTCACGGGGTCGGGGTCCGGCTACTTCCGGCACGACAGCCTCAACGCCAAGGATTTTATCCAGGACCGCGTGCTTCCCTACCAGAATCAGCAGGTGAGCGCGACCTTCGGCGGCCCGATCAAGCTGGACCGGGTTCATTTCTTTTCCAACATAGAATACGAGCGCGAGCCACAGACCTTGAGCTACGCCAGCCCGTTTCCGAGCTTCAACATCGACGTGGAGGCCGAAAAAACCGTCAAGATGGGGGGCGCGCGGGGGGACGTGCAGTTTACGCCACAGAGCCGGATGTCGGTGCGCTACGCGAAGTCCACCTTATTGCTGCCGATTAGCTCTGCGGGGTTGAGCGGTAACAGGCACCCGTCGCGGCAGATGGATACCCGTCGGTTCAGTAACGATGTCGGTGGCACGTTCACGCAGGTCCTGGGCAGTGCGTCCGTGAACGAGATCAGAGTAGGGTGGAACGACTTCCACTGGACCGAAATCAACGTGGTCAACTGGGCGGGTGGCCCTCCCGACCAACTCGGGTTTGGGGCGGTCGGGTCGCCGATCATCCAGCTCCAAGGCTATACCATCGGGCAGGCCAACTCCCTCACGCCGCAACGACTGTCCCACGACTCGTATTCGTTTCGCGATGACTATACGACCTCCTACAACAAGGGCGGGCGGCACGATCTGAAGATCGGCGGGGACTATACGTTGGTCAAATTTGACCATTTCCTGTGCTTCCGCTGCGTCGGCCAGATCGACGCCCGGGGAGGACCTGTTCCGGACAATCTCGAGGAGCTGTTCCCGGTCTGGAACGACGCCAACACGTGGGACATCGGGGCACTGTCCCCTATTGTGAGGTCGTACACGCGGGGCGTCGGGGATTTCAATGCGAAGCAGGACCGGCACGTGTTTGCCGGCTGGATACAGGATGACTGGAGCATCACCGATAGCCTGACGCTGAACCTCGGGTTCCGCTACGACTTCGCCGCGGGGCTGTTTGCAGAGGACGTGGCCATTCAATCAGGTGTTCGATGTGGATGTCCGGATTTCTTGGAGTCCGGTCGTGCCAACGACAGCAACAATTGGGCACCGCGACTGGGCTTTGCCTACAGTCTGGATGACCGGACGGTGCTGCGCGGCGGGTTCGGGCGGTACTTCGGCGAGGTGACCGATCAGGTGGGCTGGTCCTCACGGATCGCGTCGCAGCATATCGGGATGTTCGTGCTGAATGATGGCCGGCCCAACTTTGCCGGGGACCCGTTTAACGGACCGGCGCCGAACTTCGAGGAGGCCACCGCTCTGTTCAATGCGGGCCAGATAAACAATTCAATCTTCTTCTCGGCCGGGAATCCACAGGCGCAAGTCTCCTACAGCTGGCAGACGTCGGTCGGCGTGCAGCGGCAACTGGGGGACACGATGTCGGTCCAGGCGGATTACGTCTTCAGCGGGACTCGGCATGAGCGGCAGATCAAAGACCAGAATATTTTCTACGATCCCGAGACCGGCGCCAACCTCCCCTTCACGGCCGGGATCCGGCCCTTTGTCGGGTGGGGCAGTGTATCGTCGGCGCCCACGGACCAGTGGGACAATTATCACGCGTTGCAGACCGGCTTCACGAAGCGCTTCAGTGACCGCTGGCAGGCCTCGGCTACCTATACGCTGTCGAAAAACTACATCGGGGACCCGCTGCCGATCAACGTCATCCCCGGACCGAATGGAAACTGCACGGCGCCGATGCTGCAACTCGCAGACGGAAGCCGGGAGTGCAATACCCCCTTCGCGTTGGCGGCGGATATGGGAGGGGATTCGTATTGGACCACCTTCGAGAGCCGGGGGACGTTCAACGGGGTCTGGGACGTCGGGGCCGGCGTCCAGGTGAGCGGGTTGTATTTCTACCGCAGCGCCGTCGATACGCAGAGCATCTACGGCGGCGACCTCCGCAGACTGGGGAGGTCGACAAATCGCCTGCGTCCGGATGGCACCATCGTGCCGCGCAACAACTTCAAAGAAAAGTCGCTCCATCGGGTGGACGTTCGGCTTCAGCGGCGGACTGGGCTCGGTGGTGGCAGGGCTCTTGACGTCATGCTCGAGGTTTTCAACGTGTTGAACCACGAGAACTTCGGGCGCTACGTCACGGCAGAAATCGCCGGGAACTTTGGGCAGCCGCTCCAGAACACGAATACGTCCTATTTGCCGCGCATCGTGCAGTTGGGTTTCCGACTCGCGTTCTGAGGTTCTGCTAGGTACAAACCGGCGGGGGTCACGGCGCTGACCTCCGCCGGTTCTTTCACTTCAACGCGCCAAACTTCTCCTTCCGATTCAGCGCGTCTTGCTCGGGCGCCCCTTCACGGGGTCACGCCTTGCTGGACGCCGCTCGCCGCGCAAGCGCTGGCGAGAGGGTGCCCGCAGAGACTCGCTACCGCGACCACTGCGACAGATCAGGCGTGGCTCAAGGGTTCGCGGCCGCCGCGCCGCGCGCGTAACCGCACGCGTGAGCAGGGCGGCCCGCTGTCGAGCACATGAGGATCTCTGGGGCACTAAAGCGCTTTTCAGATAGCCCTTGTACTGACTGAGCGAGTCATGGTACTTCTGCTTGCACTGCTGCAGGAGGACCAATGCGCGCCTATTCGATGGATCTGCGAGAGCGGGCCTTGCTCGACAGCGATGCCGGGATGAAGGCAGCGGATGTCGCAGCGAAGTACCGCGTGAGCGGGTCGTGGGTGCGGCTGTTGAAACAGCGCCGGCGCAAGACCGGCGAGGTGGCGCCCCGCGTCCAGCGACACGGCCGACGCCCTATGCTCGAGCCGCACCTGCACACCTTGGCCGCGCTGATCGCGGAGCAACCGGATCGTACGCTCGCGGAGTTGAAGGACGGGCTCGGCACGCCGGCCAGTCTGGCGACGATCTGGCGCGCCGTGCAGGCCCTGGACATCACCGATAAGAAAAGCGGTGCGGTCGTCCGAGCACGATCGGCCTGACGTCGCCCGCGCGCGCACGAACTGGCACGCCGCGGCACCGCGGTGGGACCCGGCGCATTTGGTGTTTCTGGACGAAAACGGCGTCACCACCAATCTGCTCCGGCGCTACGGCCTCGCAGCGCGCGGGTCCACGACCACACGCCCGGCGCCCGGTGGCAGACCAGTACGTTCCTTGCGGCGCTCCGCGTCACCGGCCTGACCGCGCCCGGCGTCTTCGAGGGCGCCATTGACGGCCCCAGCTTCCTGGCATACATCGAGCAGATTCTCGTCCCCACACTCCACCTCGGGGACCTCGTCATCGCTGACAACCTCAACGTCCACAAGGTCGCCGGCGTCCGCGCCGCGATTGAGCGCACCGGCGCGACCCTCGTGTATCTGCCCCCGTACAGCCCCGATCTCAATCCCATCGAACTCTGCTTCGCCAAACTGAAAGCCATCGTGCGCGCGGCCCGCTGCTCGGCGAATGTCTACAGCGCTTCAGCCCCGACGAATGCCGGAACTACTTCCGGCATTGCGGCTACACCGGTGCCACACGGTGCATATTGAGGCCACGGAGCATACCCAGCGCGGTTGCCACGGCATCGATAGTGGCTCTGGTGTCTTGCGCACGCAACGTCACCACCGATAGAGCCGCCACGACCGCGATCACGAGCAGATTCCTTCGCACGCTCACCTCATTTATTTGCCGACGTGAACGATCCTCAACCGTGGTTCATAGACCAGGATCCGTGGGGAGGCCGCGGGAGTAGACGTCTTTTTGAGTGTTCGTGCCAGCTTCCGAGATCTTCTATCTTGACACGGTTTGTGCGCTGGGAGTAGGCTCCGCCACATTGAAGGGTCTCCACTCGCTCCTATCACAGGTGACGGTGGGATCGCAATATCGAGGGACAGAGTGATCATCCCGCGCCGTCTTGGTCGATGGTGCGTGTTCACTGGCCGTTAGTCGCGTATTGAAACGAGGAGCCTTCAGAATGGAGCCATATTCTTCCCGTTACAGCGTCGCCATCGCCGCCGGCATTGCAGCCTTGTGGCTCGGGCCGATGAGCGCCGGTCCGCACGCCGCCCAGGCTCCGGGTGCAGACGCCGCGCCGACGGCGTCGGCGGCGACACCGCGCACCGCGGACGGGAAAGCGGACCTCACGGGGCTCTGGACGGGCAACCCCGCTGGACGGGGAAAGCTCGGCGAGCAGGGTGATTTTGTAACGGGCATCCCCGCGAGGGGTGGCACCTTCACCGGTAGCACCGGCATCACAGCGGTCAATTTCGAGCGCGATTCCACGCTCAGCCGCCGATCGGATCCGAACAAGCCGATGTACAAGGCCGAGTTCTGGGAAAAGGTCGCCTATCTGGATGACAACCGGAACAGGGAGGACGCGTACTTCAGCTGTGGCCATCCTGGTCTTCCACGCATGGGTCCTCCGCTCAAGATTATTCAGAAACCCGACCAGATCATCTTCTTCTATGACATCTACACGAGTGGGAGAACCTACCGGATCATCCCGACCGATGGCCGGGGGCACCACCCAGACCGATCGCTGGAGCCAACGTTCATGGGAGACTCGGTGGGTCATTGGGAGGGGGACACGCTGGTCATCGACACGATCAGTTTCAACGACATCACCTGGCTCGAGACCCCGGGCTATTTTCATAGCTACGACCTGCGTGTGACGGAACGCTTACGTCGCGAGGGCAACGTCCTCCACTATCAAGCCACGGCGGAGGACCCGGTCGTGCTGACGCAGCCCTGGGTGATGAACCCTCGCACGCTGAATCTCAACACGTTGCCATGGGATGATCCCTCCGCAGGGCTCTGGGAAGACGTGCCGTGTATCGAGAAAGATCTCGAGCATCTGGTGACCAAGGAACATCACTGAACGGACATCACTGAACCAGCGTCGTCGCGTTGTAGCCGAACGTAACTCTGTTCTCACCTCAGGAGTGGGAGAAAGCCGGTATGGACAACAACTTTATGGAGCAAGCAACCAAACAGCACGTCGTCAGACGTCTACTGGGGGTCGGCCTCATTTTCGGCCTGATCCTCGGGATTCCCGTAACCGGGTTTGCGCAGGAAGCAGTGGTATCTGGCACCGTGTCGGACAACACGGGCGGCGTGCTGCCAGGGGTCGTGGTTCGGGCCGTGCACGTGGCATCGGGGAACAGCTTCGAGGCGGTAACCGATGGCGCCGGCGAGTTTCGCCTCGCCGTGCGTATCGGCGGCTACGAGATCATCGCGGAACTGCCGGGCTTTACGACCCTCGTCCAGCAGGGGCTGGAGCTGCAGGTCGGCCAGGAGGTGACGGTGAGTCTCGAGCTGGCCATCTCGACACTGGAAGAGACCGTCACGGTGACCGGGGAGGCGCCGTTGATCGATGTCACCTCGTCAACGCTCGGCGGCAACATCGACGCGCGGCAGATGGAGGAGCTGCCGCTGAATGGCCGGAACTGGATGGATCTGGCACAGCTCGCACCGGGGAGCCGGCTGAACGACTCGTCGGACGGCAGGCCGACTACCGGGTTGACACTTGGTTCACGGCTGGCCGGGTCCTTTCAGATCAATCTCGACGGGCAGGGCGTGTCGCAGTACTCGGCGCCCACGTTCGGGCAGGCCCGCTTCAGCCGGGATGCCATTGCCGAGTTCGAGTTCGTCGCGAACCGGTTTGACGCCACCCAGGGGCGCTCGAACGGCGTGCAGGTGAATGCCATCACGAAATCGGGCACCAACTCGTTCACGGGGTCGGGGTCCGGCTACTTCCGGCACGACAGCCTCAACGCCAAGGATTTTATTCAGGACCGCGTGCTGCCCTACCAGAATCAGCAGGTGAGCGGGACCTTCGGCGGCCCGATCGTACTGGACCGGGTCCATTTCTTTGCCAACGCCGAATACGAGCGCGAGCCACAGACCTTGAGCTACGACAGCATCTACCCGAGCTTCAATATCGACGTGTCCGCCCAGCGTACCGTCAGGATGGGGGGCGCGCGGGGAGACGTGCAGTTTACGCCAGCGAGCCGGATGTCCGTGCGCTACGCGCAGTCCACCTTTCTGTTGCCGATCAGCTCCGCAACGGAGGGCGGAAACTTCCACCCGTCACGGCAGATGGATACCCGGCGGTACAGTAACGATTTTGGTGCCACGTTCACGCAGGTCCTCGGCGGTGCGACCGTGAACGAGTTCCGGGCAGGGTATAACGACTACCACTGGACCGAAGAAAACGTTGTCAAATGGGAAGGTGGCCCTCCCGACCGACTGGGGTTCGGGCCGATCGGGTCGCCAATCGTCCGGGTGCTGGGGTTTACGGTCGGGCAAGCCAACTCCCTCACGCCGCAGAGACTCTCCCACAAAGGCTATTCGGCCCGCAATGATTTGACGACCACATTCAACCGCGGCGGGCGGCACGACGTGAAGATCGGCGCAGACTATCTCTACCTGAGATTTGACCAGTACTTGTGCTCCCGCTGCGTCGGTGATATCGATGCCTTCGGCGGACCCGTTCCGGCCAACTTCGAGGAGCTGTTTCCGGTCTGGAACGATGTCAATACGTGGAACCTGTTGCCGCTGAACTCGATCACCAGGAAGTACACGCAGGGCATTGGGGATTTCACCTCCGTGAGTCCCCGGCACGTGTTTGCTGGTTGGCTGCAGGATGACTGGCAGATCACGGATCGCTTTACGCTGAATCTCGGGGTGCGCTACGATTTTGCCACCGGGCTGTTTGCTGAGGACATCAGCATTCCGACGTTTCTGGCTGCAGGTCGAAAGCACGACTCGAACAATGTGGCGCCACGGCTGGGCTTTGCCTACAGCCTGGATGACCGGACGGTGCTGCGCGGCGGGGGCGGGAAGTTTTTCGCCGAGGTGTCCGACCAGGCGGCCTGGTCCGCACGGATCGCGTCGCAATCCTTCACGGTGGAAAAGCTGTTCGATGGTCGGCCCGACTTCATCATCAACCCGTACAACGGGCCGGAGCCGACCTTCGACCAGGCCATCGCTCAGTGGAATGCGGGCCAGCTGACGCGTGCGATTCCCTTTTCCGCGGGGGACAACAAGGCGCAAGTCCCCTACAGCTGGCAGGCATCGGTCGGCGTGCAGCGGCAGGTGGCCGAGACGATGTCGGTCCAGGTGGATTACGTCTTCAATGGGATTCGACACGAGCAGACCCTTCGAGACGTCAACCTCGCCTTCAATCCCGAGACCGGAGCCAACTATCCCTTCACGGACCCTCGCAGCCGGCCCTATCCTGGGTGGGGTTTAGTCGTGGCGGCGCCCACGAACGGGTGGAACAATTATCACTCGTTGCAGACCGCCTTCACGAAGCGCTTCAGCGACCGCTGGCAGGCCTCGGGTACCTATGCGGCGTCGAACACCTACCTGGGGGATCCGCTGCCGATCAACAGCGTCGGAGACTGCACAGCGCCGCTGACGGCACTTGATGCGAGCGGGAACCCGCAGTGCACTACTCCCTTCGCGTTGGCGGCGGATATGGGAGGGGATTCGTATTGGACCGGCGTCGAGCACCGGGGGAGCCTCAACGGTATCTGGGACATGGGGCACGGCTTCCAGCTGAGCGGGGTGTATTTCTATCGCAACGGCGTCAACAGGCAGACCATCTACGGCGGCGACCTCCGCAAAATGGGGAGGTCCACGCACCGCCTGCGTCCAGATGGCAGCATCGTGCCGCGCAACAACCTCCAGGAGGACCCCCTCCACCGGGTGGACATACGGTTGTCGCGGCGGACGTCGCTGGGCGGCCGTGCGGAGTTTGACGCCATCCTGGAGGTCTTCAACGTGTTCAACCACGAGAACTACGGGCGCTACGTCACCGTAGAACTCGCCGGGAACTATGGGTCGCCCGTTCAGAACACGAACATCGCCTATCTGCCGCGCATCGTGCAGCTGGGGTTCCGAGTCGCGTTCTAGGGTTCCGCCGGGAAGGTCCGGCTAGGCACGAACCGGCGGGGGTCACGGCGCTGACCTCCGCCGGCGCTTTCACTTCAACGCGCGCCAGACTTCTCCTTTCCGGTTCAGCGCGTTCTCCTCAGGTGCGCCATCCCCGGGGCTATGTGGTGCCGGACGCCGCTCGCCGCCAGGCGCTGGCGAGAGGGTGCCCACAGAGACTCGCTACCGCGACCACTGCGACAGATCAGGCGTGGCCTAAGGGTCGGCGCCGCCGCCGCGCTGTCGAGCACGGGAGGCTCTCTGTGGGGCACTAGGCGGAAGTGTCGACGCTATCGAGCGGGAGCCTGCAGACGGGTGCAACTCGGAGGGATCGGATCGTGAGATGGCCGGTCGCTGCCGTGTGGCAGCGACCGGCCAATCAACGTCCCGGCGGCCGGCGGTTAGTTCCCGGTGCTGCCGATGGCTGCGCGCAGGTCGTCGAGGGTCACCGCGCGACCATGGATCGGGAGAATCCGGGCCACGTCGAGCTGCAGCCGCTCGATGTTGTTGTAGAGGTTGACGCTTTCAGGATGGGGCGTCGCCGGCGGCGTCGCATTCGGCGGCGCCGGCGTGTACACATCCGCCTCGATCAAGATGTTGTCCGCGGGCAGATAGGCCACGAGCATCGTGTCGGCGTGGTTGCTGCCTTGCAGCCGATGCAGCTCCAGGGTCCGCGTCCCATCGGTCAGCACGCGCCGCTCGTCCACGCCTTCGATGACCGGCTCCCGGGGGGCTTGCGCCAACCGATCCGGGTTCAGGGTATGGGGATTGGCCCACGCCTGCGCGAAGTAGTCGGTGGCCTGGGCCTGGGTGATCACGGTGGCCCCGTCGGCCACAAACGCCCGCAAGCCGCCCGCGTGGTCGAAGTGGTGATGCGTGTTGACCACGTATCTGATCGGCTTGTTCGGCATGGCCGCCTTGACGGCGTCGATGACGGCCGTTGCTCGTGCGTCATTCTGGGGGCCTTCCACGACGACGACGTGATCGCCAAACTCCACGGCCACGCTGTGATGGCTGCCCCCGGTGAGATACCACACGCCGTCGGCCACTTCCTGCGTTTCGACGTTCACTTGCGGCGGCATCGCGGCGGCCTTCTCCACATTCTCGGGCAGCGGAAAGATGATGTACGGGTTATAGGCGTTCACATTCGTGAGCGTGAGGTCCAGCGTCGGATGCCCGCCCCGCGTCTGCACGATGCGAGCCGGGAACAAGACATCGCTGGGCAGGTCTCCGCCCAATTCTCCATAGTCGGCATAGGTCACTTCGACGAGCGTGTCGCCCAGCACCGGATTGTCGACCATCGTCTCGACCCGCTCGATCAGGTTCTCGGCGTTCACCGTCGCTTTCATCGTGGTGCCAGCCATACCAGGGACCGGAGCGGTGATGACCGTGGCCCCACCCTCCATGGTCACTTGCGCATCGGCGCCGGCGAGGTAGGCCGCCTTGACGAAGCCGTGCGGCAACATCCACAGTGCGAGGGCCCGGTCGCGGGCGGCACCGAGCGCCGGCGTGGCGTTCATGCCGGGATCGGTCTCGTTCCACCCGAAGCTCCCGGCCACGACCTGAACCCGTCGCTGCGGCGCCAGCAAGGGCAGCCCGCCGCCGCCCTGGACAAGCCCGTCGGGATTGGTGCGCTCGATCTCCACGCGCATCCCCGCCCGGTCGGGGTAGTACCCGACGGAGGCTCGGTAGCTCGTCACCTTGAATTCGGGCCACGGCATGTCCGGCCGCCACGACTGCCCCAGCGCATAGTTCATCCCGGTGCCGACGAACCGGGCCGTGAGCAGCTCGTCCGCCGCACCTCGGGAGCCATCGGCTCGAGCCCGCCCGTCGGCGGGCCAACGGAGCATGCCGAGAGCCTCTGCCATGGCATCGATAGTGGCCCTGGTATCTTGCGCGCGCATCGTCACCACCGATAGCGCTGCCACGACTGCGATCACGATCAGATTCTTTCGCATGCTCACCTCATCATTTGCCAACGTGAACAATCCTCGACGTTGTCCACAGATCAGGACCGGCGGGGAGGCCGGGAGGCGGGGAGTATACGTCTTTTGGGGCGCCCATGTCAGCTCTTCAAGGAGGTTAGCGCTTGACTTGGTGGCTTGCCGGGAGTATTTTTTGCTACGTCGTACCACGCCGATCGCGACTACTCTGAAGCGGCGGGGATGTAGAGATTCAAGAAGAGGGAGATCAACCATGCAGCGTCGTTGTTTTGGCTTGAGCGTGGGCGTGGCGGCGCCGAAGGCGAGTTGCAGCACGCGCTTAGCGTTGGCGGTGTTGGCGGTGTTCGGCGTGCTCGTGGTGGCGGCGCCCGTGTTGGCGCATCACGCCATTCAGGCGGAGTTCGATTACGAGAATCTGGAGACAATGACGGGTGTCCTCCAGGAGGTTCAGTGGATCAATCCGCATGCAGTGTTCCTCCTCGATGTGACGGATGAGAGCGGCACGGTGACGACGTGGACGATCTCGACTCTGGGGCCTGGTGGTCTGCGTCGGTCCGGACTGAGCCGGCGCGGGGTCTTCAACCCGGGGGAAACCTACACGATCACGTTGTATAAGGCCTTGGATGGATCAGACTTCGCGTGGCTCCGGGACATCACGTTTCCGGATGGCAGAACGCTGACCATCTGGTTCGGGCTTGAACAAAGCGGGGTTTGATCGCGCCAGTGGAGAGAAGGAGCCTTTTGAGATGAAGTCATATTCTTCAAGTTTCAGCGTTGCCATCGTTGTCGCTATTGCGGCCTTGTGGCTCGGGCCGATGAGCGCCGGTCCGCTGGGGGCACAGGCTCCGGGTGCAGCCGCGGAGTCTATAGCGACACCGCGTGCGCCGGACGGGAAGCCGGATCTGACCGGGCTCTGGACGGGTAACCCCCCAACCAGGGTGGATACCGGGCAGGGTGATTTTGTGACCGGCATCAACGCGAGGGGTGGGCTCGATGGCACCGGTGCCGGAGCGGTGAATTTCGAGCGTGACTCCACGCTCAGCCGGCGATCGGATCCGAATAAGCCGATGTACAAGCCTGAGTTCTGGGAACGGGTTAACTATCTGGATGACAATCGGAATGTGGAGGACTCGTATTTCTCGTGCGCCAATCCCGGTGTTCCACGCCAGGGTCCTCCCCTCAAGATTATGCAGTCCGTCGACGAGGTCGCCTTCTTCTATGACATCTACCCGGCCGGGAGGACCTATCGGATAATACCGACCGACGGCCGGCCGCACCACCCGGACCGTTCGCTGGAACCCACATGGATGGGAGACTCGGTGGGCCATTGGGAGGGGGACACGCTGGTCATCGAGACGATCGGTTTCAACGTGACCACCTGGCTCGAGACCCCCGGCTATTTTCATGGCTACGACCTGGTTGTTACGGAACGTTTGCGCCGCGAGGGCAACGTCCTCCACTATCAAGCCACGGCGGTGGACCCGGAGGTGCTGACGGAGCCCTGGGTGATGAACCCTCGCACGATGAATCTCAACACGTTGCCATGGGATGATCCCGCCGCGGGGCTCTGGGAAGACGTGCCGTGTATCGAAAAAGATCTCGAGCATCTGGTGACCAAGGAACATCACTGAGCTGAACATCACTGAACTGCCGTCGCGTTGCACGGACCCGTGTCTATCTCTCGGGTGTGTACTTAGGATTGGAGAGGCCCACGTCAGCAATCCTGGCGCATCATCACGCCGTGCAGGCGGAGTCCGATTACAACAAGGAGATGACGCTGACGGCTACACCCTAGGAATGTACCAGGCGTTAGATCGGACCGACTTTGCGTGGCTCCGGGACGTGACGCTTCCGGATGGCCGCGTGGTGACGGTGCCGCGGGCCGATGGGATCGATCCCGCGTGGGAGTTCGCGGAAGTAGAAAGTAGAAGGTAGGAGTCGCCTAGGACGCTCGGAAGGCGCCGAAGACGAAACTCAGGAAGGGACGACGACATGAAGCTCGGATTGCGGCGAATGTTTCTTGTGACCGCGGGAACAATGGTCGCGTCGCTGATCGCCGTCGCGTGGGCTGTTGGCGGCCCCCAGAGTGCTCCGTCCGCATCGTTAGATGCCCTCGCCCGTTCGAATGGGCAAACGGCCCTGGTGGGTGTGGGTGTGCCCGTCTGCGGCGCTGAAGCGTACCCCGGGGCGGCCCAGGCTGGTGGGCAGGCTGGGCCAGCACAGGGATCGCAGATGTCGGAGGATGTCTTCGAGAACGTCCAGATCCTCAGGGGGATTCCCGTGGACGAATTCCTGGGGACGATGGGGCTCTACTCGAACGCGCTGACCTTCTGTTGCTCGACCTGTCATATCGGAGCCGGCTTCGTCGATACGGACTGGGCGGCCGATTCTCCGAGAAAGCAGAGGGCGCGCCAGATGCAGCTGATGGTAAACACCATCAACGGGCAGAATTTCGGCGGTCGGCAGGTGGTGACCTGCTGGACCTGCCATCGCGGAACCGAGTCCCCCGCGACCACGGTGACGATGGCTGAGGTATATCGGGAAGCGGAATTGAGAGACCCTGACGTTATCGCCCAGGCTGAGTTCTCGCCCCCCGCCGATGAGGTTCTTGACAAGTATCTGGAGGCGGTCGGCGGGGCCGAGCGCGCGGCCGCTCTCACCAGCCTTGTCGCCACAGGGACGAGTATGGCTTACCAGGCACACAACGAGACGCGTGAGGTCGAAATCTTCGCCCAGGTTTCGGGTGAGCGCACCGTGGTCAGCCACACCATTCGCGGAGACTTCGTTACGACCTACGACGGGAGTTCCGCCTGGACCGCGACGCCCTTCACGCCGGTGCCGGTGATGGAGCTGACCGGAGGCGAGTTGGACGGGGCCAGGGTGGACGCGGGGTTGGCCTTTCCTGGGCGGATTAAGGAACTCTTCAGTGATTGGCGCGTCGGCTTCCCGGACGTCATCGACGATCGCCTCGTCCAGGTTGTACAGGGGGGATCCGGAGACGAAGGGGCGTTGGTTACACTCTTCTTCGACGACGAGACGGGCCTGCTCACGCGCATGATACGTATGTCCCCTTCGGCGGCCGGCCGCAATCCCTCGCAATACGACTACTCTGATTATCGCGAGGTTGCCGGCGTCCTGATGCCCTTTGACTGGATCTTCTCGTGGGTGAGCGGGCAGGATGTTTTTGAGATGAGCGAGATCCAGCCGAACGTCCAGATTGACGCGGCCAGGTTCGCCATGCCAGTGCCGCAAGCTGACAGATTGGTGCCCTAACCATTGTGACTCGTCGGGTCTCGAACGGTGTCTTCAGACTCATCGTTCTCGGCTGCATCGCGGCTGCTATCGGCCCATCGTGTGCTCAGGACCGCGCCGGCACGGAGCACTGGGTGACGACCTGGGCCACCGCGACGTTCCCTCTGGCGTCGCAGGCTGAACAAGGCACCGGGCAGACGCCAGCCGGACAGCCGCCTCCGCCCCGGTTCAGCAACCAGACACTTCGGCAGGTCGTGCACACGAGCCTCGGCGGCGAGCAGGTTCGCGTCGTCCTGACCAACACGTTCGGCACCGCGCCACTGGATATCGGCGCCGGCCGCGTGGCGCTGCGGCTGAAGGAGTCGGAGATCGTCCCGGAGTCAAGCCGCGCGTTGACGTTCGGCGGCCGCTCCTCCGCGTCGGTGCCGGCGGGCGCGGTCATGGTTAGCGATCCGGTTACCCTCACCGTTCCCGCGTTGTCCGATCTGGTCGTCGACCTGCACCTGCCGGGGGATACCGGCGCCGGCTCGTCGCCCCTCACACGCCACCTCTTCGCGCTGCAGACCAACTACGTATCAACTGCCGGCGATCACACGGGCGCCGCGCAGTTTCCGGTCGACTCCACTACGACGTCGTGGTTCTTCCTGGCGCGCGTCGAAGTCGTTGCGCCGGCGGAGGTCAGTGCCATGGCCGCGCTCGGGAATTCGATCACGGACGGCGCTCAATCGACAACCGATGCCAACAGCCGGTGGCCCGATCATCTCGCACGGATGCTCGCCAGCCGTGAGGTCCCAATGGGCGTCGTCAACCTGGGCATCGCCGGCAACCAGCTCCTGAACGGTGGATTCGGCCCTCCGGCCCTCGCGCGTTTCGATCGAGATGTGCTGGCCGCTCCCGGCGTGACCCATCTGGTCGTCATGGAAGGGATCAACGATATCGGGCAGACCGGAGTGGATCCTGACGACCTGATCACCGGACACATGCAGATCATCGAACGGGCGCACGCAGCTGGACTCACGGTTATTGGCGCCACGCTCACGCCGTTTGAAGACGCCACATTCGAGGGCTACTACACGCCCGATCACGAAGCGGCCCGGCAAGCGCTCAACCAGTGGATACGGACGAGTGGCGCTTACGACGCCGTCATCGATTTCGATGCCGCCGTGCGCGACCCTGCCCAGCCGACGAGGCTGCAGTCGCAGTACGCCGCGCCGGACAATATTCATCCAAATGACGCCGGCTACCGGGGCATGGCGGCTGCAGTCGATCTGCAACTGTTTACGTCTCTGGAGCCAGCGGCGTCGCGGTAAGGGATTCTGAGTGGTTCAGCAGGCAGCGAGGTCTCGACGTCCGAGGCGCGGGGCTGGCGCGCGACGCGCGAGCTTGACGAGATGATGGATCCGACGCGCGAATCCACCACTCCCACGAAGGATGCGTGATGACCAGCAGATTACTTGGTGCGTTGGTGCTCTGCTCACTGGTGCTGGTGGCAGAGCCGGTCGGGGCCCATCATGCCGTGCAGGCGCAGTTCGATTTCGACAAAGAACTGGTCCTGACGGGCGTGCTCGGGAAGCTCGAATGGATCAACCCTCACGTCTACCTCCATCTCGATGTTACGGATGAAGCCACCGGCGAGGTCACTCGGTGGGCGTTTGAAACCATCGGCCCTAATGCCTTCCGCAGGGCCGGCCACACCAGGGAGTTCAAGGTGGGCGAGACCTACACGTTGGTGGGGTATAGGGCTCGCGATGGCTACAACATGGCGTTTCTCAGGGCCATGCGGCGTGCTGATGGTCGAGAGATCACGATCTATACCGGGAATCCAGTCGCAAGCTGCAATGGACACGCTGATCCCGAGTGCTACGCCAGATGAGCCAAGCGTAGTGCTGCAGCCGTGAGTTAGGGCCCGGGCCGATGCCTCGCTCCGGGTTGTTCGGAGCCCTCTTGACGACCTTTGGCCTTCTCGTGGTGGTTGGCACGTGGAGAGTTCTCGTCGCCGATCGGGCCGAGGGGATCGTGGCTCCGAACGAGAGGCTGATTCACGCAACCTTCTTCAAACTACCCTACTACCCGTCTGATGTCTGCTGGACCGCAACAGCTCCGTGCGGCTATGATGCAGCGGTGGCTTATGGGGGGCTCAGTGGCGGCAGGTTGCGGCGCGAATCGCTGTCAAATCGCTAAGCTGGGGTTATACATGAGGCTGATGGTCAGTCGACAGCCTGAAACGATCCTATAGACATTTTGTCGGGGCGTGGCTCAGCCTGGTAGAGCACTCGGTTCGGGACCGAGGGGTCGGAGGTTCAAATCCTCTCGCCCCGACCATAAATTCTTGCAGGAGGCCGGCCGCTATGATCGGCCTTTTTGCTGTACGCCGGTATCGCCTGTCACAAGCGGCGTCGTCAGTCGCGCCAGCGAAGCAGACGCCGCTCCAGTCGTTCAGCGAGCGCGCCGCTGACGCCGCACATTGCCTTCAGCGCCGTCCGCCGATCGCACGTCAGGTCTGGTCGTGGCCTCGCAGCACCCCATGAGCGAAGTACCTCTTGAATGATTCGCCAGAAGCAGCGTAATCGTAGCAGTGTATGCTGACGGCCGTGATTCGCAGAGGACTCCTATGAACAGGTATCTCGTCGAACTGGTCGGCACGTTCTTCCTGGTGCTGACCATAGGCACCACAGTCATCGCTCCGGGTGACGCGGGCGTGTTGGCGCCGCTTGCGATCGGCGCGGTCCTGATCGCGTTGGTGTTTGCTGGCGGTCATGTGTCGGGCGCTCATTACAACCCGGCGGTGACCGTGGCGGTTTGTCTCCGAGGGAAGTTCGCGGCGTCCGACCTCCCCGGCTACATCGTGGCCCAGTGCGCAGGTGCCGCTGCGGCGGCAATGACCGTCGGCTTTCTCAAGGGCGACCCAACGGTTACTCCGATGCAGATTGACGTGACCCGTGCGCTCGTGGCGGAGTTTCTATTCACCTTCGCGCTTTGCACCGTGATACTCAACGTGGCAACATCCCATGGTACGAGTGGAAACTCGTTCTATGGCTTTGCCATCGGGTTTACGGTCGTGGCCGGCGTCTACGCCGTGGGCGCGGTATCGGGCGGCGCGTTCAATCCCGCCGTCGCACTCGGCGCGACCCTCATGGGGCTCTTCAGTGCAGCGAACATCTGGGTGTACCTGATCGGCCACTTCGCCGCCGCGATAGCAGCAGCGGCGTTCTTCAAGCTGGTCGATCCAGACACTCCCGAGCCAGCGGGTTAGGGACCTGTCGGCGCGGGAACCACGAGAGAGTCCCTCTTGGCGACCGTGCCCGCGTCCCGCCTGGCGGGCTAGCGCGATGCACCCGCCATCGACTTAGTTGCGAGGCTCGGCCCTGTTGTCTCTCTCGGACCCGGCGTCGACGTCGACGGCGTACTTGAGTGGCTGCGTTGTCGCATGGCGGCGATGGTGTTCAATGAATCAGCACAATCAGTTGCGGACATCCCCTGTTGGGGCGTGAGCCGAAGCCCGCGATTCGCGCGGCTTGTGCGCAGAAGTAAATACGTGAGTACCGGTATCATGAAGGACGAGATTGGTTCCACTGGACGATCTCCGAGCGCGGCATCATGGTCGATTCGAAGACCTCGCAGTATCTAAAGGATGCGCCTGCCGGAGAGTTCCGGGCAATCCGCTGCGACCTCTTCGTCGCGAAGCCCGGGCATCGAGGACTATCCCGAGATTGCCGGGCTCTTCCGCGCCACGACTGAGAGAAAACCTGATTGATCTGCAGGCGCCGGAGCGGGCAAAAAGCACACACCAGGAACGGAGAGAAAGATGGATACGGAAGCAAAGTGCCCAGTGATGGGCGGCGATCGCAGACACACAGTGGCTGGGACGGCGACGAACGCGGACTGGTGGCCGAATCAGTTGAACCTGAAGATGCTGCACCAGCACTCGCCCCTGTCCGATCCCATGGGCGAGCAGTTCGACTACGCCAAGGAGTTCAAGAGCCTCGACCTTGATGCCGTGGTCAAGGACCTCCATGCCGTGATGACCGATTCGCAGGAGTGGTGGCCCGCGGACTTCGGCCACTACGGTCCGCTGTTCATCCGGATGGCCTGGCACAGCGCCGGCACGTATCGTGTCGCCGACGGTCGCGGCGGCGCGTCCACGGGCACGCAACGCTTTGCGCCCCTCAATAGCTGGCCGGACAACGTGAATCTCGACAAGGCGCGCCGGCTGCTCTGGCCGATCAAGCAGAAGTACGGCCGGAAGATTTCCTGGGCCGACCTCATGATCCTTGCCGGTAACGTCGCGCTGGAGTCGATGGGGTTCAAGACCTTCGGCTTCGGTGGAGGTCGCGCGGACATCTGGGAACCGGATGAAGACATCAACTGGGGGCCTGAGGCCGAGTGGTTGGCCGACAAGCGCTACAGCGGCGACCGCGAGCTGGCGAATCCGCTTGGCGCCGTCCAGATGGGCCTGATCTACGTGAACCCGGAGGGGCCGAATGGCAACCCGGACCCGCTCGCGGCGGCCCGCGACATCCGAGAGACATTCGCACGCATGGCGATGGATGACGAGGAGACCGTGGCGCTCATTGCCGGCGGTCACACCTTCGGCAAGACCCATGGCGCCGGGGATGCGAAGCTCGTGGGGCCCGAGCCTGAGGCTGCCAGTATTGAGGAGCAAGGCCTCGGCTGGAAGAACAGCTTTGGCACCGGCACAGGGGGTGACGCGATCGGCAGCGGCCTGGAAGTCATCTGGACCAGTACGCCAACGAAGTGGAGCAATAGCTTCTTCGAGAACCTGTTCGGCCACGAATGGGAGCTGACGAAAAGCCCCGCCGGTGCGTACCAGTGGACGCCCAAGGGTGGCGTGGGCGCCGATACAGTGCCGGACGCCCACGACTCGTCCAAGCGCCGTGCGCCCTCCATGCTGACCACCGACCTTTCCCTGCGGTTCGATCCTGCGTACGAGAAGATCTCAAGGCGTTTTCTTGAGAATCCGGATCAATTGGCGGACACCTTCGCCAGGGCGTGGTTCAAGCTGACGCACCGCGACATGGGCCCAGTTGCTCGCTACCTGGGCCCGCAGGTGCCGAAGGAAGTGCTGATCTGGCAGGACCCTGTCCCCGCCGTCGATCATGCAGTGATCGACGAGCAGGACGTGACGGCGCTGAAGGCCACGATCCTTGCGTCCGGCCTGCCGATTTCCCACCTCGTGAGGACAGCCTGGGCGTCGGCGGCCACGTTCCGCGGCAGCGACAAGCGCGGAGGGGCAAACGGTGCGCGGGTCCGTCTCGCGCCGCAGAAGGACTGGGACGTCAACCAGCCTGGCGAATTGGCGAAGGTGCTTGCGGGGCTGGAAGCGATCCAGAAGCAGTTCAACGCCGCGCAGTCCGACAAGAAGAGAGTCTCACTTGCCGACCTCATCGTGCTCGGCGGCTGCGCCGCCGTCGAGGCCGCGGCGAAGAACGCCGGGCAGGAAGTGAAGGTTCCATTCACGCCGGGCCGTACCGACGCGTCGCAGGAGCAGACCGATGTCGATTCCTTCGCTGTGCTGGAACCCGTCGCAGACGGCTTCCGCAACTACATTCGGAAGGGCATCCAGATACCGGCAGAGGAGATGCTCGTCGATCGGGCGCAGCTCCTAACGCTGAACGCGCCCGAGATGACGGTCCTGGTCGGCGGCATGCGCGCCCTGGGTGCCAACGTCGCGAAGTCCACGCATGGCGTGCTCACGAATCGCCAAGAGACGCTGACCAACGACTTCTTCGTCAACCTGCTCGATATGGGCACGGAGTGGAAGCCTTCGGCCACATCCGAGGGCGTCTTCGAGGGCTGGGATCGCGCGACGGGCAAGATTAACTGGACGGGCACACGTGTCGATCTCGTCTTCGGATCGAACTCCCAGCTCCGGGCCATCGCGGAAGTCTATGCATGTAGCGATTCCCAGCAGGCGTTTGTGTGCGACTTCGTGTCGGCGTGGGGCAAGGTGATGAATCTCGATCGCTTCGACCTCTAAAGCGCTTTTCATGACCGTGTGGCGTTCGAGTAGCCGCCATGCCGACAGTGGTTACGGCATTCGGCGGGACCGAAGCGTAACAGTGGTGCGCGCAGAAGCACCATGACTCGCCCAGTCAGTGCAAGGGCTCTCGAAAAGCGCTCTAGGCGCGCCGTTCGCGTTCTATCGCTGGAAACGAAAGAAGGCCCGGGGAACCGGGCCTTCTTGATTTCTGGTGCGGAAAGGGGGGCTCGAACCTCTACGGTATTGCTACCGCCAGCCCCTCAATGAGGTGCTGGTTCTGGTCGCTCCAGACGGTGCGGAATCAGGCAGCCAGTCCCAATCAGGAAGCCGTCTGTGTCTCCGGCGCGTACTGCGCCATACGCTCCTGCATCTGTCGGGTGAGATGTGGCACCAAGCCGACCATGCGCTGAAGCAGCATGAGCTGCCCGCGGTGGTGCATCTCGTGTTCCTTTGGCGACAAGAGCATCTCCAGACGAGTCTTGGTCGCGAGGTCCGCGCCCGGCGGCATCGCGACGGGTTCTGCAAGAAATTCATCCGACAGGCCCTCGAGGAATGATGCGAAGGCCTCTCCCTGTGATCTGAGGTAGGCGATCGTTTCTGCCTTGGTCCGCGGCCTGGCTTCTTCCGCGCTGAACGTCTGGAACAGCTCCATGAAGTTCACGTCGTTGAGGTCGGCGACCTTGTTGCGCTGGATATGATCCTGAAAGCCCGTGCTGACCGCGATGTGCGCCAGCGTGGAGCCGATGCTGCGTGTGTCGGAGCTCGCCTGGAATCCATACTTGTCTTCCGGAATCTCCTCGGCGGTCTGAATGGTGTTGCCGCGAACCTGGCGAAAGCTTCGCGCCAAGTCTTTGCCTCCGTAGTGCGTCATTGCGATGTGTCCTCCAAGATTAGGGTTTATTCGAAACGATTCGACAGCAGTTCCTGCCGAGTCAGTTCAATGTGCTGCTCCTCGTCGTGGCTGGCGACAATCACCAGGTCGGGCTCGGTGCGTGACAGCTCGTTCAGCCATGCGAGTTGATCCATGACCGCCCGTGCGTCCTCGGTGACCCATGGGGCGTCCTTGCCCCTGACCTGGCGTACGCCGTCCATGTGCCAGGTGACATCGCCGATCAGCAGGTACTCCCGACCCGATGCCAGCGTCACAAACACCATCTGCGAACCGGCAGTATGTCCAGCGGCCTTGATGAGCGCGACGCCGGGCGCGAGAGGGAAGTAACTATCGTAGTCGACTGTCGTGAAACGCCCGGCGGCCTCAGGGGTCAATGCGATCTCGGGCATCTGCGGTGCGGCTGTCAGTGTCTGGACCTGCGCCCGCGTCAACACCGTCTTTGCAGCCAGATCGGCGACCTCGGGTGAATGGACCACCCCCGCCACGTGGTCACCGTGTTCGTGCGTGACGACGATGAGCCTCGCGTCTCGGACCGCCTGCTCGACCTGCTCCGCGGCCTCCGGGAGATAGGGCTCCTGCACGCCTCGGCCGAAAAAATCGTGGACGGTGCGGTCCATCCCGGCATCGACCATCAGGTGGCCGTCGGCATAGACCACCTGGAACGCCGTGCGGGCCTGAATACTTGGGATCGTCGGCGCACCTTCGACGGAGAAGTTCTTCGTGCGGTGGCTCTCGGCGAATTTCAGAAAGTTGAGGCGGAGAGGCCTCGGGCCAGGGATCAGTGCTGCCGTGTGTCTGATGTCATCGAGACTGGCCGTCCATGGCGCCGCATCCTGTGCCCGCGTGGTTACTGCCAGCATCGACGCGGTGAGGACCGAGAGCAGCAGCAGCGCGACTCGTGTAGACAAGGGAACGTTCATGGTTCGCCATAGTACCCCAGGTGGAAGGGTGAGGCCGCCAGCGGTGTGACGTCTCGCAGGAGTGCCTGGCGCGGATTTCACTTCTCCCTAGCAGGCGGTCGTGGTGCTCCGCCCTGGTAGGCGAGGACTGCCTACGGTTCCTTGGGCGCTACGCGCTCATGAAATCCGCGCTAGAGCGCTTTTCAGATAGCCCCAGTAGTGACTGAGCGAGCATGATACTTCTGCGCACACCACCGCAACGCTTCGGTCCCGCCGAATGCCGTAACCATTTTCGGCATTGCGGCTGCTCGAATGCCACACGGTCATGAAAAGCGCTTTAGTCGTCTCATCAAACAGCACGAGGCCCGGGCGACCGGGCCTTTCATCGTTTTAGACGCTGCGGGGGGCGAGCCCTGAGGGGCTCGCCCCCCGCAGATCGTGCGTTAGTTGGCGGCGAAGCAGTAGAAGTAGCCGTTGCCGCCGGTCCCGACCAGGTTCTCCTGGCTGCAACCACGCGAACCGTGCGCCGAGTTCCACGACGAGTTGCCGCCGCCGGACCGGTCATGGTGTCCGACCTGGGCGCTACCCGTGCCGTCGGCGTTGCTCGTCCAGTTGCTGCAGGTGTGATCCTCGCCGGCCGCGAACGCATTCCCCATGGAGTCAGAGCCGGTCAGGATGTCGTGCTGATTGGGCTGGTCGCCACGTCCGTTGACCCTTTCGCCATTTTCGTTCAACGCCTCGTCCCGGTTGATCTGGTTCCGGTCGCGCATGGTGTCGCCGTGCAGGTCGGCCACGCTGGCCGCAACCTGCTGCCCCCGATGGTTGTGCCACGGGCCGCTGCCAATCCGATCGCGGGCGTTCACGGCGCCAGGGCCCTGCGTGCTGAGGTACGCATGCCAGGTCGCGTCGCCGCGGTCGGCGGCCGCAGCCAGCATCTGGCAGTGCGCATCTGCCCCGGTAATTCCGCCCATGTTGGCGCCGTTCATCGGGGTGCTGGTGACAAAGAAGGTCATCGGGGCCTGAGGCCCGCCGCCCCCCCGCTGGGCAAGCGCATCGGTGGAGCCGACAGTCATCGTGAGCGCCAGAATCGCCAGCGCCGGTCGTATATATTTCATAGCCTGTCCTTTACGCGGTTGAGTAAAAAGTCCCAATTCCAGTATGGTCGTGCCGGCGGGCATCTTACCTGACCTCTGACGCCCACGTAAAGCCCTGGTGTCTTCGGGTTACCTACGCTACGGCGCCGACCACAGAATGCTCGCGGGATCCGCCGGCGCGTCGCGTGGGTCGCCTGGGTGATAGGCGCGTTCGAGGAATAGGCTCGCTGCAGGCGCGGTCAACCGCGCCGGGAGCGGCGATGGCTCCAGGAGGAGCGCTGCGGCCCCGTCGGCCCCGAGGCCGCCGCGTTCCACTTCAGCCAGGACGCCCACCAAGCGCCGCACCCTTTTTCAAAGAAAATGCGATCCCTCGATATGCACTCAGGAGCAGAGTCGCCCTACTGCTGTCGCATCCTGGCCAGGATATCGCCCAGTTGTTGCAGTTCCTCGCCGTACGTGGCCCAGTCGCCATCACGCTGGGCCTCGAGCGCGCGGTCGTAGTAGCCGCGAGCCTGTGCCGCCAGGCCCGGCAGCGGGTCAGTACCCGCCTGCGATGGCGGTCCGCCGATCGCCGCCGTGTCGGTCGGTGGATTGGATGCCAACAGCACGTCGCTGCCAGGTTCGAATTCGGGACTCAACGGTACGGCATCGCCGAAGAGTCTTGCGAGGCCGGCCTCAAGCGTTTCCTCCATCACGATCTGATTCTGGTACGCGACGATCACGCGCGTGAGTTCTGGGATGCGTCCGCCTGATGCGCGTAGGTACAGCGGGCGGATGTAGATCAGCGATTCCTCGATCGGAATCACCATCAACGTGCCCCAGATCACCTGCGATCCCTGTTGGTTCCACAGTGTGATCTGTGGCGAGATAGTCTGATCCTGGTTGATGCGCGCGACAACCTGTCGCGGTCCGAAGATGACTTTTTGCTTCGGGAACTGGAACACACGCAACCTGCCGTAGTGCTCTCCGTCGCTACTGGCGGCCAGCCATGCGGCGAGGTTGTCGCGGTTTCGCGGCGTGAACGGCAACATCTGGATGAATTCAGGCTCGTCCTCGCCGGGCAGGCGCATGATCGTGTAGTACGGCTGCATCGGCCCGGCATCGCCGGCATCATCGATGATGGGGATTTGCCACTGGTCCTCGCGGTTATAGAACACTGCCGGCTGCGTCATGTGGTACGTCGCGTAGACCGACGCTTGGATCGAGAAGATATCTTCGGGGTACCGCACGTGCACTCGCAGCGACTCGGGCATGTCGGCCAGTGGCGTGAACATGCCGGGAAAAATCCGCGCGTAGGTCGCGGCAATCGGGTCCTCCGGATCAGCCATGTAGGCGGTGGTGGTGCCGTGGTACGCGTCAATGACCACTTTTACCGAGTTGCGAATGTAGTTCAGGCCCCCGGCGCCACCAGGCGTCGAGTACGGATAGCGGGCGCTCGTGGTGTACGCGTCGTACATCCAGTACAGCCGACCGTCGGCGACCACAAGATACGGGTCCTGGTCGAAGTCCAGGAACGGCGCCAGTTTCTGCACACGCTCGTTGATGTTGCGAAGAAACAGGATTCGGCTTTCGTCGTTGATGTCATCGCTCAGAAGTATCTGGTAGGCGCCGAAACGAAGCGCGAACAC
Source organism: Vicinamibacterales bacterium (assembly GCA_965249205.1). Lineage (GTDB taxonomy): Bacteria > Acidobacteriota > Vicinamibacteria > Vicinamibacterales > UBA2999 > JAQBVV01. The sequence continues at coordinate 220,025 of CBDFLL010000004.1, read as the reverse complement.
CAGCTTCTGCCACAGCGATCCGATCGGCAGTCCGCCCTGTCCCTCGTACTGGGTAAAGACGTTGTCCTCGCCGCGCGGATAGTGAAACTCGCTGGTGCCGGTCCGCACGATGACGTAGTCGTTCGACAGTTCGCCGAAGTACAGGCTCGGCTCGTCAATCGGCAGCTCGGGCGTCGTCTCGAGGGGGAGGTTGCCGACAAACAGTACCGGTAGCCCCTCTTCAGTCACCTGGTTCACGGGGCCAAGCGTGAGCCCGTACCCGTGCGTGAAGGTCAGCCGGTCGTTCACCCACGTCCGGTTCGGGAGGCTCGCGGTATTGAGTTCCCGCGGCGAGAGCATGATCTGCCGTAACGAGCCGTCAATCATGTACCGGTCGTTGTCAACCGACGTGAAGTCGTAATACGTACGAATGACCTGCAACTGTCCAAACGTATCGAGCAGCGGCTGGTGGTCCCAGAGGCGCACGTTCTCGATCGTGGCGGAGTTGCGGGTCACGTCGTCACGAACCAGGAGTGCGTCGCCCGATAGCTCCTGCGCCTCGACGCCATCGAGACCAAACGCGCGGCGCGTGGCGTCGATGTTGTGCTGAATGAACGGGGACTCCCTGGTTTGCTCGTTCGGCGACACGACGAACCGTTGCAGGACGGTGCTGTAACCCGTGCCCCCGACCGCGACGAGGATATACAGCACGATCGCCGCGGGAATCGGCCAGTTGCGCGGCGAAAATGCCTGGAGTGCCGCGAGTGCGGCCCCAATCACACTGATCGCCGCGAGCAGCAGCGCTGCGGGCATTCGACCGTGGACATCCGAGTATCCAGGCCCGTAGATCACGCCCGACGGCTGGATGAGTTGCTCAGCCTGATCCAACCACGCGCCAGCCGCCAGCAGCATCAGGAACAGCGCGATCAGGAGCGACAGATGCCGGCGCGCGCCCGGCGTCATCCACGGCATGGCCCCGAAGGTCGATGTCAGGCTGCCGGACAGGAAGTAGAGCGCGCCGGCGCCGAGCCCCGCCAGTAGAACCAGCCCCTGCGCCAAGCCACGCACAAACTGATAAAAGGGCAGCGAGAAGACGTAGAACGCGACGTCGCGTCCCAGGATGGGATCGGCCTCTCCGAACGGCACGGCGTTCCGCCAGGTGAGCCAGGTCTCCCATTGAGACGAGGCGAACAGCGCCATGATCCCGGCCAGCACCGCCGCCACCGCCGACGCGATCATGCTCAACTGCTCCCGACCCGGCAGCGGCACTTCGATCCCCTCGCGTGTCGTGAAGACGGAACGCAGGTCCCCAACCGTGGCGAGCGCGATTCGGAGGTTCGCCGCCAGCCACGCCGCGGAGATCACAAACGCAATGACGAACAGCGCGCCCTGGGCGCCGAGCATGGTGAGGAACACTTGCTGGTAGCCGACCTCGCCGAACCAGAGCCAATCGGTGTAAAACCCGACCAGCGCCGGCCCCGCGAAAAAGATGAGCGCCAACACGGCGAACAAGAGGAGACGGACTGGGCGCTGCGGCATGGGGACCCCTTCTTACGCGTGTGTGTAACGGTCGGCTGCCGCCTGCAGGTCCGAACGAAGTTGCTCCGCCAGCGCGGCAGGGGCGAGCACGCGGGCGAAGGGACCCCAACTCAGGATCCAACTCCGAAGTGCCCAATCGTGACACACGTTCATCGAAAGCACTAACCCCCCGTCGGCGCCGGCGCGCAGTTGCTGGGAGGCGTGCCACACGCGTGCGCGCACGTACGGCGCGACACGGGATTCGAACGCAATCTCCACCTCGGCGCCAGGCCCTGTATTGACGCCAAGCGAATTGGCGAAGACGTCGTCCCCGATCCGTTCCTTCGGCGCGAACGTCTGCTTGTCGAGCGAGACCGAGACGATGCGATCGACCGCGAATGTGCGGATGTCTTCGTAGGCCGGCACATAGGCGAGCAGGTAGAGACCTCCCTGCGCGAACGCCATGCGATACGGGTGCATCAGGTAGTCCTTGACCACTCCGCTCGACATGGAGTCATACCGCATCGTCGCGACGCGGTAGTGGAGGATCGCTTCGAGCAGCCGGCCGACGATACCGTCGGACGAGCCGCCCTTTCGAGCGCGGGGTCCAGGCTTTGCCGTCAGCACGCCGGGTAACCTATCCAGGAAGGTGCGGAGACGGGGGGAGAGCAGTTTTTCGAGCCTCCCAAGCGCAAGGCCGAGGTCGCGCTGGAACGGTGTCGGTGCCACCGCCTCGAGCAGATTACGGCTCAGGTAGAGCGCACACAACTCCTGAAGCGTAAACCCGGTCTCAAGCCCCTTAAGGAGCTGGCCGCCGAGGCGCCACCGTACGCCGCCGCTCTCTTCGTCGCGATCGTCGAACAGCGGAAAGCCAGCTTCCTGCAGCGCTGCGAGGTCGCGTCGGATTGTCCGTGTTGTGACGGCCAGTTCCGTCGCCAGCGCGGCGATCGTCGAACCGTGGCGCGAGGATTCGAGGGCGTGGAGCACCTTCCACTGGCGGATGACTTCCTGATTGCGGGGCATGCGTTCAGCCCCGTTCCTTGAGCCGTCTCAGTTCGCGCCGCTGGCGCTGATCCGGCGTGCCGGCGGCCCGCGCGGCGGCCCGATAGACACGTTCCATGCGGCGTATCTCCAGTTCCTCGGCGCTCGGCTTCGGGGTCACGTCGTCATAGAGCGCCTTCGCCTCCGATTTCCGGACGTGCTGCGAGAGCGCGATTCGCACGATGACGTCCTGGTGACGGCCATAGGGGCGGCCGATGCGGATGCGGTCGGCGTCGCGTACGAGCCGGTTGGGTTTGGCGCTCTGGCCGTTGACCTCGATTTTTCCGCTCTCGCAGGCGCGCTTGGCCTCCGATCGTGTCTTGAACAGGCACGCCACGTCGAGCCACACGTCCAAGCGTGTTGCGTCTTCCACTCGCTCAGATGTAGATGTCGACGTTGCTCTCAGCTCTGAGACTATCGACAAACGCCTGCATCTCCAGGTCGCGGTTGCGGCCCTCAAGGTACGCCTGCACCTCCTGCCTGACGTCAGCAAGCGGGATGGTTCCCGCTGCCTGTTTGTCGGTCACCTGGATGATGTGGTACCCAAACGACGTTTCGACCAGGTCACTGATCTGCGCGGGCGCGAGCGAAAACGCTGCCTCGTCGAAAGGGGGCACCATCTGTCCTCGTTGGAAGTACCCGAGATCCCCGCCGTTGGGCCGGCTACCGGGATCGTCGGAGTACTGCCTGGCAGCCCCGGCGAAATCCGCTCCTGTCTGCACCAGATTCAGCACGCCCGCCGCCCGGACGCGGATCTCCTCCTTGGCCGCGGCGTCGGGGTCCTCCGGAAAGCTGAGCAGAATATGGCTGGCCCTCACTTGTTCGCCCTGCTGAAAATCCGCGGGATTCTGCTCGTAGAACTCGGCGATCTCCTCTGGCGTCACCGGTGGGCTAGTGCCGATCTCGGATTCGAGCAGTGCATCCACTTGCAGCGAACGGCGCGCATCCGTGCGCAGCATCTCCAGTGTCATCTCCTGGAGCTGAAGTGTCTCGGCAAATGCTTCCTCTGATGGGAACTGCGCGCGCAACGCGGCGACCCTGGCGTCGACATCGGCCTCGGGCACCGACGTCCGGCGCTCCTGGGTTTCCTGCAACAGCAGCCGGTACCCGATGAGTTGGTTGAGTACGTCGCGAACCACCTGGTTACGCTGACCCGGGGGCACCGGTTGGCCGGCTCGTGCTTCAAGCTCGGCGATGCCCCTCTCGACGTCGTTGCCGGTAATCGGTTCACCGTTGACGTACGCCACGATCTCAGGCAACTGGGCCGGGACCGGTGCCGCTGGCTCAGATGGTCTCAGTGGCGCACCAGCACTGGGCGCCGCGCCCTCGGAGGCTCCGGTACCAGCGGCGTTGCCGTCGTTGGCCTGGTCAACCGGAGTCTCTGGGGTATCAGACGAGCATCCGGCGAGCAAGAGCATGAGAATGAGCGGGGTAATTCGAGTCACGCGGGTTCCTACCTCGTGGTGGTTGATGGACGGCTGGCAGCCTGTTGTCGTCAGCCCGCTGTTTCGCAGTAATAAGCGTACACCGGCTGGAGCCTAGCGCGTGGTGACAGTCGGTGCGCCGACGGGACGGAGTCGATGTCCTCGATCGACGAACCCCCGCCCCGCGTTTCTCAGATCCCCGTGGCATTCACCCAGCGTGATGCGTCCCGATATGACCAGGACCGTACAATCTCGGCGTTCGTTGTCCAGAGATTCTCGCTTTTCAATGGTGATACCAAGCTGCGCTGTGTGGATAGCAGCGCCCGCGAGATGTAGCGCGTTGAAAGCAGCACTCAGGAGGCGACGCTGTGGAGGCGACGCTGTGGAGGCAACACTGTGGAGGCAACACTGTGGGCGGCGCTGATTCTATGCGCGATGCGTCACCTGTTCCAATCCGGATCGGCCGCGGCCGGCGGTGATCGAGCGTGCTATACTCCGGGGTCCTTCCACGTTCGCGAATACGCCCAGTGCCGAGGTAGCTCAGTTGGTAGAGCACGTGACTGAAAATCACGGTGTCGGCGGTTCAATTCCGTCCCTCGGCACCAAATTTACTAACAATTAGGCGAATTATTCGGCACGCGCTTAATTGGGATCACGCTAGGGTCACACGCAGACGAAATCGTGGGTCGCGAAAGCCTGTGCGTTGGATTCTGCCCCACGAGGCCGCCGTAAGCTGTCCTGGAGGACGCTGGGGGCCTAGCAGCCCGTGGCAAAAGTCCGTCTGCATTCGACGAGCGACGCATCCTCGCGATCTGCGTTGCTCCTCCTTCAAATACAGGCGGTATTTTCAGTCGTCGCGCCTTGTCCGCGAGGCGCCTCGCTCGTCTCGGTGCGACGCCGGACTTTCACCACGGGCTGCTAGGTGAACCCGCGTGACCGAGTGTTGGTCAATGCTGAAGGCCGAGGAGGTGTACACGGCGCTGCTGCAACACGATGCCTCCCGCGTGCGCTCAGGAGCCAGAGGCATGTCCACCTACACCGTCGAAGGCCGTGAGATCACCGCCTCCTGGGAAGTCCGCCAGAACGCCGCCAGGAGACGAGGGCGCGTCTTCCTCCGGTGTCCCAAATGCGATCAGCGATGCACGCGCCTGTACCTGCCCGTGTGTGTTTCCTGCTCCCAAAGCAGAAACCGACCTCGTCCGTTAATGCACGATAGAGTCTAGTTCAGTCTTTTCGGCCGTGGGTACGTTTGTGGCGTCTGCTGAGAGCCGTTCGAGTGGTCGGTGCTGACAAACAACAAGTGATGCAAGATGCGGGGCGTCCGTGCTAAACAGGGGCTCGGTGCCGTTGGCGCTAAGCGTGCTTGAAGACCTACCAGCGAGCGAACTCATACGGGCGTTCGTAGCTCGAACTGTAGCTGCGGTCTTCGAGCTTCTCGTCCGGCGCGAGCCCGAGCTGCCCCAGCACGACCCGAAAGTTGTTCACCGGCGTCATGTCCCGAGTGGTTGGCAGGTGCTCCGCACCCGGTACGCGGATCGCGTTGAGGATGCTGGATCGGAAACGCGCTTCGTCGATGCCCTCTCGATCAAGCACGTTGCTCTCGATCTCGGACGGGCCATGATCGCCCTGGATGACGACGATGGGCTTCGGGCGATGAGTGTCGAGTTCGCTGAGGAACCGCTCGACTAACCGGTTGGTACAGCGGAGCTGGCCGATGTAGGCGGCGCGATAGGCGTCGAACGGACCCTCGTAATTGTTCCAACTCTGATGCCGGTACTCCGCCACTACGTTGCACTGCTCATCGAAGTAGTAGGGCTCGTGGGGCGACAACACATGCAGGAACGCGAAGTCTCGTCGATCGTTGGAGGCGAGATCGAGGCCTTGCTCCAGCACCCACTCGTGGGAATCTGGGACCCACGGCTTCCCGTCCACGTCGAAGTCGAAGTCGAATACTGGATCGAGCACGGCGGACAGAGGCGTACGCCCGGACACCGTCAGCGCGAACTGGCTGCTCTGCGTGTAGCTGCGGACATCGTCGATCGACTCGATCGGCTCTTTGGGAAGCAAGTGAGTGCTCCCGAGCACCACAGATACCTGATAGCCCGCCGCTCGCAAGGTGCGGTTGAGACGGGAGTCGTGGATTGAGTGGACGATCGGCAGGGCGTTCGTCGAATCCTCGCCTTCCTCCTCCACCAGCAAGTCGAGGTAGTCCATGTTGAAGGCGGACGCGAGAGAGTGGATCGTCTTCGCATAGTTCGATCGGCTCCGGTCCATAACCACGAACCCTTGGTCTCGCAGCAATTGTAAAAACGGTTCGTTGTCGTAGCCGAAGTCGCCAGACAGTACATCCGACCCCGCGTAGCCGTCGAGTAGGACGTAGAAGATATCGGCCCCTTCGCCCACACTTGCGTCCAGCGGAGCGGGGGCGGTGCGGAACAGGGAAGACCGGGTCGCCCCGAGGGCTTCCGATGTGAGGTCGAACGCGAGTACACCGAGCGGGTAGGCGGAGACGCTTGCTGCGAATACGAGGACGAACCATCCGACCAGCGGGTCCGAGACCCGCTCAACCCGCCAGACGAGCGCTCCGATGCCGAGTAGCGCGAGAATAACCAGGACACCCAGCAGGTGGTCCGAGAGCCCCGTGCGGAGCAGGACGGGTTTGAGCATTCCGAACTGGAAGAAGCCGACCCAGAAGACGGAAAGCACGACCGCAAACTTTCGGAGATTGAGCTTCGCGACTCGGGCCAGCCCGATGAGTACGGCGTTCGCCAGCACCAAGAGCCCAAGTGGAGCTAGCGTCTCCAAGGCGAGCACCTCGCCGCGGTTCTCCGCATAGATCGACAGGGGCACAAACAACGCCAGCAGAACGGCACTCAACATCAACAGGAAGACAGTCGGAAACATTCGAGGTGGCCCTCAATCGTCACTTGCCGGAGAACTACGTCAACGATACGTCAACGGCCGAAGCGAAAAGTGGTCGGGGCGACAGGATTCGAACCCGCGACATCCTGCTCCCAAAGCAGGCGCGCTACCAAGCTGCGCCCGTCACTGAAGAGCGTTGATCTTACCGCCTATTGCACCAAGCGTCCTAGCCGCCGCGTGCTTGCCGCCAGCTAGATGTTGAAGTCAAACACGTTGTTCATCACGCAGCACTCGTCAGTCGTGAGAGGGGCGGTTCATAGTTCAGGCTCGCGTGCGGCCGGTCATGATTGTAGTAGCGCAGCCACGGGCGAAGGGCTCGCCGGCGGACGAAATCAGCAGCTCGCGCACGTCCGGAGTATAGAACTTCGCTTTGTTCGGAAGCGTGACGGGAAATCGGGTCGGCGTCTTGTGCTCGCCCGGCGCGATGCCGATGATGACTTCAGTCAGAGTACCCCATTCGGTTTCGACGGATACCCCGATGGATTGGTCTTTCGCTGTGCCGCCTGCGTTCATGATCTTGCTCCCCCCTTTTCCATGATCCGCATTCCGAATCAATCAACGCGACAGTATGATCTTCGCCGGGATTTCCATTCTGGCCGTCCCGGTCGGCGCCCTATACGAGGCCGAGGCTGGTTGCGATGCCGAATCCTATCGCCTCCAGTGCTGTGAGTTGGGGTCGTGGACGCCACAAGAGGGCGAGCAACATGCCGGGTATGACGCCCACTGCAGCACTCGCAGTCAGGAACCCGAGCGCCGCGGTGGATGGCACGACGGGGTCGAGGAATCGGAAGCCTACCGCAGACGCGACGACCAGCAGGGCGACCGTCCCTGTGGCGCGAGACGAAACGTTGATGCTCACAGGGTTCCGCAACGATCCATACGAGTGAGAAGCGCACCGTGAGAAAATGAGCGGATGACTGAGAGTGGCCGAGGGTCCAACCACGGGCTCAGGAGCGTGCGTACTTTGGGGATGCCAAGCCCGACGGCCATCCCGTACGGGGTCCCGTGACCGCAACTCCACCCCCGACAAGGAGAGATTCTCGGCAGATCGGCGTGCTGGCCTTGACCAGTGCCCTTGTTCTCCTGGTTGCCGGCTGGCTTCACGTGTTTATTCCCCCGTCCCTCGCGCCGCGGGTGAATATCCGCTGGGCTGAGGGCGTCAGCGACAACGTGAAAACGGAGATGGAGCACCAACTGAAGCTCGTGTCCGGCGAGTTCCTGGCGGGAACAACCTGGGCCTACGACTTGGGCGACGCTTCGCAGCAAGGCATCGAAGCCATCGTGACTCATCCGTCCGTGGCTGACACTCATCACATCGATCGCTCTCGCCGGGCCGTCTCCGACGAGACAAGGCTCGGCGAGACTCGCATTCGCGGAGGTCTGAGCCTCTACCGCGATTCCCCCGTCGTTCCGTGGTTGGTGCGTCTTGCCACATCGTTCCTTGGTGTGTCCGGACTCTGGTTCGTGATGAAGGGGCGACCCTCATCGTAGTGCGCGGCAGATCGAGGGTCATCCGCGAAAGATCGCTAATGTCTGGCCACTCCTGGGTCGAGGTGTCACCCGGGCCTCCGACTCCGGAGCCTCAAGCATCGAGCACCGCCAAGCGGAGCGAGCCTGAGTACCTCAGGAGCAATATTTAGAATATAACTGGATGACCGGTCAGTCGCTGATCGGACCCGAGCCAGACCGGCATCGACCGATCTTCAGTTTCGAGTCGACGGCTGATAGCGGGGACGAAGCCCCACCCTTCGAAGACCCACCCTTTTACAACCTGCGGACCGTCCAGGTCGCGCTGGGTGATCGGCTGTACCGGCTGGGTCTCAACACGACGGAGATTCAGATAACGCGGCTTGACGGGCACACCGCTCCACTTGAAGACGGAGAGGTTCAGTCGCTGGCCACGGTACGACAGGTCATCGTTCGGCATTTGAGGGAGAGCGGGTACGACGTGTCGTCCCTCGAAGCGCCGTAACCCGGCGCACCGCGGTAGCGCCGCGACGGGGCTTCGTCGCGGGTGCCTCTGCACTCCGGTCAGGGCGAGCGAGCACGCCGAAAACGTGACGCCCGGGGGTGACGAACCGCGGCGATTCTGCTAGCCTAGGCCTCGGTCGCCTACGAATTGGACTACGGTAATGAAGAAACGCCTGTTGCTGCCTCTTCTCGTGTTGATGGCGTGGCTTCTCCTCGAAGCCCCGGTAGATGCGTACATTGACCCTAGCGGCGGCAGCATGCTGCTCCAGATACTGCTCGGTGGCTTCGCGGCCATCGGGGTGGTGGGGAGGCTGTACTGGCATCGGGTGACCTCCTTGTTTCGTCGAAAGGGCCTCCAGAGCGACAACCGCTAAGTCGGGGGCTCATGCGGGTCTCGACTGAATCGCCCCAATTCGAAGCTGGGTCCTTTCGCGATCCCGATACGAAGGTCTTCCGTCACAACGGCGCGGTCCTGCGCTGTCTGAGCCGGCGCGCGCTCGCGGACTGGGAACAACTCGCCGCGACCGATTTCTTCAAGCGCCTGACGGCGGAGCGTCATGTGATCCCGACCGAGCAGGTCGGCGACCGAGCGGGTTTGCCGGCCCTGGATACCAAGTGGGTCGCCGTCTTGAAACACGAAACGGTCCCGATGGTCTCCTACCCCTACGAGTGGCCCTTCAGCATGCTCAGAGACGCAGCGCTCCTGCAACTCGACGTGACGATTGCGGCGCTGGAGGAGGGCATGACGCTGAAGGACGCCACCCCCTTCAACGTCCAGTGGGTGGGCCCACGCCCGACGTTCATCGACATCGGCTCGTTCACCGCGTATCACGCCGGTGATCCGTGGGCTGGCTATCGTCAGTTCTGCGAGCTGTTTCTCTATCCTCTCTTTCTCCAGGCCTACAAGAACGTGCCGTTCCATGCCTGGTTGCGCGGGAGTCTCGAAGGCATCGAGGCCGAACAGATCCGGTCGCTGCTTTCCGCGCGGGACTACCTCCGGCCCGGCGTCCTGACGCATGTCTACCTGCAGGCGAAGGCGCAAGCCCGATACGAAGGCTCTGTTCGCAATATCAAGGCGGATCTCCGCAGCGCCGGCTTCGGCGTTCAGCTCATCAAGCACAACGTGGCCGGTCTGCATCGGCTCGTCGAACGGCTGCGCTGGAAACCCACGCGGTCGACGTGGTCCGACTATCAGGATACCCACACGTACGAATCGGACGATCTCCGGCGCAAAACCACTTTTGTGCAACGGGTGCTGACGGCTCGGCGATGGCATACGGTCTGGGATCTTGGGTGCAACACCGGTGTCTACTCGCGACTAGCCAGCCAGCATGCGGACTACGTGCTGGCGATCGACGCCGACCATGTGGTGATCGACCGGTTGTATCAGGCCATCAAAGAAGAGGGCTGCACAAACATCTTGCCGCTGGTCTCGGATTTCGCGAACCCCTCATCTGGGCTCGGCTGGCGTGGTCGAGAGCGGCGTTCGCTCACCGACCGTGGGGTACCCGAGCTCATCCTGTGTCTCGCCCTCATGCACCATCTGGTCATCGGGCGTAATATTCCGCTGGACGAATTGATCGAGTGGCTTGCTGGGTTCGGGGCAGAACTGGTCATCGAGTTCGTCGGCCGCGACGATCCGATGGTGCAGCACCTGCTACGTCACCGGGACGCCCAGGACTTCGAGTACTCCCCAGCCGCCATGGAGGCGACGTTAGCGAGACACTTCGGGACTGTCACGAAAGCAACGTTGGAGTCCGGCGCGCGGATTTTGTATCACGCCAAGGCCGAGCGCGGTGGTGATGAAGGTCTGCCGGAGTCGGCACCCGAGACTGCCAGCGGAGAGCATGTGAACTAATGGCTAGAGGGATTGCAACCGTTTGCAACGAAAGCCGTCATCCGGCTACATCGGCTGTCATTTAGGTGCAAACACCGAACGGGGCTGCTACCGAAATACACCGAAAGTCATCGGTACGAATATGCGGCACGTGGCTGAAAATCACGGCGTCGGCGGTTCAATTCCGTCCTTCGGCACCATTCGTTGCTAAGCGGCCACTGCGCGGGCCAGGCGTGTGTGTTTTCAGCCACCGAGAGTCGGCGTATTCAGGTATTCTTCGTCAACTTCTACGTGAACATGCTGCCAGTGGCCTGGCACCTGCCAATAGACAAGTAGCCCCAATCCGCGGTACCACGCGGCCAGTCCGTCGAGCCCCGTGCCTTGAATATCGACGGCTCGATTAGCGTAGTGCGCCGAATTCCATGTGTGGACATGGTCGTTGGCACTCACGAGCACGACCTGTTCGCCACTTCGCACGGCCCAGATCCGTGCCAGGTCATACAGCCACGTCGCTTGTCCCCCGAGTTGTACTGGCTCGCGAAGGCCTTCGACGAGTGCACCCCCTACCGGGAGGCTCGCGCGCCGGCCTCGCGAGCCGCTGCTAAAGGGGGGAGCGTGTAGCCTTCCGTCTGCAGCGTTACATTCACCCGCTCAAGCGATTCCGAGACCGTCGCCAGCCGATCGAGGTAGCCGCCGTTGATCCGCTCGATGAGCTGGATCGTCGTGTGCTGCTGCCACAGGATGATGGCGATGGCAGAGGCGGCGACTAGCCACGGGAGATAGTAGATGCGGAATTCCTCATAGAACGTTCTCATGGTGCCTCCAGGTCAACCGAGGGAGCATCTGGCACAGCGCATCCGCGCAGAGGTCGCTCCAGCGATCAGGATGCCGCAACGCTACGCTGCGTCCGGCGCCGCGCCTCGATCATTGTAGAGGGGCATACCCGATATGGCCACCTTGGGGAGTCGGCTCCTAGTGGTCTGGTTTCGCAACCAGACCACTAGCTAGGCGCGTCACACCGCGGCGGGTTCCGGCTCGCGCACAAGGCCCAATTCCCTTCGCACGCGGTCCTCGACGGTTTGCCGTATGTCCGGATTCTCCCTGAGGAACTGCTTCGCATTCTCGCGCCCTTGCCCTAGCCGATCACCGGCGTACGAAAACCAGGAACCACTCTTCTCGATGATGCGTCTGTCGACGGCCAGATCCAGCAGGTCACCCTCCCGGGAGATACCCTCGCCGTACATGATGTCGAACTCCGCCTCGCGGAAAGGAGGGGCCATCTTGTTCTTCACGATTTTCACGCGCGTGCGCCCGCCGATGATCTGGTCGCCATCCTTAATGCTGGCGATTCGGCGGATGTCGATGCGGACCGACGAGTAGAACTTCAGTGCGCGGCCCCCGGTCGTGGTCTCCGGGCTGCCGAACATGACGCCAATCTTCTCGCGGAGCTGGTTGATGAAAATCAGCGTGGTCTTGGACTTGGACACCACGCCGGTCAGCTTTCGCAATGCCTGTGACATCAGCCGTGCCTGGAGTCCCATCTGCGCGTCACCCATCTCGCCCTCAATTTCAGCCTTCGGCACCAGTGCCGCAACCGAATCGACGACCACCACATCGAGGCCTCCGGAGCGGATCAGGACTTCGACGATTTCGAGCGCCTGCTCGCCGTTGTCAGGCTGCGACACGAGCAGATTGTCCAGATCGACACCCAGCTTCCGAGCGTAGGCCGCGTCGAGCGCATGTTCCGCGTCGACAAAGGCCGCCATGCCGCCGGCTTTGTGGGCCTGGGCAATGACCTGGAGCGCCAGCGTCGTCTTGCCTGATGACTCAGGCCCGTAGATCTCAACGACGCGGCCGCGGGGCACGCCGCCAATGCCCAAGGCATAGTCGATGCTGATCGAGCCGGTCGGAATTGAGTCGACGGTCGCGATCGCACCGCTCTGCCCGAGGCGCATGATGGACCCCCTGCCGAATTGCTTTTCAATCTGGCCGAGCGCGATGTCGAGCGCCTTGTTACGTTCCTTCAGTTCATCAACAGGCATACGGTCTCCTTAACGGGCGGGCGAAAGCGGGCCCCTGCGTTCACCGTCAGAATGATCCATGGGTATGACAGGGGAGGTCACGACCGGTGTCGATACTAGAATCGCGCCACACGAAAGTCAAGCGAAAATGCGTGCAGTATCGTCAGCCTCATCTATACAGGTCAATAACTTACAGCCTTAGAGACTTTCGCCCCTCCATCGGCCGGTCAGCAGACGTTGCCGCCCTGGCTGACACGAATCGCTGCAGTTTCTGCCTCACGAATCAGGGCTGATGTCCGAGGCTGATGTCCGGGGGCCAGATCGGCGATAGGACGAACTCCTTGCCGAATCCCGGATCGCCACCACCCCCAGGACGGGTCCTGAGCGCGCTGAGGCGGTAGGGCCGCCACGGCCCAACGCGCTCGGTGGCCCGATCGAGTGACTCGCGATGAGGCCCGCACTCGCAGAACTCACCGGGGTCGGTGCTACACGCCTCGACTGGCCGGCGGGACGATGTCGTTCAGCCGCAGATACACAGCCATCTGACCGTAGATATCCATAGAGTGCCCCAGGAGAAACCAGAACACACGCGCGCGCGTCGACGGCCCGAGAAACGCCGCCTCGATGGTCTCGTTGATCGAGGCGCCGGTCTGCTCGTTGAGGAGGGCTATGCCGTAATCGTAGGAGTCCGCCAGTGCCTCAAGGATCTCCGCCTTCGTGGTCGCGCTCTCGGCGGTGAACGACGGCGCGGCTGCAGAGCCGCCGACTAACTCCAGAATCTGCACGTTGACGCCGGCGATGTGCATGACCTGCTCACCGTAGCTGCGCTGGGCCGGCGTCGACTTGTAGCCGAACCTGTCCTCTGGCATCGCGTCGGCGATGGCCATCAGCGTTTCCTTCTGGCGCTCCCAGTCCTTGATGAGGTCGCCTGTGGTCGTCGCGCCGCCCGGCGCCTGTGCCGAAGCAGCTTCGGATGGCTCCGCCTCCTGCGCTGGTGGCGTCGCGCCTCCACAGGCGACCGCCAGGACACCGAAGCCGACCGCGATGACGCGAGCCGATGGCTGCAATCTCATGTCTGACCCCCTCTTGTACGTGTGCAATGGCACGTTCATGCGACCGTGACGTCGAGGCCGCGCACAACATCATCACCGAGCAACGCCTTCAGCTTGGTGCAAATGACCCCCGCCGACCGCTCGATCTCCCTCCGCCACGCCGCGTCCTTCGCCTGCACGTGGAGGATCTGGCCCTTCAGCTCGATCGTGGTCACCCGCCCAACGGCAGGGCCGACGGCGGTGCGCCACGCGAACGCGATCTTGTCCCGCGTCAGCGGTGCCTCGCGCAGGACGACAGCGAGCGCCTTCGGCATGATCTGGTCGACCGGAATCACGCGAGCGAGGATAGCATTGACACGTGCGACTGGTCCTGGCCTCGGCATCGCCGAGGCGAGCCGAACTGCTTCGGGCCGCGGGCGTCGAATTTGATGTCATGTCGGCGGATATTGATGAGGCGATCGCGCCTGAGGAGGAGCCGGAGGAATACGTGTGCCGGGTCGCACGGCGGAAGGTCGAAACGACGGCTCTCAAGGCACCTGGGCGGCCCATCCTCGGCGCCGACACCATTGTCCTGGTCGGTGCGATGGTGCTCGGAAAACCGGTGGACGGGGCCGATGCCCGGCGCATGCTCGGACTGCTGTCCGATCGGACCCATACGGTGTTGACAGCTGTGTGCCTGGTCGGCCCGACCGAGGAGGCGGGCCAAGCGCAGACCCACGTCGCGCGCACCGACGTAGAGTTCGCCCGCCTGTCTGAGACGGAGGTCGCTTGGTACGTCGCCAGCGGCGAACCCGCTGACAAGGCGGGGGGCTACGCGATCCAGGGTCTTGCATCGCGTTTTGTCACCAGGATTGAGGGCTCCTATTCGAACGTCGTGGGCCTGCCCGTCGCGTTGGTCTATAAGTTGTGCAGGAATGCGGGATTACTGATATCCTGAGGGCAACTTTTACCGAAAGCCTCTATTTATGAGCCACAAAGCCGCGAAAATCGGACTGACGAGCTTGGTGCTCGCCCTGGCGTTTGGCGGATTGCTGTACTCAACGATCGGCGAGAGTGCACAGTATTACAAGCACGTGGACGAAGTGATGGTCCAGCCCGATGCGTGGTACGGCAAGCCACTCCAGATTCACGGGTATGCGAAGAACGTCGCTCGCAGGCGGGATACGCTCGATTACCGCTTCGAGATGCACAACAACGGGCAGGTGGTGTTGGCGTCGTATACAGGCATCGTGCCCGACACGTTCAAGAACGACTCGGAGGTCGTGCTGCAGGGCACGCTCTCGCCGGACGGTTTCCATGCGACGGAGATGACAGCCAAGTGTCCGTCGAAGTACGAAGCCGAGGGCGGCGTCGGAGCCGGGCCAGCAGCGAACATACCGGCGACATCGACGTTCTAGTCCCAGGCGAGATTCATGTCGTCCCTGGGGTCCTATCTCCTGCTCGCCGCGTTTGTGACGTGCGCCTACGCGATCGCCGCCTCGATCGCGGGTGCACGCCGACGTTCACAGCGGCTGATTGAGAGCGGGATCGGGGCCTTCTACCTGATCGCCGCCATCATGTCGGTGGCCTCCTCGGTCATCGTGTACGCCTTCGTCGTCGGCGACTACTCCATCAAATACGTCCAGCGGTATTCAGATTCCGTTCAGCCGCTGTTCTACAAGATCACCTCCTACTGGGGCGGGCTTGACGGCTCGATCATGTTCTGGGTCTTTCTGCTGTCGCTCTTCGGCAGCGCTGCCGTATACGTCAACAGAGAACGTCACCGGGAGTTGATCCCGTATGTCGTGGTGGTCATCTCAGCCGTGCAGATGTTCTTTCTGTTCCTGATGGTGATCCACAACAATCCCTTCGAAACCTATCTCACGGAGAGTCCGACAGACGGCGCCGGGCTGAACCCGCTGCTGCAGAACTTCTACATGGTGATCCATCCGCCCACCATGTACACCGGCTTCGTCGGGCTGACGATTCCGTACGCCTTCGGGATGGCCGCGCTCATCACCGGCTATCTCGACGACTCCTGGGTCCGCGCCGTCCGGCGCTGGACGATGATTTCGTGGCTCTTCCTGTCGATCGGCCTGGGCCTCGGCATGATCTGGGCTTACGAAGAACTCGGATGGGGAGGTTACTGGGGTTGGGACCCGGTGGAGAACGCAGGTTTGCTCCCGTGGTTCACGGCTACGGCGTTTCTCCATTCTGTGCGTGTCCAGGAAAAGCGCGGCATGCTGCGAGTCTGGAACGTCACGCTGGTGATCCTGACCTTCTTCCTGACGATTTTCGGTACGTTCATGACGCGCACCGGCGTCGTGCAGTCGGTGCATGCGTTCGGTGAAGACCCCGAGCTTGCCAGGATGTTCACGATCTTCATGGTCGCCATTCTGACGGTCAGTTTCGGGTTCGTGTTGTATCGGCTGCCGCTGTTGCGCGCCCGCAACGAGCTCGACTCGTGGGTGTCTCGTGAGGCTGCTTTTCTGGCGAACAACTGGATCCTGCTGTTTTCGGCGTTTTTCGTCCTGTTCGCCACGATGTTCCCGACGCTTAGCGAGGCGGTGACCGGCGAGCGGCTGACGGTGGGACCACCGTTTTTCAACCGGTGGATGTTGCCGATCGGTCTGACACTGCTGCTGCTGACTGGCGTGGGGCCGTTGCTCGCGTGGCGCAAGTCGACCGTGGTCAATTTACGAGATCAGTTCATGCTGCCTATCGGCGCGGCGGTCGTGACGGCTGGCGCGTTGGCCGCGCTGGGCATGCGTGTCTGGGTGTCCGGCCTGTGCTTTGCGCTGTGCGCGTTCGTGGTCGGCACGATCTCACAGGAATTCTGGCGCGGCGCGCGCGTGCGGCAGCGCGCGACCGGCACCGATGTCTTCACGGCGCTGATTGGTCTGACCTCCCGCAACAAGCGCCGCTACGGTGGCTACATCGTGCACATCGGTATCGTGCTGATCTTCCTTGGGTTTGCCGGCGAGGGGTTCAAGCAGGACGAGCAGGTCCTGCTCAGGCCGGGCCAGCAGGCGGAGGTTGGCGACTTCGTCGTACGGCTCGATGCGGTCAGAGTGACCGACGACGGCCAGAAGCAGATGATCACGGCGCATACCACGGTGTTTCGTGGGGGTGAGGAACTGGCACAGATGTATCCTGCCAGGTGGTTCTTCCGCAAACACGAAGACGAGCCCACAACCGAAGTGGCCATCCGTAGAACGTTCGCCGAAGACGTCTACCTTGTGCTGGCCGCGTTCGACTTGGAAGAACAGAGTGCAAGCATGGAAATCGTCGTAAATCCTCTGGTGAATTGGGTCTGGTTGGGATTTGGCGTGCTGGCGCTCGGCACCGGCATCGCCCTGCTGCCTGAAACCGCATTCGCGTTTGCGATGGCGAGGGTGCCCGCCAACGCGGTGACGACGTCGATTCTGCTGCTGTCCCTGCTGTTGTGGCCCGCAGCCGCCGTCGCCCAGAGCGGACAGACTGTTGCCACCGCCAGTCGGGGCGCGCTCGAGCGCCAGCTCGAAGGCGAAATTTTGTGTACGTGTGTATGCCGCCGGCCCCTGAACGACTGCGGCATGTTCAGTTGTCAGGGGCGTGCGACGCAAACCGCCAAGCTGCAGGGGTTTCTCGCCGAGGGCCAGGACCATGACGCGGTGATTGCATCCTTCGTGCGGGACTTCGGAAGCGAAGCCGTGCTGGCCGCGCCGATCGACCGGGGCTTCAATCGGCTCGCCTGGCTGTTCCCCTACCTCGCCGCCGCCGCGGCGCTCATCGGCATTGTCGCGACGACACGGCGCTGGACGCGTCAGGCTGCGCCGGCCCCAGCCGGTGACGCCGGTCTCGATCCGGCGTTGAGTGCGCGCCTCGACGATGAACTCAGAAACCTCGACTAGTTCGCCCGCACCCTGGCAGCTCTTCACGCTGGCTGGCCTCATCGGCGCCACGATCGCCGTGTTCGTGTCACGGGGCCAGTCACCGGCTGGCATCATTCTCCTCAGTCTCACTATTTTTACGGCAGCGATCGTTGGCGTCGCCACGTGGCGAACGCTTGTGCCGTTTACCGGGTGGGACGACCAACGCCGGCACCGGGTCGTTGGCGGACGGACGCGTGCGGCCCTCGAACGCGAAAAGACGCTCGTACTCCGATCAATCAAGGAACTCGAGTTCGACAAGGCAATGGGGAAGGTGTCCACGAGCGACTTCGACGAGATGAGCGCACGTCTCCGGACCAGAGCGGCGGGCTTGATCAGGGAGCTCGACGCGGGCGCGGGCTATCGCAACGAGATTGAAAAGGAGATCGTGCGGCGCATCGGGGACGAGTCTCAGGGGCCGGTAGCTGCGGTGAATTCCGCCGCCACGGACGCGCTGCCATTTTGCAGCCAGTGCGGCCAGCGCCACGATCTCGATGCCAAGTTTTGTAAGCACTGCGGGGCGAGTGTGCAGGCGACACGATGAGCGTGCGGACGGTGCGCTGGTGGGTGCTGAGCATCGGCGTGTGGGCGTGTGGCTGGGGCGTGAGTGTTGCCCAGATCAATATGCCGGATCCGGCGCTCATCCACGGGCGTGCCATCCCGGCTCCTGAACTCCCGAATGGCACGGTGACCGTCCGTGTCGTGCGAGAAGCCATCGGTAACAACATCACAGGGCAGAACGTGCGCGTCACGGCCGAGGGCGTTGAGCAAACGGACGCCACCGATGACCAGGGGCGGGCGGAGTTTGCTGGCCTGCCTGGTGGGTCGGAGGTTCGCGCAGAGGCAGTTGTCGATGGAGAGTCACTCGAGTCCGAACCGTTCACTGTTCCTACGTCCGGAGGCCTGCGGGTGATCCTTATCGCGGGCCTGGAGGAGGCGGCAGCGCGCGCCAGGGCGCAGGCCGCACAGGAAGCTGCCGCCCCACCGGTGGAGGGCGTGGTCGTGTTCGGTCCCAACACGCGCGTGTTTATCGAGTTTCAGGACGATGCGCTCCAGGTCTTTTATCTGCTCGAGATTCTCAATAACGCGCGCGCACGCGTCGACATCGGTGGACCGCTGATCCTCGACCTGCCGACCGGAGCGGGCGGAGCAACTGTGCTCCAGGGGTCGTCGGTGACCGCGAGCGTGAGCGGCGATCGACTCACCGTGACCGGCCCGTTCGCGCCCGGCGTGACGTCGGTACAAGTGGGTTTTCAGCTTCAACAGAACAGCTCGGACCTCACGCTCCAACAGACGTGGCCCGCTCCGCTCGAGCAACTCTCGGTGGGCGTACAGAAGGTTGGTGCCCTGTCCGTGTCGTCGCCGCAATTTTCGACGGTGGGTGAAGTCAACGCGGAAACCGGGACGCCGTTCTTCCTCGCGAACGGCCCGGCGATGGCGGCTGGCAGCACGCTCACGCTGCAGTTGTCGAATCTCCCCGCGCGCAGCCAGACGCCTCGCATTGTCGCGCTGAGTCTCGCGGCCGGCATGATCGCCGTTGGCATCTGGTTGGCGATGAGCGCGCCACCGGTGGTGCGTGAGCCACGACCACGCCTCATCGAGCGCAGGGACGCGCTCCTCGCTGAACTGGCCCCTCTTGAGCAGCAACGGCGCACCGCCGGGCCGTTGCCTCCGGCGGATGAAGAGCGGCGTCAGCAGCTCATCGCAGACATTGAACAGGCGTACGGCGAACTGGACGCGGTGCGCGTGCGCTCGCGGGGAGGCGACGGGGACGTCGCCGCGTGACCGCCGTTGACTTCGACGATCTGACGGTCGACGAGGTCTCGCGCCATTTCGGTCGGCGGCGGGCTCTGTCCCACATCACGTTTCGGGCAACACGTGGCACGCTGCTCGGTTTGCTCGGACCAAACGGGGCTGGGAAGTCAACGCTGCTGGCGATGCTGGCGACCCTCCTCCGCCCGAGTGCTGGCCGGATTCGCTACGGCGCTCACGACTCGACGACCCCCGAACCGGCTCTGCGCGCGTCGATCGGTGTGCTCGGCCACGACCTCTTCCTGTATCCGGAACTGACCGCGAGCGAGAATCTTGAGTTCTTCGCTGGACTGTATGCGGTCGCCGACCCCTGTGCCGCAGCACTACACGCGCTTGAAGTCGCCGGCCTGGCTGATCGGGCGGACGACGCCGTCTCGAGTTTTTCCCGTGGTATGCGGCAGCGCGTCGCGCTGGAGCGTGCGCTGATCCACCGTCCGCGGCTGTTGCTCCTGGACGAACCGTTCACCGGTCTGGACGACGCGTCCGGCGCGGCACTCGCAGCCCGCCTGCGCGCACTACGAGAGGCCGGGGCGATCGTCGTGCTTGCCACCCACGATCTCGATCTGGCAGAAGGACTGCTCGATAGCGCCATTTTTCTTCGCGACGGACGGATGATGGACGTCGTCGAGCGCCCGAATGCGCTGCGATCGACGTACCGCGACATCATGTCGCGAGGACGCGCGTCCGGCGCCGGCGGGTCGAGGGGGTAGGGGTGTTTGCGCGCGTCGTCTGGCTCGTACTGCGCAAGGACCTGATGGTCGAAGTCCGCAGTCTCGAGATCGCCTATACGACCTTGTTTTTCGCGGTGTCCTGTGTGCTGGTGTTCGCGTTCGCCCTGGTACAGGAGGGACGCCCTCCCGCGGACGGCGCGGCAGGGATTCTCTGGATTTCGATCGCGTTCGCCGGCACGCTCGCGCTCGGACGGGCATTCGAGCGCGAGCGGCAATCCGAGACGCTACGGGCGCTGCTGCTGGCGCCAGCCGCCCGTCCAGCCGTCTATGTGGGCAAGCTCCTGGGCATCGTCACGTTGCTGGTCGCAGGAGAGATCGTCTTGGTGCCGCTGGTCGCCCTGTTGTTTCAGGCGCCGCTGCTGTTACGACCGCTCTGGTTGGCGGTGATTCTTGTGGCGGGCACCGTCGGCTTTGCCGCCGTAGGCACCCTGTTTGCGGCCATGCTGGTCCGCGCACGATCGCGGGATGTGCTGCTGCCGGTCCTGTTGTATCCGATCACCGTTCCGGTCATCATTGCCGGTGTCCGTGCAACCTCGGCTCTGCTTCAGCCGGACGTTGACGGAGAGATCCTCCGTTTCTGGCTCGCGTTGCTCGTGTGTTTCGACATCGTGTTCGTGACGCTTGCGCTCTGGACGTTCGAGCCGTTGATGACAGACTGAGGCGTTCAGAGGCTAGAGAACTAGAGAGGTAGAGAAGCCACATGCCCGCATGGTTTACGCCTGCCACCGCGCTGTGCGGTCTGATGTTTGCGATTTCCCCGTTTCTCATTGCCAACGCTCCGTACGAATCCACGATGGGCCTGGTGCAGAAGATCTTCTATGTACATCTTCCGTCCGCGTGGATGTTTTTGCTCGCGGCAATCGTCTGTGGTGTGGCCAGCGTCCGCTACCTGTTTCGCGGTGATGCCCGCCACGACCGGCTCGCGTGGGCAGCCGCGGAACTGGTTGTCCTGTTCGGCATCGTGACGCTGGTGACCGGGCCGCTGTGGGCCCGAAAAGCCTGGGGTGTCTGGTGGCAGTGGGACGTGCGGCTGACGGCAAGCCTCATCGGGTGGATGGTCTCGGTCGCCTATTTGCTGCTCCGGAAGTATGGTGGTCCAGGCTCGGACAAGCTCGCGGCTGGACTCGCCTTGTTTGGCATGGCCAACGTGCCATTCATTTATATCTCGGTCAACTACTGGCGCACGATTCACCCAACGACGAGCGTTGTCCCGACACTGCCGACATCATTCGGGTTACCCCTCTGGTTCAGCGCCGTGACGTTTCTCGTACTCTTTGTTTTGCTGCTGCGAGCACGGGTTCGACTCGAAGAGCAGCGGGCGCAGCTCGACGCGCTCTACCTTTCAGCGGACGGGTAGCTGATGATGAAACGTACATGTGTGGCTGTGTGCATGATGTGGATACTCGGCCTGATAGGCGGGTTTCGCCCTGGTGATTCGGCCACAGATTGGCCATCGACCGCAGCGCTTCATGCACAGCAGCCGGAACCGGTGGACGAGTTCGTGCCCATCGATGAACTGCCCCCGCAGGACCAGTTGCCCGCGGCACCACTGCTCGTGGCCGCGTATGCCTTCGTGGTGCTGGCGCTGTTTGCGTACCTGGCGTCGGTCGCACGGCGTCTCGGCGGGGTGCAGCGCGATCTGGAACGGCTCCAGGCAGAATTGAAGCGCAGCGAGCGCACCTGAGATGCCGACCGCCGCTCACTTCCTCTACATCCCGGGGGTGCTCATTCTGGGGGTCGTGATCGGGTGGATTCTTGGTTCCCGCGCGGCGGCTGACGCCTACGCATCACAGGTGCGTCGATCACGCTCGGCGTCGCAGCGCCCCACGTCGCACACGTAGGCGCTCCGGCCGCCTGCCCTATCGTCCCGCCGCGAGCCGACGCGCGAGTACGTCCGGCAATCCGGCTGCGACGATCTTCCTCATGGCGGCGGCCACGTCGTAGGTTGTCCTCACGATCGTCACGGATCGCTCGGTGGTGTCGAGTAATCCGTACGCTGCCCGCGGGTCACCGTCGCGCGGCTGTCCCACCGCTCCGCAGTTCACCAGGTGCCGGGAGTGCTCGTCGAGAGCGATGCCGAACGACGAGCCCTGCACGGGCGCCGTGCCATCCAATATGTCGCCCTGGTGTGAGCGCGGCTGGCCACTATGGGAGTGCGGTTCTCTCAGGGTGTAGACGGCCGGCACATGGGTGTGGCCGTAGAGGCAGAGCGGCCGCTGCGCAGAGCGAATGGCCCGTAGCGCGTCGGCCTGATCGAACACATACTGGTCTTCGTCGAATGGCGTGCCATGGCAGATCTCCGTCAGTGCATCGACGCAGATCGGTCCCTGCGGTAGCGCAATCAGCCACGCTCGATTCTCCGGGGTCAGCGCCGCCGAAGTCCATTCGACAGCCATCCTGGCGACCGGGTTGAAGCCGTCGATCCCGTCAATCCCGGTGCTGACCTTGTCGTGATTGCCGCGAATGATCGCGGCCGTCGGTAGCGCTCGGACCAGGTCGATGACCCCGTTTGGATCGGCGCCGTATCCCACCAGATCGCCGAGCACGAGGACGCGGTCGTAGCTGTCGGCAGCGTCCAGCGTGGCCTCAAGGGCCTCGAGATTGGCATGGATGTCACTAATGACAAGGTATTTCATGCAGGCATTCGGTCAACACGTCGTGTCTGGTAAGTTGGGCCACTAGTAACCGATCCACTCCAGGAGACGTTCGACAACTTCGTCAACCGGCGCCGTGGCATCCAGACGCACATGGGCATCGCGGTACGCTGTCTGGCGGCGCAGATAGAGTTGCTCCATCTGCAGAGGGTCCGAGGCGAGCGGGCGGCGGCCATCAGCGGGGATGCGCTCGATGACCCGGCTCAGCGGCAGATCGAGCCACGCCACACCTCCATCGTTCAGCATTAACCCACGGTTGTCAGGATCAACAAAAGTTCCCCCTCCGGTTGCCACGATGACGTTCCGCTCCGGGAGCAGGTCTCGTAGGACCTCGCGTTCCGCCTGTCGGAAGTAGCCCTCGCCATCCTGAAGGAAGATCGACGTCACGCTCCGCCGCTCGCGCATCTCAATGCGGATGTCCACGTCCTCGGTCCGCCACCCAAGGCGGCGACCCAGCGCGGAAGCAACAGTGGTCTTGCCGGCGCCCATGAAGCCCACCAGATAGAGCTTGTCGATATTCACGCGCGCAACGATTCGAGCACCGAGAAAAACTCCGGGTACGACACGGCGGCGGCGTCGGCGCCGACGATCGTTGTCGGTGCTGACGCCCCAAGCGCCGCGACGGCAAACGCCATGACCAGACGGTGGTCATTGTGGGCGTCGACTTCGCCACCGTGCAACTGGCGCGTCGCGCGGACCTGGAAACCGTCCGGTTGCTCCTCGATGTCGGCGCCCATACGGCGGAATCCTTCGGCCAGGGCTGAGATGCGGTCGCTCTCCTTCACGCGCAACTCACCGGCTCCGCTGACCGACAGCGCGCCGCCATGCGTGGCAAGTGCGGCCAACGCGGGGAGTTCGTCGATGACGCCCGGTATTTCGTGAGGGGAGACATGCGTATCGAGCAGGTTGCGATGGCGCACGACGATCGTACCCATGGGCTCACCCGTGGCACCGGTCGTGGTCTCCTGCACGTCGACAGATACGCCAACGCGCCGCAAGATGTCGAGCACCCCAACGCGGGTCGGATTGAGTCCGACCTGCTCGATAGTCACGTCGGATCCTGGCACTCCCCCCGCGGCGACCATCCAGAACACAGCTGACGAGAGATCCCCCGGCACAATAAGGTCGCGGGCGTGGAGACGCTGACCGCCGGCGACGGACACGCTGTCCCCAGTTTGCACAACCTCTGCGCCGAACGCCTGCAGCGCGCGCTCGGTATGGTCTCTGGTCGGAAGCACTTCGCGAACGCGCGTGAGCCCGTCCGCGTGAAGCCCGGCCAGCAGGACGGCACTCTTGACTTGTGCGCTTGGCACCTCGGGCTCGAAATCGATAGCGGCGAGTCGCCCCGTTCCCTCGATCGTCAGCGGGGGACGCTCCCCGATGGCGGTGACACGCGCGCCCATGCGCTCGAGCGGGCCGATGATGCGCCGCATAGGACGCTGCCGCAGAGACTCGTCTCCGGTGATCGTGGTGCGAAACGGCTGCGCGGCAAGGATGCCCGCCAACATGCGCATGGTGCTTCCTGAATTCCCGGCGTCGAGCACGTTGGTTGGCACCGCCAAGCCGCGGGCGCCTACTCCCGTGATGCTGACGTCGGCACCGGCGACGGAATCGCGTCCGCCGTTGTCGATCTGCACGCCGAGGCCGCGCAGGCAGCGGAGTGTGGACGCGGCATCTGCGCCCGTGGAGTACCCGCGAAGCGCTGAGACCCCGTCGGCGATGGCGGCCAGCATGGCGTACCGGTGGGAAATCGATTTGTCGCCAGGTGGGCGCACCCGGCCATGTATGCGCCGGGCAGGCGTGACGGTCAGGGTCTTGGCCGGCATCGACCGACTATAGCAACTTCCACGGGGTCACCACATCTTGATGGTCGGGTGCTGCTGTCGCAACACTTTCGAGATGGAGCACCCTATAATCTTTAGTAGAAGTTCTCGGTAACTCATGACCAACGGTAGTCCTGTTCGCCTCGATGTTCGCAGCTCCCTGGACATGCTCGATCTTGTCCAGGCCGTCAGCGAGCGTGTCGGCCGCGCTGCGGGGCTCGGCGACGACGCCATGCACTGGGTTGACGTTGCGGTTCGAGAGTCAGTCATTAATGCGATCACGCACGGTAATCAGCACGACGATGGCAAGCGGGTACACATTGAGTTCACTCCGCTTGAGGACAGCAGCAATCCCGGCATCGCGATCTGCGTGCGCGATGAGGGGGCGGGCTTCGACCCGGACTGCCTGCCCGATTGCTGCGCGGCAGAGAACCTGCTCAAGGAGGGTGGGCGAGGCATCTTTCTCATTCGTAGTTTCATGGACGAACTGACCCTGCGGCGTGCGCCAGAGGGCGGCATGGAAGTCGTGATGGTCAAACATGCGCAGCCCTGCGGGCGTAGCTAGTTCCCTGGACACGTGATTCGTCACTCAGCTCCTGGGCGGGACATCCCGCCGGGCAGCGTTGCCTCTCCCTCGCAGATGGCCAATATTCTCGGTCGTCGCGCCTCGCCATCCGGGCGTCGCGCCTCGGGACTTGCGCAGCGGATCGCGTTTCCAGGGGACTAGTTGCCGGAGTCAGCCTTCCTCGCCACGGCTGTTGAGATCGTCACGCGTGCCGGCGAGATACAACTCGAGCGGCGCGAGTCAGGTTTCAGCATCTCGAAAAAGGCCGAGAACGACCTCGTGACAGAGGTGGACCTCGAGTGCGAGCGCATGTGCCGCGCGGTGCTCGCGGAGCGCTTTCCCGATCACGATATCCTGGCCGAGGAATTCGGCGCCGCGTCATCGTCCGTCGAAGCCTCTCGGTGGCGTTGGGTATTCGATCCGCTCGACGGCACGACGAACTACGCACACGGTCTGCCGGTGTTCTGTTCGTCGCTCGGCCTTGAAATCGATGGCCGAACGGAGGTTGGCGCCATCTATGATCCGACGCATCGGGAGTTGTTCACGGCCGAGCGCGGGAAGGGCGCCTCGCTGAACGGGGCGCGGTTGGCAGTGTCGGATGCCGACGGGCTCAGAGACTCGCTGCTCGTCACCGGATTTCCGTACGACGTGCATCGGCATGCCGGTGATCTCGTTGCGCTCTTTGGCGCGTTTCTCGGCCGTGCGCAGGCCGTGCGGCGACTCGGATCGGCCGCGCTCGACCTCTGTTACGTCGCGGCGGGTCGCTTCGAAGGGTTCTGGGAGCAGCACCTCAAGCCATGGGACGTGTGCGCCGGTGCGTTGATCGTCGAGGAGGCAGGAGGCCGAATCACGGGCACAGACGGCTCACCATTCGAGATCGCCGCCGCGCATCTGGTGGCCTCGAATGGTCGGATTCACGATGCGATGTTGACGGTGATCCGGGAATGCCGGGCCGCCGGGACTCACGCACCTAGAGCGCTTTTCAAATAGCCCTTGTACTGACTGGGCGAGTCATGGTACTTCTGCACGCACTACTCAACGCTTCAGTCGCGCCGGATGCCGTAACCATTTTCGGCATTGCGGCTGCTCGAACGCCGCACGGTCATGAAAAGCGCTTTACCGGCGCGTGATCGAGGACACGTCGGTCCCTGACTGCCCATGAAATCGTTTGTGACGTGGATTTACGGCTTCGCGGCGGCCATCGGTGGGCCGGGGCTCTTTGCGGTCGCGTTTCTTGATTCCTCCTTCGCCTCGCTCCCACAACTCAACGACATTCTGGTCGTGCTGACGGTGACGCAAAACAAAGCGTGGATGCTGTACTACGCGGCGATGGCGACGTTGGGCTCGGTTGGGGGTTGCTACACCATCTACTATCTGGCCAGAAAGGGCGGCGACACGTTTCTGCGCAAACGGCTCCGCGCAGGTCACGCCGAGCGCGCGCTCTCGGTGTACCGCAGGCACGGTATTCTGGCCTTGATTGTGCCGGCGCTTCTCCCACCTCCGGCGCCGTTCAAGCTGTTCGTCCTGATGGCCGGCGTGGCTGAGGTGCCCCCAGGGCGATTCGTCGTCGCTGTGGCGTTGGCTCGCGGCGCGCGTTACACCGGGCTCGGCCTGTTGGCCATCTGGTACGGCGATGCGGCCCTCGAGCTGATGCGCACGCAGGGTCGCGATGTGGCGCTCGTGCTCGTCGGCCTCATCGTTGCCACGGCGGTCGGGTGGTGGTGGTTCAGCCGCCGCCGACGGGAAGAGTTCAGGCCTGAACTAGAGCCCTAACGCGAGGTCCGCTTTCGGATCTCCCGTTCGCCGGAGAAACGCATGGAGCGCCCGGAAGTCTCGGTCGTCATTCCGCTTCGTGACGAGGCGCCCAATGTGCGGCTGCTGCACGAGCAATTCACTGCGGCGTTGGCACCGCTTGACGTCCCATACGAGCTGATTCTCGTGGACGACGGCAGTGAGGACGACACCTTCAGTCACCTGATCGGGTTGTGCGCACAGGACCCACGCGTGCGCGTCATCCAGTTCACGCGTAATTTCGGTCAGACAGCGGCGTTCGCCGCGGGGTTTGCCTACGCGCGCGGTCGATTGATCGTGACGTCCGACGGAGATTTACAGAACGACCCCGCAGACATTCCACCGATGCTGTTGTTGGCTCGCGATCACGACATCGTATGCGGATGGCGCCGGGACCGAAAGGACGCGCTGCTCACGAGACGTGTCCCGTCGGTAGTGGCCAACTGGTTGCTTGGCGTGGTCACAGGCATCCGGGTCCACGATAACGGGTGCTCGCTCAAAGTCTTCCGAGCTGAGGTCGTCAAGCCGCTGACGCTGACCCCGGGCATGCACCGGTATCTGCCGGCGCTTGCCAGCCAGCTCGGCGCGCGGGTGACGGAAGTGGTCGTCAACCATCGCGCCCGGCAGTTGGGTCGATCCAAGTACGGAGTGTTGCGAGCCTTCGGTGTCCTACGAGACATCGTCAGCATGCCCCGCCGGATGCGGCAGGCGGTGGGCGCTGACGGACCCATGCGTCCGTACGACATTCGTCGGGTGTGTGAGGGGGGAGAGCTGCATGCCTCGCGTGCCTCCGAGCCCCCAGTGGAAGGGAGAGCGAGATAGACTCGTCTGCGATGGCATACAAGAGCCCTCTGGAAACTCGCGTCGCGAAAAAGACGACCAAGGCCATTTCCGACTTCAACCTGATCCAGGACGGCGACCGCATCATGGTGGGCCTGTCGGGAGGCAAGGACAGCTGGGCGTTGATGCAGACGCTCGACCAGCTGCGACATCGCGCCCCGATCGACTTCTCTCTGGTCGCGGTGACGATTGACTCGGGTTACAAGGATTTCAAGCACGACGTCATCGCGAACACCTGCCGGGATCGCGGATGGGAATTCCATATCGAGCACACAACGATCGGGGATGTGATCGACGATGTGCTCGACTCCAGCGCGACTCCATGCTCCCTGTGTGCGCGACTGCGGCGCGGTGTGTTGTACCGCATCGCGAAGGAGATGGGCGCGACCAAGATCGCACTGGGTCACCACATGGACGACTTCATCGAGACGCTGCTGCTCAGCCTGTTTTTCGGGGGCGCGCTTCGAGCGATGCCGGCTCGACTGGTGTCCGACAATGGCGAGCACGTGGTGATTCGGCCGCTTGCCTACGTGAGTGAGAACGAGGCGCGACTGTATGCCAGAGAGTGCGAACTACCGATCATCGGTTGCTGCTGCCCGGCGTGCGGAGACCTGAGTCTCCAACGGCAGCGCGTGAAGCGGCTCATTTTCGACCTGGAGCGAGAACACCCTGGGGTCAAGCAGTCGATGCTGAAAGCATTGAGCAACGTCAAGACGCGGCACCTGCTCGACCGTCGTCTGAATCCGAGCGGTGAGCTGCGGGATAGTGTCGCGCTCCGCACTGAAGACGAGGGCGCCTCGCACGCCCTGATTCAGATTTCTCACTGACGTGCGTGCCGTCGTCCAGCGAGTGACCGAGGCGCGGGTGCATGTTGGCGGGCGTATCGTCAGCGAGATCGCGCACGGCCTTCTCGTGCTTGTCGCGATCGGGCGCGACGATGGTTCCGATGACGTGCGGTATGTGGCCGGCAAGATACGGGACGCGCGTCTGTTTGCCGGCGAGCACGGTCGGCACCTGCACCGGTCCGTGGTCGACGTCAAGGGCGCCGTTCTGGTCGTCTCGCAATTTACGTTGTACGGAGACATCAGGAAGGGCAGGCGACCATCGTTCGACGCCGCAGCGTCACCCTCAGACGCCCGTGCCATCTATCTGGATCTCGTGAGAGAATTGCAGCGAGTGCCGCTGCCGGTGGCCACCGGCGAGTTTCAGGCCACGATGCGTGTCGAGCTCATCAACGATGGACCGGTCACCATTCTGATCGACAGCGCACGACAGTTCTGAGTACACCCATGCAGAAGACGTTGAGATCACAGGACACCCGAGATACCGATATGCGGACTATCGGGGATCGCGCCAAGAAGATTGCCGCTGCCGTGATGGTGTGTGCGTTGTGGACAGGCCCTGCGGTTGCACAGCAGCGTCCTCTCGTGACAGAGGATCCCGAAACCGTGGGAGCGGGTCAGGTGCTGGTGGAAACCGGTTTCGACTATGCGAGAGACGCGGTCTATCCGGTGTCAGGTTTGGAGGGGCATCTGTTGCGCGCTCCGCTCGTGGGTGTGAGCATCGGCATCAGCTCCATCGCCGAGCTTCAGTTCGACGGCGGCTTCTACAACCGGTTGTTGATCACGCGACGCTTTCCGGCCCCTCTCGAGGGCATGGTGACGGCGGACGGAGAGAGGACGTCTAGCATCGAGGATCTGGTCATCGGGACGAAGGTGCGGTTGATGTCGGAGGGCTCGTCGCGCCCGGGGGTTGCCCTGCGGTTTGCGACCAAGCTCCCAAACGCGTCCAACGAGAGCGGACTGGGCCTCGACACGACAGATTTCTTCGCATCCCTCTTGCTGGCCAAGACCGTCGAGTCCGTGCGTATCGTGACAAACGTTGGCATCGGGATCCTCGGCGACCCGACGCGTGGCGACCGCCAGAACGACGTCATGACCTACGGCATCTCGTTCGCTAGGGCGATCAGCCAGTCTGCAGAAGTCGTCGGCGAGGTCACGGGTCACCTGAACACCCGTTCGGGCGTTCCGCCACCCGGCACGGACACGCGGGGCATGCTGCGCTTCGGCAGCCGCTACACCGTGGGGCCCGTCCGCGCCGATACCGCGATATTGGTGGGGCTCACCCCACGGGATCCTGGATTCGGTGTGTCCGCCGGCTTCACGTACGTCTTCAACGCCTTTCAGGTCCCTTAGCAGCCCGTGGCAAAGGTCCGTCTGCATTCGACGAGCGACGCATCCTCGCGACCTGCGTTGCTCCTCCCTCAAATACAGGCGGTATTTTCAGTCGTCGCGCCTTGTCCGCGAGCGCGGATTCCCCAGGGGTGCCACGACGGAGCGAAATCCGCGCGAGGCGCCTCGCTCGTCTGGCGCGGATTTCAGCAGTACCTGGCAGAGGGTCATGGCCCCTCTCGTGAAATCCGCGTTAGGTGCCCCGCCGGACTTTCACCGCGGACTGCTAGGTGAGGCCCGTTACCAAGGCGCACGCCTACGGTAACGATTTTCTACTGGTTGCAGAGGGCGCGACAGGACTCGGCGCGGTCGGTGACGACCTCGCACGAATGGTGCGCGGGCTGTGCGATCGGCATGCCGGGATCGGGGCTGATGGCCTCATCGTCTTCACCGAGCGCGCGCGCGGGGCGACGATGCGACTCTTCAATGCTGACGGCGGGGGCTCCGAGCTATCGGGAAATGGGCTGCGCTGCCTTGCCGCGCTCGTGGCACGCAGACAGAGGCTGGAGCCTGGTGCCACGATCGATGTTGACACCGGCGCAGGACCCAAAACTTTGGAGCTCCTCGGGCACGAGGGCGTGCGCTACACGTTTCGCGCAGCGCTCGGTCCGCCGGAGGAACTACGCGAGGTTGTCATTGCCGTTGGGGGCGAGTCGTTGACTGCGTCGGTGCTGCGCCTAGGCAACCCACAGTGCGTTGTGCTTGGTTCGCTCCCGGATCCGCCCAGATTCAACCAGCTTGGACCGGCGCTAGCCAACCATCCGATGTTCCCGGCTGGCACCAACGTCGAATTTGCACAGGTGGAGGCCCCCGATCGTGTTCGCATCCTGATCTGGGAGCGCGGGGTCGGTCCCACCACGTCGTCAGGGACTGGAGCGTCCGCATCAGCGGTCGCGGCGGCAGCCCACGGCGGTGCCGCGCGGGCGATGGATATCATCGCTCCTGGCGGGACGCAACACGTCGAGTGGCGCGACGACAGTGTCTACCTCACGGGCTGGGCCGAGTTGGTCCTGGAAGGGGACTGGCTGGGCTGACGCCTCGCGTTACGAAGAAGGTGCTGCGAGGGCGTCACCAATACTGGTGATGGCGTGCTCGATCTGCGCCCGGACGCCCTCCAACGCTGCGCTGGCACCCAGGTAGTCGCCCATGTCCACAGCCTCGCCCGCTTCTTGCAGACGAGCCTCTGCGGCGTTCAGGTCAGAGGCCGGCTGCTCGAGTCGGGCGCGGGGCAGACCTTCGCGCGCAGCGGTATCGAGGAGGGTTCGACCTTCAGCGATGAGCGCGGCAAGCTCTGTCGAGGCATGGTCCACATCGACGCGTACACGGCCTTTCGCGTCGGCGGCGTTCCTCGCAGCATTCTGGGCATGCTCACGACTCTCGAGTGCGTAGCTCAGCGCGAGCCGGTTATCTCTGGCGGCCACCGCCGTGTTGGCGTTCTCGAGTGCTTCGGTCGCCGCCGAGTACTCGTTTGTTGCGTACCTGTCGGCGCCAGCCGCCCGCGCGGCGTCGATAGCGCCCTGAGCCTGATCCATCTCCCTCTGCGGCGGCTCCGCGCATCCGGACGCGAGGAGGACCAGCAGAAGACACGTTGGAGTGGAGAGACGCAGGCCCATAGAGAGGTGAGTATAACGTCGATGAAAGACGTGGCACCACAGGATCGACCACGAGAGAAGCTGG
Source organism: Vicinamibacterales bacterium (assembly GCA_965249205.1). Lineage (GTDB taxonomy): Bacteria > Acidobacteriota > Vicinamibacteria > Vicinamibacterales > UBA2999 > JAQBVV01. The sequence continues at coordinate 188,246 of CBDFLL010000004.1, read as the reverse complement.
AGCGCCTCGGCGCCCAAGGACTTGGCGACAATGAACTGGTGGCGCTTGTCATCGGCAGCGGTTCACGGGACATCGGCGCCCTGGAACTCGCGAACCGTCTGATCGCCAGCGCGGGAGGCCTTCACGGACTCACGCGTATCGGCGTCGACGGCTTGCAGCATCTTGCGGGAGTCGGCCCGGCCAAGGCTGCGCAAGTCGTCGCGGCTGTTGAGTTGGGTCGGCGAACGCTGGCACGTGGCGTGACTGATCGCCCGCGGCTGACGACACCGCGTGACCTCGCGGCGTTTCTCCTCCCTCAGTATGGCACCTGTGCGGTCGAGCGGTTTGGGATCGTCATGCTCGACACCAAACATCGGGTCATCAGAGTTCGCATCGTGTCGATAGGTTCGCTCGACTCGGCGATCGTGCATCCGCGGGAAGTGTTCCGCGAGGCTGCTTCCGCGTCTGCCGCGGCCGTTGTGCTGTTCCACAACCATCCGTCAGGCGACCCGACACCGAGCCCCGACGATCTGGCGCTGACCACACGCATGGTGAGTGCCGGGGATGTCATGGGGATCGACGTGCTCGACCATGTGATCCTCGCCGACCAGCGTTACGTCTCACTCGTTGAGTCAGGGCGTCTGCCGCCGCCGCCCGGATGACCCGGGATAAGATGATCCGCGGGTGACCCTCCTCTACTTCGACTGTTTCTCCGGCGCCGCGGGCGACATGATCCTGGGCGCGCTGCTTGATGCGGGCCTTCCGCTTGACGATCTTCGGGACGCGCTCGGGAGCCTCGCGCTCGATCGCGAGTCCGTCTGGACGGAGCGCGTGACGCGGGCCGGCGTGAGTGCGACGAAGTTACACGTGCGAGGGGAGGGGCCGTCGGCAGACCATGCGCCCGGTCGCGATCAGGCCCACGAGCGTGTGTACGAGCATGGTCATGGCGAGCACCGCACCCTCGCGGAGATCGTTCGTCTGATTGACGGGGCTGCGCTCTCAGCGCCGGCGAAGCAGCGCGCCCAGAGCCTCTTCGCACAGCTTGCTGAGGCGGAAGCGGCCATTCACGGCACGCCGGCCGACAAGGTGCACCTGCACGAGGTCGGAGCGCTCGACTCGATCATTGATATCGTCGGGACCGTGTACGCACTCGACGCGCTCGGCGTGGATCGCATCGTCGCGTCCCCGCTCAATGTCGGCAGCGGCAGTATTCGGTCTGCGCACGGCCTCTATCCGGTTCCCGCCCCAGCTACGACGCACCTGCTGCAGGGTGCGCCAATTTACTCGGGGCCACAGCACGGCGAACTCGTGACGCCGACTGGAGCGCTGCTGGTCACCGCATACGCGGAGAGTTTCGGCTCGCTCCCGCCAATGCGGCTCGAACGTGTCGGATACGGCGCCGGCACACGGGACACCGAAGACACACCCAACGTCTTGCGGGTGTTGGTCGGCGAAAGCGACGAGTCACGACCTGCGCATCGTGTCGTGGTGATGGAGGCGGAGATCGACGACATGAATCCGCAGATCTTCGGCGCCCTGATGAATCGGCTGCTGGCCGATGGGGCGTTGGACGTGTACTACACGTCGATCCAGATGAAAAAGAACCGGCCTGGAATTCTCCTGTCGATCATCGCACCGCCCGCGGCTCGCGAGCGATTGACGACAGTCGTGTTTCGGGAGACGACAACGATCGGTATGCGGCATCACGAGATGGACCGTGAATGCCTCGAGCGAGAGACCCTCACGGTGGAGACACCGCTCGGTCCCGTACGCGTCAAGATCGCGCGGCGCAATGGTGAGCTCATGAATGCGTCGCCGGAGTTTGAGGATTGTGCGCGCATTGCCGCCACACACAGCAGGCCTGTCAAGGACGTGCAGGCCGAAGCGATGAAGGCATACTTGGACCACCGGTCGTAACGAGCCCATCACAGACATGAAGCCTTTTTACATCACGACGCCCATCTACTACATCAACGCGCGACCGCACATCGGCCACGCCTATACCACGATGGTCGCCGACGCGGTCGCACGTTCCCGGCGGCTCCTCGGACAAGAGGTGTTCTTTCTGACGGGTACTGACGAACACGGCCAGAAAGTGGAGCGTGCGGCCCAGAAAGCCGGTCGCCAGACGGCCACGTTCGCCGATGAGGTCGCGGCCTCGTTTCGACTGATGTGCCGCGACTTGGCCATCACGAACGATGATTTCATCCGCACGACGGAGCCGCGCCACCATCGGGCCGCACAGGAGCTCTGGAGGCGCGTCGCGGACAAGGGCGACATCTATAAGGGCGAGTACGAGGGATGGTACTGCACCGTCGATGAGGTGTTTGTCCCCGAAACGCAGCTCGTCGACGCGAAGTGCCCGACCTGTGGCAGCAAAGTCGAGCGGCTGAAGGAAGAGAGCTATTACTTCAGGCTCTCCCGCTACCAGCAGCCGCTGCTCGACTTCTACACGGCCAACCCGTCGTTCGTGCAGCCGGACTTCCGGTTCAACGAAGTTCGCTCGTTCGTCGAGGCTGGCCTTCAGGACTTGAGCATCAGCCGCACATCATTCCAGTGGGGCATTCCCGTTCCCGGCGACTCGAAACACGTCATGTACGTCTGGTTCGACGCGCTGACGAACTATCTCACCGCGCTCGGGTTCGGCTCCGACAACCCTCAAGCAGAGGAACGTGTCGGCCGGTTCTGGCCGGTTGTTGTCCACCTGATCGGCAAGGAGATCCTGAGGCAGCACGCGCTCTACTGGCCGGCGTTCTTGATGGCCGCCGGCGTGAAGCCGCCGGAACAGGTTATCGCGCACGGCTGGTGGTTGATGGGCGGCGCCAAGATGTCGAAGTCGGTCGGCAACATTGCCCGCTACCAGGACTACGTGAACGTGTTCGGGCTCGATGCGATCCGGTATTTCGTCATGCGAGAGATGTCCCTTGGACAGGATGCCAACTTCTCCGATGAGGCAGTGCTGGCGCGTTTCAATGCCGACCTCGCCAACGATCTCGGCAACCTCGTGAGCCGGACAACGACGATGATGCTCCGGTACAGCGGGGGCGTGGTTCCGGAGCCGCATCGGGCCGATAGCGACGATCTCGACGCGCACCTGGAGCAGCAGCTGCAGACGACGATCGACGGCGTGCGTCGTAAGTTCGAGTCGTTTCATATCGCAGCGGCTCTTCAAGACACATGGGATCTCATCCGCACAGTGAATCAGTACCTCGTCAAGCGGGAACCGTGGGCGCTGGCCAAGTGTCCGGACGCCCGCCCGCAGCTCGAGCGAACGCTTTACCAGGCGGGTGACGCTCTGCGGGTGACCGCTGCGTTGATCGATCCCGTCATGCCGCAGGCCGCGGAACGGATTCGCGGCGTGCTCGGCATCACACAGGAATCATGGTCGGGCTTGAGGCCAGGCACGCTGCCGGCCGGCACATCTCTCGGGCAGACCCAGCCGCTGTTTCCACGAATCGAAAAGACTGTTGAGGAGCTTCGCGAAATGACATCCCAGGACCAGAACGCATCGCCGGATCAGCCCCCCCCGGATGGGCACTCTCCGGTAGACGAGAAACCCATTGTCGGGGGGGATCCCGTTCCCGCCGAGGATCCGAAGATTTCAATCGACGATTTCATGAAGGTGGAGCTACGTGTGGCCAAAGTGCTCGCAGCAGAAGCGGTGCCAAAGTCGAAGAAGCTGCTGAAAGTGACTGTCGATGCCGGCACCGAGCAGCGAACGATCGTTGCCGGAATCGCCGGAGCGTACCAACCAGAGCAACTGGTCGGACGGACCGTGGTCATTGTCGCCAACCTGCGCCCGGCGAAACTGATGGGTGTGGAGTCGCAAGGCATGGTGCTCGCGGCCGGCCCGGAGGGGCACCCGCCGATGTTGATCGCGTGTGACGGGACAGTTCCGCCAGGGACAAGGGTGCGGTAGCGCCCCGTGGGCGAGTACCGTGCCGATCGAGCCGCGCGTGCTGTGGCGAGTCGTATCGAGTCCGCATCGTGATTGACAGCCATTGCCATATCGCGGGCGAGGAGTTCGGCAGCGACCTGGGGGAGGTGGTTCAGCGCGCCGTGGCCGCTGGCCTCTCCGGTTCGCTGGTGATCATTGCGGCCGACGATGACTCGGAGTGTGCGCGCGTCCAGAAGGTCGTAGCACTCTGGCCCAGCGTGCGGCTCGCGTTCGGGGTGCATCCTCATACGGCCGGCAAGGGTGGGGCCGAGCCTGGCCAGGCGACTCGGCTCGTCGAACAGCGGATGAGCGGCTCAGCCTTGGCGCGGGCGGTCGGCGAAATCGGCCTCGACTACCACTACGATCTGTCGCCGCGCGATGTGCAACAGCGTGTGTTCCGAGAACAGATCGGCCTGGCAAGACGCCTGGGTCTTCCCATCGTGATCCACACGCGCGAGGCGACCGACGATACGTTTCGAATTTTGGGCGAGGAGGAGGCGGGGGAGGTCGGCGGCGTGTTCCACTGCTTCACTGGTGACCGTGCGATGGCGCGGCAGGCGATTGAGGCGGGGTTCCATATCTCGCTCTCCGGCATCGTGACCTTTCCCCGCGCGGCGGAGCTACATGAGGTTGCGAAGATGGTGCCGCTTGACCGCCTGCTGATCGAGACCGACAGCCCGTTTCTGGCCCCTGTGCCGCACAGGGGCACGCGTAACGAGCCGGCGCACGTCGTTCGGGTCGCCGAGGCCGTTGCCCGCCTACGCGAGACGACAGCAGCGGCCGTTGGTCAGGCCACGCAGGAGAATTTCAATCGAGTGTTCGGCCCGTAACTGCTACTCCCAACACGAATTAGCTCGGTAGCCACGTTGACACTCCGCGCGTGGATGTGGTCTGATCAACCCGCGTGAATCCCACCGCGCAGAAAACTTCCCCGTCAGCACTCGCACAGGTGTTCGAGCCGATTCGTGACGACTTGCGCGAAGTCGAGCGAGAGTTTGCCCGCCACGTCCAGTCGCAGGTGGATGTGATTCCCGCCATCGGCAACTACGTCAAGGAAAGCGGGGGCAAGCGCATCCGGCCAGCGGTATTACTGATGGCGGCCCGTATGGCGGGCTACACCGGCGAGCGCGCCGTGCTGTACGCGTCGGTCATCGAGTTCATCCACACCGCGACCCTGGTGCACGATGACATCATCGACGAGTCAGTGCTGCGGCGCGGACGAGAGGCCGCCCACACCCGGTGGGGTAACCACCTCACGGTGCTCTTCGGCGACTTTCTCTACCTGAAGTCGATGTCGCTGGCGCTGACGCACGACAACTTAGAGGTCATTCGGTTGCTCTGTGACGTGACGCTGCGCATCGTGGAAGGCGAGATCTATCAGCTCACGAAAAACGGTGTCGTCGACCTGTCCGAGGAGGAGCACTTTGACATCGTGCGTCGCAAGACGGCGTACCTGTTCGCGGGATCCGCCAAGATTGGCGGGATGCTCGGCCCGACGACGGTCGCGCAGCAGGACGCCCTGTGGGAGTACGGCTTCAACATCGGGATGGCCTTTCAGCTTGTCGACGACCTGCTCGATTTTACGGGCGAGCAAGGGGCACTGGGAAAGCCGGTTGGGAGCGACCTACGCGAGGGCAAAATGACGCTGCCCGTCATCCATCTGCTGGGTCGCGGAGATGGTCGCGCGGATACGCTGATCCGCAAGATCGTGTGCGAGCGTGACGCCACGTTTGACGAGTCACGGGAGCTGCAATCGTTGCTGACGCAGGCTCGTTCCACAGATTACGCTCACCGCGCGGCGTCGGATTTTGTCGAGCGGGCCAAGCGCGCACTCGACGCGTTCCCATCCGGCCCCGAGCGCGACGCGCTGATATTGCTCCCTGACTACGTCTTGGCGCGCGATCGCTAATGCGGGGCTGCTAGCGCGGATTTCACTTGTACCTAGTAATCGGTCGTGGTACTCCTGCGGGTGGTGAGGGGACTGATGGCTAGGCGCGCGCGTGCCGATGTAGGACGAGACCTGTGACGCCTGCCGACAGAATTCAGGAGCTCCGTCTCCTGATTCGCCATCACGAAGAGCGCTACTACGTTCTGGGCGCGCCAGAGATCGCCGACAGCGAGTTCGACGCCCTCATGAGGGAGTTGATAGGGCTTGAGGCGGCGCATCCGGATCTCATCACAGTCGATTCGCCGACCCAGCGTGTAGGCGGACGCGTGGCCTTCGGCTTCGCCACGGTTGACCACGCCGAACCCATGCTCAGCCTGGACAACGCGTACTCGGACGACGATCTGCGCGCCTTCAATGATCGCGTGCGACGGGGTGTGGGTGCGGAAGACGAGCAGCCCGTCGGTTACGTTGCGGAGCTGAAGATTGACGGCGTCGGCGTCGCCCTGAGCTACGACGAAGGGGTGCTGGTTCGCGGCGCCACTCGGGGTGACGGCACGACGGGCGAAGACGTCACGTCAAACCTTCGTACTGTCCGCGCCATTCCCCTGCGTGTCCGGAGGGGGGGAGCTGGCGATCAAGCCGAGCAAAGCCGGTCGAGCGATCAGGCGTTGCCCGCCCCGTCCGGCAGCCGCTTTGAGGTCCGCGGAGAGGTGTTTCTGCCAAGAAAGGCCTTCGACCGCATCAACGCGCAGCGGAAGGGGGACGACGAGGCGCCGTTCGCCAATCCCCGTAACGTCGCGGCAGGGGCTCTCCGAAATCTTGATCCCGCGCTCGTCGCGCGCCGCGGTCTGAGCGTCTTTGTCTACCAGCTTGTGAGTGATGCGGCACCTTCATCTCAGCCGGCAGATAGCCGGGGCTCCTCCGAGCTGGTCACCCACGCCGACACATTGACGCAGTTGCGCGACTGGGGGCTCCCGGTCGAGCCGCATTGGCGCCGGTGTTCCGGCATCGACGAAGTCATCGGGTTTTGTCGTGACTGGGCGGAGGCGCGCCACACGCTCGATTTTGACATCGACGGCGTGGTGATCAAGGTCGATCGACTAGATCAGCGGCGTCTTCTCGGCACGACGAGTAAGAGTCCCCGCTGGGCCATCGCGTTCAAGTTCCCGGCAGAGCAGGCGACCACGCGGCTCAAGGCGATCGAGGTCAACGTGGGGCGCACGGGAGCGGTGACACCATTTGCTGTTCTCGAGCCAGTGTTTATCGCAGGCTCCACCGTGTCCATGGCCACGTTGCACAACGCGGACGACATCGCGCGCAAGGACGTACGGTCCGGGGATTGGGTGGTGGTGGAAAAGGCCGGCGACGTGATCCCACGGATCGTCGGACCCATCGTGAGCCGGCGGCCCGCGGCTGCCACCCCCTGGCGGATGCCATCGGATTGTCCCCGATGTGGTGCGACGCTGCAGCGGTCCGACAGCGAGGTGGTCTGGCGTTGTGAAAACACCTCGTGCCCCGCGAGGCTCCAGCGCGGCCTCGAACACTTCGCGTCCCGGTCGGCGATGAACATTGAAGGACTCGGTGAATCGCTGATCGCGCAGCTCATCACACGCCAGATGGTCACCGACTACGCGGATGTCTATGGACTGAGCGGAGACGCCCTCGCGGAACTCACCACGACCTCCACGCACGGTGACGGTCGCGAGATCCGGCGCCGTTTTGGCGAGAAGAGCGCCACCAAAGTCGTGGCGCAGATCGATCGCAGCCGTACCAATGAGTTGTGGCGACTGATTTTTGGTCTGGGCATCCGGCACGTTGGGCAACGGGCAGCTCAGGTGCTGGCGGATGCGTTTGGATCGATTGATGCGCTGGGCGGTGCGTCCGCGGAGCAGTTGGAGACCACGCCGGAAATCGGTCCCGTGCTGGCTGCCTCGGTCCTGGGCTGGCTCGGTGAGCCGCAGAATCAGCGGTTGTTGGAACGACTCCGCAAGGCGGGCGTTCGGATGGAGGTGCCGGTCGATCAGCGTCGACAGCCTCTGGCTGCAGGACCGCTCGCGGGGCGTACGTATGTGCTCACCGGCACGCTGGCGTCGATGACGCGCGAGGCGGCGACAGCCGCGGTCGAGCGCCTGGGTGGCAAGGTCGCCGGATCGGTCAGCCGAAAGACGGCGGCGGTGATTGCAGGAACAGACCCTGGCAGCAAGGCGGAACGCGCGCGAGCCCTGGGCGTCGTCGTCCTGGACGAGGTGGCGTTCCTGGCGCTGATCGAGGGATCTGCGTGAGCACGCGCGCGTTGGATCAGGGGGCACGCTTTGCGGCTAGCGCGTTTTCGGGTTCTTCATAGCAACGAAAAGCGTGTGGCACCTACTGGTGGCCCGAGGCAGCAGCACATCCGAGTACTACGGACAAGGCGAAAACGCGCTACCTGTCGCTCTCCGGGCACATCGAGACGCGCCACGCATGGCAGACGCGTCATAATGGTCAAGCGATGACTCGGCGGTTTCTGGTGATCACGGTCTCCCTGGTCGCGACGGTGGCGTTCTTGCTGGGGCTGGTGGTGGCGGGAAGGTTGATGCTCACACCGAGCATGCCCGCGATCGGCTCTGCTGCCGCCCCGGGTGAGACGCCCGCCTACAGCGGGGTGGCTCGCGCGATCACGTCGTCCGCGTCGTCCGCAGGGTTGTCGTTTGCCGACATTGCGGAACGTCTGAACCCAGCCGTCGTCACTATCGATGCCAGTGCGCGTAGAGCGCCGCGCGTCGCACCCCGGGTGCCGGAGAGTCCCGGGCCATTCTTACGGCAGCCGGAGCGCGATCGAAACGGTCTGAGACGTGGTGCCGGTACCGGCTTTCTCATTGACGCTGGCGGTTTTATCCTGACCAATCACCACGTGGTCGAGGGCGCCGACCGAATCATGGTCCAGTTGGCCGATGGCCGGACGTTCAGGGCCGAGCGCGTTGGTTCCGACCCCGACACGGACATTGCGCTCATCAGAGTGGAATCACCGGTGGCGTTGCCGTTCGCGACGCTTGGCGACTCGGACAGTCTCCGCGTTGGCGAGTGGGTGATCGCCATTGGCAACCCATTGGCCTACGAGCACACCGTCACCGTGGGAGTGGTGAGCTTCCTCGGTCGAAAGCTGTTTGACACCTCGCTCGACCGCTACATCCAGACCGACGCCGCGATCAATTTCGGTAACAGCGGTGGTCCGCTGATCAATGCGCGCGGGGAAGTGATCGGCATCAACTCGGCCGTCAGTTCCAGGGCGTCGAATATCGGCTTTGCGGTGCCGAGCAATCAGGCCAGCGCCATCCTGCCGCAGTTGCGAGAAACGGGGCGTGTCTCACGCGGGTACATCGGCGTGGTCCTTCGTGACGTGGATACCGATCTGCAGCGCGCCCTGGGACTGCCGTCAGAAGACGGGGCGCTTGTGCAGGACGTCACGCCGGGTTCTCCGGGTGCGCGTGCCGGTTTGCGCACCTACGACGTTATCGTTGCGCTGGATGGCAGGCCAATCGAGAGCAACGACGCGCTCATCGAGATCATTGCGGCCCGCTCGGCAGGATCAGCCGCAACGGTCCACCTGCTGAGAGATGGGCGTGCGCTCGAGGTGACGCTGAAGCTGGCAGAGCGCCCGCAGCGCGATCGCCAGGAGCGCGACGATCTCGGTCGACCCCAGCCGACGACACGGCGTGGGCCGCCGCTGGGCCTGTCGGTGCGGCAGTTGGACTCCAGGTCGACCGAGCGATTTGGGTTACCGGACGGCACGCGCGGCGTGGTCGTGTCGCGGGTGGAGCCGCTGAGCGCCGCGTTTGATGCTGATATCCAGCGCGGGCACGTGTTGCTTGAAATCGATCGCCAGCCTGTCCTGGATCTCGACGACTATCACCGCCTGACCAACGACGCGCGTCAGGGTGACGTTCTTGCGATGTACCTCTACAAGCCCGAAATCAATCAGCGGGCGCTTGAGGCACTCACGATCGACGAACGTTGAAACCCCGCATCCTGGTCATCGACGACGAGGCGGCCATCCGCGATTCCCTGCGGATGATTCTGGAGTACGAGCACTACGAGTGCGTCGGCGCCGCCTCCGGGCCTGACGGGCTCTCCGCGATCGCGCGTGACGCGCCCGATATGGTGATTCTTGATATCAAAATGCCGGGCATGAACGGTCTCGACACCCTCGCCGCGATTCGTGAGGTGGATGTGACGGTGCCAGTCGCGATGATCTCTGGACACGGCACGATCACGGATGCGATGCAGGCGACGCGTCTCGGTGCCTTCGACTTCATCGAGAAGCCATTCACAAGCGAACGTGTCCTGGTCACAGTCAAAAAGGGACTCGAGGTTCGAGAGCTCCGCCAGGAGAATCGCGAGCTGAAGCTCGCGATGGAGTCGAAATACGAGATGATCGGCGACAGTCCGGCGCTTCGCGCCGTGCTCGAGGCCGTCAGGCGGGCGGCGCCGACCAGCGCGACCGTGCTGCTGCTTGGCGAGAGCGGCGTCGGCAAAGAGCTTGTCGCTCGCGCCATCCATCGCAATAGTCCACGCGCCGGCCAACGGTTCGTGCAGGTGAACTGTGCCGCCATTCCGGAAGAACTCATCGAGTCGGAGCTGTTCGGCCACGAAAAGGGCTCGTTTACGGGTGCCACAGAGAAGCAGATCGGCAAGTTTGAGCAGGCGGATCAGGGCACCATCTTCCTGGATGAGATCGGCGACATGAGCTCCAAGACGCAGGCGAAGGTCCTGCGAGTGCTGCAGGAGCAGGAGGTGGAGCGCCTCGGATCGACCCGGACCATCAAGCTGGACGTGCGCGTCATTGCCGCGACCAACAAGAACCTCGAAGACTCGATTGCGCGTGGCGAGTTTCGCGATGATCTGTATTTTCGCTTGAACGTGATTCCGATCGCGGTGCCGCCGCTCCGGGAGCGTCGCGATGACATCGAGCGCCTTGCCAACCACTTCGCGAAGCGCATCAGCGAGGAGCAAAACTTCAGGCCAAGACGGTTCGACGCGCGCGCGATGCGGGCGTTGCGGCAGTATCGGTGGCGCGGCAACATTCGCGAGTTACGCAACACGGTCGAGCGCCTGATGATCATGACGGCGGGCGAGACGGTGCAGTTTGAGGATCTTCCCCTGGATATCCGTGGTGACGCGTCGGGTGCTCAGCCGGCGGACTCCGCTGACCAGGGCGGTGCGGGCCGAGCGGACGTTCCGTGTCCGGCTGACGCGGTTGTCCAGCAGGCGGGTACGGCATCCGGTGGATCGCCCGCAACGGAACCCGAGACGAACGGCACGTTACGAGAGTTCAAGGACGCAGCCGAGCGCGCCTATCTGGTACAGAAGCTTCGCGAGAATCGCTGGAATATCTCGAAGACCGCCGAAGTGATCGACACGCCCAGGAGCAACCTGTACAAGAAGCTCGAGCAGTACCAGATCAAGCAGGACCTGGACGGCTCACCCTAGATTCGGCGTCGCGATACGCCGTCGCGCGGGTTCTGCGGACTCACCCCCTCGTGGAATTTGCCATAATGGACTCGTCGCAGTCGGCCAGACGACCGCTGCTTCGGTTAACCGCGGGCAACCGCGAAGTAGCTGGGGGAGAGGAAAGTCCGAACTCCGAAGGACAGTGCGCCGGGTAACGCCCGGGCAGGGTAACTTGACGGAATAGTGGCACAGAAAATATACCGCCCGCCTTCGCGCGCTTCGCGCGCTTCGGCGGACAGGCCTTCACCGGCTTGCCCGCCGTAGCCCGTAAGGGCGGAGGCGGGTAAGGGTGAAATGGTGCGGTAAGAGCGCACCGCGTCTGTGGCAACACAGATGGCAGGCAAAACCCCGCACGGAGCAAAACCAAATAGGGTGGCGTTTGAGGGCGGTCCGTCCGAAGCCACCGGGTAGGTTGCCAGACCCTGCGAGCGATTGCAGGGCTAGAGGAATGGTCGTCCCGCCGTGGCGCCCGCGAGGGTGTGACGGCGGACAGAACTCGGCTTATCGACCGACTGTGACGTTTGTGCTCCCGTCGTGTGCGCCTTGCCGCGCCGTGCGCCGCGCAACGCGTGAGTCGGATCAACGCCGCGGCGACTGGTTGAGAGTCTGCGAGATATGAGTATGTATTTAGTGACCGGCGGTGCCGGGTTCATCGGGTCGCACTTGGCGGAGGCACTCGTCGGTCGAGGGGAGCGCGTCCGTGTCGTCGATAGTCTTGTGACTGGCACCCGTCGCAACCTCGCGCATCTCCAGAACGTCGAGTTCATCGAAGGGGACCTGGCTGAGTTCGACGTCGCCAGCCGCGCCGTGGAGGGAGTGGATTTCGTCCTGCATCAGGCCGCCATCCCGTCGGTCCCTCGTTCAGTGGAGGACCCGATGACCTCCCATCGCGCCAATGTTGACGCGTCCTTGAATGTGCTCACCGCGGCGCGGGATGCAGGCGTGAAGCGCGTGATCTACGCCGGTTCCTCCTCGGCCTACGGCAATGCGCCGACGCTGCCCAAAGTCGAGACCATGCCGGCGGCGCCGCTGTCTCCCTACGCGCTTCAGAAGTTCGTCTCGGAGCAGTACTGTCAGTTGTTCACGCGGCTCTACGGCCTTGAGACTGTCACGATCCGCTACTTCAATGTCTTTGGACCGCGGCAGGATCCGTCCTCGGCCTATTCCGGCGTCATCTCACTCTTTATCCGCGCCCTGAGCGAGGGGCGACAACCCACGATTTACGGAGATGGCGAGCAGACGCGTGACTTTACCTACGTGAGCAACGTGGTCGACGGTGTGCTGCGCGCGTGTGAGGCGCCGGACGCGAATGGAGAAGTCGTCAACGTCGCCACGGGCGGCCGCATCTCGCTCAATCAGCTCTTTCGGGCGGTGCGCGACCTGATGGAGGCCACCGTGGAACCGCTATATGCCGCCCCGCGGCAAGGCGACGTGCGTGATTCGCAAGCCGATATCGGGAAAGCCAGCCGGTTGCTCGGCTACGAACCGACCGTCGGTTTCGAGGCGGGCCTGGCCAAGACGGTCGAGTGGTACCGGGCCGCCCAGACCGTTGTCGCCTAGCGCGGCTTTCACTTGTACCTAGGACAAGGGGCCGAATCGGTGCCTACTCCCTGGATCTACCGCCGCGGGTACTGATTGCGGTTACTCGGAGCTACGCGCTCATGAAATCCGCGCTAGGCACCAAGGGTCGGTCGTCACACGGTCGTGACGTAGAAGCGCGGGTGGCTCCGATGCTCCCAGACCGATGTCGCGCGGCAACCACGGTTGTCGATCGTGGTTCCGTAGTTTCAAGATTCTCGGCACCCGCCCCATGAAGCGCTGGGAGGTGCTCGGTGAAACGACCACTCCCGACGGCACGACCCTGACGCTGACGCGTCACACGACCGAGTACGTCATCCTTGCCAATGGTAAGAGCCTCATGTCGAGCCGGATGCATGGCTCCGAGGAGGCCCTGGCCGCGTTTGCGTGTCGCCGGGCGCGCGCGCTGGAGCGGCCGTGCGTGCTCGTCGGCGGTCTTGGTATGGGCTTCACGCTCCGCGCGACACTCGATCTCCTCCCACCCACCGCCGTCGTGGTCCTGGGAGAACTGGTGCCTGCTGTTGTGGGCTGGAACCGTGGCCCCCTTGGTTCTCTAGCACATCGTCCCCTGAAGGACACACGCGTACGGGTCGTCATGGGTGACGTCGGGGTGACGCTGCGGTCGAGTCCACAGCGATTCGACGCCATCCTGCTCGATGTCGACAATGGTCCCACCGCATTTACCGAGTCCGCCAACGCGCGGCTGTACGACAACCAGGGTATAGCCGCCGCCAGATCCGCGCTCAAGCCCGACGGCGAGCTCGCCGTGTGGTCGGCGTGGGAGGACCGGAAGTTTGAACAGCGTCTTCGCTACGCCGGGTTCAGCGTGCGGGTGGAACGGGTTCGCGCCCGACTGAAGAAGGGCGGCCCGCGCCACGTGGTCTTCCTGGCCCACCGTCTTTCGCCCGAGGCTAGGGAATAGCGAATTAGCCCCTCGTGGTGTCCACCTCGGCCGCGAGATGCTTCTTGGATCCGGGGAGGCCCCAGTTGCGCAACGGTAGTTGTCGGTCGCAGCGGCACCCGCACTTTCGCCCTTCCTTTCTGTTTCGATAACTCCAAGGCGGCCATTGGGTTGCGTCGACGACGTCAGCGGCGGGCGGCTGGCGTTGCGCTTGCATTACCTCAAGCGGTCCCGGCGGGTCCGTCGTACACGGCGCCCGACCTCGCCGACCCTCGGATATGCCGGGGCCGTTCTATGCCATGCACACACGACAAGGACAGGAGAAAACGTGATGAGAATGATGATTGCGGCGTTACTCGTGCTCGGTCTCGGCGGAACGGCGCTCCCAGCACAGGCGGCGGGTCAGTCGCCAACGACCAACGCGAACACGGCGACGGCGGCCACCGCCGTGCTGCGGGTCAATCTGAATTCGGCGACGATGGCGCAGCTTCAAACGCTGCCAGGCATCGGCCCGGCGACGGCGCAGCGCATCATGGACTACCGGGAGCAGAACGACGGGTTCGAGAAGATCGAGGAACTGATGAACGTCCGGGGTATCGGCGAAGTGAGCTTCCTCAAGCTGAGAGCACTGGTGGCGCTCACGCCTCCGCGAGCGGACCGCACCGCGGTGCAGACGCGGTAAGACACGCAGCCGCCGCAGCAGAACCGGTCAGGAATCCGCCGTTCCGTTCAGCTGCTGGCTCCGATCCAGATCCACCAGCCGCCACGCGGGGCTTCGGAGGCGTCGGCTCTCCGCGGTTCCCCGTGGTGGTGTCTCGGTGGGACGGCTACACCCTTCTCGAGATGCTGTTTACGGTGGGGCTGATCGCCGTGCTGTCGGCCCTGGCGGTTCCCTCAGCGTTGGCGTCGGTCGATCGCGCACGAGCTACCGCCGCGGCACGATACCTGGCGTCGCGAATGGCGATGGCCCGGTCCCACGCCGTCATGCGGGCAGCCACCGTCGCGCTCCGCTTCGACGACGGGAGCACTGGCGTGACCTTTCAGATGTTCGTCGACGGCAACCGAAACGGGGTGCGCACCAGAGACATCGCCTCACGCGTTGATCGGCCACTGGACGGGCTCGCCCGGCTCTCCGATCTGTTTCCAGGTGTGGCCATTGCTGCCTCGGACGACGTGGGAAGCGACCCACTCAGAATCGGCTCAAGTAATCTGCTCTCGTTTTCGCCGCTCGGCACGGCGACGTCCGGTTCGATCTATGTCCGTGGCGCGGACGGCACACAATTCGCGATTCGTATTCTCGGTGCCACTGGACGCGTACGGGTGCAGAGGTACCGACCGGGCACCAGGTCCTGGGTCGACGGGTTCTAAGGCGCTGCGCATCGACGCGAGGCAACGACCCGCTAGCCCACGATTGCGCGTCGACCCCGTCCGATCCACAGCGCTGCGACCACAAGCAGAAATACCCCGGCAGTCACGTGGGAAATCCATACGCTTTGTACCAATGCGGATGGTCGGCAGCCCAGTACAAGCGAATCAATATCTGACGGTACACGAACGCCTATGAGCGCCCCGAACAGTCGCTCGACTCGCAGAGGCGCACCTCCCGAGTCGGCCCGCCAACTCGGTCGGTACATTTCGGATATCAGCAATAGACGTTCCTGGCTGGACGGGAGGAACTGAACCGCGATGCGTCGACGGCGACGAATTGGCGGTCTTGGGCGGTGGGGTGTCGCTTATCGAACGCGACCGGCCAGTGGTCGTATTCGAAGTCTGCCCATACTTGTTGCGCGAGCGTGGAGTGGCGCCAGCAACTGTCCTGGAGTTCTTCACATCCAGAGGCTATCGGCTATTCGAGGAAGGGCGGCTCGACCACCCGCTCGATGACCCTGAACATCTCCTATCCCGTGTACCCGACGGGGCTGGCATCAATCTCGTGGCAGGCACCGCCGAACGGATCGGAACGCGTCTGGGTCCGTGACAACTAAAGCGCTTTTCATGGCCGTGTGGCGTTCGAGTCGCCGCAATGCCGAGAATGGTAACGGCATTCGGCGGGACCGAAGCGTGCAGTGGCGCGTGCAGAAGGCCCATGGCTTGCCCAGTCAGCACAAGGGCGATCTGAAAAGCGCTCTGATCGCGCCAACCCGACGACGCTGATCACCGCCGCTGGGCGTGGATCTTTTGTGTCGGAGAGCGAAGAGGGGAGGCCTACTGTGGTGGCACTTCGGACCGACGCTCAGGAATGCCGTCTTCGTGCAGCACCGAGGAGCGTCGAGAAGTAGTCCGCTCCGCCAGCCAAAAACCATCCAGCAAACGCCGTCTTGGGTTCCGTTCCAGCAACGGGCGTGACGCGGTGCGTGAGATCGGGCGAAATACGGAACAGGATCGCGTCGCCAGGCCGCGTGTTGGGCAGCTCACGCACGATAGTGGGTTCACTCTTCTCTCGAAGTTGAAATGCTCCCCCCTCGTAGGGCCGGGATCCAAGGTTGAGACTCATCCCGACGAGCCGATGTTCTCCTGCATCGTCG
This sequence comes from Vicinamibacterales bacterium, assembly GCA_965249205.1. Lineage (GTDB taxonomy): Bacteria > Acidobacteriota > Vicinamibacteria > Vicinamibacterales > UBA2999 > JAQBVV01. The sequence goes on along the minus strand of CBDFLL010000004.1, from coordinate 171,951 downwards.
TGCCACGAGTCATGGTGGTCCGTTCCGGGAATCATGCGATACACACGACCCTCGAATCGGGTGATGGCGTCGCAAGCGGTAAGCTCCCGGACCAGAGTCAGAAACTCCGGCGTATTGGCAACGAAGTGCAGCACATCGAGGGTCCGCACGTCGTCCAGAATCACTTCGCGCGCCAGCCCCTCATGCTCGTGGCCGATCCAGGTGCCGCGGCGCATGCCCTCAAGGACGACGTTGATCAGTGTCGCGCTGAGAAGGCCAGGCAGCCTCGCTGAATGTGTCGCCTGAAACTCATCACGCACGGTTTCCACCTGCGGTTCGGGGTGACGGCTTGCCTGAGGACGTTCCAGCATTCGTCTGGTTCTCATTCTGCCTCGAAGTCGTCACGGAGTCGCGGAGAGTCAAGAGAAGGTGGCGGCTTAGAACAAGACTGTTCTGATCGGCGCGGTGACGAGAAAGTGCGCAAACGAGATCGCTCTGGGCATGTCGTACAGCTGTAGCCGATATGACCAGATCACGCCCAGACGATTCGCCGGCCCGCGGGTGACCTTGAGGCTTCGGGAACCGGTCGTGCCTTGCGTCTCGAGGGCAGCAACGAGCCGAGGTAACAGCTCCCTGGCAGCGAACAGCTCGACGATCATCGTCAGCACGTCAACGACGATCGCATGAAGGCGCTCCGCCCGTCTGCGACTCAGGAAATCAGACCAGTCGACGATGGAATCAACCGCGCGAAGGATCAGGAACGCGTCGATCAAGCCCTTGACCGGGAGCAGCAGCCGAGACAGGTCGTCGAAGATTCCGAGTACGGTGAGTACCAGCACATACTCGTCGGCCGGTACGTGCATGTGTTCCTCGCCGCGTCCCGGCAGCGTGAAGCCTTCTCGGGTGGCCCAGATCCGAGCGTCGTCGATGGCGAAGGACGGATGGCATCGCAGCGCCCAATGCACGTCTACGGCCAGCTCTCCCCGACGTTGGCTCGTCCCGTGAGTGAGGCCACGGAGAAGCCGCGAGAGACCACACGGTAGCGGATAGCGGGGTGTCGGGTTGGAGAAGCCGAGTTTGGCCAGGAGGTGGAGGCATGGTTCGACTCGATCGGGACGAACGAGAAGATCGATGTCGTCGAAAGTGCGTTGCGCAAGGTCGCCGTAGAAGCGGTCTGCGAGATGGGGACCCTTGAGCAGCAGGCAGTCTATTCCAGCTTCGGAGAATGCCAGCCGGAGCCCACGCAGCCCGTACACAAGTCGCTGGTTGGCGAGCCAGCGGGAAACGTAGGCGCTCTTCCAGCTCTGTCGTAGCACCTCCGGCAGCGAATGTCGCAAGGCCGGGTGGTCGGTTCTCTGCGAGAGCAGAGGCCCCAGATCATGGGCGGCGGCAAAGCGGGTGAGCTCCGCGATGTGCGGCATGCCATGCGTGATGTCTTGCGCTGTGGAGTTCGGATGTTGCGCGAGAATCCTCGCCAGCCAGGGGAGACACGACGCCCCTGCCAGTGGCCCTCGCCGCACGAGCCCGAGATTCGTCATCGGTCCGCGCGCCAGTGGGGCCGGTTCTTCATCGGGACATGCAGAGGAGACCAGCGGTGGTGCGGTAGTTCGATGGTTCCCTCGGTCTCGATCGTTTGTCCTGGCATCCTGGCGGACGGGTGTAGGCATGGCTGAGTCTGGCACTGTTGCGTCCAGATGGGTGCGCAGGAAGAGCAGCGCTTGGCGGAGGCCGTCGCCTGCGCCGGCACAAACAGCCATCGAACACAGCCTGGTCCAGTCGATCGCACCATCCGCCGATCGCAAGATGGTCGTCGCGTCGACCGCCCACGACAGCGAGCCACCGGTGAGGTCGGCCCTTGTGCACACGTACAGCAGATCGTCGGTGGGGCAGAGGCTTCGAGCAAACAGTCCCTTTGCAGGCACAGCCGCCTGCCAAGTCGTCTCGTCCGCAGATTCAGTCTGGGGGCTGCCCACGAGGCCCACATGGAGGGCCAGGTTGACCCCGTCTTTTTCAAAGTGACGGTGGCCCCTGTGCACTCCGTCGGCATCTGGGATCGCGTTCCACCCGTCACCGGCCAGACCACTCTCGGCGTCGGCCGGCAAGGGCGAGCGCACCAGGAGGCGGATGCGGGAGGTCCACCGGCGGCTCCAATCACCCGCGTAGTAGGTGGTCACAAGCGCCGTGCCGCCGAGGGGCAGGAATGCGACGCCGGCATCGCTCAGGGCGTCGAGCAGACCGCGCATAACGTGCTCCAGTCGCTGGCCACGGCACCAGGACTCGACGGCCGCCGCCTTTGCGCCGGCAAGCCTCCCCGCATCAATGTGACCACGCAGATTCGCGTACAGCGGGGGCAGAAGACGACGCAGCGCTCCGTCGCAGGCGTCTAGCCGTATCCGACGGGCGATCCGATGCCATGCCGACAGACCCACCTCGCCTGGGAGAGCCGCGGCTCGGAGCAGGTCCGCCACGACACCGGTCGGCAGGTCGAGGTCACGCACGGCCTCAGGCGCGGTGAAGCTGAAGAACGCGGCGTCGGCGATGAGATCGCCGCTCGAAATCCCATCCGGCGGCCAGACGTCGCTCTCTTCCTCCGGACCCGCGACCGACGCGCCCAGCCTGCGTTCGAGTTCGCCCAGCTCCAAGCTGGCCCACTCCGCGTGATTGCCCCTGCGGGGACGGCCGTGTGGATCACTACGCATTGCCGTACGCTCGATGCGAAACGATTGTATCGTTCGCTGATGATCTCCGCGTGCATCGGAGTCCCCGGCGACGACCCTCGTTTCCCGCGGGTACTCGCAACCCTTGACGGTACGAAACTCGTATCAGAGATCCTCGTGATGGCATCGCCTCCCGAATCGGGGGCCAGGCAGGATATCGTCGTTCACGGTTCGGCGACCCTGAGGCTCGTTTCTCCGAAAGGCGCCGCACCACCGTTCGAACGGGACTGGATGTTTCTGGAAGCCGGCCACCCGTTCGTGCTCGATCTGGGACCGGATGAAGCGCTGACCGCGTCGTTCTGGGAGCATCTGCCCGGGTATCTCGAGTTGCTCGGCCGCGGCTACGATGCGATCCAGCTACAGCCCTATCGCGTGCCCCCGGACGTCACGGACCCTGAACTGCTGCTCGGGCGATCAGGAGTCCGAGACCTCGCTCGCGCCGGGTTGCCCCGGGACGTGCTGTTTCGCGCGGACGCGGTGATGGCAGCGGGTCCGAACGTCCGTCCCTGCCTGGTGGTGCAGCGGCCTTTCCGGGGGGGTGATCCGCTACTGATAGAAGCGCCGCTGATGGATGCGCCTGCCACGGTCGCCTCTGCGGTTCCCGCACCCGGCGACGGAACTCGACCTGGGCGCGCGCCGTCGACGCCCGATCTGACCGTCGTGATTGTGTTCCTCAACGAGCGAGACGAACTGGACCGCACGGTGGCGAGCATTCGCGAGACAGCTGGCGGGCAGGTGAACCTGCTGCTGATCAATGACGCTTCCAACGACGGCTACGATTATCAGGCTGTCGCGCATCGGTACGACTGCCGGTACGTGGTCAATGAGGAGCGTTTGGGCACGTCGCGCGCGCGCGACCTCGGTGTTGAGCTGGCCCAAACCAACCACGTTCTGTCTGTCGACGCGCACGTGCGGCCCTTCACCGATGAATGGTCGAGGCGGATCCGGGATGCGCTGGAGGATGACCCACGCGCCGCGTACTGCGTGGCCGTGCCGCCGATCGACGCAGACGGCCAGCGCACTGACCTGCCGATTGGCCGGGGTGCACACGTAGAGCTTGGCGACGAGGACGGCAAGCCGACGATACCCGGCGGAGTGCTGAGCCCAGCATGGAACATCACTCGGCGGACTCCGGGCCCCGTCGAGGCTGTGCCCTGCGTACTTGGTGGCGCGTACGCCTTCCGGCGTGACTTCTATCGCCACCTGTGGGGGCTCCGCGGACACTGGCTCTGGGGGCGCGAGGAGCCGTATCTGAGCATGAAGGCCTGGCTGGCCGGCGGATCCTGCAAGCTCCTCGACGACGTCGAAATCGGACACATCTACCGGACCCCGGCCGAGCGGCCCTACGAGGCGACGTGGGAGTCGGAACTGCACAACATCATGGTGCTGATCGGGACGGTGTTTCCAGAAGCATACTTCGCGCGATTCGGGCCGCTGCTGGATCCCTGGGCGCCGGCCAGCCGGCGGTTGCTTCGTGCGGCACCGTACGTCCGCGCCCTGCGCGATCATCTGCACCGTCATGTGTTTGTCCGGCCCGTAGAGGATTTCCTGGCGCTCAACGACGCGTTTGCCCGGGGGGAATCCATCGCCGCGTGGCTGCGCGACTGAAGCCCGGTTTTCAGGGGGTGGGGTAGCTTGGTAGTGGGGTTGAACGCTTGTACCGCCGACATCTCCCTGGCCTGTCAGGCTTGCCGCTCCTGAGGCCAGCACGCATAATGGCCGACGACCGTGGAGATTTTTCGTCAGCTGGGTGACCGGCTCGAGGCGTGCTGGCGAGACCGCGACTACGATGAGCGCGCGTTCCCCAAGCTGGCCGCTGCGGCACTCAAGGAGGCCGATCTCGTCGCGCAGGTGACTCCGCTGGATCTGCTGCGGTGGATCGGTCGTGAGTCGGTCCTCCCAGCGCAGTCGGACCCGAATTCGGCGTTAGGTGATATGGCGGTGACGCTCTATTCGACGCCGAGGTTCTACATCTCCGCGCTCTTCTGGCTCCACAGCAGCACAGCCATCCACCAGCACAGTTTTTCGGGGGCCTTCCAGGTGTTGGCGGGGAGCAGCTTGCAGACTCGACATCTGTTCACTGAAGAACGATTCGTCAACGGTCGCCTGCGGTTCGGAACGCTCGACCCGGCGGGCGTCACCCTGTTGCCCACCGGATCGGTTGAGCCAATCACAAGCGGCAGCCGTTTCGTGCATTCGCTCTTCCACCTCGAACACCCGTCGGTGTCGCTTGTGATTCGAACGCACAGCGAACCGGCGGCGCAGCCACAGTGGTCGTTTCTACCCGGGGGCATCGCCTTCGATCCGTTCGTCTCGAACGTCGTCACGCAGAAGAAGCGCGAGGCGCTCCGGGTGCTGCGTGCGTTAGGTCCCGACACCGCTGTACGGGAAGCGGCGGAGATGTTCGAGCAGGCGGATTTACAGCTCACATGGGAACTACTGGGCGAATGCATGGCCCTGTTCGGGCCGTCCGCGCTCGAACGCAACTACGGTCTGCGGGAGGACAAGAGCGCGGACCGCCTTGAGCCGCTGCTCGCGGTGGCGCGGCGCCGCCACGGTGTCGAGGCGGTAGCTCGTTTCCTGCAGGTCTCCGATGAGAGTCGCCGACTCAACGGCATCATCGCGATGCGTGAGGCAGTGACGCAGCCGGAGCACCGGTTCCTGATCGGGGTCCTCCTCAACGTGGGCGACGCCAGGACGGCGCTCGACTTGCTTGCCCAGCGGTACCCCGACCGCGATCCTGTGGAGGAGTTTCTCGACAGGATACACGAGGTGTCGGCCACCAAGGTGCTGGGCTCGAATGCCTCAAACATGCTGGGGATCGCGGATTACGATCTGGAGCACCGCATTGTGTTGTCGCGCTTCCTGCGCGGCGGCAGTTTCGAGGAGGCGGCGGCCGACCTCCGCCGGGCTTTTCCGGATGAGTCTGCCGAAGCCCTAGACGTCGTGGCGCTGGAGGTGGCGGGGGCGCTGTCCGGGACACCAATCCTGCGCCCGCTTTTCCAGGGTTGGATGCCGGGCTGACCGAGTCCGCATGAGCCAGGCCCTGACTGTCGACGCGCAGACGCTGCGTGTGATGGAGAAGGTCGATGTCCGCGCGGTCGTTCGACCCTCCCCGGTCCTGTTCATGATCTACAGCCATGCCCCCAAGCACGCGACCGCGTGCCGGGCTCAGTACGAGACCTGGGGGGCGAGAGCGCGGAAGCTCCTGTTCTTCTCCGACCAGGACGATCCCACCCTGCCGATCGTCAACATCCCGCATGACGGACCGGAGTCGTACGGCAACATGTGGAGGAAGGTCATCTCGATGGTGCGTCACGCGCACCGGTTCTATCGGCACGAATTCGAATGGTTCATGCTATGTGGGCACGATACGTTCGTCGTCGTCGAGAACCTCTTTCGCTATCTGTCGCGCGAGGAATTCGTGGAACAGAATGCCGCGCGCGTTCCCCTGTTCCTCGGCCGGCGGTTCCTGCTGGCGGACCAAGGGCTGATCTTCAACTCGGGTGGCGCAGGGTACGTCCTGAACGGGTTTGCACTGGACGCGCTCGTGGCGTCCATTCCCTCGTCTGAGTCCGATCTCGAAACGCCTATGGAAGACGTCATGGTGGCAAGAGCCCTCAAGCGGGTCCACATCGAACCGTACGACACGAGGGACGCCGAAGGCGCGGAGCGTTTTCATCCGTTCACGCCACAGCTGCATCATGACTATCGCGGGGTCGATTTTCCCGGTGATTGGTATGTCCGCTACACGCAGCCCTTCGATTTGATCGAGGGCATCGATGGAATTTCTTCGGAAAGTGCGACGTTTCACTACGTCGACCCTGGTCTCATGTATACGTTGGATTCGCTGGTCAGAGACAAGCTGCGAAGGTCCAAGAGTCCCGTTCCAGAGCCTGTGCGGGCCTCGCGCGCAGCCGAATCCCCCGATTGGGTCGGGAAGTCAGAAGCCCGTGAGGCCGCGGCTCCTGCGGTCTCGAGCTCCGCGCTGTTGGGGTTGACCCGGGAACGCTGCGTCGGCCCCGTATCCATACCAGAGCGAATCTTCGACCTGGGAAGAGATCAGGACATCGAGTCCGACGTAGACATCCTCTGGGCAGTCGTGAAGTTGCTGAAACCGACAGTGTCGGTTGAGCTTGGCAGTCGTTTCGGCATCAGCACACGAGTCATCGCCGACGCGCTGTCGGAGGTCCCGAACAGACGATTCTACGCAGTCGACCCGGATCCACTGTGTGGCGAGCATTTGCGCGGCGTCGACTGTGAGTTCGTCCCGACGACGGGTGAGGCGTTCTTCGACTCTCAACGGACCGAGTTTCGAATGGACTTTTGCTTCGTTGATGTCGACCCCCATGGGTACGAAGACACCACTCGTTTCCTGCAATACATCGAACGACACCTGGCGCCGGGCGGTTGCGCGATGTTTCACGACGTGGTGCAGCAGAGGCCGGAAATTCAGGTCAAGGAAGCCGTTCGGGAGTGGATCCGTGAGCGTCCGTGGTGGCAATGGACAGAGTTCCCATTGCGAGAGATGACCTACCGCTGGCCGCAGGGCGGTGTCGGACTCCTGGTCCGACAGTGAGGGGACACGAAAACGGCGTGCGTGACGGCGCGGTCCGATTCGTGTAGCGCTGCGCGTTGGTAGTGGCGCAGGAAGCGCATGCCGACAGCGGCCGAGGAACCGGGTGATCCTGGTGCCAGCCGTCCGGGCAGAGGAGCGATCTGATTTCAAAATTGAAATCTGACTATCTGGGCAGTTCTTGAGTTGCACAAGCGGGTCCCGGAAGGCATAATAGTCGCTCCCCCCTTTAACTCGTATCCGAAAGAGGAAGCGTATGAAACCCAATGCGCGGCGGGAGAAGCTCATCGTGAAGGATCTCGGTGGAGACACGGTCGTGTACGACGAGGCGACCTCCGAGGCGCACGAGCTCAACCGAACCGCGGCACTGGTGTGGCGCCACTGCGACAGTCAGAAATCGGTCGCAGACCTCGCGCGGATTGTAGGAGAGGAGACCGCTCTGCCTGCCGACGAAAGCGTCGTGCAGCTTGCCATCGCGCAGCTCACGCAGGCGGGGCTTCTCGAACAACATGGAGGCGAGGCAGTCGCTGCCATTTCCCGGCGGCAGCTTGTCGGTCGGCTTGGCGCCGCCGCGGCGTTGTTGCTACCGGTCGTGACGACCGTCGTTGCGCCGACATCCGCGATGGCGCAGTCGGGTCCGATACCGCCGACACCGTTCCCGACCACCGGCGCCCCGACGCCGTTCCCGACGACGGCTGCTCCGACGAACCCGCCGACAACGGCTGCTCCGACGAACCCGCCGACAACGTCGCCGCCGGGATCGCCCGGCCCGGGCGGCTTCTAGAGCGCGACGTGTTGGCCGGGCTCGATCCCGGGCTGTTAGGCTTCGAGAGTCACGGTGCGAGGATTGCGCTCTGTTTCGGCGAGGCGTGTTGCGCCGAAGATCTCCTCCGGGTGCTGCCGTTCAACAGCGAACTCCAGCCGGTCCCGAATCCCGACATCACCTTCCATCTGACTGGATCTGACGACGCAGAGCCTGAGCACGTTTTTCAATTGCGTCTCGAATCCGAGCTTCTGCAGTCCTCGCCACGCGTCACAGATCTTCTTCAACGGCTGGAATCGGAACTCCATTTCCAGGTGGCGCTGCACGCGCGCTCGGTACTTTTCGTTCATGCAGGTGTGGTGGGATGGGCGGGCCGCGCCATTCTGGTACCCGGACGCAGCCGGAGCGGTAAGACGTCGCTGGTGGCGGCACTCGCACGGGCCGGGGCCGAATACTTCTCGGATGAATACGCCGTGGTGGACGCGCAGGGGCGCGTGCATCCGTATGCCAAGCCGCTGTCAATCCGCGGGGCCGATGACGTGGCCGCGAATCACGAACTCGACGATCTTGGATTTCGGATAGGGTCGGAGCCTCTTCGGGGGGGCCTGATCGTATCCACGTTCCACGAGCCGGGGGCTCAGTTTCGCCCACGGACCGCGGGTCCAGGGCGTGGGCTGCTCCATTTGATCGACAACACCGTCGTTGTGCGTGAGCGTCCGCGTTTTGCCCTCGAGTATCTGACACCCGTTTCCCGCGATGCGGCGGTGCTGGAGGGAACGCGGGGCGACTCGGACGAGGCGGCGGCGTACTTGCTTCGATGGTGCGAGGACAATCTTCCCAAAATGCGGCCGAGAAGTGCCGCGCGCTGCTGATCATGCTGCGCGATCCCAATGTGTCCGAAGAGCAGGCTTCGGGTATCGGGTTCCCATAAAGGCGACGCCCGAGGTGGGTCACGGGACACGACTACCCGCGGAGCCTGGTCATTGTCGTGTGTTCCCAGGCCAGTCGTCCTGAACGACCCGCCACTCCCGCCGGGGCAGTTGGCATCAGCCTTGGGTGTAGGTGCGCGTCGGGCGCGCAGCCAACATGGAGGTATCGATGTCGGAGATCGGGAATGCGGAACTGGTAGCGTCGTCGGGACGGGGCGACGCGGACGGCGTCGGCGGATCGTCTGGTCTTCGCGGGGTCGTCGCTGCGCTCAGCACGGCACTCGGGCACCCCGCCGTTGAGGGTGGCCTGCCCGGCATCTTCGAAAGGCAGGTGGAACAGCTCTTGTCGATGCGCGCGGTGCGACTGCGCGAAATTCCCGCGCGCTATCAGGCCCGCCTCGTCACGCCCACGCGCACGGCTGAATCGATCGTGCTTGGTGTGCCCACCGCAGACCCACGAGTGCAGGCCGTTCTGGAGGCATCGTTTGAGCGGGACCGACGGCTCGACGAGCAGGATGTCGCGCTGCTGACCGTGGCGGCGCAATTGGGCGGCCTCGTCCTCGCCGCGGCCCGTACGCGGAGTCCGCAGCGGGCGATCAGGGCTGAAGGTACGACGCCGCTCATCGGCTCGACCGCGGTCATGGAGTCGCTCAGGGATCGTGTCGAGCGCGTCGCACTCACCGACTTCACAGTGCTCATCGAGGGAGAGAGCGGGACAGGCAAGGAGCTGGTCGCGCGCCAGCTCCACGAGTTGAGTCGGAGGCGCACGGGGCCGTTTGTCGCGGTGAACTGCGCGGCGGTCGTGGAGACGCTGCTCGAGGCTGAGCTGTTCGGTATCGAAGATCGGACGGCCACTGGCGTCAAAGGGCGTCGTGGCAAGTTCGAGCACGCGGATGGCGGCACCCTGTTTCTGGACGAGGTCTCGGACCTCGCGCTCTCGGCGCAGGCCAAGCTGCTGCGTGCGATACAGGATGTCGCTGTCGAACGCGTGGGGGGCACGGGCATGCGACGGGTCGACACCCGCATTGTCGTGGCGACCAACCGTCCCCTGGCTGACCTGGTGGAGCGGGGACTGTTCCGTGCTGATCTGTACTACCGTCTCAGCGGCGTGGATATTTGCGTACCGCCGCTGCGGCAGCGCCAGAATGACATCACGGCGCTTGCCGCACACTTTCTCGCGCGGCACCGTGTGACGCGTGCGCTGTCGATCTCGGATGCGGCGATGGATGCGCTCCGCCTGTACGACTGGCCTGGCAACGTGCGGGAACTCGAACGGCTCATCGAACGCGCTGTGGCACTGACACCCTCACAGCAGATCGAACTGTCAGACCTGCCTCATCAGGTGAGCGGACGCTATGGTGACGTCCTGGGCCCGTCGGTCGCGGCCCGCGAAACGATGCGCGCGTGGGGAAGCCGCTACGCCAAACTCATTCTTGAGCGGTGCGGTCGGAACAAGCGGGCCACCGCACGTGTGCTCGGTATCAGCTACCACACGCTGGAGGCCTACCTGCGCTACGGTTGCGTCAGCCGCACGTCGAACGCCAAGGTCCCGGCATGGGCGAGACCCCAGGCCGACATCGAGGGCGATACCGATCGCCCCGCACGTGTGTGAGGTGGGCCATGTGCAAAGGCTCTCGTCGGCATATGGGTCGTAGAGTGCCTGATTACCAACTCCCCATAGCGTAATGCTCAGTGCACTCTCAACAAACGCCTTGGTGAGTTTCATGCTGAATGTTTCGCTGGTCTACGAATCTTCCCTCTGGAGCGGCCATCGCCCCTTTACACCGACCGCATCCTCAAGTTCAGTCACGACCTCCTCGAACGCTTTCACGAGCGTGGCAACCCTCGCATCCCCTACGTGAGACCCTACCAAACACATAGGCAGGAGGGAATGAAGCAAGCTCCTCAAGGGATCGAGCGATAGTAGCCAGGGCCGCGTACCTGGCCTTCCGTTAACTGTCGGGAGCCCGCCAATGTCGGCTATCGTCCACACGAGCCCCGTCGACCTTAAAGCGAGGCCTTGAGAGCCGAAGCGGCCTTGAAGATGCACGTCTTCCTGGCGGAAATCTGGATGGGCTTGCCGGTCTGCGGGTTACGGCCGGCACGCGCAGAGCGGTCCTTCACGGTGAAGGTGCCGAAGCTCGGCATGTAGAACTTGCCGTCCTGGAGAATGCTCTTCGTCACTGCGTCGAAAATCGAGTCAACGGCTTTGGCAGTGGCGCGACGGGACAGGCCGCTACCGCTGGCCTTGTGAATCTGCTCCACCAATTCCTGCTTGGTCATTCTCATCTCCTAATCAGCCGTTTAGGCTCTTCTTGAGGTCGCTGGAGGGCTTGAATCCGACGGTCCTCCTGGCGGAAATCTGGATGGGTTTGCCGGTTTGTGGGTTGCGACCGGTACGCGCAGCGCGGTCCTTGATTGCGAAGATTCCGAAGCCGGGGTGCGAGTAGCGCCCGTCAGCCTTGACGGCCTGGCCGATGGCGCCGAAAAGACCGTCGACGAGCGCATCGACCTTCTTCTTTGTAAAGTCGCCGCCGAGGCGCGACTGAACCTCTCCGATCAATTCCTTCTTAGTCATGAAAAAGTCTCCAGTGGGAGGCCGCACTTCAAAACTGACACGTTCAGTCGTTTCTGGGACAGGTTCTTGCTTCGATCCGCCGGGCATGCTTCTGACGCGGTGGTCGCGCTCATCGGGACGCCAGCCTCTGCCAGCGTCAGAAACTCGTCGATAATCTCGGCGAGGCGGTCAATTTGATCGGCGGTGGACTCAAGGGCCTTGAGCGTCGATTCGTCGCTCATGGGCATTCGTGCTTATCCGGTTGTTTCAGCTAACCCCTATATCTTGCGATCAGCCTGGGGGGCGCACGTCCTGCGCGCCGCGAATCCGTCGGGCGGGCGTGGGCGTCCGTCCGGTCCCCAGGCCCAGCAGGGTCTGAAAGGCGGCCATCGGGTGCCGCCGCCGATTGTGCCGAAACACGAACTCATCGAGGTAGACCTGTAGTTGCGCCTTGCTGACGCCGTGGTGCGTGCCAATCAACCACTGTTGGCAATTGCCGATGACGCGGTCGGCCAAAGGCACGACGGAGGGCACCCCCCTGTGCAGGGCGCTCCGGATCGGTTGCGGGCGGGCGACGTGTCTCACGTCAGCGGCCTGGAGCCCATCGAAACTTTTCAGCCCGTCGGTGTAGACCGTCGCCCCCGGCGCAATGTGGTGAGTGACGAACGCGAGCATCGTCGATTGTTTGAAGTTCGGGATCACGGACATGCGGACCCGACCCGACCGATCCCCGCGTCGTTCCACCGCCACCAGCACCAGCGCGGCTTTCCGCCCCTTGAGTTGGCGACTGCCGCGCAGGCCGGCCTGGGGCGCGCCCACCCAGGTGTCATCGATCTCCACGTCGCCGTATAAGGGCTCCCGCCCCGCGTTCACCATCGCGCGCCGCAGCTTGTGCAACAGCAGCCACGCCGTTTCGTACCGCCGCAGGCCCAACTGCCGCTGCAGCAGGAGCGCCGAGAGGCCCCGCTTGTCGGTAACCGTCAAATAGGCCGCCCAGAACCACACCAGGAGCGGCGTCTTCGTGTTGTGGAGAATCGTCCCGGCGGTCAGCGACACCTGATACCGGCACGCCGCACATTGCCAGCGCCGGTGTGTGGTCAGGCGATAGCCGCGCGCGTGCCGGCACCGGGGACACACAAAGCCGTCCGGCCAGCGGCACGCCGCCAAGTAGTCCTGACAGGCCTCGGCGGTCGCAAATTGCCGCTGAAACTCCCGGAGATTCTTCGGAAACGACGGGCGCGCCACGCCGATACACTACCGGTGGTGGCTTGCTGAAACAACCGGATAAGCACGTGGGCATTAGTATCGCACCCGCTGTGAGCGCCAGCCCTTGCGCGACAGCAACGCGCCGGGCGTGGTGATCGACGGCGCAGGAGACCAGACGTTCGGCGACGAGAATCTCCAAATCGTGGTATTCGATACCGGGATCCAGACGACGACGCCCGGGGGTGTCGTAACCCCCACGCATCCGGAATTCCAGGGTAACGTCACGAGCGGCGCGCCGAAGGTCTCGGCGTTCTACGACTTTGCGAACATGCTGCCCAATAACAACACCCTGGCGTTCGGCAGCGATCACGGCATGGGTTGCGCTGGCGTGGCGGCGGCCCTGACGAAAAATCCGTCGTCGGTTGCCGGCGAAACCGAAGGGGTCGCGGGTGCCGCCGGCAACTGCCGTGTTGTCGGCGTTCGCTCGCCGTTCGGCCAGCCCAACCTGCGATGGGCGGACGCCTTCGCCTGGATGGTGGGAATACCTCCCGACTGGGTGGCCGACGGCGTAACGTATCCGATGGGCACGGTGTTTCCCGCTCCGCTGGCGAAGGGCGTCGACATCCACACCAACAGCGGGCGCATCCCCGATGTCGGCCTGATGGACGATGCGCTCGACTTCCTCGCCACCTACGGGCGTGGCGGCCGCGGCGTCGTGAGCTTCCTGGCCGCCGGTAATACCGCGGCCCCGATCTCCGCCCCCTCGAACAACACCATCGCCGACCACGACAAGGTCATCACGCTTGCGGCGTCGATCAATACCGACGTCAGGGCGAGCTACAGTTGGTTCGACCCGGCCATCGACATCTGCGCACCGAGCAGCGGAGGGGCAGGGCAGCCGCTCGCGCCGGGCAAAGTCACGACCGATACCGTCGGCGGCGGCAATCTGGCCGGACAAACCGGCGGACCGCTCAGCTACCGGAACAATTTCGGCGGCACATCGTCTGCGACACCGCTCGCGGCGGGCGTCGGGGCGTTGATGCTGTCGATCAATCCAAACCTGAACTGGGTCCAGGTGCGCGAGATCCTGCGCAACACGGCCGACAAGATCGACGCGGCCAACGTGGATCCGGTCGGCCAGTGGACAGTTGACGGCATGGGCAATCCGGTCTTCAGCCAGTGGTACGGCTTCGGGCGCGTTGATGCGGCCGCGGCGGTCACCGGCGCTCGCGACTTCGGCATGACGAGCGACGTCGCGATCCGCGACAACTTGGCGGACACGGGCGCGGTGCCGTCGGGCGGCTGGCATGCCGACAGCCCTGACATCTGGGTCCGCAGGGGCGGACGATCCGATCCCCGTGCTGGCGTACATGGCGCCCCCTCCGCACGAAGATCCCGTTCGCGGGCAGAACAACCATGTCTTTCTGCGAGTGAAGAACACGGGCACGGCGGCCACCAACGAGGTGTACCTGCGGGCGCTACTCTGCCACTACCCCGGGTTCGAGTTCCGCTATCCGAACGAATGGCAGCCGAGCACTCCGCCGAGCGCGCCGATACCGGCGCCCCTCGTGCCCGGCAGCTATCTGATCGGCGAGGAGCTCATCGACGACCTCGCGCCCGGGGCCGACGTCATCGTCAAGGTGCAGTGGGATCAGGCGCTGATTCCGCCCGCGACGGCGATGGTCGCGGGAATGCCGGTCAACTGGCACCCCTGCCTGCTGGCCGAAGTGAGCCCGCACGACGGCCCGGGTCCCTCTGCCGCAGGAACGCACGACGTCAGGCGGTACAACGATCTGGCACACAAGAACATTACCATCGAGGATCCGGCGTTCTCGAGCGAGTTCTCCGCGTTCGGAGCCGTCGCCGGAACGGCGCTCCGCGAGGGTGTGAAATCCCTCATCATCGATCGACGCCTGCTGTCGCCTGAGGCGCGCGTTTTCGTTCGGATTGACGACGCGGACATCATGCAGCGCTGGTTGCGGCTGGCGAAGGCAGGCGCGGTCAAACCGGCCGGCGATCTGCCGTGGCGCGGTGAACGGGAGGCGCCAAAGGCAGATCGCGACCCGCAGGTCCCGCAGACCGACGAGCGGCTCGCCGGCGCGGTGACGTTCCTCGATGCGGCGCGCGTGGTCGTGGATCTCGGCGCCGGCGAGCGGCTGGTCATCGATGCCAAGGCCGGGACGCGCCTGTATGGGCAGATGGTTGCCGACAAGGCAGCGTCCGCGAAGGTGTCCGTGGGCCGTCAGCGTGGGCACGATGTGATCTTCTTCGATGGCGGGGGCGCCGACTCGATCGAGCTGCCGCTGCTCTTGAAGGGCAAGGAGTACGTGCCGCTGGCGATAGGCATCGTGAGTGCCGGCCGCCAGAGGGTCGGCGCGCTACGGGCCACACAGCGCCTGACGGACGGCGAGTTGTCGCCAGGCTACGAAATCCGGTTGTAGCCAAAGGAGGCCGGCATGGCGGGCCGCTATTTCGCGAAAGTGTTCGCGTCGAGCAAACGCTAGCTGCTGCAGCTTCAAAAATTCGATCAGGCGTGGCCTTTTCGACGAGCTCCTTCGCGCCGGGGATGACGGCGCATTGTCGAGCGGGATGACCGTCGCGTGTCCCGGAGGCTGGCGGCGGTGACGGCGCGGGGGAGTCTGTGACGATGTAGCCAGCCTTGGCTGCGCGCCCACGCTGCACGTCCAGCGTCGTGCCAAGGCGATCAGCTAGCCGCTGGAGTTTGGCGCTGGTGGCGCGCTTGGCAGGAGGGCGTGCTCCAAGGCGTCCAGCCATGTCAGCCGACTTGTCTTCAGGGAGCCTCGTTGAAGGCGGCGGAGCCGTATTCGGTTCGGTGCTGCGCGCGCGTGCCGCTGCGACTTCCCGTAACGCTTTGCGAGACGCCAACATCGGGGGACAGCCTTGCTTCACCAACTCCCGAATCCGGTCCGGGATTTCCGACGGCTTTGTGGCGCGCATCCTGGTCAGGCTGCGCCCCCAATGAGCTGGTGTCAGGGGTCGAACAACCGACCCTGCTCGCGGGCCAATCACCGTTGAATTTGTCGGTCAGAAACACCGGTGCGCCGCCGGTCCCCGAACTAATCTTTCTCCACGAGCGTGATGTGGGCGTTGTAGGGGAGAGCCCCCTTCGGCGACCCAACCGCAATCATTTCTTTGCTGTCTTCTTGTGGAGTGGCTCCCTGAAGAACCCGTACCGCCACACATTGCCCTACCTCCGCGCGTCGCCGAAAGTCCTCGGCAGTCAGGGCCAGATGCACATCGCGCTCGCATTCCGAGCAGTGCCGGATACCGTCGGTCTTCGTCGGCGAAAGTTGCCCCCAGGTCCGGGGGCATCTGAAAGCCAGTTGGCAATCGATGATGGCTTCGTCGTTCCAAGCCATACGTCCTCCTGTAGTCGGGTCGAAGGGCACCGTTCAGCGGTCGTCGAGATCCCAAGACTCATCGGGCAAAGCTCTCCGCAACGGCTGGGTGGGCTGCCGTCCCACACGATCCGGCGGGCGCGCGCCGGGCTACCGCAGCCCTGTCTCCCGGCGTAGGTACAGCGGATGCTTCGGCGAGCCGTCTCGATTCTCACCAAGACACCGCGTGTGCTCAAGCGACAGAATCCAAGCCGCCAGCCATCCGGCGGATGAGTGCAGCGGATTCCTACCCCATGCCGCCACGACCAGTTCGGCGCTACGGGTCAATCGTTTGAGCGCCTGTTCGTTCTTCGGTCCAACAGGGTCGTCCGCCAGTAGCAAGCCCTTCGGGTCAGTTGAACGCAACGCATGGACGTTCCCCATTAGGAGCCAATCGAAGCCCCATGAACGGGCAAACCAGCGCAGCGCCGAATCGTCGGGTCGTCCGTCGTGGCGTCGGCCGTGGACGGATTCAGTCCGACAAACAGCACGGCGCGCTCACCGGACAAAAGACGACGTGAAAGCGAGTACCGATACACGCCGTCGGGACTGATGTCGGCAGTCGCGTTCATGTAGGGAGTTAGAGTCAGGTCACATTCTCGTCGTCAACGCTGTGCACGCTGGGGCATTTCGGTCATCGCTCTTCGGCGGTGGACTCAAGAGCCTGGAGCATCAATTCGTCGCTCATAAGCATTAGTATCGCTCCCCGGCTGTGACCTCTAGCCATCACGCATAATGGGCGCTGTCGGGGAGCAGCCAGGGTCGCGTGACAGGTCCGTTCACTTTCGGGAGGCCACTAATATCGGCTATCGTCGACGGCACGAGAAGGGAAGGTATGTCTGAACGTCCGCCGGCGGCAACGATCGAGCACGTTATCGACCGGCTGACGCAGATCATTGAGACCGCTCGACACGACCGGTCGCCGTTGGGGTATTTTCCAGCCCTGTATCGGAAGGTGACGGTGAGGGTGGCGCAGGGCATCGAGCGCGGGGAGTTCGATGACGGTGCCTGGCTCGAGCGACTCGACGTCGTCTTTGCCGGCCGCTATCTCGAGGCGTACGACGCCTCTCGCGCCGGGGGATCGCCAAGCCGAGCCTGGGCATACGCGTTTCGTGTCGCCGGCGAGTCGCAGCCGATTGTCCTCCAGCACCTGCTTCTCGGCATCAACGCGCACATCAACCTGGATCTGGGGATCGCCACGGCGCAATCGGTCGGTTCGAGGGACGAGCTCGAGAGGCGCCGAGCCGACTTCGATCGCATCAACGCCATCCTCGCGGGACTGGTCGGGGAGGTGAAGGAGAAGCTCGCAACGATTTGGATGACCTTGCGTCTCTTCAACCGCTACCTCGGGAGCGTCGAAGACTCGATCATCAACTTCAGCCTGGAGGAATCACGGGCAGGAGCCTGGAAGTCGGCGCAGAACTTTGCGGCGCTCGCGCCCCCAGCCTGGCTCGACGCCATCGAACGCCGCGACCGAAAAATCGCGAAGCTCGGCCACATCGTTCGCCACCCGGGTGTCATCGGTACGACGGTCAACCACGTCATTCGGCTCGGCGAGCGCGGCGGCGTGGCGCGCAAGATCGACATTCTGTCGTAACCGCTGTACATGGGACTACGCGCGCAGGCGGGCGAGTGAGATCACGCAGAGCTGTGCCGGAAAGAGTTGATTTCGGGATACACACGCGCGAAGTTAGAGCAAGTCGAGAGTTGCTTGGCGGGCGTGGGGGGCCGTTTTCGGGCCGACTCTAGCGCCGGTTTCTGGCAGCCGGTGCGAGTCTGATCTCCCACGTGACTTCAATCAACTCTCTCACCTCACTCAATTGAAGAGGTTGACCGTGGCCGTGGACCGCTCGATTCCTCAAGACACGGCAATACTGCCAGCGTGGACGCACGGCTTTGGGCGCTCTCTCTTCAATGATGGGCCAGAGGTCCTGTTTCGGCTTCGCCTTCGCGAACTCCCGCACCGCGGCCTCAAAGGCGAGCGCAGCGAACTGTCCCGCTAGTTCAACTCGAGAAGGAGCAAGGGCCTCCGCAAGGTCGAGTCGGCCGATGTCGTCGAATAGCCGGCCAGCGAGATTTCCGACCAGAATACTCCGCAACAGCTCGTCTTTCTTCCATGAGCGCTTTGATGCGAGAAGCTTCTGGAAGTCGGCCTTCAATGGCACCGATCTGCAGCGTCCACAGCGCCATGTCAACTTGCGCTGCCGTCTCGAATCGGCGCAAGTCCCGAATACGCCGCAGATCCCTGGCATAGCCGATGTACTTGTCGAGGCCGAGGACCGCACCCCCAAGATATGCTCGACCGGTGCGCTGATAATGCCGTAGTCCTTCGGCCGCAAGAACCGCAGAATCACTGAGACCGCTTCGGTCGACCTAAAGACGGCGAGTAGGCGCTTTAAGAGGGGCTTCTCGTTCCTGGGCAGATTTCACAGGTTAAAAACTTCGGTGCCAAGGGCCTCCTCGATCTCCGTTTTGGACGGCCAGCGCCAGTAATCCTGACCGACGCTGAAGTCTGGCGACCGAATGATGGACCGAATGTCTTCGTACCGAAGCCTGCGGCCTTCGATGCTTGCGACGGCTCGTTCAATCGCCGCTAGGTCTTGTGGTCTCTTGAAGTGAAGCCGCGCCAGCTTGGAGTGCAGCGCCAAGCATTCGTGCAGATAGTCCGGCATTTCCGAAGCCTCGATGACCATTCCAGCCGAGTCTACCGAAGTTGATCGGTCAACGGTGAGCGGCTCCCGTTTCAGCCATCAGAATGGCGGCAGCTGTCGGTGATACGACCACGGCCCGGCGAAGTTTCGTGGGCACAGGCGGCCCGGAATCGTGTCCCTCATCAATGTGAAAACGACGCTTCATCCCTCAGCATGACAGAGCGTAGCGGCATGGACGTCCGCTGCCCCTGACTTTCTCAACACTGTTGTCGCTTCAGATAGGGTGGCCCCCGAGGTCGTCACATCGTCTACCACGAGCACGGAACGATTCTCTCGAGATCCCTAGGCGGAACGTACTCGGCCGCGATCTTTTTCTCCTTCCGACGTTGCCCCCGCTATCAGACGGGCTGATCGCTGGAGAGGGGTCGCCCCCACCGCACTCACGCGTTGCGCTATAGTCCCGAAATCAGCCGGTCCCCGATGACGAACGCTCGCTCGCCATCGAGGCGTACCACGGCCAAGAGGAGAACAGATGGTAGACCCGATGAGACGCAAGATTCTGAAGACTGGCGCCGTCGCTGCTCGCGAGGCAGGGCGGGAATGACGACGGCGGAAGCTTCTACGAGAGGGGGAATGTCCGCATTCGCTACAAGGAGGCAGGCTCGGGTTTCCCGCTGTTGCTCATTGCGGGAGGGGGCTTGAACGGGTCGACGACCGCGAACATCGAGCGCGGCAATCCCTTCAACGCGGTCGAAGCGTTCAGCGACGAGTTCCGCTGTATTTACGCTGACCTGCGCAACTCGAGCGGTCAGTCTACCGGCCCTCTTGAGGTCGACCGGCCGTGGGATTCCTACACCGACGACCACATCGGCCTGATGGATCACCTGGGGATCGACAGGTTCATGGTGCTCGGCTTCTGCATTGCCGGTCCTTTCATCTGGAACCTCATGAAACGAGCGCCAAACCGCGTGGTCGCGGCCGTCCCGGTGCAGCCGGCCGGGTTCCGAGCGGAGCTGCCGAACTCCCTCTATGAGAGTCAGACAAACGGGTGGGCCTCGAGTGTTGTCGAGCGGAACCCCGACTTCACGGCTGCAATGACCGACCAGTTCCTGACCGGACTGTTCCGCAACAACCCGGACTTCGTCTTCACGGTGACGCGCGACTTCGTGAGAGCGTGTCAGACGCCGGTCCTGGTCCTGCCGGACGACAGCGCAGGGCATTCATATGTGGCCGCGATCGAGAGCGCGATGCTTGCGCCCAACGGTCAACTGAGCATGTACCCCTGGAAAGACACGCCGGAGAAGATACCGTTGGCGGTGCGCCACGTCCGCAGCTTCCTGCGGTCGTATCGGCCTGCGTGAGGGAACACGGGAGGCCCGCCCCTGGCGCTCGTGCCGCGGTCGCGAACGAGTACCGGGGGCGAGGCTCGTCCACGGGGTCGTGATCGGTCTCACCGTCCGTGCGAGTCGTCAGCCTCAGAGCCGGATGAGCGTCACGCCCTCGTTCCTCGGGTCCAGTTGAAATCCTCGAACGCTCGGGATCTCCCTTAGCTGGCGGTGGAGCGCGGCGCGGATGCGTCCGCCACTCCGGCCGTGAATGAGACGCAACTCCGCGACATCCGCGAGCAGTGCCTCTTCCAGGGCTTGCTCGGCGCGAGCGAGCGCGGCCTCAACGGTCAGTCCGTGTAAGTCCACCTCGCGCGTTTCAACGCCCGCATCAGGCTCCGCCTGAGGGGGCGCGCGCCTATTCTTCAAGGCCTTGTCGCGGAAACGCGATCGCGGGCCGGCGTCTAGTACCGAGATCTCGCTCTCCTTGACTACCAGCGCACGGCCCCGCACGTCCACGAGGAGGCAACCATTGTTCCGCTCCGCTCGAACAACGCCTTTTCCGAAAGGCGTCTTTACCGCGCCGCCCACTGTGAACCGTGCGGCCATCGCTCGCACGGTATCATCCCTGCGCCAACAGATTCGAGCCAGTCGTTCTTTTCATGTGCAGGCGCAGGCTCAGGCGATGCTTGACGCCATATCCGACTCCGATACTGGCGTGGTGCAAGGCCGGGCGCCGACCTCGCGTTCCGGTGATTGAAGCAGGAACTCCTACCAAGCGCTACGAGATCTAGGGTGCGGTTCCTTGTTCGAGATTCTCATCATTCGCGCTTGGCCGGCCTGCCGTATCCCAGTGTTCGGTTCAACAGCTCCGCGGGTACGCGAAAGACCCGCCAGTACCAACCGCTTTCCTGAGGCCATTCGTAGAGCAGAACAAGGTCTTCCGGTAATTCGATCTTCAACGCCCGCTCATATCCTGTCGCCTGTGGAGGTCGGCAGGTGAGCTCAACTCCTGCCTTCGTTTTCGCGTTGCCGTAGTCAGGCAGGCGTGGCACGCTGAAGCCCTCCTGCGATACGCGGTCCCAGTCGTATCCGTGGTAGCAGAGCGCCAGCGCCCCCCCTTTGCGTTGGCGGAGCCATCGAAGCGGGTCAGAGTGCTCAACATGATCTGACGGACGTACAGCCGCAGGCGAGGCCGGTCAGAATAACGAGCAGAGCAACTCTCTGCCTTGGCGTTCCCACTAGCCCACCCCTCGTCGCCATCACCGACACGTCCGACCGTATGCCGCACGATGCCCTTCGCGCATCGCCTCGTCTTGCGTCATGAACGCGCCTGCGTTTGTATGGCCGTAGTACTGCGTACCTGGACAGTGATAGACACCTGATGCGGTGTTCACCCACACGCGCACATCGCCCATGACGCTCGTTGGCGCTGACTCCGCCGCCCACAGCCCAAGGCTGGCTTCTCGGGCCTCACGTTCATAGCCCTGAAACGCCACCGAATACCTGAACGGAAACTGCGTGTAGGCGTGCCCGTACCCTTGCTTGACGATCTCAGCGTTGAGAAACGTGCCGTCTGGGAGGTAGACATAGGCGAGAGTCCGACCGAAGCGATCCTTCCGCTCGACATCAAACTCGAACCGCACGCGGCCGTGGAAGTGTGCGCCCACCGCGATGGCCAAGCGCGGCGACACGATGTCGCCTTCGACCGATCCGCCGTCGTGGATCTCGACCTTCTCGGACGCGGCGATGTTGCCGTTAACCTCACCCAGGACGACCAACACCTTGGCGAACAGCTCCGCCTTGATCTTGCCATTCGGACCGATGGTCAGCACGTGATCCTTCAGCTCAATCTTGCCCTCGACCTTACCTTCGATCGTGACATCCTCACTCGCGTTCAATTCGCCCTTGATGACGACCGACTTGCCGACGTTCACAACGTCCCTCTCGAATTGCTGTCGAGCTTCGAGTTGCACGGACCCCGACGTGCCGCCCTGTGACTGGGCTGCCGGTCCGGTAGACGGTTTCACCACTGCATCACGCTTCCCCATGGGCATCTCTGCCGCGGTGGATACCGCTCTCATAGCTCGCCAGCAGTTCAATGAGAATGTTCTTTTCCATGGTAGTTAGTGCGTTCGCAGGCCCGAGACTACGTCGGGCTTGCCCACTATATTGCGAATCCTCGCGGGCGGACCGACGGGGGGCCCCACCCCCTCGTGTGTCTGTGGGTGTGCAGGCGCGTCGCTGCCATTTTGGGAAATTCCGACGCAGACGCACTCCCTTGGTTCGGCAAAATAGAGCCGACCATGAGCAGGGGAATCCCAACGCCACCGAGTTCCCGCTGAGTGCTGTCCCGTAGTGTTTCCGCTTGCGCTTTGGTATGTTGCCGCATGTCCGAGGCGACTCCAGCAGCATTCTGAGCCATGGCCGACGTCTTCCTCAGCTACGCCAGCCAAGACCGCGAGCGCGTTCGCGCGCTGGTGGAGCGGCTAGAGGAACACGGATGGTCCGTGTGGTGGGACCGCCACATACCACCCGGCATGACGTGGCCGCAGGTGATCGAGCAGGCCCTTGCCGATACCAGGGCGATGGTCGTCGTGTGGACCGCAGCATCAGTGACGTCGAAATGGGTACAGATTGAGACGGCGGAGGGCGAGGCGCTGGGTGCCCTCGTGCCCCTGTCGTTCGATCGCGTTAAACTGCCGCTGCAATTCCGCCTACTCCAGTCGGCCGATCTCATAGCCTGGGATGGCTCGCGGACGCACCCGGAATTCCGGACCGTGGTGGCTCAGTTGGAGCGGTTGCTCGGGGCGATCTCCGATGCGCCTACCCGGAAAAGGAAGGCCGTCGCGAAGCGAGTCGCGCCCGCTGCGAGGAAAGCCAAGAAGGACGCGACGGCGCGAAAACGAGCCAAGCCGGAAGCGCCTTCGCGCGAGGCCGATGAACGCCTCAATCCCCGCATCCACGTCACCGGCGGCAGCTTTTCTGATGGGAGTCCGATGGCCGTGGGCGGTGAAAGCGAGAACCCGCGGCATCGCGTGACGCTGTCGTCGTTATACCGACGTTTCGTTCCAAACCATGATCCTAGCGAACCAGCCGATCATCCCGTGGTGAGGGTCAGTTGGGATGAGGCGACGGCGTATGCCTCCTGGCTTGGGGGGAGTCTGCCGACGGAGGCAGTGGGAGTTCGCGGCCCGCGGGGAGGCAGGGCGCACGTATCCCTGGGGCGAGGAAGCACCCACATGCGACCGCGCCAACTTCAGTGCGTGCGGCAACCAACTGCGGCCAGTCAAGGGGGGGCGCGAAAGCGGGAAGACACCGGAAGGGGTGTACGACCTGGCCGGCAACGTGTGGGAGTGGTGCCGGGACTGGCATGGCCGCTATTCCGCTGAGGAGCAGAAGGACCCGCTGGGTCCTGTCTGTCCTTGCGGCAGCTTTCCGTGGAGTGTTCTATGTCGTCGAACAAATCGACAAGAGTTAGCCGGCCGAAGACGATCGTCAAGGACAGTCAGTCGAGTCGGTTCACTGTTTTGAAGCGAGATGGTCGCACCATGTCCGCGACCCATGTTCTGGAAAAATTTCCGGCGAACCGCTCCCTGAAACAGGGCGAACTGCCAAAGCACTAGTTCTCTTTGCCTTCTCTCCTTGACCGACCTCCGGGCGCATAGTACGGTAGGTCTTTCCGAGCATTTCGTTCGACACGAACCCTTCAAGCCAGTCCACCCGTCTTCATGACCGACGCGGCCACCACCGAGATTCGCAAGACCGCGCTCAACGCCCGCCACCGTGCCTCGCAGGCGCGCATGGTGCCGTTTGCGGGGTGGGAAATGCCGCTCGAGTATGCGGGGATTACCAGCGAACACATGGCGGTGCGGACGCGCGCGGGATTGTTCGATGTCAGTCACATGGGTGAGATCGAGATCGCGGGCAAGGACGCCCTGGGGGCCGTGCGGCGGATCGCCTGTAGCGACCCGGCGCAGCTGCAGGTAGGGCAGGCGCAATATTCAGGGCTGCTGACGCCCGAGGGCACCTTCCTGGACGACATGATCGTCTACCGCATGGCACCCAGCCACTTTCTGCTGGTGGTCAACGCGGGAAATATCGCCAAGGACTTCGCCTGGATCAGCGACCAGGTGAAAGCCGTGGGCAATGCCGCCGCCATCGATTCAAGCAGCCGGTACGCGTTGATCGCCATCCAGGGACCGGCGTCGCGCGACGTGCTGCAGCCACTCACCGGCGCCGAACTTTCGGAGATCCGGCCGTTCTGGTTTTCGTACGGAGAGGTGGCGAACGCCCGCGCGACGATCGCGTGCACGGGATATACAGGTGAGGATGGTTACGAGATCTTCGTGCCGCCCAACATGGCCGACAAGGTCTGGCAGGCGATTCTTGACTCGGGCGACGCTGCCGGCGTGGTGCCAGCCGGTCTTGGCGCACGCGACACGCTGCGGCTCGAGGCGGGCATGCGTCTGCATGGTAGCGACATCGACGAGACAACCACGGTCCTCGAGGCGGGTCTCGGATGGATGATCGGGTGGACCAACGAGACGTTCATCGGCCGCGAGCGGTTGCTCGAGCAAAAGGTGAATGGCGTCTCACGGAAACTGGTGGGTTTTGAGATGATCGACCGTGGCATCGCGCGTCACGGCCACCGAGTCATGCAGGGTGGTGCGCCGGTTGGCGTGGTGACGAGCGGCACGCTGACGCCGCACCTGGGGAAGGCGATCGGGATGGCGTACGTGCCGATGGCGCAGTCGAGTCTCGGCACCACCATAGAGATCGATATTCGCGGCCGCGCGGTACATGCACGCGTCGTGAAGATGCCGTTCTACAAGAAAGGCTCACACGCGTAAGGACACCCGTTGAGTGGCCTGAGAGGACGAGGACAGACATGGCTCATCCCGATGACCGGAAATACACCAAGGACCACGAATGGATCCGTCTTTCCGGCGATACGGCGGAGGTCGGCATTACCGACTTCGCGCAGGAGCAGCTCGGCGATGTGGTCTTCGTGGAGTTGCCGGAGGTTGGCAGTGGCCTGACCGCCGGGGAGGCGTTCGGCTCGATCGAGTCGGTCAAGGCGGTATCTGAACTGTTTGCGCCGGTCGCTGGCGAAGTCGTCAAGGTCAATGACGCCCTGAAGGACCACCCGGAGGCGGTCAACGCGGACCCATACGCGTCATGGATGATCAAGGTGCGAGTGTCGGACGCCGGCGCTGTCGTCGCGTTGCTCGACAGCGCGCAATACGAGAGCCTGCTCGGGTAATGGACTCGCTGGATGCCAACGACTGGTTCGCACCGCGCCACATAGGACCGTCTCCCGATGAACGCGATGCCATGCTCACGGCGATCGGCGCGCCGTCACTCGATACGCTGATTGACGAGGCCATTCCCGCATCCATCCGGCTGACAAAACCTCTCGACCTTCCGTCGGCGGAGAGCGAGCATCAGTACCTGCGCCGGCTCACGCAACTCGCCGCGCGTAACAAGACGTTCCGGTCCTACATCGGCCTCGGTTATCACGACACAGTCACCCCAAGCGTCATCCTCCGAATGGTGATGGAGAACCCCGGTTGGTACACGCCCTACACGCCATACCAGGCCGAGATCGCGCAGGGCCGCCTCGAATCGCTGATCAATTTTCAGACCATGGTGTCCGACCTCACTGGGATGGAGGTGGCCAACGCGTCACTGTTGGACGAGGCGACCGCCGGGGCGGAGGCCATGACGCTCCTGCACCGCGTCCGCACGAAGAAGAAAGCGGATGGCCGGCGCCCGCGGTTTTTCGTCAGTGATCGCTGTTTCCCGCAGACGGTCGAGGTGGTACGCGCCCGTGCGGAACCGCTGGAGATTGACGTCGAGGTGTGCCCGATCGACGAGATGGCGTTCGACGGACCAGGCGATCGCGCACCGTTCGGCGTGTTGCTTCAGTATCCGGACGAGGTGGGCCTGGTGCAGGATTTGACCGCCTTTATCTCGCGCGCCCACCAGGCGGGGGCGCTCGTGGCCGTGGGCGCCGACCTGCTGGCGCTCGCGCTACTCACGCCGCCGGGTGAGATGGGCGCGGATGTGGTGTTCGGCAATTCGCAGCGGTTTGGGGTGCCGCTTGGGTACGGCGGACCGCACGCGGCGTTCTTTGCCTGTCGGAGCGCCTTCGTACGACAGATGCCTGGGCGCATGATCGGTGTGTCGGTGGACGCGCAGGGCCGCAAGGCCTACCGGATGGCGCTGGCTACGCGCGAGCAGCATATTCGTCGGGAGAAGGCGACCTCGAACATCTGTACGGCGCAGGCGCTGTTGGCCAACATGGCGGCGATGTATGCCGTCTATCACGGGCCGGACGGTCTGACGGCGATCGCCGGCCGCGTGCACGCGCTGACCCGAATGCTTGATGCCGAGCTGAAGGCGCTCGGTTTTCGCCAGACCAACGCGCACTACTTCGACACACTGCGCGTGGAGATGCCGTCGGGGACCGATGCCGTGCGCGCGGCAGCACTCGCCGCCGGGATCAATCTTCGCTACATCGACGCGCATACAGTAGGCATCGCGCTCAACGAGACTGTGTCCACCGCTGATCTAGACGACATCATTGCTGTGTGTGCGGTGACTGTTGGTCAGGCTGGCGCCGCAGGCAAGTCTGGCACCCCGTCTACGGCGTTTCAGGTCCCTGGGGCCGAGGACTACCCGTCATCGCTGCGAAGGACCAGTGCCTTCATGACGCATCCGGTGTTCAATGCGCATCGATCGGAGACCGAGATGATGCGCTACATCCGCAGTCTCGAGCGGAAAGACATCGGTCTCGATACCTCGATGATCGCGCTGGGCTCATGCACGATGAAGCTGAATGCGGCCACCGAGATGCTCCCGGTCACGTGGCCGCAGTTTGGTCGGATCCACCCGTTTGTCCCGGTCGACCAGGTGGAGGGGTACGCGGAGATCTTCAGCGACCTGGAGGCGACTCTGTCAGAGATTACCGGCTTTGCGGCGGTGTCACTCCAGCCCAATTCCGGGGCCCAAGGTGAGTTCGCCGGCCTGATGGTGATTCGCGCCTATCACCTGGCTCGCGACGGGGCGCATCGCGACGTGGTGCTGATCCCGGCCTCGGCGCATGGCACCAACCCGGCCAGCGCGGCGATGGCCGGCATGCGCGTCGTCGTTGTCGCGACGGCGCCGAACGGTAACGTCGATGTGGCGGATCTTCGCGCCAAGGCGGCCGAGCATCACGATCGCCTCGCGTGTCTCATGATTACGTATCCATCCACGCACGGTGTCTTCGAGGACGAGATCCGCACTATCTGTGATGTCGTCCACGAACACGGCGGGCAGGTGTACATGGACGGCGCCAACATGAACGCGCAGGTGGGACTGACGAGTCCGGCCTCGATTGGCGCCGATGTCTGCCACCTGAATCTGCACAAGACGTTCTCGATTCCTCATGGTGGCGGCGGACCGGGCATGGGGCCGATCGGCGTTGCCGCGCATCTCGCGCCCTATCTGCCTGGACATCCGCTCGTTGGGACCGGCGGCGAGCAGGCGATCCACGCTATCTCAGCCGCACCGTGGGGCAGTGCCAGCATCCTGCTCATCTCCTACGGGTACATCAGGATGCTCGGGGCCGACGGCGCTACTGACGCGACGAAGTACGCCATTCTCAACGCCAACTACATCAAGGCGAGGCTCGAGGCGCACTATCCGGTGCTGTATACGCGCGTGAATGGCCGCGTCGCGCACGAACTGATCTTCGATCTCCGTCAATTCAAAGCCGGAGGGGTCGAAGAGATGGACGTGGCCAAGCGCCTGATGGACTACGGATTCCATGCGCCGACGGTCTCGTTTCCGGTGGCCGGCACGCTGATGGTCGAGCCGACCGAGAGCGAGGACAAGGCAGAACTCGATCGGTTTTGCGACGCCATGATTCAGATTCGAGCAGAGATCGACGAGGTCGCCTCCGGACGGGCGGATCTGCGCGAGAACGTGCTCAAGAACGCGCCCCACACGGCGGAGGCTGTGTCAGCAACGGAGTGGAGCCATCCGTACACACGCGAGGAGGCGGCCTTTCCGCTTCCCTTTGTCAGGGCCAACAAGTTCTGGCCCGCTGTCGGTCGCATCGACAATGCCCACGGCGACCGGAATCTGTTCTGTTCGTGCCCGCCGGTCGAAGACTTCGGCTGATGCTCTCGCCACGCCTCATGGCCAGTAGCCGATCGGGCAAAGGGGTTCTAGACGCAGGGCTGATCGGCGTGCGCGTGTCGGCGAAATCCGGATAGTAGCGCATGCGTGATCGGTCCCGGACGACCGTCGCCGATCGCACGCTCGTCCACAGTGACGATCGGCACGGCTTCGCGGGTGGTGCTGGTCAGGAAGGCTTCATCGGCTGAGAACAGATCATCGTCGCGCAACACCACTTCGCGCACATCCACACCGATCTCTTTGCCAACGTCGAAGAGAAATTCACGCGTAATCCCAGGGAGCAGTCCAGACGTGAGCGGGGGAGTCAGCGCGGCGCCATCCTTGACGATAAACACGTTGGCCGTGCTGCACTCGCTCAGGTCTCCGCGGTAGTTCCGCATGAGCCCTTCGAACGCGCCGCGCCGGATCGCCTGTTGCGCCGCGAGCGCACTGTTGAGCAGGTTGTTGCTCTTGATCATCGGGTTCACGGTGTCTGGATGGTTTCGGACCACATCGACGATGACGACACCGACGCCCAGTTGGTACGCCTCAGGAGCGGGGTCGACCTGCGTCTTTACGATGATGATGACCGACGGGACTGGCGTCGCCTCGAGATCGTAGGTGAGGTCCCCGACGCCGCGCGTCACCAGGACACGGATCTGGGCCTCGCCTCCGCCGAGGTCGGCAGCGGCCGTCGTGTCCTGGATCTGCGATGCCATGTCGGCGTCGGAGAATGGGAGCGCGAGGTCGATCATTCTGGCCGAGTTACGGAGCCGCCGCATGTGCCGCTCATAGAGAAACACACGGCCATCGTAGGTTCGGAGCGTCTCGTAGATGCCCTCACCATAGAGGAGGCCATGATCGAAGACGGAGACCACCGCATCGCGGTCACTCGTGATGCGGCCATTGACGTTCACGGTCGCTGACATAGTAAATAGTTGGTGGCTGGAGCTACGGCGTGGTTGCGTGAAGTGTACTACAGCGGATAGTCTGAATCGGTCGAATCCGTGATGCGCATTCTCAACGCCGCGCAGATGCGCGAAGCCGATCGGTGCACCATCGACGAGGTGGGCATTCCGTCGCTCGTGCTGATGGAGAACGCCGGGCGACAGGTCGTGGCCGCGATTGAGGCCGCCTATGAATCCCAGCTGAACGAGCGGATCGGGATTCTGTGCGGCAAGGGCAACAATGGCGGCGACGGTTTCGTCGTGGCGCGCACGCTGATTCAGCGCGGTGTTGATGCGACGGTGTTCGTCATCGGGAACGTCGTCGACGTACGCGGCGATGCGCGGACCAATCTCGACATTCTCGGCCGCCTTGGTGTCACGGTGGTGGAGGTCGCCGACGAGCAGACCTGGGAACTCCACTTTTCAGAGATCTCGCAGTGCAGTTTGCTCGTGGATGCCATGTTTGGCACCGGCCTGAGATCAGCGCTCGGCGGCATGATGGAAACGGTCGTTGCAGACATCAATGCCTCCGGCATTCCCGTCGTGTCGATCGACCTGCCGAGTGGCATGTCGGCGGATACGGTACGTCTGGTCGGTGATTGCATCGATGCGTCGATGACCGTAACGCTGGCGGCGCCGAAGTTGCCGCTTGTGTTGCCACCGGGTGAGCCGTACGCCGGGGATGTCGTGATTGCCGACATCGGCATTCCTCCAGATGTCCTGGAGGGCCTGGACGGACCGCGGAACGATCTCCTCACACCGGAACAGGTGCGCATACTCGTCGAGCCTCGCGCGGCGGAGTCACACAAGGGCGACTTCGGGCGCGTGACGGTCGTGGCTGGATCACGGGGGAAGTCCGGCGCAGCCTACCTGGCCGCCGTTGGCGCGCTCCGTTCAGGCGCAGGCCTGGTCACCGTGGCGACGCCCGCAGGATGCCAGCCCGTCGTGGCATCGATGACACCAGAGGTCATGACCGAAGCGTTGGCCGAGTCCAGCGACGGTACAGTCGTGGCCGCGGCCCTTGAGACGTTGCTCGCGTTGCGGCACGATGTGATTGCTTGCGGGCCCGGACTGGGTCGTGGTCCGGCGGTCGCCGACTTCGTACGTGGTCTCCTTGACCGGGCCACGGTCCCGCTCGTGCTCGATGCGGACGCGCTCACGGTGCTCGCCGACGATCCATCGGCGCTCGAGGGCCGAGACGAACGCGTCGTGATCATCACACCGCACCCTGGTGAGATGGCCCGCCTGGCTGGCGTGTCAGTCGATGACGTCCAGGCCAATCGTATTCAGATCGCGACGGATTTCGCAGCCACCAGGCGGGTGTACGTGGTGCTCAAAGGGCATCGCACGATCATTGCGACACCGGAGGGGCGCGTGTTCATCAACCCCACGGGCAACGCTGGCATGGCCACCGGCGGCACCGGCGACGTGCTCACAGGCATGCTCGCCGCGTGGTTGGCGCAGTTGCTGGACGCCGAGGCGGCGTGCCTGCTGGCGGTGTTCCTGCACGGAGCGGCGGGGGACCTGGCTGAGGACCGGCATGGTGCGGTCGCGATGATCGCGACCGACCTGGTGACGTGTCTGGGCCTCGCGCTCAAGGAGTTGGCTGGCGGTGAGGAGGCCTGAGCCTGGGGTCGCGCGTTGGTCGTGACGAGTGTTGAGACCTACTCAGAGGACGAGACACTGGCGGTGGCGCGCGGCCTGGCGGCGCGGCTCAAGCCAGGGGACGTCGTGCGGCTGTCAGGCGACCTGGGTGCCGGCAAGACCGCCTTCGTGCGGGGGCTTGCCGCCGGGTTAGGTATCGATCCCGAGACGGTGAGCAGCCCCACGTTTACGTTGGTCCACGAGTATCAGGGGGGGCGCTTGGCCCTCTATCACGCCGATTTCTATCGCCTGGACCGTACCGCGACCGAGGACCTTGGTTTGGAGGAGGCGCGTGTGGCTGCTGGCGTGCTGGCGATCGAATGGCCGGATCGTCTGACGCACACGACACCGGGAGCGATCGAGGTCGAGATGGCATTCACAGGCGACACGACACGACGGATCACGGTAACAGCCCGCCCCTGAGCCCTACTCCATGCGATAGTTCGGGGCTTCCTTCGTGATGGTGACGTCGTGCACGTGGCTCTCGCGGGCACCCGCTGCCGTGATGCGAATCAGTTTGGCTTTGCGCTGCAAGTCCGTGATCGTCCCGCTACCGCAGTAGCCCATCCCAGCGCGCAGTCCACCAGCGAGTTGATGAATCATGGCCGCCACGCTGCCCTTGTGCGCGACGCGTCCCTCGATGCCTTCCGGGACAAGCTTCTCGACTGCGCGTCCCCCCTCGAGATCAAACTCGTCCTGGAAGTACCGCTCTCGGCTGCCGCGACGCATCGCGCCGATGGATCCCATGCCACGGTATTCCTTGTAGCTGCGGCCCTGGAACAGAATCAGCTCGCCCGGACTCTCGTCCGTGCCGGCGAAGAGATTACCGATCATCGTGCAGCTCGCACCCACCGCGAGCGCCTTGACGATATCGCCCGAGTAGCGGATGCCGCCGTCGGCAACGATCGGGATGTTGCGCGTTGCCGCAACCCTCGAGCACTCCATGAGGGAACTGACCATCGGTACGCCGATGCCGGCGACCACGCGGGTCGTGCAAATAGAGCCAGCGCCGATCCCGACTTTCACGGCGTCTACGCCAGCGTCGATGAGGGCGGTGGTCGCCTCCGGCGTGGCGACGTTGCCCGCCACCAGGTCGGTGTCCGGGAACTCCCGCCGCATGCGCGCCACCATGTCGATCACGCTCTGTGAGTGGCCGTGGGCCGTGTCGATGACGAGCACATCCACGCTGGCGCTCGCCAGCGCCGTGGCGCGTTCGAACCCATCCTTGGACACGCCGATGGCCGCGCCACAGCGCAATCGGCCAAGGGTATCCTTGCAGGCGTTCGGGTACTTGATCTGCTTCTGGATGTCCTTGACGGTGATGAGGCCCTTCAGCCGGTAGTCCTTGTCGACCACAAGCAGTTTTTCGACCTTGTGCCGGTGCAGGATCTCTCGCGACTCGTCGAGCGTCGTGCCGACGGGCACCGTGAACAGGGGTGTCTTGGTCATCACCTCGTCGATGGGGCGATCCACATTGGTTTCGAATCGCAGATCCCGGTTGGTCAGGATGCCGACAAGACGACCTTCGCGGGTGCCGTCCTCGGTGATCGGCACGCCCGAGATGCGATACGTCTTCATCAGCTCGAGCGCCTCGTAGATCCGGTTCGTGGGGCAGAGCGTGATCGGGTTCACGATCATGCCGCTCTCAGACCGCTTCACGCGATCGACCTCAGCCGCCTGCTCTTCGATGGACAGGTTCTTGTGAATCACACCAAGGCCGCCCTGTTGTGCCATCGCCACCG
This sequence comes from Vicinamibacterales bacterium, assembly GCA_965249205.1. GTDB lineage: Bacteria > Acidobacteriota > Vicinamibacteria > Vicinamibacterales > UBA2999 > JAQBVV01. Next base: position 139,348 of record CBDFLL010000004.1, on the reverse strand, counting down.
CCAGCTCGGATTCCGTGACAGTGTCCATGGCGGCGCTGAGAAACGGCACGTGCAACCGGATGTTGCGAGTCAGCCACGTTGAGACGTCGACCTGGGTTGGCAGCACGGTCGAATGCTGCGGCACGAGCAGGACGTCATCGAAGGTCAGGGCGGTCTCGATTTTCGCAGCGGCGGGGGTGAGTGTCAGGTCGTCCGTTTTCAGATTCATGGCACGCCCCTACTGTGGTGCTCCGTGGCACTTCTTGTACTTTTTCCCGCTGCCACACGGGCACGGGTCGTTGCGTCCGATCTTTGCCCCCTCGCGTCGCACGGTCTTCACGACATCGTCGCCTCCAGTGCGGGCCGGCCGACGATCGCCGCCGGAGGGTAGGCCGCCGGGCGCCGCGGCGGTCGCGCCGGAGGTGCGCCCCGCCCCCGCGAAGGCGGGTGTCGCCTTCGCTGACGGGTTGTTCAGCGTCAAGGGCGTCGCACGCCGGGCCGCCGGGCGCGCCTCCTGTTGGTTTGTGACCGGACGCAGCCAGAAGAGGTACCGCACGATCTCCTCTTCGATGCGCGCCTTCATGTCTTGAAACAGGGCGAAGCTTTCCTTTTTGTACTCCACGAGCGGGTCCCGCTGGCCGTAGCCGCGGAGGCCGATACCTTCTTTCAGATGGTCAAGGGAGTAGAGGTGGTCCTTCCACTGCGTGTCGACGATCTGCAACATGATGTCGCGCTCGACGCGTCGGAGCAGGTCGACGCCAACCGCCTCTTCCTTTGCTTGGTAGGCGCCTTTCGCCTTTGCCCAGACGGCGTCGACGATCGCGTCGGTGTCGAGTGCATCCAGTTCCAGTGCCGAGAGTTCATCTGCCTCAAGACCAAAGACGCGCGTGATCTCGAGCGTGAGCGCGGGCACATCCCACTCCTCGATATCCAGTTCCTTGCCAGCATAGCGCTCGACCTGTGCCTCCAGGATGTCCTCGGCCAGCGCCAGCACGTACTGACGCGTGTCGAACAGTTCGTCCCGGGTCAGATGAATCTTGCCCTCAAGAAGCTCGCGGCGCAGCGTGTAGGCGCTCTCACGCTGCCTGTTCATGACATCGTCGTACTCGAGCAAATGTTTGCGCACCGAGAAGTGCTGCGCCTCAACCTGCGTCTGCGCGCGCAAGATCGCCTTCGTGACCATGCCGTGCTCGATCGGCACACCCTCTTCCATGCCAAGGCGTTCCATGAGGCCGGAGATCCGGTCCGAGCCAAAGATCCGCATCAGGTCGTCTTCAAGCGACAGATAAAAGCGTGAGGAGCCAGGGTCGCCCTGGCGGCCGGCCCGGCCGCGAAGCTGGTTGTCGATCCGGCGCGCTTCGTGCCTCTCGGTGCCGAGGATGTGCAGTCCGCCCACACCGACGACTGCCTCGTGTTCCGCCTCGGTTTCCTGTTTAAAGTGGTCGTAGATTCGTTCCCAGTCCGGGCGCGGCACGCGGAAGAAGGCATCGATGTGAAAGAAGTAGACGAACTCCTCATCATCAACGAACTTCTCATCGCCTTTCGCCAGCCGCTCAGCCAGCTCCTCACCAATCGCCTGTTGGCGCGCCATGTGCTCGGCGTTCCCGCCCAGCAGGATGTCGGTCCCGCGACCGGCCATGTTGGTCGCGATCGTGACCTTTCCCCGCCGGCCGGCCTGAGCCACAATTTCGGCCTCCTGCGCGTGATACTTCGCGTTGAGGACCACGTGCTTGATGCCGCGCTTGTGGAGCAACCCAGACAGACGCTCTGACTTTTCGATCGAGACCGTGCCCACCAGCGTTGGTCGCCCGGTCTCCTGTTTCTCCAGGATGTCGTCGACAATCGAATCGTACTTCTCTCGTTCGCTGCGATAGATCAGGTCGGGTTCCTCGATGCGGGTCAGGGGACGGTTGGTCGGAACGACCATGACCTCGAGTTTGTAGATCTTATTGAACTCGGCCGCCTCGGTTTCCGCGGTGCCTGTCATGCCGCAGAGCGTCTTGTACTTGCGGAAGTAGTTCTGGAAGGTGATGGTGGCTAGCGTCTGGTTCTCTCGCTCGATCTTGACCTTCTCTTTGGCCTCCACGGCCTGATGCAGGCCGTCGCTCCAGCGTCGACCAGGCATTAGCCGTCCGGTGAACTCGTCGACGATCACGACGCCGCCATCCTTGATCATGTAGTCGACATCGAGCCGGAACAGGGCGTGTGCTCGTAGGGCCTGGTTGATGTGGTGAAGCGTCGGCATGTTCACCGGGTCGTACAACCCGCCGGAGTCGGGCACAAGACGGTGTTTGAGCAACTGCTCGGACTTGGCCATCCCGGTCTCGGTGAGCGACACCGTCTTGTGCTTTTCGTCGATCAGATAGTCGCCGGTTGTTTCAAGTTGCTCACGGTCCTCGGCCTTGACATTACCCTGAGTGACGGCGCCCTTCTTCAGCTTCGGGATGATCCGGTCGACCTCGTAATAGAGATCGGTCGACTGCTCCGCGGGGCCGGAAATGATGAGCGGTGTTCGAGCCTCGTCGACCAGAATGCTGTCCACTTCGTCGACAATCGCGAAGTGATGCGGACGCTGCACCATCGACGCGAGCTCGAACTTCATGTTGTCGCGGAGATAGTCGAAGCCGAACTCGTTGTTGGTGCCGTAGGTGATGTCGGCGCCGTAGGCGACCTGTCGCTGGGCGTCGGTCAGCTCGTGCTGGATCACGCCGACCGTCATGCCGAGGAAGCGGTACAGGCGTCCCATCCACTCTGAGTCGCGGCGCGCCAGATAGTCGTTGACCGTGATCACGTGCAGGCCCTTGCCAGAGAGTGCATTGAGATAGGCAGGCAAGGTCGCGACCAGCGTCTTGCCCTCGCCCGTTTTCATTTCGGCGATCTTCCCGCTGTGCAGCACCATGCCACCGATGAGCTGCACATCGAAGTGCCGCATCTTCAGCACGCGGAGACCGGCCTCACGCACGACCGCAAAGGCTTCGACCAACAGGTCGTCGAGCGAGGCTCCCTCTTCGAGCCGAGTGCGGAACTCGGCGGTCTTGCCGCGAAGCTGCTCGTCGGACAGTGCCTGGATTTGCGGTTCGAACGCGCCGATCTCAGCGACGCGCGGAGACAGGCGCTTGAGATCGCGCTGGTTTTGGGTGCCGATGACCTTGGCGAGCAGTTGACCGATCATGAGTGGTGGCGGAGGCGCCTAAGTTAGCCGACCCGCGCGACAGATATCCCCCGATTGTAGCCGTGGGGCCACTGATCGGCAAGGAAACCACACGATGTCAGGGACTTAGGGCTTACCGGGCGAGCGGTTTCTGAGTGAGGAGCGCGAGAGGATTGATCAGGCGATCGTTTGCGACCACTTCGTAATGCAAGTGATAGCCCGTTGCCCGTCCGGTGGCACCGACCTGTGCGATGACGTCGCCCCGGCTCACCTTCGTACCAGGCGTGACGAGGTACGTGAGCAGGTGCCCGTAGCGTGTTTCGAGGCCAAAGCCGTGGTCAATCACAATCAGGTTCCCGTAGTTGCCTCGCCGACCGACATGCCTGACTGTTCCCGCGGCGGTCGCGAACACCGGGTTCCCTCGCTCGCTGGCAATATCGAGGCCGGAGTGATACTCGGCGCCGCCGGTGATTGGATCTTTCCGCATTCCCATGGTCGACGAGAGCCAGCCGATGGAGGGCCACATCGACGGCGTGGCGTCGGCCAGCGCGTTTCGCTGCTCGACCGCGTCGGAGACCACGGTGAGGCTGCTGTTCAAGCCTTCGAGCAACACGCGCAACAGGCCAAATGTGTCGGCCGGGGACGCCAATGCGGAGAGCGTGCGGGCGTAGCCAGGGTCGGACTGTGAGCCTCCGGCCGCCGTTGACCTCACGGCCGGTACCGCACCGCCCATGGCGCTCGTTTTCACGATCGTCGGCAGACGGTCCATGGCCCGCGCGAGGTTCGGGTCCAGATCCGAGCGGTCGCCCAGATCGGCAATCGCCAACTGGAGCTCCCCGATCTGGCTGGCAAGTGCTTCGGTGGCCTGCCGGTAGTTCTCGTTCTCGAGTTCAAGCGTTGCTTGGCTGGCTCGCAGATCCGCGCCGTTGCTATATGCCTTCCATGCCGCGCCCATGCCGACGAGGATCGGCGCGGCCATCACCACACAGATGGCGATCGCGAGGGGGCGTACGGGTACCGTCGCCCGGTGCACGCTGCCGGTGCTGCGACTGGCCACAAGAATCGTGTATCGCCCTGAAGGTTTCATCGTTCGTAAGACTGTAATGAATTGCCGCCGCTAAGATCCGCGCAGCAAAGGCGTGAGCCTACCACAGCGCTGATGCGCTTCCAAGAGCAAAGCCAGAAAAGCGATCAACTAACGAAAGTTGCGTCTGGTTGCCAGGTTATCCAGCCGCTGTGCCCTTGACTTCAACCGTGACGCCGATCTCGTGCGTCTCGCCCTGTTGCCTCGACATGTACTGCAAGAGCGCCATAAGAAACAGGAGCACACCGGCCATCTCCATGCCTTCCTCGACGACGGTGGTCAGGTTATAGGTCATCGTGTCGGCGTCCATGGGCGCGCCGATGATCTCCACACCGACGGCGCCCCCCACGAAGATGCAGCCACCGAGGAAGAAGGCGTTCCGCGTCGCTGTCGGAAGGCTCCACAGGAAGGAGAAGAACGTGAGGCCGACCAGCAACGCGAGGATACCGCCGGGAATCGCCCACGTCGCGTCGGTTACCGTATTGAACGATTCGTGCAGTCCGGCGATCTCGTCGATAGAGAGCACAAAGAACCCCAGCGCGAGGGCCTTCCAGTGAATCCACCAGCGATCCGACGTGCGGCGTTTGTCCTCGGCGGCAATCCAGACCCAGAACGACGTCACTCCCAGGAGGAATCCGGAAAACCACGTTGGCAGGTTGTTCTCCTCGTCGACGTCGAACAACTGGCGCCAGGGGATCCACTCAAGCTCTTCGATCTGGTAGTGATAGACCGTGATCACGGAGTGCACGAGCAGCAGCGCGAAAGCGGTGAGAGCGAAGCCGGTCACGAGCCACTCGGAGTCAGTGGAGATTCGATAGCCGGTGGCTGTCGACTCGGGTGCCGTGTGGGTCCCGTCCATACCGTGCTCCTTTCTCCCCGTGGCACGCTCGCGTCTCGTAGCTGTCCAGCCAGCTCGCGTGCGCGATGCCGACGCTGGAGTACCACAACGCGACTCAGCAACTATATCAACGCGCCTCCCGTTCGTTCCAGCGCCCCGCCGCGAAGCCGGCTGGTGATGCCGCGACCAATCCGCGACCAATCATCATGGCGGGGGCTGTTGGGGAACGAGGACGGGTCCGCTAGCGGCTACACTATCGAAAGGTCCTACATGCCCGATCTGGGGTTGGTCGTATGAAGACAGTGCCGATTGTTTGGCTGCCGTGGCGATGGCGCGGCCCGGCCGGTGTGGCCGTTGCGGCGGCCTGCGTTGCGCTCGTTCCCGGCCTGCCCGGGGCTCGGATCGGGGCCGCACAGGCGCCGCCAGAGATGGACGTGGCGCTGGTAAGCCGCGCGATACAGCCCGGCGAAGTGATCCGGGTGGACGTGACGTGCGCATGCGGCCGAGTGGCGCCGCGGGCCACGGCGCTCGACCGCGACATCCCGCTGGCGCTTTCCCCGGATGGCACGAGATGGCAGGGGTTGATCGGCATTGATCTCGATGTGGCTCCAGGAGAGTACTCCCTCGTGGTGTCGGCTCCGCACCTCAGACCCCCTCCGGCGCGCGAGATGTCGCTACGCGTGGAGCCGAAACAGTTTCGCACCCGGACGCTGACGGTTGCCCCCGAGTACGTCGATCCGCCGGCACCCGTCGTCGACCGCATCGTGCGCGAAGCGGCGCAGCTCAACGGCATTTACGAGACCGACACGCCCCGCGTGTGGGACCGACCGTTCGTGCTGCCACTGACGACGCAGCCGTCGGCGAACTTCGGGTCGCGCAGCGTGTTCAATGGCCAGCCGCGGAGTCCGCATGCCGGGATCGATTTCGGCAGCCCGACCGGCACGGTCGTGACAGCGCCTTCGTCCGGGAGGGTGGTTGTGGCTGACGATCTGTACTTCACCGGCAACACGGTCGTGCTCGACCACGGTGGGGGACTCTATTCGATCTTCGCGCACTTCTCGGCGCTGGCGGTTGAGGAAGGGGAACTTGTCGATGTCGGCGCAACACTTGGTCGCGTCGGCGCAACCGGACGCGTCACCGGCCCCCACCTGCACTGGAGCGTGCGGCTGAACGGCGCGCGCGTTGATCCGATGTCGCTCATCGAGGCAACGGAAGAGCGCTAGCCTAGAGCGGCGGTTTCATGACCTCCAGGCGGGTCCTGACTGCGGACACCTATTCGCGCTCACCCTGGTCAGATCAGTCGCGCCAGATCAGTCACGGGACATGAGACGCGGCACCTCCTCTGCAAACCGGCTCCGCTCGGATTACGCACGCATACGAAGGGCACATTGTTTCCTCGCGTCGCGGCCAAGCCGCGCTACTCGGCCAAGCCGAGCTACGCGGCTGGCGCCTGACTACGGTTTGCGCCGGAGGTACCACGTCTCATGTCTCGTGGCGACTGCCGGGCCCCGTCCGCGGCCACCCGCGACGAGGTCAGGAGCACGGCCCTCGTGATCCTGGCGATTTACGATTCGCGATCGGTGATTCAACCGAGATTCAAATCTCCAGTGTCACCGCCGGGTGTCGAACTCGCTCAGCGTCAGACCAAGTTGACGGAGGATCTTGTAGAACAACGGAGGGCCGATCGTCCGGCTACCGTGCACTGGAATCGTCACAGCGCGACCGTCTGGATGGTTCCATCGTTCGTGACTGCCCGTCTGCCGTCGCTTCAGGAATCCGAGCTGGCTCGCAACTTGCTGAAACTCGCGCGCAGTCGCGCTAGGCATTCATGATTTCAGTCGTATCGACAGGCAGCTCCCGGCCCTGTTCCCGGTACTCCTCGGCAATCATCTCGAAGACCTGTCGCATCTCGCCCAATGCGGCGTCGCGCGTCGGCATCAGCGCGTAGCAACCTGGAATGGCAAGAATCTCCGCGACCCAGGCACCGTCCTGCCGATAGAGCACGGTCTTGTAATCATCGAGTTCCATACGGGCAGTATAGCAATCGGGTCGGCGCCACGATTCGAGATCCTGTGACTCCTCGGTTGAGGCGCTCGAAGCGGGAAGTGGCAGCGTGCTGCCGCCCATTTCGAAGCGCTTCGATCTGTCCGATGGCGTGAGCGCGCTGGACGCCGCGAAACGGCGCGACGTGGTCTCGTCGTGAGCGGTTTCCTAACCTCCCGGTGGATCCTGACCGCGAACAGCCCTATTCGCGCTCACCCTTGTCAGATCAGTCACGGGACACGAGACGCGGCACCTCCTCTGCAAACCGGCTCCGCTCGGATTACGCACGGATACGAAGGGCACGTCTTTCCTCGCGTCGCGGCTAAGCCGCGCTACGCGGCTGGCGCCTGACTACGGTTTGCGCCGGAGGTACCACGTCTCATGTCCCGTGGCGACTACTGGGCCCCGTCCGCCTCCACCCGCAGTGAGGTTCTGAAACCGCTGCTAGCGTGAGTTGTGGAGTGGTGAATGTCGTGAAGGGCCGTATGCCGGGTCGCTACTGGAGCGACCCGACATACGGTTCAGATACGTGCGGCTAGCGCGGGTTTCATGAGCGCGTAGCTCCGACGCATTCAGTGTCCGCGTCCGCAGGTCGAGGGAATCCGCAGTGAAACCCGCGCTAGCAGTGCCGGTCTGCTAGTTCTGGATATAGACGTCGATCGCGAACCTGGGAAGCATGGGCCGGGCGCCTCCGGCCACCCGGCCCCGCCTTAGTACTACGGTCTAGCTGGGCCTACCGCCGGCCCCTGCCGTTGCCACGACCGTTCCCGCCGGCGTTGTTGCCGTTCCCGCCACCGTTGCCGCCGGCGTTGCCGCCGCCGCCGCCTCTTCCAGGGTTCACAACCACGACGCCGAAGTTTGCGGTGGCATCGTCGCTGTCGTCGCTGCCATCGCTAGCTGTGACGGTCCAGTCGATGTGATCACCGACACCGCCCGAGTCGAGGATCGTGATCGTTGCGCCGTCGATGCTCACCACGCAGGACTCACTCTTGTCGATCCGCTTGCCAGCGCCGTTGATGGCCCAGCACTCGAACGAGGTGATCGTCACGGTCGGGTTCGCCGTGCCGTTGTCGGTCGCCGTGGCCGTGAAGGAGATCGGAGCGTCGGGCGGCACGATCGTCTCCGGAACATCGCTGTCCACCGTCGGCGGCGTCGTGTCCTCGATGGTCACGTTAAACGACGAGGAGTTGTCGTTCTCGCTCGCGTCGATGGCCGTGCACTCCACCGTCGTGGTCCCCAGCGGGAATGTGTCGCCCGAGACGGTGTCGCCCAAGTCCGATGTGCACGACACGGTCGGACTCGCATCGACGATGTCGCTCGTCGACGTCGCGAAGTCAACGTCATTGCCGTCCGGCGACGTGGCCTCCTCGGTGATGTCCAGCGGCACAGTGATGTTCGGTGCCGTCGTATCTTCGACGGTTACCGTCTGCTCGCCCTCGTCGGTCAGACCCTCGCTGTCGGTGGCGGTCCATGTGACCGTGGTGTCGCCGAGCGGCAGGACGGCGAGCGGCGCGTCGTTGGTCAAGGCGACCGGTGTGGGAACGGCGTCGTCCTCCGTATCGGTTGCCGACACGCCCGCGGCGCTGGCAACAAGGCCCCCGCTGTTGTCGTAGCCGCCCGTGGTGTCACCCTCCAGTACGTAGGGCGAATTGACCGTGATCTCAGGCGGTTCGTTCGAGGGGCCGGTCCCGACGCCCACAAAGACGTATACCGCGCCGCAGGGCCAAAAAGCTTGGGCCTGAGTTTCGCATCCAACAGGGCGGTCACGAAGAGCGCCGATTGCGGCCGTGCCAGCACTGAGCGCTATCGAGTGGCCAAAGTTGGTGGCGACAGGTTGATTCGAGCCCACAACTGCCCCCTGGCTCCACACGCCGGAGGAACGCGAAAAGAAGGCCGCGGTGTTTGTCCCGCCCTCGTCGCCGATCAGCGCGGTGTCGCCCTCAAGGGCGACGCTGAAACCGAACCCATTAAGTGCCAACGGCGAGGCGAGCCGCGCCTGCTTGGTCCACACTCCCAGGGGGTTGCGGGTAAACACATACGCGGCGCCAGCGGCAACTGCGTCTTGATCATCATACTGGGCGCCGATCAGCGCGGTGTCGCCTTCAAGGGCCACCGAGCCGCCGAAGACTCTGAGAGTCGGCTGGTCCGACAGATCAAGCACGTCCCGCAGGTTCAACTGCTCGGTCCATACCCCCCCGCTATCGCGGTTGAACACGTACGCCGAGCCCTTGCCGAATTGTTCGGGGGCTCCGAACACGGCAGTGTCACCCTCGATCGACACCGAGCTGCCCATGCGGGCTGCAAACACAGGACTGGATGGCACCAGCTTCGGCCCCTGCTGAGTCCACGTCGTACCCGTGCGTGTGAATACGTATACCGCGCCAGCTCGATTGCCCGCGCTGCTCTCATTCATGGCCCCAACCACCACGGTCTCGCCACTGATCGCCACCGAGCTGCCGTATTGCACAAAAGGAGAATTCGGAACAGGGACAAGGTCCGGGGGTAGCAGCTTCGCCTGCTCGCTCCATGCCCCTAGGCCGTCGCGGGTGAAGACGTACGCCGCGCCCTCGAAACTGTTCTTGTTCCAGGCGCCGATCACCGCAGTGTTGCCGTCGGCGCTGATCGCCACCGCGTTGCCAAAGGAGTCGCTCTTCGCCTTGTCGGCTGGGCGCAACGTCGATTGATAGCTCCATACCCCGCCGCTGCGGAGGTAGACATCGACCTTGCCGGAGCGAGATCCAAAATCGTCGTTACCGGAGGCGCCGATCAGGAGAGTGTCGCCGTTGAGCGCCACCGCGAAGCCGAACTCGTCGTTCGACTTGGGGGGGGCATCGGCTATCTTGGCCTCGAATACCTGGGCCTGCGCGACGCTGCCGTCGACGAAGAGACAGAAGAGCAACGCCCCCAGCGTCGCGATGGCGAGAGTCTGCGTTCGGCGCGGGCGCCAGAAACGGCGGATGTGATGAGTCAAGATCTTCCTCCAGTGCGATGGATTAGCAGTTCACGGGTGAAGGGCGCCTGCCGGCAACCCGAATAAGACGCCGCCGATTCCGGCAAAGGGGGGGAGGGTCTGACGCTGACGCGTGTGGCCGACTTAGCGTGGCCAACTCAGCGCCATCCATCGACTTGCCTAAATCCCACAAACGGTAACACAAGGCGAATGTGTCATCAAGCACACCAAAGTGGTACTTGGAGTCGCCTTGGGTGGTCGCCGAACCCGTCTCGCCAACGAGAACCGGTTCGATATCCCTCGTCGCAGCCACCTTGAAATCAGGAGACCGGAAAGGCCGTATGCCGGGTCGCTGAAGCGACCCGACATACGGTTCACATACGTGCGGCTAGCAGCGCCGGTCAGCTAGTCGCGAACGTAGACGTCGACCGCGAGCCTCCCGTTTCCGCCCCCCTTGGAGGACTTGCTAGAGGACTTGCTAGAGGACTTGCCGGACGACTTCGCGGAGCCCGGTCGCTGCGGATTGAGTTCGAACGTGTCGATGAGGGTATAGCCCGCGGGTGCCGGCGAGCCAGCCGGAAGCATCAACAGCGACCCCGGTTGCAGGCCCTCACCCTGCGCCCCTTCGGCGCCGGTCGCACCGGGGATCCCCGGGATGCCCTGCGCCCCCGTGGCACCGGTTGCGCCCGTAGTTCCTGGGACGCCCTGGATGCCCTGCTCACCGCTGCTGCCGGTCGCGCCCGCGGCGCCGGTGGCTCCCGGCGGCCCTGCTGGCCCCGCCGGCCCTGCGTCACCCGTGGCGCCCGTGGCGCCGGGCGCCCCCGGGATTCCCTGGATTCCCTGGCTGCCCGTCGCGCCCGCCGGTCCGGTCGCCCCGGTCGCGCCGTTGACGCCGTCAGCTCCCGGCGGTCCCTGGAGCTGCGCGAGGCTACACCCGTCTGCGTTCACCGCGGCTCCCGCCGGCGTGTCCGGACAGAGATCGTCCTCGTTCAGGACGCCGTCGCCGTCGACGTCCGGGTTCGGCGGGAGGAACGGATTGCCGTACATCCAGACGGCACTACCCATGGGCACCGTGTGAATCACTGTGGATGGAGCGGCGGCGTCGACGAGGATGACATCCTTCGTGGACGTATTCGCGATCAGCAGCCGGCTTCCATCCGGAGTGAACGCGGCCCCAACGTTGCGAAACGATGGAAGGACGTAAGGACTGCCCGCTTCGGGCGCGAGCGGGAGAGCGGTCGTTGTATCGACGACGTGCAAATTGGCGCTGTTGGCATCCGGCGCAAAGAACCTGTTGCCGTCTGGACTGAGAGCTCCCTGCTCGCTCGGGCCTGTCAGTGGAGTATTCGAGATCACGTCACCAAACGTTGCCCCAGGGGTGAGGTCGTGCACCCTGAGGGCCTGGCTTGCCCCCGTCCGGGATCCCATGACGTAGAGCCGCTGTTCGTCCGGGCTGAGGTGCACGCCACCAGGTTCTTGGACGGTCGAGAACGTCGATGTCACCGTGTTCGTACCAGTACTGATCACGGAGACTTTACCGGGAGTCCCAAACCAGCTTGAGGCGTACAGCGTCGATCCGTCTGCGCTCACCGCCATTCCACCATGGAAGACGGTGCCCGGAATGGTCCCAATATTCGTCTGGGTATCCGTATCGATGACGTCAATATTGCTACCAGGGTTAAGGTGTGAGACATAAGCGGTCGACCCATCAGGGGTGAATACCACCCAATACGCACCGAATCCGATGGGGATTTCGGTGGTGATGGTGTTCGTCGCGGTTTCGATAACCTTGAGCTTGCCAGTCAACAATTCGGAGATGTACACCTCGGCGCCGCCCGGCCGGACCGCGACGCCTAACGGCCTTGAGAACCCTGTGATCGCTGTAACCTCAGTGTTTGTGCCGAAGTCGTAAACAACCACCTTGTTCCCCGGTTTATCAACTGGGATGTAGGCGATCTGAGCGGAGGCTGGAGCGACGGAGAAGAGCAACGCTCCCAGCGTCGCCATGGCGAGAGTCAGCGCCCGGCCCGGGCGCCAGAAACAGCGGATGTGATGAATCAAGGCCTTCCTCCAGCGCGATAGATCAGCAGTTCACGGTTGATTTGGGGCGCCTGCTGGCAACCCACATAAGACGCCTCTGACTTTGGCAAACGGGGGGGGGAGATGGAGTGACGCCGACCACGCGCGGTCGACCTCTAGCAGGCTGCTGAAAAACTCCGTGAAATGGGATCGACAGATCGATCCCGGCGTACTACCATGCTCCCAACACCGCTGAAGGGAGCCCCATCATGCGCGGACACGATGAGCAAAGCACTCACATGTTCAGCTACCTGTCGCCGGAACAGCGCGTGCCAGCCGACCATCCGCTCCGCGCGGTTCGCGCGCTGACGGACGAAGCGCTGAGAACGATGTCGCGCAGGTTCGCCGGCCTGTACGCCAACACAGGGCGTCCGTCGATCCCGCCGGAACAGCTGCTGCGCGCGTTGTTGCTGCAGGTGCTCTACACGGTGCGGAGCGAGCGGCTGCTGATGGAAGAGCTCAATTACAACCTGCTGTTCCGCTGGTTCGTGGGCTTGAATTTGGACGACCCGGTTTGGCATCCCACCACGTTTACCAAGAATCGCGACCGGCTGCTGGCGGGCGATCTCGCGGCCGCCTTCTTTGATGCGGTGCAGGCCCACGCGCGGGCGGCCGGGCTGCTCTCGGACGAACACTTCACTGTGGATGGGACCCAATTGGAAGCGTGGGCCAGCCTGAAGAGCTTTCGGTGCCGGGACGCGGCGGAGAGCGACCCGCCCGATGACCCCGGGAATCCCACGGTCAACTTCCACGGGGAGCGGCGGCGCAACGACACGCACCAGTCGACGACCGATCCGGAGGCGATGCTGCCTCGGAAGGGCCAGGGGAAGGAAGCCAAGCTGGCGTATCTGGGCCACGTGCTGCTGGACAATCGACAGGGACTTGTCGCCAACGTCTGCGCGACTCACGCGACGGGGACCGCCGAACGCGAGGCAGCGGCGCTGTTGCTGGAGGCCAGCGCGCCGCCGGGCAGCACGGTCGGGGCGGACAAGGGCTACGATGTGGCAAGCTTTGTGGCCGCTGTCCGTATCCGGGCCGTCACGCCCCACGTTGCTCAGAAGGTCCGCTGGAGTGCGATCGATGGCCGGACCACGCGGCATGCGGGCTATCACGTCAGTCAGCGGAAACGGAAACTCGTAGAACAGGTCTTTGGCTGGATGAAGACCGTCGGCGGCTTGCGCAAACTCCGGCATCGCGGTGTCGCCCTCGTGGATTGGCAGCTTACCTTCGCCGCCACGGTCTATAACTTGGTCCGGCTGCGGAATCTGGAGGCGAGGTGTCCCTGATCACCGGCCGCGCGTGTCGCCGGCCCCTTGATCGGGGCCAGCGCACAGCCGTGCGCACCGTTGTCGGTCGGTGGTGACTCGCATGATCCTTAGAAAACGGCCCGATCACCCGGGTTCTTCAGCAGCCTGCTAGCCCGCTTCGCGCGCGATCATGACTTCGGTGGACTTGATAATCGCCAGCGCGGGACGACCACGTTTCAGCTTTAGTTCCTCGACGGCATCGCGCGTGATGACCGCCGTCAATCGCTGATCGCCGATTCGCAGCCGGATCTGGGCCAGCAGGCCCTCCACTCGGACTTCCTCGACGATTCCCCGGAGCTGATTTCTCCCGCTGATGGCCACGACGACACCCGCGGTACGTGTAGCCGCAAGCGGTGAGGAAGCGACGCGTCCCTGCGCGGCCAGCAGACGTTCGATCTCCGCCTCCGTGATGCGGTGATGGCCGCCACTGGTTCGGACGGATCGAACCGAGCCTTTATAGATCCACTGCTTGAACGTTGAGTAGCTGACCCCCAGCCTTTCCGCGGCTGCGCGGACCGTGAGCAGCGGCATCTAGAAACTGCCGCCTGCGGCGTGCGGTGCCGGAAATCGGCTGTCTCGTGCCGGAACTGTGGTCTGGAACTGGGCTGGTACGGTAAGTAATGATACTAAATCGACTTTCATATCGACTTAAATCATACTATATTACATATACCGTGCGAATGATGCTGCTGGTTCTGTTGACCGGCGTTGGCCTGCTCGCGGCCGGCCAGCGTTCTGGTCCGCCGGACACCACGGCTGCAACCGTGCGAGTGGCGGCTGCCGCCGACTTGAAATTCGCGCTCGACGAGGTCGCCGTGCGCCTGGCCGCGCGACGCCAGCCGATCCGTGTCGAGACGACCTACGGATCGTCGGGTAGCATGCATGCGCAACTGCGACAGCGCGCTCCCTTCGATGTGTATCTCTCGGCGGATGTCGCGTACCCGCGCGACCTTGTGTCCAGGGGCATCGGTTCAGCGCGCGATCTGTTCATCTATGCCGTCGGCCGCATCGTCGTGTGGGTGCCGAACCGTGCGGTCCTTCCGATCGAACGTGACGGGCTCGGTGCGCTGACCGGCGCGCTCCGTATCGCGATCGCCAACCCGCGCCACGCCCCATACGGGCAGGCTGCCGAGGCGGCGCTGCGCGGCGCGGGTCTCTGGGACAACGTCGGTCAGAAGCTGGCACTCGGGGAGAACGTTGCGCAGGCCGCCCAGTTCGTGCAAAGCGGCGCGGCCGACGCCGGCATCATCGCGAAGTCACTGGCGCTCGCGCCAGCCATGCGCGCGACCGGCCGATTCTGGGAGGTTCCAGAGCACGCCTATCCATCTCTCACACAGGGCGGATTGATCCTGCCCTGGGCCAGATCGCGCGCGGGTGCAGCGGGGCTTCGCGACTATTTGCTGAGCGACGAGGGTCGGCAGCTGCTGGCCTCATACGGATTCGGACTCCCGGTGAGGTAGGCGCGTTGGACTGGGTGGCGGTTGGTCTCACGCTGAAGCTCGCGGCGCTCACGACGCTGATCCTCGCCGTTGTCGGGCTCCCGCTGGCCTATTGGCTGGCGACGACGCCGCGCCCCTGGAGGCCCATCGTGGATGCGGCCGTCGCTGTGCCACTACTGCTACCGCCGACGGTACTCGGGTTCTACTTTCTGGTGTCAACGGGGCCCGACACGTTCGTGGGACGGCTCTACGCCTTCGCGTTCGGCGGCACGATTCCGTTTTCCTTCGCCGGGATCCTCCTGGCGTCGGTGCTGTACAACTTGCCGTTCGCAGTGCGCCCGTTCGCGTCGGGCTTTGCGGCCGTCGATAGGCGGCTGATTGAAGCTGCTC
This sequence comes from Vicinamibacterales bacterium, assembly GCA_965249205.1. Lineage (GTDB taxonomy): Bacteria > Acidobacteriota > Vicinamibacteria > Vicinamibacterales > UBA2999 > JAQBVV01. Next base: position 124,088 of record CBDFLL010000004.1, on the reverse strand, counting down.
GTTGCCTCGGCGCATCGGCGCCCCGCACGTTCGCCACGGTCGTCGTACCGTTGTCGTGGCCGGCGGTGCTCACTGGCCTCGTTCTGGCATTCGCGCACACGGTCGGCGAATTCGGCGTGGTGCTGATGGTGGGCGGCAACATACCAGGCGTCACGCGCACAATTTCGCTCGCCATCTACGACGACGTGCAGGCGCTCGACTACGCCGGGGCGAATCAGGCGTCAGCGATGCTCTTGGTCTTCGCGGTCAGTGTGCTTGCGGTGACGTACTCACTGCAGCGTCGCGTGGTTGCGTTATGACGCTGCTCGATGTCGATATCGGGTTCCACTATCGGAACGGGCCCGGCATCGAGTGCCGTTGGCAGGATCCCATCGACGAGCCAAGGGTCACGGTGTTTCTCGGGCCGTCGGGCTCGGGCAAGTCGACCGTGCTTCGCTGCCTCGCGGGTCTCGAGCGGCCGCAACGCGGCCATGTGCGTTTTGGCGAACACGTCTGGTTCGACTCTGCGCGACGAGTCGACGTCACCCCGGATCGTCGCGATCTGGGTGTGCTCTTTCAGGACTATGCGCTCTTTCCCCACCTGACCGTCGAGCGGAACGTGGCGTTCGGGGCGCGCGGTCTGGCCCGACCCGAGGTCGCGGGTCGTGTGGCCAAACTGGTCGAGGTGTTCCGGCTTCAGGGCCTTGAGGGCCGCCTTCCGCGTCAACTGTCAGGCGGGCAGCAGCAGCGCGTCGCACTGGCGCGGGCCGTCTTCCGGAGGCCCAGACTGCTCCTGCTGGACGAGCCGCTCTCCGCACTCGACCGCCCAACTGGCGACGAGATGCGCGAGGAGCTCAGGACGCTGATCCACGCGCTCGGCATTCCAGCCTATATCGTCAGCCACGACCGCGCTGACGCGCTCGCGCTCGCAGATCGGACAGTGTTGCTGGACGATGGGCAGATCATTCAGAGTGGGACGACGCAGGACGTGTTCGACGCGCCTGCCTCGACCGCCGCCGCTCGGCTTGTTGGTGTCGATACGATCCTCCTTGGCCGCATCGTGTCTGTGGATAACGGTCTGGCCCTCGTGACGGTCGAAGGGCAGGAGGTCCGCGTGGCGGCCCCGGCTGGCGTGGGCCACGAAGCCGCGCTTTGCGTCCGCGCGGAGGATGTGACGATTGCGTTGCACGACACGGCGGATCTAAGCGCTGTCAATCGGTGGCGTGCGGTCGTTCGATCAGAAACACCGGAGGGACCGTTCGTGCGTGTCACGCTGGACTGCGGCTTTCGCCTCGCGGCACTCGTCACGCGCGACGCCTGGCAGCGTCTCGCGTTGAAGCCGGGGGACAGCGCATGGGCGATCGTGAAAGCCACGACGATTCGCGCCCTGCCGAGAAGCTGAGAGCGGCAGGTTGCGGCACCGCCTTGACAGCGCCGCCGGCACTAGGACACCCTGAACGCCATGAGACTACGTGTGCGTGTCGTTCTAGTTGTGATTGTGGGGCTGTCACTCGGTGCCTGCAGCCAGGCCGATGGTCCGATGCCGACGCCCTCGGAGGACGTTCAGGAAGAACTCGTTGATGTGAGGCGCGACTTGCAGAACATCGCGTCGGCGCGGGACCCGCGGGCACGCCAGGATCTGGCCGATGATTTACGGAAATACAGTGAAGTGCCTGAGGCCTCGTCAGCGGTGGACGAACTGTCGCAGCAAGCAGCCGCGGTGCTCGTTGGCGCAGACCTGTCGGATGAGACAGCGCAACAGTTGGCTCATAGCCTCTGGCTATCAGTGGCTGCAGTCGAGTTGAGCGAGCGACAGATGGAAGCGCTTCAGAGCGACGTGGTGTCGCTCCTGATGACAGAAGGCATCGCCGAAGAGGACGCGCAGCAGGTCGCCGCCCAGATCGGCGAGGTGCAGGGCGCTGTTTCCACCCGCCCTCGCCGCTGGTACGAACTGTTCTAGCGAGCGACCGCCGCGGCCTTTTCGACAGTCTCCCACGGCAGGCCGGGTCTTCCGAAGTGGCCGTAGTTGGTTGTGCTGCGATAGATGGGCCGGAGCAGGTCGAAGCGTTCGATGATCATCCGTGGGCGGAAGTCGAATGTCTCCATCACGAACTTTTCAGCGACGCCCTCGTCGCCGGTGCCGAATGTATCGACTTTCACCGACACCGGCTTGGCCATACCGATGGCATACCCGACCTGAATTTCCACCTTCTTGGCGAGACCGGCGGCCACAACCTGCTTGGCTACGAAGCGGCAGAAGTAGGCACTGCTTCGATCGACTTTTGACGGATCCTTGCCGCTGAAGGCGCCACCGCCGTGGCGACCCGAGCCGCCGTATGTGTCGACGATGATCTTGCGGCCGGTCACGCCGGCATCGGCCCCAGGCCCTCCGTGGGTGAAGCTGCCAGTCGGATTCACGTGAAGCGGAATATCGTTTCTCCACCAGGTGCCGAGGACCCTCGGTCCAAGCTGCTCGCGCACGTATTCCGTGATTTTCTTCTGATCCGCCTCGGGCGTGTGCTGCGTCGACACCACCACGGCGGTCACTTCCTTCGGCTCGTTGTTCTCATAGAGGACCGACACCTGCGACTTGTTGTCCGGCCGCAGCCAGGCGACCGTGCTGGCCTTGCGGTCGTCGGTCACCCCTTTGGTGAGCTTATGGGCGAGAAGCAACGGCAATGGCATCAGCTCCGGTGACTCGTCGGTCGCATAGCCGAACATGATTCCCTGGTCGCCCGCGCCCTGGTCACCGCTCTGGCTCGTCGCCAGGGTGACGCCCTGGTCGATCTCATTCGATTGCCGCGTGATGAGCGACGTCACCTTGAGCGTAGTGTCACAGAAGGGCTCGGCCACGTCGGTGTATCCGATGTCCTTCACGGCTTGGCGGACGATCTGGTCGTAGTCAAGTTTGGCGTTGGTCGTAATCTCACCAGCCAGGACGACCTGATCGCTCTTGCACAGGGTCTCGCATGCCACCCGGCTGTATTTGTCCTGCTCGAAACAGGCGTCGAGCACTGAATCGGAGATGTAATCGGACACCTTGTCAGGATGGCCTTCGGAAACCGACTCAGACGTAAAGATGTAGCGAGACATAGCGCTCCTTCGTTCGGGTAACAAAAAGCCCGCGGGACAGCGTCGCGGGCGTGGCTCGCGACTTAGATAGCATTGGGATGCAGGCGCGTACGTACCCGCGGCGCGGCCTATCAAGCCGGTGAAATCGCCACGCTCCCTAAACGATCAAGTATAGATCACCAGTATTTTGGATCTCAACCCACCGGGCGCTAGGCCGACGGACACCTCACGCATGATTGTGCTGGCCCACCACGGCCATGCGCTCGGGCGAGAGGTCGAGCCGACGCAGCCGCTGTCGGAGACAGGTCGGGCGGCGTCCCGGCGCCTGGCCGCGGCCGTGGCGGCGCGAGGGGTGAAGCCTGACGTCATCTGGCACAGTGGCAAGTTCCGGGCACGGCAGACGGCAGAGTTGTACCGGCACGCGTGCAACCCGGGGGCAGCCTTCTCAGTCGCACGTGGCCTGCAACCAACAGACCCGCCCCGCGTCATGCAGGACCAGCTCGACACAGGCGATCGATCGATTCTGCTCGTGGGGCACATGCCGCACCTCGTCCGACTGCTGAGGGTGTTATGTGGGGAGTCTCCCGACAGCGCAGCGATCGATTTCCCTGCGCACGGATGTGTCGCACTTGAGCGGCAGGGAGCAGACTGGGCCGAGCTGTGGCGGCTGGACGGACGCGTTACGGACGCGCCGTGACGTCGTCAGTCGGCGAGCGCCCTAACTCTTTTGGGAGTATCACGGTCGTGGGAGCGGTGATCCTGACGGTGATCGCCGCGCCTCTCCGAAGGACCGCCGGGTCGCGCGAAGCGGCCACCGCAGCTGCGGTCCCAGCGCCGGCGCCGATAGAGCCGCCAATCGCCGCGCCCCTCTTACCGCCGAAAATGCCGCCGATGATCGCTCCACCGATCGCGCCGCCCCCGATGCGGGAGGCGCTTTGTCCCCCCCGTGCGTCGCCCTCGCGATAGATCATGTCGGTTTGCACTGGAATTCGTGTGCCGTCGGCGAGTACGAGCAACGTAAAGCGCACGCCGAGCCGGGCTCGGTCCTGTAACCGGCCACCGCGCTCGACGAGCGTGACTTCACCCCTCGCCTCGGCTCCGGCGGGAATCACCACACGATCCCGCACCTGCACATCGCGTGTGACGCGAGCGACAACCTCGTCCTCAAGGCGCGCGTTGTCGCTCGTGGTAAGCGTTTCCACCTGCAGACCGACAACGGAATCTGTCGACAGGACGAACTCCTCGAACTCCGGTGACGGCGGTTCCACGGCTCCGAGCGGCTCAGGTGCGGGCGGTCGCACCGGTGTGACGATCGGCAGCGCGAGGTTCTGCTCGCCCAGGGTCACCTCAGGTGATGGCAGAGCGTCGAATTCGGGTGCCAGGTCGGGGGGCACCCCGGCGACTTCGGCCTCGATTTCTGGCGACACGCCGCGCGTCGCGACGGGTGGCTCCTGCGGGAAGGATGCTCCTGCCGTGGGAGCGGGACCGCTGGTAGGGCGAGCGGCGTCATCGGCAGCCGGGATTCGCTCGGGGGCTGCTTCCGGCTCAGCGACGGCAGATGTGGAGGACGACGGAGTGACAGCGGCTGCATCCGCGTTGGCGCTGGCAGGCGCAGGCTGGTCGCTGCGGGTCGCCAGGTAGGCACCTCCGGCACCCGCGCTGATGCACAACGCCGCGAGCACGCCGATCGTCGTTTTACTCAGTTCCATGGTACGAACGCTCCTCGATGAGCTTACCTAGCAAGGCCCGTGCCCTGGCGGGATCGTCGATAAAGGCCAAAAAACACGCCAGCCCTGGTTTCTCACGCGCCCTCCTTTTCGGATCTGTCCTCAGCCTAAGAGCGCTTTTCAAATAGCCCTTGTACTGACTGGGCGAGTCATGTTACTTCTGCACGCACCACTGCTACGCGTCGGTCCCGCCGAATGCCGGAACCATTTTCGGCATTGCGGCTACTCGAACGCCACACGGTCATGAAAAGCGCCTTAGTGTCCCGAGTTGGAAGCCCGGTGGCAGAATTTCCGGAGCGCGGCGCCGGGCGCCAGGCTGGCCAGGCGTGGTGACCGGCAATATGGGGAATGTGCGAGGGAGGAGCCACGCAGCCAGACGGGATGCCCCGCCCGGAATATGTCGGCGAACTTCCAACTCGGGGCACTAGCTCTGCTCGCTAGGACGTAGCCGTACGGCGCCCGGCGGGTTCAGCGGGGATGCCAGGTGGTCGAGCAGCGTTCGCGGATTATCAGTGGCAAACACGATGCGCCGATTGTCGTCGCTGATAAAGCCTGATCGCGCCGCCCCGTCGAAGAGTGCGAGAAGCGGATCGTAGAAGCCGTCGACGTTGAGGAGGCCACATCGTTTCTGGTGGAGGCCCAGCTGCGTCCATGTGATGGCCTCGCACAATTCCTCGAACGTGCCGAAGCCACCCGGTAGCGCGACGAAGGCGTCGGAGAGGTCCGCCATTAGTGCCTTCCGTTCATGCATAGAGCCTACGACGCGAAGATCCGGCAGGCCCGGATGTCCGACCTCTCGGGCGAAGAGCGCGTCTGGAATCACGCCGATGGCGTGGCCCCCCGCGGCGAGCACGGCGTCGGCCAGGTGTTTCATGAGCCCAATGCCCCCGCCGCCGAACACCAGGCCGATCCGCCTGGCGGCGAGCTCGCTCGCGAAGGCTTCGGCCGCGTCCCGGTATTCAGGCTTCAGGCCAGCACTGGAGCCGCAGAACACACATACTCGCCGCAGTTGCTTCGTCGCAGTGTTCATTTGGCTTTCCCACCCCACACGCTTACGTCTGTCCCGCAGCTTGGGTGTGGCTGCAACGGAGGCATGCGTAGAGACGTATTACGTTGATACGAGATGACTTACCGACAGACTGTGCCCGCAATTGTGACGTACTCCAAACGCTGTGTGATCGGCGCGGTGATCGCGACGGCAAGCGCGACACTGCTGCCAGGCTCGCTTCCCGTCCCTGTTTATGCTCAGGACGCGCCGAGAGGGGCCGAACTCCTGGCAGAGGCTCGATCCGCCATCGGTGGGGAGCAGCGGCTGCTCGGTGTGAGGACGCTACAGGTTACCGGAACCTTTCGCCGAGTCGTCGGGGGCGACGACACCGAGGGTGACTTCGATGTCTTCATCGAGCTTCCAGACAAGTATCTGCGCAGCGAGAAAACGGGCACGCCGGGCCAGCCATCGACCGAGGTGATCGAGGCCCTCGTTGGCGGCGAGGTTCGCGACGATGTGCGCGGTGGCGGCGGTGGCGGCGGTGGCCTGAACTTCGGTGGTGACGGGCTTCCGCCGGAGGACATCAACGGCGATCCGGATGCCGGACAGCGTGACGGTGCTGGTGGCGTACTGCCGGAGGAGGCGGATGCCACGGCCGGGGGGCAGCCTGGGCCGGGCAGAGGCGGCCGCGGGGGCAATCCGGACGCGCAACGCCAGACGCGCACGGCCGACGTCAGCCGCTTGTTACTGATGTGGCTCCTGGAGAGTGATGCGCCGCTCGCCTGGATAGGGATTGCCGAGTCTCCTGATCGCAAGGCGGACGTGCTTGAGGCTCGGTATGCCGATGGCCAGCCGACGCGGCTGTTTATCGACAGCAGTACGCACATGCCCCTGATGATGCAGTGGGAGGCCGCACCAGCCCCGGCGGGCGGTCGAGGAGGCAGGGGGCGTGGACGGCGCGGCAGCGGACAGGGCGGTGGACGGGGTGGACGGGGCGGCGACCCAAGTGATGGTCCGCCTGACGCCGCTGGCGCGCGCCAGGGTGGGCCGCCACCGGTCGTGACCTTCGACATGACTTTCTTCGACCACCGCGAGGTCGATGGGATCCGTTTGCCGTATGTCGTCACCCGGGGAGCCAACGGACAGACCACCGAGCGCTGGACTATCAGCCGGTATCGCGTGAATCCCTCCCTTTCAGCGGAAACATTTACCCGATGACCACTGGTCGTGGCCGGGCTACCCGCCACCTTCCGTACGCAGTGCCGGTGCCGGGTCACCCGCCACCGTTTCCGCACGCATGGTCGGTGCCGGGTTACCCGCCACCGTTTCTGCAGGCAGTGTCGGTGCCGGGCTACCCGCCACCGTTTCCGCACGTATGGTCGGTGGCGGGTTACCCGCCACCGTTTCTGCAGGCAGTGCCGGTGCCGGGTTACCCGCCACCGTTTCCGCAGGCAGTGCCGGTACCTGCCACTGTTTCTTCACGTTTCTGTCATCTCGGTAACATCGAGAGCGTGTGAAATGAGGGTCATGCGTGTTCCGTTTCTCCTGTGCGCGTCGCTCCTTCTCCTGGGTTCGCCCGTGCTCGCGCAGACCGAGGCTCCTCAGTCACAGCTTCGACTGACCGTCGTCGACCAGACGGACGCTGCAGTTGTCGGTGCCACGGTGACGGTCACGCGTCCCGACGGAAGCACCCTCAATGGCACGACCGATCCACGGGGTCAGCTTGCGCTGGAGGCGCTGCCCACGGCCGAGGTCCAGGTACAGGTGGAGTTTCCTGGATTCGAGCTGTTCGAAGGGTCGTTGGTGCTCCGGAGTGGAAGCAACGACGCAACCGCGACGCTCGTCATCGCCGGGTTCGAGGAAGAGATTCTCGTCGCTGACGCGACGATCGACGACCGGCAAGGCAACTCGCTCACGACAACGCTTGAGGAGTCGGACATTGCCGAGCTTCCGGATGATCCCGACGAGATGGCGCAGGTGCTGGAGCAGATGGCGGGCGGCGAAGGTGCGGTGTTCCGGGTTGATGGGTTTCAGGGTGGCGCGCTGCCGCCAAGAGACGAGATCCGCCAGATTCGATTCCGGATCAACTCGTTCGCCGCCGACAACCACAATGCCGGTCGCGTGCAGATTCAGATCATCACGAGACCCAACGTGACGCAGTGGAGCGGTAACGCGAACGTCGGTTTGCGGTCCGACGCGCTGAACGCCAAGAACGCCTTCGCTACTGAGAAGACTCCCGAGCAGTACCGCCGATTCAACTTCAGTTTGCGCGGGCCCATTGTCAGCGGCCGGACATCGTTTCGCCTGAACGTCGGGGGGAACCGGTCATTCGACTCGGGCACGATCGTGGCCCAACTGGGCGACGGCTCGTCGTTTGCCAGCCAGTTCCGTCGCCCGTTTGATGACACGAGCGTCACCGTGGGCGTCGACCATGGGCTGACCGACAACCAGACGTTGCGATTCGAGTACCGGCACCAGGAGGGGTCGCGCGAGAACCAGGGCGTGGGCGATTTCAACCTGTTGGAGCACGCCTTCAGTCGAACGACCTCCCAGCAACGGCTGCGGACATCGGTACAAGGACTCATCGCGGGCAAGATTCTGAACGAGTCGCGCGTCCAGCTGACCGTCTCGAACAGTGAGTCGATATCGCAGTCGAGCGCGCCGACGGTCAGGGTCATTGATGCCTTCACCAGCGGAGGTGCGGGTCAGGCGAACCGGAACACGACGAAGACGCTGCAGTTCGCCAATGACACCGATTTCACGCTCGGGCTGCACGTGATGCGAGCCGGCGCCCTCCTGGACGTTGCGAATTTCAAGGAGTTCGATGCGCGCAATTCGAACGGCACCTTCACGTTCAGAAGCCTGGAAGCCTTCAGCGCCGGTCAGGCCGACACATTCACGCAGCGCATTGGTCTGGCGGACACGTCCTTTACCTACTTTCAGCTCGGACTGTACGTGCAGGACGACATCCGGATTAATCGCACGCTGTCGATCAGTCTCGGTGCGCGGCAGGAGATGCAGTCGTACCTCAATGACCGGTTCAACTTGATGCCGCGTCTCGGGTTCACGTGGAACCCGGGAGGGTCGGCCACCGCCATTCGAGGAGGGTACGGCATTTTCCACGACTGGTATGACGCCAACCTGCACGACCAGACGATTCGCGTGGACGGCGAGTTGCAGCGCGACTTGCTGATTCTCGATCCCGGCTTTCCCGATCCCACCGGCGGCGCGGCTGCCGAGGTCCTGCCGGGCGGGCGTGTGCAGGCGGATCCGAATCTGAAGATGCCGTACGTGCAGCAGGCGTCGATTGGCGTGGACCAGCCGATCGGGCCGTTCCTGAGGCTGCAGACGTCGTATCAATGGCAACGCGGATACAACCAGTTCCGCTCACGCAATATCAACGCGCCCGACGCGTTCGGCGTACGCCCCGATCCGAGCGCGGGCACGATCACACAGATGGAGTCGACGGGTCGCATGGCATCCGATCGCTTGAGGATCAACGCGAACTACCGGATCCCGGAAAGGAACATCTTCTTCATCGTGGGTTACACGCTGGCGAAGGCAAAGAACCATGCGAATAACGCGACGTCGCTTCCGGCCGACAGCTTGAATCCGGACTCCGAGTGGGGCCCATCTTCCCGGGATGTTCGGCATCGCGTCTTTTCGACGATGAACTACACGTTCCGCTGGGGAATTCGCGTGAATCTGACGAACCAGTATTGGTCCGCGGCACCGTACACGATCACGACGGGGAGCGACGACAATCGCGACGGTGTGAGCAACGACCGGCCGGCCGGCATCGGACGGAACAGCGAGCGTGGCGCCTCGCGGTTCGCGACTGATTTGAGAGTCACGCGTGCTTTCAGCTTCGGCGGATCGCGCGTGACTGACGGTGGCCCGCCGGAGGGCGGCGGCGGGTTTGGCGGCCGGGGCGGCGGCGGTGGCCGGGGTGGTGGAGGGTTCGGCGGCTTTGGCGGTGGCCGTGGTGGCGGCGTGGGCGCCGGAAACCAGCGGTTCACAGCGGAACTCTATTTGCGAGCATCCAACCTGTTCAACCGCGTGAACTTCGGCAGCTTCAGCGGCAACCTGCGGTCGCCCTTCTTCGGGACCGCAACATCGGCCGCAGACCCTCGCCGCGTCGAGCTGGGGATGCAGTTCCGCTTTTAGCCCGCCAGCTCGTACCAGCAAGATTGCCGTGTCGGCTGTCGCTGTCGGTTGCCAGGGCCGGCTGCGAACGACCGCTACCGACTAAAATCAGAGGCGTGAAGGTCACGATCGTCGGCGCCGGCATTGTCGGCGCCGCCATCGCGTACGAGCTCGGCGCACGGGGAGCGCAGGTGTGCCTCGTCGATGCGCGCGGAAGCGGCCAGGGAGCCACGCAGGCATCGGCCGGTGTCCTGGCACCCTACATCGAGGGACATTCTGCGGACCTGCTTCGGCTCGGTCTCCGCAGCCTGGATCAGTACGACAGTTTCATCGCCCGTGTCGCCTCTGACGCGGGGCGTCCCGTCGAGTACCGGCGCCTGGGCACGCTGCAGGTTGCGCGCAGCGACGATGAGGTCCAGCAGCTGAGGGAGGCGGCGCGGGTCCTCAAGGAGTCGAGCATGCCGCATACCTATCTGGACGGGGACGGCGCGCGCACCCTGCAACCGGCGCTATCCGAGGGTGTCTGTGGTGCGCTGCGGGTTCCCGACCAAGGGTACGTCGGTGTGGCCAGCCTGATGTCGGCGCTCGAGGCGGCTGTTCGCGTACACGGCACGACGCTATCGACCGCACGGGTCACCGGCATTGTCCGGCGCGACGGTGCCCTGAGGGTGGAGACCGGGGAGGACTTGCGTGCCGCCGAGGCGCTGGCGGCCGACGCGGTCATCGTTGCTGCGGGAAGCTGGTCCGGCAGTATCTCCCTGTCGCCAGCGATGTCCCCACCGGTGCGGCCGGTCCGTGGGCAGCTGCTCCAGCTTCGGCTCCCCGAGGCGTCCCTGACGCGCGTCATCTGGGGTACGGAGGTCTATCTGGTTCCGTGGGAGGATGGCAGCGTGCTCGTAGGAGCGACCGTTGAAGACGTCGGCTTTGACGAACACGTGACCGTCGCTGGCGTACGCCAGTTACTTGACAGCGCCGAGGCGCTGGTCCCCATGATCGGCTCGGCGACCTTTGAGCGCGCGCGCGTCGGGTTGCGGCCTGCAACGGCAGACGAATTGCCGATCATCGGTTCCTCATCGACCATTCCGGGCGTGTACTTCGCCACCGGCCATTATCGATGCGGCGTACTGCTGGCTCCACTGACCGCGTCGATGATGGCCGACCTCGTGCTGGACGGCCGCGAGTGTGCGGAGCTCGCGCTCGTGCGACCGGATCGTGCGCAACTATGAGACTCAAGAAGCACTACACCTCGAGGGAAGTGGTCGGGCTGACGGGACTCACGGCCCGCGAACTCCAATGGTGGGATGCGCGCCGGCTGTTCAAGCCCGCTGTCGCGCCTCATCGCACCAAGGCCGGCGGCTTCACGGAGCGCCGGTACTCCCCTTTGGACGTGCTGGAACTGCAGGTGCTGGCTGACCTTCGGCGGCGCGGCTTTCCAATTCCGCGATTGCGCCGATTGCTCGCTACGCTGCGGGATGTCTTCGCGGTTCGCCTGTATGAGGTGATCGGCGAAGGCGGACCGATGACGCTGTTTATTGGGGGCGACCGGCTGTATGTGAAGACGGATGATGGTCGGATGTTCGACCTCGAGCAGCCGACACAGCCATTGCTGATGGCTGGAGAGGGCCTGCCGATGCGGCCACTGGCAGCCCGCGAGCGTAAGCGGCGGACTACTGGATCGGAAAGACTTTCTCGATCCCGTCGGCCGGCCGCGGAATAACGTGTACGCTCACAAGTTCGCCAACGCGGCGGGCAGCGGCTGCACCCGCGTCGGTCGCAGCCTTGACGGACCCCACATCGCCGCGAACCAGTGCGGTCACCAGGCCGGCGTCGACCTTCTGCCAGCTGACCAGTACGACGTTCGCAGTCTTGAGCATCGCGTCGGCGGCTTCGATCATGCCGACCAGACCGCGCGTCTCGATCATCCCAAGCGCGTCGCCAATCTCTGCCGTATCACCCACGGGTGAGTTCTTTGCTTTGGGTGCGACCATTGTGCGTCATCATCCTACCAGCCTTCGCTCGCGACGACGAGCAGGGCTACGGCTAGGCAAGCCAGCCTTCGCTCACAGAGACGAGCTGAGCTACGGCTTGGCGGGCCGGCGTTCGCGCCGTAGCCGCGACGTGATTCGCCGCCGCCGCCTGTCAGCTATCGCTCGACAAGCGTCAAGTCGACGCTGACCGACGCTCCCGCGTCGAGGCTGAACCGTGATGCGCGACCTTTGATCCCGTCCAGGAACGCCGGGTCGCTGGCCCCACCCTCTTCGACGTAGTCGACCGCGACGGCGAGATAGCGATCGTCGGGTGGCAGACCGAGTATTCTGACGAGACCTTGCTGATCGGGTCGGGCTGATCGCACGAACCGCGACAGGGGCGTCCACTTGGTGTCGTCCTCTGGAAAAACCACAAGCGTGAAATCGGTCGATGGCGCACCGTCGCGTTCTTTGACCGTTCCTGAGACTTGCGTCACGCGGTCAGTCAGCACGATCTGAGCGTTTTCGATGGCCTGGTTCGGCCTGAAGTCGAATGGAGTGTCCGTGACGTCGGATCCCGCCACGAGAATGGCTTCGACCATCCACTCGGACGTGAGCCCGTTGACGCGAAGCATGTTCGGACCGAACAGGTTCGTGAGCGTGAATGTGCCGTCGGCGTCCACGCGTGCAGGTCTACTTCTGAGTGTTGGATCGAACGGTACCGACTGCGCCGCGATTTGGACCCTGTTGGTCGGTGGCTGCTCCGTCGTCCCCCATCCGCCGCTGACCGTTCCAGTCAGCGTCGCGCCTCTGTTGGTGATCACCATGACTCCGGTGAGATCCTCGCCTGCCACGGTGATCGGGGAAAAGCCACGCTCGGAGTCGGCCGCCGCATTTCGACCTGCACCGCTAAGGGCGGTTAATGTATAGGAGCCGGGGGCCACGTTGACCAGCGTAAAGGTCCCGTCCGCCTGCACCCGGCCGCCGGAACCGAAAGCGGCCGCCGGCATGCCCGGCGAATCGGCGGCGGTCAAGATCACCCGCGCATTCGAGAGCGGTGCGCCGGTGGAACTGAGCACACTCCCAGTGATACGAGCCGTGACCACCGGCATCAAGGCGAAGCTGATGCTGGCTTCTGCCCCGACATCGAGCGACACAGGCTGCGCCTCGGTGACGCTGCCAGTGCCAGGGTAGTACGTCGGCGCGTAGCTCATCGTGTCGTCTGGATCGTCCACGCGCAGCGCTCTCAGAACGGCGCTGACGTAATACTCGCCCGGCATCAACCCGTACAGGCGGAAGGCGCCAGTGTCGTCGCTCTGTGCCCGGATGCCGACCGGCGTGAGGCGGCGCGTGCCCTGGACGAGCTGGTACCGCTGTGCCTGCACCCGCGCGCGCGCGACGGGATCGCCGAACTCGTCCAGCAGGCGTCCAGTGATCGCGGCGCCGCGCGGCAACACGAGGTCCACGCGCTCCATGACCTGCGCGTCGGCAATCTCGATCGGCCGTCCCGCCTCGAACGGGCGCCGTTGTCCGAAACTCATTGTGACGAATCCGGCTTTCGACGCCGTGACGTTCCATCGCCCGCCGGGAAGATCACGAAGCTCGAACGCCCCCTGCTCGTCGGTCGTCACGAGCCGGTTACCGCGCCTGCCTGCGGCGACGGCGCGCACCTGCGCCCGTCGCACCGGCGCCCCGGTGTCTGCCGCCAGCACCCTGCCGCGGATAATCGCCGTGCCGGACGGCGCTTCAACAGCGCCGCGTCCGCCACCCTGTTGTCCGCCGGCCTGTCGTCCGCCGCCCCGGCCTTGCGGTCCAAGGCCCCCTGGGCCGGCCTGGGCGCGCACGTCGGCCTGGAGGCCAATGATGAAAAGGGAGAGCGCTGTCGTCAGCAGGTATTTCATGATGACCAGCCTTCGAAGTTCAGTATCCGCGTTCGCACGGTCCCGTCAAATCCGCGCGAGGCGCCTCACTCGTCTCGGTGCCACGCCGGACTTTCACCGCGGGCTGCTGGCCGCACGAGCGCGCCGCGCGTCGATGAACGACTTCACGCACAGCCCGACGAACACCGCCGTCAGCAAGACCATGGCCGCCTGCGAAAACGTTGCCATCGCGGTACTCGCTCCGGCCGGCCCCCGCATCAGGCTGAAGAGCGCTCCGCCGCAGCCGACGAGCGCAATGGTTGCAGCTGCGTGCATGGCATGCTTGCGCATGGCCTCCGAACGGGACACGTATCCAAGCGCCACCAGCGGCAGTCCGAACCAGGTCGGGATCAGCGCCGTGGGGCTGATGGCGCCCGTGAGGAAATAGCCCGCAACGCCAAGCGCCGTAAGCAGCACGCCGAACAGAATAGTGGTGGAGGACATGCCCGCCATTGTAGTCCTCTCGCTGACGTTGGCACCCGATGGTCAGGGCGCCCCGCCTCGCCCTCCTTCTCAGAAACGTCGCGTATACAGCAGTTTCGTCGTCGCGCTGCGGTTGAGCGTGGTGAACCTGTTGAGCACGACGTCGTCGAGCCAGTTCTGTGTGTAGACGACGTACAGGTCGTCGCCGGGTGTGACGATCCATCGGAATCGCGACTGCCAGCCGAGGATCCGGCTGACCGAGTCGTACTGAAACGTATTGACGAGCGAGACCCACGGGCCGGCGGCGACCTCCGGCGTAAACCGGAAGACACGTGTCGTGAACGAGGTCTCCGGGAGATCAACCGAGTTGAGTTCGGCTGACGTGTAGATGATCACGCCGGGGCGCGCCCGTACCGTGACGTCGAGCGAGAGCTGCCGACGCGTGCCGGAGTAGAAGCCGCCCCATTCAAAGGTCGGCACCACCGCGATCACCCGCCGGTCCGCGGTCTGGGCCGTCAGACGGTACCGGACGAAGTTATACTCGCCGCCCTGCGGAAGCGATACGCCGTCGCGCGCGTTGACGCGGAAGTCGCGGTTGAGGCGCTCGTACTCTGGCAAGACGAGAAAACTGAAGCTGTCTTCCGATTGCAGATCCAGGTTGAAGACGGTCAGGTTCCAGAGTCGCGTCAGCCACTGATTGTTCGAGTCCGTCTGCAGATCGACGTCCGCCGTAAATCCCATACGGCGGATCAGGGCGCTGCCCTCCGGTCGCGGCGAGAAATTCAGGTATGGCTGATAACGCTTGTAGCCGCTGGGCCGGGTCAGGAATCCGAGTGCCGGACGAAAATTCTCCTGCACGACGCGGTAGGCCATGCCAGCGTTCCAGCGGTCGTTGAGATAGTCCACCCGCGTGCCGTACGCGGCGTTCTTGCCTGTATCCAGTGGATTCGTCGTCACGAGGCCGAATCCGCTCATCGACAGGTTCTTCGAGCCCAAGAAGGTCGACGTGGCCAGCTGAAAGTCTACGCCCGCGGTCTGCAGCATCGGCGACGCCTCGCCCCGAACATCTCGTGACGTGTGCAACACGCCGATGTACGACTGGCTGAGGAAACGTTGCTTGACGCGGACGGCGCCGAAGTTCTCGCCCGCGACGCCCGCGGCGGGGTCGTTGGCCGTCTGCACCTGAAGCGCCCCGACGTCGGTGCTGTTTCCGATCTGACCGATCGCCTTTATGCCGTAGTTGACCTTCTGCGGATTCACGTTCTCATCCAGGCCGATCTGTCGACTGAAAAAGGGCAGGAGGGAGTTATCCGCCGGTCGCGAGAACGCGTCGCCGACGCCAGTGCCGGAGACGCTGCCGAAGTCGAAGAAGTTCGACCCCTCGAGGAAGAACGTGCGTTTCTCCGGGAAGAACAGCGCGAACTGTGTCAGGTTGACGGCTCGCTGATCCACCTCGGTTTGGGCGAAGTCGGTGTTGATGGTGAAGTTCGATCGCAACCCTGGCGTGATGCTGTAGAAGAGGTCGAGACCGACTTTGCCGTCTGCGGTTGTGTTCGGCTGGCCCGTGACGGGCGACGCGGCGGCCGACGCCAGCGCGTATGGCCGTATGTCGAGGCCGAGACCCTGGGTCACGTCCTCGTTCAGCCCCTCGACGAGGCCTGTGTTCGAGAACCGGAAGAGTCCCTGGTTCAGTGCCCATCCGGTCCACAGGCTGTCCTCGCCCCTACGGCGGACGGTGCGCAGGAAATTGATTCCCCATTCGGTGGCGGCGGGATCGAAGTTCAGCGTGCTGAAGGGGATCGCAATCTCGACGGTCCATCCGGTGTCCGTGCGGCGCACGCTCTCGGTCCAGATGCCATCCCAGTCCCGGTTATAGCCGGCAGGACCCATGAGGCCTTCACCCATCAGGCCGGACGGATTCGTCTCGAAGTGGTAGCCGCCCTGCCCCGTCAGGAACGGATCGATCACCCACATGAAGCGGTCGTCGGCCGACAGGAACTGATCACGACGCATCTGATACCGCAGCATCCTGTCCGGTTCGCTGTCGTAGCAGATGACGCCCATGTAGAACGTTGTGCGGTCGTACGCGATGCGGACTTCCGTGCGTTCAGTGGCCGGCGACCCGGTTTGCGGAATCTGCTGAACGAAATCGGTGGCCGGCACGGCGCGCTGCCATACCGGCTCGTTCAGCTCGCCGTCGAGGGTGATGGACTCGCCCTCCGTCATCCTGACGGCCGTCATCCTGGCGCGCTCGGGGCTCACCTGTGCGGCCACGGGCGGTGCGATCATCAACAGAGTGCCCATCGCAGCACATGCAGCCACGGGCCGTCTCGGGAGACTCATTTAGAGCACCTCTGCCTCGCGCATCACCGACTCGCATTTCGTGCGTATCTGGGTGGCGACTTCGAAAGGATCTCCACTCACGAACTCCGATCGGAAGAGCTCAACCGAAAGGGCACCGTTGTAACCCTTTTCCACGAGTTTACGGATGATGCGAACGATTGGCGTGACACCATCGCCAGGGATCAGTCTGGAGTCGTTGTTGATCAACTCGCGGGGTCCGTCGAGGAGATCCTGGAAGTGCGCGTGCGCCAGTTCGCCTGGCTGGAGGAGATCCAGATCATCGAACTTGTTCAACCCGGACCAGAAGTGAAAGAAGTCGAGCATTGGCCGGACGCTGGGGTGCGCCGCAGCCCTGATCATCTGGAGCGTCGATGGCAGCGTCGCCAGGTGCGTTGAGGTGCGTAGGAATTCGATCATCGCCGTGAGGCCGTACTCTGCTGAGATCTCGCCGACCTCTCGGATGCAGTCCGGGGTTGCCGCGAAATCCTCGGCAGTGACCGGCCGGTTCGTGACCGACGGCGCATAGATCTTCTGCAGGCCGAGTGCAACGTATTGGTCGCAGCGTCTCCGCCATGTCTCGAGGGATGCCTCACGATCCGGCCCCGGGATCCAGAGGTCCGGCAAGCCCGCCGCACCGGAGACCGGCGTCAGGCCCAGGTCAGTCATGACCCGCCGCGCGGCTTCGATGGTGTTGTTCGCCAGAAAAGCATCGAGCAGGCGGTCGTTTATCTCAACGTACTGGATTCCGGCCCGAGCCCAGCCCTCCAGCGATCCCCGGTAGCCGGCCGCAGAGGAGGTGTTCTGGTGTATCGCGAGCAGCATGTGGCCTCCGGGGGCTGTTTGCGCGTGGAGCAGGCGGGCCAGCCCAGCAGCTAAGGGAAGTGACAGCAATGCGCGCCGAGTGATCGTGGGGCTCACCTGGCCCTCTCAATCTGCGACTGAACGAGTGGAGTTAAAGACATAGCCTTCAAGACTACGTCATTGCTTTTGTGGAGTCACATCCGACGTCGATTGTGCGCCCTGTCGGCCTCAGGTATCGTCGACGTCGAGCCCCACGGCTCGCATCAGCGCCAGCGCGTTGCTCCGTGTCACCGGGCCAGGCTTCATTCGGTAGTCGAACTGAATCTCGCCGCCGTCGAAGTGATCCTCGAAGTGCACGTTGATCCCGCGGGGAGAGAGGCTCTCGGCGACTGCCGTCAATGCCAGATCGTGCGTGGTGATCATGCCGATGGCCCCGTGTTCGAGGAGGCTGCGCAGCATGCCCGACGCGCCCGCCAGTCTGTCATGCGAGTTGGTGCCGTGAAACAATTCGTCAAGAAGAAACAAAAGCGGCACCGGACCGCGCGCGGCGTCCGACAGGTTGCGGATGCGCGTGATTTCGGCAAAGAAGCGCGACCGCCCCTCCTGGAGTGAATCCTGGATGCGGAGCGTGGCCCCGATGGCCAGCGGCGTGATCCGCAGCGCGGTGGCACGAACAGGGGCGCCCGCCAGCGCGAGCACGGCGTTGATTCCGACAGTCCTCAGCAGCGTGCTCTTGCCAGACATGTTCGAACCGCTGACGACGAGCAGGCGAGTGTCCCCCCAGAGCCGAACGTCGTTGCGCACCATCCGGGCTTCCGGAAGGAGCGGATGGCCAAGCCCCACGCCGTCAAAGCCCGCACCTTCCACGATGATCTCCGGCCACACATCCTCGGGGTGCTCGTAGCGGTACGCGGACAGGGAACTGAGCGCCTCGAACTCGCCGACGGTTCGTAGCCAGATGCGCACGTTCGGACCATGCACCCGTTGCCACCCCTCTATCGCCCAGGCGAGATGCGTGCCCCACAGGAGCGCCGCTGCCACTGGCGCGAAAAACTGGTTGTGCTGCCAGTCGTGCAGTTCAACGAGGCGATGAAGCCGCCGGATGGCGACCGACGCTGGTGTTGCGGCTGTGCCGAGCTGATGACCGAGTGCTGCCAGACGCGCTGCTGTGAACGCTTCGCGTTCGAGGCGATCGAGGACGTGCGCGAGTACGTCGAGGTCGCGCGCAGGGGCGTCGGCTGCGTGAAGCGCCTGCTGTACACGCGGCCGTCGCGGAATCGAGAAGGCTGCTTCAAGCAGAAGTATCGCGACGAGGTACACGTAACTTCCGGTGATCGCCATGTAGACGGCCGAGCCGACCGCACATGCGGTGAGGCCGGTGGCAACGCCACGCAGCCAGCGCGCGCCGAGCACCGGGGCACGCTCGGCCCAGCCGACAAGCACGTCGGTATCGACGCCTATCCCGGCGACGTCAGTTCCTGCGAGGGCGATCGCTTCGCGCAGGTCGAGCGCAGGCGTCAGTTCAGCAACTGCCGTCTGTCGCCCGCGCACCTCGTCAGCCGACGCGGGTGCTTTGAGCCATTCCGCCAGCTGTGCCTCGCCCGCTCGGGTACGGGCAATCGACAGCAACTCAAAGAGCGAACCGTGTCCAAAGAGATCCAGGTCGTTGGCGTACAGATGGTGTTCGTCGCGAAACCGTTCGCCCGACTCGCCCTTGCCAGCCCACCGGTCTTCGATTCGTCCCAGTCCGCGCTCGTAGAAGACGATCGACCGTCGGGCGGCCTGATGCTCCCGAATCACGCGGTCGTGCCAGCGCATGAGGACAACGAAGGAAAGGGCGGGAAATGCGAGCCACCAGGCAGCTGAAAAGCTGCGCCACCACAGAATCGCAAGCAGCCCGCCTAGCACGAACGCGACGAGTCGGGCGTGGCTGAGGAGTTGATCGCGCCTTGCCAGGTCCAGTTCGGCTGCCCGCCGGTCTGAAAGGCGTGTGCGGTACTCGTGAGCAGGGTCTACCGACATCGGGCCATTGTGCCCCAAAAGTCCAACCTGCGTGGCCGGGTCCGCTTGTGTGAACAATATTGCTATATACAATAGTACAAAAATATATACGTACTAGAACAAATGCAGGTATCAGGTCGAACAGCCACCGACATCGCCGCTTCGCTCGAGCGTAGCCTCTACGCCGGTGAGAAAGCCCCTGGCGAAGCGCTCCCTACAGTTCGGGATCTGGCCATTGACCTCGGCGTCAGCCCAGCGACAGTGTCAGCGGCCTATAAACTGCTACGAACGAGGGGCTTAACGGCTGGCGGCGGGCGCCGAGGAACGCGTGTCGCCCCCGGACTCGTCGCCCCCCAGGTCCATCCACCATCGGTGCCGCCTGGCACGGTCGACCTGGCGACAGGAAATCCAGACCCCGCACTCCTGGCGCCCTTAGGGCCCGCCATGCTGCTTATGGAGCACGAGCTGCGACTCTATGGTGGGCAACCCGACCATGCCGGACTAGCCGCGTTTGCGTCCAGCGAGTTCGAGGCCGACGGCGTGTCGGGTCAGTCAGTGGCGGTGCTGAGCGGTGGGATGGATGCGATCGAGCGTGTCCTGCGGGAGTACCTGCGGCCCGGCGACCGGGTCGCAGTGGAGGACCCATCGTTTCCCGGCATCATCGATCTGGTGGCGGCATCCGGGTATACGGCGGTCCCGGTTGCCATAGATGACGACGGTCCGCTGCCTGAGGCGCTCTGGGGAGCGCTCGGTCAGGGTTGTGGCGCGACGATCCTCACTCCTCGCGGACAGAATCCGACTGGTGCTGCTCTGGGTGTCGAACGCCCTGATGCTCTTCGTCAGGTTCTGAGCGACTTTCCCGGCGTCCTGCTGATCGAGAACGACTGTGCCGGACCGGTCGCCGGAGCAGCGATGCACACGCTGACCAATGCGACCCGTGAGCGGTGGGCAATGGTGCGCTCGACCTCGAAGTTCCTGGGTCCCGACCTGCGTGTCGCTCTAATGGCGGGCGACGCCGTGACGGTCGCTCGCGTGCGGGGTCGGCACGCCCTGGGCTCGCGGTGGGTCAGTCACGTCCTCCAGCAATTGGCCCTGACGCTCTGGTCGGATCCGTCGAGCGGACGACGCCTCGCCAGGGCAGGTGAGATTTATGCGCACCGCCGCAACGCCGTGCTCGCAGCGTTGCGCGCGCGAGATATTCAGGCCCGCGGCCGCTCGGGTTTCAACGTGTGGGTGCCAGTGCGCAACGAAACGAGCGTGGTTCGCTCAATGGCGGACCGGGGCTGGGCCGTTGCCGCGGGGGAGCGGTTCCGGCTTCAGGCCGGACCGGCCATCCGGGTCACGGTCTCGGCGCTGCAGCCGCGGGATGCCGACCGGTTTGCCGGGGATCTCGCAGACGCGCTCAAGCCTGTGCAGGCGGGATTCGCGTGAAAGACAGGAACTGGAGCCGAGGCTTGCGCTTCGCGTCGAAGTCAGGACGCGCCTGATAGATACGCACTGGACATGAGGGGTAGCGCCTCCGGCGCAAACCGTAGGCAGGCGCCAGCGGCGACGCGAGGCAAGAGGTGCCCGTCATGATCCGTGCGTAGTACGAGCGGAGCCGGTTTGCAGAGGAGGTGCTACCCCTCATGTCCGGTTGCAGATGTGACGGAGCGGTCCTAGCGCCTGCGGGCTCGAGGGACGTTGTCCAGGCCGGCCCGTCCCCCGGCGAGGAGTGGTGCATTGAGGAATCGCACCAACGGAGCCACTGCGCGGAACGTCCGCAGCAGCTCAGGGTAGAAACGATCCGTGATCGCGAGGCGGGGCTCGAACTCCCGGCCCGCCAGGAACTGTTTGAAGCGGAGGTACTCCATCGCCGGGTGGTTCGCGGGATATCCCTTCGGTGCACCGACCAGCTTGGCACCGGAGAGAGAGCCGACAGCGTTTCGAAACGCGCTTCCCGTGACCATACGGTGCAGCGTCCGGTAGCGAGCAGCGATGTGCTCGCGAATCAGGCGTAAGTCGGGTGAGGCCGGCATATACAGTCCTCCACCGATCCGAACCCGTTTGGGCGAGACCTCGAGATACAGCGCCGCACCCCGACTGCGCGAAAGGTCCTTCGAGGGGAAATGCGCTGCAACGTGGGTCTTGAGCGGCGACTTGTCGGCGCTGAAGCGCGTGTCGCGGTAGATCCGGTACAACGACACACGCGGGTCAGCGATCAACTCTGGGGCGAACGCTCGGAGATCCGCGGCGAGCCGGGCCAGCAGGTCCACCATGGGGCCGCGTACGTGCTCTTCGTACTCCGGCTTATGCAGGCGAAACCAGTCGCGGTCGTTGTGGCGCGTGAGCGCGCGCAGGAATGCCAGCGTCTTGGACGAGAACGGTGAGTCCACGGGTGAACGGATAATACCCCGCCGCCCGGGCATCGCTACGCGTCGAAGTGCCGAGCAGTCAGCGAGTCGCTGCCGAACCCGGGATAAGATGTCTCGACTGTGACCCTGGCCCGTGGCCGCGGTCACACGGGACACGGAGCCTACATTCCTTGGCACGCACCCGCCGCAAATCGTCCCCATCGCTCTTCGATCTCCCCGAGACCGCGGACTCGTCGACGGGCGGGCCGCCAGGGGGGGGCGTGGACGCCGTCGCGCTTCACGAGGCGGCCCAGAGCCGGTATCTCAACTACGCGCTCTCGGTGATCACGTCGCGCGCGCTGCCCGATGTTCGAGACGGGCTCAAACCCGTCCAGCGCCGGATCCTCTTCACCATGTGGCAGCAGCACCTGACGGCCGATGCGAGGCACCGCAAGTGCGCCAAGGTCGTGGGCGACGTGATGGGGAGCTTTCACCCCCACGGCGATGTGGCGTTGTACGAAACACTCGTTCGGATGGCGCAGCCTTTTTCGCTGCGGTATCCGCTGGTTGATGGCTCTGGCAACTTCGGATCGCTCGATGGTGATAGCGCGGCGGCCATGCGCTACACGGAGTGCCGCCTGGCGCGCATTGCCGATGAGATGCTCGCCGAGATCGATCGGGCAACGGTGCCCTTCAAGCCGAACTACGACGGGACGAAAACGGAGCCGGTCGTGCTGCCGGCGCGCATTCCCAATCTGCTCATCAATGGTGCCACCGGGATCGCCGTCGGCATGGCGACCAACGTGCCCCCCCACAATCTCGGCGAGGTCTGCGCTGCGCTCGTGAAGCTGCTCGACAATCCCGACCTCAGCAGCGTCCAGCTTTGTCGCTACGTGAAAGGCCCGGACTTTCCGACCGGCGGACAGATTGTGAATTCGACCGATGAGCTCAAGGAGATCTACAGGACCGGATCGGGCGCGGTGCGCCTGCGCGGCACATGGGGAGAGGGTCCCGCGGTGCGGGGTGGGCGGAGGCTCTACATCACGAGCATTCCTTATGCCGTTAACAAAGCCACCCTGGTCGAGCGCATCGCCGATGTCGTGCTGTCGCGTGCGCTACCGCCGCTTCTTGACGTCAGGGATGTCTCGACCGACGACGTGCGCATCGAGCTCGAGCTGAAGAAGGACGCCGACCCCAAGATGGTGATGGCGTATCTGTACAAGCACACGCCACTGCAGTCCAACTTCGCGGTCAACCTGACGTGCCTGATCCCCACGGAGAACGAGGATGTCGGCCGCCCGGAGCGCCTGGACCTCAAGGCGATTCTTTGGCACTTCCTCCACTTTCGCCTCGATGTCGTCACGCGTCGACTCGATCACGAACTGCTCGCGCTGCGGAAGCGTATCCATATTCTCGAGGGGTTCGCGGAGATCTTCGACGCCCTCGATGAAATTCTGAAGTTGATTCGCCGATCGGACGGCAAGGCGGACGCGGCCTCGAAGATCATCAAGCGGTTTGGGCTCGATGCCGAGCAGACCGACGCCATTCTGGAGTTGAAGCTGTATCGCCTCGCCAGGCTTGAGATCCTCGTCATCCAGAAGGAGCTCGCCGACAAACGGAAGCGCGCTCGCACGATCGGTGGGCTGCTCAGGAACGAGGAGGGGCGCTGGAAGATCGTGCGCGACGAGATCGGCGAGATTCAGAAGGCGTACGCGGGAAAAGCGGATCGGCGGCGGTCCTTGATCGAAGCCGCCGAGGAGGTGCAGTTCACGGCCGACGATTTCATCGTTGACGAAGACAACGTCGTGATTGTGTCGCGCGATGGCTGGTTGAAGCGGCAGAAGGAAGTACGGGACCTGTCGACCACGCGCCTGCGGGAGGGCGACGGTGTGCTGGCGGTGCTGCCGGGGAGCACGCGCGCGACGATCGTGCTCTTCACGAATCTTGGCGCGGCGTATACCTCACGAATCGTCGACGTGCCGGCATCCACCGGATACGGCGAGCCGGTGCAGAAGCTGTTCAAGCTTCGCGATGGCGAGCGTGTCATCGCGGCGTTTAGTCTCGATGAGCGCGTCGCAGGTCGTATCGCCGCACGTAAAGAAGGGGACGTGCCGCCCGTGCACGCGCTGGCTGTGACCAGCGATGGCTATAGTCTGCGGTTCAGTCTCGAATCATTCGTCGAGCCCAGTACGCGCGCCGGTCGTCGATACGCGCGTCCGTCGCAGGGTGTGGAGGTCGTTGGTGTGGCGCGGGTGACCGGCGAGGAAGTGGTCATTGCTGCCACACGGTCCGCGCGAGCCATGCTGTGCCGGGCTGACGACGTGAATTACCTGTCCGGGCCTGGCAAAGGCGTCATTCTCATTAAGTTGGGTGGCGAAGACTACGTCCTGGGATTCGTTGCATCGCGGGGTGACCGCGATCTGATGCGGGTCGAAACGAGCCGGGGCAGCGAACAGACGATTAGCACCGGAAAATACGAAGTAACGGGCCGTGGTGGCAAGGGGCGGGAGTTGCTGCAGCGCGGTCAGTTCAGTCGGGTGATTCCGACGGAAGTCGAGAACCCCGAGCCGCTGAATCCGGGCCAGTGAGATTGCTGGCGTATACTGTTACCAGGCCTCACAACTCAGCTCCGGCCCGGAGCATTTCAATTTGCGTCGCCAGACGCGCGAAAGATCAATGAACGTTACAACAGATATAAGTGGAACTCGGATCGCCGTGTTCATCGATTTCGACAACGTCGAAATCGGCGTCAAGAACACGATCGGCGGTCAATTCGATATCGGCCTCGTCCTCGAGGCCATCAAGGAACGCGGTGAGATCGTCACCAAGATCGCCTACAGCGACTGGAAGCGAGCGGGCGACTACAGCCGCCTGTTGACGCAGCATGCAATCCGCATGGTGCAGCGCAACATGACGCCCGGCGGGGACAAGAACGGCGCCGACATCACCATGGCCCTCGATGCACTCGAGATGGCCTTCACCCACGATCATATCAACGCGTTTGTCATCGTCGGCGGCGACAGCGACTTCATTTCGCTGGTCGAGAAGCTCAAACAGTATGGCCGCAAGGTGATCGTGGTCGGTGGACGCCAGTTCACCAGCTCCACGATGCAGAAGAATTGTCACGAGTTCATCGCGTACGAGAACCTGGTTGGCACCAAGAGCCGTTCGGCTGGACGCGGGGCGAAGCGCTCCGCTGGCTCAAGCCCGGTCACCAAGGCACTACCGCTGATCACGCGGGCGCTGAAGGTGCTGTCAGACCGGGAGGTCACGCCACAGCTCGGGCTGCTGAAGAGCACCTTGTTGCAGCTCGACTCGACATTCTCGGAGCGTGAATATGGCGCCGGCAGCTTCCGCGACTTCATGGAGAAGGTGGCGGCGGCTGGGTTTGTGACACTGCGCGACGCCGGTCGTAGCATGCTCGTCGAGGTCCGGGAAGATGGGGCGGTTCCTGCCGAGGCGGAGCCACCCGTCAAGGCCAAGTCGACGAGATCGCGCAGGTCGCGGGCGGCCGTTGCAGCGCCAGCACCTGTTAGCCCTCCCGCCGACGTGGAGGACGACGAGGACGCGCTGCCGGCCTCGCCCATGACGATGCAGGACGGGATTCGTGCTGTGCTGAACGCGTTCGACGGAGCCGCGACGCAGCCGCGATGGCCGATGTATGTCCGTCAGGCGAAGCAGTATCTTCGCAGCGCCGTTGAAGGGTTCGACGAGAAACACTACGGCTTTGCGTCGGTTGCCGATCTGCTTCGCGCTGCAGGCAAGGAGGGTGTGCTGCGCGTCGACCGGGACCGCCAGGGTGCGGTTCGTGTGTTCGCGGGCCCGAGGCTGACCGCATTGACGAGCGCCGCGCCTGTCGACGGATCGTTCGCTGATGCAGGTGGCGCGAGCCACGCAGAGGGCGAACCTGTTGTCGATGGTGCCGACTCGGCTCAGGCCGAGGTTCCGGAAGCCGACACTATGAAGGCAGAGACCGCGAAAGAAGACTCGACGACGGCCGGCGCCGTGCCGAAGAAGGCCGTGCGCCGGCGCAAGGCGGTCAAGTCGAAGTCCACCGCCGAGGCGCCGGCCAAGGCGGTCAAAGCGGCCAAGTCAGCCAAGGCTACGGTGGCGGCAAAGGCAGCGAAGGTGAAGCCTGCGAAGCCCCGTGTCCGGGCTCGGAAGTCGGCAAAGATCCAGCCCGCCATCGCCGAGGTACGTGAGTAACTACACCGCCAAAGACATCACCGTCCTTGAAGGACTTGACCCGGTCCGAAGGCGCCCGGGCATGTACATCGGCGGCGTAGGCACAGCCGGCCTTCACCACCTCGTGTGGGAGATCCTCGACAACGCGGTGGACGAAGCGATGAACGGCTTCGCATCCAATGTGGCCGTGACACTCCACGCGGACGGCAGCTCGATCACGATCTCCGACGATGGTCGCGGCATTCCGGTGGACAAACATCGGTCGACGAAGAAGAGCGCGCTCGAGGTGATCTTCACCGTGTTGCACGCTGGTGGGAAGTTCGAGCACGGAAGTTACAAGACGGCGGGCGGCCTGCATGGCGTCGGCGCCAGCGTCGTGAATGCGCTGTCGTCGGAGCTGCGTGCGAGCGTGAAACGCGACGGCGCACTCTGGAAGATCGCCTTCAAGCGGGGGAAGCCGACAGGGCCCTTGACGAAAGCGGGCGCCGCGCGTGGCAGTGGCACGACCGTCTTCTTTCATCCCGACCCGACGATCTTTCCGAAGATTGAATTCGATCCGGCCACGATCCGGGAGCGCCTCGAGGTGGCCAGCTATATCCACAAAGGCATTCGTGTCACGTTCGAGAACGAGGCGGATCGCACGAAGGAGGTCTTCCACCATGACGAAGGCCTGTCCGACTATGTAAAGAAGATTGTCGCGGAGCGTGGCGCAAAGCCGGTGCACGACATCGCGTTCGTGCAGGCGCGGGAGAGCGAGCCGAGACTCGATCTCGTACTGCAGTGGACCGAGGCAACCGATGAACACGTTCGGAGCTATGTCAATGGCATCCCGACGGGCTCTGGCGGGACGCACGAGAACGGGCTGCGCGCCGGTCTCGGCAAGGCGGTGCGTAACTACATCGAGACGCATGCGCTCGCGCCGAAAGGCGTGACGCTGGTGGCCGAAGACATTCGGGAAGGCCTGACCGGTGTGGTCAGTATCTTCATCCAGGAACCACAGTTTCAAGGGCAGACAAAGGACAGGCTCAACAACCCCGAACTCACATCGGCGGTCGATTCCGCGGTACGGCCGGCGCTGGAGCACTGGCTCAATCACAATCGCAGTGTCGCCGAGGCGATCGTCGGTCGGGCGATCCTGGCTGCGCGCGCGCGCGAAGCGAGTCGTGCAGCTCAGGCCGAAGTGACGCGCAAGACCGCGACCTCCGGTCGTTTGAATCTGCCGGGCAAGCTCAGCGACTGTACCGGCGCCGGTCGCGAGGACAGCGAGCTGTTTGTGGTTGAGGGAGACTCAGCCGGGGGCTCCGCAAAACAGGGGCGGGACCGAACGAGGCAGGCGATCCTTCCGCTTCGCGGCAAAGTGATGAACACCGAGGGGCTGACGCTGGCCAAGGTGCTCGAGAACAAGGAGCTGGCGGATCTTGTCACGGCGCTCGGGTGCGGCGTGGGCAAGGGCTTCGACGTGGGGAGGCTGCGGTACGGGAGAATCGTGATTCTTGCCGACGCTGACTCCGACGGGCATCACATCGCCACGTTGCTGCTGACGTTTCTCTACCGCCACATCCCTCAACTCATCTCGAACGGGAGGGTCTTCCTTGCGCAGCCGCCACTCTACCGGATCGACATCGGCAAGGAGACCCACTGGGCGCTGGATGATACGCATCGCGACCAGATCCTGAAGCAGCACGCCAACGGACGCAGCAATCCCGAGATCACGCGATTCAAGGGGCTGGGCGAAATGATGCCCAAGGTGCTCTGGGAGACGACGTTGAATCCGAAGACGCGGCGGCTGTTGCGAGTGGAGATCGCGGACCAGATTGTCACCGATCGTGTGATCAACGAGTTGATGGGGAAGGATGCGTCGGCGCGCTTCCGCTTCATCATGGAGCGAGCCGAGGAAGCGCAAGAGCTCGACGTCTAATTCTATGAATCAGATGACCCGGGAACTACGCAGCCTCGGCTATGTTGTGGAGTCGCCCGCATGAGTAATGACTTTCGACGCTGATTCGAGGAACTGAAGCGACTGGTGCCGACCCCGCAAGCTGAGAGCCTGAATCAATAGTTCCAACTGGGAATGCTTAGGGAGGCCATACCGTTCGCCGAGGCGTCTGATTTCTCTAACTGCTTGAAGGCTTAGGGAACCCTCTGGATCTCTTCCAGGAGGCTTCAGAGGCCTTCGAAGGTGTGGAGTAGCGGGTCCGGTGGCTTTCGCCACCCAACCGGAACGTCCGTGGCTGCCCGAGTTTTGCCCGTGTTTTGTGTCGGTTGCTTCAGTGCTGCACCGGCGGACCTGTTTCGGTCAGCCTCTTCTCATTGATGACTGGCCGCGGATAGACGTGCCGACGATGGACACCAGCGTCAGAACGATGAACAAGAGCGATATGGGGCGCTCCAGGAACGTCAGGTAACTTCCCTGGGAGATGAGCAATGCCTGTCGAACCGAATTCTCGAGCAAGGGACCGAGGATGAAGCCGATGACGATGGCCACCGAGGCAAACCCGCCTTTTCGCAGAAGAGCCCCGAAAAAGCCGGCGACGACCAGAACGAAGACGTCGAACAGACAGTTGTTCAAGGCGAACGTACCCGCCACGCAAAGGATGAAGATGACGGGCAGCATGTGCGAAAGCTTGATCCGAGTGATGAAGGTCGCCGCGCGAATGAACAGGAGGCCGACCGGCAAATGAATCAGGTTGGTCAGCATCATCCCTGCATATAGCGCGAAAACCGTCACTCGATGCTCTTCGAACAACAAGGGACCTGGCGCCAGCCCCTGGATCAGAAAGGCGCCCAAGAGTACGGCGGCGATGACGTCGCCCGGAATACCAAGAGCCAGCAGGGGAATCATATTGGCGCCGTTGACCGCGCTTGCCGCGGCCTCGGGCGCGGCGACCCCCTCGACGGTGCCTGTGCCGAAGCGTTCGGGATTGGACGAAAAGCGGCGTGCCTCTCCATAGCCGACGAAGGCGGCGACACTCTGGCCTATGCCCGGCAGGGCGCCAATCGCCGTTCCGATGAGCGAACCGATGGCCGTCGCCTTGATAACCAGCGGCCAATCATCCCTGGTGATACGGGAATCGTCGGGGTGGCCGGGTTGCGGCACGGTTTCGCGGCGAGTTCCATCGCTCTTCTTATGGCTCAGCAGGCGCTCCGCCTGAAGAAAGATCTCGGCGAGCGGCAACAATCCGATCATCAGCGCGATCATGTTGATGCCGCTGGTAAGCTCGAGAACACCAAAGTCGAGACGGGCACCCCGGTGATCATGTCCGTTCCGACCATGCCCAGCAGTACGCCCAGAGCGGCGCCCATGATTCCCTTGGAGACGGCGCCCGTGGAAACGGCGCCAACTACGGTCAGGGAGAAAACCATAATGGCCGCGTATTCCGCCGGCCCGAATGTGAGCGCCACCTGGGCAAGCAGGCCTGCCGACAGAATAAGCACGATATCGCTGAAAAGATCGCCGCACAAACCAGCGTACAGATTGACCTTGAGGGCCTTCGAGCCCTTTCCCTGGAGAGCAAGCTTATGGCCGTCGATGCACGTAGCCGCCGCAGCCGGCGTGCCCGGCGTATTGAGCAGGATGGCCGGAATATTACATCCGAAGCTCGACCCCTTGCCGATGGCGACCAGCATGGGAATAGCGACCCAGGGTGGTAGATAGAAGCTGAGGGGGAGCAAAAGCGCGATGCCGACGATACCGGTCAATCCGGGGATGGCGCCCAGCAGCGCCCCCAGACTGTAGCCTATGGTGATCCACAGAAGTGCCTGCCAAGTCAGAACCAGGGCAATGGCGCTTCCAATATCAGCCAGCATGGGGGGCCATCATCCCAGGACTCCTTACGGCAACGGAATATGAAGAAGGTAAACGAAGATGGTGTGGATGCCGATGGCGGTTACGCCGGACACGATAAGAATAATGCTTGGCCGGCGTTCGCCAAAGATCAAGAGCAAAGCCGCCAGCGCACAACCGGTCGCAATGGGAAAGCCGATCGGTCCGAGCAGCAAGACGTAGATGGCCGCCACGGCGGGAGCGACAAAGAACCAAGGGCTGATATTCTCAATGTCTCGGGTATGGAAACCCCGCCATTCCAGAACGAAAAGAACGACGGCCAAGGTACCGAAGGTCACGGCCATGACCCTCGGAAACAGAGCCGGCGACTGGGTCGCGTAGGAAGGCTCCTCGATGCCGATGGGAATGGCGACGAAATAGATGAAACAGGCGCCGGCGAACCAGGCCGCCGCCCATATCATGGCGCTCTTGCGCTCGCTATTGGCCATGTGTCGCCAACGTATCGTATTGAAAGGCATGGGCCCGGTGCGTCGAGCCAAACCCATGCCGGTGTCGTTTCCTATTTGGCGTAAAGGCCGATCTGCAAATCCTTCACGACCTGGCCGAATTCCGCATGGCTTTGTTGCACCCATTTCGCCGATTCTTCCGGGCCAACCGCGTAGTGAGCCAACGCCAGGTCCGCCATCCGCTTCTTGAACTCGTCCGTTTTGGCGGCCTTGAGAAAGGCGTCCTGGAGTCTCTTGAAGGCGTCCGGATCCATGCCCTTGGGCCCGGCGACGCCGACCCACGAATTCACATCCCAGTCATATCCAAGTTCGCGGATATTTTTCAGATCGGGGAATTGAGAAAGTCTCGTGTTCTGGAGGAGCGTCAACAGGCGGGCCTTGCCGGCCTTGACATGCGGCACGACCTCGCTCGAAACCGCAGCGACGTCGATGTGCCCGCCCAACATGGCCGCCGTTGTCGGAGCGCCTCCGCCGAAGGGCACGAACGTGACCGTCGCCTGGTTTTCCGACATCAACCGCGCGACGCCGAGATGGGTGCTGGAACCGATGCCCGAAACGCCCACCGTCAGCACCTTGGGGTTCTGCTTGGCGAAGTCGATAACCTCGGCGAGCGATGTCCAGGGCTTGTCGTTGCTGACCGCGACAAAGCTGTTGTAGCCACCGTAAATGACGATCGGCGAGAAATCGTTCAGCGGATCGAACGGGACCTTCCTCATGTGCGGTTCGATTCCCGTGGTGATCGCGTTGAAGGTGCCAATGGTGTAGCCATCGGGGGCCGACTTGGCAAGTCGCGCCAGTCCAACCGATCCGGCGGCACCGGCCGTGTTGACGACGGTAATGGGCTGGCCCAGATCGGCCTCGGCGATCTGGGCGAGGGCGCGAGCGCCGAGGTCGGTGGTGCCGCCCGCCGAGTACGGCAGAATGTAGGTGATTGGCTTGTTGGGAAAGTCGGACTCGGCCATGGCCGCGGAGCCGACCGTTGCCGCCGCGAGTGTCTCTTGCGGCCCCCGTTCGGCGCCGGTGGGCTCTCCACCGCAGCCTGCCGTCGCGAACACGCCGGCCACCGACGCACAGAGGACAATGCGGGTCACCGATGAAGGCATCATCATGTCGGATCGATCGCGCTTAGCGCGAACCCAGCGCGAAAAGCAGCGATACTTGGCATGATGAAACGATCAGCGCGCATTGTATCCTCCTGAGTTTGACGGATCCGTTGCCTGCTCCTCTTTTTGGTAATTCGGCTCTCCGGCCGATTCGATTTTAGTCCCCTATTGCTATCGGACCACGGTGCGAACGGATTGAGTATGCTGGTTTTTTCGCGTCTCATTGAAACGCTCGGGCAAGGCCTCGTTCAGCCGTGACAACCCCTCCTCTATCACAGCCATGGAGGTGGCGAACGAGAGGCGCAGATGATGGCGGCTGCCGGGACCGTAGGCCGAACCGGGCGTCACGACGACGCCCGTCTCCCTCAACAGGAATTCAGCCACGTCCCTGCTATCGCCCCAATCCTCGGGAATTTGCGGGAATGCGTAGAAGGTTCCCTCAGGAGGCGGGCAGAGCACGCCGTCGATTTTGTTCAAGCCGGCGACGATGATATCGCGGCGTCGTGAATATTCCTGGCGCATGTCCTCGACGAAAGGAGCGCCATCGGTGAAGGCGGCGATGGCGGCATGCTGCACGATGCTGGTGGCGCACCGTGTCGCCAGATGGTTCATGCGGGCAAGCATCGACGCCAATTCGGGCGGAGCGATGCAGTAGCCCAGCCGCCATCCGGTCATGGCGAAGGATTTGGACAGGCTGGTGGCAATCACCGTGCGATTCGCCACGTCGACCCCCAGGGAGGCGGCGGACACATGTTCGAAACCGGCGAAGACCAGTTCGCCGTAAACCTCGTCGGCGATGATCCAGAGGTCGTGACGTTCGGCGGTTTCGGCCACTGCGGCGAGTTCCGCCGGTGACAGAACCCGCCCCGTCGGGTTCCAAGGGGTGTTGACGATAATGGCCCGGGTCTTCGGCGTGACTGCCGCCTCGAAACGTCCGCCATCCACCACGAAGCGCCCCTGGCTGGTGCTCATGGGCACTGCGACCGGTCTTGCGCCGGTCAGCAAAACCATATTCCGGTACGGGTCCCAGCAAGGCTCGATCACCAGCACTTCGTCATCCGGATCGAGGATCGCGCGGGTTGCCAGGGAAAGGCCGCCGAAGGAACCCGGGGTGACGACGATCTGGTCCGGTTCGACGGCCAGGCCATGACGGTCCATTTCGAAACGGGCTATGGCTTCACGCAATTCCACCAGGCCACGTGGGTCGATGTAATGGCCACGGCCATCCTGGTTGGCCTTGATTGCTGCCTCCTTGACCGGGGCCGGGACGTCGAAATCAGGCTCGCCAGCCCCAAAGTCGACGATTCGCATACCCTTGGCTTCGAGGGCGTCGGCCTGCCGGCGCATCCCGACGACAGTGGATCCGCCGACCGATCGTGCAAACTTGGATAGGGATGGTGACATGGGATCTTTGGCGAATTCCGCCATTGATGAACCGATGGAGCCTGCCAAGAGAGGCACCACCAAGGCCGCTCGTAAATAGTGAACGGGCAAGGCGCGACGACCGAAAATACCGGGAGTATTTGAGGGAGGAGCAACCCTGCCCGGTGGGATGCCTAAATTAGCGCGTTGCATCGACCGGTTGAATCGGCACCGTTAAACAGGACCTACCCCGTCCGCACTCGCTCTCGCCCGTATACTAAGGCACGAATTGGCCATGACCTTCGGCACCCACCTCGGCCCGTATGAGATCGCTGCCCAGATCGGCGAAGGCGGCATGGGTGAGGTGTATCAGGCGACGGACATCAACCTCGGTCGCGATGTGGCGATCAAAGTACTTCCCGAGGCGGTCGCGCGTAATGGCCGCTGTCGTGGGTAGGGTCGCACAACGGGCCTTCCGTCAACTTTCGAGGGCCCGCTAATACTTCCTATAGGCGGCGACGGCTCGCCGGCGCTCGCCCTAGACCTGAAGCGGGGGTAGGGTATGTCAACGCAAAGTAGAAATGTCGGGTTCTCCGCAAAGTAGAAATGTCGGGTAGGCCACTCGCTATGGGCTGGTCGGCGTCGCGTCCGCCCGCGCTCGGGCGGTTCTGATCCGTTGCTTCTCGCGCAGCGTGCGGTGCGGGCCGGCCAGGAGGCGCTCGTCTCGCGTGCGCTGATCGGCCTGGATTGTGGCCAGGACCGCCCCCAGCCGCTTGTTCGACACGATGTCCCCGTGGGTGACCCGCCGTTGCTCTTCGAAGGCCGTGAAAGGGAGGCGCTGGCCCGCGTGACGAATCTCGAGGCGACCGTCGGCGTCCGCATGCACGCGACAGCGCTGCCCACGCAGTCGCCGGGTGAGCGGGCCTGGGGTGATGAGGTAGACCCCGCGTCGATAGTGGAGCGTCAGGGCTTGGGAGATGGTCCGATCTTCCTGCCACGTGAAGATCAGCGCGAGGTCCTCATCATCGCGGACGGGGCGATGCGCGTCATGCGCACTCCTCGGCGGCTTGCCGAATCGGGCGTTGTAGTCGGCCATGAAGGCGGGCGCATAGGCATTGGCGGCCTCGGGCGTCGAGATCTCGCGGAGGCGCAACTCCTTCACGAGCCGATCTTGCAGCGTCAGGTGCGCCCGCTCAACGCGCCCCTTGGCCTGGGGTGCGTTCGCGCACACGATGTCGATGTTGAGGTCCGCCAGCGCCCGGCTGAACTGCGTGGGGCCTCCCGCGCGGCGCCGTGCCGCGCCCGTCGCCCGAAAGATGCTGGCCCGGTCGCTGTAGAAGGCCACCGGTTTGCCGTGGCGCTTGAGATACGTCTGCGTCGAGGCGAAGTAGTCGAACGTCGATTCCGAGGCGACGAACCGCAGCTCCATCAGCTGACTCGTCGCATCGTCCACATAGACGAGCAGCGTGCAGGTCGGGCCTCGATCCTCGAACCAGGCGTGGTCGCAGCCGTCGATCTGAATCAGCTCGCCGACGCAGGCGCGCTGGTGGCGCGGTTGGTAGACGCGGCGCGATCGGGCGGTGCGCGGCACCCACAGCGCCGCGTCGATCATCCAGCGCCGCAGGGTCTCGACCGACACGAGGATGTCGTCACGTTCACGGAGTTTCTCGGCCGCGAGGGTCGGCCCAAAGTCGCGGTAGCCAGACCGCACTAACTCCAAGACGTGGTCACGCAGCGCGCGCGGGAAGCGTCGGTGGCTCGGCCGGCCGCGCTTCTTGGACACCAGTCCGCCAGGGCCGTCGAGACGCAGGGTCCGGCACAGACGCTCGACCTGGCGCACCCCGAGCCCCAGTTGTGCGGCCGCGTGGGCCTGGGTCAGGCGCCGTTCCCGCACACGCTCCAGAATCTCCAGGCGGTGCAGTTCCTTCGTACTCATCGTCAGGTAGCCCTCGTTGTCCATGTCGGCCTCCAGGCCATACACGGTGCCCGAAACCCGACATTTCTAATGTGGAGAAACCCGACATTTACATTTTGTGTCTACAGTGGAGGGTCGCAGAACGGGCCTTCCGTTAACTTTCGAGAGCCCGCTAATACTTCCGGTCGGCTTCCTCGCCGTACCCATGAGGTGGTGTCTAGAACACCGTCGTGATCTTGGTGAACAGCGTGTTCCCCTGGTCCGATCGCTCCCCGAACTCTGCGGTGCCTCGCTGGTAGGCGCACCGCATTACTCCGCACTAATTTAGAGCGCTTTTCGAATAGCGCGTGTATTTCGTCATTGCGGCTACTCGAACGCCACACGGTCATGAAAAGCGCTTTAGGCGGCCGAATGCAGGCGAGTTTATGAGATGGGTTCTAAACTCCCGACTAGCGCCGAGCCCTGGATATAGCGTGGCCAGATCCTGCATGAGAGAATGGAGCGGTCATGTCACGCCACGGCACTCGGGATGGCTCTATCTGTGCCGTCCTCGCCTGCATCGTCCTGCTGTCCGGAGTTCTGGCCATACGGCCGTCCACCGCCGCGCAGCAGACGCCCGATGCGCTGTACGCGGATCGCGAGAGCCTCGAGAGCGCCATGCTCGCGGCGGAGGCATGGGAACGGCGGCTGGAGGACGACCCGCTGGATTTCGACGCGGCGTGGAAGCTCTCGCGCGCGCGCTACTGGCTGGGCGGACACGTCACGAGGGCCGATCGGACCAGCCAGTACGAGGCCGGCATCGCCGTGGCCCGGCGCGCCGCCTTGATGGAGTCCGCTCGACCCGAGGGTCATTTCTGGATGGCTGCCAACATGGGAGCGCTGGCCGAATCGTCGGGCCTGAGGGCCGGCCTTCGCTATCGAGGGGACATCAAGGAGCGACTCGAAACCGTCCTGAGCCTGGATCCTGGTTACCAGCAGGGCTCCGCCGATCGGGCGCTGGTATGCGAAGGTGCCAGGCCTGTTTGGCGGCAGCGACGAGCGCGCCGTGGAACACCTCCGCCGCTCGCTCGAGTACGACCCGAACAGCACGGCGTCGCATTTCTTCCTGGCGGAGACGTTCCTCGAGATGGATCGCACCGAGGACGCCAAGTCGGAACTCCAGCGAGTGCTCGATGCCCCGTTCGATCCCGCATGGGCACCGGAAGATCGCGAGTTCAAGCAAAGGGCCCAGGAGCTGCTGGAGCAGCTTCGGTAGAACCGGTCTCATAGCCTCCAGGCGATCCCACCAGTGGAACGCGGAGGACACCGCGACGATCCTATGAACCGGTTTCGGGAAGATGTGTGTCGGTTCGTTCCCCCGCCAGTGTCATCCGATGGCCGAAGTGCTCCCTGACCGAGAGCCACGGCAACCCGGCGGAGTGCGCAAGCTGTTCCAGTTCTCGAGGCAGAAAGGCGCGCCGCACCGACAGTGGCCCGTCCTGTCTGAGGACGGTATTGAAGGGCATGGTGAACAACCAGGTCCACGCAAACAGCCGCCAGCGCCGAATCAGATCGTTGACGACAATCCCGCGGGTTGCGAGCTGGTCGAAGGCGCGGAGGGTGCTGACCACGTCGGCATCGGTCAAGTGGTGAAAGAAGAGCGCACAGGTCACGTAATCGACGCCGCCATCCCTCAACGGCGAGTGATGGACATCCCCGCACACCAGCCGTACACCGGTCTCTGGCCTCGCGCGTGCCTGACGCCGCTGCGCGGATCGTAGCGCACTCGGACTGATGTCGAGTGCGGTGACGCGGATGTCGAAGCCATGTGCGCGCCCCCACCGGACCAGCGCACGAGCGAAGTCGCCGCCACCTGCTGCGACGTCCAGAACCTCTATCCGTTCGCCAGGTTTCCAACCGCGACTGAGCTGGCGAAACCGCTCGAGTGTCGCCCTGTGGCCGCCGAGCCAGCGATTGATCCCTTCCAGAAATCTGTACACCTCGTCGACGACCGGCTGCGGCGGGTCGTGGTCATCCATGTACTCGCGTTCGAGCGACCGTCGTGGCATCCACATGGCATTACACCGGGCTAAATCAGCGCGAATTTCATGAGCGCGCAGCTCCCGAGTAACCGCAATCGGTACCCGCGTCCGTAGGTAGCCCCAGGGAGTACGCGACCATCAGTCCCCCTACCCTCGGGAGCACCACGACCTGGGGCTAGGTACAAGTGAAATCCGCGTTAGGCGTGACGAGCGACGCCAGCAGTGGTTCGATGATCGCTGGCGCGTACCTCAGCACCCGAGTCGCGCGGCGCTCGCTTCGCCCGAGCCATCGCATCAGCGCGCCTAGCTCGCGCGCTCGGCGTTCGAGCGCCCGGCGGCGGCGCTCGTACTGACCAAGGTCTCCGGAAAGGATGGCCTCGGCTGCTGATCGTGTGGCCACCAGCGCAAGCGCCAGCCCGTTGGCGGTGATCGGATCGCTGGCGCCGGCGGCGTCTCCCACCAACAGCAGTCCAGCTTCCGGGTCGGCGATCCTTGGCACGTGGAGCCCGAGGGGGGCAGACGCGAGCACCGGCGTCGTGAACTCCAGGCGCGTCACGCGATCGCGCAAAGCCCAGGTCTTGCTCAGCAGGTGCGTGATGCCGTCCCGGCGAAAGTGACGGTAGTCAAACAGCGCCGACACCAGTGCCTCTCCTCCGCCGGTTGGTGCCACGTACAACTCGCCCTCGTCGTGAAAAAAGACCTCGACGCGGTCGCCAAGCCCCTCCAGACCAAGAACATGCGTCGAGAGCCCCACCCGGCGCGACGGACGGTACGCACCGGCAAGCTGCCGGTGAAAGAGCGAGTGAATGCCGTCAGCGCCCACGCGGAAGCGCGTGCGACCGGGCCGATACGCGGTCCCTGGGCGCGCGTCGACATTGGGCGTCGCAGCGGCCTGCCCGAAGAGCCACGCGTCGAACCGGTCCCGGCGAACGACGAGGCCAGACTCGCCGGGAAAATCCGCATCGACCGCGACGCGCCCCGCTGTGAACCGAAGGCCGCGGACTTTGGGAGCGCCGGGCAGGCCCGCGATCTCCCGAAGCGCCGCCACACCGTGCGGGAGCAGCCCCTCGCCGCACGGCTTGAGACGCGGGTGCCGCGCCCGCTCATAGAGCACAACGGGGACGCCCTGTTTGCCAAGCTCGATGGCCAGAGCCGAACCGGCCGGCCCCCCGCCGGCGATAGTTACCAGGACAGCACGAGCATCTCGGTCGCGAAGCCCGGGCCTAGCGCTACCAAGAGGCCGCCCTCACCTGGTTGGGCTCGTCCACTGGTCTGGAGTCGGTGCAGCATGAACAACACAGCGGCACTCGAAAGGTTGCCGTAATGATCCATGGTCTCCCGAGCGATCCACAGTTGGTCATCGGTCACGCCGAGCGCGGAGCGGTAGGCGGCCATCACTTTTGGTCCACCCGGATGCAACAGATAGTGCGTGAGTTCCGACCGGGCGACGCCGTGCTCGACGAGAAAACGCTCGACTTGCGTCGGCATGTTCTCGGCGACGAACGTGGGAACCGTGCCCGCAAGCACGAGCCGCATGCCGTCGCTCGTGAAGTTCCAACCCATCAAGTCTGGCGCGTCCTTGAAAAGGTGGGACCGGCTCGCCACGATGCGAGGCCCGGTATCGCCATCAGCGAGCTCATCGCCACGCATCAACACCGCCGCAGCACCGTCACCGAACAGCGCCGCCCCGACGACATCGGTTGGCGTCCGAGCGCCAGGCGAGAAGACCAGGCTGCACAGTTCGAGCGAGACGATCAGCGCGCGCTGTCTGGGTGCCGCGCTCAGCGCGTCCGACGCGCGGATGAGCGCTCCCGCGCCGCCCGCACATCCCAGGCCAAAAAGCGGCCAGCGCCGGACATCGGCCGGTAATCCGAGTCGTACCGTCAGCCGGGCATCGAGACTCGGCGTTGCCAGGCCGGTCGTCGTGACGAAGAAGATATGGTCGACCTGGTCCGGCGGCACGCCCGCATTCGCCAGGCAATCCTCGCCGGCGCGCGTCGCGAGGTCGAGCCCATGTGCCAGGTACTCACCGTTTCGCTCCTCGAATGAGCGCGTCTGGGTGTACCACTCTGGCGGATGCACGAAGTGCCGCGTCGTCACCCCGGCGTGGTCGAAGACCGACAGCAGCCGCTCGACGGTACGATTCCCGCGGCCGAGTCGAGCCATTTCTTCACGCGCCTTCGCCTGCGAGCATGCATGATCGGGAACGGCCGTCGCGGTAGCAACGATACGAGGCACGGGCACTAGCAGGCTGCTGAAGAACCCGGGTGATCGGGCCGTTTTCTAAGGATCATGCGAGTCACCACCGACCGACAACGGTGCGCACGGCTGTGCGCTGGCCCCGATCAAGGGGCCGGCGACACGCGCGGCCGGTGATCAGGGACACCTCGCCTCCAGATTCCGCAGCCGGACCAAGTTATAGACCGTGGCGGCGAAGGTAAGCTGCCAATCCACGAGGGCGACACCGCGATGCCGGAGTTTGCGCAAGCCGCCGACGGTCTTCATCCAGCCAAAGACCTGTTCTACGAGTTTCCGTTTCCGCTGACTGACGTGATAGCCCGCATGCCGCGTGGTCCGGCCATCGATCGCACTCCAGCGGACCTTCTGAGCAACGTGGGGCGTGACGGCCCGGATACGGACAGCGGCCACAAAGCTTGCCACATCGTAGCCCTTGTCCGCCCCGACCGTGCTGCCCGGCGGCGCGCTGGCCTCCAGCAACAGCGCCGCTGCCTCGCGTTCGGCGGTCCCCGTCGCGTGAGTCGCGCAGACGTTGGCGACAAGTCCCTGTCGCTTGTCCAGCAGCACGTGGCCCAGATACGCCAGCTTGGCTTCCTTCCCCTGGCCCTTCCGAGGCAGCATCGCCTCCGGATCGGTCGTCGACTGGTGCGTGTCGTTGCGCCGCCGCTCCCCGTGGAAGTTGACCGTGGGATTCCCGGGGTCATCGGGCGGGTCGCTCTCCGCCGCGTCCCGGCACCGAAAGCTCTTCAGGCTGGCCCACGCTTCCAATTGGGTCCCATCCACAGTGAAGTGTTCGTCCGAGAGCAGCCCGGCCGCCCGCGCGTGGGCCTGCACCGCATCAAAGAAGGCGGCCGCGAGATCGCCCGCCAGCAGCCGGTCGCGATTCTTGGTAAACGTGGTGGGATGCCAAACCGGGTCGTCCAAATTCAAGCCCACGAACCAGCGGAACAACAGGTTGTAATTGAGCTCTTCCATCAGCAGCCGCTCGCTCCGCACCGTGTAGAGCACCTGCAGCAACAACGCGCGCAGCAGCTGTTCCGGCGGGATCGACGGACGCCCTGTGTTGGCGTACAGGCCGGCGAACCTGCGCGACATCGTTCTCAGCGCTTCGTCCGTCAGCGCGCGAACCGCGCGGAGCGGATGGTCGGCTGGCACGCGCTGTTCCGGCGACAGGTAGCTGAACATGTGAGTGCTTTGCTCATCGTGTCCGCGCATGATGGGGCTCCCTTCAGCGGTGTTGGGAGCATGGTAGTACGCCGGGATCGATCTGTCGATCCCATTTCACGGAGTTTTTCAGCAGCCTGCTAGGCCATCGTCAGGCCGGAATCCTTGAAGCGGTGAAAGTCCGCTGTATTCGCCGTGGCGATGGACGCGCCGTCGGCGAGCGCCGCCGCCGCAATCATGCAGTCGATCAATGATCCCCGTCGCCTTCCCGACTCATTGAACAACCGGGCGGTGATCACGGCGTGCTCCGGTGTGAAGTCGCGGGGTGGTCCCACGAGCTCGGCAGCCGATTCCATCTCGGCTTGGGCGAGCGGGCCGCACAGCAACTCTGCCCAGGCGACTGCACTCACCTGTAGGGTTTCGCTCCCCTCAATCCAGGCCCGCAATTTGTGGTCTTCAGGCGACCCCTGCTCCAGCGCCCGAATCAGAAAACTCGTGTCCAAATAAATCATCGGGACTTGGGATGCCCTCGCCGAGCCGTCTCGCGGCGCTCGACCTTCAAATCCTGCGCCCACTGTTTGACATCGACCTTGCGCTCGCGCAGGGCGGCCTGCAAGCGGTTCAGAGCGGCAAGCGGCGAACTGGTTCCAGACCGGCCTTGCTCGGCCGCCATCCGGATCGCTCGGCGCAACACTTCGGACTTCGGCACGTTCCAGTGTTGCGCTAACGCCTCCAGCGACCGCACAGATTCAACATCCAGCGAATACGTTGATCGAATGGTTGTTACGGCCATAATATATATCGTATAGCCATATCCATAGCACCGTCAAGTTTTTCGTCAACAGGCCCCCGGCGCCTCGGCCAGAATCAGCGGCGGCAACGGGAGCACAAGAACTCCCGCGGCCTCGAGCTGCGTGGTCACCACCGTCCGATGGCAAATCGCCGGGTCGGCGCACACACACAGCACCACCACCGGCTGCTCACGGTTCAGCAACGTCCACAACGTCGCCATGCCCGTCGCCTCGTCCTTGAGCACGATCGGCCCGCCCTTGTAGTTCAGGTTCCCCAACTCCTCGATCCACACGTAGCGGTCACCCAACAGCGTGGTCAGGGCGTTCTTGTTCCATTTGAAATTGCGGCTGACCGGCTTCAGCCGGACGTCCGCCACCGTGAGGTCCTCTCGCTGCACGAAGGCCACAAACGCCGCGAGATCGAGACGTTGGTAGCCGGCCGAATAGAGCACCGTCTGCATCAGCGCGCCCCCTTCCTGGCCTGCTGGGCAGCGAGCGCGTGTGGCATGGCCCCCTTGCGAATCAAGCTCTCTGTCGCCGCTCCGTCTGTGGCCGAGGTCCCATGCTCCGGCTCAAGCCTGGCTCGTTCCTGCTTGACCAGCGCCATGGCCTCTTCAGTCACGGTGACGGCCAGCTTCACGCGCGTGCCCTCGAACAACGTCGGACGACCCGCCCGCTCTCGCTTGCCACCCCGACCCGGACTCTTCTTTTTTCGCGCCATGGCATTCAGTATTGTTCATCTGAACAATCAAGTCACGCTGTTCCTGGCCGCGCTTCGGCTACAAGGATGTTCTTCGTCACCAGCTCGACGGGAAGCCCGCAACACGTAAGCTCCGCACTGTCCGCAGCCATAAAGTAGTCACCAGCCGTGGCGCTGTCTTGCCCACCGCAGCAGACACAAAGCTGCATCCTTCCTGAAGGGAACGCGCGACGCCGAAGATCGCCGACCGTCCACGCCTTCATGGAACCTCAACACTCGCGTCGCCGGTGCCATGGCACTCAGGACACAC
Organism: Vicinamibacterales bacterium; assembly: GCA_965249205.1. GTDB lineage: Bacteria > Acidobacteriota > Vicinamibacteria > Vicinamibacterales > UBA2999 > JAQBVV01. The sequence continues at coordinate 82,310 of CBDFLL010000004.1, read as the reverse complement.
GGAGATCCTATTTCGACCGACCCGGCCGTTCGCCGCGCCACGCGGCCTGCAGAAGCACCAGCGCCTTGTAGACATTGGTCCGAGTCATCGTTGGTGCCGCATCGGCCAGTGCCTGTACTCGCTCGCGCAGACCATCGGACAGGGTCACGCGAAGCATGAACCGCACGTCTTCTACCGGTGCCGTGCGCTTGTAGTACGCGAACAGTTCCTTCTGTGACAGCGTCGCCAAATCGACCGCAGCGACCACCTTCACCGCCTTGGGTTTGGGGTAGGCCTGATGACAGGACGGGCAGCAGTGGCCCACCTGCGCCGTCGAGACCGCCGTGGCGATCTGTTGACTGAGATCCGGTTGAGAAACCGCCGCTGTCGGCTGCGCTGGCTCCGCAACCGAAGGTGTGTAGGCCGTCCCGTCCATGCGGACCACCTTGGCCCCGTTCGGCACCCACTTCAGTTGGTGCTTCTCTCGAATCAACTTGCGCGCCCTGGCGGCGCTCAGTGCATCGACCGAACCCGTGACGCCGGGCCAACTGTAGGCCCATCGTTTCGCTGCCATCATGCCCTCCTCTCGCCCGCACCTCGAGCACGGACAATGCCGCTGTGACCCACGTCAACGCGGCCGTTTGCGTGGCCGACTCTGTTTGATTCATCTGAACAACTCGACGGCAGACAAGGTCGACCATGCACACCGCTCAGGCCTCGACGTAGTCGACTTCGGAACTCGGTGCCGGCACCGGCTGCCCATCTTCGCGCAGGCCGGCGACGTGCAGTCGGATGGCGCCCTGCATCAGCACCAGTACCTCGTCGACCGTCTTGCCGGCCGCCACGCATCCTGGCAGGTCAGGCACGAAGGCGCTGACCCCGGTGTCGTCCCGCTCGATGACCACGGCATATCGCATGTCGCTCATTTTAGACCTGCCTGTCTCCACACACTGTTGAGGGTTTTCGGCTTCATCTCCGCCGACGCATGACCCGCCACCGTGACGCGGCCCCGCTTCACGGGATGCGTGAACTGCCGATGACTCCCCTCCTGCGTCATCAGCACTCATCCGTCCGCTCTCAACCGACGAAGGACATCGCGCACCTTCACGACTGCGCCTCGTTTGATTCATCTGATGAATAGATGAGGTCATCATAGTGGACCAGCCACCTAAGTCAACTCGTGCTTATCCGGTTGTTTCAGCTAACCCCTATATCTTGCGATCAGCCTGGGGGGCGCACGTCCTGCGCGCCGCGAATCCGTCGGGCGGGCGTGGGCGTCCGTCCGGTCCCCAGGCCCAGCAGGGTCTGAAAGGCGGCCATCGGGTGCCGCCGCCGATTGTGCCGAAACACGAACTCATCGAGGTAGACCTGTAGTTGCGCCTTGCTGACGCCGTGGTGCGTGCCAATCAACCACTGTTGGCAATTGCCGATGACGCGGTCGGCCAAAGGCACGACGGAGGGCACCCCCCTGTGCAGGGCGCTCCGGATCGGTTGCGGGCGGGCGACGTGTCTCACGTCAGCGGCCTGGAGCCCATCGAAACTTTTCAGCCCGTCGGTGTAGACCGTCGCCCCCGGCGCAATGTGGTGAGTGACGAACGCGAGCATCGTCGATTGTTTGAAGTTCGGGATCACGGACATGCGGACCCGACCCGACCGATCCCCGCGTCGTTCCACCGCCACCAGCACCAGCGCGGCTTTCCGCCCCTTGAGTTGGCGACTGCCGCGCAGGCCGGCCTGGGGCGCGCCCACCCAGGTGTCATCGATCTCCACGTCGCCGTATAAGGGCTCCCGCCCCGCGTTCACCATCGCGCGCCGCAGCTTGTGCAACAGCAGCCACGCCGTTTCGTACCGCCGCAGGCCCAACTGCCGCTGCAGCAGGAGCGCCGAGAGGCCCCGCTTGTCGGTAACCGTCAAATAGGCCGCCCAGAACCACACCAGGAGCGGCGTCTTCGTGTTGTGGAGAATCGTCCCGGCGGTCAGCGACACCTGATACCGGCACGCCGCACATTGCCAGCGCCGGTGTGTGGTCAGGCGATAGCCGCGCGCGTGCCGGCACCGGGGACACACAAAGCCGTCCGGCCAGCGGCACGCCGCCAAGTAGTCCTGACAGGCCTCGGCGGTCGCAAATTGCCGCTGAAACTCCCGGAGATTCTTCGGAAACGACGGGCGCGCCACGCCGATACACTACCGGTGGTGGCTTGCTGAAACAACCGGATAAGCACGAGTCAACTAAATAGCGATGGTGCTCGAAGATTTTTGAAAACGAAGCGAAGACATCACCCGTCCAGTGCAGCGGTGCAACAGCGACTTCGCCAGCTCGCTCATATACACGGCGTTAGCCCACTCCCCGCCCGCCGCTCGGCATCGTAGGCGGCCAGCGCGGCGACGCTGATGCGCCAGGCCTTGCCATCACGAAAGGCCGTGAGCCGCCCCGCGTCGATGCGGGCGACCACGGTCCGCGCGTCGAGCCCGAGGAACTCGGCGGCCACGCACAGGGACACGTGGGAGCGGGGATGCATGCGCAGGTCTCGGATGCGGGGCTCGGCCCGACGTCCCGTGCGGCGGCGCGCGCCTCCGTGTGCGTTATGCATCTGACAATAGACCCGCGCCGTGGCGGACATCCTGGCTATCGAACCGCTCGTCGCCGCCGGCCAGGTCGCGGGCGAGTAACCGCATCGCCTCTTGCCTGCTTCGGTGCCTCCCAGTCACGGTCACGGTGTCAGCGCCAGCCAGGCCAGCGTGAGCGCCATGCTCCAGAGTCCGGCGATATACACGGCGCCCACGACATACGCGAGGGTCAGCACGCGACCTCCAGGGGCGCTTTCGGGGCACGCCGACCGCCAGGGCGCCGGCCAGGCCCCCGATCCCGCGCCGACATCGAGGCCGACCGCGCCTGGGCCTCGGCCATGAAGCCTTCTCGTGGGTGCCCAACCCACCAACTCTCCGTGCTGACCGGCGGCGTGACGGTGTTCCCGTAGAGCAAGGCCTCAGCGGCTGTGTTCATGCACGCGCGCTCCGTCGAGGGATCGGCGTAACCTGCGCACCGTTCGTGAGCTGCTTCGGTTGCTGGCCATCGTCGGCAGGTAGAAAGTCCGTGCTCCTGAGCGCCCCTGTCACCTCCAGAAATCTGACTTCGGCCTTCGCGCTCTCGACGAGCACCTTCGCCACATCAGCAATCGCTCTGGCGCGATCGATCTCCATCGGCTCCTCGTCGTCCTTCAGCGCTTCGAGCGTTTCGAACAGGTGATTACGCAGATCGCCGATCTTGTTCTTCGCTGGCATTTGCTCTCGCCTTTCGAATCTTGCGGTTCAGCGCCCCGAGCAACTGAATCGTCTCGGGGAGCGGTGCCGGCAGGTTGTGGACTGTGTTGCGCGCCATCAGCTCGCGGCGCGAGATGCACTCAAGGTTGTCGCGTCGAATATCTGTCTTGTCGCCGTTCCTGAACGCGAGCGCGTGTCCCGTCGGCACCGGACCGTTCTCGGCTTCCCACACCAGGAGATGCACCGCGCGCCAGCGCCGCTGGAACGGGCGGGCCTCGCTGATCTTCCGCTCGAGGTACCCGTCCTTGCTGATGCGCTCGGTGCCGATCGGCTTGTAGACGTCCACTGCACGGCCCTGCCGCGTGCCCTTCTTGAACTGCGTCTCTTTCATCCGGCCGCGACTCCACCCCGGCCGTCGGAGGCCCTTGTTCGCCGGCACGTGGCCTTTGGGGAACCGAGAGGCAGCTCCGACGTGGTCGCCGCGGCGCAAGCGACAGGCCGCCGGACTCGCGAGGTACGCGGGGCTCTTGCTCAACCCCAAGACCGCCGCGCGGGCGTACACCGCCGTGGCCGTTCGTCGCAGTCCCGTCGCGATCACGGGCGTCGGTTCATGGGGATACCGCGTCGCCATCACGGCGTCGTCCTCGGGGCTCCAGAGCCGTTTGCCGGCGCGAAACCGATCCCCGGGTCGTCGGGCGGTCACCGGCGCATCCATCGCCGGCCACCGATGGCGCGGACCGGCGAGGTCATCGGGCGTCACCTCCTGGCTGTTGCGCGCGTCCACGTCGCCCGGTGCGATCTGTCCCGCCGCGATCAGGTGCCGCAGCCACTGCGCCGCATACGGCTCGTGCTCGTTGTAGTAGGCGGGCATCGCTCACGGCTGCTCAGCCCTCACAGCCCGTCCTCTGGTAGGAATTTCTTGATTTTCGCCAGCGCCTTTTCCAGCTCGGCCACGAGCACCTCGCGTGTCCATGTCTGGTTCTTCTCCGGTCCCCAGATGCGCAACGTCACGTCTGGCAAAACCACCTGCACGTCCATGCGATTCTTCGGATTAGCCATCTACGTGGGGCTCCTGCTCGCACGGTGTTCACACGCCATCTCGTCCTCACGCAGCGGCATCACAGGGCTAACCCGCCGCACCCAGTCCCGCGCCGTCTGTTCGTCCGTGAGCACCACCACCGGCGCGCCGTGCCACCGCGCGATCCACCGCCGTTGATCCGGCGTGAACGTCCGGCGCGAAGGCGGCTTCGCCCCGTCCTTGACTTCGACCAGATGCGTCACGCCCTTGATCCCCACGAGGAGATCGGGACAGCCCGCCGCCACGCCCGCCAGCGAGAACACCGACACGTCCGGCTCGGCGCAGAGCGCGGTCACAATCGCGTCCTGATTCGCGTCCAGCCGATGCGCGCGGCGCGGCATCTCAGTCGGTCTCTCCTCGCGCCTTGGCGATGGCGGATCGGGCATCTCTGGTCGCTTCGTGTGCATAGGTGGGATCTGATCCCGCGTGCACCATGCACCGCTCGAATCTCGTGACCGTCTCGTCAAGCGCCTTCAGCAGCTCGGGCGCGGCGGCGATCAGCCGAGCATTGCCGAACGGGCCGAAGACGGCCGCCGTCGTCGAGCCGGTGGCGCTTCTGACGGAGGTGGGATCATCCTCGTAGTCGACGATCCAAGGGGGTGGGTCAATCCGTATGTTCGCCGTGTGCTTAGTCATCAGGCCTGCTCCGCTTCGTGCACGTCGCTTTCTTGACCAACGGCCCTGGCTGCTCCAGTGTGCCGCCCTCACCAGACTGCCCGGCGACGTAGCGCAGGGCGCCGTACCACGCGACGAGCCGCACGATGATGCCGCGGCATCAGACTGCCTATGCCGGAATGCGGCTTGCTTCTTCCGTTCGTCTTCCAGCCTGGCGTTCAGAAGCCGTCCCTCGCGCTCCTCAAAACAACGTGCCAGATTCGCCGGCCAGAGGCGTTTGAAGGTCGCCGTTGGCAGACCCACGAGCCGCGCCAACACCGACAGGTCGGTCGGGAGGCTGCCGTCCAACCACTGCATCGAGAGGAGGGTGATATACGCTCCGCGCTCGGCAGGCGTCATCGCGATCACCTTGGACGAGCTCAGAAATTCCTTCGGGTAGAACTGAAACGCGGGCGCCTTCTCAACCACCACCGAATGACGTCCTTTCGCCTGCTCTCATGTACGTGGGATGACCGAACCCGGCAGCGGTACCGCGTGGACGTTCTCCTCGGCGGAGCGTCATCGCCGTCTCCAGCACGTCACCTGCAGCCCGTAGGGGCTGACCCCCACCCGCGACGCGGGCACCACCAACTGCGCCCGCACCGCCCCGTTGCGAATCGAACACACCGACGACAGCGGCCACCCCGTGAGCCGCACCGTCTCGTGATCGCTCAGCCCGAACTCCCCCGCCTCCGCGAGCAACGCCACGTAGTGCCGCGTCTTCGTCGCCCGGCCCCGCGAGGCCGCCTGCGCGGCCTGGGCCGACCGGTGACGGCTGATCGGCGTCGCGCCGGCGAACGGCAGCGACAGCGCCTCAGCCACTACGCCGCGACCTCACGGCGGTGTGTCGCCGGCCCACGGCTTTGCCTAGAAACACGGTTCTGCACAATTAACCGGGCTGCTGCCCAACAACTTCGTCGGTGCCGGGCCACGGCACACCTTCGTCTCTGTTTCGCCGAAACACGACGATCGCTCGCTTAAGGCGACGCCGCTTGCCCTCAAGCTCGCGGACCTCCGCTTCAGCGTCTCTAATTGCGGTTTCCCAGTGTCTATCTCGGCGATTCGGCTGGACAGAATTCTGTGTTGACATGTTTATAGACACCTCGTGACCGCCCCTGCCCAACAAGCCCTGGTTTTGGAGTAGTTCGTGGGCAAAGCCACCACGCCCCCTCTTTCATCGCAGCCAGTAAAGCCACGCCGAGCCGGCCCCGAGGACCACCCCGATCCCCAAGCACGTCAACCCAAACATCACCATCCACGGCACATCGCTTTCGCGGCCGCAGTACTGACAGGCGTCGGTGGCCGCAGCCATCACGCCACCGCCTCGAGGCCGCCGCTGAGGGCACGCTGCCGGTCGTTGAGCAGCCCGTCCAGTCCTTTGGCCGTGACGTAGTCGGCGAACTGCTGGACCAGGCCCTCGCAGTCGCGCCTCAGCTCGGCATACGGATAGAGGTTGAAGCGCTCGATGCCGCGGAGGGAGATGACCCCGGTCGACCGCTCTTCGTGCAGACACGCAACGTGGTACGTCACCAGCGACGGCTGGAAGATGTCCGCCATGAAGCGCCACTGGCAGGACTGCGCGTACTTGTCGAAGTTGAAGGTCGAGAGCGTCGTCTTGGTTTCGATGAGGTGGCCGCCGACCATCTGATCCGCCTTGGCGACGACGTCGTGCGTGCCATAGCGCCCGACGGCCTTGGCCTCAAAGACCGTGTGCGGCCGGTCGATCAGGGCGAGCGCGGGGCCCATCACGTCATCCCCGAGGGCAATACCGTCGCACCGATACCCGCCGGCCACCCGGTAGCGGTCGGGCGTTTCGAGAATCTTCCCGAACGCCCCACCGACCAGAACCTTGTGGGTCGGCACGAACACCCCGCGAATCGTCGCGAGCAGCTCGTCCTCGCTCATCCACGCCTGCTCCAGCTCCATGAACAGCCGGAAGGATTCGAGGGTCGTGGTCGAAATGCGCATCGCCGCTACCCGAGCGCACCGACCGGATCCTCGGTCGCCGCCGGTGGACGCCCGAGGGCCGGAGCGAGGCGCAGCGCCGCGCGCGCGAGTGGGACGCGGCCCACCCGCGCGAGCCGTAGCGATACCCTGGCCGACACGCCGCTGGCCGGATGACGCCGAGGTCATCGGCGAGGTGAAGTGGGCGGCCCGGACGTTTTAGAAAGAAGGAGAAGAGGAGCGATGGGACGTCATTGTTGTCGTACTGTACTCGCGGGCGTCGCCCTCAGCCTTGCGGCACTCACTGCATCATTCTCGACGATCGTCGCGCAGACCTCGTGGCGAGGCTTGGTGGTCGCGCCGGAAGTGCGCTGCTCACCCTACGATGCCGACGACTACCGTTACCCGCAGTCGGTCGAAGACCAGATTGTCGCCCAACTCGGTGGCGTCTACGGTCCGTACACGGGACGGTGGTTCGCCAGCGACAGAGAGACCGACATCGAGCACATGGTCGCCCGATCTGAGGCTCACGACAGCGGGTTGTGTGCGGCCGACGGCGCGACGCGGCGGCGCTTCGCAAGCGATCTGCTAAACCTGACGCTGGCGGCTCCAAGCGTGAATCGTAACCAGAAGCGCGATCGCGACGGTGCGGAGTGGTTGCCCGACCAGAACCGGTGCTGGTTCGCGGAGCGCGTCGTCGCCGTCCGCCGCACATACGGGCTGACAATCGACCAGCTCGAAGCTGACGCCCTCGAGCGCGTGCTGTCGAACTGCGCCTCGACCAGCCTAGTCGTTGTGGCTCGTGGTGCCACTCCACCTGACCGCGATGGCGAAATACCGCCGCGCTCGAGCACTCAAGTGAGCTGCGGTCCCTACAGGAATTGTACGGCGTTGCGTCGTGATCACCCGAACGGCGTGCCGCGCGGACAGTGTGCCTACCAGCGGAGCATGGACAGAAGACAATGACGGGTGGGCGTGTGAACGATAGAGCCACGGCGAGCATCTTCGCGGTGCGCGCCGACGACGGCCCTATCGTAAAGCGACTTCAGCGCGACGAGGACGGCTGGCAGCTCCGCACAGATGACGCACCCCACTCGCTAGTGGTCCCTGGGCCGTTCGAGAGGAAGTGAAGGACTTGGCGTCGCCACGCATGGCGCACCCGACAGTGCAAGTTGCCACGCTAGAGGAGGTTGCTGAAATCGCGTCCCTCGTCAGGGAGTCTGCGCGGACGCTCAGCTTGTCGCACTATTCACCGGCGCAGATCGAGGGGGCACTGAAAGCTGCGTGGGGCGTGGACACACAGTTGATCGTCGACAAGACGTATCTTATCGCCTTGGTGGACGGCGTCATGGCTGCATGCGGTGGTTGGAGCTACCGAGCAACACTGTTCGGCAGCGACGCGGAATCTAGTCGGAGCGCGGACACTATCGATCCGGTGGACGGTGCGGCGCGCATTCGCGCGTTCTTTGTCAGGCCGGCCTTCGCGCGCCGGGGTATCGGCTCCCTTCTCTTGGAGCGCTGCGCGCGCGAGGCGCTTCTCATGGGATACCATCGCCTCGAGCTTGTAGCCACGCTACCTGGGCAACCGTTCTATGCGAGTCATGGGTTCGTCGTGCGGGACCTGATCAGATACCCACTGGGTGGGCAGCTTGAGATCGACTTCGTCCGCATGGAGAAGCGGATACTCGACAGCTCGAACAGGCCGAAGGTGAAGAAAAAAGGCGCGAAGAAAAACGCTAATTCCCGGCTGGCTGAGGCCCAACAAAGGCGTTGAGTTCGACCGTTACCCATTGCCCGTCGATATTGACGACGGCGGTCCCGATTCTCGGGCTCCCTGTTGCCGTGGCCGAGCGGCTGACGCCTGAGGGCCGGAGCGAGGCCCAGCGCCGCGCGCGCGAGTGGGACGCCGCGCACCCGCGGGAACCGTAGCGATACCCTGGCCGATACGCCGCTGGCCGAATGACGCCGAGGGTCATCGGCGAGGTAAAGTGGGCGGCCCGGACGTTCGATAGGAAGTACACCATGGTTCGCATGACAGCAGCGCTCTTAGCCGTGACCGCTGGGGTTGTCGTCGGCGGCCTCGCGGTCCTCCTCCCTGGGGCCTACCACGTGGACCCGGCCGGGATCCGCGCCATCCATGGGATGGTGGACACCGATGGGCGCGGCTTGCCGAAGGACGCCGTGTCGGCGTACGTGTCGTTCGGCCTCGCCGCCTCCCGGTCCGCGGGAGACATTCGCGAGCGCGCCATCGCGTTGCGCGACGCTCTGGCCGAGCAGTTGACCCCCGAGCAACTTGCCGAGGCGCAGCGCCGCGCCCGCGAGTGGGACGCGGCGCACCCGCGCGAGCCGTAGGCGGCCGGATTGCCGTGGCCGGAGGGGGCCGTGGTGCGCGGGCAGGTGATGTGGACGGGGCGGACGCTGTGAGCAAGCGGCGAGGTGAAGTGGGCGGCGCGGACGTTCGCGTAGTATGGAGAGACTGACATGAGTGCAGAACTGATTGGCATCGTGGGCGTGGGCGTGGCGTTGGCTGGGCTCATTCTTTCGGGCCAGCATGGGCTCAATGCGCGAATGGACAAGCTGGAGGCCCGACTGGCCGCTGTTGAGCACGGGCAGGCCAAGCTCGAAGGCTTGCTCGAAGGGCTCCGCGAGGCAATTGCGGGCCGGCGCGTCTCCGGCGACGCCGCCTAAGAGCGTGGTCGTCTGGCTCGGGCGCACGGTCGCCGACGGCAACGTGCGACAGCGGCTCGTGGGGTGACTCCCGTGATGCAGGTCGCGACAACCTGGACAAGCAGGAATGGCCAACGCGGCCCTGGCCAGCCGATGCCGACGTGATCGGCGAGGTAGAGTGGGCGGCCCGGACGTTCGCCTGAGACCTCGACTCAGGAGATCTTTGGCGATGGCGAAACACTATGGAGAGTGCCGGTTGTGTGGGGAGTCCAAAAAGCTAGTCGATTCGCACGTAATCCCGCAAGCTCTCCACAAAGATTTTCAGGGCGAAGGCGCCTCTGAGATCTACTCACGTGATCAGCGCTATACGGTGCGAAGCCAGACAGGAGAATACGGTCAGTTCGTATGTCAACAATGTGAGGGTTCGTTCGGTCAGTATGACGAGTATGGGGTTGATTTTGTTAGGAAATACAGGGATGGACAGGCCGGAGAACCGTTAAACGGTTCATTAATTGCCTCAGACGTTGACTACAAGAAGCTGAAACTCTGGCTGATGTTGATTCTGTGGCGAGCAGATGCGTGCGATACCAACATGTACAAGAATGTTTCCTTGCGCGAGGAATGGCGCAATGACTTAACCCTGAGAATCAAGACTGATTCACCCGGTTGCTCTGATGACTATGCGGTGATGGCATGGTTCTTCCATGATGAAGAGCACTTTGGAATAAAGAACATCGGACAGTCGTACATGAGGGATCCGAAGCGTCCCAAGTATTCGGGCGTTAACTTCTACCAGTTCTACATATACGGTGGCTTTACATTCATCATAAAGGTCGATCAACAAAAGCCACCTAACGAACTGAAGCAGTTCCTTCTGAGGGAGGACGAACCATTTGCAATACAGCGGCGCGCGATGTCGGACAGCGAGAGAAATGATTTCCAGCTTGCCATATCACACATCCAGGCCGACATAGACGCAGGCCTTCTCCAGAAGCCCGGACAGTGACCCGCAATCGTCGCGACTGCCGGTGCCGTGGCCCCGCGCCGCTCAGGTGCTCGGGCAGGTGATGTGGACGGGGCGGACGCTGTAGTTTGGGCTCTACTCGACGATGCAAGACGAGAAGATTTTAATTTAGGCTCTTCAGGTAATCGAGTGGGTGATTTCGGGGCATTTTAGAGCGCGGGTAACATGCAGGAAAGGATCTTGAGCCGCAGGTATTCCTCATCGCGCAGTCCGTACGCGCGGCGCTGGATGACGCGGATCTTGTTATTGAGCCCCTCGACGAACCCGAGCGACACCTTGTTTTCGGGCTTGCAATAGGCGGCGATGCCATCCCAATGGCGATCGATCATCTCGGCGAACTTCTGGTAGGGCGCAAGGCGCTGCCACTTCAGACTCGCCCGCCAGTTCTCGAAGAAACGCCGTGCCCACGCTTCCCGCTCGTAGCTCCACATCTGGGCGAACGATTCCTTGAGCAGGTAGGCGGTGTTCAATCGCTTGTTGGCCGCGAGCAGGGTCTTGAGATTCTGTCGACCCTCCACGGTCAGGTGCTCGCGGCGCGACAGCAGCGTGTACTTCTGGCCCTTGATGAAGCGACGATCCTTGCCGCTGAGCCGTGCGTACTCGGCCTTGCGCACCGTGTCGAGCGCCTTCCCCAGGTGGCGCAGGATATGGAACTTGTCGAACAGGATCGCCGCCTGGGGCGCGTGCGTGTTCGCCGCGTTGCGAAACGGCTTCCACATATCCATCACCGCCAGGCGAACGCTTCGGCTCTTCTTGTCTCCGAGCCACTCGTAGAACTGCGCCATGCTCGCCTGCGAGCGATCCGCCCCTCCAAACCAGATCGGACGCTCGCGGATTAGATCGCTTACCACGATGCGATAGGTGTGTCCCTTGCGAATCGAGATCTCATCGATGCCGATGACCTTCGGCCCCGGGGTGCCCGCCTTGGCCAGCTGCGCCTGCATGTAATGCTTCTCGAGCGTCTTGACCGTGTCCCAGTCGAGGTTGAGCTCCGCGGCCATGTCCTTGATCGTCGTCGAGCGGCAGCGCCGGCCCACGTACTGGGCAAAGCGCTTGGTATAAAACGGATTGTCGGCGAGGAAGTCGAGCCGCTCGCGCTTCACCTTGCCGCAGCGCCGGCATTGCACGCGCCGCACCTCGACTTCCAGGTAGATGCGTAGCTCGCCGCAAGGGAGATCGCGTACGTGACGCACGCGCCGGTCGTACCAGCCCATGTGCGCGCGACCGCAACAGCCGCAGCGCGTTTTTTTGAGCGCCGGACAAGCGTGATGACGCGCGCCTTCGGGTCGCCGAAGACACCGCGCACCGCGTGTCGCGGACGCACACCAGGGAACGCGTATGCGTCCCACAGCCGCCGCTGTCGCTTCCGGGAATTAGCCATCGGGACATCATCGCAGTTGGAGCAGCCCTGGACACGCTTCTCGCCACTCGGAGCAAGCTCGTTTTATCCACTCAATTTACCCACACGACTTCCTGAAGAGCCTTAATTTTAGGGAAGGAGTGAGACAGTGGCCGACGAAATGAGAATCAAGCTCAGCACTGCGTATGCGAGACAACCGGGTCAACATTCCGGATGTCTTCCGGGTGGGCTACGGTCTTGGCCGCAGAGGGGGCGTGAAGCCGGTGAAATGAAGGTCGGCATCGCGACGACGGAACAAAATCTTCGCGGTGCGCGCCGAGGACGGCCCGCTCGTCAAGCGGCTTCAGCACGCGGATGGGAAAGGCTGGCGGTTGGTCAGCGACAACAAGGCGTATAAGCCGGTACCGTGGCCACGAGAGGCGGTAGTGCTGGGACAGGTGATGTGGACGGGGCGGACGCTGTGATGAGCGGCCGGGCGGCGCGCGCGTTGACTGCGATGGCGATTCCCTTAGTGCGACGGCCGCTATCTTGGCAGCGGAACTTGTCTTTGTAGATCATGAGCAACTACGACGTTCTTCGTCGCTTCTACGCGAATTACGTCACGGCGAAAGGCGGAGTGGAGGACCCACGAGTCCGCGACGCGTTCGCTGCCGTTGAGCGAGCGCGGTTCCTCGGCAGTGGTCCCTGGCAGGTCGTGGTTCCAAACGGCTACGTCTCGACCGACACTGGAGACGCTGCCGTTCTGTACCAAGACATTGTTGTTGGCCTCGTGCCTGAGAAAGGCATCCACAACGGCGAGCCAAGCCTGCATGCGAAGTGCATCGGAGAGGCAGCGCCGAAAGTCGGTGACGTCGTTGTTCATGTGGGTGCCGGGGTGGGGTACTACACGGCGATCTTCGCCCATCTTGCGGGGGACAGCGGCCGGGTCTACGCGTACGAGATTGAGCCAGACCTGGCGCGGCGGGCGGTGGACAACCTCGCTATGTACAGCACCGTGACCGTCGCGGCACAGTCTGGTCTCGACGGCGCGCTTCCGATGGCGGACGTGATCTATGTTTGCGCAGGAGCCACCCACGTTCCGGCGCCGTGGCTGGACGCCTTGAAGCTCGGCGGTCGTCTTGTATTGCCGCTCACACCAACGAAACGGCTGGGGTGTATGTTACTGGTGACACGCCCGGTCGGACGTGACGTACGGCGCTCGGGTGTTTTCAACGGCAGGGTTCATTCCGTGCGTCGGTGCTCGCGATGAAGAGCAGTCGAAGAATCTGGCCGCGGCCCTCGATACTCAGACGTCCGACGATGTGCGCTCGCTTCAACGCGACAGTACGCCAGACGAGACGGCTTGGTGCGTTGGGCGACCCCGGCAGGTAGGAGGATCATGCTCACAGTCAAGTTGGCAAAAACGGCGCGTGTCTCCCCCTCGGCGCGGAGCGCCCGCGCTCCTTCAGCAGGCGCCCGTCACCGTATTCCACGCGACGAACGCCTGGGTTCGCAGCAGCCGGTGGTGCACAGCTCGCAGTAGGTGCCGACCCACCCGGAAGAGATTCTGCACGATGCCGTGCACTGAGGCGAAGCGTTGCAGATGGGCGGCCGACTTGAAGCGACGCATCTGGCGCTCACGTTGCCGGGTCGGTTGATGCGAAAGTTCCGCGCGATTGTTCTCGTACCGCCGCGTGCTGTGCACCACGGACGGCATCGCGGTGCGGTGTGCCGCGGCGTAGCTGCGGAGCTGGTCCGTGATCAGCCGACGAGGCGCCCGACCCTGTCCTTTTAACAGCTGGCGAAAGAAGCGCGCGGCCGCCCCGCGATTGCGCCGCGACTGCACGAGGATGTCAATGACGTCACCGTCCTCGTCCACGGCCCTCCACAGGTACTGCTGCCGCCCCTGGATCTTCACGTATACCTCGTCCAAGTACCAGGTGTCGCCCATGCGGCCCCGGCGGCGGCGCAACCGCCGCGCATAGTCGAGCCCGAACGTCAGACACCACTGGCGAATCGCCTCATACGTCACGGTGACACCTCGTTCCGCGAGGAGATCCTCGACATCTCGGAAACTCAGGCCGAACCGGTGGTAGAGCCAGACGGCGTGACTGACGATGGCCCAGGGAAATCGGTATCCGCGATAGCTGGGCGGCTGGCTGATCATCGGTCTACTCTGCCACCCGCAGCCTCAACTAGAATGTCGAGCTGGACAGGGGCGAGACTCACGTTCGTGGCGCTGCTCGTGGTTTTCCCATTGGCCACGCCGAGCGTCCCGGCGCAGACGCCAGCCACCCTGGGCCCCACGATGGCCATTGCCGAGAGCGGCCCCGTGATGGGCGGCAGCATCACGCTCGTCTGGAGCGGGGTGCCCGACGCCACCCATTACCACGTCCGAGTGGAGGATGCCGTTACCCTCCAGGTCGACGACTACTATCCCGCCGAGGCGGCCAAGCTGCGTGACCGGAGGCGGGGTGTGTACCGTGACGCTCGCCACCACGGGCTTCACCCCCGGCACGGGGCAGTGGACGGTGCAGGCCTGGAGCGCCACGGCGGAAGGCCCCTGGACCGAGCCGAAGGTCTTTACCTACGTCGACACGTTGACAAGCGCGGAGACATCGGCGGCCCCTACGACCGGGGCCAGCGCGTCGGGATTATCCGATCCGGGCACGCCCCCGGCCATGACGCTAGCGGTTGACTCAATCTTGGGCACACCCAATCAGGTGATTGTCGCCGGTACGAGCATCGTCACGCTCTCCACGCCGCAGGACCTCGACACGTCCGCGCTCTTTCAAGTGGCGGGGCTGGGTATTGGGACTCCGGCGAGCAGCGGCAACCTCAAGATGGCGGCGGGTGGACAGTGGCTGCCAGACAGCGACTCGACGACCGCGCTGAATGTGGCAAATGCGGCTGGAACAAGCTTCGTCACATTTGATACAACCAGTACGCGCGTCGGTGTTGGAACGACGACGCCGAGTTATGACTTTCATCAAGTCACCGCGTTTGACGAAACACGACCAAACAATTCGTTCGCAGCGTTTGTCCAGGTCGATCTCGATGCCGCCTCGGATCTTGGCGGTAATACATTCGGTGAGCGCTTGTCGCTTGAGACGGCCGCGAATGCGACGAACTACACGGGAAACGTCATCGCGTTAGCCCCACGCGTGTTTCATACGGGGACCGGCACCATAAACGAGGCCCGTGGCGTAAACCTTGTTGCGCGAAATAACTCGACAGGCACCATTACGACCGCGACTGGGGGTCAGTTTCAAACCATCAACCTAGTTGGCGGCACGATAGGTACCGCTAGTGGCGGTCTCTTCCGGGTACAGAATCTCTCGACAGGGCCGATGACCACCGCGAGGGGCGGATTCTTCGATATCCAGAATCCATCGACCGGCACGCTCACGGAGGCCCAGGGTGTGTATGTGACCGTCACCGGCGCGACCAGCCCGCCCACGACCGGAACAGGCGTCTATATTGACACCATCGCTGGCACCACGTCGTACGGAATCTTTCAGGCTAGCGCGACGAACAACAATCATTTCGCTGGCAGAGTCGGCGTCGGGACGATATCGCCTTCGACCTTGCTCGAGGTGGCAGGTACCGCTACCGCGACCGCATTCGTCGGTGATGGGTCAGGGTTGACGAATCTGCCGGCGGCGGCCGACGCGCTGCTCTTGGGCGGGGTGCCACCGAGCGGATATGCCACGACCGGCGCCAATACCTTCACCGGCACGCAGAACGTGGTGGGCGATCTCGTCGTGAGCGGTAACCTTGCCGCCAAGTATCAGGACGTTGCCGAATGGGTCGATGCCAGGGAGGACCTCGCCGCAGGCACGGTCGTCGTCATCGACGGGGACGCGTACAACCGCGTGCAAGCCGCCTCCGACGCCTACGACACAGGCGTGGCGGGCGCCGTGTCGCGACAGCCCGGGCTCATCCTCGGGGAATCGGGGGCCGGCCGCGTGCTCGTCGCTCAGAGCGGGCGGGTGCGCATCAAGGCTGACGCAACCTATGGCGCCATACGCCCTGGCGACATCCTCGTCACCAGCCCGACCCCAGGACACGCGATGCGCTCGACACCGATGGAGGTCGGAAACGCAGCGTTCCATCGGCCGGGCACCGTCTTGGGCAAAGCCCTTGAACCGCTCGAGAGTGGCCTGGGTGAGATCCTCGTGCTGCTCACACTTCAGTGAAGAGCAACGGATGGATCCGCACGCCCACGCTCGGGCTCGCCGGCATCACTCCAGCCCCACCACCGCGTCCCGAAGTTCCTGGATGTGGGCCGCCTTGATCGGAACTCCAACGAGGCTGACCGGGTCGGTGTAGGTGGGCTCGACTTCCATTCGAGCGACGAACACATCCTGCAGGGCTTGTCGCAGCTCCAGGATATGAACGGCCTGGACCTGTGTCGTGCTGGCGACCAGAATAGCGTCAGTAAAGGCGTAGTTGCCGAGTCCCTCGTCGACGCGCAGCGCGTTGACCCGCGATCGCAGCTCGTCGATGTGCACCTTCCTGACGAACGTGACACCGGTCGTCAACACCGGGTCGGTGAACGCCGCAATGATACCGACCGCAGCAAGCGCGTCGACGATGCCAACTCCGGAATCGCGATCGACCCTATGGCCTCGATGTCGAGCGACGTGCTCTCGAACGCAGTTCGGATCTGCGCTGGGGTGATCGAGCTTGGTCCGCCGGCCGCGTCCTGCATCAATGCCGCGATAGCCGCTGCGTGAGGCGCCGCGGCTGAGGTGCCGAAGAACGGGTTGAAGCCCGGCGTCGCCGTCGTCACACCGTCGGCTGCGGAGATATCTGGTTTCAGCCGGTCGACCGGGCTTCCAAGGGGAGTGCCGTCAGCCTGGAAGAAGATCTTCCGTGGACCGTCCGAGCTGAAGGTTTCCACCGGCTCGGTGCCGTCAAACGGCATCCTCGCTCCGGTAGGAGGCGCCGCGTCAACTGCCGCCACACTGAACGCACCCGCCGCAGCGCTCTGTCCCGACGTCTGGCCAATCGTGCTCACGGCGAGTTCGCCCCGGTTGGTATTGACGTGGAAGTAGCGATTCGTCGTGCTGGGCGAACCGGCCCACAGACAGATAACCAGGTAACTGTTCAGGTCGTTGGCGCCACTCTGGAACACCTCGAACGGGTCTTGGGTACCGGTTTGCGCGCCTGTGGACGATGCGACGATGGCTGTGAACGCCGAGTTTACAAGAAACACGTCATAGTCTGTAAGCGATGCAGCTTGCGGCTCCGCCCAATGCAAGGAGTAGATCGTCGAATTCTTCGTAATCTGATCGGCCACCGATGACGGTCCGGCACCGAAGTTGTGGCACGACGAATAGCCCATGACGACGGATGTGCCCGGTACGTAGGTGCCCTCAAACACGCCGGAGGTGCCGTCATTCTCGTTGCCTGAGTTCCCGGCCGCCGAGAAATAGGGGACGCCCAGCCCCGCCACGGTATCGACCGCCTGGGCGATGATCCCGTCCTGAAAGACCGGCGAGGCAAAGTATCCGACATCGTCCACGATGACGTCGGCTCCGGCCGCCTGCAGCGCCAGGATGTTCGCGGCAAACGACGCCTGGCCCGCGAAGGCGGTAGCGAAGAAGATATCGGCGCCCGGCGCCAGATCGTGGACGATCTCCATCATCGCCGTGCCTTCTGAACTGCCCGGGTTGCCAGACTGCCCCGCCAGCACCGTCACGCACGGGCCACTGGCCTGCGGACAGGTGCCCGGGAGGTCGCCGGACGCCTGCATTGCCGCCAGCGCATCGACGCTGTCCGACAGCACACCGACGGTGACGCCTGAGCCGTCCACGCCGTGCATCGACCGAGCCAGATTGGCTTGATGCGCCACGTCGCCCTCCGACGAGGGGCCGGCGTTCGTCATCGGTCCAGGATCTGAGATGCCAACAAGTTGGTTGGTGTAGGCCTGCGCGGCCGGACCGAGGAACCGCACCTCGGCGCGCGCCGCGATGGCCTCGATCTGCCCGATCGGCATCCGCGCGCGAACCGCGTCGTACTGCGCGTAGCTGCTGTCGACGACGCCTCCCGCGGCCGCGATGGCGACGAGCAGCGCCGGAGTCATCTGCGCGTCGATGTCCACCAGCACCGTGCCGTCGGCGTCAACATTCACGCCGGAATTAATCGTCGCCAGCGCATCCACGTCCGCGAGCCCCTGACGCCGATCACCCTCGAGGAGCAGGTTCGAATCGATCTTCTGCTGCGCAGGTGTGCGGCCGGCCTTCAGGGCGGCCAGCGCCTCGAACTGTTGAACGAGCTGCGGCGGAAAAACCTGGGCCCGCGTCTCGACACTCCAGGCGACCACGAGCAGGCCTGCGAGCGCGGCCTTGACACGTACCGGCCCCACGCCCCGACAAGAGCGCGAGTCCTTTGCGCTTCCCGGTGTCTCACAGGCATGCACGGTGTCAGTCTCACACATGGCGCGGGTCAGCGTCGGGGGGCCGCCCGATTCGTTCACGTGACTCTCGGGTTACCGATCTCGAGGAACCATTCCAGGGCTGTTGGTCGTCGCGATGTCGGCCTGGCGAATGAACCGCACGTCCGCACGTCCAGCCAGCGACTCGACCTGGTCCAGCGGGACCCAGGCCCGGACGGCATCGTACTGAGGGAAATTGTTGACCACCGCGCCCTCCATCATCACGACGGCATCGAGCAGTTCGTCGGTGATCGTCGCGTCGATATCGACAAGCGCCCGACCCTCGGCGTCCACGTCAACGCCAGACCCGCGCAACGCGCCGGGGGTGGCGTCAGCGCGCTGTGCGATCGCCGCCAGTAACTGGGAGCTGATCTTCTTCTGCGCCGACGTGCCTTGCGCGTTGTCATCGCGCGGCCCCGCAAGCGCGGGTGGCCGCTGCCTGGCCGCAGGCCCCGCGGAAGCCGCGGCCGTCTGGTCGCAGGCCAGGAAGACGAAGAGTCCGGCCAACGCCATCAACAGCCCTCGGCGGCTCAGACTGATTTGTTCGACATGGGCGCACGGGCGGCCCTGAGCCAGCTCAGTCGGCCGTGTCACCGTCACCCAATGGTCGATTCGGAATCCCGCCCGGTTCACCGCGTGCGACCTCCCATGTCTCGAATTATACGTGTCGTCTCCGACGGGTTACAGATCGCGTCCGATCCGCCAGGTCAGCAAGAGTGGGACTCTCCAAAACGCTGAGCAGCCCCCCCGCGGTTGGCGCAGCAGCTTGTTCGTAATCAGCAGGTCGGTGGTTCGAGTCCACTCGCCGGCTCCATAACAAACCGTTTCGATCGAAACGCTTAGAGACGTCCTTCGATGAGTAGTTGCAGTTTGTCAGCTGCTCGGAGAGCGCGATCTTGCAACTTCCTTGCAAGTTATTCAGAGAACTACGGCCTCAAGCAACCGGGACGGAGCTGCCTCGCGGGCATGCTCTCTCGAAGTCTCGACTTCATCCTCTCAGCGTAGTCGTCGGCTCTATCCTCCCCCGCGCACAATCGAGCAATACCGCGCTCTGTGTCATCCTATCGTCGTGCGTTTTTATTCGCTCCGCATGAAGGCACTCTACTTCGTGTGCTGTGGGGCATCGATCTTCGGGTGGCCGGGTATCACCGCCGCGGCGGAACTAGCGCCGGAGACGGCTGAGGCCTACGAGCGCTACGTTGCCGAAATTCGGGAGCGCTTCGGGGCCGATGTCCTCGCGCGTATTCCGCCCGAGAATGCCTCGCAGGAAAGGCTCGTGCGCCTGCGCGCCGGAGAGATCATCGCCGAACCCGGCAACGGAGACGGTATCCTCGACGTGCCTGGCGGACTCGTCCACCACTGGCGGGGCGCCGCCTTCATTCCCAACGTCTCGCTCGACGAGGTCATCGCGATCGCCCAGGACTACTCCAGTTACGCCGACAACTACGAATGGGTCGTCGGCGGTGGGGTACTCAACTACGAGCGCGACGAGGAGCGGGCTCGCGACCTGTTCGAGATCTTCCTGCGAATCGAAAGAAGCGCCAGCGTCGTGAAGGGCATTCTCGATCTCTGGACGGTCGTCGAATACCAGCGCCAGGGTCCGGAGTTCGCCTCGGCCGTGTCGACCACCGACTGCATCAGGCAGATCGAGAACGAAGGCCGACCGAACGAGCGCCGCCTCCCGGTCGGGACGGGTAGCGGCTATCTGTGGCGTGCGGTCACGCTGTCGACCTATTTCCAGGGCGAACGCGGCGTCATCACCGAGTTCGAGACAATAGGGCTCAGCCGCCGTTTTCCCAGGATGCTGGGATGGATCATCGAACCGATCGCGCGGCGGCTCGGTCGTGGCAGCGCTGCCGACAGCCTGCGGCAGCTGCGCCGCGCCGTGACGGGTGACTTGCAAGAGGCTGCGCGGAACGGGGCGGACGTGGTGTCGGTGCCACTTCCTTCGTTCTGGTGCAGTCAGTGAGAGCGTATCCACTCTGGCGCGAGGTTTCCTCGCTGTACCCGGCACGCAGGCGACCCGTCTCCGCAGGATCGCTTATCAGGTGGCGAATCGGGGCCGATCCGCCAGGTCGGCGGCAGTGGGACGCTCCGATACGCTGCGACTCCGATTCAATCGAGGCGCGCGTTCGCAAAGCGGAGCAGCTAGCGCTTGCTGATTCGTAGCTCGACAGAACACAATAGCAACGGAGGTTATTAGATTAGATGGCTCGTGCTTATCCGGTTGTTTCAGCTAACCCCTATATCTTGCGATCAGCCTGGGGGGCGCACGTCCTGCGCGCCGCGAATCCGTCGGGCGGGCGTGGGCGTCCGTCCGGTCCCCAGGCCCAGCAGGGTCTGAAAGGCGGCCATCGGGTGCCGCCGCCGATTGTGCCGAAACACGAACTCATCGAGGTAGACCTGTAGTTGCGCCTTGCTGACGCCGTGGTGCGTGCCAATCAACCACTGTTGGCAATTGCCGATGACGCGGTCGGCCAAAGGCACGACGGAGGGCACCCCCCTGTGCAGGGCGCTCCGGATCGGTTGCGGGCGGGCGACGTGTCTCACGTCAGCGGCCTGGAGCCCATCGAAACTTTTCAGCCCGTCGGTGTAGACCGTCGCCCCCGGCGCAATGTGGTGAGTGACGAACGCGAGCATCGTCGATTGTTTGAAGTTCGGGATCACGGACATGCGGACCCGACCCGACCGATCCCCGCGTCGTTCCACCGCCACCAGCACCAGCGCGGCTTTCCGCCCCTTGAGTTGGCGACTGCCGCGCAGGCCGGCCTGGGGCGCGCCCACCCAGGTGTCATCGATCTCCACGTCGCCGTACAAGGGCTCCCGCCCCGCGTTCACCATCGCGCGCCGCAGCTTGTGCAACAGCAGCCACGCCGTTTCGTACCGCCGCAGGCCCAACTGCCGCTGCAGCAGGAGCGCCGAGAGGCCCCGCTTGTCGGTAACCGTCAAATAGGCCGCCCAGAACCACACCAGGAGCGGCGTCTTCGTGTTGTGGAGAATCGTCCCGGCGGTCAGCGACACCTGATACCGGCACGCCGCACATTGCCAGCGCCGGTGTGTGGTCAGGTGATAGCCGCGCGCGTGCCGGCACCGGGGACACACAAAGCCGTCCGGCCAGCGGCACGCCGCCAAGTAGTCCTGACAGGCCTCGGCGGTCGCAAATTGCCGCTGAAACTCCCGGAGATTCTTCGGAAACGACGGGCGCGCCACGCCGATACACTACCGGTGGTGGCTTGCTGAAACAACCGGATAAGCACGAGATGGCTAGACGACTTTTCGTGAATGGACTGATCATCTCGAGCCTCTTGATGGGGGCCGACGCGCAAGCACAAACGGACCTGCCATTTCAGGTCGAGCCTGTTGCCTCATTCGACGAGCCATGGGCCCTGGCCTTCCTGCCAGACGGCCGCATGCTGGTGACGGAAAAAAAGGGCAACCTCTTCATCGTCACCCAGAACGGTGAGAGCCAGGACGTCGATGGCGTGCCGGACGTCGCCTACGGCGGCCAGGGCGGCCTGGGCGACGTCGCGCTGCATCCGGATTTCATCGAGAACAACGTGATCTACCTGAGCTACGTCGAGTCGGGTGTGGGCGGCCATACGCGTGGCGCAGCTGTCGTCCGGGCAGTACTGAACCAGACCGAGGGCGACGGAGAACTGTCCGACGTCGAAGTTATCTGGCGCCAGTATCCCAAGGTCGTCGGCTTCGGCCACTACGGGCACCGGCTGTTGTTCGACGACGAGGGGTACCTGTGGATCTCGTCCGGAGACCGCCAGAAATTCACGCCGGCCCAGGATATGCAGACGAACCTCGGCAAGGTGCTGCGATTGCACGACGATGGTTCGGTTCCGGACGACAATCCTTTCGTCGACTACTTCGACGTGAACCCGCTGGTCGACGATGATGGGGTCTATGGGGAGATCTGGTCGCTGGGCCACCGCAATGTGCTCGGGCTGGCTCTCGATCTCGAGGGTCAGATCTGGGACATCGAAATGGGGCCGAGGGGCGGCGACGAGTTGAACCTGGTCAAGCCTGCAACGAATTACGGTTATCCGACCGTCTCCGAGGGCGACCACTACGACGGGCGTGAGATACCGGACCACGATACGCATCCGGAGTTCGAGAGACCGGCCGTTTCGTGGAATCCCGTGATTTCGCCGGGTGACCTGATGATTTATCGTGGCGACCTGTTCTCCGACTGGCGCGGCGATGCATTCGCGGCCGGGCTCTCGTCGCAGGCGATCGTGCATGTCGAGCTCGACGGCGCGGATGCCCGCGAGGTCGATCGTTACGATATGGGTGCGCGAATTCGCAGCATCGTCGAGGGACCAGACGGTGCCATCTGGGTCCTGGAGGACGACGAGGACGAAAGTACCGGGCGCTTGCTCAAACTCACACCGAAGAGCTGAAACCCGGGACAACTCCTGGCCCAGCCGCCACGGGCAGCCCAGTACTGAGGACCTTGTATCTTGATTTCGGACGGTCTATCTAGAGTCCGTCCACCCGCCGACGACAGCTCGAGAGGACCTTGGCCACCCAGGCCGTCTGATAGCTGGGGCGTCGTTGGCGGCTCGTCCGTGAGCCCGTACAGTTGCCAGGGGGTGCGACCCCGTATCTGCAAGGCCGGGCCAAGACGGACTCGTCTGACCTGGAGGTTCGCATGACATCGACTCCGATTTTCGTGGGCATCGACATCGCGAAGGCCGACTTCGTGGTGGCCTGCCGCCCGGCGGGCACGTCGTGGACGACACCGAATGCGGCCGCGGGCATCGCGGCCACTGTCGACCGTCTCCGCGCCCTGGCGCCGCGCCTCATCGTCCTGGAAGCGACCGGCGGCTACGAAACCGCGCTCGTCGTGGCGCTCGCCGCAGCGGCTCTCCCCGTCGTCGTGGCGAATCCGCGCCAGGTGCACGACTTCGGCAAAGCCACGGGGCAGCTGGCGAAAACGGACCGCCTCGATGCGCAGCTGCTCGCGCTCTTTGCCGAACGGGTGCAGCCCGCGCCTCGGCCGGTGCCGGATGCGGCGCTGCAGCAGCTCGCAGCGCTCAGTACCCGCCGCCGGCAGCTCTTAGACATGTTGACCGCGGAGCGCAATCGCCTGGAGCATGCGGCGGCGCCCGTGCGCCGAGAGATCACCCGGCACATCCACTGGCTCGAGCGCCGGGTCACGGCAGTCGATCGCGATCTCGATGACACGCTGCAGCAGAGCCCGATCTGGCGGGCGAAAGAAAACCTGCTCCGCAGCGCACCGGGGGTCGGGCCCGTCGTAAGCCGGACGCTCCTGACGGACCTCCCCGAACTCGGGCAGCTCACTCGCAAACAGATCGCGGCGCTCGTGGGGGTGGCGCCCCTCGCGCGCGATAGCGGCACGCTCCGCGGCAAGCGCGTCATCTGGGGCGGTCGCGCGCCGGTCCGGGCTGTGCTCTATATGGGTGCGCTGGTCGCGGCCCACCGCAATCCGGTGATTCGCGCCTTCTACCGGCGGCTCCTGGCCCTGGGCAAACCCAAGAAGGTCGCCCTCGTCGCGTGTATGCGGAAGCTCTTGACCATCCTCAACGCGATGGTGCGGACCAACACGAGGTGGCAGGAAGTGAGTCACCCGGACCACGCTTGACTTTCGAGACAGTTGCTATCAGTCGCGAGCCAGCCCGAACCCACGCGCGTGGGTCAGTTGGTCGGCACCAGCCCTCGCAGTTCCTCGAACCAGTTTTCGAAAGCGCCGCGGCTGAACCGCTGGAGTTCGGCGTAGAGGGACCAGATGGATCGGCATTCGATAGTCCTAAGGGCCGCCAACCCCACGTTCGATGAAGGTCTGGCATGTGCCCGCTACCTTGACCAAGCAGCCGAGGGGTTCTTTCATCTTTGGCTCGGTCCCCGCGCCGGGGACATAGTCGCCACGGCGTTCCTCGAGCCCGACCACGATCTCTCCTACCAGCATGTGACTTTCGCAGAACGTGACGAGGTCATCGTGGGAATGGTCTGTGTGTACACCGCGGAGCAGCATCGCCGTTCCTCGCGCGAACCCGTCCACCGGGCTGCCGGAGGGCGCAATCAACGAATTAGGATCGTGGAAATGCTGTTTGCTCCAATGATGCGGATTGTCAGTTCAATCGCCGATGGCGATTTCTACCTCCAGGCCATCGTTGTTGATAAGGAGCTTCGCGGCGATGGCGTCGGCTCCGTCTTGATGGACTTCGTTGAAGAGCGGGCTCGAGCAAGCGGATCGACTCGACTATCCCTCGACGTTTCAGCTAGGAATGTGGGAGCTTGCCGATTCTACGAGCGCCGCGGGATGAACGTCGAGTCGCAATGGCCGAAGCGATTTTCCATTCCGCGATTGACGCTCTATCGAATGACGAAAGGGCTCTGAGCCTTCAACGGGTACCGTCTTGAGGGCTCCAGACGTCCCTCGAGCGCCAAGTATGCCAAGCACACTGCGCAGAGCATTCGTGGCGGAGCGCCCGAATGCGATACACTTCTGGTCCTCGACTGGGTTCCGCACGGGGTCCCCGTCTGCGCCTTGTTCCCCCGGACATCAGTACACTGCCGACATCTGGAATCAGGCTCTGGCGACGGGCTGAGGGCAGGCATTCGACCTCCTAGTCGACTGCTTCGAGGGCGAGATCCAGGCCTGCACGATGGTTGTCACCATGAGAGGATCGGCAAACCTATGAGCACTAGCGATGATATGGCTGATGTCCCGTGCCCCGTCAATGTCAATGACGCGTCGTGCACGCTTCCTGATCGAAGAACCACACGTTCGGTTCTAGGCAAAGATCACACGACCGCAACGGTAAGCACGGCGGTCCTGCTCGCGGCAGGCGATGGAAGTCGTCTCCAACCCGCGACACACACGGTGCCAAAGTGCTTGAGCGAGATCAACGGCGTCCCCATCCTGGAGCAACAGATGCGGTGTCTGCAACGCTGGGGCTTTTACCGCCTGGTTGTGGTCGTGGGACACCTGGACGCTCAGGTTCGCGACTTTCTCAACCGGGCGGAGACGGGGCTGACGATCGACTATGTGGTCAATCCACAATACCGAACCACCAACAACATCTACTCGTTGTGGCTGGCTCAAGAGCACATCTCAGAGCCTTTTCTGTTGCTCGAATGCGATCTCTTCTTCAAAGAGGGAACGCTCTCGAACATGCTCGCCCCGAACAAGGTGGCGGTCTCGAATGTGCGGCCGTGGATGAAGGGGACCACGGTCTCTGTCGATAGCGACCGGCGCATCACCAGCTTCCGGGTTGGACACCACGCCGAGCCCTTTGAGTTCAAGACGGTCAACATCTACAGCTTCTCGATGGCGACCTGGAACGCCATGCGGCTGAGGATCGAGCAGCGCATCCGCTTGGGCGAGGTTAATGACTACTACGAAGTGGTCTTGTCGGAGATGGTCGCCGACGGAGACCGCTCCTTTGAGGCCATCGACTTCTCAGAACACGATTGGCATGAGATCGACGATCTTGACGATCTGCGGGCTGCGGAGCGCGCAGTATCGACCCGGCTGTGGATATGAGTGGACGCCTTTTGAGTGACGTGGCTGTGACCGATGGCTGAGCTCGACTACGCAGCGGTCCGTCGGTACTGGAACAACGCCCGCCCATCTATCTTGGGTCCCTACATGATGGAGGGGTTCGGCTTTCCTCCGGCTGCAGGTCTCTTCCGCTTCAATGCCGAGCGAGACATCGTGCAGCGCTTGATCCAGGGTCTCAATCGCACGGGCACGGTCTTGGATCTCGGCAGCGGGATCGGGTTTTGGGCCGAAGCGTTCGCACGTGACTTCACGAAGGTAGTCGCGGTCGAGGCTAGTCCGGCACTGTGTGGCGCCCTTCGAGCGCGCTGCCGGGCGCATCCCAACGTTCGGGTGGTACACGGAGATGTCCTGTCGTTTGAACCTGACGACCGTTACGAGCTCGTCTTCCTCGGCGGCATATTGATGTATCTCAACGACCAAGAAGTGATCGCGCTGCTCCGGAAGATCGTCCCGACACTCAATCCCGGAGGCATAGTCCTCTGTCGCGAGACGACCGTGCGAGAGGGCGTCGTCATCCGCAGTGGGGAGTATCAAGCGACGTACCGCTCCATTGACGTGTACCGCAGGTTGTTCGCCGACTGCCGCTTGGCGGTGACGCAGACCGAGCGCAATGTGCCCTACGTGCTTCTGCAACTCGGGTGTGATGTCATCAAGAAGTGGCACGCCGTGGCACCACGGCGGCTTCGCGGCCTCGACCCTCTGCTGGGACGATTGGTCTATTGGGGGCTGCGCTTGGGCAGTCCATGGATTACCCGTGTGCCCGAAGCGCTCGGATACACGAGTCCCCAGTGGCTGAATCACTTCTTCGTGCTCGGCCCTGACATCGCCCATGCCGGCTCATAGGGAGCCCTCACAGCGTGGGTGAGGCCGCGCCGGAGCCAGGGCGGGTCAACGCGCCTCCGCGCGCGTTCCTCCGCCGACATGCCGCCAACCTCGTTTCGATCCTCGGCGTGCTCCCGATCGGCCTGCTCGCGCTCGACAACGGCCGAGACTATCTGATCCCGCTGATGCTCTACAACAACATCATGGATGACCTCGACGGCGTACTCGCCGTGAAGCTCGGGATCACGAGTGACTTCGGTGCGCGCTTGGACAACGTCTGCGATGCCATCGCCCATACCGCCTTCGTGATGGTCGTCGGAATGCCAGGTGGCGGCATCTCGGCGGCGGCAAGCCTGGCCGCGGTCACGGCGATCATCGTCCGCTGTGTGTCGCGCCTCAGCCCCGGCGCGGTGACCCAGCGCGGGTCCCCAACGAATGAACTCATTCGCCACATCCTATTCATTCTTCTGTTGACGAAGCTCACAGGGGTAGCGGCTGCTCCGTTCTTAACGGTCGCGTGTTTGTTCCACACGGTGTCGATGCTCGTGACGTACCCGATGCCATGGCTCATCCGCAGCATGACCACGTCGGCCGCCGCCATTGGTATCCTGAACGTCGCGTTGCTCGTGGCCTGGCTGGTGCCGTATGCCACCCCCCTGGTCGCCGCCGCGTTTATCCTCACCTACCTCGCTTCGTTCACCTGGGGTGCGGTGAGGCCAAGCACGAGTGGGGCGCCTGGCGTGTGATCGCTTCGATGGTCATCCCGTGCCAGCGCGACCGTCCGTGTCAGGGGCGAGTGATCGCGCAGGTCACGAGCGTCACCACCGGTTCGAGGGTGCATTGATCGATAGCGAGGACCGTCGGTCAGTCAAGTTGCGGGTCAGGCCACCACCCACCGGCGCCCATCGGTGTCACTGAACGACCCCGGCAGGTAGGAGGATCATGCTCACAGTCAAGTTGAGCGCGCGGCTGGCACAGTAAACACATGACCAGCCAGGCGCCGAACTACCACGGCTATCGATTCCCGGCCGAGATCATCAGCCACGCCGTCTGGCTCTACCATCGCTTCTGTCTCAGCTTCCGCTATGCCGAGGACCTGCTGGCCCAGCGGGGTGTCACGGTGACCTACGAGACGATTCGGCACTGGTGTCAGACGTTTGGCCCCGCCTACGCGTGGCGGCTCCGCCATCGGCGCGGGCGGCTGGGCGACACCTGGTATCTGGACGAATTGTTCGTGAACATCCGGGGCCGCCGTCAGTATCTCTGGCGGGCCGTCGACCAGGACGGTGACGTACTCGACATGCTCGTCCAGCCCCGACGCGGCGGCGCTCACGATAACTGTGAGTTAGGCGTGTAATCGAAGTCCAATCGGGCCGACGAACAGGTTCCCACACCTGAACAAATGCCTGCCAGATTCATGGTCGACGCGATGGTGAGGTGCAGTGCCACCCTGATCGATCGGATCCGATTCGGTAGTACCGAAGATGTGACAGCTATTGCTACGTGGAGCGTTGAGCCCACCAACGTAGCCATGTTCACCGCCCCGGGCGTGCTAAGTCCCCTGCGCCACGGCGAGGCCACGCTTAGTGTTGCTTACGAGCAATGGACGACGAAGGTGTTGTCGACCTTCCTGGTCAAGCCGAGTGCGACGGCACGGTGGCTGTACTTCGTCCAGTTCACATCGGTCGAAAACGACGGCCAGACTCGGATTCCTGGTGTGACAGTCGAGATCACGCAGGGTTATCGGGCAGGCGGGTCATGTGTGACGAATACGGTCGGGGTGTGCACGATTGAGCGCTTCCTCACGTGCGAAGAGTTCATGGGCACGGGCTCCAAGGCCGCCTACCAGCCAACCCACTTCTCGTACCGAGTGGATCCACCTGTCGTAGACGGCAATGCTCCGTTCCTCAACGTTCAACTCGCGCTCGATTAGGGCGATGTCAAAGTTGACGCTGAATGACAGTGCCGCCGCTATGGCTGCTGTTGGATGACGATGCGGGCGAGACTTCGGGGATCGGGTCGGAGCTCGTCATCTCCCACCGGCATACCGCCGACAGAGAGCATGTAGGCGATGACATCAACGAACTCGTCGTTGGTCAGAGAGCCAGGATTGCTTTCCGGCATCGTCGCCCGCGTGTATTCGAACAGCGTAGCGAGCGATCTTCCCTCCCAGACGCGGAGGAACCTCGCCCGCGCCAGAGGGGACGTTGACCGCATATCCGGATCGTCCGGAGCGCCATTCAATCTGCGGCCATGGCACGAGCTGCAGGCACCCGAGTACACCGTCTGGCCCCGTTCCGCCTGTGCCTCGGTGAATACGCCATCCCAAACCGATGCCACCTGGCCAATATCCTCGGGCTCCAATACCGCTTCGACTTCTTCGGTCGTCACACTTCCAAAGTCGTTCGCCCACGCGTTGCGGATGTAGGTTGCCAAGGAGGAGATCTGCGCCGCGGTCAGATCAGGGAATGGAGGCATGCTGCCCTTGCCCTGGTGGATAGTGCTGACAATCAGAGCAGGGTCCCCGAGCTGGTCATCGCCGCTCAACGCTGGGAAGGTTGGTGGAACCCCCGCGCCGGAATCCTGATGGCACAGCGCGCAGTTATCCTGGTAGAGCTGTTGCCCCTGCTCAAATAGGACCGTGTCGATCGCTTGCTGAGCAACAGCAACAGGGGCGAGGACAAACATAAGACCTAGAACACCAACCACGATCTTCAACATCAGAGGTCCTCTTGTAATTCGTAGCGGCGTCGGGGATCAGGACCAGATATCGGCATCCGAGAGCCCAGGGTCCACAGCCAGCTCCGCCCTAATCGTCATGTCCGTCGACACTTCGCGGTCGCTGCGGAAGGGGAAATAATTCTTCCCTGAAACAAAGAGTCGGTAATCGCCCTTCGGAACCTTCACCTCCGCAACGCCGCGCTCGTCTGTGACGGCTCTGTAGGGGTGGACAGCAACTTTGGCACCTTTGACCGGGGCCTGACTGTCCATATCTATGGCTACAACCGTCACGAGGCACTCGGGTGCGGGTACGACTCTCACGCCAAAACTGACGATACACTCGGCGTGCGGAATATCCAGACCGGCCGCTGGCGCCTTGGCTTCCCATGCATAGAGCCCCTCCGTGTCGGGGGCCGTGAGGTCCACCTCCGTATAGTACACGGCGGCGGTGCCGGGCCAGGGGTCGTCGTTCAGTGTGGCCCTCGCCAGCTCTTTCCCGTCGTGATCGCGGACCTCGAGCGCCCAACCGTCGGGCCGGCACTCGGAGGAGCACTTGACGCCAAGCTTAGTGCTGAACGTCTCACCGCATTCGATGGCCGACGGCACGTCCCACACGACCACACGCGTGCTGTGCGGTTTGACGGTGAACGAAAATGACGCCGACGCTTCCTCATGCGAAATGCCTGCCTCCGCATGTGCGGGGCACACGGCCAGCCAGGTGTAGGCCCCTGGCCTGACCGGCGCCTTCACCACGAACTCACCCGTCTCGTTGGTCTCACCGTCGAATTCGGCAAGCTCGATCCTTTGTGCCCAAGCGCCGTCTTGGTCCTTGACCAGCAGGTGTGTTCCCCGCAGGTCCCCTGCCGGGGAGCACAAGACCTTGCCCTTCAGAGTCATCTCGGCGCCAGCATCGACCTCACTGGGCGACACATCGACGCTACACGCGCTGATCTTGCGCGTGAAATCGTTTTCTGTGGCCATGGACGCTAGCAGTCCGTGGTGAAAGTCCGGCGTCGCACCGAGACGGGCGAAGCGCCTCGCGGGCAAGGCGCGACGACTGAAAATACCGCCTGTATTTGATGGAGGAGCAACGCAGGTCGCGAGGATGCGTCGCTCGTTGAATGCAGGTGGACTTTTACCACGGGCTGCTAGACGGACGGATCTTCGGCGGCATGCGTACCGGCGATGTAGCCATGGACGTGACCCTTACCCAGCCCATGCTTGTTGAAGCCACCCACGGCCTCGCCTCCGGCATACAGACCCGGAATGACCTGACCCTGCATGTCAACGACCTGCTGCCGGCCGTTGACCCGAAGACCGCCATACGAATCGTGCCAGATCACCATGATCGAGAGCGCATAGAAGGGCGGCGTCGCGATACGGTTCATGGGGGCATCCGCCTCGCGCTCGAATTCGGGATCGGCGCCCGCGTCCACATAGCCGTTCCATGTGGCCACCGTCTCGGCCAGGTACTTCAGCGGCACCCGCTGGAACTCATGGCCTGCCGCAATCTTTTCGGCCAGGTCCTCGATGGTATCGGCTTGGAAGAAATAGCCGTTGTCGGCGACATAGGGGTACCGAAGTTCCCACCCGGTACGCTCGACCGCATCCTGGTCGAAGATCGCCCAAAGCGGCCCGGAGTAGTAGTTGGGAGCCTGCGATCCCTCGTTTAGTGCCAGCGCGGCGTCGAGGCCATGGTCGTAGTTATACATCTCCCTGACCCACTCCTTCCGGCAATTGCGCCAGTCGAGCGGCGTGTGCTGAAGCCCCTGGCCCGGGGCGCCACCATCGCCCGGGTAGCGGTTTAAACCGGGTCTGACGGGAAGACGGACCTCGCTGAAGAACCGCTTCCCAACCTGGTTCACGGCGATGAACTCTTCGAAGCCGGCGTTGCCGACATTGATCCCCGCGGAGCCGCGGAAACCGAAGGTCGGGTGACCGGGCATCATTTCGGTATACGCATCACGGGTGCCCAGGCGCGTGGCGAGGTGGAACGTCGTGCCATAGGAGAGGTTCTGCTGCATGCCCGCGAGGTTGGCGCCAACCCTCAAGCCGGCCTTGAGGGCGCTTGCGTCCTGACCATGGGGACCCTGCAGGGCCACACCGCTTGTCGGGAAGGCGGGTTCCCGCAGGGCGGGGTAGAACATGCTGCGGACCTCGGGATTGCCCCCGTGACCGCCGCTGGCAAGGACGACCCCGCGGCGGGCCCTGATGTTCACCGTCTCCCGCCGCTCGTCGATATTGCCGTTCTGCCAATAGCTCTGCATAATCTCGCCGGTTTCAGGGTGCCGTCGCGGCGAATACTGTGCCGTAATCCCCAGAATTCTGCCCGAGAAAGGCTGCTCACGTACGAGGTCGTCAAAACGGCGGTGAAGCATGAACTCGACACCTTTTTCGCGGGCCGAGAACTCCAGCGGCCGGGAGAGGGCGACTCCGTTCCCCACGGCGTTGGGTCCGGCAAGGCGGCTCATGTCCGTCATCTGCACCGGCGCGAATGCACTCGTGCGCTCGAGATCGGCACGGCCGGCATCCTCCGCGGTGATGGTTCCCGCCTTCATGTCCGTCTCATCGCCCAGCATGAGGAAGCAGCGCGCTCCCCGTGCGCGCGACAAGCCGCCGCCGCCATGCGTGCCGTCGACCCGCGTGAACCGGACATAGTTGTCGATCATGAATTGCCGGGTGGCCGGGCAGTTCTCAGCCCAGGCGCGCACCATCTCCCGCTCGTTGTACCTGTATGGGCTCTGGGATTTGGGGTCGACGACCGACCAGTCGGTGATGTCGGTGAACAGGAGATCGACGCTGTCGTCGAGTTCTTCCGTATCCTCGACCGGAGCTACGGTGACAAACTCCTCTTTGTCGCTTTCGCCATTGATGTCCCTGAGCTGGACTGGGTCGCCTCCGCCGAGCGACACGAAGGAGCCGCTGTGCAACATCCTGCCGCCAACGTCGAAATTCTGATCGACCACCAGCACAGTGGCCCCGAGATCCCTCGCGCGAATGGCCGCGGTCAGGCCCGCGCACCCGCCTCCCGCGATGACGACATCCACCTCATAGTCCCAGACGATGCCGTCGGCGCCAGGGGCGGAGACTTGGGCCTGCGTCTCGTCTGGCTTCAGCAGGGCGGCGGCACCTAGCCCGGCGGCAGCTCCCGTCTTGACGAAATCTCGCCTGCTTACACTTTTCTCGTTCCGAAGCTTTGGATCGTTCGGCGTAGTGTCGCGTTTCTTGGCCATGTCCCTAGGTGTTGAAGTCAAACACGTTGTTCATCACGCAGCACTCGTGAGTCGCGACACGGGCGGTTCATAGTGCAAGCTGGCGTGCGGCCGGTCGTGATTGTAGTAGCGCAGCCACGGGCGAAGGGCTCGCCGGCGGTGGCGAGACGTCTGATACGGCTGGACATAGGCCCACTCACGCAGCAGCGTCTGAATGAAGCGCTCAGCCTTGCCGTTGGTCCGCGGCGTATAGGGGCGCGTCCGCAGATGGCGCAGCGCGTGGGCCTGACAGGCTGTCCGAAACCGCCGGGACACGTAGCCGCTGCCGTTATCGCTCATGACGCGATGGACGGTGATCTGCCGCGCCGCGTACCAAGCGACGGCTCGGTCCAAGAAAGCGGCACAGGTGGTCCCCGTCTGGTCGCCCAGGACCTCGACGTAGGCCAGCCGCGTATGGTCGTCCACCGCCACATGCACGTACTCCCAGCCCGCCCCCGGTGACGCCTGCCGGGGATTCCCATGAATCCGATGGCCTACACGCCGAAAGCGCCCCAGCGGCTTGATGTCCACGTGTAGCAGATCGCCAGGGTGCGGCCACTCGTAGCGCTGGATCGGGACGGGCGGCGGGCCTGGGAGCCGGTTGAGTCCCAGCCGCCGCAGCCAGGCCCCCACCGTCGAGCGGGGCATCCGCAAGGCGCGGGCAATGGCCCAGGCCGGCAGGCCGTGTTGCTCGCGGAGCTGCCGGATGAACGTGACCCGGATCGCCGGCGTGACATGCGGAGTCCGCTGCGGCCGGGACGATCGGTCCTCCAGCCCGGCTGCACCCTCTTCGCGGAACCGGCGCACCCATTTCGCAACCGTGCGGACACTTACGCCGTAGCCCTCGGCCACGGCGTCGTGCGCCCACTCATCGAACAGGACACGGCGCACCAATTCCAGGCGCGAAGTCGGGGTCGTCTTGGCATTACGATGAAGCGTCATCCGGGGCCTCCTCTGGTCAGAACGGTGGTCTGGAAACTCCATTCTTTTCAGAGTGCTCCGGATGAACAACGTGTTTAGCAAAGACACCTAGTCCCCCAACTGGTAGGCCGACCGGCATAATTCGGTCGACCCTGCGACGCTCGCAGCATAACCCCAAACGCGCCCGGCCGGGAATATCCGGCAAGTTCTACGTGCGCAGGCCGCAGTGTCCAAAAACTCAGCCGACCCGTCGCGGCGCGATCCCTTATCGGGTTGCCGATCAGGTCCGAACCGCCAGTTCGGGGAAATTGGATCTCCTAAACGCTGAGCTATTCGAACTCCTGGTGTCGCGTCCTGCCGTCGATCGCCTATCACCCCTGCGTGTAAATGGCACATCGCCCGAAACAGGCCGGAATCATGGCCCTGCCTCCATTCCTTCTCGGCCCCCTTATAAACGTTAGAGGTTGACAGGTGGAGCGGCTTCATACAAACTGGTCGGTATGCAAGGCTCTTCTCGTGCCGCTGGCGTCCTTGGACGCGCGAAGAACCCCGAAGTAACTCGGGCGCTGTTGGTTGAATGCGCGTTCCAGGAGATCTACGAGCACGGATACGCCGGCGCCAGCCTCGACCGCATCCTGTCGAAGACCGGCTTGACCAAGGGCGCGCTGTACCACCATTTCGAAAGCAAGGCGGATCTGACGCACGCAGTCATCGATGACGTTGTTCGCGGGTGGGTCGTTGACTGGGTGGCTCCACTCGAGGTTTCCGATGACCCGGTGAGCACCCTCATCGAGACCGCCAGGCGGATCATGGGCAGCCGGACGCCCTCCCAGTTGGAGTGCGGCTGCCCACTCAACAATCTGAGTCAGGAACTGTCGAACTCGGATGAAGCCTTCCGACTGCACCTCGCTCAGCTGTTCGACGAGTGGCGGCTTGGAATCGCCGCCGGGCTCAGACGAGGCCAGGTTTTGGGGAAGGTCCGTGCTGACATCGATCCGACCGCGACGGGCGCGTTCATCGTGTCGGCCATCGAGGGGCTGGCCGGAACCGCGAAGTCGAGCCGCGATCACAAACTCGTGCTTTCGGCCGGCGGTGTGCTACTCGAGTTCATCAGCGCCTTGAGGCCGACCGTGGACCAGACGGGTCGCCGGATTGAAGCACTCCACGCCGTAGTTCCGGACCGTCACATTCCCTGAGGCACTGATCACATGTATTCGTTGATGAAAAAGTCTCTAAATACATACCAACTGGTTGGTATACATCCTGTTGCGCTGAAGAAACCCACTTCTGGAGGACACCAATGAATCTCACGCCCGAACCCACGCAGCGCACCGAGCGCTTCGCACGCTGGGTGATCCGTCATCGTTGGCTGGTACTTGCCCTGGCACTGGCAACCACTGTCGCGGGTGCGGCTGGGCTGCCGAAGCTCGACCTCGCGACCGACTACCGCACCTTTTTCAGCGCCGATAACCCCGACCTTGCTGCGTACGAGGCCGTCGAGAACATCTACACGAAGAACGACAACGTCCTGTTCGTGATTCAACCCCACGACGGTGATGTGTTTGCGCAGCCGGTCCTCGAAGCGATGCGCGGGCTCACCGAAGACGCCTGGCAGATCCCGAATTCAACCCGCGTCGATGGGATCACCAATTTCCAGCATACGTGGGCAGACGGCGATGACCTCGTCGTCGAAGACTTGGTAGGCCCAGGCGAAATTAATCCGGACATGGCCTCACGCGCGCGCGCGGTGGCGCTCTCGGAACCGCTCCTGGCTGGGTTCCTGGTATCCGAGGATGCGCGGACGGCGGGTGTGAACGTCCGGATCTCGCTACCGGGCGAGTCGAAAGCTGAGCTGCCCGCGACGGTTGAGCACGTCCGGGCACTGATCGATGAGTATCGCGGGCGGTATCCCGATCTCGAAATACACGCCTCAGGGATCGCGATGATGAACTGGGCGTTTGCCGAAGCGCCGATGCTCGATATGCCGATCGTGATGCCCCTCATGTTCGGCGCTTTTGTCCTCGTGATCGTGCTCTTCCTGCGCTCGCTCGCTGGCATCGCCGCAACACTCACCGTGCTGCTCTTTTCGATGATCGTCGCCGTCGGGACGGCCGGCCATCTGGGTGTCTTACTCGACCCGGTGTCGTCGGCGGCGCCCATCATCATTCTCACGCTGGCCGTTGCCGATTCGATTCACGTCCTGGTCACATGGATCCAGCTCCGCCGCGAAAATACCCAGACTCTGGAAGCGCTGGTCGAGGCGGTCCGTATCAACGCCAAGCCGGTGTTTCTCACATCCATCACGACGGCCATCGGATTCCTGAGCCTCAATTTCAGCGACTCGCCTCCATTTCAGCTACTCGGAAATATCACGGCGTTTGGCGTGGTCGTGGCGTGGGCCTACTCGATGACGGTCCTGCCGGCGATGGTGGCGATCCTTCCCGCGGGCAAGCCAGTCCGCCAGGGTCAAGGTCTACTTGACGGGATCATCGACCAGTTCTCCGACTTCATCGTGCGTAGACACCAGCCCGTGCTCGCCACGATGGGGCTGGCGGCGGTCATCTTGTCGCTCTCCATCGCGCGGCTGCACGTCAACGACCAGTACATCGACTACTTCGATCGGTCGCTACCCATCCGGGTGGCCTCCGACTTCACGGTCGAGAACCTGAGCGGCGTGTACACGACGATCTTCTCTCTCGAGGCCGGCGGCTCCCAGCAGGTCCCGGATCCCGCCTTCCTGGCCGCCGTGGACGCGTTCACGGACTACTTGGAGTCCCGACCCGCGGTCGTGCACGTGAACAGCTTCACCCGCACGATGAAGCGGCTCAACAAGAACCTGCACGCCGACGACCCAGCCGAATACCGGCTGCCGGAGGACCAGGAGCTGGCCGCGCAGTACCTATTGTTGTACGAGCTGTCACTTCCCTACGGGCTTGACGTCAACGACCAGATCGACGTGGACAAGACCTCACTCCGGCTTGACGTCACCTATGGAGACGTCGATATGGCGCTGGTTGAAGAGGAGACACGACTGGCCGAAGCGTGGCTCGCCAGCAACGGGACGGCGAGCATGCAGTCAGGCCGGGCCACGGGCGTGCCGATCATGTTCGGGCAGATCACCCGGCGGAACGTCGCTTCCATGGTGCTGGGCACGGGGTTCGGATTCCTCCTTATCGCAGGGATTCTCATGGTGGCGCTCCGGAGCGTTCGCATGGGATTCGTCAGTCTGATTCCGAACATCCTGCCGGCCGCGATGGCCTTCGGCGTCTGGGCGTGGCTTGTCGGCGACGTCGGGTTCGCTGTGTCGGTTGTCGCTGGCCTGTCGATCGGCATCATCGTCGACGACACCGTGCACTTTCTTTCCAAGTACACCCACGCACGGAGGGAACTGTCCCTGGCGCCGCCCGACGCCGTGCGCTATGCGTTTCGCACCGTCGGGGCCGCCATTCTTGGGACGACATTCATCGTCGCCATCGGCTTCGCCATGCTCGGGTTGAGCACGTTCAGGGTGACGTCGTACATGGGGCTGCTGACGTCACTCACGGTGGCGTGTGCGCTGCTCACCGATTTTCTGCTCCTGCCAACGGTGTTGTTGGCCCTCGATCGCGAAAAAGAAGGAGAGGCGTCCATGAAAGTGAAGACGATGTTGAAGAGTGCCGCAGCGGCGGCCACGGTTCTCAGTGTGTTCGTGGTGGGTCCGGTGTTCGCGCAGCAGCCTGAGGAAACTCGCGGCCGGGAGATCGCCGAGGAGGCTGACCGCCGCGACCTGGGCTGGAAAGACAACACCAGCGTGATGCGGATGATTCTCCGGAACCGGAACGGCGACGAGAGCTTGCGAGAACTGCGGCGCCAGATGATCGAAGTCGACAAGCCCGGTGCGGGCGACAAGAGCTTGATCACGTTCGATTCACCGCGCGACGTGGCGGGTACCTCACTGCTCAGCCACACGAAGATTCTCGATCCCGACGATCAGTGGCTGTTCCTGCCCGCGCTGAAACGGGTAAAACGGATCTCGTCGGCCAACAAGTCGGGACCGTTCGTGGGAAGCGAGTTTGCCTACGAGGACCTTGTGTCCCAGGAGGTCGAGAAGTACGGATACCGATTCGTACGGGCGGAGGCCTGCGGCGACCTGCAGTGCTCCCTTGTCGAGCGGTACCCGCAGTACGAGCACTCCGCCTACACCAAACAAATCGTCTGGTGGGATACGAGCGAGTACCGGGTCCAGCGGATCGACTTCTACGACCGGAAGGACTCGCTCTTAAAGTCGCTCACCTACCAGGATTACCAGCAATACCTGGAGCAGTTCTGGCGGCCCGATCGAATGACGATGGTCAACCACCAGAACGGGAAAACGACGGAGTTGGTGTTTTCCGAGTGGTCCTTCGCCAATGGTGTTGCCGAGGGTGACTTCACGCCGTCGCGGCTTCGCCGGGCCAGGTGAGTGGCCAAGCACTCGCACGGGAGGACAACATGCCCGCGTCCACACGGCACGTTCGTCGTCTGTCGGCTGTAGTGGTGGTCCTAGGACTGCTTCCAGCCGGGCTTCATGCACAGTCCGTTCGCGGGAAGGTCTCCGTCGAGACACGGATCTTCCCCAACGGACCGGCCTTTCCCGACCAGCGGCACGCGACGGCGTCGCCGTCCCTGGCGCTCGAACCGGAGTTACTCGGGGAAGTGATGCTCGACGGCCGTGACACCAGCGCTCCGTTCATCGCGTTCGACAACGACGTGTTCATGGGGGCCCGCTGGGCCTTCAACGACACAGCAGACACCTCGGTGCTTGGCGGTCCCATCGTGGACTACGAGACCGGGGAGGTCATCGCCTTTCTCGAATGGGAACGCCGGTTTGGCGATCGCTGGATTGCTGGATTGGAAGGACGCTGGCTGCTCAACACGGATCGGCAGGCGCCGCTGCACGGACTCCGCCAAGATGACTTCATCACGGTCCAGCTGAGTCGGTACTTCTGACGCGGGCGACAGCTCAGGACATAGAGCGTTCGTCTTCCTGTCGTCACCAACCGAGATTCAGAAGCGCCGGGGCACTGTGCGCCTTTCACGGTCTTATCATCGAAAAGCCACGAGCATGCCACACCGTTCCAGTCCAATGGAGAAAGATGAAGAGGGAGGCCACATGACTCTGCCGCAGTTCCTACATCTCACGTCCGCAACCCCGCCGGCCGATGTCCGCGACGCGATGGTCGTCGCCCTGGCGATAGAACCGGCCCGCACGCGTGATGCCCGTGCCCGCTTCTACTGCCGGGTCGTTCTCGCGCTCGGGCTGACAACCGAGGGCCCGGACGCGCGGTCAGGCGGGCGACAGATGGACCTCTCACTGTCCGAGCAACGACCCTACCGAAAGCACGGTAGTCCCGTCGCGGTGTCGACGCCATGTGGCTGAGTGCGACGGTTAACTCGCACCAAGACGCTGCCTAGCAGGCTGCTGAAAAACTCCGTGAAATGGGATCGACAGATCGATCCCGGCGTACTACCATGCTCCCAACACCGCTGAAGGGAGCCCCATCATGCGCGGACACGATGAGCAAAGCACTCACATGTTCAGCTACCTGTCGCCGGAACAGCGCGTGCCAGCCGACCATCCGCTCCGCGCGGTTCGCGCGCTGACGGACGAAGCGCTGAGAACGATGTCGCGCAGGTTCGCCGGCCTGTACGCCAACACAGGGCGTCCGTCGATCCCGCCGGAACAGCTGCTGCGCGCGTTGTTGCTGCAGGTGCTCTACACGGTGCGGAGCGAGCGGCTGCTGATGGAAGAGCTCAATTACAACCTGCTGTTCCGCTGGTTCGTGGGCTTGAATTTGGACGACCCGGTTTGGCATCCCACCACGTTTACCAAGAATCGCGACCGGCTGCTGGCGGGCGATCTCGCGGCCGCCTTCTTTGATGCGGTGCAGGCCCACGCGCGGGCGGCCGGGCTGCTCTCGGACGAACACTTCACTGTGGATGGGACCCAATTGGAAGCGTGGGCCAGCCTGAAGAGCTTTCGGTGCCGGGACGCGGCGGAGAGCGACCCGCCCGATGACCCCGGGAATCCCACGGTCAACTTCCACGGGGAGCGGCGGCGCAACGACACGCACCAGTCGACGACCGATCCGGAGGCGATGCTGCCTCGGAAGGGCCAGGGGAAGGAAGCCAAGCTGGCGTATCTGGGCCACGTGCTGCTGGACAATCGACAGGGACTTGTCGCCAACGTCTGCGCGACTCACGCGACGGGGACCGCCGAACGCGAGGCAGCGGCGCTGTTGCTGGAGGCCAGCGCGCCGCCGGGCAGCACGGTCGGGGCGGACAAGGGCTACGATGTGGCAAGCTTTGTGGCCGCTGTCCGTATCCGGGCCGTCACGCCCCACGTTGCTCAGAAGGTCCGCTGGAGTGCGATCGATGGCCGGACCACGCGGCATGCGGGCTATCACGTCAGTCAGCGGAAACGGAAACTCGTAGAACAGGTCTTTGGCTGGATGAAGACCGTCGGCGGCTTGCAGCAAACTCCGGCATCGCGGTGTCGCCCTCGTGGATTGGCAGCTTACCTTCGCCGCCACGGTCTATAACTTGGTCCGGCTGCGGAATCTGGAGGCGAGGTGTCCCTGATCACCGGCCGCGCGTGTCGCCGGCCCCTTGATCGGGGCCAGCGCACAGCCGTGCGCACCGTTGTCGGTCGGTGGTGACTCGCATGATCCTTAGAAAACGGCCCGATCACCCGGGTTCTTCAGCAGCCTGCTAGTCCTTCAACCGGGATCTCGCCGGCCAGTCGAAATTCATTCTCCAATTCCGCCATGACCAGCGTAAACAAGGCCAGGTCATCCTGAGGCAGAACGAGTGCCAATGGGATTTCCTGCTTGCGCATCTTTTGCACGAGTAGGCGCTGATCGCGCACGGTGCTGTAGAATCCCTCCCGCAACATCGGTTGTCCCCCCGCGAATAGGCGGCGCGCGAACACGTAAATCTCAGGCGCGTTGCCGGCGACGAACAGGCGCTGATCAGGTGACGTGCATCGGTCAACGTACCCGAAGAACGGAACGAGCGCTTCGATATATCGGCTGGAAAACTGCCGCTGCGAAAACGGCTCGTGCAGTTCCATGACGCGCTGGCGAGCGTGCGCAAGCAGACGGTCCGGACGCAATAGGAGGCCTGCGCGGTTGAGCTGTTCAGCGGGCGCCCCGGCGGCGTTGACCCCGACGATAGCCACGCCGGTCATTGTGAGAACCAGTGCGCGACGGACGAGGCGCCTCTTTCCGCTGTAACACCAGGCCTGCTGCCCAAGCCACGCTGCAAGGAGACAGGCAGGGACGGCCACATCGGGAAGGCGGTCCTGCAAGGGACGGCGCAACAACGCGAAATTGACGATGAGGGCGAGCACAACAAGGGGCCCGATCATGGCCCAGTCGGAGCGAGCGAATGTAGCGCCGTTTACGCGGCGCCAGATAAGCACCGCGACCGCAACTAGCGGCAGGCTGTGAAACAGGTAGTACAACGAGACGAGTGCATTGTCGGCCGAGGGCATCGCCGACAGCTCGAACGTCGGAAGTCTGACGAGCTCAAACGTCGGCAGCCGAATGAACGACGTTTCTTCGACTTCCGAGCGGCTGTACTCGGCACCAGAGGCGATATGCGAGGCGAGTCCCACGGTCGCCTCGACGTACCAGAGGTACGGCAAGAGCAGCAAAGCGACCAATCCCAGAATCTGCACAACCCCGCTCGCACGCGCTTTCCAGCCGGGGTGCGCTAAAAGGGCGGCGGTCAACGCCGCTACTCCGAGGTACACCCCGAGATCGTGACGAAACAGGAACGCCACCGCGATACATCCACCGAGCGCAGCGGTCCGCGCGAACGACGGCTCTCGAGCATACCGCCACATCATCAACACGCCGCCTGCAAGAAGAAGGAGTTTCGGATAGTGGTACGACCGTGGGAATAGTGCGATTTCTGCGATGGTAACGGCAACCGCGATCGACAGTGACCCCGACACTGAGAAGGCGGCGTACACCGTCAGTGCCGCAGCCAGGCCGAACGCAGTCGATACGACGAGCGCCTCTGCGAGCAGCGGGGAGTCCACTACCAACCGCGCAAGGAAGGAAACAACGTACATGAGCGGCGCGCCGGGATCGACAAAATCCCTGGACGGCAATTCTCCGGCTAGCATCTGCTGAGCAGGTGCTAAGTAAAGGAAGTGATCGTTTGAAAAGCCGGTCAGCGCCAAAAGGCGGATCAGCCAGGTGCCGACAAATGCGCCGCCCGCGGCCACATGCACCTGCATGCGTTTCGGAATACGACGTGAGCGAAGTCCCACAACCGACGCGAACACGGCGGCGACGCTCCCAGCAAACAGAAGCAACGCGCTCAGGAACGTCAGTCCGCCAGCCATCCATGCCTGCACCCACGTCGGATAAGGAAGCCGCGGCGTGAACAGACCTGGGCGAAACTTCGTTCGGTGGATGTATCGCGTGTCTTCGACTGCCGGATCCCCAACCAGCGCCTGAACATTGGTTCGAGAGAGATTGGTCAGCGCGTAGAGATAGGTCAGACCTTCGGTCTGTTGGGGTTGCTCGAGACTGTACTTCCGCTCGAATCCTCGCCGTGCCGTCTCGTCGACCGCCGCGCTCCAGCGAACGTGGACGTAGGCCGGCCGAGGATCGGTGAAGCGGACCAAACCGTACGTGGCTGCTCCAGCCCCCGCCAGCAGCAGTCCAATTAGGAAAAGCTTGCGCACCTTACCAGCCGTCGACAAACTTCCTTCTTGACGAAAGACTCCCCCTGACGATGCCGCTCTCGCATCTCAAGATATGCCTCGACAGAGGTACGAAGTTCCTTGGTACTCCAACCTGCCGGTCTAGAAATTGGGCTTATCACGGTGGCTCCCCCAGGCCGACTTCCGTAGCAAGAAGCAGCGCAGGCAGGATGCCTCCTTGATGGGTTCGCTTGCAAGTTCTTGCAGGATCTTCCTGGACAGGCGTCCCCTCGGGTCCACTGACGACCACGACGCGTGACACGAGTCCCAACCGTTCCAACAAGATAGAGGTTCAGGCCACGGTCGGTCGCTGATTCGTAATCAGCAGGTCGGTGGTTCGAGTCCACTCGCCGGCTCCAATGACAAACCGTTCGATCGAATCGCTCAGGGGAAGGGACAGCAAGGCGGTAGGTCTACTCTTGATGACCTATTGGCCAGTGACGTGTACCTTGTAGTTCGTGGCCATCACCATGGCTCCGCGCCGAAACATCGTCAATGTCTCGTGGAGCGACCACCTGACCTTCGGGGAGGGAGACGGCCGGCTGGCGACGCCGGACGCGATGGCGCGACGCCTGGTTGTGTGGCGCGACCGGCTGGGCGCCGCCGCGATCCATTGGAGAATGCTGCGCAGCCGGATCCCTCATCGGCTCCAGACAGCTCGCGGCCGCCGACACTGGATGATCCAACAGAGCCGCGGGGTCGACTGGGACGACTCAGCGGTGGTTCCCAGTCTCGCGCATCGCGCCGGGCTGGGCGCCTATCTCTACGTCTCGCTCTTTGACGAGGGCTGGCCCCTGGCGCGACCCACCGTTCGCGCGGTCAGCCATCACAACGCGATGCACGGGCGCGACGTGGCCTGGCAGAGCGTGTTCAGTCGGGATCATTCCGAGTACCTCGTCGTGGACCAAGCAGGACGACGACGGCAGCAGGGCGTCCTGTCACTCGCCTATCCCGAGGTAAGGGCCCATTTCCTCCAGCGCATCGTCGGCGCCATCGCCCAGACCGACTTCGACGGGGTCTTCGTCTGCCTGCGATCGCAGTCCAAGCCGGCGCGCTTCGGTGATGAGTTTGGCTTCAACGAGCCTGCCTGCGGCGACTTCCAGGCGCGTCACGGTGTCGAGCCGCGATCGCAACCGTTCGATCTCGGCGCCTGGCGCCGGCATCTCGGCGGGTATCTCACGACGCTTCTTCGCGAGCTTCGGGTCGCGTTGCGGGCCGAGGACCGGCGGCTGGCGGTCGGGGCGCCCCGCGGCGACGTGCTCGGTCCCCCGCTGGGCAACGCCGAACTCCAGTGGCGCGTGTGGGTCGAGGACGACCTGCTCGACGAGCTGGTGGTCAACCAGAATTCGTCCCAGTGTCCGTCGATGTGGCACCAGCTCTGGCCGATGCACCGGGGCAGCGGCTACATCCAGAACTATCTTCACGGCTCCGGGATGCCCGCGCTCCGGGACCAGCTGGCCACAGACTATGGACCAGTCTGTCAGCGGTCTCGCACGCGCCTGTATGTCGCCCGCCAGTGGAGCCGGCGGTCGTCGGCCCAGGAGCGCGCACTGCTGGCGCAACCGGCTGTGGACGGCCTCGTCTTCAGCTCCTTCAGGTTCGATAATCCAGCCGCCATCGCCCGAGGCGACTGGCGAGCCTGAGGCTCAACCCCACAAACGACTCGTTCGGATATGCTTCATCGGGTCGGCCTCGATTCGGGAAGGTTCTTTATGCTGCTTCCCGGAGGCAGGCGACACAGACATCCATGTGTGAAGGAGGCCTTATGCGTCCGATATGTGCTTTGGTTCTGGCGAGCGCAGCCATCGCGTGTGTTTCGCCGTACAGTCAAGCGGCGCAACAGGAAGCGGTGAGTGAAGCCGCGGAACCGTTCCGCGTCATAGGCAACATCTACTACGTCGGCGGCCAATACGGCTCCTATCTCATCACCACGCCGGAGGGCCATATTCTCCACGACACGGGTAGCACCGAGATGCACCCGCTCATCATCTCGAACGTCGAGAAGCTCGGGTTCAACGTCCGGGACATCCGGATCATGATCTCGAGCCATGCGCACTGGGACCACGTCGAGGGACATGCGGCCATGAAGCGAGTCACCGGTGCGCAGGTTGTCGCGCTCGGTGGCGATGCCGTGGCACTCGAATCGGGCCAGGACAACTCGGCGATCGGTGCCCGGAACTTTGATCCCGTTCCGGTGGACCGCGTGATCGAGGACGGCGACACCGTCACGCTGGGCGGAGTGACGTTGCGCGCTCTCTGGACGGGGGGGCATACGCAGGGCGCAACGATGTGGATGACAACCGTTCAGGACGATGGCAACACGTATTCGGTCGCCTTCCGTGGCGGTGAAATCCCGAACGCAGGGGCTCAGCTCTTCGACAATCCCAGGCACTCGACGGTTGTCGCCGACACGCAGAGGACGCTTCAACGGCTGAAGGAGCTCGAACCTCCCGACGTCTTCCTCCACAATCACCCGCAAGACCCGCCCCAGGAGTTGGATCCGGCCCTCC
This sequence comes from Vicinamibacterales bacterium, assembly GCA_965249205.1. GTDB lineage: Bacteria > Acidobacteriota > Vicinamibacteria > Vicinamibacterales > UBA2999 > JAQBVV01. The sequence continues at coordinate 37,423 of CBDFLL010000004.1, read as the reverse complement.
CCGTCGACCCGAGGTGTGAGACTTGCTTTGACGCCGAAGGATTTGGGATTTACGTGGCGGGGGCCGAGGCGAGATTCGAAGCGATGCTCCGGGAGGCAGAGGGACCAGGGGGTCGGTAAGAATCTGCGACACCAAGTTCTCGACCGGGGTGATTCCAGCGCTCATGGTGTTGTGGATCAGGACCGGTGTCCATCAGAGTCCGGTGCAGTCGCAATTCGGTACAATCATCCGAAAGCCATGCGTCCCAGCATCTCGCCCCCAGGCGGCCCGGCTTCCACGACCGGCTGCTTCGGTGCTCTCTTAGCTCTCGCGAGCGTGGTCACCATGGCGACGCCAGCACTGGCCCAGGCACCTCCCCCGCGGCCGTTCATCATGCGGGCCGTCGAAACGACCGTCCCTCCGGTTATCGACGGCACAATCGAAGATTGGGAGTGGGCTGCCGCCGCACGCGGGGAGGACTTCGTCCAGTTCGAGCCGAACCGCGGTGATCCAGCCGAACTGCCGACGACGGTCCTGCTCCTCTACGACGATTCGAATCTGTACGTTGCCTTCGAGGCCCATGATTCTGAGGAACCGATGGCGCAGATGACACAGCGCGACGCGCCGTTGTGGGCGGACGACTCGGTGCAGATCTACATCGACAGCTTCCACGACAGGCGATCCGGCTACATGTTCATGACCAATGTCCTCGGGACGCAAATGGACGGACGGCTGGCGGAAGACGGAACGAGCAACGACAACAACTGGGACGCTCCGTGGGCGTCGGCCGGACGCCGGACCGACTATGGATACTCTGCGGAATTCTCCATCCCGTTCAGCTCCATCCAGTACGCGGCCGGAATCGACACGACATGGGGCATCAACTTTGCCCGAACGCGCGTGCGGAGCCTGGAACGCACCTACTGGGCCGGCCCGGTAGACCACTGGGGTCGAATGTCGCAGGCTGGCGATCTTGTGGGGCTCGACGTGCCGGAACCGACCCGTCGGCAGCAGATCGTGCCGTACGCGCTCGCACAGGCCCAGGATGGTCTTTCGCCGACCGGTTCGGTGGGCCTGGACGTCCGCTACGCGGTCACTCCGCAAACCTCGACGTTTTTGACGGTCAATCCCGATTTCGCGACCGTGGAAGCCGACCAGGAAGAGATCAACCTCACCCGGTTCGAGGTGTCGCTCACCGAGAAGCGGCAGTTCTTCATCGAGGGCCAGGAGCTCTTCAATCAGCGGATCCAAACCTTCTACTCACGACGCGTCTCGGACATCACCGCTGGAGCCAAAGCCCTCGGCCGGCAGGGCCCCTGGACGTTTGCGCTCCTGACCACGCACGGCGACATCCCGGATGCGTCGTCCGGAGCAACCTACACGGTGGGCCGCGTGCGTCGCGACGTGTCGTCACGGTCGAATATCGGGTTCCTCATCGCCGATCGCGTGCACGGCGGACAGCGCCAGGGGTCGATCGAACTGGACGCCAACCTGTTCTTCACCGAGACGCTTGGGCTTACGGGACAGCTCGTCAAGAGTTACGGCGAGTACGGCCGCGGGAGCATGGCCTTCTTCCTTCGCCCCTCCTACGATTCCTCGACTGCTCACGCGCACGTGCTGTACTCGCACCTCGGCGATCGCTTCGCCGACAACGTCAACGCCATTGGATTCATCCGCGACGATGACCGGCGTGAGCTCGACGGCGCGGTCAACAAGACGTTCTGGCCGACTGGGGGCGCGGCGGAGCGGATCCAGTATGGGTCGGTCTACAACGCCTACTGGGGGCAGAACGGCACGATGCGAAGCTGGCAGGTCGACGAATCCTTGTCGGTTGATTGGCGCAACAAGTGGAGCACCTCGGTCAACCACACGCAGGAGTTCAAGCGGTTCGAGAAGGACTTTCGCAACCGGCAGACGGGACTGGAGCTGGGTTACAACACACGGGCCTGGCAGTCGGTCCGGGGCGGATTGACCTTCGGGCACAACTTCGACGCCGACTTCACGCTCTGGAGCACGGCTGCGCGCTACACGGTCACACCGGAGCTCTCGGCCGAGTACGAGCTGCAGCGGCTCGTCCTCGATCCCGATCCAGACGATGCTGGCGCCTGGATCCACGTCGTCCGCGCGAATCAGTTCTTCACGAAGGACCTGTTCGTCCGGCTCTTCCTCCAGACCAATTCGGCGATCGACCGGAGAAATATCCAGGCGGTGTTCGTCTATCGGTACATGCCGCCGTTCGGAACGATTCAGGTCGCCTACCAGCGAGGCACCGCAGAATTCGGGGAGCGATCGGACCAGGGGAACACGCTGTTCACCAAGATCACGACGGTGTTCTAGCAGGCTGCTGAAGAACCCGGGTGATCGCTGGATTGTCAGCGCATTCCAGCGTACCGTGGGCGATGTCGAAATGGCGTTCGGTGAATACCGGTTCGATGTGGCCGCGGGAGCTATATATAAGTTTGTCTGGAATGAATACTGCGATTGGTATCTTGAAGCTCGCTAAGGTCCAGTTGCGAATTGGTAGTCCAGCACAGCAGCGTGCAACGCGTCATATGATGTTGAGTGTTCTTCGGGCAACTCTGCGTCTAGCCCATCCGATTGTTCCGTTTATCACGGAGGAACTATGGCAGCAGGTTGCACGGCCGGTTGGAATAGCTTACGGCTCGACGGACAATGGCTCGGAAACAGGGAGCACAATTACGCTGCAGCCGTATCCCGCTATGCAAACTGAGTGGATCAACCCCGGCGCGGAAGAATCGATCAGATCGCTCAAAGCTGTTGTCGACGCTTTGCGAGCGTTGCGCAGCCAGGTAGGTATCCGGTCGGGACAACGCGTGGCTGTCAGCGCCAGCGGTGACACTGCCCTGTAGAGCCAAGGTCGGCAACCGACCGTGGGTCGGCGCGTTGACCACCCTCTAGCAGGCTGCTGAAGAACCCGGGTGATCGGGCCGTTTTCTAAGGATCATGCGAGTCACCACCGACCGACAACGGTGCGCACGGCTGTGCGCTGGCCCCGATCAAGGGGCCGGCGACACGCGCGGCCGGTGATCAGGGACACCTCGCCTCCAGATTCCGCAGCCGGACCAAGTTATAGACCGTGGCGGCGAAGGTAAGCTGCCAATCCACGAGGGCGACACCGCGATGCCGGAGTTTGCGCAAGCCGCCGACGGTCTTCATCCAGCCAAAGACCTGTTCTACGAGTTTCCGTTTCCGCTGACTGACGTGATAGCCCGCATGCCGCGTGGTCCGGCCATCGATCGCACTCCAGCGGACCTTCTGAGCAACGTGGGGCGTGACGGCCCGGATACGGACAGCGGCCACAAAGCTTGCCACATCGTAGCCCTTGTCCGCCCCGACCGTGCTGCCCGGCGGCGCGCTGGCCTCCAGCAACAGCGCCGCTGCCTCGCGTTCGGCGGTCCCCGTCGCGTGAGTCGCGCAGACGTTGGCGACAAGTCCCTGTCGATTGTCCAGCAGCACGTGGCCCAGATACGCCAGCTTGGCTTCCTTCCCCTGGCCCTTCCGAGGCAGCATCGCCTCCGGATCGGTCGTCGACTGGTGCGTGTCGTTGCGCCGCCGCTCCCCGTGGAAGTTGACCGTGGGATTCCCGGGGTCATCGGGCGGGTCGCTCTCCGCCGCGTCCCGGCACCGAAAGCTCTTCAGGCTTCACGTGGCGCACCTCCACGCCCAGTACGAAGCGCTCGACGAGTGGATAGTCGATGCCCGCCGTCCATTGATATGCCCAGAGGCGATCCGACAACGTTGCTTCTTGCACTGACAGCGTACCGGCAGCCGCCGGATGCCGCCCGAGAGTTCGCATGATGTTGCTGTCGGGATTACGGTGGTATGTGGTGCTGTAGGTCGTGCTCGCCGCAATCAACCCCATTCCGGCACCGACATAGGGAATCAGCTCGAACGGTGCGCCACGGAAGTCGTAGTAGACGTTGCCGAAGAACGCATCGGCTTCGACGTCGCTTAGCCGTTCGGCTCCGAAGACGAATTCGGCCTGCTTGTCGCTACCGGTGATAGTGCTGGCGGATCGGTTACCGCCGTGTCGACGATGCACATACTCGGCCTCGATACGAAGCGCCCGCCACGCATAGCCCGCATGGAACCCGAGCAACGGGCCGCCGTCGATGTCGAAGTGGTTTTCCCATCCTTCGGCTCCGGGGGCACAATCGGGATGGTCGAGCGGTAAGGGCAGCGTCCTACCGTCAACCTCGACGTCTGGGAAATGCCCGTCGCAGTTCGTCGGGATATCGTCGGTTCGCCCGCGGATATCGATGTCGCGGGGCAGGGCAACCCCCACGTCCAGCCCGCCATACCATCCCGAGCGCCAGCTCTGGGCTGCCACATCTGGTGCCGCGAGTAGTGTGACAGCGCCAGCCACGAGTACACCGATCAGTCTATTCATTGGTGGATCAGTTCGACACGCAGTTTCCCGTTGAACCCGCTGGCTCGCTGGCTCGCTGATGCTTATCCGCTTGCTTCAGGAGCCCGCCATTAATAGCGTACCTCGGTGCCGCGCGTTCCCGACAAGCCTCCGCGAGTTTCAGCGACGGTTCGCGGACGAGAAGGCCTGCCAGCAGTACCTCGAGGCCTGTCGATGGCCCGAGGGATTTCGATGCCCACGCTGTGGTCACGGGCGAGCGTTTCCGATCCGCGCGTGGCAGCGTCGCGAGTGCGCCAGGTGTCGATATCAAGTATCCCCTGACCGCGGGCACGGTCCTGCATCGGACCAGGCTCCCGTTGACGGTGGGGTTTTGGGCGGCCTAATTGATGACGACCGACAAGCGCGGGATCTCGGCGCTGCTGCTTCAACGCCAGCTGGCGATCGGTCGGTACGAGACCGACTGGCTCCTGCTGCACAAGCTCCGCCGTGCGATGGTGAACGTGGCGCGCGAACCGTTGCATGGGGACGTCGAACTCGACGACACCTGGGTCGGCGGTCCGCAACCGGGGCTGCGTGGCAGCCGCCAATTCAAAGGTCGCAAAGCGGTTCTGGTCGCCGTCTCGGTGGAGAAGCAGGGAGCCGGCACAGGGCGCGTCCGCATGGAGGTGATTCCTGACTTCAGCCAGAACACCTTCACGGCGTTTACCCAACGGCATATCACTCCTGGGGCGACCACCTACACCGACGGGCTCAAGCCGTTCGAAGGCCTCCGGGCAGCGGGCTACCGCCATGGGCCGTCGGTGCAACGGGTCCGGTCGGGCGGACCGGCGGTGCTGCCAGCCGTCCATCGGGCGATCGGCAGCCTGCAACAGTGGCTCATCGGGACCTACCACGGTGTCGGGCGCCATCAGCTGCAGGTCTATCTCGATGCGCTACTACAATCAGCCAATCCGGGACCGCTTTCCCTGCGAAGACCTCGGCTCCCCATAGGCTCAACAGAGGATTATATTAACCTGAGCTGCTATCGGATGGGCAGTGAGATATCCTAAACGGTTGTTGAGGCTTAGAGAGCAACGACCCCGATCGAGATCTTGTCCGCGAGAGCGTAATCCATGCCGCCCACACCGCCGTCTTGCTCTTCGAGATGGATCCGCAGACGTCGGCAAAACGTGCCGGAATGGCAGCGCAACGCCACCGGCACGGGAAGCCGAAGTGGCCATCGGTGATTCTCGTATCCACGGCGCTGTGAAGGCACGCTGGGTACGGTTCCGACAGATGGAAAATCAGCGCACGCGGAATTTCTTCCGTACGGACAGAAGAGAGGGCCGGTCACTCGCACTGGTGATGGCACTCCTTGCTTGCCTGAGGGCAGCGTGCGCGTACAGGATTCCAGCGCGCCTCGACCGAAGATCCTGGACCAGGCGGCGGTCATGCGCGACATGCACCGTTCGAAGTGTGGAGCCGATCGTATGTCAGCGATGCCTTTCCATCACCCGAGGCCGAGCCGACCGCGAAACAACAGCGCCCACACCAGCAGCCAGAGCGCCACCGCCCCGGTGCTGATGCCGAGCACCCACACCGGATGGTAGGCCAGCGCCAGCGGAATGGCGGCGCTGGTCCACAGCCCGCCGCCCATGAACGGCTCGTGCATGAGCTGCTTGTAGCCGAAGGCCGAGGTGGCGTCGGTGTTACCCTCGGGATCGACAACGCGCAACAGCAAGAGGCCGGTGGCGGTGACGCCCATCGATTGCCCCATCTCGGCGATCGAGCGCTCGAACCACGAGTCCGCTGGTAAGAGGCGGCGCGCTAGCCACATCACGCAGAAAACGTTCCACAGCACCCCGGCGACGACCAGGATCGCCAAGGGCCCGAGCCCCTCCAGCACCACCTCCGCGTTGATGGTCGAGATCGCGGCCACCACCAGGAAATCCATGGCGGTGCCCGAGAGGCGCTGCATGAGGCGATGGTCGAGCGGATTGCGCTTGGTGAAGTTAGCGAAGAAGAGCTGCACCACCAGGCCACCGATCATGCACAGCGGAAAGAGCGGGAAACTGTCGAAGAAGGCGCGGTCGTTGGCGCTCGGAGGCCGCACCAGAAGCTCGACGCGCACTAAGCCGCTGTGGATCAGATAGCCAATGAACACACCGAGACCGATGATGGCGAGATGGAAGCCGAGGCTGTCGATTGACGCTGCTGACACGGTCTGGCTTCCGGCGCTCGGCCGCTCAGCTGGGTCGTAGACGCCAACGACACTGCTCTCGGGCATGTCCTCAAGGCGCTTCAGCTGCCGGGTGTAGCCCCGGCGCGCCGCCCAGTTGACGAGCGCCATGCCGACGATGATGGCGAACAGGACGCCGCAAGTCGCCGATGTGAGAGCCAGATCCCTACCCTCGGGCCAGTCATAGGCATCGAAGACCGGTTCCAGACCAGCGGCCGTACCGTGCCCCCCTTCGAAGCCGACCGGAATGATGGTGCCGATCGCCCCCGGGACGTCGAAACCCGGTGACAGAACCACGATCGCCACGCCAAGGCCGACGACGTACTGGCCCCAGGCGACGATCTGGCCGTACGCCAGCTGCGGCCCGGCGATCCCCCAGATACGTCTGATCGGTGGAATGAAGACTCCCAGGAAGAGGGCCGAGAAGACGATGTTGATGAGGAATCCTGGCAACCGAGTCCAGCCCGCCGTCGTCGCGTCGGGCAGGGAGCCACCGATCGTCTGCACAAGCACCAGCCCAAGCAAACCACCGATCACCGATGCCGGCAGGTAGAGCTTCTGGAACAGGCGGATCGTCACTCGCAGGATCTTGCCGATCACCAGCAAGATGCACAACGCGCTGAAGGCGAGGACGATGTCCATATGATTATCGGGATTCAGTGGCAATCACCGCGTCAGTCGCGGCATGGCACGCCCCGTCCACGAGACTATAGCAGGAGTGTAACCATGGCCGTCGGCTTTAGGCCGATGCTCTATCCAACTGAGCTACGGGCGCACCAGAGGCAGTGCACAAACTGTTGGGCCAGTCCAACGCGCGATCCACCCCAAAGACGTCGTGCGGTCGGCCGCATCACGGGCTCCGCCTAGATAGGTGCCTCCGTTGACGCGCGGTGGGAAGCGCCGCCTGCAGGTCGGCCAACCTGCGATCGGGTGGCGCCTGGAGCAGTGCGGCCAGCGTCGCCAGGTGGGGGGCCAGAACCGGCCGCGGGCCGTACCGTTGGGCCCGCGGCGCGACCGCTCCGGTTTCGCGACGGCGTTGTTTGAGCCGCCGCGCCCAGGTCAGGATGGTCGTGTACGCCCGCGCTCCCGAGAACGGGTTGGTGAGCTTCCCGTATTGATAGTGGACTCGGTCTGCGCCGCCGCCGCGGCCGGCGCCGCCAGGAGCAGCATGACGACCGCGACCCAGCGCCGAGGCGAACGCAGGCGCGCGATTGTGTTTATAGCGCGACCATCATCCGTGTCCTGCGGTGTCCTCATGCGATGAGCGTGAACAAAGCTTGTCGCGGGATATCGCGGGACTCCGCGGGATATCCCTCCCGCGTGCGACATGTGTCGCCACCGTCGCCGAGAACCTCGCGATAGCCCTTCACGATGCAACGTTCCGCGTTCACCACCACCGTGAGCATGGCCTGGATGTCGGTGGGGTCCTCGGCAGGGAAGCCGTGGGGCTGACCGGGTCGTGGAAGTCACTCCTGGGCCGCGGCAGCGTCCCTCCCAGCTCGGAGATGCGCGGGACGAGCGCCTTGAAGTGGTGGCGATCCTCGATGCGCGCATCCTCGGTCATGGCTGTGAGCCCCTCTCCTGCAAGGCCGATGAGATTGGCGCGTAGAACCGTGCAGTCGTAGGCTGTCGCCAGTTCGGCCCCGGCGTTCTTGACGAGCGGCTCCACCAGGTGGTCGACGTCGACCTTCTCGACGATTTCCGGAGCTACCCTTGCCATCACATCCTCCTTCTGTCGTCGTTGGTCGCCGCCCTGTCAGCGGCCCGAAGACCTTGTATCTTGATTTCGGACGGTCTATCTAGAGTCCGTCCACCCGCTGACGACAGCTCGAGAGGACCTTGGCCACCCAGGCCGTCTGATAGCGGGGCGTCGTTGGCGGCTCGTCCGTGAGCCCGTACAGTTGCCAGGGGGTGCGACCCCGTATCTGCAAGGCCGGGCCAAGACGGACTCGTCTGCCCTGGAGGTTCGCATGACATCGACTCCGATTTTCGTGGGCATCGACATCGCGAAGGCCGACTTCGTGGTGGCCTGCCGCCCGGCGGGCACGTCGTGGACGACACCGAATGCGGCCGCGGGCATCGCGGCCACTGTCGACCGTCTCCGCGCCCTGGCACCGAGCCTCATCGTCCTGGAAGCGACCGGTGGCTACGAAACCGCGCTCGTCGTGGCGCTCGCCGCAGCGGCTCTCCCCGTCGTCGTGGCGAATCCGCGCCAGGTGCACGACTTCGGCAAAGCCACGGGGCAGCAGGCGAAAACGGACCGCCTCGATGCGCAGCTGCTCGCGCTCTTTGCCGAACGGGTGCAGCCCGCGCCTCGGCCGGTGCCGGATGCGGCGCTGCAGCAGCTCGCAGCGCTCAGTACCCGCCGCCGGCAGCTCTTAGACATGTTGACCGCGGAGCGCAATCGCCTGGAGCATGCGGCGGCGCCCGTGCGCCGAGAGATCACCCGGCACATCCACTGGCTCGAGCGCCGGGTCACGGCAGTCGAGCCAGTGGATGGGAGCGTGACAGGAGGCGGCCGCTGGTTCGGCTACGGCATTGCGACTGGTAGCCAGACGGAGTTCCCATTCACGCCGATGTACAATTCGCCCTCTAGCGATTTTGAGTCCGACGACCGCGGCTACCTGCTCAAGGGGAGCGTCAGTCTACCGGTTCGACGACCAGACCAACGCCTACGTCACCCGGTCCGAGGGGTACCGCATCGGCGGCGGCAACAACTTCCGGGTCTGCACCGACTCGGCAACGACCCGCCTCAATCGGGCTGCGTTTACGCCGACCAGGCGCTCATCCGGCCGGACACGACGACCAACTACGAGGTGGGGCTGCGCCGTGCATGGCGCGACGAGCGGTTCACCCTCAGCGCGACCGTGTTCCATGTCGACTGGACCGACATCCAGGTGGCGGGGCTCACCCCGTTCAGTGCGGAGCCGATCACGCTGAACGGCGGCGGGGCGGTGAGCCGCGGCGTCGAACTCGCGTCGGCAGCCACCCTGGCGAACGCGTGGCGCCTCCACGGGTCGTGGTCGTATACGCGCGCGGAGCTGAGCCGGGACTCGCCCGGCCTGCTCGATGACGGTGCCGACGCCTTCGAGGGCGACCGGCTGTCGGGTGCACCGCGCCATCAGGGGAGCCTGCTTACCTCCTACGTCACGCGACTCGGCAGCGGCACGTTCGAGCTGCAGTACGGCTACAGCTACATCGGCGACGTGCTCACCCGGATCGGGATGCACGCTGGAGGCGAGACGCTGCCAGCCTACGACGTCCACAACGTGTCGGCGTCGCTCTCGAAGGACGCCTGGACCCTGACGTTCTACGCCGACAACCTATTCGATGCGTACGCGGTGACCAGCGTACGCCAGACGCCCGACCGTATCGGCCACACGGAGGACGGCTTCCGGTCGCGCCGCTACTTCGCCAACGTGCTCACCCCGCGGCGGGCGGGCGTGTCCGGTACGCGCTCTGGCCATTTCCCGCCGAATCTCTCGAATAGTGCGGTGTAGCGACAGCGGGAAGGCCGCAGCCACCGATAGCCGTCCCGTCATCGGTGCCGTTGTTGCCGTTTTCGAAGGTCCGCTTGGACCCTAGGACGAGCGCGTTCGTTCGCGGGTCGTGACCTCCTGCCTCAAGTCCCGGTCCGGCGTGATATGCCCGCTCTTGCCCGACGAGACGTCATGAACGTCCGTAACGCGGTCGTGTGTGCTAGCAGGCTGCTGAAAAACTCCGTGAAATGGGATCGACAGATCGATCCCGGCGTACTACCATGCTCCCAACACCGCTGAAGGGAGCCCCATCATGCGCGGACACGATGAGCAAAGCACTCACATGTTCAGCTACCTGTCGCCGGAACAGCGCGTGCCAGCCGACCATCCGCTCCGCGCGGTTCGCGCGCTGACGGACGAAGCGCTGAGAACGATGTCGCGCAGGTTCGCCGGCCTGTACGCCAACACAGGGCGTCCGTCGATCCCGCCGGAACAGCTGCTGCGCGCGTTGTTGCTGCAGGTGCTCTACACGGTGCGGAGCGAGCGGCTGCTGATGGAAGAGCTCAATTACAACCTGCTGTTCCGCTGGTTCGTGGGCTTGAATTTGGACGACCCGGTTTGGCATCCCACCACGTTTACCAAGAATCGCGACCGGCTGCTGGCGGGCGATCTCGCGGCCGCCTTCTTTGATGCGGTGCAGGCCCACGCGCGGGCGGCCGGGCTGCTCTCGGACGAACACTTCACTGTGGATGGGACCCAATTGGAAGCGTGGGCCAGCCTGAAGAGCTTTCGGTGCCGGGACGCGGCGGAGAGCGACCCGCCCGATGACCCCGGGAATCCCACGGTCAACTTCCACGGGGAGCGGCGGCGCAACGACACGCACCAGTCGACGACCGATCCGGAGGCGATGCTGCCTCGGAAGGGCCAGGGGAAGGAAGCCAAGCTGGCGTATCTGGGCCACGTGCTGCTGGACAATCGACAGGGACTTGTCGCCAACGTCTGCGCGACTCACGCGACGGGGACCGCCGAACGCGAGGCAGCGGCGCTGTTGCTGGAGGCCAGCGCGCCGCCGGGCAGCACGGTCGGGGCGGACAAGGGCTACGATGTGGCAAGCTTTGTGGCCGCTGTCCGTATCCGGGCCGTCACGCCCCACGTTGCTCAGAAGGTCCGCTGGAGTGCGATCGATGGCCGGACCACGCGGCATGCGGGCTATCACGTCAGTCAGCGGAAACGGAAACTCGTAGAACAGGTCTTTGGCTGGATGAAGACCGTCGGCGGCTTGCGCAAACTCCGGCATCGCGGTGTCGCCCTCGTGGATTGGCAGCTTACCTTCGCCGCCACGGTCTATAACTTGGTCCGGCTGCGGAATCTGGAGGCGAGGTGTCCCTGATCACCGGCCGCGCGTGTCGCCGGCCCCTTGATCGGGGCCAGCGCACAGCCGTGCGCACCGTTGTCGGTCGGTGGTGACTCGCATGATCCTTAGAAAACGGCCCGATCACCCGGGTTCTTCAGCAGCCTGCTAGACGCAATACACCGAACCCCCATAACGGGTGCCGGGTTTGGTCACTGGGATACCGGAGGAAATGCACACAACGTCAGCTGGAATGGCCACCTGCTCGGAGTCCTAAGGCGAAGTACGCTAGACCTCGAAGAGGGCCACTACGCGACGTGTTTGGAAAGAGCCGTTGTTCAGGAATTAACAGATCGATTTACGTCTCTGTTGAGGTATTGCCCCGAGATTAGACACCTGGTACATGCTGACTTTGGATTTAGCAACACGTTCTCGGATGGCGAAAACGTTACTGGTGTCATAGACTGGGAAGGTTCCAGATATGGCGACTTTTTATATGATGTGGCATGGCTGAGTTTTTGGGAACAGGAAATAGATTATGGCACCATTTGTCTAGATCATTATCTAAGAACCAGGACTGCCATAGATCATTTCGAGCAAAGGATACTGTGCTATAAGCTGCATTTTGGCATAGACGCGTTATTGTTTTTTGCAGGGTCAGGTCAGCAGCGCAGTTACTTTAAGACGAGGGATCGGTTACTCGAAGGCGCAAGGGCCGCGCAGCGGCGCAGAGCTGGACTACCGCCTTTGCAGCAGCTTTCACGAGCTGAACCAAGAGTTCGCTAAGGCCAAGTTAGTCCTGATAGACATCCCGATTGGTCAGCCGTCGAGCGATTCGCCCGTTCGGCCGTGCGATCGGCGTGCTCGCCAGCTTCTTGGCAGGCCGCGCGGGGGATGTCCCGTGCGCTGTTGAAACTCGGCGGCGGCTCGGTTGAGATTCTACGCGACGCTCGCCACTGAGCCTCCGATGCCGAGACGTTGATTCAAGGAAACGCCGAACCCGGTGCAGACCACCGGACGACAAAACGAACTTGCATTTCCGAATACGGCGGCGGTTGCGCTGGGCCAATGGATGCGCCGGGATGGCGGGCCAAGCCTGCAGCTCAATGCGCAGTTGACGGGGTCAACGCCGATCAGCTGGACCTTACCAGCCGGCCAGGGAATGATGACGCTGACCCGGGCGTTGCCATAAGGCCTGGAGAGCCCGTGGGCTGATAGCGAGTTCAGGAAGAGGCGACCGCTATCTGTTGCCCGTATCCGAGTCGGTGATCTGACTCGAGGTTTCGGCGGCGTCCCGCTCGCCTTCGTGACAGGCCCACTCCCAGAACTCTTCGTCCTGCCCGCGCCTTTGGACGACGCGCATCGTCCACGGTCGGGTGAACACCGTCGGGTCGGTGATCGTCGCTTCATAGTGCATCGTGGCGCCGTCGATGAAGACGAACCGCTCCAGGATGTGCGCCTCGTCGCTGAAGAAATCGCCGACGACGTCGAGCCGAGACTTTGCGTTGAGATTGGTCGTGTCCACGACGAGCGTGTTGCCCTCCCAGTGGCCTCGCCCGTCGCCTGACCAGAGCTTGATGTTCGCACCGACATGCGGCCGGCCGTCCAGAGGAATCACTCGATACGTGTGGTACTGATCCCAGACGAAGACCACGCTGCCGGCCGGTTGAAGGATTCGAAACCGCGGGAAGTAGTACAGGCGCGGCACGCCGGGGCCCAGGCATCTGGTCTGCGTATCAATGTGCTCAGGCCTGGTCGGATTTTCGTAGACGGCCTCGAGCTCCTGCTGCAGAGCCGCCGCCCACGGTTGATACGGAATATGGCCGTCCGGCGGATCCACGATCCGGCTCGGATTGTTACTTGTGACTCCGGCCACCCGATCGCGAAAGAGTGCCCCGCTGCTCATCGCGGGGTCCAGCGACTGGGTGCCGCCGCCAACAGGACTCCAGACACCTTGCACGTCGGGCTGGCCGTCAGGTGTCAGCGTCGGGGTCCAGGGTGCAGTCGGCTCCGGCAACGCGCCCTGGGAGGATAGCGAGACCGGCTGCGATGCCAGCACCAGACTCATTCCCAACGCCATCATCGCGTGGTGCAGTTTCATCAGGACACGCCCTCCGTCACGATCACAGGCCCGGATACGGATAGTACTGTTCCCATTCGAACGCGTAGCAGTCGTAATCCAGTAGCTGGAAGTTCGGCTCCGTGCGGCGATACAGCGTCATGCGCATCGTCCACGGTCGTGTGAACACCGTCGGATCTTCGATGGTCACCTCATAGTTGATGTGATCGGCATCCACGAGCGAATACCGCTCGACGACGTGCAAATTCTCGCTGTGGAAGTTGCCCGTCCTGTCGAACCAGGTCTGATCGCTGAAGTGCACGACGTCGACGACAAAGGTATCCTCCTCCCAGCGGCCGCGCGAATCTCCCATCCACCAGTTGATAGGCCCTTCGGGATGCGGGCTCGCGTTCGTATAGATGTAGCGAGTCGCGTGCGCGTACTCGTACAGGATGGTGGTGACCTCCGGCAACTGAATGATCTGGAACGGGAAGGGCATGTAGGTGATGCGCGGCACGCCTGGGAGGTAACAGTTCGCCTCGGTGTCCTGCGTGTCTCGGTTGGCGAAGTTCGCTTCCCGTTGTGCGAGTGCTTCCGGTCGATACGGGATCTCGTCACCCTCGACGACTCCGAGGCCGGCGGGAACACCCTCGCTCGCGGAATGAGAGAGGAGGTTGTCGTTGGCTCGGTTCAACACCTGCCATATGCCCGACAGGTCGGGCTTCCCGTCGTCCGTACGCGGAATGCTCTCGCTTCCGGAAACCTGCGTGCCCCCGCTCGCCGCCTGGGCACCGGCCAGGGATGGGATCAGCGACAATGCCACTGCGAGAGAGAGCAGATCGACGAACCTGAACCTCATAGGTCTCCTCTGGCGAGCGCCCGCGCGGACCTCCGGGGACGGAAAATCGGAAGCGACTGAATTATAGGTTGAGTGGCGGACCAGGTGGTCCGCAAGAACCCAGATGATCAAGAAGAGCCCTCGACCATGGATCGCGTTGGTCTACGCGAGCCTGTTGGCGCTGGTCATTCCCTGGTACTGGCCGGCTGGTGATATCCGGCAGGTGGGCGGATTTCCCCTCTGGGCGCTGGCATCGTTGGGGGCCGCGTTCGTGACGTCTCTGTTGACCGCCTGGATCTACTGGACCAGCGACGACTGATGTCTGATGTGCTTCCATTCGGCGTCGGAGCGTGGTTCTTCGTCGGCCTCTATTTGTGCTCTCTCCTGTTGATCGGTTGGATCGGCTACAACGCCCGCCGCGAAGACACCCTGCGCGACTTCTATCTGGCGGGCCGCGGGTTCGGCTTCGTCGTTCTCTTTCTGACGCTCTACGCGACCCAATACAGCGGGAACACGGTGTTTGGTGTTGCCGGCGCCGCCTACCGAGAGGGCTTCGGCTGGCTCATCGCTGTCCACTACATGCTGGCCATCGTCGTCTGCTATCAGATCTTCGCGCCAAAGTTGTACGCGTTGTCACGCCACGGCGGGTATGTGACACCCGTGGATTTTGTGCAGGAACGTTTCGGCTCCGCAGCGCTCTCGCTGCTGGCGTCCATCGTCATGATCGTGGCGCTGAACAACTATCTATTGGCGCAGCTCATGACCATGGGGCGCGTGCTCCAGGGCTTTGCCGGTGCCTACGGCGACATCGCCTACAACTATGGCGTGCTCGGCCTGGCGCTGGTCATGGTGGTCTACGGCACCATGGGTGGCATTCGCGCAATCGCGTGGACCGATGTCCTTCAGGGCGGTGTGTTGATGGTGGGGTTTGCGGTGCTGCTGGCGTTACTGTTCGCAGAGTTCGGGCCGCTGTCCGAGGCGACCAACACGATTGCCGCCTCGACCAACGTCCAGAGGATAGCGCCGCCGGACGCCGACATGCAGAGGCAGTGGCTCAGCTACATCCTCATCGTTGGGCTAGGCGGAGCACTGTATCCGCACGCGATCCAGCGGATCTATGCCTCACAGTCTGAATGGGTACTGAACCGGAGTCTCGCCGTCATGGTGTTCCTGCCGTTTGCCACCGCGCTTATCGCAGTCGTGGGCGGGATCTACGCGCTGGCCTATATCCCGGGTCTCGAAGGCGCCGACACCGATCAGGTCCTGTCCAGACTCCTGCGCGTGATCCAGGAGAGCTCCGTGGTCGGGTACGGCCTGGTCGTCCTGATCTTCAGTGCGGTGCTGGCCGCGCTCATGTCCACGGCGGACTCGGCGATGCTCTCGATATCATCGATGTTCACCAAGGACATCTACGGCGTGCATCTTCGCCCGGATGCGCCGGAGGCGGGGCTCACGCGGATCGGAAAACGGTGCTCCTGGATCGTGCTGGGCGGCCTGGCCGTCCTGGCTATCCTCCTGAAGGACCAGACGTCGCTCATCACGCTGCTGGATCGCAAGTTCGATGTGTTGGTGCAACTCGTGCCGGCGTTCATGCTCGGCATCCACTGGACGGGACTGAAGGCGGGACCGACGTTGGCCGGCCTTGTCGCGGGATTGGTCGTGGCGTTGTCCCTCGCCTTCGGACCGTTCGGCTTCGTCGTGGCGGGCAAGGTGTGGGGCTTTCACCCCGGGCTGTACGGGCTTGTGGTGAACTTCGTGATCGCTGTGGTCGGTTCGCTGGTTCCCGCCAGGGACCTCACCCCGGCGCCGTCGCGCGCAGGTTAGCTAGAGCTAGGGTTGCTGCTCATCCGGTAACTCGAAGACGTAGAGCGAATTGCCGTTCAGCGGGTGCCTGATGTCCGGCGCCAGGAGTCGCGGCACGTTGCGTGGGCTGCCGCCCCCCAACCCTGTCGTCACGGCGATGTACTGCTTGCCATTCGCGGTGTAGGAAATCGGGTAGCCCTGCACTGATGTTCCCAGCCGCGTCTGCCAGAGAATGTCTCCGGTTCGGACGTCGAACGCTCGGAAGTATCGATCGAGGTCGCCGACAAACACCACGTCGCCGGCCGTCGAAAGTGTCGACGTCAGAAACGACGCACGCTGCTCATAGCTCCACACCTCTTCCATCGTCCTCGCATCGAATGCGGCGAGCTTGCCGAGGTTGCCGTCGCTCCCTGGCATCTCGAACCACCGACGGTCGGCAGCCGTGCCACCCGACCCTTCGGTGAACTCGACCTCGCGTCCGGAAATCTCCAGACAACTCTGGCTCAGCGGGATCACGAAGAGGCTCGCTTCGGGGTGATAGCTCATGGCCTGCCAGTTGTGACCGCCTTGGGTACTCGGGCAGGCAGGGACCCACTCCTTGGCCTTGGCGTCGATGATGTCGCGTCGATAGGTGGGCGTACCCGTCGTGGGGTCGATCGACTCGAAGATGTTCTGGAAGACCGTCTCCTTGTGCCCAAGGAACTTGCCGGTTTCGCGGTTGAGCTTCCAGAGGATGCCTGGCTTGCCGATAGTGAACAAGAGCTTCTCACCGTCGAGGTCGACGAGCACCCGCTCGTACACTTCGTCGAGATCAAGCGCCTCACCCGGCGCATGCTGGAAGTGCCAGGCGAGCGTCCCGTCGTCAGGGTTGAGCGCTAGGGTCGAGCTCGTGTACAGCGCGCTGTCCAGCGCCGTCATGCCGCGGCTTGCCGGGACCCAGGGCTTGGCCTGCGCCGTACCCCAGTAGGTGAGGTTCAGTTCGGGGTCGTAGGTGCCCGTGATCCAGGTTTCGCCGCCAGCCCTGAACATCATCGGGTGGTCGTCGCCCCAGGTGTCGCCGCCGGGCTCATCGGGACGCGCCACGGTGTTGAAGCGCCACAGCAGGCGACCGGTGTCGGCGTCCAGCGCACTGATGAAGCAGCCGTCGTCCTTGAACCGATCGCACCCGTTGAGCCCCTGTATCAACTTGCCATTGATCACGAGTGGACCCGTTCTGGCGGCAAACCCCTTTTCTGGATCGGCGAAACGCGACTCCCAGGCCAGCTTGCCGGTGCGCGCGTCGAGCGCCACCATGCGGGCGTCACTGGTGGCGATGAAGACCTTGTCCTGGTAGATCGCCATGTTCCGCATCGCGCCGCCTTGCTCCGGACCGGCGCGATACTCCCAGATCAAGTCACCGGTCGCTCCGTTCAACGCCTGCACGACGTTTCCCGTGTGTACGAGGTACAGCGTGCCGTTGTGCGCCACCGGCATCGGTTGACTGGGGCCGCCCTCGTTCATTGACCAGGCCCAGGCAAGCCGGAGGTCATTCACGTTGTCTCTCGTGACCTCGCGAAGCGGACTGTGGCTCCATCCCTGGTACGTGCGCCGGACCATCAGCCAGTCACCCGGGTCCGGGTTTCGCAGCATGTCGTCGGTCACCGGCGTGAAGTCGAGCACGTCGCCGCGTACGGTCAGGCCCGTTGGTCCCGACTGCGCTGGCGGCGCAGCGGCGGCGTTGGCTGGGGGGGCGGCTTGCGCCGCCACGGCCTGCTGCATGCTGACGGTGCCGATAGCAACCGACGCAGCGGGTGCCAGTGGCTGTACGCCGGCTGTCGCGCCATTGGCTTGCAGGATGTAGGCGACGATCGCCGCTGTCGCTTCAGTGCTCAAGGTGCCGGGGTTCGCCGGCGGCATCGTGCGCGCGATGTACTCGACAAGCTCGGCTGTCGAGCGAGGGCCCCACTCGCTCAAAAAGTTGCCACCCGCGAGTTGCGGGGCTTCGTTCAGTCCGCCGAGATCGGGCCGATGGCAGACGGCGCAGCTCGCGTCGTACGCCACGCGACCTGTCGCGGCCTGGTCCGCCGTGTAGACGACGTCGGGTGCGGGTTGCTGGGCCGTCAGGACCACGGCACAGGATGCAACGGAGAAGAGCAGGATGGCGGACCTGGGTGTCAGTGACATCGGTTTGGATTCCTTCATGGCAGAAGCCAGCCCCGGAGGTTCCCGTCCGGGGCTTCCTCGCTTTGGAGCTGCAGGTAGAGCTGCCCGCCTCGCAGACGGTCGGCCTGCGCGGGCGTGAGCGTCACGTCGCCGGTGATCTTGCCGGTTGTCCCGCTGGTGACGTCGAGATCGATGATCGCTGGCCCACGCAGCCCCCTGGGCGCCGCGTGGAGCCGGGCACTCGTCGCGGGCGATTGCAGACCCTCGAACGACCCGGTCACAGTGAGTCGATTACCGTCGAGCGACGCGGTGGCCGATCCGAACCCGGTGAGTCCCTCCGCGGTTGCGGCCTCTACCGGGATCGTCGTCAGGCGTACGTTGAGGACGAGTCTTTCTTGCGCGATGAGCGGTGATGCGAACGCGATCGTCCAGGCGAGCAGCACAGGACACAGTGCACGGCAGTTCGACATGGCCGGCCTCCCTGAGAACGAGTGACGGCGCTGATTATAGGTCTCTTTGGCCGGATCACGGGCGCTCGCATGCCCGCGCCTGAGTCAGCCGCCCATGACCGCGGCGAGCAGGAAGATAGCTGCGAAGCACGCGGCCATCCATACGAGTGGCACGAGTCTCACGATCGCCGGCGGGAACGGGACCGCTGCGAGGGTAAGAGAAGTAGGCTGCTCCGACTGCCGATGAAACGAGCACGACGAGCACCGCCCGGCCTCCGTCCGACATGTGTCCTCCCTGCCACTATTCAACTACGTATGAGCGCTGGCAGATGAGAATCTCCCCCGGCTCGCGGAATATTCCAGCCTGCGAGGCTAGGTCCTGGGATCGTCCGTTGACACAAAGGGCCAGTCGTCTCGACGCTGATGGTCTGCTTTATGCACCAGTTGTCAGCGAGGCACGAGGCCACGATGAGGCGACTCACCGGAGACATTCGGGGTTGGATGTGCATGGCGTGTAATACAGAATGTGCGGAAGATGTCGAGCATGACCGATCCATCCGATCCTCCCGGTGCGAACGACCCTTACGACCTGAGTCGATTCGTGCGAGCGCAGGAAGCTGAATACGAGCAGGCATTGTCGGAAATCGAGAAAGGCCAGAAGCGGTCGCACTGGATGTGGTACATCATTCCGCAGATTGACGGGCTGGCTTCCAGTTCGACCTCGAAGCACTACGCGGTCAAGAGTGTCGGGGAGGCCAGGGCATACCTTGATCACCCGATTCTTGGACCGAGGTTGCTCGCGTGCGCCGAGGCCGCCGTTGCTGTCGAGGGCCAGTCCGCGGCGGATATCTTCGGTTCGCCGGATGACCTGAAACTGCAGTCGTGCGCGACTCTGTTTGCGTACGTGTCGCCCCAGGGCTCGGTGTTCGACCGCTTGCTCGACAAATACTATCGGTCCGAGCGCGACGGCAAGACGCTGCGGTTGCTCGGTCATGCTGAGTCCAGCCAACCAGACTGATGGCGCCGAGTCCTCCCGTCCCGGACCAACCTGAATCATCACCCTCCAGAATCGGTCCGAGCGCGTGTCCCGTTCATCTGATTGGTGTACCGCTCGACCTCGGCGCCGGCCGCCGCGGTGTCGACATGGGCCCGTCGGCCGTCCGCATCAGCGGCCTCGGCGAACGGCTCAGGAGTCTGGGGCACCCGGTCGTCGATCGCGGCGATATCGCGACACCCGGCCTGGAGACGCGTAGTCCGGGGTCGGAGCGCAAGCGCTACATCGGCGAGATCGCCGAGGTCTGTGGTCGCGTGTACGCGGCCGTCCTCGACTCGCTCGATCAGGGGGCACTGCCTCTGGTTCTAGGCGGTGACCACAGCCTCGGCGCCGGCTCGGTGGCGGCCGCGGCCGATCATGCGCGGCAGCGCGGCCGGCCGCTGGGCGTGCTGTGGCTCGACGCCCACGGCGACATGAATACACCCGAGACATCGGCGAGCGGCAACGTCCACGGCATGCCGCTCGCTGCACTCGTGGGCCCGCAGCCAGAAGAACTGGCGCTGATCCGTGGCGGCGATATGCCTGCCGTCGAGCCGGGGCGCACCGTTCTCGTGGGTGTTCGCAGCCTCGATGAGATGGAGAAGGGCCTCATCAGGCAGTCCGGTGTACACGTGTTCACCATGCAGGACATCGACCGCGACGGGATCGCCAGTGTGGCCGAACGCGCGCTCGCCATCCTTGGCCGCGACGGTGCGGCGCTGCACGTCTCGCTCGACGTCGATGCCTGTGACCCTGCCATCGCGCCTGGCGTGGGCACGCCGGTCCATGGCGGATTGACGTATCGGGAGGCGCACCTGATGATGGAGGTCATCGCAGGAGCGGGACGTCTGGCGTCGCTCGACCTGGTGGAGATCAACCCGATACTCGACGTCCGCAATCAGACGGCTGAGCTGGGAACAGGCCTGGTGCTTTCGGCCCTGGGTAAGCGAATCCTTTGAACCGCTAGTGGTCTGGTTGCGAATTGGCTTGTGCACCGAGGGCGGTGAGGCGCCCGGCTGGCCAGCGCGGATTTCACCTGTCATGGATTGCGGCTATGTGAGAGCCACGCGCTCGTGAAATCCGCGCCAGGCGCGACGAGAGAGCATGCTGGGCGCATGTGACCGAGGAGCAACGCCGCCAGACGGGAGGCATAGAGCGCTTTTCGAATAGCCTTGTGTTTCGGCATTGCGTCTACTCGAACGCCACACGGTCATGAAAAGCGCTGTAGCCGGCCGAATGCCTAACGCGTTTTCGAGTTCTTCATAGTAGACCGGAGCCGAAAACGCGCTAGCTGATTCGCAACCAGACCACTAGCTCGATGATGACCAGCACCTACGGGGAGGATCAATGAGTGCCGAACCGGACGTGAAAATCACCTACGCCACGATGACCGGGGATCAGCTCGAGGCGCTCCACCGCGGGATCGATCGGGAGGTCGAGCGGGTCAGGGAGCGGTTCGGCGCCGTTCATCCAAATTGCATTGGCGGGCGGGCGGTGTCGTCGCCGGAGGGGTTCGACGACGTCAGCCCGCACGACACGCGGATCAGCCTCGGCCGGTTCCAGCAGACAACGCCCGGGCAGGTGCGGGACGCAGTCGCCGCCGCGGTCGATGCGTTCCCGACCTGGGCCAGGCAGCCGTGGCGCGAGCGCGTGGCGGCGGTCCGTCGCATTGCGGAGGCCATTCGCTCGCACCGGTGCGAGCTTGCGGCGCTCATGGGCTTCGAGGCGGGCAAGAATCGCCTCGAGTGCCTCGGCGACGTCGAGGAAACGGCCGAGCTCATCGCCTACTACTGCGACGAACTCGAGCGGCACGACGGCTTCGTCACCACGATGGGCACGCTCGGCCCGAACGAGGAGAACCGAAGCGTGCTGCGGCCTTACGGGGTGTGGGCCGTGATCTCCCCGTTCAACTTCCCGCTCGCGCTCGCGGGCGGACCAGCCGGTGCCGCGCTGGTGGCCGGCAACACTGTCGTGCTCAAACCGGCCAGTGACACACCGTGGCTGGGTCTCGCGTTGCACGACATGGCTGCGGAAGCCGGCCTGCCGCCGGGCGTGCTCAACGTCGTCACCGGGCAGGGCGCCACCGTGGGTCGGGCCCTCGTCGAGAGCCCTGGTGTTGCGGGCATTGTGTTCACCGGCTCACGCGACGTGGGCATGTCCCTGATCCGCGACAATGCCAGCCGCTCGGTCCCCAGGCCTCTCGTCGCCGAGATGGGCGGCAAGAACCCGGCGCTGGTACTCGCCTCCGCGGACCTTGAGAAGGCGGCCGACGGCGTGCTGCGATCGGCCTTCGGCGCGCAAGGCCAGAAGTGCTCCGCGTGCTCGCGGGCGTACGTGGCGCACGAGGTCCGCGAGCGGTTTGTCGAGGTGCTGGCAGCGCGAACGGCGGCCATCGTGACCGGCAATCCACTGGACCGCGGGGTGTGGCACGGTCCCCTCATCAACGCGCGGGCCGTCGGACGCTTCGAGGAGGCCGTCGCGGAAGCGCGGAGAGACGGCGGACGAGTGGTCGTCGGTGGCGACCGGCTGACAGCGGGGCCGTACGCGCATGGCTACTTCGTGGAGCCGACCGTGATCGAGGGGCTTCCCTCGTCCCACCGGCTCCTGGTCGACGAGCTGTTCGTGCCCATAACGGCCATCGTCGGGATCGCATCCCTCGAAGAAGGCCTGAGCCTGGCCAACGATACGGTCTACGGCTTGACGGCCGGCATCTTCACAGAGAACGAGACCGAGGTGGCCGAGTTCTTCGATCGCGCCGAGGCGGGCGTGCTCTACGCCAATCGCCGCGCCAACGCCACAGCCGGCGCCTGGCCGGGCATCAACCCGTTCGGCGGCTGGAAGGCGAGCGGCTCGTCCGGTCGCGGGTCGGGCGGTCCCTACTACCTCCAGCAGTTCCTCCGGGAGCAGAGCCGCGTGTTGGTCCGCTAGCAGCCCGTGGTGAAAGTCCGCCTGCATTCGACGAGCAATGCATCCTCGCGGTCTGCGTTGCTCCTTCTTCAAATACAGGCGGTATTCTCAGTCGTCGCGCCTTGTCCGCGAGCGCGGATTCCGCAGGCGTGCCACGACCGATCAGAATCCGCGCGAGGCGCCTCCCGCGTCTCGGTGCGACGCCGGACTTTCACCACGGACTGCTAGGGCGCTCCTCCGGTCACGATGCTGAACGCCCTGTCCCGGACCCTCTTCCTGGCGCTCGCGCGGAGGTCGGCGCTCGCGTCGTTTCTCGTTCGCGGAGGCATGCGCAGGCCGGACAGCTTTGTGCGCCGATTCGTGGGCGGGGAGACCATCGCAGAACTGGTCGGCACGTTGAGGGAGATCGACGGGCAGGGATTCACGCACACGTTCAACCATCTCGGCGAGCACGTGAAGTCGGCCGAGGCCGCTCGCGCGGCGGTGCGCGACTACGTGGAAGTCATCGACGCGGTGGCTGCCGCCGGGATGGAGTGCAAGGTGTCGGTCAAGCTCTCGCAGATCGGCCTGGAACTCGACCGCGGACTCTGCCTCGACCACCTACGACAGATCCTGGTGGCGGCGGCTCAGCACAACGGGTTCGTGCGGGTCGACATGGAAGGCTCGCGCATGCTCGACGACACGCTGGATGTCTTCGACACCGTGTGGGACGAGGAGCGTCGCAACGTCGGGGTCGTGCTGCAGGCTTACCTGCGTCGTACGGAGGCGGATCTGCGGCGGGTCATCGGGCGGGGAGGCCCGGTGCGGCTGTGCAAGGGCGCCTACAACGAGCCCTCCGCCATCGCATTCCGTTCCAAGATCGATGTCGACGCCGCGTTCATCCGTCTCATGCGTGTGCTCCTCGTGGAGGGGACCCGTCCGGCGGTTGCGACTCACGATCCCCGTATGATCGACGCGGCACGAAGGCTCGCGCACGAGCGAGGCATCGACCCCCGCGATTTCGAGTTTCAGATGCTGTACGGCGTTCGGCGCGATCTGCAGGAAGCGCTGCGAGACGAGGGCTACAACGTGCGCATCTACGTGCCGTTCGGCCCCGAGTGGTACCCCTACTTCATGCGGAGGCTTGCTGAGCGGCCGGAGAATGTCCAGTTCCTCGCGCGCAGCCTAATGGACGAGTATTTCGGCCGGCGGGCGCGCTGAGCACGTAGAACAGGGTTGTGCCAGGCCGTGGAGACAAAATTGGAGACGGCGGGCCGAAAAGACAACCTCTTGATCCGCAACAGCTTAACTGGAGCGGGCTACGGGAATCGAACCCTATAAACGTGTTTCGCTAAGTAGTTGATGGCGTGAGACTTTTGGCAACAGCGTTCGACTTCTCACCGGTTTCCGCCTGACTCGTAGTCCTCAAGATTCTCCCAGAATCCCCACTGATCTGCCCTGGTCGTGGAGACACTGGAGACGGGCGGACCATGTGATGCCGCTGCAGGGTCTACGAGAATCGTCCGATCAGCGGAGTGGCTTCCAATCGCTGGAAGATCGGATCCCGGCCCGTTTTCACACGGGAAATCATTGCCACCGGCCATCGCGCACAATGGGCGCTGTCGGGGGGAAAGGGTCGCAGAACGGGCCTTCGGTTGACCTTCGAGAGCCCGCTAATGCCTACGATAGACTTACTGGTGCTGTCAACGCAAAGTAGAAATGTCGGGTTCTCCGCAAAGTAGAAATGTCGGGTAGGCCACTCGCTATGGGCTGGTCGGCGTCGCGTCCGCCCGCGCTCGGGCGGTTCTGATCCGTTGCTTCTCGCGCAGCGTGCGGTGCGGGCCGGCCAGGAGGCGCTCGTCTCGCGTGCGCTGATCGGCCTGGATTGTGGCCAGGACCGCCCCCAGCCGCTTGTTCGACACGATGTCCCCGTGGGTGACCCGCCGTTGCTCTTCGAAGGCCGTGAAAGGGAGGCGCTGGCCCGCGTGACGAATCTCGAGGCGACCGTCGGCGTCCGCATGCACGCGACAGCGCTGCCCGCGCAGTCGCCGGGTGAGCGGGCCTGGGGTGATGAGGTAGACCCCGCGTCGATAGTGGAGCGTCAGGGCTTGGGAGATGGTCCGATCTTCCTGCCACGTGAAGATCAGCGCGAGGTCCTCATCATCGCGGACGGGGCGATGCGCGTCATGCGCACTCCTCGGCGGCTTGCCGAATCGGGCGTTGTAGTCGGCCATGAAGGCGGGCGCATAGGCATTGGCGGCCTCGGGCGTCGAGATCTCGCGGAGGCGCAACTCCTTCACGAGCCGATCTTGCAGCGTCAGGTGCGCCCGCTCAACGCGCCCCTTGGCCTGGGGTGCGTTCGCGCACACGATGTCGATGTTGAGGTCCGCCAGCGCCCGGCTGAACTGCGTGGGGCCTCCCGCGCGGCGCCGTGCCGCGCCCGTCGCCCGAAAGATGCTGGCCCGGTCGCTGTAGAAGGCCACCGGTTTGCCGTGGCGCTTGAGATACGTCTGCGTCGAGGCGAAGTAGTCGAACGTCGATTCCGAGGCGACGAACCGCAGCTCCATCAGCTGACTCGTCGCATCGTCCACATAGACGAGCAGCGTGCAGGTCGGGCCTCGATCCTCGAACCAGGCGTGGTCGCAGCCGTCGATCTGAATCAGCTCGCCGACGCAGGCGCGTTGGTGGCGCGGTTGGTAGACGCGGCGCGATCGGGCGGTGCGCGGCACCCACAGCGCCGCGTCGATCATCCAGCGCCGCAGGGTCTCGACCGACACGAGGATGTCGTCACGTTCACGGAGTTTCTCGGCCGCGAGGGTCGGCCCAAAGTCGCGGTAGCCAGACCGCACTAACTCCAAGACGTGGTCACGCAGCGCGCGCGGGAAGCGTCGGTGGCTCGGCCGGCCGCGCTTCTTGGACACCAGTCCGCCAGGGCCGTCGAGACGCAGGGTCCGGCACAGACGCTCGACCTGGCGCACCCCGAGCCCCAGTTGTGCGGCCGCGTGGGCCTGGGTCAGGCGCCGTTCCCGCACACGCCCCAGAATCTCCAGGCGGTGCAGTTCCTTCGTACTCATCGTCAGGTAGCCCTCGTTGTCCATGTCGGCCTCCAGGCCATACACGGTGCCCGAAACCCGACATTTCTAATGTGGAGAAACCCGACATTTACATTTTGTGTCTACAGGTGCTGCGTCAAGTTGCCACTTATTGATAACCAACGCAGCCCACTCTAAGGGAACCCATGCCCATCAAGATCAAGATCTCGAAGAAACCGCTGGAGCATTTTCAGCCGTCCAAGTATTGCGAATGGTGCGTCAATGTAAGAGCTGATAATCCAAATGAACTCCGCCACCCCGACGACGACGTTGGTCTGTCTGTCCTGTGGGCGCTCGACTTCCCGGCCGATACTGACATTCTTGACCCGGACATCGCCGACACAATCGAAGGGGCACCCGGCTACACCGTCGATCCCGGCGCCGGAGAGGGCACCGTTACGCGGCCCGGAGACACTGAATTTACGATCTGTTTTGTGGCAGCGTGTGCGGAGCGGGCAGGTACTGAAATGAGTCTCGAGCAGAGCATCGACATGGCTGCTTCCGGGTTTGGTGTCAGCACATGGCGCCCCGTTCCTTTCAAGGGTGCACCAGACGGCAAGAGGCCGATCATCGGACCGGCACCCGTCGCTATGGCTCCTGTTGAGGATCCAAGCGAATTCGGGATTCTTGCAAGTTTTGAAGCCAGAAAGCTCGCTGCATTGATGGGTGTCGATGCCACTCGCATTCAGGCGAGCGTTGTCGGATCCGCCAAGTCTGACTTGAGCGGTAGGGTCATGTACGTCAGCGGCGTCTCAGAGAAACCGTCCCTCGCAAGAAAGACGAGGCAACAGAAGATCAAGTAGACAGTCCGCTTCGACAGCAATCCCACTGCCGGAAACCTAGGCCGTGGGATGCCGCTGGAGGCGTGTCGAGAATCCAGTTGATTTGGAGAACATGCCGGAGTGGTGAAACTGGCAGACGCGCTGGACTCAAAATCGGCTCGGCACCATTCGTCGTTTTCGGGTGTTGACCGTAACTCTCGGTTGCTGAAGCAGATGCGAAGATCACCTTTGGGCCGTCTCTGACCGGGGCGGCCCTTTTCGTGCGCAATGTTTCAAGATTCTTTCAAGATCGGGAGATGCCGGGTGGTGGTAGCATCCGAGACACTAGTTGTCAGTGACATCGCGTAAATTCTGGCGCGGCGTGCGCCGAAGTGGACGACAACCCGGCGGAGCCGCATGGCGCGGCGAGAGGTCAGACGAGGGGAAATAGCAATGGAGACAACGGGAATGCCGAGGAGCCGCATGGAGCCGACCGGTCTGGTCTTGGTGCTGGCCGCCGTACTGTCCTTGACCACTGCCTACGGCCAGGGCCAGGAGGCGGTGCCGATTGACAGCGACGATCTCGGTGGCGTGGTCACAGGGCCGAGCGGGCCGGAAGCCGGCGTCTGGGTCATTGCAGAGACGACGGACCTTCCGACGAAGCTCGTCAAAATCGTGGTGACCGACGAGGAGGGACGCTACCTCGTGCCCGACCTGCCGCAGGCCACCTACGACGTCTGGGTACGGGGGTACGGTCTCGTTGACTCGCCAAAGGAACAGGCCATGCCTGGGAGCGGTCTCAACCTTACGGCGGTCGCGGCGCCAGACCCGCACGCGGCGGCGCAGTACTTCCCGGCCGGGTATTGGTTTTCGCTGATCCAGCCGCCTGCCAAGACCGAGTTTCCCGGGACCGGGCCGTCTGGGAACGGCATCTCGCCAGACATCGACAACCAGGCCCAGTGGCTCAGGGGCCTGAAGACGGGCAGCTGCCTGACCTGCCACCAGCTCGGTAACAAGGCCACGCGCGAGATTTCTCCGGAGCTCGGTCATTTCGATTCGACCGCGGCGGCCTGGGAACGGCGCATCCAGGCCGGACAGGCGGGCGGAAACATGCTCGCCGGCATCGGCCAGATCGGGCTGGGCCGGACCGTTGCGGTTCTCGCGGACTGGACGGATCGGATTGCCGCGGGCGAGCTCCCACCGACGCCGCCTCGACCCCAAGGGCAGGAGCGCAACGTCGTCATCACCGAGTGGGATTGGGCCGACCCGAAGGTATACCTCCACGATCTCACGTCGACGGACCGGCGGGCCCCGACCGTCAACGCCAATGGTCCAGTCTTTGGGTCGCTGGAGAATAGCGCAGACTATCTGCCCGTGCTCGACCCGATGGAGAACACGACGAGCCAGGTGATGCTGACGGTCCGGGACCCGGAGACCCAGTTCTCGACCGTCCAGCAAGTGTTGGAACCTTCGCCGTACTGGGGCGAGGAAGTTCTCTGGAGCAGCAAGAACAACGTGCACAACCCGATGATGGACCACGAGGGACGCGTCTGGATCACGTCCAGGGTGCGGCCGCCAGAGAACCCGGACTTCTGCCTTGAAGGTTCCAGTCATCCGGCGGCCCAGGCGTTCCCGGTCGAGCGAGCCAACCGGCACCTTGCGATGTACGACCCGGCGACCAAGGAGCTCACCCACATCAGCACGTGCTTTTCAACCCACCACTTGATGTTCGCCGAGGATGCCAACAACACGCTTTGGACGAGCGGTGGCGGTCAGGTCGTCGGATGGCTGGATACGAAGATGTTCCTCGAGACCGGCGACGAGGCGAGGTCGCAAGGGTGGACGGCGCTCATCATGGACACCAACGGCAACGGGAAGCGTGACGCGTACGTCGAGCCGGACCAGCCGGTGGATCCGACGATGGACAAGCGTTTCGGGAGGGCCTTCTACGGCGTCTCGCCCGCCCCAGACGGATCGATTTGGGGCTCCGTGACTGGCTTCCCGGGCGCGGTGGTTCGGCTGGATCCCGGTGCGGACCCCTCAGAGACGGCGCTGGCCGAAGTGTATGAGCCGCCGCTCGACAGCCAGGGGGTGCCTGTGGAGGGCTTCACGCCACGAGGGTTCGACGTCGACCGCGACGGCGTAGCCTGGTTGGCCATGTCAAGCGGTCACCTGGCGAGCTTTGACCGGCGCAAGTGCACCGGACCGCTGAACGGTCCGACAGCGACGGGCCAGCACTGTCCCGAGGGCTGGACCTTCTATCCCGAGCCGCTGCCGCAGCTCAAGGGCGTCGAAAGCCCGGGCAGCGCTGAAGGCAGCTACTTCACGTGGGTGGACCAGTTCGACACGTTCGGCCTGGGTCCGAACACGCCAATCAATACCGGTAACCTGTCAGAGGGGTTGCTGGCCTTGAACGATGAAGAGTGGCTCGTGTTTCGCGTGCCCTATCCACTGGGGTACTACACCAAGTGGGTCGACGGCCGCATAGACGATGTGAACGCCGGGTGGAAGGGCAAAGGGCTCTGGACCACGGTCAGCACCCGCGCACCGTTCCACATGGAAGGTGGCAAGGGGACGCTGAGCAAGGTCATCAAGTTCCAGCTCCGACCCGATCCGCTGGCCAGGTGAGCGGCCTGCGGGCCACCCGACGCGCCACGGAAGCCGTCGGCTGTTCCTGGTAAAGCAGCCGCCGGGCGGGCACGAACGGAGCATGGCGTCCCGCTCTCGCAGGTTCGAGGCGGACGACGAGCTGGCGACACTCGCCAGGCTCAGGTCCCGCGAGCAGGAGGCCTCGCGGCGGATCAACGCGCTGGAGCGAGTCCTGATCCAGGGCCTCGAGCGGCAGATTGCCCGGATCGAAATGGCCCTCGAAGAGCGGGAGCGGGAGGCCATCGGACGGCTCAAACGATTCAAGGCCAAGCGGGAGGAGACCCATGGTGAATGCCCCACCGGACACCCTCGTCATCCAGAACATGACGATGACCGGTTTCTTCGCACGATCGCCTTGACTCGAGTCGTCCGGAACCGTACGATTTGATAGCAGGCCCCCCCGAACTCCTTCGAGATCAGGTAGTCGGACATGACACGACGAAGACGGAACGTGGCGATGGCCGGCCTGCTGGCGATTGCGGCCATGCTCCCGGTTCTGCGAGCGCAGGAGTTCACCGCCGACCTGATCCTGTCGAACGGAAAGATCATCACCGTCGACGACCGCTCTACGATCGCTCGGGCCGTTGCGATTCGCGGCGATCGCATCGTGGCCGTTGGCACCGATCAGGACATCGCTCGACTGGCGGGTCCGGACACCCGCACGATCGACCTTCAGGGACGAGCCGTCATCCCCGGACTCATCGACAACCATATGCATCTGCTCCGCGTGGCCGCCACGTGGCCGATCGAGCTCCGCTGGGACGGCGTGTACTCCCGCGAGCAGGCCGTCGAGATGCTGCGCGCCCGCGCGGCGGCTGTCGGCCCCGGTCAGTGGGTGTTCAACATCGGCGGCTGGACGACCGCGCAGTTTGCGGACGACCCGCGGCCGTTCACGCGCGAAGAGCTGGATCGGATCGCGCCGGACAATCCGGTGGCGCTACAGGAATCGTACTACCAGGTGTTTCTGAACAGCCGTGCGCTGGACGCTTGGGACATTCGCGCCGGCGCGCCGGACCCTCAGGATTTCGTCGAAGGATCGATCATGCGCGACGGGGCCGGCCGGCCGACCGGTGTGATCCGAGGGGACATCGCTGCGACGCGTCCGGTGGCTGCCAGGTTGCCGCGCGTCGCGCCGGAGCGGCTCGAGGCCAGTAGCCGGGCACTCGTGAGCGCGATGAACCGCGCCGGCCTCACGGCATTCGGCGTGGCCGGGTGCAACGACGACGCGCTGGAGATCTTCCGCCGATGGCGGGCCCGGGACGAGCTCAACATCCGCGTGTTCTGCATCGACGGCCCCGCCGCAGCGACGCCGGCGCAAGTCGACGGATCTGTGCAAGCGATCGCGAACGTGAAGCTCTTTCAGGGCGACGCGTACATCGACGCGGTCACGTTCGGCGAAAGTGTGTACCGGCCACTTCACGACCCGATGTTCGCGACCGAATCGAATCCGCCGCCGAATCAGCTGGAGCAATGGCGTCGCATGGCGATGGCCGTTGCGGAGGCGGGGCTGCCGTTACACGTGCACGCCAACCTCACCAACACCATAGATGCCTTCCTCGACCAGATCGAAGCCGTGAACGCGGTGTATCCGGTCAGAAACCTGCGCTGGGTGTTGGCGCACCTCAATCAGGTCAACGCCGCGCAGCTGGAGCGCATGAAGAAGCTCGGCATGTATGCCGCGATGCATCCATGGGGTGTCATCAACGGGGCGATCATGCACGAGAAGTTCGGTCAGGATGCTGCCGGCGATCTGTCGCCGTTCGCGGTCGTGCAGCGCAGCGGCATCACCTGGGGTCTCGGCAGCGACGGGAGCGCGGCCAACCAGTACCTGCCGATGACGACGTTGTACTTCGCCGTCACCGGCAAGATGCCGAGCGGCAGGACCGTCATCGACCACACGATCAGCCGCGAGGAGGCATTGATCGCGCATACACGCAAGAACGCCTACTTCGTGTTTCGGGAGAACGACCTCGGCGCGATCCAGTCCGGCAAGCTGGCCGATCTGGTGGTCCTGGATCGCGACTATCTCACGGTGCCGGCTGACGAGATCAAGGACATCAGAACGGTTCTGACGATGGTCGGCGGCCGCATCGTTCACGGTGGTGACGCCGGAGTGTCCACCATGGGGACAACGCCATGATCCGGTGGATATTCGCCACCGCGGTCATCGGGGTCGTCGCTGTCGTCGCTGCGCTGTTGGTCGCTTCGACGTTCGCGACGGCGGCTTCCTTCACCGCAGGCACCGAGGTGGCGTTGCTTCCCGCCAGTCTGGGCGAGGTCTCGGGATTGTCCCACAGCCGCACCAATCCGGACGTGTTCTGGGTCCACAACGACTCCGGGGATCAGCCCAGGGTCTATGCGGTCAGCTGAAGGGGGGGTGCTCGGGAGCTACACGCTCGCCGGCGCCTCCGCGATCGACTGGGAAGACATGACCTCCATGGGATTCTACGACTTCGATGATTACGAACGACTTCTTGCTGCCGCGAAGACGTCGGGGCCAGTGCCCTACCTGATAGTGCTCTTGGGCGCCGAAGCGGGGCTCCGCTGCGGTGAAATGATCGGGCTGGAATGGGGTGATGTGGATTTCACTACAGGCCAGCATCCAGCGATCGGAGTGGCACGGCCATGTCGATGTTCCGAAGGGAGGTCGGTTGCGGCATGTGCCGATGACTGCTCGACTCAAAGCAGCGCTTCGGGAGCATCGTCACCTGAAGAGCCAGCGCGTGATCAGCAGAGCTGATGGGTCAGCGCTGACGCAGGACATGGTTGGTGATCATGTTCGGCGAGCGGCAAGGAAGGCGGGGGCCACAGTCAGCGGGGTTCACATCCTACGGCACACGTTCTGTTCGCATCTTGCGATGCGAGGGGCAGCGGGGCGTGCGATTCAGGAATTGGCCGGACACCAAGATCTGACGACTACGCAGCGGTATATGCACCTGACTCAGGCAGCGGTGGACTCGGCGATTCGTCTGCTGGAGTCTCCCCGAGTCCCCTCGGAAGGTGGAGACATTGTGGAGACGGCGGCGGGCTAAGAAGACAACCCCTTGATCCGCAACAGGTTAACTGGAGCGGGCTACGGGAATCGAACCCGTCTAGCTGGCTTGGGAAGCCAGTGCATTACCACTATGCTAAGCCCGCGTCTGGCGGCCACGCGCCACAAATTGTAGCGTAGGCTAGGCTAGCTCCGAATAAGCGCCACCACCTCGTCGCGCTTCGTTTCCATCATTGCCGGTGACGTGGCCTCGAGGTTTAGGCGGAGCAGTGGCTCGGTGTTGGAGGGCCGTACGTTGAAGTGCCAGTCGGGGTAGTCCACCGACAAGCCGTCCAGATGTGCCAACGTGGCGTCCGTGTAGCGCGCCTCGATCGCTGCGAGCCTTTTCGGCACTTCCTGCATCGACGCGAGCTTTGTGTTGATTTCTCCAGAAATGAAATAGCGCTCGCGAAACGGCTGGAGCAGCTCCCGCAGGGACTGATTCTTCCGCGACATGAGTTCGAGAATGAGCAGGGCTGGAATGAGCCCGTTGTCGGCGTAGTAGAAATCGCGGAAGTAGTAGTGGCCGGTGACCTCGCCGCCGAAGATGGCGTCCTCATCGCGCATGCGTTTCTTGATAAACGCGTGGCCGACCCTGTTCATCAACGCGCGGCCGTTGTACTTGGCCACGATGTCCTTCACGGCGTGGCTCGCACGCAGGTCGTACACAATCGTCGAGCCAGGATGCTTCAGGAGGAAGGCCTCAGCGAGCAGCGCGGTCACGAAGTCGCCGGAGATGAATTCGCCGCTGCCGTCGATGAAGAAGCAGCGGTCCGCATCGCCGTCCCACGCGATGCCGATATCTGCTTGCTGACGGATGACCTCAGCGGTGATGTCCTGACGGTTCGCCTCGATGAGCGGATTCGACTCGTGGTTGGGAAAGTTACCGTCGATCTCACAGCAGAGTGCCGTCGTCTTGCAGGGCAGCCGTTCAAAGATGGGCGGCGCGGTAAGACCAGCCATGCCGCTTCCGGCGTCGAGCACCACCGAGAAAGGTTTGATCACCGACGGATCGATGAACGACATCACCTTGTCCAAGTAGTCGGGCACCACCTCGCTGGTTGTGAGCGAGCCACGGCGTGTTGCCGCGGATGGCAGACGCTTGTCGGCGATCATGTCGCGGATATCGCCGATGCCGGCGTCGCCACTCAGTGGTAGCGCGGCAGCTCGCACCATCTTGACGCCGTTGTATTGCTTCGGGTTGTGCGAGGCCGTGATCTGCGCACCGCCGCCAAGGCCATCGCGGATCACCGCGAAGTACAACATGTCGGTGCCCATCATCCCGTAGTCGACGACATCGGTGCCCTGTTCGCGCACGCCGTCGGTAAACGCCGCCGCTAGAGCCGGCGAGGACAGCCGCATGTCGCGCGACATACCGATCGTGGGTGTCTGCAAATACGCAGCGAACCCACGTCCAATCAGTCGTGCGACGGTTTCGTCGATTTCTTTCGGATATAGGCCACGGATGTCGTAGGCCTTGAAGATCTCTGGATTCACACTCATTGTCAGGCTCGGGTGTAGTCAGTCAGCGTCGTTCTATCGCCAAGCACCGTCCCGCCGTCAACGGTGACGCCGTGCCCGATGTGGCAGTGCCGTCCCACGATGGCGTCGCGTACTAAGGCCTCGCCGTTCACGCGGCAGTGGGGCCAGAGAATCGAGCCCTCGATCGACGCGCCCGCTTCGACGTGCGTCCGCCGACCGATCACGGCATAAGGGCCGACGCGCGCACCGGACTTCACGACGGCTCCCTCGTCGACGAAGCACGGGCCCTCCAGCGTTGCGCCGTCCTCGACCGTCGCATCAGGTGCCACTGACACGCGCGGGGCAGGGAGGTTCAGAAACGGCGCCGTCGCGTAGCGCCCATCCATGATGTCGCGGTGGACATCGGTGTATTTCTCAGGCGTGCCGATATCAATCCAGTAGCCGTCGTAGATGTAGGCCACAAATGTCTCACCTCGCTCAACCAGCGATGGAAAGTAGCTTCGCTCGATCGAGCAGGGCTCATTGCTCGGCATCCGCTCAAAGGTGTCGGGTTCGAGTACGTAGATGCCCGCATTGATGTGGTTGGTCGTGATGCGATCGGCCTCCGGCTTCTCAAGAAAGCGCTGGACGTTGCCGTCGGTGTCGGTTTCCACGAGGCCGTAGGCACTAGGATTGTCGACTGGCGTCAGCACGATCGTCGCCCGAGCCCTGCGCTCCCTGTGGAGGGCGATGACGGCGGCCAGATCGATCTGCGTAAGCACGTCGCCGTTGAAAACAACGACCGGGTCAGACACGTTGCCAGCCGCGTATTTCACCGCGCCGCCTGTGCCGAGCGGCTCGGGTTCGACGACATACCGGAGCGGTATGCCCAGCGTCGTGCCGTCGCCGAGGATCTCTTCGATGCGTCCCGGTTGATAGTTCAGACTCAGAATGACCTCGTCGATTTCAGGAATTTGTCGCAGGAGGTCGATCTGATACTGAAGAAAGGGCCGATTGAAGATCGGCACGATCGGTTTGGGGGTGTGAATCGTAAGCGGCCGCAGGCGAGTCCCCTTGCCCCCGGCCAACAGGATGGCCTTCATGACAACCACCGATCTTACTCGATGATAGAATTGGCCCCCTCGATGAACTTGCCGAACGCGCTGACGCTGGTGCGGATGTTTCTCGTACCACTCCTGGTCGTCGTGCTGCTGACCGAGTTCGAGGGGCGCCGGATCCTGGGTGTGCCGAAAGAACTTGTTGGTGCGGCGATTTTCGCGATCGCCTCGTTGACGGATTGGCTCGACGGATATCTGGCTCGACGCCGTCGTCAGGTCACGTGGCTCGGACAGATGCTCGATCCGATCGCCGATAAACTCCTGACGTCTGCGGCGTTCGTCTCGCTCGTGCAATTGAACCTGGCGCCGGCGTGGATGGTGGCGCTGATTATCGGGCGCGAGTTTGCCATCACCGGGCTTCGGAGCTTCGCGCATACCCGTGGAATTACGATGCCCGCCTCTCCGCTTGGCAAGATCAAGATGGCGTCGCAGGTGACGGCGATCCTGCTGCTGATTCTTGGGTGGGGCCCGCTACCCTGGCTTGCGCCGATCGGCTACGTGGCACTCTGGGTGGTAATGCTGACGGCGCTGGCCTCAGCCGTGGACTATTGCTTCCGGCTCCAGAGGTTGCTGAACTCGCGCGCCGAGGACCGCAGCGTCGTGCCTGCGAGGAAGGCCAGCTAGTGGTCTGGTTGCGAATCAGCTAGCGCGTTTTCGGCCTGTACGTATTGCTCGCATGTGGTACTTCCTCGCGCGGCTAGGAGGTGTCACATCCGATCGAAAACGCGTTAGGCATTCGGCCGGCGAAGGCGCTTTTCATGACCGTGTGGCGTTCGAGTAGACGCAATGCCGAAACACAAAGCTACTCGAAAAGCGCTCTATGCCTCCCGCATGGCAGCGTTGCTCCTCGGTCACATGCGCCCGGCATGCCAGAGGACTAGGACCGAGGCTGGGCGCTACTTTCTGAGCGCCACGTAGTCGCCGGACATGACCGCGTCGCGGGAGACGGTCACCTGTAGCGTGGAGATCCCAGGTTCGACCTCCACCGCGACCGCTTCGCCAAGCTCAACCAGAAAGGTGTCCGGCTCCAGCTTGTCACGGTAGAGAACGAACTGCGCGCCAGCGGCGATGCCGTGGTTGCTACCCCGATCGACGACGAAGTAGTCGCCGAGGCCGAAGCTCGTGCGGTTATCACTGCCGGTAATGACACGGCCGTAGTTATCGCGTTGTGCCTCCGGCCGGAGGATCGAGACCTCAGGCGCCTCCGGTAACACGAACGGTTCGAGATAGTCATTCGGTTCAACCGAATCGCATCCAAACGTCACCGTCGCCAGCGACAGCTCCTCGTCCACGGCGTAGACGCGGATCCACCCTGACGTGTGAGTGGTGGCTGGATTGTTCCGGCCGACGCCCTCGCGTTCGACGGGCACCGCGCGCCGCGTGAAGTACTCCTGTCCGACCTCGATTCCGTTGTCAGTTCCGCCGTTGATGACAATCAGATCGCCCGGCGCGAACGTGTAGTGAACAATAGACTCCTGGCTGCCCGTCACGCGCAGCGGCACTTGCGGTACCTGGTAGGCCACGCTGGGGGCGCACGCCAGCGAAAGCACCTCAGGCGTGAGTCCAGTGGGTACAGGGCTTGGCGCGCGTTGCGCGAGGACCGGTGCCCCCGCGGTGGCCATCACCACGGCGGCGACCAGAAGTCCGGTGATGCGCAGGCGCGCAAGCGATGCGAAGAGGCGACGGCGGGCGATACGGTGATTGATGGTCATTGGCAGCTACTCGCAGACGCGCCCTCGCAGGCTCGCCAGTCGATAAGTTACTGATTCTTCAGCGCTTCGAGCCGATCCCGCGCATCATCGAGGTGGTCGCTGCTATCGAATTCCGTCAGCAGCCGCTCGAAATACGGAATCGCTTCAGCGTTCTTATCGGTTCGGGAGAGCGACTCCGCCAGATAGAAGTAGACCTGGTCGCGGCCAGTAAACTCTGGGTCGTCGCGAAGCACCTCGCGAAACCGGTCGATCGCGCCGGGATACCACTGAATACGGAAGTAGTGCAGGCCGACCCGAAATGATGCCTCGCTCAGTCGATCGCGGGCGACCCGCCAGTTGGATCTGACCTCGGCGGTCAGGGGACTGTCCGGGTAATTCTGAAAAAACACGTCAAACTCGACGAGCGCGGCGCCGGTCTCGGTCTGATCGCGTTCCGGCGCCCGCATTTGTTCGAAGTGGGTCATCGCCAGCTTGTACTGCGCGTAGTCAGCCCGTGCGTGCGTTGGGTACAGCGTCAGAAACTCCTGGAATTCGGCTGTGGCCAACACGCCCGACTCCGCGGAGCCCTCGCCGAGGTATGAGTCACCGACTCCCAGTTTGGCGTCAGGCCTGAACTCGCTCTGGGGGTAGCCGTCGATGATCTGCTGGAAGTAGGTGCGCGCGTCGAGCCAGCGCCCCATTTCGAGCGATTCAAGGCCGTGTTCCCACAGGAACTGGTCTGGAGCTGCGGTATCGGGTGGCACAAGCGTCTGGAGGCTCGGCGCGCACGACATCATGGTGACAGCCAGTGCCGCCATGATGGCGATGCGCCAGCCTCCGACGGACCTGCGTTCAGTCATGTCCTGCCGTCATCCAATCGTACTGGGCGCGGAGCCCTTCTTCCAGCATGGTGGTCGGGCTAAATGCCAGGTCCGCTCTCGCGCGAGTGGTGTCGGCACACGTATCCCGCATGTCGCCCCGCTGTGCCTCAGT
>CBDFLL010000003.1:0-267302 GCA_965249205.1 Vicinamibacterales bacterium | reverse complement strand
AACGGCGCCGGAGGCTGGCTGCATGTCGACGCGGGACAGTGGCTTCGCAGACGGGTCCAGACGAAGTGACCCGGATTCACGCGGCGACCCATCGGCATCACGAAACGTGTACTCGTGGGGTCGAGACTGCCGCCCATCACGCAGCGAACATCCAGGTGCTCCGGAAGCGAGCCGCTCTGGATGGTCCAGGTGCGCGGTATCGGGAACCCGGCAAGGCGGGAGTTGGTGGCGAAGGGCTCACACCATTCGGTCTGATACGCGGCTGTCTGCCAGATCGTCTCAAAGGTGGCGCGACCGGCTGCGCTGAGGACCGCCTCAGGGCTCACGGCGTTCGGGTTCGACAGCCCTTCGTTTCGCGAGAAGTCGTTGACCTGAAAGTGCGTCATGGCCCACGTGACCAGTGACGATCCGATGAACTGCGTCTGCGTTCCGGCCGTCCCCAGTGGGCTCCCTCCGAGAATCGTCTGACCAGGCGCCACACCAGGTGCGATGGCGCTGACGTTCGTGTAGTCGGTGGCGTAGTGGGCCTGTCCAACCACGTGATCGATGCGAATCACGTACCGTCCTGCGGCTGCGCTGTCCGCGGTGACGTTCTGAACTGTACCGTCGGCCGCAGCAAGGACAGAAGCGCCCGGTCGAAACTCAATGTCGAATCCCGGGTGGCCATCGAGCGCATGCGATCCACCGTGCACGCCGAACGGCCAGATGCCGTAGGCGTTGGTGCCACTGTCTCCTGGGGCGATTGGCAAGTTCACCGAGAAGGTCGAAACCGTCTGACCGGCAGTGGGCTGCGGCAGAGGTGACGGCGATGCGTTCGGTGCCGACCCTGTTGACTGTGACCCACCGCATCCGGCCAGCGCCAGGCTCGCTATGGCGGCAGCTATCCTCCAGGGCACCGACAGATAATAGCCCGATGCATTGTGAGCCTCTCACGTTGAGGCTCGACGATTTCGGAGTCGCACTCCCGTCGGCGAAGGCGCGGTGGCAGCGCTCAAAGAGCGACGCCTCGCCGACCGAGGCGCGCTCATCAACAGCGGGACGTCACGCCTTGGATGAGCACGTCATTGTCGCCGTGGCAGACAAGACGTGAGGGCACGCGTGGCCCGGTGCGTCTGGCGGGGCGCTACGCCCCCCGGAGTCCTGCACGTGCTATGGCAAGCCGGCGCCGATCGTCAGGCCGACGTAGACCTCGCGGCCCGGCGACGGCTCATAGTACCGACGACCTCCGAACGCGTTGATGATGGCTGACGAGTTATAGCGCCTGTCAAACACATTATCGATTCCGAGGAACGGTCGGATATTCGCGTTCCCCCATGTGCGATCAAACCCGAACCGAAGATCCACGACGGTATGCGCCCAGTTGAAGACGGTGTTTCTGTTGTTGAGCGTGTACGCATCGACCCACCGGAGGGTGGCACCCGATCGCAACCCGAACGGCGCGGTGTAGTTGAGTCCGGTGAAGACACGATGCGGCGGCGCACCCGGTTCGATGTTGCCTGAGAAGTCCGACGTTTCAGTCTCGAATCGCTCGAACGTGAAGTTCTGGTAGGTGTAGGCGAACCGTGCGCTGAAGCTCGGGTTCGGCACCCAGTCGAGCGATAACTCGACACCGTCCCGCGACGACTTGCCGGCATTGCGGAAGAAATCCTGCGAAAGGGGGTTTTGAAACGTGACCAGGGCGTTGTCCACGGTGGAGACGTAGGCGGCCACTTCGTACCGGAGCCGTGCTGGCGCGATCAGACCCCGCACGCCGACTTCAAGGCTACGAAGATCCTGGGGATTCAGATCCTGGTTGAATCCGCCCTCCCCCGTCGGCGTATTCGACAGTTCGACAGTCGTTGGCGTCTCGTAGGCGGTCGCGACGTTGGCGAAAATATTCGCGCCTGGCGCAGCCGCGAACGTGACTCCCACCGACGGGCTCACCGCGCTCATCGTCCGGTCGCCAGATTGGTCGCCGTCGTCCAGCTTCCGGTCACCGGCCTGGAAGTCGTAGTAGTCCCAGCGGACGCCCGCGGTGACTCGCACCCGGTCGTGCGGCGAGAGGCTGATCTGGGCAAACGGTCCGACCGAGCGCACGTCCTCGGTCTGGTCGACCCGTAGCGGTCCGTTCGTCGAGTCCCCACCTCGAACTGTCGGTGGTATCTGGCCGAATTCCTGCCGGTCGTCGTTCTGGGACGAGACGTCGAGCCCTGCCGCCCACTCTACGCCGATGGACCCGGACTGCGTCGATCCGAGATACTCAGACCGGAACCCAAATCCCGTGCGAGCCAGCTCGATGTTCTGAAACACGCCTATTGCGTCCAGGTTGCGCCACATGCCCCAGCCGGTGGCGCGAAACATCTGCGCATCACCGAACAGATGTTGGACAGTGAGTCCGCCTTGTCCCTGCGTGGTGCCCTCGCCCCAGCGCCGAGCCGCCGCCACGTTCCTCGCCAGCGTGGGGCGGTTCCTGGCATCGGATTCGTTGAGAAAGCTCGGGCTCTCTGAAAACGGTGCATCCAATAGGTTGAACACGCCCCGCATCTCGGTATTGGCCGACACTGCGTGACGCACCACGACGTTCGCCTGTGTGATTTCAGCAGCACTGTTGTCCCGGAACCCGTCGGTCTCGAAGCGGCTCACGCTCGCCATGAACTGCGTGCCGGCATTCCCGCCATCCAGGCGGAGCTGTTGCCGGTTGTAGCCGTGGCTGCCAAACTGGATATCAGGAGTGATCGTCAGGGGACGGGACGTGTCGAACGTCGTGCTCAAGTTGATCACGCCGCCGGCCGAGTTGCCGTAGAGCACAGAACTTGGGCCGCGAATGACGTCGATCCGGCCGACCGAGCCAAGATCGACGTTCCCCGGTTCCGTGGTGCCGTCCGCAGTCGTGATCGGAATGCCGTCTTGAATAATCGCCAGCCCGCGCAGACCGAAGCGCGGTTGCGGCGCGCGCACGCTGATACCGACACCGCCCGAGAGACCGTAGTTCCGGCGATTCTGTACAAACAGTCCAGGGATCCCGCGGAGCGCCTCGTCGAGCGAAGACTTGCGTTGAGCGTATTCGATCTGGTCGCGCTGTACGACGGCGACGGAACTTGGCACCGAAGCCAGATCCTGGTCGGTTCGCGTGACAGTGACGGTCTCCGCCAACGGCGCGATTGCCAACGCCATATCGACCACAGTCGACCCGCCGGCCATGACGGCCACCGTCACCTCGTCGCTACTGAAGCCGGGCAGCACCGCTCGCATGCGATAGCTCCCCGATGGCAGATCCACGATCTCGTACCGCCCTTGAGCGCCGCTCACGACAGTACGAACGCGGGGTGTATCGCCGTCGGTGTCGCTGGTGGTCGCGGTCACGGTGACGCCCGGCAACACACCGCCGCTCTCGTCTGCGATCGTGCCGCTGACCGACGCTGTGTCCTGGCCTGCGCCGTTCGTCGGTGCCCCGACGACGAGCAGCACCATGAGTGCCGACGCCGTGCGGTTAAAGGTCATTCGAGAGTTGATCATTCCAGTACCCGTCAGGTTGTTGGTCAAGTCTGCCAGTGTAGTAGGCAACTCGGTTCAGCGCTAGCGCGCGCGTGGTCGGTTCGCCACCCGCTACGGTTGTCGTCCATTGTGTGAGAAATCACGCGGTCGGTCGACCTGAAGGGGTCCCGTCAGTAGTAGACTTCGCGCAGCGGTCTTGAAAGGAGCTTCGGACATGAGAAAACAGTCCCGCGGCTGCGTGGCACACTCGGCGCTTCTCGCGGCGCTCTTGTGCATGGCGCCGGCACCCCTGGCGGGCCAGACGTGGACCCCGCCGCTTACGCCGGATGGTCAGCCGGACATCCAGGGAATCTGGGCAGGGGGGCCTGGTTCGGCGAACGCTGGGCACAGCCTTGAAGAGGGATGCTGCGAACTGGCGCACAACAGAATGCAGGACAGGGCCGCCAACCGCATCGGACTGCGACAACAGGTGATCATCGACCCGCCGAACGGACGAATTCCGTTTCAGCCCTGGGCGGCAGCCAAGCGGAGGGAACACCTCGTCAACCTGTATACGCCAACGGAAGTGCAGCATATCGAACCCGAGGACCGCTGCTCGTTGCAGGGCGTGCCTAGGAGCAATCTCCGGGGCCCCATGCAGATTCTCCAGATTCCCGGCCACGTCGTGATCATGTACGAGTGGGTGCACGCCTATCGCGTCATTCCGGTAGACGGCCGTCCCCATGCCCCGGAGGGAGCCGCCACGTGGCAGGGCGATTCGCGTGGCCGCTGGGAAGGCAACACACTTGTTGTCGAGGCCACGAATTTCCGCGCCGACCCGGTCGGGTACAACAAGCAGCCATGGCTTGATTCTCATGGGGCCTTCTACACCGATGCCTTGCGCGTCGTGGAACGCTGGACGGCGGTCGATGCGAACACGATCGACTATGAGGCGACGATCGATGATCCAAACGTCTTCACACAGCCCTGGAAGGTGGCGTTCGGCATCGTGCGGAACCGTCAGGATAATTTCGAATTCTTCGAGGAGGCGTGCTGGGAAGGCGTGACACTCAGTAACCTGCTGGATACCGGCCGGGCTGCGGTCCGGGAAGGCAGGCTGGGTATCCATACTCACCAGGAGCCGTGAGGCTTCGGCCCCCGAATGCAGGAGAAAGGCGCGTGGAGATGAGGACTCGCTTCGTTGGGGCGGTCGTCGCGGCGGCTGCGATCGTGGTGCTCGCTCCGACGCCTGCCGCCGGACAGGCCCTCCCGCGCACCCCAGACGGCAAGCCCGACCTGTCAGGGATCTGGCAGGTCGTGAACAGCGCGGCGTGGAATATTCTGCCGCATCCTGCGGACCTCGGTGTCCCGGCGGGCCTTGGCGTCGTCGACGGTAACGAGATTCCCTACCTACCCGAGGCGGCGGCCAAGCAGAGGGAAAACTACGCGAACCGCGCGGATCTGGATCCGGAGACGAGGTGTTGGCTACCTGGCGTTCCACGCGCCACCTATATGGGCTTTCCTTTTCAGATTATTCACACGCCGAGGCAGGTATCCATCCTGTACGAGTATGCCCACGCGGTGCGGAATATCTTCATGAACTCCTCGCATCCACCGGGTCCGATCGAGTGGTGGATGGGCGATTCGCGGGGAACGTGGGAAGGCGATACGCTGGTTGTTGATGTGGTGCACTTCAACGATCAGACCTGGTTCGACAAGGCAGGCAACCACCATAGCGAATTACTGCACGTGGTTGAACGCTACACGCTGATGGCCCCCAACCACATCAGCTACGAAGTCACGGTCGAGGATCCGAACGTGTTCACGCGGCCCTGGAAGATGAGCATGCCGCTCTATCGACGCCTCGAGAGCAACATGCAGCTCCTCGACTACGAGTGCTCAGCGTTCGATGAGGCGTTTCGCGTCGGACCGGACGCCCGGCCATAGCCTCTAGCCCCTCCCGTCTACTGGGTGTCCGCCGGTCTTTCCTGCAACCGCGCGATCTTGTTCGACCGGTTGTAGGTGACCCAGATACTTGATGGACTCGTGCTGTCGTCAACGGT
Organism: Vicinamibacterales bacterium; assembly: GCA_965249205.1. Taxonomy (GTDB): domain Bacteria; phylum Acidobacteriota; class Vicinamibacteria; order Vicinamibacterales; family UBA2999; genus JAQBVV01. The sequence goes on along the minus strand of CBDFLL010000003.1, from coordinate 261,786 downwards.
GAGATGCCGGAGGTCGGTGCCGCGGGTCGGCAACTGGAACTCCGTGAGCTGTTCGGTGGTGGGGTCGAGCTTGAAGATGCGGTCGGCATTCTGCGCCGGAATCCAGACCATGCCGTTCTTGTCGACGGTCGCGAAATAGGGCGCGCTTCCCTCGGGCAACGCATACTCCTCGACCACCTGTTTGGTGCGAATATCGATCTTCGCGACCTCGTCTGACTTGTTCAGCGCCACCCACATGTAGTTGCCGCCGTTGCGACCACCCGAGCCGAGCCTGCGGGGCCCTTTCCCGTTCGGCGGCCCGTTGTTCATGCCGACCGCGACAGTTCGGTCCTTCTCGGTCAAACCGGAGAACGCGATCGGCTCGAATTTGATGTGCCCGGTCTCCCCGCTCTTCGTGTCGAGCCACGCCACGCTTTCGGTGCCCGCCCGGGCGAGCCAGACGTTGTCCTCGGAATCGACGGCGAGCCCGTATTGATTCTGATCGCTGGGACGCGAGCCCTCGAGGTACGGCACCGGATAGTAGGTGTACTCCCCGGTCTTCGGATTGAGCTTCAGGGCGCCGTTGCGGGATGGGGCCCAGGCGTTGCCCTGCGAATCGACGTCGATATGACCGCCGGCCCCTGGAATCGAGTCGGGCGGAGCGAAATGCACGAACTCCTCGGTCTTCGTGTCGAACATCAGGATCGCGCCGTCCGGCTGGCCGCCCTGGAAGACCGTGTCCGTTTCCCGATCGCCCCAGATGCCGTGTGAACGGGTGGCCACGCCTTCCTCGTCGGGCATCGCGTAGTCGGTCCACAGACCCGTCCGCGGATCCAGCTTCCCTGTGGTGCGGCCCATGCTCCGGTCGTCCGAGACCCAGAGGTTGCCCTGGCTGTCGACCCAGATATCGCGCGCGCCCTTGCTCTCGTATCGAGTCGAGATGCCCTCGGTCCAGAAGGTGCCGGTGTGCGCCGAGATGGGTCTCCCCTGCCGCGGAATGTCGTATTCGGTGATCACGACCTGCGTCGCGGCTCCCGCTGGACGCGGACCGGGCGTGGGCAGCAGGTCCTCGCTCACGCGGCCCAGGTACTGGGCAAGCTCGTCCTTGTAGGCCTGCCATGTCGGGTTCCCCGCTCCCGGGTCCCTGACCGGCGGGATGCCCCGCGCCATCACGTCGATGATGTTCGCCCAGCCGCGTTCGTCAAACCGGGCCTGGAGCGTGACGGCGGCACCGTGGCACGCCGTGCAGTTGTTTCGAAGCAGGTGCTTCATCCGGCGCTCCTGGTCGTTGCCTTCTGGCAACGCGGCAAACCACTCGGGCCCATCCAGCTGCCGGGTGACGACCTCTGGATCGGCCAACGATCGCATCGTCAGATCACGATCGACCCGCTTGTCATCCGCCAAGCTGAACTCCGCCCGCGCGATGTCGTAGCCCTTTGCCTGCGCCCACATCGAGTACTCGCCGGCGCCGAGCGGCGGGAAGCTGTACCTGCCCTGGGTATCGGTGTAGACCGACGTCGTCCAGGTCTCATCAGACGTTCGCGCCGAGACGACGACCCCTTCCATCGGGCTCCCGTCTGCGGCCGTGACCGTTCCCAGCATCAACCCGCTGCCGGCGGCACCCGACTGGGTGAAGGCCGACCCGGTCCAAAGGACTCCCATGATCACGATGGCGACGGGCGTGATGACCCACCATTTCACGTTGGACAAGGTGCCCTCCTCACTAAAGAAGCCGTTTACAGAGTCTTCAAATGCGCGATGAGTTCATCGAGTTGCGTGGGGGTGAGCGCGTTTCGGAAACCAGGCATGTCCACGCTACCTGTCTGAATAAACGCACGCACAGCCGCCTCTTGGTCCGCAGTCGCATCCCCGAGAATGCCTTCCAGGCTGACGTACGGTTCAAGCTGGCCGTTCTTTCGCCAGCGTCCCAGGTGGCAGACGCTACACTTCTGCTGGAACCACCCTTCGCCTCTAAACTCAGGGGTGTCGCTGCGAGCGGCCTGTTCGATCGGGACGTCCACTCTCACGGTTTCGACAGCCGTGCGGGACGCTTCGACCGTCGTGACTTCGTTCGGCACCGACTGCGCCACCGTCGTGAGTCCCATGAGGCACACAGCCCCTGCCGCCAGTGCGACGGAAATTCCCCGTTTCATGTCGTACCCCCAACCTGAGACTCGGTCCCGCACGCCGCACGCCGTGGGCTCCTTGTATCACAGACCTGACGGCGCGGTCTTCCGATGATTTCCCGGACTGGCTCGGCTGGTCTGCGTTTTCGGACGCGTGCGACACCCTCATAGCACCCCTTGGTTGTCGTATATTTGGAGCAGGTCGGATGTGCGTATCGTCCCCAGCGGACGGACACGCACGCAAGCGCATCAGTTCCAGGAGGAATCCCAATGCCGCGTCTTCGCTTCGGTTTTCTGTGTAGCTGCCTCGTGCTTATCCGGTTGTTTCAGCAAGCCACCACCGGTAGTGTATCGGCGTGGCGCGCCCGTCGTTTCCGAAGAATCTCCGGGAGTTTCAGCGGCAATTTGCGACCGCCGAGGCCTGTCAGGACTACTTGGCGGCGTGCCGCTGGCCGGACGGCTTTGTGTGTCCCCGGTGCCGGCACGCGCGCGGCTATCACCTGACCACACACCGGCGCTGGCAATGTGCGGCGTGCCGGTATCAGGTGTCGCTGACCGCCGGGACGATTCTCCACAACACGAAGACGCCGCTCCTGGTGTGGTTCTGGGCGGCCTATTTGACGGTTACCGACAAGCGGGGCCTCTCGGCGCTCCTGCTGCAGCGGCAGTTGGGCCTGCGGCGGTACGAAACGGCGTGGCTGCTGTTGCACAAGCTGCGGCGCGCGATGGTGAACGCGGGGCGGGAGCCCTTGTACGGCGACGTGGAGATCGATGACACCTGGGTGGGCGCGCCCCAGGCCGGCCTGCGCGGCAGTCGCCAACTCAAGGGGCGGAAAGCCGCGCTGGTGCTGGTGGCGGTGGAACGACGCGGGGATCGGTCGGGTCGGGTCCGCATGTCCGTGATCCCGAACTTCAAACAATCGACGATGCTCGCGTTCGTCACTCACCACATTGCGCCGGGGGCGACGGTCTACACCGACGGGCTGAAAAGTTTCGATGGGCTCCAGGCCGCTGACGTGAGACACGTCGCCCGCCCGCAACCGATCCGGAGCGCCCTGCACAGGGGGGTGCCCTCCGTCGTGCCTTTGGCCGACCGCGTCATCGGCAATTGCCAACAGTGGTTGATTGGCACGCACCACGGCGTCAGCAAGGCGCAACTACAGGTCTGCCTCGATGAGTTCGTGTTTCGGCACAATCGGCGGCGGCACCCGATGGCCGCCTTTCAGACCCTGCTGGGCCTGGGGACCGGACGGACGCCCACGCCCGCCCGACGGATTCGCGGCGCGCAGGACGTGCGCCCCCCAGGCTGATCGCAAGATATAGGGGTTAGCTGAAACAACCGGATAAGCACGAGCTGCCTAGGTGTCTTTGCTAAACACGTTGTTCATCCGGAGCACTCTGAAAAGAATGGAGTTTCCAGACCACCGTTCTGACCAGAGGAGGCCCCGGATGACGCTTCATCGTAATGCCAAGACGACCCCGACTTCGCGCCTGGAATTGGTGCGCCGTGTCCTGTTCGATAAGTGGGCGCACGACGCCGTGGCCGAGGGCTACGGCGTAAGTGTCCGCACGGTTGCGAAATGGGTGCGCCGGTTCCGCGAAGAGGGTGCAGCCGGGCTGGAGGACCGATCGTCCCGGCCGCAGCGGACTCCGCATGTCACGCCGGCGATCCGGGTCACGTTCATCCGGCAGCTCCGCGAGCAACACGGCCTGCCGGCCTGGGCCATTGCCCGCGCCTTGCGGATGCCCCGCTCGACGGTGGGGGCCTGGCTGCGGCGGCTGGGACTCAACCGGCTCCCAGGCCCGCCGCCCGTCCCGATCCAGCGCTACGAGTGGCCGCACCCTGGCGATCTGCTACACGTGGACATCAAGCCGCTGGGGCGCTTTCGGCGTGTAGGCCATCGGATTCATGGGAATCCCCGGCAGGCGTCACCGGGGGCGGGCTGGGAGTACGTGCATGTGGCGGTGGACGACCATACGCGGCTGGCCTACGTCGAGGTCCTGGGCGACCAGACGGGGACCACCTGTGCCGCTTTCTTGGACCGAGCCGTCGCTTGGTACGCGGCGCGGCAGATCACCGTCCATCGCGTCATGAGCGATAACGGCAGCGGCTACGTGTCCCGGCGGTTTCGGACAGCCTGTCAGGCCCACGCGCTGCGCCATCTGCGGACGCGCCCCTATACGCCGCGGACCAACGGCAAGGCTGAGCGCTTCATTCAGACGCTGCTGCGTGAGTGGGCCTATGTCCAGCCGTATCAGACGTCTCGCCACCGCCGGCGAGCCCTTCGCCCGTGGCTGCGCTACTACAATCACGACCGGCCGCACGCCAGCTTGCACTATGAACCGCCCGTGTCACGACTCACGAGTGCTGCGTGATGAACAACGTGTTTGACTTCAACACCTAGCAGGCTGCTGAAGAACCCGGGTGATCGGGCCGTTTTCTAAGGATCATGCGAGTCACCACCGACCGACAACGGTGCGCACGGCTGTGCGCTGGCCCCGATCAAGGGGCCGGCGACACGCGCGGCCGGTGATCAGGGACACCTCGCCTCCAGATTCCGCAGCCGGACCAAGTTATAGACCGTGGCGGCGAAGGTAAGCTGCCAATCCACGAGGGCGACACCGCGATGCCGGAGTTTGCGCAAGCCGCCGACGGTCTTCATCCAGCCAAAGACCTGTTCTACGAGTTTCCGTTTCCGCTGACTGACGTGATAGCCCGCATGCCGCGTGGTCCGGCCATCGATCGCACTCCAGCGGACCTTCTGAGCAACGTGGGGCGTGACGGCCCGGATACGGACAGCGGCCACAAAGCTTGCCACATCGTAGCCCTTGTCCGCCCCGACCGTGCTGCCCGGCGGCGCGCTGGCCTCCAGCAACAGCGCCGCTGCCTCGCGTTCGGCGGTCCCCGTCGCGTGAGTCGCGCAGACGTTGGCGACAAGTCCCTGTCGATTGTCCAGCAGCACGTGGCCCAGATACGCCAGCTTGGCTTCCTTCCCCTGGCCCTTCCGAGGCAGCATCGCCTCCGGATCGGTCGTCGACTGGTGCGTGTCGTTGCGCCGCCGCTCCCCGTGGAAGTTGACCGTGGGATTCCCGGGGTCATCGGGCGGGTCGCTCTCCGCCGCGTCCCGGCACCGAAAGCTCTTCAGGCTGGCCCACGCTTCCAATTGGGTCCCATCCACAGTGAAGTGTTCGTCCGAGAGCAGCCCGGCCGCCCGCGCGTGGGCCTGCACCGCATCAAAGAAGGCGGCCGCGAGATCGCCCGCCAGCAGCCGGTCGCGATTCTTGGTAAACGTGGTGGGATGCCAAACCGGGTCGTCCAAATTCAAGCCCACGAACCAGCGGAACAGCAGGTTGTAATTGAGCTCTTCCATCAGCAGCCGCTCGCTCCGCACCGTGTAGAGCACCTGCAGCAACAACGCGCGCAGCAGCTGTTCCGGCGGGATCGACGGACGCCCTGTGTTGGCGTACAGGCCGGCGAACCTGCGCGACATCGTTCTCAGCGCTTCGTCCGTCAGCGCGCGAACCGCGCGGAGCGGATGGTCGGCTGGCACGCGCTGTTCCGGCGACAGGTAGCTGAACATGTGAGTGCTTTGCTCATCGTGTCCGCGCATGATGGGGCTCCCTTCAGCGGTGTTGGGAGCATGGTAGTACTCGATCTGTCGATCCCATTTCACGGAGTTTTTCAGCAGCCTGCTAGTGGTCTGGTTGCGAATTGGCTTGTGCACCGAGGGCGGTGAGGCGCCCGGCTGGCCAGCGCGGATTTCACCTGTCAGGGATTGCGGCTATTTGAGAGCCACGCGCTCGTGAAATCCGCGCCAGGCGCGACGACGGAGCATGCCGGGCGCATGTGACGGAGGAGCAACGCCGCCAGATGGGAGGCATCGCCGGCCGAATGCCGAGCTAATTCGCAACCAGACCACTAGCAGCCCGCGGTGAGAGTCCGTCGGCGTTCGACGAGCGATGCATCCCTCGCGGCCCGCGTTGCTCCTCGCTCAAATATAGGCGGTATTCTCGGTCGTCGCGCCTTGTCCGCGAGCGCAGATTTCAGCAGTACCTGGCAGGGGGTCGTGGCCCCGCTCGTGAAATCCGCCTTAGGTGCCGCGCTGAACTTTCACCACGGACTGCTAGTTCACGATCGCGAGCAGCTCAACTTCGAAGATCAGCGTAGAGTTGGCCGGAATGTTCGGCTGCGCGTTCGGACCATAGGCAGGATCGGCCGGGCAAACCAATTCGGCTTTCCCCCCGACCTGGATCTTCTGCACGCCTTCAGTCCAGCAGGGAATCACTTGGCCCAGCCCGAACTCGGTCGGCTCATCGCGCGCGTAGGAGCTGTCGAACTCGGTGCCGTCAAGCAAAGTGCCACGATAGTGCACCCGCACCGTGTTGCTGGCGGCAGGCGACGCGCCGGAACCGGCGGTAAGCTCGCGATAGACCATGCCGCTCTCGGTGCGTTGGGCTCCCACCTTGGCCGCGGCTTGGCTCAGGAACGCAGCCCCAACCGCACCGCGCCTTTCGGCGGCGACCGCGGCCCGCGCGCTAGCCAGTCCGTTGATTCTCGGCCCCCAGGTTTCCAGCTCCACGGCCGGCTTGCCTGAAGCAGCGTCGGACAGCGCACGCTTCACAATCTCGACTTCGTTGGCCGATAGCTCAAAGTCGGCGATATTTCGGCTCAACACCAGGCCCAGCGCGTAGACAGTGCGATCGTCGTCGTCGCGCAGCGCAACGGGAGCCGGAGCGCTGGCGGCTACAGCGACAGCTTCGGTGGGGAGTTCCGGCGCAACCGCCTCTTCGGCGCCGGCATCCGGTTCTATGGTTTCCTCAAGGGTTTCCTCAAGGGTTTCCTCAGGCTCCGAGACCGAAGGCTCCGGGACCACAACAGTATCGGGAGCAGCAGTATCGGCAGAAACAGTCTCGGGAGAAACAGCCTCGCTCGACGACGTTTCCGGCGCTGGGGAGCAAGAAATAAGCAGGGCGGCAGCCAGCAAAGGGATCGATAAAACCATCAATCGGCGCATACGCGACAGGGTATACCATCCTGCGGTCCGGCTTAGAAGTCCCAGGTTCTATCGAGGTGAGCTACGCGCGCTTACAGGGGCCAGACGATCTTCTTGCGAACACAATCGGCGAAATCTTGAGGAAATGGCGCGCCCGGCAGGGCTCGAACCTGCGACCCCCGGCTTAGAAGGCCGGGGTTGTGGCGTTTTACGCTGAATAATTAGGACAATTTTGGAACTGTTCATGGAACTTTCGCCATGCTCAACCACCGAATACAGGCCTGTGTAATTCTGGCCCTCTCGCTCGGCGACTCTTCCACGGCAGGCACCGCGCCCTCCACGCCTAGCGTCCCCACATCACCACGAGGCCGACGGCCAAGCGCCGGGAGAGAGGCGACCGCAAGAGCGCTGTGCACCAACGATTGGAGCATGGCGTATGCTACTGCTCATGCGTAGCGGCTGGCTGCTACTGACCTGTGTGGCCCTTGTTGGGGGAGCATTGGGCTGTCGCAACACACCGTCGCCGCTCCCGCTCCCGTCCCCCGTCGCCCAGCGACTCACCCTCTCGGCCTCGCCGGCCTTCGTGCTCACCAGCGGCAGCGACGTCGTTATCGAGGCCATCATGCGGAGCGCCACCGACGACGCGATCGTCGGCGTCGAGGTAGAGTTGGCCGTCGATGCCGACGCTGGCACGCTGGCGCCGCGGGCCTCAGTTCGGACCGATGCATCAGGGCGGACCGCCACGCGGCTGACCGCCGACCAGGCCGTCACGGTGCGCGGATCAGCCGGCGACCTCCGCGCCTCGGTGCTGGTGCCAGTTGTCGCGCCATTCACGCTGGAGGTGCAGCAGATCCAGACTCCCGCCCGGCCGATGGAGTCCACACCCATCCAGGCCCGCGTGCGTAAGGTCCCCGGCATCGTGGATACGGCCCCACCCAGACTGACTATCGACTGCGCCGGCGGTGCCCCCGTGGCGACCTTCCTTCTCGAGAGGACCTGCGTGTTTCCCGCGTTCGGTACCTACACCGTCACGGGCACCGCCGTGACGGCGAACGGCTGGACGACGAGCGCCACGACGACTGTGACGGTACCGAAACCGATCCCGGCCCCGGAGGTCGTGGACATCTTCTTTGCGCTCGTCCACTCCTCCGCCAGTGAGAACGTGGTCTCGTTCTCCGTCCGCTCCGTCAACGATGCCACCAGGTATCACTGGACCTTCGACGAGACGGACGTGGACACTACGATCCTCTCCCGCGTCCGGTACACATTCACGCCACCATCACGGGAACGGACTGTCACCGTACGAGCGACCGACGGCGACGGCCGCACGCTTGCTACCGGCTCCGTGAGCGGCATCTGGTAACGGTGAACGAGCGCGCACAATTTGATGGCCGTCCGTTCACAGTGATGTCGGCGTAAAACGTGGGCGCTGCAGATTTTCGGGTGTATAAAGTGGGGTTCATCTGGGGCAGGCAAACGGCATGGAACTCCCGGTCAACTCCACTGATCTCTGGGGTTACGTTTCGCTCACCCTCAATGAAACCACTGTGGACATAGTTGAACACCGTGTAATAAGGAGACACAACCATGAACAGCGACCGTCTTGTCACGCTCGTCCTGGCCGCATGCATCGCTGCCGCGGCGTCTACCCTGGCGCAAACGCCCAGTCGGCCTCAATCTCAACCGTCACCCTCACCAGTCGTCACGAACACCAGCCTCGGGACAGGTGCGCTGGCGAATCTGACAACCGGATCGTATAACACCGCGCTCGGGTACGGGGCCAACACCACGGCTCAGAGCGCTTCACACAATACGAGTGTTGGCTACGATGCGCTCTACTCCGTCAACGTAGGTAATTCCAACATCGGCATCGGATCGCGCGCCGGCTACTACGCCACGGGCGATCACAGCATCTACATCGGACATAAAGGCCGGCCCAGCGAATCTGGCGTCATCCGTATCGGCGCCAACGGCACGCACGTGGCCACGCATCTGGCGGGGGTCATTACTGGCGACGGCTCCGGCCTGACGAATCTGAAAGCGCCTCCAGGACCTCCTGGCCCGAGTGGCCCGATTGGGCCACGTGGCCCACGTGGGCGACGTGGCCGGAGTGGGCCTGCTGGGCCCATGGGGATTCAAGGCGTGCAGGGGCTACAAGGCCCAGCTGGCCCAGCCGGGGCCGCGGCCACGGCCCCGCCGACGGCCGTCTCGCTACTCACGGCGGGATTCAGTACGACTTCCGGCGCACTGGTTGATACTGGGCTGAGCATCACGCTGACGACGGCGAGCGGCCAGTGACGTCTTGCTAAATGTACACACCGCGATGCGACCGGATAATGACACACGATGCGTGATTGCCCTGCTGCGTGGGGGGACGCAGCTGTTCGCGTACACTACTTGGCTGCCCGGAACCGGTGCGCCGAATCCAGGCAATCTGCTCAGCTTCCCCTTCGTCGACACCAACCCTGGTGCCGGTACTTACACGTACAAAATACAAGTTAGAAGAGTTAGCAGTAGCGGCGCCTGCCGTTTTGGCCAGCGCTCTATCGATTCCCTCACTGGGCAAGTGCTCGAATGAACCGGGATTTCCGATTTGTCTGCCCCAGATGGCCCCCTTGGGCCTGCCCCGCTTTCGTGGACACCAAACCCTTGTGGTAGCAGGAGCCCACGATGCCGACACCCAGGAAGCCCTTCCCCCGGAGTTTCGCGAGCAGCGGGTCGCGTTGGTCCGGGCCGGGCGTACTCCGGAAGAACTCGCCCGAGCATTTGAACCGACGGCCCAGTCGATCAGCCACTGGGTGGCCCAGGCCGATCGCGATGCCGGTCGGCGAACTGACGGCCTCACGACCGCCGAGCGGGCCAAGCTGACGCAGCTCCGGCGCGAGCATCGGCAGTCTGAAGCTCGAGCGGGAGATCGTGTCACAAGCCGGCGGCCTGGTTCGCACAGGAGACCGCGCCGAACACGAAGCGATCTTCGGGTTCATGAAGGCGAACCAGGCCACCTCTCCGGTCCGGGTCATGGGCCGGCGGCTGGGCGTCGCCGCCAGCGGCTTCTACGCGTGGGCCACACGGCGGCCGTCGGCGCGGGCCGTGGAGGACATCGCGCTCACGGCGTTGATCACGGCCCGCGAGTGCAGACGTCTGCACAGCTCGCCACTATCCCTTACCACGCGACGTTGACCGCGCCGCCGCCGGTCACCTTCGAGCCCCACTCTTTCCCGATCCACGTCGCCACCTCGAAGTGACGGCTGCGGCCGACTCGATGGACGACGGCCGCGTTCATCCCGCTGTCGGTGGCCACGCCGACGATGCCGCCCGTGGCACCTCGCGGTAGTCCTTTCGACAGCTCAGCGATAACCTTCGTGGCGTCGGCCATTAGATGTGGCGGCGGCTCGGTGAACGCGACGCCTTTCACGCGGCCTTCCGATCGAGCGTCCTGACGCGATGACCAACCGGCGCCGCCTGCGGCATGAACGCTTGTCGGTTGAGCATGCCTGAATGCCCGCCCGTGATGTTCGTGTTCCGGTCCGCCCACGGCATCGCGCGCATCGGGCGGCCGCGCTGGGCGATGAACCGAATCCGTGACCCCCACCCTTTGGAGAACAGATGCTCGTGATAGTCGCGGTTGTGCTTCCCGGCGTACCACACCGGGTCGAGCCTGCGCTGTAGCGGCGTGTCGATCGTCACGACCGACCGCACCCGCTCGGTCTTCGGGTCCGCCAGGAGATACGCCACGACGGCCCCGCCCCATGAGTGCGCCCAGATGTTCCGGTCCTCGTAGGCCAGCGCGTTGAGGTGTTCCTGTAGCTGCTTCGCGCCGAACTGCCACGCCAGGTGACCGCTGCCCGTGAAGAACGTGCCGGCCAGGGCCGTACTCCAAAACCCGAACGCTGTGCCGCACCACTCGAAGCCGTGATCTCGCATGAACAGTGCAAACAGCGAGCCCTCGCGATTCCACGCGTGCTCTTGCATGCCGGCATTCGTGCCGGCCACCGGCACATACTTCGTCACGCCAGCCTCCGCACTCCAAGCACACGGTCGGCGTCGAAGTCGGCGACCGTAACAGTATTCGCCTGGTTCCCGGCCAACACTGACACCTTCCCCGTCGTCGCGTCATAGCCAGCAAAGACCCCGACATGGCCTGGTGCGCCAGATGTCACCTCCGGACCCGGTTGATTGCCGCCGCCACGCATCAGAATCACCACGTCATTTTCTGCACGCGCCTCGGCGAGGGCGACTGGACGCCCGACCGTGAGCCAGGACCGGGCCGCGGCCGACTTCGAGCGCGGGAGGCGGAGGAGCCACGCGATCCGATTCACGAAGGCGCTACACCAGGGGGTTTCGTCCGGCGTATCAGGGCCATAACCACAGCACTCGAAGCACCATTGAATAAACGGGGCATGCTCAGCGCCGCGAAGCTCCTGGACCTCGCCCACGAACCGTTGCGCCTGCTCAAAGATCGTCATTCGTTCCCTCCTCTCTCTTCAACCACCACCAGACTCGCGCTCCATGAGTCGGTCCAGCTTCTTGGAGATCGCCTTCATCCATTCGCGGTCTTCACGGCGGTGACCCTCGGCAAGGTCCCTGTCCTCCGTTCGCTGCGTGGCCATTTCTGCGTAGCGGGCCGCGCACCCCTCCTCATGTTTCTTCAGATCCGTCGCGGTCGACGCCGTCCGATTCTGCAGCCGCATCAGCCAGATGATCGCGCCCCCGTACGCCCCGAAGAGCGCGCCGGCCTGCCAGAGTTCGAGGGTCAACGTCACGGCGTTATCCCCCCTGCTCCACGCGTGCCCATCGCAGCAGGTCCTCCAGCGAGAATTTGACGCTTGAGGCCTCGACCGCACACCGTGGAACGCCGCCCGCTAGGCCCGTGAACTCCGACCGCCGGACCCGCTGAATCACGAATGACGCCACGAGGCTCGTCGGTGACGAGAGGTTGAACGTGATGCTCTTGCCAACCCGCGTCAGCGGGTCGTGCGTGTCATAGGTGACGGTGACGATCGGATCCTTGAAGCGGGCCAGTTCGGCCGTGCCGCGCGCGGTCGCGGTGGCGATGACCAGGCGTCCGTCCACGATGCTGTGTTCATGGATCCCGTCGCCGCCCTCGATCGCCGCCAATGCCGTCTGGGCCGCCGTCTCGTCGACCTGCGCGACGATGTTCACCGGTTCCTGTTGGCGTATGTCATAGGCCACGGCCCCGGCGCCGCTCGCTGGGATGCCCGTGAGCTCAGAGACCGGTGCCGGCGGCTCCGCGCCGAGACTGGCATCCGCGATGGTGTCGAGGTAGGTCGTCGTGACGTTCTCGAGAATCGTCGCCAGGAGCTTGTACACGGCGCCGCCGGCACTCGTCCGGTAGATGCGCCGGGCGGTGATGGACGCGCCACCCGTCGCGATACTCGTGAGGTTGATCTTGCCGTGCTTCGCCGTGTTGACGTCGGCCAAGGCCGCGCCGAGGGCGCCGTCCGCGAGGGTGCTGGCGTACGTGGTCGTGACGTTGTCGGCAATCGTGGCCTCCAGGAGGAACGACGAGCCGTTCACGATCGTGCGGTAGATCTTCCGGCCAGTTACCCTCGCATCCCCCGACGTCGGGATACTGCTCAAGTCCGCCCCGCCGGTCGTGATCCCCGCGCGCTTCTCCGTGTTGGCGGCCGACTCCCCGCTCGCGGTCGTAAAGATCACCCGCCACGTGTAGGTGCCATTCCCGAGCGACCCGCCTGCCGTGTTGACCGTCGGGATATTCGCGCCGAGCGACCCGTCCGTCACGGTGTCGTTGAAGGTGGTCGTGACGTTCCCGGCGATGGTGGCGACCAGCTTGAGTTGCCCGGTCGGCGCCGCGGCCGTCGTGCGATAGAGCTTTCGGTTTGTCGTGCCGGCGGGGCCCGTCGGAATCGCGGTCAACGGCACGACGTTCCGGGTGGCCGTATTGGTCGATGGCGCGTTGGCCCCGAGCGACCCATCCGCGATGTTGTCTGCGTAGGTCGTCGTCGAATTGTCGTTGATCGTGGTGACCAGCTTGTACGTGCTGCCGTTCGCCACGGTGCGATACAGCTTGCGCGCGGTGACCGTGGGATCGGCCGACGTCGGGATCCCGGTGACCGAGATCTTCCGATAGACCGCCGTATTGGTCGATGGCGCATCGGCGCCGAGCGACCCATCGGCGGTGGTGTCGTTGTAACTCGTGGTCGCGAGCGTCAGCTGCGCGACGAGCTTAAAGGTGCTCCCCCCGTTCGTCGTCCGGTAGAGGTTCTTATGCGTCACCCCCGTGTCGCCAGGTGCCGTCGTAGGCATCGATCCGTTGGGAAAGTTCGCCTGCGTGTTGCCGACCCCAATCGCGCCGCCGCCGGGGGCGCCGGTCGACGCCAGCGTTTCCCCCTGGGCGGTAACAAAGGTCAGTGTCCAGCTGTAGACGCCGTTGTCGTCGAGGCTTCCACCGCTCAAGAAATTCAGCCCCGCGCCGCCGAAACCAGGCCGCTGCACTTCGTTCAAGGTGACACTCGCCTCTGCGCTTGGCGTGGTCTCGCCCGCGGCGTTGACAGCGGTGGTCGTGTATTTGTAGACACCCTGCGCGAGGTTGCCGCCGTTGTTTTTCGTCAGCGTCGGCGGGCTGCTGGGCGCGGCGACCTTCCCGGTGGTGACCGCGGCGCTGCGCGGACCACCGGTCGTCTCGCCGGTCGCCGTTTCAAAGGTGACCGCGTACTCGTGGGTCCCGTCGTCCGGGCCCGCGCCCGCGGTGCGGACGCCAATCGTCGGTGCGCTGCCTGGCGCCGAGAACCCCACGTCGGCCGCACCAATGGCTGACGTGGGGTCCGGCACCGACGTGATCGTGACGGCATTCGATGGCACCGACACCGGGAGCTCCTGTCCGGCGTCAATCAGCGCCACCTTGTAGCGATAGGCCCCGTCGTACAGCCGGCCGTCCACACGGCTCTCGGCGGCCGTGGGCGCCGAGGGCCCCGCCAGCAGCCCCGAGGCGGCGTAGGCAATCACCTGCGGCCCCACCTGCACCAGGCCACCACCAGGCGCATACCACGACCCGTCGAACACCCGCATCGACGTCGCTCCGGCGAGCACCTCAAGGACCGTCTCGCTGCCCCCGCCTTCCACGAACACCCGTGTCCGCACCTGGGTCACATCCCGGTGAATCACCAGCGACTCGATCTCCGGCGTGGACACATCGGTCACGTCGTTGGGCGGGCTCGCCGCGTCGGTATAGAACGCGTGGATGTCGCGATCCGCGTCGATATACCAGTACCCGCCGGCGCGGCGCATGAGGCGCGTGATGGCGGTGCCGGCCGGCTCATTCGTGAACGTAATCCCGCCCGAGAGCGGCGTCACATCCAGCGCGGCCGCCACGTTCGTCGTCGTGAACCCCGACGTGAAGTCCGCCACGATCGCCACGAGGATCGCCTTGGGGGTCCCCGTGTAGAAGGCATTCACGAGCCGCCGATTCATCAACCGCATCCAGTCGGCACAGAAGAGCTTCCACTGCACATTGCTGGAGGCGCCAACGTAGACCTGCGTCGGCCGCACGATCGACCCGCCGAACAGCTTGGTCACCCCGTGCACTACCTCGACCGCGTGGCCCGCCAGCGGCGTGAAGCCTTTCACCACCATCGACGCCGTGTCCGGCTCGTCGTTGAGCGCCTCGAGGACCTCAAGCGACGACCAGGCCGACCCTGAGAGCGGCATCACGTTCGCCGTGCGGTCGACGCCATTGATCGTGACGGTGACGGACATTAGATCGAGTCCAACTTGCGGTTGGTCGCGAGTGTTTGCATCACCTGCCCGCTCACGATCGCCGCCAGCTGCCGCGCGGCCGACTCGTCCGACCCGATGAAGTGGCCGACGTTGACATTGACCGTCACCGGGGAACCGCCGGCGCCGGTCGGGAGCACCGTGCCAGCCACCTTCGGCACAAAGAGTTCGGGGCCGCGCTCGCCCACGGTGTACGGCTGCCCCGCTGTCACGGGCCCGCCCCTGGCGCGTGCCGGCGCCTCGTACGCGTTGCCGTAGTCGTCGAACAGCACCACACCGCGCTGACTCAAGCGGCTCTGGAAACCCTCGGCGTTCCGCTCCTCCAGAGTGACCGGACTCTGCCCGATGATCGTCAGTCCCTGCAGCACCGTCGCGAGGCCGGCGGACGCGTTGGCGGCTTCGGCCTGAATCCGCTGCAGCTCGAACGCCGCATCGCGCCCCGTCTCCGTGGCCTTCAAGCGGAGCACCTCGAGGTGTCCCGTGAACTCGTCGGCGCTCAAGCCGGCCGCCACCAGCGCCTCGATGCCCGCCCGCATCACCTCGGCGACCTCCCGCTGGGTCTCCGCGTTCATGCGCGAGATATTGTCGACGTCGCCGATCGCGTCGGCGTACTGGCGGGCCCGCTCGATGTCGTCGTACCCGAAGAGTGTGTTGCCGATGGTGGCGACCTGGGCGGCCTGGGCCTCAGTGACGCGGAGAATCGAGTCCTCGTAGGCCTGCATCTCTGCGGCCAGTGTCTTGACAGCCTTCGCGTGTGCCCTGGCAGCCGCTTCGGCCTTGGCGTCTGCGATCGCGAGCTGGCGTTCCGCGTCGTCGGCCGCACGGGCCGTCTTCTCAAGGTTCTCAAGTTCAGCCGCCTGCGCCGCCAGGACGGCCGCCTTCCCTTCGGCCGATTCGACGTACTTGCGTGCCGCCATGCCGGCCTCGATGTCGGCCTCCGACAGGCCCATCATACGACCCGCGAGGCGCTCCACCCAATCCGTCAGGCCCGACACCTCCCCGATCCACTTCCCAAGTTCCCACGCGGCGAACGCGACCGCTGGCCACAGAAGACCAAGACCGGTCGTCAGCGACGTGGTCGAGATCACCCCAAGCGCCGCCGCGCCCTTGAGGGCGGTAAACGACCCGGCCAGCGCCACGGTGGACAGACCCAACCCACCGAACAAGACTGGCGCCTCACGCACGATCTTAAGCAAGGACGTCAACACGTCCACGCCGAGCGAGAGCGCCGGCTTGAAGACGTCACCGATTGCCTTCGAGGCCTCTTCCTGGTGGCGCGTCATGGACTGAATCTTGCCGCCCACAAACTCATTGGTCACGCCGTACACCCCGGCCACGCGCTCGCCCTCGCGAATCACCGCCGCGAGCGCGATCTGTTGCTTCTCCTGGGCGCTCAGCGATGCCACCGTGCGGTCGTTCGTCTCGGCGAACTTCTTGTATTCCTGATCAAGCTGAATGACCACGCCAGCGTTCCGCAGGACTTCCACCTGCAGCGTTTGTGTGCCCTGGATCAGCTTGCCGAGCGTCTCGCTGGAGTTCTGCCCAGTGGCCCGCGCGAGCGACTGCGCCACCGTCGCCAGGTTCGTGGCGTCGGCCAGACTGAGATTGGCGCGCACCATCTGGATGATGGTGTTGTAGGACTGCTCGCTCGTGATGCCCTGCCGCTGGAGCGCCCCGGCGAGTGCGTTAATCTCACCCGCGCTATACCCAGCCTGAGCCCCCATGAACCGGGCGACGCCGGCCAGTGACTCCACCCTTGCTGAGGACAGGAGCGCCTCCTTCCCGAAGGCCACAACCGCCCGGCCTGCCTTTTGCGCCAGGTCGGCCGCCAGCACACCCACCGCCACACTGAGCGCTGTTGTGGGCGCCTCGGCCCGTCGGGTGGCCTTCTCAAGTTCCACCATCGCGGCGGGCGCGTCCTTGCCCATCGCCCTGTATTTGTCGAGCGCCTTGGTCAGCGTCGCGTTGACGCGCGCCTGCTCCCGCTCCGTCAGCTTTGAAGCACCGCCGATTTTGTTCACGGCGGCCGTCATGTTGTGGGCGTTCTGGGAGAGCTTCTCGCCGGACAGCGACGCGGCCAGCTTCGCCATGCCTGCTGTGGTGGTTTCGATCTGGTTCCTACCCTCGGCGAGGTTGGCCTTGAGTTCCGCGATGGTCGCAGCGACCCGGATCACCATAGAGGGATTCTTGCCAGCCACTAGCTAGTCCCCCAGGCCTTTCGAATTGATCGCGGCTTGCACAGCCTCACGAGCACGGCGATCGTGGGCGCCGACTTCGAGTTGCGCTGACACGATGAGAAACGGGCGCTCGTCCATGAACCGAGTCCCGAACTCCAGTCCGATGTCCAGGTGCGGCCAATGCGCCGCGGCGTTCGCCACATACACCACGTACCCGTCGCCAGCGCGCGCCTCGTCGACCGTGATCGCCTCGGCTGTCGCGCCTGTACGACGCGCCACGCGGCCACGCGCCTCGTCGGCGATGTGGTCAGCGGTGATCTTCGCCGCAGGCTTGAGAAACGCCAGCACGGTCGCAGGAATGGCGTCGAGCGCCGCCAGCAACTCGGCCTTGTCGACGTCGACCGTGAATAGCGGCTCACTCATGTGCTGGCCTTGGCCCTCTTCTCACGTGCGATCTCGAACTCGATCGCGGTGACCAGGTCGAGCATCGCTGATCGCGGTAGCCCCTTCCGCGCGTCCGGCGTATCCGCTCCGTCGCTCAGGTGCTTCGCTCGCTCATACGCCCGGTACTCGATGATCTGCTCAAGGAACCCGGCTGGGAGACGCAGCCACTCACGCCACACCTCCGACGGCAACGCCCCGCCAAACTCCTCCGAGAGCCGACCGATGAAGTACTCAAACGGTTGCGGCCCGCTGCCCTCTAGGTGGCAGTGGAACCGCTTGAGGCGTTTTTTCTTGCCGTCTCCTCACCGATGAACAGCGCCGGCTTCGTGATCCGCAGCACCTCGCGCGCCAGAAAGTCAATCGCCTCGTCCTCCAAGTCATCGAACGCCGCCGGCCCCACCTCCTCCTCACACGTCCACGCCTTGACCCCGAACTTGATCAGCGTGGGCTTGTGGTAGCCATTCAACGGGTCGGCCTGGGCCTCCTTCATGGCTTCCTTGACCGCGGCAGTGTCACCGACGGCTTCAAGCTGCTTCCGAAACGCCTCGCCGCCCATGCGTTCGACGTACGCCATGGCCTCAATGCGGTTCTGCTCTTCCGCCGTACGGAGGTGGCGCCCTGGTAACCGCTGCAGCGTGACGGTGTGCGGCGGATCGAACGGAATCGGAATCGTGACGGTGGTCCTACTGGCGAACATGCTGTGCCTCGTGTGAACGGGGACGCCGGCCGACGCGCGCGGAATTGCGCGCGTGGACCGGCGTCGCGCTTCTCAGTGCGCTACGACCAGACGCCGGCGCTCTTCTGCCGCACCAGCGCGGCATACTCGGTCAAGTTCCCGCTCTTGTTGAGCACTTCGTACTTGACCAGGTGCACCGCGATGGTGAACGTGGCACCCGTCGCCGCGACGATCACCAGCACGCGCCCGACGCTGGCCGGCGCCTTGTCCGCCGCCGCCGGCTTCAGCACGACATGCGGCCCCACGGTCGCCGTGTCGTCGAAGAACCCACTGACCGGGATGTCCGGCGTCATCTCCACGCCGGTCGGCGTGTGGGACTGGTAGGCGACCCCGAACGGATTGGTCTGCTGCGTCAGGTGCTCGATCGCGAGTCCCCCAATGGTGTTCACGTAGGGCGTGATGTCGCGCGCCGTCCCACCAGGTGCGTCCTCAAGCGTGATCGTGACTTCGGAAGAACCATGCTTTGCCATCTCTCTACTCCTGCTGTGCGGCCCGGAACGTCCGCGTGCCGATCCAATCTTCGAGCGCCTTCCTCAGCGCCACTGCGTGCCGGTACACGACGTGCCCGCGCGCCTGTTCGGCCGCGTCCCCCGGTGTGCTCCGGAGGTGCTGTCGTACGGCGTCCTCCGTATCGCGGGCCGCATTACGTGACGACCCGAGCGCGACGTCATCCACGACTAAATCCGGCGAACGGGGTGATCGACCCCGTGCCCGTCACGTTTCCGTCGAACGCCAGATACCGGTCCACGATCCCGGCCACCGCCACGCGTTCCACGGCCGGCGCGGCCGTCACATCCGCAAAGGTCACCAGGTCCGCATAGGTGACGTTGTCGGCCGAGTCGCGCACCGTGCCGATGTAGCCCGTGAACCCTGAGAAGGCAGAGACCTGCTGGACGCCCGCTCCACCGTCCACCGAGTTTGCGCGGACGAACGAGCCGCCAGTGCCTCCAGACCCGGCCGAGGTGTCCACCGGCACCGAGAACGTGGTGGGACTGAGCACCGTGATCGCGCGCTCGCCGTTGATCGTCGGGCTGGACCCAGACTCCCCGGAGATCAGGATGATGCCGCCCGTGGCCCGCCCGTGCGCCACCGGACACGTCACCACCGTCGGGGTCGCCTGCGAGTTCGACGTGATCGGCATCACCCGCTGGGACGTGTCGAGCGTGTAGTCCACCGGGGCCGACACCTCCGTGTTCCAGTCGGCGGTCTTCGCGCCATGCGCCTGCAGGATGACCCCGTCCTCCGTGACGCCGTCGACCACATACGTGGCGTTCGCCTTCGTCAACCCAGGCGCCGCCACGAGCACCTCATAGCGCTGCCGGAAAGCCCCAACGGCGGCCGTGAACGCCTGACCGATCGTGTTGCCCATGAACGCAAAGCAGAGGATACGGTTGACGTTCGACGACGCCTTGAACGCCTCGTGGATGCCGTTGGCCGCATCGTCGAAGAAGGCGCCCTCCTGTGAGAGCGTGGCCTGCGTCATGTTGACCGGCGAGTGCTGCACGTGCCCGTCACCCAACCCGTTGGTCTGCTCGGTGAGCGACTCCTCGCCATGGCTGAAGGCTTGCAGTTTCGCGGCCAGCATGTCGAAGCCGTCGACGAGCAGCACCGAGAATGATGACGATCCGTATTTGCTCATGCTCGATCCTTGCTGCGCCCAGGCCGTGCCGTCGGCGCCGGTGTCACGCGCTCGATCTTCCCGCTCGCCAGCAGCGACGGGAGACTCGACGGCGCCACGCGCTCGCAGGTCTCGCCCACCGCGGCCACCGTGACATTCGCCAGCGTCGACAGTCTCCGCAGCGCGCGGTACTCCTTCCCCTGCATGGCCTGGCTAGCCACGCCACACCTCGCCGAGAAACTCGTGCCCGCAGACACCACACACGGGATGCGGGACACCGAACCCCCCAGAAGCCTGCCGCCTGTCGGCAGACGCTCGACAGGTCGGACACGCCGGGTCTGCCGATGGCGTCGCAGGCAGGCCGTTCGGGAGGACGAGCCCGGCGCCGGGATCGCTGTGCGGGCGCCCGTCGGTCACCGTGCTGTTCTCGTGGGTCATGCCTCCTCCACAAATATGCGGAACATCGCGACGAGCTCGCGCACCGGCACGCCGTTCACGAGTTCGTCGGCCAGGGGCACCGTGCGGTCATAGAAGACGCGCCCGCCTTGCGTATAGCCGGGAACGATCAACGCCTGGTCCTTCAGGAGCTCGATCACTTGCTGCATCACGGCCTGCCCCTCGGCGCCCCCTAACGCCTGGCTGTAGCAGTGGACGCGCAGGTCCACTTCGGGCAGGCCCCCCGTCCCCAGTCCCCGTCGCTCTTCCTCCTGCAGCTCGAACCAGACCAGCGGGAAGGTCGGCTTCTGCGGCACGTAGTCGCGCACCCCACCGGGCGCCAGCGTAGTCAGCGCCGCCACATTGAGCACGGTATAGACGGCAGCTGAGACAGGGGACAGCGCGAGAGAGACCATTTCAGGCTGCCTCTCCCAGGTCGAGCTCGAACCAGTCGCGATCAAGCGGCCTGACCGCACGTATCTCCAGCGTCTTGGCCGCCTGGCCGGCGTCCCAGCTCGGCGTCCACGCGATCCGCAACGTCGGCTGCACCGGTAGGAGCAACGTCGACGTGATGGTCCCCGTCGCTGGCGTGTCTGGGCTGTGGCTCACCGTGAAGGTGAAGACCGTCGTCGACGTCACGGTCACTTGGAACGTGCCGGTGTAGTCGATCTCGGTCGCCCCGGCGATCCGCGCATAGTCATCGGTCTCCAACCCGTGCGCCGCGGCCGTCGTGACCGTGACCGTGGATCCACGCCGCGTGATGCTTGTCACGGCGACCGCCGCGGCCTCGAGCTGCTGCGCGGCAATCCGTGCGCGATAGCTCACCAGCGACGTCACCGCCGCGGCCTGCAAGGTCTCTCGACCGGACAGTGGCTGGACCTGGCCCCAGATCGTGGCGAACGGAGTCCAGTCGCTGGATTCTCCGCCCTGCCCGTCAGCGGTCAGCGAATTCCGTTGGAACGCCAGCCGCTCCGTAAGATCGGCGCTGGTCAACTTCATGCGACCCTCAGCGCGCCGTACTTCGCGCGGAAGGGCATGAGCACGCCACGCGCGATCTCCATCAGACTCGCGTCGAGTCGGTAGAGGCCTTCCGCCCACAGCAGGACCGCGTCCTTGATCCCGACTGGTACGTTCGCCGCGGCGCCGTAGCCCGCCACGACGGTGATCGTGACGGCTCCAGGGACATCACGCGTCCGTGGCCAGCGCACCCCGTAGGCCGGTTGGAGGGTGGCGAAGCGTGCGAACTGGCCCGTCGGGTGGTCGAGCTGATACCCCGTCGTCCCTGCGGTCCACGTTTGCGTCGCGCCGTGCGCGTCGACGTAGTGCACGCTCGTGATCGACACCAGCGGTGGCTTCGGGATCACGATCGGCTCCATGCCAAACCCGCGCAGCGTGAGGACCCACGTTTGCGTGATGAATGCCCGCCCCGTGTGCGCCTCGGCGAGCTGGCGCGCCGTCGGGATCACCATCTCCGCGAGGCGCGTGTCGTCCGCCGTGTGGTCGAGCTTCATCTGTGCCTTCAGTTCGACGAGCGTCACAGGTTCTGTCGCTGGCCCCACGGCCAGTGACAGGCTCACGTGTCGACTCCGACACACGCCTGCCCGTCGATCCGCCGCCGCGCGTGCGCGGCGGTGGCACCGAGGGTGCCGGCGAGGCGCTGGCCGCACGCGTAGACCATGCTGTGTGTCCCGCGGGCCGGACTAGGCGATCTGGTCGGCCGTCAGGCCGGCGTACTGCCGCATCGCGCCGCCGAAGATGTAGGTCACGGCGGCGAGGTCGTCCGCGTGGTCGCACGCCAGCTCGACCGACACGTGCGTGGCACCCGCCAGGACCTCCGTGACCTGCTCGGCGGACACCTCGAGATACACGACGTCGCCGGCGGCATCGGCCACCGTGGGGTCGGGGTGCGCGATGACTTCCACGGCGCCGGTGCCGCTGGGGTCGGTCGCGGCGACGATCTTCACCGTGAGCAGGCCGGTGCCGGACACAAGCGCCACCGCCGCCAGAAGCCAGTCGAAGTCCTTCAGGGGCAGCCACGCGATCGTGGTCGCGACCGTGGCATCCGCGATGTCGTGCACGTAGCCCGTGACCTTGAGCGCCGACGTGCCCTTCACGCTCGTGATTGCTGTCGTCATCGTGTTCTTGCTCCTTGCTCGTCAATCGATCGAATCAGGGGACTGGGTGAGTGGCCCGAAAGCCACCCACCAGCATCACGCGCGCCCGTTAGGCGCGGTTCGCCAAGACGACGAACGGCGACAGCATCACCGCCGAGTACTTGGGCGTCAGCGCCGACCGCCACCAGGGCTTGCCGTCGTTGCGCAGCACGAACAGGAACGCCTCCTCGCGGTTCAGGAAGCGGACGTGGATAGACGACGACTGCTCCATCGCGCCGAGTGTCCCCTCCAGGAACTCACTCCAGACACCAAGCACGATGTCGCCTTTGTCCCCGAGCGTCTGGCAAAACTCCGTGAAAAAGATCGGGCGCCCCAGCAACGTGCCCTGCGGCGCGTCTTCCTTCCCCGGGGCGTAGATCGGGATGTGGACGCCGCCGGTGCCGATCGGCATCGTGAGTGTCGTGACCTGCGGCAGCGTGTCGTGATTGGCCAGCCACACCGCGTCGCCATAGCGCCAGCAGCGCGCCCGCATCGTGTTGATGTTGGCGAACGTGATCGTGTCGGCCGCCTGCCCGCTCTCCTTGGCGACGGCAATGGTGCACGCCGCGCGGATGACGCCGTCAAACTCGGACACCCCGGTGCCGTTCAACCGCTCGTCGATGAGCTTCGAGGCAAACTCGTCGCGGAACCCCGACTGCAGCAGCGCCAGGAACGAGATCGGCGAGGTCTGCAGGATCCGGTTCGTGGCGAAGCCGGCGCCACACAGGTCCCTCGCCACCAACTCGACCTGCTCGAACTCAGTGCGCGATGTTGAGACGGCCTTCGTCTCCGGGGTGCGGGACACCGTGAGGCCACCCGACACGCTGGTGGCGTGGTGCTTGTCCACGCGGGCGTTAAACACCACGCGGTCGGCGGTCATCGGAATCGCGCGCACACGGCCAGCCAGCGGATCGACCTCGCCCTGCACCGACAGCAGGTCCGGCGCGAACGCCGGTGCCAAGAGGAACGCGCCGTGCGGGTTGGTGTGCCCGCCCGCCTCATCGGCGCCAGCCGCCGCCAGGTGCTTGAGACGGGAATCGACCACACCGGTCTGGCCCGTCTTCATGATGGCGTCCAACTGGTCGGTGTGACTGGCGAAGCCGCGCTTCGAGTCCAGTTCCACCCGATTGATCCCAAGCTCGACCTGGGCCGCCGCGGCACCGCCCGCGCCGGCCGCGACATCGGGATCATTGACCGGCGCCATGCTGCGCTGCGCCTCGTTGAGCGCTTCGGCCGACGCGAGCAGCTCGTTGTTCTCGTCGAACGCCGCCTGGTCGGTCTTCAGGTCCGAGCGGAGCGTGGCCTTGTCCTCCGCTGAGAGCGTCTTGTCCGACGCCAACTTGTCCACGATGGCCGTCATCTTTGCGTGCAGATCGACCTTCGCCTGGCGAAGCGCCTTCAGCGAGGCACTCGCCGGAACGATGGGCAGTCGTCGCTCGGTGTGCTTGTCCATGTACGTCCAGCTCCCCAACACGCGTGATGGCCTGATACGACAAACGCCCAGGCCTGTGACGGAACTCCACCCCGGCGGGGTGTGTTCTCGAAACAGACTGGGCGTTCTCTGAAAGCCGCAGCGTCTGTGTTGCCGCCCGGGAACCCGCTCTCAGAGCGGTAGAACCGAACGACCTCGATCAGTTGTCCGAGGATAAGCGTGAACCCCCTGATCTGTATTTTTGGGAGTACAACAATTCACGCGCGGCGCGCCGGAGCAGGGCTGTGATCGTCGTGCGCTGCTCGCGTGCGACCTTTGCGAGTGCGTCGTGCTCTGCCGCAGGGAGGCGCACACACACCGGCTGTCGCGGCACGGTCACGCGCGGCCGACCTCGCCGGCGGCCGCGAGGCTTCGCCCGTTCCAAACTGGCCGACTGTGGCATAGCCGATGTGTTCAAGACCGCTGGTTGAGGTCCATCTGATCCCGCAGCAGATCGATGTCGTCGATCTGCGCCTCGACGGGCGACTCTTCGGCCGCTAGCACCGTGGCGGTCGGTTCGGGCGGCGGCGCAGGATCGCCTGCAGCCACGGGCACGGCCGGGGGCTCTGTGGTACTGGCGGCCGCGGCCAGGCCTCCTCGGCCGTGCTTCGGCGTCAACTTCGCCAACAGCTGCTCGAGCGTCCCGATCCTGTCGACCATCCCGACGCGGACCGCATCCTTCGCCCGGAGGACGCGCCCCTGTCCAAAGTCCGCCTTGACCTCCGCCACCGACGTGCCGCGGCCCTTCGCGACGGCCTTGACGAACATGTCGCCGAAGTAGTTGACGCTCGCCTGCAGCTCCGCCTCGGCCTCCTCACTCAGCGGCTGGACGTCGTGCGTCTCGGCCTTGTGCTCGCCGTACTTGACGACGGTCACGTGCACACCCATCGCTTCGTAGAACTTCGACGCGTCCCAGTGCTCGGTGAAGACGCCGACCGACCCCACCTGGGCGTCCTGTGTCATCCAGAACTCGTCGCAGGCTGTCACCGGCCAGTACGCCGCGCTCGCGGACAGCCGGTTGGCGATCGCGACCATCGTCTTCTGGCCCCGCGCGGCGAACAGCTCGTCGAAGGTGTCCTGCAGGCCCTCCAGGTATCCCCCAGGGGAATCGATGTCGAAGACGATCGCGCTCAGCGACGGGTCGGCCAGATACTGCCGCACGGCCGCCCGGACCATGTCCATCGACGTGCCGTCCATCAGCCAGGTGAACCAGTCGTAGCGACCGGTGATGATGCCGCGGATGGGGATAACCGCGATCGGTCCTGAGACGCGGCCCAACACGTGCCCGCTGACCGCCTGCACGCGCGCGTGCATGTCGACAGCCGTCATGCCCTGGATCGTCGCCAAGCGCCCCGCGACATTGGCGGGCAACCGCTGCAGCTCCGGCTCGTGGAGCGCCCACGGTCCCGGCTTCAGATACGGCAAGGCGCTGGAGGTGTGATGCTTCATGGTCGTGTCCTCATGCTGTGGCGACGGCGAGGCCGCCAGCCCGGTCAGGGTCAAGGGACAGCTCGACGAGGTCCTCGGCCTCGCAGCGCTCCCAGTGCTCATCCAGGAACACGAGGCCGCGCGCCTCGAGCTCCGCTCCGTGCTGTGCCGCGTAGGCCCGTGCCGTCCCGATCGGGAGCCGCATCGTCTCGGCGACGAACCCCGCGTGCGACTCGAAGAACGTCCGCAGCTCCGTGTGCCACGTGTCCACGTCGCTGGCCGAGGGATGTTTCTTGGCGATCTTCTCGACCGCCGCGCGCTCTCGCCGGAGGACGCGGACCGCGTTGTCGTACGCCATCAGCGTCGCCCGCGCGGAGTGGCCGCCGTTGACGTGCCTGGCCTCGCCGGTACCTCCGCCCGCCGCGCTGTCCCTTGTGCTCCCCGTGCGATGGTCGAGCTTCGAGAGCTCGTCCAGTTCCTCGTCGCGGTTCATTCCCTCCCGGCGCCTGACTTCACTCGGCCACATCCACCGGCTCGCGATCGCCTTCTCGAAGTAGAGCGACCGAGACTTCAAGTCGCCGCGGAGCAGCGCCTCCATGAGGAACTCGGCGAAGTACTCGTCGCGCTCGATGATGAGGTCGCGCATGATGGCCTGCTCGATGCCGACGACGATCGGCCGCAGGCAGCCCATCATGTATTCGAGGTTGGCCTGCTCGCGGGCGGCGTAGGCCTGGGTCTGCTGTGACGCCTCGAGTTTGTGCGCCGGCATCTTGAACAGGCGCGCCACCTCGCGGACGCTGTAGTCCTTCAGGCCGAGCAGCTCCGCGTTCTTCGGATCGACTCCGATGTTCTTGATGTCGACGTCGTCTTCGATGACGAGGATCCCGCCGGCGTGCTCGGCCCCGCCGATGTAGCGGGAGATGCTCGCGTGCAGCGCTTCCTCCTCGTCCTTCTGGAGCTCGCCGCCCTTGTGAATCGCCGCGATCGCCGGTGTTGTCCCCTGTTTGAAGTAGGTCCCGGTGTGCGTTTCCTGGGCGATGGCGACGCCGAGCGCGCGGGCCCCGTACGCGGTCCGCGACATCCCTGTCAGCCCATCCGTCGTGAGATCTCGGAGCACGAACACTTCGTCCGCAGTCAGGTATCGTGGCGATCCATCCTCGTTGAACACGCCGAGCAGGTGGTATTTCACGCTCCCGTTGGGGAGCCGGAGTTGGCGAACCCGATCCGGGTGCCTGGGAATGAGCTGCCCGATCGCGCTGCGTGGCCCCGGTACAATCTCCGCGAAGGCGAAGTTGCGCAGTAGGACGTGCCCGACCATCGTCTGCAGGAACTCTTTCGCTGTCTGCCATTGATTCGGCTGCCATCGCAGCAGGTACGAGAGCGGGTGGTTGCGCACACGCGCCTTGTCCCCGTCGTCGCCCAGGTACTTGTAGATATGGCACGGCATCGTCGCGATGTCGTCCGAGATCGTCGTGACCGCGCAGTACACCGCTGAGAGCGTCATCGCCAGGTCCGGCGTGACGCGCACACCGGCGGTGGAGATCTGCGCGATCCACCCCGGTGGCACGTAGGGCCCCTGCTGGTAGACGCTGTCGAACGGGTCCGATCCGGAGTAGCCGCGCATCCGTGCCGGCGTGACGACCGTCGAGGCTCGAGCGAGCAAACCCATTTAGCTGGTCCTCCGTGCCTTCCTCGTCTGGCCCGCCGGCGTGACCACGAACGGCAGGCGAGCCGGCAAGTAGATCCACAACAGCACGATGCCCGGGGCGATGAAGCTGCCAGGCCGCCAGACGTCCCACAGCCCGAAGGCGATCAGCCCGAGGGCGGCGATGAGGGCGAGCTCGTCCTGGCCGAAAGCGCTCGCCACCGCGCGGCCGAACAGAAGTCCAAGCTGACCGATCACGGAGAGGCCTCGCCCTATGACGCGGCCCATCGCCACGACTCCGAGCCACACACCGAGTGCAACGCTACGCAGTAGGCTGCGACACATCACCCCCCACCTCCCTGAATCCCTCTGGTGTCCAGACACGCGCTCGGCCACGTCGGCTCGATCGCGGCGCCGGCAGCACGATCACCTGGCTCACTGCCATGACCGCCGCGATCGCGCCGTCGATGCGTTTCGTGGGTCCACTCTTCTCGAGCCAGACGTTCTCGTACCGGTCCTGCTTGGGCTCGCTGTTCGACACGCACCAGGCCAGGACCAGGTTGCCGGTGTGGCGCACGCGTCGCAGTCGGACCAAGGCCTCAAACAGCTTGATGAACTCCGACAGCTTCCGCCCCTGTCCGACCTCCACAACGGTGTACTTCGCGCGATCGCGGAGGCCGACCGCGAACTCCGTGGCGTTGTACGGGTCATAGCCGATGCGCTGGACGTTGAACCGCGGTCCGATCTCGGTGACGAACTGGTCGTGAATCAGGTGGTGATCGATGACCGGGCCCGGCGTCGTCCGGAGGTGCCCCAGCCTCTTCCACACGTCATACGGGATGCGCTCGTGCCGGACCCGCTCGATCAGCGTGTCTTCCGGAATCCAGAAGTACGGATGCAGGTCGATCGAATAGTTGACGCTCCAGAGCCTGCGCACCGTCTGCCCGTTGTCGTGCTCTTCGAGCTCCACCTCCTCGGGCTCCGTCTCGGGCGGATCCTCGATGCGCTGCGCGACCACCCCGGCCGTCAAGTCGACCTTCATCGACATATCGAAGGCCGCGGCGCTCGGCACGTCCCGGCGCGGCGGCAGCGGCTCGACCCGGCAGGCATCCCACGTGTCCGTCGGGAGCCAGATCGTGTGTGACTGTGTCCACAGGCAAAAGTACAGCCGCTTGACCCGGTTCTGCTCGCGCGGGCTGTGCAGCGCCGTCCGTACGAACTCCCGGATCCGCTCGACCTGAATCGTGACGCCGAGGCTCGGGTGCGTCTTCAACCACACCCGCTCGTCGGTCCAGTCGTCGCACCGGGGGCAGCCGTCGCTCGGCTGGGTCGCGCCCGCCTCCCGGCAGGCCTCGCACGGGTCGAGCTGGCACACGTAGGCGAACCAGCGCTCGTCGTCGATGACCCGGTCGAGCACCTTGAGGGCATAGTCGTGATGGTCCCAACAGACCGAGGTCTTGTCGTGGCCGGAGTTGGTCAGCTCGAGCCGGAACGGCTGCGCGCGCCCCTTGAACCCGAGCTTCATCTTGTCGGCAATGACGTCGCTCGGATGTTCGTGCAGCTCATCGATGAGCGCGATGTGCGGCCGTTTGTTGTCGAGGCTGCGCCCCTCTGAGGTCAGCGGGCGGAAGAACGACCGCCGATCGAGCCAGGCCAGGTTCCGCTCCCCGATGTCGAGCAGGTCACGCAGGTCGTCCGACCGCTCCGCCATCGCCTTGGCGAACTGGAACAAATAGATCGCCTGGTCGCCGTTGACCCCGAGCGAGTAGACCTCCGCCGACTGCTCGTCGTCCGCCACCAGGCCGAACAGGCCGAAGCCGGCCGCCGCCGGTGTCTTGCCGGTGCCTTTCGCCGTTTCCAGGAACCCGGTCTGGAAGCGGCGCAACCCCTCGGCGTCGACCCAGCCCGCGATCGAGCCGAAGACGAACTGTAGCCAGGGCATCAGTTCAAACGGCGCACCGTCGTCCAGGGTGAGAAAGTCGCGGAAGAACGAGAACAGCCGCTCCGCGCGCGCGGGCGTGAACACGAACGGAAACGCCGGCGTGCCCTGCGCATCCAGATCGCGGAGGTGGCGGGCACACGCCAAACGCACCGGCCGACCCGCGAGGATCCTGCCGGCATCGACCGCCCGCGCGTACGCGGTGACCGCGTCGTTACGCGCGGCGCGACGACGGCGACGAACGGGCTTTACCACCGGCTGTGCCGCGGAGGAAGCCGTCGAGCTTCGACGGCGACTGGCCGCGCCCGCCCGTGTGCGCGCGCGCCCGGGTGCCTTGGCTGAGGCAGAGGTCATTGAGGGCTTTCCGATATGCGTCCCACTGCATGCGCTCGCCGGTCTTGAACCGCCGCCACTCGTCGTGCGGCAGTCCGCGTTGGCGGGCCCGCTTCTCGAATGCGAGCGCCGTCCCGTAGGCCTTGGCGGCCACCAACAGATGCGGGCCGTCGGCTGGCGTGAGGCGCAGCTCGCCCGCGAGGAGCCTGGCCAGGCGCACCCATTCGGCCGCGGCGACGGTCCCGAGTCCAGGCGGCGTGGCCGGCCACCCCGGGACCGCGACCGGCTCGTCCGCCCGCACCCGGCGCTTCCCCGGGTTGCCCGTGACCAGCTTGATCGCCGCGGACGTCGGTCGCCGACCGGCCATGCGTCACGCCCTCTCGGTCCCGGAAACATTGCCACCGCCCACAAATTTCATTTCGCGGTCACGCGCGGAAACCACCGGCGCGGTCCGCAGGCACACGGTGCTGGAAGAATCGCGACCTAGCCCCCCCGGTGCCGTGAGTACGGCCGGCGCCGTGTTACGTCGCGCTGGGCGGCTAGCCGGCGTCCTCATCACGCGACACCTCGGACCTGTTCGGTCTGGGTCTTCCGTGCATGGCACGACGAACACAGCAGGCCGACGCGCGCCCGGTCGCACACCGTGCGGCTGTGCTGCCGCTCGTCGTCTGTCAGCGGCGGCTCGTGGTCCAGGTGGAGGTGGCGCACCTCGAGCCGTCCGTCGGCCGCGCAGTGGCTGTACTGCCTGGTGTGCGGTCCACCCGGCAGGCTGGCACCGCAGGCGGGTGTGATGCCGGCGGTGACGAGGGCGGAGACGAAGAACCGCCTGAAGGCTTCCCACCGTCGGCCGTAGCCGCGACGAGCCGCGCTGCCGCGGCGCTGCTCCCGTTGCTTGGCGTGCGCGGCACATGGTCCACCCTCGGTGAGCTCGGGGCATGTTCCACCAGCAGCCGGGCATGGACGGAGTAAGGCTGTGGGCATTCAGGCTGCACAGACAGGCCAAGGCTGGCGCATGGAGATCCTCCCGTACGGTGTGGCAAAAGACGGCAACCAGAGGATACCGAGAAGGCGGGGTGACCAAACACGGCACCGGTGACGGGGGGGGGCGGATCTCCTGATCGTCTCCGGGGTGCGAGGATTCGCGCATGCCGACTGAGCGATGGACGATTCGTGGCGTTCATCTTGGGGCCGGTTCTCGCGCTCTGGATTCTCGCCGTCCAGGCCCTCTACGCGACGATGATCGGCGTCGTCGCGCAGGCCGAGCAGGCGGCGAAGCGGCGATCGCGCGGATGGAAGGTCTGGCGCGGCGGATCGAGGGCGCCTACACCGCGCTGGACCCGGCGATCAAAAACGAGACGCTGAGTGTCAGCCGGTGGTATTACTTCTCCGCCGCCGTGCTGGGTGGATGCGTGGGGCAATGGTAGCGTTGGTGATTCCTCCTGTTATCCGGTACGTGGCGAGTCTTCTATGAGCACAGCCGAACCGCCGCCACGCGCTCCGCGCGGCCCCAGGCGGGGCTTACCGGTCGCTGAGCGTCTTCTCAAGCGACGCGGCGTCGGCCGCGCATATGAGCCTTCAGCGAGCCACGAACGAGGCGCTCAAGGCATGGATGGCCTCCCGGCCAGCGGAAGAGCAGTCTGGTGGGCCGGGTGAGCGGTGATCGCGCCAATCTCTCCCCAGAGCGACGTACAAGGAGGTTATCGTGATTCGATTCTCCGAACTCTATCTCGTAGCGCTGACGCTGTGGCTTGCAGCGTGCGGCGCGACTCCCACCACCGACGACACCTCCTCCACCGTCAGCGATCGCACGCGAGCACCGGGGACTTTTGCCATCAATCCGCAGTTCGATTCCGCACTGAGCTTCAGCGAAGGGCTAGCGGCGGTCCGGATTGGCGACAGCGAGACCGGCAAGTGGGGCTACATCGACACCACGGGGCGGATGATGATCGATCCGCAGTTCGATGGCTGCTGCTCGCGGAGAGCCACCTGACACGGCGCCTGTTCGGGGCGATGCTGCGGCGAATCTGGGCGCTGCCGATCCCAGCGAGCTAACGGTCGACGAGTGCAGCGAAGAACGGTGGCGAAAGAAAGAGCACAGGCATGGAGAGGTGTCCGAGAAATGCAGTGGAACCGAGCTGATTCAGGTGGATGTCAGGCCGGGACGGTCCCCGGCTCTGGGGTTCAGGGCGCTGGAGTGTCGGCGATCAGAAAAACCGCTTGCAACCGGCTCACGGGTGTAGCATCGGCCTGTTCGGGGAAGGCAAATCGGAAATCCCGGTTGGGTGCCTCGAACACCCGGCCGCTTAAGCCGCTGTCCAGGTTTCGGGGTCCACTTCTGCTGTGGCCGGTCATTGGTTTCGTCCGTGAGCCAGGGAGGAGCTCTAAGTGAAGAGAATTGGATGTTCAGTAACGACGTTGGTCTTTTGGGTTGGCTTTCTGGGTTGCACCAGCGGTCCGACCGCTCCGACCGCTCTGACCGCTCCGACCGCTCTGACCGCTCTGACCGCTCTGACCGCTCCGCAAACCAGTGGTCACCTCACAGTTTCGAACCTTCGTGTGGAGCCTGCTGGTAATGACACATACAACATCAGAGGAACGGTGGCAAACACTGGGGATACTACATTCGCCTTTGCGCCTAAGATGATAGCCACCTCTTCTAACTGGCACGGGACAGAAAGACAGGTAGTGACTGGCGCGTTGTCACAACCTTTCTCTCCATCGGAAGAACAAGACTTCGAGATAATGGGGTTAAAGTCATTTGATCCAGACGGAACAAGCGTACCTTGTCCCAGTCAACCGGATAAAACGTGTAATTACGAAGACAAGTTTCTACTCTCCTTTAACGACGGTGGCCCAAATATCGAGGGGGAGGGTTGTGGTGATAGAACTTGGTACAATTTCGACGGTAGGTGCATCGTAGGGTGCGGTGGTCTGTCCAGCGGCTTAAGCGAAGGCCTGCCTGGTGGGCGGAACAGCAAGGATTACAAGTACGAAGGTGAAACGTTCCAGTTCAGGGTCCGATCCCAACGGACCTGACAATGATGTGCACCAGGAGGTCGCTCTTCGGCGCTTACGTCTACGGCGAGAGGACGAGCGCCCCCGTGACCGTCTGATAGTGCAGGTCCGGCCAGGAGCGGTTGATTTTTTCAGCTCGCGGAGACAGTCCGCGCGGAAGTTACTGAGGGTAGACTTGTCGCCCGCCATGGCCTGGTCCAACCCAAACTGCCGGTAGAGCTGCCGACGCACTACCTGCATCCCGCCAGGCGTAGGCGCAACCGTCATGTTTTTGGGGTGCTGAGCCACGTTGAATCTACGACATACGATCTAATGTTGAAGCTTTCCTTTGTGATGCAGTGACGTCCCCCCCCGTCTTCACCTGGTGAGTCTTCTATGAGCACAAACGAACCGCCGAAAAATCGTCTTCTGCACTGGCACTGGGGCAAGATCTGATCCTGCCTGCAAAGAGATGCACCCAACCGATCCCAGTGGGCTCGTGAGTTCCTACCGAGGTGACGATCCGGGGTAGGCTTGACGTGCCTGGTTTCTTCGGACCAGTGATTACTTGAGAACAGCGCCGGTTACAGCAGTTCTTCGTTCGTCGTGGTCGTCCTGTGCAGCGCCCCCCGTCACCCGCGTCAGTACGCTGTGCCGCTTTGAATTCGGCTGGCGTCAGATAGCCGAGGCTCTGGTGCGGTCGCACCTCGTTGTAGTGCCGCCGCCAGCCCTCGATCCCGATCTTCGCTTCGAGTCGATTCCGGAACCACTCGAGCAACAAGCACTCGTCGTCGAGTCCACTCATCGACGACGGTCAGGCACTTCAGCGTACGGCCGTCCGCGCAGGTGTCGAAAATGAAATCGTACGCCCAGACGTGATTGATGGCGGTGGGCGACAACGGTCGTGGGCGGCCCGTCGCGACCCGTCGGCGGGGACGTCTCCGCAGGGCCGTCACCAGCCGGGGCATGTCGGAAGGCTTCCCCCGGACTTCCGCATGGCGACTCCTTCCAGAGCGCCCGAAAGTCCAACATTCTATGGTCCGGCATCAGGGGAAGCGTACCCATAACGCTCCAGATGACCAGCACCCGGCCTCGCTGGCGCTCAAACTCTTCTACCAGATCCTCAAGGCCGGCTTACCGACGATCTGCGGAGCTGCTACCTTGCATCGATCGAAGTCCGTGGCGTCCTTCCGGTTGTTGTAGCGGTAGGCTTGCTCGTCCAGATCCGCCGGTTCCTCGTTGAGGTCATGGGAGGCCAGCGGCCGCTCAAGATGGAAATCGTCAACCTGCCAGGCCGCGCACCCACCCACCCACGGCAGCGCCAAGCGATCAGGTATAGCCGTCGGCGGGTCCCATGGCACCGGGCTCGCCGTTGACCTGTTGGGTACTCGAGAAGCGCTGGTGGCAATCCTCGCAGCGATGCCGGCGGACGACCGCGAAGTCCGAACGGCGACACCGCACCCGCAGCACACGGTTCTTCTGGCTCCCGCAGTGCGGACACCGCACCCGCGCCGGCTCGTCGTTCGCCCGCGGACGCAACGCGGTCATCCGCCGGTTCGCTCCTTGGCCTTGCCCCCGCGCGCGATACTCTTCGCCAGGATGCCTCTGATGTAGCGCATCGCCAACGGATCGGTCGTGCCGGCGCGGCTACAGATGCCGTGCTCGAACAGGACCGGCCCGAGCCGGCGCACCTCGTAGATGTGCACGCCGGAGATCGCGGCCCACTTACTGAACATCACCTGGTCGGTCTTGCGTGGCCGGGGTCGCGCCCCGAGCGTCGGCCAGGCCACCGCCAGGCGCTGCGCGTCCCGATCGTCGGCCAGGAAGATCAACGCCACCGGGTCCAGTGCTCGGGCCTCAGGCACGGGCCGCCTCGCCGACCTTGACGGCCGTCTTCCCCGTGAACGCCTCCCAGCGGTCGATGTCGAGCTGGACATACGTCGGATTGAGCTCGTTGGCGTAGCAGCGCCGCCCCAGCGTCTCGGCGGCGATGATGGACGATCCGCTGCCGCAGAACGGCTCGAAGATCTCCGGCGCGTGGTGGTTGCGCATCGGGCGCGCCATGCACTCGACGGGCTTCTGCGTGCCGTGCCCGTGGCCGCCATCCTCACGCGTGGGGATCTCCCAGACGGTGGTCACCGCTTCCGGCGGGTGCTCGAGCGCCGATGGCGTCTCGATGCGCCAGAGCGTGGACTGTGAGCGGTCCGCGGTGCGCCGCCCTGGTCGCCCGTCGCGCACGCCGTACCAGCACGGCTCGTGCTGCCAGTGGTAGTCGCCGCGTGAGAGCGCCAGCCGATCCTTCGCCCAGATGATCTGCGCCCGGAGTGTGAACTGGGCCCGCTCGAGCGAGGACTGGACGATCGAGGACTTCAGTCCGGCATGCCACACGTAGGCAGCCGCCCCTGGGAACAGCCGCCAGGCCTCGGTCCAATCGGCTTGGTCGTCGTTCAGGACCTTGCCGAGCTTGCCCTGGCCTTGTGACACGCCCGCCTTGAGCCGCCAGCTGGGGTCGTAGTCCACGCCGTAGGGCGGGTCGGTGACCATCAAGGGCGGCACCGCGCCGGCCAGCAGATGCTCGATGTCGGCCGCCCTCGTACTGTCGCCGCACAGCAGGCGATGCCGGCCGAGTTCGAACAGGTCGCCCTCGACGATGTCCGTGGGTCGCTCTTCCGGTACCGCATCCGGGTCCGTCAGCCCGGTCGTGCGGTGGACCTCCTCGAGCAGCTGGTCGAGCTCGTCCTTCGACCAGAACGCCGACAGGTCGGTCCCGGCCGCGACCAGGCGGTCCAGGATCTCCGCGTCCCACTCGGCCAGCTCACCCGTGCGGTTGTCGTAGAGCGCGAGCCGGGTCTTCTGGTCCGGCGTCAGCCCACGCCGGCGAACGGCAACCAGCTCGTCGCCGTCGCCGTCGATCACCCGGAGCCTGGTGAGACCGGCGGCCGCGGCGGCACGTGTGACGCCCTCGCCGGCGAGGATGCCGTTGGTTTCGTCGATGACGATGCTCCGCGCGGCGCCGACGTCACGGAGGGACGTTTCGATCATCTCGAGGTTCCGCTCCGGATGCCGACGCGCGTTCTGCGGGTCGGCCACGAGTTGCTGAATGGTGCGTGGTTCTGCACGTGTCGTCGCTCGATTTGCACGCGTGGTCGATTTCTTGGGCATCCGCAGGCAGGACCTCTCCCCTGGCGAACCGATAGATCTCGCCAGGTGATGGAACACGCTGCGTCGACAGCGAGTACTGTCACTCAGGGCCTCGGGCGCGGGGACCAACCGCGTCCGGGGTCCGCTTCTCAATTCACCTCTGCCGCGCTGCAGGTCGCCGTCAGCCGCACGATCGCGATCGCCTCTTCGGCCGATAGCGTGAACTCCCACGCGGTCACGATCCGCGACCACGCGAGTCCGTACCAGCACCAGGACGCCTGATGCGACGGCACCCACTCGTCCGGACCTCTCGCACCCTTCTGTCGGTTCGCACGGGCGCTGACCGCGACCAGGTGGTCGGGGTCCTCAAGGCTGTTGGCGAACAGTTCACGCCGCTCAGCGGTCCAGGTGGCCCCACCATGCGCCTGGGCCCAGCCCAGTGGGACCATGTGATCGACGTCGAGTCGTCGCGGAACGGTGAAGCGCTCACCGGTATAAGGGTCGATCCAGACACCACGGGCCACGCGACAGCCGCCGGCCTGCATGACGGGCGCACCCTCGGCCTCGGCGATCAGAACCTCCTGGCGCGTGTCCTGGCAGTCCCGGTCGTGGTCTACCCAATGCCGCCAGTCTCCGCGGTTATACGGGGCCGGCTCCTGCGCCCACGCGGCGCCCGACAGCAGCAAGAGCAGCGAGAGCATCCTCCCGAGTGTCGACTTCGCCATCGAGTCCCCCTTTCCATTCCTCACCACTACCCACCCGCGTGAGTACCCGTTCGTACCGCTCGACAAACGGGTGCGCGGGATCAGCGAGGGCGATGGTGCCCGGTAGCGGGATGGAGGCCAGGTAGGCCAGCACGGGCGACCCGGGATGGTACCAGTCGCCCGCGCCGTCCGGGCCGCGCCAGGCATGCGTGCCTGGCACCGCGATCAGCTGCCTGTATCCCATCCCATTGGTCTCCACGCGCGCGCGGCACGGGGCGCCACAAACGACAAAAGCCCGGCACCCTGCGGTCAGGCAGGATGCCGGGCTTCTCCACTTCGGCCGGCGCGAACACGTATTGAGTTGTGCCCGCTAGTCTACCTCTTGGGTCCTCCTGCGCTCAAGGGAATCGGGTAGTAGGCGCTACCCGTGCCGACCGGCTAACGGACGATGGCGACGCGAGGCCGTCGGGGTGAAGACAGGGCGCATTGCGGGAGCGGTGTCCGTGGAATGTGGCCGGTGGCGTGTGCGGCGGCCGGAAGTCAGGTCGCCACGGCGGGGGCTTGAGGTTACGACTGAGGCGACACAAACATTCCGGTCAGGAGACGTTGAGCGGGTGTAGGATCTGGCCATCTTGGGAAGACAAATCGGAAATGTCGGGCCATGAGGCACTTCGGCCGCCCGTGGGGCCTGGCGCTGTTGGCGCTGGCCGGCGTCGCGATGATCGCGGCCGCCTCGGCGCTTCTCTCGACCACCACGCCGCTGGGGCCAGGCCTGACCGAGACCGGCGTCGTGCTCCAAGCCCTGGGCGGCAAGCTGGTGACGCTCACCTTGGCCGTGCTCTTCTTCGCGGCGCTCGACCGGGTGTTTCTGCCCTTCCTGAAAATCGAGGACGTGATGTTCGGCCGGGGCCCCTGGGCGACGGCCGGCGAGGACCGCGTGCGCGCGGCGGTCATCCTGGGGTGGTTCCTGGTCTTCGCGGCCGTGATCCTCGGGGTCGCCTGGGGCGGGGCGTAGCGCCATGCTCATCCCGGCCGCCTTGTGGATGCTCTTGCTGGTGGAGGTGGAGCGGGCCGGCGTGCCACGCTGGACCGAGGAGTTGGCGGCGCAAATCACCGTCGAGTCGGCCTGGCAGCCTGCGGCCCGCTCCCGCTACGCCGTGGGCCTGACCCAGTTCACGCCAGAGACGTGGCAGGCCCTGGCGCCCACGACCGACCCGTCCTGCGCCACGGTGCCCCCGACGGAGCCGGCCTGTGCCATCCGCGCCCAGATCGTCTACATGCGGCGGCTGCTGGCGCGCTACCGGTCCGCCGGCACGCTCAGCGACCGCTGGGCGTTCGCCTGGGCCGCCTATAACG
The DNA here is from genome assembly GCA_965249205.1 of Vicinamibacterales bacterium. Lineage (GTDB taxonomy): Bacteria > Acidobacteriota > Vicinamibacteria > Vicinamibacterales > UBA2999 > JAQBVV01. The sequence goes on along the minus strand of CBDFLL010000003.1, from coordinate 224,358 downwards.
GCGGGCCCGGCTGGATCGCGCGCGAGCAGCGCCGGTGTCGGCAGCGGCCCGGCTGCAACCCGGCCCGGTGGTGGCGCCACGTCGAGCGGCACTGCCTCCGGGCGACGTGGGCGTGCCGCGAGAACCGCGCCTATCCTGGCCGCATCCTCGCCCGGATGGCCGCCAGCCCATGAGGTGCGCGCTGACGCGGCGCCAGTCTTCGATCACCGCCCGTGCGTGGGCCAGGCTCGTAAACCAGTGCTCATTGAGGCACTTATCGCGGAAGCGCCCATTGAACGACTCAATGGAGGCGTTCTGATTTGGCTTGCCCGGCTCGATCAGGCGGAGCGTCAGACCGCGCTGGTGCGCCCAGGTGAGCATGGTGCGACCACAGAATTCGGCGCCGTTGTCCGTACGCAAGACCTGCGGCAAGCCGCGGCTCTCCGCCAGGTGATCGAGCACGCGGGTAATGGGGAGCCCGCCGAGGGCGCGAGCCGGCACGATGGCCACGGCCTCGTGGGTCGCGTCATCCACCATCGTCCAGCACTTTACGACGCGCCCGTCGGCCGTGCGATCGAAGACGACGTCGGCGGACCAGACCTCGTTGCGCCGCTGCGGACGAAGCAGGGGCTGCCGGTCGATGACGGGGACCTTCTTCCGGCGGCGCCGTTTCACCTGGAGACGAGCCTCGGTATACAGCCGGTCGACCCGCTTGTGATTGACGATGTGGCCCTCCTGCCGCAGTTTCAGATAGATCATGCCGGCGCCATAGCGCCGGTGGCGATGGGCCAGGGCGATGATGCGATCGCGCAGGCCCGAGCCTGGATCAGGCCGCGCCACGTAGCGCAACGCCGAGGCACTCAACGGCATTAGCCCACTACCGCGCATCTCCAGCTTCTTGGCTGAAGGCGCATGTGAAGTGTCTACTTGACGGGGAAACTTACGTAAGGAGTAGAACCAATGCCCGGAACATACAAAGTCACAGGTATTGACCCTGGTCCCACTGCGTTCCAACTCGGCAACTGCCTGACGATACGCAGGTCCAGCGACGTTGCGAACACACCAGGTATGTACGCGAACGTGCGCGGCTTGGCCATGGGCTGGATGAACTCCGCCGAAACAATCAAGAACTGGGCTTTTTTTGGGTAACTATTGACTTGACTAACCGCGCCTGATTCAGTACTCTTGGGGACATGAAGTCGCCCAAGAGCCTCCAAGACGCGATCCTCTACTTCGCCGATTTTGAGCACTGCCGTCAGTTTCTCACGGAACTGCGCTGGCCAGACGGTGCGGTACGGTGCCCGACCTGCGATTCGGAGAAGGTGACGTACCTCGCCAGCGTGCGCCGCTGGAAGTGCTACGGCAAGCATCCAAAACCGCAGTTCTCACTCAAGACCGGCACCATCTTCGAGGATTCGGCGCTCGGCCTGGACAAGTGGCTCGTCGCCCTGTGGCTGATCGTGAACTGCAAGAACGGCATCAGCAGCATGGAGATCGCTCGTCACCTGGACATCACGCAGAAGTCGGCGTGGTTTATGGCGCACAGACTCCGGTTCGCCTTGCATCACGGCTCGTTCGACAAGCTGTCTGGTGAAGTGGAAGTCGATGAGACCTTCATTGGCGGGAAGGCTCGTAACATGCACGTTAAGCAGCGACGGCGCCGCATCACGGGCACGGGCGGCAAGGACAAGACTGCCGTTATGGGCATCGTGAGGCGCGGCGGTCAGGTCAGAACTGTCGTCGTTAATGACCGGAAGAAGAAGACGCTACACCGTGAGATCGACAAGCACGTCGAGGCGGGTTCGGCTCTCTACAGCGACGACCTGCGGTCGTACGACGGACTCGCCGGGAAGTACGCGCATCAGGTCATCGACCATGCCCTCGCGTACGTGGACGGACAGGTTCACACGAACACGATGGAGAATTTCTGGTGCTTACTCAAGCGCGGCATCAGCGGAACCTACGTGAGCGTGGAACCGTTCCACCTGTTCCGGTATCTAGACGAGCAGGCGTATCGGTACAACAACAGGAAGGACGCCACCGACTTTGACCGTTTCAGGACTGCGGCTTCGCAGGTCGTCGGGAAGCGGCTCACGTGGGATCAGGTCACCGGGGTGAGCGAGACCCCTGAGACGTTTGTCCACTAAGGAACGTCGCCGACAAGGGCGAGGGAAACGGAAGGCTGCTAGATCCTAGGTTTGGCAGCCTTCTTCTTTCGCGTCGTCCGTGACGGACGTTCTGGTAACTCGTGCTTCTGCACTGATAAGACCGCCTTAGCCGCATTTCTGAACCGGTCAAACGCTCTCTGTCCCTCGTCAATCTCTATGGCCTGTGTCTTCATCTCGCCCCCCATTCTTCAATAGTACGTCGTCGTGCCTCGCGCTAAGGCGTCTCGTGCTTATCCGGTTGTTTCAGCTAACCCCTATATCTTGCGATCAGCCTGGGGGGCGCACGTCCTGCGCGCCGCGAATCCGTCGGGCGGGCGTGGGCGTCCGTCCGGTCCCCAGGCCCAGCAGGGTCTGAAAGGCGGCCATCGGGTGCCGCCGCCGATTGTGCCGAAACACGAACTCATCGAGGTAGACCTGTAGTTGCGCCTTGCTGACGCCGTGGTGCGTGCCAATCAACCACTGTTGGCAATTGCCGATGACGCGGTCGGCCAAAGGCACGACGGAGGGCACCCCCCTGTGCAGGGCGCTCCGGATCGGTTGCGGGCGGGCGACGTGTCTCACGTCAGCGGCCTGGAGCCCATCGAAACTTTTCAGCCCGTCGGTGTAGACCGTCGCCCCCGGCGCAATGTGGTGAGTGACGAACGCGAGCATCGTCGATTGTTTGAAGTTCGGGATCACGGACATGCGGACCCGACCCGACCGATCCCCGCGTCGTTCCACCGCCACCAGCACCAGCGCGGCTTTCCGCCCCTTGAGTTGGCGACTGCCGCGCAGGCCGGCCTGGGGCGCGCCCACCCAGGTGTCATCGATCTCCACGTCGCCGTACAAGGGCTCCCGCCCCGCGTTCACCATCGCGCGCCGCAGCTTGTGCAACAGCAGCCACGCCGTTTCGTACCGCCGCAGGCCCAACTGCCGCTGCAGCAGGAGCGCCGAGAGGCCCCGCTTGTCGGTAACCGTCAAATAGGCCGCCCAGAACCACACCAGGAGCGGCGTCTTCGTGTTGTGGAGAATCGTCCCGGCGGTCAGCGACACCTGATACCGGCACGCCGCACATTGCCAGCGCCGGTGTGTGGTCAGGCGATAGCCGCGCGCGTGCCGGCACCGGGGACACACAAAGCCGTCCGGCCAGCGGCACGCCGCCAAGTAGTCCTGACAGGCCTCGGCGGTCGCAAATTGCCGCTGAAACTCCCGGAGATTCTTCGGAAACGACGGGCGCGCCACGCCGATACACTACCGGTGGTGGCTTGCTGAAACAACCGGATAAGCACGAGGCGTCTAGTTCCTGCTTCTGCATCCGCCCGCGAAGCTGCGCGTACGTGCGCTGATCGTCGCGTTCCCACTTCCGCTGTACAGACCAGCAGCAGTAGTCCGCGATCTGTATCCAGTTGTTGCTTGTAGACGGATGGTGGTAGCAGCCGAAACGAATACGCGGATGTAGCACCGTGCGGCAGGCTGTACGGATGGCATCTTTCACGGCGTCGCGTCGCCGCTTCACCGGGATCTCATCGGTGAACACGAGCACCTGGTCTGTGCCTTGCCGAACGCATCCTTTCAGCACGAACCGGAGCACCATCGTGGCGAACTTCGGATAAAACTGTTCCGCGTCTCGAATCGACGGGTTTACCTTTCGCTTTTCCACAACGAGGGATGCCCAGTGCCACTCACTGTGTGCGACAATTTTCGCAACGACTGCGTCGCGTACGCGCTGCTGATCCTCGGCCGCGTGAAAGCGCCGCAGGTCAACGCCGGTCTTGAGATAGCCGAAGCGAAGGCCGGTGAGATCGCGGGCGAGCGGTTGCGGCTCGTATGTCCACGCGACGGCGAAGATATAGTACCGACTACCTGATGGGCTGAAGTTCAAATCTCCCGACTCATCAAGATGGGCGTGTAGGGTCGGCACGTAAATGACCCCCCCACCTAGTACCCCGTCTCAGTGATTTTGATCGGTTGGAGGGGGGGTAGCTCATCTGCCGCCAGTAACAGCCTGATCGTCCGGGGCTGCCGTGGGACGCGGCTGATAAGCCCGCGCCGCTCCAGCGCGACGATCATGCCGTGGACCGTGGGGGGAGTGACCTGAAAGAACCGTTGGAAGTCGACTTCGGCCGGCGGCTCCCGGTGGAGTAACGCGTAGGTGTGGATGAAGGCCAGATACTGGCCTTGCTTCGCCGTGAAGTGTGGGGCCGGACGACTGGACACGGGATCGGCAGTGTGATCCAAGATATCCATGAACATACGCTATCGCGTGACGCTGACGCTCGAAGAACGGCACCACCTGCAGGCGCTGACCCGCGGCGGCACCCGGGCCGCGCGCCAGATCAAACGGGCACAGATTCTCCTCGCCGCCGACGCCCAGGTCCCCGACGAACGGATTGCGGCAGACATCGGGGTCGGCACCTCGACGGTGTATCGGACCAAGCAGCATTTCGTCGAAGACGGCTTGACGCGCGCGCTCATCGAAACGGCCCGGCCCGGTGCACCGCGGAAGCTCAGCGCCGGCGATGAAGCCCGCCTGGTCGCGGTGGCCTGCTCCGCGCCCCCGGCCGGCCGGGCGCACTGGACGCTGGAGTTGCTGGCCGGCGCATTGGTCCGCCTCACCACGCACGAGACCCTGTCGAGCGCCACGGTGGGACGCCGGCTGGCCGACATGAAACTGAAGCCGTGGCGGGAGAAGAGGTGGTGCATTCCGACGGTCAACGCCGAGTACGTGGCGCGCATGGAAGACGTCCTCGCACTCTACGCCGAGGCGCCGACCCCCCGGCGACCGGTGGTCTGCTTCGATGAAACGCCCCGACAACTAATCGGGGACGCGCGTGTCCCCATCCGGGCCGAGCCGGGGAAGCCCAGACGGGTCGACTATGAGTACGTGCGCAACGGCACCGCGAACGTGTTCCTGTTTGTGGACGTGCACCGCCCCTGGCGCCACGCCAAGGTCACTGACCACCGGACGTGCGTCGACTTTGCCGAGTGCATGCGCGATCTCGTGGACGAGCATTACCCGGAGGCCGAGCGAATCCAGGTGGTGCTGGACAACTTGTCGACCCATTCCGCGGCCGCGCTTTATCAGACCTTCGCACCCGCTGAGGCCCGACGGATCCTTACGCGGCTCGACTTCCACTACACGCCGAAACACGCCAGCTGGCTCAACATGGTCGAGATCGAGATCGGGGTGATGGTCCAGCAATGCCTCGATCGGCGTATCCCGGACAAGGCCACGCTTGTCACCGAGGTCGCTGCCTGGGAGCAGCGGCGCAATGCCGAGCAGGCGGGCATCAACTGGTTGTTCACCGTCGACCGGGCCCGCACGAAGATGGGCCGCGTGTATCCGCAGCCCGCCAGGCGCGCGAAGGCCGCCGCGTGAACCGGTCAGAACCACTGCGACGAGGTACTAGCCGTTTTCGGCTGGCCCCCTTGGGGCCGTTTCAGCGGGGAGGAACCTTTCGATAATTCTGGCGGAGAAGCCAGCACGGACGAATACCTGCACGGTACATCGTAAGGATCGAGCGGTCAAGTCTCCCCGTTCTGGGCCGAACATCCCGCGCTGCTCTGCCGACTTCGGCAGCGCCTTCGGCGCTCGCTTGTACGTGACGCTCGTCTGGCGCACCGGCGGCATGTCGATCCGCCCGCCGCCGAGCAGTTCGCCCACGGTGAGAATCTGGAGCCGTGGATGCTGACCCCAGGGCGACGAATAGAACCCGGCTGAGGCCGAGAGCAGATTGGGTTCTATGGACGTGGCTTCACTCCGCCGTTCAAGATCCCGAATTTTCGCCATCAGCCGGGAGTGTAGCGCCTCGGGCCTTGGTTAGACAAGTAAATAATTACCTTTTTTTGAGGAGCTGTTTGCGTCCGACGTTGCCCTCGATTACGTGGTTTCGGAACCCGGGCAGCAGGGCGACGGAATGGAAGGCGCCGTTCTAGTCGTGGCGCTCCTGATCGCCTTTCCAAATGCCCGATTCGGGTTAGGACTGACGGGCGGGGACAGCGCCCTCGGATCAAGCGGCCATTACCGATCGCTTGGCACGACACCACTCCTTGACCTCAGTGAGGCCAGCGGAGACAGGCCCTTCCTCACTCAATTGTTCAACTACCTACGGAGCAATTCCTACTGGAACGATGACGATCTGGTCCATATCCTGGCCCTGTTGACCGACCTCTGCCATGACCGTGACCGCATAAGATCTGCTCAGGTGTTGTCTCTCTCGACCTCGGGAAATCACCGAGTCGATGCCGGATTGTTTCACGCATACCAATTGATCGAGGCTCTCTTGGAGGTGGACGATCGCGAACCGCTCTGCGACGCCGTTGCGCGATGGAACGGCTCTTACCCATCACTGCAATTGGACGCCCGCGAAATCGATTTCATCAGAAACCTGCGCGACATATCGCTTCACTTCAAAGCGGAACGGGCCGCGCGCCACCTGCAGAAGAGCCGCGAGGCGTTGGGATTCGACCAGGACAGGTCTCTGGAACAGAAATTTCGGAATGGCGTGCACGAATTACTACGCAAGACCGCTCGAGCCTATTTTTCAACCCGCATGTCCCAAACGGCCGTTTACGACACATACTGATCGGCCTGTCGAGCGGCGTGATTTTGAGAGCAGGCGCAGAGCGCGTGAACTTGGGCATGGCCCTGATCCTACTTCGTGCGCTCACGCCGCTCATGCCGACGGGGCGGGTCGCTGAATTCCGGGCGCACGACGACGTGCCTCGGCGTCCAGGTGTCCCCCTCGAAGTAGCACGTCAGCATCAGCGCCGACATGCCGCCCTCGAGTGCCTGCGGGCGTTTCGTGAGTTCGCGGCGGATGCCGTCGAGAATCGCGTCGATGCGCGTCATCGGCTCACCGGACACGCATCACCCCGCGCACGGTGCCTACCACCCCAGCGCCAGCCAGGCCAGCGTGAGCGCCATGCTCCAGAGGCCGACGACATACACGAGGCCCACGACACACGCGAGCACCCGCCCGCGCGACGTCAGCACGCGACCTCCAGGCGAGTATCCGGGGCACGCTGACTGCCAGGGCGCCGCCCTGGCCCCCGGTCCCGCGCGGACATCGATGCCGACCGCGCCTGGGCCTCGGCCATGAAGCCTTCTCGTGGGTGCCCAACCCACCAACTCTCCGTGCTGACCGGCGGCGTGACGGGCGTCCCGTACAGCAGGGCCTCGGGGCGGTGGCTGGCCGGGGTCACGCGCATGGCTTGGGCTCCGCTGGGACGAGGCTGAGTGCACCGGGCGTGTCGAGCGCCGCGAAGAGCGGTCCGCCGGTCTGGAACTGCGCCATGGCCGCCCCGATCCGCGCCTCGGCGATCCGGACGTACTCGGCCTCGCGCTCCATGCCGAGGAAACGCATCTGCTCATGGACGCAGGCGATCCCGGTCGTACCCGAGCCAGCAAAGGGGTCGAGCACGAGGCCACCGGGCGGCGTGACGAGGCGCACCAGCCAGCGCATCAGCGCCACGGGCTTCACGGTCGGATGATGGTTGCGCCGCCCCTGGGACGTGCGACCCGCTCCGGCGCGAGGGTTGTTCAGCCCCGCTGAGCCCGCCTTCCGCCCGCCTGTCAGCTCGCCGGCGGTTTTCAGCGGGAGGTGGTCGCAGCCGGCCTCGCGTTCCGCCGTTGACGTTTTGGGGCAGTAGAAGAAACGCGAGACGGCATGGCCCACCTGTGTGTCCAGACAGGCTGAGGCGTGCTCATCGAGGGCGACGTTTGGCGGCCAGCGGCCGTCACCATCAAGACGACAACCATCGATCTGCAGTCCGCCCGTGCCGTGCGCCGCATGACACACCGTCGCCGGGCCCTGACACGGGGCGCGCGCCAGCAGGATCGGTTCATACATCGGCTTGAGCGCGGTGCCGACGGTCTTGTCCGCATCCAGCCACATCGACTTCGGCATCCCTTTTCCGTGGAGCCACAGGAGCTGGTCCCGGATCTCAAAGCCGGCGTCCTCGACCCCCATGACCACACGATGCGCGGTGCGGGGGCTCATGCAGACCAGGAGATACGCCCCAGGCTTGAGCACGCGCAGGACCGCCGACGCCCAGGCGAGTGTCCACGCTTGAAACCGTCGATTCGCCGCCGCTGAGCGGTCATACTCGACCGCCGCCCCTCCACACCAGGCCCCCCGCCCGGCCATGTTGGGGTTCGGGTGGGTGAGGGCGTTCGTGTCCATGTGCGTGCGGTGCTGTGCGACGACCGACGGAGCGAACGTGTCCCACTCCCGACCCAGAAACCCGATGCCGTAGGGTGGATCTGTTGCGCAGGCGTCGATGCTGGCGGACTCGAGCGTGGCGAGCACGGCGCGGCAGTCGCCGGTGAGGAGGCGACTCGTCATGCGCCGATGTCCAGAATGCGTTGCTCCAAGCGCCTGGCCGCGATCTCGCAATAGCGTTCTTCGATCTCGATACCGATCGCAGCTCTGTTCTCAAGGCGCGCAGCACACAGCACTGAGCCGCCCCCCATGAACGGGTCCAACACCACATCGCCGTCTTGGGTCGTCGGCTTCAGTAGTTGACGTAACAGATCGGTCGGCTTATCAACTGGATGGCTACGCAAGGATGACGGCACGTTCTTTACGCGCAGCACGTCCGACAGTTTTGCACCGCCGTACCACGCGCTATCCTTCCATCGTGCCGACACGATCAGTTCGTGACCATGCCTCCACTCAGAACCCATACCAATACCGCCCTTGTCCCAGATCAGTGACGCCATCGTGTCGAACCGTCGATACAATTCCGGGTAGAACACTGGGTAGCTTTCGTCGTCGCAGAAACAGAGCACTCGTGCTGTTGGATTCATGCGAGGCACGACGGCATCGAGTGCTTGGGCAAACCAACGGCAGAGAGGCAACGCGCCCATTAGCTCAAGTGCGTCTCCGTGGTAGATCGCGATCTCGCCACACTCGTAGTACGGCGTCATCCGAGTTCCTCCAGGGACGTGATCACCGGTTTGCCGATCTGCTCGGCATAGGCCCGCTCGGCCCGCGCGCCCGGACTCGTCTCCCAGCGCGGCAGCAGCAGGACGTGCGTGCAGCGATCGATCACGGCGCAGTCGTACGCCAACCACTGTTGCCGATCGATCGCCCACGTCGTGGGGAACGCGCCGATCGCGTGTGGGCTAAACGCCGGGATGCCCCGCGCCACGCAGTCGAAGAACACCCGCAGGCCCGCTGCCACGTTGTCTTCGACGCTGTACCCGTGCGCCGCCGTCATCGGCCCCGAGAGATACACGAACAGATCGCGCCGCACTGTCATGGATTGCGAATCGGCGTCCCAAAGAGATCCGCCGGCGGAAACTCCGGGGCGTCCCACGTCCCACAGCGCCACGCCAGTAGCACCTTCCCGGTCCGGCCGTTGCCATCCACGAAGGGGTGGATCAGCTCGAACGCTTTGTAGAACTCCAGGGGCGACAGATCGCCGGCACGGGCGAGCAGATCCGTCAGTTGCGGGATCACATCTTCTGGCGGCGGGCAGATGCGCGGGCCGACGCGCACCCCAACGGTACGAAAGCCACAGTTCAGGGCGGGCTCGATGAGCCGACCGACGAGCTCGACATCCTTAAGTGTTGGCAGAACGTCCCGCTGCGCTTGTGCCCGCGCCCATTCCCAGGCGTCCCACATCCACGCGATGCGCAGCTGCCCCTCGGCCTGGGTCACGTCGTGCCCTTGCCGTCTCACTTCCTCGCGGATGTAGTCGTAGAGCCTCATCACGTCTCACCTAATATGGTCATCTCACAACCCTCTCGATAGGCGCGGATGAAGACCGCCGCGACCTGCGGGACGATGGCATTGCCGTAGGCGCGCAGTTGCCCCACGCGGGCGGGTACCCCATGAGCCAACGGCTCAACGCCGGGTTCAACGCGCCGCGCGTGCCCGTCGGTGCAAGGGATCCAAGCGCTTGAAAACCAAGGGCTGTGCTTCGGTGATCCATCTCGCGCCTCTTCCTCGCATCCGTGGTGCGTTTTTCTGACTGCGTGTCCCGTGCCGTCGGCGTCGCCCAGCCCACCGGCTGCTCGGCGACCTTCGCCAGGCTCGGGCTGTACTGGCCTGGCCCCTCGGTGTGGTGATCCCGCTGTTTCGGCGTCGGCCAGCCCGTTAGAAGCAGCCTTGTCTTCCGCAGGTTGCACGAATCCCCCGCTTCGTTGTAGTCCGCCGTGGCCGGACTGAGCGACGTCGGCGTCGGCCAGCCTGCCAGGCCTGCCTCGTCGTTGAGGTTCCGGCAGCCGTGTTTCGTTCCGTGGCGCTGCAACCGTTCCGGGTTGGACCGCCCCTGTGCGTCGTGACCCTGTGGCGTCGTCCAGCCGCTCGGCGACGAACCAGAGCCGTTGCCGGATGTGCGGCGCGCCGAGGCTCGCAGCCGGCAGATCGGCACACCCGCAGGCATATCCCAGGTGCTCCAGGTCAGCGCGTACTCCGGCGAGCCATTCACGTCCATCACGGCTTGCAACCTGTTCTCCAAAGACCGTTGCAGGTCGGCACTCGGCGATGAGAGATTGAAAAGCGGGCCAGAGATGGCGTCGATCGGCATGGCCGTGTCGCTGTCCCGCGCTCGAAAGCGGCTGACAGGGACAGCTCCCGGTCCAGACGGGCCGGGCGTCGGGCCAGCCGGCGAGTCGGAGGGCATGGCTCCAGCCACCAAGTCCGGCGAAGAAGTGGCACTGCGCGTAGCCGGCGAGGTCATCGGGCGTCACCTCCTGGATGTCGCGCGCGTCCACGTCACCCGGCGCGATCTGTCCCGCCGCGATCAGGTTGCGCAGCCACGCGGCCGCGTAGGCGTCGTGCTCGTTGTAGTACGCGGTCATCGCTCACGGTCCTGCCTCATCGCCTCTGTTCATGGGAGCGTGCTCAGGCGGGGTCCGATCTTCTGGCGGCACCACGCGCCACCTTTCCAGCGTCTGCAAACAGGCTTCCCTGCCGCAGCCGCTCAACGGCCTCCTCGCAATACATCTCCTCGATCTCGATCCCAATGGCCCGCAATCCGAGCGCCTGGGCGGCCAGCAACGTGGTCCCCGACCCCATAAACGGATCGAGCACCCAGTCACCAGCGCCCGTGCACCACTGCAACAGTTGACGCGCGACCGCCACAGACTTCTCCGCCGGATGGTGAGCATGTTTGCCGTAGTACCAGTACTGGGAGAGCCAGTTGTGCGTGGTGTTCGGGATGGTAGAACTTCGATGCTTGGGACCACGCACGTACGCGATCATGTCCACTGAGGAACGAAACGGCTGCCCTAGTCCCGGCATCTCACGATAGTGGTAGAGCATCTGCGCCAGGCGCCAGACAGCGGTCGTATTCGTTCGCGGCTCGAACCCCTTGGCAAAGCTTCTGGCTGTCCGCCAATCGCACCACATGAACCCGCTCCCGGTCGGGGTCAGGCTCGTAGTAATCAGGTCAGCCACATCCCTCCACCAATGCTCAAAGAACTGTTCAGAGACCTGCGAGCCCATCCCATTGGAGATGCCACCGGCGAAGGCAAACGGGGGGTCGGTCACGAGGGCTTGGCACGGCGGGACCGGGAGGATTTCCCGGCAGTCGCCGTGATAGATGATGATCCCCTCGGCCTCGTAGTACGGTGTCACCCGTCTACGTCCTCGTTCGGTTGACTCATGTCCCTGCCCGCATACGGCTCGTGCTCGTTGTAGTAGGCGCGCATCAGCCATCAGTCCTTCGCCGGTCCACACAGCACCTGCGCTCCGTGCGCACCACCCGCCGCGACACATCCGGTGATGGCTGTCACGAAACGGTCGAGATCCATCGGGATCTTGATCGGTAGGTCCCATTCATGGCCGCACGTCGCACAATGCACCGTGATCATCCGCGCCCCTCCGGCGGCGGCGTGGGGGCGGCCCCGCGCGCCGTGGCAATGGCAGCGCGGGCATCCTTGGTCGCTTCGTGCGCAAAATCGGGATCAGACCCCGCGTGCACCATGCACCGCTCGAGTCTCGTGACCGTCTCGTCAAGCGCCGCCAGCAGCTCGGGCGCGGCCTCATCCTCGTCTAGCTTGATCAACACCGAACACAGGTGCGCCAGCGCCCCGACCGGCGTGTTGGCGTGATCGCCAGCACAGCCGACCGTTCCATCGCCGGACGTCCACCCCGCGTAGAACTCGTCACCGACCGTCCGCACCTCGATGGTGCCGACCAGCGCGTCCTCACCCAAGGGCTCGGTCATTCGCTCGCTGTCTCCCCTCGCGCCTTGGCGATCAGCGCACGGATCTCCGCCACGTTCACCGTCGGGCCGCCATAGGGCATCCCGTGGATCTGAGCCACCTGGCACGCCCCTTTTAGCTCGTCGCTGTCAATGACGGCCACGGCCTGCTCCAGCGCGGCCAGCAGCTCGGGCGCGGCAGCGATCAGCCGAGTGTTCGCCTCGCACTCGTCATCGGAGAAAGACTGGTCGCAGTCCGCCACGATCGTCCGGTGCTCACCGGACGGCGCCGAGACATACGGGCTATCCGATCGCCACGGCCCCGGGGTGTGCGCCGTCCTCATCGCCCTCCCTCCTGCGCCTCGTACGCCACGCGGCAGGCGCAGCGCACGAGCGCGGGCAGCGGAATCGCACTCCCCGATCTCGGCGCCCGATAGACCGTCTGCCACCCGCTGCTGTTGCAGCCGTCCCGCCGGCACGGGGTGAAGCGCGGGCCGGACGGAGCCGGCGCGGCACGCGGGGATCGCCCGCGCCTCATGCGCCCGCCCCCAGCGCGCGCCGGAGCCAGTCCCAGGTGGCTGGCGCGTGGATCTGGGCCGGCGTGACGTGGATCACCCGCCAGCCTTGCGCCGCGCCCTCGCTCCACTTCTCGAAGTCCCGCAGCTGCCCCGCGCCGCGCGAGTGCTTCCCCCGCGTCCAGACGCCGCCATTGACTTCGAGCGCGATCCGTCGGTCGGGCCACGCCCAGTCCCAGCGCCAGCGCCGCGGCGGGCTGAAGCGATGCTCGGCCACCGGCGCCGGCAGGCCGTGCACCACGCAAAGCCGATCCACCGTGAGGCCCCGCGTCATGCCGCCTCGTACCACGCGCGCCCGGTCACGCTGACACGCCTGCCGGCGTCTGGGCGCGGCGCTCCTCCTCAAGGACCGCTGCCCGTGCGTCGTGCAGCTCCCGTCGGACGTCGGCCTCAAGCGCCCGCATGTTGGCGTGCGCCGCCTCCACGGACCGCCGCACGCGCTGCACTTCATGCGCCCAGCGCACCGCCCGGTCGAGTCGCTGCCCCGCATCGGTCATCGACGGGCCTCCAGTTCCCCGAAGCGGTACTGCTCGCCCCGCCACACCAGGTCCACGCTGGCCGTCGGGCCGTTGCGCTGCTTGGCGATGATGAGTTCGGCCGGCGGGGATGTGACCACGACCCCATCGCGCTTCGGCGGCGGGCGATGAATCAGGAGCACCAGGTCCGCGTCCTGTTCGAGCGCCCCGGATTCCCGGAGGTCGCTCAGCTGCGGCCGCTTGTCGGCGCGCTCCTCCACCTTCCGGGACAGCTGGCAGAGCGCCACCAGCGGCACGTCCAGTTCGCGGGCGACCTGTTTCAGGAGCCGCGCCGTCTGGGCCACCGCCTGTTCCCGGGACTCGGCCCGCCCGTGCTGCACCAACTGGAGGTAGTCGACGAGGATGAGCCCCAATCCGTGTTGCGCCTTGAGGCGCCGGGCGCGGCTCCGGACCTGCAGCGGGCTCACGGCGCCGCTGTCGTCGAGCCAGAAGTGCCGCTGGCCGAACGCGGTAAGCGCGAGGCCGACCTGCGTCTGGTCGCCCGTCGAGAGCTGCCCGCACTGCAGGTGATGGCCGTCGACGCGGGCGAGCGTCGCCAGCACCCGGAAGGCCTGCTCCTGCTGGCTCATCTCGACCGAGAAGAACGCGACCGGCTGCGTCTGGGCGACGTGCAGCGCCCATTGCAGGGCGAGACTCGACTTCCCGGTGCTGGGCCGCCCCGCGAGGATGACGAGCGAGCCGGGCTGCAGGCCGCGGGTGTAGTGATCCAGATCCGCGAGGCCGGTGGACACCCCGGTCACCGGCTGCCGCGCCGCGGTCAACGCCTCGAGGACCGGATAAATCTCGCGCGACATCTGCGCCGCCGAGACCAGGTCGCCGGGCACCGCTTGGTGGCTGAGGTCCAGGAGTGCACGCTCGGCTTGGTCGATGAGCGCCACCGGGTCCTCGAGGGCGTAGGCGGCCGTCAACAGTTTGTTGGCGACGTCGATCACGTCCCGGCTGGTGGCCTTCTCGCGCACGATGCGCGCGTAGTAGGCGATGTTGGTGGAGACGGGCACGCCGTCGGCCAGCGCGGTGATGTAGGCCGGGCCGCCCACCTCTTCGAGGTCGCCGGTCGTGGTGAGTGCCTCGCGCAGCGTGACCAAGTCGATCGCCTCCCCGCGCCCGAACACCGCGAGCATCGCGCTGAAGATGCGCCGGTGCGCCTCACGGTAGAACTCCTCTGGTCGCAACTGGTCGGCGACCGTGTCGAGCACCCGGCCATGCGTGACCAGCACGGTCCCGAGCACCGCGCGTTCGGCCTCTAGATTGCTCGGCAGCGTCCGCTCGGCAAGGCCGGTCATGGCCCGGGCCTCGCGTACTTCGCGGTGTTCCGGCGCTGCTCGCGCTCCGCCGCGCTGGGCGCTGAGGGCGGGGCGGTGGGCGTGGCGGGCCACCGCTCGGCGTACCGCGCGCGCCAAAACGCGAACATGTCGGCCCCAGGCTCGTCATCTTTTCGCGCGCCAGTCGTCCACTCGCCAGAGATACGCTCGTACCACGTTAGCAACGCTGGCTCAGCATCCGGCCCGCGAAGGCCCAGAAAATCGGTGTGGAGCCGACGAGGGACGTACACACGCGGACCCTCAAACACCGCATCCAACCGACGAGGGGCAATCAACGGAGAGCCCCGTGTCTTTGCAGTTGCAGATGCAGATGCAGACTGCAGAGCATCGTTTTGGGAGTCCCGAGCCTGTGCCGCTGGCCTCCCATGTCTATGCCATCTGGATGCCGCCGCATTTGATTGGCGTTGCCGGAACTCGGTCTGGCTTTGCCGCGCCTCTTCAAGACGCGCATTCACCAACCTCCCGTCGTGCTCTTCGAAACACCGCGACAAGTTGGCCTTCCACAGCTTCGTCAGGGCCGATGTCCGCATCCCCACCAACCGCGCCAAGGCTGACATATCAGCGGGAACACTCCCGTCCAACCACTGCATCGACAAGAGCGTGATGTACACACCGCGCTCGGTCGCAGTCATCGCGATCACCTTCGACGAACTCAGAAACTCTTTCGGGTAGAACTGGAACGCTGGAGCGCGACGGCCGGCTGGCATATCAGAGGTCCAACAGGCCGAGCTGCACAGGTGGTGCCTGCGTCACCACGTAGACGCCGCACCCACCGCGCCGCCGCGCAGTCTTCTGTACAGCGTCGACATCCTCAAGGGCTTTGAAGCGCGCACAGAGCGATTGACGTGTGATTCCCAGAGCGGTCTCCGCCTCCTTCTGTGTGGCCCCATGCGGCCCTTGAGCCCGCACCCAGCGGTAAACCCGAAGACCTTGCTGGCATACAAACGCTGACGCACGGAGCGCCGCTTCGTAACTTGTGTCCGAGCCGGGCGCATAAGGCACGCCGTGGACGGTCTGCGGCACTACGCCACCCACCTTCACCGCAACCAGTAGAGCCAAGCGCTCCCCACGCCAACCACGAGCCCGATGCCACCGCACCCGACCGCACACAAGATCAGCCACGGCACATCGCTCTCACGTCCGCAGGCGCGACAGCCACTCACCGGCACGCCACCCACACCACTGAGCCCACGCTGAGCACGAGGACGCACCAGCACAGCCCTGACAACACGCCGTCGTATGGCGAGTACGGACGAGGGATCACGCGACCTCCAGCGACGCACGTAGCTGATCCGCCACTGAGGCCATCGTCTTGACGGCCTCGCACTCCCGATCAACCTCTGCGAGAAACGCCAGTGCCTTCTTCTCGTAGTCCGCAATCACGTCGTCGTCACGCTCAACGCGCACCAGTCGCGTCCTCAGTGATTCGGGGAAATCGGGGTTGTACGACAACCAGTCGCACCACTGAGCCCCCGTGATCCAGAAGCCGTGCGTGATCTGCTTCGCGTACTCCGATGGCACGACGCCCGTGCGGAGATACTCGAGGTGGGTGGCTGGTATCGGTGACTTCACCTCCACGAACCCCTCGAAGTCGCCGATGACCCCGTCTGGTGAGAATCCAGCCATCGCCGTGTCGTGCGAGACAAAACCCATTGGCGTCAGGAGGATCCCAGTCAGCGCCTCGTACAGCAGCGTCGCATCCGCCTCACGATCGATGCCGTCTTGCATCGCCTGAGAGAGAAAGTCCCGGTCGAGTGACCGCCCGGTGATGCGCTCGAGGACGAGTTGCACGCGGAGGTTCCGCCGCCCGGCTGCCTCACCCTTCCCTGACCTGAGCGTGGCGAGCATGTCGGCGGCGCGACTCCCCGTCAGCCGCCCTAAGCGCAACGTCCGCCACTCCGGACTCCGCTGCGACACTCCGTGCGTCGTCGCCGTCACTGGACGGCCACCTTCGCCGCCTTCACCTTCAGCGACTGAGCAAGGCCGGGGTTCGTGGCAACAAGGTGGGTCCGGAACGCCTTGGTCGTCTCGTTCCACATGGCCGCGAACGCTGGCATCCCGTTGTCCGCAACGGCCTCAAGCTCAGTGAGCCACTCGTCGTAACCCTCGGGTGCCTTCACGCTCGGTTGAGGTTCATTCCCGTCGACGTCGTCCTCCCCAACGGCGACGTTGAAGATCATTTTGAGCAGATACCGCATGCCGTACGACGCCGCGGCGCCGACCGCGTGCGTCTTCGTCATGACGTCCCCGCCCTTGGCACCCTTGCCGTCCGCCGGCATGTCTGCGCGATAGGTCCGTGAGTGCCCGCCCTTGTGCGTCACGTAGCACTGGACGCGCACGCACCCCTCGGGTGCCCCGTCGCCCATGTCGAAGGACAAGGCGAAACCGTTCTCGGTGTAGACAGGACGAATGGCCCGATCCAGGGCGGCATAGGACGCATACCGGCTGTGCGTCTGCGGGTTGTTCGCGTCGGCCGCGACTCTCCGCATGTTGGTCTGCGCGTTCGACATGGCCTCGTTGAAGGCGTCCTCTGCCCTCCTTGCCGTCACCCGTTCGTGCATCGCGATGAGGCGCTCCAGCTTGTCCACGTCCACACTGGGATCGCGCGCCATGCGCTCAAACATCGAGCCGGAATCTTCTACCTGCGCTGGCAGCGGTGCCGTTCCCGGCGAGGCCGTCAACGCCCCTGTCTGTTCCGCCGCGCGCTCCGCAACTGCCGAAGCCACTGGTTACACCTCCCGAATCTCGATGCCGTCCGGTTCGTCGTCGCGCACGAGCCGCCCCGAGCCGGCCTGCATCACCCCGATTTCAATCGCCGCGATCACGTCGTCGTCCTCCACCCCGAGCCCCGCGATGGCCGCCTTCACGCTCCCCCAGGTCACTCCCCGCATCGCTGAGCGTCCGTAGACGACCATGCCGATCGCGGTACCGAGCGCCGTGCCGGCGTCCAGTGCGCGCGGCTCGTCTGGTCGCATCCGCGCGCGGCCTGTCGCGTCTGTCATGCGGCCGGGTCCGTCAAGGGCAGACTGTCCTGGCGTTCGGCGTCCGTCATGGGGCGCGTGTCCATGGCCTCGCCCGTATCCGTGCGGAACACCGTCACGGTGCCCGCCTGCAGATCCGCGACGTGTGCCACGTCCACGTCCCGGTGTTCCTCTTTACGCCCGATCGTGAGCGCGAGTCGGGTCTTGCGCGCATCGAGTTCCGTCAGCCGCGCTTTCAGCTGCGCCTTGATGTCGGTCTGCCGCCCCTCTTCGGCCGTGGTGTCCTGGACGACGCCCGAGAGTTCGTCGGCGCGTGCCAGCAACTCCGCGTCGGTCAACCGGCACGGCACACTCCGCACGACCGTTTTGAGCGTGACGCTGCTCGTCTTGTTCTTGTTTGCCATCGTTCACGAGGCTCCTTTCGTTACGCCGCTTCCGCCGTGTCCGCGTCCGGCGTGACGATGCCGTACTGCGTGACCGCCCAGTGCCGGACGTCTGGGCAACTGCCGCCCCTTTCGTCTCGCGCTATGCTTCGCCGAACCGCCAGCGTTCCACCACGCCTTGAACGCCTTGCGGCCGCATTCAAGGCACCGGCTCGTCCGACCCCGCAGTTTCTTGCCACGATGGCGACTGAATGCATCGAGCGGCTTCACGCAGTCGCAGGCCCGACAGAGGCGGTGGCTGTTTGGATCGCCGCCAGCGCGTACCGTCTCGGATCGCATGTGCAGCAACGTGTGATAGGCGTTGTCCTGACAAATCACGAGATTGCGATTCGCGTTGTTTCTCCTATCGCCATCGATGTGATGAACCTCTGACCCGTCAGGCAGGCGCTTACCAAGAACGCGCTCAGCAATTGCGGCGTGTTCGTTCCCCCTATAGCTGTTGTGCACTCTTCGTCGGCGCAAATGCTCGCGAAGCTGATGGCCCTGAATGAACCTGGCGGCTTGCCCCCTGACGATCCCTCTCTTGGGATGCGACTGGTTGTAGATCGGTGCCGGCCGACCACAGCCGCATTCACACAACGTCATGCCGCTTCCGCCTTGTCTGCGTCCGGGGTGATGATTCCGTAGCTGTCCAACGCCCACGCCCTCACGTCCTCGATGTACTCGCTCACCTGCTCGTGACTCATGTCCGCGAGTGACACCCGCAGCTTGAGCGGATTCGGTTCGGGCTTGAGCCCGCGCAGCTCGCGCATGATCGCGTCATGTACATCCTCTACTTCGTAGTGCCGGTAGCCCAGCTCGTCCGCGATCACCGGGTAGAGCACGCCGAACAGGTACCCGAGCTGCGACGAGGACTTCCGGCGCGTGGCGAGTTTCACCGTGATCCGCACCGGCCGGCCCTTCAGCCGACGGAGCCAGCCGCGAAACAGATCAATCGAGGTCAGGTGCAGGGCGCCGTGCGCGTCCACGACGCCGGACCAGACCGGGATGGGGGCGCTCATGGCACCTCCTGCGAGCTGGACGCCGACGCGCGTGCGCGCTGGCGCCGCCACCGGGCCGACATCCGATCGCGCCGCGTCACGCGGGCGTGCCAGCCGCGCGTGATCCACCGGCGCAGCCCGTCAGCCAGCACCAGCCCGCCGAGCCCCGCGGCCCAGAGCAGCCCCACCACGTCGAGCGGTTCCGCCTGCAGCCAGGACGGAGGCACTACCAACCCCTCCCCCACGCCACCAGCGGCCAGACCCGCCAGACGCACGCGAGGATCACCGCGATCGACACCGCCAGGACGATCCGCACGGGCGTCATGCCGGCGCCTCGCCCTGATCGCGTTGCCGCTGCACGTCCAGCACCAGCTGCGTGCCGACGGCGACGACGTCGTGCCACTCCTGGGCGATCCGATGCACCTCGTCGTCGTCGTACCGGGCGTCGGCGCGGCCCTCGACGACCGCCGTGACAAATTCGGCGAACTCCCTGAACACGCGCGCCAGCTGCGTGTCGGTCGGCGCGGGCCGGCGCACCGGGCGGACAAACGTGCCACCGAGCACGCGGGCCAGGTACTCGAGGACGACGTAGTGCCGGGTGTCCGGACAGTCGCCGCTCGCCAGCGTCTGCGGCACGATCAGGTCGCCGCGGTACGGGTGGGCGTCGTCGAATTGGCTACACGCCTTCCGGAGATAGTTCGGGTCGCGGCCGATCCGCTCGGCCTGCACCGCCAAGGGCGTGCCGCTCCGATGCGCGAGGGCATCCACCGCCTCGGCGAACGTGCGGGGCACGCACCGCGGCGCAGGGCCAGCGGCGTGGCGGGGACTCATCGCGTCCTTTCGCGGGACATTTCGTCCGCAGACTTCCGTGGACCACGCGCGGCGGGCTCGGTACCCTGCGGCGCATGCCGGTCCCCGAGCAGGTACCGCCCGACGGTCACCCCGAGCGCGTAGCGGTCGACAGCGTCCAGACCGCCGTGGGACACCGGGTCGGACAGGTCGGTGAGGGTGCCGTGGGCGATGGTCGTCATGCGGGCCTCCGGGCGGGCCGCAGCGCCATCGTTCGTAAGACTTTGTCGAGGGTGGCGGGCTGGAAGCGCCGATGCCGACCGTAGCGGACACAGGGCACGCCGTGGCGCCGCACGAATCGATCAAAGCCGCGATACGTGGTGCCGAGATAGTCGGCGGCTTGGCGAGTCGTCAGATAGCCGGTCATGGTCCGAACGCCCGCACAGTGCGGACAGACCGTGGTCGTTCGTATCGTCACACCGCCCCTCCGAGTTCCTTCACCGGCCGCTTGAGCACCTTCTGACGGGCTGTGTCTGCGGCCTGCTCAGCCTCTTCCAGCCGGTCCAGCGCGGCCGTGACGCGTCGCTCGAAGTCGGTAGGTTCGCGCCGTAAGCCGCGCAGAATGCGGCTGAACAGCGACGGGTCGTAGCCAGCTTCTAGAGCGATCTGCTCCTGGCTGAGGGGAAATATTGCGATTCGATCACGGATATGTTCACCAGACATACCCAGAGACTAAATGTCCGTTGGACATTTGTCAAGCCCCGTGTTGCCGATATGTTTATAGGGCATGCTAGGCAAGCGACTGGCTACTGCGCGGGAGCGGGCTGGACTGAAGCAAGTTGAACTTGCGGTCGCTCTCGGTGACCGCTACGACCAAGCGATGATCTCTCGTGTCGAGTCAGGCCAGAAGCGTCTTCGCTTTGACGGCGCGACGAAAGCCGCTCGGGAACTTGGTGTCTCTCTGGACTACCTGGCGGGCCTCACCAACAACCCTGAGCCCGCCGCCACGCTCGACAAGGCGCTTGCCCAGGAACGGGCCAAGGTGAGCGAGTTGGAAGACGCCGGTGCGCTGGCCACCGGCAGCCACGAGTTCAGGCCCGTGCTGCTCACCCAGGGGACGGGGATCGCGGCGGGCGCCGGGGCCAACGCCGACGAGGAGCGGGTACTCGGGAGCCTCGCCTTTCGCGCCGACTGGCTGAGACGGCACGGTCTGAACCCGAAGCGTTGCCGGGTGATCGAAGTCACGGGCGATTCGATGGAGCCGACGCTCCAGCACCGCGCGATGATCCTCGTGGACTTTCAGCGCACCGTGCGGCGGCAGAACAAGATTTTCGCGGTACGCACGGACGATGGGCCGGTGGTCAAGCGGCTGCAGCGGGACGAGGACGGCTGGCGGCTGGTCAGCGACAACCCGGCCTACAAGCCGGTGCCGTGGCCGCGCGACGGTCAGGTGCTCGGGCAGGTGATGTGGACGGGACGGACGCTGTGAGGCGGAGGGCGAGAATGACTGAAGGTAAATGGATGAATGAACAATACGACCCTGTAGAAAAAAGGCATTTCGACGATGCGGTAACGATGCGGTAACGACGATTATGGTTCATACTGCCGATCAGGTGCGTCAGTTTCTGAATGGCATGTTGACAGCTGCCTTAATACTGATCGTCGCTTTTCTCTTGGCTGGCGTTTGGGCAGTGTTGATCGCCTTGGCTGTTATGCGCATCCTTCAACATTTTCACCCCAGCAAGAAGGCCGCAGAGGCTGTCGAGAAGCAGTATTTGAGTCGTTGAAACAGATAGAAGGGCCACGGGATCAGATCGGTAGCCTGGCCACCACGCGGCGGTGGCCAGCCGACGCCGAGGTCATCGGCGAGGTGAAGTGGGCGGCGCGGACGTTCTGAGGGTTGCGGGAAGAACGCAAAAGAGGAGTTCTCGTGCCTAACAACACGTGCTGCCCCATTTGTGAGCGAGATGATGCGGAAAGGACTCAGCTAGGTGATGGCGTCCACATAAGTTGTCTGAGCTGCGGGCCATACGTTCTGACTGGTTATAGGGTGGTGTCGCTGCTGGAACTGGAACGTCAAGACAACATATTGGATCAGGAGCCACAAGTCCGTGTACGGGCTAGTTATGCAATCCGAATCAGGACTTCGGACAACAATCCGTTCAAGATCGACGATAAGAGTTTGAACGAGATCGTCTCTCAGGAGCTTCCGAATCCAGCGCTGATGGCGCAGACTTACGCCGAACAGGTCAACCTTGGACTCAGGTATGCGGATGGCGCGGGCGTGCCCCAGGACGATGCCGAAGCCGTGCGGTGGTACCAGCAGACTGCCGAGCAGGGCGACGCTAAGGCGCAGTGCAACCTTGGGGTTATGTGCGCGTTCGGTCGTGGCGTTCCGCCGGACGACGCCAAAGCCGTGCGGTGGTACCAGCAGGCTGCCGAGCAGGGCGATGCTAAGGCACAGTGCAACCTTGGGATCATGCACAGCGTCGGCGCGGGCGTTCTGCTGGACGACGTGACAGCCTATATGTGGTTCAACCTGGCCTCGCGCTCAACCGGTGAGGACCGCGAGCTGAGCGTACGCCGCCGCGACATCGTGGCCGCGCGGATGACGCCCGAGGGCCGGAGCGAGGCGCAGCGCCTAGCGCGCGAGTGGGACGCCGCGCACCCGCGCGAGCCGTAGGCCGCGAGGTGAAATAGGCAGCCCGCCCAGAGCGCGTAGGAGGAGACATGCCCAGGACACTCCCCCCGAGCAACAGCGACGCCCTCACGTTCAGCAAGAAGGATCAGCTGAGCCGGCGCGGCTCGCCCGATAGCGCCGACCTCCCGTTCAGTAAGCAGCAGCAGATGAGGCCGCCGCCGGGCAGCACGCGCCCGACTCCCAGAACGGTCGAGCGACCGCGCCCGCCGGGTTCCGACGCGGGTCCGCCGTTCGGCAAGTCGAAACAAGCGGATCTGCCGTTCGGCAAAGTGAAGCAACTGGCCAAGGCGCCGGGCGCCACGCGCTCGCCACGGTGATAGACCAGGAGCCGCCGCGCGCATGACCCTCGAGGCAGCTCGCCGAGGACGCCGCGCACCCGCGCGAGCCGTAGAGCAGTGAGGTCAGGTCAAGGAGACACAGGATTGAACGTGCGCCGTGTTGCCACCGTCGTCCTGGCCAGCCGGAGAGGCGCTGTCGCCCCAATGCTCACAGGATTCGAGCAGGACGGCGTCAGCATCACCCCGTAATAGGCGTCTCCCAATGCCACGAAGGCCTGCACACCAGAAGCACCAGACCATCACGGCATTCGGCACCCTCGCGCATATTCGCATTAACGGCCGGCTCCACCGCCAGCACTTTCGCAAGGGCACCGACCCGGTCAAGATCAAACAGTGGATTCTCCGCACGGAGATGAAGTACCGGCGAAGGGGAGCAAAGACCGGACGCTTGCGTGACGACGCGATCACCTACCTTGCTAGCACGACAGCCATGCCGACCCATACGGAGCGGCGACACCACATCGACGAGTGGGTCGCAGCACTGGGCGACTATGACCGCGAGGCCATCACCGCCGACCAAATTCGCGCGGAACTCAATAAATGGAAAGCTGCCGGCAGCGCGGCGTCTACGGTGAATCATCGACGCACGGCCCTGATGCACCTTTACACCGTGCTCGACGGGAAGAGCGCTGCGAACCCGGTCAAGGACGTACCGAAGTTCGCTGAGCCGCCCCCGTTTCCTCGCGCGATCTCTGCTGGCGCTATCGCGCGCTTGCTCTCAAACATGCACGGCCAGGACAAAGCCCGAGCCATGGTGATCGCCTACACCGGCATTCCCAACGCCCAGCTCGCGCAGATCACGAGAGCGGACATTGACCTACAGGCCCGCACGGTGATCGTCCGAGGACGGAAGAAGGGCCAGGGCACGAACACCAGCGTGCGACGACTCACGACCCACGGCATGCGGGCATTCAAGGCCCTGATCCACGCGAACGCGTGGGGCCCGTTCGATCGCTGGGCGCTCCGTCGCGCGGTCCATGCCGCTTGTGAGGCCGCGAAGATTGATCCGCCAATACGGCCCTACGATCTCCGACACTTCTTCGGGACCGAATTCTTTCGACGAACAGGAGACATCCGATCCACCCAGATCCTGATGGGCCACTCATCACCGACACTGACCCATCGCTACACGCTTGGCGCCGTGGATGAGCGCGTGGATGCCGCGGTGAAGCGATGGGACGAGTAGGCTACTTGGAACTCACGTGGAACTTTCGCCGGTACGAGGGGGGCACAGAGTCGGCATGAGTGTGTAGGTGATCATAGGTAAACCACAATAAAATGGCGCGCCCGGCAGGATTCGAACCTGCGACCCCCGGCTTAGAAGGCCGGTGCTCTATCCAACTGAGCTACGGGCGCCGACGGAGATAACTTACTAGACAAGAGCCACTTATTGCACTGCCCCACTCGGGTGCCGCTCCAGCACGGCTGCGGTTCTGTCAAGGAACTCCCGGCGGTGCCCCCCGGTCAAAGGTTGCCTGCCCCACCGAAAGCCGGCCATGTGCAACGAAAACGCAGGCAGCGACGTATTAGCACACGAGTAATGGTTCGCGCTGCCTTGCGAGTTGGGGGGACGCGCGGGCGACTCCGGCGGGAGGACCAAAGGCCCACCCGGGCCTCTGGTGTGAATACTTCGCCAGCGATCCCGGTCGAGTGCCCGACGATCGCCATGTTCGAGCCTTAAACGAGGGAGACACACCGTGAAAATGAAACTTCTCATCATGACTGCCGTCGTTGCAGTCGCATTGAGCTCCTCCGCCCTGCATGCGCAGGACCAGGAGCCGCCGATGACGTTCTTCGTCACCAGTTCCGACCAGGCGGCCAATTTTGGCGGTCTGGCGGGTGCCGATGCCATCTGTCAGAGGCTGGCGACCGCGGCTGGCGCGGGCGACAGCACGTGGCAGGCCTATCTGAGCACCCAGGGAGCTGGCGCCGTGAACGCCCGCGACCGCATCGGTTCGGGCCCGTGGCACAACGCCGCTGGTACCCAGATCGCGGCCAATGTTGCCGATCTGCACGGTGACAACGAACGCGATCGCAACTACCTGTTTGGCGAGACCGCGCTGGACGAGAACGGCGACGCCATCCCGGGCCGTGGGGCGCAGCCGCAGAACAAGCATGACGTCATCACCGGCTCCGACAGCCGCGGCATGGCCATGACCGGCGACGGCGATTTCACGTGCAACAACTGGACGAGCAGCGGCGAGGGCAGCGCACGGGTCGGCCACCACGACCGTTCGGGCGGCGGCACGACGTCGTGGAATTCCGCTCATCCGTCGCGCGGGTGCAGCCTTGAACTGCTCAATGGCTCAGGCGGCGCCGGCAAGTTCTACTGCTTCGCGGCGAACTGATCGACCACGCGCAGCTGTGTCTGGAGCGCGGGCATATCGACGCCGCTCTCCGGGCACGGCGCGCGCGTGCTCTCTCCCTCTGGCGACGGGTGCGTGCTTGGTGATGGTCCAGCACCAGAGGGCTCGCCTCGGCCGTGTATAGTTGAAGGTGCGTGAGCGAATCTCCGAGTGGCGACGTCTGCTAGTTCTTCACACCAGACCGTGAGCACCCAGACCCGGCGCATCCCGACCCGAAGCCCGTCCCGACGACCGTCGGCGCGTATCAGCTCCAACGGGCTACTCTATCCACTCGACCGGGTCTGTGCGCGCGCGGCGGTGGCAATGCCGCAGGTCACGGTCATCTCGCCGGACCAGATTCCGCAACCCTATCGCTCGCTCCTGGTGCACGACTCTGACATGACGCGCACGCTCGAGCAGCACGGCGGCGACCGCGCGATCCTGCGCCCGCTGTCCACGTTCGTGAGTGGGGCCTCCTACTTCCGTCGAGTACTGCTGGTCAGGGAGAAATTGGGGCGCCCGCTGGCCCTGGGCGCCATTCGCGTACGACTCGACGCGTTCGCGCCACGGCTTCGCACGAAGATTCTGGCGGGCCAGATTCCGCTCGGACGTCTCCTTCGCGAGGGTCGGTTCGCGTACACCAGCAAGGTCAAGGCGCTCTTCGCGGTTGAGCCCACGCCGGAAATCATGGGTATCTTCTGGATGCCCGAGTCGCGCACGCTGTATGGGCGACGTTGCGAAATGTTTCGCGACCAGACGAAAATCGCCGACATCGTCGAGGTGCTGCCACTGGTCTCGAGAGCGCGGAGATAGCCCGCCGATATCTCGTGCTCGTCGGTCCAACCCTGCGGCATCTGCAGTCGCGTGGGACGCCCCTACAACCTCGCATCGCTCGGAGGGAGCCCCAGCAAGACCGGAGGCGATCTTCCGCGAGTGGTTGACTTGGGACCGGCACCATGACTACTGTCCGCTTGACTGCTGTAGGCGATGCTTCATTCAGGAGGAACGGGTGCCCCAGATCTCCATCACGGTTAACGGCAAGGTGCGGAAGGCACGCGTGGAGCCGCGGCTGCTCCTTGTGCACTTCCTGCGCGAACAACTATTGCTCACCGGTACGCACGTCGGCTGCGACACGAGCCAGTGTGGCGCCTGTACGGTCCTCATCGACGGTCGCAGCGCCAAATCCTGCACGATCTTCGCGGTGCAGGCGAGTGGCTCCAAGATCACGACGATCGAGGGACTCGCCACAGACGGTGCGCTGCATCCCCTCCAGGAGGGCTTCTGGGAGGAACACGGCCTCCAGTGCGGCTACTGCACACCCGGCATGATCCTGTCGGCAGTCAACCTGTTGAAGGACACGCCGAAGCCGTCTGAACAGCAGATTCGAGCGGGCATCGCCGGCAACTTCTGCCGCTGCACCGGCTACCAGCACATCGTCAACGCGATCCAGCACGCCGCCAAGAAGGGCCGGCCCAAGCGTGCGAAGAAAGCCGCAAAGGCCGCCGCCACTGTCGGCGCGGGTGGGAGGTAGTCATGGCCGCCAGCCCAATATTGCCAAAGCTCGTCGGCGAGCGCGTCAAGCGGCGCGAGGATCCCCGCCTGATCCAGGGCCGCGCCACCTACGTCGACGACATCAAACTGGTGGGCATGAAACACCTCGTATTCAAGCGCAGCGACATCGCGCACGGCCGGATCCGCTCAATCGATACCAGCGCGGCCGAAGCGATGGATGGTGTGGACGCGGTGTTCACGGGCGCACAGATCGCTGAGTTCCTGCCCCCAATGCCGATCGGGACGCCGTTCCCGTCGCCGCCCCATCACTCAGTGGCAGTTGACGTGGTCCGTTATGTCGGCGACCCGGTGGCAGTGGTGGTCGCCCGCGACCGCTATGTGGCTAAGGACGCAGCCGACGCGATCGTCGTCGCATACGACCCGCTCTCAGCCGTCGTCGATCTGGAGCGGGCCATGACGGGACAGCCGACCGTCATCCATGCCGACTTCCCGAACAACCTTGCCGTGGCAATGGTCCCAAGCGGCACGGGCGTGGATGCGGCCATGAACGTGGACGACACCGCGGTCGACAAGGCGTTTGCCGATGCCGACGTCGTGATTTCGCAGCGCATGATGAATCACCGGCTGGTGCCAAACGCTATCGAACCACGTGGTGTCGTGGCGCACTACGAGCCCGGCAAGGACTCGATGACGATCTGGTCGTCAACACAGAACCCGCACATCCTGCGGTCGATGATCGCGGCCCTGAACGGCATGGGACAGCACCAGGTGCGAGCCATCGCGCCGGAAGTGGGAGGCGGATTCGGCTCCAAGATCAATATTTACGGCGAGGACTACGTCGCCTCGGCCATCTCCAAGCGGCTGGGCGAGCCCGTGAAATGGATCGAGGACCGATCTGAAGCCTTTGTCGCCACGACGCACGGGCGCGACATCCTCGCGTACGTCGATCTGGCGGCCAAGCGCGACGGCACGGTACTCGGCCTCAAGATGCGGCTGATCGCCGACATTGGTGCGTACAACATGCTCCTGACCGCGGCGATCCCGACGCTCACGATGCTGATGGTCAACGGCACCTATCGGATCCCCGCGATTCGTACCAGGTTGACGGAGGTCTTCACCAACAAGACTCCGACCGACGCGTACCGGGGCGCGGGGCGGCCGGAAGCCACATACTTCCTGGAACGCGCGATGGACATGCTGGCGCAAGAACTGGGCATGGATCCCGCGGAGCTCCGCCGCAGGAATTTCATCCAACCTAAGCAGTTCCCATTCGCAACACAGATGGGCGCAGTGTACGACTCCGGCGACTACGACAAAGCTCTGACAGCCGCGCTGAAGGCGGCCGACTGGGATCGCCTGAAGGCGGAGCGCGACGCGGCGAAGGCGGAGGGACGGCTCGTGGGCCTTGGGCTGGCCATGTACGTTGAGGTGTGCGGCCTCGGCCCGTCATCCTCGCTCCCCACCGGCGGATGGGAACATTCCCAGGTCACCATCGAACGCGACGGCCGCATCAGCGCTACGACGGGCGCGTCGCCACACGGCCAGGGCAATGAAACGACATTCGCGCAGATGCTGGCCGACCAGTTCGGCGTACCGATCGAGCATGTCACCATCCATCATGGCGACACGGGCGTCGTCAAGCAGGGCATCGGCACCTTCGGCAGCCGCTCGCAGGCCGTGGGCGGCGCGGCCCTGCACATGGCCGGCGGCAAAGTGAAGTCGAAGATGGCCCGCTTCGCCGCCGCGATGCTCGAGGCGCACGAGGACGACCTGGTCTTTGAGAACGGAACCATCGCCGTCAAGGGATCCCCCGCGTCCGGCAAGACGTTCGCCGAAGTGGCGGCGTATGCCTACGTCCCGGTCCCGCTCCCGGCGGGCCTTGAACCCGGCCTGAGTGAGGAGGCGTTCTTCGAGCCGTCCAACAACACCTATCCGTTCGGGTGCCACATCTCGATGATGGAAATCGATCGCGAGACTGGCGAACCGACGCTGCTCAAGTTCGTGGCCGTGGACGACGCGGGAAATCTCATCAACCCGATGATCGTCGAGGGGCAGATTCACGGCGGACTCGCCCAGGGAATCGGGCAGGCGATGGTCGAAGAGGCGGTCTACGGCGACGACGGCCAACTGCTGACGGGGTCGTTCATGGATTACGCAATCCCCCGGGCGACCGATTTTCCGCAGTTCGAGATGGGGGCCACGGTGACGCCCACCCCGGTCAACCCGCTGGGCGCCAAGGGAGTGGGAGAAGCGGGCACGCTGGGGTCAACGCCCTGCATCGTGGCCGCGGCTGTGGACGCGCTGAGCGGGTTCGGCGTCACGCACATCGACATGATGCTACGGCCTGAGAAGCTGTGGCGCATCATTCACGGAGGCCAGTCGTGATTTCGTCACCATTCGACTACGCGCGTGCGACCTCGCTCGACGATGCGATTAAGCGGCTGGCGGCATCTGATGGCGCCGCCAAGCTTGTCGCCGGCGGGCACAGCCTTGTGCCGCTGATGAAGCTTCGCCTGAGTGAACCACAGGCGCTCATCGATATCGCCCGGATCAAGGCCCTCTCGAACATCCGAGAAAACGAGGGAAAGATCGAGATCGGCGCCACCGCGGTCCACCACGCGATCGCCACGTCGGCGCTGCTCCGCAAGCAGTGCCCTGGCGTGGCCGACGCGGCCGGTGAAATTGGCGATCCGCAAGTCCGCAATCGCGGCACGCTGGGCGGCAGCCTGGCCCATGCGGATCCAGCGGCCGACTACCCGGCCGTCATGCTGGCGGTCGACGCCGAAATCCATCTGAAGGGCCCCAACGGGTGGCGCATGGTGCGAGCCGACGGGTTCTTTCAGGACCTGTTCACTGTCGACCTGGCGCCCGGTGAGATCATCGCCGGCGTGCAGTTCGCGCCCGCACCCGCCTCCGCGTACGCCAAGCTGCGCCAGCGCGCGTCGCACTACGCGATTGTCGGCGTGGCGGCGGCGCTACAGGTGAACGGCGGGACAATCCAGTCGGCTCGTCTTGGCTTGACGGGCGCCGGGCCACATGCGATCCGTCTGCCGCACGTGGAGCGCGCGCTCGCTGGACAACCGCTGACCCAGACCGTGATCGAATCGGCGGCCGCGCATGCCGCCGAGGACATCATTGAGCTCAATGCCGACCTCCACGCCAGCGAGGCGTATCGTCGCGCGATGGTCCCGGTCTTTACGCGTCGGGCGCTGGCAGGCGCGATGGGCCGCGCGTAGCGTAGAGGCGGCTGGCAGCCCGTTGTGAAAGTCCGCCGGCATTCGACGAGCGATGCATCCTCGCGGCCTGCGTTGCTCCTCCGTCAAATACAGGCGGTATTCTCGGTCGTCGCGCCTTGTCCGCAAGCGCGGATTCCGCCCGCAGGCGTGCCACGACCGAGCGAAATCCGCGCGAGGCGCCTCACGCGTCTCGGTGCAGCGCCGGACTTTCACCACGGACAGCTAGAGGTTTGACTTCAGGCACGCGAAGAAGCGGTCCATCATCATCTTCGATACGCTCCCGATAAGGCGCTGGCCCATCCGCGCGATCGTGCCTTGCGTCTGCACCGTTGCGGTCACCTCGACGCTGGTGCCAGCCGCATCGGGCCGCAACATAATCGCGGCGCTCCCTGCCAAGGACCCCGGCCGCCCCCGGCCTTCGGCGGTCAATCGATAGGACGTCGCCGCGACTTTCTCCGAAATCGACACGACGCCGTCGTAGGTGCCGGTGATCGCCGCCAGCGCGACCGTCAGCCGTACGCGGTAGCGATCGTCGCCGTCCGGCTCGAACTGGTCACAACCCGGAATACACGCGGCGATCACCGTCGGGTCCAGGAGCAGGTTCCAGACACGTTCGGGCGCCGCCGCAAACGAATATGTGGCAGAAATGTCCATCAGTGTCGTGCCAGTCGAACCGTCGCCAGCGTGTTCAAGTGTAGCGCCAGGTCGGAAAGGTTGGTCAACGTGCGCGCCGGCAGGAAATCGTCGACAAACGGCAGCGCCGCCACCAGGCCACGGGTCAACGGCGCATAGTCGGCTGTCCCGATGAGCGGATTGAGCCAGACCAGTCGATAGCAGCTCCGTTGTAGTCGCGCCACCTGGTCGCGCAACACGATTGGATCGCCGCGGTCCCACCCATCCGAAATAAGCAACACCACGGGACCTCGGCGCAGCACCACTCGGGCCCATTGCTGGTGAAAGTCGCGCAAGGCCTCACCTGTCCGAGTGCCGTCCGACCATGCTGGGACCGATCGCGACACCGTCGCGATCGCCTCGTCCAGCCGCTTGTTTCGCAGGTGTGCGGTGATGCGCGTGAGCTGTGTGGAAAACAGAAAGACTTCGGTGCGACGATGGCGCCGGCCGATCTCGTAGACAAAGTGCAGCAGCATCCGCGAGTAGCGCTCCATCGAGCCGCTGACATCGCACAGGAGCACGATCGGTCTCGTGCGGGTGCGGCGCCGGCGGCGCGGCAGCGTCGCGATGTCGCCGCCGGTCCGCACACTGCGAGCGATGGCACGACGAAGGTCGACGCGTACGCCGCCACCGGGGCGCCAGCGTCTGGTTCGACGCTGGCCGGGACGCCAGACGAGGCGCGTCAGCGCGGAGCGCGCGAGCGCGATCTCTTCTGCGGTGAACTCGGCGAAATCTTTCGCGACGATCGCACCGAGGTCGCTCCACGTGCGCACCACGCCGATGCCGTCGCCCGCTCCGGCGTCGTCGGCGGCCGAATCGTCGGCCGTCGCACCCGACCCGACAAGGGCCGCCCCGTCCTTCGCGTCTGGTGACGGTGGCCCAGCGGGTGGATCCCCGGAGTCTGGCCCCTCCCCCGCCTGTTGCCTCGGCTGTTCTTCCGCCGGCCGCGGTGTGCTCTCCGATGCACTGTGCGTTCGCCAGAACGCATCGAACGCCGCGTCGAAGAGCGCCAGGTCTTCGCGCCGGTGTACGAACAGTGCGCGGCAAGCCAGATATACGTCGATGCGTGAACCGATGTCGACGTGCTGGAGTGCTTCGGTCAGGTCGAGTAGCCGCCCGACGTGCACCTCGATCCCGCGCTTACGCAGCAGGCGCCCGAACACGGCGAGGTTGTCGACGAAGCGGGACACGAGAGGTTCTCTTACGCCCGAACTCCCGTGGACTGCTGCACGCGCTCGACCAATCCGCCGATGCCCTGCGCACGCAGCATCTCGAGGTCGTCTTTCGTTTTGAGCACGACGCCGAGCGTCTGGTCGACGGCCTCGGCATCGAGCGTCTCGGTATCGAGGGCCGCGAGCGCGGCCACCCAGTCGAGGGTCTCAGATACCCCTGGCACCTTGTAGAGATCCATTCCCCGAAGCTCGCGGATCACCGCGGCCACCTGTTGCGCCAGGCGAACCGACGCGTGCGGCAGGCGCGCCGCCACGACCGCCAGCTCCTTGTCGAGTGCCGGATAGTCAATCCACTGGTACAGGCATCGACGCTTGAGTGCGTCGTGTACCTCGCGCGTGCGGTTGGACGTGAGTACAACCAGCGGCGGCTCGACAGCGCGCACCGTGCCCAGTTCCGGGATCGTGATCTGAAACTCGGCAAGCAGCTCGAGCAGGTACCCCTCGAACTCCTCGTCGGCGCGATCGATCTCGTCGATCAGGAGAACGGCCGGCCGCGTCCGCGATGGATCGATCGCCTGGAGCAGCGGGCGCTTGATGAGAAAGGGCTCACTGTACAGCTCACGCCGTGCCGTATCGCGGTCGAGCGTGTCGGCCGCCTCAAGAATGCGGAGTTCGAGAAGCTGCCGCGCGTAGTCCCACTCATACACCGCGTGGCTGACATCGAGCCCGTCATAACACTGCAAACGAATCAGGTCGGTGTCGAGTGCGGCGGCGACGGCGCCGGCCAACGCCGTCTTGCCGACGCCGGCCTCACCCTCGAGAAACAGCGGTCGCCGCAGCCGCATCGCCAGAAAGAGCGACACGGCCAGCCCACGATCCGCGACGTACCGCTGATCCGCGAGTCGGTTCTGCAGATCCGAAATCGAGCCAGCGAACATGCTGTCCTGACGCCGACTCGACGGTACCTGTCTAGCCGACGTCGAAATCGTCAACCTGCACGCTGAGCACGTGGTTGATGCGTACGCCCACAATCCCATCAGTGCCGAGGCTCGTCCCACTCTTCGCCATCGTGTGCACGACGGTGCCATTGACGACGTAGGAAATGGTGTCGCCCGCGACGCGCACCTCCAGCATGTTCACCGAGCGGCCGTCCGCCCCAGGCGTCTGGATCGCGGCATTCGGCGTGCTAGCCACGATGTCCCCCACGGCCTCGCCATCGCGCGTCTTGATCAGGTAGTTCCCATTCTGCGCGACGAGGAAATACAGATACCTCTGCCCGTCGTTCGCAAGGTCGGCACCGCCGAACGCCAGGCCGTAGTAATTGGTATGGCCACTCGGTTCAAGCAGGGTGAAGGTCGCTTTCGCGGTGAAGTCGCCCTCCGCGTCGTTGGCCGGATTCCAGAACATTCCAGCCGGGCCACCCTTGACATGGAAACCGTTGCCCATGGTCATCACCGCGAGTTCAGGCACATCGTCGGGATCTTCGAAGTTCTGGCTGCGGTCGACGCGAACCTGCCAACCTGCGGGTGCCTGAGCCGCCAGCGGCGCGACAAGAAATGCCATCAGAACCAACATAAATGCGAATCGCTGCATGCGTTTCTCTCCTGCGAATAAAACCGTGTAATCAAGGGCCACGTAAGATGACCGGGGCGGGGCTCGAACCCGCGGCCCGCGCATTAAAAGTGCGCTGCTCTACCACTGAGCTACCCGGCCGTGCGACGAGCGTCCGAGTGTACCACGGGCCTTCGGCCCGCGCGCCCCTTCAGTCGGCGTAAGCTGATGTCGAGTCTCTGACCGTGGATACCGTCTACCACCCCCAGCTCGCCACGCTCGTCCAGGAGCCGCCGAGTGGCGACAACTGGCTGCACGAGATCAAGTTCGATGGGTACCGGATCGGCTGCCGCATCCTGAACGGTCACGCCACGCTGATCAGCCGGAACGGCCAGGACTGGACGGACCGGTTCCCAGACATCGGCGACGCCTCCGTGAAGCTCGACGTGCAAGACGCGCTGCTCGATGGCGAGGTGGCCGTCATCCTGCCTGACGGCCGCACGAGTTTTCAGGACCTGCAGCAGGTGGTCGCCGGTCGCGGTGACCGTGCGTCGCTGGTCTATTTCGTGTTCGATCTACTCCGCCTCGCTGGCGAACCGCTCGATCATCTGCCGCTCGACGAGCGTAAGGCGCGCCTCCGAACGCTGACACCGGAGCAGCCGACCGGCCGCATCCGCTATGCCGACCATGTCGTCGGCCAGGGCGGCGCGTTCTTCGATCTGGCACGTCAGCGCGGTGTCGAGGGCATCGTGTCCAAACGCCGCGATCTGCCGTACCACGGCGGGCGACATGGTGGCTGGGTGAAGACCAAGTGCACGCGACGCCAGGAATTCGTCATCGGTGGTTTCACGGATCCGACAGGCACGCGCCAGGGCATTGGCGCGCTGGTCATCGGCCACTACGACGGACGTCGGCTTGTCTGCGCTGGCAGGGTCGGCACCGGCTTCACCACGGCCATCGCGCGTGATCTGCGGCAGCGCCTCGACAGCCTCGCACAGGAGTCATCTCCGTTTGACCCGCCGCCGGGCGGTGCGTGGGGGCGACGGGCGCACTGGGTCACGCCCACGCTCGTCTGCGAAGTGGAGTTCACCGAATGGACCGGGGACGGTAGTATTCGTCATCCCTCGTTCCGGGGACTGCGGGGTGACAAGCCGCCGCGCGAGGTCAAACGCGAGCCGCCTCTTCACGAGAGTGCGCGTCGGTAGTTGGGTTAAACTCGAAGGCTGTGCCCTCTACGATCGTGATCGGCCCTGTTAAGCACTTGCCCACCTTGGAAGCGCGCGGCGTCCAGGGCGAGACGCGCGCGTTCGAGGACACCGACGCGTTGGGCGCGCTCGACGCCATCACCGAAGAGCGTCCGGACGTGGTCCTGATCGAACGCGGGTTTGCGGATAGCTCGCGCGGCGCGGCCCTCATCAAACGCATCAAGGCCGACCCCTCACTGGCGGTGTGCGACATTCGAGTGGTTGGCTCCGACGGTCGGGATACGAGAAGAGCCGACCCGTCGTCCGCGGGGCTCGGACCGGGACCGAGCGAGCCTCCCGGCGGCGCGGTGGGATCTCCTGCGGCCGCGGTCGCCGCTGCGCCGTCTATGGCGGCGGCCAAGCTCGACCAGCGAGGCACCCGGCGCGTGCCGAGGACCGTGATGCCAGAGGGTGTCGATATAGAGCTCGACGGCCATCCGGCGACGCTGATCAACCTGTCAACCCTCGGAGCCCAGATCGTCTCACCGACAAGCCTGAAGCCAAGCCAACGCGTCAGGGTCACGCTCATCGATCCGACGCAGCCCACGCGGTGCCGCGCAACGGTCGCCTGGGCGGCATTCGAAATCCCGAACGGCCTTGCCCGCTACCGCGCGGGCGTCCAGTTTGTCGATGCCGATCAGGCGCTGGTGGCGCGTTTCATCCAGGCGCACGCGCACACGAACTAGTCAGGGGCGCAAGACTCGGTCAGTCGCCGGCCAACCACCGCCCCACGACCGAGTCCGCTCGCACAATCGTCTCGTCCCTGTCCGAGCCGGTCGAAATCACGGCGCACGGCACACCGCTCACAGCTTCAAGCCTCTCGATATATCTCCGAGCCTCCGGAGGAAGCTGCTCGATGCGTGTCGCGCCTTTGGTGGGTGTCGACCACCCGGGCATCGTCTCGTAAATCGGCTCCGCGTCAACGAGCGCACGCAGGTCCGCCGGAAACTCCGAGAGCTCGCCCCTGGACGTGCGATAGCCCGTACACAGCTGCACCTCCGGCAGCCCGTCCAGCACATCGAGCTTGGTAAGCGCAAGACCGTCGAGTCCGTTGATACGCGCCGAATACCGAACGACGACCGCATCGAACCAGCCGCAACGGCGTGGACGCCCTGTTGACGCGCCGTATTCCTGACCGCTCTCACGAAAGTGATCCGCCAGGGGTCCGGACAGCTCGGTGGGCAGCGGCCCTTCTCCAACTCGGGTGGTGTACGCCTTGGCCACACCCAGCACGCCTCCAATCGCGCGCGGCGGTACACCCAGCCCGGCGCATACGCCACCAACCGACGCGTTCGACGACGTCACAAAGGGATACGTACCGTGGTCAATGTCGAGCAGCGTGGCCTGCGCGCCCTCGAACAACACACCCTGTCCCGACTGGAGCGCATCCGCGAGAAACAGCGACACATCGGTGGCCCACGGCCGGATGCGTTCACCGTCGGCAACCAGCTGTTCAAAGAGCGGCCGCCACTCCAGTGTGGAATCCACAATGACTCGATTTCTGGCGTCCACGTTGTCGCGGATGGCCTGCTCCAACGCCGCGCGGTCGCCGAGCACATCGCAGATCCGGACGCCGCGGCGCGCGATCTTGTCCTCGTACGCCGGGCCGATACCGCGAGACGTGGTGCCGATTTTCCGCTCGCCACGCCGCGCCTCCGACAGGAGGTCCAGTTCGCGGTGATACGGCAGTATCACGTGGGCTTTTTCACTGATCAGCAGCCGCCCGTCGACCGCGATGCCAAGCCCAGCCAGCTCATCGATCTCCTTGAACAGGGCCTGCGGGTCCACGACCACGCCATTCCCGATGACACACATCACGCCTGGGTGCAGAATGCCAGACGGAACCAGGTGCAACACGAACTTGCGGCCTTGCACGTACACGGTATGTCCGGCGTTGTGTCCACCCTGGTAGCGGGCGACGACCGAGAAGCGGGGCGTGAGCATGTCCACGATCTTGCCCTTGCCTTCGTCGCCCCACTGCGTACCAAGGACCGCGATATTGGTGTTCGACATTCACGGCTATCGTACTGCAGCGTCGCGACGATCACGAAGACCGAGATCGCATGCGCGGCGCGTAGGCACCACGCGCAATCGCCTGTCCTTCCCGTCGACACTCCGCCGTCGGATCCCCCACGTGCCGCAGTACGTTGAATGTCAATGGATTTTTTTCTCTGAATTCATTTGACAAGAGCGACCGCGCTTCATAGTTTCTAGTCTTTCGCTTTTCGGGGTTTCCCGATCGCGCCACTGATACACGGCCACACGCTGCCGAAGCGTTTACGGTCTGTTCAGGAACGCGGTGCGTTGTGACGGACCTCGACGACAGTAGACGCCGGCACGCCGGCTCGGAAGCGGGAGAACGGAATGACAGGTTCGCACACAGGGTTCGAACGACGGGTAGTGGCGGCGCTTGATGCGTCACCATCACGAATCCCAGTGGTGCCCGGTGGATGCGGCACCGGCCGTACATGGCTGCTACAACGCCTGCACGATCGCGCCGGGCGCGGCGCAGCGCAGTACATCAACGTCGAGCGCTGCGCGACCACGCCGGAACGCTTCCTCCAATCCGTCATCACGTCGTCGCCCTTTTCGTGGGCGGGCAGCGACCGACGACCGGAGACCGCCCGCGAGGCGTTTGAGACGCTGTGCGCCTTCTTCGGCGCTGCACGCCAGCCCGGAGGCGGCCCGTGCACCTTCCTGCTGGACGAGGTCCTTGAACTCCGCACATTCGAGAGCTTCCCTGGCCTTCGGCACGTGATCCGCGAGTTCCTGGAGGCGCTGGCGGCCAGCCCGAACCGTTTCGTACTGACCACGCGGTATGTGGCTCGCGTGCACCGCCTACTGCGGGATGCCACGTCCCGTTTCGAGGTCATGCACCTCCCGCCGCTCGCGACCTCAGACGTTACCGACCTGCTCTCCCCGGCCTTCAACGGCTACGAGCAGACGCCGACCGACGACCGGGACTACCTGAGCCAGGCCGTGCAGGCGCTGACCGACGGCCGCGCGGCCTACGTGTGCGAGATCCGTGATGCGATGAGCCGGATGGGGCGGAGCGCCGATCCGATCAGCGCGCTGACCGCGCTGCTGTCGGTGGGTGGCGCGCTCGACCGATCGTGTCGCTTCTGCTACGAGCTGCGTCTCCATCGGGCGCGAGGCTACGGCGCGCTCAAGGCGATCCTCGACATCCTGGCGAATGATGAGCCACTGACCTTAACCGAGATCTCTTTGCGGCTGCACCGCACGCCAGGATCAACGAAGGACTACCTGTCGTGGCTAGAGGATGTCGACCTCGTCGCGGCCCATCGGAAGCGTTACTCCTTTACCGACCCGCTCCTTCGACTGTGGGTCGCCCTCCACTGCCAACCAATCCCGCCGACAGACGAGGACGTCGCCCGCGAAGTGCAGCGTTATGCCCTCGTGCGGGTGCCACACTCGGAGGAACCCGCAGCTGCTCTGGCGTACGTGACTGGGGAGGCCACGCCAGAGGAGCGAAAGGGCTGGGGCATCATCGAGATCGACTGACGCGCACCTCGACTTGCTAGCAGTTCGTGGTGAAAGTCCGGCGCGGCACCTAACGCGGATTTCACGAACGGGGCCATGACCCCCTGCCAGGTACTGCTGAAATCCGCGCTAGACGAATGAGGCCGCCTCGCGCGGATTCTGCTCGGTCGTGGCACGCCTGCGGAATCCGCGCTCGCGAATAAGGCGCGACGACCGAGAATACCGCCTGTATTTGAGGGAGGAGCAACGCAGATCGCGAGGATGCATCGCTCGTCGAATGCCGCTGGACTTCCACCACGGGCTGCTAGTCCAGCCTGTCGAGCGCCTGCCTCGCGGCGTCCTGCTCGGCGGCCTTCTTCGCCTTCCCAGTGGCGCTGCCCAGCGTCTCTCCGCTGACCATGACCTCGACTGTGAACAACTTGCGGTGATCCGGGCCCGACTCGTCAGCGACGCGGTACTTCGGGAGCGGTCGCCCCAGTGCCTGGACGCGCTCCTGTAACGCGGATTTGTAATCCTCCCCGACGATTGCCTGACTCGCGGCTTCCTCGATCGCGTCGCGCAACTCGCGCTCAAGGAAGGCGGCGGCGGCGGGAAGCCCGCCGTCCAGATAAACGGCGGCGATCAGCGCCTCGTACGTGTCGGCAAGAAGCGCCTGCTTGAACCGGCCGCCGGTCTTCTCCTCGCCCCGCCCCAGCAACAGGTGCGCCCCCAGTTCCATAGCTTCGGCCCGGCGAGCCAACGCTGGCGTCGATACCACCGACGCTTTGATTTTCGATTTCTGGCCTTCGTTGGAATCGGGATACGCGTGAAAGAGCATGTCGGCCACGACGAGACCAAGCACCGCGTCGCCCAGAAACTCCAACGACTCGTTGTCGGCGACGCCGCCTGACGCGTCCTCGGCCGCACGCGATTTGTGCGTGAGCGCGTGTTCGAGCAGCCCACGATCGTTGAAGCGGTATCCCACGCGGTGCTCGATGTCCTCGAACTCGTCGCGCAGGCGTACCACGCTGGCGCCGGTGTCCGCGCGATGACCCGCGATGATACTCAGTGCCTCGTCAGCCGCCTCCTCAGCTACCGCAATCTGGATGTCGCCGAGGGAGTTGACCGTCATAGGCCAAATGGACTGCGGGTTGCCGGAGATGCGAAAGCTTGGAATGCCGTGGCTGTCGAGCAGCGCCACGATGACACTGGCTTCAATGTCGGACTGTGTCGTGAACACGACGCGCGGTGCCATCACGCCGCCCCGCACTGAACGGCCGTACGCTGAGCATCATCGTCGCGTGTATGGCGGGTCATAGTCGTGGGGACACGGTCACGGATGGCCGGCACGTGTTGTGAGTCAGGATGGTATCAGAGTACTCTGCGGGCATTGTGAAACTGCGCGACAACGCTCGCTTCGATACCATTTGTATTCACGCTGGGCAGGTGCCGGACCCCTCGACCGGCGCGATCGTCACACCCATCTATCAGACCTCCACCTACGTGCAGGACGAACTCGGCGTGCACAAGGGCTACGAGTACGCCAGGACGGGCAATCCCACTCGGTCGGCGCTTGAAGGCAACCTCGCAGCCATCGAGGGCGGCAAGGCGGCGTTCGGCTTTGCGTCGGGCATGGCGGCCACCGGTGCGGTGATGACGCTCCTCCAGGCCGGCGACCACGTGGTCGTCACCGACAACCTGTACGGTGGCACCTATCGGTTGTTCGAACACGTGCTGCGCAAGTATCAGCTCGACTTCACCTACGCCGACACCTCGAACCTCGACGAGATCACACGCGCGATCAGGCCGACAACCCGGCTGCTGTTTCTTGAAACGCCGACCAATCCCTCGCTGCGCCTCACCAATATCGCCGGTGCATCGACCATCGCACACGAGCACGGCATCGCCGTGGTCGTGGACAACACGTTTGCCAGCCCGTACGTCCAGCGACCGATCGACCTCGGCGCTGATCTGATCATCCACAGCACCACGAAGTTCCTCAACGGACACTCCGACAGCGTGGGAGGTGCCGTGATCGCCGTCCGCGACGATCACATCGAGTGGCTCACGTTCGTGCAGAACGCCGAGGGTACGATCATCGGGCCGATGGACGCGTGGCTGGTGCTTCGCGGCATCAAGACGCTGCCGCTCAGAATGGAACGGCACAACACCAACGCGATGGTGCTGGCCGAGTATCTGGAAGCGCATCCGAAAGTCGCCTCGGTGGTCTACCCGGGCCTCGTATCGCATCCGCAGCATGAGCTGGCCCGCATTCAGATGCGCGGGTTTGGCGGCCTGATCGCCTTCACGATGGGCTCGCTTGGACGCGCCCGCACGCTGCTGAACAACGTGCGCCTGATGGCACTGGCGGAGAGTCTGGGCGGTGTCGAAACACTCATCAGCCACCCGGCGAGCATGACGCACGCCGCGGTGCCGGTTGAGCGCCGTCTGCAGATCGGGATCACGGACGACATGATCCGGCTGTCGGTCGGTGTCGAGGATCTGGACGACCTGAAGGAAGACGTCGCGCAGGCGCTCGACCACGTCTGACAGTCTGATGCTGACAGCACCGCGGCGCTGGATCCGCGCGATCTACGACTGGACGTTACGCTGGGCGGAGTCACCCCAGGCCGTGACGGCGCTGTTTCTGATCGCGTTAGTCGAATCGTCCGTCTTCCCGATTCCTCCGGACGTTCTGCTCATCGCCATCGTCGCCGCCCGGCCGCGCGCGTGGCTGGGCGCCGCCGCTGCCTGCGCTGCCGGCTCCGCGATCGGTGCCGCGCTTGGCTACGCCATCGGGTCTGGCTTCATGGCGACGTTAGGACAGCCGATCGTTGACTTCTATGGGGCGCAGGCACACTGGGACCGCGTCGTCGGACTCTACAACGGCGAATGGGGAGTGTGGTTTCTAGCGGTCGCCGCGTTCACGCCCATACCGTTCAAGGTGGCGACGATTTCCGCCGGGGCCACGCAGATGGCATTCATGCCGTTCCTGATGGTGAGCCTCATCGGGCGCGCAGCGCGGTTTCTGCTGGTCGCGGCCATTCTGCGAGTCTTCGGAGCCGAAGTCCGCCGTCAGCTTGAACGGCATTTCGACGCGGCCACTCTACTGTTTCTCGTCCTCCTGGTCGGCGGCTTTCTCATCCTGAGGTTCTTCTAGCGAAGCTTGCTCGCCGGGATCCACGCTGTCGTGGATCCAGCGCAGATACTCCTCTGATCCATCCGAAGCCCTGATCACGAGTAACTCGGGTACCGCGTACGGGTGCAGCGTGCGTAGGCGCTTGGTGAGTGCGGTGACGCGATTCTCGGCGGTCTTGATGACGATCTGCCGCTCCTGCTCCTCTTCGACCCGTCCCTGCCATTGGTACACCGATGTCATGACCGGTAGAAGATTGACGCAGGCCGCCAGCCGTTCAGCCACCAGTGCGCGGGCGAGCACGGAGGCATCGGTGCCGGCGGCGAGCGTCGTCAGCACGATAACGGCGTCTGAGTGTGAGGCTGCAGCCACGATTGCAGTTGTACTTTCTGCGCCGATGCGCTATTTAGAACTTGTACTCGCGCCGACAATGCGGTACAAGACGCTTGTACTCGCGATCGAAATGCGCTATTTTGCCACACGGTGCAGCGGAACAGACACTTTCGGTAGACACTAAAAAATCATCATTGTGAAACAGACGCCGTGAACCGTCGGTCCAGCTCTCAATCGTCAGGTAGCCGGAATCCCCGCGGGAGACGCCGCATCCTGCACTACGTCCTGCTACTGGTCGGCACTGTGCTCATCGTTGACGCACTCGTCGGCGAGAAGGGACTGCTCGCGATGTTACAGGCCCGGGCGCAGCACGCGGCACTCGAACAATCGCTGGCAGATGTGCGTGCCGACAACGCCAGACTCCGGGAGGAGGGACGCCGCCTGCGAGAGGATCCCGACGCGATCGAAGATCTCGCGCGCAGCGAGCTCGGCCTGATCCGACCTGGCGAAAAACTGTTCATCGTGAAAGACATCGCCCCCGGGGACCTCCGTTAATCGACGCCGACGCATCGGGACGGCCCGGAACGACTCCCCCATCCGTGTTACATTGATGGTTCGTCACCGACGCAGTGGGCCTGTCCAAGCGTGCTCTCGGTGCCGACGTCGGCCATGTCGCGGGGTGGAGCAGTCCGGTAGCTCGTTGGGCTCATAACCCAAAGGTCGGGGGTTCAAATCCCCCCCCCGCAACCAACGCCGCTTGTCGCCGTCGGAAGACCGGCGACGGCCAACACGCCAGCCAGATTCCCCTTCACCGCGATCGTCAGCGTGCCATCGGTTGGCGTCAACCGGATTTCATCCACGAACCCGCGAAGCAGACTGGCGGCGTGCGGCCGGCTCTCTGGCTTTGAGAGCGCGTCGAGGAGACCCGTGACCTTGGCTCGGTAGCGTTCGCCCATATCCGGATGCAGGCGCGGTTGAGGGGCCACCGTTGGTCGCGTGGTAAGCACACTCCGGCGCCGTTCAAGTGCGACAAGTTCATCTTTTACGACCGACGCGGGGATGCCGTCCTTGAGCGCCTGCACCAACTTCGCGATCTGCTGTTCCACGCGGACGGACTCTCGACGACCAGACGCGACGGTGGCCCGTTCGTGCTGCCGCAACTCACTGAGGCGCTGCGTGAGACGCCGGCAGAACGCCTCGAAGGGTTCGGCACGCCACACAGTTCTGCCAAATGAGCCAGGTGCGTGAACCGAGACCCCTATGCGTTGTTGAATCCCTCAGCGGCCGTACGCGAAGATGAGCCCGAGGGACATCGCAGGGAAAAGGATCCGTGTTGTTAGAATGCCGGCTCAGGGGCCATCAGATGGTATGTTTCCTCCGCCGAGGAGATCCTCTTCCAAATATCAACAGTTCTTTTGAAAGAAAATGGGGAGCCCGTGAACCGTGAGGATAAGATGTTTCATTCTTGGATGCCGCTATGAAAACGGTCAGTGTAAAAGGTGTTTAGACCACGATCCTGACGTATATATGAGGTGTGAACAGTGCCGTGAATTTGTGAAGTACCACCTCGTGAACTATTCCCACCAAGAGTTCACGGGTTGTAGTTATTGGACAGAACCCGGTTACGAATGTACTGCCTGTGGTCACGCTCGTAAGCATCCTGAAATGACCGCATTCTAGTAACCTGGCATAGGAGCCAACAACCACGCGTGCGAACTTTTTCCCTTACTTAGTGCGGTCTGGGAACCAGCGCAGACGGTGCCGTCCTCAGATGAGAACTCCTTCGGGGACGCTCAGGCAGCGACCCACCACTCGGCAAGCTCCGGCAGTTGCGAGCCCCCGCAACCATCACGACTTGCCACGCTAGATAGCCCGGATAGGGCGGTATTTTCCCGACGGTCCTCGTACAGCAGGTACGACGCGCGAACCACTGTCTTAAGACGGTCCAACTCCAGAATGAAGTCGATTTGACGAGCCAAGCGGTCCTGGGAGTTTTCCATGCCTACCTCTGGTATCCGTCCCTACAGCCGTGCGCCGTCGCGCAGAACGAGCTGCTGCCCCATTTCCAGGCTCGTGAAGAAGTCACGCACGAGCGCGATTTCGTCGCGCGAGCACCCTACGAGCAGCTTTATCTCCATGTCCCGTTTCAACATGTCCACGGTGCAAATGACGCCGACGACCGACCGAGTGCCGCCGGAACCGAGCCACACATCGATGCCTTCGCCGTCTCCCGAGGTCGTGCCTTCCAGGTACCCATAGTCCAGCGGATAGATATGTTCGGGATACTTCGGATGCGCGCTGTTCCTTGGGCGGTCCACAGTGATACGACTTGTTCGGAGCAGCGTGTCCGCCTGCGTCCAAAAATCGGCCTGTGACATATTGAGAATGCTCCTGAATCCGTCCGAGGTAGGGCGGATCGGTCACAACTCACTCAAGACCGACGTGCCTCTACAAAGAGCCGGCGCAGCCGACAGCGAAAAATCAAAAAGCGTCCGCCTGCAAGTACAGGTCGGCCACCCC
Source organism: Vicinamibacterales bacterium (assembly GCA_965249205.1). GTDB lineage: Bacteria > Acidobacteriota > Vicinamibacteria > Vicinamibacterales > UBA2999 > JAQBVV01. The sequence continues at coordinate 180,208 of CBDFLL010000003.1, read as the reverse complement.
CTCCACCAATGCCTCCGGCCCAGCTCCCTGATAGTTGGTCAGGACGATGACTGACAGGTCGTCCTTCGGATAGATGGAAAAGGCGGCACGCAGGCCACCAGCCCCGCCCACGGTTGGACGAGTCTGGCGAGGATCGAGCATCCAGCCCAATCCGTAGCCCTTCAGCGTGGGGCCTCCAAACACACTGCCGTCACTGAATCTGGCCGGTTCCCACAACGCGTCAAGCCCGCGCCGACTGATGATCCGCCCCTGTTCAAGCGCAATCAGCCAGGCCGAGAAGTCGCGGATGGAGATGTTCAGACCGCCTGCTGGATAGCTGAACGCCGGCATCGTGTAGTCGAGTACCTCGGAATGGTCGAGTCGCTGCGGCGGGTCGGAGTCGAATCGAAAGCGCGTGTAGACGGTGGCTCGTTCCGCGACGACCGCGCGTGAATCGCCAAAGACCGGTGTGCGTAGTTCCAACGGCTCAAAGAGGCGAATCCGACAATACTCGGCAAACGACTGACCACTCGCGGATTCAATCAACATACCCAGCAGCATGTAGTTCGTTTGGTTGTAGCTCCACTCCGTGCCCGCAACGGATTCCATCGGACGACTGCCCAGGAGGCTGAGTGCCGCAGGTACCGTCTGGGCGAGAGTCCTGGTCGTGTAGACATCGACGTTGATGTCGGGTAAGCCTGACGTGTGATTGAGAAGTTGCCGCACCGTGACGGGACGCCAGTGCGTTGGAAGCTCCGCCAAGTGCCGTCCGATCGGATCGTCAAGACTCAGTGCACGATCCTCAACCAGTCGCATGATCGCGACGCCCGTGAACGCCTTGGACACCGACGCGACATTGAACAGCGTGTCGGGCGTCACCGGCACGCCGAACTCCAGGCTGGACATTCCATATGTCGCCAGCTTGAGTACGCGACCGCCACGAATCACCGCGAGAGCCAAACCTGGAATCGGGCGTCTCTGCATCGCGACACGGACATAGCCGTCAACCGAATCGTCGCTCACACGGGGAGGATCCTGCCCAGCCAATGTGCCGACCAGGGAGATGGCGAACAGGACGGCGACTAAAACCAGTCTCACGACAATGCCTCCGTGAGTTTCTGGCTTGAGGGTGCATATCGCATCGTTCTCCACCTCTGGACCATATATGCGTCTCCGACACGAACGGTTTCAGTCTGCAGCGACACGAACGTCACATCGCCGGAGTTAGCCGTGATCGGCGGGCTCCCGAAAATCAGCGGCCCCGCTGCTCCAGGACAGCACACACTATGCGCGATGGCTGCACGGTCACAGGCTACCGCCGATGTCCACGGAGCTGAGCTATCTATGCCGCCCATTCGTGAATGATGCCCTCAGCCACATCGCGAAGATCGGCCGCCGGCATGTGGATGATAGAGGCCACAGCGGGAATCGGATGCGCACCCACGAAGAAGCGCATTCCCGCGACACGCAACATTTCCGAGTCGCCTCCGGAGTCGCCGACCGCTGCCACACGATGCTGCGCGATTCCGTACGAATCAGCCAGTTCCTGAAGCCAGCGGGCTTTGTCTCGACCCCACACGTGACGGATCTCCCCATTCGACGACAAGTCCGTCCCTAGACAGTGCGAAATTCCCAGTCGCTCTGCACACCAGCGGACGGCGAAGCTCCACGTAAGCGAGGCGATTCCAACAACGATCGCCTCTTCGTGCAATCGCTGAACGGCTTCGTGCACGCCCGGCGCCCAACGGACGTCGTTTAGGAACGCTGCCAAATCTTGTGGTGAATGCTCGCCGTACCACTTAGCCATCTGCTCCCGAGCGCGAATGATGTCCGCCTCACTCGTGAAGGTTTCAAATCGCTGCATCTCATCAAGTCGGCCGATCGGCTTTGCCAAGATCTCGCATGCGGTGTCGCCACGCAGAAGGGTGCCGTCGAGATCGAATGCCACGATGCCGCGGACTCTCTCAGGAGAGTCGTTCATGCTCTGCCGGCATAGCTAGTAGTAGATTCAACGAGGACCCACAGCGCAACTGATGATTCCACCAGCCGCCGGCCCGCTCAAACTGCACGTCAGCTGGCGCAAGACAGAAAGCTCATTGCAAGGCCAAGAGTAGGCGGTCGATGCCAAGAGCCCACCAAATGCCGCCCTTGTAGCGCCCGCCGCCGGCAACCTGCTGCTGAGCGCCAAGCTTCGTGCATCGGGCTTCGAAACCGTCTTCTGTGTAGTATCCAAGCCCACGTTTGACGGAACCATCGAACTCGTACTCAGTTCCGACTTCATCCAGGATCTGTCGCAGAAGGTCTTCGACTTCGAGGCGGTCGGTGGTCGGATCACCGCCAAGCAATTCAGCTCCGACCTGCGTGAACTCCCGGTACCGCCCACGTTGAGGCCGCTCATATCGGTAGCACCGGGCAACATAAAACAAGCGAAGCGGCCTATTGGCCTTTGACCAGCGCTGTTGCCACAATTCTTGAACTAAGCCCGTGATCTCTGGTACCAAACATATCGCTCGCCCCTTCTTGTCCTCGAAGGTGTACATCTGGTCCAAGAGTTCGCGCCCGCCTTTGTCGATGAAGGTCTGCTGGGCCCACAGGGCTGGAACGATGATTTCCTCGTATCCAGCCTCAATGAAGCCTCCTCCGGAGCAAGTCCACGAGACGCCCGAACCGGACAGCCTCTTCACCAGTGATGATTCGTGTTCCACGCAGCATTGCAGTCTCCTTTTCGTTGAAGAAGCGACCTGGGGACTGCAACACGAGAATGGAAGGCGGCCTTCCCCAGGGCGCAAGACAGCGCCGTCCTGGGCCAGGCCCAACGGCGGTGTCAGTGATGGTGGTGATGATGCCCCAGCGAAGCAACCATGATCATCGTTAGAGGTAGCACAGCCCGTGATGAGCTGCAAGTCGTAGATTAGGTGGGACGTTCAGCGAACTAAATTAGTAGTAGGCGACCGGCATATCTCAGTTCACTCTGCGGCAGCCCGCAGCACAACGCCAAAGCCTGTCGCACAGATGCTTTTCCAGCGGGGCCTGAAACAGCCAACCAGGGCATGCGATTCTGCCTGGCGTCCTGTCAGAGCGAGTGGGTCTGTTTCCCAGGCGCGCCGAGGAGCGGCACAAGCAGGCCGATGAGTGGCGACATGCACAGCGAGACGATGAAGAAGCCCCAGAATCCGATGCGTCGCGCGCAGCCGAGATAGCCCACCAGCAGGCTGGCTAAGACCCATAGGAAGATCAGTGCGGTTTCAATCATCGGCGATGGCTCAGCGCCTTATGAAATCTCAACGGCGGTGAATGCGCCAGCGAACAATTGGCCGGAGGTGCTTCAGCCGCTGCCGTCTTCGTGGTGATGTGCTGAAGTTCCTCCCTTGTGGGATATTGCCCACCATGAAAACGCCAGGGCCAACCTGGCGAGATGACCACGACGGCCGCAAACGTTGGCTCAGTTCGTTTCAGGCATGAACCGATAGCACACCGTCTCACCGGATAGGACAGTCTCGCCGTCGGTGCGAGCAATGCGAACCGCAAGCTTGCAGATAGGCTTGCTTTCGTGTACCTCGAGCACTTCAGCGGTCGCGGTAATCGTGTCGCCGATGTAGACGGGTGCCGTGAACTTTAGATCCATGTTCATGAAGACCGTACCGGGTCCAGGCATGTCCTCGGCAACGAGGGCGTTGAGTATGCCGCTCGTGAGCCCACCATGAACGACTAACCGTCCGAACTTGGTCTTGCCCGCAAACTCAGAATCGAAATGGAGTGGGTTCCGGTCTCCGGTGATCTCAGCGTATTTGTTGACATGCGCCTGGGTCACCGTGTTGGAGCGCGTAGCCGTTTGGCCGATCTTCAAGTCGAGTGCTGGCATGACTCGGTCCTCGGGGATGGCACCGGAATTTCCGGTAGTGGTCAAGGTTTAGCCTGACCGCGTAGTGTGCGAAAACTCCGCCGACCATCCCTACCGCGATGCGGCCCCGGCAGCCCGACCAGCTGACGCCCGATGAGCAGCCTCCAGGCGCGGTCCGCAGATTCGACTGGACTTCGGGCGGGAGGACAAGGACCAGGCTCCGCACCTCTCAGGCCGCAAGGATTCATGCACCAACGTCGCGGCGCGCCTTCAGGTCCGCGGCAATGCTGGAGAGCAGCGCCCGCTCTTCGGGGGAGATGCGGCCGATGCCGAGGATGCCACCCGAAGTCGGGCCTCTCTGTGGAACCTCCAGCCGCAATCTATTCGGGCTCTTCAGGAAGTCGTGTGGGTAAATTGAGTGGATAAAACGAGCTTGCTCCGAGTGGCGAGAAGCGTGTCCAGGGCTGCTCCAACTGCGATGATGTCCCGATGGCTAATTCCCGGAAGCGACAGCGGCGGCTGTGGGACGCATACGCGTTCCCTGGTGTGCGTCCGCGACACGCGGTGCGCGGTGTCTTCGGCGACCCGAAGGCGCGCGTCATCACGCTTGTCCGGCGCTCAAAAAAACGCGCTGCGGCTGTTGCGGTCGCGCGCACATGGGCTGGTACGACCGGCGCGTGCGTCACGTACGCGATCTCCCTTGCGGCGAGCTACGCATCTACCTGGAAGTCGAGGTGCGGCGCGTGCAATGCCGGCGCTGCGGCAAGGTGAAGCGCGAGCGGCTCGACTTCCTCGCCGACAATCCGTTTTATACCAAGCGCTTTGCCCAGTACGTGGGCCGGCGCTGCCGCTCGACGACGATCAAGGACATGGCCGCGGAGCTCAACCTCGACTGGGACACGGTCAAGACGCTCGAGAAGCATTACATGCAGGCGCAGCTGGCCAAGGCGGGCACCCCGGGGCCGAAGGTCATCGGCATCGATGAGATCTCGATTCGCAAGGGACACACCTATCGCATCGTGGTAAGCGATCTAATCCGCGAGCGTCCGATCTGGTTTGGAGGGGCGGATCGCTCGCAGGCGAGCATGGCGCAGTTCTACGAGTGGCTCGGAGACAAGAAGAGCCGAAGCGTTCGCCTGGCGGTGATGGATATGTGGAAGCCGTTTCGCAACGCGGCGAACACGCACGCGCCCCAGGCGGCGATCCTGTTCGACAAGTTCCATATCCTGCGCCACCTGGGGAAGGCGCTCGACACGGTGCGCAAGGCCGAGTACGCACGGCTCAGCGGCAAGGATCGTCGCTTCATCAAGGGCCAGAAGTACACGCTGCTGTCGCGCCGCGAGCACCTGACCGTGGAGGGTCGACAGAATCTCAAGACCCTGCTCGCGGCCAACAAGCGATTGAACACCGCCTACCTGCTCAAGGAATCGTTCGCCCAGATGTGGAGCTACGAGCGGGAAGCGTGGGCACGGCGTTTCTTCGAGAACTGGCGGGCGAGTCTGAAGTGGCAGCGCCTTGCGCCCTACCAGAAGTTCGCCGAGATGATCGATCGCCATTGGGATGGCATCGCCGCCTATTGCAAGCCCGAAAACAAGGTGTCGCTCGGGTTCGTCGAGGGGCTCAATAACAAGATCCGCGTCATCCAGCGCCGCGCGTACGGACTGCGCGATGAGGAATACCTGCGGCTCAAGATCCTTTCCTGCATGTTACCCGCGCTCTAAAATGCCCCGAAATCACCCACTCGATTACCTGAAGAGCCTCTATTCGCAACCGTGGCTGTCGAAGAGAAAGAGGGGAAGCCCAAGGTCACACAACAGGTCTTCCGTCAAGGGTGACCTGTCCGTACTGCCGCGAGGACAGTGCGATCTACATCGAACCCGACATGGCGGGCTGCTTCGTCCAGAACGCGAGGTGTGCTGCAATCCGTGGCGGCGTCTTAGGGGTCGACGAGCTGAGGCGGTGCTCCGCACGTCCAGCTCGCCCGGCCTACGGCCACTTTTTTACGGCACACGCGAATAAGGTCGTCCGCTCTGGCCTTTGGGTTCGCCGCGATCCAGCCAGGGTCGCGCAGCGCGTGTCGCGTTTCAATGACGCGGCAACCGAACTCATTCTCAAACTGCTGCTTGCCCGCGGCATAGCGATGCGGAACGGCACCGGCACCACCCCAGGAAAGGGTCACCGCAGCAACGGTGTCGCCACGCCGCAGACGCGCGGATTTGATGGCAGGACGCAATACTGGCATGGTTCTCTCAGCCGCGACGGCTCATCGCAGCGCCGTCCTGACGGACAGTTTTCGAGCGCACACGAACAGATGGTACGACCCCGGTGAGGTGGCGTCCTCAACTCGCTCCTTCCACTCGATCTCGAATCCACTCGCTTCGATCAGACGTTCATTCGTCACCGCGTCAAAATGACTCCAGGCCATCGGTACCCCAAGGTAGTCGTCGGTAGCGTCGTACGGTAGGTCCCCGTCACCGAGACACAGGAGCGCCAGACCGTCCGGCTTCAGAAAGCGCGCGAAGCGGGCGAACAGGTCGGCGTGATACTCGCGGGGAATGTGAATGATCGCGTAGTACGAGCAGATCGCCTCAAAGCTTGCCTTCTTGAACTCTACGGTTCGCAGGTTCGCGCAGACGAATCTCGCCTTGGGGACCAGGTGGCGCGCCCTCGCAAGCTGCGCCTCGGCAAAGTCCACACCAACGACGCGAAAGACTTCGGCAAGAATCCGAGTTACCGGAACACCGGCGCCGCATCCGGCATCCAGCACAGTGCTCCCCGCAGCGAGCTGCCCGCTGAAGCGATCCAGTAGCTTGACATCCGCAGAGCCCTTCCCACGTTGCGCCAGGTAGGCATCTGCAATGTCGTTGTAGCCGGCCTTGACGTCGTCGCTGAAGTCCATGGGGTCTCAAGGCTGGCGCTCAGGGGCCGGTAGATCCAGGTTATCCCGCGAAGCCCGCAGCATAGCGCCAAACCCCGTCCCGGCACCGACCGCATTCCATCGGGTGAGTGATGCAGTGCCCGCTATCATGGACCCATGTGCGGACGTGCCTATGAGACCTACACCGAGGAGGAACTGTCGGTTGAGTACCTGAATCATCAGCCGCTGCACCTGGCGGGATTTCGCCAGACCTACAATCTCGCCCCGACACAAGCGTCACCCGTCGTGCTGGTACGCGACGGCGAACGCACAATAGAACTGTTTCAGTGGGGCCTGGTGCCAAGCTGGGCCAAGAGTCTCAAGGCCGCGGCGAAGTACTCCCTGATCAACGCGCGCTGTGAAGAGATCGCAGAGAAACCGAGTTACGCGGAGCCGTTCAGGCAGCGGCGGTGCGTGGTCCCGCTGTCGGGTTTCTTCGAGTGGAAGCGCGACAGGCCACGGAAGCGTCCCTTCGCCATCCATCGCACGGACCGAGGCATCCTCTCTGTCGCCGGTGTCTGGGACCGGTGGCAGCCAGCGGGGCAAACCGAGCCGCTCCACACCTTCTCGATTGTGACGACGCGAGCCAACACGTTCATGGCCAACATCCACGATCGGATGCCGGTGGTCCTCGGCGAGCACAACCTTCAACTTTGGCTGGACCCTGGCGTCCACGAGCCGGAACGGTTGATGCCCGTGCTCGAACCCTGCCCGTCAGAGTGGCTCACGGCTTATGAAGTCTCGACCTCGGTGAATGCACCGGCGAACAATTGGCCGGAGGTGCTCCAACCGCTGCAGCGGGAACAGAACCTTTTCTCTCTGTAGGAGCATGCTGCCACCATCAGCCTTGCTACCTCACCATGTCTCGCGCCGACACCGGCACGCACACGAAGCGGCCTACCGCCCAGGCGCGCCGTTGGATGCCTTCGACCGCTCGCGCCAGCGCAGCGCGTCCCCAACGACCGACCGCAGATACGTGCGCATCAGCGGGAGGCCGGCCAAAGCTGGTAGAAGGTTGCGAGTCGCGATGAGTACCCCGATCGCCGCTGCGGCTTCGGGCGTCGTGTACTGCGACAGCAGCAGGACAAGCGCCACGTCGCGCGTGCCGAGCCCGGAAAACGTGAACGGCAACTGACCGGCAAGGAGTGCAACCGCGGACAGACTTGCGGACACGACAAACGGAATGTTCAAGGACAACGTAATCGAAAACATCCAGATCTGGACCAGATGGGTCAGCCAGAGCACGAGCGAAAACGCCACGATCCAGCGACGACGCCCCCGAAGCACCTGCAGCAGACCGGGCCATCCGTGCGCCAGATCTCGCAATTTCTGGAGCCGCCTGAACGGCAGGGCTGATGTGAGCAGCCTGGGCACCACCCTCGCCACGCGCCGGGACAGAATCATTGATCCACACACCGCAGCCAGCGCTCCGAGCAGCAACCAGAACACCGACGGCAGGCTAGGGACCTGAGGCCGCCCGATCAGCCATCCCAGCAAACACCAGGAGAGCAAGCCGAACAGATCACAGAGTCGCTCGTAGACGATGACGGCGATCGCGACGCCAGTCGACGTGCTACTGCCTTTCGCGACGCGGTAGCTCTTGATGAGGTCGCCGGACTTGGCCGGCATAAAGGCGTTGAGGGCGGACGCAACCACGGTGAGACGAAGCGCCTCACCAACGCCCGGGAGCGTCCCGGCTGGCGCCACCCAGAAGAACCGCAGACCCCGCAAGACGGTGATCGGCACAATCATGCCAATCGAGATGGCGAGCCACATCCGGTCGGCCCCCAGCAGGGCCTGTCCGATCAGCTGGAAGTCAATACGGCGGTAGAGCGCAACCAGCAACACTCCGCTGACGACCAGACCCACAAGGCCGGCTCCAGGCCGCTTCCAGCTCACGTCGCGAGTCCTTTGGGCGGTGAGCCGTCGACCAGCCGAAGAATCGCCTCTCGTACTTCGCTGGCGACGGCCTCCGGCGGGCGAAGGTACGAGGCGTCGTACTCCTGGAAACGGGCCGACCAGGAACCCGAAAAAAACGCGGCGAGCGCTGCCGGCTCGACATCCCTGATCGACTGCACCGGCGGATACACAACGCGACTCGTGGCAAACCCGTACTGATCCGCATGACTTGTCGGATACAGCCCCAGACCCGACACCGCCACCGTCGGAGTGCCGAGCTTCAGTACCTGCAAGTGCACATTGCTGTTTTCGTCGGCAATCACCCAGTCACACTGGCGAGTCACTTCTTCGAGAGTTGCGGTCCTGGGAGATTCGACGATGCCAGAGCGGTCGCTGAGCAGGCGGGCCAACCGCGGCGGCTGGAGCATGCTCGGATGCCACCGGACGACGATCTTGCTAGCCCCGAAGTGTTGCCGGCAGTCGTCGATCACCGTCGCCAGCTTCGGCCACGCGATCGCCTTTGGCGTGAAGATGCCGATTGCGGGACTCGCGCGGCTGAATCGGCGCGAGTCGAGGGCAGCCGAGTCGCCCTCGATGCCCCCGAGCATGACCTCCCCGGTGATCGGGCCCTTTTCTCTGCGGGCCCGCACGGCTGCCTCGCCTTCCAGGATCGAGAGGCTGAAGTCGAGCGGAGGGGACAGCGGCGTTGGATACGCGTGAGATACGAAGACCCGCGGAATCGCCAGAGCGCCAGCAGCCCCGGCAAATCCCACCTCTTCCGGATTCGAATCGCTGGATACGAGAATCGCTCGCGGCTTCTCCGCACCCAGTACCGCCATGGCACGCCCGTACCACGCGATCGCACCTGCCGCGCGGCAGGAGACCAGGAATCCGTGCCTGCTGTCTATTGCACGAACAACGCGCCACGTGCGAACGAGGCGGCGCCGTGACGAGCACAGCACGAGCCCGGCGAGGCTCGACCCACTCGCGAGCGTCTTCGCACCCGTACGCACCCAACCACACTCCGCGGCTCCAAGAAAGGCAGCGATGCGCGCGACCTGCCGCCGCGCGTTCTCGTGTTTGGCCAGGACCAGCACGCGCGCCCGCCGGTTCCGGGCCGGCGCGATCGTGAGCAGCGCCGCCAAGCCGTAGCACGAAACCAGCGCCGTCGAGCCCCACGTCCCCCGCATCCGCTGGTGCAACCCGTACACGAATCGCACGAACGGTCGCGACTGCATCAGGTTCGCGAAGAGAATCTGACGGGCCGGATCGGAATCGGAGCGAATGACTGTCCGTACGACACGAAGAAGCCGGGAATTCACGCTAATCAGTCCTCAGGGGCAAGAACTGATCATCAAGAACAATGCGCCAGAAGGCATAGTGCGCGGAGATGAGAAGTACTGCCGCGATCTTCGTTCGCCGCGGGTCGTGCGCGCACACCCACGCCAATGCGTACAACGCCGGAAACCCGGCAAACACGAGGTCGATTCCTCCGCCAACTCCTTCGAACGGCCAACGGAGTACCAGAAACAGAACCGAGGGAAGAATGTACCACAGGGCCGCGCGCACCTCGTGCGCGTACCCTCGCAGCGACAACGCCGCGACCAGTAGCGGCGCACCGGCCACCCACGCGCTCATCACGATGTCGCGTGCGCCGGTTGCGCTCAGGATCGCCGCGCTCACGCGCCGTTCACGCACCTCGTCGATCAGCCACGGGCGCCACGAGCTGAACGTCTCGGCGCTGGGCTCGACTCGCAGATTCAACACGACCAGGTAGACAAGCATCCATCCGAGATAGGCCGCAGTGCCCCACGCGACAACTCGGAGCACACGTTCGACCCGATCCCTCAGCTGGCCGTCTGTGCCAAGTGCCATGAGCCAGGCCCCGACGAGCGACACCAGCCCGGACCCGTGCAAGGCCGCGCCCAGGCCGGCAAGCGCGCCGCCGGCCTCGAGACGCGCGCCGCCGGCCTTCATGCCCCGGGATAGCAGCGGGAAGACGGCGACACACAGCGAGAGATACCCGAACTCCCGCCAGCCGAAATACAGCAGCGTTGCGGGAGCCAGCAGCACAAGACCGAGATATCGGATCACGACGACTGACCAGCGCTCGAGGAACCCGATCAACAGCGCGGCCAGCACAAACCAGAACGTGGCGCCGCGACTCATGGCGACCACCGCACGTTCTGGCGCTGCTTCGGTCGCATCCAGCTGCAGGTACAGCTGGAGCAGCATCGTTTGTGACAGGTGCTTCTCGAATCGCACCCGCCCGCCGAACCAACTCTCGAAGTCGGCGCGGCTCCTGACGTGATCGCTGGACCCGCCCATCGTCACCTGTGACGGACTGAAGGGAAACGCGACGGCCATCGCGCCGACCAGGAGCAACGCTGCTGCCGTCACGTTCCGCCTCGCACGCGCCCCAAGGGTGTGCGCGGCCCACAGCAGGACGCCTCCGGCCAGCAGCAGCCACAGGCTCCGGTGCAGCCGCAGCAACTGCGACGGTCGGTCGAACAGATCGTTGAACGGGTACCAGACGGTGACGCGAATATCTCGACCGTCCGAGGTGAAGGTGTTGCGATCGATGCGACCGGTATCCTCGACGGCCGGGTCCTCGACGAGCGCGCGGATGTTCTCCCCAGAGCGGTCGCCAAGCTCGTATTGCCATGTCCGGCCGTCCTGGACACCATTCTGCAGATCGTGCCGGCGTTCGAGCGCTACACGATCGGCGGCGCTGACAGCTTCCTGCCACCGGACGTTGACCTGAGGGTCGGTGATTGTCACGTCCACACACATGACAATCGCGATCACTGCACCGCCGAGGGCAACCCATATCCACGTCGGCCGACGCGATCGGCCGCCGCTGGCGACACTCGGAGGCTGTTCCTGGTGCAACGTCATCTCAACTCTTGCGACACTCGTTGTGCGACGTCGCCACGACCGCGCCACAGCTCTGACGTCAAGGACCACGAACGCAGAAAGATTGTCTCATCGTCCTCCAGAACCACGTCGACAAACTGCACGGAGCGTCAGTGCCGCGGCTCCGGCCCCCAGCCTCGGATGTCCGGACCCGCCACCAGCCGCCATGAATTCGTCTACACTGGATTCTCATGTCCGGACCCTCTGCGCGCGAGGCGGAGACCACCGACCCGATGACCGGGCAGCGCGCGCCCCGCACTGACGGGAGCGATGCAGTCCCTACCGTCACCCTCGACTACCCTTCGGCGAACATCCGCCTCTTGGCCACGACGGACGCCGAGCGCCAGATTCGGGCGCGCGCGTGCCACAAGGAACCGTGGACCGTCCGTTGGATCGAGACTGAGCTGGGGGCTGGAGGGGTGTTCTACGATGTCGGCGCCAATGTCGGCGCGTACTCGCTCATTGCCGCGATGCAACCCGTTCCGCCCGTTACCTTCGCCTTCGAGCCTGGGTTTCGAACCTTCTCGAGCCTCTGCGACAATGTGCACCTGAACGGCTGCGCGGCGACAATCACACCGGTGCCGCTGGCGCTGGCCGGACACAGCGGGCTACGCCGGTTCCGCTTCAAAGCGCTCGATGCGGGACAGAGCCGCCATCGGCTCGCCCCAGCCCCCGACCAGCGGTGGAAAGGCCTCACGCAGCAGGTGCCAGTGGCCTCGATGGACGACCTCGTTGCGCTCTGTGCACTCCCCGCTCCAACACATCTCAAGCTCGACGTCGACGGCGCAGAACTCGAAGTGCTCCAGGGAGCGACCGCCACCCTCCGCCGCTCTGAGCTGCGGTCGCTGCTCGTGGAGATTGACGAGGAGCTGTGGGAGCCCGTGCTCACCCTGCTCGACGGCGCCGGGTTCGTGATGCGGGAGCAGCATCAGCGCAAACCCACGGCTCCCCGCTACGCGATCCTCGACCGGCGAGACGCCGCGCCGGGGCTTTGACACACCCCCTCACAGCGTGACCGAAGGCGGCAGGCCACGCCGCCGCCCCGGCGTCGGCCGGGCCTTCGTGGAACGTGACCTCGCGTGTAGCGCTCCTGTAGAGTACGCGGCATGCGAATCTCCTTTCATGGTGCGGCTCGGGAGGTCACCGGGTCGTGCCACCTGGTCCAGAGTGACGGCGCACGGCTGCTGCTTGACTGCGGCCTCATCCAGGGAGGTCGGGAACGACACGAGCGCAACCGCGAACCGTTGCCCTTCGACGCGAAGGGCCTGACCAGGGTCATCCTGAGCCACGCCCACATCGACCACTCGGGGCGGCTGGCGCTGCTGCTGAAGGCTGGCTACGCAGGCTCGATCCTGACGACGCCACCGACCGCGCGCCTGCTGAGCATCCTGCTGCCGGATTCCGGACGGATTCAGGAGGAAGATGCGAAGTGGAAGATCCGGCGGCTCGAGAAACAAGGCCAGGATGCCAAATGGGTCACGCCGCTCTACACCGAGGAGGACGCGCGCGCCGTCCTCGATCGCCTCGAAACGGTTGAGTTCAACCAACCCTTCGACCTCGACGGCGCAGGAACCGTGACCTTCGTACCGGCCGGTCACATCCTCGGCGCGGCGATCGTCGATCTTCGACTCGGCCAGGGCGAGGACCAGCGGCGGCTTGTCTTCTCCGGCGACCTGGGCGTACACCACGCCCGGCTCCTCGGTCCACCGGAGACGGTAGCTTCGCCCGACTATCTCATCATGGAGTCCACGTACGGCAACCGCAGTCGCCCCGACGAGGGCGACCGAACCGAGCGACTGTTCGACATCGTCGACAAGACCATCCGTCGCAGAGGCAAAGTCATCATTCCGTCGTTTGCCGTCGGTCGAACACAGGAGGTACTCGCGCGGCTCAACGATCTGGTCGAAGGCGGCCGTCTGAAAGGCCTTCGCGTCTTCGTCGACAGCCCGATGGCCGTGGCGGCGACCCGGGCGTTCGCGTTGCACCCGGGAACGTACTCGCAGCCAATGCAGGACCTGATCGAGACCGGCGACGCGCCGCTCGCCTTTGACGGGCTGAATCTGATCACCAGCGTCGAGGATTCGGTCGCGCTCAACCACTCCACCGATCCCGCTGTGATCATTTCTGCGTCCGGGATGTGCACCGCCGGTCGCGTCAAGCACCATTTGAAGTTCAATATTTCCGAAGCCAGAAACACTGTGCTGTTTGTCGGCTATCAAGCGCAGGGGTCGCTGGGGCGTGTGATTCAGACAGGGACGTCACCCGTACGCATTTTCGGACGCTGGCATCCGGTCAACGCCACGATCGAGACAATCGAGGGGTTTTCGGCTCATGCCGATCGCGAGGAACTCATCGAGTGGTTCGAGTCCCTAGGCACGCCGCCAACGCGAACATTCGTGGTGCACGGCGAGGAGGACGCGGCGTCGAGCTTCGCCCGGACCCTTGAACAGCGCTTCGGCGCCAACGTCACGGTCCCTCAGCGCGGACAGTCGGTCGAGCTACCGTAGCAGGGCCCACTCACTCGCCCATCAGCATCAGATCGAAGATGAGGTCCGTACTGGCGACATTGCCTTGGTGTATTTCCACGGCCACCACGTTGGTGCCAGGCAGCAGCTGGTTCAGATTGAGCGCCAGCGGTTCCGGGGCATAGTCGGCCGCGTCGAAGGCCAGGGCATCAAAGCCGACGACGCCGCCGGGCATATTGATCCGGAACACCTCCGAGCCGTTGAGATAGACGATGGCTCCATCATCGTACGTGAGCGCGCCTCTGAGGCCGGTGAATTCACCAGGATCCTCCACCGTGAAGGTCTTGCGGAAATACGTGGTGACGTACTTGTTTTCAGCGTCGGGACCGAAGCTGACCGCGGTGGTCTCGTCGCCGGACCCGTAGCCCAACTGTGCCTCGCCTTCCTGCCAGCCACCGTCATCAAAGCCTGCGTCACGCCAGGCTGTGCCCTGATCGGAGCCGTCGTCCAGATACCTCCAGGTATCGCCCAGGCGGATGAACGTGGACTCCGGCACGGACGTCACGCTGACAGTGACTGGCGCCGACGTGGCATCCGAGCCGAGGCTCGTCGTGGCGCGAGCCGTCAGCGTGTAATCTCCAACGGCAACTTGCCTCCACGGAAACGTAAACGGCGGGGCAAACGTTTGACCGATCAGCGTGTCGCCTGCGAGGAACTGAACGCCCGTGACGGCGCCTCCTTCGAACTGCGTGTCGACGGTGACCACGATGTCGCCCTCCACAAACGATTCGCCATCAACGGGGGCGGTGACGGCGATCGTCGGAGGCCCCGGTTCGAAGCCGACCAGTAATTCAAGATCGAAGCCGAGATCAGTACTGGGACTGTCGACCTGGTGGATCTCCACGGCCAGGACGTTGAGGCCATCGACCAGATAATTCTCGGTGAAAAATTCTGAGACGAACGTGATCTCATCATCGCCGGCCACAGCCTCGACGGCGAAGTCGTCGTACGACACGTCACCGTCGGGCATATTGCTGCGGAAGATCTCCACGCCGTTGAGATACACAAGGGCACCATCGTCGCGAACCAGGCGCACCAGAAAGTTGGTGAGCACGGACGCATTGTCCACGCCGAACGTATGGCGGAAGTAGGTCGTCGGAAACTTGGCCTGATCATCGGGGCCGAACGCGACAACCGTGGCCTCGTCGGCGTCCCCGTAACCGAGTGGCGCCGGGCCCTCAGCCCACGACATGTCGTCAAAACCGACCGCGCGCCAGTCCACAGCCTGGTTCGAACCATCATCCAGATAGCGCCAGTCGGCACCAGTAGCGACGAGCACCGTCGGGGTTGACGTGGCCTGCGCCTGAACTCCCGGGGACCGCCCACTCTGGGCAACACACACCAGCGCGACGATGGCCGCAGCGGCGAACGGTACCGTGGCTCGACGCAACCTGCTCAAGGGTCAAGCTTAGCGCACCGATGTCGCGTGAACTCGGCGCAGGGCTTCACGCCCTTGAGCGTTCCGGCTGAACGGCATACCGTGCGATCATCACACCGGTGACCGCCTCCCTGCTCGAAGACGCCCTTGCCCGCTATTGGGGGTATACGGCGTTTCGCCCGCTCCAGCTCGACGCGATGGAGGCCGTGCTCGCCGGCCGGGACTCGCTCGTTGTACTGCCGACCGGCGGCGGCAAGTCGCTCTGCTTTCAGGCACCCGCTGTTGTGCGCCCCGGTCTCGCAGTGGTGGTCTCACCGCTCATCTCGCTGATGAAAGACCAGGTCGACACACTCGTCGGCAACGGCGTACCCGCCGCGCTGTACAACAGCTCCCTCACGGGGGCTGAGAAGGGGGCGGTGGCCACCGGACTGCGAGAAGGGCGCTACCGCCTGCTCTACGTATCACCGGAGCGTCTGGTCGGCGAAGGAAGCGATGGCTTTCTGACGCTGCTTGCGTCGTGCGGCGTGACATTTATCGCAGTTGACGAGGCGCACTGCATCAGCCAGTGGGGCCACGACTTCAGGCCCGAGTACCGTCAGCTCGCCCAGCTTCGGGAGCGGCTTCCAGGTATCAGCCTCCAGGCCTACACCGCCACCGCTACTGCTCGCGTCAGGCGCGATATCAGGACGCAGCTCGGCCTGCACAATCCCCTCGAGTTAGTGGGCTCCTTCGACCGCCCGAATCTCCTCTACCGCGTGCTGCCGAGGGCGGCGTTGAAACGCCAGATCCTCGACGTGCTGGCGCGCCACCGTGGAGAGGCCGGCATCATCTACTGCATCTCGAGGCGTGAAGTCGAGGCACTGGCCGCCTGGCTGACGACCGAGGGGATCCCGGCATTGCCCTATCACGCGGGCCTCAGCGAGGCCGACCGCGGTCGAAACCAGGATGCATTCCTGAGTGAACGCGTCGATGTGATCGTCGCCACGGTCGCCTTCGGGATGGGCATCGACCGGTCCAACGTGCGATTCGTCGTGCATGCGGGTGCGCCTCGCTCCATCGAGCACTACCAGCAGGAGTCCGGTAGGGCGGGGCGCGACGGCCTCGAGGCGGAATGCCTGCTTATCTACTCCGCCGCTGATTTCATGAAGTGGCGAGTGATGCTGGAAGGCAACGGCGAACTCAGCGACGCCAGCACGACACTGCTGCGCCAGATGGAGCAGTACGCGGCAAGCGTCGGGTGTCGCCACCGACATCTGGCCGAATACTTTGGCGATCGGTATTCGAAAGAGGGCTGTGGCGCGTGCGACTACTGCCTCGATGAGCTGGAACCTGCCGCCACTCCGGCGCTGCTCGCACGCCAGATTCTGTCGTGCGTCGCTCGGGTCGGGCAGCGTTTCGGCGCCACGCATGTGGCCAGCGTGCTCCGCGGGCACGCCAGCGATCAGGTCGTGGCCAGACGCCACAACGCGCTGAGTACGTTCGGCTTGCTACCCGACGCCTCTGTCGCGGAGGTCCGCGGGTACATCCAACAACTCAGAGCCTTCGACCTCCTGCGCACGTCCGACGACGTCTATGCCGTACTCGGGCTGACGCCACGAGGGTTGGAACTGCTCAAAGACGAGACCAGCTGCCCCGACCTCAGATTGGCCCGGCAGCGGCCGCCGCGCAAGGACGCGGCGCGCGCGCGATCGCGCGTCGACACCGAGTCGTGGGAGGGCGTCGACCGCACCCTCTTCGAGCGTCTCCGGGCGGTGCGACTGCAGACGGCGCGTGAGCGCGCAGTGCCGCCGTATGTCATCTTTCACGACGCCACACTGCGCGAGATGGCTCGACTGCGCCCAGAGTCACTCGACGCCCTTCGCGCGGTCAAAGGCGTGGGCGCCCGCAAGGCAGACGACCTGGGCGAACGCTTTCTGTCGGCGATTCGCGAGCACGCGGTCTAGCCAAGCAGCCCGTTGTGAACGTCCAGCGGCATTCGACGAGCGAGGCATCCTCGAGGCCAGCGTTGCTCCTCCCTCACATACAGGCCGTATTCTCGGTCGTCGCGCCTCGCCCGCGAGCGCGGATTCCATGGGTGCGTCGCTCCCGAGTCTCCGAATTCAGCACCCGCGTCCGTAGATTCGGCGAGCACACGGCGACCAGTCCCCTCGACAACCCGCAGGAGTGCCACGACCGAGTGAAATCCGCGCGAGGCGCCTCACTCGCCTAGCGCGGATTTCAGCAGTACCCTGGCAGAGGGTCATCGTCCCGCTCGTGAAATCCGCGTTAGGTGCCGCGCCGGACGTTCGCCACGGCCTGCTAGCCACCATGCCACTCGTCTCGCTCGACCGTGTCTCGCTCGCCTACGGCCACCTACCGCTGCTGGCTGAGGCCAGTCTGCAGATAGGACCCAAGGAACGGCTCTGCGTCATCGGGCGCAACGGTACGGGCAAGTCAACGCTGCTCCAGATCGCCGGGGGCGAGGTCGCGCCAGACACGGGAAGCGTCTGGACCCAACCCGGCGTGCGTATTGGGCGACTGGCGCAAGACGCACCGCTGCAGGACACGCGCCCGGTGTCCGACGTCGTCTCCGAGGGTCTTGAGCGCCTTGGTGAGGACGACTGGCAGCGCGAACAACGAGTGAAGATGGTGCTGTCTCGACTCAGCCTGCCACCAGACGTGGGCGTTGCTACGTTGTCAGGCGGCTGGCGGCGCCGCGTGCTGCTCGCGCGCGCGCTTGTGGGCCAGCCCGATCTCCTGCTGCTGGACGAACCCACGAACCATCTCGACATCGAATCGATGACGTGGCTCGAAACGTTCCTCGTCGACTACCCAGGCGCAGTCATGTTCGTCTCGCACGATCGCGTCTTTCTCCAGCGCGTCGCGACACGCATCATCGAACTGGACCGCGGCCAGCTCACGTCGTGGCCCGGCGGCTACGCCACTTTTCTGCGCAGCAAGGAGGCGCAGCTCGCCACTGAGGCGGTGCATCACGCCAAGTTCGACAAGCGTCTGGCCGAGGAGGAGGCGTGGCTGCGCCAGGGGACCAAGGCCAGACGCACTCGCAACGAGGGACGTGTGCGCGCGCTGCTCGACATGCGGAGCGACAAGGCCGCCCGGCGCACGCAGGCGGGCATGGTGCGGCTACAGGCCGACGCCGGCGATCGCTCGGGACAACTCGTCATCGAGGCGAAGGGAGTGTACAAAGCCTTCACGCAGGAGCCCGTCGTACGCGACGCCTCAATCCGGGTGGTACGCGGCGACCGCATCGGCCTCATCGGCCCCAACGGCTCAGGCAAGACCACGCTGCTCCGCCTGCTCATCGGTGACCTTGAGCCGGACGCGGGTGACGTGCGGCAGGGCACCAACGTGCACGTCGCGTACTACGACCAGCAACGTGAGCAGCTCGACTCAGCGCGCACGGTCTTTGACACCGTCGCCGACGGAAACGAGATGGTCACGGTCAACGGCACACCACGGCACGTCCACGGCTACCTGCGTGACTTTTTGTTTTCACCCGAACGAGCGATGTCCCCGGTCAAGGCACTGTCAGGCGGCGAGCGCAATCGTCTGCTCCTGGCACGACTCTTCACGCGTCCAGCCAATCTCCTTGTGCTCGACGAACCCACCAACGACCTGGACATCGAAACCCTCGAACTGCTGGAGGCCTTATTGGTCGACTGGCCCGGCACGCTCCTGCTCGTCAGCCACGATAGAGCGTTCATCGATCACGTGGTCACCAGCACACTCGTGTTCGAGGGTGGCGGTCGGGTACAGGAGTATGTCGGTGGGTACGCCGACTGGGTGCGACAGCGCCGCCACGCCGAGCCTGTCCCAAAGCGACGGCCGCAGCCTGCCGCCCCTGCCCCCACCGCACCCGTCACGCCTCAGCGCCGGAAGTTGTCATACCGGGAACAGCAGGAGCTCGACCAGCTACCAGAACACATCGACGAGCTGGAAGCCGAGCAACAGCGTCTCCAGACGGCCGTCGCGGACCCCGCGTTCTACAAGGAGCCCGCCGAGACGATCCATCAGATGTTGGCCCGCCTGGACACTCTTCAGCAGTCGATTCTCGACGGCTACGCCAGGTGGGACGAACTGGATGCCCCCACCCCGAGCTAGTGGTCCGCGCTCTGTCACAACCGAGAAGGTGCATCATGCGGCGGAATACCGCCTGACTTTCACGGCGGGCTGGTAGACTAAGAAGTTCACTCGGACCGTATTGTCTCTGTTGAGGGATCTCTGCTCATGATTGGTGTCAGTGGTGTGTCGATGCGTTACGGCTCGAAGGTGCTCTTCGAGGACGTCAGCACGACGTTCGCCGCCGGACGGCGCTATGGCCTGACCGGGCCGAACGGCTCGGGAAAATCCACGTTCATGAACCTGCTGACCGGCGAGCTCGACGCGCAACGCGGAACGGTGACTCGGCCACGCAAACTCGGCGTGCTTCGGCAGGATCACTTCGCCTTCGATCAACATCGCGTGCTCGATGCCGTCATCATGGGCAACGAGCGACTCTGGTCCGCGTTGGCCGAGCGAGACGCGCTGTATGCCAATCCCGAGATGTCCAACGAGGACGGCATGCGTCTCGGCGAGCTCGAAGGCACTGTCGGCGAGGAGGACGGGTACTCCGCCGAAAGCGATGCGGCTGTGTTGCTCCAGGGGCTCGACATCCCGGAGGCGCTCCACGAACGGAAGATGTCCGAGCTGCAGGGAGGCCAGAAAGTGCGCGTCCTCGTGGCGCAGGCGCTCTACGGGCGGCCACAGGCGCTCCTGCTCGACGAGCCGACAAACCACCTGGACCTCGACTCGATCCACTGGCTCCAGCAGTTTCTCAGCCGCTACGAAGGCACACTAATCGTCATCTCGCACGACCGGCACTTTCTCAACGGCGTGTGTACACACATCGCTGACATCGACTACGAGACGATCATCACCTACACCGGCGGCTACGACGACATGGTGGTGGCCAAGACGCAGATTCGGTCGACGATCGAAGCCGGGAACGTACAGCGCGAAAAGAAGATCGCACAACTCAACGACTTCATTGCCCGATTCGGAGCGGGCACGCGGGCAAGCCAGGTCACATCGCGACGCAAAGAGGTGGAGCGGCTGCAGACCACCGAGCTGGCGCGCTCGAACATCCAGCGTCCGTATATCCGATTCCTGACGCGGCGCCCGTCCGGCAAAGTCGCCCTCGAATGCGAGGGCCTCGCCAAGGCCTACGGACCAACATCGATCTTCGCTGACTTCGGTGCCATCGTGAACCGCGGGGAGCGCGTTGTGCTGGTCGGCCGCAACGGTGTCGGCAAGACCACCCTGCTCAAAGCGCTCCTCGCTGATGCGCCCGACATGCCGGCGGCTCCCGGGGATCGCGACGAAGGCGCGCTGCGGTGGGGGCACGAGGTCTCGATCGGCTATTTCGCCCAGGACCACACTGGCCAGATCGAACAAGGACTTACGACCGTGGAATGGTTGCACCGCTTCGACCCTGACGCCTCGCGCCAGGAGATTCACGGACTCCTCGGCCAGATGCTCTTCAGCGGCGAGGAGGGCCACAAGCCGACCGCGGCGCTCTCAGGGGGCGAGACCGCGCGGCTCCTGTTCTGCCGCATCATGCTGCTGAAACCGAACGTGCTCATTCTCGACGAGCCGACCAATCACCTCGACCTGGAATCGATCAACGCGTTGAACGTGGCGCTCCAGAAATACGAAGGCACGGTGTTTCTGGTCACGCACGACCAGGATCTGCTGGAAGAAGTCGGGACCAGGGTGTGGCAGTTCGAACACGGCCGCATCGTCGATTTCAAGGGTACCTACGAAGAAGCTCAGGCGGCATCGCCGGTGTAGAACCCATCATTTGGCGCTACGATAGACGCCGAATTCCAGGCCATCCGGGCCTGCCTCGCGCGACCATTGGAGACAGAGGAGCCTTGATGACGCTCTGGCAGCGATGGCTCACACGTCCGCAGGACGTCTGGCTGCGTAAGGCACTCTTCCAGATACATCTGTGGACCGGCATCGGCATCGGCCTCTACATCTTCATGATCAGCGTGACCGGCTCCATCCTGGTCTTCCGCAGGGAACTGTTCATCCGCGACGAGTCCGGACGAAACTTGGGCGACACGCCCTTCATCACGTTTCTCCTGGACCTCCACGACAACTTGCTGGCAGGCGAGACGGGGCGCACCATCAACGGCATCGCCGCGCTCCTCGTCGTCCTGCTGGCCGTCACGGGTGCCGTCATCTGGTGGCCGGGTATTCGGAACTGGCGTCGGAGCCTGCTCATTGACCTGCGGTCGAACTGGAAGCGTGTGAACTGGAGCCTGCACAGCACAATGGGCATCTGGTTTCTCTTCTTCGTGCTGATGTGGGGAGTCACGGGGCTCTATCTGTCCTTTCCGGGAATGTTTTCGGCGGTCGCTGACTATGTCGAACCGATCGACTACACCTCCGTTGAATACACCGAGCGCATATCCGACCGGGTCATGTACTGGCTCGCGTATGGCCACTTCGGGCGGTTCCAGAGACGTATCCCAGGGTGTGCCGAAGCATGTGACCTGACGCTGAAGGCTGTGTGGGCGGGCGCCGCGCTCGTCCCGCCCGCGATGTTCGTGACCGGCGCGATCATGTGGTGGAACCGCGTGCTCCGTCGCGGCAAACAGAAACCGTGACACACCCTTCGGCGGGTTTCCGCCCTCGCAGCTCAGCCAGCGCGGATTTCATGAGCGCGTAGCGCCCGAATAACCGCAATCAGCACCCGCGTCTGTAGATCCAGGGCGTAAGCAGCCACTGGTCCCCTCATCTACCCGCGGAAGTGCCCGACCGAGTACTAGTGGTCTGGTTGCGAATTGGCTTGTGCACCGAGGGCGGTGAGGCGCTCGGCTGGCCAGGCGCGACGAGGGAGCATGCCGGGCGCATGTGACGGAGGAGCAACGCCGCCAGACGGGAGGCATCGCCGGCCGAATGCCGAGCTAATTCGCAACCAGACCACTAGGTACAAGTGAAATCCGCGCCAGATGTGACGTCGAGGTTTTCGAGGTGCGCGTCGAGCCAGGCGGCCGTGCGTGGCGCCCGTCCGCTGTGCGCAGCCTCGCGCAGACCGTCCGGGCTATCCACGTCCGCCATCGTCGTCAGGCGGTAGACATCTAGTCGGTCCGCGACGGCCGCCCGCTCCGTCTGCGCGAGCACCTCCGCGCTTCCCCACGTGATTCCTGAGAAGACGTCCGGTACGCGCCGGGCCGCGATCAAATAGTAGCCACCGTCACTGGCTGGGCCGAGCACAAGCCTGTCGGGATCTTCCATGACGCGCGCGCTGGCCTCGGCGATCACCGCCGGCGCGATGTGCGGCAGATCCGACCCGACGAGCACCACGGCCGGTGCACCACGCGCAAAGAGCGCCGACATCGTCGCTCGCATGCGCGCGCCCAGATCGCCATCGGGCTGCGCAAGAACCTCGGCGTCGCCGACGAGGGTCCGCACCTCGTCGCACGCTGACACCGGTGTGACCGCCACGACCCGCCGCACACCCCGCACGACTCCGCCATCCAGCGTGTCGAGGAGCAATGCGGTGAGGAGATCTGGATCGGGCGGTATGCCGAGCGACGCAAAGAGCCGCGTCTTGCCTCCCGAAGAAGGCGCCCGCGTCAGAACCGCGAGGACAGGCGCGTCCGCAGTGTCCACCATGCACGAAACCCCAGCAGCACGCACAGCGCGAGGGCAAAGAGGCGCGGCTCCCTGAAGTCGGCCTTCACGACCCACCAGAAGTGCACGACCGCGGTAACGCCCGCCACGTAGACGAGACGGTGCAACACCTGCCAGCGCTTCCCGAGCCGCCGGATCATGCCAGCCGTCGAGGTCAGGGCCAACGGCAGCAGCAGCAGAAACGTCGTCATGCCCAGCGTGATGAATGGGCGATCGACCACATCGGACGCCATGCTGGCGAAATCGAAAAACCAGTCGAGAATCACCCAGGTCGACAGGTGCAGGCACGCATAGAAGAAGGCGAAGAGGCCGAGCATCCGCCTCAGCTTGATGAGCTCGTTTCGCCCAGTCAGCCGACGCAACGGCGTGACGGTCAGCGAGAGGGTCAGGAAGGTCAGCGCGGTGACCCCGGTCGTATCGGTGATGTAGTCGATCGGGTTCGCCGTGAGGTTGTCGGTAAATGCCCCGTACGTCAACGCGGCCGCAGGTACGAGTGCGGCCGCGAAGACCAGTCGGCGGAAGACCGTGAAGAGGTTCAAAAGTTCTTGCGCAGATCCATTCCCGCGTACATCCGCGCCACCTGGTCACCGTACCCGTTGAACATCTCCGTCCGTCTGCGACGGAATTCACCCAGACGGCGCTCGGTGGCCTGGCTCCACCTCGGGTGATCGACCTCGGGATTCACGTTGGCGTAGAACCCGTACTCGCGCGGCGCCGAAATCTGCCAGGAGTTGCGCGGCTCGCTATCCCTGAATCGAATTCGCACGATCGACTTGGTGCTCTTAAATCCATACTTCCATGGCACGACAAGCCGAATCGGGGCGCCATTCTGCCCCGGCAGTGCTTCGCCGTAGACCCCGACCGCCAGAATCGAGAGCGGATTCATCGCCTCGTCCATACGCAGCCCCTCGGTGTACGGCCATCGCAGGACCGGCACGTTCAGCCCGGGCATGCGCCGCGCGTCGTTGAGCGTCGTAAACTCCACGAACGTCGCACTGGGATCGGGCTCGAACCGCCTGATCACGTCGGCCAGCGGAATACCCACCCACGGAATCACCATCGACCAACCTTCGACGCACCGGAGCCGGTAAATTCGCTCTTCAAGTGCGTGCGGCTTGATAAAGCTGTCGATGTCGAATTCGCCGGGCTTGTTGACGCGTCCGTCCACCTTGATGGACCAGGGCCGCCCAGTGAAATTCGTCGCGTTGGCCTTCGGGTCTTCCTTGCCAGTGCCGAACTCGTAGAAGTTGTTGTACCCCGTCACGTCGGAGTACCGGTTGAGTCGCTCGTCCTGGCCGTATTGGCTCTTGCGAACATTTGGCAACCTCGGCCCGGTCTGCGCAGAAACGCCAGTTGGCGCCAGCATCGCCGCCGCCGCGATCGCACTCCCGGCCGCTGTCTGGAAAAACTCGCGGCGCCGCAGGTAGAGCGACTGGGGGGTAACCTCGGAATAGGGGATGTCAGCCGGCTTTCGAATGAGCATCGCTCATTATAGAACTGGAAGGCCTCTTCTGGAGCCTGTCAACATGATTCCGGTCGTGACCATCATTTCGCCGGTGCTGGGGGACGAGAAGGCCCTTCGAGCCCTACTGGGGCAGCTCCCGGCCACCCCAGATCTGGAGATCGTGGTGGTCGATGGAGGGGAAGACCCCGAGATTGACGCAGCCGTCGGCGCCCACGAAGGGGCCACGCTGCGGCGATCGCCTCCTGGCCGGGCGCGTCAGATGAACGCCGGCGCCGCGGGCGCCACTGGCAAGTGGCTCCTCTTCCTGCACGCCGACTCGACGCTGCCGCCGGGGTGGCTGACAGCCGTGGCGAGTCTTGGCGACCTCCCGGTTGGCGGCTGGTTCCGCTTCGCCCTGGATGACCCGGCATGGCAGGCCCGCGTCATCGAACGTATGGTGAGCTGGCGGGTCCGCTACCTGAGGCTGCCGTACGGGGATCAGGGGGTGTTTGTCCGACGACAGATCTTCGAACAACTTGGCGGCTTTCAAGAGATGCCGCTGATGGAGGACGTCGAGTTTGTGCGACGCCTCGTGCGCGCCGGACCCACGGCGGAGTTACCGCTTCCGCTCAGTACCTCATCTCGGAGATGGCGTCGCGACGGGTGGTGGCGCCGAAGCATGAAGAACTTGACCCTCCTCACGCTCTATCACATTGGCGTATCGCCCGCGCGGCTGGCACGGTGGTATCAGGGGGTTCCGCACGCGTAAGGGCCCGCCCCGCGCGATCCCGTTCAGTCCGCGCGCACTACGACGGCCAGCGCGGACGTCAACTCGGTGATAACGGGAGCGCCTGCCTCAAGGCGAACTTCGTCACCCCTGGTCGCCAGCACCACGCCGGTCCCTGCGCCGCCACCAACCGCCGCGCCCTTCGCAGCGCCGTCGGCTCCGCCCAGCAGTCCCCCGATCAACGCGCCGGCGCCGGCGCCGACACCGATCGTCCTCGCATCCTCTCCCCTGGTCGCCGGGGCCATCTGTGACACCGGGGCGGCCTGCAGTTCGTAGCGCTCCCCACCGACGCTGATCGTCGTCAGGCGAAACGTGATCGTCGCCCGTCCGGTGACGCGACCCGAGCGATCGACATCAGTGACGTAGCCTTCGACCTGCGTGCCGACGGGAAGTACGTCACGACCGTCGACGGCGACAGCCTCCGCCAGTTCGGCTCTCACAGGCTCATCGACAGCGCTCGTGTCAGAAGCGATCGGCGTCATCAACAACAGCGACAACGTGGTTCCATTGGGAACGACAACCTCCTGGTACTCCGAAAGACTCGGATCGGCAGGTTCGGCCGACGCAGGCGGGGACGTCTCAGAAGACACGGTGCTGGACGCGCCAGCCGGCGCGCTCGTCTGTGGCGCTGCCGGTTGCCCGTCTGGCGTCTCGGTGATCGTAGCGGACGCCGATACGGCCGCTTCGGATGGTCGGCCGCTGGTGTCCGATGTCGTCGACGTGCACGCGGCGATCGCGAGCGTCACGCCGAGGAGCGATATCAGTACTGTCTTCATGCTGGTCTCCATTCGGTTCTCCTCACGATGCAGCGGCGTCACTCCGCCGACGTCGACTCCAGCCGGGTCACGTCCAGGCCAGGAAAGTACTGTGCCAAGATCTCCCGCACACCCTCGCCACGCGTGGCGCGACGGCCGGCGCCGACGACGCACATGCCCACGCCGTGGCCATACCCGTATCCGGTCACGCGTAGGCTCGTGCCACGTCGATCGATCGAGAACAACGTACTCCGCACAGTCATGTTCCCGACAGCCGCGCGGAACTGTTCACCGGTGATCACGGACGGCTCCAACCCTTCCACGCGCAGGCGCGTCGCGCGGCCGGACGGACTCCGCGTGTCCACCTCAACACTACGAAGCTGTCCCCGAAACCCCACGCTGGACAAGGCCCTCTGCACAGCCGCCAGACTCAAATCGATGGTCCAGGGCGCGTCGTCACGGTGCACGTCATCCAGCGTCGACGACAGATAGGGAAGCCGCGCTCCGGACCACACGTGCTCGACGCCTTCAGAGTAGCCACCGCACGAAGCGGAATAGAACACCTCAGCCGGTGCGCCGTTCCACGTCAGAATCTGACCGACCGTCGCCATTGCTGCGAGACGCGTGGCCGCTGTCGCCGCACGCGGCACCTGGCAGTGGGTGCCGTCACAGAGATCGAAGCCGTCGGCCGCGTGCCGATCGGCGTTGGCGAGCGCGAACGTACGAATCGCAATCGCGAGCGTCTCGAGCGCGGCGCCGCCAGCCTCCGGCTCCGATTCCCCAGCGAGTACGCGCGCGACGTATCCTTCCAGCGGCCAGGACACGACCGCCTCTCCGCCAGCGCCGTTCGGGTCGCCGCCGGTTCCACCGCTCGTTCCGCCACCCGCCGGCCCCACCCGGACCACCCGACCTCCGCTGGCCACCTCTAGGTCGGCATCCGACAGACCGGACTGCGCCCGCACGGCCGGCAGGGCGGACAATAGGACGGCAACCCCCACGGTCACCACCAGTGCTGCACACCCCGCGGCGCCTCTCGCGGCACTCGTCATAATTTGTTCTTACAATCAGGCCTGCACAGGCACTGCATCGCCGCCTCGCCATCGGTGTTGTAGTTGTAGGTCAGTTCCTCGCCCGCCTTGATGTTGCGCCCGGCGCGGATCCAGATCGTATGGCCGACGATCTGCGAGTAGCAGTTCGGTTTGCATGCGTGATTGATAAAGCGCGCGATATTGCCGCCCTTGTTCGCATCGCGCACCCATCGGCGGTTGACCGTGAAACACCAGATTTCGTTACGCCTGAGGTAGCGATCCTCGCGAGGCAGACTCTGCTTGTGCGTGATCAGTTCGCCTTCGTATCGAATGATCCGTTTGTTCTTGTTGATCGATTCCTTCGCAACGACGCCCCAACCCTGTACCTTCGAACGACGCCGCGCGATGCGCGGCAATACCAGCGTGTCAGTCATGTGGGAGACAGGATAGCAAATCGCACCCGCGCGCTTACGTGCGCCTTACTCGGCTGGCCACAGCCACGCGGCTCCGCGCACACCACTTGAGTCGCCGTGCCGTGCGCGCACGAGCCGCGTCTTGACCTGTTCGGTGTCGCTGGCCCCAAACACGAACGGCGTCCACAGCGTGGGCACGCGCGCGTAGAGCGACGCGCTGTTCGACATGCCGCCACCCAGCACGATCACGTCAGGGTCCAGGAAGTTGATGACACTGGCGAGTGCGCGCGCCATGCGTTCCTCATATCGGCGCACGGCGGCGAGCGCCGCGCGATCACCGGCCTCCGCGTCCGCGACGATCTCCGGAGATCTCCTTACCAGACCAGTCGCCCGCTCGTAATCAGCCTGCATGCCGGGGCCCGACAGAAACTGCTCGATGCACCCGCGCCGGCCGCAGTAGCACGTCGACCCGGTGCGCTCGTCATCGGTTGGCCAGGGCAAAGCATTGTGACCCCACTCCCCCGCTATGCCGTTGGGTCCCGTCACGAGGCGACCTCGCACAACGACCCCCCCTCCGGTACCGGTTCCGATGATGACGCCGAACACCACATCGGCGCCGGCACCCGCACCGTCAGTCGCCTCCGACACCGCGAAGCAATCCGCATCGTTCGCGATGCGCACGTGGCGGCCCACGCGCTGCTCAAGATCGGCAAGCAATGGCTGGCCAATCAGCCAGACGGAATTCGCGTTTTTCACCAGGCCCGTGCCAGGGGCAAGCGCGCCAGGAATGCCAACACCGACCGACCCCCGGGTGCCGGCGTGACGATCCAGCGCGTCCACAAGACCGCCGATCGCCTCAACGGTCGCGGGATAGTCGTCGCGCGGTGTCGCGACGCGGATCCGCTCGCTCTCGCGACTGCCGTCGAGCGCAATCCCTTCGATCTTGGTACCGCCGAGATCGAGACCGATTCTGACTCGACTGCTCACACCGGTCCGTCGTAGTACTGCTTGTACATCCGACGCCTGAAGATCCAGCCCCCCAACGGACCCAGCCACTGCAACACATAGTGCATGTAGCCGAGGTCCATCAGTTCGATGAGATTACCGTCGAAATCTCGAGCAAAGAAGAATGTATGGCCGCGGGGCGACCGCTCCGGCTCGCTCACGCACTCAACACCTTTGCTGCGCAGGTAGTCGTACCATCGACGGGTGTTTCTCACGTTGAACGACAGGTGCGTCAGTCCGACGCGGTTCCATGGCACTTCGGCCGGCGCCAGCTGCGGCTGAAACTCGAAGATCTCGAGCACCGCTCCCCCGGGCACGCGAATCCAGCCGATCTTGCAGCGCGGCAGCTCGCCATCCGTGCCACGAGCAGCACCCGCGTCAACATCGAAGAACGTGCGTACCCGGTCCGCCGGCGTGTCGGCCACGCCGACAAGCGGGCACCCGAAGACGTCCCAATAGAATTGCACCGCCCGGTTGAAGCTGGATACGGTAATTCCGCAATGGCTGAACGATCGAACTCTCACGCTGGTCTCTCCCTTAGGACTCAGGTCAGGTGCGTCGCCGTGATGTGATCGGCGACGCGAAGCGCCTGAGCCACGATGGTCAGGCCGGGGTTGACGGCCGCCGATGACGGAAAGAACGACGCATCGACGACAAACAAATTTTCGACATCGTGGGCGCGGCAGTAGGGGTCGAGCACGGACGAGGTTGAATCGGTGCCGAAACAGAGCGTGCCACACTGGTGCGTCGTGTTTCGATCCCGGTGGGAGTGAGCCATCACGACCCAGAAGCCAAGCTGGCGGAGGATGCGTCGCATCTCGTTGACGAGCTGGTCGTGCGACGTGACATTGTTCGGGTGATAGTGCAGTCGGATGCGGCCGTCAGGCTCGAGCGTGACGCGATTGTCCTCCCGCGGTAGATCCTCGGACATCGCAAGCCAGTCGACCCCGCGCGCCACCCACGCATCGTACGCCCACAACGGCATCCATGGGGCAACCGTTCTGGCCATGACACCGTGGGTTCGGCCTTGCGACTGGATCTGTCCCAGCGGGTACCGGCCATCCGGGCCATGCAGGTAGAAGTCATTCACGGCGACCGTCTTTTGAAACACTGTCTCGTTTCGGCGGAACGGATGGAAACCCTGCATCATCGTCGCCAGATGTGCCATGTAGCGCCGCCCGACCAGCCCCGATGAATTGGCCAGACCATCCGGATGCTGGGCGCTGGCCGACCGCAAGAGCAGCGCCGCCGAATTGACCGCGCCGCAGGACACGATCACGAGCGGTGCCTCGACCCGACACGATTCGCCGTTCCGCTCGACCTCCACCGCCTCGACCTTCCTGCCGGACGGATCGGTCACCAGTCGACGCGCGAAGGCGTTGGTCCACAGACTGACGGTTGGCCGTTGCAGAGCCTCGCGAACGCAACAGACCTCGGCGTCACTCTTCGCGTGGATCTTGCATGGGAACGAGTTGCACGTGTCGCACAGCACACACCCACCAGGCTCACCCGGGCGCAGCACTCCGAGCGGCAGCGCAGAAGGGTGCAGGCGCATGGCGCGCAGTTGCTCGACAATCGTTACCATGGCGGGCGCGTGGGGCACTGGCGGATGCGGATACGGCTCCCGCGGGGGTTCGGTTGGGTCCACCCCGTGCTGACCGCGCACGTGATACAGGCGCTCTGCCCGTTGGTAGAACGGCACCATGGTCTCGTAGTCGATCGGCCACGCGGGTGAGACACCGTCAACGTGCTCGACTGCCTGAAAGTCTTCTCTGCGCAAACGGTACAGGACGCTGCCCCAGAACTTCGTGTTCCCACCGACGCAGAAATGCGTGTACGGCTGAAACTCTTGACCTCGTCGATCGAGCCAACGCTCGGTCGTGCGATACCGCAGGCGCTTCCAGACCGCTTCCGGGTCCCAGTTTTCTGCTTCCTGCGGAATCACGTCCCCACGCTCGAGGACGAGAATCCGGGCGGACGAGCCCGCCAGGGCATGCGCCATCGTGCCGCCGCCCGCGCCGCTTCCGATAATGATGATGTCGAAACGTTCACTGCGCATCGGAGAGAAGGCCTGACGTCGGCTACCGGCTCTCCGCCGACCCGGCGCTCGCCTCAATCTGATCCATGAGTCGCTGATCGTCCATGGCTCGCTCGAGATTCATCTTGGGAGCGTCGCCGGTCCGAATCGCTCGGGCGAAATCACGGTACATCGCCTGATAGCCCCGCATGTCGCGAAAGCCCGGAATCAGCAGCCGCGGCACCCCAGCTCCTCGGACCAGCACGAACAGCCCGTTGGACTCGAACGTGATGACACCGTGTCGCCCGTAGAGTTTTGAGATCCTGAGCCCGCGCAGGAGCGACGGAATCTCTCTCGAGTAGTAAAGTGAGCCGACCGCCTGATTGTCGTACCGAAAGGCGATCATCATGCTCTTGGCGCGCGAGTCCGGTCCGTCACGAGACACCGACGGCCGGTATCCGTGAGCCGTGGTGATCGTCGGACCGAGACTGCCGGCCAGGTGCAGCCAGTGGATCCCTTCCTCGAAGAACGCGTCGCCACCGGCCATCGCCTCGTCATTGCGCCAGTCGTCGGCGGTCTTGAGTCTTTTCACGATGGTCGTGAAATGCGCGAAGACCATCTCTCCGATGGCGCCCTCAGCAAGCAAGCGACGCAGACACACCGCCAACGGCTTGTAGTGATCGTTCTCGCCGACGAGCACGATACGACGAGCCGAGTTTCGCGCCGCCAAGACGGCGTCGTACTCCGTCATGCGCAGGTACGCCGGTTTCTCGACAAGCACGTGCTTGCCGGCCGCGAGGGCCTGCAATGTCAGATCGAGATGAAAGCGAGGCGGGACGGCGATGACTACCGCGTCGATACGGGGGTCGTCGATCGCCGCCGAGTAGCCAGCGTAACTGGCCGCGCCCCCGTACTCCCGCCGGAGCGTCTCCGCCCTCGCCTCATCGCGGCTCGCATAGCTGACGACAACATCCCCTCCTAGAGCCCGCAGGTGCCGACTGTGTACGCGCGTAATAAATCCACAGCCCAGGAAGACGACGCGCAAAGGTTCAGGCATCGGTATCGAAACATGCTACCGGCATCGAGACGAGCCCTCGGGTGCTACGCGTTCGCCGCGGCCAGGCCTTTTTGCAGGTCGTCCGCGTTCATCACCGGCGTGAACGTCAACGACGCGCTCAAGCCCGAGAAAAGCGGTTCCGCGATCGCAGGAATCTGCGACGTGTCCTGCATATCGAAGAAGAACAGCGAGGTTCTCTCGCCCTTGCTCGCGAGAAAATACGCGGCTTCAGGTTTCAAGCGCTCGGCCGTGCTCTGAATGGCTCGAGTCAGCGACCCGTCCTTGAACGCCTTGTTACCGGCTTCGACGGGGATCGATACTTTCAGCATCATGCGCATGGTCTGGTCTCCTCTGCATGCGACCGCGAATGCGGTCGCGACATCATCTTTAAACTACGCCGAACGCCCACAGCACGTACACGACCGCCATCGCCACGACCCCGTTGACAAACGTCACTCCACCAAAGGAGATCAGCGCGGCCTTCAGCGACATGCGTGACAGCGACGTACATACCCAGAAATAGCTCGAGTTCACATATTTGACGATCATCGAGCCGGACGCGCCAGCGAGCATCGTCGCTTCCGGACTGAGTTGCAGCGTGGCCATCATCGGCGCGGCCACCGAGGCCGCGGTGATCACGCCCACCGTCGTCGAACCGGTGATCATGTTGCCGGCGACACCGAGCACAAATGGCAGAAAGATCGGTGACAGGCCCGTATAGATCACCGCGTCCGCGACGGCGTCCACGGCCGGTGTCCCGCGGAGAATCTGGCTCAGCGCACCACCCAGGCCGGTCACCATGACGATCATGGCCGACGTGCGGAGCGCCGCTTCAACCCACTCACCCGTCCGCGCCTCCGCGTGTGTGTGGTTGGTGTTGCGATAGGCCAGCAGGACCCCGATGCCGAGCGCCACCACCGGCCACCCGAGATAGAGCATCACCGTGTTGACGAGGTGCTCAGGCGGCAGCGCGAACGCTCCCACGCTCTGCCCGGCGATCAACGCGAGCGGGATGAGTACAGGCGCGTACGCGCGCCATGTCGTCGGCATCTCGGACTCGCGGCCCTGCTCGACAAACGACTGCCCGACGAATTCAACGGACGGCGGCGAAGTCACGCGGGGCCCCACCAGCAGCGCGAAGGCCCATCCCGCCAGCGATGCAATGAGTGTGATGAGGCTGCCCCACAGAATCACAACGCCCAGATCGGCGCCAACGATCGCCACGGCGGCGAGTGGACCCGGCGTCGGCGGCACGATTGCGTGCGTCAACTGCATCGCACCCACAAGACCGGTTGCCATGACAGCCATGTTCGTCCCGCTCTGGATCGCAGCTGAATGCACAAGCGGGTTGAGAATCACATATCCGACGTCCGAGAAGATCGCCAGTCCGATCACAAAGCCACTGAGCGTCAGTGCCAGCGGCATGTGTTTGGCGCCCACGGCGCGAATCATCGACAACGTGATTCGTTCGACGCCACCTGTGTGCTTGAGGGCTTCGGCCAGCAGCGACCCGAGCACGATGACGACCGCAATGCCCTGGATCGTGCGGCCAAATCCCACCTCGAACGCGTCAATGAACGCTTCCTGATCGAAGCCCGGCATCAGACCCAGCAGCAGGATCGGCACAAGCAAGGCAATAAACACATGCCACTTGAAGCGCGTGATGGCGAGAAACAGTAGGGCAATGACGCCCACCAGACCGGCGATGGCCGCGAGCGTGCTTTCAGTAATCAATGCATGGCTCCGATTCTCCGCAGCGTCAATGTTAGCGTTCCACGGTTGAACGTCAGGATCGCGAGCGGCGGCTCGATCTGAAAGAAGGTTTCGGCGGCAGACACGCGACAACTCCTTGAAAAATGCGCCTAAGTCTTATCACGGCTCAGCGATCCGTGCCCGCACATCGCGGCGCTCACGCACCCGCGCGCCCACCTCTGGGCCGCGAGCGTGCGACCATTCCTGTAGAATCGCAGGGTCACTCGGTCGGACTGACTCGCGCCCACTCCCTGACCACTGGCACCGAGGGACCTGTACACGATGGATTTCTTCACACTCGTAAACGCGCTCCCGGTCGGCCTCGTGGCGGTGATCCCGGCCGTCGTAGTGGCCGTCGTACTGGCCGCCGTCACGTGGAGCCTGCGCCGCCGCCGGCGGGCCGCTCTGCTTGCCCAGCTTCGCGCCGACTGGGGTCAACTCCCCGAACGGGACCGCGACTACCCGGCCCTCGTGGACTTCCACCACGCGCGCAAGGACGACGGCCCGTCGATCGACGACCGGACCTGGGACGACCTGCACCTGGACGCGGTATTCACAGTCCTGGACTACACGGAAAGCGCGATTGGGCAGCAGGCCCTGTACCACCGACTTCGCACGCCGTTTGTCGGGCCGACGCTCACGGCGTTTGACGCACTGGTGAACCTGATGGGCCGGCAGACAGTCGATCGAGAGCGCGCGCAGCTGGCGCTGGCGACTCTGCGGGATGGGACCGCGTACGATCTCTGGCGCTTCGCCAAACCCGGCATGTTCGAACCGCAGCCGGGACTCGGGATGTTCCCGCTCTTGAGCGCCGGTACGCTGCTCACGCTCATGCTCGCACCGATCTGGCCGATCGCTCTCCTGGGTGCCGCGGGCGCCGCCACCGCGAGCTTGGTCGCGCGGGCCATCATGGTCCGCCGCTTGCGCGTGGCCCTCGAACCATTCCGATACGTTGGTCCGCTGCTGTCATCGGCGCGTACGCTGGATGCGATCAACCCAACGGCTGCCGACGCACTCGTCGGCACCCTGCACCAGGATCTCGCCAAGCTCTCCAGGCTTCGGCAGATCGCAAGATGGGCGAGCCGCGGCGCGGATGGTTCAGCCGACCCCGGTCGCGTGATCTATCGGTGGGTCAGCCTGCTGTTCTCTCTCGATGTCAGCGCCCTCTATTTCGGGCTGCGCGAGCTGAAATCGCATGGGTAGGAATTTTTCCGTCTGATTGCCGCGGTGGCGGAGGTCGATGCCGCCATCAGCATCGCGGCGTATCGCTACGGTTCGGCGGGGTGGACCCGTCCCGTCTGGAAGGAGGCTGGGGCCGGAGCGACCCTCGCCCGCATCCGACATCCCCTCCTCGGTGACGCGGTGCCAAACTCGGTCACGCTTGGCAGCCCGTCGGGCATGATCGTCACCGGCTCGAACATGTCCGGCAAGTCGACGTTCCTGCGGACGGTCGGGGTCACGACTGTGCTCGCACAGACGATTTATACCTGCCTCGCGGACGTCTACGAGGCGCCCCCATATGTCGTGAAGAGTTGCATCGGACGCGCCGACGATCCGGCCAGCGGGAAGAGCTACTACCTGGTCGAGGTGGACTCGGTACTGACGCTGGTCCGCGACAGTGATTCCGAGGTGCCGCACCTATTCCTGTTCGACGAACTGTTCCGAGGCACCAACGCCGTCGAACGTATCGCGGCGGGCGAGGCGGTTCTCCGCGCGCTTCTGGAGCCGCGCGACGACGGCACCAGAGTGCCCCACGTCGTGCTGGCCGCGACGCACGACCAGGACCTCGCCGGGCTCGTTGAGAGGTGGTATGCCTCCTACCACTTCAGCGACGCGATCGGGGACGACGACCTTCTGTCATTCGACTATCAACTTCAGCGCGGTGTAGCCTCGGCCCGCAACGCCATCAGGCTGCTCGAGCTGCGTGGCGCTCCGGCCACGCTCATCGCCCGTGCGTTGGAGCGCGCCGCCGAGTTCGACCTCCCGAGCGAGCCTGAGCCAATAGCAACTGGCGCTCCCCCGCCGCCGCCGAGCCCGAAGGTCGCGACAAGCCCCCCGTCGTACCGTCCGTGCCTGATGTAATCGTGTAACCAAGACTGCACACGCCAGTCGGAACTGGTAGAGCCGGATCGCCAATTATTGGCCTCTTCCAGTCACTCTGTCTAAAAATAGACAATCCAACACGACATGAGAAGTTTCACGTAGCCGGCTGCATCACCGGGCCAGAAGCGTCGCGGATTTACAGATACAAGTGATTTCTCACCAGAGGAGGTCGATCCAAGGAATCTATGGTTCCAAGCACTCTGTTGTCATCTCGTGTCATCTCTATTGGCCCGATCCTTGCTATATCCGTACCCGTGAACCGGACCCTGCGCGCGTCAGTCTTGGCCCTGCTGGTCGCTGGACTCTGGCCCAGCGCCTCTCTCTTCGCACAAGAGCCAGCCAGCCGGTTCGTGGCGGAATCAGACATACGCGACTACGGTAGCTCCCTGGACAACTACGTCGTAGGCCCAACTGACGTACTTGCGATCACCGCGCCCGATGACCCGAGCCTTGCCGGCACGTTCGAGGTCGAGGCCGATCTGACCTTCACATACCCGCTGATCGGGCGCGTCCAGGCAGGCGGACGGACCCTGCAGGAAGTCGAGAACGAAATTGTCGACGAGCTCACCGGGCGGGGGTTCTATCTCGAGCCGCAAATCATGGTGACCGTCGAGGAATACAGGGTCCAGAACGTATTCATCGTCGGGGAGGTGCACACGCCTGGAGCCTACGCCGTCTCGGCCTCGATGCCGTTCGGCGATGTACTCGCGCTGGCGGGCTCACCGCTACCTTCGGCCAGCAGAGAGGCCGTGATCGTGCCGCGGGGACATGAGGGCGTTGTCGTGCTGTCGTCCGCGGCGGTCGCTCGCGAATCCGATGAAGGCACCGGCCCGAGTGCCACGGCCGTCACGCGCGTCCGGCTGGACGAACTCACCGGTGACCTGGCATCCAGGCGCGTCACGCTCAACAACGGCGACACCGTGTTTGTGCTTCCGGCCGAGAGAATCTACGTCCTCGGGCACGTCGCCCATCCTGGCGCCTACCCGATGCAGGAGGGCACCAGCACCGTCTCGGACGGCCTGGCGCTCGCAGGCGGCGCCACCGCGCTTGGCGCGACGTCACGCATCGAGATCGTCCGAATCATTGACGGCGAGTCGAAGAAGATTAAGGCCAGCCTTGACGCCGACGTCCTCCCCGGCGACACGATCGTCGTGCCGCAGCGTCGGTTCTAGCAGAACAGGCGCGGTAACGGCGCGGCCGAGCGCCGCGCTCGTCACGCGCCGTGCTCCACAACGCCACCCCGTCTAGTTGCTCTTCTTATACGCCTTGCGATTGAGCGGCAGCGTTGCCTCGGTGTGCAATGTCCCGGCACTGGGGGTCATCGACAAGGTCACGGTAGTCTCGGTCCTACACGCCGCAGATCGACCGTGGGCTCACCCTTTGACGACGTAGCCCTTTTTCGTCAGGGAGTCCCGCACACGTTCGCGAAGTTCCCCTTGCACCTCGACACAGCCGTCCACGACTGCCCCACCTGTGCCGCACGCGCGTTTCAGTTCGGCGCACAAGGCTTTCAGAAATTCCGCGTTCTGCGGTAGACCGTAGACCACGGTCACCGTCTTGCCGCCCCTGCCTTTCTTCTCCATGCGCAGCTTCGCGACGACGCGCGTCGGGATCGGCTCGTTGGCCGCGCGCTGGCTGCTGCACTTGCAGTCGCGCTGCGGCCAGCCGCAGCCGGGACACACGCCGCCAGTTCTGGTGGAATAGACAGTGCGCGTGTTGCTCTTGTCACTCACTGACCGATCATCGGTGACTCGTGAGACTCCGGCCAACCGGGACCGCGGCAGTCATGCCGTTTCCTGCGAGAGACGGAGCCACTTATCAATCACCGCCTGCTCACGAGCCGCGACGAGTATGGGCGTGTCGGCGAGCAGTTCGCTCTTGCCGATCAACGACACGACCGCCGTCCCCTCTCCGGGTGCCAACGGTAGCCCTCGGCTACGCCCGATGTAGAAGTGACCTCTCTCGTCTGACGCCAGACCTAGTTTTGCCTTGACCCGGCCCAGGTTCCGAGCGATGTGCCCCAACGCGACGGTTCCAGCCGTGAAGCGCGCATTGAATTCGACGAGTGGGCGGAAGCTCCGAGTGCCGTCTTCAGGCGACCGAAAGGCAAAGGCGTCCATGCCACAGGGACCGTGATAGCCTTCGCATGCCGCGCGCTCACCCACAACGCGCGCCGCCTCGCGCAACGTCTCCTCCTCGCCGATCCCTCCCCAGGTGTGACCTCCGACATCAAACTCGCCGCGATGCCCCCTCGGTTGGCCAGACCCTGTCGTGACAATTCGAAGAGTGCCAAGCAACGTCACGACGCCGTCCTCGGCGACATGCAGTTGCGCCGACGCATCTGCCACACGGTCCAGCCAAGGCTCCAGCACCGCGCCACCGCGTGAGGCGAGGCGCTCGAACGCGCCTTGCATCGCGTCGCTCACTAAACCGTGCACGCCAGCCACCCGACCACGGCCACTGGTCCCAATGCTCGGCTTCAGTGTGAACCGAGCCCGCGCCCACGATGGCCAGCTCGCGAGCACGTCGGCCACGCGAGCAGCCGCACCAGATGCGCGCAGCTCTTCAGGCGCGAGCGGCGTGGGCAAGCCGCGAAGCACTCGCGGCTCCAGCTTCTCGGTGCTCGCGACCGAGACCGCCCATGCCTTGTCGTGAACGCGCCGCACGATCGCGGCGCTCGCGCCTGACAATGCCTGCGTTCCAGCCACTCGCTCGGCATCGTCATCGTTGAACCATGCGGCCGCCTCAACCCCATTGAGCCACGCGTACGCGGGCGGGTCGAAGAGCCCGCGCCAGAGGTCCGCAAGCGTGGCGGCCTCGCCTCCCTGCCGAGCGGCCGCCGTCGTACCCGAGCTGCCCTCCTCTGCGCCAAGGTTGGCAATGAGGTGATGTGCCCTCCTCATGCATGTGGACTCCCCTACAGCCTGGCGCTCTGGGAGGGTGACGCGGTCTCGCTGCATTGGCCTCGCGAGCACCGTCAAGAACGCCCGACCGGTCGCTCTCAGCTTGACAGTGCTGAATCAAGAGCGCGGAGAATCAGGCGCGCGGTGGATCGGATCCACCCAGGCGATCTCCTCGGGCGGCTCGGCCGGAGCGATGTCGAGGTTCACGACGACCGGATCCTGCCCACTTCTCACCAGCA
This sequence comes from Vicinamibacterales bacterium, assembly GCA_965249205.1. GTDB lineage: Bacteria > Acidobacteriota > Vicinamibacteria > Vicinamibacterales > UBA2999 > JAQBVV01. Next base: position 141,567 of record CBDFLL010000003.1, on the reverse strand, counting down.
TGCAGTGGAGGGCTTCGTCCCGGCTCGCGTTGATCTCCTGGTGCGGCACATACGGCGGCACATAGATAAAGTCTCCGGGACCGGCCTCTGCAGCGTACTGCAGCGACTCACCCCACCGCATCCGCGCTCGGCCGCTGACGACGTAGATCACGCTCTCGAGATCGCCGTGATGGTGCGCCCCGGTCTTCGCATTGGGATGGATTTCGACGGTGCCCGCCCAGAGCTTGCTGGCGCCGGTCCGCGCGTGTGTGATGGCGGCGGCGCGAGTCATACCGGGCGTCTGCGGCGTGTTCGGATCCAACGCTGACCCGGACACAATGCGCACGCCGTTGACCCGCCAGTGGTCCTCAGCAGGCTCGGTCACGGCCGCATCCTAGCACGACGATCGAGTGCGTCCAGAACTGTGGCCTCACTGGGCGTTGACGCCGCGGACAAGCGTGTCGAGCGACAGTGTGTTGTGTCGCCGCAGGAAAATGAGAATGAAATACACCAGGGCATACGACAAATGGAGCCCGAGGAAACCCCACTGCCCCTGCATGCCCAGGCCAAACGTCAAGCTCGTCAGCATCAGTGCGCCGATTGCCAGCGCCGGCCGGCTGAACAACCCCACGATGATCAGGAGACCAATCGCCAACTCCACGAACGGCAGGATCGGCAGAAACGCCCGCGCGACCCAGAGCGGAAGCAGCGTGCCCTCAAACCCCGGCATCTGCTCCGCCAGAAACGCGCTGATACCTCCGGTGATCCGAATGAACCCATGGACGGCGATATTCACGCCGAGTGTCAGCCGCAGGAGCCCATATGCGAGAGCTTCGTCCTGAATTCGCGCCATGTGTCGAGACCCCTCTCCTGATGTGAGAATTTGAGGTACCGGCCCGGACGACCAAACCCCTGCAATCAAAGAATTGAAGATTGCGCCACGTTGCGTTTCTGGAGAACATTACCAGTTATGAAACTGCTCTCACACCTGTGGACCGCGCGCGGACTGGTGATCTTTGGCTTCCTCGCGGCGGCCGTGCCCGTCGGCGCGACGTTCGTGCATGTTGGCGACGAGGCCGCGCGAATGGTCGACGGCTCGACGCACAGCTGGCACCACTTTTTTCGCGAGGGATTCGGCGACCTGGGAGCCATGGCGGCCATCCTGGTGATCCTGTTCGCCGCACCCCGTTATCGCCACGATGTGGTGGGTCATGCTGATTCTGATGTTCGGGTTTTACGCCCCGTTCTGGATCGGCGTGCCGTTCATGGCTGAACTCGCGGCGCCCAACATGATCGCGGAAGTTGCGCACCTGCTGACGGCGGTGCCCGCCGTCGCCGGGTGCTTCCTGGCCAGACGGCATTTCAGTGCCGCCTGACCAGGACTCGCCGACCTGCGCCGTCTCGAGTGGATTTAACGCGCGGGTAGCTCCCGAATAACCACAATCGCTACCCGCCTCCGCAGATCCAAGGAGTACGCACTCTCCTCTACCCGCTGGAGCACCCGACCGACGACCGGGTACACGTGAAATCGCGCTATTGCGTCAGGAAGTTGTACATCCCCTCCACGTTCAGCGGCCGCCACTGCTCGAAATTCAACCACTCCGCGTAGGCGTCCATCGTGACCGACGCCTGCAACTCCTCCAATGAGGCGCCAGCCGCGACGCCCTCGGCGACCGCGTCGTGGAGTTCCTCGAGATACTGGCGATGCTCGGCTAGGTCGGCCGTGCCTCCCGCGATCCCGTGCGATGGGAGCACATGCTCGACGCCCATCGCCTCGATGTCCCGCATCTCACCCGTCCAGACATCGTGGTCGTAGCCGTTCAACGTCTGAAACGGCAGTCGCCCCAGACTGATGAAGTCGACCACGAACACCGCGCTCTCTTCCGGAAAGTGGATGACGGACATGTTGGCGGAATGGGCCGGGCCGGGATGAATCATCTCGACACTCTTCCCGCCGAGTTCGACTGTGTGCCTGTCGGTGTAGGTCACCGTCGGCGGATGCACGTCACTCACGGGACCGCGGGCAATTTCGCCTCCACTCAACATGCCATCTCCGTTGGCGTCGAACAACGCGAAATTGTTCTCGAGGTTGCCCATCGCTTCGGCCGGTTCAATCTCGCCATTGCCGTTGGCATCCTGGTCGGCAACGCCGTCCGGCAGCGCCATATCGCCCGGCTCAGCCAGCGCCTCCAACATCTGCTCGTGCCCGACAAACTCCGCCGTATCGGCGAAGACTTCGCCCCCTGAGGCGTGGTCGAAATCGCTGTGGCTGTACAGCACGTAGCGCACGGGCTGGTCGAAACGGGTCTCCATCTCGCCCCTGAGCCACGTCGCGAAATCGCGGTTGATCGGATCCGACATGATGATGCCTTCGTCGGTCACCAGGAACACCGTGTGGTGGTTGTTGTTCTGCGCCCGATACAAATCGCCCGTGATGTTGACGATGCTTCGGGTTGGACCCTCCGGCTCCGCGACCGGAGCCGCCGCCTCCGGCTCCAGCTCCGGCTCCGGCTCCGGCTCCGGCGCGGGACTGCAGGCGGCGAGTGTCAGCACGAGCGGCACGATGCAGAGGCACATGAGCATTCGTTTCATCGGAGTTCTCCTTCTGTGGGTTCGAATATTTGAGCGCCCGCCGACATACTCCGTGGACATGATCCAGAAGATGATAGGCAATTAGGCGTCCGGATGGAATCGGAAGCGTATTGCGTCATCGAGGTCCGGCAAGAATACTAGTTTCGACGTTTTCCGGAAGACTCCATATGCCCCACTTGCTGGAACCACTCCGCTTCAGTCACGGACCGACCATGAAGAACCGGTTCATGTTGGCTCCGCTGACGAACCAGCAGAGCCATGAGGACGGCCGATTGTCGGATGAGGAATTCCGGTGGCTCACCATGCGAGCTCGGGGTGGTTTCGGCTTGACGATGACCTGTGCGTCGCACGTCCAGGCGATCGGCAAGGGGTTCCCGGGGCAACTGGGGATCTGGTCCGACGATCACATTCCGGGACTAAGGCGCCTGGCAACGGTGATCAGGTCACATCACAGCATTGCGATCGCGCAGTTGCACCACGCTGGCATGCGCTCGCCGAAGGAGGTCATCGGCGAAACACCGGTATGTCCGTCGGACAACGAGAAGACCGGCGCCCGCGGACTGACGCACGCGGAGGTCGCGCAGGTGATCGCGGATTTTGTCCAGGCCGCGGTGCGGGCGGAACAAGCCGGTTTTGATGGTGTTGAGATACACGGCGCCCACAGCTATCTCTTGTGCCAGTTCTTCAGCGCCCAGTTCAATCGCCGCGACGACGAGTACGGCGGCAGCTTGGACAACCGGTCCCGCATTCTGTTCGAGATCATCGACGGGGTTCGGAACCGGTGTCGCCAGGACTTCATGGTGGGTGCTCGGCTGTCACCAGAGCGATTCGGTATGAAACTGGGTGAGGCCATTCGGATGGCACAGCGCCTCATGGCCGAAGACACGATCGACTTCCTGGATATGTCGTTATGGGATGTGTTCAAAGAGCCCGAGGAAACTGAGTACCAGGGCCGCACGTTGATGAGCTACTTTGCGAAACTAGAGCGGCACAACACTCGTCTCGGAGTGGCAGGCAGTATCCGGACGCCGCAGCAGGCCGAGGCCACTCTCGCGGCTGGGGCCGACTGGATCATTCTCGGGCAGGCGGCGATGATCCAACATGACTTTCCCGATCGCTACAAGGCCGACGCGTCGTTCACACCCGTCGAGTTGCCACTCACAACCGAGTACCTGCAGCAATGAGGGGATCTCCGAGAAATTCCAGGGCTACGTCCGTGGCAGGTGGCCAGAATTCTTCGCCGACGAACAGTGACCAACCTCACTGGCACCCCAGGTCGCGTCAGTTCGGAGGCGTCACTCCGCTGAACCACTGGAAGCCAAGCGAACGCATGCCCTCCACGGTCGCGGCATTTCCCTCGTAACACGCTGTTTCCCACTGCTCACTCGCGTACGGGTCTTCAACAGGGGGCAAGGTGGACAGCGCGCGCCGAACAGCGGTGGTCCCCCTCGGTCCACGCGGAGTCCCGGCGCGCCGTTTCGGGAAGTTCATTTTCCAGGGTCTCGTGTAGATCGTGGGGTCCTCGATGGTCACCTCGTAGTCGATCGTATCGGCGTCGACCAGCGTCCAGCGCTCCACCGCCCGTGTGTTCTCGCTGTAAAACTGTCCGGTACTGTCAAACCACGCCCCGCCGTTGAGGCTGGTAACCTCGACCACCAGCGTATTGCCTTCCCAGTGACCTCGCGAGTTCCCGTGCCAGAACTTGACGTTCTGGTCGATAGAGGGGCGCCCGTCGGTTGGGATCACGCGATAGCCCTCATCGTTGAGCATGATCACGTAGCCAGGCTTCTGCACGATCTCCTGAGGGTCGAACGAGATACCCGGCACGGCGGTGAGACAGTACCCCCCTGGAGGGGCGTACAGTTGGTCGCCAGACTCGCCGGGCCACCCTCGCCCCAGGCCTGCGAGAATCTCGTTCCGTTTGGCGAGCGCCCAGGGTGTGTAGGGGACCCTCCCATCTGACGGATCCGAGACAAAGCTTTCCTGGGCCGGCGTCGTCGGGTCTATATAGTCATGGTCTTCGAGGAAGCTGGTACCATCCCCGCTGGCGCCGTTCCAGAACCCCTGGATGTCGGGCTCGCCGTCCGCCGTGCGCGGCGGCGTATAGGGCGGGAGCTCCGCCTTTTCGGCGATCCAGCTCTTCGCCATCGGGAGCTTCGGCGTGTCCTCCGGCCAAAACGCCTGCCCAGCCGCGGGTCCCGGGGCCAGCAGGACGACCCACACCACACCCATCATCGCCGTGGCAGCAACATGTAGTCGTCGGCTCACGTCACACCTCTGCTTTCTCATGCGCCCACTCAAGGCTGATCGAAGAACGTCGACGCGGGATTGTCCCACTCCTGTTCGAGGAGGTACGCATGGCACTGGTATTCGAACAGCTCGCTGTGCGTTTCCTGACGCCGGTAGAGCGGCATGCTGATCGTCCAGGGCTCTGTGAACACCTCCGGGTCCTCGATCGTGGCCTCATACAGCAGGTGATCGGGACCGGTCGGGGTATAGCGCTCGATCACGTGTAACGCGTTGCTGTGAAAATTGCCAGCCCGATCGAACCAGGTCAAGTCGTTAAAGTGAACCACATCAACAACAAGTGTGTTCCCCTCCCAGCGGCCGCGCGAATCCCCCATCCACCACTCGATCGGCCCCTCGGGATGCGGGTTCCCGTTCATGTAGATGTAGCGAACGGCGTGCTGATACTCGTAGAGGATGGAGACCTTGTCGGCTTGCTGGACGATCTGAAACGGATGCGGCATGTAGGTGATGCGCGGTACGCCGGGAAGGTAACACTTCCTCTCCGGATCGAGCGTCGCGCGCGCCTCGAAGTTCTCCTGCTTTCTCGCGAGGGCTGCCGGCAGATACGGGATCCCCGACCCCTCCACCACACCGCGCCCGGCCGGCACGCCAAGGCTCGCGCCGTGATCCTCGAGATCCCATGCGGCCGTGTTGAGTACCTGCCACACGCCCTGCAGGTCCGGATGCCCATCTTCTGTGCGCGGCGGCGCGTACGGCGTCGTCCCCGAGTTCTGCCCAGCTGCGGGCATCGGTATGAGTGTGCAGGCCGCCACCAACCCGACGATCAATCCCACGAAACTCCGCCTCACCGGAGACCTCCCTTTCGTAACCCCGCCAGAGCCGTAAGCGAGCGGTAACGCGAGTTGTAACATAGAAATTGGTCTATCCGATCTCGAGCAGCGCCGCGTCTCGGCCTCACGCGCATGCTGCCAGGGTTGATCTCGTTACGAGGGGCGAAAGTCGACAACTGTTTCGGGTCACCTTAGACTCCACGCTGTGGCCCGGATCGAATCAGAGATATTGGCAGATCGGAACCTGCTTGCGGTCTTCATTGCCCAGACGCTCCGCGAGGCACAGCGGGTCGAGGAGCTGCTCTCGGAACGAGGCGTCGATTACGCCGTTCAGGTCGAGCTCATCGGCTACACGCTTCTCGGCTCGGCGCGCTACGGGGCCATGTTCTACGTCACGGCGAGTCAGGCACAATACTGCCGCTCGGCGCTCGGGGCTGCCGGACTGGACCTAGGCGTTATCGAGAAGGATCTCGAATACCAATGATCTCTTCAGTCGTAGCGAATCGCCTCGCACGCTGCACGCGCGTGGATGACCTTCTCGGTATTCATGCTCGGGAGCGGGCGGAACAGGTTGCCTTGCAAGTGCGCGACACCACACTCAGCTATAAGGCACTTCATACCCGCGTCCAACGCCTTGCGGGCCAGCTCCAGGTCAGCGGCCTGAAGCCTGGTGAACGGATTGCTCTGCTGGCCAAGAACGACCTGGCATTCTGCGAACTCATGATGGCTGCGTCCAGGATCGGCGTTGTGCTGGTCCCGATAAATGCCAGGTTGGCAGTGCCTGAAGTGGAATTCATCGTGCGTGACGCGGTGGCACGGATGTTATTCGTCGGTTCGGAATTCCAAGCCACTGCAGCCTTGGTGGGAGCGTCAAACAGCTGTGTACGAAACATCGTCGAGATTTCAGATGACGGATCCTACGATGGCTGGCTGCCAGCCGACACGCCGGTTGGCCCAACGGACGTGGCGTTCGACAACGACATCCTTTTCCAGATGTATACGTCGGGCACAACCGGGCGACCCAAAGGTGCGCTGATCTCACAGAAGAATGTCCTGACCGTCATGCGCAACGGCTGCGCTCGGCTTGGGCCGTTTGACGAACACTCGATCAGTCTGGTCTGCATGCCGCTGTTTCATATTGCAGGGAGTAGTTGGCTGTTTTTTGGACTGGCTGTCGGATGTCGAAGCATCCTCGTGGTCAACATCGACCCCGGCGCGATTCTGGACACCTTCGAACAGTACCGTGTGTCGTGTACGCTCCTGGTCCCCTCGGTGATTCATATGGTTGTCACCGCGGCTGAGGCCCAGAACAGGACCGTGCCCAGCCTGCAGACCTTGGCCTTCGGTGCGTCGCCGATGCCGACCGAATTGCTCCGACGCGCTCAGCGGGTATTTCCGGGCACTGATTTCCTTCACGTCTACGGAATGACGGAAACAACCGGCATGTTTACGTCGCTGCCGCCGGATGAACTCAAGGGCGGTCGACGCCTGGAATCGTGCGGATTGGTGTTCGATGATGCGGCCGTTCGGATCGTTGACCCACAGGGTGACGAGGTATCGGTTGGGATCGTTGGTGAAATCATCTGCAAGACGCCGCAATTGATGGCCGGCTACTGGAACAGGCCACAGGCAACGGCTGACGCGATACAGGACGGTTGGTTTCATACGGGTGACGTCGGCTCTGTCGACTCAGACGGGTTCCTCTACATTCGCGACAGAATCAAAGATCTTGTGATCAGCGGTGGTGAGAATGTGTATCCCGCTGAGGTCGAAGGCGCGTTGCTAGCTCATCATGCTGTCGCGGAAGTCGCGGTGATTGGCATCCCCGATTCAACGTGGGGAGAGGCGGTCCTGGCGGCTGTCGTGCCATCGACTGCGGCACAGATTGATGAGGATGAGCTCAAGGCGTTCGCGCGCGAGCGGCTGGCCGGGTTTAAGGTTCCGAAACGAATTGAGCGGGTCGACAGCCTTCCTCGAAACGCGGCCGGCAAAGTGACCAAGGACGTCCTTCGATCGCTCTTTACCCCGTAAGGGTGAGCAGCCCACGGTGTCCGCAGCTTCACACAGATTAGAAGACGATGTCCCACACATCCCGAACCCGGATCGATCGCGCTGGCCCGATGCCCGGTTACTACCCGTCCAGCTGGCCGGTCGAATGCGGCGGTAACCGTCGGCAAAAAGCCGCGTCCGGTGGTGTGCATGCACGCGACGCAGCGCCACGGGTGACAACGCGGATCAATGACCGATGGAACGTGATGATCGTGCGGCGGGATGACGACGAGCTGTACCTGGGCGGAACAGTCGCCGCGTTTACCGGACCGGTACCGTTCGGCTGGATCGAGCGCCTTGATCCCCGCAGCCTTGAGGCGCTTTCCGAGTCGCCACGTCTTCCCTGTGGCGATCATGTCTGGTGCGGCGCCATTGCCGCTCATGAGTCTGGTGACATCATCAAGGTCAATGGCAGTTACATGCACCGGCTCGACGCTGATTGCCGGGTCGTGGCGGAACGACAATTGCCAGTGGATCAAGCCCACAATGGGCTGCTGATTCTTGCCGACGGCAGCATCGTCACCAAAGATCTGCGATTGGCGGGTCAGGGAGTGTCGACAGTCACGCGGCTTGGCGCGGACGGCCTAGCACTACTGGGCCCGCCGCTTGCACTGCCCGAGGGCTCGATGGGTCGAATTGCGAGCGACCTGACCGACGACGGGGAGTTCATCTACATCCCGGGTATCGAGCGAGTGTGGCGTATCCGCGTCGAACCGGACTCCCTGACGATCGATCATGGCTGGTCACCGCGTTATCGCTCCGAACCCGGTGACCAGGGGCTCGCCTGGGATGGCTGCATCTCGGATGGCCACCTGTGGGTGATGGACAACGGCGACATCGATTCCGTTCGTGCCATCTTCGGGCGACATCCCAACGGCCGTTTCCAAGACCGGGAGCGCCGGTTGAGCTGGCGGCGTCCGGCGCCGTGGAGCGGGCGACAACGGCTCGTGAGAATCTCCGTCGACGATGGTCAGATTGACGCGATTGCGCCGTTTGACGATGCAGGCGGAGGGATTATTGCGCCACCCGTGCATGTGCCTGAGCTCGACCTGTGTGTGGCGTGGGATAGCATCAACGGCGGTCTTGCGGGTATTTCAACAGCCGACGGCACGCTTCGCGTCGCCTGGACTGTTGCTGTGCGCCCGTCGATGCAACCCGTTGTCTTTCCTGAAACCGCCGAATTAGTGACGAACGACTATCAGGAGGGGGACGACCAATTGATCGTCGTCGATATGCGAACAGGCGAGATCACCAGCCGAGTCAGCACCGGCTCTCGCCTTGCGAACGGTATGTTTCTCACGCCGGGAACAGATCGGGACATCTACTACTGCTCCACGTTCGCCGTCTGTCGCGTGCAGTGGCTGTAGACCCGTCGCTGGCCATGATGCCGCTGCGTCGAGCGGGCGCGATTCCTCCGAGCAACAAGGTCACTCGCACTCACAACACATCGCCTCGCCAAGAAGAGCTGCAGAAGCAGTAAGCCTCGACCTGGTCACTCGGGGCCTGCCCGGCTGCAGAATGCGCCGCCTTCAGTTGTTGATGTCGCGGCGGACGGTCTCGGCCGCGAGCGCGACCGCCACGATGGTGATCGCCGCCATCGCCATCAGGTAGCCGGCCACCGCCGGGGCACCGTACGCAGCGAACAGCGCCGTTGCGATGAATGGCGACAGCCCCCCAGCGAGGACCGACGCCAGTTGTGAGCCGAGCGACGCACCCGTGTATCGCACGCGTGTGCCGAACAGCTCGGCCAGAAGCGCGGCCTGCGGCGCGTACATCGACGAGTGCGCGAGCGCAACGGCAATGACGAGCGCCAACCAGACGACCGGCGTGGAGCCCGTGTCGAGCATCCAGAAGAAGGGGAACGCAAACACCGCCGTCAGGATCGCCCCGAAGAGGTACACGGGACGCCGCCCCACACGATCCGATAGCGCGCCGAACAACGGGAGCGCCACCATCTGACACGCGGAGGCGATCAGGATCCCGATGAGAATGGTCGTTCGAGCGATGTTGGCCTGCTGAGTGGCGTACACGTACACAAACACGGTGTAGACGTAGAAGGACCCATTCTCCGCGACTCGCGCGCCCATCGCGATCAGGACCTCCTTCGGATACTCCCGAAGGACCTCCAGGATCGGTGGCCGCGACTCGGCGCTGGTCTTCTTCATTCGCACGAACGCCGGCGTCTCGAGAATGCGAAGTCTGATGACCAGCCCGACGACCACGAGCGCGATGCTAAACAGGAACGGTACGCGCCAGCCCCAGGCGAGAAAGTCCTCGGCCGGCAGCCTGGCAAACAGATAGAAGGCACCCGTCGAAGTCAGCATACCTGCCGCGACGCCGAGCTGTGGCCAGCTCCCGTAGAAGCCTCGCCGGTTGGCGGGTGCGTGCTCGACCGCCATGAGGACCGCACCGCCCCACTCGCCCCCGACCCCGAATCCCTGTGCGAGCCGCAGGACGACGAGCGCCACCGCCGCCCACGGACCGAGCGTCTCGTAGGTTGGGAGCAAGCCGATCATGAACGTTGCCACGCCCATGATCATGAGGGTCAGCACGAGCATCGACTTTCGGCCAATCCGGTCGCCGTAGTGCCCGATGACGATCCCGCCGATCGGGCGCGCAGCGAACCCGACGGCGTAGGTCGCGAACGACGCCAGCGTGCCGGCGAGCGGATCGAACGTCGGAAAGAACAGCTGGTTGAAGACGAGCGCAGAGGCCGTGCCGTAGAGGAAGAAGTCGTACCACTCGATCGTAGTGCCGACAAAGCTCGCGAATGCGACGGACCGGATTGACCCGGTGGGTTTTGGCGGGTTGGCGCTCACCGGTGTGCCATGACTCGGCTCAGCATCATCGCGTTTCTCCGTGACCCGTTGCGTCAGCGCCAGCGCGGCGAACTCCCCGGCGGCCCCGACCAGCCAGTGACTCCAGTCGGCAGTGGCGGCAGTATAGTCGCCTGCGCTGCACCCGTCGAACCACAACATGCGCTGTTGCCGTTCGCGCGACCAGCGGCAGCCACACAGGTCTGAGGAATCTGGCTGGATTAAGATGGCGGGGAGCCGATAGTGGCTGCCGTGCTGGGAGGGCGTGGAATGAGCGTGAGCGGTGATCAAGCGGTCCTCACGGACCGGCATGGGGAGGTCCTCGTCATCACCCTGAACCGGCCGGAGGCCATGAACTCCTTCACCGGCGCCGTGATCGATGGGCTCTCCAACGCCTTCTCACAACTTGATGATGACGAGACGTTGAAAGTTGGGGTCATCACTGGCGCCGGAAAAGGATTCTGCGCTGGGCTGGACCTGAAAGAGTTTCTTGAGAAAGGTCTTCCAGACGGCGTGTTCGATCTTTTTGAACGCGGCGCGCGAAAGCCGCTGGTGGCTGCTGTCGAAAGTTTTGCTCTGGCGGGCGGACTCGAAGTCGCGCTCTTGTGCGATCTGATCGTGGCATCGGAAGGCGCGAAGCTTGGCATTCCCGAGGTGACCGTCGGATTGTTCGCGGCAGCTGGCGGATTGCTGAGGCTGCCGGCCAGAGTCGGTGCACTGAGGGCGGCCGAACTTGCCTTGGTTGGCGATCCCATCACCGCTGAGCAGGGACTGGCCTGGGGGTTGGTCAATCGCGTGGTGCCGAGGGGTGAAACCCTGGCGCGCGCCTTGGCGATCGCTGACCGTATCGCGCGAAATGCACCGCTCGCAGTAGCCTCGTCAAAGAGGATCCTTCGCGATGGTGCAGGCATGCAGGAATCCGAAGGCTGGGCGTTTCAAGCCGACATATGGGAGCGCCTTCGACTCTCCAAGGATGCGAAAGAGGGGCCGAAGGCGTTCGCAGAAAAGCGCCGCCCGACATGGACCGGTGCTTAGGGCCGAAGTGGGAGCATGACCATGAAAGTCATCGTAGAGAAATCCGATGGCGTCACGACTATCACCATCAATCAGCCAAGGTCAGAAACGCCATCGACCGCGAAACCGCAGCGCAACTAGCGGATGCGTTTCGGGCGTTCGAGAGTGATTCGGATGCCAAGGTCGCCGTCTTGACTGGAGCCGCTGGACATTTCTCCGCAGGTCTCGATCTGAAGGCCTTGGCTCGGGGTGAGACGCCAAACATCAGCGAAGAAGGCGACTCGGTGATGGGGCCGCTTCGTCTGAGAATGCGCAAACCAACCATTGCGGCGGTCGAAGGATTCGCCGTGGCGGGCGGAATGGCGCTGGCTGTGTGGTGTGACCTCCGTGTCGCCGCGAAAAGCGCTGTTTTCGGAATGCTGGATCGGAAAGTCGGGGTGCCGATTCTCGGTGCGGTGACCGTCTCGTTACCGAGACAGATCGGACTGTCCCACTCCATGGACATCATCCTGACCGGCCGAAGAGTTCCGGCGGAGGAAGCCCATAGGATGGGCTTGGTGAACAGGCTCGTCGAGGACGGGACCGCCCTTCGCGACGCTCAGGCTCTTGCCGGAGAGCTGGCTGCACTGCCGTGGGCGGCGCTCGTGACGGACCGTCTGTCGCTGATCGAAGGATTGGATCTGCCGAGGGACATTGCGGAGCGCAACAAGTTTCGACGGGGGTTAGCCGCGTTCGGCACCCCTGAAATGCACGCAGGTGCCACGGCATTCGCAGCCAAGACATCCGACTGACCGTCGACCATGCGCCGAACGAGTGTCGCTTCTGCGACCGCCAGGGGCTTCGCTTCCAGGTCCTAAGAGACGGCTACCCACTGCGGTTCACTGCGGGGGTCACCGAAGGCCACGATTCACGGCTGAGACCACTGCTTTGAGCGCGGCCCTCGTGGTGCTGGGATCGATGCCGACGCCCCAGAACACGCGACCGTCCACGTCGCATTCGAGATATGCCGCAGCCTTGGCGTCCCTGCCAGCAGCGAGTGCATGTTCGACGTAATCGAGCACGCGAATCTGCGTCCCGCCGAGGTGCGCGTTCAGGATCACAACAAGCGCGGCGATCGGACCGCTGCCCGAACCGCTGAGCGTGTGAAGCGTCCCGGCATCCTGCAATTCGACGGTCAACTGCACGTCTTCATGAAGATGTGACGACTGCGACAATCCATCGAGCGCGAAGCGGCCCCACGTCTTCTCCGCGACTGGAAGATACTCGTCCTCGAAAATCATCCAGAGCTCCTCAGGGGAGACTTCGCCGCCTTCGGAGTCCGTTCGACGCTGTACCGTCTGGCTGAATTCGATTTGGAGCCGCCGCGGCAGGTCCAGATGGTGCCCGGTCTTCATCAGATACGCGACGCCCCCCTTCCCGGACTGGCTGTTCACCCGGATGACGGCTTCATACGAACGGCCGATGTCTCGTGGATCGATCAGGAGATACGGAACCGCCCAGGCCTGCTGGTCCACGGTCGTGCGGGCCGCGGAGGCATCGTGTTCCAGACATTCGAAGCCCTTCTTGATCGCATCCTGGTGCGACCCGGAAAAGGCGGTAAACACCAGGTCGCCAGCGTATGGATGGCGCTCGGGCACGCGCAGTTGATTGCAGTACTCAACGGTGCGCCGCACATCGTCGATATCGGAGAGATCGATCTGCGGATCGATGCCATGGCTGAGGAGGTTCAGCCCCAGCGTCACCAGGCAGACGTTGCCGGTACGCTCGCCATTCCCGAACAGTGTGCCCTCGATGCGGTCGGCACCGGCCATGTAGCCTAATTCGGCCGCGGCCACGCCGGTCCCACGGTCGTTGTGCGGGTGCAGACTCAGGACGACTGACTCGCGGTACGCCAAATGGCGATGCATCCACTCGATGGCATCGGCGTACACATTGGGGGTCGCCATTTCGACGGTGGCCGGCAGGTTGATGATCGTCTTGCGTTGGGGCGTCGGCTTCCAGATCTCATTCACCGCGTTGCAGACGTCGAGCGCAAAGTCCAGTTCCGTCCCCGTGAAGGACTCAGGTGAGTATTCAAACGACACCGCCGTGCCAGGAACCGTGGGCACCAAGTCCAGACACAGCTGGGCCCCGTCCGTGGCGATCTTCTTGATACCAGATCTGTCGAGGCCGAACACCACCCGACGCTGCAGCGTCGAGGTCGAATTGTAGAGATGCACGATGACGTTCCTGGCGCCGACGATGGCTTCATACGTGCGGCGGATCAGAGGCTCGCGGGCTTGCGTCAGCACCTGAATGATGACGTCATCCGGGATCATGCCCTTGTCGATGATGTGGCGTACGAAGTCGAAGTCAGTCTGACTGGCGGACGGGAATCCGACCTCAATCTCCTTGTAGCCCATCTTCACCAGCAAGGTGAACATCGCCAATTTGCGATTGGCGTCCATCGGATCGATGAGCGCCTGATTGCCGTCCCGCAGGTCGACTGAACACCATTGCGGCGCCTTCGTGATGCGATTGGTCGGCCACGTTCGGTCGTGTAGGTCAATGGGAACGAACGGCGCATAGCGACCGATCGGCAACGCCGACGCCGTCTGGTCAGGAAAGGCCATCTACACTCAGAGTATCGCACCGAGGCAAGCGAAAACACGAGCGGCCGCACCGACGGCGAAAGCGCTGAGTACACAGCAACGACGCGTGACTTCGACTACTCTTGTCCACCTTGGCGGACTGGGAATGTCGCAGCATGTGACGGACTCGTCAGCAGGGTGCGAGAACGGCGAATGGACGACCAGATAGACATACGAATCGAGGCGATCAACCGTGTCCTCTTCATCGGCCCCGTGCTGATCCTGCTCGCCTGGTTTCTGGCTGGGCAGTGGGACGTGGCCGGGCCCGAGACGCGCGCGTGGCTGCAGTTTGCCGGCGTGGCGTGCCTGGCGTCGCTGGTGCCACTTCCGGGCGTCAGTCGGTCGCTCTCCGCGCTTCGTGCACGCGTGCAGGATCGGCTACGCTTGTCTGGCTCTGAGGACCGAAGACATCGGCGCGCCTTGGCGCTACGAGATAGGGTGAGAGAACGGTAGATGGACGACGACGAAGACCGGAGAGTGGCCGCGATCAGTCGTTTTCTCTTCATCGGTCCTGTCCTGATTGTGCTCGCCTGGTTCCTGGCTGGACAGTGGGGCCTGGCAGGGCCAGAGACCCGGGCGTGGCTGCAATTCGCCGGTGTGGTGTGCCTCGCGTCGCTGATGCCGCTTCCGGGCACTGCCCGATCGCTCTCCGAGCTCGGTGCGCGCGCGCAGTGGTGGGGATGGGGGGTCGTGGCGGGTCTGGTAGTGACGTCGTGATCGCCAGGCAGTGGGAGGCGGGCCGGGCGCTGCCGTGGCTGCTCATCGCTATCACGAGCGCGATGGTGATGCTCCACGGTGCCGGGTGGATCACTGCTGCCAGTGTCTTCTGGCAGGAGCAGGTCACGCTCCATGTTCCCCGTATCCAGTCGGCCATCGTCATCGGTCTTGCGGTGCTGGTGCTGCGCGCCACGTCCGCTCCGCGCCGCCGCCGCCGGCTCGTCGTGCTGTGCGCGCTAGTGATCGCTGCCGTGTCGTTCGTGGCTGTGCCGCTGCCGCAGCAATTCGACCCACCGGCGGACCCTGGGGAGGGCTTGCTGCCCAGCGGTAGTGATGCCGGCCGATCCCGTGGCCAGTTCGAGGACCGCTTCCGCGTCGACCGAGGCGACGTGCTCTTTCATTCGCACCTTGCTGATGTGGCGATTACAGCACTCGACGGTGCCTTTGGTCGATCCGAGACGTCGCCCGCGCGTGCCTACAACACGCTCTCCACGTTAGCCGGTCTGTTGTTCTTGTTCGAACTTGGCATCGCCGCGGCGTGGCACAGGTGGTCGCGCCAGAGTTGCCGCTACGTCGGGCTGGCGATTGCCACGCCGCTGTGCCTGCTCTTCTTCGGATACTGGGATCTCGGCTACCTCAGCATCGCTGTGGGTGTCGTGCCCTTGCTGGCCCTGGCCAGAGGCCGGATGCCCGTGCCGGCCCACGCCGCCGCGCTGGTTGCGGGGTTTCTGCAGGGGCTGCACACCGCGTTGCATGGGTTCGGTCTGCTGAGCCTTGCCAGCGGCGCACTGGCCGCACTCAGTAAGCCAGGCGACGCGCTTCGGCGAGGCCTGCGTGCGGCAACCTTCACGTCGGCGGGAGTCGCGCTGTATCTCGGGTGGATTTTCTTCTACGTGACGCTCGGAAGACTGTCCCTTGTCTGGGAGCGGGAGCTTGGCCACCGACCCTTCTTCGAGTCGGTCGTCTTCGAAAACAAGGTCGCCACTCCGTTGTTCTCGCAGGCCGGGTTCGGCGAGTTTGGCCTGTTCAGCGCCCTGTCTGGCGTTCCGCTCCTGGCACTGGCGCTGCTCCAGTCCCGTCGAGGAGCGCTCGTCCCGGCAGCCCTCTACGCGCTCCCCGGGTTGTTCTTTGTGGTGCGATGGTGGCCGACGAGCGCGCCGTTCAACCTCGATCTCCTGCTGTCGATCTTCCCCGGCGTCTTTGCCGCCTGCTGGGTCGTGGCATCCTCCCGTCGGACATCGACGAGCGCCCTCCTTGTACTGACCGGCTTGCACGTGCTCCTCTGGACGACCGTCGGCAACGGGGTCTTTGCTCGGCTGGAAGTGGCGCGATGACGCTCCCTCCCCAGTACCAGCTCCGCAGAATCGCCGTGGCGGGTCAGTGTCTGCTCATCGTGCTGTGTACGGCGTGGGCGTTGTTCGAGAGCCCGGCCCCGATCATCAACATTCGATGGCGGGAGGGCCTTTCGGCCGAGGCCCGCCGCCAGACCGAACGCGACCTCTACGTCGAGGAGTACCTCGAGGGCGGAAACGTGGGGCACTACGAAGTGCAGTCGCCGCGCCGAAGAGACATCGCGGCCATCGTCGCGCATCCCGATGTGGCCGATACCGATCGCATTGATCGGGCGCGCGCGACCATCACCGCGGCATCGTACCCGAGCTCGCTGCGCGTGTGGTGGGCGGGACCGTTCAAGGGCGAACACAGTGCGGCTCAGTTTCGCGTTGTGGCTGCTCTGATTGGACTCGTCACGCTCTTGTGCGCGGCGCTCTCGGACCCGCACCCCAGGTCCTTCCTTCGCCGCGTCCTCGGCTCCGGTCCCTAGTAGTCCGTGGTGAAAGTCCGGCGTCGCACCTAACGCGGATTTCACGAGTCCCCTGCTTGCCGCAAGAGGCCATGACCCTCTGCGAGTAACTGCTGAAATCCGCGCTAGACGAGCGAGGCGCCTCGCGCGGATTTCGCTCGGTCGTGGCACACCTGCGGAATCCGCGCTCGTGGACAAGGCGCGACGACTGAGAATACCGCCTGTATTTGAAGGAGGAGCAACGCTGGCCACGAGGATGCGTCGCTTGACGAATGTAGACGGACTCTTACCACGGGCTGCTCAAACATGGACCTTTCGGCGCGCCGACTCGCAAAAACGCGGCGGAACGGGTTCGAACTGCGAAAGTCAGGCTAGCTCCGACTCCGAAGCGGAGGTTCAACTGACGCCGCCTGCCACGCTTCGTATCCACCGTCCAGACTGTACGCATCAGGAAAGCCGTGCTGATTAAAGTAGTCTGCCGCCCCCTGACTCATGTTGCCGTGGTAGCAACAGACGATTAACGGGCGGGCACGGTCGGCCGTCTCGACAAACGTCTGAACAGTGTCCTGATCGACAGCCTCTGCCCCGGGGATATGCCCCGCCTGGTATGACGCAGGATCTCTGATGTCCACGACAACAGCATTGCTCTTCTCGATCAGTTCCCGCGCCTGGGCAACATCAATACGCGTATATGCCACTGGATTGTCCTCTTGACGTCGTCGAGCCTTGCGGGCTCGACGGGTCGCCGCTATGCCTACTCGACCGCCACGGACGACACGCCCGTGAAAAGGAGCCGTTGAAATCCGGCCCCGGTCGCGGCGATGTAGAGATTGCCTTGTGAGTCGGTCTGTATATGGTGACCAGTCCCGACCGACGTCTCAATGGTGGTCAGCACATCGAGGCGACGACGATCAAGCACCATGATCCCGCTGTCCCCACCGACGTACAGGAACTGCTGCTCCGGGTCCGCGGATAGCGCGAGGTTTCGCGCAAACGGCGATTCCCTCCACACGATTTGGTCGACGTACTCACCGCCTACCGTGAACACCTGCACCCGTCTGTTCTCACGATCGGCCACGTAGACCATCCCGTCGTGTGACACGCGGATGGCATGCACGACGCCGAACTGCGGTGGGCCGGGACCATCGGGCACCGAGTCGAGAAACAGGTAGGGGCAGTGGTCGTCGTCCTCCGGCGCGTTGCCGAATGCACCCCACATGCGTTTGAAGGCGCCCGTGTCGGCGTCGAACACAGCCACGCGGTGGTTCCCGTATCCGTCAGCAACAAAGAGCTCGTTGGTGGGGGCGTGAACGACCGCATCCGCCGGCTCGTGGAGATTCGCCGTGTCCGCATTTCCCCCACCGGCGTTGCTCCGCCCAATCTGCATGACGAACTCGCCGCCCAGTGTGAACTTCAGCAGCTGGTCGTCCGCGATCGGCTCGAGGCCGGGCTCGTTCAGCGTGGGACAATTGTGCCCGCCGATCCAGGCGAACCCCTGATGGTCGACCTGGAGCCCATGTTCCCGCTGGGGCCACTCGTACCCCTCTCCCGGCCCTCCCCACGCATCGAGCACGTTGCCGTCGCTGTCGAACCCCACCACATGCGGCGCCGCCATATCGGCTTCGTCGGGGGGAAGCGTCCACGGACGGTGCAGGAACCAGGCGTTGTCCTGCACATCGATGGCGATGCTCGAGACCTCACCTAGCCTCCACTGCGCTGGCAACTGCGGCCAGTTTGGATCCGCACGGAACGTGGGAACGCCTCGGAGCGGCGCCTGAGATATCTCGGAGGCTACTCCATCCTGCGACTGCTGGCATGCCACGCTCGTCAGGCTGATGGACGCAGACACGATTGCATTGAACACGACGCTGTACTTCATGACTCCACGCCTCTCACCCGAGTGACATCCAGGCCATCGCGATACGCTTTCTTCGGACCGGCCGATTATAGGGGGAGCCGACCAGCGATTGCCCTGCGAACGTGCGGAGGCAGATGTCCCTCAGACGGTCCTCGTGGCGCGGCTTCGAGTGGACGGCCCCGTGATCACAGCCAGCGCCACGCCTCCCAGTATCACGACACTCGCGACAACCAGCCGTGCGGAGACGTGCTCCGAAAGAAATGCGACGCCGCCGAACGCGGCGATCACCGGCACCGAGAGTTGCACGATCGACGCCTGAGCTGTCGTGATGCTGCGCAAGACCGTGTACCACAGGACGTACCCGATCCCGGACGTCACGACACCGGAGGCGGTCGCAATCAACACACCGGCGGGTTCCATGTGTCTCGAGGACAGCGCAACGGCGCTCGCAACGATCGCAAAGGGTGAGGCCCGAAGAAAGCTCGCGGCGGTCATGGCCACCGGCGTCGATACTCCCCTGCCACGGATCGAGTACACACCCCACGCGATCCCTGACACGCACATCAGCAGCGCGCCAACCGGGTCGGGAGCGGAGATCCCAGGAAGCACGAGATAGACCAGACCGCCAATCGCCGCGATGGAGCCGGCCCACTGCGCGGGTGTGAGGCGTTCGCCGGCCATGAGGCCCGCCCCTAGCATCGTCACCTGCACGGCCCCGAACAGAATGAGGGCTCCCATTCCCGTGCTGAGCGACACATACGCCAGGGAGAACGCCGCGGCGTACGCAAACAACGCGAAGCCCGAACCCCAGGAACCCTTCCCTGTCCGCGGTTCCCCGAGTCCAGTCGTCACTCGAGAGATGGCGACAAACGCCATAGCGCCGCTGACGAGACGAATCGTCGTGAATGACACCGGATCGACGAGCGACCCACCGAGCGCCATGCGGCACAGCAAGGAATTGGCCGCAAACGCCACCATCGTCACGGCAGTCAAGCTCGCAACAACCATTTGTCAACCAGTCGGGCGCACCATCGTGCTGCAGAGGATACAGGCATCGTGGCTGCGGGTCCGCCGGATGTCAGAATTCGTCAGCCTTTCCCGCGATAGACTGTCGCCCGACGGTCGAAGGTGTCGGTGAACCAGGCGCGTGGCCGGCCTGGTTGACGCCGTGCGCGGTGACCCGCTTGACGCAGAAAGAGTTTCGATGCCATTCGTGCTTGCACTTGACCAGGGGACGACCAGCTCACGGGCGATGCTGTTCGATCACGCCGGGCGGGTGCGCGGCATCGCACAGCGGGAGTTCGAGCAGTACTTCCCGCATCCGGGGTGGGTGGAGCACGATGCCGATGAGATCTGGACGACGCAGATCGCCGTCGTCAACGCCGTGCTCGCGCAGGAGCGCGTCGCACCGGCCGACATTGCCGCGGTCGGTGTCACGAACCAGCGCGAGACGACGGTCGTCTGGAACCGGAGCACCGGCCGACCGATCTGTCGCGCAATCGTCTGGCAAGATCGGCGCACTGCCGCGGTCTGCGATCAACTGCGCGCCGACGGATACGGACCCATGGTGCGCGACAAGACCGGCCTGGTTATCGACGCGTACTTCTCCGCCACCAAACTCGCGTGGATCCTCGACAACGTCGAAGGTGCCCGCGATGAGGCGGAGCGCGGCGCCCTCGCCTTCGGCACCATCGACACCTGGCTCTTGTGGAACCTGACAGGCGGTGGGTACCACCTCACCGAGCCGAGTAACGCCGCGCGCACGATGCTGTTCAACATTCATGCTGGTGACTGGGATGGCGGCTTACTCGACCTGCTGCGCATCCCACGCTCGATCCTGCCATCGGTGCGCTCGTCCAGCGAAGTCTACGGAACGGTGGCGTCGGCATCCACATCGCTCAGAGCCCCGATCGCGGGCATCGCCGGCGATCAGCAGGCGGCGCTCTTCGGACAGCTGTGCTTCGAGCCGGGCCTGGCCAAGAACACCTACGGCACCGGCTGCTTCCTGGTTCTCAATACCGGCTCGACGCCTAGCGTCTCTGAGCATCAGCTACTGACGACAGTCGGCTGGCAAGTGGACGGGCGTACCGAATACGCGCTGGAGGGCAGCATGTTCATGGGCGGCGCCGTCGTCCAGTGGCTGCGCGACGGGCTGGGCCTCGTCGCGTCGGCGGGCGACGTCGAGGCGCTGGCACGCTCGGTCGACGACAGCGCCGGGGTCTACCTCGTTCCCGCCTTCACTGGCCTGGGCGCGCCGCACTGGGATCCGTACGCTCGCGGCACGATCGTGGGGTTGACCCGTGGTACAACATCCGGACACATCGCCCGTGCCGCGCTGGAAGGGATCGCCCACCAGGTCGGAGATGTCGTGGACGCCATGAGAAAAGACACTGGCCTGGACATCAGAGAACTGCGCGTCGATGGCGGAGCGGCCTCCAACGATCTCCTGATGCAGTTCCAGGCGGACATCCTCGGCATGCCTATCGTGCGCCCGCAGATCACCGAGACCACGGCGCTCGGCGCGGCGTACCTCGCTGGTCTGGCGGTCGGATTCTGGAAGGGACGCGATGACCTCGCTACCAACTGGCATCTCGAGAGGCGCTTCGAGCCGAGCATGGCGCTTGCGGACATCGAGCGTCGCCGATCCCGCTGGGCGTCGGCGCTCGACCGATCCCGACTGTGGGAGACGCCGTAGATCCATGACCGCCTGCAGGATCGACGTGACGTGCAGCCCGCACACGAGGCCATCGGCATGAGCCTATCGCTCTCGTATGATGCCCGTCGCCTTCCGCAGCCTGAGCCGGTCATTCCATGCGTGCGGGCCTGTCGGCAGTCACGTGGCAGTGACCTGGCATCCATGGCGGGTCGGCGCAAGCGCCGGTGTCAGCAGGGTGCTGCTGCGTGCCTAAGCGCGGTCCGGCTCGCCAGGCTCCAGAGGCCGCGGCCGCCGGGCGCGTCTCCGGCTCCCGCGCGGCAGTACGCGTCGGCCACCGCCAGCGCCGGGTGGACATGCCCCGCAGTCTCGCCGGCCACCATGACAATCGCGCGACGCATCCGCGAAACGCCCACCCTTCTTGCTCGGTATGATACCCGCTCTGCCACCCGTCCATGCCACAGTCGTCGTGCTCGGAGATCTGGGAAGAAGTCCGCGCATGCAGTATCACGCGCTGGCCCTAGCCAGGCGCGGCGCGCAGGTCAGCCTGATCGGCTATGCGGGCGCGCCGGTCGTCTCGGCACTCGCCGCGCACCCGGAAGTACGCATCTACCGCCTGGCACCCTCCACATCGATGCTCGGCGCGGGTGGACTCGCTTTGCGATCATTCACCAGCGGGACGCTCGACCGCGTCCGGCTGACCTGGCGGTTGCTGTGGCTGCTGGGGGTGATCATCCCACGTGCGGACGTGCTGCTGGTCCAGAATCCGCCGGCGCTCCCGACTCTGCCGACTGCGCTTGCCATCGCCTGGCTCCGACGATCCCGGCTCGTCATCGACTGGCACAATCTGAGCTGGTCGGTCCTGGCGATGCGACTCGGGTCGGCGCACTGGCTCGTGCGGATCACCCGACGACTGGAACGCGTCTGCGCCAGGGGCGCCAGCCGGCACATCACGGTGTCACACGCCCTGCGAAGCGAACTGGCGGCCTCGTGGAAACTCCTCGACCCCGTCGTCGTGTACGACCGTCCGGCCGAGTGCTTCGTGCCGCTGGACCCAAGGCGCCGTGACGCCGAGCGACGGCGGCTCCTCGGCGCCCACTGCGAGGCGTTTGTCATCGTCTCGTCTACCAGCTGGACGCCTGACGAGGACTTCGAGTTGCTGCTCGACGCCGCCGAGACCTGCGAACAGGCACTGGCGGCAGCTTCGGGCTCTTCGCACAAGACACGAGTGCTTATTCTCGTTACGGGCGACGGCCCAGGTCGTCAGCCCTTTGAGGCGCGCCTCCGCAGCCGAACGTCAAGCTGGGTCCGGATCGAAACCCGATGGCTTAGCCCAGACGATTACCCTGTCCTCCTCGCGGCGGCCGACCTCGGCGTGTGTCTGCACCGTTCCACCTCGGGCCTCGACCTGCCGATGAAGCTCGCGGACATGCTCGGCGCCGCACTACCGGTGTGCGCGTTCGACTACGGACCGGCGGTGCGCGAGCGGCTGGTCGACGGGCGTAACGGGCGCCTGTTCTCATCCTCCGCGGAGCTGGCATCGCTGATCCTGGAGATGCACCAGGGCTTCCCAGCATCACCCGCGCTCACCGCGCTTCGCCGGCAAACCCTGGAAAGCGACCGCACAGGATGGGACCATCAATGGGGTACCGACGCTGGTCCCGTCGTGCTCGGCACTCCGCCGGAGGCGTGACGTGCATCCCGGTGCCGTTCATCGTCGGAGGACACTGAGCGCGTCGAGCCAGCCTCTCACTGCAACTGGCTCAGGTCGACACCGCGCTCCTCGAACGGCGCGGTCGCCAGTTCACCGCTGCTGCCGGCCGGCGCAGAACGTCACACTGAGGCCCGTGAGGGCCAGAGGACACACCTTGCCTGATCCGGCGGTCCTCATTCAGAGATGTCGCCAAGTTTCGTGGATGGCTGGCCTCGCTGAGGCCGTGCACAGTGGCCCGCTTCACCCAGGAAGATCGTCAATGCAGCTCGTGCTCGCACTTGATCAGGGGACGATCAGCTCACGGGCGATCCTCTTCGCTCACTCCGGCAGGGTGCGCGGCATGGCAGAGCGCGAGTTCGAGCAGCACCTCCCGGTCGACGACAGCGCCGGGGTCTACCTCGTTCCCGCCTTCACTGGCCTGGCCGCGCCGCACTGGGATCCGTACGCTCGCGGCACGATCGTGGGGTTGACCCGTGGTACAACATCCAGACACATCGCCCGTTCCGCGTTGGAGGGGATCGCCCACCAAGTCGGAGATGTCGTGGAAGCCATGAGAAAAGACACTGGCCTGAACATCAGAGAGCTGCGTCGATGGCGGAGCGGCCTCCAACGATCTCCTGATGCAGTTCCAGGCGAACATCCTCGGCATGCCTCTCGTGCGCCCGCAGATCACCGAGACCACGGCGCTCGGCGCGGCGTACTCGCTGGTCTGGCGGTCGGATTCTGGAAGGGACGCGATGACCTCGCTACCAACTGGCATGTCGAGAGGCGCTTCGAGCCGAGCATGGCGCTTGCGGACATCGAGCGTCGTCGATCCCGCTGGGCGTCGGCGCTCGACCGATCCCGACTGTGGGAGACGCCGTAGATCCATGACCGCTTGCAGGATCAACGTGACGTGCAGCCCGCACACGAGGCCATCGGCATGAGCCAGCCGCTCTCGCGTGACGCCGCGTGGGCCCTACTCACGGAGTGGACCGTCGGCGAGAGCCTGCGCAAGCATGCGCTCGCGGTCGAGGCCGCCGTGCGCGGCTACGCGAGGACGTTCGGCGAAGACGAGACCGCCTGGGGTGTCGTCGCGCTGCTGCACGATTTCGACTACGAACGCTACTCGACGCCAGCCGATCATCCGTTCCGTGGCTGCGAAGAACTGCAACGGCGTGGGTATCCGGACTGGGTCATGCGTGCGATCTTGTCGCACGCCGACTACTCGAATGTCCCGCGGGAAAGCCCCCTCGAGAAGACACTGTACGCCTGCGATGAGATGGCCGGATTCGTCACCGCGGCATCGCTGGTCCGGCCCTCAAAGAGCATTCTCGACCTCGAAGCGCGTTCGGTGCTCAAGCGGATGAAGGACAAGGCGTTCGCGCGAGCCGTATCACGCGACGACCTGCGCCGCGGGGCCGCGGAACTCGAGTTGCCGCTCGAGACGCACGTGGCCAACGTGATCCGTTTCATGCGCGAGCAGGCCGACGCACTCGGGCTCAGGGGTACCGTGCCGCCGTCCACGGCGTGAGCCGGTCATGCCGTACTGTCTGGACGTCGTGTCGTAACCTTGTCGCGGGTGACCGCGATTCACCGCGTCATGATCACCACCAGCTGTGAGGCGCGGCACCTCCGGCGCAAACCGTAGGGCTGGCGCCAGCCGCGACGCGAGGCAAGATGTTCCCTCCTGGATCCGTCTGTGATGCGAGCGGAGCCGGTTTGCAGAGGAGGTGCCGCGCCTCATGGCCGGTGACACATCTCGGCACGAATAGGGCTGGCCGCGGTCAGGACCCGCCTTGAGGTTAGGAAACCGCTCCTAGTTGGCCTCCGCGCCGTTGACGATGCTCGCAAAATCCGCCCACGGGTACACACGACCCCCATGGATCGGTGCGATCGTCTCGACATCCAGCTCCAGTCGTTGCACGTTGTTGTAGAAAGTTCTACTAGCAGGCTGCTGAAGAACCCGGGTGATCGGGCCGTTTTCTAAGGATCATGCGAGTCACCACCGACCGACAACGGTGCGCACGGCTGTGCGCTGGCCCCGATCAAGGGGCCGGCGACACGCGCGGCCGGTGATCAGGGACACCTCGCCTCCAGATTCCGCAGCCGGACCAAGTTATAGACCGTGGCGGCGAAGGTAAGCTGCCAATCCACGAGGGCGACACCGCGATGCCGGAGTTTGCGCAAGCCGCCGACGGTCTTCATCCAGCCAAAGACCTGTTCTACGAGTTTCCGTTTCCGCTGACTGACGTGATAGCCCGCATGCCGCGTGGTCCGGCCATCGATCGCACTCCAGCGGACCTTCTGAGCAACGTGGGGCGTGACGGCCCGGATACGGACAGCGGCCACAAAGCTTGCCACATCGTAGCCCTTGTCCGCCCCGACCGTGCTGCCCGGCGGCGCGCTGGCCTCCAGCAACAGCGCCGCTGCCTCGCGTTCGGCGGTCCCCGTCGCGTGAGTCGCGCAGACGTTGGCGACAAGTCCCTGTCGATTGTCCAGCAGCACGTGGCCCAGATACGCCAGCTTGGCTTCCTTCCCCTGGCCCTTCCGAGGCAGCATCGCCTCCGGATCGGTCGTCGACTGGTGCGTGTCGTTGCGCCGCCGCTCCCCGTGGAAGTTGACCGTGGGATTCCCGGGGTCATCGGGCGGGTCGCTCTCCGCCGCGTCCCGGCACCGAAAGCTCTTCAGGCTGGCCCACGCTTCCAATTGGGTCCCATCCACAGTGAAGTGTTCGTCCGAGAGCAGCCCGGCCGCCCGCGCGTGGGCCTGCACCGCATCAAAGAAGGCGGCCGCGATATCGCCCGCCAGCAGCCGGTCGCGATTCTTGGTAAACGTGGTGGGATGCCAAACCGGGTCGTCCAAATTCAAGCCCACGAACCAGCGGAACAGCAGGTTGTAATTGAGCTCTTCCATCAGCAGCCGCTCGCTCCGCACCGTGTAGAGCACCTGCAGCAACAACGCGCGCAGCAGCTGTTCCGGCGGGATCGACGGACGCCCTGTGTTGGCGTACAGGCCGGCGAACCTGCGCGACATCGTTCTCAGCGCTTCGTCCGTCAGCGCGCGAACCGCGCGGAGCGGATGGTCGGCTGGCACGCGCTGTTCCGGCGACAGGTAGCTGAACATGTGAGTGCTTTGCTCATCGTGTCCGCGCATGATGGGGCTCCCTTCAGCGGTGTTGGGAGCATGGTAGTACGCCGGGATCGATCTGTCGATCCCATTTCACGGAGTTTTTCAGCAGCCTGCTAGACGCGGACACGGTCGTTGGGGTCGGCGTATTCGGCGCGGGCGGAGTAAACAGATCCGCTTCGATCACTATTTTCTCTTGCGGCAGATACGCCATCAGCATGCCCTGAGCATGCGCAAGTCCTTGCACGTTGTAGATCTCCATGACCTTCGTCCCGTCCGTCAGCACGTATTTCTGGCCCACCGACTCAAAGGTGTAGCCCTCGGCGACTTCTTCGGGCGGCGCAAGCGCCAGCCTGTCGGGCTCCAAGGTCCACGGCCGAACCGTCAAGACCTCTGCGTAGTACGCGTGATTCGATTGCTGCACAATGATGGTCACGCCCTCCTGCTGGACGTAGGCGCGGAGTCCGCCCAAGTGATCCCAGTGGTGGTGCGAACTTACCAGGTACCGAATCGGCTTATTGGGAATCAATCGCTTCACTTCAGCGATCACAGCCAGTGACCGCTCCTCATTGAGCGGTGCCTCGATGACCGTGATGAAATCCATGAACTCGACGGCCACACTCGCGTGCGTCCCGCCGCCCACATGCCAGACCCCCTCCGCCGCTTGCTGCGACTCCACACGGACCAGTGGAACGGTTGCTGTGCGCACCACGTCTGGCACGGTCACCGTGGCGTCAGCCACGTTCACCTGGACGCTGGTCACCGTGAGACCGAACTGGTTGTGGCCACCGCTGACGTTGACGCCTTCGCCTTCCAGATCGTCATCGAGATCATGGTGCGCATGGAACGTCGTCGGGAACATCACGCCGTTAAAATCCTGGTAGTTGGTCAGGACCAACTCGTAATACATGTCGCCGACGACGGGATTGGGAAAATACGTCTGGATCCGCTCGACCAGATTCTCGTCGTTGATCGCGCACTGCACCCGGTACTTCTCCAGCGCCATAAACGAGACAGCCCTGATCCGGCCCTTCCCTTGTTCAGTCCGCGTGATGACGATCGGGTTGGCCCCTGGAGCCAGCGCGGCTTTGAGACAGCCATGCGGGGTGAGCCAGATCTCGAGCTGCCGCTGCTCCGCGTCGGCGGGCGCTGGAACCACCGTGGCACCACGCATGGTCCAGGCATAGTCGCCACTGACCATCGATATCCGCCGCTGCTCCCCTTCGAGCGGCGACGTGATCAAGGGAGAATTACCTCCTCCTGTCGGTCCGCCCTCTCCAGTTCCCTGCGTGAGCGTGAGATCCTCCCTTGAGGATCTGGCGTCGTAATCGATGGTTCGGGTGTAGCTGGTCATCTGATTCGCCGGCCAATCGTTTGCTAGCGAATAATTCTGACCAGAGGCGGCGAGATAGCCGGTGCTCCCGGAATACTGAATGGACGTCATATTTTCGCCGCCCATCGCTGCGAGAGACGTCTGCACAAGGATCCTGGCATCCGGTTCCTGAGCGACTCCCCCGACACGTATCACCACGATCAGAAAACCGACAACGAGAACCCATAATCTGCCGTTCATATCCCCTCCTTTTTCTGAACCGATGATGGTCGGCGCAGCGTGCATTCACAATCTGACCGGAACGCGTCGAGCCAGCGTGTTAGTGCAACTGGCTCAAGTCGATACCGCGCGCCTCGAACGCCGCTGTCGCCAGCCGCCCGGCATTCACCGCCGCCGGCCAGCCGGCGTAGAACGTCACATGGAGAATCACTTCGGAGATCTCCTGCGGCGTCACACCGTTTTCGTCGAGCGCACGATCGATGTGCGTCCGTAGCTCGTTGGTCGCATAGAGCGCCTGATTGACCGCGACGGTGATGAGGCTCCGGTCGCGCTTCGAGAGAAGCGGCCGCTCCCAGATGTCGCCGTACAGCAAGCTGTTGCGCAACTCTCCGAGTCTCGGCACCGCGGCATAGGCATCGCTCAACGCGCTCGGCGTCGACGCGTCGGCCCCCGATGGCGCACGTGGCAGCTCACCGAGCGACAGCCCGCGCTCCTCGAACGCCTCGGCTGCGGTCAACGACGCCTGAACGCCCGTCGGCCATCCAGCGTAAAACGTCACGTGCAGGATGATTTCGGAGATCTCTTCCGCGCTGAGTCCGTTGTCGAGCCCGCGGGGGACATGGAGCGCGAGCTCGTCGCGCACCAGCGCCTGGAGCACGGCGACCGTGATCAAGCTCCGGTCGCGTTTCGACAGTTGCGGGCGCTCCCAGATCTCGCCGTAGACCAACGAGTTGCGGAGTTCTCCGAGATAGGGAGACCCGGCGTAGAGGTCTGGCGACGGCAACGCCGGCACATTGGCTTCCTGTGCCGTGGCGGCTGGCGGCGTATCGGGGGCGCACCCGACCGCCAGTGCCAGACCGATCCCGGTGGAGGTCGACAGAAGCGCGATCTGCCAGCGCGTCACCTTTTTCTTCCTCATACTGATGAAGGCGCCTCTCTCGCATCCAGCGATGCACGTCATGCGCGTGTGAGCCTCGATCCGCGAACGATGGCGATGCCGCTCGTCGCCCTGCGTGGAGACCGCGTCGCCTGCCGCATACGCCGACGGCACAGCGCCGATTCTATCGCCAATCGCACGCCGTTGCCGCGCCGCCGCCGACCGCCTGTGTGCGGGCCAGCCACCGCGCGGTGGGCGCCGCTCACCTATACTGTCGGCTCGCCCCGTGAGCGGGCCGAGGCGCCGAAATCGCGAAGGAAGGTGTTGAGATGTCCACGCTACGGAACAAGACGATCCTCGTCTCTGGAGCCAGCCGCGGAATCGGCCTCGCTATTGCCCTCCGAGCCGCACGCGACGGCGCCAACATCGTCGTGGCTGCCAAAACCGCGGAGCCGCATCCGATCTTGCCTGGAACCGTTCATACGGCCGCGCAGGAGATCGAACAGGCTGGCGGACGGGCGCTGGCTGTAGTGGTCGATGTGCGCGACGAACGGCAGATTCATGCGGCGGTGGAGCAGGCAGTGGGTCGGTTCGGGGGCATCGACGGCCTCGTCTTGAACGCGAGTGCGATCACGTTGACGAACACGCTGGATGTCCCAACCAAGAAGTTCGACTTGATGGCCGGTATCAATATGCGAGGCACGTTCCTGATGGGCAAGGCCTGCCTGCCACACTTGATCAAGGCTGACAATCCGCACATGCTCTCCATCTCACCGCCGCTGGAATTCGCGGAGCACTGGTGGGGTGACCACCTGCCGTGGGTCATGATGAAGTACTGCATGTCGCTGTGCATCAGGGGCTGGGCACTGGAGTTCAAGGAGGCGGGCGTGGCGGCCAACGCGCTCTGGCCCCGCACGACAATCTCGACCGCAGCGACGAAACTGCTCGGCGATGAGGTCTATCGAAAATCGCGCAAACCCGCGATCATGGCGGATGCCGCACACTGGATCCTGACGCAACCCAGTCGGGCGTACACAGGCCACTACGCGATCGATGAAGCGGTCCTGCGTCAGAACGGTGTCACCGATTTCGAGGCGTACGCGAATGACCCCTCAGAGCCGCCGTTCCTGGATGTACTCGTCGACGAGCCGGGTGGCTTGCATTTCAAAGCCGATGTCTAGCAGTCCGTGGTAAGAGTCCGTCTGCATTCGACGAGCGATGCATCCTCGCGACCTGCGTTGCTCCTCCGTCAAATACAGGCGGTATTTTCAGTCGTTGCGCCTTGTCCGCGTAGGCGCTTTTCATGACCATGCGGCGTACAGGGCCTATCTGAAAAGCGCTCTAGGCGCCTCGCTCGGCTAGCGCGGATTTCAGCAGTACCTGGCAGAGGGTCATGGCTCCGCTCGTGAAATCCGCGTTAGGTGCGACGCCGGGCTTTTACCACGGGCTGCTAGTCCCGTCGACACATGAGGACGTGAGCGACACAGAACGCCTCTAGCAGGCTGCTGAAAAACTCCGTGAAATGGGATCGACAGATCGATCCCGGCGTACTACCATGCTCCCAACACCGCTGAAGGGAGCCCCATCATGCGCGGACACGATGAGCAAAGCACTCACATGTTCAGCTACCTGTCGCCGGAACAGCGCGTACCAGCCGACCATCCGCTCCGCGCGGTTCGCGCGCTGACGGACGAAGCGCTGAGAACGATGTCGCGCAGGTTCGCCGGCCTGTACGCCAACACAGGGCGTCCGTCGATCCCGCCGGAACAGCTGCTGCGCGCGTTGTTGCTGCAGGTGCTCTACACGGTGCGGAGCGAGCGGCTGCTGATGGAAGAGCTCAATTACAACCTGCTGTTCCGCTGGTTCGTGGGCTTGAATTTGGACGACCCGGTTTGGCATCCCACCACGTTTACCAAGAATCGCGACCGGCTGCTGGCGGGCGATCTCGCGGCCGCCTTCTTTGATGCGGTGCAGGCCCACGCGCGGGCGGCCGGGCTGCTCTCGGACGAACACTTCACTGTGGATGGGACCCAATTGGAAGCGTGGGCCAGCCTGAAGAGCTTTCGGTGCCGGGACGCGGCGGAGAGCGACCCGCCCGATGACCCCGGGAATCCCACGGTCAACTTCCACGGGGAGCGGCGGCGCAACGACACGCACCAGTCGACGACCGATCCGGAGGCGATGCTGCATCGGAAGGGCCAGGGGAAGGAAGCCAAGCTGGCGTATCTGGGCCACGTGCTGCTGGACAATCGACAGGGACTTGTCGCCAACGTCTGCGCGACTCACGCGACGGGGACCGCCGAACGCGAGGCAGCGGCGCTGTTGCTGGAGGCCAGCGCGCCGCCGGGCAGCACGGTCGGGGCGGACAAGGGCTACGATGTGGCAAGCTTTGTGGCCGCTGTCCGTATCCGGGCCGTCACGCCCCACGTTGCTCAGAAGGTCCGCTGGAGTGCGATCGATGGCCGGACCACGCGGCATGCGGGCTATCACGTCAGTCAGCGGAAACGGAAACTCGTAGAACAGGTCTTTGGCTGGATGAAGACCGTCGGCGGCTTGCGCAAACTCCGGCATCGCGGTGTCGCCCTCGTGGATTGGCAGCTTACCTTCGCCGCCACGGTCTATAACTTGGTCCGGCTGCGGAATCTGGAGGCGAGGTGTCCCTGATCACCGGCCGCGCGTGTCGCCGGCCCCTTGATCGGGGCCAGCGCACAGCCGTGCGCACCGTTGTCGGTCGGTGGTGACTCGCATGATCCTTAGAAAACGGCCCGATCACCCGGGTTCTTCAGCAGCCTGCTAGCAGGAAAAGGCGCGCGAGGCTGCGCGGAGGAGAGCACCAGGATGGACCAGCTCTTGAGCGAGAAGGGGTGAGTTCTCGGGCCGCTGAGGTCATCGTGTCCATATCCGCAAGCATGAACTGCAATCCTTGCAGGGAGGCAATCGGCTTGCCGAACTGCTCGCGGGTGCTTGCGTAGTGCAAGGCATGGTCGAGGGCACCCTGCGCGATGCCGACGGCTTGCGCGGCGACGGTTGGCCGGCCAAAGTCCAGTGTCGTCATCGCCTATTTGAAGCCTTGACCCTCCACACCGCCAAGCAGACGGTCAGCGGTCGAGAAGTACACGCGTGACGCCAAGATCACCCGGATTTACGAGGGCACGAATCAAATTCAGCGGGTGGTCATTGCTCGCGACCTGATCAAGTCCGCCGAGCGGGCGCTCGCGTCGGTCAACACCGGCGAAGGCGCCCGCCAGGAGAACAGACGGCTATAGAGGCGCGTAGGCCATCGCCGCGACCCTGGCGCTGGCGCACTCGATCATGATGTCGATGTAGCGCGCAAACCGCGATTCACCATACACGAACGGGTTCGGACCACCAGGATTCTCACGAATCATGTCGAACCAATCCAGCTCGTTTCCAAACAACCCCGGGTGGCCGTTGAGCAGCACCGCCGCCTTCGCCACCTTCGCAGTCGTGAGCGCCTTGGCGAACGAAGCCAGCGACGCCGAGG
Organism: Vicinamibacterales bacterium; assembly: GCA_965249205.1. Lineage (GTDB taxonomy): Bacteria > Acidobacteriota > Vicinamibacteria > Vicinamibacterales > UBA2999 > JAQBVV01. The sequence goes on along the minus strand of CBDFLL010000003.1, from coordinate 109,622 downwards.
TCGGCGTCTGATTGGCGCCCGACAACAGCAGCGCGTTATACGTCTGGCCTTTGTCCATCACCGGGAACAAGACGCCGATCGACCCGTCAGTATGACCAGGGGTGGCCAGAATCGTCACGCTCGTATCGCCAAGTGTCACCGTCTGCCCGTCGGTCAGCACCAGATCGCGCCTGGGCCGCGGCGTCGTGGGGTCGACACCGAGCCGCCGCACGAACGCCGCCGCCTCCGGTGTCGCCGGCGGCGACGGGCGTTCCATCAGATCCCAGTCGGCCGCCGTCAGCGAAATGCGAACGCCCTGTTCCTGAAAATACGGAGCGCCACCGAAATGGTCGACGTGGCCATGCCCGATGATGGCGTGCTTCACGGTTGTGGGATCGAGCCCAAGCGTCCGCAGATCCTCGACGATGATCTCCTCGGCCTCCTGAGGTGAGTTGAGCGTGTCGAGAAGGATGATGCCGTCGCTGGTCGTGATCGCAAACGCGCCGACAAAATTCGATCCGACGTAGTAGAGGTTGTCGAAGATCTTCACGGGCTCCAACCGCCGCGTCGGCACGAACGCCTGACCGGTGGCCTGACGCGTGAGCGCCGGCACCTGCGGACCCAGAACCTGGCAGGCATTCTCCGCCTGCGTGACCAGATCCGTCCCGGCGATCGCGGTCGCGTTTGCGACGTGCCGCTGCGCCACAGGCGACTGCGCCATCTGCTGTTCGGTGGGATACACAGGCACCGCTGACGCTTGTGCTCCGCGCCGGGCAGCCACGTCCGAGCCGAAGGCCACACCCACGCACGCAGCGACTGCCACTGTGAGAACTAGTCTGGTATGCAATGCTCGTCCTCCTGCAATTGGCGCGTGGGCTTCGGAGTCGAGAGCCGCTCGACCGTCTGGATGAGCGCCGCGAGGTCTCTGCTCCCCTCTCCACGGGCGACCATCTCGTCGATATGTTTCCTCACAATGTCGGTGGCCGGCAGCGTTTGACCAACCTCCCGAGCCAGTTCGAGGACGATGTTGAGGTCTTTGTCGTAGATCCGTGTCGCGATCCCCGCCTCGAACTGGCGGTCAGCCATGCGGGCCCCGAACACCTCGAGCACCCGGCTCGCGGCGATCCCGCCGAGCAGCGCTTGGCGGAGCGTGCGCGGGTCGAGGCCATGGCGCTCGCCAAGCGCCAGCGCTTCGGCCACGCCCTCAACGTTGACGAGAAGCGCAAGCTGGTTGCAGGCCTTCGCCACCTGGCCGGCGCCGTGGCCGCCCATATGCACGATCTGTTGTCCGAGTCGCTCGAGGATCGGCCGGACCTCGTCGAGGACCGCCGGCTCGCCACCGACCATGATGGTGAGCGTGGCCGCCTCGGCCCCGGCGGGGCCTCCGGTGACCGGCGCATCCAGCATTCTCACGTGACGTTGCGCTAACGCGGCGGCAATGCTCCGCGTGGCCTGCGGCGCGATGGTGCTCATGTCGATGACAGCCAAACCCGGCCTGGCTCCGCTGAGCGCGCCGTCGTCGCCGAGCAACACCTCCTCGACATCCGCCGTCGCCGTCACCATCGTGACGACGACATCCGACGTTGACGCGAGTTCGGCGGGCGTCGCCGACACCGTCGCGCCAGCGGCGACAAGCGGATCGGCCGCCCCGCGACGCCTGGCGTACACGCCCACGCTGTAGCCCGCCTTGCAGAGGTGCAACGCCATCGGGCGCCCCATGACGCCCAGCCCGATAAAACCGATATTCATTGCATGCGGGTCGTGCGATGCACGTCAGCGCGCGCTGTGCACGGCGACCCCCTCCTGTTCATTCCTACCGACTGAGCTAAGCGGCCTGACCACCACGTCGTGGCCTCATCGATTCGCTCCCGCGAATACTGACGTGCCGATGTTGAACTGCAGTCCGGTCCGGAATGCGCGCTGTGCTGCGTCCACGACCGACTGCTTCGCGCGCCGGACATCGCGTTCACGCATCGGGACTGAGTATCATACGACCACACGCGAAGAAAGCGAGTCTACGATGATCGTCGACCTGGTTGGGTCGTCGAACCCATTATGTACGGACGCAGGAGGACCGAATGAGTCGTGAGCAGACGAGGATCGTGCCGATTAACACCGGATGGATCGAGGGCGATCTGGGGACCTACCTGTTCTGGAAGGGCGAGGCGGGCAAGAAGATCTGGATGCCGGTGATCTGTTTCTACATCGACACGGGCGAGCACAAGATCATGGTGGACACCGGCATGTCCACCGCCGAGCGCGCCAGCGAGTTTCACCACAAGGCCGAGCAACGCGACGGCAAGGACGCGCCGGATGCATTGAAAGCGATGGGTGTGGATCCCGACGAGATCGACATCGTGATCATGACCCATCTGCACTGGGATCACTGCCAGAACATCAAGGCGTTCCGCAACGCGCGGCTCATCTGCTCAGCCGCGGAAATCCAGTGGGCCTACAATCCCCTGCCGCTCTACTATCGCAGCTACGAGTCGCCCATCCTCGGTATCGAACCGCCGTTCTACGGCTGCCAGTTCGAGCTCGTCGAGGGAGTGGTGACGATCGTGGACGGCGTGAGTGTGTTCCCGACGCCAGGCCACTCGGTGGGCCACATGTCCGTGCAGGTCGAGACGACCGCAGGAGCCTGCGTCATCGCCGGGGATGCCATCTTCCGCTTGCGGAACCTGGAGCCGAACGAAAAGGAGCGCTGGCGGTACTGGGTGCCGGCCCGTTTCGTCAATTCCATTGACGGGTGGAAGTCGGTGGAGGAGCTTGATCGGCGCGGGGACGTCATCCTGGCGTGTCACGACGATGCGACCCTGGAGCACCCCGAGTACCCGTATCCAGGTATGCCGCTGCGGAAGCGGCGCGAACCGAAGCCGGGGCTGCCCTTCTTCACAGGAGAACAAAGCAGAGCCTGACGCCGCCCGCGGCCTGTCGCGCCCCCGCGGTTCGGTGGCGAGCAGGCCCCCCCTCTTCCCTTGTTCGACAGTGCCCTGCGCGATGACCCAGCGCTCACCGAAGGCGCATCGCGGCCGTGTCCGCTACTCCCCGAGAGGATCAGTCGCGAGATGGGCCATGACGGTCGTCTGATAGATGGGCAGCGCGCTGGCCGCCTCCGGCAGCCCCAGCTCCCGAAGCACCGTGCGGCAGACGTCCTCGAATAGCGCGCTCTTTCCGAGCGGGTCGGTCGTCTGCCGAATGATCCGGTCGACCCGACGCACGTAGGCCTCGCCATCGTCGATATGGGTGCGTACGTCGTCGCCGGTCCAGACCTGGTCACTGAGCTGTGAGAGCAGCACCGTCGCCCCGCTGACACGCCGCAATGTCATCAGGCTCTTCAGCGTCTGGCCCACGTCTTCATAGATGGGGATCGCGCCAGGCTCAGGAAGGACATCGCCACAGAACAGCGTGCCGTCCCCTGGGATGAACAGCGACACGCTTCCCGGCGAATGCCCCGGCGTGTGGAACACTTCCACCTGAACGTCGCCGCCCAGGTCGAGCGTGTCTCCGTCGTTCAGGAGGTCCGTCACGGCGACGTCGCCGGACGTATTCTGCTCCCGCATCTTGCCCACAGGGCGAACACGCTCCTGATACTCCAGGCTCTCGATGATGGCCTTGTCCTTCGGGTGCGCCCAGAAACGCGGTTTCGCGCGCTCGGCAAATATGCCATTGCCTCCGACGTGGTCGAAGTGTCCGTGGGTGTGGATGACGTATTCGATCTCCTCTGGCTTCCGCTCAATGGACTCGATGTAGTCGAAGATGATGGGGGCGCTGGATTTGACAGCCGTATCTACGACGGTCAGACGCTTCGCCTCGATCACGTAGGCGGGAACGAATCGAGCGATTCTCGCTCCAGACACGAGCTCGATCTCAAAATTCAGCAGGAGTGAATGAACGTGCGGCGAAACGCGCATGCGAAATATTACCTTGTGCGTCGCCTGGTGAGGGTCGACGGTAGTGTCTATTGAACTAAGACACTGCCGGGTCGACGGTAGTGTCTCTATCGAACTGAGACACTGCCGGGACGACCAGGACCGCTATTGCGGACGGCCGTGTTCGGTAGCCCTTCCTGTGTCTCCTACGACACACACGAGACACCATGTGCTGCAGAGGCCTGGGAGATGCTGAACCTCGACGCCGAACCCGGCTCGGCGCAGACGCTGCTCGAGCGTGCGATTGTACCGGGTCAACCGGTCAGCCAGCACGCCGTTGAGTGTGAGTGCGGCGTTGACCGAGGCCACGCCGCGATTCAATGAGAATGGTTCAAAGGATATCGGCTTGACCGCACAGCACGACCGCAACGCAAGACGGACGATAGGCGATATGAGGAGTCGCAAGTTTACCGAAGACCCGCCCTGCGACCCTGGCCGGCCGTCTTTCGGATGACGATCGCATAGTGCAGCGTCCACGGATGATCAAAGGGAGAGAGCGCCCACTCGACCGCGCGCATCAACGGCGCCGTGAAGGTTGGTGCCAGCTGGCGGAAGTTGATGCCGCCGGAAAGAATGTAGCGGAGGTAGTTGTGCATGCGCTCCTGGTAGGCCACCTTGAGCGTCGGATGCGCCGCCTCAAACCGCTCACGGTCCCTGCGAAAAACGATATACGACAGCGCCTGGTTGGCCCCGCTCATGACCGTGTCCTTGCTTCCGTCAAGATGTCCCCAGTCCCTTTGGGTTTTGTCGAACCCTTCCGTCCGAAAGAGCCGTGTGAAAAACTGAGTCGCGCCCGGCCCGTAGTACGGCTCGATCAACACACAGCCGCCACCCGGCACAAGCACGCGCTCCAGTTCGTTGAAGAGGAGGTTAACGTTGGGGAAGTGATGAAACGTATGGATTCCGTAGAACGCGCGCACCGACGCGTCCGGTAGATCCATGTTCTGCGCGTCGAGCACCATGTCGAGATGGTCGGCGGGCACGACGTCGGTCAACACGACGTCCGGATAGTACTCTTTGAAAAGGCCGGTACCGGACCCCATCTCGACGCGTGTTCCGTCACCGGACAGCAATTTTTCGTCGAGGCGCCGAAGCGTGTCGTAGAAATCCTTGAACACACCCTGCACCATGGGCCGTTCGCGCAGAATCTCCTGGTGAACGGTTATCCGCTCGGGCTCGTCGATGTCGATGTCTCGGAGTCGCGGCTCGGCCAGCGCGTCGCGTAGCTTCAAAATTAGTCCCATGCTTCGTCCTCGAAACAACCACCGAACGAGCGTTGGCTTCGCCCTCCCTGGCGCAAATGATAAGCCCTCTCTCAAGGAGCGCAAGAGTCGACGATAGAACGGGGTCGCCACCCACCTGGAGGTTATGACACCGATTCTGGTCGTCGGCGGCTGACGACTGGTAAAAGTTGTGTGCGTCCACCGACCCGCTGCCGTCGATCCCCTGCAAGCGCTCGGCTCTGATCGACAAGACGCCGTCCTGGTGCGGCAGCACCCGTCAACCAACTGGAAATGCACGACGTCCCGGTGCTGTTCCGGGACAGCTTCTCCGAGTTCGAACCGCGCTGGCCAAGCGCCTCGGACGCCCCGTCAGGCGCCTGGTTCGACGCCGAGTCGGGAGTATCGATGGACTGACGTGTGACGAGGGCGTCACGGTCAACGTTGCTTGCGAACTGGCGGGGGCTACTCTTCGTCATCGTGGTCGGTTTCGCGCCCGTTCGGCTATCTCGTCGCGGGGCTGACATCCGTTGGAAGGAGGTGGACCCAGATCTTCAATGGGACTCGCACCAGACTATACTGGCCGCACTCGGAGGAGTCACCGTGCCGACATTCAACTATAAGCACGTCGTTGTCGTACACGGCATCGGGGATCAGAAGCCCAATGAAACCGCCCTCGGATTCATGAATGAGCTAATCCGCTCGCTGCCCCTGGACGACTCACGCAGGCTGACTGTGCATAACCTGATCGAGTCCGTGGATGGACTGGTCAAAGCCGCGCCAGGAGGGCTCAAGAAATTCCAGCCTGCTTACGTCACGTACAACGATGGCAGGTCGGTGAACGTGATCGGGTTCTCGGAGGTCTACTGGCAACCGGTCACGGACGGCTACATCGAAAGCAACGGCGGCAATCTACCGGTTCCGATTGTTACGTGGGCGCACTCCATCGCCACGCGCCTGCTCAGTGCTGATGGCGGACGGTCCACGTCCGCGCTGGCCGGCTGGCGCGCCGCCATCGAGAACCTGGAACGACTGCTTCTGCTGCTGGGCAAACTCGTGGGCTTGCTTGGGAAAGACGCGACGAAAGCCCTCCACGCCGTCACTACGAAATTTCTTGGCGACGTCCAGATGTACGCCGAAAGCGATCAGATCCGGCAGGAAGTCAACGGGCGTTTCTTCGGCGTGGTGGCCCGCGTCAACGACTTCGCGGATCAAACCCGAAAGAATATTCTCGCCCGGCTTGCCGACCCCCTCTTTCAGGAATTCTCCGGGTTTCAGGACTTTGCGAAACGCGACATCTACGTCGTCGCTCACAGCGAAGGCACCGTGGTGGCCTATAACAGCTGGTACAGGCCCAGATGATCAGGGATGGCTTGGGCGGCTATCCGGACGACGAACACGCACGCGCCTCCGAAAAACATGGGGACGTGATGAAGCGGATTGAGCACAACAACGGCAGGCCGGATCGGAGTTGGCTCAACAAGGTGAGCGGCCTGGTGACGCTCGGTTCCCCTCTCGACAAGCACTACTTCATCTGGAGTTCACGCTTCCGTAAGCACCAGCTTACGAAGCCTCCCGCCAGGAAGATATCCTGGCTGAACTTCTACGACACCAACGACCCGGTGGCGTACGCACTGACGGAACTGAAGGAGCCGGACCCCGGCCAGAAGACCACCGACGCGAATCGCATGTTCGATGTGACCGACCTCGGATTCGAACGCTACCCGGTACCCGGCGCCGCTCATGTGGAGTACTGGGCCGATCGCGCCATCTACGACCAGATAGTCAACCTGATGGACCTGAGCGAGGACAAGCCCGAGTTCCCGGGAAGCATTGGTTGGGTACAGGCCCTCCGTTTGCCGGTGATCTGGCTCGGCTATCCGATCGTGCGAGCGTTCACCTTTGTCTTGGGTCTCTATTTCCTGAATCGCCTGCTCCACTTCGGCGGGCCCCGCGAACTGGGTTGGCTCTCTGGTGTTCATGATTGGATCGCTCTCCAGCCGCTGCCCTTTGGCAGTTGGCTCAACTTTTGTTTTTGGCTCACCGCTCCTGTCCTCGTGATGAAGCTGCTGGCGCTTGCCGAACAAGGCATGTTTTTTGAGATCCAGGTTTCGCGCTGGGCCCGGTGGGTCCTTTCGGTCGTATGGCTTGCCATAGCGGTAGTGATCTGTCTCGGTCTCCAGGACGGTTCGTCTGGGAGCAGCCTGACGGACCTCATGGGCTACCTTTTTGGTGTCGCAGTCACCGTTCTTGGATGGAAGTTGCACACCGCCGTCCACCGCGGATTGATTCAGCTCTGGTACTACACCGCCCAGGCCTGACCCAGCTCACGTCGCGGTCGCGGCCGGCCCAGTACGGCTCGCGCAGGCGGCACTTCTGCTGCTTGCCGATCGATGTGCGGGGAAACGCGTCGGGCAACGCGGTCGGGCACTTGCGAGAGCCTGCACCGGCAGTGCGCGATGGGCTCGCCGTCCGACGCCATCAAGGCGTCGGTGGAATCGCGCGGGTTGCTCTTCGCTGACATGAACAAAGAGATCATGCCGTTCGGTCAGGACGTCGCGTTCTACACCGACTACGCCCACCTCACCGTCGATGGAAACCGCATCGTCGCGCACATGATGGGCGACCTCATCATCAAGGGCGGCCTGACTCAGTGACGCCAGCCGCGGCGGTGTGCCCCCCCTGTCTCCGCCGTGAGTGGCTGACCGCAAGTTACCCCTCAACCGTCCCGCCGTCTGCACGCCGCATTGGCGGGAGTCATCGTAGCTGGGCTGACGGACTGTCCAGTTCGCGCGACAGCGTCGCGACCGGGTGCTCGTAGTGCTGACTCTTTCGGGACACGTAGACGAACATCCTAACCATGCCGGGCGGCTGCTGGGCAACACCGGCGAGCGTCATGTTGTCGCGCAGATATCGCATCATCCAGTGCGTCATCTCGAACCATTCCTCTATATCGGAAACGAGTTGGAACTTCAGCGGGTTTTGACCAATCTCCTCTACTTCCCTCCAGTAGTCCGTACTCCGCAGCGGTTCGTCTTCCTCGCTCTCTGCACCCGGACTCGCCGGAAGGAGAGGAATCTCGATGACATCGAAGGCGGTATCCACGATGATTTGCTTTCGACGCTCGAGCGGAACGACCCTCGAGAGCTCCCGCGTCGCCAGACCGAGCGGATCGACGTGCCGTGCCCCGGCGAAATAGGGTGCCGCTCCGGCCACGCCTGTGAGGAACGAGATCTGCTCGCCCAGGCCGGCCCGGGCGATGGCGCGCCCGAGATGCGAGAAGGCCACGACGTTGGGGTTCACTGGTGGTGTGCTCCGCAGCACGTCGAGCGTGGCGGAAACCGGTCGTATGGCGACCAGCGCCAATCCAATCACTGCGACACACGAAAATGTGGTGAGTACCCCGGAGCGGACGAACCGTCGCTCCATCAAGAGATCCAGCGCGAATCGCAACCCGCGCAAGATACCGAGCGCCGCCAGAGGGACGAGAACGAACGAGAACCGGTGCGAAAACCCCTGCTCGTGCACGAGCTTCGCCGAATAGACGAGCCAAGGCAGCGCGACCGCCACCGGGATGACGGTTTCCATGGACGCGTGACGCCAGCGATCGGGCGCGCGGCTGAAGGCGATGGCGCCAGTGCCCACGCCAGCTGCCGCGGCCCCGAGGAGCCACCCCCAGTAGTCCGTAGCGAACGCGCCCATGTCGCCGACACCCCCCCAACCTGCGAGAGAGGCCTTCACGTAGTAGGCGGTCGGGAGGAGCTCGCCGAATTACCAGAGCTTCCACGCGGCGTACGCGGCGCCGATCGAGATGAGGAGGACGGCTCCCGGGAGCAAGACGGTCTCGTTGCCGGTGCGCCAGCGGAGCGCCAGTGCCGCCGCGAGCCAGCACACCGCGACGATCAGCGCCCCGTCAGGTCGTGCCAGGATGAGCACCACACTGACGGCGCCCATCGCATATCCGGCGCGACGACTGGGCCGGCGCACGACCGTGCCGCTGACCGCCACCAGACCGACAGCGCCCAAGAAGAACACGGAGGTTTCAAGCCCACGGCTGGCATGCACGCCGATGCCGGGGTCGAGCAGCAGGAGCGCGGCCGGCAACACGGCGATGGCAAAACCTGGACGCTTCGGATCCGCCGCGGCGACGAGGAGCGTGACGACACCCGCGATGGCAGCCATGCTCAGGATCGTCGAAGCCGTGGTCGGCTCGATGCCGAATCGCAAGAATCCTGCGAGCAAGACGACGAACAGGGGCGAGGTGAAGCCCTCGACAGGCGGCGACGAGATGTTCCATCGAAAGCCGTGCCCGTCACCGAAGTGGGACGCGTAGCGCGCGAGAATGTAGGCGTCATCAATGGCCAAGCCGCGTTCGTGCAACGCGCGGAGCGCGAACAGTACCAGCAGCGCACCGAGGCCGAAGAGCGTCAGAATCGTTGGGAGGGTAGCAAGAATGGGGCGCGCCTCCGCTGCGGGCCTCACGGGCCTTGCCGACCTTGGCATAAGCGCTAGATGTTACCAGTTTCGACACAGAGCCAATCGTGAGGTATACGTACCCAACGTGCTTTCCGATCAACTACTGTTGTGGACCGCTCTCCCGATCTTCGTCCTGTCGGTCGTCACGGCGGCGCGATCGTCTCGATACCGCTTGACCTCGGTGAACGTGGCGGCGGCCTCGCTGGCGGTCTTGCTGTTCCTGGGATACGACCGGCTGGTGTATCCAGTCAGCGACGAGTTTGAACCCGCCGACTTCTGGCAGCCTCACGACATTCTTGGTTCTTCCGCACGACCCAATGGAACGACTCGCTGGACCAGACAAGTAGGCTTCACAGAGCTTTTCGACATCACCATCACCACCAACGCCGATGGCTTTCGGGTGACGCCTCCAGCGCCCGACGCGACAAGAAGCATTATTTTCTTCGGCTGCTCCTATAGCTTTGGGCATGGCGTTGAAGATCACGAGACGTATCCGTATCTTGTGGGCGAAGCGGTGGGCGGCTCGTTCGCGGCGTATAACGTTTCATTCAATGCGTGGGGGCCGCACGAAATGCTCGCGGCTCTGCAGAGCGGGCTCGTGGAGCGCGTTGCCAAGGAACCGCCTCAGGTCGCGGTGTTTCTGACCCTTACCGATCATGTACGGCGAGTCATCGGACGCGAAGCAGACCCTTCGAGGGCTTCCGCTCCCCGTTTCGTGCTGGAAAACGGCGTCGCGGTTCGCCGGGGAACGTTTGAAGATGATCCTTTGAGAGAGCGGTTTTCTGCCAGCGACCCCGGTTACTGGGGTTCGTTTGCGCCGGAAGACTTCCAACTCTACGGCGCTGTCGTGAAGGCCGCCCGTGATGAGGTGTTGCGCAGGTTTCCGGGAACCAGGTTCGAGGTGATTCTCTGGGACACAGAAGTCGGCAACCAGGCCCGCGGACCTCTGCTCGACGCCTTGCGGGCGCACGCTATCTACCCGCGCCTGAGCGATGAGTTCCTGACAGACGGAAGCGGCGACCGCCTCCGCTACATGATCTCGGAAGACGAGATACACCCGAATCCAGAAGGCCTGCGGCTTCTTGCGCGATTTATCGAAACAGAACTTGTCGAAGGCCATTGATCTAGCGTGCCGTCGCCTCACTCCGTCCCATGGCTTTCGAACCAGTCCTGATAGACGAGTACATGGTCGAGCGCTCTGTCGAAGACCGGTCCGTGCTGTGCCATGCGCCGTTCACGAACCTGAACTTCGGGCAGGATGGGCGCGCGCGCGCCTGCTGCTACAACGGTCGCCAAAGCCTCGGCTGCTACCCGCGCGACAGCATCCACGAGATCTGGTTCGGTAAAACGGCCCAGGCCCTCCGGTCGGAGATGGGTCGCGACCGTCTACCAGAGGGATGCGAACTATGCGCTCAGCAACTGATGGCGAGGGACTTCGTCGGCCTGAAAGCGAAAACCTACGACCAGTATGCGATGGGTCGTCCAATTCCCATCCTCGCACTCCAGCCCGAGATGCCCAAGTGCATCGAGTTCGAACTCAGCAACCTCTGCAACCTGCAGTGCACGATGTGCGACGGCTTCTTCTCCTCGTCGATCCGCCGCAACGTGGAGAAGCTCCCACCGCTGCCACAGATTTACGACCACGCGTTCGTTGAGCAGTTGGACGAGTTCCTGCCACACCTCGTGGAGGCAAAGTTCCTGGGCGGCGAACCGTTCCTTATCCCGCTCTACTACGCGATGTGGGATCGAATCGCGGAGGTCAACGCGCGGATCAGGGTTGGCGTAACCACGAATGGGACCATTCTCAACAAACGGGTGCGGGCCGTGCTCGAGCGATTGGACACAAGTATCGTTGTGTCGGTCGACGCCCCCGACGCCAGTTCGTACGAGCGCATCCGTGTTGGTGCGAGGTTCGAAACGGTCGTTCGGAATCTTCGCTACTTTGCGGAGTATACGAAGCAGCGGGGACGTCAGCTGACGATAGCAGCCTGCCCCATGCGTCAGAACTGGCGGTCTCTGCCGCATCTGCTGGATTTCTGTGATCAGTTTGAAGCCGAGCTGCATTTCAATACGGTGTGGCAACCCTCCGACGCAACGCTCCGAACGCTCAGTGCGACCGAGCTTGACACGGTAGTCGCCCACCTGAGAGATGGCCTCGGCCGAAACAGCTCGCAGGACGTCCGCCGCGGGCACAACGAGAGCCGCTATGCCGGGATGCTTCGGCAGGTCGAGACCTGGGCCGCGACCGCGAGGGACGCCGAGCGGCACGGGCCGCACGTTCAGGCCCGATATGAGCGCTGGGACACGTCGCTGGCATCGACCGAGCCCCAAGACGCCGCCGTCTCGTCTGAAGTCCTGGCTCTTGTTCGCGAAATGCTGCGCGCAGCGGCGTACCAAGAGGATCTGGGTCCGATCGATTACGACCCGGAAACGTTGTGGTCCTCCGGGGACCAGCACCTCGAATATGGCATCTCAAAGCAGAACGCGGTCATCGCGAGCTTGCTCGACGATTTGTATCAACGGCTGGACGCCCAGGGGTTTCTGTTGGCTGTTTTCGAGGCGGTACGGCAGGTTGCTGTGGTGCTCGACGACACCATTCACCTAAGCAAGGACGCCGACATCAACCGGATCATGGCGGTGCGCGATGGCGTGCTCGCCCACTCCGGAAGCAAGGTAATTGCGAGTGCTCTGCGCCGGGCGCCATGCCTGCTGCTCCTCAGGATTTTCACGGAGATCCCGCTCAAGGAACTCATGGTGCGTATGCACGCTATTGCTCCAGACGACCCGCTAGTCCGCCCTTGATTCCTACACTTCGCATGACAGTCAAAAAAGCGGCACTTCGATTGTCGTGTGTTCTCACATCGATACTGGTATGCCTGATGCTCCTTGAAGCCGCCTTGAGAGTGTATGGGGTGGCCAGGGAGCTGTTCCCCCCCACGCCGGTCGAGCCGGCGCCCGTCGAGCCGCTGCACACTCTTGTCGATTCCCCGCTTCTCTATGCCTTGAACCCTGAGCATCCCGAAATCAACTCTCAGGGCCTACGGGACGACAACGTGACAATTCCTAAACCGGACGGCACCTTCAGAATACTGGTTCTCGGAGACTCGGTTGCTTACGGGGACTCTGTCTCAAGAAACGACACGTTTGCCAACCGTCTCGAAGGCCTCTTGCGCGAGAGCATCGGATCGGCGGAGGTCACCGTTCTTGTGCGTCCGCGAGAATCAGGTCGGCGGCCTTCTCACCAACCATGTAAATCGACGTCACGATGAAAAAGCCCGGGATACGGGGGAACACCGAGGCGTCGACCACACGTAGACCGTGCGCCCCACGCACTCTGAGATTGCCGTCGAGCACGGCGTTCGGATCGCCGTCCGCGCCGATAGGGCAGGTGCAGGAAGCGTGGTGTCCCCACGCGCGGTCCTTGACGAAGTCGCGCAGCTCGTCGTCAGAGCTGACCGCGTCACCGGGCAACTCTTCCTCAGCGATGAGCCCGCTCTCCTTGAGCGGCGCGGTCATCTTGCGTACGAACTTGATCCCTTCCACCACCGCGTCGAGGTCCTCGTTCGCGGCGTCGTTGCCTTCACCGAAGTAGCGGAAGTTGATATACGGCCGGTCGCGGGGATCGTTCGACTGGAGCCGCACCACCCCGGCGGTGTTATTCGTATGCGCTTTGAGGATCGCCCAGGTCAAGTAATTGAGGCGCGCCACAAAGTCTTTGGAGTAGCCGGGGTAGTAGCCCCGAAACTTGCCGAGCAGGGCGAAGCAAAAGAGATCTGGGAGGGGCCGATCGGGGAACGACCTCTTGATCATCGCGAGGACCGCCCCGTTCGTGGTGTAGACTCCCGATTTCGATTTGACCCATTCATCGTAGTATGGGTCGCTGCCACCGAACTTGGCACCCTTCAACAAATCCCATTCATCGAAGTTCATCCGGTTCACGACCCCCACCTCGTACCGGTCCTGCAGGTTGGAGCCCACTCCCGGCAGATCCACACGCACGGGAATGCCGAACTCGCCCAGCACCGCTCGTGGGCCAACGCCGGACAGCATCAGGAGCTGGGGAGTGTTGAAGGCGCCGCCGGCGAGAATCACCTCATCGAGACGCGCGCGCCTCGCGTAGCTCGCCCGCTTCGGCGCTCGGACTCTTGTGGGCCCTGTACAACCGCTGGCCTTTCAGATACTCCACGCCGACCGCCCGGTTGTTTTCGTCAAAGAGCACGCGTGTCACCAACGCGTCGGTCTCGATCGTGAGATGGTCGGGGTGCGTCTTCGCCACATCGCGCAGGCGGTCGCGTGTGCCGACCCGCTGGTGGTTACGATTCGCCAGTGGCGGGTAGCGAACGCCGACAGCGTTGCCCTGCACCAGCCGCCAGTCGTTCGGGTCTGCCTGTCCCTGGAGCAACCATCCAACCCGCTTGACCGGCTCCCCGACCGCGTGGAAGGCCTGGTGGGCAGAAGCGAGGATCGTCTTGACCAGGTCTCCATCGCCCAGGGCACTCTTGGGAATGGCCTTCTCTGTCTGCAGCCAGCCGCCCCAGCCGTGCCGCGTCGGATTGATCCCCAGCTTCGCCAGCCAACGATAGATGGGCAGCCGGTGGTTGCAGTTCTCCAGGCGTTCGAAATACCGCCGCATGTTGTGCGAGCGCCATGAGGAGTCCCCTGTCAGGTCGGCCACATCATCCCAATCCTGATTGTGGGGATAGACGGTGATCATGGCGTTGTGCGCCGTGCACCCGCCAAGACACTCGGCCCGCGGATAGAGGACACCCTCAACGGGCTCGCCGTTCATCTCCGCCTGATACTTGGGATCCTTCTGCTGCTGCTCATCGTCGCCGTAGTGGCGTACGAAGAAGTCCCAGCTGAGGGCGGCGTTCTCGCTCGCGTTCGCGTGAAACACGGGCACATGGTAGTCGTCGGGGAGCGTATTGGTGGCGGGACGGATTGCGTTGCCGCCGGACAGTGTCGTGGGGTCGCCCCCAGCTTCAAGCACCAGCACGGTGCGTCCCGCTTCCGCGAGCCTCGCGGCGACGGTTCCGCCGCCGGCGCCCGAGCCGACGACGATGTACTCGAATCGGGCCCGGTCGTGGTTTTCCGCGTTCATCCTGCCCCTCGCTTTCAAAGTCGACGTCGTCCCTGGTGACTATAAGAAATATCAGCGGAGTCGAGAGTTTAACCGAAGACCTGTTCTGCGAGCCTAAGCCTCCCCTCTTTTCTCTTCGACAGCGGGATTTGCCGTTGAAGATGCGGAGAAGCGCCGGCCGCCTCTGTCGCGGTCACCGTCTCCGGGTTGGCTCGGAAGGCGGGATTGAGGGCGTCTGAGTTCTCTTCCGCCCGGGAAGTCCGTCATCGACTGCGCCCCGCACCGTGGACAAGCCAGGACGTCGCGACTTTTCGCCTACCCCGACCGCCGCGTCGTCGGCAAATTCTCAGACGGAACCAGACCGCCGCCGGCGTAGTCATGTGCAGAGAAAAACCCGTCCATCAAGAACGGCACGGATCGAGGGTGGACCCATGGGTTTGTTCGGAGTCACATGGCCACGTCGGTGAGTGAGGACTAGGCGCGGGTTCATAACCTCGTCGCGGGTGGCCGCGGACGGGGCCGCCCCGTTCGCGCCGCAGGCGCCACGCCCGTGACACGTGTTCTTGGCGCCGAGCACGAACGGGGCTGTCCGCGGTCAGGACCCGCCCGGAGGTTGTGAACTCGGTTCTCTAGTAGTCGGCGGTTGACGACTAGTAGAAATTGTGCGCGTCCACCGACGCGCTGCCGTCGATCCCCTGCAGATGCTCGGCTCGAACCGACAGCACGCCGTCCTGATGCTGCAACACCCCGTCAACGAGCAGAAACGGCTCACGTACCACGGCCATGCGCTCGCGATCGAACAGATCGGGACGCACGATGATGTTGGAAATCCCAGTCTCGTCCTCGAGGGTCAGGAACACGAATCCCTTGGCGGTCCCTGGGCGCTGGCGGGTAATCACCATCCCGGCCACGCGCACACGCCGGCCGTCGCGTGCCTGCGGTAAGTCGATAGCTCGCAGCACGCCGCGTAGCGCCATGTCGCCTCGCCGCAGCGCCATCGGGTGGGGCCCGATCGTCAGACCGGTCCCGGCATAGTCGGCCTGCAGACGCTCGCCATCGTCCATCTGTGGCAAGGGCGACGAGGCACGCGAAGCGCCCTCCTCACCCGACGCAAACATCTCCCCCGCCGGGCGTACGGCCTGCTCGACCTGCCACAACGCGCTCCGCCGCTCGTGTGTAAACGCGTTCAACGCTCCGATGTCAGCCAGCATCGTCAGCTCGTCACGACGCAGACCAGTACGGCGCGTGATGTCCTCGATCGACGTAAACCGGCCTATGGGCTTCATGTGCACAGTCCACTCGTGCGCGCAGGTATTGCAGAAATAACTCCCTTCTTTGACCACTTCGATCATCGACGCGTCATCGGAGCCGCACTTGGCGCAGAGCAGCGGTGGGACGATTTTCTTCGTTCTGTCGAATGCCGCCATCGCCTGTCCCATTTCTTTCCGCAAACCGTTCACATACATGAACCCGATGCGAATGGCGCCGTCCGGTTCGACCCGGCAGCACCAGTCGGACGATTGCACGTCGATCGGGTTGAACCGCACACCACGGCGTTGCGCATCCTTGACGAGCGACGCCGGGTGATAAAACCCCATCGGCTGGTTGTTGAGCAGCGCCGTATAGAACGCCGCGGGGTAATGCACTTTGAGATACGCGCTGGCGTACACCAGCAGCGCAAAACTGGCCGCGTGCGACTCCGGAAACCCGTACAGCGCAAACGCGGTGATCGACGTGATGATGCGGTCGGCGGTATCGCCGGTGATGCCGTTAGTCACCATGCCGGCACGAAGCTGTACTTCGATCTCGGTCATGCGCCGCGCCGAGCGCTTGAAACCCATGGCACGACGCAGGTCCTCCGCCTGACCGCCGCTAAAACACGCGGCGACCATCGCCATCCGCAGTAACTGCTCCTGAAACAGCGGCACGCCCAGCGTGCGGGCCAGCACCGGCTCGAGCAGCGGATGCAACGGCACCACAGGTTCCCTGCCCGCGCGACGATTGAGATAGGGGTGCACCATGTTGCCGACAATCGGCCCTGGCCGGATGATCGCCACTTCAACGACCAGGTCGTAGAAGCAGGTTGGCTTGAGCCGCGGTAACGTCGCCATCTGCGCGCGTGACTCCACCTGGAAGACGCCGATCGTGTCGGCCTTCTGTAACAGGTCGTAGACGGCCGGATCGTCCGGCGGCACGTGCGCGAGATCAAATCGGGCCTTGAAAGCTTGATCGGAATCCTCGATAGGCTCTGAATCGTGGATCTCAGATCCTGCCGTATTGACCAGCTCGATCGCGTCCTGCAACACGGCCATCATGCCGAGCCCGAGCAGGTCCACCTTCACGATGCCCATGTCGGCGCAGTCGTCCTTGTCCCACTGCACGACTACGCGGCCTGGCATGGAGGCTGGCTCGAGCGGCACCACGGCATCGAGTTCACCCTGGCAGACCACCATGCCGCCTGAGTGCTGCCCCAGATGACGTGGCAAATCCTGGACCTGGCGCCACAGCGCTGCAAACGTCCGCATCCGCGGCCTGTCCAGCGACAGGCCCACTTCTCGAACGTTCCGTTCGAGCGTCTCGTCCGGATCGGTGAACTCGAAGTGACGCATCACTTTCGCCAACCGGTCGATCTCGGCATCATCGAGCGACAGCACCTTGCCGACGTCACGCGCGGCGCTACGGCCGCGATACGTGATCACATTGGCGGTCATCGCCGCCCCCAGGCGACCGTATTTTTCATACACGTGCTGGATGACGCGCTCACGGCGGTCGCCGCTTGGCAGATCAAGGTCAATGTCAGGCCACTCGCCGCGCTCCTCCGAGAGAAAGCGCTCGAAGAGCAGCTCCATCGCAATCGGATCGACGGCAGTGATTCCGAGGCTGTAGCAGACGGCGCTATTGGCCGCCGAACCGCGACCCTGCACCAGGATGTCCTGCTGCCGCGCGTAATTGACGATGTCCCAGACGATGAGAAAGTAGCCGGCGAGGTCGAGCTTCTCGATCAGATCGAGTTCGCGCGCGATCTGGGTGCGCGCCTTGTCGTGGTACGGGCGATACCGATCGCGCGCGCCTGCCTCGGTGATGTGCCGCAGGAACGCCATTTCCGTTTCGCCGTCCGCCACGGGGTACTGCGGAAAGCGGTAACCGAGATCGGCCATCGTGTACTCAAGGCGCTCGGCCAGTGCGATGGTCCCCGCCAGCGCGTCTGGCCGATCCGCAAAGAGCCGCGCCATTGCCTTGGGCGATTTCAGATACCGCTCGGCGTTCCGCGTGAGCCGCTGCCCCGCCGCGTCGAGCGTGGTGCCATGCGCAACGCACGTCAGTACGTCGAACAGTGGACGGTCCGCCGGCGCGGTGAAACGGACACCGTTGGTCGCCACGACCGGCACGTGAAACGCTCTCGCCAGCGCGTCGAGCGCCGCGTGTTCGGCTTCCTCATCGCGAAGCAGGTGGCGCTGCACTTCCACGCACACATTCCGGCGGCCGAAGAGCCCGACAAGGCGATCCAGGAGGCCACCCACGCCGTAATGCCGAGTATCAAGCAGCGGTGGACCACCAAGCGCCACCAGCCCACCGGTCCAGCCTTCGAGTTCTTCGAGACTCAATGCCCCTTCGCCCTTTGGAGCGCGCATCTTCATGCGTGTTACAAGCCGGCAGAGGTTTCGATAGCCTTCCTGCGACTCCACCAGCACAGGAAGAGACCAGAAGTGATTGACGAGTCGTGAGTGGTGAGTGGTAAGGGGGGAGTGAGGCGTCGCGAGCCGCGAGTCGTGATGCGCGGCGATCGTCAGCTCGGCGCCAATGATGGCGCGCAGTCCTGCTTTCCGCGCTGCCTTATGAAATCGCGGCGCGCCGTAGACGCCGTCGGCGTCCAACAGCGCCAACGCCGGGTAACCAAGCGCGGCGGCACGTTCGACCAGCGTTTCTGGCAACGAAGCGCCGTGGAGAAAACTAAACGCGGACGCGCAATGCAGTTCGATATACACGGTAAGGGCTCGGTCGTTGGTGGCACGCAGCAGGCAGTCAATCGACGATGCCCTCGATGAACCAGGCGTCGGTGCTGCGGTCGCGAAAGACGCGGTACGTCGCGCCATCGGTCAGCGTGACGTCCCATTCATCGCGATCCCACGCCTTGGTCGGCACCGTCCACCAGCCTCCCGACGTCCGCCATGGCCCCGCACACCGCTGGACGTCGCCGCCGCTCAGTCCACGCGTCGTCAACACGCGGTCCGCAACGACAGACCACGTAGCAGACGCTGCGTCCGCACTCGAAGATCGCCTGGCCGACACTGAATGATCGAGACGCATCGCCACCCGATCCGTCGTGACGCGCACGGGCGTGTGCTGGTCGACACGCACGCGTGCGGGAACAGGCACACGGAAACGACGAAGCGCGACAGCAGGATGTGTCGTGGCACGCTCCGCCTCAGCAACACCTCGAGGCCCTGAGGCGAGGTGTCTCGGCGTGCGCTCGCGTTGGCCACTATCAGGATCCACTGGCGCGAACGCGCGGATCGCAAAGGCTCCGGGTTGCCATGTATCAACGGCGGTCGGTGACCCGCAGCGTCCCTCCCCCATCAATGCGCCCAGCCGCGCCATCAGCGTGGAGATCTGAGCGGGCGACGGCAACGGGCGTGTCAGCAGTGAAAACTGCAGGACACGTGCTGGTGTTGGATCGATCGCGACGACCACGCGATCGATGGCGGTGACCGGAGGGTGTGATTCCAGATCCAGGAGCGCCAGCGTACGGAGAGTCCGCGCATCCCGCATTGGCGCCGGCAACTGCAGCGAACGCTCATGCACGGTCTTGGTGACCAGGTGCAACCGGACATGCAGCACGGCCGCGCCACGGCCGCGACGATCGAGCTGGGCTTCCAGTGGCTCCAGGAGTCGTCCGATTACAAACGACAGCGGCTCCAGCCCCTCGATGGGCCATTCAAGATCGAGCGCTTGCTCGAAACGTTCCTCTGGAGCAACGGGGAGAAGCGGCCGCGGATCCTCACCGCGCGCCAGGCGCTGCCACCGTACGCCCTCCTGTCCAAGCCGTGCAGCCACGGCGGCGGCGGGTAATGCCGCCACGTCGCCGAGGGTACGAAGGCCCCAGCGGCGAAACGTGGCAAGTACCGCGTCGTGCGATGACACGGGTGACTGGACGGGCGACAAGGAGGGCAACAGCGCGACCGTGGGTGCAAGCACGGCCAACCGCTGAATCGGCAATCGGGCAAGCACAGCCGCTTCCGTGCCTGGGTCGATAACCGTGACAGATCCGCTGGCGGCACGGACAAGCACTCGTGCAGCCGTACGTGTTCCCGCAATCGCCACCTGCACGCGTATCCCGCGATCGGCAGCGGTGCGACGCAGCGCCTCGCCCATGACGCGCGCATCCCCAAACAGTCGTGTCAATCCGCTGAGATCAAGCACCACTTGCCTGACCTGCGCTCTACTCGGGGGCTTGTCACCCACGGCGCGCGCCAGCGGTGCATCAACTTCGATGCGCGGTGAAAACTCGCGCGCAACGTCGATCAATACATCGGTCGCGCCCTCGTCAATCGCGTACATAGCGCCAAACATCTAGCAGTCCGTGGTGAAAGTCCGGCGTCGCACCTAACGCGAATTTCACGAGCCGGGTTACTACTGAAATCCGCGCTAGACGAGTGAGGCGTCTCGCGCGCTTTTCAGATAGGCCCTGTACGCCGCATGGTGATGAAAAGCGCCTACGCGCAGGCGCGACGACTAACGCGGATTTCACTCGTACCTGGCACCCGCTCATGAAATCCGCGCCGAGGATACCGCCTGTATTTGAGGGAGGAGCAACGCAGACCGCGAGGATGCATCGCTCGTCGAATGCCGTTGGACTTTCACCACGGGCTGCCTGCCTGCCGCCGTCACCGCGACGCTGTCGCCGCCACCATCACGTCCCCATCGACCCGGCGCCGCGGCGACACGACACGCACCGTCACATCCAGACCGGCAAGTCGATCGCTGCGGGACGACAGGCCCCTTGCATCTGCAAGGGGCGCTGAAACCGAAGCCGTGGCACCTGCAGCGACTGTGCGTGAGATGACGGCAGAATCCGGGCCGCTGGTCCCGGTGCTGATCCCAGGCCTGGTCGGCTGGCCGGCCCACTGCGTTCGGCTGTCCAATGCGAGTGTCAGGCCGTGCGCACTGCGCCCGAGCGGCTGCGATGCCACCAGCACGCAGGCGGTCTCGCTCCCCTCGATCGTTCGCTGCACGCGCAACCATGTCGTAAACGGAAGACGGCGTAGCACGGCCGGCAACGCATCCGCGAGATCAAGCGCGACCACGCCAAAGCCTCCCGCCTGCAACACAAGATTGAGTGCCTTCAGTGCGCGGTCGATCGTGCGATCGAGCAAGGCATCCGGCCGAAGACTGAGACCTGCGGTCCGAATCCAAGACTGGGGCCTGGGGTCCAAACCCTCAGCCCTGCTGATCGTGTGCCCACGGATCCAGAGCAGCCGATCGAGGTCCACCCCTGCAGCGACGACCGACGCCAGGTCAAGACGATCGAACGTATCGACAAGGGCCACAATTTCGCCACGACGAGTGGCTGCGGCCAGCATCTGCAGCAGCAGCGTGGTCCGCCCCGACGAGGCTGGACCGACCAGCTCCGAGAGCTGCCCGCGCGGAAGTCCACCATGAAGACTGGCATCGAGCTCGCTCAGTGCCACAGGAGCGACCTGCCCATCACCCTTTCCTGGGGGGATCGCTGAGGTGAGTGTGCGATCCAGCTTGCGCGCGCGCAGCGTATCTTCAAGAACGGCTAAAGCGCTTTTCATGGACTCGCCCAGTCAGTGAAAGGGTTATCTGAAAAGCGCGTCAATTCATGTTTCGTCATATTTTCGTCCAGAGGCGAAAATATAGCGAAAACACGGCGAAGGCGCAAGCGATAAGATTCGAAGCGTCGTTCGTGTCTACCTCAACTGCGCCATCCGCCACAGTCTCTGCCCCCTTGCCTCCGGTTTCCGTCGTGCAGCGCCTGGCCGCCGCACTGCACTACCGCGATTTCCGGATCCTGTGGATAGGCGCGTTCACGTCCAGCATCGGCACCTGGATGCAACGGGTTACGCAGAGTTGGCTCGTGCTGACGCTTGCCGGCTCCTCGTCTGCCTTCTTTCTCGGGCTTGATTCATTCCTCGGCGAAGCGCCCATCCTGCTCTTCACGCTGATCGGCGGCGTGATCGCCGATCGCCGTGATCGACGGCAGCTGCTGCTGCTGTCGCAGTACGTCCAGATGGCGACGGCGTTTTCCCTGGCCGCGCTTGTCTACCTGGATGTCATTCAGATCTGGCATGTACTGACACTGTCGGTCATTACCGGTGTGGCACAGGCATTTGGCGGGCCGGCCTATCAGTCGCTGGTGCCCTCACTGATCGACAAGAAACACCTACCAAACGCAATCGCGCTCAACTCGATCCAGTTCAACCTGGCACGGGTCGTCGGACCGCTCATCGCCGGCGCGGCGCTGACCGCGTTCGGTATGGCGATCTGCTTCGGACTCAACGGCGTTTCATTTCTGGCGGTGATCGCGGCACTCCTTTCGCTGCGCGTTCGCCACATCCCGCCGCTGAACCGCAGTCCCATGTACAAAGAACTGCGCGGCGGCTTCTCGTACGTGCGGCATGAACCTGGACTCGCCGGGCTGACCATCCTGGCGTTTGCGACGACCTCTCTCGGCACGCCACTCCTGACGTTTCTGCCGCTGTTTGCCCAGGACGTGTTCGGCGGCGGCGTTGCCCAGTACACACAACTCATGGCCTGCGCGGGTGCCGGCGCCGTCACCGGGGCGCTGGTGGTCGCCTGGCTCGGCAAGTTCAAAGGCATGGGACGCACGCTGCTCATCCTGCAACTCGTCTTCGGCGCGCTGATTGTGCTATTCGCGGTGACGCGGGTGATCTGGATCAACGCCATACTGCTCTTTGGCGCCGGCGCGTGCATGGTGATGGTCTTCGCGGTGCTCGCCTCGCTCGTGCAACTCATCGTGCCCGACACCATGCGCGGCCGCGTGATGAGCATCTATATGGTGGCGTTCCGGGGCGGCATGCCGATCGGGAGTCTGGTAGCCGGCTACGTGGCGACGTTCGCCTCTGCGCCAATGGTGCTCACGATCAATGGCGTGCTCATGAGCCTGGTGGCGGCGTGGTTTTTCCTGAAACGCGCCGGCGTGCGGGACCTCTGACACTCGGCAGACGTCTCTACCCTGTGTGCGGCATCGACCGATCGACATGGGATACTGCCGACAGTCGAGACAACGCACGCCTACCGATATGCACATCCTCGTTGCCGAAGATGACCACGATATTGCGGAACTCATTTCGCACTACCTGAAGAAGGCCGGATGGTCCGCGCATATTGCCACTGCCAGCGATGAAGCCCTGGCGTATGTCCGCAACCACGCCGTTGACGTCGTCATCCTCGACGTCATGCTGCCCGGCATGGCCGGTTTTGACGTGTGCCAGGCCGTGCGCGGGGATCTCGCGACCGCCAGTCTGCCAGTCATCATGCTCACCGCACGCACCGAGGAAGCCGACCGCGTGAAAGGGCTTGTGGACAAGGCGCGCGCCAACTCAGGCGGCGTCGGCCTGGGCCTGGCCATCGTCAAGCACCTCACGGAGTTGCACGGCGGTCGCGCCACCGTGGAGAACCGTCCGGAAAGTGGAGCGCAGTTCACGATCAGCTTGCCAGCGTAAAGGGCGGTCCTCGGTTTCATCGAGTACAGTGTCGGAGTGGATGGGGCACCGATCGCCAAGCAGCGGCCCCTCAACGTGTTGTTTCTGTGCACGGGAAACTCCGCCCGCTCGATTCTCGCGGAAGCGATGCTGAACGACGGGTCCATCGGACGCGGACAGTTTCGCGCCTTCAGTGCCGGTAGCCATCCGCGAGGCGCCGTGCATCGTCTTGCGCTTGAGCTACTCGCGCAGCAGCAGGTCTCCACGCCGGATCTCCGAAGTAAAAGCTGGCTGGAGTTCGCCGGCCCAGACGCGCCCACGATGGACTTCATCTTCACGGTGTGTGATTCAGCGGCCAACGAGGCGTGCCCCGTATGGCCAGGCCACCCCGTGACGGCGCACTGGAGCGTGCCGGATCCAGCAGCGGTCACGGGCGCTGACGCCGTGAAGCGCGCGGCCTTCCTCGACGCGTACCTGATGCTGAGGAAACACCTCGAGTCGTTCGTGGATGGCACAACGGCTGGCACCGCGGACGGCGCCGCCGGCAGCTGAACGACGAGCGCCTGTCTCTGGCCTCGACCTTCCCGCACAGCAAAGCACAGTGATAGCCCAGCGGTGGCGACCCGTACGCTAGTCTTCACGCAACAAACATGACTAGCGATACGCTTGCCATCATTCTCGGCGGGGGTCAGGGGAACCGGCTCTTTCCGTTGACAGCCACGCGCTCGAAGCCGGCGGTGCCGATCGGCGCCAAGTATCGCCTCATTGACGTGCCGATCAGCGGCTGCCTGCATGCCGATATCCGCCGGATCTTCGTGCTCACGCAGTTCAATTCAGCGTCGCTGAACCGACACATTTCGAACACCTATCATCTCGACCGCTTCTCGGACGGGTTCGTGGAGATTCTCGCCGCGGAGCAGACGCCGGACAACCCGAACTGGTACCAGGGCACCGCCGACGCCGTGCGGCAGGCCATTCGCCACATCGTGCGGCACGAGGCCCACTACTACTTGGTCCTCGCCGGCGATCATCTGTACCGGATGGATTACAAGGAACTGATCGCGGCGCACAAGGACACCGGCGCCGACATCACGATCGCGGCGCAGCCGGTCGACTCGGCGACCGCGACGCAAATGGGCATCTTCCGCTTCGACAGAACTGGCCACATCGTGGCATTCGAGGAGAAACCCACGTCAGACCGCCTGAGCGACATCACGCGCAGCATTCCGGACGGTGCCACGTTCGCCACGCACAGCGATGATCAGCCGTTCATGGCCTCGATGGGCGTGTACGTCTTTTCGCGGCGCACGCTGCTCAACATGCTTGAGCGCGAAGCGGGTCACGACTTTGGCCGCGAGCTGATCCCAGACGCGCTCAACACCTATCGGGTCTGGCAGTTTCTGTTTCGAGATTTCTGGGCGGACGTCGGTACGATCGAGTCGTTTTACGACGCGAACGTGATGCTGGGCCGCACCCATGCGCCGTTTCGATTCTGGGATCTGACGCGCCCCATCTATACGCGCCTCCGCCACCTGCCTGGCTCGCGCCTGACCGACTGCCACATGCGCGATTCGATTCTCGCCGACGGGTCGTTTCTCGACCGCTGCGTCATCGAGGGCTCGGTGATCGGTCTGCGCTCGTCGATCCAGTCCGGAGCCAAGGTGACCAACTCGGTGTTGCTTGGCGCCGATTTCTATGAAGAGCGCCCGCCAGACGGGGTCCCGGCGCTTGGCCTTGGCCGCGATGTCGTCCTGAATCGCACGATCGTCGACAAAAACGCGCGGATCGGTGACGGCGCACATCTCGTCAACGAGCGTGGTGTTCAGCAGGAGGACGGCGAGGGGTATGTGATTCGTGGCGGCATTATCATCGTGCCGAAGGGGGGCATCGTCCCCTCCGGCACGATCGTCTGAGCGCTGCCTAGCAGGCTGCTGAAGAACCCGGGTGATCGGGCCGTTTTCTAAGGATCATGCGAGTCACCACCGACCGACAACGGTGCGCACGGCTGTGCGCTGGCCCCGATCAAGGGGCCGGCGACACGCGCGGCCGGTGATCAGGGACACCTCGCCTCCAGATTCCGCAGCCGGACCAAGTTATAGACCGTGGCGGCGAAGGTAAGCTGCCAATCCACGAGGGCGACACCGCGATGCCGGAGTTTGCTGCAAGCCGCCGACGGTCTTCATCCAGCCAAAGACCTGTTCTACGAGTTTCCGTTTCCGCTGACTGACGTGATAGCCCGCATGCCGCGTGGTCCGGCCATCGATCGCACTCCAGCGGACCTTCTGAGCAACGTGGGGCGTGACGGCCCGGATACGGACAGCGGCCACAAAGCTTGCCACATCGTAGCCCTTGTCCGCCCCGACCGTGCTGCCCGGCGGCGCGCTGGCCTCCAGCAACAGCGCCGCTGCCTCGCGTTCGGCGGTCCCCGTCGCGTGAGTCGCGCAGACGTTGGCGACAAGTCCCTGTCGATTGTCCAGCAGCACGTGGCCCAGATACGCCAGCTTGGCTTCCTTCCCCTGGCCCTTCCGAGGCAGCATCGCCTCCGGATCGGTCGTCGACTGGTGCGTGTCGTTGCGCCGCCGCTCCCCGTGGAAGTTGACCGTGGGATTCCCGGGGTCATCGGGCGGGTCGCTCTCCGCCGCGTCCCGGCACCGAAAGCTCTTCAGGCTGGCCCACGCTTCCAATTGGGTCCCATCCACAGTGAAGTGTTCGTCCGAGAGCAGCCCGGCCGCCCGCGCGTGGGCCTGCACCGCATCAAAGAAGGCGGCCGCGAGATCGCCCGCCAGCAGCCGGTCGCGATTCTTGGTAAACGTGGTGGGATGCCAAACCGGGTCGTCCAAATTCAAGCCCACGAACCAGCGGAACAGCAGGTTGTAATTGAGCTCTTCCATCAGCAGCCGCTCGCTCCGCACCGTGTAGAGCACCTGCAGCAACAACGCGCGCAGCAGCTGTTCCGGCGGGATCGACGGACGCCCTGTGTTGGCGTACAGGCCGGCGAACCTGCGCGACATCGTTCTCAGCGCTTCGTCCGTCAGCGCGCGAACCGCGCGGAGCGGATGGTCGGCTGGCACGCGCTGTTCCGGCGACAGGTAGCTGAACATGTGAGTGCTTTGCTCATCGTGTCCGCGCATGATGGGGCTCCCTTCAGCGGTGTTGGGAGCATGGTAGTACGCCGGGATCGATCTGTCGATCCCATTTCACGGAGTTTTTCAGCAGCCTGCTAGACTTCCGCTGATACGAGAGACTCAAGAGGTATTCCCGGCTCAAGCAGAATCCCACAGGGCGTCAAAAATCCAGCGACTCGGAGAGCGCCAGGCTGATGCGCCTCCGCAGATCGGTCAGCGTCTCCTGCGAGCCCTCGAACAAGTGATTCGGATAGCCCGACCTCGCGATCATGTTTCTATAGATGGCGGCGCTCTGGTACTGGTTCAGGCCGAGACCGGCGAGATACTGCAGCCTGAGATTACGGTCGGTGTTGATCTCTGCGCCCTGCAGCCAGTCGGCCATATCGCCTCGGCTTCCCGCGTAGGTCGCAAACAGTTGAACCGCTGAATGGATGCCGACTTCGGCGAGCGAGCGCCTGATCGGATCGCTCTCAGGCGCGTCGAGCCTGGCTTGCACGGTGTCGACGTTGATCCGCCGATCGCCGATCTGCCCGAACAGGACGAGATCGTATCCCTGGCCGTTGATGGTGTTGGCAAACACGGCGCCGTTGGGGAACGCCTCGAGAAAGGTACCGATCTCGCTCTTGACCGCCGCGTCGGTGCTCTCGTAGAGCTGCACGAACAGCGTGACCACGCCGCCCGGATTGAGGTGCGATTTGATCTCCTCGAAGAACTCGCGGGTATAGAGCGTGGCGGCCCCCTTGACCCACGGGTCGAGCGGATCGGACGTCACCGCATCGAACATCTCGTCGGTTGTCAGCAGATAGTGCCGAGCGTCGTCGAGGTGAATCGTGACCTTCGGGTTGTCGACCACGTTGAAGTTGTGCTCGGAAAAGTAGGTAGACACGACCTCTGGCACCAGCGGCTCGATCTCCGCGATTGTCTGATCGATGACACGGGGATCGATGGAGACCGCGCCGGCGGTGACGCCTGCCCCGCACCCGATGACAAGCACCTTCGCGGGATTGTCGGGCACCAGCGTCGTCATATGTCCGAGCATGCGCTGCAGCTTCATGTCCTGCGGCTCGCTCGACGCCTGCACCTTGCCGGCATTGTGATAGTTGAGTATCCCGCCGGGCGTACGCGAGACCGCG
This sequence comes from Vicinamibacterales bacterium, assembly GCA_965249205.1. GTDB lineage: Bacteria > Acidobacteriota > Vicinamibacteria > Vicinamibacterales > UBA2999 > JAQBVV01. Next base: position 81,990 of record CBDFLL010000003.1, on the reverse strand, counting down.
ACGGCGGCGGTCACGCCCTCTCCTACATAGATCACCTGATTGATGCCGAACCACGTGGCCGCGTAACGGCCGTAGGCGACCAGCAGTCCCGGCAACGGTGGCACTGCGAACGCGAGCAGCACCACGGTGACGCAGACGCCGACGACCAGCGTCGCCGCGGCGCGGACAGACAACACGCCCGTGGACCCTCGCCGGGGCGAGACGCCAACGAGCAACAACACACCCGAGACCGCCGCGAACCCGATCAGTAACTGTTGTGCGATCTGGCTCCCGACAGTACCGAGCAGCAAAAGGCCGGTGGCCAACGCACCGACAATGGCCCCCACCGTATTCGCGGCATATACGCCGCCGACGAGACGTCCAGGGTCCTGTCCACGCTGCGCCACGGCTGCGAGCGCGAGCGGAAAACTGGCACCCCACAAGATCGTCGACGGCAGCGAGACCCAGATTGTGCGCACTAGGTCCAGCTCGAACATGAACACCGAACTGGTCGACAGCGACGGATTGATCGGCCAGTACGGCAGCGAACTCCCGGCCGCGTACGCCGCCCATGCGAGCGTCGCGCACAGCAGAAGCTGGCACCACCCGAACACGACGCGAGCATGAGCCACGCGCCGCGCCAGCTCGGACCCGATCGCGCTCCCGATACCAAGTCCGACCAGAAACACGGCAAGGATCAGCGAAAAGGTGTATGTCGTGGCGCCGAACAACAGTGACAGCAGGCGCGTCCAGACCACCTCGGCACCCAGCGCCGTCATGCCCGACAACGCGATGGCCACATAGATGAATCGCGACCCCGGAGCTGCCGCCGCAGCTGCCTGGACGTTGGGCGTCGACGGGACATACGGCGTCGCGCGCGCGATACCGAACGCCGTGAGCGCGACAACGGCGTTGAAAGCCACCGCGACGAACGTCGCTGTCGCCATGTCGAAGAACCGCAACAGGTAGAAGCCCGCGAGCACGCACCCCATCACCGCGCCGGCGAGGTTGCCTCCGTAGAAATAGCCCAGCCACGACACGCCGGATGGCGTGGTCTCGACCCACCTCGCGATGGCTGGCAGCGTCGCCCCCATCAGGACGGTCGGTGGCAGCAGGCAGATGCCAGCCACAATCGCGCGCAGGAACAGGCTGGCCTGCCCTGTACCGGCGATGGCGGTATAGGCACCGCCGATCAACGGAACCACGAACAGGACGAGTACGCCCATGACACCGATGCCCAGCTCCAAACACGCATAGACCTGCAACGGGTGATGGCGTGCGCTGATGTAGCGCGGAAGCAGGAGACTGCCCAGGCACATGCCGCCCATGAAGATGCCCAGAAGAATGCCGAGAGACACGGCGGAGGAGCCGACCGAAAGCTGCAGGAGCTGGAACCAGACAACTTCGTAGATGAGAGCCGCACACCCGGACCCGACAAAGAGCAGCAGCAGCGCCGGCAGCCATCGCCGGCCGGCGTCAAGGGTCTCGGAATCGGCGTGTGGCTCCGCTGCGCCGTCAGATGGGGTCATGCGCGCTCGAATATATCAGAGGCACCATGTCCGCTCACCGGGCGAGCAACTCGGACACCCGGGTCCGAAGCGATGGCAGCAGTTCAGCTTCGAACCATCGGTTTCTGCTCATCCAGATGTTGTTCCGCGGACTGGGGTGCGGCAACGGCATCGCGGCTGGCCAATACGTGCGCCACGCCTTCACAGTGTCGGTCAGCGTCGCAGGCTTCTCGGCCAGATGGTACGCCTGCGCGTATTGTCCAACCAGCAGCGTCAGCTCAAGCTTGCTGAGGCGTCCCAGCAGTTGCGTCCGCCACGCGGGTGCGCATTCTGGACGGGGTGGTAGATCTCCGGACTTCCCTGTGCCAGGAAAACAGAATCCCATCGGGAGGATCGCGATCTGCTTCGGGTCGTAGAACACGTCGCGCGTCACGCCCATCCAGTCTCGCAAGCGCTCGCCGCTGGCATCGTCAAACGGCACGCCGGACTCGTGGACTTTTCGTCCCGGCGCCTGACCCGCAATCAGCACGCGGGCGTGAGGGTGTATCTGGAGCACCGGCCGAACTCCATGCGGCAGATGCGGCGCGCAGATCGTGCAGCCGCGAACCTCGGTGAGCAGCGCGGCGAATGACGGCATGGAATGTGTTCTCGCAGATCTCAGTCTTGGCGACGGCACTCAATAGTGTGGGAGATGCGGACGCACGTAGCCGTAGGCCCACGTGCCGGCGACCGCGCTCACCACCGCGACAGCATAGACGCTCGTTCCGCTGCCGGTCAGCGCAACCAGCGGACCGGGGCATGCGCCCGTGAGTGCCCATCCCACGCCGAACAGCGTGCCGCCAATCCAGTACCTGTATCCCCTACCCAGCTGCTTGGGAGGGATCGAGATCGCCTCGCCCGCCAGCGTGCGCGCACCCGAGCGCTCGAGGAGCACGATAGACAACGCCGCGGTCGCGATCGCCGACATGATGATGCCGTACATATGAAACGACTCGAACCGGAACATCTCTTGAATGCGAAACCAGGAGATCACCTCTGACTGGATGAGCACGATGCCGAACAGACACCCGAGTACCAGGTACGAGAGCACACTCGCCATACCGTGTCCGCTTGCCTCGGCGCCGCCGGTGTGCTGCGTTGCTGATCGATCTCTTGCCGCGGTCTGTATCGCCATGGCCAGGATCTCAGAACAACAGAGGCAGGATCAGGTAGGTCGCGAAGAGCCCACCAGCGAAGAAGCCGACGACCGCCAGGAGCGAGGCTCGCTCAAGAGCGGCCATTCCGGAGATGGCGTGCCCGCTCGTGCAGCCGCCGGCATAGGCGGTGCCGAATCCAACAAGCAACCCACCGCCTAGGATCGACGTCGCTCCACGGAACGTCAGCAACGCCGACCAGCTGAAGATCTCGGGCGGCGCGAGACCCGAGAAATCCTGCACGCCCAATTGAGTCAGCATCGCCACGGTGTCCGGAGTGATGGCCACATCTCCTGTGCCGAGCACGCGCGCGCCGAGGAAACCGCCTGCAAATACACCTGCGAGAAACACCAGGTTCCACATGCCCGTGCGCTTCCAGTTGTAACGAAAGAACTCGATATTTCCCGGCGCTATGGCGGCGCACAGGTGGCGCAGGTTGCTGGATACCCCGAACTGTCGATTGCCCAGAAGAAGGAGTGCGGGCACGAACAGGCCAATGAGCGGCCCCGCCACGTACCATGGCCAGGGCCGCGAGACGACTTCAAGCAATCGGTCCTCCACTCACTCGATGACTTCGTGCGGTGCCCTACCGACTGCAGCCGTTCTCGGCCTCAGCGAATCCGTCGAACAACCGGCCGGCGTGCTCTCCTGTGAGCGTCGCAATACCGTGCGGCTGGTCCTTCTCGACCGTATAACGCGCGCGTGTGCCGAGGGACCGAAGGAACTCGGCTTCCAGTTCCATCTCGTCGTGCCACATGTATCGGTCGAATTCGCCGACATACATGAACACGCAGAGCTCTGAGATCGCTCGGAGCTTCGCTTCGGTACGCTCCCACATGTATCCCGGGAACGCCGTCACGGAAAGGAAGTAATCGGGATTCTGCGCGGCGAGGTGGAAGGCCGCGATCCCACCGTTTGATGGTCCCGCAATGTGGAACTTACCATCCTGAATCTTGTAGTCGGCAAGCACCATGTCGAGGAACTCTGGAATGAGTCGCGCCCCTTCCCGAAAGAACAGCTCACCTTGGGGAGCCGCGGGTGCGATGACAATGTACCCGCGCTTCTCCGCTTCGTCGCGAAAGTTGCGCGACAGCGTGCGGTCTATGGTCCTCATTGACTGTGCACCGCCGCCGAGTGCAACAACGCCAGGATAGGTCTTCGCCGGGTCGTACCCGTCCGGCAACACAACCTTGTAGCGAACCGTGATCCCGTCGATCGACTTCGTCGACGTGATCTCTGCGGCATGCAGGGGGTGGGCTGCGACAATGACGCAGGCCGCAGCACTGACCACGGTGTAGACCACGTTAGCGAAACGGCCAGGCAAGCTCCTCGACGCTCGTCGCTTCATCCGCTATCTCCTTCCCTGCCCGAAAGGACCGCTCCCGATCGCGTTACTTCTTGACGAACCGCCGAAAATTCAATGTGTTTGTGTAGCCAGCGTAGACGTTTCCCGCGTCATCGGCCGCGACACCTTCGAGCGTGTTGGTTTCATCCCACGGGATGAACGCCACGACCCGGCCGTCGGTGACGCTTCCGATACGGATACCTTGCCTGTAGCCCGGATTGAGCTGCTCGTTCGACTGCGAATCGGCAACGTAGATGACATCGTCCTTATTGATAAAGACACCGCTCGGCCGACCGAACTGCCGCCACTCCTCGAGGAACTCACCATCCTGGTTGAAGATCTGAATGCGGCTGTTCGAACGGTCCGCGACAAACAGTCGGCCCGCCGAATCCATCGCCAGTCCATGCGGTGAGTCGAATTCGCCAGGTCCCGAGCCGCGCTGCCCCCATGCCATGATGAACGTCCCGTCGCTGGAAAGCTTCACGATCCGCGCGTTCGTCTCGCCGCCATGGCCATCGGCGACGAAGATGTCGCCGTTGGGCGCGACGAGGATATCGGACGGCCCGTTGAACGTATCGGGACCCTCGCCCGTCACGCCGGGCATGCCCAACGTCATCAGCAGCGTGCCCTCCGGGCTGAACTTCATGACCGTGTGGCCCCTGCCGTTTATGGCCCTTCCGTCTGACACCCAGATGTTGTTGTCCTTATCGACAAAGAGTCCGTGCGGGTAATTGAACATGCCGGCGCCAAAGCTCGTCACGAGCCGGCCGGTCGCATCGAACTTCTGGATGGGCGAAAGAGACGACTCGGAGCAGTCGTCAGCCGTCGCGCAGCGATCGAACACCCAGACGCTCGTCCCGTCGCGATCGATGTCCACACCAACCGCTGCGCCCCAAACCCGTCCGTCAGTCAACTCTGCCCAACCCTCCTCCATCACATAGGGATTGGGAGCCGAATTGGGATCGCTATCGCCTTGGGCAGCGCTTCGCTGTTGATGCACCGCCACGCCTGCCACGGCGATAGCGATAACGACCAGGAATTTCATATTGTTTAGATGCCGCATATTGACTCCTCCGCTACGTGCGCCATGGCGATTTAGCCACGACCCCCGCTCAATTCGTTCATGAGCTTCATCGCGTCGAGTTGCACCCACTCTTCGCGGTTCATGCCGTCTTCGATGCGCATGAAGTCCATGAAGCCCACGTCGATGGTCTTTCCTGTGGCGGGAATGCCCTGGAACTTGCCTTCGTGGGTGATCCGCACGTAGCCACGGATCGCAACCACATCGCCTTCGGCCACCATGCCCTCTATGACATGTTCCATCTTGGGAAACGCTTGCCGAAAGGCCGTGTTCATGGCCTTGTGGCCCTCGCGATCAAGCGATTCAGGGGCCAGTGGAAAATGGAACACGTGCGCGGGGTGCGCCAGATCGGTCCACCCGTCCCAGTCCAACCGATCGTATGCCGCCAGGAAGCGGCGGGCGATTGCCTTGTTTGCGTCTGACATACCAGTTCCTGTGTCTGCCGTCGATGTCCCCAATAAAGAGCGAGACAGCGCTCGTAGATTTCTGGAACAACCACAACCGCTGGCGAGCACTGTGCGCGCCCCCGTGCGGGTTCTGGAGCGCTGGCCGAGTCTAGCAGAATCAGACGGCGGCCTCGCCCGAGGGCTGGGCCAACGGTTGCTCTAGAATGAACCCACTTTGGGAAAGTACCAGCGGGCGACGATGTGGACCGTGGGCGTCTTGCTTAGCCTCGGGTTCCTCGGGGACGTGATTGATTTCTTTGTGTTCGAACAGCCAACAGAAATCGATGTGCTCGCAGAAATCGGGTGGACCTCGCTTTTTCTTGCCACAGTCGCCACGGTCGAAGGAGCGCTCTGGCTGATCTTCAGGGCCTATAACACTATGACGACGAAGGCCTGATTCCCTGTCCGTTACGGCGCTTCGGCGTACGCGGCGCGGGCGGCCGCCGCGAGGCCGTTTCCGCGGGGCCAGTCCGGGTGCTGCGCCTGAAACTCCATCTGTATCGCCGCCGCCGCGTCGTCCGCCGAGCGGCCTTCTGCCTTTAGCTCGCGCGCCCGCGCCTGCACACCCAGCATGATCGCCCGGTTCGTGGCGATGATCGACCCCTCGCCCACGGCTCCGTGCGCCGGGACGATCGTCGTAGGACGCATCGCATCGAACGCGTCGAACGCCGCCAGCCACGCCGTCATGCTTGCCACCTGCCCTGCCGCGAGGAACGAGTTGTTCATCACGACATCGCCGGAGAACAAGACACCGTCGCCTTCCACAAAGATCCCCGTATCGCCACGCGTGTGCGTCGGACCCACCACGAGGAAGCGCACCTGGACGTCGCCCAGGTCCAGCATGTAGTCGCGTTCAAACGTGATGTCCGCCGTACGCCCCGTTGCGCCGGCCAGCAACTCAGCCGTCATCGGCGACCGGCTGGAGAACCTCTCTAACTGTCCCGCGCTGCCCTCGGCGAATTCGGCCTCCTGGACCGTCGAGTTCACGTACTGCGCCGTGGCGGGAAAACCCAGGTACCCCGTCGTGTGCTCGGCATGAAAATGCGTCGACGCGATATAGACGTCAGTGTTCTGGCTGATCTTGGCAACCTCGCGCAGAACCGTCTCGCCGTTGCGCCTCCCTAGCCCGGGATCGATCACCAGCGTGGCGCGCGAACCCACGACGATGCCCACGTTCGGGACGAGCCCAACGTTGAAGTCTGGGATCACGTAGGTGTGCTCGGCGAGCTTGACCGTCGCGTCCTCCCTCACCAGCGGGTCCGGCACCGGGCCGCGCTGAGCGGCCGCGCTCGACGCGACCAGTACGCACGCGACAGTCAACAGATAACGAGCGAACGTTCCGCGATGCAACAGTGTCATCCTCAAACTCCTTCCCTCTTTCGATGCTTGCTCAGAACTGCGTCAGAGAGAGCACGTTCCCAACGCTCTCGACTCCCCGACGTCCGTCGTCGCGACGAAGGCAATAACAGACGCCGTGCCGAGCATTTGAACGTTCCTTTAGATCCTACGGTAGAGCGTCGAGCTTCCTGATCCTGGTCACGTGACGACCGCCTTCGAAGGGCGTGGTCAGCCACAGGTCCACGATGCGGATCACCGCGTCCTCCGACAGCATGCGCTCACCCAGAGCGATCATGTTGGCGTCGTTATGCGATCGGGCCAGCCGAGCCGATTCGTCGTTCCAGCACAACGCACACCGCACGCCCCGATGGCGATTCGCGGCCATCGCCTCGCCGTTACCTGAGCCGCCAAGCACCACACCCCGTTCACAACTCCCGCTCGCAACCGCAGCTGCCGCAAGACGAACGAAGTCCGGGTAGTCGACCGACTCGGACGATGACGTTCCAAAGTCGACGACCTCGTGTCCACCGCTCTCAAGATGCTTGGCGATGAGGGTCTTGTACCGGACGCCCGCATGGTCAGAGGCCAGGGCAATTCTCATATTTCAATCCTCGGCATCAGAGAGCCGCGGCCGCCTCAGTTGAATCCGTTGTAAATCGATAGTCTCGGGTGCCACTGCTGCGCACCTCCCACCTCAAACCGTCCGCGTTTCAGCGGCAACGGTACATCATCGAGTCTCGTCGCAATAGATACCAACCGTTGGAGCCCTATCCCTCCAACGCTTCGCAACTCTGCCACGCGGCTAAGATGGTGACCGCGCGAATGCCTGAAGCCGAACTATATGGACCGATCAAGCTGTTCCTGGAGGCACAGGGCTATGTGGTGAAGGGAGAGATCGAGGCCTGCGACGTCATGGCGGTCAAGGGTGATGAAGGCCCGGTTGTCGTCGAGCTGAAAGAGCGACTGAGCCTGGCCCTCATCCTGCAGGCCGTTGACCGGCTCGCCTTTTCCGACACAGTCTATGTGGCGTTTCGCATCGGACAAGGTCAAAGCGCCTCCTGGCGCTCCCGCAGGAAGCAGGTGACGGGCCTGCTACGCCGCCTTGGCCTGGGCCTCCTCACCGTCTCTTCGCGCGGACACGTCGTGCCTGTGCTGGACCCCGCGCCGTATCGGCCCAGAACGCGGGCCGGTCGGCGGGACCGCCTGCTCAAGGAGTTCGCCGAACGGGTCGGGGATCCGGAGGATGGAGGCTCATCCTCCCGGGAACGACTCACCGCCTACCGTCAGGACGCGCTGCGATGCGCGCGCCAGCTCGCGGATGAGGGCGTCCTCAAGGTCAGCATCCTGAGCGAACGCACCGGGGTGCCGCGAGCCGGACAGATCCTACGAGACAACCACTACGGCTGGTTTGATCGCGTGAAGACCGGCCACTATGCGCTGTCACCAAAAGGAGAGCGAGACTTGCTGCAGTGGTCCGCAGCGCTTGAGCGTCGGGGATCCCGGGCGCCATGACGCTGTATCCGTACTTGCGCGTATGTCTAATCTGACATATCATCAACTCAATGAGCCAGCGTGACAAACCGCTGGTCTGGTTGCGCGGAGTCGTCAAGACGCCGCCGTTTGGTACGGAAGCCCGGGTGGAGGCTGGCTTCTTGTTGCGCCGCCTGCAACGCGGCGACGGACTGAGCCTGCCACACTCCAGACCGATGCCCGTAATCGGTCCAGGATGTTACGAATTACGGATCCTTGATGGCTCCGTTAACTGGCGCATCATGTACCACATTGCTCCGGATGCGATCGTGATACTTGACGTCTTCGCAAAGAAGACCACCGCCACTCCCAAGCGAGTCATCGCTGAGTGCCGTAAACGGCTAGCCGAGTTTCGACGGGTGGCTCAACCGCAGAAAGGAGCAAAGCGTGCGCGCTGATAAACGCCGAAGACTAGAACGCGCCGGGTGGACGGTCGGGGATGCCGGAGACTTCCTGGGCCTGTCCGCCGACGAACAGCGGTTTGTTGAAGTGAAGCTCTCGCTCGCCGACGGCTTGCGCCGCCGCCGGGAGCAACTCGGATTGACCCAGACTCAGGTGGCCGAGCGATTCGGCTCCAGCCAATCGCGAGTGGCCAAGATGGAGGCCGCGGATCGCACCGTCACGACTGACCTGCTCTTGAAGTCGCTCTTTCGACTCGGCGCCAGTCAACGAGATGTATCGCGCCTATTGGTCCGCAAGGCTCGGAGCCGCGCAGCCTAGCCAAACATATCAGGCTGGCGGCGGGTGGAGTTCTGCAAGCGCTCCGGCTCGCCAGCGACACATTCGACGTTACGCCGACCCCGCGCTTCCCGGATCGATCCAGTAGCGCCGCTTTGGCTTCTCAAGATCCGGTCCGCTGACGGTGTTCTCAAGAATGCCGCCGTTCTTCTCGATGGTCCTGATAGAGGCGACGTTGTCGTCGTCACAGGTGACGAGAAAACGACCGACGCCGCATCTCTCTCTCGCAATCTGCAATGCCATACGAAGAATCGTCGTCGCGTAGCCCTGCCGTCGAAACTCCGACACAACGACGTAGCCGATATGCCCCGCCGCGCGCTCGAGGAACTCATTGAGTGAGTGCCGAATCGAGGCCCGGCCTACGATCCGTGTCCCAAGAAACGCAAAAAGAAACGTCGACGGAACATGCCCCGATGGAAGATCGATGCCCTGTTCCCGCTCCGCAAGCACGTCAAGATACCGTCGAAAGGCCATGCCTTCCTCGTAGTAGTGGGCGAAATACGGAACCTCTGGCGACGTGGCGCGGTAAGCCCGCAAGAATTCTTCCTCCTCATCCTCTCGGAGCCGTCTGAGTGTCAAGTCAGAAGCCATTCGTGCTTCTCAGCTCCCGCTCGAACAAGCGCACTAAGTAGTCCTCCTTGGCAACTGCCTCAAGCTCGCGAAAGGCGCATTCCCGATAGAGGGAACGCAGCTTCGTGTTCCCGTCCCAGCATTCGAGGCGAAGTCGAGGCGCGCCTTCCTCTCGCGCCCGGTCCTCACACCAGGCCAGCACCTGGTGAGCGATACCCTGGCCGGCGTACGGCCTGGACACGACCAACTTCTGCACATACCGCGACGCCCCACCGCGGCCCTCCCATTCTGGCGTCGGATACGGCACCAGCGCGCACCCACCAGCGAGGTCAGCCCCCGACCGCGCTACCACCAGGTAACCGGAGCGCGTCCATTCTTCGAGAGTGGGCCTTTCCGCCCTCATTGAGCCGGGAAGCCATTGGTGAACGCCCCGGTCCCACAACCAGGCGGCGGCATCCTCAAGCAGCGCAACGATCGGCACCAGATCGTCCAGGTTCCCAGTCTCGATGCGAATCTCGGCGCTGCCGATCATGTTGTCTGGCTCGTGGGCTCTCTCTACCGCGCCACGCGCAGTCGCGGCACCAGTGGGCCGGATGCTAGACATCAACCCGCGTGTAGTGCTCCACGTGCGGGAAGGGCTCATAGAAGTGATGCAACAGTGCCTTCCAGCGCTGATACTCAGGAGACTCTCGGAACCCGACCGTGTGATCTCCAACGCTGCGCCACTGAACCAGCAGGGCATAACGATTCGCCTGCTCGACGCACCGCTGAAGCTCCAACGAAACAAACCCAGGCATCGCAGCGATGATGCCCTTCGCCTCCGCGAAGGCACGCTCGAATTCCGCTTCCCTGTTCGGGATGACGTTGAGAACGGCCAATTCCAGAACCATTGTTGATACCTTCCCTCGTACGCCTAACCCTCCGAAGGGCCACGCGCGCTTGTGACAATCACCTCACCATCACGCAACGCCACAAATGGCATCTTGTTCCCAGTGAAGTAATCGACGACGGCATCTATACGTGCTGATTCCGGATGGTCAGACCTGAAATGCGGTGCCACGCTATAGGAAATCAACCCTAGCCCATCCCACAGCACCTCGTCGTCGTAACCTTCCGCGACCACGTGTGGTTCGTCTACCAGGTCAAGCCCGCGAAGGCTCGGTCCAGCGACACACGCTCCCGCGCTGTAACCTCCGTAGGCAAAGGAATCATCGCTCTTGCGATCGATCAGGTACTGGTCGAGGCCGCTCAGCCTCATCGCCCGTCGCAAAAGAAAGACATTGCCGCCAGTTGCCCAAATGAGGCCGACGTCTTGAAGGTCGTCGGTCAATCCGTCGGGTTTCCTGAAGTACGTGCGAAGATCCAGTTCTTCCGCGTCGAACCCAAGTTTCCTCAACTCCGCGATCTGGCCGTCCACGCGCATCTGCCTGTCACCACTCACGTGGTCGAGAGCGTTGGGAATCACAACCGCGCGCCTCCGGTCAGTCAGCGACGCAAGCCTATGGCCTTCATTGCCGATGAGAAAGGACGACAGGTAGAGCTTCACGGGTACATCTCGGCATAACGGCTGTGGTTTCGGCCAGCAGATGAGACGTTATAACCATTTGACGTTCTAACGTTAAATACCAGAATACCCTCATGGCTGACCTCAAGCGTGCCACCGTCTATTTCGACGCGAGCCTGCACAAGGCTCTTCGTGTGAAAGCGGTTCAGACGGACCATAGCCTGTCTGACCTCGTGAACACGGCCGTTCGCCACAGCCTGGCCGAGGATGCGGAAGACCTCGCGGCATTTGATGGCAGGGCCAAGGAGCCCAACCTCGCCTTCGAAGACGTCCTGAAAGACCTGAAGCGACGTGGCAAGCTATAGGCTGCTCATCAAGCCATCCGCCGCGAAGGAACTCGAAGCCCTACCTCCTAAAGATCGGAAACGCATCGCCACCAGGATCCAGTATCTCGCCTCTGAGCCACGTCCCGCTGGCACTGAGAAACTCTCAGGGCAAGAAAAGTATCGTCTTCGCCAGGGGAACTATCGGATCCTCTACTCCGTCGACGATACCCAGCTCGCACTCGCGATCGTGAAGATCGGCCATCGCCGAGCGCTCAACCGGACAAACCACAGTGCTCGACCTCGAGCAGCTGTAAACTTCGGTGTTAGACAACGAGCCTCAGCCGGCGGTATCGTAGGTCGCAGGGACCACCCATGCACAACGAATTTACAGCTGTATTCGAACGGGACGGTGAGTGGTACGTAGCGTATTGCCCTGAAATTCCGAGGGCCAACGGGCAGGGACGTACCAAAGAAGACGCGCGACGGAATCTCGCTGAGGGGATCGCGCTGATTCTGGACGACCGTCGTGAAGATGGCCTTCGCGGCGTGCCGCCGGATGCTGAACGGGAGACGGTGACCGTGAGGTGAAACGAAGTAGCCTTCTGCAGCACCTCCGCAGGCACGGTTGCGCGCTCAAGCGGGAAGGCAGCTCCACTCCCTCTGGACCAATCCACGAACTGGTGCCGTTGAAGCCATTCCCCGCCACACCGAAATCCCCAACAACCTCGCTCGGAAGATTTGCCGCAATCTAGGCGTTCCTGAGATCGGTAAAGGGTAGGTTCCGTTCACTGCAGCGAAACCGGATCACCCACCCGCAGCACCTTCCCATGTTCAGTCGTTGCGACGCAGGTATTGATGGCCAGATGGTAGAAGTCGTCGATCCGCTCAGGCTGGCACGCCCACGAAGGGTAATGGGTACGACGAAGGGCGCTGAAGCGCTTCTGGAACCCTATCATGTCGCTGCCACTCAGCGAATCCCGCGCAGGAACCGTGCAGCGAGGACACGGATTCGTGCCCTCGACATTCACGTCGCCGATCGTGAATCGAACCGCGTCACGCTCATGAACACCGAAGAGTCGATCCTCCCAGAACGCAGGACCGCCACCGATTTCCAATGACGTCCGAAAGCGCCGCCGCGATTCCTCCAGATCCATGCCCGGAAACCAATCCGACACCGCCTGCAGCGTCGCCGTGGAGATCACCGTCGGCCCATTGCGATCCGTATCGTCCGGAAACCCCTCCGCCGCGTATCGCACGACCACCTTTCGTTCAAAGAACCGACTAAACCACTCCCCCGCCCCCGCAAAGTCCCCAGGAAACCCGAACGTCTGCGGCTCAATACCTCGGCGCCCATCGCCCTCCGACAACGTCACCGAGCTAACATCCACCGCAAACACCGCCCGAATCAAATGAATCGCCGCCGTGCTCTTCCCGTTAATAAAACGCCCACCCTCCGAGCACAACGCCCAGACACGATCCAACGCCAGCCCGCCCCCCGGCCCGATACGACACTCGCGCACAGCCACCCCATCGAGTGACTTGATCGGATAGAGATGGATTCCTGCGAGATGGCGGGTGTCCTGCATCCTATTTCCCAAATGGGACAAGCCGTGTTCGGCCGCTTCCTTGAACGTGTGATTGCGACCAACGGAACCTGGAGACTGCCCCCCATGGGACGCCTTCTCTGTCAGATGGCAGTGTCTACTTTATCGAGCAAGGTCAGCTGTAAGCCGCAAGCCGAGGTTAGCTGGCCCGTGCTATAGGAGCTTCTTGAATTTCTCGATCGTGAAACCGGCGTCACGGACAATGCCGCCCATTGTGTATTCATTCACTGGGTTGTGGCGAGGAATCGTGAGAATGCGACTCCCATCACTCATCACGACGTGCTTACCTTGGCTGACGATTGTGAAACCGGCCTTTTCCAAAGCTCGAACAGCCCGGAGATGATTTATGCCAGGGAGCTTCGGCACGACTACACTGGAACTTCGACCTCGCGCACCTTCGCACCCTTTGAAATCTTAACGGCCGCCCCAAGGTACTCGCGAATCGCATCTTGTATGTTTTTGAGGGCCTCGTCTTCTGTCTTACCTTGAGACCAGCAGCCGGGAAGGCCTGGACACGAGACGCTGTAGCCTTCCTTGGACTTCTTAAGAACCACTTTGTATTTCATGCTGGCCTCATATTTTCACTCAGGGTTCCCGCATTACGCCAGTCCAGCCAACGGACCGCCACCGATTTCCAAGGACGTCCGAAAGCGCCGTCGCGACTCCTCCAGATCCATGCCTGGGAACCAATCGGACACCGCTTGCAACGTCGCCCTGGAGATAACCGTCGGCCCATTGCGATCCGTATCGTCCGGAAACCCCTTCGCCGCGTATCGCACGACCACCTGTCGTTCAAAGAATCGACTAAACCACTCCCCCGCCGCCCCAAAGTCCCCAGGAAACCCAAACGTCTGCGGCGCGACACCGGGGCGCCCATCGCCCGCCGACAACGTCACCGAGCCAACATCCGCCGCGAACACCGCCCGGATCAAATGAATCGCCGCCGTGCTCTTCCCATTGATAAAACGCCCCTCCTCCGAGCACAGCGCCCACGCACGATCTAGTGCCAGGCCACCTCCTGGCCCGATACGACACTCGGACACGCTCACCCCATCGAGTGACTTGATCGGATAGAGGTGAATTCCAGCGAGATGGGGACTGTCATGCATCGTGTTTTCAGCGCGTCTTGTCTCAGCTCTAGGCAGTCTCCAAGCTATCGATTAGAAAGAGGATTTCGGCGGCCATCGTGTAGTCCAAATCCGAGGCGTCGGCGATGATGCGGTCGCGGCTGCCGGCAACGATGGCCTGGAGGGCGTGGATGAACGTGAGTAACGGGCCACCGACGTCGGGGCGGTCAGCGAGTTGCTGGAGGGCGGTCGCGGCGGTGGCCGTGTCGCCGGCGAGCAGGTGCTGGCTCACCGCGAGGCTGATGCGGCCATCGCGCCAGTGATTCTCGCCGCCGTCGCGGCGGTAGTCGAGGTAGCAGGCGATGGCCTCGCGCTTTGCCTCCGCGGCGGCGGTGGGGTTGCCGGCGTCCGCCTCGATGTCGGCGAGGATGCACCACGTCGTCCACGGCTCAGAGGCGTGGCCGAACTGCGCATCGCATTCGACCGCCCGTCTGATTTCCTGGCGCGCCTCGTCCAGGCGGCGGAGTTTGCGGAAGGTGCCGCCGAGGTTGTTCCTCGCGCGCCCTTCGCCGGCCGCGTCGCCTAACTCGACACGTTTGTCCGCGGTTTGCCGGTAGAAGGCGACGGCTTCCTCCGGGCGGTCGAGCACATTGCCATACAAGTTCCCCAGTTCCGCGAGCGTGCTCGCCTGCCCGTCGACGTCTCCGAGCCGCACACTGATCGCGAGTGATTTCCGATAGGCGTCCTCCGCCGCCTCCGGCTGGCCTGCCCGCAGATACGCCATGCCGGTGAGATGCCAGCTCACGCCGACGGTGCCCGGTTCGTCCAACTGCGTGAAACGCTCGCGCGCTTCGGCATGCGCTGCCAGAGCATCCGGGTAGCGGCGCTGCTCCATGCGGACGGTCCCAAGCTGGCCTTTGCCGACGGCGACCTGTCGGGCGTCATCGAGTTCCTCGGCGCGGCGGATGCTCTCTTCGTAAGCTGCTGCCGCTTCGTCGAGCCTTCCAAGGCCTCGAAGACTGTCGCCTTGTTCCGCAAAGCAAATGGACGCCATCGCTACTGCGGCCCGGTTAGCACGCTTCTTAGCCACGGCCTCGAAACGCTGGCGAGCCTCGTCGAGTAGCGGCAAGGCCCGTGCCGAGCCCCCGGCCGTGATCAACACGCGGGCCAGTAGGAAATGAGCCGCGGCCAGATCGTAATCGGAGCCGGGATACCCCTGCTCACCTGCCGCCTGGGCCCGCTGGAGCAACTGCTGGGCGCCGTCGAGCGCCTCGCGCAGCCGCCCACCGTGAAACTGCTGCTCGATGCGGGTCCGCGTCGCCTCGAACCGCGCGCGATTCCAAGCGTCGCCCAGTGCCTTCGCTGCGGCGTCGCGCACCTGCCCGACACGCTCCAGCAGCCTCGGCTTGCCGAGCATCGACAGCAGGCTGTAGAGCGACGTGGCCAGATCGATCGTCGCCTCGGGATCCGCCGTGCGCTCCACGAGGTCGAGCAGCGCGAAGAGGCTCGGCAGCTCGAGCACCGTCAGCGTCGCCGCGACTTCGGCGTTCTGGCTCTCCTCCTGGTTGAGGAGCCTGACATACTCGCGCATCGCCTCGAGCCAGCGGGCCGTCAGCGCCTCGCGCTCCGCCGAGTCCATCCGGCCGCGCAGGTAGGGGCAGAGCGCGGGATTGAGCGTGAGATGGTTGTAGCGGTTCGGTGTCGCAAGCCCCGTCCCGATCAGCTCGACCGCCAGCGATCCCACGTCGGCCTCTTCCCACTGCATCATCGCGCGGAGCACGACGAGACTGACCCCGCCGCGGAACACCCCGAGTACGCGCACCCGGTCCCGGTTCGCCTCCGACAGCCGTTGCAGGGAAAGCTCGACGCTGGCGAACACCGATTGCTCGCGGCTGCCGGGGAACCGTTTCTCCATCTCCGCCATCAGCTCAACCAAAGACTCGCAGGTGGCCTCGACACCGCGGCTTCGC
Source organism: Vicinamibacterales bacterium (assembly GCA_965249205.1). Lineage (GTDB taxonomy): Bacteria > Acidobacteriota > Vicinamibacteria > Vicinamibacterales > UBA2999 > JAQBVV01. The sequence continues at coordinate 65,791 of CBDFLL010000003.1, read as the reverse complement.
AGGGCTGGGGCCAAGAGCGCCAGCGAGCGGGCGTGGCCGTGGACGGCGTCCACGAGCTGATCGATCTGCTCCTGACGGGCATCAGTGGTCTCACCGGCCTCCCCGCCGGCGGCGTTCAGCACTCGCTCGACAAGCTTCACCGCGTCCTCGCGATCGAGCCGGTGCAGCTCGCGCCGGTTCCGCTCGGCGTCGAACGGCGCGGGCAGCGGCTCGCGGCTGGTGAAGACCAGCCGCGTGTCGCCCACCTTCAACAGCCGCTCGCACAACGCGAGGATGGCCTTCAACTCTGCACGCGCCTCCTGGGATAGCGCTTCCGGCGTCTCTTGCTCGATGAACGGCGGCAGGAGGACGCTCTCCATGTTGTCCATCACCAGCAGGGTCGACTGCTCTTGGAGGGCGCGCTCGATTTCCTGCTCCGCTTTTCCCAGATCGCCGTGGCAATCGACCTGCGTCGAGAAGCCGGACTTGACGAGTTGCTGTCCAAGCGTGTCGAGCACAAACTCGGCGACGTTCTTCTCCAACCCTTCCACCGAAACGAACGCTGCGCGGTGTAGCTGGTGGGAGCGGACCATCCAGCGCGCCAGTTCCGCGACCAGCGCGGTCTTGCCTTCGCCGCCCTGGCCTCGGACCACGGCGTAGCAGGCGCTGCCCTCCGGCCGCAGCAGCCGCTGGAGCGCGAGCAGCTCTCGGCTGCGCCCGATGAAGCCCGTCTCCGGGGTCGGCGGCAGCTGGCCGACGCGGATCGCGAGCGCGGTCTGGAAGTCCTCCCGCGTCTGCTTCGCGGGTGTGGTGGTGAAGAGCTGCGGGTCGTCCTTCTCCTGGAACAGCACGGGCACGAACCAATCGTGGAGCTTCAGTTCGCCCACGCCGAAGATGCGGCCGCGCGACTTGTCTTCCTCCAGCCTCCGCTGACCCTCGAGCATGGCGTCACCCACGCGCTTGCCCCCGGCTAACGCCTGGTAGAAGGCGGCGACGAACCGGCGGGCGGTCTCGACCAGCACGCTGTGACTCATGGCGACGACCGAGGCCACGCCGACTTTGAGCAGCTCCGAGGCGACCGACTCGGACGCCTTCTCGGCCTGCGCGGTCTGGCAGGCTTCGAGGAAGACGAGCTGGATGCGGTGGTCGCGCAGCAGCGGGCCGAGGTCGCTCGTGAACACCGTGACGTGCCGGCGCTTGTCGAGCTTGCGGATGTCGTCGGGAACCTCGAAACACAGCCCGCCGAGGCCAACCGTCCGGTCATAGACGCCGTGGCCGTCGAAGTGGACGACGTGATAGGGCTGCTTCTCGCCGCGGGCGCGGTCGAGCTCCTGGCGCAGGGCCGGCAGCGTGGGCGGGCTGAGCACCCGGATCTGGACCAGGCCGGGCAGCGATTCCATGGCTTCGACCAGCGGCAGCGCGCTCGCGCGATGGTCGATGTAGGCGCAGGCGTCGTCTTCCGGCCGGGCGGTGACGAGCAGGATGCGGATCGGCGTGCCGACCACCGGCACATCGAGCACCTTGGTGTTCGGGAGACGCCGGCGGACGCGAGTGGGCTTCGCGCCCTGGAACAGGTAGCCGTCGCCGTCGTGGAGCAGCTCCCACGGCAGGCCGAGTAGTCGCGTGGCGGCTTCCCGGGCAGCGGCGACTTCGGCCTCGGGTGCGCCGGCTTCGAGCGCGGTATCCACGTGGACGGAGAAGCGGCGCCCGGCGTGGTCGCCGATCGTGGCCCAGGCCTTGAGAACGTTCGCGGTGTGCGCCACGGGCATCGCGGCCTCGTGCAGAAGCTGCCCCCACTTGACGAGGTTCTCCTCCACCTTGCGCGCGCGGTCCCGGAAGTAGTGACTCGGCCAGACGGCGTATTTCTCGAGATACCAGCGCAGTTCCTCCGCCTCGATGGGGCCAATTGGCGCAACGAGTCGCCAGGACTGGGCGCTCGCGACTTCGCGCTGGCCCGGCGTGGCCGGCTCATGGACGAGCCGGGCGCGGGCGGAGGCGCGACGGATGCCGTCCTGCTCGTGGAACTTCAAATCCGTGAGCTCGAGCACGAGCTCCTCGACCGGCTCGGCCTCGGGTTGCGGGGCGGCCGAGACGTCCGCCGCGAGCCGCTTGCCCAGGGCGACGAGGATCGCATTCATCGCCGCCTCGACGCCGCCCGGATCGTTGCTAACGGGGATGAAGATCGGCTCCTCGTCGAAAAGGTTTTCCAGCACGCCGAGCTTGGTACCGTTCAACGAGAGCGGGATGACCGGAAACTGGCCCTTGCCGCTCTTCTTCTGCACCTCGAGCGCGTGGCTCAGCTCCTTGCCGACCCACTTCGATTGCAGCGCATCCGGGCTGACCACGACGGCGTAGGCCGATGCGTCGTCGATGGCCTGCCGTATCTCCGACCAGAGCGGATCGCCGCCGCGCAGCTCGCGCGAATCGACCCAGCCCTCCTGCCCGTGATCGGCGAGCGTCGCGCGGAGATCGCGTACGAACGCGTCGTCCTGCGAACTGTGGGAGATGAAGAGCTGGTTCACTGCTTGCGTCCTGGGACTGTCAGTTTGGAATTCTATCCGGCCTGCCTCCCGTTCCGCGCCCAATGGTGTGAAGCAGTGAACTACTCGTAGCCATCCCGAACGACCGGAACCCCTCGGCAGCCACGAGAACATGTGCAAGGTGCACACCTGCTCTCGATTTACCAAGCTGCGGGGATACCAGACGGCGGACGCCGTCGGAGCATGCCGACGCCAGGTGCTGGACATCGCGCGGAGCGAGTCTTCCGCGTCGACTTCGGTCCGTGTGCAGGCAAGCGCTCGGATCACCACTGGAGGTCCGATTGCGCCTGACGGACTCGGCTACGAACTAGCTGATAGTCGACGCGATAGCGTCAGGGTACCGAGACGGAGAGCGATGTCCCGGGATGCGGAGCCGGTGGCCGACGGCTGGTGTCCCCACAGCCCACAGGATCGAAACCGCGAGCGAGCGCACTACCCTTCTCGCGTCAGCCGCCCGCCCACGATCTCGAACCGGATCGGAAACTGCGCGGCGAGCATGGCGCTGTGCGTGACGACGATCAGAATGTTTCGCTGGCGCTGATGCAGATCGAGCAGCAGCGAGGCGACCATCGATGCCGAGGCGTGGTCGAGGTTGCCTGTGGGTTCGTCGCACAGCATCAGCCCCGGTTCGCGAATCAGCGCGCGGGCGATCGCCACCCGCTGCTTCTCGCCACCCGACAACTCGCTCGGTCGGTGTTCGACACGATCACCGAGTCCCACGTGTTCGATGAGCGACCGGGCACGCGACGCAACCTCGCCGCTTGAGCCCCCGGCGCTCTTTACAGCGCTTTTCCCGACGAGCGTCGGGACCAGCACGTTCTCCAGCACCGAGCACTGCGGCAGCAGGCAGTGATCCTGAAATACGAATCCGATCTGCGCGTTCCTGAAGTCCGCAAGCCCATTGGCCGACAGCGCAAACGGATCGCGGTCATTCAGCGTCACCTCGCCCGATGACGGCGACTCCAGCGCCCCGAGGATGTAGAGCAGCGTACTCTTGCCGCTGCCCGACGGACCCGTGATCGCCGCCGCATCACCAGGCCTGAGCGACAGCGTCACGTCCGACAGCACCTGCAGCGGGCCGCGGGGTGTTGGGTACTCCTTGCTGACGTTTGATACCCGGAGCATCGTCAGGCCACCGACTGACCGGCCGCAGATTGGCTATCCGGAGTTACCACAGCCGTAAAGACATCGAGGAGGCGCGCCGCCGACGCTTCAATCGTGTGATGCTCGCGCACGCCGTGGAACGCGCGGTCTGCCAGCGACGAGCGCAGCTCCGGGTCTCCTACCAGCGCGTGCAGGCCTTCCGTCAGCGCGTCCGTGTCATCGCGCTCCACCAGCAGGCCGCCGCCCGTCCTCTCCACGATCTCAGTGAATCCTCCGCGCCGCGGCTGCACCACCGGCACACCGCTGGCCATCGCCTCCAGCACGAACATGCCCTTCGGCTCGTCGAACGTCGCTGGCACCGACAGCACATCGAGCTTCTGCAGGTACGCCAGCTTCCCTTCCCGATCCACCTCACCGTGATGCGTACACTCGTGCGCCAGACCCGCGCGATCGAGTGCCTTACACACATCGTCGAAGTACGGCCGCTCCGACCGCGCCAGATACCCCGCTGTTTCCAGCCTGATCGGCACGCGCCCCGTCCGCTGACGCAGTCGGATGTAGGCGTCCGCCAGCACGTGCAGCCCCTTCTCTGGCGCAATCCGCGCGAAATAGCCGATGCGCAAGGGCTCCCCCTCTGGACGACTCGCTGCCGGGGACGACTCCGGGTAGCCATCCATGCTGATGCCGAGCGGCACCACCGAGATGCGTTCGCGCGGAATCTCCAGGTAGTCCGACATGAACGCCGCACAGTAGTCCCCAACCGCGATGAAACGATCCACGTGCTGCACCTGCTCGCGGATGAGCGCAAGCGCCCGATCGCGATACGGCGGCACGAGGCTGTCCAGAAAGAATTCCTCGCCCTGCATCGTGCAGCACACCGGGCGGTTGAACACGCGCTTGAGTGGTGCCGCCATCGCGATCAGCAGTGTGTTCGGCAAGTTGATCACGTCGGGGAGCGGCTCCGCGCGGATCCAGTCCACCAACTTGTCGAACTCCCGGCGCAGCGCCCCCTGCTCGCCTTGCAGCATCGACACCGTCAGATCTCCGAGCATGCGAGCATCCGTGGACAGGGCGCGGCTCGCAAACGCCGAGATCACGCCTGGCGCGTCCCAGAGGCGATCCAGCCACTGCGGCGCACTTCTAAGCATCGGCACGTACTGCTGCAGGTAAACACTGATGCCGCCGAACAGCACGCGCGAGCGGCTCACGTTGCGTTCATCTGGTCGGGTCGGCGTGTACACCGGCACCAGCGTCACGTCGTGGCCCAGCGCCATCAGCTCGCGGGCCAGCGCGTTGTCGCGGGTGCAACTGCCGCAATACATGCCCGCCGCGCCTGCCGTGATCGACAGAATGCGCATCAGGACAGTGTGGTCGCGTGGATCGGTGCCGCCTGATACGCGCGCGCGCGGAACAGGAACTCCACGATGTTGCCCTCGTGCGGTTGGAGCCAGTTGAGTTGCGTGGTGGGAACAGGCCCCAGGTTCAACCGGTCGATATGGGTGGCGTCGAGCAACTGCCGACCAAGTGCCTCGTCTTCCGTGATCGCGCTGCAGACCAGCGTCGGCCCGATCGCCGACAGCATCTGCGCCTGCGGACACTCCACCACACTGACGAACGGAAACATGTACTCCGCTTTGGCGATCGCCGCATCCGCCGCGCCGCTGTGCACCACCGTCGGCAGCAGGTAGGCCGCGCTCCCCTCCGGCACCATTCGGCCACCCTCGCGGTAGGTCGCCGTCACGTCCGTCACGCCGGGTGCCTTGAGGTCCGCGTCGATCGCACTGGAGATCGCGTCGGCCACGCCTGGTACCGTGAAAGCCGCCAGCGCCGCGTCCGGATTGTCCGGGGGCAACGGCCGGACGTCCGCCAGCCGCCTGGCCAGTGCGTCGGCAATCTCGCGCGTGTGGCGGCTCGCCCAGATTCCCGAACAGTTGATGCAGCTCCGGCCGCTGTTGACGAACACGCTCTCGACCATCACGTCGAGATATTGCTCCCAGTTGTCCACCTGATCGTCAGCCAGCAGAATCTTCGAGAACCCAGGACCGTGCGCCTGTACCCGTGGATCCCCGCGGTAGCGATCCACCGTCGGCGTGCCGCCGAACACCATGCTTCGGCCGCAGCTCTCGAGCACCGCCGCGCCGACATCCGCCCCGCCCGGGTAGATCGAAATCGCCTCGCGCGGAATGCCTGCTTCGAAAAACGCCGCCGCCATCCGGTACGGCGTCCACGGCTCCTGCGGTCCCGGCTTGAGCACCAGGCCGATCTGCATCGGGATGATCGGCATCCAGAGCGTATGCACGCCGGGAGAGTTCGACGGCAGGACGAGTCCGACGACCGGACTGTTCGCCTGATAGCTGATTGGCACGTCGCGCTCTTCGCCGTGGCCGCTCGTCAGCACGTCCAGCGACAACCCGCGCGTCAGCGCCGTCAGGATGTCGCCCATGCGCCCGAGCACGAACGCGTTCTTGCGCATGTTGGCGCGGCACATTTGCTCCGGCAGCCCCGTGCTCGCCGACTGCGCATGCACGAACTCGTCTGGCGTCTGTGTCGCGTCGCCCATCGGCAGCGTCGCGCTCATGTAGAGTTCGCCCGCCCTGGCGGCCATCGCGATCAGATCGCCGATCGGGATCTCGCGCAGCACCTCGCGTGCGCGCGCCGCCTTTCGCATGTCGCGTTGAATCAATCCTCCGTTAGCGCGGCTGACACGCGCGATCGGTTCGCCCGTGGAAAAGTGGACAACGTCGTCCACGTCCATGCTCGTGTAGGGGGATCCCCATCGCAGGACCGGGAGTTCGATCATCAGTACACCCCGACCGTCGTTGACGAGGCGAAGCCGCGATACGGCCTGACGCCGCTGACGCCGTCCCACGGACAGCGCTCGTACGGCGGTTCGCGCTCGCCCTCGTCACGTTCGAGAAAGCCGGGAATGAAACACTCTTTGGTGAGCGTCGTCAGCTTGACGCGGCCCGTCTCGCCGTAGTCCACCACCTTGTTGGAGTCGTCGAAGTCCACCACGTCGAGCACCGCCCTGGGCTGCGGCGCATAGTAGGCGATCTTGTAGTCATTGTGCGGACCGGTTGGCGCGCTCGCCGCCAGCCCCATCAGCGTGTTGCCATACGTCGGCGTCATGTACGCGCCATCGAGCAGTTCCTCGTGCGCAAAGCGGTTCCACTGCGGCGTGAACTCCGTGCCGCCGGAGAAGATACCCGTGATGCCCGCCTGCCGGATCGTCGTGCCGTTCGATTCGAGCCTAAGCGCCAGCGATTCGAGCAGCTTTGGCGTCGTGAACAGGCAGCGGATGTCGTGGTTGGCCGACAGGATCGTCACCGCCTGATCGATCACATGGTCCTTGTAGGCCATCAGGTGCTCGGTCCACCCCTTCTTGATCAGCTTGATGACCCAGCGCGGATCCAGATCCACGCAAAAGCAGATGCCGCCACGGTGCTGGGCCAGGTGCTCCACCGCCAGACGCAGCCGTCGAGGACCTGACGGTCCGAGCATCAGCCAGTTGGCGCCCTTCGGGAAGTGCTCTTCCGGGAGCGTCGCGCTGAACAGCTCGTAGTCGGCCCGGAAGTCGTCGCACGCAACGCGCGTCTTCGGAATGCCCGTCGTGCCGCCCGTTTCAAAGACGAACACCGGCTTGCCGGCCAGGCCCTTGGGCACCCAGCGCTGCACCGGACCGCCGCGCAGCCACTCATCTTCAAACGGGCCGAACCGGTGCAGATCATTGAATCCCGTGATGTCCTGTCGCGGGTCGAAGCCCAGGCTCGCGGCCTTCTCCAGCCAGAACGGGCACCCAGTCTCTGGATTGAAATGCCACCGCACGATGTCGCGCACATGGGCGTCAAGCGCGTCGCGGGCGGCCTGCTGTTCTGCTGAAAGCTCTGTCATTGAGGGCGATTCCACGTCTCTTGTCTAAGGGCTCGGGTGGGAATAAGGTTGCCACCTTGACCACCGATGCATCCCGCCGGGCTGCGTTGCTCGTCACTTGCATGCGCCAGGCATGCGCGCTCGTCGCGCCTTGCCGGGCGGGCGCCTCGACGCCCAAGCTGACAACCTTATTCCCACCAGAACCCTTATTTCAGGGTCCGCGAAGGCAGGACCATATTGAAGTATATTCGCAGCCCAGATGACCTTCGATAGCCAACACTCCGCGCCACCAGCCCTCACACCGGTCCAGTGGTTGATCTGCTTCGTCGCCGCGATGGGCTTCGCCTTCGACTCGTACGAGCTGCTGATGCTGCCGCTCATCATTCGACCGGCGCTTTCGGATCTGCTGGGTGTCGCCCCCGACAGCCTGGAAGTCAACGCGTGGGTGGGCACCATGCTCTACGTGCCCGCCGTTGCAGGCGGCATCTTTGGATTGCTCGGCGGCTATCTCACCGACCTGTTCGGCCGACGACGGGTCCTGGTCTGGAGCATCCTGTTGTACGGGTTCTCGGCCATGGCCGCCGGCTACGCCACCTCGGTCCAATGGTTACTCTTCTTCCGATGCACCACGTTCGTCGGCGTCTGCGTGGAGTTTGTCGCCGCCGTGGCATGGCTGGCGGAGATGTTCCCCTACGCGAAACAGCGGGAACGTGTGATCGGCTATACGCAGGCGTTCGGCTCGATCGGCGGCCTGATGGTCACCGGCGTCTACTTTCTCGTGGTCACCTACGCCGAGTCGCTGCCAGAGGTGCTCGGCGGCCACGCGGCGTGGCGCTACACGCTCATCTCGGGACTCATCCCGGCGATTCCGCTCATGATCATCCGTCCGTTTCTGCCTGAGTCGCCCACGTGGCGGGCCAAGAAGCTGGCCGGCACGTTGAAGCGCCCAAGCTTCGCCGCGTTGTTTACACCCGAGTTCCGGCGCACGACGATCGTGACGACGATCATGATGGCCTGTGCGTACGCGGCGGCGTTCGGCGCCATTCAGCAGATGCCGCGCATCGTGCCCGGCCTGGAGAGTGTTGCCGAACTCTCGAGAACCGCGCAGGAACAGACCATCAGCGCTGTGCAGTCGTTCCAGGAGATCGGCGGACTCACTGGCCGACTCATGCTGGCGTTTCTCGCCGTGGTGATCGTCGGTCGCCGGAAGCTACTGTGGATTTTTCAGATCCCCGGACTCATCCTGCTGCCCGTCGTCTACGTCCTGGCACCAACCCTTGGTCTGCCGCTGGCGCAATGGGGGATCCTGTTCATCGGCATTGCCACCATCGCGCAGTTCAGTTTCTGGGGCAACTATCTGCCGCGCGTCTTTCCGACACACCTCCGCGGCACCGGTGAGAGCTTCGCCGCCAATGTCGGCGGCCGGATGATCGGCACGATGGCCGCACTGGTGACGGTGAACCTGGTTGCGTTCATGCCCGGGGCCACGGTGCCCGTGCGCCTCTCCTACGCGGCAGCGATCGTTGGAACGGCCGCATACGCGATCGGCTTTGTAGCCAGCTTCTGGCTGCCGGAGCCGAAACAGGAGGAGCTGCCCGACTAGCGGATTGCACGTCGATCGAGCACTCGACTGCGGTTGCTCGGGAACTACGCGCTCATGGAATCCGCGCGGCGCGGGACGGGCACTTCAAGGGCGTGGCGCGGCCACGTCAGCCTCGTGGCCACTGCCGCCACGTCAGCCTCGTGGCCACTGCGGCCACGAGTAGGCGGGCGGCAAAGGCGGGTACTTACGACCGGAGGAGAACGTGATGCGACAATCCCCGACCACGTTGATCGTGCTGGCGGCTGTCTGCGCCGTCTCGCTGTTGACCTCGACGCCCCTGGCGCAAACCGGCGACGCCCACTGGCCACAGTGGCGCGGGCCACTGGCCAACGGCGTCGCGCCCGGCGCCACGCCTCCGCTCGAATGGAGCGAGACGACGAACGTGCGCTGGAAAGTGCAGATCCCCGGCCGCGGCTCCTCCACACCGGTCGTCTGGGGGAATCGTATCTATCTCTCGACCGCGATTCCCGTTGGCGTGCCGAGCGACGCCCAGCACGAGCCGCGCGGCGGGCTCCGGTCGTTTGGCGTGCATCGCTTTGTCATCATGGCGATCGACCGAGCAACCGGGCGCACCGTGTGGCAGCGCGTCGCGCGCGAGCAGGTGCCGCACGAAGGCGCGCACAACGACAACGGCACCTGGGCCAGCGGTTCGCCGATCACCGACGGCGAGCGCATCTACGCGTACTTCGAATCGTTCGGGCTCTACGCCTACGACATGAACGGCTCGCTGGTGTGGGAGACCGACCTCGGCGACAAGCGCATGCGCAACGAGTTCGGCGAAGGTTGCACGCCCGCGCTGCACGGCAACACGTTGGTCGTCGTCTGGGATCATCGCGGTGATAACTCGTTCATCGTGGCGCTCGACAAACGCGACGGCACGGAACTGTGGCGGCAGCCCCGCGATGAGGTCGATACGTGGGCGACACCGCTCATCCTCGAGGTCAACGGCCGGCCGCAGGTCATCGTGTCCGCGCAAGGGCGTATCCGAGGCTACGACCTCGAGACGGGCGAGGTCATCTGGGAGGGAGACGGTCTGACCAGAAACCCGATGCCGTCGCCGGTGCACGAAGACGGCCTTGTCATCCTGACCAGTGGGTTTGGCGGCAATGACCTCCGAGCTGTCCGCGTTGCGAATGCCCGCGGCGACATCGACGGCACGAGCGCAGTGGCCTGGTCCCTCAACCGTGACACGCCGTACGTACCGTCACCGGTCATCGCCAACGGTGTGCTCTACCTGTTGAAGTCAAACTCCGGTGTGCTCTCGACGTTCGACGCCAAGACCGGTACCCCACACTACCGGAACCAGCGCCTGGGTGGTGTACCGAACGTGTTTTCGTCGCCGGTGGCCACACCAGATCGCGTTTACTTCACGGGACGTGAAGGTACGACGATCGTGCTGAGAACCGGCCCAGACTACGAGGTGCTCGCGACCAATACCCTCGATGACGAATTCGATGCGTCACCAGCGCTGGCGGGCAGCGACATGTACCTGCGCGGCCACACGTACCTCTACGCGCTCGCCGAGCCATAGGGAGCGGCTTCCCTGGCGACGGGACCCTCGAACAGATCAACGCTCGGGTGTAGTGGTCGTGCTGAGCCTGGCGAAGATCGGTCGCAGCCGAGCCGCACTCGCGCCCAGATCCTCCGGCAGGACGCGTGTGTCGCCAACGACGGTCATGAAGTTCGCATCCCCGCTCCACCGGGGCACGACATGCAGATGCACATGCTCGTGTATGCCGGCCCCTCCCGGCGCCCCAAGATTCACACCGACGTTGAACCCGTGCGGTCGGTAGGCGTCCGTCAGCGCGACCTCGCACTCCTGCGTGCGCTGCCCCACTTCGTTCATCTCGTCACGGGTTAACCCTGCCAACGTAGCCACGTGCCGATTCGGCACGACCATCAGATGGCCGCTCGTGTACGGGTAGCGATTGAGCACGATGTAACAGTGGGTGCCCTCGAACACGACGAGGGAGTCAGACTCAGGTAGGTCTCGCGCTTCGCAGAACACGCACGTGGAGTGCTGTCCGCCTTTCGTCACGTATGGGAGGCGCCAGGGGCACCACAGGTGATCCACCGTGTTAGCAGCCTGTCCTCGTCATGTACGGAGTGTCCCGGCGCGGATTTCACTGTACACGTGAGCTACGCACTCATGAAATCCGCGCTAGTCAGACGGCTGCGGAATCCGGCAGGGGCACGCCGGCGCCGTTGGGCCGCGCGGCGCCGTCGGACACAACCTCGCGGTTGATCAGGTCCTTCAGGTCCTTGCCGGGTTTAAAATAGGGCACCTTCTTCGGCGGCACATCCACCTTGTCGCCAGTCTTCGGATTGCGGCCTTTGCGCGGTTCGCGCTTGCGGAGTCGAAAGCTGCCGAACCCGCGTAGCTCGATCTTCTCCCCACGATGCAGCGCCTCGATGATGCTCTTGAACACCGTATCGACGATGACTTCGGAGTGTTTCTTGGTCAGGTCCGAGACCCGAGACACTTCCTCCACAAGCTCCGCTTTTGTCATGCTGCCGCCAGGTGTACTCACCCTCTGCTCCTCCACACCGCCATGTCCCGCCGACCCACCGTGCGTGGGTCACGTGCGGGGCCGGCCCGTCACGCGCGGACGCCTCGCGCCCCGCTAGCGATTCTTGAAGTGGTCGCCGAGCGTCGCGGTGCCCGTGCCTTCAGCCTCCGATGGAACATCCCAGTCGGTACGGTAATCGTCTGAATTCAGTGCGCGGATGCTCAGCCCGATCTTGCGCTCCTGTGGACTCAGCTTGATGATCTTGACCTGACAGGTGCTTTCCGCCTCGAGTTCGATCTTCTCGCCACCGCGCGTGTCGTCAAACTCGGAGACATGAATCAGTCCCTCGATCCCTTCGTCCAGTTCGACAAACGCGCCGAAGTTGGTCATGCGCGTCACTTTGCCTTCGAGGATCGAACCCACCTGGTGGCGCGAGAAGAAATCATCCCAGATGTCGGTGGCCAGCTGCTTCAAGCCGAGCGAGAGGCGCTGGTTGTCAGCGTCGATACTCAGCACCATCGCCTCAACCACGTCGCCCTTCTTGAGTAGCTCCGACGGGTGCTTGATGCGCTTGCTCCACGACATGTCCGAGATATGGATCAGGCCGTCGATATCCTCCTCCACTTCGACGAAGGCGCCGAACTCGGTGAGGTTCCTGACCTTGCCCTTGATCCGTGTGCTGACGGGATACTTCTCGGCGAGTTCGTGCCACGGATTGCTCTCGACCTGCTTGAGGCCGAGCGAGATCCGCCGGGCCGCGGGGTCGACGCCGAGCACCATCGCGTCAACCGTGTCACCGACGTTGAGAATCTTCGACGGGTGCTTGACGCGCTTGCTCCACGACATCTCCGAGACGTGAATGAGCCCCTCGACGCCCGCCTCGAGCTCGATGAACGCGCCGTAGTCGGTGAGACTCACGACCTTGCCGTTCATGCGCGCGCTAACCGGGTACCGCTCCTGCACCGTCGCCCACGGATCCTGGACGAGTTGCTTGTGGCCCAGCGACACACGCTCGGTCACCGGGTCGTACTTCAGCACGATCACGTCGGCTTCATCGTTGACCTTGAACAACTCCGACGGATGGCCGACGCGGCCCCACGACATGTCGGTAATGTGGAGCAGGCCGTCAATGCCGCCCAGGTCGATAAACGCGCCGTAATCGGTGATGTTCTTGACCGTGCCGCGCAGTACCTTGCCTTCGGCCAGGGTCTCGAGCGTCGTCTTCTTCTTCTCGGCGTTCTCCTCCTCGAGGAGGGACTTACGCGAGAGCACGATATTGCCGCGCTTCTTGTTGACCTTGATGACGCGCATCCGGAGTTCCTGCCCCCGCAGCGCGTCGAGGTTGCGAACCGGACGCACGTCGATCTGCGACCCCGGGAGAAACGCGCGGACGCCGATATCCACCGCGAGGCCACCCTTGATGCGTTCGATGACGCGGCCGATCACCACTTTTCGATCCGTATAGGCCTTCTCGACCTCATCCCAGATCTTCATCTTCTCGGCCTTCTCGCGCGACAGCACGATATGACCTTCGCGATCCTCGGTGCGCTCGAGCAGCACGTCCACGACGTCGCCCGACTGCACGGTGACCCCACCGTTTTCGTCGAGAAACTCGACGATTTGAATGAGACCCTCGGACTTGTAGCCGACGTCGACAACGACGGCCGAATCGGTGACCTTCAGGACGGTACCTTTGACGACCTCACCTTCCGCCATATTGCGAAAGCTGCTGTCATAGATGCCGAGCATGGCCTCGAACTCCTGCGGGTCCATGTCTTCGTGGTGCATCGGCTTGAAAGCCGGACCTGCGGGCTTACCGGCGCGGGTCAGTGCCGGTGAGCCGGGCTGCTCGCCCACGGTTTCGGGCGATAACACCCCTTCTTCTACATTCGCCATGCTTTGCGCATCCTTCTCGGTCGTCATTGAGCGTCGACTATTTTCATGTAAGGCGTACCGGTTTCTGTTGCGGGGAGCGGCCCCTCGCGGCTATAACGGCGAGAGAGACGCCAAGTGGTCAGACCAGTCGCGGACACGCCGGGCGATTCGTCGCCGGGGCACCCCTGCTGACACTTGCCTGTCGCCGATAAGACACAGAAGATACGTCACTTATCGGGAAACTGTCAAGGTTGGCGAAAGGATCACACCATGGCCAAACGCAGGGCTTCCAGGGTGGCGGCGCGCAAGAAAGCCGGCAGAGGAACAAGCACCCGCGTCAGCGCAACTCGGACCAGGTCGCGGGCCGCCGGCACAGCCCGAAAGACGGCAAGCAAAGGCCGCCCGAAGAAAAAGGGCACTCGCCCCATACGGGCGACTGCGAAGAAGGCTCCCGCGAAGCGCGCCGCCAGGAAAAAGGCCGTAAAGAAGACCGCGCCCAGCCGGAAGAAGGCTGTTCGGAAGACGCCGGCCCGAAAGAGTTCTGCCCGAAAGAGCCCTTTACGGAAGACCGCCACACGGAGGACCGCCGTCGGAACAGGCACTGCGAGAAAAGCCTCCGCGCGAAAGGCCGTCAGGAAGAAGGCCACGACACCCACGTCCCGGGGCCCTCGCGCACAAGCCGTCGCACCACGCCGACGCCCCGTGGCCAAGTCGCCGGTACGTAAAGTGCCCGCCCTGTACCGCACGCGCAGAATCGCAAGTGACGAGGACCTTCTTCCGGCGCCGGACGCGCCGGCCACCGTGGACCGGACACCTCCATCCACTGGCAAGGGACACCGTGAGCTCCTGGAGCGCCTCTACGATCACCCTGAGGCGGGCCCGGCCCTCACGGGCGGCGACGTCGACGCGGACTGGGCGGGCGCCTACGCAACGGGCGATGAGGCACCAGGGGGCGACAACCCGACACCCGGCCAGGACGTCGTGGAGGAAATCGGCCGAGCCCTCGGGGTCCAGTACGAAGACGACGAGGAGCTTCGGGGCGCGGACAAGATCAGTGACCGTGACAAGCACCGCTGGGATCCGGACCCGGCGTCCACCGAGGGTGACGACGACACGTAGCGCCGTTCAGTGGCAACGCCGACGTGGCGGGTCGCCGGTCGCGGGCTGCTAGTGGTCTGGTTGCGAATTGGCTTGTGCACCGAGGGCGGTGAGGCGCCTCGCGCCGATTCCCCTCGCACCCATGGAATCCGCGCCCGGCTGGCCAGCGCGGATTTCACCTGTCATGGATTGCGGCTATTTGAGAGCCACGCGCTCGTGAAATCCGCGCCAGGCGCGACGACGGAGCATGCTGGGCGCATGTGACCGAGGAGCAACGCCGCCAGCCCGGGGCCCCCGCCGCGCGGACTGTGCGCGGTGGGGTGGAGACAGGCGGCATAGAGCGCTTTTCGAATGGCCTTGTGTTTCGGCATTGCGTCTACTCGAACGCCACACGGTCATGAAAAGCGCTTTCGCCGCCCGAATGCCTAACGCGTTTTCGATCGGATGTGGCACCTCCTAGCCGCCCGAGGAAGTACCACATGCGAGCAATACGTACAGGCCGAAAACGCGCTAGCTGATTCGCAATCAGACCACTAGGCGCGGATTTTCTGCGTGACCAGCCTGATGGCTGTGTTGACAACCTCGTCGATCGGCACGCCGGTCGTGTCGATGTAGACCGCGTCTGCGGCAAGCGTGAGCGGCGAGACAGCGCGTGTCGTGTCCGACTTGTCACGAGCGGCGATCGATGCAGCGACAGCCTCGTGGCCTGCCTGGCCACCAGTATGCGCGGCATCACCAGCGCGCCGACGCGCCCGCTCGTCGACCGACGCGTCGAGATAGATCTTCACGTCGGCCGTTGGAAACACCACGCTCCCGATATCGCGGCCCTCCATGACGACACCACCGGCCTCCCCGAGTGCCCGCTGACGGGCAACCAGCACTTCTCGCACGCGGGGCAGCCTTGCCACAGTCGCGGCGACCTTGTCGATGTCGGACGTGCGAATGGCGCGCGTGACATCGTGCCCATCGATCGAGACGACGCCGCCCTCGACGACGATGTCGGCACGCCCGGCCAGTTGTGCGACGGCGTCCTCATCGTGCAACGAAATGTTGTCGGCCCTCGCCTTCCAGCCGACCGCGCGATACATCGCGCCGGTATCGATGTGACGGTAGCCGAGCGACGTAGCAAGCGTGGACGAGACCGTGCCTTTGCCTGCGCCGGACGGGCCATCGATGGCGATGATGAGCTGCTTCATGTCTGAATGTGTCGTGTGCGATGGTGGCTGGTGATGCGTGACCGATGATATTTTCGCGCAGGTGCTCAGTCGTCCGTCCTGACGGGACTCGCGAAACGCCAATGCTAACATGCGGCACGCATGTGGTCCCGCCGCACTGCCGGACTCGTCGCCACCCACCCGCCGCGCGATGATGACGCTGACGCCGTGCCGCACGACGACTTCGGGACACCCACCGCACGCGTCTGGGCGGCGTCATGAGTGCGGGAGCGATGCGGCTGCAAAAGATTCTTTCAAGGGCGGGCCTCGCGTCCCGCCGTGCTGCTGAAACGCTGATCGCAGAGGGTCGGGTGTCGGTCAACGGCACGACCGTGCGTGAAATGGGCACGAAGGCCGACGCTGCGTCTGACGACATCCGCGTGGATGGACGACGGATCAAGGCCGCGGAACCACACCGCTACATTCTGCTCAACAAGCCTCCTGGTTACGTCACCACACGCTCGGATCCCCAGCGCCGACGCACGGTGATCGACTTGCTCCGTGGCGTCCGAGAATATGTCTATCCGGCCGGCCGGCTTGACTACGACACCGAGGGACTCGTGCTCATGACCAACGACGGCGACCTCGCCGCGAAGCTGACGCATCCACGACACGGCGTCGAGCGCACGTACGAAGCACGCGTGATTGGCGTGCCCGATGCTGGTGCCGTTGAGCGCCTGCGGAAGGGCGTGCCGCTCGACGGCCGACGCACCCGACCGGCTGACGTCACGCTGTTGCATCGCGGGCACACCGACCGTGACAGCGTGCTGGTGATGACGATTCGCGAGGGACGCAATCGGCAGGTTCGACGCATGTGCGAAGCGGTCGGTCACCCCGTACGCGCGCTTGTCCGTACGCGTATGGGCCCCCTTCGGGACGCGCGCCTGAAGCGCGGCATGTGGCGGGACCTCACCGACGACGAAGTGCGGGCACTCAGGAAATCCGCCGGTGGAGAACAGAAGGCGGGAAAGAAGACCCCGGGAAAGAAAACCGCGAGAACGAGAAAACCGTAGGCGCCGGGCGGACGACGGGCGCGTCAGGACTCCTGGTCGGCGCCTGGGTTTGTGTCTGCGTCTGGCTGCCCGGCTGAGTCCACGTTCGAGTCCGAGTCCGAGCCTGGGTCACCAAGCGGGAGCATTTTGTCGCGCGGCGTCCCATCGAACAGACCCGCGGGTGGATCGAATCCGAGCGCGTCGGCCATATCCTCGATCTTCGGCAGATCGTTCAGATCGTTCAGTCCGAACCGGATCAGAAACTCCTTCGTCGTCGCGTACAGAAATGGGCGACCGACGACATTCTTACGACCCACGACCTTGATGAGATGACGCTCCATCAACGTTGACAGGACACCCGAGGCGTTGACGCCGCGAATCTCTGAGATCTCGGCTGTGGTGATCGGCTGCTTGTACGAGATCACTGCAAGCGTTTCCAATCCCTGAACGGTGAGCTTCTGCGTGGAACGTTCGTGGAACAGCCGCCGGACCCACTCGTGCAGCTCCGGACGCGTCACAATCTGATATCCGCCAGCCACCTCGACAAACTGCAGGCCTGGCCGCGTCTCGTAGTCGGCCATCAGCGCCTGAACGGCTGCCGTCACATCCTCGTTCGGCTCGTCGGCCAGCAGCTTGAACAGCATCTTCGGCGTGATCGGCTCAGGCGATGCAAAGATCAACGCCTCGACGATCGCCGTCAACTCGGCCGACGCCGTGCCCAATGGGGTCTCCGCGCCACCCGGCTCCGGTGCCACCGCCTGAGGGGCTGACGCGTTTGAGGATGTCGTGTCGAGCGCCGCCGTATCAGGCGCCGCCGTGTCACGGCCTGCTCTGTCCGCCTTCTCCATGTCTGCCATGTGTCGTCCGCCGTCAGTACTCAGGATCGCCGATGGGATGCGGCGCGTCAGTCGGACGCGCCCGCTTGTAGACACGGATCGCGCCGAAGCTCCCTGCCTGGAACACACGAATGGCCTTGAGCCGAATCATCTCGAGCAAAGCAAGAAACGTCACGATCATGAACGAGCGCGAACCGTCGCCATCGGTAAAGAGATCCTCGAAACCGCAGGCCTCCGCCTCCGACAGCCGGTCCAGCAACTGCTGTATGCGATCCTCCATCGAGATCTGATCTGGCGGCAGGACCATCGGCGGTGGCCGCTTGTTCGCGCGCTCCAGCACGCCGCGGAACGCCGCCATCAGACTGAAGAGGTCCACCTCGAACTCGGGCTCGTAGGCGTCGCCTGCGGCGTCGGCCACGCTGACGTCGGGCCGCCCGAACTGCGCGCCGCGCAGCGTTTCACGGTCATGGAGCAGCCCGGCCGCCGCTTTGTATTTCTGGTGCTCGAGCAGACGGCGCACAAGCGCCTCGCGCGGGTCCTCTGCGGCCTCGTCATCCTCCTGCGCCGGATCGGGACGCGGCAGTAGCGTGCGGGACTTGATATGAATCAACGTCGCGGCCATGACGAGGAACTCCCCGGCCACGTCCAGATCCATTTCTTCCATCAGGCCGAGATACGCGAGGTACTGCTCGGTGATCAGGGCGATCGGAATGTCGTAGATATCGACTTCGTGTTTTCGAATCAGGTGCAGCAGAAGATCGAGCGGCCCCTCGAAGGAGTCGAGCTTGATCTGGTACGCGTCAGGCGACGACTCGAAATCGATGTGTTGCATCACGCCTAGTGGCCTGTCCTTGCCATGGGTGTAGTGGATTTAGGAGCGCGGCGCCCGGCTGACCAGGCGCGACGACCGAGCATATTGGGCATATTCGAGGGAGGAGCAACGCCGGCAGTCGGGATGCCCCGCCCGAAAGGCATTTTATCCATGACAAGGACAGGCCACTAGTACCGCAGCTTCACGGCCTCGCGAACACGCTCCATCGTGACCCGCGCGATGGCCCGCGCCTTCAGGGAGCCTTCCACCGCGATCTCGCGGACCCGTTCTGGCTTGGCCAGGACCTCACGGCGGCGCTCGCGCATCGGCTCCAGCATGGCGTTCATCGCCCGCGCGAGCTTGGTCTTGACCTCGACGTCACCGACCGTACCGGTGCGGTACCGCGCCTTGAGGTCGTCCACCTCCGCTACGTCCGGGTTGAAGGCGTCATGGTAGATGAAGACCGGGTTCCCCTCAACCGTCCCTGGGATGTCGGCCCGGACCCGCTTGGGATCCGTGTACATCTGTTTCACCTTTTTCACGACCGCCTCGCTGCTATCGGTCAGGTCGATGGTGTTGCCGTAGCTCTTGCTCATCTTCCGGTTGTCGAGGCCGGGCAGACGGGGCACGGGCGTGAGCAGAGGCTGGGGCTCGACCAGCACATCGCCATAGAACTGGTTGAAGCGGCGCACGACCTCGCGCGACAACTCCAGATGCGGCACCTGGTCGTCGCCGACAGGGACGAACCGGCCGTCGTACATCGCGACGTCGGCGGTCTGTAGCAGCGGGTAGCCGAGGAAGCCGAGCGTCGAAAGGTCCTTCTCAGTCAGCTGCGCCTGCTGCTCCTTGTATGTCGGGACGCGTTCCAGCCAGGGAATCGGGATCACCATCGACAGCAACAGATACAACTCGGCATGCTCTGGTACGAGCGACTGGACGAAGATCGTGCTGCGATCGGGATCGACCCCCCCGGCAATCCAGTCAGCGACGTTCTCAAGTGCGTAGCCGGCGATCCCTCCGCTACTCGCGTAGTCGCTGGTGAGTGCGTGCCAATCCGCGACGAAATAGAAGCAGTCGTACTCCTTTTGCAGCGCCGCCCAGTTCTTCAAGGCACCGACGAAGTGGCCGAGATGCAGCTGGCCGGTCGGTCGCATGCCACTCACCACGCGCGGTCGCGTCGTCATCGCTATCGTCGTCCGACGGTCACAGGAGCCATGAGAGCAGATACGAGGCGGGAGGCGAAATAATCGTCCACAGCGCGCCGGTAAACATCAACCCGTACAAAATCATAAACCCGTAGGGCCGGACGCGATCGAACGCGTCAGCCATCGGGCCGCTCAGAAGCCCGGACAGCACATTGCCGCCATCGAGCGGCGGTATTGGTATCATGTTGAAGACCGCCAGCAGCACATTGAGGCGAATCGCCAGGTACAGCATCGGCTCAAGGCTGGACGGCTCAGCCTGGCCCTCGAAGCCGACACCAACGCCGCCACTGGCCGGTGTCACCATGCGCAGCAGTATCGCGGCGGTCACGGCCAGCACCAGATTGCTGGCAGGCCCCGCAGCCGCCACGACCATGAACTTCTGCCGCCAGTTCTCGCGTAGCGCCGCGGTGTTGACCGGCACCGGTTTCGCCCACCCGATGAGCGGCAGGCCGCTGACCATCGCGACAAGGGGAAATACGACGGTGCCGATGGGGTCGATGTGCACCGCCGGGTTGAGGGACAAGCGACCGAGCATACGAGCCGTCGAATCACCGAGACGATCGGCCGCCCAGGCATGCGCCGCTTCGTGCACGGTCAGGGAACACAACAAGACCGCAAGCCCGGAAAGGAGCGGAATGAGATCGGTAGCTGACAACGGGCCGACAGCGTACCACAGGCCCGGCGGTCGAACCGCGCGGGCCGGTCTTTCACCACGGACTGCTTACGCGCCGCGCTCCTGGATGCCTTCGAGGTACCGAACCACCGCATCGATCCGGGCTTTGACGCCGCCGAGACCCGAGCTGGTCCGGTAACATCCTGAACACATCGCCCCACACGGGCATCTCACGGTCGCCATGACCTGGAACATCGCGGCCGTCGATGATGCGATACACACGTTCACTGGGAAACATGCTGCCGTTGAGACGCGTGTACTGCGTGAGATCTGGAGGCATCCGTCCGGTGAGTGGCCGGGCTCTTCCACCTGATCGAAACGCTCTCTGAAGAGCCCCCTGCTCCCGTGGAGATTGAAACCTCTCGACCCGGAACCGCGCCCCGTCGCGATTGATCCTCGAGAGCCTTCCGCGCTGGAACAGTCAGGTGATGTCACACGTCTCGCCGTCACGCGTCGTGTCTGCGGTGGGGGCCAGCAAGGTTCGCGCCTTCTGCAACTATGATTGGCACAGCCGGATGACTCCAGGACTGCCCCACATGACTTCTCCTTGGCGCGCGTGCCCTTCGACGCTCTGATAGATGGTTGCGGAGATCCGGATGCCCGGCCCGGGTGTTGGCCTTTCCTGAGCGAACGATCGCAGTGGACGTCGTGATCACGGACATCGCCCGAGCCATCGCCGGGACCACGCTCAGCCAGACCATCTTTCAGACACTGCATACCGTGCGCGGCGTCGCGCCCATCGTGCAAACGATCCACATCCTGAGCGTCACAGCCCTGATGGCGTCAGTCGTCTTCATCAACCTGCGCGTTCTGGGTTGGGTGGTACCAAGTCAGCAGCTCTCGGAAATGATCCGTCGGCTCATGCCCTGGACCTGGGGGGCCTTGCTGCTGCTATTGCTGTCTGGATCGCCGTTCGTGATCGCTATGCCCAACCGCTATCTGCACAACCCCGTGCTGGCCATCAAGCTCTCCATGATCATTCCCGCGGTCGTCATCGCTGGGGTATTCGCTCGACTCAACACACGCGAAGACAACTACTGGGACGTCTCACCGGCTCGACGGCGACGCGCGAGGGTCATCGCGAGCGTCTCGCTGCTGCTCTGGGTGACGATTGTGCTGGCCGGGCGCTGGATCGCCTACGCCGAGTACCTGTTTCCCTGAGTACCTGACGCAGAACATGGCATCCGAGGCGTTGTGGCTGTGGGTCGCGGAACGGCCCTTGGCAATGTACATCGGAGGAACCTGGTGGTTTCCCCTTCTGGAATCGGTCCACGTGCTGGCAGCGACCCTCGTCTTTGGCGCCATCCTGACGGTTGACCTGCGCTTGCTCGGACTCGCCGGACGGCGTTACCGCGTGAGTCGCCTGGTCGGGGAACTCGTTCCGTGGTCGGTTGGCGCTTTTCTCGTGTCTGTCACGACCGGCGTGGGTCTGTTCATCACCCGCGCTGATTGGTACGTGGACAACGCGGCGTTTCAGATCAAACTCGCGCTGCTGCTCATGGCGGGGATCAACATCGCAATCTTCCACCTCCGGACGCTCCGGACCGTGGGTGCCTGGGACCAGTCCGAGTCAGCGCCTCTGGCGGCGAGGCTGGCCGGAGCGGCCTCGCTGACTCTCTGGGTTGGGGTGATGCTCGCCGGTCGATGGGTGGGACATCTGCTCTAACGGAGCGCAGTGCCCTCGCGAAGACCTTGAACCCGTGCGGGCCCCGATCTACCGCGCCTTCCCACCCTTTCCGCTCTTTCCTCCTTTGCCGCTCTTTCCTCCTTTTCTGCTTTTTTCGCTCTTTTCGCTTTTCGCACTCTTTGTGCTCCGCCCCTTGGCGCTCTTCATGTGCGGCGCTTTCACCACCTGGGTCACCGCCGTATTACTGCGCACGGACGTCGGCGCGTCGGGGCTTTGAATCGACCCGCTGTTGGTGACCTCGCTCACACAGTCCACAGCGCCAGGCTTGCCGCTCTTGCCGCTCTTGCCGCTCTTGATTTTCTTCACCCGCGCCGGACACTTGAGGCTCTTGCAGACCTTGCCATCGGTGATCGACAGCGTCAAGGTCACGCTCTCGGTCACCCCGACCGGCACGTCCCCTATCGCTCAACTCACCGTGTCCGTCGCCAGCGTCCAGCCCCCGCTCGCCGACACGAACGTTGTGTGGGCGGGCACCACATCGCTCACGGTCACGCCGGTCGCGCGCCCGTTTCCAGTGTTCCGGTACGTGAGCGTGTAGACCAACGTGTCCCCAGGGGACGCCGTCATCCTGTCCACGCTCTTGGTGATCGTCAGGACCGGCGCCACAACCTCGTCGACCGCCAGGACCGCATCGACCAGACCGAATCCGGTGCCATAGTCGAAACCGACGTCGAAGCCTGCCGTTGCCGGATCGTCCATATCGATCGCCGTGCCCTCCAAGGCTGCATACACGTCGGCAGGCGGCAGGGGTCCCGCAGCCTCCAAAATGAGTGCGGCCACGCCGGCCGCGTGCGGAGCGGCGGCAGAGGTGCCAAAGAAGAGCCCCGGAAACGTCGAGCTCACCCCATCGGGTGCGACAATTCCAGGCTTGGCGCGGACCGCTGGCGTCGGAAGTGGGACGCCGCTCGCGTCGAAAAAGATCGGCGTAGATCCGGCTGACGAAAACCACTCAACGACCGGAGGTGAGACACCGAACTCAGGCGTGAAGCCGAAGTACGCCGCCCCTACCGCCTCGGCCCCGGCGGCGTTTGCATGACCGAAAATGGTGCCACTGGCAGTGTCGAACTCATCGATGGAAAAGGCCGAACTGGAAAACGCCACATACTTCAGCTCCCGGGGAAACGGTCCCGCTGAATGGCTGATCTGAAGTCCGACCGTGAAGGGTGCCCCAAAGTTGCGGACACCGAAGACCTCGACCGGATCGTTGCCGACGTTCGCCTCCACGCCCCCCAGCCCCGTGAAGGTGTTGCACCCTGCGAAGAACAACCGGATGTCCAGGTCACTGGCAGAACCGACGCCACCCGCCGAGAAATAGGGCTCGGCCCACTGAAAAGAAAAAACGTGACGCCCGACGGAATCGTGATGGCCTGGCACGTGTCGATGCCAGGCCCCGGGTCGAAATCGTGCAGCGTCCCACCGGGACCAGAGGCCCCGACACGAAACTCGGCCTCGTACGAATCCCGCCCGAAGTTACCCGCCGACGAGAAGTAACTGACGCCGGCGGCAACGACATGGTCAACGGCCTGCGCGATAACGCCGTCCTGAAACATCGGCTCGGCAAAGTAGATGACGTCATCGACGATGACATCGGCGGCGGCACCTCCCGGCGTGCAACCAGGTTCTGATCCGGCGGGGCACCCCGCCAGTTCCTGAATGCCCAGCGCGAAGTCGGCCTGCCCCCCAAACGCCGTATGGAACGCCTGACCCGCTCCCGGCGCCACGTCGTGGATGAGTTGCATCATGGCCCGGCCTTCATCGGTCCCTAACACGGGGTCATCCAGCACGACGATCCCCGCTGGCAGGTCACCGCTGGCGACATTGCCGGCCGCGCCGGAAAAACGATCGAAGCTGTCCGACAGTGTGCCCACGGTGATGCCAGTGCCATCGAAGCCGAACAGCGCTCGGGCGTCGTCGGCGCGCATCGCCGCATCGCCTTGGCTGTCGACAGAGCCGGCGTTCACCATTGCGTAGCTGGGTCTGGCAAATTGCAAATCGTGCACGTCCTCCAGCGCGTCGATCGACTCGATAGGGAGCCTGCCGGAGACCACGTTGCCAACCTGGGAGACGTCCCGCATCCCGAGAGCCTCGAGCGTGTCCCGCAAGGCGTACGGAGAACCTGATGCTACCGCGTCGATGACCACCCAATCCCCGACGCGGCCCAGCAGCGGATTTCGTGAGGTGAAGTTTTGCGTCGACCGGCCCCTGGCCTTCTGGGCAGCATGCTCTGTCTGAAGCGCGGAGAGCGCCTTGCCGCCCTTGTGCCTGGCCTTACTGCTTGAGCGTCCGCGGCCCTGGCCGAGCGCGATGCCGCCCCCGATGACGGACAGGATGAGCACCAACGTCAGAACCGGCGCACACCGTCTCATCGTTGGCAACCCATCGTTGCGTTGGTTATGCCCATATGTCCTCTACCGTCGCGCATCAAAAGTCGAACCAATGCGCGTCGATCAGGTCGATCTCAGTAAATTAGAGAGACCGGGGGGGAAGTACAAAGTAACACAGCGCGAGGAGATTCCAAAGGCTCGACTCCCGGCCGTTAGTCGACGGTCTCCCCTTTTGCCGCACCAGCCGGGCGGGCGAACTGGAGCGTCTCCAGCGCGTTGACGTCCCCGATGGCCCGGATAGGCAGTTGGCCGGACACCATGCGCCCGAAACTGGCGATTTTCTGCATCCCCAGCGCCTCCAGGTCCTTGCGCAGTGCGTCGGTCTCGCCCGAAGCGACTGCATCGATCACGATCCGATCTTCGACGATACGAACTATGGGACTTTCCGTCGCGAAGACGGTTCCGTCGCCCAGATGTTGGTGGGATCTGTACTCCTCGTACAACGCCGACAGGACGGCGCCGACTTTCGACGCGGCTGCTGCAGGGCTGTCGGGCACATCCTGGCCACCAGCGCCCGTCGCGGGCAGCGTCAGCAGCGCGACGAGGCCGAGGAGCACAACTCGCTGATTTCGCATGCGAACCTCCAAAGGACCCTCCGACCGCCCGCTGAGCGGTCCTCTGTCCTTTATACACCCGATGCCACGAGTACACCGTGACTCGCGACGCCGGTGCATCTGACGTGTTCCCCCCAACACCCCTGCCCACGCCGCACGGGCCCGCGTAGCGTGGCAGTAGACTGATAGGGTGCTGGCAGTCGAGCCTGCGCCCGTATTCGTCGCCCGCGACCTAACCAAGCTCTATCCCATGGGCGAAGTGGTGGTGCACGCGCTGAGAGGCGTGGATTTCGAACTCTTCCCAGGAGAGATCGTTGTCCTCCTCGGCCCCTCTGGCAGTGGCAAGTCGACGCTGCTCAACATTCTTGGCGGGCTGGACGTTCCAACCGAGGGTCGGGTCGTCTATCGCGACCACAATCTGACCGAGGCCGGAGAGACCGCCCTTACCTCTTATCGCCGCGAGCACGTGGGCTTCGTGTTCCAGTTCTACAACCTCATCCCCAGTTTGACCGCGCGTGAGAACGTCGCGCTCGTGACAGACATTTCTGAGGCGCCGATGACGCCTGAGCGCGCGCTTGCAATGGTCGGGCTTGCACATCGGCTTGACCACTTCCCCGCCCAACTCTCCGGTGGCGAACAGCAACGTGTCGCGATCGCGCGCGCGATCGCCAAGCAGCCTGATGTCCTGTTGTGTGATGAACCCACGGGGGCACTCGACATTACGACCGGTGTCGTTGTGCTTGACGCGATCGCGCGTGTCAACCAGGAACTGGGTACAGCCACGGTCGTTATTACTCACAACGCGGCTATATCGGGCATGGCCGACCGCGTCGTCCGTCTTGCCGACGGTAGGGTCGTTGGGGTTGAGCGCAATGTGCGCAAGACGCCGGTCAGCGAACTGCGATGGTAGCGCGGCTCCCGATGTCGGCGCTTAACCGAAAGCTCCTGCGCGATCTCTGGCACATGCGAAGCCAGGCAGTGGCCATTGCGATGGTGATGGCGGCTGGTGTGGCGATGTACGTCGCCTATCTGTCGAACTTCGATTCATTGCAACGCACGCTCACGGCGTACTACAACGATCAGCGATTCGCCGACGTGTTTGCCTCGTTGAAGCGGGCGCCGGAACGGTTGACCGATCGCATCCGTGCCATCGAGGGCGTCGAGGTCGCTGACACGCGCGTGGTTGTCGGCGTCACGCTCGACGTGCCAGGCATGGAAGAGCCCGCGGCGGGTCTGCTCGTCTCGGTGCCGGTGAACGCCCGGCCCGCACTCAACGATGTCTTTCTTCGGAGCGGACGATGGCCAGAGCCTGGGCGAAGCGAAGAGGTCCTGGCGAGTGAAGCCTTCTGCACGGCGCACGGTCTTGAGCCGGGCTCGGAACTGGCCGCGATCATCAACGGGCGACGACGGCAGTTGCGCATCGTCGGCATCGCGCTGTCGCCCGAGTTCATCTATTCGATTCCACCGGGTGAGATGATTCCCGATGATCGTCGCTATGGCGTGTTCTGGATGGAACGCCGTGCTCTCGCCGCCGCGTACGACATGGAGGGCGGTTTCAATCAGGTGTCACTGGCGCTGGCGCCGGGCGCTCGTGAGCCCGAGGTCATCGACCGTGTCGATCAACTCCTCACACCGTACGGCGGACTGGGCGCCGTCCCCCGCGCACAGCAGTTCTCCGCGTGGACAATTGCCAACGAACTCACGCAACTGCAGACGTTCGGCTTTTTCGTACCGGCGATCTTTCTTGGCGTCGCGGCGTTCATTCTCAATATCGCGCTGGCCCGTGCACTGGCGCTGCAACGCCCGCAAGTCGCGGCACTCAAGGCACTGGGCTACGCCAACCGCCAACTGGCATGGCACTACCTCAAGTGGGCGATGGCGATCGCCCTCGCGGGAGGTATCGCCGGCGTCGCGGCCGGGGCCTGGCTCGGCTCGGGCATGATCGGGCTGTACAACCAGTACTTCCGGTTTCCGGCGTTGTCCTATCAGTTGTCACTCCCCGTGGTGGGGGGCGCGCTGCTCATCAGCCTGATCGCTGCGGTATTGGGGGCGCGATCCGCAGTCGTGCGCGCGGTGCGCATCCCCCCAGCGGAAGCAATGCGACCAGAAGCGCCCGCGCGATACAGGCGCAGCGTCCTCGAACGCATGGGATTGAGCCGACGACTGCGACCCACCGCGCGCATGGTGCTGCGCACCCTGGAGCGGCAACCGGCACGCACCGCGGCCTCGATTGTAGGCATCGCACTCGCTGGCGCTGTCCTGTTTGTCGGCTTCGTCTTCATCGACGCGATGAATGCCCTCATCGACACTGAATTCCAGGAGCGCATGCGGCAGGACGTGACGGTCACGTTCGTCGAACCGCGGTCGGCGAGCGCCCTGCACGACCTGCAGCACCTCCCAGGTGTGATGAGGGTCGAGCCTGGGCGCACGGTACCTGTGCGCCTCCGTGCCGGCCACCGCGAACGTACACTGGCCATCACCGGTCTCCCCGAAGCGACGACGCTGAACCGCGTCGTCGATCAGGCAGGCCGTCCCCATCCGATGCCCCCTGAGGGGTTGCTCGTCTCGTCCATCCTCGCGGAGGTGCTTGATGTAACTACAGGAGATGCGATCACTGTTGAGGTGCTCGAGGGTGCCCGGCCCGTCGTGGTCGAACGTGTTGCGGCACTGATCGAGGATAACCTGGGCCTCCAGGCGTACATGGACATCGACAACCTGCACCGGCTGATGCGAGAGGGGGGCGCGTTGTCGGGAGCGTACCTGCAGGTCGACCAGGCGCAGCTGACCGACCTGCACGCGCGGCTCAAGTTGGTCCCTGCCGTCGCTGGCGTGGCGCTGACCGAGGCCATGCGACGAAGTTTCCGGGAGATAATGGCAGAAAACCTCAACCTGCAGATTCTGATTAACGTTGTGTTTGCCGGCATCATTGCCTGTGGCGTCGTGTACAACGCTGCCCGCATCTCCTTGTCCGAACGCAGTCGAGAACTCGCCAGTCTTCGAGTGCTCGGCTTTACACGCCAGGAGATTTCGCTGATTCTGCTCGGCGAGTTGGCCGTCGTCACAGCCGTGTCACTGCCAGCAGGATCACTGGTCGGGTACGGCCTGAGCCGGCTGATTCTGGAAAGCTTTACCAGCGAGGTGTACCGCATTCCGCTCGTCGTGCAGACAAGTACGATTGCGTGGGGTTGGATCGTCATTGCCACCGCGGCAGCGTTGTCAGGGCTCATCGTACGCCGAAGGCTCGATCAACTGGACCTGGTGGCCGTGCTCAAAACACGGGAGTGAGGATACATGCGAGGCTGGTCAGCGATCGCCTGGTGGGTTGTTGGACTCGGGGCCGTGGGTGCCCTGTTCTTTGTGGCGCTGCGCCCGGTCCCCGTCGAGGTGGACGTCGCGCCGGTCGTCCGTGGGCCGATGACCGTCACGATCGACGATGAGGGCGAAACGCGCATCCGCCGACGATTTGTCGTGTCGTCGCCCGTCGCAGGCAGGCTGCAGCGGATCGAGCTCGAACCGGGTGACGCTGTGACGCGGCAACAGACCGTTGTGGCGCGCGTTCAGGCCGAAGCGCCGCCCCTGCTTGATGCGCGCACGCGCGCTGAAGCGGAAGCCGCCAGGGAGTCTGCCGCGTCGTCACTTGGCCGCGCTCGCGCGGACGAGCAGCGCGCGACCACGGCGCTGGAACTTGCCAGGCGCGAACTGACACGCGAGCAGGAGCTCGCCGGCGCCGACCTGACCACACGACAGGCTGTTGACCTCAGGGAATCGGCGGTGCTGGCGGCAGAGGAGGCCGCTCGAGCCGCGACATTCGCGGTCGCCACGGCGGCTGCGGAACTACAACGGGCGGAGGCGCGTGTGGGGCCCAACAGCGTCGACACCGGCGACCGCGTGTTGAGCGTGCTGGCGCCAGTTGACGGCATGGTGCTGCGGCGTCTGCGCGAGAGCGCGGCGTTCGTGCCGGCAGGTGAGCCCCTGGTCGAAATCGGCGACCCAGGGGATTTGGAGGTCGTGTCGGACCTCCTGTCGACCGACGCGGTTCGGGTTAGGCTCGGCTCGACCGCCCGGCTTGAGCAATGGGGTGGCGATCAGACGCTGACGGCCACCGTGCGCCGCGTCGAGCCGTCTGGCTTCATGAAGATGTCGGCGCTGGGCGTGGAAGAGCAGCGCGTCAACGTGCTGATGGATTTCGACGACCCTGCCACGGCGTCGGCGCTGCTCGGTGACGGCTACCGCGCCGAAGTACGGATTGTTGTCTGGGAGGCGGACGACGTCGTGCAGGTCCCGACCAGTGCGCTGTTCCGTCAAGGGGATGCCTGGGCGGTGTACGTGACCGACGGCGCATCGGCGCGGCTGACGACCGTCACCATCGACCACCGAAATAGCCAAACGGCCGAGGTCCGGGAGGGTCTGCAACCCGGCGATCAGGTCGTGGTGCACCCACCCGACACACTGGCCGACGGCGCGCAGGTCAGTACTCGGGAGGGAACTGCTCAGATGCCCTCGGCGACTGCGGCAACAAGCGCGCCAGCCCCGTAGGCCGCGACGGCGACCACTCCGCCGAGCAGCAGCATCTCTGATCGGTCCGCCACCAGCGGTCACGCGTCACCGCTGCACGAGCGACACCGACACCAAAGAGCGGCGCCATCGTCAGTAGTACCGACCAGGACAGCCGCCGGCCCTCCTGGACCGGCATCATGTAGCGCAAAAGCGGCACCGTGCCAGCCAGGACAAAAAAGACGAGCGTGGCCAACCCATGTTTCCAGGGGTAGGTCTCCTCCTCGGGCCGGCCATCTGCCGCGAGCGCGCTTCCGTGCGCGCGAATCGCGAGCAGGTTCCCCAGACCCATCGCCACGCCGTCGGCGGCCAGATTGGCGATTCCCACGACAACGACAGCCAGCTGGGACAAGGACCCGCCCGGCAGCCTCTCAGCCGTGGCCAGAATTTCACCGACCGTGTTGCCTTCAATGATCTCCAGTTGCAGCGACAGGTCGCCCACGCCCTCGTCGTCGGCAAAACGCCTCATCGACGCACGCAGTTCGTCGCGATCCGCCTGTGTGAGGACGGTCGACGGAAGGATTCGGGGTCCCGGGTGCGTAGGCTGCAACAGGCACCGCCGTGCAGACGTGCAACAGCCTGATGGTGGAGTCGTACCACCGCGCAATCGCCACCGCGTGGTCGAGCGCATGCCTCGAGTCGTCGGAAAAGTCGACCGGACACAGAATGCGCTTGATCTCGCTCATGCGTGCCTCCAGTCAGGACCGCTCCCAGACTGATCCTTAAGCAAGCTCCGCGCCTGGATCTCATGCCGCACCCGCCGGACGCCATCCCGCGACGCGCGGCCATCACCGCAATCGATGCCGGTTGTTCAGCGAAAACTCGTAGACCGTTCGTAGGCCTTCCTCAATGCCGATCCTGGGCGACCACCCGAACTCCTTCCTGGCGCGCGCACCGCTCGCAAGAGCCTGTTTGTAGACCTCCCTGCGCACTCTGGCACGGCATGACGACTCTCATTGCGTTGTCTCCATCATCGCCAGGGCACGGCCCTCCAGAGCAGATCGTACCGGCCCCGGGCCCACGTTGGGCAGCACACGAATGATGTTCTGAAACTCCATAACCCTAACCTGCGCTGCCGGAAACTGGTCACCCACGGTCGTGAGAAGTTCCTGTTCCAACAGGCGCATCGCGATCTGATATTTGGCGACGTCGTGGGAACGGGAGGACGTCAGCGAGGCCCAGCGAAGGCGCGTCTCCTGCAGGAGCTTGACGAAATCGAGGATGGGCGCCTCGATGTAGGGATCGAGAAAATCGAGGAGCAGGATCTCACCGCCGTGATCACGAAACACCATGTTGGCGAAGGTAAGATCCCCGTGACACCGGCCCTGATAGAAGTGTCCCTCGGGCATGCTGCGGATTTCGGCCAGGTGCCGGGCCGCGGCGTCGATCAGGTCACGCCCAGCGATCCCGTCTCGTTCCAGGCGCCCAAGCACCCTAGCAGGCTGCTGAAAAACTCCGTGAAATGGGATCGACAGATCGATCCCGGCGTACTACCATGCTCCCAACACCGCTGAAGGGAGCCCCATCATGCGCGGACACGATGAGCAAAGCACTCACATGTTCAGCTACCTGTCGCCGGAACAGCGCGTGCCAGCCGACCATCCGCTCCGCGCGGTTCGCGCGCTGACGGACGAAGCGCTGAGAACGATGTCGCGCAGGTTCGCCGGCCTGTACGCCAACACAGGGCGTCCGTCGATCCCGCCGGAACAGCTGCTGCGCGCGTTGTTGCTGCAGGTGCTCTACACGGTGCGGAGCGAGCGGCTGCTGATGGAAGAGCTCAATTACAACCTGCTGTTCCGCTGGTTCGTGGGCTTGAATTTGGACGACCCGGTTTGGCATCCCACCACGTTTGCCAAGAATCGCGACCGGCTGCTGGCGGGCGATCTCGCGGCCGCCTTCTTTGATGCGGTGCAGGCCCACGCGCGGGCGGCCGGGCTGCTCTCGGACGAACACTTCACTGTGGATGGGACCCAATTGGAAGCGTGGGCCAGCCTGAAGAGCTTTCGGTGCCGGGACGCGGCGGAGAGCGACCCGCCCGATGACCCCGGGAATCCCACGGTCAACTTCCACGGGGAGCGGCGGCGCAACGACACGCACCAGTCGACGACCGATCCGGAGGCGATGCTGCCTCGGAAGGGCCAGGGGAAGGAAGCCAAGCTGGCGTATCTGGGCCACGTGCTGCTGGACAATCGACAGGGACTTGTCGCCAACGTCTGCGCGACTCACGCGACGGGGACCGCCGAACGCGAGGCAGCGGCGCTGTTGCTGGAGGCCAGCGCGCCGCCGGGCAGCACGGTCGGGGCGGACAAGGGCTACGATGTGGCAAGCTTTGTGGCCGCTGTCCGTATCCGGGCCGTCACGCCCCACGTTGCTCAGAAGGTCCGCTGGAGTGCGATCGATGGCCGGACCACGCGGCATGCGGGCTATCACGTCAGTCAGCGGAAACGGAAACTCGTAGAACAGGTCTTTGGCTGGATGAAGACCGTCGGCGGCTTGCGCAAACTCCGGCATCGCGGTGTCGCCCTCGTGGATTGGCAGCTTACCTTCGCCGCCACGGTCTATAACTTGGTCCGGCTGCGGAATCTGGAGGCGAGGTGTCCCTGATCACCGGCCGCGCGTGTCGCCGGCCCCTTGATCGGGGCCAGCGCACAGCCGTGCGCACCGTTGTCGGTCGGTGGTGACTCGCATGATCCTTAGAAAACGGCCCGATCACCCGGGTTCTTCAGCAGCCTGCTAGAGGGTGGCGAGATGCCCCTTCGCGGGCACATGGAGATCGCGGATACGAGCAGCCGGTGGCTTTTCAGTGCCGGTGTACTCGAAATCGACCGTCGTTGTGGCACCGGCAGTCACGCTGACCGTTTGCGTGAGAGGGCCGAAGCGCTCGTGCCACGTTCGGACTGTATAGGTGCCCGGTGGCACACCTAGAACGTCGAACGCGCCGTCTTCGCCGCTGACGGCGAAGTACGGATGGCTGACGACGCCGACGTAGGCGGTCATCCAGCGGTGCACGTCGCACAGCAGTCGCAACATCGTCTCTTCACCCGTCATCGGGAATTGCCGCACCATCCCGGCCGTAGGCTGGCTGATGTTGAAACCGTTGTCCGCTGCCGAGACGTCGTGCACGTTGTGCATCAGCTGGTCGCTG
This sequence comes from Vicinamibacterales bacterium, assembly GCA_965249205.1. Classification (GTDB taxonomy): domain Bacteria; phylum Acidobacteriota; class Vicinamibacteria; order Vicinamibacterales; family UBA2999; genus JAQBVV01. The sequence continues at coordinate 33,157 of CBDFLL010000003.1, read as the reverse complement.
TTTTGCACCGCTAGCGCCTGTCCCACACGTACCCCGACCACCCGTGGGAAGTAGACGCAGCCTGCCTGGTCGAGTGTGACCGGCGAGGTTGGTGCCGCGGATTCCGGGAAGGAGCCGTCGAGCGTGATGAACACGTTGGCAAGGCCGCCATCGGCGGAGGCGACCACCGCTTCCTGAACGACCCGCGTACCGCTGTTGAGCCTGGCACAGAGCGGATCCGCGCCCATCCGGATGACCGGGTTTCCAGGCGCCGGGCCGACCAGATGGATCCGGCCGTTGATCGCGCCGCTGCCCGGCGGAGGAGGCTGCACTCCTCCAGTGGACTGGTCGATCGGATCGGGCGCCGTTCGCGCCGCGCTGTCGGACGCGGGCACGCCCGGCGCGGCGGGTCCCTCGAGGCCCGCGGCCGGCTGCGTCTCGTCCACCGCGGGTGGCGCACCGCCACACGCCGCAGTCAAAGAAGCGGCTGCGAGCAAGGCGCTGGCGCCTACGAGCCTCCGATCATTTCGCATGCGGGCCTCCGCGCGACGGTCGGAGCTACTGACCCTCCAGCGCCTCCGGCATTTCTTCCGGGTACCAGTACTTCAGGTGACAGTTCTCGCACACGACATCGAGTTGCGTACCGGCCTCCGTGATCGCGGCACCGTCCTGTGCGTCGATGGCCGCAAAGATTGGTTCAACGGCGTCGTAAAGCTCGTGGACGCTGTCGATCCAGGCCGCCGGGTCCGCGTCGATGAGCGCCTGGATTTGCTCCGGCTCCAACTCGATGCCAGGGGCCACTGACGTCTCGCCGGGGTAGGCCACCGGGCGCCCCTCGATCAAGAGCAGATTCGTCGCTTCCCGCAACGCCACGGCGCCGTGTCGGACGACGTCCCACTCCTCTTCAGTCTCGGGTACCCGGAGTTCTGTGCCGTTGATATCGATGATCTCGGCGACCGAGTCCCAGATGACATACGCCTGCGGCTCGATCATGGCGTGCATCACGTCGCGGACGCTGGCCGTGGGTCTGAACGGGGAGGCGGGAGGCTCTGGCGCCGCGCAGGATGCCACGATGAGCAGGGAGCTACTCAGAATAAGAAGCCATGTAAACGGTCGCATCACGGGTGTCTCCTTGCTGAAAAGTTGGCGTCGCACGACGCGCGCTGCCGAGTTGGGACGAGCGTACTGCAAAATCCGACGCGTTGGAATCTGAAGAGTTTCTGAAGTTTTCGTCAGTGTGCCCTTGGGGCTCTACGGGAATCCTGGTCATCAACCTCGCACCGTCAGGACCGGACATGTCGCGGCTCGCACGACCTGCTGGGTCGTGGAGCCGAAGAGGGTGAGTCCCATGCCCCCGCGTCCCTGGGCGCCCATCACGATCAGGTCGGCGGTTCGGGTGTCGGCGGTCTTCAGGACCTCCCGATAGGCTCTGCCGGTCACGACGACATCCTCGATGCTGCCTGTGTCGCCAGGCTGGTCGGCGATGAGGGCGCGAAGCCGCGAGTGGGCGTCGTCGATTAGGTGCTGGCGATAGTCCTGGACGTTGAATTGGGCATGCCCACGCACGTCGTCAGCGAGCCACTCGATGGCGTGCAGGGCGATGACCGAACCGCCGGATTGCCGCGCAAGCTCAACCGAGACCCCGAAGGCCTGTAGCGCCGATGGAGAGAAGTCCACCGGACAGAGGATCCGCGAAAAGGTGCCGCCGGTCTCAGCCGTCTGGGGCGCGTGCGGCGGCACCGTCAGGATAGGGCAAGGGGCCTTATGCAGGACCTTCTCGGTCACCGAACCGAGGAGCAGGCGATCGAACCCGCTTCGACCGTGGGTGCCCATTACTAGCAGATCGGCCGGCATCGACAGGGCCTGGTCCACGATCGTGGACCAGGCTTCTCCGGCTTCGGCGGTGAGCGTGGCATCGGCCGGCGCGATCTGGGCCGAATCGAGTGTCTTACGCAGTTGGTCGAGCACCTGCTCGCGCGACATGGGGTGCACAAAGTGCACTGAATCCCCAAGGGATCCCGATCGGACCTGCATCGACTCAAAGGTCGGCGCGACGTGTAGCACGGTGAGTCGAGCCTCGTACCAGCGGGCGACAGCAGCTGCGTACGCCAGCGTGCGAACCGATGCGTCACTCAGATCGATCGCACAGAGAATATTCTTGAACTCGACCACGCATCGCCTCCCTGTCTGTCCCAATGCCGTGCAGCGTCATCACTCGACGGCGGTCGGGGCCGCGCAACCAATCTCGAACGTCGGTGTCGGCCATTGTGGGTGCGTTCTCTGTCGCTGCAGCAATCGTGCCCTCCGGTCGTGCTGGTCGGCCAATTCTCACCACCGCGGTACAGATTACTGTTTTTCTCCTGCGTGCCGCTCTTGCGCCGAAGGTCCGATCGCGGCCACCGGCAGCGGGTTTGCACCCGTACCGGAGTGCCATGAGGCGCCTCACTCGTCTCGCGCGGATTTCAGCAGTACCTGGCAGGGGGTCATGGCCCCGCTCGTGAAATCCGCGTTACGTGCCACGCTGGACCTTCAGCACGGACTGCAAGCGGTTGACGCCCGAGGCATCTGGCGCCGATACTTCCGGCGTCCGAAAAGATGCAAGGACTCGAAGCACAGGTGTTGCTTCGGGTGGGAAGGTCATCATCATGCGCCTCACAGCGACTGGAATCCTCACGGGGATCCTGCTGGCCGGGACTGTCAGTCCCGCCGAACCCAGTCCGATCAATGTCTCTGTCAGCCGAACCAACGCCATAACGATCGGGACGCTCCAGATCTTTTCGTCGTCGGTGCTGATCGTCTCCTGGGCGCCATCGCCCGCGGATCAGACCGACCATTTCGAGGTTGTCGCGTCCGAGTCCGTGCAGGGCACGGAAGTACGCGCCGCGGTGGGTCGTGAGGTCACAAGCGTGGCGTTGACCGGCCTCAAAGCGTCGACCACCTACGCGGTAACCGTCCTGTCGTGCCAGGACGCGGCGTGCGTACGGTCGAGTGCCTCGGCAAGCGTGAGCGGGGCGACTGACACCGAGTACTGGCAGCTGCGGGGGACCGGGAATACCGTCGATAGCCTCGCGACCATCGTGAGTGATGGCAACGCGAAACTGAGTGCCACGCGCTTCGGTCCCGACGCCGACACCATGGCCAATCGGGTCCAGTTGTATTACGGCCCCTTGCGAGGAGGCCCTGGCCGACAAGGCTCCTTGTCTGTGGCCGTCGCTTCGGCCGTGGCTGACGTGTCGAATCCTGACAGCTTCCTCACGTTCACCAGCCGAGCTGGATCGAGCGGACTGATCACGCCGACCTCACCATCGACCCTGGTCGCTGATGTCGCCACCGGGCAGGGTGTGCCCATCGCGAAGGACCTCGGCGGATTCGTCCGACTGTTCTTCGAGGCGCAGGGCGAGGATGGCCGCACGCGCATCATGTTCCTCGACAGCGCGGACGGCTATGTTGGTCTCGACTTCAACACGGGCGCGGCCACGACCTGCAGCACCGCAGCGGATTACTCGGTCGGTGGCGGTTGTGCGCCCACCGTTGCGATTGCCGTAGATGGCGACACTGGCGGCAACTCCCGTATCTTCAACGCCAGGCAGAACAAAGTCGGGTGGCCGACACTCGAGTCGCCACACTGGGACCTGGCGGCCGGCACGTTCATGGTCTTCACGTCGGGGGACGTGCCCGGCTGCTCGGAGTTTCCCAAGAACCATGGATACGCGGTGTGGGATGGCGCCGGATGGGTCGTGCAGTATCGCGAGGACGGGTGCCCGAAGCTGTTTACAAGCGTACAGGCCGCCTTCCCGTTTCACAGCGGGGGCGCGCGGTATCGCCTCTACTATGGCGATCCGTCTATCACGACGGGGCAGGGTACGTCGGGCCTTCCGTTCCTCGGACCGAAGAACCTGATTTACGCCGACGGCAGCGCGACCGGGTTGCCCGATGTCGTGGACTTCGAGGACTGGGAGACGCAGACGTCGGCGCGCGATGTCGTGTTCCTGTGGCCGACCGGCGAGCAACTGGATGCGGGAGCGGAAGGATACATCGACGACTTTCACTTCCTCACGCCGACAGGCTCCTTGGGCCTGCAGGTGATGTATATCACCATCACAGACGGCGCGATCGTGCCCATCGCGGCGGCTGCGGTGCTGACGAATCCTTGAGGAGATCACGTGAGGCACGACCGATGGCCTCATGCCGTCGCCTTTGTTGTGTCCACGCGGCTGCGAAGAACTAACGCGGATTTCACCTGTACCTATTACTCGGTCGTGGTACTCCTCCGGGTAGGAGGGGACTGATGGCTGCGTACGCCTGGACTGATTGCGGCTACTCGGAGCGGCGCGCTTATGAAATCCGCGCTAACGCGCTTTTCGAACGCCACACGGGTATGAAAAGCGCGCTAACCGTTCGGCTTGTTCGTCATCGGCACGAACCTTACTGGGAGCGTGTCGAGTAGCTCGGACCCGGTGGCCGTGCGGCGCAGGATCCGGAGTTGCTGGGAAGCGGTTCCCACCGGAATAGCCATCAGGCCCCCGACTGCCAGTTGTTCCAGCAACGCGGGTGGGACCTCATCCGGCGCGGCTGTCACCATGATGCGGTCGTACGGCGCATGCTCGGGCCATCCCAGGTACCCGTTGCCGGTACGCACCTGAACGTTGCGATAGCCGAGAGCCGACAGTGTCTCACGGGCCTGCTCCGCCAGAGACGGTACGATCTCGATCGTGTACACCTCTCCTGAAAGCGTACTGAGCACAGCGGCCTGGTAGCCGGATCCGGTTCCGATCTCCAGCACGCGATGTTCGGGTCTGAGGTCCAGCGCCTGCGTCATGAACGCAACGATGTAGGGCTGGGAGATGGTCTGGCCGTTGCCAATCGGAAGCGGAAAGTCACCATAGGCCTGAGCGCGTTGCGCCTCGGGAACGAAGAGGTGACGGGGTACCGTCAGCATCGCATCGATGACCCGTGGGCTGCGGATGTCACGTGTGCGGAGCTGGACGTCCACCATGCGCCTGCGCTCGGCGTCCCAGGCGGGAGCGCCCTGCTGAAGCGCGGCTCCGCCGGTGCCGCAGGCCAGACCTGCGAGGGCGAGCATGCTGCTCCAGAGATGACGCGTCATCGTTCCCATCGTAGCTCCGTCGCGGCGACAGGGCCAGGACACTGTTGCGTGCGTCCCGCGCCTTGGCACTCTCCCGCGGGTTTCTTGTTCCGATACCGCATGATGCCGCATGTCGTGGGTTGCGCGGTCCTTGGCGCCGACCTGAAGCAGAACATGGGGCGCAGGCGCGTTTTTCATGACCGTCTGACGTTCGAGTAGCCGCAGTGCTGAGAATGGTTGCGGCGTTCGGTGGGGCTGAAGCGTTGTAGGCATTCAACAGCCGCAGCCACGACCAAGGGCTATCTGAAAAGCGCGCTAGCGGTCCGGCGTCCAGGCCCGTGATTACCCAAGAAGGTCGAGGGCGATCTGTGTGAGAAAGAGGTACCCGAGCACGAGCGGCACCTCTCCAAGAAGCAGGGCGGCGATCACACGCCGATAGGACATTCCGAGCAGGCCTGCCGCGTAGCAGATGACGTCGGTCGGCACGAAGGGAAAGAAGGACCACCCCGCCACAACCCAGAACGCATACGGCGTTATCAGAAGCGTTTTCACACGGGCGATTTGTTCCGGATACTTCTGCTCGAGAAGGCTGTCGTACCCGCCCACGCCCGGCAGGAGATAGATCGCAGAAGCCGACACAACGATGCCCGCTACCGAGACAATGAACACCAACGGGAGCGACTCTGGAAAGAGCACGCCGCCGGTGAGAATCACGGGGGTGCTCGGAACCAGAAAGAAGCCCCTCACCAGCGATATGCCGATGAAGCCCGCAAACATCCACGAGCCCCAGCTCTCGATGCGCGCCGCGATGGATTGCCGCGCAAAGAGACCGGGATCCTGGAGCCACAGGACGAAGACAGCGACCGCCACGATCACCCAGAGGTAGTTGACGATTCGTCCCGCGCGCTCCCGAACCGTCGCTCCCTTCATTCGGAAACGACGATGGCATCGTCGCCCACGGCGCCGTGCACGGCCTCAAGAGGGATCGTGCGATCGAAGGTGGCCAGCTGGCCGCCGTACCGTTTCGCGAGGCCGAGCACCAGCGGGGCAGGACGGCTCCGCGTGCTCATGGCTCGTCTCCAAGGCGATTTGACCAGCGCGATTGTGGGCCCTGGGCTACCGGCTTGGCGACGTGGCAACGGGCGAATGCCGTTGCGGACAGCCACGCGGGTCTTCGGTGCGAGCGCCTTTCGGGCAAGCTCCGACAGGACCTTTCCAGCCGTTGTGCCGCGATGTTCGGCGAGTTCCTTGGCCGCGTGGAGCACGTCGGGGTCGATGCCAAGAGTCGTCCGCATAGAGTGAACATCGTACATCGCGTATCAGATGTCAACGGACGCCGCATCCGGCGTGTTCGCATCCACCTCTTACGATGGTTGCCACGAGGGGCCGAGAACGGGCCGGGAAGCCCAACGACTCTTAACCGCCGACATTGCGAACATCATAGCCAACCACAAGCGCCGAAGGCTCCTATCGCTCAGGGAGTCGCGACGGTCGATGCCAGGCCCAAGGGTGCGAATCGATCAGAGAGAGGGTGTCACGAAGCCGGAGCGGTGCGAAAATGTGGCGCCGGTGTGCCGTGAGCACGTGGCCGGCTCTGGGCGGAGACCGTTGCTAGAACCTGAATGGATACCCGCCAGGCTGTCGTTTAGTGCAAACTCTACGGGGAAGTCATGTCCGATAGGTGCGGGCGATGCCATCGCTAAGAGAGGTCTTTGTGCGGAGCCGGGTGTTCCTACGCCGGAATGCGTCCCTTCCCACTCACATCACCACGCGCTCTGGGGAGGTCCTGCACCAGACCACCAAAGCGTACAACGAGTCCAGAAAGCACATCCGGAAGCGCACTCTTCAAGCCGTGTGCTACGCGCCGTTTCTGAGTATGGACTTCGACGCCACTGGTGCCGTAAGGCTTTGCAACCATTCGCATACGGCGATCGCGCAAGTCTCCGAGGACGTATCCGTACTCGATGTCTGGCGCGGTGCAGTCTACCGCAGGTTTCGAGAAGATTTTGCCAGGATCCGTCCCGAGTCCTGTAGAAATTAAAGATGGCGTAACCTCCAGCTGACTTCAACCAGCAGATCGCCGCTTGTAACGGCGACGGAGGACTACGCCATGCAGGACAGTACCATAGCCCTTTCGCCTGTTCTTCAATTTCGTCAGGATCTCCAGGCCACGCTGCGCGCCGGCGTGCGGCGCGCCATCGAGGCCGTCCTCGAGGAGGAGCTGCTCGCCGCGCTCGGGGCCGATGCGCACGAACGCACGACCGGTCGGCGTGGGTATCGACACGGCACCGTCGACCGGACGGTGACGACGCGCGAGGGGACGCGAACCCTGACGGTGCCCCGCGCCCGCCTCCGGGACCCGGCGGGGCCGTCCACGGAGTTTCAGAGCACGGTGTTGCCGCGCTATGCGCGACGGACCCGCGAGGTCGACGACGCGCTCCTCGGGTGCTATTTCGGCGGGGTCAATAGCCGCCGCATCCGCCGGGCGCTCCAGCCGCTCTTGGGAGAGGCGCCGCTGTCGAAGAGCGCCGTCTCGCGCGTGGTGGCGCGGGTGAAGCAGCAGTTCGCGGTGTGGCAGCAACGGTCCTTGGCCGACGAGCGCTACGCGGTGGTGTTCCTGGATGGGATCCATCTGCGGGTCCGGCTCGCCGGCCGCGTGGTGGTCGTGCCGATCTTGGCGGCGCTCGGCGTCACGCCCACCGGCCAGAAACAGCTCGTGGCGCTGCAGCTGGCCGCGGCGGAAGCCACGGCGTCGTGGGGTGGCCTGCTCACCGATCTGCAGCGACGTGGGCTGCCGGCGCCGGTGCTGGTCGTGACCGATGGGCATGCGGGGCTCAAGAAGGCGCTGGAGGCGTGGCCGACGGTCCGCGTGCAGCGTTGTACGGCGCATAAGGGGCGCAATCTCGACGACGCCTGTCCGGTGCATGCGCGGCCCGAACTTCGCCGGGATTACCATCGCCTCCTCTACGCGACGGACGGCCTGGCCGCCCGCGCGGCCTACGACGTCTTCCTGAAGAAGTGGACGCCGTTGTGCCCACCGGTTGCGCGGTCGCTGGAAGAAGCCGGGCTGGACCTGCTTACGTTTTACACCTTCCCAACGGCCATGTGGAAATCCTTGCGGACGACGAACGCCTTGGAGAATCTCAATCGCGAGTTCCGCCGCCGTACGAAGACCCAGGCGTCCTTCAGCACGGAAGCCGCTGCGCTCACCGTGCTCTTCGGCCTCGTCGCCGCGGGGCAGATCCTGTTCCGGAAGATCGATGGCCATCAGGACCTCGCGGGCTTCCTAGCGCAGGAGCAGTGGTGTCAGGCCGCGTAACGCGGTAGAGTCGTCAACCAGTCAGCAGGAGCGTCGCGCCAAAACGTTTTTCTACAACACTCGGGACACATCCTTTTGCCAATTACATGTTCGATGAACGGAACTGCCCACACTGCGTACGGCAATGCCAGGCCGGACCGGGGAGCCATGTGTTCGCCACCGAGCAATTCGACCGGTGGGCGGGCGACGACCGTCAGCCGCTGTACCCCAAACTGCTGATCTTCCGCCTGCACAACGCTTGCAACCTCGCCTGTATCATGTGCGATGGGCAGACCGCTTCACGTATTCGCAAGGAGCGCGATAAGCTGCCCAATCCGCCGAGTCGCTTCGGTCCGCGTTTCTTCAAGGACATGGAAGCCATCATCCCCCATGTCGACCACGTCGAGTTCTACGGCGGGGAGCCCTTCTTGGTGAGAGCCCATACGGAGATCCTCGAGATCATTCGGCGCACCAGCGCCAAGTGCACGATCTACGTCAACACCAACGGTGTCTCCGTGACGCGGCGTGCGAGAGTCTTCCTTGAAGAGCTGAACTTCAAGACCATCGCCGTCTCGATGGATGCGGTCAGCGACGAGCTTCACGCGGAAGTGCGCTCCGGTATGCGCCAGCCCCTATTCCTCCAGAACATGGACTACTTCCTGGATTTGCGTAAGCGTCGCGGCGTTGCCGTGATGCTCAACGTCACCGAGCATCGCAAGAACTGGTTCGAGCTACCGGAGATTTTTCGTTTTGCGCAGGACCGACATCTCTATCTCCACATCAACACCTGCATTCACCCACACAACGTCACGCTGTACACGTTGCCGACCAGCCAGCTGCGTTACGTCCTGGACTACTTTCGCCGACAGCGTGATGTGTTGCTACGCGATTACCCCAAGTTCTCAAATCTCGCCAACTATGACTTTCTGATCTCCCTGTGTCGGGGCGAGTTGGAAGGGCGGGGGCCCAATTGGGAGCCGGTACTCGCTAGCCTTAATCACGAGACTGACGGTCTCCTCGCCGCACCACGTCCCGGTGTGGCACCGTTTGAGAGCCCCGACGCGGTCGCCACTGAAGCCAACCGTATCGTTGATCTGATCGGGGGAGAGGCGGCGTCGCGCATGTTGGACGACATGCTGACGCGCCTGAGAAACCTTCCCGATCAGCACGAGTGGGTGCCGACGGCGAAGAAATTGGAACACATGCGTGCACGACTCGCTATGTTCTCTTGAAGAAGAGGATGGAGTATTTCGCATGGGGGATGGTTTCTCCTCGTGATTCTGCGGTTCAATGGCGACGACGAGGTCGCGTGCGTTGGCACGGGCGGCATCGACGGGTACGCACTACACACTGCCTTCATTCGGAAATGACGATGAGGTCGTCGGCCACGCCCCCAGGGACTGCCTCAAGCGGGATGGTGCGATCGAATGTGGCCAGCCGGCCCCCGTGCCGCTTCGCGAGGCCCAGCAGATAGGCGTCGGTCACCTGCCGGTGCGATATCGGCGCGCCCGCCACAAACCGGCTCACATCTCGCAGCGATACGTCGTCCGCCCAGAATACGTGGTGGCCGCTTTCACACACCCCACGCAGTCGCTCGACGATCCGTGAGGACGGCTCCGCGGCCGGTGAGTATCTGAGGTTCGACAAAACTCGAACGACACCATTTTCCGTAAGTGGACACGTCGCCCAACCGCCTCCACGGTTGTCGGCGAACCAGTCGTGGGCCGTATCATGGTGGACGTGATCCGGGTCAAACAACGCCACCAGGACATTGACGTCCAGCAGGGCAAGACGGCTGGTTGCGGTCACGGCTCGTCCCGCAGGCGATTGACCAACGTGAGCGTGGGCCTGGGACTGCCGGCCGGCCGGCGTGGCAACAGCGGGACACCATTGCGGACAGCTGCTCGCGTTTTCGGTGCCAAAGCCTTGCGGGCCAGCTCCGAAAGGACCTTTCCGGCGGTCGTGCCGCGGTGCTCGGCGAGTTCCTTCGCGGCCTGCAGCACGTCGGGATCGATGTCCAGGGTCGTTCGCATGGGATGAGCATCACGCATCGCGCATCAGATGTCAACGACTGCAAGCCCAGTCATTCCCGCAGCGCCAGCTTCGTGACCACTCGGTCCTGGCCGATGCGATCGCTTACGACGGGGCGACCATCGCGCCTTCCTGCCCGGCAGCAGCCTTCCGCGCCGGCAGACGGTTGACTAAGATGTCGACCATGGCCGCACCGATTATGAAGAAACGCTTGGTCTCGTGGTCAGTCCTCGCGCTCTTTGCTGCAACCATCCTGACCGGCGCGGTCCTGTTCGTCCGAGTGTCCATGGGCCTTCTCAACCTGATGACAGGCCATGTCTTTCTGTTGATGATTGGGCTGGCCATCGGCACTCTCGGCGAGGCCGTCAGTCGGCCTTCAGGATGTTCATGTACTGATGGAGCACCGTGAGGAACGCCTGGGATGACTGCTGAAGACTCGGCTTGGCGCGGCCGTAGGCCTCCGGTGCGTAGTCGTAGGAGTCTTGTATGCAGGCTGGCGGTCGAAGCCGCGTTGCGAGGTACCTCGCCTGCAGATAGTCGATCAGTTGAGCCCACTTGAGTCTCCTGACCGGGGCCTCGGTCTGCATCTTCAGCCGAACAAACTCATCGAGCCACAGAGCCTCGGTAAACCCCCACGGGGATCCGAAGGCGATGGCTCCCAGGTCGTTGTGACCATCCATATTGATCACATAGTCTGGATGGAATCTTGACACCGTTTCCAGATACAGAAGCATCGACTGGTGGAGCTGAAAGGTGTAGACGGCCGCATTGACCACCTGAATCCTTCTGCCCGGAAGTTTCTCTTGAAGGTAGGCTTTCAACGCCCCGGCGATACTGATGTCGTACGCGTAGATGCCTTCTGGAAACTCCCGGACCGCCCAATAGCACCCCCGTCCCTGACCGGCACCGATCATGCCCGAGCCGCCGAGCAGGAAAATACGGAGCGTGTCCGGTGGCTTCTCCGGCGTGATGTATTCATCGCTGATGAAGCCGTACTGATCGGCAGTGATGGGCGGAGCGACAGTCCTTTGATGCGTTGCGCTGCCCATTCGGACGTGATCTCGCGGCAGGGGGTACCCCAGACCTTTTCCGTGTAGGTCTTAAAAAACATGTGGTACAGCCGGCGTCCGAACCGGTTGCTCACCCATTGCTCGAATGTGTCTTCGGGCTTCGATGGAAAAGCCTGAGCCCACAGATAGCTCAGGAGAATCCAGGCGGCATTCCAGATTCCGAGATTGGAGAGCGCGTTCGCTGGTCGGAGCGGATAGAAAAAGAACTTTTTGCGATAGTAGATGCGGGAGAGACGCTGGCGCCGGAGGAAGTCTTTACCAAGGACCTCACGCCACATGTTTTCGACGACCTTGACCTTCGTGAAAAACCGATGACCACCGATGTCAAAGTAGAAATCGTCGTGCTTGACCGTCCGCGATAGCCCGCCGACCACAGCGTCCTTCTCGAGTACAATCGACTGCACGCCAGCTTTGCAGAGCTGGTAGGCTGCCGTCAGCCCCGCAGGCCCAGCGCCGATGATGACGACCTTCCGCTCGGAGAGTGGCGCCAACCGGGTCCTGGCTCAGTCCAACCGATCGAGGAAGGAGGTGTCGAACAGGTTTGCGCGGAGCTTCGTCAGTCTCAGGTACACGTTCAGTAGCATGTTTCGCAGCGCAGCGGTGGTCCAGCCGAGCAGGAATCCGATGGTTGCGGCGTACAGGCCACCGATTAGGCCGCCCGCCAGAGTGACCCGATAGCCGGGGAGATACTGAGACAGCAGACCCAGGTGAACGCCGACCTGCGATCCGCCTTTGAGTACGAGGAAATCGGTCGCCAGCAGGAGCGTCATCCCGGACACAATCGCCAGCGAGGCCCCGAGCGCGACGGGGTTCAGGCGGGCGCCGATCTCACGTACGATCGTCGCCGCGGCCCGGTCTGGGGCGGAGGCTTCGCTGAGGGTTGACGTCGGCACACGGCGTATCGTGGTCATGCTACTCAGTCGCCTTCGAGTCAGTTGCGGACTACTGGCATCAGAACGTTGTTGATGTCGTGCTGCCGCGATCTATAGCGTCCATCATATTCGCCAGCGAGACGCCAATGCTCGGTGATGGGCAAGCTACTGTCAATCTCTAGCCCGACTCTTCAGGAGTCCAGCGACAACGTGCGAAACCAGACCGCTAGTACCCTACGGGCATGCTGATGGCGATCACGCGGGAGGTCAGTGCTGCGTTGCAGGACTGCGAGCTGACGCACCTGGGTCGGGTGCCGATCGACCTCGACCGCGCACGCGAGCAGCACGCGGCGTACGAGTGGGCGTTGGTCGAGGCTGGATGTACGGTGCGGCGGATCGACTCCGGGCCGGACATGCCGGACGCAGTGTTCGTGGAAGACATCGCGGTCATCCTCGACGAGGGTGCGATCCTCTGCCGGCCGGGCGCCGCGTCCCGCCGGATTGAAACGGCCGGCGTCCAGGCGTCGCTCGCATGCCACGGCCAGGCTCTGCGGCAGATCACCAATCCTGGCACGCTCGACGGCGGCGACGTCCTCGTGATCGGCCGGCAGGTGTTTGTGGGATCGTCCGTGCGTACAAACGGCGCCGGCATTGACCAACTCGCCAGAATCGTCGAACCAGACGGCTACACCGTACGTGCGGTGCCGGTGTGCGGGTGCCTGCATCTGAAGTCTGCGGTCACCGCGTTGACGCCTGACACCTTGCTGATCAATCGGGAGTGGGTCTCCGCTGACATCTTCGCTGGCCTGTCGCTGGTGGATATCGATCCTCTGGAACCCTCCGGCGCCAATGCCCTTGCGGTTGGGGGCAACGTCCTGTACCCGACGGCCTTTCCTCGGACGCGTGAGCGGATTGAACGCCGAGGCCTTGGGGTGCGATCGATAAACGTGGATGAATTGCAGAAGGCGGAAGGCGGAGTGACCTGTTGCTCACTGGTCTTCCAACTCTAGGTCGAGATCAGTTCTCTGGGTGATCACACCCTATCGCGCTTACCAGGCTATGCCGTAGTCGTCACCGAAATCGCTGGCACCGCCCCAGAGCGTGCCGTGTTCCTGATCGAAGAAGATGGCGTTGATCGGCCCCGATGTCTTCTGACGGCCCTCCACGGCGTAGTCCATGTTCCTGAGTTGCTCGACGACCTGCGCCGACGTGTCGCTGCGGACGACGATCCGCCCAGGCTGGGTTGTGCGGCGTCCACCGAACGATCCGTGCATCTGATAGCTGTTGATGTTGGCCCCCTCGACAGCCTGCTGGATGTCCATGCCGAACTCGACCACGTTCAGGAACAGCTGCAGCAGGTTCTGATCCTGCGTGTCGCCACCCTGCGCGGCAAACGACAGGTAGGGTCCACCGTCGCGCATCGCGAGCCCAGGGCTCAACGTGGCGCGTGGCCGCTTGCCGGGCTCGAGCACGTTGAACGGGTTGTCGTTCCTGTCCAGATTGAAACCCTGCATTCGCTGTGACAATCCGATGCCGGTGTCACCGGCGATGAACACCGGCACCCAGCCGCCGCTCGGCGTGATCGATACAACCCAGCCGTCCGCATCGGCGGCCTGGATCGACGTCGTGCCGGCGACAAACGCGTCGTCGGCCGCTGTGGGCTCTGCACTATTACCGACCTCGGCCTGGAGGCGGGGGCGCCAGGCGTCAAGAAGATCGGTGAACGGATTCGTCTGGTCTTGATACGGGTACGGATCGCCTGGCCGTATACGGGGGTCGTTACGCTTCCAGTCGATCTGCGCCCGGCGGTCGCGCGCGTAGGCTTTCGATAGCAACCCCTCGAGTGGCTCGGCCGGAGGGAAGTAGGGGTCGCCGTAATAGAAGTCCCGGTCGGCGAAGCTCAGGTTCATGGCCTGGTAGAGGGCGTGGATGTACTGCGCGCTGTTGTAGCCCATGCCCGCGAGATCGATCTCTTCGAGGATGTTCAGCGTTTGCAGCATTACCGGACCCTGCACCCACGACGAGAGCTTGTACACGTCGATGTCCTTGTAGCGCGTAGAGACCGGGTCCTCGACATGGACTGTCCACTGGTCCAGGTCCTCGAGCGTGAACAGGCCGCCCGCGGCGCGTGTGGCGGCCACGAGTTCCGTGGCGATGTCGCCTCGGTAGAAGCGGTCGTAGGCCGCCATGATGGCCTGCTCCCGCGTCTTGCCGGCCGCCCGCGCCGAGCGCTCGGCTTCAACAAGTTTGCCGAGCGTTGCCAGCAGCTCCGGCTGCCTGAAGATTTCACCGGGGTACGGTGCCGCGTACGCCGCCGGCGCGTCCGGGTCGTCATGGGGCAGCAGGATGCGTCGCGATGCGTCCCACTGCCTCAGAAGATTCTTGCGAGCCTCGATCGCGCTGGTCAGGTTCCGTTCCATCGGATAGCCCGCGGCCATTTCCATGGCAGGCCCGAGCACGTCCTCGAGGCTCATCGTGCCGAACTCGGCGAGCATGACCATGAGTCCGCCGGGTGTCCCTGGCGTGATGGCGGCGAGTGGTCCGAAGGCGGGCAGCTCCTGCATGCCGTGTGACCGGTAGAATTCTGGCGTCGCGCCCGTGGGCGCGACGCCGAGCGCGTTGATGGCCCTGACCTGACCGGTGCGGGGGTCGTGAATGAGGGCCTGTGTTTCGCCGCCCCAGCTGAGCGTGTCCCACATCGTGGCGACGGCGCCGAGCATGGCGCACGCGGCGTCGACGGCGTTGCCGCCGCGGGCAAACATCAGCGCGCCGGCCGTGGCACCGAGCGGCTTCCCAGTGATCGCGACCCAGTGTTGGCCGTGTAGCGGGGGCTTGTTGGACGTCTTGGCCTCCTGGGCGCCAGTGTATGTTCCAAGCACAAGGACCGTGGCCGCCACGATCAGCGCCAGGTATCGGGCGGCGGACGTCACCGTAGCCATGTTCGGAAGGTTACCGCAGATAGGCGTCGCCGCACCTGATTCAGACTGCGACTAGCCGACGGGGTGCCTGGTGTCCGACACGCTCACTCACGGCGTGGCCGTTCCCTTGAGCGGTCGTCGTCCAGGGTGCCCGGGGCGACAGGGGACGCCTTGGCGATGCCGATAGTTATGTCGAAGCTGACCAACACCTCTGTGTCTTCGTCGTCCCCGCCGGGGAGGCGGTCATGGAGTCTGAGTCGGTAGCTCCCGGGAGGTACTGCCGGCATCAGCGCCGTCAGGCGATCGACGTCTGGCTCGCGCACGACGGTGACGCCGCCCAGGAGAATGCCGCCGAGTGTGACGAACGGCTCGTCTGGAATATCGATGCCGCTCACATGCACCGTCGCACCATCTGTTGACACCGTGGCGTAGAGGATCACCGGTGGGTCGTCCCTCTGGTCACCCTGCGCGCGGGCGGAGGAGACGCCCACCAACACGAGCGCCGTGGCGAAGACGCTGACTCGCAGGCGCGACGCTCGCGTTACGGGCATGCTCGATGGCCTGGTGTCTACTCGGCCGTCGACGGTGCCAATCCCGTAAAGAGGAGCCGTTGAAATCCGGAGCCGGTGGCGGCGATATACAGGTTGCCCTGGGAGTCCGTCTGGATCTGGTGGCCAGGTCCGATCACACCGTCGCCTTCGATCGTGGTCAGCAGGTCGAGTGATTGGCGGTCGAACACCATGATCCCCGCGCCGCCCCCAACGTACAGGAACTGTTGCACTGGGTCTGGCGACAATGCCAGGTTGCGGGCGAACGCGGCCTCTCCCCACACGACCTGGTCGACGTACTCGCCGTCGATGGTGAACACCTGAACCCGTCTGTTTTCCCGGTCGGCCACGTAGACCAGGCCGTCATTCGAGACGCGAAGCGCGTGGACAATACTGAACTGCTGTGGGCCGGGGCCGTCGGGCACCGAGTCGAGCGACGGAGGGGGGCACTGGTCGTCGTCCTCCGGCGCGTTGCCGAACGCGCCCCACATCCGCTTGAACTCGCCGGTATCCGCATCGAAGACGGCAATGCGATGGTTGCCGTAGCCATCGGCGACGAAGAGCTCGTTAGTCGGCGGGTGCACGGCCACGTCCGCCGGCGCGTGCAGATTCTGGGTATCGGCGTTCCCGCCGCTCGCGCTGGCCTGTCCAAGTTGCATGACGAATTCGCCGTCAGACCTGAACTTCAAGACCTGGTCGTCGGCGAGGGGTTCGAGCCGCGGCAGGTTACGAGCGGGGCAGTTGTTCCCGCCCAGCCAGAAAAAGCCCTGATGGTCGATGTGAAGCCCATGCTCGCGCTGAGGCCAGTCATACCCTTCGGCGGCTCCTCCCCACGCGCGGAGAAACGCGCCCTCAGGGTCGAACCCCAGGACAGGTGACGCCGTGACGTCGGCGTCTTCCACCGGAAGTATGCGGGGCCGGTGCAGGATCCACGCGTTGTCGTCGGTGTCTACCGCGACGCTGGACACGTCGCCCAGTTTCCACTCGGCCGGTACCTGAGGCCAGTCTGCGTCTACGCTGAACGTCGGGATACTGCGAGCAGGCGCGACGTCAGCCGCGACCTCGGCCTCACTCCCCCCCTGGCATCCGACGCTGGCCAGGGTGATCGACACAAGGACGACGCCGAGAGAAAGGCTACGTGTCATGACTGGTACTCCTGATCTCTGGTCCTGGTTCCCGTCTATGTCGAGGCTTCGTTCGTCGGCGCTCCTGGCACCCATCCTAGCGCTAGGGCTTCACCCATTTCCGTAGCGCCATGCCACTGGTCAACGATCCGTAGATGTCGCCGTCGACATCCACAGCGACGCCCTCCTGCGATCCGTCACCGTGCGGGTCCGGAATAAATTGGATGACCTCTCCGTCTGTCACGCTCCCGATGCGGATACCTTCCTTCCAGCCGGGGTTGGTCTGCGCGTCCGATGAGTGATCGGCCACATACAGCATGTCGTTCTGATCGATGAAGATGCCGCTCGGCCGGCCGAAGTCCTTCCACTCTTCAAGGAAATTCCCGTCCTGGTCGAAGATCTGGACGCGGCCGTTCCCGCGGTCGCCGACGAACAATCGGCCACGCGAGTCCATAGCGAGCCCGTGCGGCATCTCGAAGTCACCGGGGCCGGTTCCTGCCTGTCCCCACGTCTTGATAAACGTGCCGTCCTGCGAGAACTTCAACACCCGAGCGTTCGACGCACCTCCGTGGCCGTCACCGACGAAAATATCCCCGTTGGGCGCGACCAACACGGATGAGGGCATGTTGAACTCATCCGGGCCATCCCCGGCGACACCCGCCTTGCCAAGGGTCATCAACAGCTCGCCATCCGGGCTGAACTTGAACACCTGGTGGCCCTTGCCATCCCGTCTCGGATCCTCGCCGTTGGGCCCTTCTGCGTCGGTGACCCAGACGTTGCCGTCGGCGTCGATATGAATGCCGTGCGGACGGAGAAACATACCGGCGCCGAAGGTTGTGACCAGATTGCCCTCGGCGTCGAACTTCTGGATAGGCGCCAGGTCCGAGCCGACGCACAGCTGATCCGCGCACCGATCGAAGGTCCAGATGCTGCGACCGTCGCGGTCGAGTGCGATGCCGGCCGTCGAGCCGATCGTCCGGCCCTCAGGAAGGCTGAAGAAGCTCTCGTCCAGTGCATACGGCGCACGTCCTGCGTTGACCTCTTCGTTGACTTGCGCGGACGCCGCCGCTCCTGACAGGGAGGCAGCCGCAACTCCGACCGCCACGACGAACCTCACGTGCTGTGCGTGTGTCATAAGCCACTCCTCACTAACTCTGTGTCCATCTCTACTTGGCGAGCGGATCGGGACGCACCTGGAAATGCACGGCTTTGCTCGTCGTGCCCTTTCCACCTTCGATGTGCCATGGGGTGTAGGGACCATAGTTCGCCCAGAGGCCTCGACCCTTCCAGCCGGCGTCCGGATCGTCGATTCGGCCTTCCACGCCGCGGTGGTAGAACCCGATCGGATACGGCACGCGCATGACCACGAATTCCCCTTCGGAGAACGCCAGCAGCGCGTCGGAGTACGAGCCGGTGGCAATGGGCACGTTCGCGCCCAGTCCGAGCGTGTCGAACTGATCCACCCAGTTGTAGTAGAGCATGTCGGCGTTGGACTCGTCGGTCACGCCTTTGAAATTCGGCCCCGGCGTCAGGTGCAACGTCCACCCTTCGGGACAGTGCTGTCCCGTCGCGGTCGGTCCGTTCAGGGGACCCTGGCACTTGCGCCGGTCGAAGCTCGCCAGATGCGAGCTGCCTGCGAGCGCGGTCCAGACGACGCCATTACGATCGATATCGAGCCCCCTCGGGGTAAACGCGCTGACCGGCGAGGCCGGGTTGTTGAACGGAGGCTCGTACACCTCTGCTAACGCGGTCTGCGACGGGTTCGACCCCGGCACGACCCGGATGATGGAGCCGGGCACGCCCGGATCCGCCACCCAGATCGACTCATCCACCGGGCTGGGGATGACGCCGTAGCTCCCGCCCTCGATGCGCCTGTCCATGGTGGGATCGATCGGTTGATTAGGCTCCACGTATGCGTCCCGCTGGCCGTTGCCGTTGGTGTCGAGCACGTAAGGGGTCCAGCCCTGCGCTTGCTGTTCGTCTTGCGTTTCGTCGAACAGCCTCGTGTTGAACCAGCCCAGGACCGGGCCGCTGCCGCTGAACCACAGCGTGTTGTCGGCGTCGTGCCCGAACTGCAAGTGATGCGTGCCGAAGCACGTATCGATCATCGTGATCTGCTCGGTGTCCGGATCGTACACGGACAGATGCCGACTGCTTCGGTCGATCGGAAACACCTGCGCGGATGGATGGGTGGATCCTTCTTGGCAGAATGCCGGGGTATCGGGCGCGCGAATCGCGTGCGTGAGCCATAGACGCCCCGTTTCGTCCAACATCGGGTTGTGCAGGCTCGGCTTGCTCGACCAGATGATGTCGTCGCCCCAGTACGGGGACGACTCAAGCACCATTTGCGGAGTGGTAAACGGCGTGTCCTCGTCCCGGACCCCGACCGTGATCCCTCTCACGCTGTTACTCGTGGGGTCAAGGATGTTCAGTTCGGGCGTGCTGAACCGCGAGATGCTGTAGACGGGGCCGTTGGCATGGAGGGTCGGATTGCGCTTGTCGGTCGAGATCGTATCGTGGACGAACCCTCTGTCGGTGTTCCAGTCCCACATACTCACGACCACGTTACGTTCCACGCCTTGCGGCCGCGGCGGTGCCTCGGGCAGCTCACCCCCGGCGATGCGATCGGTCCAGTCCGCGTACATTTCCAGCGCGGGCTCGCGGCCGAAGCGCGACAGCGTGCCGTACATGTTGGGTGCCATCTGTCCAGACTTCAGGCGTCGATCCCACGCTTCGACCGACGAGTGGAACGTCCCCAGCGCTTCGGGGATTTCCCGCGTGGCCTTGCTGCCGATCTGATGGCACGCGCCGCAGCGCATCGTGCTGAGCCAATCGGCCTGGGTCAGCATCGTTTCCGAAATGCCGTTGCCGTTGGGACCTGTGCCGGGAAACTCGCTCTTGGCCGGTGGCTCTGCCAGCGCATACCAGTAGCTGGCGGGATAGTATTCGGCAGCCGCTGCCGCGGTCGGTGCCGGGGTCGCGGTCAGGTCCAGGCTGTTTCCAGGCGTGGCCTGTGCCTTCGCTGAGTCAACGAGTCCGTACCCTCGCACCCAGACGTCGTAAGTTGCGTCGGGAAGATCGGGGAGTACGTAGCGGCCCTCATCGTCGGTGACGACGATCCGGGCAAACTTCGTCGGCAGGTCGGTCGTTTCCGCGACGACCCAGACCCCGGCTTCGGGTCCTGCCGTACCGGTCACGACCCCGCCAATGTCGTCACTGTCGATGGCAACATCAGCCGACTGGGACGTCTGGCACCCTGTCAGCGGCAACAGCACAAACACCGCGAGAGCCACGCCGACGATTCCGAGAGACCATTTCCTGCTCGTCATATCCGTCTCACCTCCACGCCGCGAATAATATATGAATCCACCGTCGTTATCTCCCTAAGATTTCTCAGGTCGCCCAGGCCTGCCACTTCAGGCACATTGCCGCCCTCAACGTCACCCCCGTAGCTGGGTAAACCACTCCAAGACAAGCTTGTTCACGGTCTGATGCTCGATCAGAAACGAATCGTGTCCATCCGGTGCCGTGATAGCCGCGAGGCGCCCCTGGGGCAGCGCATCGGCCAGTTCCTGCTGCTCGGTCAGCGGGTACAGCAGATCGGAGTCGACACCGATGACCAGCGCGGGTTGCTCGATTTGGCGAAGCACGTTCAGGTACTCTCCCCGGCCCCTCGACACGTCGTGCGTGTCCATCTTCTGGGTTAGCCGCACGTAACACCCGGCGTCGAACCGCCCGACCAGCTTGTTTCCCTGATGGTGCAGATAGGACTCCATCTCGAAGGTATGCGGCGTTGAGCCGTCGGCGGTCTGGCGGCCGAATCTGGTCTGAAAGGACCCAAATGACCGGTACGAGATCATGGCGATCACCCGGGCAACGGCCAGCCCGTCTGCGGGACCGTTTCCGGGCGCGTAGTGCCCGTCGTTCCATCGGGGATCCCGATAGATCGCCTGTCGTTGCGCTTCGCTCCACGCGATGCACCACGCGGAATGCCGCCCCCCGACGCTCACGGGTGCGATCGCGCGCACGAAGTCTCCCTCCATTGCCCATTCGAGCGTCTGCATACCCCCGAGCGAGCCACCGATCACCAAAGCTAACTGGCGGACGCCGATCCGATCCAGCAGGGCGCGATGCAGCGCGACGGTATCCCGGACCGTCGGTACCGGGAAACGCCCGCCGTACGGTTGCCCGGTCTCCGGAGCGATCGTCACCGGCGAGACCGTGCCATAGGGCGATCCGATCACGTTTGCGCAGACAACGAAGTACCGATCGGTGTCGAGCGCCCGGCCCGGACCCAGCAGGCCGGGCCACCAAGCCTTCACGTCGGTGTCACCAGTCAAGGCGTGGCACACCAGGATGGCGTTGTCGCCCGTTCGTTCAGCCGACCCCAGGTCCGATAGGCCACCGGAACCTGGGAGAGCACAGAGCCGCTTTCGAGCCGAAATAACGCGAAGATTTCAACGCGTGGCATGGCGGTACGAGGCGGGTCCGGCGCCAGGGCCGGACCCGTGGAGACCGTGGCTCACGAGGCCGCAGCCAGTCCTCGCTCGATGTCCTCGACGATGTCGTCGATGTGCTCGATACCCACAGCGAGTCGCACCATCTCCGGCCGCACACCGGCCGCGGCCTGCTGCTCGGCGCTCAACTGGGAATGCGTCGTCGTGGCCGGGTGAATCGCCAGGCTCTTGGCGTCGCCCACGTTTGCCAGATGGCTGAACATCTGCAGCGATTCAATGAACTTCACGCCCGCGTCCGCACCGCCCCTGATGCCGAACACGACCATCGCACCACCCATGTCGTTGAGGTACTTCTTGTTCATCGCGTTCGCGGGGTCGCCCTTCAGCCCGGGGTATCGGACCCACTCCACCTTGGCGTGGCCCTTCAGGTGTGTCGCCACTGACTGTGCGTTTTGGCAATGGCGCTCCATCCGCAGCGGCAGTGTTTCGATACCCTGCATGAACATCCAGGCGTTGTCAGGGCTGAGGCATGCGCCGAGATTCCGGAGCGGCACCACCCGCATACGGATGAGGTACGCGACCGGCGCAAGCATCTCGGGCAAATCGTGCGCCCAGCGGATGCCGTGGTAGCTCGAATCGGGTTCCGTCATCAGCGGGAACTTATCGCTCTGCCAGTTGAACCGTCCGGAGTCCACAACAATTCCGCCAATGCCCGTGCCATGGCCTCCCATCTACTTCGTCAGCGAGTCCACGACGATGTCGGCGCCGAAGTCGATTGGGCGTTGCAGGACCGGCGTGGTGAATGTGGCATCGACGATCAGCGGGAGCCCGTGGTCGTGGGCGATTTTCGCCACGGCTTCCATGTCGGTGACATCGCCCGCGGGGTTGGACAACGTTTCGCAGAAGAGCGCTTTGGTCTTCGGCGTGATCGCGGCGGCGAAGTGCTCGGGTAGCCGAACTGGGGAAAGAGATCGTTGAACATCGTGAACGTGCCGCCGTACAGATTCGCAGCCGACACGATGTGGTCGCCTGCGCGACAGATGTTGTTGAAGCAGTTAAAAACGGCAGCCGTTCCCGACGCGTGGGCCAGCGCCGCCGCCCCGCCCTCGATCGCCGCCACGCGCTGTTCGAGAGCGTCCTGGGTCGGATTCATGATGCGGGTGTACACGTTTCCCAGCTCGCGGAGCGCGAACAGGTCCGCAGCGTGTTCTGTGCTGTTGAACACGTAGGCAGTGGTCCGGTGCACCGGTATGGCCCGTGAGTTGGTGACCGGGTCCGGCTGGGTGCCCGCGTGGATGCATTGGGTCTCGAGTTTCACGACATATTCTCCTTGTCCAAGTGGCTGAACGTGCGCCCGTGGTAGTCGTCGCGGAGCGCCTGTCCGGGCCGGCGCGCAACCGTGGCCGCGAACCTGCAGGGCAACGACCGACGCGGGGCCGCAGAATGGTGGCGATCCTAACCAAGACAGCTCCCAGGGACAAGCGGAGCCGACGACCGGGGACGCGATAGAAGGACTTGGAGAAGCATCTGCCCGCCCTGACCTCAATTCCTCCGAAGGTCTCGACGGACGGGAGTTCGGCGGGCGGGCGATCCAACGCTGGGCGCGGACCGGGCAGACCGAAGCAGCGTTCATCGACCCCGGCAAGCCGTGGCAGAATGGCACCGGCGAATCGTTCAACGGCAAGTTTCGGAACGAGCACCTGAGCCTGCGGTGGTTTCGGCACCGTGTCGAAGCCAAGGTCGCCATCGAGCGGTGGCGCCAGCGCTACAACGAGGTTCGGCCGCATTCGAGTCTCGGCTACCGAACGCCGAGAGAACAGATCAGATCACGAGCCGGAACGGCCGTTTAGACAAGCCCTGACGGCGCTGTGCTCCGGGAATGATTGGTCCGAAGAGAGCCGGCAGGTCAGTCCGGGGGCGTCTTCTGACTGGGGCAACGAGTTGACGTGGCCGCACGCCACCGCCGAGCACATTTACCTGGAGTTCCAGCGCCGTTGTGATCGCGGATCTTCGAACGGGCCGAACTGGTGTAGGCCCGGTCAACGGGTGTGGACGACGACACCATGCGCCAGACAGATCAGTTCAGGATGGAAGGGTACTCCGGGTTCGTTCTTGCGAGCGACGATGGGGGTACCGTCGTCAAGAGCGCGAACGGGCTGGCGGCCGAACGCCTCGAGCGCCAGTGCATCAAGCAAATGGAGTTCCGCTTGACATCGCGCCGCTTCCGGGTCTGTCCGGTCATTGAGCGAGAGCGGTCACCAGGTCGGTTCTCCTTTCGCATGCCTTTCTGCGCCGGAGCGACGGCCGTCGAGTTCATCGACCGGGCCTCGCCGGAGGCGGTGCGCGACCTCGCACGAGCGCTCAGCGAGCTGCTTTCGGAGTTCATCAAAGCTTCCCACCCTGGGTCACTGCCCCGCGAGCGGATCTTGCGGAAATCGACTAGCAGGCTGCTGAAGAACCCGGGTGATCGGGCCGTTTTCTAAGGATCATGCGAGTCACCACCGACCGACAACGGTGCGCACGGCTGTGCGCTGGCCCCGATCAAGGGGCCGGCGACACGCGCGGCCGGTGATCAGGGACACCTCGCCTCCAGATTCCGCAGCCGGACCAAGTTATAGACCGTGGCGGCGAAGGTAAGCTGCCAATCCACGAGGGCGACACCGCGATGCCGGAGTTTGCGCAAGCCGCCGACGGTCTTCATCCAGCCAAAGACCTGTTCTACGAGTTTCCGTTTCCGCTGACTGACGTGATAGCCCGCATGCCGCGTGGTCCGGCCATCGATCGCACTCCAGCGGACCTTCTGAGCAACGTGGGGCGTGACGGCCCGGATACGGACAGCGGCCACAAAGCTTGCCACATCGTAGCCCTTGTCCGCCCCGACCGTGCTGCCCGGCGGCGCGCTGGCCTCCAGCAACAGCGCCGCTGCCTCGCGTTCGGCGGTCCCCGTCGCGTGAGTCGCGCAGACGTTGGCGACAAGTCCCTGTCGATTGTCCAGCAGCACGTGGCCCAGATACGCCAGCTTGGCTTCCTTCCCCTGGCCCTTCCGAGGCAGCATCGCCTCCGGATCGGTCGTCGACTGGTGCGTGTCGTTGCGCCGCCGCTCCCCGTGGAAGTTGACCGTGGGATTCCCGGGGTCATCGGGCGGGTCGCTCTCCGCCGCGTCCCGGCACCGAAAGCTCTTCAGGCTGGCCCACGCTTCCAATTGGGTCCCATCCACAGTGAAGTGTTCGTCCGAGAGCAGCCCGGCCGCCCGCGCGTGGGCCTGCACCGCATCAAAGAAGGCGGCCGCGAGATCGCCCGCCAGCAGCCGGTCGCGATTCTTGGTAAACGTGGTGGGATGCCAAACCGGGTCGTCCAAATTCAAGCCCACGAACCAGCGGAACAGCAGGTTGTAATTGAGCTCTTCCATCAGCAGCCGCTCGCTCCGCACCGTGTAGAGCACCTGCAGCAACAACGCGCGCAGCAGCTGTTCCGGCGGGATCGACGGACGCCCTGTGTTGGCGTACAGGCCGGCGAACCTGCGCGACATCGTTCTCAGCGCTTCGTCCGTCAGCGCGCGAACCGCGCGGAGCGGATGGTCGGCTGGCACGCGCTGTTCCGGCGACAGGTAGCTGAACATGTGAGTGCTTTGCTCATCGTGTCCGCGCATGATGGGGCTCCCTTCAGCGGTGTTGGGAGCATGGTAGTACGCCGGGATCGATCTGTCGATCCCATTTCACGGAGTTTTTCAGCAGCCTGCTAGGTTCGTACCTATGAGGAAGTATTAGCGACCTTGGGCCTCCCCACTCCCCTCTCCGACAGCGCCCAATGTCGCCGCCAACAGCGATGCTCGTTGCACACCCATGCGTCGAATCAGCCTATCCACCGATCAATGGCCTCGGCCACCCGCTCGGCAGCCCGCCCATCGCAGAGGCCACACTGCTGCTGGCGAACACGAGCCCTGCCGTCGGCGTCCCGTTCGGGTTCGTCTAGGTAGTTGCCGATCTCACGGAGCATGTCGTCAAAGCTATTGGCCACACGCAGGCCCTTGAGTCCAATGAGTTTGGCGTAGTGGATATAGTCCTGGGTGCGGCGCGCCGAGCGCCACCACGGCAGGGATTTGTCGGCATCGAAGGACGTCAATACGACCGGACGGTCATGTAGAATCGCATCGATCGATAGAGTGGATGCGGAGTTGAGGGCCACCGCAGCGGTCGACAGCAGTGCACCGAGTTCGGTGAGATCCTCTCGGGTGGTATTCCAGGCCAGGGTACTATCGCGGATCGCTGGGGCATGAACTGCGACGCGATCCGAAACCAGGCGCTGCAAACGGGGCAACCAAGAATCGTCGGCCACTTTGCCGGTAGAATTTTGCGGTGGAGTCTGATGATCAACTGCATGTCGCGACCAAAGCGGTCGTCGCTAACCGAGCGGGCCAGCTGCCCGACAATGTCACCCTCCTGCGGAGCAAGGTATGGCGAGCTCATGCCAAAGAGCAGATAAGGCCGGGAAGGCCGCAAGCCCAACCGACAGAGCAATGCCCCGACGTCATAGGCCTGTGCCTGACCGACATGGGTATCAAAATGAGGAACACCAACTTCTGCGATACGATCGGCGTCGATGCCGTAATACTGCCGAATTTCAGACGCCATGATCTGGCCCCAGACCAAGAACCGTTGGGACACCGACTGAAAGCGCCCCTTCGCAGTAACATTGTCCCAGCTGAGAGGTTCGGTAGCGGTAAGCATGCCGAGCTTTTCGGCCTCCCGAAGCACCACCGCATCCAAAATCGCCGACGGAAAGGTCGCCACGACAATCTTCGGCTGAACTGATTGCAGCAATCGGCCGACGCTAGCACTACGCAGGACCAGTTATTGGGCGCCGAAGGCGATGTCTCTGAGAGCGACGTGGCGCTGAAGCACACGGTTGAGCCCGTACAGCCCAAGAGCTTTGAGGCGCGGCAGGGGATTCTTTCGGCTAAGGACTTCTCGCTGGAACTTGGCGAACAACGCAGGGTTGCCGCGCACATCCTCAAACAGATAACGGCGCAGCTGCTCCGCATCGAATAGCCGCGCTAATCGGGGCGTGGACATCTCAAAGACACGTACACCCCGAGGCTCGGTATCCGCTCGAAGTGATTGCGACGAACCGGTCGGAGCAATCAGTCCCACCGATAGACCTCGAGCCTGCAGCGCCTCCACCACCTCCGAATGAAGGATCATACGAGCCGATAAACCGTGGGCGATGACGTAGAGAACGTCGACTTCTGAGTTGGACAATGACATCAATCGGTGCCCTTGTGTGAGCTTGCCCCTATTCGCAGCTGGACCCTTGAGCAAGCTAACCGGAAATCCTCGACCTCTATGGCCTCCCGCCACTTTCCGTTACAAGCGCCGGTCTTCTGAGGGATCTACTCCAGTGGGGGCTTAGCTCAACTGGCAGAGTAATGGACTCTTAATCCATAGGTCGACGGTTCGATTCCGTCTGCCCTCACCAAAAGCCCTTCTCTTACAACGGATTTTGACAGCCGCGCTCTTGCTGCCACGGACTCCTGCGTGCGACGTCGACGTCCCCCCGATTTTGAGTAGCACTCTGGTTTAGAGTTCGGCTGCGTGAAAGGGTCGAACAATGAAGCAACGATTCACCGAAGGGCAGATCGTGGGCTTCCTCCGGGAGGCGGATGCGGGATTGTCAATCAAGGACCCGTGCCTGCGCCATAGGAACCATGCTCAGCAAGAACGCTCGCATTGATACCTACCTCTGAGACGACAGGTCTCGCGAACCCACTATCGTCTGTCTCCCATGCCGGCCACACCGACCGGGGACCTTATCCCGTACGGGCCGAGACTACTAGTCCCAATGGATTTCGACACCGTGGCCTCGCCCGGGATCGCCATGGTCGGGTGTCACAAACCCGAGCAGACAGCCGTTGGAGCCGTCGCGGAGCACATGGCACCGCACCTTGATGCGATCGCCCACCTGGACATCCTCACGCTTGGCTCCGTTCTGAATCATCCGGTTCGGACCGGCGGCTTCCAGCGCCCATGTGACCGTCTCACCGTTGTCGTCCTCGACGTCGAGGTAGAGCCATGAATGCGGAACGATCAAGTGGAGTTCAGAGACCGTGCCCTCCATGTCTGTCCACACTGTGACTTCGTAACCATTGTGGGAATGGTGCGCCCACGCCGGCAGGGCCAAGGCAACCACACACATGGCCGTGAGCATGAAGAATTTGCGCTGCATGGTCGTCCTCCTCCGCTGCGAACACGAGTTATCCGTCCTGCTGCCCCGGGCCCCGTCCCCGTTCACCTCGTGCGTGGGGTCGGTGGGTAGCCGTTCGAGTAGAGCTGAGTACCCACCCAGCTGTAGCGGACCGGGTTCCACTCCTCGTCAAGAAATCGAAGCGACACTTGAAAGAGCCCCGGCGCCGGAGCGCCTGGCGGCACCGTCGCCTCCAAAATGTAGAGGCGGTTTTCGTGCATATGGACGACGGCAAAAGTGCGTGACTGGTCGGCGTTGGTGAGATGTATCTCGTGGCCTTCAACTCTGTCCGAGTTGTAGTGCGCGTAGTGCGTGACGTCGACGCCATCTCTGTTGATGAAATTCCACGACGCATAGACGATGGCTCCGCGCACCTCCTCCGGCCCGTCGTCCTGGCAGCTGTCCCCGTCGCCGCCTGCCGCGACGCAGGTCTTGATTCGTTCCTGGTGTATTGCGACGGCGTCCGCGTAGTTGACCACGGTGACCGAGTAGCGGCCCCGTCGATTGTCGATGCTGTGCGCGCGTCCCGGTAAGGAAATGCGATATTCGGCTGCGTAAGTGATGTCCTCTACCGTTGGCTCTCCGGGAAAGCTGACGCTGAAGTAGTCTTCCCGACTGACATATTCGGTCCACGCCTGGGCAAAAGCGAGCCCCGAGGTACACATGATGAGCGCGGCCGACATCAGTGGAACAAGACGCATAATCGATCCTCCCAAGTTCCCAGCCCACCGAAGCGGGACTGCCATGGTGGCTCTCCCGTCGGGCACATACTACACCCGGCGAGCGCCGACTGTAGTACGTGTGTGCGCTCAGGACAGGGCTCGATTCCTAGTCTGCACTAATCGGGCCCCTTCAGCGGGTCGTTCGTTTCCGGCCAGCCTGCCCGCATGAGATAGTCGAGCGCGACACACAATCCGTAGCGATCGGCGTGGTGAGGATCAGCAGCGAGAGCACGCCCACCGCGATGGCGCCGAACAAAAGTACACCGAGTTCGTACATCCGGAAATAGAGGGCGGCGACGAGCGGGAAGAATAAATGCGACTCGGTCGATGAAGATCAGGAAGGCTCAATGGTCCCCTGGATTGAGCAGGTACTTCTGGCCACACGTGGGACACCGATCGTGGACCACGATCCTCCATCGGTGCTTGAACAACGGACCCCGCCCGCAACGAGGGCAGCGTTTGGTCGATCCTCGGACCAGGGCTTGAAGCGCAGAGACGGCCATGTTCGCATGGCGGCCCTAGCAGGCTGCTGAAAAACTCCGTGAAATGGGATCGACAGATCGATCCCGGCGTACTACCATGCTCCCAACACCGCTGAAGGGAGCCCCATCATGCGCGGACACGATGAGCAAAGCACTCACATGTTCAGCTACCTGTCGCCGGAACAGCGCGTGCCAGCCGACCATCCGCTCCGCGCGGTTCGCGCGCTGACGGACGAAGCGCTGAGAACGATGTCGCGCAGGTTCGCCGGCCTGTACGCCAACACAGGGCGTCCGTCGATCCCGCCGGAACAGCTGCTGCGCGCGTTGTTGCTGCAGGTGCTCTACACGGTGCGGAGCGAGCGGCTGCTGATGGAAGAGCTCAATTACAACCTGCTGTTCCGCTGGTTCGTGGGCTTGAATTTGGACGACCCGGTTTGGCATCCCACCACGTTTACCAAGAATCGCGACCGGCTGCTGGCGGGCGATCTCGCGGCCGCCTTCTTTGATGCGGTGCAGGCCCACGCGCGGGCGGCCGGGCTGCTCTCGGACGAACACTTCACTGTGGATGGGACCCAATTGGAAGCGTGGGCCAGCCTGAAGAGCTTTCGGTGCCGGGACGCGGCGGAGAGCGACCCGCCCGATGACCCCGGGAATCCCACGGTCAACTTCCACGGGGAGCGGCGGCGCAACGACACGCACCAGTCGACGACCGATCCGGAGGCGATGCTGCCTCGGAAGGGCCAGGGGAAGGAAGCCAAGCTGGCGTATCTGGGCCACGTGCTGCTGGACAATCGACAGGGACTTGTCGCCAACGTCTGCGCGACTCACGCGACGGGGACCGCCGAACGCGAGGCAGCGGCGCTGTTGCTGGAGGCCAGCGCGCCGCCGGGCAGCACGGTCGGGGCGGACAAGGGCTACGATGTGGCAAGCTTTGTGGCCGCTGTCCGTATCCGGGCCGTCACGCCCCACGTTGCTCAGAAGGTCCGCTGGAGTGCGATCGATGGCCGGACCACGCGGCATGCGGGCTATCACGTCAGTCAGCGGAAACGGAAACTCGTAGAACAGGTCTTTGGCTGGATGAAGACCGTCGGCGGCTTGCGCAAACTCCGGCATCGCGGTGTCGCCCTCGTGGATTGGCAGCTTACCTTCGCCGCCACGGTCTATAACTTGGTCCGGCTGCGGAATCTGGAGGCGAGGTGTCCCTGATCACCGGCCGCGCGTGTCGCCGGCCCCTTGATCGGGGCCAGCGCACAGCCGTGCGCACCGTTGTCGGTCGGTGGTGACTCGCATGATCCTTAGAAAACGGCCCGATCACCCGGGTTCTTCAGCAGCCTGCTAGGAGCTCTGGCCGGTTCCCTCTTCGTCGAAGGGTTTCTCGATCATCCCGAAGTTTGCCGTTGACGGGTCCATGGCGAGGATCTGCAGGCTTAAGCCATCTTCGGCGGGAACGCTGATGCGCCCCGCGTAGACGCTGGTCTCGCCGGCGTACGTCAGGGTCGCGGTCTCCAGGACGGTGTCGTCCCGGACGATTCGGGCCTCGATGGTGTATTGCATCGAGTCCCAGAGCCCGCCAGGCTCTGTCGGGCATCCACAGAGCATCGTGACGCGGGCGCGGACCGCGATCTCACTCCCGGGCACGTCGTGCAGATCGCCGGTGGGCTCCACCAGCTCCACGGCGAAGCCGTAGAGTTCAAGAATTACGCCGTCCCCGAGGACGTCGTGCCCTGGCACCAGCAGCATGGTGCGGGAGATCCGCTGAGATGCCTGCGGCGTACCGATAGGACCTTCGGCCTCGATCCTGACCTGCGTGGGGCGGGTCAATGCCAGTTCAGCCAGAAAGCCCGCCGCTCCCTCGGTGTCGAACACGCGTTGTCCACGGGCGCGCGGTTCGACAACGAGTCGCTGCGTATCCCCCGTTCCACCCGCTTGCACGCCTCTGGCGAGCAACGAGCCGGTCCGCGCGTCCCGCACCGTGATGCGTGCGCCGCCTATCGCGGAGCCGATGAGTTTCGCATCGTGTGCAACGGCGCGGATCATGACTCTCGTGGGCGTGTCCTGCGCGATGACAGACCCGCTAAGAACGACGACCGCAGAGCAGACCAGGACGCCGCGAAGTGAGATCAATCTATCGATCCTCGACGACACACGCCGGGGTTGCTCCGTTGACCCACGCCGCGAGCATCTGCCACTCCGGGTCGTCCTGCGTGTGCCAGCGACGCCCTCCGCTATGGTAGTTGTCGCCGCCATCGTGGGAATCGAGCGGATGCGTCAGGAACCGACTGCCGAGGGGGTCGCCCGGCTCTATGAACCGGCTGAGCAACTCGAAGTTTTCGCGGGACTCCTGTTCGTCCCAGAAAACGCGCCCGTCCGGTAAATCCTGCGCGAATCCGCGCACGCCAGAACCGTGGCATGCCGCGCATTCCATCCGATCAGCCACTTGCTCGCGGTCTTGGAAGATTCTTTGTACGCAGGTCCTGAAGAACTCGAAGTCCACCTCGGCGACCTCCGCAGGGCCTCCCGGCACCGGGTCCGCCGCGCTCACCCACGACGCCAGCGCCTGCCAGTCGGCCTCGTCTTGAGACTGCCAGAACTTGCCGCCCACGTGAAAGCCACTTCCACCGGCGCTGAGCTCGAGAGGGGCGAGCAGGAGGCGACTGTCTTCGGGCTCGCCTGGCGTGACCAGTGCCGACACCACGTCGAAGTTTCTCCGCGATTGCTCCTCCGTCCAGTACACGCCGCCGTTGCCATCTTCCTCCAGCGGTTGCAGCCGCATCGGCGTGCCCGACTGGATATGGCACGTAACGCAGGCCGACAACCCTGGGCCGTACCCACCTCGGTCTCTCAGCAGGACCGGTTCCACGCGCTCCTTGTACACGGCATAGTCGAGCGCGGTCGGTGCCTGTCGCGCCGCCGCAGCAGCGGCGTTGGGATGGGCCGCGACCAGCGCGGCACTGAGATCCCCCGCGGTGGGAGCAATCGCAGTTCTTGACCCCCCAATGCCGACCAGTGGCACGAAGAGGTCCCCTGCGGTCGGAGCAACCGCACCTCTCGTCTCCCCAGTGCCGACCTGCGAGACGGCGATGAGCAACGCCACTCCGATCACGGGCAGCGTGCCGCGGTTCCAGTTGATCCGGTTTCTCATGGTGTGCGTCCTGGTGTTCGGTGTCAGATGGAGGCCATCCGCCAGCGGCCTATACCGCTGAGCGGATGCCCTCAGGACTTCGGCGAGCTGCTACTGCGGCAACACGACGGTATGGGCTCGCTTCGGCGTCTGGCCCACCGGGATTCGTGCGATCTCGGTCATCGTCGAGCGGTCCACCACCGAGACATCGTTACCCCCGGCGTTGGCCGCATACAGATAGCGACTGTCAGGCGTAGTCACGAGCCAGTCGGGATGGTGCCCGACCAGGACACTTCCTTGCAGTTCCAGGTCGGGGAGTGAGTAGGCGTACACGCGGTTATGAGGCTTGCTCGCGACCCACAGAATCTCCCCGTCTACAGTTCGGGCCAGACCATGGCTGGGCGATCCCTGAATCGAATCGTTGTCCACCTGGCTGAGGGGAAGCTTCGGTATCTGCACCTTGTCGACCACTTCCTGCGTCTCGAAATCCAGCACGTAGAACCCATGATGGTTGGAGACCTCAACGAAGATCGATTTCGTCGAGCCATCCGGATTGACGTCGAATTCCATAGGACGAACGCCGTCGTCGAGCCTCTTCGACCAGACGGGCTCGTCGGTCGTTGTGTCAATGACCGTCAGCGTTCTCGCCGAGATCATGCCTGCCACGGCGTGCTTGCCATCGGGCGTGACGAAGACGTTGTGCACGCCTCCGACGGTCGGGATGTGCCGGATGTTCGTCTGGGTGGCGGTATCGATGACGTCGACACCGCCGCTGCCTCTCGCGATGGCGACGTAGACTTTCTCGCCGTTCGGCGTAATGCCCACATTGTTCGGGCCGTCGGTAAGGGGAATCTGCTTGACGACCTTCAGCGTCTCAGTGGACACCACATCGAGCGTGTGATCGAACTCGTTGCTGATGTAGTAGGCGCTGCCGTCGGGGTGGTACGTGACGCCGTGCGGAATCGGGACGTCGTCGATCTCCCCCACGACCGTATTGGTGAGCGGGTCGATGATGTGGATGTTGTCCCCGCCGGAGTTCGACTGAAGAATCTGAACCTTGCCCTCGGAGCTCCGCGTGAACCCCTGCTGGGCCGCCAGCGGCTCCAACATGAGACTGCCTGCGATTAACACGACACACACCACGGCAGGGGTGAGCTTCATCGGGACCTCCTGTATGCAACGCAGCACGGCAGTCCTCTTGCCTTGCCG
>CBDFLL010000002.1:0-268749 GCA_965249205.1 Vicinamibacterales bacterium | reverse complement strand
CCGTGACGCCGATCTCGTGCGTCTCGCCCTGTTGCCTCGACATGTACTGCAAGAGCGCCATAAGAAACAGGAGCACACCGGCCATCTCCATGCCTTCCTCGACGACGGTGGTCAGGTTATAGGTCATCGTGTCGGCGTCCATGGGCGCGCCGATGATCTCCACACCGACGGCGCCCCCCACGAAGATGCAGCCACCGAGGAAGAAGGCGTTCCGCGTCGCTGTCGGAAGGCTCCACAGGAAGGAGAAGAACGTGAGGCCGACCAGCAACGCGAGGATACCGCCGGGAATCGCCCACGTCGCGTCGGTTACCGTATTGAACGATTCGTGCAGTCCGGCGATCTCGTCGATAGAGAGCACAAAGAACCCCAGCGCGAGGGCCTTCCAGTGAATCCACCAGCGATCCGACGTGCGGCGTTTGTCCTCGGCGGCAATCCAGACCCAGAACGACGTCACTCCCAGGAGGAATCCGGAAAACCACGTTGGCAGGTTGTTCTCCTCGTCGACGTCGAACAACTGGCGCCAGGGGATCCACTCAAGCTCTTCGATCTGGTAGTGATAGACCGTGATCACGGAGTGCACGAGCAGCAGCGCGAAAGCGGTGAGAGCGAAGCCGGTCACGAGCCACTCGGAGTCAGTGGAGATTCGATAGCCGGTGGCTGTCGACTCGGGTGCCGTGTGGGTCCCGTCCATACCGTGCTCCTTTCTCCCCGTGGCACGCTCGCGTCTCGTAGCTGTCCAGCCAGCTCGCGTGCGCGATGCCGACGCTGGAGTACCACAACGCGACTCAGCAACTATATCAACGCGCCTCCCGTTCGTTCCAGCGCCCCGCCGCGAAGCCGGCTGGTGATGCCGCGACCAATCCGCGACCAATCATCATGGCGGGGGCTGTTGGGGAACGAGGACGGGTCCGCTAGCGGCTACACTATCGAAAGGTCCTACATGCCCGATCTGGGGTTGGTCGTATGAAGACAGTGCCGATTGTTTGGCTGCCGTGGCGATGGCGCGGCCCGGCCGGTGTGGCCGTTGCGGCGGCCTGCGTTGCGCTCGTTCCCGGCCTGCCCGGGGCTCGGATCGGGGCCGCACAGGCGCCGCCAGAGATGGACGTGGCGCTGGTAAGCCGCGCGATACAGCCCGGCGAAGTGATCCGGGTGGACGTGACGTGCGCATGCGGCCGAGTGGCGCCGCGGGCCACGGCGCTCGACCGCGACATCCCGCTGGCGCTTTCCCCGGATGGCACGAGATGGCAGGGGTTGATCGGCATTGATCTCGATGTGGCTCCAGGAGAGTACTCCCTCGTGGTGTCGGCTCCGCACCTCAGACCCCCTCCGGCGCGCGAGATGTCGCTACGCGTGGAGCCGAAACAGTTTCGCACCCGGACGCTGACGGTTGCCCCCGAGTACGTCGATCCGCCGGCACCCGTCGTCGACCGCATCGTGCGCGAAGCGGCGCAGCTCAACGGCATTTACGAGACCGACACGCCCCGCGTGTGGGACCGACCGTTCGTGCTGCCACTGACGACGCAGCCGTCGGCGAACTTCGGGTCGCGCAGCGTGTTCAATGGCCAGCCGCGGAGTCCGCATGCCGGGATCGATTTCGGCAGCCCGACCGGCACGGTCGTGACAGCGCCTTCGTCCGGGAGGGTGGTTGTGGCTGACGATCTGTACTTCACCGGCAACACGGTCGTGCTCGACCACGGTGGGGGACTCTATTCGATCTTCGCGCACTTCTCGGCGCTGGCGGTTGAGGAAGGGGAACTTGTCGATGTCGGCGCAACACTTGGTCGCGTCGGCGCAACCGGACGCGTCACCGGCCCCCACCTGCACTGGAGCGTGCGGCTGAACGGCGCGCGCGTTGATCCGATGTCGCTCATCGAGGCAACGGAAGAGCGCTAGCCTAGAGCGGCGGTTTCATGACCTCCAGGCGGGTCCTGACTGCGGACACCTATTCGCGCTCACCCTGGTCAGATCAGTCGCGCCAGATCAGTCACGGGACATGAGACGCGGCACCTCCTCTGCAAACCGGCTCCGCTCGGATTACGCACGCATACGAAGGGCACATTGTTTCCTCGCGTCGCGGCCAAGCCGCGCTACTCGGCCAAGCCGAGCTACGCGGCTGGCGCCTGACTACGGTTTGCGCCGGAGGTACCACGTCTCATGTCTCGTGGCGACTGCCGGGCCCCGTCCGCGGCCACCCGCGACGAGGTCAGGAGCACGGCCCTCGTGATCCTGGCGATTTACGATTCGCGATCGGTGATTCAACCGAGATTCAAATCTCCAGTGTCACCGCCGGGTGTCGAACTCGCTCAGCGTCAGACCAAGTTGACGGAGGATCTTGTAGAACAACGGAGGGCCGATCGTCCGGCTACCGTGCACTGGAATCGTCACAGCGCGACCGTCTGGATGGTTCCATCGTTCGTGACTGCCCGTCTGCCGTCGCTTCAGGAATCCGAGCTGGCTCGCAACTTGCTGAAACTCGCGCGCAGTCGCGCTAGGCATTCATGATTTCAGTCGTATCGACAGGCAGCTCCCGGCCCTGTTCCCGGTACTCCTCGGCAATCATCTCGAAGACCTGTCGCATCTCGCCCAATGCGGCGTCGCGCGTCGGCATCAGCGCGTAGCAACCTGGAATGGCAAGAATCTCCGCGACCCAGGCACCGTCCTGCCGATAGAGCACGGTCTTGTAATCATCGAGTTCCATACGGGCAGTATAGCAATCGGGTCGGCGCCACGATTCGAGATCCTGTGACTCCTCGGTTGAGGCGCTCGAAGCGGGAAGTGGCAGCGTGCTGCCGCCCATTTCGAAGCGCTTCGATCTGTCCGATGGCGTGAGCGCGCTGGACGCCGCGAAACGGCGCGACGTGGTCTCGTCGTGAGCGGTTTCCTAACCTCCCGGTGGATCCTGACCGCGAACAGCCCTATTCGCGCTCACCCTTGTCAGATCAGTCACGGGACACGAGACGCGGCACCTCCTCTGCAAACCGGCTCCGCTCGGATTACGCACGGATACGAAGGGCACGTCTTTCCTCGCGTCGCGGCTAAGCCGCGCTACGCGGCTGGCGCCTGACTACGGTTTGCGCCGGAGGTACCACGTCTCATGTCCCGTGGCGACTACTGGGCCCCGTCCGCCTCCACCCGCAGTGAGGTTCTGAAACCGCTGCTAGCGTGAGTTGTGGAGTGGTGAATGTCGTGAAGGGCCGTATGCCGGGTCGCTACTGGAGCGACCCGACATACGGTTCAGATACGTGCGGCTAGCGCGGGTTTCATGAGCGCGTAGCTCCGACGCATTCAGTGTCCGCGTCCGCAGGTCGAGGGAATCCGCAGTGAAACCCGCGCTAGCAGTGCCGGTCTGCTAGTTCTGGATATAGACGTCGATCGCGAACCTGGGAAGCATGGGCCGGGCGCCTCCGGCCACCCGGCCCCGCCTTAGTACTACGGTCTAGCTGGGCCTACCGCCGGCCCCTGCCGTTGCCACGACCGTTCCCGCCGGCGTTGTTGCCGTTCCCGCCACCGTTGCCGCCGGCGTTGCCGCCGCCGCCGCCTCTTCCAGGGTTCACAACCACGACGCCGAAGTTTGCGGTGGCATCGTCGCTGTCGTCGCTGCCATCGCTAGCTGTGACGGTCCAGTCGATGTGATCACCGACACCGCCCGAGTCGAGGATCGTGATCGTTGCGCCGTCGATGCTCACCACGCAGGACTCACTCTTGTCGATCCGCTTGCCAGCGCCGTTGATGGCCCAGCACTCGAACGAGGTGATCGTCACGGTCGGGTTCGCCGTGCCGTTGTCGGTCGCCGTGGCCGTGAAGGAGATCGGAGCGTCGGGCGGCACGATCGTCTCCGGAACATCGCTGTCCACCGTCGGCGGCGTCGTGTCCTCGATGGTCACGTTAAACGACGAGGAGTTGTCGTTCTCGCTCGCGTCGATGGCCGTGCACTCCACCGTCGTGGTCCCCAGCGGGAATGTGTCGCCCGAGACGGTGTCGCCCAAGTCCGATGTGCACGACACGGTCGGACTCGCATCGACGATGTCGCTCGTCGACGTCGCGAAGTCAACGTCATTGCCGTCCGGCGACGTGGCCTCCTCGGTGATGTCCAGCGGCACAGTGATGTTCGGTGCCGTCGTATCTTCGACGGTTACCGTCTGCTCGCCCTCGTCGGTCAGACCCTCGCTGTCGGTGGCGGTCCATGTGACCGTGGTGTCGCCGAGCGGCAGGACGGCGAGCGGCGCGTCGTTGGTCAAGGCGACCGGTGTGGGAACGGCGTCGTCCTCCGTATCGGTTGCCGACACGCCCGCGGCGCTGGCAACAAGGCCCCCGCTGTTGTCGTAGCCGCCCGTGGTGTCACCCTCCAGTACGTAGGGCGAATTGACCGTGATCTCAGGCGGTTCGTTCGAGGGGCCGGTCCCGACGCCCACAAAGACGTATACCGCGCCGCAGGGCCAAAAAGCTTGGGCCTGAGTTTCGCATCCAACAGGGCGGTCACGAAGAGCGCCGATTGCGGCCGTGCCAGCACTGAGCGCTATCGAGTGGCCAAAGTTGGTGGCGACAGGTTGATTCGAGCCCACAACTGCCCCCTGGCTCCACACGCCGGAGGAACGCGAAAAGAAGGCCGCGGTGTTTGTCCCGCCCTCGTCGCCGATCAGCGCGGTGTCGCCCTCAAGGGCGACGCTGAAACCGAACCCATTAAGTGCCAACGGCGAGGCGAGCCGCGCCTGCTTGGTCCACACTCCCAGGGGGTTGCGGGTAAACACATACGCGGCGCCAGCGGCAACTGCGTCTTGATCATCATACTGGGCGCCGATCAGCGCGGTGTCGCCTTCAAGGGCCACCGAGCCGCCGAAGACTCTGAGAGTCGGCTGGTCCGACAGATCAAGCACGTCCCGCAGGTTCAACTGCTCGGTCCATACCCCCCCGCTATCGCGGTTGAACACGTACGCCGAGCCCTTGCCGAATTGTTCGGGGGCTCCGAACACGGCAGTGTCACCCTCGATCGACACCGAGCTGCCCATGCGGGCTGCAAACACAGGACTGGATGGCACCAGCTTCGGCCCCTGCTGAGTCCACGTCGTACCCGTGCGTGTGAATACGTATACCGCGCCAGCTCGATTGCCCGCGCTGCTCTCATTCATGGCCCCAACCACCACGGTCTCGCCACTGATCGCCACCGAGCTGCCGTATTGCACAAAAGGAGAATTCGGAACAGGGACAAGGTCCGGGGGTAGCAGCTTCGCCTGCTCGCTCCATGCCCCTAGGCCGTCGCGGGTGAAGACGTACGCCGCGCCCTCGAAACTGTTCTTGTTCCAGGCGCCGATCACCGCAGTGTTGCCGTCGGCGCTGATCGCCACCGCGTTGCCAAAGGAGTCGCTCTTCGCCTTGTCGGCTGGGCGCAACGTCGATTGATAGCTCCATACCCCGCCGCTGCGGAGGTAGACATCGACCTTGCCGGAGCGAGATCCAAAATCGTCGTTA
This sequence comes from Vicinamibacterales bacterium, assembly GCA_965249205.1. Classification (GTDB taxonomy): domain Bacteria; phylum Acidobacteriota; class Vicinamibacteria; order Vicinamibacterales; family UBA2999; genus JAQBVV01. The sequence continues at coordinate 263,283 of CBDFLL010000002.1, read as the reverse complement.
CCGGAGGCGCCGATCAGGAGAGTGTCGCCGTTGAGCGCCACCGCGAAGCCGAACTCGTCGTTCGACTTGGGGGGGGCATCGGCTATCTTGGCCTCGAATACCTGGGCCTGCGCGACGCTGCCGTCGACGAAGAGACAGAAGAGCAACGCCCCCAGCGTCGCGATGGCGAGAGTCTGCGTTCGGCGCGGGCGCCAGAAACGGCGGATGTGATGAGTCAAGATCTTCCTCCAGTGCGATGGATTAGCAGTTCACGGGTGAAGGGCGCCTGCCGGCAACCCGAATAAGACGCCGCCGATTCCGGCAAAGGGGGGGAGGGTCTGACGCTGACGCGTGTGGCCGACTTAGCGTGGCCAACTCAGCGCCATCCATCGACTTGCCTAAATCCCACAAACGGTAACACAAGGCGAATGTGTCATCAAGCACACCAAAGTGGTACTTGGAGTCGCCTTGGGTGGTCGCCGAACCCGTCTCGCCAACGAGAACCGGTTCGATATCCCTCGTCGCAGCCACCTTGAAATCAGGAGACCGGAAAGGCCGTATGCCGGGTCGCTGAAGCGACCCGACATACGGTTCACATACGTGCGGCTAGCAGCGCCGGTCAGCTAGTCGCGAACGTAGACGTCGACCGCGAGCCTCCCGTTTCCGCCCCCCTTGGAGGACTTGCTAGAGGACTTGCTAGAGGACTTGCCGGACGACTTCGCGGAGCCCGGTCGCTGCGGATTGAGTTCGAACGTGTCGATGAGGGTATAGCCCGCGGGTGCCGGCGAGCCAGCCGGAAGCATCAACAGCGACCCCGGTTGCAGGCCCTCACCCTGCGCCCCTTCGGCGCCGGTCGCACCGGGGATCCCCGGGATGCCCTGCGCCCCCGTGGCACCGGTTGCGCCCGTAGTTCCTGGGACGCCCTGGATGCCCTGCTCACCGCTGCTGCCGGTCGCGCCCGCGGCGCCGGTGGCTCCCGGCGGCCCTGCTGGCCCCGCCGGCCCTGCGTCACCCGTGGCGCCCGTGGCGCCGGGCGCCCCCGGGATTCCCTGGATTCCCTGGCTGCCCGTCGCGCCCGCCGGTCCGGTCGCCCCGGTCGCGCCGTTGACGCCGTCAGCTCCCGGCGGTCCCTGGAGCTGCGCGAGGCTACACCCGTCTGCGTTCACCGCGGCTCCCGCCGGCGTGTCCGGACAGAGATCGTCCTCGTTCAGGACGCCGTCGCCGTCGACGTCCGGGTTCGGCGGGAGGAACGGATTGCCGTACATCCAGACGGCACTACCCATGGGCACCGTGTGAATCACTGTGGATGGAGCGGCGGCGTCGACGAGGATGACATCCTTCGTGGACGTATTCGCGATCAGCAGCCGGCTTCCATCCGGAGTGAACGCGGCCCCAACGTTGCGAAACGATGGAAGGACGTAAGGACTGCCCGCTTCGGGCGCGAGCGGGAGAGCGGTCGTTGTATCGACGACGTGCAAATTGGCGCTGTTGGCATCCGGCGCAAAGAACCTGTTGCCGTCTGGACTGAGAGCTCCCTGCTCGCTCGGGCCTGTCAGTGGAGTATTCGAGATCACGTCACCAAACGTTGCCCCAGGGGTGAGGTCGTGCACCCTGAGGGCCTGGCTTGCCCCCGTCCGGGATCCCATGACGTAGAGCCGCTGTTCGTCCGGGCTGAGGTGCACGCCACCAGGTTCTTGGACGGTCGAGAACGTCGATGTCACCGTGTTCGTACCAGTACTGATCACGGAGACTTTACCGGGAGTCCCAAACCAGCTTGAGGCGTACAGCGTCGATCCGTCTGCGCTCACCGCCATTCCACCATGGAAGACGGTGCCCGGAATGGTCCCAATATTCGTCTGGGTATCCGTATCGATGACGTCAATATTGCTACCAGGGTTAAGGTGTGAGACATAAGCGGTCGACCCATCAGGGGTGAATACCACCCAATACGCACCGAATCCGATGGGGATTTCGGTGGTGATGGTGTTCGTCGCGGTTTCGATAACCTTGAGCTTGCCAGTCAACAATTCGGAGATGTACACCTCGGCGCCGCCCGGCCGGACCGCGACGCCTAACGGCCTTGAGAACCCTGTGATCGCTGTAACCTCAGTGTTTGTGCCGAAGTCGTAAACAACCACCTTGTTCCCCGGTTTATCAACTGGGATGTAGGCGATCTGAGCGGAGGCTGGAGCGACGGAGAAGAGCAACGCTCCCAGCGTCGCCATGGCGAGAGTCAGCGCCCGGCCCGGGCGCCAGAAACAGCGGATGTGATGAATCAAGGCCTTCCTCCAGCGCGATAGATCAGCAGTTCACGGTTGATTTGGGGCGCCTGCTGGCAACCCACATAAGACGCCTCTGACTTTGGCAAACGGGGGGGGGAGATGGAGTGACGCCGACCACGCGCGGTCGACCTCTAGCAGGCTGCTGAAAAACTCCGTGAAATGGGATCGACAGATCGATCCCGGCGTACTACCATGCTCCCAACACCGCTGAAGGGAGCCCCATCATGCGCGGACACGATGAGCAAAGCACTCACATGTTCAGCTACCTGTCGCCGGAACAGCGCGTGCCAGCCGACCATCCGCTCCGCGCGGTTCGCGCGCTGACGGACGAAGCGCTGAGAACGATGTCGCGCAGGTTCGCCGGCCTGTACGCCAACACAGGGCGTCCGTCGATCCCGCCGGAACAGCTGCTGCGCGCGTTGTTGCTGCAGGTGCTCTACACGGTGCGGAGCGAGCGGCTGCTGATGGAAGAGCTCAATTACAACCTGCTGTTCCGCTGGTTCGTGGGCTTGAATTTGGACGACCCGGTTTGGCATCCCACCACGTTTACCAAGAATCGCGACCGGCTGCTGGCGGGCGATCTCGCGGCCGCCTTCTTTGATGCGGTGCAGGCCCACGCGCGGGCGGCCGGGCTGCTCTCGGACGAACACTTCACTGTGGATGGGACCCAATTGGAAGCGTGGGCCAGCCTGAAGAGCTTTCGGTGCCGGGACGCGGCGGAGAGCGACCCGCCCGATGACCCCGGGAATCCCACGGTCAACTTCCACGGGGAGCGGCGGCGCAACGACACGCACCAGTCGACGACCGATCCGGAGGCGATGCTGCCTCGGAAGGGCCAGGGGAAGGAAGCCAAGCTGGCGTATCTGGGCCACGTGCTGCTGGACAATCGACAGGGACTTGTCGCCAACGTCTGCGCGACTCACGCGACGGGGACCGCCGAACGCGAGGCAGCGGCGCTGTTGCTGGAGGCCAGCGCGCCGCCGGGCAGCACGGTCGGGGCGGACAAGGGCTACGATGTGGCAAGCTTTGTGGCCGCTGTCCGTATCCGGGCCGTCACGCCCCACGTTGCTCAGAAGGTCCGCTGGAGTGCGATCGATGGCCGGACCACGCGGCATGCGGGCTATCACGTCAGTCAGCGGAAACGGAAACTCGTAGAACAGGTCTTTGGCTGGATGAAGACCGTCGGCGGCTTGCGCAAACTCCGGCATCGCGGTGTCGCCCTCGTGGATTGGCAGCTTACCTTCGCCGCCACGGTCTATAACTTGGTCCGGCTGCGGAATCTGGAGGCGAGGTGTCCCTGATCACCGGCCGCGCGTGTCGCCGGCCCCTTGATCGGGGCCAGCGCACAGCCGTGCGCACCGTTGTCGGTCGGTGGTGACTCGCATGATCCTTAGAAAACGGCCCGATCACCCGGGTTCTTCAGCAGCCTGCTAGGACAGGGGGTCGGCCTTCTTGCCACCCCGGCCGCCAAGGTATAGAGTCCGACATGATCAGAAGTGGCGTACGCGCCGGGGCACAATTGGCGCCGCCCTCTGCCGCGGCCGGCAGCGCGTTGGTCGCGGAGCAGACGACTCTACTCGGGAGGTCAGGGTGAAGCAGGATATTCGTATCGGGATGCTGTGCGTTGTTGTCGCGGCGGGTGTCGCGCTCGGGGCGTCGTTCGTTCAGGCTCAGGCCCCGGCTGAGGAATGGCCGCTATGGGCATACGGGTGGCTTACTCCGCCCCAGCCGGGCGACACAGCCGCCCCGCAGAACGATCCGCTGCCGCCCACGCAGCTGCGCGGAGATATGAGCCCGGAGGACCAGCGCAGGCCGCGGGCCGTCGAGGGGAGCAGCGCGTCGTATTCGTGGCTCGAGGTTCGCGATGGTCACAACGTGATCGAGTGGTTTCCCGAGGACTACCCGCCGATGCCGCCCATCATGAAGACCGGTCCGGCAAGCCTGATGTCGGAGCGCGGTCGGGGCTGCGGATCGTGCCATCTGCCAACCGGCAAAGGACGGCCGGAGAACGCGCCCCCGGGTGGACAGCCGGCTGCCTACACCATGCAACAGCTCGAGGACATGCGGAATGACCTGCGATACCAGTCTGATCCTCGAGATCCAAACACGCCGACGATGGTCGCGCTTGCCAAGGCGATGACCGAGGAAGAGATGCGTCAGTCGGCGGAATATTTCGCGGCCATCCCGTACACCAAGTGGATCGAAGTCATTGAGGCCGACATGATTCCCAAGATGGAGCTGCATCTGGGCGACATGTACATCACGCTCGAAGGTGATGAGCAAGAGCCGCTCGGAAATCGCATTGTCGAAACGCCACGAGACGAACATCAGTCGAATTTCCTTCGGAATACCCGGGCTCCTGGAGACTGGATCGCCTACGTGCCTGTTGGGAGCCTCGCGAGGGGTGAGAACCTCGTGACGACCGGTGGCGGCAAGACGGTGTCGTGCACCGTGTGCCACGGACCGGACTTGATGGGCCTTGGTGCGATGCCGGGTATTGCGGGCCGCTCACCCAGCTACCAGATGCGTCAGCTCTGGGACATGAAGATGGGCACGCGGAAGGGTCCGCAGGTTGCGCTGATGCTGCCGGTGATCGAGAACCTGACCATGGACGACATGACCGACATCGTCGGGTATCTGGCGTCGATCGATCCGCCCGCTCCGGCGACAACGAGTTCGCAGTAGGCGAGAGGTTTCGTGAGTGCGCCGCCGCGCGGTCTGGGACGGGCGACGTCGGCGGGTGCTGGCAGAGTGATCGACGGTCCTAACTGAGGCGCCGTCGCCGTCTTGACGATGCGACGGGAGGCGCCCGAGAGGTCAGGCGTGAGTAGGCGGTCGGCAAACGTTTCATTGGTCGGAAATGCGACGAGCGGGTGAGGCCCGCTCATGGAGGAAGTTTATGGCCCGCTCATTCACCGTCACGCTCCTGGCAGTGGGTATGTTCATGGCGTCAGTCACGGCGCAGCAGCCGGCAGATGCCACGCTTGAGATCACAACGCTCTCGTCCAGGGCGGAGTTTGCCAGCGGCGGCGACGTGTTGCTTCAGGTCACCGGCCCCGAGAATCTCACCGCCAGGAACCTGACGGTCAGTCTCAACGGGAGCGACGTGTCGCGGTCGTTCAGGCTCGCCGCCGACTCAAAGTCGGTGATCGGCCGGGTCAGCGGCCTCGAGATCGGCCCGAATGCGATTGAGGCCTCGATGCGCGGCCAGACGACGGCGCAGCTCACGTTGGTGAACCACCCGATCACGGGCCCCGTCCTCTACAGCCCGCAGCAGACGCCGTTCATCTGCGAGACCGAAGCCCACGGGATGGGCGCGCCGCTCGATGCGCAGTGCTCGGCGGAGACGAGGGTCGAGTATTTCTACAAAGTGGCGGAGACTCCGGCGCCTGCCAATCAAGCACCCGGTGACCTTGCGGCGGCCGACAACGCAAACGGTTTCCGGGGTGGCGCCCAGGAGAGTCCCTACCGGCCGTTCGATCCCGACGGTCCTCGTCCCACCGACATTGCGATGACGACGACCACTGAAGGTAGGACGGTTCCCTTTATCGTGCGCCGCGAGATGGGCACGATCAATCGTGCCGTCTACTCGATCGCCTTCCTGCACGAGCCCGGGACGGCGTTGCCGTCACCCTGGGAGAACGAATCGGCGTGGAACGGCCGCCTCGTCTACGCGTTCGGTGGCGGCGTGTCTGCCGGCTATCACCAGGGTCGCTCCGTTGGGGGACTGCGTGGCAACCGCCAGAACCTGACGGATGGGCAGCTCGGCGAATACCCGATCGCGATGGGGTACGCGCTGGCTGGCGGGTCGCTGAATGTGTTCGGCACACACGGCAGCGACGTGGTGTCGGCCGAGACGATGATGATGGTCAAGGAGCGCTTCATCGAACAGTTCGGCGTGCCGATGTACACGATGGGCAGCGGTCGATCGGGCGGATCGATGCAGCAGCACCTCATTGGCAACAACTATCCAGGCCTGCTCGACGGCATCGTTCCCACTGCCAGCTACGCGGACACGCTGACGTTCCACGCCGGGATGGTCGATTGCCACGTGCTGGATCGTGCTATCGCGGCATCGCGGCTGCCGTGGAACATCGAGGACAAGACGGCGGTCTCCGGCTACAGCCACTTCGACTACTGCACCGTCAACGAGTTGCGTTACTCGGCGCTCATGGCGGCCAAGAACTGTGACGCCACGACGATTTCCCCGTCGATGCGGTTTGACGCGGAGACCAACCCTACGGGCGTCCGCTGCACGTACCAGGACAGCATGGCCAGCGTGTTCGGGCGCGACCCGGAGACCGGCTTCGCGCGGAGTCCGTTCGACAACGTGGGTGTCCAGTACGGTCTTGGCGCGTTCAACGACGGCACGATCAGTTTCGCGCAGTTTCTCGATCTGAACCGCCTCGCCGGTGGTCACGACATCAACGGGAATATCGTCGCCGAGCGCTCGGTCGGGGATCCGGAGGGGATCCGACGGGCGTACACCTCCGGTCGCATCAACGACACGGCGCACGGTCTGAGCATGATCCCGATCATCGACATGCGGCCCTACACCGAAGGCCCCGGCGGTAACGTGCACGATACGTTCGCTGGCTGGATCACCCGCAATCGACTGGCCGCCCACAACGGCAACCTGGACAACTATGTGTCGCGCGTGTACGCGCCTGGCGCGCCCACCAACGAGGCGCAGGACGCCAATCTCGTCGTTCTGGATGAGTGGCTGGCCGGTGTCGCGAAGGACACGGGACCAGGGACGCAGCGCGAGAAGGTGATTCGCAACCGACCAGCCGGACTCGTGGATTCCTGCTTTACGTCGGAGCTGGAGGAAACCGAGGACGCGGCGGTATGCGCGGAGCGGTTTCCGGTGTACGCGAATCCGAGAATCGTGGCCGGCATGCCTCCCGTTGCGGAACACCTGAAGTGTCAACTCAAGCCGGTCGATCAGTCGGACCTCACACGCGAGGTCACCGGCGAACAGCTTGAGAGCCTCCGTGCCGTCTTCCCGCAGGGGGTATGCGACTACAGCAAGCCGGGGGTGGGGTATGGGCCGCCGGCGGGTGTGTGGCAGACGTTCCTGGCAGACGCGCCGAGCACGAGTACGAGGTAAGACAACGTGGCACGAAGACCACATGATGGCGCCGTTGCATCAGGGATACACCAGCATGTCCTGCACGCGACGGCGCCGTTTTCTATTTCGCTCCACCTCGGCGAATGTCTTCGGCAGGGAATGCCGGGTAACCGTCGGCGCCTGATCGCCGGACGGAGGTCGACTCATGGATGAACAGCCACCGACTTATCGCGATCCGATGAGCCGCCTTGCGGTGCGGCAACTTCTCTGGCTCGGCGCCTTTTCTCTGGCCGGATTCGTCGCCCTCATGGGGGCGCTTGCATGGGCGTCGTCAATGACCGGGGGCAGCGCAACCTCCGGCCGCGCGATCGACGTCGAAACCGGGACCATCACCCGCGCGCTGTCGCAGGAACCTCCTCAGCTCGATTCCACGCGCGCGACAGATTCGGTCAGCATCTTCGTGCTCGGGCACATCATGGAAGGGTTGCTGCGCTACGACGCCGACAACAGGCTCGTACCGGGCGTTGCCGAACGATGGGACATCCGGCCTGATGGTGCAACCTTCTGGTTGCGCGACGACGCGCGGTGGAGCGACGGGCGACCGGTCACGGCGCACGATTTCGTCTTCGCGTGGAGCACGATCGTCGACCCTGCCAACGCCTCGGAGTACGCGTTCATCCTCTACTACGTGAAGAACGGTGAGGCGATCAACGGAGGACAGATGCCTCCCGAGGCGCTCGGCGTCACAGCGATCGACGATCTGACTCTCGAAGTCGAGTTCGAGCGCCCGGTCGGCTTCTTCGACAAGCTCGTCGCGTTCGCCGTCTATCTTCCCGTCCGCGAAGACTTCTACGACGGTCGAGACGGCCGCTACGGTGCCGACGCTGAAGACCTCGTCTACAACGGTCCGTTCATGATGACGCGGTGGGTGCACGGGGCGCACGTACGGCTGGAGAAGAACCCGCAGTACTGGAACCGCGACGCCATTCAGCTCAACGTCATCGACATGCCATACGTGACCTCCGACACGACTGCGGTGGTGAACTTGTTCAAGGACGGTTCCATTGCGTCGGCCACGCTCGGCGCAGAGCAGCTCGACGACGCGATGAAGCTGCGCTGGAACCTCGGTCGCTACAGCGACGGCACGGTGTTCTACATCGATTTCAACTTCCGCCCCGAACGACTGACGAGCAACTTTCATCTGCGCAGGGCGCTGCAGTTGGTCAACGACTCCGGAGAGCTTGTCAACAAGGTGATCGGGCTGCCCGGCTATCTGCCTGCGGTCTCCCTGTTTCCCATCTGGTTGAACGGAGTCGAGGGACCGTTTCGGCAGGAGTACCCGCCTCTGGTCGTGATCCCCGATCTGGAACTGGCCCGGAAGCATCTGGAGCTTGCCAAGCAAGAACTCGGTGTGACGGAGATCCCGCCTCTCGTCCTTCTGACGGGCGATGCGCCAATCGCCAACAAGCAAGCCGAGTATTTCCAGAACCTCTTCCAACGAACGCTCGGACTCGAGATACGGATTGACAAGCAGATTTTCAAACAACGCCTCGACAAGATGACGTCCGGCGATTTCGACATGGTGGCCGCCGGCTGGGGGCCGGATTTCGCCGACCCGCTCACCTACGGCGATCTGTACGCATCCTGGAACGGGAACAACCGAGGCAGGTATAACAACCCCGAGCTCGACGAGCAGGTACGCATCGCCCAGAACGCGCTCGATCAACAAACCCGGATGGATGCGTTCGGCGAGATCCAGCGCATTCTGATCGAGGACGCTGTGCAGTTGCCGAACTACGAGCGAGGCCTGGTGTACGTCGAGGACCCGCGGCTCAAAGGCGTCGTGCACAGATCCGTCGGCACCGATCCCGATTACAGCACGGCGTACCTCGTCGAGAATCCCTAGCGCGTCATTCTTGTGCTGACGTACACGCTCAAGCGCGTCCTGCAGGGGATCGTCACCGTCTGGTTCATCGCGACGGCTACGTTCATCGCGATGCACTCGGTGCCAGGAGACCCGCTCGCGAACCAACGGGCGACCAACGAACAAATCCGACGCAATCTTGAGCAGCGCTACGGGCTCGACCGGCCGGTCACCGAGCAATACGTCGTCTTCCTGGGAAATACGCTTCGCGGCGATTTCGGTATCTCGTTCACGCAGGAGAACCGGCGCGTCAACGACATCATCCGGGAGAATTTTCCCGTCTCCGCCACGCTCGGCATTCTTGCCGTGGCGTTTGCGGCGTGCGGCGGCATCCTGCTGGGAGCGCTGACAGCCCTCTTCCGCGACCGTGTACCCGATCTGGCGATCATGTTCCTCGTCATCCTGGCGATCTCTGTGCCGAGCTTCGTCGTGGCGGCGTTCAGCCAGCTCACACTTGTCGACATCAACACCTACCTGGGCTTCTCGCTGCTGCCGGTGGCTGGATGGGGCACGTTGCGTCACATGATCGTCCCGTCGATGGTCCTGGGGTTGGGCACGATGGCCTACCTCACGCGGCTCATGCGCTCGTCAATGCTCGAGATCACGAGCGCCGATTTCATCCGAACCGCCCGTGCCAAAGGATTGCCTCCCGCTCGCATCTTCATGAAGCACCAGTTGCGCAACGCGGTGCTGCCGGTCGTGACGGTGCTCGGGCCGGCGATCGCTGCCATCACGACGGGCGGCTTCGTTGTCGAGCTGGTCTTCGCGATACCGGGCCTGGGACGGTACTTTGTCGAGGCGGTTCAACAGCTCGACTACACGGTCATCATGGGCACGACGGTGTTCTACGGGGCCTTTCTCGTGTCCATGGTCATCGTCGTCGATCTGCTGTACGGGTGGATCGATCCCCGGGTGAGGCTCGAGTGAGACGAGTCGGACGCCACCAATGAGCGTCGCCGTCCGCTTTTCTCCCGCCGATTTCGAGCCTGTCGTCGCCGAACATCAGCTCCAGACCATCTCCAGGCCGTCGCTCTCGTACTGGCAGGACTCGTGGCGTCGGCTGAAACAGAACCGGCGTACCTTTGCGTCGCTCTGCGCCGTGGTCGCACTCGGGGTGATGACGGTGGCCGGACCCTGGGTGTGGCGCGTCGACCCAGCGGCGCAGGATGTCGACCAGATCAGCCAGGGACCAACGTGGCCATCCTCGGCACTGATCGTCCCGGCGTACACGCCGTGGCCCGCTGTGACGGTGGCGCCCACGCAGGTGGGCGACGTCGTGACGAACCTACGGTGGGCGGAGCCCGTGTCGACTCAAGCCGTGCGACTCGTCTGGGAGCCGGTCGTCGGCGCAGCGGGGTATGTCGTGTACCGGAGTGTCTACGACCCCGCACCGGATCGGGCATTAGGCCTGCCGATTGGCGAGGTGCTTGGTGCCGACCAAGTCAGCTTCGAGGACCGGCTCGATCTTGAACCGCGACGCTACTGGTACTCGGTCGTCGTCGTGGACGAGAACCGCGCTGAGCAAGATGCGTACGCCGTGCTGGTCGCTGACGCGGTTCGCACGGTGAGCGCCGAGGACGCAGAGTTGCGCGGCTGGATCGAGGACGCGAGCGTGCTCGCGCCCGGTGATCAGATCGGTCTGCCGTATCACCCGCTGGGGACCGACTATCTCGGCCGCGACATGTTGGCCCGGCTCCTCTACGGGGCGCGAGTGTCGTTGTTCATTGGCGTCGTCGCTCCGCTCCTGTTCGTCCTGGTCGGCGTCGTCTGGGGCAGCGCGGCCGGCTTCCTCGGCGGGCGGATCGATCAATTGCTGATGCGCTTTGCCGACTTCGTCATCGCGCTCCCGTTTCTGCTGTTCATGATCCTGTTCAAGATTGCGTTCGGCATTGGGCCGGGGGAGAGCGGCGTGTTTCCGATGCTCGTCGCCCTCGTGCTGCTCGGATGGCCGTCTACGGCCAGGCTTGTGCGGGGGCAGATTCTTCAGGTGCGGCAAGAGGGGTATGTCGCGGCGTCGCAGCTCCTCGGCGCCAGGACCGGCTATCTCGTGTTCCGCCACATGATTCCGCAGACGATGGGCGTGATTCTGGTGACGCTCACGTTCGCCGTGCCGAGTGCCATCTTTACTGAAGCATTTCTGTCGTTCATCGGCATGGGCGTCGCGCCGCCGACGCCGTCGTGGGGCAGCATGGCGAACGAAGGCATCCGGACGATGCTGTCCCACCCCCACGAGCTGCTCTTCCCGGCCCTGATCATCAGCGTGACGGTAATGGCCTTCAACTTGCTTGGCGACGGGCTGCGCGACGCGCTCGACGTGCGCATGCGGGGCCGCGAATGACCCCCGCGGGTGACGCGCCATTGCTCGATGTCAGCGACCTGTGTGTCGAGTTCGACACGCATGGTGGCGTCGTACACGCGGTCCGCGGCGTGAGCTTCAGCGTCCGTTCGGGCAAGACGCTGGCGATCGTCGGCGAGTCCGGCTGCGGGAAGTCGGTGTCGGTCCAAAGCATCATGGGTCTGACGCCCATGCCCCCGGGGCGCATTACGCGCGGCGCGGCGCGGCTCGATGGCGTCGACATCGTTCGCCAGAAGATCGTTAATGGTGAGGAGGTGCGCGGGAATCGCATCGGCATGATCTTTCAGGATCCGATGAGCGCGCTGAATCCCACCATGCGGGTCGGCGACCAGATCGCCGAGACGCTCCAGGTGCATCGCGGCATGTCGAAGCGCGAAGCGTTCGCTCGTGCTGTTGAAGTGCTCACGCTGGTGCATATTCCGGATGCCGACGCCCGCGCCCGCCAGTACCCATTCGCATTCTCCGGTGGCATGCTGCAGCGGGCGATGATCGCCATGGCGATCGCCTGCGAGCCGGACGTGCTGATTGCGGACGAACCGACCACGGCGCTCGATGTCACGATTCAGGCGCAGATTCTGGAGTTACTCGAGGAACTCCAGCGTAAGAACGGCATGGCGATCGTGCTGATTACTCATGACCTCGGTGTCGTGGCACGGATAGCTGACGATGTTGTCGTCATGTACGCGGGCGAGATCGTGGAGAGCGGAACGGCCGACGATGTGTTCTATCGGGCGGCCCATCCGTACACAGTAGGACTCAAGTCCGCGATGCCGAGCCGTGACACGTCGAAGGCCGTTGGCCTGCTGCCGATCGCGGGAGCGCCGCCCGACCTGTTTCATGCGCCGGCGGGTTGTGGATATGCCGAGCGATGCCCGCATGCCATGACCCTGTGTGGGCCACATCGACCTCAACGGTTCGAAGTCGATCCTGGACACCATGCGATGTGCTGGCTCCATCACGCGGACGCTCCGCAGCATGCCGACGCCGTCTACCGTGGAGGCCGCACGTGAGCGCGCTCGTCGAGGCCAGAGGCGTGACGAAGCATTTTCCGCTCGGCCGCGGGAAGACCGTGCATGCCGTGGACGACCTTTCATTGGCCATCGCTGCCAGAGAGATTGTGGGCCTGGTTGGCGAGAGCGGATCGGGAAAGTCCACGTTCGGTAAGGCGCTGGTCGGCCTGCATGACAAGACGGCAGGTGAGGTGTACCTGGAGGGCGAGCGTCTGCCGCAGCGCTACACGGCTGCTGACTTCCAGAACTACGCCCGGCGCATGCAGATGATCTTCCAGGATCCCTACTCAAGCTTGAATCCTCGAATGACCGTTGGGGAGATCGTCGGGGAGGGACTTCGGCTCCGCGGCGGCGCCAGCGAAGCGCAGCTGCGTGCCGCGGTCGGCGACTGGTTGGAGCGCGTCGGTCTCGAGGGCGGCTATGCGGGGCGCTACCCGCACGAACTGTCTGGCGGCCAGCGCCAGCGGGTCGGCATCGCGCGCGCGCTGATCCTGAAGCCGACGTTTGTCGTCTGCGACGAGCCGATCTCGGCACTCGACGTGTCTGTACAGGCGCAGATTGTGCGGCTGCTCGGAGAACTCAAGGAATCGCTTGGCCTGACGCTGCTGTTCATCGCGCACGATCTGTCGATGGTGCGCTACGTGTCCGATCGTATGGCGGTCATGTACCTCGGATCACTCGTGGAACTCGGCGGTGCGGACGACGTGTACTTCAGGCCGATGCATCCCTACACAAAGACACTTGTCGCTTCCAACCCCGAACCGGATCCACGCTCTGAGCGTCAACGGGCAACCATCCCGATCACCGGTGAGATCCCGTCGCCTGTCAACATCGGAGCGGGTTGTCGTTTTGCGACCCGATGCCCCGAAGTCATGGATATCTGCCGGACGGTGACACCGGAGCTGCGAGCCGTGGCCGACGCAGGAGACGAGCGCCACGTGGCGTGTCATCTGTTCGAATCCGGGGGACCGTCGTCAGCTGCTCCAACCGCGCTGCCCGCGGACGTGGGTGACGCATGACACGTCGACCTGCGATCGGCGTCGCCGTGGCGATTGTGGTGTTGCCACTGGTGTTCGTAGGAGGTTGGGTCACGGGAAGGCTTGGCATGGGGGCTTCGCCTGTGGATCCGGTGTCGCTGACGGATCTCGAACGGCAGTTTACTGAGCGGATGCGCGACGTGGCGCTCGTCGGATCCTTCACCGTTGACGGTGCTGAAGATCGGACGCCTCGCGAAGACCGCTACGAGATCGAGAGCGTGCAGAAAGTCGGCGATGACCTGTGGCGGTTCCGGGCGGTCGTCGGGGGCGGCGACGGTGTCATTCCGATCGTGGTGCCCCTGCGGTGGATTGGCGACACGCCGATGATCATGATGACCGACGCCAGCTTGCCCGGATTGGGGACCTTCACCGTGAGGCTGTTCTTCTACGGCGATCGCTATGCCGGTACGTGGCAGCATGGCGAGGCTGGAGGCCTCATGTCCGGGCGAATAGAGGGGCCCGTGACGGAGTAGGGCAGGCCGCTGGCGGCAGGTTCGAGTCGTGAGCCGTCGGCCGGTTCAGAGGCTGCTACTCGCCGCCGCTGCCTTTCCGATACTCGTCGCGGAGCTGTTTCGCAACTTGCGCCACTTTGTGTCTGGCGTGTGCGATTTGAGGCTGCGCATCCAGCCAGGCCTGCTGCACCTTCGGCTTGATGTCGTCTTGGAGCACACGCTCCGTCTTGGCAAGGGCCTGTGCCGCCTTGGCACGCGTCGCAGGGTGACGGGCCAACTGCCAGCCGATACGAAGGGCTAGTCGGTGCAGCACGCTCATGTCGCTTCAGTATAAGTGCAGGGTCCACGCTTCATGACCGACGGCGCTTCGGCGCGCCGCCCGGTGTCATCCATACGAATCGGGAGGACGAATACCCGGGATCCAGCCGGGGTCGGGGCCCCAGGCCGGTCCCATCCGGCGCGCTGTGCGAAGGGGCTCCGTTCATAGCCGGGTTTGCCGTGATCCCCAGCGGTCGGGCATAATGTGGCGCGGTCGGTGCCAGTAATAAGGCGCCTGTCGGAGAAAGGCCAGGGTTGCAGAACGGGCCTTCGGGGATGTGTACGAGGCCGTTACCGCTTCCTACCGGCTCGTCGCGCCTACGAACAGTCATGTGGTGAGTGAAGTACTCGTTCACCCCACAACCCACGGGATGCTGCATCCTGGTGCGCTTCGGACAGACGTTCCGCTGAGCGCGGGACACTTGACCATACCGAGGCGCGATTGGCGCGCGGCCCGCCTCGGAATAGTGACTTCACATCAACAACCGGAACGTGACTCACGGGAGAAGATCGTGGCAGACAACAAGTTACCCCCAGCTGATGCAACGCCCGTCTACAACCCTCCGGCGGATTTCTCCGCCAAGGCGCACTTCAAGTCGCTCGACGAATACCGCGCGATGTACGACCGTTCGGTCAGCGACCCCGAGGGGTTCTGGGCCGAGCAGGCTGAGCAGCGCATTACGTGGTACGGGAAGTGGCACACGGTACGGCAGTACGACTATCACAAGGCCGAGATCGCGTGGTACCTCGGCGGCAAGCTCAACGCCTGCTACAACTGCGTTGATCGGCATGTCGAAGCCGGGCGCGGGGGCAATACCGCGCTGATCTGGGAGGGCAACAACCCGTCCGAGAGCAAGGTCTTTACCTACGCCGAGTTGCAGGTCGAAGTCCAGAAGGCCGCCAATGCGCTCAAGAATCTTGGCATCGTCAAGGGCGACCGGGTGTGCATCTACATGCAGATGATTCCCGAGTTGGCCATCGCGATGTTGGCCTGCGCGCGGATCGGCGCCGTGCACTCGATCGTCTTCGGCGCGTTTACTGCCGATAGCCTCGTCACCAGGATCAACGACTCACAGTGCAAGGCGATCATCACGCAGGACACTGGTGTGCGCGGCGCCAAGCAGGACATCGCGATGAAGGCCAATGCCGACAAAGCGGTGAAGAGCACGCCGAGTATCGAGAAGATTCTTGTCGTGCAGCGCACCGGTGCGGCGGTCGACATGGCTGCCGGCCGTGACGTCTGGTGGCACGAAGCCCTGGCGGCTGCGGACGCGACGTGCGCCCCCGAGGTCATGGACGCTGAGGACCCGTTGTTCATCCTGTACACCTCAGGATCGACCGGGAAACCCAAGGGCGTGCTGCACACCACGGGTGGGTACATCACCTATGTGGCGGCCACGTTCGAGTACGTGTTCGACTACCGTGCGGGCGATGTGTACTGGTGCACGGCCGACATCGGCTGGGTGACCGGCCACAGCTACATTACCTACGGTCCCCTCGCCAACGGCGCCATCACGATGATGTATGAAGGCGTGCCGAACTACCCGGATTGGGGGCGGTTCTGGCAGATCTGCCAGAAGCACAAGGTCAACAGCTTCTACACCGCGCCGACTGCGCTGCGCGCGCTGATGAAGGAAGGTGATACGTGGCCGTCAAAGTGCGACCTGAGCAGCCTGCGCCTGCTTGGTACCGTCGGGGAAACGATCAAGTCTCCCGAGTGGACCTGGTACCATACGGTGATCGGCAAGGAGCGGTGCCCGATTGTTGACACGTGGTGGCAGACCGAGACGGGCGGCATCCTGATGTCGCCGTTGCCCGGAGCGACGCCGACCAAGCCGGGTTCCGCGACGTTTCCGCTGTTTGGTATCAAGCCCGCGCTCGTCGATGAGGAGGGCAAGGTCCTCGAAGGCAACGGCGTTCGTGGAAACCTCTGCATTTCGGAGTCGTGGCCCGGCCAGATGCGGGGTGTCTACGGCGATCAGCAGCGCTTCTTCGACACCTATTTCGCGCGATTCCCGGGCAAGTACTTCACCGGCGATGGCTGCATGCGCGACAAGGACGGCTACTACTGGATCACGGGCCGCGTCGACGATGTCATCATCGTCTCCGGGCACAACCTTGGCTCCGCCGAGGTTGAAGGTGCGATCGGGAAACATCCGTCAGTCGCCGAGGCCGCGGTCGTCGGCTTCCCGCATGACATCAAGGGCAACGCGATCTACGCCTTCGTCACACTGAAGACGGGCCAGACCCCGACCGACGCCATGAAAGCGGAGATCGTCAAGGCTGTCCGCGCGGAGATCGGTCCGCACGCGTCGCCGGAGAAGATCCAGTTCACTGATGGTCTGCCCAAGACACGGTCGGGCAAGATCATGCGTCGCATTCTCCGCAAGATCGCGGAGGGCGACGTGAACGACCTGGGCGACATCACGACACTCGCGGACCCGGGCGTGGTGGACTCGCTGGTGACCGGGCGCGTGTAGTAGCGGGCTTCCCGCATCGGAGCACTTCGTTCGTCAGTTTGGCCGGCGCCGCCTCTTATCGCGGGGGAGGGCCGGCTGGACCGACTCCGCTCCGCCCCGCGGCTCAACTTAGGTGATGATCTTCCCGGTGCGGAGGAGCTCGATGATTTCCGGAATGACGCCCGGATCTTCGATGGTTGACGGCACCACGTACTCTCTTCCGTTGACGATATTGGCCAGTGTCTTGCGGAGCGTCTTTCCGGAACGGGTCTTGGGCAGCCTGGTCAGGATCACGGTGTCCTTGTAACAGGTGATCGCACCGATGGCGTCCCTCACGCGCGTGACCAACTGTTGTTGCACTTCCGTCTCGGTGAGCGTCACACCTGACTTGAGCAGCACCAGGCCCATTGGCACCTGGCCTTTGAGAGCATCGTCGCGCGCGATGACCGCACATTCCGCCACTGCTGGATGGGTGGCGACCACTTCTTCGATCTCTCCGGTGGAGAGCCGATGGCCGGCGACATTGATCACGTCGTCCACGCGCCCCATCACGAAAACGTACCCGTCCTCGTCGATATAGCCGCCATCGCCGCTGGTGTAATAGCCCGGCAGAAAGGTCAGATAGCCCTCCCGGAATCTGTTGGCATCACCCCAGATGCGGTTCAGGCAGGCTGGCGGCAGTGGCAGTTTGAGTGCGATATACCCCTGCGTGCCGCGGGGCATCTGTTGCCCGTTCTCGTCGAGGATCTGCACGTTGAAGCCGGGCATCGGCGCCGTAGAGGAGCCCGCTTTGATCGGCATCGGTTCGACGCCCTGCATATTGGCGGTGATCGCCCACCCGGTCTCGGTTTGCCACCAGTGATCCACGATGGGCTTGCCGGTGTGCTCGGTCAGCCACGCCTCTGTGGGCGGGTCGAGGCGCTCGCCTGCGGAATAGATAACCTCCAGCTTGCTCAGGTCGTGCTGCTTCATCAGGGTCGCGTCCGGATCCTCTTTCTTCACCGCGCGGAACGCGGTGGGTGCCGTAAACAGCGCCTTCACCCCGTACTCGGCGCAGACGCGCCAAAGAGCCCCGGCGTCGGGCGTCATGATCGGTTTGCCTTCATACACGATTGTCGTGCACCCGCGCAGTAGCGGGCCGTACACGGTGTACGAGTGGCCCACGACCCAGCCCACATCCGACGCTGCCCAATACACGTCGCCCGCCTCGACGTTGTAGATCGCTTTCATGCTGTAGTTGAGCGCGACGGCGTGACCGCCGTTCTCGCGCACGACCCCCTTGGGCTTTCCGGTGGTGCCGGAGGTGTAGAGGATATACAGAGGGTCGCTGCCCTTGACGGGCGTGCAGCCCACCGGCGTGGCCTTTCCGATCAGGCTGGCCCAGTCGTGATCGCGCCCCTCGATCATCGAGGCGGTGGCCTGCGGACGCTGCAGGACGACACAGATCTTCGGTTTGTGTGTGGCGAGTTCGATCGCTCGATCGATCAGCGGCTTGTACTCGATCACCCGTGTTATCTCGATGCCACAGGAGGCCGTGAGCATGACTGTCGGTGTCGCGTCGTCGATGCGCGCCGCCAGTTCGGGCGGTGCGAAACCGCCGAACACCACTGAGTGCACGGCTCCGAGCCTGGCGACGGAGAGCATCGCGATGACCGATTCCGGGATCATCGGCATGTAGATGATGACGCGGTCGCCTTTTTCCACGCCGAGCGCCGCCAGCATGCCCGCGGTGCGGGCCACCGCGTCGGTGAGTTCGGCGTAGCTGTAGCGGGATTTGGTGTTAGTCACCGGAGAGTCGTAGATGAGCGCCGCCTGATCGCCGCGCCCGCTCTTCACGTGATGATCGAGGGCCATATACGCGGTGTTCATTTCGCCATCGGCGAACCAATGTCCGAGACCGTCGTCATCGAGCGCTACGATCTGTTGGGGGAAACTAAACCACTCCAGCGCCTCGGCCTGCGTGCGCCAGAAGCCCTCAGGATCGGTCATCGAACGGTCGTACTCTGCCTGGTAGCTCATCTCGATTCCTCCTCTCGCATCTGCGCTGCGCTCATTGACCGGTGAAGCTCGCGGCACGCTTTTCGATGAAGGCCGCCATACCCTCAGTCTGGTCGTGTGAGACGAAGAGGTCCGCGAAGGCCTGTGCCTCAAGTTGGTTGGCGGGGCCGAGCGGCAGCGAGGCCCCCTCATGAATGACGCGCTTCGCCTCGGCGACGGCCAGCGGACCCATCGTGGCGATCGTATCGATACACGCGAGTGCTTCCTGAAGCAGTGCCTCGGGCTCACACACCTTGTTCGCCAGCCCGACGCGGAAGGCCTCGTCGGCCCGAATCATCTCGCCCGTCACGCATAGCTCGAGCGCCCTTGCCAATCCGATGCGACGGAGGAGCCGCTGGGTGCCACCAAAGCCAGGAATCACGCCCAGCTTCACTTCTGGTTGCCCGAAGCGGGCGTTGGTACTCGCGTAGACGAAGTCGCAGGCCAGCGCGATTTCGCATCCACCGCCAAGCGCGAAGCCGTTAACAGCCGCGATGACGGGCACCTTGGCGTTGGAAATCAACTCGCCTACCGCATGTCCCTTCCGTGCAAAGACCAGCGCCTCCTGGGGGCTCATGTCTCGCATGGCCGCGATATCGGCCCCTGCGACGAAAGCTTTCTCCCCCGCCCCGGTGAGCACAACTCCTCGGACCTGCCCGGCATCGGCAAGTGCCTGGAACGCCCGACCGAGATCCATAATGACTGCCGGGTTCAGCGCATTGAGGACCTGAGGTCGGTTGATCGTGATGATGCGAGCGGGCCCGCGATCGTCAATGAGCAGCGTGTTGTCGTCAGGCATGCAGCCATTCTACAGATATCGATCCCGGGCGCAGCCTGTTCCTCGCCCCACCCGACACACGGCATATGATCGATCGCGCGACATGCTGCACAGGAGCCGTGGCGGCCGAGGGGGCTGGCGGTCGGTGTTGAAGGGGAACTGGTATGGATAGCTTTCGTGCTTTTCGGATTGACAAGAAAGACGACGCGATCGTCGCGGGATTCTGCGAACTGTCGCTCGACGATCTGAGCGAGGGCGAGGTGGTCGTCAAGGTCAGCCACTCGACGATCAACTACAAGGACGCACTCGCGGCCACCGGAGCCGGAAAGATACTGCGGCGCTACCCGCTGGTCGGTGGCATCGACTTGGCCGGGACAGTCGTGAGTTCGTCGGATGCGCGCGTTGAAGCCGGCCACGAGGTGCTCGTGAATGGGTGCGGGCTGAGCGAAACGGTTGACGGCGGCTACAGCGAGTACGCGCGCGTGAAGGGCGATGCCGTCGTGCGCGTGCCTGAGGGCATGACAGCGGCACAGACGATGCAGATTGGTACCGCCGGCTACACCGCCGCGCTGGCGATTCATCGCATGGAGCAAAACAACCAGCGTCCCGAGAACGGGCCGATCGTCGTGACGGGCGCGACCGGGGGCGTTGGCAGCATCGCGATCGACATGCTGAACGCCAGAGGCTACGAGGTCGTAGCGCTCACAGGCAAAGCGGAACAATCCGACTATCTCACGAGCATCGGCGCGCATCGGGTCCTGCTGAGGGACCAGGTTAACTACGGCAAGCGACCGATGGAGAAGGCAGAGTGGGGCGGTGCGATCGACAATGTCGGGGGTGATGCCCTGGCCTGGCTGACGCGTACGGTCAACTACGGCGGCAATATCGCGAGCATTGGCCTCGCCGCGAGTCCGGCCCTCAACACCACTGTCGTGCCCTTCATTCTGCGCGCCGTCTGCCTTCTGGGCATCAACTCTCCGGAGACGCCGAAAGCCCTCAGGCTGGATGTCTGGGACAGAATCGGCGGGGATCTTCGGCCCAGGCACCTGGATGCGATCGCTGGCCGGACGTTATCATTCGATGGGTTGCCGGGAGCCTTTCAGGCGTATATCGACGGCACGGTGACCGGTCGAACCCTCGTCACGATCAGTTGATGTGTGTCGCACCGCGTGATGCGAGAGAGGACGTATGAAAGCCATCGTTGTTCGTGAATTCGGACCCGCGGAGGTGATGACGCTTGAAGATGTGCCCAGCCCATCACCCGGGCCAAGTCAGGTGCTGGTTGGGGTCAAGGCTTGCGGCGTCAATCCCGTGGACGCCTACATCCGCTCCGGCACGTACGCAATCAAGCCGAACCTGCCGTATACGCCGGGCGCCGATATCGGCGGGATCGTGGAAGCCACTGGCGCGGGCGTCACGCGCGTCAATATGGGCGACCGGGTCTATGCGAACGGCACGGTCGAGGGGCACGGCGGGTACAGCGAGGCGACGATCTGCGACGAGTCGCAGGTTCACCCGTTGCCGCACCAGATCTCGTTTGCTCAGGGCGCGGCGGTGGGCGTACCGTACGGCACGGCATGGCGCGCCCTCTTTCTCAAGGCCAACGTGCGTCCGGGAGAAACAGTCCTGATCCATGGCGCGAGCGGTGGCGTCGGCATCGCTGCGACACAGATCACTCGGGCGCATGGCCTGCGCGTGATCGGAACCGCCGGCAGCGACCGAGGGCTGGCGCTGGTACGGGAGCAAGGTGCACATGAGGTGCTCAACCACGGTGACGCCGATTACATGAGTCAGGTCATGGCGCTGACGGCCGCCCGTGGCGTGGACGTGATTCTCGAGATGCTTGCCAATGTGAATCTCGACCGCGACTTTGAAGTCCTGGCGCTTCATGGACGCGTGATGGTCGTCGGGAATCGTGGCCGCGTCGAGATCGATCCTCGCAAGATGATGGGCAAGGATGGCACCGTTCTGGGCATGACGATGTTCAACGCCACGGTGGAGGAACGGCGCACTATTCACGCGGCACTCGGGGCCGGCCTTGCCAACGGCACACTGAACCCCGTCGTCGGCCGGGAGTTTCCGCTTGCGCAGGCCGCCGACGCGCACGGCGCCGTCATGGAGGCGGGAGCGTTCGGAAAGATCGTTTTAGTGCCAACGGGCTCGTAGCCGGCACGTGCTTCGTGAGCTCGGCGCGGCTCACAGACATCGAATGGAGTTGTAATGTCCGACACCAATGTCCAGACGTCTGATGACAAGAGTTGGCAAGACAGATTCTTCGGGCGCGATCTCCCGGTTGGCTATCTCATGGTGCGAGCAACCATGGGTTTCCACATGATCGCCCACGGAGGGACGCGTTTTCCGATCCTGAGGGAGTTCGTGGCCGAAACTCGAGAAGAGTTTGTTGGCGTCACCTTGGCAGGTGTGCTGCCGATATTCCCGGGCTGGCTCGTCGGGCTAATCGCCTACACGATCCCGCCGGCTGAATTCGTGATCGGGATACTGCTCGCGGTGGGATTCAAGACGAGGCTTGCCAGTTTGGCCGGGAGTGCGCTCTTTCTGGTCATGATGTTCGGACAGGTGGCCATGATGAACTTTGGCACGGCGCACATCATGTGGTGGTACGTTCTGGTGTTCGCCTTCCTGGGTGCACTAAGCTTTGCGGATCGCTACTCGGTGGATCGGATGGGGAAGTAACCGGCGGAGGTGTCCCATGTCACACGCAGGTCGCCCACAAGTTCTGACCGCGCTCCTGTGGCTGTCGCTCGGTGCGTGTCTGCTCCCGAGCTCGGTCTTAGCGCAGACGACGTTTACGCATGTGCATATGCGCGTGCCGGATACGGCTGAAGCGGCAGCGTGGCACCAGGCGTTACTCGGCGGCGAGGTGGTCGATCGCGGCCCCGGGCAGGCGGTCCTGCATCGGAACGGCCTGGTCATGACCATGCTGGCCGAAGGAGAGACACCACCGAGCGAGGGTGGTGTCATCGACCACTTTGGCATCGCGGTCGAAGACGTTGCGGCAACGGTGGCACGGGCCCGGGACATGGGCGCGCAGATTCGGGACGAGCCGCGGGTTGGCGTCACGGCGTCGACGATCGCGTTTATCGAGGATCCGTGGGGCACTCGGATGGAGCTACTGCAGGACCCCGTGTACACGGGCGTCAATCACGTGCACATGATGGCGAGTGACGCGGACGGCGTCCACGAGTGGTTCCTCGAGATATTCGGCGGCGAAGACATCCCGGCTCGCGGCAAGGGCCAGTTTCATACCATCTTGTATGGCGACCTCTGGGTCCATATCTCGGAGCCTGCCGAGGGCGTGCCGGCGCCGAGCCGTTTCCGATCCATCGACCACATCGGCTTTCGCGTGCCCTCCCTGCAGGCGTTCGGTGAGGTTCTTGAGGCCTCCGGCTACAAGCCTTACCTGGTCAGGCCCAACCCGCCCGGCTCGGACTTGATGTTTTTTGAAGGCCCAGAAGGCATTCACTTTGAGATCACGGAGAGCGTTTCCCCGTAACCGCGACTGCGTGGGGTGGCGGATGTGGTCGCCGCGCGAGGCACGATTGGTGGACGTAGTAGCTGCTCGGCGGGAGCGGTAGACTTCCGGAGGTTCCGGTGCGTCGGACACGGCTGGGGCGAAAAAAGTTGGCGCAATCGGGGCGCCCGAGGGTAGCATCGGCCTGAACGAATCGAGGTGCCAGCATGACACGTCTATCGCGCGGAATCGGACTGCTTGGAATCGTGCTTCTTCTCGGCCTGCCTGCCCTGGCGCAGTCGCCGGCCGAAGAGCCCTTGCAGAACATACAGGTATTCGCGGCGACAACGACGCGGACCCAGCTTCTGTCTACCATGAACGCCATGAATGAATCGCTTGGCGTTCAGTGCGTCTATTGCCACGTAGCTGGAGCGCCAGGCGAGCGCCCGGACTTTGTGTCCGACGCGAACCCGAAGAAGGACATCGCGCGCAGGATGATGAGGTTCAGGGACCAGATCAACGTGGAGATGCCGGCGGTGCTCGGGGCGGACACCTCGGGCACCCGCGTCCTGTGTTCCACGTGCCATCGCGGCGTCCCGATTCCCAAGCAGATTTACCAGATCGTCTTCGACGCCACGGCCGAGGGCGGCAGTCCCGCGGCCGGCCTGGCAAAGTTCGAGGAGCTCCGGTCGCAGTTCTACGGTGGCCAGAGTTATGACTTCAGCGAATTGGCGCTGGTGGAGATGGGGCGACGCGCGACGTCGGCGGGGAGAGCTGACGATGCAATGGCCTATCTACTTGGTAACCTGAAGTACCACCCCGATTCGGCGCGCACGTATCAAGCGATCGGGCTGGCCAAGGACGCGAAGGGCGATAGGGCCGGCGCCATTCAGGATCTTGAGAGGGCCGCGGAGCTCGATCCGAGTGACGACCGAATTCGCGCGGAGCTTGAGCGGTTGCAGGGTGCATAAACACTGGAGGATTCGATGAACATGTTGCGCTCGCGTCGGCTATTCGGAGGCCTGGCATTGCCTGGCGTGATGCTCGTGCCGACCCTGGCGCTCGCCCAGGGCGATTCATCCTGGACGTCGGTCGGCTCGATGCCATTTGAGCGCGCCGAGATCGCGCTCGCCGAGGCGAACGGGAAGGTGTACGTCCTGGGAGGCCAGATGCGTGCGGTTGACGCCAACTCGTTGAATCAGGAGTACGACCCGGCGACCGGCACGTGGGAGGAAAGGGCACTGATGCCTGCCGTCACGTCGCACGCTGGAGCGGCGACGGTGAACGGGAAGGTCTACGTCGTGGGCGGCTTTCAGGCCAACGTGCATGTCGGTGCTGTGAGCAACGTCTTCGAATACGACCCGGCCACTGACGCATGGCGTCGCGTGGCGTCGCTCCCTGCGCCCCGGGGAGCCCCAGGTGTCGTTGCTCTAGATGGGAAGATTTATGCGATCGGTGGGCGCAATCCCGAACGTGTGACTGTGAACACGACTGAAATCTACGACCCTGCAACCGACACGTGGACGCAGGCGGCACCGCTGCCAGAGGCGCGCGATCACCTGGGCATCGCGGTACTGAACGGGCGCATCCATGTGTTTGGCGGCCGATTGAATGCCACTGTCAACAACACCACCAGGCACGACATTTACGATCCAGCGACAGACACCTGGAGTGATGGGGCACCGCTGAATATCGCTCGCAGCGCGGGTGTCGTCTTCATGATCGGCGGTCAGATCGTGTGGGCAGGCGGCGAATGCAAGGATGCGGAGGCGCGTACCACGTTTGACGATGTGGAGGTGTTCGATCCCGATGCCAACCGATGGACCGTGCTGTCGAACATGCCGATCGGTCGGCACGCGGCCGCCGGCGTCACCGTCGGTGACGTGGGATACATCATGGGTGGCGCGAACGGCTGCGGCACCAATCGACAGACGAAGGATATCAGCGCCTTCCGTATGCAGTAGCACAGACGACGGACGAGCCGGATGCCCCTACCCGGGCCGGGTCTAGTTTCCGGCCGGCTTGGTCAACTGCGGGTACTCGATGCCCAACTGCTCGAGATAGGTAGCGAACTGCGAGGGATCGTAGTAGAACTCCCGCAGCCGCTCGCGGTACTGCGCCATGATCTCGACGTTCTTGTCGATGGCCGGAGGGTCGTCTTCCGTGATGAACGGCTCGTAGGTCTCTTCGGCCGTCTGCTCCTCGCGGAAGTAGCGCCAGGCGTCCTCCACCAGCGTGGGGTTCTGTAGGAGATCGAGCATCGTCGCCGCCATGACCTTGGCGCCAGCTGTGGCGCCCTTGTGCGCGATAGGCGTTGCCATCGCCATGGCGCTCGACCAGTGGTGACCCGTGCGGCCCACGATGTTGGACGGGAAACCGAGCCTGACCGTGGGCACGTTCCACGACACGTCACCGATATCATCCGACCCTCCGGACGCGGGCTCTTCCCGCGGCTCGGAAATGCCTGTCAGCTCGGTGGAGAGGCCCACGACCTCGTCCGCACCCATGAACTCCTGGAACGCGCGCGCAAATGCCTGATCGTCGTCAGACCATGCCGGCAGACCGACGGCTTTGATGTTCTCATCCATCGCCAGCGCGATGGTCCTGTTGAAGTGTCTGGGATAAGCCGCCCCGACTACACGCCGCGTCATCGTGGTATCGGTCATCAGCGCCGCGCCTTCTGCCATGCGGTGCAGCGTTGCCACGTTTTCCCGGATGCCCTCAGCCGCGATCTCGCGGACGAAGTACCACACCGAAGCAACCGATGGCACCACGTTGGGTTGGTCACCACCATCGACGATCACGTAATGTGATCGCTGCAGCGGATGCAGATGCTCGCGGCGGAAGTTCCACCCGACGTTCATGAGTTCAACGGCATCCAGCGCACTGCGGCCCTTCCAGGGATCGGCCGCCCCATGGGCAGCGAGACCTTCGAACGTGTACTCGACCGACACGAGGCCCGTGCCTGTTGAGGACCCCCAGCTGACGTTCATGTTGTCGCCGACATGCGAAAACAGCACCGCGTCGACGCCCTCGAAGTGACCGTCTCTGGCAAACCAGGCCTTCGACCCGACGAGTTCCTCCGCGATGCCGGGCCAGAGCACGATGGTGCCTGGAAGGTTCTCGCGCTCCATGATGGCCTTCACCGCAAGGGCGGCCGTGACGTTGACGGCCTGACCGGAATTGTGCCCCTCGCCGTGGCCGGGCGCGCCGTCGATCATCGGCTCCCGATAGACGACGCCCGGCATCTGCGACGATCGCGGAATACCGTCAACGTCTGAGCCAAGGGCGATCACCGGCCGGCCTTCGCCCCATGTGGCCCACCAGGATGAGGGAATCCCCGAAACGCCCCGTTCGACGGTGAAGCCGTTGGCTTCGAGCAATTCGGTGAGATAGCGCTGTGTCTCAAACTCTTGAAAGCCAAGCTCCGAGAACGAGAACAGGCTGTCAACAATCTCCTGTGTGAGCTTCTGCAACTCGTCGACGTCTGCGGCCGCCTCGGCCTTGAGCCCTGTTAGCGACGGCGGGTTGGCGGCTTCGCCGCTGTCCTGGGCGAGCGCCATGCCGCCGGTGGCAAGGACTACGCTAATCGTAACTGGCAGCAATCGTCTTATCGTCATTCCCATCGGAGTCACCCTCTCTCACAGGCACTGGAACTTGTCCGCCGAGCGCCTGGATGTGGCGCTCACTTTCCGCCCTGATTATAGGGGGGCCGCACCGAGCAGGGTAGAAGAGCCATCCGACAGCGACCCGGCGTTGGTGAGGGAGCCCGACAAATCGGTCG
Organism: Vicinamibacterales bacterium; assembly: GCA_965249205.1. Taxonomy (GTDB): domain Bacteria; phylum Acidobacteriota; class Vicinamibacteria; order Vicinamibacterales; family UBA2999; genus JAQBVV01. The sequence goes on along the minus strand of CBDFLL010000002.1, from coordinate 236,324 downwards.
AGGCTCGTTGAGCGTGTGTGGCCAGCATCGACCGCCAGGCCGCCCTGTACAATCGCATGCTAGGCAGGAGGCTCCAATTCATGCACTACGACGCGATCGCCAATACCCATGGCCTGGCGCGTGACCCGTTCAAGGCCCTGGTCGGCCCTCGCCCGATCGGCTGGATTACCTCGGTCGGTGCGAACGGGATCTGCAACCTTGCGCCCTACCGTTTCTTCAACGCGGTGGCAGAGCGGCCCCACTACGTGATGTTTTCGTCCAGTGGCGTCAAGGACAGCCTCAGAAACATCCACGAGACCGGTGAGTTCACCTGCTCGATGGCGACCTGGGACACTCGTTTCGAGATGAATGTGACGTCCGCTGCGGTGCCGGCGGATGCAGATGAGTATCGGATTGCCGGGCTCACGGCCGTGGCGTCACGCTTTGTGAAGCCGCCGCGGGTCAAGGAGGCTCCGGCGGCGCTCGAGTGCAAGCACTGGAGGACGGTCGAATTGCCGGACGTCGAGGCCGGATCGGAGCAGGGTCATTTCGTGGTCTTCGGCCGCGTAGTGGGTATCTACATCAATGACGACTACGTGCGCGAGGGGCTCGTGGACACTGGCGCGATGCGGCCGATTGCGCGCCTCGGCTACACGCAGTACGCCGCCGTGACGCCGGAGACGGTCTTCGACATCAACCGCCCGAGCATCGCCGAGGACGGGAGCGTCAGCAGTCCCACCCCATGACCGATTCAATCGACCCGTCTTGCATGAATTCGACACGGTCGTGGACACGATGCCGTCAGTCTCCGAAATGATCCTTCCGCCCTTGTCGGACGCCCTTGATCCACCGGCTCATCCCCCATAGATAGCCGGGCATGAGCCCGAGAATGCGGAAGCCGTTTCCCCAGCCCGAGGCAAAAGTGCGCTGGAGCATCTTGAGGCATCGATATCCCGCCATCGGGTAGACGAATGCTGCCGACCTGTGCAACCTGTCCGCGCCTGGGAGGAGGGATAGCATTTTTCGGCTGAGCGAGAATCCGTACCCCAGCGCGTACTGATGCGAGAGGTATGCACTCATGGTGTTTCGATTGTGGTGATAGACCCAGACACTCGGTTCGAGAAACACGGGTTCTTTGCCTGCTGCCAAGCGAGCACCGAGCACGGTGTCTTCTCCTGGCCACAGATTCTCTGGAAAACCGTTGTATTTGTCGAACACCGACCGCCGAAACACCGCACAGTAACTCGGCAAACTAGGTGCGGGTTTCCGCTGCTGTCGATCGAAAAACCCGTTGAACTCGGAGATGAACGACAGCCAGCTGACCGCGCCCGGATTCCCGTTGCGTACGCACCCCACGATGGCCGATTGGTCCGGGTGTCGCTGAAAGGAGTCAAGGACATCGTCGACGAGCGTAGTAGGCGCAATACAGTCAGCATCAAGAAACACAATGAGCTTTGCGCGAGCAAGCGCGACCCCCCGGTTCCTGGCCTCTCCCGGAAGAATCTTCGTCGGGAGGTGTTCAAGTCGCACGTCCGGGTAGTTGGTCGCGACGAATTGGTCGGTGCCATCCTCCGAGCTGTCGATCAGAATGGTTTCGGCGTGTCTGCCGTCCACCGCCTGACGGACGCTATCCAGGCACGGTTCGATGGTTGACAGTCCGTTGTAACAGGGAATGACGACCGACACGTCGGGCGGAGGCAGGCTATCAGCGCTCATATTCAGTAGGTCTGTTGCCTTGTAGGGTACTTGCAAGCTGCGAATCTCCGTTCGAGCCAGTTACGTGCATCGGCTACGATCAGCGGCGCGCGGGAGTCGCGGGATCAACATCCCCGAAGTTGTGGTAGGAATCATCGACCCGAACGAAAGTACATGATCCATTCGCGTCTGAACCAGAAGGGCGGCTGATGCCGTCGAGTACCGAGCCGCAGGCCGATTCCCACATCCATCCGGAGAGGGATCTCAGGGGGCTTCGCGTGACCTTTGTCGCGACGACGTATCCGAGATTCGACGGGGACCATACCCCTCACTTTGTTGCTGACCTGGCGGAGAAGCTGCACGCCGATCACGGAATTGAGGTCACCGTCATCGCGCCTCATGAGCATGGTCTGGCTCGCGAGGAACACTTTCGGGGCGTAAACGTCCGGAGGTTCCAATACGCTCTTCGGGCGGACCGTCAGTGCCTCGCCTACGGCTATGGCATTCCGGACAACCTACGTCGAGTGCAGGGTGCGCGACGACAAGTGCCAGGTCTCGTCGGGGCCATGGGCTGGAATGTGTTGCGGATGCTGCCAAAGTGCGATCTGCTACACGCGCATTGGATCGAGGTAGGGTTCATAGCCGGCGCGGCGAACGCGGTCTCGCGACGGCCGCTCGTGCTGTCGGTACCCTCGGCGCCTCCCCGGCTTCGGTGGTTTCACAGGCGGGCGCTCAGTTCGGCAGACCGGGTCTTGTTCATCAGCCGTTTCACCATGAATCAGGTCGAGCAGCAGGGTTGCCGACTTCGGGGCCAGGTCTGCTATCAGGGCATCGATGACGCGCTGTTTCACGGCGCTCACCAACCCGGCGGTATTCGCGCTCGACTGGGACTTTCCGCCGACGCGCTACTCGTCGTCGCGGTGGCGCGCATGATTCCGGTCAAGGGGCTCGACGTGCTTCTGAAGGCGGCTGCCACCGTCCTGAGCACGGGAGCCGCCATCCATTTCATGATCGCGGGTGACGGCCCCCTCCGCGAGGAGCTCAGGGCGATGGCTGTTGAGATACCCGGGGGCGATCGGATCCATTTCCTGGGTGCCCTGGCTCGTGATGAAGTCGCCGGTCTCATGGCCGACGCCGATCTCTTCGTGCACCCCGGCGTGGTCGATGCTCAGGGGCGAGCGGAAGCGCTCGGGCTCGTCATGGCAGAGGCGATGGCCTCGGGCCTGCCGTGCGTAGGTTCCAGGGTTGGAGGGATTCCAGAGGTCATCGACGACGGGGTCACCGGACTGCTGGTCGAGCCAGGCCGTCCGACGGACCTTGCGGCGGCGCTGATGACACTTCTGAACGATTCGGACAAGAGGTCCAGTATGGGCCGGGCCGGGCAGAGCAGAGCCGCGAGCGTTTTCACCACGTCAGCCATGGCCCGTTCAGTGGCTTCGGTCTATGCTGATGTTCTGGGCCGCTGATTCGCCCCGCTGACGGTGCTGTTCAACTCACTCCATTTCGCGCTCTTCCTCCCGTTGGTCGTGATCGCGTACTACGCGTTGCCTCACAAAGCGCGCTGGGCGTTCCTTCTCGGCGCGAGCTACTACTTCTACGCGTCGTGGCGAGTGGAGTATCTGCTTCTCATCATCTTCAGCACGCTTGTCGACTACGGCTGCGGATTACGCATGGCCCGCGTCTCGACGAAGGAGGCCCGGCGCAAGTACCTCATCCTGAGCGTCGTCACGAACCTGGGGTTGTTGTTCTCGTTCAAGTACGCGGACTTTGCGGGCTCGTCTCTGAACGCGCTGTTCGAGAGCTTCAACGTGCTGGCGAATGTTCCCGCATTCAACCTGTTGCTGCCGGTCGGGATCTCGTTCTACACGTTCCAGTCGATGAGCTACACGATCGAACTCTATCGTGGGCGCACCGAACCCGAGCGGCATCTGGGGTACTTCGCGCTCTACGTCGCGTTCTTCCCGCAACTTGTGGCCGGTCCGATCGAGCGACCGTCACACTTGTTGCCGCAACTGCGTCGCCGGTGTGTGCTCGACTATGAGGCGATCTCGAGCGGCCTCAGGTTGATACTGTGGGGTTACTTCCTGAAGCTCGTCGTCGCCGATCGGTTGGCCATCTACCGAGTCACATCGTACGACTCGTGGCCCACTCCCTGCTCGGGTACAACCAAGATTTGGTGAGAGAAGACCGCTGGGACGATCACACCCAGGAGGCGATCGATGATATCGCCGAAAGCGTGTCGAAGTTTTGGGCCTTGTCGTCGCAGTATGGCTTCCGTCTGATGGTCGTCGTCCATCCGCACGCATGGGAAGTGATGAACGCGGAGCAGCTCGGTAATCCGCAACAGTACGTCTTGCCCGGGCTCCTCGACCGCCTCTGTGCCAATACCGACATCTACGTTGTAGACCTGCTCGAGTATTTTCTGGTCGAGGGGGGAGTCACGGAGGGCAACGTCTGGGAGTACTACTGGCAGCTCGATCGCCACAACACGCCAGCGGGGTACCGGTTACTGGGGAAAGGCATCGAGGCTGCGCTGGTATCGTTTGGGATGCTGGACGAGGGTGACGGGCCAGGCGCCTCGACGCATGACACCTCACCCTATTCGCGGACTCTCGAACCGACATGTTCCCAGATCAGAGGATGATTCGCTGGAGAGCGCGAACAGCAGGGCGCTCGTAGGTCAGATCGCCAGGTCCGGCATTCTTAGCCGTACCGCTTGCGTAGCTCCGTGAGGCCCCGTTCCAGAGATAGCTTACGAAAGTTGTCGAGCACCTCCAAGCGATCTGAAGAGTGTCCCCACGTCGACTTCTGTGACCGTGCAGCCATCGCGCATGTTGGGCGATGTCGGAGAGCCACAGGGTCGCCGGAAAGTTTCTAACTTCTGCGACGATCCCAGATCGTCACTTCCCTTCATCCGGCTCGGGGGATCCTCTGTCGAAGAACATGCTGCTGGCCGGCGTGTATGAGGTCGAGTCGTCGGCGCCTGATCATGTCCTCGTCACTGCGACGGACGCGAATACCTCTGTGGTCGTCAAGCTGACTGAGGGGTCTGCAATCATCGACGCTCTGTCGGATGAAGCGTTTGATGCCAAAGGTCGTCGCAACGCGATGCTCAACCACTTGTCACACGCAGGAGAAGACCCTGCGAAGAACAAGCAAGCACATGCGCGCAAGTCGAAAGCTCAGACGACGCTAGATCTAGCGAAAAGAGAGATTTGGCTGGGAGGCAGGGATTCGAACCCCGATAACCTGCTCCAGAGGCAGGTGTCCTACCGTTGAACGACCTCCCAGTGCTGGCTTCGCGAGAAACCGAGGCTGGAACCTCCGATTGTACAGAGAAAGCCTTCGTCCGGGCAAACGCTGATTGCAGCGGGAGGCCGAGGGCGGTCGCAATTAGCTCCTGCCGTTTAGAAAAGCGACCAGTTGCTTCAGTCGCGCTACGCTCCGTGCGCGACCAAGCAACACCAGCACCTCGAAGATCCCTGGACTCGTTGTTCTGCCGGTGACGGCCACTCGCGTCGCATGGATCAGGGCTCCGGCCTTGACGCCGCGCGCGGCGGCGGTTCCGCGCACCGCCGCTTCCACCTGCGCCTCATCGAAGGGATCGAGCCCACCCAGTGCGGTGGCCAGCGCGGCGACGTGATCGCTCAGGCCAGGCGATGACAGGTACTTGGCGACCGCCTCGGATTCGTACTCGACCGACTCGACGATAAATGGCCTCGCCTGATCGACGAAATCAGTCAATCGCTTTGCTCGCGGGCGCAGCAGATCCAGGAGCTGATGGAGCCATGGACCGCCGTTGTCGTCACCCTCCTGAGTGAGCACCCCGGCAGCCTGTGCCAGACCCGCAGCAGCGAGCAGCGGCTCGACAGCCATCGCCAACTCCCCGACGGGCAGTCTTGCGATGTACTGCCCGTTCATCCAGTCGAGCTTCGTTGTGTCGAACACGGCGTTGCCGCCCCCGATCCCGCGGAGCGAGAAGCGCTCGACAAGATCGTCGGTGGACATCAGCTCAGTGTCGTCACCCGGCGACCAGCCGAGCAGCGCCAGGAAGTTGATCATGGCGTCGGGCAGATAACCCTGCTCCCGGTACTCGGTGACCGACGTCGCGCCATGCCGTTTGCTCAGCCGCTTCTTGTCGGCCCCCAGAATCAGTGGGACATGCGCAAACACGGGCGGCGCGGCGCCGAACGCCTCGAACAGCAGCAGATGCTTCGGCGTGTTGGAGATGTGGTCATCGCCGCGGATGACATGCGTAATCCCCATATCGAGGTCATCCACGACGACTGAGAGGTGGTACGTCGGGTGCTGGTCGGAACGCAGCACGACGAAGTCCTCGAGATGGCGCGAGTCGAACTCGATGCGCCCGCGTACGCGGTCGTCGAACCCCGTCTGAGTGGGCGGAACTTTGAATCGAACCGTACGTGGCGTTCTGTCGCCTTCGAGTTCGGTGGCGCGCTCAGGCGACAGCGCCAGACACGCCTTGTCGTACTGCCAGGCCTCCCCGCGACCTTCCGCCAGTTCCCTTTCCTGCCGCAGCCTCTCAGGCGTGCAGTAGCAGTAGTAGGCTCGGCCCTCCGCGACGAGTCGTTCGACTGCCTGCCGGTAGCGATCAAGGCGCTCCGACTGGAAGTAGGGACCGCGCGGTCCGCCCACCTCCGGGCCTTCGTCCCAGTCGAGACCGAGCCAGCGCAGGCCATCGAGGATGCCGTCGATCATTTCGGCCGACGAACGCTCGACGTCGGTGTCCTCGATGCGCAGGACAAAGGTACCACCGTGCCGGCGCGCGTAGAGCCAGTTGAACAGTGCCGTACGGGCGCCGCCGACGTGAAGATACCCGGTCGGGGAGGGGGCGAAACGAACACGTGGAACCACGGCGGCATTATTCCACGGAGATCCGGCGGGCTCTTGCGCATTCCCGCATGCCGACGGCCGAGTCCGCCCCATCCGCAGTGCCGTCGACATGGGGCGCGCGCCGTCGTCGGCTCGCGATATCACGCGAGATGTAGTTCAATGAGCCTTCCGAACGCCGGTCGCCGCAGAGGAGCCCGATGGACACACTGCAGAGTGAGACGCTCAGTAGCTATCAACGCAGCCGCGCACGGTCGCGCGAGTTGTTCGACGTGCTCACCAACGAGGCCTACTACTCCCAGCCGATCGCGCTGCGCCATCCGATCGTGTTCTACGAAGGGCACCTTCCGGGTTTCAGTTTCAACTCCCTCATGAAGAAGGCGTTGGGTCACCCGAGCATCGATGCGCGTCTCGAGGACCTCTTCGCCCGAGGCATCGACCCGCATGAGTCATCTGCCGCCGAAGGGGCAGCGGCGAGTGCCGAGTCGGTGTGGCCATCCCGGGATGTGGTCCGCGCCTTTGCAGCTGACGCCGACAAACAGATCGAGGAAGTGCTGGCCTCCGGCGAGCTCGATCGGCCTGGGCATCCGTTGCTCGATCGAGCCGAAGCGGCCTTTTGCATCATCGAGCACGAAGCGCTGCACCACGAGACGCTGCTGTACATGTGGCATCGGCTGCCGTTCGCGCTCAAACAGCGACCGGCCGGTTACCATCCGCAGACGAAGAACACCTCACCATCTGCCGAATGGATCACCGTGCCGGCGGGTCGCGCCACCTTGGGTGTCGACAGAGACACCGTGCGGTTTGGATGGGACAACGAGTTTCCGGCGCGTACTGAAGACGTCGGGGCGTTCGCCATTGAGCGCCACGATGTCACGAACAGCCGATTCCTGGAGTTCGTCGAGGCCGGCGGCTATCGAGACGCGCGCTGGTGGACGGCGGAGGACTGGCTGTGGGTTCAGCAGGAAGGCATGGCCCACCCGTTGTTCTGGGAGCGCAATGGTGACGCGTGGTGGTGGCGCGGCATGTTCGAGTTGCTACCGTTGCCGCTGGCGTGGCCCGTCTACCTCAGCCATGCGGAAGCCTCGGCCTTCACGCGCTGGTGTGGGGCGCGGCTGCCAACGGAGGCTGAGTTTCAGCGCGCCACGTACGGCTCGCCGGCCGGCGAGCGCCAGTATCCCTGGGGTTCTGATGAGCCGTCGGTTGAACGCGGTGTGTTCGATTTCTCGAGTTGGGATCCCTGGCCTGTCGGCAGCCACCCGGCTGGCGCGAGTACGTGGGGTGTGGAGGATCTCGTAGGCAACGGTTGGGAGTGGACGAGCACGCCCTTCGGGCCATTTCCTGGTTTTCGACCGATGGCGTCCTATCCGGAATACTCGGCGGACTTCTTCGACAACCAGCACATGGTCATAAAGGGCGCGTCTCCGGCGACGGCTCGCGCGTTGTTGCGACCGACATTCCGGAACTGGTTTCGTGCGCGCTACCCCTATGTCTATGCGACGTTCCGCTGTGCCAAAGACCACAACGGCGCGTAGCCGTTTCGCCGTCGACGTCGCGTACTACCTGTCGCAGACACCGCGTCAGCTGCCGTCCGAACACCTGTACGACGAGTTGGGATCGGAGCTGTTCGAGGCGATTTGCCGCCTGCCCTGGTACGGCATCACGAGGGCCGAGCAACGCCTGCTTGAACGTGTTGCGAGCGACATCGTCTCGCGCGTCGCCCCCATTTCGACCATTGTCGAGCTGGGGCCAGGTAGCGGCTTGAAGCTTGCCACGCTCCTCTCGGCTCGTCCGGCTGGCCCACTGACCGTGCACCTAGTGGACGTGTCGGGCGCTGCGCTCGAGGCGGCCGGACGCGCCCTGGCGAGTGACATCGACCTCGTCGTCGTAGCCCACGAGGCCACCTACGAGGCCGGGCTTACCGAGATCGCGAGCAGCAGGCGCGCGACAGGGCGGACGCTGACGCTCTTTCTCGGCTCGAATATCGGCAACTTCGATCCGCCCGGCGCGGCTGCCTTTCTTCACAACATCCGAACAGCGATGTCGGTGGGCGACTCACTGCTTCTTGGTGCGGATCTCCTGAAGCCGGAAGCCGAGCTGCTGCTTGCCTACGACGATCCGCTCGGCGTGACAGCGGCCTTTAACAGGAACCTGCTCGTACGAGCCAACAGCGAGCTCGACGCCGATTTCGATCTGGCGAGGTTCAGTCATCGCGCGGTCTGGAACGCCGAAGCCTCGCGCATCGAGATGCACCTGGTGAGTGAGTGCCGGCAGCGTGTGCGTGTGCCGTCCGCGGATCTCGACATCATGTTCGACGCCGGTGAGACGATCTGGACCGAGAGTTCGTACAAGTACGGCGCCGAGCAAATCGTGGCGATGGTGGAGCGGGCTGGCTTCCTCACCACGAGCCAGTGGTCGGATGACGGCTTCGCGCTGACGCTTGCATCCGCGCGTTGACAGCGACGCCCCCCCTAGTGAAGGAGAGCAGCATGTCTGATGGCCCGAAGACCGTTCCCGAGATTTCGCTGATGCCAAACGGACCGTATCGCGTCACGAACCTCACCTCGCTTGAGGGTCTGTACGGTGCGGCGGCGCATCAGACGCAGGCGGTGACCAAGCTCTGTCGGTGCGGCGGCTCGAAGAACAAGCCCTTCTGCGACGGCAGCCACCGGACCAACGGCTTCAGCGATGCGAAGGCCCCGGACCGGGTCCCCTACAAGCGTGAGGACTACGTGGCCGAGGCGATTACGATCCATGACAACCGCGGCATCTGCGCGCACGCCGGTCGATGTACCGACGGCCTCAAGGAGGTTTTCCGTTTGAGGGAGGAACCGTTCGTCCTGGCGACGGCGGCATCGGCCGAGCAGATTGCGGCTGTGATCGACACGTGCCCCTCAGGCGCGCTCAGTTACTCGATCGACGGTGTTGAACACGGCGACGGCGGCGGGGAGCCAGTGGTCGGCTACGTTCCCAACGGTCCGTACGTCGTGCGCGGAGGCGCCGCCGCGCTCAAGGAGGTTCCGCAAGGTGAAGGCGCGTCGACGAGGCGCTTCGCGTTATGCCGGTGTGGCCACAGCACGAACAAGCCGTTCTGCAGTGGCGCGCACTGGACCCACCAGTTCGACGAGCACGCGAAGAAGCCCGAGTAGCGTCAGAGACCTCGTCTATAGGACGAGGCTACGGATCGACTGGCGTAGTGTCTGCACTCCGCGCGCGATGACGCAGGCCGCCGGAGGGTCCAGCTCGAGCGTGTGGCTGACCACACTCCCGAAGCCCGCGCCATAGAGATCCGCCTCGATCTCGCCCTGAATCCGTGCGGTCGTTGCCGCGGTCGCACCCCTTGATCGGGGCTGTACGGTGACGGCGAAGAGTCCTCCGGGCACGAGTTCAGCCCGAATAGCCCTAAACTGGGCGGGTCGGTCTGGCCAGAACCCCACGGTGTTGACAGCTAGTATCGCGTCGAACGCCTCGCCGAAGCTCGGAAGATCGGTAACCGACGCCTGGCGCAGGTCCATCCTTCCCGATGCGACCGCCGCACGATTGCGGTGTCGCGCCTGGCGCAGCATCGTCGCGGAGACGTCGATGCCTGCCACCAGCCCCTTTGGTCCCACGCGTGATGCGAGCTGGTGAAGCGACAGGCCCGGGCCGAAACCGATCTCAAGGACGCGCCATCCCGGCTGCACATTCAGCAGATCGACGGCCCAGGCGTTGCGCCGGCGATTGGACGGGCGATGCGCCATGATCCAGCCGGCCAACCGCCCGGACACGCCTCTCGGGTGGCCGAACTGTCCGACGAGCCAGGCGCGGACGGACCGAAGGGGTCGACCGGGTGCGGCGAGGGGCGGGCGTGACGTCGTCGGCCCGCCCGGGTTGTGGCTGACGGCGAGCGAGCCACCAACCACGCGTGATTCCGACCCGAAGCGACGCGGTTTCATCAGTCTCTCCAGTGTCTGACCAGATCCGCGCGCTGCGCGGGCGTCAGCTCGCTGGCGACGGCCGCGATCAGGTCGAACGATTCGTCAAGGGTCCGCTCTGCGAGCTCTCTCGCCTCGCCGAGTGTGACGGCGAGCTCAGTAGGGTCAAGGTTCTCGGCCGCTACCGCGTCGGCCACTCGCCCTTCGATCGCAGCACGGCCTGATTCCAGTTCAGCGAACACTGCGATGCGCTCGTCGAACGCGTCGGCGATGCGCGCCACTTGGGGCTCGGTCAGGCCCGCGTACGCCAGCAGACCGGCATGTTCCCTGAGTTCTGCGCCGAGTGTCGCCAACGAATGAGCATCGCCGCGTTGGCCGTGGAAGAACCCGCCCGGTCCGTGCGGCCGCTGGGCTCGGGTCGGTGTCAGCCAGACGACGGCGAACAGCGCGCCGAGCGCGACCGCCACCCAGAATGCCTTGCGTCCGCGTCCCGCGTCCCGGTGTTCCTGCGCCGTTTGTGAGGTTCTGTCCATCGTGGGCTCCTTTCGCGATGACTGCCGTGATTGGCAGTCTTGTGTTGTTATACCGAAGCAGCCCGCACGTGACTTTGACCGTAGAGGACGAATCGTTTGCCTGATTGCGCCATTCGCTTAGGCGATGTGTGGCGGTGATACGTACAATGTCTCTGCGTGCCGGGCCCAACCGAGGTGCCACATACTGGGGCGCCTCTCGTTTGGTCACCACGGGCCGGTGCCTGACAGGGGCGAAGCGACGAGTGAGGACCAATCGAATGACGACGGAGGACGCCAGGGGATTTACGCTGATCGAGCTGTTGATTAGCGTGGCGCTCATCGGCATCGTCTCTGCCGTCGCTATCCCCGGCCTGCTGCGCGCACGCCAGTCGGGCAACGAGGCCTCGGCCGTCGGTTCACTTCGCATCATCAGCAGCGCGGAGGCCAGCTACGCGTCGACATGCGGCGGTGGATACGCGCCCTCGCTGGAGGATCTTGCGTTGGCCCCGGTGGGCGGTGGCTCGGCGTTCATCACCTCCGACCTCTCCACGACAGGCGTGGTCAAGAGCGGCTACGGTGTGGCGGTGGCGGCGGGCACTGATCCAACCGTCATGACTCTCAGCGCCGCGACGTGCAACGGCGGGGCCGATACGGTCGCGAGCTTCCACGCGCACACCGAGCCGTCCTCGATTGGCAGCACTGGGCAGCGGTCCTTCGCTACCAACGGGAGCGGCACGCTCTACCAGCTCGCGACCGGGGCCGTCATTCCCAACACCATGGCCGGCGCCACGATTTTTCGTTAGGGCGGCGAAGCCCCGGCTGCGATCGGCGTGCGCCGCGGCACCTTCAAAGAGTGGCAAGTCGGTTCACGGCACCACGGGCTGCTAGACTGCGCGCCATGAGCCCCCTCCATGAGCGGACGCGTGCCATCCAATCGGCGGCGACCGGCCTGGGGTTCGATCGCTGCGAGGCTGCGCCTGTGGGCGCGTTGGATGCGGCCCCGCGTCTTCGCGAGTGGCTCGCGCTCGGCATGCACGGGAGCATGCAGTGGATGGAGCGCAGCGCCGGCAGGCGCGCCGATCCGGGGCTCGTGGTGCCGGCGGCGCGGTCGGTCCTGATCGTCACGCGAAGTTACTGGACCGGCGAGGAAGCGAGCACCGATGCGTCCCGCGCCCGGATTTCCCGCTACGCGTGGGGGGGCGAATACCACGACGTGCTCGGCAGCGCGCTTGGCGACCTGTATCAGCGCATACAGGAGATCGCGCCCGGCGTCGTGGGGCGCTACTACATCGACACCGGCCCCGTGCTGGAGAAGGCCTGGGCGGAACTTGCCGGCCTGGGCTGGATCGGTAAACACTCGAACCTCATCACCGCCGGGGTGGGCTCGTGGTTCTTCCTCGGCGCCATCGTACTCGATTGCGAGCTTGCGTACGGAGAGCCGGTTGCCGACCAGTGCGGAAGCTGCACGGCATGTATCGACGTGTGCCCGACGCAGGCGATTGTCGCTCCCTACGTTGTTGACGCGAGGCGTTGCATCTCCTATCTGACGATCGAGAACCGTGGCCCGATCCCGCGCGAACTACGGGCGGGCGTAGGCAATCGCATCTTTGGCTGTGATGAGTGCCAGGACGTCTGTCCGTGGAACCGCTTCGCCCAGGTCGGGGCAGCGGCGTCGGCCTTCGCGGCTCGCGAGGAGCTCCGGGCGCCTGATCTCGTGGACCTCCTCGCGCTGGACGAGGAGGGATTCAAGACGCTGTTCCGCGGGAGCCCGGTGAGGCGCGCCAAATATCAGGGCTTCCTGCGGAACGTCGCCGTGGCGCTGGGCAATAGCGATCATCCGCGTGCGGTGTCGGCGCTGACATCGAGACTGCAGCACGAGTCTGCGTTGGTCCGCGGCCACTGCGCCTGGGCACTGGGACGCTTCGACGATGCCGGGGCGCGTGCGGCGCTACAGGCGCGCCACCAGCGCGAGTCAGACGCCTGGGTCCTTGAGGAGATCGAGGCAGCGCTGGCGCATACGACCCGCGATCCGGGGGCGGCTGGCCAAGAATCGTCTCTGGAGGGCTCGTTCTGAGCGGTCACAAATGACGAGAGCCCGTCCCTCAAAGAGAGATGGGCTCTCAGATCAGCCGCGAGACACACGATCAGAGTTCTTCTTCGTCTTCCCCGTCTTCTTCCTCGTCCTCAAACTCCTCGTCTTCTGCAGTCGCGTCCTCGTATTGCTGATATTCAGAGACCAGGTCGTTTAGGTTGGACTCGGCTTCGGTGAACTCCATCTCGTCCATGCCACCCACGTGAATCAGAGCGTAATCAGCACACCGAACGACGGTGTAGAGCGTGAAATTCCCGTAGCTACCGGTCCCCACCGCCTGGACCAGCCACGATTCCGCACTCTGCCAGGGAACACTGGCGAGGATTGCCGGCGCCGACAAAGATCCGATGCCGTCAATGAGGTGCCCACCGCCCACAGCGACATCTCCCGGATCGCAATTCGTGATCCTCACTCCCGACGAATTGTTGGGGATCACCGTGTAGTTGTTCGCGTCGTCGCCCAACGTCCGGTAGTGGCCAATAACGACCCCATCAATACCATTGGTGCCATCAACGCCGTTGGTACCATTGGTGCCGTTGATACCGTTGATGCCATTGAGACCGTCAACGCCGTCGGTTCCGGCGGCACCTGTTGGACCAGCAGCTCCGATGGTCATCTCGAAGCTGACGTTCTTCTGCTCAGAGGTGCCGGCCACCACGCGAACCAGGTAGCTGCCTGGGACGAACCCGCCTGCTGGCATCATCGCCGTCAGCGACGTCCTCGACGCATCGACCATGACATTACCCAACTGGAAACCGGCGATGTAGACGGCCGCATCCGGCGAGAAGTCGTCCCCGACGAGGAAGAGCGTTGTTTGCGATGCGTCGGTCGTCGCGCCGGTCACGACCGTGTTCCAATTCTGGTTGTTGGGGCCATTGTCCGGCGCGTTCGTGTTCTTCTTGCCGTTTTGCCGCGCGTATGCCGGTGCAACCCAAACGGCCGCGCAGAGCGCGGTCACCAGGACCACCGCAATAACATGTTTCATTGATGCCTCATTCCCGTCGAATCACACCACCCTCGCGCGAGTGCTCTGAAAGACGTATCCGTGTTTACGTGCCGACAACCTGAACGCGAAATCTGCGAAGCCCAAGGGGGGGTGACCGATGCTGCCAACTATACCCCTTAGTTCTGATCCGCCGCGGTAGATGAAACTTGCGGGTCCGTCGACCTGCCGGGCCCGCTGAGGAACGTTGTGCACACCGTACCTATAGCTGGATGGCCCAGCGCCCCACTTCCGGGCACTCATCGTCCGGGCTGAACCCAGCTACACCTCCACAAGCGAAGGCTGACCTCAGCATCGCTGACCGGAGCGGACGCTCCGATTCCTGCCTGGACTCGAGGCTCGGCATCCGGTTCAGTTCCAGCAGCCACGGCTTCAGATGCCGGTCGACGACGAAGTCCGCGCCCAGCAGCTCAAAGCAGCGGTGACTGCTGAGCACGCTTCCTCTCAGATCGCCCAGGGAGGCGTTGACGGCGCCTCGTACGGCCCGGACGATACCGGCGTGCAAGGTGCCGGGGTCCGCGCGCTCGACCGCGAGCGTTGAACACAAAGTAGACAGTCGCTGCGGGGCGCCAGCCGGCCCGATGTGCTTCTGCTGTCGGGTAATCCACTGGTCTTCGACGGCCGAGCCGCCCGGGACGTACATGACGATGCCCTCGCGATACAGATGGGCACTGAGGACTCCTTGGTGCCGCACCAGCACAACCCAGCATCTGAGGCTGCATCGATGCCCTGAGATCAATAGCTGATCCGGCACCATGGCCTGCACGACGTGCCGGGAACTGCCGCCGATCAGAGGATCCCTGGTGACCGTCAGCCCCTTGCGGCGGTTCTTGGACGAGTCCTTCAACAGATACAGGGCATCCGAGCCTCGACGCGCCTCAAGGAGACGGCGGTCAGCGGGGAAATCTGGTAGCCAGGTTGCCGGGGCGATCGTCTCTGCCCGTGCGCGCCCATAGGCTTTCACCAGTCGAATCCAGAGGCTGCGCTTGTTGGACAGCGCCAACCCGCCCGGGATCGCCCCGACCACAGCGAGAGGATCTGGCGGTTGGAGCGTTGCCAGCCGACGTTCCAGGCCGCCGCCACTCATCAGTGCCTGCGTGCGAGATCGCATGTCGGCGGATCGGCTCTGCCACAGCCAGAGGTCCCACGGCTCCCGGTCTGACGCGGGCTGATAGCCAGCTTCCTTGAGCACCGTGCTCCGTGGCGGTTTCAGTGGCAACAACGAGCGCCAACGCCGCTGTTGAGTCACGTGCCACGCTCGTTGGGATCACCCACGGCTTGAATGGGGTTACCCGAGTGCATCTCGTTTGCTCGTTGCGTGGAGCGCTGTGCGGTCGCCGCGGAACTCAGCCGGTGTCTGTCCGGTCCACCGCTTGAACGCCCGATAGAACGCGCTCAACTCCGAGAATCCGAGGAGGAAGGCGATCTCGGCGATCGCGACGCGCCCGTCGGCAAGCTGTCGGCAGGCTTGCTCATGGCGGAGGTGGTCGAGCAGCTGTCGGTAGGAGAGATTCTCGCTGGCGAGCGTGCGGTTCAGCGTTCGCACGCTGGTCTTGAGCCGCGTCGCGAGTCGTGCCGCGCTCGGCTCGCCCGCTCGCAGCTCTTCCAGCAGCGCGGCGCGTGCGCGGTCGGCGAAGCCGGTGGTCTCAGGAGTCCGCTGGAGCCGATCCGCCGCATACCTGTCCAGCACAGCCAGGAGTGCCGCGTCTGCGCGTTGGCAGGGCGTTTCGAGCAGCGCCGCCGGCAGGACGAGGGCGTTCTCTGCCGTGGAGAACCGCACCGGGGCCGCGAAGAATCGACGATGGTCGCTCGAATCCTGCGGCTGCGGATGCGCGAACCGGACTTCGGTCGGTGCCCAGTCGGTGCCGGTGGCCATTCGACCGCCGCGCACCCAGATCGCCAGCAGAAACTCAGCGCTGTGTCGCGGCGCCGCGACGCCGCCAGGCATGACATGGCGCAACGTCGCGTGCTCGCCATCTACGGTGAGCTCGATGCGCGTCGTCTCATGGACGAGGCGCTGGTAGCGGCAGAGGCACTGGTAGCCGTCGCCGAGCGTCTGGCTTGAGAGCAGCGCATAGAAGTGCACGTCGAGCGATCCCGGTTCGGCGTGTTCGGCGATGTGAAGCCCGAGGTTGGAATCGCCCGTGACGTCGATCGCACGTGCGATCAGCGACAGGACCGAGCCCCACGGCACACGGGCATCCGGGTCCCCGAGCATCGCTGCGTCGATCCCTTCGGCGGCCAGAAAGGGGGCGGGATCGTGGCCCAGCGCCTGCAGGCCCGACGCGAGCGGCCGAACGGCCCGAATCGTCATGTACGGCTCGGGTGCGGGCATGTCGCACGCATTATCCCCGAGGCCCGGTGGCGATGCACCGTCCTGAAACGGCGCGCGCCGACGATCGCTATAATGTTGGGAGCGAGGCCGTTTGCGAGCGTCCACAGACGGCAACCCCTATACGGTGAGGTGGCCGAGAGGCTGAAGGCGGCGGTTTGCTAAACCGTTGTAGGGCTTAAACCCCTACCCAGGGTTCGAATCCCTGCCTCACCGCCACCCTACAGAGGGTCCATTCCGGGGACATGGGTAACTGTGAAATCCGAAGAGAAGAACGAGATCCGCTACCGGTGTTCCGGGGCTTCACAATCACACCAGACGCAACTCGGGGATGTCGCGAAAGTCGCCCGAGTCGAGCGTCCAGATGGCGGCACCATGCTCGATTGCGGCCGCGGCCACGGCCAGATGAACTTCGCGCCCGCGGGGGCGCGCCACCTGCTTGTACAGGCGGGCCGCGAGGGCGGCTTCGGCTGGTCCGAAACCAATCGCGTGCTCGGAGGGGAGCAGGGCCTCCTGCGCCGACAGATCGGCCCTGGTCCGCGGCCCCCGCAGCCATTCGTAGAGGACGATTGTCGAGAGCGCCAGGCGATGGCCCTGGTCAGTCAGGCTGATCAGTGTCTCGAGAGATCGGCGAGGGCCGGTCAGGGCGTCGACCAGTGCACTGGTATCAATGTGAACAATCATGCTGACTTGTGCCGGCGCCCCCCATCACGCCTTGCGGAGCGCAAGGACCTCAGTTCGGCATCCACGGCCGTTGCCTGGCGCGTCGGTCTCTTGTGGCGCAGCCCTTCGAGCACCCCCATCAAATGCAACCGCTCCCGCTCGCTCAGGCGGTCGGTGCGGGCCGCATAGTCAACCACTGCGTCGCGCACCACATGGCTCTGGGGCTTGCGTAGCCGCGCAGCCGTGCGCTTGATCTCGGCTATGGTGGCTTCGTCCAGCGAGAATGTAGCTCGAACCATACTTGGGTAATACTACCATAACCATGGTTCTTATCGGCCCTGACCTACGAGAGCAGCGGGGGCGGGTCATTGCGCAGGTGGCGAGCGGACGACGTCATGCGTTGGACAGAGACGGACACCGGGCGGCCGATGACGCCGAACCGCCAACCTGGCTCCGCGGACGCTGCGTCGTCCGGATACAGCACAATGAAGCATGAGCAAGCGCATCGGTATCCTCACTGGAGGAGGGGATGTTCCGGGTCTCAACTCCGTCATCAAGAGTGTCGTCTACCGCGCCACGCAGAACCACTGTGAGGTCATCGGCATTCGCAAGGGATGGGAGGGCCTCACGCATTGCAACCTGGACGACCCTGCCAGCAAAGCGAAATACATCTGGCCCTTGGACCGAACAAACACCCGAACTATCGACCGCTCCGGCGGCACGGTGCTGCACACCAGCCGTGTCAGTCCGTCGCGCATCAGCCGACTCCCGGAGTTCATGAGCGCGGAGGGCGTTCCGCGAAACGGGGAATGGTTCGACCTCACGCAGCATGCGGTGCACAACCTGGACCGGCTGGGAATCGAATATCTGATCGCGATCGGCGGCGACGGCACGCTGGCGACGACGCCGAGTGTCGAGAGGCTAGGCGTGAAAGTGCTCGGCATTCCCAAGACGATGGACAACGACGTGCGCAACACCGAGTACTGCATCGGATTTTCGACGGCGATCACGCGCGCGACAGACTCCATTCAACGGCAGCGGACGACGGTCGGTTCACATGAACGCTACGGCTTGTTCCGCATTTTTGGGCGTGAATCCGGATTCACGGCGCTGTATTCCGCGTACACGACGTCGATTCGATGTTGTATTCCGGAGTACGACGTGTCGCTCGACCGACTCCTTGAGCTGCTCGCCGAGGAGAAGCGCAACACGCCGAGCAATTACGCGTTGTTGGTCCTGTCGGAGGGCGCGAAGTGGCAGGGGTACGTGCCGGCGTTTGAGCGATACGATGCGTCCGGTCACCTGCGGCCACCCAGCATTGCCGAGGCTCTCAAGACCGAGATAGCGGAGCGCCTGGGCGAGGAGAGCAACGCCAGTGATCTCACCTACGAGCTGCGAAGCGGAGAGCCGGACTTCGTGGACAAGTTGGTGGCGACGACGTTCGGAAACATCGCCACCGACGCAATTCTGGCCGGCAAGCACGGCGTCATGACGGCGCTGGTCAGCGGCAACTACACGTTGGCGTCGCTTCCCGACCCGATGCTGGGGCCGCGCAAGGTCGATGTCGACTCGCTGTACAACGTGGCGCGCTATCGGCCAAAGTATGCCGACATGCTGGGGTTGCCGATTTTCCTGACCAGTAGCGAGGTGTGAGAACGGTGCAGCCGTTCGATTCCGTCTTGCTCGTGTCGTTCGGCGGACCACAGGGCCCCGAGGACATCCGGCCGTTTCTGGAGCGGGTGCTGCGAGGGCGCCGCGTGTCCCCGGAGCGGGTCGAGGAAGTGGCGCACCACTACGAATTGTTTGGTGGGGTGTCGCCGATCACAGAGTTCACAAAGCGGCAGGGCGAGGGACTCAAGCAGCGGCTCGCTGTCGCCGGTTATCCGCTGCCGGTGTATATCGGCATGCGAAATTGGCACCCATTGCTCGCCGACACGCTCGCCGAGATGCATGCGTCCGGCGCGCGGCGCGCGATCGGCTTCATCACCGCCGCGCACCACAGCTACTCAAGCTGTGAGCAGTACCGCGAGAACGTTCGGGACGCGCGCGAGGCGCTACGCGCCAGCGCGGGCGGAGATATCGACATCACCTTCACGAACAGTTGGTTCGACCACCCGCTTTTTATTGAGGCCAATGCCGGCCACGTTCGAGAAGCGCTCGCCGCACTTCCAGCGCACCTGCGCGGCGCCGTGCGACTGGTCTTCACAGCACACAGTATTCCGATGTCGATGGCCGAGTCGTCGCGCTATCGAGAGCAGCTCCTGGAATCGGCTGGTCTTGTGGCGCAGCAGGTCGGCATCAGCGACTGGGCACTGGTCTACCAGAGCCGAAGCGGCCGACCTGGGGACCCGTGGCTCGAACCGGACGTGTGTGATTACCTGCGGCGCGAACACGCAGCCGACCTCCAGGCCGTCGTGATTTGTCCCATCGGCTTTGTCTGCGACCACATCGAGGTGCTCTACGACCTGGACCACGAGGCGGCCGCCGTATGCCGAGAGCTGGGCCTTCCGATGGTGCGCGCCGAGGCGGTCAACGATGACGAGCGCTTCATCGAGATGATGGCCGATGTCGTGCTGCGCACGATCCAGCGGTGCGAGCACGGACGGCCGCTACCGATCGTAGCGCGCTGACAACCGCGCTGTTCACTGGGCGTTGGGCCCAGATTTGAGTATCGTATGCTCGCAATGACACGCTGTTTCGAACCAGGGCCGTCCGTCAAACGCCTACCTCCGACACGCCGCGCCTGCTCGCTGCTAGTACTCCTGTGCCTCCTGGGCATACCGGCACTCGCCGCAGCCCAGGCGCCCGTAGAGTACCGGCTGTCATTCAGCGAGCCGGAACACCGGTTGATGGATGTGGCGATCACTTTTCGTGACGTTCCGGCGGGACCGCTTGAACTTCGCATGAGCCGATCCTCGCCGGGACGCTACGCATTACACGAGTTCGCCAAGAATGTCTTTGATGTGCAAGTCACTGACGGCGAGGGTATTGCACTGCCGGTCACGCGGCCGGACCCGCATGCGTGGAGCGTTGCTGGAGATGCCAGCACGGTACGTGTGTCATACCGAATTTTTGGCGACCGCATAGATGGTACGTATCTCGCGGTCGACAGTACGCACGCGCACATCAACATGCCGGCGGCGCTCATGTGGGCCCGTGGTTTCGACGACCGGCCGGTCACTCTTCAGTTCGAGGCGCCCAGCGGCGCCGATTGGCGCGTGGGGACGCAACTCGTGCCGGGTGACGAGGCGGGGACGTTCACCGCGCCGAATCTGCAGTACCTCATGGACAGCCCGACCGAGTTCAGCGACTTCAGTCTGCGGACGTTCACGCTGGAGGACGCACCCGCGTCTCCGGTGGTCCGTCTCGTCGTGCACCATGCAGGCACGGACGGTGACCTCGACGGCTTTGCCGCGGACGTGGAACGGATCGTCCGGGAGGCCCGACACGTGTATGGCGAGTACCCGTCGTTTGACGGCAACGCCTATACCTTTATCGCCGATTACCTGCCAAGGGCAAACGGCGACGGCATGGAACATCGGAACAGCACGATTCTGACCAGCGCCAGCTCAATCCGCACCAACCGGGCAGGCCTTCTCGACACGGCGGCGCACGAGTTCTTTCACGCGTGGAATGTGGAGCGCATCCGTCCACGATCGCTCGAGCCGTTCGATTTCGAGCGCGCCAACATGTCCGGTGAGCTGTGGCTGGCCGAGGGGTTTACCAGCTACTACGGGCCGCTCATCATCCACCGCGCCGGCCTGCGCGACACGGGCGATTATCTGGCCGGGCTGGCGTCGAACATCAACCGCGTGCAGATGAGTCCGGGTCGCAGCCTGCGAAGCGCGGAGGAGATGAGCCGATTCGCGCCGTTTGTCGACGCCGCCGCTCCGATCGATCGGACCAGCGTCGACAACACGTTCATCTCGTACTACACGTGGGGCGCCGCGATTGGGCTCGGCCTGGATCTCACGCTTCGCGATCGGACCGACGGCCAGGTCACCCTCGACGACTACATGCGCGCGCTCTGGGAAGCCCATGGCAAACCTGGTGGCAGCCAGCCCGGCTATGTCGACCGTCCGTACACGATGGCCGACCTCAGGCAGGCACTCGCCGTCGTGTCCGGCGACGCGGCGTTCGCGGACGAGTTTTTCGCGCGGTACGTCCAGGGCCACGAGGTTGTGAACTATGAACCGCTGCTCGCGCGTGCGGGACTCCTGCTTCGACGGGTGTTCCCGGCTCGCGCGTTCGCAGGAGAGCTCAGACTTCAGGATGCGCAGGGCAGACCGCGCGTGGCGGGGGCCGTGCGGTTCGGCTCGCCGGCGTATCTGGCGGGTCTTGAGCGGGATGACGTGATCCTGGCGGTCGCGGGCCTGGGTGTTACCAGTGCCGCCGACTTCGGTCGAGCGATCGATGGGCGCGCGCCGGGCGACGAGGTTGCGCTGGTGTTCGAGCGTCGCGGAGAGCGGGTCACCAGCGTGCTGCGACTCGCTGAGCGCCCCGAGATCGAAATCGTGCGGGCCGAGGATGCGGGCCAGACGCTGACGGCAGGCCAGCGGCAGTTTCGAGATGCCTGGCTGAACTCGCCCGCACCCTAGCTGCCAGCCCGTCGCGGCGGAACGCAGGCGCAACGCCTGCGCGCTAATTCATCGTGACCGGTTGCAGGCGCAACGCCTGCAGCCGGAGCCGAGCGACCGCGCGTTGTATCCTGTGCCCATGGCGAAAAAGTACTGGCTGATGAAGTGCGAGCCTGCCGCGTACACCATCCTCGATCTTCAGCGGGATAGAGAGACGAGTTGGGAAGGCGTCCGCAACTACCAGGCCCGAAACTTCATGCGCGACGACATGCGAATCGGCGACGCAGTGCTGTTCTACGCGTCAAATGCCGAACCGTCCGGGGTGACGGGCCTGGCCACGATTGCCCGTGCCGGGTACCCTGATCAATTCGCCTGGAAGAAGGGCCACAAGTATTTCGATGATTCGAGCGACAAGGCGAAGCCGACCTGGTACATGGTGGACATCGCGTTTGTGGAAGCGTTCAAGAACACGATCGCGCTGGAGACACTGAAGACCACGCCAGGGCTCGAGAAGATGAAGGTCACGCAGAAGGGCAGCCGCCTTTCCGTTCAGCCCGTCACCAAAGCTGAGTACGACATCGTGGTTCGCCTGGGCCGAAAGCGCCGGTGAGCGGAGCCCTATTCGTGATGCTGTGCTCTCGCGGCTGATCTCCGTAGCGAGGTCATGGAACACAGCTACACGATTGCCCGCGCAGCACGTCCGCCCGCGCCTGAGAGCGGCTGGAGTTCGGCGGACTGGCGCGCGGTCGCTCCGGTCGCGGTCTCGCACTTTCACTCACGCAGTTCGACGCACCGCCCACTCACCGAGGCCAAGGTGGCGCATAGCGAGGAAGGCATTCACGTTCATTTCCGCGTGATGGACCGTTACGTGCGCGTGACCAATGTCGGGTTTCAGGCGCAGGTGCACAAGGATTCGTGCGCGGAGTTTTTCGTCCGCCCCGGTGGGGCCGGTGGCTATCTGAATTTTGAAATGAGCGCGGGCGGTTCGCTGTTGGCGTCGTTCATCGAAGACTGGACCCGCACACCAGAGGGCTTCCGGCGTTGCCGCCTACTCGAAACACAGTGGAATGATCGCATTCGGCGTTTCCATAACCTGCCGGAGCGCATCGATCCAGAGATTGCGCGTCCCGTGACGTGGAGCATCCAGTACACGATTCCCTGGTCCTTGTTTGCGGACGTGACCGGCCACGGGCGGCCGATAGCCTCCGAAGCCTGGACCGGGAATTTCTACAAGTGTGGCGACGAGACGTCACAGCCACATTGGGCTTCATGGTCCCCAATTGGCGAAGTGCTGAACTTTCACGCCCCTGAGCGTTTCGGGCGGCTCATCTTCGCCTGACGCCCTCTTCACAACACACGCTCGACTTCACGGTCGCACTCCTCGCCTCGTGCTTATCCGGTTGTTTCAGCTAACCCCTATATCTTGCGATCAGCCTGGGGGGCGCACGTCCTGCACGCCGCGAATCCGTCGGGCGGGCGTGGGCGTCCGTCCGGTCCCCAGGCCCAGCAGGGTCTGAAAGGCGGCCATCGGGTGCCGCCGCCGATTGTGCCGAAACACGAACTCATCGAGGTAGACCTGTAGTTGCGCCTTGCTGACGCCGTGGTGCGTGCCAATCAACCACTGTTGGCAATTGCCGATGACGCGGTCGGCCAAAGGCACGACGGAGGGCACCCCCCTGTGCAGGGCGCTCCGGATCGGTTGCGGGCGGGCGACGTGTCTCACGTCAGCGGCCTGGAGCCCATCGAAACTTTTCAGCCCGTCGGTGTAGACCGTCGCCCCCGGCGCAATGTGGTGAGTGACGAACGCGAGCATCGTCGATTGTTTGAAGTTCGGGATCACGGACATGCGGACCCGACCCGACCGATCCCCGCGTCGTTCCACCGCCACCAGCACCAGCGCGGCTTTCCGCCCCTTGAGTTGGCGACTGCCGCGCAGGCCGGCCTGGGGCGCGCCCACCCAGGTGTCATCGATCTCCACGTCGCCGTACAAGGGCTCCCGCCCCGCGTTCACCATCGCGCGCCGCAGCTTGTGCAACAGCAGCCACGCCGTTTCGTACCGCCGCAGGCCCAACTGCCGCTGCAGCAGGAGCGCCGAGAGGCCCCGCTTGTCGGTAACCGTCAAATAGGCCGCCCAGAACCACACCAGGAGCGGCGACTTCGTGTTGTGGAGAATCGTCCCGGCGGTCAGCGACACCTGATACCGGCACGCCGCACATTGCCAGCGCCGGTGTGTGGTCAGGCGATAGCCGCGCGCGTGCCGGCACCGGGGACACACAAAGCCGTCCGGCCAGCGGCACGCCGCCAAGTAGTCCTGACAGGCCTCGGCGGTCGCAAATTGCCGCTGAAACTCCCGGAGATTCTTCGGAAACGACGGGCGCGCCACGCCGATACACTACCGGTGGTGGCTTGCTGAAACAACCGGATAAGCACGGGTCGCCTTGCTCTTGGAGGTATATAAACGTATGATTCAAACGAACGTTTAAGTAAGCGATCTGGGGGACCCTGACTTATGTCTCACGCCACAAGCGTGAAGATTCTCGACGCCGCGGAGTCTTTGTTTGCGGAGCATGGGTTTGCTGCAACGTCTCTGCGGGATATCACGGCCAAAGCTGGAGTCAATCTCGCATCGGTCAACTACCACTTTGGCTCCAAAGAGGCGCTCCTGGCGTCTGTCTTGAAGCGGCGGTTCGGGCCGGTCAATCAGGCGCGCCTGGCGTTGTTGACGCAACTGGAGGCTGACCCCGCCAAAGGACCTTCCGTCGAGGGGGTCGTGCATGCGCTCCTGGCCCCGGTCTTTCAGCAGCGGCGCGAGTGGGATGAGCAGGGGACCAAGTTTCTCCAGTTGATCGGCCGGCTCCACGGGGTTCCCCACACACTGGTACGGTCGATCATGAAGACGCAGTTCGCCGAGGTCTTCGAGCGCTTTGTCCCAGCGTTTCAGCGAGCCCTTCCGCATCTCGAAGCCGAAGAGGTCGCGTTGCGCATCTTTTTTCTGATGAGTGCGCTGATCAACACGATGACGTGGAGCGGGAGTGAGATGTTCGGTACGGGTCAGCCTTGTGATGCCGACGCGTTGTTGGACGCGCTCGTGCAGTTTGGCGTGGCTGGCATGGCGGCGCCCTCCCGTCAGTCGGCGGCGGTGAGCCGATGATGGCGGCGTCTCGTCTGCCGCTAGCCTCTGTCGTGTTGGCGTCCGCGCTGGGATCGGTCTCATGCGCGTCTATGGGGGCAACGGCCCCCGCCGTGGAGCAGCCGGACATCGGTGTAGCGGTGCCAGAAGCGTGGACGACGCCCGAGTTACCAGCAACAGAGTTGGCTCCCGGGGACGAGCTGGACGCAGACAACGCAGAAGGACTTGCCCCGGACTGGTGGACGGCCTTCGGGGATCCGGCACTCGACCAGGTGGTTCAGCGGGCGCTCGAGCAGAACCGCGATCTCTTGGCCGCGGCCTCGCGACTGGAGCAGGCAGCCGCAGATTCCCGCATCGCCGGTTCTGGTCTGCTGCCGACTGTGCAGGCGAGCTTCAACGGGTCGCGACGGAGGCAAAATTTCATTGGCTTTCCGATTCCTGGGAGCGCCGGGGCTGTTCTGAGTACCGTGTCGGCGAACATGGGAGTGTCGCTCGACACCACCTGGGAGGCGGATTTATGGGGTCGGCTGAGAGCCGGCGCAAGGGCATCGCTGGCCGATCTGCAAGCCACCGCTGCCGACTACCGCGGTGCACAGTTGTCGATCGCGGGACAGGCCGTCAAAGCGTGGCTGGCCGCCGTCGAGGCCCGCCAGCAGATTTCGTTGGCCGAAGCGACGGTCGTCAGCTTTCGAGCCTCGTCCGAACAGGTGCGCGCCCGCTTCGAGAGCGGCCTTCGGTCGTCGCTCGACGTCCGCCTGTCGCTGTCCAGCCTGGCTGGCGCCGAGGCCTTGCTCCAACAGCGACGCCAGCAGCTCGACGCGACCGAGCGACAGCTAGGTGTGCTCTTGGGGCAGTACTCCAGAGTGGGCTTCCCGATCGCCTCCGAGCTGCCCGATGTGCCGGCCGCTGTGCCGGCGGGTCTGCCCGCTGATCTGGTGCGCCGCCGGCCCGACCTGGTGGCCGCCGAGCGGAGACTGGCTGCGGTCAATCAGCAACTCGTCGTGGCCGAGCGCGATCTCTATCCGAGGATCAGCCTGACTGGGAGCACCGGTACTGCCAGTGGCGCACTCAAGAGCTTGCTCGATCCCGCCTTCTCGGTGTGGAGCTTCGCCGGGAGCCTCCTGCAACCGATCTTTCAAGGTGGTCGGCTCCGGGCCGGCGTCGATCGAGCAGAGGCGCGCGTCGATGAGTCGCTGGCGACGTACGCCGCCGCCGCGCTGCAGGCCTATGCCGAGGTGGAGGCCGCGCTTGCCGCAGAGGCCTTCTTCCAGGAGCGGCTTGGCTACCTGGCAGTGTCTGCAGAGCAATCCCGCTCGGCGGTGGTACTTGCCGAAGACCGGTATCGATCCGGGCTCGAAGATTTTGTGACGGTGCTCGAGTCGCAGCGCTTGGCGCTACAGGCTGACGGTGAGCTGATCGCGGCTCGTCGGCTGCTGCTCGAGAACCGCGTGGATTTGTATCTGGCGCTCGGTGGAGGTTTCCATGAGTTGGAGGCCCCGGTGTTGCTCCAGGTGGACCGTGACCCCGTAACCGTATCGAGTGAACCCCAGTGATGCCACACATCAAGACTGCGCTTCGCGTGCTACTGCCGCTGGTCGTGATCGGGATAGCCGCGTTGGCGACCATCGCACTGTTTCGCAGTCGTCCCGAGGTGCCGACGCAGGCCCGACCTGTCGAGCTGCCGAGCGTGAGGGTCAAGACGGTTGTCGTACAGGACCTGCCGATGACGGTGGTCAGTCAGGGCACGGTCAGCCCCAGGGTCGAGAGCCAGTTGGTTCCGGAGATCGCCGGGCGCGTGATGTGGGCATCGCCGTCCTTCGCGTCCGGAGGATTCTTCGAGGAAGGGGACGCCCTTCTGCGGATCGATCCGTACAACTACCAGCAGGCGGTCATCGCCGCCCGCTCCCAGGTGGCGCAGAGTCGGCTTCGGCTCGCGCAGGAGGAAGCGGAAGCCGCCGTCGCGCATCGCGAATGGGACGACCTCGGGCGAGGCGATGCCACGGCGCTGACGCTCCGCGAACCGCAGCTCGAGGATGCCCGGGCGTCGGTCATGGCCGCCGAGTCGAATCTGGAGAGAGCGCAGCGGGACCTCGACCGCTCAGAAGTGACGGCCCCGTTTGCGGGGCGAGTCCGGCAGAAGAGCGTCGATGTCGGCCAGTTCGTGACCGTCGGGAGCCCGGTGGCCACGCTGTATGCCGTTGACGCCGCAGAGGTGCGGTTGCCGCTGCCGGACGCAGAACTGGCGTACCTGGACGTGCCGCTGGCCTACCGCGGGCGTGAGGAGCGAGTCGGTCCCCGCGTGACGCTGCGAGCCGAGTTCGCCGGGGAGTCCTACGCCTGGGAGGGCCGGATCGTCAGGACCGAGGCGGAGATCGATCCGGTGAGTCGCATGGTCAATGTCATTGCCCAGGTAAATGACCCGTATGCACCCGGGAGCGATCCCAGGCGTCCTCCACTCGCGGTGGGTATGTTCGTCGAAGCGGAGATCGAAGGGCAGGTCGCCGACCAGGTGGTCGTTCTTCCTCGGGCCGCGTTGCGCGGACGAGACCAGGTGCTCGTGGTTGACGACGAGGATCGAATTCGCATCCGGACGGTCGATGTGTTGCGATCGACGAGTCGGGACGTCGTGATCTCCGGTGGGCTCGCGGCTGGGGAGCGGGTCATTCTCTCCCCTATTGAAGCCGTCACCGATGGGATGCGGGTACAGGTCGCGAAGGACGCCGCGTCGTCGCAGCGGTCAACGGTTGCTCCGCCGGCGCCTCTGACCGAAGTGGGACAGCAGTTCCTCTTCGCACACCGGGGGCAGTCATGAATCGCGCCATCGAATGGTTCGCTCGAAACTCAGTCGCGGCCAATCTGATGATGTTCATCATCATCGCGGGAGGCGTGCTGTCGATCTCATCGATCAAGTTGGAGGTGATGCCAGAGGTCGACCTCGACATGATTTTGATCGAGGTCGAGTACCTTGGCGCCGCTCCCGAAGAGGTGGAGCAGGCGGTCTCGATCCGGATCGAGGAGGCGATTGAGGGCATCGATGGCATCAGGAAGGTGACGTCGACGGCGTCCGAAGGTCGAGGAGCGGTACAGGTCGAACTCGAGCTTGGCGCGGATGCGCGCAAGGTCGTTGACGACGTCAAGAGCCGCGTCGACGCCATCGACACGTTTCCAGACGAGACGGAAAAGCCGATCGTTCGGGAGCTCACGAGTCGCAATCAGGTGATCGACATCGCGGTGGCCGGCGACTCAGACGAGTTGACGCTCAAGTTGCTCGCGGAGCGGGTGAGGGACGATCTGGCCGCCATTCCCGAGATCACGCAGGTCGAGGTGACCAACGCGCGCCCGTACGAGATCGCCATCGAGGTGTCGGAGGGCATGCTTCGCCGGCATGGGCTGACCTTCGACCAGGTCGCCGACGCAGTTCGCCGGTCGTCGCTCGATCTGCCGGGTGGATCGGTCAAGAGCGAAGGCGGCGAGATCCTGTTACGCACGAAAGGACAGGCCTATCGAGGCGACGACTACGAGAGCCTGGTGTTGTGGACCCGTCCGGATGGGTCACGGATTCTCCTGGGCGACGTGGCGGAGGTCGTGGATGGGTTCGCGGAGACCGACCAGTTCGGGCGCTTCGATGGCCAACCGGCCGTGCGGCTCTCGGTGTACAGCGCTGGAAACGAGAGCGTCATCGAGATCGCTGAACACGTGCGCGCCTACGTTGAAGACGCGCAGGCGGGTCTGCCTGAAGGCGTCTCACTGACGGTCTGGCAGGACCAGTCTCGTCTCCTGGCTGATCGCCTGAGCCTCTTGTTGCGCAACGGAGCAACTGGCTTCGCGCTCGTGTTTCTCGTACTCGCGCTCTTCATCCAGCTCCGTCTCGCCTTCTGGGTCAGCTTGGGCATACCGATCTCGTTCCTCGGGGCGTTGTGGATGCTCCCGGGCCTCGATGTCACGCTGAACATGATTACCCTCTTCGCGTTCATCCTGGTGCTTGGCATCGTTGTGGATGACGCGATCGTCGTGGGTGAAAACGTGTACACCCATCAGCGACGCCATGGAGATGGCCTCAAGGGCGCGATTGAGGGAACGCGCGAGATCGCGGTCCCGGTGGTGTTTGCCGTGCTCACGACGGTCGCCGCGTTCGCCCCGCTACTGGTGGTGCCTGGGACGATGGGTAAGATCATGCGGTCGATTCCGCTGATCGTGATCCCGTGTCTCCTGTTTTCGCTGATCGAGTCGCTCTGGATTCTGCCGGCGCACCTGTCGCACGCGCCGTCCCCGCCGGAGCATCCCGGGCCGTGGCATCGCTTCCAGAGCCGCGTGGCCAGCTCGCTGCAGTGGTTCATCCGCCGGGCCTACCAACCCACGCTGGAGTTGGGGCTCCGGTGGCGGTATGTGTCGCTCGCCCTGGGCGTGGCGACGCTGATGGTCACGATCGGGATGGTCGGCGCCGGGATCTTGGCGTTTCAGTTCTTCCCCGCGGTCGAGGCTGATGTGATGTCTGTGGCCCTCACGATGCCGCAAGGCACACCCGCCTCAGTCACGACAGCCGCCGTGCGGCAGCTCGAAGAAGGCGCGGAGCGCCTGCGGGCCGAAATGCGCGAAGAAGGCCAGGGCGAGCTATATCAGCATCTGTATTCGGCGGTCGGCGAGCAACCGCAGGCGGGTGCAGGGCCGCTGCCTACTGGGAATGCCGGGGCAGGATCCGGCAGCCATCTGGGAGAGGTGACCATCGAGTTGGCGCCATCTGAAGACCGAAACGTCGGCAGCGATGCACTTGCCGAACGCTGGCGCGACCTGACGGGAACGATCCCCGAGGCGGTCGACGTGAGCTTTGGTGCTTCGCTGTTCGGGGGCGGTGCCGACGTCGATGTGCAGCTGACTGGACCGGACGTCGACGAGTTGCGGTCGGTCGCCGACGATATCAAGGCACGACTCGCAGACTATTCCGGTGTGTCCGAGATCTCCGATTCATTTCGCGAGGGCAAGGCCGAGGTGGCGCTGGGAATCAAGCCGGCCGCCGAAACGCTCGGGCTCTCGCTCCGCGATCTAGCGAGGCAGGTGCGACAGGCTTTCTACGGCGAGGAGGCCCAACGGATTCAGCGGGGCCGCGACGACGTGCGGGTCATGGTGCGCTATCCGAGGGACGAGCGCGGTTCCATCGGTGATCTCGAAAACATGCGCGTCAGGACGCCAGCAGGCGTCGAGGTACCGTTTGGACAGGTGGCTGTCGTCGACGAGGGGCGCGGCTATGCCTCGATTGCGCGCGTCGACCGGCGACGCGCAGTCAATGTGACCGCAACGGTCGATAGCGACGTGGTGGCGGCGGGAGACGTGATCAGCGACCTTGATGCGCGGGTGATTCCTGAGCTACTCATCGGTCATCCCGACGTGCACTTCACGTTTGAAGGGATGCAGTCGCAGCAGCGGGACGCGATCGGGGGGCTCCAAAGCGGCTTTACGCTCGCGCTGTTCGCGATCTTCGCACTGCTGGCGATTCCACTCCGGTCCTACGTGCAGCCGGTCATCATCATGCTGGCGATTCCGTTCGGCCTCGTGGGTGCGTTCTGGGGTCACATCATGACCGGCAACATCCTGACCATCATGTCGATGTTCGGCATGGTCGCCTTAACGGGTGTGGTGGTGAACGACAGTCTCGTCATGGTGCACTTCATCAATCAGCGTCGACTCGAGCATGTAGACCTGGTGACCGCGGTGCGCGAGGCGGGGGCGGCGCGCTTCCGGCCAATCATCCTGACATCGCTGACGACCTTCGCGGGGCTCGCGCCCCTCATGCTCGAGCGGAGCATGCAGGCACAGTTCCTGATTCCGATGGCGGTGTCGCTGGCATTCGGCGTGCTCTTTGCGACCGTGGTGACGCTGTTGTTGGTCCCCGTCAGCTACGTGATTCTCGAGGATGTCAGAGGCATTCCGGCAGCGGTGACCCGGCTGTTTAGCGATGTCCGGCCCGACGACCTGTCGGGCGTGGAGGCTCCGCACGGTGTGCCGCTCCCATCAGGAGGAATGGGGCAGGCCCTGCAGAGTAGCCAGTCGTCCAGCATGTCGGCCGACGGTCCGGATCTCTTCGCTCGCCGGTAGGCCTCGCTGATCGGTGGCGTCTCCAGTCACGGTTCTGGTTCCGGGAACAACACGCCGGCCGCGAGCTTCCACTCCGAGTCCAGCGCTCGCTTGACCGCCCGCATCTGGTCGATCCCCTGATCGCCGTACAACTCGCGAAGCAGCTGCTGCTTGAGTGCGCTGCGGCCGACGCCGTGCTCGGCCAGGGGCGCGCCACCCATCGCCACAACACGCCTGGCGATCTCGAGGATCGCCGCGTTGCCCCGCTCTACATCCGCGAGCGAACGGGGCACGACATTGGGGTGCATGTTGCCGTCGGAGACGTGGCCCCAGATGGCGTACTGCAACCCGTGTCGCTCGAACGTCCCGCGGTACAGCGCGAGCGCCTCTTGCTGCCGCTCGAACGGGACGACGAGATCGCCGGCCACCTTTTCGATGTCGGGATGCACGCGGTTCTTGGCGGCGCCTACCGCCGCGTTGACCCCGGCAGGCACTGCCTCCCGCAGCTCGAACAGTCGGGCGGCGCCTCGATCGTCGCCGGCTGGCGCCACCTGCGGATCGACGGTGACGCCGCATATGTCCAGCACAGCGCTCAGGCGAGCGAGCGCCTCATCTTCCCGCTCCACTATGTCGAGCTGCACCAGCAGGAGCACCGTTGGGCCCACGGGTCGTTGAACGCCCGCCCGGGCGATCACCTCGTTCGGGGCGAAGGCCAGTGCGCGACTATCCATGAACTCGATCGCGGAGACGTCCAACGGTCCGTCGCCGCGCCAGCTCGCCATGGCCTCTTGCCTGAGTGCCGACGTGACCGCGAGGGCCTGGTTGTCGGAGGTGCAGGTCACCAGCACGGAGCATCGCCGTGGCAGTGGAATCACGCGCAGCGTCGCGGCGGTCACGATCCCGAGCGTGCCTTCCGACCCGATGAAGAGATCGATGAGATCCATGCCAGGGCGGGCGAAGTAGCCAGCCGACAGCTTCACGACGTCGGGCACGACATACGTCGGGATTGGTACGCGGATGATGTCGCCGGTGGCTGCCTGGAGCTCGAACCAGCCGTCTGGTGACGCTATGACCTCTCCGCGTTGGACCTCGATCAGTGATCCATCGGCCAGCACGACGCTCAACGCGTCGACCCAGCGGCGGGTACTTCCGTATTTGAACGTCGCGGCTCCAGCGGCGTTGGTGGCGATCGTGCCACCGACGAACGCTCCGTCGTAGGTGGGGACCGGCGGATAGTACAGGCCATCGGCTGCCAGTGCCCGCTGGAGTGCGGCGAGGGGCACACCCGCGCCAACGCGAACCTTCCGGCCCGGAAGCAAGGAAACGCCGGTGAGTGCCCGCGTGCTGATCAGCAGATCGCCCCGCGGCGTGGCGCCACCCGTCAGCGACGATTGCTGCACCGATCGGGAGGATGCGCCGGGCGGCTCGCACGAGAGAGGGAACATCGTCGGCGCTGCGAGGCGTCGCCACACCCGTGGCGGTTCCGCCTGGCACGTGCGCGGCGTCCCGCAGGAAAGCGTGTAAAAGATCCGGGCTTGTCTCGATGGGCGGGGCGGTTCGCGCCTTCGGCGACTGCACCTGGATGCGACTGGTCAGTACAGCCTCCTGCCCCTCCAGATTTGCGGCGGCACCAGGTAGTTGCCGAAAGCGCCGACCGCCAACGGCACCGCGCCGAGGAATACCATGATGGTGCCGTGCACGGCGCCGGGCAGGCCGATGACCTTGTGATCGGTGGAGAACAGGTACTTGAGGAACCGCATGAGCGCGTCCAGCACGCCAAAGCATAGCGTGATGCCGCCAGGGGTACGTCCGCGGCTCTCATGCTTCGGTCGCGAGGTGCGGCGCTGAGAACGAGGCTGTCGGCGGTGTGTGCGGGAATCATCGAGGCGGGGTGGTTGACCGCGGCGATCGTCGTGCCCCTGGCGTTCAACGCCCAAGCCGCCCGCGGTTACGAACCGTTCAAGGTCGTCTTGCTTCGCTCGCTGGTCGGTGTGATGGCGCTGGCGTGGCTCGTGCTCGCCCTGGAGGAACAGGCTCGACCCGCGCTGGGTTCCGGCGTGATCAAACGCCTGCGCCATTGGCTGGCGCTGCCGCTGGTCGTGCCCGTGCTTCTCTTCTCCGCGAGCTACGCGGTCAGCACCCTCTTTTCAATTGACCCGACGCACAGCGTATGGGGTTCGTTCGACAGACTGCAGGGAACGTACTCGACTTTTTGCTACGTTGCGCTCTTCGGATTCATCGCCGGATACCTGAGGACCCGCGAACAGATCGACCGCCTGGTGGCGGCGATTATCCTGAGTAGCCTGCCCGTGGCCGTCTACGCGATCCTCCAATATCTCGGACTCAGTCACCCGGATGCCACCAGGGGGATCGCCGCCACGGGAACCCTCGGCAATCCTATTTTTCTCTCCTCATACCTGAGCCTCGTTGTTCCGCTGACGCTGGCTCGGATCGTGATCTCGTGTGCGCCGGACGTGAATCACGGCGCTGTGAAGAGACGGCAGGTTGGTGCCGCCCTGTTCTACGGCGCCGTGCTGGCAGCTCAAGCAACCGCCATTCTTTTTAGCGGCAGCCGGGGACCGGTGGTGGGCCTCGCCGGCGCGGGTTTCGTCGCCGGAGCCGTGGCGCTCCCTCGCATCCGCCACTGGTTGTGAGTGCCGTGGATCGGAGCAGGGGTCCTTGGCATGCTCCTGGTCGTTGTGAATCTTCCCGGTCTCACAGCGTCGCCGATATTCGCGGCCATTCGAGAGGCACCGTATGTCGAGCGAGTCGCGAGAGTTCTCGACTCCGATGATCCCACCTCCCGGGTTCGGGTTCTTCTCTGGGATGCGGCGGCCGAACTGCTCGGGAGGACCCAGCCGCTCGGCGTTCCGGGCGACGTACTAGCACCCCCCGATCGCCACCATGCCATAAGGCCGCTCGTGGGGTACGGCCCGGAGAGCAGCAAGGACGTCCTGGCCGCAGTCCGTCCTCCGGAGGTCGGTGTTATCGAAGGCCAGAGAGAGCGCGTCGACCGGGCGCACAACGAGACCCTTGATACTGCGGTCACGACAGGACTCCTGGGAGTGATGGCGTACTACGGACTGATGATCGGCTGGTTCACGCTCGCTCTGGCGATGCTCGGGTGGGTGGGCGACCGTGCCTCACGACGGACCGTGATCTCGATCATGGTGACGAGCGGGGCTCTCGCGGTCGTAGCCGCGGTCTTTATGGACCGAACAGGCGGCGTCCTCACGTTCGTCGGACTTGCGCTGCCCTTCGGGGTGATTGCCGGCGTGTTAGCGCACGTCGTCCTCCAGTGCGCGGGGCAAGGCAGGGCGGTAGAGCGGCGGGATGGGACCGGACAGGCACTGGGCGTGGCTATCCTCGCAAGTGTCGTCGGTCATTTTCTAGCGGTCCAGTTCGCGTTTTCGACCGCCGCCACCAACACGTATTTCTGGATCTACTCAGGACTCCTTGTCGCGGTCAGCCTCCACGATCAAAGGTTGGGCGAGCAGGACGCGGGGCGCGCGCAAAAGAGTGCAAGCAAGATCCCGCCAAGCCCGCTCTCGTGGCCGCTGCGGCCAGAGTATCGTGCGGCGTCCGGCCTCGGGTTCATGGTGGCGGTGATACTCGTCACCCTAACCATGGACCTTGTCTGGCCCCGGACGCCGAACAGCCACTGGGTGGCGTGGCTCTTCGTCACGGTCTGGCTCGCCGGGCTGGCATTGTTACTTGCTGACGCGGCGCGTGAAACGCCAGAGCCGGGCGGAGCCTCGCCTTCGGCCAAGATTAGTGCGGTGGTCGTCTATTCGGCCGCGTCGCTGGGTGGCAGTCTCGTGTTTTGGCTGGTGCGTGGGCTCAGCCTTTCCCGTTGGCGAAGTGTGACCACACCAGACACAGCCGTGGCAACAGCGGCGGTTCTCGCGGACGACGTGGCCATGTACGTGTGTTGCGTCACATTGGTCGCTCTGGCGCTGGCGGCCGCGCTTACCTGGTTGCAGACGCAGGATCTTCGGCCGGCGCGGCGCACGCGGCTGTGGCTGTATCTCCCGTGCGTGCTCGTGGTTGGTGGACTGTTCTGGTTCAAGAACGTGAACGTGCTTCGTGCGGACGTCTACCTCACGGAGGCCCAGCGCTACCGGCAGGTCGGCGCGTACGAGACGGCGCTCGCCCTCCACGAAGTAGCTCGTTCGTTGGACAGCGACGAGGGGTTCTACTACTCGGAGTCCGCCATCACCCAGCAGGCGATGAGCAGTGATGGCAGCATCGAGGCGAGCCGGCGCGAGTCCGCTCGGGTGGAGGGGGAGAGGCTCGCGCTCGAAGCGAGGCGGCTGAACCCCTACAACCCGGACAACGCGACCAATCTCGGCCGCTATTACCTTGGCCTGGCGGCGGCCGGCCATACCCAGTACCTGTCGGGCGGGGTCGTGGTCCTGCAGAAGGCTCTGGCGCTGGCACCGCTCGACGTCACGATCCACACACTGCTCGCACGCGCTCATCACATGACAGGAAACACCCAGGCGGCGATCGATCAGCTGCAGCGCTCGCTTCAGATTGATGACGCACACGTTGAGAGCTTGTCGCTGCTCGTTGACTATTACTTCGACGCGGGCGAGTTCAGTCAATCCCTGGAGGCGTTCGGGCGCGCGCTGCGGGTGGCCGACTACTTTCGGGACTTCATTGAGGTTGGCCTGGAGAACCGCGTCCGGGGTTACGCCACAGCGGGCCGGATGGCGGACATGGTCGGTACGATCCTGGACTCCACGAGCGATCGAATGCCTGACGGTTTGGTCCCCTGGGCGATTGGGCGCGCCTACGTGTTGCAAGGAGAGCGGGGCGAGGCGGTGCCCTACTTCGAGGACGCGCTGCCGTATCTCGAGCGGGCCGAGCAGCTGGCCGACGGGAACGAGGAACCCCGAAGCCGTCTGACGCAGGTTTATCAGGGACTGGGACGCTGGGAGGAGGCACTCGAGACGCTGGGGCGTGGCAATGGGGAGACCTGGAGTCCGGCGCTTCTGCAGGCAGCTTTCGATCTAGGGGCGGACCTCATCGAGCAAGACCTCTACGGCGACGCCGCTGAGGCGTTCGAAACGGTCCTTGCGTCCAACAACCACCCGCACGCACACAAGGTTCTTGGAGCGCTGTATTACGACTATCTCGACCGCAAAGACGAGGGCGTTGCTCACCTGGAGAGAGCGCTCGAACTGGATCCAGGCGATGCTGACGCCCCTCTGCTCAGGCAGGCGATCGACCAATATCGAGGGAACCGATAAACCGCTGCACGCGCTCCTCCGGACGGGCATTATTTTCGGCCGGGTTCCATAGAATGCGCCCCATGATCGCAAGAATCCACCTAGCTGATAGGCTAGGGTCCGTGGCTGGAGTTGCAGGTGCGAGTCCCGTCATCCCGACCGGTTGTCCCAGGCAGACACCGCCCTCCATCACTCCGTACGTTTAGGATGGTTCGGCGCTCGAAGACACAGGAGTGACCATGCTCAACCCGAAAAGCGCCGTTCTTCGACTCGCACGGCGGGCCGTCGCTGCGCTGACGGCGGACATGGTCGGGCAGCTGCGGTCCGATCACAAGAAGCTTCGCGAAGTTCAGCTGGAAACGCGCCTTCTGACCCGGCGCATCGACTCCGCCCTGGCCAACGGAACTGGAGCCCAGCAAAGTGGGCGACGATCGACGCTCAAGGTAGGTCCTCGGGTGCCGTTGACCGTCGAGGATGGCGAGAGTCCTCCGCCGGCTGCCACGCAGGGCGCGGACGTTCATCACATCCTCGAACTCGACTCTTGCCCGGTCTGTCTGGGCACGCGCTGGACACAGGTGTGTGAGTACAACAAGTTTCTCCTCCTTGAGCACGCGCCCGACGCGGAGGCGAGTGTCTATAACTACGCCATGTGCCATGCATGCGGGGTCGTCTTCGCCAGACGTCGCCCGACGGGAGCGCGGTACACCAGGCTCGTTGAGCGTTTCGACGAGACGATCGGACGCTCGGGGCGTCCCGGCTCAGGGAAACAGGGGCCGGAGGGCGCCATGTTGAACCCGACGAAGCTCACGCCCGAAGAGCGCTCGGACCTGAGCGGGCGTGTGGCGCGTGGTGTGTTCGTGTCGGAGCATGCGGGGCTTGACGGTGACAGCTATCTTCCGGCGCTCCTTCGAGACCGCCTGTCGAACAGCCAGCACGTCGAGATACTCACCTCGCTGTTGCAGTTTCAAGCACCGCGGGTCCTCGAACTCCGACCCCGCTGCGGGTCCATCGGCGCGGTGCTCAAGCGGGTGTGGAACGCCGACGTGTACGGATTGCCCCTTTTCGAGAGCCAGCAATTGCTCAACCGCGAGGCGTACGGCCACACGGTCGATCATCTGCTCGATTATGATCACTTCTCGATTCCGTATCCGGGCGCTTTCGACTTGGTGGTCGCCAATCACATGATTACGCACGCCGTGCGGCCCCGCGATTTTCTGGACTTGGTGCGCGAGCGGCTTGCGCCGGGCGGCCACCTGTACCTGTACAACGAGCCCGACGACGCAGAGTTCCTGGAACAAGGCCAGTCGATGATCAATACCCTGAACCCGTTTCATCTGCAGGCGTTCGATCGCGATTCGTTGCTTCGCGGGTTGGGGGCCGCGGGATTCGAAGCTGTCTTCGTGACCCACGAACGTGGCAATTTGATCGTGGTTGCAAGACCAGCGGAGCGGGACCAGGCTTTCACGCCGATGTCCGAAGAGCAACGCGACGAGCGGCTCGCCAAGTACGGGTTGGCGCGCGATCTCGCGATCCTGCGTGTGCCGCCACGGGTGCGAAGCCGTTTCTCGGGAGAGTGGGAGCAGGTCGTTGAGCGAGCGTTGCAGGCCGGACTTGCGGAGATGACAGATGGCGGGAAGTTGCGGCCGATGCATGAAGTTGAACCCGTGCCGGAGGACCAGCACGCGTAAAGCGCTTTTCATGACCGTGTGGCGTTCGAATAGCCGCAATGGCGAAAATGGTTCCGGCATTCGGCGGGACCGACGCGTTGCAATGGTGCGTGCAGCAGTAACATGACTCGCTCAGTCAGTACAAAGGGCTATTTGAAAAGCGCTCTAGTGGTCCGGCGCTGCGCCGATCGCGGCGGTTGCCCGCGCCGACGAAATCGCTCGAGGCGAGCGTGGCGCCCACCTGGATGGGGTGCTCCTGAGTCCATTGGGCTCTGACGCCCCTCTGCCCAGAGAGGCAATCGACCAGTACCGACGACCCCGATCAATCGCTGCCCGCTGTGCCCGGGCCGAGCACCTTCGCGGCCGGTTTCTATAGAATGCATCCCATGGTCGCAAGAATCCCCGCGCTCTTGCTGGTTGTTTTCATGATGCATAGTCCTCTTTCTGCCTCCGCGGAGACCGCGCCCGATCCCGGATCCGATCCCATTCGCTACACCGTCAGCTTTCCCGAGCCGCAGACGCACTACGTCGAGGTGAGCGTCGTGGTGCCGACCGATGGGCGGTCGGAGGTAGAGCTGATGATGGCTGTTTGGACACCGGGTTCGTACCTGGTGAGGGAGTACGCGCGGCAGGTTGAGGCCGTGACCGCCAGCGGCGTCGATGGGCGCGCGCTTGCGGTCGCCAAGTCCGACAAGAACCGCTGGCGGGTTGCCACTGGCGGTGCGCCATCCGTCGAGGTGCGCTATCGCGTATACGCGCGCGAGATGAGCGTGCGCACCAATTGGGTCGAAGCCGACTTCGCGATGTTGAATGGCGCCCCGACGTTCATGACGCTGGTGGATGGGCTGGGGCGTCCGCACGAGGTGGTCATTCAGCCGGCGCCAGGCTGGCAGGCCTCGGTGACCGGCCTGGCCGAGATCCCTGGGGGCAGCCATCGGTACCAGGCACCTGATTTCGACACGTTGGTCGATTCGCCCATCGTGATCGGCAATCCGGCCGTCTACGAGTTCACCGTTGATGACAAGAGACATGTCCTGGCGAACGTCGGCGAAGACGGCGTGTTCGACGGGGCTCGCGCGGCGAGAGATCTAGAGCTCGTCGTCCGGGAGCATCGCCGTATGTGGGGCGCCTTGCCGTACGACAAGTTCGTGTTCCTCAACATGCTGACCTTGGCCACGAGTGGTGGCGGCGGGCTGGAGCACAAGAACTCCACGATGCTGATGTCCAATCGCTGGGCCACCGGCACGAGAAGGGCGTATCTCGCCTGGCTGGGCTTGGCGAGTCACGAGCTCTTCCACGCCTGGAACATCAAGCGACTGCGTCCGGTCGAACTGGGCCCGTTCAACTACGAGGACGAGGTCCATACGCGCAGCCTCTGGATGGTCGAGGGGTTGACTGACTACTACGGAGAGTTGGCCCTCCATCGGGCCGGCCTGTCGACGCGCGCGGAGCTGCTCGACGCGCTGTCGAGCCGCATCAGGGGGCTGCAAACGACACCGGGGCGGCTCGTGCAGTCGGTGGAGGAGGCCTCCTTCGACGCGTGGATCAATTACTACCGCCAAGACGAGCACAGCGTCAACGCGTCGGTCAGCTACTACACAAAGGGCGCCGTGCTGGGATTCCTCCTGGATGGCCGGATCCGCGCGGCGACATCAGGCGCCAGGAGCCTGGACGACGTGATGCGTACGGCGTTCGAGCGGTTTTCCGGCGATCGCGGGTTCACGCCAGATGAGTTCCGCGCCGTGGTGGAGCAGGTGAGCGGTCTGAGCCTCGCGTTGTTCTGGGACGGCGCGATCGAGGGCACTGCCGAACTGGAGTACGGCGAGGCGCTCGAGGCGTTCGGATTGCGGTTCCGACCCGTCGACGAGCCGCGTGACGATCGGCCTCGGCCCGCATGGCTTGGCATGTCGACGCGAAACGTCGATGGCCGGCTGGTCGTGACCCAGGTGCGTCGCGGGACGCCGGCATTTGAGGCCGGTCTCAACGTGGACGACGAAATCCTGGCGATGAACGGTTTCCGGGTGCGCGCCGACCAGTTGGCCGCGAGGCTTGGTCAGTATCGGCCGGGCGCCGCCGTGGCGTTGCTCGTGGCGCGACGCGATGCATTGCGGACGATCGACGCGGTCCTGGGCGCCGAGCCGCCGCAGGAGTGGCAGCTCGAGGTCGATCCGGCCAACGCCGACGCGCAGCAGCAGCAGCGCGACCGGTGGCTCCAGCCCGGGTCATGACGACCGAGCCCGACACCCGCCATAGCTACGCACGCGTGTTGATCCTCTGGGTGGTTGCGCTCACAGCGCTCTACGCCTTCCAGGAATACTTTTCGTAGTGCATCCGATCGACTGGACGATCATCGCGGTCTATCTGACCTGGATCGTGTGGGACGGTCTGCGCCTCACCAAGCGCAGCCACGAACTCGAAGGGTATTTCCTCGCCAGCCGAAGCCTGCCGTGGTGGGCCGTCGGCCTCTCGGTCATGGCAACCCAGCTCAGCGCCATCACGATGATCGGCACCACCGGCCAGGGCTACGCGGACGGTATGCGGTTTCTGCAGTTTTACTATGCGCTGCCGCTCGCGATGATCGTGCTGTCGGTCACGCTGGTGCCGTTCTTTCACAAGGCCAGGGTCTTCACTGCGTACGAGTTTCTGGAGCAGCGGTTCGACGCCAAGACGCGCGCCTTCACCAGCCTGCTGTTTCTCTTTTCCCGCAGCATGTCGCTCGGTGTGGTGATCTCGGCGCCCGCGGTCGTGCTGGCGGTGGTGCTGGAGATCAGCGTTACCAACACCGCGCTACTGATTGCCTTGCCGACGGCCGTCTACACGATGTTTGGCGGCGTCCAGGCGGTGACGTGGACCGACGTCAAGCAGGTTGTGCTGATCGTCTTTGGCCTGCTGGCTGCCGTAGTGGTCCTTGTACTCGGGTTGCCAGCCGAGGTAAGCGTGCCGCAAGCGTTGCGCATCGCCGGCGCCACGGGGCGGCTGCAGACGTTCGACTTCTCGTTCGATCTGACGAACCAGTACACCTTCTGGTCCGGAACGATCGCGGCGTTCTTTCTGTTCTGCTCGTACTTCGGGACCGACCAGAGTCAGGTCCAGCGGTATCTCGCCGCGAAATCTGTGAGCGCGGCCCGGTCATCGCTGATGATGAGCGCGTACTGGAAGATCCCGCTGCAGGCGTTGGTGCTGCTCGTCGGTGTGTTCATGTTTCTGTTCTATCTGTTCACACCAGCGCCGATGCTCTTCAATTCGGTACACGATCGCGAGCTGCGCGAGGGGCCGCGTGCGGCCGAGTACGGGACGCTCGAAGGCCGTTTCGTTGCTGCGAACGAAGCCCGGCGGACGGCGGGCCTGGCGCTGGCGGAGGCCGATACCGGCGGCGATGCCACAGCGCGCACAGCGGCAGGGGGGGAGTTCACGGCGCGAGAAGCCGAGGTTCGTGCTATTCGGGGTGAGGCGCTGTCGCTCGTGCGTGAGGCGACCGGCGACGAGTCGTACAACGACGTGAACTACGTCTTCCCGACGTTCATCCTGACCCACATGCCGGTGGGTCTCATCGGCTTGCTGATCGCGGCCATCTTCGCGGCCGCGATGTCGACGATCGCTGCCGAGATGGCATCGCTCTCGACGGCCACCGTGATCGACTTCTACCGCCGATTTGCCAAGGGGCACGCGACCGATCGCCACTACCTGTGGGTGTCGCGTTTCGCGACCGGATTCTGGGGACTCTTTGCGAGCGGCGTGGCCATCTGGGCCGCCGAACTCGGGTCGCTCATCGAGGTGGTCAACCGCTTTGGATCGTTCTTTTACGGTTCGATCCTCGGTGTGTTCATCCTGGCAGTGGGCTTCCGCCGCGCGACTGCCAACGGGGCCTTTCTCGGGTTGCTGGCGGGCATGGGCGCGGTGGCCTGGGCGGCAAGCTTCACAAACGTGGCCTTTCTCTGGCACAACGTCATCGGCGCGGCTGTTGTTGTGATCGTCGGGTTGGCTGTGAGTGCGGTGGAAGGGCTTGGGCGAAGGGCGCCCGGCGCGGGCGCCTAGAGGGCGGGCGCTTCGCAGGACGTCTTCGGGGCATCGCGATATAATCACCGTTTCTCTTCCACGGATAGACGCGGTGGACGCATGGTGATGCGTTACCGAATCAGGGACCGGCCTCGGTGGCGAATCAGGAGACCATGAGCACGATGGGCAAGATCAACGTAAAGAACCCGGTTGTCGAGATGGACGGGGATGAAATGACCCGGATCATCTGGCAGAAGATTCGCGAAACGCTGATCCTGCCGTACCTCGATATCGACTTGAAATACTACGACCTTGCCGTCGAGTCGCGCGACGAGACGGACGACCAGGTCACGATCGATTCGGCCGAAGCGACCAAGCGATACGGCGTCGCGGTGAAGTGCGCCACGATCACACCTGACGAAGGCCGGGTGAAAGAGTTCAATCTCAAGCAGATGTGGCGGTCGCCCAACGGCACGATCCGGAACATCCTTGACGGCACGATCTTCCGAGAGCCGATCGTCTGCCGCAACGTGCCGCGCATCGTGTCGCACTGGAACAAACCCGTGGTCGTTGCGCGCCACGGCTTCGGCGATCAGTACCGTGCGCAGGATTTCCACTTCCCGGGTCCTGGCACGATCACGATCAGCTGGACGCCGGCCAGCGGCAGTGGAGAGGCGCCGATCGAGCGGGAAGTCATCAAGACGCCGGGCAGCGGCGTCGCGATGGGTATGTTCAACCTCGACGCCTCGATTGAGGGATTCGCCCGTGCCTGCTTCACGTATGCGCTCGGCCGCAACTACCCGGTGTATCTCTCGACGAAGAACACGATCCTGAAGGTGTATGACGGCACGTTCAAGAACACATTCCAGCGCGTCTTCGACGCCGACTTTAGGCAGGCGTTCGAGGCGAAGGGCCTGGCCTATGAGCACCGCCTGATCGACGACATGGTGGCGGCCAGTCTGAAGTGGGACGGTGGCTATCTGTGGGCTTGCAAGAACTACGATGGCGACGTGCAGTCCGATACGGTGGCCCAAGGCTACGGATCGCTGGGCTTGATGACGTCGGTGCTGATGTCGCCCGATGGCAAGTCGGTGGAGGCCGAAGCCGCCCACGGCACGGTCACGCGCCACTACCGGATGCACCAGCAGGGAAAGCCGACGTCGACCAATCCGATCGCGTCGATCTATGCGTGGACGCGTGGACTGCAGTATCGCGGCCGGTTCGACGACACGCCGGACGTGGTCACCTTCGCAGTGACGCTGGAGCAGGTGTGCGTGGACGTCGTCGAATCGGGCCGGATGACCAAGGATCTGGCTATCCT
This sequence comes from Vicinamibacterales bacterium, assembly GCA_965249205.1. GTDB lineage: Bacteria > Acidobacteriota > Vicinamibacteria > Vicinamibacterales > UBA2999 > JAQBVV01. Next base: position 193,289 of record CBDFLL010000002.1, on the reverse strand, counting down.
GATCGACAAGGATCAGCCGTACCTGACTACCGACGAGTTCATGGCGGCGATCGACGGTGAACTCAAGGCAAGGATGACAAAGTAGTTTCTAATGGCAGAGCCGCTCGTCGCCGTCGTCATGGGGTCGTTATCCGACTGGGAGACGATGAAACATGCGGTCGACGTGCTCGACCGCTTTGAGGTGCCCTACGAGCGCCATATCGTATCGGCTCACCGGACACCGGCGTGGATGGCCGAGTTTGCAACGGGCGCCGAAGCCAGCGGCGTCGAGGTCATCATCGCCGGCGCCGGCGGCGCGGCGCACCTGCCCGGTATGGTCGCCGCATTGACTGTCGTGCCGGTCCTCGGCGTGCCTGTCGAGAGCGCGGCGCTCAAGGGTCTCGACTCCCTGCTCTCGATTGCCCAGATGCCGGGCGGCATCCCAGTGGGCGCGTTGGCCATTGGCAAGCCAGGCTCGACCAACGCGGGGCTCCTTGCCGTCTCCATTCTGTCCAACTCACGCCCGGATCTGAGGGCGAAGCTCCGCGCCTTTCGCGACCAGCAGACCGAGAAAGTACGGCAGGTACCGCTGCCGTGACGCGCGTGGCGCCGGGCGCGGCCCTGGGCCTGCTCGGGGGCGGCCAGCTTGGGCGCATGTTCGCGATGGCCGCCAGGCGAATGGGCTACCGCGTCCACACGTTTTCTCCCGAAGACGACTCACCTGCAGGACAGATCGCCGACCTGGAGGTGAGCGCACCGTATGCTGACCTCGATGCGGTGCGCACGTTCGCGCGCGGCGTGGACGTGGTCACGTTCGAGTTCGAGAACATCCCGACCGAGGCGATCGACGCCGTGGAGGCACTCGTGCCGGTCTGCCCGTCTGGCGTCGCGCTGCACATCGCTCAGCAGCGTGCCCGCGAGAAGACGTTTCTCGCGGACCGCGGAGTGCCGACGGTACCGTTTGCGTCCGCCGAGAGTTTTGACGAGTTATGGGACGCGGTGGCCCGCGTCGGAACGCCCGCCGTCATCAAGACCGCCGCCTTTGGGTACGATGGCAAGGGGCAGCACAAGGTCGCGACGCCGGCCGACGTAGAACCTATCTGGACCGCCATCGGTCACCAGGCGGCGGTCGTGGAAAAGTTCATCAGCCTGCAGGCAGAGATCTCGATCATCGCCGCCCGGGGCGGCGACGGCGAGATCGCCATGTACTTACCATTCGAGAACCGCCATCGCGATCACATCCTCGATGTCACGACTGTGCCGGCCGCGATCCCACCGGCCGTGGTGACACAGGCGAACGACATCACGCGGACGATTCTCGAAGAGCTGCAGTACGTCGGTGTGCTGTGTGTCGAGTTCTTCGTCAGCACCGATGGCGACCTGCTGGTCAACGAGCTGGCCCCGCGGCCCCATAACTCCGGCCACCTCACGATCGACGCTGCCGTGACCAGCCAGTTCGAGCAGCAGGTGCGCGCCGTGTGTAGTCTCCCGCTTGGGTCGGCGGAGATCCCGCGCCCGGCCGCGATGGCGAACCTGCTTGGCGACCTCTGGGTGGACGGCGAGCCGAACTGGGCGGCTGCCTTCCGGTTCGCCGACGTCAAGCTGCACCTTTACGGCAAGACCAACCCCCGACCGGGGCGGAAGATGGGGCATCTGACAGCGGTCGGCGCGACAGTCAACGAGGCGCAGGACCTCGTCGTCGGTGCGCGCGACGCGCTGCTGATCTAAACCGGATTCATAACCTCCAGGCGGGTCCTGTCCGCGGAAGACCGCGGACAGCCCCATTCGTGCCCAGATGTGTCACCGGCCATGAGGCGCGGCATCTCCTCTGCAAACCGGCTCCGCTCGCATCACAGACGGATCCAGGAGGGAACATCTTGCCTCGCGTCGCGGCTGGCGCCAGCCCTGCGGTTTGCGCCGGAGGTGCCGCGCCTCACAGCCGGTGGTGATCACCAGGCGGTGAATCGCGGCCAATCGCGACGAGGTTATGAAGAAGGGTCTCCTTGGCGCCAAGCGCCACCCGCTTCGCCTCATCAACTCACGCAAGAGCAGGGGAGGCAGATCAGTATTCGCTGCGCTGATTCCAGACGATTCAGTAGCTCGGCTATAGTGACCGGATTACTGCAGCAGTCATGAAACAGAACACGGTCTTCATCAGCTACAGCCACGATTCCGTCGAGCATAGTAAACAAGTGCTTGCGCTCTCCGAACGGCTGCGCCAGGACGGCATCGAGACTCTCCTTGACCAGTACGTGAACGGCGCACCCCAGCAGGGCTGGCCGCGCTGGATGCTCGATCAACTCGATGCCGCGGGCTCCGTTCTTGTCGTCTGCACCGAAACCTACTACCGCCGATTCCGCGGGCATGAAAAACTCGGTAAGGGCAAGGGCGTCGATTGGGAGGGTGCCCTCATCACCCAAGAAATCTACGGCAGTCGCAGTAATACGCTGAAGTTTGTGCCGGTGTTCTTGTCTGCCGCCACTGAGGATTGGATCCCAGAGCCGATGCGTTCGGTCAGCCACTACTCCCTGACCTCTGAGAGTAACTACCAGCGCCTTTACGATTTGTTGCTGGAGCGGGCAGGTGTGGAGCCGCTTCCGGTCGGCGCGCTCAAGCCCAGACATCGTCGAAAAGGGACCGCGCTTACCTTCGGCGAAACATCCGCCACTCAGACGGCGAAGGTCGATATCTTACGCATCATCAAATACGCACCATCGGAACTTATCGGTCGCGAGACCGAGACCAAGCTCCTTGCCAACGCCTGGGACAAGGCGGTGCGCGGCGAGACGAAGCGACCGCACATTCTCACCTTCGTCGCACTCGGGGGCGAGGGAAAAACGTCGCTCGTGGCGAAGTGGGCGGCGGAGCTGGCGCATCAGGACTGGCCGGGGTGCGATGCGGTGTTTGCGTGGTCCTTCTACAGCCAGGGCACGCGGGAGCAGATGGCGGTGTCGTCCGACCTGTTTCTCAAGGCGCTCACGTTCTTCGGCGACGCGGAGATGGCGGAGGGTAGCGCTGGCGCGTTCGACAAGGGCCGGCGGCTCGCCCAGCTCGCCGGCGAACGGCGGGCACTGCTCATCTTGGATGGCCTGGAGCCGCTGCAATACGCGCCCACCTCTCCCACGCCGGGCGAACTGAAGGACCAGGGCCTTGCCGCTGTGCTCAAAGGGCTGGCCGCTACCAGCAACGGCCTCTGCGTCGTCACCACGCGATATTCCATCCCGGACTTGCGCGCCTACTGGCAGACGACAGCGCCAGAGGAGGTACTCCTGCGGTTGTTGCCGGAAGCCGGCGTGGCGCTACTCAGGACGCTCGGCGTAGTTGGGCGTCAAAGGGAGTTCGAGGCACTCGTCGCAGATGTGAAGGGCCACGCGCTGACGCTCAACCTGATCGGCACGTTCCTCCGCGACGCCCACGCCGGAGACATTCGTCGGCGCGACCTCGTGAAGCTCGACGAGGCGGATGCGGAGGAGCAGGGCGGCCATGCCTTCCATGTCATGGATGCGTATGTGCAGTCACTCGAGACCGGAGGGAAAACCGGGGAAGAGAATCAGAAGGGCCGGCGCGCGGTCGCTCTGCTGCGGTTGCTCGGCCTGTTCGACCGCCCGGCCACCGCCGACTGCCTGGAGGCGCTGTGGACAGGCCCCGTCATCCCAGGTCTGACCGAGGCGCTCTTCACGGTAGCAAAGAAGTCGATTGCGCCAAGCCAGTTGAACATCGCGCTCACCCGGCTCGAGGAGGCGAAGCTGCTCACCGTGAACCGTGATGCGGCCAAGAGCCTCGTCGCGCTCGATTCGCATCCGCTCATTCGGGAATACTTCGCCCGGCGTGTCCTGAAGGAGCAACCCGAAGCCTGGCGTGCCGCGCACCGGCGGCTCTACGAACACCTCTGCGCGACCACAAATGAAGGCGACGAGCCCACACTCAAAGACCTCCAACCGCTCTACCAGGCCGTCGCCCACGGCTGCCAAGCAGGGATGCAGCAGGAGGCGCATGACAAGGTGTGGTTCGAACGCATTCGCAAACAGAACAATTACTACAGCGCCAGGAAGCTCGGCGCCTTAGGTTCCGAACTTGGGGCCGTCGCCTCCTTCTTCGAGACCCCGTGGAGCCGCGTCTCGCCTTCACTCAAAGAGAATGACCAAGGGGTCCTGTTGGGTACAACCGCCGTGCTTCTGCGCGGCTTGGGTCGGTTAACCGAGGCCGTCGAACCGATGCGGACAACGGTTGTCTTGATGGACAAGCAGGAGGATTGGACAAACGCTGCCATCAGCGCCAGCAACCTTAGCGAACTGGAGCTGACGCTGGGCGACGTGGCCGGGGCGGTGGAGGACGCCGAGCAGTCCGTTACCTACGCCGATCGCACGGGCGATGCGTTTCAGCGGATGGGCAAGCGCACGACCCATGCCGATGCCCTGCACCATGCGGGCCGCCGGGCCGAGGCGGAAGCGCTCTTCCGCGAGGCCGAGAAAATGCAGGCCCAGAATCAGCCTCAATACCCGTTGCTGTATTCGGTGCAGGGCTTCCGATATTGCGAGCTGCTCTTGATGGAGGCGGCGCGTGGCGCGTGGCACATGCTGCTTGGGGGCAGCCGACGAGAGGCGGCGGATGCTGACAGTCGGTCGGCGGCGGCGACGAGCGTGGCCTCCTGTCGCGCCGTCGCCGCGCGCGGTGCGAAGATGTTCGAATGGCGAGTTCCTAGCGACGCGCTTCTCAGCATCGCTCTCGACCACCTGACCCTGGGCCGCGCCAAGCTCTACAGGTTGATACTCGAGTCCGCGGACGATCAAGTTGGGCTCACGTCCGCGGCGACTGAGGTTATCGCCGCCGTGGACGGTCTCCGCCGCGCGGGACAGAGCGACGAGCTTCCCCGCGGCCTCTTCACCCGCGCCTGGTGCTCCTGTGCGATAGCCACACGGCAGAGACTTCTCAACCAAGAGGCGCAGGCGGTGGCGGGTGAGGCGAGCACGATGAATGACCTGGACGAGGCTTGGGAGATCGCCGAGCGCGGCCCCATGCCCCTCTTCCTCGCCGACATCCATCTCTACCGCGCGAGGCTCTTCCATGCCGTCACGCCGTATCCGTGGGCGACCGATCTGAGTGCTGTGGCCGGTCCAGCAGATCCAAACGGCCACGCGCGCGGTCCGCGCGATGACCTGACCGAAGCCCGTCGGCTGATCAAGAAACATGGCTACTGGCGACGCAAGGAAGAACTGGAAGACGCCGAAGCCGCGGCACGCCATTGGCCGCGGCCTAAGGCGTAGCCGGATTCATAATCTCGTTGCGGGTGGCCGCGAGTCACCGCTTAGTGATTACCACCGGCTGTGAGGCGCGGCACCTCCGGCGCAAACCGTAGGGCTGGCGCCAGCCGCGACGCGAGGCAAGATGTTCCCTCCTGGATCCGTCTGTGATGCGAGCGGAGCCGGTTTGCAGAGGAGGTGCCGCGGCTCATGGCCGGTGACACATCTGGCCACGAATGGGGCTGTCCGCGGACGGGACCTGGCTGGAGGCTATGAAACCGGGTCCTGACTACGGTTTCTTTAACAGCTTGTCGAGACCGGCGAATGGCTGGTAGGTGGACGGCGCCGGAGCGTCCGCGTCAGACGAACCTGTATACGCGTCGGCGACGTCCTTTCGACCGTGCTCATTGTCGTGGCAGTAGACGCAGAGCAACTCCCAATTGCTGCCGTCCGGTGGGTTGTTGTCGTGGTTGTGATCCTTGTGGTGCACGGTGAGCTCGCGAAGCTTTGCCCCGGCGAAGTCGCGGCCGCACACGCCGCAGACAGGCGGAAACAACTGCAGCGCGCGGGCTCGATAGCTGCGGGCGCGCCGGTCGCGATCCCGGTGAGCGGTGGCCACGAGGTCGTGCAGGTCGTCGTGGCGCGGGGTGTCTGCTGCCATTGGCGTCTTTCAGTCTTGCCGCGACCCGCGTAGAACGATCCCGGTGCTTCCGGAGTCGCGGGCCGGCTACCGTCGGCTAATGTGGGTTCGCCTGCTCCTGCTCCAGCCTGAGCTGTGCCGCCCGGGCACAGTTTTCCAAAACCTGAAAATATCTCGCGACCCAGTCAGCGCCGACCTCGTACGGATGCGAACCGTCGCCGCGACCGGCGAGCATGCGGTTCTTGCTGACCGCGTTGTCGAACTCCGAGTGATTCGAGAGCAGAACCGTCGCACCCGTGGCGGCAGCCTGTGCGGCCATGTGGCGTTGCGACGCGATGTAGCTGTCGAAGTTCCGAATGCCTGGATCCGGCGTGTTGTTGACGAAGTTGAAGCCGGTGCCACCAGAATACGCGACGTTGACCGGCCTGCCGTTGTCCAGCGCGGTGAAGGTGAACGAGAGCGTGCCGGGCGTGTGGCCCGGTGTCTCCCACAAGGTCACGGATGTGTCGCCGAGCGTGATCTGCATGCCGTCGGCCGCGACGACGTCGCGCTTGGGCGCCATGCTCTGATACCGATTTGGATACTTCTCGACGAGATCCCAGTCGGCGCTACCCATGACAACCTGCGCGCCGTAGCGCGACTGCAGCATCTCGGAGCCGCCGATGTGGTCGCCGTGAGCGTGGGCGATGATCACGTACTTGATGTTCTCAGGGTCGAGGCCGAGCCGCGTCAAGCCGCCCACAATCAGTTCTTCCGAGTTGTACGGATAGATCGTGTCGATGATGATGATGCCGTCGCTCGTGGTCAGCGCCCAGGATGAGTGGATCTTCCCGCCAACGAAGTAGAGGTTGTCGAAGACCTTCGCGGAGTCGGCGTACCAGGCGTCGCGCGCCGCCACGCTGGAGGGGTCCCGGATGTACCGGGGCAGGTTGTCGCTTGTGTTCTCGCCGCCGCTCTGGGGCAGCAGACAGGTCCGCACCAGCGTGCCAAGGAACTCGAACCCGGCCGCCCGTTTGGCCGCCTGCAGCGAGGCCCTGATTTCCTCGTCGAAGTCCCTCGCGCCGGGGCTCTGGGCCGCAATGTTGACTGAGGCGACGCTGACGGCCATAGCCAGCGCCAGACTTGTGACGGCGAGATGCGGTTTCATGGGGCGAGTTTACGCGACCCACCCGGATGCGTCACGCAGATCTTGAGGGGCTGCTAGCCCACAGGGCGCCCGCGCTGGCGAGGCGCATGGGCTTCCACTGAGGGTAGTGGGCTACTTTCGGATCAAGAGGGGCTCACTACCCCCGTTGAGCATTCGGATCGGCAGGAGAGCTCGGCTGGGATAGGCTTGGCGCGAACGACCGGCCAGACTTCGCGGCTTGCGATTGACGGTCGCCGAATCACATGAGGACACCGACCATGCACCGGACCCTTGCCGCCTCATGCGCCGCCTCATTGACGCTTTGCTGGATACTGCTACTTCCGCTGGCCGCACAGGAAGGACCACGATTCGACGTCGATCCCTCCTGGCCTGGTCCCCTGCCGACCGGATGGATCAACGCGACGCTTGGACACCCGTGCATCGACTCGCACGACCACATCGCGGTTCTCGACCGGCAGAACATCACCGACGAGGAGGCCGAGACCTCGAGGCCGGCTGCGTCGATTCTGCTGTTCGACACGGCCGGGAACCTCGTCAACTCGTGGGGCGACGCCTCCCGCGTACCGGACAGCATCCACGGTTGCGCGTTCGACTCCGACGACAACATCTGGGTCGTGGGCAACAACGACGGCATTGCCCAGAAGTACACGCACGAGGGCGAGCTGCTCTTTCAGATCGGTACCAAGGGCGTCGTCGACACGTCCGACGGCACGGCGATTCGGGCGGCCGACAACTCCATCAACCGCGAACCGTTGAATGCCGGCCACGACCGGTTCTTCTTCCCAGCTGGCGTGGCAGTCGATCCCGACAACGGCGATGCCTACATCGCGGACGGCTACGGCAACAAACGCATCGCCGTCTTCGACAAGGACGGCCATTTCCTGCGTCAGTGGGGCCGCCAGGCGACGCTCGACGAGACTCACGCCGGCACTGGCGGCGCCTTCACCTATTCCCTGCACTGTGTTGCGATCAGCGACGCAGGCCTCGTGTACGTCTGTGACCGCGAGGGGCTGCGCGTTCAGGTGTTCGACAAGGAGGGCGCGTTCGTCCGGAACATCTGGGTCAAGACGGGTCGTGCTTATCCGGTTGTTTCAGCTAACCCCTATATCTTGCGATCAGCCTGGGGGGCGCACGTCCTGCGCGCCGCGAATCCGTCGGGCGGGCGTGGGCGTCCGTCCGGTCCCCAGGCCCAGCAGGGTCTGAAAGGCGGCCATCGGGTGCCGCCGCCGATTGTGCCGAAACACGAACTCATCGAGGTAGACCTGTAGTTGCGCCTTGCTGACGCCGTGGTGCGTGCCAATCAACCACTGTTGGCAATTGCCGATGACGCGGTCGGCCAAAGGCACGACGGAGGGCACCCCCCTGTGCAGGGCGCTCCGGATCGGTTGCGGGCGGGCGACGTGTCTCACGTCAGCGGCCTGGAGCCCATCGAAACTTTTCAGCCCGTCGGTGTAGACCGTCGCCCCCGGCGCAATGTGGTGAGTGACGAACGCGAGCATCGTCGATTGTTTGAAGTTCGGGATCACGGACATGCGGACCCGACCCGACCGATCCCCGCGTCGTTCCACCGCCACCAGCACCAGCGCGGCTTTCCGCCCCTTGAGTTGGCGACTGCCGCGCAGGCCGGCCTGGGGCGCGCCCACCCAGGTGTCATCGATCTCCACGTCGCCGTACAAGGGCTCCCGCCCCGCGTTCACCATCGCGCGCCGCAGCTTGTGCAACAGCAGCCACGCCGTTTCGTACCGCCGCAGGCCCAACTGCCGCTGCAGCAGGAGCGCCGAGAGGCCCCGCTTGTCGGTAACCGTCAAATAGGCCGCCCAGAACCACACCAGGAGCGGCGTCTTCGTGTTGTGGAGAATCGTCCCGGCGGTCAGCGACACCTGATACCGGCACGCCGCACATTGCCAGCGCCGGTGTGTGGTCAGGCGATAGCCGCGCGCGTGCCGGCACCGGGGACACACAAAGCCGTCCGGCCAGCGGCACGCCGCCAAGTAGTCCTGACAGGCCTCGGCGGTCGCAAATTGCCGCTGAAACTCCCGGAGATTCTTCGGAAACGACGGGCGCGCCACGCCGATACACTACCGGTGGTGGCTTGCTGAAACAACCGGATAAGCACGAGACGGGTAACGCATCCCTGCCCGATACGCGGGGCACCGTGTGGGGACTCGCGTTCTCGCGCGACGAGGGTCAACGCTACCTCTACGTCCTCGACGGCCGTCACGAACAGGTCCACGTGTTCGACCATGCCAGCGGCGAGATTCTCTCGTCGTTCGGCCGTCCCGGGCACCAGCTTGGTAACTTCACCGTGGCGCACGGCCTCGCCATCGACTCCCAGGGCAATCTCTACGTGGCCGAATCGGGCACGGGCCGGCGCGTGCAGCGCTTCAAGCCGGCCACGAACTAGACTCGCGACGACAATGCCGGCTGGCGTCGGGGCTCGCTGGCAGCGGGCTCAGGGCGTAAGCGTCAGCGTATGCACGGTTGGCCCGGGCAAGAATGGCGTCGGTTCGCCCGTCAGCCAGGCGTCGTGGGAGTTGGCGTAGAACGGCGAGAGCGGATGCCCGCTCTGGCCGGTCGGCATCTGCATGATGCCGTCGGCTTCACGCCCCGGCGAGACGACCATGCGTTCCGACGCGCCCTGCGCCCCCGACTGCACGCGCGGCGAATACAAGTCGCCGGGGAGCGCTGCGCGCGGCATGTCGAGCCAGCGGTCGAGAAACGGCACGGCGCCCGACAGCGGATGCTGGTACGTGGTCACGTTGTACTCGGACCAGACGCGGTCGCGCAGATCACCGGGTCGGAGATTGCCGTCGCGATCCCGCATCGCCCGCTCGATCGTCGCGTCGACGGCATCGAGCAGCATCTCGTTCCAGTCCGCGTACTGCGGGTCGAGCAGATGCTGCGGTTGCTCGGTAACCAGCATCCAGATCGGTGTGTCTCGGCGCCGAACCGTCGTGTAGTCGAACGCCCGGTCCGCTTCGTAGCACTCCGAGAGTACGAACCCGATCACCCGCTCGGAGACGACGTTCCTGAACTCGCGGACCAGGCGGTACGCGGCGGAGTCAGCCTCAGCCTTGCCGGACCAGCCGTCGTCGACGATGTCCCGAAACATGGCCCGTTCGCCTTCTCCTCCGACCACGTCCACGGTGAGCGTCTCGAGAAGCAGCCCACGCCAGCGCGCCAGAAACGCCGCGCTTGTGTCCAGCTGGATGTCGAGCAGATCGCGCGCGGAAAAGCGGTCGCGGGCAGCCAACCGCTCGCGAATGATCCGTGCGCGCGACCCGATCTCGTAGTTGCCGTACCCGAGCCTGGCCAGCATCTCGCCATCGGCGACGCGCGCGTTTGCCGTCCAGACGCGCCCGCCTGGCGGATCGATGATGCGCGGGTACTCGCTGTCGTCCAGCCAGCCATCCCAGCCCCGCGAGCCATCTGACCACGACGTGGGGGTCTGGCCGTCGAAACCACGCCGCCGCGGTATCGCGCCGTACACGCTCCATCCGACGCGCCCCGTTCGGTCAGCCGCGACGAGGTTCTGCCCCGGCGTACCAAGGCCGTTGGCCTCGTCGAAGGCTGCGTCGATGGTGCGTGCGGATTCCAGCGGCGTCAGCGACGCGGCCAGCCGCTCAGCCGAATGCGCGACCCACCGGTAGGCGCGTGGTCGCCCCACGTGATCTGGTTCCAGCACAGGTCCCCAGATGGTCCATCGCACCGACTGGTGCTCGGCGGGCCCGCCGGCCACGTCGATCACTTCGTCGTACTCGTCGAAAGCGCGCCACCCGTCGGGCGTCAGATAGCTGTCCGGCCGGTCGGGGTCCGTGTCGAGCAGGACGATGTCGCCCCAGTCCGCGTAGGTATTGGTGAATCCCCACGCGACGTAGGTGTTGCTACCGACGACGACCGCGGGCACGCCTGGCAATGTCACGCCGGTGATCTGCCCCGGTCCGGCGGAACTGGACGAGTCTGACCACTCGAGCGACGCGCGGTACCAGGTGTTGGGCACGCGAATGCTGAGGTGCATGTCGTTGGCCACCAGCGCGCCACCATCGGCGGTGAGGTGACCAGCCACCGCAAAGTTATTGCTTCCGATGGCGACCTTATCGCCTTCGTGACTATCAAGGCGGGTGGCCCAGGGAGGCTCGTTTGCTGCCGACGGTTCGCGGCGGAGCGCGGACGGCCCGAGCGGTGTGCGTCGGGGTCTGCGGGCGCGCATCGCGCGAAGGTCGTACACATCTGCTTCCGGAATCGGGGCCGCCACGAACGGTTCACCCAGAAGCGGCGCGTCCCATTCCGAGCCTTCGGGGTTGAGGAAGTCGACCATCACTGGCGGCAGGACGTCGCGCATGGTCGCGAGCGTCGCCTCAAACTCGCCGCGAGAATCCTGTAACGTCACGAACATCGACAGGACGACGAGCAGGCTGTCCTCCGGCGCCCAGGGCGCTGGCGCCTGCCGCAGGAGGAGGTATTCGAAAGGCGGCGCGGTGAGTGCCTCAAGTCCCGCATTCACGCCTTGCGTGTAGGCCTCGAGCAGTGTCAGGTCGTGCGCGCCAAGCAGTGACACCGCACGGTGCGCCTCGGCGCGAAATCGATGGATGCGAATCTCGCGGTCGAGCGGCACCGCGCGCGGGCCGACGAGCGCGGCCAGCTCACCGGCGGCGCGACGCCTGGCGAGATCCATCTGGAAGAACCTGTCCTGCGCGTGCAGGAACCCAGTCGCCCGGGCCACATCCAAGCGGGTGACGCCACGCACGGTCGGGATGCCGAGTTCGTCCCGGCTGATCTCAAGGGTTGCCGAGAGCCCCGGCATGTGTCGCTCGCCCTCGAGTTGCGGAAGGCTGCCCCGCACCTGCCCGCGCAACCACACCGCGCCGACTGCGGTCGTCAGCAGCAGAGCGGCGAGCACAAGAATCGCAACCCGGACCAGCCGTCGCATGGTGAGGAAGATCTTAGCTGGAACCTAGTGGTCTGGTTGCGAATCAGCTAGCGCGTCGCCCGGCATGCCCCGTCGTCGCGCCTGGCGCCTCGCTGCCCTCGGTGCACAAGCTGATTCGCAACCAGACCACTAGTCCTAGGCCAGGAATCGTCGGTGATTCAGGCAAGATCAAACGTCAAAGGTACAATTCGCTGATGCGCACACGCTACGGTTCGTCGCCTTGGATTCATGCGCTGGCGTCCTCCCGCCCCGTCTCTCCGCGGTTTCGTCGCGACCGGACTGCGGATGTCGTTGTCGTCGGCGCCGGTATCACCGGCTGTGCTATTGCCTACGCCTGTGCCAAGGCAGGTCTGGACACCGTTGTGCTCGAGGCGGCGCGGATCGGCCAGGGCAGCACTGGTCGAGGTGCGGGGTTGCTGGACGTGGATCCTGGGCCGTCGTTTCGAGACATCGTCGCCGCGCATGGCCTTCGCGACGCACGCTATGTGTTTCAGGCTTGGCGACGCGGGGCGATCGAAGGGGCAGCGTTGTTGCGTCGCCTACGCGTTTACTGCCAGTTGGCGCCGAGGGACACGGTGCTCGTTGCTCGCGATGACGATGCGCGTCACCTTCGCCGGGAATTTGATGCGCGCCATGCTGCGGGGCTCGGGCTTGCGTGGCAGACGCCGAGGCAGCTTCTGACGAAGACGAAGCTGAGCGCCGCGGGAGGCATCAAAGTGTCGGGTGGCTTCGCGGTGGATCCGTATCGCGCCTGCCTGGGCCTGGCGACTGCCGGCGCTCGCCGGGGCGCGACGTATTTCGAGCAGTCGCCGGTGACAAAGGTCCGCTTCACGCGCAAGGAGGCGGACGTCGTCACGGCGCGCGGTACAATCCGCGCCGGCACTGTGGTTGTCACGACCGGGAGCGCCACGGCTGAATTCAAGCCGCTACGGCGGCATTTCACGCGGCACGAAACCTACTGCGTGCTGACAGAGCCGGTCTCCGCCGTTGTGCGAAAGCAGCTCGTCGATCCGAAGCTGGTTCTGGCCGATCGGGCGACGCCGCCTCATCGTATTCGCTGGGTTGCCGGCGATCGACTGCTCATCGGAGGCGCCGACCAGCGCGAGACGAGCGCCAGGGCCAAGCCCGCTGTACTTGTACAACGTACCGGGCAGCTGATGTATCAGCTCCTCATGACCTATCCGGTGATTTCAGGCCTTCGGCCGGAGTACGGGTGGGACGCGACCTACGGTGAGTCGTCCGATGGCCTGATGTATGTCGGCGCGCATCGCAACTACCCGCACCACCTGTTCGCACTCGGCGGGTCGGGCAGCCTGACCGGCGCCTTCGTGGCGTCGCGTATTCTGCTCGATGCGCTGCGCGGCGCCCCGGACAAGGCGGATCGTGTCTTCGGTTGGACCAGATGACGCCGGCCCTGGAGGCCGTCGATGTGCTCGCCTTCGGTCCTCATCCCGACGACATAGAAATCGGCGGCGGCGGCATCCTCGCCAAGCATGCGGCGCTCGGACACAGCGTCGGCCTGTGCGATTTAACCGCGGGCGAGATGGGGAGTAACGGGACTGTCGACGAGCGACTGGCCGAGGCCGAGGCGGCCCGCGCGGTACTCGGCGCGCGCTGGCGGACCAACCTGCGGCTGCCTGACCGCGCGATCGGCAGTGACCCTCTGCATCTTCGAACGGTTGCCGAACTGGTGCGGCTTGCGCGGCCCCGTGTCGTGGCACTGCCGTACTGGTCCGACCGGCATCCGGATCACGCCGCTGCCAGCCATCTGGTCGCCGAAGCGGTGTTCAGCGCGGGCCTGCGGCGCTACACGGCTGAAGGCGCGGCGTGGAAGCCGGAGGTCACCTGCTATTACTTCATCAACGATTCCGCGGCGCCCTCCTTTGTGATCGATGTGAGCGACCACTACGAGACGAAGCGGCGCGCGCTGGCGTGCCACGCCAGCCAGTTCCGGCCCACCGGCGCCGACCCGGTGGCGACGCGACCGACGAGCTCGCGGTTTCAGCAGTTGATTGAGAGCCGCGATGCGCAATTCGGGGCGCAGGCTGGCTTTGCATTCGCCGAAGGGTGTGTCGTTCGTGACCCGGTGGTGCTCACCCACCTGCTGCCAGACCATTCTTGCGGCCAGCCAACGAGTCAGCGTCCCGGTCTGCTCTCGAACGAAGGCGCTCAATGAATATCGGTCTCGTGTGTTACGCGTCGGTTGGCGGCAGCGGCATCGTCGCCACTGAACTGGGCAAGGCATTGGCGCGCCGCGGACATCAAGTGCATTTCATCAGCACCGAAATGCCGTACCGGTTCGGAGAGTTTCAGGCGGGCCTGGCGTTTCACCAGGTGCTCAGCCCAACCTATCCGCTGTTTCGCGAGCCGCAGTATCTCCTGTCACTCGCGAACAAGATCGTGGAGGTGTCGCGGGAGTTCCGTCTCGATGTCGTGCACGCGCACTACGCGGTGCCACATGCGACCGCCGCGTTTCTGTCGCGACAGGTGCTAGCGTCGAGCGGCTCGGCACCGCGCGTCGTCACCACGCTGCACGGCACCGACATCACGCTGGTCGGCAATGACCCCTCATATTCCCAGATTGTAGCGTTCTCCATCGAACAGTCGGACCGGGTCACCGCTGTGTCCGAGAGTCTCCGGGCTGCCACGTGCGAGGAGCTTGGCGTGACGCGTGACATTGCCGTGATTCCAAACTTTCTGGATTGCAGCGTGCATCGCCGGCACGTGTCACCGGAGCTTCGCCGGCGCTTCAGCGGCGACGATCCCAACGTGAAAATCATCACGCACGTATCCAACTTTCGACCGGTGAAACGCGTCGAGGCGGTGCTGGCGATTTTCGACCGGATTCGCCGGGCTGTTCACGCCAGGCTTCTGCTGGTCGGGGACGGACCAGAGTTGGGCACGGCGTATCGCGTCGCTCGGGAACTCGGCATCTCCGGTCTGATCGACATCGTGGGGGCGCAGGAAGAGATCGTGCCGTTGCTCTCGGTGAGCGACCTCTTTCTGCTCCCTTCCGCTCAGGAAAGTTTCGGGCTGGCCGCGTTGGAGGCCATGGCGTGCGAGGTGCCGGTGGTTGCTTCGCGGGTCGGAGGGCTGCCCGAGGTCATCGAGCACGGGGTCACCGGCTTCCTGCATCCGCCGGACCAACTGGATCCCATGGCGGAGAGCGCCATCGGCCTGCTCACCGACCCAGTCCTGCATGCGCGTGTCGCCAAGGTCGCCTGCGAGCGGGTGCGGACACATTTCTGTGCCGATCGGGTCGTTCCTGTGTACGAGGCGTGCTACAGCGAACTCCTCGGGTAGCCGATACGGCCAGCGTGCCACATCCTTCTTCTTGGCACTTATTGTGCAGCTCCCGCCCAGCATCTCTACCACCGCCCGCCTCTGCCCGACCGGAATAGCGGGGTCGTCATCACAACTGGACGCGCCGGACGGCTCACGATGCGCCTGGAGACACTCAGTCTGGTGACTGGCGGGGCTAGAATCTAGGACCGATCAAGGAGTCAGCAAGTATGGCGCGACTCGACTGGCAGGTGGAGCATTTGTTGCGGCGGGCGGCGTTCGGCCCCGATGCGACGGATCTTGTCCGTTTCGCCAACACGTCTGTCGCCGCCGTTGCCGCCTACCTGGTCGACTTCGAGCAGCAGCCCGACGACGTGGACACGAGGATCGGCGAGGGCGCGTACGTGGGCGTCACGTCGCGCGGCCAGTTCTCGCCAAACACCCGCATCAACGACGCCAGGCAGCGGTGGCTGTTCCGGATGGTGCATTCCCAGCGCCCGCTCCAAGAGAAGATGGCACTGTTCTGGCACAACCATTTCGCGACGACCTACACCAAGGTCGCCGGGGGCGTCGGGGGCGTGCAAAGTACCAAGATGCTGGCGCTCAAGGCGGGCGAGCTTCCTGGGCCGCAGGGCCAGCTCGAGTTGTTTCGCCAGTACGCGCTCGGCAACTTTCGCGATCTGCTGATCGAGGTCGCCAGAGATCCCGCGATGGTCGTGTTTCTCGACGGCAGGACAAACTTCAAGCGGAAGCCACAGGAAAACTTTGGCCGCGAGATTATGGAACTGTTCACGTTCGGCGTGGGCAACTACGTCGAAGAGGACGTCTACGCGGCGGCGCGCGTGTTCACCGGGTGGAATCTGCGGAAGGCGACCGACGGTCGGAACAACGATCCGAACACGTATTTTGAGTTCTTCTACAATCCCAACCAGCACGACACGACGGCCAAGACATTCACGTTTCCGATCTACGGAAACAGCGGAACCACGATTCCGGAGCGGGCAGCCGCCGATGGCATGCAAGACGGTGTTGACTTCATCACCGCGCTGGCGATTCATCCCGAGACGGCGCGCAGGCTGGCGCGGAAACTCTGGAACTTCTTCGTGAGCGAACTCGTGGCGCCAGATCCAGCGTTTGTCGAGGCTGTGGCCGCCGTGTACCTCCAGAACGACACGGAGATGAAGCCGGTGGTTCGGTACATCCTTGGATCCCCATGGTTTCTCGACCCGAGTCGGTCCTACGCGCGTTATGCGTGGCCCGTTGAGTTCGTGGTGCGCGCGATTCGTGAAGTTGGCTGGGTGGGCTTCTCGGTCAATAGCGCGAGAACGCCGTTGGCGAATATGGGGCAGACCTTGCTGGAGCCGCCGGACGTGGCTGGATGGACCCTGGGACAGGGATGGTTTTCGACCGGCGCGATGCTGGCGCGCGTGAATTTCGCCACGTCGCTGGCGTCCAACCAGCGTTTCAATCTCGCGGCCGCCGCGGCGCCGCACCGGGCCAGCCCAAGCGCCTTTTTGGATTTCTTTCTGCAACAACTGTCGCCGTCTCCCTATGCGACTGTGTCGTACAACGAGCTGCTGGCGTACCTGAGTGCCGGTGGAGCGTGGACGGGATCGGACACACAACTCAACACGAAGACAGCCGGCTTGACGAAGCTGATCCTCGGCTCGGCCGACTATCAGTTTGTGTGAGAGACGCTCGCAGATGACCAAGGTTTCACGTCGGCAGTTCATTCGCGACGGCGTTGCCGCGTTCACGGTGAGCTTTGCCGCGCCCGCGTTTCTCAGCGATATCGCGCGCGCCCAGGGCGCCCTCGGCCGAAACCTCGTCGTGGTCTATCTTGGCGGCGGCAACGATGCGCTGAGTACCCTCGTGCCGTACCAGGATCCGTTCTATTTCAGTCGGCGGCCGGCGCTCGCGATCCCAGCGGGGCAGGTGTTGCAGATCGGTAGCGACAGCAGCGGCACGACGCTCGGCTTTCATCCCCAGCTCACCGGTTTGCACGACATCTTCAACCAGGGGCGGCTGGCGATCGTGCAGCGCACCGGGTATGAAAACTCAAGCCGCTCACACTTCCAGGGCACCGACATCTGGGGCATGGCAGATCCGGCGTCACCCTCCGGCATTGGCTGGCTCGGTCGCTACCTCGATACGCTACCAGCGCCCGTCGATGCGCTCGCCGGGTGGAACGCCACGCGGGGGACGCCGCGGGCGCTGGCCGCCAGCACGGTCTCAGTGCCGTCGATTCCCGATGCGGAGGCCTACAGTTTGTCGAGCCCGAACGGCGAGGCCGAGGCGGCGCACGAGCGCTTCGCCGCCACGCGTATTGCAGGTCATGTGACCGCCGGCCAGCCGCATCTGTCGTTTGTGAACGGGACGCTACTCGGGGCCTTCGACACACTCGACCGTGTGGCGCTGGTCAACGCCTACGCGCCGTCGGTCACGTATCCAACCAACGGTTTCGGGCAGGCCCTTCGCACTGTCGCAGGCTCGATTACCGGTGGAATCGGCACGCATGTCTACTGGGTGCAACTCGGCGGCTTCGACACGCACGCGAATCAGGGCAACGCCGGCACCGGGACCCACGGCAATCTCATGGGCACCTTCAATGACGGCCTCACAGCCTTTTACAGCGACCTGCAGAATCAGGGTCTTCTCAACGACACGCTCGTGTTGCAGTTTTCGGAGTTCGGCCGTCGCGTCAGCGAAAACGGTAGCGGCGGCAGCGAGGGCACGGACCACGGCGCGGCTGGCATGATGATGGCCATCGGCGGCGGCGTGCGGGGTGGCATCTTCGGCACCGCGGCGTCGCTCGACCCCGACGCGGCGAATCCCGCCCTCGAGCGGAACGGCAGGGACGTGCGCTACGAGACCGATTTCCGGGCGATTTATGCGAAGGTTCTCGACAGCTGGCTCGGAACCGACTCGGTCGCCATCCTCGGCGGTGATTTCCGCGCCGGCGCTCCCGCGATCATCTGAGCGCGCGAAAGACCTTTCCCCAGGGCCGGCGCTGTCGGTATCATTTGGCCGGAGGTTTACACAATGACCCGTATCATTGCATCGGTGCTCGCTGTGGCGGTTCTGGCCGGTGTGCCAGCCGCGACGCTCGCCCAGCGCTCAGACGAGTCGGATGAAGCCAGACGCGTGCGCGAGGCGTCGGTGGTTTTCGGCGAAATCATGACTGCGCCAGACGACGCGATTCCCAACGCGTTGCTCGGGAACGCGGAGGGGATCGCCGTCTTTCCTGGCACCGTGCGGGCGGGTTTTATCTTCGGTGGGATGCGCGGGCGCGGCATCCTCAGCGCGCGAACCGACAGTGGCTGGTCTGCTCCGGCGTTCCTGACGCTTACCGGTGGGAGCTTTGGCCTGCAGATCGGCGGTCAGGCAGTCGATCTGATCCTGGTCATCAAGAACCGACGCGGCCTTGAGAACCTTGTGTCGAATCAGTTCAAGCTGGGCGCGGATGCTGCCGTAGCTGCTGGCCCGCTGGGGCGCGAGGTCGAGGCGTCGACCGACATCCAGTTACGCGCGCAGATTCTCAGCTACTCACGTGCGCGGGGTCTGTTTGCGGGAGTCACCGTCAACGGCAGCACGGTCCGCCAGGATCGGGATGCCAACGAGCGTTTCTACGGCGAGCGGCTGGAGACACAGCAGATCGTCTTCGGCGAAGCGGCCGTCGATTATCCGGAGCCTGTCGAGGTGTGGTTGGAAACGCTCGATCGCTTCGCGCGTTGAGCCCGGGTCCGGTGCCCGAGGCTCAGCAGGCGTCCTGATCGCTCCATGTTCCAGGGATGGCGCGCTCTTTCCTCTGTAAGGCATCCGTCCGCGTGGCACGTGCGTAGAACATGGTGATGGGGCTGTTGGCCGCCGTGGTCGGGTTTCGGGCTGAATCCGCCGACGCCCAGGCGGATGACCGCGACTGCCTTCATAGGCTGGCGTCGGGTGATGGTGACGCCGCCGGTCGCCTGTACGATCGACACTCGCGGGCCGTCTATTCCCTCGTGCTGCGGATCGTGGCGGATGAAGGCGACGCGGAAGACCTGGTGCAGGAAGTGTTCGCGCAGGCATGGCGCCAGGCGGCACGCTACGACGCGTCGCGAGGTGTCGTGGGCGCATGGTTGCTGGTGATGGCGCGCACGCGCGCGATTGATAGGCTCCGTGCCAGGCGCGCCAGGCCGAGTGTGCAGACGGTTGAGGACGACGGGATGCTCGAACTTCCGGCCGGCACTCCGGACGCGTCGATGGAACTGATCGACGCGGAGCAGGCGCGACTGGTCCAGCAGGCTCTGCACCAGCTACCGCTCCTCCAGCGTCTCGCGATCGAGTTGGCATACTACGAAGGGCTCACTCAGCGCGAGGTCGCCGCGCGCCTGGAGGAGCCGCTCGGGACGGTGAAGACACGGATTCGTCTCGGCCTCCTGAAGCTCAGGGATGCGCTCGCAGAGGGATCATCATGACCTCGCCTCACAGCGATCTGAAGGGTGATGCGGGCGCGTATGTGCTCGGCAGCCTCGATTCCGGTGAGCGCGCCGCATTCGAGGCGCACATGGCCGGATGCGAGGATTGCGCCGCCGAGGTGCGAGCGCTCCGCAGGGTGACAGCTGCGCTGGCCCACACGGTTCCGCAGCGGACGCCGAGGCCGGAACTGCGCCAGCGTGTGCTCGGCTCGCTGACCCGCGCATCGACGCCGCCCTTGGGGTCCCGCCGGCTGGACGGACTGGGCACAGGTTGGCTGGCGCTGGCAGCGACGCTCGTTCTGACAGTTGGCGTCGCTGTGTACGCCACCCGGCTTCAGACGCGGGTGGCTGATCTTGAGGCGCGCCTCGAGCAAGCATTGGTCCAGGCGTCGGCCGCCGATCGTGCCGTGGCCGATGCCCGCCAGGTGGGCGCCGAACTCCAGTCCGCAATGGGGGTGCTGGCCGCGCCAGACTTGGTACGGATCGATCTGGCTGGGCAGCCTGCAGCGCCCCAAGCCAGCGCGCGCGCTCTTTGGAGCCGGGCTCGAGGCCTCGTATTCACGGCCTCCAGCCTGCCCCCGCTCCCGGCCGGGCAGGTCTATCAGGTGTGGGTCGTGACGGGACCGGCGCCCGTGAGCGCCGGACTGCTGACCCCCGATACGTTCGGTGGCGGGTTGGCTTTCTACAGCACCCCGCCGGATATCGCGCCTCCCACCGCGGTGGCAGTCACGCTCGAGCCCGATGGCGGCGTGCCGGCGCCGACCGGCCAGTTTTACCTCGTCGGCGCTCCGGGCGCGGCCCTCTAGCAGGCTGCTGAAAAACTCCGTGAAATGGGATCGACAGATCGATCCCGGCGTACTACCATGCTCCCAACACCGCTGAAGGGAGCCCCATCATGCGCGGACACGATGAGCAAAGCACTCACATGTTCAGCTACCTGTCGCCGGAACAGCGCGTGCCAGCCGACCATCCGCTCCGCGCGGTTCGCGCGCTGACGGACGAAGCGCTGAGAACGATGTCGCGCAGGTTCGCCGGCCTGTACGCCAACACAGGGCGTCCGTCGATCCCGCCGGAACAGCTGCTGCGCGCGTTGTTGCTGCAGGTGCTCTACACGGTGCGGAGCGAGCGGCTGCTGATGGAAGAGCTCAATTACAACCTGCTGTTCCGCTGGTTCGTGGGCTTGAATTTGGACGACCCGGTTTGGCATCCCACCACGTTTACCAAGAATCGCGACCGGCTGCTGGCGGGCGATCTCGCGGCCGCCTTCTTTGATGCGGTGCAGGCCCACGCGCGGGCGGCCGGGCTGCTCTCGGACGAACACTTCACTGTGGATGGGACCCAATTGGAAGCGTGGGCCAGCCTGAAGAGCTTTCGGTGCCGGGACGCGGCGGAGAGCGACCCGCCCGATGACCCCGGGAATCCCACGGTCAACTTCCACGGGGAGCGGCGGCGCAACGACACGCACCAGTCGACGACCGATCCGGAGGCGATGCTGCCTCGGAAGGGCCAGGGGAAGGAAGCCAAGCTGGCGTATCTGGGCCACGTGCTGCTGGACAATCGACAGGGACTTGTCGCCAACGTCTGCGCGACTCACGCGACGGGGACCGCCGAACGCGAGGCAGCGGCGCTGTTGCTGGAGGCCAGCGCGCCGCCGGGCAGCACGGTCGGGGCGGACAAGGGCTACGATGTGGCAAGCTTTGTGGCCGCTGTCCGTATCCGGGCCGTCACGCCCCACGTTGCTCAGAAGGTCCGCTGGAGTGCGATCGATGGCCGGACCACGCGGCATGCGGGCTATCACGTCAGTCAGCGGAAACGGAAACTCGTAGAACAGGTCTTTGGCTGGATGAAGACCGTCGGCGGCTTGCGCAAACTCCGGCATCGCGGTGTCGCCCTCGTGGATTGGCAGCTTACCTTCGCCGCCACGGTCTATAACTTGGTCCGGCTGCGGAATCTGGAGGCGAGGTGTCCCTGATCACCGGCCGCGCGTGTCGCCGGCCCCTTGATCGGGGCCAGCGCACAGCCGTGCGCACCGTTGTCGGTCGGTGGTGACTCGCATGATCCTTAGAAAACGGCCCGATCACCCGGGTTCTTCAGCAGCCTGCTAGACCGTATCCCCTCCAACCCAGCGACTAGATCGTGGGGATCTTGGGGGGTGCGAAATCGACATACATCCGTTCATAGCCTCCGCCCGTAGATACACGTGGAGGTGTTACGTGAAAAAGCTTATCTGTGTTGCCGCGATCGCCATCGCTGCCGCCATCGTCATCGCGCCCATCACCGCTTCGAGCCACCGCGAGGCGCCGCTCATCAGCCAGGATCCGCTGGCAGACAACACGGACTTGTATGCGTTTGTCAGCCCACAGCGCCCGGACCGGGTGGCGCTGATCTCGAATTTCATCCCGCTGCAGTTTCCAAGCTCCGGGCCGAACTTCTGGAAGTTCGACGACAACGTTCTGTACGAGATCATGATCGACAACACCGGGGACGCGGTCGAGGACATCACGTTTCAGTTTCGGTTCCGAACCGAGATCCGCAATCCGAACACGTTCCTCTACAACACCGGCTCCGTCTCGTCAATTGACGACCCGGACCTGAACGTCCGGCAGTTCTACTCCGTGACGCGTGTCGAAGGTCCCCGCCGCACCGGCGCCGCGCGGCTCATCGCAGAAAACGTGCCGGTGATGCCTGCCAACGTCGGCGTCAGCTCGATCCCCGACTACAGCGATCTGGGCAGAGGCGTCTTCATTCAGGAGTTCGAGAGCGTACGCCTGTTTGCCGGGCCCCGCGACGATGGCTTCTACGTCGATCTCGGCGCGACCTTCGACCTGCTGCAGCTCCGGACGCTCGTGAGCGGCGTTGGCGCGCCAGTTGATAGCCTCGCCGGTTACAACGTCAGCACGATAGCCATCGAGATCCCGATCGCCGCTGTGACGCGCAACGGCGTCCCCCCAGCGTCGGCCAGCGATCCCAACGCGACCATCGGGGTGTGGTCGACCGCGAGTCGGCAGAGCACCACCACCCGTACCCCGACCGGCCCAGCGCATGCCGGTGACTGGGTGCAGGTCTCGCGCCTTGGCAATCCCCTCGTGAACGAAGTGGTGATTCCGGTGGGCACCAAGGACGTGTTCAACGGACTGGAGCCGACCGGCGACGGGGCGGCGCTGAGCTTCGTGACCAACCCCGAGCTCCCGCCGCTGATGGAGCCGCTATTCGGAGTGCAGACGCCCGCGACGCCACGGAACGATCTCGTGACGATCTTTCTCACCGGGATTCCAGGTGTGAACCAGATCGGCACGAGTCCTCGGGCGTCGGAGATGCTGCGCCTCAATACAGGAATTGCTCCGGCCACCCGGCCCCATCGGCTGGGCGTGCTGGCAGGAGACCTCGCGGGCTTCCCGAACGGCCGCCGCGTCGGCGATGACGTGGTGGACATCGCGCTGCAGGCGATGGCTGGCGCAACGATCCTCACGCCTGAGTTCATTCGCACGCCCAATAACCAGATTGGCGACGGCGTGGACGAGAACGACAGGGCGTACATGTCGGAGTTCCCGTTTCTGGCCACGCCACATCCAGGAAGAGCATCGACGCCGGCGCCGCAGCTTCGCAGCACGGCACCGTAACCGCCAGACTCCGCGGGCGCAGCCGTGACGCTGCGCCCCACGAAATGAGGGTGCAACCAATGTCACGTCGTACGATCCTTCTCGTCCCGTTGCTCGCGACGCTGGTGTGTGTGTCACTGGCCTGGTGGGCCTGGCCCAGCCGCGACGCGGGCTCGGCACGACCGCCATTGCCGCTTGTTCAAGGCACGTCCCGCGAGGACCTCGCGGATGCCGAGCAACTCGCGCGGGCCCGGCTCGCCGCTGATGAAACCGATGCGCCCGCTGCAGTCCGGCTGGCGGAAGTCCTGTTGCGCAGGGCCCGCGTCGAAAGCGACGCCAGTCATGCGATCGAGGCGGAGCGAGTGCTCGAGACCGCACTGAAGGCCGAGCCGGGCGAGTACTCGGCCTTGAAGGTGCTTGGCGCCGTCTACTTGTCGCAGCATCGTTTCGCTGAATCCGTCGAGGTCGCGACGCGCGCCATCGCAGTCAATGATCGTGACGCGTGGAACTACGGCGTGCTCGGCGACGGCCACCTGGAGCTCGGGCACTACGAGCGCGCGTTCGACGCGTTCGACATGATGGCACGGCTGCGTCCCGACGCCGCGTCCTATGCCCGCACCGCGTATGCGCACGAACTGCAGGGGCGGCTCGGCGAGGCGCTGCGCCATATGCGGATGGCTGCAGAGGCCACGGGTACCCACGATCCTGAGTCGCTCGCCTGGCACCATGCGCAGGTGGGCAACATCCTTTTTCGCATGGGGCGAGTCGATGCTGCGTCCCATGAGTTCGCCCGAGCCCGGCATGCCTTCCCGGGTCATCCCTACGCTCGAACTGGACTGGCGCGCGTGGCGGCGGCGCGGGGCGATTACCCCCGCGCGCTCGAATTGTACCGGGCGCTCCTTGGGGAGGCGCCGACGCCGGAACTGGCCGCCACTGTCGGCGATCTCCTTGGGCGAACCGGCGATGCTGCGGGCGCTGAGGCCATGTACGTACAGGCTGAAACGCTCGAGCGTGAGGGATGGCAGTCGGAGGAGCCACAGCCCGCCGCACTAGCCCGCATGCTTGCGGAACGCGGGCGTGACGTCGAGGAAGCGGTGACGCTCGCCGAGGAAGCTGCCCGCAGCCGATCCGACATCTTTACGATGGATGCGCTTGCGTGGGCGTACTACCAGGCGGGACGGTTCCCTGAGGCACATGCCGCGTCGGTGCAAGCGCGCCGCACCGGCACGGCCGACCCGCGCATCCGCTGCCACGGCGCCGCCATCGATGAGGCGGTCGGCGACGATGGTGCGGCACGCAACAGCGAGCGCCGCGCGCAGTGCGGGTTCGAGCAGTGGATAACCGGACCCGAAGCCGAGGTCGGCCTTCTCGGGTAGAACCCGCTAACTCCCGACCAGGGGACTAGCGCATCTGGCCGAAGATCGATCGCAGCGCTCCCTCCAGGTCCGGATGCGTGAACTCGAAGCCGAACGCGTGTGCCTTCGCCGGCAACACCTGCTGGCCGGTGACAATGACGTCGGCCATCTCGCCGAGCACAGCACGTAGCGCGAACGCGGGAGCGGGGAAGAGCGCGGGTCGCCGCAGCACGCGTCCCAGTGTGCGAGCAAACTCCAGGTTTGTCACCGGGTGCGGCGCCGTCACGTTGAGGGGGCCGGAGAGGCCCTCGAGGGTCAGCGCCCAGCTGACCATCGCTGTCCAGTCGTCTCGGTGAATCCACGACAGGTACTGCTGGCCCGATCCGAGCGGACCGCCGGCGAAGAACCGAAACGGAAGGGCCATGCGTGGGAGTGCACCTCCGTCTTTCGCCAACACGATGCCCGTGCGCAGCAGCACGACACGAGTCTGTGGAGGCGCGGAGCGCGTCTCTTTCTCCCATGCCGCTCCCATGGACGCCAGGAAGCCGGACCCGGGTAGGCTGTCCTCGGTCAGCACCTCGTTGCCGCGGTCGCCGTATGTGCCGATGGCTGACGCATTGATCAGGAGAGCCGGCCCGCGGCGGACGCTTCTCATGGCGGCGACCAGTGTGCGCGTGGACAGCAGCCGGCTGTTCCACATCTCCCGCTTGTGGGCGGCTGTCCAGCGCGTGGCGATCGGCGCGCCAGCCAGGTTGATGACGGCGTCGGCGTCCTCCAGCACATGCACCCAGCCCGAGGACGGGCCTTTGGGAGACCACTGGAACTCGTGGGCCCCGCGCGGATGGCGGCTCAGAACCGTGACGGCATGACCGTCCGCCCTCAGGCGCGCGACCAACGCAGTGCCGAGAAACCCTGTTCCTCCAGCGATCACGATTTGCATGTCCGAGATGGTACGTCGGACGCGGTCCTTGACGCAGCCGACGAAACGCGATATTAACTAACTAGTTGGTTAAAAAAACACGACCGCGTGGCGCCCAGTCGCAGGCCGCGATCTTCCGTGCCGCTGCGCATGAGTTTGCACAGCGCGGCTACGACGCCGCGGGCGTTGACCGCATCGCCGCGAGGGCCCACGTCAACAAGGCGATGATCTACTACTACTTCCGCAGTAAGCAGGGGCTGTACGTGGAGGTGCTCCGCGACATGTTCCGCACAGTCGGCGCCCGCACAGGTGCGATTGCCGAGGGCGAGGGCACGGCCGAGGAAAAGCTCGATGCGTGGATTCTGACCATGGTCGAGGAGGCCGCTGACCGCCCATGGTTTCCACCGATCATGCTGCGCGAACTGGCCTCGGGTGCCGCGCATATCGACCGCGAAACGTTCGGAATGATGAACGGGGTATACGCGGCCGTTCGAGACGTCATTGTTCAGGGGCAGCGAGAAGGTACGTTCCGAGACGCCGATCCGCTGCTGACGTACTTCACCGTCATGCCCGCGATTCTGATCTTTTTTGCGCGCCAGCGCGTGGTGGCACAACGCAAATACGCTCAGGGGCTCGCGGCCGCCGCGCCGCGCCACATCGACGAATTCATTCCACACATGCAGGCGTCAGCGCGCGCGATGCTCCGGAGGTAGACATGAGGACATCACCTATTCACGTGTACGCGATTACGGTGACGGCACTTGCGGTTCTCGCAGGATGCCGCGAGCCGGCGCCTTCAAACACCATGCGAGTGTCCGGGCACGTCGAAGCGACGGAAGTGCATGTGGCTGCGGAGGTCGGGGGGCGTCTCATCGACCTCCGGGTCGCGGAAGGCGACCGCGTGTCGGTCGGCGATCTGGTCGCGCTCCTCGACACGCAGGACGTCGCGTTGCAGATCGGACGTGCGGGCGCGGATCGGGTGGCGGCCGACGCCCAGGTACGGCTACTGGAGGCCGGGGCGCGGTCGCAGGACATCCGTCAGGCGGAGGCGCACGTGGATGCCGCCACGGCCGATGCGGCGGCGGCGGCGGTGGAGTTGCAGGCGGCGGAAACGGATTTGCAGCGTTTCGAGGCGTTGCTGCAGGCCAATGCCGGATCGCAGAAGCAACGCGACGACGCACAGGCAAGGGTCGATCTGGCGCGCGAGCGTGAGGCCGGCGCCCGTGACCGCATTCGTGCAGCGGCAGAAGTTGTGTCACGGCTTCAGGCTGGGCCAAGACAGGAAGAGGTGGAGGCCGCCCGTGCCCGAGTCGCGGCCGTCGACGCGCAGCTCGCGGTCCTCGAGAAGATGCGGACCGACGCGACGGTCGTCGCGCCGGTCGACGGCATCGTGACGCAGACGCTGTCCGATGCCGGAGAAGTCGTGGCTCCTGCTATGCCGCTTTTTGTGCTCGTCGACATGGACCGCGCATGGGCAAACCTGTTCGTCCCGGAGCCACTGATCCCCCGTCTCGTCATCGGCCAGTCCGCCGATGTGCTCACCGACGCAGGCGACACCCTGTCCGGCACCGTGACCTATATCTCGCCACAGGCGGAGTTCACACCGCGCAACGTGCAGACCGCGGACGAGCGATCGAAGCTCGTGTATCGAATCAAGGTCACGGTTGACAACAGCGCCGGGGTGCTCAAGCAGGGCATGCCGGTCGATGCCGAGCTCACGCTCTCCGCCGCTTCGGGCGCGTCGAGTGGTGAAGACGGGCCATGAACGCCGCCATCGAATTGAGCGGCGTGACCAGACGGTACGGACCCACCGTGGCCCTGGACTCGCTGTCGCTGCAGGTGCAGCGCGGCGAAATGTTCGGGCTGATCGGCTCAGACGGCGCAGGCAAGACGACGGCGATTCGTGTGATGTGCGGTCTGCTGCGCGGCGACGCAGGCGAGATCCGTGTTTTGGGGCACGACCCGATCCGGGAGCATCGGCGTGTCACCGAGCGCGTGGGGTACCTGTCGCAGCACTTCAGCCTGTACGGGGATCTCACCATCGATGAGAACGTCGCGTTCTTCGCCGAGATCCACGGGATGCGGCACTACCGTCCCCGACGGGACCAGCTCCTCGAGTTGACCCAGCTCACGCCGTTTCGCGGGCGCCTCGCTGAACGCCTCTCGGGGGGCATGAAACAGAAGCTGGCGCTCGCATGCACGCTGGTGCACGAGCCCGAATTGATTCTGCTCGACGAACCGACGACGGGTGTCGACCCTGTCTCGCGTCGCGAGTTCTGGAAGCTGCTGTCCGAATTTCTGTCGGCCGGCATCACGATCGTGATGTCGACGCCCTACCTGGACGAAGCAGAGCGATGCCATCGCGTCGCGCTTTTGCACGACGGGCGACTACTCGCCTGCGACGAGCCGTCGGCCCTGCGTGCCGCGATGCCCGGCTCGGCGTCTCTCGAAGATGTGTTCATTGCCAGCCTGACCGCAGAGGACTCCACGCCATGACCACGAACCTCACCATCGCCACACAGGCGCAGGCGCAGCAGCGCCTGGCGCTCATTTGCGCCGTCTGGCTGCTCTTGCCTGGCGGGGCGGTCGCGCAGGAAACGGCCGCACTGCGGGTGTCGCTTGACGAGGCGCAGACCAGGGCTGTGGCGGCAAGTCATCGACTAGCAGAGGCACGCGCTCGGGTGGCCGCGGCGGAGGCGACGATTACCGTCCGGCAGACAGCGGACCGTGCGATCGCAGGACTTGGGGCCGGCTATACCCGCACGAACCACGTCACCGAGTTTGTGCTGCCGAGTCCGACCGGTGCATCACGTGTGCTCTACCCCGATGCGCCAGACAACTACCGCACCCGTCTCGCCCTGCAGTGGCCAATCTATTCCGGCGGCCGGACGGATGCGCTGGAGCGCGCCGCGCGCGCGGACGCCTCAGCGGCAGCCGCCGATGTCGCGGCGGCACAGGCCGACCTTCGACTCGAGGTTGCGCAGGCCTTCTGGGCACTCGTGACGTCGAGGGCGACAGCCGACGTCCTCGAACAAAGCCTGGCGCGCGCGCAGGCGCACGTGAATGACGTGCGGCAGCGTCTGTCGGCCGGACTGGTGCCGCCAAACGAGGTGGCGTCGGCCGAAGCGCAGGAGTCGCGTCAGCGCATGTTGCTCATCGAGACGCGAAATCAGCGGGATCTGTCGTCGGCCGCGCTGGCTCGCCTGATCGGCGTTGACCTGCTCCGGCCGATCGAGCCTGCGGCGACGCTGGACCCGGCGGCAGCGGTGAGTCCGGCCCCGCCAACCGAGCGGATGAGCGGACTCGTGACCGAGGCTCTGGCCATGCGCGACGAGCGCCGGGCGCTGGAGTTTCGCATAGCGTCCGCCGTCGAGCAACGGACGGCGGCCGAGCGCGCGCGTTGGCCGGTCGTTGCCGTTACCGGTGGGTTCGATGTCGCCCGGCCGAACCCGCGCATCTTTCCGCGGGCAGAGCAATGGCACGACTCGTGGGACATCGGCATCGCGGCGACCTGGTCGTTCTGGGATGGCGGCCGCGCGCGTGCCAATGCGAGTCTGGCTACCAGCGCCGCCATGGTCACACAGCACCACCTTGCGGAATTCGATTCGATGGTGGCGCTAGAGATACGGCAGCGCATGTTGGAAATCGACTCGGGACGCGCTGCGGTGGTTGCGTCTGGCGACACCGTCCGGGCGGCGGCCGAAGCGCGCCGGGTGGTCAGCGAGCGGTACGCAGCCGGGGTGATCACGCAGACCGAGGTCATCGATGCGGACCTGGCCCTGCTCCAGGCTGAGCTCGATCGCACCCGGGCGATGGCGGGCGTTCGGCTGGCGGAAGCACAGCTCGCAAGGGCACTCGGGCGATGAACGCCATCGAGGTCCGGCAACTCACGCGCCGGTTCGGCGCGTTTGTGGCGGTCAACAAACTCACCTTCGACGTGGGGCAGGGCGAGATCTTCGGATTCCTTGGCAGCAACGGCGCGGGCAAGTCGACGACGATTCGAATGCTGTGCGGCCTCCTGCGTCCCACGGAAGGCAGCGCGCGCGTGGGTGGCCTCGATGTCGGGACACAGCCGGAGGCCGTCAAACAGCGCATCGGCTACATGTCGCAGCGTTTCTCTCTCTACGAAAAGCTGACGGTCGACCAGAACATCGCGTTCTTCGGCGGCATCTACGGCCTGGATCGAGAACGACTCGCGGCGCGGCGCGAGTCCGTACTTGAGATGGCTGGACTCCGCGGTCGGGAAGGCACCCTGACGGGTGCGCTCTCCGGCGGATGGAGGCAGCGGCTGGGTCTCGGCTGCGCCATTCTGCACGAGCCGTCCATCGTGTTTCTGGACGAACCGACGGGCGGCGTCGATCCGCTGTCGCGGCGCCGGTTCTGGCGCCTGATTGACGAGCTGGCCGCCAAAGGTACGACGGTGCTGGTGACGACGCACTACCTTGACGAAGCGGAGCATTGTCATCGCGTCGCGATCGTTGACGCCGGCAAGCTGGCCGCGCTGGGGACAGTGCCCGAACTGAAGCAGGTCTTCGCCGGCAGGCCGATCGTCGAGGTACGCGCGTCGCAGCCTGTCGAGGCGATGCAGAGACTCGAAGAGATGCGGGATGTCGAAAAGACAAGCATCTTCGGCACGGCCGTGCACGCCGTGATGCGTTCGCCGGACGCGAACCCTGACGCAATCGCCGCCAAGCTTGACGCTGTCGGCATGCCGGCGCACTGTCGGGTTGTCGCGCCGTCGCTGGAGGATGTGTTCCTCGATATCGCCGAACGGGGCAGCCAGCCGTGAAGGCGTTTGCGGTTGCTCTCAAGGAGTTTCGGCAGATCGGCCGAGACCGCCGTACGCTGATGATCCTGCTCTTCGTGCCGGCGTTCTTTCTGCTGCTGTACGGATACGCGCTGAATTTCGATATCCGCAACATCCCGCTCGGTGTGCAGGACAACGATCACAGCAGGGCGAGCCGCGACGTGATTTCCTCGTTCGTGAACTCGGGCTACTTCGATCTCGTGCAGGATGTGCCGAGCACCGCGGATGTTGTTGGCGTGCTCGATCGCGGCGACGCGCGCGCCGTGCTCGTTATCCCGGGAGGGTTCGGTCGGGATGCCGCGAGAGGCCAGCCGACCACCGTACAGTTCCTGATTAGCGGCGACAACGCCAACACAGCCACCACGGTGATGTCCTATGCCGTCGGGCTCGTGGGCGCGCTATCTGCACGGTACGAAATTCAGGCGCGCGTCGGGTCCGCGTCCGCGCCGCTGCTCTCAGCGGAGACCCGGGTCTGGTACAACCCGGAGCTTCGCAGCACCCTGTTCCTGGTGCCCGGGCTGATTGCGTATCTCGCGATGCTCACGGCCGTCGTGTCGACGGCACTCTCCATCGTCCGTGAGAAGGAGATGGGCACGATGGAGCAGGTGAGGATGTCGCCTGTGGGACCGCTGCCCTACGTGGTTGGGAAGACCGTGCCCTACCTATTTGTAGCTCTCGTGTCGGCGATGGCGATCGTCGGTTTGTCCATGTGGTTGTTCGACCTGCCCATGCGCGGCTCCTGGTTGCTGCTGCTCGCGACGGTGTCGCTGTTTCTGATCGGTGCGCTCGCGTTCGGCCTGCTGATTTCGACGATGGCCGACACCCAGCAGGTGGCGTTTCAGATCGCGTTGCTGATCTCCTACCTCCCGACGCTCATGCTCTCTGGATTCATCTTTCCGATTGCGAGCATGCCCGTGGCGTTGCAGGTGATCACCTACGCGGTGCCGGCGCGTTACTTCTTGATCGCCTTGCGCGGCATCGTGCTCAAGGGTGTTGGCGCGGCCATGTTCTGGCAGGAGCTTGCCGCGCTCGCCGTATTCGCCGCCGTCGTGCTGGCGTTGGCGTCCCTGCGGTTGAAACGGGAGTGGAGCATGGGCCGATGACGCGCGTCATGCATCTGGTGCGCAAGGAGTTTCTCGAGCTTCGCCAGGATCCCAGACTGTTCGCGATTGTGATCATCGCGCCGATTCTCCAGCTCACGATGCTCGGTTACGCGGCCACGACCGATGTGCTCGACGTGCCGGTCGTCGTGGTGGACCGGGACGGCTCCGCGACAAGTCGGCAGCTCATCACGCGGTTCGAGACGTCACCCAATTTTGCGTTGGTCGATATTGTGGCGTCGATTGACGCCATCGATCGGTATCTCGATAGCGGAGACGCGTGGCTGGCGGTCACGATTCCTGCGGATTACGGGGAGCGCATCGGCACCCGACGGCCAGTCTCCATTCAGTTCGTGGCCGACGGCACCGACGCCAATTCGACAAACGTCGCGCTTGGTTACGCCCGGGCGCTGGTCGCGGCATACGCGCGCGAGTTGGCGGTCTCGGGCACCAGGCGGGTGGCGACGCCGCTGATTGGGGCAGACGTACGCGTCTGGTTCAATCCGAGCCTTGAAAGCCAGGATTTTATGATTCCCGGAATCCTTGCGCTTGTGCTGCTCGTGGTCACGACGAACCTGGCGTCGATGGCGATTGTGCGTGAGAGGGAACTGGGCACGCTCGAGCAGCTCAACGTGACGCCATTGGCGAGGTGGGAACTCGTTCTTGGCAAGCTCCTGCCGTACGCGGTGCTGGGCATGCTTGATGTGTTGCTGGTCGTAGCCGTGTCGGTCGGCTGGTTTGAGGTGCCGCTGCGCGGTAGCTTCGCGTTGCTGCTGGCGATGTGTCTCGTGTACTTGTTGACGACGTTGGGATTGGGTCTGTTTGTCTCGACGATCTCGCGGACCCAGCAGCAGGCCATGATGACGACGTCGTTCTTCTTCTTGCTGCCGATGATCTTCCTGTCCGGGTTCATCTTCCCGATTGAGAACATGCCGGACATCATCCAGCAGGTGACCTACCTGATTCCACTTCGGTATTTTCTCGTGATTCTGCGCGGCATTTTCCTCAAGGGTATTGGCCTCGAAGTGCTCTGGCCGCAGGCACTCGCGCTGCTCGGGTGGGGCGTGGCCATTCTGACGCTGGCCACGCTGCGGTCGACCAAGCGGCTCGCGTGATCTTGGATCCGCGTCGCTCTCAGCAATCGAGGGAGGTCGTCGGCGTGATTGTCGGGCCTCAGGACGACAGCGCTACCAGCCGAGCACGTACGCGAAGATCAGAGGCGCGACGATGGTCGCGTCCGACTCGATCATGTAGCTCGGCGTGCCCACATCAAGTTTTCCCCAGGAGATTTTCTCGTTCGGCGGTGCTCCGGAATAGGAGCCATAACTTGTGGTTGAATCGCCGATCTGGCAGAAGTACCCCCACCTCGGCACATCGGATCGCTTGAGGTCCTCGCGCAACATCGGAACGACGCAGATCGGAAAATCGCCCGCAACCCCACCGCCGATCTGGAAGAAGCCGATGGCATGCTGCGCGCTGGCCTCTGTATACCAGCCAGCGAGCGCCACCATGGTTTCGATTCCGGAGCGGACTGTGTCGACGTTGCGTACCTGCCCCCGGATACACGCAGCGGCATACAGGTTGCCAAGGGTGGAGTCCTCCCACGCCGGTACGAAGATCGGCACGCGCTTCTCCATCGCGGCGATGACCCAACTGTGACTTGTCGGGATCTGGTAGTGGTCTCGAAGACGTCCGTCTGCCAGAACCTTGAACAGAAATTCGTACGGAAAGAATCGCTCGCCGTTCTTGTCCGCCTCCAGCCAGACGTCGATAAACGGTCGTTCCACCCGTTCCACGATGAGGCGGCTTGGAATACACGTGTCGGTTACCCGATTTAACGCGTTCGCGAACAGGTCCTGGTCGTCTTCTGGTCGGAGCGTGCGGTACTCGGGTAGGACTTTGTAGTCGTCGTGGGCAACGAGGTTGAAGATGTCCTCCTCAAGGTTCGCACCGGTGCAGGAGATGCCGTGCACTTTGTCCTGGCGGATCATTTCAGCCAGAGCGACGCCGATTTCAGCGGTGCTCATCGCTCCCCCGAGCGCGACGAACATCTTGCCGCCACCATCGAGGTGCCGTGTGTAGCCCTGTGCGGCGTCCCGCAAGGCACGCGCATTGAAGTGCCGAAAATGGGTATCGATGAAAGTGGTGACAGATGAATTCAATGCATCTCCAGGCCGGCATTCGGGAGTAACGCCTCGCGGCGTAGGTCGTTGCTATCACACGGTGCCGGGAGAATCAATTCCGCGTGCAGACGTGAAGCGCGGATTTCACTGGTGCGAACTACTCGGTCGCGGGACTTCTGCGGGTAGGAGGGGACTGATGGCTGCGTAAGCCCTGGATCTACGGACGCGGGTGCGCATTGCCGTTACTCGGAGCTACGCGCTGATGAAATCCGTGCTCGTTGCGCGATCGGCGGAATCCTACGCCTCGCGAAGGCTGACCGTGAGGGGCCCGGAGCGAGGAACCGTATCGAACGCTCCGGAGCGGTAAGATCATCACGCTTCGCACAGTGGGGTGCTAGCAGCCCGTGGTAAGAGTCCGTCTGCATTCGACGAGCGACGCCGGGCTTTTACCACGGACTGCCAGGGCTCGAAGTTGAGCGGACGATTCCGGCGTCAACATAAACCCGCCGAGAGGGACGAAGAGATGCAGGCCTTCGGAGACCGGTTGGCGACGGCGGTGAGGCGTTGCAAAACCCCAACGCTTGTTGGGCTTGATCCACGCTTCGACAATTTACCGGCGCCGCTGAAGATTGGTCGAGACAGCGGGAATCTCGCCGACGTGGCCGCGGCCTTCGAGACATTCTGCAAGGGTGTCATTGACGTCGCGGCGCCACGGGTCGCGGCCGTGAAGCCACAGGCGGCATTCTTCGAGCAGGTTGGTGTACCGGGTATGGCCGTGCTTGCGACCACGATCAGTTACGCGCGTGAGAAGGGTTTGCTCGTCATCCTCGACGGCAAGCGGAACGATATCGGTTCGACGGCCGCAGCCTACGCTGACGCCTATCTTGGCGCAGAGAGCGCGTGGCGAGCTGATGCCCTGACGGTCAGCCCGTACCTAGGCGACGACAGTGTGACGCCGTTCACCGAGGTCGCGACTGCGCGCGCGGCGGGCATTTTCGTGCTCGTCAAGACATCGAATCCGGGTGGGGGACTGTTCCAGGACGTTGCCGACAGCGAGGGTCCGCTGTACCTGCACGTGGCAAGACACGTTGAGGAGCTAAACGCTGAACGGCTGTTGGACAGTCGCTTCGGATCCGTGGGAGCCGTCGTGGGTGCCACCTACCCCGAGCAACTCGCCGAGCTTCGGAGCGTCATGCCGCATGCGTGGTTCCTGGTGCCGGGGTATGGAGCGCAAGGAGGCTCTGCCTCCGACGTGGCCGGTGCGTTTGATACCGACGGGCTCGGCGCCGTCGTCAACAACTCGCGCGGAATTATTTTTGCGCACGCGAAGGACGATCGTTTCGGCGACGATCGCTGGCAGGATGCCGTTGACGCCGCCACCCAAGAGATGATCGCCAGCCTTCGTGACGGCACGCCGGCGGGCCGGTTGTGAAGGTCTAGACACACTCGCTCCGGGTTGCTAATCCGTCGCGACGTCGATCAGCACTTTGAGGGTGCCGCGTTGTTTCGCGGCATCGAGGGCGCGCACACCATCCGACAGATCGAAGCGTGCCGAGATCAGCGGCAACACGCTGATGCTCCGATCCTCGAGGGCGGCAAGTGCCCGGTCGAAAGGACCGCACCGGGACCCGACGATCGTCACTTCGTCAATGACGACCGACGCCCATGGAAACTGCTGCGCGCCGGCAACGGTCGTCTTCAGCACAATCGTGCCGCGGGGGCGGACGATTTCCAGCGCCGTTGGAAGGCCGGTGTCCGACCCGGTGCAGTCGACCACAACGTCGGCTGCACGGTCACTCGGAAGATCGGCGAGCAGCGCTGTGCGGATCCCGAGAGCCTCGAGCAGGGCAAGCTTCTCCGGGTGCTTGCCGACGACGAGGACCCCATCGTATATGCCCGCCAGCACCTGCGCGCACAGGTTGCCCAGCCGGCCATCGCCCAGCACGACCACGCGATCGCTGCGGCTGAGCGAGAGCTGCAGAGGAATCTGGCATGCCGCGGCGACCGGCTCGGTGAACACGGCCATGTCGGTCGGCACGGCATCGGGCACCAGGTGCAGGTTGTGTTGCGGCACGGCGACGTAGTCGGCGAACGCGCCGTCATGACCGGCGATGCCGATGGTGGTGCGGTGAGGGCAGTGGGTTGGACGGCCCGCCAGGCACGTCGAACAGCGCCGGCAGTTGCAGTTGATCTCGCCGACGACACGCCGCGTGGCGAACGGACCCTCCTCGGCGACGCCGACGAACTCGTGTCCGAGCACGCCCCCGAAGCCCATGTAACCGCTGATGAGCTGTAGATCCGTGTCGCATACGCCGGCGCGAACGACACGGACGAGCACTTCGCCGTCGGCGGGCGTGGGAGCGGGGCGCTCCGCCTGCAAGGCAACTCCATGACCATTCAAGACGAGCGCACGCATAGGTCTCGGCGACGGGCTGGCGAGCCCGTCGAGGGGGACTACTGTACCCTGCCCAGGCTGTGGCGGGTCAGGCCGCAGGGCCACGATCATCCAAAAGTTCGTATTCAACACTACGGATAATTGGATAATTGCGTCCGGAAAGTCCTATCTCCTGGAGCATGAACTAATCGCCGGTGGCACGGTTCTAGCTTCCTGTGGTAAATACCTACTACGCACGTCGGCGTTCAGGTCTCGCGCACGGTCCGACTGGGGCCGTGCGGTGTTTCCCTGCCGTGGCTTTGGCGCGTAACGCACCATGGCTCGACAGCGCGACACCTGGTTACGCCTTGGAGATTGATGGCATGTTTCACAATACGGCTGCCACGTTGCGGCTCTTTCTTCTAGCGCTAGCACTCGTCGTGGTGCCCTCGGCAGCGTTCGCCCAGGGCAGCCTCGCCGGCGTCGTCACCGACGAAACCGGCGGCGTACTACCCGGTGTGACCGTCGAGGCGTCGAGCCCGGCGTTGATCGAGCAGATCCGGGCCGTCGCGTCCGACGGGAACGGTGCGTATCGCATCGTGGACTTGCGCCCCGGTCTCTACACGGTGACGTTCACTCTGCCGGGTTTCAACGTGTTCATCCGCGATGAAATCGTGCTCGAGGGCACGGCGGTCGTCACGGTCGATGGCGACATGCAGTTGGGCTCGCTTGAGGAGAGCATCACGGTGACCGGCGAGTCGGCCATCGTGGATGTGCAGAGCAGCACCAAGGAGCAGGTGCTGACCGAACAACTCCTGAACACGATTCCCACGGGGCGCCAGGCCTGGAACGTCGGCTATACGCTGCCGGGCGTCACGCTGAACCGTCCCGGCAGGGTCGTGGGCGGTGCGGGCGGCATCCAGCAGGTGCGCATGGGCGTGCACGGCGCCAACCAGAACGAGACGACCATCGAGATCGATGGCATGCAGGTCAATGCGAATCATGGCAACGGGAGTACGCAGCAGTACTTCAACCAGAACATGACGCAGGAGATGAGTTTCCAGACCAGTGCGAACTCGGCCGAAACGCAGAAGGGTGGCGTGCGGTTGAACATGATTCCGCAGACGGGCGGCAACACGTTCAGCGGGACGTTCCTGGCGCTGGCGGTGCCCACGGAGGACTGGGTCGGCGACAACTTCACGCAGGAACTGCAGGACGCTGGCCTCAGGACGCCGAACAAGCCGCTCCACACCTCCGACTACAACGCGTCGGTGGGCGGGCCGATCGTGCGGGACAGGGCCTGGTTCTACACGTCGTTCCGGCGCATCGCGTCGAATCTCACGCTGGCTGATTCGACGTTCCCAGACGGGAGCCGCATCGTCGATCCTCAGTGGATCCGCCAGGGCTCGGGGCGCGTGACCGCGAACCTGGCCGCCACGAGCAAGATCACCGGCTTCTTCGAGCGGTCGAAGAAGTTCCGGGGGACCAGCAACGCCTCGGCGGGCGATACATTCCTGGCCACGCGGCGGCGCCCGGCTGATGGCCGCTACTACGACATGGGCCAGGCGAAGTTGACGTCGACGGTTGGGACCAGCATTCTGTTCGAGGCGGGCTACTCGTTCAGCCGCCAGAACTGGAGCCTGGAGTACCAGGAGGGCGTGGCCAAGGATCGGGGCACGCCGGAGTGGTTTGCGAGCGCGTCCCGGCAGGACCGGACGCTAGGGACGCGGCGGGTCGCGGCCTCGTCCTCGCAATTCTTCGACAGCACGCGGAACGTCGTCACCTCCTCGCTGAGTTACGTGACCGGTTCGCACGCGGTCAAGACGGGCGTCCAGTGGAACTTCGGGCCGCGGAAAGGCGAGCGGTTCGCCAACGCCGACCTTGTGCAGCGGTATCGCAACGGCGTGCCGTCGGACGTGGTCGTCTACAACACGCCGAACAACAACGAGGTGACGATGGACGCCGACCTCGGCGTGTACGTGCAGGACTCCTGGAGGGTGGACAACCTGACGATCAACGCAGGCCTCCGGTACGATTACTACAAGGCATCCATCCCTGCCAATTCTGTTCAGGGTGGTCGCTTCGTGCCGGCGCGTTCGTTCAACGCGGTCACCTTGCCGACGTTCAATGATCTCTCGCCGCGGTTCGGTGCCACCTACGATCTCTTCGGCGACGGGACGACGGCCGTCAAGGTCGGGGTCAACAAGTACGTCGCGTCTGAGTCGGCGGACTACGCCCGCCCCTACGACCCAGCCGTCAACGATTCCGATACGCGCAACTGGGACGACCTGAACGGCGACGACATCGCGCAGGACAACGAGATCGGCCCGAGCAACGATAACAACTTCGGGCTCGCCTCCTCGCGACGTCCGGATGAGAACCTCAAGCGCGAATACAACATCGAGTACGCCGCGTCGATCGATCGGCAGTTGAACAACAGCGTGTCGGTGAGCTTGGGCTACTATCGCCGGACGTACCACCGCCTGTGGTTCACCGACAACATCCTGGTCACGGCGGCCGACTACCTCCCGGTAAGCGTCAACAGTCCCCTCAACGGCGAGGAGTTGACGGTGTACAACCTCGATCCGGCCAAGCGGGGCCAGCGCGACCGCGTCGACACCAACGCGCCCGACGGTGCTCGGAAGCAGACGTACAACGGCATCGAGGCAACGTTCGTGGCGCGCACGCCTGGCAACGGGCGCATCATTGGTGGCGTTACCTACGACCGGGCCAGGGTAAAGGACTGCAGCCCGGACGACCCAAATGCCAATGGCGGCCGGTTCTGTGACCAGTTCGGATCGAATGTTGACATTCCGTTCAAGCCCCTGGTCAAGCTGAGCGGGTTCTACCCGCTGCCGGTGTGGGGGATCGAGCTGGCCGGTTCGCTCCAGAGCGCCCCGGGCGAAATCCTGGAAAACAACTGGGACGTGGGCCGGCGCATCATCCCAGGCCTGACGCAGTCGGGCATCGACGTGGCGCTCATCTCGCCGGGCAGCTTGTACGCCGATCAGATCACGCAGCTCGACCTTTCGATCGCCAAGGCTGTGGAGTTCGGCGCGAGCAACCGCGTGCGCTTCCAGCTCGAGCTGTTCAACGTGTTCAACTCGAACGTGGTGCTCAATCAGCGGCAGACGTTCGGCTCGCGCCTCTACTCGCCGACGCGGATCATGGCGCCACGCCTGGTCCAGATCGGCGCGTCGTTCAACTTCTGATGTGGGGCGGCTGGCGTTGAAAGGCGCCAGCCGCTTCTCCTCGTTGAGAGATTTCAGCCCGCCCTCGAAAAGGGGGGCGGGCTTTTTTGCGTGGGGCGGGCCGCTACGCTTGCGCCACGCCCTCGAGGCCATTCTTGAGGGCCGGCCGATACGCGATCACTCAGAGGCGCTCGGAACCAGCGCCAGGGCTCTTACTTCGGGGAGGCCGGTCAGCCACGTCGCGATAAACTCGTGGCCGTCCTTGTTCCAATGAGAATCTCCAGGAACAAACAAGGCCTCCACGTTCTCCTGTGGATAGACCTCCCTGAGGTTGTAGTACGGCACACCGACTCGTTCAGAGAGGTCCCGCAGCATCGTCTCTCGCCGCTCGTGTCCCCAGACGTATCGTGTGAGCGGATCCAGGAGTGGGATGTTGCCTGGAATGTCCACGATGACCATTTGTGCGCCGCGTTGTGACACTTCGTCTACGAGTGCCTGAATGAGCGCGCTTGTGATCCTCCACGTAAAGGATTCTTCGCGCCTGACCGTGAACGCGAGCCTCTGTCTAAAATAAAACACGTCCTTCCCGAAGAGGAAATAGGACGACAGAAATCTATACGAGGCGGTGGACTTGTACAACGGCCTGGGGCTGACCGACTGTGCGTCTCCCCAGATCAGACGTCCGTCACCGTCCAGATCCGCGAACGGCAGGAAAGCGTCGTTGCGATCGTTCAGGAACGTGTCGTTGACCTGAGTGTAAAAAAGAACAACGAGCTTCGGTTTGATGACCGGCAAAAGACGTTGCGCGTGCAGGTACTCCTGTTTTGTGGTGTACCCGTTGACACCGGTATTGACGAACGTATGCCTCCCGAATCGTTGGTTCAGCGTCTCTGAGAAGATGTCCGGCTGAACAGCCTTTAGTCCGAACACCATTGAGTCGCCCAGAAGCATGACGGCCGACTGATCGGCATTGTGCCATTCCACTGAGCTCCGGAGTCCCATGGCGTTCGTTTGGTACATGGCATCGCGATACGATGTCCTGAGCTTCCATCCGAGAGTGGAGTCGAACACCTGATACGGTGCATTGCTGAACGCGTCTTCATAGCGTTCTTCAACCACCCCAAGCGAGATCAGCTCGAGTCGGCTGGCAATCTGCAAGGCGCTTTCACACAGAAGTGCGATTCCGGCCAGAATCGAAGCCCAGACTAAAGGCAACCGGACCCACAGAGGAAGCGATTCCAAGGTGTGCGTCAGTCCAGAAGGG
The DNA here is from genome assembly GCA_965249205.1 of Vicinamibacterales bacterium. Lineage (GTDB taxonomy): Bacteria > Acidobacteriota > Vicinamibacteria > Vicinamibacterales > UBA2999 > JAQBVV01. The sequence goes on along the minus strand of CBDFLL010000002.1, from coordinate 152,882 downwards.
TCACGGGCCATGTCCTCCCCTTTCGTTCATCGTGCTCGACAGCGACGCCGCAGGCAGCGGGTGGGCGTGCGTCCCGGCTGGACATACGCACCGGAGACAGGACCACTGCAATAGGCTAACCGATGGCAGGCCGCCCGCTACACTGTCGACCTGCGTCGGTGGTCGATCGGCGGGCGATACAACACGATCGCTGCCCGCTGTCGAATCGGCCGACTCGCGATCCGTTACGCAGACCGTTGGGCCTGCGCCTCGCCCTCGGCCACGTTGACCCGCGTCAGAACCAGCCCACCGGCGACGAAGAACAGGATCACCGACAGGACCGCCGCGCGGCTAGAGCCAAAGAAGATGATCGACGCAGCGAAGAGGGCCGGTCCGGCGACGCCGGCAAACTTCTCAAAGACCGAGAAGAAGCCGAAGTACGCGGACGACTTGTGTTTGGGGATCATGCGGGCGAAGAGCGATCGGCTGAGCGCCTGACTTCCACCCTGCACCGTGGCCACGAGGAAGGCGAGCACGAAAAAGTGCCATGCCGCCGTCATGAAATAGGCGAGAGCGCTGATGCCGACGTAGACGGAGAGCGCCACGTAAATCGCGCGTTTGGCGGTGATGCGGTGCGCGAGAGCCCCGAACAGAAACGAAAACGGCACGCCGACAAACTGCACAAGCACGAAGGCCGCGATCCGAGCGTTTCGATCGATGCTAATCTCGGCCCCGTAGATCGTCGCCATCCGGATGATGGTCTGGATCCCGTCGTTGTAGAGCAGGAACGCCACCAACATCAGGAACGCCTGCCGGTACCCTCGCAGCTCGTGAAACGTCTCGAACGCACGCGCGAATCCGGCACGCACGGGGTTCTCTCTTCCCGTCTCGTCAGCTTCCAGCGCCCTCGGTGGTTCGGGGACCCATTTGAAGAGCGGAAGCGAAAACAGGAGCCACCAGACGGCCACACTGACAAATGACAATTTGATCGCGGCCACCGTGTCTGGGATCCCGAACGTGGCGGGCATCATGATCCAGAGCAGATTGAGGATGAGCACGATGCCGCCGCCGAGATAGCCGATCGCGTAGGAAGACGTGGAGACGCGGTCCATTTCGTCCGGCTCCGCGATGTGCGGGAGCAGCGAGTCGTAGAAGACAAAGCTCGACGCGATCGCGACGTTGGCGACGATAAAGATCGCGGCCGCGTACTGCCACTCACCCTGATCGATGGTCACCATCATCAGCGTGGCGATCACGCCAAGGCCCACGAAGGCACCCAGCATCTTCTTCTTGAGCGCGCCGTAGTCGGCAATGGCGCCGAGGATGGGGCCGAGGAGCGCGATGATGGCGACGGCGATCGTCGTGGCCCAGGCGTACCGTGCGGTTGCGACGGCTGGAGGCAGGTCGGCGGCGGCGACCGACGCGAAGAACTCGGGAAAGACCGCCGTGATGATCGTTGATTGGAATGCGGAGTTCGCCCAGTCGTACGTCGCCCACGCTCGAAGTTCAGGGCGGTTCAGGCCGAGGCGTCCCAGGAGGCTCATGTCTGGCTCTGACTCAGGGGCTGAGCCCTACCAGCGGTAGCTGGCCGGTGTAGATCGCCATGCCGACGACCGCATCAACGGCCTCTGAGTCTAGGCGCTCAATTTCCTCACGGGTTGTGATCCCGCCGGCGGCGGTGAGGCGGCGCGCGGTGGCGCGCCGGACGGCCAGGATCGCCTCCATGTCGGTGCCCTGCATCAACCCTTCCTTATCGACGTGCGTGTACAGGAATTCGCCGCAGTACGGCTCAAGAGCTCGGACCGCATCGACCGCAGTGACCGGCAGCACCGTCTTCCACCCGTGGATGGCGACGTGACCGCCTCGACTGTCGACCGCGGCGATGACGCGCTCCGGTCCGACGGCATCAGAAAGTGTTCGTGCGAATTCACGATCGACGACCCCGTCACGAAACAGCGCCGAGCTCACAATGACCGCGTGAGCGCCACTGTGGAGCACGGCCTGCGCCCGCTCGACGCTTCTGATTCCGCCGCCCACGCGGCAGGGGAGACGTCCGCAGATCGTCGCGACCAATGTCGCGTTGTCCCCGTGGCCCTTCGCGGCGTCGAGGTCGATGAGTTGCACGCGCGGAAAAGCCATGAACTTCGTGATCCACGGCTCCGGGTCCGGGGCTTGCATTGCGAGCGCTTCGCCTTGTACCAGCTGCACGACATGGCCACCTTGCAGATCGATTGAGGGAATCAGCATGTCATCACAGTCGGACCGGGATCCCCTCGGTTTGCAAGTAGCGCTTCAGATCCGAGACGCCCGTGTCCGCGAAGTGAAAGATCGACGCCGCAAGGGCCGCGTCCGCATGGCCGCGCGTGAAGACATCCGTAAAGTGGGCGAGTTCGCCCGCGCCGCCGGAGGCGATCACCGGAATGTTGACGGCATCCGAGACTGCCGCCGTCAGGTCGCAATCGAAGCCCGCACGTGTGCCGTCGCGATCCATCGAGGTCAACAGAATCTCGCCCGCTCCCCGTGACTCCGCCTCGCGCGCCCACTCCACGGCGTCTCGGGCTGCATCCGCCGTGCCGCTGCGGACAAAGACCCCGAATCGATCGTCCTGTCGCTTTGCGTCGATGGCGACGATGACCGCTTGGCTGCCGTAGCGGCGCGCCAGCGTCGCGATCAAGCCTGGATTGCGCAGGGCCGCTGTGTTGAGGCTCACCTTGTCGGCCCCCGCGTCCACAGCAGCCGCCGCGTCGTCCTCAGCCCGAATGCCTCCGCCGACCGTCAGCGGAAGGAAGATCTCATGCGCAACGGCGCTAATCGTGCGAGCGAGCGCCTGCCGGGTCTCGATGGTCGCGGTGACGTCGAGCACCACCACCTCATCGATGCCCTCGACGTTGTAGCGCTTCGCCAGTTCGGCCGGGTCGCCGGCGTGCCGAAGTTGCTGGAACTGCACGCCCTTGACGACCTGGCCGTCGCGAACGTCCATGCACGCGATGATGCGTTTGGTCAGCATCGAGCGGCGCTGTCCGCGGTCGGGACCCGTCCCGAGCTTACGAAGCCGGTTCTAGACACAGAGCTCAAGGTAGTTGCGGAGAATCTGCAGGCCGGCGTCGCCTGATTTCTCCGGGTGGAACTGCACACCAAACACGAGGTCACGTTCGACCGCTGCGGCAAAGCACTCGGCGTGCGTCGTCGAGGCTACACAGTCGCCCGTCACCGGCGCGGCGAAAGAATGGGTGAAGTACACGTAGGGATTCGCTGGGAGACCGGCGAGAAGCCGCCCCGTGAACACGGCGGGCTCGGGCTCCGTGCGTTTCCCGCCCCGCGGCCCGTGAGGCCCGACTGGAGTATTCAGGGCATTCCACCCGACATGGGGGATCTTCAGACGGGCCGAAGCGTCGCCGTGCAGGAGTTGGCACGTGCCGTCGAGTACGCCGAGGCCGGGCACCGTTGGCGCCTCCTCGCTGCCGTTGAACAGCCACTGCATGCCGACACAGATGCCCAGCAGGGGTGTCCCGGCTTGCACCGCGTGGCCGATGGCCTCCCGCCACTGTGCCCCGAGCGCCGTCGTGGCCGAAAAGTGGCCGACGCCCGGCACAATCAATCCCGAGGCACCCGCACAATCGTCTGGTGTTTCCGGCACGGTGAACGCGGCGCCGAGCGCGGTGAGCGCCTTCTTGACCGACGTCAGATTGCCCGCGCCGTAGTCGACGAGTCCGATCACAGCAGGCCCTTCGTGCTGGGCAGCATCTTCGCCAGACGCGCGTCCCTCGCGCACGCCACGCGCAGCGCGCGCGCAAATGCCTTGAACACGGCCTCGACCTGGTGATGACTGGATCGGCCGTACAAGACCGTTGCATGCACGTTGGCGCGGGCGGCAGATGCGAACCCGTCGAAGAAGTCAGGAATCAGTTCGCTCTGCAGGTCTCCGACGCGACGTACGCGCAGCTTCAGATCGATGACCGCGCGCGGCCGGCCGCTGAGATCGACGGCGGCCACGGCCAGCGTCTCATCCATCGGCATGACGAAGTATCCGGCGCGATTGATCCCCTTACGGGTGCCCAGCGCCTTCAGCACCGCTTGACCGAGTGTGATACCGACGTCCTCCACCGTGTGATGCTGGTCGACGTCGAGATCGCCTGTGGCGTGCAGCGTGAGGTCGAACCCGCCGTGCCGCGCGAAGAGTTCGAGCATGTGGTCGAGGAACCGGATGCCGGTACGGACGTCATAGCGGCCCTCTCCGTCGAGCACCAGCCGTCCGCGAATCTGCGTCTCCGTTGTCCGCCGATTGAAGGTCGCGGTGCGGGCTCGGGTCGAACGCCGTGGCGCCTGTTTTGTCATTGGGGCTGCCTCGCTGTGGGTCCTGGGCCGTACCGAAGGGCCACGACGGAGTCGAGCGCCTCGATGGCGGTGTCGGTATGCTCGATCATGCCTGCGGTGATCCGAATGCACCCAGGCGTCGTTGGATCGTTCGATCGATCTCTGACATGGATGGCCTTGACGGCGAGCGCTCGCACGTATGGCGCCGCCTCGCCGACGTGCACCATGACATAGTTGGCCGCACTCGGCCAGTACTGGAGACCGAGGCGGCGGCACGCTGCATACAGCCGCTCTCGTGACTCCTGCACCTGAGCCGCATACCGGGGAAGGAACTCGGTGTCCTCCAGCGCGGCACGGATCGCGGTCAACGCAATGCCGTTGATGTTGAACGGCAACGTGACCGTGCGCACAGGGTCGAGGGCCCGCGGCTGCCCGATCAGCACACCGAGCCGCATGCCGGCCAGCCCGTATGCCTTGGAGAAGGTCCGTCCGACCAGCACGTTCGGGTACTTCGGCAGGTGCGGCAGAAACGTGGTGCCGCCAAACTCGATATACGCCTCGTCAACCATGACCACGGCGCCAGACGCTGCCTCGCTGATCCGGACCAGATCCGCGATCGAGATGAGCTGCCCAGTCGGGTTGTTGGGCGTGTTGAGGAAGATCATGCGCGTGCGTGGCGTGATCGCATCAATCACCGCCTGCGTCGGAAACACAAAATCGAGCCCAGGCGGCACTCGGACCGCCGTGGCGCCAACGGCCGCAGTCGAGTTGAGGTACGGATCGAATGCGGGCAGCGGAATGATCGTTTCCGCGTCATGCACCCTGGCTTTCGCGATGTGCCCGACCGCTGCCATCAGGATGCCCTCGTCGAGTCCGTTGGTCAGCAGGACCCAGTCGGGGTCCACGCCGAAGTGCCGCGCGGTGGCGGTCACTACCTCCCGGTACTGGGGATACACCGACACGTCGGATTGACCGACGTTGCGGATGGCCTCGAGGACTCGAGGCGAACAGCCGCCGGTGTTCTCATTCAGGTGCAGGCGCAGACCGTCGCCAGGATCGGGGTAACCCTGAATCACCGTCACGGCAGCCTAGCTTTCGCCTTCGACGGCCTCGACGGTTTCCGCGTCGACGACATTGCCGAACTCTTCAGGCGGATCCCGATCGATGCCACGTGTCCAACCAGGCCTTCGGCGGTTGCGAGTGTCATTACGGTGTCGCCGATCCGACCGAGACCGGCACGAGAGACGCGTTGCACCGTGATCTGGCGGACGAAGTCGGCCGCCGACAAGCCGCCACGCGCGCGCGCGGCGCCCGCAGTGGGGAGTACGTGGTTGGATCCGATCGCGTAGTCGCCGGCGACCTGGGCGGTCCACGGTCCCACGAAGACCGACCCGGCACTCCGTACCATGGCCGCGAGCCGGTCGTCGTCCACAACCAGGTGCTCCGGCGCGGACATGTTCGCCAGCGCCATCGCCTCTGTGGAGGACAAGGTCACGATGATGCCGCCGTGTGCGCGCAGCGCCTCGCGGGCCGGGCCTTCCTGGGGCATCTGCGTCTCAACGGCGCGCGCGACCCGTGCCGCAAGCGTTCGACTTGGAGTGATGAGTACCGCCCGCGCGTCCGGGTCGTGCTCGGCCTGCGCAATCAGGTCGGCGGCGATCCACGCTGCCGGTCCGCGTGCTGACACAATGACGATCTCAGTAGGACCGGCATAAAAGTCGATGCCGCAGTCCGAGGCCACGAGCGCTTTCGCCGACGACACGTATCGGTTGCCAGGTCCAACGATCTTGTCAACGCGGGGAACCGTGCGTGTTCCGTATGCCAGCGCTGCGACGGCGTGCGCGCCGCCGACGCGGAACATCCTCGTCACACGCGCCTCGAGCGCCGCCGCCATCACCACTGGCTCTGGCCGAGGGCATACGACGATGATTTCGCCGACGCCAGCGGCGGCGGCCGGCAAGGCGGTCATGAGCAACGACGACGGCAGGGGATACCGCCCCCCAGGCACGTAGCAGCCGACGCGATCGAGCGGGATGATTCGCTGCTCCACCGAGACGCCCGGCTGGGCTGGTGCCCGCCAGCCCCGTGGCACCTGGCGCCGCGCTACGCTCCGAATATTGCGAGCGGCGTCCCGTATTGCGGCGCGAACCGAGCGCGGCACCTGCGTGGCGGCTGCACGCATCTCATTCTGCGTGACTTCAAGCGGTCCGTCGAGTGGATCGAATCGGCGCGCGTACCGGTGGAGGGCCTTGTCGCCCTCCCGACGTACGGCTCCCACGATCGCCGCGACGCGGCGCTCGGTGACCAGGTCGGTCGAGCGCGTCGGGGTGAGCAGCGCTCGAACCGCACGCCGGTTGGTCGCCTCAACGATTCTCAACGCTACTCCCTGGATACCCGCCTGGAGGACATGAAACCGATGCTAGCAGTCCGTGGTGAAAGTCCGGCGTGGCACCGAGACGATGCGTCGCTCGTCGAATGCAGACGGACTTTTACCACGGGCTGCTAGCAGGCTGCTGAAGAACCCGGGTGATCGGGCCGTTTTCTAAGGATCATGCGAGTCACCACCGACCGACAACGGTGCGCACGGCTGTGCGCTGGCCCCGATCAAGGGGCCGGCGACACGCGCGGCCGGTGATCAGGGACACCTCGCCTCCAGATTCCGCAGCCGGACCAAGTTATAGACCGTGGCGGCGAAGGTAAGCTGCCAATCCACGAGGGCGACACCGCGATGCCGGAGTTTGCGCAAGCCGCCGACGGTCTTCATCCAGCCAAAGACCTGTTCTACGAGTTTCCGTTTCCGCTGACTGACGTGATAGCCCGCATGCCGCGTGGTCCGGCCATCGATCGCACTCCAGCGGACCTTCTGAGCAACGTGGGGCGTGACGGCCCGGATACGGACAGCGGCCACAAAGCTTGCCACATCGTAGCCCTTGTCCGCCCCGACCGTGCTGCCCGGCGGCGCGCTGGCCTCCAGCAACAGCGCCGCTGCCTCGCGTTCGGCGGTCCCCGTCGCGTGAGTCGCGCAGACGTTGGCGACAAGTCCCTGTCGATTGTCCAGCAGCACGTGGCCCAGATACGCCAGCTTGGCTTCCTTCCCCTGGCCCTTCCGAGGCAGCATCGCCTCCGGATCGGTCGTCGACTGGTGCGTGTCGTTGCGCCGCCGCTCCCCGTGGAAGTTGACCGTGGGATTCCCGGGGTCATCGGGCGGGTCGCTCTCCGCCGCGTCCCGGCACCGAAAGCTCTTCAGGCTGGCCCACGCTTCCAATTGGGTCCCATCCACAGTGAAGTGTTCGTCCGAGAGCAGCCCGGCCGCCCGCGCGTGGGCCTGCACCGCATCAAAGAAGGCGGCCGCGAGATCGCCCGCCAGCAGCCGGTCGCGATTCTTGGTAAACGTGGTGGGATGCCAAACCGGGTCGTCCAAATTCAAGCCCACGAACCAGCGGAACAGCAGGTTGTAATTGAGCTCTTCCATCAGCAGCCGCTCGCTCCGCACCGTGTAGAGCACCTGCAGCAACAACGCGCGCAGCAGCTGTTCCGGCGGGATCGACGGACGCCCTGTGTTGGCGTACAGGCCGGCGAACCTGCGCGACATCGTTCTCAGCGCTTCGTCCGTCAGCGCGCGAACCGCGCGGAGCGGATGGTCGGCTGGCACGCGCTGTTCCGGCGACAGGTAGTTGAACATGTGAGTGCTTTGCTCATCGTGTCCGCGCATGATGGGGCTCCCTTCAGCAGTGTTGGGAGCATGGTAGTACGCCGGGATCGATCTGTCGATCCCATTTCACGGAGTTTTTCAGCAGCCTGCTAGAGCACGATCTTGTTGAGTGGATATTCGACGATGCCTTCGCCGCCGGCCGCCTTGAGCTTCGGAATCAGCTCGCGGACCGTCCGCTCTTCGAGGATCGTGTTGATCGCCACCCAGGCGTCGTCGCTCAGGGCGGAGATCGTGGGTCGCTGCAGCGCCGGCAGCAGCGACAGAATCCGACTGAGATCATCACGGCGTACGTTGAGCATGAGTCCCACGCGGCCCTGTGCATCGATCGCCGCGCGCAGCAGCAGCGCGATGTTTTCGAGCTTCGTGCGCTTCCACTGATCGGCGAGCGCCGTGTCGTTGGCGATCAGCTGGGTGTTCGACTCCATGATGGTGTCGAGGATGCGAAGGCGATTCGCGCGCAAGGTGGATCCTGTTTCGGTGGCTTCCACGATGCCGTCTGCGAGCACCGGCGGTTTGACTTCAGTTGCGCCCCAGGAGAACTCGACGTTGACCGGGACGCCGAGACGATCGAAATAGGCCTTGGTCACTCGCACCAGCTCGGTCGCGATCGTCGCATCCGTGAAGTCTGCCGGAGACTTGAAGCGAGAGTCCTCGGGTGCCGCAAGGACCCACCGCACTTTGCCAAAACTTTGTTTGGCGTAGATGAGATCCGCGACGCTCGTCAGCGGGTGTTTCACCGTGCCGCCGAGTTCATGTTCGGCGATCCAGTCCTGACCCGTCAGTCCCGCGTCGAGCACCCCGTCGCAGACGTACCGTGCCATTTCCTGGGCGCGAATCAGCATGCACTCGATGTCCGGATCGTCGACGGTCGGAAAGTACGATCGCGAACTGACGCGGATGTTGAAGCCCGCGCGCGCAAACAGTTGGATCGTCGCGTCCTGCAGCGAGCCCTTCGGGACACCGAGTTTGAGTGTCATGGGATGGTCACGTCCTCCGCCCGCTGAAAGAAGCAGGTTCGCTCGCCCGTGTGGCAGACGTTGCCGTCGCCCTGTCGTTCGGCCTTGACGAGCACGGTGTCCTCGTCACAGTCGATCAAGATGTCGCGAACGGCGAGCCGATTGCCGGACGTCTCGCCCTTGGTCCACAACGTATTGCGTGTGCGGCTGAAAAACGTCACGTAGCCGGTGCGCTGCGTGACCTCCCACGCCTCGGGGTTCATGAAGCCCACCATCAGCACTTCGCCGCTGACATGATCCTGCACGACTGCGGGAATCAGACCGTCGAGTTTCGAAAAATCCATCATTCTGCGTTCCATGTTCCGTACAACAAAAAGCCCCACCACTGGTCCGGCGGGGCTGCTGCGTGTCGGCTGTCTCTCGGGGTTCTTGTGCTCAGTCCCTCAACGCGCGCAGTCCTGCCGGACGGCCCAGATGGCCGTGGTGATGCTGCGCGTGATGGAGAACATCGAACATCGAAGTCAGAAGGCTATCAAAACGGCTAGGTCGGCGCAAGGTGCCGGCCTTCGGTTGACAGAGTAGTATCGTAAGCGGCCTCATCATGCGACGACTTCTTGTCCTCGGTCTTGTGCTGACGGCGGTGTCACTCGGCGTCCGCATTGGCGCCCAAGACTGGCCACAGTTTCTCGGCCCATCGCGCGACGGCGTCTATCGCGGACCGGCCCTTGCCGAGGCCTGGGGCCCGCAGGGGCCGCCTGTCGTGTGGCGGATGCCGATCGGCGAGGGATTCAGCGGTCCGGTAGTTGCCGAAGGGCACCTGATCCTGTTTCACCGCGTCGGGAATGAGGAAGTCGTGCAGGCGATCGATCCGCGGACCGGCACGGCCCAATGGCGATATGCCTACGGCTCTTCCTATCGGGACGATTTCGGTTTTGACGAAGGTCCGCGAGCGGTGCCGGTCGTCGTCGATGGCGTTGTCTACACGTTTGGCGCCGAAGGTCAGCTCCACGCGATCGACCTGGAGAAGGGCACGCGGATCTGGAGCGTCGACACCATGCAGCGTTTCGGCGTGCGCAAAGGGTTCTTCGGGGCCGCGGGTTCACCGCTCGTAGAAGATGGTCGTGTGTTGGCCAACGTCGGCGGTGCGAAAGCCGGCATCGTTGCGTTCGAGGCTAAGACCGGCGAGGTCCTCTGGACCTCGACCGGGGACGGGGCGAGTTACTCGTCGGCGGCGGGTGCGGCGATCGAGGGCCGTCGCTACGGCATTTTCCTGACGCGCGCAGCTCTGGTTGGCCTTGAATCGGCGACCGGAGAGGTGCTGTTTGAGCGTCCGTGGCGGGCTCGGTCGGCCGCGTCGGTCAACGTTGCCACGCCGCTCGTCATCGGCGATCTGATTTTTGCCTCGGCCGAATACGGACCAGGCGCGGGCGTGTTCCGTCTCGACGGAGCGACGCTCGGGGAGCTCTGGGCATCGGATGAGGTGATGACGAACCACTACGCGACCAGCGTCCACCACGAAGGCGTGTTGTACGGGTTCCACGGGCGCCAGGAGTTCGGGCCCAGCCTCCGGGCGGTCGACTTGCGCACCGGGAGGGTGCGATGGAGCGAGGATCAATTCCGTGGGGGAACGGTCACGCTGGCGGGCGACCGACTGGTCATTCTGCGCGAGCGGGGTGAACTCGTCCTGGCCGAGGCGTCGCCAGAGGCCTATCGGCCGCTCGCGAGTGCCCAGATTCTGACCGGGACCGTGCGGGCGTATCCGGCGCTGTCCGATGGGTTTCTGTTCGTGCGAAACGACGACACGTTGATCTGTCTGGATCTGCGGCAGTGACGATGGGTAGTGAGCGACGGCGGCGATTCTTGCCCCTGTGCACCCTGGTTGTTCTGGCCCTCACCGCCGAGGTGTCTGTCGCGGCACAGACGACTCGGGACATCCTCGATCGCGCGATTGCTGATTTCGAGGCCGGCCGAGTTGTTGAGTCAGCGGCGGGGTTCGATGCGGTGATCGACGCCTCGCCGTCGCTGGCGCCTCAGCTCTGGCAGCGCGGCATCGCGCTCTACTACGCCGGCAGATACGCCGACTGCCGGGCGCAGTTCGAATCGCACCGTACGGTCAATCCTGCCGACGTCGAGAACGCCGCGTGGCATTTTCTTTGCGTCGCACGCGAAGAGTCCGCTCCGGCCGCGCGTGCGATGCTCCTTCCGGTCGGGCCGGACCCGCGCGTGCCGATGCGGCAGGTCTACGAGATGTTTCGGGGGGCGTTGACGCCTGACCAGGTGTTGGAGGCGGCAGGGTTGCAGGCCTCGGCACAGTTCTACGCACAGTTGTATGTCGGGCTGTACTTCGAAGCGCTCGGGCAGGACGCGCAGGCGCTCCAGCACATCACGGCAGCCGCTGACGATCGGTTCGCCAGAGCGGGCGGCTACATGCACACCGTCGCGAGCGTGCATCTGGGGATACTGCGGGGACGATAGCGACCGCAGCAGGACGGCGTCCCATGCGGAAGGATCGGAGTGTTCGACGAGCGATCCTGAGCGGGGTGCTGTTCGCGCACTTCGACGGCCACTCCCCGACATCGATCACCTGGGCGCCTGCGGCTCGGCATGCTACCGTCCTTGAATGCGCGCCTCGGCAAATCCTCTCGACGAGCAGGCCAGGGACGGGACGGGCGGCTCGGTGGCGCTGCTCGCCACGACGGTATTCCTGAGCGCCTTTCTGCTGTTCCAGGTTCAGCCGATCATCGGTAAGTACATCCTTCCGTGGTTCGGTTCGACGTCTGGCGTCTGGGCGACAGCCCTACTGTTCTTTCAGTTGATGCTACTCGGCGGATACGCCTACGCGCACTTCATCGTGAGTCGCATGACGTGGCGTCGTCAGGCGGTTCTGCACGCTGTTCTCTTGGCATTGGTGCTGATCGCCCTACCAATCACGCCTGCCGACAGTTGGAAGCCGACGAGCGCAGACGCCCCGGTTGCCCGCATCCTGCTCATCCTGATGGCCTCGGTCGGCGCACCGTACCTGCTGCTGGCCGCCACGGCTCCGCTTATCCAGCGGTGGTTCGCCCAGCTCCACCCGGGCCGGTCGCCGTATCGCCTCTATGCGCTGTCGAACCTGGGTTCGTTGCTCGCGCTGCTGTCGTACCCGTTCCTGGTTGAGCCGTACGTCCGACTCCGCTCGCAGACGCTGTATTGGTCTCTGGCGTACGTGGTGTTCGGGGCGCTGTGCGCCGCCTGTGCATGGATGCTCTACAGGTCGCTGCGCGGTGTCGATCTCGGCGACGCGGGCGCCGAGACGGTGCGTGATGACAGCGCTTCAATCGTTGGTCACCGTCCTGGCGCCGGCGCAGCGTTCCTGTGGTTATCGCTCTCAGCGTGTGGGTCCGGTCTGCTCCTGGCGACCACCAACCAGATGTCGATGGACATCGCGGTGGTACCCTTCCTGTGGATTCTCCCGCTCTGCATCTACCTGTTGAGCTTCATTCTGACGTTCGACCACGAACGCTGGTACGTGCGACCGCTCTTCATCGCTGCGTTGCCTGTGGCGCTCATAAACGCGGTGCGGCTGCTATACGGGGGCGTTGACCTCAACCTCATGGATCAGGTGGTCGGCTACTTACTGACGCTCTTCGTCTGTTGCATGTGTTGCCATGGGGAGCTCTCGCGGGCGCGCCCTGCGGCGCAGCACCTCACGTACTTCTTTCTCATTGTGTCTGTCGGTGGCGCAGTTGGCGGCCTCTTGGTCGCGATTCTCGCCCCCGCCCTGCTCCCGAGTACGTACGAGTACCACCTCCTGCTGGTCGCATGCTACTTGCTGATGGGCGTCGTCCTGGCTCGACTGCTCGCAGGCGGTGACCCGGATCCGACTAGAGGGCCCCTGCGCCGCGCGATGATCGGCATGTGTGTGGTCACGGGACTCGTATCGATCGCCTTCGGCACGTTCGTCTTGCTGTGGCCCGAGACCTGGACGGAGGGCACGCGCTTGGATCCAAGCGAGACGTTCGCCGCGTGGCAAGCTCAAATGCGCATGTTCGGAGCAGTTGTGGCGGTTGTCGTGCTCGCTCTGATTGAGCTGTGGCGCCGCAGGGAGGGCGTGATGCTCGCGTCGTGGTGGACATCCCGCCGTGGTCTCGCGTGCATCGCCCTCGCCGGGGCGACGGCCGTGGGCTTCGTATCTCTCACCGGGGGACTTGTCTGGCAGGTCACCAACGAAGAGGAGAGCACGGTCGAGCTGGACCGCAACTTCTATGGTGCGCTCGCGCTCAAGGAACGCGACGAAGGAAGCGAGATCCATCGACTGTCCTTGACACACGGACGCATCCGTCACGGCAGTCAACTCTCGGACTTTCCGGGTTGGCCGACCGAATACTACGGACCCGAGACCGGCGTGGCCCTGGCGATCCAACTTCACCCTCGGCGCGCCGACACCACGCGTCAGTTCCGCGTGGGCATAGTCGGTTTGGGCGTGGGCACGACTGCCGCGTACGCTAATACACGCGTCGACGCCGATGCGGAGGACGAGTCGTATGTCACGGTTCAAGATGTGAGCGAGCCTGACTACTTCAGGTTCTACGAGCTGAATCCGCTTGTCGCCCGATGGGCCACCGAGCGGTTCACGTTCCTGGGCGACGCGACGGCGCGCGGGGCGGATGTCGCAGTATTCGAGGGCGACGCGCGAATCGTGCTCGAGCGACAACTCGAGCAGGGTGACGCGCAGCGATTCGATGTCTTCGCGATCGACGCATTCAGCAGCGACGCGGTCCCGCTCCACCTGCTGACGCTTGAAAGCATGCAGACGTACCTCGCCCACTTGCAGCCGGACGGTATCCTGGCTCTGCATGTGACGAACCGATTCGTCGACCTGCTCCCCATCGTCCAGCGCCTTGCGGACGAGACGGACCTGAGCGCGGTATATGTCGAGAACTACTCCAGCTCAGATCGCGTGGTGACCTCCTCCGACTGGGTGCTGCTCAGCCGGAACCAGGGGTTCCTCGATTCGGAGGCCGTGCGGGAGGATGAGGAACCGATGCCGGACGCCGGCCCGTTATGGACGGACGATTTCAGCAGTCTCTTCGAAGTGGTAGAAGCCAGCGACTGACTGATCGCTGCCGTCCCGGAGGACGGAACGTGCCTCATCGCGCCGGATAGAAATCGCGGCGAACCGCTCGCCGGCGTAGCTGCGCCATATACAGCGCACCTCACACGTGAGGCCGCCGCCGGGGCTGCGCTCCAGGCTGTTTGTTATCGAAACCCCGGATCGACCAGCCTAGCAGGCTGCTGAAAAACTCCGTGAAATGGGATCGACAGATCGATCCCGGCGTACTACCATGCTCCCAACACCGCTGAAGGGAGCCCCATCATGCGCGGACACGATGAGCAAAGCACTCACATGTTCAGCTACCTGTCGCCGGAACAGCGCGTGCCAGCCGACCATCCGCTCCGCGCGGTTCGCGCGCTGACGGACGAAGCGCTGAGAACGATGTCGCGCAGGTTCGCCGGCCTGTACGCCAACACAGGGCGTCCGTCGATCCCGCCGGAACAGCTGCTGCGCGCGTTATTGCTGCAGGTGCTCTACACGGTGCGGAGCGAGCGGCTGCTGATGGAAGAGCTCAATTACAACCTGCTGTTCCGCTGGTTCGTGGGCTTGAATTTGGACGACCCGGTTTGGCATCCCACCACGTTTACCAAGAATCGCGACCGGCTGCTGGCGGGCGATCTCGCGGCCGCCTTCTTTGATGCGGTGCAGGCCCACGCGCGGGCGGCCGGGCTGCTCTCGGACGAACACTTCACTGTGGATGGGACCCAATTGGAAGCGTGGGCCAGCCTGAAGAGCTTTCGGTGCCGGGACGCGGCGGAGAGCGACCCGCCCGATGACCCCGGGAATCCCACGGTCAACTTCCACGGGGAGCGGCGGCGCAACGACACGCACCAGTCGACGACCGATCCGGAGGCGATGCTGCCTCGGAAGGGCCAGGGGAAGGAAGCCAAGCTGGCGTATCTGGGCCACGTGCTGCTGGACAATCGACAGGGACTTGTCGCCAACGTCTGCGCGACTCACGCGACGGGGACCGCCGAACGCGAGGCAGCGGCGCTGTTGCTGGAGGCCAGCGCGCCGCCGGGCAGCACGGTCGGGGCGGACAAGGGCTACGATGTGGCAAGCTTTGTGGCCGCTGTCCGTATCCGGGCCGTCACGCCCCACGTTGCTCAGAAGGTCCGCTGGAGTGCGATCGATGGCCGGACCACGCGGCATGCGGGCTATCACGTCAGTCAGCGGAAACGGAAACTCGTAGAACAGGTCTTTGGCTGGATGAAGACCGTCGGCGGCTTGCGCAAACTCCGGCATCGCGGTGTCGCCCTCGTGGATTGGCAGCTTACCTTCGCCGCCACGGTCTATAACTTGGTCCGGCTGCGGAATCTGGAGGCGAGGTGTCCCTGATCACCGGCCGCGCGTGTCGCCGGCCCCTTGATCGGGGCCAGCGCACAGCCGTGCGCACCGTTGTCGGTCGGTGGTGACTCGCATGATCCTTAGAAAACGGCCCGATCACCCGGGTTCTTCAGCAGCCTGCTAGTCCCCTGGAAACGTGATTTGTCACACAACTCCCGGGCGGGGCATCCCGCCTGGCAGCGTTGCTTCTCCCTCACATATGGCCAATATTCTCGGTCGTCGCGCCTCGCCATCCGGGCGCCGCGCTCCGGGACTTGTGCAACGAATCACGTTTCCAGGGGACTAGCCGCTCCCCGCGACATTTACAGGCCGGAGCGCAGGATCGGCGGGTTCTTCAGCGAGTGCTGATACTGCATGACACCAGCCAGCAGTGCTTCGGCGATCTGCTGTCGGTACACCTGCGTGCGGAGCAGCGTGGCCTCGGCGCGATTGGAGAGGAAGGAGACTTCCGTGAGCACGCTCGGCATCGTGGCGCCGATGAGCACCATGAACGGCGCCTGCTTCACGCCGAGGTTATGAACCGTGCGGTCAGCCTTGCGGAGGCGCTCCTGCATCGCGGCCTGGATCATCGCGGCGAAATCGCGAGACTCGTCGATCTTATTGTTCAGTGCGATCGCTTCCACGATATCGGGCAGGTTCCCCATTGTTCTGGCCGAGCCGGCGTTCTCGCGGGCGGCCACGGCCTCGGCCTCTGGATTCGGCGCGAAGTTGAGAACATAGGTTTCGAACCCGCGCACGCTCGCGTTCTTCGTGCTGTTGACGTGAATCGATAGGAACAGGTCCGCGTCGCTTCGATTCGCGATGGCGGTTCGCTCCTCGAGTGCAACATAGGCGTTGGTCCGCCGGGTCAGCACAACCTCCACGCCAGGCTCCTTGCTCAGCAGCCGCTCCAGCCGCACGGCGATATCGAGGGCAAGTTCAGCCTCGTTCAGGCCGCGCACCTGTGCCCCGGGATCGCGACCGCCGTGACCCGGATCGATGACGACGCGCGAAATGCCAAGCCCCAGCTGGCGCGAGAGGGAGAAACCGCCGGTGGCATTGGCCGTCGCGGCAGCAGGCGGCGTTCCAGCAGACCCCCGTGCGGGTGTTGCCCGCGCTGAGGCCGGCGCCGCGGATGTGTCCTCGAGCGCTGTTTCCGCGTCTGACGAGCCGGCAGCCAGCATTACCGGCGACTCCGTTCCAGGGAGCCGCTCGAAGTCGATCACGACACGGTATGGGTTGTAGAGGGAGTAGACACTGTAGCGTCCGGCGCCTTGCAGGTCGAACACCACCCTGGTCCGGTTGTTCGCCTGCCGTCCAATGCGCGCGCGCAGGACGACGTCCCCCTGAAACGGAATCGTGGCGTCCCGGAGTGCGCCGACCGCCAGTGTGTTGTCGAGATCGATGAAGACGCGTGGAGGGCCGCTGAGTTGTTCTTCGTAGAACGTGGCTTCGTGTTCGAGTTCAAGCGTGATGCGCACGGCATCACGTAGTACGTCGCGCCTCACGGCCTTCAGTGTGGTCAGGTGATCGGGGCTCGCCGGGGAGCCGCTCAGCCGCGCCGACACGCTGGCGATCCGCGCGATCAGCGAACTCGTCGGATATTCCGATTTCAGACGCGCGAACATGCCCAGCGCTGTCGCGCGGTCGCGGGTGTCGCCGAACTGCCAGAACGCGTCAGCCGACAGCATTCCGCCCTGCCACAGGGCGTTGTCGCTGTACCCGCTGCGCGGAAAGCGGCCAATGATCTGTTCATAGGCCGCCACGGTCGAGCGGACCCGGAGGAGCAGGGCCGTGGAGGCGTCGCCAGGGGGGCGTGCACGGAGCTGTGGCGCCAGGTCGAGTTCGTCGCGCAGCGCGGCTTCGCGAGCCAGCATGTCGGTGTACATGGTCTCGACGCTCTGCGCCGCCAGATGGGCGCTCGGGCCGAGAGCCGTCAGTGCGGCCAGCACTGCACACGCTCTAGCGAAGCTGCGCATCAACCTCCTCGAAATAGCTGTGACCGACGAGGACCTCCCGCGGCTTACCGCCGGCGCCTTGCGACACGAGCCCCTCCGATTCCATCATGTCCACCAGGCGCGCCGCACGGCTGAAGCCGATGCGGAGCTTGCGCTGGAGGTGCGAGATGGAGGCTTGCCCGGTGCCGACGACGATTCGCGCCGCCTCTTCATAGAGATCGTCTTTCTCGAAGGTGATGCCGCCAGATCCGACCGTTTCATCCTCGGCGGTAATGGAATCGTCGAACACCGGACTGCCTTGTTTCCGCAGGAAGCTGGCGAGCCGGGCGCTTTCCTGTTCCGAGATGTAAGGGCTGTGGAGGCGTATGCACCGGGATGACGCGGGCGGCAGAAACAGCATGTCGCCCTTGCCAAGTAGCTGCTCCGCACCGTTGGAATCCAGAATGGTGCGCGAGTCGGTCTTGGATGACAGCCGAAACGAGATCCGCGACGGCAGGTTCGCCTTGATGAGACCGGTGACCACATCGACCGACGGGCGCTGCGTCGCCAGGATCAAGTGGATCCCGACCGCACGGGCCATCTGAGCGAGCCGACAAATGGATTCTTCCACTTCGTTGCTCGCGACCATCATGAGGTCGGCGAGTTCGTCGATGACCACGACCACAAATGGCAGTGGCTTGGGCGCGTCAGGATCGTTGGCGGCGCCGCTTTCAGCGAGCACGAGTCGCATGTTCCGGTTGTACTGTTCGATATTGCGGACGCCTTCCGCGGCGAGCGTCTTGTAGCGCTCCTCCATCTCGCGCACCGCCCATCGCAGCGCGTTGGCCGCCTTCTTGGGGTCGACAACGACCGGCGTCAGCAAGTGCGGGATCTCCTCGTACATGCCGAGCTCGAGCCGTTTCGGATCGATCAGGATCATTCGCACGTCGTGCGGCGTCGCGCGATACAGGATGCTTGTCAGCATGGCGTTGACACCGACCGACTTTCCTGACCCGGTCGAGCCGGCGATCAACAGGTGAGGCATGGTCGCCAGATCCGCGAGATACGGCTCACCGTGGATCGTCTTGCCCAGTGCCAACGTGAGCTTGGATGACGACCGCTGGAAGGTGTCCGATTCGAGGAGTTCCCGGAGTGAGATCGACTCACGGTTGGGATTCGGAATCTGGATGCCGACAGTTGACTTTCCAGGGATGCGATCGATGAGGACCGAGTCTGCCTGCATGGCGAGACACAGGTCGTCGGCCAGGCCGGTAATCTTGCTGTACTTGACGCCAGCGTCGGGCTTGAATTCGAACGTCGTGACGACCGGCCCAGGGTGAATCTGGGCCACCTGACCCTCAACGGCGAATTCGCGGCACTTGTCCTCAAGCTGACGCGCCGAGTCCATCAGTTCGCGTTCATCGATCTTCTGCTCGGCTTTCGCCGCATCAAGCAGAGACGACGGCGGCAACGTATAGACGCCGTCCCTACGCGGCGATGCTGCCTTTACTGGGACAGGGTCCGGGAGGGGCAGTGATGGTTCGACCGCAATCGGTTTCCGCGCCACCACGGGCGGTGAGGCAGGGGCCTTGGGCTTGGCTTCGGTGGCCACCGGTGTACCGGCCTTGGCGTCCGCCCCGCGGGCTTCGGCCTCCGCCGCCCGAGCCGCGCGGGCGGCCTTTTTGGCGTGCTTGGCTGTGACCTTACGGCGTTCGCGGTCCTTGCGGAATCGCTCGATCTTGACCCGCATCGCACTGACGCTCCGCATCCAGAGTCCGCGCGATTCTCGGCTGGCTTGCGCGAAGAGGCGACCGAACGAAAACTGCGTGGACAGGATCGCCGAGAGGGCAATCAGGGTGAGCAGCACGATGATCGAGCCGGTTCTATTCAGATACTCGGACATCGCCGCGCCGAGCGACGTGCCGATCCAGCCACCGGCGTGAAATGTCTTGCCGTCCAGTTGGCTCGTGCCAAAGATCAGGCTCATGAACGTGCTGGCGCACCCGAAGAACAGTGCGACGCCAACGACTTTCGTGTACGCCGCGTCAGGCTGTCGGCACCAGAAGTAGTGCCACCCGACGGCCCCGATCAGGACAGGGAGCAGATAGGACGCGTAGCCGAACAATTGGAGCGACAGCTCCGAGAGAAACGCGCCGACGCGGCCGATGAAGTTGGCTGGCGGATACCCGGCGTCGGTCGTGAAGAACCACACCGGGTCTGCTGGCTCATGAGTGACGAGCGCAATCAGCCAGATCAACCCGAGCGCGAACAGCGCCACACCGACGAATTCACTGATACGACGAGGAACAGGCGATTCTGCCATCAGATCTCCATCAGCACCGGCAGGACCAGGGGCCGGCGGCCCGAACGCTTCTTGAAAAACCGTCGCAGCTCTCCACGAAGTTTCTCGGTCATGAGTCCCTGGTCGGTGCGGGCCTCCACACTGGAGGAGTCGATACATTCCGCAATCACCCGGGCTGCGTCCTTGAACATCGATGTGTCGTCCCCTTCGCCCAACACGAAGCCACGCGACACCACTTCGGGCTCGCCAACGAGCAACCCACCTTGTTGGCTGATCGTCACGACGGCAATCACGACGCCGTCGGCGCCGAGATGGCGCCGATCACGAAGCACCTCATCGCTGACCTCACCGATACGCGTGACGTCGATCAAGACACGGCCCGCGGGCGCGCTACCGGCGATGCGTGCGCCGCGCGCGTCGAATTGGATGATGGCTCCGTCGTCGGCCAGGAGTCCCTGCAGCTTGGGTTCGACGCCGGCCATGATGCGCTGCGCCACCCGGGCATGCTGCGACAGCTGGCGGTATTCACCGTGAATGGGCACGAAGTAGCGGGGGCGGACGAGCGAGAGCACGAGCTTGATCTCCTCAGCGCTGCCGTGGCCCGATACGTGCACGTGTTTCATCGAGTTGGTCACCACGTCCGCACCGCGCCTGGCGATATGGCTCATCGTCCTCGCGATCGCTTTCTCGTTGCCGGGGATCGCACGAGCCGAAAACACGACGACATCGTCTTCCGCAAGGCGCACGTAGCGATGATCGTCGACCGAGACCCGTGACAGGGCCGCCCGCGGTTCACCCTGGGAGCCGGTCACGAGGCACAGGACATCCTGCGGTGCGAAATTGGGCACGTCTACATCGCTAATCTGCACACCGGTCGGCACTCGAAGAAACCCGAGCCGCTGCGCGATTTCCGAATTCTTGACGAGGCTCCGGCCGACAAAGGCCACCTTCCGGTCGAATTGCACCGCCAGATCCACGAGGAGCTGCATGCGGTAGATGCTCGAGGAGAACATAGCGACCACGAGCTTTCCTGGGGTGCTCGTGAACAGTTCTTCAAAGGCGTCGATCACTTCGACTTCGGATCCGGTGAAGCCCTTGCGATCGATGTTGGTGCTGTCGGCAAACAGCGCCAGCACGCCGCGTCCGCCCAGCTCCGCGAAGCGATGCAAGTCGAAATGCTCGCCGTCGATGGGTGTTTGATCGATCTTGAAGTCGCCCGTGTGCACGATGGTGCCAAGCGGGGTCGTGATGGCGAGCGCCACGCAATCCGGCATGCTGTGCGTGACCCGGATGAACTCGACCGTCAGCGGACCGATCGTGACGGTGTCGCGTGGTTTGACGGTCTTGAGGCGATCTCCAGCGTCGATGCCGTGCTCTTCGAGTTTCGGCTCGACCATCGCCAGGGTCATCGCCGTGCCATACACCGGGCCGTCAAACAGCGGCACCACGTGCGGCACCGCGCCGATGTGATCTTCGTGGCCGTGGGTAAGGACGAGGGCCTTGACTTGGTTTCGGCGGGCCTCGACGTACGTCAGGTCGGGAATAATCAGGTCTACGCCGAGCTGATCGGGGTCTGGGAACATGACTCCGGCGTCAACAAGGATCGTGGTGTCCTCCCAGGACACCGCCATCATGTTCATGCCGAACTCGCCGAGCCCGCCCAAAGGGACGATCTCGAGCGTGCCCGGTGACACGACCGGTAAGACGGACTGATTCATTCAGATCCCAGATGGGAACAGCTTCGTTTTGTCGACCGCGTCGGCAACCCGGGCGGGAAGCGACACGGGGATGCCAGACTCGCCAACGGCGAGCCGAGCGTCAGGCAGCTGGGAATGCCTGGATCTCCGGTAGGCTCAACGACTTCCGGCGAAAACTATAGCACAGCCCGCGCGAGGCGTGCCATTTCGTGTAGCGTCAGGTTTTGGGGGCGTTTGGATTGGTCAAGTCCTGCGCGCTCAATGATTTGCGCTGGTACACGCCCGAACGAATCCGCCACCGGGCGGAGGGCGTTGAGTAATGTCTTGCGGCGCTGGAGGAAGACCCCTCGCACCACCCGCTCGAACACCGCCGGGTCCCCGACATCGACGAGCGGTGCTCGGAAGCGCAGTCGCACCACGGCGGACGTGACTTTCGGCGGTGGGCGGAAGGCGCCGGGCGGCAGCGTCAGGATCCGCTCGGCGTCGGCGAGCAAGCCGACCTGGAGCGCGAGCACGCCGTACTCGGCGGTCCCAACAGCGGCCATGATTCGGTCGGCCACCTCTTTCTGCAACATCAGCGTGGCGTCGCGAAAGCGACGACCATGCTTCGCTTCGTGTAGCAAGCCGAAGAGAATCGGGGACGCGACGTTGTACGGGAGGTTGCCGATGACACGCAGCGGCAGCGGCTCGTCTCGCAGCTGTTCGTCAAGGTCGACCTGAAGAAAGTCGCCGGTGACAACGCGTACATTGCGAGGCGCATGCGATGGAAGCGCAGTGGCCAGGTCGCGGTCGATCTCGACCGCCACGATTCGCGCGACGTGAGGGGCGAGCGCGCGGGTCAGCGCGCCACGGCCAGGGCCGATCTCCAGAAACGTGTCGTTGGGAGACGTGCCAAGCGCTGCAATGAGCTTGTTGACCCAGGCTTGTTCGAGGAAGTGCTGGCCGAAGCGCCTTCTGGCGCGCGGGTATTGCGGTGCGCCCTCCATGTCGGACTTTCTGGGCCTCACGCGTCGTCCTCGTCGTCTTCGTCGGCCCCGAGCGTACCGCCCCGCCAGTAGAGGTCTTCGATCTCTTCGATTTCCTCCTCGCTCAGTCCGAAGTAGTGACCCACCTCATGGATGAGCGTTTCGCCGATGGCGGCGCGTACCTCGTCCTCGTCGTCGCAGTCTTCCTCGATGGGCCGCTGGTATAGCGTGATGGTGTCGGGGAGCACATTGCCGTGTCCCCAGCCACGCTCAGGGAGCGGCGTACCTTGGTACAGACCGTAGAGCGAGTCGGGTGGTTCGATCTCCATGTCCCGGAGCAGGGCTGGGCTGGGGGCCTCCTCGACCACGAGCGCGAGATTCTTCATCTCGCGCCGGAAGCGCTTCGGAATCAACATGACCGCCTCAACGACGAGGCGTTCGAATTCTGCGCGTGTCACGTGCCTTCGTGGTGGTCTGACCGGTCGTGATGACGCGGCGATAGTGGTTACAGTCCTTGCGCACGGAACACTCGTCGCAGAGCGGTTTCGGTCGACAGACGCGTCGCCCGTGCAGGATCAGGACGTCGGAGGCGAGCCTCCAGGTCGACTTGGTGAGCGCTGCGCAGAGCTGCGATTCAACGTCGACCGGATCGTGGCCGGAGGCGAGACCGATGCGGTTCGACACGCGCAGCACATGGCGGTCAACCGGCAGCCCAGGTACGCCCAACGCGTGGCCGAGCACCACGTTCGCGGTTTTGCGGCCGACGCCCGGCAGCGCCGTGAGCGCGTCCATGTCAGCTGGGACCTGTCCGTCGTGGTGTGTCACCAGCATCTGCGCCATCTTGGTCAGCGCCTTTGCCTTTTGTCGGTAAAAGCCCGTCGACAGAATCAGTGGCTCGAGTCGCTCCGTGGTGGCGGTGGCGAGCGCGCTGGCGTTCGGATATCGCTCGAAGAGGATCGGTGTGACCTGGTTCACGCCTGCGTCGGTCGACTGCGCCGACAGAATCGTTGCCACCAGCAACTCAAATGCGTTGCGGTGAATGAGTTCGGTGTCCGCGTTCGGGTGCTGCTTCGAGAGTGTTCTGACGATCCGGCGACTGGTGGCGACCGGTGTCAGTGCACCGGCCCCTTGTTCCAGCCGACGTTCGAGTAGGTGTCCGAGAACACGCGCATGTGCTCCTGCAGCGCCGCCACGAGATTAGGCAGAAACTGCACGGGTACCACGACGCGCGCGCGAACCGGCGCCCGCACAACATGCTGGTTCTCCGCGTCGCGGACCGCCTGGTCAGACAGCGGCAGCACCTCGCAGAACGTCAGCGTGAAGTCGAACGGCGTGTGGGCGATCGCGCAGAAGTTGGCGTAGATGCGCGGTTCGCCGGGCTGCTCGTCGGGGACGATGGTGAAGTTGATCTGTTTACGGTCTGGTTGATCGCTCATGGTGAAGGGATTGTACCTTTCACCACGCTGCCCCGGTCAGTACTTGCGCATGACGCCGACCACGACGCCCTGGAGCTGCACACTGTCGGGGTCAAGCATGATCGGCTGCATGGCGGGGTTGGCCGGCTGCAGCCGGATCCGACCGTTCTCCCTGTAGAACTTCTTGAGCGTGACGTCGAGGCCGTCCACGAGCGCAATCACCATCTCGCCGTTGTCGGCCGACTTGCGATCCTCAACGATGACGAAGTCGCCGTCGCGAATCTGCTCGTCGATCATCGAATCGCCCTTGACGCGCAGGACATAGCTGTCGCGCTTGCCGGCAAGGCCTTCCGGTACGCCGATCGTTTCGTCGCTGGCGACGGCTTCGATCGGTGTGCCCGCGGCGACGAACCCCAGCAATGGCAATTCAATCGCTCGGCCACCAGCACGGGCCTGGACCAGCTCGACCGATCGGCTTCGATTCCACGCGCGCCGGATGAAGCCCTTGTCCTGGAGATTGGTGAGGTGCTTGTGGACCGTGGCGAGCGACGACAGGTTGAAACGGCGCCCGATTTCCTCAAGACTGGGCGCGTACCCGTGCTGCTGGATGAAGTCGCTGAGGTAGTCCAGAATCTCGCGTTGGCGTTTGGTCAGAGGAAGCACGTTGTCTCCAGTCTCCGAGGCCATCCTGAGTGGGGCCGGTCGGCCTCGATGAGGAGACTATATGCGAATGGAAGGCGAAGATCAACGGGCTGCCTCCCTCTGGTTACCTATTCGGCGTCTGGGACACTACGAAAACGAGATAGTCCACGGTGGTGTGTCAAGGGCCGACTCGCCATGGACACCCGCGTTTCGCGGTTTCTGCTAGAACGCCCTGAGTCCTTCCGTCAGTTCGATCGTGGTGCCCCAGGGATCGGTCAGGAACACCGAGGGAATGCCGAGTTCGGGATCCTGGTGGTACGGCGTATCGAGCTTCACGCCGCTGGCCTCGAGTTTCTTGGCGAAGGCTTCGAGGTTGGCGACCTCGAAACCGACGTGATCGAGCAGCCGGCCCTGGGTTCGGACGGGCGTGGAACCACCTTCGGGAATGGTCCCGTAGGTCAGATTCATGCCAGGAATATCGCCGGCCTCCCATCGCGCCCGCGTTCCGGGGGTGACCATCAGCGTTTGCGCGTACCACTGCTGCACCTCTATCGGGTCGGCCACGTTGTAGTGGAGGTGGTGGCTGGCCAAGCCTGTGGTCAGCGCAGGATTCTCGGTGAGTTCGACCCGGAACTCGTCCGGTCCGTACGCCGAGCTTTGCCTCATATCCCCGCTGCCCGCCCTCGCCGGGTCCATCTTGATGCCAGAGGGTTCAAGGTGAGCCCTGAGCACCTCAAACTGCGGCACGAACACCCCGAAATGATTGACGACGGATCCGTCCATAGGCCCACCAGGCGCCTGCTCGCGAAGCACGACCAACAGTCCGTCCATCTTGACCGCCTCGGCGGTTCCGATGCGCACTGGAGTGGCGCCAAGTTCTACCCAGAACTTCTTGTGGGCCTGCACGTCTCGGACGTTCAAGTGCACGTGGCCCATGGCCACGCCGGACCCGTTCGGGCTGCCCACTTGGGCCGCCATCGGGATCGAGTACGCCGCGCAGACGGTAAGGCCGATCAGCAGCTTCTTCATAGGGACAACCTCCGGCGCCATTCTAACGGTATTGCCGGCTGGCAGCGTAGGGCGAATGGTGACATCCACCCGTCCTGTGGAATCGTCGGCTCTTGAGCGGCGCGTCGTGCCCGTCGGTCTTCTGAGTGAAGGTGTGCGGGCCGTTCAATCAGCAAAGTGGTCAACCGCAGGAACCGCTAAGGGGATCCAGGGCGGGGACCCCGGGTCCGCGGCAGGCCTCGTCACCGCTTGGACAGTGGTAGACTCAAAATCGCTAGTTGGTGGGAGGCTCGTATGTCCATTATTCTCCGCCGGTTACCGGTTATCGCCATCGCGGTGGGCACGTTGATTCCGCTCGACGCGGCGGTCGTGTCACGCGAGGGTGCTGACGCGCTTGATCGGAAGATCGCCGAGATCCAGCGCCAGGGTGCCGGGCTGAATTCGGTGAGTACGCTGCGGACCCAGGTGACTGAAGACGAGTTGAACTCCTGGTTCATGTACCGCGCGCCAGCGCTGCTCCCCGAGGGCCTCAGGCAGCCGCAGGTCACCCTTGTCGGCGGCGGGGGACTGACCGCGCAGGCGATCGTGGACTTGGATGGTGTGACCCAGGGTTCGAGCGGCGGCGGATTCGATCCGCTCAGTTTGCTTGGCAGTATGGTGCCAGTCACGGTGACCGGCGTGCTCCAGTCCGCTGACGGCGTGGCACACCTCGACGTGCAGACCGTGCTCGTGGCCGGGTTTCCGGTGCCTGTGGCGGTGTTGCAGGAACTGGCCAGCTTCTATTCCCGGACGCCCGAGCGACCGCAGGGATTTCGGCTGGACGACGCCTTCACCCTACCGGCCGGCATTCGCCACATCGACATCGGTGCGGGGCAGGCGGTTGTCGTGCAGTAGCAGGTGAGCCCTGAACCTTTCCTCTCCACATCGCTCCAGTTTCTCAAGGGCGTAGGTCCGCGGAAGGCCGCCGATCTCGCACGCGCCGGCCTGCTCACAGTCGAGGACCTGCTCTATCGGCTACCGTTCCGCTACGAGGACCGCAGCCGCATGCAGCCGATTGTGTCGCTCAGACCCGGCACCAGGGCGGCTGTGCTGGGCGAGATCAAGAGCGCGAAGCTGGCGAGTACGCGGCGGCGTGGCTTCAAGATCTTTAACGCCGTCGTTGGTGACGCGAGCGGCGCGATTCGCTGCACCTGGATGAACCAGGCCTTCCTCGCCGACATACTCCAGCCGCACCTGGCGATCGTCATCTTCGGCGACGTGAAGTTCGATTCCAGGGGTCTGCACTTCCTTAACCCCGAGTACGAGCTGGTCACCGACGAGATCTCGGGCGTCCGCACAGGCCGGATCGTGCCGTTCTACGAGAAGACGGGTTCGGTGACTCCGAACATGCAGCGCACGCTGGCGCGCTCCGCGATCGATCAGCTGGCACCCGAGTTGCCCGATCTGCTGCCAGTCGATCTGCGCACCAGACTGCAGCTGGTGCCGAGGCGCGATGCCATTGAGGCGTCGCATTTTCCGCCGAATGAGGAGTCCGTCGACCAGCTCAACGCCTTTAGGACGGCCGCCCAGCGCCGGATGATCTTCGAGGAGTTCTTTCTGTTTCAGATCGGCCATGCATGGCGGCGTTACGCCGGCAGCGTTGAGGCCAAACCGTTTGTACCCACGGTGGATGACCGTATCCGTGCCGCTGCGGCGAAGATTCTGCCTTTCAGGCTCACGCCTGGTCAGCGAGGCGCCGTCAAGGAGATCGTCGATGACATGCGGCAGCCGCCACCTATGCACCGGCTTCTGCAGGGCGACGTGGGCGCGGGCAAGACGATCGTGGCACTGCTCGCCGCGCTCGTAGCGATGGAGAACGGCCTGCAGGTCGCGTTTATGGCGCCGACCGAGATTCTGGCCGGGCAGCACTATGGGAACATCGCGCGATTGCTGTCGCAATCACGCTTTCGCGTCGGGTTGCTCACAGGGAGCACGCCCGGCCTGCAGAAGCACACGCTTCTTGCGGATATCGAGCGCGGGACGAGCAACCTGATTGTTGGGACCCACGCGCTCGTGCAGGAGCCGATCCGTTTCCACAAGCTTGGCCTGGTGGTGATTGACGAACAGCACCGGTTCGGCGTGGCGCAGCGTGCCGCCCTGCGTGCCAAAGGACTGCGGCCGGACGTGCTGCTGATGACCGCGACCCCTATTCCGCGCACGCTCGCGTTGACCGACTACAGCGAACTCGACGTGTCGAAGATCGCCGACTTGCCGCCGGGGCGCACGCCGGTGCAGACATCGGTGCAGCCGGAATCACGGCGACAGGAGATCTATCAGCTGGTGCGCGACGAGTTGGACCGCGGACGGCAGGCCTACGTCATCTATCCCCTGGTTGAGGGATCAGAAAAGATCGATCTCAAATCGGCCACCGAGATGGCGGACCATCTGCAGGCTGAGGTGTTTCAGGCGTACCGCATTGCGCTGCTGCACGGACGCATGAAGCCGGACGCCAAGGACCGCGTCATGCATGCGTTTGCGGCCGGCCAGATTCACATCCTGGTCTCGACGACGGTCGTAGAGGTGGGAGTCGATGTGCCCAACGCATCGGTGATGTTGGTGGAGCATGCCGAGCGGTTCGGACTCTCGCAATTGCATCAGCTTCGTGGCCGCGTTGGCAGGGGCGCCTGGGCGTCGCATTGCGTGCTCTTGTACCAGTCGCCGTGGACCGACGACGCTCGCGAGCGCTTGAAGGCGTTGGGGTCAACCAACGACGGGTTCGCGATCGCGGAGCGGGACCTGGAACTGCGCGGCCCCGGAGACTTTTTTGGCACGCGCCAGTCAGGCCTCCCGCGGCTTCGGACGGGTGATCTGGTGCGGGATCGCGAGATCATGGAGGAGGCGCATCGGGAAGCGAGGCGGTTGGTGTCGGATGGCGTGCTACAGGCGGAGATACAAGCGTTTGTCGAACAGCGATGGCAGCAGCAATTCGGACTCATCGAAGTGGGTTGATGCGCGTCATCGCCGGACGGTTTAAGGGACGGCGGCTGAAGGTGCCGTCCTGGGAGGGGCTGCGGCCGACCTCGGACAAACTTCGGGAGACGCTCTTTAATATCCTTGCGCCGCGGATCGAAGGCGCGAGGGTGCTCGATGGCTTCGCGGGCACGGGCGCGGTGGGCGTTGAGGCGATCAGCCGCGGCGCGGCGCATGTCACCTTTATCGAACAGGATCGCCGTGCCGCGGCGCTGATCGAGTCGAACCTGGCGCTGTGCGGCGCGAAGCAGGGCTATACTATCGAGTGCGGTGACATCGTGTCCGTGCTACGGCGCACCTGCGGGGACACGGTGTGTGACCTCGTCCTGCTGGATCCCCCGTACGACATAGACCCCGACACGCTCATGCAGGTGCTCGAGGTGGCGGCCAGCCGAATCACCGCCGACGGGCTGCTGGTCCTGGAGCGCGCGCGTCGGCGCGAGTCCGGGGTGCCAGACGTGCTGACTCGCGTACGAGACGTCACGTCGGGCGATAGCGTCTTGACGTTGTTTTGCCGGGTGTAGGACCGCGGGCCCGGTTGGTAGATGTGGCGGGTCCACGGGCGTGGGCCCAGCAGGAGTTGTGATGACCTCACCGGTCGCGCCCAGTGGCCGCCTTGCAATCTTTCCCGGTTCTTTCGACCCGGTGACAAACGGGCACGTCGATATCATCCTGCGGGGCGCGCGCCTCTTTGAGCGCATCATCGTCGCGGTACTCGTGCACGGAGAGAAACAGCCGCTGTTCACCTCTGACGAGCGCGTGGCGATCATTCGCGAGGTGTTCAAGGAGTACCCGAACATCGAAGTCGATGTGTTTGACGGGCTGCTCGTGGAGTACGCACGGCGGCAGCGCGCAAGTGCGATCGTGCGTGGCCTGCGCGCCGTCTCGGATTTCGAGTACGAATTTCAGATGGCCCTCATGAATCGTCATCTTGAGCCCAGCCTCGAGACGGTATTTATGATGCCGGCCGAACAATACACGTATCTCAGCTCTCGCCTCATCAAGGAAGTCTTCCAGCTTGGTGGCGAGGTCAGCGGTCTCGTGCCACCAGCTGTCGAGCGCTGGATGCGAGTCAAAGCAGACGAGGCCTAGCAGCCCGTGGGTAAAAATCCGTCTGCATTCAACGAGCGACGCGTCCTCGCGACCTGCGTTGCTCCTCCGTCACATACAGGCGGTATGTTCAGTCGTTGCGCGTTGTCCGCGAGCGCGGATTCCATGGGTGCGAGTGGAATCGGCGCGAAGCGCCTCGCTCGTCTAGAGCGCTTTTCAGATTAGCCTTAGTACTGGGCGAGTCACGGTCATGAAAAGCGCTTTAGGTGCGACGCCGGACTTTTACCACGGACTGCGAGCCGCCCTCGTAGTATCAGCGGATTCAAGTGTTCAGGAGATCGAAGGACATGTTTGCACAGCGTCTCGCACAGGTATCGGCGTCGGCCACGCTCAAAGTGGCGGCGGAAGCTGAGCGGCTCCGACGGGCCGGGGTCGACGTCGTCGATTTCAGCGCCGGGGAGCCGGATTTCCCGACCCCCGAGCACGTCAAGGCGGCGGGGAAGGCCGCGATCGACGGCAACTTCACGCGTTATACGGCGGCCGCCGGCGTCCCGGAATTGCGTGACGCCATTTGCGCCCGTTATGCCCGCGACTATGGCATTGAGCTGACCTCGGCCGAAGTACTACTGACAGCGGGCGGGAAACAGGCGCTGTTCAATTCGGCGCTCGCGCTCTTCGATCAGGGTGACGAGGTGATCACCCACGCGCCCTACTGGCCGACGATTCCGGAGCAGGTGAAGCTGGTGGGGGCCAAGCC
This sequence comes from Vicinamibacterales bacterium, assembly GCA_965249205.1. Taxonomy (GTDB): domain Bacteria; phylum Acidobacteriota; class Vicinamibacteria; order Vicinamibacterales; family UBA2999; genus JAQBVV01. The sequence goes on along the minus strand of CBDFLL010000002.1, from coordinate 122,718 downwards.
CGTCATCGTGCCGACGCGCTCGGCGGACGGGTTCACCATTGATACGGATGCGATGGTGGGCGCGATCACGTCGCGAACCAAAGCCATCATCATTAACTCGCCATGCAACCCCACGGGCGCGCTTGTCGACGAAGACACGGTGACCGTCATCGCGGAGGCGGCCGCGAAGCGCGGCATCTGGGTGATCGTCGATCTCTGCTACGAGCAACTGATCTATGAGGCGGTCCCTCACAATTTGCCGAAGGTCCTGTTCGACCGCCACCGCGATCGCACGATTCTCGCCGGCTCGGCGTCGAAGGCATACGCGATGACGGGCTGGCGTTGTGGCTGGACCATCGCGCCGAAAGCGCTGACGTCGGCCTTCAATGTCATCCAGGGTCAGACGACATCGAACATCACCTCCATTACGCAAAAGGCGGCGCTTGCGGCCGTCAGCGGACCGCAGGACGCGGTGACGGCGATGTTGAACGAGTACCACGGACGACGCGACAACATCCACGAATGGCTGACCGCGCATCCCGCGATTCAGTGCGTGAAGCCAAAGGGCGCGTTCTATCTGTTTCCAGATATTTCAGGACTGCTCTCGCCAGACGGGGTGAAGACGTCCATCGATTTCGCTCAGGCGCTCCTCGAGAAGGAACATGTCGTGGTGACGCCAGGGGAGGGATTCGGCGCGCCAGGATACGTGCGCATCTCCTACGCCACGTCGATGGAGGCTCTGCGGGAGGGCGCGACGCGCATTCTGCGCTTCGCCGAATCGTTGCAATCGGTCAGAACGGGCACGTCGGACTGATCGAGAACCACGGAGCGGCGGAGGCGCCAAGCATGACGGAGGAGTTCGCCGCTGCCGTACGTGAGGTTGTCGGCTCCGCATACGTTCGCAGCGATGAGGCGTCGTTCGATATCTACGGACAGGACGCGCTTGGTGAAGGCCATTCGCCTGACCTCGTCCTGCTGCCGGCCACGACGCAGGAGATCGCTGCCATCGCGCGGCTGTGCAACCAGCATCGCGTGCCGCTGGTGGTGCGCGGCGCTGGTACCGGCTACACCGGCGGCGCGGTTCCGACCGCCGGCGGCGTCGTCGTCTCGATGGAGCGGCTGAACCGCATCCTTGAGATCGACGAGGCGAATCTTCTAGCTGTCGTTGAGCCCCATGTCATCACGGGGGATCTACAGCGAGCCGTGGCACGCGTCGGCCTGTACTACCCACCGGACCCCGCCAGTCTTGAGACCTCGTCACTCGGCGGCAATGTCGCCGAGTGCGCCGGCGGTCCTCGCGCGTTCAAGTACGGGACGACGAGGCAGTACGTCCTGGCGCTTGAGGCCGTGCTGCCAACGGGTGAGATCGTCAAGACAGGGTCGAAAGCGATGAAGAACGTCGTCGGTTATGACCTGACGCGGCTCCTGGTTGGATCCGAAGGCACCCTGGCTATCATCACGAAGATCACACTTCGACTCATTCCGATGCCGCCCGCCCGCGCGACGCTGCTGGCCTTGTTCGCCGATGTGCACACAGCGGTGCGTGCCGTCACGGCGTTGATCGACCGGCGTGTCGTGCCTGCGGCCCTTGAACTGGTCGACGCAGATTCCCTCCGCGCGGTCAACGACCATCTCGGGGAGGCGGTTGTGCCGTCGGACACGGGCGCAGCCTTGATCGTAGAAGTCGACGGGACGCCATCAGCGGTTGGTGAGGAAATCGCTAGCGTCGCCGACGCGTGCCGAGACGTGGGCGCGACCCGTGTGTCAGTGGCGGCCAGCGAGGACGAGCGCGACCGCCTCTGGCACGTGCGGCGAGAGTTGTCGCCGGCGCTGAAGGCGACCGGCCGGCTGAAGATCAATCACGATGTTGTCGTACCGCGCGGACGCATCCCCGACCTGTTTGCCGTGATCGAGGAGATCAAGAGGGACTGTGACCTGTGCGTTGCCGCGTTCGGTCACGCCGGAGACGGGAATATCCATGTGAACCTGATGTTGGACCGCATTGACCCCCAGCAGCATGCGCGGGCGGAGCAGGCGGTGCGGGTGCTCTTCGAGCGCGTCGTAGCGCTGGAGGGGTCCATCAGCGGCGAGCACGGGATCGGGTTCTCGAAGGCGCCGTACATCGGCATTGAACTCTCGCCGGACGAGATCGCACTGATGCGGCGCGTCAAGATCGCCTTCGACCCCAACGGGATTCTGAACCCGGGCAAGATCTTTCCCGCGTAGCATCGGCGTCGGATGTTGAGGCGGCCTTCTTAGCGCTCAGGGCCCGGCGTGCTCGTCATGGCAGGAGGGCTGGAGAGCAGGGACGCCGCCGCTTCGCGCCGTTCGGCGATAGTGGTGACGACGGCCCACGCGACGAGCATTCCGAAACACAAGAAAATGGCGACCCGCCCGAGCCGTCGCCAGTTCGTCCCAGGCCGCCTCGCTCGCGTCTCGTAGCGGGGCAGAAAAGGTCGGCTCTTCCGCACAGGCTCCGGGAGCGGTGAGGAGTCGTCGTCCCGAGCGAGATCGTACGCGCGGCGTGTAGCGGGATGCCGCAGGATTCGATACGCGTCGCCGAGTTCGTCCAGCCTGTCGTACACACGGTCCAGCGCGTCTGCTGTCTTCGCGGAACGAAGATGATCGGTGTGCAGGGCCAGCGCCCTGCGTCGGTAGGCAGCGCGAATCTCGACAAAGGTGGCGGACGGTTCCACGCCGAGGACGGCGTACCAATTGGGGCGGTCGTGCATCTCGCGTTGTGGCATACCCATGGTTGGCGTCAGCGATTCGTCACCAGAAGGACTGTTTCAAGATCCCGCGCAGGGACCGGTGCGATCAGCGTTCGAAGCCGGACGTTCGCCGTGTTCAGATAGGGTACTTCGCCCAACGTCCTCGTCGCTACGCCCGAAATCGCTTCCAGACGGGGGAGGTCGCCTGCGCGCACCACAAGTAGGACCGGGTCACCCGACTGGAGAAAATCTCGCGCAAGTGCCTCGTTGTACAGGTCGTGCCGCTTGAGGCGGGTGTAGAAGGCGAGGTTGCGGACGAAGACCTGATAACTGCCGACCGGTTGGTCCGCGTCGCGATGCTCGTGGACGAGATTCGCGATCTGTTCCACGGGCTCCGGGCGCCTCCCCGAGAGGGCGCCGAACTGCATCGATAGCAGCAACACCGTCGCGCACGTGGTGGCGACTGCCGGCAGACGATGCCACCGCCGTGATGCCGAGACCCAGGCGAGTGCGCCAGCCGATGCCACAAAGAGCCCTATCCCGGTCGCGGTCAGCAGGGGATAGGTACCAATGAGAATAGGCGTGGCGCGATACAGGAGCATCGCCAGGACGGAATACAGTGCAGCGGTTGCCCAGGTGGCGGCGGCCAGCCCCGACTGGGCGCTGGCGCTGGTGCCCGCGATGCGGGTCGCGATCGATCGCGCGAGCAGAATCGCCAGGGGTGGCAGCACAGGCAGGATGTAGCGAGGCTGCTTGCCGATCGACAGCGTGAAAAAAAGCAGCGGCATGAGCGCCCAGAGCAACAGGCGCCACTCCACATCCGTCAGACGCCTTTGGCGTCGCAGAACACTGACGGCCGACCCCCACGGGAGCGTGATGAGGTACATCGACCAGGGGAGCATGCCGCCGATCACGATGGGCACGTAGAACCAGATGGCGCGCGGTGCGTTGAAGCGATCGGTTGCGAAGCGCTCCAGATTGTCTCCAATGAAAAAGCTCTCGAGGTACGCGATGCCGTGCTCCGCCGTCATCGCGCCGTACCAGGGCAGCGCGATGAGCGTCGCGATCGCGGCGGCGGTGAGGATGTCCGACGTGCGGATGGCCAGTGTGCTGCGCTCCCGCCACCAGATCGGTGCGAGGACGAGACCGGGAACGACGACGGCGACGGGGCCTTTCATGAGCAGCCCCAGCCCGGCACAGACGCCCACAACGGTCCACCGGCGCTCCAGCGCTGACCAGATCACGAGCGTCATCAGAAAGGTCAACGGGAGGTCGGGCAGCGCGAGGCGCGCCATGGCGAAGTAGCCATAGCAGGTTGCGGTGATCGCTCCTGCCAGCCAGGCCGCGTCGTCGTGTGCGGTGAGCCGCCTGGCGGCCACCCATGTCAGCAGGACCAATCCCACACCCGAGAGTGCCGACCACCATCGGGCCGCCGACTCGCCGGGGCCGGTCCCGAGAAAGGTCGCGGCCGTCAGCCAATAGTAGAGGACGGGCTTTTGCCACCGGTCCTCATAGTTGAAGCGAGGCGTGAGCCAGTCGCCCTCCGTCACCATCTCGCGCGCGGCCTCCGCGTAGAACCCTTCATCGGAATCAGTGATCGCCGGGCGTCCACCGCCGAGCAGGAACGTCACGGAGGAGATGACGACAAGGAGCAGTACCGAGCGGCGCACAGCGAATGATTCTATCGGACGGGGCAGCCGGCCTGTCATAATCGCTCCATGGCCAAGACCGTGGCGATCGTTGGTGCGTCGAGCGATCGGAGAAAGTTTGGCAACAAGGCGCTCCGCGCGTTCAAAGCCGAAGGGTATCGGGTCATTCCGATCAATCCCAACGAAGTCGAGGTTGAAGGCATCGCGACGTACGCGTCCGTGCTGGATGTGCCCGAGCGAATCAACATGGCCACCGTGTACGTGCAACCGGAGGTGGGCTTTCAACTCCTGGCCGAGTTCGAAGAGAAGCAGATTGAGGAGATCTGGATCAATCCTGGTGCCGAGAGCCCTACGCTGCTCGCCGAGGCCTCGAGGCTGAAGCTCCACGTGATCGCCGCCTGCAGCATCATCGGGGTCGGACAGAATCCGTCCGCGTACAAATGACCCTTCGAATTACGTGACGCCAGTCTGACCCTCGCCTATGTGCCCCCGCCGCCTATCGTCGCCGCCTCGACAGGAACGCGCTGCTTTGGTTGGCCTTGCCACCGGCCCTGCACGGCGTGTGCAGGCGGGGGAGTCACTTGAGGAACTCGCGGGACTTGCCGACGCGGCTGGTGCCCGAGTGGTCGTGCGTATGCTGCAGGAACGCCGAAAACCCGACCCTGCAACCTGCATCGGCAGTGGGAAATTGGTGGGGCTGGCCGCGGCATGCGCAGAGGCCGAGGTCGATGTCGTGATTTTCGACAACGAACTCTCGCCCGCACAGCTCCGACAACTCGAAGAGAGCCTTCAGCGCACGGTCATCGATCGTACACAGCTCATCCTGGATATCTTTGCGCGCCGCGCCCGCACCCGCGAGGGGAAGTGGCAGGTCGAGTTGGCCCAACTCAAGTACCTGTTGCCAAGGCTGGCGGGCACCGGCGCGGCGCTGTCGAGACTCGGTGGTGGCATCGGCACCAGGGGCCCTGGCGAGACCAAGCTCGAAACGGATCGCCGTCGTATTCGCATCCGGATCAAAACGGTTCAACGGGAAATCGATCACGTGCGCCACCGTCGCGCGCAGCTGCGCGAACGCCGGCAGAAACGGTCGCTGCCGACGGTCGCGCTCGTCGGATATACAAATGCCGGCAAGACGACCCTGTTCAATCGGGTGACGCAGGAGCAGGCCGTCGCCTCCGATGCACTCTTCGTGACGCTGGATCCGCTGCTGCGCAGGGTGTCTCTCCCCGATCGGCGGGAACTCTTGATGTCGGACACGGTCGGGTTCATCGATCGGTTGCCACACGCGCTGATCGCGGCGTTCCGCGCGACGCTTGAGGAGGTGTCGGGAGCGGACCTTGCGATTCACGTGATTGACAGCGCGAGCGCGGAGCGCGACCGGCAGATCGAGGCGGTGCGGCGGGTGCTGGAGGAGGTCGGGGCAACCGAGGTGCCCGTGCTGGAGGTCTACAACAAGGCAGACAAGCTCACGGCAGACGAGCGGCGCCGAATCAGTGAGCGAGACCCTGCGGCGGTGGTGCTTTCGGCCCGCACCGGCGAGGGCCTGGAGGAACTGATTCAGGTGGTGGCATCGCGTGTGGCGCTCGACACGCGTCGGATTGCGATAACCTTCGACAACGGGAAGAATTTCGATCGGCAGTAGATCGCACGGCTGTATCGGGTGGCTCGCGTGGTCAGTCATGTGTCCACCGGTGACCGGGTTGTCATTGAGGCTGACGTACCGAGGCGGTACATTGAACGTTTGACCGCGCCGGTTGTGGTCGAGGAGGCGGGGTATGGGGTGTAGGAGAAGAACGTGTTGGGGGGTGCTGATTGTCATGACGTTGGCGGCCGGCTGCGCCACCCGTGTTGCCCCACCGCTGCCCGAGGCACTCGCCTATCCCGAGTTTGTATACCCGGCCCTTCCGCAGGTGTTGCGGAGTGCCGCCGCTGCAGGGTACGTGGACCGCGGTTGGCGCTACCTGCAGAACGACGACCTTGGCAACGCGGAGCGGGAGTTCGCGGAGGCCTCGCAACGGAGCCCAGGGCTGTATCCGGCCGGGACGGGGGGCGCCTACGTGGCGCTGGCCCGGCGCGACTACGATCGCGCGCTCGGTGGGTTCGAAGCCGTGTTGGTCGAGGTGCCGATGTATGCGCCGGCACTTGTCGGTCGTGGGCAGACGCTGCTCGCGCTTCGCCGAAGTGCCGCCGCGCTCGAGGCGTTCGAGGCTGCGCTCGCGGTGGACCCCTCCCTGGTCAACGTGCGCAGTCGGATCGACGTGCTCCGGTTTAGAGGCCTGCAGGGGATGATCGAAGCGGCTCGCGCAGCGGCCGCCGATGGGCGGATCGCCGAGGCACGGACCGGGTACGCACGAGCGTTGGATCTGTCACCTGAGAGTGCCTTCCTTTACAGGGAACTCGGCATGCTCGAGCGTGCAGATGGAGATGTGGAATCGGGGCTCGAGCGGTTTCGACGAGCAGCGGAACTCGATCCCGGCGATGCCCTCGCCCTGATTCAGATCGGCGATCTGCTCTCCGAGCGTGGAGAGTTCGAGGGTGCCGAATCCGCCTATCGCCGCGCGGCGGCTGTCGAGCCGAGTGACGATCTGCGGGCGCGGATTGCCGAGGTGGTGACGGCGGCGCGGGACGCGCAGTTGCCCGCCGAGTTTCAGGCGATGGCAGGCCTTGGCCAGATGTCGCGGGGTGATCTGGCCGCGCTGTTGGGTGTTCGGCTGGAGGACGTGCTCCGGGACGCACCCGAGCGAGACATGATCGTCACCGACGCGCAGGGGCATTGGGCGGCCGCCTGGATCGCGCAGATAGCTCGGAGGGGGGTCATGGATCCGTTCGCGAACCACACGTTCCAGCCGGGCGCTCCGATTACGCGTGGAGACCTGGCGGGCGCCGTGAGCCGAGTGGTTGCCGTGACGGCCGCGAACCGACCGGAGGTGGGGGCCCTTCTCACGGCACGTCCGGCCATCGCCGACATGGGCTTGGCGCATCTGAGCTATCCGGCCGCTTCGGTCGCCGTGGCATCTGGCGTCATGCCGCTTCTCGACGGGGGCCGTTTCCAGGTTGCGGACCCGGTTTCGGGCGCCGAGGCGATCGACGTGGTCGCCCGCTTGCGGACCCTCGCCGTCTCCTCGCGCTGACGACCAGTGGGGCATCTCACGCTCGCCAACCAGCTCACGATTCTGCGGATCATGCTGATCCCAGCGTTCGTGCTGCTGGTGGTCTACGGGTTTCTCGGGTGGTCCCTCATAGTCTTTTTGGTGGCAGGGATCACCGATGCGCTCGATGGGCTGATCGCCAGGCTCACCGGTCAGCACACGAGCCTCGGTGCGTGGCTTGACCCGATGGCTGACAAGTTACTGCTGGTCACGACGTTCATCGTGCTGACGTTGCCGAGCGTGCCCCTGACGAATCACATACCGCTGTGGTTGACGGTACTCGTGATCAGTCGCGACGTCGTGATCGTTGGGGTCGTCGCGATCGTCAATCTCGCGGCCGGACCACGGACGTTCAGGCCGTCCATACTGGGCAAGCTCACGACGGCCACGTTCATCGTGACGAGCGTCGTGATCATGTACTTCAACTATCGGCAGGAGCAGTCGTTCGTGATCGACGTGGTGATCTGGCTGTCGTTGGCGCTGACTGTGGTGTCGGCGGCTGACTACTTCATGAGGCTCCGAAAACTGATTAACGACTCGTCCCCCGCCTGAAAGAGTCGATCGTCTTCAGGATGCCTTGCTCGAGATCGATCGTCGGTTCCCAGTGCAGTAGCGTCCGGGCCCTGGTAATGTCCGGGCGTCGTTGCCGTGGGTCATCAATCGGTAAAGGGCGATACACGATGCGGCTCGTGGACCCGACCAGGCGAATCACGGTGCGTGCGATTTCTTCGATCGTGACTTCGTGCGGGTTGCCGATGTTGACCGGCTCGCTGGTGTCGGCCTCCATGAGTCGTAGTACACCGTCGACCAGATCCGTGACGTAACAGAAACTCCTGGTCTGAGAGCCGTCACCGAACACTGTGACGTCTTCATTCCGCGTCGCCTGCGACATGAACGCGGGAACAGCGCGCCCGTCGCCCAGGCGCATGCGCGGACCGTACGTATTGAAGATACGCACGATCTTCGTGTTGACTCCGTGGTAGCGGTGGTAGGCGAGCGTGAGAGCTTCTGCGAACCGCTTGGCCTCATCATAGACACCTCGCGGTCCAATCGGGTTCACGTTGCCCCAGTACGTCTCCTTTTGCGGATGCTCAAGAGGGTCACCGTAGACCTCAGAGGTCGACGCGAGCACGAAGCCGGCGGACTTGGCGAGCGCCAATCCCAGGGCGTTGTGCGTGCCGAGGGATCCGACCTTCATCGTTTGAATCGGCAGCTCGAGATAGTCAATAGGACTGGCGGGACTGGCCCAGTGCAGGACGAAGTCGACGGCACCGTCGACTTCGATATGCTGTGTGATGTCGTGCCGAACAAGTTCGAACGGCCGGTTCCGCAAGTGGGCAACGTTGGCGATGTCTCCAGTCAGAAGATTGTCGACGCCCACGACGTGATGGCCACGGTCCAGCAGCGCTTCGCACAGATGCGAACCGATAAAACCCGCGGCGCCCGTCACGACGATCCTCATAGCGTCGGGTGGCTAGCGCGGAGTTCACGCCCCTCTCTACCCTCAGGATTACGACGGCAACGCAATAGGTACACGTGAAATCCGCGCTAGCGCGTTTTCGGGTTCTTCATAGCAACGAAAAACATGTGGCACCTACTGGTAGCCCGAGGCAATAGCACATCCGAGTGCTACGGACAAGGCGAAAACGCGCTAGGCGCGCTGAAACAGGCCGCGCAGCAACGTCAGCCACATGATTTTCAGATCCAGGGCTACTGACCAGTTCTCGATATAGTACAGGTCGTACTCAATGCGCTTTTCCAAGGACGTGTTCCCGCGCCATCCGTTGATCTGCGCCCAACCTGTGATACCCGCCTTGACCTTGTGCCGCAGCATGTACTGTGGGATCCGATGTTTGAACTGATCGACGAAGAACGGGCGCTCGGGGCGGGGGCCGACAATCGACATGTCGCCCAACAGTACATTCAGAAATTGTGGCAGTTCATCGAGGTCGAGTTTGCGGAGCCACCGCCCCACCGGCGTCGCTCGCGGGTCGTCGTCGTGCGCCCATACAGGGCCTGATGTCTCCTCGGCGTCCACGTACATCGATCGAAACTTATAAACCGTAAAGGCTCTGCCGTCGAGACCCATGCGCTCCTGGCGATAGAACACCGGTCCCGGCGACGTGAGCTTGACCAACGCCGAGACGATGCCAAACGGGATCGCGAACAACAGTGCGGCGGCGCTCGAGAGGATGATATCGATCATGCGCTTCACCCAGCTATTGAATCCCTGGAGCGGAACATCGTTCACACTGATGATCGGCAGGCCGTCCAAGTCCTCAAGCCGGGCGCGCAGGGCGATGAACTGAAGGAGATCCGGTACGACTTTGACCTCGATACATTCGCGGCTCGTCAGATCCATCAGGTCGAGCAGCTTGGAGTGTTCATCAAGGGGCAGAGCCACATATAGCTGATCGACGTGCTCACGCGTCGCGATATCACCGACGTCGCGAAGCGTACCGAGCAGTGGTAGGCCTCGGTACCCGATGTGATCGCCGCCGGCCCGGTCATCGACAAAGCCGACCGCCTGGTATCCGAGCTCGCGGTGCTGCAGGATGCGATCCGCGACCATGCGCCCAAGATCGCCGGCGCCGGCAACCAGTACGCGTTTCAGGCCGATGCCTGCGCGCCACCGGCGTTCCAATAGCTCGCGCACGGCCTCGCGGGACGTATAGGTAAAGACGACGTTGAGGGCCAAGAACAACGCCCAGACGAGCTGTGATACTTCGTACGCACCTCGCGCCTTCGCTTCCTCGGAGGCAAAGTAGGCCTGCACGTACAGCGTGGAGATCACGCCAAGTACGACGGCAAGAATGCTTCCGATGAACACGGCAAAGAAGTCGTCGACACGCGAGCGGCCGCGACGGAGCCGGTAGACACCCTGGAACTGAAACGCCAGCGGGGTCAGGAGGGCGATAAACGGAAGCACGTTCAGGTACTGCTCGATGGGTGGGTAGCCCCTCGGCACCGGGATGAGCCCGCTTTCGAAGCGGATGCCGTAGGCCAGGACAAAAGCCCACATGGCCAGCACCGAGTCGGTGAGCACGTAGACGGCGACGAGCACGCGGTTGTAGCGTCTTACCATTGCGTGCCCACAGGCGCCGCGACCGTCTCGTCGATGACGGCACGCATTCGTTGGACGTGATGTTCTCGCGAAAAGCGTTGCGCAGAGTGGCTGATGCCAGAAGGATCGAACGACTCCCGCGCGACGCGTTCAAGGGCTGCGGCCAGGGACCGAGGGTCAGGCTCGGCGAACAGTACACCGTTCTCTCCATCGGTCACGGTATCGAGCGCACCTCCACGGCCCAGCGCCACAACCGGGCGACCGCAGGCCTGCGCTTCGACTGGGACTATGCCGAAATCCTCTTCACCAGGCAGGATGGTCGCAAGCGCTCGACGATACTCCCCCCGGACCGCGTCATCGTCGAGACGGCCCAGAAATTCCACGGTCGGCCCGGCCTGCGCTTCGAGCCGGGTTCGATCCGGCCCGTCGCCCACAATCCGGAGCGTCGCACCGATGCGCTCGCACGCGGCAATCGCGAGATCGATTCTCTTGTAGGGAACTAGCGCCGACACGATCAGAAAGTGATTGCCCGGAGGAACGTCTGCCGGGTGAAAGAAGACCGTGTCGACTGGTGGATGTACGATCGTAGCCTCGCGATTATAGTATCGGCGGATCCGGCCCGCAACATGCTGGGAATTGGCCACAAAGCGGTGCACACGCGATGTTGTGGACGCATCCCATCGCGCCAGCCTCGCCAACATCGGCCTATAGGCCAAGCGGCTGGCGAGTCGTCCGACCCGTGCCGGCCCGAAATAGGCATCGAACTGATCCCATGCGTAGCGCATGGGGGAGTGGCAGTAACAGAGGTGCCTTGCCCGCCCGGACGGGATGACGGCCTTCGCGGCGCAGTGGCTTGAGCTGATCACGAGGTCGTACCTGTTGAGGTCGAATCGCTCCACCGCCATTGGAAACAGCGGAAGGTAGTGCCGGTAGTAGGCTCCGGCCAGTGGCAGTCGTTGCACGAATGACGTCATGATCGCGTGCCGCTCGATGCGTGCGGAGACGGATCCGCGCCGATGATACAGCGTAAAGATGTCGGCGTCGGGGTAGAGCCCGCAGAGCGATTCGAGCACGCGCTCGCCCCCGCGCATGCCGGTCAGCCAGTCGTGCACCAGCGCCGTGCTCATGCTCGTGGGACCTTCACGGGTCCTGCCACCTCCTGGTAAATCTCTCGTGTGCGGGAAACGGAGCGCTCCCAGGAGAACTCCTGTGCGCGGGCAATGCCCTTCGCACGCATCTCATCTCTGAGGGCAGGGTCGCTCAATACCTTGGCGACGCCGTCGGCAATCGAGTCGGCGTCGTACGGGTCGACCAGGACCGCGGCGTCGCCGGTGACCTCGGGTAACGACGACACGTTCGAGGTGACGACGGGCGCTCCGCACGCCATGGCCTCGAGCGGCGGCAGACCAAAGCCCTCGTAGAGGGAGGGGAAGACGAATACACCTGCGAGGCGGTAGAGAACGGCCAGCGTGTCGTCCGGGAGGTACCCCAGGAACCGAACCCGCTTGTGCAGCTTGTGGCTATGGACCGCCCGCCGCAGGGCCGGAAGCTTGGAGATTTCGTCTCCGATGATGAGCAGCGTCAGGTCGTCGAAGCCGCGCGCGCGCAGTCGATCGAACGCCTCAACGAGGCGGACCAGATTCTTGTGCGGCTTGATGTTGCCGACATACAACACGAACCGATGGTCGAGCTGGTAGCGTTCGCGGACTCGTGCGATCGCCTCCTCCGACGGCGCGACACCAAAGCGCTCGTCGATCGCGTTGTACACGACGATGACTTTGTCCGCCGGAACATTGAGAAAACGGATGATGTCGCGCTTGGAGGCCTCCGACACCGTGAGAATCTTCTGTGAGCGGCGTGCCGCGCTCCACATGGACGCCTTTGCGTACAGATACGCGGCACGGTTCGGCAGGTACTGCGGGAACATGAGATGAATGCAGTCGTGAATCGTGACGATCGACCGACAACGGACGGCGGGCGGCATGACGTAGTGCGGTGCATGAAAGACATCAGGTCGCTCGCGGTGAAGCACCCACGGGACGTGAAACTGCTCTCGAACAGAGTAGTTACTCGACCGCTCAAGCACCGTCCTGAAATTCTGGCCGAGTTGAGCGCCTATGCCGAGATCCGACTGATGACAGAGGAGCACGTACTCGTTGTCGTGATCGATACGTGCGAGATGCCGCAAGAGGTTTCGCGTGTAAGTGCCGATGCCGAAGTCGTGCAGTTTCCGCGCATCGATCGCGACTCGCATGACTGCATCATACCTTCACGATCCTCGGGCGCCGGGCGACTGGGCGCGAGGACACGAGTCGTGATCGCCAGTCGGGGAGCGCCCACCGCGACCACCGCGGTCACTGGGCTATCGCTCCCATCCAGGCCAGTCCATCCGATGCTGTTGACGGAGATCTCTCATGACGCCCGGGTAGACACCTTGCCGTCGCGCGGCTTCCGTCGCACCAAGCACGGTGGCGCGGACGCGCTCGGCTTCGGCTCGTACTCGTGTCAGCCAGGCCTCGCAGTCGTAACCAGACGTGGCGGTCAACTGCACGCCGTTCGGTTCGTACACCGCGAACCAGGGACGATCTCCCGCGGGGATCGCGGTGGCAACACAGCTGTCCGCATAGTCGTCCCAGAAGGTGTCGATGCCGTTGCCTCGTTGCGCCGCCTCGTCAAGCGCGCGGGTGTACGCCCGGCCGGCCTGGGCACGGCTGTCGTCACCTGATGAGGCGCCGCGCATGAGACGATTCAGCCCCTGGAGCGGCGTGGCGGTTGTTGCCGATGCCTGCCCATCCAGGAGCTCGACGGCGTGATCGATAGCCACGGCAAAGGCGATGCCCTCACCGCCTTGATCTGCCGCAATACGCATCGAATTGACGCCGATCACGACACCGAAACGATCAAGCAGTGGCCCGCCGCTATTTCCAGGGTTGATCGCCGCATCGGTCTGGATGAGGGTGACTGAACCGGCCGCCCTGATCGCGCTCACAATGCCGCGGGTGACCGTGTTCGACAGCACACCCAGCGCGGAGCCGATCGCAACGACCTCCTGGCCCGTGCGTAATCCCGTCGCTGTCCCGAGGCGCAGCGTCGATTGGTTGACGCTGGCGTTGCTCACCTGCAGCACGGCAAGGTCGGTACTGGCGGAGAGATTGGTGACCCTGGCGGAGTACGTCTTGCCCTCGACGGCGAGCTGCACAGACGACTGCGTACCGACGACATGGGCGTTGGTCAGCACGGTGTCTCGGCCTACAAAGAAGCCCGTGCCTCGTCCTTGGCCCGCCTGGATCGACACAACGGCGGGAAGCGTCTGCGCGACGAGGTCTTCAAGCCCCGCTGGCGCTGGCTGCGGATCAGTTGCCGGCCGGTCGTCACGCGCGGCGCTGCCTGCACGTCTGAGCTCGGCGAATGACTCACGCGCGGAGTCCGACGCCGAGCGCAGGTCAGTGTTGCTGCGGCCACTGCCGGTGGCAGCGGCGCCCGCTCCACCCAGGGTTGGTTCTGGTCGTGGGCTCTCTACTGGAGCCAGGGAAGCCTGGGGTCCCACCGGTGTTGCCGCCGGATTCGACTGCAACTCCGCGGTCGCCGGAGTCGAGCGTTGCCAGAAGAACATCGAGGCCAGCCCGAGTCCGAGGATGAGTCCAACGACGAGCAGGAGGCCGGTGCGGGTGCCGTCGGAACCCGGCTGTGGATCCACAGGGCGGGTCTCAACTGGGGCGGCGTCAGGCGGTTGGGCACAACCGCATCGGCACGTGGTGACCCGTCGGGGTACCTGGCGACCGCATGAGGGGCAATCCCAGGCGAATTGGTCGACGGGGGGCATCAATGTGGGGGCCTCGGATCAGTGTACACGCCATCCTGTCTATCGGGCATTCGGCGCCGCAGTGTGAGGTACGCACGCAGGAAAGGTGCCCACCGGGGTCGGTGCTTCCCGTAGAAGGCGAGCTGGCTTCGCCTGTAGGCGGCCTCGACCGCCCGCGGTACGGAGGCGACAGAACGGCCCCTGAGATGCACGACCTCGGCGTCAGCGGTGAAGAGCACACGCCGGCGGCGCGCGCGGATCGCCGCGCAAAAATCGACGTCCTCTGTATACATGAAATACCGCTCGTCGAGGAGTCCGACAGCCTCCGCGTCGGCGCGCCGCACAAGCAGGCACGCGCCGCTCACCCAGTCCACATCGTGCGAACGCCGAGTCAGCCGGTCAACATACGCGCGCGCCAGCGGCAGGTTCCGGGCGCTTCCCCAGACGAGCAGCTTTTGGCGGAGCTCCGTCAGTGGGCCGATCATCGCGCCGAATGACAGCTCCGCGCGGCCGTCCCCGTCGACGAGGCGTGGGCCGACCACCGCCGCATCCAGCCTGCCCGCGAGGTGCGCAAGCAGCGCATCGAGGGCGCCGGCTGGCACGAGCGTATCCGGATTCAGTAAGAGTACGAACTCGCCGGATGTCTGCCGGAGCCCGGCGTTGCAGCCCGCGGCAAATCCCAGGTTCGCGCCCGTCTCGATCACGCGGACGTCGGGCCAGCGGTCCCGCACCGTCGCCGCCGTGGCGTCGCGAGAGTTGTTGTCGACAATGAGTATCTCGTGCTCCATCGACGGTGGAGATGTCGAGAGCGACGCTAGGCACGCATCGATCTGGGTCTGGGAGTTGTACGTGACGATGACTATCGACAGGCGCGGCATGTCGCGAGCTCCCAGTCGCAGAGGTACGCGGCGTGACGGCCCAGATTCGGGCGGGCGTCGCGCGCGCAGTATGGACCCCGCACACCTGTCATCGAGCGCCTCAGATCCCGCTCAACCGACAGACGTGATTGGTGTCCCATCACTTCGCACTCGCCTCCAAGACGTCCAGCATACGTGCGGCGCAGGTCCGCCACGAGTAGCGAGCGAGCGTGTCGGGCGCTGCGGAAAGGATGCGCGACCGTTCCGCTTCGTCGATGAGTACCCGCTCGAGGGCCGCTTCGATGAGTGCCGGTTCCGGGCGCTCCACGTATAACGCCGCGGCTCCGTAGACTTCTCGAGCGACCGGGGTATTGAGCACCACGATCGGCACGCCTGCGCTCAGCGCTTCGAGCGGCGTCAGGCCGAAACCCTCGTACTCCGACAGAAACACAAAGGCGCGGGCGCGGCCATACAGCGCTGCAAGTTGATCGTCAGGCAGGTAGGCTCGGCGCGCGATGCGACCGCCGACGCCGCTCGCGGTGGTGAGGCCGTCGATGTCGATCTGCGGAACTGTTCGGTTGTCACCGACGATCTCAAGCCGAACGCCCGACATCCGTCTCGCGAGTCGTGAAAACCCCTCGATCAGTTCAGGGATGCGCCGTCGGTTGAACAGGGAACCGACGTAGAGCACGGTCTGTTCCGAGCCGCCCGCCGTGGTGCCTTCGCGACGTGCAGGTGCGCCTGGATAGATCACGTCGATCTTCTCCGGGCGAATTCGGAGGCGCTGCGCAATCTCGCGTTTCGAAAAGTCAGAAATCGTGACCACGCGTGTCGCTCTGTGAGCCGTCACGCGTGTCAACATCCGGCGGCGCAGTCCTTCTCGCCAGGAGAACCACTCGGGGTGTGCCGCAAACGAGACGTCGTGGATCACCACAACGATCGGCGCAGAGCAGAACAGCGGGGCCGTGTAGCCGGGCGCCAGCAGCACATCGGCGTTGGCCCGCTGGATCAGGCCAGGCAATACCCGTTGTTCCCACCAGGTGCCGCTCCCGCCGGCGACGATGGTTGCCATGCCTTGCTCCGCGAATCTGGGAGGCAGCGCGTCGGACGCACACAGGATGACGCCGTGGGATGCAGCAGCGGGCAGGGTCGACCATGCGTCGAGGATACCCGCCAGAAAACGTCCCACGCCCGTGGCATACCCGGTCAGCTCTCGCGCATCAACCGCGATTCTCACCTTGGTACCCGCCCCGTACTGATCGAGCACAGGTTCGCGGTTGCGCGGGGAGCGACCTGGCGGAGGACCGGGTGAGCGACGCCAACCCCAGCGTCGGCGCGTCGCCATGCCGCACAGTGGGACTCGGCCAGGGTCGTCATGGTTTCGCTATGATAGCGTCAGTGTTTATGGGACGAATCGTTCGCGCGGGAAGAGACGGTAGATGAAGATCGCGGTCGTCGGTACGGGGTACGTCGGGCTTGTGGCCGGGGCGTGCCTGGCGGAGAGTGGCAACGACGTCGTGTGCATAGATAAGGACGATTCGAAAGTCAGAGCCCTGCGCCGTGGAAAAATGCCTTTCTACGAACCGGGCCTTGAGGAGTTGGTTCGCCGAAACCGACTCGAGCGGAGGCTGGCCTTCAGCGCCACGCTGCCGAAGGCGGTACGCGATTCCGCTGTGATTTTTATCGCCGTCGGCACGCCCCCTGGAGAGGACGGATCGGCGGATGTGCGCCAGGTCCTGGCGGTCGCGCGCGACATCGCCAAGGCGATGAACGGGTACAAGGTCATCGTCGACAAGAGCACGGTACCGGTCGGCACGAGCGCGCAGGTTCGACAAGTGATTCGGCGCGAAACGACTCACCCATTCAGCGTGGTGAGTAATCCTGAATTTCTGAAACAGGGCGCGGCGGTTGACGATTTCATGAAACCGGATCGCGTGGTCGTCGGTGCAGAGGATCCGCGAGCCGAGGAGTTGATGCGCGAGGTGTATGACCCGTTCACCCGCACCGGTGCGCCCGTCATGGTGATGGACTGCGCGAGCGCGGAGCTGACAAAGTATGCGGCGAACGCGATGCTCGCGCTTCGTATCTCGTTCATGAACGAAGTGGCGAATGTGTGCGAACGGGTCGGAGCTGATGTGGATCAGGTCCGCCGGGCGATCGGCGCCGATCGCCGCATCGGGCCGTCGTTTCTCTTTCCGGGTATCGGGTACGGCGGCAGCTGCTTTCCGAAGGATGTTCAAGCGCTGGTGCGCTTCGCGGCAGAGCAGAAGTACGAGTTTCGGACGCTTCTCGCGGTGGAGGCGGTCAACGCGTCTCAGAAGAAAATGCTGTTCTCGAAGATGCGCGCCCATTTCGGCGGATCGAAAGGGCTCAAAGGAAAGGTGGTCGCCGTGTGGGGGCTCGCCTTCAAGCCGAAGACAGACGATATGCGGGAGGCGCCGTCGGTTCCGCTCATCAATGCCCTGCTCGCGGAGGGGCCAAGGTTCGGGCATACGACCCGGAGGCGATGCCCGTCGCCAAAGCTCTGTTCGGAAACCGCGTGACCCTGGCGACCGGAAACTATGATGCGCTTGATGGCGCCGACTGTCTCGCGATCGTGACGGAATGGAGTGAGTTCCGCACGCCGGATTTCGCGAGGATGCGGAAGTTGATGCGCGCGCCGGTCATCTTCGATGGTCGCAACCTGTTTTCGCCGGAGCACATGAAGCAGGTCGGATTCACCTACGATTCCATTGGTCGGGCCTAGCTCGCGCGGAAACCTGATTGCCTGCGACGCTGGCGACCTCCGGAGCGCCAGGCAGGACTCCCAACGCCATGAAGCCGGTACGGTGACCGACGTCGGTTCGCGCGTATCGTGGTTCAGCCAATGAAGGTCTTCTTTCGTCTCCTCGAATACGCGCGTCCGCATCGTGCCAGACTGGCGGCGGCGCTGGGATCGATGGTGCTGTATGGCGCCGCGTCCGCAGGTGTCGCCGCGCTGATTCAGCCGATCTTCGATGACGTGCTTCCGAACCGGAAGAATCTGGCCCCCATCGCGATAGCCATTCTTGTCGTGTATCTCCTGAAAGGGGTCGGGGCGTATCTCTCCAGCTACTTGATGACCGACGTCGGGCAGCGTGTCGTACGGGATTTGCGGAACGTGTTGTTCCGCCACATCCTCGGGCAGTCTGTGGCGTTCTTTTCCGTGCAGACCACCGGTCGGTTGATGTCTCGGCTGACCAACGATGTCGGCCAAGTGCAGCGCGCCGTCTCCGACACCATTGGGGATGTGACGCGTGAGTCGCTGTCGCTTGTCGGTTTCGCCGGCCTGCTCTTCTATTACGACGCTCGTCTGGCGCTGGTGTGCCTCACAGGAGCCCCGCTGGTGATTTATCCGCTCGTACGCCTGGGCCAGCGCGTGCGACGCACCGCCCGCCGGAGCCAGGAGGCACTGGAGCAGATGTCGCACCTGAGTGCGGAGGCAATCGCCGGTCACCGAATCGTCAAGGCATTCGGAGGGGAAGTGCGCGAGGCCGGCAGGTTCGAGCGCGCCGCGCAGCATTTCTACCGGACCATCATGCAGGTCACCCGCGTGCTGTCCGTGCTTCCGCCGCTCATGGAGTTCATTGGTGGCGTCGCGTTTGTTGGGGCTCTCGTATACGGCAGTCAGGAAATTGTGGCTGGGCGGCTCACGCAGGGCGAGTTCACCGCCTTTATCGCCGCGCTGTTCATGATGTACGCGCCCGCGAAGAAGCTCAGCCGCGTGAATGCGGACCTCCAGCAGGCGATGGCCGCTGGGGAGCGCGTATTCGAGATTCTTGATGCGCACAACGAGGTGCAAGAGCGGCCGGGCGCAGTGGAGTTCCCGCAGTTTCGCCACCAGATCGAGTTCAAGGACGTTCGGTTCGCCTACGGCGACGATCGCGAGCGGGCGACACTTGATGGCGTGAGCGTCTCGGTGCCAGTCGGACAGGTCTTGGCGATCGTCGGCCGAAGCGGAGCAGGGAAGACGACGCTCGTGAATCTGATTCCGAGGTTCTACGATGTGACCGACGGGTGCATTCGTGTGGACGGTGTTGATCTGCGCGACATGACGCTCGCGTCGTTGCGATCGCATATCGGCATCGTGACGCAGGAGACCGTGCTGTTCGATGACACGATCGCTGCCAACATCGCCTATGGGCGCCCTGGCGCCACGCGCGATGAGATCGAGGCCGCCTCGCGTGCCGCGCACGCGCACGAGTTCATCGAGCAGCTGGGTCTGGGGTACGAGGCGTTGATCGGCGAACGTGGTCAGCGCCTCTCCGGTGGTCAGCGGCAGCGCGTCGCGATCGCCAGGGCCATTCTGCATGATTCGCCGATTCTGATCCTGGACGAGGCGACATCATCGCTCGACGCCGAGTCCGAAATGTTGGTGCAGTATGCGCTGGCCAACCTCATGCGAAATCGCACCTCGTTCGTGATTGCGCACCGGCTGTCCACCGTACGTCGTGCGGATGGCATCGTTGTACTTGATCGTGGACGCATCGTCGAGACCGGCACGCACGACGCACTGCTGGCGCGAGGCGGCGCGTATGCGAAACTCTACGAACTGCAATTGCGGGACGAGCCAGCAGACGCTGACACGTCGCGTGCAGAGAGCAGAGTTGAATGATTCGATCCATGACCGGGTTTGCCTCGTTGACACATGAGGATGAGCAGGCCACGACCGGCATTACGATTCGCTCGGTGAATTACCGATTCCTTGACCTGCAGCTTCGCCTTCCGCAGTCCCTGACCGAGCTGGAGCCTCGCGTTCGAGGTCTCCTGCAAAAGCGGCTCTCGCGCGGTCGTGTCGAGTTGGCCGTGTCTGTGCATCTGCGGAGCACGACAGGCCCTTCTGTGGAATTGAACGCGGAGTTCGTCAGGGCCCTGTCCGGGGCGCTCGACGAGGCGCGCGAACAGGGGTTGGTCTCCGGTGCGCTCGCACCCGGTGACCTGCTTCGGCTGCCACAGGCCGTCACGATTCGGGAAAGGTCCACCGAGGCGGATCCAACGCGCGACGAGCAGCTGGCGGCCAGCGTCGAAGCCACCGTTGAGCGGGCGCTCGCGGAGTTGGAGGAGATGCGCGACCGCGAAGGGGAGCATCTGCGCGTTGACCTTGAGGGCCGTCGTGAGACCCTTGCCGCCCTCATTGAAAATCTCGCGAGCGCAGCACATGCCGGCCGAGTCGCGCTCGAAGCGCGTCTGCACGACCGCGTGCGGGAGATCGGCCTGCAGATCCCCGGATGAGGCGATGATCGCGCAGGAAATCGTTCGCACCGCCGCCCGGTCTGATATCAGCGAGGAGGTCACGCGGTTTCGCGCGCACCTGGCGCACTGGCAGACGCTGGTTGAGGGCGACGAGCCGTGTGGGCGGAAACTCGACTTCCTGCTTCAGGAGATGAACCGGGAGGTGAATACGTTCGGTGCCAAGGCGGATGGCCTTGGGGTGTCGGAGCTTCTCATCAACGCAAAGGCAGAGCTCGAAAAAATGCGTGAGCAGGTGCAGAATGTCGAATAGCGACACGCGTCAGACCGGGCGTGGCCTGCTGTTCATCGTGTCGGCACCCTCGGGTACCGGCAAGACAACGCTGGTCGAGCGATTGGTGCAGGAGCTGCCCAATCTGCACAAGTCACGGTCCTATACCTCTCGACGTCCACGAGCCGGCGAACGCGATGGCGTCGACTATAATTTCATCAGCCGGGCACGTTTCGACACCATGATCCAGGACGGGGTGTTTCTGGAGTGGGCCGATGTCTTTGGTAACTGCTATGGCACTTCGGCCGCCGACACTGAGGCCGTGCTGGCGCAGGGTCGCGACGTCGTCCTGGTCATCGACGTGCAGGGCGCCCGTCAGGTCAGCGGCCGAGGGATCGAGACCGTGGGCATTTTCGTGCTGCCCCCTTCAGCGTCGATCCTGGCCCAGCGGCTACGTGATCGGAGCAAGGACACCGAGGAGCAGATTGCCCGGCGCCTCAAGACGGCACGCCACGAGGTCAGCGAATTTGCGAAATACGAGTATGTCGTCGTCAACGACGAACTGGAAACCGCCGTCAGCCGCCTCGGGGCGATTGTCATGGCCGAGCGCACGCGCGTGCGGTGCATGCGGGGTAAGGCGGAAGCGATTACCAAGACGTTCAAGAGCGGGTGACCCTGCATGTCCTTGATCGCCCTCGGCGTGACCGGCGGTATCAGCGCGTACAAGGCGATAGAGGTATGCCGAGGGCTGCAGCAGCATGGCCACGACGTGGTGGTCGTGATGACACACGCCGCGGAGCGGTTCATCGGCCCCGTGACGTTCGAGGCCATCACCCGGCGTCCTGTGATCACGTCGCAGTGGACGCCTGGCATGAACGCCGACATTGAGCACATCGCGATCGCCGATTCCATTGCGCTGCTGCTGGTGGCTCCCTGCACGGCCAACGCCATTGGCAAGTTCGCTCACGGCATCGCTGATGATTTTCTGAGTTCGCTCTATTTGGCCACGCGCGCGCCGTGCCTGCTGGCTCCGGCCATGAACTCCAATATGCTGGCGCATCCGGTCGTTGAGCAGAACCTGCGCACGCTCACCGAACGCGGCGTGCACGTCGTCGATCCTGGTGATGGCTATCTTGCCTGCGGATGGGTGGGCAAGGGCCGGCTGGCAGAACCGGCGGACGTGGTTACCGCGGCCGTGGCGCTGCTGACGCCCGTCGATTCGATGCCTTCGACGTCGACGCCGCCGTTGAATGCCACGCTGCGGGAACGCCGCGTCGTCGTGACGGCCGGGCCGACCTACGAGGATATCGATCCCGTGCGCTTTCTCGGTAATCGATCGAGTGGCCGCATGGGCTTTGCGCTCGCCGCTGAGGCCCGGCGGCGTGGCGCGACGGTCGTCCTGGTGGCCGGACCCACGCAGCTTGAGCCACCGGCAGTGGATGATGTGGTCCGGGTGCGGAGCGCGGTGGAGATGCACGCCGCCGTGCTGCGTGCAGCCGCGACGGCCGATGTCGTCATCATGGCTGCGGCTGTGGCTGATTACACACCGACGGATCCGGCCGACCGGAAAGTGCCGAAGACGACCGGCCCTTCCACGCTGACGTTGCAGCGAACGCCAGATATCCTTGCCGATCTTTCCCAGTTGCCCTCTCGCCGGTCGTCAGGCGGGCCGATGCTCGTCGGGTTCGCCGCCGAGACAGGCGACCCGGTGACCAGGGCGAGGGACAAGCGTGTGCAGAAGGGCATCGAGCTGATGGTCGCCAACGATGTGTCGCGGCCGGATGCCGGCTTCGATGTTGCGACCAACGCGGTCACCCTCATCGATGCCGAAGGTGAGCGCGTTGTGCCGGTGCAGAGCAAGGCGAGAGTGGCTGGGGTTGTGCTGGATCGCGTTGAGCAGCTGCTGTCCGAACGATCCAGCGCCGTGGCGCCATAGGCCCTGACCAGGATCACGGGACCAGGACGAGCGATGGACGATCTCAAAGCGCACCTCGAGTTCTTTGGCGAGCTGGGAGTAGACGGCGTCCGCGCAGAGCCGTCGTGGCGGTCCCGCTCGCACGGCGCGTCCCTGGAGGTTGCGGCGCCCGTGGCCAGTGCCGACCAGGGAGCTGCGGACGAGACGCCTGTCTGCTTGTCGGCTCGTGAGGTACTGGTCGGCATTCGCGAGGATCTTGGCGACTGCACGCGGTGCAAGCTTCACGGTCTTGGTCGCCGGAAGATCGTGTTCGGCGTCGGCAACCCCGATGCTGACCTCATGTTCGTCGGCGAAGCGCCTGGCGCTGATGAGGATAGACAGGGCGAACCGTTCGTCGGTCGCGCAGGACAGTTGCTGACCAAGATTATTGAGGCCATCGACCTGCGGCGGCAGGACGTCTACATCGCCAACCTGATCAAGTGTCGCCCCCCCGGCAATAGGAATCCGGAGCTGGACGAGATGGACCAGTGCGAGCCGTTCCTGTTGCGCCAGATTGATTCCATCCGGCCCAGGGTGATTGTCGCGCTGGGCAAGTTCGCGGCGCAGTCTCTGCTCCAGACGACGGACCCGATCACACGGCTTCGGGGGCGCGAGTACCCGTACCGTGACGCGATTCTCATACCGACCTACCACCCGGCCTACCTGCTGCGCCAGCCTTCTGCCAAGCGGGACGTCTGGGCGGACATGAAGCGAGTCCGTGCGCTCCTGGCGGGCGGCTAGCGCGGATTTCACGTGTACCTAGGACTCGGTCGTGGTACTCCTGCGTGTAGGAAGGGACTGCTAGTCCCTGGATCGACGGACGCGGGTACTGATTGCGGTGACTCGGAGCGACGCGCTCATGAAATCCGCGCGAGTTCACACTGGACCGGGACGGGCCTCTAATTGCGCTTCGTGTCGGTCGCTGTTCCAGTCCCGTACCTCGATTCACTGACCTACAACGTTCCGAGCCGCTTCTCGACGATGCCGTTGGTCGGGGCGCGCGTCCGCGTGCCGATCGGGACACGCACGGTCACCGGATGCGTGGTTGCCCACGACGCCTCGTTTGACGGCGACACTGTCCCTCGGGACGTAGTGGATGTCGTGGACGAGGAGCCGTTTCTGCCTCCTGACATCATCGAACTCTGTGCGTGGGTGGCCGACTACTACATCGCGGGTTTTGGTGATGCGATCGGCGCGGCGATGCCGCCAGGGTCGCAGCGGGCGAAGGCGTTCAAGACGCGGCGAATCGCTGCGGTGACGGCTCATGGTCTCTCAGCCCTCGGCGCTGGCACCGGCCCCGGCGCCGGCGAGGATGGTATGCGCCTCACGCCCCGACAGCGCGGCGTCCTTGAGGTCCTGGCCACGGCTTCTGCCGGACTTCCCATGGCCGGGCTGCGGGAGCGGGGAGCAACAGCTGACGTCGTTCGCCGCCTTGCGGCGCGTGGTCTGGTCGCGTTTCGCGACGAGCGGGACGAACGGAACCCGTTCGAGGGTGCGTCGCAGATGGATGTGACGCGAGACCGCGACCGCCTGTTGACACCCGAGCAAACCGCCGCGATTGACACACTGACAGGGATAACGGATGCGGGCGGCTTTCGGGTCGCGCTGCTACACGGGGTGACCGGCAGCGGCAAGACGGAAGTCTATCTCCGCCTGGCTGATCACGTCTGCGAGTCCGGGAAACAGGTGCTGCTGCTGGTGCCGGAGATCGCGCTGACGCCGTCGGTGGTCTCGCTGTTTCGTTCGGCGTTTGGCGCGCGGGTCGCGATTCAGCACAGCGGGCTCTCCGACGGAGAACGGCACGACCAGTGGCAGCGCATTCGCCGCGGCAGCATCGATGTGGTGGTCGGCACGCGCTCCGCGGTGTTTGCTCCGCTCGGCAACGTGGGCCTGATTGTCGTGGATGAGGAACACGACACTTCCTACAAGCAGGAGGAGGCGCCACGCTATCACGGTCGAGACGTGGCGATTGTGCGAGGACAGACGGCAGGAGCGCTGGTGGTGCTCGGGTCCGCGACGCCGTCGATGGAGAGCTATCAGCATGCGCTGTCCGGCAAGTACGCGCACGTGGCGCTGAGTCGCCGCGTGCTTGACCGGCCGCTGGCCTCGGTGCGTCTCGTCAACATGCGCGAGGAGTACGCCGATGCTGGACCGGACGTGGTCATCAGCCGGGCACTCGTCGAGGCCCTTCAGGATCGGCTCGACCGGCGCGAGCAGGTACTGGTCCTGCTCAATCGACGCGGCTATTCCACCGCTGTCTTCTGCCGCCAGTGCGGCGACACCTTCGAGTGTCCCAATTGCAGTGTGTCGTTGACCGTACATCGGGCGCGGCGCGGGTGGCGGGGCCGGTGCCACTACTGCAACTACTCGATGGAGATCCCCCGGTCGTGCAGGAAGTGCGCGGCACCGTACCTCGAACAGACCGGCTTTGGCACAGAGAAGGTCGAGCAGCAGCTTCGCGAACAGTTTCCCGCCGCCCGCATCAGTCGTATCGACCGGGACTCGGTGCGACGGAAAGGCGCGCTCACGACGTTGCTCTCCGCGTTTGCCGCTGGCGAGATCGACGTGCTGGTCGGCACGCAGATGATTGCCAAGGGTCACGATTTTCCGCGCGTGACGCTCGTCGGTGTGATTTCGGCGGACGTGGGCCTGGGGCTGGCAGACTTCCGGGCCGGGGAGCGCACGTTTCAGCTCCTGACGCAGGTGGCCGGGCGCGCGGGTCGCGGGGAGCGGTTGGGCGAGGCGATCGTCCAGACGCTGTATCCGGAGCACTACAGCATCGTGTTGGCGTGCCAGCAGGACTACCCGGTCTTTTTCGAGCGAGAGTGCGCCTATCGTCGCGCGATGCAGTATCCGCCGCATGTCGCGATGATCTCTGTGGTCGTGCGTGGTCGTACATTCGAAGAGGCCATGCAGGCCGCGCTGAACATCGTGACGGGCCTGGAGCCGGCCGCGACACGCGCCAGATTCCATGTGCTCGGGCCCGCGCCGGCACCGCTCGGTCGACTGCGCGGCGAGCACAGGGTGCAGTGTTTTCTCAAGGGGACGCGTCGCGCGGACATGCGCCGGGCGCTGAAGGCGGTGTTGCAGAACATGCCAGAGGTGCAGCGCCGGATCACCGTTGATGTGGATCCGCTAAGCATGCTGTAGGAGGCAGCAGGCCCGTGCTCGTTGAGGGGTCGGCGGGTGCGGCTGGCTGGCGAACTAGGGCCTCGTACCCAGATTGAACACTTCGATCGGTGCTGGCGTGAAGCAGATGATGAACATGATGAGTGCCACGAGCGCCAGGCGCCGTCGGGCGCGATCGAGCGGGATATCCTCGTCAATCGTGCTCGGATGACGGGGCCCGAACGCAATCAGCATACCGACCGTCAGCACCGTCCACACGACCCAGGAACTTGAGACGAACGTGAGGCCCACGAGGATCACGACGGTCGCCAGCGTCACCAGCGTACTCTTGCGTCCGAAGACGGCGTAGGAGATGTGGCCACCGTCGAGCTGGCCGATCGGAAACAGGTTCAGTGCCGTAGCCAGCAAGCCAAACCAGGCGGCAAAGGCCATCGGGTGCAGGTTCACCGAATAGCCGTCGGGCGGCGTGCCCCAGATGAGCCAGGCCACCGCCTTGAAAAGCAGCGGCTCACCGAGTTCGAAGAAACCGGTGGTGTCGGCCGGCAACTGGGACACCCGTGACAGACTCAGGCCGACGAGCAGCACTGGAACGGCGACGATGAACCCGGCGATCGGTCCCGCGATACCGATGTCGAACAGCTCGCGCTTGCCGGCGATGGGTTGCCGGATGCGGATAAACGCGCCAAGCGTGCCCGTCAACGGTATCGGTGCCGGCAGAAAGTAGGGGAGCGATGCATCGACCCCGTAAATGCGGCAGGCGAAATAATGGCCGAACTCGTGCGCGCCAAGAATCGCGAGAATAGACGCGCTGTACCAGAGGCCGTTCAAGAGAAAAAACGGTGTCGAGGCATCCAGATCGCGGCTCCCGAAATCGATGGAGAAGCTCGCGAAGTGTTCAGCTCCCACGAGGATGGTCGTGGCGACGGTCAGCAGAAACAGGATGACGTGCCACCGGATCGCCCGTCGACGGCGTATCGGTACTGGCGAGACGTAGACCCGATCCTGCGGAGACGGTACCGTCGGAAAATCTGGGGTGTCGGACGAAGAAAAGCCCATGCCTGGGCGTTTACCCGATATTCTGGAGGTCTTTGCCGGGTTTGAACCGAATCGTGCGCCCCGGGGGAATCCGTACTTCCTTACCGGTTCGTGGGTTGCGACCGATCCCACGTTTTCGAGGCTTGACCTGAAAGACGCCGAACCCGCGAAGCTCGATTCGGTCCCCGCGTTGCATGGAGAGGCGCATGGCGTCGAAGACGGCGTCCACCGCCACCTCGGCTTTTACCTTGGTGATGTCGGCCGTTTTCGAGACTTCGTTGACGATGTCGACCTTGATCATGCGTGCTGAGTCCTCTAGGTCAATAACTGTAACTACTATAAAAAGAAACACTTACGCTGTCAAATGAACACCACGAAGCTCTTGCAACTTGGCTGAGGTCTATGGCGAAGCGTCTTCCCTCCGTCGTGTTGGTCGGTCGTCCTAATGTGGGCAAATCGACGCTGTTCAATCGCCTGACCGGGACCCGGCGCGCCATCGTGACAGCGATGGCGGGCACCACACGCGATGTTCTGGCCCAGCCGACGGAATGGCAGGGCGCGGCCTTCGAACTCATCGATACCGGGGGCATGTTCGGAGCGAGCAAGGACCCTCTGCATGCGCTGGTGCTGGAGCGGGGCCGGCGGGCCATCGGGGCGGCGGACCTCCTGGTTCTGGTGGTCGATGGCCGCGACGGTCTTGTCCCAAGCGACCGTGAGATTGCCCGGGTCGTGCGCACGGCCGACACTCCGGCGCTGGTGGCCATCAACAAGGTGGATGACAAGCGGTCGAAGACAGGGGCGAGCGAGTTTTTCCAGCTTGGGTTCGACCAGGCCCTCGAAATTTCCGCGGAGCACGGTCAGGGGATCGGCGATCTGCTCGACACCATCGTTGAGCAGTTGGGCGGGTTGTCGGCCGGCACCGGGGCGGCCGATGAGCCGGATGTCGACGACCCACACGCCCCGGAAACTGAGTCAGCCGAGCCTGCCGAGGTCGGCATCGTGATCGTTGGGCGGCCCAACGCCGGTAAGTCGTCGCTGGTCAACCGTCTTCTCCGCGAGGAACGGATGATCGTGAGTGACACCCCGGGGACCACGCGCGATGCGGTCGACACCCTGTTCACCTGGCACAAGCGTCGGTTCCGCCTCGTCGATACAGCCGGCATGCGCCGCGCCGGCCGTGTCGCGAGCGGCGGCCAGGTCGAGACCATCAGCGTCATGCTCGCGAGCCGCGCAATCGAGTCCGGCGACGTCGTTGTGTTGGTCGTGGACGCCAACGTGGGTGTGACCGATCAGGATGCCGCCATTGCGGGTGCGGCCGACAAGGCCGGGCGAGGGATCGTCATCGCGGCCAACAAATGGGACTTAATGAAGGGCCGTGGGGAGGATTTCGTCAAGGAGTTCGACGAGACGCTACGACGCGGCCTGAAGTTTCTCGACTACGCGCCGGTCCTGCATATTTCGGCGACCACCGGCGAGCGGACTCCGAAACTGCTGGAGATGATCGATCGCGTGGCCACGTCGCGCCGTATGCGGGTTAAGACGGCCGAACTGAACGCGTTTGTCAAGAAGATCACCGACGCGCATCCACCGCCGAGCCCAGGTCGCACGCATGTGCGGGTGCTGTACGCGGCGCAGACCGCGGTGGCGCCGCCGACCTTCGTGATGTTCACCAACGTGGCCACGGAGTTCCACTTTTCCTATGAACGCTTCCTCGTGAACCGCCTTCGCGATGAGTTCGGCTTTCTTGGTTCGCCGATACGAGTGCATGTCCGGCGGCGGCGCCGGCAAGGCGGCGGATGAGGCCTGCTATACTGCCGCGAGTGGCCCCAAAGCTGTACCGGGCGGCGGACGTCTGTGCATCCACCGGACTGCAGCCATACGTGCTGCGCTCGTGGGAGAAAGAGTTCCCGGGCATCGGGGTGCAAAAGTCAGCGGACAGCCCCCGTCACTATCGCCAGTCGGACGTCGAGCAGGTACTGCGCATCAAGGAGTTGGTGTTCGGCGAGGGCTTGACGCTGGCCGGCGCGCGGCGTCGGCTGGAGGCGTCGCGGACCGGCGACGCACCTACTGCCGAGGCGGCAGATATGACGGAGGTACTCGACACGCTTGGTGCCGACGCCAGGGCGCGGATCGGATCGGTTCGAAACGGCCTGCGCTCGATTCTTGAGGTACTCTCGAAGACGCCGGGTTCGGTAGAGGTAGCAGGGGCCGTGGCACTCCAGGATGCGGCACCGTCTGAGGGCCGCCGGGGCCAGCGGCCAGCAAGGCCAGGCCGAGGGAAAGTCGCTTCCTCGAAGCGCGCCGGCGCGACGAAGCGGGTGTCGAAGCGGGTCTGAAGACGTAGCCAAGTTACGGGATGTGGCGCAGCCTGGTAGCGCACCTGACTGGGGGTCAGGGGGTCGCTGGTTCGAATCCAGTCATCCCGACCAATTTTTCGCTGTGGGGGCACATGGGGGGCACGCTGAGACCTCTGCTGGCGTCCCCGCTCCTCGCCTAGAACCGGCCTCGTCTGGAACCGCCTCCCGCGCACCCTCGTCTTCTGGTGCCCCGCTTGCGACCATCGGTGGTCGGCCGATGAACCGGGCGCTCCGAAGCAGTAGACCCGTCTTGGTGGTCGAGCGTTTAGCGCCGTTGCACGGCTGCTCGGTGGATTGCGAGCCGGCATCAGTAAACACTACGCGACAAGGCAGCAACTGTCTTAGTTTTCGACGTTGACGGGTTGCCATGATTCTTGATGCTTGACCATTGCGTTGAGGATGGTGAGTAGTTTCCGCATCGCGGCCACGAGCGCCACGAGGGGTGGCTTTCCCGTCGCGCGTAACCGCTGATAAAAGGCTCGGATGACCGGATTGTGTCGCGTGGCCGTCAGCGTGGCCATGTACAGCGGTCTCCGGACGGCGGCCCGACCGCCCCAGACCACCCGTCGACCCCGCTGCTGCCCGCTGTCGCGATTGAGGGGCGCGACGCCCACGAGACTGGCGATTTGGCGCCGCGAGAGGGCGCCGAGCTCGGGCAGCAGCGCGATGAGCATGCGTGAGGTGATCGGGCCGACGCCCGGCACGCTGCGCAGCAAATCATCCTTCGCCCGCCAGAGCGGACTGCACTGCAGCGTGGTGGTGAGATTCGCGTCGGTCTCGTGGAGGCGTCGCTCGAGCCAGCGCACATGCTGCTGCACGCTCGCGTAGACGGACCGGCGGGCCGTGTCCAGGCGATTCCGCTCAGCCGTGAGCATGTCGACCAGCTGCCGCCGACGAGTAACCAACGCGACGAGCTCTTGCTGGGCGTCGTCGGGCAACGGCCGCACATCGGGGCGGACGCGCTCCGCAAAGAGCGCCAGTACGGCGGCATCGATCGCGTCCGTCTTGGCCAGGCGGCCGATCGCAATCGCCTTCGCAAAGGCGCGCACCTGCCGCGGATTGATGACAGCGATCGGCACTTGCGCCACGGCGAGCGCCGTGACTACCGCGGTTTCGTACCCGCCCGTGGCTTCCGCCACGACGAGGGCCGGCGCCAACGCGACCAGGCGAGCCACGAGCGCCGTCAGACCGTCGGGCGTCTGCTCTACCTGCCAGTGCTCCCCCGTGGGCCGCACACTGACGTCGATGTGATCTTTGGCAATATCGAGTCCGACAAAACAGGGGGGCATTGGTCCTCCATCACGCAACGCTCCGTGCGCACCCAGCCTTGCGTGATGCGGGCTTCTCGCCCTGGCAACTGTACGGGCTCTGACGGAGCAAACGGACGCGGCGCCCCTGCTGCCTTGCGGTCTCGACGACCCGGGACTATGCGGGCTACCGCGTCCCGACGTGATGGTAGTCGTTTCGCGAGATACAAGGATTAACTAGGGCATTCCTGTGGTCAACCGAAGACCCGTTATGCGCCCTGCCCTGAAACAGCAGACTTACGCTGTCGCCTTCTCGAGCGAACGGCGGCAATCCGAACCTACGGCTTCGGAAACCCAACGGCGCTGATCCGTTACTTGCGACTGGCCTTGGCCTGCTTCTCCCTAGCCTGCTGATCCTGTTTTTTCGACTGCTGCTGCTTGCTCTTTGCCTTGTCCTTCTTGCCGCCCTTGTCTCCCATGGTCTCTCCTTTCGATCATTATGGCCCTGCAGGGCGGCGCCAGCGCGCGTATTCAAGAAAGGGGATTACCGCGCAGCAACCAGACGACGAGCGAAAGGGTGGCTACGGATAGGTCGCCACTACGCGACTCGTGCTTATCCGGTTGTTTCAGCTAACCCCTATATCTTGCGATCAGCCTGGGGGGCGCACGTCCTGCGCGCCGCGAATCCGTCGGGCGGGCGTGGGCGTCCGTCCGGTCCCCAGGCCCAGCAGGGTCTGAAAGGCGGCCATCGGGTGCCGCCGCCGATTGTGCCGAAACACGAACTCATCGAGGCAGACCTGTAGTTGCGCCTTGCTGACGCCGTGGTGCGTGCCAATCAACCACTGTTGGCAATTGCCGATGACGCGGTCGGCCAAAGGCACGACGGAGGGCACCCCCCTGTGCAGGGCGCTCCGGATCGGTTGCGGGCGGGCGACGTGTCTCACGTCAGCGGCCTGGAGCCCATCGAAACTTTTCAGCCCGTCGGTGTAGACCGTCGCCCCCGGCGCAATGTGGTGAGTGACGAACGCGAGCATCGTCGATTGTTTGAAGTTCGGGATCACGGACATGCGGACCCGACCCGACCGATCCCCGCGTCGTTCCACCGCCACCAGCACCAGCGCGGCTTTCCGCCCCTTGAGTTGGCGACTGCCGCGCAGGCCGGCCTGGGGCGCGCCCACCCAGGTGTCATCGATCTCCACGTCGCCGTACAAGGGCTCCCGCCCCGCGTTCACCATCGCGCGCCGCAGCTTGTGCAACAGCAGCCACGCCGTTTCGTACCGCCGCAAGCCCAACTGCCGCTGCAGCAGGAGCGCCGAGAGGCCCCGCTTGTCGGTAACCGTCAAATAGGCCGCCCAGAACCACACCAGGAGCGGCGTCTTCGTGTTGTGGAGAATCGTCCCGGCGGTCAGCGACACCTGATACCGGCACGCCGCACATTGCCAGCGCCGGTGTGTGGTCAGGTGATAGCCGCGCGCGTGCCGGCACCGGGGACACACAAAGCCGTCCGGCCAGCGGCACGCCGCCAAGTAGTCCTGACAGGCCTCGGCGGTCGCAAATTGCCGCTGAAACTCCCGGAGATTCTTCGGAAACGACGGGCGCGCCACGCCGATACACTACCGGTGGTGGCTTGCTGAAACAACCGGATAAGCACGAGCCGGCAAAGCCCGCAGCCGCTCGATTAAGGCCTGTTGCCACTGGGTGATGGTCGCGTCGGGTATCAGATCCTCGATGAGGTTCCGGGCCGTTCCTCGCAGCACGCCCGTGGGACGATTCCCTCCGTCGAACTCAATCTTGCCCCCCTTGGGAGCCACGGTGTTGCCCGTGATCCCCGCCACGCTGAGCGCAGCCTCGTTAACCAGGACGCTGTCCCAATCCCAGTCGATCACGACCGGATTGCGAGGCGCGGCGGTATCCAGATCCTGCTTGCTCGGTCGCCGCCCCTCGGCGAGCGCGCTCTCGGACCAACCAGAGGCCCTGACCCATTTTCCGGGACCGAGCGCCTCAGTCTTGGTGTAGATCCGGAAACCGATCTCGTCGATCGACCTGCTTCCTGTCAGATCGACGAGTTCGGGAGACTCTCTCCCGGTAGACATGCTCGTGTCGTTGAAACCAGGCACTACCAGGCGCCCGTAGAGATCAATCACCCGGTCGGCGCGATACCGGCCGAGCAAGTCACGGGCTCCAAGCGCCAGAACTCGCCCGTCCCGAATCACGATGGTGTCGTGGACCGCGCCAGACCCGTCTGCGGAAAAGACCGTTCCGTTGGACAAGGCAAGGTCCGCCCGCTCCTGCGCTAGAACCGGCGGGGCACAAACCACGCCGGCCACCAGGACCCACCTCAACCGTCGCATCATCAGCATGGCTCCCTACCCCCCGGTATGCGTCCAAGGAGGGTGAGCAATAACCACGCCAACGGGTAGTTACCATCCGGAGGGGGCGTGCCCGTCGAGCAAGCTCCAGTCAACGTTGGAACTCCCTGATCGAATGTCCTCGCCAATGGTCAGGCGCGAGGCGACGTCCCCATCGAGGGCCAATGCCGCGTCAATGGATCGCCAACTCCTCGGTCATCGCCTGACGCGCTGACGCGGAACTGGGTCCCTACCAGAGACCCAGGAGCCTCCACCACGCCGAACCGATCCCGAGCCAGATCGCGATATTCACGACGCTGACGACGGCGCCGACCCTCCACCACGCGCCGAGGGAGACATGCCCGCTGCCGAACAGGATCGGCGCCGGCGCCGTTCCATAGTGCGTGAGGCTCGCGAAGAGGCCGCTGAAGAAAGCGAGGACCAGCGCAGCGAGGAGCGGTGGAGCGCCGAGTGCCAGAGCCACGGCGAGAAACGGCGCATACATCGCGCTCACGTGGGCGGTGCTGCTCGCGAAGAAATAGTGGCTGTAGAAGTACACCAGGATCAGGCCGAGAAACCCCGGCACCCAGCCAGCGCCGCCGACCACGGACCCGACCTGCCCGGTGAACCATTCAATCAGCCCGAGTCGACCAAGATAGGTCGCCATCATGACCAGCGCGGCGAACCAGATAAAGGTGTTCCATGCTTCACGGTTTCCAGACATGTCGTCCCATGTCAGCACGCCCGTTAGTAGCAACGCGGCGATCGCGATCAGGGCGGCGGTCGTAGTCTCGAGACCAATGGCAGGCCCGGCGATCCATGCGGTAAGCAGGACGATCGAGATCGTGGCCATCAGCTTCTCGCTCCGCTTGACAGACCCCATCGACGCGAGTGCCTTCCTCGCGACTGCAGGGGCGTCGGGCGTCTTGACGATGACGCTTCGCGGGAGGAGCCGATAGATGACCAGCGGGATCACGATCAGGCTGACTATTCCAGGCACGACCGCGGCCAGCGCCCACATGCCCCAGGTGATCGAGATTCCCTGATCCGATGCCAGTTGCGCCGAGAGCGGATTGGCGGCCATGGAGGTCAGGAACATCGCGCTCGTGATCACCGTCCCGTTGTACGCTGCCAACGTCAGAAACGCGCACGTGTGATGCCCGTGGGTCGGATCCGCCTCACGTGTGGTCTTGGCCAGCGACTGGAGGATCGGAAAGATCACGCCTCCGGCACGGGCCGTATTGCTGGGCATCGCGGGCGCGAGGATGAGGTCGGTGGCCACGAGGCTGTAGCCAAGGCCGAGCGTGCTCCTCCCGAAGAGCGCGATCGCGACGTATGCGATCCGGGTGCCGAGACCGGTCTTGATGACGCCGGCCGCGATGAAGAACGCCGCCACCACCAACCACACCGTCGCGTTGCCGAAACCGCTGAGCGCCTCGGTCAGGGTCAGCGTACGGGTGGCGAGGGCCGCAGCAATCCCGACGACGGCCATCGCGCTCATGGGAAGTGGTTTGACGACAATACCGGCGACCGTCGCCACGAAAATCGCGAGCAATCGCCACGCGCGTGGATCGACGGCGTCGGGACGGGGCATCGCCCAGATCAGCAGGCCCACACCCACGACGAGTGCCAGCCGCAAGGGCTTCGCCCCCTCAGCCTGGCCGCCCGGCAGCATCAGGTTGTAGGCTCCCTCATTGCCACGCTGAATAGGTCCCCTTGCTCACTGTCCTCGTCTCTGGCCGTGACGCCAAGTGGGCCTGAT
Organism: Vicinamibacterales bacterium; assembly: GCA_965249205.1. Taxonomy (GTDB): domain Bacteria; phylum Acidobacteriota; class Vicinamibacteria; order Vicinamibacterales; family UBA2999; genus JAQBVV01. The sequence continues at coordinate 88,196 of CBDFLL010000002.1, read as the reverse complement.
TATAGGAGAAACGGCTGGCTGACCTCCCACGGGCGCTGTAGAGTTGACGAGAAAAGAGCCTGTTGAAATTGGCACCCGATCCTTGTACGCTCTCGCCGAGACAGTCTGGCCGGCCCCGCACAGCAACTGTGGGGGACGCTGGATCGCTTCTGAGTCGTGACCAAGAGAAGAGACTAGAGGAGGATCCGTTATGCCTGTCGCCCGGTTGCTACTGTTGCTAGCAGCGTTGCTTACCCAATACCCGGCCGCTGCTGCGCTGCGAGCCCAGGAACCCGGCTCACCAGAGACTGCGGCTCTGGATTTCGAGTTCTTCAGGAGCAGGGTGCAGCCCATCTTTCTGCTCAAGCGTGACGGCAACGCGCGCTGTGTCTCTTGCCACAGCAAGCGTACGACGATGCGCCTACAAGAGCTCGCGCCTGGGGCCGTCACCTGGACCGAGGAGCAATCTCGCCAGAATATGGAAGTCGTCATGCCGCGGGTGGTGCCCCACAACCTCCTGCAGAGTAGGCTGCTCATGCACCCGCTTGCGTCCGAGGGAGGAGGCTCCTTTTACCATAGCGGCGGCAAGCACTGGAACTCGTTTCTCGAGCCAGAGTGGCAGACGATCGCCAATTGGGTGTGCGGCCACACCATCAACGATCCGGACGTCGAGCTGCCGGGCGCGTGCTTAGAATGACCTGGTAATCGCTGACCTTTTTTCCTGCGAGGAGCTGACGAATGACAACTGTTCACCTGGTTCAGCGCTGTCTGACATTTCTGGCCATCCTGCTGTTCACGCTGCCGTTGGCAGCCCAGGCTCAAGATCAGGTTCTGATCATCCAGACCAACGCCGCCGGAGACAGGATCCATATCATCGATCCTGTCAGCAACACCGTTGTGGGAGAGATCCCAGGCATTGAAGTCGCGCATGGGGCCACGGCGTCACCCGACGGAAGGTGGATCTACGCCAGCAACGAGGCCGACGACACGCTGGACGTGGCTGACGCCCAGACGCTCAAGGTGATCAAGAAGATCCCGCTCTCGGGCCTTCCCAACAACGTTTCGATCACGCCTGAGGGGGGGCGAGTCTATGTAGGCATCCGGCAGGCCGTCGGGAACAACCCGGGCGTCGCGGATGTCATCGACACCACCTCTCTGACCAAGGTCAAGAGCATTCGAACGGACGGGCCCGTGCACAACCTGTATGTCACCCCGGATGGCAAACACGTGATCACCGGTTCCGCGTCCAACGGGTTTATCAGCGTCCTCGATACCGAGACCGATGCGCCGGCGTGGTCCGTTGAACTGGAGGACAGGCTCCGGCCAATGGCGATCTCCGCGAATCCCGACGGCTCGACCCGCTCAATATTCGCCCAGGTCGGGGAATTCAACGGGTTTGTCGTTGTGGATTTCGAGACGCGCAAGCAGGTCGATCGGATCACCTTGCCGAAGTTACCCGCCGGGAGAGTTGGGCTTCCCACAGGCTCCGCTCCATCTCACGGTCTGGCAGTCACCGCCGATCAGCAGACTCTCATGGTGTGCAGTCGGTTGAACAACGCGCTCTACTCGTACTCACTTCCTGACTTGAACCCGGTGGGAGAAGTCTATCTCAGCGGAAAGGGCTGCGCCTGGGTGACGGTCACGCCGGACGGCCAGAGGGCCTATGTGGCCGACCCCGTGGGAGGCCACACGCTGGTCGTTGACATTCCCACGATGGAGGAAGTGACCAAGATCGCCGTCGGCCAGGTGCCGAAGCGTAACCACACCATGATCATCCCGGCGGGTTCGGGCACGCGGTAGAATTCGGCGCTCGTACGCTCTCATCACCCGGTCGTCGCAGGGGCGGTGCCCGTAAACTTCGGACCCCGCTAGTGTTTCCTGTCGTCTGGGCGACGTCTGAAGGGACGTCCACAACCCAGACAGGGACGGGGAAGGCCGCACGCTGGGCTGTGCCGCGGCGAAATCGAGATTCGCTTGGGAGGACTTATGTCATCGTTGCGACTCCTGATGTTCGTGCTTGTCGGCGCCGCGATTCTCGCGGGGTGCGCCGCGGAGTCCGAGCCACCGCCCGCGGTGGCCGTTGCGGAGGCCAACCCGGTCACGGCAGCCAACCCGGTTACCGGTGAGGGGATGCCGAACCCGAACCCGACACGCGTCGGGAACTGGGCGACACTGCCCGAGGGACGGGAGTGGGGCTCCACTGCCGGTCTTGACATCGATCCGACGGACGGACACATCTGGGGGTACGAGCGCTGCGGAGCAGGCGCACTCGCTGGATCAGGGATCAACTGCGACAACAACCCCGTGGATCCCATCTTCAAGTTCGACCGCAACACCGGGGAGATCCTCGCCAACTTCGGCGCCGGAACCTTCGTGACGCCCCATGGCATTTACGCGGACGTTGAGGGAGACGTGTGGGTGACCGACTTCGCTGCCAACGACGAGGGCACGAAAGGTCACCAGGTCCACAAGTTCAGCCCAGCCGGAGAGTTGCTCCTGAGCCTCGGTGTGGCCGGCGAGTCCGGCACCGAGCCGGGTTACCTCAACCAGCCCACTGACGTGATCGTCGCGCCCGACGGTAGCATCTTCGTCGCGGACGGCCACACCGGTCAGAACTTGACGACAGACGAACAGATGGACGAGGCCCGCGAGGCGGGGCAGACCGGCCGCATCGTCAAGTTTTCGCCCGACGGCGAGTACATCATGGAGTGGGGCGAGATCGGTACGGATCACGGTCAGTTCCGCACGCCACATGCCATGGAATTCGATGCTCAGGGCCGACTCTGGGTCGCGGACCGTGGCAACCACCGCCTCGAGATTTTCGATCAAGAGGGTAACTACCTGGACTCGCGCTATCAGTACGGGCGCATCAGCGATCTCTTCATCACCGAGGACGAGATGGTGTACGCCATCGACTCCGAGTCCAATCGGCTTCGGCACATCAACTGGAGAAACGGCGTCCGCATCGGGCCTGTCGATCGGGACGTGCTCGTGGGCTTCATCCCGCCGTGGGAGTCCGACAGCCGGCCGAACCACGGCGTGACGGGAGAGGGCGTGGGGGTAGACGACGACGGCAACGTCTACGTGGCCGAGGGACCGGCCTCGCTCAGCGACGCGGGATCTGCATTCACGAAGTATGAGGTAGCCGGTATGGAGGCCTCGTCAAATTGAGGCGACAGCTGGCCACGTAGGGCAATGACCAGCCGCGTGCCTGGCCACCACGGTTACGGTTTCGCGCCTGAAATTATCAGGTCGATCACCGATTAGCGCGGCCATGCGGCGCGACACCGCACAGCCACTCCCTCGCATTCCCGTCGTGTTGTTATCGTGAACTTATCGCTCGCGTAGCATCCCCCGGGTCCAACACGCCAATGCTTCCGTTCAAGAACTGCGTGAACCAGATCCGCCCTTGAGGGTCGAGGCCCATACCCAGGCGCGGGTTGACGTTCTTGCTGGGGAACGGATGCTCGATGAACGTCTCCGCCTCCGGATCGAAGCTGGTGATGTTGTTTCCGTTCAGATCGCCGAACCAGATGACACCTCGCCTCTGGTCCTCGACGAAGCTGTACGGTGATGCTTTCGGTGTCGGTGGCTGGTACAGCGTGATCTCGTCCGTCGTGGGATCGAGCTTTCCGATCTTGTGGCTATCGAACGCGGCGAACCAGACGTTGTCCTGAGAATCGACGAGCACTCCGCGAATGTGTGGCGTATCGGGCGGGAAGTACTGCTTGGTTTCGCCGGTCGCGGGATTGACGCTCACGATCATGCCCATCGAATAGGTCACACCCCATCCTCTGCCCGTGGAATCGACCTTGGCGTCGTACAACCCGGCGCGCACGGCCGGTACCGGATCGCCCTCTGCGGTGTCGCGAAGCGCCTTGGAGCCTTGTGGATAGGAGGCGGGGAGCGGGTATTGGTAGCTGCGGAACCGACCGGTCTTCGGGTCGTACACGTAGAACCCCTGATCGGTCTCGCCGAGCGACGAGAACCAGATGTTGCCGCTGCTATCCTCCTGGCAGTTGTGAGTGCCCGGCGTCTTCTCGGACCACGTGATCTCGACGAGTTCGTCGATTTCCGGATCGATCATCGCCGCCTTTGCCGCGCCGCGTGCGTTGAGCGCCATCCAGACCCGACCGTCCCGGCTGACGCATGGTGTATGCGGCACCGCATTCGGCGTCGGCACGGGATACGTCTTGAACTGCTCCGTCGTGGAATCGAATCGCAGCACCGCATTCGTCGGGCTGTCCCAGCCGGCAATCCAGACCCGTCCGGCGGTATCCACGGCGAGACTGTGCGGCATCGATCGCGGGTTCGGCAACTGGTACTCGGTGAAGGTTGCCCTGGCCACCTCAGCCGCCAGCTCGGGCCGCTGAAGCTGTTCGAGCGTCGGCGGCTCGGCGCCGGGCCCGAAGTACTGCGCTTGGGGACCGAACAACCGTTCGAGTTCAGTCGTCAGCACTTGCCATTCCGCGTCGGTCGCATTGAACGCGCCGCGGCCGATGCGCTGCATCATCGGCTTCTCGACCAGAGCTCTCCATTGAGTTGCCGTGAGACCACGGTGACGCAACATCACATCCAACGCGTGACAGTTGATGCACGTGGATTTGAGGAGAGCCGCTGGAGGGTGATCTGGAATGAGGAGATCGATGTCGGCGCCAGTGAACTGCTCAACGCTCCAGCGCGGAGTCAGCGTGAAGTTCGCCGCGGCATCTGTCGCGGCGCCCATCGATCGCCGTTCAGGACCAAACCCGAACGCCTCGGCAACAACTCCATATTGCCCCGGAGAGACCGTCAGCTCGAAGCGTCCATCGGCCGACGTGTACCTCGAGATGCTCTTGATGCCAGCGGCGTCGGTGGCCTTGACCAGCGCCCCGGCAATGGGTTTTCCATCGGGGTCTGTCACGACGCCGCGAATGACGCTGTCGACGGCGACCGGCCTTGCCGAAGCGCAGATCGCGATGACACAACATGACAGCACCAGAAGACGTGTAGCTCGCATGTCGACCTCCTTGTGGGTTTCGAGGGCTTCGGCCTAGCTTGGTTCCTTCGCCGCTTCCGCGCCGGCGATGTAGCCCTGGGTCGTGCATCGCCCGAGCCCGTGCTGACTGCATCCGGCAGCTGACTCGCCGCCGCAATAGAGGCCGGGGATGACTTGGCCGTTCATGTCCATCACCTGGCACTTCATGTTGATCCTGAGACCGGCGTAGGTATCGTGAACGGTGAACGTCGCCCATGCTGCATAGAACGGTGGGGTGTCGATCCTGTACCGGGGTGAGGGCTTGTCGAAGTCTGGGTCCACACCAAGGTCGACCATCGTGTTGTACCGCTCTACGGTGGCCTCCAGGTTCGCCGCCGGCATCTCGACGCTCTGGTGCGGATTGCTCGTCAACAGCTGCGCAAGTTCCGCCAGCGTCCGGGCAGAGAAGAAATAGTCCGGAAGAGTGGCAGCCGGTGCGAGATTCCACTTCTCTCGTTCAACCGCATTGGCGTCGAAAATCGCCCACTGGGGTCCTGCCGCGTAGTCAGGTGGTGTCGAACCTTCATTCATCGCCAGGGCGGCGTCGATGTAGTTCTTGGGCGCGTACGTGATCCTCGTCGCATTTCGCCAGTCTCCGGGCACGTATGGATCGAGGAATCCCTCGACCGATCCCGCGGGATACCCGTTTTCCGTCTCGTTGTAGAAGCGCTTGCCCATCTGATTGACGATGATCGCGTTCTGCCAATTCCGTACGGCAAGGCCCGTGGCTCGTATCTTCGGAAAAATTGGGCTGTCTGGCGTCCAGGGGATGTAGTTGGTTGGCGTGCCGACAATCGGTCGCTTCCGAAGTGTGCCGCTTCTGTCGAATGTCTGATTCGCCGTACCCCAGAGCGATGCGCCTATCGCCATGGCGGCCATCTCGCCACTGGCGTCCTGGGGAGAGTATTCCACTGCCGCTGTCTGCACTTCCTCGGTTAGACGTGGGTCGAAAATTCGCCGGAAGTTGATGTTGCCCGTACTCCCGCCCGTTCCAATGACGATCGCTTTCCTCGCCCTGACGGTAACCGTGTCCGCGGTCATCTCGATGTTGCCGTCACTGCGGAAGCTCTTCAGGGGGACCGTGGTGCCGGGAAGGATGGTGGGCGTGTAGCTCGCCTGAATGCCGAGGATCCGTCCTGAATCAGCTTTCTCGCGAACGATCGTGTCCATGTGATAGTTCAGGAGAAACTTGACGCCCCTCCTCCTGGCGCTTGCTTCCAGCGGTCGTATGAGACTGGTTCCATTCCCGCCCGACGGGCTTTCCGAGCTTTGTCCCTGGTCCCAGATCGCGTGATTCTCGCGTCTCGCGGAGATGCCAAGCGCGTGCCCGCCGGCATTGTCCGGAGCACGATCCTCGAACACCACCCCGTTTGCAACAAGGAACTCGTAGTTCAGCGCGGCGTTGTCGGCCAGCGCGCGCTGGACTCCGCGGTCGTTGTACCTGTAGTCGGGCATGCCCGACACTTCGACAACCGACCAATCGGTGAGATCGCGGAACAGGATGTCCGGCGAGTCTTCGATCCCGTAACTTCTTCTGGGCAGTCGTTCCGCCGCCAAGTGCCACGTTGGCGCCGCTACAGATCGCGTGCCCGCCGACGTCGTAGTTGGCGTCCAGGACGATCACCGAGACGCCAGCGGCCGCAGCCCTGATGGCGGCCGGCATTCCGGTTGCCCCTGATCCGATCACGACCACATCAGCTTCAAGGTCCCATCGCGTTACGCCGGGCGATGCGCCCTGTGCTCGTGCCTCCAGCGGGGACAAGACGCCGGAACTCGCGACACCAGCCGCACTGGCAGTGGCCAGACCGACGAAATCCCTGCGACTGATTCGTGGTCTTTCTTTCTCACCCATGACGGCTCTCCTTCGCCCGAGCTTCCCGTCCTAGTGGTCTGGTTGCGAATTGGCTTGTGCACCGAGGGCGGTGAGGCGCCCGGCTGGCCAGGCGCGACGAGGGAGCATGCCGGGCGCATGGGACCGAGGAGCAACGCCGCCAGACGGGAGGCATCGCCGGCCGAATGCCGAGCTGATTCGCAACCAGACCACTAACTGTCTGAAAACGAGTAGATACCATACCGGCGCGCGCGGCACCCTAACGACCTTCACTGATTCGCATTCTCCGTCATGGCATTGACGCGGATCGGAGACCAAGCCATCCCGTCCGGCCCTTCGTGATTCGTGACGAGCACCTCCGGTGCACCCATCGCATCCAAGTTGAATATCTGGATGGTGCCGGCGCGTGGATCACTCGCGAAAGCCAGGCCGTCCTGTATGAGCACGCCAAAGTTCCCAGCCTGCGGCTGCCCGTCGCGAAGCAGGACTTCCGTGAGCATCGCTCTGGACTCGACGTCGTAGAGCCGCAGGTATTGGGGAACCCGCTCCGAGCTGGTCCCGTTGGGCACGATCGCGCGCCCGTCGGGCCCCATGTCGATCCGTCCAGCGAAGGGTCGCGCGTTGATGGTCGCGACGATCTCCAGAGAGTCCGTATCGATGATCGAGATGGATTCCTCCTGCCGATTTATTACCCAGACCTCCCGTCCATCCGGCGTCACGTCCAGGCCTTCCGCCCCAGGCCCGGTATCGATGACTATCGGCGGGCGCTCCTCATCGAGAAAGATGACCGACAACGTTCCCTGCGCCCCCCGGCTGGTCACGTACGCACGCGAACCGTCCGGGCTCAGACGCACCATGTGTCCCTCACGTCCACCGGTTGGATACGTGCGGACCACGGCTTTCGTCTCCAGGTCAACCATAGCGAGTTGATCGGAATCCTGCATCGTGGCCACGGCGCGTCGACCGTCCGGCAAAAACAGCGCCGTGTGAGGCCGGGAATTCGGACCGAGATCGATGCGCGCCACGATGCGGGCGCTTTCTACGTCTATCAGGATGAGATGACGGCCGCGGTTGCTGTCCGGCCCGTACTCAGCAGTGAGGGCTAGCCGTCCGTCGGGAGAAACCGCCACCTCGTGCGGAATCATAGGCCCCACGGGCACTCGCGCGATCTCGACCCCGGTCGCCAAGTCGATGAAGGAGATACTGCCACCAGTTCTGTTGGCGACGAGCAACGTCCCGTCGCTCGCCATGGCGCTGGACCCGAGAAGCCACACGAGAAGAGGCGCCCATAACAGGCGGAAGATCGGTTTGCTCACGACTCGTCCTCCCTGCAACGTCGCACGCCGTCCACGAGGTTGCGATCAGGTCCTGGACGGCCTGCGGTCGATCCATATGCTGACGGCATCAGCCGACGTCACCGGAACGTTGAGGCGACGTACTTTCAGGAGCCCCGTATATCCCGATCGGAGCGATCGGGGCGCTCCCCGCAGGTGTCCTCACGAGATACTAGTCGAGATCGAGCCGCGGCTGCATACGGCGGCAACCTCGTCCTGCTTGAGATACCCCCCAGCGTTAGCGGGAAGATTCAGCGCGGGCAGAGCGTCGACCGGCGCTTGACACGCTTCCCAGTGCGGCGATAATCCGGCCATGGATTTGAATGACAGGTCCGCAAGTCGCCGGCAGCTGCTGAAGTGGCTGGCCGCCAGTCCACTGCTCGCCTTGCCGGGACTTGCCGTCCTTGCTGCGCAGGCTCCCTCCGCGTGGCCGCAGCAGCGCCCGGATCCCACGCGTTGGGCTCCAGACGACCTGCAGGACCTCATTGCCAACCCTGGGGATGCGATCAACGTTTTCGATTTCGAGCCGGTCATGCGCAATAGGGTGCCGCCTGCGCACTTCGGCTACATGGCCTCCGGGATCGACGACGAAGTGACGTTGCGCGCCAACCGCGAAGATTTCCTGAAATTCCAGCTCAGGCCGCGGCGCCTCGTCGATGTCAGCAACGTCGACATGAGCACGGATATTCTGGGCGTGAGATACGACACGCCGATCGTTCTCGCGCCCGTCGGCAGCCAACGAGCCTACAGCCCCACTGGCGAGGAGGCCGTTGCGAGGGCCGCAAGGGTCGGCAACCACCTGATGATCCTGTCGACCCAGGCCACGACGTCACCCGAGGTGGTGATGGCCGAGCGTGGGGCGCCGATCTGGTACCAGCTCTACGCGACCAACAAGTGGGACGTCACCAGAGCCCACTTGGCGCGCGCGGAACGGGCCGGGTGCCTCGCGGTCGCCGTGACGGTGGACCGCAACGGCGGTCGCAACCAGGAAACCCGGTTCCGGCTGCAGCGCACCGACACGCGCGATTGCACGGTATGCCACGACAGGAGCAGCCTGGAGTCGAACTACCGGACCCGGCCGATGTACGAAGGCATCGATCTTTCCGGTCTTGCCAACATCCAATCCTCCGCCTTGACCTGGGACACCATCAAGCGGATGCGCGACACGACCAGCATGAAAATCCTGATCAAGGGCATCCTCGCGCACGAGGACGCGGCGCTTGCCGCCGAGGCCGGTCTGGACGGCATCATCGTCTCGAACCACGGCGCCCGGAGTGAGGACAGCGGACGCTCGACGATCGACGCGTTACCGGAGATCGTCGAAGTGGTCGGCGGCCGAATGCCGATCCTGATCGACAGCGGCTTCCGCCGCGGCACCGATATCGCCAAGGCGCTGTGCATGGGCGCCACAGCCGTCTGCATCGGCCGGCCCTATATCTGGGGTCTGGGCGCGTTCGGTCAGCCTGGCGTCGAGCGAGTTCTGGAGCTGTTGCGCATCGAGCTGCGCGCCATCATGCAGCAGGTTGGCGCGCCCTCGATCGAGCAACTCGTGCCCGCCATGGTACGCAGGATCTGATCGGTACCTTGCTTGCGGACACGCATGGTGACCCCGCCAGCTGAGAGCCACGCGCTCAAGAAATCCGCGTTAGTCGGCAGAGTAGACGACGGCGCCGCCGACGACCGTCATCACCGAGCGCAGATCCTTGATCTCGTCCTCCGGCACCGTCATGTAGTCGCGGTCGAGCACCGCAAAATCAGCCAGCTTACCTGCCTCCAGGCTGCCGAGATGATCCTCTCGAAACATCAGATAGGCGTTCGTCCGTGTATGAGCCGTGAGCGCCTCTTCCCGCGAAACTGTCTCCTCGAGAATCGTCTCACCAGCGGGTGAGAGGCCACTGACGGCCCAGCCGATGTTGTGGAAGGGATTGGGGCTCGCCACCGTGGTGCCGTCGGACCCCAGCCCCCACATACCGCCGGACTCGCTGATGCTGCGGATTGGCGGCGGCGGACGCATGCCGCTGGCGAACGCTTCGGGCGTCATCATCCGGCTCGAACTGTGAACGGCGAAGACCATGCCAAGGTCGTTCGCCCGGTGGATCGATTCAGCCGAGATACCGTTGGTATGCGCGATCGTCCAGCGTAGATCGGCAATCGGCACGGACTGGTTCACCGACTCGAACACGTCCAGCATGGCGCGGATCTTCTCGTCGCGCTGGGAATGCTCGTGCATCTGCCAGCCGTTCTCCGCCGCCGTCAGCGCGATGGCCCGGTAGTCGTCGAGCACCTGCCGAGAAGCCTCGAAGGGCTGCGCTCTCATGGGCCGATACGTGGATTCGCCCCAGCCGAACCTGGCGAAGCGCAGTCCGGCCCGGTCGGGTGTGTTGGCTTCCAGTGCCGCCATGATCTCGTCGGGAGAAGCGCCGACGCCGTTCTGCCCATTCAGGGAGTAGAAGACCCTCATGGTGAGGTCGTCCTCCTCCGCAGCGCGCCTGACGGCGTCGTAATGACCGGGCGTCACCGAATTCCCACCGACGTCGTACACGGTCGTCATGCCGAAGCCATGAAAGTCCTCGATGGTTTGCTGCAGGCTCCGGTCCCAGACATCGTCTGTGACGTCGGGCATCGCCGAGGCGATCAAGTTCATCGCGCCGGCACCGACGAACTCCCCCGTGAGATTTCCAGACTCGTCCTTGACGATCAGGCCGGAGCCCTCGAGAACCGTGCGGTCGTCGACGCCCGCCGCTTGCAGCGCCTTCGAGTTGGCAAAGCCGCGTCGATAACCTTCCTGGATGTACAACGGCACATCCGGCAAAGCCGCGTCGAGTTCATCCGCGCTGAAGAGCCCGCTGTCGTCGAGGAACTGCGTGAAGGTCCAGCCGCCGATCACCGTCACCCACTCGCGTTCCGGAAGCTCGCGTGCCCTCTCGGCCACCAACCCAAGGGCCGCCGCCCGCGAGGTCAGACCGTCCCACCGCACGTGGCGGTACCAGTCGCGGGTCGCGCGTACGAAATGCATGTGATTCTCGATCAGGCCGGGTACGATCGTCCGGCCGGCGAGGTTATCGACGTCGGTATCGGGGCCGGCCAGCGCGAGTATTTCCTCGTTCGAACCGGCGGCCAGGATCCGGCCGTCCAGGATGGCGAGCGCCTGAACCGTCGAGAAGTCTTCATCCACCGTCAGGATGTTGCCGTTGGTGAACACCCGGTCGGCGACCCTCCCGGTCGGTTCGCCCGGTACCGGGTCCGTCGACTGGCCGCAACCTGTGAGGCCGAGACACAGGACGATTAGCGGAAGTGGCCGACAGGAGTGCGTGCGCATCATTCATCTACCCTCTGCTCTCGAAGAAATGTCATCCGACTGGGCCTCGCCCCGAACCGATGCTGAAGGCGACGGGCCTACCGTTTCCTGACCGTCCAGAATTCCTGGCGCCCCTGGGCAGTCACCCTGATCGCTCCGCCGTTGGTGCCCGTAGCTCCGCGTGTCTGACATGCGATCCAGACGAGTATGACGATAGCCGACATCAGGCGGGCTCCAGAAAATTAACGGAAGACCGGGGTGCAAGCAACGAGCGCTTGGCGTTCAATTCATGCTCGCAATCGCGTAACCTCTTGGTATGAAGGCAAGGACACTCATCTGCGTGATGGGAATCACCGGTTTCCTGTGCATGCCAGCCTCCCTTGCGGCGCAGTCCGCGGGTACGGGCGACCGACCGGCCGCCGGCGGGCTGCCGGCGACGATCTCGATCTTTCCCCTCGAGGGCCCGACGCTGTTCCCGAATGCGTCGTACCCCTTTCGCATCTTCGAACCGCGCTATCGCGCCATGGTGGCCGACGCTCTGAAGGGAGACCGCATCATCGGTATGGTGATGCTCCAACCGGGCTACGAAGCAGACTACGAGGGACGGCCGCCGATTGCGTCGATCGGGTGCGCCGGCCTGATCATCGACTATGAGGAACTGGCCGACGGGCAGTACACCATCGTGCTCGGAGGGCTGACCAAGTTTTGCATCACCGGCGAGGACGACAGCCAGCCCTACCGCCTGGCGCACGTAGAGGCCGTGCGCGAGGTCGAGAACGACCCCATCGCCCTCGGTGACCAGCGGCTGCGGCTGGAGTCGCTCTTGACGGCGTTGTCCGGCCGACTCCGCATCCCGGAGCCCCCGGCGGGGGTCCCTGACGAACAGGTCGTCGATGAGATCTCGCAGCGTCTGCCGATCGATCCCGTGAGCCGCCAGAACCTGCTCGAGCAGGACGGCCCGCTCTCACGCGCGATCGCTCTGATCGAAATGCTAGAGGGGTTGAGCAGGACGCCGTAGCGGCAACTGGCGCGCCAGGGCCGTAGAACTGACGCTCATGATGTCTGCACGGTGCGTTGAGCGAGATTGATCGGTGCTGCACGCTACGCCGTACGTTCCGAGGTCCACACGCCCGTGCCCTCTGAATCTTGGATCTCCATAGCCACACGGCTGCCATCCGGGGCGGTCACGGCGCAGATTGTCACCGCGTGGGGCCGCGAACGGACCTTGGTTGTCAAGGAACACGCGCCCGGCTCCAGTTGCGCCCACATCTGACCGCGCGCGCCTGATCGAGATGATTCGAGTGACCGACGCTGTTGGCGGTTGATTTGTCTTTCCCCTGAGTCATAATCGTCGTCGTTGGCGACCGTGCTCCCAGCGCGCGTCATGTCGAGTGTGGGTACAACCTGCTCACACCGGCATCGTCTCTGGCAATACTGCTTCGCGATTTTCTCGGCGATCCTCGCGTGGACGAGCGTCGGAGCCCGAGCCGCATCTCGCGGCGCCGTCCAGCGCGCAACGAGTCAGCAGAATCACAGTGGAGGATGAATCATGGCAAAGCGATTTTGGCTGTCACTGAGCCTGACCGCGCTGATGGCTGGATCAGCCACGGCGCAAGATGTAGGCGGTGTCTTGCAGACCGCCGCGACCGCGATGGGCGCGGTCGATATGGAGTCCATCCGATACTCCGGCACCGGCTGGCAAGGCATGGTCGGGCAGAATTTCACGCCCGATCAGGATTGGCCGCGAGTGGACCTGACGAGCTATACGCGGACGATCGATTTCGAGACGATGTCCTCGAGGGAGGAATACGTCCGGGCACAAGGCGACAATTCGCGCCAGGGGGGCGGCCGGGGGTTCCCGTTCCTGACCGAGCAGCGGGTCACCAATCTGGTCAGCGGCGACTACGCCTGGGCTTTGACCGCGGACGGGCAGGCCGTTCCACAGCCGGCCGCCGCCGAACTGCGGCAGCTCGAAATATTCCTGACGCCCTGGGGGTTCCTCAAGGGCGCGATGGCGCCGGGCGCCAACCCGACCATGGTCACTCGCAATGAGTACGGAGGCAGGGCGACCGTCGTTTCGTTCGTCGCGTTCGGAAAGTACCGGGTGAACGGCACGATCAACTCCGAGAATCTGGTCCAGCGAGTGCAGACCTGGATTCCCAATCCTGTCGTCGGCGACCTGTACTATGAAAATGTCTACACCAACTATCGGGAGATGGGCGGTGCGATGGTTCCGCGATTCCATCAGCATCAGGACTATGACGATGGCGCGCATACGCCGAACGTCAGCGGCGGCGACCATTCGTTCGGTCTCGAAACCGTCTCGGACCTTCAAGTAAACGTGGCCAACGCCGCGCTCACGGTCCCAGACGCGGTACGGAGCATCGGCACTGAGGCTGTCGGCGTGCAGTCAGAAAGGTTGGGCGATGGCTTGTGGTTGATCGGGGGAGGCTCCCACAATAGCGTCGCCATCGAGTTCGGTGAGCATGTGGCCGTTGTCGAGGCGCCACTCAATGAAGAACGTTCTCTGGCGGTGATCGGCGAAGTGAACAGGCTCGTTCCAGACAAGCCGATCCGGTTCATCGTGAATACGCATCATCACTGGGACCATCTGGGCGGACTCCGCGCCTATGTCCACGAGGGCGCGGCCGTCATTACCCATGAAGGCAACCACCCGTACTACCAGGAAGTCTTGCGGGCTCGGCCGTGGATGTTGCAACCTGACCGGTTCTCGCTGTATCCGCCTGAAGAGTGGTCGGAAGGCTACATCTTCGAGACAGCGCGGGAGAAATACGTCCTCGCCGATGACACGAAAACGGTCGAACTCCACCACGTCCAGGGTCTTGCCCATGCCGCGGGCATGCTGATCGCGTATATCCCGGGGGAGAATATCGTCGTCCAGGCTGACCTCTACAATCCGCAAGCTCCAGCACCCAACGCCAGTAGCCGGACGTTCTACCAAACCTTGCAGCGCTTGGGTCTGGATGTGACGACCATCGTGGGTGTCCATGGGAGTCCGGTTCCGATGTCGCAGTTCGTTCAGTTCATGACGGCACAGTGATACCCGAATCGTCGCAGGACCGGTGCGGGCGATACGTGTAGACGTCGAGCTTTGCACCATCACTGCGGCCGGAAGATCCGCTGACGGGCCTGCGCTGCCGGATGCGCGAGCTGGCGCAGACCCGGGTACGCTTCGGCTATCGGCGTCTCCGCATGCTGCTGCGGCGCGAAGGCTGGGACGTGGGGAAGGAGCGCTTTTATCGCGTCTATACCGAGGAAGGCCTGGCGCTCCGGTGCAAGCGCCCGTGGCGGCACGCCACGGCGGTGCATCGGGAGCGGCGGCGGCCAGCCACCGCGCGCAACGACATCTGGAGCATGGACGTCGTCGCCGACCAGTTGTCGTCAGCGCGGCGATCGATCCGTGGGCATACACGAACGGGGTCGTTCTCGACTTCAGCCGCCGTGGCAAGCCGACGGACAATGCCACGATCGAATCGTTCAATGGCCGGTTTCGGGAAGAATGTTTGAATGTGCACTGGTTCGCGTCGCTGGAGGACGCACAGCAGAAGATCGATGCCTTTCGGTGGGATTACAATGAGAATCATCCTCACCGAGCTGTCAAGGGTCTGAGCTCTCGGGAGTACGCGCAAAGAGCGATCACAACGGGCGCAGAATCACTGTCGTAGTGATCCGAGAAACCCGGTCCTCTCACAACGGGCGCAGAATCACTGTCGTAGTGGTCCGAGAAACCCGGTCCTCTCAACAAGGCTGCCAACTACTGCAACGGCTGGTCCGAAGAAACCCGGCAGGTCAGGAACGCACTGCACAGTGAGGATATAGTGACGTCCACGATTCAGAAGCTCTATTCTAATTACACTATGCAAGAGGGGAAATCATTTTCAAAAGAAAGCCTTATTTTCTTTCGTCATCTAGCAACTTATTTTCAAAATAATTCCTGGCTTCTCTTGAGTATCGTTTTCGCAGGCGGTATTCTATTGCGTTTACCCAATCTAACTAAAAGTCTGTGGTTTGACGAATTATGGGCAACGCGCATAAAGAACGAAAATATACTTTGGCTTGGCAATAACGCTTTCTTTGATATTCACCCTCCTTTTTATCAAACATTCATATTTTTTTGGATAAGGTTGTTTGGCGACTCAGAGATATCGGTCAGAATGCCCTCGCTAATATCCGGAATTCTCTCGATATTCTTAGTTTACACGTTGTCTTCGACACTTGCAGGGAAGAGAACGGCTCTCATAGCAACATTTTTGTTGTGCTTATCCCCGGTACATATCTGGTATTCACAGGAGGCCAGATCGTATTCATTAACTTTGTGTTTGTTACTAGTCTCGATCCTCTCGTATTACAAATTGAAAGAGCATGGTACAAAGTCAATCTGGTATGTCATATATTGTGTGTCATTATGTGTAGCAGTTCTTAGTCATTATTTTGTAATTGTTTATCTAATGTCAATTTCAATGATGTGTCTAATTAAGATAAATAAGGTGAAGCGGAATGTCTTAATATTGAATGTTCTGATAGTAGCCTCTTTGATTGTATTCTTGGCACTAAAGTACATGTTTGCGAATATCTCCACGGGGCAAGAGTATTTACGCTCATTTACACTTTTTGAATTGTGGAGACTTTTCTTTAGTTGGTTCTTGTCTGGCAATTCTCTTGCCGCTGTAAATCAGGATGGTGCCGGCTCGAGCACAATGTTGCAGAGAACACTGATGTTGCTGGTACAGATCTGGTTTCTCGGTATTTTTCTGCGGGGGCTAGTATTGATCTTTAAACAATCAAAACAGAAAAAGGAGGCTTACTCCACGGATGTTGTGTTATATGTATTTGCGTTGCCCTTGCTCCTTTTAGGGCTGTCCTTCAGTGGGTTTGAAAATATCTATATAGAACGAAGTGCGTTGTGGGTATTGCCGTTCTTCTATCTGGTCTTGGCCAAAGGCCTCACGGAATTTAGAACCAGACCTATCACAATAGCAAGTGTGATGTTTGCTGTTCTATTCAGCACGACAGCTACCAGTGCATTTTTTCAGAAGAGTGATGTGTGGACCGTTTACAAACCAAATCCAGACTGGTATGCCGCTGCTCGTTATTTTGATGATGAAATAGAGGATAGCTCAGACAATCTCGTGGCATTCGCGACAACTCCCGCCAGTGTTCTCACATATTATGACTCACAATTCACAGAAGTCACGGATCTGGAAGATACATTTCTACAGAGAATAGAGAAAGCCGAACGATTTTTGGGAGCGGAAAACATTCTTGTTAGACTCTTATCATTGGAGGTTGAAAAATACATTCGATTTGTAAGAGAGAGAGAGGCTAGAGGTCGGCTTGGAATACATTACCTTAATGACGATGAGAATATCCACAATACCCTGGTCGCTAAGAATAAATTAACGTTCTATCTTATCCACAATAGGTACTGAGGATGTCCCGACCGCTGTTGAAATTCGGCGGCGGCTCGGGTGAGATTCTACGCGACGTTCGCCTCTGAGACACCGAGCCCCAGTCGTTGGTCGCGTGCGCGAAGCGCGCTGACCAAGCGCGGCATATCGCCGCATCCCTTCAGGCGCCGGAAGCCCTTGACGGCTTCGAGGACACCGGCGGCCACCCACCGGAGCATCATCTGTCCCCCACGCCACCGTTTCACGTTGCGCTTCACGTGGCGGGTACGACTCAGCAGACTCTCGGCGGCGTTGGTCGTGGCGAGCGACCGCTGCAGGCGGGTCGAGAGGTGCAACGTGAGGACGGTCAGCGTTTCGGCCAGTCCTTCTCGGACGCTGCCGGCGGCGCCGGGATAGTCGTCCTCCAGGCGCGTGGCGAGATCCGTGAGGAGCCGCGTCGCCGTCTTCACGTCGCTCGCCTGATAGGCGCGCCGCACGATCGCCTGGACCCACGGGCGCTGTCGCTCCGGCAGGTGGTCGAGGATGTTGCGGAGCTTGTGGACTTGGCACCGCTGAACGAGGGCGGCCTCGCCAAAGACCGCGCGCACCGCTTTGTGCAGCGCCAAGGCGCCATCGAGGATCACGAGCAGGCTGCGGTCCGTGCGCAGGCCGCGGCTCTGGAGATTCGCGAGGAAGCTCTGACACACGGTCGCGTTCTCGGTCGCGCCCTCCCACAGGCCCAGCGCGTGTTTCTGGCCATCGGCCGCGATCCCGAGGGCCACCACGAGGCAGTGCTCCCCGATGTGCACGCCGTCGAGGAGCAACGCCACAAGGTCGAGGTCGTCCAGCGGCGCCGATTGCCACGTCCGGAGCTGCGCCGTGGTCTTCGCCACAAACCGTCGGCTGACGCTACTCTTGCTCGTGCCGCGGCTCACCACGCCGGCCGGCATCGGCTCCAGACTCCGCGCATACTGGCGGGTCGCGACACCCACCAGCATCTGTTCGACGACGCGCCGATTCAACGGGTCGGTGTGCGCCAGGGCCCGAAACGTCGGCAGCGGGACCTCACGCCCGTCGGCGCGGACCCGCGGCCGCGAGACCGCCACCTTGCGCCCGCCCACCACAACGTCGCTGGGCACCGTGCCCGCGCGGGCTGATGCGCATACCGCGGCCCGCACAGCGCCGTGCGATCCTCCTCCAGCATCGCGTCGAGCACGCGGAGGCCCGAGCGGACCATCAACTCGAAGAGTGCGGCTTTCGTGTCGACCAGGAGGTCAACGAGCGGCAGGGACCGGACGGCGGGAGATGCAACAGCAGCGATCGGACGGGCTATGCGAGACTTCTTCATGGCGGCTCCTTCTTGGCGGGCTTGCGCCCGCGGCTCGTCACCACTCGTGTACCACGAGCAGTGAGGAGCCGCCGCTCTCAAATTTCAACAGTCAGTGGGACATCCCCTAGGTACTGGCCGGGAGGTTTTGATGGTTTATTAAGGGATACGATGCAGGATTCTAGATTTCAAGTTCTGGACAGTCAGCGATTTAAAGGAATAGTAATCTATAAGTTTGGATTTGCGTAGTAAAGGCAATGATTAGCGAGCTCCCGATGTACCGGATTTCTCGGCGCACGCTGCTCCAGACGCTCCTTACCCAGCCCTTTGCCGCGGCCGTCGCCAACGGTCAGGTGCTCCACCAGGCGCCGAAACCGTTGTCGAAGGACGCAGTGACCCATGACTGGACGTCGTTTCTGGGGCCATCGCACAACGCTGTATCGACGGAGACTCGTCTGAGCCGCACGTTGCCGCCTCCGCTGGCGTGGGAGTTTCCAAAGGGAACCGGATACTCGACGCCGGCGGTCGCGGGCGGCCGGCTGCTGTTCCTCCACCGCGTGGGCGATGAGGAAATCGTCGAGTGTCTGCATCCTGAAACGGGATCGAGACAGTGGCAGTTTCGCTACGCGACGGCATTTGAGGATCGCTACGGTTATAACAACGGCCCGCGAGCGAGCCCTGTGGTCGACGGCGAACGTGTCTACGCGGTGGGCGCTGAAGGAAAGCTGCACTGCCTCGACGTCGGATCCGGAAGGGTCATCTGGAAACGGGATCTGCGGGCGGAGTACAAGGTGCCGCAGGACTTCTTCGGCACCGCATCAACGCCGCTGGTGGAAGGCCCGCTGTTGATCGTCAACGTCGGGGGCCCAGGGGGACCGTGCGTGGCGGGTCTTGACGCGGCCACGGGACGAGAAACCTGGCGGGCAGGGAAGGATTGGGGCGCCAGCTATGCCTCGCCGGTACCGGCGCTCGTGCACGGGAAGCGGCGCATCTTCGTGTTCGCGGGCGGAGAGTCGAAGCCTCCGTCCGGCGGCCTGATGTCGATCGACCCTGTGACGGGCGGCGTCGATTTTGCTTTTCCGTGGCGGAGCCGCTCCTATGAGTCGGTGAACGCGTCGTGTCCTGTCGTGTTCGACAACAAGGTGTTCGTGTCGGCCAGCTATCGCGCGGGCAGCGCGCTGCTTGACGTGCGGCCGGACTTTACGTACCGGGTCGTCTGGACGACGCAGGATGTTGCGCTGCACTTCAACACTGCGATCTACCGCGACGGCTTTCTGTACGGATTCGACGGACGAAACGCGCTGGACGGATCGCTTGTGTGCGTGGATGCGTCCAATGGCAAGATCGTGTGGCGCGAGATCGCTGAGTGGATCGAGTCCACGCCCGGCCGACGTCAGCAGACGCTCGGCACCTACCGCGGATCATTACTGGCCGTGGACGGGCAGTTCCTGTGTCTCGGGGAGCTCGGCCATCTCTTGTGGCTCGACCTGACTCCGAAGGGATACACGCAGGTGTCGCGAGCGTGGCTGTTCGCAGGTCGCGAGTCGTGGGGACTACCGGTGCTCAGCAGAGGCCTGCTCTACGTCGTTCAGA
Organism: Vicinamibacterales bacterium; assembly: GCA_965249205.1. Classification (GTDB taxonomy): domain Bacteria; phylum Acidobacteriota; class Vicinamibacteria; order Vicinamibacterales; family UBA2999; genus JAQBVV01. The sequence goes on along the minus strand of CBDFLL010000002.1, from coordinate 68,409 downwards.
ACACACGCGACGTGTTCACGGGGGTGGGCCCGAGGCTGCGCTGCTACGACTTGAGAGCATAGCCGTGGAGCCGACAACTCCCGCCTGACGGTGTGGGATCGCCTACCGAGCTCGCTCGGTAGGCGTGGCGTTGGACACGGGCTCTGGCCCGCTGTGTACTCCTATCCCGCGGGGCACGGCGACGTCAGTTCGTTCCCTCCGCGCCGATGCGGCGCCCCGCGATCCACACCGAGTGGATCTCCCGGGTGTTGAGAATGTCGTCCAGGGGGTTGGCGTCGAGCACGAGCAGATCGGCCACCTTCCCGGGCTGGATCGTCCCGAGGTGATCGAGCTCGGACACTTGCGCGGCCGCGCCTGTAGCCGCCACCAGCGCCTGCATCGGCGTCAGGCCGGCCTCGACCATCATCTCGAGCTCGACGTGCTCGAAGTATCCCTGCCACCGTCCGTCGCCCCCGCCCACATCGGTGCCCATCGCGATCGTGATGCCGGCATCGGACAGGATCTTCAGGTTCCGGTTGGCCTGTTCCAGGGCAGGCTTGATGGCCTGTGCATTCTCGCTCTCGCGAATCCCCTGCTGGTACTCGGGAGAGGTCAGCGTGGGGATCTCTTCGTTGTAGAGCGAGATGCCGCGCAGGAAGAAGGGATCCTCCAAGAACGTCGGCGTCTCTTCGTAGATGAAGACCGCCAGGTCACGTGTGAGCGTCGGGATGTACGGCACGTCCAGCGCCTTCATCTTGTCGATGAGCGCCTGGTCCACGTCCTGGTCGCGGATGCTGTGGGCGATGACGTCGATGCCCGCGTCCAGCACTTTATTGGCCTCCTGCACCGTGAAGATGTGGGAGTAGGTCCGCAACCCCCTATTGTGCGCTTCGTCGATGATCGCGCCGTAGGTGTCGGCGCTCATCTCGCGGGGGCTGCCGTCCCCCATGTGGAACTTGATGCGGTCGGCGTTCATGCTGACGCGCTGCGCCACCGATTCCCTGGCCTCCTCCGCCGACTTCTGCCCCTGGATGCTGGGTCCGGAAGTGTAGATCCGCGCCCGATCCAGGTCGGCGATGGAATCCTGCTCGTCGCGCAGCGTGGCGACCTCCGGCGTTTCATCGTTGGCCAACTGTCCCAGACTCACCACGGTCGTCACCCCGTAGTCGGCCAGCACGCGAAGCCGCTTGAGCAGATCCTCCCGCATGGGGATCTGGTCGTCCACCGTCCGGACGTGCCCATGGGCGTCGATGATGCCGGGCATGACAGTCTTGCCCGCCAGGTCGACTGTGGTGGCACCCGCGGGAATCTGATCGTCGGAGAGAACGCCGGCCGCAACGATACTGCCGTCCCGGATGACGATAGAACCCTGTTCCACGGGGGCGCCGCCGGTACCGTCGATGATCCGGAGGCCCGTGAGCACGGTGGCGGCGTCAGGCTCCACCTGCGCCACCGATTGTTGTTGACACGCCGTTGCGCCGATCACCAGCAAGATGAGCACGGCCACCGGCGCGAGACGCCTTGAGATACAAGACATGGCAACCTCCTTACGCGGCCATACGGCCGACAGATCTATTTCTATTCATCGAAGAATCGGCCGGCGTGTTCACGCCGGTGAGGAGCGAACTTACTGATTGAGCTGCTGTGCTTCCACGGAGGTCGGGTCTTCGTGAAACAACGTCACGACCCGTCCATCTGGAAACGTCATCGTGCGCACCCGGCCAATGTTGGCGCCGGTATGGGAGGGTGCGAAGGTGACGTCGTAGACATCGCCCACCTTGAAGATCCGGCCCAGGCCGGCCTGGCGTATAGCGCCTGCACCCGCACCGGACATCTCCCACTGCTCCTTTGTGCCGTCCGGCTTCGTCTCCTCGAAGAGCCAGCGCACATGCGGGTTGATCAGGGCAAACCGCGTCAGCGTCCCGGTAAAGGAGCCGATCGCGGTCGTGTCATATTCCGCCTGAAGGGCGTGATGTGCGGCAACCGGCGGTGCCATCACAAGCCCGACCGCCATCCCCGCCGCAACCATCACCGCCGCCCCATACACCTTCATTGCTTTCATGACTCGCCTCCGGTCTTGATGACTACTGCCTACTGCGACAACTCAGAATCGACCCCCACCGAGCGACGTTCGTGCTTGATCCGAGCGACTAGCAGGCTGCTGAAGAACCCGGGTGATCGGGCCGTTTTCTAAGGATCATGCGAGTCACCACCGACCGACAACGGTGCGCACGGCTGTGCGCTGGCCCCGATCAAGGGGCCGGCGACACGCGCGGCCGGTGATCAGGGACACCTCGCCTCCAGATTCCGCAGCCGGACCAAGTTATAGGCCGTGGCGGCGAAGGTAAGCTGCCAATCCACGAGGGCGACACCGCGATGCCGGAGTTTGCGCAAGCCGCCGACGGTCTTCATCCAGCCAAAGACCTGTTCTACGAGTTTCCGTTTCCGCTGACTGACGTGATAGCCCGCATGCCGCGTGGTCCGGCCATCGATCGCACTCCAGCGGACCTTCTGAGCAACGTGGGGCGTGACGGCCCGGATACGGACAGCGGCCACAAAGCTTGCCACATCGTAGCCCTTGTCCGCCCCGACCGTGCTGCCCGGCGGCGCGCTGGCCTCCAGCAACAGCGCCGCTGCCTCGCGTTCGGCGGTCCCCGTCGCGTGAGTCGCGCAGACGTTGGCGACAAGTCCCTGTCGATTGTCCAGCAGCACGTGGCCCAGATACGCCAGCTTGGCTTCCTTCCCCTGGCCCTTCCGAGGCAGCATCGCCTCCGGATCGGTCGTCGACTGGTGCGTGTCGTTGCGCCGCCGCTCCCCGTGGAAGTTGACCGTGGGATTCCCGGGGTCATCGGGCGGGTCGCTCTCCGCCGCGTCCCGGCACCGAAAGCTCTTCAGGCTGGCCCACGCTTCCAATTGGGTCCCATCCACAGTGAAGTGTTCGTCCGAGAGCAGCCCGGCCGCCCGCGCGTGGGCCTGCACCGCATCAAAGAAGGCGGCCGCGAGATCGCCCGCCAGCAGCCGGTCGCGATTCTTGGTAAACGTGGTGGGATGCCAAACCGGGTCGTCCAAATTCAAGCCCACGAACCAGCGGAACAGCAGGTTGTAATTGAGCTCTTCCATCAGCAGCCGCTCGCTCCGCACCGTGTAGAGCACCTGCAGCAACAACGCGCGCAGCAGCTGTTCCGGCGGGATCGACGGACGCCCTGTGTTGGCGTACAGGCCGGCGAACCTGCGCGACATCGTTCTCAGCGCTTCGTCCGTCAGCGCGCGAACCGCGCGGAGCGGATGGTCGGCTGGCACGCGCTGTTCCGGCGACAGGTAGCTGAACATGTGAGTGCTTTGCTCATCGTGTCCGCGCATGATGGGGCTCCCTTCAGCGGTGTTGGGAGCATGGTAGTACGCCGGGATCGATCTGTCGATCCCATTTCACGGAGTTTTTCAGCAGCCTGCTAGAGACCGAGACCTCGGTCCTTCGGGGCGGGCGGCGGGGGGGAAGACTCCCCAAAGCGACGGATGCCGACAAAAATCGCCCCGACGAGCAAACCCCCGATCGCGGCGGCCACCAGCATCACACCCGCCAGCGAGAACATGCCGAGTACGACATCGACGCCAATATCAGGCGTGATCTCAGGCTGCTCGAAGACCTCGACGACGATCGGCCCCTGGTCCGGCTGCATGTTCACGCTCACACCGTCTGCGCCGAACCACCGGTCGGCGCGCTAGTGCCCTGGTTGCGAATCAGCTCGGCATTCGGCCGGCTAAAGCGCTTTTCATGACCGTGTGGCGTTCGAGTAGACGCAATGCCGAAAAGCGCTCTATGCCTCCCGTCTGGCGGCGTTGCTCCTCCCTCACATGCGCGCGGCATGCTCCCTCGTCGCGCCTGGCGCGGATTTCGCAAGCGCGGCGCTCTCAAATAGCCGCAATCCATGACAGGTGAAATCCGCGCTGGCCAGCCGGGCGCCTCACCGCCCTCGGTGCACAAGCCAATTCGCAACCAGACCACTAGGACCCGAATAGTCCCGCATCGAGCGCGAGTTCCGCCAGCGTTCGTACGCCAGCGCCGGTCGCCCCCTTCGGCTGGTAGGACGTGACGTGGTCGGCCCACGCGGTGCCGGCGATGTCCAAGTGGGCCCAGGGCAGATCGCCGGTGAACTCTTTGATGAACAGCGCGGCGGTAATCGCTCCGCCCGCGCGCCCACCCGTGTTCCCGAAGTCGGCAATCTCGCTCTTGAAGAGTTCCTTGTAGTCATCAAAGACCGGCATTGGCCACGACCGTTCGCCGGCTCGCTCGCTGGCCCGCTTCACGCTATTGACCCACGCATCAGGCGTCCCGAACAAACCGGTCGCGGTCCGGCCCAGTGCGACGACGCACGCCCCGGTCAACGTCGCGACATCAACAAGATGCGTGGCGCCGAGTTGACGCGCGTACCAGACCGCATCGCCCAGGATCAATCGACCTTCGGCGTCGGTATTGAGGATCTCGACGGTCTTCCCTTCTGCACTGGTGAGCACATCGCCGGGTTTCAACGCCCGCCCACCGGGCATGTTCTCGGTCATCGGAATCACCGCAACGCAGCGAATGGGCGCTTGCAATCGGGAGATCGCCGCCATCGCGCACAAGACCGCCGCACCCCCGGACATGTCGTCCTTCATCTTGTCCATGTCTTCGGCCGGCTTGATCGAGATGCCACCGGTGTCGAACGTGACACCTTTGCCGATCAGGCCAAGCACGGGCTGGCTCGCTCCGTCGCGCCCTCGCGCGCCCTTGGCATCCGCCGGAGGTTCGTGGCGCAGCACGACCATGCGCGGTGGCTCCTGGCTGCCACGCGCCACGCCAAGCAGCAGGCCCATCTTTAGTTCCGCGATGCGCGTTTCGTCAAGAATCTCGACGCTGAGGCCGGCGTCGGTCGCGATCGTATCAGCCCGCTCTGCGAACACGCGTGGCGTCAGGGCATTGCCTGGCTCGTTGGACAACGAGCGCGAGAGATTGGTGCACTCACCCAGCACCCGACCACGCTCAACTGCGCGCGTCAGTGCAGCCGACTCGCCGTCGACCTTGAGGTGCGCGGTGGCGAGCCACACGCGCGCCGGGTCCGCTGTCCGGTACGCCGCACCATCGAAATTGGCCAGCACGGCACCCTCCGCCAGTACCTGCGCCGCGTCGGGCGCCGCCACACCGGTACCAGGCCGATGCACGATGGCGACACGCGTCAGGCGCCGCTCGCGGGCCGCCAGCGCACCCGTCGTGGCGGCGCGCCGGAGCCGATCCGCCGACACGTCGGTGCGAGGGCCCACGCCGACCAGGGCCACACGGCTCGCCTTCCACCCACGAACTGTCGTGACAAACAGAGTGGACGTCTTGCCCGTGATTTCGCCCCGCGCCTGTGCCGCACCGACCTCGCCGCCCGACGCGGCGTCTAGGCCAGGTTCGTCCGCCAGGGCGTCGTCGTCGAAAACGGGAAAGACGAGCAGGTCCGCCTCAATGTCGTTGGACGCGCGCGCAGTGAGAGTGACATCGGGTGTCTGATGAACGGTCAGCATGTAAGAGGCCTACCCGCGATCCGGAGGCGGCTTGTGGGGCCGCAGGCTACGGGCATAGAATCGTACTGTACAGGGCCAACGTATGACGAATCCACTTCGCGCGTGTTTCACGCTCGCTTTCGCACTCACTGTACTGCTGCCGCCACACACGGCTCAAGGACAGGAAACTGAAGCCAGCGAACCCAGTCTATCACTGCGCGCTACACCCAACTCGGGCTTCACGCCGCTGCGTGTCCGCGTCGTGGCGACTCTCCAAGATGGCAGCGACGACTACGAGGAGTACTACTGTGCCTCGGTCGAATGGGATTGGGACGACGGCACTGTGTCGGAGAATTCGATCGACTGCGACCCGTACGAGGCCGGCACGAGTCAGATCCAGCGTCGCTTCACGGCGGAGCATATCTTTCGGCAGCAAGGCCGGCACAGGATCACGTTCCGCCTGAAGCAGAGAGACGACGTGGTCGCGTTCTCCAGCGTCAACGTCCAGGTTCGCCTCGGCGTCGGCGATCGCTTTGGGCGATAACACCACCGTCCCTGTGGACGTGGCGATGGAGGGACTGCGCGAACGCGTGCGCGAACGACTCCGGGAGCGGATCGTCACTGGTGGCGACGCCCACGCATTCGACGATCCTGAGGTCTTTGACGAAGTGGAGGCGCTCCTCCATGCCGCGGCGGGGACCTCGAACGCCGACACTCTGATTCTGCCTGAGCTGCTCGGCGCACCGGACGAGTGGCGCCTCACCACGTCGATGCGCTACCAATCCCACCGCACCAAGGGACCCGCGGCGCTGTTCGCCTTCGTCAAGCGGAACATCCTGATGCCCGCGTTTCGGTGGCTCTTCGAGTACAGCCGAGACAACTTCGAGCGGCAGCGTCGTACGAATCTGGTCCTGTTCGCGTGCGTCCAGGAACTGGCTGTCGAAACAGCACAGCTACGCCGCGACGTGCGCCGATTATCGTCGACCGCCGACGACGCCGATCGTTCCGGGCCACGCCCGACGCCCTCGGCCGAGCCGTGAAGCTCGCGTTCGTGGTCCAGCGCTACGGCGCAGGCATCGCCGGCGGATCCGAGGGGCACTGCCGCGAGTTGGCCGAGCGGCTGTCGTCGCGCCACGCCATTACCGTGTTGACCACGTGCGCGAACGACTACGTCACCTGGGAGAATGCCTCCCCCGCCGGACAGTCGGTTGAGAACGGTGTGCAGGTCCTCCGCTTTCCGGTCGCGCATCCAAGACGGATGCAGGTGTTCGCCGATATCAGCGACGAAGTCTTCGACAGCCAGGCCCCTCGCGCGCGGCAGGTGGAGTGGTTCCGGGAGAACGGTCCGGCCACGCCCGCGTTGCTCGACCATCTACGCGCACACGGGCACGAGTTCGACCTCGTGTTGTTCTGGACGTTCCGGTACTACCAGTCGTATTTCGGCCTCCCGCTCGTCGAACAACGCGCGATCCTCGTGCCGACCGCGGAGGAGGACGCTGCTATCGATCTCGACGCGCTTGGCGAGTTTTTCGACAAGCCCGCCGGGTACCTGTTCATGACACCCGAGGAGCGGCAACTGGTCTCCAGACGCGCGCTCCATCCACTCCGGGCCTCGGCAGTCGTGGGCATCGGCCTCGAGCCGGTCCCGGTCGGCGACATGCCGCGCGCACCCATCGATCGCCTGGACATTCCGCACAGCTATTTGCTCTATCTCGGCCGCGTCGATCCCAACAAGGGATGTGATGCGCTGCTGGACAGCTTTCAAGAGTACGCGGCCACGCGCGCGGACGTGGCGCTCGTGCTCGCAGGGCCCGCGAAGATGCAGATCCCCGAACATCCGCAGATCCGCGCGCTTGGCTACGTGTCCGACGAGGTGCGTTCGGCGCTGCTGGCCCACGCCTCCGCGCTCGTCGTCCCGTCTCCGTATGAGAGCCTCAGCATCGTCTTGCTCGAGGCGTGGAACTACGGAGTGCCTGCGCTCGTCAACGGCCGCTGCAAAGTGCTCGCCGGTCAGGTCCAGCGGGCCAACGGCGGACTGTATTACATGTTTCCCGCCGAGTTTGACGAGGCGGCGGACTATCTCCTGACGCAACACGCCGAACGAGACGCCCTCGGACGCCAGGGGCTCGCCTACATCGAGCGCGAGTACCGGTGGCCCACGGTGCTTGCCCGAGTCGAGGACCTCATGCAGCAGGTCTATCTGGCCCGCGACCGGACCCGCTAGCCCAGGGGTGGTTCACCGCAGAACGCGACAGCCTCGAACGCTCCTTCGATCAGCCGATACGCCCGCAGCTCGAGCGGCGCTGAGCCGTCCACCGGACCGGCAATGACGTAGAAAAAGTCCGCGAGTGCCTCCCGACGATCTGTCGGCGACGGCACCGGGGCGCTGCGGGGATGCGAATGATACGCGCCGACGATCTCAAGAGTTTTCAAGCCCGGTGCCTGCGTGTCACGACAGCGCTTGATCAGCGCGAAGTGGTCCACCGGCGACACCTGGTAGTGACGATGGGGCTCTGCCGCGACGTTGGCGGTCGCGACCGCTTCATACACCTCACCCTGCGTCCCGATGAGCAGGCCACAGCACTCGCGGGGACTCTCACGTCTGGCATGCGCGGCGATCGCCGCGTCCACCCCGCGCCGAACAAGCACACAGTCAGTGTACGATTCCTCCGTGGCGACTGATCATTTTGAATTTGGCGGCGAGATCGCCTGGCGCCCGACGCCGGAGCAACGCGACCGCAGCCGGCTCACGGCCTTCATAACCCGTCATGGACTCGGTGACTACGACACGCTCCTGCGCCGGTCGGTCGAGGACCCGGCGTGGTTCTGGAGCGCGGTGCTCGACGACCTCGGCATCGAGTTCTACGAGCCGTATCGCCAGATACTCGACACGTCCGCCGGGATCGCGTGGAGCCGCTGGTGTATCGGCGGCAGGCTGAACACCGTCCACAACTGCGTGGACAAATGGATCGGCACACCCACGGAGCACAAGAACGCGCTGCGGTGGGAGGGCGAGGAGGGCGCGACACGCGAGCTCACCTACGGCGAACTCTTCCGGGAGGTCAATCGCGCGGCGAACGCGATGCGCGAACTTGGCGTCACGCACGGCGACCGGGTGGCGCTGTTCATGCCCATGTGTCCCGAGCTGGTTGTCGCGTTCTTCGCGGCGATCAAACTTGGCGGCGTCGTGCTGCCACTCTTCTCCGGGTATGGCGTCGACGCCGTTGCCACGCGGCTCGTCGAAGCCGAGGCCACGCTCCTGGTGACGGCCGACGGCTTCTGGCGCCGCGGACAGGCCGTCGCGATGAAACCGCTGGCCGATCAGGCGGCCGCGGCGGCGCCGTCCGTGCGTCATCTCTTGGTGGTTTCCCGCATCGGTGCGGACGTGCCGTGGACCTCACCCCGTGATCACCGATGGGAGGCGCTGGTCCCCAGGCAGAGCGACGTGTGCGCGACGGTGCGTACTGACGCCGAAGATCCGCTGATGCTGATCTATACGTCCGGCACCTCCGGACGCCCCAAGGGCACCGTGCATAGCCATTGCGGCTTTCCCACCAAATCCGCGCAGGACATGGCGCACTGCTTCGACATGCGTGACACCGACACCATGTACTGGGTCACCGACATCGGCTGGATGATGGCGCCTTGGGAACTGTTTGGTATGACGATGCTGGGAGGGACCGCCGTGATCTACGACGGCGCGCTGGACTACCCCGGACCCGACCGACTGTGGGATCTCGTCGAACGCCACAGCGTGAGCGTGCTTGGCGTCTCACCCACGCTGGTACGCGCGCTGATGCAACATGGCGAGGACCCGGTGCGCCGCCACGATCTCTCGTCTCTGCGCATCCTGGGATCAACAGGCGAGCCGTGGAACCCGGAATCGTGGCGCTGGCTGTTCGAGACGGCTGGCGGCACACGCCTGCCCATCATTAACTACTCCGGCGGTACCGAGACCTCTGGCGGGCTGGTCGCCGGCAACGTGTTGACACCGATGAAGCCGTGCTCGTTTGCCGGGCCGCCACCGGGCATCGGCGCCGATGTCGTGGACGGGGAGGGGCGTTCGGTCCGCAACCAGGTCGGAGAACTTGTGGTACGTGTGCCCTGGATCGGCATGACTCGCGGATTCTGGAAAGACCCCGATCGGTACGAGCAGACCTACTGGTCGAGTCTTCCCGGCGTCTGGGTGCATGGAGACTGGGCGGCAATCGACGAAGACGGCCTCTGGTACATCCTCGGTCGCTCCGACGACACCATCAAGATCGCCGGCAAGCGCCTCGGCCCTGCCGAGGTGGAGTCGGTACTCGTCGAGCACCCCGCTGTCGCTGAATCGGCCGCGATCGGCGTGCCGGACGCCGCCAAGGGTCAGGCGCTTGTCTGCTTCTGCGTGCTCCGCTCCGGCCACGCGGCAAGCGAGGCCTTGGCGAAGGATCTCAGGACCTTTGTGGCCACGCGCCTCGGGAAGCCGTTGCGGCCAAAGGCGATCGAGTTTGTCGGCGATCTTCCCAAGACGCGCAACGCCAAGGTGATGCGCCGCGTCATCCGAACCACGTATCTTGATGAGGCACCCGGCGACCTGTCGTCGCTGGAGAACCCGTCCGCCGTTGAGGAGGTTAGGAAGGCACGTCGTTAGTCGCTAGAATCGGTCTCGTAACCGTGAAGGACCCGCCCGCGCCATCCGCGGCAGGGTCGTGCAACAGTGAGTTCGCCTATTGAATCAGGGCGTCCTGACGGTTGCTCTCCAGAAAGGTGAATCCGATGCGCGTCGTCGCAACTTCAGCACTCTTGGCGGTACTCGTCACTACGACCATTGCCTGCGGTGGCGGCGGGGCCGATACGCCGCCCGCCGGCGGGACACCCATCACCGCTGGCAGCACGAACGCGAATGCGCCGATGGACAAGAATGCCTATCCCGTGTTCCCTGACGCGGATGCTGGCGCCGATCCGAATGTCTCGGCCGAGGACGGCGGCGCCGGGTTCACCGGAGAGGGCTGGGAGACCAACACCGATTTCGATCTCATTGGCGACCCGCGGGCCATCAAGGGTGGGAGCGTCAGCACCGACACGCCTGACTTCCCGGGGACCCTCCGCATATGGGGTCCAGACACGACCACGTTCAACGTGTTCGTACACGACCTGGTCTATGACCATCTGCTCGGCATGCACCCGACGACGCAGGAACTGATTCCGGCGCTCGCCACACACTGGCAAGTGTCCGATGACCTGAGTCTGTACCGGTTCCGACTCAATCCGAACGCACGTTTCTCAGACGGAACGCCCGTCACCGCCGAGGATGTCGTCGCGTCGTGGGATCTGGTCATGGACCCGAACACACAGGAACCCAACTACAAAGGCATCTTTGAGCGCTACGAGCGCCCCGTCGCGGAGAGCAAGTACCTCGTCTCGGTAACGTCGAAGGATCCAAGCTGGCGCAACCTTGACGACCTCACGATGCTGTGGATCATGCCAGCGACGACCATCCGCACGCTCGGGAAAACACCTACCTCCGCGACTACAACTTTGCGTTGATGCCAGGTTCAGGCCCGTACACGATCACCGAACAAGACATCGATCGCGGCAATCGCATCACAATCAGACGCCGCACCGACTATTGGGCGGAGGGCGCCCGCGCCAACGTGGGACTCTACAATTTCGATGAGATCACCGAGAACGTCGTGCGAGACCGCAATCTGGCGTTCGAAATGGTGAAGCGTGGCGATCTTGATTTCTACACGGTGAGCCGAGCGCAGATGTGGGTACAGGAACTCGAGTTCGAACAGATTCAGAAAGGGTGGCTGCAGAAGCGGAAGATCTTCACCCAGGAGCCGCTCGGTATGGCCATGTTGGCCTTCAACACCCGTCAGCCTCCGTTCGACGACATCCGCGTCCGTCAGGCCATTACGCTCCTGCAGAACCGTCGGCAGTTGGTCGAGAAGCTGTACTACAACGAGTACATCCCGCAGAACTCGATCTTTGTTGGCGGTGTGTACGAGAACCCCGATAATTCGACAAACGAATACGATCCCCAGCGCGCCATCGAACTACTACAAGAGGCCGGTTACACGGAGCGCGACGATCAGGGGGTACTGCTCCGGAACGGACAACCGCTGAACCTCGAGGTCATCTACGGCCAGCAACAATCGGAGCCGGCGCTCACGGTCTTCCAGGAAGATCTTCGACGAGTCGGCATCTCTCTCAATCTTCGGTTTCTGACGTATGCCACCTTGATCAAGCTGTTGGATGAGCGCGAGTTCCAGATGGCGTCGGTCGGCTTTTCAGCGTCGAAGCCGTATCCGATGCCGCGCTCGATGTTCCATTCCGACCAGGCCGACCAACCGGCCTCAAATAACCTTTCTGGTTTCAAGAACGCGCGCGCCGACGAGATCATCGAGGCGTACGACGCGGAGAGTGATCTCGCCACACGTATCGAGCTGATCAAGGAACTGGACGGCACCATCACCAACAGCTACATCTACGTGCTGGAGTGGTACGCACCGTATGATCGCTTCGTCTACTGGAACAAGTACGGTCAGCCTGAAAGTTACATGTCGCGCATCGGGATGGGGGCCTCTGGCTCGTTCGACCCATTCATCATGTGGTGGCACGACCCCGCCAAGGAGGCCGCGCTGAACGACGCACGACGCAACAACGCGACCCTCGAGGTCGGCCCAAGTGAGGTCGACTACTGGTCGGACTTCAGCGATCCCGCGACGGCATCTCCAGCCGGCCAGTGACGCAGTATTTCATTCGGCGCCTCCTACTGGTCGTGCCGACGTTTCTCGGCATCACGCTCGTCGTCTTCGTTCTCATGCATTTCGTGCCGGGTGGGCCGGTCGAGCGGCGGCTCATGCAGATCCGCAACACCGCCATCACCGGAGAGGCCGGCACTGGTGGCGGCACCGGACAGTTCGGCGTATCGCTGCCGCAGGAGGCGATCGACGAAATCCGGCGGTACTACGGGTTCGACCAACCGGTCCACGTGCGGTACGGGCAATGGCTGTGGAACCTCGTACACCTGGACCTCGGGAACTCGTACATCTACCAGGACCCGGTCTGGGACGTCATCAAGTCCCGTTTTCCGATCTCGATCGCGCTCGGGCTGACAGGGTTTCTGCTCAGCTACCTGATCTCGATCCCGCTTGGCGTGATGAAGGCCGTCAAACATGGGTCCCGGCTGGATGTGTTCAGCAGTGTGGCTGTCTTTCTTGGCTTGCCGTGCCAGGGTGGGCGCTTGGGACAGCGCTGCTCGTACTCCTGGGTGGCGGCAGCTATTGGAACCTCTTCCCGCTCGGTGGCTTCCGCCCTTACAACTGGGAGTTCCTGAGCCTCGGAGAGAAGATCGTCGCGCAGGTACACCACATGGCCCTGCCGGTCCTCTGCTATATGGTGGCGTCCTTCGCTACGCTCACCATCCTGACCAAGAACTCGCTGATGGAGAATCTGAACCAAGACTACGTGCGCACGGCACTCGCGAAGGGCCTGGACGAGCGGCGCGTCATCTTCGTACATGCCCTGCGCAATTCACTGATCCCGCTCGCCACCGGCCTCGGGCACGTCTTTGGCGTCATCCTCGCCGGCTCGTTCCTTATCGAACGCGTGTTCAATATCGACGGCATGGGCTATCTCGGCTACACCTCGATCCTGCAGCGCGATTATCCGGTTGCGCTTGGCATCATCGTGATCGGCAGCTTGCTCATGCTCCTCGGGAACATCCTGTCCGACGTCATCTACGCAATCGTCGATCCCCGTATCCGATTCAAGTGACAGCCCCCGCAGCCTCGGCGTCCGAGTCGATCCTTCGAAGGCAGCTGCGGAAGTTTCGCCGCATCAAGCGCGGCCACTGGTCGTTCCTCCTGCTGGCGTGTCTCTACGGCATGTCCTTCTTGCTTCCGTATGTCGCCAACAACACGGCCCTCGCCGTCCGGTACGAGGGCGACTACTACTTCCCGATGGTGCGCTTCTACGAAGCATCCGAATTCGACCAGAACGTCGTCGGAGAGCCCGACTACCGGAGTCTCCGTGAACAGTTCGCCGGCAGTGACGACAACTGGGTGCTGATGCCGGTGTACCCGTACGGACCGTACGAGTCGTTACTCGATCTGCCAGGATTTCCGCCGCACCCTCCGTCCGGCGACCATCTCTTCGGCACCGACAACCGGGGCCGCGACGTGCTTGTGCGCCTGGCCTACGGCTTCAATATCTCGCTGACGTTCGCGATTCTGGTCACACTCGTCAGCTACATCGTTGGCATCATGATCGGCGCCTGCCTTGGGTACGTCGGCGGCAAGGTCGATCTCCTCGGACAGCGCACAATCGAAATCTGGGCCTCGCTGCCGTTCCTCTACACGATCATCTTCGTCAGCTCGATTGTCGTACCGGTGTACATCCAGGGTCGCATGCAGATCCTGCAACCGTCATTCTGGTTGCTGATCGCGATCCTTGCCGCGTTCGAATGGATGGCCATGACCTACTACGTCAGGGGCGAGTTCTATCGCGAGAAGGCGAAAGACTACGTCGGTGCCGCCATCGTGACGGGGGTGTCGGAGACCCGCATCATGTTTGGCCACATTCTGCCAAACGCGCTGACACCGGTGATCTCGTTCGCGCCGTTCGCGATCGTCGCCAACATCTCAGCACTCGTAGCGCTCGACTTTCTCGGTTTCGGCCTGCCGGCGCCAACGCCCAGTTGGGGCGAACTGATCGGGCAGGGCATGACCAACCTGACCAAGTCGTGGCTCGTCTTCTTTCCTCTCGGCGCGCTGTTCACGACGCTGCTCCTGGTCGTCTTTATCGGCGAAGCCGTCCGGGAAGCCTTCGATCCGAGGGAGCACTCGCGCCTACGATGACCACTTCTCTCCTCCAGATTCGCGGCCTCAAGACGCACTTCTTCGTGGAGTCGGGCGTCGCCAAGGCCGTCGACGGCGTTGACCTCGATGTCCGTCCTGGCGAGGTCCTCGGGCTTGTCGGTGAATCGGGATCGGGCAAGAGCGTGACCGCCCTGAGCGTCCTCCGCCTGATTCCGGATCCGCCCGGCCGCATCGTGGAGGGCGAAGTCTGGTTTCAGGGGCGCGACTTGTTGTCACTCGAATGGGCGGACGTACGCCGGGTGCGGGGCAAGCAGATCAGCATGATCTTCCAGGAACCAATGACGTCGCTCAATCCCGTGTTCACCATCGGTCGACAGGTCATGGAGATCATCCTGGCGCACGAGCCGGACACATCGCGCGATCCTCGATCTCATGGTGCAGTTAAAGGGTCGGCACGTGGGCGGGGCCATCCTCCTCATCACGCATAATCTCGCCGTCGTCGCCGAAACTTGCGACCGCGTGGCGGTGATGTACGGCGGCAAGATTCAGGAGGTGGCGCCGGTTCACGATCTGTTTGGTACACCGCTCCATCCATACACCCGCGGATTGCTCGCGTCGCTACCTCGCGTTGATGGTGAACGCGCGACGCGACTCACCACCATCCCTGGGTCCGTTCCCGACATTCACAACCTTCCGGCTGGTTGCAAGTTCTGCACCCGTTGCGCCGAGCGATTTGAGCCATGCGACAGTATCGAGCCGCCGCTTGTCGAGGTGTCACCCGACCACTGGGTCCGGTGTCATCTGCATGAGGGACCGCGCGACGAATCGGATCGCAGCCAGGACGGGACTCACGATGTCTAGCCCAGACACCATCCTCGAAGTGCAGGACCTCAACGTCCGGTTTCCCGTCTTCGGCGGCGTGATCCCGCGGAAGACCGCGGAGGTGCGCGCCGTCGACGGCGTGTCGCTGACCCTCCGCCGCGGCGAGACGATCGGCCTGGTCGGCGAATCGGGGTGCGGCAAGACCACAGTGGGACGAGCCATCGTGAACATTCTTCGGCCGATGAACTACCGCGTCGAGGTCACCGGCCGCGTGCTCTACCACCGAGAGGGTAAGGTGGTGGATCTAGCCTCTCTGGGACGGGCGAAGATGCGCGGCTATCGCTCCGACTTGCAGATGGTGTTCCAGGACCCTTACTCCTCGCTGAATCCTCGCATGACCGTCGGGGCGATGATCGAGGAGCCGCTCACAATTCACACCACGCAGTCCAAGGCGGAGCGTCGGGAGCGTGTACGCTGGCTCCTCGACAAGGTGGGATTGTCGCCCGCACATGCCAGCCGCTTTCCTCATGAGTTTTCGGGAGGACAGCGCCAGCGCGTCGGCATCGCCCGTGCGCTCGCGACGAACCCGAAGATCGTGATTGCCGACGAGCCGGTGAGCGCACTCGACGTCTCGGTCCAGGCCCAGGTGATCAACCTTATGCAGGATATCCAGCACGAGTTTGGTCTGTCCTATATCTTCATTTCGCACGATCTCTCGGTGGTCCGTCACGTGTCGGATCGGATCTTCGTGATGTACCTGGGCAATATCGTGGAAGCCGGTCCGGCTGACGAGATCTATAGCCGCCCGAAGCACCCCTACTCGCAGATGCTCCTCGCGGCTGTGCCACGACCTGACCCCGACGCACGCCGCACGCGCCGCGTCCGTCTTCGCGAGGGTTCCGAATCAGCCGCGCCCCGGCTTGAGGCCGACGACCTGCCGTCGCCGCTCAACAAGCCGTCCGGATGCGCCTTTCGGACACGCTGCCCCATCGCCACGCCGGCATGCGCCGACGGCGTACCGCCGTTGGAGGAACGTGATGGCCGGCAGGTGGCGTGCCCGTACGCGACCTGACGCGTTCCGAGAGACAATGAGCGGGCCGAAAGGCGAGTGAGACCAACATGAGCGAAAAGCGCACGTTTCCTCGAGTGTCGTTGCACACCGAGATCTGGCTAGGTCAGGATGGCATCTTCACGAGAACGCAGCGGATGCTCCGGGACCTCAGCGAAGGAGGTGCCTATATTGAAACATCCGAGCAGTTTCCCGTAGGCAGCGTGCTGAGCCTTCGATTCAAGCTGCCAAGCGCCGATACGATGATCTCATGCGCCGTGTTCGTCAGAAACGTTCGGGAGGGTGGCAGAGGGCTCGGCGTCGAATTCCTGGACCTCTCTCCAGATGCCCGCGACCTCGTCGGCGCGTTCGTGAGCGAGGGCAACCAGAGCTAACGGTCTGCCGGCGTCGCACGTCGGCTGCTCCTGCTAGTGGTCTGGTTGCGAATTGGCTTGTGCACCGAGGGCGGTGAGGCGCCTCGCGCCGATTCCACTCGCACCCATGGAATCCGCGCCCGGCTGGCCAGCGCGGATTTCGCCGGTCATGGGTTGCGGCTATGTGAGAGCGCCGCGCTCGTGAAATCCGCGCCAGGCGCGACGAGGGAGCATGCCGGGCGCATGTGACCGAGGAGCAACGCCGCCAGCCCGGGGCCCCCGCCGCGCGGACTGTGCGCGGTGGGGTGGAGACGGGAGGCATAGAGCGCTTTTCGAATAGCCTTGTGTTTCGGCGTTGCGTTTACTCGAAACGCCACACGGTCATGAAAAGCGCTTTAGCCGGCCGAATGCCTAACGCGTTTTCGATCGGATTTGGCATCTCCCAGCCGCCCGAGGAAGTACCTCATGCAAGCAATACGTAAAAGCCGAAAACACGCTAGCTGATTCGCAACCAGGCCACTACGTTCGCGGATCAGCCGCTTTCGTCGATTGCGCGGCGCGCGTAGACGGCATCACACCCACCAGCAGCGCTTTTAGTTCGTCAGCCAGGAATGGCTTTTCCAGCCGACCGATGAATCCGTGAGCCTGGTGATCAGCCAGAATTGGACTATTCGAATAGCCGCTCGTCGCAACGGCCCTGACCTCCGAATCGATCTCCTTCAAACGACTGAGTGCGGCGGCGCCACCCATGCCGCCGCGTACTGTCAGATCCAGAATGACCAGATCGAAGGGGCGCCCCTCGACTCGTCGCGTTTCGAAAAGCGAGACTGCTTCGCCGCCATCTCGCGCAAGGGTCACGCCGTACCCGAGTGCCGTGAGCATCGCACCCAGCACTTCCCGCACGGATAGTTCGTCGTCCATGACCAGCACGGCACCGCCAGCGTCGTTCGCCAGTTCGATCCTGGTCTTCGCGGGACGAGGCTGCCCAGCTGACACCGGAAAGCACAGATAGAAGGTCGTGCCATTCCCGAGGCTGGACTCGACGTCGATCCAGCCGCCATGTCTCTTCATGATCGAATGGCTCGTCGCGAGTCCCAACCCTCGGCCGTTGCCTTTTGTCGAGAAGAAGGGATCGAAAATTCTTCGCAGGTCACGCTGCCCGATGCCGATACCGTCATCCGCGATCGAGACTCGCACGTATGTCCGCGGCTGCCCCGCCTCCGCGCGCAGCCCACCCCCCTCCACGGTCGTACCGTGGATTCTGATCGCACCGCCGCCAGGCATGGCATGGACCGCGTTGACGAGGATGTTCTGGATGACCTGCGTGACCTGTCCCTTGTCGATCTCAATAAACCGCATGTTGTCGTCGAATCGCATCTCGTAGCGCACGTTCGACCCAGCCAACGTGAAGTCGGCTGTCTCTCGAATAATCTGATCGATGGACTCAGCCGCCGTGACGGGTACACCTCCGGAGGCGAACGTGAGCAGCCGCTGCGTGATCTCGCGCGCGCGGACCGACGCCGTCGTGGCCGCTGACAACAGTTTGTACACGTCGCTATCCGGCGTCACGCGTAAGCTCGCGAGCTCAATGTTCCCCATGATCGCCATCAGCAGATTGTTGAAATCATGAGCGATGCCACCGGCGAGCACCCCCACCGATTCCAGCTTCTGGTCCTTGATCATCTCCGTTTGGAAGAGGTGGTTCTCGGTGGCGATACCGGCGAGATAGGACGCAGTCTGCAAAAGCTGATAGTCGAACGGCGTGGGCGCGCAGACGTACGTGTGGGTGATCGCAAAGGTGCCCAGTATCTGCTCCGTGGAGGAAAAGAAAGGCGTGGACCAGCAGGATTTGATATCGAAGCTGGCTGCCAAGTCCAGAAACTCCGCCCATTCTGGATCATGCTCAACGTCAGCGCAGATGACGGGCTCCCGTCGATAGGCAGCCGTTCCACACGATCCCAGGTTGTTCGCAATGCCGAGCCCATCGAGCGCCGCCATGTATGCCTGGGGAATACTGGGGCCTGCCCAGGCCCTCAGGCGGCTTTGGTCCTTATCGACCAGAAGAATCGAACACATCGCGCCCTCTGATTGCTGCTCGATGAGCAAACAGAGACTGTCCAGCATCTCTTGAAACGAGCTTCGCTTCGCGATCAGCTCAAGAATCTTATTCTGCGTGGCAAGGATGCGGTATTCAGCATCGCCTTCGCGTTTCGCCGCGTCGCCGGTCTCCATTTATCTGGTCTCCACTCCAACCCGTCTCTCTGTCAGTCCTGGCCCTTCATCAACTCAGCTCGCCACCGTGCGGCGTCATTGAACATGGCGTCCACAATCTCGGCACGCTCCAACTCGCTCCGCATTTCTGAGAGCTGCTCGATCAACACGTCGAGTGCCTTCTTGATTTCATCCGCGTTGGTCACACAGATGTCCCGCCAGACGCCGGCGGGACTGGACGCGAGGCGCGTCGTATCGACCAACCCCTGGCCGGCCATCCGCAACCCGGTAGCGGTCGCCCCCTTTCCGACCACGTCCATCAGCGCGGTGGTCGCCAGCTGGGGCAGGTGACTGATCAGCGCCATCAGTCGGTCGTGCTCCAGCGCCGTCATCGTCGCCGCGTGCGCGCCGAGGCCGGTCACAAACGCCGAGAGGCGCGAGAGAGCGCCAGTGCCAGCCGCGTCGTGCGGCGTAAATATCCATGGACGCCGCGCAAACAAGCCGGCGGTCGCGAATTCAAAGCCACCGTGCGCGCCGCCGCCGAGCGGATGACCACCGACAAATGTCATCTCGGAGAGTGCCGCCGCCGCGTCGACAATCGTGCGCTTTGTGCCCCCGACATCGGTCACAACCGCCGACGGGGACGCATAGGCAGCCACGCGCCGGAGCAATGCGATGTTCTCTCGCACGGGTGCCGCGAGCACGATGAGGTCGGCCTCGGCGACGACGGCCAGGTCGTCAGCGGACGCATCGATAGCGCGACGCGAAAGCGCCGCTCGCAAGACAGGCTCCCGATCGACAGCCGTCACGTGTGTCGATGGCCAGGCTCGGCGCGCCCCAAACGCAATTGACCCGCCAACGAGTCCCAGCCCGACGATGACGATCTTTGGAAAGATGGGGGGCTCCGAGGAAACCCTCGTCACCGGTCGCGTCCCTGGCCGCGGCACGCACGCCACGCCGGCCGTGGCGCGACATGGCGCCTCACCGGGATCTGGGACCTGGTCATCCCAACGACCCCTATCGCGACCGGCTGGGGCGGGCGACCGCCTCCAGACAGATACTGCGACCGATCGCCGGGGCGATGATCCGCAGCTCCGCCATCAAGTGGTCGAACTGATCCGGATACATCGACTGCGCGCCGTCGCTCCATGCGTGATCTGGGTCGGCGTGCACCTCGATAAGCAGTCCGTCCGCGCCAGCCGCCACCGCTGCGCGCGCCAACTGCGGCACCATGTCGCGACGGCCAGCCCCGTGACTGGGGTCCGCCACCACCGGCAGGTGGCTCAACTTCTGCACGACAGGGATTGCCGAGATGTCGAACGTGTTTCTCGTCGCCGTCTCGAACGTGCGGATGCCGCGCTCGCACAGGATGACGTCGTTGTTGCCGCCAGCCAGGATGTACTCCGCCGACAGGAGCCACTCCTCGATGGTGGCAGAGATCCCGCGCTTGACGAGTACCGGCTTGCGCGCATGCCCCAGCTCGCGGAGCAGCGTGTAGTTCTGCATGTTGCGCGCGCCGACCTGGAAGATATCGCAGTACTTGGCGATGAGGTCGATCTGGCTGACGTCCATCACCTCCGAGATCAGCTTCAGATCGTGTGCGTCAGCCGACTGGCGCAACATCTTGAGGCCGGCTTCCCCGTGGCCCTGAAAACTGTAGGGGGAACTGCGCGGCTTGAACGCGCCGCCCCGGAACACCTTGGCCCCCGCTCGCTTGACAGCCACTGCGGCCGCGTCGCACTGCTCCTCGGTCTCCGCCGAGCAGGGTCCGGCCATGACGAGCACTTCGTCACCGCCTATCCGCACGTCATCAATCGTGACGATCGTCTTGTCCGGCCGGTAGCTGCGGCTCGCCCTCTTGTACGGCTCGGTGATGCGCAGCACCTCGTGCACACCGTCGAGAATCTCGATGATTTCCTTGTCCACCTTGCCGGCGCTCACCACGCCGAGCACCGTCCGTGTCGCACCGGACGATCGATGCACGTCCATGCCTAATTCGATGAGCCTGGCGATAACCGAGTCGACCTGCGACTCGGTGGCCCGCTCGTTCATTACAACGATCATGACGTTAACCTTCTGCTCTTTCTGTATCCGCTCATGCCTCGGTGGACGGGCCGGGGCCGTCCCCGTATCCACTGGAGGCCCGCTCCGCCCGCCGTGCCTCGTCGATGATCCGCTCGAAGATCCGGACGACGGCCTCCGCCGTCAGTGGGCCGGCGAGCGCGGTCGCCGCCTCCCGCACCTTTCCCAACACCTGCGCCTCGCGCTCAGGCTGGTACACCGGAAGCGCGGATTCGTGCTTCAGTCGACCAACCTCCACCGCACACGCCACCCGCACGTTCAGCAGTCGCAGAAGCTGATCGTCGATGACGTCGATCCGGTTGCGCAACTCTTCGATGCTCGTCACGACTTCAGCCACCGCACATACTCCTCTACCCGTGAATTAAGATCGTCTGAGGCGCTTGCGTCCGCGATGACGCTGACGAGTCCGCTGCCGACCACCGCGGCATCCGCCCACCGCCCAATTTCCCGCACGTGCTCCGGTCTCGAAATACCAAACCCGAGAGCGACGGGCATATCGCTCACAGCCCTGATCCGTCGGACCATGTCCTCTGCGCCATCCGCGATGGCATCGCGAGCCCCGGTCACGCCGAGCCGCGAAATGGCATACAGAAAGCCACTGCCGAGAGAAACCGCCTGCCGTAGGCGCGCGTCGGTCGTCGTCGGGCTCAGTAAGAGAATTGTATCAATCCCCCGAGACGCCAGGACCCCTCGAAACTCCCCCGCCTCTTCGATTGGCAGGTCCAGCACGAGCACCCCGTCCACGCCTGCATCCCGCGCGAGGTCGGCAAATCGCTCCGCACCGAGTCGCAGGATCGGATTGGCGTAACTGAAGAGCACTATCGGCGCACACACGTCGGCACGTAAACGCCTCACCATCTCGAGGACACCGGACAGGGTGGTGCCAGCTGCGAGTGCCCGCTCGGTCGCCCGCTGAATGACTGGACCGTCCGCCAGTGGGTCGGAGAACGGGACACCAACCTCCAACACGTCGGCACCCGCACGGTCCAGCGCGAGCAGAATACCTTCGGTCCGGTGTAGGTCGGGGTCACCCGCCGTGATATAGGTCACCAGTCCAGGACTGGCGCCATCCGCCCGAATGCGACGAAATGTTTCGTTGAGACGGCTCATTGGAGTGCCTCAACAACACTCTGCACGTCCTTGTCGCCGCGGCCGGACAGGTTCACCAGGATCACGGTCCCGTCCGCGACGTCTGGCACCAGCTTCATCGTGTATGCGATCGCATGCGCCGATTCAAGCGCCGGCAGGATGCCCTCGAGCCGCGCGAGGGTCTGAAAACCGTCCAGCGCCTCAGCGTCGGAGACGTGCACGTACTCCGTACGGCCCGCATCGCGCAGCCATGCGTGTTCCGGCCCGATCGCCGCATAGTCGAGGCCGGCAGAGATGGAATGTGTTGGCTCGATGTTGCCTGCCTCGTCCTGGAGAATGAACGTGCGTGTCCCCTGCAGCACTCCCGTGCTGCCACCGGCAAATCGAGCCGCGTGCCGGCCGGCGGCAATGCGCTCGCCGCCTGCTTCGACACCCACCAGGCGCACCGCCGCGTCTTCGAGAAAACCGTCGAAGATGCCAATGGCATTGCTGCCGCCGCCGACGCACGCCACGACGATGTCCGGGAGACGCCCGATCTGCTCGAGCATCTGGCGCCGCGCTTCGCGGCCGATCACTGACTGGAACTCGCGCACCATGACGGGATAGGGATGCGGACCAAGCGCGGAACCCAGCAGGTAGTAGGTGTCGGTCACATTGGCCACCCAGTCGCGCATGGCCTCATTGATGGCATCCTTCAGCGTGCGACTGCCAGCATCGACCTGTCGCACATCTGAGCCGAGCAGCCGCATGCGAACGACATTGAGCGCCTGTCGTCGCATGTCCTCTGCACCCATGTAGATGCAGCAGTCCATCCCCAGGAGCGCGCAGGCCGTAGCCGTGGCTACACCATGCTGGCCCGCGCCCGTCTCGGCGACCACCCGTCGCTTGCCCATGCGCTTGGCAAGCAGCGCCTGTCCAAGCGCGTTGTTGATCTTGTGAGCGCCGGTATGCGCCAGGTCCTCTCGCTTGAGGAGGATGCGCACCCCACGCGACGAGGCACGCTCAGCCGCTTCGTCAGCCTCGCCGCCACCAAGTGCAGCGGCCAATCGGCGTGTCTCGTAGAGCGACGTCGGACGACCAACGTAGTGGCTCAGCAATGTATCGAGCTCATCGCGGAACGCCGCGTCGTCTCGGGCGGCAAGGTATCCCGCCGCGAGTTCCTCAATTGGTGCGACCAGCGTCTCGGGCACGAAACGCCCACCGTACGCACCGAAGTACCCGCGGGCATCAGGATCCCGTCGGCCAAACACCGGCCGATCCGGCACCGTTGACTTACCGTTCGTCACGTGCGCTCCGTGCGCTTGCCAAGAAGCGCGCCACCCTGTCCCCGTTCTTGACACCGGGCGCGTCCTCCACGCCCGATGACACGTCCACGCCGAAGGGCCGTACCGTCTCGACGGCATCGGCCACGTTGTCCGGCGTCAAGCCACCGGCCAACACGATCCGTCGCGCCCGCGCCGCCGATGCCGCTCGGCGCCAGTCAATGGTCCGCCCCGTGCCGCCACGCCGCGCCGGATCCGCCGCATCCATCAGAAAGGTCGTGCCAGGTGGCCAGGCACCAGATGCTTGCTCAATCTGCTCCACCGTGGTCGCCCGCAGAACCGGCCACTCCAGTGCGTCCGCGAAGCTGGGCGGCTCGTCTCCGTGCAACTGGACCGTCGAGAGACCGGTTTCGGCTGCCACTCGCGTGATCCCCTCCACCGTCTCATTGACGAACACGCCGACTGTGCTCACATCTGCCGGAAGCGCCGCGATGATGGCGGCCGCGCGCTCGGGAGTGATGCACCTGGGACTCTGTGACCAGAACACGAAGCCGAGGGCGTTGGCGCCATGCTCGACGGCATGCAACGCATCGGGCAGCCGCGTCATCCCGCAGATCTTGACGAACAGGTCTGAGTGCGCAGTCACAGCCGGACCACCGGTCGCCCAATCAAGTCGCCGATCGCCTGGGCCGGATCAGGATCCACCATGAACCGCTCGCCGATCAGAAACGCTCCATATCCGGCCTCGGTGAGACGGTCGAGGTCGTCTCTCGACCGCAATCCGCTCTCGCTGACGGCAATCAGGCCCTTGGGAATCCTGGCAGCCAGTCGGTGTGAGGCACTGACATCCACCTGCAACGTGCGCAGATTACGGTTATTCACACCGACGACGCGCGCACCAGAGTCGACCGCGCGCGCCAGTTCCTCTTCGTCGTGCACCTCCACCAATGCCGCGAGACCCAGGTCCCATGCGCGCGCCTGGAGTCGCGTCAGCGTGCCTTGCTCGAGCGCCGCCACGATGAGCAGGATCGCGTCGGCGCCTGAAGCGCGTGCCTCCAGGAGCTGGTACTCGTCGACGATAAAGTCCTTGCGCAGCAGCGGCAACGACACGGTCTGTCGCACCGCCATGAGGTGTTCGAGCGCTCCGTCGAAGAACGTCGGCTCGGTCAGCACTGAGATCGCCGCGGCGCCCCCGCGTTCGTAGTGCCGTGCGATCGCGGCAGGATCGTAGTCGGCCGCGAGCACGCCCTTCGACGGAGACCGGCGCTTGCATTCCGCGATCACGTTCACGCGCCCCGCCGCCCCGAGCTCCTGCTCGAATCTGGCACCGGCCGGTGATGCCGCGGCTGCCTGCGTCTCCAACGCTCCGACCGATTCGCGCGCCCGCCGCAGCTCGATGAGGCGCTCCGTGGCGCCGACGATCGCCTGCAGCAAGTCGGGTGTGGCGGTCATCCACCCACCTCCGCATGCGAGCCCAGGGCCATCTTCTCGAGCGTTGCCGTCGCCGCACCGGTGTCGATAGCGACGCTGGCGCGGCTGATGCCCTCACGCACGCTGGCGACCTGGCCCGCCACAAACAACGCGACGCCTGCGTTCAGCAGCACCACGTCCCGTGGAGCGCCCCGCTCGCCGCCGAGGATCCCGCGCACGATATCCGCGTTCCGCACTGCGTCACCACCCTGGAGATCCGCTGGCGATGCCTGTGGGATGCCAAACTCCGACGGATGGACGTAAAACGTGCGCACCGCGCCTGCGCGGCACTCCGACACTTTCGTGTAGCCCGTCGTCGAAATCTCATCGAGACCGTCGGCCCCATGCACGACCCAGGCCCGGTCGGACCCGAGTAGCAGCAGCGACCGAGCCAGCACATCGGTCAGCTCCGCACGAGGCACGCCGACGATCTGCCGCCGCGCACCCGCGGGATTCGTCAGCGGACCCAGGAGATTGAACACGGTCCGAATACCAAGTTCGCGCCGCGTCTGCGCCGCGTGCTTCATCGATGGATGGAACGTGGGTGCGAAAAAGAACGCGATGTTGGCGTCCCGCAACGTCCGCTCGACCGCGGCCGGCGCGGCCCCGATGTTCACGCCGAGCTGCTCGAACACGTCAGCGCTGCCGCAGCGACTCGACACAGATCGGTTCCCGTGCTTGGCGACCCTGACACCGGAGGCGGCCACCACGAGCGCCGCCGCCGACGAAATATTGAATGTGCCCGATCGATCGCCCCCCGTACCGCAGGTGTCAAACGTCTCGCCGGCCGGCGCGTGCAGGGGCACCGCGTGCGCACGCATCGTCTCCGCGAACCCCACGATCTCGGCGGGACGCTCGCCTTTCATCACGAGCGCCGCCAGCAAGGCCGCGAGCGCCGCCGCCGACGCGCGTCCCTCCATCACCTCGCGCATGACCGCCGCAGCCTCCTCGGCGGTGAGATCCTCGCGACGCATGACCTTCTCGAGCAGTGGTGTGAACATCACAATTCGATGAAGTTCTTCAAAATCCGCTGTCCCTCATCGGTCAGCACCGATTCGGGGTGAAACTGCACGCCGTGCACCGGGTGCGCACGATGCCGCACGCCCATGATGATGTCTTCGTCCCGCGCTCGCGCGACAATTTCAAGATCGGCCGGCAGATCCTCATTGGCGATGATCAGCGAATGGTAGCGCCCAGCCTGAAACGGGTCGCCGATGCCCTTGAAGACCCCTCGTCCGTCGTGCACGACGGCCGACGTCTTGCCGTGCATTGGTATCCGGGCCCGGCACACCGTGCCCCCATACACCATGCCGATCGCCTGATGACCGAGACAGACGCCAAGAATCGGCGTCGTTGCGCCAAGACGGCGGATGAGATCGACGGTCACCCCTGCATCTTCTGGCCGGCCTGGCCCCGGAGAGATGACGATCCGTTCCGGCCGCATCGCCGCCACGTCATCGACCGTGACTCGATCGTTTCGATGCACGCGGATCTCCGCACCGAGCTCGCCGAGGTACTGGACGAGGTTATAGGTAAACGAGTCGTAGTTATCGATCACAAGCAGCATTGGTCTAGTGGCCTGTCCTCGTCATGAGCAAAACGCCTTTCGGGTGGGGCATCCCGACTGCCGGCGTTGCTCCTCCCTCGAATATGCCCAATATGCTCGGTCGTCGCGCCTGGTCAGCCGAGCGCCGCGCTCCGAAATCCACTTCACCCATGACAAGGACAGGTCACTACAACCCGCGCTGAGCCAGCTCAAGCGCCTGAATAACGGCGCGCGCTTTGTCGCGCGTTTCCTCGTACTCGGCCGCCGGATTGGAATCGGCGACGATCCCCGCACCGGCCTGCACGTAGGCGCGGCCATCCTCGATGACCACCGTGCGAATCGTGATGCAGAAATCGAGATCGCCGCCACAATCCAGATAGCCGATCGCCCCCGCATAGACGCCCCGCCGCCCGCTCTCGAGTTCAGCAATGATCTCCATCGCGCGAACCTTCGGCGCACCGGACACCGTGCCGGCCGGAAAGCACGACACCAGGGCATCGAGCCGATCGTGCGCATCGGACAACCGCCCCTCAACGATCGACACCAGGTGCATGACGTGTGAATAGCGCTCGACCGTCATGTACGTCGGCACCTCCACGGTGCCATATTCGGAGACACGCCCCAGGTCGTTGCGCCCAAGGTCCACGAGCATGACGTGCTCCGCGCGCTCCTTCTCATTGGCGAGCAGCTCCTCTGCCAGACGCAGATCCTCGTCAACCGTCGAACCCCGAGGGCGCGTCCCCGCGATCGGGTGCGTCTGAATCTTCTGGCCTTCCACGCGCACCAGCATCTCCGGTGATGACCCGACGATCGTCCGGCCGCCCATGCGGAGGAAGTACATGTAGGGCGATGGGTTCACATGACGAAGCGCCCGGTACGCGGTGAACGGATCGGCGGCGAACGGCGTCTCGAAGCGCTGCGACAGCACGACCTGATAGATGTCCCCGGCGGCGATGTACTCCTTCGCCGCGCGCACCCGGTCTTCGAAATCGCCGCGCGTGACGTTCGACGTAATCGCAATCGGTTCAGCCTGAGCCGTGGGCACCGCGGAGAGCGTGCGATCCAACTCTCGCTCGACGAACTCGATTCTCGCGCGTGCAAACTGATAGAGCGACGCCAGATCCTGGTCGCCACCGATATGCGCATTCGCCACGATCAGGATCTGGTGCCGCAGGTGGTCGAACACAAGCACGGTGTCAAACAACATGAAACACGCTTCGTCGGCGACGTCGGCAGACGCCTGCAGCTTCACCGGCTCAAACCATGCGGCGGCGTCGTACCCGAGGTATCCAACCGCCCCCCCGGTGAATCGCGGTAGACCCGGAATCACGGGCGAGCGGAGGTCGGCCATCAGCTCGCGAATCGCGTCTACGAACGGCTGGTCGCTCTCGGAGGTCTGTCCCGCCCGATCGACAACCGTTTTGCCGCCGCGGGCCCGGACGATCAGGAAGGGATCCTTGCCCAGAAACGAGTACCGCCCAACCTGTTCCCCACCCTCAACCGACTCAAACAGAAAGGCATGGTCGGCATACCCCGCGACCTTCAGAAAAGCGGAGACCGGCGTCAGGAGGTCTGCCGCGATTTCCTTGTAGACCGGCACGAAGGTGCCGCGTGTGGCGAGCGCCTGAAAGTCCTCAAATGTGGTGATGTGCATCAGTCGATTCCTGCGGCCCCGCCAACCGCCCTCGTCGTGACTTTCGCTTCAACCTGAGTTTCCGCCGCTTCCCGCATCACGCCGGTCGCACGACGCCGTCCCGTCCACCACTCGAACTGCCGCTCGGCCTGTGCGATCAACATCGCCAAGCCATCCAACGTCGACAACCCGGCCTGCCGAGCCTCCTGCACGAGGGGCGACACGCCCCGTCTATACGTCAGGTCGTAGACGAACCGGCCCTCGAACGGCCCGCCCGGCAGGGGCGAGCTGTCCGGTTCAGACGCGCTCCCCAGCGGCGTGCAGTTCACCAACAGGTCCCACGACCGCGCCACTGGCGGCCACGGCCCCGCGGCGACTCCCAAGGACGTCGCAAGCGCCCGCGCCCTCTCACGCAGCCGCGCATGAACGGTGACGTCTGCACCCCTCGCCATCAGCGCCACGATAACCGCCCTTGCGGCGCCACCCGCACCGAGCACCGACACCCGTGTCCCTGCCGTCGCCGCCGGCCCACGCAACTCGGCTCCCCACTCGGCATCCAGCGGCTCCAGAAAGCCCGCCAGATCCGTGTTGGTCGCCTCCCACCCGGCGGGCGCGCGTCGAAGCGTGTTGGCGGCGCCAACACGGCGCGTCAGCTCATCAGACGTCACGGATGCGTCGAGCGCGTCGCGCTTGAACGGAATCGTCACGCTGGCACCAGCGACACCCAGCGCATTCGCGAACGCCAGAAAATCAGCAAAGTCCGCTGCCAGCAGCGGCACGTACACGGCGTCGAGGCCCGCCTCAGCGAATGCGGCGTTGTGCATGGCGGGGGACACCGAATGCATCACGTTGTTGCCGACGACGCCGTACAGCGCTGTCCGCGCGCTCACCGAACGAAATCGAAACTGGCCCAGCATTCTGGCAGCGGGCACCTGACCCGGCGCGACACCGTCACCGGCGTAGGTCCACCGCGAGCCGAAGCGCGACGCCAGCAAGCGGCTCGGCACGCCCGCGTCCCCCATGCCAACCACGACGGCGTCTCCGCCTTTCGCAACGTCGAGCAGCGGCAGCGTGTCGGAAAGACGCGCCGCCGATACAGCGACCTTGATAAGCGCGGCACCCGTGTTTCGCATCGCACGCGCTCGCGTGTCCAGATCCTGAGGCACACCCGTGAAATCGTGTGACGAGACCACAACTCGTTCGCTGTTGGAGCGAATCAGTTCGTCGAACCCCGCTTGCCATTCGATGTCCACGTACGCCGCACCGTGCTCCAGCGCACTGGCCAGCACGCCATGGCGCTCCTCCTCACTGCTGTCGAATCGTCCCCCCTCCCACACTGGACGACACGTGGCCACGACGGGCAGAGCCACGCCATGAAGCGCCTCGGCCACATCCAGATCCCGCACACCGTCGAGACGCACCTCAACCATGTCGACCATGTCGGCCGAGGCCGCGACGTCACGGGCCGCGATCAGTTCAGCCATCGTGGCGCCGGCTACCGTCTCACACAGCAAAGCAGGAGTCATCGCAAATGCCAGTCGCACGAAGCCCACAAACGAAAAACGCCCCTTCAACCGTTGGCTGAAGAGGCGTCGTTGTGGCTCAGTGTGTGCGTTTTTTAGACGCTGGCCGCCCCTTCAGTCGCAGTCGGATACCACCACCAGCTGCTGGTGTGGTTCGACGACCCGACGAAGGTAAAGGAACGCGGCATAATCATTGTTCAAACAGAGCGTTGACTTTATCGTAGGGGTTCGGTGACTGTCAACGGCCGGGGCGCCGAATCCTTGCAGTTTCACCGGTTTACCCGTATCGTCAGAAACGAGTCGCCCAGTGCTGAGTCTTCAACCAATGGTCGTGAGATCGCTTGCCACCGGCGCCGCCCTCCTGCTGTTTCTGGTCGGCGGCCTTCCGGCCCAAAGTCGGACGTTCCCGGTCGATGAATTGCGGGCCGGCATGGTCGGCATCGGCAGGACGGTGTTCGAAGGCGACCGCCTCGACGAGTTTCAGGCCCACATCATCGGCGTGCTCCACAACGTCATCGGCCCGCGCCGCGACTTGATTCTCGCGCGTCTTGAGGGAGGGCCGCTGGCCAGGACTGGTGTCATCGCGGGCATGAGCGGGAGCCCGGTGTACATCGACGGGCGGCTCGTGGGCGCAGTCTCCTATTCCCTCGGTCAATTCTCCACGGAGGCGATTGCCGGCATCACGCCGATCGGCGAGATGACCGACGCCGCGACCTTCACGGGACCGCGCCTGCAAGTGCCGCCCGTGGCGGTAGATGTCCCGCTCACGCCAGAGGGCTTGCGCGCTTCGCTCCGCCAGGCGTTCAACTGGGTGCGCCCATTCGCCGAGAGCCCGGCCGATGTTCAGGTCCTCGGCAACGCGGGGGTGAATCCGGGTATCGGCACGATGCTTCGCCCGATCGCGACCCCCCTGACACTCGGCGGGTTCGACGCCGGCGCAATCGATCCGCTCGTGTCTGTCTTCCGCGATCAAGGGTTTGTCCCGGTGATCGCGGGCACGTCCTTCCTCGCTCCGCGGACGGCGCAGGCCCCAGGGGATGCCGTGGCGGCCCAACCGTTGCGCCCAGGAGACCCGGTTGGTGTGGCCCTCTTGAGCGGCGACCTCCAGATGGGCGCGACGGGTACGGTCACCGAGATCGTTGGAGATCGCGTCTACGCGTTTGGCCATCCGTTCTACGGCCTCGGACCGACACAGTTCCCCATGACCCGCGCCCACGTGCTGACGGTGCTGCCGAGCCTCGCGAATTCGTCGAAGATTGCCAGCACAGGTGAGGTGATCGGCGTCATCGAGCAGGACCGGGCGACAACGATCGCCGGCACCCTCGGCGCCGGTCCTGCGCTCATTCCTGTCCACATCACGCTGGCGTCGGAACGCGGGATCGCAGAGACGTTCGAGATGGCGATGGTGAACGACCGCCTGTTCACCCCCACGTTGGCGTATCTCTCCATACTCAGCACGCTGAACTCCTATGAGCGACAGAACGGCGTTGCGAGCTATACGGTTCGCGGCACGGCTGCGCTCAAGGGTCGCGACAGCGTCGAGTTCGAAGATCTCTTCACCGGCGATCAGCCCTCGCTCGGCGCAGCCGCGTACGTCGTCGCGCCAATCAATGTGCTGCTCCGCAACGCATTCGAGGATGTGGAGCTTGAACGGCTCGACCTTCAGATCGAGGCGAGCGAGCAACCCCGCACCGCCACGCTTGAGCGTGTGTGGGTCGACGGGCGTCGCCCTGCGCCCGGCTCGACGGTCGAACTCAAGATGCTGATTCGCACCTATCGCGGTGAAGAAGTCACGAGAACGCTGCCGGTAGAGATTCCGGCCAGGGCCCGCGGCACCGTCTCGATCATGGTGGCCGACGGTACACGGCTGTCGCAATGGGAGGCCCGTGAGCTCCAGATACAGCCGCTCCAGGCACGCGGGCTGCCGCAGATGATTCGCGTCCTCAATGACACACGCAAGCACAACCGCCTCTATGTGCGCCTGCTTGGCCGCGACAACGGCGCCGTTGTCGCGGGCGAGTCGCTCCCGTCGCTGCCTTCCTCGGTGATCGCCGTCCTGGAATCAGACCGAAACGGCGGCAGCTTCAGACCGCTGCGCAGTGCCGTGCTGGGCGAATGGGACATTGCGACCGACCACGTCGTCACCGGAACCCGCACTCTGACGTTGGCGATCGAGGAATAGACCAACAGGGCGGAGTCCAGTATGCACCTTCCATCACAGAGATATGTCCGCGCGATGCTCGCGTGCTGCGTGGTGTGCGCCGCGATCGTCGGCGTCCAGGCGGCCCTGCCCACCTTCTGGCAGGTGTCCACTGAAGCCGAGTTCTTGCAGGGCGACATCGAGGATGTGTCGATCGATGCCTACGGCCGACTCACGCTCGGACCGGCAGTGGCACCGCAATACGAATCGAATGCGCCGTTTCTCTGGACGCTCGCGAGCGCGCCTGACGGTGCCGTCTTCGTTGGCAGCGGAAACGAAGGGCAGGTCTACCGCGTTGACGCCGGCGGCGAGGGCTCCGTGTTCTTTGACGCCGAGGAACTCGAGGTGCACGCGATCGTGTTGGCACCCGGCGGCGGTATCTACGTGGCCACATCCCCTGACGGCAAGATCTACAAGGTCGACGAGTCCGGCGCAGACACCGTGTTCTTTGATCCAACCGATCGATACATCTGGAGTCTCGCGGTCGATCCGGAGGGCAACGTCTTCGCAGGCACTGGCGACACGGGTGTCATTTACAAGATCGGTCCTGACGGACAGGGTGAGCCGTTCTACCAAACCAAGGCGACCCACGTGATGACGCTCGCCTTCGATCGCGAAGAACGCCTCCTGGCGGCGACCGCATCACCCGGGCGCGTGTTCCAGATTGACGCGTCCGGCAGACCTTTCGTGCTTCTCGATTCGCCCTACGACGAGATTCGTACCGTTCGAGTCAACGCCGACGGCGAGATCTATGTCGCCGCTGTGCGCGGACGAGCCGCACCCGCTCAGGCACCGACGCCATCGCCGACCCCGGAAACCGCGCCGGTGCAGCAGACCGCCTCCGTCTCTACCGACGTCTCGATCACGATCGTCACTGACGGGTCCACCAGCACCGCCCAACCGGCGGCGCAGTCAACGCCCCGGACCACCCAGGGGCCCGGTGCTGGCGCGGTGTATCGCATCCTGCCGAATGGCGCATGGGATCTAATCTGGCAGCTGGACGACGATACCCCGTACGACATGGCGTTTGAACCTGACGGCTCGGTAATGGTGGCCACCGGCAACGAGGGCAAGATCTATCGCCTCTCCGGCGATCCGATGCTGCCCACGCTCGTGGCGCGCGCGCCCGTGCAGCAAGTCACAGCTCTCCTGTCGGGTGGCGACGGTGGTATCCGGTTCGCGACGTCGAATCCTGGAAAGCTCTTTGGGCTGTCGGCCGCCCGCGCCGGTCGCGGCACTTACGTTTCTGACGTTCGGGATGCGCAGGCGTCGGCGGCGTGGGGCGCTATCAAGTGGGCGGCCCACGTCCCCGACGGGGCGAGCCTTGAAGTGGCCACCCGATCGGGCAACACGGAGACGCCCGATGAGACATGGAGCGACTGGAGCGCGAGCTACACCGACGCGACCGGCAGCGCTATCGCGAGCCCACGCGCGCGATACCTCCAGTGGCGAGCAGAGCTGTCAGCCGGTGACGCCGAGGCGCCCGTATTGACGTCGGTCACGGCGGCGTATTTGCCTCGCAACACGCGTCCCCGTGTGACGGCCATCACAATCCATCCGCCCGGCACGGTGTTCCAGCGCCCATTCCCGACGGGCGATCCTGGCATCGCCGGGTTCGAGGGAGAGACGCCGGATCGGCGCGCGGCTGAACAGAGCCAGCGTGGTCGAGGGGGCACATCGACCAGTGCACCCGCCCTGGGACGCCAGGACTATCAGAAGGGGCTCCTGACGTTCGTGTGGAGTGCCGAGGACGCCGACCAGGACGAACTGAGCTACGACGTACTGTATCGACGCGAAGGCGACACCGCATGGAAGCCGCTCCAGCGTGAGTTATCGGTGTCGCTGCTCGTGTGGGATACGACATCGGTACCCAATGGCCGCTACACGATCCAGGTCGTTGCCTCGGACATGCCGTCCAACGCTCCTGACTCCACATTGATCGCCACGATGGAGAGCACCACATTCGAGATCGACAACACGCCGCCATCTGTGACCGTCACGGCCGTCCGCCGCGAGGGTGACCGCACGGTGGTCGCGTTTGATGTGCGGGATGAGGATTCAGCGATTCAAAAAGCCGAGTTTTCGTTGGATGGTGATCGCTGGCATGCGATCTATCCCACCGACGGCATCGCCGATTCTCGTACGGAGGCGTTCGAACTGACGCTGGACAGCGAGACCGCGGACGGTGTGGTCATCCGTGCCACCGACGCGCTCAGCAACACGACCAGCGCCAGGGGCGACGTGCCGGCCGCGACAGCGCGCCCCTGAACCTCTCCGGTCTCTCCATCGAGTCCTGCTCGGGCCATCGGGGTTCACGCCGGATCCCACCCCCGCCCTGATAGGATGACGGTATCCATGAGACGTCTTCTGATCGTGTCGGTAGGTCTTGGCGCCCTGATGGTGGGGACTGTACTGGCCTGGTCTGCCGTCCGCCAGGAGCAGGAGTATCAGCGCCTCATCGCAGTCGGTGACGCCGCGCTGTCGCAAGACCAGACATACGGCGCGATCGAGGCCTTCAGCGGCGCCCTGGCGCTGAAGCGCGACTCGATGCTGGCATATTTGAAACGAGGCGACACCTACCGTCGACGTGGCGAGTTTGCAGCCGCGCTCCGTGACCTGCAGGACGCGACTGTGCTCGACCCCGCCGCACCACAGCCAGTCGAACTGCTCGGGGACGTCAATGCAGCGATGGCCCGATACGCAGAAGCGTCGCAACACTACGAGGCGTTTGTCGTGCTCGACGACCGGTCGCCGCGCGTACTGTACAAGCTGGCGCTCGCCTACTACAGGAATGGCGACGCGGAGCGCGCGCTCGATCCGTTACGGGATGCGGTTCGGTTGGACGACGGCTTCACCGAGGCGCTCTATCTGCTCGGCATGTGCCTCCGCGAGGGCGGGCAGGACGCGGAGGCGTTGGAAACACTGGCGCGTGCGGTAGAAATCAACCCGGCGTTTGTCGCGGCCCGCGAGGAGATGATCGCCATCTTCGACCACGGAGGGCGCGGACAGGACGCGTTGGAGCAGCGCGAGGCGCTCGCGGCACTCGAACCAACGCGCGCAGAACGGCTCATCGACCTCGGGCTGACCTACGCGCGTGGGGGACGAACTGACGCAGCCGTGCTCACCCTGGGACGCGCCGCCGAACGGTTCCCGGATGAACCGGCGGTCTACACGGCGCTCGGTCGAGTGTGGCTCGAAGCCCCGGCTCCCCAGGACAGTCGTGTCGCCCTGAGCAAAGCGATCGAAGCACTGCAACTCCACGCAACGTCCGCTGGGGCCTCTGGCGAAACACTGATGTTGTACGGCAGAGCGATGTTGCGGTCTGGCGATGCGCCTGTCGCCGAGCGCGTCCTGCTGCAGGCCGCTGAACAGACGCCAGTGGAACGGGGCCTCTTCCTCGATCTCGCCGAGGCCGCCGAACGACTCGGGCATGTCCCTCTCGCTGTGAACGCGCTCCGCCGTTACCTCGCGCTCGGCGATGACAGTGCCGATGATCTAGCGGTCTCCCGCCGCCTCGCTCGCCTGCAGCGCTAGTGCCGTAGACTCCTTCTCTTTTCCCGCATCACACGCCCTCGACCGGGCCACGCGCGTCGCAACAACTGCGCGGGTACGCCGACTGGCCGCGTATGAGTCCTGCCACGTCGACCACGCCCATTCCATGCGATCGGCTAGACAGCGCTTGTTTTTATCGAACACGGCAGTGGCCCGCCTGTTGCTCCTCTGAACGGCACGCCGATGTCATCGGCGCCCACGATTCGAGGAGGCCCGTTGAACGACACACTGAGGCGTACGGCAATGCAGTGCTTTCGCGCGACGCTGGTCAGCGCGTGCCTCGTGGCGTCGCTGGCAGGCACTGCGAACCGCCCAACCCCCTGGTCCCGCGGCGTTGAGGTCGTCGCCGGCGGCTTCTCGGATCCCGTCGGCGTCGCCGTGGACCGCGACGGCTCCGTGGTCGTCTCCGACCGCAAGACGGGCGCAATTGTCCGCATCGCGCCGAACGGTCGACGAGCCGTGCTTGTGACTGGGCTTGAACGGCCGTCCGGAGTGGTATTCGACCCTCAGGGCCGCCTCCTCATCGTCGAAGAGCGTGCACGGCGTGTGCTGCGCCGGCATGCATCCGGCTCGCTTGAGATTCTCGCGACCGGCATCGTCCGGCCACGATGGATCACCGCTGCCCCAGACGGCACGATCTACCTCTCTGCAACCCGGTTGGTCAGGTCTGGAAAACGGAGCGCCAAGAGCGCTGGTCGCGCACGCCCCATGCAAATCATTGAACTCGTCCCTTCCGGAGAGTTGCGCACCATCGCTAGTGGCTTTCGCCGACTCGAAGGACTCGTCTGGGCAGATGGCGGTCTTTACGCGGCGGTCGAAAGAGTATCGACGGACCGCGGCAGGAACCGCACATGGCTCGTGCGCGTGCCGATCGGTGCAAATGGCGTCGCTGGGACACCCGAGCCGATGGCGACCGGACGGGGCCACGTCCCGACCGGTGTCACCGTTGACAGACTCGGCGCAGTGTTTGCGACCACCGGATCCAGGGGTAGGCGTGCCTCAAGAAAGCGGGATGGCCTGGTCCTCAAGGCGATCCGTACGGGCTCGGCCGCCACCGTCCTGAACGGGCTGCGCAAACCCCGGGGTCTCGCGTTCGAGCCGACAGGCAACCTGTTGGTTATCGAGGGTGGGAAGTCCGGCCGGCTCCTGCGCGTGCGCGCGCCGAACCCACCCAACATCGACGCACCCCTCTTCACGAATCAAGCGCCAGTGGCCATTGCTGGACAGGCGTTACCCGGACAGATCCTCAACGCCTTCGGCACCGGTACGTTCAGATACCCATTCGCGACGACCCGCGCCGACGCGGCAACCGGTGCTTTTACGCTACGTGTGCCGCTCAGAAACAATGCTGACACGTCGTTTGCGATAACTGCCACCGCCAACGGTGGCCTCGGACTGACGTCGGCGCCCGCCTCGCGCACCATCGTGCACGACGATCGGCTCCCCTATGTGTCGATTCAGGTGCCGAGCGCCGGAAGCCACGTGCGCGACGTCACGACACTTCGTGCACGCGGTGGCGATGACGGCAGCGGCCTCGCGTCGCTTATGTTCATGCTGGACGATGCAATCGTGACAACCGTCGGCAACCCCGCACCTGGCGAGCCTCTCGTCGGGGCTACAACACTCGACACCCGTACGGTGGCTGAGGGGCCGCGTACGATCACCGTCGTCGGGACCGACCGAGCCGGCAATGTGTTCGCCGACGCCCGGCTCCTGATCGTCGACCGGACTTCGCCCGACGTCCGAATCGTCAGCGGACCCAACGGCGAAACGATGGAGACAACTGCCACGTTCGTCGTGACGGGCACTGACGTGTACTCATCGACCCTCGAATTTGCGTGGCGACTTGACGACAATGCCTGGTCGCCGTTCGATTCAGCAACGGCGATCATCGCGACCGCGCTGACGCCTGGTGTGCACACGTTCGAGGTGAAAAGTCGCGATCTGGCTGGCAACGAGAGCGTGAACCGAGCGATGCAGACGTTCACCGTGACCAGCCTGCGGATTCGAATTACTGAACCAGCGGCGGGCGCAGTCGTCACCACCCCAACCGTCTGGCTCCGAGGGAACGTGCATGGCGGCAGCAACGTCAGTGTCACGATTCCCCTCCCTCCTGGCATGGTCATTCCGTCGTTGCCCTCGAGCGTGGAAGCCGGCACCTTCGCTGTGGAAGTCCCGGTCGGTGCGACAACGACCGCGCTAACCGTAGACGCAGTCGATCTGGCGACGGGTGCGACCGCCGCCGGCAGCGTCGACATTTCGGTCCAACCTGGACCGACGATGTCTTTGTCCAGACTCACCGCGCTTCCAGCCGGCGGTCTCGCGCCGCACGTGGTCACCTTCAGCGTGAATCTCGCCGAGGGGACCCGTGTCGAACTCGACTTGGACAGCGATGGCACCGTCGACTTCGAGGGCGCCACACTTGACGGGCTCCCGTTCCTCTACGAGCGGCCAGGCATCTACGTACCGACGTTACGCGCCACCACAGCTGATGGCCAGATCCAGACCTATCGCACGGTTGTCGATGTGTACGACCGTGCCGCCCTGGACGCACGGCTCCAGATCATTTGGTACGGCTTCGCTGAAGCGCTACGGAGTGGAGATCGTGAGCGTGCCATCAGCTACATCCACAGGAACCGACGGCCGAGGTGGCGGGAGTACTTCGAGCAACTCCCCCCCGACGATCTCGTCACCCAAGGGGCAGGGTTCACCACCATCGAGCTGATCCGGGTCGACCGCGGCGGCGCCGAGTACGAGATGCTTCGGGAGGAGAACGGGCAGGTGTTCTCCTACCCCGTTGCTCTGACGACGGATGTCGACGGCCAGTGGCGGTTGTGGCAGTTCTGACGAACGAAGTTGAGAAGGAGCACATCGGGATGACATCAGCCGACCCGCACGACCGTCGCTGGAGGCGAAGTGCGCGGTGGCTCCGTCGGTTCGTGGTCGGCCTGATCGCCGTTGGGCTTCTCCTCGCTTTCGGCGGCTGGCTCCGTGGGCAGGAGCAGTGGGGCCCGTTCTCAGGTCAACTCGTGGATGAGGAGACAGGCCTGCCGATTGCGGGTGCGCACGTCATGGTGCGCTGGGATCGCCGGCTGCCCACCCCAACCGGTGACGGGGGACAGACCTTCCTCGATGCCGTGGAGTCGGTGACAGATGACGAGGGGCGCTTCGAGTTGGCTGGCCGACCGCGATACTGGGATCTCTTTGTCACGCGGCCCGGATTCAGCTACTTCGCGCCAGGACATGTCGCTCGGGGCCGGGAGGTCACCCCTCCGGATGGGGAACCCTTTGTGGACCCCACCGTCATCAAGATGCGGCCGCTCAAGACACGCCAAGAGCGCTGCCTGCCTCGAAACCGTGCAGCTGTACCACTTCACGACGGGACCCCTCGTTTTCGTGATGCCATTTATGCCTATGACCGCGAACTCCGTTGCTTTGAGTCGCGGGAGACCGCCCAGTGACTGCCACCTGGCGTCAACGATCGCACCTAGCCCAGGCATGCCTCTTGGCCATCGTTGCGAGCGCGCCAGTCGTCGCGCTTGAAGTGTCAAGCCATCGGCTGATCAATCGACAAGCGGTCCTCTCCATTTCTTCAATCGATCTTGAAGCGTACTTTCGCGACACGCTCGGACTGTCAGATGGATCTGAGACCTTCCTAGCACCTCTCGATGGTCCCCCGCGGCGCGCTCGGGAGTGGATCGAACTTGGCGGCGAGCTCGAAGACGAGGGTTGGCCGATCCTGCCGAAGACGGGTCGCTATTACAACCACTTCCACGACCCCTTGAAACCCTGGGACTCTGCCGGCTTGACCTTCCTTGGCCCCAACGAATCGTCGGCACGCTGGCTGCAGAGCCGCGATCAGGAGGGCGTCGGCACCGCCGGTGGAAACTGGTCGTGGCACGATGCGCGCCGTACGTATTACGAGGCGCTCACCAAGCCAGACTCGACCCAGCGCGAAGCGCTTCTAGCAGCGACGTTCCGCGCCCTCGGCCAAGTCATGCACGTCGTGGCCGATGCTTCAGTTCCGGAGCACGTGCGAAATGACGAACATCCGCTCGGCACCGCGCCTTTCTTCTGGTC
This sequence comes from Vicinamibacterales bacterium, assembly GCA_965249205.1. Taxonomy (GTDB): domain Bacteria; phylum Acidobacteriota; class Vicinamibacteria; order Vicinamibacterales; family UBA2999; genus JAQBVV01. The sequence goes on along the minus strand of CBDFLL010000002.1, from coordinate 29,211 downwards.
ATACGACGCGTGGGTGCAGTCAGACCATCAGACCGACGATGATCCTGGACGATTCGTCGAACGATTCCTGTCGACTCCCATCAGCCCGGATCCGAGCCTCTTCCAGATTCCGATACCCGGAAACGAGCCAGCTAATGTTCCGATCGCGCGGCTCATCGACACCGACACCTACGACGGCTCGAATCCGAGCGTCACGTTCGACACGACCACTCCATCTGCGCCCACGGCAATCGGCCTCGCCGAAGTCGCGAACGCGAACTTCTTCAGCGAGGACACGCTTTCGGGGCCCTATCCGTTTCCGCGTACTGGCACCGACGGTCTGATCCGCACCGAGTTACTCACTCCCCGGCGAACTCCCGACGGTCGCCAGATCGTCCGCCGCTACTGGACGCGCCCCGAAGGCCATGGGCTGCTACCGGCGAATCCGATCCGCGCGGCGTGTGCCGGCGATCTCAACCCGCGCGGTGGGCCCGCGCGACCCTATCCCTGCGTCGACGGTGTCGTCTGGGACCAGGTGGCGACGCACATGCTGCCGCGCGCGGTCGGCTACGCGCGCGCGGTGCTCGACTACTTCTTTCGCGGCTCGATGCACGTTGAGACCCTGAGCTTCGACGAAGGTGGTGCGTTCCTTCGTATTGCGAATCTCACAGATGAAGTGATGGAAGGTGTCTTCGAGATTTATGCGCGGCCGAGAGCTGGTGCATCGGATGAGGGGCGGGAGGCTTCTGGGCTGGTCAATGACGGTGCCGTCACCACCGTTGGTTCACATGCGACGGTGACGCTACCGGTCACACTATTGCCAGGGGAGCACCCGACCGCATCCCAGATTCTCGTGTTCCGCGGTCGTCTGGGCCTTGAATCCGAAAGCGTCGCCGCACACGTGTTCGATGTCCCGTATGCGCTCATCGCGCAGACTGGGGCCGTCACCACCATGAGCGAATCATGTCGTGCCATCGACCTCCGGTCGACCGAGAAGGGCTACGAGTGCACGTGGCGGTCGAGCGCCTTCGACGCAGAGGGCGCATTCCTCACCGATGTCGCGGTCCCTGTCATCGCCCGGGTGTCTGCCGCATGGGAAACCGCCACGATCAAGAGGGCAGCGCAGCTCGAACTGGACGGCGCGCCGATCCCGGGCGGCGCGTGGCGCCGCGTAGCCACTGAGCCAGACCCCCAACGTTTCCGCGTGCGATCCGACAAGAATTTCGGGAACAGGTTGGTACTCAGGGTCCAACTCAGAAACGGAGACACGGTGGCGACCCCGTTAGCCGTCGTGGGTCTGGCTGCCGCCAGCTCGAAAACCTCCTACACAAAGCCAATCTTTCACACCGAGACCGGACCTTGGTGGGTGGCGGCAGTCAGACATGCATCAACGGTCGCCTTCGTGCATTCGCCCTTTAGAGCCCTGTCCATAGAGGGCCGTCCGAATCCCACCAGCGTTTCCGAAGACCCTTTCGGCATCCTTGCGCTCCGTAGCGGTGTCCAGGTCCGCGCGGAGGGTCGCGGCGCGTCGTACATCGAGTCGTGGGTTGACGCTGCTGAGGTCACCACCTCCCCGCCGCCGGGAGGGCCAATCGTGCTCCAGCCGATATTGCAGGAACGATTCGACGCGATGCCGGTGAGCCCGTTACCAGTCCTCACGATGAAATCAGAGGTGGAACGCATGTTCGCACCGGTCGAACTCGAATTCCTGCGGACGTTCGTCACCACCGACGAACCACCGCAACCGTTCACGATCGTTGGACGGCGACCGGCGGACGCACCGTAGTTAGCTAGCAGGCGACGGTACAGTGTCAGGTCCGGTGCCGTGTGGCGGGGTCCAGCGCGTCGCGCAGCCCATCGCCGAGAAAGTTGAACCCGAGCACCAGCACCGCAATCGCACAGCCTGGAAAGATCGTCAAATGCGGCGCGTCGAGCAGATGCCCACGTCCATCGTTCAGCATCGTGCCCCAGCTCGGAGTCGGCGGCTGCACACCAAGGCCAAGAAAGCTGAGCGCCGCCTCCGCCAAGATCACTCCCCCCATGCCAAGCGTCGCCTGCACGATCACGGCAGGCAGCGTGGTGGGGATGACATGACGGATAAGAATCCGCGACGTCGTGGCGCCCAAGGCCCGCGCCGCTTCCACGAACTCCAGTTCGCGGGCGCGGAGCGCCTCCGCGCGCACGAGTCGCGCATAGCCCACCCACCCGATCAGCGACAGTGCAACCACGACGTTCGCGAGACTTGGTCCAAGCGCGGCAACCAGCGCGATCGCGAGCAACAGACCGGGAAACGCCAGTAGGATGTCGATCAGCCTGCCAACGCCTTCGTCAATCCAGCCGCCGTAATAGCCTGCGATCGAACCCACCACGATGCCGACCGTCGCTGAGATACCCACGACCACGAGGGCAACCAGCAGAGAGATTCTCGCGCCCGACAACACGCGCGCGAGAATATCCCGGCCCAGTTCGTCGAGACCGAACCAATGCGCGGCCGATGGCCCGGTCAGCCGCTGCGCGAGATCCTGGGTGTTGGCATCGAACGGCACGAGCCACGGGCCCGCAAGGGCCGCGATGACCGTAACAAACACGACGGCGGCACCAAAGCGAGCCATAGGTCAGGAGTACCGGATGCGAGGGTCCAATAGGCCGTACACAAGATCGATCGCGAGATTGACGCCAACATAGATCACTGCAATCAGGAGAATGCATCCCTGCACCATCGGGTAGTCGCGAAAACCGATGGACTGGATCAGGAGTCGGCCGATACCCGGCCACGCAAAGATCGTCTCTGTGATCACGGCCCCACTCAGGACGGCGCCACACTGCAAGCCGATGAGCGTGACCACCGGGATCAGGCTGTTGGGTAGTGCGTGGCACAGCACCGCGCGCGTGCGCGACGCACCACGCGCTCGCGCCGCCTGCACGTATGGTTTCCTCAACTCCTCAATGAGCGCGGCCCGCGTCATGCGCGCCAGAATCGCCGCCAGGGCGGTACCAAGCGTGATGGCCGGGAGTACGAGATGTGCCAACGTGCCACGGCCGGAGACCGGCAACCAGCCGAGCTCAACGGCAAACACGATGGCCAGCAGTGGCCCCAGCCAGAAATTCGGTATCGACACCCCGGTCAGCGCAAGAGCGGTCGCAGCGTGGTCGACAAGTGTCCCCCGTCGTACCGCGGCAAGAATGCCGAGTGGAATCGACACGCCAACAGCCACGAGCATCGCCGCTATCGCGAGTTCGAGTGTGGCGGGGAGGCGGCCGACAATCGCGTCAATCACCGGCTCTCCGGTGCGCAGCGACGTGCCAAGATCGCCGCCCACGGCACCACTGAGAAAGGTGCCGTACTGCTCGAGGAGCGGCCGATCCAGTCCCAGCCGCGCCCGTAGTGCCGCGATATCCTCTTCCGCCGCCGCCTCACCGAGCATCGCCTGCACTGGGTCACCCGGAACCAGATGAATCAGCGAGAAGACGAGCGTCGCCACCCCGAGCAGGACCGGGACGGTCAGCGCGAGCCGGCGCGCAAGAAACCGAATCACGGGCGGTCCTCCCGTCCCGAACACCAGTCGAACACGCATGCGGTGATGCCTAGGCGGATCACCGCCCGACCGACGGGCCGAACCTCCGCAGCGACCGTTACCATCCCGCCTGCACCACTCGTCGGGTCAAGTTCCATCCGCCTGGCGCCATTCTTCTTACTCGCGGACACCTTTGCAACAGCAGGACCCGTGCCGTCCGCGCTGCACATCCTGGCACCCGGGTGCGCCTCTCACTAAAGGCAAGCGCAGACCCTGCCGAATCTTTTCTAAGAGATATATAATCCCGCAGCAAATCTATGATGCCGCCATACCTGCGCCTGACCGCCGCCCTCGCAGCGGCGATGGCCACCGCCACCCTCGCGACGCTCGGTGCGTCGCAGCTTCCCCAAGAACCGCAAGGACTGCTGCCGTCGCCACCAAGGCCGGTCCTTGAGTGCGGAACGCCTGACGTACAGGCGACGACCAGAGGACTTCGTCCGCTCGTAGCTCCTTCCGTCGGTCAACCGCTGTGGTTCACCCAGGCGCCATCGATCCTGACACCGGACTACGCGGGCGCGGTGACCCTCAGTAACTTCGTCGTGTCTGGCGATGTCGAGACCATCCGTTTTCAGTCGGTCGCGCCGCTGAACGAGGATGACATCGAGACCTGGACACGCGCGGAAACACAAATCATCAACGGGCAACTTGTCAGCGTGTTCAACCCGGCCTGGGGTGGTGACGCGCTTGAGCGGGTGCTGCGCTCGTATTCGTTTGGATGGGACAAACCGCGCGTTGAGTGGGGTGAGGTCTTGCCTGGCGAGACGCTCCCGGGCGGGGGATCTTTGATCTTCCTGCGGATGAGTCCGCGAAACCTGCAAACGTCGGCGGTCACGCAGCTCAGTGGCGACGTGCAGTATTCCAGCAATATCGTCAATCTCCGCATCCCCGGGTACGGCGCGTCCCGCCTCGGTGATGACCAGGATGATTACAACGCCGAAACCGTGGCCCAGATGTTTTACGAGCACTTTGAAGATTCGTACGACGTGCTCGCCATCGTCCCCCATGACGAACACCTCGCCGCATATACCGCCTTTCATAGCACGATAAAAAACGAGGTCAGACCTTTCGACCGACCGCGCCATCGATCTGGTCACGACGATCCGCCCGAAAGTTGCCGCACCGTTGATCTCGGCGCTTGATGTGAATTACCCTGCTCTTGACGCCACTTCGTGGCGTGGCGTCACGTTCGATGCCCCGATCAAGACGAGCTATGCCGTGGGCGAGCGCGTGACCATCTCCGGGCGGGTCACCGCCACGGACCGACCCGACTTCAGTGAGATCCTGCTCATCTTTTTTCCGGACACCGGTCTGCCCGGTGAGGCACTACAGACGAGGGCCGCGGTCAGCGCTGCCGGCACCTTCGTCCTCGACTTTCAGTTCGATGCGCAGCATCGTGGGACGCACGCCTTGGCCGTGTACCTGTTCTGGCCCGGTGCTCCAGACCAAATTCCCCGCAGTACCGTCACGCCGATCGTCGTGGCGGACCCTGTCCCAACACCGTAGGCTGGCAGCGCCGCCTCATCCGGCTTCGCCCATCAAGAGATTCGCCTGACAAAGATCTGAATTCGCCACGTGGGTGGCATCCAGCGTCTCGAGCACCAGTTAGCCGAGGCTCAGCCTCGCCATGGCCTTCGAAAGCCCCTGCCGAGAAAGCCCCAGGTCCGCCGCCGCGCGGGTACGGCTGCCGCCTGCACGGGACAGAGCCGCCTCGACGTATCGCCGCTCGAACAGGCTGCGCGCGTCAGCCAGCCCAGCCGCGGCAACACCAGTGGAGCCGGTAATGTCGGCGGGTAGCATGGATCGTCGCAGCTCGCCCCGTGTGGGCGCCCTGACAGCAAGTGCCGCCATGACGTTCTGCAGTTGGCGCACATTACCAGGCCAGTGGTAACTCGCCAGCTCCGACACAACCGCGCGGGTGAGCCTCGCGCCGCACGACATGCGAGCTGCCGACGCTCGCCAGAAGTGCTGTGCGAGCACAGCGATTGGGGCGCTCACGGAGCGGTGGAATCCTGATGCGGATGACGTCCAGCCGATACAACAGGTCGGCACGAAAGCCCCCGGCTGCGACCGCAGCCCGCATGTCACGATTGGCGGCAGTTACGAGGCGAACGTCGACCTTCCGGCTGAACGTCTCACCGAGACGCCTGACCTCCTGCTGCTGGATGACGCGCAACAACTTGGCCTGCCCACGAGGCGAGAGATCCGCAACTTCATCAAGAAAGAGAGTGCCGTTGTCGGCATCCTCGAAGAGTCCTGCCCGGTCTGCCATGGCGCCGGTAAACGCTCCGCGACTATGACCGAATAGTTCTGAGTCGAGCAGATCATCTGGCAGCGCCGCGCAGTTCATATCGCAGAACCGCTGCTCGCGTCGCCCGCTCAGCTGGTGGACGGCCCGCGCAGCGAGTTCCTTGCCCACGCCACTTTCTCCCTCGATGAGGACCGCAAACGGCGCCTTGGCCGCGCGCTCAATCGCGCGACGGACACTCGCCATCGCGGCACTGGCACCGAGCATGCCAGGAACAGCTGTTGAGGAACGCAACGTTTCCTGTTGGCCAACCAGCCACACCTCCAGTCGCGGCGCGGCAATCGTGGCGGCCAGATCCAGCATGCCAGCGACGTGGGCGGACGGCTGTCCGTCGGCACGCCATCGGGCCACCAGTGCGCCAAGGAGATGTGTTCCAGTTCGGATCGGCACACCCACTTCTCGGCCACCGCCGTCGGCGGTACCACTGACGACGACACCCGCCTCCATCACTCGACCACCAAGACTCGGGGCGCACCCACAACCGAACGTCATGAGCGGTTCGGCCCGCCGGGCATTCCCGGTCACGAGGTCAATTCTGCTCAGCGCCAACTCGCGCCCAACAAGACCTTGTATCTTGATTTCGGACGGTCTATCTAGAGTCCGTCCACCCGCCGACGACAGCTCGAGAGGACCTTGGCCACCCAGGCCGTCTGATAGCTGGGGCGTCGTTGGCGGCTCGTCCGTGAGCCCGTACAGTTGCCAGGGGGTGCGACCCCGTATCTGCAAGGCCGGGCCAAGACGGACTCGTCTGACCTGGAGGTTCGCATGACATCGACTCCGATTTTCGTGGGCATCGACATCGCGAAGGCCGACTTCGTGGTGGCCTGCCGCCCGGCGGGCACGTCGTGGACGACACCGAATGCGGCCGCGGGCATCGCGGCCACTGTCGACCGTCTCCGCGCCCTGGCGCCGCGCCTCATCGTCCTGGAAGCGACCGGCGGCTACGAAACCGCGCTCGTCGTGGCGCTCGCCGCAGCGGCTCTCCCCGTCGTCGTGGCGAATCCGCGCCAGGTGCACGACTTCGGCAAAGCCACGGGGCAGCAGGCGAAAACGGACCGCCTCGATGCGCAGCTGCTCGCGCTCTTTGCCGAACGGGTGCAGCCCGCGCCTCGGCCGGTGCCGGATGCGGCGCTGCAGCAGCTCGCAGCGCTCAGTACCCGCCGCCGGCAGCTCTTAGACATGTTGACCGCGGAGCGCAATCGCCTGGAGCATGCGGCGGCGCCCGTGCGCCGAGAGATCACCCGGCACATCCACTGGCTCGAGCGCCGGGTCACGGCAGTCGATCGCGATCTCGATGACACGCTGCAGCAGAGCCCGATCTGGCGGGCGAAAGAAAACCTGCTCCGCAGCGCACCGGGGGTCGGGCCCGTCGTAAGCCGGACGCTCCTGACGGACCTCCCCGAACTCGGGCAGCTCACTCGCAAACAGATCGCGGCGCTCGTGGGGGTGGCGCCCCTCGCGCGCGATAGCGGCACGCTCCGCGGCAAGCGCGTCATCTGGGGCGGTCGCGCGCCGGTCCGGGCTGTGCTCTATATGGGTGCGCTGGTCGCGGCCCACCGCAATCCGGTGATTCGCGCCTTCTACCGGCGGCTCCTGGCCCTGGGCAAACCCAAGAAGGTCGCCCTCGTCGCGTGTATGCGGAAGCTCTTGACCATCCTCAACGCGATGGTGCGGACCAACACGAGGTGGCAGGAAGTGAGTCACCCGGACCACGCTTGACTTTCGAGACAGTTGCTATCAGCCCGAGCAGCGCCAACCGGTCGCTGTCCTCGCCCTGCACCAGGCGAAGCATCGCCGCGGCGCTGGATGACGTCTTCTTCGCTGGTGGTGCGTGGACGGGGTGGACCGCGCGGCGCGAGGCCTCTGCCCCGCGACGAGCCGCTCGATGCTCGACCGCCTGACGCAACAGCGCTGGGCCAGCTCGAGCCAATCGCACCAGACGCTCGAGCTCACGCTTGGCCTCGCGCGTTCGCCCAGCGCGGCGCAGCGCGTCGTGCCAGATGACGCGTGCGCGAGCCGCCCGAAGCGGAGTGTGCGCGTGCCGCGCACACTCCACGATCTCGTTGAGGCGCTGCTGCGTAGCATCAAGGTCGCCGACGGCCGCGAGCACGCGCAGGTGTGCGGTCCACGCGACTATGCGTGATGTCGGGTCTGCAGTCGCCGCAGTCGCCGTGACGAGAGCGTGGGCTCCCTGCCCCGCAAGAAATACATCACCCGCCAGCAGTGTCACCCGCACGGCTGTGGCTTCGACCACAGCCGCAAGCATCGGATCGAGGTCGATGAGCTCACGCTGGCACGAACGTGGACAGATCGCCTGAGCTTCCTCGCTTCTCCCTTGCCACAACAGCACGCGCGCCAGCGTGGCCTCGGCCCACGCCCGCCTCGCTGGCAGCAACGACGGTGCCCGGAGGACTGTGCGGCACAGCGACTCTGCATCGGCCAGGCAAAGCGCATCTGTACGCGCCGCCGCCTGCCAGAGTCGCGCATCAAGCGGGCAGGTGCTCCCGTGTACCAACTCTCCGCAAGCTGGCAATTCGGCAACGCGCCCGGCCTCATCGAACGTCGCCTCCGCCGCCGTGGCTCGACCCCGTTCCAGCAGAATGCGACCAAGGCTCACGAGCGTCGTCGCTCCCGCCACAAACGCCGCACGCCTCGTCAGCTTCCCGGCAACGTCGCGTAAGAGGCGCTCCGCCGCCGCGTGCCTGCCCATCCGATGGAAGTCGAAGGCCCGCCTCGCCCGTTCGAGATGGCGAACGATGTCGGCCTGGGTGGGTACGACCGCCACTCGCGGTGGCAGCGCACAGTCACGAACGTGTGCTGATCGCGGCATGGGCGATCGGTGTGCAAACGGGCGCGCAGGCAAAAACCGGCGCGAAATTGCCCGCGCCTCGCTGAAACGCGCAGTTCCTGCTCGCAGGCGGGACTGCCCTGTCGTCAGTTTTCCACGCGTGGGGAGGGGGTCCGGAGCGGCGACGCCGCCCCGGCGAGATTTACTCGGTGACGTCGATCGAGATCGTCGTGCAGAGCCCTTCGATCGTCTGGTGCAGGTCGTCCCCGATCTGCAGTGTCAGCGTATGCGGGCCAGCGGGCAACTGCATGTCGATGACGTTGTTGCCATCGCCGAAATGCACCCAGGGGGCCGCGCGAGGAATCGGCGCTCCCGACGGCAGGCACTCGGTATCGATCGCCACGTGATGGTGCCCCATGTCAGGCCTGGGATCGGTAAAGGTGCCCTCTGGCGGCACTGCCGCGATCTCGAAATCCTCGGTCCCGAACTCAAGCCGCACGGGGCTGGTCACCGTGGCGCCGTCCGCTGGTTGGAGAAAGATCGCTCGAGGGCCGGTCGGTTCCGGCGCCGGCTCCGCCACCGGCTCCGAAGCTGCTTCTTCTACAGGCTCCGGCTGGCCACAAGCCGCGCCGCCCAGAACGAGCAGAGCCGCGACCGCTGTCTTCGCAATGCGCGCTGTCGGCGCAATCCATACTGTAGGCATGCGGGAGAGTGTATCACCGCACTCGGCCACACACGCCCGGTAGTGCTCAAGTCTTGAGCACTACCCAACGCCACGGCGTCCTGGACGGTTCAGCATGAAGGGTAAAATGGGTAACTCATGCTCAGATTCCTTACCGCCGGCGAATCGCACGGCCAGACACTTGTGGTCACGCTCGACGGCATGCCCGCCGGCCTTCAACTCGACATTGACGCGCTCAACGCGCAGCTTCGGCGTCGGCAGGGCGGATACGGTCGCGGCCGTCGAATGGCCATCGAAAGCGACCACGTCGAAATTCTGACAGGCGTGCGGCATGGGCGAACGACCGGCGCACCAATTGCGCTGCTGGTCCGAAACCGTGACTGGGTCAACTGGCAGCAGACGATGCACGTCGAACCGGAGATGCCGGCAGGCGCCGGTGGAGCGCAGCGCCCGGAGGTCACTCGCCCCCGGCCTGGGCACGCCGACCTTGCGGGGGCAGTCAAGTACGGGCATCACGACATCCGCGATGTGCTCGAACGCGCCAGCGCGCGCGAAACGGCGGCACGCGTGGCCGCGGGAAGTCTGGCGCGACAGCTTCTCGCGCGCTTCGGAGTGCGCATCGCCAGTCACGTATCGGTCGTTGGCGACGCGATGCTGGCCGAGGGCCGGACCGTCTCGTTTGACGAAGCCCGCGCTATCCCCGAAGACGCCCCCCTGCGGTGCGCCGACCCGGATGTCCAGCAGCGCATGATCACCGCGGTAGACACCGCGCGCGACGCCGGCGACACGCTCGGAGGTGCGTTCGAGGTGATCGCCACCGGAATGCCGATCGGCCTCGGGTCGTACGTGCAGTGGGATCGCAAGCTTGATGGCCGACTCGGTCAGGCCCTGATGTGCATCCACGCGATCAAAGCCGTCGGGATCGGTATCGGGCCGGAGGTCGCCGTCCGGCCTGGCTCTCGTGTACACGACGAAATTCGTCCCGCATCTGGCGCGGGTGCACCCGTGCGGCCGTCCAACAATGCCGGCGGCCTCGAGGGCGGCGTCACCAACGGTGAAGACGTGCGCGTCATGGGTTTCATGAAGCCGATTTCCACGCTGATGAAGCCGTTGCGCTCAGTTGATCTGACCACGATGCGCGAAGAACTTGCCGCGATCGAGCGCAGCGACGTCTGTGCCGTTCCCGCTGCGGCCGTTGTGGGTGAAGCCATGGTGGCGTTCGTACTTGCCGACGCCTTTCTCGAGAAGTTCGGCGGCGATTCGATCGACGAGATCGAGCGTCACTACGAAGCGACAGCTGAGCAGGTCCGTCAACGGTTCGCCGAGCGCCGCGAGGTGTCGGAGCCTGCATGATTCGCCCGATCCTTCGCTTCGGGGAGCAGACCCTCCACCGACCTGCCGCCCCCGTCACCGAGATCACGCCGGACGTACAGCAGCTCATCGACGACATGGTCCAGACGATGTACGCCGCGCCGGGCATCGGCCTGGCGGCAACTCAGGTCGGCGTGCCGATGCGCATCTTCGTTGCCGACGTGTCGGGCGGTCGCAACGACGCGGACCTCATCACCTTCATCAACCCGGAGTTGGTCGAGGCTGACGGTACACAGTTCGAAGAAGAAGGGTGCCTCAGCGTGCCGGGGTTCAACGCCACGATCACGCGGCCCACGCGTGCGGTCGTGAAAGGCCTCGACCGGGACGGCCGCGAACGGGTCTTGGAGGGCACGGACCTGCTGGCCCGCTGCTTCCAGCATGAGCTCGACCACCTCGAAGGCACACTCTTCGTGGATCGACTCCGTGGGCTGCGCAAGATCCTGATCGTCCGAAAGATCGAAAAGCTGTCCCGCTCGGGCAAGTGGTGACGGATCCGCTCCGTATTGTCTTTCTTGGCACGCCCCAGTTCGCCGTTCCAACCCTGCGAGCGCTGATCGCAGCACACCATCACGTCTGTGGCGTGGTCACGCAGCCGGATCGCGCGCGAGGGCGAGGCCAGCGAGTCTCGCATGCCCCTGTCAAGGCGGTGGCCGTAGAGCGGGGGCTGCCCGTGCTGCAACCAGCGCGACTCAGGGATTTGGACGTCGAGGCGACGTTGCGAGCATGGGGGGCCGATCTCGGCGTTGTCGCCGCGTACGGCAAGCTCATCCCAGAATCGCTCCTCGCGCTTCCGCGACTCGGGATGATCAACGTGCACGCTTCACTGCTGCCGAAGTACCGCGGAGCGGCGCCGGTGCATCGGGCGATGATCAACGGTGAGCCCGAAACCGGCGTGACGATCATGCGCGTCGAGCGCAGGCTCGATGCGGGCCCGATGCTCGCCAAGGCCGTTCGCCCGATCGGCCCCGACGACACCAGTGATGTCGTCGAGCACGACCTCGCGCAGATGGGCGCCAACCTGCTGGTGGAGGCGGCAGGCCAGCTCGCGGCCGGCACCGCACACGAAGAGGCGCAGGACGACTCGCAGAGTAGCCATGCACCGCGACTGACCAAGGAAGAAGGACTGATCGACTGGTCGCTGACGGCCTCCGACATCCACAATCGCGTGCGCGGCCTCTACCCCTGGCCCCACGCGTACACCTATCTGGGACCTGCGCGACTGATCGTGCTGAAGACCCGCGTCGAACAGGCGACCACTGATGCGGCCCCAGGCACCGTTGTCGACATCTCCCGGGACGCGATGCACGTGGCCACCGGGCACCAGGGCCGAATCGCGATTGAGCAGGTCCAGCGCGAAGGCGGCCGCCCGCTGCGCGCCCGCGACTTTCTGGCCGGCCACGATGTTGCGGCCGGAGCGCGCTTCGGTGGACCTGGGGGCATAGCGTCTCCGCCATGACGGCGCACGCGCGGTGATTGGCCCGGCGCGCATCGCGGCGTATCACGCGCTCCGCGCAATCGCCGACGGACGGTCCGACCTTCCCGCCGCGCTGGCGCGCAGCCGCGAGCGCCTCGCCGACGAGCGTGACCGCGCGCTTGCGGCCGAAGTCATCGCGGGTACTCTTCGCTTTCAGCGCAGCATCGATTATCTGGTCGAACATTTCGCGGGTCGGCGGATCGACAGACTCGATGTGGATGTGCTCCATGTCCTTAGATTGAGCCTCTATCAGGTTCTCTACCTCGACCGCGTCCCCGCCTCGGCCGCTGTGGACGATGCCGTGAACCTTGTCCGACAGGCGCGCAAGCCGAGCGCAGCCGGTTTCGTGAATGCCGTGCTCCGCGCCGCCGTTCGGCAGCGACACCAGCTTCCGCTGCCGCCGAGACCCGACGCAGCGACTGACAAAGGTACGCAGGCCGGTACCGACCGTGCGACCGCGCTTGCCTACCTGGGTATCACCCACTCGCACCCCGACTGGCTCGTGGCACGTTGGCATGACCGGCATGGCTTCGATGCGTGCGAACGCTGGGTCACCTTCAACAACGAGACGCCGAAGCTGACGCTTCGCGCCAACACGCTGATGGGGGACCGCGACGCGGCGGCGAGTCAGCTGCGACAAGCCGGTGTCGACACCGTGCCGACCCCGCACGCACCGGAGGGGTTGATCGTCGTGCAGGGAAATCCACTACGCGCGCCAGATGACAGTCCTACGACCGGCTCTCATGCCAGCGCCTTTGTTGTGCAAGACGAGGCGTCCCAGCTTGTCAGCCTCGCAGTGGCGGCACGCCCGGGCGAACGCATTCTCGATCTCTGTGCGTCACCTGGAGGGAAGACCCTGGCGATGGTAGGCGACATGCGCGACACCGGAGTGCTGGTGGCCTGCGACGTGCGGGCACGCCGCGTCCGGCTTCTGACCGACACCGTCAGGACGAGCGGCGCCACCTGCATTCGGCTGGCTCACGTCGCCGCATCCGGTCCACTCCCTTTCGGCCCGGTGTTTGATCGCGTGCTCGTAGATGCACCCTGTTCAGGTCTCGGCACGATCAGGCACGATCCGGACGTGCGGTGGCGTCGAAGCGAAGACGACCTGGCCCGGTTTGCAATCGATCAGCGTCGCCTGCTCGACCGCGCCGCGACCCTCGTGCGACCTTACGGCAGACTCGTCTACGCCACCTGCTCGAGTGAGCCTGACGAAAACGAGGACGTCGTCGACGCGTTCCTGTCGACCCACGATGACTTCGCACTTGTGGATCTTCGCGCCGACGCGTCGCCGACCCTGCGTCCCGTGCTCGACGCCCGTGGCATGCTGCGAACGCTGCCGTTCGTCCACGGACTCGAGGCGTTTTTCGCCGCAGCGTTGGTCCGCGTCGGAGCCGACTAGCACGGAACGCCCGGGACTTCGTGGTACGATCACGTACACATGCGATTCGGCAAACGCGTCTGGAGACTCGGAAAAGTGGTACTGCTCGTCGGCGCGCTTGCCGCGACGTTCATGGCCTCGGCACTGGTGGCGATGCGTGTGGCACTACGCGCGCGCGACGTCGAGGTGCCGATGCTGATCGGCGTCACGGTGGCCGACGCCTCTCAGACAGCGACTGCCGCTGGCCTCTCGCTCCGCATCGATCCCAATTCGCGTGCGGACGAACGGGTCGCTGCCGGCAGCATCATGCAACAGGACCCGGCGCCAGGCGTGGAGGCGCGGCGCCAGCGCACGATCCGCGTCTGGGTCAGTTCCGGCCCGCCGACGACGATCGTTCCAGCCCTGCTCGGGGAGACGGAGGGTACGGCCCGAATGCGCCTCGTTGAGGATGGCCTCGAGATCGCCGCGCTTTCTGAATTTCGCTCGCCCGACTACATGGCCGACGCCATCGTCGCTCAGGATCCGGCACCGGCATCACTCGCCCCACAGGTGTCGATGCTGCTGAATCGCGGAGAGCAGGCGACCACCTATGTGATGCCGGACTTGATCGGCACCGATGGTGAACGCGCCTCGGAGACCCTGCGCACCAGAGGATTTCGCGTCAGCATTGTCGGCTCGCAACCATACGGAGGCGTGCCGCCGGGAACGGTCGTGCGGCAACGACCAGCCGGCGGCTTTCGCGTGGGCCCCGCCGATTCGATCTCTCTTGAGGTCAGTCAGTGACTGCACCGCTTGCCTGGTCGAGCGACAAGATCCTGATCGCGCCGTCCATCCTATCGGCCAACTTCACCGACCTTGGGCGCGACATTGCGGCTGTCGAACGAGGAGGCGCCGACCTGATCCATATCGATGTCATGGACGGCCACTTTGTACCGAACATCACCATCGGCCAGCCGGTTGTCCACGCAATCAAGCGAACGGCCGCGTGCCCGCTCGATGTGCACCTGATGATCGAGGACGCGGATCGCTACTTGGACGATTTCGTGAGCGCGGGAGCGGACATGCTCTCGGTGCACGTCGAGGTGAACCCGCATCTGCATCGTACGATCGCGCACATCAAGAGTCTGGGGGTGAAGGCCGGTGCCGTGCTCAATCCGTCGACGCCCGTCTCGTCGCTTCTGGAAATTGCATCGGACCTCGACTTCGTCCTCGTCATGTCCGTGAATCCGGGCTTTAGCGGCCAGGCCTTTATTCGCCAAGGCCTCGACAAGGTACGCCGCGTGCGCGACGTGCTCAGTCGAGCCGGGTCGTCTGCGCTCATCGAGATCGACGGCGGCATCGACGCCTCGAACGCGCGGGACGCTGTGGACGCCGGTGCGACGATCCTTGTAGCCGGCAAGGCGATCTTTGGCGCCCCAGATGCCGAGACCGCGACACACGCCCTCCGCGCCGCGGCCGACGCAGCTGCACGACCGTGACACCATGCACGTACGACGTTCGGTGACCTCGGGTGCCGAGCGGAGCGCGGCGCGCACATCCCGGCTCCGCGTACGCTACGCCGAGACCGACCAGATGGGGGTCGTCTACTACGCCAACTATCTCGTGTGGTTTGAGGTCGGCAGGACCGACTGGCTGCGACAGACCGACTGGACCTATCGGGACATGGAGCGTGACGGGGTCTCGCTTCCAGTGATCGAAGCGCACTGCGAATATCGCCAGCCGGCTCGGTACGACGACGAGATCACGGTTGCAACACTGGCGACACTGGTTTCGCCGGTCCGACTCCGGTTCGACTACGAAGTCACCAGGGATGGCCACGAGACCGTCGCGGCCTCCGGCTACACGGTGCATGCCGCCATGAACGCGAGCGGGAAACCTTGCCGACTGCCCTCACGTGTCCGGGAGATGCTCGCGTGAAGGCACTCGTGACCGGCGCTGCCGGCTTTATCGGATCCCATCTCGCTGAGCGCCTTGTTGAAGACGGCGCGACAGTCGTCGGCATCGACTCGTTCGCCGATGTGTACCCGCGGGCAACCAAGGAGCGGAATCTTGCTCGGCTCCAGGACTCCGCGGCCTTCAGCCTTATCGACTCGACACTGGCCAACGCCAACCTGTCGGCGCTGCTGGACGGCGTGACGCACGTATTTCACTTGGCGGCCCAGGTCGGGGTACGCGAGAGCTGGGGTCGACATTTTCACGCCTATACCGTCAACAACGTGGAGGCCACCCAGCTCCTCCTTGAAGCGTGCATCGGACAGCCGATCGAGCGCTTCGTCTACGCCTCCAGCTCATCGGTGTATGGCGACTCCGCACCGCTCCCGATGCAGGAAGACGCACGCCGGCAACCGGTCTCACCGTATGGCGTCACCAAGCTCGCCGCCGAGCAGCTGTGCTCTCTGTACCGCGTCAGCTACGATGTTCCAACCGTCGCCCTTCGGTTCTTTACCGTGTATGGGCCCCGCCAGCGCCCAGATATGGGATTTTCCCGGTTCTTGCAAGCGGCCGCCCGTGGGGAGGCCGTGCAGCAGTTCGGTGATGGCCGACAGACTCGTGACTTCACCTTTGTGGCCGATGCCGTGGCGGCGACCGTGGCGGCTGCCGACCGCGGAACGCCCGGACGTGTCTACAATATTGGTGGTGGTTCCCAGATCGAGCTGCGGGCTGTATTCGAGCTCATCCGCCGTGTCACCGATCGCCCGCTGCGGGTGGAACCGACTGAGGCACAGCGGGGCGACATGCGGGATACGTGTGCCGACACCACTCGCGCGAGAGCGGACCTGGCATTTAGCCCGACCACCATGCTGGAAGAAGGGCTCCGCGCCCAGTACGATTGGATGACGGCAGGACATGACTGAACGCAGGTCCGTCGGAGGCTGGCGCATCGCCATCATGGCGGCACTGGCTGTCACCATGATGTCGTGCGCGCCGAGCCTCCAGACGCTTGTGCCACCCGATACCGCAGCTCCAGACCAGTTCCTGTGGGAACACGGCCTTGAATCGCTCGAAATGGGGCGCTGGCTCGACGCGCGCACCTACTTCCAGCAGATCATCGACGGCTACCCCCAGAGCGAGTTCAGGCCTGACGCCAAACTGGGAGTCGGTGACTCATACCTCGGCGAGGGCTCCGCGGAGTCGGGCGTGTTGGCCACAGCCGAATTCCAGGAGTTTCTGACGCTGTACCCAACGCACGCACGGGCTGACTACGCGCAGTACAAGCTGGCGATGACCCACTTCGAACAAATGCGGGCGCCGGAACGCGATCAGACCGAGACCGGCGCCGCGCTCGTCGAGTTTGACGTGTTTTTTCAGAATTACCCGGACAGTCCCCTGACCGCCGAGGTCAGATCCAACTGGCGGGTCGCCCGCGATCGACTGAGCGAGGCATCATTTCGGGTCGGCCTGCACTACTTCCGTATTCAGTGGTATCCCGGCGCGATCGACCGGTTTCGCGAGGTGCTTCGCGACGACCCAGAGTTTACTGGCCGCGACCAGGTCTACTTCTATCTGGCGGAGTCGCTCTCCCGAACCGATAAGAACGCTGAAGCGATTCCGTATTTCGAGCGGCTGCTGACGGAATTCGATAGCAGCGACCACCTCGATGATGCGCGGGATCGGCTCGAAGCGCTGAAGAATCAGTAACTTATCGACTGGCGAGCCTGCGAGGGCGCGTCTGCGAGTAGCTGCCAATGACCATCAATCACCGTATCGCCCGCCGTCGCCTCTTCGCATCGCTTGCGCGCCTGCGCATCACCGGACTTCTGGTCGCCGCCGTGGTGATGGCCACCGCGGGGGCACCGGTCCTCGCGCAACGCGCGCCAAGCCCTGTACCCACTGGACTCACGCCTGAGGTGCTTTCGCTGGCGTGCGCCCCCAGCGTGGCCTACCAGGTACCGCAAGTGCCGCTGCGCGTGACGGGCAGCCAGGAGTCTATTGTTCACTACACGTTCGCGCCGGGCGATCTGATTGTCATCAACGGCGGAACTGACAACGGAATCGAGGTCGGACAGGAGTACTTCACGCGGCGCGCGGTGCCCGTCGAACGCGAGGGCGTCGGCCGGAACAATCCAGCCACCACTCACACGTCAGGGTGGATCCGCGTCTACGCCGTGGACGAGGAGCTGTCGCTGGCGACGGTGACGTTTGGATGCGATTCGGTTGAACCGAATGACTATCTCGAACCGTTCGTGTTACCGGAGGCGCCTGAGGTCTCGATCCTCCGGCCGGAGGCACAACGCGATAACTACGGCCGTGTCATTACCGGCAGTGATAACCGCACGAGCTTCGGCCTCGGCGACTACTTCGTCGTCGATCGGGGTAGCAACCACGGCATCGCCGCTGGCGCGCAGTTCGTTCTCTACCGTGACAAGCTGGAGCCGGACACCTTTCTGGTTGAGCTTGGCGAAGCGGTCGCGGTGGAGGTCGAACCTGGGATCTCCACGCTACAGGTGACCGTCTCCCGCGACGCGGTCATGTCCGGCGACTACGTGGCGCTCAGAAAGTAGCGCCCAGCCTCGGTCCTAGTCCTCTGGCATGCCGGGCGCATGTGACCGAGGAGCAACGCTGCCATGCGGGAGGCATAGAGCGCTTTTCGAGTAGCTTTGTGTTTCGGCATTGCGTCTACTCGAACGCCACACGGTCATGAAAAGCGCCTTCGCCGGCCGAATGCCTAACGCGTTTTCGATCGGATGTGACACCTCCTAGCCGCGCGAGGAAGTACCACATGCGAGCAATACGTACAGGCCGAAAACGCGCTAGCTGATTCGCAACCAGACCACTAGCTGGCCTTCCTCGCAGGCACGACGCTGCGGTCCTCGGCGCGCGAGTTCAGCAACCTCTGGAGCCGGAAGCAATAGTCCACGGCTGAGGCCAGCGCCGTCAGCATTACCACCCAGAGTGCCACGTAGCCGATCGGCGCAAGCCAGGGTAGCGGGCCCCACCCAAGAATCAGCAGCAGGATCGCCGTCACCTGCGACGCCATCTTGATCTTGCCAAGCGGAGAGGCGGGCATCGTAATTCCACGGGTATGCGCGAAGCTCCGAAGCCCGGTGATGGCAAACTCGCGCCCGATAATCAGCGCCACCATCCACGCCGGCGCCAGGTTCAATTGCACGAGCGAGACGAACGCCGCAGACGTCAGGAGTTTATCGGCGATCGGATCGAGCATCTGTCCGAGCCACGTGACCTGACGACGGCGTCGAGCCAGATATCCGTCGAGCCAATCCGTCAACGAGGCGATCGCGAAAATCGCCGCACCAACAAGTTCTTTCGGCACACCCAGGATCCGGCGCCCCTCGAACTCGGTCAGCAGCACGACGACCAGGAGTGGTACGAGAAACATCCGCACCAGCGTCAGCGCGTTCGGCAAGTTCATCGAGGGGGCCAATTCTATCATCGAGTAAGATCGGTGGTTGTCATGAAGGCCATCCTGTTGGCCGGGGGCAAGGGGACTCGCCTGCGGCCGCTTACGATTCACACCCCCAAACCGATCGTGCCGATCTTCAATCGGCCCTTTCTTCAGTATCAGATCGACCTCCTGCGACAAATTCCTGAAATCGACGAGGTCATTCTGAGTCTGAACTATCAACCGGGACGCATCGAAGAGATCCTCGGCGACGGCACGACGCTGGGCATACCGCTCCGGTATGTCGTCGAACCCGAGCCGCTCGGCACAGGCGGCGCGGTGAAATACGCGGCTGGCAACGTGTCTGACCCGGTCGTTGTTTTCAACGGCGACGTGCTTACGCAGATCGATCTGGCCGCCGTCATCGCCCTCCACAGGGAGCGCAGGGCTCGGGCGACGATCGTGCTGACGCCAGTCGACAATCCTAGTGCCTACGGCCTCGTGGAAACCGACACCGACGGCAACGTCCAGCGCTTTCTTGAGAAGCCGGAGGCCGATCGCATCACGACCAACCACATCAATGCGGGCATCTACGTACTCGAACCCGACACCTTTGAGCGGATGCCGAGCAATGAGCCCTGCTCGATCGAGCGAAGCTACTTTCCATCGCTGGTTGAGCGAGGTGAGACATTTGTGGCCTACATCTACGACGGCTACTGGATTGATATCGGCACGCCTGAGAAATACACCGATGTCCACCGCGACATCATGGATGGGCGCTACGCGACGGCGCCGTTTCTGAACCTCCCTGCCCCGCGCGTGTCAGTGGCACCTGATGCGACGGTCGAGGACGGCGCAACGCTGGAGGGCCCGTGCTTCGTCGACGAGGGAGCCGTCGTGAAGTCCGGTGCGCGCGTCGGCCCTTATGCCGTGATCGGTCGGCGGACGCACGTCGAAGCGGGCGCGTCGATCGAGGGCTCGATTCTCTGGCCCCACTGCCGCGTGAACGGCGAGGCCTTAGTACGCGACGCCATCGTGGGACGGCACTGCCACATCGGGCACGGCGTCACCGTTGACGGCGGGACGGTGCTTGGCGATAGAACGACGCTGACTGACTACACCCGAGCCTGACAATGAGTGTGAATCCAGAGATCTTCAAGGCCTACGACATCCGTGGCCTATATCCGAAAGAAATCGACGAAACCGTCGCACGACTGATTGGACGTGGGTTCGCTGCGTATTTGCAGACACCCACGATCGGTATGTCGCGCGACATGCGGCTGTCCTCGCCGGCTCTAGCGGCGGCGTTTACCGACGGCGTGCGCGAACAGGGCACCGATGTCGTCGACTACGGGATGATGGGCACCGACATGTTGTACTTCGCGGTGATCCGCGATGGCCTTGGCGGCGGTGCGCAGATCACGGCCTCGCACAACCCGAAGCAATACAACGGCGTCAAGATGGTGCGAGCTGCCGCGCTACCACTGAGTGGCGACGCCGGCATCGGCGATATCCGCGACATGATCGCCGACAAGCGTCTGCCATCCGCGGCAACACGCCGTGGCTCGCTCACAACCAGCGAGGTGGTGCCCGACTACTTGGACAAGGTGATGTCGTTCATCGATCCGTCGGTGATCAAACCTTTCTCGGTGGTGCTCGACGCCGGAAGCGGCATGGCTGGTCTTACCGCGCCGCCCATCTTTGAACGGCTGCCCTGCAAGACGACGGCACTCTGCTGTGAGATCGACGGTAACTTTCCCAACCACGAGTCGAATCCGCTCATCGAGGCGAACCGTCAGGACATCACCGCTGAGGTCATCCGTCAGCAAGCAGATATCGGCATCGCGTGGGACGGCGATGCGGACCGCTGCTTCTTCATCGACGGCAGCGGCGAATTCATCTCCGGCGACTTCGTGACCGCGCTGCTCGCTGAGGCCTTCCTCCTGAAGCATCCTGGCTCGACGATTGTGTACGACCTGCGTGCGAGCCACGCCGTGAAGGACATCGTGGCCAAGTACAACGGCCGCGCGTTGATGAACAGGGTCGGCCACGCGTTTATCAAGAAACGCATGCGCGATGAGGACGCCATCTTCGGCGGCGAGGTCACCGGCCACTACTACTTCCGCGATTTCTACTACGCCGACAACGGGCTCATTCCAGCCCTGCTCATTCTCGAACTCATGTCGCGGAAGAATCAGTCCCTGCGGGAGCTGCTCCAGCCGTTTCGCGAGCGCTATTTCATTTCTGGAGAAATCAACACAAAGCTCGCGTCGATGCAGGAAGTGCCGAAAAGGCTCGCAGCGATCGAGGCGCGCTACACGGACGCCACGTTGGCACATCTGGACGGCTTGTCGGTGGACTACCCCGACTGGCACTTCAACGTACGGCCCTCCAACACCGAGCCACTGCTCCGCCTAAACCTCGAGGCCACGTCACCGGCAATGATGGAAACGAAGCGCGACGAGGTGGTGGCGCTTATTCGGAGCTAGCCTAGCCTACGCTACAATTTGTGGCGCGTGGCCGCCAGACGCGGGCTTAGCATAGTGGTAATGCACTGGCTTCCCAAGCCAGCTAGACGGGTTCGATTCCCGTAGCCCGCTCCAGTTAACCTGTTGCGGATCAAGGGGTTGTCTTCTTAGCCCGCCGCCGTCTCCACAATGTCTCCACCTTCCGAGGGGACTCGGGGAGACTCCAGCAGACGAATCGCCGAGTCCACCGCTGCCTGAGTCAGGTGCATATACCGCTGCGTAGTCGTCAGATCTTGGTGTCCGGCCAATTCCTGAATCGCACGCCCCGCTGCCCCTCGCATCGCAAGATGCGAACAGAACGTGTGCCGTAGGATGTGAACCCCGCTGACTGTGGCCCCCGCCTTCCTTGCCGCTCGCCGAACATGATCACCAACCATGTCCTGCGTCAGCGCTGACCCATCAGCTCTGCTGATCACGCGCTGGCTCTTCAGGTGACGATGCTCCCGAAGCGCTGCTTTGAGTCGAGCAGTCATCGGCACATGCCGCAACCGACCTCCCTTCGGAACATCGACATGGCCGTGCCACTCCGATCGCTGGATGCTGGCCTGTAGTGAAATCCACATCACCCCATTCCAGCCCGATCATTTCACCGCAGCGGAGCCCCGCTTCGGCGCCCAAGAGCACTATCAGGTAGGGCACTGGCCCCGACGTCTTCGCGGCAGCAAGAAGTCGTTCGTAATCATCGAAGTCGTAGAATCCCATGGAGGTCATGTCTTCCCAGTCGATCGCGGAGGCGCCGGCGAGCGTGTAGCTCCCGAGCACCCCCCCTTCAGCTGACCGCATAGACCCTGGGCTGATCCCCGGAGTCGTTGTGGACCCAGAACACGTCCGGATTGGTGCGGCTGTGGGACAATCCCGAGACCTCGCCCAGACTGGCGGGAAGCAACGCCACCTCGGTGCCTGCGGTGAAGGAAGCCGCCGTCGCGAACGTCGAAGCGACCAACAGCGCAGCGACGACAGCGACGACCCCGATGACCGCGGTGGCGAATATCCACCGGATCATGGCGTTGTCCCCATGGTGGACACTCCGGCGTCACCACCGTGAACGATGCGGCCGCCGACCATCGTCAGAACCGTTCTGATGTCCTTGATCTCGTCAGCCGGCACCGTGAGATAGTCGCGATCCAGGACCACCAGATCGGCCAGCTTGCCGGACTGGATCGCGCCGAGGTCGTTCTCCCGAAACACGAAGTAGGCGTTCTTGCGTGTATGCGCGATCAATGCCTCCTCGCGGCTGATCGTGTGGTCGATGACGGTCCTGCCGCTCGGCATCTTGCCGGTGACGGCGAAGTACAACGTCGTCATCGGCAGGTACTGGTTGGCCGCGCTCCCGTCGCTGCCGAGACCCCAGGTGATGCCGCTGCGCTGCACGACCGCGAACGGCGACAGATCGCCGGCAGCATCCTGACCGAACTTCTCGTGCATGATCGCCCCGTTGATGACACCCCATGGATGCATCGCGGCATACATGCCGAGCTTCTTCATGCGCTCCAGCTGCGCGGCGTTGACCTGATTGAGGTGCGCCAACACCCAGCGCAGGTTTCTGACCGGATACACCGCGTTCACGGCTTCGATCTGGTCGAGGAAGGCATCTATGGTGTTGGTGAGGTTGGCGTGCACGTGTAACGGCAGCCCCGCCTCCGCAACGGCCATCGCCATGCGACGCCATTGCTCCAGCTGATTCGGCGGCGGATTCGATTCGGTCGCGAACATCGGGTCGTGAAGTGGCCGGTACACACTTTCGCCGAACGTGACCGCGTCGATGTACGCGTCGCCCTGAAAGAGCTTCACGTTCGCGATCGCTTGCACAGATCCGTCGACTTGCGCCGGCGTCGCTGCGGCGGGGCCGTCGATGCAGAACACGCGGATGTTGAGCTCGTCCCGGGCCCGCCATCGGCGGAAGATCTCCAGCGCGTCGTCGTTGCACCCGGCCACGCCGAATGCCGTGAGGCCGGCGCGGTTCATCGCGCTCACGAGTGCCCGGCTACTGGCCTCGAGCCGCTCCGGCGCGACGCGCGGCAACCTGGCAGCCACCGGACGCGTCGCAGCGATGTCCCCTCGGATCACACCGGTCGGCCGGCCGGCCCCGTCGCGCATGATCGATCCTTCGACGAAATCCTGAGGGTCCGGCGCGCCGGCGCGAATGTCCCAAGCGTCCAGCGCACGGCTGTTCAGAAACACCTGGTAGTACGATTCCTGTAGCGCCACCGGATTGTCCGGCGCGATCCGATCCAGCTCTTCGCGCGTGAACGGCCGCGGGTCGTCCGCAAACTGCGCGGTCGTCCAGCCGCCGATGTTGAACACCCACTGACCGGGGCCGACAGCCGCCGCGCGGGCGCGCAGCATCTCGACGGCCTGCTCGCGGGAGTACACGCCGTCCCAGCGGAGCTCGATCGGCCACGTGGCGGCCACGCGGAGCAGATGCATATGGTTGTCGATGAGTCCGGGGATGACGGCTCGTCCCTGAAGGTCGATCGTGCGGGTGTCCGGACCCGCCAGTCGAGCGATGTCCTGATCGGTGCCAACGGCCACGATGCGATCGCCGCGAATCGCAACGGCCCGAGCGATCGTAGAGCGGTCGTCGACGGTGATGATCTTTCCGTTCGACAGGATCAGGTCGGCGGTGAACTCCTGCGCTCGCAGAACCGGGAGCATGGCCGCAATCGCCAGCAGGCCGGCCATCGCCACGTTCCGTCTTCGTCGTGTCATGTCCGACTACCTGATCTCGAAGGAGTTCGGGGGGGCCTGCTATCAAATCGTACGGTTCCGGACGACTCGAGTCAAGGCGATCGTGCGAAGAAACCGGTCATCGTCATGTTCTGGATGACGAGGGTGTCCGGTGGGGCATTCACCATGGGTCTCCTCCCGCTTGGCCTTGAATCGTTTGAGCCGTCCGATGGCCTCCCGCTCCCGCTCTTCGAGGGCCATTTCGATCCGGGCAATCTGCCGCTCGAGGCCCTGGATCAGGACTCGCTCCAGCGCGTTGATCCGCCGCGAGGCCTCCTGCTCGCGGGACCTGAGCCTGGCGAGTGTCGCCAGCTCGTCGTCCGCCTCGAACCTGCGAGAGCGGGACGCCATGCTCCGTTCGTGCCCGCCCGGCGGCTGCTTTACCAGGAACAGCCGACGGCTTCCGTGGCGCGTCGGGTGGCCCGCAGGCCGCTCACCTGGCCAGCGGATCGGGTCGGAGCTGGAACTTGATGACCTTGCTCAGCGTCCCCTTGCCACCTTCCATGTGGAACGGTGCGCGGGTGCTGACCGTGGTCCAGAGCCCTTTGCCCTTCCACCCGGCGTTCACATCGTCTATGCGGCCGTCGACCCACTTGGTGTAGTACCCCAGTGGATAGGGCACGCGAAACACGAGCCACTCTTCATCGTTCAAGGCCAGCAACCCCTCTGACAGGTTACCGGTATTGATTGGCGTGTTCGGACCCAGGCCGAACGTGTCGAACTGGTCCACCCACGTGAAGTAGCTGCCTTCAGCGCTGCCCGGGCTTTCGACGCCCTTGAGCTGCGGCAGCGGCTCGGGATAGAAGGTCCAGCCCTCGGGACAGTGCTGGCCCGTCGCTGTCGGACCGTTCAGCGGTCCGGTGCACTTGCGCCGGTCAAAGCTCGCCAGGTGACCGCTTGACATGGCCAACCAGGCTACGCCGTCGCGGTCGACGTCGAACCCTCGTGGCGTGAAGCCCTCCACAGGCACCCCCTGGCTGTCGAGCGGCGGCTCATACACTTCGGCCAGCGCCGTCTCTGAGGGGTCCGCACCGGGATCCAGCCGAACCACCGCGCCCGGGAAGCCAGTCACGGAGCCCCAAATCGATCCGTCTGGGGCGGGCGAGACGCCGTAGAAGGCCCTCCCGAAACGCTTGTCCATCGTCGGATCCACCGGCTGGTCCGGCTCGACGTACGCGTCACGCTTCCCGTTGCCGTTGGTGTCCATGATGAGCGCCGTCCACCCTTGCGACCTCGCCTCGTCGCCGGTCTCGAGGAACATCTTCGTATCCAGCCATCCGACGACCTGACCGCCACCGCTCGTCCAAAGCGTGTTGTTGGCATCCTCGGCGAACATCAAGTGGTGGGTTGAAAAGCACGTGCTGATGTGGGTGAGCTCCTTGGTCGCCGGGTCGTACATCGCAAGGTGCCGGTTGGCTCGCTCGACCGGGAACGCCTGGGCCGCCGGATGACTGGAACCTTCAAGGCAGAAGTCCGGGTTCTCTGGCGGCCGCACCCTGGACGTGATCCAGACGCGTCCCTCGTGGTCCATCATCGGGTTGTGCACGTTGTTCTTGCTGCTCCAGAGAACTTCCTCGCCCCAGTACGGCGAAGGTTCCAACCACTTGCTGGACGGTCGAGAACTGGGTCTCCGGGTCCCGGACCGTCAGCATCACCTGGCTCGTCGTGTTCTCCATCGGGTCGAGCACGGGCAGATAGTCTGCGCTATTCTCCAGCGACCCAAAGACTGGACCATTGGCGTTGACGGTCGGGGCCCGCCGGTCCGTCGACGTGAGATCGTGGAGGTATACCTTCGGGTCGGGCCCAATCCCACTCGGTGATGACGACGTTGCGCTCCTGCCCTTGGGGTCGAGGCGGCGTCGGTGGGAGCTCGCCCGCGGCAATCCGATCCGTCCAGTCCGCGAGAACCGCAACGGTCCGGCCCAGGCCCGATCTGGCCGATGCCGGCGAGCATGTTTCCGCCCGCCTGTCCGGCCTGGATGCGCCGTTCCCAGGCCGCCGCGGTCGAATCGAAATGACCGAGCTCCGGAGAAATCTCGCGCGTGGCCTTGTTACCGAGCTGGTGGCAGGTCAGGCAGCTGCCCGTCTTCAGGCCCCTGAGCCACTGGGCCTGGTTGTCGATGTCTGGCGAGATGCCGTTCCCAGACGGCCCGGTCCCGGGAAACTCGGTCTTGGCAGGCGGCTGGATCAGCGAAAACCAATACCCGGCCGGGAAGTACTGCGCCGCCGCGTGCGGGTCTGGCGCCGCGACCGCCGTAAGGTTGAGACCGCTCCCAGGCATGGCCTGTTCCTTTGGCGAGTCAACGAGACCGTACCCCCGTACCCAGACGTCGTAGGTGGCCTGCGGCAGGTCGGGCACGAGGTAGCGTCCCTCCTCGTCGGTCACCACGATTTTGACGAGCTTCGTCGGAAGGTCCGTCGTCTCTGCAATGACCCAGACGCCGGCTTCCGGCCCGCTCGGCCCTGTGACCACGCCACCGAGATCGTCGCTGTCAATCGGCACCGCCTCCTGGCCCTGGCCGTAGGCAGTGGTCAAGGACAGTACGGCGGCCAGCACCAAGACCAGACCGGTCGGCTCCATGCGGCTCCTCGGCATTCCCGTTGTCTCCATTGCTATTTCCCCTCGTCTGACCTCTCGCCGCGCCATGCGGCTCCGCCGGGTTGTCGTCCACTTCGGCGCACGCCGCGCCAGAATTTACGCGATGTCACTGACAACTAGTGTCTCGGATGCTACCACCCACCCGGCATCTCCCGATCTTGAAAGAATCTTGAAACATTGCGCACGAAAAGGGCCGCCCCGGTCAGAGACGGCCCAAAGGTGATCTTCGCATCTGCTTCAGCAACCGAGAGTTACGGTCAACACCCGAAAACGACGAATGGTGCCGAGCCGATTTTGAGTCCAGCGCGTCTGCCAGTTTCACCACTCCGGCATGTTCTCCAAATCAACTGGATTCTCGACACGCCTCCAGCGGCATCCCACGGCCTAGGTTTCCGGCAGTGGGATTGCTGTCGAAGCGGACTGTCTACTTGATCTTCTGTTGCCTCGTCTTTCTTGCGAGGGACGGTTTCTCTGAGACGCCGCTGACGTACATGACCCTACCGCTCAAGTCAGACTTGGCGGATCCGACAACGCTCGCCTGAATGCGAGTGGCATCGACACCCATCAATGCAGCGAGCTTTCTGGCTTCAAAACTTGCAAGAATCCCGAATTCGCTTGGATCCTCAACAGGAGCCATAGCGACGGGTGCCGGTCCGATGATCGGCCTCTTGCCGTCTGGTGCACCCTTGAAAGGAACGGGGCGCCATGTGCTGACACCAAACCCGGAAGCAGCCATGTCGATGCTCTGCTCGAGACTCATTTCAGTACCTGCCCGCTCCGCACACGCTGCCACAAAACAGATCGTAAATTCAGTGTCTCCGGGCCGCGTAACGGTGCCCTCTCCGGCGCCGGGATCGACGGTGTAGCCGGGTGCCCCTTCGATTGTGTCGGCGATGTCCGGGTCAAGAATGTCAGTATCGGCCGGGAAGTCGAGCGCCCACAGGACAGACAGACCAACGTCGTCGTCGGGGTGGCGGAGTTCATTTGGATTATCAGCTCTTACATTGACGCACCATTCGCAATACTTGGACGGCTGAAAATGCTCCAGCGGTTTCTTCGAGATCTTGATCTTGATGGGCATGGGTTCCCTTAGAGTGGGCTGCGTTGGTTATCAATAAGTGGCAACTTGACGCAGCACCTGTAGACACAAAATGTAAATGTCGGGTTTCTCCACATTAGAAATGTCGGGTTTCGGGCACCGTGTATGGCCTGGAGGCCGACATGGACAACGAGGGCTACCTGACGATGAGTACGAAGGAACCGCACCGCCTGGAGATTCTGGGGCGTGTGCGGGAACGGCGCCTGACCCAGGCCCACGCGGCCGCACAACTGGGGCTCGGGGTGCGCCAGGTCGAGCGTCTGTGCCGGACCCTGCGTCTCGACGGCCCTGGCGGACTGGTGTCCAAGAAGCGCGGCCGGCCGAGCCACCGACGCTTCCCGCGCGCGCTGCGTGACCACGTCTTGGAGTTAGTGCGGTCTGGCTACCGCGACTTTGGGCCGACCCTCGCGGCCGAGAAACTCCGTGAACGTGACGACATCCTCGTGTCGGTCGAGACCCTGCGGCGCTGGATGATCGACGCGGCGCTGTGGGTGCCGCGCACCGCCCGATCGCGCCGCGTCTACCAACCGCGCCACCAACGCGCCTGCGTCGGCGAGCTGATTCAGATCGACGGCTGCGACCACGCCTGGTTCGAGGATCGAGGCCCGACCTGCACGCTGCTCGTCTATGTGGACGATGCGACGAGTCAGCTGATGGAGCTGCGGTTCGTCGCCTCGGAATCGACGTTCGACTACTTCGCCTCGACGCAGACGTATCTCAAGCGCCACGGCAAACCGGTGGCCTTCTACAGCGACCGGGCCAGCATCTTTCGGGCGACGGGCGCAGCACGGCGCCGCGCGGGAGGCCCCACGCAGTTCAGCCGGGCGCTGGCGGACCTCAACATCGACATCGTGTGCGCGAACGCACCCCAGGCCAAGGGGCGCGTTGAGCGGGCGCACCTGACGCTGCAAGATCGGCTCGTGAAGGAGTTGCGCCTCCGCGAGATCTCGACGCCCGAGGCCGCCAATGCCTATGCGCCCGCCTTCATGGCCGACTACAACGCCCGATTCGGCAAGCCGCCGAGGAGTGCGCATGACGCGCATCGCCCCGTCCGCGATGATGAGGACCTCGCGCTGATCTTCACGTGGCAGGAAGATCGGACCATCTCCCAAGCCCTGACGCTCCACTATCGACGCGGGGTCTACCTCATCACCCCAGGCCCGCTCACCCGGCGACTGCGCGGGCAGCGCTGTCGCGTGCATGCGGACGCCGACGGTCGCCTCGAGATTCGTCACGCGGGCCAGCGCCTCCCTTTCACGGCCTTCGAAGAGCAACGGCGGGTCACCCACGGGGACATCGTGTCGAACAAGCGGCTGGGGGCGGTCCTGGCCACAATCCAGGCCGATCAGCGCACGCGAGACG
>CBDFLL010000001.1:0-188212 GCA_965249205.1 Vicinamibacterales bacterium | reverse complement strand
AGTACAGTTGAAACGGTCACACCAGCACCGGCAGTCGTCGCCGGCACAACTCGCACACCGTTGCTTGGCTCCCCTCCAGATGCTGGGCCTTCCGAGATCCGCGTGATCACCGACTGGTTCGAAGGTCTCCGGCCGGTGCCGACCAACTGAGACGCGCCGACGCGGTACGGATCCGACCACGGGAAAGGAAGCTAGGGGGGGCGATGGCCGGGCGTCCACACCATCGACGGCCCGGCGACGCGCCTCACGCTCAAGCGTGTCCGTCGCCGCCTCCTTGGCTTTACCGAATGCCGCATAGGCACGGCGTGGCGCGCCGGACGCTTCGTGCTAGCGACCGAAGTTCTTCACTAGAGTCGTCACCTCGGCCGGAGACGCGGTAGGCAGCGAACAGGCGGTACTTGAGCAGACAAACGCCAGCGGCCAGCGCTCAGGCCCGATGCCGTCCAGGATGGGCCGCACCGCCGCCGGCAACTGCTGACGATCCACACGATCCGGCTCTACCCGCAGCACGATCTTTCCAGGCCGGAATGTCGTGAGCGCGGCCCTGTGCAGGGAGGCGGCGACCGGGTCCCCCCCCCGGCCAATCACGACGGCTGTCGTCGGATACTCAAGATACTCCTGGGCGGCGATGCCGAGCGCCGCCACGAAGGTGCCTTCGTCTCGGGAGCGACCGGCGAACGTCTCGATCGTGACGCGAGCAAAGTCGCGAAACCGGGTTTCCTGCGTAAGGTAGTGCAGGCGGTTGAGCACCTGCGCGGCGACCGCGTTGCCGGACGAGGCGGGCGTGTCCTGAATCTGCTTGTGCGGAATGGCGAGCAGGCCTGCGGCATCGGGATTCGGCCTTCTGTCGAAAAAGCCACCCCCACTTTCATCCCAGAGATTCAGGATGGTCCACACCATGATCTGGCGCGCACGCCCCAGTTGGGTCGGGTCCCCCGTGATTTCATAGGCATCGAGCAGTGCTCTCGCCACCATCACCTGATCATCCAGCAGGCCCGGCACCGAACGCTCGTTCCCGAGTAGCGAATGGTACATGCCGGTGTCGGCGTCGAAGCTCCGCTTCAGGATGAAGTCCAGCGTCTCGAGCGCGAACGCCCGCGCGTCCTCGTCGCCGAGCGTCTCGTACGCCTTCAGGTACGAGGAGACCATCATCCCGTTCCAGTCGCTCAGAATGTTGCGGTCGACGCCGGGCGTGGGACGCCCGCGCCGCGCCTCGATCATCTTGCGACGGCCCGACTCGATGAGGAGCCTGACCTCGTCCACGGGCGTGCGCACGTCCCTCGCGATCCGCTCGGGCGTGGCCGCCACCCAGAGCACGTTCTGGCTGGGATCCTTCGTTCTCGGCGCGTCCGCCATTTCGCCTTCCGGGCGGATGTCGTAGTAGCGCGTGAGCACGTCGGCCTCGGCGGCCGATACCGCAGCCTCGAGCTGCGCCACGCTCCACGTGTAGTACGAACCGTCGTCGTCCAGCGACGCGTCGGCGTCCTGCGTGGCGTAGAATCCCCCGCCGGGGCGGTGGAAGGCGCTCTTCAGGAAGGCGATCAGCTCCTCGGCGACCTGGCGGTAGAGATCCGTGCCCGTGAGCGCGTAGGCGTCGAGATAGGTCGAAAGCACCTCCGCCTGCGTGTAGAGCATCACCTCGAAGTGAGGCAGCCGCCAGTTCCTGTCGGTGGTATATCGGTGAAAACGTCCTGAGAGCTGGTCGCGCACCCCGCCCGCGGCCATTTTGTCCAGCGTCTTCGTGACCATGTCCAGAAGTCGGCGATCACCCGTTTGCACGTACCGATCGATCAGCAGCGCGACCGCATTGCTCGTGGGAAACTTCGGCGCGCTGGCAAAGCCGCCCTCGGCGGAGTCGAAACTCCGGCGGATGTGGTCAACGACCCCCTGTACAACCTCGCCCGACAGCGTGGCGGCTCCTCCCGTGGACACGGCGGCCACATGGCGACGCAGTGCCTCGGCCGTCGATGCGACGGTTCCGGGATCCTCGCGGTAGCCCTGCGCCACCTGCGGCAGTACCGCCTTGAGCGTGTCCGGAGGCAGATAGGTGCCCCCGTAGAAAACGTTTCCGTCCGGAGTCAGAAAGACGGTGAGCGGCCAGCCGCCGCTGCCGGCGAGCTCTGCGACCGCGCGCTGGTAGCGCGTGTCGATGTCCGGGCGCACGTCACGATCGACCTTGACCGGGATGAACAGCTCGTTGATGAGCGTGGCGATCTCGGGATTCTCGTACGACTCGCGGTCCATCTCATGGCACCAGTGGCACCAGATCGCCCCGATGTCGAGGTAGATCGGCCGGTCGAGCTTCCGTGCCAGGGCGAACACGTCGTTGCTCCACTCCTGCCAGTGCACGGGCTGCTTCGCCGCCGACCGCAGGTACGGGCTGGAGGCCTCGGCGAGCTCGTTGCGAAGGAGGGGTGGGTCGGCCTGCGGAGCGGCGCCAACGGAACTGCCGAGATCCGACAGAACCATCGCCGCCGCCGCGATGCCGATCAACCGTCGACGCCAACGCTTGCGGGCTTTAGCGCGCCGGGTCTCAACGGGAATTTTCATGTGTGGCCACCGGAATAGGTACAACGCCACACCCGCAGACGCCGCGCAGGGTGCAGAGCCATCAGTGTGCGGGCACCAAGTTGTAGTGTATAGATATGCGCGGAATGGAGGCGGCACATGGCGAACTCGTGCCGACTACCAACTCTCGCACGGAATAGACGATGCCCAAGACGGAGGCGGGAATTCCGGACACCATGAAGGCCTGGGCGTAGGGTCTCACCGTTCCGAGAATCATCCTGGCCTGCGTCATCGCCGGTGTCGTGATCGTCGGCGATTGCGACATGCCGGGCGACATCGCACCTGTCGGCTCCAGCGCCTTCGCCAAGCCGAAGTCGAGGACCTTCACCACCCCGTCCTGGCGCAGCTTGATGTTGGCGGGCTTGAGACCGCGGTGAATGATGCCCTGCTCGTGCGCGGCTTCGAGGGCTTCGGCGATCTGCTTCGCAATCGGCAGCGCCTCATCGATCGGAATAGCCCCTTGCGCGATGCGGTCGGCCAGCGTCGGCCCTTCGACGAGTTCCATGACGAGGGCCTTCGTCTGATCGGCCTGTTCCAGACCGTAGATAGCGGCGATGTTGGGGTGATTCAGCACGGCGAGGGTCCTGGCTTCGCTCTGGAAGCGGGCAATCCGATCAGGATCGCCAGCGAGCGATTCTGGCAGGACTTTGATCGCGACATCACGATCCAGCTTCGTATCCCGCGCCCGGTAGACCTCCCCCATCCCGCCCACGCCGATCTGGGCAGCGATCTCATACGGACCGAGGCGGGTGCCGGGAGTCAGGGCCACCTGAGGTGGATTATAGGGGCCGAAAGGGGACTCTGAGCAAGAGGGCGGGCCTTCTTTTTTGGAGGGAATGAGTCTTCGAGAAAACGAAGAGAGGCAAGCCGACGCGGGGGCGGCGACCGCGATGAAGTATTCTGCGGAGCGCGTGGCGAAAGGCGCGGATGCAGTGTCCTACTGGGAGGAACCGTGGATATCGAAGCGTGGCTACAGTCGGCGATTGCCGATGCGGAACGGCGCGGCTTACCCGAGCTGAAGCCCTTGCTCGAGGCGCTGGCGTCGGCGACAGAAGCGCTGCGCAGCACTGACATCACCGTGACCCCTGGCGCGCCGCTTCCGCGGGCCGACGGCCAGTCCTGACTGGCGAGCGATGTCGGAGATTCTTGACGATCTGACGATCGAGCAGTTCGGGCGAAGGCTGCGAGCGGGGACTTCCACCGCGGTCGAGATCACCGACGCGTGTCTACGTCGCATCGAGGCGGAGCAGAGCAGGCTCAACGCCTTTATCTGCGTGATGGCCGCTGACGCCCGCCGCGAGGCCGCCGATGCGGATCGCGACCTTGCGGCAGGCCGGGATCACGGGTCGCTCCACGGTGTGCCGATCTCGATCAAGGACCTGGTCGACGTGCGTGGCGTGCCGACCACGGCCGCCTCCCGTGTGCGGGAAGGGCATGTCGCGGGGACCGATGCGCCGATCGTTACGCACCTCAGGAAGGCTGGCGCGGTTCTGCTCGGCAAAACCAATTTGCACGAGATTGCCTACGGAACGACGAGCGAAGAGTCCGCGTTCGGCCCCGTGCGAAATCCCCACGATCTCACGCGATCGCCGGGTGGGTCGAGCGGGGGATCGGCCGTGAGCCTCGCGGCCGGGATGGCTCTTGGGTCGATCGGATCCGACACCGGCGGTTCCATCCGGGTGCCGGCCTCGGCGTGTGGCACGGTCGGGCTGAAGCCAACCTATGGTGAGGTGTCCGCGGAGGGGGTGGTTCCGCTCGCCCGTACGCTCGACCATGTCGGGCCGCTCGCCCGCACTGTAACCGACGCGTGGCTGATGTACCGTGCGCTGCTGGGCGCCACGGACCCTCCTGTCGTGACACCGCGGCCCGTCGGCGACATGCGGCTCGGGCTCCCGCGGGCCTACTTCTGCGATCTGCTCGACGACGAGGTCCGAACGCGGTTTGAGGAGGCGGTTGCCGCGCTCCGTGCGGCGGGCGCGCGTATCGAGGACGTGGACATCCCGCACGCAGCAGTGACTCCGGCGGTCTATCTGCACATTCACGCCTCCGAGGCCACGGCGTGCCACGTCGCGATGCTCGACACGGTGCCGGAGGGCTATTCGCCCACTGTGCGCTTGCGCCTGGAGATGGGCCGCTACATACAGGCGGGCGACTACATCAGGGCGCTGAACGCGCGCGAGGTATTGCGTCGTGAGGTGGACGCGGCGATTGGTGACCGCGATGGGCTGGTGCTGCCTACGCTCCCCATTCCGGCGCCCCCGGTCGGCGCCGAGTCCCTCTCCATCGGTGGGGGCACCCTGCTGGTGCGCGCGCTGATGCTACGGCTGACCCAGCTCTTCAACCTGACGGGCCATCCGGCGGTCTCGATGCCATGTGGCCGGACGTCGCAGGGGCTCCCGTGTGGGTTGCAACTCGTCGGACGACGCCACGAGACCGAGACGCTGCTCCAGGTGGCGCTGGTCTGCGAAGCGCAACTCGGCAGGCAGACTTCCTAGAGCGCTTTTCAGATAGCCCTTGGTACTGACACTGGTGAGGGCTGCACTAGAATACTGCTCGTCGACACCGTTACTGTCGGCAGTCGTGTCGCCGGCGCGCGTCCCCGGGAATTCAGAGCATCCAGCACGGCGGATTAGGCGGGGGACTGGCGTCTGTGCGACGGCTTCCTACAGTGCCGCTTCGTGGGAACGACCGGAGGTGGCGCTCGGACGCGTAGCGTGCGTAGCAATCAATCAGCTCGGAGGGGGCGCCAGACAATGGTCCATCGGATCGCGGTGATTCCCGGTGACGGGATCGGCAAGGAAGTTGTGCCTGAAGGCATGCGTGTGCTGGAGGCGGCCGGGCGTCGCTTCGGCTTCGAGCTCGAGTGGAGCGAGTTCGACTGGAGCTGCGAGGTGTACACGAAGACCGGTCGCATGATGCCGGAAGATGGACTCGAGCAGCTGCGCCGGTTCGAGTCGGTGTATCTCGGCGCCGTGGGTTTTCCGGGCGTGCCGGATCACGTCTCGTTGTGGGGATTGTTGATCCCGATCCGCCGTGGCTTCCGGCAGTACATCGCGCGGCGTCCGGTGCGTCTGCTCGAGGGTGTGCAGTCGCCGCTCGCCGGGCGGGGTCCCAGCGACATCGACATGGTGATCGTCCGCGAGAACAACGAGGGCGAATATTCCGAGATCGGCGGTCGGCTCTACACCGGGACCAGTGAAGAGGTGGCTGTCCAAAGCGCCATGTTCACGCGGGCCGGTTGCGACCGCGTCATGCGCTACGCCTTCGAGCTCGCCATGACCCGTTCGAAGCGCCACGTGACGTCAGCCACCAAGTCCAACGGCATTATTCACAGCATGCCGTACTGGGACGAACGCTTCGCGGCGATGGCGAAAGAATATCCCGACGTGAGCACCGCGCAGTATCACATCGATATTCTCACGGCCCATTTCGTCCAGCATCCGGATTGGTTCGACGTCGTGGTCGGCTCGAATCTGTTCGGTGACATCCTCTCCGACCTTGGTCCCGCTGTCGCCGGCTCGATCGGGATCGCGCCGGGCGCCAACATCAACCCCGAGAAGGACCATCCGTCGATGTTCGAGCCGGTGCACGGATCCGCCCCGGATATCGCCGGGAAGGCCGTGGCCAATCCGATCGCGCAGATCTGGACG
The DNA here is from genome assembly GCA_965249205.1 of Vicinamibacterales bacterium. Classification (GTDB taxonomy): domain Bacteria; phylum Acidobacteriota; class Vicinamibacteria; order Vicinamibacterales; family UBA2999; genus JAQBVV01. The sequence continues at coordinate 181,994 of CBDFLL010000001.1, read as the reverse complement.
GGCGCGATGATGCTCGACCATCTTGGTCACGAAGACGCCGGCAGCGCCGTGGTCGAGGCGATCGAGCGGGTCGTGCGGGAGGGGAAGGTGCTCACACGCGACCTCGGTGGCACGGCATCGACGAGCGATGTCGGAAGCGCGATCGCAGCGCTGATCTAGCGCGGATTTCACTTGTACCTAGAGCCGGTTTCATAACCTCAAGACGGGTCCTGACCGCGGAGGACCGCGGACAGCCCCATTCGTGCTCGGCGCCAAAAACATCTGTCACGTGGAAGGCGCCTGCGGCGCGAACGGGGCGGCCCCGTCCGCGGCCACCCGCGGCGAGGTTGTGAAACCGCCACTAGTGCTCGGTCGTGGTACCCGTGCGGGTACGAAAGGGAAAGATGGCTGGGGATTCTCTGGATCTACAGACGCGGGCACTGGTTGTGGTTGCTCGGGAGCTACGCGCTCATGAAATCCGCGCTAGCGGCCGCTACGTTGTGGCCAGCCGGGCCTGCACGTCCGGGTGCGTGAGGACGTCACGATTGACAACGTAGGTCGGCGTCTGGCCGCTGGCCACGGCGATGATGGAGCGGAAGGCGCTCTCGGCGTTGTTGCGGAAGAACTCGTCGGTCCAGCAGATGGAGTGCGGCGTCAGGATGACGTTGTCGAGCGCGGCGAGCGGGTGGTCAGCTCCGATTGGTTCCTGCTCGAAGACGTCGAGCGCGGCACCGGCAATGCGCTTTTCCGCCAGGGCCTTGTGCACAGCCTGCTCGTCGACGATCGGTCCTCTGGCTGTATTAATGAGGTAAGCCGTCGGCTTCATCAGGGAGAACTCCCGATCGCCCACCAGGTGCCGCGTCTCCGGCGTGAGCGGGCAGTTGATACAGATGATGTCGGATTCGCGCAGGACCGTGTCCTTGTCGGTCAGGCGCACACCGAGCCGTGCCGCATCGTCCGGTTTCGCGTAGGGGTCGTAGGCCAGGTGCACCATCTCGAGCGGCGCCAACAGGCGGAACAGTTCGCTGCCGATGTTACCCATGCCGATCGACCCGATGGTCTTTCCGGTGAGACCGTCGCCCATGTGATCGGTGGTCTCGGCCCATCGCCCCGCGCGGGTGATCGCGTCCTTGGTCCGTAGCTTGTGGCAGAGCGCAAGCATCAGGAGGAGGATGCTCGTCGCGACCGGTCGGCGCACACCATCGGGCGTGTTCGTGAGGATGACACCGTTCGCCGTGCATGCCGGCACACCGATGCTGTCGTATCCCACGCCCATCCGGGCCACGATCTTCAGACGGCGATCGGGCCCGGCCAGTGTCGCGGCAGTGACATGTGGGTTGAGCACGCCCAGCGCGTCGTACCGGGCCGCGTGCGCCGCCGTCAGCTCCTTGGTGTTGTCCTCAAGAAATTCGCACTCGTACCGCGGGTCGTCGAATACCTGCAGCGCGGCTGGATCGAAGATCGACGTGCCATCAGCGCGCAGCGTGTCGCGCGTGATGCCAACGCGAAATATTTCGGGCGGCATGGAGGGATCCTTCCGGGTAATCAGGCCACTAGCGCCAGTCCGCGTCGGACGGGGTCACGTTCGTGCCGAGGCGTCGCTCGGCCGGTACCGCCATCCACGGCGTCGCCTGTTCGATGTACGCCTTGAAGTGGGCGGTCTCCCGGTGCGCCGCGAGCGCGGCGTCGTCACGATAGACCTCATAGAAATAGAAACAGTGCGGGTCGTCCCGGTCATTGATCACGTCGAAGCGCAGACAGCCCGGCTCGTTCCGCGCCGAATCCGCGTTATGACGGGCCGCATCCAGGAACGTGCCCAGGTGTTCGGGTTTGACCCGAACCGTCACGTGCAGTACCACCACGAATGTACCTCGAGGTCGGCTACGTCGCCGGGCCGGTAAATTGTTCCGGGGACTGGCAGTACCAGTCGTAGATTTCTTTGCCGTTCCAATTCAGCACGCCCGTGAACTTGGCGATGTGTTCGTAAATCGCCTCGAGGTGCTTGATGGCATGCGGCTGGCCGGCGGCATAGGGATGCACGGCAATGGAAAAGAACTTCGTCCGCGTCGCGCTCTCCTCGTAGAGTCGATCGAACGCGTCGATGCACTTCCTGGCGAAGTACGGCGCCTCCTGGGTCTGTACCGCCAGCGTCGTGACGTCCTGACACTCGATCGGGTAGGGCAGTGTGACGAGCGGACCGCTCTTGGTGGAGATTCGCGTGGGTTCGTCGTCGTACGGCCACTCCCCGATGTACTTGATCCCCGCGGCCGCCAGGTGGTCCGGGGAATCGTAGGTCTCGGCGAGTCCAGGGCTGAGCCACCCGATCGGTCGTTGCCCGGTAAACTTCTCGAGCGTGTCGAGTGTCCTGGTGATCATCGCCGGGGGATCCGGCTCGAGATGCATCGGCCCCTGCTCATAGCTGTGGCCCATCATTTCCCAGTTCGACTTGGTCACCGCCTCCATGATGCGAGGGTAGTCGACGCACGTGCGGCCGTTCACCGACAAGGTCGGACGGATACCGAGGCGCTCGTACAGTTCGTAGAATCGCCAGAAGCCCACCCGGTTCCCGTATTCGTGCCAGGCCCAGTTCGGGACGTCAGGCTGCCTGACCTGACCCTGCGGCGGCACGAGGAGCACCCGCGGCATCGGTCGGGTGATATCCCAGACTTCGACGTTGACGATGGTCCAGAAGACGATGCGATTGCCGCCAGGCAAGGACGGCAGTGGCGGACGGTCGATGATCGCGGAGTACGGCGCACGCTCTCGGGGGAGTGTCATGTGCTGACGTATGTATCAAGCTGCGCGTAGCCAGTCAAGCAATCTGTTGCTGAAAGGCGCGCGGGTATCGGTGTGATAGCGTCTATGGCCGTCAGGTTGCGCGTCCTCACGTTGATGCCGACACCATGCTGATCCGTAAACCGCGTGCATCGAGGAGGGCCGACGTGAACGGTTGTGACCACCATGCGTAAAACAGTGTCCGGAGCAAAGCGGCGGGCTTCTTCGTCTCGACCCCGCGCGAGCAAGAAACCACACACGATAGGCATGATCGGTCTCGGCATCATGGGGTCGGCCATGGCCGCCAACCTGATACGGGACGGATACGCAGTGGTCGGATCCGACGTGGTGGCGGCGCGGCGGCGCGCACACCAGCGTGCAGGCGGCCGGATCGTGCAGAGCGCGCGAGAGGTTGGGGAGGCGGCCGATATCGTGATTTGCTCCCTGCCATCGACGACGGCGATGCTCGCCGTTGCCAAGGATCTGGCTGGCGCCAGACGACGCCGGCGGATCGTCATCGAGACGAGCACCCTGCCGATCGCCGTCAAAGAGGAGGCGCGCAGCATACTCGCGGCGTCCGGGGCAACGCTGCTGGACTGTCCGCTGAGCGGCACCGGGGCGCAGGCGCGCGTGCGCGACCTGGCCGTGTATGCCAGCGGGCCACGGACGGCGTATCGTGCCGTGGAGCCGGTGATGAAGGCGTTTGCGCGGGCGCCGTACTACGTCGGCCCGTTCGGTGCCGGATCGAAGATGAAGTTCGTGGCCAACTTGCTGGTCGCCATCCATAATGTGGCGGCCGCCGAGGCGATGGTCCTCGCGATGAAGGCCGGCCTCGATCCTGCTCTGACGTACAAAGTCATCTCTGACGGGGGTGGTAGCTCCCGGATGCTGCAGGTACGGGGCCCGATGATGGTGCGGGGCGACTACTCGGAAGCGATGATCCGCCTGTCGGTCTGGGCCAAGGACATGATGGTCATCGGGGACTTCGCGCGTCAGGTGGGGTGTCCGACGCCGCTTTTCTCGGCCACGGCGCCCATCTACGCCGCGGCGGCGGCAACCAGACCCGATACCGAGGATACAGGGGCGGTGTGCGCCGTGCTGGAGCAGATGGCGAACCATCAGCGCCCGAAACCGAAGCGTTCCGGGCGAGCGCGCTGACCGATGCACGCAGACGTCCGGCGGGAGGGTGGGCCGAGCCGCCGGTAGGCCCAGCGACTAGTTCTCTGGGGCGTCACTGCCCGGCGGTGCCGGGTTGAGCAACTCTTCGATGACCGTCTCGAACGTCGAGAATGGGTGGGCGCCGAACAGTACGCGCCCATTCACGAAGAAGAACGGGGTGCCGTTCACGCCCACGCCCGCGGCATCCGTGTAGTCCGACTCCACTTCGTCCTTGTGCTGCTGGGAATCGACACACGCGTCGAATGCGGCCGTATCCAGGCCGACATCCTTGCCCCAGCGTTTGAGGTCGGAGGTTCGGAAGCGCACGACGTCGCCCTCCCGCCCCCGTCTGTCCTGCTCCTGAAAGATCTTGTCGTGGTACTCCCAGTACTTGCCCTGGTCCTCCGCGCATTCAGCGGCCATCGCCGCGGGGCTCGCTTCGGGGTGCACCTCCTGGGGGAAGTCCCGGAACACGAACTGGACCTTGCCCGTATCGACGTACTGTTCCTTGATCCTCGGCATCGTCTCCTTCCAGAAGATTCTGCACAGCGGGCATTGATAGTCCCCGAACTCGATGATCGTGACGGCGGCCTCAGGATTGCCGAGGATCGGATCGTCGTCGATGGAGATGAACCCTGATTGCGCCGCGGCGCCCGTCGCGCCGAGGAAGACCGAAAGGAGCATCAGCACGCCAATTGCGATCGGGCTACGTGTCATCGGCCTTCTCCTTCATGCGCGACGCTGGGGCTGACGTCCCCAGGGTCGAAACGGTTTCAAAACCTCATTGCCTGGAGGCTATGAAACCCCTTCTCTTACTAGTACCAGGCTCGATTGCGCACCTCGATACCGTCGCTTTCGGCGACGAGTGCCGCGAACGCTTCCGTATCGCTGCCCATGTAGTGGTACGGATAGACAATGCCCGGCGCAAATTCGCGCACGGCGCTGGCCGCCTGATCCTCGGTCATCGTGTAGGGCAGGTTGAAGCAGACGAACGCGATGTCGATGTTCTCCAGCGCCCGCATTTCCGGAATGTCTTCGGTGTCCCCGCTGATGTAGATACGCTTGCCGCCTATCGTCACGACGTAGCCGTTGCCGCGACCCTTGTCGTGGAACTGCAACCGGTCCTCGGTCAGGTTGTACATCGGGATCGCTTCAACCGTGAGGTCGAGCAATGACACGTCACTTCCGTTCTCCAACGTGCGCGCCTGTGCGACCAGCCCCTCGGGTAACTGCTCCACGACCGCCTGCGGAGCCACGATGACCGTGTCGCCCCCGGCCACGGCTTCCAGGGTCGCATTGTCGAGATGGTCACCGTGAATGTCGGTGACCAGAATCAGATCCGGGGTCGGCAGATCCTGAAAGGGGTCGGCTCCGCCGACAGGATCGACCAGGATCGTGCTGCCATTCCAGGCCATCGCGAACGTGGCGTGCGCGATTGGCTGAATAGCCAGGTCGCCGGCGTCGGTCATGATGTGATCGCCAGTCAGCAGCGGCTCATCTGCCGGACTCTCGGCGACCACGTCCACCGGACTCTCGGGCTCCGGTTCCTGGGCACATCCTGCCAGAGCCACCGATGCCGCGACCAGACCAACACACAACGCTTGAAATCTCATTTGACCCCTCTGAAGTTACGGTGTCTCGGACTCGCGCAGCGGGGCGCCCGTCCTCACTCAGTTTTTTTCGGCTGCTAGTTCGCGCCTGGCGCACCCTGCACGACACCGTTGACGCGCACGGGTGGTGGATCGTACTGGCGCAAGCCGTGAACGGCGTTCGAGTAGAAGTCCATGTAGCGGAGGCTGTTGCCATCGGCATCGACGAATCCGACCGACCCCATGAACAGCGCCGCTTCTGGAGCCCCCTTCGGGGTTGTGCCCTCGTAGATGTAGAGCCGATTCTCGTGCATCGTGATGTAGACCAGCGTCCGCGACTCGTCCGGGTTGGTCAGGTGCAGAAAGAAGCCCTCTACGACCTGCTGAAACTCGAGGTTGTAGTCAGTGACTGTGACGTCGCGCTGTAGGAACTTCAGCACCGCGTAGGCGGGCGCGCCGCGAACATCCATCTTCCAGTAGCCAAGGCCGAGTATTGCGCCGTTACGACCGTCCTGCGTGCCGATGCACGGTTCGGCGCCCGGCGGGCACGCCGCGGAGCGGGCGGGCCCCATCTGCTCGAGGGGGCGGTAATCGACGACGGTCGCCGAATACTGCGCGTCGCCTAGCGAGGCGCGATACACACGCGCGGGTAGCTCGTAGTCGTACTGCGAGGTCCAGGTCGTCTCCTCCAACTGTGGGCGTCCCGGAAAGTTCGCCTCGAATCCGTCCTCTGGGAATCCAAAGTTTTCCCACTCCTGCGCAACGGCAGGTGACGTGAGCGAAAGAACGAGTGCCGCGGCAATCCAACCTGTTAGGTGCATGATGATTCTTTCGGCGAAGGCCATATGACGGACAGCACAACGACCAGCGCGTGAATTACGGTGAACGGCGCGCGGGGTGTCGTCGCCCCGCGTCGGGCTGCTGGGACTCGGAATATAACCCACCGCTTCGGGGGGGTCAATGAGAGAAGGTGTCCCTTTTCTGGCGCTGTTCCGGCGCGCCGCGAGTGGGGTAGTGCCCGTCGAGAGGCGGGGGGAAACATAGCCCGAGGGCGATCGCGCGAATATTCAGTGCGTGCCGGACCGTTTTCTGGCAGAATTCGGGTCCTGGAGGAAACACCATGCAGGTGAGAGTATTGATGACGGCGTTGCTGGTCCTCGGTCTGGCGGTCCCCGCCGTGGCGCAGGACTGGACAGAGTTTGCGAGCCCGGAGGACGGCTTCAAGTTGAATTTCCCAGGCCAGCCCCGGGTGGAGGAGTCGACCTGGACCTCGGAGTACGACTACGAGCTGCCGGCACGAATTTATCGCGCGGAACGGGGGCCGGAGCGCTACTCGATGACCGTCGTCGACTACCGCGGCATAGGGGAGATGGGCATCGCGCGTTCCAAGGCGTGCCCGCCGGGTGCCGAGCCCTGCACAGGACAGGTTGGCGGCAACATCGGCGCCGGCTACTGGAAGAACGACGTGCGCGGCGCCATGATGTACGCGACGTTTCGGCTCTTGCAGCGGGACGCTGAGCTGACGCACCTGATGTGGAACTGGAACGACCTGGTTGAGGGACACCTGGTGCAGCTCCTGAACAGGGCCGACCAATCCCGCACCTTCGCGGCGATTCACATGCACGGCAACCGGCTCTACATCGCCGAGGGCACGGTCCCACCCGGTCGTGCCGCACCCGGGTTGTTTCAGCAGTCGATGGGGTTCGTCAATAGCGACGGTGAGGGGATTCGCTACCAGGGCATGCTGTATTCGAACGCGTACCACGGCCTGGGCGAGTATGAGGCACCGCCCTACAGAAGAGCTCCCCCACGAGCCTGCGAACCGTATTGCGACGACTCGCTAGGCCCGGGCGGCGCGGCCGGCGGCGCGGCGAGATAGGGAGAGATAATCGGGGTCCCCGCCACGCACGTGCAGGGCGGGGAACCTGACTTACCTGCCGTCGACGGCGGCCGACAGCGCCACGATCTCCTGATCGTTGCGGACGTAGATGTGCCGGTTCGCGTAGGCGGGATGCGTCCAGTTGACGGTTTCCAGCTCGCGGCGGTTCCCAGGCGGGGAGGTCGGGTCGATCAGGTGCGTGCGGCCGATCTCTTCGAATCCTTCACCTGACAGGCGCGCCATGATCAGCTCACCGCGATCGTTGTTGATGAACACGCGCTCGCCGTGTTGGATCATCAGTCCCGAGGCCCAACGTGCCCGCTCGACCGTCACCTCCTGCGTTTCCCACACTCGCTCCCCGGTGTTGGCGTTCAGCGCTCGAAATTCGCCGAAGCTTCCGATGCCGTAGACGTGGTCGCCTTGGATGATCGGCGTGTTGACCGTCGAGTGGATCGTGTCGGTCTTGATCTCGCTGTCGCTCGCCCCTTGCCAGACGAGCCGCGCCGTCGGAGTGTTCTCGTCGAGCTCCATCATCAACATCCCGTTGTAGTACGACGTCACCACGAGGCGCCGACCGCTGAGGACGGGTGTCGAGATGCTCATCCCGAGCGTGATCCGCCACGGTTGCTCCCAGTACGCATCGCCGGTCGCCGGATCGAGCGAGCTCAGCGCCTCCGGGTGCCAGATGATGAGCTGTCGAACACCGCCCACCGTGAAGATGACCGGCTGCGAGTAGCCAGGCTCGGAATCCGATGAGAGCGCGCGCCACACCTCTCGTCCAGTCATCTTGTCGAAGGCCACGACCTTGGCGTCGTCGGCACCGCCAACCAGGGCAATGAGCAGGTCGCCGTCCACCAGCGGCGCGCCCGAGAACCCCCACGGTGGGATTTCGGCGCCGTAGTCTTCGACGTAGTCCGTTTGCCAGATGACCTCGCCCGTCTCAACGTTCAGGCAGAGCAACGCGCCAACCGCGCCGAGCACGTACACACGATCGCCGTCAACCGTGGGCGTGGCCCGTGGACCGATCGCCCAGTTATAGGCAAGCGGGCCGTAGCCTGTCAGCCACTGACGGGTCCACAGCACCTCGCCGGTCTCTTCGTCGAGCGCATGCGCGCGTTCCATGCCCGAGAACCGGTTGAGCGCGCCCGCCAGCACGCCGGCATCCGGCGGCGGTGCCTCACCTGGCTCGATTGGATCGAAGTCGGTCACGAATACCCGACCATCCGCCACAGCCGGGCCAGAGAATCCCGCCTTGATCGGCGTTCGCCACAGCACCGGTAAACCGTCAGCAGGAAACGTCTCGACGATCCCGGTTTCGTTCCAGACGCCGCGCCGACCCTCTCCACGAAACTCCGGCCAATCCGTCGCGTGGAGGCTCGCGCCCGCCGCCGCGAGGCACGCCAGAATCAATCCCAGGGCCTTCTTCATGCTAGTCCTCGTCCGAAAACGGTGTGGCCGGTGTGCGCCGGGAGCCGGACACTTCGGCTCCCGGTCGGCGATCGTGCGACCGCATGGTCTCAGCGGTTCTCACCTACGGCGCCAGGAACTCGGTCAGTTCGATGTAGGTGCCCCATGGGTCGGTCAGAAACGCGATCGCCAGCTTTTCAAAGCCCGGGACGAGCCCGTAGGGGCGATCGAACGTGAGTCCTGCCGCCTCCAGCTTCTCGCAGAACGCTTCGAGGTCGCGAACCTCGAACCCGATGTGATCGAGCCCACGACCCCTTGTCGGCGCCCACGCTCCATCGATCGATGAGAACAGCAGGACAACGCCAGGCACAGTCCCCGCGGCGAATCTTCCACGCTCGATCGGCTGGGTGCCAAAATGCTCGGCATACCAGGCCTGGACCTCCTCGGCGGGCGCCGCGGTGTTGAAGTGAATATGGTCCATCTCGATCGGGACGGTCTGGGACTGATCCTCCAAGATCTCCACCCGGACGGGACCTGGCGCGGTGAGATACGCCTGCTCGGGGCGGCTACCGTCCTCCACCTCGAGGCCGGCCTGTTCCCATGTGGCCCTGGCTGCGGCCATGTCTCTGACGTGGAACCCGACGTGGTTCACCGTGGATCCGACGCTGCCGCCAGTGGGGTCGGCCTCGCGTAGCAAGAGGTAGGTTCCGGGAATCTGGATGAGTTCGAGTCGCCCGTTCATCACGCTCGTGCCACCGAAGGCGTGCCAGAAGCGAAGTCCCGCTTCCACATCAGGCACCGTCAGATGGAGGTGGCCCATCGCGACGCCACCGGCGCCGGGATCGACGAGCTGAGCCTCTGCTCGGGGTGCGGAACAGAGCACGATGCTCAGCGCGCACGCGACATACCAGAATTTCTTCATGATGATTTCTCCTTCGTTGCCAGTGCGCACGGGCTAGGTGCCGCCGCCGGCAGCGTCCTCCAGCGCGATGGTACGGGCACGGGCGCACTCGGTCGTCAGCGACCAGTAGCGATTGGCGCGTTCCTGCTCGTAGAGAAGCGGGTTGGGCCCATCGGGGTTGTTACGAATGGTTTCCATGTCCGCGAGCGTGTCCTGGTAGAGCCCGGGGTGCGCGTTCAAGATGCCCTGGACGTTCTGCGGCTTGGCGACACCGTTCATGATGTGCTCAAGAGCCTCGTATGCTTCCCGATCGGGCGTCTGAATCGCGCCCGCAAGCAACATCACCTTGTGCGACTCGCCGTGCCACGTGACCGGTATGAACATCGCCAGGGAGCCCGGTGAGTGGCCCGGCTCAAGGGCAAAGCTGAGCGTCGTGTCACCCAGCGTCAGTGTCGAGCCAGTGACGATGTTGATGTTTCGCTTTGCCAGGGGCCGCTCTGGGTTCTGTGCTGGTAGCGTGGCATCCCAGTCGGGCTTTCCCATCGCCACCGTCGCGCCATACGTGGTCTGCAGGTAGTTGGCGCCGCCGGTATGGTCGGTCTGCCCCGGGTGCCCATGGGACAGCACGATGTACTTAATATCGGCCGGGTCGAGTCCCGCTTTCTCCATGCTGGGGATCAGAATTTCGGTGGCCTCTTCGGTGTTGTTCAGCGTGTCGATCAGGATCAGGCCTTCACTCGTCGTGATGACGAAGGCGCCCTGAGACGTGGGCCCGACGTACCACATGTTGTCGAAGATCCTGGTTGGCTCGACGGTGTAGTTTTCGATCGGCGGCAGACCGGCCTGTTGCCTATCCAGCGCGGCACGCTGCGGCCCTGAGAAGGTGCAGTTGTTGTCGTACTCTTCCTGGAGGTCGTCTCCGACGAACCTGCGGGCCTCCTCGATAATTCGCTGCGCCTCGGCCGAGGCCTCGAACTGCTCCGGCGTCGGGAACCGCACGGGTCGGTTCCCGCCCTGTGCCGCGGCCGACGTCTGCAGGATCAGCGCCGCCCCGATGGCGATCAATATTCCGGTTGCAAGTCTGGTGAACATGGGCTTCTCCTCGGCGTCAACCGCCAACAAGACCGCGGCTCCGGCCGCTCGGTCGCAAATCACCGTCCACTGTCGCTACCCGAACCGTCCCGACCCGCATACGGTGCACGGAGGGCATGATGACCCCCGTTGGCCTCGGCACGCGTAGAGCGCTTTTCAAATAGCCCTTGTACTGACTGGGCGAGTCATGGTACTTCTGCACGCACTACTCAACGCTTCAGTCCCGCCGAATGCCGCAACCATTTTTCGGCCGCCACACGGTCATGAAAAGCGCTTTAGTCGCCGATTCGGCCAACCCGGCTATTCGACGATCTCGTAGCCGGCGGCCGCAAGAGAGGGCGCCGTGTAGAGAAAGATGATCTCGCAGGGTTCGTCGAAGGGATTATAGAGCCAGTGGACGGCTCCTCGGGGTACCCACACCGTGTCCCCTTTCACGAGCTCTCTCTCCTCTGAATTGACGCCTCCGATCCCCTTCCCCTCAATCACGTAGAAGACTTCCTCCGCGTTGGGGTGCGTGTGCTTCTTGTGATACGAGGTCCTGGGGTCGAACCGGGCGTAGCCGAACGTCAGATGCTCCGCACCACCCATTTTCTCGTCGACGAGGATGCGGCGCAGCGCGAACTCCTTGTCAGACTTCATCAAGTCGTGGATCGGGTCGATACGCCCATCTTCCAGCTTGAGCACGTGCTTCATGTCCGCTACCTCTCCCGCCCCACACTATATCCGAAGGGTCCGTCCCGGAGGCTTTCCGTATCCCTGGACGACGAGCCGATTGAGCAGATCACTGGAGGGGGTCCCGACGCGACAATCACGGAGCGACGCCGTCGGGACCAGCCGCGTCGCGAAGCCACGCTGCCTGGACGCGCAACGACACGCTGTTTGACGTCCCTCCATCAGGCGGTCGATTGAACACCGTTACCTTGACGGTGCGATCCCCGTACACACCGTTGAGCTGAAACGGACCCGGTTCGTTGAACCTGTTGGGAAGCGCGCGGGCGACGACGCGTGCGGGTATCTCGGCCCTCAAGGTCCGGATGTCGACGAACGTTGTCGGCACAGAGACGCCGTCCACGCGTACGACCGAATCGCCGATGAACCCGACGCCCTCCACCGTCATCTCGAATCCCGGAACTCCCTCGGCAACCGCGTGCGGCGTAATTGCGCTGACCTCCGGTTCGGGTGTCGAGGGGATCGCTCTGATCGGACCCTGCGGTCTCGCATAGTCGGCGGTATACCCGAGACGGACGAAACGGCCACCCTTCATGACACGTTCGATCGCACGGGTATTGTCGATGTTGTCGAGCGGGTTCGCGCCGAGTACCACGATGTCAGCGAAGGCCCCCGGGCCGATGAAACCAACCGTTGGCTGCGTCGGGACTTTCCGCCTGGCTGTCATGACCTCGGCGCCCCAGATCGTCATTGATCTGAGGGCTTGCATGGGTGTGAGTCCAACCTCCACCAGCATGGCCATCTCCATGTGCTGATTGAAGCCGGTTGCCCCGGGAAACGGGTCGTCGGTGCCGCCCATGACCTTGCCACCCATCTGCACCCAGCGTCTGACGAACTCGCCTGACAACCGATACGCCTCCCCGAACGAAGCTATTTCGTCGGGCGTGAGTCTCGTCAGCGGGACGAGGTTCTCATGCCGCCTGGAGAAGTTCCTGATGGCCCTGAACTTGAGGAGCGATCCCTGGGCCAGATTATCGGGGTAGTACGCCATCAAGGCGCTGCCTCTGTACAGGTCGTACATCAGATCTTCGTGCGTGCGAGCCAGAGAACTCTGCGATCCGAGTTCGTAGCCCATCGTGGGATTGAGGTACGCGCCGCGCTGAACCGCCTCGCGAATCATCAGCTCCATTCTCGGCACGTCCCTGAGGAACAGGCCCCAGTGTAAGTAGTCGCCTCGTTGATAGTTCTCTAACTCCTGCGGGGTCATCAGCGCCTGCGCAAATCCCCAGATGTGCTCGATGCCGTCGTGCCCGATCCTGACCGAGTTCGGAGCAAGATCGGAGTGCCCGAATGTGAACAAGCCGGCTTCGTGCACCGCCTCGGCCGCCCATTCCCACATCTGTGCGTTGCTGGGCGAGAACTGCGGCAGACTCGCCATGTCCGGTTCGCCCTTCAGCCATTCCTCCACTCCCGCCCGGATCTCGGCCCGCGTCATCGAGGGGTCGATAAAAGTGCTCAGCCGCGCTCGGCCGATGCCGAACAGCCGGGGTGTGCGGACGTCCGGCGACTGCGTGCTCCGCCAATACGCGTCCGCCATTCTACGACGTCACGCGGGCGCTGGGCCGCAGAGTCGCCGTTCCCGGTGCGCTATAATCGGCGTCCACATTACGAGGAGAATTCATGCCAGAAACGCCGTCCACGATGCTCGACCTGGGAACCCCGCTCCCGTCGTTTTCACTGCCCGACTTCAACGGCCGCACGGTCTCCGACGCTGATTTCAAGGGTGCCAAAGGGTTGGTGGTCGCCTTCATCTGCAATCACTGCCCGTTTGTCAGGCATATTCGGCAGGAATTTGCGCGGTTCACAAAAGAGTACGAGGCCAAAGGGCTGAAGGTCGTTGCGATCGCGTCAAACGACGTGATCGAGTTTCCGGAGGACGGACCCGAGGGCATGAAGCAGGAGGCGACGGAGGTCGGCTACAACTTCCCGTACCTGTTCGACGAGAAGCAGCAGGTGGCGCGCGCGTTTCGTGCCGCCTGCACGCCGGACTTCTTCCTCTTCGACGGTGCCGGGCGGCTGGCCTACCGCGGCCAGTTCGACGACAGCCGCCCGAAGAAGGACGTACCGGTTACCGGTGCCGAGCTTCGGGCAGCCACCGATGCTGTGCTTGCGGGCAGGCCCGCCCCGGAGACGCAGCGGCCCAGTCTTGGCTGCAACATCAAGTGGTCCCCCGGCAACGCGCCGGACTACTTCGCCGCCTAACCGACGCCACGTCCGCGGGATCCAGGGGGGACTGACTAGCGCGGATTTCACCGGACGCGGGTACCGATTGAGGTTAGCGCGAGCTGTGCACTGCTGAAATCCTCGCTATTTCCCCCAGATCTTTCTGTAGATGTCCTTGTAGCCGTTCTCCGGCTCGTACATGTTGTTCGGTCCGCCGTCGCGATCGAGGTTCTCGGCGTTGAACAGATGCGGCTCTGGAACGAATCCGCTCGGCGGCTCGCCCGCGAAGGCGCGGTTCATCTCGTCGATGGTCATCCAACCCTGCAGGTGCAGCGGCTCGGCGACCGTGGCGACCTGGAATCGGCGCTGGCCGATGCGCTGAAAGGCCGTCACGGAGCCATCACCGGCTGAAATCTGGCGCGGGTACCCGTCTGCCGGATTGACGCCGGCTGACTGCAGCGACGGCGCCGAAAAATCGAAATAGAGATCGTTGACGGCGATCGCATGGGTCCAGGCCTCGCGGTTCCTGGCCAGCAGCGATGTCGTCAGGCTGGACATCCGATTGGCGAGATCGCCCATCGGCGTGTCTTCGATGGTGATCACGCGGCAGCCAGCGCACGCTCTGATCGCCTCGGCCATCGTGTTGGTCTTGGCGGTCGAGATGGTGGTGATGCTGTCGGTGAACAGGATGACGCCCGCGGTGCCGTTGGAGTCGACCACCGCATAGAGTGCCGCCGCCTTGGCCACTTCGACCGGGTCGGTGGTGACGTTGGTGAAGACCGGCGGATCGTTCACCGGGCCGGGAGCGCTAGCCGCGTGCCAGCCGACGAGTGTGATGCCGGCCTCGGCGGCTCTCCGAATCGCCGGAGTCTGCTCCAGCGTATCGACGTTTTCAAGAATGATGCCGTCGGGCATCAAGGCGATCGCCTGGTTGAGCGCCGACGTGCGCCCTTGCACAGAACCCTGCCCGTCGAGGATGCGGAGTTCCCAGCCGATGACCTTGGCCGCCTCAAGGGCCCCATCGCCAGCGCCCTGGGGGCCACCGTTGCGCTGGTCGGAGGAGACATAGATGACGACTTTTCCGTCTTCGGCCCTGGGACCTGTCGTTGGACCCGTCCACGGCGCGCCGGGCGCCGTGACCCTGGCGACAAATTCCCGCGCCATCTCCAAGTAGGCGTCCTGCGCGCGCGCGGGAGCGACCCAGGCTGCGACGATCGCCGCGGCGACCGTCAACAGGCTAGCTAGACTGCGATGCTTCACCATCTCCATCCTCCGTGTGTAACGAGGTACCCGAAGCGACTGTGGTCTCCGAATTGGCGGTCGACGGCGCGCGGACAACCGAACGCCTCCGCTGCGCGAAGCCCGCCAGCGCGATCGCGACAAGCAGCGTGATCCCGTTGAACAGTGGCTCCACGAAGAAGGCGCCACCGAGCTGCTGAATTCCCGAGATACCGACAGCCAGAATAAGCACGCCCACGACCGTTCCCCAGACATTAACGCGCCCGGGTCGAATCGTCGTCGAGCCGAGGAAGGTCCCCACCAGCGCCGGCAGGAGGTAGTCGAGGCCGACGTTGGCCTGCCCGATCTGCAATTTCGAGGCGAGCACACAGCCGGTGAAGCCCACGATCAGCCCCGACGCGATGAACACGCCGATGATGTAGGCGCGAACCGGAATGCCGTTCAGCGCAGCGGCCTTCTCGTTGGCGCCAATCGCGTACATGTGACGGCCAATCGGCATTCTCTCCGTGATGATCCACAGCGCGACGGCCAGCCCCAGCGTGTAGACGGCCGGCATCGGCACGCTGAAGAGCGACATGGCGTTGACGTCGATGAAGCCGTCGGGCAGCAGTCCGATCACCTGGCGCCCGTCAGTGTGCCACAGCGCCAGCGCATACAGGATCGTACCCGTGCCCAGTGTCGCGATGAACGAGTCGATCTGCGCAATCTCGACGAGAATGCCGTTGAGCAAGCCGGCGGCGCCCCCGGCCAGGATGACGATGAGGCAGGCCAGTGGCCACGACAACTCGTACTGCACCTGGAGGCTGATCGCGAGAATGTGCCACATCACGATCCCGAAGCCGATGGTGAGGTCAATGCGCCCGGCGATCATCGGCACCATGGCCGCCAGCGACAGCAGCGCGATGATCGACTTGTCGCTCAGAATCGACCGCGCGTTGATCGCGGTCGGAAACGATTCGGGAAGGAGATACGAGAAGACGCCGATCAGCAGCACCGTGAGGATCGGCAGGCCGTAAATCGGCAGGACGCGGAGGATCGCTTGACCGCGGCTGAGCACCGCCAACTCCGACCGCGTCGGCTCGAGCGCGTTCGACTTAAGAGACGGCAGGGCCCGGTTGCATCTGCGATTGGCTTGCCGCGGCGGCAAGCAGATTTTCGGCGCAGAGCTCGTCGCCCGACAATTCCGCGACGACCTCTCCGCGTTGGAACACCAGCGCCCGGTGGCAGACGTGCGCGACTTCTTCGAAGTCGGTTGAGACGATGAGAATCGTGGCGCCGGCCTTGAGCACCACATCGAACAGTCGGTAGATCTCGGCCTTGGCGCCAACGTCGACCCCGGCGGTCGGGTCCTCGAACACATAGACCGTGGCGCCGAGTTGCAGCCAGCGGCCAATCACGACCTTCTGCTGATTGCCGCCCGACAGCCACTCGATCGGGAGCGCGGGATCATTGGGCCGCAGTCCGATGCGCTCACCAAGGGCGAGGGCGGCGCGCGATTCGTGGCGCGGCCTGAGATACGCGGCAGGGTTGAGGCCGGCCGACACCGGATTGAGGAACAGGTTTTCGCGCACGCACAGTCCAGGAACCACCGACTCCGCGATTCGATCGGCGCACACGAGGTTGATACCGAGACCAATGGCGGCGCGCGGAGACGACACGGTGATCGGCTGTCCGTCGAGCAGGACTCGTCCGCCGGTCACGGGCGCAAGCCCGAACAGCGCGCGGCCGACGGTTTCCTGACCGGCGCCGCGCAGCCCAACAAGGCCGACGACCTCGCCCGCTTGCACGCGGCAGTCTAGTGGATTGGCACCATCGATCCTGGTCCGCTCGAAGATGAGCCTGGCCGATCCTTGTTGACGCGCGGGCCGCCTGAACACCTGCGAGGGCTCGCGGCCCACGATGAGCAGGATGACTTCCTCCGTGTTGGTCTCGCCGACGATGCGCTCACCGACCACACGTCCGTCTCGCAGGACCACCATGCGATCCGCGATGTCGAAGACCTCGTCGAGCCTGTGCGACACGTAGATCATGCCGACGCCGCGCTCCCGCAGCCGCCGAAGGGCGACAAACAGTCGTGCGACTTCGTTGGCTGGCAGGCTGGCCGTCGGTTCGTCGAGCACGAGCAGTTCGGCGTCGGCCGCCAGTGCGCGGGCGATCGCCACCAGCGACTTCTCGGTGCGCGTCAGGTTGTGCACACGCCGATCGGGATCGATGTCTGCGCCGACGACCTCGAGAGCGCGCTCGGCACATGTGCGCGCCGCACCCCAGTCGATGAGGCCGAAGCGTCGAGGGAACCCCAGCATGAGGGAGATGTTCTCGGCCACGGTCATCCAATCAATCAGCCCAAGATCTTGATGGATGAACGCGATAGGCAGGCGCCGCAACCCGCTGGTCACGTTGCGGTCGCGGTAGCGCACACTGCCGGAGTCCAGGGCATGGATGCCGGCGAGGACCTTGATCAGCGTCGACTTGCCGGCGCCGTTCTCGCCGAGCAGCGCCACGATTTCACCGGCGCTGACATCGAGATCGGCCTCGATGAGTGCCTGCGTGCCGCCAAAATGCTTCGACACGCTGCGCATGGCCAGGAGATGTTGGCCGGACCGAGGCGCGACGTCCGGCCCGCCCGCGAGCCGCTCTGGCCCCGCCGTGTCCGAGGATGTCATGGTTCCGGTCTCGCGTTTCCGGGCCCGCAGGAGTTGCGGAACCCGCCGCCTGGGGGCCGACCCCCGCCGCGTGCCGTGAGCATACTACCTCGTTCGGCGCCTCGATCAGACGCATTGAAGCCGACGCCGCAGCGGACTATGATGTGGCCGCGTGCGGATCGGATGCCGACGCCCAGCGCGGCGCCCGAGCCTGGGCGCATGTCCCTGTCGGGCGTTTGACTGGAACGAGGAGAACCAATGCTGAAGAGACTATCTGCCGGAGTCGTTGTCGCTGTGTGCGCGATCCTGATCGCTGATCTGCCGGGTGCCGCCCAGCAGGGTAACCAACCCCCACGGTATCCGACGGACAGTCAGTGGGCGAACTCGACGGAGGGGCAGCGGCACATCGCGGCGGCGAGGGCGGCGGCCGCACCTGGTTTGATGAATGAGTTCGAGCGGACGTGCACGGCCCTGGGGCCCCAGCGGCCGGCGCTTCTGGTGGAGGCGGCGGGGCAGACACGGGCACCGCGCGTGCAGGTCGAGCCTATTCGCGTGTTCGACAACCTGTATTACTTCGGGTTCACCGACGTGGGGTCCTGGGCGATTTCGACCAGTGACGGCATCATTCTCATCGATGCGTTGAACAGCCCGCAGGAAGCCGAGGAGATCGTCATACCCGGGTTGACGAAGATGGGCCTCGACCCCGCCGAGATCAAGCACGTACTCGTCGGGCATGGTCATAACGACCATGTCGGCGGAGTCTCGTATATCCAGGACACCTACCCGGACGCCGAGATCATGATGACGGCGGCTGACTGGGACCTGTCCTTCGCCAACCCCCGTCCTGACCGGCCGAGGCCGACTCGGGACGTAGAGGTGACGCATGGTCAGAAGGTGACGCTGGGTGACACGACAGTGACGCTCGCGGTGACGCCGGGGCATACAGCCGGTTCGCTGGGGTTCTTCATTCCGGTGACGCACAACGGCGCCTCAGACACCGTCTTGCTGCTGAGCGGCGTGCTGCAGACTCCGACCCCCGAGGACCTGGTTGGTCTCGAACGTGTGCTGAACGAGGCCAGAACCATGGGCGTGCACGCGGTGCTCAACGGCCACCCCGATATCTTCTACGGCCAGACACAGGAGGCGATGGAGGCGGCGGCCGAGAATCCCAACGCGGCCCACCCGTTGCTCTATGACAACGAGCAGTTCGGCCGCTATCTGACGATCATGGTGGAGTGCTCCAGAGCCAGGATCGCCGCGATGGCCTCGAACTGATCGCGTTAGCGTAGTTTCGCTGGCGGTAGCTCGGCGGCTGATGTCGCCGGAGCTGCCGACCGGGCGCAACCTTTGCTGGGGGATCGAGCATGACGAGGATGACGGTCTGTCGGGTCGTCACAGTGGTCGTGGCGGCGGTCGTGACAGCCGCCGTGGCAGCCGCTGTGGCGGTGGGCGTCGCGTGGCCGGGCGCCGTTGGCCATGCGCAGGACCGGACCGCGGCGCAAGCCGCGGGCACCGTGCGCGGGGCTCACGAGGCTGTCAGGGATCCCGGGAAGACCTTCACCGATGATCTTGACCTCACCGTGCCCGACATCCCCATCGATCACCCGGCCCGCGTTTATCCGGCGACCGACGATTTCCCCACCGGACCAGCCCTCGGCGAGCGGTTCCCCGACTTCGCGCTTTCCAACCAGCGCGGCGCGCTGATCGATTTTCACAGGGACCGCGCCGGACGCAAAGCCGTGGTGGCGTTCGTCCGATCCGCCGTGTGGTGATCGTATTGCATGACGCAGCTGGTCGAGCTGCAAAGTCGGGTTGACGAGTTCAGGGCGGAAGGGTTCGAAGTGTTTGTCGTCAGCTACGACCCCGAGCCCGCGCTCGCACGCTTCGCCGACCGGTACGACATCACCTACGATCTGTTGTCCGATGTCGGTTCTGCGGTCATTCGCCGTCTCGGAATCCTGAACACCATCATCGATCCGGGGGATTCACGCGCATGGCCGTACTACGGCATCCCCTACCCCGGGACTTACGTTGTTGACGAGTCCGGCGTCGTGACCGAGAAGTTCTTCAATCGGCACTACGCGACGCGTACCTCGCCGACGACGATCCTCGACAAGGCGCTGGGGCGCTCGGTGGCTCGCCCGGAATCACCGGATGCGACGCGTAGTGCGAGCCGGGCGGAGATCTCGGCTTTCTTCGCCGGCAAGGATATGAAGCTGGAAGTCGCCAATACACTGCACGTGCGCATTGAGCTGGCCGACGGGCTGCATGTCTACGGCGAGCCGGTCCCTGACGGTTTCCACGCCACAACCGCCACGCTGAGACCGTCGGAAGGGATCCGCATCGGCGAGCCGATCTATCCTCCGACGACGCCGCGAGCGTTCCCGGCGCTCGGCGTGACGTTGAACACCTACGAAGGAGTCGTCGATGTCGCTGTGCCGGTGATACGAACGGCAGCGTGGGACGACCTGTCCGATTTTCGAAGGCGCATGGGGTTTCCCCCGCTAAAGGAGGTGACTCTCGACGTCGAAGTGAACTACCAGGCCTGCAGCGAGACGGTCTGCTACCTGCCGGAACGCGTGCGCTTCAGCATCCCGGTGCCGGCCGCCGACCTCGTGTTCCCCGTGTTCGAACCCTGATCGGGACGCTCCGGGACGCGAGCTTTTCACCTATTTCGTCACTCCCCTCAAGTTCGCTTCCGCGGTATTGAGATTGCCAGCGGCGGTGCGCCGGTGTCCTCAACGTGGGGCGCCGGGTTGCTATAGTTACGCGCTAACGTGACCCACCACGCGGAGAAGCCGCGGGTGTCGTTTCGTGCGGAGAGTAGCGAATGCCAAAGACGAAGACCGAAGTTCCCGACACGATGAAGGCGTGGATCCTAGGAGACCCGGGTCAACTGACGCTCGTGGACAAGCCCGTGCCGCGACCGGGACCTGCGGAGGTGCTGGTGCGCATCGACGCGTGCGCGATTTGCGCCACCGACCTGGAGATCATCCACCATGGCCCCCCTGGACTCCCTGGCGGCGAGCTGCCGTTCAACAGAAACTTCACGCCAGGCCACGAGTACATGGGGACGGTCGTCGCCCTGGGGTCCACGGTCGACGAGTATGCCGTGGGCGAGCGGATCGCGGTCGAGATCCATGCCGGTTGCGGTCGCTGCGAACGCTGCCGACAGGGCATGTACACGTCGTGCCTGAACTACGGGCAGAACGAGGGCGAGTACAACAAGGGGCACCGTGCCAACGGGTTTACGACCGATGGTGGCTTCGCCCAGTACGCTGTCAACCACGTCAACACACTGGTGCGGGTGGCCGACAGCCTGAGCGACGAGCTGGCGACGCTGATCGTCACGGCGGGCACCGCCATCTACGGGCTGGACGTGCTCGGCGGGCTCGTAGCAGGCCAGGCTCTGGTGGTCACCGGTGCCGGGCCGATCGGCCTCCTGGTTGTCGCGGTGGGCAAGGCGCTCGGCGCGAGCCCGGTGATCCTCACTGACATTCGCGATGACCGACTCGAGACGGGACAGCGGCTGGGCGCCGATCACCTGATCAATGCTTCCAACGAGCCTGTGGTCGAGGCGGTGCGTCGGCTCAACGGAGGGCGCGGCGTGCACTACGTCGTCGAGTGCTCCGGTGCGCCCGATGCCGTCAACGAGGCGGTCAAGATGGTCTCGCGCGGCGGGCGGGTATGTCTTGCCGCCTTTGCGCACAAGCCCGCGCTGGTCGATGTCGAACACATCGTCACCAACAACATCTATCTCTTCGGGATCCGCGGTGAGGGGCAGAGCGCGGTGCGTCGGGCCGCCTCATTGATGGCGCAGCAGAAGATCGACGCGTCGCCTGTGCACACGCATACGTTCGCCCTGGACGAGCTACCCACGGCGCTTCGGTACTCCCGTGAGAGAATCGATGGAGCGATCAAGGTCGTCGTCAAGCCGCAGGTCGTCAGCGGGTAGCGCCGAACAGGAGAGGGTCGCCGCCCACCGATTCGGACCGGCGCGCTATTTCGATGCGAGATACGCGGTGATCGCGATCATGTCGTCAATGTCCAGATTCGCGACGACCGGCGCCATCATCTCGCTTTCGCGCGTACCGGCCTGCATGTCGTAGAGCTGTCTGACGATGTAACTCGCCGGGCGGTCGGCAATGCCCGGGACCTCCGCGACGCCTTGCAGGTCCTCGCCGTGGCAGAGGGTGCACTGCACTGTTTTGCCTCCGCCGGTGGTGACGAGCGTTTCCCCGCGTGCGATGCTGCCAACGGGCACGTAGGCGACGAAGCCTGACCGCGGCGCGCGCAGCGTCAAGGTCAGCTCAGGTGCTTCTGGCACTTCGATGATGCGGCTGCCGAGCGGCTCGGTCTCATCACCTGGGAGCGGGAAGAACAGGCCGTTCTGTGTATGGCCCGTTTTCGGCACTGTTTCTGTCTCGACAACCCTGATCCACTGCCGTCGTTCGATCGAGGCGTAGTACTCGGCGACTTCCTGCATCTCCGCGTCGGTCAGGTGGCGCGCGATCTGAATCATTTCGTTGTAGTTGGCCTTCCTCGGCTCGGCGCTCCTGCGGGTACCCTCCCTGAAGGCGTCGAGCTGCTGAAGCACGTATGCCGCGGGCAGGCCGGCGGGCGACGCGTTTTCGGGCTTGCCCATCCCGCTGGGATAGTGGCAGACGCCGCACGCGCGGAGCGTGTCGCTTTCGCGACCGTGCGCGACGATGTCGGGCATCGGCGGGTGGTCGTCTGGATTCCAGTCGGCCGGCCCGTAGTTGTCGTAGACCTGGGCTTCGTTGAACGTCAGATCGGACTCCGGCACGTTGTAATCCACGTCGGTAGCGGTATGGGGCTCGCCGGAATGCGCGCAAGCCATCGGTTTCGAGTCCTGCGAGCACGGGGGCGCCGCGGGTTCGGTCCCCGCTTCGGAAAAGCCGTACGCCCAGGGCGGCGGCCCCTCCTGGCCGCTGACGACAACGGCGGCGACCGCGATCGCGACCAACGCGAGCAGCGACGCTCGATATCTTTTCATGTGGCCTCCGGCGTCATTAGTAGCAGTTTCGCGTGGTCAATGTCACGCCGCGTTCATAGAGGCTGGCACTACACAAGTTACGGGACGATGACGTACACAGAAGGATCTGGCCTTGACGGCGATTCTGGTGTATCCATTGGGCACCACAGCCGTGAATCATGCGAACACTGATCGTTGAGGATGCCCCTCGCATACGGAAGCTCGCCCTGGCGCTGGCGCGCGCGCTGCCCGGGGGCTATGTCGAGGACGCGGAGGCGGGCCTGCCCGTCAGGTAGCCGTCCCCGCGAAGGAAGTCACAGGAGAGGAAAGACGCCATGCGTATGACCGCATTCGTTCTCGCGCTGCTACTCCCGATGGCAGCACCCGCGGCTGCCCAGGAGTGGGAGTTGTATCAAAGCCTGGAAGACGCGTTTGAGGTGAACTTCCCGGGCACGCCGACGATCACCGAGACGACCTATACGACGGTCCTGGACTACGTGCTTCCGGCGCGCGTGTACAGCGCCGAGAGGGCTCCCGGGCGTTACACGATGACCGTTGTTGATTACACCGGTCTTGGGGCCCTGGGCAATGCACGTTCCGAGACGTGTGAATCCGGGAACGCGCAGTGCCGCAAGAACGACAGCGACGACATCGGTAACGGGTACTGGAAGCACGACGAGCGGAGTGCGATGATGTGGGCCACGTCCCAGTTGGTTCGTGCCGCCGCGGAGGTGACCTTGCTGTCCTGGGAATGGCAGGACAGGGTTGAAGGACATGCCTTGAACCTGACCAACGCCGATGGGTCCCGCACGTCCGCCTACGTCGCGATGCACGAGCACAAGCTCTACATCATGGACGGCACGGTGCCAGCCGGATACCCGGAGCCGGGCCTGTTCCAGCAATCGCTGGGGTGGATCGACGCAGAGGGGAACGGGGTGCGCTACGACATGCTCTACTCCAACACGTACCACGGGATGGGGCTCTATCCGAGGCCTACTGCCGGCGGTGCTGTTGTTGGCGGCGGTCGAGGCGCTGGTGCCGGTGCAGCGCAGGCGGCGCCCGGTAACTAGGACTCGGCGACAGGATGCTGTCCGCCGGGGCGCTGGACGCCAACCCGCTCAAGGACATCCTCGACACCCGGCAGATCAGCTCCGTCTGGGTCGGCGGACATCAGCTCGGCACCAACCGATCTCTATGTGACCTCGGCGAGCCGCCCGATGTCAGAACGCGAAGGGCGAGAGTTGCAGAGTCGCCTTCAGCAGACGCGCGGCACTAGATCGCCTGCTCTGCTGGTGCGTGCTCTTCGACCGGCTCGCCGTTCAACAGACGATTCATCCTGTTGACGTCCAGCGCGCCTTCCCATCGTGCGATGACGACCGTTGCGACGCCATTGCCGATGAGGTTCGTGAGGGCGCGCGCCTCCGACATGAAGCGATCGATCCCGATCAGCAGCGCCAGCCCGGCGACCGGGACGATCGGAAACGCCGAGAGCGTCGCGGCGAGAGTCACGAAGGCCCCACCGGTCAATGCGGCGCTGCCCTGGACGTCAGCATCGCCACGCCCAGCAGCGCCAGTTGCTGCGACATCGACAGCGGCGTGTTTGTCGCTTGCGAGATAAAGATGGCCCCCATGGTCATGTAGATAGATGTGCCATCCAGATTGAACGAGTAGCCCGTCGGGACGACCAGGCCGACCACCGGCTTCGAGCAGCCCAGGCGCTCGAGCTTGGCCATCAGCCTCGGCAGAACCGCTTCCGATGAGGAGGTCCCGATCGTGATGACGATCTCCTCCCTGATGTACTTCAGGAACTTCCAGACGCTGAAGCCCGCCAGACGGCACACACCACCCAGCACGACGAAGACGAACATCGCGCAGGTGAGGTACACGCCGGCCATCATCTGGCCGAGCTGCAGCAGCGTCCCGATGCCGTAGCGGCCGATCGTGAACGCCATCGCACCGAACGCGCCGATTGGGGCGACCCGCATGATCATGTGGATCATCCGAAACAGACCATGCGAGAACTGCTCGATGAGGGACACGAGCGGTCGGCCGCGTTCGCCGAGCTGAAGCAGTGCGACGCCGAACATCACTGAAAATAGCAGCACCTGCAGAATCTGGCCGGTGGCGAAGGCGCCAACCACAGTCGTCGGGATGATGTTCAGCAGGAAATCGACGGTGCTCAGGTTCTCGGCGCTCGTCGCGTAGGCCGATACCGCGTCTGGATCGAGTGAGGCCGGATCAGCGTTGATTCCGGCGCCTGGTTGGAGGATGTTGACGACCACCAGGCCGATGACGAGGGCCAGGGTCGAAATCACTTCAAAGTACACGAGGGCCTTGATGCCAATTCGACCGACGGCCTTCAGGTCTCCGATCTTCGCGATGCCGACCACGACCACGGAGAAGATGATCGGGGCAATCATCATTCTGACCAGCCTGATGAAGCCGTCCCCGAGCGGCCGCATCGCAGCGCCGGTGTCAGGCGCAACGTATCCGAGCACCACGCCGATCGTGATCGCGATGATGACCTGAACGTACAGGATCGTATAGAGTGGCTTTCGGCGACCGTCTCCCGGCATGTCAGTTCCTCCGCCTCCTGAGCCCGAACCTGGAAGCAAGGCATGGTCCCGCAAGAACCTGAGCGGGTAGCCGCGCACATCCAGAAGGTGCTCGGCTAGACGGACAGACTCGTGCACTCCGACGGACCATCGCAGGACCGCAAGCCATGAGCGTTCGCATCGTCGATATTCGAGAAATCACCCAACCGATCGCGTCACCGATCCGTAACGCCTACATCGATTTCAGCAAGATGACCACAAGCCTGGTCGCTGTGGTCACCGACATCGTGCGCGATGGCCGCCGGGTGGTCGGCTACGGGTTCAACTCGAACGGCCGCTACGGGCAGGGTGGCCTGATCCGCGAACGCTTCGCGCCCAGGCTTCTCGAAGCTGACCCGCAGACGCTGCTTGATGCCGACGGCGACAACCTCGACCCCGATCGGGTGTGGCAGGCGCTGATGAAGAACGAGAAGCCCGGCGGGCACGGCGAGCGGTCCGTCGCGGTCGGCACGATCGACATGGCCGTCTGGGATGCGGTGGCGAAGATTGCGGGGCAGCCGCTCTTCCGGCTACTAGCCGAGCGGCACGGCGTCGAGGCGGACCCCCGAGTGTTTGTCTACGCGGCGGGCGGTTACTACTATCCCAACAAGGACCTGGCGGCTCTGCGCACCGAGATGCGAAGTTACGTGGATCGCGGGTACACGGTCGTGAAGATGAAGATTGGCGGCGCTGAACTAGTGGAAGACCAGCGCCGGATCGAAGCGGTGCTGGACGAACTCGGCAGCGACGCGCAGCTGGCCGTGGACGCAAATGGTCGTTTCGATCTGGATACCGCGATCGCGTATGCGAAGCTGCTTCGCCAGTACCCACTCTTCTGGTACGAGGAGGCGGGCGACCCACTCGACTACCAGTTGCAGGCGGCGCTCGCCGCCTACTATCCCGCGCCCATGGCGACCGGAGAGAATCTCTTCAGCCATCAGGACGCGCGCAACCTGCTGCGACACGGCGGCATGCGGCCGGATCGCGACTGGCTGCAGTTCGACTGTGCGTTGTCCTACGGGCTGTGCGAGTACCAGCGCACGCTGTCGGTGCTCAAGGCCGCCGGTTGGTCGAAGCGCCGTTGCATCCCACACGGTGGCCACCAGATGTCGCTGAACATCGCTGCCGGCCTCGGCCTGGGCGGCAACGAAAGCTATCCCGATCTGTTCCAGCCCTACGGCGGGTTTCCAGACACGGTGCGCGTCGAGGATGGGCATGTCGTGATGCCGGAGTTGCCGGGCATTGGCTTTGAAGGAAAATCCGATCTGATCGGCGTGATGCGGGAGTTGGCTGAGTAGGACCAGAGGAGCCGAACACATGACCACCGGAACCGACATCGCGGAGCCTCATGGTGTGGCGTATGCGCCGACCGAACTGCGCCGTTTCGCCGCAGCGCTGTTCCGAGAGGCCGGACTGGAACTCGACAAGCCCGACGTCGTGGCGGCCGGCCTGCTCGAGTCGGATCTGCTCGGCCACACCACGCACGGTCTGGCGCTGGCCCCCCGGTATCTCAAGGAGATTGGGAGCGGATCGATGGCGACGCAAGGCAAGCCCGAGGTTGTCTCGGATAGGGGAGCCTGCGTGTGCTGGAACGGTCGACGCCTGCCCGGCGTGTGGCTCGCGACAAAGGCCATCGACCTGGCGGTCGAGCGTGCGGAAACATACGGGACCGTCACCGTGGTCATCGGCAACAGTCACCACATCGGATGTCTCGCCGCCTATCTCGCGCGTGCGACGGAGAGGGGCTACATGGCCATCGTGTCGGGCTCCGACCCGTCGCAGCGGACCGTCGCGCCGTTTGGCGGCAAGGATCCTGTGTTCACGCCCAACCCGATCGCGGTCGGCATCCCCACTGAGGGCGACCCAGTCATGCTGGATACAAGCGCGTCGATCAGCACAAACAACATGGGTGGGCGGCTGGCACGGGAAGGACGTCGATTCCCGGGCCTGTGGGCGCAGGACGCGACGGGGCAGGCGACCGACGATCCAGCGGTCCTGTCGGCAGGCGGCTCGATCCTGCCGGCGGGGGGTCTGGATCACGGGCACAAGGGTTACGCGTGGGCGCTCCTCGTGGAAGCTCTCACGCAGGGGTTGGGCGGGTTCGGTCGGGCCGACGAGCCGAAGGGCTGGGGAGGAACCGTCTATATAGAGGTGATCGACCCGGCTGCGTTTGGTGGCCGCGAGGCGTTTACCCGTCAGACCGAGTATCTGGTGCAGGCCTGCCGTCGTTCGTCGCCGCGTCCCGGAGTCGAACACGTGCGTGTGCCCGGCGAGAAGGCGATGGCGCACAGGCGACATGTGCAGGCTCATGGCGTGGTGCTCTACCCGGGGGTGCTCGACGCGCTACGCCCCTTTGCCGAGCAGTTCAGGGTCGAGATGCCCCAGGGTCTCAGCGAGGAGACGTCCTGAAGACCATCGAAGGGGCTGAGCGCGGGCGAGCCGTTATACGCTGAGAGCGTTGCGAGGAAGGAGTTCCATGGCGTTTACATTCGATCAGGTACATCTTGGTGTCCCGGAGCCTGAAACCGCGGCTCAATGGTATCGGCAGTATCTGCGCGCGACGCCGGGGGATCACACAGACCGCGTAATGTTCGGTGACACCCGGTTCATTTTCCTCAAGAACGAGGCACCCGCACCGAGTCATGGCGCCGCCATCGATCACGTCGGGTTTTCGTTTGCCGACCTCGACGCAGGCATGAAGGCCCTGGACGGATCAGGGATGCGGGTCACGACGCCGGTGACCGAGATCGCTGGTCTGTACAGATCTGGCTTCATCGAGGATCCATGGGGGACACGGATCGAGGTTGTCGAGGATCCGGAGACGGTCGGGTTTCACCACGTGCACCTGCAGGTCCCCGATCCTGAGGTCGCGCGAGGGTGGTACGTGGAGCGGTTCGGAGGTGCACCGGCCAAGCTCAAGGGGCACGTCGATGGCCTCAAGTACGGAGACGTGTGGCTGCTCGCGGACCGCGGGGCGGCCACGCCGAGCCGCGGCCACGCGATCGATCACATCGGCTGGCGGATGGCCGATTTACTCGCGGCGGCCGCCACGTTGAAGACCCAGGGCGTTCACTTCACCACGGAGCCGCACCCGGGTCCCTCTGCCGCCCACGCGCCCGTGCTGATGTCGTTCACCGAGGATCCGTGGGGGGGGAGAATCGAGCTGCTCCAGCGCTGAGTGCGTCTGCCCCGGGCCTGGTCTATCCTGGTCCCTCGTGAATACCCCCCACAGTGACGTGCTGGTAATCGGTGGCGGCAATGCCGCCCTGTGCGCGGCCCTGACCGCACGGCAGGCTGGTGCCAGTGTGACCGTGCTGGAGCACGCGCCGCGTGAGTTCCGCGGCGGCAACAGCCGGCACACCCGCAACTTTCGATGCGCGCACGACGCGCCCACCGAAGTCCTCACCGACGCATATCCGGAAGAGGAGTTTCTGGCCGATCTGAATCGGGTGACGAAGGCGCAAGGCGATCCGGTGCTGTCGCGTCTCCTCATCACCCGCTCCGCTGGTTGCCCCGAGTGGATGCAGCAGTTCGGTGTCCGGTTCCAGTCGTCGTTGCGCGGCACGCTGCACTTGGGCCGGACCAATGTGTTCTTCCTGGGCGGCGGCAAAGCGTTGATGAACAGCTACTACGCGGCGGCCGAGCGAGGGGGCGTGCGGGTCGAGTACGGCGCGGAGGTCATCGGGCTCGATATCGCCGATGGCACGTTTCAGAGCGCGCAGGTCCGCGCGGGTGACCGCACGCAAACCGTCACGGCCGGGGCCGTCGTGATCGCCGCAGGCGGGTACGAGGCCAATATCGAATGGCTACGCGAAGCCTGGGGCGACGCCGCCGACAACTTCATCATCCGCGGCACGCCCTACAACACCGGCACGCTGCTGAGGCTGATGCTCGATGCCGGCGCGGAGCCAATCGGCGATCCGACGCAATGCCACGCCGTCGCCGTTGACGCTCGCGCGCCGCGGTTCGATGGCGGCATCGTGACGCGCCTCGATTCGCTGCCGTTCGGCGTGGTCGTGAACAAACACGGCGTGAGGTTCTACGACGAGGGCGAGGACGCCTGGCCGAAGCGCTACGCCATCTGGGGTCGGTTGATCGCCGCGCAGCCCGACCAGGTCGCCTTCTCGGTTGTCGATGCGAAGGTGACCGGCTCATTCATGCCGTCGGTATTTCCGCCGGTCGTCGCCGGCACGCTCCATGAACTGGCCACCAGGCTCGAGTTGCCGGCCGAGAGCCTGGAGGCCACCGTCGCCGCGTTCAACGAGGCAGTGCGGCCAGGCACGTTCGACCGCGCCACGCTGGACGACTGCCGGACCGAAGGACTGGCGCCGCCCAAGTCTCACTGGGCACAGCGGATCGACACGCCACCGTTCTGGGGATATCCACTGCGCCCGGGCATCACCTTTACCTATCTGGGCCTGAAGGTCGACGACGCCGCTCGGGTCGTGATGGTCGATGGCCGCACAGCGGCCAATATCTACGCGGCCGGCGAGATCATGGCCGGCAACATCCTGCGGCAGGGATACGTGGCTGGCATCGGCATGACCATCGGCACCGTGTTCGGGCGGATCGCCGGAGAGGGCGCCTCAGAGCATGTCGCACGATAACGCCCGCGACCGCGGTGAGTTCGTCATGACCGTCTGCAATGCCTGCCGGTACTGCGAGCAGTACTGCCCGGTGTTTCCCGCGATGGAGCGGCGCACCAGCTTTGCCGTGGGCGATCTCGCGTACCTGGCGAACCTGTGCCACAACTGCGGCGAGTGCCTGTACGCCTGTCAGTACGCGCCGCCGCACGAGTTCGGGATCAACGTGCCGCAGACGCTGGCCGAGATTCGCGTGCGCTCTTACGAGTCGTACTGCTGGCCGGGAGTGCTGGGCGCCGCCTTCAGGCACAACAGTGTGTCCACGGCACTCGGGCTTGTCGTGGTCTTTGCGGCCGTACTGCTGGGCGCGGGTTGGGTCGCGCACGGGGAGGGCCTCTGGCGGGCGACCGCTGGCGACTTCTACTCGGTGGTGCCGCACGATGTGATGGTCGCGCTCTTCGGGAGCGTCGGCGTGTTCGTGCTGTTGGTCTTCGGCGTCGGAGTGCGTCGATTCTGGCGAGACGTGCACAGCAATTCGGTGCCGCCGTCACCGACGGCGGCGCGCAGCGCGCTTGGTGATCTGCTCACGCTGCGTCACCTGCACACGACTGGTGTGGATTGCACCTCGGGCGTCGAGACGCGCAGCCCGTGGCGGCGGCGGTTTCACCACTACACCTTCTACGGCTTCTTGCTCTGCTTCGCATCCACGTTGGTGGCAGCGATCTACGACGGCGTCTTCGGCTGGATTGCTCCCTACGGGTATGCGAGCCTGCCCGTCGTGCTGGGAACGGTCGGCGGCCTTGGATTGCTCGTCGGCCCGACTGGCCTGCTTGCCCTCAGGCGGCAGCGGGATCCCGAGCTTGGTGACGCCGAGCAGACGGGCATGGACGAATCGTTCATCGTCCTGCTACTGGTGACCAGCGCGACCGGCATCGCGCTGCTTCTTCTGCGGAACCAGCCGGCCATGGGAGCGCTACTGATGGTCCATCTGGGTGCGGTGCTGGCGCTGTTCGTCACGCTCCCGTACGGCAAGTTCGTCCACGGCCTCTACCGCACGGCCGCGCTACTGAAATACGCCAGCGAGAGCGAGGCTGAGGAGAGGTAGTGGCCTCGTCGCGGGTGGCCGCGGACGGGGCCGCCCGCCCGCGCCGCAGGCACCGGGGTCCCCACCGCGCACGCCTGTGCGGTGGGGTGGAGGCACCTCTCCCGTTACAGATGCCTTTGGTGTCGAGCACGAGTGGGGCTGTCCGCGGTTCTGTGGACTAGTGACCGTCGCCGATCTACTCGTCGTCGCCCGAGTGCCTGGCGATGAATTTCACCAGTTGGAGGTTGTCGGGGAAGTCTGCCGAGAGCGCGCGGGCGGTGATGACCGCCTCTTCAAAGTTCTTTTCACGCGCCCGCATATCCCAGAGGGCGAACCTCGCTTCGGCGTTGACGTAGGGCGGCGCGTCGGCCTGTGCCGCCTGCTCGACAGCGAGCAGGCCACGTTTCTTGTTGCCGCCCCCGACCAGCCAGCGCGTGCCGCGCGGCAGGCTGGTGGCGACGATGTAGTCGATCCAGGCCTGGGCGACCTTGGCGCGAATATGGTCGGGACACCGCTCGAGCACCGTCTTGAGCGACGCGCGCGCCTCCTTGAATTCGCCCCAGCCCGTCTTTCGGCCAACAGTTGCCAGTTGCAGCCATACATAGTTGAGGTCGAGCTTGCCGAGCAGGAACAGCGCTTCGTCATCGGCGGGATCAGCTTCCACCGCGGCGCGCGCCGCGGCCCGCCCGAGCGTGAACTCGTCGAGGAACACGGGCATCAGTTCTTGGCAGAGATCGCACGCCTTCCACGCTTTGCCGCGATCCTTCGGTTCGCCGAGCGCCCGGCGAATCTGAAAATGGAGGGCGGCCGTCCGTAGTTCGGACGCCTCAAGATTGACGGTGTCGCGGATGCGGACGTCGAGCGCGAGCGCGGCCGAAGCCTCGTAGGCGCCGCTGTAGTAGAGGTGATTGGCCCGGTCGAGGAGCGTTGATGAGGTTACGTCGGGAAGCGTCTGATCCGGTTCCTCGGCGCGAACGCGGGGCTCCACAAGGACCGTGAGGGCGGCGATCACGACAACCGGCGTGAGCAGCTTCACCATTCCCGTCCCCCTTACCGTCACGACGAGGTCAACGGTGCTTTGATGAGAGGGCTGTCGCGCCACGTTCGGCGCGCTCAGGAAAGCGTGATGAGGATAACACGCGACCCGAACCGTTCAGGCGCGTGTCCGCTAGGCGTGCCTGCTGCGCAGCCCCGCTAGGTTTCCCGTCTCTCGATGGTGACGGTCTCGATCGCGATCTCGGTGGCGGGGCGGTCCTGGGCCCCCACCCGCGTGCTGCCGATCTTTTTGACCACGTCCATGCCGTCCACGACCTCGCCAAACACCGAGTGCCGATCGTCGAGATGCGGTGTCGGTCCGAGCGTGATGAAGAACTGCCCGCCGTTGGTGTTCGGCCCGCTGTTGGCCATCGACAGGATGCCGGCCTTGCTGTGGCGCAGCGTGGGATGGAACTCATCAGCGAACTTGTAGCCCGGACCGCCGATGCCCTGTCCGAGCGGATCGCCGCTCTGGATCATGAAACCGTTGATGACGCGGTGGAAGATGATGCCGTTGTAGTACGGCGTGGACACCTTCTTATTGCTGCGCGGGTCGGTCCACTCCTTGGTGCCCTCTGCCAGCCCGACAAAGTTCTCGACGGTCTTGGGCGCCTCCTGATTGAAGAGACGCACGGTGAATGGGCCTTCAGTGGTGACAAACTGCGCGTAGATTCCGGACAACGTGAGCTCCATTTCTTGTGGCGCCGACCAGGTCACGTGTCGCGCCGACAGCCAGAGGTTGGGTAAGTCGTGAGGATACCATCAGATCAATGACGCCCGATGATCGCATGACGAACGACGCGGCGCTCGACGCGATCGTGGCGGGCACCAGCGACGATCCCTTCGCGATGCTCGGCCGGCATCGCGTCGTGGTGAACGGGCACGCCGCACTGGTCTTTCGGACGCTGCAACCGGCCGCGTCCGACGTGCAGCTTGTCACCAACGATCGCGTGTACGGCATGCACCGAAAGCGCCCAGAGGGCCTGTTCGAGGCGATCGTCCGGCTGGATGCGCGGACGCCGGAGGACGTGGCTTACCGATTCCGCGTGCGCGAAGCCACCGTCACCCGTGACGCCATCGATCCCTACCAGTTCGGCCGCGTGCTGAGCGATGCCGACCTCGATCGCTTCGCCGAAGCAAACAGGGACCGCAAGTGGGAACGCCTTGGCGCGCGTCGAATAACGATCGGCGCGGTGACCGGCATGCACTTCGCCGTGTGGGCGCCCAACGCGCAGCGCGTCAGCGTGATCGGCGATTTCAATCAGTGGGACGGTCGCACGCACGTGATGCGCCGATTGGCGCCGTCCGTCGTCTGGGAGCTGTTTGTTCCCGCTCTGGCCGATGGCGACGCGTGCACGTTCGAAGTGCGCACGCACGCAGGAGAGTTGTTGCGCCCAGACTGATCCCCAGGCGGGTCCTGACCGCGGAGGTGCGCAGGGCGCTTCTGGCGCGGCCGGGGCTGACGGCACCCAACGGCGTGGATGGCATCAACGGTGTGGACGGTATCGATGGTGTTAACGGAGCGGACGGCGCGACCGGCGCGGCGGGTCAAGACGGCACCAACGGTACGGACGGGACAAACGGTGCGGACGGTGCCACCGGCCCAGCTGGGACCAACGGCACGAATGGGACCGACGGTGCCGATGGCGCGACCGGTACCGCGGGTGAAGACGGCGCGGACGGGACCAACGGCGTCGATGGCACCAATGGTGTGGATGGTGCGACCGGCCCGCAGGGCCCGGAAGGTGTGGGCCCGACCGGGTCGATGCTGATGCTCCCGGCCGGATCGTTCGCCCCCGTTGGCTACACGTTCTTCGGCACGTTCGACCTCCAACCAGCGGGCGCGAATCGCGGTCGCCCGACTCAGATTCAGGTCGACGTGTATATCCGCAACTAGCGAGCAGGCTCGCGACACTTCCTCGAACCGTGTGACGGTTCACCAAACCCGTCACACGGCGCTGCGAGTTTTACCGCGGCAGCAACGTGGGCAACTCGGGTGGCGTCGAAGCCGCCGCGCGCCCGCACACGGCTTCGGCCCCTCCATCTAGCTGACCGTCGGGGGCGCCGTCCAGCTAGGGCTATCTGCCGGCACGCCGCCTTCGTCCGGCGACCGTTCGGAGCCCGGCGTCTCGGGCGAAGCTGGACATTGACCGCAGCGATTCCTCACCGCGAGTTCGGTCTGCGCGATCCGTGGCGTGCGAGTGAGCAATGGCGGTGCATGCCGCGCCGGCGGAAGCGTGGAGTGGGCACTACTCGCGGTGAGACCGGAAGGGTATGAGCGGAGGACGATGTCCCGACGGGCGGAGCCGGGCGCCGGACGAGGGCAGCGTGCCGGCGGTCACCTGCGGCGGAGTTGAGGGGGCGGAAGATCACTCTGGCTCAAGGCCTCTTCGAGGAGTCGCAGCGCGCCTCGGATCCAGCCCGCGTCTCGCACTCGGCTAGCTTATCCGCCCATTGGCACTACTTCGCGCTCGATCGCCCGCGCGTTCGCCTTCTCCGCAAGACGCAGTTCGTAAATGGCCTGCAGCTGCATCCACGAGTGCGCGTCACCGCCGAAATAACGCGCCAGGCGCATCGCCGTATCGGCCGTGATTCCCCGCCGCTCGCGCACGATGTCGTTGACCCTCGGCGCCGGCACGTGCAGCGCCTTGGCGAGCGCGTTCGCGCTCAAGCCTGCGGGCCGCAGAAAATCCTCGCGCAATACTTCTCCGGGGTGAACCGGTCGCATGCCGTTCTTGATCGTCATCACCATTGCTCCTTAGTGATAGTCGGTGATCTCTACGTCCTCGGGCCCGGCTGCCGTCCAGCGGAAGCAAATGCGCCACTGGTCGTTGATCCGAATACTGTGCTGGCCTTTCCGTGCGCCTTTGAGCGCTTCAAGATGATTGCCCGGCGGCGATCTAAGGAATCCCAGGGTCGCCGCAGCATCGAGCTGTGTCAGCTTGCGCGTCGCCACTCTTAGGATGGCTCCAAAACGCTTCGACTTTCCCGTGCCGAAAAGAGCCCGCGTGTCAGCGGATCGAAAGCTCTTGATCACCCACGCAAGACTATATCGGATAACGTTAAACGACAAGCAAGTGGCGCCGCACCCCGGGAGCCTAGATCTACAGTCGAGCCGACGCTCCGGCGCTTAGCGCCGACCAAGGAAGGACTCGGTCTCTTCCAGCGACGGCGCGCCAGCGATCGCCCCTGCTCGCGAGCAACTGATGACGGCGGCGGCGTTGGCGAAGCGCAGGATGTCGTCCGGCGCGTCGCCGCGGAGGAGCGCCGTGATGAAGCCGCCGCGAAACACATCGCCGGCGCCAGTCGTGTCCGCGACGGTCGTCTGAAAGGCCGGTTCTTGGTACAGCCGATCACCGTCGAGTAGCATCGCGCCGCGGGCGCCGAGCGTGACGCAGAGCATGCCAGTGTGGCGCCGCCGAAGGACGCGCAGCGCCCGCTCAAAGTCACGCTCGCCAGTCAGCGGTTCAAGCACGTGCTCTGCGAAGACGGGCACGGTCACGGCCGAGATCAGCTCGTCGGTCTTGTCGCCGACGCGCTCGATGTCGCTCGTGATCGGCGTGCCGGCCTTCGTCGCGATCGACGCGGCATGAAGCGACGCCTCCACGTCCACGTCGTCCACGTGCAGCAGCCGTGCGTCGACGATAGCTGCCGCGCTGATCTCGTCATGCGCCAGGGCAAGCCGCGAGTCGCGGTCCCAGAGTACGACGCGCTCGCCCTGCGCGTCGTCAACGAGAATCACGGCGTACGCGTTGGCGGCGTCACGGACGACGGCGTGTGTGATGTCGATGCCTCGGCGCGACAGCTCATCGCGGATCAGGCGTCCGCTGTCGTCGTTGCCCGTCGCGCCAACGTAGCGCGTCGTCAGGCCCATCGCCGCGCACGTGCACAACGTGGTCGCGGTCTGGCCGCCGGCCATGATCACGTGCTGTGCGATGCGGAGCTTGGACGCCGGACCGTTGGGGCTGGGGAACGCGGGAAGGCGGTAGACACGGTCCACCGAGTTGGCGCCAACGCCGACGACATCCACCATGCGCGGAGTATACGAAAGGTGCGGCGTTAGGGGACACTAGAGGCCACGGTTGCCCGGCGAGAAGCACGCGGTCCCCGATCTAAAGGAGAAGACGTATGGCTGGACTCGTTGCAAGACGTGTGACCGCGGAAATCGAAGGCGACTTCGTCGTTTTTCTGATCGGCATGCGGATCAACAAGCCATGGAAGATCCACAAGTGGCTTCCGGTCGTCATGGCGATGCCGAGGATGATCCAGGAACTCCAGCGGCGTCCGGAGTCGGGGTTTCTCGGTCACGTCCAGAGTCTCGGTGTGATCGTGCAGTACTGGCGATCCTTCGAGCATCTCGAGGCGTATGCCAGAGACGCAGACCGTCAGCACTGGCCCGCGTGGGTGGACTTCAACAAGCGGGTTGGCAGCAGTCGCGGAGACGTCGGCATCTGGCACGAGACGTACAAAGTGCGCGCCGGGGAATACGAGTGCGTCTATAGCGGCATGCCACCCTTTGGACTCGCGAAAGCCAGCTCGACGGTGGATGCCGTCGGCCAGCGCGAGTCTGCCCGGGGCAGAATCGGCGGGGCCTAGGTGTCTTTGCTAAACACGTTGTTCATCCGGAGCACTCTGAAAAGAATGGAGTTTCCAGACCACCGTTCTGACCAGAGGAGGCCCCGGATGACGCTTCATCGTAATGCCAAGACGACCCCGACTTCGCGCCTGGAATTGGTGCGCCGTGTCCTGTTCGATAAGTGGGCGCACGACGCCGTGGCCGAGGGCTACGGCGTAAGTGTCCGCACGGTTGCGAAATGGGTGCGCCGGTTCCGCGAAGAGGGTGCAGCCGGGCTGGAGGACCGATCGTCCCGGCCGCAGCGGACTCCGCATGTCACGCCGGCGATCCGGGTCACGTTCATCCGGCAGCTCCGCGAGCAACACGGCCTGCCGGCCTGGGCCATTGCCCGCGCCTTGCGGATGCCCCGCTCGACGGTGGGGGCCTGGCTGCGGCGGCTGGGACTCAACCGGCTCCCAGGCCCGCCGCCCGTCCCGATCCAGCGCTACGAGTGGCCGCACCCTGGCGATCTGCTACACGTGGACATCAAGCCGCTGGGGCGCTTTCGGCGTGTAGGCCATCGGATTCATGGGAATCCCCGGCAGGCGTCACCGGGGGCGGGCTGGGAGTACGTGCATGTGGCGGTGGACGACCATACGCGGCTGGCCTACGTCGAGGTCCTGGGCGACCAGACGGGGACCACCTGTGCCGCTTTCTTGGACCGAGCCGTCGCTTGGTACGCGGCGCGGCAGATCACCGTCCATCGCGTCATGAGCGATAACGGCAGCGGCTACGTGTCCCGGCGGTTTCGGACAGCCTGTCAGGCCCACGCGCTGCGCCATCTGCGGACGCGCCCCTATACGCCGCGGACCAACGGCAAGGCTGAGCGCTTCATTCAGACGCTGCTGCGTGAGTGGGCCTATGTCCAGCCGTATCAGACGTCTCGCCACCGCCGGCGAGCCCTTCGCCCGTGGCTGCGCTACTACAATCACGACCGGCCGCACGCCAGCTTGCACTATGAACCGCCCGTGTCACGACTCACGAGTGCTGCGTGATGAACAACGTGTTTGACTTCAACACCTAGGCGCCGGCTCCTTCCGGCGTCCTGCGGGTGAGCGCGCGCGTCATCGCACCGGGGTCTTCTTCGGACGTTTCGCTGTGGCCCTGGGCCGCGCGTGGACGCGCGCACCTGTCACGCGGGTCCGCTTGGCTGCCCGATGCGCGACCATCTTGCCGATCATGCCAACGGCATCCGGCGTCCGGCAGCCCGTCTCGCCATGGTCCACGTGCACGGTGCCGATGGATCTCGCAGCCGCGATCGCGCGATCGCGCACGGCCGGCATCGACCCTCCCATCGCGATGAGCGCGTTGTTCATCGAGTAGCGCGTGCGATTGGGCGCGGTGTGGACCCCTGCTTCGATGCGCGCAATGAGGTCGGTAGCCAGCGCTTCGTCGATATCACCTCGCATCGACAGAATCGCGATGACGCTCCACCCCGCGGCGGATGTCCACTCCCGACGGCGCGTCGTCCACGCCATGACGAGCGGGAGGACGTTTGGTACGCGCGCCGCGGTGCCAGCGACGGCGTCGGTGATCACGTAGTTGGTACATCCCTTGAGCCACGCGGCCAGTGTGGCCTTGGTGAGCTGCGCCGGGTCGGCCACCTTCGTTGCCAGCACGCGCCCGTCGTGCAACCCTGTGTCCCACAGTCTCAAGGCCATCGCGTGGTCTACGCCGATCTGCTTCACCAGCGCGCCCAGGTCTGCGTAACTCAGGCCGACGGTCAGCTCGGTGACGCCGTGGCGGCGGTAGACCGCGGCCGCGCCAGGCTTACCCTTCGCCCTGAGGAGGCGCATCGTTTCCGCAAGTGTCATCTGTGACTCCTCATGCGCATTGTGGCCCAGGTGAGTCCGAGACTCGCGGGGTCGGTGGGTTAGATTGATAGAGAGCCCTCCGTGCTGAATAGACCATCCGACGACACCATTCACACGCGCCGGCCGCGCTATGCCGGCCGGCATCCGCGCGGATTCCATGAGAAGTACAAAGAGCTGAATCCCGAGCATTACCCGGAGGATGTGGAGAAGGTGCTGGCGTCGGGCAAGACGCCGGCAGGTACGCATCGGCCGATCATGGTGGCGGAGGTGCTGGATTGCCTTCGACCAGCGGCCGGCGATGTGGCGGTGGACTGCACGCTCGGCGGAGGCGGTCATGCCCGCGCAATACTGGAGCGGGTGCAGCCCGGAGGCCGCCTCATCGGACTCGACGTTGATCCGATCGAGCTACCTCGCACCGAAGCGCGCTTCCGTGAGACAGGCCTTGGTCCCGACAGGTTTGTTGCGCGCCATGGGAATTTTGCGGGCCTTCCCCAGGTGCTCGCGGAGGAAGGGTTGTCGACCGCCGATGTGATCCTGGCGGATCTGGGTGTGTCGTCGATGCAACTCGACAATCCCGATCGCGGCTTCAGCCACAGGGCTCACGGTCCGCTGGATATGCGGATGAATCCCACGCGCGGCGAATCCGCGTCGCAGTTATTGACGCGCGTGAGCGAAGCTGAACTCGAGCGCCTCCTCACCGAGCACGCCGACGAGCCGCATGCGGGGATCATCGCGAGGATATTGAAGCAGCAGCCGATCGAGACGACGCAGGCGGTGAATCGGCTGGTCCGCGCGGGTATCACGGCGGCGTTTCCGCATGTGGCGAAGCCCGAGTTGAAGCTGTCTGTCCGGCGAACCTTGCAGGCGATCCGCATTGCGGTCAACGATGAGTTCTCGGCCCTCGATTGGCTGTTGCGCACGGTGCCGGCGTGTCTGGCGCCGGGCGGTCGAGTGGCACTGCTGACCTTTCACTCTGGCGAAGATCGGCGCGTGAAGAAAGCGTTGCAGTCCGGCCACAGGGTCGGCGTGTATGCCGATGTGGCAAAGACGGTCATTCGCCCGTCGCAGGAGGAGACGCGCTCGAACCGGCGAGCCTCCTCGGCGAAGTTGCGCTGGGCCGTCCGCGCGCAGCACGTCAGTCCCGGTCGCGATTCGAGGATCATCAGGCATGTTCGTTAGCGCTATCGATACCGCCGCGCGTTTTACGCGTCCGATTCACACCATCATGCGGCTGTCGGGCGAAACGACGGTGGTCCCTGGAGCGGCCACTCTCTTCTTCGTCAACGCCGATGGCTGGGCGCTGACCTGTAAACACGTGGCGAGCGAGCTGGTCGCGGCGGAACAACTGTCGGCCAGGCGCGCGACGTTCAACGCGCAGCGTGCGGAGTTGGCGACGGGCAAGGCGTCGCGACACGCGCTCAGGGCGCTCGAACGCAAGCACGGATTCACCCGAGGCGTGACCGTCGAGATGCACCACCGATTCATCAATTGCGCGGATGGATCGTTTCAACTGGAAATTCGCCTGCATCCAACGCTGGATGTCGCGCTCCTGCAGTTCAAGCAATTCACCGCGTTGCGGCCAACGGCGTTCGCCGTGTTTGCCGCGCGCGGCGACGAGCTGAAGCAGGGCAAGTCGCTGTGCCGGCTCGGCTTTCCGTTTCCGGAGTTCACCAACTTCGCATACGACGCCGACGCGGATCAGATTCGGTGGACGACGACCGGTCGCGCCGAGACGCCGCAGTTTCCGATCGAGGGCATGGTGACGCGGCATCTGAACGGGCCGGGCGGCATCGTCGGGGTCGAACTGAGCACGCCCGGGCTGCGGGGACAAAGCGGCGGCCCGGCCTTCGACAGCGCCGGCGTCGTGTGGGGCATGCAGTCGGCAACGAACCATCTGGACCTGAACTTCGACGTGGACATGCCCGTGCTCCGAAACGGGCAGGCACGCCATGTGCGCGATAGCGCGTTTCTCCATGTTGGGCACTGCGTCCATGTTGATGTGCTCAAGCAGTTCATGCGCGACAACGGCGTACGCTTTCAGGAAGCCGCATAAGCGGCAGTGGGGGCGAAGAGCCTTCCGTTAGTGCGTGGACCGCACGGCTCCGGGAAGACCCCGGCGTGCAGTGGGAGTCGCGTCTGCCACACGTCTGGCACCGACCACGCGGCTCGACCAGTACGAACCGCTGTAGCGTTCCACGCGTACAACGCCCAGCGAGCTGGGGGCGTGCACGAACTGGTCGCCGCCAATGGCGACGCCCACGTGCGAGGCGCCTCGGCCCAGGGTCCGGAAGAACACCAGATCGCCCGGCTGCACGTCGTTCACAGCGACCCGCCGGCCGGTGCGGTACTGATCGCGGACCTCGCGTGGCAGTGTCGTACCGTGCTGTCTGAAGACGTACTGGACGAAACCGCTGCAGTCGAAACCAGATGGATCAGAACCACCGTGCACGTAGGGGACGCCGCGAAAGGCAAGCGCCGTGGCGACGACGCCTGACGGTGCCTCTGGGAGCGTGGACTCGGCGGGCGCCTCTGCGCGCGCGGGTGGTGGAACGATGCGCCCAACTGGGTCGTCAGCGCCTGGCGGCAGCGCGGCGCCGGGAAAAGGCCTCGGCACACCGCCACCCGAAGCGCAAGCGCCTGTGATCGCTAGTACAGATATGAGCGGCCAGACCCTCGCCCAGCGTCGCGTCGGCCCGTGTCCCGTGCGCGTCACCATAGTTGCATCATCGGCGTAACCAGCTGACTTCACTAGTCTTTGGCGCCGTGTGTTCTGGACAGCCCGTCAACGGTCCGCATATCATAGGCAGGATATGGAGGAGGCGCTCCTTCTCAACGCGTCGTACGAGCCGCTCAAGATCGTCAACTGGCAGAAAGCGATCACGCTGTGGTGCCAGGGGAAGGTCGAGGTGATCGCGGTCCATGACCGCGAGATCCGGGCAGTCTCTTTCAGCTTCAAGCTTCCGTCCGTGATCCGTCTGCTCCGCTTCGTACGAATCAAGCGTCGCTTCGACTACATACCCTTCTCCCGCGCCAACATTTACGCCCGCGACCGCCACACGTGCCAGTACTGCAGCAAGAAGATGTCCACGACGGAGCTGACCTTCGACCACGTCGTGCCCGTGACCTATGGTGGTCGGAAGGACTGGGAGAACATCGTCACGTGCTGCGTCGTCTGCAACCGGAAGAAGGGTGGTCGGACACCCAATGAGGCCGGTATGCGCCTGAGGCGCGCGCCGCGGCGTCCGAGTTCAGCACCGGCAGCCCGCATCACGATTGGCCTCCGCAATGCCCCGGAAAGCTGGCGGGACTATCTCTATTGGAACCTTGAGCTCGATAAAGGCTAGTCCCCTGGACACGTAATTCGTCACACAATTCCCGGGCGGGGCATCTGGCTGGCGGCGTTGCTCCTTCCTCACGTACGCCCGATATTCTCGGTCGTCGCGCTTTGCGCGGATTTCACGAGCGCGTGGCTCTCAAATAGCCGCAATCCGTGACAGGTGAAATCCGCGCTGGCCAGCCGGGCGCCGCGCTCCGGGACTTATGCAACAAATCACGTTTCCAGGGGACTAGCGGTCTGGTTGCGAATCAGCTAGCGCGTTTTCGGCTTGTACGTATTACTCGCATGTGGTACTTCCTCGGGCGGCTCGGAGGTGCCACATCCGATCGAAAACGCGTTAGGCATTCGGCCGGCGAAAGCGCTTTTCATGACCGTGTGGCGTTCGAGTAGACCCAATGCCGAAACACAAGGCTATTCGAAAAGCGCTCTATGCCTCCCGTCTCCACCCCACCGCGCACAGTCCGCACGGCGGGGGCCCCGGTCTGGCGGCGTTCTCCTCGGTCACATGCGCCCGGCATGCTCCGTCGTCGCGCCTGGCGCGGATTTAACGAGAGCGTAGCTCTCAAATAGCCGCCATCCATGACAGATGAAATCCGCGCTGGCCAGCCGGGCGCCTCACCGCCCTCGGTGCACAAGCCGATTCGCAACCAGACCACTAGCAGCCCGCGGTGAAGGCCCGGCAGACTTTCACTGCGGGCTGCGAGGTTGCCGGCGCCGACGGTGTACGATTTAGCTGTCCCATGTCACCC
Source organism: Vicinamibacterales bacterium (assembly GCA_965249205.1). Lineage (GTDB taxonomy): Bacteria > Acidobacteriota > Vicinamibacteria > Vicinamibacterales > UBA2999 > JAQBVV01. Next base: position 139,634 of record CBDFLL010000001.1, on the reverse strand, counting down.
GCGGCCTCCATCACCTCTGTGCACCCACTCCGTGCGGTCAACGGCGGGCGGGTCACGATTCACGGAACCGGATTCGTCGTCGACGATCTGTTGACGATTCCTGTCGGCACCGTAGAAGAGCGAGTGGCCTTCGCGTCCTCTCGCCGCGTTGTTGTCTGCATTTCAGCGGAATGTGAGGCTGGGCAGGCGCCCATCGCGATCCCTGGTGTGTCGAGTGGGACCTCGGATCTGTCGATCGGCGCGCTGTGGGCAACCGGTCTCCATCAGGTGGACAGTCCTGCCTTTGACGCCGACGGCAATCTATTCGTCAGCTATAGCGGCGCCCGTGGCCACGATGCGCCGGTCTCGATCTTTCGCGTGACCCGGAGCGGAACCCGCGAGTCGTTTGCCTCCGGGATCGTCAACGCGACATCGATGGCCCTCGGCCCAGACGGGCACCTGTACGTGTCGAGTCGGTTCGAGGGTGCGGTGTACCGGGTGAACAGCGATGGCACCCACGAGCAGGTGGCCTCGGACCTGGGTGTCGCGTGCGGGATCGCGTTCGACCGTGACGGGTGGATGTATGTGGGGGACCGGTCGGGCACGATCTTCCGGGTGCGCGATGAACACGCCACAGCGTTCGCAACGATTCCGCCGAGCGTGGCAGCATTTCATCTGGCGATGAGCCCTGAGCAGGAACTGTTCGTCACGGCCCCGACGCTGAACCCGTACGACCGTGTTTACCGGATCGACCGACAAGGTCTTGTCCGCACGGTGTCCTCACTGCTCGGCAGACCTCAGGGGCTGGCCTTCTCCCCTGAGGGGACGTTGCATGTAGTGGATGCTCTGGCGGGTGCGAGCGGCGTCTTCCGGTTTCGGGACCTGGACTCGCCGCCGGAGTTGGTCGTGTCGGGAGGCACGCTCGTGGGGGTCGCCTTCGGACCCCTCGGGGAAATGGCGGTCGTGTCGAATGACACGGCCTATCGATTTGAGTCCGGCGTTTAGGGCGGATTTCAGTTGTACCTAGTGGTCTGGTTGCGAATCAGCTAGCGCGTTTTCGGCGTGTACGTATTACTCGCATGTGGTACTTCCTCGGGCGGCTAGGAGGTGCCACATCCGATCGAAAACGCGTTAGGCATTCGTGCCGGCTAGAGCGCTTTTTATGACCGTGTGGCGTCTGAGTAGACGCAATGCCGAAACACAAGGCTATTCGAAAAGCGCTCGATGCCGCCCGTCTCCACCCCACCGCGCACAGTCCGCGCGGCGGGGGCCCCGGTCTGGCGGCGTTGCTCCTCCGTCACATGCGTCCGGCCAATTCGCAACCAGAACACTAGTACTTAGTTGTGGTACTCCTGCGGGTCGTGAGGGGACTGATGGCTGCGTACGCCCTGGAACTGCGACGCGGTACCGATTGCGGTTACCCGGGCGCTACGCGCTCATGAAATCCGCGCTAGGCAAACGCTAGGCAAACGCAGAGGCAGGCACGAGCGCTGAGTCCGGAGCCGATCCAAGAGTTCAAGCGCGTAGGGTAGAATGAAGGTTTGAGTTGGCTTCGGATTTCCTGGCAGTAAGGCATGGCGCACGACTGGATCGCGGTGCGAGGCGCCCGCGTTCACAACCTGAAAGACATCGACGTCGACCTCCCGCGGGACCGGTTGGTGGTGATCACCGGCTTGTCCGGTTCCGGGAAGTCGTCGCTGGCTTTTGACACAATCTACGCTGAAGGGCAGCGTCGGTATGTAGAGTCGCTGTCGGCATACGCGCGACAGTTTCTCGAGCAGATGGAAAAGCCGGACGTCGATCTCATCGAGGGCCTCTCACCAGCCATTTCGATCGAGCAGAAGACCACCGGCTCGAACCCCCGTTCGACCGTGGGTACCGTCACGGAGATCTACGACTACATGCGGTTGCTGTTTGCCAACATCGGCGTGCCGCACTGCTACAACTGCGGGCGCGAGATCTCCTCGCAGTCACTCGATCGGATTTTCGATCTCGTGATGCTCTATCCCCAGGACACGCGCATCAACGTGCTAGCGCCGATCGTCCGTGGCCGCAAGGGGGAATTCAAGAAGGAACTGCAGGCGTTGCGCCGCCGTGGCTTCACGAAAGCGCGCATCGATGGTCAGTTTCGCGGGCTCGAGGATGACATCAAACTGGACAAGCGACGGAACCACTCGATCGACGTGGTGGTTGACCGGCTGATCGTCAAATCGGGCATGGAACGTAGACTGACGGATTCCCTGCAGGTCGCTCTCGACCTTGCCGATGAGATCGTCATCGTCAACACCTACGAGGGTGGAGATCAGCTGTTTTCCAGGCGGCTCGCGTGCGTGCGCTGTGGCATCTCGATGCCTGAGATGACACCGAGAGCCTTTTCGTTCAACTCGCCCCATGGGGCCTGTCAGGAGTGTCAAGGCCTGGGCGCTACGTACGATTTCGATTCTCGACTCATCGTGCCGGACGAGTCGAAGTCGTTGCTTGGTGGTGCCATTGCACCCTGGACGCGCGGCGACCAGAAGCTGGTGCGCGCCGCCATTCGCACGCTGGCAGAGACGTTTGGGATCGAGCCGGACGCACCATTCTGCAAGCTACCGAAAAAGCACCGAGAATTGTTGCTCACCGGTCCTTCGGCGGCGGTCGCGAAGGCGGCCGGGGTGACATCGGCGGTCAATTCCGTTGCGGCTGAAAGGGACGAGGAGGCGGCTGATGACGATGAACTGGACGAGGGTGGCGGCCGAAGGCGAACGGGTCGTCGAGAGCGACCTACGTCCCGCGAGCGTGCAGACCCGTTCGGCAAGGACTTCGAGGGCATTATTCCGAATCTGCGTCGTCGGTACGAAAACGGGTCGTGGCTCGTGCAGGGGGACCTGGAGCCGTACCGGATGCTGCGCGAGTGTCTGAGGTGTCAGGGCCACCGGTTGAAGCAGGAGAGCCTCGCGGTGCGCGTGAAGGAGCGGGGCATCGCCGAGTACGTGCGCCTGCCGATCAGCGAGGCGCTCGAGATGTTTGAACAGCTCGAACTGACCGAGCGCGAGACGTTAATCGCTGCGCGGGTGCTTCGCGAAATTCAGGAGCGGCTGCGCTTTCTGCACGACGTGGGGGTGGGTTACCTGACGCTGAATCGGAGCGCGGCGACGCTGTCCGGCGGCGAAGGCCAGCGGATTCGACTGGCGACGCAGATCGGGGCGAGTCTGTCGGGTGTGTTGTACGTGCTGGACGAGCCCTCGGTTGGCCTCCACCAATGTGACAACCGCAAGCTGCTGGCGACCTTGCTGCGTCTGCGCGACCTGGGCAACACGGTGGTGGTGGTCGAGCACGACGAGGACACCATCCGCGCGGCTGACTATGTGGTTGACCTAGGGCCTGGCGCGGGTGAGCACGGCGGCCATGTGATGTTCCAGGGTTCGCCCGACGAACTGCTGAAGGAGGGACAAGGGTCGCTTACCGGCGCATATCTCAGAGGCGAGCGAGTCATTCCGACGCCAGCCGTGAGGCGCCCGTCCCTGAAGGGCGAGATTGTGATCCGAGGTGCCAGAGCGAATAACCTCCAGAATATCGACGTCTCTATTCCGCTCGGCACATTCACCGCTGTGACGGGCGTCAGCGGGTCAGGCAAGTCGACCCTCGTCAACGACATTCTGTACCGCTCGCTGGCGCAGGTGATTTATCGGGCGGGTGCCGCTGCTGGTCTCCACGATCGGATCGAGGGCATTCAGCTGATCGACAAGGTGATCGAGATTGACCAATCGCCGATTGGTCGAACTCCTCGCTCGAACCCGTGCACCTACACCGGGATGTTTACGTTCGTGCGCGAGTTGTTCGCGATGATGCCGGAGGCGAAGGCGCGCGGCTTTAAACCTGGACGGTTCTCGTTTAACGTCAAAGGGGGACGCTGCGAGGCCTGCCAGGGTGACGGTGTGATCGCGATCGAAATGCACTTCATGCCCGATGTCTACGTGACGTGCGAACAGTGCAAGGGTCGACGGTACAGTCGTGAGACGCTCGGCGTGACCTACCGCGGCAAGTCAATCGCCGAGGTGCTCGATCTCACCGTCGATCAGGCGATGCCGCTGCTTGAGAACATCCCCCCGATTGCCAACAAACTCAGCACGCTGCAGGATGTGGGACTCGGGTACATCAAGCTCGGGCAAGCCGCGACGACGCTGAGCGGGGGAGAGGCACAGCGCGTGAAGCTGGCGAAGGAACTGTCGCGTCGGAGCACCGGGCGCACGCTCTACATCCTCGACGAGCCGACGACGGGGCTTCATTTCGAAGACACCCGCAAGTTGCTCGACGTGCTGAACAAGCTGGTCGACCAGGGCAACACGGTTGTCGTCATCGAGCACAACCTCGACGTCATCAGGTCGGCAGACCACCTCATCGATCTGGGCCCGGAGGGGGGTGCAGCCGGGGGGCGGGTCGTGGCGACGGGCTCTCCAGAAGAGGTGGCCGCCAACCCAGCCTCGGTGACCGGGGCGTACCTGCAGCCGGTCGTGGCGCGATCGGCGTAAACGCCAGGAAAAAACGTTCGAGGGCATGTGCCCTGTGGTAAAATCGCCACGGTTTTCGTCAGTGGCGTTGTAGCAGCATCGCAACAGACCGCTGAGTTCAGAGGCGACGGGCATGCGTGAGAATCTGTAACAGGATATTTCGCAAGGAGTTAGGGGTTTCGATTGAAACCGGGCAGCACGGCACTGTGATTGCTTCTACCATCACGTCCTCTGCTATTGTCCTGGGAGCCTGATGCACGCACAACGAACCCTTCGCCGACAGACATCCTGTGCAGGAATCGGATTGCATTCGGGCAATAAGGTCATCCTATCCCTGAAGCCGGCGGCGGCTCATGCGGGCATCAAGTTTCGTCGCTCCGATCTCGGTGGCCAGGAGGTTCCGGCCACGGTCAGCCACGTCGGCGGCATCAATCACGCCACCGGTCTTTCGCGAGATGCCGTCCGGGTCGATACGGTCGAACATCTGCTGGCAGCGTTCATGAGCCTTGGCGTGGATAACGCTGTGGTCGAGTTGAACTCGCCAGAAGTGCCAATCATGGACGGCAGTGCCGCGCCGTTCATCTACCTGATTCAAGAGGCGGGCATCAAGTCGCTCCAGGCGCCCCGGCAGTATTTGAAGGTGCTTCGGCCGATTTCGGTCTCCCGCGGGAACAAGCGGATCGCGCTGTACCCGTCTGATCACTTCAAAGTCACCTACAGCATTGCGTTCGACCATCCGATGCTTCGACACCAGGCTCGGACGATCCGACTCTCGGAGGAAGCCTTCGTCGAAGAGATCGCGCCTGCTCGCACGTTCGGCTTTCTGGAGGAAGTCGAGATGATGAGGCAGCAAGGGCTTGCGCTCGGCGGCTCGCTGGAGAATGCGATCGTGATTGGTGACACGGGCGTACTCAACAACGCGCTGCGGTTTGACGACGAGTTCGTGCGTCACAAGATACTGGACGTGATCGGCGACATGGCGCTGCTGGGCCATCCGCTGATCGGTCACCTGGTCGCGCACCGTGGCGGCCACGCGCTGCATGCAGAGTTTGCCGCCCGCGTGCTGGAAGCGCGGGATTGCTGGACGCTCGTCGAGGCGCCGCGTGCGCCGGCAGTCGCCCCCGCCGTGCCGGCGGGTCGCGTCGTGCCAGCCATTAATTAGCCACACACGACTGCGAAGTACTGGCCGCCCTCATGCGGCCACGAAGCGAATCCCACGACAGCTAGCGCGGATTTCATGAGGTACAAGTGTGAAATACGCGCCCAATGTAGCGCGGATTTCATGAGGTTACAGGTTCGATTTCATGAGCAGTGTGAAAGACGCGCCCAATGTAGCGCAGATTTCATGAGGTTACAGGTTCGATTTCATGAGCAGTGTGAAAGACGCGCCAAATGTAGCGCGGATTTCATGAGCGCGTAGCTCCCGCCTAGCCGCAATCATTACCCCAGTAGGTCCAAGGAGTACGCAGCCATTGGTCCCTTCCTACCCGCAGGATTGCCGCGACCGAGTACGAGGTACACGTGAAATTCGCGCCAGAGACGTCCCGTGAGGCGTCAGGGCGTGACGATGCGCGCATGGTAATATCCTGAGGCTCGTGTCCCAATCGTTCACGCCGACGGCCAACGGGCTCGCATGCGACGACGTCAGTGTCGAAGCGATCGTCGGGCACATCGGCACACCGGTCTACATCTACAGCGCGCGCGCGATCCGCGAGGCCTACGGTGCCCTCGATGCGGCGTTCTCCGCCTACCCACACGCGATTCACTACGCCCTCAAAGCGAACTCGACGCTTGCCGTCGTGCAATTGCTTCGGTCGCTGGGCAGCAAGATCGATGCGAACTCCGGTGGCGAAATACAGGTGGCGAGGAGAGCTGGTTACGCCCCTGGCGATATCGTGTTTACCGGCGTGGGCAAGACGCGCGAGGAGTTGAGGGACGCGGTGGCAGACGGAATCGGCACCATCAATGCCGAATCGGTGGGCGAGTTGGATCGCATCGCGCAGCTGGCGATCGCGCTGGGCCGCGAGGCGAGAGTCGCGCTGCGGGTCAATCCCGACATCGACGCGGGGAGTCATCCCAATATTTCAACCGGCCTGCGGGTGAACAAATTCGGGGTGCCGCTGCAGGACGCGCGGGCGATTTATCGCGAACGACAAGCGCAACCAGGCCTGAGGTTTGTTGGGGTACATGTCCACGTCGGATCGCAAATTACGACGGTTGATCCCCTGCGCCGCGCTGCCCGCACGCTCACCGCGCTCGCGTTGGAACTGCGCAACGACGGGATTGCGCTTGAGCATCTGGACGTGGGGGGCGGCCTCGGTATTGCCTACGACGACGAGGCCATCGTCGGGCCGGCCGACTACGCGCAGACCCTGATTCCGGAACTCCAACGCTGCGGCGTCCCCGTCGTCCTGGAGCCCGGGCGTGCCGTGGTTGGGTACGCTGGCGCGTTGATCGCACGTGTGGTTGATACGAAGCGCTATCCCGACGGCCGACAGTTCGCCGTGCTGGACGCTGGCATGGGGGAGTTCATGCGCCCAGCGCTGTACGGATCGTTCCATCGCATCGTGCCGGTGCATCCCCGGGCCGGAGGTGATACGCCGTGGGACATCGTCGGACCGATCTGCGAGAGCAGCGATGTGTTCGCCCGCGACCGCGCAATGCCTCCCCTCGAGGTGGACGATCTCGTGGCCATTCTCGACGCCGGCGCGTACGGGTCGGTCATGGCGTCGAACTACAACCGCCATCTCTTGCCGCCCGAGGTCCTGGTCGACGCCGGGCAATGGAGCGTCATCCGCCGACGTCAAACGCTCGACGACGTGCTCGCGCTCGAATCATGACTCAGCCAGGCTGCACCTCGCAGCGCGGGCTTCCGGTGAGCACCATCACCCACCAGGCGCCAGGTCGAGGCCGCTAGCGATGCACGGCCTTCTCGTCGCGTTCGAAGGACTGGACCAGAGCGGTAAACAGACGCAGGCCGAGCTGCTGCGTGACCGCCTGACGGATCGCCAACGCGACGTCCGGCTGTTCTCGTTCCCGGATTACGACACGGTCATAGGCGTGGAGATCGGACATGCGCTCGCAGGCGAGCGGTCGTACGGCCCCGACGCCATGCAGCTTCTGTACGTCGCCAACCGGTACGAATGGAAGCAGCGCATGCTCGACGCGCGGGCGGGTGGCGCGATCCTGCTGTGCGATCGGTATCTCGCTTCGAGTGTCGCGTACGGCGAGGCGCAGGGGCTTGATGCGGCGTGGCTCACCGAGGTCCAGAAATATCTGCCGCAGCCGGACCTGACAATCTTGCTCGATATGTCTCCAGACGAATCGGCGCGGCGGAAGAGCGTGGGCCGCGACAAGTACGAGCGAGATCTGGGGCTGCTGGAGCGTGTGCGGGACAGTTATCTGCGCCAGGCGGCGAGCGGCTGGGTGCGGATCGGCGCGGAGCGGCCCAGGGAGGTTGTTGCGGCCGAGGTGTTCGCCGCGGTCGAGAAGAAGCTCTAGCCCTTCGGGCGACCGGCCGATCAACGCTCCGCGCTCTTGGCGCTGCGCGCACGTGCTGTCTTACGAGGGCCGTGCGATCGCCGCGGTCGGGAACGTTGCGAGTGCCACCGTTAATGCCCTGACCTCTCGGGCGCCGGCTGCCTTGAGCGTGGCAGCACAGGCGTCAAGCGTGGCACCTGTCGTACGCACGTCGTCGATCAAGACCACAATGCGGCCTTCAAGCAGCCTGTGGCACCGTGCACGTGGCAGGAAGGGCGAAAGTGTGAAGGCGCGTCTGACGTTTCGTCGGCGCGCAGCAGCACTCAGACCCGTCTGCGGCACCGTGGCGCGCCTGCGCGAGAGTGCTCGTAATATCGGTACATCCAGTCGCCGCGCCAACTCGTCCGCCTGGTTGAAGCCCCTACGCACGCGCCTCCAGGGGTGGAGTGGCACCGGGACGACGGCGTCCGCATCATCGAGGACTTCCGTCCCGGCTGCGCGCATCATCGCGGCGAGCGGATCAGCCAACCCGCGCCGACCCTCGTACTTGAACGCTCGGAGAATCCCCCGGAGCGGCTCTTCGTAGTCGCCGGCCGCTCGCGCGGTGTCAACAGCGCCGCGATGGCGGCGGCACCGGGGACACTGTTCGAGGGCGACGCTGATGATGCGCCAGGAGGGCAGAGCGTCGCCGCAGGTGCGGCACAAGGGGCCTGCCAGGATGCGTACCTGGCTCCAGCACGTCGCGCAGATGGGCCCCGCCAGCGGCGTGTCCAGCACGGCGGTACACGCGGCGCACCGCGGGGAGAGCGTGACGGACAGCAGCGCGTCTATTCCGTATCGGCACACTCGTAGCGCTCTGCGCTCCCCCACAGTCGTTCGAGACCATAGAAGGCGCGGCAGTCGCTGCTGAAGATGTGAACAACGAAGTTGAAATAGTCGAGCAAGATCCATTCGGACTTGTGGACACCCTCCGCCAGAACGGGCCGCTCCCCGAAGTCGGTTCTGAGTACGTCAGTGACCACGTCGGCAATCGCCTTGATCTGGCGCGAGTTCGTGCCGGTGCAGATCACGAAGTAGTCGGTAAAACCGTCCGCCTTTCGCAGGTCCAGGATCACGACGTCGAGCGCGTGTTTGCCGTGCGCCGCGCGCACCGCACCCGCGATTGACTTCGGTAACTTCGGAATCCCGAACGCGGCGGATTTATCGGGTCTGGCGGACCTATGGCCCGCTGATGCCCGGCTTACTGCCGTCTTCCGGCTGTTGCCGGCCACTGTCGCGGTGCGTCCGGCCTTGCGAGGCTCTGCCGTCTTGGCCGCCGCGGCCGTTCTGGCTGCCTTCGTGTTAGCTGTCTTCGCTCTTGTTGTCTTCGTCGTGGCCATGCAAAACGTCTTCCGTTCTGTAAAGGTTGTGCGCGGCGATGTGTCGCGCCACCGCTGCGGGCACGAGGTCGCCGATTGGCTGCCCGCCAGCGACTCGCCGTCGGATCAGTGTTGAGGAGACGTCACGAGTGGCTGCCTCGACAACGAACACGCCGGTGTGGTCGCTCGTGTCGACGGCTGCCGACACCGGTTGCGTCCGTGGCAGCAGCTCCGGGGTCCGTGCCAGTGCCGCCTCGATGGTCATACCAGGGCGCGCGATGACCGCGAAGTTGGTCGCGTCGAGCACGAAGGGGAACTCGTGCCACGTCGCAATTTCAGCAAAGGCGTCTGCGCCGAGAATGAAGAAAAGCTGCGCGGGTGCCCAACCCGCTGCATGGAGCGCACGCAGGGTATCGGAGGCGTAGGATGTCCCGCGACGGAGCAGTTCGACGTCGGAGAGCCTGTTGGCCTTCAGGTCATTGATGGCGAGTGCCACCAGCGCCAGCCGGTGGAAGCCCGTCGCGCCTGGGTCCGCCGATCGATGGGGCGGGTGATGCGAGGGCACGAAGAGGACTTCGTGCAGCGCGAGTGCGGCATGCGCCGCGGCCGCCGCATCAAGGTGACCGAAGTGCACCGGATCGAACGTGCCGCCGAGGATACCGAGTCGTCGAGTCATACGTCCGGTGACGGCTGTGTGTCGTACATGCCAGCCTCGCGCGCGGCGGCGATCTCTCGCCACGCCGCTTCGAGCATGGGATCGAGCCCCTCCCCGGTGACCGCGGAGATGCGGTGAAACGGAAGGTTGAGCGCTTTGGCGCTCGCCTCGAGCCGCGTCAGTCGTGACGGGTCATCGAGCGCGTCGATCTTGTTTGCGGCGACGATCTGGGGTTTGGCTGCCACGTGTTCATTGAACAGGCGTAGCTCGCGAAGGATGATCTCAAAATCCTGCTCGGCATCCCTGCCTGATGCGCTCGACACATCCACCAGATGGATCAGTACCTTCGTGCGCTCCACGTGCCGAAGGAAGCGATGGCCGAGTCCGTGGCCTTCGTGAGCACCCTCAATGAGACCCGGGACGTCGGCCACGACGAAGCTGCGATCGCCGCTCATGGTCACGACCCCGAGGTTCGGCGACAGAGTCGTGAAGAGATAGTCGGCGATTTTGGGACGCGCGGCGGAGATTCTGGCGATCAGGGTGGACTTGCCGGCGTTGGGAAACCCCACCAGCCCGATGTCGGCCAGGAGCTTGAGCTGGAGGCGCAGCCATCGCTCTTCGCCCGGTTCGCCCTGCTCGACCCGCCTCGGCGCCCGATTGGTCGACGACACGAAGCGCGCGTTACCCCGGCCGCCGCGCCCGCCTTTGGCGATGAGGACGCGTTGACCCTCCTCTGTGAGGTCGGCCCACAGCCGTCCGGGGTCGCTGGGCGCGACGCTGACGCCTTCCGGCACCGTTGCCGGCGGATCGTGTTCGAAGATGAGCGTGCCCACAGGGACGCCGATCTCAAGATCCTCCGCTGTGTGTCCTGTCTTGTTGGAGCCCTGCCCGTGTTTTCCGGATCTGGCCTCGAAATCGGGATGGTACCGGAAGTCGACGAGTGTGTTTTTGTGGGCGGTCGCGACGATGTACACCGAGCCGCCATGGCCGCCGTCACCACCGTCCGGGCCGCCGCGGGGGATGAACTTTTCTCGGCGAAAGCTCAGGCAGCCGCGTCCACCGCCGCCGGCAGCGACATGGATGTTCACCTCGTCGACGAACATCCAGATCAGTGTGTGGCGAGTGGCCTATTCGACAGGGATGACGGAGATTCGGCGGCCATGCGCGCCGTGATCCTCGAAGCGGACCTTACCGTCAAGTTTGGCAAACAGCGTGTGGTCCTTGCCAAGCCCCACGTTCAGACCGGGGTTGAAACGCCGTCCCTTCTGGCGCACCAGGATCGAGCCGCCACTCACAAGATTACCGTCGTGACGCTTCACGCCCAGGCGTTGTGCGTTGCTGTCGCGGCCGTTTCGTGAACTGCCCTGCCCTTTTTTATGAGCCATCTACAAAACCTCAGCGGAAGGGTTATCTGGAACCAGCGCTACGCCTGAATATCGGTGATACGGACGCGCGTGAAGACGCTGCGATGGCCACGGGTCTTGCGGAACCCCTTACGACGCTTCTTCTTGAACACGCGGATCTTAGGGCCTCGAGATTCACCGTCCACGATGCCGAGGACTCGCGCGTCGGCGACAAACGGCGCACCAGCGAGGATCTCGCCAGCGTCCTTTTCGACGAGTAGCACCTGGTCGAAGTTGAACTCGGACCCGTGCTCGCCGGGTGGTCCGTCGATTTCGACGACAGCACCGGGAGTCACCTTGAGCTGGCGGCCACGGGCCTGAATGATGGCGTACACGTGATGTTTCCTCGGTTGAATGGCTAGACCGGCCAGATGCTGGCCAGCACAAAGGTTTCAGCTTACCTCGACTTCGCTGCCGATGGAAGCCCTGGCACGGTCCAAGGCTGGCCCAGCTGAGGCCGAGCCTCGCGAGCGACGCCAGGGCTCACGGCCGCTTTACTGCAGGAGTACTCTGGTGCCCCTGATCGTCTGGGTGCTGAGCGTGCTGAGAAAGCTCGGCAGCAGTCGGTCCATCAGCTCGAAGTACGACGACAGTGCCGGTGACGTCTGATTGGCGTTATAGAGGATTTCCTCACGGAAGTTCTCCGAGTAGAGCACCGCCCCGGTACGCCCGTCGATGAACACGAATCGCGGCTTGAGTACGAATCCCTTCCGCTCCATATAGGTGCGAACCGGTACGACGCTGCGCCGCCCGAAGGAGTCGTAGACTTCCTGGTCGCGTTGCACGATGCCGGACCGCTCCTGCGGCGCGAACATCACCGTGCCCGTGACGATCAGCGGCTGCTGATACTCTTCGCCGATTTGTTTCCAGTATTCCGCGTCGGCAAACAGATGCTCGTATGGCTCAAGGTCTGCGTCCTCAAGAATCGGCGCCGGGCCCTCCCTGGCGCCCTCCTCGTCGCCCGCGATGTCAGACGCCACGAAGTCTTCGGACGCCACTTCGACCAACGGCAGGACGTCACTGTCGATGACACGCATATCGGACTGGTTTCGCAGCTGGCTTCGCAGCAGGCGCGTGGTCTCGATGTTTCCATCAACATCCTCCGTTCCGCCAGAAATGAAGCCGGCCACGAGAATGCGCTCGAAGCTCGAGACGTCCAGTTTCGGACGGATCGGGGTCTCAAGCGGGATCTCGTAATAGCTGCTCCCGCAAGCCGCGGTCATCGCCACTACAGCAAGGCTACTGAATATTCTCGCGATTGGTGCGGTCATTGATTTCCCTAAAGAGTTCATAGTTTTGCGTGATGAACGCGTCGCCGGGTTGCAGTGCAAGAGCCCGCTCGTACGCGACGCGTGCTTTGTCCAGGTCTCCGTCCTGCTCGTAGGCAATCGCCAGGTTGTTGTACGCCGCAGCGTAGGTCGGGTCGATTTCCACGGCGCGCTCCCACCGATAGATCGCCTCGCGCCACAGCCCACGCTGCGCAACCTCGATCCCGAATTCCACCTGCTGCCTGGCATCATCCCGCGCGTCGGCGGCCACTGGCACGACGCCCAGTGGCCCCAACAGGAGGGCCAGACAGAAGAGGCCAAGTGGAAGCCTTAACATCGAACGCCCAAATATAGTCACGGGTTCGCGTGAGGTGCAAGTAGTTTACGCATCAGCAGCCTACTACGGCTGAGCAAGGTACGTACCAGGGCGCCCGGGCATTCTGCAGCCTCGGCGTCCCTACCACCTGGGCGGCCTGTCCTCTGCGCTCTCGCATTGCGTCATTCGACGTCATTGCCCGATACTCGCCCGCGACCTACAATCAGGACAGCGAGGTCTGGTGCCACCGCTGCGCGCGTCGCCGCGGGGGGAGCCGGCCGTGTACTCGCCCCCGTCGCGATCGGTGCAGCTGGGCTCACGCCCCAGGGAGTCCTCATGACGCTTGATGAGGCCGTTGCGCTGTCGCTCACGTCCGATTTATCCAGGGTCGGTCTCGCCGACCGCCTCCGTACCGGCGATCCCGTCCTGCTCGAACAGGCACGGGCCCTTCGCGACCGAGCACGGCTGGAGCGCACGCGCGCGGCATCGAAGGGTATCCACGTCTTGCCATGGTACGACCCGCGGTTTCCCGCTGCACTCCTGGCCATTCCCGATATGCCGCCGGTGCTCTGGTACCGCGGACACCTCGACGCTTTGTCCGCGCCGGCGGTGGCCATTGTCGGGTCGCGTGCGGCGTCAGCGGTCGCGCTTGAGATTGCGGCGCAGCTGGGCACGGACCTGGCGGCGAGGGGGATCACCGTCGTCAGCGGGCTGGCGCGGGGTGTCGATTCTTCGGCCCATCGTGGCGCGCTCCGTTCCGGTAGAACGGTCGCCGTCCTCGGTTCGGGCGTCGACCGCATCTACCCCCGTGAGCACGAGGCACTTGCTGCTGAGATCGCTCAGACGGGTCTGGTCGTCAGCGAGTATCCCCCGGGGGTGCCGCCGCTCGCGTTTCATTTCCCGATGCGCAATCGGCTCATCAGCGGCCTGTCGCGGGCGGTCGTCGTGGTCGAGGCCAACCAGAAGTCCGGCTCATTGATCACCGCAGCGTGCGCTCTCGAACAGGGCCGCGACGTGATGGCCGTGCCGGGCAACGTGCTGTCCGGGCGGAGCCGCGGTGCGCACGCCTTGATCCGGGACGGGGCAAAGATTGTGGAGCGTGTGGACGATATCCTGGAAGAACTTGGGTGGCCTGATAGTGGGGAGCGCCAAGGCGGAGATGCCGTAAGTGATTCTAGATTAGCTACTTCCGGAGACCCGCTCCTTATGGCGATGCACGCTGGACAGGCCTACGATCTGGACGAACTGGCCCAGGCTTCCGGTGTCGACGGAGTTCGGCTTCTGCCGCGCCTGCTCGACTTGGAACTGCGGGAGCTGGTGCAGCGGGTCGACGGCGGCCGCTTCATGCGGCAAAGACGAACGTGTTAGTGTGAATTCGCTCGCCTGGGCTCAGGTCTTGTAGTGGGCACAGGTCAATAAACGAGAGAAAAAGGCGAGATCAGAGCATTCATGGCTTCCAGACCGCTCGTAATCGTTGAATCGCCGGCAAAGGCGAAGACCCTCGGCAGGTTTCTCGGGGCTGGGTATCGCGTGGAGGCGAGTTTCGGTCACATCCGCGACCTACCTGAGTCTGCCGCCGACGTTCCCAAGGGAATCAAGGATAAGGACTGGGGTCGTATGGGTGTGGACGTGGAGAGCGATTTCACGCCGTACTACGTCGTTCCTGGCGATAAGAAGAGGCAGGTTGCGCTCCTCAGGACGGCCATGAAGGATGCGTCCGAGGTGCTGCTCGCCACTGACCCGGACCGCGAAGGCGAGTCGATCAGCTGGCACCTGGCGCAGGTCCTGAAGCCCAAGGTCCCGGTTCGGCGGATCGTCTTTCATGAAATCACCGAGGAAGCCGTCAAGGCGGCCCTGGAACGCCCTAGTGAGGTCAACGAGAACCTCGTGCGAGCCCAGGAAAGCCGTCGGATCCTCGATCGGCTCTACGGCTATACCCTGTCGCCGTTGCTGTGGAAGAAGGTGCAGACGGGGCTGAGCGCTGGACGCGTCCAGAGTGTGACCGTGAGGCTCATCGTTGAACGCGAAGAAGAACGGCGGGCGTTTCATCCTTCGGTGTACTGGGACCTCGAAGCCTCGCTCAAGGGCGACGGCCGGGAGTTTGTGGCGACGCTGGTTCGCATCAACGATCAGCGCATCGCGACCGGCAAGGATTTCGATGCGCAGACCGGCGCCCTTCGGAATCAGAAGGCGCGGCTGCTCGACGAAGCGGAGACTGGCGGTCTGGTCGACGCGATCCGGCGCAACGTACCGTGGACGGTGACATCGGTCGAGCAGAAGCCGGGGATAGAACGGCCGGCACCGCCTTTTACGACTTCCACGCTCACGCAGGAGGCGAGCCGCAAACTCGGGTTCTCCACGGAACGCACGATGCAGGCGGCCCAGCGGTTGTTTCAGGGCGTGGAGACTGGCGACGGCGAGATGGAGGGTCTGATCACCTACCATCGGACCGATTCGACGACGTTGTCGGACAAGGCGCTTCAGGAGTCGGCGCGGGTCATCCGGGAGATGTTCGGGGCTGATTACTACGCGGCGCCACGCCGGTATCAGACCAAAGTAAGGAACGCGCAGGAAGCCCATGAGGCCATTCGGCCCAGCGACTTCCAGCTCGCGCCGGGTCAGCTCGAGCGCGTCCTCGACCCCGATGACCTCAAGGTCTACGACTTGATCTGGAAGCGCACGATGGCATCGCAGATGGCGGATGCCCGCGTGCTGCGCACCACGATGGAGGTCTCGGCGACGGCCGCCGACGGCGAGGTTGCGGTCTTGACCGCTGCTGGCAAAGCCATCGAGTTCGCCGGATTCCGCCGCGCCTACGTTGAGGGCAGCGACGACCCGGCGGCGGAGCTTCTGGAGCAGGAGACGATCCTCCCGCGCTGCGCGGTTGGCGATCTCGTGCAGACGGACGGTTCGACGGCGTTGACGCTGCTGGGCACGGAGGCCAAGCGGCATGAGACGTCGCCGCCCGCGAGGTTCACCGAGGCGTCGCTCATCAAGGAGCTTGAGCGGCTGGGCATCGGACGTCCGTCGACATATGCGCCGACGATCGCGACGATCGTGCGCCGCGGTTACGTGTTCCGGCAGGGCAAGGCGCTCGTACCGAGCTTCACGGCCTTCGCCGTGACGAAACTGCTCCGCGAGCATTTCGGTGACTTCGTTGAAAGCGATTTCACGGCGGAGATGGAGGACGATCTCGACGAGATCTCTCGCGGGGAACGGGAATGGATCGGGTTCCTCGCACGGTTCTATCGTGGTGATACGAAACACCGCGGTTTGTTACCTGCCGTGCAGGCGGGCGCGGAGAAGGCAGACTACCCACTGCTCGATCTCGGGGTCGACCCGGAGAGCGGGGATACGGTGCGCGTGCGTATCGGGCGCTTCGGTCCGTTCGTCCAGTTGGCCGATGGCGGTCCTGGGCGCACGGCTTCATTGCCCGACGACATTGCGCCTGCGGATCTGACGGTCGACAAAGCCCTTGAGCTCGTACGCGCCAAGGCCGAGGGCCCGCGCTCACTTGGCGTCGACCCGGTCGCGGGTCTCAACGTCTATGTCATGAACGGGCGGTACGGCGCCTATGTCCAGTTGGGAGAAACACCGGAGGTGCCGACCGGGCCCAAGGCGACGGGCAAGGCACAAAAGGTCGAGAAGGTCGAGAAGGTCGAGAAGCCCAAGCGGGCGTCGCTGCAGGCCGGGATGACCGAGTCGACGATCACGCTGGAGCAGGCGCTGAAGCTGCTGTCGCTCCCGCGCGTGGTCGGGCTGCACCCTGATGACAATGAGCCGATTACTACGAACTTCGGGCGCTTCGGTCCGTATGCGAAGCATGGCGATGAGTTCCGCTCGCTTGAGTCGGAGGATGACGTCTTCAACATCACGTTCGATGCGGCGCTTGCGCTGATTCGTGCGCCAAAGCAGTCTCGGCGCCGGCAGGCCGCGCAGAAGACGGTGCTGAGCGAACTCGAGCAGGGGACAACGAAACTGCGGGTGCTGGTGGGTCGGTACGGACCGTACGTGACCGACGGCACGACGAACGCGTCAATTCCCAAGGGTATGCAGGCCGAGACCGTCACGTTCGAGCAGGCCACCGAGCTGCTGGAGGCTCGCCGCAACGCCGCGCCCTCGCCACGTCGCGCGTCGAGTCGCGGTCGGGCTGCCTCGGGCCGCACCACGAAGCGCGGCGGCCGTCGCAAAGCGGTCGGGGCGTAAGGCAGCCTCGAACACAGGGACGCTCATGATTCACGTCATCGGCGGCGGTCTCGCCGGCTGCGAGGCCGCGTGGCAGGCCGCATCGCTCGGCGTTCACGTCGTCATCCACGAAATGCGTCCCGTGCGCCCGACGGCGGTACACAAGACCGATCGGCTGGCGGAGCTTGTCTGCTCCAATTCCTTTCGCGGCGACAAGCTCGACAATGCCGTGGGCTTGCTCAAGGAAGAGATGCGGCGCCTTGGCTCGGTGGTCATGCGCGCGGCCGATCACCATCGCGTGCCGGCGGGCGCCGCACTTGCCGTCGACCGCGAGCGTTTCTCACAGGCCGTGACCGGCGCCATCGAGTCCCATCCACTTATCTCGGTCACGCGGGAAGAGGTAGCGCGCGTGCCGGCGGACGCCTCAATGTTTCCATTGATCGTTGCCACCGGACCGTTGACGTCCGATTCCCTGTCAGCCGACATTGCCGCACTGGTCGGCGGGGAACATCTCTACTTTTACGATGCCATCAGCCCCATCGTTCTGGCCGAAACGATCGACATGGCCAGGGCGTTCCGTGCGTCACGGTGGGGCCGGAGCCTTCGCGGGACAGATGCGCCGATGCAGGCGGAGCCTGAGTCGGACTCCGGGGGGGCCGCCTGCGGCATCGATGATGGGCAGGGGGATTACCTGAACTGCCCGCTGACTGCCGATGAGTACGGCCGCTTCTATGACGCGTTGACAAGCGCGGAATCGGCGACCGTGCACGACTTCGACAAGGCAACGTTCTTTGAAGGGTGTCTGCCGATTGAGGTGATGGCGCATCGGGGTCGGGACACGTTGCGGTTTGGTCCGATGAAGCCGGTAGGGCTCGTTGATCCACGCACGGGTCGGACGCCGTACGCCGTGGTGCAGCTTCGGCAGGACAACCTGGCTGGCGATCACTTCAGCTTGGTCGGCTTTCAGACCCAGCTCAAGTGGGGCGAACAGGCTCGGGTCCTCGCGTTGATTCCCGGTCTCGAGCACGCGGAGTTTGTGCGTTTCGGCATGGTGCATCGCAACACGTATATCAACGGCCCAACCGTGCTCCGCGAAACGTGGCAGACCAAAACGCGGGACGATCTCTTTTTCGCTGGACAGATTTCCGGCGTCGAGGGGTATGTCGAGTCCGCGGCATCTGGCCTGATTGCGGGCCGGAATGCCGCGTTGCTCGCGCTCGGTGACGCGCCACGCGTGCCGCCGCGGACAACGGCCATAGGTGCCCTTGCCTACTACGTGTCGCACGCTGATCCACGACACTACCAGCCGACCAACGTGACGTTCGGCATCATGCCGCCGCTGCCACCGGGCGTGAAGCGACGGCAGGAGCGCAGGCAGGCGCTTTCCGAGCGCGCGTTGCGCGCGCTCGACGAGTGGATCACAGCAAGCCCGGTGCCTGCCGATGCCGGGGCGGCCCCGTAGGTTCGCCGGGGCACCCGTGCAGGATCAGCTTCTCGACTTCCTGGATTACCTCAAGCTCAATCGCAACACGTCCGTTCACACCTCTGCTGCGTACCAAAGCGACCTGTCGCAGTTCCTCGAATTTGCCGCGCGGCATCTGGAGAAAGCGGACGTGCCGCTGCAGCCGCCCGATTTGGATCTGCAGCTGGTTCGCGCGTACATGGCGGAGTTGCACCGCCTCGGACAGTCACGCTCCTCGGTCGCACGGAAGCTCTCCGCGCTGCGCACGTTTGTGCGTTTTCTGCGTCGAGAGGGGTGGATTGAGACCGACCCTACGGTGCTGGTTCTGTCGCCGCGGCGCGAACAGCGCGTGCCGGCCCATCTGTCAGTCGATGAGATGTCGCGATTGCTCGACGCACCGGACGCCTCAAGTCCACTTGGGCGACGTGATCGCGCCATCCTGGAGCTGTTTTATGCGTCTGGCCTGCGGCTGAGCGAACTCGTCGGGCTCGACATCGAGGACGTGAATCTACGCGCACGAATCGTCCGAGTCACGGGCAAGGGCGACAAGGAGCGGCTCGTGCCGTTCAACACAAGCGCGCAGAAAGCGCTGCGCGTCTGGTACGCCGATCGCGCGCTGCTGCGTACGGCGCGGCGGAGGGGATCCGACACGACGAAGCAGAAGGGCCAGGTCCCAGGCACCGCTTCGCCGCGGGCGTTGGCTCCCGCCGATCCGCTATTTGTCAATGCGCGCGGCACGAGGCTGACCGGTCGAAGCGTGCAGCGGCTCGTGGCGCACTATGTGTCAGGTTGCAGCAAAAGGTTTGGCATCAGTCCGCACGCGCTGCGGCATTCATTTGCCAGTCATCTGTTGCAGCGTGGTGCCGATCTTCGAGCTATCCAGGAACTGCTGGGACACGTGCAGCTATCGACGACACAGCGCTACACGCACGTTAATACGGCGCAACTACTGGAGGTGTATCGCAGCGCCCACCCGCGGGCGAAGCGAGAAAAATAGCGCGGATTTCATGGGCGCGTAGCTCCCGAGTAACCGCAATCAGTACCCGCGTCCGTAGATCCAGGGCGTACGCAACCATCAGTCCCCTCACGACCCGCAGGAGTACCACGACCGGGTAGGTACAAGTGCAATCCGCGCTGGACGACGCGTGGCTGACCTATGCGCTGGCCTGCGAGGCGGACTCCATCTGTACGTGTGCCTGGCGCCCCCGGGGCAGTGCAATTCCCAGGACCTTGATCTTGTAGTTCATGACGCGCGGGCTGATCGCCAGCATCTCAGCGGCGTCCTTCTGCACCCAGTTCGATATTTTGAGCGCTTCAATGATTGCCATGCGCTCGATGTCTTCGAGCGGGATGCCGTTCGGCGGAATCCTGATGACGGACGCCGCCTCTCGGGGTGCACTCGACGTCGCCGTGTCTCCGAGCCGGAGGTCAGCGGCGGAAATACGCGTCCCCTCTGCAAGCAGCATCGCGCGTTCGATGGTGTTCTCCAGTTCCCGAATATTGCCCGGCCACTGGTACCGCATCATCAGCTTTAAGGCCTCCGGTTCCAACACGGCCGCCTTCTTCTTCAACTCGCCCGAGAAGCGCTTGATGAAAAACGCCGCGAGCGCTGCGACGTCCTCCTTCCGCTCGCGGAGCGGCGGCATCTCGATGGCGACGACGTTGAGCCGATAGTACAGATCGTCACGGAACGTACCCGCCTCCACCATGGTCGTCAGGTCCCGGTTTGTAGCGGCGATCAGCCGAACGTCAACTTTCAGTGTGCGGGTGCCGCCCAGCCGCTCGAACTCGTGCTCCTGCAGCACCCGGAGGATTTTGGCCTGGGTGTTGGGGCTCATATCGCCGATTTCGTCCAGGAACAACGTGCCCCCGTCCGCCTGCTCGAAGCGGCCGATGCGCTGCTTGTCGGCTCCCGTGAACGCGCCTTTCTCGTGGCCGAAGAGTTCCGACTCCAGCAGGTTCTCCTGCAGAGCCGCACAGTTGACCTTGATGAAATTTTTCGTCGAACGTTCGGAGTTGTGGTGCACGGCGCCAGCGATCAATTCCTTGCCGGTACCCGTCTCACCGCGAACCAGGACGGTGGCGTTGCTTCTAGCCACCTTGCGGACCACGCCAAGCACGGTGGCCAGCGCGCCGCTCGAGCCAATGAAGCGGTCGAAGTCGTAGATGCCGCCCTGCGCGTGGCGGAGGTAGTCGATCTGGTGCTGCATGCGGCGCATCTCAAGCGCCTTGCCGATCTTGGCCTCCATCTCCTCGACTTCGAACGGTTTCTGGACGTAATCGAACGCGCCCGATTTCATCGCCTCGACGGCCGTGGAGACGGAGCCAAACGCGGTCATGACGATAACGGAGGTCGATGGGTGCAGAGCCTTGGCCGTCTTCAGGACCTCCAGACCTGTGCTCCCGCCCATCTTCAGATCGCTCACGACGATATCGAAGAATCCCTCGTGAAGCTTTTCGATCGCGATGTTCCCGTTGGCTGCCTCCTCGACTTCGTGCGCGGCTTCGGTCAGCGCCTGCGCGAGGCCCCTTCGAAGCGAGTCGTGGTCGTCCGCGATCAGAATCCGTCCCATGTCATGTCCCCTCTTCGCTGCCGCGCACCGGCAGCGTGACGCGAATAGCGTGCCCTGCCCAGGTGCCGTCTTCAAATCAATGCTGCCATCATGCGCGTCCACGATCCGGCGGACGATCGCCAGGCCCAGACCAGAGCCCCGGGTCTTGGTCGTGAAAAACGGGTTGAACACCCGGTCGGCCACGTCCTGCGGCATACCAGGTCCTTCGTCGGCGAACTCGACAACGACCGCGTCTCGGGCCCCGGATTCGTGATCCAGTTGGACCGCCTGTGCCGTGACCGTGACGTGGCCTCGACCGTCCATCGCCTCGTAGGCGTTCATCAGCAGGTTCGTGAACACCTGTGTGAGTTGATACTGGTCGCCCTGAATCAGCGGCAGTGTCTCCGGCAGGTCGACATGCAAACCGATGTCGCCTCGCCGTGCCTTCGTGTCGGCAAGCTGCACCGCCGATTGGACGGCCTCTGCGACACCGGTGCGCTCGACCTGTAGACGGATCGGTCGCACAAACTCAAGGGCTTCCTGCACGATGGCATTGGCCATCTTGGTCTCTTTGATGATGTCAGTCAGGACCGATTGGGCTTCCGGAGTGTCCCCTAACTTCCGGCGCAATAGTCCCGCCATGACTTCGATAGCGGCCAGCGGGTTTTTGACCTCGTGCGCGATCGCCGCGGCCATTTCGCCCAGCGCGGCGAGTCGGTCCCGCAGTCGCTCACGTTCCTCGAGTTGTTCGACTCGGGTCAGATCTTTGAAGAACATCGACGCCCCGACGACAGAGCCGGCATCGTCACGGACCAGCGCCAAGGTGTAACCGATCACCTTCCCGGACGGGCGCAGCTGGAGTTCCGCCCGGTTTGGCAACTGGTGCAGATCGAACACCCCTTGCAGGAGCCGCGCGACGTCCGGCTGAGTGCCCAGTACCTCGCCAACCGAGCGTCCGATGTCGTTTGGGTCGGGAGAGATCTCGAAGATTCGGTACGCCTCATCGTTGATGAGCGTCAGCACGCCGCCTCGTGTCAGGGCCAACGCGCCGTTTCGCATGCCCGCCACGATGTGTCGGAAGAACGCATCGTTCTCACCACCTCTGGACGCGGGTGAGCGGAGATCGGTTCCGCTCGCATGCGCCGGCTCAGCAAGTTGCACGGGTGCTGCCTGGCGGTCCGTGTGCGGGCGCGATTTGGCCATGCCGTATTGCTGTGTCCACGAGGGTTGACGTCGCAAGACCCGTGCCCCGCGTCAAAGACATGAAGGGCCCGAGAAACTCCAGGAAATCGAGCAGTACATGCCTGAAGGACAGCGGCCTCGATTACGATTATGTAATTTGGCTCTTCAGGAAGTCGTGTGGGTAAATTGAGTGGATAAAACGAGCTTGCTCCGAGTGGCGAGAAGCGTGTCCAGGGCTGCTCCAACTGCGATGATGTCCCGATGGCTAATTCCCGGAAGCGACAGCGGCGGCTGTGGGACGCATACGCGTTCCCTGGTGTGCGTCCGCGACACGCGGTGCGCGGTGTCTTCGGCGACCCGAAGGCGCGCGTCATCACGCTTGTCCGGCGCTCAAAAAAACGCGCTGCGGCTGTTGCGGTCGCGCGCACATGGGCTGGTACGACCGGCGCGTGCGTCACGTACGCGATCTCCCTTGCGGCGAGCTACGCATCTACCTGGAAGTCGAGGTGCGGCGCGTGCAATGCCGGCGCTGCGGCAAGGTGAAGCGCGAGCGGCTCGACTTCCTCGCCGACAATCCGTTTTATACCAAGCGCTTTGCCCAGTACGTGGGCCGGCGCTGCCGCTCGACGACGATCAAGGACATGGCCGCGGAGCTCAACCTCGACTGGGACACGGTCAAGACGCTCGAGAAGCATTACATGCAGGCGCAGCTGGCCAAGGCGGGCACCCCGGGGCCGAAGGTCATCGGCATCGATGAGATCTCGATTCGCAAGGGACACACCTATCGCATCGTGGTAAGCGATCTAATCCGCGAGCGTCCGATCTGGTTTGGAGGGGCGGATCGCTCGCAGGCGAGCATGGCGCAGTTCTACGAGTGGCTCGGAGACAAGAAGAGCCGAAGCGTTCGCCTGGCGGTGATGGATATGTGGAAGCCGTTTCGCAACGCGGCGAACACGCACGCGCCCCAGGCGGCGATCCTGTTCGACAAGTTCCATATCCTGCGCCACCTGGGGAAGGCGCTCGACACGGTGCGCAAGGCCGAGTACGCACGGCTCAGCGGCAAGGATCGTCGCTTCATCAAGGGCCAGAAGTACACGCTGCTGTCGCGCCGCGAGCACCTGACCGTGGAGGGTCGACAGAATCTCAAGACCCTGCTCGCGGCCAACAAGCGATTGAACACCGCCTACCTGCTCAAGGAATCGTTCGCCCAGATGTGGAGCTACGAGCGGGAAGCGTGGGCACGGCGTTTCTTCGAGAACTGGCGGGCGAGTCTGAAGTGGCAGCGCCTTGCGCCCTACCAGAAGTTCGCCGAGATGATCGATCGCCATTGGGATGGCATCGCCGCCTATTGCAAGCCCGAAAACAAGGTGTCGCTCGGGTTCGTCGAGGGGCTCAATAACAAGATCCGCGTCATCCAGCGCCGCGCGTACGGACTGCGCGATGAGGAATACCTGCGGCTCAAGATCCTTTCCTGCATGTTACCCGCGCTCTAAAATGCCCCGAAATCACCCACTCGATTACCTGAAGAGCCTGTAATTTTAGCGTAGTTTTGGTGTTTCGTGACAGGCGCTGTCAGGATTCGGATGCGTGGGCTTGGAGGGCCTCCCACTGGGCGATCAGATCGCCCACCTCCCACATCAGCGATTTGTGACGGTCGATCGTGGCGTTGGCGGCGGCAGGGTCGTCGTAAAAACCCTCAGCGCTCATCTCGGCTTCCAGGTTCCGTACCTGCCCCTCACGCTCGGCAATGCGGGACTCCAACTCGGCAATACGTTTTCGCAGTGCGTCGGCCGCACGGCGCTGCTGACGGCGTTCAGTCTCGGCGCGCTTGCGGTCTGTGCGGTCCCCTTCGGCGTGGGGACCGGCTGGGCGGGCGCCTGGTTTCTGGCCTTGCGCGTCGGATGACTTCCCGGCCACGGATTTTCTGTCGAGGGGTTTCGGGCTCGACGGCCCCGGTTGCGTGCGCGCTCCCGGTTCTCCTGATCCGGGCGCGCGCTCCTTGTTCTCTTTGTGCCAGAGAAACTCGGCGTAGGTGCCCGGGTAGACAGCGCCTTCGCCATGGCCGACTTCGATGATCTTCGTCGCGAGCTTCTCGACGAAATAGCGGTCGTGCGACACGATGATGAGGGTGCCGCCGTAGTCCTCCAGCGCGTCCAGCAACACGTCCTTGGATTCCAGATCAAGGTGGTTCGTCGGTTCATCCAGGAGCAGCGTGTTGGACGGACGCAGCAGCACGCGCGCCACCGCAAGCCGCGTGCGTTCCCCCCCTGACAGCACGCCGGCTTTCTTGTACACGTCGTCACCGGAGAACAGGAACCCGCCGAGGATGTTGCGGATCGCCGGCACCATGCCGTACGACGAACCCGCTTCCAGTGTTTCGTACACGGTCAACGCGGGATTGAGGCGGGTTGCCTCGTCTTGGGCGAAATACTCCAGAATCACCTGATGGCCAAGTGCGCGGGTGCCGCCGTAGTCGGACTCTTCTCCGGAGAGCACCCGCATCAGTGTGGACTTACCGGCGCCGTTGGGCCCGACCAACGCGATGCGATCTCCACGCTCGATATGCAGACTGAGGTCGCGGAAGACAACCAAATCGCCGTATGCCTTCTGGAGGTGCGCAAGCTCTAGGACCATGCGGCCACTCTTGGCGCACGACGGGAACGTGAAGTGAATGCGTTTGCGCTCAGGGGGCACCTCGATCGGCACGACCTTTTCAAGCTGCTTGATTCGACTCTGCACCTGGGAGGCTTTCGTCGCCTGGTAGCGGAAGCGGTCGATAAACATCTTGACGCGCACGACTTCCTCATCCTGGTCCCGCTTGGCCTGACGGAGTCGTTCGAGCATGGCGTCACGTTGCTGGACGTACTTGCTGTAGTTGCCCACGTAGTCGATGAGCGTGCGGAGGTTGAGGTCAGTGATCCGAGTGACGACCGCATCGAGAAAGTAGCGGTCGTGTGAGACCAGAATGACGGCGTAGGGATAGGTCGAGAGATAGCCTTCCAGCCAGTTGCGCGCGTCGAGATCGAGATGGTTGGTGGGCTCGTCGAGTAGCAGCAAGTTCGGTCGGCTGAGCAGGAGCTTTGCCAAGGCGATTCGCATCTGCCAGCCGCCGGAAAAGGTGTCCGACGGACGACTCGCGTCACTCTGGTCAAACCCCAGACCACGCAGCACCGTGGCGACCCGGAGATCAATGTTGTAGCCGTCGGCGAGTCTGAAACGATCCTGCAGGTCGCTGTAGCGTTCGAGCATCGCATCGTGCTCGAGATCCGGTATCGAGGCGTCGCCGAGGCGATGCTCGATGTGGTGCATCTCGTTCTTGAGATCCAGGAGCGGTTGGAAGGCGCTGCTCGCCTCCTCGAAGACGGTGCGACCCGCATGACTGAGGCCGTCCTGTGGGAGATAGCCAATCGTGAGGTTCGCTGGCGTGATGACGGCACCCGAATCTGGTTCGTCATCGCCGGCCAGCATCTTGAGCAGCGTGGTCTTGCCGGCGCCGTTGGGCCCGCAGAGGCCGACACGCTCACCGTCGCCGATCTGCCATGTGAGCCGATCGAGCAGCACCCGATCGCCGAACGATTTCTTGAGATCGGAAAGCTGGATCAACGAGCCGAAGCGGCGCCGAGGGCTTTGCTGGCCGCTGAGAGCACGTCAGGCACGCCGAACGGTTTCAGCAGGTAGCTCGCCACGCCCAGGTTCAGCGCGTCAATGGCACTAGACTCGCTTGAGAACCCGGTGACGATGATGACCGGCAAGTCCGAGCGAAGGCGCCTGGCCTGGCGGATGAGTGTGAGGCCGTCCATGCCCGGCATCTTGAGATCGGCCACGAGCAGGTCGTATGTGGAGGAGCGGAGTAGTCCGAGTGCCGTGCCGCCGTCGGCCGCGGTATCGACGTCATATTCGGCGAGCGCCAGCGTCTTCTGGAGGAGGTCTCGGATGCTCGCCTCGTCGTCCACCACGAGCACGCGTGCGCGGCCTTGGCGGGCGGGGACGGTGGATGTGGCCGGCACCACCGGCCCGGTCCCCTGGCTGTCGAGCCAGGCATCGATGTCCCGTTTGCGGAACCGCCACTGGCGACCCACCCGAACGGCGGGAATCTTACCGGCCTTGATCAGCCTGTAGACCGTACGGAGGTTGACTTGGAGGTACTCCAGTACCTCCTCGGTCGTGAGAAACACCTCATTTGCAGGGCGTGTGGGGTCCAAAACTATGCAATTCTAACGCGTCCGCCGTCGAGGTGGGCAATTTCCGCGCAAGAAGTTGCACACTTTTTCGTCGTAGGATCGAATGGTAAAGCCGCCAGGCGGCGGCCGCCGTCTTATCTGGTAAGTGACCTGGATACGCCGTTCATGATGTGGACCGACGAGGACCTTGTCGCCCGTTCAAGGGGCGGTGACCTCGAGAGCTTCAACCAGCTGGTCCTCCGATGGGAACGGCCGATTTACGCGTTTGCGTACCGCGTCATCGGCCGGGAGGAGGACGCGAGAGACGTGTGCCAGGAAACATTCCTGCGCGCCTTTCGCTCGTTGCCGGGATTCAGGGGCCAGGCGAAGTTTTCTTCGTGGCTCTATCAGATCGCGATGAACCTGTGTCGGGATTGGATGCGCCGGCAGCGCCGCGCCCCGACGGTCCAGATGGCAGAGGGGGCCGATCCGGCAGAGCTGGCCGACGAGGGAGGACCGGTCGAATCGATCGAAGACCTCGTCGCGCGGAGGGAACTCAGCGCCGTTGTCGAGGAGGCGATGGCGCTGCTACCCGAGGAGCAGCGGACGGCGATCGTCCTGAAGGAGTACCACGGCATGACGTTCCAGGAGATCGCCGATCTCCAGGGGTGCCCGCTCAGCACGGTGAAGACACGTTTGTACCAAGGCCTGAGTGTGTTGCGGCGGCATCTTGAGAAGGACGGGCGCACGCCCCAGTTGGTGAAACGAATATGACAGAGAGATTTCAGTGCGGAGACAACGCGGCGCTCGTCAGTTACCTCTATGACGAGTGCGACCCGGCTGACCGCGAGGCGATTTCGACGCACGTCTCGCTCTGCGTGGCATGCGCAGCGGAGCTGGCAGCACTCCAGTCCGCGCGAGTGCACCTTGAGTCGTGGACGCCACCGGAAGCGGAGCTTGGCTTTCGTGTCGTCGGTGCGGGGGACTCGGGATCCCGGGCGCCGACCTCCCTCGGGGTTGGGCCCTTGGGTGGGAGTCCGGGCGCGCAACCGCCGTCCGGGTCCTGGTGGCGTCAGCCCTTGCCGGCGTGGGCACAAGCCGCGGCGGCCTGTCTGCTCTTTGCCACGGGGCTGTGGCTCGGCATCGTGCGTGGGAGCACGCCTGATGCACTGTCCATGCAAACACTCTCGAGCGGGTCAATGACTGACATCGCGACTTCAGGCGTGGAGTCGTCCGAAACTATCGGCGCCGCGTCCGCCAGCGCTGTGTCTGCCAGTCCTGCGTCTGCCAGCGGGACGTCAATGCCGGTTGCTGCCGCCTCACGTGCCGACCTGGAAGCACTAGAACGACGGCTCGTCGCCGAAATCACAGAGCTTCGGGCGGAAACGGCCAGCGCGATCACGGCGGCACCGGCCGGGATGTCGGAGGCACAGATGCTGGCCCGTGTGCGCGTGTTGCTCGATGAAAGCGAGCAGCGGCAGCAGCAGGAGCTGGCGTTGCGGACGGCCCAGGTGGTGAGGGATGTCGACTCGCAACGGCAGGTGGATTTGGCCCAGATTCAGCGCAACTTTGGCCAGATCGAAGGGCTGACCGGAGCGGAAGTCCGGGAACAGCGCGAGATACTGAATTATCTGATGCGCGTATCGGAACAGCGGTAGTCCTCGGGTGACAAGGTAGGGTCGCGTCGATGATGGTTGAGTGCAGGAAACAAGGAGCGCATGTGCTGACACGCTGGGTCGTGGCCGCTGTGGTCGTATTGGGGATGGCGACAGGTTCGCAGGCGCAGGCGCCTGTGGACAGCGCCGCCGCCGAGGCGGTCAGGGAGCGCCAGAAGATTTTCATGATGGAGGGGGTACTTGAGCGTGCGGTGCAACTCGGTGTCGACAACCTCCGTCGCAGGGTTGGCGCGGTGATACCCGACGACACGCTCCTGCAGGGAGGCGTTCCGGTCGTGCGTGGGTTTCGCCTGGAAGAGTACGGGTTCTTCTTTGACGTGGAGGTGCCGGCGCTGCGGCGTAGCATCGCCTGGTCGCTGAGGACCATGAATCAGACGGGGATCGCGTTGGCGCGGGATCTGGCGCAGATGCGGGCCATCCTACAGTCGATTGCGGACCCGAATGTACGTGCTGAGTTCGATCGCACGTTGCTCAGGATCCAGCAGCAGATGGGTCCGGCTCCCCAGATAGTGGATGGCGGTCCCTCTCGGGGTCAGGTCGTCGCCGCCCAGATGATGCCGCAGCCAGCCGCCGACCAACCGGCGGCTGAGCAGGCGGTGGCTGCGGCGCCTGAGGTTGATTCACAACTGCTCAATGATCCAAGAGGAGCGTATATTCAGGAGGTGCAGGCGGCGCTCTTGGACGCGCTCGTTGAGAATAGTGGTCCGTTGGTGCTCGACGACGACGAGTGGCTCACGGTCGCGGCGCGCGACAACGCGCCGAGTAATCCCCTGATGACGGGCGACCCGGACGTGAAGACGTTGGTGCTCCGCGTCAAAGGTGGTGACTTGAACGCGTTCCAGGCCGGACGCCTGACGGTTGAGCAGGTCCGATCGCGAGTCCAGATCGGCGAGTTCTGATCCTGTACAATCGCCGCATGAGTGGACGACTAGTGCGGATGTCACTTGTACCTATTACTCGGTCGTGGTACTCCTGCGAGTAGGAGGGGACTGATGGCTGCGTACTCCCTGGATCTACGGACGCGGGTACTGATGGCGGTCACTCGGAGCTACGCGCTCATGAAATCCGGACTCATGCTCCCGCTGTTTGCTGCCTTGCTGCTGACCGGCTGCGAATCGCGCGAGGTGGAGAAGGACCTCACGATCGTTGGCGCACGCACTGGTTGGTACGACGCCGGTGTTCAGGCTGACGGCCAGAACAAGCTTGTGCCGAGCATATCCTTCGAACTGGAGAACGTCTCAGATCGTGATATCGCCAGCGTGCAGTTGAACGCGGTGTTCAGGCGGGTCACTGAGGAGCATTCCTGGGGCGAGCACTTTGTCCGGGGGATAGACGCCGAGGGTCTTGCCGCCGGCGCGACGACCGACAGCATCGTCCTGCGGTCGACACTCGGATACACCGGGCCCCAGACCCGCGACCAGATGCTGCTCAATCAGCAGTTCGTCGACGCCAGGGTCGAGATCTTTGGTAAGCACGGCCGCAGCATGTGGATAAAGATGGCCGAGTTTCCGATCGAGCGGGCACTGCTCGCCGGGGAGTGATACATCCTCGCTGAGGTTGTCGGTCAGATAGTCTCTGGGTGACCGCAGCCACACCACAGCCGGCGCCGTCTCTGGAACGCCGCCTTGGGCCCTTCGACGCCGCCGCCATCATCGTCTCCAACGTCATCGGCGGTGGCATTCTGTTTGTCCCACCGCAGATCGCCGCGTCAGTGCCCAGCGCGTTGCTGTTTCTGTCGACGTGGGTGGCCGGAGGGCTGCTGGCGTTCTCCGGCGCGATGGCCTACGCGGAACTTGCGGCGCTGCGACCTCGTGCGGGCGGGGAGTATGTGTATCTGCGCGCCGCCTTCGGTCCACTCGCCGCGTTCCTGACCGGCTGGACGTCTTTTATCGCCGGTTTTTCGGGTGCCATTGCGACGAGCGCCGTCGTGCTGGCGTTTTACCTCGGGCGATTTATTCCGGCGGCTGCCAATGCCACGCCGTTCCTGTCGCTTCCAGTAATTCCTGACGTTGTGGTGCTCAACGTGTCGGCCCAGAACGTCGTGGCCGTGGCCGCGATCGTTGGCATGGCGTGGATCCATCTGCGTGGCGTCGGGCCCGGCCGCGTCGTAGGCGATGTTCTCGCGGTGTTGAAGGTGACAGCGTTTGTGCTCTTCATCGCCATCGGCTTTTCGTTCGGCCAGGGCGACACGAGCAATCTCGTGCAGTCGGCGGTGGTCGCTCCGGGAAACTGGTTGTTGGCGCTGATACCCGTGATGTTCGCGTACTCAGGGTGGAACGCGGCGTCCTACGTCGCGGAGGAAATACGGGACCCCGGCCGCAACGTGCCGTTGGCTCTGGCCATGGGCACCGGCGCGGTGATCGTGATCTACCTCCTTCTGAACGCGCTCTACCTCTACGTGCTGCCGGCGCATGAACTTGCGGCCGTCAACGGCTCCGTGCTCGATGTGATTGCGGATCGACTGCTCGGCAGCGCCGCCGGACACACGATGGGCATCGTGTCGATCATCAGTCTTCTGGCGGGCATCAGTGCGATGACGTTTGCGGGTCCGCGCGTGTATTTCGCGATGGCGCGCGACGGATTGTTCTTCCGCCACGCCGCGCTGGTTCACCCTCGGTACCGAACGCCAGCTGTCGCAATAGTGGCGCAGGCGGCGTGGAGCTCGTTGCTGGTGCTGACCGCGCAGGCGGAAACGCTGCTGACCTACACAGGGTTTGCGATCATTCTGTTTTCGGGGGTCGCGGTGATCGCGCTGTTTGTGCTGCGGGCGCGCCAGCCCGATGCCCAGCGCCCGTTTCGAGCGTGGGGCTACCCAATCGTGCCGGGCGTCTACGTCGTGGCCAGCGCCTTGATTCTGATCAATGGCCTCTATACCGCACCGGGTCCCACGGGCGCCGGTGCGCTCGTCATTCTCGGCGGCATTCCCATCTACTTGCTGTGTCGACGCGGTGCTGGGGGCGCACCACCCGGCACCTGATGTGCTCGCCGAGGCGCTCTCAAGGCATACTGGAATGGTGATTCATGCGACGACGATTCTCGCCGTGCGCCATCAGGAGCAGACCTGCCTGGCCGGCGACGGCCAGGTGACGTTTGGGACGACGGTGCTCAAGCAGGGGGCGCGAAAGATCCGCCGGCTCTACAACGAATCCATTCTGGCAGGGTTCGCCGGTTCAGCGGCGGATTCGTTTGCGTTGTTCTCGCGGTTCGAGTCGAAGCTCGAGCAGTACCGGGGCAACCTCGAGCGCGCCGCCGTGGAGCTAGCGCGCGATTGGCGGACCGATCGCTTGCTGCGGAGGTTGGAGGCGATGATGATTGTCGCCGATCGCAAGTCCACGTTTCTGCTGTCCGGGACTGGCGACTTGATCGAGCCCGACGACGGGATCGTGGCTGTCGGGTCCGGAGGGCCGTACGCCATGGCCGCGGCTCGGGCCTTGGCCCGCCACAGTACGCTGAACGCCCGGCAGATCGCGGAAGAGGCCATGTCCATCGCTGCTGATGTGTGCATTTACACCAACTCGCGCGTGACGATCGAGGAGCTGTAACGGACAGATGCCGATTCTTCTTCCCGAGCGCAGTACGAGCGCAGTCCATTCGTTGACGCCTCGCGAAGTGGTCCGCGAGCTGGACAAGTACGTGATCGGCCAGGCGAAGGCCAAGCGCGCCGTGGCGATCGCGCTACGAAATCGTGTGCGCCGTCAGCGACTCACTAAGGAAATGGCTGACGAGGTCACACCGAAGAACATCCTCATGATCGGGCCGACCGGTGTTGGCAAGACCGAGATCGCGCGGCGGCTCGCGAGGCTCGCCCAGTCGCCGTTTATCAAGGTTGAGGCGTCCAAGTTCACCGAGGTCGGCTACGTCGGCCGGGACGTGGAGTCGATGATTCGCGATCTGGTCGAGTTGTCGGTCGACATGGTGCGCGCGGAGAAATCGGAGGCAGTTCAGGACAAGGCGATGGAGGCTGGTGAGGAGCGACTGCTCGATCTGCTGTTACCGCCGACACGGTCCCCGGCGGCGGGAGAGGACCCCGCCGTGCTGCGTGAGCAGGCAACTCGCACGCGAGCGCGCATCCGTGAGCAGCTCCGGGAGGGTCGTCTCGACGACCGTGTGGTCGACCTTGAGGTGCGGGACACCGGCATGCCGTCGTTCGAAGTGATTTCCGGAACGTCGGTCGAGGAGATCGGTGTCAACCTGAAGGACGTGATGGGCAACATGTTCCAGGGGCGTACCAAGACGCGTCGGCTGAAAGTGCCGGACGCGCTCGCACATCTGGTCGCCGAGGAGCAGGCCAGGCTGGTGGACATGGAGTCATTGGGTCGTGACGCGGTCCGGCGTGTCGAGCAGACCGGCATGATTTTCATCGACGAGATAGACAAGATTGCGAGTCGTGACACGTCGGGTGGCTCGGGCCATGGTCCGGATGTCAGCCGGGAGGGCGTGCAGCGTGACATCCTGCCGATCGTCGAGGGCACAACCGTCAATACGAAGCACGGCATGGTCAAGACCGACCACATCCTCTTCGTCGCGGCCGGGGCGTTTCACGTGTCGAAGCCCTCCGATCTGATTCCGGAATTGCAGGGACGGTTTCCGATCCGAGTGGAACTCGAACCGCTCACGCGCGACGACTTTGTGCAGATTCTCACGCAGCCGAAGAACGCGCTCGTCTCGCAGTACATTGCCCTGATTGGTACCGAGGATGTCGGCCTGTCGTTCACCCCCGGCGCGGTTGAGCGCATCGCTGATTTCGCGGCGCGCGTCAACGAGATCACTGAGAACATCGGCGCGAGGCGCCTTCACACTGTGATGGAGCGACTTCTTGACGAGCTGTCATTCGATGCCTCCGAGATCGGTCGCCAGTCGGTCACCATTGACGAGGCGTATGTCGAGCGTATGCTCGCCGAAATCGTCAAGAACGAGGATCTCTCCCGCTACATCCTGTAGAGTTCGGCAGGTCCCCTGCCTGCCATTTTTCAGACAAAGTCGTCGGCCACGACGCCCATCACTACAAAATAGTGAGGGTATACAATCTCGGAATGGCCGTGAAATCTGGTGCAACCGTGAGCACCGCGACACGGGACGCTCGTCGACTGTCGACGCTGCTCGAGATTAGCCAGGCCCTCTCGGGCACGCTCAACCTGAAGTCCTCCGTGCAGCGATTGCTCGGCATCCTGGTGCGCCACCATGGCGTAGTTCGCGGCATGGTGACGCTGCTACGTGACGGCGAGCTCCACGTGGAAGCGGCAGAGGGCTTCGATGATCGCGCGCGGATTGTGCGCTATCGGTTGGGTGAGGGGATCACAGGCCAGGTCGTTGAGAGTAATAAACCTGTGGTTGTGCCCCGGGTGAGTCAGGAGCCCGCGCTGCTCAACCGCGCAGCCCGTCGCCGCGATGCGTCGCGTCAGGAACTCAGTTTTATCTGCGCGCCCATCATGCTCAATCGTGCCGCAGCCGGCGCGCTCGCCGTGGACCTGCGTTACAAGCCGGACCGAGATTTCGATAGCAGCGTCAAGTTCTTCGGCATCGTTGCCTCGATGATCGCGCAGGCGGTGAACATACAGCGGCAGGTCGAAGAAGAGCGGCGGCGTCTGCTCGACGAGAACACGCATCTCCGGCAGGAGCTCCGTGAGCGGTACGACTTCTCTAACATCATCGGCACGAGCGGACCCACGCGGCAGGTGTACGAGCAAGTTGCGCAGGTCGCGCAGACCAACACCACCGCGCTGATCCGCGGCGAGTCAGGCACGGGTAAGGAGTTGATCGCCCACGCGATCCACTACAACTCGCTCCGCGCGAAGAAGCCATTCGTGAAAGTGAGTTGCGCGGCGCTGCCCGATACGCTGATCGAATCGGAACTGTTCGGGTACGAAAAAGGCGCGTTCACGGGCGCGACGAGCAGGAAGAAGGGGCGTTTCGAGCTCGCGGAAGGTGGAACACTCTTTCTCGACGAGATCGGCGATATCAACATGAGTACGCAGGTGAAGCTCCTGCGTGTGCTCCAGGAGCGTGAGTTCGAACGCCTGGGTGGTACCGACACGGTTCGCGTGAACGTGCGCATCGTGGCCGCCACCAACAAGGATATGGAGAAGGCGATCACCGAGGGCACGTTCCGTGAGGACCTCTACTACCGTCTCAATGTCTTTGCGATTTTCGTGCCGCCGCTGCGTGACCGCAAGACAGACATGCTTCTGCTGGCCGATCATTTTCTGGAAAAGTTTTCCCGCGAGCATCGCAAAGTCATCCGACGGATTTCCACGCCCGCCATCGACATGCTGATGAGCTATCACTGGCCCGGAAACGTGCGCGAGCTTGAGAACGCGTTGGAACGCGCGGTGCTGGTGTGCGATGGCGCGGTGATCCACGGTCACCACCTGCCGCCTTCGTTGCAGACAGCGGATGCCTCCGACACGGTGACGCGCGTGTCTCTCGGCGATGCCGTCGCAGCGTACGAGCGGGACCTCATCCAGGACGCTTTGAAGACGACACGGGGTAACCGCGCGAAGGCGGCGCGTTTGCTGGACACTACGGAGCGTATCCTGAACTACAAAGTGCGCGGCTACCAGATCGACGCCCGTCGCTTCAAGTCAGCAGACGTTGTCAGGCGGGGCTCGGGGCCATCCGAGGCATGACGACTCACGCGGTGAGATCCGCCACGGCATTCGCTGTCGTCGCGGTGGCGATGTGCGCGGCAGGTTGTGGCAAGAAGGGGCCGCCGATGGCGCCGTTCGTGCTGATTCCAGCCCCCGTTGAGACCATCACGGCGTCGCGAGTTGGGCACGACGTTTTCGTGACGCTGACCGTTCCGTTGACCAACATTGACGCGTCGGTTCCGGTCGACATCGGAAGCATTGATGTGTACGGCTACACAGGGAGTGTGGCACCGTCGGCGGCGCGATGGGCCGAACTCGGCTCGGTCGTCGCGACGATTCCGGTCGCGATGCCGCCCGTGGGTGGAGATGCTGTGTCCACGCCTCCTGGCGATGTCATGCCCGGGGCAGCAGCGCCCGGCGCTGCGGTGACCATTCTCGACGCCCTGACGCCGGACGAGCTTGTGCAAGGACCGGTTGCCGCCGTCGATCCACAGCGCTTCGAGTTTGCGCCCCTGGCGGTGCCAGGCGTGCCGCTGCCGACAGTCCTCCGACGATTTTACGTGGCCGTTCCGTTCAGTCAGCGCGAGCGCCCGGGTCCGCCGGGCGCGCAGGCAGGACTGGTGCTGACGAGATTGCCCGACCCACCTTCCGAGGTGCGCGCAAGTTACGCGCCGGCGGCCTTGTCGCTGACCTGGGAGCCGTCGGGAGGGCTGATCGGATTTCTTCTCGACCAGCCTTTGGCAGCCGAACCCGTGCCATTCGACGCGGTGGCCCCTCCCACAACGGCGCTTGTCCAGCCGGTGGACGCGTCGGTCCCGCCGGGACCCACGACGTACAACGTGTACCGGGCGATCGCCCCCGACCCGATCACGTTGCCTCCGGTGCCGACGCCGCCGTCGGCGCAGGTTCCGCGGCCGACGCCAGTCAATCCTGCGCCGCTGGCCACGACCTCGACCTCCGACGATGTGGAGTTTGGCCGGCCCAGGTGCTACACCGTGCGAGCGCAGCGCGGCGCGGTCATGAGCGAGCCGTCCCCGCCGACGTGCCTCACGCCGATTGATGTCTTTCCGCCGGCGGCGCCGGCGGGGCTTGCTGCGGTCCCCTCGGAAGGCGGCATCAGTTTGATCTGGGAACCCAGTACGGAGATCGATCTCGGCGGGTATCTGGTGTTGCGCCAGGAGGCGGGCGATGCCACACTGCGGCAACTCACAGAGATGCCGATTGGTGAGGCGCGTTACCGCGATACCTCGGTGCAGCCGGGTACGCAGTACACGTACTCTGTCGTGGCGGTCGATACCCAACTACCCTTGCCCAACATAAGCCCGCAGTCGGCCCCGGTCGAAGAAACCTCGAGGTAGCCCATGAAGCTGTTCGTCGATACCGCTAACGTGAAGGAGATAGAGGCGCTGGCTGCGCTCGGCATCCTGGATGGCGTGACCACGAATCCGTCCCTGCTGGCGAGGGAGTCTGGCGACTACAGGCACATTCTCAAGCAGATGTGCCAGATCGTCCAGGGACCGGTGAGCGCCGAGGTCGTCGCGACCGACGCTGAGGGCATGCTGCGGGAAGGACGCGACCTCGCGTCGATTGACGAGCACATCGTCATCAAGGTGCCGTTCACCAGAGACGGCGTGCGGGCGTGCAAGACACTTGCATCGGAAGGACAGCGCGTCAACGTCACGCTGATCTTTTCAGCCGCGCAGGCGTGGCTGGCGGCGAAGGTTGGCGCGGCCTTCGTCAGTCCGTTTGTTGGACGCCTGGACGACATCGGGACAACCGGGATGAACCTGATCCGCGAGATCGTCGAGATGTTCGACAACGCCGAGTTTTCTACTGAGGTGCTCGTGGCCAGTATCCGTGGTCCTGTTCATCTGATCGAGGCGGCCCGCATCGGCGCCGACGTGGTGACCGCGCCGCCGGCGGTGATCGATCAGTGCTTCAAGCATCCGCTGACCGACAGCGGCCTTGCGCGTTTCCTGAAGGACTGGGAACAGGCGCAGGCCGCCAGGACGTCCTGAGCCCATTGCCATGAAGCGAGACGACGTGTTTGCGGATCTGGAACGACGCGCCGAGTTGGCGGGAGGAGAGGATCGCCTCCGCCGCCAGCGCGAAGCCGGCAAGCTCACCGCCCGCGAGCGGATCGACCTGTTGTTCGATCCGGGTACCTTCGAGGAAATCGACAAGTTCGTGACGCATCGGTGCAGCGATTTCGGTATGGCCGATCAGGTCGTGCCCGGGGACGGCGTCGTCTGCGGGTTTGGGCGCGTGGCCGGTTGCGTGATCTACGCGTTCGCGCAGGACTTCACCGTGTTCGGTGGCTCGCTCTCCGAGACCAACGCCGCGAAGATCGTCAAGATCATGGACCTCGCCGTCAAGATGGGCGCGCCAGTCGTTGGCCTGAACGATTCCGGCGGTGCGCGCATCCAGGAGGGTGTGCTCTCGCTTGGCGGTTACGCCGACATCTTTCTTCGCAACACGCTCGCGTCAGGTGTCGTTCCTCAGATCTCGGCGATCATGGGACCGTGTGCGGGCGGGGCGGTGTATTCGCCCGCGATTACCGATTTCGTGATCATGGTGAGGGACACGAGCTACATGTTCGTTACCGGTCCGGATGTCATCAAGACGGTGACGCACGAAGAGGTGAGCAAGGAGGAATTGGGCGGAGCAGTCACCCACAACGAGCGGAGCGGTGTCGCGCACTTCGCGGTGGACAACGACCAGCAGTGCCTGCAGCTGATCCGCGAGTTGTTGTCCTTCCTTCCCGGGAACAACGTCGATGATCCGCCGCGTGCTGACAGCGTCGATCCTCCCAAGGGGGCGGGCGACAGGCTCGACACCATCGTGCCGGCTGTACCGAACCAGGCGTATGACATGCTCGACGTCATCCACGCGATCGTGGACGACGGGTACCTGCTCCAGGTGCACGCGCACTACGCCAGGAACATCCTGGTGGGTTTTGCACGTCTCGGAGGGCGGCCCGTCGGTATCGTGGCCAATCAGCCTGCGCATCTGGCCGGAACACTCGACATCGATGCGTCGGTGAAGGGCGCTCGTTTCGTTCGGTTCTGTGACGCGTTCAATATTCCGCTGGTCACGTTCGAGGACGTGCCGGGATTTCTGCCGGGTACGGTGCAGGAGTTCGGGGGCATCATCCGGCACGGGGCGAAGTTGCTGTTTGCATTCGCGGAGGCGACGGTGCCCAAGCTCACGGTCATCACACGCAAGGCGTACGGCGGGGCCTACTGTGTGATGTCGAGCAAACACATTCGCACTGATGTGAACTTTGCGTGGCCCAGCGCTGAGGTTGCGGTGATGGGTGCAGAGGGTGCCGTGAACATCTTGTACAAGCGCGAGATCGCGGCCGCGAACGATCCGGAATCAGCGCGGGTGGCCAAGGTTGCGGAGTATCGAGAGAAATTCGCCAACCCGTACGTCTCGGCGCAGCATGGTTTCATCGATGAAGTGATCATGCCGCGGGACACGCGCACGAGACTGATCGCCGCCCTTGGGGCCCTTGAGACCAAGCGCGATCGGAACCCGCCGAAGAAGCACGGCAACATCCCGCTGTAGCGGCGGGCACGCCTCTGAGCGACTGTCGGGCTTTCTCTAAGTGCTAGAATTAGCGGGATTTGCACAAGATTCTGATTGCCAATCGCGGCGAGATTGCCGTGCGCGTCATCCGTGCGTGCCGCGACATGGGACTCGCGTCGGTGGCCGTCTATTCCGAGTGCGATCGTGCGGCACGTCACGTCCAGATGGCCGACGAGGTGTGCGCGATCGGACCAAGCGAGCCTGCCGAGAGCTACCTGCGCATCGACCGGTTGCTCGACGTGGCTCGGCAGACGCATGCTGATGCGGTGCATCCAGGCTACGGGTTCTTGGCCGAGAACGCCGGGTTCGCGTCGGCCTGCCGCGACGCGGGACTGACGTTCATCGGACCCTCGCCCGAGGCCATCACACTGATGGGCAGCAAGACGTCCGCTCGCCAGGCAGCGGTGGCGGCCGGTGTGCCGGTCGTCCCCGGTACCGAGCACCCATTCGGAGCCGAGGATTCGGAGTCCGACATGGCCGTCGCGGCGGAGGATATCGGGTTTCCCCTCCTGGTCAAAGCCGTGGCTGGCGGCGGCGGCAAGGGCATGCGTCGGGTCGACGAGCGCGAGGATCTGATGGGTGCGATTCGTGCGGCGCGCTCTGAAGCGGGCACGGCGTTCGGCGACTCCGCCATCTACCTCGAGCGGTGCCTGATCCACCCTCGCCACATCGAAGTGCAGCTGCTCGGTGACCAGCATGGCACGGTCGTGCCTTTTGTCGAGCGCGAATGCTCGATTCAGCGACGGCACCAGAAGGTCATCGAGGAGACGCCCTCGCCTGTCGTCTCTCCGGCGTTGCGCGAGAGGCTGACGAGTGCAGCGGCGGCTGTGGCCAGGTCTGTTGGGTACACCAGCGCGGGTACGATCGAGTTTCTGGTCGAGGAGGACGAACGCTTCTGGTTTCTCGAAATGAACACTCGACTGCAGGTCGAACATCCAATCACTGAGATGGTGACTAGCATCGATCTGGTGGAGTGGCAGATCCGGATCGCAGGCGGCGAGACGCTGGGCATCGACCCCGCGACGGCAATGACGCCGCGCGGTCACGCGCTCGAATGTCGCGTCTACGCAGAGGACCCGGATGCCGGGTTCTTCCCGTCGCCCGGACGCATCACAGCCCTGCGCGTACCGGACGGTCCGTGGGTGCGGGATGACAGCGGCGTCGAGGCTGGTGGCGAGGTGCCCATCTACTACGACCCGATGGTGTCAAAGCTGGCGGCCTGGGGTCCGGACCGCACGCGGGCCCTCGCCCGGATGAAGCGGGCACTCCGCGAGTACGAGGTCCTTGGGATCAAGACCACTGTCCCATTTTTTCACTGGCTGCTGGCCCAGCCGGCGTTTGAGCGCGCGGCATTTCACACCGGCTATCTGGAGGAGGTCTTGCAAGAGCGGCAGGGTGAGCCCTTTCTCACGGCCGGGGAATCCGAGGAGGACGCGGCGGCGATCGCTGTGGCGCTACATCTGGCGTCGCGTCTCAAGTCGTCGGACGACGACGGCCACACTCCCGGGCGCCGCGCGAGGCAGGGGACGCCTGTGGTCCGCCCCGAGCCACCGTCAGACGTGCGTCGTCATGGGTGGAAGGTACGGAGTCGGCTCGAGGCCTTGCGCTCGTGAGGTTCGAGATCGAAGTGGGCGGGAGGACGCGGCGGGTAGAGGTCCGGGGGGAGGAAGTACTCGTCGATGGCCGGCGCTTCTACGTGGACGTGGAGAGAGCGGGCCACGCGTGGTCACTGCTTCTGGGGTCGGTCGACGTCGCAGGGGACGGCCACGGTACGCCGTCCCGTCGGACGGCGCCGGCGCAGAGCTATGAGGTCTCGCTCGTTGAGCACTCGGCAGATGACTTTGTCGCGTACGTCGACGGCCGCCAGGTACAGGTTACGGTGGCACCTCGTGGTGCCGCGCGTCACGGAGGCGGTGCCCAGCCGACGGAGGGCGGCCGCTTCGATGGTGCCGGCAGTGGCTCGCACCGTGTGCTGGCTCCGATGCCAGGGCGGATCGCGAAGGTGCTCGTGAAGGCAGGAGACGTGGTGGAGGCCCGCCAGGGCCTCGTGGTGGTTGAAGCCATGAAGATGGAGAACGAATTGCGGTCACCTGGTGACGGCGTCGTGGCGGAGGTAGCCGTTGCTGAGGGTGCCCTGGTACAGGCGAATGCCGTTCTGGTCGTGGTGAGGTGTTGACCTTCGAACTCTTTCATCATCCGTTGACGCAGAAGACGCGGCGCGTCATCCGGCGGGGCGTCGTGATCTGCGCTGTCATGCTGGCGGTGGCCTGCGTCACAACGCTGTCGGTCGATCTTGGCCCAGTGCTGAAAGCTCGTGCCGAGGCCGCCGCGTCGGACTACATGGGGCGTCCCATGCATATCGGTCGCCTGTCTGCCCATCTCTGGCGGGGTCGCTTCGTGATTGAGGATGTGGTCATCGAAGGCCGGACGCCTGACTCGCGGCCCTTCCTTGTCGCCGATCGGATCACGGTTTCGATGCCGTGGACGAGCCTTGTGGACCAACGGGTCGTGTTCGATGCCATCGAGATGACCGACTGGCAGATGTACGTCGAGACGTTCCTTGACGGTAGTCACAATTTCCCGCGGTTCACGCGGAGCGGGCCGCGCGACCCCACCAACTGGACGACGACGCTGCAATACGTGCGCGCCCATCGCGGAGAGTTCGCCTATACAGACCACGCCACGCCGTGGAGCATGGTCGCCCGCAGCCTGGACGTGGCGATCACCCGTCCCACCTCGGAGTATCGAGGGCAGGCCAGCTTCGCGGATGGCACGATCCTCATCCAGGACTACGAGCCGATGAGTGCCGAGCTGAGCACAACCTTCAGAGTGGTCGGTAGCCACCTGGTGTTTGACCAGATTGATCTCATCACCGACGGTGCCGAATCCGTGCTGACCGGCGACGTCGACGTGGCGCACTGGCCAGAGCAGACCTACCAGATTCAGTCTCGTATCCAGCTGCCGAAGATGCGTGAGATCTTTTTCGCGCGCGACACGTTCTCGCTCTCCGGCGAGAGCACGTTCACCGGCACATTCCATTTGTTCCGAGAGGTAGTCAACGGGTACGCGCGCAACGGCCGCGACCTGTCAGGCACGTTCTACAGTGCCAGCGCGGCTGTCAACGCGTACCGGTTTAACGACCTGCGTGGTTCCGTCCAGTGGGTTCCCGAGCGCATGGACGTCACCAATGCGACGACTACGGCGTACGGCGGCACCGGGCGGTTTGCGTACCGGATGGCGCCGCTTGGGGACCCGGACGTGCCTGCGCACGCGACGTTCGATGCCGTGTACGCGGACGTGGATCTCGAGGCGTTCACGGACTTCCTCGAGCTGGAGGGCATACGGCTGGCAGGTCGCGCCGACGGGCACAACCTTCTCGATTGGCCGCTCGGCCGCTACGCGGACCATCGCGGCGGCGGTTACATGCGGACGACCGCGGGAGATGGTGTCGACGTGTTGGCCCGCGAGCTGTCCGCCTCGCAGTTGGCCGCGGCAGAAGCGCGCAGTCGATCGTGGGATGTCTTCAGCGACCATCTGCCGCTCGCACCGGTGCCGCTGGAGGCCGATCTTGTCTACACCTACGACCCGGAGTGGGTCGACTTCGCACCCAGCCGGCTTGCGACGGCGGAGACCTACGTCGAACTGGAAGGCCGGACCGCGTACGGCGACCAGTCGCAGATCGACTTTCACGTGACCAGCGCGGACTGGCAGGAGAGCGACAGGGTTTTCGCGGGCTCGCTGACCGCCTTCGGAGCGCCAACCGGCGTCTTTCCAGTCGGAGGACACGGCATGTTCGACGGCGTGATGCTCAACAACGTGCGCAGTCCTCGCATTGAGGGCCGGTTCGCCGGTGAGCGCATGCGTGCCTTTGACGTGGTGTGGGGCACGGTGACAGGGTTCGCTGCCATCGAGAACTCGTACGCCGATGTGTCCGACACCCTGATCACCGATGGTGACTCGGTGATGCATGCGGATGGGCGCTACTCGCTGGGATTTCCGCGCGACGACGGTGGCGAGGAGATCGACGCAAGGATTCTGCTCACGGACCGCCCGTTGGCGGATCTGCGCCACGCCTTCGAGCTGGACGACTACAACATGGATGGATCGTTTTCTGGAGAGTTCCGCGTGTTCGGCGCGTACCTGACGCCGTTCGGCTTCGGCCAGATGACCATCGCTCCAGGTACAGCGTACGGCGAGACCTTCGAGACCGCGACATCGGCCGTGCGGCTGGACGGCGACGGCATTCGGCTCGACTCTCTAGAGATTGTGAAGTCCACCGGCCGTGCCTCCGGGGCCGCCTATGTGGGCCTGGACGGCACGTACGCGTTCAACTTGGATGGTCGCGGCGTGCCGGTCGAGACCGTCGCGGTGGTGACGTTTCCCTCGACGCCGCCACTGACCGGACGACTTGATTTCAGCGCCGGCGGAAGCGGAACGTTCGAGAGGCCACGGTACGACGTACGCGGCACGATCAGTGACTTCTTCGTGGGCGATGAGGGCATCGGGGAGGTGATCGGTGAGCTGAACATCAACGTCGATCTGCTGACGCTGAAGATTGAGGCGGCGTCGCCGCGCCTCGCCGTGTCAGGCGCAGGTCGGATCGCCCTGACGCCGGAGATGGATGCCGAACTGTTGTTCAACGTGGCCGACACGTCGTTGGATCCCTACGTGCGCGAGCTGAATCCCGCAGTATCCGCGTACACAACCGCCGTGGCCAGTGGCACCGTCCGTGTGACCGGCCGTCTGGCCAACATAGACGAGCTACTGGTGGACGTAACCGTCGATCGCCTGGATCTCCGGCTTTTTGACTACAGCGTGCGCAACGCGGCGCCAATTCGGGTCGCCCTCGATCAGCACGTGATGGAGCTGACCACGATGCAGCTGGTGGGTGACGACACGCAGTTGGACATCACGGGTACGGTCAATCTGCACGACGATCGCATGGCGGTACGGGCGGTCGGCGACGCCGGACTCGGCATACTCCAGGCGTTTGTTCCCAACATCACTAGCTCTGGGCGGGCCTCGCTCGAGGCCACGTTTGAAGGTCAGATCCGCGATCCTACCGTGACAGGCACCATGACCGTGGAGAACGGGAGAATCCGTCATTTCGATTTGCCGCATGCACTCGAGAATGTCTCCGGTCCGGTGCGATTCGATAGCCGTAGCGTCCGGCTCGACGAAGTCACCGCCCAGCTCGGCGGCGGACCGATCCGCTTCGGCGGACAGATCGATGTGGAAGGGTATGAGCCGACGCGGGTCGACGTGACGATGATCGGGGAAGGCATGTTGTTGCGGTTCCCAGAGGGGATGCGGTCGCTCGTCGATGCGGAGCTGGGGGTTCAAGGCATGGTCGATGCACCGTTGCTCAACGGCACCGTGACTGTGCGGAGCGCGGTGTACACACGGGAGTTTGGTGACAGCCCCGTGCTGCTTGATTTGACTGCTGCTGACGCGTTCGAGGATGTAGTAGCGGCTGCGCCTCCACCGACACTGGCCTTGCGGTACGATGTGCGGATTGTCGCCCCCTCGACGCTGGAGATCCGGAACGGCACCGCGCGCCTGTTCGCAAGTGCCGATCTGCAGCTGAGCGGCACGTTCGACAGCCCCATACTGCTGGGCCGTTCGGAAGTGATCCGCGGGGAGTTCGCCTTCGAGGGGCGACGCTACCAGATCACGCGCGGCACGATCGACTTCAACAACCCGACCCGGATCGAACCGTTCTTCGATATCGAAACTGAGACGCGCGTTCGCGTGCCGGGTCAGACGTATCGAGTCACCGCGCGGGTTGCGGGGACCATGAACCGCCTGATTCCCTCGTTCGAGGCCGATCCGCCATTGGCAGAGGTGGAAGTCCTTGGCCTGTTGTTTGGCGATGTTGCACCAGGGCAGGACGTGGAATTTCTTCGCTACAGCACCGACGTGACGCCGCAGCAACAGGTGCTCCGCGGTGCCGCGACGCGGGCGTTGACCGGGACGCTGTCATCCCAGGTAGGCCGGGTGGTGGAGCAGACGTTTGGTGTTGACACCTTTCAGCTGACGCCATCCCTGGTCGATCCGAACACGCAGTCGTCGCGCCTCGATCCGGCCGCCAGGCTCACGATCGGCAAGCGACTGTCTGAGCGGATTTATCTCACGTATGCGCGCAGCCTCTCCTCGTCGACCCACGACGAGATCATCCTGCTCGAGTACGACCAGACGGACCGCTTCTCGTGGATCCTTTCGCGGAACGAGGATCGCACGTACGCGTTGGACATCCGGGTGCGGCGCACGTTCTGATGACGGATCGCCCAGGGCTCCTGGTCTCGTTGCTACTTGTCTGTGTCGTCGCCGCCCGCCCCGCCCCCGCCCAATCCGTTCCACAGATCACCCAGGTCCAGATCGAGCAGGAGGGCCGGTTTGTCGTTGATCCCGCGATCAGCAGCCTGATCGAGACCAACCCCGGGGAGCTCTTGTCGATGCGCGACGTCCGGGAGACGATCTCGCACCTCGCGAGCCTCGACCGATTCGAAGACGTGCAGGTGTTTCAGGAGACTGCCGGTGCGGGCGTGCGCCTGCGCTACGTCCTGTTTCCACTGCACCGCGTAGACCGGATCGAATTTCGAGGCGATCTGGGCATATCC
This sequence comes from Vicinamibacterales bacterium, assembly GCA_965249205.1. Taxonomy (GTDB): domain Bacteria; phylum Acidobacteriota; class Vicinamibacteria; order Vicinamibacterales; family UBA2999; genus JAQBVV01. Next base: position 94,670 of record CBDFLL010000001.1, on the reverse strand, counting down.
GAGGGCGAGATTCGGCAGACTGTGACCGATCGGTTTGGTGCCGCGCCGGACTCGGACCGCGCGGCGGTCGTGGCCGAAGCGATTGCCGCATTCTATCAGGACCGGGGGTATGCCTCGGCGCGCGTCACGCCACGAATCGAAGCGACCCACGCTCCTGATCGCGCGACGATGATCTTCGATATTCAGGCGGGACGACGGGTACTCATTGGACGGGTCGAGATCGAGCAGGTCGATGGCGGCAGGCCACTCGTGGCTCCAGGCGAACTGGCGGTGCGCGCGGGTGATCCCTATGACAACACCGCCATCGTGGCTGAGTTGGATCGGCACCTCGCGGCGCTGCGTGCCCTCGGCTATTACGAGGTACGGGCGTTCCACACCACGTTTGTCGAGCCTGCCGGAACGGCCACCGTACGGATCACCCTCGATCCCGGGCCGCTTGTGTCGGTGGAGTTTGCTGGGGATCCCCTGCCTGAGGCCGACCGGGAACGCTTGGTGCCGGTACAGACCGAAGGCACCGCGGACGAGGATCTGCTGGAGGACGCCACGATCGCGATCCAGGAGTACTGGCGTGACCGTGGGTACCAGGACGCCAGCGCGACGTATGCCCGGACCGAGAGCGCGGGTCGGCTGACGATCACGTTTACGATCGCTCGCGGCTCGCGGTATGTCGTTGACACGGTGCGGATCGAGGGCAACGAGGTCGTGTCGTCGGCCACCCTGGTCGAGCTCCTGCGGGTGGGGCAGGGGAGACCGCTTGTCGCGGCCGATTCGGGCGCTTCAGCTGCCGCCATCCGGGCCGTGTATCGGGCCCGCGGGTTTGCGCGTGCCGAGGTGCAGGTGACCGCAGCTGATACCAGCGGGAACGTGGAGGTGGCTGGTGATCGCCTGGTCGACCTGCTGTTCGCCGTGGCCGAGGGGCCGAGGACCTTGGTCGGATCGGTGGCCTTCGAGGGCAGTGCCGTTTTCGCCGCCGGTGAGCTGGAGGCGTTGATCACGATGACGCCCGGCCAGCCGTATGCCGAGGTCGATGTTGCGCGCGATCGAGATGAACTCGATCTGGCGTATCGCAACCTGGGCTACGACAGCGTCATCATCGAGGCGACGGTGGCGCTCGTGGAGGACAACGCCCGGGCGGAGATCGTGTTCGCCGTCAGCGAGGGCGAGCAGGTGCTTGTTGACCGCGTGATCGTCGTGGGCAATCAGCGCACCAGCCTCGAGATCATCGAGCGCGAGCTGTTGCTGCAGCCGGGGCAGCCTCTCGGGTACGCGGCGCGGATTGAATCCCAGCAGCGCCTGATCGCGCTGGGCCTGTTTCGGCGTGTGGTGGTCGATGAACTGCGTCACGGCGACGAGCCACGTCGTGATGTGCTCGTGCAGGTGGAGGAGGTGCCTCCGACGACGATCGGTTTCGGTGGCGGCATCGAGGGCGGCACGCGGCTGCGGCCGACCGGCGATGGCGGTCAGGCCGAGGAGCGTTTCGAGGTGGCTCCTCGCGGGTTCTTCGAGGTGGGCCGACGCAACCTCTGGGGCAAGAATCGAGCGGTCAACCTGTTTGCCCGCGCGAGCCTCCGTTCGCGCGACAGGACCCTGCTGGAGAGCGTGACCCCGACCGGCGTTGCCGTGGCAGAAGGCGTCTACGGGTTCAATGAATATCGCCTGTTCGGCACCTACAGGGAGCCAAGAGTATTCAACACGCGGGCGGATCTCCTGGTGACCGGGATTTTCGACCAGGCGATTCGGTCCAGCTTTAACTTCATCTCGCGTGAAGTCAGAGTCGAGACGGGCCTGCGCGTCGGCCAGCGTGTCAGTCTGGCGACGCGGTACGCTTACCGGCAGACGCGGCTGTTCGACGAGCGATTTACGGAGGCCGAGAAACCGCTGATCGACCGCGTGTTTTCTGAAGTCGGTATCTCGAAGTTTTCGGTGTCGACGATCCGGGACACCCGCGATGACGTGATCGATCCTGACGACGGACTGCTACTCGTCATGGATGGCGAAGTGGCTCCGCGGGCGCTCGGTTCGGAGGTTGGGTTCGCCAAGACGTTTCTACAAGGATTCTGGTTTCGTCGGGTGCCGGCGCCTCGGCGAACCGTCATTGCGCTAGGCGCTCGCGTGGGTCTCGCCCATGGATTCCGCCGCCTGGTGGTCCGCACCAACGTCGACGGCGATGCGCTGACCGCGGCTGACGGTAGTCCGAGCGTGGATGTGGTGCAGGATCTGCCGGCCAGTGAGCGTTTCTTTGCTGGCGGAGAAACGACGGTGCGGGGCTTTGCCCTCGATCGACTCGGCACCGACGCCACGATCAGCCCTTCTGGCTTTCCAACCGGCGGCAACGGACTGATCGTGCTCAACGCCGAGCTGCGAACGGCGGTGATCGGTGGTATCGGCGCCGTGGGATTCGTCGATGCCGGCAACGTGTTTCCGCAGGCGACCGACATTCGTTTTGGCCGGATGCGAGTTGCGGCGGGGATTGGGCTTCGATACGAGTCGCCAGTTGGACCGATTCGTGTCGATCTTGGCTTCAAACTCGATCGGCGCGAATTGGCGTCAGGGGGCCTTGAGCGGCGCAACGTGTTACATGTGTCACTCGGACAGGCCTTCTGACATGAGCGAGCAGCCGTCGGGACTTCGCCTCAGAGCGCGGCATGATGCGCGGGCGTCGTGGTGTCGCGCCGGGTCGGTGGCGCTCGCCGTCACCGCGCTCAGTACGGTGTTGGGCCCGCTCGGTGCCCAGCAGTTGCTGGACCGCATCGTTGCCCGAGTCAATGGTCAGTTCGTGACGTTGACGGATCTGAGGGCCGCGGTGGCTCTTGGCGTCGTGGACGTGTCGGAGGATGTTGATGAGCTTGCGGCGATCGGGCCGCTGGTTGACAGGCACCTGATTCTGTCTGAGGTCGAACGGTTTGCGCCCCCGGAGCCGGCCGCCGCCGCCATCTCCCAGGAAGCCGCGATACTGACTGCGGGTGTGGGGCCACGCCTGGACGCCATGATGGCATCAACGGGTATCGACGATGTCGGTATTCGCGGCATCGCGCGCGACAATCTCAGGATCCGGGCGTATCTCGATCAGCGGTTCGGGACAGCCGAACAGCTCACCGAGGGAGAGGTCGCGCGGTACTACCAGATCCACCCTGACGAGTTCACGCGCGACGGGACGTTGATGCCCTTCACTCAGGCCGAGCCGCTGGCGCGCCAGCGGGCGGGAAGCGAGCGCCGCGCCTCGATCGTCGCGCAGTGGACAAGCGACCTGCGAGCGCGCGGCGACGTCGCGGTCATGCTCCCCACACCGCCACCCGCAGCACCTCCACAGCGTTGAATCCCGCGTGGCTGACCAGAGGCGCAATGGCACTGCGTCGGCGAAGGTAGAGGAGCGCCCAGAACGCACCCAGCAAACCGGTGGTAATCACCGCGTCCCATCCCTGGACGATGTGGCCGAGGCCGAAGCCGAGACTGAGGAGCACGACGCCGACGTGTGCTCCACCAAGGTGACGTTCGAAGCGGCGCAGCAGAAACGCGCGCTGCATTTCCTCCCGCACGCCGCCGGCGAGGATGGCGACGACGGCGAACACGGCCGCCTGTCCCGGGGTGCCGGCCAGCTGCTCAAGGGGATTGGTTGGCACGTTGTGCAGCCCTGGCGCCAGGACCCAGAGTGCGTTCAGCAACACGATGACCGCGAGAAACACGACCGGGATGAGCTGAGCGCCGAACAGCGCCTCTGACAGGACGCGACGACGACCCAGCCAGAGTTCGGCGACGCCATCGCCATGGGCCCGCGTCAGCGCGACCATCAGACCGATCAGGAGCAACGTGTCTGAAACCGAGAGCAGGAAGACGAATGCCAGCGACAGCTGGCCGGCGTCATCGACCGGCAGCCAACCCGCGAGACCGAGCAGCGCACCGACCAGTAGCTGCGTCGGAACGCTCGAACAGAGCAGCACCTCGGCGATCGCCACGAATTTGGTGTGAGACGTCTCCAATGCCATGGATGTGCTGGACCCCGCAAAACCGACAGGCTAACATCGAGGTGAGGCACCCGCGCCTCTGCCGCGGAGTGCTGCCCACATGACGTCCACGACTTCTCACGATCGCGTCCTGGTCGTCGAAGACGACCCCGCGACACGGCTCGGACTGACCGAGCTTGTACGCGCGTGGGGGTTCGCCACCGAAGCCGCCGCTGAGGGCGAGGAAGCACTTCAGCGTATCACCGCCTTCCGGCCAACCATCGTGATCAGTGACCTGGTCATGCCTCGTATGGGCGGCATGGAACTGCTGCGCGCCCTCAAAGCGGAGGGTAGCGATGTCACCGTCGTGATCCTGACCGCTCAAGGTACGGTAGAGACGGCGGTGGAAGCGATCAAGGAAGGCGCGTACGACTATCTCACCAAGCCGATCGAGCCGCAGAGGCTGAAGATCCTGCTCGACAAAATCGTCGAGCGTCAAAACACCCGTCGCGAAGTCAAGGTACTGCGGCGCCAACTCGGCGGGCAAGGCACCTTTGGTCGGTTGATCGGAAGCAGCGCGCAGATGCGCAAGGTCTACCAGATTGTCGAGCAGGCCGCGCCGACGTCGGCGTCGGTCCTGATTTGGGGGGAGTCGGGAACCGGCAAAGAGGTCGTTGCGCAGATGATCCATCAGCTCTCGCCGCGCGAGCGCATGCCGTTTGTCCCCATCAATTGTGCAGCGATCCCCGAGACCCTGCTCGAGAGCGAGATTTTCGGGCACGAGAAGGGGGCCTTCACCGGAGCCTCTGAACGCCGCGAGGGCTGCTTCGAGCTGGCCAATCGCGGCACGCTGTTTCTCGACGAAATCGCGGAGATGACTTCCGCGACGCAGGCGAAATTGCTTCGCGTCCTTCAGGAGCGCACGTTCCGACGCCTGGGCGGTCGGTCGGAGCAACGTGTTGACGTACGGATCATCGCCGCCACCAATGCCGTGCCGTCGGACGCAGTGAAGGACGGCAGGCTTCGTGAGGACGTGTACTACCGCCTGAACGTGTTTTCGATCGAGCTGCCGCCGTTGCGTCAGCGGACAGAGGACCTTCCGCTGCTGATTCAGTCGTTCATCGGTGAGTTCAACGAGCGTTACGGCAAGGTGGTGTCGGCTGCTGACCATGCAGCGATGAGCATTCTGGAGCGGCACGCATGGCCAGGGAACGTGCGCGAGCTCCGCAATGTCATCGAGCGCGCCGTCATCCTGAGTGCGGGTGAATTTATCGAGCCGAAACACCTTCCGCCGCTGGTCGTCGATTCGGCAGAGGACCTCAGCTCGGCGATCTCGCTCTCGCCTGGGACGACGGCGGAGGAGGGGGAACGTCGGCTGATCCTGATGACGCTCGAGCATACGGGCGACAACAAGACGCGCGCGGCGGAGATACTCGGCATCAGTCTCAAGACGTTGCACAACAAGTTGAACAAAATGCGGCAACGAGGTTCGCCGACGAGTTGAGAGCGGTGAAAGAGTCGTAAGTGCGTCTGGGAATCAAAGGCAAACAGATTGCGGGCGTGACGGCGATTGTCGCCGTCGCTGTCGCGGCGCTAAGCGGGCTGCACGTCACGCAACTCGCCCAGGTGGTGCTGCGCGAGAGCCACGCACGCGGTCAACTGCTGTCGAGCGCCATCTTTCATCGGGCTCGCGAGGTGGTGCCGGGCAGCCCAGCGCCCTACGAGGCGCTGGGTGCCGATCCTGGTCTTCGCGCCATTCTCGAATCCGCCATCTACGGTGAGACGGAAACCGGTGCCTTCATCCTCGACGCAAATGGGACGGTCGTCGCCGCCAGCGATGCGACGCTGGTGGGGTTGCCGCGCGAGGAGGGGGCCGATCTGGCCGAGCTTCTTGAACAAGGGCCGGTTCAGCAGCTCCGCGCGATGTATTCCGAAGAGGGTCGGACGCTTGAGGTGCGCCAGCCGATGATGCTCGGCGACGAGGCCTTCGGATCGATTCGTATCGGCATCTCGACGCTCCTGATGCGACAGCAGCTGGACACGGCGTTGGGTCCGGCGCTGTGGACCGCGGCGCTGGCATTGGGCGTGGCCGTGCTCGTAGCGGCGTTGTTGGCGCAATTGCTCTTGCGCCCGATCCACGTGATCCGCAGCGGACTCACGCGATTGGGTCAGGGCGAGTTTGGCGTGACCCTCGACCTCCCGCCGGGAGACGAGTTTGGCGAACTGGGGACGTTTTTTAACAGTGTGAGCCAACGGCTCTCCGCGGACCGTGACGCCCTGGCCGGCCAGGGCGCTGACCCGTACTCGCCTCTGGACGACCTGGCAGACGCCGTGGCGCTATTCAACCCGTCCGGGGAATTGCTGTTCAGTAACCCGTCCATGCAGCCGACGCTTCCCGCGGACGCCATCGGGCAATCGGTACGCACGCTGCTGCCCGATGGGCACCCGTACCGCACGATTGTCGAGGAGACCCTCGCCGCCCGGAGTGCGCGCGGGCCGGTCCGTGCACTCCTGGGCGGCGATGTGTCGCTCACGACGCATGCGGTCGAAGCCACCGACAAAGCACTGGTGGGCGTGTTGCTCGTGTCGAGGAATGTCGCGCGTTTGTCGCAAGTACAGTCGACGATTGCGTCCTCGGCAAAACTGGTTGCGCTTGGCCGGCTCACGGCGGGTGTCGCGCATGAGGTGAAGAATCCTCTGAACGCGATGATGATTCACTTGGAGCTGTTGCGAACGAAGATTCGTGATGCCGCGCTTGGCGTTGCCCCAGAACCGGAGCCCGCCATCGCGTCCGGCGCGGTCATCGGGCTCGCCGGGGCCGAGCATGCACATGCGTCCGGCCCGGTGGTCCAGGGTGCCCTCCAGCACGTCGAGCTCATGGAAGGTGAGATTCGCCGCCTGGACGAGGTGGTGCAGGGCTTCCTGAAGTTCACGAGACCCGAAGAACTGAGGCCCGAGCCGATCGATCTCACGGCGTTGCTGGAGGAGGCGCGACCGTTGATCGAGTCGGAAGCCCATGCCAGCGGTGTCACGCTGGTGCTCGACGCCCCGGCGTCGCTGCCGGAGGTGAGCGGAGACGCCGCAATGCTGCGCCAGGTATTGCTGAACCTGGCGATCAATGCCTGCCAAGCGATGCCCGACGGCGGCACGCTTCGGCTCGCGTGCGCAGCGGTGTCCCAGAATCGGGTGGAGGTGCGCGTTGAAGACACTGGCGTCGGCATCGGGCCCGAGGATCTTGAGAAGATCTTTGACCTCTACTATTCGACGAAGGATCATGGTACCGGGATCGGTCTTTCGATGGTGTACCGGATCATGCAGATGCATGAGGGGGAGATCGAGGTGCAGTCAACGTTGGGGCGAGGCACGGCGTTTCGGCTGTTGCTGCCGCGCGCGATCGCGATCTGAATATGCACATAGCCAGACTTTCCGGTTTCCGCCGGCGTGCGGTACAGCGCCAACGGCGTATCAAGCCTGGCCGTGTTCGTGGGGCCCGACGCGCGGGGGCACTGTGCCCCCTGGTGTTGGGGGCTATGGTGCTTGGGGTCGGGGGTGCCGCGTGCGCGAAGGCGCGAGCCGAAACCGTACCAGATGGTCCGCCCTTGCTGGTGCCCGCCCCTCCCCAGCGGGTACTGGCGCCTGTTGAGGCGCTGGTGATTCCCGAGGCCGTGCCGGAGCCAGCTGCGGTGCCCGCTGCGGCCGCGCCTCCCACCGCGTCCTCCCGACCGGTGACCGAGTCGAGGCCTCGACCGACGCCTCCAGCAGAGGAACCAGAGGCTCCTGGTGTGTTTGGAGGCACAGGCGACCTGCGGGCCGGGTCGGGTTCCACCGCGGCGACAGAATCGAACGTGCGGGCGATGCTGGCACGCGCCGCACGCGGCAGGGCCGGTGTGAACGTCAGTCGGCTCAGCGCCGCGGGGCGGTCGCAGTACGAACAGTCTGAGCGGTTCACCGCACAGGCTCAGCAGGCGTTACGGGACAGAAATCTGATCTTTGCGGCGACGCTCGCCGAGAAGGCCGCCGCCCTCGCCCTGGAACTGGTCGGTCGCTGACATTTGCTGCCGGGGCATCCCGGGCCAACGGGGCAGATATTGCGCATGCCCTAATAGAAAAGCGCTATATATTGTGGTTTTTTATTGACAAGCGAATCTCCAGGGCGCATATTTGCGCTCGCGCTTGAAGAGGTGAGGCCGGACCTCCCAGCTCCAGGCCGAGGCGAATTCCCCAGATCGTCTAGAGCGCGATTTTCAGCATACGTCGCGAATGCCCGACGGGGTGGGTGCATTCGTTGTTCGGAGGACTCATGGAATCAGGCCCAGCCCGCGAAGCAGCCGCATCTGCTCAGCAAACACAATCAACTGAAGCGACGCCCGCGTCGCCGGTCCCCGAGTCGTCTCGCGGGCGGAAAACGGTTGAGCCGAGTGATAGCGCGGCACCGGGGCTGGAGTTTCCCCGCTATTTCACTCTGCCGGGCGTGGATCCGTTCGACGAAGTCGAGTGGGAGACTCGATCGGCGGTGATTGGGAACGAAAAGGGCCACGTGGTTTTCGAGCAGCACGAGGTCGAGACCCCAGCGCTCTGGTCCCAGCAGGCCACCAACATCGTCGTGTCCAAATACTTCCGCGGTCAGCTCGGGTCGCCTGAGCGCGAGCACAGCGTGAAGCAGTTGATCGGCCGGGTGGTCGACACCATCGCGCGCTGGGCGGGGGAGCAGAAATACTTTGCCAGCGAAGATGCGCTGCAGTCGTTTACTGGGGAGCTGAAGCACTTGCTCGTCTGTCAGAAGGCGGCGTTCAACAGCCCCGTCTGGTTCAACTGCGGGTTCGAGAAGGCGCCGCAGTGTTCGGCGTGTTTCATCAACGCCGTTGAAGACACGATGGACTCGATTCTGACGCTCGCCAGGACCGAAGGCATGTTGTTCAAGTTTGGTTCCGGCACCGGCAGCAACCTTTCCTCCATCCGCTCATCGAAAGAGTTGCTGGCGGGTGGCGGCACCGCCAGTGGTCCAGTCTCGTTCATGAAGGGCTACGACGCGTTTGCTGGCGTGATCAAGTCAGGTGGTAAGACGCGCCGCGCGGCCAAGATGGTCATTCTCAACGCGGACCATCCCGACATCGCGGATTTCATCGGCTGCAAGGTCGAGGAAGAGAAGAAAGCGTGGGCCCTCATTGACGCTGGCTACGACGGGTCATTCACCGGCGTGGCGTACGGGTCGATCTTCTTCCAGAACTCCAACAACAGCGTGCGCGTGACAGACGACTTCATGCGGGCTGTCCTGGATGACGGAGAGTGGCAGACCAAGGCCGTGCGCAATGGCGATGTTGTGGATACCTATAAAGCCCGCGATCTCATGCGACAGATCGCGGAGGGGACCTGGGTGTGTGGTGACCCCGGCATGCAGTTCGACACGACCGTCAACGATTGGCACACCTGCCCCGAGACAGACCGGATCAACGCGAGCAACCCCTGTTCGGAATACATGTTCCTGGATGATTCGGCGTGCAATCTGGCGTCGATCAACCTCATGAAATTCGTGAAGTCGGACGGTGAATTGGACGTGACGGCGTTCCGGTCCGCGTGCCGCACGCTCCTGACAGCGCAGGAGATCATCGTCCCCAACTCGAGCTACCCGACCAAAGCCATCGAGAAGAACAGCCGCGAGTTCCGGCCCCTGGGTCTCGGGTATGCGAACCTGGGCGCGCTCCTTATGTCACGCGGACAGCCGTATGACAGCGACGAGGGACGAGCGTACGCCGCGGCGATCACGGCGGTGATGACCGGGGAAGCCTACGCGCAATCGGCGCGGATCGCGCGGGATCATGGCGGTCCGTTTGGTGGCTACGAGAGGAATCGTGAGGCCTTTCTCCGCGTCATGCGCAAGCACCGTGACGCGGTTGGCGAGATCAACGCGACGTCTGTGCCGTCCGACCTGTTCGCCGGCGCGAAGCAGGCCTGGGATGAGGTCGTGGAACTCGGCGAGGATTTCGGCTTCCGCAACGCGCAGGCCACGGTGCTGGCGCCGACGGGCACGATCGGCTACATGATGGACTGTGATACTACCGGCGTTGAACCGGATATCGCGCTCGTGAAATACAAGAAGCTTGTGGGCGGCGGTCTGATGAAAATCGTCAATACCACCGTGCCGATGGCGCTCGACAAGCTCGGGTATACCAAGCCGGAAATCGAGGCGATCGTGCACTTCATCGACGAGCACGAGACGATCGAGGGTGCGCCGTTCCTCAACGAGGAGCACCTGCCTGTGTTCGACTGCGCGTTCAAACCCTCGCAAGGTGAACGGTCGATCGACTACATGGGCCACATCCGCATGATGGGCGCGACGCAGCCGTTTATCTCCGGCGCCATCAGTAAGACCGTAAATGTCCCCCGCAATGCGACCGTTGAAGAGATTGAGCAGGCCTACCTGGAATCATGGCGCCTTGGGGCCAAGGCGATCTCAATCTATCGCGATGGCAGCAAGCGGACGCAGCCCCTCAATACGTCGAGAGCTGGCGTGGCGGACACCCGCATCACCACGACGGGCGTCGGCGCTGGTTCAGTCGCGGACATCCAGGCCCGCCCGCAAGAGGTCGTGCATGAAGTCGTGAAGGAGGTCGAGCGTCCGACGCGGCGGAAATTGGCCGATGAACGAAATTCGCTCACGCACAAGTTCGACATCGCCGGGCACGAGGGCTACATCACCGTTGGCCTCTTTCCTGACGGGACGCCCGGCGAGATCTTTCTGACGATGGCGAAGGAGGGCTCGACGATTTCCGGCTTCGCCGATGCGTTTGCACAGGCGATTTCCTACGCGCTGCAGTACGGCGTGCCGCTGCCGGTCCTGGTCGATAAGTTCAGTCATGCGCGCTTTGAGCCATCTGGGATGACGAAGAACCCAGAGGTGCGGATCGCGAAGTCGATCGTCGACTACATCTTCCGATGGATGGCCACGAAGTTCCTGTCGCAGGAGGCGCAGTTCAACGCGGGTGTGAACATGCGCGAGACGTCGGCGGACGACGAGTCGACTGCGGTGGCCGGTCCGGCAGGCGAGGCCGTGTCGGTCCCCAGTGGACTCGAGCCGACGGTTGGTGCAGAGTCGCATGGGGCGTCGAACGATCAGGCGAAGACAACAGCCGGGCCATCCGAATTCGCGGCGATCCAGAACCATGAGGATGCCCCGCCCTGCTCGACGTGTGGCTCCCTGATGATTCGCAGCGGGTCCTGCTACAAGTGCACCAATTGCGGCACGACGTCTGGCTGCGCGTAGGGAGCCGACGCGCGACTAGCAGGCTGCTGAAAAACTCCGTGAAATGGGATCGACAGATCGATCCCGGCGTACTACCATGCTCCCAACACCGCTGAAGGGAGCCCCATCATGCGCGGACACGATGAGCAAAGCACTCACATGTTCAGCTACCTGTCGCCGGAACAGCGCGTGCCAGCCGACCATCCGCTCCGCGCGGTTCGCGCGCTGACGGACGAAGCGCTGAGAACGATGTCGCGCAGGTTCGCCGGCCTGTACGCCAACACAGGGCGTCCGTCGATCCCGCCGGAACAGCTGCTGCGCGCGTTGTTGCTGCAGGTGCTCTACACGGTGCGGAGCGAGCGGCTGCTGATGGAAGAGCTCAATTACAACCTGCTGTTCCGCTGGTTCGTGGGCTTGAATTTGGACGACCCGGTTTGGCATCCCACCACGTTTACCAAGAATCGCGACCGGCTGCTGGCGGGCGATCTCGCGGCCGCCTTCTTTGATGCGGTGCAGGCCCACGCGCGGGCGGCCGGGCTGCTCTCGGACGAACACTTCACTGTGGATGGGACCCAATTGGAAGCGTGGGCCAGCCTGAAGAGCTTTCGGTGCCGGGACGCGGCGGAGAGCGACCCGCCCGATGACCCCGGGAATCCCACGGTCAACTTCCACGGGGAGCGGCGGCGCAACGACACGCACCAGTCGACGACCGATCCGGAGGCGATGCTGCCTCGGAAGGGCCAGGGGAAGGAAGCCAAGCTGGCGTATCTGGGCCACGTGCTGCTGGACAATCGACAGGGACTTGTCGCCAACGTCTGCGCGACTCACGCGACGGGGACCGCCGAACGCGAGGCAGCGGCGCTGTTGCTGGAGGCCAGCGCGCCGCCGGGCAGCACGGTCGGGGCGGACAAGGGCTACGATGTGGCAAGCTTTGTGGCCGCTGTCCGTATCCGGGCCGTCACGCCCCACGTTGCTCAGAAGGTCCGCTGGAGTGCGATCGATGGCCGGACCACGCGGCATGCGGGCTATCACGTCAGTCAGCGGAAACGGAAACTCGTAGAACAGGTCTTTGGCTGGATGAAGACCGTCGGCGGCTTGCGCAAACTCCGGCATCGCGGTGTCGCCCTCGTGGATTGGCAGCTTACCTTCGCCGCCACGGTCTATAACTTGGTCCGGCTGCGGAATCTGGAGGCGAGGTGTCCCTGATCACCGGCCGCGCGTGTCGCCGGCCCCTTGATCGGGGCCAGCGCACAGCCGTGCGCACCGTTGTCGGTCGGTGGTGACTCGCATGATCCTTAGAAAACGGCCCGATCACCCGGGTTCTTCAGCAGCCTGCTAGACACCAGCGACGGGAAAGCAGCACAGGCGAGCGCGGCAGGGAGGGCGATGGCGCGATCTGCGGAGGGGCCGGACGCTTCCGATACGGCGCGGCCCCCGAGGTGCCTGCGGCGATCGCCACGTGCTGCCGGTCAGCCACCCCGTGGTATCCTCCGCCGATACGCTCTAGCCCTGGACATTCTGAAGAGGAGCTGCTGCTATGGAGCCGACGACACTACCACCGCCCCGGGAGGCGATCGACGCCTATAACCTCTTTATTCACGGCGAGATCGACCGCCGTTCGTTTCTCGATCGCGTAAAGAAGGTCGCTGTCTCCAGCGTGGCCGCCGCGGCCATTGTGGACCAGTTGATGCCGAACTACGCTGCGGCCCAGCAGGTGGCGCCGACCGACCCGCGTATCGACACCGAACGTGCCACGGTGCCGTCCCCGAATGGCAATGGCAGCATAGAGGGATTGCTTGTACGTCCGGCCGGCGCTGGTACCGACCGACTGCCGGCCGTCCTCGTGATCCACGAGAACAGAGGGCTGAACCCGCACATTGAAGACGTCGCTCGCCGCCTGGCCCTCGAGAACTTCATGACCTTCGCGCCGGACGGGCTGACCTCCGTGGGGGGCTATCCAGGCGATGACGAGAGAGGCGGAGCGATGTTCCGAGAGGTCGACCGCCCGAAGATGGGCGAGGACCTGTATGCGGCCGCGATGTGGCTGAAGAATCGTTCGGACAGTTCGGGGCGTCTCGGCGTGACCGGCTTCTGCTTTGGCGGCGGCGTGTCCAACGCACTGGCGGTGCGTATGGGTGCTGACCTGCATGCCGCCGCTCCGTACTACGGCGGTGCGCCGCCTGTCGCTGATGTGCCGAAGATTAAGGCTGCAGTGCTGGTGCATCACGGTAGTGAAGACGCGCGGCTTGTGGCGGCGTGGCCGGAGTACGAGGCAGCCCTCAAGGCGGCTGGCGTGACGTACGAGGGACACATCTACCCTGGTGCCGTCCATGGTTTCAATAACGACGCCACACCACAGCGGTACAACAAGGCAGCGGCGGACGCGGCCTGGACCAGCACCGTGGCCTGGTTCAACCGCTACGTGCGCGAGGCGGGCTAGCCCGACACCCGCTGCTCGCGCTCGGTAGAGCACCAGCAACGGATCAGCGTTAGGGAGAAGTGGGAAAGGCGGACCTGTGAGTCCGCCTTTTTCATGTACGGTACGCTGATTAGGATGTCGACCACAGCCAGCGTGATCCATGAGCGTCTACGCGAGGCGGTTGACCTGCTCGAGTCGATTGCCGCAGATCGGCGCGTACTCGAGGGCGTACCGACCGAGGAGCGCACGCGCCTGCTTCGAGCCGTTGCGTCGATCTATCATCCCGACCGCGTCGAACGTCGCCGGAGGTCGAAAGTCACGGCGCGCGAAAGGAAGGCGGCGCGCGTGGCACGGGACCAGGCCGCCAGAGCCAGGACGGCGATCCAGACGTTGCGTCGCAAGCCGGTGTTTCACACGCCGAACGTATTTCCACCGACGGGCTTCGACGCAGATGGCGCCGCGGATGTCGTGTACGCCGATGGTGCCGGCTCGGCGAGTCGCCCTGAGCGGGAGTTGCCGCACTGTTATGTGTGCAAGCGCAAGTACACCACATTGCACGCCTTCTACGACCAGCTCTGTCCGGAGTGTGCGGCGTTCAACGTCGCGAAGCGCACCGAGTTGGCTGACCTGAGTGGTCGTGTTGCGCTGCTGACCGGCGGGCGCGTCAAGATTGGGTACGAAGCCGGGCTGAAAATGCTTCGCTGTGGCGCCCGCCTGATGGTCACCTCTCGCTTTCCGAGAGACTCGGCGAACCGCTACGCCGCCGAACCTGATTTCGCCGAATGGGGCGACCGCCTCGAGATCTTCGGCTTGGACTTGCGCCACACGCCGAGCGTCGAGGCTTTTTGCGGGCACCTGCTCACGACGCGACGCCGGCTTGATTTCATCATCAACAATGCGTGTCAGACCGTGCGGCGCCCCCCCGCGTTCTATGCCCACATGATGGAGGGGGAGACCGCCGCGCTCGCTGCCATGCGCGAGCCAGCCCGGTTGCTGCTCGGATCGTACGAGGCATTGCGCGGTCAGCAGCCTGACGGTGCCGACCGTGCGGCAGGCCGCGCCCTTGGCCGGGCCGTCGAGGACACGCCCGGACTGACCCGTCCGGCGCAGTTGTCGCAGCTTCCGCTGCTTGCGGGAGAGGTGATCATGCAGCATCACCTCTTTCCGGAGAGCCGTCTCGATCAGGACCTGCAACAGGTCGACCTGCGCGATCGCAACTCGTGGCGACTGCTGATGGCGGATGTCCCGTCGGTGGAATTGCTCGAAGTGCACTTGGTCAATGCCGTCGCGCCGTTCATCATCAACGCGCGCTTGAAGCCGCTGATGCTCCGCACGTCGGAACGCGACAAGCACATCGTGAACGTGTCCGCCGTCGAAGGACAGTTCTACAGAAAGTTCAAGACCACGCGCCATCCTCACACCAACATGGCGAAGGCCGCGCTCAACATGATGACGCGCACCGCCGCGACCGATTATTACGGGGACGGTATACACATGAACAGCGTCGATACCGGATGGGTGACCGACGAAGACCCGGCGGACATCGCGGCGCGAAAGGTTGTCGAGGAGCGCTTCCATCCCCCGCTCGACATCGTTGACGGCGCCGCTCGCATCACCGATCCGATCATCAGTGGCGTCAACACAGGCCAGCACGTATGGGGGCAGTTCCTGAAGGACTACCGGCCGACGGACTGGTAGTAAGACTTCTACGAGACGCGTCCAGCGAACTCCCTGGTCTCGGTGTGAACCCTGACCCTCTCGCCTTCCTTGATGAACAGCGGCACGCGAATCTCGATCCCGGTTTCCAGCGTGGCGGCTTTCGTGACGCCGCCGCTGGCAGTGTCACCGCGGACGCTGGGCTCGGTGTACGTGACAGTCAGTTCGACCACCACCGGGAGCTGCACCCCAATCGGGTTGCCGTTGAATTTGTGGATCTGGACCAGCGCGTTGTCGGCCAGCAGGAGGCGGTCATCGCCCAGCAGGTCGGCTTGCAGCGACACGGTTTCAAACGATTCCTGGTCCATGAAGTGGTAGCCCTCTCCGTCGCCGTAGAGATACGACGCCGAGATCATGGCAAGGTCGGGTTCCCGGAACTTGTCGCCCGCCTTGAAGGTCTTGTCGAAGACCCCTCGCGTCAGGAGATTTCGCATCTTGAGGCGGACGAGTGTCTGGCCGCCACGGGCCGTCGGTTTCGACACCTCGACGTCGAGACAATGATAGGGCGCGCCCTCATGTTCGAAGAACATCTTGCGCTTAATCGCGATCGCTTCAATGAGGCTGGCCATAGGGTCTGGACAATAGTATCGGGTTACCATCGCTCCCGTGGCATTGACACGTCGATCGGTGTTGATTCGGGTCGTGGTCGGGCTGGCAGCCCTCGGGATGCTCTTCGTGCTGTTTGTGCGCTCGGCCCAGGAGGCACGCGAGGCGCCGTTTATCGTCGAGCGGCAAGCTCTGGCGCCGTGGACCCTCGTACTCGGGCCCAACACAGATGCGCTGGGTTCATGGTTGTCGCTCAGACCGCCGGAGGTCCTGGCCTCGCCGGTCGGCCGGCAGATTTTTGCGCGTGGCGGAGAATCGGTTCGGTATCCGAGTCCGGCGGCGCTTCCGCTGCTCTTGCTCTCGGAGTACGACGGCGCGCTTGCGGGCGTGCTCACGTCGGACATGCTCGTGACGCTCGCCAGGGACGCCGGACTCGAGTCCGCCACGTTTGAGCCGGTCTGCATGGGGCGTCGACGCATCAGCGAACCCGGCTCGACCAGGGCTGTGTACTTCGTCTTGTTCGACGTGCCGGCCTTTGGCGCCTTCCGGCGCCAGGTGGCGGAGGCACTTGGCCGCGTCGGCGGTGACACGTCCCGGTTCGACCCGGCAGCGCTCTCGCCGGTGCTCATCGTCGCGGGACTCGATGACAACTTCAGTCGATGGCTGCCGCTGCGCGCGAATCCGGAGGTCGACTGTCTCGCCCCGATCGAACTGCAATGAGGGCGGACAGCTATTGTGCGGATGACCTGGTGGCACGCCACCCGACTACGACGCGCGTATCCGTGATCGTTCCGGCCTTCAACGAGGAGCAGGGCCTCGCGGCGTCGCTCAGGAGCATTCGTCAGGCGATGGAGGTGCTGGACGCCGCCGGATGGTCATCGGAGCTCATCGTCTGCGACAACAACTCGACGGATCGCACACCAGAGATCGCATGTGATGAAGGCGCGCAGGTCGTGTTCGAGCCGATCAATCAGATTTCGCGTGCCCGCAACGCCGGTGCGGCGCTTGCGCGCGGAGACTGGCTGATCTTCGTCGACGCCGATTCGCATCCCAGTCGTGGACTCTTCGCCGACGTGCTGCGCGTAGTGCAGGACGCCCGTTGCCTCGCCGGTGGCAGCACGCTCTGTTTCGACACGCCGGATCGCGCGATGGCGGTCATGGCGTGGATCTGGAACACGATCAGCCGATGTACGCGATGGGCTGCTGGGTCGTTCATGTTCTGCGAGGCGGCGGCGTTCCGGGAGGTCGGAGGATTCAGTCACGAGCTCTACGCGACCGAAGAGATCAATCTGTTTCGACGTCTGAAGCGGCTTTCCCGTCGGCGTGGACGCACCATCGAGATCCTGCGTGGCCATCCGCTCCAGACGAGCGCCCGGAAGGTGCGCCTCTACACCTGGCAAGAGGCCGCGCGATTCCTCGGACGCACTATCGCTGGGCGGGGACGGACCCTCCGCAGCGCGGAGGAGTGCTTCTCCTGGTACGACGGCCGACGCTGACGCCGCTCGCTACCCGTCAGGCTGCTGGGGCAATCGCTCGGCCGGAATCCCGATCGCAAGCGCGAGTTGGCGCAGCTTGTCCTGAATGGCACGCGTGTTCTCTGCCCCCATCCGTGCCAGGTGCTTCTGGGCCGGCGTGAGGCTTTCCAGCGCCACATCTCTGAAGGCATACGTGTTGTCGTTCGGCACCAGCCGGACGTCCCCGTCGAGCGCGGGTGTGTCCAGCAGCGCGACGATTGCCCGTTCCAGCGCAACCTCGAAGGATTCGCTGCCCCCCAATTCAGCAAAAGCCTCGTCGAGACGAGGCTTCAGGGTGGCGCAGAGCTGTGCGGCTGCCTGGACATCCACAGACCCGACCGCGGCCACGATCGGGGTGTATCGCTCGTAGCCTCGGGGATCGAGCAGCAGTCCGTCGCCCTCGCTGCTGACCATGAACGGGCTGGCAGGCCGAAGTGGGCTGAGGTGAATGGCCGGACTCGCTCCGCCGGCGATGTTCTCGATCACCGCAGTGAAACGACGGATGAGGCCGTCAGTGGCCAGCCATGCGGCCACTCGCGGATTCGACGACAGCGTCGCTGCGAGCATGCCCACCAGGACGTCGCTGTTGTCGAGCGACGGAAGGGCGATCGGCACCTCGGTCGCACCCGCGGCGGTGTCCGCTGAGGTGGTCACCTGACAGACCCCGATCGGTCCAGCCGTGGGTACTGGGGGAGCGACAGCGGCCGGGGGCGGGCCGTCCGCCGACTCCGGAGCAGAGCGACCCGCCAGGAAAAACCACACCGCCCCTCCCACCGCCAGCACAGCCACCAGACCGATGACCCATGGCAGGGGGACACGCGACCGTGCGGCACCGGCCGCCGGTCCCTGCGCCTTGTCAAGGTTGAATTCGGAGGGGTCCAGCATCGTTACCTCTGTGTTAGAGCATACTCCTCTGCCCAGGCCGTGCGTCCAGTCGGACAGGACGTCGACACTCGTCTCGGGTCGTGTCGGTGACCGATCGCGCGACCGGTATGATGGCGAGGCATGGGCATCTCGCTGCCTGATGTCGTGTGGCTGGAGCAGTATCTGCCGCTCCGTGAGCAGCAGGCGCTGGTTGCGCGCTGCTGCGACATCATGGATGGCCCTGCAGGAGGATACGTGCCGACCGTGCGCGGCGGCGGCAAGATGCACGTACGCATGGTGTGTCTCGGCCGTCACTGGAACCCGCGCACGTACCGGTACGAAGAGACGCGGACCGACCACGACGGGCTACCTGTCGCTTCGCTTCCCGCCGAGCTGGCGGTGCTCGCCGTGCGGACCGCTCGGGACGCCGGGTTTGCCTTCGAGCCCGACATTTGCGTCATGAATTGGTACGGGCCGGATGGTCGGATGGGTTTGCATCAGGACAAGGACGAGAGTCCGGCGTCACTCGGCGCGGGTCTCCCGGTGGTGTCGATCTCGCTCGGCGACACAGCGAGATTTCTCTTCGGAGGCGTGCGTCGCCGCGACCCGGTGGAGACGGTCCCGCTCGCATCTGGTGACGCCTTTGTCTTCGGGGGAGCTTCGCGCCTCCGCTATCATGGCGTGTCGCGCATCGTGCCGAAGACGGCGCCTCTCTCGCTCGGCATCGAAGGGCGATTCAATCTCACCTTCCGTCAGTACTGACAGGGAGGCGATGAAGACGCGGGCAGATGTCTGCGGCTTTCGTGCGGCCTCGCGGGCCGACCGACGCCACACGACACGCACGATCACTCGAGACGAGGGCGAATGCACGCTGATCAGCTCGCAGCGATAGGGATGCCACTCACGCGGCAAGACGCATGTGGCCCGGCCGGCGCGGTCCTCACCTTGAGGGTCGAAGCGTGTGTGAGGTTGATCCGTCTCACCGAGCGGTCCTGCGTTGTGTTGCGGACCTTATCGCGGGCGTCGGCAGTTTTTCTTATAGAGGCCTCAAAGCCGCAGGCACAATGTCTCTGACCCTTTTGTTTTCACTGGTCTACGGAACGGCAGCCGTGATCGCTCTCGTCGCGGCGGCCGTGGTGTGGCCCAGGCGGACGAGCCCCGGCGGTACGCCATTGGTCCCGATGCTATTGGCGACGGCCCTCTGGGCGCTGTGCGACGCCATTGAACTGCAGCTTCCGACGGTCGAGGGCAAACTGCTCATAGCGCAGCTCCAGTACGTCGGCATCGTCGCGACGGCCCCCTGTTTCTTTCACGTCGCGATGGCGCTGTCGGGGCGCTCCGCCCGGCTGGGGCCACTGTTGCTGCTGGCGGTCTGGGGCGTGCCCGTGCTGTCTCTCGGGATCGTCTGGACCAACGCGTGGCATCAGTGGATTTGGACCGACGTGCTGCTGCCTACGGGCGTACTGCCGTTCACCATCTGGGAACATGGCTGGTGGTTCTGGGTGCTGGTCTCGCAGAACTACGTCGTGATGATGGCGGCGACGATTCTGCTGCTCGGTGCGATTCGCCGCGTCGGCCGCCCCTTCCGAGCCAGTATCTCCACGGTCATCCTCATCGCGGGCCTTCCCTGGCTCGGCAATGCGGCCTACAACTTCGGCATTGGGCCCTGGCCTGGCGTCGATTGGCTGGCGCTCTCGCTCGCCATCAGCGGAACGCTCCTGGTCTGGCTGGTGCTCCGCGAGGGCCTGCTGGATCTCCTGCCGCACGCGCATGGAGCCTTGCTCGATACGATGCCGGACGGGGTGCTGGTCCTCGACCACATCGGCAGCGTGATGATAGCCAACGACGCGGCGCGCGCGCTCTCGCTTACCGACGCCAGTCTGGCCGGCGCACTCGGCGTGTCGTCCCTGGGCGAGGTGCCCGAGCGGCTGCGCCAGGAGGTGCAAATCGACGATGGTGAGACACCACGCTGGCTCGACGTGCGAGTCGACCCGGTCCGAGACCGATGGGGTGCGCTCGCCGGTCGCCTCGTGGTCGCGCGGGATGTCACGATCCAGAAGGAACTCGAGGACGAACGCGAGCAGCTGATTGATGAGCTGCAGGACGCGCTGCGCAAGGTCGTGCAACTCGAGGGGCTGCTGCCGATCTGTGCGAGCTGTCGGAAGGTGCGTGACGACACGGGCTACTGGGGGAACGTCGAGGAGTATTTTGGCAGCCGGGCTCCGGTGGAGTTCACGCACGGCATCTGTCCGGACTGCCAAGTCAAACTCTACCCGTCGTTTCGGTAGCAACATGAGCACCGCCCGTTCCCAGGCTGGCATGACCGCGGAAGCCACGGCGCACGCCGCATTCTTGCAGGCGTATCCCGACTACGATCGCACGAGCGTATTGGACGAGCTGCGGGCCTCTGACTATCGCCGCCTCGATGCCGGACGCCACGTCTATCTGGATTTCGCCGGCGGCGGTCTTCATGCTGAATCGCAGGTCCGCGACCACGCTGACCTGCTCAATCAGCACGTACTCGGCAACCCACATTCTGCAAACCTGACGTCGTCTGGGATGACGGCGCTGGTCGAGCAGTCACGCCAGGCGGTGCTGGCATGGTTTAACGCCGGCGATGACTACACGGCGGTGTTCACGCAGAATGCCACTGCCGCGCTCAAGCTCGTCGGCGAGTCCTACCCGTTTGCCTCCGGCGGCGCGTGCCTGCTGACGGCGGACAACCACAACTCGGCAAACGGCATCCGGGAGTACGCGATCGCGCGGGGCGCGTCTGTGGCGTATGCACCTCTCGGGACGCCGGACTTACGCATCGATCGCGCGCGGCTGGCCTCGTGTTTCGCCGCTGCGGGGAAGTCCGAAGGTACGCTGTTTGTCTTTCCTGCCCAGTCGAACTTCTCCGGGGTCGTGCATCCGCTCGAGTGCGTAGAGGAGGCGCATGCCGCCGGATGGGACGTGTTGCTGGATGCCGCGGCGTATGTGCCATCGAACCGACTCGACCTGCAGACGGTGAAGCCTGACTTCGTGAGCGTCTCCTTCTACAAGATGTTCGGTTACCCGACGGGAGTGGGCTGCCTGCTTGCCCGGCGTGCCACGCTCTCGAAGCTGCGGCGACCCTGGTTTGCCGGCGGCACGGTGAACTTCGCGACGGTCGAGGGCCGGCATCACATCCTGTCGCCGGGTGAGGCGGGCTTCGAGGACGGCACGCTGAACTACCTGGCGATTCCGGCCGTGGAGATCGGCCTGCGACACCTGGCAGCGGTCGGCGTGGACACCATCACCACGCGGATCCGCTGTCTGACGGAGTGGATGTTGGCACGGCTGCTCGACCTTCGCCACGACAACGGTCGGCTGATGGTACGCATTTATGGACCGGTCACGATGGAGGGACGGGGCGGGACCGTGACGATGAACGTCTACGACCCGGACGGCCGCCTGCTGGACTACCGACGCGTGGAGGAACTGGCCAGTCAGGAGCGAATCTCGCTGCGCACCGGGTGTTTCTGCAACCCCGGCACAGGCGAGACAGCCGAGGGGCTGACCGACGCAGACATGGCGGCGGCCCTTCAGGAGAGCGCCGACATGACGTTGCCGCGGTTTCTCCAGTTCGTCACGCATCGCAGCGGGAAGAGCGCGGGCGGTATCCGTGTGTCGCTCGGCCTCGTCAGTAACTTCGCGGATGTCTACCGTTTCGTGCGTTTTGTCGAAGGGCTGCGCAACAAGAAGCGGATGACCGTCGGCGATGCGACGTTCGATATCGAGTCGTGCCGCGTGATGCGCGACGGGAGTTAGCGAGTGGTTGGCGTTGCCCCGTACGGAACCTGGGTGTCGCCGTTGTCTGCTGCCGACGTGGCGGCAGGTGGACTGCGTCTCGGTGGCGTGTCGCTTGATGGTGACGACATCTATTGGCTGGAGGGTCGTCCGCAGGAGGGCGGGCGTCAAGCGCTGGTGAGATGCGACTCCGACGGTTGGCTCGCTGACGTGACCCCACCCGAGATCAATGTCCGTTCGCGCGTGCACGAGTATGGTGGCGGCGCCTACCTGGTGGTGGGCGGGACGGCGTATTGCTCCAATTTTGCCGACCAGCGCGTCTACGGGATCCAGGACGGTGTTGCCCGGCCGCTGACGGCTCCAGGGGCGTGGTGCTACGCCGACTTCGAGATCGACGCGGGCTACCAGCGGCTTATCTGCGTTCGGGAGGACCACACGCAGGAAGGGCAGGAGCCAGTCAATGCTCTCGTGAGTGTGCCGATCGATTCGGCAGGCGTCGGACCTGGCGACCATGCAGCCGACGCCGGGCACGTACTCGTCTCCGGCGCGGACTTCTATTCGACACCCCGCGTGAGTCCCGATGGCTCACGGCTCGCGTGGCTGTCCTGGAATCACCCGCGCATGCCGTGGGATGGCACGGAGCTCTGGGTTGCGGATGTCAGCGCGGATGGAACGATCGGGCGACCCCAGCGTATCGCCGGTGGCACGGACGAATCGATCTATCAGCCCGGATGGTCACCAGACGGCGCGTTGTACTACGTGAGCGATCGTGACGGGTGGTGGAGGATCTATCGGGCGATCGATGGGGGGACCGATCAACCGGTGACGCGTCATGCGAGCGTCGCGCCCGCAGAGTGCGGTCGTCCTCAGTGGGTGTTCGGTACCTCGAGTTGGGCGTGTGCCGGTCCGTCGCAGCTTATCGTGTCGCACGCACGGACCGGCCGATGGCACCTGGGTCAGATCGACGTGCGGAGCGGGGACCTCACCGATCTGGCGACGCACCTGCAGCCGGGTGATTGGCTCTCGGCAAACGCTACGCACGCCGTGCTGGTCGCGGGGGCGGCGGCACAGCCAGACGCAGTGGTCCGGATCGATCTTGCGTCGGGCGCCATCGAGACGTTGCGTGCCGCTTCCTCCGTGCGGCTCGACCCGGGCGACATCGCAACGGCGGAAGCGGTCGAGTTCCCGACGGCCGGCGGGCAGACGTCACACGCGTTTTACTACGCGCCTCGCAACAAGGACTACGACCCCCCGGCCGAGGAGGCGCCGCCGCTCGTCGTCATGAACCACGGCGGTCCCACGTCCGCGGCGAGACCGACGCTGGACCTGAAGATCCATTACTGGACGAGCCGTGGCTTTGCGGTCGTCGACGTGAACTACGGCGGTAGCTCCGGGTTCGGCCGCGCCTATCGGCAACGGCTCAACGGCAGGTGGGGCGAGGTTGACGTTGCCGACGTGATCGAGGCCGTGCGGTTTCTGGCCGCGCGGCGGATGGCTGATGGCAGCCGCGCTGTTATTCGCGGCGGCAGCGCCGGAGGATTCACCACGTTGGTGGCGTTAACGTGCCACGCGGAGGTGTTCAAGGCCGGCGCGAGCTACTATGGCGTCAGCGACCTTGAGGCACTTGCCCTCGATACGCACAAGTTCGAATCACGGTACCTGCACAGCCTGGTCGGCCCGTATCCGGGGGCGAAAGAGACATACCGGGCGCGCTCGCCCATTCACGCCATCGACAGGCTCGCGTGTCCGCTCATCCTGTTCCAGGGTCTGGACGATCGGGTCGTGCCGCCGGGGCAGTCCCGGATGATGGCCGACGCGGTGCGGGCGAAGGGGTTGCCGGTTGCGTATCTCGCGTTTGAAGGCGAGCAGCACGGGTTTCGACAAGCCGCCACGATCATCAGGAGCTTGGAGGCCGAGTTGTACTTCTACGGCGCCGTCCTCGGATTCACGCCGGCCGACGTCATTGCTCCAGTGCCGATCGACAACCTTGTGACGTAGCCCCTCCACGGCGACGGGGAGTCGTACCGACGCCGCGCGGTATCGCCCGCCCTCGGCGCAGCAGGCCGATGCTATAGTCCGCCCATGACGCACACGGGCCTTGTCGTCATCGTCGCGACAGGGGTCTCCTTGCTCGGAACCCAGGCCGTCGCGCAGCATCGCCACGCGTCGCATTTCGTGCCGCATGGCCGAAGGTGGGGCGCCAGCGACTTCACGATATTGCAGCTCGGCGAGGCAGAGCGCATGTTTGCCACGATCGAGCCGTGGCACGGGAACAAGCTAGCCGTCTACCGGATGGAGGACGGCGCGTGGGCGCGCCACGTGATCGACGAGACCCTGACGCTTGGTCACACTGTCCACGGCGCCGACCTGGATGGGCATGGCTGTCAGGCGCTCGTCGCGGCGGATCGTGGAGACAATCGGAGCGTGTACCTGTACTCGGCCGTCGATTCGGAGGGTCTCACATGGGAGAAAGAGGATCTCGACGATTCTCTCCAGCCGTCCTGGTGCACGACGGCGGATCTCACATCAGACGCGCAACGAGACATCGTCTGCATAGGTCGCGCCGAGGGCGGGATGCTGAGGTGGTACGAGAACATCGGGTCTCGGGCTTGAGCACGGTTCCCACCGAGCGCTGTTGTACCCGAGCGGTGTCACCCGAGCGCCATGTGCGGTGGGTTGCAGTTCATCCGAATCAGCGACCGTCACTGTCGACGAAGGAGGGGTAGATGCCCGCAGTCTCGCTCACGGCGACCGTACTCGCCACCGTACTCGGATTTGTACTCGGCGCGCTGTGGTACGGACCGCTGTTCGGCGCGCGATGGATGGCGGAGATCGGCACGACCGCCGAAGAGATCCAGAAGGACTTCAGTCCCGTCAAGACCTACGGGGCCACGTTCGTACTCGGACTCGTCGCGGCCTATGTCTTCGGTCTATATGTGGGTCCGAATCCCGGGCGCGCGTTTTCGATAGTAGCCGGCGCGGCCGCCGGGCTGTGCTGGGTGGCCACCGCGCTGGCGACCAACTATCTGTTCGAGAGACGCTCGTTGGCGCTGATTGCCATTAACGGCGGGTACCACGCGGTCCGCTTTGCGCTGATCGGACTCGCGTTCGGGCTTGTCGGTTAGACAGAGCAGAACGAAGCGGTGCCGCGCGTCGATCCATTGACAGCGTTGAGTTCGGCAACCGGCGGTGGCGCTCGCTCTCATCGCGTTATCTTTATTGACCTAGCACGGGCGATGGCCGTCGTGCTGATGGTGTTTGGACACACATCCAGCGCCCTGCTGTCCGATGCCTACAGAGTGGGTGTTTGGGTTGACGTCTGGACGTTTCAACGCGGGCTCACGTCAGGGTTCTTCCTGCTGCTCGCGGGGCTGGCGTTCAGCGTAGCGACCTCGCGTCATTGGCCGGCCCACACGCACCTGTCCGTGGCGCTGTTGAGACGCCTCGGGCGCTTCGTAATTCTGATCATCCTCGGCTACTCGCTTCATTTTCCGGTGTCGCATCTGGCCGATCTGGCGACAGCCACAGATCAGCAGTGGCGAAGACTGTTCGCGGTTGATGTGCTGCAGATGATCGGCGTGACGTTCATTGCTGTGCAGGCGCTGGTGATGGCCGCACGCACTCGGCGCGCGTTTATCGTTGCGGTCTTGGTCGTGGCAGCTGCCATCGTCGTGGCAACGCCGACCGTTCGGAATGTCGACTGGGTGCCACTGCTTCCGCTGTCGCTGGTTGCCTACCTGTCGACAGCGACCGGATCGCAATTCCCGCTGTTTCCATGGTCGGCCTACGTATTGTGCGGCGCGGCGCTGGGACAGCTCTATGCGCGCTGGGGTGCTGCGCGCCCGACGGCCTTCGCCAACTGGGGCATGCTGGCGCCGGGGGTTGCGCTCATCATGCTCGCCCCCTATATCGAAGCGCTTCTGGGCCCCCTCGCTGCAGGTGCGTCGGCGTGGATGCCGCGCGACGTGCTGCTGCGCGCCGGCTCATGCCTCGTGGTCCTGGGAATGCTGGCGCACGCCAGCCAGCACATCAGACGGTTGCCTCGCGTGTTCGGCGCCGTCGCGCAGGAGTCGCTCCTCGTCTACTTCGTACATCTGTGTGTCGTGTACGGATCGGTCTGGAACGTGGGCCTGTACCGCTTCTACGGCGAGGCGCTGTCGCCGGCAGAGTCCGTCCTGACCGCGATCGCCGTGGTGGTACCCATGATCGCGCTTGCGTTGCTCTGGAACGGGTTGAAACATAGTCGACCAGTCGCCGCGCAGCGGGTGAGGGTGCTGGCAGGAATAGGGCTCGTTGTGTTTCTTCTCTAACAAACCATGTGGATCCGGTCCGCATCCCGCAGTACGATGACCAAAGACGGTCGCTGCCTCGATATGGGCCGCCGGAGCGCCTCGAAGATGGCTGCCGGCGCGTCCACGGCAGCGATGTATGATCGGCACTCAGCGTAAGCCTCATCAGACGGGGGAGCCCAGGTGTTCGACGCTCTTTTTCAAGCCCTTTTCAGCCATCGGCTGGTCGTCTTCCAGCAAGGCGAGTTTCGCTTCGACGTCAGCACGGGATCGCTTGTGGCCGCAGCGCTGGTCGGTGTGCTGATGGCGGCGGCAATCATGACGTACCGCCGCGTCGGCGGTAAGGGGCGAATGCGCGATCGTGTCGTGCTCACGGCGCTGCGCATGGCCGCCTTAGCGCTCGTATTGTTCTGCCTCTTCCGGCCGACGTTGAT
This sequence comes from Vicinamibacterales bacterium, assembly GCA_965249205.1. Taxonomy (GTDB): domain Bacteria; phylum Acidobacteriota; class Vicinamibacteria; order Vicinamibacterales; family UBA2999; genus JAQBVV01. The sequence continues at coordinate 67,936 of CBDFLL010000001.1, read as the reverse complement.
CGTCCGCGCGGCGGTCCCCCAGCAGAACGTCGTCGCGGTGCTCCTGGACGATTCCCGCAGCATGCAGATTCCCGACTGGGATGGGCAGGCGCGGGGCGCGTATCTGACGGAGCAGTTTGGCACCCCAGAGAGTGCGCTCATGCAGGCGCTGTCTGACCGGTTCCTGGTCCGTGTGTTTCGCTTCTCGTCGACAGCGGGACGGCTCGAGTCCGCGAGCGACCTCGACTTCAACGGTTCACAGACGCGGCTGGCTGCAGCGCTCGACGGCGCGCGCGAGGAATTGGCCGGCCTCCCCGTATCGGGACTCGTTCTCGTGTCTGACGGCGCCGATACGAGCGAGGCGTCGATGGCTGATGCGCTGCTTGGGTTGAAGGCCGAGCAGCTTCCCGTCTATACCGTGGGCGTCGGCAGCACGCAACTGCCGCGCGACATTCAGATCGATCGCGTCAGCACGCCGCGGGTAGCCCTGAAGGATGCCTCGCTGCTCGTGGATGTCACTGTGACGCAGACCGGGTACGCGGGACGCACGGTCACGATCTATGTGGAGGACGAGGGCCGCATCGTCGGCTCTGAGGAGCTGCAGCTCCCGGCCGACGGCAGTCCCGCCACCGTTCAAGTTCGAGCCGCGGCGTCGGAGGCGGGGCCGCGCCTGTTCACGTTTCGGGTGGCGGCACTGGCCGACGAGATGATCACCCAAAACAACCAGCGCGAGACTCTCATTGACGTGCGCGACGACCGGGAAAAGATCCTCTATTTCGAGGGCGAGCCGAGATTCGAGATGAAGTTCCTCCGTCGAGCGATCGCCGACGACGAGAATCTCCAGGTGGTCGCGCTGCAGCGAACGGCTGACAACAAGTTTCTGCGCCTGGACGTCGACGACCCTGACGAGTTGCTCGGTGGTTTCCCCAGAACCCGAGAGGAGCTGTTTTCGTATCGCGCGTTGATTCTGGGCAGTATCGAGGCGGGGGCCTTCACGGGTGATCAGCTGCAGATGATTGCGGACTTTGTCGACCGCCGGGGGGGTGGCCTGCTGATGATCGGCGGCGCCCGGGCGTTTGGCGAAGGCGGCTTCGGTGGTACGCCGGTGGCCGACGCCCTGCCGCTCACGATCGACCCTGGTACGCGTGCCTCGGAGCCTGTAGATTTGGTACGGCTGCAGGTGGTGCCGACGCGTGCGGGCGAGACCCACGCGTCAACGCAGATCGCCGCCACTGAAGCAGCCTCCGCCGTGAGATGGCGTGATCTCCCGCAGGTCACGAGTGTCAATGCGCCGCTTGAGCCGAAGCCGGCTGCGATTGTGCTGCTCACGGGCACGGATGAGCGGGGTCGCGAGCAGCCGGTGCTGACGTGGCAACAGTACGGCCGGGGCAAGGCCGTGGCGCTCACGCTGCAGGATACGTGGCAGTGGCAGATGCACGCGAGCATGTCACTGGAGGACCAGACGCACGAGAACTACTGGCGCCAGATGTTGCGATGGCTCGTCAACAGCGTGCCCAGTGTCGTGGAGGCCCACGGCGCGGCTGAGCGCGTCGAACCTGGCGAGCCGGTCACGGTGGAGGCGACGGTCAAGGACAAGGCGCATGTTGAGCTGAACGGCGCCGATGTGACAGCGCGTGTCACGCGGCCAAGTGGCGGCACAGTCGATGTCCCCCTGGAGTGGAGCGGCGAAATCGACGGACTGTATCGGGGGACCTTCGTCAGCACCGAGGCTGGTACCTACGAGGTGGCCGTCGATGCGTCACAGGGCGCGGATATCGTTGGCAGCGACGTCGCCTTCGTACGCGCGGGCCCGAGCGATGAGGAATTTTTCGACCCGACGATGCACGAGGGGCCACTGCGGCGGATTGCCGACGAATCCGGCGGACGCTTCTACACGCCGGAGACAGCAGCCGGCCTTGCGGAGGACGTCCGTTACACAGGTCGCGGCGTGACCTCGGTTGAAGAACGCGACCTGTGGAACATGCCGATCGTGCTGTTCGTGCTGATGAGCCTCGTGTGCGCCGAATGGGGCTATCGTCGCGCGGTGGGACTGTCCTGATGCTGCGCGCGTTTCTTCTGATCGTTGTCGGTCTGGCGGGGGACCCCGAGCACGCTGAGCTGTTTCAGGGGTGGGGCTCGAAACTCGCGGAGGCGGCGGAGGCCGTCGGTGTGTCGGACGATCGTCTGGTGTATCTGGGCGACGCAGATGAGGATCCGCGTGTGCGCGGCCGTGCCACGCGCGAAGAAATTGGCACGGCGCTGTCTGGATTTGCCGAAGCGGCGGCGCCCGATGATGTGGTGTACCTGGTGCTGATCGGCCACGGGAGCTATGACGGGCGGGATGCGCGGTTCAACCTTCCGGGTCCCGATATGACCCCTGCCGAATTCAATCCCTTGTTGAGCGCGATCCCCGCCCGCAACGTGGTGTTCGTCAACACGTCGAGTTCGAGCGGCCCGTTCGTCGAGGAGCTGTCAGGTCCAGGGCGCACGATCATCACCGCGACGCGGAATGGGGCCGAGCGATTCACGACGCTGTTCGGTGGGTATTTCGTGGAGGCGTTTTCTACCGAGGACGCCGACGCGGATAAGAACCAGCGTTTGAGCATGCTGGAAGCGTTTCAGTACGCCCAGAATGAAACCGCTCGTGCCTATGAGCAGGAGGGGTTGCTGGCGACCGAGCACTCGCTGCTCGACGACAACGGTGACAAGAAGGGGAGTCCAGATCCCACCGCGACCGGCGATGAAGGCAGGCTGGCTGCGGCGCTGTCGCTGGGCTCAACGGCCGCCGCGGCGCCGCTGCCTGAGGATCCAGCGCTTCGCGCGCTGTATCTCGAACGCCGAGAACTCGAGCGGCGCGTCGAAGCGCTGCGGCTGTTGAAAGGCGGCCTGCCACCAGCCAGGTACGCCGCCGATCTCGAACGCCTGGTGACCGACCTCGCGTTGAAGACCCGTGAAATCCGCACTCTCGAGGGAGACGCCACGCCATGAGCGATCGAGTCGTATTGAACCAGCCCGTGAACGAAGCCGTCGACCTCGAATCGGCCGACGATCTCGCGCTTGCCGAACGTATGAAGGTGGGTCGCGAGCAGGTCCTGACGGAGCTTCGGAAAATCATTGTCGGGCAGGATGAGGTGATCTCGCAGGTGCTGATGACGCTATTTGTCGGTGGGAACAGCCTGATCGTCGGCGCGCCGGGACTGGCCAAGACGTTGCTGATTCATACGATGGCGCGCGTACTCCACTTGAAGTTCTCGCGCATTCAGTTCACCCCTGATCTGATGCCGTCGGATATCACGGGCACCGACCTTGTGCAGGAGGATAGCGAGACCGGTCGGCGCCAGATGGTGTTCGCGCCAGGGCCCATCTTTGCCAATATCGTGCTGGCGGACGAGATCAACCGCACGCCGCCCAAGACGCAGTCGGCGCTGCTCGAGGCGATGCAGGAGCACCGGGTTACGATCCAGGGGCGGACCTACACGCTTGAGGAGCCGTTCTACGTGTTCGCGACGCAGAACCCGATTGAACTGGAGGGCACCTATCCGTTGCCCGAAGCGCAGTTGGACCGCTTCATGTTTCACATCTTGGTCGATCACCCACCGTACGGTGAGGAGTACGACGTCGTGCGCACGACGACGGAAACACGGAACCCGACGCTTGAGCGCCCGATTTCAGCTGAGGATCTGATCGCGTTTCAACGCCTCGTCAGGAACGTGCCTGTCGCGGAGCCGGTCATGCGGCATGCGTTGGACATCGTGCGTGCGAGCCGGCCTAAAGATGACACGTGTCCGGAGAGCGTGGGGAATTGGGTGGCCTTCGGTGCCAGCGTGCGCGCGGCGCAGTATCTGGTGCTTGGCGGCAAGGCCCGCGCGCTGACCGATGGCCGGTATCACGTCAGTTTCGAGGACATTCGCGCGCTGACACACCCGATTCTGAGACACAGGATTATCACCAACTTTCACGCGCAGTCGGAGGGCATCACGACCGACATTCTCGTGGACCGGTTGCTTGAGGCGGTGCCGCTGCCGCGTTCAGGCATGTAGGGGGCGACAGAACAATGAGTCTACTGGGCGCCCGCACGCCGGCCGCTGTCCCCGGTGCGCGCTTCATGGATCCCGTTGTGCTCGCGCGCATCGGAAATCTGGAACTCGTGTCGCGAGCGGTGTGCGATGGCTTCATCAACGGCCTGCACAAGGCGCCGTACTTCGGGGCGTCGGTCGATTTCGCTGAGCATCGGGGCTACGTGCCCGGCGACGATATCCGTCGCATGGACTGGCGCGTCTGGGCGAGAACCGACCGGTACTACATCAAGGAGTACGAAGCCGAGACGAATATGAATTTCACGGTGTTGCTCGACGTGTCGAAGTCGATGGACTACGGCAGCCGCGGCATCACGAAACTGGACTACGCGCGGATACTGACAGCCTGCCTGACGAATCTCGTTCATCACCAGCGCGACCGCGTCGGATTCGTGGCCTTTGATAGCGAGGTCGTCGAGCACGTGCCGCCGTCGGCCAAGCACATGGACACGGTGCTTCACGTGCTGGAACGTCTCAAGGCGGGTCGCCCGGGCGGCAGGATGCGCGAGCCGCTTCACAAGGTGGCAGAACACTTCGGCCGGCGGGGTGTGTTGGTCGTGATCTCGGACTTTTATGAGGACCCGGAGGAGATTGTGGATGCCGTGACCCCGCTGCGCTTCCGTGGCAACGACCTCGTCGTCTTTCACGTGCTTGATCCCGCGGAGCTGGACTTTGGATTCTCGGATGCGCAGGCGTTTGAAGACCTTGAGAGCGGGGATCAAATGCCGGTCGTGCCTGATGCGATGCGCAAGGAATACGTGTCACTGGTCAATGCGCACGTGGATGCCCTGCAGCGGCGTTTTTCGGAAGTACGCGTGGACTACACGTTGCTGAACACGTCGCAGCCGCTCGATCACGCACTGTACAAGTATCTGGCCGGACGTGCGAAGCGGACGCGACAACGGTAGTCAGGGAATACGTCATTGAACCTCATTGAACCTCGGTAGACAGGACGCATGTCATTCTTAGCCCCGCTCTTCTTCGTCGCGCTCGCCGCTCTGGCGATTCCGGTGCTGATCCACCTGATCCAGCGGGAGAAGAAGCAGGTCATCCGGTTTCCTTCGCTGATGTTTGTGCAGCGCGTGCCGTACAAGTCGATCCAGCGCCGAAGGGTCCACAACTGGCTCCTTCTCCTGATCCGCCTTACGGCGCTGGCACTGATCGTCCTGGCGTTCGCGCGCCCGTTTTTCGAAGGACAGGATCTGGGGGCTGCCGCCGGGGGCGGCGCGAGAGAAGTTGTGATCCTGCTCGATCAGAGCTACAGCCTCGGATACGCGGATCGATGGGAACGCGCGCAGGCTGCGGCCTCCGAGGCCATTGACGGCCTTGGGCCGGTGGACCGCGGTTCGGTGGTGCTGTTCTCGTCCAGCGCGGAGATCGCGCTGCGTTCGATGGCGGCCGGCGAGCGTGAGCGACTGCAGGCGGCCGTAGCAGTCGCGGCGCCGACCTCCGGTGCAACCCGGTTCGCGCCGGCACTCAAAGTGGCGGGCGGCATTCTGGCTGACTCCGCGTTGCCTCGTCGCGAGGTGATTCTCATCAGCGACTTTCAGCGCGGCGGGTGGCGCGGAGAGGAAGGCGCGAGTCTGCCGGACGGGTCGACGGTGACCCCGGTGCTGATCGCCGGCGGCGCCGAGGCGCCAAACGTGGCTGTGAGTGGCGTCTCGCTTGCCCGCTCCACCTTTTCCAACCAGGAGCGTGTGGCGGTCAGCGCGGTCGTCGTCAATCGCGGCACCGATCCGTTCGTGGGTGGACAGCTGGCCCTCGAGATCGACGGACGCTCGGTGCAGACGGAAGATCTCGACGTCAACGCGGATGGTTCGGTGTCCGTGACGTTCGCGCCGGTCACGATCGCAGGGCCTTTCATGCGCGGCAGCGTGCGGGCGAGTCAGGACGCGCTCGACGCGGATAACGTCTTCCACTTCGTGCTGTCGCCAGCGCAGCCCGTGCGGGTGGTGGTTGTCGATCGTGGCGGCACTGGGAGCGCCGCGTTGTATCTGACGCGCGCGCTGGCCATCGGCGACACGCCGCGTTTCGAGACAACTGTGCGGCAGCCGGATGGTCTCTCGGACGAGGACCTGCGCCAGGCGTCGGTGGTCGTGCTCAACGACATCGCCGTTCCCGCCGCGCTCGCTCGGAGGCTGGCGCGCTTTGTCGACGCAGGTGGTGGTCTGCTCGTGGCCCTCGGTCCGCGAGCGGCGTGGCCCCAGGATGTCGACATTCTTCCAGCGGTACTCCAGCAGCGGGTGGATCGCACGAGCGGCGAGGCTGCGCGGATCGGTGCGCTCGAGTATGGCCACACAGTATTCGAACCGTTCCGTGCGCCCCGGAGTGGCGACTTTTCCGCCGCGCGGATTTACGGCTATCGCGCGGTTGACCCCGAGGCATCCGCGCAGGTTCTGGCGCGGTTCGATGCGGGCGCGCCAGCGTTGATCGAACGGCAACTGGGTACGGGTCGCGTGCTTCTGTGGACGTCCACGCTTGACCTGTCATGGAGCGACCTGCCGCTGAAGCCCGTGTTTCTTCCGTTCATTCACCGAGCGGCGCGCCACCTGTCGGCCTATGCCGAACCGCTACCCTGGTGGATGGTTGGCCAGGTACTTGACGCGTCGTTTGGGGAGCCGACGCTCCCGCTGGGGGGCGCGGCCGTGCTGACGCCATCTGGACGCCAAGTGCCCCTCGACGAGGAGGGGTCGGATGTTCTGGAGCTGACCGAGGGCGGGTTCTACGAACTCCGTACCGGGACGAGTGAAAGCGTGACCGCCGTCGTGGCCAGCAACGTCGATTCGGCGGAATCCGATCTCACGGCCATGGATCCGCAGGATATCGTCGCCGCGGCGACAACCGGTGTGGGTGGCGACGCCCGATCCAGCGCCGCGGCTCTGCCGCCGCCGCCAGAGGCACAAGAGCGGTCACAGCGGTTGTGGTGGTACCTGCTGTGCCTCGGCATCGTGTTGCTGGGGGCGGATACGTTGATCTCGAACCGGATGTCGAAAATTTAGGCGCCTGCACCGAGATGGGCGTATTCTGAGGGCTGGCGGGTCTCCTTCGCGCGGGGCGCGCCACCGAGGTGGGGCTCCGAGGGTCGAGCGAGCGAGTCGCCACGCCCACGGCGCCATTCGCGAGAGGGCTGCATGCTCGAGAACTTCGACTACCTACGACAAGGTTCCTCCACTTCCTCTGACATCACTCGCATAGTTACGGACGTACGCAAGCGCTGGCGTTTGAAGCTGGCCCTGCGCGGTGTCGCGCGGATCGTTGGCGTTGCCGTTGCGCTGTTTGTCGTGGCCGCATACGGAATGGAGTGGGCGAGGTTTTCTCCGGCGGCGATTATCACCGCGCGGATCCTCCTGGCATCCGCGGTGGTGGCCTCGATTGTGATGTTCCTCGTGCGGCCGCTCAGGCGGCGCGTCACTGATGAGCAAGTGGCTCTGTATCTCGAGGAGCATGAGCCCTCGTTGCAGGCGAGGTTGGTGAGCGCGGTTGAAGCTAGTCAGGCGGGTGGTTCGTCGGCGTCTGCGGCGTTGGTGCAGCGCCTCGTGGAGGAAGCGCTCGAGGCATGCGCGTTGACGCGCGCAGCGCGGCGCACGGAAGAAGCTCCGCTCAGGCGCTGGGGTGGGGTGCTGGGTGGCGTCGCGGCAGCCGCCATGCTGATCGTGCTATTTGGCCCGGCGTTCATGCGAAGCGCGCTGTCTGCGATTTTGCTCGTGCAGCGGAGCGTTGAGGCCGCAGCTCCGTACCGGATCATGGTTTCACCAGGCGATGCCGTCGTGCCGCGGGGCGCGGATCAGACCATCAGTGCGACCCTGGCCGGCTTTGCGTCAGAGGACGCCTCCGTGATGCTCCGGCGTGCGCCCACCGCAGCCTACGAGGAGATGCCGCTCGTTCGTGGCGAGGACGGCGACTACGAGGGTATGGTGTTCGACGTCGACGCACCTCTGGAGTATTTCGTCGAGGCGGATGGTGTGCGGTCCTCTGTGTTTACCCTGACGGTGATCGAAGCTCCGTATGTCGAGCGCGTTGAGCTGGAGTATCACTTCCCCGCCTATACCGGCCTCGAACCGCAGACAATCGAGGACGGTGGAGACATCGCGGTGTTGACGGGAACGGAAGTGCGGCTTCGCGTGTTCTCGACGATGGCGACACCCGGAGGACGCGTCGCACTGAACGAAGAGGACCCAGCCGAGCTCACGGCCCAACCCGATGGTTCGCTGATCGCGGCCTTCACGGCCGATCGCGATGGTTTCTACCGTATCGAACTCGATGCGCCGACTGGTGAGCGGACCGCTGCGTCACCTCAGTACACCATCGACGTGTTGACTGACCAGCCGCCGATCGTGTCGTTTGTCAGACCGGGTCGTGATACGTCGGCCTCCTCGATTGAGGAGGTCTACGTTGAGGCGCAGGCCGAGGACGATTTTGGGGTCCGCGATCTCGAGCTGGTGTATTCCGTCAACGGTGGGCCAGAGCAGAGTGTGATGCTGTTCGGCGGCCGCACCCGTCTACCTGAGGTCACCGCGGGCCACACGTTCTATCTTGAGGAGCTTGGTGTCGAGCCAGGTGACTCTGTGTCCTACTACGCACGCGCGCACGATGACTCAGGCGGGCAGAGCGAACCTGTCTCGAGCGATTTGTATTTCCTGCGTATTCGTCCCTTCCAGCGCGATTTCCGTCAGGCGCAATCCCAGGGCGGTGGTGGTGGCGGTGGTGGCGGTGGCGGCGGCCAGGTCGAAGCGCTGTCGGAGCAGCAACGGCAGATTATCTCCGCCACGTTCAACGTCCAGCGTGACCGTCGGAGCTTTACTGCGGAGCGGCTTCGCGAGAGTACGACGGTTGTCGGTCTCTCCCAGTCGAGGCTTCGCGAGCAGGTTGAGGGATTGCTGACTCGCATGAATAGCCAGCTCATCGAGCGAGATCCCGCGTTTGAAACGATCGCGGCGCTGCTTCCGCAGGCGGTTGAGGCGATGACCGAGGCCGAAGGCAGGCTTGCGGCGGCGAGTCCCGATACTGCGCTTCCTCCTGAACATCGCGCGTTGCAGATTCTGCAGAAGGCGGAAGAGGAGTACGAGATGCAGATCAGCGCGCAGCAGGGTGGTGGCGGCGGCGGCGGCGGCGGCAGCGCGCAGCAGCAGGAGCTCGCAGAAATCTTTGATCAGGAACTCGAGGAGATGGCCAACCGGTACGAGACCGCCAATCAGGCGCAGCAGCAGGACGCCGACAGGGAGGTCGACGAGCTGCTCGAAAAGCTGAAGGAACTCGCACGCCGACAGGAGCAGGAGGCCGCTCGGCAGCAGCTACGGAACATGGGACAGACCGGTGGCACAGCCGGCAGCGCTGCGCAGCAACGAGCCCTGGCCGAACAGGCGGAGGAAGCCGCTCGTCGGTTGGAGCGGTTGGCTCGTGAGGAGAATCGTCCCGACCTGCAGGAGGCCGCACGGCAGATGCAGCAGGCGGCTGATGCGATGCGCCGCGCCGCGGCGGGCGGAGACGGCAATGCCGCCGCACAGGCGGCCGCCGCGCTGGAGCGGCTGCAGGAGACCCAACGCCGGTTGCAGCAAAACCAGGCCGGCAGGGCCGAGCGAGACGTCGCCGACGCGATCCGGCAGGCTGATGAGATCGCCCGGCGCCAGGAGGAAGTGGGCAGTGACGCGCGCGCGTTGGCCGAAGTGCCCAACTCTGGGGAACGCCGTGAGCAGGCCCGGCAGGTGAACGACGAAAAGACCGACCTTGAGGAGCGATTGAACGCGTTGGAACAGCAACTTGATCGGGCGGCCCGAGACGCGAGTGGCACCGAAACCGCGGCGTCACGAAAGATGGCTGAGGCTGCTGGTTCGATTCGGGACAATCGCCTCGGCGACAAGCTCCGATATTCCCAGAATCTGGTCAACCGCGGGTCGCCACCGCAGTCCGTGAACGCCGCGGAGAACGATATCGCTGGCGGAATTGAGGAAATGCGAGAGCGGCTGCGGGAAGCGGCCGGCGCGATCGGTCAGGGCGACGAGAATGCTAATCGGATGGAGAACGCGCTGGAACGGGCCCGGCGCTTGGCGCGGGCGGCCGAATCCCTTCAGGAGCGCACCCGTGAACGGGCGCAGCGCCAGAGCGAGCAGGGCCAGCAAGGTCAGGGCGGCGAGCCTGGACAAGGGCAACAGGCGGAGGGCTCGCAGGGGGGCCAGGGCTCCGGCGCTGACGGCCAGCAGGCTGGCGGCGGAGGTGACGCCACTGGCGGTGCCAACGATGGCTTCGGTGGTAATCGCCTGGGCGGGGGCTACGGAGGCGGCGGATTTGGATGGGGTCGTGACTGGCGGCTGACCGATGAGGACATCCGACAGTTGCGCGGAGAGGTGCGCCAGTGGGCCGGCGAGGCGAGAGAGTTGCGAGGTGATCTGACTGCGGACAACCTTGACCCGCGCGAGCTTGACGAGATCCTCAGCGCGCTGCGGCAGTTGGACGATCCTCGCGTCTACCAGGATGTGTCGGAGCTTCAGCGCCTGCAGTCGATCGTCGCCGAAGGACTGAAGCGGTTCGAGTTTGGTCTCAGGCGACAGTCAGAGGCCGATGCCAACACGATTGTGCTCTCTGGTTCCGATGAAGTTCCCGAAGAATTTCGCCAGCTCGTGCAGGAATATTACAGATCGCTCGCCAGGACTCCGAAATGAAATCGGTTGCCGTTGCGCTGGTGCTGGCCGTGTGCTTCGTCAGCGTTACGGCCGCTCAGTACGGTCGCCGCGGCGGCCGGAACGGCCGGTATCCGCCCAAGTTCGCCCAGGCCGACAGCTTTGGTCGAGGTTTCAATTTCTGCCGCGGCGTGTACACGAGCGGTCGAAGGGAACCGGGTGGGCAGGGGTGGTCCACCGATTACCCTGACGCTGAGCGGAACTTCTCGACGCGCCTGTCGGAACTCACGAAGACCCGCGTCAGCATGGACTCCCGTGGCCAGCCTGATCACTTGGTGGTGCGGCTGACAGAGGACGCCCTGTATCAGTGCCCATACCTCCATATGGAAGATGTGGGCACCGCCGTATTGTCTGACGAGGAAGTACTCGGCCTGCGTGCGTTTCTGCTCAAGGGTGGTTTCCTCTGGGTCGATGACTACTGGGGCAGCCACGCCGGGTACAGCTGGCTCGATCAGCTCGCTCGAATCTTGCCCCCCGCGGAGTACCCGGTTCAGGACCTGTCGTCGGACCACCCGATTTTCAAGACGATGTTCGAGGTGACCAAGCTGCCGCAGATACCGTCGATTCAGTTCTGGCGTACAAGCCGCGGTGGCACCTCCGAACGTGGCTCTGACAGCGAGACACCGACCATTCAAGGCATCGCCGATCGTCACGGAAACCTGATGGTGGTGATGACCCACAACACGGATATCTCAGACGCGTGGGAGCGCGAAGGGGAAGACCCGAGATTTTTTTACAAGTTCTCCCCAGACGGATACGCGGTTGGCATCAATGTCATCCTCTACGCGCTGACTCACTGAGAGCATGATGCGCCTAAGGCCCCCCGTTGCTGGTTTGCTGCTTCTCGTCCTTCTGGTGCCGCTCCTGGCCGCCGGGCAGGGGCGCTCATTCCGGCAGACCGCGACAACGGTCGACTACGACAGTCACTTCGTGTTTACACGGATCCGGTACGGCGCCGGTCGTGAGGGGCTCGCGCGCGGGTTCTTCGGAGGGAGCAACGGCTGGGCGCATGACTATCCGACTGCGGACCGCAACCTTGCAGCCATTCTCGACTACATCACGAACGCAAGGGTCCGGCTGGACGGCAGCAATATCCTGGATCTCGACGATGCGCGAATTTTCGAGAACCCGATTCTCTACATGTCGGAGCCTGGATACTGGGTGACGAACGAGAGCGAAGCGGAGAATCTGCGGGCGTACCTGCTCAAGGGCGGGTTTATCATTTTCGACGATTTTGAAGGGGACTGGCACTGGCGCAACCTGGTGGCGCAGATGAACCAGGCGCTGCCAGGCCATCACTTCATTCATCTTGATGTCAGTCATCCGATCTTCCAGACCTTCTTCGGCATCAAGTATCTCAATGTGCCGCATCCGACGGTCAACGTGCCTCCGGACTACTTCGCCATCTTCGAGAACAACGATCCGTCGGGACGCATGTTGGCGTTGGCCAACTGGAACAACGACCTGGGCGACTACTGGGAGTGGTCAGCTGAAGGGTTGTACGGCGACGATCCGACCAACGATGCCTACCGGCTCGGAGTGAACTACATCGTCTATGCGATGACGCACTGATCCGGCAGCGGAGAGCGGCGCACACTATGATGGTGCATGCCATTCTCGTCTTTTCACTTGCACCCAGCGCTCCTCAAAGCTGTTAAGGAGCTCGGGTTCGTCCGGCCCACACCTATCCAGGCCGATGCCATTCCTCCCGGTCTTGCGGGCCGCGACGTGCTGGCGTGTGCACAGACCGGAAGCGGAAAGACGGCGGCGTTTCTGCTACCAGTGATCCACAGATTGATCGATCAACCCAGGCGCACGACACGTGCGCTCGTAATAACCCCCACGCGCGAGCTGGCGGCCCAGATTCTTGAGGACCTCAACGCCCTGGCGGTGCATACACCGGTGACAGGCGCGGCCGTATATGGCGGTGTCGGCATGGGCCCTCAGGAACACGCGTTTCGCAGTGGCGTGGACGTCATCGTGACCACGCCCGGACGGCTACTCGATCACTTTCGATCGGCGTACGCCAAGCTGGACGGCGTCGAGTATCTGGTGCTCGACGAGGCGGATCGCATGCTGGACATGGGGTTCCTGCCGGATATCCGGCGTGTGCTTCGTCACATTCCGCCGCTCCGCCAAACGATGTTTTTCAGTGCCACGATGCCGCCGCTCATCGGGAAACTGGCCTCGGAGATGCTGAAGGATCCAGCGCTCATCAACCAGCAACGCCGTTCAGCGCCAGCCGTCGGTATCACGCAGGGGGTTTACCCTGTGGCGCAGGATCTCAAGGGGCAGCTCCTTGTCCAGCTCTTGGAGCGCGACATTCTGCGGGAGGCGCTGGTGTTCACGCGGACAAAGCATCGGGCGAATAGGCTGGCCGACCTGCTCTTGCGGAGCCGGGTCATTGCCGCGAGGATCCATGGAAACCGATCACAGGCCCAGCGGACGGAAGCGCTGTCGGGGTTCAAGAGCGGCAAGTATCGCGTGTTGGTGGCTACCGATATCGCGGCTCGCGGTATCGATGTCGAAGCACTCAGCCACGTCGTGAATTTCGATGTGCCGCTTGTGCCCGATGACTACATTCATCGTGTCGGCCGCACCGGGCGCGCGGATCTCACCGGCGATGCGTTTACGTTCGTTGCCCCGGAAGAGGAAAGTAATCTGAAAGCGATTGAGCGCGCCATCAGCAAGCGGTTGCCACGAGTGACGCTTCCAGACTTCGACTACCGCGCGCGGCCGAAGGCCAAACTTGAGGTTCCGCTTGCCGAACGTATCGCCGCGATTCGTGAGCGCAAGAGCCAGGAGCGGGCACGAGCCAAGGTCAAGGCCGCCCGGCGGGGCTCATCGAGTCGTGGGCACGCCAGTGTACCGAAGCGTAAATCCCCTGGGCCAGGCCGCCGGCGTCGTCCCTAATGCAGGATAAGATCGCACGGTGTCGAACGCGCCAAACCTGAAGATCTGCGACAACATCCTTGAGACCATCGGCCACACGCCGCTGGTGCGGATCAACGCGATTCCCCGCGGTGTGCTTGACGCCACCGTGCTCGCCAAGGTGGAAACGTTCAATCCGGGCAATTCGATCAAGGACCGCATGGCGGTCAAGATGATCGAGGATGCCGAGCGAGCGGGCCTGCTGAAGCCAGGCTGGACGATTATCGAGGGCACCTCCGGCAATACAGGCATGGGCTTGGCCATCGCGGCAGTCGTCAAGGGGTACAGGTGTATCTTCACGACGACGGACAAGCAATCGAAAGAGAAGGCAGACGCGCTCAAAGCGTTTGGAGCGGAGGTCATCGTGTGTCCGACTGACGTCGACCCGGAGGACCCCAGATCCTACTATTCCGTATCCTCCAGGCTGGAGCGGGAGATCCCGAATTCCTGGAAAGCCGATCAGTACAACAATTTGTCGAACGGGCAGGCGCACTACGAGAAAACCGGCCCTGAAATCTGGGAACAGACCGATGGCCGCGTGACGCACCTGGTGTGCGGTGTTGGTACCGGTGGCACGATCACCGGGGTGGGTCGCTATCTCAAGGAACGCAACCCCCAGGTGAAGATCTGGGGCATCGACAGCTATGGATCGGTCTTCAAGAAGTACAAGGAGACTGGCGTGTTCGATAAGAACGAAATCTACCCCTACATCACCGAAGGCATCGGCGAGGATTTCCTGCCAGACAACGTCGATTTCGACATTGTCGACCACTTCGAGAAGGTCACCGACAAGGACGCGGCGATCATGACCCGTCGCATCACGCGCGAAGAGGGAATTTTCGCCGGAAACTCAGCTGGCTCAGCGATGGCGGGTCTACTGCAATTGAAAGACCGCCTGACGCGTGACGATGTGGTCGTGGTGGTGTTTCACGATCACGGGTCCAGGTATCTTGCGAAGATGTATGACGACGAGTGGATGCGCGCGCGAGGCTTCCTCGAGGTGACCGGTATGACGGCTCGCGACCTCGTGGCGCTCGGTCTATCCGGCGAATTGTACGCGGTGGAAGCGGCACAGCCAGTCGAGGAGGCCATCCGCCTGATGAGTGACCATGACTTTTCGCAGATCTCTGTCACCAGAGATGGCCGCGTCATCGGGTCGCTGAACGAATCGCATCTCTACAACGAGTTTGTTCGGGATCAGGACATCAGGCGAAAGCCGGTCGAGGCGATCATGCAGCCGGTGTTTGCGTTCGCCGACATCAGCACGCCCGTGGAGCTTCTCTCTACGATGATCACGCCGGAGAATCCGGCTGTGCTGGTGCGCGATTTCAAGACGGAGAAGACCTTTATCATCACCCGGTCCGACGTCATTCGGGTATTGATGTGATTACTCCAGAGCCTTGACGATGCTCTCGACGACCTTCTTGGCGTCGCCAAACACCATCATCGTTCTGTCCATGTAAAAGAGCGGATTGTCGATGCCCGCGTACCCGGCGGCCATCGAACGCTTGTTCACGAGCACGGCGCGCGCCTTGTGCGCATCGAGAATCGGCATCCCGAAAATCGCGCTGCCGGGCTGCTCCGCCAGCGGATTGACCACGTCATTGGCGCCGAGGACGAAAGCCACATCGGTCGAGCTGAAATCGCTGTTGATGTCCTCCATCTCGACCACCTGGTCGTACGGCACCTCAGCCTCGGCGAGCAGCACATTCATGTGACCGGGCATTCGCCCCGCGACCGGATGAATGGCGTACCGCACCGTGACACCCCTGGCGGTCAGCTTCTCGACGAGTTCCTTTACGGCATGCTGCGCGCGCCCGACGGCCAGGCCGTAACCCGGAACGATGATGACGCTCTCCGCATTGCCGAGCAGAAACGCGACGTCATCGGGCGATCCGGACTTGACTGTCCTCTGCGCGGCATCGGCGGAGATATCGCCCTCGGCCCCACCGAATCCGCCCAGCACGACGCTGAAGAAGGATCGGTTCATGGCGCGACACATGATGTACGACAGGATCGCGCCTGACGATCCCACCAGGGCCCCGGCAATGATGAGCAGCGAGTTATTGAGTGAGAAGCCGATGCCCGCCGCGGCCCACCCGGAGTAGCTGTTCAGCATTGAGATCACGACCGGCATGTCGGCACCACCGATCGGGATAATGAAAAGGATTCCCAGGAGAAACGCCGCGCCGGTCATGCCGAGAAATGGCGGCCACTGCGCCGTTGCGGGGGCGCAGACGAACACGATGCCACACCCAGCCATGATCAGGGCGAGGATCAGGTTCACCAGGTGCTGTCCTGTAAAGGTGACCGGCGCGCTGGAGAAGACACGCCCGTACTTGCCAAGGCCGGCCAGCTTTCCGAATGCGATGATCGATCCTGAAAAGGTAATCGCCCCGACGAACGTACCGATAAACAGCTCAATGCGGTTGCCCATCGGAATGGGAGACTCAAGGCCGAACGAGAGCGGGTCGCTCACGACAGCACAGGCGATGAGCACAGCAGCCATACCCACGAGCGAGTGCATGGCCGCCACGAGCTCCGGCATCTGGGTCATTTGTACGCGCTTGGCGACGATGAGTCCGATGGCACCTCCAACGGCCATCATGCCGATGGCCACGTCGATGCGGCGCGTGACGGTAAACGTCGTGACGATGGCAATCGCCATCCCGATGATGCCAAAGACATTGCCACGGCGCGCCGAGCGCGGGTGAGACAGCCCCTTGAGCGCCAGGATGAAGAGCACGCTGGCAATCAGGTACGACATCGCGGTCTGGTTAGGCGACATCGCGCTACTGTTTCCCCTTCTGTTCCTTCTTGAACATCGCGAGCATGCGCTGGCTGACCATGAATCCGCCGACGGTGTTGATGGCCGCGAGTCCGACCGCAATCGCACCGAGCATGGCCCCAAGGCCCAGCGTGCCTGGCCCCGCCGCGATGATTGCGCCGACGATCACGACGGAGCTGATCGCGTTGGTGACGCTCATCAGCGGCGTATGCAACGCTGGCGTGACGTTCCAGACGACGTGATAGCCCACGAAAATCGCCAGGACGAAAACGGTGATGTTCGCAATCGTGGGGTCGACGAGTTCGGTCATGTGTGTGAGGCCTCAGGTGTTCGCACCGCGGCGCCGTCGAGGCAGACCAGCGATGCATCGACGATGTCGTCGGACCGGTCGATCGTCAAACCGCCGGTCGCCGGGTCGATCAGCAGCGTGACGAAACTCAGCAGATTCCGCGCATAGAGGGCGCTGGCATCGGCCGCCACCATCGCCGGGAGGTTGCGGTGCCCGATGAGCACGACCCCATGCGCCACGGTGACACGATCGGGTTCCGTGAGCGCGCAGTTGCCTCCATGTTCGGCGGCCAGATCGACGATGACCGATCCCGGCTTCATACGCTGCAAGGTCTCCTCTCGCACCAACAGCGGCGCACGCCGGCCAGGCACGAGTGCGGTGGTGATGACAATGTCAGCGACGACGGCCCGTTCGTCGATCAACGCAGATTGTCGTTGCTTGTAGTCGTCGCTCATTTCGCGGGCGTAGCCGCCGGCCGTGGCGAGAGCGGTCTTCTCGGCCTCCGAGGCCTCCACCTCGACAAACTTTGCACCGAGTGATTGCACTTGCTCTTTGACCGCCGGGCGCACGTCGAACGCTTCGACGACGGCCCCGAGTCGTTTGGCCGTCGCAATCGCCTGCAGGCCTGCGACGCCGGCGCCGAGTACCAGCACCCTCGCGGCTTTCACGGTACCAGCCGCCGTCATGAGCATTGGCATGAACCGGGCATACTCGCTCGCTGCAACGAGGACGGCCTTGTAGCCCGCGATGTTCGCCTGGGACGACAGGACGTCCATCGATTGTGCACGCGTCGTGCGCGGCATCGACTCCATCGCGAATGCCGTGACACCTGTTTTCGCAAGCCGGTCGATGGCTGCATCGTCGTGCGGCCTGAGCAGCCCGACCAGCACCGAACCGCGCCGTAGCAGCGGCAACTCGGCAGCCTCTGGTCCCCGCACTTTCAGGACGATATCGGACTGCGTGTAGATATCAGCGCCGGAGGCCGAGATGGCGGCACCGGCGGCTTCGAATTCGGCGTCCGGAATACTGGCGGCCACGCCGGCGTTTGCCTGGACACGCACCGTATGGAGGCCGGTGTTCGCAAGTTTCCGAACTGTCTCTGGCGTGGCGGCAACGCGAGTCTCACCAGGCCGGACTTCGGCGGGAATACCGATGTGCATATGAAGTGGGTTCCTATCGGACGACGAGCCGCAACGTGTCGCGGCGACCCGCGTACGTGGAGATCAGAGGGCCTTCCTCACGCCTCTTGAGATTCTGACTCATCTCGCCCCGATTTCAAATGCTTACCGTGTGGGGTCCCTACGGCCGCCAGCGGATATGATCAGGGATCCTATGGATTGCGGACTCAGAGACAAGGTTGCCGTTGTGACGGGTTCTAGTCGCGGACTCGGACTGGCAACGGCGAAATCGCTCGCGGCCGAGGGATGCCGCGTCTGCCTGTGCGCGCGTGGCGAGCAACGTCTTCGCGATGCGGTGAGCGAGGTCGCGGCGGTAGCAGGGGAGGCCGGACGGGTTGTGCACGTCGTCGCTGACGTCGCGCAGGCCGAGGGTGCCCAGTCGGCGATCGAACGGGCGGTAGAGGCCTTCGGAGGTATCGATATTCTGGTCAACAACGTTGGCATGGCAGGGGGCGGAGCGCTTCTCGAGACATCCGACGAGCAGTGGCAGGACGCGTTCGACCACACGCTGCTTCCGGCCGTGCGGGCGTCGAAGGCCGCAGTGCCACACATGCAACGGCGTGGCGGTGGCGCCATCGTGATCATCGCGTCCATTTTCGGCCGCGAAGCAGGTGGGCGCATGACCTACAACGCCATGAAGGCCGCCGATATCAGTCTTGCGAAATCACTCGCGCAGCAGCTGGCGCCAAGCAATATTCGTGTGAACAGCGTCTCGCCAGGATCCATTCTTTTCGAGGGTGGGTCGTGGTGGCGGCGCCAGCAGTCGGATCCCGAGGGTTTGGCTGAGTTCATCACGCGCGAGCTTCCGTTCGGTCGCCTTGGCAGACCAGAGGAAGTGGGGGATGTCGTCGCGTTTCTCTGCTCGGCGCGTGCCAGTTGGATCAGTGGCACGTCAATCGTTGTCGACGGGTGCCAGAGTAGAGGTTTCTAGCAGGCGAACCTCATGGCTCGCGTCGCGGCTGGCGCCTGACTACCGTTTGCGCTCGAGGTGCCACACCTCATGTCCGTTGATGTTTACCGCTGGAAGGCGGCGTAGTACACGGGTATTCCCGCCAGGACGATCGCGAACGTCACGCCTGTCCAGAGCGGATCGGCGATCAACGCGCTTCCTACCAGATACACAACCGCCGCGATGAACACCGCCGGTACGACCGGATAACCTGGCACTGTGTACGGGCGCGGAAGTGCAGGCCGCATCCGGCGTAGTCGGTAGAGTCCGGCGATGGCCAGTCCATAGAACGGCCAAACGGACAGCACAAACGTGTCAGCCAGCTGCTCGAAGGTGCGCGTCAGGACAAACAGCACGCCAAGAGCTGTTGCCAGCGCGATGGCCACGTACGGCGTGTGATAGCGGGGATGCACCCGTGCGACAACCGGGAAGAACAGCTTGTCGTCGGCCATCGCGAAGAAGACACGAGGGGCCGACAGCATGACGGCCATCAGCGCACCAAAGGTTGAGACGGTCACGACGACCGACACAAACGCTACGCCGAGTTGCCCGAACAGGGCCTGCATAGTATCGGCGGCAATCAGTGGTGATGCCGCGATCGTGTCGACAGGGCTCACGTACAGATAGGCGGCGTTGACGGCGAGGTAGATGCCGACAATCGCCAGTGTGCCGACGACGATCGCGCGCGGCAGGGTGCGCTGCGGGTCGGCCACTTCTCCCGCTGCGAATGACAGATCCGCGAACCCGTCGTACGCCCACAACACGGAGATGAGCGCGAGGCCCAGAATGCCCGGATCGACGGGTGCCGAGACGGCGGCGAAGTTGGCCACTGACGCGCCTGCTCCACCGCCCAGCGCAAACGACGCCAACACCAGAAACGCCAGCGCTGCGAATTTGGCCACACTCGACGCCCCCACCACCGCGGCACCGACGTGAACGCCGCGAATGTTGATGACGCCGGCGCAGAGCACGGCGCCCGCGGCGACCAGGTCGGTCACGGTGCCGATGCTCGTCGGCTCATAGCCCATCGAGCGGAGGAGATACTCGCTGAACACTTTTGAGATGGCCGCGGTCGCCGAGGCCCTGATCAGGACGAGTTCCGACCAGCCGAACAAGAACCCGGCGAGCCGGCCCCATCCTTCACGGAGGTAGACGTACCAGCCGCCGGTATGGGGCAGCGACGCCGCCAGTTCTGCCACGGACAGGGCCCCGCACAACGAGATCAACCCCCCGGCGATCCACACGCCAAGCATGAGCGTTGGGTCTGGCACACGGGCGGCGATCGATGCGGGAGTTCGGAAGATGCCGGAGCCGATGGTGATGCCGACGACGATGCCGACCGAGCCCCAGAAGCGGAGGCGGCGGGGAAGCTGACGAGTCGCTGGCAGATCCGCGAGCATGGGCGGATAGCGTATCTCATCGCGCAGGCCGCCTGGCTCGCTCTTCGAAACCTCAAAACCCCATGGATACTGCATTTTCAGGCTGGACCTTCGCCTTTATTGCGCTTACCATCATCCGAGCCATGCCGCCGGAGAGCCGGTCCGCCCGCGCACGCGAAATGTCGTTGTTGCCCCAGCACGAGGGTGACGCGTCTAGCCCCGCCCGGTGGGGGAGAACCCAGCGTGGCGGGGATCGAGAGCTGCAGACGGTTCTGGAGCGGCTGACAGGGGGTATCTCCGAACGTCCGGACACGCCTGAGGCCTGGGTGACCGCCGTCCGAGTGCTTCAGGCGCGCTCCGCCTCGTACGCCCCGAGCCCCGCGGGTGTGGATGCGCGGCTGCGCAGCGTGCTCAACGCCCGCGGTATCGAGCAGCTCTACACACATCAGACTGCGGCAGTCGCGCATGCATTGGCTCGCCGAAACGTCGTGGTCACCACACCCACAGCGTCTGGAAAGACCCTCTGCTACAACGCGCCTGTGCTCAGCACGATCCTGCGTGACCCCTCGGCGCGCGCGCTGTACTTGTTTCCGACGAAGGCGCTCGCGCAGGATCAGCTGGCCGAGTTGCACGAACTCGCGCACGCGCTATCGGAGGACGAGTCACCGATCGGCGTATTCACGTATGACGGTGATACACCGCAGGACGCCAGGCGTGCGATCCGAAGCCGGGCGCACATCGTACTCAGCAACCCGGACATGATTCATTCGGGCATCCTGCCCCACCATCCCCGATGGGCCAAGCTCTTCGAGAATCTCCGGTACGTCGTCATCGACGAGCTGCATGCCTATCGCGGGGTCTTCGGTAGCCACCTGACGAACGTGCTCCGGCGGCTGCGACGGATCTGCCGCCACTACGGCTCGAATCCCACATTTATTTGCTCTTCGGCGACGATCGCCAATCCGCGCGAGCTTGCCGAGTCGCTGGTGGAGGAGCCCTTCGAGCTCGTGTCAGAAAACGGCGCACCGCGGGGCGAAAAGGTCTTTCTCTTCGTCAACCCCCCTGTGGTCAATCAGCAGCTTGGGATTCGACGCTCGTATCTGAGTGAAACTCGGCGCATCACCGGCGAGTTTCTCAAGCGAGGGCTGCAACTGATCGTATTCGCCCAGAGTCGCCTCTCGACCGAAATACTGACGACGTATCTCAAGGAGGACTTCGAGGGCTCTGCGGGCACGCGCGAACAGATTCGCGGCTATAGGGGAGGCTATCTGCCGAAGCGGCGCAGGGAGATCGAACAGGGTCTTCGCGAAGGCAGCGTGCGTGCCGTGGTCTCGACCAGCGCGCTGGAACTAGGGATTGATATCGGCGCGCTCGACGTCTGTGTCATGGCCGGGTATCCCGGCACGATCGCGGCGACGTGGCAGCGAGCCGGGCGCGCGGGACGTCGCAGTGGCCGATCAGCCGCGGTGCTTGTGGCGAGCAGCGCGCCGATCGATCAGTTTGTGGTCAGGCATCCCGCGTATTTTTTCGACGCGTCGCCAGAGCGTGCGCTCGTCGACGCCGACAATCTGCATATCCTGGTCGATCATGTAAAGTGCGCAGCGTTCGAACTGCCCTTTGGCACCTCCGAAGCGTTCGGTGCTCAGGACGTGCAGGAAGTACTCCACATCCTCGCCGAGAGTGGCCTGGTGCACAGCACCGCAGGGTCCAGCCCTGGTGTGGGGACTGATGAGGAGGGGCAGTGGCAGTGGACGAGCGAGTCGTACCCCGCTGATGCCGTCGGTCTCCGATCCGTGTCTTCAGATAATTTCGTGGTCGTGGATCGTACACGAGGCGCTGACGTCATCGGTGAAACCAGCTTTACGAGCGGCCCCGCTACCTTGCATGAAAAGGCCATCTATCTCGTGGAGGG
This sequence comes from Vicinamibacterales bacterium, assembly GCA_965249205.1. GTDB lineage: Bacteria > Acidobacteriota > Vicinamibacteria > Vicinamibacterales > UBA2999 > JAQBVV01. Next base: position 45,781 of record CBDFLL010000001.1, on the reverse strand, counting down.
CACGCTCTACCAGGTCGAGCGCCTTGATTTCGAGGGACGGAAGGCGTTTGTTCGAAGGATCGACTGCGACTATTACACCGACGCGATTACGCACACCAAGGTCACCGTGCTCGACACCTTCGAGGTTGGATCGGGCTCAGTGGGCGCAACCTTCGTGGCGGAGTCTGATGAACCTGACCGACGCGTCGCGAACGTCGCGGAGACAAGCGCTCACGGGGAAGTCCACGTCTCATCACGGGTGGTTGGCTTCAAAAAGATCAAGTTCTACACCAATGAGAACGTTGGTTCAGGAGAACTGGACCTACCCGAGCAGGAGATGCACACCACGGCGTACTGGTTGACAGTGCCGAGCACGGTGATGGCCGCATTGCCCTACGCCCCCGACGATCGACGCGATGGCGTCGTTGGACTGTCGTTTGCGATGCGGCAGGTGGCGCAGCTGCTCCTGATGTGCGATCGTCAGGACATTGGCATTTCGCTCGGGGGTGGTCAGCACGCGGAGGACACGGACTTGAACCGCGGCGCCGGAGTGTTTCGGAGTGAGGGACAGGTCGGGGGGCGCGCGTCGGGCTCGATGCTGCTTTCTGACGAGCCGCGCGTGTTCATCTACGACAACTACCCCGGAGGGATCGGTTTCAGTGAGCCGCTGTTCCGGATGCACGTTGAGTTATTGGCGCGCACGCGCGAGTTGATCGCGGGCTGTGAATGCGAGCGGGGATGCCCAACCTGCGTAGGTCCGATCGGGAACACGGGTCCGCTGGCCAAGGTCGCGGCCCTGCGCATCCTCGATCAGATCACGGCGCAGGCAGCGACCCAGGTGGGCGTGGCATGAATCTCGCGGATCGGCTTCGTGCCGTCGTGCGCCCACACGACTCTGTCGCTCCGGTCCCACCATTTGGCGCGGTTGGTGCGGCTGCTACCGGGGACGCGTCGGCGAACAGAGCGAATGCCGATCGTGCCGCCGAGGTTCTTGGAGGTGAGTGGCGCGAGGCGCGTGGAGGGTCCGCGTCAGCGGATCCTTCAGCCAGCGCTGGTGTGCCGGGTCGCCGAGCGACCCAACCTCGCTACCTGGTGATCGATCGGCAGTATCCTGCCGGGCATTGTCTCGGCCGGGTGGCGGTGGCCGACTGCCTGCCAGGCACCGATGGGCTGTGGCCACGGGCGGGCCTGCTGCTGTCGGGCGACCGGGCCGCGAACGCATTGCGGGGCCCGGTCATGTTCTTTGACCTGGAGACCACGGGGTTAGGAGGTGGCGCGGGAACGTACGCATTTCTCGTGGGGTGCGGGTGGTTTGACGGGCCTGCGTTTCGGGTTAGGCAGTTCTTCCTCAGCAGCTACGCGGCCGAGCGTGCGCTACTGGAAGACGTTGCCGACACGATGGGCGCCTTCGGCGCGCTGGTGACATACAACGGCAAGAGTTTCGATCTGCCGCTGAGTGACACCCGCCTCCTGTTTCATCGATTGCCTGCGTGCGACAGCGGTCTGCCGCATCTCGACATGCTGCATCCTGCACGCCGGCTGTGGCGGTCTTCAGCTGAGACCCAGTCTTCGATGGGGGCCGGTGAACGACAGAGCGCGGTTCCATGCACTCTTACGCACGTCGAGAAGACAGTGCTGGGCCACGTGAGGGATGGAGATGTACCCGGGTTCGAGATCCCGTCACGCTATTTTCACTACGTCAGGACCGGCGAGACGCGACCGCTCGAACGCGTACTGGAGCACAATCGCCTTGACCTGCTCGCCCTCGCGATGTTGACCGCCACGGCAGCGAACCGCTTGAAAGAGGGCGCAGCCGGCGCGCGCACGGCGCGCGAGGCGCTCGGCCTGGGGCAGCTCTTCGAACGTGCCGGCATGCTCGGCGAGGCACGCGCGTGTTACGCCCGCGCGGCGGGTGCGGATCCCGTGGTCGTACCGTACACGGATGTCGACCCGCCTACCTGTGCCGAAGCACTGCGCGCATACGGAGTGCTGTGTCGGCGCGAGCGGCGGTACCCGGAGGCCGCCGACACGTGGCGGCGCGTGCTCGCCTTGCCCCGCTGTCCGGCACCGATCGCTCGGCAGGCCTCCGAGGCGCTGGCCGTGCACCATGAGCACCGTCTGCGGGACCTCAGTGCGGCACGACACTTCGCGATGCAGGCGCTCACGTTCGACGCCAGTACCACGCGTGTACGAGCCGTACATCACCGCCTTGCGCGTATCGAGCGCAAGCTCGGTGTGCCATCGTCTCCGCCGGCACCGCTGTTCTAGGAAGAGGCGAAAAGTCGCCGGAACACGCGGCTGCTACTGGAAACGGGGGGCGTCGTACTGGTGCCGCTGATCTAGCAGGCTGCTGAAAAACTCCGTGAAATGGGATCGACAGATCGATCCCGGCGTACTACCATGCTCCCAACACCGCTGAAGGGAGCCCCATCATGCGCGGACACGATGAGCAAAGCACTCACATGTTCAGCTACCTGTCGCCGGAACAGCGCGTGCCAGCCGACCATCCGCTCCGCGCGGTTCGCGCGCTGACGGACGAAGCGCTGAGAACGATGTCGCGCAGGTTCGCCGGCCTGTACGCCAACACAGGGCGTCCGTCGATCCCGCCGGAACAGCTGCTGCGCGCGTTGTTGCTGCAGGTGCTCTACACGGTGCGGAGCGAGCGGCTGCTGATGGAAGAGCTCAATTACAACCTGCTGTTCCGCTGGTTCGTGGGCTTGAATTTGGACGACCCGGTTTGGCATCCCACCACGTTTACCAAGAATCGCGACCGGCTGCTGGCGGGCGATCTCGCGGCCGCCTTCTTTGATGCGGTGCAGGCCCACGCGCGGGCGGCCGGGCTGCTCTCGGACGAACACTTCACTGTGGATGGGACCCAATTGGAAGCGTGGGCCAGCCTGAAGAGCTTTCGGTGCCGGGACGCGGCGGAGAGCGACCCGCCCGATGACCCCGGGAATCCCACGGTCAACTTCCACGGGGAGCGGCGGCGCAACGACACGCACCAGTCGACGACCGATCCGGAGGCGATGCTGCCTCGGAAGGGCCAGGGGAAGGAAGCCAAGCTGGCGTATCTGGGCCACGTGCTGCTGGACAATCGACAGGGACTTGTCGCCAACGTCTGCGCGACTCACGCGACGGGGACCGCCGAACGCGAGGCAGCGGCGCTGTTGCTGGAGGCCAGCGCGCCGCCGGGCAGCACGGTCGGGGCGGACAAGGGCTACGATGTGGCAAGCTTTGTGGCCGCTGTCCGTATCCGGGCCGTCACGCCCCACGTTGCTCAGAAGGTCCGCTGGAGTGCGATCGATGGCCGGACCACGCGGCATGCGGGCTATCACGTCAGTCAGCGGAAACGGAAACTCGTAGAACAGGTCTTTGGCTGGATGAAGACCGTCGGCGGCTTGCGCAAACTCCGGCATCGCGGTGTCGCCCTCGTGGATTGGCAGCTTACCTTCGCCGCCACGGTCTATAACTTGGTCCGGCTGCGGAATCTGGAGGCGAGGTGTCCCTGATCACCGGCCGCGCGTGTCGCCGGCCCCTTGATCGGGGCCAGCGCACAGCCGTGCGCACCGTTGTCGGTCGGTGGTGACTCGCATGATCCTTAGAAAACGGCCCGATCACCCGGGTTCTTCAGCAGCCTGCTAGGGTCACGGCGCCGTCAGCGCCATCACCATCATTGGATCGTCCTGAAAGTGGCGACGATATATGACCTTCAGTCCTGCAGCTGCCACTTCTGCCGCGATCTCTTCAGGGCTGAACGCGTGGAAATAGTAGTAGACGGAACCTTGCGGGCGGAGGAAGTCCCCGGGCTCCATGCGCCAGTCCGATCTGCAGACGGCGCCGACAGCTTGCGCGAGCCGCGTTGTGAGTAGACGAGGTCGATGTACCGTGCCGTAGCTCAGAAGGATGTGACCACCCGGGGGCAAGAGGCTCGCTGCTTTGCGAAGTGCGTCTATTCGGCGGACCGAATTCGGAATACAGCTGTAACAGCAGTGGGAGAACATCACCACGGCGAAGCGACCCGAAAGCGGCACATCCTCGAAAAACCCTTCAACCATGGTGACCGGAAGCTGACGCTCGCGGAGCGCCCGACACGCAGTCTCCAAAGGCAGTAGTGCTGGTTCGACGCAGGTTACATGACACCCTCGCTCTGCCAACGGGATGACATCGCGACCGGTCCCGGAGCCGATGACAAGCACTGCGTCCCCGGTTTTGACAAACCGATCGACGAGATCCTCCTCCCAGAAGAGCAGGCCTTCGGCGATCTCGTCCTCATCGAGGTTGTATTGTTGCCACTGGCTCCGGACTCCTTCTCTGATGTCATCGATGCTCAGAGTGGCAGCGGCGCAGTAATGAAACTGATTCGAGACGCGGCCAGAGACTCTCGCGAGGAGAAGAAATACACGTGTGACAAGTCGCATGTCTGTGGCGTATTTTTCGCGCTCTGAACGGACTCCAGAGGCACGACTAGCAGATGCTGGCGGTGAGTCTAGGCGGTCGCCGTCGCCTTAGGTGCCTTCGCCGCTCGAGGCTTCGCCGCTTTCGCTGCCCGAGGTTTTGCCGCCTTCGCGGCTCTTGCCGCGACCTTGCGTTGCTCCGACGTCTGCACGCCGTATTTCTTGGTAAACCGCTCGACGCGACCTTCGGTGTCGATCAGTTTCTGGCGACCGGTGAAGAACGGATGGCAGGCAGAGCAGATTTCAAGGTGCAGCTCCGACTTGGTTGACCGCGTCATAAACGAGTTGCCGCACGCGCAGCGCGCTTCGACCTCTTGATATGCCGGGTGGATCCCCTCTTTCACAGCCAACTCCTTCAGAACACGGATAAGAGAGGCATTATACCATGCGCTATACTCGTCCGGCTTGGCAGGTCTCGCTTGATGGTGTCTGACTCACTCTCGTCCAACTTACGCTCGCCCAGATCACAGTCACCTGACTCGTTCTCGCCTGCCTCAGACTCAGCTTCAGATTCACACCCGGGGCCGGTCCCGCTCCCGCACCTCTCAATCGTCGTTCCAGCGTTCAACGAAGAGGGCTCCATTGGACGCTGTCTCACGGACCTACGCGCCTATCTGGAGGGACTGGGCCTCGCGTGGGAGATCGTTGTCGTTGACGACGGGAGTACTGACGGCACGGCGCGGGTCGTGGAGGAGCATGCGGCCGCAGACCCTCGCATCCGCGCGGTCATCGCCGCCAGGGCTGGCAAGGGCAAGGCGGTGCGCTGTGGCATGCTGGAGGCACGAGGCGCGTGGCGGTTCATGGCTGATGCCGATCTGGCCATGCCGCTCGACAACCTCGATCGGTTTCTGGATCTTGCCAACAGCGCGTCCCCGCCGGATGTTGTCATCGGGTCACGGGAAGGCCCGGGGGCACGGCGCCACGGCGAGCATTGGCTCCGGTATCTGATCGGACGGGTATTTAACATGTACGTGCGCGTACTCGTGCTACCCGGTATCGCGGACACGCAGTGCGGATTCAAGCTCGTGAGCGCCGCAGCCGCTGACGATCTGTTTCGGTGCGTGACGATCGGCGGATTCGCTTTTGATGTGGAGCTACTGGTGCTGGCGCGTTATGCGGGCTACGAGATTCGAGAGGTGGGCATCGTGTGGCATGGCCGCACCGACAGTCGCGTGGCGGTGTCCCGTGGCGCGGCCGCCTTCGCGGGCGTGCTTCGCGTAAAGTGGAATGTCTTGGCCGGGAGGTACCGGCGGCGCTCGGCGGAGGGAGGCGCAGGTCTTCGGCGTTAGCTCTTGCCCGCCGCCATGGCAGCAAGGAACTCCGTGTTTGCCTTCGTCTTCCCCATCTTCGACAGTAGGAGTTCCATCGCCTCGGTTGGAGACAGTGGCGTCAACACCTTCCGAAGCACCCACACCCGATTGAGGTCCTCTTTCGCCAGAAGCAGCTCCTCTTTTCGCGTGCCACTCTTCGTGATGTCGATGGACGGGAACACTCGGCGGTCCGTCAGCTTGCGATCGAGATGGATCTCCATGTTGCCAGTGCCCTTGAACTCCTCGAAGATCACCTCGTCCATGCGCGATCCGGTATCAACGAGCGCGGTGGCGACGATGGTCAGTGAGCCGCCCTCCTCGATGTTACGGGCGGCGCCGAAGAAGCGCTTCGGCCGCTGCAGCGCGTTGCTGTCGACGCCGCCTGAGAGCACCTTCCCGGATGCCGGGACGATCGTATTGTAGGCACGCGCCAGACGTGTCACCGAGTCCAGCAGGATGACGACGTCCTTCTTGTGTTCGACCAGCCGCTTGGCCTTCTCGATGACCATCTCCGCGACCTGCACGTGACGCTGAGCCGGCTCGTCGAAGGTCGACGAGACGACCTCGCCGTTCACCGATCGCTGCATGTCGGTGACCTCTTCCGGCCGTTCATCGATCAGCAGCACGATCAGATACACCTCTGGATGATTCTTCGTAATGCTGTTGGCAATGCTCTGCAGGAGCATCGTCTTGCCAGTCCGAGGGGGCGCGACGATCAGTCCGCGCTGTCCCTTGCCGATTGGCGTCAGCAGGTCCATGACACGACCAGAAAGATTGTCGCTCGCTGTCTCAAGAATGAATTTCTGCTGTGGGTAGAGTGGTGTGAGATTCTCGAAGAAGATTTTGTCCCTTGTCTTCTCCGGCGGCTCGAAATTGATCGCTTCGACCTTGATCAGGGCGAAGTAGCGCTCACCATCTTTGGGTGGGCGGATGACACCAGAGACCGTATCGCCTGTGTGCAGGTCGAATTTTCTGATCTGCGACGGCGACACGTAGATATCGTCCGGTCCCGGGAGGTAGTTGTAGTCGGGCGCTCGTAGGAAGCCAAAGCCGTCTGGAAGTGTTTCCAACACACCTTCGGAGAAGATGTTTCCGCTCTTTTCGGCCCGGACACGCAGGATCTCGAAGATCAACTCCTGCTTCCGCATACCGGTCGCGCCGGCGATATCCAGCTCTTTGGCGACCTTGGTTAGCGCGGAGATGCTCATCTCCTTCATCGCTGAGAGGGAGATCGTCTGTGCCGGCAGCGCCTGGGCCGGGGCGGCCGTCGCAGGCGTATGTTGAGCGGGTGGGTTGGCGGCAGGCTCGGCGGCGGTGGCCGCAGCTACGGCGCCGTTTGGTTTGGCAGTGTCGCGATCAGCTTCCACAGTTCTTCCAATCCTTCCCCTGTCTGCGCTGAGACCAGCGAGATGGGGATGTCAAACAACGATTTGAGTTCACGGTCGTGGCGCGAGCGTTCGGCGCGCGTCAGTTTGTCCACCTTGGTGCCGACGATACTGCGGGGACAGGGCTGCGACTGTAGCCAGCCCCAGGCATCGAGATCCGATTCAAGGCCCGGGTGCCGCGCGTCAACCAGCAGCAGTGCGCCGATGGCCTTTCGCTCAGTGGCGGCACTGCTGAGTGCGGCACTCTGCGGCTCCCCCCAACGCTCCGTCCTGGCAAAGTACGCGTCGGTCAGCCGGGTGAACTCTTCGACCGAGGCATCGCCGCCTCGGGCATACCCATAACCCGGCAGATCGACCAGATAGAACGCGGACCTCGATCCACGCTTGACGCGGTAAAAGTTCGCCAGACGAGTCTTGCCCGGCGCGGCACTCGTCCGCGCCACCTTCTGCCTCACCAGTGCGTTGATCAGCGTTGACTTGCCCACATTGGACCGTCCGACCAAGGCGATTTCCGCCAATCGGTCACGCGGAAAATCAGCGGCGCTCGCCGCGCTCGTGATGAATTCGGCAGAAATCTGCAACTAGTGTGTGCGGGTATCTCCCGCGTCCACAGCCTCCGCCACCACGGGCGCGGCGGGGATACGCGTCGGCAGAGGTCCGACGAGGGCAATCTTCAGCACCTCGTCCATCGTCGACACGAGGTGCATGTCAAGCGCGTCGAGGACGGACTTCGGAATCTCCGCGAGATCCTTCTCGTTGTCGCGCGGCAGGACGATGTTGGTGACGCCGGCCCGATGGGCCGCGAGCACCTTTTCCTTGACGCCGCCGATCGGCAGCACCTTGCCCCTGAGTGTGATCTCACCCGTCATGGCCACGTCGCGCCGTGTCGAAATCTTCGTCAGGGCCGACACCAGCGTGGTTGCCATGGTGATGCCCGCTGAGGGTCCGTCCTTCGGAATCGCCCCTTCGGGAACATGCACGTGAATGTCGATCTTCGAATGGAAATCTTCCGGAAGGCTCAACTCTGCGGCTTTTGAACGCACGTAACTCAACGCGGCCTGGGCCGACTCCTGCATGACGTCACCAAGCTTGCCGGTCAGTGTCAATTTTCCCTTGCCGGCCATCAGCGTCGCCTCCGTGACGAGCAGTTCACCCCCGACTTCAGTCCAGGCGAGCCCAGTAGCGATCCCCACCTCGTTCTGCTCCTCGGCCATGCTCGGGCGGAACCGCGGTACGCCGAGATGGGCGGTGACGGCCTCGGCGTGAATCTCTTCTTTGTACGCCTTGCCCTCGTCGACGACCTTGCGAGCGACCTTGCGGCAGATGGACGAGATCTCTCGCTCGAGGTTTCGAACGCCGGCTTCACGGGTGTAGCGCTGAATGACTGTTTGGATGGCGTCCTCATGGATGACGATGTTATTTTTCGTGAGTCCCGTGCCCTCGATAGCCTTCGGCGCAAGGAAGCGTAGCGCAATCTCGGTCTTTTCCTGCTCGGTGTAACCGGCAAGCTGCAACACTTCCATGCGGTCGCGCAGCGCCTGGGGCACCGTGTGGAGCACATTGGCCGTGCAAATGAACATTACGTGCGAGAGGTCGTACTCGACGTCAAGGTAGTGGTCGAGAAACGAGCCATTCTGCTCTGGGTCCAGCACCTCCAGCAGCGCGGCCGAGGGGTCGCCGCGGAAGTCCATCGACATTTTGTCGATCTCGTCCAGCAGAAACACCGGGTTCTGCGTGCCGGCTTTCTTCATCATCTGGATGATCTGTCCAGGGAAGGCGCCAATGTAGGTGCGCCGGTGCCCGCGGACCTCGGCCTCGTCGCGCACGCCACCCAGAGACAACCGAACGAACTTGCGATTCATCGCGCGCGCGATCGACTTGGCTAGCGACGTTTTGCCGACGCCGGGGGGCCCAGAGAACGTCAGGATGGTTGCCTTCGGCTTCTTGACCAGCGAGCGGACGGCAAGGAACTCTAGAATGCGATCCTTGATTTTGTCGAGGCCGTAGTGGTCTTCGTGCAGCACCGTTTCGGCGTGCTTCAGATCCCTGTTCTCCCTGGTCTTTTTGTGCCAGGGCACGGCGATAAGCCAGTCGAGATAGTTGCGCGAGACGGTCGCCTCCGCCGACATCGGCGGCATCGCCTCGAGTCGCTTCAGCTCCTGGACGGCCTTCTCCTCGATGTCCTTCGGCATCTTCGCCTGCTGAATCTTCTTTTTCAGCTCGTCGACCTCATTGCCCTTTTCGTCTTTGCGCCCAAGTTCCTTCTGGATTGCCTTCATCTTTTCGTTGAGGTAGTACTCCTTCTGCGCCTTTTCCATCTGCTTTTTGACGCGAGACTGGATTCGGCGATCGACCTGGAGCTTGTCGACCTCGATTTCAAGAATGCCGGCGATGCGGTTGAGGCGTTCGAGTGGGGAGTTGATCTCGAGCAGGTTCTGCTTCTCGTCGACACCGACGAGCAGATGCGCGGCGATTGTGTCGGCGAGCTTGCCTGGATCGTCCACGCGAACAGCCGCGATCATCGCGTCGTAGTGAAGATTGTTCGACAGCTTGACGTACTGCTCGAACAGCGTCACGACACGACCCATCGTCGCCTCGACGTCGCCGGCGGCCTCCTTCTGCTTCGCGAGGACCTTGATCACGACTCGGTAGAAGCCCTTGTCTTCCTTCCACTCGACGGCTCGCGCTCGGTCCACGCCCTCGACGAGCACTTTGATGTTGCCGTCAGGCAGCTTGAGGCTCTGCACGACATTGGCTACGCAGCCCATCGTGTACACGTCGTCCGGCTTCGGATCGTCGATCGACGCATCGAGCTGGGCGGCGAGGAAGATCCGCTTGTCCTTCAGCAGCGCGTGCTCCAATGCGCGGGTTGATGAGGGGCGCCCGATGACAAACGGCATCATCATGTGCGGGAAGACGACCACGTCCCTGAGGGGGACGATCGGGAGCGTTTCGTAGACTTCCATGTGGGTCCTTGTGATCCGGAAACCGAAGGGCCTCCGTGACTGATCGGCCTACGCGTTGAGCCTATCCAGCCTTCTCTATAAGGGTAATCGATTTGTCCTTGGCTTCGACGATCTCGCGGGTGACGATCACCTCTCGCAGTTTCTTCTGCCCGGGCACCGAGTACATCAGATCCAGCATGAGGTCCTCGATGATCATCCGGAGGCCGCGCGCCCCGATTTTCCGTGTGAGCGCCAACTCGGCGATAGCTTCCAGCGCATCGTCAGTAAATCGTAGCTTGACGTTCTCGTACTCGAACAACTTCTGGTACTGACGTGTAATGGCATTGCGCGGCTGCGTCAAGATCTGGATGAGTGCCGGCTTATCAAGCTCGTGCAGCGTGCCGACGACCGGTAACCGGCCGACAAATTCTGGAATGAGGCCGTACTTGATCAGGTCTCCCGGTTCCACCGATTCGAGGGTCGGCCCGACCACACGTTTCCTGACGGACGTGACGTCGGTCTTGAAGCCGAGCGTCCTCTTGCCCACGCGGCGGTCAATCACTTTGTCGAGGCCGACGAAGGCGCCACCGCAAATAAAGAGAATGTTCGTCGTATCGATCTGGAAGAACTCCTGATGCGGGTGTTTGCGCCCCCCCTGCGGCGGTACGTTCGCGACGGTGCCCTCCAGGATCTTGAGCAATGCCTGCTGGACACCTTCACCTGACACGTCACGCGTAATCGACGGGTTCTCGTCTTTGCGGCAGATCTTGTCCACCTCGTCGATGTAGATAATGCCCTGCTGGCACTTCTCAATGTCACCCCCAGCTGCCTGCAGCAGCTTGAGGATGATGTTTTCCACATCCTCCCCGACATAGCCAGCCTCGGTCAGCGTGGTCGCGTCGACGATCGTAAACGGCACCGAGAGCAGTTTGGCGAGCGTCTGCGCGAGCAGCGTCTTGCCGGTGCCGGTAGGACCGATTAGCAGGATATTGGCCTTGTTGAGCTCGATGTCGTTGCGGCTCCGCGGGAGCTTCTGGATCTCGATACGCTTGTAGTGGTTGTAGACGGCGACAGCGAGTTTCTTCTTGGTTCTGTCCTGACCGATGACGTACTCGTCGAGGAGTTTCTTGATCTCAGGCGGCGGGGGGAGTGACGAGCGGACGCCTCGATTGTCGAACCGGTTGTCGTCCGCGATGATGTCGTTGCAGACTTCGACGCACTCGTCGCAGATGAACACGGTTGGACCCGCGATCAGCTTGCGTACATCGTTCTGATCTTTGTTACAGAACGAGCAGCGGAGAATCTCAGCCTCGCCGTTTTTCTTGGCCATACGTCAACCGAAAGCCTCGTTTGATGCTACACCCGTTTCCGGATGACGTCATCGATAATCCCGTATTCCTTTCCCTGGTCCGCCGACATGATGTAATCGCGTTCCGTATCCTCCTGGATACGTTTTATCGGCTGCTCGGTGTGGTGCACGAGGATCTCGTTCAGCCGTTCACGCATGCGCAGGATTTCGCGCGCCGCGATGTCAATGTCCGTGGCCTGGCCCGCCAAGCCCTGCATGAGCGGCTGGTGGATCACGATTCTGGAATTCGGCAGCGAGTAGCGCTTCCCGTTGGTTCCGGCCGCCAGCAGTACCGCGGCCATCGACGCTGCCTGTCCGATGCAGAAGGTCTGCACATCTGGCTTGATGAACTGGATTGTGTCGTAAATCGCGAGTCCGGCCGTGATCGATCCTCCGGGACAGTTGATGTACAGGAGGATGTCCTTGTCTGGATCTTCTGCTTCCAGAAACAGCATCTGCGCGATGACGAGATTCGCTATGCCATCATCAATCGGTGTACCGATAAAGATGATGCTGTCCTTGAGCAGGCGCGAGAAGATGTCGTACGCACGCTCCCCACGGTTGGTCTGTTCGACCACCATGGGTACCAGCTGGGCGTGTGGCTCGATCGGTTGGCGCATGTCTGAGTTACGGTTCGTGGTTGTGAATGGTGAACGGGTGACCGGTGTCTGGCGGTTTCGCCGTGGCGGTTTCGTGATTGGGGCGACAGTCAGAGCCAGATCACGAATCGCGCATTACGGCGTGTCCGTCGTGTCCGTGGAGGGTCTGTCAACTATCGTAGCACGCGACAGCGCCAAGTCAACCGACTTCTCCCGTCGTAAACCCGCGTAAAGTCGAGAGATCCCGCCTTCCTTTTCGAGTTGTGCCCGCAGCGCCGTGGGCGTCCGCCCTGCTCTGACTGCGAAGCGTTCGATCTCCTTATCGACATCTTCGCTGGCAACCGTTATCTCCTCCCGCCGGGCAATCTCGTCAAGGACCAGCGCGCTCGCGGCCGCGTCCCGTGCGGGCTCTCGCTGCGCTTCACGGAATTGCGCCCAGTCGATTCCCGCCTCGCGCGGGTCGAGCTTCTGCGCCGTGAGCTGGCGGGCAAACTCCTCCAGCCGGCGATCCATCTCGCGCTCGACGAGGGACGCCGGCAGCTCGAATGTGACGCGTCGGGAGAGCTGCTTCAACAGCTCGGCACGTACCTGTTGCTTCGCCTTGCCTTCCGCCTCTTCCCGCAGGTCGGCGCTGACTCGCTCCCGCAGCGCGGCGAGCGACTCGAATTCCCCCAGGTCCTTGGCGAACTCATCATCCAGCTCTGGCAGCACGCGCCGGCGGATGCCTTTCAGTGTCACCGCATACGTCTGGTCAGTGTTGGCCAGGTCCGGCTCGGCGTAGCTCTCGGGGAAGTGAATCGTAAACGTTCGCAACTCGCCGTCGCTCATCCCCATCAGCTCACCGTCAAATCCGGGAGGATTCCCCGGTGCGCCCAGCTGAACGGTGACGTCGTCGTGGTGGTCCACCTGGCCGTTCGGGCCGGTGCGATCGAGGTCGAGCACCACCGCGTCGCCCTCGGCGACAGCACGTCCCTCGACCGGTTCGTACGTGCCGGCCCGATCGCGGAGGCGCTGGAGCATGTCAGCGATCGCGTCATCGGTCACCTCGGCCGACGGGCGGTCAAGTGTGATCGACGAGAGATCGCCGGGGTCAAACGCCGGAACGGTCTCGATAGCGGCCGTGAAGGTCATCGGTCGCCCTTCCTCAAGCGCGACGTTCTTGATGTCTGGCGTGTCGACTGGCTCGATGCCCCGTTCCTGCAGGGCCTCCTCGACGGCGCGGGGAATAAGGTCGTGCATCACATCGTGGAGAATCTGATCCCGAAAACGCTGCTTGATGAGTGTCTGGGGGGCTTTACCTGGGCGGAAGCCAGGCAGCCGCGCCTGCTTGGTGTAGCCGCGGGCCACTCGGTTGATTTCAGCGTCGACGACGTCGATGGGGATCTCGATCGCGAGCGTCTTTCGGGTTTCGCTCACGTCTGTAAATTCAGTTTTCATAGGAGAGATCTGGAATGACTATGCGGTCCGCCTTCGCGTGGCTTGCCAGCCGTAGCTCACGCTACCGGCAAGCGTGAGCGTAGGCTGGTGCGAAAGGAGGGACTCGAACCCTCATACCTTTTCAGGTACCAGATCCTAAGTCTGGCGCGTCTGCCAGTTCCGCCACTTTCGCTCGCCTCTCAGCCTAGCAGGGGATGGGGGCAATGGGAAAGGGGGGATTCACGTTGGGCGTCGGAACCAATTTGGGGCGCCGCGCACAATTCGGTGCAGATACGCGAGCGGAAGCAGGTAAGCGGGGTAGCCTGGGAACGTCTCTCGCATATGGACAAGCGGTGGGAAGAGGTTGCCCCAGAAAAAGGTCAGCCGCGCGCGCCAGGTGCGCATCGCGGCTAGATCCGTTGCGGCGATCTCGGCCAGCCTCAGCCCTCGAATGAACCGTGCTGCCGGTTCGTTGCGCCCAGACGGCGTGAGGCGTTCGAGGATCTTCGCCGGAACGAGCGTGCCGAACTTCTCGTGGGTCAACTCCAGCCCTCGATGCGTCACTGCTCGCATGCCCGTGTCATCGGCGTTTCGCGCCAGCGTCGCCCACGACGCCGTCGTCATTTGGCGCGCCAGCAGGTGAATGTCCCAGAGCCACAGCAGGCTCGGCGAGTCATGGTGATGGGCCACCCGGTGGACGCACGCGAGGAGCAGCGCATCGGCGTGCCCGAGCGTTCTCGCTGTCGGTCCCAGCGCCGCAACCTCCAGTGATGATCGCCATGCCTCGTCGAACAGCAGGACCTTCGCGAACGGAGCTGGGTTCGCGACCCCCCAGTGAAGATCGGCATGATGGTGGAGTCCGGTCGCGTCGACGCGGTTGTACGACCGCTCGGAATCGGCGAGGGCCGCTGCGGGTTCCCGGGTGTAGCCGCACGCGACGAGGGCCCGGTGTACCTCATCGATATTGTCGTGACTGACGAGGAGATCCACGTCGAGACGGGGGCGCAGGTGAGGCTCAGGATAGACGGTGTACGCGAGCGCGGCACCCTTGAGTAGCAGGACTCTCGTCTGCCGGAAGGCGGCCAGGAGCCGACAAAGTTCGGAGTGGCGCAGCCGTTGGGCCAGTTTGGCCGAACCGAGTCTCTGGGCAGCCTCCTTTCGAACCTGCACCGGGATGCCGTCGGCGCCCCAGAGGAACGCGGCGAGCAGGAGGTCGACAGCGTGGGCGGACGCGCATTCCCAGAGCCCATCGAATTCCTCGCCCGACAGCGTCCGCGGAAGCGACTGCTCGGTCAGCGTGGCGCACAGCAGGCCATCGAACGCCGGGCGACGGGGTGCTAGCATCCGGCCCATCGGTGTATTATGGGGGTGAGGCTCGTCGGACGCCTCATTGAGCGGTCTGTGCGGCCGCGGCCGCACAGGAGGCGCGTTGAGCGCGAAGGGAGAAGACCGAATGACAGACCCCCCGCTCACGCCGAGACACCAGTATCCCGCGAGCGCGCCTATCGCGGGCCTCGCCTGGCAAAGTACGGACCGCTGCGGGAGATCGTGCGAGCCAAGCCAGGCAGGAAAAGGGACGGTGGCTTCCGAACCAAGAGGTAGCTAGGGTGTGCGGCCGCACGACACCGAGTACACCCTGAGTGTACCAGTACGCCCTGTACGGCACGTCGCTGAGAAGCGAGTGGCCGCTGCCCTACCCTGATAGCAGGCACACAGACCTCCCCATCATCGAGCTGCTGGAGCGGCCGGGTGCCTACTTTGTATCCGCGGCGAGCGAGGCCGACCGGCAAGCCGCCGAGTTGTCTGCACAGTATGTCCCACTGTCGGACGGCACCGAGTATCTCCGCTGGACCGGCCTTTTCGAATTTCTGATATCGGCTGACGGCCGCCGAATTGCCGGTCGCCCTTTGTCCGAAGCCACGTCAGAACTGTTCCACACCTACCTGCTCGGCCAGCGGCGTCCCGTCGATGAGAAGCTCGCCGTGGGACGGCGTCAGCAGTCCCATCAGCAGGTCCGCGAGGGTGCTCTTACCGGCTCCTGAAGGCCCGACAATGGCTGTTGTCTCACCGGCTGGGATCGATAGTGTGATGTCGTGTACCGCTGGCCGTTTCCCGTTGCCGCCATAGTCGAAGGTCACACGCTCGAATGCGACCTGCTGAGTCAGCTCGACGGTGCGTGCCGCGTCGCCTGCCGGCTCGGCTTCCGCAAGGCAGCGCTGCTCGGTCTGGGCCACCACGTCGAACGCCGGTAACTCGGTCGCGAGGACCTGAGCCCGTTCGTAGATACCAGTCAACCGGGGCACCAGCCGTGCAAAGAGGAAGAGCAGCAGCAGCAATTGCTCTGTCGGGACACGGAGCACCGTGTACGCCACGTAGACGATGGCGGCCAGAACGGCGGCGGCGGCGAATCCCAGCTGCTGACGGAATCTCTCATGCGCGCGGGCGAACGCCAACATGATGTCGTTGAGATCGCGCGACAGCCAGGCGAACGTCCGTGCATGCTGGGGCTCGGCCGCATAGCTCTTGGCGATTTTCAGACTGGCGAGGTGTTCCGAGGCCGCTGCATAGAAGCGTTTCGACGCGGCCGAAGAGGCTTCTCCGCTCCTCCGCGCGCCGTCTATTCTGCCGTGGAGGGTAAACGCGAGACTCGCTCCGCACGCCAGCACGATGGCGGTGAGCGTAGGAGACACCCGAAACGCGAAGCCGAGGTACACGGCCGAGACGACGGCCGTGACAAACAGGTCGATCAGATAGAAGGCGGCGTTTCCCACGCGATCGATTTCGGACGTCAGGATCTGCGTGTAGTCGGACGATCGGGTGCGTACGAAGTACACCCACCGGGAACCGGCGATCGCGCGGTACACGCGACCGTGCAACGTTGTCACGATTTCGCGCTGTACGAGCGCGTTCAGCACGCCAGCGCGTCGCTGCAGGAGGCCCTGGAGCCAGACCGTTCCGACGTAGACCGCCAGCACCAGGCCAAGGGAGAGTCGCAGTCCGACGGCGTTGAACGCGGCCCCGAGCATCGCGACGCCACCGCTGAGCGTGCCCTGCGGCTCACCGACGCCGACGAGCTGCAGGAGTGGAATCAGCAGGAGCAGTCCGATGCCCTCCGTGGCGCTCAGGACGAGCGTGACCAGCGCTGTCTCGGTCACCTGGCGGGGTGAGATCGCGATCAGGGCGCCGGTAAATCGCCTCAGCGTGTGAAGAATGTTGGGTACTGTCTGCACGACGTTAGTACGAGCCGAGAGGCCGTCAGGCCTCGCGCGAGGTCAACGGCCTGGTAGCGTGGACACGATGCGAGCCGTACGCCGCGCGCTCGCCGCGGTATTCGAGATGATCAATTCGTCCACCGGCCCTCGACGGACGGCGCGTGAATTGATGGCGCGGCGTGCGGGGACGCGGTGCATGCTCAGGCCGGCCCGCCTGGCAGCTGCGCCGCTATACGCGGCCACGATCGCCGGCGCGCTTGAATTTGACATAAGTACGACGGCGCCGCGCCTTGCCGCGGTGACAACACTTTTCTGCAGGCGGCGATGATCCTGCACGCCAAAGCCGCCGGCGGTGTACTGGGCGAAGCTTGCCGTTCGGCTCAGCGGCGCGTACGGAGGGTCGCAATAGACGAAGTCACCCAATCCCGTGCCCGCCAGCGCTTCTTCAAACGGGATGCACTCGAGAGTTACGCCGCTGGACGAGAGGGCTCGGGCTACAGAGCGCACGCGGTCAGCGTCGCAGATCCTCGGGTCGGCGTACCGCCCGGCAGGCACGTTGAAGCCGCCTTTTCGGTTCAGCCGGAACAGCCCGTTGAACCCGGTGCGATTCAGATAGATGAACATCGCTGCGAGGTCGGGGCTGGCAGATGCGGCTCGGCCCCTGTCGCCGGCCGAGACACGCCTGGCACGCGCGGGATTGAACCGGCGGTCGCGTACATCGTAGTAGCACTCGCTGCCGCGGGCCCGGTGTTCCTGTTCCAGTTCCTGGAGTGACGCGATGACCTCTTCTGGCCGGTCGCGCACCGCCTGGTAGCAGCCGATGAGATCGAAATTGAGATCAACGAGGCGCGCGCGGCGACCCTCGAGGCGGCCGTTCGCATACAGGTCGAAGAAAACAGCACCGCTTCCGATAAACGGCTCTACGTAGCGGTCGAAGGAGGCTGGATAGTGTCGGCGAAGCGCTGGCAGCAGCTGTCGCTTTCCTCCGGCCCATTTGAGAAGCGGCCGTACTGGTGGTGACGCGTCCCTTGGCACACGGGCCTTATCGGCACCGGGAACCCATCCCATAAACCTGCCTGCATTCGGCCGCCTAAAGCGCTTTTCATTGACCGTGTGGCGTTCGGCCATTCAAAAAGCGCTCTAGCAGGCTGCTGAAAAACTCCGTGAAATGGGATCGACAGATCGATCCCGGCGTACTACCATGCTCCCAACACCGCTGAAGGGAGCCCCATCATGCGCGGACACGATGAGCAAAGCACTCACATGTTCAGCTACCTGTCGCCGGAACAGCGCGTGCCAGCCGACCATCCGCTCCGCGCGGTTCGCGCGCTGACGGACGAAGCGCTGAGAACGATGTCGCGCAGGTTCGCCGGCCTGTACGCCAACACAGGGCGTCCGTCGATCCCGCCGGAACAGCTGCTGCGCGCGTTGTTGCTGCAGGTGCTCTACACGGTGCGGAGCGAGCGGCTGCTGATGGAAGAGCTCAATTACAACCTGCTGTTCCGCTGGTTCGTGGGCTTGAATTTGGACGACCCGGTTTGGCATCCCACCACGTTTACCAAGAATCGCGACCGGCTGCTGGCGGGCGATCTCGCGGCCGCCTTCTTTGATGCGGTGCAGGCCCACGCGCGGGCGGCCGGGCTGCTCTCGGACGAACACTTCACTGTGGATGGGACCCAATTGGAAGCGTGGGCCAGCCTGAAGAGCTTTCGGTGCCGGGACGCGGCGGAGAGCGACCCGCCCGATGACCCCGGGAATCCCACGGTCAACTTCCACGGGGAGCGGCGGCGCAACGACACGCACCAGTCGACGACCGATCCGGAGGCGATGCTGCCTCGGAAGGGCCAGGGGAAGGAAGCCAAGCTGGCGTATCTGGGCCACGTGCTGCTGGACAATCGACAGGGACTTGTCGCCAACGTCTGCGCGACTCACGCGACGGGGACCGCCGAACGCGAGGCAGCGGCGCTGTTGCTGGAGGCCAGCGCGCCGCCGGGCAGCACGGTCGGGGCGGACAAGGGCTACGATGTGGCAAGCTTTGTGGCCGCTGTCCGTATCCGGGCCGTCACGCCCCACGTTGCTCAGAAGGTCCGCTGGAGTGCGATCGATGGCCGGACCACGCGGCATGCGGGCTATCACGTCAGTCAGCGGAAACGGAAACTCGTAGAACAGGTCTTTGGCTGGATGAAGACCGTCGGCGGCTTGCGCAAACTCCGGCATCGCGGTGTCGCCCTCGTGGATTGGCAGCTTACCTTCGCCGCCACGGTCTATAACTTGGTCCGGCTGCGGAATCTGGAGGCGAGGTGTCCCTGATCACCGGCCGCGCGTGTCGCCGGCCCCTTGATCGGGGCCAGCGCACAGCCGTGCGCACCGTTGTCGGTCGGTGGTGACTCGCATGATCCTTAGAAAACGGCCCGATCACCCGGGTTCTTCAGCAGCCTGCTAGGCATCCCGCCGGAGCGCGTTGCTCCTTCCTCAAATACTTCCGGTGTTTTCGGTCGTCGCGCCTTGCCCGACGGGCGCCGCGACGTGCTCGGTTCTGCGGCCGGTTTATGAGATGGGTTCTAGCGTGCGTGGCGTGAGTCCGGGACGTGGGAGGGGGAGGGGCTAGTCCTGAATCGGCGACTCGCAGAGGGCCTTCATCACCATGTGGCAAAACATGAGATGTACGTCCTCGCACAGCTGCATGTCGAAGGAAGGCACCCAGATGCAGTATTTCGAGATGCGCTTGAGGGCGCCACCGTCGTACCCGACGACAGCCAGCGTGTCCGCGCCGGCTGCGTTGGCGTACTCGACCGCTTTGACAACGTTCGGTGAGTTACCGCTGCCGCTGATGGCGACGACAAGATCACCCTGGCTCAGCAAGGACTTCAGCTGCCCGGAGAAGATCTCGTCATACGCCACGTCGTTGGCGAAGGCGGTGACCATACCGATGTTGTCGCACAGCGAGACCCCGCGAAACGTGCGGCCCGTGGCAAGGGGCACCATTTTGTTCCAGTCGGTAATCATGTGCGACGCCGTGTGAGCGCTGCCGCCATTGCCGCACGTGATGATCTGCCTGCCGGCGTCGAAAGCGGTGCTGACGACATCGATGCCACGCTGGAACGCCTCCCTGTCAAGTGCCGGCGCCAGGCGCTCGTGTGCCGCCAGATAGTGTGATACGGAGAAGGCGGTGGGCATGTCAGCTGTCGGCGGGTTGCTTCAAGCCAAGTGTCTGCATGACCCGTTCCATGGCTCCCGGCTTTTTCGCCACGCCCGAGTCGATGTCGACCAGCAGATCGAGCCCCTCGCTCGTTGACCGGACGACATGGATGCCCATCGTTTGCAGGGCCGCCGGCACCGGCGTGTCGCCATCTCGAAAGACGGCAATGGTGCGCGCCTTCGAGTCCGACGCCACGTCGACGCAGTTTTCCGGTGTATCGTCCACGACGATATCAAGCCTCAGCGCGGCGGCGATACGGCCGCGTGACGCGCCGACCACGTAGACGCTCGGCAGAGGGAATCCTTTCGCTTCGAGCCACCGCTGAGACTGCAGCTGCGCGGTTGCTCCAGCCGTCGTCGGCCGCTTTGTCAGAAAGATGAGGTCCCAGCGCCTCTCGGCCGCCAGCGTCGCCAGCCGTGCGACGACCCCAGGCTCGATCTCCTGGAGCCCCTCCCAGAATCCATCGATTCCTGCGACGTGCCTCCAGAGTTCGCCTCGCTCGCTTTCGGTCAGATGTAGCTCGCGCTGCAACCGTCCGTCCTCAGACATCTCTGGCTCGAGGTCCAGCACCGGAGCGATGGTGGACTTGGGCCGCTTCGATTCTTTCTTTTTCGACTTCCGCTGCGGCCCCAAGAGCGTCTCCGCCTCGCGCACCAGCGCACCTTCCATATCGGCCAGCACGCCGTCGAGGTCACATCCAACGCGGAGTGGCATGGTGCGCTACGAGCCGTCCTTTGCAGAGTGGCCGACGAAGCGGTCCAGTTCCTTCAGGTCCACCTTTACCCCCGTGTCCGTGCGTGCCAGCGGCGTCCCCTGCAGATTCGGCGGATCGGGGGCCGTTGACCGGTCGTGCGCGTCAGCCCCATGGTCCTCATCGCTGAAGACCGGCGCCCGCCAACCGCGCCAGTTGCAATTGCGGCAGCGATACAGGAGTTTGTGAGTGATGGCTTTGCGCCAACGCTCCCACTGGTTTCGGGTTCGCGAGCGGTGGACCGACTTTGATTTGCAGTTCGGACAGTGGGGCATCGGTGGAACTCTTTCGGACACTGATGTTATCACGCGACATTGTCACTGCGATCATCTCCTATGCTCCCTCTGTTGTCGTGCCCGAACGCGGTCGTGATCTCGAGTGAACCGGAGTCAACGCGACGGCGGCAAGCGTGGAGAAGAGCAGGGCGTCAGCCGGGATCTGCAGACTGAACTCGAATACCTCCTGGACGGCCATGGCGAGGAGGCCGGCGGCTGCGCCGGCTCGGATCCAGTAGCCTCGGGCCTCTTGCCGCGCGGCGCCCAGATTGCCCACGACGGCGCGAGCCAACAGCGCGACGGCGATGGTTGCCGGGATCACGACGAGTAAGCCGCCTTCGGCGAGTACCTGCAGGTAGTCGTTGTGCGCCTGCGCGAGATGATACCCCGGGTTGCGTTGTTGATAGAACAACATGGCATCTGCATAGGTATTGAGGCCGGTCCCGAACCAAGGAAAGTCACGAACAACGTCCCAGCCGTCTCGCCATGCCTCCAGCCTGCTGAGGAGATCCCGCTCGTCCTGGAACCACTCCAGGAGCCTGGCGGGGCCACGGCGCATCACGCCGGCGATCGTGGTCACCGCTAGCGCAGAGACGGCGACCACGCGTCGGGTTGTCCCGAGTTTGCCGCGCGTCAACACCAGCCATAGGAACGCCGCGCTTGCCGCGCCGAACCCGACCATCGCGGATCGTGAGAACGTCCAGAAGAGACAGACCAACGTAATGAGCACCGCCCCACCCATCAAGAACAGGCCGTTAGCCTGTCTGGACGACAGCCAGGAGAGGCGGCGCTGACGGAGGGAGGTACCGCCTCCAGGGGCGGCGCCTTCAACCTGGCCGAAGAGCGAGCCGACCAGAAGACAGACGGTCATCAGCATCCACCCAGCAAAATGATTGCGGTTGAAAAAGGGGCCGAACAGGTCGCCCCCCCCGCCAACTATCGAGGGCCAGAACCAGTACACGAGACCGTTGCTGTTTTCGCGGCTGTAGATGCCGAACAGTGCGAATGGCACGGCAAACAGCGCGAGCGCCTGCGGTAGCTGTCGTAGGGCGCGACTACTGATGAGCGCAGGCACGCCGATCATATAGAGGCTGAAGGCGCCGAGCGCCATCACAGCGGTCCATGTCCTCTGAGGGTTGATAGACAGCGGCGCCGAGTCGACGAGGTCGTTGGCGAACGCCGGACTGTACTCGGAGAGGATGTCGACGGTGTGGGGACTCAGCGTGGCCAGTGTGGTGCGAGGAATCGGCAGCAACTGTCCCGCCACGACGGTGAAGAGCAACGCCAGCCCCGCAGCCAGCGGGCGCAGCTCACGTCGTATGCCGTGACGGAAGAGGCCGGTAAGTCCAATCAGGGCAGCCGCCGCGAAGAGGGGCAGGAAGCCCCACGGGTACACGGCGCCAATCGCCAGCGCCCCAAGCCCGATCAGTGTTACCAGCAGTGCGGGCACGACTGGATTGTAGGTCAGGAACTCTCGCGGATCAGATATGAACGGGCTCGGCGAGCACATCACCAAGCGCGAGACAGACCGCTTCCTGCTGCACGTCGGTCAGGGATGGATACATTGGCAGCGAGAAGATCTCGCGGGCGGCGCGTTCGCTCTCGGGGAAGTCGCCCTCGACGTAGCCACACTCGCGGTAGGCCGGCATCAGATGAATCGGGGTGGGATAGCTGACGTTCAGGTGCACATCACGGCGCGCCATCTCTGACAGGATTCGGTCGCGCTCGGGATGACGACAAACGTAGAGGTAGTACACGTGCGCGTTGCCTGGTACCGTGCGGGGAAGCACCAATGAGGTGGCTCGCAAGGCCCGCTCGTACCGTGCGGCGATCGCCTGACGCCTGGCGATGTCCGCGTCAAGCCGGGCGAGCTTCAGGAGCAGAAGCGCGGCCTGGACCTCATCGAGTCGGGAGTTGTACCCATGCTCGACCGCGCCGTAGTCAGGCCTCGCCTCGCCGCTGCTACGGTCACTGCTGTCCATCCCGTAGCATCGCAGCCGGCGCATCCGGGCGTCGAGATCGTCACGATTCGTGAGAACGATCCCCCCCGTCGCCGAATGCACCGAGGGTCTTGGTCGGGTAGAGGGAGAACGCGGCGATGTCCGACATCGAGCCGCACATGCGACCCTCATGGGTTGCCCCGTGGCTTTGTGAGCAATCCTCAAGAACAGGAATGCCGCGAGATTCAGTGATCGGGCTCAGGGTCGACATCGGGACGCACTGACCGAAGAGATGCACCGGCAGGATGCACGCT
Source organism: Vicinamibacterales bacterium (assembly GCA_965249205.1). Taxonomy (GTDB): domain Bacteria; phylum Acidobacteriota; class Vicinamibacteria; order Vicinamibacterales; family UBA2999; genus JAQBVV01. The sequence goes on along the minus strand of CBDFLL010000001.1, from coordinate 22,654 downwards.
GTCCGCTCTGTAAGTGCGTGTTCGAGCTGCTTCACGTCCATCAGGTAGCTGCCAGGATCGATATCGACGAATCGCGGCACACCGCCCGCTGCGATGATGGCCGAGACTGTGGGCACCGCGGTGTTCGGGACGGTAACGATCTCCGAACCTGGTGTCACGCCCAGCGCTTTCAAGCCCAGCATCAGCGCATTCGTACCGTTGTCGACGCCAATGCCATGCGTAACGCCGCAATACGCCGCAAAGGCCGTCTCGAATTCCCGAACGTGCGGGCCGAGTATGAGCTGCCCCGAGCGAAACACGCGGTCCACCGCCTCGAGAATCGCGTCGCGATCGTCGAGGTAGTCGTCGAGGTAGTCCCAGACCTTTATCGGCATGTGTAGTCCTGTGTCGACGTGGTGTCAGGGGCGCGCTGATGTCGCTCCTGGCTTTGGGCGCAGTGGTTCGTGCAGCGTGGCGAGGATGAACTGCTCGTGCGCGGCGATGATGTTCCGTTGGTCGAAGTGTTGCTCTGCGTAGGCACGGTTTCTCGTGCTGAAGGCCGCCAGCACAGCGGGGTCTGCGGTGGTACACCACCGCGCTGCATCAGCCAGCGCATGCGGGTCTTCTGGGGCGACGAGCAGCCCGCCATCCGCTTTGCACAGGAGTCGCGCCGCCTGACTTTCCGGGTTCACGGCCGCGAGCACCGGCCGTCCGGCGGCCATGTACGTCAGCAGCTTCGATGGGATCACGGTGTCTTTTACGGCGGAGAGCTGGTTGAGGAGTAGCACATCCGCGGCCGCAAACATCTCCGCGAGCGCCTCGTCTGGCTGAAACGGAACAAAGCACACGCGGCGACCGAGGTCGTCGCGGCGTGTTGCTTCGATCAGATCTGACATGGTTTCGCCCGCACCCACGAGAACCCAGCAGATGTTCGTGTCGCGCGTGAGGCGGGCGGCGGCCACGACGTTGAGTAACCCCTGCTTCAGTCCCATGCTGCCCGCATGCATGACCACGAGCGCGTCCTCGGGAATGGCGTGTCGTGCCCGAAACGCGCCCGACCGTAGGACAGGGCGGACGAGTTCGATGTCGATTGGACTCGGGATAACTCGGATCCGATCCGCAGGATAGCGATGTTGCACAAGCGCTTGCTCGAAGGGATCGCACAGCACGATGGCACCGGCGGCTGCTCGGTAGGCAGCGAACTCGAACCGTTCCAGTAGCCGAGAGAGCGTGTTGCCGACCATGCCGACGTCCAGAGCGGCGCGAGCGGCGAGGTCCGTGATCATCACGACGTAGGGGCGGCGGGCAAGGCTCGCAACGACCCTGGCGAGCATCGCCACGGCGGGCTGGGCGCCGATGTAGAGCACCGTATCAGGTCGGCCCGCCGACCCCAGCATCGCCGCCACGATTGCCATGAGTGCGGTCAGGCCAAACGAGCCCTCCATGGTCATCCGCTGGAGCACGCTCGATGGCCGCCGTGGAATGTAGTGCGTGACGCGGCGAACGGTGAGGTTGCCCTCGTGTTCTCGAGAGAAGAGGCGACCGCGGTCTTCCGGTCGTCGGTGCCACGATGGCGCAAACGGGAAGCCGGTAAACACCGACACCGTGTGCCCTTGACGCGCGAGGTGTTCGGCGATCTGCGTTGCGTGCGGTGCAAACCCACTCGGCTCGGGTGCGTAGTTGATGGTGAGGATATAGACGTGGGCCAAGGAGCTAGCAGTCCGTGGTGAAAGTCCGGCGTCGCACCGAGACGGGCGAAGCGCCTCGCGCGGATTCTGCTCGGTCGTGGCACGCCTGCGGAATCCGCGCTCGCGGACAAGGCGCGACGACTGAAAATACCGCCTGTATTTGATGGAGGAGCAACGCAGGTCGCGAGGATGCGTCGCTCGTCGAATGCAGGCGGACTCTTACCACGGGCTGCTAGGGGGTCGGGTTGAACACGTAACTGCGATCGTCGAGAAAGAGTGGCGTCAGTTCGCCCGGTGCCGGCTCGACGGGCACGGCGTTGCCCGTGTAGGCGAGCGAACCCAGTAGTTCCAACACACGCTCGCGGTTGACGCCAGCGTGCAGTTCGGCGACCACGCGCGGCCGCCAGCGCAGGAGTGTGTCGCGGATGCCCTCCAGCGCTTCGAGTTCCATTCCCTGCACGTCGATCTTGACGCCGTGAATCACGCCGTCGGAATCGTTCACACGTGGCCAGAGCCAGTCGAAGCGGGCGATCGGGACCGTGGCGAACCATCGTTCGCTGTGTGGAGAGAGTGTCGAATCGGCCATTCCCCTTGCAAGAGGAAGATGGCGGGTTTGAAGGGTTTCCGCGGCCCCGAGGCCGAAAGGCAGCACGGTCACCTGCTCGAAATGATTAAGCGTCCGCGCGTGATCAAGGCAACCAGCCGTATGGACGACCGGTTCGAACGCAAATACCCGCCCGGCGGACCCGACGAGTCTCGCGAGTGCGAACGCGGTGTAGCCATAGTGCGCCCCCACATCCAGCCATGTCTCCCCCGGCTGGACATTGGTCGCGAACCAGTCAAGAAGCGGACGCTCTGTCCGGCCCGTCAGTCCGGCAGGGTAGTCCTGCCAGGAGGTCACGAGCCAAACGCCGCGGAGCGGTCCCGAGACGATTCGGCGCGGCCGGATCGCCCGTGGCAACAGCGGGCGCAACATCTGTTTCATTCGGGTCATCTCGGATCATCGCCCCTGGTGGCGGCGCGTCGGATTGCTGATGCCGAGCTGTGCTGCGCTCACTCTTCGTCCCTGAGACCGCGTTCTATCTCTGGCAGCGAGTGCCTGACCCACTCGACCAGGCGTTCGACTCCTTCTTCTGCGCTCATGCGGGGCGCCCACCCAAGGTCACGGGTGACGCGAGCAGTGTCGGCCACGAAGATCCGTTGGTCGCCGGACCGCCAGGGTCCCTGGGCGGCAGGCAGCGGCCTGCCGTACAGCTGCTCAAGGGTGCACAGCACGTCCCGCACCGACAGCGCGTTCGGCGCTCCGCCACCGACGTTGTAGACCTGGCCCGAAACCCGGTCCATACCGGTGATCGCCAACTGATACAACTGGCACAGGTCGTCAACCCACAGCAGGTCCCGGACTTGGTGGCCATCACCGAACACCGTGATTGGCGCACCTGTCGCTGCCGCAATCGCGAACCACGCGACCCATCCCTGTTCCTCAACGCCGTATTGCCGCGGGCCATAGATGCAGGACTGTCGGAACACGACAGTACGCATCCCGTAGATCCGTGAGTAGTCGCGGACGTACTGGTCAGCGGCGCCCTTGGAGCAGCCGTACGGGGAGTGGAAGTCCAGCGGACATGTCTCGCTGATGCCCTCTGGGCGATCGGCCAGTTCGTAGCGCCCGTTGCGATTGACCGTCCGCTCGTGCTCGAGGCTGCCGTACACCTTGTTGGTGGACGAGAACAGCAGAGCGGCGCCGGGAGCATGCCGCCGCACTGCTTCAAGGACGTTGAGCGTGCCAAGCGCGTTCGTGTCGAAGTCGTGTCGCGGATCCTCGACCGACGTCGTGACGGCCGTCTGGGCCGCGAGATGTACGACGGCGTCAACGTCCTGGTGACGGCGCAGTAGGTCGTCCATGTCGGAAGCGGACGCAACGTCCAGACGCTCGAACACGTGATTGACGGCGCGCTCTTTGAGCCAGTTGAGGTTGGCCGTGGCGCCTCGGCGTGACAGGTTGTCGACGCCCACGGTTTGCACGTCTGGCGCATCGGCCAGGCTATGCACAAAGGCTGACCCGATGAAGCCCGCCGATCCCGTGACGATAATTTTCATGCGTGTCGTTTTCTATGTGTGCGACCGCCCGGTAGTCGCTTCAGTATATTTGGACACAAGGGCTGGCACGATGGCGTCCCACGTGTAGTGGGCGTGGACGAGTGCTGGGCCGAGCGTCGCGACACGCGGGCGCAAGCTCGCGTCGGCAAGCGCGGATGTGATTCCTGACGCCACGCTCTCGATGGAGCATTGGACCACCGTCGCCACGCCCGCGGCCGCCATCTCCCGATGAATATTTACCTGGTCTGACAGGACGACCGGGAGTCCGCAGACAAGTGCTTCGGTGGTCACGGCGCCGAAGTTCTCGGCGTACGACGGCAGCACGAACAGTTCCGCATCGACGAAAGCCGCAAGTTTCATGTCGTGTGTCAGCAACCCAGAAAACTCGACTCGCTGCTGAATACCCAGGCGTTCGCTGAGGGCTCGCAAGTGGGTGCCATACCCGTCCGGATCCGGTCCAGCCAGTACCAGCCAGAGATCCTCCCGCTCGCGAGCCAGGCGCGCGAAGGCACCCAGTAGGAGGTCGAGTCCCTTCTGCCGGCTCAGCCGACCCACGAACAGTAGGAAGGGACCGTGCACGGCCGGAAAGCTGGCCCGGAACGTGCCCCGCGGGGGCAGGTGCGCGAATGTGGAGGCGTCAAGGCCAACCGGCAGAACCCACTCGGTGATCCGGGGCCCGTACGAGGCGAGCCCACGCTCCTGTTCCGAGGTGAAGATGAGTGCGGCGGCGCGTGTGACCAGTGGGCGGCCGACCGTGGCCAGATAGATGCGCTTCACAAGCGCGTTCTTCTTACGGAGATGAGGATCCAGGCTGCCGGCCGTCGTCACGACGAATGGCACATCGGCGGCGATGGCCGCCCTGGCCGCGGCGATACAGGCGAAGTCGAACAGCCAATGGATGTGGACGATGTCGTAGGTCGCGATCGTCCGCCGAAGGCTCACCCACAGTGACGGCGCCAGGCCATAACGTCCGCCGACCGCCAGTACTGGATGAAACACGTACGTGACACCGTCGCTGACGACCGGCTGGCGCAGGGGGACATCAAGGCTGGCGCCGGCCCCGGCTGTGGTTGTCAGCATCGTCGTATCGACGCCGTGGCTGGCGAGACAGCGGGCGAGCCCAGGTAGCGCAATGCTCGGACCTCCGGACTCGGGGGGTATTCGGGGGACGATTTGAAGTACGCGCATGCAGGAGCAGGCTATTGGAGCACGTCGTCGTACACGGCGAGCGTCTGGGTAGCGGTGCGTTCCCAGGTGAAGTGTGTCGCGCGCTCGAGACCCTTGTGCCGCAACGATGTGGCAAACGCTGTGTCTGACAGGACCTGTTCGAGCGCTCGCGCGATCGCGCTTGGATCATCTGGAGGCACAAGCACGCCGGAGTCGCCTACGACCTCCGCCACGGCCGGCGTATTCGACGCGACGACCGGCGTTCCGCACGCCATCGCCTCGAGCGGCGGCCAGCCGAATCCCTCCCACACGGACGGAAAGACCAGCACATCGGCCGCGTTGTACCACTCCGAGAGGCTCCGGTCGTCGTCAATCTGAGTGGGGTGCATGATGGCGTCGCAGACGCCGAGCGTTCGAGCCAGATTCGACTCATCCGGGTGGAGAGGTGTCCCTATTCTGACGAGCACCGCGTCCGCGAGGCGAGATCGCAGTTCCGCGAAGGCGTGCAGCAGCACGGCTGTGTTTTTGTATCTCGTATGCGAGCCACCTGAGGCGACCTGGAGCACGACCGCTGACGTGGGCGGCAGTCCCACGGATGCGCGCCGGGTTGCGACTCCATCTGCCGCGAATCGAAAGGTGGAGTTGACGCCCTGGGGAATGACGACGATGCGTTCGGGTCGAACCGAGGTATATCGTTCGAGCGTCGCCTTCGTCGCATGAGAGACGGCGATGACCGTTCGTGCCAGCGAAAGGTACGCAATTCGTAGTCTAAAAGTCCTGGCCACAATCGGCGGCACGTCGATCGGGATGACCCCTTCGGCTGCCAGCAGCGGAATCAGGTCGTGGCATGTGACGACCGTTCGAGCGGGATCAAGAGATCGAATCAGCTGTGAATACCCGTGATCGAGCACATGGAACACTCCTGCCCTGCGCCGTCTAAGCGACCGCGGGTAAGTCACATACCGGGACCATGCGCTGTCTAGACGTCGGGCCTGGGCCCCGTTAAATGCCCTGGACAGATACGTGCGCTGCGACGGTCGCTCGAGAGCGATGCGCCCGTGTGTGGAGAGCAGACTGAGCGCCGCGAACAGTTCCCGAGCATATCGAGTCATGCTCCGACTATTGTCGGACGCCAGGCCAGGTAGCAGAAGAACGGACGTGTCGAGTGCGCTCACGCTCGGGGCGACTGGGATGCCGGTTTGCGTGCGACGAAGACAAGATCCTGCGTGAATACCGGCCAAGCCCAATCGGCGCCCTCCGCAACCCTTGCCGCGAGCAGCGCAGAGCGGACGACCTGCCAGCCGGCCCATCGCACGGCGCTGACCAGGCCGTGCACCAGCGGGCCGTGCTCGAGAATGTCGGCGAGTTCGAGGCCGGTGACGCTGCAGACCTGGCTCACGCTGCTCGGCGAGAAGCTCAATTCGTGGGTGATGTCTGCAAATCTGACGTGGGCGCCGAAAAATCCCTTCGCGTTTGGCACCACTGCGATCAGGCTTCCTCCAGGAATCAACGCGTCCCGAATCGCATCGAGTAGATCGAACAACTCACTACGCGTTTGGTGCTCCAGAACGCTGAACGCCGTGATCAGCGCGTAGCGGCCGCGCCGTTCCTTGAGGTAGTCGACCGCCGGCGCGAGCGTCACGCCGATCAGGCCCCGCGCCCTGGCCGCCTGGATCTGGCTGGAGCTGAGATCCACGCCTTCCACACAGGTATGCCCTGCCGAATCCAACGCCTCGAGGACGCCTCCGGTACCGCAGCCGACGTCGAGAATAGGTGCCGCCCTGTCCGCTGGGAGAAACCGGTCGTATCGCTGTAGGAACCGCCGACGTGCGGTGAGCCCGTGCGATTCGTGCCCCGCGCGGTCGTCATTGCGGGCAGTCGAACCGCCGTACATGTCGTAGACGCGAGCCTTCCAGTGCTCCATCAGGGCTCCAGGCGGTCGTGGACCGCAATAGCCGAACGTCTCCGACGGTGCCCGCTGACCTGGTCTAAGGCATCACGGATACCCTCCACGCACACGTCGTACGAATAGCGTTGCACGATCGATTCCGAGTGGGATCCGAACTGCCGCCGAGCCTCGGCCGAGCCTACCAAGTGTCGGAGGTACTGCGCTAGTGCGTCGACATCCCCGACGTTGTACACGTAGCCATTCTCCCCGTGCTCGATAAGATCCAGGCTCGAACCGACCATATCAGTTGCATCGACACGGGGATGATCGGTTCGAAGGGGTCGAGGGTACCCGACGCGATGCGGGCCACCACCGGGAGCGCCGTCAGTACCGTCAAGACGAGCGCCAGATAGTAGATCTGTGTGTCTGCTGGGCTCAGCACCAGCGGCGTCAGGAACAGAGCGGTCAGCACGAACGCCAGGCTCACGATCTCCGGTGTTCGGGCCCGATGCGCCTCCTCCGGTACGGGTCTACCTGCGACGGGGAAGCTCCGCGGTGCCAATGTTCTCATTGTCATCGTCCCGTTGGTTCTATACGAAAAACCGTGCCGCCGCGGCGTCGTCGTAGAACATCTTGACGGTGTCAAGCGAGTACTCGTCGAGAGGTTTACCGATAGTGGCCAGTTTGTTCAAGATATCGCCAGTGACCGTGATGATGTGGCATCCGATACTCTCGGCGTGGAATACGTTCAGCACCTCACGGGGGCTGCGCGCGGCGCGCGAGCCATGATGCGCAGCGCCTCGGCCATCACGGGGACGGGGTCCCTGCCAGTGTCTGCAATCCGGCCGGCGAACACCGAGATGCATGAGGCTGCGCCGTCGGCGACCGCATCTGTCACATCGCGAACCTGGTCAGGCGTCATTACTGCCGTCACATTGAGATGCAGACCGTCCTGAGACAGCCTGCTCACAAGCTCGTAGGATGGTTCGCCGCGGGTGTTGGATACCGGAATCTTCACGTACACGTTTGGGCCCCAGGCCGCAATCGTCCTCGCCTGGCGTTCCATCTCATCAAACTCGTCTGAGAAGACTTCGAAGGAAATGGGTCGATCCGGGATCGCACGCAGCACATCCCGAGCGAATGATGCGTAGTTGGTGATTCCGGCCTTTCTCATCAACGTCGGATTCGTCGTGAAGCCTCGAACGTAGGGCCGTCGATACAGCTCCTGCATCGTGGTGAGGTCCGCCCCCTCAGCGAAGATCTTGACTGAGAGACCCTCGATGCCCGTCATTGTGCGTTCTCCGCATGCTCCAGTATCCACGAGGCGGCCTCGCTGAGATCTCGCCCGCGAACGTGGGGTTCGATTGTTGTCGACTCGTCCCGGTCGGAGTGCACCAGGATCGTCGTGCAGCCAGCGCTGCGGCCGGCTCCAACGTCGCGCCATCGGTCTCCTACAAGGTAACTATCGGCGAGGGTGATGTCGTGCGTAAGGGCAGCAGCGTACAACATGCCTGGAGAGGGCTTGCGGCAGGCGCAACGGTCAGCATCGTCGTGGTAGCAGACGAGGATATCGTCAAGGGGCAGCATTTCTTGCAGGTGCGCGTGAATCGCCTCAACCTGATCTCGCGAGGCGAATCCCCTGACGACATCTGGCTGGTTTGTGACTACAACGAGCACAAAACCGGCGCGATGCAGGTGGGCAAGCGCTTCGGGTACGCCTTGGAGAATCTCGAAATCGGCCATGGCGAATGGCGCCTGGGCCTGACCGGTGCGGAAGATCTCCCGGTTGATCACGCCGTCGCGGTCGAGGAACACGGCCCGCCTCACAGGATCTGCTCGAGCATCGTCGGCGCTCGGTCGCACCAATCGGTCCGGATTCGTGCAGAGTCTTGACAAGAGGACAGGCTCACGCTGCACGTCGCAGCAGGTTATAGAGCGATGGCATGTATCGCCATGCGAGTTCCTTTGCGATACCTTTCGGCGTTCGCGGAAAGTACGTCGGCCGAAACTCACCCATCGTGGAGTCGCTCGGGATCATGTGGGCTCGGACGCCGGCGCGCTCGATCGCGGCGATGTTGGCGGGGGACAGACTCGTAGCTGTGAACATCGCCCCTTCTCGTCCCAGTACGACGCCAATCATGAACCGCGGCACGGCTCGCCTATTTGGTGTTCCGCGATGCCACAGATGCGGGAAACGGATGATCACGTCACCACTCGATGTGGTGGCTCTGCGTGCAATGCTTTCGCGCGATGCGCGCACAAATTCTGTATATGTCAGTCTAGCCTGATGGGTTCGGGTGAAGAGTTCCAGACTACCGTTGTCTTCACTCACGTCTCCAAGCGGCAAGTTCACGCACAGACGGTCACCATCGGCGTCTCCATCGGCGTGCGCGGGTTGAAAGCCACTATCTGGAAGGTTGACGTTGCAGCCAACGGATGACACCTCGAAGTTCGGCCCCAAGATCTCGCGGGCACAATTCACCACGGAGGTATTCGCGATCAGCTGCCCAATGATCTCCAAATCAGGCGGAAGCGTATACGCGACATGTCCCGCGACCGTGCCTCCGGCGAACCAGAGTGTGCTCCGGTCAAAATCCGACAAGCACCGTTCTCGGGCTTCGTCGACCTGGTTAGCCGGCAACACGCCCTTCAAGACGGCATAGCCGTCCTGTCTGATGGAAGCAACCGGTGATGTCATTTCGTAGACTCCCACTTGGTATCGGCGGTCTTGACCATCGGGTGCGATACGAGCAGGTGCCATATTACGGCCTGGAAGGCCTCGGTGTGTGGGGTCACTCTGTCCAGGTTGACGGTCGGTACAATGATGCACTCATCGGCCACCGTGGCGGTGAAACCTCCGTCGCGGCCTACGACGCCCAGGATCTGTGCACCGACCCCTTTCGCGTAAACCAACGCCTTCACAATGTTTGCGCTGATATGGCGTTCGGCGCTTCCCCCACCGACAGAGAGAACCAGGATCAGGTCGTCGCGTCGCAACCGGCTGCCCTCCAGCCACGTCGCGAACACCGTGTCCCATCCCTCGTCGTTGGTGCGGGCGGTCAGTTCGGAGACGTTGTCGACAGGCGTGTAGGCCTCGATGCCTGCCAGCTTCCTGAAATCGTTGACTGCGTGAGAGGCATTGGCAGCGCTGCCGCCGACGCCCAGCACGAACAAGCGTCCTCCGCGGTCACGCAATGCGCCCAGCTGTGCGGCCATTCTGTCCAGCACCTCTGGGTCGAGCGCGGCGACGATGCGCGCCGTTTCCTCCAGGTGCTGACGCGCGTACGATCCTGTCAAAAGCGTTGCTCCGGCGATCGAGTCGCCGAGTCGCGACTCAGCAGAGGCGAAAGCGCGCGACTCAGAATCTCGGAGACGACCCTATGCCCTTCCTGGTTGAAGTGTCCGTCAATGGGATGGTAGAGTTTCGCGCCGGTTCGCGCCCGCGCCCTCAGGTGGTTCGTGAGATCGACAGCGGGGATGTCGGACTCACGTAGGCGTCTGTTCAGTTCCTCGTACGTTCGGTCCCAGTCGTCAGAATACACGTTGGGCCGAAGCTCGCCGGTCAAGGGGCCGTAGACCATTTCTTTGCTGGGCTGCAGCACAACCAGAAACTCCGCATCCAGCTCTTCGGTCGAAAACCGGTGAGCTTCGGTGACGAGGGTATGAGTCGCCTCCATCGCTTGTTGGACCGAATCGTTGTCCCAGGCCATCAGCGCATCCCAGTAGCTGCGCTCAGGGAACAGGAAAAAGTGTTCCCCATGCCACCACGGCAGGGTAGTCGTGCCGGTGCGTTGCCAGAAGGTTTTCAAGAGTTGGTAGCTGAGGAACATGTTCGTGAAGTTACGCACGGCGCCTAGGACCCGCCCTCTTGTGTCGTAACTGGTGGAGAACTTCTCCCGGTCGCCGTCAAGGAACCGAAATGTGTTTTCCAGCGCGAGGCGACGGGGCCTGAAGTCGTCCTCGTTGAGAAAGTCATTGGCAAAGATCGCGTATACCACGACTCGCGGATGATACCGGGCCCCGACTTCGAGCATGCGATTGTATGTGGACGGCTGCGTGGACGCTATTCCGAGGTTGACGACGTCTTTTTGAAGCACGTTTCCGACCAGGGTCGCGTACACATCCTCGGCCGCTTCGTAGATGCCGAACGGGAATGAGTCGCCCACGACAAGGATGTCCGCCCTTTCGCTTGCAGGGAGCCGGATTCCCGTCTGACGGGGATACATCCTCACGTTCGATAGGCGAATTCGAGCCGCCTCTTCAAGGGCACTCCGGGCAGGCTCTTGAAGAAAAGTTGGGGCGAGGCGCATTCCAACCTCAAGAAACGCGATGCTGAGTAAGACCGAGACGATGAGTGCACTGGCGCGACCGAACGCCTGTGTTGCGAGACTAAGACGTGCGGCCGGCGGTTCGCCAGTTGGAGGTTGTGTCACGGCGTGTACCTGAGGCTCCGGCAGCCGTTTGCGGAACGGGGCGGCGACTCCGCGCGCACAGTCGAGCACCCGAGACTGAGGGCTGGGTTCACAGTGCGGATGGTTGTCTGGCTCAGCGCACGGCCCTAGGAACAGGGCTCAGGTGTTCCCTGGTGCCCGCGAGCCCAGACGGCGTTCCGACCTCGTAGAAGCGTGTGGTCACTTCGTACGCGGCCAGCGCGTCGCGCTTTACGAGATGTTCGTAGACGTTGGCAAGGTCCAGCGGTGTGCCATCGGGGTACGGCTGCAATGCCTCCGCGCGCATCGCGGCGAGGCCGTAGTCGATATGGCGCATGTCCGGGGTCTGGTGCGTCTTGCTGTAGTGCGTAATCCGACCGTCGAGACAGCAGACGTTGCTGCGGTCCCAGCGATTTTCGTTGCGATACACGGTGAGTAGAGCCGGAGCGGTGCCTGCCAGGAACGCCCGCTCGACCGCGGCGTAGTCGCACTCCAGATAGGAGTCGCCATAGAGAACGAGAAACGCGTCTCCCAACAGCGGCAGGGCGTGTCGAAGCGCGCCGCCGGTGCCGAGCGGATGCGGGCAATCTGGGCTGTAGCGCACGCGGACGTCGTACCGCGATCCGTCGCCGACGACCTCCTCGATCTGGTCGCCGAGGTGACCCGTGCATAACACGATGTCGGTGAGGCCATATTGGCTGAGCAGGTGGAACTGATGCGCGACAAACGGTTTGCCCGCAACATCCACGAGCGACTTTGGTCTGGCCCGACCGAGATCGCCGAGCCTCGTGGCGAGGCCACCCGCCAGAATGGCGATCGGTAGCGTCATGACAGCACCTTGGTGCCCTCGAAGTCGAACCTGAACCGAAGCTCCTGAAGCCCGACGCGTTGCATCGCCTCTCGCAGCATCCCGAGCTGGGTGGTGTAGAAGAGCAGAAAGCCGCCACCTCCTGCCCCGACGAGCTTGCCGCCAATGGCGCCGCGCTGCCGGCCCAGTTCGTACCACTCGTCAACCAACGCGCTACTCATGCCGTCCGAGCGCTTCTTCTTGTGTTCCCAGTGTTCGTGCATGATCTCGCCGAAGCTGTCCAGATCGCCCTCCTCAAGGGCCCGGCGGCTCCGCAGACCCAGCTCCTTGACCTGATGCAAGTGGGTCAGCATCGTATCGTCCTCGGTCGCCGTACGCACGTCCTGGTCGCGCAGAATGCTGCCCGCGCTTCTCGCGAATCCGGTAAAAAACAGCAGTAAGTTGTCTTCAAGCTGATGAAGGCGCTCGTATCCCAGCTGCAGCGGTCCGGCGCCGACGCTGTCGTCCTGATTGAAGTCAAAGCAGGTCACGCCACCAAACGCCGCGGCGTACTGGTCTTGTTTGCCGATCGGTTCGCCGAGCTTGTTGATCTCGATGTCACACGCCAATTCAGCCAGGGTGGTCGTGTCGATCAGCTGTCGGCGATGTACGTAGAGCGCTTTGAGCAGCGCTGTCGTAAAGCTACCGGACGACCCAAGCCCGGTTCCCGCGGGTATGTCGGCAAGCGTGGTGATCTCCACTTGCGGTGTCTCCCAGTCGAACAGTCTGAGCGACTCCCGGATAATCGGGTGCTGCACCTGATCCACCGCATCCACCTTCTCCAGTTGTGAGTACTTCAGGTAGATGCCCTCGATGAAGGGCCGTGTCACGGTCACGAAGACGTACTTGTCGATGGCGGCCGACATGACGAATCCACCGAAGCGGCGAGAATAGGAGGGCAGGTCGGTGCCACCGCCACCAAGCGTGATTCGTAGGGGGCTTCGAGTGATGATCACGAGGGCTGGCCCGCCGCCGCGCGGGCGTTCGGAGGGCGTTCTCCAGAGTGGTCGTAGATTGCCTCGACGATAAGAAGCGCGGCACGGGCGTCGGCCAGTCCCGCGCTCGGTGTTCGGCCCGTCCGGATGTCCTCCAAGAAATCGTCGAACTCCCGCTGCCAGGACTGGTCTGCCCCCGGGTACTCCCAGGTTGTGGTGTCAGGGGGGCCCATCTCTGGTCGCATCTGATGGAGCGTCACTCGTTCAACGCCGTAGCTGCCGCCGAGCCCCTCGACGTGGACCTTGCCGTGCCGCCCGTAGATCTCAAAGGAGAATAGGTTCTTCCATTCGGTACGGCTCACGTGGAGCTGGGCCGTCTGCTGAGCCGGCGTTCGGAGCAGCAAGAAGGCGTTGTCGTCAACAGGCATGTCCCAGAAGTATGTGTGAGCGAATCCATTGACTTGGCTGAAGTCGCCTAACATCCAGCGCGCGAGGTCGATCATGTGCACGCCCTGGTCGATCAGTTCTCCTCCGCCAGAGATCGCCGGGTCGGCCCGCCACTCTTTCTCATAGCCGACGCGTCCACCATGACCGTAGCGGCCGCGGATGAACATCAGCGGACCGATGGTATTCGTGTCGACAAGTTCGCGGGCCTTCTGCAGCGCAGGGTGACAACGGTGGTTGAATCCGACGCGTACGCGGACCCCAGTTTCGGCCTCTGCCTTCAGGATCGGCGCGAGCTCCGCTGACGTGCGGGCGGCGGGTTTTTCGACCAGCACGTGCTTGCCTGCCTGCACGGCGGCGAGCGTCACGGGGGCAAGCGCATCGTTTGTGGTGGCCACCACAACGATATCGACATCAGGGCGGGTGACGAGGCGGCTCCAGTCGCGCTCGACGTGCACGTCACGGGCCGCGCCTGCCAGCGCCACGGCGCGCTCTGTCTGCGCGTCCGCGCAGGCGACGAGTTGGGCCTCACCGAGCGCACCTGCGCGCTTGCGCCCGATGACGCCGCAGCCCACGATGCCGACGTGCAACCTCACTCGTCGCCCCAGGTAAGGCCGCGATCGGTCGGTACGATGCGCCGGAGCGTGTACACGTCGGTGCGATCAAGGTCGGCGAGGCGATCTGGTAACGATCGCCACGGATCCCAGACAGCGCTGAGCAGTTTGCCGGTAATGCCATCGCTGGCGGCCGACGCCAGAAAGACGCAAAGTGCAGCACCGCGGTCAAGCGGTACGCCACCTGTTGACTGCTGTTCGAGCGACCGTTCGTAGAATGTCCGACCGACCACGTGAGGACCTGCGGCGAGCACTTCGTGCAGAAGGCGCGTGTTGAGCGCGCCCGGGGCGAGCGCGTTCACGTCAATGTGATGGGGACGCAGCTCCTCAGCGAGGGTTTCCGCAAACCGCACCACGGCGGCCTTCGACGCCGCGTACGCGCTGATGTTCGGCATCGGCGCTGTCGCTCCGCCCCCGGATAACTGAATAATCTTTCCAGCGTTGCGGGCCTTGAAGTGAGGTACGAGCGCGCGCGCCATCAGCACGGATCCAAACAGATTGATTTCGACGGCTCGCTTCCAGGTCGTCCAGTCCGTTCGTTCGATCGGCCCCATCGGGCCGTACACCCCGGCATTGTTGACCAGCACCTGCAGCGAGGGAAACGCTTCAACGGCTGACGCGGCTACTCTCGTCACATCCGGTTCGCAGGACACGTCGCCAGGGGAGACGAGCACACGCTGCGCGCCTGTACACAGTGCCGCCAGTGCGCTCCGCGCCTCCTCCAGCCGAACAGCGTCCCTGGCGCAGAGGAACACGTCGGCGCCGGCCAGCACGAAGCTCCGCGCGATCGCCAGCCCGAGACCCTCACTGGCCCCGGTGATGAGGGCAGCGCCGCCCGCGAGAGGCCGGGCATCCGACGGGGCGCTCATGGCCGGCCGACCGCGATGTAACGGATGCGCGGCACGGAGCCCAGCGTCTCTGACAGGAACCCGTTGGCGTCCAGCATGACGAGGGGCCGTTCGACCGCAATCAATCGCTCGGCGGCCCGACGAAACTCCGGCCATTCCGTCGCCACGACGAGGGCGTCTGCACCCTCAGCGACTTCCATCGCATCGCGGCTTAGCGTGATCCGGTCCGCCAGGTGCACGGGAACTTCTGACACTGCAGGATCGTAGGCTCGAACAACAGCACCTTCCGCCAGCAGGGTTTCGCACAACCCCAACGCGTTCGACCGTCGCAACGTGCTGGTGCCCGGCTTGTAGGTAAGGCCCCACAGCGCAACGATCTTTCCCGAGACTGATCCAAATTCATCGCGCAATCGCTCGGTCGCCCATTGTTTGTGGCTGTCATTGCTCGTGCGAACTGAGCCGATGACGTGCAGTGATCGCGCGTGTTGTGTGGCCAACTGCGCCAGTGAGACGACATCGCGCGCCAGCGTACCTCCAGCAAAGGCGCTCCCCGGAGACAGGTAGGCCCGCGGCCCGATCCGCGAGTCAGACTTCAACCCTCGAGCAACGTCTGCCGCATCGGCTCCGACGCATTCGCACAGCGATGCAATTTCATTGATGAACGTGACCGACGTGGCGAGAAAAGCGTTGAGGGCGTGCTTCGTCATTTCTGCTGATTCGACGCTCATCCACTCGATCCGCCTGGTGAACGGTGTCAGTAACGTCACGATTCGGTCTCGCTCGGCCGAATCGCGAACGCCGCAGACGATACGCTCGGGTCGCAAAAACGCGTCGAGCGCTTTTCCGAGGCGGAGGTTTTCAGGAACACAGGCGAACGAGACCGCGCACCCCGGCCGGGCGGCGGCGAAGCGAGGTTCGATCTCTGCGATGCTGCCCACGGGTAGTTGAGAGGACACGAGCACGATCGTGCCGTGCCGCAGATACGGGAAGAGTCGTTCAACGCGACCGAGTACCCACTCGACATCGGACCTGTCGTTGTTGTCGATCGGTGTGTCCCAGGTGATCCATGTCACGTCGGCACGACCAATTTCTGCCGCGTCGTCCTCGAAGCGCAGGTGACCGTCGTGTACTTCGCGACTGATCAACTCGTCCAGACCGGGTTCGACGATTGGGAGTGTTGCAGCTCGGAGATCCAAGACGATCTGTGGGTCATCGTCGTAGGCCACCACGTCATGTCCAGCAGCCGCCAAACACGCTGCCGTCACACACCCGAGGTGCCACAGTCCAACGACAGAGACCTTGAGCGCGCTATCTGTCGATGCCGATATCTGCGGCGTTGTGTACCCCTCGGGCAAGACCCTTCTCAGGGTGTACGTGTCTGCACTGTTCAATACGGCCGCGTCGCCGCGGAGAGATTCCCAGTCGTCCCAGAGCGCGCTGAGAAGCCGGCCCGAGATCCCGTCGCTGTGTGACGACCCCAGAAAGACGGAGAGGCCGGCGGCCCGAGCCCTGGGGTCGGTGTCTCGACTGGTCGCGTCTCGTGCGACTTCGTATTCCTTGGTGCCGGCACGTTCCGGCCCGGCGGTCACGACTGCGCGCGTGAGGGTGCTGTTCATGACGCCTGGCGCGATGCAGTTGACGTCGATGCGGCGTCCTTCGACTTCGAGCGCCAGCGTTTCTGAAAAGCGGACGAGGCTGGTTTTCGCGGTGGCGTACGCCGAGAAGCGTGGCCGAGGCGATGAGGCGCCGCCGCCGGACAGGTTGATGATCTTTGCGCGACCGCTTCCCAGCGGCATGAACGGCACGCAGAGTCGACACAAATGAACAACCGCGAAAAGATTCGTTTCGATCGCGTGCTTCCACTCGTCCCAGTCGTTCTCCCACGCCGGTCCGATTGGTCCGATGACTGCCGCGGTGTTGATGAGGACGTCCAGACCGCCAAATCGCCGCTGGCTTTCCTCAGCCAGACCGCGGATGTCGTCCTCGCGCGACAGGTCATCCGCGAGGGCAGACACATCAGCCGAGAACGTGGATGCAAGGTCATCCGCGAGGGTCTGTACCGCCGCCCCCTGCCTGGAGGACATCAGCAACCGAGCGCCCGCTCGGGAATACGCCTCCGCGATGGCGCGCCCGAGGGCGCCGGTCGCGCCGGTGAGGAGGACCGTCCGCCCTGCGAGCGACGTCACTGGCGGGCGTCCATGAGCCAGGTGTTGCCCTGTAGATACCGGAGTGTTCGGATCACGCCGTCCCGGATGGAGACCTGTGGTTGCCAGCCGAGCGAGCGCATCTTGTGGCAGTCCAGGAAGATGAACGGACTGTCGCCGACCCAGCCGCGCTCGCCACCGGAATACGACAAGGCGGGGGCCAGGCCGAGTTCCTCGGCGATCCATGCGATCGAGTCGTTTACACGGCAGTAGTGGTCCGTTCCAAGATTCAGAATGTTGACGCGGGCGGTGGCGTGTTCAAGCGCGTGCATCACCGCGTCAACGCAATCATGAATGTAGAGATACGACTTCCGCTGGCCGCCATCGCCGAGGACGTGGAGCTCTCCGGGATGCTCACGCAGCTGCTTGTAGAAATCGAAAATATGCCCGTGCGAGTACCGCTCTCCAAGAATCGAGACGAATCTGAAGATGTGTCCCCTGAACCCGAACCCCTCGCAATAGGCCTGGATGAGACCCTCACTCGCCAGCTTCGCTGCTCCGTATAGTGATGTTTGGAGAGGAAACGGCGCGTTCTCCGGCGTCGGAAACACAGTGGGCTCGCCGTACACCGAACCGGTCGACGAGAACACGATCCGGGTGACGCCTGTGGCGCGCATGGCCTCCAGCACGTAGAAGGTCGCGAGTGCATTCTGGTGCACGTCGCGTTCAGGGCGGTCAGTACCGAAGCGGACGTCGGCGTTCGCCGCCATGTGGAAGACGATATCGGTGCCCGCCGCCGCGGTGGCCAGCGCGTCCCGATCCATGAGGTCACCTCGAACCAGCCGAAAGCGAGGATGACGAGCGGATCGCTCTAGAAAGCGCTCCTGACCGGTCGAGAAGTTGTCGTACGCGACGGTGTCATATCCTTCGTCGAGGAGGCGGTCTACAAAATGGCTGCCGATGAAGCCCGCGCCGCCGGTGACGAGCGCGCGCATGGACTAGGAGCCAGACCCGGAGACCACGGCCCAGACCGTCCGCGCCAGGATGCGCATGTCGAGCCCCAGGCTCCACCGGTCGATGTATTCGAGATCGAGACGCACCCAGTCGTCGAAGTTGGCGATCCGATTGCGTCCGCTGACCTGCCAGAGACAGGTCATGCCGGGCTTTATGCACAACTTCCGCTTTTGCCACAGTTCGTAGCGCCGGAGCTCATCGGGAAAGGCCGGCCGTGGCCCGACCAGGCTCATGTCTCCTTTCAGCACACTCCAGAGCTGTGGGAGCTCGTTGAGACTGAACTTGCGCAGGATGCGACCAAATGGGGTGATTCGAGGGTCGTTCTGCAGTTTGAACACCGGCCCCTCCATTTCGTTTAGCGGGAGGAGAGACGGTTTCTGCTCGTCGGCGTTGGCCACCATCGTTGTGAACTTGTATCCGGTAAACGGACGTCCGCTGAGGCCGACGACGCGCCAGGGATAGAGGACGGGAAGTGTAGGCGTCGTGAGCTTGATTGCCACCGCGATGAGCAGGAACAGGGGAGCCAACACGAGGAGCAGCGAGGCCGACGCGACGATGTCAATGAAACGTTTGACGAATAGGACGTCCTCGTCGAGATATGGCGGTGTCAGCACGACCTCAGGAAGGCGAAGCGCGTCTCCGCGGAACGCGAGGCGCAGATCCCTGAGGGTATCGACGAGGAGTGCCTCCGGTACGATGCGCAGTCGGATGCGGAAGTAGTCGCAGTGTTCCATGACGTGACGCAGCCAGTCGCGACCGCCCGACGATTGAATGGCGATCACTTCGTGTACCGGACGGTGCACGAGCAACTCGCCGAGCTCGTTCGCGCCGCCCAACCGCGGAAGGGGGATCTCGCGCGAGGTGTCGCTTCGGCGCCGGTCAGGGGCGGATGTGCGCGGGTGTTCGCCGGGGACGCCCAACCAGCCAACAAGCCGGAACCGGTTATGGGGCACGCCGTCCTGGATATGGCGGACGAGCCATTCCACCGCACGCGGTTGGCCCACCAGCAGCACGTTCCTGGCGTACGCGCCCCCGCCGAGACGGCGTTGTTGATACCACCGCACGGACGCGCGGTAGGAAAAGAGTCCCACTGCGGCGAGTAGACCGTAGGTGAAGATCAGGACACGACTCGAACTCGACAGCTTCAGCGCGAACACGATCAGTGCACTGAAGCTGATCGCGACGGTCTGAGACAGCGCCGCGCTCGTGAATAACCGCGCCACTGATTGACCGAGGAGGCGCTGGTACCCCCCGATGAGTTCCATGACCACGAGCGTGACCGGGGCGCTGGCAACCAGTAGCCACACAAGTTCCAGGAGGGGTGGGAAGGCGGGGGTCGGGGAGGCTGGGACGGGAAAAATATCAGGGAGGAAGCCGTCGAGCATGCCCCCAGGCAGAAGACTTCGCTGTACCGCTGGCGAGACTGCGAACGCGGCCAGGAACGCCAGCGTCTGGGCCACGAGATCGGCGCTGGCGAGAAAGACTCTCGGGATCCGATCGTCGTCCCCTGCTGCCACCAACGTGGCTCCGTGAGGGAGGGCAGCTACCGTGGCACCGTCGGCCATGGGAGTCTCGTGAAAGGCCATCGCCTCGGTCGCGGAAGTGCTCTTCCTCATCTGGAGGTGTGGTGGGTTTGGTGTGTACCAGGGCCGACTAGAAGAATCGCTCTGGCACGACGATCGTGTCGCGAGGCAGGACGAAGTCAGTCAACTTTACGTCAACCTCTTCCTTTTCGCCATCGACGATCCTGACGATGCGGATCCGTCCCGTCGAGCCACGATCCGTGACGCCCCCGGCGAGCGACAGCGCCTGGAGCACCGTGGTGTCCTTCTGGCGCAACGGATACGCTCCGGGGCTGTTGACCTGCCCGAACACGTACACGCTCTCAGCGCGGAGCACGAAGACTGTGTCGTTGTTCCTGAGTCGCACGTTTTGCGACACGTCGCCGTTCTCTAGATCTCGAAGGTCGACGCGTACCACCTGATCGGAACTGTCGTCGGGAAGCTCGCTATAGCCACCGGCAGCTTCGGCCACAAGAGTCGATTCGATTACCAACGCGTTCGCCGGACGCACGATCACGGCCTCACCGCTCGCTGTTGGCAGTGTCGACCCAGCCAGAGCAAGCGCCTCTACCAGACGCATGTCGTCGCCCGATAGCGGATACGACCCAGGTGTGCGCACTTCCCCGACGATAAAGATCTTCTGACTGCGGTACTGATCGATGGCTACTGCCACCTGTGGGTCCCTGAAGAATCCACCCTCAAGAAGCTGACTTTCGATCGCGGTCTGCACGCCGCGAAGCGTCAAGCCCCCGACCGACACCCGTCCAATGAGGGGATACGTGAACGTACCGTCGGTCTCTATGGTAAAGCGCCCCGTGAGCTCGGGCTGGTCGTAGGAGGTAATGACGAGCGTGTCCTGCGGGCCGACGACGTAGTCGTCCGGTGGCGGCTCCGGCGTCTGCGGGACGGGGGCAGTCGCTGTTGCGTCATCTGCAGGCAGCACGACCTGTGCGGCAGCAGGTGCCGCCGGGCAGAGTCCGAGCGCCAACGCGAGCGCCGCCGCCACCAGGAATTTACGTCTCATATGTGATCGACATGCCGTAGCGCAGGCCGTTGTATCGGTAATCATCGACACCGGACGTCCGCTCGTCGTAATCAACGTTGAAGCCGATGCGTTTGTCCAGCCCGAGACGGTACCCGGCGCCGAGGCCAAAATTGCGTACACGGTCCGTCCGGTTGGATACCTGGACCCTCGCGCCGAGCCGGTCGCGATATTCAAGCCACCGGAGGCCTGTTCGCGCGAGGATGTCAAAGCCCCCGTAGATCTGCTGCTGAACGGAGCCGCTGACACCCGTTTCCAGAAAGTACGGCTGGCTCAGCTCAAACGAGGGCTGAATGTTACGCGTGGCCCCGACACCCAACCGCGTGGTCCCGAAGATGGCGTAGGTCAGGTTGACGACCGCCGTCCCCCCTCGATAGGGTGGCACCTCGTTGCTCAGCGGCAGGAAGCGTCGGTACCCGAAGGACGCGTCTCCGCTGATCAGCGCCAGCGGCTGAAAGGTCACGGTCCCGGCAACGTGTGTCGAGTCGGCGTCCCGTAGCGGCGTGGACACGTATCGATCGCGCTCGCGTCCCATCTCAAGCAAGACGCTGGTCAGGGGCGTCAGGTCAATCCGGAGGATAAAGGCAGCGCCGGAGTTCCGCCGGTTCAATTCCTCGCCGAGGTTGGCCTCCCGGAACACGGCCGCCTGGTCGAACTCGACTTCCCGGCGCCACCCCTTGGCTCCGAAGTGTGTCCTCGAGAACGTCCTGATGGTCACTTCGCCGCCAAACAGCTTTTCCTGGCGCTGCGAGCGAGCGTCGATCTCGAACCCAGGCCGGGCGCGCGTACTGAGGCGTGTGAAATTTCCCTTCAGGGCCAGGCGCCTGACGGCACGAGACACACCCACCCGGTAGGTCGAGTTTGCGGACCGTTCAGTCGCATATCGCTTGTAGTAGATTCAATCCAGGCCGATCGTTCCGCTGACCCAGGTTCGGCCCAGACGCAACCAGAGGTCGGTGGTGGGGGTGAACGTCACCGTGAAATCGCTCGGCTGGCGGTCGCCATCGGCTTCGTTGAAGACGTTGCTGTCGCTGCCGAGATTGCTCAACGCGATCGTCGACCTCATCGAGAGCGGCCCAAACCGGGTCGTCGCCCCTGCGTCCGGATCGGGAACTACGGTGACTTGAGCGTACGCGGGCGAGGCGCAGACTGCTGTCGCCAGGAGCGCGAGCGTGCACGCGCCGCGTCGCGTGTGGCCCCACAGGTCGAGTGCTACTGAATGACGCGCAGTCAGGGGGATCGCGATATCTAATGGGTGCTGACCGCACACGGTGTCTGGTCCCGACTACTGTGATGGGCTCGCTGGGGGATCGTCGGGCACGATGCCAGGTAAACCACCGCCACCATTACCGACTGCCCCCACAATCGGTGGCACCGGCACACCGAGGGCACCACCGGCCGCACCGGCAGCCGCCGCCGCAAACGAGACGGTCCTGGCGGCCGAGGTGCCGATGACCGCCGCCAAACCCGTCACGCTGCTGACGGCGCTCAGGGCGCCGGCCGTGGCTGCCACGGTGGCCGCCGTAGCAAGGGTCACTCCAGCGACTGCCGAAACGAACGCGGTCGTGGCGACGACTAATCCATTTTCTCCAAGGATCTCGACGACGTAGTTTCCAGGGTCGACAGCGAACGAGTACTCTCCGCCGGGCCCGGTCGTCGTCGTCCCGCTGACCTCACCGGTCAGGAGGTTTCTGGCTCTCACCTCCGCGTTCGGGAGGGGCTCCCCTTCCGGCGTGATGATGGTGCCGTTTATGATACCCTGTGCCTCCGCTGCTGCGGTACCTTCGATGCCCGTCGGCGGAAGGGTGCCCAGTTCGCGCGCCGGCGGGCACGTCCATGTAGTCACATAGAGTCATGCTATGGTGCGTGCAGCTAGCTGCACGGATTATTCCACGAAATGTGTGATTGTAGCGCTTTTTATTCATTTCGCGACCCGCCGCCCTCAACTCCGC